>NZ_JAKIRP010000009.1 GCF_021646545.1 Chitinophaga filiformis | reverse complement strand
TCATTCTCCTTCCCATTAAACCCATAACGATAGTCCCCTGCGCACTTTCACTCCGACAGCCAACCCGCCCTGCACGCTTTTTTACTCAAAGAACTGGCCCTAAGATATAGTTTTTTCTTTCATCTGTTCTTTCAGCTGAAAGAAAAAAATAACACTACGTCGGTGGGATAGTGGATGCGTTACTGATGCTGAGGGATAGATCCTGCGGATGGGCATTATCCTGCCGTATAGCCCTTATACTGACGCTCACCGCATCCACTATCCTGCCGACGGAAGCAAGATAGTACTAACGTTGATCAGGGTACTACTGCTCACGTTCGCGCAGGCATTTCATCAGCTGGTGGGTCAGCGGTCTAATGCCTGGCAGCTATAATCTGCCGCCTAATAGCGATCCTCCGCCACCACCGCCATGACGCCACGGCTGCTGGGGCGGGAGTGCGTAGCGCAGCGTAGCACGGAGCCGCAGCTAGCCGCGCCTAGTCCTTGTTAATAGCTGGGAGCGAAGCGGACAGCAAAGACAAAAAGATAAGGCCGTGGCGGCTAGGCAGGTGGCGGACAAACGAGAGGCAGCGTAGGGATGGCTATAGCAGAGCCAATGCGGGCAGCCGCCAGACCGGGAGCTGCCCGAACGTAGGACGAAGGGGCGCAAAAACTGTGACAGGTTGCGCATAGGCCCCTTGCATACGGAACACTTGCGCGCAACCTGGCGCAGGTTTTTGTACGACCCGAGGACGGAGTGAGACCGCTTTTCCTGGTTCACTAGTAATACGCAAGGACCTGATTTGATGGTGGGAGGCTGGTTCGATTCCCAGAACAGGAACAATACCTGCACGATCAAAATAAACATTAGATACACTGCAACTACTCATTTTTGCTAACTTTGCAAACAATGGATACCGTCAGAGATATCTTTATAAATCTTCTCTCCGATGCTCTTTGGGCACTTGGCGGCTTTGCTGTGACCTATTTCCTTTTTAAAAAAAACCTTTTTTTAAGGATCCTGACATGATTCGAACTACCCACTGTAATTAATTCATTATCTACACATTACACTTCCAATCACAATAACATTATACACTTTTGTATCCACTAATCAGATACTTACTTTTTCATCTTACCGGGTGATACAACTCTATAGCAGCCTGTAAACGACCTACATCGTCCTGACGATACCTTTCTGTGCTGGATGGATACTTATGACCTGCGAACTGCTGTACTACACCTATATCATGGCCCTGTTTAAACAGGTTAGCGATTACACTCTGGCGGATGCGCTGGGCACTAACTTCCCTGCCCCGGAACATACCTGCATAGCTACGTTTTACATGCTTACTGATATCTTCTCGTGCCATCCCATTACCACGCTGGCCGATTATTAGCAGCTCACTTTCCTGGCCAGCTAATAATACAGGGCGTACTTCCTGCAGGTAACTGCTGAACCAACCTACCTGTAACGGCTTTAGGGCCAGTGTGCGGCTATTGGTAACGGCGGTACATTGGATATATACAGAACCACTCTCCAAGAACACATCCTGGACACGTAATGCGGCCAGCTCTCCCACCTGTAAGCCCTGGTAGATCAATAAGCTCATTAACACCTTATTTCGTAAAGCAAGCGCATTAAAACGCTCTTTGCGCTCCAGTAACTGTTCTAGCTCAGTACTGCTGAACAGGTCCTGCAGCTGGATGTCTCGGCTTCGCCTGTCACGCAGTTTGATCCCCCGTGCAGGGTGATCCGACCGCTGCCCCGTATAGCACAGGTAATCATAATAAACTTTGATGCTGCTCACGATCCGGTTTAAAGTATGGCTGTTACGATAGTGATGACGAAGGACGCCTATATAACCCATTAAGTCCTTATAAACGGCGGTAGATGCCTCGGGGTAACCGGATAAAAAGATGCTGATTTCGCGGGCATAGGACGCCGCTGTAGATGGGGTGTATTGCTGTTGTAAATACTGTTCCAGTGTCATAACTGTTGTAATTGATGGGCGCCTACCTTGGCATAGATCTGCGTCGCTTCCAGGTGTCTGTGACCTAAAAAGTCCCGCACATATTCAAGGCTCATACCGCCCTGTAGCAGATGCGTAGCTATACTGTGACGCAGGTAATGTGGTGTGACCCCCTCCCATAGTCCTGCACGTCTGACCACACCTTTCAGTAAATGATTATAACTAACTCCACTCATCGCCTTACCTACACGGTTCAGCATAAAGGCACTCTTATCACTTTCTTTGCCTTTACGCCACTGTTCAAGGTAGGTGGTTAACTCCCCTGCTACCTTACCCGTCAACGGGATCACACGACGGCTGGCCCCTTTACCTGAACGTACATACAATAACCGGTGCCTGGCCTGTACATCACGGATGCTTAGCTTCACTGCCTCACTACGACGAAGACCACAGCTATAAAACAGGTGTAACATTACCCTCTCCCGGATGCTCAACGCGGCTGTAAACAAGGCCGCTACTTCATCCTGTCCCAGCGCCTCACGGCTGTTACGCTCACCTCTGCGGAACTTTAACCCACTCATCGGGTTATAGCTGATGCCTCCACTGGCCTCCTGCCAGCTAAAGAACACTTTCAATGCATATACATAATGGCTGATCATCCCCGCACTCAATGCCCCCTCTCGGCGCTTTAAAGGCCGTATATGCAGCCATTCGTAAAAATCAAGGATACACCTCGGGGCAACCTCTGTTAGCCGCTTAAAACGCCCGTATTGCAAAAAATCACGTACACAACCAGGTAACATGTTCTGGGTTGTTGTACTATAACCGCTCTGTTGTAAGTATTGCTTAAAAAGTGTAGGATAATGATGCATGGTACCGCTATGATCTTAGATATACTTTTTGACCCCCTTGAGCATTTTTCTGGAACACGGAACGCAAGGCACTTTTTCCAGTATTCACGCAGGTTCCAGCGTTCCACTAGCGTTCCGTAGCGTTCCAACCTCTGGGGAGGGACTGTCTGCTTTAATAGCAGTGATTTGGGTGGATAGGTGGGATTTGATACGGTCTCTTAACCCCTGATAGTTGTCCCAGTATACTATCTTGTAGATAAACCCTTTATTAGCGTGGCCGCCACAGGGACGGATATATTCTAACCGGGTTAGGTCATTCGCATAACGGAACAACTGCGTTTTACTGATCTTTAAGCCCTGACGGATTTCACGTAAGCTAAACTCGGCCTGGCTGTAATGCTGACCATATTGACTACGCAGGTAGTCCTTTAACTGTTCATAGAACTGACGAAGACTACCATCCAGCTCATCTACTTTCAGGACTATACTGTCGAACATAATACTTATGGCCTGCTCTATATCACTGATCTCTGCTATCAGACGCCCCTTGCTGTCTTTGGTACGCTGGTATTGGTGTACCAGCGTTACCATCTTCACAAAGTTTAAAAACAGGTCATGTAAACGGCGGATCTTATGTGCATCCTCGGGCAACTGTAAACGCCCCGCATAAGGATTAACTACCTCCAGTGCTTCCAAACAGCGCACCAGGTTACGGATAAAACCTTTACTATCCTGTTCCTTGCGCGTATCTGTCTCCCCCGCTGCCTTACTGTTCTGGTAGCCTATAATACGTCTGGTCTGCTCAGGGCTCTCGTCTACAGCTATCAGGAACACACGGCTCATATTGTCCTCATAAATCTCTCCATGGGTTGTACAGGCTAGGCTGGCTATCGGACCTCTCACTGTCTTTTGTCCACTGGTGATCTGCCCATTTTCCAGTTTAATACTGGTGGCACTATTCAGCTCTCCATTACTCTGCAACTCACGGAACGCGAACTCTGCTTCCTCACTCAACCCGTCTATATCCTCTAAGCATAGTAACCGATTCATAAAGTAACGCTCAGGGTAATTATATAACACTTTATCACTTACCCGTGTCAGCCGTGTGACCTTCTCAGGGGGCATACAGTCTGATACCTGCTTTAATAACCTGGTCTTTCCACTGCCACTACTGCCCTGTATCAGCGCATGTAAGGGTGCAGGCATCTTGTAACTCAGCGCTACCAGTAATAAAAATAACCGGTTCCTTTCCTCGCCTACTATACCCGTTTCGCCTAATAGCTTGTTCAGGTTCTCTAATAAGCCCTGCTCCCTTAAAAAACGCTCTGCAGCACTCCGCTCCCCAACACTTAAAGTATAACCCTTTGCCTCTTCTCCTGCTGCTGGCGGCTCATCCCTTTCACGGTACTGGTCCAACAAGTCGGTTAACTGGTATAGGTCCTGTTCCAGTATGTCTTTTCGAAGCCCCAGCTTCTCACCTACCTCTCTGCATAACTTCTCTACCTGCTTATCTTCATACAGGTCCAGTTTATTGCGGCTCTTCTGGCCATTATCCTTACGCTCTACAACCAGTGTTACCTTCATGCTGTCCAGCTGTTTACTCACCCCTCCCTGCACGTAATAAATGGCCAGATCGCCGCTGTAGCTCAGTTTGTAGGGATTACTACTGTCCAGTATAGAGGTGGCTGATAAAGGCGCTGCAACTGGCCCAGAGGCAGGAACGTTTTGTTTTTCAACTGATTCAACTGAAAGAAAAAAATCAGTCCGACTATTTAGTAAGTGAGGGAAGATCTCAGCACTATGACTAACACCCCTACTGTTGATGTCTTCGCCTTCCGGTAGCTGTAAGGTGCTGATTAACACATGGGGTAACTTATCTTTAAAAGTAGTGGCGTATTTCGCAACTGCCTTACGTCCTGCTTCATCCCCATCAAAAGCAAAGATGATCTCCTGCAGGTGGGTTAAGCCTTTGATGGCTGCTTCATGTTCTGCGGTTAGACCATTGGTACCATAACAGGACAGGATACCGTATGTTTGGGATATTTCGCTACACTGTAACAATGTGGCTGCATCTATTACTGATTCGGTCAGTATCAGTCTTTGTACATCTGGCTTCGGATAACAGGGATAAAGACCACGCCTGTCCTTTAAGTAATAATGTCGCTGGTCTTCATCATTAACTGTACTGCGGAAGTACATACCGCTTACCTCTCCGCCACTGTTACGTAAGGCAAACACAATACAATACTTCCCAAAAGGTTTATACGCCTGGCTACCATTGCTACTTGTACCCCATGGGGATAATAACCCTACAGATACACACGCAGCTATCAGCTCATCATCCTTACGGTTGCCGTGATGGAACTGTGCGGTATTATAACCAATCTCTAAACGGGTAGCATCTAAACCTCTGCTTCGTATATACTCCTGCGCGGGCTTGCTGTTATGCACTGCATTCTTAAAATAAATGAACATGTGACCAAGCGTCTCCGCTCGGCTGTAGTTCCTTGCTGGTGTAGCAGGAACATTACCACCTATTAACGCCTTACACTTCAGGATAGCTTCATGTTTACTGCAGCCTTCCTTGTACATCACAAAGTCTATTACATCCAATGGCTTGCCATGCGTCTTACAGTTACTGCTAAAACAATAACAGCTATGCGTCTTGTAATACACCTGCAGGCTCGGCGTCTTGTCATCGTGGAACGGGCAGTGTAATCGCAGGTGCTTATCCGGTTTTAACCCGTAATAAGACAGCACCTGCGATAACGTTAGCTGCTGCTTAATGGCTGCTATTTCCATCATAGGCCTTTTTAACGATCAGCTTTCCTTTTCCGACTATGATATCTATCGGATCACCTACATTAAAGCCTGCTTCTTCCAGCCACAGACCTCGTACATTTAACCAGGGTACATTACGACCGCCATGCCAATGATTACTGACTGCCCGGTACTGCCCATGCATTTTACCGCGACGGAGTGCTTTACTTTTAGTTCCTGATGACATAAAATATTTTTTAATTAACCGTAAACGGTGCAAAGATACCGGATCAGTTTAATTGAGCAAATATTTTACGATTTTATTTTACCGCATTCGTTTCATAATTTTGACTAAACCCTCTATAACAGGGGTTTTATTAACCGTAAACGTATCATACAATGGTCTCTTTTGGTAAAAAACTCAGGGAGTGTAGGGAAGCTAAAGGGTTCTCACAACAGGAACTTGCTAAAAAACTGGGGTCTGCTCATACTGTCATAGGACGTTATGAACGTGATGAGATGCTACCGTCTATTGATGTGGTCAGGAAGCTGGCTGAAGCCCTGGAGACTACCGTGGGATTCTTATTAGGGGAAGCTAATGATACTAATATTTTGAAGGACCCTAAGATGATGAAGCGGCTCAATGAGATTAATGAACTTCCTGAGAAGGATAAAGAATGTGTCTATTCGCTGCTGGACGCTTTCCTTGCTAAATCTAAACTACAAGCTATTCTTAAATAAGGAAGCCCGGTGATTACCGGGCTTCCTTATTTAAGTTTACATATAAACTCACTATATTTATTCTTATACTCGATGCATCTGATGTATCTCTTCAATAGCAGCCTCAGGCCAAACTTCGAGTTTTAAACAGCCTGATGCCTTTTTAACCGAGATGTTTATCACTCTTCTATATCCTTGAACGGAATATATTTGTTAGGATCATCAAAAAGCCCTTTCCAAGAATTATCTGGCAAGTACGTTTCCACCTCTATGTCATTAAACCAACTAACAAATAACTTCGCATCGAAATCTATAAAAAATATAACATGCAATAAACTAGCCGCACTAAGCATTTGATAACTAATCCTATACTCTTCTGTTGCGCTAAAGAAATCAAGAATTTTGTCATCACTTACTACTTCCACATTATTTCGAAACACAAACTCATCTTCACTTGGATCGTAGTCCGGATCGTACGTATTCATATTAAGAATCCAATAAGCTATAGGCATTAGATAAAACCCATACTCATTTTTGTATTTAATACATCCAGCAAAATACCCTTGTTCTAATTTCTCTTCTATAGTCATTTTAATGTGGTTGTTCGCGTCTACCAGTTCCCGGTATCGCCTGTTGTCTTATTTTATCAATATAAGCTTTAGGCAAGCCATAAGCGCTTCTTGATTTACTTGGATCTGAAATTTGAGGTGAATTTGGAAACGCACTGCCCTTTCTTTGAGGAACTGCACTATTAACTATTTCATTAGCTAAACTACGCGGTATCTCAAACGAGACAATCTCCGCCCCAGCTTCTGCACCACCTCTTTTTTGATAAAAATAAATTTGGTGGGCTTTATCATCTAAAGTTACAAATAACATATCGTTTCCTCTTATCGATATTTTACCATCCCGACTGAATAAGACTCTTTCCTGACTTTGTTTATCACCCTGTCCCCCTTGGATTCTAAAAACCCTTACATCCTCCATTGTCCTCGAATACCAAGCCTTATCAGTCAACGGACCGTACATCGCTGTATTATTCTGAGTATGTACAGCCATGGAAAAGGCTTCAACGCTTTTCGACTGGTCCTCATCCAGAAAAATGTTGTCTACTGCATAAAGAACCTCATTTGCATTGCGCCTAATTGACTTAAAAAATTCCATCTCACCTTCATTGCCCCTACCCTTAGAACCAGAGAAACCTATGTAGTATTTCTTATCTCCGTAGTTAATAACAGCCCTTTCTGGTATACGAGGTTCTTCTTCTCTAGTATTAAAAACTCCTAAAGCCTTATAGAACCAATCCTTCTTTTGTACAAAGGTTATATTGGTTAACTTAAGAGATGCAGATCCATCATCATTTTTCGTCAGAGTATAGTGTAATTCTTCTTCTCCATCTAAATCAATCGCCTGTATTGGTGTATTTCCTGCGAACTGGTATGGAGTATACCACGGATAGCCCTTCGTCAACGGATCCACACTCAAAAACTTCCCTAACCTCGGATCATACACCCTCATCCCATAATCCTGCTGATTTCCCTCTCCCTTCACCTCATTATCATTCTCCTTCCCATTAAACCCATAACGATAGTCCCCTGCGCACTTTCACTCCGACAGCCAACCCGCCCTGCACGCTTTTTTACTCAAAGAACTGGCCCTAAGATATAGTTTTTTCTTTCATCTGTTCTTTCAGCTGAAAGAAAAAAATAACACTACGTCGGTGGGATAGTGGATGCGTTACTGATGCTGAGGGATAGATCCTGCGGATGGGCATTATCCTGCCGTATAGCCCTTATACTGACGCTCACCGCATCCACTATCCTGCCGACGGAAGCAAGATAGTACTAACGTTGATCAGGGTACTACTGCTCACGTTCGCGCAGGCATTTCATCAGCTGGTGGGTCAGCGGTCTAATGCCTGGCAGCTATAATCTGCCGCCTAATAGCGATCCTCCGCCACCACCGCCATGACGCCACGGCTGCTGGGGCGGGAGTGCGTAGCGCAGCGTAGCACGGAGCCGCAGCTAGCCGCGCCTAGTCCTTGTTAATAGCTGGGAGCGAAGCGGACAGCAAAGACAAAAAGATAAGGCCGTGGCGGCTAGGCAGGTGGCGGACAAACGAGAGGCAGCGTAGGGATGGCTATAGCAGAGCCAATGCGGGCAGCCGCCAGACCGGGAGCTGCCCGAACGTAGGACGAAGGGGCGCAAAAACTGTGACAGGTTGCGCATAGGCCCCTTGCATACGGAACACTTGCGCGCAACCTGGCGCAGGTTTTTGTACGACCCGAGGACGGAGTGAGACCGCTTTTCCTGGTTCACTAGTAATACGCAAGGACCTGATTTGATGGTGGGAGGCTGGTTCGATTCCCAGAACAGGAACAATACCTGCACGATCAAAATAAACATTAGATACACTGCAACTACTCATTTTTGCTAACTTTGCAAACAATGGATACCGTCAGAGATATCTTTATAAATCTTCTCTCCGATGCTCTTTGGGCACTTGGCGGCTTTGCTGTGACCTATTTCCTTTTTAAAAAAAACCTTTTTTTAAGGATCCTGACATGATTCGAACTACCCACTGTAATTAATTCATTATCTACACATTACACTTCCAATCACAATAACATTATACACTTTTGTATCCACTAATCAGATACTTACTTTTTCATCTTACCGGGTGATACAACTCTATAGCAGCCTGTAAACGACCTACATCGTCCTGACGATACCTTTCTGTGCTGGATGGATACTTATGACCTGCGAACTGCTGTACTACACCTATATCATGGCCCTGTTTAAACAGGTTAGCGATTACACTCTGGCGGATGCGCTGGGCACTAACTTCCCTGCCCCGGAACATACCTGCATAGCTACGTTTTACATGCTTACTGATATCTTCTCGTGCCATCCCATTACCACGCTGGCCGATTATTAGCAGCTCACTTTCCTGGCCAGCTAATAATACAGGGCGTACTTCCTGCAGGTAACTGCTGAACCAACCTACCTGTAACGGCTTTAGGGCCAGTGTGCGGCTATTGGTAACGGCGGTACATTGGATATATACAGAACCACTCTCCAAGAACACATCCTGGACACGTAATGCGGCCAGCTCTCCCACCTGTAAGCCCTGGTAGATCAATAAGCTCATTAACACCTTATTTCGTAAAGCAAGCGCATTAAAACGCTCTTTGCGCTCCAGTAACTGTTCTAGCTCAGTACTGCTGAACAGGTCCTGCAGCTGGATGTCTCGGCTTCGCCTGTCACGCAGTTTGATCCCCCGTGCAGGGTGATCCGACCGCTGCCCCGTATAGCACAGGTAATCATAATAAACTTTGATGCTGCTCACGATCCGGTTTAAAGTATGGCTGTTACGATAGTGATGACGAAGGACGCCTATATAACCCATTAAGTCCTTATAAACGGCGGTAGATGCCTCGGGGTAACCGGATAAAAAGATGCTGATTTCGCGGGCATAGGACGCCGCTGTAGATGGGGTGTATTGCTGTTGTAAATACTGTTCCAGTGTCATAACTGTTGTAATTGATGGGCGCCTACCTTGGCATAGATCTGCGTCGCTTCCAGGTGTCTGTGACCTAAAAAGTCCCGCACATATTCAAGGCTCATACCGCCCTGTAGCAGATGCGTAGCTATACTGTGACGCAGGTAATGTGGTGTGACCCCCTCCCATAGTCCTGCACGTCTGACCACACCTTTCAGTAAATGATTATAACTAACTCCACTCATCGCCTTACCTACACGGTTCAGCATAAAGGCACTCTTATCACTTTCTTTGCCTTTACGCCACTGTTCAAGGTAGGTGGTTAACTCCCCTGCTACCTTACCCGTCAACGGGATCACACGACGGCTGGCCCCTTTACCTGAACGTACATACAATAACCGGTGCCTGGCCTGTACATCACGGATGCTTAGCTTCACTGCCTCACTACGACGAAGACCACAGCTATAAAACAGGTGTAACATTACCCTCTCCCGGATGCTCAACGCGGCTGTAAACAAGGCCGCTACTTCATCCTGTCCCAGCGCCTCACGGCTGTTACGCTCACCTCTGCGGAACTTTAACCCACTCATCGGGTTATAGCTGATGCCTCCACTGGCCTCCTGCCAGCTAAAGAACACTTTCAATGCATATACATAATGGCTGATCATCCCCGCACTCAATGCCCCCTCTCGGCGCTTTAAAGGCCGTATATGCAGCCATTCGTAAAAATCAAGGATACACCTCGGGGCAACCTCTGTTAGCCGCTTAAAACGCCCGTATTGCAAAAAATCACGTACACAACCAGGTAACATGTTCTGGGTTGTTGTACTATAACCGCTCTGTTGTAAGTATTGCTTAAAAAGTGTAGGATAATGATGCATGGTACCGCTATGATCTTAGATATACTTTTTGACCCCCTTGAGCATTTTTCTGGAACACGGAACGCAAGGCACTTTTTCCAGTATTCACGCAGGTTCCAGCGTTCCACTAGCGTTCCGTAGCGTTCCAACCTCTGGGGAGGGACTGTCTGCTTTAATAGCAGTGATTTGGGTGGATAGGTGGGATTTGATACGGTCTCTTAACCCCTGATAGTTGTCCCAGTATACTATCTTGTAGATAAACCCTTTATTAGCGTGGCCGCCACAGGGACGGATATATTCTAACCGGGTTAGGTCATTCGCATAACGGAACAACTGCGTTTTACTGATCTTTAAGCCCTGACGGATTTCACGTAAGCTAAACTCGGCCTGGCTGTAATGCTGACCATATTGACTACGCAGGTAGTCCTTTAACTGTTCATAGAACTGACGAAGACTACCATCCAGCTCATCTACTTTCAGGACTATACTGTCGAACATAATACTTATGGCCTGCTCTATATCACTGATCTCTGCTATCAGACGCCCCTTGCTGTCTTTGGTACGCTGGTATTGGTGTACCAGCGTTACCATCTTCACAAAGTTTAAAAACAGGTCATGTAAACGGCGGATCTTATGTGCATCCTCGGGCAACTGTAAACGCCCCGCATAAGGATTAACTACCTCCAGTGCTTCCAAACAGCGCACCAGGTTACGGATAAAACCTTTACTATCCTGTTCCTTGCGCGTATCTGTCTCCCCCGCTGCCTTACTGTTCTGGTAGCCTATAATACGTCTGGTCTGCTCAGGGCTCTCGTCTACAGCTATCAGGAACACACGGCTCATATTGTCCTCATAAATCTCTCCATGGGTTGTACAGGCTAGGCTGGCTATCGGACCTCTCACTGTCTTTTGTCCACTGGTGATCTGCCCATTTTCCAGTTTAATACTGGTGGCACTATTCAGCTCTCCATTACTCTGCAACTCACGGAACGCGAACTCTGCTTCCTCACTCAACCCGTCTATATCCTCTAAGCATAGTAACCGATTCATAAAGTAACGCTCAGGGTAATTATATAACACTTTATCACTTACCCGTGTCAGCCGTGTGACCTTCTCAGGGGGCATACAGTCTGATACCTGCTTTAATAACCTGGTCTTTCCACTGCCACTACTGCCCTGTATCAGCGCATGTAAGGGTGCAGGCATCTTGTAACTCAGCGCTACCAGTAATAAAAATAACCGGTTCCTTTCCTCGCCTACTATACCCGTTTCGCCTAATAGCTTGTTCAGGTTCTCTAATAAGCCCTGCTCCCTTAAAAAACGCTCTGCAGCACTCCGCTCCCCAACACTTAAAGTATAACCCTTTGCCTCTTCTCCTGCTGCTGGCGGCTCATCCCTTTCACGGTACTGGTCCAACAAGTCGGTTAACTGGTATAGGTCCTGTTCCAGTATGTCTTTTCGAAGCCCCAGCTTCTCACCTACCTCTCTGCATAACTTCTCTACCTGCTTATCTTCATACAGGTCCAGTTTATTGCGGCTCTTCTGGCCATTATCCTTACGCTCTACAACCAGTGTTACCTTCATGCTGTCCAGCTGTTTACTCACCCCTCCCTGCACGTAATAAATGGCCAGATCGCCGCTGTAGCTCAGTTTGTAGGGATTACTACTGTCCAGTATAGAGGTGGCTGATAAAGGCGCTGCAACTGGCCCAGAGGCAGGAACGTTTTGTTTTTCAACTGATTCAACTGAAAGAAAAAAATCAGTCCGACTATTTAGTAAGTGAGGGAAGATCTCAGCACTATGACTAACACCCCTACTGTTGATGTCTTCGCCTTCCGGTAGCTGTAAGGTGCTGATTAACACATGGGGTAACTTATCTTTAAAAGTAGTGGCGTATTTCGCAACTGCCTTACGTCCTGCTTCATCCCCATCAAAAGCAAAGATGATCTCCTGCAGGTGGGTTAAGCCTTTGATGGCTGCTTCATGTTCTGCGGTTAGACCATTGGTACCATAACAGGACAGGATACCGTATGTTTGGGATATTTCGCTACACTGTAACAATGTGGCTGCATCTATTACTGATTCGGTCAGTATCAGTCTTTGTACATCTGGCTTCGGATAACAGGGATAAAGACCACGCCTGTCCTTTAAGTAATAATGTCGCTGGTCTTCATCATTAACTGTACTGCGGAAGTACATACCGCTTACCTCTCCGCCACTGTTACGTAAGGCAAACACAATACAATACTTCCCAAAAGGTTTATACGCCTGGCTACCATTGCTACTTGTACCCCATGGGGATAATAACCCTACAGATACACACGCAGCTATCAGCTCATCATCCTTACGGTTGCCGTGATGGAACTGTGCGGTATTATAACCAATCTCTAAACGGGTAGCATCTAAACCTCTGCTTCGTATATACTCCTGCGCGGGCTTGCTGTTATGCACTGCATTCTTAAAATAAATGAACATGTGACCAAGCGTCTCCGCTCGGCTGTAGTTCCTTGCTGGTGTAGCAGGAACATTACCACCTATTAACGCCTTACACTTCAGGATAGCTTCATGTTTACTGCAGCCTTCCTTGTACATCACAAAGTCTATTACATCCAATGGCTTGCCATGCGTCTTACAGTTACTGCTAAAACAATAACAGCTATGCGTCTTGTAATACACCTGCAGGCTCGGCGTCTTGTCATCGTGGAACGGGCAGTGTAATCGCAGGTGCTTATCCGGTTTTAACCCGTAATAAGACAGCACCTGCGATAACGTTAGCTGCTGCTTAATGGCTGCTATTTCCATCATAGGCCTTTTTAACGATCAGCTTTCCTTTTCCGACTATGATATCTATCGGATCACCTACATTAAAGCCTGCTTCTTCCAGCCACAGACCTCGTACATTTAACCAGGGTACATTACGACCGCCATGCCAATGATTACTGACTGCCCGGTACTGCCCATGCATTTTACCGCGACGGAGTGCTTTACTTTTAGTTCCTGATGACATAAAATATTTTTTAATTAACCGTAAACGGTGCAAAGATACCGGATCAGTTTAATTGAGCAAATATTTTACGATTTTATTTTACCGCATTCGTTTCATAATTTTGACTAAACCCTCTATAACAGGGGTTTTATTAACCGTAAACGTATCATACAATGGTCTCTTTTGGTAAAAAACTCAGGGAGTGTAGGGAAGCTAAAGGGTTCTCACAACAGGAACTTGCTAAAAAACTGGGGTCTGCTCATACTGTCATAGGACGTTATGAACGTGATGAGATGCTACCGTCTATTGATGTGGTCAGGAAGCTGGCTGAAGCCCTGGAGACTACCGTGGGATTCTTATTAGGGGAAGCTAATGATACTAATATTTTGAAGGACCCTAAGATGATGAAGCGGCTCAATGAGATTAATGAACTTCCTGAGAAGGATAAAGAATGTGTCTATTCGCTGCTGGACGCTTTCCTTGCTAAATCTAAACTACAAGCTATTCTTAAATAAGGAAGCCCGGTGATTACCGGGCTTCCTTATTTAAGTTTACATATAAACTCACTATATTTATTCTTATACTCGATGCATCTGATGTATCTCTTCAATAGCAGCCTCAGGCCAAACTTCGAGTTTTAAACAGCCTGATGCCTTTTTAACCGAGATGTTTATCACTCTTCTATATCCTTGAACGGAATATATTTGTTAGGATCATCAAAAAGCCCTTTCCAAGAATTATCTGGCAAGTACGTTTCCACCTCTATGTCATTAAACCAACTAACAAATAACTTCGCATCGAAATCTATAAAAAATATAACATGCAATAAACTAGCCGCACTAAGCATTTGATAACTAATCCTATACTCTTCTGTTGCGCTAAAGAAATCAAGAATTTTGTCATCACTTACTACTTCCACATTATTTCGAAACACAAACTCATCTTCACTTGGATCGTAGTCCGGATCGTACGTATTCATATTAAGAATCCAATAAGCTATAGGCATTAGATAAAACCCATACTCATTTTTGTATTTAATACATCCAGCAAAATACCCTTGTTCTAATTTCTCTTCTATAGTCATTTTAATGTGGTTGTTCGCGTCTACCAGTTCCCGGTATCGCCTGTTGTCTTATTTTATCAATATAAGCTTTAGGCAAGCCATAAGCGCTTCTTGATTTACTTGGATCTGAAATTTGAGGTGAATTTGGAAACGCACTGCCCTTTCTTTGAGGAACTGCACTATTAACTATTTCATTAGCTAAACTACGCGGTATCTCAAACGAGACAATCTCCGCCCCAGCTTCTGCACCACCTCTTTTTTGATAAAAATAAATTTGGTGGGCTTTATCATCTAAAGTTACAAATAACATATCGTTTCCTCTTATCGATATTTTACCATCCCGACTGAATAAGACTCTTTCCTGACTTTGTTTATCACCCTGTCCCCCTTGGATTCTAAAAACCCTTACATCCTCCATTGTCCTCGAATACCAAGCCTTATCAGTCAACGGACCGTACATCGCTGTATTATTCTGAGTATGTACAGCCATGGAAAAGGCTTCAACGCTTTTCGACTGGTCCTCATCCAGAAAAATGTTGTCTACTGCATAAAGAACCTCATTTGCATTGCGCCTAATTGACTTAAAAAATTCCATCTCACCTTCATTGCCCCTACCCTTAGAACCAGAGAAACCTATGTAGTATTTCTTATCTCCGTAGTTAATAACAGCCCTTTCTGGTATACGAGGTTCTTCTTCTCTAGTATTAAAAACTCCTAAAGCCTTATAGAACCAATCCTTCTTTTGTACAAAGGTTATATTGGTTAACTTAAGAGATGCAGATCCATCATCATTTTTCGTCAGAGTATAGTGTAATTCTTCTTCTCCATCTAAATCAATCGCCTGTATTGGTGTATTTCCTGCGAACTGGTATGGAGTATACCACGGATAGCCCTTCGTCAACGGATCCACACTCAAAAACTTCCCTAACCTCGGATCATACACCCTCATCCCATAATCCTGCTGATTTCCCTCTCCCTTCACCTCATTATCATTCTCCTTCCCATTAAACCCATACCTATAGCCACCCGCATTATACCGCCTACCCGGCATCTGCATACCAAACGGATAATACTCATTCGCAGAAAGCAAATCATATTTATACGCTCCCTGCCCTGCCAACACCTTCTTATCCGACACCGTAGCCAGCACGTTCCCCAAATGGTTACTTAACTCAAAGACCTTTTTACCACGAGTAAAATTAGCGATTTCTCCCAAACCTAATCCTCGCAACACTATTCCATTCTCTGTACCACTGTTTAGATCAACCTCGGGCCTGGACACACCCAACCTGCTACTACCATACAAATGGCTCTCTGATAGTCTGATATTATCGCCAGCAGGAAGAGTATAAACACTCATTACATTCCCCGTAGCATCCCGTACATACCAGGTAGTAGTATCATGGTAACTCTTACTGATACGATTACCGCTCACATCATAACTATAATGAATCGTATCATTTCCTTGCTTTACAATATAAGCGATTTTACCATATAACGTCCAGTCAATCTTCTCGATTTTCCCCGCAACATCTTTCACAAGATTACCAATACTGTCATATGCATAGTTGCCCGGCAGCTGTTTATCAATATCGCTCTCATAATTAGCAGCACTTACCGCATCATCCACATAATCCAGCTTATTGGTACCGAGGCGATAAGCATAGCTAAGACTATCCATACCCAGTGGCTTATTCGCAAAAGTCTGACTACCATTACGGTTGTAGCTAAGAATATTACCATTAGGATCATAACTAACGGACTCCTTAAAGTCTTCCAATGCCACCGGATTCCAGGTATTTGTCGCCACATTCAGGCCATTGTACGCCTGCATCCCCTTAATCCGGTTCAAAGCATCATATCTGTAATTATACAACAACGGATTACCCAAACCAGCGACATACTGGCCAATCGCCCCAATATTACCATTATACAGCGGTTTAAAATCACCGCCTGCAGCAGCAAAAGGCAGTTTGGCACTGTTAATTGGCTTATAATCAGCTCCATAGTAATTCAATGCAAAACCAAATGCATCCACCGGAGTTACAGCCCCAGCTTTTCCATCGCCTCCCTGATCGCTCTCTGGGCTCAGTGCGGTACTGTTCACACCTTTGAGCCATCCCTGCAAAGTATACGCATAATCAAGCCCCTGCACCTGTTGCTGACCGATCACTGTACGCGCCAGTGGGCCGTGCTTGTAATACTGATAGTACGCATCATTCTCCCAATACACCCTGTCCTGACTTGTCTCGACATTCGTTAGCCTGTTCTCTGCATCATAATTATATCGATGATAAAACGCATCAGATGCGCCTGGCTGATAAGCTACTTCATTGACCTTACCGCTGATCAGATCATAACTATATGCCACTCTCTTGAAACGATGGCCCGCAGCTTTCATCCTTCCTTCCCGGTAGTCTTGCAACAGGGTGTCTACATTTCCGAGAACATCATATGTATAAAAGGTTGCTGTGCTATGCCCACCGCCATTCACTGAATCTGCATTCCT
This sequence comes from Chitinophaga filiformis, assembly GCF_021646545.1. Lineage (GTDB taxonomy): Bacteria > Bacteroidota > Bacteroidia > Chitinophagales > Chitinophagaceae > Chitinophaga > Chitinophaga filiformis_A. The sequence goes on along the minus strand of NZ_JAKIRP010000009.1, from coordinate 326,665 downwards.
ATACAACGCAGTCCAGGACACACGATTACGAAGATTACGTGCTGCGAATTCCGTCGTACTGAAGAACGGATACGCAATATCATAAGTCGTCTTTGTTATCTCCCTGCGACTATTCGATACACTATTAAACCAGCTGGTGAAATTCTCCTGCTTCCGGCTGATAGCATCAGTCATGGCAGTACCAGAAGTCAGCTCCCCGACTTCTGTTATTCTTCCAAGATCGTCATAGCTTGTATAGCTGTAGTTATTAGATGGCTGCTGTTTGGCATTCTGCGATACAGCCAATCTACCCAGGCGGTCATACCAGAATTTTGACTTGCCAGCATCGGGTGTCTTCTGTGCCACAACACCATTCAAGGTGTTATACCTGTACTCCGTCGCCATTGTATGAGCCGGTACTAATCTTACACCCGCAGCTTTAGCCACGTCCACACTGTCCACCCAACTCTGCCTGCGGTTCTTCACCACGCCTGCCGGTGGAACGGTCTTCACCAGGTTCCCTGCCTGGTCATAATAATATAGGGTATAATGATATTCACTAAGCGAGTACCTCACTGCAAATTTCTCCAGCCATGCCGCTTTCAGGGCTGTACGCATGTACTCTGTATCGAAATTATTCTTTACAGAATCTGCGTAAGTATTATATATCACCCTCGCAGCACTTTCTGCAAAGAATGTGCTGTCGGAACAAGCAGTGGTCTGGTCTATCTCCACCGTCGGGAATACCCCCAGGTTGCCGCACAACAATGGCAGACCATTCACTACATAACAACTGTCAAGTCCGGGACACCCTGCCTGGCTTCTTACCGGCGTACATGATTTCTCCGCCAGCGCTACAGCACTGATCAGCTTCTCGTCAAGATCTGTAATAGTCTGCGCTCCAATTGTCTTACGGACAACGGACGCATAAATATCATTACTTCTTACATTTTCGCTGGTGTCTTTACATCCTGTCTTACCACCGCTAGTGGCGATCATCAGCAACCCCTTGTTATCCAGGATACCCGCTCCGGCAATTGTACCGTCCGGATGCTGAGTGAGATGACGAACATAATCAGCACCGTCCACCCGTACATGACTCGACCACAGGATGCCGTTATTAGCTCCTATTTTATGCAGATATACATCCCTCGATCCAGCACCAATAGGAACAGTCTGCGCGGCCAGTATACTACCATCTGCTGTTGTAACTCCGCTAAACAGATTTCCTTCATTGGTTGTAGGAAGGTCAATCTTTCGTGCAAAAAGCACATCACCACCGCCATTAATATCTAACAGAATACCCGCACGATCGCCTAATAATTTATAACCAGTGGCGGTCTTAAGAATACCTCCCGGTATATTATCACTACCGCTGATACCATAACCACTCATACCCAATACGTCACCGGTCGACTTGCGCTGTTTTATCACAACAGCATCATAATTGGCGCCCGCAGCACTCATCGATGTTGCCATCACCAATGTATCGCCATTCTCCAACAGCGAAATCGCCTCCTTCTTTGCTGAAGATGCAATGACCTTTGACCATTTCAGCATACCGTCATTAGTCAGTACACCAGTTACCCACTCCAGCGGATTACCCTGTGATATACTCAATCCCGCAAATGCATACTCTCCCTCACTGGTCTGGATTATGTCATAACCTTTTCCCTCGTAATTGCTGCGGCCCATTCCCATTGCCTTGTTCCATTCAACACCTCCCAGGCTGTCAAGCTTTACAACCATTATCGTACCTGCATCATAACAATAAGAGTTGGTAGACCCTATCGCTATATATCCGCCATCTGCTGTCTGCCTTATACGTTTAAATTCCTCATGATTCTCTGCTCCATAGGTTTTTGCCCATAATAACGCTCCCGTAGCATCCGTTTTGACCAGATACGCATCTTCCTGACCTGCACTACATCCCCTGGTCCATCCTGCCAGCAGATATCCTCCATCACTACTGCGAACGATATCCCTAATGTCATCAACACCGCCGTTAGCATAAGTACTTGCCTGCGCATTCGTGCCTGCCTGAGCTGGTTTACATACCGTGAAGCTGTCACCGGTTCCCTTTGTACAACTGTCTTGCAGGAAAGCAAGGTATTCCCATGCCTGTTTACCGAACCCGAGACGGTTATTCATATATGCCGCAAAGAATTCATTCTTTTTGTCCTGTAATGTATCGTCCATTACTATCATCGGCTGTATACCGTAGGTGGCTACAAATGAAGTGTACAAACGGTTTACATCCTCACAGGTTGCACAGCCCGGCGCTACATTACATTGCAGCAATACCGGGATATTGATCTGCGCAGGCAGCCAGCTGCAGCTGCTGTTCACAGGACTGCTACAAGCTGATTCCAGCATATCCAGGTCTGACTGGCTGATGTTCACGCCACGTTTGCGGCTCAGATAAGACGAAAACGTCTCTGAAGGCAGCTTCAGGGATGTGTATTCCCTGCGCAATTCCGCCAGCTTATCACATTGACAATCCGTAGGACGTGAAAAACTGGGCTGGTCTCCATAACTTACCTGGCGGTCATATGGTTTGGGCATGGTGATCACATCAGCGTTACAGCTCATGCTTTTCGTAATGCCATGCTGCAGATTGTATTCATCTATTACTTCTTCAAAACTATGATACTGATAGGTACTACCTGGCTTTACAGTACTGGAGCCATTGGTATGGTCCCGGTCTGCACCTTCCTTACAAACCTCCAGCAATTTCGGTATGATATCATTATCAATGGCAGACTGGCTGTAGCAGCCGGATAACTGTGCTGCCCAATAAGAGACATACGCACGGCAGTTTTCATCGTAGGTACGCATCTCCATTGCCCTGGCAGTATCTTCCATCGCCTTCTTATCGGGCGTTCCCACCATATTGCTCAAACCTGCATTCGCAAGCTGTTCAGTGGTGGATGTAAAACGAAGCTGTTTGCCGGCACTCAACAGGTCCTGTGCTTTTGCGCCGCAATTGATCGCCTTCAGATAATCATCCAATACGGTACGCTTAGCCGTGAGGTACATACTACGGAAACTACGCCACGCCATGTTCAGATCACCTTCACACATTTTACCTTCGTCGAAAGCTAATGCAGGCGTATTGTATAGAGCTATGCACGAATTATCTGTTCCGGAACATTTGATCGAACTGGCAGCAATGCTCCACATAGTATAACCCGTACTATTAAAGTTCTTCAAACGGGCCTCCAGCGCCGATTTAAAATTAGCAGACAAGGGATCGATACCTGTTCCCGGGAATGGGATTCCCGACATATTCGTAGGATTCAGATACCCTTTATTCCGTGCTTCAGCATAAGTATCAACAGATTCAAAATCCACACTCCATTCTTCGCTGCTACGATATTTGCTCTTTTCAATCAGCTTGCAATACTCTGGATGCAAGTGCAGTAAAGCGGGCGCCCAGGAACTCTTGAAAGCTGCCGCAAAGTCCGAAGGCCGCAGGGTTTGCGGATCCACGAACAGTCCGCTGGCTTCATTATACACTTTATCCGGCCGGCCTGCTTCATCCAAATAATGGATGGATGTATCCATATAAGCATACATCGTATCCTTGCGATCCAGGTAGAATATAGAATAGATGTTAGCCGTATCGCTGGGAATCGCGTACTGCCCTGAAGGAGCTTCCATATCCATCAACATCGCATCACGGATAGCATCTGTTTCCGTACCCGTTCCGCAAAGAATCGTACAGGCGTCCAGTGCAGTGTTGTATGCGGCCTGCGCCTCGCTGCGGTAAGATGCGGTGTCTGTCACAGGATAATTATTCTCCGACATATACCTGTCACGATAAGGCTCCCAATCCCCAAGACTGGCCAGGCAACCCGCACAATCCGGCACACACTGAACAGCACGCAGGAGATTCTGTTGCTGCTGCAGAACAGTGTCGTAGCTTTGGCACACATTACTCTTCAGGAAAACGCTGTCCCTATAGTAATCCATTGCCGCCTTATTGATCGTCAGCGTCTTCGCGAAATCATAACTACCCTTTTTCAGATAGACGTCAAAGGACACATTTATTGGCTGAGGTATCTTATTACAGTCAACACTGATATTATCGAGCTTCGCCTTTATTACTTTTTCAAACGGCTTCTTATCATCAAAGCGCTGGTTAAACGCATCGTCTGTGATCCGGATCTCCAGATCGTACAGGCCCGTATAACATACAGGTTTACCATTACAATCATTTTTTTGTAATACCGGCGGTGTCAGCTGATAAGTAAATGAGAAATAACCGCTTTCCGATACAAACTGGGAATGCCTGCTGCTGATCTTCATGTCAGCGATGGTATTCTGTCCGGGACCAGACAGTGAATCTGTTACAGACAGACTATCTTTGGATGGCAGATCTTCCAGTCCCCTGTTTTCAGGAGAGCCGGCCAAAGCTGTAGCAATTGTACGGCCATGCATATCAACATATGCCACCGAAGTCTGTCCATTGCCATCGGTTACTGTGTTTTTAAAGTAGTGCGTATTATCCCCTACCTCTGTACCAAACAGCGCATAGAGGTCCTCCTTTGCAGCAGTATTGTAGGTATACTTTGTCTCATGGCCACTCCCTAATTTAAACGTCGGTCCCACGCCACTCTGACGAAGTACTCGTCCGGTATTATCCGCTGTATATTCAGTTTCAGTAAAGGCATAACCCTCTCCATCAGGGATGAACTGGTTAAAGCCAATATTTTTCTCAGGGTTAGCGGGCGAATAATACTGGTTGGTACCGGATGCCGTACTCATTGGCGCGGCAGAAGCGGTCAGGTAGGTTTCCGGAGAAGGAAGTGAGTCATAATAACTCTTGTCATATTCTGCTCCATTGAGAGCGGAGTTCAGATTATGAGCGTATTTCAACACCGTATTCAAGGTAGGGGCTGGCAATACCTGTACGGCAGGTCGTCCCTGGTAATCATAAAAAGTTTCTGCAGCTACTACAGTGTTCGTCGTATTGTCTTTCGTAACGGTCTGACGGCCTCTCAAACTTCCATCATAATACTGTACTACCACTTTCCGCTTTCCATCTTCTGCGAATGAGATAGTAGATTGCCAGTTCAGTGTCGGCTCATGCCCGGTAAACTGATAAGCACCTATACCTGTTGTGGTATCTGAACTCCAGGCAGTTTCCATTCGCTGATAACCCACCTTTTCCTGTACACCTCTTACACGGTAATAGAGAGTACCCGCATCATCATATAAAAGCGGGATACTGTAGTTATTACCGGCGATGGTAACCCGGGTCGTATTATGCTCAAATATCAGGGCTGGATCGGGACTGGAAGGATTACCATAACGTCCGGCGGCGAGCGCACTCTGGTCAATATATGCCCATTCCAGGTCGTAGACATCCGCTCCTGTCATTACAGGCCAGTTCACTTCCAGCTCGTTGGTGGTATCTGCTTTTGCAGGATTGCCATATATAAATTTAACAGCATCCGCTTTGCAAGCCAATTTATACACAGGATGGACTTCCATCTCGTTCAATACCAGTAAGGCAGGAATGATATTCGCCTGCGCAGTGGACGTTATACCCAGCACCTTCACTTTCACCCGGTGGGCTCCATTGAACACAAAACTACTGCGCATGGTATAAGTACCTGCTGTGTCGTAGTTAACAGAGAGCTGCTGATCAACAGAATCAACCGAAAGATCAGCAAGTGTGTAGTAAATACGCAGGTTCACCGTTGCACGGAAAGAATCCGGCAATGGTAATGTTGCGTATTCATTTATACTGAAGGTAATAATGTTCTTCACCTGGTACGGCGTATCGAGTCTGCCAACCAGTGCAGCATTAAAATAAGCCGAGTCCGATACCGTTGCGATCGAGTCAGCAGTCAGCTGCCCCTTTGCGCCGTCCAATATACGCTTAAGGGTAATTTGCCCCCCTGTCTGCGCGCTGGCCAGCTGTGGCAGATATGCCAGTAACAAGAACAATATTCCTTTCAGAATCGTTTTAATTCGCCTCTTATAGTTCATAGTCCGGGATACTCTAATTCTTTTTCTTTTGCAGTCAGCTACGCGGCTCGTTGCGAACCTCGTATCTAAATTCCACCTGCAACTGTTTCATTCCTTGTCACACGCTTCTGTTACAAAGAATTGTTGTTTCTATTTATCCTTTTTACCAGCGGCCTTTTCGCTTTTCAGCCGCTTTACTTCCTGCTCCAATGCTTCTACCCTGGCGTTCATTTCCTGTAATGCCTTTACCAGCAATGCTACAGTATTCGCTTCATCAACACCTTTATGTTCAGCAGCTGACATCTCCTCTGGCAGTTCATCAGCAATAAAACCGATACGTTTAGTATTCGTGCTGTCCGCCTTAAATACGAAAGTACGGACCTGCGCATCTTTCAGAATGCCGGTTGCACTTGCCGTAAATGGCTGGATATCCCTTTTAAGGCTTCTTAATGAGGACTGAACGAATCCGGTAGCTGTTACCTGGCCGGTTACAACAGCATTACCACTGGCATCTGTTTTTAATCGCCAATTGGTGCCAGAGCCTCCTGTAAATCCGATTTCATTACTATTTGTGGCGTATACGCTACCACGGCTGACAGCGTCCGAAGTCTTAAGATCGAGGTAAGTGACGGTTGTTCCCGGTGCACTTTTGAGTACCCAGCAGGCAGGTCCATTATGATAAAGGGCTGTGCTATCCGGTGTCGTTAATCCGGTATTATTTCCTACTCTCACCCAGCTTTCCAGGCCTAATCTGCCATTCGGTTCTGTCTTTAGCGCGACATTAGCCCCTTTGGTACCAAATGTCACATTACCTGAATGCCAGAATTCTTTCCAGGTGGTCCAGGTACCATTGCTCTGATTACGGAAATATGTCCTGCCCAGATAAGTACCGGCCATTCCGCTGGCTATCTGCATCCCGTAATTATTGCCATCAGTAAGGCCGTTCCTGTGCCTGGTAGAAATTAAATTCCACCAGGTGCCGTCTGTAACCGGTGCATTTGTTCCCATGTTTACGGATCCGATGAAGCTATTGCTCACAAGTGTATTCCAATCCGGAGGAGTTTCGTACACACCGCCTCTTACAAAAAGAGAAGAAGAGTTACCCATATGAAGCACATCTAACCCTTTGTATTGTAAACGATCCCTTCCAATCGATAATAAATCGGTCTTCGCACCGCCTGTGTTGGTGGCATCATGTCTAAAGATCCAACCTTCATTATCATTGTCCCTTGCTTCAAAGATCATGTTCCCCGGAGGGTTATCGTCTGGCGATTCAACAAAAATCCTCCATGCATCGGAATTATATACCCAGGTCAAACCATTTGACGGATTACCCGATGCCTTGTTAAATGTGATGTCACTAACTGTCGTACTTCCTCTTGCCGTAACTGTCGCCAGCGTCTCAGGCGTAAGCTGCAGTGTATCCTGTCCTGTTATCGCAATTCCATTAATACCAACAGTTTGTAACTGAAGTTTACGGAACTCCGTCCGACCATTTCCCTTGTTATACAAAAAACCCAGGGTATCCTTCGTTTTGTTTTCTATGATCAGTTCAGCAGTATCACAACCGCTGTATATCCGTACACTGTCAGCGCGTATCTGGTATACGTGCTTCTGTGCCATTACCTGACTTGTCACAAATGAAATGCTTAAAAATAACAGCAATCGTTTCATTCTTCTGTTCATAGGTTTATTTAAAAATAGATTCAATTATCAGTTTATAAATTTCCAGAGCCTGTGAATACTGCATATTCCGTTTACTCCTTAATTAAAGCGCTTCTTGTTTCCTTAATTGTCTTAACACCCCTCTCTGTCTCCTTCTTCACGCGGGTTAATGTCGCGTCATCATCATACTCAAAGAAAGTGGCATAGTTATTTTCGTCCAGCTCAGCCATCATACGCAGGTTCCTTGCATCATATACAAATGACTTCATATTGGCATTATATGGATGAATGCGGATATCATCATAAAAAACTGTTGTCGATCCTGTTGCAAACAATACAACGGAGAACTTTGAGCTACCTGCCGGAACATCTATCACCTGTTCATATCGTTGCCAGCCGTCAATGATTGCCCCAACAGGTTTAATTTTAACAACCACACTATTTCCATCTGCAAGTGTTACTGCAAGTGCTACCTGGTTACTTTCATAAGAGCTGCATTGGCAATCCTGAATTTCTTTCACCCACGCACTAAACACCACCTTCCCACCAGATAGCAGCGCGAAAGAAGGCAGCAACACTTCGCTGTTTGCCCGAACGCTTTTCAGCACGGTGGTCGGGATATTATTACAAGTGAAAGTTGTCTCGTTGAAAGAAGGCGTACCAAGTGTGTCAGCAGCGTCCATTACAGGGCTGATGACACCTACAGTGTCTCCGGGCGCAACTCTGATACTATATCTGCCTGTATGTCTCTGGGTAGAGTCTATCCTGCTCATATAAGGTGTGAAGTCAAAACGGCGGCCAACAGGACAGGCTTCCTGACAACTTGCATCCGCAAAATAATAGTCTTCAAATCCTTCAAAAGCTGCTTCCTGGTAACGGCTATTCTGTACAACGGCTACTGGTATTGCATCACCATATCCGTATATCCCTGCATTATAACGTCCAAGCGGGTCCTTGTTTTCCAGTTCGAAGCCTTTTGCGTTAAAAATGGTGCTTTCTGCATTCCATACCCATGCCTCTTGTTTTTGGGCCGACCACTGTCCGTCTTTAACCTGCCAGAAAGCATCGAAATCAGCAAAGGCGCCATCCTTTCGGATATCTGTCGGTTTATCAGGATCAGATTCCGCACGCGATCCATAATAGGTATAAGAACGCATCGGACGCCAGCTACCTAATAGGCCGTAAACGTATGGATTGACACTAGTATCTGTGACAGCACTGTAACATACCGCCAGATATGGCGCTGCGCCGACTGTAACTGTTCCAACGATAGAATCGCCACACATATCCGACGTAATAGCCACCCTGTATTCGCCTGCTTTTTCAGCGCTGAAATCGGAAATGAAAAGATCAGCTGCTGCGCTCTGTGCCCTAAAACCATTAGGCCCAGTCCAATATGCACGCCTGGCTGTTGTAGGAAGGTTAATGGTACGAAGGTGGACCGTCTCCCCGATGCAGTACTCAGGCTTATCGCTGGACACGACCTGCGCGGTAGCGAAATCTATGATTTTTACTGATTGTACCGCTGAGGCGCCACAATCATCCTCTACTCTTATGTCATAACTCTGGTTAGCGATCAGACTATAGCTTCCACCTGATGCCACTGAACTGAAATAACCATTGTTATTCACTGCCAGATAAGGCCCTGTGGCCCCCTTACCGGATTCGGCCAGCTTAAAAGTGTAAACGCCGGATTGCGCAGTACTTCCGTAACGGCCAAATGCCTTGATCGTTCCCGAATTATTCGGCTGTCGGGGACAAACCCATCCAAGAGAGTTCTCTACATCCACCGCCAACGGCTGGTTAATATAAGGCACGTCTTTAGCGTTTGACCCATAGTCAACAGCCGCGTCCTCATAAGCCGATACTGCAATACGATAAGACCCCGGAATGGACAACAACAGACTATCGCCCTCTGCTACTATCGGATTGCCGGCCCCTGCAGGGCCACTTACGATCTGATAATAGGTGGGTAGGTCAAGTCCTTTATAGTAAGCATGCCCTGTCGGTTTTACAGATTGCCCTATACACGTCTGTATAGCGGTATAGCTCCATGAATACCTGTAGACATCTTGTTCTTCGATCGTTATGGGAACCTCGTACATGCCGCAGTTATCCGTTACCCGCATCAGGTAATTACCCGGACCAAACATTTCCATTTCTCCATTTCTTAACGGATACACTACAGTACTATTACCATATTCTACTATGTAAGTGAATGCTTTGTCGGCCGGACTGATTACATCTATCCTGGTGCCAACTGAAAACAGCGAAGTCTTATGCACTGCTATCAACGCAATACCTTCCCTGCCCAGGTTTGCACCAAGTCCTTCTTCTGCAGTAAGGTAATAAGGAGACTCCCCTGCAGGCGCATTCGCCGAAAAATTGTGCTGCGATACAGCTTTTCCATCTGCACCTGTAATGGTTATTTCATACTCCCCAAATATGAGGTGATTGATAGTATCGGTTAAAGCTGCCTCTTTATTGTAGCCTATCGTATCGTAGCGATATGAACCAGTATTTGTGTTCCTCAGACTCACATAAAGAGGATAACAAACCATCTGTGCACCATGAAGAGTATAACTGAGATTAAAATCTGTGCTGCAATTCTTTTCAACTGTCGAAACCATCCAGGAGGATGGCAGAGGTAGCGTAACCGAAATTATTTCATTGCAGGGCGATTTGAAATTGACCTGTAATGGCGCTCCACGATAGTCACTTATAGTAGTCCCTGCGGGCAAAGTCAGGTAGCCGGGCGCCGATGTTAATGGCACATAGTCCGTCGACACACCGCCTACTGTACAGCTCACCTGCAATGGTCCGTTCTCAGAAAAATATTTATGGAAAGTAGCTATAAAAGATCCGATGTTCCCTACCCGCAATTTTTGGCATTCGGACTGTACAGGCTCTATACTAACCCCTATGTCTGTTGTAGCTAAAGATGTAATCGCGTCAATTGTCAGTGTCTGCGTTGGCGCAGTAGACGTACAGGCATCGGTTACGGATAACGTATAAGTTCCCGGTTTCAGGCTGTCCAGCAGTAAAGCCGACGCCGATGTCACAAAGCTGGTACGACCGCTGTATCCTGCTGGCTGTCCCGTTATTGTGACTGTATAAGGCGCACTTCCACCAATAAACGTAATTGTTCCCTGTCCTGTATTACAGGCGCCAAATGCCATCCTTTCTTCCGTGACAGACACATTCATCGGTACATAGGTGCCTGAAACAGTAACATTTGTGCTGGCAGACACGGATGCGTTATTACATATGGCCTGCACTACCACTCTGTACTGGCCGCCGGGCACATTTTCAAACACGGGAGCTGCACTTTGTGGCACGCCATATCCTCCGGATACCACAGGCTCAAGGCTGTACAAAATATTCGTTAGCGAAGAAGCCCCGCTACCGGTTAATGTCACTGTTATCTTACCGTTTGCCGCGCAGGTGGAAGTTTGTGCTGCCGCACTCACCGCCCACTGGCTGCATTGGGCATGCACACTGCCGTTGCGCAGTAACAAAAAACAGAGTATCATCCAACACAAGATGACCTTCCACGTATACCGATCTTTAAATATCATCGAATCTCAGGTAATATATTATTCAATAGTTCCTTCACCAAACTGTCCAGGTGCACTAATTCCTGCTATACTGGCATTGATATATGACCTTTACAGGTTCGCTCCTGCCGGCATCCCGGTAGTATACTGATGGCAGCGTTATTGTCAATAATCCAGGGGTAAGCACGTAGGGATATGTCTTCATAATCGACGGAAGCCTGGGATTGATCACCTGCCGGATCCTGAGTAAGCCGCCCCCAACAATATTATAACTGCCGTCTATGGCTTCTCTGCCCCGCAGGAAACAAGAGTCGCCTGTAAACCGGATGCCATGCGGAATTCCCATCTTCAACTGGCCATCTTCCACTCTCGGATCAATCGATCTTTTTTCCAGTAATACTCCATCGTTCTGCGAATACACTTCGGCCTGTACACTGAAGATATTCCACTGTCCAAGTATTGCGACAGAATCTGCCGCCTGCTGCGCACGTGCGGTATTCGCAAAACCAGTCATTGCTATCAGCAATACAAAAAGTCTTTTCATCAACATCTTATTTTTTCAATGAGCGTTTTTTAGTACGCACAGATTATTTTCAGTTTTTTCCTATCCTGGACCTGCCAGTTTTGCTTGTACTCTACCGCACTGGCATTTATAATCTTCTTATCCTTGTTGATATTCAAAGAATACTTTCCATTCAGCAAGTCAAGCGGCGTTTTCATCATAGTGACTGTCCCCGCATCGGCGCTTACATTTCTCCGGCCGGAACGAAGTACTTTTAAACTCACATCGTTGCCGGTATAAGGCGTTCCACTCTCATCCAGGAAATAAATATTCTTTGCACCACCATTCATTGTATTGGCATCAACCGCCCATATTTTGGTTGAATTGCCGAACGTCGCAACAAGTGGATCACAGTCGTCATCATTCACTTTGTTTTTTCCGGAAATGAGGATCTCATCGCCGGAGAAAAAGCATTCATTGATCGTCTGTAAGGACGCCCCTCCTATAATCTTTCCGTCCCTGATATCTACATGATCGAGTGTGGCATTTACGTTCTTATATGCACCTGCCATACCTTCATACATCCATGCGGCAGGGTAGTTAAATTGAAATACGGAATCGCCGAACTCATTCTGCGTTGCAGTAAGGAGGACATTTCCGGTTTCCCCGTCATACAGCAAATTGCTGGTTACAACCTTGCTTCCCTTATCCATTGCCTCCACCTTTTCCATAATACCATGCCTGTTAATCACCTTCATAGCTGCCGCAGACCGGAACAGGTTACGTTCACTCTGCGGGATCGCTATAACCGTCGGAACACCAATAATCGCAAAGCCGGCGAAAGTGACGTCAACATTGGCCTGCACCTGAACACTGAGTGTCTTCATCTCTGTCTGACGCATATCCATCATCACCTCTACATCTTTACCAATAGTCAGGTCTGTGCTGATCTTACCTTTGGCATCCATCGACAACACCGTGTTATTCAACCTCTTAATATCCACAGAATCGTTTTCGACATGATAATAGTAGCGGGTGTAAGAACCTGGCTGTCCGGCTGAATCGGTTGCCGCATAAATATTCTCAGCTTTCGGTTTTCCATGCATGTCGTTCAGCTCTACCTTAAAACCCTGACTCATTACGAGATGGTGCTGTGCATCTATTTTCAGGAGATTCCTCAAACCTGGTTTAAACGTCTTTTTGGTATCAGGATTCAATAGCGAATAGTCTGAAAAAGTAGGGAAATCATACGCCGTGTAAAACAGATTTTCCTTGTACCCTGTTACGGACTTAATTTTCGAACCGGCGTTATGGATAGACCTTGATATCACCGCACTGTACCCAACTGCCGGACCGGGGTAGAAAGACTCGCACATGGGTGTTTCTACATATCCCATATTCGTTGGCGCCCACAGCGCCGCCCGCTGACCATATTCAATAGGCACGCGCAAAGGGTTTTCCTCACCTCCGAGCACCGGCTCGTAAGTAGCTACGCCGCTACTGATCTTCCTGTCCTTTCCATCGATGTTCCTGATAGTTGTATACTCATATTCGGTACCGTACCTCGATTCCTTACGGCCGGTCATAGCGTTCCAGTTATCATATATGACAATACGCTTAACACGCTGTCCACCACCATACTTCTTATAATCAGGTACATTTAACCGCACCCACGAGCGGCTCAGATCAAGATCTCTGACCCATCCTTTACCTCTCACCATATTATCAAACGACTTTAGCGCATTGATCACATTACCAGCCATTGAAGTCAGCATCTTAACACCATCCGCCAAATCGAGGTTGTCTCCTACATCTGATCCCGGATATGCCTTTGATGGCAGGTTAAGCCGAAGAAACTGTGCGGCAGTCTTTGCTATTGTAGTGTACTCGCCGCCATCTTCGCCCTTCTTATTAACAGTTTTGATCTTAAACCAGATCGTGTTCCCATTGTTTAAGAACCCATATTGTCCCGGCACCAGGTCAGCATAAGCTGGCACGAACTCGTATCCTTTACCCCATTTGTCAGAAGGCATTCTCACACTTACCCTGAAGGCTATGTTGTTGTCAAGACCTGACAGGTATTTACGATATACCTCTTCGTTTGAACTGACGGCCTCAGGAACGTTTACCACCACATACGGATAATCGCCTTCAGCACCATATAACTGCGGTTTCACGTTGTTCATATCCACAGGTGCCTGAGAAGAAAAACCTGCTATATTGAACATCCGGGCTGCCCTTTTATGTTGGACAAATCCGTAGTCATCGCTTTCATAAGTGATCTTCATTCGTCCTCCTGATGGAAGTACAATTGAATCCAACGTCCATGCTGCGGCATTCAGTGCTGCCTTTACGCTATCCTGTACGGCATAGGGGCGATCAGCATTAGTGATCTTGTTATTATCAGTATACCCCGGATTGTCTGCCATACTTTTGTAGTTGCCCCAACGGTCGAATGATTTATGATCGTAACCGGGATTCTTTCCTGTATAATGAAATACATAGGCATTCTTACGTCCCTTTTTATTACCATTGTAAGTGAACCATATGCGTTTCAGGGTCAGTTTTCCGGTGGAGTCTGCAGTAGTCACATCGCCTCCTATGCTGCTATATCCCTTGCACAATTCATATGTATATTCGAAATGCACCGTCTTAACAGGGGTTGCAGCCGTATTATATTTCATGAAATCAGCCTTGGTATACAGGTTGATCTCTTCCAGCCGCTTTGACATTTTACTGTTGGCGATCTTTTGTCCATCTTCCTGGATAGGTTGCTGGTCCTTTCTGTCGCTCACTACAAACGTCGCGATCATATTTTTAGACTCAATGGAGTTCAGGTACCACAGTTCCTTCTCACCATATACATAGCTACCCTTATCATCTCTGTCGTCTGTTTTCAGGGATTCATTATAAGTTGCGCCTGCAGAATACGGGGTACGCCATTTAAAAGGATTATCTGCGCCTGCGGTACGCGTGTAATTGAATTTTACCGCATTCCCCGGATCGTCATCGGAAATACCATTTCCTGTCAGATCCACATAGTCCGGCGAAACGATTCCGGTCAACAGGAATGAATGCGGATAAGCAGGTGTTTCTTCACTATTGAAATACCAGTCAACTCCGTTCCTGTTCTCGGTTGTGTTGTCCGTTCCATGTGTGTAACCAACCGTACCTTCAACCGGATCGCCGTTGTTATGATTTACTGCGAAGGTTACTTCCTTTTGTCTGATGTTATAAACCGGCAATCCATAAATATTTCTTTTCCCGTCAGGACTAAGCACCTCTATTTGTGAAATGTGGTTATCCTTCCGTAAACCTGTTACCCTTTTCTCGCGGATCAGCGTATCGGGTATGACAACAAACGACTCGTGTACCGCCGCAGGTGTGAACAGGTCTTTTCCCTTTATAGTATCTTTTCCGTTATGGATATATAGTTTTACATACGCAAAACTTTCGTAGTTAACATATTCTACTCTGAGGTCATAGAAAACACCGGCCTCCAGGTTAACAGAATCCTGACTATAGCCGTAATGGTTCCACTTGTCTATAAATATCTTTTCGTTAATGAATACTCTGATACCATCATCAGTCACAGACTCTATCTTGTATTTTCCAGATACCGGCGCTTTTATCCGCCCAGTCCATCGTGCGCTGAATGCCTTACCACCTTTTTCTCCATTCGGAGCCCCTGTAAGATCATCGTATTTAAAAGCGTTTATATCCGGGAAATAAATATTAGTATCTATTCTTTCATACACTTTCACTTTCTTCTTCCAATCTGACCCGCTGTAATACTCACCACGAAGGCCTGGGGTATCCAGGTCATGTTCACCACCATTATTTGACACAACTGCACAATCACGCTGCTGTACATATTTATTTAAGAGATGATTTTCGATATATGTTGATTGCCCTACCAGACCCGCCTCCGCTGCTGTCAGATAAGTAATTACCTGTGTACGCTTATCCCGTTCATTCTTCACTACTGATTGGTTAGTCAACTGAACATCGCCCCTTTGCAATCCGCCGGCGTAGCGTGTAAGGACATTTGTTGTGCGAATATCAGGGCCTGAACCGATTAATTTCGGAAAAACGACATCATCGCCCCCTACGGCATTATAAAAGGCTGCAGTGTTGACGGTCATTTCTCCCGGGTTTCGGAAGTAAGCCGGCTCAAACAAACCATTGGCCTTTCTAAAGCCAACCATCTGCGCAAGACGGTTCGACTTTGCCAGCCACTGACCAGCTTCAGTATTGGAACGGGTATATGTGATGTCCAGACCGATATGCGCAATGTTACCAAAACCGACGTCCACTCCAACGCTGCCGGACCTGTCTTTTGTCTTTATTTTATGGTCATACACATATCCAATATCGCTTCTATAACCACGGAAGCTACCCCCTACCCCTTCACCCGAAATGGAAAAGATATCATAGGTATAACTGGGCACTCCAATGTTGGGTAATGTTGGCTTCTCGCGGTAAACAATATCTTTCTCCCTGTTGAAGTCAAGAACAGCTAAGGGATTTGCTGCTGCGTTCTGGTAATTGAGATAACCATATGCCGGCAAGCTCACTCGCTGGTCTTCTTTTTCAATAGACTGTTTAGTAACATACCCGCTTAAAAAGAGACTCGGATGCACCATGGTAGCTTCCCAGCCAGCCTTCAGCGTAATAGTCATCATCGAGTTAGTATAAGGTACAGACATCGATGGATTGTATGACGGATAAGCGAAGGAAATACCACTGGATAAAACGCCTCCATAGCTGTCACGGGAAAATTTTAAGGGGCCCGCCTGCATGTTGGGAATTCTTGCATTGAGAGCGTCCTTCCGCATCTTTGAAAGCCCTGCGCTAAACTGTATCGACTTCATGCCCTCTCTGCTGTTATAAGCTGAACCGATTGATAAAGATCCCGAAAGCCCCCCTTTATCCTGTATATCCTTCTGATACAGGCTGGCTGAAATGCTCGGGGAGATTGTCAATCCGTCCTGCGAATTGCTGGTAAAACCCAGGCCGCCCGCAGCACCATACGCGCCACTTTTGGCTGTGCGCAGACTCACTCCTGTGCCAACTTCCATTCCCCATCCACGGTAAGTATTATGAAAAACCCCAAAACTTCCGGTGAGTTCGGGCGTCGTTGTTGTCGTTGCTTTCTTAAGCGCTTCCTGGTCCATCCCCACGATTTCCAGGTTTAAACCTGCACTGGCTCCAATTGTCTTATTTTCTTTGATACTCTGTGTTTTGGTAACGGAATCGGTGCCGTTAAAGTCATCAGGTATTCCCCGCACATTACGTGTAATCGTACCCGGGTTCAGGTTCCATCCAAGACCAGTCCAGCTGGCCTCCTGATCCATGGTGATACCACTATTGTAACCTATAGCAATCGGATACCCTCCTACGTCCATTAAAGGAATAGAATAAGAGAAATCGCCGGTAAAAAGGTCCACCATATTGTCACTATTGACGGAGTGGAACTCCTGCATTTCCGGCTGAGTAGGACCGCCCTCGGCTTTCTCAGGTGCAGCAACGTGGGCATTATCCCTCCTGGAAACATCCGGATGGGTAGCCGCCATTGCAACTATGTCAACAAATCTGTTACCTGGCATTACAGTACGCTTAGCATAGCCAGAATCTCTATAATATGGTTTGGTAGCAGGTGCGCCTGATGCGAATGGAGGTATGACCATCTCTAAATAAAGCAGCACCAGCATGGCACGGGCAATCGTTTTCTTTCTCTTTGCAGCAAGAGCCAAAATCATCGTCGATCTCATTTATAAGTATAGCTCCGGTGGCCCGGTTTTATCTTGTATATGTAAACTTTATCTGGGAATGTCTGTTGCGTGAACTTTTTTGCACGCGTTCAGGAAAGTTTTAACGTCCCGGAGGCGACTGACCATCGGAAGTATCCATCAATGTGAACAGGAAAAGGGAGACTAAATATTTCATGGTATATAGCATCAAACCACACCAGGCCGATACGATCCATACAGGCCGAATGTGTCAACAAAAATCGTCAGGTAATTTACTAACCGGGTCAGGCAAACAATATCAAACATATCCGAACAAAGCAATTCACTTATAAGGTATAGCTTTTAAAACGCAGTAGAGTTGAGATGACATCTTACATTACTCAAACTATTACATAATTCAATGACGTATTAATTGCCCCCGTTTTAGAGCGCAATAATAGTTATTTTTTCTCAAACATTCGATAATAATACTTATGTTTTTTTTCTCATTTTAATACGGATTAAAATACAAATTCGTTTTCCGCCAATAATTAAACAATGGCTCTAACATGCGCCTTACCTGACGCTATGACTCGCTATAAGCAGCAAAAGCCTCCAGATACTTACTGATATACTCTTCTTTTCGCTTCAAACGGTATTGCATAATAAAACGCGGATGTTCCAGCGGTACGACCGTTTCAAAAAACCGCTCCTTCTCATTCACCTGCTTCAGGAAAGCTGCATTCTTTCCCGTACCAAAACAGTAACAAACACGGGTATCTATCCCAAACTCCAGCTGCTGACGGATGCTTCGTACCATAAAGTCATAAACCGCATTGGTCAGGGCCTTACTGTCGTAATAATTGTAATTGATCTCGGAGCCATCCGCTTTCACCGACGTAAATCCAAGTGGAGAAACGGAGGCAAAATAAAAATCATGGTAGAAAGCGGTTGGTCCTCCATATGCGCTGATTACATCATAAACGAAGACAGACGAAGGCTCGTGGGTTTTCAGCCCTTCTATGTTGATCCCTACAACTTCTGTCAGTCTTTTAGTATCGGTAAATGGAATACCCGTTGCACCAGAACCCAGGCGGCCGGGATTAATACCCATGATCATACGGCGTTCGTGATGATCATTATAATACTTGCGGTAAAATTGCTGCATAATATCCATCACCTGTGGCTGTTCGCGGAAAGGGTTCATGATCCTGATGCCCGGAGGCAGGGTACCGGTATAATGCAGGTTAGTATTGAATTCAATGACGTGCTCGGCGAATGTCGTTTTCTTCATGATAGTATTTAGTCATAAAAATACTATCCAACCGGCGAAAATCAATTTTAATGTATAACTTAAGAAAATCGGAGACTGATTTGTTAGTATCTTACCAGCCGGAGATTAGCCAATAGGCACGTTAAACTCGCCAAGTGATGGCATTCACAGTCCACCAGGGGCAAAAACGCCGGCAACTACTGTTTGGCGGAAATGTGAAGATTCCCGTTGCCGTCGTAGTTGATTTGCGTTATTTGATTATAGATGAAACAATACGATGTGTTTCCAGCGGGCCCAAATGTCTCGATATGAAAGTATGAAGGCGTAACGTCCCTGATTCGGGCGTCGGATTTAATTTTGTCGTCATTTATGTGGATCATGATATTGGGGCTGTGTTGAGTATTGTCGCGATATGCCCGAAACTGTCGCATATACGACGCCACCCTTATGTCATTACTTGTTGTTTCTGGCATTGCTTGCGTATCTTCTTTAAGATTCCCTCCCGAACATTGCGGATGAGCCTTCGCCTCCGCGACATCTGTCCTAGTAACTTTGGGAACCGTCTGTGATCTTGCAACGATTGCCAATGAAGTTAAAATAACTACTGCTAGTATCTTTTTCATAACATCTATTTTTAAATAGCTTCAGAATTCTGACTAAATGGTTAAAAACGCTATTGATATAGTAATAATCCGATCGGCCCAATAAAAAGTACCTTACCTCCCTGACAATGGCTTTACTACCGGCGCCAAGTCCTTCAAAAAGAATGCTTTGGAAAGCGTCACATTATAATAAGGCTGGGCCTTACTTACCTTAGGTTCAGACTTGGTATAACCAAAATAGTTGGACACTTCCGCTCCCATTGTCAACCCTGTCTTAGGCTCAGTAATCCACATGCGTGTAAAGAAGAATCCCCTCGTATCCTTTTTATATACCTGGTTCACCATTTCTATTTCCCCATTCGCCGACAAGAAGCTAATGGGAGTATAATTGATATTAATGCCAACAGAAGAACTTACGCGAATACTGATATCTTCCGTTTCATACCGAAGCAATAGACCCGCCAGTCCCAGATAAGCGTCATATATATTGAGTTTTACCTTATTCCGCAAAGGAGTAACTAGCGAAAACGCTGTACCAGGTGGGAACCGTTTAGTTATGGTATCTATGTCATAGTTATGGTTATTCAAATACGAGGTTTCCCGAACCGTTCTTCTCCAGATGAACTCAAACTGCGGAGCATAATACAGTTTTAAGTCGCCTTCCTTAAAGAAATTAAGCCGGAACAGCGGAGTAATGTATGCGCCAATATTATCTGAAACCTTAGATACCACTTTCATAGCGCTATCCTTATAGTATGCGGCACGGCCTGTGTCAATAGTGACTATCCTTGAGGTAAATGTAATGTCACGTGCAGAATCGGTGCTGGTCATTGTACGATTGCCGTACACTCCAAGACTAATCCCCATCTTTTTCGTTTCTGCGATAAAAATATTTGTAGCAAAGAAGAGGTTTTGTGCCTTTACGCCGTCAACCAAATCAAAATTAGTCCCAAGGTAACCCAGAAAGCGGTAATCAGTTAATAGCTTATTCGGAGGCAAAACTATCAACTCTATGCTCGTAGCTCCAGACTCATTATTATCTTCACTATCAACATCTTCTTTGTCATCTTTTTTCTTCCTTACAGACAGTTTTAAAATTAGCTTTAGGGGTTCAACCTGGATGTAATTGGGATCACTAGGGTTGAGCTTGATCGTGAAAACATTTTTGTTCTTCATCATCGCATTCAATGACGTCCCACTTATAGGATCAATTACCTCGAAGTCGTCTTGGCGAATGGTGCTCGCCCTTTCCACCGCTACATTTACTATATAATCCTTAAATGCTTCTCCTATATTGCCGACCTTGATCTGCAGGCTTATAAAACTTGCACCAGTGTTGCTTCTAAGAACGGTGTCCTTTACCTTGTCAAAACCTATACTGTACTTGTCCTGTGCTTTGCTTACATTCAAACAAAGAAAGGCCACAATGAAAACAGGTATAACTACTTTCATAAATAAAGTTTTAAAAGAAATGAGAAGAATTTAACCAGGACAGGGGCTACTTTACGGTGATTCAAGCCACCTAACACATCCCTGTAAGCAAATCTAGCAGGTTATTCATTTGTAAAAAATACCAACTAGTTGGTATTTCGTCTGGCTATTTTAAGCACATTCCCGTGATGTATAGATCCTATATATTATTATTTTTACTAAACTTACAATCAAATCCAATGCTTGAAGCATCGTCGCACAATTTTTAATGCCCATCACTATGGAAAATATTTCTCTATTTAATGATACATTCAGAGAGTTTTTAAAAGAAACCAGCAAAAAGAGAACGGATAAATTCATCACCAGGTTATCATCTCTTTTCGATACTCCGGAATTTCATCTTTGCAGGTCAACGATGGAAGACTATTATTTTAAATACCCAAAAATTCGTCTGGACAAGGAGACTGCATGCAAAATGCTATCCCATCGCTTCAAAGAGGGTCTTTTGTCTGTTGTTGACTATAGAACTCTGCTTGACGACGATTTAGGAGATGAATGCGATGAAGATTCTTTTGAAATTGACGATCCTTCGACCTGGAAACAAGCCTCATTAAACTGGTATGCGTTCGAACAGGAATTACTGAATAAATACTGGGCCAGTATTGAGAAACCTGAGAATTTCATCTTCTATAAAGACAGAGATCCCAATGGTATAAGGGAAATGGTACTTTCAGGACAATTAGTGGTATCAATCAGTGGAGAACCTCTAGCAACGCTCTATTCATTTTTTGATGTCAGCCCTACGCTCAAATATTACGAGAAATTATTTGCGCAGTTTCTCCCGGAATATCCATTGCAGAAAGAAGTCTCTACAAAGAAAATCAAACGATATGCTAAAGATATCGGGAATGGCATAAAATTGGGGTTTTATGTCAACTATGCAGCACTAGAGAAAGAATTGAAATATGGATATCTCGAATTTCCGCCCTTCCTGATAGAAGCATTTTCGAGCCAGCTGGCACATCCTATCACCGAGTCAAATTATCTGAAAGGACAGATAGACCAACCCATTATAAGAATCCAACCATTTCACTTTATGGGGACTCCTTCTGATAGTAGATTGGGCGACTCTTCCGAGCGTGTCGAAGAACTGCAAAAGAAACTACATTTTCACTTTGCAGTTTTTGCTTTCTATGCAAGGATTTATCTGAAAGAAGTAGCTGAAATATTGTTAGCATGCAGTACTAAGCAAAACGATACCTCACATTAGTACTGGCCCCTGCGTAGCCGGGATACTGCCGTTACTGGCCAGGGAAGCTACCGGAGCAATAACACTTCTATTGTTGCTCATCACTACTACTTTTCAGGTTATGCGGGCCGCGCTGGTGAATCCGGTGAAGAATTTAAGGACAGAATAAAATGTAAAGTCAAAAATTATTCGGCCATCTGATTCACCCCGGATGGCTTTTTTATGTCTACGCCTCCCCTAATATATCATTTCTCCCTAATCCCACTTTATTGTACATATGACAATATATCCCGGCTTTTTGTATATTTATACTCACTACGTATCTTAGATTGTCATGCGTAAGAATTCCTACAATGATGAAGAACTACTGGAACAGATCCAATTACACAGGGATGCTGCCGCTTTTACGACGCTATACGAGCGTTACTGGGAAAGGCTGCTCACACTCGCCTACATTCGCCTTCAATCATCTGCAGACGCCCAGGAGGTAGTACAGGAAGTTTTCCTCGACATCTGGAAACGGGCTGGTAACATTTCCCTGGAACATTCTTTTCATACATATATATCCGCCGCACTCAAATATAAAATACTGACCCTCTTAGCCAAACGTAAAGCAGAACAGGCCAGAAGTTCGCTCCTCGTTCAGGATGAAGCCGATGCCAGCACAGAACAATGGCTTAGCTACCAGCAATTACGCCAGGAGCTGGAACAAACCGTACAAACCCTCCCCGAAAAATGCCGCCTGGTATTCCGCCTGAGCAGGGAAAAAGGTATGAGTGAAAAACAGATTGCCAGGACCCTTAATATCTCTATTAAGACCGTAGAAGCCCATATCTCCAAGGCATTAAAAACGCTGCGTACCTCCCTCCAGCATCTCCACTCCTTTTTCCTCTGGTAATTTTTTTTTTCAGCGCACTAAGGGAAACTGCCTTTATCCGAAGACTATATATAAAAGAGGCCCTACAATGAGCGATCTGACATCAGAACAGATATCCCGGCTTGCCGATAAATGGCTGAAAGGAACTATCAGCCAGGAAGAAAAGGCTTTGTTCGAAGCATGGTATAATAGTGTACCTGAAGGTACTGTTGAGTGGCACGATGAAACGGCGCATTCCTCCCGGGAGCTCCGCGAACAGCTGCTACAACAGATCAGGGACCGAATGGAAGAAAAAAGGCCTCTTACATTGTATAAAAGGATACCCGTCAGATACCTGGGCGCAGCTGCAGCGGTAATTGTGTTGATGATTGCAACAGGTATCTACTGGTATACCGTCAGGAAGGACCAGCCATCATCCATAGCCAACAATAAAGAGGCAGCCGCCCGGCTCAAACCAGGTGGTAACAAAGCTACCCTTACACTGGCCAACGGCGCCGTAATAACGCTTGAAGACGAACAGAATGGCGCCCTCGGACAGCAGAACAATACTAAGATCATCAAACTCAATAACGGTCAACTCGTCTATAACAGTGAACAGGGAAAGGCGGGCAGTACACCGGCCGTTCTCAATACACTTTCTGTGCCCCGTGGCGGCAAATACAACATCACACTCGCCGACGGAACAGTGGTATGGTTGAATGCAGCCAGCAGCATGACCTTCCCCGCTGCCTTTACAGGCAGGGAAAGGCAGGTCACTCTCAATGGTGAAGCTTATTTTGAAGTGGCTGCCGATGCCTCCCGCCCCTTCATTGTAAAAGTGGGTGATATGCATATAAGGGTATTGGGGACGCATTTTAATGTCATGGCCTACAATGATGAACAATCTGTAAACACCACACTATTACAGGGAGCAGTGAAAGTACAGAGCGCTGGCGGTGAGGCATTGCTTAAACCAGGACAACAGGCTAAAATGGATCATACCGGCAATCTAAAGGTTGTACGGGCCGACATCGACGCTGCTATCGCCTGGAAAAATGGCCTGTTCAGCTTCAACAACGCCTCCATAGAAGAAGTAATGCGGGAAGTGGCCCGCTGGTTCGACGCAGAAATTGTATACCCGGATGGCATTCCACAGGATCGCTTCCAGGGTGAAATAGACAGAAACTCAGATATAACGGCCGTTCTGAAAATACTCGAAGCTAGTGGGGTTAAATTCACCGTACAGGGACATAAGATAATGGTAAGATCCTGACACCGTAAAGACAACTTTTATCAACCAAAATTGAATGCAGGTATGGACAACGCACCTTGATTCCACCTGCCGTATAACCTGTAATAAAACAGGGGCGATTGAGCCCGCCCCTGCAACGTTTGGGTTATACTGGCAATAAACAATCCGCTGAAGATCAATTATCACTCTCACCCAAACACTGCAAATCTATGCAATTGTATGATTATGTGGAAGCCACAGGTATGCCCGGACTTCCGCCAACCAAAATTGAACATCGCAGCATAGCAAAGAAAGTGACGCTATTCCCTGTGCGCAAAATTCTACTGGTTATGAAAATGATCACCATTTTACTGACAATCGCCTGTCTGCAGGTAAGCGCCGCCAGCTATGCACAAAAGCTGAGCTTATCTGCAAAGGACCGCCCACTGGAAGAGGTGTTCCGGGAAATCAAAGAGAAAACCGGATACCTGTTCTTCTACAAAATAGGCATGCTGAAAAATGCAGAAAAGGTGAACGTACAGGTAGAAAACGGCGATCTGCGGTATGTGCTGGACCTCATCTTCAAAAAACAGCCCTTCACCTACGAGATCGTCAATAAAACAGTAGTGGTAAAACCACGGCAGAATGACCTGCTGATGGTTGTACCCGAAGAAGCAGCCGCTGGCAACGTTTCCGGCCGGGTGACGGACGAAAAGGGGAATCCCCTGCCCGGCGTATCTGTACAGGTAAAAGGTACTTCCAAGGGCACACAAACCAATGCCAATGGCGAGTACCAGCTGACAGGACTAGCGGATAATGCAGTGCTGGTATTCCGTTACATTGGTTTCCAGCCGCAGGAAGTACCGGTAAACGGACGCAATACTATTACGATAGCCCTCTCCTCCGGCGCGCTTGGCCTTAGTGACGTGGTAGTGGTAGGTTACGGTAAACAATCCCGTCAAAACCTTATCAGCGCTGTAAACACTGTAAAGGCAGATGAACTGAACAAAGGCGCCATTACAGATGTAGGTCAGCTGTTACAAGGTAAAGTTCCGGGACTGAACGTTTCTGCCAGTGGCGACCCGAATGCTGTAGCCGCCGTAGTACTGCGTGGCGCTTCTACGCTGAACGCATCCCAGGGCCCGTTCTATGTTATTGATGGTATACCGGGCGCTGATATCTCTGTGATCGCTCCCGATGATATTGCTTCTGTGGATGTGCTTAAAGATGCTGCCGCCACCGCCATCTATGGTAACCGCGCTGCCAACGGCGTGATCATGGTCACCACTAAAAGAGGGAAAAAAGGACAATTACAGGTATCGTACAGCGGTTATGCAGGTATAGAAAAAGTATCCAACAACCTGGAGATGATGAATGCCGAAGAATTACGCAGCTTCCTTTCAAAGAATGGACAATCCTTCTCTCCGGCAGATGATAAAGGTGCCAATACCGACTGGCAGGCTGCTATACAGAGAAGTACCGCCGTATCGCACAACCACAACCTCTCCCTGAGCGGAGGCACAGACCATAGCTCATATGCCGCAAGCCTGAACTATACAAAGAAAGAAGGTATCCTCCTGAATAGCGATCTGGAACGTGTCATCGCCCGCCTGCAGCTGGAACAATACGCGTTGAATGACAAGGTTAAATTTGGCCTGAATGTGATGAACTCCAACAGCAATGCCGATGATATCCCCTATCGTAACGTGGTACTCCTGCAATCAGCCTTGCACCTGCCTGTTTCGCCTGTTAAAAATGCAGACGGTTCCTGGTTTGAGAACTTCGCCACACAGAGCTATTATAATCCTGTTGCGATGATGAACAACAGCGAGATGAACACCAAATACAACAATCTTGTCGGCAGCTTCACCACCCAGGTGAAACTCCCCTTCGGATTTACGTACGATCTTAATCTATCCTATGTCGGCTTCACCTCTTTACACGGTGAATACTATAACAAATATTTCACGACAAATTATAACAGCATGTATGATAACCCTAATCCCGGATTAGGCTATCATACACCGCAGACCTTCGGCCAGAACGGACAGGCGACCAGGAACTCCTACCAGAATACAACAAAGATCCTGGAAACATTCCTGACCTGGGACAGAACATTCGGAAAGCATACCATCAACATGGTATTAGGATATTCCTGGCAGAACAACAAAGTGGGTGAAGGCTTCCAGGTAACTACCAGCAATTTCCCGGTAGATAATATCAGTTATAATAACCTGGCCCTGAGCAACCCTTATGCCGTATCCGGCTTCCAGATAGGCCTTGGTGCGAATGGAGTTTACCAGGAGAACAGACTGATCTCGAACTTTGCCCGTTTGAATTATAACTACGGCGACAAATACCTCGTACAGGGATCTGTAAGAAGAGACGGAAGTTCTGTATTCGGCGTCAACAACCAATGGGGCTATTTCCCCTCTGTAGGTCTTGCATGGCGCATAAGCCAGGAGAACTTCATGAAGGATATCACCGCGCTGAGCGATGTAAAACTGAGAGCCAGCTATGGTGTAACAGGTAATGCATCCGGTTTTAACGCTTATACTTCCCGCTTCATCTCCGGTACAGTCGGCGTGTTTTATTACAACGGAATGTCCATCGCTGCAAGCGGTCCCATACAGGCGGCCAATCCGGACCTGAAATGGGAAAAGACAGCAACTACCAATCTCGGTGTCGACTTTGGTATACTCAAGGGTAAACTCAACATTTCAGTTGATGTCTATAACAAGAAAACAACCGGTATGATCTACTCCTACAGGGTAGACCCGATACTTGTTCCAACCGGCACCATCGTTGCCAACGGTGGCAGCATGCGCAACAAAGGGATAGAAGTAAGCCTGAACGCTACGCCGGTACAGAACAAGAATTTCAGCTGGACCAGCAGCCTGAATCTGGCACATAACCAGAACAGGATCACCAGTCTGACCAATCCGCTCTTTTCAGGAGGAGATTCCGTACTGCTGGCCTTCCCTGAAGGCGCCGGCCAGTCCAGCCACTCCCTGCAGATACTGAAAGAAGGTAAACCACTGGGACAGTTCTTTTCACTCATATATGCCGGCAAAGACGCCAATGGCGTTTCCCAGTTTGTAGGTGGCGATGGTAAGCTCACCACTACTCCCGTTATCGGTACAGACTATCATTACATCGGTAATGCACAGCCTAAATTGCTGATGGGATGGGCCAACAATTTCCACTATCGCCAATGGGACCTGAGCATCTTCCTGAGAGGAGTATTCGGCAACAAAATATTCAATGCGACCAGGGCTGACCTGTTCAGACCTGCTACCGCCCAATATACCAACATCCTGAAAGAAGCGGCCAATGAAAGCGCGGCAGATTTCAACGCATATCTCTATTCCGACCGCTTTGTTGAAAGCGGCAGCTATGTGAGATTTGACAATGCCAGCCTTGCCTACAATTTCAAAAAAATTGGCCCTTATATCAAAGGACTCAGGCTGTATGTAACGGTTAATAATCTTTTTGTCATTACCGGATTTAAAGGCGTTGACCCTGAAGTGAACCAGGGAGGCATAGCACCAGGAGTAGATTACAATAACTTCTACCCGAAGACACGTACTTTCTTATTTGGCGCAAACCTATCCCTGTAAGTGAACAAGTAAAAATATTCATTATGAAAAAACTACTTCAATATATAAGCATTCCTTTGCTGATGAGCGTATTGGGAGCCTGTTATAAACTCGATATGCCAATCACAAGTGAATTAACGCCGGATGTATTTCCGCGGGACAGCGCACAGTTTGTTGCGGCATCAGGCCCCGCCTATGTAGCTTTGAGAGGAAACATTTCGGTGGAATACTTCTTCCTGCAGACGCTATCCACCGATGAAGCCATCTTCCCCGCAAAAGGAGGTAACTGGTACAACGGTGCGGAATTTCAACAAATGCACTACCACACATGGACTAAAGACAATGGGCTGGTAAACGGGAACTGGACCTGGCTTTCCACTATCATTGGAACAGTGAACCAAACGATATCGATCCTATCTAAAAATGCACCGGAAGGAACTTTTAAACAGACTAATCTTGCAGAACTTAGAATGATCCGTGCGCTGGCTTATTTCATGATGATGGATAACTATGGCAACGTCCCCATCGATACAGTGAACGGCGACTTCACGCCAAAGCCCAATACTCCCCGCGCCCAGGTGTTTACCTTCGTAGAACAGGAAATAAAAGCATGTATCCCCTACCTCGGCACAGATCCTGTTGCTACGTATGGCAGGGCCAATAAATGGATGGCCTATACCTTACTGGCGAAAATGTACCTGAACGCTGAAATTTATACAGGCACTGAAAGAAATAATGATTGCATCGCCGCCTGCGATAATGTTATACAATCCAACCAGTATGCGCTGGAACCTAAAAACACCTACCTGCAGATGTTCTATCCCAATAACGGGCCGCAGATGAAGGAGTTTATCTTTGCAATACCTTTTGACCCTTCCTGGTCAAGCACACTTCCTTTCAGATGCCAGAACCTGCATGCACGCTATGATATCCCGAGAGGACTGGCGCAACAGAAGTATCATCTTCCTTTTACACCGGATGGTGCTATCTGCACCCTGCCTTCATACTATGCGAATTTTAACGATCCTGGTGACATCAGGAACAAACAGTGGCTCACTGGTCTGCAATACCTGGAAGATGGCGTAACACCGGCAACTGTTACCACTACGAAGAAAGGGTATGACCAGTTCTATACCGGTGCAGATGGCTCCGCTCCCTTTACTTACCAGATCGAGCTGAAGCCTGAAGTGACCCTCCGCCAGGATGTAGCTTCCTTTGATGTAGGCAACGACGAAATTGCATGGAATATGGGATACCGCAACATCAAGATCTATCCCGATGCCACTTCACTGAACAGGAACCAGAAAAATGATATTCCGTTCTTCCGTTACTCAGACGTCATACTGATGAAGGCGGAAGCTATATTACGGGGAGGAAACCCTACAATGGGTCATACAGCACTTACACTGGTCAATCAGCTGAGAGCAGAGCGTAGTACCTCCGCTCCATTGAGCGCTGTGACACTGGAAGATATTTATAGCGAAAGAGCCCGTGAATTTGCATGGGAATCATGGCATAGAAATGATGTGATCCGCTTCGGCAAGTATGAAGAAAAATGGGGGTTCAAAACAGATGCAGACCCAAATCATCGCATCTTCCCCATCCCTACTACGGCCTTCCAGCTTAACCCTGCGCTTGTCCAGAATCCGGGGTATGCGCAGTAACACCATCGTACAACATAAATTTTACACCCGGTATAAGCACACCGGGTGTAAAATTTATCAGCAAGTACTTAATTTCACCGGAGGATCCACAGGATACGTTAGTGTCCGGGACCCCGACAACCAATTTTTCAATATCAGATAATGAAGATCTCTTTCCCGGCCAGAGTACGCCAATACTGGTATTACATCGCCTTGTTCCTTTCTGTTTGCTTTTATTCCAGTGCTGCCGCACAGCTTAATAAAGCGGAAGCTACTGCGCTGATCAGCAGGATACTGCCCGAAAAGGCAGGCGCATTTGCGGTAGAACCACTTCCGGCACAATCAGACAAAGACGCTTTTGAAATAGAAAGCAGCAAGGGAAAGATCATTTTAAGAGGCAATAACGGTGTGGCAATAGCAGCCGCCTTATACCATTACCTGAATGAATACACGCATTGCCAGATAACCTGGAATGGCACCAACCTCCATCTTCCCGATCGCCTGCCTGCTGTGCCTCAGAAGGTGCAACGACGCTCTCCATACCAATACCGCTATTACCTGAACTACTGTACGTTCAATTATTCCATGAGCTGGTGGAACTGGGAACGCTGGGAAAAGGAAATAGACTGGATGGCGCTGCATGGCATTAACATGCCGCTGGCCATCACAGGAGAAGAATATACATGGTACCTGGTCTATAAGGACATGGGATTCAGCGATGCGGAATTACAGGACTTCTTCAGCGGCCCGGCCTATTTCGCCTGGTTCTGGATGGGCAACCTGGATGGCTGGGGCGGCCCCTTGCCTCTCAGCTGGATGAAAAGCCATCATGCCTTACAGGTAAAGATCCTGCAAAGAGAAAGAGCACTGGGCATGAAGCCCGTATTGCCAGCTTTTACCGGTCATGTGCCTACGGCCTTCAAAAAGAAATTCCCTGCTGCCAAACTGATAACAACCAACTGGAAGAACGGCTTTGCCGATACGGAGATCCTGGACGCGGCTGATCCTCTTTTTGCCATGCTGGGCAAGAAATTCCTGGAAAAACAAACACAGTTGTATGGCACTGATCACTTGTACTCTGCGGATACTTTCAATGAAAACGAACCTCCCTCCGATGATCCCGCCTTCCTCTCCGGATTGAGCGCGCGGGTCTATGAAGGCATGAAACAGGCAGATACTGCCGCCGTATGGGTGATGCAGGGATGGCTGTTCTATAGTGACAGGAAGTTCTGGAAAGCGCCACAGGTAGAAGCCTTGCTGAAAGCTGTACCAAACGATAAAATGATCCTGCTGGACCTCGCTGCCGAAATTGAGCCTGTCTGGAAAAGAACGGATGCATTTTACGGTAAACCGTGGATATGGAATATGTTGAACAACTTCGGCGGTAATGTCAACCTTTTCGGAAGAATAGAGGGTGCTGCTTCCGGACCCGCACTGGCGTTGAATGACACCCATTCCGGTAATATGGCAGGCATTGGCCTTACCATGGAAGCGATTGAACAGAATCCGGTATTGTATGAACTGATGATGGAACATACCTGGCAATCCGAACCCATACAACTGGATGAATGGCTGCATAAATACATTCGTAACCGCTACCGCAGTGAAAATGAAGATCTGCTCAAAGCCTGGGATATTCTTAAACACACCGTCTACAACGGACAGGCCATCAGGGATGGTGCAGAATCCATCATTACCGGCCGTCCCACCTTCGATTCTGCTGCCGAATGGACACGTACCCGTCTCAATTATCCGCCACATGAACTGTTGCCTGCATGGGACCTTTTCATCAAAGCGGCTACAGCGGGTGTCAATACTGATGGTTTCCGCTATGACCTGGTAGATATCAGCAGACAGGTACTGGCAAACTATGCACAGCCGCTGCAACAGCGATGGGTACGCGCGTTCAGAGAGAAAGACAGCGCGGCTTTCCGTTTGTACAGCGCCCGTTACCTCACACTGATCAGCGATATGGACGCACTTCTGGCTACCCGTAAGGACTTTATGCTCGGTCCCTGGCTGGCTACCGCCCGCAGCTGGGGCAACAACAATGCAGAAAAGGCTTTATATGAGCGCAATGCCCGCGACCTGATCACTTTATGGGGAGATGCCAACAGTCCCTTGCATGAATATGCCAACCGCCAATGGAGCGGACTACTGAACGACTTCTATAAACCTCGCTGGGAACAGTTCTTCGATATACTGCAACAGGCACTGCGAACAGGAAAGGAACCCGATCTGCAGGCATTCGACAAACAAATACGCGCCTGGGAATGGCAATGGGTCAATCGACGGAAAATATTCCCTGTTACTGCGCAGGGTAATAGTATACAGACCGCCCGCAGGTTATATGATAAATACAGATCAGTAATAGAAGAGTAAGTATCAAAAGCAAGTTGTTTTTTTTCGAATCATATAAACGAGCCTTCCACGGTCAGATGTCTGAACAAGAAGCGGGTGTATCGGGAACTGATCGCCCACTTCTTCTTCAGAATAAATTGATACCTCAGAGAGCAAAGCTACCCATATCTGAACTCAGCGCAATTCCGGCAAACTTAAACGTCCTATCAGAAAGATTACCTTGTTTACCCCTCTGACGAGGAGTGATACACTACTTCCCGATATTTCGTAACTTCAATATCTAAAATTTGGTCACCATGAGAAAGCATCTTTTACTGGTGATACCAGCCTGTTCTCTTTTAACACTCTTCTCTTTCCGGTTCGCCGCCGATAAACATAGAACAGCTTCCACACGCAGTAACAACGTATCGGAGGAGCGGGTTTCCATCGCCTGTGCGCCACCGCCTCACAAAGACATCCTGCCTGACGCAAGTGGACGATATGCGCCTGTATTTCCCGGCTGGGGTGATTACCACTATCCCGTTTCGACCGTCAATGACAGCGCGCAGTTCTTTTTCGACCAGGGACTGAACATGTACTATAGCTATCATCTTACCGAGGCGCTGGCCTCCTTCAGGGAAGCCGCCAGGCATGACACTACATGCGCCATGGCTTACTGGGGACAAGCACTGGCCATGGGCCCTTATTATAACGCCTACTTTTATCAAATGCCGCCCGGCGTATTGTCCGTGCTGAAACAAATGAACGAGGCAGCGGCGAATGGTACAAAAAAAGAGAAAGACCTGGTGAACGTGATGAATGCGCGCTATTCCAATGATCTTACCGACAACAAACGCAGTGAATTAAACCGCGCATATGCTTTGGCGTTGGCTGCATTAATTACAAAATATCCTGCTGATGCCGATATAAAGGCATTGTACATAGATGCTGTGATGCTGGAACATGTCTGGGACTTCTGGCAAACCGATGGTACGCCCAAAGCATGGACGCCGCAGCTGGTAGCCTATTGCGATGAGATACTGAAAGCACATCCACACCATCCTGCAGCGTTGCATTATCAGATACACCTTGTCGAAGCTTCCCTGCACCCGGAAAAAGCATTACACAGTGCAGATGTGCTGAAAGATGCGCTGCCCGGCGTACCTCATATGGTACACATGTCCAGCCATATGTATCAGCGGAATGGTCTCTATACGAAAGGTGTGGAAGTAAACAAGGCGGCATCGTCACTGGTGCTGCAGTATGATACACTGGCGGCTCATCTTAAGTTAGGCGTATTTGCGCTGACACATTACGATGCCGTTGGGACCTATTGCGCGATGAACGCCAATATGTACGAAAAAGGCAAAGAAATGTCCGGTCATCTTCATCACATCTTAACCGACAACTATCCGAAGCATCTGTCCAGTACCTTCTTTCAATACCTCTCCATGATGCCGATGTTCAATGCGATCAGATCGGGTAAATGGGATGAGATCACTGCGATGCCGGAACCGGATACTGCGCTTCATTACGCGAGACTGTTGAACCATTTCGGGAAAGGACTGACGTTGGTAAAGCAGTCTGATACATCCGCCGCCCGTCAGCACCTGCAACAATTGCAGGCGCTATTGAAAGACAGCGCCCTACGTGTCAGGAACATGCCTTTCAATAGCGCCATACAATCAGCAACCATTGCGGAAGCTATTTTAAAAGGTGAACTGCTCTTTGCACAAGGAAAACATGACGCCGCAATACGCGCACTTGAAGCCGCCGTTGCCGGCGAAGACAATCTGATCTATCGTGAACCAAAGGAATGGCCTATACCCGCACGTCATTTCCTGGGCGCGCGCCTGTTGCAATTGAAGAAAGCAGCGAAAGCAGAACAGGTATACCGGCAGGACCTTATCCATAATCCCGGCAATGGCTGGGCATTACTGGGCCTGCATCAAAGTCTGCTCATGCAGCGTAAGCCGAAGGAAGCAGGCAAATACAAGGCGGCATTCAACGATGCTTTCGCAATGGCGGACGAATTGCCTCCCGCATCTGTTTATTAGCGCATATATGCTCACGAGCGTAACAAACACAGGCACTAAACGTTTTGAGAACTGGTACGTGAGGTGGGTGGTCCCATGGTCCGCTGGGGCACCAGACACCGGGAGATAGTCGCAGCAGCATCTGCTAATGCATAATCCGCCAAAAACCTTTATATTCCACTTTGAACATTAACCGTTAATCCAAATGAAGCATCTCATCACGACCTTATTATTGCTGTCGATCGTTTACCCGGCCTTCTCCCAACAGCAGACAAACAACGGCTATCCTGCGAAACTGGCGGATGGTATTTCCATTGCGACGCTGAAGGACGAAAAGATAAGCGAGGACAAGATAAACATGCTGGCAGAAGAGATAGGCAAAAATACCTACCCTAACATTCACAGCCTGCTGATCAGCCGTCACAACAAGCTGGTATATGAACGTTACTGGCCGGGCGAAGATCAGCACTGGGGTAATGCCATTGGTGTGGTGCCGCATGCGCAGGACAGCCTGCATGATATCAGAAGCATCTCCAAAAGTATTGTATCTGCCTGTGTCGGGATTGCCATACAGCAGGGAAAGATCAAAAGCGTTGACCAGAAGGTGCTCAGTTTCTTTCCTGCTTACGCTGCACAGGATACCGGCCTGAAATCAACACTCACTATCGAACACCTGCTCTCTATGAGTTCCGGCCTGGTATGGAATGAAGATGTTCCCTACGACAACCCGGAGAACAGCGAAATAAGGATGATCATGAGCCCCGATCCGGTAGGATATGTACTCAGTCAGCCGATGGAGGCGCCTCCCGGCCAGGTCTGGAAATACAACGGAGGCACTACCCAGCTGCTGGCAGCCATCATCGAACGCACGACCGGCAAGCCGGTAGACCAGTTTGCCCGCGAATACCTGTTTAAGCCATTAGGCATCACCGCCTTCGAATGGCTGAAATATCCGGGCACCAACATACCAGCAGCCGCTTCGGGCTTACGCCTGCGTTCCCGGGACCTGCTGAAGTTCGGCCTGCTGTACAGTAATAATGGCATCTGGCAGGGCAAACAGGTAGTTCCGGCCCATTGGGTAAAAGCGTCCTTTCAACCGCATGTAAAGCGCCCCGGCGGTGCTTATGGCTACCAATTCTGGATCTGGAACGATACTGTAGATAATAAGCCGGTAAGCGTAGTGAACTGCGTCGGCAATGGCGATCAGCGGATCATTTTTGACAAGGAACATGATCTTGTGGTGGTTATTACTGCCGGCAACTACAACAAATGGGATATCCGGAAGAATAGTGCGGCCATAATGAGAGATTATATCGTTCCCGCTGCTGAGAAATAAAAAAATACCGGCTTCTTTCCCGGAAACAGGATTGTCCTGCGCGCAGCGCATTAACCTACTTTGAAAATTGGCCGATGTGCCAGAGGATACCTGATGGGTCATGCACAAAACACTCCTTCCCCCAGTCATATGTTCGTATGGGTGTCAGTTTCACACCTTCATATTTAGCGGGCAGGTTTAGTGTCTGCACTTCATTCCAGAAACGGTCTACGTCCTCCACTTCGAGGAAGATCATAGAATTATCTATCCAATCCTTCACATATGCCTGCTGGAGATAAAATGCCAGTTCACCAGTTATAAAAACGGACATATCGGCAGAGAGGACATGTTCCTCGAATCCAAGGTCCCGGTAAAAATTACGGGACACCTCAAAATTTTTAGCGCCGATGAATGGCCGGATGGATATAGCTTTATGTTCCATGGGTTGTGTTTTTAGTGATTATCAGGGGCCTGGCTTACAGATTAAAGGTATAACAAAGCCCGGACAAATTGTCCGGGCTTCATTGCAACGAATCATTAATTTATTGACGCCGTTAATACAGCCTTCTGTAGCCAGCGCTGCCCATCGGGGAGCCTGCCAGCGGCTGAAAGTAAGTGGCGTCTACCTTCGCCGATAGCCAGGTCGGGAACTTCCCGTTCACCAGTGTACTGGTACCTTCCGCTACCCGGGCACCATTTTCCAGGTAAATGTAATTCTTAGCATAGATAGGCGTTCTCGCGTTTACCGGTCTGATAAAGGCATTTGCATTGATGATCTGCACACCTGTCTGACCAGTGGTACCATTGATACGCAGGCTGTTTCCCATTGTATACGCGATGGTATTGTTGGTGAATTGCACGATCGCATTTGAGTACCCTCTCATGCTCACGCCATCGAGCGATCCACCCTTGAACAGGTTATTGTGGATGATATGGGTAACCCCGCTTCCACCAGAACCATAGAACTGACACAGCTCGCCCCAGCCGTCGTGTACATAGTTGTCGTGTGTATTAGTGTTTGTGGTACGTCCACCTATCAGGATACCGCCGTTGTGTGCGGAATTCCTCTGTGTAGCCCAGTTGGTCACTTCATTCCTGTAAATCTCCAGCTGATCGATCGCAGCCGTTTGAATACCATCCAGTCCTATGTTTTGAACCTTGTTGTTATAAATTTTCACATTCCGCCAGATGATGGGCTGTACATACTGGTGAGTGGCAGTCATTGACGATGTGGCGCCGTAGTAAGGAGCATTAGCCGTCAGATCCCAATAGGTAGCTGTATGACCGATATACATCGCCTCATTTGTCGTGTTCCTGATCAACAGATCATGGATCTTCAGATTCGACATAGTGGTGTTTGGATACACTGTAGTGGCATCTCCCCTTACAGGATCTGTTTTCGCTACGATACCGTTTCCACCATACTGGATGGTCATGTTGGAGACTTCAATGTTATCGCTCTTGTTGCCGATCTGCAGGTCATAGTAAGATGCTTTTGCAGCCTGGGTAGAACCGCTGATGATCATCTGTGACTGGCCTGCTTGTCCGCCGAAACGAATGTAATGACAATTCCAGAAAACACATGCTACCCCATAGGCGCCACCATTCCAGGAAGGATTACCGATCGTTACGGTGGTACCTGTCAGGTTGCGAATAGTAATAGGAGCTGAAGCGCTCCCACTCAGATTTACAACCTGTACAGCTTTAAATGTGCCTTTCAGGTTGATGACGTCTCCGGGTAAATAAGTCTTTGCTGAATTGTCAATAAGCAGGCGGCCATAGGCGTCAGGAACAAGTGTAAATTGTCTTCCTGTAGTTGTTGTGATGACAGACAGGCCATTGTCTGTGTCTAGTTTTTCTTGTAAAATGTCTTCTTTTTGGCAGCTGGCAGCCAGAAAAAGCATAGCTGCGCCAATCATTGATTGGACAATGTAATTGCGATTTTTCATGTTGCAGTAGGATACAGTTAAAATTTAGGGCACGGTAACTCTGCGCACCCCATTAATGTTGTGATTAATCAGATTTAAACAGGTGTATAAATTAAATGACTCGTTGCAGTGTATTCCTCTTCTATTCCATTGTGAATTCCAATGGTCCTTCAACTCTTCTGTTGGTCTTCATTGGCATGCATCGCTCACATTAAACCGATGCCGAACATTCCATGACGATAAAAGTAAATGACAATTTGCCCCCTTAATGCGGTGGCAAATCTAAAAATTATTATTTGAAATGAGAAGCGAAAATAATTTTCAACTAAACGAAAATATATCCAGTAACTGTAACTAATCAATGAATTTAGTAACTGTTTACTATCTTGTGTCGCCTGTAACAAGGCATCATTATTAACTGAAAACCCTTGCTGTATATGAGAAAAATTGTCTGCCTGACAGTCATATGGACTATGATCACCGGCATGGTCTATTCCCAGACTACCAAAGCAACAGAAGAAAAAGAACTGCTGAAATCCATAGACCTATTCACCAATACAAACCGGCAAAGCTGGTATGAGCTTGAGAAAATGATGAGCAGTCTTCCCGACAGCGAAATTGTACAGCGCACGGAAAAATTCCGCAATGCTGCATTCATCAAAGCTTTCAATTCATTCAGTCAGTCAAATGGCGACAAATACGCAGCGGTGCGTTCGGCAAAATTTGTACAACATGCGCCTCCGCCGCCTGCATTGCTGGCACTCGACTGGGATACCACCAGCCTCCGCGACCCGCGTAGTCTGACCAGCAATATTGATCTCTTCGCAGTGGTACTGCTCCGCACATTCGATCCGACAATGACCGCGCAAATTGCCAATTCAATGTTCACTGTGGCCATGTTTTCTGATTCCACATTACAACAACACGCACTTCGCTACTATCGTACAAAAGGACTATATGGCATGCAGGTGTATACCCAGCATCTTTCCGGCGATAGCTGGCAGGTATGGGCTGCCGATCATCTGCTGGCAGTTTCATTCCGGTATGACGTGAGACGGGGTATCATCACAGCTGCCAGCCGCACCAGGCTTGATGATCCGGCATATTTGAAAATCCAGTGGCCTCACTCCATCGCAAAACCAGCTAACAAAACCATCCACCTGATGGATGATCTTCTCCAATCGATCTGGGACAGCTATCCCGCCACCGGATATACCAATGAGGATAGTTATTATCGTAACAGACAATTGCAAACTGTAAAATTGGCAGCTTTTCTCAACAACAACCGTGCCCGCTACAGAACAGCGAGAGAACAGGAGTTGCGCTCATTGGAACAGCCTCCGGCCTCACTTCCCGGTTTTAAAGAACTGACCGGAGCAGAAGACGACATTACACCTTACAGGGATAGCATTTACAATGCTGCAACCATCTTATATCCGCACCAGTGGGCTTCTGCCATACAGATGGCGGCACTGTCCTATTTTGAGCTTAATGGGAAAGATTATGCAAGACGGGTACAACATAATGCCATATTCGGGGTAAACAGTTATGCGCGCCGCCTCAATGATAACGAATGGGAAGTATGGAATGTAGGCGCATTGGATGCCAGCTGTTATATATGGGACCTCAGGTCCGGACATGTCAGCAAGGTCCGTTACTGGCTGCGGGAGGATACCAGGCCCTGACGCCCACCAACATCCCTTATTTTAGTAATCTTTTAATCCAATATGTCAAGGAGCTTTCCTTTCACTGCGGGAAAGTGTTGTCCTCCGGATGACACTTTCCCGTAGTCTTTCATGCAATGTTATGGAAGATCAGCATGCAGTTTTGGACTTTGTCCTTTAACTGCAAAATCCTGTCCTCGAACTGCAGAATGCTGTCCCTTAACTGCATTTTCCTCCACTGCAGGAAAGCGCTTTTTTTCGGGTGGCACTCCCCAACGCCCGTAGCGCGATATCAGGAAAGACTCCTATGCGGTTTAAACAATGTATACGAAAGGCCCTTAATCCTGTCATAAAGACACCTGATTCGGTTATAAGCCCCTTTTTCTGTATGTGATGCTAAAGTCAGCAACAGCATTTTGACTGGATGTGAGTTGCATGTAACCAGCATATGACCAGGATTAACTTCCGATTATCCTCCGATTGAATCGGAAGATAATCGGAAGTTAATCCTGGTCATATGCTAGTTACATCCTGGTCACATGCTCCCAGGTCAAACGCTCTTTCGAGCACCGTTCACTTTAAGATTTTTCATAATCCAGCAGCAGCACGCCGGATGTTGACGGAACAGCCCGGTTAAGTTTCAGGTTGGTCCGGTCTTTCAGGTCTGAAAACAACGGTTTCCCTCCTCCCAGTATCACGGGATGCACCGCCAGCAGGTAATTGTCGACAAGCCCCAGGTTCACAAACGTGGTGATTAGTTTAGCGCCGCCATAGAGCCAGATGTCCTTTCCCGGCTGGGCCTTCATTTCATTTACCCTGCGGGCGATATCGGATGTGACATACACTGCGTCGCTACTTTCTTTCGATTCTGCTGAAAAAACATACTTGCTTTTACTATGTACATTCTCCCAGAGTTTCTTTTCCGGTAATGGGGCATCGGCTGCAGGCTGATATTGGCCCCAGAGGTCATAACTCACCCGTCCGTAGAAGATAGTGTCGATCTGCGCCAGAAACGCGTCAAAATGGGACATAATGCCCTCTTCCGACCCTGGTCCATCGTCAGTGATACACCAGTCTATTTCTCCGTTGGGACCTTCAATAAAGCCGTCCAGTGTTACCGCAAGATTTA
Source organism: Chitinophaga filiformis (assembly GCF_021646545.1). Taxonomy (GTDB): domain Bacteria; phylum Bacteroidota; class Bacteroidia; order Chitinophagales; family Chitinophagaceae; genus Chitinophaga; species Chitinophaga filiformis_A. The sequence continues at coordinate 286,955 of NZ_JAKIRP010000009.1, read as the reverse complement.
CAATTACTTTTCTCATGTCGTATGGTTTAAGTTTTATGTTTCTTCCAGGTTCCGCTAAAAACCCTTTTATTGTTGCAAATAACGCAATTTTTAGCCGCGTTGCTTCTAATTGACATCATATACCCGGATTAAGTACCCATTCGAAATCCGGGCTTAAAAACCGGTTTTACCCTATAACAGGAATATGCTGACCTTCTCATCCGCCCGGCCCTCCAAAGTGCGTGAGCTCCCGATGTATACAAAAGACAAAGGCCGCGCAAAGGCGGCCCTTATCATTGTTACAGATCAATTCACTTAAAGCACCACGAGCTTTTGTGTGGAGTTGAGCGCTGTATTCGCGATTTTCACCAGGTATACGCCTGGTTTCAATGCCTTAGGTTCTATTGTATAATTAGTTCCTGTAGTCATTCTCTGCAGTATCAGTTCACCAGTCAGGCTATAGACAGTGATAATGCTTCTTTCTGCCTTCGCATTGGAGAAACGGATCTGCACACCATTGCTGCCCACAGCGGGGTTAGGATATACCTGGAACGCCGGATGCGCGAAAGCTACTTTGTATTCTTCAGGTCTTGCCTGGCCATGGAATGGCTGGTTACAATACAAAGACCAATCTATACCTGATCTAGCCTCTGCAACGGCTTCGCCGGTTCTTGCACCGGAAAGCAGGGCAGCAGCATACCATTTCGTGTTCACGCTTGCAGCGCCGGTAACACCGGTAACAAGCTGCAGACGGTAGTCATACTTCGCCTTTCTGGTGGCTTCTCCTGAATAGATATAATCTGTGTTTGTTATGATAGCGATCACCACATTGTTAGCCGGAGCAGCAGGCAATTTCAGTGTAACGTTACCGCTGGAAACATACTGGCTGTATACAGGTGTCCCATTGGCAGTCCAGTAAGCCAGCTGACAGGTCATGTTTGCGCCGATAGGCTGAAAGTTTACAGTAACGGTATTGCCGGTTACTGTTAAAGGGATCTGGTTAGCGCCCGACCAACCTGGCAGTGTAGTGGTGTCAGGTCTCAACACCCCGTTGGTACTGGTTGTTTTCGCATACGGTGTTGCGATCCACGGAGCAGGATTTAACCAGGAAGGCTGCCACTCGGCACCGATAGAACTACCGAAGTTATCATTGAGCAGCGCAACAACAGCTCTCTTCCATTTACCAAAATCAACCATCGCCTGTTTAGCCCTGTATTCTGTGATCAGTCTGCGCATCTGAGCAGCGCCGATTCCACTTGCGATTCCTTCCAGTACCCTTGAAGAGGCATATCTCCAGATCCATGGAACGGCATTGTCGCCCAGGGTATTACCGAGGAATGTCGGGAAGGATGAACTGTATTGATGACCACCCAGGAATCTACGCCATGTACAAAGCTGTTGACCGCCGCTGTACATATTCACGCCTTCTGCTGATGGTCCGCCGAAGCTGCCATCCTGCAGCCAGCCTGAATAACATTCTATAGGCATGAACGGTGCAATGAAATCAGTACCGTTCAGGAAGCCCATAGAGCTGTAGTTATTGGACCTGCGGGCATCAGCTGTTTGCTGGAACCACACGTTACCGCCTTCATGGAACCATGCTGAATTCTTTACGCCGGGTAAATCTGCCAGCGTTGCGTGGATACCCTCATGCACCATGGCACTTCGCTGATATTCTCCGTCGCTGCCAGTGTATGCAGGGTCAAAAGCATATACCGGATAATAAGAAGCCAGGATCATCGGCCAGCTCCTGCCGTTGTAATAAATAGCGCTCTGCCATCCGCCGGCCTCTGTGCTATCTGCATTGTCTGTGCAAAGCCCGGAACCATACAGGTATACTGCGCTCTTATAACCGTTTCTGGCTCTCACATCAGCAGGCCAGCCCATTGTATCGCGGAAGTATCTGAACTCGCTGTTTAAGCGGGCCAGCATTGGTGTGATAGCAGCGGAAGTAATTCTTGCGCGTTTCTTTGGTCCCCAGCGGAATGTCCACCAGCCGGAAGACTGGGTACCAACTACCTGCGGACAATCATTCAGCACTTGTGCCGGTTCAGCCAGATTAGGATATTCACTCCTGAAGTCATAACTAATGGTAGGCGAATATGCCGGCCAGGTATAATTGCTGCTGTCGCCGGTAGGCGGAGGTGTTGTCACCTGAGTACCATACACCCGCCATTCAAGGATACCTGTTGACTGCGAAGTGTTACGCATTGACAGCCGCAGCCTGGTTACATTCACGGATGCAAATGATACCGTGTTGAATGCATCTTTCTGTAAAGGAACATTTGCCAGCTGTGTCCATGCAGCGCCGTTCCAGTATTCAAGATACGCTGTAGTGGGCGTCAGTACACCACCGGCATCATCAAACCAGTATACCTGTGCAGAGGTAATGGCATACGTCTGCGACCAGTCATATTGTACCCACTGGATGGAGTTAGGATTGTTCCAGTTCCCATAGGCGCCATGACTTTTGTCGTTTGAATTGGCCGGCGTGTAATTGTCATTTAACGCCGTAATTGTTTCCCATGAAGAAACATAGGACGTTGTTGAAGTGGCCTGTGGCGCAATATTCGTTTGTGCGTGCGCAACAAAGCTGCCAAATAACAACATGAGCGATGTCCATGTAAATTTTAGCATCGTGTGCTCTTTTAAATGGTGATAAAAAAAGGATAGCCTGGATAGTTGTTCACTTCACCATCAACGGGTTTTTCAAAGCCACAGCAATCCCACAAGCGGGCATTTCAAGTCACAGCTTCATAGGTTCTCGCATTAGTCGTCAGAATGAAAATTAAACTACAGCAGAATAGAGCGCCATAGCTGGGTTCGTATCATTTTCCTATACCGTGAATGGTTCTTTTGAGTTTTAATAATATGGGTTTTGATGCTCAGTACACTATACTATTGCACGTTGTAAAAATAGTATAGTCCTCAATACAAGGAGCTCCGTATTTTAACTTTTTCAACTAGTATTTTATCCCATGGTGTCACTAAGACACTATATAATCATAGATCATCACCAGACTTATAGTACCAACAGGGCGATATACAATCTTCCGCGTATTTTGTTCAGGTTCCGCTCTAAAAAATAGTATTTATGTTGGATCAGGAAATAGCTAATTTTGTCGCCTTACCATATCTATTCGTTTCGTTTACATCTACCATAATCCTAAAACCTCAAACCATGATTACACTTACCTCAAGTTCCACAGATGTCATCCAGAACCTCGCGAAACAGATTGACCAGGACCCTTTTTTTGCCGACGCACTAACGGCTTCACTGGTAGCAGCCAATGCCAGGGCAAAGACCAGCCTGGACCCTGAACTTTACGCAGCGTTGAATGATCTGTATTCTTCTTATGGCTGGCCGGTTATGCCGGCAGATTATCTTGTTTACCTGACGAATTTCGCAGAAGTCATTCCCAGCGAAAACACAAACCCTAAATACGATCCATGGCAGAACACCAGTTCACAAAATGGCTATAGTCAGGAGATCTATGACCGCCTCTGTCACTTTTACTGGCTGGTGGACCAACCACTTGACGGCAAGACCCTACAGGATTACAGGAGCGCTATTAATGATTTCTCATTTGCCGACTGGCTGGTTGAGTATGCTAACGCCTGGGGCAGTTTCCTGAATACACCGGAATCGCTGACACCTGAAACCCTGGCATCCTTTAAAAACGATCCGGAGTATAACCTGCAGGACTATTCTGATGACGAGCCAAACTGGACCTCATTCAATACTTTCTTTTACAGACAGCTAAACTCCCTGCAGCCGGACGGCTCCCCCATGCGCCCTGTGGCAAATCCTTTTGACAATACGATCATCTCCTCTCCTGCTGATTGCACCTTCAAAGCACATTATAAGATTGACGGCAACGGGAATGTACTGGACGTGGACGGCAACAGAACCAATGTCACCTTAAAGAAGACGCACAGCATTGGTAATATCAGCGACCTGCTGGGACCAGATGCGAGCCAGTATGCCAGCAACTTCTATAATGGTACATTTGTCCATTACTTCCTGAGCCCGTTCGATTATCACCGCTACCATGCTCCTGTAAACGGGAAAGTGCTGTACCTGGGTGCTGTACCGGGTAAAGTTTATTTAAACGTAAATATCTCCGGCGGACAATTTGATGCGCCTGATGGTGCAGAAGATGGTTATGAATTCTCCCAGGCGAGAGGGATACTGGTGCTCGAAACCGGTGACGACAGGGTTGGGAAAGTAGTTGTCGCGCCGATCGGCATGGCGCAGGTATCATCTGTGAATATGTACAGTGATGACCTGGAAGGAAGGCCGGTACAGAAGGGACAGGAATTCGGCTATTTTGCCTTCGGAGGCTCTGATATTATTATGCTGTTCGAACAACCTCTCAGCGCACTTAAATTCGTCACACATGTTGCGAATGCCGAGGAACCAGCCAGTTATCATCCACCCGCCCCCTTCCACTTTAGGTATGGACAGGCATCCGTGATCATCTGCAACCAGGCATAATGTCCTTTTTATAATAGCCGGTAAGCGGGTATTTTCTGCTTGCCGGCTTTGTTATTGTTGACCAGCATCGTCCATCTCATCTGTATTTTCTTCCCCATAAATTGACGCGTTAAACAAAGTAGTTTGACGTTTTAAACAAAGTAGATTCCTATAGTTGTCTTTAGTTTTGTCTTACAAAAATTCTAAAATGAAAGACAACTACAACGGAGCATTACAACAAGCGCTTCACTCGGGATTCAACGCTGCATCAACGACTCATGATGTTATAAAAGGAATTGACCTTACTGGTAAAAAGGTGATCGTTACCGGTGGCTACGCAGGTATAGGACTGGAAACAGTAAAGACGCTGGTTGCTGCCGGTGCCAGTGTGGTTATCCCTGCACGCGATGTGGAGAAGGCCAATAACAATTTAAAAGGTGTAAGCAATGTAACAGTAGCAGCGATGGATCTTATGGACCCGGCATCTATAAATACCTTTGCAGAAAAATTCCTTGCTACTCATGAAAAGCTTGATATCCTCATCAATAATGCGGGCATCATGTGGGTACCATTGCAACGTGATAAACGCGGGTATGAATCGCAGCTGGCAACCAATCACCTGGGGCATTTCCAGCTAACGGCCAAGCTCTGGCCAGCCTTAAAGAAAGCAAACGGCGCACGCGTGGTGAACGTATCGTCCTTCGGGCACCAGATGGCCCCCTTCAACTTTGAGGACCCTAATTTCATTAACAGGGAGTATGAAACATTACAAGGCTATGGGCAGTCTAAAACAGCCAATAACCTGTTTGCCGTGGAACTGGACCGCCGCGGTAAAAGCGCCGGTATAAGAGCTTATTCGCTGCATCCGGGATCAGTGTTGGGCACAGACCTCGGACGTGTTGCACCGATGGCCTTATTCCAGCAAATGGGCACGCACGATGAAAACGGAGACATCTATCCAGAAGTGGCCGCCAGGTTAAAAACTGTGGCCCAGGGTGCCGCTACCTCCGTCTGGTGTGCTGTCAGCCCCCAGCTAAACGGCATAGGTGGCGTGTATTGTGAAGATGCGGATGTGGCACAACTGGATGAAGGGAATATTGTACATAATTATGATGATCCTTCATCGCTTCGGGGTGTAAAACCATACGCTGTTGATGCCGCCAATGCACAGAGATTATGGACGCTGAGTGAAGAGATGACAGGGATTTCATTTCCTGCAAGTTGAGATAAGGTGAACTCCGCTAGATCCTGTGTTTATGCGCAGGGTTTCCCCCCGGGGAAAAATGGTGAGCCCCTGAAACATACATTCAGAACAAATGACCATCAACAAAACACAATAGGACTCCGCTAGGAGTCCCGTGTTTGTAGCGCGGGGTTTCAACCCCGGGGCGAAAATGGTGCACCCCCGGGGAAAATGTTTAAACCCGCAACGAAAAATGGTGGCGCCCCGGGAAAAATGGTGCAACCCGGGAAAACATGACGTCCCCGGGAAACCAAAACACCCCGGCAATCCATCCGACCCGTTTTATTTTTGTAGATTTATCATTTACGGCAATGGAATTTGAAACAAAATACATCACCCCTGACATTAAATTATCTGAGTTTAAAGGCAAGTCCTTTAGAGTCGAAGTCATGTTTGAACACCATATGCTGGTCTGGTTCATCTCGGGCGAAACTAAAATCATTCAGGCTGACGCTACCCATACATTCAACGCAGGCGATACCTTCCTGATCCCACGCAATCAGCTGGCTACTGTTATCAATTATCCCAAGGACGGACTACCGCATAAAGCCGTGGCTATGCATCTCACCAGGGAGCGTCTAACGGATTTCTATTCCCGGCACAAGGCTGTTAATACCGGGAGGGTACAACCATTGCAAAAGGTGTATCGCTTTACCAAACATCCCCTGCTGGAAAGCTGTCTTGCATCGCTTATTCCCTATTTCGACCTGGGCGATAAACTCCCTGCAGATATAGCGGCAATCAAAATAGAGGAGGCGATCAGTATTTTAAGATCCATTGATAAAGATGTAGATGGGCTGCTGGCAAACTTCGAAGAGCCGGGTAAGATCAACCTGACGGAATTCATGGAACGACATTATATGTTTAACATGACGCTGGACAGATTTGGTTATCTCACCGGCCGTAGTCTGGCAACCTTCAGAAGGGATTTTAAAAAGGCTTACAATACCACTCCGCAGAAATGGCTGACAGAAAAACGGCTTGATCTCGCCCATTACCAGATAGCGGAGCAACAACGAAAACCTATCGATGTCTATGTGGAAGTAGGTTTTGAAAATCTATCCCATTTCTCTTATGCTTTTAAGAGCCGCTTTGGGTATCCGCCGAATGCGCTGCTGGATAAGAAGTGACAAATAGTTCTGCTATCTCCGGGCAGGATTATCACTGATCATCAAAGATGTTCAGATAGTGTATTTCCACGTAATCATATTTCTTAAACAGCTCAAACTGTGTCCTGTCGCAATAGGCATAGATAAAGTTATCATCATCCGGCCTTAAAAGGCAATACTTCTCCTCCCTGTCTTTCAGTAGTTTGTTGAACATCATCCCCAGTTCATAGAAGTTCCATTTATCCAGGTGCTCAACTGTCTGGAACCGTCCTGACGTAAAGACGACCTTCATCCTGTTGGATACGGGATCAAACGGCGAGTTGATATTTAATTGTATGGTATTTTCCGGGTTGATGTGTAATACCCTTTCCAGTTCCTGACGCAGCCATTGCGGGGCTTCCTTATCCGCGTAAACGGGCAGATAATGCCTGCCATCATACAGGTCGGACTGGTATTGCAGATTCAGCTCTTCCAGTGTCAGACGTGCAGGGATCTGTGGAATCTCCCTTGCTTCTTCGGGGAGCAGGGGCAAATAATCAACGGTATCACCCACCAGCGAATATCCGGGTATACCATTCAACAATTCGTTACGGCTTACATAAGCAAAGTATAAATTGGATAGCTTGAATGATTCATTGGCGGCAGTAGTATTACGCAACGGTACAATACCATACCCACTAAAGCGATGTACAAGATGTGAATTGACCGTTTTAAAGAGATCGGCAATAAAGTCGTCCAGGCGGGCAATATAATTATCATACAACATGCATTCCTCGTGCCGTACATAATCATCTGATATTTCAATGTGAAGCAGGTCTTCATCATTATTCTTCAGTACGATCCGGCAGAGATGGTCCTTAATGGCTGTTAACACGCTATTGAGGTGCTTGATCAGATCGGGGACAAACCAGTCATAGTGGTCGGGGAACTCCAGTCTCACGGCATCGCCATGAAAGAAATGGACAACTTGTTTTTCAGGCATAAGAGATTATACAACGAACACAAAATAGAAAATTAGAAATATTATTTCTGTTTTTTTTATCTGTTGCAACGCTTTAAAACACCCGTGATCTTTTCGCATTTCTGCTACTTATTTAACACGCTGTTGGGCATTGTTCACCGACTCTTCCTGCCTCTCCGGCGAAAAACACCTGACGAATCTCCCTATGTCAGGTAGTTTCGGGGCATATTGACTTCCCATGGCAGACATCATCACCTCAATTGCATATGCGTATAAGTAAACGAACAACAGCGAAGCTGCTGACATGTATTATGCTGGTACAGCTCATTGCCTGTGGCGGTAAGAAAAACGGTCCTGCGAAAAATGATGTGAAGACTTACCCGGTACTTGAAATGGCTTATCAGCAGGCAGAGATAGACAATGATTACCCCGCCACTATTCAGGGTATTCAAAACATTGAAATACGTCCGAAGATCGACGGGTATGTGGAGGACATATACGTAGATGAAGGCGCAGCTGTGAAGAAGGGACAATTACTTTTCCGTATCAATGCGCCGCAATATGAGCAGGAAGTAAAAACAGCTGAGGCGAACATTGAAATAGCACGGGCAGATGTGAATGCAGCGCAGATGGATCTGAACAAAGTTAAACCGCTTGTGGACAAAGACATCGTCAGTAAATATGCCGAGGAATCAGCGCAATATACGCTGCAATCCAAACAGGCTGCGCTTACACAGGCCAGGGCTGCATTAAGCAATGCAAGAACGAACCTGAGTTATACCTGCATATACAGTCCTGCCGACGGCGTGATAGGCATACTACCTTATAAGATAGGTAGTCTTATCAACAGTACAACACCGAACCCTTTAACAACCGTATCCAATATCAGCAGGATCTATGCTTACTTTTCGATCAATGAGAAACAGGGGCTGGATTTCTTTGCTGCATCTAAAGGGAGAACCATGCAGGAAAAGCTGGCGACGCTTCCTCCTGTAACATTAGTGCTCGCAAACGGAACACTGCTTCCGGATAAAGGAAAGGTAGAAACAGCCAGTGGCCTTATCAACACACAGACCGGGGCACTGAATATGAGAGCTACCTTTCCTAATCCGGCTGGCCTGGTTCACAGCGGCAGCAGCGCGCTTGTGCGCATTCCGGAGAAGATTGATACTGCCTTACTGGTTCCGCAGAAAGCCACTTATCAGATACAGGGAAAATTGTTCGTGTATATACTGGAAGCCGGTAATAAGGTCAGGTCTGTCGAGATCACTTCTACAGCATCAGCAGGACAGGCATTTATTGTCACCGCTGGCATCAGGCCGGGCGACAAAATTGTGGCGGATGGGATATCGAGTTTAAGGGAAGGCCTGGTCATAAAACCTAAAACGATCAGCGCAGCCGATGCATTAACCTCACTATGACAAGCCTGCCTGTTAAAACAATGATATGTTAAAGCGATTTATAGAACGGCCGGTATTATCGACGGTAATATCTATTATTATCGTGACGCTTGGCGTACTCGGGCTGGCATCATTGCCGATATCACAATATCCTGATATTGCTCCTCCTACTGTACAGGTACAGGCCAGCTACAGCGGAGCAAATGCAGATGTTGTAATGAAGAGTGTGATTGTTCCGCTGGAACAGCAGATCAATGGCGTGGAGAATATGGATTACATTACCTCTACTGCCGGTAATGACGGCAGCGCGAACATCACTATCAGTTTCAAGATCGGCAGCGATCCGAATTTGGCGGCGGTGAACGTACAGAATGCAGTATCGCGTGCCACACCTTTGTTGCCGCAGGAGGTAACCCGTGCAGGTGTAACGGTTCAGAAGAAACAAACCAGTACGCTGCTCATTTTTGCCTTATACAGCGATAATCCGGCTTTTGACCAGACCTTCATACAGAATTACGCGTCTATCAATGTATTGCCTGTTATCAAGCGTATACAGGGCGTAGGCGATGCATCATCTCCCAGCACAATGAATTATTCCATGCGTATCTGGCTGAATACACAGGCCATGGCATCGTATGGGCTGGTACCTGCAGATGTCACTGCCGCCCTGGCCGATCAGAACATCCAGGCGGCACCGGGACAGTTTGGTGAGCAGGGAAAGCAATCCTTTCAATATGTGATAGCCTATCCGGGCACTTTGACGGATGCCGCACAGTTCGGGGACATAGTGATACGTTCCAACCTGAGAGGCCGCATTCTTCGGTTAAAGGACATTGCACGGGTGGAACTGGGCGCATTGAGCTACTTCAACCCTGGCCGGGTGAACGGGCGTCCGGGCGTTTCTGTTGACGTAGCACAGGTGGCAGGTTCCAACGCCCACCAGGTGATCCGGCAAACACTGGAAGCCCTCCAAGAGGCTGCAAAGAGTTTTCCACCCGGTCTTAAGTATGCCGTGTTACAGAACGCAGATGACTTCCTGACTGCCTCGATCGACAAAGTATTACATACCCTGGCAGAAGCTTTCGTGCTTGTATTTATCGTCGTATTTATCTTCCTGCAGGATTTCCGTTCCACGCTGATACCTGCTATTTCTGTTCCCGTGGCTATTATCGGCACCTTTTTCTTCCTGAAATTATTCGGGTTTACAATTAACCTGCTGACGCTTTTTGCTATTATACTGGCGATAGGCATTGTTGTGGATGATGCGATTGTGGTGGTGGAAGCTGTCCATGCCAAGCTGGATGAAGGGTACGAGTCGGCGGAGCAGGCCAGTGTCGATGCACTCGGTGAAATATCGGGAGCGATCATTTCCATTACACTGGTAATGTCTGCCGTATTTATTCCTGTCAGCTTCATAGGCGGTTCGTCAGGCGTATTCTACAAACAGTTTGGCCTTACGCTGGCCACTGCCATTGTGCTTTCAGCTATCAATGCGCTTACATTAAGTCCGGCGCTATGTGCGTTGTTTCTAAAACCTCATCATGAAAAGCATCGGAAAAAGGGGCTGTTACAGCGGTTCTATACGGCGTTTAACACCGCCTTCGCGCTGATGACCGCCCGTTACCGGCAGTCGGTTGCGTTTCTGGCGAAGAAGGTGTGGATACCGCTCTCCATACTTGCCGTCTTTATCGCCGTATTGTATTTCCTTTCGAAAAGCACACCAACGGGCTTTGTGCCCGATGAGGACCTGGGTGCTGTCAACTGTAATATTGCGCTGCCTCCCGATGCCTCGCTTGACCGGACAGATGCTGTGGCGCGAAAGGTAGAGCAGATTGCCGGCACCATCCCGGAGGTGACCAGTGTACTTGTGGTAACCGGCCGCGGACAACTCTCCGGCAGCGGCAACAATTACGCGTTGGTCGTCATGCGGCTTATTCCCTGGGCACAAAGGAAACGGAATGTGCAGACGATCATCAAAGAGTTGTTTGCAAAGACGGCCGATATTACAGAAGCGGAGATCAAGTTCTTCGCACCTCCTACTATCCAGGGTTTTGGCGCTACCAATGGATTTGCGTTCCAGTTACAGGATAAAACAGGTGGCAGCATTGCCAGCTTCTATAAGGTGGGAAAAGATTTCCTCTCTGCGCTGACCGACCGCCCGGAGATTCAGTTTGCTACTACATCATTCAATCCCAACTTTCCGCAATACACGATGACCATCAACGTGCCGAAAGTAAAAGAGGCAGGATTGAATGTGACAGATATTACGGGCGCCATGCAGGGTTATTATGGCGGCATCTATGCATCTAATTTCAACGAGTTTGGGCAACAATACCGTGTGATGGTACAGGCTTCACCTGAATTCCGCACAACGCCGGAAACCCTGAACGCTGTATTTGTACGCACGCAGGATGGTCAGATGGTGCCTGTTACTGAATTCGTGACACTGACACAGACTTACGGGCCACAGTCCATTACCCGCTTTAATCTTTTCAACTCCATCAGCGTGAACGGTACACCCAATCCGGGCTACAGTTCCGGGCAGGCTATTGCCGCTATACAGGCAGTGGCCGCAGAAACGCTTCCGCAGGGTTACAGCTTTGAATATTCGGGTATCACAAGGGAAGAATTGATGGGAGGCAGCCAGACAGTATTTATATTCCTGTTGTGCCTTGTATTTGTATTCCTGCTGCTGAGCGCCCAGTACGAGAGTTATCTGCTGCCTTTTGCCATACTGCTGGCCATCCCCGTAGGGATCGCGGGCACCTTCCTGTTCATCAGGCTCTTTGGCATCAGCAACAATATCTATGTACAGATCACCCTCATTATGCTAATTGGACTACTTGCTAAAAATGCAATTCTGATAGTGGAATACGCGCTTGAAAGAAGAAAGGCTGGCATGGACATCGTTGAAGCAGCTGTAAAGGGAGCAGAAGCGCGGTTACGGCCTATTTTAATGACTTCCTTTGCCTTCATCCTGGGGCTTATCCCCCTGATGCTTGCTACGGGCGCAGGCGCCAACGGCAATCGCTCTATAGGTACGGGAGCAGTCGGCGGTATGCTGATCGGCACCACCTTCGGGATCTTCATCACACCTGTTCTGTTTATCCTGTTCCAGACCTTGCAGGAAAAACTCAGCAGCAAAAAGCGCGTAATATGAAACGGCATTTCTCACAGCATATCGTCCTTACCGGTATAGTTATACTGATGATGACATCCTGCGCTATCACAAAACAGTATGACAGCCAGCATACAGCCATAAAGGGCCTTTACAGGGATATTGACGAAAAGGATACCGGCAATATTGCCAGTCTGCACTGGAAAGAGATATTTACGGATACACTGCTGCAACAACTGATCACCACGGGGATCAATCAGAACCTGGACATTCAGGCCGCCTATTCCCGCATCCGGCAGGCGGCGGCGATGTATGAACAAAGCAAGCTGCAGTTCCTTCCCTCATTGGGTGCAAATCCAACAGCTGCCTTTGCAGGATCATCTGATCCGCAGGCCATCGGGAAAACTGTCACAAACAGCCTGTACCAGACAACGTTAACGGCCAGCTGGGAAGCCGACATCTGGGGAAAGCTGAAGAGCGCCAAACGGGCCAGCCTTGCCGGCTTACTGCAGGCCCAGGCCAACGCCCGGGCGGTACAGACATCGCTGGTAGCAGGTATCGCCAGTAGTTATTACACCCTACTGGCGTTGGACGAGCAGCTGATCATCACACAGGAAAGCGTGAAGAACTGGCAGTCGACAGTGGATATTATGAAGGAGCTCAAAACGGCCAATACCGTTACCGGAGCTGCTATTGTGCAGAGTGAAGCCAGCAAGTATGCTGTATCTGTCACCATCCCCGATCTCAAACGGTCTATCCGGGAAACAGAGAATCAGCTGAACCTTTTACTGGGGAATATTCCAGGGCCAGTCAGACGCGCAACACTGGACAGCCAGCACCCTATTACGTTGTTAAAAACAGGCGTACCGGCTCAATTACTGGCTAACAGACCCGATGTACAGTCGGCAGAATATAACCTGCGCTACTATTTCGAATTGACGAATGTAGCCCGCAGTTATTTCTATCCCTCCCTGACGCTAAGTGCATCAGGAGGGTATGCAAGTTTAAGTTCTTTCTGGGGAGTGGGTTCCTGGCTCAGTAACCTGACAGCAGGGTTAAGCCAGCCTATTTTCAACCAGGGAATCAATAAAGCAAGGCTGCGTGCCGCCAGGGAACAACAGCAGCAGGCAGCCCTAAATTTTAAAACCACCGTGTTGACAGCTGGAGAAGACGTGTCTGATGCCATGTATTCATACCAGATGGCAGGGCAAAAGGCAGCAGACAGAAATCTGCAGCTGGAGAACCTGCGGAAATCAGTAGAATATACGCAGGAACTGGTACGTTACGGTTTCGCTAATTACACAGAGGTATTGACTGCGCAGCAAAACCTGCTGATTGCACGCCTCAACAAGGTGAGCGACCGCGAACAGCAACTGCTGGCCATTGTGTCTCTCTACCGTGCATTAGGCGGCGGCTGGAGGTGAGCCGCCGGTGTTTAGAAAACATCCAGTATCATCAGCTTCTTCTCTCCCGCCGGAACTGACCAGCTGATCTCATTTCCCTTCTGAAATCCCAGCAGGGCTGTACCGATAGGCGCCAATACGGATATCTTGTTCTGGCTGATATCTGCTTTGTCGGGCGTAACGATCGTAATGGCCAGTATGCGGTTCGTTTCCAAATCTTTGATAACAGCGGTAGAATTAAGTCCTACCACTGTATCAGGAAAATTCTCCTTGCTGACCAGTTTTGCTTTTTTCAGCTCTGTTTCCAGTTCCATTACATTATTCTTATCGAATGCCTGACGACTTCCTCCATTTCTGATACATGTTGTGAGGATATCAAAATCCTCCTTCTTTATTACTAATTGTTCTTTTTGCATTTCTTTTCATTTTTGGTTTAACATTGATAATTCGGAGCTCGATTTGCCCCGTGTTTGCAAGCCGCGGTTACAAACACGCGGACTTCCGGCGGAATCTGTCACGCGCTTTTTTTCAGCGACAGCGGCAACATTTTGGACAGGATCACCTTCCATTTTTCTGCTTTATCTTCCAGGTCAGAGAGCTCACCGACTTTGTTTTCCGTCTGTCTGAAAAAGGGAATATCAGCAGGTTGTGTTTCCATCATGAACTTAAAATGTAAGCTCATGTTTTCAAGATATTGCTCCAGCTTTCGCGTTCTCAGGCCATTGACCCGGATACGGCCATATTGCTTTTTCACTGAACAGTTGGTCACCTTATTCAGATCAATGACATAGTCAGTAAGCGTTCCTTTATTGATGCCGTTCAATACCAATAACTTTCTCTGTACCCCATCCAGCCCAATGATACAGTTCCTCAACACTTCCTGGCTTGAGAATGTGAGGTTGTACTTTGATCCCAGCCTGCTGAAATAATCAAGTAATCTTTTCATCTTTCTTTGTTTTTGTCTGTTTCGAATAGCTGTCAGCAACCCGTAACATAACAACCCAGCTGCTGAAAGCAGGATAAACACATCTGCAAATGACATGATATTTTTTTACAGCGCAGTATGATCACCTGTTTCGGGCAAAGCCATACAACAGCAATACCGGGGTGGTGATGCATAATATAAAATACCATTTAGGACTGGAGATCATTCCCCGTTCCACGGAAATGGCACACAATAGTGTTAATAGCGCGACAGCTCTGCCAGCTGAAACACGTTGTTTCCGGTACATGGCAATAACTTTTACACGTTAATTACTAACAGTAATAAGATTGAAATACTTATCCCAGGCTATTGGAGCAATCAGGCCTGGGCAAACCTGTTAAAGTCTTTAAAGTTGGAGAAGTAGTACAGGTCTACACAAAAGGGGATAAATTCCGGGAATGACCAGGTAAAACAGTTGCTGATATCAGGTATCACGTACCTGACAGCATCTGTGGTGTTATTATGTGAAGTCTTCCGGATCATTTACTCAAACTTACTAAATAAATCTGTCATAATAAACCCAAATATCTAATGGTTTGTTAATTCTGGCGGCATTATGCTAACTTTAACGGTATGAAGGCAGGTACGTTTTTACGCAGCACATCACTCCTCGATGACACCTTTTTTGAACAAACCGTTATTTTCATCACAGAACATAACGAAAAAGGCGCTATGGGCTTCGTAGTGAACAGACTATTTCCCAGGAGGATCAATGAACTGGTAGAGTTCAGGGACTGTGCTCCCTTCCCCTTGTATGAAGGCGGACCGGTAGACCAGGAGCACCTGTATTTTATACATCAGCGTCCGGATCTGATAAAGGGAGGCGATCCGGTAACAGACCGTATTCACCTGGGCGGCGATTTCAAGGCGGCCATGCAGTATATTAACGACAATACCATCACTGAAAAGGACATCAGGATATTCATAGGCTATTGTGGCTGGGACGACCAGGAACTTGAAGCGGAGATAGCGGAGGGCAGCTGGGAGCTTGCGCCGGAAGCTGAAGTTGGCCTTTTATAAGCGGGACCCGAAATATTACAACTGTAACATTTGTGCTGCAATGGACCGGGATGCCGCTCAGGCTCTATGTTCGGCATGATCCCGCAAACTATACCACCGGGCATATCGTGTATCGCGTACAACTTCAATAGAACAAGCATCTTGTACTAAGATAAAAAACGAGGCACACCTGACAATCGGGTGTGCCTCCTTGCATTGGCGCTGCTACGGGACTTTTTTACTAACTTTAGAAAAAAATAGACATGGATAATAGAGGGCTACTTTTTATTCCGGATATAAGTGGCTTTACCCGTTTTGTGAACGAAATAGAGATCGATCATAGCCGGCATATCATACAGCAATTACTGGAAGTCCTGATCAACGCAAATAACACCGGACTTGAGATATCAGAGATTGAAGGGGACGCCATTCTGTTCTATAAATTCGGAGAACCACTGGAGCTGGAAGCACTATATAAACAGGTGGAAAAAATGTTCTGCGAGTTTCACCGGCATCTGAATGCATACGACCACCGCAAAATATGCCAGTGCAGGGCCTGTATATCTGCTGTGGATCTTACCCTGAAGGTCATTACCCATTACGGCGAGTTCACCACATATAATGTGAAGAATTTCAGTAAGCTGATAGGCAAAGATGTGATCGTAGCCCACCAGCTCCTGAAAAATGATATTGCACAGCACGAATACTGGCTGGTAACGGATAACCTCTTACAAGACACACCGCCTACAGGGCTGGCCACATGGATGAAGTGGGACGCCAGCGCAAAACAGACAGAAACAGGCGAAATTCCCTTCCACTATACACAGCTAAGCCAGTTAAGAAAAGAACTGCCGCCGGAACCCGATCCTCAACTGGAACTTTCAGACAAGGTGAAAGTGGTCTCCGTATCCAGGGATTACGATGTGGACATTAAAACCCTCTGTTTTACCGTCGTACATTTTGAGTTCCGCCATCAATGGCAGGTAGGATTAAAAGAAATAAATGAGGTTGAACATTTTCTGCCCGGTGTAGGAAGCCGTCATCAGCACATACTGGACAACGGACAGAAAATTATGATGTTCACAAGCAGTTTTGCCTATAATCCCGAAGAAAAGATACTATTTAGTGAAACCGACGAAAAGCGGAAAAGCTCGACCTACTACATCATTGAAAAAGCACCTGATGGCCGCTCCCGCCTAACGATGGACATCTACATTCCTAAAAATCCGGTACGGCAGCTGCTGTTTAATCTTTTTGAGAAAAACAATTTACAAACCGGCCTGCGTCAGTCACTGGAAAACCTGGAACCTATCGTGAAGGAGATGGTGCTGCCGCTTGAATTCTAATATCGGGCCTGTTACCGGCCTGTTATAAGCAAAATACTCCTCTCCGGCTGTGATAAGCCGGAAAGGAGTATTTCAGATCAATTCAGGGCTTATTTTGCCCTTATAAGCGAAGTTATTTTTTATACATTCTGCAGTTCTGCAATTTCTATCTTTCTCATCTGCATCAGCGCTTCCTGCGATTTCTGCGGATTAGAAGACTTAAACAGCATCTGGCCTATGTTTTTCGGCACTACCTGCCAGCTGACGCCGAAAGGATCTTTACACCAACCACACATGCTTTCTTCCCCGCTTTTTGTAAACGCATCCCAGTAATAGTCTATCGTCTGCTGGTCGTCGCATTCCAACACCAGTGAAACTCCTTCTGTAAAGGTGAACTGCTGAGGCACGCCGCTATCCATTGCCATGAGCAAATGACCATTGATAGTAAATTGTGTATGCTGGATCTGCCCGGTCATTTCCCCATCTGAATAGCGCATGATACCGTCATTCTTATATTCAGGGAAAGTCTTTCTGTAGAAATCGAGTGCCTGTTCACACTGCCCTTGCTGGGCCTGGCAGAACATCAGCGTAGGTACGAGTTTGTTATACGTCCAGTCATCAGGTCCATAATACAGCTGCCAGCTAACACCATACTTGTCTACCGCCCAGCCATAACTGGCGCTCCATGGGTAACTATCCAATTGCATTAATATGTTGCCCTCTTCGGTCAGCTTTTCCCATATCTGTGCAATAGCGACCTTGTCGTTAGAGATCCACATGAAGGAAATAGCCGGATTCGGCTTGTATATAGGTCCTCCGTTCAGGCCCATCAGTTCAGTGCCATCCAGCAGGGCTTTGACAACGATCGGATTCTGATCTGTAATTTTTGAATTGGGGAAAACCGAAACATAAAAATCAAATGCCTCTGTGGCCTTCCCGTCAAACCATATACAAGGAAAGATATTGGTGTTGGATGAAGATTTCATGATGCATCATTTTCTATCGAATTTAACCAATTGCTCAATGACAACGAAATTTCTTCATTCTTTGGCAATATCCTTATCTCTTCCTTCTACCAGGAACAGGTGCAGGTTCTCGAGTAATTGATCAGCCGTGCTTGAGTTCGTAAAAATGGCATAGCCCATTTTCAGATCATCATACACTTCGAACCGGCATTTAAAATCCCCGTTATTACCGCCATGGCCAAACGTTTTACCAAAAGGTGTTTCCCTTATCTGAAGGCTCATACCCATATATGTAGGCACTTTGGGTTTATTTTTCAATCCGGTGAAATCATAATCTGACTGCTTTGACATCATGACATCATAGGTTTCCGGTTTAAGTCCTTTCCGTTCTAAGAGGTACAACATAAACCTCGTGAAGATCTGCGCTTCGGTATGCATGGAATACGCCATGCCCGGCTTTTCCGGCAGGTTGTTGTTATTAGGTCTCCCCTCAAAGTGACCATATGCCACCATCCGCTGCAAAGAATCATTTTTTGAGAAAAAAGTATGGTATAATCCAACGGGTTGGATCACCTCTTCCTGTAATACCTGCTCTACCTTTTTACCTGTGACCTTTTCCACCACCATTTTGAGGTATTCAAAACCTTCTCCAGAATAGCCGAAAGCCGTTCCGGGCGTGAACTTGATGACGAGTTTACCCTCACGCCAGTTCGGAAAACCGGTACGATGTGTCAGTACGTGCCTTGCTGTGATCAACTTGTAGCGATCGTCATATTCTATGTCTTTATAAGGAAGGTACTCATACAAGGGCTTGTCGAGGTTAATAACACCACGTTCTGCCAGTTTTTCAACGGCCAGCGCAAACACAGGTTTGGTAATAGAAGCGGCTTCAAACAATGTGCTGTCGCTCACCTTTTGACCGGTTATCGTGTTGGTGACACCATATGTTTTATGATAAACTACTTTTCCATCCCTGATCAAAGCGAGTGAAACGCCGGGTATTCTATAATACTCGCGATAGGCTTCAATAAAGCTGTCCACCTTACCAGGGTTATCAGCAGTAAAATCAAACAGTATACCTTTATCAGGGATCAGATCAGGCACAGGCGCCAGTGGAAGAACAATATCGGGCGCGACTATTTTCTGTCCGGGTTTCGCTACAACTGTTGGGGGTGTTTTATAGGTGACATCATATAGTTTGTCATCAGATTCAAAATAACGATCGGGAAATGAGAGCTCATATTTCCCTGCAGGAATAACCACTGAATATTTACCGAGGCTATCTATTGCTGCAGTTATCCATAGTTTCGGGTGCTCCAGTGACCTGAGACGCACCTGGCCGGGCAACTTCACATCGGTGTGTTTATCCCAGTTCACTTTACCTGAAACGGTAGACAATTTCCCGTCCTTCGGTAAAAAGACGATATCACCCAGGCTGTTTGGATTCATATATTTAGAACCTCCGCTTCCCCAGTCTGACCAGGAAAAACTTCCATCCTGGTCTTTGTCGAATACATTAAAATCAAAGCCCAAAGACTTATCAAGCGCCAACTCATTTCCCAGGTGGATCCGCCACTCGTAAAAGCGCATATCCCCCTTCCTGGTCATAGCCACCTCCATAATATTCCAGGAGGCGGTGCTGGCAAAGGGATCATAGAAAGCGTTGTTCGTATTACGTAGTTTCTTGCTGTACATAAATGAGGCCACGCCGGAACCGGAGATCAGGTGAAGGGCATCAAGGCTTATCTGCAGGCCATCCTGGGTGTTCCACGCTACATTTTCGGAGGTATCTTCCAGGAACTCGTCGTCCCTTATCGTAAATGCCAGGTATAATGATTGGTCTTCCAGGCGGTAGCCCAGCTGGAAGAAACCGGAGAAATCAGCCTCGTCTTTGGGCTTTGTATCTGAGAGATGCATTGCGATCATGTACTTCGTTGCATCTTTCGGCCAGTCTGAAAGATCGCCGTCAATAGTGACCTTACCCAGGGGATAAGCAAAGGCTACACTCCCGTTGTGGGCCATGGAGTGCAGGCAGAAATGCATGCATAATACAGCGACGCATACTGTTTTAAGAGATGGAATTAACATGTTCAACAATTTAAAGGTAAAGTACTTGGTTCCGTTGAACGAAATAGTGTTGCTATCTAAGGACTCCTTAACTATAAAAAGGTTGCATGCGTCATAAAATCTCCCCGGGGCGCGGAAACTTATCATGCTACTCCGCCGTAGCTGGAATCCGGTCAGGCCATCCCCGGAGGGATATGCCTGAGATTTGCGGCAGGGCAGGTTAAACATATCTTATACAAGGTCTTTCCTCATTTCCATCAGAGAAATTGAAGATAGGGCTGCTGAGGATTTATTGGAAAAAGGCATCAGGGTACCGGTAGGTACAAACCCTTTGCGCCGGTACCAGGCAATCAGTTCTTCCCGCTTGTCGATTACTGTGATGGTAATGGAGTTACACTGCTGTTCCCTGGCAAAGGTTTCACCATATTGTATCAGCCGGCTGCCGATGCCTCCGGTCTGTACACCTGGCAAGACTGACAGCATGCCAAGGTATAATGTAGGTGCTCTTTTTTCCAGTAGTACGCAGCCTAATATGACAGACCGCATGTCGCAACATTTAAACATCGTTACTCCTGGCCGGCTGATAAGCTCAAGTAAACCATTTTCAGTGGTCCTCTCCCCTTCTACCAGGTGACCTTCGGAGGTCCAGCTTTTACTGCCTGCTTCGCCTTTATAAGCGCTGTTGATAAGCTTTGTTACGGCGGGAATATCGGCTGCCGTAACGGGTGATATTGTAAAAACTTCCTGAGTTGGCTGCATACTTTAAAATACTATTTCCGTGGATATTATGCAAATCACCTACACGATAACTTTATGATTGAGAGCATCGAAATACCTCTCCGGTAATATCGGACATATCTGACTACGCCATGCGGGGAATAAGCTCAATACCGGCGCATTAAATAGAGCCATAAGGCCACTAAGGATCGCAGATAGCGCAGCCGGTTCTGTAAAGTGTTAAATTTGCTGACATCGGCTTTATGGACGTAAATATTTAATTTCCCTTCGTTTTAGATATATTCCATTAACCACAGATCAAAACCTCTTATTTTAACATGCAAAAAGTTATTAACCCTATTGTATATGCCTGGTGCCTGCTGTTTGCGATACCCTTTATATACAGCTGCTCTTCAAACCGTAACAGTACGAAAGACGTAGTCCACATTCCTTATCCATTGCCGATACCTGATTCCATGCCTGCAGTTTTCTTACCCGGACTCGTTTCAAAAGACGGTTTGGATTTTAATGCAGCCTTCTCTCCGGACGGGAAAACATTTTATTTCTCCCGGTCACGAAACCGCAAATATGTAATTTACGAATGCAGCTATAGTGGAGGTAAATGGCAGGAGCCAATAATCTGCAAGCTGTTTGACACGCTTTACTCCAACACAGATCCGTTCTTTGCTGCAGACGGCGCCCTCTATTATATTTCGAACAGACCTGTAGTCCCCACTGATACTACCGACGACTACAATATATACTGCATGTCAGGACAGGAAAACTCTTATGCGCCTCCGAGATACCTGCCAGCTGTAAACAGTGACAGTACGGAATACTACGTATCTGTTGCACGGTCGGGTAACATCTACTTTGCCTCCTACAGGGAAGGTAACCTCGACCTGTTCATGAGTAACAAGTCTGACACTGGATACGAAAAACCGGTTAATCTGGGTGCTGTTGTCAACTCAGCTGATGACGAACATGATCCTCTTATTGCCCCTGACGAATCGTTTCTCGTATTTACCTCCGGCAGGCCCGGAGGGTTGGGAGAAGCAGATCTATATATCACTCATAAAATAAACGGTCAATGGCAACAGCCCGTGAATATGGGTAGTAATATCAATACTAAAACCTATGATTACTGCCCTAATCTGTCTCCAGATGGCAAATACTTTTTCTATAGCAGTGAATTTGAGATTAAGTGGGTTAACAGTGGCATTTTAAAAAAGTAAAGCTGTAATTTATTTTCTTATCTTTCCCGCTCTCAAAAAACAACGTTATGATATCTGTCAGAGCTGCTGTCGCCTTTATACTTGCTCTCTACCTCTTTGCAAAGACCGAATTGGCTTTCGCGGTAAACTATCAACATGTAACCGATACCGGTATAATAGCTGATGGCGCCACGCCGCAACTGATTGCCAGGACTTTCGCGTTTACGGAAGGCCCGGCGGCAGACAAACAGGGCAATATCTATTTTACAGACCAACCTAACAATAAGATCTGGAAATACAGTACCGATGGTCGTCTCTCTGTTTTCATGGACAGTGCTGGCAGATCAAACGGGTTATACATCGATAAAAAAGGCAATCTCTATTCGTGTGCTGATGAAAAGAACCAGCTTTGGATGATCGATGCTCACAGGAAGATAACGGTACTGATCAATGATCTTAACGGTAAAAAACTGAATGGACCTAATGACCTTTGGGTATCGCCACGTGGAGATATTTATTTCACAGATCCGTACTATCAACGTAGCTGGTGGGAAAGGACAAAGCCTGAAATAGAAAGAGAAAAAGTTTATGTGTGGTTGCGCGGCAGCAGAAAAGTAGTGCCCGTTGTCGACACCCTGCAGCGTCCCAATGGTATTGCCGGTACGGCGGATGGCAGGTACCTGTATGTATCAGACCTTCAGGGCGGCAAAACTTATCGCTATACGATCAATAAAGATGGGGCTTTAAGTGAGGCAAAACTCTTTGCAAATATGGGCTCCGACGGTATGACAACTGACAACCAGGGCAACGTGTATTTAACCGGCAGAGGCGTTACGGTATTCAACAGCCGGGGAGTACAGATAGCGCATATTGCGATCCCTGAAGGTTGGACAGCCAATGTTGCTTTCGGGGGCAAAAAAAAGAACAAATTATTTATAACTGCCTCCGAGGCAATTTATACCCTCGATATGAAGGTGAAAGGTGTTGAGTAAAGCTATTTTCTTATTATCTTCATCCCCGATTAATAACTTATGCCGTGAACTTCACCACACTATCATTAAGGGACGCAATAGACCAGGAATTGGTAACCCCACTCGCTACAGATTTCGACATGCTGCTGGAAGATAATGCTGACTCCCTCACCGTTAGGATATATGAAGGAGACACTATCCTGAACGAATATGTGGATCTGAACGACCTCTATACTGAAGAAAAGACCGCAGGTATTATTGTAAACGGCAACCTAACCGTTAACGCCCCCATTATCGACTTTGAGATCGACACCTATTCTGCCTTCCTGATCGTACATGGATCTCTCACCTGTAAAACCCTGGCAGCAGGATGTACTGAGATCATTGTAGACGGGGATGTAACGGTAGCAGATGCGATGCTCGCTTACTACAACCATGGAAATGTGGGGATTCAGGGTGACCTGCATGCCAGGCTACTGATTATCGATGAGCATGGCGCCACCATTAAAGGAAAGATCAACGCTGCCACCTTTTGCCGTGGATGGCACATCAAAGCGGCTGATTATACTAACTGGCGGCATATTTTATTGCCTGACGTGGCTGATGAGTTACTTGATAAGGATGACTACCTCTTTGCCGGCGATGTCCGCCTGTTACATCTGCTGAAGGATGGAAAGCCTGTATTCAGCGATAACCTAGGTAACATATCCGCTGCCAATAATCCCGAAGCAAAAGTTGTTTCGTGGGAGGAGATAAAACCGCTGATACAGCATCTGAAGTGCAAATACGAAGATTACCCTTTTGCTATTGCGGAAAAACGTGATCCGGGATTACCGGATGACAAATTCCTGCTCTATAACGGCACTACCGCACTGGATGAGCTGGACCTGGATATTGACTATATGGGCATAGTAGTCGTAGGAGACCTTCATGTAAAAGGTAGTATCATCAACGAAAATACTGATGGTGCCTGTTCATTGATAGTGCTCGGCAATCTGAAGGCGAAAAATGTATGTGTCGGCGGACAAATCATTTACATCACCGGGTACATTGCTGTTGAAGAGGTGCTGATAGGCATATATAACCACGGAGAACTTTATAGTACATCCTACGTCTGGTGCCCTCTGGTAATATCAGACGATTATCACTTTGACTTTTCAGACCATGCTGCAGTGAAAGTACTGGAACTGTATGACGAAGATGACAACGACATTATAAAGGAAAAGTTGATAGAGGACTTTTTCGATGAAGAAGACGGCTTCCTGCCATATAGCACAATCCGCGAGGGCCTTCCCCTGCTCAAACAGCAGGTGCGATATGCAGCGATCACCAGGGATGCCATTCAGGCGATCATCAATGGTCCGCTCCTGGGGCCGGACAATTTTAAAGTTGCGTTCAGTGAGGACGACTGGCATATCACATTGAACAGGGCGGGCGGAGACATAGATGCTAATGGTGACGATAGCCCTGCATCGGTGATTGCTATCAACCTTAATAAAGGCAAATACTATTGCTGGTATCTGTCCAATGATGATACCATCGTCACGATGATAAAAGAGGGGGAAGACTGGATACCGGCACCCGCTGCAGCTGCTGCTGATATACTGGAACACTTTTCTCATATCAGTACGATCATAAAACGTAAGGTACGCTGGAATAATAAATATGTTCAGAACATCGACCAGGAGCAATTGTGGAAACTGGTCTGGATGTTCCGGAATGACCAGGAGGAAATAATATTTCAGGCTGCCGCGACTACGATCTGCAGAAGAGTGCTCTATGCCGCAGCCTATCCCTTTGCGTATATCTTTGCCAGGTACCAGGAAGACAGCGAGCACCGCGGTCTGGCCAACTATCCTTCGTGGGCGCCAGCAGCTGCATTATTGGACGGACTGATACAATGGGGCTTTGCAGAGGAGATCACCAGAAAAAAGCCCCTGGCGGAAAAAGCAGAAGAACTGGATACTGTTACCAATTATAACTGGGGCATCACCTATGAGATCCCTGAGCAGTATAAGACCCGACCCATTGACCGGGATTTCATGACTGAACTGAATGCGGATCTTGCATCACGTGAAGGAGCAATACTGCGTCTCGACGCGGGAATCGGTTCGTTCATCATTGCAGGCATGCATGTTAATGACCTTGCTATCTTTAATGAGCTGATGCATCCAATGGGTATCTATCCGAAATACTTCACCGTTGTGGATGAGGAAGAGGAAAACGCTTTGAAGGAGATCGCTGACGCACTGCTCGACATTGCCGGAGATGGAGATCCGCTGAATCTGCAACCTTATCGCGAGTATCAGGAAACCTTCTGGAACTATGTGTATAATGAGCGTGGAGATATCGCGTTCTGGCAGGACTGGATTGAAAGGCTGCAAAGCAGGTTAACAATGCAGGCTGGCGCATCCTATATGCTTCTTGGGGACGACAGCATAACTCCTATGCATCCTGAACTGATCCACTGGATCAACTGGTGCGACAAGTATGAGACAATCAAAAAAGGAAGTCATATCATTATGCCGGGAGATGAATAATGAGATCATTATTATCCTGTGAAAAAGAACGGTAACTGCTGATGTAGTCACCGTTCTTTTTTTTTTGACATTATAACTGTTTCTTCATTGAATATTTCAGTGCTACATTACCGGAAACCGTGCTGGTCACTGCATACCATTTCTTATCGTCGCAAAGCATCAGCTCATAGATTACCCCGGCCTTATTGGTCACTTCTGTAACACCCTCAATATGCATGTCGCGGTACTTTTTCTTTACACCTCTCAGTACTGTTAAAGGCAGCTCGTTTTCACCACAGTACCGTAGCGAATAGATCAGTGTACCTTGTCTGTCATACCAGATCCTGTACTGACTTTCATTCTGAACAAAACATACAACATCGTATTCTCCATCTTCCGTCCATCTGATGTATTCCGCCTCGGGGAAGGAGCGATGGAAAAGGCGTAACACTGCTTCATCCGGAGCAGCAAACAATGGTAACTGTGAACAGAGCACCAATACTGCTAACAGGACAATCCTTTTCAGATTAAACATTGGATGAAAAACAGCTACACGTAAAAGAGTATTTCGTTTCATGGTTTCAGATTTTAATAAAGACAATTTTGTTGTTGATGATGTAAAGGTAGAATGGCGTCCAACTTTAAAATTGTATAAAACGGAATAGGGATCTTTTCCCTGGAAATGCTTCTTTATTAAACTCATGTAAACACAGGAACCTTATTCCCCGACCGCTACTGCCCCTTTAAAGATCTCTGCCAGCTTTTCCTCTAAGGCCTTACCCCGCAGATCGCGTGCAATGATCTTGCCGCCAGGGTCCAGGAGGAAGTTAGCGGGGATTGCACGGATGTTATATATTTTTGCCGCTGTGTTATTCCATCCTTTCAAATCGCTTACCTGCGTCCAGTCTAACTGGTCTTTTTCAATAGCCTTGAGCCAGGCCTCCCGTTGACTGGGGCCATCCAGTGAAACGCCCAATACAGTAAATCCCTTGTCTTTATACTGCTTATAGGCTGCCACTACATTAGGATTTTCTTCACGGCACGGCCCGCACCAGCTTGCCCAAAAATCGAGCAACACATATTGCGATCTGAAATCAGAGAGTTTAACTTTCTTTCCATCGGGAGCGGTTTGCTGAAAATCTGGCGCCATCTTTCCGATCTGGGTATTCCTTACAGCGGCCAGCCGGACAAGTATGTCTTTAGCCAGTGGTGTCTTTTTCAACGCCGGGGAAAGCCGGTTGAAAGTTGCTTCAATATCCCCATTAAGATCCGCTTCGGCGGTTGCATATGATAAGTTGACCAGGCTAAAATATGCATCCAGGTGTTTCTTTGCGAAGTCAAGACGGATCTGGTAGGATTCTTTTAGGAGCAGCTTCTCCCTTGCTTCAAAACTGGCATACACCTGTTTATCCTTTTGTTGTGCTTCGGGTAATGCGCTAAATTCTTTATTTAAGGCGGTAAAACCGTCGTCATTCGGTTTTAATAAGGCCAGGACTTCCTTATTCAGGTCGTTGGTAACAGAACCTTTGATCTCAAGATGTTTCAGAGAGTCAGGCGCCGCGACTGTAAACGCAGCGGGCTCCAGGTAAAACCGGAAGAAATCCATGGTTTCTCCCTTGGCCAGTTTGTAGACATAAGGGTTCTTATGAAGAAATATAGACGAGTAAACAGGGTATTCTAATTTACCTGTAAAGACAAAGCGCCCGTCCTGGACAATAGCTGAGTCAGTTATCTGTTTGTCGTCCAATTGGTATACCAGGAAGATCTTGTCGCCGGTCTTCAATGCATCCACCTTCCCTTCTACTTTAAAGGAATTCTGCGCCATCAGCATTGATGGGATGAATAATAGTACTGCCAGCGACTGCTTTAGTATAATGGCAATGCCGGAACGTACTGATGGAGCTATGTCCTGAATGTCGGGTAATCTGTCTTTCATATTCTATTTACGTATAGGTGGGTTATGGGAAGATACAATAATATACAAGTTAGCCTCATTTCCTGATATTCCTCCTGAAATAATGATACCTGTATATTGCGGCTGATATACGGTCAATATATCTGCAACAGCGTCAAAAAGGTATGTAATAAATGGCCGCAGGTATTATCTTAGTGAACTACTTTTTTACCATTAAATAAATATACATGCGTTTATCAGGTCTCCTGGTCCTACTGGCCATGTTCTTTTACAGCCATAAGCTATTTTCCCAGCAGCGGCCCAATATCATTTTTGTACTAACGGATGACCTGGGATATGCTGATCTTTCCTGTTATGGCAACCCTGTTATTAAAACACCTTTTTTAGACCGGATGGCGGGGATGGGTGTAAGGGCCACCAATTATGTTGTTACCAGTCCTACCTGCTCCCCTTCAAGAGCTTCCTTACTTACTGGCAGGTATTGCACGCGGCCCAATATTCCGTTGCCACTGGCGCCTGGTTCACCATTAGGATTACCGGCAAAGGAAATAACAATTGCAGAAATGCTCAAGGCATCAGGCTACAGAACTGCCATGGTTGGTAAATGGCACCTCGGCGACCATCCCGCCAACCTGCCCATGAACCAGGGCTTTGACTCCTATTTCGGATTGCTATACAGCCACGATTATCATCCACCCTATGTTAAGAGCGATACTATCATGAAACTGTATCGTAACTATACACCAGCAGTGTTAAGACCGCACGATAGCACTTTAACAGGAGTATATACCAGGGAGGCCGTACAATTTATAAAGGAGCAAAAGAAAGACCAGCCGTTCTTTTTGTACCTGTCGCACAATATGCCCCACCTGCCGGTATATTATGCAGCCCGCAGAAAGAACAGCAGCATGGAAAACGGAGGAGAGCTGGGAGCGGTGATTGCTGAACTGGACGCAGGGCTGGCAGCTATCTGGAAAACGCTGGAGCAACAAGGCATGGCAGACAATACCATTTTTATGTTTTCCAGCGATAATGGGCCATGGAATGATTATCCGGGTCGCATGGCGGACGACAGTGTCACCAGGTCTTATCACACCGGCTATACAGGTGTATTCAGAGGAAGTAAAGCCACTACTTATGAAGGTGGTGTACGGGTGCCTTTTATTGTTTACTGGAAGAACCACACGCTCAAAGGAGCTACGAGCGGGGCGGCTATGACCTGCCTGGATGTGCTGCCTACACTCGCAGAATGGGTACACTGCCCATTACCTGCCAATACGGTGTTGGACGGTCAATCCATTGCTGCCGTCCTTACCCGGAATAATGCGCCGGATGCGCACAGGGAAATTTATTATGTACACAATAACATTCCGGAGGTGGTACGCCAGGGCCCCTGGAAACTGAGAAGGACTAAATTGTCCGGACAGCCTGTTATTGAATTATTCAATCTTAATTATGATCCCGCCGAAAGAGTAAATCTTTCCGGTGAACATCCGGAAATAGTAGCAAAACTCACCACACTTTTAGACCAATATCCCGTAAATTAGCAAGAGAAGAAGCCTTCTCAATATTTTCCCTGTATGCTGACATACGGGGAAAATATCGGCATATACCGCACCCGGTCCACGTTTTATCCCACCCTACCTACCCATTTACAGAGCGGCTCTTTCGCAATACACCGAAGGAGACACGAAGTAACAGAATAGATTTTAACTATTAAATTATAAAATCAATTGATTTTGATTATTTCTCCAATATCATACTTTTACCGTCCTATACATAATAACCAGGTGTAAAAACTGTTCATTTAACTTCATAAACTCATAAAAATGGAAAACGTACAGGATATCAGTAAATGCCCCTTTCATAACGGCACTATGAAGCAGAATGTTGGCGGTGGTGGCACCAGGAACCGCGACTGGTGGCCCAACCAGTTAAAGCTCAATATACTGCGTCAGCACTCCTCTCTATCAAACCCAATGGATGAGGATTTCAACTATGCCGAAGCTTTTAAAAGTCTCGACCTGGAAGCCGTAAAGAAAGACCTGCATGCGCTGATGACAGACTCACAGGATTGGTGGCCGGCAGACTTCGGGCATTATGGTCCTTTATTTATCCGTATGGCATGGCATAGCGCGGGTACCTACCGCGTATTTGACGGTCGTGGCGGCGGTGGCGAAGGACAGCAACGTTTTGCACCGCTTAACAGCTGGCCTGATAACGTGAGCCTTGATAAAGCCCGCAGGTTACTCTGGCCTATCAAGCAGAAATATGGCCGTAAGATATCCTGGGCTGATCTGCTGATCCTTACCGGTAATGTAGCGCTGGAGTCAATGGGCTTTAAAACCTTTGGATTTGCCGGTGGACGTCCGGATGTATGGGAACCAAGTGAAGATGTTTACTGGGGTGCTGAAAACACCTGGCTGGGTGGCGACATACGTTATGCTCACGGCTCGCCTGGTGTGGTAGAAGGTCATGGTGTACTGGTATCTGACGACGATGCAGACGGTCATATCCACTCACGCAACCTGGAAAAACCACTGGCTGCCGTACAAATGGGTTTGATCTACGTAAATCCGGAAGGTCCTGACGGTAATCCTGATCCTATTGCTGCCGCTAAAGATATCCGCGATACTTTTGGCCGCATGGCGATGAACGATGAAGAAACAGTGGCCCTGATAGCAGGTGGACACAGCTTCGGTAAAACCCATGGTGCAGCCCCTGCCACTCACGTGGGAAAAGAGCCTGAAGCTTCTGATATCGAACTACAGGGTCTTGGCTGGAGCAACAGTTATGGTTCCGGTAAAGGCGCTGATACTATTACCAGTGGGCTTGAAGTTACATGGACGAAAACTCCTACCCAATGGAGTAACAACTTCTTCGAAAACCTCTTTGGTTTTGAATGGGAATTAACGAAAAGTCCCGCCGGTGCTCACCAGTGGGTTGCTAAAAATGCAGACAACATCATTCCGGATGCACATAATGGCGCGAACAAGCTGCCAACTATGCTTACCACTGACCTGTCTTTAAGGTTCGATCCGGCTTATGAAAAAATATCCAGGCGCTTCCTGGAAAATCCGGATGAATTTGCAGATGCATTTGCCCGGGCATGGTTTAAGCTGACTCACCGTGATATGGGACCTCGTGCACGTTACCTGGGCCCAGACGTGCCACAGGAAGAACTGATCTGGCAAGATCCTATTCCTGCTGTAAATCACGTATTGATAGATGAAAAAGATGTTGCAGCCCTGAAGGCAAAAGTACTGGGTTCCGGCTTAAGTGTATCTGAACTGGTTTCGACTGCATGGGCTTCTGCTTCCACCTTCCGTGGTACAGACAAACGTGGTGGTGCAAATGGCGCACGCATTCGCCTGGCTCCGCAAAGATATTGGGCAGTAAATAATCCAACACAGCTGCAAAAGGTATTGGGTGTGCTCGAGGGAATTCAAAAAGAATTCAATGGTGCACAGACTGCCGGTAAAAAAGTTTCACTGGCAGACCTGATCGTGCTGGCGGGTTGCGCTGGTGTTGAAAAAGCTGCGAAAGACGCAGGACAGACTATCACCGTTCCTTTTACACCCGGCCGTATGGATGCTTCCCAGGAACAGACGGATGTAGAATCTGTAGGCTACCTGGAACCAATTGCCGATGGATTCCGTAACTACCGCAAAGCTAAATTTCCGGTATCTACTGAAGAGCTGCTGATAGACAAGGCGCATCTGCTTAGACTTAGCGCCCCTGAGTTAACAGTATTGGTAGGCGGTATGCGTGTACTGAATACTAACTTTGATGGTTCCAAACATGGTGTGTTCACCGCACGTCCGGGCCAGCTCACGAACGATTTCTTTATCAACCTGCTTGATATGAGCACCGCATGGAAAGCCACATCTGCTGATAAAGAGCTCTACGAAGGCAGTGATCGTTCTACCGGTAAGATCAAATGGACAGGCACCCGTGCAGATCTCGTATTTGGCTCTAACTCTGAACTCAGAGCAGTTGCAGAAGTATACGGAAGTGCAGATGCTCAGGAAAAATTTGTGAAGGACTTTGTAGCTGCATGGAATAAAGTGATGAACCTGGACAGGTTTGACTTAGCTTAATTGTAAGATTCAGTGTATATAAAACTAAAGCCGCCTGTCATGGCGGCTTTAGTTTTATATACTTTCAGACTTACACTTTTAGTGAGCCACGAAATCCCCTGGCAGCATAATAAGAGATGGCGCCGTTATGATACAGGAAAACAGTGTCGTAGCGACGATCACAAAAGACTGCACCGCCGAGCTTCCTGATGTTAGCAGGTGTCAGTACCCAGCTGGACGTTTTCAAATCGAATTTCCCCAATTCCTGTAGTCCGCGATATTCTTCTTCCGTTAGAATTTCTATGCCCATGGTGGCTGCCATATCAATAGCACTACCATCCGGTTTAGCTTCTTTCCTCTCCTCCAGCGCTTCGTCGTCGTAACATAGGCTTCTGCGGCCTTTAGGACTTTCAGCGGAACAATCGTAAAAGATGTATTCACCCGTCTTTTTATCATAGCCAACAACATCCGGCTCTCCACCTGTTGTTTCCATTTCATTAAGTGACCACAATTTTTCCGCATTGGCTTCCAGTCTTGTCTGTACATCCGCCCAGTCAAGACCTTTATGACGGTTCATGTTTTTCTCGAAACGGGTCTTCAGTAAGCTAAGTAACTCTTTGCGTTGTTCTGATGACAAGCCTTTCTTTGAAATAGTTTTCTTTGACATGATTGTAATTATTACTGCCACTTTGGGGCTTTACCTAAATATGTAAGGATCTTTTCAATACGCTGTTCATTTATTGATTCACCGGAACAAGTCTTCTTTCCACCGGTCTGAAATACCACGATATAACCGTCAGCGCTAACAACAACAGGGATGGAAATATTTCATTCACGGCATTACCGGCTAAAATATGTGAAGATATTGCTCCAGTCATCGCAAAGAAAAAGCCTGCATAAGCCCATTCCTTTAGTAGAGGGAATCTGGGAATAAGTACAGCAACAACGCCCAGCAATTTCCAGATACCCAGTATTGTCGGAAAATAGACAGGATAACCCAGGTGTGCAAGAAAATCTCCTTCCTGATTTACTTTGAATAATTGTACGATCCCTGTCGATAACATTCCTAATGCAAGCCAGGCAGTAGCAATCCAATAAATGATCTTATTTCTTTTTGTCATCAGTGTTATTTTAATTTGCTTAGAATATTTTCCAATCGGTCATGCGCCATATTTATGCCATAGGCGAACGGCATTTTCAGCTGTCTGTCCCTGTCTTCTACTGATCTGTACACTACATGCATATTGAGTTTGCTGGTATCGTCAGTGAGCTTTATAAATTCCAGGAACTCCAGCTGTACACCTAAGGAAGCATTCACCATTTCAAATGTCCGTGTAATTCTCTCATTGGGGCTGAACTCATGAAATACCCCGTTGGCCTGAAACGCTACATTGCCCTGAGGATCTTTTGTTTCATACTGCCAGCTGCCATGCTTTTTGCCTTCGAATTTCAACACTGTAGTGCCCATCCATTGTTCAATAATTTCAGGTTCTGCATGTGCTTTGAAAAGCAACTCCAATGGCAGATCAAATTCTCTTGTTATCATCAGATCATGCCTTCCTTCCTCGGCATTCACTTTGGTTTTTCTCTCCATATTATTTCATTTATCAGATTTATATTTTTTCATAACAGCTTCCAGCTTGTTAAACCTGTCATCCCACATCTGGCGGAATGGTTCGATAAAGTCTGCCACTTCTTTCATTTTTTTTGCGTTAACATGATAGTAAATCTCCCTGCCGTTTTGCTCTTGCTCAAGCAATTCGCACTCGGTAAGTATCTGCAAGTGTTTTGAAACTGTCGGTCTTGCTGTGTCAAAGTTTGCTGCTATTGCGCCTGCTGTCAT
This sequence comes from Chitinophaga filiformis, assembly GCF_021646545.1. Taxonomy (GTDB): domain Bacteria; phylum Bacteroidota; class Bacteroidia; order Chitinophagales; family Chitinophagaceae; genus Chitinophaga; species Chitinophaga filiformis_A. The sequence continues at coordinate 253,666 of NZ_JAKIRP010000009.1, read as the reverse complement.
TGACTGTGAAACAAGTAACAGGAGTATGGCCCTTCTGGTCGGGTCTGCTATCGCCTGGAATACATCTCTTCTCAGATTCATTATGTAGCTATTTGACTACAAATATAAGCGTAGCTATTTAGCTACACAAATTTTTTTTAAGGAAATCTTACCAAAAAGGCAAATGAGGTTGATTCCAAGGATATCTGCAACGGTCACATCCTTTCTCAACGATAGTAGATCAGATAGCAAGTCAGGGTAAATGGATAATGGCTGGAATGGCCGCTGGCAATTATTGTAACTGTATGGCCGAAGCAGAGGCAAGCGAAGAGCTTACTCTGGCAACAGTCTGTTTTACACAGGATAAAGTGTAAATTACGCCATTTTTTGACCTGATCCCTTACCATATGGAGGCACCATCACCTAAGACAACTATAAACATTTTTAACCAGTCCAAACGGTACTGGTGACACTCCTGCACTCCTGAATTATGCAAGCTTACCAAAAATATGTTATAGATTTGGTCCGGATGCTTATAACTTCGACATTAACTGTAACGTATCAGGGAATGCTGCAGAAGGCGAACCTTAAGACCTACACATAAATTCCCTGAACTTACCTGTTTGATTCTTTAGTTTGAGCAGATCTTTATGTTGACTGATAACAACGCTAAAAGATGGACTTTGCAAATTACGAACAATATTTCCACGCTATTCTGAACGAAGAGATCACCGTTTCGCCGTATGATAAACCAGCGTATATGAATTATACTAAGCTGAACTGGACCCGCCAACAGCGCTGGTTAAAAACCGGTGAGCTGAATGCAGATCTTATAAACCAGGTGATGGAGATAAAGCATCCACAAGACTGGATCATCATCACAGAACCATGGTGCGGCGATGCTGCGCATATTTTGCCCTTCATTCATAAGCTCAGTCAGATGAATCAGCTTATTACGCTGGATATCCAGCTGCGTGACAGTGAACCGTATCTTATCAACAGTTATCTCACCGGCGCGAACAAATCCAAATCTATTCCAAAGCTGATAATTCGCAATAGTGCGGGTCAGGATCTGATGGTATGGGGGCCCAGACCTCAGGAAAATCAGGAACTCTTCGAACAAATGAAAGGAGATGAGAGAGATATGGAAGAAATAAAATTGCGGCTACAAAAATGGTATAATGACGATAAAGGCAGAAGCCTTCAGCATGAGTTGCTGGAAGCCTTAACTTCAATACCTGCACATTTGCTTTGAGAAACCAACGTTATCCAGTTCCTTACAGCGTCCCTGCCATGTTAGCTAATAAAAGTTCACAACCTGTAAATATCCCTGCTTCAATTGCCAGGTCTAATCCAAATTCTTCAGGTATATCCATGCCTGCGGTTCATCCCTATCAAAAAGTAGCAGCTGATAATGTGAATAAGGAGAAATCTCCGGACCAGATACAGGATGTACAAAGGGCTACGGCAGCTGAACCATTTCAGTTAAAACCAAATAAAACCGGCCGGCCGGAGAACCTGAAATCAGGCATTGGAAACTTTTCAGCACAAGGCGGTCATCCCGTACAACGGGTCATTAAATCAAAAGACCTGGCGGGCTTTCTACAGGAACAGATCGCGCTTCAGCATAATGAACTACGGGGCCAGGACACCAAAGGCAAAGCAATATCCAGCCCGCCACCAGAAAGCACAAGCGACGGAAAGCCAAAAGAATCTGAAGTGCTGGTGGAGGATTCCAGCGCGGATGTAAAGGATAAAGGCAAGGAACCTGAGGAGGCCCCATCAAAGTATACCACGCTGGGGTTCGAGCATGAATTCGCGCAAATGACGGATGGACCGCTGCAGGGTGTTTCGCACCTGGAACTGGCCACATCAGACATGCATATGCCGGTCACAGACCTGCCTTTTGTACTGGAAACCGATGCGGGAAACGAGGTTGAACTGGTGAGCCCACCGTTTTTATTTGAAACGCATCCCGATATTCCCATCCCCGACCCGGAGGAAGTGGCATTCGTTGACCATATGCTGGAAATGGCCTTACGCAGCCATACCCGCGCAGACAATTCAACCACCCTGGCAACTTTCATGCAGACATTCGGGGCCGCCTATGGCTTTACATTCAACTGGAAAGTGAACAAAAATGATCAGGTGGAACTGGCACCTAAAAACATGACCTATAACACCCATGCTTCCATCCACAAGGGAATTTTAAAAAAGGGAGTATATGCCTTCGATAAGGCGACTTTGGGCAACATTCACATCGGTCCCGGCGTGAAGGGGCTGACCGGCGGCATGGCGTCTGAAGGGCTTGACGACGCAGACAAAAGAGAACTGGAAAAGACTGGAAGCAATTCCACCGGTGTTGTTATCAGCCAGGCAAATCTGGCCACCGACGCACGGGTGATTGAAATGATACGGCAATTGGGAACAGGTCGCAGTGACCAGGTAGAAAGCTACCTGACGGGCCTCAGCGATTATTTCAGACAAAAATTGCTGTTTGCGACTTTCGGGGTTAAACGCGAGGGAATGGATAAAATACTCGCAGACCTTGAGATCCTGACCGGGCAGGTGGAAAACATGTATCGCAATGCTGACTCCAGACGTAAGCGCGACAGACTAAAGAATTTCACCACCCAGATGAAAAAATACATGGTCTCACTCGGAGAGGCTGATTTAAGTCAGGGCGAAACAGTGGCCGTAGCCGAAAAACTGGCCAGACAGCTTGCCGACGCAGCCTACGATCTGGGTGAGACGTACAAGGGAGCTACCCTGACGATAACCACTCCCGGAAACCCGGATAAAGGCGTAGAAGAAAGCGAGGAGGAAGTAAAGCTGGAAGTGTTCGCTCAACAATTGATACACCGGTTAAAAACACTGCCGGAACTGGGTGCCGGATCCCCTGGCCTGCGCATGTTTTTAGGTATGCTGGGCCGCACCCTGGCAGGACAATTGGCTGTACCTGCCCAAAAGAAACTGAAGGAGGCGCAGGAAAAACGTTTCAAGTCCAGCATTTTTAAAAGCAAAATGGACAAAAGCGAGATAGGCGTAGAAGCTGCGCTCACCAGCCGTGTGAAGGATTTGGACCAGGCATGGGTGAAAGACAACATCATTAACATAGGTACCGGCATATTAGGGCCGGAAGACTGGCAAGAGGTGGTAAAACTGTTGGATAAGGGAAACGATTTCAGACGAAACCTGGAAACCGAAATGCCGCGCCCCGATCCAAAGGAAGATAAGGGTGGTGAAACGTTCAAAAAACTGACCCAATACCGGGGCAAACTGAGAAGCCAGGTAGTGGATACAATGGACACCATCCTCAAATACATAACAGCCAAAAAACTCACAACAGAGCATCCCGACAACAGTCCCATAGCTCCCAAAAAGACACTCGATTTTATGGCACACGATGCCGCGTTTATAGATCCGCGGCAAGACACCTTCCTGGACAGCAGACGGATACAGCTGCCTAAACATTGGCCCAACCACCGTTTACACGTGTTGGAGATACGCTGGAAATCGACCGAACAGTTGAGGAGACTGAGGACATTCTATGAATCCGGCTTTGCGCCGCAGGGCGCAGAACGCTACGTTCATCAGCCCCGGGGCATAGGAAACGAACTCTGGCAGGCATTCCTTCATGAAATAAATCAGGTGCCACGCGAAGCGGTTGACGACAGACCATATGCTTACGGCAACATGTTCGCAAACGTGGCCGGGGAAAACAATAAAACGACCACCTCCCCTTCGACCAGCAGTTCCAAAAAAGAAGAGAGCCGCAGCTTTGCGCTGAATGAGTTTGACCTGATTGAAAATGATGGGCGCGGCGACTGTCTCTTCCATGCGCTGGCCGGCCGTAATCTCGATCCGCAGGAAATACTTCTTGAACGTGCACAGATAGCCGAGGTGAGAACGGGTATGGGCGGTAACATCAACAGGAATGCGCATGCTATGGTAACCGCCCTGTACCAGACCGGGGTGGTAAATGACGAGGACCTGCGGTTCCTGGTGGAAGGCCGGCACGCCATCCCCCACAATGTGCTGGCAGCCATGCAACGCATTCCCGGCATCTATGCCGGCGACGAAGAAATACAGCAATGGTGTATGCACGGGGAAGGCAATCGTACAGTATTTGTAATCGACACCAATGGTACCTTAACCCGCTTCGATAACAACGGTCCGCAGGCAGTGCCCTACACCGCGATAAATCGTCTTGCGGTTTTGACAAATGGCATGAATACCTCTACTGTGACACTTTTTAAAACATCCAATCACTGGCGTCAGGTGAGAACGATAAGAGGCGTACTTCCTCCTGTAGACAATAGCAGCAATAAGTCGGAAGAGTAGTAATCGCCTATCGTTTTACCGGCTTCGCGACAATCAGTGAAACCGCTCGCGGTTTCACGACATACAGTGACAGATTATTGAACATCGAATTAAGTAATAACCCTGTAAAGACTAAAGGGGTTCTATGCTAACCTCACCTAAACGGCTTCCTGTAGCTGGTTTCAGAGACCAACCTACTTTGCTATGCCCGCACGTGCAATGCAACTTTCCTCCCAGGCATACCATTTGAGAAATTCCCTCTGAACAATTCTCAAATGGTTCCAATGTCAGTTACACCTAAACTGGCATCCTAACCAGATGTATCATCCAGCTCTTTAAGAGCAGTAAATTTTAAAACTCAGAATTATGAAAAAGTTTGCATTAAGTCTTACGGCATTACTCACCGCATTCGCATTCAGTACAAAAGCCCAACATCAGGAACATGCCGATGGAGAAGTAACTGTATATCCTCCTAAAGTTCTCTTCACAAAACAGCTCCCTGCCAGTCTCCAAAAAGATGAAGCGCAGGTTGTATTAGTAAGATTTGCACCAGGCGAAGTTTCTTATGCCCACAGACACCCAATGGCAACAGTTGGATATGTACTGGAAGGAGAAATAGAGTCTACGTTTGAAGGAGTGAAGCATGTATTTAAACAGGGAGAAGTTTTCTGGGAAGAACCAGGCGGACTCCACAATCAAACCAGGAATCTCAGCAAAACCAAGGAGGCTAAATTGGTCGTTTTCTTCGTAGGATCTGCAGGAAGCCCTGTGCTCATTCCGGAAAAGGCTAAAAAATAAAGATTGTTGCCCCTCCGTCTATTCAGTGTGAACATAGACACATTACATGCCCTGCTCACCCAGGGAAAATTTTTTCCCTGTCCGCAGCTTCGGTCACTTGTTTTATCTTTGGGCAAATTTTTCTCATGTACGAAAGGAAAATACCCGAGTTGCTTGATTGTGGGCTGGCAGTGGCCCTGAAAGTCATTGGCGGCAAATGGAAAGCCTGGATAATGGACTGCATCAGACGCGGCGTTTCGCGACCCAGCGCCATTCATCGAGAGATGAATGAAGTAGCTCCGCGGATCATCAACATGCATCTGAAAGAACTGGAGGAGTATGGCATTCTTTACAAAGAGGTGTTTGCAGAAAGCCCTGCCCGGGTGGAATACAGATTTACCGACGTTGGTGAAAGCCTGTTGCCGGTGCTTGAAACACTGGAGGCATGGGGCAATACGAACAAGGAGTATATTCACCGTAATATTGAAATTTATCAACCTGGTTCTTGCCGGTTCCTTCCGCAATAGTAACTATGCGGAAGGGCCGGCAAAAACTAATCATATCTGTTTCCGCAGCACTTTAATAATAGCAGCGTGTTCTTCAGCCCCATAACCAGCATCTACCGTACGCTGAAAGATGTTGGCGGCAAACTTTGGCAGTTCTGTACTGATACCCGCTTCTTCTGAATGCTGCACCAGCAAATGAAGATCGTCAGTTGTTGTTTTGACCGTACTTTCGGGATTGGCGAAACGGTTATGTTGTATTACTTCACCCATGTGACGCGATTCTGTGGCCAATATGGGCGATATATTGGCTATCAGGTTACCGAATGTATCCACAGGTACACCTTCATTCTCACATATTAATGCACCATGGCAGAAGCCGATCCAGTTGCCGGCAAGGTAAGCCATTACCGCTGAGAAAAATACTGCGGATGCACCGGGCTCTTCACCCAGGTGACTAAATGTACCTGCCAGTGATTGCAAGGTTGTTGCATGCTGTTGAAATGCATCTTGCGGGCCGGATATAGTAATAGTGGCCTCGTCTCCACCGATCTGCCTTGGCCATGCCAGTATATCACCGTTTAATGCCACCGCACCTTGTTGTTGCGCCCATGTGTGCAGTTCGCGCGCTTCTTTGGGAGTACCGGTGCTCAACTGTACGAGTGTACGGCCATTCAATGCGGCAGTTGCATCCGTTGTACCGAATATCTTTCTGGTGACTTTATAGTCAGATACACACACCACTACCAGGGGACTGGCTGTTATTGCTTCCACAATACCGGTGGCCAATACCGCCCCCTGGGTTACAAGCGCGGCAGCCTTTGACGCATCGCGGTTCCATATAGTTACCTTATATCCTTTCATGATAAATGCCCGGGCGATAGCAGCGCCCATGGAGCCGAGCCCGATCATAGTTACCCGCTCCTGCTTACTGTTTGTTATTCCTGTCATTTGATTGTTTTTTATATGCCGCAAATTAGCCACGACAAGCTCCGCTGACAATACGGGAAAAAAGATTCAGGTAGATGAAAAATTTATCCCTGTGGCAAATTACCATGCGGTACGTGGCAACGTAATAGTGGTTAAATAATATTCAGCACATCACTATCCCTTGCTCCGAAACTATCGATGCCTTATATTGGGAACATAAATCCACTGCATGAAATTCCTGATATCAACCTTACTTCCATTATGCATGACCGTTTTTACCTTTGCGCAGGTGAAAGTAGACATGAAAGGCTTTAAACAGACAAACGGTACTCTGGTTACTCAACAGGGGCAATCATTAGAGATCAGTTGGCCGGCAGGTAATTCACTTAAGGGCAAAGTAGTGTTTGATCTCTCGCCTTCCCGGCCGCTCTTTAAAGCGATCTCGCTGGGCCAGCAACAGATCACCGCAGGTGTAGATCCTGCATTTCTGATGACCGTCGGCAAAAGGGATCTGCTCTCGCAAAATAGCTGGAATATATTTTTTGATAAGGTGCCCAATAAGCCGCATCAGAGTTATCCACTGACCCTGAAGAAAACAGCGGTATCGGTGAGAACCGAAGGTAGTCGTACGATAGCGAGTATAGGCCCCATCTCCGCAGAGACCTTCTCCGGCATGCTGGAAGTTACGTTCTATAATGGAAGTCCATTACTCAATATTGCTGCTGTAATCAGCACAGAAGAACAGGCTAAAGCTATCTTGTTTGATGCGGGCATGATAAGTAAGGAGTCGGACTGGCAGCGTATCTCATGGATGAATACAGGAGACAGTATGCAACAGGCACCCGTTATTTCCAACGATTCCGCGCGTAATCTCGCTGTAAAATACAGAGCTATTGCGGCATCCGGCAAACAGGGAACTATGGTGGTCTTCCCTCCCCCACATCAATATTTCTATCCACTGGATGAAGCGTTCAACCTGAGTTTCACCTGGTATGGCAATCAATACCGGCAAATGGTCAAAGGTTACGGTATAGGCATACGACAGGAGCTGGAAGGCGACAAACGCTTTGTGCCCTGGTTCAACGCTCCCCCCGGTACCAAACAGCGCTTAAATTTCTTTTGCCTGCTCAGCAAGGACAACGATGCCGCAGCATTTACAGCACTGAAAGCATTTACGCATAATGACCGGTATGTTGAATTACCCGGATTTAAAACAATGTCCAGCCACTTCCATAATGAGTTCGTGATGAAGGTGATGATGGCGGGACAGCCGGTACCTGAACATCCTGAGTTCGTAAAAGTATTCAGGAACCTGGGCGTAGACATTGTACATCTTGCGGAATTCCATTACACTGCCGATCCCCGTGGACCAGATGAAAAACGCCTGCCGCAGCTAAAAGCACTTTTTGACTTATGTGAAAAGCAGTCAGACAACAAATTTCTACTGCTGCCCGGCGAGGAGCCTAATGAATTCTTCGGTGGCCACTGGCTGAATTTCTTTCCACGGCCTGTATACTGGGTAATGTCCCGCAAACCCGGACAGCCCTATGTGGAAGAAAAGCCCGGTTACGGGAAAGTGTATCATATCGGTGATAAGGAGGATATGCTAAGATTACTCAAGGACGAGCAGGGGCTTGCTTGGACGGCCCACCCCCGCACCAAAGGCTCAGTTAATACTCCCGATAATTACAACCACGAAGCGTTCTTTTTATCCGACCGTTTTATGGGAGCTGCCTGGAAAGCAATGCCGGCAGATCTTTCCCAGCCCCGTCTCGGCAAAAGAGTGCTTGATCTGATGGATGACATGAACAACTGGGGCACTAAAAAGACCGTTATCTGTGAAGCTGATCTGTTCACTATTACACAACACAACGAGATGTATGCACACATGAACGTCAACTATCTCATGCTCGATAAACTTCCGGCGTATAAAGACAGCTGGCTTCCTATACTGGATGCCATGCAACATGGACGGTTCTTCGGTAGCACAGGAGAAGTACTGATGCCACTGCTGAAAGTTAACGGACATTCTTCAGGCGATAGCTTGCAACTTTCGCCTAACGGCATGGCCACTATCGACCTGAAATTACAATGGACGTTTCCAATGAATTTCGTGGAGATCATTTCCGGCGATGGCAAAAAGGTATATCGTGAAAGAGTCCCGCTGACGAATACAAAGGCGTTCGGGGACAAAAGTTTCCAATTTCCGGTTAGCTTACGCGGTAGAAAATGGGTTCGTGTCGAGGCCTGGGATGTAGCCGCCAATGGAGCTTTCAGTCAGACGTTCTGGTTGTTATAAGGCGTTGAGCACCTTACTTACGGTTCGGCAACTTATCCTTCCAATTCCACCATTTTAACTTTTCGGTTTCATGTTGCGCTTTCGGTGTGTCGGCATAATACACTGCACATCTGAAAACATATAATACGCAACGATCCTGTACGACACCGGCAAGGCGGTTTGAAAGGTCATAAAGCAATTCCGGGTCTTTTCCCTTGAGCTCAGCAACTTTTGTAATACCAATATTCCAGAGGTCTGTAGCCAAAGATTTGCCCACTCCCGGAATTTGAATAAGGTCTTTTATTGCCTCCTGCTTTGTCATCTGTCATTATTATCTATCTCAAAAGTATGCAATTTGAAAATTATCGGCCTTTTCACTTATCTTAAAGCAACGGTTATAAAATTACTGTCAATGAAAAAATATACGTTTCATTTCACGGCTGTTTTCATCTTCTCATTGATGCTGTTCTCAGTAACAGCATGTGGCCAGCAAAAACAGATTTCAAAAGGCGTTGTTAAGCGAATAAAGGTTCACGCTCAATTGCTGGAAGGAAATCTCAGTGGCGACAGTACCAATCGTTATGTGTCAGTATATCTGCCTCCGAGCTATCAGACTAACCCTGCAAAGCGTTATCCCGTAGTTTATTTCCTCCATGGCTATACAGACGATGATGCAAAATTTTATGGGTTTACAAAGCACTGGATGGTATTGCCGCCAATTCTTGACACCGCTTTTACGGCTGATGCGGCCCATGAAATGATCGTAGTTACACCGGATGCTTATACACTTTTCCAGGGAAGTATGTATTCGAATTCTATCACAACGGGTAACTGGGAAGATTTTGTTGCGAAAGAACTGGTTGCGTATGTCGATAGTCATTACCGCACCATCGCGAAAAAAGAAAGTCGCGGTTTGTGCGGTCACTCTATGGGTGGCTATGGTGCGTTGCGGATCGGCGAAAAGAATCCCGATGTATTTTCAACGGTGTATTTGCTAAGCCCCTGCTGCCTGAATTCTTCTCCAATGTCTATGGAAACCATACCACCACCCTTCCTGCGTGCAGATAGCATTAAAACAACAGCAGAAGTGCAGAAAGCCGATTTCTTTACCAAAGCACTCTTTGCTTCAGCAGCGGCCTGGTCACCCAATCCCACGAATCCTCCTTTTTATCTTGACCTGCCGGTAAAGGATGGAAAACTGCAGCCCACTGTTTTGCAAAAATGGGACGCCAACAGGCCACTGAATAATCTGGATCAGTACATCTTCAACATCAAAAAACTAACCGCCATCGGATTTGACGCAGGAACAAGAGATGCCAATATTGCAGAAAGCATTAAAACGTTGGACAGCGAGTTAAACAAATATGACATCAAACATTCCTTTGAAATTTATGAAGGCGATCATATTAACCGTGTCGCCGAAAGGATTGGAAAGAAAATGTTGGGCTTCTTTTCGGAAAATTTATCATTTAAGTAAGATTTTCCGGAACTTGTTACAGGATTAAATCCATCTTATAAAATAACTTATAGACTTGATTCCGCAAACATAGCGTTTTAGCGTTCATGGGCTAAGGAAAAGGGATATTTAACATCCGCAACATCTGACTAAAAAAGGGACTTAAGGATAAAAAGAGTAACAAAAGCGCAATGATACCTTAATTAAAGTAAGTATATTGCAATTACAACAGCTTGAAACCCTCAAACTCCCTGCGATGCCCTCTAAAGATAAAGCTCCACAACCCGTCAAAATCACTACTCCTATCGCTTCATCCGGCCTTACTTCATCAGGCGCCTCCAGGCCTGCCGTTCATCCATACCAGAAAAAAACAATTGAGCCGGAAGAGCCGGAAGACAACATTGCGCAAACAAGCCCGGCAGCTATTACTATTAACACCGCAGCCGTCATTCAAAGAAAAGAACCATGGGATTCTCTGGCGAAAAAAAAATGGGAGAGTAAAATTAAAACCATAATATCTTATGCACAAGATATAGGGAATTATGACATTGAGGAATCAGACATTATAACTTTTCTTAGAGACGAATTAAACATAGAACCTCCAAACCAGCTAAACCTCCAGAACGAGAGTGAATACGGGAAGTATTACAGGGAACTCGAAGAAGCAAACAGTGTAAAAGCTATCCGATTCGCCACAGCAGCCCATCAGCAACGTGAATGGCTGAATTATGAGGTAGACGATTCCAGATCATCAAGTGATAGCGACGACCGGTACTATAGCAGCGAGGAAGACGAGACGCCGGAAGGAAAATTAGAATTCGATCGTATTATCTCTGTCATAACAGCCTTGAATGACTTACTGGATGAATACATTTCGGAATTAGCCCCCAACGAAACGTTTAGCAAAATTGCATTATCTGTCATTAAAGAAATTGGGAAGTATAAGCAAACTGACGCGTATCGAAAAGAAAAGAAATTCCCGAATTCCTTTAATAATGTCTCTATTGTTGGGATGGAAGATTGGCTAAGTTTCGCTCATGAATTCAAGAATGCCAAAAGTAGTGGAGGTAAACAAAAGCCAACTGTGTACAACATTGAATTTGGAATATGGGATGAGGCCCAAAGTACAGAAATCCAGTTTCGCGGTCGCCAACTTAAGGATGCAGAAGGCGGTCCCGGAAGGTCCTGGCCCGCCATTGCACTGTCGCTACACCAGCTTGCAGCAGATCTGGGTGCCCACTTGCTGGAAGCTTCCAGCCAGGAAACCCAGACAGAACGGGGAACTCAGATTCTGGCAGCAGCTATGTTGGCCATTCTGAGTGGTAGGGGAAACGAAGTATATGCTACCATTCAGGAATATAAAATAGATCAAGATATCATTCATCGCTTCGAATCTATTTTACTTGAGTTTTTCGCCCTGACGATGGGTATTGAGAATATACGACTAGAGTTCACCCAGCTGGATACCATTCTTCACCTCAATAATATAGCTCGTGGATCCACCATGGGGCAAACTAATAAAAAGTACAATTTCCTAAATGTATTTTCCTCTGTAAGAGAAACAGACACAGGTGAACTGGTCCATGTTTACGATCGGGCGCGATACCGGTGGAGAAGAAGGAGGGACAGCGACGACTACCAACAATTGAACGAATTTGAAATTGCGGAGCAAATACAGGACACAGAAAATGATCTGGAAATCACAAAGGAACTTACTGAATACAACGGACACAAAACTGCTTCCGTTGAGGAAAGTGAGGATAGGCCCAGCGAACGCGGAAGCATTAAAAGTAGTAAGTCTGTCGGTAAAAGTATGTATTCACACAGCGCCGGGCACAATAAAACGGAAAACTTGCTTTTTGGGGTACAGAAAGAGATTGAAAAACTATGGACGCAGGTACGCCCCGTCCATATTGATGAAGACAAAAGGGAACTTCATCGGGAAAGACTTTTCAGCATGGGACCTATTCGCTTATATAATCTTTTTGCCAACCTGATATCAAGACACGGGGAAGAACTTGGCGAGTTATCTCCACAACAGATTGCTGCATGGATTATGGAACTATATATCAATTTCGTGGAAGGTACGATACCCGGTAGTGACAATCCGTTCCATGATGAAATTGAGGTTATAAGCGGGTCCGACTTTGGTGCAACAGTGCTAAAGATCTTATCGGGGGAAGACGGTCACAAGCCCGATGAAGCGGTTGTCAATATACTGAAAAACGGGCTTCTCGGAGACAAAGATGCCCTGCAAACAATAGGAACCATTGATAAACTGAAGCTCAGAATTGCTTTGATCGAACTACTTCGTTCACCCGAGATACAAGGCGCCGATCTATTGCATTTGGCAGTTATTTCAAACAGTGTCGCATTGATCGAACTGTTATTGTCTATCGGCGTAAATCTTGATGGAGAAGATGATCAAGGTCGCACGGCCCTGGCGCTTGCGCTGGAGTTACATGGCACTGGGGAGAAGAACGAAGAGGTTATTAATTTGCTTGTGGGCGTACAGAATAAACAAACGAGAAAGAAAAAAATACAGTTACCCAGGGATTGGGCGAAATATGCTCGTTTCACCGATCTTGACGAAGATTGGCTGACTGATGCCGAAGTGGAAGCAGGGCTTAATAATGCAACTCTGCCCAACACACATATTATACCGGCCGTCAACATCACGGATAATCCGGATGTCCTGGCTGAAGTCATCCGCAGTAACTATCTTCATCAAATGGACAGTGGTGCAGTGGAAGAAAATACAGTGGTTCCAATTAACTTCAATAATGCTCACTGGGCTACATTGGTTATCAGGCAAAACCCGGATCGCAGGTCAGCCCCGATGGTGTATTTCTTCGACTCGATGGGACAAGATGAAAAGAAGATAGCGTTAATTAAACTCATGCTTCGAATGACTGGTGTTTATACCAGAGTTGACAACATCGTTGACCTATCTGACGACTTGCAGGAGGACGGATATACATGCGGCACATGGATGATTGAATCTGCCAGCAAAATTGTGACTATTTTGGAAAATGGAGGCAGTGTACAGGACTTACATGATTCCCTGAGTGTGATAGGAGCGGTTGTGGAAGAGCTGCACAAACAAAATCTAAAATTGGCGAAGAATAGTCCTGGGGAGAAGTCAAGAACTGAATCTTCTATGGAACTGGTCATTGAAGATCATACATATCATACTTTTGGAAATGGAATGCAGGAATATAGTGAACTTTGGATAGAGGAAAACTATCATGAATTTCTCGACGTTCCTTCCTCACTTCTTGAGTTATCGCAAAGTTTGATGATAAATTTTGAAGATGTGGATGAGAAAATGCAAAAAATTTACATGGTATATATTTACAAGATATACCAGGAATTGACTAAAACGGAAGAGTTGGCGGACCTATTTGAAGAAGAACGACAAGAAATCGCTAAATTTTTAAAAGCAAACAAGTAATCCGATGTCTCCGCAGGTCGCTCATCTAAAACGCCTACCACCGTCCCGGAATGGCCAGGGTCACATCTCCTTATAATCCTCCCTCACCGGAGTGAAAATATCAAATATCTTACAGTCCGTGAGCGCCACGCCGCTATGCTCTACCCACGAAGGTATAAGCGCTACCATCCCTTTCGTGTACACCTTCGTTTCGCCGCCAACGGTCAATTCAAATTGCCCCTCTTCTACCTGTGTTACCTGCTCATGAACATGCTTGTGATTCGGAAGCACCGCCCCTTTTTTTACATCCCAGTAACTCAGTGTCATAGAAGGCGTGTGAACGAATTTTGCAGAAAAACCGGGTATAATCTCTTTGGCGGTGATCTCATCTAAATTTATCATGTTGAATTCCTTTTAGTGCTATAAGTTAATAAAATGTGGCTGATTAACCGCCAATTTGTTCCCCGGCTCCTGCTATCTGCTACCAGCTGCTACTGGACACTTCATTTCGCGGTCTAACTTAATTGTTAGCGAAATACAGTGAAAACGAAAGTGCAATAAGCCAACAAACACCTGATTAACAACCGTTTAATTGCAGGCATAGGTATTGCAATTCTCCGTCTGTTCATTAACGTTAACAACTTCCTCCACCAGAGGTTGATTATTGCTAGTATACTCCTGAAGAAATAACAAAAAAACAGAACAATAACTTTAAAAACTAAAAGATGACCAGTCAAGAATTAATTGAACTAACCAAAGATCTCATCTATCATGCAACACATTTTGATGTACCATATGTCAGGGAAATCTATGCAGACAAATTCCTGATAGCTAATGTTGATAAAGATGGTGCGGTACAAACCATGAACAAGGAACAACTCGTCGCTTTTGTTCAGGGAAACAAGGATGCGAACATTGAACCACTTTCGACCAAAACCGAATTTCATTACGCTGTATGCGAGGAAAATATGGGCATGGTGGTGATTACCCGCGAACTCGAGCTTAATGGGCAACCGAGTAGAAAGTTTCTGACAGTCATCTGGGAATATCTGTCCGGAAGATGGCAGGTTGTTAAGGAATCGTCAATTGTACGCGACTAAGGAATTGCATACAAGAGAACAAGCCTAACGTTGATAGGCTTGTTCTGCTATTTCAGCTCTAACTGTAAAGCCTGAAGATCACCCACCCAGCGCTCAATGCCTGCATCACATATCCTGCATTACGCACCAGCAGTCATCGAAATTTCTTCTTTCGAGATCCTGTTTTTTATCCAGAAGCACAAACGTCCCAGGTCTCTCCACATCATGTAAGCACTTTCCTGGTCAGTTTATAATATCTGATGGTGTCTTTTATCATGGCCTCAAACTGTGGCTTATGTTTGGCTAAATTGTCGGCGGTTAATGCTGAGTAAACTTCCGTTTGTTCATGACATAGCTATAAAGTCAGTTAAAAGTAATTTCTTTTGTCAGTAACAGCGTTAACGTTATCCGACCGCAGGAAGTAGCCGGATATATATAATAACTTTTTTGGAATAAGGATCAGTGCTTCATACCTTTAGATACCAACTCATAAAAATGAAAGTAATCGTACTTACAACATGCCTCATATTAGCCTGCACCATTGCAAAGCCACAACAGACACCCACAGTCATCAACAGATTTAAGCTATTGATTACCAATGACAGCAATGAATTCCTGTTGGTCAAGTGGAAAGGTAACTGGGAAGTTCCGGGTGCTGGATATGGCGATAGTACCGTGGTTAAACCCATAAATGAATTCCTTGATGACATGGCGGCTAAACTTGGGATCAAAATTAAACAGCGGAAACTGGCAGGGCTATTTACCTATTATATGAATGATATGACATATCCCATGATCTTCAGCTACTATACCGCGAAATTGGATAAAGGGCAGCTTAAGCTGGGTCCAGGTATCGAAGATGTAAAATGGTTCCCGATATCAGAAGGTTTAAAAACAGTTCCTTACCCCAATTCCAGTGCGATAATCAAGCAGGTATTCTCTTCTCCGCAAACGGTTTGGGGAGGTGCATTCAGGATATATCCCTCACAAGGCTGGAGATATGAAACCATATCAGACTTCTATAAGATGAATTGAATGCGACTGGAATAGCCCGCGTCTCCCCTTTCGTCGGGAGCGTAACAAGAAGGTGAGAACAATAGTTTTCAGGAAACTAAGTAGCCCCAAAAACCTTATCTTTGTCACGTTAGCTCTAAACAATCATTTCCCAACAGGGCTCCTAAATTTATGAAATATATTACCTCCATCTTTTTCATCGGGATTATTGTATTCTTCATATCCTGCGGACAATCCACCGGAACCAAAACGTCTGTTCCCGTTAAAGCTGACAGCATGACGACCAGCATTCCCAAAATAGAGCCAGAACAAGGGGAATCAAGCGCCAGGTTGACAGCACTAGAAAGGGCCGATAGCATTCGTTTTGATAGTGTTTTGCAGGAAGCAGTAAGAATGGCTGCTGCAAAGCAAAAAGACACATTCAGCATGCAATATGTTGTGACACTGCCGGATAGCTCTGGACAGGTGGATGTTGATTTAAGCAGCAACCTTTTTTTCACAAAAGAACACCCGCATCTGGTTGTCAGAAGATATGCGGGAGGCTCGATTTACACCAATATTTTTTTTAAAACTGGAAAAGGCCTTCAACAAGTGCTTGCATCCGAACTAGCGACCGTAGTACATATGGGAGATACAATTCTCGACGTCAATGGGGACCATTTAAAAGACTTTGTTGTAAACGGATATAGCGCCAACGGCTGCTGTCTGAAAGGCTTTAGTATTGTTTATTTACTGAGACAGGACATGCGCTCTTTTTCCGAAGGTTTTCATTTTATAAATCCAACATTCTCACCAAAAGAACACATGATCCGTGGCATTTGTTACGGGCACCCCGGCGAAACAGAAATGTACAAATACCGGTGGAATGGAGAAGCCGTTGATACTGTGGAGTATATTTACTATGAGAGAAATGACAATGGCAAAAAAACGGGAAAAATAATCGTGTCCAACAATGAGCCTGATAGGGACAATCATAAAGTCTTACGACGATTAAGTGTTATGCCAGCAGAATACGAAAAAATAGAGGGATATGACTGGTTTATAGGGTTCTAGACCTGGCTCATTTTTGTCTCTAAATTAAAGTACTACCATTTCACCATACTATTATGCCGCCATTAGACTTAACCAATCGAAAACCAGAAGAAGAACGCAACAAGCTTCCGAAACCTTCGAATGAGGGTCTAAAAGAGCTATTTGTTGATGTAGACCGGGTTATTATCAAAGACGGGGGCGTCTATGATGACAAAGCAATGTCCGACCAAATACTGTTAACCATTAACCAGGCAGATAAAGTCCGAATGTTTCACCAATTAATGGAAATTAATGAAAATAGCACCGGATTTTATTGTATGTGCTTAGGGACATATGCTATTGAGCTCTATAAGCAAAATAGCCTTAAAGCGACCATCGGATTTCATCACAATGTTTCTATCCGTTATTACAAATGGAATGGTGATGCTGAACTTGCAAAAAACGACGACTTACTGACGTTCCTTGCAGAAGAAGGACTGACACAGCCATTAGCTGATAGAATAGAGCAAAAAAGAAATCAGGCTGCTGACCGCATTGCACAAAGGAAATGGCTTGAGATATCCCCCAGGTGCTTCAATAAATATTGGGAGCAAATCATCGGCCTGGATGACAGCTATTATCCTTCACTCATAAGCGATTTAAACTTAGAAATTCCGGACAAGCAAAAGCAGATTATTGCATTACTTCAAACATTCGGTAAAACCGATCAATTCTGGACAGGCTATCCCAGCTACGAGGTAGTGCCGGAACATATACTTAAAACATTTGAGGTAAAGGATATTATGGAAGCATATATACAATCCGACAGAAATTATAAAACCAGGAAGGGGCTTGGTCGGTTTGTATGTTCATTTGAGTTTAAGAAAACCAGAAAAAAGTATTTAAAATACATAACTCACGAAATCATAGAAGACCTCGAAAAGTGCTTTGATTGGCTAGGTGACAAAAGAGGAATTAATGAAATATTTAGCCTGAGAAACGATAAAAACAAGAATAGTGCGAAGGAGGATGGGCTCCGTCACGAAATCTGATAAGGTCAATGCATGATACATCGCCAACGAGCTCTAACTAAAAACCGACTATTTAACCTTGACATTTAAGTTCTAAAATCATATGTTTGTACATACAATTACTACAAATGTACAAACATATATACATTCTAATAGTCTCAACCTTCCTTTGTTCGTGTGTAAGTCAGCGCGAAAATGTGCTGCAATATGCCGATCCTGGTATTGGGACAGCCCACAGCCGCTGGTTCTTTTATACCCCCGCCGCATTGCCACACGGCATGGCAAAACTGGCTCCTTCCACAAACGGGCATTACGGCAATCCCAGCGGCTGGGAAGCCGTAGGTTATGATACAAGACACAGATCAATAGAAGGATTTGCCCATTTTCATGAATGGCAGGTAGGCGGTGTGGTCGTTATGCCCGCAACAGGCAAGCGACTGTTGACACCAGGAGAATTGGCAGACGCTGAAAAAGGGCTTAAAAACGGCTATCGCTCCCTTTTTGACCATAAAAACGAAGTTGCCCAGCCTGGATACTACAAAGTGAAACTTGACGACTACAACATCACTGCCGAGCTGACGGCAACGGAGCGGGTAGGTTTCCACAGATATACCTTTCCCGCCACTTCAGAATCCAGGATCATACTTGATATTGGCAACAAGCAGGGAGAAAGTGGCGAGGTGCAGGATGCAGCCGTACGCATGACTGATGAAACGCATTTTGAAGGCTTTGTAACCACTTATCCGGCGTATATCAGAAAATATGACCCACAAGGCAGGATATCCATGTATTTCTATGGCGAGATCAGTAAGAAGCCGGCATCTGTTGGAGCATTCAATATGAGCGGCGCAAAAGAAAATACAACTGAAAGTAAAGGCAAAGGCGCCGGCCTGTTCCTCGAATTCGCCACGGCAAGTCAGGAAACCGTCGAATTGAAAATCGGACTCTCTTATACTTCTGTGCTAAACGCGAAGAGAAACCTGGAAGCCGAAGCTGCGGGCCTTGACTTCAGCAAGGCTAAAAAACGCGCACAAGAGATCTGGCAGCGTGAATTGAGCAAGCTGTCTGTAAACGGCAAAGACCCGCAGGATAAAAAAAAGTTCTACACCGGACTGTATCATGCACTTCTGGGCCGCGGCATTATTAACGATATAGGACAACCCAATCTGTATAACACAGACGCTATCTGGGGCGCATTTTGGAACCTCACGCAGCTCTGGGCACTCGCCTATCCGGAACATTATAACAACTATGTCCGCACGCAACTCGACATCTACCAGAAACGGGGCTGGTTTGCCGACGGCGTCTCAAATGGCCATTTTACGTCTGGCGTGGGTACCAACTTTGTCGGACTGGCAATAGCCGCTGCCTACCAATGCGGCATTCGCGACTACGATACAGCACTGGCGTACAAAGCCATCAGGGAAAACGAAACCAAAGGGACAAACAGACCAGTAGGGTCCGGAAAACTCGACGTAGAAGCTTTTATCAGGTATGGTTATTCGCCCTTCCTTGAAGAAGATAAAACAGATTCCACCGGGTCACGTTTCTCAGCATCACATACCCTTGAGTACAGTTACAGCGCTTTTGCTACTGCACAAATGGCAAAGGCAATGGGAAAACTGGCCGATTATGATTTTTTTATGGGCAGATCCAATGGCTGGAAAATGCTTTTCGACCCCGAACTGAAACTAATACGCCCTAAAACCGCCGATGGTAAGTTTATTGGCAAATTTGATCCGTTAGAGCCCTGGCGTGGCTTCCAGGAAGGGAACGCCGTCCAGTACACTTTTTATGTACCTCACAACCCTGCCGGCCTTATCGCCGCAATGGGTAAAGACGAATTTAACGCAAGGCTGGACAACATCTTTAATACCGCCCGCCAAAACAGTTTCGGAGGAGGAAAAACAATTGATGCATTTGCTGGCATAAAAGCAAGCTACAACCATGGTAACCAGCCCAATCTGCATGCCAGCTGGTTGTTTAACTATTCCGGCAAACCCTGGCTCACCCAGAAATGGACCCGCGCCATCTGCAATGAGTTCTATGGAACAGACAGCATCCATGGTTACGGGTATGGGCAGGACGAAGATCAGGGGCAGCTTGGCTCCTGGTATGTAATGGCATCGTTAGGGCTGTTTGACGTCAAAGGACTGACCGACTTGCGGCCCGTTATCCAACTGGGCAGCCCGCTGTTTGACAGGGCAGACATTCAACTAGGCAATGGCAGCACACTTAGCATCATTACACAAAACAACAGTAAGGAAAATATTTATGTACAGGAAGCCAGCTTTAACGGAAAGCCGCTTAACAATGCCTGGCTGTACCGGGATGAACTGATGAAAGGCGGCAGGCTGCTAATGAAAATGGGAAATGTTCCAAATG
The DNA here is from genome assembly GCF_021646545.1 of Chitinophaga filiformis. Taxonomy (GTDB): domain Bacteria; phylum Bacteroidota; class Bacteroidia; order Chitinophagales; family Chitinophagaceae; genus Chitinophaga; species Chitinophaga filiformis_A. Next base: position 233,467 of record NZ_JAKIRP010000009.1, on the reverse strand, counting down.
AAAAATGGGGAAGCACAACGCCTCCGACAGGAAACTAGTTAATATCATTTGATTATCAGCTAAAATAAACTTATGTGCATGTACGGATTCTTCATAGTTTCATAGAGAACTATCAGATAACTAATTATCTATCTCAACACGTTGATTGATACACCTCTATCCACTAAAAATGTGGTGTATAAATAGATAGATATAAGGTTATCTGAGGAAAATCATGCTAAATATGAAATTATACAAAGTATTCGTGCGTGTCACCTTGTTTATGGCCGTTCTAATCGAGGGTATAAACACCGCCTGGGCACAAGACCAGATACTGGATGGAATCGGGGAAACGGAAATGATCGCACGTTATGTTTTTAACGGAGATCTTAAAGACTGGTCACGAAATAATCTGCACGCCAAATCGCAGGGCGATGAAGTCAAATTTGTCAGTGACGACCGTTTTGGGAAGGTTTTGTCACTCCCGGGCACCAGCAACGCCTTTGTTACGATTCCCGGAGAAGCACTATCAGACCTGGAATCGCTCAGTATATCAGGATGGATATACCTGCGCTCAAAACAGCCTGGCCAACGTTTTTTTGACTTCGGAGAGGATGCCGGCAAACATTTTTTTGCTGCTCCTGCCGGAACGAATACCCAGGAAGGTTACCAGGCCTTGATAACAGCGGAAAAAAGTAACAAAAAAGGAGCGGTTGCCCCGGCTATTGAAATGAACAAGTGGGTGCATCTGGCCATCGTGATAGATGTGCCTTCAAAATCTATGATCACCTATGTCGATAGTAAACCAGTTGGTCAAACGAAAGATATACCGTCGGAACTAACAGCAGTATTCAGTCAGCCGGCAGCGAAAAGGCAGCTTTATATAGGGAAGTCGTTATCAGCGGGAGATCCCTGTCTCAATGCCATGCTACATGATTTCCGTATTTACCGCGTAGCCCTCAGCAACAGACAGATTGCCGGAATTTATAACAACTCCCAGAGAGGCATTAATGAAGGGTCTGTAAATACAACAGGCAAGCGCGAAGATGATCTTCCTCGTTTCTCCCCCACCGAAGCACAGCTGTATAATACCTATTTAGTGCATGTATCCGATGTGGAAGTGGAAACAGCGGTAGGAAATTTGCCCCGATTACCAGGCTATGTCCAGGGAACTTACCAGCATGGTATAAAAGGCCCCAAAGTACGTGTACTGTGGCCATCTCCTGTCGACAACAACGCTGTTCTTAATCCCGGACGCTATACCGTCACAGGACGTGTTGCGGGAACGAATTTCCAGCCCAAGGCATTCGTCACAGTAAAAAACACCGGCAAATCACCTACGCCAGATTTAAAGCTGGCAACGTTTGATCTGGGCCAGGTTTCTCTAAAAACCGACGCTCATGGTCACGCAACCCAATTCATCGAAAATCGCGACAAGTTTATCAGAACGTTAGCTACAACCGATCCTAACTCCTTTCTCTACATGTTCCGTCATGCTTTTGGTCAGCAACAACCTGAAGACGCAAAGCCGCTGGATGTCTGGGACAGTAAAGACACTAAATTGCGGGGGCATGCTACAGGCCACTATCTTACAGCAATTGCACAAGCCTATGCCAGCACAGGATATGACAAAGCACTTCAGGCCAATTTCTCCGGAAAAATGGAGTATATGATAAACACTCTCTACCAGTTATCGCAATTGTCCGGAAACCCAAAAGAAGCAGGCGCCACATATGTGTCTGATCCGTCGGCTGTGCCACATGGTCCGGGCAAATCAAATTATGATTCAGATCTGAGCGATGAGGGCATCCGTACCGATTACTGGAACTGGGGAAAAGGTTTTATCAGCGCTTACCCTCCGGATCAGTTTATCATGTTAGAACATGGAGCTAAGTACGGCGGACAGAAAACGCAGGTGTGGGCGCCGTATTATACCCTACATAAAATTCTGGCCGGCTTGATGGACGTATATGAAGTGAGCGGTAATAAAAAGGCCCTTGAAATAGCTACCGGCATGAGTGATTGGGTATATGCCCGATTAAGCCGCCTGCCAAAGGATACACTCATAAAGATGTGGAATACCTACATTGCCGGAGAATATGGAGGTATGAATGAAGCAATGGCCCGTCTGTACCGGCTTACCGGCGAACAAAAATACCTGAAAACAGCGCAGTTGTTTGATAATATCAGAGTGTTCTTTGGCGATACTGCGCATTCTCATGGGCTGGCCAAAAATGTAGATATCTTCCGTGGTCTGCATGCCAATCAACATATACCACAAATTGTGGGAAGCATCGAAATGTACCGTGCATCCAATAATCCTGAATATTACAAAATTGCCGACAACTTCTGGTACAAGGCTGTCAATGATTATATGTACAGCATCGGAGGCGTTGCCGGCGCCCGTAATCCTGCCAATGCAGAGTGCTTTATCAGTCAGCCGGCAACGTTGTATGAAAACGGCTTCTCTTCGGGCGGACAGAATGAAACCTGCGCCACATACAATATGCTGAAACTGACCAGTGATCTGTTCCTCTATGACCAGCGGGCAGAGTTTATGGACTATTACGAGCGCGCGTTGTATAACCATATTCTCGCTTCTGTAGCCAAAGATAACCCTGCCAATACCTACCACGTACCACTCCGGCCAGGGTCTATCAAACAATTTGGCAATCCGGATATGACAGGCTTCACATGCTGTAATGGTACCGCAATAGAAAGTAATACCAAGCTGCAAAATTCAATTTACTTTAAAAGCAAGGATGACAAAGCCCTTTATGTCAATCTCTATATACCCTCAACGCTGCAATGGAAAGAACGTCAGATAACAGTAGAGCAGACAACCAATTTTCCAAAGGAAGACAATACACGTCTCACTATAAAGGGTAGTGGAGAATTTGATATCAATGTGCGGGTACCAGCCTGGGCTACCAAAGGTTTCTTTGTAAAGATCAACGGTAAAGAACACACGCTCCCGGCTAAACCAGGCAGCTATCTTAAAATAAGCCGCAGTTGGAAAGATGGCGACATTATCGAATTAAAAATGCCCTTCCGGTTCCACCTGGAACCCGTGATGGATCAGGAGAACATAGCCAGTCTTTTCTATGGACCAATATTACTGGCCGCTCAGGAACCTGAAGCAAGAAAAGAATGGCGTAAGATAACGCTGGATGCGAAAGATATAGGTAAGTCGATTAAAGGGGATCCTCAGCAGCTACAATTTACGATCGATGATGTGGTATTTAAACCATTTTATGAAACATACGGACGTCACTCAGTGTACCTGGATGTTAAGTTAAAATAGTCCTTTGATGTCAAAACACTAGATGGGGTCGTTACTTTCCGAAGTAACGACCCCATCTGATATAAATGTGTCCTGGCAATCTGTCTGGCATTCGCTCATATCTTATGTCAATACCGAGACAAACAAATTACGCTGATCGTTGTAATAATACAGTGAACAAAATCATTCTCGTTATGAAAAACAAACATGTATTTGCCATGACCGCTCTTGCTCTGGCTGGTCTTACATCCATCTCTTCCTGTAAGGACGACGATGATAATAACAACATCGTACTGGAGTTCGAGATCCCACTCAGCGCTAAGATGGAGAACCCGGCACCTGAGGGCAGAGCAGAAACAGGTCTATTGACGATGCGACTTAGAGCCAACAATACGCTTGAATACTCGTTCGATGTAGACAACCTGACTTCCGGCGACGCACTTACCGCCGCTCACTTCCATGCGGGCGATCCCGTAACCAACGGGCCCGTCATTCTTCCGTTCCCATCCTGGACAGGCACTACCAGCAGTGGCACGCTCACGTTGCGGCAATCCCTGGCAGATAGTCTGAAGAATGCCAGTAACGACATTTATTTCAACGTGCACTCCACTCAAAATCCGGGAGGCCTGGTGCGCGGTCCGGTAAACACCGACCTCGTGTTGGCAGAAACCATCAATTTGTCTGGCGCGAACGAGGTACCTCCGGTAGTAACCACTGCCACTGGCATCGCATTGCTCCGTCTTACCGACGACAGGAGGTTATATTCAAAGGTAACAGTAACGAACGTCCCCGTAGGCGATGCCCTCACCATGGCACACATTCACCGTGGTGCGGCCGGTGCTAATGGAGACGTGCTCGTAACACTCTGTGCTACAGAGGCTGACTTCGGAATGTCCAAATTGACGCAGTTGGACGAAGCTAATGCCAACACTGTGCGCACAGAAGCATTGTATGTAAACGCCCACTCCACTATGTGGCCTGCCGGTATAATACGCGGACAGATACGTTAACTGCTGATATTGATTTTCATTAAAGGGATAAATGCGTTTATCCCTTTAATTTTGCATTATTGCTGAACTCCTTCTGAAGTCATAATCACCCGTTTTATCGTGTTATCATCGTTATAAAACAATCGGTCTATACATACTGAACGATGGTGACTGCCACCATTCTCCAATGCTCCATTGTGATAAAAAAAATAACTCTCCCCCTTAAAGTCCAGGATGCATGGGCGATTGGTTTGGCAATTGCCTGCAATTTCATTTAAGATCCCTTTAAACGTCCATGGCCCATGGATACTCCTGCTCATAGCATAGGCCACCTTTTCAGGCATACCAAATCCATATGATAAATAGTACCAGCCATTACGTTTATGAAGATGCGAACCTTCTTCAAAGCCGGGAAGATCAATGGTGTGTATTCCTCCCTCAAGGCTAATCAGGTCCGGGCCAAGTTTTGCATAATAGCACCGCTGGTTGCCCCAGAATATATATGCAGCACCATCATCATCAACGAGCACTGTTGGGTCAAGATTCGCTTTTTCGTTAGTGTCACTATTGGGCAACATATCCATAGAAATCAAGGCAGCCCCTCTGGCATCTTTAAAACCACCTGTAGGTTGATCGGAAACGGCAACGCCAATAGCTGTTCCTCCAATTCCGGCATGTTTTACCGCTACATACCAGTAAAACCTTCCTTCATTGTAAATCATCTTCGATGCAAAAGCGCCACCGGAAGACCATTTAAAATCCTTTGCTCTTAAACCTACCGCGTGCTCCGTCCAATGTATCAGATCCGGAGAAGAAAAACAAAGCCACTCCTCCATGACATAATCTTCCACACCTATCGGCGCCTGATCATGTCCTGTATATAAATACACCACATTGTCAAAGACGATCGCCGTTGGATCCGTCGTAAACTTATGTTTGATAATCGGGTTTGCTGGCACCAGCGCTGAATGACTCATCGTATTGAATTTTTGAATTCAAAAATTTGCAGGCTGCAATCAATTCCATTAAAAATAATCGGGAACATCCGCAACAATCACACCTTTTTGTAGGCATGGGCGACTCCTATATTGAAATTATCTACTGTTTATGATGTCGCAATGCCGAAGGGATCAGGGAACTTAAAGCGGGGTCAGGAAAACCGATCGTCGCAATTGGCGGCGCAGGATTTATGCAGAGCCTCATTGCAACAGGTCTCATCGATGAGTACCATCTGGCCATTCATCCCGTCGCATTGGGATCAGGCTTGCCAATCTTCGCCGATCTGAAAATACCACTTTACCTGAAGCTGGATGAGACAAAGGTTTTCCCGAATGGCGTCATAGCACAGATTTACCGTGCGTAAATCTATAACCGTCCCACTGGGACCTCTCCCCTTTTCATTGCCGCTATCTGCTCTGGTTTGAATGCTGGTTGATACAGCTGTTCATCAAACTGATAACAACGGAAAAGCTCCGTGATAAAATGCATACGATCAGTGAGATCAGCCCAATCTTCAGCGCCGCTTTCTTTTAAGCTTTCAGGAGTCGTATCGATTACTGCCATTAATTCAAGCAGGTCCTTACAGGAAAGGCTGCTTAACGCCTTAGGGTAAGTACGTTGCAGATCTTTGGATAACAACAGATTTTCGTGTGGCAGGTTCAGTGTCATCAGACAGGCGGTAATCTGCTTCCTTACCAGGTGCTGCAGCCCTGTTATCAATTTATCGATCGCAGCTTCCAGGCGGGATGTCTTTCCGGTAATTTTCAGATAGAGAAAACGTAACTGAGAAAGCAAGCTTCCGGGAGGAAATAAGAAGTCAATGACCTCTTTGCGAAAGGTCTCTTCCCCTGTAAAAGCAGCATTAAGGGAGTCCAGAATTTCCGGTTGTAATCTGGTTTGCTCGTGGAATCCAATCTCAAGGTTAGCCAGTAGCAATCTTTCCAGGCGCAGTTGCTCATCGTGCTCAAAAAAAGCCATATAATAATTTGTGAAAGCTCTTTTTAAATATTGCTGCCCATCAGGCGGATCGCCATCACGCATCTCTCTGCAAAACAATTCACAATGATGTAAGTCAGGTTCTGCATTGTCGAAACAGGTAGTAATGAACCGGGCAAATTCAAAACCTATTTCTTCAAATACCTTTTTATTTCCTTTAGCAACCGCCTCGCTTGTCTGGTCAACTATCCTGGTGAGCAGACTATTTTTTACCAGGGCATGGAGCTTCATTTTGATAGAGGAACCAATGCCCATTTTCATTGCAATTGCAATAAGTGCCTGAAATTCCTCCAACAGCTCAATGTCCAGCCGTGCCTCGAGCGTCCGTTGAAGATCCTCTTTCCGGATACTCTGCCCGGCCTGTTTGGACGCCCATGTAGCGAAGGTGCACCAATTGGCCACCGGCCCGGTGCGGGACATGATGATCTGTGAGAGCTCGCAATAAGATTGTGTGATGAGTACATTGCGTAGTATAGGATCATTGATCAGGGCTATCTTTCGGATATCAGCTGTAGTTGGGGTGTGCATAATTTGCCTTTTATGGAGCAAAAATAATAAATGAAGTTATTATTTTATACTTCCGGTCCGGAAGGAGTATTTCAGGACTTATTCACCAGTTGCCAGGGTGCAATAATTAAGCGATTTTACCTCATAATCCTCAATACGCAACTGCCTTGTTTTATTATCTTAGTGTAAGAAAGCAGCCGCTATCTCTCCAGCCCAAGTTGCCTTCTCATGTCAAGGTTAAGATGATATTGTTCCTCAATAGAAATAATTTTCCTCGAATTTTTATTAACGTCCTTACCTTCCTCCGCCCAAAGAGGAGGGAAAAAATTAAAGACCTCCTCGCCGTTTAAGTTTGAAACTTCATTTCGCCAGTTTGTCCACCTACTACCTTCGTAAAACTTATCTAAGTCATTATCGAAGCAAAAATGTAAGAATTCCGTATAGGTAAGGCCAAGTGGTTCATATTCCAGATTGTCCGGCGAAAAATAGTAGACCTTTCCTAAGTCAGTACCGAGTCCTCCACCGTTTAGAAGATAAAACCCTCCGATGGCATCATCGGCAATTAAAAGAAATGGTGGGCTTTCGCCGAATTCTTTAAAAGACTTTCCCTTATTCCAATCAGGAAGTCTCCGATTAATTTTTGAACTGCCTGAACCGAGAATTCTAATCCATCCATCGTCTATTAAAAGTCCACCGGTCATATAAATAATTGCACCCATTGGGGAACGCGTTGTCACCTGTGTTTTATGCAATGCATCTCTTGCCGTTGTTGTGTCAACTGGCAAAATTTCAACTTTGTTTTTTGCGGATTTAATCCACTCAGCAACAAGTATCCAACCTGGGTCTGTTTTATTGATTAGTTCCTCAACCGTCCTCATTTTATTTTGGGCTGTCGTTGTTAAGGTGTATAAGGTTACCAACAGTATTGTTAAATATAGTCTCATAATTCTTGTAAAAAAAATTATATCATGTTTCAGCTAGTACACGCTACATTCTTACTTGCCGGCGTTTCCCATCGTTTTCATGGTTACACTCATCGGTTACCCGAACACTTACAACAAAAATTGACAGACAACTGAAGGGAATAAACTGGAAGTAAGCTATACGCCGCAACACCCTAATTTATATATTTATCATTTCTAAGCCGTTAACTCGATGTTAATGATCGAACTTCATCGTACGGGCTTCCGTTTAGCCAGGGAAATTTCTGATTTATTACGGCCATCCTTATACAAAAAATTCAAAATTAGATCTGCTACTATTTGTGGTTGCTCTTCTTGCAAAAAGTGACCAGAATTTTTCATCTCATCTATCATAGCGTTTTTGATATGATTTGGAAGTGATACTTTCAACATTTGAAATGCTTCCCGGGCTTGCAATTCATAAAGTTGGAGCATCTATTCGTGGCATTACTTTAATATCTTGTAACACCCCGTAAACTCACTTGTATTTTCTTCTCTATCCATTGTTCAGCGCCGGACAACAACCGTCCATTTGCGGACAGTTATTGCCTTGTTATTCGGCATAAACAGGCCGTTTCTATTCAGAAACCACCCATTTAATTAGCTGGTACCAGATTTGTACGATAAAATAGAGACTAATAACATGAACTTATGCGTCGGACTTATTTAGGTGAATTTGAAGAAATGGTTTTATTGATGGTCGCCATTCTGGATGGAGAGGGTTATGGTGTTACAGTCAGTCAGGCGTTGGAAGAACATACGGGACGTATCGTTACGTTCGGCACGGTTCATAACACACTGATTCGCCTGGAAGAGAAGGGGTTTGTGCGATCCGAACTGGGCGGAGCTACGGCAGAACGTGGTGGGCGACGTAAACGGCTGTTCCGGATTACAGCGCTGGGAAGTCAGGCACTTCAGGAAGTTCAGCAGCTTCGTCAGAATCTCTGGCAGTTATTACCGCCTAACACTCTTCGACCTGGCGGCATATGAACTCAGGTATTCGACCACCTCATTGGGCTCACTGGCTGCTAATCCGACTGCATCCTGACGATACGTTGGAGGAGGTAGAAGGTGATTTGGATGAGCTATACACATACTGGTATAATCGTTCGGGGAAAACCCAGGCTATACTACGTTATCTGCTGAACGTAGCGTCGGTAGTGCCCCCGTTTGTGCGCAAAAGAAAAACAAATAAACAAGCATATTATCAACAACAGCAAAGCAGGACTAACTCCAGCTTAACATTCACCATGATTCGGAATTATCTAAAAATCGCGTTTCGCAATCTAAAGCGACAAAAAGTCTCAACCAGCATTAATATAGTTGGTTTAGCCATCGGATTGGCTACCTGCATACTGATTACGCTTTATGTGCAGGATGAATTATCCTACGACCGTTATAATGAGAAAGCGGACCGAATTTTTCGGGTTGGGCTCAGGTTACGGTTAAACGGTGAGGATGTTGGTGGACCTATACTAGGCCCGAATGCCGCACGGGACTTACAACAGGAATTCCCGGAAGTATTAAAAGCAACACGTATCCGGAATCAGGGAAGTGAGTTTGTTAGCTACGGAACAACTTCATTTAAAGAAGATGATCTGCTGTGTGCCGACTCGACTTTTTTTGAAGTGTTCACCATTCCGTTCCTGAAAGGGGATCCAAAGCGGGCGCTGGCCGAACCAAATACATTGGTATTGACAGAGCCAACCGCCCGGAAATACTTCGGCAACCAGGACCCAATCGGGAAAGTATTGTTATTTGGCAGTGAAAAGACGCCCTACCGAATTACGGGCGTTGTCGGGAATGTACCGGCGAACTCCCATTTCCGGTTCAATATGCTGATGTCATTAGACGCTTATGACGAGCAACATATCGGATGGATATATAACATAACCTATTATACCTATGTGGTTCTGCCCGAGAAATACGATTACAAACGGTTGGAGTCTAAAATTCCCCGACTCGCTGAAAAACAGATTGGAGGTGAACTACAGCAATTTCTGAAACTTAGCCCGAAACAGTTTCGCGAGAAAGGAGATGATTTCGGGATTTTTCTTCAACCCCTCACTGATATTCATTTGTATTCCTCCTTCGGAGGGACTGAGTTAAGCCCAGGGGGAAATATTCTATACGTATATGTACTTACGGCCATTGCTGCCTTTATGTTGCTGATAGCCTGTGTAAACTTTATGAACCTGTCGACGGCCACGGCAGTCCGGCGTTCGCGCGAGGTAGGGGTACGTAAAGTATTGGGGTCGGGAAAAGGGCAATTGCAGCAACAGTTTCTGATTGAATCAGTGCTGCTGGCGATTGTGGCGTTGATGGTCGGATTGCTGATTGTAGGTCTGGCACTGCCCTTCTTTAATCAGCTGACAGGTAAGACCCTTACAATGGGATTATTGACCAACTCATTTGTAGCTGCTGGTTTAGTAGTGGGGACTGTGTTAGTGGGACTGTTGGCTGGTAGTTACCCGGCTTTTTACCTCTCCTCCTTCAAGCCGGTTTCAGTGTTAAAGGGGCGGATTGCGACCGGACGCGGAAGCCTTAACCTGCGAAGTGGCCTGGTGGTGTTTCAATTTTTTATCACCATTTCAATGATTATTGCCACCGTTACGGCAGATCGGCAACTACGTTATATGAAAACGCAGAAAGTTGGTTTTGATCGCGAACAAGTGCTGGTTATTCATGATACGCAGATGCTTCGCAATAACGAAACTGTATTTCGCGACAAGATCATTCAATTTCCGCAAGTCATCATGGGGAGCATTTCAGGCCAAGTACCCATTGGGAATTCAGCCATCGATAACACCACTGTAATGTCCAGAGAAAACCCTGATAAAGGCGTAATGAGCCGATTCTATAAAGTTGATTACGAATATATTCCTACATTAGGGATGCGGGTAGTTCAGGGGCGTAATTTTTCAAAAACTTTCCCTACCGATTCTTCCGCTGTTATTCTGAATGAAACCGCTGTACGGGCATTAGGATGGCAAGACAATCCGATTGGAAGAGAACTGATCGGCCACATTGATGATAACGGTGTAAAAACATATTATCGGGTCATTGGTGTTGTAAGTGACTTCCATTTCGAATCCCTGCGACAAAAGATCGGGCCTTTGGTTATGTTTTTGGGTGGGAATTCAGGCAATATTCTGGTCAAAACCCATACTGATAAACTTCCGCAGTTCCTCGCTTCATTGAAGCAGCAATGGGAGTCATTTTCGCCAGCAGCCCCTTTTTCCTATTCGTTTTTAGATGACCGGTTTGAGCAGGTTTATGTCAGCGAACAAAAAATAGAACAGGTATTAACTCTCGTTTCAAGCCTGACTATCTTCATCGCCTGTTTGGGGCTATTCGGATTGGCTACCTACACCGCCGAACAACGTACAAAAGAGATTGGCGTTCGGAAAGTACTTGGCGCATCCGTTGGCAGTGTTGTGGCGTTACTCTCCAAAGACTTTCTCAAACTCATTCTGATAGCTCTGGTACTGGCTTCCCCTATTGCCTGGTGGGGTATGAATCAATGGTTGGAAGAATTTGCCTATAAGATTACGATTGACTGGTGGGTTTTTGCGCTGGCAGGATTGCTGGCGGTTGGGATTGCCTTGCTGACGGTGAGTTTTCAGAGTATCAAAGCCGCGCTAACGGATCCCATAAAAAGCTTACGTAGTGAATAGCACAGAACAGTGGGCGTTGAGAGAATAAGTAATAGACAATGACCTTTCTTTTTTGTTTACATTCATGTATCGAAGAGAGGGCTGAATGATGAAAAATCTTTTGTGCTTTAGTAAATGCTACTTAACCTGTATAAAGTACTGGCAAGCAAAAGAGGTCATTCAAAGGAACTCGGCCATCCACTCGACTAAAAAAACAAGACCTGCGCTGCGCGCAGGTCTTGCCAAATTCCAGTGATCCCGCTGGGACCAAACTAATTATTTATAATTAAATGAATATTAGTTCGTTAGAATGACGATTAATTAACAGGTAGCCTAATGGGTAGCTGACCAATTTAGTCTGTTTTAGACAAGTTCAAAAGAGCCTTATCAGATGCAGAGATTTAGAATTCTTCAAAAAATATGGTCGGAGGGCAACGCCAGAAAATCATTCAAAGTAAATATTCTATTGTTATCTGTGAAATGATAGAGAGTCACTGGGCGAAATAGGATAAAGAATTTATCGGGCCGGTTAAGTGTCTGATGCTTTAACCGATAAACCGCGTCAGGACAGCAGACCTAATCGGATAAGCGGCTTCTATCCACAGGATATGGAGAAATGATTCCACAAGAATAAACAAGAAGGCTCAAATTGAACTTGATAATCAATAGAATATACTTTTGCAAGGTTCTTGCTTTGTATGACATATACAATATGTTATATAACTTCATATGAAAATGGAAAAACTTAATATTGTTCGCTTTGCCCCAAGGGAGAGAGATGGATTTTATGATACAATTAAGGCAAGGATACGGACCTATTTTGAGCGCCATAATATTTCTCCATATGCGAACGTACATATGTGGATCAAAACAGCAGCGATGCTGCTATTATACTTTGCGCCCTACCTTATTATAGTAATGGGCCTGAGCGCCGGTAACAGCTGGCTATTCTTCAACCTCTGGTTCCTGATGGGATTGGGAATGAGCGGTATCGGAACAAGCATTATGCATGACGCCAACCATGGCGCTTATTCAGCTAACGACAGGATCAACAAACTGATCAGTTATATACTGGAGGTGATAGGCGGCTATACCGTTAACTGGAAGATACAGCACAACCTTCTCCATCATACTTACACAAATATATCGGGGCTGGATGAAGATATTGATACAATGGGGCTGATCCGTCTATCTCCCAACCAGCCGCTAAAATGGTACCACCGCTATCAGCATCTCTATGCATGGTTCTTCTATATGATCATGACCTTATACTGGATGACGGTAAAAGATTTTGTTCAGATTGTACGCTATAAGAAACTGGGTTTACTAACAAAGGCACAGTTATCCCTGAAGCAGGCCCTTTGGTGGATCGTCTTATATAAAGCATTTTACTATAGCTACATTATTGTTCTTCCGATACTTTTTTCCGGAATGCCCTGGTATTTTATAATTGCCGGCTTTCTATTGATGCATTTTACTGCCGGACTGCTATTGTCCTGCATTTTCCAGCCCTCCCATATCATGGAAACATCGGGTTTTGCATTACCGCTGGAAGAAGAAGGGAAAAAACAGATGCAGAGTTCATGGGCAATACATGAAATAGAGAATACCACTAATTTCGCCCCCCGTAACCGCATTCTTTCATGGTTTGCGGGAGGATTAAACTTTCAGATAGAACACCACCTGTTCACGAATATCTGCCACATACATTATAAAAAACTAGCTCCTATCGTAAAGGAGACAGCCGAAGAATTTGGTGTGCCATATCATGAGCAACGTACATTTCGCATTGCACTATGGGCGCATGCGAACATGCTGAGAAAATTAGGTAAGGAATTAACATGATGTATGTGGCGCAGAATCCTGAAAACCTATCAATCGGAAAATGTAAATCAAATCCATGCGTACTTCAACTATTATTACAGGTACCGGCAGTTATATTCCGTCCGTAGTAAAGCATAACAGCGAATTTTTGCACAATAACTTTTATACTAACAGCCGGGAGCCGATACCTGGTATGCCTGCTGACGTTATTGAGAAATTTGAGAAAATTACCGGCATACTGCAGCGGCGATACGCTCGCGAAGACATGAACACATCGGATCTGGCATACCTGGCCGCAAAATTTGCAATTGAAGATGCGGCGATCGACCCCGAAACGCTGGATTACATCATTGTAGCGCACAACTTCGGCAATGTTCCGAAACATACAGTACAAAGCGACGCTGTCCCATCTCTTGCGTCGCGCGTAAAGCATGCCCTGGGCATCAGGAATCCCGCATGCATACCCTATGATCTCCTGTTTGGCTGTCCTGGATGGGTCCAGGGCCTAATACAGGCCGATCTGTACCTCAAGGCAGGCGCCGCCAATCGCTGCCTGGTCATTGGTGCAGAAACACTAAGCAGGGTAATTGACATACATGACCGTGACAGCATGATCTTCAGTGATGGTGCCGGGGCTTGTATTGCAGAGAAGAGGGAAGTTACCAACTCACAGGGCATACTGGGCTCCAGTGTACAATCATATGTACTGGATGAAGTGCAGTATATTAACATGGACATGTCCAACTACCCTGACTCGAATAAATGTGTCCGGTACATTAAAATGCAGGGCCGAAAAGTTTATGAATTTGCGTTAAAATATGTGCCTGCTGCCATTAGCAGCTGCCTGGAAAATGCGGGGGTGCAGATCGGGGATGTTCGCAAAATATTTATTCACCAGGCCAATGAAAAAATGGATGAAGCCATTATTAAGGCATTATTTGCATTATATAATATGCTTGTTGATACGAGAAACGTAATGCCTATGAACATACGCGAACTTGGAAATAGCTCTGTAGCAACTGTTCCCACCTTATTTGACATGGTACGAAAAGGCGTTATTCCCGGGCATGTCTTAACTGAGGGTGATATCATAGTTTTTGCTTCAGTAGGTGCGGGCATGAATATCAACGCGGTGTGCTACAGGATATAAGTGTAGTTATGCACACCGGCACGAAAAGCCATATATGCTGTGATGTCAGGACGACGGACTTTCTTCTGACAGACTTCCTTTCTCTGGTGGCTATAATTCTCCTGGGCCAAATCAGAACTTGTGAGACTAACAGAGGCAACATCGGTCCTATAGATCTTGACAAGACCCGCATTTTCAAGTTCTGAGAGTAACGCCGGCAGTATAGCCCTCCACTATTGCCCGAATAACCTACAAGGATGCAAGACCATTCGGGGTTTTCTCAGGCTACAACAGTCATAAGAATATGAGTAGCAAGCTCTTCATGTCAAATTAGTCTGCAGCCTACATTATCTTATCGTAAATTCGATCTTCGGAGTATCCTTTATAAAAAGGATCCAAACATATGATACTTGAACACAGAATACCCATAAAGTATTTAGTTGGCGTGGTTAAATATGAGTTGATATTGGTTCCACTGGTAGGTATCTTTACTCATTTTACCGCGATTGAATTTACAAAATCCCTTCCCAATATGCCATTGGCCATTCCTGCGTTTCTCGGAACGTCCATATCAGTACTTCTTTCGTTTAAGATGAACCAATCTTACGACAGATGGTGGGAGGCCAGAAAAATTTGGGGGACAATTGTAAATGATTCCAGGGGCCTGATCATTCAGTTGCAGTCTTTTTTAACTGCAAAACAGGCACCATTAATAAAAAGAATTTCCTATCGTCAGATTGCCTGGTGTTACACATTGGGGAAGTCATTGCGCGGCTGCGATGACCTTGAAAACCTGGATCACCTGATCATCGGTGCAGAGTTGGCTCAAATCTCTGAACAGGACCATCATCCCCTGGCAATCTTGCAATTAACCGCGAGGGACTTGGAGGAGCTGCGCCGTAGCAACGCGCTCAACGTACATAGCCACATTCATATACTGGAGACTATTAACCGCTTAACTGAGGCTATGGGCGGCGCAGAAAGGATTAGCCGAACCATTTTCCCCTCTACCTATCGTTTAGTGCTGCATTTCATCATTTACCTGTTTGTTATAACATTGGCTATCTCCTTAAAAGACATCAACAATATTTTAGTGACGCCGCTGCTGCTCTTAATCTCTATTGGGTTCTTTTTTATAGAGAAAATTGCCTATCATTTGCAGGATCCTTTCAGGAACCGGCCCAGCGATATCCCGGTTACAAATATCGCAGAAACCGTTGAAAGAAATATCAGACAGCTATTAGGTGAAGAAACAACGCCAAATCCTATTGGCATCAAAACTTATTACGTTATGTAACATTAACTCATCAGGAAACAATAAAAAGGAGAGGCCGTCTCAAAGTAATTTTGGGACGGCTTTTTTAACTTCAGTTTTTGAGGTGGGTTTATACACATTGTTGGGGGATAAAAAAGTGGTTCTATCCATATCATTTTGGGGTAGTTAGCTGTTAAATAGATATAGCAAGAGGTAAAACTTTATCATTGGTATTTAATGAGCAACCATCAACACCAGGGGATGTTGTTACCACCTGATCTAAGCGATCTGATAGCAAGCAATCATCCTGTACGGGTAGTTAATGATGTACTGGACAAGGTTGATATTACTGCGTTACTGCAGCAAGATAAGCTTGGTGGCACCAGCAGTTATCATCTCTGTATGCTGTTTAAAGTGCGGTTTACGGCTACATTAATAATATTTACAGTAGCCGTAAAATAGAAGTGGCCATAACTGGTAAGCAGGAATATTTTTCTAACAGCCAATGAAGAAAAGAACAAGGTCACCCATGGCTTCGTACAAAACCCATTAAATGAAGCATTACCGTTAAAGCTCTTCATGAAATGCGAAGCCTGCAAGCGCTGCCAAACTCCACGATCGTTTTATGACTATTCTCAGTGAGATAACCCTTCCTGAAAAATATATCCCTCTTTTTCCGCTGCAATTGAGAAAGCTATTTACTACCGTCAATGCAGAAAGAGAGGAAACAACTAAACATCTTAAAGCAAGGCTTACGGAACTGGAAGAAAAGATTGATAGCTGGAAGAACGTTATATTGAGGATAAGATCACAGAAGAGCCTTATAAAACGTTCGCCGATAAATACGGCACAAAACGTAAAAAGTTGGAGGAATTACAATCGTCTCCTATAAACGCCTCGAACCTCGAAAAATACATCGAATTTGCTACTCAGAAAGTCATAGAAGCAGCGCTGGTATGGAATCGCAGCAATTACCGAGAAAAACAAAGATTGCAGAAAACGATATTTCCTGAAGGTATCTATTATAACAAGGAAAATGACCAACCTCGAACCACAAAATTTATTCCTTTATTCGCGCTCGTTGCAGACCTGACTGGCACTTCATATAAAGAAGAAACCCGACCTTTTGAGACTATTCTCAAGAAGTCGGGTTTTGTGATCCCGCTGGGACTCGAACCCAGGACCCATACATTAAAAGTGTATTGCTCTACCAACTGAGCTACGGAATCATTCCCTTTTTGTGATTGGGATTGCAAAGGTATAAAATATTTTATTCCCTCCAACTTTTTGGCAACTTTTTTTCAAACAATTTCACAAAACCCGCCACAGACAAAATAAACCATCATATCTCATTTACCCCTATTTTTGCATTTGAAAAAAAATCATAATGCAAGATAAAGTCGTGGTTATCACAGGTGGTACTTCCGGAATAGGGAAAGCCCTGACGATAGCATCTCTCCATTCAGGCGCTAAAGTAGCGGTTTGCGGCAGAAAGCCAGAAACACTGCAATCACTGGAAAAAGAATTGGCATCCGGCAACCTTTATACATATACAGCCGATGTAAGTAAGGAAGAAGACTGTAAAAACTTCATTGAACAGGTTGTTGCCCGATTAGGTAAAATAGATATCCTGATCAACAATGCCGGGATCTCTATGCGGGCATTGTTCCGCGATGTAGACCTGAATGTCCTCAAACAAGTGATGGATATTAACTTCTGGGGAACTGTTTATTGTACAAAATATGCTTTACCATCTATATTGGCGAACAAAGGCACAGTTGTAGGTGTATCTTCTATAGCAGGCTACAGGGGTTTGCCTGGCCGTACCGGATACTCCTCTTCTAAGTTTGCCATGCAGGGTTTCCTGGAATCATTACGCACTGAAAATTTGCATACAGGCATTAACGTAATGTGGGTATGTCCAGGCTTCACCAGTTCCAACATACGCAATACCGCCTTAAATGAAGACGGACGCAGTCAGGCAGAAACACCACTCGATGAATCAAAACTAATGAGCGCAGAAACCGTAGCCGATGCTGTCCTGAAAGCGATTGCCAAACGGAAACGCACACTTGTACTTACAGGTCAGGGAAAGATGACAGTGCTGCTTAGCAAACTGTTTCCCGGACTGCTGGATGGTATAGTATATAATCACTTTAAAAAAGAACCGGGTTCGCCGCTTAAATAATGATGTTAAGCTGTTCAGCGCCAATGGCTGATTACAAGGCAATTAGCATGAACAGCTTAACTTTAATCTTTTACTTTTTATTCTATTTTTTTTTGCTTATAAGCGCCCCAAAGCCCCGACCCCGGCCCTTTTATAGTTATTCACATCTGAACAAGTAATTGGCTGTTTAGTCACAGCTACATGCAGATTTTATATTTCTTTGCATTACAAAACAACGCCAATGCCCCAATGGCATTCTTTTTGGGTAAATTGGTATTCATTGATAACATGTCCATAATTACATTAACATCAGATATAGGCTTGCAGGACTACCTGGTAGGCGCCATCAAAGGGCAGCTGTGGCAACACTGTCCTGGTGCTCCTGTTATGGACATTACTCATCAGATATCTCCATTTAATCTGCCACAGGCAACTTACATCTGTAAGAGCTCTTTTGCATATTATCCACCACGTACATTCCATATTGTACTGATTAATCTGTTCGACCGTAAAGTAGATCACGTGCTGCTCGCAGAGCATAATGGACAATACATAGCGTGTGCTGATAATGGACTGATTACTATGATTGCAGGCGGAACGCCGGCAAAGGTGATCAAACTTCCTTTACATAAAACACAGTCCAGGGATACATTCTCCATTCTCCAACGCTTTGCCGAAGCCTACAGGGAATTACAGAACGGTAAAACACTGGCCGAACTGGGTGAACCAGCCACCGGATATATCATCAAGAATAACCTGCAGCCAATGACAGGACAGGATTATATTGACGGACAGATCATTCATATCGACAACTTCGAGAACGTAGTTGTGAATATCACCCGTCAACAGTTTGATGAACACCGCCAGAACAGGCCATTCTCCATCTATTTCCGCCGTGATGAGGTAATTACACAACTTTGTGAAACCTATGCGGATGTACCCGAAGGACATAAACTAGCCCTCTTCAACGCCGCCGGCTATCTGGAAATAGCCATTAACAAAGGGAACGCCGCCGGCCTCTTTGGTTTACAGGGCTTTACCCGCGACCAGCTGACCTCCGGCTACCAGAAACTGTCATTCTACCAGACCGTTCGTATTATCTTCGGCTAAAACCAGCCGAAGCCCCCCTCCCATTGCCCCGCTTTCACTTATCCACTGCTAATCAATTTACTATCCTGGCCTGCATTTCAGCGCCCCATCTACAAAAAAATTAACTTATTAAAGAAAAAGTTAAAACTGTTATCGCTAATTATCATAATTTGCCACTTTTTCTATTTTTGTCGGACCTAAAACATCCTTATGAATTTTAAAAGGACCAACAACATTGTAGGTTGGGTTATCTGTATCATTGCCTGCACTGTCTACATTATGACTATGGAGGCCACCGGCAGCCTGTGGGACTGCGGCGAATTCATTTCCAGTGCCTACAAGGTACAGGTTCCGCACCCTCCGGGAGCTCCTTTATTTGTGCTGTTAGGTAGATTGTTCACTATCCCGCTGTCACCCAAAGACGCAGCGCTGGGTGTGAACCTCATGTCCGCTCTGTCCAGTGGTTTTACCATCCTGTTCCTCTTCTGGACTATCACCCACTTTGCACGCCGCCTGATGGTGAAAACCGGAGAACCTATCTCCCGCGAACAAATGATCGCTATCATGGGCGCTGGCGCTGTTGGTGCACTCGCTTACACTTTCTCCGACTCTTTCTGGTTCTCCGCTGTGGAAGGTGAGGTATATGCAATGTCTTCCCTCTTCACCGCCATCGTTTTCTGGGCCATCCTGAAATGGGAACACGAATCAGATGAAGCATACGCTGACCGCTGGATCGTATTCATTGCCTTTATGATGGGTCTCTCTATCGGTGTTCACCTGCTGAACCTCCTTACTATACCGGCTATCGTAATGGTTTACTACTTCAAACGCTATAAAGTAACCCCTGCAGGTACTTTCTGGGCGTTTATCATCGGTTGTGCCCTTACCGGTATGGTGCAGAAGTTCGTTATCCAGGATACTATCAAAGCTTCCGGGCTGATGGACGTTTTCTTCGTAAACTCCCTCGGTCTGCCTTTCTATAGCGGTTTTGCCTTCTATTTCATCGCACTGGCTGCTATCCTGATCTATGGATTGAAAAATCCTAAATTCGGATTCTATGCACCACTGATCCTCGTTGCTTCGGTGATCGTTATCCCTGCCTTTAACGACGCTACAGGTACAGGAGTGAAGATCCTGAAGATTATCGTTGCAGGAGCCATAGTAGCAGTACCATACTTCCTCAAACAATTTGGCACCAACGTAAACACTGGCAACTTCCAGCACTTTACAAAAGTGACCATCTACTCAATACTGTTCCTGTTATTAGGTTACTCCACGTACATCACTACGATGGTACGCTCTACTGCTAATCCATCCGTAGATATGTACAATGTGGACAACCCTATCTCCCTGGTAGGTTACCTGGGCCGTGAGCAGTATGGCGACTTCCCGCTGATCTACGGACAGGTGTTCACCGCCCGTCCTACCAGCTACGAAGATGCCGGTAACATCTATGCCCGCGGTAAAGACAAATACCTGATCGCTGGTAAGAAACAGGTACCTGTTTATGCTCCTGAAGATAAAATGCTGTTCCCCCGTGTATGGGATGCCAGCAATGACCAGGGACATGCAGACTACTATCGCGACTTCCTCGGTCTCGCTGAAGGACAAAAACCTTCCTTTGCTGATAACGTACGCTTCTTCGTAAAATACCAGGTAGGCTTCATGTATCTCCGCTATTTTATGTGGAACTTCTCCGGCAGACAAAACGATACGCAAGGTTACGGTAACGTCCGCGACGGTAACTTTATCACAGGTATTCCTTTCATTGATAACTTGTTTTATGGCGATCAGTCTGCAATGCCAGACAGCCTGAAAAATAACAAAGCGCACAACACGCTGTTCCTCCTGCCCCTGATCCTGGGCCTGATCGGATTCATCTATCACTACAATAACCACCGCAGAGATGCCCTTGTAGCTGGTCTGTTGTTCTTCTTCACCGGTTTCGCTATCGTCCTGTACCTCAACCAGGCCGGTAATCAGCCACGTGAACGTGACTACGCATACGTTGGTTCCTTCTATGCTTTTGCCATCTGGATCGGTCTGGGCGTACTGTCTATCTACCAGTTCCTGAAAACCAAAACCAGATCAGCTATCTCAGCACCAGTGGCAACCGTTGTCTGCCTGCTGGCTGTTCCGGTACTGATGGGCTTCCAGGAATGGGATGACCACGATCGTTCTACTAAAACCATCGCCCGCGACGTAGCATCTGACTATCTCCAGTCCTGTGCGCCGAACGCTATACTCTTCACCGTAGGTGATAATGATACTTACCCGCTGTGGTACGCGCAGGAAGTAGAAGGCATCCGTCCCGACATCCGTGTGATCAACCTCAGCCTCCTGGGTGTTGACTGGTATATCGATCAGCAACGCCATAAGGTGAACGAAAGCCCTGCTGTTCCAATGAACTGGACGCCTGACAAATACCAGGGTGAAAACCGTAACTACATCCAGTATTACGACGGTGGTAACTTCCCGCAGGATAAGTTCTACAACCTGAAAGAAGTAATGGGCTTTATGGGTTCTGATGATCCACGCGCGAAACTGTCTACTACTGATGGTTCCCAGATCAACTACCTCCCTGCTAAAAAGCTCTTTATACCTGTAAATGTTCCTGAAGTGATCAAAAATGGCACTGTTGATATCCATGACAGCGCCAGGGTGATGCCTCAGTTGCCTTTCCA
This sequence comes from Chitinophaga filiformis, assembly GCF_021646545.1. Classification (GTDB taxonomy): domain Bacteria; phylum Bacteroidota; class Bacteroidia; order Chitinophagales; family Chitinophagaceae; genus Chitinophaga; species Chitinophaga filiformis_A. The sequence continues at coordinate 211,948 of NZ_JAKIRP010000009.1, read as the reverse complement.
GATCAATAAAACTTACCTGCTGAAAAACGACCTGGCCGTATATGACATCATCGCTGCCAACGACTGGAAACGTCCGATCTACTTTACCAGCCCGACTGACCTCGGTCTGAATGACTACCTCCGCATGGATGGTCTGACCTACCGCCTGGTACCGCTGAGAAAAGAAGAAAGTAATGATCCGATGGGTGCAGAGAAAAATGTGAACGTTCCTGCGATGTACGACAACCTGATGAAGAAATTCGCTTTCGGTGGTGCAAATGTGAACGGTACTTACTTTGATGAGCCTAACCGTAAACTGCTGCAATACATCAGAAACTCCTACACCAGACTGGGTACCGCCCTTGCACTGGAAGGCAAGAAAGATTCAGCATTGGCCGTGCTCAACAAGGCTGACAAGAACCTGTTTGAAAGCAATTTCCCGTACGCGATGACAACTCCGGGTCAGATGCATAACTATAGCTCCATGCAGACTGTATATGCATACTACCTGGCAGGCGATTTCAAGAAAGCAGATGAGATCTCTCAGAAGATCATTAAGGATTGTACACAACAGATACAATACTACCGTGCGCTGCCACCGTCTAAACAGGATGGTATCAAGCGTGATACGGATATGTCAGAACAATTTATTACCCTGCTGCAACGTATGAAGGAAGATTTTACTCATCCTGAACGCCGTCAGCTGGGCATGGAAGGCAATCAAAGTATTGAGGTTGACTCCCAGGGCCAGGCTACTGATGCACCGCAAGGCAAGTAATTGATACTCTCATATAAAAGCGGGGCTCGTCTAAGACAAGCCCCGCTTTTATTTTATTGATGCTATTCCGCTGACCGGAGATCTGCTATCGTTTGAAAATTGTACCGATTAATTCTGAAAACTTGTAATAAATAGTTAAATTGTAGTATAAATCAAATAATTATGGCCATTAAACCCGGTCCAAAAAGGACTGCAAAATCGACAGGAAAACCAGATAAACGTCAACGAGATAATAAAAAAACGCCCGGGAATACACCGTCATTAAAACCGCACGACCATAAGAAAGGAAAATAGATTGTAAAAATCTTCCCCTGTTGGTGCGAAAATGTCGTTCATATACAATAATGCAGCGATAAGTGTTTCATTGTTTGCATTGGATGCCGTTTATTCCAATATTCAGAGGCCCTGCCGACTTCGAAGTTACACTTATCAGTCTTTGGACCTTAATCCTTCACTTTTTCAGACACCAACCGGCAATGATCGCATTTCAGATCAAATTTCTCCAGTAACTTACTTTCCAGCTGCCATTGCCCTCCACAGGAAGGACAACTTTGCTCCATTTTCTTACTGTCGTAGTTAAACAGATAATAATAACTAGGCTTACCGGTCAGCTCTTCCAGCCTGTTGCAGATACTCCTTCCCTGCATTGTCAGTGGGCTTTCGATATCTGACAAATAACTGTGGAACGGCTTTTCTCCCATGGACCCTCTGAACCAGAGTCCGTCAATCTCCTCATAACTCCTTGACCATGAGTTAATATCCTCATAATTCCTGTGCCGTGTATGCGTATAGGGGAAACTATATAAGGGAATCGGTTCAAAACTGTCACCCGACCTGATAGGAGAAGCTCCTCCCCAGTATAATATCAGCGAGCTGGAAGAGGCGATATCTGCAGTGGGTATAGCTACCAGGTGCTCCCCTACATATTTGTAGGATACAGTAACGTTATAGCGGTCCATGAGAATAGCGTTCCACTGGTTGACATAATCGCTGTTATAACGCTCGTCCAGGGAGTCCTTTTTCAGGCATTGCACATGCAACCCTACTGTATTCTCCTGAAAGAGGAATACCTCGTTCTGGGATACCAGCTGTCCATTGGAACGTAAGGATCTGACAAAAAAATCTGCGTCATGCAGAAAGGATTCCATCTCCGGCTTCGGCCAGTCGGCCTTTTGAAAGAGGATTTGATAGATGTGCATAGGATATAGTTGATAGCGTGTAAATAGGATATATTAAATTTAATCAAATACGGTCAAATAAAAAAGCCCTGGCTGCGACTGCAACCAGGGCCAATACTTTTACCTGGAAACTACTGTAACAAGCTGATGATGTAGCATCTATCGAAAATAGTGACCTGAAGTTTAAGTTTGTCATTCCGGTGAAGAGCGTCGCAACACAGATTAATCCTTATACTGTATTATATAATGGACAGTCTGCGAGGTCCCGCCCTCACCGGCCTGTATGCTCACCTCGTAGTGTACGTTGCCTTCATCTACAGAAAAAGGCGTTTTCCGCTTTTTAAATTTACCGAGGTAGGTTCGTTTCGACAGCCGGTTGAGATCATCAGCAGTTACCTTACCCCAGAAGAAATACATAATGTCGATCTCTGACAACAGGCCCGTCTTTCTGTCAAAAGCAGCTGCAATACTACAAGTCTGATAGAACCGGTCTTTCTCCTTCAGATCATCATCCGTCAATGCCCAATAGTGGTCGAGCTTCCTCTCTTGCCCGTCAGGAGCATAGTTACTTTCCTCATCAACCGACAGATCATATTCTTTTTCCAGTTTTTTCAGATCGTCACACAGGGATATTTTATTGCCTTTGTATGATAGCCAGGCATCAGCACATGGACGGCGCCGCGCCGAGCAAGACAACAACAATACAATTGCAAGGGATAAACAGATATACGATACAGTTTTCATAAAAATTAAGATGCTTTCATAGGCCGTCTACCAAAGTAACGATGTTTATATAAACAAAAAAACTCCCGCTTTCACGGGAGTTCCTATCAAACATAATACACTATTATAACTTACCTACTTCCTGCCACCAGAACTTCACACACTCCTTCACGTCAGGTACACTGTTATCCCAGTTATATTCATACTCTACGGAGAACATACCCTTGAAATTCTGCGCTTTCAGCTCAGCCAGTACCGCCGGCATGTTGCAAACACCATTCCCCCAGATAACATCATGTGCAGCAGGTGCTTTTTCATTCAGGTCTTTAAAGTGCAGGTGCAATACATGACCTTTCAATTGTTTAATACAGTCCACAGGCTCCATACCGGAACGTGCCCAGTGACCAATATCCGCGCAGGCGCCGAATAGCTTGCTGCGGCCTTTAATAGCTACCAGTACACTATCCGGATGCCAGTAATGGCTTGGTTTCGGATGGTCGTGGATAGCCACTTTGATCTGATATTTATCGCACAGGCGGGAAATCGCGTCCCAATGCTCACGTTTAGGCTCAGCAGTGATCACCTGAATACCCATCGCCTTCGCAAATGTGAACACTTCCTGCCATTCCTGCTCGCTAGCCGGGGATAGTACGCCGTAAGCTACCAGTTTCTTCTTCTTCGCTTTCAACAGTGCTTTTACCTGTGCCTGTTTTGCAGCATCCATTCTCCAGTCAAATTTGCCCTCAATACCGTTGCCAATGGTCTGACCATTGTAACATTCCACATAATGTACGCCAACGCTGTCCATTTTGTCCAGCGCCTGCGCCAGGGTAAAACGGTTGAAGGTATACGCCTGTGCGCCCAATTTCCAGCCCAGTTTATCTGCTTTTCCCTGCGCAAAACTTAACGTGGATGTCATCGTCGTACCAGCCAGCATGCCAGCCAGTAACAGCACGCTGCTCAATTTTTTAATCATCTGCAATAATTTTAATTTGATAATCAGTAAAGACCTTCGCGAAAAATAACAGCTTTCCCCGAAGAAAGCAAGCTATGCATGGTTAATCGGCCATATGACTGCTATAAAGGGTACGGTTTCCTGGTAAATAACGGTGTCAAAACGCCTTAACATTGTTAAAAATCTAACAACTATCCACACATTTAAATATGACACATACATAATACTCTATATCTTATCGATATTTTTCGTTACATTTTGTACAGATTGCCGCCTGTGGACTATGTGCTCACATCATCCAACTAAATTCGCTAATTTTAGATTTATTATGAGAGGCATACATTTTTCCAAATTTGAACCCGATGAGCAGCAGGGAAAATCGCCCTTTGAGAAGCTACTGGATGTATTTACGCAACTGCTGACTTATACCAGCGGTGATGTCAGTGAAGCACTGCAATGGCTGACCGAACTGGACAAAGAGTACCAACTTACGAATGAGGAGTATGGCATCGGAGATTTTATACAGGACCTGAAGGATAAAGGATACATCCGCGAAAACGAAGAGAACGGAACCATCCAGATAACCGGTAAGACCGAACAGAACATCCGGAAACGCGCACTGGAAGAAATCTTCGGTAAACTTAAAAAATCCCACCAGGTTGGTAATCACAATACCCGCAAATCAGGCCAGGGTGACGAACTGAACGCAGACAGCCGTCCATTCCAGTTCGGGGATGCACTGGAGCAGATCGATATGACCGCTTCTATCCGCAATGCCCAGATCAATCACGGCATCGACAGCTTTTCCATCCAGCAGGATGACCTCGAGATCCAGGAGACGGACTTCAAAACGCAGACCTCCACCGCCCTGATGATCGATATCTCCCACTCCATGGTCCTTTATGGTGAAGACCGTATCACACCGGCTAAAAAGGTAGCAATGGCGCTCAGTGAACTGATCACCACCCGCTATCCGAAAGACACGCTCGATATTATTGTGTTTGGCAATGATGCCTGGCAGATAGAGATCAAAGATCTCCCGTACCTGCAGGTAGGTCCCTTCCATACCAATACCGTAGCAGGACTGGAACTGGCCATGGATATCCTCCGCCGCAGGCGCAACCCGAACAAACAGATCTTTATGATCACTGACGGTAAGCCCACCTGCCTCAAGAACGGGAAAGAGTATTATAAGAACAGTTTCGGCCTGGATCGCAAAATCCTCAACCGTACACTCAATCTCGCTGCTCAGTGTAAGAAATTAAAGATTCCAATCACTACATTTATGGTAGCTACCGACCCGTGGTTGCAAAAATTCGTAACAGAGTTTACAGAAACCAACAACGGGAAAGCCTTCTTCTCCGGTCTGGATAAACTGGGACAGTTCCTGTTCTTCGACTTCGAGAATGGAAAAAGAAAAATGCTGTAAAAGCATTGCACCATCATATCATTGATAATCCATTAATACAACATGAATATTAATATTAGTACGTTAGGTGAATTAAAGAAGAGTGGATACAAACCCAAATCCGTTAAAGAAGAGATCAGACAGAACCTGATCCGCAAACTGCAGAATAAAGAGAATGCATTCCCAGGTATCATCGGTTATGAAGATACCGTTATTCCCGATACAGAAAGAGCCCTGCTCTCCCGTCATAATATCCTGTTCCTCGGTCTCCGCGGACAGGCTAAAACACGTATGGCCAGGCAGATGATCTCCCTGCTGGACGAATACATTCCCATCGTAGAAGGCTCGGAAGTGAACGACAGCCCTTTCGAACCATTGTCTCGCTATGCCCGCGACATGGTATCTGAACTGGGTGACGCTACGCCTATCTCCTGGGTGTCACGCGAACAGCGCTATAGTGAGAAACTGGCTACACCAGACGTTTCTGTTGCCGACCTGGTAGGCGATATCGATCCTATCAAGGCTGCCAATATGAAGCTGAACTATGCAGACGAAAGAGTGATCCACTTCGGTATCATTCCCCGCTCCAACAGAGGCATCTTCGTGATCAACGAATTGCCCGACCTGCAGGCCCGTATCCAGGTATCACTGTTCAACATACTGCAGGAAGGTGATATCCAGATCCGTGGTTTCAAAGTGCGTATGCCGCTGGATATCCTGTTTGTGTTCACCGCCAATCCGGAAGACTACACGAACCGTGGTTCCATCGTTACGCCGCTGAAAGACCGTATCGAAAGCCAGATCATCACCCACTATCCGAAGAGCGTGGAAAATTCCCTGCTCATCACCGAACAGGAAGCCAATGTACATGCAGACCAGCAACATGTACACATCAGTGATATGATCAAACGCCTGATCGAACAGGTGGCCTTCGAAGCACGTAACAGCGAATATGTAGACAAGAAAAGCGGTGTTTCTGCCCGTCTCACCATTGCCGCCTACGAAAATGCAGTGAGCGCAGGTGAACGCAGGGCAATCATCAACAAGGAAAAAAGTACCTACGTCCGTATAGCTGACCTGCAGGGTATCATCCCCGCTATTACCGGTAAGATCGAACTGGTATATGAAGGCGAACAGGAAGGACCATTACAGGTAGCGGTTAACCTGCTGGATAAATCTATCCGCAGCGTCTTCTCCCAGTATTTCCCCAACCCCGATTCCTTCAAGAAGCGTAAACAAAGCGCGACCGCAGAGAATCCTTACAGGGCGGTGATACAATGGTTCGATAAAGGCAATGCGGTACAGTTATTACAGGATGTGAACGATAAGCAGTATGAGACCTCGCTGCTGAAAGTAGAGGGCCTTAAAGAGCTTATAAAGGGCAAATTCCCGCATGCCAATGCCAAGGAACAATTACTGCTGATGGAATTCGTGTTGCATGGCCTGGCCTCCTACTCCCTGATCAGTAAAAAGGTAGTGGAAAATGAGACCCGTTTCAGCGACCTGCTGGGTACCATGATGAACTTTGGTAACAGCTCAGAAGAGGAGAACGAAGAATTCTAAAACATACTTTTTCGAAAACGACGCGGAATACCGGACAATATCTGCTTAAATTGGGGGTTGCATCTTACAATTGAAGTGTATATCTTTCAGTATTCCGCGTTCTGCATTTCATGCACCGCGCTCATTGAAAAACACTATTTCAACTCACAGTTATGAACAACTCAAGAAGACACTTTATCCGCTCTGCCTCCACATTGATGGCAGGAGCCGGATTGGTCAGTGCGTTACCCGCTTCTTTACGCGCTGTTGCCCCCAGTGACAAGATCAATGTTGCAGCCATCGGTATTAACGGTATGGGATGGGCAGACCTCAACGCCATCCTGAAAAGCCCGTATGCCCAGTGCGTAGCCTTGTGCGATGTAGACAGGAACGTACTGGATAAAAAAGCCGGAGAACTGGCGCAGAAAGGCCAGAAAGTGAAGACCTATAGCGACTACCGCAAGCTGCTGGAAGATAAAACGATCGATGCCGTGATCATCGGCACGCCGGACCACTGGCATTGCCTGCAGATGACCGACGCTGTATCTGCCGGAAAAGATGTCTACGTGGAAAAACCTATCGGGAACTCCATTGCAGAGATCAACGCCATGGTAGCCGCCCAGGAACGCACTAAACGTGTAGTACAGGTAGGCCAGTGGCAACGCAGTCAGCAACACTTCAAAGATGCCGTTGCCTTCGTACATTCCGGTAAACTCGGCCAGGTACGACTGGTAAAAGCATGGGCTTATATGGGCTGGATGCATTCCATCCCCAAACAACCAGACGGTACGCCGCCTGCTGGCGTGGATTATGCTGCCTGGCTGGGGCCCGCTGAAAAGAAACCTTTCAATCCTAACCGCTTCCATTTCAACTTCCGCTGGTATTGGGATTATGCAGGCGGCCTGATGACCGACTGGGGTGTACACCTCCTCGATTATGCCCTGCTGGGTATGAAAGCACAGCATCCGGTATCTGTCATGGCAGCAGGTGGCAAATTCGCCTATCCTGATGATGCAGCTGAAACACCAGACACCCTCACCACTGTATACCAGTTCGATGGCTTCAATATTCAATGGGAACACGCTATCGGCATCGATGGTGGTCCTTATGGCCGTGATCATGGTATTGCATTCATCGGCAACAACGGTACACTGGTATTAGACCGTGGCGGTTGGGAAGTGATCCCTGAAAAAGGAAAGATGGAAGCAGTACCCCGTACTAAATCTGTAGACAATGGCCTGGACAAACACGCCATTAATTTCCTCGATGTTATCAAGTCCCGTAAGCTGGAAGATCTGAACACTCCCGTTCAGGCAGGCGCACACGTGGCAAGGGTAGCTCAGCTGGGCAACATCGCATATAAAACGGGCAGGAAACTGAACTGGGATGGCGCCAAAGAGCAATTCGACGACGCTGCTGCCAATAAGTTCCTGGCTGCAGAATATCACAATGGTTACAAGCTGCCAAAAGTTTAGATCATAAAACTAAGGCGGGCGTTCAGTAATGATGAATGCCCGCTTCTATAGTCGTCTGAGTGTACCCACATCATGCACAGACAAAGCCACGCTTTGCGTTTTTGTAGTAGAGGCAACATCCCAATATTGTCAGTAGTAATCCGGGTTTGAGGAAAAATGAATCGCAAAGAGGAGAAGATCGTGTATCCCTGCCATAAATTATACATAGGATGGTTAACACATCCTTCAGTACAACTTATCAATATTTATGGCTGACAACTATCAGCCTGGTAAAAAACCGTTACAACGGCAGCACTCAGATAGCCGTACCGGCATTTTCGTTTTCCTGCTCCAGCATCATAGACAGGTATACGGCATCACTGATCGGATTGTCGTAATAGGCTGCTATCGGCTGAAAACCGAGGCTCGTATATAATTCAATTGCCGGACGCATATGAGCAAGGGTATCAAGCAACATACGTTTATAACCCAGCTCCCTGCCAGCTTCTATGGCTCTGCTGGCAAGTGCCCTGCCAACGCCATGACCTTTAAACGCATCCCGTACAAAAAGTCGCTTCATCTCGCAGGTGGAGTTCTCAAAACTGCGTACCCCTACGCAACCTGCCGGCTGTCCGTCAACCAAAGCAAGAAACAAAGCACCTTCAGGCGCTACATAATAGGGATCAGGTAAACTGATCAGTTCTTCTTCGAACCGTTGAAAACTAAGGTCTACACTCAACCAGTTGGCATACTCGCGAAAGAGTGCTTTTACCTGCTCCAGCGATTTCAAATCGTCTCTTTTTACTTCTACAATGTCTAGCATACCGCATCTTTTTAGTATATAAAACACAAAAGCCTCCTGAGCATCAGAAGGCTTTTTATCTGGTTCCGGATTGGAAATATGTTTGTTCGTCACATAGTACCTGTCCTGAACTCTTACTGTAAACGATATAATTTTAAAATTAACTCATTGTCAGCATTCACTACTTCACTCAATTCAGCCTTACTGCTCACCTCCCTGCTTATTTTAGGGGGGAAACAAATATAAGGAATTTTACGTAAAAAGCACAGCTGTTGAAAGAAATACTTTAAGTCCTATTTACTGTCTGCATGTAGTGCTTTTAATTCTGCCGCCAGTGCCATCATAGTGTTGACCCCCCAGTGTTCATAGTACTTTCCGTCCTTTATAGTAACCATATCCATTACCTGGATATTTACAGGCTGATGTGTAGCTGGTATGCCCAAAAAAGCGCCGGTATGTATGCCGCTGATCATTTTCCGGGTGGTCACCTTATCACCTTCCCCCACCTGCTCATAAATGGTTACTTTCAGATCAGAGAATGCAGGCCGCAGGATGTGTTCAAAAGTATATATCAAACCCGCAGGCCCTTTGTCTATGCCTTTAGCAGCGGTATGATTGATGAATGCTGTATCTACTATTTCCTGGAAGCTTTGCGGGTTACCTTCCTCAATGATCTCTTTGTTAAAACGTCTTACGATGGCCTTGTTCTGTTCAATTGTTGCTGTCATGATCTGTGATTTTATACAGCAAAATTAGGCAGCACTATAAGGTACATGTTAGTCCTGCGCGTTCAGCCTTTGTGCCTGGACGTTCATATTTTGTTCCTGATATGCCGAGGGCGTCACACCAAACACCTGCCGGAATGATTTTGTGAAGCTGGAATGGCTTTCATATCCCACCTTGTCATATACATCGCCAGGTTTGGTCTGCGGGTCCAACAGCAGACGGGCCGCTACCTGCATCTTCTGCTCCAGCAGCCATCGCTGGGGAGATGTGCCGTAGATCTTTGTAAAACGGCGTTTAAAAGTAGACAGGCTCATACTACACAGAAAAGCCAGTTCCTCCACAGTCACAGGGCGGGTAATGTTGCCTTCTACCGCTTTCCGGATCTCGAAATCCTGTGTACTGCCAGTACTATTCACTTTAAACTGCAGCAGGGCATCCGGGTCCGTTTGTAAGAGGTAAAACATCAGCTCTTCGAATTTCAGTATGCAGACCTCCTGTGGCAAGGGCTGACCCAGTTGCAGCATCAGTCGCAGGGACTCGATATAGTTGCGCAGAAAAACATCTTTCTCAAAAGTAATGAACGATGCCTCCTCTAGTTGTTTCCCCTGCCGGTGCTGCTGTACCAGGCGATCATACTTCATATAGAAATCCAATAGTGCATGATCGCTGAAATAGAGCAGGATAGCCTGGTAGTCGCCTTTATCTGACAATACGCTGGTGGTCAGGCAGCTCCCTGCGGCCAGGAAAAGGAACCCATCGTCATTGACCGTGGTGGATTGTCCGCCGTAAATAACGGTCTTACGACCTTCGATCAACAGGTGGATCATATTCCTGTGCAGGATGACCCTGTTCTTTTTCGTCTTACAAAGGGAAGTAAAAGGCCTGATGAGGATGTGGTCCTCTTCGCGGTATTGCGCCGGATTCAGGTCCTGAGGAAGATTGATGACTTGCATTCCCGCAAAGATCACGAAAAAACACTTAAGGAATGATGCCACGTTCTCTGAAATCATCAAAGATCCGGAAGAACATTTCCTTTGTCTCCACATACTCATGGAAGCCGGCCCTCCGTGCTTTGGAACCATCAGCAAACATATCATAGTCCCAGCTGAACACGAAGTCGGCAAAGCGCCAGGAGGACAGCTCCTCATAGCTGATATCCGCCAGCCCGTATTTCTGCTTTATTTTTTCCCATAAAGGGGCTTTATCGGCCATAATCACCTCCAGCGACATTGGTAACGGAGGAGCTACGGCTAAATCGAAATAAGAGGCTATTTCCGGCCACATCTCGTTCCAGCGGAACAAGTCTCCATTCACGATGTTAAACGCCTCATTTGCCCCCTTTTCTGCCGTTGCAGCCCAGGTAGTAGCCTTAGCCAGCAGACCGGCATCAGTCATCTCCAGCAATTTGTCATAGGCGCCCGGTTTACCAGGAAAGCGGAGCGGCAGGCCCAGTTCCTTCGAGATAACCGCATACACGGCAATTGCCAGGGCCAGGTTCATCGGATTCCCCAACGCGAATCCACCTACTACCGAGGGGCGTAATGCCGACCAGGTCCACCGTTTGCCAGCCTGCTGCTGTTCCAGGAATTCCTGCTGATCTACATTGAATTCGGGCGGCATATGTCCTGCGTCTGATTCTCTCGCAGGCGTTTTGAAAGGCCCCAGGTGAGCGCCATAGACTTTATATCCCTGCATCAGGCTGATATGCTGCAGGTCCCTTGATACGGGTTCCACGACCCCCACCAGGTTTTTCAGCATAGCCAGATTAGGTGGCACCAGTTCCGCCCAGGTAGGGGCATCTACATAGGCCGCATAGAAAATGTGGGTGATGTCCGTGAGATCATGCAGCTTGTTAAAGGTATCTTCCCTGTCCTGCAGGTCTACCGCGATATATCGTATACGCCCCTCCGCCTTCCCTCCTCTTCTTGACAATCCGATAATCTCCCAGTCTTCCAGTGTAGCCAGGTGTGCTGCCAGGTTCCTTCCTATTACGCCTTGTGCCCCGGCGATGAGTGCTACTTTACGTTGTCCATTCATACAGTCGATTTTATGCCTCAAAATTACCTGTACCGGCTAGCCTGGCATTTGTACATTGGCAGGGATTATTTGTATTTTGCGTCATATGCAGCGATATGTTCAACATGAATTTTTAAAGGTTTCCCATTTCACCTGTGCAGAGTGGCCACATCCCTTGCATAACCACAATCATTTTGAGCTGATCTTTATTCACCAGGGCAGCGGTTTTCACTGTTTGTCCGGCATAAAATATCCTTACAGCGGCGGGGCTGCCTTCTTGCTTCATCCGGCAGACTACCACAGTTTTGAGATAGACACGCCCACTACATTTACCTTTATCAAGTTCACCAGCGCCTATATCGCACAGGTAGGTCATCTACCGCCTGAGCATCACTGGAACCGGCATATGGATGAACTGCTGGTGTGTAGTCGCCGGCAACAGCTGCCTATTCTAAGATCTGCTGCGGATGCTGGTAAAATCGACGCCCTGCTCCGCCTACTGGTAGCGGAATGGCAGGAGAAGGCCAATGAAACGAGTGAGACTATTTTCTTCCTGCTGCAGTCTGTTATGTCCATCATCCGGCGTAATATGCATGAGCCGAAGGAAGCGTCAGTAAAGCAACAGGAAAAGATCACACAGATCGTACATTATATCCACCAGCATGTCTACGATACAGCCTATACGAAGCAGGAACATCTGGCTGACTTATTTGGTTTTTCAAAGAAACATTTAGGCGCCTTTTTCAGGGAGCAAATGCAGGTTTCATTACGTGATTATATCCACCAATACAAGCTCCATATTATTGAAAACAGGCTGAAGTACAGCTCCTTATCCTTAAAGGAGATCAGTGAAGAACTGGGCTTTACCGACCTTAGTCACTTCAATAAGTTTTTCAATACCCATCACGGTATAAATCCATCTGAATACAGAGACAAATAGCCGTTTGTTAATACATATAAAAATATTATATTTGTCATGCAAGTGTTCGATCCTATGACTGCTGGCATGATGCCGGCGAACTATTCTAAAAGCCGTATTACGTCCTATGAAACTATTTGATCGCTTCAGCAAGAAATCCGCAACAGCTACGATGCCTGCACTATCGCCTACGGGCGAGAAGAATTTTGTAGATGACCTGGTAACTTATTTCAGCTCTCAACCGGAAATTACCGCTGCCTGGTTTGGCTTTGCATACAACAACGCTGTTAAGCAATATCAGTTGTTCCTGGCAGTAGACCATGACGGTGAGGCTGAAGCAATTTCAGCTCTCACCTGGACGATCAAATCAGCCCACATGAGCGATACAGACATTCAGTACGCTTCTCCCACACATAGCGGCGACATGCTCGAATACATCAGTCAGCACAATCCTCCTTTTTATCATAAAGACAATTCAGCGTTATTACAGCAGAAGGTAATGAAGCAGTGGTTTGATGTAAAGAAGTATAAACAGGAGCTGATCGATACGCTTAAAGCGTCCAAAGTCTTCGCACTTGCTTATGAATATGAACTACCAACTGACCGCTTCAGCTTTGCGACCTATGTCAGGGATACGGGTGAGTTCCTTCCCTTATTCAGCAACCAGGACATGATCGCGAAAAGTGGCATAAGTGACATCCCCAAAGGCCGGCTGGCGGTCCAACTGCCTTTTGAGATGATCTCGAAAATGCTGGCGAAGGAACAGTTCTTTATCCTGAATCCTGGCACACCGTTCGAAGTGGAACTGCGTGTATAAAAGTGCTATCTTGCAGCTGCTGTCATCTTCTCTGTTTGGTATTTGCGACAGACAAGTGAAGTTACAAACCGGTAGCATACACAACGCATGATAGAAAATCTGGAAGAACTACTTTCCGAATTAAATCCGAATGACGTCTCCAGGTTTAGCCTGGCAGGTGCTGAAACCCTCTGGCTAACCTTCAGGAATATTTACGCTAAAGAATTCGGTGGAGACATCAATATAACGTCAGACATATTCGATAAGGCCTGGTTACTTGTAGCCGGTCAGCTTAAAGATACTACTGTTGATCAGTTGGAGGAGGCCGCCAAGAACCAGATCCCTGATCTCGACAACTTCATGGACATCTTCGAATCCGCCTGGCGTACTACGCTGGCGTCTGCTGCACAGAATGCGGCTACCGGCGTATGGCTGGCCATCTGCGGATTGGCAGTAGAACCATTAGGCGCTGCCCTGGACACTACTGATATTATCAGGAATACACTGGATATCCTGATCAGCACACAGTTTAGCACAGAGCATGGCGATGATGCCTATCCGTCTGAAGAAGATGTCGAAAGCCATCCTTTGTATCAACATGAAGTAACGAGACAACGGGAAGCGATACAGGCATTGAAGAACGGTAAGGCCGCGACTTTCAGGTCTGAGTTTGTAACGCAAATGAACCTGGAGGCTTTGGGGATTCCGCCACAGTAAAACAATATTATTTTACAGGCAGAAAAGCCCTTCTCCGTAAATGGAAGGGGCTTTTCTTTTTGGTCTTCTAATGGTCCTTGCTTATCCGGAAGGAAAACTTCAGTAATTCACTTTGCGGGACGTGCGCTTATCCCAATAAAACCGTGACAATTTATCTTTAAAAAGATCTGCTCATCGGGGGTATAACCAGGATGATGCATCTTTCAAAAGAGCGCTCCCCGAAGGAAAAACTGTCGTAGTTCCTCTTCTGAAAATGTTTTTACTGAGCAGGAAAGAGTTGTAGTAAAATGCCAATATTAAACTCAACGATCTCTTTTATATCCTGATTAATTGCCTGGAATTTTTCAGCCATTGGTCCGCCGCCAACGATAGTCCACAGTGGTCTTTCGCCCTTAGGTTGTTCCACGAGTTTCAACATAGCGTCAGCTACTTCCTGCGGATCAGGGCTTTCCGGCGTTGGTACAAAGTACTGCAGCAATGCACGTTTAAAAGCCATTGCATCAGCACCATATTGTGCCTGCACAGCTTCATTTTTTCCAATCATACTCTTATTGGTAATGTCAGTAGACGGATAAGCGCCAGGTTGGATAGTCACCACATCGATACCGGAAGATTTCAGTTCATAGTGGTATCCTACTGAAACAGCATCCAATGCTGCTTTGGTACCGTTGTAAGTACTGAGACTTGGGATCAGGTTCCTGCTTTGCACACTGGTCACATTGATGATCAGCCCTTCTTTCTGCGCATGCATATACGGCAATACAGCCTTCATTGTACGTTCGGGCCCGATGGTGTTTACCTGGTACATTTGTTCCGTCTGTTCAATGGTCAGCGCTTCACCCAAACCATAATAAGTAACACCGGCATTATTGATCAGTACATCGATCCTGCCACCTGATTTCTTCGCTATTTCAGCAATGGCGCTGTTCACGGAAACGGTGCTCGTTACGTCCATTTCTACTACTTCCACTTTCACTTTGTTCTCCCTGGCCCAGTCTTCTAACTCCTTTGCTACAGTGGCATTCGCGCCAGATAACCATTTTACGTTACGCATAGTAGCGTATACGGTATGTCCTTGTAATGCAAGTGTCTTTACCGCTTTCAAGCCGAATCCACTGGCGCTTCCAGTCAGAATGATGTGTTTCATTGTTGATTAATTGTTTGTTTGATAATTGATTTTGTTGCTTTAATATCTACCTACACACAGGTAGGCAAAATGCTTCTTAAAAAAGCCTTCTAGAAAGGCTATCTCAACTACCTACATGAAGGTAGATTGTACGGGCATAAAAAAATCTCCCTTATGAAGATTTAACTGTTTGTCTTAGTGAATTAATAGCCTTGTCAAAAGCTGCCTGTCCTCCTGTACGGCCTATCAGCAAGGCGCCGGGCATCATGGCCATCCATACATTGGCCAGTTCTTCTGCCGGTTCCTTAAATGAAAACTCATGTGATGCCAGTCCCTCTTTCAGGGTAGCCACGATCCAGGCTGCTACCAGCTCGGCATATTGTGATGCCGCCAGCTGCATTCTTTCCGTAATCTCGTTATAAGAACTACTGAAAGTGCTGATCACACAAAGCTTTTTCCCCTCTTTAAAATAGTATTGATAACTGGCAATTAAGGCCTCCAGCTTATCCATAGCCTTCGCCTTCTTTACCTTCTGCGTGAGATAAATGAAATCCTGGCGGTCTTTTTCTATTACAGCCAGACCAAGGTCTTCCTTGGATGGAAAGTAATGGTGGATCGAAGCGTTCTTGATATTCAGCTCCAAAGAGATTTGCTTATAATTAAAGGAATGGTAACCAATCCTTTGCATATAATCCCTGCCAAGTTCTATTATTCTTTCTTTGGTGTTTTGTGCCGTGTTCATCGTAAATGTGTGCTTTGATGAGGCAAATATACCTACTTGTAGGTAGGTATCAAAATTTATTTTCGAAAGCTCATTGACTCCGGCATCTGTGTTCGGATATGACACCTTATAACTTCATAGTAAATCTATTCCCGGGTGCCATGATTCCAGGCAAACAGATACTAAAGTATTCCGGCCTATGTAAGGAAATGGATCCTTGTGCAGACACAATATATTTGACAACATTGAAGTAACAGTCATTAGTGACCGGCGAAGCTGCCGTGAGTATAATAGTATCCTTTTTATTTTCCCAGGTACCGAAAGAATTAAATATCGTGGTCTTATCGAAACGAGTGTCCTTCTTCTTAGTTGTTAGAATAAAAGTACCCTCTTCCTCTAATTTCAATTCCCATTGTATGGCTGTATTATAGGAAAAGAACAGGTACTCTCCTCCCGCGTATATATTTTTCCGTGGGGAGGCTGAAATAAAAACAGCATCGAAAATAGAATGAAGGTGTTCATTAAACTAGCATTAAATAGTTAAACTATCATATAATTGGCAATTTCGAAATGGGTAAATATTGTACTTAAATTCATTACCGAAAAGATCTTCTACTACTTTTTTTAATACTTGTAAGCGCTGTTACAACAATCACTTAGTTGCCTCTTCGAAAAAAGTTATATAAGATTTTAAACATGTTGAGAATGGGCGCTCCATATTATTTAGGAATACAGAATTACATATCTCCTTCAATTCAACAGAAGGGTAATTAAATGAAATGAAATAGCTATAATCATGGCTAGGCATTCCCAAAGGATCTGCCGTTGCTGTATATATAAAGGAACTATCCTGAGCCAAACATTTCAACCACGTATTTGTTCGTTTATCGGTAACAATTTTATATTTTTTTGTTCTAAAATTATAACAATAAGCCTTATGTAGATTATTTCTAGTGACGATAACAGTCAACATTGCTGCCGCAAAGCCACGGCTTCCTATCACTCGAATAACATCCATTTTATCCTTTCTAACATTTCTCACAATACTATCCAGAGTCGATTTATAAGATTTGATATCAAAGGAAGAGGAATAGTGGCATTTGCATCCCAAATTAACCTGTGCTCTAATATCCTTACTTAAGAATATCAGCAATATTAAACCACATAAATAACGCATATTTTCTATTTTATCTTAGCAATCTCATTATTTTGAGTATTTCCTTAGTATCCTTATAGTACTGTGGTATGTCATTAGCGACTTTGGGATCAAGAGGCCCATATCCATGTTGCCCACCAAACTTTCCATTATGCTTTAAAAAATTAAAGGAAAATATATCATACTCCGAATCAAAATGCCCAGTTTTTGATGTTTGAAGTACATACGTTCTTAATGCCATATTCTGAACATTAGATCCAACCTCGTTCATCACCTCTTCTGGCATTATCCCACCCTGTCCTGAGGGAGCGTAACTCGTAACATCCGGTTCATCCCTGACCATCCTTACAATAGCTCCTCCAGCTTCAAGATTCCAATCTATCCCTGTTTTGGTTGATAATGCCTCTACCTTCACTCCATTAGAACTATAATGTAAACTTATCGGTACCGATAAGTTTGGTGTTTTATACTCGGTTATTGGAATCTCTGCACCCGCAGTCCCAGAAAACAGCCCCGTTTTCACAAAACCGGCGCGGCCCAGACTATAGGCAGTTGGTGAAGGAGGTATAATTGGAATATCACGATCGCTGGTTTGCGCATGCACACTTATAATATTAAATATACACAGCGAGCCAACTAAATAGGCACTCAGTTTGTTGTAACTCTTCATTTTCTATTTACAATGGATAACTACTTTGATTCAACAGCCTTTATTCTTTCTCTCAGGCTATTCAGTTCTTTCTCCTGCTCAATCACATGCAACGTCAACTCCTCCACCTTCTGTAACAAAATCCTATTCATCTCACCTACATCCTGCCCATCCTTCGCCACTTCTTCTGCAGATGGCACGTCGGGGAGATGCTTATTCGCCTTTATATAAGCTTCCACTTCCTGCAGCGACGGCAATTTATACTCCGCGTCAAATACAAAGTCCGGCCATGTTGTAGCTTGTGTAACTTTAACCCTCCTTGCAGCTATTGTTCCTTCTACAGCCAGTTTACTCGTACCTGTATTTCTTGTTCCGATACCAAGATTGCCACCAAAATAGTTGGTGCCCACTCCATTGAAATAAGCTGTATTGCCATAGGTCGAACCGTATATGTTGATAATATCATCTACAGCCGATCTGGCGCTGTATGTCACCCCTCCTGCAGTGGGCGTGTAACTTGCAGGGTTCTGTACGCCATCATAAACAACCGGCGACACGGGGTAGTCAGAACGGTATGTATATGTTGTCTTACCCCGCAGCCAGATAATTATATTCGCTGTATTATTACCAAAAGATGCATCTGTCCAACCCGCAATAAAAGTGCTGTTAGCAGGCACATGACTATTGGCCCCCCTGATATCCGCATCTATAAACTCGGATCCCATTCCCCAGTTGTTAACATGATATCTGAACTTTGCGATCAGTGATCCACGCCATGAGCTGTCCCGATGAACATTTGACCTCCCAATCTCCACCTCCGTGGCCAGATCAGAAGGGGCAGCGGCGTCTTTGAATGTAACCGGATAATACTTGCTAATATCTCCATTCACGGTAATAGTACCTGACGCCTGCGCATTAGCGTTCTTTACACCTGCAATACTTAAAATGCTTACAATACCCAAAAGGATGCTTCCTGACTTTAAAACTTTTCTCATATTCTGATCAAATACTTTTAAAAATTATACCCTAATCTCAATTTAACCGGACTCGTTGACGGCACATTCCGCTTCGCCAGAAAATCATACAACACCATGATATTCCCCTTCAGCTTCGCACTCACCTTATATTTCTTGCTGATCCCCAGTAACGCACTTCCCTGCCAGCCACTCCAATCCTTTAGTTGATCCGCATGCGTAATAGTCGACACATAATTCTGCTCAAACCCGCCATTCACAAAAAATGTCCCTTTCAGCTTCCAGTCAACAAACGAGCGTAATCCCATTCCCTGATGACTGATGTAGATGTCATTCCAGCCAGTACCCATACCCAGCTTATAAGACGCGCCAATACCAGCCGTCCCGTTCTTATGGAACTTATACCCCACCTGACCGGCGATATCAGAAGTTGTAGGAAAATAACGGTTGGACTTCTGGAACTGAATATTCCCACCAAACTCCAATCGTTGAAGGAAGCTTTTAGTCTTCATAGGATTCGGCTTAAAATCCGGCATATCACCAGCATTGTCGAGATCCGGGAACTTGTTCTTCAGTTCATTCAATTGTGACCTCGCCTGATCCATCTGCTGACTTACCGCCTGCCTGGCCGTCGGATCATTACCGAGCCTTTGCTGTATCAGCTGTTCTACCTGCGTGCGCGTCTGCAATCCCTCCAGACTCTGGGCAGTGTTATTCCCCGCAGTTCCCAGGTTGAATAAACTTGCTATCTGAGAGTTTTTACGGAGAAAGTCATTATAAGCAGGCATTTTTTTCAGCAACTCCATTGCCTTTGCCTCTGCTTTCTTTTTATCTTTCAGTACGGCTTTGTACTCGTTGATCTGCTGACCATAGTAGTAAGCCTCCTTATTGATCTTCTGAAGATCTTTGGTAAAGCCAGCGTACTGGGATAACTGTTCCTTCAGCTGCTTTTTATGTTCACGGATATACGCCTTGATCTGCTCGGCCTGTTGCAATTTGCCCTGCAGCGATTCAATATTCCCGGTAACACCTGCCAGCTTTCCTTTGGATGCACCTAACAGCTCGCCTTTACCCTCCAGGAACTTCAAAGAATTCCCCAGCGAATCCAGATAGCTATTCCCTAAAGGTAGCTTACCAGCCACCTTGTTTTTGAGCCCTGCCTTCAGACTCCCCAAACTGTCTATGGACTTTGAGAAAATATTACCTGCAGCCACAGAATCGACCTTCCAAAGGCGGGCCTTCATTTTCCTCTCCTGCTTAAGTAAACGGGTCAATGCCTTGTCAGCACGCTTATTCACCTGCTGCTCCATACGCATTGACTTCTGCTTTACCTGGGACAAATATTTCGCAGGTAATGCTGGTGCTTTCATAGAACTGCTATCCCGGGCTGTAACCGTCGTATCTTTCCGATAGGTATCAACAGGATCATGCAGGTTCATTATAAGAAGACTTATAACAATCCAACTATTCATATTTATAGGCTAAGATCTAAATTGAGAATTGTGAATATGCTCGAACAAAGTATAGAAAATGAAATAAATTTTGGGCAACATCAAATTTCAACTGCGACAAAGATCATAAAACGATCTGACAAACCGCATAACACATTCGTTGTACATGTGTTATGGAATTATAAATCAGAAGTTCCTTTACAAAGAAAAAACTCGCCTACGCATCGTATATGCGCAGGCGAGTCCAAACTCAGGCGCTGCATTTTATTTCTATTCCCGAAAAACATGCAGCATATAATTTCCATTACTACATTACTGTAGATAAAAACAGTTTATAATTAACCGCCGTCCATTTCCAAACATCATCGCGAGCTATTCTACGCCTCCGTCTCCACCTCCTTCGGATTCGGCGCCCCTTTTCCGGTAGCGATCAGATTCTTCAGGCTCTTTTGGATATATCCCGTCCAGGCGTCATGACAAATCTGATAGCATTCATACGCAGGCACTAATCCCTGGTGCGTGAATCGGATCTCCGTTTTTCCTTCCTTTTCCGCAATGTCGAAGATGATCTTTGTATCCTTCCACTCGCTCTTATCTTCCGTAAAATTGAAATAATTATCCATAACATGCCAAACCACCTTCTGCGCCGGAATAAGCTCAATGACCTTGATACGGCAACGATGAACATCCTTGAAACCATATGCAAATTCACTATTGAGTTTATCTGTACTTCCTTGAATGTTCTCAGACCACCATCCGCGAACATTGATGATAGCATTAAAAGCTTGCTGGGCTGTCTGATCCACCAGAATAGTAGTGGTAAAGTCCTGATTTTTCATGCTTATATCTTTTTGATGTTAAGCAAATTTAACGCTCGTTTATACAACATGAACTGTACTACCTGGACATTCTGACAGGTGGATTTAGACAGCCCCGCTACGCTATTCTCTTACATGCAATACTTTATAAGTCTTCACGACATCATTCGCTCTCAACTGCAGTACATACACACCTGCAGGTAAATGCGGTGTCCGCCAGGTTATGGTCTGTACACCCGGTTGCATTACCTTATCTACCAGGAGTGCAATCATTCTACCATTCACATCGTACGCGTTCAGTTGTACCCTGCTTTCATGTACAACATCAAATGAAATAACTAAATAACTATTGAACGGATTAGGATAAGTCCTGATGACTGGCTGACCCATTAATTCCTTACGCGCGCGGTCTTCCAGGTCTTTCCATTCGCTGTCATTGTCGGTCGTTGCTGATGACTGACGGAGCGGCAATGCTCTCAGTTGTTCAATGATCTTCTGTGCTGATGCAATCAATGCATTCCTGTCAACATCTGTCAAACCTGTTCGCTGTGTAGCGGTCCGTATCAACACAATGAATACCCTGAGCACAACAGCAGCTGGCCGGATCTGTCCGTTATTGTGCAGCTGTAATGAAATATCCAAAATGCCGTTCAATACCTGGCCTTCCGCCCGGGTCAGCTTACCAGCGTTCACCAATGCGGTGATCTGCTGCATCAGCGCCTTATACTGCTGCGCAATGTCTGGCTGCTGGCTTACCTGTATAGAAACACTGCTTTGATCATCTTCTGTGCTAACACCATTATTCGGAGATGAATCCGGATCAGGTAGCTTACTGGCTGTCACTTCCGCCGTATTGGTAATAGTACCCGCTGCATTAACAGTTCCTATGATAACCATGGTGGCCTGCTTACCAGTATTCAGGATCGGCACCTGCCACTTACCTGAAACATTATTATAAGCACCAACAGTCACTATCGCCTGCTTAAAGGCAACACCTGCCGGCAGTATATCTGTAACAACGATGCCTGGCGCATTCGCCGTGCCTTTATTAGTCAACCGGATAATAAATTTCACCTGATCGCCTGTAACATATTGTGTCTTATCAGCCGTCTTGCTCAATTCAAGATCTGCCGTTCCCTGCTGTTGTACATTTACGGTAACACTGCTCTGATCATCTTCTGTACCGATTCCGTTGTTCGGCGATGAATCCGGATCAGGTAGCTTACTGGCCGTCACTTCCGCAGTATTGGTAACAGCTCCCGTTGTATTAACAGTACCTGTAATGGCCATTGTAGCCTGCTTGCCAACATTCAGGATCGGCACCAGCCACTTACCTGTAACATTGTTATAAGTACCTACGGTAACCACAGCCTGCTTGAAGGTAATACCCGCCGGCAGTAGATCTGTAACAACGATGTCAGGTGCATTCGTTGTTCCTTTATTAGTTAACCGCACAACGTATATTATCTGATCGCCAGCAACATACTGGGTCTTGTCAGCCGTTTTGGTCAACTCAAGATCTGCAGTTCCCTGCCGGACGTTGATGGACACACTGCTTTGATCGTCTTCAGTACCGATACCATTATTCGGAGATGAATCCGGATCAGGTAATTTACTTGCTGTCACTTCAGCAGTGTTGATAACAGTACCCACAGCATTAAGAGTACCTGTGATGGTCAGTGTAGCCTGACTACCACTGTTAAGGATCGGCACCTGCCACCTGCCTGTTGCATTATCATAAGTACCAACAGTAGCCACTGCCTGTTTAAAGGTAATACCAGCCGGCAATACATCTGTAACAACAATATCCGGTGCATTGGCTGTTCCCTTATTAGACAATAGAATAGTATAGATAACATCAGCGCCAGGTGCATAATCTGTCTTATCAGCGGTCTTGGTCAATTCAAGATCTGCCGTTTGAACGTTACCTGTCAGCAGACAAGCGCTGAATTCACTGGTATTGTGACCAGGATCAGTAGCTGTACTGGTGATAACAGCTCCCGCCGGCAAAGTTATACCCGTTAAAACTGCATTAAACGCGGCATTACCAGCAGCATCAGTAGTCACTTTAAAGGAATCCAGGAAAGCCTGCCCCTCTCCGAATCCTGACGGATTGCAGACGTCATTGGAGAAGAAATCCAGTTTGTAAGTGGTATTAGGCTTGCTATTCAAAGTACCCTGTATGCTGGTGTTCCCACCTGCGCTATTCACAGCCGTCAATACAGGGAAGTTCTGCAAATTGTTCGGTCCTGCATCTCCATCGCCAGGATCATTGGCAGTAGGGCCATTATTACCCAGGTCAAGCCCCAGACCATTATTTTTGAAAATAGCATTCGCTGTTATTTCACTTCCTGTACCGGTTCCACCGAACGCAATACCCTTACCATTGCCGGTAACGGTATTGTTGTTAATACGCGCTGTTGCAGCATCATTCACAAGAATACCGGTACCATTACCGGATATAGTATTCCCCTCAAGATGCGCAATCGTAGTACCGTTTAACAGGATACCTGGTCCTCCGTTGTTGGTGACGGTGTTATTAAGTATACTCTTCTCTGTCAGGAAACTTTTTACCTCTATGCCTGCCTCGGTGTTTTTATCAAAGACATCATGCTCTATAAAGGCACGGACGGTAATAAGGTTCCTGCCATTGTTGATCCATCGGAGACCAACGCCACCATTCACCTTAAATTCATTATCCATCGATGTAAAGGTGCCGGTAGCGTTCGCATCAGCGATCACATCCAGCCTGTCTCCATCTTTACCATTATTGACAGCCGAAGAGCCAAGCAGCGCATAGCTGAAAGTTGTTCCTGCAGTCAATACTACCTTCCCGGTCCTTGCTCCGCCAGCGTTGCCGGTATATGCGTCGCCTTTCACATTCAACGCCATTTGCATACCAGGAGAAAGATCTGCTACATAGTTAAAGGCCACACCTGCAATACCCTGGTATATGCCATTGGTAAAGTTTTTGTTGCCCGCAGCGTGAAATATAAAGTTAGCTCCTGCCTGCCCCAGTTTTAATGTATCGCCGAGAAAGATCCAGTCGATCTTTCCACTGGCAGATTCTTCCACGTCCAGGGCCAAACCATTTTCGGTATGGAAATTATTCTCGTACTTCATCTGTACAATTTTCCCGTCCCCGAACCGGAACTTGCTGCCGACCGTCATATTTCCCTGGAAACTGTTCTTGCGTATATTGTAGCTACCATCTCCGTTTACAAACAGATCAATACCTACTCCCACAATTTCGGTAATGACATTCCCTTCAATGGTAATAGGTTTGGCACTGGCAGCGATGCCTATTTTGAATTTAGCCCCCGTATTATTCTCCCCGATAAAGTTCCCTAATATCTTAATCCCTTCTGTGAAACTACCGGTTACGGTAACCCCGTTGCTGTTGGTGGTTCCGGCCATCTTATTCCCCTGACCGGGACTCGCCCCGCCCACAGTGTTGTTCGGCGCATTGTTCAACACAACTCCGTCTTTCTTATTCGGCAAGGCTTTGTCACCCGATATGTCTAATCCGATGAAATTACCTACCGCAAAGTTATTTATCGCGCCGTTGGTACCAAACTGCGACGAATCACCCTGGATCTTAATACCATTACCCTCATTCCCCGATATGATATTTCTTAAAATACCGGTACCACCGATCGTACAACCCGGTGTATTATCAATGAAGATCCCATCGCCGCCATTGCCCTTTGCAGCAGTAGCGGTAAAGTCAGTACCGATGTAATTGTTCTGAATAACGTGTCCGCCTGCGCCCGGAGGTGGCGTACCTGAAATGTACATACCATGGGAAGAGAAACTATTGATCACAAAAAACAGGATCTCACAATTGCCACCCAGCAATTGCAGCCCTATTGCACCACCTCCCGCCATGCTGCCATCCAGTTCAATACGCCTGCTGTCGCTGTTTACAGCGTTAATAGCCACTGATCCGAGAATCGGCGGCAAGGCTCCCAGACCCGTGCTTCCTACTTTTATAACGATACTACCCGTACCCGGAGCGTCGGGAATGGCAAAGGTGATCCGGTTCTGCCCCAGGTGGCGATTACCATTATGATTTTGTATGGCTGCACGAAAAGTACATTGGTCGCCCATTGTAATTGGGTCCACATCACATTTCCCATCATCACCGATATCATTTGCGTTAGGATCACTTTCATCGCCGGTCATATTCACCGTAAATGTCTTCGTGGATTGCGCCAGCAACGTCGCTGGCATAAATAATAAAAACAGCAGGAAGATTTGTAGAAAAAGTACATAGAAATGATTTTGTTGGTTTTGGTGTAGATAAACGGGATCGGTAAGAGATGAATACCTCTCGTTTAGATTTTGTCTCATGATGATTTGCTTTAGATGTAGGCAATACGATACAATCCAGACTATAGTAATCTGTTGCTGTTCGCTGCAAGCGAACGCTCACTTGATGTCAGTGAGTGGCACTATCCCGAAAAAAGGCCCACTCAAAATGTTGAGTAATGCATTGGCGTAAGTTTTTTGGAGAATGTTGATAGATGGTATAAAGAGAATCCTGGACGTCTGAAGTTGGCTGCTATTCTATGCTAAACACTATGGAATCGATTCCAAACCAGTTAGTTAGTCATAGTAACAAAGATCATAAAAAACGGGAGAGATAAAAAATAATATATCGTTCTCCGGGGAAATTTCTTTCACCAGATCATACGATTACGCAGGTACTATTCACATCAAATATTTATTAGTTTTACATCCCTATGGCATTATTCCCTCATGGAGGCATCGGGCTTCTCATCCTGCTAATACTGGGCAGTATTATGTTCATCTGTATCAGGACCAAAAAACTCACTATTCCGGCGGCCCTGCTGGCTGGTATAATCGGCGCTGTTACCTTCTTCGGCACGAGCTGGATAGGCCTACTATCACTGATCCTGTTTTTTATACTTGGCGTTTGGGCTACTTCTCACCGGAAAGATCTGAAAGCTAAAATAACATCAGATGGAATACACCCTGAAGGCCGCAAAGCCAGCCAGGTCTTTGCCAATGGCGGTGTGGCGGGTATTGTCTCTTTTATCGCCTGTCTCGATCGTTCACATATAGCCCTCTACGAATTAATGGTGGCCGCCAGTCTGGCCTCAGCGCTGGCCGATACGCTTTCTTCTGAACTGGGCATGGTATACGGCCGTAATTTCTATAATATCTGGAGTTTCAAAAGAGAACCCAAAGGCCTGGATGGTGTTGTCAGTCTGGAAGGAACACTGATCGGTGCTGCAGGTGCAGGCATGATGGCACTGCTGTATGCCGGCTTTGATAAAAGAGGGATTATTGTCTTACTGGCAGGCATATTGGGAAACTTACTTGACTCGGTACTCGGTGCAACCCTGGAACGCAATAAATACATCGGGAACGATGTGGTGAACTTCCTCAACACATTCTTCGCGGCAATTTTTGCCGGTGCATGTTATGCACTGGCGCAGCAATGGTATGTTCACAGGATGCCAGGCATAACATGCCTACAAAAAGAAATAAAAATATTGCTTTCATAAGATGGGATTGCTGCGTTCAATTTATCCTTTTTTTTCGTTAAATTCATTATGAGCAAGCATCCATAACACCAAACAGCTTTACTATGTCCACGTTTACTGAAAATAAGACTACGGTGTTTGATAAGTTCCCCAACATACGCACTCCACACCTGGAACTTGTCCAGATCACCGAAAAACATGCCCAGGACCTGTTTAAAATACTATGCGATAAACAGGTGAGCCGGTACTACAACCTGTTGCCTCCAGACGATGAAAATGACTGCCAGCGACTCATCGATTACTTCCGCGAGCGTTTTAAATCAAAAGCCGGCATCAGGTGGGGTATTCAACTGAACGACAACAACGGCATCATCGGCACTGTGGGGTTCAATCACTTCACTAAAAAGCACCGCGCCAATATCGGATACGACCTGCAATATTCGTACTGGAACAACGACGTCATTGCAGAAGCGCTGTATGCAGTTATCAGTTTTGGCTTTTTTGCGCTGGATATTAACCGTATCGAGGCGGAAGTAATGGAAGGCAACGATCCTTCCATAGAAGTACTGAACAAGATCGGCTTCAAACAGGAAGGCGTGCTCAGGCAATGGCATTACTGGGATGATAAACACTATGATATGCTGATGTTCTCACTGCTGCGGTCAGATGGACAAGCGTAACAAACGCAATATACCCTGCCGATAATCTCATTGTCTTCCTGCCATCCGGTCTGTTTTCCCCGCCGTGGCGGGCTTCAGACACGTGGCTTCGGTCGAAGCTTGTAACGATACTATTACTTAAACAGGCCTCTGGTTGTATTACCGCTTTTTCTTAAAATCCCGTAAACCAGGTTGACCGGTTTACGGGATTTTTTTTATGCCTTCAGGAAACACATATTTTGTTATTGCCATGTATTGCTCACAAATTCTTCAGTCCTTTATATAATCCTTATTTTATACAGGCGATGTAAGCCCACTACTATACTGCTTTCCCTGAGATAACCCATATATAACCCATATATAACCCATATATGAGCCATATATAACCCATATTTATAGAGATATGGGTTATATATGGCTCATATATGGGTTAATGATAGTTTATTTATGAGTTAATGCAGAGATTCCCTTAAATTAGTAGTATCTTTAAAAGCACGTTGACCTCAAACTGAGAGTAAACCAGACCCTATTTGTAAACCATTTAAAAACTGTTAATTCCCTTATTATGGCCATTTTTAATAACAAGCTCCTCGATATCTCCGGAAGCTTAGGGATGTTGAGCCTTTACAAGCGAAGAGATTCAGATAAGCTCATTGCGCGCACCAAAGGTGGCGCTACCAGGAAGCAAATCCAGAAATCGCCGAAATTTGCGCTAACGCGCCTCAACAATGATGAATTTGGGGACGCAGCCAGGGGTGGTTGCGCGATCCGGCTGGCAATATTTCATATCAGGCACCTGGCAGACTATAATTTTACGCCTACCTTGAATTCCTTATGCCGGTCTATTATGAAGATGGATACCCACAGACCACTTGGCATAAGAAAGACTGAATTTTCGGAACACCGCCATCTGCTGAATGGGTTTAATCTCAATAAACGGTATCCCTTCAACCATGTGGTAAAACCACCTGTCTACTGTACGGTAGAAAGGAACACCAGCAGTGCTACTGTTCAACTTCCTGAACTGACTCCCGGCATTAATCTGTCATTACCATGGCAACATCCTATGTATAGGATCGTATTGTCTATTGGTATTATCGAGGATGGCGGTGCTGACAGCGATTATGCAGCCAAAGCCCCTATGTTGATCAATCAGCCTGTTACTACAGGCTGGCGATTAGCAGCACAGGCCTATAAAGGAGAAGTTATCGTACTGCAGCCAGAGACGCTAAAAAAGTTGCGCGACGATGAAACCCTGGTAGTATCCATAGGTATTGAAATGGGTACCCTGATCTCTGATGCAGTCATCGAGCGGGTAAAATATGCCGGTAGCGGAAAAATCCTGATAACGGGATAATAAGGTGCTGGTGTAAGGACAACATCGTGCCGGAAACCTGAAACCCAGGCTGACATAAGGCCAGGAATAATATCCTGCGGGTAACTGAAACGCGGCAGGCATGAGGCCGGGAATAACATCCCGCACGAACTCGAAACCGAGGCGCGCATAAGGCCAGGGACAAGATCCGGCTAGAATCTGAAACCGGCCGTAATATAAGGCTGTGCGCCCTCTTCAGAGATGCCCACGGCCGCCTGTATCAGGAACAGTTCGACCGGTATGATATAGATCCCGCCTCCATAGCCATCATGCCATCTGGCAGAAGATTCATTGGGCAGCCATACGCGACCCAGATCATTAAAGCCGATCAGGCCCAGACTGCCCGGCAACAGGTAAGAGGTAAAGTCAAACAATTTCAGGCGCAGCTCAAAGTTGTGATACACGGCCGTCTTTCCTATGAAGCGGTTACTATGAAAGCCACGAAGGATCTGTGTACCACCTATAGCCATCATCTGGAAATAAGCAGGATCACCGAAAGTGGTGCCTGCTGCTATACGATTGGCCATTACCAGCGTGGAATCGCCGATCAGCGGAACATAAAAGCTAAAGTCAGACGTTAGTTTGCCATATCTTTTATGTTCCCTGTTCGTCTGCTGCATGCCCGTCAACTCCGTATGCCAGTTGATCCCCCTGTGTGGCATCAAACCCGGATTGCGGGTATCAGCCTCAATAGCTGTCACCAGACCGGCATAAATGCGGTCCTCAAATACATTTTCTCCCGGGAAAGCGGCATTGTAAGCACCAAGGAACTTATGACTATTGTTGGCTGCCCGGCTGGTGTAAAACTGTCCCGCAATACCACCGCTAACAGTGATATGACGGCCAATACCACGGTATAATCTTACATCTCCGTTAACCAGGTCATAGCGGTTACGGTAATACGAGATTTCTTTTTCATCGTCATTCACAAAAACAGATTCATTACCCAGACCGAAGAAATTACTCAGGTTGTGCGGTCCGCGGGAAAGGATATTAATACGCAGGTCATTCTTTCCCACCAGCTGTTTAAAGTCGGCCAGGTATTGCAACAGGAAGGCCTGCCTGCCCGTCACATAGCTCACTATGAGCTGATGCTGCTGGGCATAGGGCTTTTTACGAAACCCCTGCTTTTCATACATCATATTGGCGCGGAACATCAGGCCCTGATCCGGATTGTACTGCATAGAAAATAGTGGCCCGAACCTGTCAAACAGGAAACTGCGTTTATCGTAGCTGTTCACGATTGTATCTGCAGCCGTTCTGATCTTTGCAGCTCCTTTCGGTGGTATATGATTTTCTTCGTCGGAGCGGTCATAAACATACAGTCTTCCTTTACGTGGCACATTATCCGCCACGGTGAAACTGTCAACGCCACTCCCACCGATCATCCGTATACGAATGGGCGACTGCTCATTGCCACTGACCCTGAATACGTCACGCCCGTCAAGACCATACAGGCGTACTTCTTTCGTTACCGCCGGATCGAATGCCCGTTTGTATAACAGATCATCCGTAGTACCATCCTTCTTTATTTTGTAGATAGAAACATCCACCTTTCCATGCGCCTGTCGCTGAACGTCCAGCAGCTCCTGCTTATCGGACGCCGGAACATCCACATAGATAGACAGGAATTTATAATAGCTGATCGCCTCTTTTTCCAGTTCATTCCTGCGGGCAATAAAAGCGCTGATGATCCGCTCTCCCGACAACCTGAAAATAGTGTCCGGCATGAGCATCACCGACTGACGAATGAGGCTGTCTGTCAGCGTAGCCTGTACATAATGTATCTGTTCCCGCCAGTCTTCCTCACTCAGCCCGTTCAGGAAATAACGGTCGAAGAAACGGGCATTATAGTTAAAGCCTTTGATATCCCTGATATGGTCATGATAGCCCTGGAACTTGGACTTCAGCCATTGGTGAGAGATGATCCAGGGAAACAGGCCGGTGGTATTATAATACACCTGGTCCCTGTCGCGGGGAATGGGCGTATAAGTCACTTTTTTCTTGTCCTTCTCCCGCTCCCAGCGCCACTGATCCTCATGCCGGTCCCAGTCGCCCAGCAGCATATCCAGTAGTCTCGCTCTCAGCACGATCTGTTGATTAAGATGCACATCATTGTCTTCCTCCAGCTTGCGCTGTGTCTTTTCTGTATTATCGGTACGACTGGCGTCTTCCGGCTCTCTTTCTTCAAACAGGAACACGGCATTGGCAAAGTCCTGCCGGTATTCTCCCAGCGCAGGATCATCAGGGACGTATACAATCTGTGGATTGGCATGTGGTATGCCCAGGGCTTCCGCCAACGGCGGAACGGTCAGGGAGGAATAAGGATGTGCAGTGACCACCTGGTCCTGCAGAATGTCTTTGGCAATAGTGGCCTTCAGATTGGGAGGAAGGCCCCGTTCGGGATATTTCTGAATAGTGCGTAGTACCCATTCCTGTCCGCTGGGGTCTTTCAGCCGTAAGGACTTAGTTTGGAGTCCGCCGCCCTTTTTTTCTATGCTCAGCCCACCCTTCTCTTTTTGCAGGTAGAACACCTTCATCTTTACGGGAGCGGCCCACAGCTTGCGGTAACTCTCTCCGAACAACATACGGTGCAGACCACTTACACTATCATAAGCGGGAGAAATAGCTACGGTAATACTATCGCCGGCAGGCGTCTGTGCCTGCGCCGTGGAAATTACCAGGATCGCCAGGGTAGTAAAAAGTCTGTTCAGGCCCATGCGGTTGTTTTGTCGGATTTGATTGTTATCAGGATAACATGACTGTCTTAGCCCCAGACCCTCAGATATCAATGTTTGTGCCGTGCTACCGGATAAGGTCCAGCAGTAGCACGAAAAATACGAAAATGAAAGTAACTCCGTCCAGGAAGGCACAAAATTTATCGATTGAAAGTATAAGCGGTTAGCCACATTAAGGTCTGCTTTATGCAAAACAGGTGTAATGGAGACATTGTTCTATCGGTGATATTAATAACAAATGCCATCAACACAACACAATAGGACTCCGTCAGGAGTCCCAGTGTTAGTAGCCCGGGGTGAAATCCCGGGGACCGTGTTGTTACCCGTAGTGATACCCTGGGCACCATGTTTGTAGCCCGGGTGAAACCCCGGGGAACCGTGTTGTTACCCATGGTGACACCCTGGGCACCATGTTTGTAACCCGCAGGTGAAACCCTGGGCACCGTGTTGTTGCCCCGTGTGACCACCCCGGAATATTTATACATTATATCTCCTAATCGGGAACCGGGGTTGCGCTGACAGCACTATTCCGGATAAAGATGACAGACATCAATGCTCCCAGGAAGCCAAGGAACCCCGATATGCGCATGATCTTCTGATAGGCGGATACGAAGCTGCTATGGTATAGACGCGTTACTTTTTGTTTATCCGCTTCATTTAATGAGGCAGGGGCTTTTGCATTACCCAGTTCCTTTGTTTGCTGTATTACCTCCTGTTTACTGGCCTCATTCAAAGGCAGGTCACCCAGTTCATGTTTCAGGGAACCGGAGAAAAACAGGACCGCTAATGCACCGAGGATGGCATTGGCAAATACACCTGCGATACGGGACAATGCATTATTGATACCGGACGCTGTTCCGGAGAATTGATCACTCACAGCGCCCATCACCGTTGCTGTTAGAGGAGCTACGGTAAAAGACATTCCTAAGCCAAAAACAACAATACCGGGAAAGAAGGTGCGGAAATATGCAGAAGGCCCGGGAGTTTGTCCGACGAAAGACAACATCAGCAAACCCGCTCCTGCTATCGCCGGACCGATGGTCAGCAATAACTTGGGGCCATATTTATCGGCCAGTGAACCTGCAAAGCGGGCAACGAACACCATCAGGATGGTAAATGGCAGGAACGTAAGTCCAGACTGCAGCTGGTCATACCCCTGCGCCTGTACCAGGTTAAGAGAGAGGAACAACATACCGGCTCCCAGTCCGGCGTAAAGAAAGAGGGTCAGAAGGTTGGCTCCGGAGAATGTCATGTTCCTGAACAGTGACAAAGGCATCATGGGATGCCTGCTTTTCCTTTCTATGAAGATGAATGCTATTAACAGCGAGAGCCCCGCTCCTAAGGACACCAGCACCTGCCAGTTGTTAAACCCAATCTCGGGAATGCGCAGGAAGCCAAAAGTAATAGCTGCCAATCCGAGTGCAATGGCTGCTGCGCCGGGGAAGTCCAATGTCTTGTCATCATCGTCTGCAATACTCTCCTTCACTTTTTTCCAGAGGATGAGCACTGCCACTAAGCCTATGGGTACATTAATGAAAAAGATGTAGCGCCAGTAACCGGCGTCAGCCAGGGCACCGCCCAGTATTGGTCCGCCGATAGTTACGACAGTAGTAAAAGCTGACCAGGTACCGATGGCTTTACCCCGCTCGTCTTCATTTATGGACGAAGATATTAGCGAAAGACTGCCGGGTATCATCAATGCGCCGCCTATGCCTTGCAGGACCCTAAAGAGGATCAGTAGTGTCACGTTGCCGGCCATTCCACAAGCGGTAGAACCAATGATGAATATCAGGATGCCTGCAATAAAGACCTTTTTACGGCCTAACTTATCTCCCAGCGAACCGCCGATGAGCATCAGCGACGCCAGCATCAGGAGGTATGCGTTCAACATCCAGAACAGATCAGTGCCGGAAGCGTGCATGCTTTGCTGAATAGCGGGCAGGACCACATTCAGGGCTGTACCGTCAATAAAAGCCATAGCCGAGGCCATGATCGTCGATACCATGATCCATTTTCCGGCTGTGCTGGAGAGAGATACTGTTGCCATTCAGGAAAGTTATGACAAAAAGAGACGCATAACTCATTCCGTTTTGCGGCTTTTATCAGCTTGCATCCACGGATTATTTAAATCCGTTCACTATGGGCATTAAAGCATTCATTATTTGACATGGGGAAACGTAGGGAAGAAATCAGGGGGTTAAACAATTTGTTGTTGCTGTCAGACCTTTCATTGTTAAAGCACTAACACCAAATTAGCTTTCTTTCCTTTGCTAATTGATATTCGCTGCTGTCAACAGATCTTCTTTCGTCAATGTGCCTTTATCAATCAACTTTCTTACATAGCCTTCTTCCGATAAAGGGCAATTGGCCAAATCGAGGAAATCATCTTTCCCCAGATGACATTGTTTTTTCATTTTCGTTATTAAGTAGTCATTTATATCCTGATCATTATGACTACAAAAGGTTTGCAGGACATACTTCCCATTGTGCCAGAACTCCAGATATTGGTGCCCGCCATTTGCCTTTACAAACCCTTTACTTAAAAGGTTTCTTATTGTCTTTTGTGCTTGCAATGATGCCATCATTTAAAATTTACTTCTTTAACAATAGTATTTAATAAAGTTTTGATCCGCTTAATACGCCCGGACATCTGAGCATCGGATAATTCGTTATACCGCTGGTAAATAAAATCAAACTCCTGAGCAAAATCCTGCTCGGCTTCAGCCTGAGTTCTACCTGAAGCCACTATCCCTAACATCTCGTTCTCGATCAAAAAGTGTTTATCTTCCTGGCTCAGTTGAGAAGATAATGGAGAATAGAGCGAATAAGTTCTCTGCTCAGAGATGATTACGTGGGGAGAATACGATGACATAACTGGTTGGTTTTTGTTTGATTCAATAACTTTGGTTACTCCTTGTGTACCCGTTTGTGGGTTGGTGTTAACAAAACCAGTTCCACCATTGAAGGCCATTGGCTGTGCGCCAGCCTGGGATCGGTTATTTACAATGTTCTGCATACTGTATGATTGTTTAGTTAATACTTCCTTATTTCCTCATATCTATCACTACAAAAATCATTACAGCAACAAACTTACCTATTAACTTTCGGGTTATTTCAGTTCATTTTGTTCATTCCTTAATTCATCCCTTCATACCGTTCATTCAATTCATTAACCACATTTGCATGGAAAAAATACTGTAAGGCCGGCCCTATATATTACGTGCAGTTTTGACCATCATTTCAAAGTCACAATATTATTCGGATAACATACAATACCATGCCCCGTAACATTGCGGGAACCTGTTTTCTGCAGCAGATGATTACGGTGACCATTAACAGTTGGCAAAGTAGCAGTAATATTTCCACTGCCATAAAACAAAAAAGGACTACATTTCTGTAGTCCTTTCCGAGGTTTCGAGCGGATTCGAACCGCTGTAGGAGCTTTTGCAGAGCTCAGCCTAGCCACTCGGCCACGAAACCTTATTTTTGTGCACCCATCCGTTCGATGGGATTGCAAAAGTAGTAAATTTTAGATATTTGCCAAATCTATTTCACAATTTTATCAGATAACCATGAATAAACGTATTGCAGAATCTGAACTGATATTAAATAGCCGGGGAGCTGTATATCATCTGGATGTCAGGCCAGAAGAGCTTGCCACGACTATTGTAACGGTTGGAGACCCTGATCGCGTACCCGAAGTTAGCAAACATTTCGATCGTACAGAAAGCACTCATCAGCACAGGGAATTTGTTACCCATACGGGATATATCGGACAAAAACGGCTCACTGTCGTGTCTACCGGTATCGGAACAGACAATATCGACATCGTGCTCAATGAACTGGATGCCCTGGTGAATATCGACTTCAGCACCCGCACCGTAAAACCGTCCCTTACCCGCCTGCAAATCATCCGCTTAGGTACTTCCGGCGCCCTGCAGGAAAATGTGCCGGTGGACAGTTTCGTGGTTTCCTCACACGGTGTAGGACTGGACAATCTCCTGCCCTGGTATGAATTTGAGAATACCGCGCAGGAAAAGAGCCTCCTGGAAGCTTTCCGGCAGCAGGTATACCTGCGCCCCGGTAGCGCCAGCCCGTACCTGTTAAGCGCGGCTAATGACCTGGCAGGGCGTTTTACCCAGGGGTATATCAGTGGTATTACTATTACCTGCCCGGGGTTCTATGCGCCCCAGGGACGTGCACTGAGAGGACCACTCTCCCACCCTCAGTTGCTGGAACAGCTGACAGCCTTCCGTCATGACAATCACTACATTTCCAACTTTGAAATGGAGACTGCCGGTATTTATGGCCTTGGCCGTGTACTGGGACATGATTGCCTCTCTATCAGCGCCATCGTTGCCAACCGTATCCGGCAGGAATTTACCAAAGATGGTGCACTGGCTGTAGAGAACCTCATCAAACAATCCTTAGCCATCATAGAAAAGATCTGATTATCAATCCTCCTTAAACTTGACTTTGTCAGCCTTCAACAGTTGACCATGTCAAACAACAGGCCCTGGTACCAAGGTTCCAGGGCCTGTTCTGTATGGGCTATTGACTATCATTTAAAAGACTTACTTTTGCGCATTATGTCAGCAATTCATTTCTACAAATACCAGGGAACCGGCAATGACTTCGTGATCATGGACAACCGGAATGGCGAGTATAACTTTTTGACGGAAGAGCAGGTACATTTTCTGTGCGACCGGCGTTTCGGTATCGGGGCAGATGGACTGATGCTCCTCAATACCCAGGAAGGTTATGATTTCGGAATGAAATATTACAACGCTGACGGCCGTGAAAGCAGTATGTGCGGTAACGGTGGCCGCTGCCTGGTGGCTTTCGCCCGTAAAATGGGTCTCAATGGTGAGAAACTCAGTTTTCTGGCGGTAGATGGTCCTCATGAAGCTACCCTCAAAGGCGACAGCTGGGTGAACCTGAAAATGCAGGATGTGAATGGCGTGGAATTAGGTTCCCTCTATTCCTATCTCAATACCGGCTCTCCTCACTTCGTTAAGTTTGTAGAAGATGTACAGGCCGTAGACGTATTCACCGAAGGAAGACAGATCCGCTATAATGACCGCTTTGCAAAAGAAGGCACCAACGTCAATTTTGTTCAGCCCCTGGAACAGGGCATCTTCGTTCGTACCTATGAACGCGGCGTGGAAGATGAGACCTATTCCTGTGGTACCGGCGTCACTGCCGCAGCCCTGATGACTGCAGGCCAGGAGGAAAAAGAATATGTTATACCCGTGCAGACATTGGGAGGAAAACTGGAAGTACGTTTCACCAAAACCGGTGAACGCTCCTACAACAATATCTGGCTCTGCGGACCCGCAACCCTTGTTTTTGAGGGAAATATCACATTGTAGTAACTTTAATTAATCTACCTTTGCGGCCGGATGATTCAATATTTCAAAAATATAGATGCGCGTACGGTAGAAATATCAAGTCCTGAGAATGGGGCATGGGTGAACATTACCCCTCCCCTGAAACAGTCTGAATTCGAACAACTTTCAGAAGAACTGGATATCCCCCTTGACTTCCTCACCGACTCTCTCGATATCGATGAGAAGTCCCGTTATGAACTGGAGGATAACGTAAAGCTGATTGTCATCAAAACGCCTACGGAAAATAATTCCATCAACGAAAGCGATGCCTATTACATTACAATCCCCATCGTTATCATCCTTACGCACAATCAGATCCTGACAGTTAACTCATTCGACAATGCAGCTATCAACCGCTTCCTGAATACTTTCCATAACCGTCATCCTGAAAAAAGGAATATGATGGTGCTGAAGATCTTCGAAAAGGTGACCATGAACTTCCTGGATTACCTGAAAGAGATCAACCAGCGCAGGAATATCCTGGAACAAAAACTGTATGACAGTAACCGTAACGAAGAGTTGCTCTACATTATGCGGATCCAGAAAAGCCTGGTGTATTTCCTTACTGCCCTTCGCAGTAATGAACTATTGCTCATGAAGATCGAGCGTACCAATTTCCTGGGATTGAATGAAGATGAGAAGGAATTCCTGCATGACCTGATCGTAGACACTTCACAGGCGCTGGAAATGGCCAACGTCTATACCAACATCCTCAGCAGCTCAATGGATGCCTTTGCGAGCATCATCTCCAATAACCTGAACCTGGTCATGAAACGCCTGACGTCCATAACCATCGTGCTGACCTTCCCCGTATTGGTAGCCAGCATTTACGGTATGAACGTAGAGATCCCGTTTGCCCACTCGGCACACGCGTTCTATATTCCGGTCATACTGTCTATCGTCATCTCCGTGATCATGAGCTGGTATTTCATGAAGAAGAAATGGTTTTAAACAATGTTTAATGTTCGCGTATACGGAATAATGATGAATGAGCAGAAACAGGTGCTCGTTACTGATGAATATATCCGTGGCGGATTTTATACTAAATTCCCCGGTGGCGGACTGGAATTCGGAGAAGGCACATTACAATGTGTGGTGCGGGAATTCCAGGAGGAACTGGGACTTGAAGTGGAGGTTATAGAACATATCTATACCACCGATTTCTTCCAGCTTTCTGCTTTTGGCGATAATTCCCAGATCATTTCTATCTATTACCTCGTAAAACCTTTATCGGCAACCAGTTTCCCAGTGCTGGACAAACCCTTTGACTTCCCCATTCCGGAAGATAAAACAGATGTGGAAGGAGCCAGATGGATAAACTGGGAAGAGTTTTCCGCCGAAGCAGTTACCCTTCCCATTGATAAAGTAGTAGCTGATCTTGTGAAACTGCGCTACTGAAAATAATGCGTTATTCCGCCGTCTTGCCCATAGCGGCTGCTTTCATGCTGGCCGCAGTTTCCTTGCCTAAATAATTTTCAATACGTCCTTCAATAAAGTAGATCAAAGGAGTGAGTAAGATGGCAACGGTGAACTTGTAGATATAATTCACCACACACACTGCCAGCACCAGCTGCCAGCTCCAGTTACTTCCCAGTTTAAAGGCAATATACAATACGATAAAACTGTCTACCAGCTGCGATACCACCGTTGATCCGGTTGCCCTCAGCCATACATGTTTTTCACCTGTAGCACGTTTGATGCGATGGAATACCGCAACATCTATCAACTGGCTTACCAGGAATGCCGTGATACTACCGATAATGATCCACATACCCTGACCAAAGATTCCACCAAAAGCTGACTGCATATTGGGGATACCTCTTTCTGCACCGGTGCCGATCCAGAAATCGGCCGGCGGCACTGACACGGATACATAAAACATGATAAAGGCATAACTGATCAGCGCTACAGCAATGTAGGAGATCCGCTTCACTGCTTTAGGACCGTAATACTCGTTGACAATGTCTGTCATGACAAACTCCAGGGGCCATAATAATACGCCGCACGTAAGATTGAAGGATAATCCGCTTTGACCAAACACCGTGAAGGTATGTACGGGAAAACCGAACAGTTTCTCCAGCGAAAAGATCTTCCCGCCGATACATTCTGCTATCAGCGCATTAGCTACGAAAAAGCTGCAAAAGAAGATGAAAAGTTTAGTTGGTCTGTCTTTTAGAATGTTGTGTACCATTTAGAATAGGAAATAAAATTGCACGATTAAAATTATAGTGTTCACAATAAATACAAAGGGAGGAAGCGCTGCCCAGGTTATTTTACGCCTGTACAACATAATGGAAGCTACGAGTAATGTCAGCAGGTTCAGCGGAAAAGAGATTACAATGCCCATCAGCAGTACGTATTTCAGCAACTCAGGCGTAGTGCCCCTGAAGTCGATGTAGTAAGATGCCTCCGCCAACAGAAAACAGATGTTGCAGATAAATGCCACCTTCAAAAAGAATCGTAACCGCCCCATTATTGAAATTTCGGATAAATTACAGTTATTTTGCTTTCCCTGTGTGGAATTAAATAAAAAAGGAAACTAATTCATGCAAATAGCAATATCGATAGTCATATGTTCGTATAACAGAGAAGCCTATATCATTGAGGCCATCGATAGTCTGTATAAACAGGATATTGATAAACAACGCTATGAGGTGATCGTGGTCGATAATAACAGTAAAGATAATACCGCTGCCAAGGTAAAGGCATATATTGCTGAACACCCTGATATGCAGCTGTATTACTACCTGGAAACCCGCCAGGGTGCGTCCTATGCGCGGAATACCGGTGCAGAAAAATCTCGCGGGGCCCTGATCTGCTGTATGGATGATGATGCAGTAGCGATGCCGGGATATCTGCAGAATATCATCACCTTCTTTGAACAACATCCGGATGCTACAGGCCTGGGCGGCCGTATCATTCCACGCTATATTCCGTCAGAGCCGAAATGGATGTCTCATTATGTCTCTTCGCTGGTGGGCAACTTCGATTACAGTCCTGTAGCGAAACCTTTCGATAATGGACGCTATCCATTGGAATCCAATATGATAGTGCGTCGCGATGACTTCTTTGCCGTAGGTGGTTTTAATACCAGTCTGCCGGGCGTGAAAGGTACCTTGCGCGTAGGTGGTGAGGGTAAGGAATTCTTTTACAAGCTGATAGAAAGAGGCGGCATCATCTACTACGATCCATCAGTAATTGTACATCACGTGGTGGAAGTGAAGAAGCTCACATCCGAATATATGTACCGTGTCGCGTCCGGTATTGGCCGTGGAGAGAAGGTGCGCATGGTGACGAAGGGAGGCATGGCTGTGCATAAGAAAAGCCTGGAATACCTGTTTAAACTGGGAGCCTCTGTTGTGATAGGTGGATACTACTTATTACAGGGAAGACCAGCCAAGTCATGGCCGGTGATTCAATTCAGGATCGATGTGCTGAAAGGATATTGGGAGCCGGTGCATAAGCAGGAAGCGTAAGCATAAGTACTGGCCTGGGGCAGATGCGATAGTATCCGGCGGAAACTGGTACGAGCGGGTTTACCGGACTTATTCAATAGTTGTCACATTACAATAACATATTTAACAAAACATAATCGGCTCCTGACGGAGCCGTGTGTTTGTAGCCCCGGGTGCAACCCGGGGAATATGGGAATATAACATTACAACACCTTATAGAAATGCGGTTTGTTACGGATAATCGTCGGTGTCATCACCCACAGCTGGAAGACATTTTTCGTTAATCCCCATACCTGCGGCATGTATCTGAAAGGGTTTCGTCCCTTGAATAAATTCTCGAATATACTGCCGAAGAAAAATACCGGCACTGCGAATGAATAATTGAGCAGAAGAATAAAATACCACATTACACCGAACTGCTTACGTACCCTTACATGATTGGACAACATCAGCTGTAATCCTTTCCTGTCATACAATCCGTAATAACCCTTCTCATCAGAGCCGAATGCGTCGCCGGTCGTTTCACCCTGAAGATGTATGATATTAATATCTCCGAAAATAGCCAGGGGCCCCAGTTTACGCAGGCGACTGCACCACTCTACTTCTTCCGCATACAGGAAGAAATCTTCGTCCATATAACCTGCCTTTTCGAGCGAACTGCGTTTCACCATCAGGAAAGCCCCGCTGATCCAGTCTACATGATGTTCTGTACTGGCCTCCTGCACGTTGGGCACTTTGGTTTTCAGCTGATAACCTGCCCAGCGGATCACTTTTCCCCAGTAGGGCAATGGCAGCAGGTGATTGAGCCCGCCTTTCATGAAGTAGTTGCCCGATATCTGCAATGAGCGATCAGCGTTCAGCTGCTGTACACCACAGGCAACCAGCTTGCTTTCTGCAAACCGTTGTACGCAACGGTCTAATGCATGATCGAGGATCAGTGTATCAGGATTCAGCAGTAACAGGTAATCGCCCTTTGCGGCACGTAAACCCATATTGTTGGCACGGGAAAAACCTGCATTGTAGCCCATCTGCAGGAACTGCACAAAAGGGAAGGCATATGTGATCAGTTGCTCGCTGTTATCACCGGAAGCATTATCCACTACAATCACCTCATAGCTAATAGCGGTTGTCTCTGCCACAATAGTGCTGATACAATCCAGAATGAGGCGGCTGCTCTTATAATTCACAATGATGACAGACAAATCCATATGCAGGGCGAAAATAAAGTAAACCCTCAAGATAAAAAATATGCGGCAATATTATATGAAAGGTCTCCTTAATCTAAAAATATAAATATCTTAGTGGGTCAAACAGACTAGTGTTATATGGGTGTTGTAAGGACTAAGAGCCTCGTTTCTTCGATTTATACATATTTTGGATTCATTCTGGGTGCGATCAACATCTACCTGATGACAAAATACTTCGCGCCCGCAGAAAACGGCCTTACCCGTACACTTTTCGAGATCTCTACCCTGATGACCAGTGTTGCCTGTCTAGGTATTCCGACCCTGGTGGCACGATACTATCCTTACTACAGGGCGCTTCCACAGAAGAAAATGGACCTGCTCACGCTCGCATTTGCATTGGGCGGCATCGGGATACTCATTGTATTTGCGGGTTCGTATTTCCTGGAACCGCTGATTATCCGTAAGTTCTCCGGAAAATCGCCCTTGCTGGTGGAATATTTTTACATCAGCTATCCGCTTGTTTTTTTCTTCCTGGGCTTTCAGATCATGGAAGTGCATGCATGGAATCAGCATAAGACCATTCTTTCCAACTTCATGAAAGAGGTCGTATTCCGCGTGTTTCACACTATTATAGTGCTGGCTTTCATCTTTGGCCTGATCCGCTTCCATACCTTCATGAACATCTTCGGATTTACATATGCCGTGACGTTCTGCGGATTAATTTTTTACTTCTGGTATAAGAAACAATTGCCGTTGGGCAGACTTCCCAGCCAGGTTACAAAAGACCTTGGAAAACAGATGTTACGTTTCACGGCATTCATCTTTGCCAGCAATGTAATTACTATTATCAGCCTCACCATTGATTCCATCCTGATCTCCAGTTTCAAAGGACTGGAATTTGCTGCCGTATTTACACTGGCTACTTATATCTGTACTGTAATAGACGTACCGCAAAGAAGTATGATCAGCATAGGAGTACCGATCATCGCCCAATCATGGAAGGATAATGATATGGCAAACATTGCCAACGTTTATACGAAGTCCTCGATTAATCTGCTGATCTTTTCTTCCTTTATATTTTCTGTTATCTGGCTGAACCTGGATGATGCCTTTGATTTCCTTAAGTTGCCCGCAATCTATCACGAAGGCAAACCATTAGTACTCATACTAGGTATCACGAAGATCATCGAATTGGGTACAGGGTTAAACTCACAGGTAATTTCCACTTCACCGCGCTGGCGTTTTGAATTGCAATCGCACCTCATCCTGCTCGCATTAACATTGCCACTGAACTATTATTTTGTAAAGACTTATGGTATTATGGGAGCTGGTGTAGCGCAGCTGATATCCCTGACAATCTACAATGGGATCCGCTACCTCTTCCTCCTGAAAAACTATAACATGCAGCCGTTTACCAGACAAACGCTGTATTCAATTATACTAACGCTATCGCTGTATTTTATTGTGAGCCGGCTGATCAATATTTCCATACCACTTCTGAATATGATCGTCCGGACATTGGTATTTGCAGGCATCTACGGATTTCTGGTCATCAGGCTGAACCTCTCAGAAGATATCACCATACTGTATAAAAAGGGTATATCCCTTATCAGCAGTAAAATGGGAAGACCATAACTATTTATACTTCCCAAGCAGTCTGTTCTTCAACATTTTAAAAATGTTCTGGTAAGAGATCCTGCTTTCAGTATAGATCACTTCCCGGCGTACTATCAGCTGTTTGATCATATCCAGGTACCAATCCTGGTGTTTGTTGACGATGTAGTCTACCAGTTCTACTACATTCGGGCGGGTATCATTACGGTAGGTCGATTTTTTGGTCTGCCTGTAGAACAGCAGTCTTTCGGGGATCACTTCTATCTTCCATCCCTGGCGGGTCACGCGGATATAAAACTCCCAGTCCTCATATCCCAGTTTCATCGCTTCATCAAAGCCGCCGATATCTTCCCAGCATTCTCTTCTGTAAATTGCACAGGCAGGGCATTGATTACCGAACAGGAAGTTAACGGCTGTTCCGCCTCGTGGTTTGGATACCAGCTTTTCAGCGCCAAACAACTGGATATAAGAGGTCACCACTCCTATTTCCTTGTTGGCATCCAGTATGGCCATTGCCTTCTTAAAAAAGGTATCGCCAAAGTAATCATCTGAGTCCAGTGCCGCAATGATCTTTCCTTTTGCATGTCTGATACCATGATTCCTTGCGGAAGCCATTCTGCCGTTTTCCTTGTGCAGCACCTGCACATCCGGGGCTACCACTTCATCCAGCACTTTTAAAGTAGCGGCATCTGTGGAACCATCATTCACAATAATGATCTCATAATTAGGATAATCCTGCCTGCGGATAGAAGCAATCGCTTCATGCAGATAGGCGCCATCATTATAACACGGAATTACGACAGAGATCAGCTCATTCAACATTATGGATCAGATTATTTTTTTAAAAGTGATGTTAGATAACAAAGAAACATGCCAGTTTTTGAAATAATGCCCTTTTTCCATAAAGAAGCCGGCAGTTTTGACTGGAGGGCCGCCATGCGATAAAGCTCAGGATGTACAGGAAAACCCTTTGCCAGCGCGTTCAATTCGGCGCTGCTACGAATGTCATACCTGCGTAGCAATCGCCAGAAGTAGTCATAATACAACCACTTTCTTAATAATCCGGGGCGCAGCTTATCGAGTAACTGGATGTGTTCCTTTACGTCTACGTCTTTATTGTTCTCGCATTCCTGTGTCACCTGGTAAGCATGAATACCGACTTTCACGAGTGGTTCATTCACACACACGATGGCGGGATTACGGTAAAGTTCCTGGATATAACCATCTATATCCACCATCCATTTCATGCGGTTATCGTACATGAACTTATTTCTGAACAGCGTAAC
Organism: Chitinophaga filiformis; assembly: GCF_021646545.1. Classification (GTDB taxonomy): domain Bacteria; phylum Bacteroidota; class Bacteroidia; order Chitinophagales; family Chitinophagaceae; genus Chitinophaga; species Chitinophaga filiformis_A. Next base: position 167,843 of record NZ_JAKIRP010000009.1, on the reverse strand, counting down.
ACTGGGTGTGGATATTGGTTTTACGACCATCACATATTCCGGTTCCCGGCGCACACGGTCGAGGTTTTCGATCTTCATGGGCAACAGCCATTCTTTCCCATCGTCGTACACCAACAGCGCTCTTGCGTACGCAAAATCGCTTCCGGGGGCAGCCTCCAGTGCATCGTGCAGCTTTTGCAATGCATCGGGTGTTGCCAGCCAATCGTCGTGATGGATGAGTTTAATATACTTTCCCTTTGCCTGGCGAATGGCTTCATTCCAGTTTTCCGGCGTTCCCATAGCGGGCACGTTGCGTTTATAGCGGATGGGAAGAATATCTTTATAAGTGTCGATCAGACGTTCGACTTCATCGCCCGGACTATCATCTGTTACGATCACTTCTATGTTGGTAAATGTCTGCTGCCGGATACTGTCAAGACAGCGTTTTAGCATCTCGGGTTGTTTGTATGCCGGTATACATATTGAAACTGCAGGACTACTCATGAATCTTTTCTCTTTTTCCGGTTTACTCTATTCTGCCACTCCCGGCATAATATCTTGCCCAATAAGTCTCGTTCAGATCACTGATTGTCACTCCGAGGCTCGTTGAAGCGTGCACAAATTTATTATTATTCAGGTATACACCCACATGAGAGATTGATTTTCCATCGGTTTTGAAGAAAACCAGGTCACCTTCCCTCATTTCTGACTTACTCAATTTTCGGGCCTTTTGATATAATTGTGAGGAGCTGCCTGAACTATTCAGCCGGAATACCGCCACCAGCAGGTTATTTGTAAAACCAGAACAATCCACTCCGTTCCTGTTTTTGCCACCATATACATAGGGTGTACCCCACCAATCTTCGATAAACGCAAACAGATTGGTATTCAGCACTGTTTCTACGCGCACATCCAGCAATTGAGCATATTTAAACTGCCAGAGCGGGGCGTTCTCTATCAGGGGACTTGAAGCAGTGAATTTCAGCGTGCTTTTGCTTCTAGCCGTATAATTATTTCCATTAATGGATAAACCATCCAGGAATTCTACATTGCCACGACTATTGCTGCCGGATCTTTTTGTTGTTGCCTGTTTTGAGGATGAGCAGGCAGCCAGTCCAAACACGCAAAATATAACCATTATCCCTAAAATACTTTTTTTGCCGATCATAAGCGCCCGTTGGTTAAAATCGGGACCAATTTACTAATAATAATTATAACAATTGTTTTTAACATGTTCGGTAATGATTACTGATGAGATATCATTTTATAATGCGCAGTATCAGGCAGCGCACTATTATAACGCCGGTATTACACTAACTGATATAAATGTATCAGGGCCTGGCACGGATAGTTAAAAGTGTTAGCGACAACAGGAGACGAAAATGTAATAATGACGATGGCCTGGCCGGAAGACGCTACGTCTTTCAGCCAGGCCATTGTGTTTAAGCGTCTGCTTTATTAGCGACGGCCAGCACTGCCACCGGTGGTGTCAGCTACAATCTGCTCGCCATAATAGTAATAGCTCTGGTCAACGCGATTCCATTCAAAGCGTGTTCCGTTCAGCACTTTGATATCAGCTACAAAGCTCATACCACCATTAGGCGTTACGGTAATGCGCGTAGCGTCACTGTTCACAGACCAGGTACCGTATACGACTGTACCGTCTTTATACGTTTCAACCGAGGTGCCGTCAGCCTTGTACTCGACTGTCAGCTGGTCGAGCGTTGTGAATGTATTGTTTGGTTTACCGATACGCCATACCAGATCAGCTGATGCCAGCGGGAAGTTATAGAAATACGTTTCGTACTTCCATTTCTTTCCGGTCAGCAACTGAGCAGCTGTTTTGCTTTTGTCTGACTCGGGAAAACGTTTCATCATTACGCCATAAGTAGTACCATTCACCACTTCCCATTCGAACTGGTTTTCTGTCAGCACCCGGATGTCGGATGTAAATGTGGTAGTACCGTTCACCACGATCTGCGTTTCATTGTTGATGAACTGCCAGGTGCCTTTCAGTGAATCTCCTTTTTCGGTAATTTCCCAGTAGGAACCATCTTTATTGAATTTTACTTTATTCAGACGGAGATCGAGTGTATTGGCTGTACGGTTGGTTTTCCAAACCAGTTTGGAACCGGAGGTCTGGAAATCCTTATAATATTCATAATACCTCCAGATGGTATCTGTCAGTATTTTTCCTTTCGCGCTTAATACAATAGTATCTGCGGGATTCGGCGTCTCGTCCTTTTCACAGGAGGAGGATGTGGTAGCCAAAAGGGCTACAACACAAAGGGATACAAGGGAAAATAGTTTATTCATATAGCAAATATATGGCATGTACTCAATATTAAAACGAGTAGTGTGCATAAATTTTCATAACCTTTTATTCATATTCTGACAGAAGAGTCGGAATTTTGCCAAATGATCTTTTCCCACTTACACGTTCATACACAATATTCCCTGCTGGATGGTGCGGCAGACATCAAATCATTGTACAAGAAAGCTATGGCCAGCAATCAGCCGGCCCTGGCCATCACGGACCATGGTAACATGTTCGGTGTGTTCCAGTTTGTGGCAGAAGCTTACAACAACAAGCTGAATCCTGAAGATCCGAAGGATAAAAGGCTCAAGGTAAAACCGATCGTTGGCTGCGAGTTCTATGTAGTGGAAAATCGCTTTAAACGCGCCTTTACCCGTGAGGAAAAAGATATCCGTAATCACCAGGTGCTGCTGGCTAAAAATGAGGAAGGTTACCGTAACCTCATCAAATTGTGCTCACTCGGGTACATGGAGGGGTTGTATGGTAAGTATCCCCGTATTGACAAAGAACTGATCGTCCAGTATCACAAAGGGCTTATTGCCACTACCTGCTGTCTGGGTGCTTCTGTGCCCAGGGCCATCCTGAAAAAAGGAGAAGAAGCAGGAGAAGATGAATTCAAATGGTGGCTGGACATCTTCGGTGAGGACTATTATGTTGAATTGCAAAGGCATGGTATCCCTGAACAGGAGAAAGTGAATGAGTCACTGATCAAGTTTGCTGCCAAGCACAATGTAAAGATCATTGCCTCCAACGACTCCCACTATGTAGACCAGGCAGACGCCAACGCGCACGACATCCTCCTCTGTATCAACACGGGCGAGAAAAAGAGTACTCCTACCATGAAGGATTTCTCTGATGATGACGTGTCTATGAAGAACAAACGTTTCGCTTTCTATAACGACCAGTTCTATTTCAAGACTACCGAAGAGATGAGCGCACTCTTCCATGATCTTCCACAGGCGATAGACAATACCAACGAGATCGTGGATAAAGTGGAACTGCTGGACCTGAAGCGGGATATCCTCCTGCCCAACTTCCCTATTCCACCTCCCTTCCTGACACAGGACCAGTACCTGCGTCACCTCACCATGGAGGGCGCCCGTAAGAAATATGCGGAAGTTACAGCCGAAGTAGAAGAACGTCTGAACTTTGAACTGCAGGTAATTGAGAACATGGGATTTGCGGGTTACTTCCTGATCGTATCTGACTTTATCAAGGCCGGACGCGACCTAGGAGTATTCATAGGCCCCGGCCGTGGATCTGCTGCCGGTTCTGCGGTGGCTTACTGTATAGGTATCACGAATATTGACCCGATCAAGTATAACCTCCTGTTTGAGCGTTTCCTCAACCCGGAACGTAAGAGCATGCCCGATATTGATACGGACTTCGACGATGAAGGCCGTCAGAAGGTGATTGACTATGTGGTGCAGAAATATGGTAAGAACCAGGTAGCACAGATCATTACCTATGGTACCATGGCTGCCAAGATGAGTATCAAAGACGTGGCCCGTGTAATGGACCTTCCACTGGCAGAATCCAACATGCTGGCCAAAATGGTGCCCGATAAGCCGGGTATCCAGCTGGACCGTATTTTCAACGCGCCTATCGATGAAGGTGAAAAGAGCCTGGCCGAAAAAGAAGGTCTGGGGCCTGAAGACCTGGAAAACGTGAAGCGGCTGCGTGAACTGATCAAAGGAGAAGACCTGCAAGGTGAAGTGCTGAGAGAGGCCTGCGTATTGGAAGGGTCCGTTCGTAATACAGGCATCCACGCGGCGGGTATCATCATTGCGCCGAAAGACCTGTACGACCTGATCCCGGTTTCTACCGCCAAGGATTCCGACCTGCTGGTAACCCAGTTCGAAGGTAGTATCATTGAGAGCGCCGGTGTAATCAAGATGGACTTCCTGGGTCTGAAGACCCTTACCATCATCAAAGGCGCCCTGGAGCTGATCAAAACCAACCACGGAATAGAGATCAGTATCGACGACATCCCGCTGGATGACGCCAAAACATATGAACTGTATCAGAAGGGGGAAACCAACGCCACGTTCCAGTTCGAGTCTGCCGGTATGCAGAAGTACCTTCGAGAACTGAAACCTGACCGTTTTGACGACCTCATTGCGATGAACGCCCTGTACCGTCCGGGACCGCTGGAGTATATTCCGCTGTTCATCCGCCGTAAACACGGTCTGGAGGAAACAGTATATGACCTGCCGGAAATGGAGGAATACCTGAACGATACCTATGGTATTACGGTATACCAGGAGCAGGTAATGCTTTTGAGCCAGAAGCTGGCTAACTTCTCCAAGGGTGATGCGGACGTACTCCGTAAAGCCATGGGTAAGAAGCAGAAGGCCGTACTGGACAAAATGAAGAAACAATTCATGGAAGGTTGTGCCGCTAACGGGCACGACCTGAAAGTATGTGATAAAGTATGGACGGACTGGGAAGCATTTGCGTCCTACGCGTTCAACAAATCCCACTCCACCTGTTACGCCTTCGTGGCTTATCAGACCGCTTACCTGAAAGCACACTATCCTGCGGAATATATGGCGGCTGTACTGAACAACGCCAGCAACATTGAAAAGATCACCTTCTTCATGGAGGAGGCCAAACGTATGGGTATAGACGTATTGCCGCCGGATGTGAACGAGTCTTTCAAAGGTTTCGCGGTAAACAAACAGGGCCAGATCCGTTTCGGTCTGGCAGGTCTGAAAGGTGTGGGTGAAGCAGCGGTAGAAAACATCCTGGAAGAAAGACAAAAGGGCGGTGCATACAAGAACATCTTTGAGATGATCAAACGTGTGAACCAGCGTGCGGTGAACAAGAAATCACTGGAGGCCCTGGCTATGTCGGGCGCCTTCGACTGTTTCCCTGAACTCCACCGTGCCCAATACTTCCACAAACCGGAAAACGATACTACTACCGGTCTTGACAAGATCGTGAAATTTGGCCAGCAGGTATCTGCCGGAGCAGCCACTTCCATGAGCAGCCTCTTTGGTGCGGAAGATATGCCAGACATTGAACCGCCTAAGATCCCTCCTTGTGATCCATGGCCGCTCATCCTCAAACTGAACAACGAACGTGAGGTGACGGGTATCTATATTTCCGGGCATCCGCTGGACGATTACCGTTTTGAGAGCCGCCACTACAATATGAATACCGTGCAGGAACTGGTTGAATATCAGGCAGATCTGACCACTCCCGGCAATGCCCGTGCAGGCCGTGAGCGTAATTTCAGGCTGGCTGTCTATGTGACCGGTGCACAGGAAAGAATATCCAGGAATAACCGCCAGTTTGGCATAATGACGATTGAGGACTATTCTGGCAAGTTCGAATTTGCCCTGTGGAGTGAGGACTTCATCCGTTTCGCGCCTTATCTCAAAACGGGATTATGTCTGTTCATTAATGGCGGCTTTAAGGCCAAGCGTTTCAATGATGCGGAATATGAGTTTAAGGTGAATGGTATACAATTGTTGCAGGAGGTGAAGAAAACACATACAAAGAAAGTTACGCTGGTCACCATGCCTAAGTTCATCACGCGCGAGCTGGTAGACTTCCTGGTGGACAATATTGCCAAATATCCGGGCGCCAGTGAGCTCTTCCTGCAACTCATTGATCGTGATGATCAAATGACGGTGAAGCTGCATACTTTCAACAAGCATATTGAGATGAATGATGAACTGGCGCACTTCTTGTCCAAACAACCTGATATCGATGTGTATATAGATACAATCAATAAGTAAGGGTCTTAAAATGCGCTAATTTGCATGGTCAAACGGCGCCTTTTAACAAACAAATACCGGCTGTCAAAAAAGCAGTAACTTGCAGCTGGTTTGAAAATTGAATGTATATATTTGCATTTATAAATTTATTCAGGAACTTTGATTACAATAATTTCATAAACTTTAAATATCATGGCATTAGAATTCACAGATTCGAACTTCCAGACGGAAGTATTGAGCTCCGATAAATTGAGTGTAATTGACTTCTGGGCAGAGTGGTGTGGTCCTTGTCGCGCTATCGGTCCGGTTATCGAAGAACTCTCTAAAGATTATGCGGGCAAGGTAAACGTGGGTAAAGTGAACGTAGACCAGAACCCTCAGTTGTCTATCAACTACGGTATCACCAGCATTCCTGCTATTCTGTTCATCAAAGATGGTCAGGTAGTTGACAAACAGGTAGGTGCTGCTCCAAGATCCGTTCTGGAAAAGAAAATTCAGTCCAACCTCTAATAGAGTAAAAGACATCATAAAGAAGCCGGCTCGTCTTAGACGGGCCGGCTTTGTTATTGGGGGCACCTGAGGGGTTGAAACCCGATCGGATGTTTCAGGGGTTAAAATCCATTGGACGTTCCCCGGGGTTAAAACCCCATCGGACGTTGCCGGGGGTTGAACCCCATCGCATGTTCCAGGGGTTAAAACGCATTGGACGTTCCCCGGGGTTGAAACCCCGCGCTACAAACACACGACTCCTACGGAGTCGAATCTAATAGCGTTCATTGTTGTTGTAAAGATGTTGTTATTTCAGGGTTGTTAAACAAAACCTCAATAAAGCCCGCAGGGTCTCAGTTTGTAACACGGAGTGCTGACACCTGGTCTCCTAATTTGTGCAACTTTGTATACCCTACGCTGATAAGAAATATCCCCAAAACGCGTTTACTTATTGCATTATCCCGGAAAACCAGCAACAGTTTACAAATTGGTTATAATAGAATCATATATTTAACCGAAGAATATTGCTTTTCGCAGATTCATTAGCTGCCTAATAGCTATTAGGTTGTAACTTTTCCTGGAAAAATAGCGGGACAAGCCGTATATTTTAACACTCAAACTAGAACATTGCGCAATTTTACCCTTTTTATCCTCGCCTGCCTCTATGTTATACCTGCTTTTGCCCAACGTAAATGCGGTACGGAAGAGGCTATGCAACAACTCATAGCGTCCAATCCGGCGTTGCAGAAGATCCGTGAAAGAAAGGAAGCACGCCTGCAGGAAATGACCCGTTCCATCAAACAGTCAAGGGCGCAGATGAAAACCATCTATCCTACAGTGACCATTCCGGTAGTAGTACATATTGTAATGAGAAATCCCAGTCTTGTGACAGATGAACAGGTGCAGTCGCAGATAGATGCATTAAACCGCGATTACAGTGCCAGCGCTTCCGATGTTTCCAACATTCCTGATGCATGGAAAGGACGCCTGGGCGATGCCGAGATACAATTCTGTCTGGCACAGCGTACACCAGACGATAATCCTACTAACGGGATCGAGAGAGTGACCACTACAAGAAACTCTTTCAGCGTGTCCAATTCCGCATCCGCAGTAAAACATGTTTCCACTGGCGGTGCCGATGCATGGAACAGCAGTAATTATCTCAACATCTGGGTGTGTAGCTTGTCAGACAACTACCTCGGTATTGCCACCTTCCCTGAAGGGTATCCTGCCGCTGAACAGGGTGTAGTGATCAATTACACGGGCTTCGGTACTACCGGCAGTGCTGTGGCTCCGTTCAACCGCGGCCGTACTACGGTACATGAAGTGGGGCACTATTTTTCCCTCCGTCACATCTGGGGAGATGAATCCGGCTGTGACGCAGATGATGGTATTGACGATACGCCGAAACAAGCTAACTATACATATAACTGTCCGCCGTTCCCGCTTACTGATGCCTGCTCAGTCGATTCACCCGGCATCATGTACAATAACTTTATGGATTATTCAGATGATGCCTGTATGCTGCTCTTTACGTCCGATCAGGTGGACAGGATGCGGCTGACATTGACGGAAGACAGGATTTCCCTTCTCTCCTCCAATGGTTGTGTACCGCTGAATCTCCTGGATAACGATGCACAGATATTGAACGTCGTTTCGCCTTTCGGACAGATCTGTGAAAATAGTATTACACCTTCCGTTATACTTAAGAACCAGGGTAAGAACACACTGACTTCGGTGAAGATCAATTACCGCGTGGACGGTGGTTCGGTTAAAACCTTTAACTGGACCGGCAGTCTGACAGCCCTGAAAACAGCGACCGTGCAGCTGGAAGCCAGCGTGCCCGGAGACGGCGTACATACACTGCAGGCTTTCACGGAATCACCTAACGGTATTGCCGATAATGATCCTGCTAACGATACTGCCTGGAGCACCTTCCAGTATTATCCGAACGCCAGCTTCCCATTTGCAGAAGGCTTTGAGACTACCACCTTCCCTCCAACGGGCTGGGAAATAAAGAATTATGATAACAGCTTTACTTGGGAGCTTACAACCGACGCAGCTAAGTCGGGCGCCAGGTCGATCGTGATGCACAACCTGGCATACAATACCAACGATGCTATTGACGACATTCTGACCCCAACCTTCGATCCGGCAGGGCATGATTCCGTATTCCTGTTCTTCGATGTTGCAGCTGCCGCATTCTCCAGTGTCAATGGTTCGAATACCGTATGGGATAGCCTGCAGATCTTTACTACTTCCGACTGTGGTCAGACCCTTGACAGCCTCTATAAAAAAGGTGGCGCTTCGTTCCTGACCCGCAAACAACCGGTAACAAGCGAGTTCATTCCTACAGCTTCAGAGTGGCGCAGAGATTCAGTAAACCTGACCCCTATCATCAACAAGGGTCAGTTCAGGGTAGTATTCAGGAATATCAGCAATGCGGAAAACAACATTTACCTCGACAATATCAATATCGTTACGAAGAATACCCTTCCGTATCTGAAGGAGAAAGGCCTTGTAGTGGGACCGGTACCGGTAGTGAACCAGTTGTTCATTACCTTCCTGGAAGCGCCTAACGATCTGGATTACATTGCGATCTATAACACTTTAGGCCAGCTGGTGACCAAACAACCCGGCTCGTCCATCAACAATAGCAACCGTTTTATCTTTGATTTGGTAAATGAGCCAAATGGTATTTATTTTGTAAAATTAATATACAGGAATAACGTCAAGACTATTAAGATAACTAAAGTGAATTAAGTGAGATGACGACCAGAAACGCTCATCCTGCCGTAGCAACATTACTGCAAGATACAAGATTGGATAAAGGGTTGAAAACCATTGGAGAAAAGGTATTGTCGGCAGAAAGGCTGACACCGGAAGAGGGCCTGCTTTTATTTGAGAAAGGAGAACTGGCATACCTGGGCGCCCTGGCCAATGCGGTGAGAGTGCGTATGCACGGTGATAAGACCTATTTCAATCGTAATTTCCATATAGAACCAACCAACGTTTGCGTTTTTACCTGCAAATTCTGCTCTTACTCGCGTTTATATAAGAACCGTGAAGAAGGTTGGGAATTAAGCATTGACCAGATGCTGGACATCGTAAAAAAGTATGATGGCCAACCTGTTACCGAAGTACATATTGTAGGCGGCGTGCATCCTAAAATGAACCTCGACTTCTTTGTGGAGCTGCTGCAAAAGATAAGGGCACACAGACCAGATCTTCATCTGAAAGGTTTTACCGCCGTGGAGCTGGATTATATGTTCCGCAAGGCAAAAGTTTCCGTAGAAGAAGGTATGCGCATCCTGCATGATGCAGGCCTGCAATCCATGCCAGGTGGTGGCGCCGAAATATTCCATCCAGACATCCGTGCGCAGATCTGCCATGATAAAGTAGATGCAGACGGCTGGTTACACATACACAAAACAGCACACCTGCTGGGTATGCATACCAACGCCACCATGCTGTACGGTCACCTGGAACAGTTCTGGCACCGTATTGATCATATGGAACGCCTGCGCAGCCTCCAGGATGAGACCAAAGGTTTCAACACCTTCATTCCGCTGAAGTTCCGCAACAAGGACAATGAGATGGCGCATATTCCAGAGACTTCCGTTGTGGAAGACCTGCGACTGTACGCTATTGCCCGCCTTTACATGGATAACTTCCCCCATCTGAAAGCCTACTGGCCTATGCTGGGTAGAAATACAGCACAACTGACACTTTCCTTCGGAGTAAATGACCTTGACGGCACCATTGATGATACCACCAAGATCTATTCAATGGCAGGTTCAGAAGAACAGACTCCTTCCATGAACACCGCCCAGCTGGCCATGCTCATCAAACAGGCAGGCAGAAGACCGGTAGAAAGGGATACTGTTTACAATGAGATCAAGGATTATACTGATGTTGTATTCTCAGAGGAAGAATTGATGGCTCGTTAAAAATACGTTTATGTCGCCTACCAGATGGTTGTTATTCAATGCAGGACTCTGTCTATATATTGCCGGATGTCATAACAACCGCAACCAGGTAAGCAACGTTCCATCTTCCGAAACAGTTACTACCGTTACCACTGCTAACGAACCGCCGTTTAAAAAAGAAGGCGTGCTTTATTTTCTCAGTAAGGTAAACAATGATACGCTCCGCCAGATCGATATTGAACTGGCTACTAATGATCAGGAAAGAGCGCAGGGACTGATGGACCGCAAGTCCATGAAAGATACACAGGGCATGCTGTTTATCTTTCCTCATGCAGAGGAACAGTCTTTCTGGATGAAGAATACCTACATCTCTCTTGACATCATATATATCGACGAAAAAAGGGAGATCGTATCTGTGCAGAAATATACCACTCCGCTTTCTGAAGAAAGCCTCCCCTCCTTCAAGAAAGCACAGTATGTGCTGGAAGTGAATGCAGGGTTCTGCGATAAGTATCATATCGCATATGGTGATAAGATCAGTTATAAGGAAATAAAGTAGTATAATGATATTACTATAAAAATAAAAGACCGTTTCATTCAGTATGAAACGGTCTTTATTTTTTGCTTGAATGCATTAATTCGATACCTTTATGCCAGACATAGCATTTATGTGCTTGCAATATCTGCATACAGGAAATTAAACTGTCCACTCCTTTTGCAGTCTGAATCTAGGATATACCATTACTTCTTATTTTTTCTATTTATCCTGGCTGCCAACAATCATGAATTTAAAGGTCAAGTAATAGTGTTCGTGTCATTAGGAAACTATATTATTCACCTTTTAATCTTAACATGTGAAAACTATCCTGATTGTCGACGACGAAATCCACATATGTACATTGCTAACCACCATCCTCACCAAAGAAGGATATAAGGTAGATCATAGTGTTTCAGGCACTATCGCCCTTAAAATGATCAAGGAAAAAAGTTATGATGTCATCTTCTGCGATTACCGTCTGAAAGACAAAGAGATAGATGGTAGCATTCTGTCGCTCAGGATCAGGGAAATGAGCCCTGCCACCAGCATTATTGTAATGACTGGTTATCCGGATGTGCGTGTAGCTATACAACTGATCAAACAGGGCATTTACGATTACGTCGTTAAACCATTAAACGCATCACAGGCCATTCTATTAGTGCAGAAAGCGCTGCTTCATCAGGCAGTGATCTCAAAAGAACAGCTCCCGCCAGCCACACCTTTAGCAACCAGTCCGGTTTCGACATATGTATCTCACCGCGGACAGCTCAGCCGGTTTGTTTATGGCACAGGCAATACCTCGAAGGAACTTCACACACAGATCAAGCTGATTGCGCCTACTGATTATAGTGTTATCATTATGGGAGAAACCGGTACAGGCAAAGAATCTGTGGCCCATCTGATACATAGTCAAAGCAAACGGAAGAATAAGCCCCTGGTGGCTATCGATTGTGGTAGCCTGTCACGCGAGCTGGCCAGCAGTGAATTGTTCGGACATGAAAAAGGAGCATTTACCGGCGCCATACAGGCAAGGATCGGAGCATTCCAGGAAGCTCATGGTGGTACTTTATTCCTTGATGAAATCGGGAATCTCTCTTACGAAGTACAAACTGCATTATTAAGGACCATACAGGAACGAGTGGTTCGTCCTGTAGGTAGTACCAAAGAAGTATCCGTTGATATCCGCATTATAGTAGCGTCAAACGAAGACTTGCAGCAGGCAGTACTGCAGGGCAGGTTCCGCGACGATCTTTATTACCGGCTGAATGAATTCACCATCAATGTCCCTCCTTTACGTGAGCGCAGGGAAGATCTTCCTTTGTTTGTAACTACTTTCAAACAGGCTGTTGAAGATGAGCTGGAAAGAGAATGCGGTCCCTTATCGGATGAAGTACTGGCGGCCTTTTCGAGTTACGCCTGGCCGGGTAATATCCGGGAACTTAAAAATGTAATGCGACGCATCTGCCTGTTATCAACGGAGAAGGAGCCGATTACGACCGACTACCTCCCGGAGGAATTACACCCGGCACCCAAGGAATTGGTAATGTCGGCAGTCCCTGGCGAGGCTAACCTGAAAAACGTAACGCGGCAGGCAGAATACCAGAAAATACTGGATGTACTGCAACAGGTCCGCTTTAATAAATCGCAGGCTGCCAGATTAATGAACATTGACCGTAAGACGCTTTATAACAAACTTCACACATTGAATATATTACTGTAAGCCACAACGCATCCAACCCGCTGTTGTAAGCTTATTTCAGCTCTTCCATGGTGAATGATTTCTGCCGGCCTTTATACTGTCTTCTGACGTCCTGGATATCTTTCTCTGTCACTTTAGAGGCATGGTTACTCCAGGCGCCACGGATGAAGCTGAGCACTTCAGCAATGTCCTTATCAGAGAATTCATCATTGCTTCCTATTCCAGGCATATCACCGCTTATTTCCGGTGCTTTGTACTGTTTGCCGGCCACATTCACAGGGCCGGTCAGTCCGAACAATACAATGGCTGCCAGGCGATGTTTATCTCCTGTTACGATTTCCGACTGATTGAGTGGTGGCGCCAGCGATTGTATACCGTCACCATCCGCCCCATGGCAGGTCTGGCAAACAGTTTTGAACAACAAGGCTCCTCTTGGATAGGTCTTCTGCAGACTCTGATCCATACTGGCCTTCTTCCGGTTTTCAATATCCTTTAATACCGTTTTCAGATGTTTATGCAATACCAGTGTGCTATCCGGATTCCAGGCGGTAAGCTGTTGCAACAAGACCGTTTCCTTACCAGCCATCCGGCTGATAACAGCGTCTGCTACATATGGATCATTGGCATATTTTTCTATCAGCTGCGTTTGCAGCATATCGACTTCTTTCTGCAACTGCGGCGGAAAAGCCGGCAGTAATAAGGCCACATAAGGCGCCAGAAAAACATTCTTCTCCATTGCCGCCAGTTCTTTCAGCACCGGGCCGCCATTGGCAGCAGTAAGCACAGCTGGCAGGGCTGCCAGACCCTCTGCCTGTGCATATGGGTTAGGCTGATGAAGCATTACCATAACATCCGCCAGTTCCAATGCACCCAGGCCTTCCAGTGCCCACAATGCATGGACCTGTCCGTAGAGGCTGTCCTTCCGGTGCAAACGTTCTTTCAGTGCCGGCGCCAATGAAGTATAATGATGGTCGATGATCATTTGTTGTGCCTTGTCCCTTACCCAGCCATTCGGATGATCCAGTAAGGCCAGTAATTCTTCCGGCTTATTCCTTAACAATACGGGTACCGGTTTCGTACCGGCAGGCACTACGCGATATATGCGTCCGCAGTTCAGCGGATTAGTCAGGTTCCGGCTTTTTATCTCCTTTTTAAGATAAGGCGTCAGGTAGGTCTTATGTTGAATGATGCCGCGGTACATGTCCACGATATATAGTGCGCCATCCGGACCGTCATACAGGCTTACCGGTCTGAAACGTTCATCTGTACTGGCAAGGAATTCCTGCCCCTGATAGGCCTGCTGCCCTTTTACGATATAACCGCTGTCTTTTATAATATTTCTTTTAATGAGGTTGCCGGAAGGTTCCGCTACAAAAATATTATTGTCGTATGCCTTAGGCAACAAACCGCCCCGGTACACCAGCGGTCCGCAGGCGGCAGTCATATTGCGCAGACGAAGGCTGTCATTCAGGATGTTCTTCATGTAGCCCCTGTTCACGCCGGTGGTGGCCCTGATGGGATATACACGGGTATCGGGAACGATCTTTTCATCGTAACCGGATACATTCTTCTGTTGCTGATTATTTGCGCCTAGTCCAGCCGGGAAGTAATCTCCCAATACATTTTCGGAGTTGTTATTATAGAAAAGCCGGCCATAGTTATCCTGGGTAATGCCCCACTGACCGCGGAAATGTGTCTGTTCTTTCAGCCATTTGCCGCCCAGCTTACGGTAGCGCTTATCTGATTTCGCATTGTAGATCCAGTTATCCATAGCCCGCAGCAGTCCGTTGGGCTGGTGTTCAACGTTACCACCTTCAGTATATTTATCGTCTACCAGCGTACGTTTGCCGGGTTTATCATGGTCGATCTCTACAAACCACAACCTGGGCGGTTCCGCCACCAGCATGCCGTTCCCCACCAGGCAGATCGCTCTCGGCAGTACCAGCGAATCCATGAACACTTCCCGTTTGTCAGCCACCCCGTCATGGTTGGTATCATCCAGGATCACGATCTTTCCGTTAGGGATGTCTTCTCCTGTGCCAACGGTGTCGGGCATATATCCGGTCATCTCCACTACCCACATACGTCCTTTTTCGTCAAACGTCATCGCCACCGGTACCGTTACCAATGGTTCCGCCGCTACCAGCTGCACTTCCAGGCCTTTCTCCACTTCCATATGCGAGATAGCAGTTTTTGCGTCCAGCACCGGTGAAACCGCGTATTTCTCCCAGATAGCCAGCGAGTCTGATTCTTTTGACGATTTCGTGTTGTCGCCATTGTTACATGCTGCCAACCAGAAGCCGATCCCTAAAAGGTAAAACCTGTAACGCATTTCTTGTAAATCGATTGTTAAGCCCAAAATATAAATTAAATTAGGAATTTGGAATTATCTTCGTTTTTTATATCATTTTAACGCGCTTATGGGACGTTTCCAAGGAATCTTCGGGATTATCCTTATCCTGGGACTGGCTTACCTGGTTTCCAACAATAGAAAAAAGATCAACATCCGTCTGGTGCTCAGCGGAATGGGCCTGCAGATACTCATTGCTTTACTCATCTTTAAAGTAGGGTTTGTTTTCCGCTTCTTCCAGGGCATTGGAAAGGCCATGGGCAAGCTGGAGGATTTTGCCCGTCAGGGTGCTGCCTTTGTATATGGTGGCATTGCGGTAGAAAAGACGCCTGGCACTATAGGGAACTATCTGACCGGTGGATTCGTATTTGCATTCAATATCACTGCAGCCATCATACTGGTGTGTTCACTCGTGGCCATTCTGTATCATTTCGGCGTTATGCAACGTATTGTAGCGGTGATAGCCAGGGCCATGAATTTCATCATGCGGGTGAGCGGAGCTGAGGCCCTGAGTAATGTGGCCAGTGCTTTTGTAGGCCAGATCGAGGCGCAGGTAATGATCCGTCCTTATCTGCCCTATATGACCAAAAGTGAGCTGCTGGCATCCATGAGCGGAAGCCTTGCCTGTATAGCCGGGGGGATCCTGGTGGTGTATTCCAATATGGGTAAAGCGGCCGGTATGGACCTCGCCCCTATGCTGATCACTGCCAGCCTGATGGCGGCGCCGGGAGCGCTGGTGATCTCCAAGATCGTATTTCCGGAAACGGAAGAATCGCAGACGATGGGTAAAGTGAAACTGGAAGTAAAAAGCCAGTATGTAAATGTGATCGACGCAATCACCCATGGTGCAGGCGATGGTTTTAAAATAGCCATGAACGTGATCGCCATGATCATCGGATTTGTGGCTTTGATTGCCTTCCTTGACTGGGGATTACTGAAGATAGGTCAGCTGCTGCAACTGGATTTTGCGCTGAGCCTGAACTGGATCTTCGGAAAGCTCTTCTACCCTGTTGCCTGGGCAATGGGCGTACCTGAGCAGGATGTAAACAGCGTGGCTACCCTGCTGGGACAAAAACTCAGCATCAATGAATTTATTGCCTTCAAGAACCTCACAGACAAAGCCGTTCCTGTGTTAACAGAAAAGGGATTACTGATCGTGAGTATCGCGATCTGTGGCTTTGCTAATTTCAGTAGTGTGGGTATGCAGATAGGCGGTATCGGTGTGCTTGCGCCGGAAAGGCGCGGTGATCTCGCCAGCCTGGGTTTAAAAGCGCTCTTCTGCGGAACGCTGGCATCTTATTTATCAGCAACCATTGCTGGAATACTGATTTAAGTAGGCACAAACAAATACTAACAAAATCCGCCTTATCATCTTCCGGTATCCGGTTGATGATAAGGCGGAGCTCTTTTATAGTATTGATCAGTAACCTAATCTCTTTATCAGATCTGCCAGTACAGCATCCCAGCTATCCAGTTGTCCTTCTTCAGTTCTTGCTTCTTTCATTTCAGATGCAGTCCTGATCTTTTCAACAACATTCGCAGCCAGTTTACGGAGTGCTGGTGTAGCCAGCAGTTGCAGTGAATCCAGGTTATCCAGCGGATCTTCCGGGAAATCTTCACTTGCCTTACCAGCCAGTGCGGCAACCACTTCTGCAGCAGCCAAGGCGTCTTCGCATTCGGATGTATCCAGTACACCATCCTTGTTAAGTGTGAACTGCAATGTGTCGGCTACCATGCCGCCATCTTTGTTGTCCATCATTTCAAATACCCAGTCTTGCGAGCCATCATTTTCGAAGTTTCTGGTACCCCATGTGCCCATGATATGTAGTTTTTTTGGTTTGCTTTTATTGACGATTAACTTAGTTCAGACTCCTGAAATCCACCGGCACCAGTTTACTCACACCGGGCTCCTGCATGGTAACCCCGTAGATTACATCCACAGCCGCCATTGTCTGCTTGTTGTGCGTAACAATAATGAACTGCGAATTGTCTGAGAACTTGCGGATCATATTGGTGAATTTACCTACGTTGGCATCGTCCAGCGGCGCATCCACCTCATCGAGGATACAGAATGGCGCTGGTTTGATCAGGTAAATGGCAAACAGTAAGGCTGTTGCCGTCAGTGTCTTTTCACCTCCACTCAGCTGCGTAATGGCAGCCGGACGCTTACCCTTCGGTTTTGCGATGATCTCAATGCCGGTATCTGCCAGGTTTTCAGGATCGTTCAATATCATATCACACTGGTCTTCTTCGGTGAACAATGCCTTAAATACACGTACGAAGTTTTCCTTCACCTGGTTGAAGGTATCCAGGAATTTTTGGTTAGCTGTTGCCTCCACTTCCTGGATGGTCGCCATCAGCGATTCTTTCGCGGTAACCAGGTCGTTCTTCTGCTCCAGTATAAATTCATAACGCTTCTTCATTTCCTGGTAAGCCTCGATCGCTGTAGGGTTGATCTCCCCCATATTTTCAAGACGCTTCTTCAGTCGCTCGGCGCCTGCCTGCAATTCATCCACAGGCAGTGCTGAATTACGCTGCTCGTCGATGATCTCGTCCAGGTTCACTTTGAACTCTACGCTCAGCCTTTCCTTCATGGAGGCCAGCTGCAATTTCAATTCGTTCACCTTGTCCTTGATCACTGTCAGCGCCTGTTCCAGCTGATCTTTGGCACGCTGGCGTGCACGCAGGCTGCTTTCTTTTTCCTGCAGCTGATTACGGAAGTTATAATACTCCTGGTCCTTTTCGTTCAGATCCTTCTCTTCTTCCTCTTTCCGGCGGAACAGGTCTATCAATCCGTCTTCTGCTGATCCCAGCTTGTCTTCCGCAGCGGCAATATTGGCAACTGCATCTTCCAGCTGAGATTTATTGCTGGTGATCTGCGCATGCAGATCTGTCAATTGTTTACGTTTGAATTCCAGTTCCTGCTTCAGGGCTTGCACCTTACTCTGTTGACGCGTATGTTGCAGGTTCTGGTTGTTGAACTGTACGTTGGCCTGGTTGAACTGTTGCTCTGCCTCTGTAGCCGCCCTTTCTGCCGCTACGATGCTGTCATGCAAAGTATGCACCTTTTCGTTCAGGTCTTCCAGCTCTTCTTTCACACCGGAAATGCTCTCCTGGTTAGCTGCCAGGGAATCCTGCATTTCGTGCAGGCGCTTTTCGCCTGACTCCACCAGGTGACGGAAGTTCTCAATACGGTTCTGCAATCCGAACACCTGGTTGTTCAACTGGTTGATCTTCTCGCGGGCGGCATTGATATTGTTCTCATTCAACTGGCTGTTGTATCCCAATACCTGGTTGTGTTTTTCCTGGATCTGCTGACGCAGGTTAGCCACTACTTCTTCCAGCGCCCTGATCTCTTCATCCAGCTTTTCCAGGTTCTTGGCACGCCCCAGTTTCTTTCCCTCGAACAGTCCTACGGAACCACCACTAAAACTGTACCTGCCCCGGTTCATTCTACCGCTCTTCTCTATCACGAGTATATCCTGGTCGGCCAGCTGGCTGAATTCCAGGTTGCTGATATCGTCGGTAATGAATACTTTACCCAGCAGGTAGTTGCCCAGTCCTTTGTAACGCTCTTCCAGTTCTACCACCTGCAGGGCCGGAATGGCGCCCGGAGGAGTGAACAGGCCTCCACCCTGGTGGTGGAACTGGTCCAGGATAAAAAAGTTTGCTTTACCTTTCTTGTTATCATCCAGTAAACGGATGGCCTGTACTGCCTCTGCTGCATTATTTACAACATAGTAGTTAAGATAAGGTTCAAGCAGATTCTCCACGCAGGTACGATATTCTTCCTTACAGAAGAAAATATCGCTCAGGATAGGAGCACTATTATTCCACTCTGTGTTTTTCTTGAGGAACTTGATACTTTCAGGATAACCTTCCAGACTGTCCACGAGAGACTTTAACAGGTCGTATTCATTCTTCTTCTGGTCCAGCGCACGGTTCTCATCTACCAGTTTATCGCGCAAACCTTCTATTTCCCCCTGGGTGGCCAGGATCTTTCCTTTGGTCTCTTCCTGGAAAGCGATCATATCTTCCAGGTCTGCTTTCTGGTCCTGCAGCGTTTCCTGGAGCCCCACTTTCTCTTCTTCCAGTTGCGTGATCTGCAGCTGACGGCCGGCCTTTTCGTCCTGTAACTGCTGTATGCTGCGTTGCAGGTTCTGTACGGAAGTATCGGCTACTGCCACTTTCTTTTCTGCTTCGAATTGCTGCCGCTGCCATTGCTGCTGGTCGCGACGCAGGTTTTCGAGCGACAGTTTCTTCTGGTTGAAGGCTTCCTTCTTCTCGTCCATCATTTCCTGCAGGCCTTCCAGCTGGTCCTGCAAGGACTCAAACGCGTCCTGTTCTTCTTCCACCTGTGTTTCGGTAAAAGCGATGGAATCGGTCAGTCCCTGCAACTGTCCCTCTGCATTGCTGAGGAACTGGCTGATATTGCGTTCCCGCTCTTTCAGGTAGGTGAGCTGCTGGCTGGCCAGGTTCTTATCATTTTCCTTGGTACGGATGGTAGATACCAGTTCATTGAAAGATTTCTGCAATACCTGCAGTTCTCTCTCCTTGGCAACGAAATGCAGTTTATCTTCTTCCACACTGGCTTCTGCGGAGGAGATCTCCGTTTCCAGGGCCATTTTCTTATCACTTTCCGCCTGTTGTTCATCTGTCAGCTCTTTAAAGGTGACATTGAATCCTTCCAGGGCGGCTTTCGCCAGTTCTATACTGATCTCGCGGTATTCTTTCTTTACCTCATAAAAGCGTTCGGCCTTACGTGCCTGGGCTTCGAGGGTCTTTAAGTTGTTATTGATCTCAAACAGCAGGTCCTCAATACGGTTCAGGTCACCCTCTGTAGCATCCAGCTTGGATTTGGCTTCCTTCTTACGCGTTTTATAAATGGAAATACCGGCAGCCTGCTCCAGCATGCGACGGCGGCTGTTCTCTTTATCTTTGATGATATCGTCCACCATCCCCAGCTCAATGATGGCGTAGGAGTCAGTACTGACGCCGGTATCCATAAACAGGTTATGGATATCTTTCAGGCGGCAGGCCACATCGTTCAGGCGGTATTCGCTATCACCGTTCTTGTAAAACTTGCGGGTAATGGTAACAGTAGTGAACTCGGTTGGCAATACATTGCGGGTGTTCTCGAACGTGAGGCTCACTTCGGCCATACCACTGGCGGAACGTGTTTTGGAGCCATTAAACACCAGTCCTGACTGATTCTCGGAACGCAGGTTACTGATCTTATGCTCCCCGATCACCCAGCGGATGGAGTCGATGATATTACTTTTGCCACATCCGTTGGGGCCAATTACCCCGGTTACCCCCTCATCGAAGTGTAATACGGTTTTGTCAGCAAAACTTTTGAAGCCTTTGATTTCTAATGTCTTTAAACGCACAATTGCTTTGCTTTGTTTTTTTAAGCCGTCAAAGATAACTATGATTTCTCTGATTTATGACCAGGATTTGCCTAATCATACCATAATAATGCATTTTTACCAGACTATTTATCTCCTTTTTCTGATAATCAGTGTCTTAATCCAAGCCTGTTACCTTTATTTTTTCAAAGAAAACAGTAATTTATCAGACAACCATGTCCCGGTTAGAATTTAATTATACACAGTTGTGTATAAATTGCATAGAATGATTGATCAGTGGTTTGAGGCTGTAGTATTATATTTAACCGACATACCGTAAACAGAGGATTGCCTTGTGCTCAGACCAGCATTCTTTTTGCTTATCAGCGATTTAAATAACTTTGCATATATTAAATTTTCCAGATGCGGCATTGGGTTCAGGAAGTCAGGAATTTCATTTATAGCTATCATTTCAGTACAGGATTACGTACTACCATTAGTGTGGTGGTACCGTCTGTGGTGTTCTCCCTCATGGGCGACCTCCCGATGGGTATAGAGCTGTCGCTCGGCGCCCTGGCTACCGCCCTTTCAGACGTTCCCGGTACTGCGCTGCATAAACGGAACGGCATTCTGACCGCCATTGCATTCATCTTCTTCACCGCTGTTGGCACCAGCCTGATAGCACCTTATCCCCTGCTGATGACGGCTTGGATACTGGCTTGTTGCTTTGCCAACAGCATGCTGCTGGTATACGGGAACCGCGGAGGTAATATTGGCATCGCCTGTATGCTCGTGATGGTTTCCATACTGGGAGAAACACCTGTTGGTGCCGCTGAGGCGTTTTTCCATAGCCTCCTTATTTTAGGAGGAAGCGTCTGGTACGGCTTCCTCGCCCTCCTGCTCTGGCGGATCCGCCCTTACCTGAGCGTACAGCAGATGCTGTCGGAATGCATCATGGAAACCGCCCGCTACCTGGAGGAAAGAGCAGGATTTTATGACAAGGGTGCCGACAAGAACTTCGATGAGATCTATAAATCAGTATTGGCACAGCAGGTAGTCGTGAGCGAGAAACAGGAGGCCGTGCGCGAACTGTTGCTCAAACACCGGTCCGCACAACAGGGGTCTACCAGTATCAACAAAAGTATGGTGCTCATTTTCCTGGATATTGTAGATCTTCAGGAACAGATCATGGCTTCGCAGACTGATTACCAGGCGCTGCATAAAGACTTCGGAGAGATGGAGATCCTGGAGAAATTCCATACCCTCATCCTGCAGTTCACATCCGAATTACAACTGATCGGGACAGCGGTGGCAGCCGGACAACGCTCCCTGCCCAAAGCCAACCTCCGGTACGAGATAGAGAAAGTACAACATGCCATCGCGGATATCCGGAGATCATTGCCGACATTCAAAGAACGTACAAAGCTGATCACGCTGACCAATATCCTGCACAATCTTCAGGATATGACACAGCGTATTTATAACCTGCACCGGCTTACCAGACTGGAAAGGGTAAAAGACGAGATCATTGATCCACGTATTCAGCTGTCCAGTTTCACTACCCGCAACCGCTATGACCTGGAAACCTTTCTGAACAACCTGACCTTCCAGTCACACATTTTCAGGCACGCCCTGCGCGTGAGCATTGCGGCGGTGACCGGCTACCTGCTTGGACAGGTGTTTCAGCTGGACAGGGTGTACTGGGTACTGCTGACTATCGTGGTGATCCTGAAACCCGGCTTCGGCATCAGTAAAACCCGGAGTTATCAGCGTATTATCGGTACCATTACCGGGGCATTATTCGCCGCAGGCGTATTGTTCCTGACAAACAACCCGACACTCATCTTCATCCTGATGCTGATCTGTATTCTCGGCGCCTATAGTTTTATGACGCAGCAGTATACACTCAGCGTGTTTTTTGTAACGCCCTTTGTCATTTTCCTGCTGCACTTCCTCCATCCTGCTCACCTGCAGAATGCGGAGCTGCGCGTGCTGGACACTTTTATAGGGGTTAGTATCGCCTTCCTGGCCAGCCTCCTGCTGTGGCCCAGCTGGGAGCATAATTACCTGCCGAACTATATGACCAAAATGGTACAGGACAACACCCGTTACCTTGATCAGGTAATGCGGCTGTACACGGGGCAGGAATTTGTAATGAATGATTATAAACTGGCGAGGAAGGATACCAATGTAAGTGCGGCCAACCTGATGTCAGCCTTTCAGCGCATGCTGTCTGAACCTAAAAGTAAACAGGTACATGGTTCGGAGATCTATCATTTCGTGGTACTGAGTCATTCCATCATGTCGCATATTGCAGCACTGGCCAACTATGGGTTATTGCATGGTGTTCACTTCCCCAAGCCGGAATATCAACTGATCAACCAGCATATGCATCAGCATTTTGACTGCATCTTAAAACTGCTGGAAGATCCACAATACAAATCTGCCCAACTGCCTGCCAGTCTGGAAGCTTTTGAGACATTGGATGTGGAACTGGAAAACCTCTACCAGCGCAGACAGGAAGAGATCAACCAGGGCAAGGGCGATACCCCTGTCCGGGAGGAAATGCTGGAAACGAAGATGGTTCGTGACCAGCTGCATGCCATGCTTTCATTGCTGAAAGATATGAAGAAGACGATCGATAAGACTATTGCTGATAAATAATGCCAAACTGGTCGCTCAGCGGGTCCATATGCTCCAGCAACACATCGAAGAATGCAGGTCCCTGATGAATAAACCAGGGCATGAAGTTCTCCTTTCTTTCCTGTAAAGAATTGGCAGGGAACAATCTCGCCTTCAGGTTCCGGATCTGCTCCGTCTGCCAGCCGAATCTCTTCTTTTCTGCCTTGAGGAACTTGTGCTCCAGCTTCCCGATGGATTTTACCGCCCGGGTGCGCTCCGCTGCTACGGAAGCCACCAGTGTTACGTCGATATCCTTTGCTTTGTGTGCCAGGTCATCAAACAGCTTCTCTACTGCCGCATACTCATCTTTTAATACCAGGGCGGCATTGGTGTGCTCCTTTACAAAGCGGTTCACCAGTTCCTCGGTGTCTTCGAAAAGATCGGTAACGGCCAGTCCGAGCTTCTGCAGGCGCTCCTGTGAAGCACCATCCGTCAGCAGGAAGGAATTACGTAATATCAGGGCAGGGTATGGTACCCTGTAATAAGCAAATAACTGTTGCAGTTCCAGCCAGTAGGCAATCTCCCCACCTCCGCCAATAAAGGCGATATTAGGCAGGATCGTTTCCTGCAGCATGCCACGCAATATTACATTGGGGCTGAACCTTTCGGGATGTTCCTCCAGTTCTTTCTCCAGGCTGGCAGCGGTAAATTCAACCGGCAGGTGTAACACCTTCCAGACGTCGCCTACCTGTACAATACGCTCGCGGGATGTTTCCGTCAGGTAGAACAGGTTTATTTCCCTTGGATTAGCTTGTACCTTATGATGTTTGGAAAGTTGTTCGATCGTTTCGTTGACAATCTTGTAAGAATGCTGATTAAATAGTTCATCCCGCATTACAGGTACAAACAGCTTCTTCAGCTTCGGATTATCTGGTACCAGCACCACCAGTCCATAACGGCCAAACAGTTCGTTGACCAGATACAGTGTGGCGGCCTGAATGTTTGCATGGCCCAGGTAAGCCTTCTTTAAGAGCTCGATCAGTTCTTCTGCATATGCGCCGTACCCCAAAGCTTCTTTCACCTTTCCTATCAGCTCTTCAAAGCCTTCGGGTTGCATACGTCCTACAGCCCCTTGTTGGTCAGTCGGCCAGGTGATGTTCTTGCCGTCAATATAGATATGCCCCAATTCGTCCAGGTCAGCATCTTCACTGCCCATGTAGTAAACAGGCACAAAATTGTACTGGGGATGTTGCGACCTGAGCTGATCGGCTAACTTAATGGTTTGCAATATCTTATAGACGAAGTATAAATAACCGGTGAAGATGTTGGGCTGGTGCGCAGTAGTGATAGTGAAGGTCTGCTGATCCAGCAGGCTGTTAATGTTGTTGCGAACATTATCAGTGATGTCCAGCCCCTGGTATTGTTCCTGCAGTGCAGCTACCAGGACGTCCCGCTGTTGTGCGAAAAGCTTTTTGGCTTGTATAACAGCCTCAAAATCAGGATGTACCGGAGAATATTTATAAAAAGGTCGGAGGTTAGGATGCTCGGCCAGAAAATCTATTACCAATTGATTGAAATACCCGGTTTTACCATACGGGATATGACTTACAGGTTGCTCCATACGCTAAGCGCTGATTCTTTTGAGGCACGAAGGTAGGGAATGAATCACGAATCATCAATTACGAATTACGAATGGTTAAAATATGGAAGGAGCGGAAAAAACTATCAGGTGAAGCAGGACCCATAGCCCCCACTGCTGCGGGTATGTGTTCGAAGCACAGGGTGATAAACCAGGGAATCGCAAGCAGTAATGCCCCCTAATGAAAAATGCCGCGAAGCAACTCCGCGGCATTCAGTTCCATTTATATCAGGTTATCTAGATCACAAAACCATCCGGCAGTACCATACCGTTTTTGATCACCACAATACCATCCTTTACTGCGTAGAGTTCATGGTCGCCATCGGGCAACACCGTGTCTCCCACATTGATCATCACATTATTACCGATACTGCAGTTCTTATCTATAATAGCATTATTAATACGGCAGTTATCTCCTATACCCATTGGCGGGTGGCCTTTAGCGTGGGCTTTCTCAAGGTCTTCCAGCGTCTGATAGAAATCACTTCCCATCACATAGCTGTTGGTAATAACAGAGTTCCGGCCAATGCGGGTTCTGATACCAACCACACAACGCTCCAGGTGGCTGTCCAGTATGATACTACCATCTGAAATAACCGTATTCTTCAGGGTACCTGAAATCTTCGCCGGCGGCAGCATGCGTGCACGGGAATAGATGATCTGCGACTCATCGAAGAGGTTGAACTTCGGAATTTCATCTGTCAGGCCAAGATTTGCCTCCCAGAAGGAACTGATGTTACCAATATCTGTCCAGTAACCGGTGTACTGATAGCTCACTACCTTCATGTCAGCATTGATCGCATAAGGGATCAGCTCCTTACCGAAGTCGGTAGCTGCCTCCTGGCCATTCAGCAGGTCGTACAAAGTCTGACGGCTGAAAATGTAGATACCCATGCTGGCCAGGTATACCCTGCCTTCCTGCTGCATCTCCTCACTTACGGGAGAAGCCCAGGGCGCCAGCACGTCCTGTTTGGGCTTTTCTGTAAAAGAAGTGATCAGGGCTTTGTCGTCCGTTTTCAGGATACCAAAGTCAGAAGCGTCCTTGGCGTTCACCGGGATGGTGGCAATGGATACCTCTGCCTGACTTTCTATGTGATGCTGCAGCATTTCGCGGAAGTCCATCTGGTAAAGCTGGTCGCCGGAAAGGATGAGCACATATTCAAATTCGTAGTTGTCGATGTGATGAAGGCACTGACGCACGGCATCGGCGGTACCCTGGTACCAGGTCGGGTTGTCGGGCGTTTGTTCTGCCGCCAGGATATCTACGAATGCCTTACTGAAGTGGCTGAAATGGTAGGTATTTTTGATGTGCTTATTCAGTGACGCAGAGTTGAACTGGGTCAGCACGAAAATACGGTTCATATCGGCGTTCAGGCAATTCGAAATAGGAATATCCACGAGGCGATATTTACCGGCTACGGGCACGGCAGGCTTTGATCGCTTACGCGTAAGGGGATATAGACGGGTGCCGGATCCGCCACCTAAGATAAGGGAGATAACTGCGTTAGACATATATTACGATTCTTTGTTTCAGTTTTTGGGTACTGGTCTGTGTATTACGATTGAGCTATATAATTGCAGATATTCTTCCGCGGCAGTGTCCCATGAATGGTCAAGTCCCATAATCGTTTCACAGATATCATGCAATTTTTCAGTGTCTCTGTATAGCTCCACAGCCCGGCCTACTGCAAGGCAGGCATCCCATGCAGCTGCATGTATAAAGCGGATACCAAATCCCTCGGGGTCACCGAAGTCTGTTACTGTATCTTTTAATCCTCCTACACTGCGGACAATGGGGACTGTACCGTAACGCAATGCATACATCTGGTTCAATCCGCATGGTTCCACCCGGCTTGGCATCAGCAGAAAGTCACTGCCTGCGTAAATTCTATGTGACAGTGCTTCATCATATCCAAACTGCACATTAAAATTGGCTTCGGTGTATATCCTTGTCTGTTGCAATGACCATTCCACATGTGGATCTCCGCTTCCCAACAATAGAAAATTCACTTGTTGTTTCTGCTCATAGATAGACCTGCCAATGATTTCAGGCAGCAGGTCCGCACCTTTCTCGCCTACGAGACGACCAATAAACGATATCAGCGGGAGTTCCGGATCGAGATTAAATTGTTCACACAATTGTTGCTTTATGTCGCGCTTTCCCTTTACGAATGTCTGCTTATCATAGTTGACTGGCAACATAGGATCTGTAGCGGGGTCCCAGACTACAGTATCTATACCATTCAATATACCAACAGCTTTACCCCTTTCATAGTTCAGTAAATCCTCTAAACCGTTGGCGCCGGTATATAATTCTTCGAGGTAATTGGGGGATACCGTTGTGAACCGCCAGGCACATTTCACGGCTGCGGCGAGCGGGTTAATTGCACCATGCCAGCCGAGCAGGCCAGCTTTCCAGAGATCGAAGCCCGGCAACTGGTACAACCTGTCCCAGCCAAACTGTCCCTGATATTGGGCATTATGAATCGTTAAAACAGTAGCTATATTTCTTAAGCGGTCATACTTGTAGGCATGGGTCATCATGAATGGGATCAATCCCGTGTGATGATCGTGTACATGCACAACATCCGGCTGATGCTGCCATTCATTCAGCCAGTCAAGCACCGCTACCTGGAAGGCCAGGAATCGTTCTGTATCATTGTAATAGCCATACACTCTCTCCGTGTCCAGCAGTCCCGGGATATCGACCATATACAGGTCAAATCCAAGCAGGTTTGTCACCTCCCTCCATACATTGAAGTGATACCAATTGTGTCCTAACCAGCAACCGCCCTGGTGTACCAGTTCAAATTCGTGTGTGTGAAAGAAACGGGTATTGTATGCAGGCATCACCACCTTGGCTATATGCCCTGCCTGGAACTGGTATTTGGGTAATGCCCCGACCACATCTGCCAGACCTCCTACTTTGGCTACAGGGTAACACTCCGCGCTAACGTGTAAAATCTCCATGCTAAACGATTATAACTGTTCTTTTAAATTACCTTGGAAAAAGCATATTACAAAGGATTCACCAAACTTTATTTGGCTGCGCCCATCCTGCAATACGCTGCTGATCTGAATCCTGAAGTGTGGTGTAATTTAAAGCAATCTCTTTATATAACGTCACATTTAAACAAGCGTTTTTTTAATCCCCCCGTTACAGTTAGGTTTCTGTCATTGTCCCATTATCCCCTCATATGGGGCAGGCAGGCCCCGGAATGCGGAATGCTTCATGTAAAAGCATAATGCATTACCTTCGGCAAAAGATTCACTTATTATGGATTTTGGTCGTGTTGATCCGGCCCTGCTGGACGAAATAGACTTCAAACTGCCGGCTGAACCGGCCTTTAATAAAAAAGCCCTCAAGGGGAAACCTGTTAAGCAACCAAAGATCTATCTGGGTTGTGCTAAATGGGGCCGCAAGGAATGGATCGGCAAGATCTATCCCAAAGGCACTAAAGAAGCCAACTTCCTGGATGAGTATGTGCATCATTACAACAGCATTGAGCTGAATGCTACCCATTACAAGATATATGGCCCTGATGCTATAGAAAAATGGGACGTCCGCGCTCAGGGGAAGGACTTTAAATTCTGCCCCAAAGTACCGCAGTCCATCAGCCATTACAGCAATCTCATAGATGCCAGCCTCCAGACCACATCCTTCCTGGAAGGTATCCTCGCCTTTGGCGACCACCTGGGCCCTATCTTTCTCCAGGTGAGCGATAAATATTCGCCCAAAAGAAAGGACAACCTGTTCCGTTACCTGGAAAGCCTGCCGAAAGACCTGCAATTCTTCCTGGAAGTGCGTCACCCCGACTGGTACAGCGATGCCAGCATCAGGGACGAACTATTCAGCACCCTGCAGCAGCTCAACGTGGGCGCCATCATTACCGATACCTCAGGCCGCCGTGATTGTGCCCACATGTACATGCCCATTGCGAAAGCCTTTATCCGTTTTGTAGGCAACAGCCTCCACCCTACCGATTACGTCCGTATCGACGATTGGGTGAACCGTATGCACTACTGGTTGCAACATGGACTGCAGGAGCTGTATTTCTTCATGCACATGCATGATGAGGCTTATTCTCCTGAACTGACCGTCTACCTGGTAGACAAGTTTAAAGAGGTGTGCGGCATACAGTTGCAGAAACCAACGTTCATTGCCCAGCAGAATAGCTTATTCTGATGCTGTAGGCATGCGGCCTAAAATGGAACTTAATTCGAATTGTAGTTGTGTCCCAATTTTCTAAATATTAATTTTACTCTCTGAAAAGGGAAGTTTAATAATATGCGAGATAAGCTTAGGGGATTGGCCCGTGATCTGACGGGTACACTATATGACGATGACACCATGCGTACCCTATACGCCACCGATGCATCAGCCTACCGTGAAATGCCACTGGCCGTGGCGATCCCGGCAAATGAACAGGATATAAAGACATTGATCGCTTTCGCCCGCGCCAATAAAACCTCGCTCATCCCCCGTACTGCCGGTACCTCCCTCGCAGGACAGGTAGTCGGAAACGGGATTATAGTAGATGTTTCAAGAACTTTCACTAAGATACTGGAAATCAATACGGAAGAACATTGGGTAAGGGTACAGCCAGGCGTCATCAGAGACGAGCTGAACATGTTCCTGAAACCTTATGGCTTCTACTTCGGACCAGAAACCTCTACCGCCAACAGGGCGATGATAGGGGGAATGGTCGGCAATAACTCCTGTGGGTCCAACTCGGTGGTATACGGCAGCACCCGCGAACACCTGCTGGAAGTAAAGGCCATCCTCAGCGACGGGTCAGATGTGGTGTTTAACAGCATTTCGGCCGACGAGTTCCATGCCCGCTGTGAAAAGAACGACGGCCGACTGGAAACCACCGTATATCGTCAGATCCGCACCCTGCTGGGCAACCATAGCAACCAGGAGGAGATCCGCAGGGAATTTCCCAAACCCAGCATCACCCGCCGTAATACAGGGTATGCTATCGACCTGCTGCTGGAAACAGCCCCCTTCACTGCCGGTAAAGAAGATTTCAACTTCTGTAAACTCATTGCCGGTTCTGAAGGTACCCTCGCCTTCCTGACAGAGATCAAACTGAATATATCGCCACTGCCACCCAAAGAAACCGGGTTGCTCTGCATACACTTCAACAGCATCGACGAGTCCCTGCGCGCTAATATTATTGCTATGCAATATAAACCCAGTGCCAGTGAACTGATCGACCACTACATACTGGAATGTACCAAAGACAATATTGAGCAGAGCAAGAACCGCTTCTTTGTACAGGGCGATCCTGGCGCCATCCTCGTGGTGGAATTCTGCCGGGATAACCGGGACGCCATCACAGAAGTGGCCAACCGCCTTATTGTAGAGTTGCAGGCAGCCGGACTGGGTTATCACTTCCCCCTGCTGTTTGGTGATGACACCAAAAAGATCTGGACACTGCGTAAAGCCGGCCTGGGGCTGCTGAGTAACCTGCCGGGCGACGAAAAAGCTGTTCCCGTGATTGAGGATACCGCTATTGATATCTACGACCTCCCCGCTTATATCCGCGATTTTAACGATATCCTGAAGCAATATGGCCTGTACAGCGTTCACTATGCGCATGCCGGTAGTGGTGAGATCCACCTCCGTCCCATCATCAACCTGAAAACGGAAGAAGGCAATCGCCTGTTCAGGAAGATCGCAGAAGAAATAGCTACCCTCGTAAAGAAATATAAAGGCTCCCTCAGTGGAGAACATGGCGACGGCCGTCTGCGTGGTGAATTCATCCGCCAGATGATCGGGGAGAAAAACTATGCCCTTCTGCGTGAGCTGAAGTATACGTGGGACCCGGAAAATATCTTCAATCCGAATAAGATCGTTGATACGCCGAGCATGAACAGCATGCTGCGGTATGAACCCGGACAGAAGGCCCCTCAGCTGAAGACCGTGTTCCACTTTCCCGAACAGACCGTCCTGCAGCATGCGGAGCAATGTAATGGCTCCGGCGACTGCCGTAAAACAGAGAAAAGCGGCGGTACCATGTGTCCCAGCTACATGGCTACCCGCAATGAAAAAGATACGACCCGCGCCAGGGCCAACATCCTCCGTGAGTTCCTGACGCATTCCAATAAAGAGAACCGTTTCGATCATAAAGAGATCTATGAGGTACTGGACCTCTGCCTGGCTTGTAAAGGATGTAAATCAGAGTGTCCGTCCAATGTCGATATGGCGAAACTGAAAATGGAATTCCTCCAGCATTATCACGATGCCAATGGCGTTCCTTTCAGGGCAAAACTGATCAGCAATTTCACCCGCCTCAATGGCCTGGCCACGATAGCGCCGGGTATTTATAACTGGATGGTGAATACGCCGCTGACGGGCAACCTGATTAAGAAGACTTCCGGCTTTGCACTGAAACGTTCCCTGCCGGAACTGCAGTCCACAACACTCAGAAGCTGGTTCAAAAAGCAGTGGCCCCGCGAAAAGACGCCAATTGCTGCCGTTAAGAAAAAGGTATATCTCTTCTGTGACGAGTTTACCAACTTCAACGACACCCATATCGGTATCAAGGCCGTTAAACTGCTGCACCGCCTGGGCTATGATGTGCAGATGATAGAACATCCTGAAAGCGCCCGCGCCTGGATGTCGAAAGGATTGCTGCGTAAGGCCCGCAACTTTGCGGAGGAAAACGTACGCATCTTCAGTGCGATCATCAATAACGATGTGCCTTTACTGGGTGTAGAACCTTCTGCCATTCTCAGTTTCAGGGATGAATATCCTGACCTCGTCAGGGAAGAGCTGAGAGAAAAGGCCAGGAAGCTTTCTCCGAATGTATTCCTGATAGATGAATTCCTGAGTAAAGAAGCCGCTGCTGGTCATCTCCCAACTACGCTCTTTACCAGTGAAAAAAGGCAGATCAAACTGCATGGCCACTGTCAGCAGAAGGCATTGTCCACACCACTGCACAGCAAAAATATCCTGTCATTGCCCGCAAACTATTCCGTGGAGATCATTCCTTCCGGTTGTTGCGGTATGGCCGGTTCCTTCGGATATGAGAAGGAGCATTATGACCTCTCTATGCAGATCGGTGAGCTGGTATTATTCCCGGCAGTACGTAATGCGGCGGAGGAAACGATCATTGCAGCTCCCGGCACCAGCTGCAGGCACCAGGTGAAAGACGGTACCGGCCGTAAATCCATGCACCCGGTAGAGATCCTGTACGATGCATTAGTATAACGACACTTTATTACAACATAAAAGGCAGACCCATCACAGGTCTGCCTTTCCGTTTTTAAACACAATTGGCAATTTATAACCTGATCTTAGCAGGTAAATATTTTGCTATAAGATCCTCATAGTATGGCTTTAATTCGCTTATTACAGGAGGTTTTGGACTCTTTGAATAGAGATCATACGGATTGAATTTCTTTACCCATTCAAACATTTCATGATCATGCTCATTCATCAGATGCGCATAGGCGTTCTCACGATGCTGTGCGTAGAAAGAGTGGTAGCGGATCATATATAAAGCCGGTTCAGGCATATGATCTTTCACCATCTGGTAAAGATATTCGTCATGTCCCCATGACATGTCCACCTGGTCCAGTCCGCAGTTGGGACTATATACACCATATTTGGTATTATAACGTTCATCCTTTGCATCAGGATTGTCGGCAAAGAATTCAGGATAAACTATTTTATCGGAATGCTGGCAGCCTACGGGGAAGGTATCTCCTACCACCGCCCATTGCGGTTCACCAAACAGGCAAAGCACCTTACCCATATCATGAATGAAGCCCGTCAGTACGAACCAGTCAGGATGACCGTCGGCCCTGATGGCTTCTGCGGTCTGCAGCAGGTGCTGTAACTGGTCCAGTTCAATGTCCGGATCAGAATCGTCCACGAGGGTATTCAGGAACTCCATTGCGCCCCAAACCGGCATTTCCTTTCTACTGAAAGCCAGGAACTCTTTCTTCTTCTCCTGCACGAAATCGTAGGTCTGATACTTATGATTCAGCCGGTAGAACTCGCGCACTGTATCTCTGCCCGGGTTGTCATAATTCCTGTATTCCTCTTTGGATTTGGCCGTTTCTGCAACCCCTGGCTCGGGATAGCGCAACACCACATCGTCTTCCCATTGTTCTATGCTCTGTAATGGGTTTAATTCTTCACCAGTAAAGTTGTTTGAGCTCATAATTCGTGGATATTGAAATGTTGGAGAAAATAGATCGTCTGCATTTACAATTTACGTATTTCAATCGATTTCCGCAAATATTATGTGGGGATAAATTTCGGTTTAGATTCCCTGGTGTCGGACGCATGAGTGGCTGTGACGATTTTCACGCTAAGTAGCCGGGTTTCGGTATGGGATGGCGCCTTCTGTGGAGCCTCTTGGGTGTTGTCGGTTATTCACGCTAAGTAGCCCGGTTTCGGTATGGGATGGCGCCTTCTCTGGAGCCTCTTGGGTGTTGTCGGTTATCTACGCTAAGTAGCCCGGTTTCAGTATGGGATGGCGGTCGGCGCCTCTCTGAATGGCTATTGGGCGTTTGTCAGGCGAATCGGAGTTGGTGGGATGGATTTGACCGCACCGGTCGTGTCACCGGAGAGCCGAAGGCCCGCCATTCCCATCTGAAACCGCTGCTACTTCCGCTGACCCTACGATAAATATAAGCTTCCCCTTATTGGACGGTGGCGGTACGTCTGTCTATTAAGTGATCCTGATCTGCTGTCAATCTAAAGCATACCTATTCGCTACGAATCCGGTAGAATCTTTAGCCTATAGGCTCTCTACTATAGCATTACAGCCACTATTCTATAGCCATCGCTATAGAATGGCAGGCGTAACGCAGGACTATAGCGCCTATAGATATACCATCCCAGGCCATTGTCAGCGAAGTGGTACCGGATAGTGACAGTCATCCGGCAATAATAAAAAAGGCGTTCTGGTTGCCAGAACGCCTTTTTATAACATATCATCTTTTGTTTAACGACTACCAGAATACTGTATACAATGCTGCCAGTATTCCCATAATAATCACGCTTCCGACAATAAAACCCGGAGAGCTCCTGAACAAAGACGTATCGATCTCTATCACGCGTTTCTGCAACTTGCTCTTCTTATCCGCCAATGTGATAATGACCATCAGCAACACAAGCACTGCGAACACGATGGTCATACGGTCGAGGAACGGAATTTCATACACCCCGTCTTCATTAGGTACCGCCAGTCCCCAGTTATACAATGGGGACAGGTCCATCCATAAAGGCACGAACTTCAGCACGGTGGACAATGGGATAGTCAGCACTGCCGCCGCCAGCGCAGCGTTAGAAGTGGTCCGTTTCCAGAAGAAGCCCAGCAGGAATATAGCCAGTACACCCGGGGAAATGAAACCTACGTAGTCCTGTATAAACTGGTAGGCCTGATCCAGCGTGGTTAAGGCCGGAGCCACCAGGCTGGCGATCACCATCGCCACGATCACCGTGATACGGCCCACTTTCACCAGCTGCTTCTCAGAAGCCTCCTTATTAAAATAACGGTGATAAATATCCAGCGAGAAGATAGTAGAGATACTGTTTGCCTTACCTGCCAGCGAAGCAACGATTGCTGCTGTCAATGCGGCAAAGGCCAGCCCTTTCAGACCTTCCGGCAGGAGGTTCATTAGGGTCGGATATGCCTGATCCGGTTTTATGACGCCTGCGGCATTACGGAGTTCTTCGTTAAACACGCCTTCCTGGAACAGCACATAAGCGGTAATACCCGGCAGTACGGCAATCACAGGGATGAGGAGTTTCAGGAACGCAGCAAACAGGATACCACTGCGTGCTGTTTTAAGATCTGCTCCCAGGGCACGCTGAATGATGTACTGGTTACATCCCCAGTAATTCAGGTTATTGATCCACATACCACCTATCAGGACAGACAGACCTGGCAGGTCCTTGTAATAATTATGTTCTTTTGAGAAGATCATATGGAAATGGGAGTCTGCCTTTTGACGTACCAGCGATAATCCTTTCAGGATATCCTCTCCATACCCGAAATGGGTTGACACCATGCGTAAAGCCAGGTAAGTAGTGGCCAGTCCGCCGACGATCAGCACAAATACCTGTATTACGTCCGTATAACCGATCACCTTCATTCCTCCCAGTGTCACGATCACGGCAAAAACAGACAGGCCCACAATACACCAGAGGAATGGTATACCGGAAATGGCAGTGATGGCCAGCGCACCCAGGTAAATGATGGATGTCAGGTTCACAAATACATATACCAGCAGCCAGAAAATGGCCATTATTGTACTCACTGTGGAGTTATACCGCTCCAGCAGGAACTGTGGCATGGTGTAGATCTTATTCTTCAGATAGACCGGTATAAAGAATACCGCCACAATAATGAGTGTGGCGGCAGCCATCCACTCGTACGTGGATATGGCCAGACCGAGGGCAAACCCGGAGCCTGACTGCCCTATGAAGTGTTCTGCCGAAATATTGGATGCGATCAGGGAGGCACCTATCGCCCACCAGGTAAGAGAACCTTCCGCGAGGAAGAAGTCTTTGGTACTGGTGGTTTTTGCCCGCTTACGCTGGTAAATGTAGTAACCATACCCGGCCACAATAATAAAATAGATGAAAAATACCAGGTAGTCCCAGTATCTTAAGTGATGTGTATCAGTCAATTGATTCATATCTGGAAGTTAAAATCCACAGATAACCGTCTGCAGACCGTGGCATTAAGTTAGATAGTATTAAAAGCGGGGCAAGATACTCAAATAAGCATTATTTCTATAGTCCGCTGATATAAATGATACTATGCCCCTAAACCGGTGGACGTTTTTTACATATATTTACCCGTATGTTAGAAGTAGATAAAAAGGAAGCGCACCTTTTGCAGAAGGCTATCCGCCAGTGGGAATCCGAATCGCTGATCACGTCAGAGCAGGCCGGCCGTCTGAAAGAGAGCTGGCGGATCAGGGAAGGCGACTGGCAGGTGGTGACGCTGTATATCTTCATTGCAGCCATCTCCTGCGCCCTGATGGCCTTTGGGTCGCTGGTGCTGGACGAAAAATGGATCGAGGTCTTACGACTGAAGTTTTCCCTCACGGATGGTATTATCTCCACACTATTTGCAGCATTGACCGTATTTCTTTGCTTTCATGGCTACCGCCGCCAGCAGAAGCATCCTGACTACTCCCTCAACAGGGAATTATTCTGGCTGTTGCCGGTGCTCAGTGTGGGCGTTAGTGTAGTATACCTGGGAAAGACACTGCAATACCTTAATGGCAACTACGGCGTGTTCTGGTTGCTGGCTACTGCCACATACGCTATATTGGGGATATTGTTGTCTTCCCGCCTGCTCTGGACCGCTACGCTTATATGTTTGATACCGGCTTATGTAAAACTGACCTATTATATCTCCGGCGGCGACTATTTCCTGGGCATGAACCTCCCCTGCCGGACTTTCCTGCTGGCAATTATTATGACGGGCATTCACCTGTTGTTCCGTAACAATCGTTTATACAAACACGTGGGGGATATTACATGGACAGGTAGCTGGCTTTTATTGCTGCTTTCCGGATGGATGATCTCTATTTTCGGCAACTCGGCCTCCTGGGAACAATGGCAGCATGTAAGACAGGTGCAGTTGCTCTGGTGGGTGGCGGCATTTACGGTGTTGTGTGTGCTGGCGCTGATCTGGGGTATTAAGAAGCATGACGCGATGGTCAGGGATATGGCAGTGTTATTTTTGTTGCTCGACCTCTATACGCGATATTTTGAATACCTCTGGGACCGTACGCATAAAGGTGTGTTCTTCACTATTCTGGCATTGTCTTTCTGGTGGATTGGCAAGCTGCTGGAGAAGAGGATGAGAAAAGCCCGAAACCATCCATAACTCAATGTTCATATATCCTGCCTAAGGCCGGTTACAAATAAAGGGGCTGACCAAAGTAATGGTCAGCCCTGTTTTATTCGGGTACCCGATGGAGACCTCTTATCATTTAAGCAATGCAAGAAGCCTTCATTTTACTTTGGTCAGCCCCGTGATGTCGTGCACCTGGCTACGTACAAGGCCCACGTTTATTGCGCCGGGGCACCAATTAGAACCGACACGTTTACACTATCTATTTCTCTGCAAGTACTTCCACTTCTCTCACCTGATACCTGCCGGTATCATGGAAGCTCCAGTCATAATTCGCCGTAATCCATGAACGCAGTACTGAGAGGAATCTTTCCAGTTCCTTATCCAGTTCAGCGCCAAAGGAAGGCAGCAATTTTTCCAGGGCAGTAAAGAGTTTCACTTCTTCATTGTGCATCCGCACGGTTTCATCTACCGCTTCCTGTAAAGAAATGTTGCGTTCATGTCTGAGTACTAAAACAAGATTGTGTACGTCTCCCTGCCGGGCTTCTTTGGCGCAGGAGAAGATGTCGTTGGCCCAGCATACAATGTTGTTGCAGGCCAGTACAAGACGTTGTACGATAAAATGTTGCAGGATGTGGGCGGGCAGATACACCTTTTCGATGATCTCTATGGCTTCCACATCGGCGAACAATGCTCCGGTATAAGGGCGCATGGTGACGTATTCCGCAACGGTAGGGGTAACGCCTGCTGCCCTGTTGCCAGCTTCCCAGTGGCAGGAAGTAAAGTATTCCTCCATACTACGGATAAATCTTGCCTGCCATGCGGTGTCTCCAATGGCTTGCATACGATCCCATATGTCGGTAAAACTCCTGCCCAGAATAGTATCAATAGGTGTATTATGTCTCAGAATGTTCATGAAGCCGTCTGTCACCTGTTCCAGAGAAAGTGCTTTCTTACCAAGTTGGGCTTCATCGCACTGGTCGTCCAGCATGAATAACCAGGTATTGAAGTTGGCAATGATACACAGTTCGTGAAAGTCGGCATGCGGAAAGGCGCGGGCGGCTAGCCATGCGAAGCGTGATCTGTCGAACCGGGCTAAAGCTTCAGGGCTTGTAATAAATCCGAAGGATTGTACCCATTGGCGGTTCTGTTCGTGAGCTGCTGTTACAAATTGGTTAATAGAAGAGGGGAACGGATAGGCTATCCGTGGCAAGGTGATCGTTGGCATAGTAAAAAATGGTTAAGAGGTGAATAGGGCCATCAGACCCTTAATTGGTCAATTACTCTGGGAAAAGCCAGCCTGAACCAGCTGGTAAACTGCCCGGGCACCTCTGCCATTAACCGGATAATTTCGTTTACGGGTAAATATTGATATGCGTGCACTTCTCTGGGATCGGGGTTGATAGCACCATTGTAAGTGCCTGCCCATACATGGTCGTATTCATGCTCAATAAGACCATTGTCAAATTCTGTGCGGTAAGTAAATTGGAATAGTTCGTGTAAGGGACAGTCAAATCCCATTTCCTCTGAAAGACGCCGGTGAGCCGCCGCTTCCACAGTTTCTCCCGGCAACGGATGACTGCAGCAGGCATTCGTCCATAAACCGCCGGAATGATACTTATCAAGTGCACGCTGCTGCAACAGCATGTCACCCTGATCATTCAAAATAAACACGGAAAAAGCCCTGTGAAGCAATCCTTTCTCGTGTGCCTCCATCTTCTCCATCAATCCTGTTTCCTGATCCAGCTCATTCACCAATATAACCTGTGCTTTCATACAATGACAAATATATGGTTCATAATTTATGTAAACGAATTCCGGCTGGCATAAGTACCCTTATAGCAGCAACATACCGTTGCCCGGCGGGGAGTGGATGCTCATCATAACAGGTGTCTTTTAAGGTGACTCTTAAATTTTGGTTGCTGGATTTTCAATAGGGATATTGCTGATGGCAGCGGTGGGTTAAAACTTACAGCTTCAAATTACGCATTTATTTGTTCATTTTATCTTTTGCAGTTGTTCATTTTATCTCACAGCTGCCGCCCTTTTGCATAGCTCCCTGCAAGTTTCATTATATTTGCACCTATGGCAGAAGACCTGAGCATATTAAAAGGAGACAAGACAGCAGAATATAAGTCTATTATTCCGCAGATAAACGCATTGATAACCGGTGAGCCCGACCTGGTGGCCAATCTGGCCAATACAGCCGCGGCGTTGAAAGAGCAGTTTGGCTGGTTCTGGGTGGGTTTCTACCTTGTAAAAGGCGATGAACTGGTACTTGGCCCCTTCCAGGGTCCCGTGGCATGCACACGTATTAAAAAAGGACGCGGTGTATGCGGCACCAGCTGGGCACAAGCCCAAACCCTGGTCGTACCCGATGTGGAAGCTTTTCCAGGTCATATTGCCTGCAGCAGCCTGTCAAGATCAGAGATCGTGGTTCCTGTTATCCGCAATGGCCAGGTAATTGGCGTACTCGATGTGGACAGCGAGCACCTGGATCATTTTGATGAAACTGACCGGGTTTTCCTGGAAGAGATAGTAGCATCCCTCAACTTTGAAGTGTAACTTCACAGACCAGATCCACTGATTATGTTCTTTTTCCGTAAAAAAACTGATACCGCAACTGCACACATTCCATTCCTGGCAGGAATAGAAACCGACATACACTCGCACCTGGTGCCAGGTGTGGACGATGGCGTGCAGGATGTGGAAACGGCTGTCCAGTTCGTTGAAACCTTACATGAACTGGGTATTAAAAAGGTCATTACTACTCCGCATATCATCATCGACCGCTATCCAAACTCGGCAGAAACCCTCGCCGCTCCTTTCGCGGATGTAAAAGAGGCATTGAAGGCCAAAGGCTGTCCTGTGACCTATCACCACGCGGCAGAGTATTACATGGATGAATATTTCGAGGAGCTGATGAAATCCTCCCGCCTGCTTACCCTCAGTGGAGAGCTGCTGCTGGTAGAGATATCTTTCATGTGTGCACCGCCTCAGCTGCATCAGTGGCTATTCGAGCTGTCGGCACAAGGCTACCGGCCTGTACTTGCCCACCCGGAACGGTACAACTACTACCACCAGCAAACGGATGAATATATAACCTTCAAGCAAAGAGGTTGTTATCTGCAGGTAAACCTTCTGTCGCTGGCAGGTTATTACGGTAAGCATATCCAGAAAGCCGCCGAGTGGCTGATCGACAATCAGCTGGTCGATTTTATCGGTACGGATCTGCACCATGAAAAGCATTTACAGGCTATCAGAGCCATTGCCAAAGACAAAAAGCTGGTGAAACTGCTGGAAACCTATCCGTTTAAAAATAATACACTCACGACACCGGCTCAGGCTATAAAATAATCTACTCTACATGATAGCAGTTATTGGTCTTGGCTACGTTGGCCTGCCGCTGGCTATTGAGTTTGCCAAACAATATGACGTACTGGGGTTTGATATCAATGAAGCCCGGGTACAGGAACTCAGCAATGCCCAGGACAAAACCCGTGAAGCCAACATTGAAGACCTGAAGGCCGTTATCCGGCAGGGGCAGCAAGCAGATACCACCGCCGGACTGCGCTTCTCTTCAGATAAGCATGATCTGAAGGCGCATCAGGTCTTTATCGTTACCGTTCCCACTCCTATTGACGAGTTTAAGTCGCCCGACCTGACCTTCCTGCTGACCGCCTCAGCCATGCTGGGCAGCATCCTTAAACCGGGTGACATTGTGATTTACGAATCTACCGTTTACCCAGGCTGTACAGAAGAAGACTGTGTGCCGGTGCTGGAAAGATCGTCCGGGCTACGCTATAATCAGGATTTTTTCGTCGGCTATTCCCCCGAACGTATTAATCCGGGCGATAAGGTCAATACCCTGACAAAGATCAAAAAGGTGACCAGTGGTTCCACACCTGAAATAGCTACCAGGATCGACGAGCTATATGCTTCTATCATAACGGCAGGCACGCATAAAGCGCCCAGCATCAAAGTAGCGGAAGCCTCCAAAGCTATCGAGAATGCGCAACGCGATATTAATATCTCTTTTGTAAATGAACTGGCCCTGATCTTTGACCGTATTGGCATTGACACCAATGATGTGATAGAAGCAGCAGCCACCAAATGGAATTTCCTGCGCTATAAACCCGGGCTGGTAGGCGGGCATTGCATAGGCGTGGACCCTTATTACCTGGCGCATAAGGCAGAATCACTGGGCTATCATCCGCAGGTGATCCTGTCCGGCAGAAGGGTCAACGACCAGATGGGCTATTTTGTAGCCAACAAGATCGTCAAACTGATGATCGAAAAAGACCACAAGATCAAAGGCGCCAAAGCGCTGATCATGGGCATCACTTTTAAGGAAAACTGCCCCGATGTACGCAATACCCGTGTAGTGGACATTTATCACGAGTTGAAACAATACGGACTGGACATTACAGTATATGATCCGTGGGCCGATCCGAAGGAAGTAAAACAGGAATATGGCGTACAGATCACGACGCAGCTGCGTGGAGATGAAGTGTATGATGGGATAGTCATAGCGGTGGCACACCGGGAATTCCTGGAATTTGACTTTAAAAAACATGCCCGCAACAATGCGGTCATTTTTGACACAAAAGCCTGTATAGACCGTAATCTCGTAGATGCAAGACTGTAATACAGTAACAGTCATCACTAAATAAAAAAAGGCAATATCTGGGTGGTATTGCCTTTTTTATGTACTAAATCAATCAGTTGTAAAAAGATTTCTTTAACTTTACTTACGTCCCGCTGCTTTTATCGAGGGGACTCAAAAAATCCCGTATCTTTTTTCCAAAGCCTCAGCAAGATTGTTATTATTACTATCGACCTTATCATGCAAGGCTTAAAGAGCTAGCCAATTTTTTTTAACCATTAGAAGACGAGTCATTAACCTAATAAAGCATTCCCGCAGAATGACCTTTTGAAGTCGTTTTACCGGGGATAAACCATGTACCATGAATACACCTTACCCAGTAGCCTCCGGCGCACATGAGGCTCCCCCATCGAAAATCCTGTTGGTAACAGGAGATGCATCTATTTTGCGCAAATTCCGTCAGCAGTTAATGCCAACTTATGATGTGATAACGGCCAACACCGTTGCTGAAGGCGTACAACTGACAAACAAACAGCGACCAGATTTAATACTGTGTGATGTATTGGTAACCGATACCTCCGGTTATCAGTTTCTTATTACCCTCAGAGATGATCCCAGTCTGAAACATCTGCCTTTCATTCTTTTTAACCGGCTTAACGTCCCCCCTAATGTCAGAAAGGGCATGAACCTGGGTGCGGACGATTACCTGGTATATCCATTCAGCGGCGAAGAGCTATTGAAAAGCATCCAATCCCGTCTGAGCCGATACCATCATATCAGGGAGACCCTCGGACCTGTTAAAGAGACGATAATACCTCCTATTCATGCTGATGGCAGGGGCACTGTGATCAATGAACGATTGAGCAAAACAGAAGCTAAAATCCTGGATATGATAGCCCGGGGTATGAGCAGCAGGGACATCGCGTCTTTTAAATGTATCAGTGTACGCACAGTAGATAATCACCGGCATAATATCACCAAGAAACTACAGCTCTCAGGACCCAATGCCCTCGTCAAATTTGCGATCGGTTACGGGGGAACGCATGCCCGGTAAATTTCCCGAGATGATATTTGATTCACGCGGTATGCATTTAATACCCAGGGTTACCAATGCCACGCATAGCATTTGATATCGGATGCCGGGGACCTCACGCATGCATTTGATACCCCGGGGTTGAAAACCCCGCGCTACAAACACGCAACCGCTAAAGGGGTTGATTGATGGTTTGTTGTATCCGATGCCGGCGTTGCGAATGTCACCGCTGCATCGAAGACCCCGGGGATTGTGAATGTCGCGCATACATTTGATACCCGGGGTTGAAAACCCCGCGCTACAAACACGGCAACCCCTGACGGGGTTGATTGGTGGTTTGTTGTGAATTTGATCCAATAAACAACGGGAATGCTGCCAGGCGCCTCTATGTCTGGAAACAAGGTATTACATGGCTTTAAAAGTAAAAGAGCGCTCAATTGAACGCTCTTTTTTTATGCAGAGGAAATTATTAACAACGGTCGCGTAGATCAACCCCTTTAGGGGTTGCTGTGTTTGTAGCGCGGGGTTCAACCCCGGGGCTGCGTTTGTAACCCGCAATATCACCCCGGTTTTGTTTGTTCCGGTGGTATCTCCCCCGGTGTGTTTATAACCCCGGTTTCAACCAGAGGTAAACACAAAAAAAAACGGCCAACCATGAATGGAAAGCCGGTCTTTCATCCATTGTTTGTTAACCCCAGTTATCGAATCCTATTTGGTATCTGGTAACTGGGGCTACCCTCACAAGGATTGTTAATGCAATATTAAGACTTTGTTAATTAGAAAGTTGTTAATCCTTGGTTAACGAAAATTTATTCTTGCATCATCTTTGTAATACGAGGTGACACGTTTGTTGGATGGTGGAAATATCTGGCAACCG
This sequence comes from Chitinophaga filiformis, assembly GCF_021646545.1. GTDB lineage: Bacteria > Bacteroidota > Bacteroidia > Chitinophagales > Chitinophagaceae > Chitinophaga > Chitinophaga filiformis_A. The sequence goes on along the minus strand of NZ_JAKIRP010000009.1, from coordinate 124,855 downwards.
ACTGCGTGAATATGCATGATAGTTTTTTGCCACATTCACAGCATTTTTTCTCATTCAGCTGTCATAAGGTCTAACGGTTCCCGCATTCGTCAATACATTCTTAGTTTGATTTTTCGGTCCGGGGAAATCATCGCTTTTGCGTAAATAATATCCGGAAAAACGTAAAAACTGACAATACGCTGACAGAACTAGGGGCAAATCCGGGACTTATGAATTGTTACATATCTGCTATACTGCAACCATATTGCCTTTCCGCCGCTCTCTCCAGGTCCTGGTCAATCATTTTCCCCGTCCCTTATTACTTCCCCGCTGCCCAGAAAATGGCATTACGGAACAAAAGAAGGTATGCCCTGTTTTCAAACAGGTCAGGCGAATGCCCCATAAATATATAGACGTTCCGGGTCTTATATGCGCTATTTGTCCATATAACAGGGTGATCACCCATTTTCTTTTCAGAAGCAGGTTTATAAGAGCTTTCGTCCACGCTGGCCAGTACATGTACGTCAGGACGCGGACTTCTGTCGTAGGTGTACCATTCCTCCGTCTTTACATTAAATACTGCCGGCACGCCTTTCAGCACAGGATGCGCAGCATCTTCCACATGTACATCGCCAGCGGCAAAATCGCCGATATAATCTTTGAAGCGGATCTTTCCCATAAAATCGTAAAACCAGGGCCATAAACCATAACCATCAAACTCTCCCAGTAATGAAGCATGATGGAACCCGATCCAGCCACCTTTTCCCTCAGATATATACTGTTCAAATGCTTTCACTGCTGCCGGCTTCCAGGCATATGGAGGATAGTCCAGCTGGATGAACAACTGGTATTGCGCCAGAAAAGCGCTGTCTATCTGATCAGTGTTCTGAACGTAATCAATAGCAAAACCGCTGTCGGCGGCCAGCTTGTCCAGCCAGACCTTTGCAGTTTTTGAATAGGCAATATGATGCCCACCGTTCTCCGCCAGTGCCAGTACGCGGAAACGGGGTTTAACAGGCTGCATGGCCAGTAAGGAACACAGGCCGGCCATAACGGGAATAAAGAGGATGATCTTCCGGAAAATACGTTGAAACATGGTTATTGTGATGATTGTGATCTTTACAAAATAACACATCCCGCCCAATAATGCTAGATCTGTACAGCGAACCATATGTGCTGTTTCCCGCCATCATTCACCGGTATATATCCTGTATCCGTGCAATTGGGGCATAGTATTTGGGGTTGCCTTGATTATTACAATCATAAAAAAGGTTTACAAATGCCTACTTCAAAACAAACGACAGCAAAGCAAGCAGCAAAAAGCACTACAAAAACAGCTCCGGCTAAGGAGTCTGCGGCTAAGAAACCGGCCAAAGACGCAGGTGGAAAAGGGCTCAAAGCACCCTTGACGCCCAGTCCGGAGTTAGCAGCTGTTATTGGCAGCAATCCGCTGCCCAGAACTGAAATGACGAAAAAGATCTGGGATTATATTAAGGAGCATAATTTGCAGGACAGCAAGAACAAACGCATGATCAATGCTGATGACAAACTGAAAAAAGTATTCAATGGTAAGAGCCAGATCTCTATGTTTGAACTGGCCAAAGAAATGAATCAACACGTGAAATAATTGTCAACCCCTTATCTGATTAATACGAGGGTTCCTTGTTTTGTTGATGGGTTGTTACTTACACGCAAGCGCAGGTAACAACCCATCAATGATGTGTTGTTTGTATCTGTGCCCTGCTTTATACATTGATCTTTAAGATCCGGCCCGGGTTACCTACTACAACTACATTGTCGGGAACATCGCGTATCACAACTGTCCCCGCGCCTATTACAGACCATTTACCGATCTTTACTCCCTGTTTTATGGATGAGCCTATACCAATATGCGTTCCCTCTCCCACAGTAACATGACCGGCCAGAGCAGCATTGGGAGATATATGCACAAAGTCGCCTACTTTGCAGTCGTGGTCAACAGAGGCATTGGTATTAATAATAGCGTGACTGCCAATGACTGCACAGGTATTGATACTGACGCCAGCCATTATCACGGTCCCGGGATCAATGGAACAACGTGTTGAAATATTAGCAGAAGGATGAATGGCACTCATCCACTGGCAGTCCATTGTGTCCGCCATTTTTTTCCGGATTGCATTAGTGCCGATGGCTAAGATCATTTTAGCATCTTTACTTATCAATGAAGGATCCCACCTGCCTAATACCGGATAGCCCAGTACTTCTTTAATGTCGGGGTTATCATCAAAAATGCCGGCACAATCTTGTTTTAGTACTTCCAGTATCTCCAGGATCACTTTCGCCTGGCTACCGGCTCCTCGAATAAAAATTTTTGGGTTATGCATGCTCATCACTGTTTTAGACGTCTGCTGCTCGCTATAAAGGCAGCATGTTTAAATATATTGAATAAAACCATTTCCAAAAAATTGCACTTTCTTGTTTTAGTGATTAACATGGCATTAACTAATTTCTAAGAAAAAAAATCTTCCTTTGTAGGCATAACCTTTCCGTGAATTATCGCTACCGTATCCAAACAATACAACCGAAACATCAAAAGCTATCAGCATCATTATTGACCTTATCCTGAATCAGCAGAAATATTTATAGTCCCACACAACCTCAAAATATTATGAAAAACAGCTGTACGCCCACATTTACACTTTCCATCGACTGGGAAGATTTTGGTCAGATATTATGCAGAGATTATTGTTCCCTTATCACACGGCCGCTTAAAACAATAGAGAGACAAACCAACATCATTCTTGACATCTTATCTCAAACAAATCAAAAGGCTACATTCTTTATACTCGGCATGCTTGCACAGTACCGTCCCGACCTGGTAATGAAGATCGCCAGTCAGGGACATGAAATTGCTATGCATGGTCAGCATCATGTAAACATGCGCCGTCTCAGTAAAAAAGAGGCGTATAAAGACCTGTCAGATTCCTATAACCTGATAACAGATATTATAGGAGCTCCTGTCTATGGATACAGAGCCCCCTATTTTTCTATTGATGAAAGTAATCTGTATGTATTGGAAATGTTGTCTGAAATGGGACTCGTATATGACAGCAGTATCTTTCCAATGAAACTTCGGCGGTATGGGATAGCCAATTTTAACACAAGCGATATGTTGTATGAATTGCCTAATGGCAGATCAATTGTTGAACTTCCTTTGACAGTGATAGATTGGAAACAGAAGAGAATACCGGTAGCCGGCGGCGGGTATATGAGACTCCTTCCAAAGTTCTATTTAGACCGTATTTTCAGGGACCTGAACGACAGGCAACAGAATGTAATGTTATATCTGCATCCCTACGAATTTGACACGCGGTATATCAATTGCAGCGAAAACTATCCGCCAGGTACCAATTACTCCAAAACCAAAACTTTCATTGCGAATGTACGGTGGAACCTGTTCCGAAACTCTATCCGGCCGAAAATAGGCTCCTTACTTCAAAGTTATAATTTCATTACCTGTTTAAAAAAAGCTGAGAATGTCAAAACACATACACACAGCCCAACAGTACTGGGATGTCCGCAGTGAGCTGTTCGCCAATTATTATAAGAAACCCTCATTCTTCGACAAACTTTTCAGGCAGGCGGTTTACACTCGTACGGCTGTAGCGCTTAAAACAATACAGGAATACGACCGGCCTACTGTGTTAGATATAGGCTCAGGACCGGGCGTAAACAGTGTAACCTGGTTGAAGAACTCAGATGCGTCATTCCTGCTGGGAATTGATTTTGCTGCTTCAATGATTGAGTATGCGGAAAAATATGCAGTTGCAGAAGGGGTCGCCCATCGTTGTAAATTCATAGAGGGAGATTTCATGAAGCATGATCTGGACCACCAGACTTTTGATGTATCAGTAGCGGCAGGCGTATTTGATTACATTGAAGATGCACGCTCATTTATTAAAAAAATGGCCGCTGTTACCAATAAAGCGTTTGTTGCATCCTGGCCCAGTAATGGGATCAGAATGGTGCTCCGACGCTATCGTTATACCTGTTCCGTTTATCATTACAGTGAAAAAACCATACGGGAGCTTCACGCCAGCTGTAACATTAAAAGTCTTGATATAATACCTGCCAGCGGAGGCTGGGTCACCGTGGCCAGGAAAAAATAAAATCTTCATTAATTATAAATCCCGCGCAGTAATAACCGCGCGGGATTTAATGCTATTTGCCTCAGCGTCTCAGATGGCCTGATTCCTGAGATATACCTTATCGGCAGTCGTTAATCTGTTCTTTACAAAATCTATATCTCTGATGTAGATGGTATTAAAATCACCAAAGGTCTCACATTTCTGAAGCGCTTTCTTAAACGGATCATAAGTATAAGCAAGGAATCCATATCCCAGCAGCGCTTCATGGTTCTTTTTGTTTTCCACACCATAGCGCTCGCTCAGGCCGTTTAGTTCAATTATAATGGCTTTCAGGCTTTCTTTCTGCAATGTCTTTTTTGCGCCTTTCAACACCTCGGTTTCAAATCCTTCCACATCAATTTTTAATAGTATGGGAGACTGTTTTTCCAGCACGTTGTCAAGCATATCTATATTGATCTCTACGGTGTCCGCCACCTCATTCTCCACTACTACGTGATTGGTAGTATCGAGGGATGTTGTGAAATTCACGACTCCGGCACTCGACCCCAATGCTATATTTAACGGATGCACCCTGTCCGCCATATCATTAATGCGGATATTCGCCAGTAACTTTGCATACGTCGACGGAGCAGGCTCTATAGCTATGGTGTCTGCTTCTACATGGGCGGAAGCTAATACCGTATATCCGCCTACATTTGCACCCACATCTACAAATAGATCTCCTGCCCTCAGTAAATGCAGTAAAAAGGCCATGTCATGGAATTCATGAAGACCACAATATAAGTTGCCTGTAGCTCCGGACATTCCCTTTTGTACAATCAATTTTGATTTTACAGTGAAAGGATAAATGACGGGATACGGCGTCAGCCTGGAGGAGATTTGCCAGCCAATAAAACGGCAGATGGTCCGGAACTTGCGGTCTGAGCTCAACGGATGGTTGGCCAGAAACTTCAAAGTAGTAAGAAGACTCATGGGATTGGTTTCTAATATGGAATTTAAACGGGGTAAAGACAAAATATAACAATCCTTTCCTGTAGTTAGTTTATCAGGATTATCCTTAATCTCTTAGAAAAAAAACTTGCATTCCTACTTCAAACTACGATAAATTTCCGAACCGGAAAACTTTTTTCCGCCTCAGTAACAATCCTTTAGCCATTAGCGGACCAGTACAAGAGTACCCTGCTGTTTTACCGGCTGCTTCTTACTGTCTGTATATGTCAGCGCCCACACATAACTGCCTGCTGGTAAAAAACTCCCTTTCTGCGCACCATCCCAGCCTATCTCCGGATCGTTTGTTTCAAATATGAGGTTACCCCATCTTCCATAAACAGCGAGTCTGAATCCTGTTACCTCATCATTTACCTTCACCCTGAATACATCATTAACCCCGTCTCCGTTTGGACTAAATGCAGTGGGAGTATACACGGCACAATCCCGCGTCTCCATATCAACACCGGCCTGCCCTTCTACCATGCAGCCATGACTATCAGATACTTTAAAGCTGTACCAGCCCGCTTCAAGTTGTTGCAGTGTGCTGTCAGTTTGTACAATATTCCGTGCAGAAATACTATAAGCGTAAGGAGGTGTTCCTCCTTCAGGAGTTAACGTGATCCGGCCATCGTGTACGCTGCTGCAGCTCGTATTCTTCACGGCAATGTGTCGCAGCGTAAGTGCAGGTGGCTCAGTGATTCGAATGTCTTCTATCCTGTTGGAACAGCCGTTCTCATCTTCCACTTTCACACTATATCTGCCAGCAGGCAAATGATCAAATTCAGGTGTGCTCACACCATACTCAGCGTTGTTCAGGTAATAACGATATGGCGGCTGTCCGCCTGTTGTCCGGATCTGCAAACGGTTCTGATCATCTCCATTGCATAAGGCGTGTGTTGCGGTAACAGAACTTGACAGATCTGACTCTCCTATGTGTACTTTACCTGTTACCTTCAGACCATTTGTTGCTGTTACCATTACCTGGTAATCACCGGCAGCAAGATGCGACAGATGACTGGTTGTTTCTCCACCCGGCAACCACTCATATGTAAAGGGGCCTGTTCCGGCAATTACATTCACGGATATATTTCCTGTATTGCCGCCCTTGCAGGTATTTGTTGCCGCAATACTGATCTGCGGCGCTTCCCTCAGCTGTGGCGACAGATTATCGATGAGCGTCACCACCCCATACTTACTATTACATGCAGCAGCAGATACGGTGGCGTAAATAGCCAGATATTTATAATCCGCCGAAGGGCTCAGCGTAACAGCATAACGTTGCCAGTCAGTATGATAGAAATCTCCGGAGTTCCACAACAGCTCAGCGGTATCGCTGGGCGTATTTCCTCCGTAAACGGATACATTCCCATAACATCCCCGGTATACATAAGCGACGTAAAAAGCAAGATCAAAAGACATCGTATAAGATCGTCCTCCCCGCATAACACTTGTCAGCTCCTGTGCAAAACCTTCCAGGTATCCGGGCCCACTGTGCATGCCTACATAAGACTTACCATCGGTAGGTGGCACATACACCTTGTACATACCCGGTTGTACATCGGGCGTCTGTGCTGCAATTACCCAGCCTGCAGGCGCTTTATTATCCTTGGGCTTATCTTCAAGTGAGGGATTGACCAATGGTATGTCCTGCGCTGCAACAGAACAGACAGACAGCGTTGCAATAAATAAGCAACAGAGTAACTTCAGGCCGGTACAGGTTATTCGTTTTTCTCCAATGGAGAATGAGTGGCGTCTGGGCATGGCATTCCGTTGCCGGAACAGACGGACAATGATTTTCATAGGTTCATAGGATAGGTCTCTCACTACTTACAATGTGTAGCAAGGATGATTAATTAGTCTGGAACAATAGTCTGAATCAAATATACAAAAGTTATTATATAACTATTACTTCCGACATCAAATATTTCATATTTTACAATACATGAACATTGGAATCTCAATCGTTTTGCGGGGTATTACCAGTCATTACCTGTTACGGTAGACCTGGAAAGAATAGAATTAGCTGGTAGTGAATAGAGCTGGTCGGTCTTTAATGATTGCAGCAATTGAAGTCTTTGTTTGCCTTCGGGCGAGTTTCCTCTCCCCTGTTTGTATTTCTTGTATGCTACTACGGATAATCTGTAAACGGTCCACATCTGGGTCAACCTGGTCACCAGCTGTCTTTGCTGATCTGTTTCGGCCAGTTTATAAGCGTCGCTGAGCAGTTTATCGGATTGGGTCAGGTAATTATCTGGTACTGATTGTAAGTAAGAGGGATCGTAAAAGAGAATTCTGCTTTTCGTGTCTGAATTGCCGCCATTGGCAAATACGTCCTGCGTCCAGAACTTTTCCCATATCGCATAATAAGCCTTCAGTTTAGGCCCTCCCTGCTTGCCGGCAGCGTTCCTGTACCAATCATCCAGCAGGGCATCCACGTCCTGGTTGGGATTCCATAATAGTTTTCCCAGCACCCATCCTTTGGGGCCTTCGCCCCAGTTAGGATATAGCTCTGCATAATAATATTTTACCTTATGTGTACTTCCCCATACGAGATAATCTTTCATGGCATGAAAGAAAACCCTCGGCAGCAGATAGGTAAGACCATAGATATAATCGTACCAGCCCAATGATTGTGCAGCCTGTCCCCATCGCAGGGTTAAGTCCTGATCTGTCTGTTTTAATGCTTTAGCGCCCCAGCGCGCCCTTTCATAAGCAATAAAAGGAATGATATCCTTATCGACTTTTCTATCTGTGGGAGGGTCTGCTACAAAAGTATAGGCAAGCACGGGATATTTCTTTCCCGGATATACTTTTCTCACCTTACTTACCACATCATTTGCCCAGGCATAATACTGATCGGAATAACTGAGAAATCCCAGTGTATTCTTACGGCCCATGCTCCGGGTATTGTCCGACTCATTGAAGTTGCCGGAATCGTTGATGCCTAATGAGAAATTTGTCGCGTCCTTATGCTGGTCGAACCAGCTGATGATCTCCTTTGATGCAGCATCCGCAATACCGGACGCACCAAAATCAGGTTGCCAGGATTGATCAGTATTGGTTGTAGGTAACACTTTCTTTCCCTTTACCATCGGATAGAATTCGGGATGGGCCTTGGAGAACTTCTCCGGTGGGAACAGGTTCTTCAGGTTATGGGAAGCCTCTACTCTGCCTCTCAGCCTGTTGAACCTACCCCATTGATTCAGCGGAGTGGTATTTTTATCGATCCAGATAGGAGATATTGCGCGCGATAAAAAGACGGGGTTTTCGACAATCTTAACTGCGGGAATCCTGAGTGTACTCAGTTTAGGGATCACCGTTCCTACATCCGTCGGCATTAGCCATCTTACGCCTACGAACCTTTCAAGGAAATCATATACCCCAAATTCAGTTCCCCAGTCGCTGCCGCCGAGAATAACAAAGTTATTCGCATCAACTGCCTGCAGGAGAAAGCCATCTTCATCCAGGTCAACATTACCTATACGGGAATAAGCGCCCTTACCGACATACAGGTTGGATGTACCCTGCCCGGTGTTTCTGATAGGCAGGGTAGCGCCGGTACTTTTTTGCAGATACTGCTGTAGCGTCTTCGCTGCAGTCTGCACCTGGTCGCTGGCGTCTTTTGCCACAACGATCCCTGATACGGCCGCATTGTTTTTTACAAGAACAATGCCCTGTGCGCAGCTGGTAAAAGCGCCCGATAATACCGCCAGTAATAAAAATGCTATTTTCATGTTCACGTCCTTTTTTTACGCAACCGCATTTTTATTATGCCGGTATCAGTCGCCCTATACCTTTTGCGGCTGCATTACTTCATTGAATATATTAATTACTCTGTCCAGTTCTTTGTGGGTAAGGTTCGATCCGCTGGGCAAACAAAGTCCCTGGTCAAACAATTTTTCGGACGTACCATTCACATAAGCAGGAGCGCCTTCAAATACCGGCTGTATATGCATTGGCTTCCATACAGCCCTTGACTCTATATTTTCTTTTTCCAGCGCAATTCTGATCTCTTCCCTGGTAACACCGTTACTTTCGGCGGGATTCACCAGTATGGTTGTCAACCACCTGTTGGAATAAAATCCCTCCGGTTCCATAACAAAAGTAATGCCCGGAAGATCGCCCAGCTGATTTAAGTAGTAGTCATGATTTGCCCTTCGCTGTGCCACACGGTCGTTAAGCACTTCCATCTGGCCCCGGCCTATGCCTGCGCATACATTACTCATCCGGTAGTTGTAGCCCAGCTGGCTGTGCTGGTAATGTGGTGCAGCATCTTTGGCCTGTGTGGCCAGGAAGCGGGCCTTTTTAATAAGGTCTTCATCATTTCCTACCAGGGCGCCGCCACCGCTGGTGGTAATGATCTTATTACCGTTAAAACTGAGTACCCCCAGCTTTCCGAATGTGCCACACGCCTTATCCTGAAAGGTAGAGCCCAGCGCCTCCGCAGCATCTTCCACCACCGGGATGTCGTATGCTGCCGCTACGGTCATTATTTCATCTATTTTTACGGGCATACCGTACAAGTGCACCGGAATGATCGCCTTAGGCTTTTTACCGTTGGCAATCCTGTCCTTAATGGCTTCTTCCAGCAGGTCGGGGTCCATTCCCCAGGTTTCTTCCTCGCTGTCCACAAAAATGGGTGTGGCTCCCTGATACATAACGGGATTGGCAGAAGCAGCAAATGTCATACTCTGACAGATCACTTCATCTCCTTTTCCCACGCCCAGTAAAATGAGCGCCATATGCAAAGCTGCTGTTCCTGATGATAATGCAGCGGCATGACCTGCGCCGGTGTAAGCAGCAACGTCACGTTCAAATCCGTCCACATGAGGTCCTAAAGGGGCTATCCAGTTGGTTTTAAAGGCCTCGTGTACGTATTCAAGTTCCTTGTGTCCCATATGGGGTGATGAGAGCCAGATTTTTGTATTCACACGCGTAAGGTTTAAAGGTTTTGTATCATTTTTTCATAACTTATTGTACCTCGTTTCTGGTAAGTTTTTCTATGGTAACTGATGAGGAGGAACCTATACCTTCGGGTTGCGGTACCCCGTTGCCGGCAAATTTCTCCATGGTGGCTGATGAGGAGGAACTTATACCTTCGGATTGTATCACCTTCAGTACCGTCATCAGCATGATCTTTACATCCAGCGCGAAGCTGATATTATCTACGTACCATGCGTCATAGGCAAACCGTTGAGGCCAGCTGATGGCATTTCTGCCATTTACCTGTGCCCAGCCTGTAATACCCGGTTTAACTCTATGTCTTTTCCATTGCAGGTCATTATACAATGGCAGATATTCAACTAATAAGGGGCGGGGGCCTACCAAACTCATATCTCCCTTTAAAACGTTTATTAACTGTGGAAGTTCATCGAGAGAGGTTTTTCTTATAAATTTTCCTACCGGGGTCAGCCTTGCTTCATCAGGCAACAGCTGTCCGTCCGCTGCCCGCTTATCATTCATTGTTTTGAACTTGACAACCCTGAAGATCCGTCCGTGCGTGCCGGGCCTGGGCTGAAGGAAGAATGGTTTTCCCTTGTTGGCCACATAGAGGAACACTGTAAGCAAAACAAGCAACGGTGAAAGTGCTACCAGCCCAACAAACGCGATTATGCCATCCATCAACGGCTTTATGATCTTACTATACAACTGCATTGCTTAAACTTCCGGTTTTTAAAATTTTTTGTTGAATAAAATCTATATACCGTAATGCCAATACCTGTCTGTCAAAATTCTGTTTCGCATAAGCAAAGCCGTTCTCACCTTCCCTTATGATCCTGTCGGGCTCTAACAGGTATTCCCGGATAATGCGGTTGTACTCAGCAATATTTTCAGGCTCTACATAAGCGCCTGCTTCCGCTGTTTCCACCAGTTCCCGGGATACGCCATCAATAGCCATCAGGATCGGTTTCTTACATGCCATATAATCAAACGTTTTATTCGAGTAAACTGTTTTGAAAGTATCCGCTTTTTTTAAAACAGATGCCCCCATCTCCGATGCCAGTATATACTTGAACACTTCCCGTTTAGGCACGGGATCGAGAAAACGTACGTTCGTTACCTTCATATCATCTGCTACCTGCTGCAGGCGTTTCTTATCCATTCCCTGTCCTATCAGCAGAAATAATACCGGCGTATCTTCCAGCTGCTTGCCGGCTTTCAGCACCTGTTCCAGATCATTGGCTACACCGTGAGCGCCTACATAAGTAATAACAAAATGACCATTCAAACCGTGCTCTTTCCTGAAGGCATCTCTGTCAAACGTATCCAGTAGATTGTCTGACAGTGTAAAGTCGGCCGCGTTGGGAATAAAGATCAGCTTGTCTTCCGGTACATTCTTCTTATCTCTTAACGTATTGAAAAACGCAGGTGTCAGCACGTTGATCAGTGATGCCTTCCTGTAGATGAAACCTTCAAACCAACAGGCCAGCTTTATGATCATTTTGTTTTTGAGCACCCCGGAATCAATAGCTGATTCGGGCCACAGGTCTCTTACCTCAAACAGGAAAGGTACCCGCTTTACCCTCGACAGCACATACCCGGAGAACCCCACAAACAAAGGTGGTGAAGTAACGATCGCCACATCGAAATCTCCCTTCACTTTAAACAGCCCACCCCACAATGAAGAAAACATAAAACAGAAATAACCCCATAAACGCCCCAGGAAGTTGCGGTTGTAAGACTCAGATACATGACATCTCCACACCGTCACCTCTCCCTGCTGCTTCTTCACGAAATATTTCTTCTTGTACTCAGCACGTTTCTCCGATCCGTTTGCATGCATCATGCCTGCCAGCACTGTTACACTATGGCCCTGCTCCGTCCAGGTCTTCGTTATTTCATTCCAGCGGGAGCCCCCCGGATCGTCTTCTTCTAAAAAATACTGGTGAATCAGTAAGACTTTCATAACTATCTGTTTAAACTTATCTCTGTGATGATTGCATGCTGGTTGGTGGTAAAAATGAACTCACGGCTGTCCTCTCTTACGCCATACAAGGAAGAATAAGCCCCTGTCCTTTCCTCTGCCTTCAGTTTATTTCCCTGCAGGTCACTGGCATTGAAGGTGACCGCTTTCGGCAAGATCGTATGCCATAGCTGACGCATATTCAACTGCGCCGGCTTATTCATGATGTAGTCTTCCACCCGCCAGAAGGGTTCACCTTTTTTCTTCTTTACAACACGCCTGTGAGTTATATCCGGTCCTGCATGCTGAAAGGCAGATATGGTCCCTTCCCAGATATATTCATCCTTTGTTTCATACAACACCGCACTTTTGCGCTGCGTCCAGTTATACCAGATAAACCGCGGGCCCTTCTCCATCTGGTCATAGTCGTCCAGCATCACTGTATTGTGTGAAGCCGTCCCCATGAAATACCGGAGCGTCTGTTCATTGGTATTGTATTTATAGCTACCTGCATCCATCAGGATGTTCTCTCCCTTATACCAGATGTCAAGGTGCAGATTATCGGCCTGTGAAGGTCTGTCACGATGATTACCACAACGCATAAACGTGATAGTGTCCGGCTCGCGGCACACATAAAAACCACCCTCCGGATAGCTGAATAAACCATGATATTCCTTCCCGGAAAGGTCTTTTTCAGCAGGGACTTTACCATACCAGTATGCATCCTCATAGACCTCCGGGAATGCTGCATCAGCATCCAGCAATACTGCCAGTGCCTGCAACTGCGGCCGGTAATCGCGGTAATGCCGGTTATTCAGCCGGAAGAAAAGTGCACCGTCATTAGCGCCATAGTTGGGCAGCCAGCCATTGCTGTCGTTCATACACGAGCGCAGGAACCGGAGGGACTGCCCTGCCCTTTCTGCTACAACAGGAGGAAAACTCTCACCATTTAACCCTGCCAGGCGGATGGCCCACGTTAACAGCTGTACCACCACCCGGTGATAGTTCATTGAAAACTGCAGGTAGCTGCCATCAGGATAGATCTGGTATTCTATTTCCTGTATCAACCATTTCCGTCCCTTTTCTTTCCAGGTGGCAGAGCCGGGGAATGCAGCATATAACAACCCTCCCAGATAAAGGGCAAGCGTTTCCGTGATCGCATGATTATTTCTTACAGCGATCCTTGAGAAATTGATATTCTCATATACATGATGCAGCTGCCAGTAAATGGCGTGCTGGATCTCGTCAAACACTTCTTCTGTGAGGTGCGGTGAATTGCGGTAATAATACAATGCAAAGGTCCAGTTCAACACCCGCAGGCTGATCTCCTGGCTGCACTTATAATGAGGCCCGCAGTTCACCTTATTTGCCTTTATCCAGGACAGGATATTCTGCAGTACAAAAGCGGCGCAATCCTCCTTAAAATGATAGTCATACCGGATAATATCATACAGGTAAGCGAACCTCGCCTTTTCCCATACAAATTTGATATCGCCGGCCTCCTTTGAATAATCCTCTATCTCTGTCCAGTGCTGATCACGTTTATACACGAAGCCACTGTCAGGGTTTCTCATCCAGTCACTGTCAATGCCCAGGTCTATCACCTTCCCGTTGAAGAAAGGCAATTTACCAGCTTTTATCTCCCGGTAACGGGCAGCCAGTTCCGGCTCCGGATTACGGGGAATGACCAGATCTTCCCTGCTGCTGAAAAAGAATTGTACGGTCTGTTTTTTCCAGCTGTCCAGGGTCAGGTATCTCACCTTGGCAGGCGTACCGGGAAAGCGCTTTTTAAGCCTTCCTGTTCTCCTGTTAAGTTCATAAACCGACCGGAATGCAACGTATCTCCAGCCCATGTTATGCATCACCCTCATGCCTTTCTGCAGCGTCTTCCAACTACTCATATCGCGCGGCTGTATTTTTCAGTAACTGCAAATATTTCTACCAGGCTTTCGACAATCCGCTCAGCGGCATGGCCGTCCCATAAAGGAGGTATACTGCCCTTTTTCCACTCGCCCCGGAATAATCTTTCCATCGCCGGCTTTATAGCACGGGGATCTGTACCCAACAATTCATTTGTACCCAGCGTACATGTTTCCGGCCGCTCGGTGGTATCTCTCAGTGTCATACAGGGTACACCCATCACCGTTGTCTCTTCTGTAATGCCACCGGAGTCGGTAATAACCGCTTTGGCATTTTCCACGAGGTAGTTAAACTCCAGGTATCCCAAAGGTTCCACCAGGTGAAGATTAGGATAGGACAGCCTGCTGCTTTCCAGGTTCTTTGCCGTACGCGGATGCACAGGGAAGACCACGGGCAATCCGTTACTATTGTTCATTATCTCGCTGATCAGTAGTGAGAGGTTTTCCTGCACGTCTACATTGGCAGGACGGTGCAGGGTCATCACCAGGTAGCCCTGCGGCTTTAACCCTGCTGTTTCAAAGATCGCCGGAGCCGTAAAACGGCTACGTTGTTTCAGCAGCGTATCGATCATCGTATTACCGACAAAAATGATCTGCTCTTCCAGCTTGCCTTCCTTTCGCAGGTTGGCGTTTGCGATGTCGGAAGTGGTAAAGAAATAATCCGTGATGGAATCTGTGACCATACGGTTGATCTCTTCCGGCATGGTGATATCTCCGGATCTTATACCGGCTTCCACATGGGCCACCTTTACCATCAGCTTTTTGGCAACAATGGAGCATGCCAATGTTGAGGTAACATCGCCTACCACAAGCACGAGCTCAGGGCGATGTTCTGTCAGTTCTTTTTCAAAACGCACCATGATATTGGCCGTCTGCTCTGCCTGAGAACCGCCGCCTGCTTCCAGGTTCACGTGCGGCTCGGGTATGTTGAGCTGTTCAAAGAAAGACTGACTCATGTTCTTATCGTAATGTTGACCTGTATGTACCAGCCGGTAACTGATATCCTCGCCCTGTTGCTGCCTGTCTCTGATGGCGGCGATAATGGGGGCTATCTTCATGAAGTTTGGCCTGGCTCCGGCTATAAGAGTTATTTTCATCAGTAATATTTATTGACAGATTAACAACGTACTATTTATTGAAGCGCTTCTGCCGGCTCTGCAACAACCGGCGCCGCTACCCTCACCTGGTCCAGTCTCACCCATCCGTTCTGTTGCAGGCTTCTGACAGCCGCAAAACTGGCTCTTGTCGTATTGACGATCTCATCGAAGGGGATCAGAGGTGCGCCGCCGTTTTTGATACGGCTGATCAAAGCCTCGAACTGCGCCTTATGCCCTTTGTCCAGGGTCGTCTTAAGTTTTGAGAATCCTTTGAAGCCGTAGCCGGTCGTCTGTTTATAATTGTCGATGATGGCGGTCCTTTCCTGTGAGTAGACTTCGATCCTTTCCTTCGGATAAGATTTTGACCCGTTAGAGAAATAGTTGATCACGCCGGTAGACCCGTTCTCATATTGCAATAGTATGGAGGCGTTATCTGTATTCTCAGCAGGATGTAAGCCCATCGCATTCATACAAACGGCTGTTATCTTACTGCCTGTCAGGTAAGTAATAAGATCAATGAAATGGCAGGCCTCCCCTATAATACGACCACCACCCACTTTCATATCATGCACCCACACATTAGAAGGAATAGCCCCTGCATTCATCGTGGCAATGATATTCATGGGAGTATTCCCCACCAGTTGTTTTACTTTCTGCACATGCGGTGAAAACCTGCGGTTAAAGCCGACTGTAAGTGTCACTGTGCCATCATATGCATCAATGATCTGATCGAGTTCGTCTTCGTTCAATGCCAGGGGTTTCTCTACAAACACATGTTTTCCTGCGGCCAGTGCTTTCAGCACCATGGAGGCATGTGTATTATGACGTGTTGTGATCATCACGCCATCTGTTTCCCTGTCTCTCAGTATTTCCTGGTAGTCCGTTGTACTGAGCGCTATTTTATATTTCTTCGCCAGCGCTGTTCCTGTAATGCCGCCCGCACTGGCGATATACTTAATATCTGCTTTTGCTTTTTCCAGGGCCGGCAGCATAGTCATTTTGGTAAAGTTGCCTGCGCCGATAATACCCCATACACCTTTCTTTCCTGCAAAGGAAATAGCAGGCAGCACATGTACAGTAGGCAGCGGAACTGCATTCTCTTTGTACACAAGCAGCGAGGCTATAGACCGGCTTTTACCAATGCTGCCATATACCCTGTTATATTCATCCAGTGGCACTCTTTCAGAGATCAGTGAGGCCACATCCAGTTTACGGGATGAAATAGCCTGTAAGATGGCTTCAAAGTTCCTCTTCTCCGTCCACCTCACAAATGGCAGCGGATAATCTATTCCCCGCTGTTCGTACTCTTCGTCATATCGTCCCGGCCCATAAGAACAGGATACCTGGAATGTGAGCTCCTTCTCATAGAACTCGGCCCTGCTGATGTTCAGACCTATGACGCCTACTAAGATTATTCTTCCCCTTTTGCGGCTCATCCTGGCCGCCTGTGATATGATCTCGTCCGTCTTTGCAGATGCTGTGATGATCACACCATCAGCACCGCGTCCCTGCGTTTCGTCCAGCACAGATTTCACAACATCTGCGCCCTCTGCAGGATTAATACCTATTATACCTTTTTTCCTCGCCAATGCAATCTTCTCCGCGTCGAGATCAATACCTATTACCCGGCAGCCGTTAGCCAGCAGGAGTTCAGCAGTGATCATGCCTATCAGTCCTAAGCCTGTTACTACGATAGTCTCTCCCAGTGTAGGGTTACAGAGCCGGATGCCCTGCAGCCCGATGGAGCCGATAACAGTAAATGCTGCTTCATCGTCAGACACATTTGCAGGTATAGCAGCCACCAGGTTCTGTGGCACACATACGATCTCCGCGTGCGGACCATTGGATGCTACCCTGTCGCCTACTTTAAATTCGCTGACGCCTTCTCCTACAGCAATCACTTTCCCCACATTACAATATCCCAGCGGAAGCGGTTGCGCCAGTTTGTTAAATACCGCCTCCAGCGTTGGCATCAGTCCTTCTGTTCTGATCTTGTCCAGCACCTGCTTTACCTTATCAGGTTGTTGCCTGGCTTTCTGGACAAGGTTCGCCTTTCCAAATTCCACCAGCATTCTTTCCGTACCAAGTGAAACAAGACTTCTTGTTGTCCTTATCAATACCTGTCCTCTCGACACCTGCGGTGCAGGGACTTCTTCCAGGATGGTGTCACCTGTCTTGAAGGATTGAATCAGTTGTTTCATACGTTATTTTAAATAGTCTACAATTTCTTTGATCTTATTTTCTACTACGAGTGTTGTTGATTTAAGCTTATTGCCTTTCAGTATCTGTTCTATGCTATCGGCTATTGAACGGGGTTCCATCGGATCAAATACGAGCGTCGGATTAACTACTTCGAAAACGTACGGCAAATCAGATGCCACAACGTCACAACCGCATTTCACGGCTTCGATCAATCCTAATCCGAAGCTTTCGCAAAGCGAAGGATACACCAGGTACTTATGCTGGCTATACAGATCGTAGGCATTTACAAACCCATGGTTGACCACCTTCAATCCCTTTGTTCTGTACTCCTCAATGGTGTTGATCAACTCACTGTAATTGCCTGTCACGGTTAAATGCAGTTCGGGGAACATACTCCTCTCTGCCAGCATACGCCAGGCCTGCAGCAGGTTCTTATGGTTCTTGTGCGTGTTACCATTACTAATAAATACAAAAGAATCTTTTCTGCTGCTATTGCCATTACACGATGCTACATGATAGAATGGGGCTACGATCACTTTTTCTGCCTTCACACCTTTTTGTGCGAGTAAGGTTTTTACCTCATTCGTCTGAACGAGGAAATAATCTGTATTCCCACTTAAAAAAGTGATCAGCCTTCCTTTGATCTTCTTCAGCGTTTTCTCTTTCAGGCCATAAGTTGCCGGGTAGCTGAGAAGCGAAACATTATGGAAATAAGTAAAGACCTTTGCTCTCAAACGCATAGTGGGTGGCAGGTTACCAAAGCACAACACCTTATCGAATTGCTTGCCGCGCTGCCTGTAAAACCGGTGTCTTTCTAACAGTGAAGCTTTCATAAAAGTTTTACGGTCGTCCGGGATAAACTGATAATCTCCCCTGCACCTGGCATCGAAGAGATAATAACAGTCCAACCCTGCACTACTGATCTCCGATACGAGATAGTCCAGTAAGACCTTTCCTCCGCTATTATTAATATACACCGCGTCCAATAGTATCATTTGTGTCTTTTATTTTTAACCCTCAACAAGCGTTTCCCTTCTCTTTCCTTTCCGCCAGGGCGCCTGTGGAGCAGGCCCATCCTCATATACACAATGCATGATATCCAGGAAATATTCTGCTGCCCGTGCGCCCGACAGGCATTCAGACCAGCGCCTGATCTTTTCCCGGGCGCCTGCTGGCACTTTCCCGGCCTTCATCCGCTTATTCATCTCTTCCGACAGGCGGCTGATATCGCCCGCCCTGATGACCGTACTGAAATTGTGGTCGCCCAGTAATACAGAGGCTCCACAATGGTCGGTACAGATAACAGGCGTGCCCTGTTGCAGTGCCTCATTGATCACAGCACCCCAGCCTTCTTTCAGTATACTGGGCAGCACAAGCAGGTCATGCTGACCCATAAGTTTTGTGACAGTCTCGTTGTCCTGGAAACCGGAGAACTTTACGTTCGGCAAAGTCAGCTCATTCACCAGGCTTTTTAACATAGGCGCTTCCGGGCCGTCTCCTATAATGTTCAATTCACCATTGCTGTTCTTCACGTTCGACCATGCCCTTATAAGGGTATGCACGCCCTTGTTGGGTACAAGTCCTCCCGCATACATCACCCGGAAAGGCCCGCTTTCTTCTGCCCTTACCGGTGGGGCAGGCTGTACAAAGTACCCCCATTCAAAGAGCTTATCCTTTTTGTATCCGGCCCTGTTATACACTTCCATCCCCTTGCTGCCGATGGCAAGAATGAAATCAAACATTTTTCCATACCGCATCCTGTGATAGACACTGCGCAGATACCTGAGTTGTCCTTTAATACCCAGCCAGCTATATGGCTCTGCCATAATACCCAGGTGATGCCTGTGAGCAGTCAGATAAGCAAAGGCATTTCTGAACAAAGGCTCACTGTCGAAACCACTGAAAATATGATAGGTATTCTCGTCTGAGGATGTTACAATATCATTGATCACTGCCTGGTCCGGCCCTACGATCAGTTTCACGCGGCCCATATCGGGAATAGTCCAGCCCATTCTTTTCCGCTTTTCTTCTATAGCAACAACCGTTACCAGTACCACCTCCACATGCTCTTTCAGCGAAAGGCAATGCAGGAAACATGACTGGTGTACGCTCACCATATTCTGCCAGAAAACAAACTTTCTATTCTTAGCCATGCGCATAACTATTTTGTCCGGTACGCAATTCAACCCGTGACTTTATATAATATTCAAACTGGATATGGGCCACACAACACCAAAACAAACTTGTCATCAATTCATTGATCCCAATCAGATATGATTCCACGAACGCTGTTATCAGAATGCTGATAACAATAAACAGATAGGTACGTAGTTCCTCTTTTTTGTTCCTGAAGAAGTCTATTGTGTACACTGCACAATTCCAGAACAGTATGAGAATAAATATGGCCCCGAATACTATTCCTATCATAATACCCAATCCCAGGTAACCATTATGAGGATTACTGGCAAAGTTGTTGGTACTGAACTTAGGGTCTGTCCAGCCATATCTTGCCAGGCCGTGGCCCCTCATCAGTTCGTCCTCGAAGGTTTTCAGTCCCCATCCATATGCATATTCCCTGTTCCGGAAAATGCTCTCCTTTCCGCTAAGACTGTCCATCAACCTGCTGAGGGCGTTGTTGGCGTCCATATCGCCCACATAGGAGATGAAATAGGGTAATAACAGCAGCAATGGCAACAGCAGCAACAGATATTTATACGCGGGCATTTTCCTGATATCAGAAAAGAACCAGGCTACGATATAAACAACAAGCGCTGCCCTTGATCCCGTCATGAGCACAACGTAGGTCAGATAGATCATCAATGGTATAGCAATGATCTTTTTGAAGAACTTGTTCTGCAATATGATACCGAACGCAATGGCCGCAAGCGTACCGGCGCTGTTTGCATTCATAAATCCAAAACTCAGCCTGAAAGTCTCAGAATCGACCGTCTGCGAAAACGAGCCATAGACCAGGCCAATGAGGATCAATATTGCCAGCCCCTTCAAACACTTCTGTTTATATTCATCTGTGTTAAGCGACATAAACAACGTAAACATCAGGAACAACAGCGTTTTGGATACCAGGTACACCAATGATTCATCCTTCAGCGGATCCAGGAAAATATAGTAAACGATAAAAAGTAATGTCAGCGCTGTAAACAGCCGGAACTGAATAAACAGCGAGAATACCTTCTCTCTTTTCAGAAAGGACAGGAACAGGACAAATCCGACCATCACGGGTACAATAAGTACATCCCCGTTCAGAAAACTGAGATGGGCGTACTTTAACCCGAAGTTGAAAATGATGAACATGATGAAAACAACGTTCAACCCTTTCTTGACAAAGCCTCGTATACTCATGTCTTTTCCCATATCTTCAGAACGTTATCATATTTCTTAATAATCTTTGCAGGATTACCCGCTACTACGCAATAGTCCGGAACGTCCTTTGTTACTACAGAACCGGCGCCAATAATGACCCGGTTACCGATAGTGACGCCTCCAAGTATGATAGAGCCGATACCCACCCACACACCATTGCCAATTACGATGTCTTTTCCATAACCTTCTCCTGCCATTTTATCGCCATCAGGACTTAACTCATGCGTGCCGGTTACGATCGTTACTCTGGACGAAATATCACAGTCCCTTCCGATCTTTATACGGCTATCAACAGCTCCCACCAGGAAAGTATCGTCACCAATGAAAGTGTTGTCGCCTACCTGTAGTTCAAAGGGCCCGGATACTTTCAGCCCCATGACCCTTACATTCATGCCCAGCCTGGCTCCGGCAAAGGCCAGCAAGCTCCGTTTCAGGCCGAACATCCTTGTACCGGGTAAAGCGCGGATCAACTTATTGACAAGAAACAATCTCCCAGGTCTCAGGCTCATCTTACAATATTTTTTATGATTGAATCCAGGTCTACACTGTTATAAAAGGTGGCTGCATTAGAAGCATACTCCCGGTAGTCAGAAAAGATCTTGCCCATTGTATCCTTCACAGACTCCACACAATTGAAATCTGTACAGAGCCCTGCCCTGTAATGTTCCACTGTATACTTTAGTCCAGGTATGTCATTGCACAACATGGGCTTTGAAAACATTGCATATTCCCATATCTTATTAGGCGCGCAGTAGATATTGTTCAGGTCAATGAAGTCATATACTACTATACCGATATCCGCCAGCTTGGTGATCTCAAGGTGTAGCGGCGCATCGATGAAAGGAATATGGATGATATTGGGATTGATCCCCTTTAATGTATCTATGTAATCAAAATCCTTTCCCACGATCAGGAACACGAACTTCGAATCGTCTTCAAATGTGGCTTTGGCGATGGTATCCAGCCTCCTGTAATGTGTGATGATCCCCTGGTAAAGAATTACTTTCTTCCCTTTACTGATCTCGTCTTTTACCTTCTGCACCAGCGGACCGTTACTGCCATTAATACTACCCTGTACCACCGGTTTGAAGTATGGTTTATTGGGCAATACATAAGGCGTATGCTTCAGTTTCCATCGCACACGCAGGATGGCAGACCTGTTATACTCTGCTGTTACGATCTTATGTGCATACTGAGAAAGACGCCTCAGCAAAAAGTTATAAACAGGCACCGCATCATACAACTCCAGCAGGCACATCACAAACCGATAACCTTTCAGTTTGTTACCAAGGCTGACAGCAGTGTCTCCCGTAGCGATCCATAAAAGATCGTGCGGAGTGTCATTTATGAGCTGAAAGACCTTCTTCCTGAAGTAATAAACAGATAATATCTTGGATGTACCCCTGCCCTGCAGCCGGAGGTTTTCTATGGAAAGATTTTTACATTCCCCCAAAAGAAAAGCCTCGCTTTCTTTACTGATATCGCCGCAGATCAGTTTTACGCTTTCATACAGTTTAGAGAGCCCCAGCACCACATTCAGAACGGGTGCAATAAACGATGGATTACCCTTGCATACTATAACAGCCGACTTGTATGACGTCTCAACTTTCATTTATTATGGTTAGTTTTTATCATTTTATTACTGCCGGTTTTCGAGCTCGCATAAATACTGGTGCAATGAATCAAACATCGCGTCTGCCTTTTTTCTCAGTGAATTCACGGAAGCGGTACAGTCAAAATTATTGTCGTCAAAGACTTTCATTGCCTGCTTCAGATCGTCCGCCCTGAAAGGCATATCCCAAAGCCGGAAGCCTTTGACCTGTCTCGATAGTATGCCCAGCTTCGGTTCTATGCCTATGCATACCACCGGCTTGTTCAGCACGGAGGCCATTACTCCTCCATGGTAACGTGCCGTAATAAAACCATCAAACGCATTCAGTTTGTCCATGAAATGCTCTATACCATGCTGGAAAGGATCCCATTCCAGGCACGGATATCTTCTTGCACTGATGATCTTTTTCCATTCCACGTCACGCAAACTGGAGAAAATAATGAACGTGAACTCATACTGAGGATCATTGTTCGTATCAATCATTCTCAGCAAAGTATCCTGATAGGCATTACCTCCATTCTCATAGTTCCAGTCCCTTACGATGACCCCTATCTTCTTACGTTTTTGTCCGTTATGATTGCCCGTTCCGTTACTGCGAATAGATTTATCATAATTCAGAAAGCTCGAATAACATATATCCGCGCCCTCATTTACATCTTCATATCCCCAATCCTTACAATAAGACAGCGATGTAGCATCCCTCACATATAACATATCCATCTGCCCTACAAGGTTTTTAACATCCTCTATCTTGTTATTCTCCGGGTTGAACGGGCCAAGCCCTAAACCAAGCCCTACCGATTTCTTTGCGGATACCAGGGTCTTCCCGAAAAATTTACTTTTGATCTTCTTTATCAGCATCCCGGGGTTAGCCGTCAGTAACTTCCAAAAAAGTTTCAGATAAAATCCGCCTTTATTGGAGTTAAATAAAAAGAACTGTGTGCCCCCTCCGTAGATCAATACATCAGCTGTCGTTTTTTTATTATCATTCAGATCCACATATCCCGATTTCCTCAATAACCGCTTACAGTAATCACTCGAACTGCCACAAAAATCAACATTCAGCCTCAGGTCATTCGTTAAAAAAAAGTTCTCAATGGTACACATCAAAGCGTCATCTCCAAAATTTGCTTCTCCGTATGCTCCTTTTACTACTACGTTTTTTCTCATGATATTATAATTAACAAACTATGTTCAGTAAACGGTATCCCACCAATCAGGTATCCGCGAATACAGGTTTGCACCAAACACAGTTTGTCTTCAAAAAATAGTTCGCTATAGATCTTCCGATTGGTGATTGATGTTACTCCTCACGACACGTTTAATCACTGACCAGTAAGACGTTTAAATGTCCTGATCAGTAAAAAAACAATTGCTCCCAGCACAGATAGTAATATGAATATTCGTAGTGCGATCGCGATCTCAGTAAAGATCATCAGCGCTGCTGAAAACAGGATCAGCAGCCATATTGATATACTTTCGAACGACCAGACATAGTCTTTCTCGCACAGCTTTCTTGAGGTATAAAATGGGATGAACACGAGTGTGTTCAGAAAATAGGCGATTGCATAGGCGCCGGATCGTCCGATAGCGCCATAGTGTTTTAAAAATTCCATGCTCACCAATGCTGTTATGCCCCACACAACATTTGTGATCAGGCTCCACCACATGTATCCTCTCGCGGTAAAGTTCCGCGCTATACCCTGGCGGTGTGCTACAATGACGGTGGTGAACATGACCAGTACGATAGAGCTTTTCAGCATCTCTCCGGCATAATCACGACCGAATAGCAGGTTACCCAATTCGGGCACATACATAAAAGGAAGTGATATGAAAATGCCAACGATCCAGGGCAGATAGTTATTGGCCATCTCAAACTTCTTGTTCGTATTCTCCAGGTTCTTGACCACATAAGGTAAAAAGGCCTGCCCTATCATACCATTGATCACTGTTACAACCAGCATGATATTTAAGGCCGCATTATAGATACCCAGTTGCTGATAGCCATTGGGCAGCTCTACCAGGAACGCGTTGCAGAACCAGTTCACCGGCAATACCAGTCCTCCGCTTAATACTGCCGGCAGACTATACGAGAACAGCACATTCAGTTCTTTTGTAAAACCGGCCTCGTTGACATTGATGCCATATGCTTTGGCCGCCTTTCTCACTTCAAAAAAACCGATCGCGCAGATTACAACGGCATTGCTGGCCAACGCAATTACAGCACCCGCTACGCCAAAGAACCAGCACAGCAAAATAGCAACCGGGATGTTGATCAAACCGCCTATCAGGTTAATCCTGGAGATACTCTTAAACTTTTCCAATCCCAACAGTATACCGTTCTGCACCCCGTTTACAGAGTAGAACAGGATGGCAAGTCCACCCAGCTGCAGATCCCTGATCAGCTCTTTCGATTTCAACGAAACAGCTGCCAGTGGTTCGGCATAAATAAATATCAGTCCTGCTACCACTACTCCGGTCACCCACGAGATCAGGTACGACATTCTGATGATACGTCCTGCCTTGATCTTGTCTTTTATACTGAATTCAGAAACAAACTTCGTTGCAGTCACACCAAGCCCCAGCCCTGCGAATGTAGAGAACATATCCACCGTAGACCGGATCATACCCAGCTCTCCAAAGCCCTGTTTCTTCAGTATCCTTGCTATTGCCACATATGTCAGAAAGATCAGCAGTCTTGATCCGATAGTCCCGATAAAACTCCAGATGATGCCCGAAGACACCTTTTTGGCAAGGTCTGAGCTCAGGTTGCCTTTTATGAAGCCGGTCGCCTTCTCAGGTAAAATGGCAGCCACTCTTGAAATCAGTACGCGACTCATATTGTTTCCAGTTCATTTATATGCGCTACTATCCTCTCGCACGATCTTCCATCCCCATAAGGATTTACAGCATTTGACATACTCTCGTATGCTTCGCGGTTAGTAAGAAGACTATCTACGTACTCGTATATTTTTGCTTTGTCTGTGCCTACCAACGATACCGTTCCTGCCGCCACAGCTTCCGGCCGTTCGGTAGTATGCCTCATCACAAGCACCGGTTTTCCCAGTCCCGGCGCCTCTTCCTGGATACCTCCGCTATCCGTAAGGATTAGATAACTGCGATTCATGAGGTAGATAAAAGGCAGGTATTCCAGTGGTTCGATAATAAACACATTCGGCAACTGCTCGTTCATCAATACATCTGCCACCGGCTTTCTTACATTCGGATTGAGATGCACGGGATAGATAAAGTCAACGTTCTTGTGCTTCTGTGCCAGCTCTTTGATAGCGCTACAGATGTTGAGGAAGCCATCACCGAAATTCTCCCGGCGGTGCCCCGTTATCAGGATCATCCGTCTGCCTGCATGACCATTCTTGTGCTGCCATTCGTTGATCAGCTCCCGGGAGATGCCCATCTTTGTCAGCTCACACTCCGTCTCCTGTTTCAGCTGATCGTCGGTCAGCACTCTGTTCAGCACCAGGTAAAGTGCATCGATCACGGTATTACCGGTCACGTATATCCTATCGTCGGATATGCCTTCCCTCAGGAGATTCTGCCTTGCAGTCTCCGTCGGTGCGAAATGACAAGTGGCGAGCCGTCCTGTGAGGTTCCGGTTCATTTCTTCAGGCCATGGACTGTAGATATTATGCGTTCTTAGCCCCGCCTCCACATGTGCCACGGGTATCTGCTTGTAAAAGGCGGCCAGTGCGGCAGCGGTCGACGTTGTTGTATCGCCGTGTACCAGCACAATATCGGGCGTCACCTCGCTCAACACCTCTCTCATTCCTTCAAGCACCCTCACTGTCACATCTGTCAGGTCCTGCCCCTGCTTCATGATATTCAGGTCATAATCCGGTGTGATATCAAATATCCGCAGCACCTGATCAAGCATCTCGCGATGCTGCCCTGTTACACAAACGATGGCTTCAAACTTCTCAGGATGGCTCATCAGTCTTTTTACCAGTGGCGCCATTTTTATGGCTTCGGGTCTCGTACCAAAAACAACCAATACTTTTTTTTTCCTCATACATGCTTTACTTTACAACCTTGCGTCTACAAGATCCCTGTTAAGACAGGCTTTGGTGTCGAAAATGACACCGTTATTCCTGATGATCTTCTTATAATCCAGTTCCAGAAACTCCTGGTGGGCAACCGCCACAATGATGGCGTCATAAACAACAGAATTGCTTAACTGCTTGATGATATCCACGCCATATTCATGATACACCGCTTCTTCATTCGCCCATGGATCATATATGTCTACATCCAGCCCGAACTGTTCCAGTTCATGGTAGATATCCACCACTCTCGTATTCCTCACATCAGGACAATTCTCTTTGAAGGTGATGCCCAGTATCAGGGCTTTAGAGCCTTTGATTTTATGATCCTTTTCGATCATCAGTTTCACTACTTTGTTGGCTACAAACTGTCCCATGGTATCGTTTACTCTTCTTCCGGAAAGGATCACCTGCGGATGATATCCTAATGATTCCGCCTTATGGGCCAGGTAGTAAGGGTCTACACCAATACAGTGACCACCTACCAATCCTGGTTTATACTTCAGAAAATTCCATTTAGTGCCTGCGGCCTCGATGACATCATTGGTATCAATGCCTATTTTGTCAAAGATCAGCGCCAGTTCATTGACGAATGAGATATTCACGTCACGCTGTGCGTTCTCAATAGCCTTGGATGCTTCAGCAACCTTGATGCTTGGTGCCTTATGCGTACCCGCCTTGATAATGGAGCTATAAAGATCATCCACGACAGTAGCGATCTCCGGTGTAGAGCCGCTGGTAACTTTCTTTATTTTAGTCAATGTATTGATCTTATCGCCGGGGTTGATCCTCTCGGGAGAATAACCAACGAAGAAATCTTTATTAAGCTTCAGACCCGACACCCTTTCCAGTACGGGCACACAATCTTCCTCCGTACAGCCGGGGTATACTGTGGATTCATAGATCACGATATCGCCGGGTTTCAGGGCCGCCCCGATCATTTCTGATGCCTTCAGCAAGGGCTTCAGGTCTGGCGCCTTAAACTGGTCTATAGGCGTAGGCACCGTAACGATGAACGTATCATAGTCTTTCAGTTCTTCTCTGTTAAAAGAAAAACTTAACCCTTTCCCGGATTTGCCGCTTTTCTGCTTCAACCTCATTGCTTCCAGCAACTCTTCCATATCCGCTTCTTTCGTGCGGTCATGGCCTTCACTCAACTCTGCAATACGTTCCTGGTTGATATCAAATCCCATTACATTGTAATGTTTTCCAAATTCAATTGCCAGGGGCAGTCCAACGTATCCTAACCCTATTATGGCAATGCTGCGTTGTGCTACGCTGGTTTCTGTCTCTGCAGCAATCTGAAGCTGATTTATTTCTTCGACCACATTGTTCATAAAAAACAGATTATTAAAGATTTTAGAAAAATTGCAGTTAATAAACGGGTTTATTTCTTTGCCAGTGAGCGTTTTACCTTTGATATCAGCCCATTGGTTGGCCTTGGTGTATCCGAATACCCATATCCGTAACCATAACCATATCCGTAACCATATCCATAACCATAGCCACTGCCGATCTTGACATCATTCACTATGATGTTCATTTTAGGCAGTTTGCCATTGAGGTGAAGATCTCTGGAGAGCAATAATTGTTGCTTGAAGGTATATCCCTGCCTTACCAGGTAAAGTGTTGCATCTGCAAAACGCCCCAGCAGTTGCGCATCCGTGACAAGTCCCACAGGTGCAGTGTCTACAATGATGTAATCGAAACGCTGTTTCAGCTCACGGAACAATTTCTCTGTAGAAGGCAGTAACAGCAATTCAGCCGGATTAGGAGGAATAGGACCAGAAGAAACGATGTAACAGTTCTCATGAAAACCGGAAGGTTTGATCAGATCGTCTATCGTTGACTTGCCGATCACATAGGTGCTGAACCCGAACTGGTTCACCAATCCCAGCTGTTCTGAGATCTTGGGTTTACGGAGGTCCATTTCCATGAGTACGACCGACTTTCCGGAAAGTGCCAGTACCGACGCGATATTAGTCGCCACAAAAGATTTTCCCTCACCACTCATACTGGAAGTAAGCAGGATCACCTGTCCTTTGTCGCCCAGTATAAACTGCAGATTCGTCCTGATAGCTCTGAACTGTTCCACTACAGGGGCAACGGAACCTTTCCGCACCACTACGAGTTCTTTATGATCTGAGTGTCCTACCTCAGCAAGGATAGGCACAGGTGTATTGTGCATAATATCTTCCCTGCTTCCTACTCTGCGATTGAAGAGGTCTTTCAGGTATAATGCAACGGCAGGAATTGCCAGGCCTGCCACCAGGGCAAACAGGTAGATCATGGTCCTTTTAGGCGCAAATGGAGCGGAATCACTCTTAGCCGGATCTATGATCCTTGCGATAGCCAGGTTGGACGATTTGGAGATGGCTGACTCTTCCCGTTTCTTCAACAGGAACAGGTACAATTCCTGTTTTACAGCCTGTTGTCTTGAGAAGTCCAGGAATACCCTTTCCTTGCCAGGTACCTGCTTGATCTGACTGCTGATTCCTCCCATACGGGTCTTCAGCTGATTAATGGCGATCACAACACCACTTTTCAGGGAAGCAATATTAGCACTCAGATCTGCCCTCAGGGAAGCCAGTTGCTCATCTATATTCTTTATGAAAGGATTGGATTCTGTGGTGGTCATCAGGCTGCGCTGCCTGTCGAGTTGCATCGCATTATACTTCTCTACAAGGGCCAGGAAGGTTGGGTCCTGTACTACCAGGGAAGAGGGTACGATGCGTTTATTATTGTTCTGGTCTTTGATATATTGCTCGATAGATTCCACTATGCTTAGTCTTACTTCCTGCTCCGTCAACTGCTTGTTGAGGTCTTCCGTACCAGATACCAGCACCTTCGCCTGTTCCTCTAGGTCGGCCAGGTCATTCGCCTGTTTGAACTGCTGTATCTGTTTTTCGACGCCCGACAGTTCACTGCTTACCAGCACCAGGCGGTTATCCACGAAAGCAATGGTGCTGTCCACTATCCTGTTTTTATCTTCTACGCTGGCCTGCAGATATTTCTCGATCAGCTTGTTGAGGATAATCTCCCCTTTCCTCGGAATGGTGGACTCTATACCGAGGTTGATCACGCTTACCTGCTTATTCGGTATCTCTACGTTAATCTTTTTCTGATAGGCGGCCACTGCGTTATCAAAAGACGTAACGTTGATGAGATATTCCTCCCCTACCAGGTCGAACTGCTTGTTTCTTGTGATACGCAGGATGCCTTCGGTGAGGTGGACCGTATCACCCCAGCTCAGGGACTTTTCAGTATCACCGTTCCTGAACAGGAATTTACTTTCATCGACTGGTTTTAGTACATACTGTACATTTTTCAGGGTATCTTTCAGGTACAACCAGTTGGCGGTAAAAGGTACGTCCAGCACCTCCGCTTTTTTCAAATGGCCTTCTACTATGTAGGTCACATTCAGTTTCAGATCTCTTACTACTTTCTCAATGATAGACCTTGATTTCAGGATCTCCACTTCATTATCGACATTACTTTTTGTGCTGAACATGCCCAACTGATCCAGGATCTCCTGGCCCTGTATGTCGCCGCCCTTTTTGTCGTCCTTCACGAGGATCTTTGCACTGATATTGTACCGTGCAGTAGAATATCGCAGATACACCCAGGCAAGCGTACCAGTCAGTAACAGGCATATTACAAACCAATACCACCTGTTGCGGAGCTTTTCTATGATGTTCTGTACATCAAGTGTATTGTCTGGTAAAAGCTCAGCTTCTATCTTGTTATTTACAGCACCGTTAATGTGATTCGTACCACTCATATTATGGGATTAATTATAATTTAACTCTGGTTGCAAGCACAACTAATAAAGACAACAGAGATACTGCAATGGTGAAATTCCTTGTTTTTGCAACATCTGTAGACGCAATTTTAGCCTTGTTCGGCTCTACGTATATAACATCTCCCTGACGTAAATAGAAATAAGGAGAAGTAAACATTTTACTATCGTTGATATTAAATCGTATGAATTCTTTTTTGGCGCCTGCATCTCTTATGAGCAAAATGTTCTCTCTCTTTCCATAAATGGTGAGATCACCGGCCATACCAAGCGCATCGAGCAGCGTGACTTTTTCATTGGGCATGATATAAGAGGACGGTTTCGTCACCTCTCCCAATACGGTGATCTTGAAATTGACAAAGCGAACGTTTACGACAGGATCCTTATAGTATTCGGCAGCTTTGGCCCTGATCTCATCGCGTACCACGTCTGTGGTCTTTCCTTTTACAAATACTTTCCCTATGAGGGGCAGCACGACATTCCCGTCTTTGTCAACCAGGTATCCGCTGGTAGAGGAAGAGCCAGGCGCAGACGGTGAACTGCCTGTCCCTAGCGGATTTCCGTCTATAGGCCAGGTAGCAGTATTCTGCTGGTTCAGCATAGCTGTTGCAGATGGATCGAGTGTTTGTATACTTACCTGTAAAATATCATCGGGTTGTATGGGTGGTGTATAAAAGGTAGCCTGCTCGATGGCCGTCCTTCTTACGGAGTCAGGAATATCTTTGAAATAGGCTATATTCTTAGGACTGGAACAAGATGTAAAATAGAGAGACATAGCGCCTGCCATGAGCAGAAGCAGGTAAACTCCAGGTTTTGTAGTGCGACTCCGGCGATTAATGATCCTCATTATAAAATTAACTGTTTAAAAAAGGTCTACTTCCGGCATACCATCGGATATGCGGATGATTCATTTATTGATTGGTTACTATAGCTTTATTTTGTCCTTATCCAGTTGTTCGAATGCAGAATTCTTACTGATAAATTCAGGTACCAGTTGCTTCATGAGAACTACTGTAGGGGTGATGTAATGCTTCTGGGCAGAAGCGATTAACTTTTCGACGTGCTCATTCACTTCAACAAAATCATATTCACGAACGCGGGCTATCATGATCTTTTCATGATAAGTACTGAGTGTATTTTCTGCATTGTTCAACAGTTCTTCATATAGTTTTTCCCCCGGGCGTAATCCTGTAAACACTACCTGTACATCTTTACCAGGTTCTCTTCCGCTCATGCGGATCATCTTATTAGCCAGGTCTGCTATTTTCACCGGCTGTCCCATGTCAAACACAAATATCTCGCCACCTTGTCCCATTGCCCCTGCTTCCAGCACCAGCTGGCAAGCTTCAGGGATCGTCATAAAGTAACGGGTGATAT
This sequence comes from Chitinophaga filiformis, assembly GCF_021646545.1. Taxonomy (GTDB): domain Bacteria; phylum Bacteroidota; class Bacteroidia; order Chitinophagales; family Chitinophagaceae; genus Chitinophaga; species Chitinophaga filiformis_A. The sequence continues at coordinate 93,410 of NZ_JAKIRP010000009.1, read as the reverse complement.
CCGGATGTGTAACAGTCAGCGGACCTCCCTTTTCCAGTTGTTGTTTAAATCGCGGAATAACTGATCCGTTTGATCCTAATACGTTGCCAAACCTCGTTGTAATAAACCGCGTAGGCGGCATACTATACACAGGGCCCGACTTTTTATATTGGCGGTTAACATGGTTATTGTATGACTGTGTAAATATCTCGGCTATCCTCTTTGAAGCGCCCATGACGTTGGTAGGGTTCACGGCTTTATCTGTAGAGACCATCACAAACTTCTCCACACCAAATTCCACTGACAATTCTGCCAGCATCTTTGTGCCCATTACATTGTTCAGCACGGCCACAGAGGGATTCTTTTCCATCATAGGCACGTGTTTATAGGCAGCAGCGTGATACACGACAGAGGGCTCATATACTTCGAATAACTGCTGCATGCGAACACGGTCACAGATGTTGGCGATGTACGGCACTACTGGTGTATTAGGCGCCGCCTCTGCCATTTCCAGTTCTAGTTCATGTAAAGGTGATTCAGCTTTATCGCACATCACGACAACAGCGGGCTCCAGTTTTACGAGTTGTCTCACCAGCTCACTACCGATAGAACCGGCAGCGCCTGTAACGAGGATCGCTTTGCCTCTTGCTTCACGGCTGACCTGTTCGTTATTGATACTGATAACAGTTCTGTCGAGCAGGTCTTCAATCCTGATGTCCTGCAATTTCGCAGGGCTCCATTCAGCATTGATCCATTTATGTACGGGTAACACTTTTTGTACTTTAATGTTCAGCGCAATGCAGTTATCTACAAGGTCGTTGAGCACCTGTGCATCGGGTGCCTCTTCTGCCACGATGAGCAGCCTCACCTTTTCCTGTTTCATCAGTCTTTCAAGCGCAGCCCTGGAAGTGCCGAAGATGGGTAATCCGTCCAGTCGTTTACCCGCACGGGTGAGTTTGTCGTCCAGGAAACCGGTAACGCGTATACTACCGGTCTGATCTTCACTGATGGCCTTTCGCACCATCAGTCCGGAATGACCTGCGTTATAAATAACAGCCTTTGTTTTGTTGATGGCGCCATACCTGCTGTAATAGTGGAAAGCCCATTTTACAAAGAGTCTGTAAGATAACAGGAAGAAGGTATTGATGAAGAAATTGATAGTGATAACGGATAAGGGTATCATGTTTTCCGCTGTGTATGTAACAGCGGCAACATTGATATAGTAATAGATAACAGCACTGATAAGACTTACACATGATATGCGTCCTATATCAGCCATACTTGTATACCTCACAATGCCTGTGTAAGTACGAAACAATAACGACAATAATAAATTCACACTCACAACAACCAGTACAATATCCTGCATGGGGTATCGACCAAAGTCTTCGAGGTTAAAGTTAAGCCTGAGTAAAAAAGACAAGCTCATTGCAACAATCGAACACCCGAGGTCTAATAACAAAATCAGCCAGGATGGGGTAATCCATGATCTCTTAGTCATCGGTTTAATTAGATAAGGTTAAAACTGTATCAGTACTTTTTCAATAACTCGGAATCTCTTAAAACAGTGTCTTTATCAGCTTTTTATGTTTTAACCTGTGTGCAAAATAAATACATAATGTGAAATTTTGTCCAGTTTATAGATGAGTTTAACCACATGTTTTTATCTCTAATATTTATAATCCATCATATTAAAAACACATCGATTCATACAATTCTTCTATACAACTTGCCACCGGGCCTTAATCTACAGTATGGCTTTTCAATCTTTCGGAAATAACAATTACGCCTAATTTAACATTCCGTATTTCTACGTACCATTAACCGGCATCATCAAACGAATCACATATCACCAGAGGCACAACAATAACCGGACGACGTATGCCGTCTTACATAGGCCATTACCCTTAAGAATATGGTATTAGTGTGAAGCAATGAGTTTTCCATGGCATGCAAGTTAAAGTTGACTACTCGGTTATGTACTTTGCACTCTAAAGGCGTTATCAAGCAGACTTTAAAGTAGTGTTTACTATCAAGTGATTTGGTGAGACAGTTGAAACAAACACTATACCAAAAAGCAGCTATGCCAATTCTTTCTCAAGGCTACACTTGATAACAACTATTGACGAGCGTTTGTTTTGGGGATTTTAAAATCTTTAGCTCATCCGTTGTCTTTAAACAAAAAGGATTAACAAATAGAAAAATAAACAAATTCAAAATATTGCTTGTATAAACATTAGGGGCTATCCGAAAAAAAATTACCCGGAGCATAAAATGCACCGGGTAAAGTTTACTACAAAAAAATATATGTCTTAACGTTATTCCACAGTTAGTGTGCCGGTATAGCCACAGGTTTTGTTCTGATCGCTGGCATCGATTCCTCTGCCATGATCTGTTTGCGCTGTGGTTTATGCCATACATAACTTCTCTTCAGACAGGAGTAGCAGATATATCTGCGAATAGGGAATACACCTAACACATATTTAACGAAGAAACCACGGGGTACCCTGTCTTCAAGAACACCGTGTTTACATTTAGGGCAATCATGCAATTCAATACGCTCCAGATTGGAAGATGAGCCCTGTAGCAAAATGTAACTCATAGGTAATTAATTAGTCTGGTAAGGGATCGTAGTTTTGTTCACGAACTACTCTACAAAAGTACAAATAATATTATTATTGCATTAATTTAATTTTTACTTTGAGAAGTACTTTATATACATAAAGTTAGAAATCAGTTGCCATTGTCAATTATACTTTCCGGGGGAATCCCTCCTATTAGGGCGACAGCATTGGGGTATTTTTTAAAGGAATGAATATGAACATTTTAGGATACGGGAACAAGAAGCAGGCGTCTTTCGGTGCAAGGGCATAGGCGCCGATGCCTTGTATCCCTCGCATTGCAATCCCGAACTGAATGGCTTTAACAATTGAAAATCTCACACATCAAAATCACCCAGGCACATAGTTAATCTTTTCACCGGCGTCCGAAGTGCTACCTATCGGCTTTGAATGAGCTTACTAAAAGGGCTTTAAAAGTGCATTAAAAGGACATCAAAAGGGTATCTATATATCTATTCGATATTTAAGTGACCTTTAAATATCATTTTAGCGCCGATTATAATAGTTTATCGGTACCTTAGATAAACGAAACAGTAACCTTGTAATTAAGAACCTCAAAAAACCTTTTTATGGCCATTGTTAAAGACAATATCCTCCTGCAATTTGTACGGGGACCCCTCGGCAAACAACTCACGATCTATGAACGGAATGGGCAGATCATTATGGCGACGAAACGCGGCCCTTCAAGGAAAAAGCCTACCCAAAAGCAGTTAGAAGCAAGGGAGAGGATGACCATTGCTTCGGCACGAGCGCAGCGAATGATGGCCGATCCGGAGGTAAAAGCCTACTATGCGTCGCTGGCAGGACCAGGACAAAATGCCTATAATATGGCAGTCAAGGATGCTTACCGCAGTCCTGAGATCCAAAGTATCAGATTAGAAAAGGAGGAAGTGGTAGTGACTGCGAAAAATGAGTTCCGCGTAGCAGAAGTAGAGGTAAAGGTAGTAGACGCTGACGGTGTTGTTACTGAGAGTGGGCGGGCAGTTTTAGGCTGGAACGGCGTTGATTGGCATTATAAAGCCACAGCGCTGCCTGCAGGCGGTAAGGTCATTGTGGAAGCGGAAAATTTGCCAGGGAAGTATACGGTGAAGGAATTGCTGCTTACATAAAACGTCTTCACTGTTTACGAATGGCTTCTTTCTGGCCGGCGAGTGTTGCCTGCATATCTGGAATATTTTCCAATTTGCCAGCCAGTGAGCATTATTTGACATGTGTTGTACCCTGCTTAAAAGCGGGTAGGCGTAGCCTTGCGTTCACAATTCCGATTTCTTTGTTATTTTACCGTAATGAAAGGCTTGCAAATAGATACCAGCAGCAAAATTCCCGTTTACATGCAAATCGCGGATTCCATTATGGCAGCAGTCCGCGATGGCATTCTAACCCGTGATCAGCAGATTCCTTCCATTAATGAACTGAGCGAGCAATATTTGCTTTCGCGTGGCACGGTGGAGAAGGCTTACAAAGAACTGCGGGATAAAAAGGTGATTATATCAGTAAAAGGTAAGGGATATTTCATTAACCGGACGGACGTCGTCATCCCTCTTCGGATATTACTCATCTTCAACAAGATCAGTAACTATAAAAAGCAGGTCTACAATGCGTTTGTAAAGGCATTGGGAGATAATGTATTTGTCGATCTTCATATTCATCACCATAGTGTTCCTTTGTTCGAAAACCTTATCAACAATCATCTTGGTGACTATGACTATTACGTTATCATGCCACATTTTTACGAACAACCAGGAAAAGTACTGGAAATATTGCGGAAAATACCTGCGGAACAATTAATTCTGCTTGATAAAGATTTACAGGAACTAACGGGTAACTATGGTACGGTATACCAAAACTTTGAGAAGGATATATATGAAGCACTGCATGAAGCACTGCCTGCGCTAAAGAAGTATGACAATCTTGTTTTCGTGAATCCGGGCATTACCCCCTACCCGATGGAAATTGAAAAGGGATTCCGGTATTTCTGCCGTATGCAGGACTTCAACTTTTCAATCATCGAGGGGATAGAGATGAATACACCCGTTACCAAAGGCCAGGCATACGTTATCATAGAAGAAACAGATCTGGTTAATCTTGTCAAAATATGCAGGAACGAACAACTTATCATTGGAAAAGATGTAGGTATCGTATCCTATAATGAAACCCTGTTAAAGGAAATTCTACTGGATGGGATAACAGTTATTTCTACAGATCATGAGCAGATGGGCGTGGCTGCTGCACGAATGATCATTGAAAAGAAACAGGAGCGGATAAAGAATCCCTTTAAATTAATTTTAAGAAATTCTTTGTAACAAAGGCATCAGTGATTTTCCTTCCACTCCTCCCATAAACGATTATTTATTCATGCCATAGTTTTCAGATCGAATTAGAGAATTATCAATTGCGGGTTCCGCGGATTTGATGTGCAACAACTAACAGTAAATCAACACCTTAAAAAGTCCGCCAATTCTCTGAACTTTCCAAGCTGTAAAAAAAACAGTGAGCAAGGTATCCGCAACCGATTATTTGCATATATTTGCAACCGAACGGTTTCAATAACTAATTATTTGACCAATGAGAAGGGATGTTTTTCAGGCCATCGCAGATCCGACCAGGCGGGCAATTATATTATTGATCGCATCACAGGCGATGACACCCAACGCCATAGCAGAGCATTTTAACACCACCCGGCAAGCGGTGTCCAAGCATCTGCGCATATTGGCGGAATGCCAGCTGGTAACACAGGAGCAGTCTGGCAGGGAGATTTTTTATCAGCTTAATGGTGACAAAATGAAAGAGATCGACAAATGGCTCGACCAATTCAGAAAAATATGGGAGAGCCGTTTTAACGAGCTCGATAAAATATTATTAACGCTTAAAAACAATAAAAAATGAACGTCAACTTAGCCTTTGATTTTTCCGTTGATAAGGAAAACAAGACAATCACCGTAAAAAGGGAATTTGATGCAGAAGTAGCGCTGGTATGGGACGCCTATACCAAAAGCGAGCTTCTTGACCAGTGGTGGGCCCCAAAACCATGGAGAGCAAGGACCAAAACCATGGACTTCAGAGAAGGCGGATACTGGCACTATGCCATGGTCGGACCAGAAGGTGAAGAACACTGGGCACTGGCCAACTACAAAAAGATCCAGCCGCAAAAAGCATTTACCGGACTCGATGCCTTTGCAGATGCAGATGGTAATGTGAACCCTCAAATGCCACAGTCCAAATGGGAGGTTTCCTTTACTGATAAAGGACAAATCACCCTTGTGCAGATACACATTTCCTACGACGACCTGGCTCAACTGGAAACTACTATTCAGATGGGCTTCAAGGAAGGACTGGCAATGGCAATGGAAGGACTGGACGAATTATTGCCTTCATTAAAAAAATAGATTAAATTTAGATCACCTCACCACGTAAACACGAAAAACTATATTCAGGAAAACAGAACACTATGAAGAAAAAAATTCTATTTGTTGTCAGCCTGCTGTTCGGACTGATGTTCATTAATGCAGGCCTGAACAAGTTCCTCAATTACATGCCTCCTCCGAAAGATATGCCTGAAAATATGATGAAGGTAATGGGCGCTATCATGCAGATCACCTGGCTGATGCCGCTTGTCGGAATTGCAGAAATCGTGGGCGGCATACTCTTCATTTTTCCAAAAACCAGAGCGCTTGGTGCACTTATCATTTTGCCGGTAATGGTAGGGGTTATGCTGACCACTATTACCGTGGCGCCTTCAGGCTTAGCTATTGCGCTTCCGTTATTCCTGATAAACATCTGGGTGATCATAGAGAACAGGGAAAAATATCTCCCGATGATAAGATAAGAATAGCATACCATCATTGCTACAGAGCCATTCAAGACAAACAAAGTAGCTGGACAAAGGCATCTTCTGTTGAAGGTGCCTTTGTCATTCTAAAGCAGATGAGCTGTTTATCTTCCCTCAATAGCTATACCAGCTTCGTGGCGGTGTTCAACCTGTCTGCAACATCATCCCAGTTGATGATCTGCAGCATATTGTCTACGAAATCAGTTCTTTTATTTTTATACTTCAGATAATAGGCGTGTTCCCATACATCAACTACCAGCAATGGTATAACACCCCATTGGGTTAGTTTCTCGTGATTCTCACATTGCAGGATCGTGAGTTTGTCGCTATATGGCTGATAGCCCAGAATGCCCCAGCCGTTACCATCCACATCTTTGGATGTTTTAGAAAGGTAGCTCTTCAGCTTATCATAGCTACCAAAATCTTTCTCGATGCGTTTTAGAAGTTCGCCTTTCGGCTCTGTCTTCTTATTGGTCAGATTTGTCCAGAAAATCGTGTGAAGCACATGGGAAGAGAAATGATAAGATAATTTCTTCGTCCAGTAATCAACGGTTTCAAGGCTGTTATCGTCCAGGGCTTTCCTGATCTTTTGCAGATCAGTATTAGCCGCTTTTACAGCACCACCATGATGAAATGTATGATGAAGGTAGACAGTCTCCTCGTCCATGTATGGTTCCAGAAAATTCTTATTGTAGGGTAAGGGCAGATGCTGAAAATTTCCCGCTGCATCCGTTAGCTTGTCCAGTCCATTATTGTTGTAATTTTCTGCTAACACGGAATTGGCGGGTAGCAGCGCCGTTAAAGAGAGAATACCAGTCGCAGAAAGAAAATCCTTACGGTCCATTTATGTTGCTTTAGATGTTAATTAAATCAGCTCAGGAATGAATTTGATCAATAGTCCGATGGCAGCGGCCAGCACGATAATGAGCAGTTCAGACACTTTTTTAAAGTTGAGCAGGATGAGTATTGTTCCCAGTGCTATCACGACAGAAGTGATATCGGTAAACTGTCGTTTCGCAAGTACGAGTACCGCCCCCGAGATGGCGCCAATAGCCGCAGCCGTTACACCATCAATGAATGCCTTGATAGCGACATGTTTACCGTATTTTTTAAAGTAAGGCGCTGGTAATACTGTAAACAGATAACAGGGCAGAAAAGTTGCCAGCGCGGCCACACAGGCGCCGGGTAATCCTGCTACCAGGTAGCCTATGAAACCAACGGTGATTACTACCGGTCCAGGTGTGATCATAGCGACAGCCACCGCATCCAGGAACTGCTGTTCATTTAGCCATTGATATTCTTTTACGACACCGCCATACAAAAAGGGAACAATAGCCAGTCCGCTGCCAAAGACAAAAGCGCCGGCCTTCAGAAAGAACCAGCCTGTCTGTACCAGTTTCTCATCTGCCGACAATTGACCGGTTATTTGCAGGAGCACGGGAGCATACAACACTGACTGTGTTGTATTCAGCAAACGCGGACGGGTTCTCCACAACCAGACGGCGATGCCTCCCAGCAGGATCAGCCATATCAGTTCTTTTTCATAAATAAAGGTAGATATGGTCAAAACCCCGAAAATGCTCCACAGCAACCAATCCTTTCCCAGGCTTTTTTTTGTGAGTTTATAACTGCTGACAGCTATAATGCCTATAACCGCTGCTCCTATACCGTAAAACAGTGCCTGCATCCAGGGCAGCCCACCGAATTGCACATAAGCAATGCCCAGGCCTACCACCATTAAAAATGACGGCAGTACAAAGGCCAGCCCCACTAAAGTGGCCCCCAGGATCTTATAATCCACATACCCGATGTAAATGGCTAGCTGAGCGGCCAATGGCCCCGGTGCTAATTGCGCCAGCGCCAGGCCTTCTTTATAGTCCTCTTCCGTAATCCAACGGCGTTGCTCTACCAGATCGCGGTTCATATAACCCACCAGTGCTACCGGACCACCGAAGCCAATGGTCCCCAACTTTAAAAAATACTTTACCAGCCCTGCCAGGGTGTAGGATTGCTTTTCACTCATACAAGTAATTTATAAGCTACGCCGGATCTTATTGCGGCGCAGACTAATGCAATGCTACTGCCTGATGCAGGCAAAAAATAGAACGGAAATGATGTATTTGTATGGAAATTACTTTTTACCGTTTTTTTTCCTGTAATCGGAAGGATTTTTACCGGTGTGTTTTTTGAAGATGCGTGTGAAATGACTTTGATCTGAAAACCCGGTCAGATAGGCGATCTCCGTTAGTGAATAAGCGGACGACTGCATCAATGAAATGGCTTTCTCAATACGCTGTTTGCGGATGTATTCACCGAAGGACAGGTCTTCGAAGTACTTTGAGAACTCCCGTGAGAGATAGGACGGACTTATCTCCAGCCCTTTGGAAATCTCTTTCAGGCTTAAATTGGTATCAATATGGTCCTGTATGATCTCTTTCAGTTCCTTTGCCCAGGCAGGGATCTTCTTAGCGCCTGGTTTTTGTTTCAGGTACGTGTTGAACACATTCAGCAACAGATTTTCAAATGGCTGTTGCGTATGTTTTTCTTTTTGCAGATGCTTTGCCCAGCTATACAAACCGTCATATATGATCATACCCTTTTCCAGCAGGTCCTGATCGTCCGGATAGTTAAACGCAAGCCCGGCGGAAATGGCCCATAGTCCGGACGATTGTGCTGCCAGTTCATGATGATCTGTATCTGCGCCACGTACGATGACGGCAAGTGTATGTACAGCAGGATCTTCTATCTGATACTTCTGTATAAAGTAGTCGAAGGTGCAGTAGTCACCGTAATGGGTAAATTCAACTCCAGGTACGTCAAAAGGAGTTGCATCTAATTGTTTTGCCTTCTCTGTTACCTGGTCGAAAGGAACGTAGATGATCTCTGCGTCTTTATCGATGAATCTCTTAATCAGCCAGGGACAGGCAAGGCGATCGATCTTAGGTCGTTCACGTGTGATCCATTTCATGATGAGGACAAAATACGCTAAATACCTGGTTGTTAACATGGGATTAACGTATAAACCAAAAAGTATTTTGTTATTTTGTAAATTGTTGTGCAAGATGTGGTAAATACCTATACTGTTAACCGCATACCTCTTGTATCCGAATAACAACGCAATTAATCTGACTATACATCTTTTTATCAATCTGCAATAAGACAAGAGGTACTTCTGTCTGTTGTAGATTTTTTTATTTATAACCATTGATAATTATTTGCCATTAAGACGACAATGAAGCATTCCATGAGAAGATTCGTAGTGTATCTCTTAGCGCCGTTAGTCACAATGTTGCTAACGCTCATGAAAGTTCCTAATTTCTGTGCCAGGATTACATTAATATATCCTCAGATTACGACGTGGCTTGACTATTTTGTCATTCTGGCTACTGTTTTTATATACTATTACACCCTCTGGTCGCCGTTAAAGTTATTTGAGAAGCAAGCCAGGAAAAAGTGGGATATCATGAAAGAGCTGGCTATCAAATTCAACGAGGAATATGATTCTAACTTTGATTTCAGCTTCAGTGTAATGTTGATTAAGACCAGCATTTTTCATTGCCTCGAACCGGCAGAGGCAAACTCGCTGGATATGCAATTTGTGTGGAAAGGGCGACGTTTCTCTTTTTTCGGAAAAGTCCTTAAAGTCGTCTGGGATCATGGCAGTAATGGAATTCCGCCTAACTATCGAATGACTCTAAATCAGGGGATATGTGGTAAGGCCTTTCAGGAAGGAAAAGAAACTAACACTCATAATATCGTCGGTGTTACATTGTTAGCAGAACTATTGAAAGGACATAACTTTAAATTAAACGAAATGCAGAAAAAGAGCGTTCAGGGAATTGTTATTGTGGCCTCATGTCCATTGGTGATAAAAGATAAAGGCGTAGACAGACAACGAAAAGAAGTGATAGGCGTACTAAATGTGGAAAGCAGATCTTTTGATTCGGCACGATTACTTCTTGACGAGAATGCAAGAAAAATTTTTTTTCAGAAAATAACGAACGTTGCCAACATATACCTTAATTTACATTAACAGCATACAATCCAACCATCAATAAATCTAACTACAATTTTTAAAAGCAGGTCTTATGGATAGACAAGAATTAATTGAAAAATTAAAACAAGCTATGGATCCGGATGGCTTTTTTAGAGTACACAAAACATCTTCAGAAGATGAAACAGAGGAAGAACCTGATGAACATCTGAGCAAAGAAGAAAGATTGAACAGGGCTCTCGAAAAATTCGAAAATTCATTAGAGAACGTACCCAAAAGATACACGAAGGTTTATTTGCTTTGAGTACATCGTTTACCCTTCAATGATAATCTGCAAAATGCTTGAAATGGCGGGCAGTATTGCCTATGCCGGGTTAACGAATTCGAATAAGGAAGCCGATGTCATTGGAATACTACCCTTTGATGATAAAAAGGGCTGACCGAAAAACCGGTCAGCCCTTTTAACAGCTATAGAAGACAGGCGCTACTATACCCTCGCCGACCACGTAAACACAAGACTTGTTCCGTTTGCAGGCGCAGTGTCATAGTGCACAATAATACCTGATGCATCTGCCGTTACATAACTGATGCCTTTTGCATCTGCTGATGCAGCATTCACCTGGAAATAAGACGGAGCTGCTGCCAGTCCGGCAATACCATGCGGAATAGTAAACGTACTTGCCGTACCATTACCACTGGCGGTGAAGCTGCCCGTACGTATGCTTTGCATTGCTGCCGGTACTACCACAAAATACGCCAGGTCAAGACCGCCGCTGGCAGGAGTCACGTAGATCTGGCCTGTCATACCATCAGGAGCGCCGCTATGATCGACCACCAGGCTGATAGTCTGCCAGCTTGTTCCTACATTGGTTACTACTCGTGACGCACCAAAGCTTCCGGCAACATCCAGCCGCTGAAATGCGATCGTCACACTCTTTGTTGTATCAGGGCTTTTCACCTTAGCATACAATATCCACCTTGACTTCGGGAAGAATCTGTTAATGGAGAATGTATTGGAAACACTACCCAGTGGATTCCTGATAGCCAGCTGCACCGGAGTGCTTGTGCTGACATAGGCATTCACATCCAGCGCAGCATCTGTTTTGTAAGTAAGCGCAGGGTTATTGTAGAAAAGCTGGTTCACTGCCAGGTGGAACAATACGTTCTCACTCTGGAAAGGAATTTCAGGTGTACCCTGCAATACATGATCCGGCCAGTAACCTCCCAGCGGTTTATTTACAGAGTATTTAGCCAGATAGGTGATGTCGCGCGGCGCATCCAGTCCGTTGAAGGACTTGATGAACAGAATACTGTTGTTTACGCCCAGATCATTGATGAAATTCTCCTTGCTTTGTACACCGGCACGGATCGTGTTGCCATCACCGTTGATGGTTACACTGTTGCCATCGTCTACTTCGATCAGACCAAAATCAGAGTAGTTGGTGTTGATGGTGATGAAGTTATTACGACCATTGCCACCATTCTGACACTTAGGACCATTAGCTACACGGATCTGTGTACCTTCTATCAGGGCATATTCCTGATTTACCACGGCGCTGTTCAACGGACCTTCCGTATACATTTCACTGAACTCCACACTACGTGGTTCATACCTGATAGCAGAGGGAAAAGCCATTACTCTTACGGCCACTTTGTAAGACTGGCAGCCAAAGGTGTTGAAAACACTCTGTGCCAGGTTAGGCACGCTCAGTCCTACCCTTCTGCTAAGTGCAGTGATCAGGTGTTCTGCCGCCCATTCGTCACAGGCATACTCGATACAATTGGCGCCTGCAGGCACCAGGAACAGCTGCGGATTGGAAGTAGAGAAGCTGATAGCAGTACCACCGGAAGTTGCTGCCAGACTAACACTGGTAGTGGTAGCGTTTACAATGAAATACCGGGTACGTGGTGTAAGGCCGGTCACTGCGCCATCTGCAGGATCAAAGATCAGCGCTACCTGTTCACCGTTGGCGAATATAAGGCCGGTATTAGCACAGTTAAGGACAGTCGTACTACCAGTGCCGGGAGGCGATACCTGCAGCGGCTTCATGCCTGCTACCAGCTCGGATGTACCAACTACAATGCCGTAGTCCAGTCCGCGGATCTCCACAATGCTACCAAAGTTGATACGATAGGCGGGGCCGGCATAGAATATACCGCAATCGCCGTATCCGTCTACGTCATTACCTAAACGCTGAATACTGAGGTTATCAAAATAGTGGCCGGTATTTCTCGCAGTGCCACCTACCTGTCCGGGCAGGCAGATCGCTGCATTGCCCACTCTTTCGCCTCCCAGACCTATCCTGGTACGGCCATTGGCAGAACGTACGTCGGTACTTCTGTCCAGCTTCAGCTGGAAATTCGTGATCTGGATGTCGAGTGCCTCCACAAAATCTTCTTCCGTCTGGGATTTCCAGTAGAGGATGTCCTTCCCTGGTTTACCCCGCAAGCGGGTATTCATGTTGGCGCCTGACACATTGTAGATACCCGTAATGTTGATCGTGTCGGTGTAATACATGCCTTCGGGGAAGTACATGTTCTTCCGCACCTGAGTGGCTGGGTTAACGTCCGTCACACGACAAAAGTCGGCGCAGGCAGCAATAGCGGCCGTATCATCCGTACTGTCATCACCTTTAGCGCCGAACCATCTGACGTTGATGGTATCCGTGATAATTCTTTTCCATCTGCCTGTTACCAGGTTGGCCTGCTTGATAATGGTACCGCCATTATCCGTTTCCTGGGAGGTGCTGTCCCAGTAAAATTCTCCGCCGCCACCGTCGCTGGCAGCATAATAACCGAGGAGGGTTTCTGTAGCGGGAGGGGTAGTGCTGGGGTTCCCTCTCATCGCTGCAATTGATGCAAATGCCATGGTTACATTTTTTAGGGTTAACTGTGATATGGTTTCAGTACAAAGATCACTTCGCGTTACGCAAGGGACATGCGTAACGGGGTACTTATTAAAGTAGATTTTTGGGGTTACTATTTCGCAAGTTATCTCGGCATCGGTGTATTAATATCAATCCTTTTTTTCATCACTTTCTGCAGGCTTCTGGCAGAGTCAAGATGCGTGTACAGCAGTGGCAGACTATTGCTGGCAAAAGATTTCACTTCGGGATCTGTGGCATATTTAGCCGCCCTTCCGAAATCCTTAATGTCTTTGTTATAGTCATTCACTGTGATGTCCACATATGACCTGTCGAACTCAACGCCGCTCTTTTTAAGCAGATTTTCCTTCTGCTTCTGCTGTTGGTTCGATATATCCGTAGGAAGCGTCACATTTTTGGCGGCCGCCAGTTCCTTCAACTTAGCTTCCGCTTCCTTGTGATCGCGGGCGATCATTGCACCCAGATCTTTTACCCGCTGATTACCGGATCTATCCATGGCCATCTGACCCATCTGCGCTTCCAGCATTACCCCACTGGCTGTATTCACAAGGAAATTAGCATCATCCTTTGTCAATACAATAGCCGCTGAATCGTCCGGACGACTCTCCGTATCAATCCTTTTGGCATTTACTTCTTTAGCACTTTTTACACTATCGGGATTTCTGCTGTTGCAGCTGAGAAGGAAGGAAATAACTATAAGACCCGAATATAATTTGATGAAATTTTTCATGGTCTTTTTTCTGTAAACCGGCTCAAAATGCATGCCACAGCGCACCACCACTATCGCAGTCATTTATATTACAGAGCTATAAATATTATATACCGAAGGGATATGTTTCCGGCATCTTCTGATCATGTGGTTTCATGTGCAACGGATGCAGCGCCTGGGTCTCATCCAGGAATATCAAAGCATCGTAACGTTCAGGCAGTACAGAGGGCACATAATTGCCTCTTCTCTCCGCCCCCGGATGGTATACAACGCCAATGGCCCTATGACCAATACGTGTTGCAAATACCTCTTCGCGTTTATCACTGAAAAGCTTGTAACAGTTTGTGCCGTATTCATCATGCAAAACAGCTTCGATACTCTCGGCTCTCGCTTCAGGAACCACCATCTTCTGCATGGGCGCGCCCCATTCACTGCCAGCTATTACAGTTCCTTTATAACTGGCAAAACCAGCGAGATAGACATGCTCTTTGCCATACTCTTCTCTTGCCAGCTGCCCTATATTCACCATGCCTGCTCCAGTCATATCGGTTGCCCGTGCATCACCGATATGCGTATTATGTTCCCATATAATTCCCTTTGACAGGATACCATGAAACTCCAGCAAGCGCTCAAGCGTTTCCATCATGTGTCCGTCCCGTATATTCCAGCTCTCATTACTGAACCCGATCATGCTCCTGTAATATCTTTCCGCATTGACAGCTATCAGGGCATTCTGCTCTGTATTAAAACCCGCTTCCATGTCTCCATCCAGGAACTGCGCCTTTAACCTGACCTCCCGCAACATATTCAGCACTTCGTCTCTGCAGTTATGGTCCGCCAGTGAAGAACGGGCATACAGATGCTCATCTTCATTAAATGGCTCAAAGCATGCTATTGCCTTCTTCACTGATGCGGCAGTCTGTTGATCTTCTTTCTCCAGATAGTGCATGATAGTACTCATAGAATCCCATAAACTATACACATCCAGGCCATAAAAGCCTACTCTTCTTTCCAGGGGAAGCTTGCGGTTATATTCCTTCAGCCAATCGGCCAGCGCAGCTACTTCCCAATTCGCCCACATCCAGGTAGGCCAGCGGTCAAACGTCTGCAATATGCTGCTGATATCGGCACCTGCATCCTCATATCCTTTTACATACCGGTTAATGCGATAGCAGTCAGGCCAGTCGCCCTCAACGGCAATAAACCGGAATCCCTTTTCCTGTATCAGTCTTTTTGAAATGGCAGTACGCCAGGTATAGTATTCATGGGTACCATGCGATGCTTCCCCAAGCATTACAATACGTCTTTCATCAATGTCCTTCAACAATGGATCCAGGCTCTTCATATCTGTTAAAAGATGCATAACGCGGGTTTTAAAGCTGTCCTGAATTGACCTGCCACAATAATTATACCCTCCGGTCCACTTCGTTCTTATGATCTGCCTGGTGGAAGCAGGTATGGTAATTGTGACCTGCATAATATTGTTTCACTATAAAAATTTCGTTATGGCCATTGTAAAAGTTATTGAGATCATCGCATCTTCTGAAAAGAGTATAGAAGACGCTATTCAAAACGCAGTGACAGAAGCGTCAAAGACCATACACAATATAGACTCCGTGTTCGTAAAAGATATTAAGGTACATGTTCAGGACGGGAAAATCACCACTTATGGACTGATCTGTAAAGTATCTTTCAGAATTGATGAAAAAGTGAAGGAACACGAACACGCTTAAACGTTGAGAAAGCATTAGCGGCAGCCGGTAATGTACCGCTGCCGCTTAAATGTTATACACCCAAAGTTGTGCAGGAATCCGCTCCTGCAGGATAATATTTTTTGATCACCTTGGCCATGTGACTGGCATCTGTAAATCCTAATTCATAGGCGATCTCCTTCGCTGTCTGGTCGGAATGCTTAAGCCGGCTATGAGCAACATTTACTCTCGATTTCAGCACATATTCCTTCAGCGTCTCTCCCGTCTTCTTTTTGAAATATTCGCTTACATAAGTGGCCGACAAATGAAATTCGCTGGCAATTGCCTCTATGCGCAACTTCTCATTGTCGAACAAATTGAACTGTATGTACTGCAGGATATCACTGATCTGTTTTTCCGCAACCGGATGATCGTTTTTGAAGGTTTGTTCAAAATTGCGCCGGAGGATATTCAGCAACGCAAACATATGACCACGAATGATAGAGTCTGACTGCCCGCGTTTATTGGTATACTCCTCGTAAACACCTTTGATAAGGTGAACAAGCATATTTTTATCGGAAGCACTGTGTATAATATCTCCTGGTTGCCTGTTATAACTGCTCAATATGTAGTGCAGATTCTGGAACCATTCTGTATAATCCATCATCTGCATACTGTCCTTTTTAAAGAACAGACCGTTGAACCGGATAAAAATGAAAGTAGTCGGCTCCGCTATTTCAAACGAATGACAGTCATAAGGAGGCAACAGGAAGATGTTATCCTGCTGATATGGGATCAGACTGTGATTGATACATTGCTTCCCGCTACCGGCTTCTATATAAACAAGTTCAAAAAAGTTGTGCTTATGCGGACGCTGGTTCCATTCCTGTAATTCCTCCCGGGTAATGAAAAAAGGCTGAGCTGAATTTTCTACTCGCATTTTATACTGCTGATTTACTTTGAAGTCGTCAAAAATTTATCCTGAATCAGCCATCAAGTTAATGCAAAAACCAATGTCTTTATGTATCGTCCGGCAGGTATCAGAGAATGGTGAGCACAATCCTTCCCCGGGTATTCCCTGTTTCCTGCTGCTGATGGGCAATATCCATCTGGGAGAAATCAAAATGGTTTACATAAGGTCGGATAATTCCCTTTTCCAGCATGTCTGCCAACACTTCCATATCGGGTCCGCTCGACTCCACCAGGAAGAAAAACGCGTTTACACCACTTTCCTTCGCAGCTTCGGCAATCTCTGCAGGAACGCCAGAGGGAATACTGATAATCATTCCTCCTGGCTTCACCACCGCGATAGACCTCCTGATCAGTTCACCGCCAACGCCGTCAAATACCAGGTCAACATCTTTTACTACTTCCTCAAACAGCTGGCTCCTGTAATCCACATGCTCATCAGCGCCTAATCCGAGTACAAAGTCCTTGTTGGCTGCCGAAGATGTCCCTATTACATATGCACCCGCGTGTTTAGCCAGCTGTACCACAAAATGCCCCACTCCACCGGCGGCAGCATGCACCAGTACCCGCTGTCCCTTTTTCAGGCCGGCCTGCCGGAACAGTCCCTGGTAAGCAGTCAGCGCTGCCAGTGTCGTGGCTGCTGCCTGCTGGTGAGTAATATTGGACGGCTTTTTTGCCAGATGGGAAGCCGGAGCGGCTACATATTCTGCATAGGCCTTGCCATGACCAGGGAAGTTCACCATACCAAATACTTCATCCCCCACCGCAAACTCCGTCACATTGCTGCCTACGGCTGTTATCACGCCCGAAATATCCCAACCTAAGGTAAGCGGCATTTCATTTTTCATCCGCCCTGCCATACCTTTTCCAGCTCTTGTCTTTACGTCTACCGGATTGATGGCAATGGCATGCACCTTTATCAGTACTTCATTTTCTTTAATAAGGGGTTCAGGCAGCTCGATGTATTCCAATTTATCTGTTCCGCCAAATTCGTTGATGATAATCGTTTTCATTTCCTTTGTATTTATCTGTTTAATAGCAGGCTGCGTTATAATAAAGCGCCTGCACATCAAAATGTTTTTAATTACTGCCGGTGACAATCAAGTCGTCTGCCGGCTGTCTACTTACGTTGACACATCAAAATTGCGGTAAAGTATTCCCACGGAAGAGTATTTATTTGGGTAAGACCGGTATTTTTCAAGGTCGGGGTACAAGAAAGCAGGATTTAGCCATTCAGGACATATCGGCTTAAACACGAAGGTCGGGAACATGAGAAAGGGAGACTCTCCCCTCCAGAACATACCGGGTTAACACAAATGTGGGGCATGGGAAATGAAAATATACCTTCAAGGATATGTCAGTTTACAGACGAAAATAAATATGACGTTATAAAGACTAGTTAATACGCTTATTAAATCCTAAATCTACCAATTCAGTATAGGCGCTCCATACATCTTCCGGTATTTCCTGTGGTATCTGGAACCCTTTGCTGCTATATGTTCTTATCCGGTACAGATCACCTACGAGCGTATCGAGAAAGGTCTCATAGGAAATACTGCCACGGGCGAAATAGTCGGCCATTGATATTTGCGGAGATGTAACAGATATAGGCACTTCCTTAAAATGATTCCTGAAAGTGGCATAACTACGCCGTTCCATATAGGGCTTGTGTACAAGTATAAAGCTCGACGGATGAATGTTCCGTTCCTTTAATAATTGCATACTGAAAATGACATTTTCGCCGGTATTGGTCGACTTATTTTCCAGGATGATAGCAGACTCCGGCACTCCTCTTTTAATGGCTAATGCCGCAAATGTTTCGGCTTCACTTACTTTCCAGGTTTCCTGTGTCAGATATCCGAAACCGCCGGAAAACACGATCAGCGGAGCATATCCTTCCAGGAAAATATCCGCGGCCCTTTCAGCAACGCTGGTGTCATGACTTCCCAATACCAATATACAATCGGATGCTTTGATCTCCTGGTGGAGGCATAGATAATTCCATAATTTTTCAGCCAGCTGAAACGTTTTTTGGTCCTGCATAGATTTGTTGCAATTGAAAACTGAGTTCTGCGAATATTTGTGTTTATCTGGCAAGGTTTCATAGCAGCGCCCTGCGCATTTTGTAATAATACTAATTATGTCGTTTATATGCAAGCTTGTAAAAGTGAGTACATATATTAAGTTTTCAAAAAATGAGCAGCCTAAAAAACACTGATGACTGTCATGCGTTGGAACATTTTTAATGAAATACCTTTGAAATGAAAAACCAGTCCCCATGATATTGACAATAACAATGAACCCTGCACTCGACAAGAGCACTACAGTAGAAAAAATGTTCCCGGAGAAGAAACTACGTTGCGAACAACCGGTTACAGAAGCCGGCGGTGGCGGCATCAATGCCAGTAAAGCCATCAAAAAGCTAGGTGGAGAAAGCGTGGCGCTTTACCCCGCAGGCGGTGCTAACGGCGCCAGGCTACGGGAACTCCTGACAGCAGCAGACATTAAAAGTATTGTCGTTCCATTGAAAGCAGAAACGCGGGAGAACATCACCGTTACAGAGCTCAGTCATAACCAGCAGTTCCGGTTCGTAATGCCGGGTCCTGCACTGGATGAGGCTGACCTGCAAAGATGCCTGGCAGCAGTTGAAGCAGTACAACCGGTACCCAACATCGTGGTGGCCAGCGGCAGTCTGCCTCCCGGCGTACCGAACGATTTCCTTGCCCGCCTTGCTCATTTGTGCAAACGTACCGGCTCAAAGCTGATCGTAGACACGTCAGGAGAACCCTTACTACAGGCAGCCAGGAAAGGCATCTACCTGTTAAAACCCAATATGTCTGAACTTTGCAGCCTCGCGGGTAAAGAGTACCTGGAACTGGACGAAGTGACAGAAGAAGCCAGGAAGATCATTGACAAAGGCTATTGCGAAGTGCTGGTAATATCCATGGGGCCTGCAGGTGCATTACTCGTTACCAGAGAGCTGAGTGAAAGGATCAGCGCGCCAGCTGTAAAAAAGCGGACCGCCGTCGGTGCCGGCGACAGCATGGTGGGCGGCATGGCCTGGATGCTGGACAAGGGAGAGCCTTTACAGGCTGTGGCGAGATTTGGCGTAGCCTGTGGCACTGCCGCTACCATGAACACAGGCACACAATTATTCAAAAAAGAAGATGTATACCGGTTGTATGAATGGATTAACCGCTGAGACCAGGGCTGACCAGAAACAGTTGTTACGGCAACCATGATCATTTTTCGTCCCTCTCCGCTATGGTACATTTATGGCAAAAACTGTATGCGGAAAAAAGCCTGCCTGTTATTATTACTCTTAGTGCAGTATTTCACTGTTGCAGCCGGGCAACAAATGTACTGGCTACCCGCAGACTGTGCAGCAAACAGACAGACGCTTTTTAACTATTTCGCGCAGTCGGAGCTGCTCGGACTCGACCCACATGATTATGCCTATACGCTGGTGCAGCAACTGAACGCGGGTATCGCGCCTGCAGATTCCGCAGAAACAGACAAACAACTATCGCTGGCTGCTATTGCTTTCTTTACGGATGTGACATACGGCACCAAAGCTGCCAGAGTAGGATATGACGGATTGAAATACACACCCACTTGTTACGATATTTCCGCCCTCCTGCATCAGGCCCTTGCTGAAAATACTTTCGCACAACTGCTCAACAGACTGGAGCCAACGTGTCCGGAGTACCGATCCATCAAGCGCATGATCGCGATCTACACACAACGCTTACAAGATTCGGGATACCATCCTGTAAACGTTATCAGCAACGTAGTGGATAGTACCAACCATCCCCTGATAGATAAGCTGTATCAGCTCGGCTACCTTGATACTGTCAGCTACAACATCCAGGAGGATAGCTTAAGGATGAAGGTCAGGGCCGCACAGCGCCTGTTTGAATTCATGGAAGATGGCGCCCTGAGACGCGGAGTGATTGAAGAGCTGAATATTCCGCTTGAGAAAAGATTATCTGAGTTAAAACACGCGCTGAATACGTACCGCTGGCTGAATTGTATACGCCAGTATCAGTCAGTCATTGTAGTGAACATTCCGGCTGCAGGCCTTTATCTTTACCAGGGCGACAGTCTGCTCCTGTATTCCCGTACTATTGTAGGAAAGGAACGCACGCCTACTTCTCCCCTCACCAGCAGGATAGATGAGATCATCATGTATCCTTACTGGACGGTGCCCTACAATATTGCCACGAGAGAGTTGCTGCCAGGTATAAAGGGTAATCCGGTCGCATACCTGGATGCAGGTAATTACCAGGTCCTGGACAGATCGGGCAAAATACTGGACCCAACGACCATCGACTGGCAATCGCTCAGCAGGACCAATTTTCCTTATACTATCCGGCAGATGAATGGTTGTGACAATTCACTGGGTATAATCAAGCTGAATTTCTTCAATCCTTACAGCACTTATCTGCATGATACGCCAGGCAAAAGCTATTTTATGTTCAACAAACGGTATTTCAGTCATGGGTGTATCCGGGTGGAAGATGCAATCCCACTGGCGAAGCTGCTCCTGCCGGCCGAAGCGCAACGTATAGACAGCCTGGTAAAAATGGCCGCTGCGCCTCAGAAAGGGCCTGTTGTCATTCCCGTGAAGCAGAAAACACCAGTATTTATACTATATGAGGTTGCCTGGCCGGACCAGCGGGGCGATATCAGGTTCTACGACGACGTTTACAACAAATTCAGGTAATAGTTTATAGCGTTTATTCAAACATTAAGGCTTCGGTAAGTGTTATCACTTGTATCAACGCTCCGTGGGCCGGGTCAATATGCCAGCTATTGCTTTTTGTTTGATGATGTGTATCATCAGACTACCGGGATAGTATCTTTTTCCACGGAGAGCATCACCTAACTTCTGAAAAACAATTGTGTATGCTATCACTGTTCTACAGGTCAGCAGCACTCATGTGCATTTCGGGACTCCTGTTTGCCTGTACCCGGCCAGCGGCGGAAGATCGCCGCGCTACGTCGCGGGACAGTCAGCAGCAGGCCACCGCGGAGTTTACAACTGTATTATCGGCTGAAACTAAGGATACTAATCGCTATAAGCGTTACCTTCTTCATCTTGTGCATAACGATCCATCGGAAAAGTGGCCTGTGTACGGAGCAGTTCCCCCGGCAGGGGCACTGCTTCCGTATCACAGGATCATCGCCTATTATGGCAACTTTTATACACCGGCGATGGGAATACTGGGCATGCAGCCCGAAAGCGAAATGTTGACGAAACTAAAAGAGGAAACAGCCAGATGGCAACAGGCCGACACGATGCTGCCGGCATTACCTGCACTGCATTACATTGCTGTTACAGCCCAGGAAAGCCCCGGACCTTCCGGCAAATACCGCCTGCGTATGCCGCCCGAACAACTCGAAAAAGTGGTTGCACTGGCTTATCAGGAAAAGACGCTGTTATTTCTGGACGTACAGGTAGGACTAAGTACCCTGCAGGATGAATTACCTTTACTGGAAACATATCTGCGCCTCCCGGAAGCACACCTGGGAATAGATCCCGAATATTCCATGAAAAATCAGCAGGTACCCAGCTCCCGTATTGGCACTTTTGACGCCGCAGATATTAACTATGCCATTACGTTTTTGTCCGGCATCGTGAAGAAATACAAACTGCCACCCAAAATACTGGTAGTACACCGTTTTACTCAGGGAATGCTGACCAACTATAAGGATATTAAGAAAGTTCCTGAAGTACAGGTAGTCATAAACATGGATGGTTTTGGCTCACCTGCCAAAAAGATAGATAGCTACACAGGCTTCGTTGCGCGGGAACCGGTGCAGTATACCGGTTTCAAAATATTTTATAAAGTAGATTCTCAAACAGGTAAGCGGCTGATGGCGCCGGAGGAAGTACTGGCTTTGCATCCGAGTCCTGTTTATATTCAGTATCAGTAAATTTCATTGTTATGTATACGCAGATCACTCCCCTTCCTGTAAAAGGCAATATTCATGGTCAATGGCATGCACAGATTGAAAAGATCTTCGCCTGGCTGACGGCATTACTACTTGCGGGAATGACATTTCCATTATGGAAAAATCTTGTGTTGCTGGTATTCGAAAAGCTTTATGAAGTGCTGATCATGCAACGTTATTAGCTGAATACCTCCTGTATATCATCACTATGTCTGTGCACGGCCAGATATTCAATGATCGCATCGCGGCTGATGACACCAACAAGGTCCCCATTGCCTGTCACAGGAATGATCATATCTGTTTCAGGTGGCAGATTCTCCCAGGCGCCAAGCGCTGATATGCCGATATCAAAAGCGGGATGTTCCTCTGTGATCAGCTCACTTACAGCCCGGTCGATATGCTTTTTATCAATGCTCTTTATAAGCGTTCCCCTGCTAAGTATGCCAACCGGGGATCCCGCCGTAGTGATGACAAAATAGGGCTGCCGGCAATCGGCGAGGAAAGGTAAGGCCTCTCTTACCGTCAGTGAAGATGATATGGTATGGTAGTCTGTTACCAGCACATCCCTGAGCGATACATTCCTCAGGGCATCCCGCACGATGGCATTGTGCTTTTCAATCGTTCCCTGTAACAGCAACACAACTCCCGCAATGATAAGCAGCAGGTTCATATTCAGTATGCCGGAGACTACAAACAACAGCGACACAAAACGACCGACCCATACCGCGATATTGGTTGCTTTCAACGGTGTGGTGAACAGCTCCATCATTCCTCTCAGTATCCTGCCGCCGTCCATGGGAAATGCAGGTATAAGATTGACCACTCCCAGCAGCACGTTAACAGCGTGTAAAAAGAAAATAAAATTCAGCCGGTCTGTACTAAGGAAAAAAGGAATGGATTTCCATAACGGCGTTTGTCCGGGCAGGAATGGTATCAGCAACATCGCAATGACAAGATTAACTGCCGGACCGCTCAGGCTGATCATTATTTCCTGTCCGGGTGTTTCAGGCTGGCGTTTCAGGTGTGTCATACCGCCGATAGGCAATAAAAGGATCTCTTTAACCGGGATCCTATAGTAGCGGGCGGCAAACATATGGCCCAGCTCATGTAACGCAACAGAAGTGAAAGCTGCCATGACGGCAACCAGTTTCCACAACGATTGTGCAGGTGTCTTACCGGTAAGCCCGTCGGCGATCAATATCCAGCTGATCAGCAGGATAAATGTCCAATGTATCCCAATTTTGGCGCCCTTGAGCGTAAACAGGCTGAATGTTGCTTTCATGAGAATCGATTTGAACATCGAAGTTCCGAAACCAATGTACTGCGATCAATGATCGCTATCATACAAACAGATGGATAGACATCATCATCAGACGCAATGGCCATCATTGAACAGACATGCGATTTGCAATAATTTCGGTAAGAGTCAATTTCCTCACTCAACAATTCTTCAATTATGAAAACAGACCTTCAACTACAACAGGACGTCATGGACGAACTCGTATGGGACCCTTCCCTGGAAGCTGCCGAAGTAGGCGTTTCCGTCCATGATGGTGTGGTAACCTTAAGTGGTACTGTAAACAGTTACACAAAAAAAACAGCTGCAGAGAAAGCGGCCAAAAGAGTAAAAGACGTAAAGGCTGTGGCCATGGACATTGAAGTACATTTCCTCAATGGAGAAAGCAAGTCAGATACGGACATTGCACATGCCGGCCTGAATGCATTCTCCTGGAGTACGGTAGTACCAAAAGACAGCGTGACATTAAAAGTGGAAGACGGTTGGATAACACTGGATGGAGAAGTGGAATGGCAATACCAGAAACAGGCAGCAGAAAACCTGGTTAAGGATCTGCAGGGTGTAAAAGGTGTAACTAACCTGATCCGGTTAAGACCGGCACTCACCCGTTCAATTGTCAAGGATAATATCAAAAAAGCGCTGGAACGCAGCGCAGATGTGGAGGCGGACGCGATTAGTATTATAACAGAGGGCCACAACATTATTCTCAGGGGAAAAGTACGTTCATGGGGCGAAAGAAATGAGATCGAAAAAGCGGTATGGGCTACTCCTGGCGTGGTAGATGTAAAGGATGAACTGATCATTGCTCCTTAATTCCTGCAACTATGCTTTACAACTGCTTTCATAGCCCACTCATGCAGGACCTGAACTTCTCGGCATCCAGGGAATACCTGGTTGCCGGACCATCAGGCTCCTGGAGTGCCAGTACAATATCAGGCTGTCATACGCGTAAATACCACGGGCTGCTGGTAGCGCCTCAGTCATTTCCGGGCGACGATAATTATGTCATACTATCATCTCTGGATGAGACTTTCATTTGCGGCGACAGGTCCGTTCAACTGTCCCTTCACCGCTATGCCGGATCAGAAATGCCATCATCCCTGCAGCATATTCTTGCATTTGCAGCTAATCCATTGCCACGATGGTGGTATCAGCTGGATGACAACCTGCTGCTGAAAGAAATCGTGCTGGATGGGCACGGCAGTGTGATGGTCGCCTATACACTGTTGACAGGCAGGAAGCCGGTTAAACTTCAGTTGCGCCCGCTGGTGGCATTCCGCAACATGCATACGCTTACAAAGGCCAATAGTGTTGCAGATACCGTCACCCGAAGTATTAAACAAGGCATCAGCATTAATCTTTACCCGGGGTACAATGACCTTTTTCTACAGATGAAAGATGGTTTATTTCAGGCTAACGGATATTGGTATTACAATTTTGAATACAGCTGGGAAAAAGAACGGGGATATGAGTACCAGGAAGACCTGTATTCGCCCGGATACTTTGAAACATCACTGGCGCCTGGACAATCCGTCATCTTCTACGCAGGGTTATCTCCTGCAAATATGAGTAACCTGGAAGACAGGTTCAGCAAATGCAGGGAGGCTGTGCGGAAACCCGAAACACTGCGGGATCACCTGCTGCTGGCGGCAGAACAGTTCGTGATGACCGACCGTATCAGAGCTGGTTTCTACTGGTTTGGCAGTTGGGGACGGGATACCTGTATCTCTTTGCCTGGCTTGACGTTACTGACAGGAAAAGTGAACGTTTTCAAGGGCATTGTACGGCAGCTCCTGAAGCAGGTAAAGAATGGCCTGCTTCCGAATACCGGAACAGGTACATGTGCGGCGTATAATACAGTAGATGCCTCTTTGTGGTTAATATGGGCCTTACAGCAGTATGCAGAGAAAACACATTCGTGGAAAGGGATCTGGCATGATTACGGCAAAACGTTGAAAAATATTTTGACAGCCTACAGAGACGGCACCTTGTTCAATATCCATATGGAAACAGATGGCCTGATATACGCAGGAGGGCCTGGAATGGCCCTGACCTGGATGGACGCGATAGCGCCTGAAGGACCCGTTACCCCGCGTACCGGAAAAGCAGTGGAAGTGAACGCCCTTTGGTACAACGCGATATGCTTCTGTCTGAATGCCGCGACAGAAGCTAATGATCAGGTTTTTATTGAAAGCTGGGAAACATTCCCTGAAAAAATTGCAAAGTCTTTTATCGCCTGTTTCTGGAGCGATGAAAAAAAATACCTGGCCGATTGTGTAAACGGCGATACATGCGACTGGTCTGTCAGGCCTAACCAAATATTCGCTGTATCAATGCCTTCTTCACCATTGCTGCCGGTACAACAAAGGGCAGTTATGGAAAAAGTCAGGAACGAGCTTCTCACCCCAAGAGGATTGAGAACACTCTCACCTTTCGACCCGCAGTATCAGCCAGTATATACCGGCGATCAGGCAACGCGCGATAAAGCATATCACCAGGGACCGGTATGGCCCTGGTTGCTCGGGCACTTTACCGAGGCGGTGCTAAAAGCGGAAGGACCTGTGGCTCTACCCTATCTGGAGAAGATCTATGACGGATTTAAATATGTGCTGGATGAATACTGTATCAATAACATTCCGGAATTATTTAACGGAGACTTCCCGCATCACCCGGGAGGAGCGGTTGCCCAGGCATGGAGTGTAGCGGAACTGATCAGAATGGAATATATCATCTCCGGATTCAGGGCACAGCACAAGACATCCATCACCACCAACACTTTAAATGAGCAAGTATGATCCCTGCAGGCAATGAGTTCCTACGACCTGATTATATATTTGAAATAAGCTGGGAGATCTGCAATAAAGTAGGTGGTATCCATACTGTAATAAGCACAAAGGCAGCATCGCTGCAAAAGGAGCTGCAAGATCGTTACATTCTCATCGGGCCAGATCTCACCAAAACAGGTAGTCAGCTATCCGTGTTCCACGAAGACAGGTCCCTGTTCCCTTTATGGCAGGAGCAGGCAGGAAAAGAGGGCTTACGGATAAGAACAGGACGCTGGAATATACCAGGCAATCCAATTGCTATTCTGGTTGATTTCAGCCCCTTATACACCCGTAAAAACGACATTTTCGCTGATCTGTGGAGCCGGTTCCGGCTCGACTCGCTAACAGGCCAGTGGGATTACATTGACCCCGCCCTGTTCGGTTATGCCGCAGGGATGCTGATTGCTGATTTTTACCGCCTGCATCTTAATGCCACCGACAGGATCATTGCGCAGTTCCACGAATGGATGACAGGCGCCGGCGTCCTATACCTCGAAAAAAACGTACCACAGGTAGCAACCGTCTTTACAACGCATGCTACTGTGCTAGGCAGGACACTGGCAGGCAGTGGACTGCCATTCTACAATATGGCCGACAAGGTCGACGCTGCCGCAAGGGCTGCAGATTACCACGTGACTGCTAAATACTCCCTGGAAAAAACCGCTGCTGCCACAGCAGATTGTTTTACCTGTGTTAGTGAAACAACAGCCCGCGAGTGCCGGATCTTTCTTGAAAAATATCCTGATTACGTCACCCCAAATGGTTTTGACACCGGCATAGCGCCCGAAGAGGATTTTGAGAATAAAAGAAAACTGGCCAGGGCTGCTGTATTGAAAGTGGCTGGCACATTATTCAAGGAGCAACTTCCGGAAGACAGTCTGCTGATAATAAAAAGCGGCCGCCATGAATTCCATAATAAAGGTATCGATGTCTTTATCGACGCATTATCACAGTTGCAAAAAGAAGCACTCCCCAGGACAGTATTAGCAGTGTTGTTTATCCCCGCAGCGCATACAGGCCCCAGGGACGCATTGCTGGAACATGTACATCCGCCATATTCGCGCACGCCGGAGGACAATATTCTGACTCATAACCTGTACGCGCCTGATAAAGATGCTATCATCCAGCGCATGAAAGAGCGTGGACTCAATAATACTCCCGGCGCCAGCGTCAAAGTGATTTATGCGCCCGTCTATCTCAACGGACAGGACGGCATTTTCAATCTCACGTACTACGATATGCTGACGGGTTTCGACCTGGCTGTATTTCCCTCCTATTATGAGCCGTGGGGATACACGCCAATGGAAAGCCTGGCATTCCATATACCCTCCCTCACCACCTCATTATCTGGTTTCGGCATTGCGGCGAAAGCGCTGCCGGAAAATGAACGGATCGGTATAAACATAATAGACCGGCGTGACGGCGACATGCAGGAGACCCCGAAGGCAATTGCCGCGTTCATCCGTTCCTTCCTGCAACTGATGCCTGCTGTGGTGACTAAAATGCGCAGCAATGCCAGGGAACTGAGCCTGCGCTTCACATGGGAAAAACTGATCGGAAAATATTACGAAGCCTACAGTTTTGCATTACATAAAAGCTGGCAACGGGAAGGACTTTTTCGCGACAAGCCGCAGGTATTACCTGCCGGTGCATCTGTAGTCCTGAGCCAGCAACCTGTATGGCGGGAGATAAACATCACGCCTTCGTTTCCACCAGGACTGGAAGCGCTCAGGCAGCTCAGCCAGAACGTATGGTGGAGTTGGATGCCCGCCGCCAGAGAGTTGTTCCGAAGTATTGACCCGCAGCTGTGGTCTGATTGTCACGAAGATGCCATCAGAATGCTCAGCTACCTCAATTATGAAAAGCTGGATGCACTGACCACCAACAGGGATTTTATACAGCGTTTGCACGTGCTGGAAGAACAACTCGACATATATAACCACCTCCCGATGGAGCCGGGTCCTTCAGTGGCGTACTTCTGTATGGAATATGCGTTGCTGCCTGCCTTCAGGATCTACTCCGGCGGGCTGGGCGTACTGGCGGGCGACTTCCTCAAAACGGCAAGTGATATGCAGGTGAGCCTGACGGCTGTTGGCCTTTTTTACAGGGAAGGCTACTTCAGACAACAATTCTCCGACGACGGCAAGCAGGTGGCCGTGGCGGAGCACCTGGACCCGGCAATGCTGCCTTTCCAGGATGTGAAGGACTGCCATGGCGATCCCCTGCAGATCTCACTCGCCTTCCCGGGAAGAACTGTCTTCGCCAGGGCTTGGAAAGTGCAGGTGGGCAGGACGAACCTCTATCTGCTTGATACAGATATCGCCGAAAACAATCCTGAAGACCGTAAAATAACTTCCAGGCTTTATCCGGCAGAAAAAGAACTCCGGCTGCAACAGGAAATACTGTTAGGCATCGGAGGCATAAGGTTGCTTCAGGCACTCAACCTGACCATTGACGTATATCATTGTAATGAAGGACATGCCGCTTTTCTTGTCTTCGAAAGAATAAGGCAGCTTATTTACCGGGATCACCTTTCTTTTGAAGATGCGTTTGAAGTAGTAAGAGCCTCTCATCTTTTCACTACTCATACCTCAATGCCGGCAGCTATGGATACCTTCAGCGAAACCTTGTTACGCGCTTATTTTTCGGGGCTCGCAGAAGACTGTTATGTCAGCTGGCAGCAACTGATGGCATTGGGAAAAGCAGACGAATATAATACGCAGACGGATTTTTCCATGTTCCACCTGGCTGCAAAGTCGGCACAGGAAATCAATGCCGTCAGTCGTATGCATCGGGATGTATCTGCAGGACTACTGCAATCCCTATGGAAAGATTATGAGCCGGATGAACTACCTCTGCGGTATATTACCAATGGCGTGCATTATCCGACATGGGTTGCGCCGGAGTGGCAGGAACTGTACGCGGAATGCGACATTAATCTGCAATCTGGCAAAGGTTCCTGGCAATATATCGCAGAAATACCAGAGGCCCGCATATGGGAGATCAGGCAGCGGCTTAAACGAACCATGATTGAACGGCTGCAACAGCTGCTAACCCAACAGCAACTCCGGCACCATCGTGCTCCGGAACAGATCGCAGCCCTACAGGCAACCTTACATCCACAAGCGATGTATGTTGGATTTGCGCGGCGGTTTACGCCTTATAAAAGGGGCACCCTGCTGTTCTATGATCCGGAGCAGTTAAAAAAGATCATCACTAACGAGCAGCAACCTGTGATCTTTATCTTCTCCGGCAAAGCTCATCCTGCAGACATGGAAGGCGTCAGCATGCTGCAACAGGTAATCAGAAATGCGGCAGGCAGCACCAATCATACACATATTATTTTTCTGGAAGACTACGATACGGATATTGCCCGACTGCTGGTACAGGGAGTAGACCTTTGGCTGAACCTACCCGTAAGGGGAAGAGAGGCATCGGGCACGAGCGGCATGAAGGCCCTTATCAATGGCGTACTTAACTTCAGTACACAGGATGGCTGGTGGGCGGAACAGTATCATCCTGAAAGCGGCTGGGCGCTGACAGCGCAGCATTTTTATTCTGACGAAAACAAACAGTATGCCCTGGATGCAGCCGAAGTATACAGTATGCTACAACATGAAATAATCCCCATGTACTTCAGAAGAAATCAACAGGATATTCCCGTGGAATGGGTCGCAAAGATTAAAAAGGCTATCATATTCTCCGGGCAGGCAATTTCCATGAACAGGATGATGAGTGAATATAATACCTGTTATAGCAAGCTGTCTGAACGCGCTGCAGCACTTCGTGAGAACAACTATGCACTGGCTCGTGACCTGGTGGTCTGGAAAGACAAAATAAAAGCTGGCTGGGACAACATAGGGATCGTAGCCGTTACTCCCGCCAAAAGCCTGCTGTCTGCAAAGGTTGCGGGAGAACAACTGGATGTCGCGGTAACGCTCACTGCAGGCAAACTGATTGCCGACGATATTGGTGTAGAGATCATTTTTACAGATAAATACAGGAAAGAAAGTCCGGCGTTTAAACATGAATTGCAACTCTGCCATCAGCAGGGAGATGAAATCGTATATGCAGCAAAGATAAATTTGCAGCATAGCGGAGAATACACTTATACGTTCCGGGTATACCCGAAAAATCATTTTCTGTACCATCGTACAGACATGCCACTGGTGAAGTGGACATGACAGCTGGAAGCATTTTCCCTTAACAACATAAAATAAGCTCTTATGGAAAAAATCTTCAATGGACAGGTAGCTTTAGTAACAGGCGGCAGCTTCGGCATAGGCCGGGCTACAGCCATTGCTTTCGCAAAAAGAGGCGCGAGCGTAGTTGTAGCAGACTTGATTGAGGACGCGGAACAGATAACGATGAAAGAAATAGCAGCCGTGGGAGGCAATGCTGTTTTTGTACAGTGTGATGTTTCCAAAGCTGCCGATATTACTTCCATGATCGATAAAACATTCATTACATATGGCAGGCTCGATTTTGCATTCAACAACGCGGGCATAGAAGGTGTTTTGGCCGCTACTCATGAATGTACACAGGAGAACTGGGAAAAGGTACTGGCAGTGAACCTCACCGGTGTGTGGCTCTGTATGAAACACGAACTTTCACACATGCTGCGCCAGGGTAAAGGAGCTATTGTCAATTGCGCATCGGTGGCAGGACTTATGGGCTTCCCCAACCTGCCGGCTTACGTGGCGAGTAAACATGCCATTATTGGCCTCAGCAAAACTGCGGCGCTGGAGAATGCAAAACAAGGTATAAGGATAAACGCTGTATGTCCCGGTGTAATAAGGACGCCCATGGTGGATAGAATTACCGGCAAAGACAAAGCAGCAGAGCAACATTTCGTTGATATGGAGCCTATGGGCAGGTTTGGAGAACCGGAAGAAGTAGCAGAAGCAGTAGTCTGGTTGTGTTCTGACGCAGCGTCGTTTATAACTGGTCATGCGTTAACAGTGGATGGAGGATGGCTCGCATCCTGACCTTTTGTTATACTGCCGGACTGCTGGCTAACTGGCAGAAAACATTTCATACACCATGTCAAAATTAAGCACTATGATAAAAGATAAATTAAGCATTATGCAAAAACAAGCGGCAAAACCACCTTACGTGACTATCATTGTTTCGCTGCATGAAACTGTTGCCCCGGATAAAAAGGCAGCCTTGCTGCTGGCAGAAAAAGCCATACAGGAAGCAGGTGATTTCCTGCGAAGCATGTATCCCAAAGAGGAAGCCTCCCTGTTGCACTCTCTGCAAGGACTGCTGGACGACTTTGACCGGCATTATGATCTTACCGCCGAAGGACTGGGGTTTTATGTATCGCCTGGCTACAGCAAGCTGGTCAAGTTCTGTTTTCCTGTTCAGAAGAAGGTTGAAATCGGTGATTCCTTTGCTTTGCGGGAACTATTATACCTGGAGCATTATAGTATCAGCTACATGGTATTGCATGTAGATGAAAAAGCAGCCCATTGTTACAAGGGGCATCTAAACAGTTTAGAAGAAGTAAATGATGGCGTCTTCCCCCGGTATTTCCATGATGATTACGAATACAGCAAACCCGCAAGAGCCAGTTCCTATTCAGGTCAAACGGCGATACAAGGTTTTGAGGGAGATAAATCGGCTAATGAGGCCAATCGCCTGAAGAGCTTCTACCGGGAGACAGACCAGATGCTCTCTGCTTACCTGGAAGATCAGCCTCTTATAGTAACAGGACCTCAAAAGGACATCTCACTGTTGCAGGAAGTTAGCGTTCATGAGAAGAATATTATAGCTACTATTAATGGCAATTACGCTAATGTTACTGTAAAAGCGCTTGAAGACCGCGTTTGGCCCGCGTTAAGATCGTGGATAGACGATACGCAGCAATCGACCATGTTACAGTTGATACAGGAAGAATGGCAGCAGCATGTAGTGGATGGCATGAGAGATGTGTGGACGGCCGTCAAAGAAGGCCGCGGTCAACGGCTGATAGTTGAGAAAGACTATACCTGTCCTGCTTTTCTGGATGACAAGACTGGCAAACTACACATGAGGAAGACCAGGAAAACACAGAATATAGTAATGGACGCGGTCGAAAAGGTATTAAGACTTGCTATAGAAAAGGGCGGAGAAATTGTATTCGTTAACAATGGCACCCTGGATGACCATGGTCACATTTCTCTTATCACAAGATACTGAGCAATGAAACCACTAGGTATTTTCAGGCTTGCATTGCGATCGTCGAAAAAACCATCGTTTTATCCATTCACCGGTTATAACATAAACCAACAGAAGAAACATAATAGCCGTTACCTGTGCGAAATGGGCTACGGAAAGTTCCAGAATCTCTGCAAACGGGGACAACGGAAGACCTATTGCTATTAAGAAAGCGGCAACGCTTGCCAGAATCAGCAATTTTCCGGGCCTGCTCTTCACAATATTTTTGCGCGTCCTGACAATGAAAACTATCAGGATCTCGGTAATGGCCGACTCCAGGAACCACCCTGTCTGAAATGGGGATTCAGATAACCGGAAATAATAATAGAGAATATAAAAGGTAGCAAGATCAAAAAGGGTGCTGTGCAATCCAAAAATGACCATAAAATTTCTGATCAACTTAAGATTCCATTTTCCTGGCATCATCAGCTGCTCATCATCCACACGATCTGAAGCAATCGTGAGAAATGGCAGATCGGTAATAAGGTTGGTCAACAGGATTTGTTTGGGCAACATAGGTAAAAATGGCAGAAATAGTGAAGCGCAGGCCACACTGAGCATATTTCCGAAAGTGGCGCCTGTGGTAATAAAAATGTATTTCATGGAGTTAGCAAATGATCTTCTGCCTTCATACACACCGTCTGCCAGCACAGCAAGGTCTTTCTCCAGGAAGACGAAATCAGCTGCTTCTTTTGCGACGTCAACGGCATTGTTTGTTGAGATCCCGATATCAGCCGCATTAATGGCTGCCACGTCATTAATACCGTCTCCGAGATACGCTACCGTAAAATGTGACTGCTGCAGCGCCTTAATGATGCGTTCTTTCTGGTGAGGCTCTATCTCCGAGAAAACATGGGTAAGCAATTGTGTTTTTCCACTAGTGGAAGCCCCTCAGCCGTCTGGCCGGGCGTCTTTTCAACCGGGTAAGATTCACCCGTTAACGTACTTTCATTAACATGCAATTCATTGCTCTCTATAATGCGACAGTCGGCTGGAATGATATCTCCAGCTACCAATGCCAGGACATCACCTTTCACAATCCCGGCGGTCTCTACCCCGACTGGCTTTCCATCGCGTAGTACAATATGTTTCATCTCAATCGTCTTCTTCAGCTGATCAAAGGCGCGGCCGGCATTTAGCTCCTGCCAGAAACCCAGAAGACCAGTGATAAGGAGTATAAACAAGATGAGATATGCATCCGAAGATTCGCCCAGGAATGCCGACAGTATAACGGCGACGACGAGGAGTAACACCAGCGGATTAAAGAACTGGCGCAAAAGTAGTTTCATTCTCCTGTTGAAACGACTTTGAGTCTTGAGTTGTTTATGTTGTTGCTTTAATCTTGCGACAGCTTCCCTCGCAGTCAATCCTCTTTCAGAACACTTAAGCCGAACATATAGTTGCTCAACCGGCACAGCGCAGAAATGTCCGCTTTGTACTTCAGTCATCATAAAGGTGCAGGTATTGATTTGTTTCTGAATACGTACTACAAATTATTTCATACCCGGTATTTCAAACGTGAACTGTCATCGTAAAGTGTGGTAACATCCGTCATCTCCGTTTCGGACCGGTTTCATGTCAGTATACGCATCCGCTGAAAGGCAGACTGACGATGAATGTAAGATCATTGACAGCTGTCAGCAGCGCCCCTAATCCGCATCATTTCCTGTGGTAAAGTGAAACACTAATTTAGTTGAATATTAGAGACTCATGAAAACAATTCTTCATTTCATTGCCCTGATGACCACCGCCTGTCAGCCCATGACAGATCAGGCCCAGATCGGCCCGCGTATTGCGGAGTCACCAGCGGAAGTCATCGTAGCGGATACACGGTCTTCCTCTGTTGGTCGGGATACTGTATTGTTTAACAGGATACAGCTCCAACTCGTACACAACAAGCCGTCAGTAAAATGGCCGGTAAAAATGGCCTATCCCCTGCCAGGATCTATACTACCATATAAGCGGGTGGTCGCCTATTATGGTAATCTGTATTCAACGGGAATGGGCATTCTGGGGGCGCTTCCACCAGATGAGATGTTACAGCGGCTTTCGGGAGAAGTACGCAAATGGGAGCAAGCCGATACTTCCGTACCGGTACAGCCCGCGTTACATTATGTGGCAGTTACAGCGCAACCGAGGCCGGGAGCAAGCGGAAAATACCGGGCACAGATGCCTGACAGGGAAATCGACAAAGTATTGGCACTGGCGAAAAAACTAGATGCAATCGTATTCCTGGACATACAGGTCGGACATAGCTCATTACAGGAAGAAATACCCGCATTCGAAAAATACCTGCGCATGCCGAACGTCCATCTGGGCATCGATCCGGAATATTCAATGAAGAACCGGCAGGTACCATGCACCGCAATAGGTACGTTTGATGCCGCCGACATTAACTATGCATCATCTTATCTTAGCAGGCTGGTGCAACAATATGATCTGACGCCGAAAATACTTGTCGTACACCGCTTTACTCAGGCCATGGTGACCAATTACAAAGCGATCCAACTACGCCCCGAAGTGCAAATTGTAATGAACATGGATGGTTTCGGCTCGCCCGCCAAAAAGCTTGATACGTACAAAGGATGGATCTCGAATCAACCAGTCCAGTTTACCGGTTTTAAGTTGTTCTACAAAAACGACGTCGCAACCGGAGGACATTTAATGACGCCCGAGGAAGTGCTGCAGTTATATCCGCGCCCGATATATATCCAATATCAATAGAGGACAAATGGTGTATTGCGTATCTGAAACGGATGGGAGGTAAGTTAGCTGGGTATCGGAGTCTGCGGCGCCTTCCTTTTTCCCAATATCGTCTCAATATCTTCTTTAAAGATCACTTCTTTTTCAAGTAACCGGTCGGCGATAGCATCCAGACCGTTTCTATTAGCCATCAGCAATGTTTTCGCCTCTTCGTAGGCGTTATTGACCAGTTTACGGGTCTCCTCATCTATCAATCGCCCCGTTTCCTCACTATATGGCTTCGTAAACTGCGAGCCCCTGCTGGCTGTTGAGTCGTAAAAACTCATATTGCCAATTTCCTTATTGAAACCATAGTAGGCTACCATCATATAAGCCTCTCTGGTAACCTTTTCCAGATCATCCAACGCTCCGGATGATACTTCTCCGAAAACCACTTCCTCGGCGGCCCTGCCCCCCAATGCTACGCACAGCTGCTCCCGGAACTCGGTAACCGTCTTCAACTGCCGCTCTTCCGGCAGGTACCATGCCTCTCCCAGTGATCTGCCCCTGGGAATAATCGACACCTTCAACAGAGGGTCGGTATGTGTCAGCAGCCAGCTTACTACCACATGTCCTGCTTCATGAAAGGCAACCATCTTCTTCTCCGTAGGAGAAATGATCTTACTTTTTCTTTCAAGGCCGGCCACTATTCTGTCTATTGCGTCAAGAAAATCCTGCCTGCCCACTTTCTTTTTCTTCTGACGGGCTGCAATAAGCGCAGCCTCGTTACAGATATTAGCGATATCCGCACCTGAAAAGCCCGGCGTCTGCGCGGCAAGGAAGTCAACATCTATCGCATCATCCAGAGCCAGTGGCTTCAGGTGTACTTCAAAGATCGCTTTACGTTCGCTCAGGTTGGGTAGCTCCAGGTAAATATGCCGGTCAAACCTGCCAGGCCTGAGTAATGCCGGATCCAGCATATCTGCACGGTTCGTAGCCGCCAATACGATCACGCCACTGTTGGTGCTGAAGCCGTCCATTTCGGTAAGAAGCTGGTTCAGGGTACTTTCCCTTTCATCATTAGCCCCTGTAAACAGGGTATCTTTGCCGCGAGATCGCCCAACAGCGTCTATTTCATCAATAAAAACAATACAGGGAGCCTTTTCCTTTGCGCGTTTAAACAGATCGCGCACCCGGGACGCTCCCACTCCGACAAACATTTCTACAAACCCGGCGCCGGACATGGAGAAAAACGGCACCCCCGCCTCCCCTGCAACAGCCTTTACCAGCAATGTTTTCCCGGTACCAGGTGGGCCCACTATTATCACGCCCTTGGGAATCTTGGCGCCCAATTGCGTATAGTCGGCTGGATGTTGCAGAAAGTCCACTACCTCTTTCACTTCGGCTTTAGCCTCGTCCAGGCCCGCTACATCATCAAATGTAACAGTACTTTTATTGTCGATATCCTGTAATGTTGCCGTCGATTTCCCAAAGTTAAAAATTGAAGCACCGCCCGTTCCAGATCCCCCCACTCTATTCATTATAAAAAACCAGGTCAGCACCAATAACGCAAAAGGCAAAACCCAGAAAAAGATTTCCTGCAGCCAGTTCTTTCTCTTCACATATAACACATCCACATGTTCCCGGTCAGCCAGATCTTTCTGTGCTGCCTCCAGCTTTTGCTCAAACGATTCAACAGAGCCTATCTGAAAAAAATACTGGGGGCCAGTACCGGTTGATTTCATAATCTCCTTGAACTGACGGCTATTATCTAACTGTGGTTTGATGAATACCTGCACCATCTCATTATTGACCACCTGTAATTTAGCAACGGCTCTATTATGCAGCATATTTACTTCAAACTCGCGCCAGCTAATCTCTTTTGGACCCGTGGCCGACCGGTTGATCAGATAAGGGATCATCAGGGTTGAAAGGAGTATCCAGAACAACCATACTAAACCAGTTCCACTGACATTTTGGGGTGATTTGGTTGCATTTCTTTTTTCCTTCATGAGCATATTTATTAGTAAAGCTGCGATCATCCAAATTTCCACGGAATCCTAACACCAGAGAATGATTACCATCACAGAAAACCATGTTGCTGATCATTGAAAAAGGTTTAAAAAAAATCCAGATTGCAGCATGATTAAACAATCAAATAAATATCCCTTGTGTCTGCTGCCGGCCAGTCCTTCGGGATAATACTTTACTTTTTTTTCGGTTTTGAAACATTGATAATTTTTCTTTAGATTTGAATATCCAACTCCGTGTTATTGCTTCAAAGGACAAACAGTCGGGCACAAAGACATATACAAGATCTGCCAGAAAAACAAACCAGATACTCCACAATCGCCAACACTTTGATTCCAACTTAATATCTATCAGGTATAAAGATCTATTGCTGTACAGTTAGGGTTCGTCACCGCCGGGAATGGAACAGTCCATTATTTCACTTATAAATCATGAATGCAATTTCTAATAATCTCTACTTGCTTACTTTGATAACCTCATACATATGACCTCGAAAATCATGATCAGGCTATACTGTCTGCTAGCACTTTATGCGTTATCCTCATGTACCAAAGACGAATTGCACGGGCCGCCCGGCCCTCCGGGAGATACTGGCGTCTATGTTGCCCTCAAAGGAGACATCAGAGGGAAAGTGATTTTGTATGATTCACTGGGAAGAGCGCTTACCGACCATTCTGGTGTACAGGTCATTATAGACTCAACGGACATCTCGACCGTTACGGATGCGAGCGGCACTTACAGTTTCCTTCAGGTGCAGGCCGGCAGGTACAACTTTTCATACAGGAAAGAAGGTTATGGTACTTACCGTATCGTTCGTCAACTACATCCCGGGGGCGCCCAGGCCACACAACTGACAGATGCGGACGTAGGCAGGATCTACGACGGGCCTCCGGTAACATTCTTTACTGATATTACGTTGGGCAGTCCGAACAGGATAGAGCAATTTGCATACATGGAGTTTGCAGCTCAGATTCGCAACCCTACGGCCTCGGTGCTTTATATCAGCAACACGCCTGATGTCTCATCAACTAACTTTAAAGCTACTATCAGATACACTATTGACGGATTCATCGGCGATGGAAACATGAACTATCAAACCGCACCGATTGACCAGGGCGTCATAAGGGCTGATACAACTCTGCTCAGAGCTGAACATTTGTATTTGTTCCTGGCATTTGACAACATCAGAGATATCCATTACATAGATGAAGAAGGCCGTACAGTATACCCATGCACGGGTAAAAAACTTGGATCTTTTCAATCGTCCGGATTCTATTTTCAGTACAATATCTTTAATCCAAGAAAAGCTAATGATAGTATTTATCCCCTGTTGGAACGGTTCCGTTACAGATAGCATTACAGGTATGAACATATCAGACAATCATAATTTTAATTCGTTTACATGAAAAATATTGTTCTTCT
Source organism: Chitinophaga filiformis (assembly GCF_021646545.1). Classification (GTDB taxonomy): domain Bacteria; phylum Bacteroidota; class Bacteroidia; order Chitinophagales; family Chitinophagaceae; genus Chitinophaga; species Chitinophaga filiformis_A. Next base: position 54,317 of record NZ_JAKIRP010000009.1, on the reverse strand, counting down.
GTCATTCTTATTGTGTCTCACCATGGCTTGTATTAAGGAAGGACCACCCGGCCCAAAGGGACCTGACGGCCCTCCTTTTGCCTGGCCGCCTGCCCAAATCACGGGTTACATCGAATTGTATGATCAGTTGGGAGGGTTGATGGCGCGGGCAGACAGCGTTTTGTTACATACCTATAACGCTGACAGTATGTTCAGCGTTTATACTGATAGCAGTGGACATTTCAGACTTCATCAGCTTCCACCAGGCAATTATGATATCAGTATTTCAAAACCAGGTTTCGATTCCCTTCATATGTACGTACAGCATGCAGGTGGTGCTTTGGATAAGTTCACCGGGGTCACAGGTATGAGTGAGCATGTGACAACGAAGCTCTTATCGGTGACTGTTCATCCGCAGCACGTCGGCAGCTTGTTTGTTATAGATGTTGACATTGTGTTTCAATGGCCTCAGCCTTTCATTGCTGACAAAGTGACTTTCACGGCTTTCCTTGATACATCGTCTACACCAGGATCCGGCAGAGCACTGAGTACTTTTTTTCTTTCAGATTTTCCAACCGATATAGACGGCATCAACGGCACAGCGCACGGAAGGTTCAGATTACCAGATTCCCTGGTGACGTCAGGTACAGATTTCTACGTAACAGTTGTAGTAATGCCCCCATACACTGCACGTCGCTCATGGTTCAATTATGCGACCGGAGCGCAGATTCCGTATCCCTATCCGGGCGATTCAATAAAAGCACACAGTACACAAACAGAATAATCTCTTATGAAACAGCTACTATTCGCGTTATACTGCTGTCTTAATCTTACAGCCTGCACTAACTGGGACATCACAGGACCGGCCGGACCGGAAGGCCCTCAGGGCCCTCCCGGACAGAAGCCGCCGGGTGCAGACACCTCTACGATATACGGAAGGGTCTATACCATTGATGAATTAACATTTCCCATAGTGCCTGTTGATAGTGTAAAGGTGACATTACATGTCAGCCCCGATTCCTCGCGTGAAACCATGGCAGACAGCGCCGGTTTCTATTATTTTCATGGTGTTGGCACCGGTACGTATGAGCTGACATACAGCCGGCCGGGTTTTGGCGAAATGAAGCTATTTGGACTGACTCATATATCAGGAGGTACATTAAGCTCAAAGGCGCCGGATATACTCCTCCTGCAGATCCCTGTACGGACTGTTGTCGACACGGCCTGGTTCCTGGAGCAACTAAATGGAGATCTCGCCTTACAGTATAACCTGCGCATTCCCTTTCCTGAGTATCAACCGACAGAGCGCAATCTTGAACTTTATTTTTCCCATAATTCTAATGTAAATGTAAACAACTACCAGTTCAGGATAGAAGGGCAGAACATTATTCGAAAAACGACGCTCGACAAGTACTTTGCGCCAGGTGATTCCATGTATTGCCGTATTTACACGTTAGCAAATTATTTTATCAGCGATACCTCGCTTGCGCCGTACCTGTATGGATATGCATGGATGAAGATGAAGCAGCCTATTTATTACATTGACCCCGCTACCGGATTGTGGATATACCCATCGAGAAGCATGGAGTCTGCATTGGCTGCCCGCATCTATTGACAGCAGGATCCCTTTGGGAACCAGGCTAAGCCTAAACACATTATAGAGGATACTCGCATCCCGAATGGAATATGAGGATTGGATTACTCTCGCACGATCATGTAACATTTTAAACACCAGGACCGCGATGCGTCTTATCTACCTGTTATTACTAAGTATTATTATTGATCAGCCGGTTTCGCCGTCTTCTTCTGTTCCTATATTATGTTATCACAATATTTCGGCGGATGACAGTCGAAAAAGCAGTGCCTTAAGTATAAGCAGGTTACAATTGCGCGCGCAGCTGAAAGCTTTGGCCGATAGTGGCTACCACAGTATCCTTCCTGATCAGTTGTATGCTTATCTGACTACAGGTAAAAAGCTGCCGGATCGGCCTGTTATGATCACATTTGATGATACGCGTACAGAGCATTTCACCATAGCGGCCCCTTTGTTGCAGGAATACGGATTTAAAGGAGTATTCTTTGTAATGACCGTCCCTGTCGCTAAACCTGGTTATATGAATGCCAGCCAGATAAAAGCCTTATCAGATATGGGGCATGTAATCGGAGCTCATACGTGGGATCATCCACATGCAAAAGGTATCCGGCCATCGGACCGGGAAAAGCAGCTGGTCAATCCCAGACATGTGCTGGAAAAAATTACGGGAAAGCCAGTGGAATATATTGCTTATCCATTTGGCGAATGGAATGAAACGGTGATCGCCGATGTACAAATCAGTGGTTATAAAGCTGCTTTCCAGCTGACAGGCAAAGTATCTCCAGCCAACAAGTTATATACTATAAGACGTATTATGGTAAACGGCAGCTGGTCAGGCCCGAGGTTGCAACAGGAGCTAAAAATTGTATTTAAATAATATATCATTGACTGGTCATGCATGTTGTCCGGCAATCACTCCGTCAATGCGTAGAAATTCCACGAGCAAATGGATATGACCACCGTCAGTCCGCAGGCTAACGACGTTCATGTCGCAACTAACCACCGTCATTGGCTCCGCCCGGCTAAAAGGATAGCTTTGTTGTATCACCCATCACTTTAAAACAAGAAACTATGAAAAAGATACTTGCTGTTCTTGACGCTGTTAATTACAAGGAAGAACAACTAGACGCTATAGAATACATATCCGGTATGCTGAAGGCCAATCTCACAGTTGTTATGCTGGAAGAAATAAACAGTATTACGCCGCTGATGGCTCCTGATTTCGCAGAAGGGGTACCTGGACGATATTATGAGATTGTTGTAAAAGCATCCGAAGAAAAAGGCAGGATCGTCAGAGAAAATACCCTTGCGCTGCGTAAGATCTGCACAGAAAGGGGACTGACCTGTGCCATACGCAATGACAGGGGCTTCGCTGCAGAAGAAATTATTTTCGAAAGTCGCTTTGCCGACCTGGTGCTATTAGGTAAAGGATTATCCTTTCCTTTCCTGTTTGATACCGAACCAACGGGATTTGTCAAAAATATGCTAGCCGAGGCTCAATGTCCGGTACTTGTCATACCCGAAGATATGTCTGTAGTGAAAGGCGTTATCTTTACCTACAATGGTACATTTTCATCTATGCACGCCATCAAGGCATTTGCAGCTATTTTCCCGGAACTGGTAGCAAAAGATGCTACTGTGGTCTATGTATCTGAAAAAGGACATGATACTATTCCGCATGAAAAGCTGTTGAGAGAATACCTGGATACTTACAATAAAAATATCACCTACAAAGTACTGTCAGGTCGAGCCGATGCTGCCCTTCAGGCATACGTTGCGGAAAAACGGGATCACATCACTACTTTCGGCGCGTATGGAAGAAGCAGGTTATCACGCTTCTTCAATAGCAGTAGTGCAGAGAATATACTCAGAATAATGAAAGGACCGCTTTTCATCACTCATCCATAACCAATAACACGCTTAAACAGCAAAAAGAGATAGCGAACATAATCGCTATCTCTTTTATTTAAAAAACAAAGCCGCCGGTCAACATCATCAAATGCTGACCGGCGGTATTGATTGTTATTAACTGATCTCAATCTTTTTTACCTGGCCATTGGTTTTGCTCTCTTCCTTTTTGGGAAGCGTCAGTTTGAGTACACCGTCCTGGTAAACAGCAGAAATACCATCTCTTTTCACCCCTTCAGGTAAACGGAAGCTACGGGAGAAGCTTGAGTAATTGTATTCCTGCCGACTGATCTTTTCATCTTTGCTTTCCTTCTTTTCTTCTTTCTCTGCACTGATGGTCAGGGTATCGCCATCGACATCGACATTAAAATCGGCTTTGGTCATACCTGGCACAGCCAGCGACAGTTTATAAGCATCTTTTTCTTCACTGATATTCACTGCGGGAACAGTTGCCGTCCAGGTACGCCCGCTATTCATATCAAACAGGTCTTTCCAGGGTTTGAACATATCATCAAAAAACGCAGGCAGCAATGGGCTTGCCTTTAATACGCCAGTAGACATAATTACCTCCTTGTTTTAGTTAATGTGATAATAGATGTTAACACTACTAAATTACGCTCCGCAGCGCCCCGGAAAAATGATGATACGCAATACATCCGATGATTATAATCAACTATGCCTTTTAGCGCCTATGGTTCATTATCAACGGTTTTAAGAGATTTTGTTTAAATTTGAACAGGCAACGGTTAATAGCTTTATTCCCCACTCCTTTTTTCTACTAAAAGCACTTGTTTTATGGCCACTATACTACTTATTGAAGATAATGCTGATGTCCGCGAAAACACGGCGGAGATACTGGAACTTGCAAATTATAAAGTATTGACTGCCCCGGACGGGAAAGTCGGGGTTCAGCTGGCAGAAGAACATCTGCCGGACCTGATAGTGTGCGACCTTGCCATGCCTGTTCTTGACGGCTATGGAGTGCTGCATATGCTGAACAAAAAAAACAATATGCGTCAGATCCCATTTATTTTTCTGACTGCCAAAACAGAACGGTCTGACATACGCAAAGGCATGGATATGGGAGCAGATGATTATATCACGAAACCATTTAATCCCACCGAACTACTTAACTCCGTCGAGTCCAGACTAAGAAAGGCAGCCAGTATCAAAGAAGTGATCTCAAACGGCTTAAACGGAGTAGACTCCCTGCTGAAAATGGTGTCTGGCGATCAGGCTATAAACAGTCTGAAAGAAGGGCGTAATATCAACAAATACAAAAAGAAACAATCCATCTATCAGGAAGGGAATCATCCCTCCTGCCTGTTTTATGTCATCAGGGGTAAAGTAAAAACCTTTAAAAGGAACGAGGATGGTAAAGAACTGATCACAGGATTGTATAACGAAGATGATTTCCTCGGATACTCAGCATTACTTGAAGCCAGCACCTATAAGGATAGTGCCGAAACGATGGAAGAAAGCGAGCTGGCTATAATACCCCGTAAGGACTTTGAGGACCTCACAAATATCAATACACAGGTGATGCAGCGTTTTATCCGGCTGCTGGCCAACAATGTTGCAGAAAGAGAAACACAGCTATTGGGTATTGCTTACAATTCATTACGTAAAAAGGTGGCGGAAGCTTTGACTACGGTCATCAAAAAGTATAACCCGTCCTCATCAGACAAATTTGGTATTGACATCAGCCGTGAGAACCTGGCCGCACTAGCCGGCGTCGCAAAGGAATCCCTGATCCGCACTGTAGGTGATTTCAGGGATGAAAAACTGATTGATATCAGAGAAGGATGCATTTATATAACAAATGCGAAAAAGCTTGCCGAATTGTCAAATTAGACATTATATGATGCCAGGAAGGACTTCACGCCCAACTTTTTGATGATCCTGACGGTTAGTAACGAACCCAGACTACACAACATTATGATCGCCCATTCGGCCATACCGGGAACATGAAGCCTGAACGGCCCAGCCAGGGCAGGAATGCCCGCAACCAGCAACATTACCATAGTACTACCCAATATTGCCAGCCATACGTACTTGCTCTTTACTATATGGTTATTGAAAAAAGCATCCTCCGCATTTACCATGTTTAGTACATGCAGCAGCTGCGAAAAAGTTAGCGTAAAGAACAGGACGTTATTTGCATTTAAAGACATCATTTCGGCTATTTCGCCTCCAAGAAAGGTAAAGGCGCCAATTATGGCAGCATAGATAGTAATAGCCCTCCATTTGGCCCTGGAAATGATAGGCGCATTCAGTTTCTGAGGCATTCGCTCCATCTCCTTTCCGTTTCCCTTTGTAACGCCCAGGGCAAGGGCAGGCAGCACGTCTGTTACAAGGTTGATCAGTAATATCTGCAATGGCAGTAACCGGAATGAAAGTCCCAGTACAGCAATAATGCCCACCACCAGCAGTTCACTAAGATTGCAGGACAAGAGGAAAATGATAAACCGTCTGATATTATCAAAGATCACCCGGCCCTGCTCTATCCCTTTCACGAGGGAATTGAAGGAATCGTCCTGCAGTATCATATCTGCCGTTTCCTTCGAGACCTGCGAGCCCCTTATGCCCATCGCCACACCGATGTCCGCCTTTTTTAATGCAGGTGCATCATTCACGCCATCTCCCGTCATAGCAACAACCTCATGTTCATCCTGCAGGGCATTTACCAGGTCGAGTTTCTGCGCAGGCGTCACCCTCGCAAAAATGTGCGTATTCAACCATTTCTTCTTCTCCTCCGGTGTAACGGCATCATAAGACGCCATATCACTCCCTTTAATGACATCGGGCGTTTCCGTAATATGCAGCATATCTGCCACATGTGCAGCAGTAGCGGGATGGTCGCCGGTAAGCATCACCACTTTGATACCTGCCTCACGGCATTGACTGATAGACCCCTCAATATCTTTCCTTGGTGGGTCCAGGAAGCCGGCTAGTCCGGCGAAAACCAGCTCCTCCAGCATATCCGATATCTTTTCAGACTTTTCTTTCCATGCAAAAGCCAGTGGCTTCAGACCTCCGGCAGCCAGCTTTTCAGTATTCGCCTGCCACTTCTTACGGTCCTCATCGTTCAACTCGCGCACAGATTTATCTTCGAGCACGTAGCGGCAGTGCGGCAACAGGTTTTCTGTAGCGCCTTTGGCAGTTACCAGAAAAGAATTACCAGCCTTATGCTGCATAGCCATTACCCTCGTATCCGAGCTAAATGGCACTTCATCTGTTTTAACGTAAGAAGTATGTCCGTTGCCCGTCTCACAAGGATGCTCCTTAGCAAACTTCAGCAGGCTGATCTCGAGGGGATCGCCAGTGGCAGCGTTACCATTTTTCTCCCGGTCGCCCAGCGACGCGGTGTTACATAATACTGCTACCTGGAAAAACCGTCTGTAATTTTCGGCGGGACACAATTGTAGCGATTCCCCTTTTTTCCAGGCAAAATCGGGCGGTAGTTCCAGCTGCACGAGTTCAAGATCGTTTTCGGTGAGGGTACCTGTTTTGTCGGTACAGATGACGGTGGTGGTACCCAACGTTTCTACTGCAGACAGCTGCCTGATAATAACATGCCGGCGTGCCATACGCAGCATACCTTTTGCCAGGGAAAGCGTGGCTACAACTGGCAGACCTTCCGGAATAGCCGCTACCCCGAGCACCAGTGACGTACGTATGATTTCCACTGTTGGCAGTCCGTGTATGAGGCCTGCCACCACCACAATGGCGATCAGGGCCAGGCAAACAAGCAGCAACTGTTTGCTGAATACTGCGATCTTTTTCTCCAAAGGGGTAGCCGAGTCGGCGGTACGGGTCAGTAAGGTAGCGATATGACCCAGTTCAGTTTTCATTCCGGTTCCAGTGCACAGCATGCGTACATTTCCTTTACGCACAGCAGTGCCTTTGAACAGGCTGTTCGTTTGCTCCGCCAGTGGAACGTTGGAAGACAGGTCTCCCGCCTGCTTTTCCACCGGGATAGATTCCCCCGTTAAAGTAGCTTCGTCAACCTGCAGTCCGGACGATTGAATGATCCTTCCATCAGCAGGCACGATATCGCCAGACTCAAGGTAGATAAGATCACCTGGTACGATATCCTCTACATTGACCGTTATTTCGTTCCCATCGCGGTACAACCTTACAGTAAGCCGGGTAAGGTCTCTCAGCGCCTTCATAGAACGCAGCGCCTGCCATTCCATGTAAAACCCGGTGCCTGCATTAATCAGGATCACCAGCAGGATGGCAATGGCATCAGGCCATTCCCTGTACCAGGCGGAAAGTAGTGCGGCTGCGATCAGCAGATAAATTACAGGACTCTTAAACTGGTTTGCCAACAATTTCAAAATACTGACGTCGGTATCCGTACTGATCACATTGGGGCCAAAACGCTGCAACCGTTCACGGGCTTCCGAAGCAGAAAGCCCTTTGCCGCTATCGGTATCCAATTCCCTGGCTAGTTCTTCCGCAGTAGATTGATATGGAACTAACTTTTTCTCAATATCCATTTTTTATCAGTTATTTACCGCCTCTTCTTTCCTCTGCTCCTTCTCAGCTTCCACTATATTGTCAATGCCCCTCAACAGGGCATCAGGATTAAAAGAAATACTGGAAATGCCGTTCCTTACCAGGAAAGCTGTAAACGCCGGCAGATCGCTTGGCGCCTGACCGCAGAGTCCCACAGGTATTTTACATCTTGTTGCTTTTTTTATCACCTGTGACAGGAGGCTTTCCACTGCCGCATCTTCCTCACTGAAAAGTTCCGCTACCAGACTGGAGTCACGGTCAATTCCAAGGGTCAGCTGCGTGAGGTCATTTGAACCTATAGAGAACCCGTCAAATATGGCCGCAAATTTGTCTGCCAACAGCACATTCGAAGGTATCTCCACCATCACGTACACCTCCAGCCCGTTTTTCCCTCTCTTCAGTCCGGATTCCTCCATTACGGATAAAACCTTATTTCCTTCGGCTACTGTACGGCAGAAAGGGATCATGACCTTGACGTTAGTAAGTCCCATATCATCCCTGACGGTTTTTATCGCAGCACATTCCAGGCCAAAAGCAGCCTTATAACCAGGATGATAATAACGGGACGCTCCTCTGAATCCCAGCATAGGGTTCTCCTCCTCAGGCTCGAACGCTTTACCTCCCAACAAGGCGGCATATTCGTTTGTCTTAAAATCGCTCATCCTGACAATCACCTCCCTTGGGTAAAAAGCTGCTGCAATGGTGGCAATGCCCTGGGAGAGACGTTCAATAAAGAAACTTTTTTTATCATCATAGCCAGCGGTCAATTCCCCGATCTGCTTCCTGGCGATGTCGTCTTTCAGGTCCGGATAACGTACCAGGGCCATAGGATGTATACCGATGGTGTGCGTAATAATAAACTCCATTCTGAGTAATCCCACTCCTTCGGCTGGATAGCCTGCAAGCTTAAATGCCTGCCCGGGGTCACTCATTATAAGCATGGGTTTCACTTTCGCAGGACGTTTGGTATCACTGAAGTCGAGTTTTACCTTTTCGTAAGGGATATCGCCTTCATACACCTTTCCCTCTTTTCCTTCACAACAGGAAACCGTGATCTTCATACCATCTTTGATCACATCAGTAGCATTTCCACAACCCACAATAGCAGGCACCTGTTGTTCCCTTGCCACAATGGCAGCATGACTGGTGCGCCCCCCGGAATCGGTAATAATAGCACCAGCCTTTTTAAGCAGTGGATCCCAGTCCGGACTTGTGGTGCGGGTGACGATGATCTCACCGTTTTGTAATTTGTCGCCCTCTGCCGGAGATGCCAATACCCGCGCAAGGCCGGTGATTACCATATTGCCTATGGCCTGACCCTGCACAAGCACATGCCCCTTTTCCTTCAGGCGGTATTCAAATTCTTCATGACCGGTTTTACGGGAATGAACCGTTTCAGGACGGGCCTGCACCATGTACAGTTTACCATCCAGTCCGTCTTTGGCCCATTCAATATCCATCGGGCATTTATAATGCTTTTCGATCAATACGCCCCAGCCGGCGAGCTGTAAGACTTCCTGATCTGTCAATACCGGCTGACGTTGGAGCGCTACCTGAGTACGCATGTTCACAATCTTCCCCGTATCATCTGCATACTTCATCGTCAACTGTTTGCTGCCTATTTTCCGCTGGATAATAGCCTGTTTCCCTGCTTCGAGCGTTGGCTTGAACACGTAGAATTCGTCAGGCTCGATGCTGCCCTGGACAATATTCTCTCCCAGCCCCCAGGTGCCGGAGATCAACACGAGATTGCGGAACCCTGATTCCGGTTCCAGCGTAAAGCCTACTCCGGAACAGGCGAGGTCCGAACGCACCATTTTCTGGATACATGCACACAGCGCCACCTTATTATGCTCAATACCGTTGTCTTCCCTGTATTTGATAGCCCTGTCGGTATACAACGACGCGTAGCAACGCAGCACCGCTTCAACAACCTGGTTCTCTCCTTTTACATTGAGGAAAGACTCGTGTTGTCCGGCAAAGCTGGCATAGGGCATATCTTCGGCAGTAGCGCTACTGCGTACTGCAACCGGCGCAGGTCCGTTTGAACATAACCTTGCATATTCATCTTTGATCGTTTTTACTACAAAGTCGGGAATTTCTGCTCCGAGGATCAGTTTTCTTGCGGCGGCGCCGGTCTCTTTAAGATTGCTGAACTGACGGCGGTCCAAATGCTCCATCAGTTTTTCCAAAGGCTCCCACAGGTTGTTGAAATCCTGGAATGTCCAGTAGGCAAACGCCGTAGTAGCAAAACCATCGGGTATATTAATGCCCTGCGGTGTAAGATGTTTCATCATCTCTCCCATAGACGCATTCTTGCCACCGACGCTGGCAACATCCTGCATGCTGATCTCAGAAAAACTTTTTATCAAAGCTTCCATTATGCACTTTTTACTGGTGAGCAATAAACAGCGGCCATTTTATCTCCCGCATCAGCACATCTGCCATGCTGGCCCTGAACAATCTTGAAACAACGCTTCTCCGGTATGCACCAGCCACTACAACAGCCCTGGCATCTTCGCTCCTCAGACGTGAAAGGATTTCTTCGTCGGGAACCCCTCTCAGTACGGTATATTCCGCGTTGGGATGATGCCGTTTCATAAACTCTTTCATCAACCTGTTGTCAGGCACATGAAGATCTTCGTCATGACCTTTCACTGTGATCACCTCAGCAGGTAATGCATTCAGCACCGGCAGCAGATAACCGAACATCTTGATGGCATAAACTGAAGAAGGCTGTCCATCGTACAACAGAATGGACTTTCTGATGGGTACGTAAAATTTAGGTACCAGCAGTACCGGACATTGCACATCCGCCAGAAAGTCCCTGATGAATCGGGTGGGCAGGTCTTCTGTGTAACGGTTGAACGTTTCGCTTGCATCTATAATAACCAGGTCGGCATAGGTACTTTCATGCAGCAATTCCAGCAATGCGGTGTTTTTGTCTTTATGTACACTGTAGGTCAGTCCTGCCTCACTACAGGCGGTACTAAACTTCTGTACAGCCTTCTCTCTTGTTGTGGTATCTTCCACACCCAGTTCTTCCAGTGTAGAAATATTGTTGTCAGCCTCAATCAGCACCTTGTAAGGATTACGGCTGTAATAGGTCATATCATTCAGAAAAACACCCACAATATGACATTTGTTCTGTTCTCCAATAGTAATAGTGTATGATAATGTGCTTTCCGAAAATTTAAGACCATCAAATGCGGCAATAATTTTTTTCATATGAAGAATGTTGAAGGTTTACTGATGAGCAATAAATACAGGTTGTGCTACCAGTTTGAGTATGGGAGCAGCATGGCTTGGCGTAAAAAGTGTCGAAAAAGCATTCCGGCCATAAGCGCCCATAACGATAAAGTCCTTATTGCGCAATAGCAGGCTGTCTAACAGGCCAGTTTTTACATTACCGTCCATGACGATGAAATCTACATCACTGTAATGATCATGCAACCATTCTTTTAACTTATATCTTTCTTCCGGGGAAGGTCTATTCCTGTCTTCCATAACGGTAATCACCACTACCGGATGCTCCTTTAACTCGGGAAACAGATAGGTAAATTGTTTAATCGCAAACACAGATGAGCCCCGTCCATCATAAGTAAATACGATCTTCTTCAGGCTTTCAAAGCTCTCCGGAAGGATAACCACCGGGCACTCTGCATCTGCCAGTACATCTGTTACAAAACGTGTGGGAACGCTTTCCTTCGTTACGGAGAAGGATGTGGAAGCATCTATCAGCAAGAGATCAGCATACCTGCTTTCAGTAACAACATCATCCAGCGGTACCCCCATGTCGCGGTGAACAATACCTGTTACACCACGCCTTTCACAACTATTTTTGAACAACTGGATATTATCGGCCATACATTGTTCTTTTAATTCTTCCACATTCGATGTCTGCACGTTAATACCTCCTTCCATTGCGGTTTCCTTTAACATCTTTACGGGCCTCGATTCGTTTGTTAGATTTTCAAGGAAGATGCCTGTCAGTTTTGAATGGGAAAGATTACACAGGAAGCAGGCAAAATCGAGCGTCGATGGCTCCAGCTTTACTACGTCCGTTACATATAATATCTTTTTCATGGAAAAACATCAGTTTAATTGTGTTAAATAATAATCGTTATCAGGAATATCTCCTAGTGAAGCTTTACTTTCGTATTGATTGCCGCGTATGATCGTTTAAAAGATTCAACTCTTTCCCAGGGCAACGTGTTCAGCACACTTTCCCGCCTGCACCATCCACGGCGGGCCATGATAACGCCCATCTGCATGTAGTCATAATGACTGCACAACTGTGCACAGCTGTTGATAACGATCTTCACCCCTGTTTCGACCGCCCCCTTAAGAAGATGATCTGAAAGGTCCAGACGTTGCGGTTGTGCGTTAATCTCCAGTGCTGTGCCGGTAAGAGAAGCCTTTTTGAATATCTGTGACCAGTTCTGTGGCCCCGGTTCATGCTGCCCGATAATCCTTCCGGTCGGATTGGCGATACAGTTGATAAAAGGATGCTCGCATGCCTGCACCAGTTTATTTTTGTAGCGCTCCGTATCTGCTTCGTTAATGACAGCGGTTACCCAATCTGCCTCTTGCATCAATTCATCGGGAATACCTGTGCTGCCGTCTTCCGCAATGTCCACCACCATTCCTTTCTTCAGAAACGGGAATCCGATCATCTCATTTACGCGGTCAATCTCGGCAAACTGTGCGTGGTACATATCGGCCGGCAATTGGTCGGAAACAACTATATATTCGTAATGAGGGAAAGCATTCAGTACGTAATGAGCAATCGAGGGGATAGCGTCCTCTCCTTTCCCGTAACTGCTATGGATCCTCATATCGCCCCTGATCTGGTTTACATTGATCAGTTCCGGCAGCATGTTACGTGCTGCTCTGAATATTTCCCTGCCACCCTCACGCAGCTCAGGAGAAATATAGGAAAGACCCAGGCGACCATATATCTCTTCCTCGGTGCGGCCGGCTACCCGGGCGCCGGTGTCCATGTCAAAAAGGCCATCAGCTGTTAGATTAAATCCTTTCTTCTGCGCCCGTTCACTAAGCTGGCCCACATGCTCCAGGGAACCAGTATAATACAATAAGGCAGCTCCATAAGAACTATCACCCGCTATCCTGATATCGAGCTGGATATCATTGTATAACACCGCACAAACCTTTCTCCTGCCTGCTGCCGCAAGCCTTTGTACCTGGGGTACCTCCGTTAAATGTTGTACAAAGCGTTCTCTGTCCTCTTCTGCCACATTTACCACCATATCGATATCCCCTACAGTTTCGCCCCCTCTTCTCAGGCTGCCCGATAGTGATGCCGCCTCCACTTCCGGGATCAGCCTTATAACACGGAGTATTTCATTTCCCTGCAGAATCGCGTCCCATAACAATAAACGGGAACCCTTCGATTTATAGAGCTTAAGACTGCGTTTCAGATCATCGACCTTTGCATTACTGATGCCTCTCACCCGTTTAATTCTACCCGACAGAATAAAAGTTTTCAGTTGCTCAATAGTCGTAATATTCACTTCTTCATAGAGCTTTTTGACCAGTTTCGATCCAAATCCCTTTACTTCCAGGACCTCAAGCAGTTCCACAGGCACCTTCTGAATGAGGCGCATATATTTTCTCAAAGTACCCGTGGTCGTAAATTCGTTCAGGTCTTTCAACAGGTTGTCGGGCATATGGAACAGGTTCCCGGAAGAGTGTAGATAACTACTGATTTCATCTTTCAACTTACTTACTTCGATGGCCATTTTTTCATACGCCCTGGCCACAGTTGCACGCCCCTGATACCTGTAACAGGCAGACATATGGTGATAGATCTCGGCCAGTTGTTCTTTACAGCGTGACGACGTTACAGGACTAATAACGGTCATAAGATGATGTATTTTTAGATGACTTAATACGCAATACCGTCATAGACAAAATTGCCAGTGGCCAGGGGCTGATCTTTTTCTCTCTCATCAGGAACAAACAGGCAATGGCTAATATTACTGTGCAGGGGAAAGATGCGCCGGCACCCAGCGGGGCAATAGCCAGGAGAAAGACAACAGCTCCTCCCAGGGCGATCTTTTCCAATGATCCCTTCCATAACAACGCCAGCCCGATCAATGCCTGTCCTGCTGCTATGGCCAGTACAAAACCAGTAATATGACTGCTGAAATATCCGTTAATGAACCGCTCATATGCAGGTAAGGCAGCAACATCTGCATATGTTCTGTAGATCTGCGGATGAGAGATTGAAATAACCGTATTTACGACAGCGCCGCCAAGAAATAACAGGGACATGCACATTCTGCCATAAACAGGCTTGATGATACTGATATACAGGATCAGCACTGCAATGAAAATAGAAAGCATATAAGCTTGTGAAAATATATTGCCTCTCATAACCGGGTATTTATATAATTGGGGAAATAAAGAATCTGTTTCAAAGCTATTGCTAATACCCCGGCTGTTCAATAACGGTCATTATCCCATTGGCATATAATAATCATCCCCCCGGATGATCGAGGTCACTGGTCCACGGTTTTCAATGACCTAATTTTGGTTCAACACTTAAAATTTATATTATGAAAAAGAATATGGGCCAGTTTGACCGGATCGTCAGGGTTGTACTCGCATTAACAGCATTCTTCTTTGTTTATAACAAGATAGTGACCGGCACTGCCGCTATCGCTATGACGATCGCCGGAGCAGTATTCATCGTGACAAGCGTTGCGGCAGTTTGCCCTTTGTATGGCCTGTTTGGGATCAGTACCTGCAGAACGCATCACTCTCATACCTGACCTTCTTACATAAATACCCTCTTATCATTAAAAACTACATCGCTATGAGAAAGATACTATTATCATTTGACGGCACTCATTATTCTAAAGGCGCGTTCGACTTTGCGAAAAGAATGAATGAAGACGAACCCATACTGCTGACCGGCGCTTTTCTACCACAGGTAGACTTTGCCAACTCCTGGAGTTATGCCCATGGTGGCGGCTCAATGTACATCCCCCTGATAGAGAGTTACGACGCGGATATTGTTGCCGCCAATATTTCGAGGTTTGAGGAAGATTGTGTCAAACATAATATAGAGCACCGTGTACATACAGATTTCAGCTCATTTGCGTTACCTGAACTACAAAGAGAAAGCAGGTATGCTGACCTCATGATACTGGGGAGTCAACGGTTCTATGAGAACCTGGGGTTGGAGAACCCTAATGAGTATCTGCGGGATGCCCTGCATGATGCAGAGTGCCCGGTGCTCATAGCGCCTGAAAAATTTGACTATCCGGAAAGCGTAGTACTGGCCTATGATGGCAGCAGTTCATCTGTGTATGCCATCAAACAATTTGCATACCTGTTCCCTGAACTTTGCAAAACCAGTACCATACTGGTATACGCAAGCAAAAGGGAAGGAAAACGCATGCCTGATGAGGATTATATCAGGGAACTGGCCGCCCGCCATTTCAGCGATCTGACCTTTTATGAGCTGGACGTCAATCCGCGGGACTACTTCTCTACCTGGATTGCTGACCTGGACAGCCCTATACTTGTAAGCGGTGCATTCGGTCGCTCCGGCTTTTCCCAGATATTCAGACAAAGCTTTGCATCAGATATTATAGCAGAAAAACAATTTCCGGTATTTATCGCGCATAGATAAACAGATAACAGTACATAGTCGTTAACACCAAAATGACAAGGTCTGCTTTTCAGCAGACCTTTGTTGTTAAATAGGGCCAGGTGTATCGTGTTAGAAGCAAACAGTTTACAATATTGTCAGATGGAAGATTCATACCGTCCTGTCAATTCATCCAACCTTATCCTGTAGATGACCGGACGTAATTCCACCGGCACATCTTCATCGCCCGCGCTTTCATGCGCCACCTGAGGCAACCTCGCCGTCTCACTTACCTTCAGATGTTTCAGACGGCTTACAAGAAACTTCATTGCATAGTAGCGCTCCCTTTCGTCGGTGATTTCTTCATAGCTGCCTTGTGCAATGACACTCTTCCAGTTGCCGGCATCGTAGATTTCATCCACCTCGAAACACACTTTAGGGTTCCTGCGCATCATCGATATCTTTAGCCCCTCCCTGGAGTGGACAATGATGTACTTTTCATTATAAGCATAACTGACCGGTACAACGTAGACACGGTCTCCATCATGGCAACCGATCCGGCCGGTCACGTTCCTGCTCAGTAGCTCGTCGATCTCCCGTTGCGAAAGTGTACCCAACATATACATGGGTTTAAATGTGAAAAATAAATAACCAATACAAATAGACTGTATTTATACGGGCAGGACAATGATGAAGATCATCGGTTATATTATCTTTCATCATTTCCGCACAGATGCATATCTCTTAATTTGGCATAAAAAGACAAATATGAAAGCACTGGTATATCACGGCCCCGGCCAGAAATCATTTGAAGAAAAACCCAAACCCGTATTAGCAGCCCCTACTGATGCCATTGTCAGGATCCTCAAAACGACCATCTGTGGCACCGATCTGCACATTCTGAAAGGTGATGTTCCGGAAGTAACTGATGGCCGCATCCTTGGCCATGAAGGCGTAGGCGTAATCGAAGAAACAGGTAGCAGTGTCACAAACTTCAAAAAGGGCGATCATGTCTTAATCTCATGTATCACCTCCTGTGGCAAATGCGAATACTGCAGGAAAGGCATGTATTCCCATTGCGAAAACGGAGGATGGGTATTAGGGCACCTGATAGATGGCACACAGGCTGAATATGTTCGAATTCCTTACGCAGACACCAGTCTTTATCATATACCACCCGGCGCGAATGAAGAAGCCCTGGTAATGCTCAGCGACATACTACCTACCGGTTATGAATGCGGCGTACTGAACGGCCGGGTACAGCCTGGCTGTACAGTGGCTATAGTAGGTTCCGGTCCTATCGGCCTGGCATCGCTATTGACAGCGGAGTTTTACTCACCCGGTGCTATTATCATGATAGATCTGGACGATAACAGGTTAGAAGTATCTAAGCAATTTGGCGCTACTCATACCATCAACAGTTCTAAAGAAAACACTGTAGAACGGGTCATGGCCATTACGGGCAACCGTGGTGTAGATACAGCTATTGAAGCGGTAGGGGTTCCTGCCACTTTCGAGCTGTGTACCGCTATCGTCGCTCCCGGCGGCTGCGTAGCCAACGTGGGGGTGCACGGGAAACCGGCCGCCCTTCACCTGGAAGATCTCTGGGCAAAGAATATCATCA
Source organism: Chitinophaga filiformis (assembly GCF_021646545.1). Taxonomy (GTDB): domain Bacteria; phylum Bacteroidota; class Bacteroidia; order Chitinophagales; family Chitinophagaceae; genus Chitinophaga; species Chitinophaga filiformis_A. The sequence continues at coordinate 37,067 of NZ_JAKIRP010000009.1, read as the reverse complement.
TTACTACCAGGCTGGTAGATACAGTTACGACGCCTCTATTATTGAAAACAGTCGTATCCGAAAAACTGGATCCCTTAAAGCTTATTACACACCGCTTCAGGTTGACAGATATCATGCAGGCATATGAAACGTTCGGACAGGCAGAGAAAGAGAAATCACTTAAAGTAATATTGTCCAATGACTAACGGATTACCCGGCGCCATGCGGGCCATGGTACTGGAAACACCCCGTTCACCGCTGCAATTGCAGCAACTACCTTTACCCATTCCCTCGCCAGGGCAGGTATTGATCAGGGTAATTGCATGCGGTGTGTGCAGGACGGACCTTCATATTGTAGACGGCGAATTACCATCCCCTAAACTGCCTTTAATACCAGGACACGAAATAGTTGGTATGGTCGTACAGAATGGTGCGCGAACAGACCAATTCAGGCCAGGAGACATCGTAGGAATTCCCTGGCTGGGATATACCTGTGGTAAATGTAAATACTGTCTGCATGAGCAGGAAAACCTTTGCGAACAGGCCCTTTTCACCGGCTATACTATTAATGGTGGATATGCAGAATATACAACAGCCTGCGCACGGTACTGCTTTCTCCTTCCAACGGTTTATGCCTCCGCTGCCGGAGCACCTCTTCTTTGCGCAGGATTGATAGGCTACCGTTCCTGGCAGATGATCAATCAGCATGCACAACACATAGGTATTTATGGTTTCGGAGCGGCAGCACATATCATTACACAGATCGCAAAATATGAACATAAGTCCATCTATGCCTTTACCCGTGGAGATGATACGCTTGCACAAATGTTTGCCATAGAGCTGGGGGCCGTGTGGACCGGCCCATCCGACCAGGCGCCACCGGTGAAGCTGGATGCAGCCATCATTTTTGCACCGGTCGGTTCACTGATCCCCACGGCCTTATCCCATCTGGACAAGGGCGGGCAGATCATATGCGGAGGTATACACATGAGTGACATTCCATCGTTTCCCTACCGCCTTCTCTGGGAAGAACGTTCAATAAGATCTGTGGCGAACCTTACGAGGAAAGACGGCGAATTGTTGTTCAAAGCTGCCGCAGAAGCGAAGGTTACAACAACAATACAACAATACAAACTTTCTGAAGCGAATGATGCACTGGATGACTTGCGTAAGGGACTGATAAGGGGAGCAGCTGTACTTGTACCAGACCACATCTAAAATCACTACTATGTTATCAGGATGGATATGGCTTTCAATAGCCGTTATTTTTGCCTTTATTCTCCGCTATTATTATGTGCGCTTCTATAAATTACTGGACGCAGATCGTGAAAAATTGCTCCTTCAATACTGCACCCAATACCCCGCTATACTGACGGAAGCATCTATACATCACCTTCCTGCTGTCATAAAGTTATGGCTGGCACGCAGCGGCGTATTGAACAGGGCCTTCGTTGGAGCCGTTCACCTTCATCAGCAGGGAGAAATGAGGACCAGCCATAACGGCAAATGGATGCCTGTTGAAGCGGAGCAATTATTCAGTACCACGGTTCCCGCCTTTCTCTGGGCGGCAAATGTAAAAATGTTTCCCTTCCTTCACCTGGCAGGTAAAGACAACTACATAAACGGTAAAGGTCATATGCTGATCAGCCTACTTTCGGCAATACCCATTGTAAATGCGAAAGGGCCTGCCATTGACCAGGGTAGCTTGGTGAGATACCTTGCCGAAACAGTATGGTTTCCTTATGCCGCTGTGAATGATCATATCAGATGGAAAGAAGTGGATGAGTTAACCGCATGGGCAACCATTACATACAAAGGAATATCTGCATCGGCACTCTTCCGCTTCAATGAGGAAGGAGATTTCATCAGCCTCACAGCCAAAAGGTATTATCTGGCAAAAGGCCGGACAACATTGGAAGACTGGCTGGTGGAAACAGGGCCGGGGGCTTACCGGCTATTTGAAGGCATACGTGTACCAGATCGGTTACAGGTAACATGGCTGCTCAAAAGTGGCAGGTTTACCTGGTTCCTGCTGAAGATAACCGACATAAAGTATAACGAGAACCGGAAACCGCAACCCGCTAAATCACCACGGCATGAATATCTCTGAAATAAATAAACAGCAACAGAACAGTGCGGGTTTCCGCTCCGGTTTCCCCGCAAATGAAGAAAAATATTTTCTTGAAGGGCCAAGGTCAAGGCTGCGCGAATTGGGATTTGTGCTGAAAATATTAAAGGAATTTATCCGCGGCTTCAGAATGCTTCACTTTGTCGGCCCCTGTGTGAGTGTGTTTGGCTCAGCCAGAACAAAACCGGGTACTCCCTACTATGATGATGCCTACAAAATGGGAGCGGGAATTGCCAGCCTCGGTTTTACGGTAATGACCGGCGGAGGGCCTGGCATTATGGAAGCCGCCAACAAAGGCGCTTACGATGCCAACGGATATTCCGTAGGCTGCAATATACTGCTGCCCAAAGAGCAAAAACCTAATCCCTACATGCAGAAGTATTTCAATTGCAGGTATTTCTTTGTACGCAAGGTGCTGATGTTTAAATACTCCTATGCATTTGTCATTATGCCAGGAGGTATCGGTACTATGGACGAATTCTTCGAAGCACTTACCTTGATACAGACAAGAACGATCCTTGATTTTCCCGTCATACTAATGGGTAAAAGTTACTGGGAACCACTGATGCCACTCTTTCACAAAATGCTCGAAGAAAGAATGATCGATAGCCACGATCTGAAATACATGCTGTTTACCGATTCCCAGGAGGAAGCACTGGCGCACATAGAGAAGTATGCCGTGGAGAAGTACCGTTCCAAACGGAATATACTATACAAAAAATTCCTGCTATTAGGCGAACGACAATGAATAACCAGCTTTCCAATACAGCTGTAATTAAAGGGCTCCGTACTGCGGATGTCGATGCCCTGCAACAACGGTTCGGGAAAAATGTTTTCACTCAGCACCGGAGGTGGCGCCTGTGGGCAATACTGAAGAACATCGTAACGGAACCCATGTTCTTACTCCTGGCATTTGCCGCCGGACTATATTTCCTGTTAAACAGTATCACGGAAGGCATGATGATGCTAACCGCTATATTGCTCGTCTCCGCTATTTCGTTCTACCAGGAAATGAAAAGTGAGCGTGCCCTGGATGCCCTGAAACAGTATACGGCGCCATTAGCTGTCGTAATCAGGGATGGCAGGGAAATTGCCATTGCAACAACAGAACTTGTGCCTGGTGATATATTGTTGCTCCATGAAGGCGATATGGTTCCCGCAGATGCGGTCATCCTGAGCGCTAATGATCTTGCGGTCAACGAATCTGTTATCACCGGTGAATCCTTTCCTGTCGAAAAGCAGGCAGCCAATAAAACGCCCCTTTATCAGGGTAGCACCATCAATTCAGGCGCATGCACCGCAGTTGTAACCAATACGGGCAATAACACAACATTAGGTAAACTTGGCAAAGCCATTGCCTCAACAGCTGATGAAAAGACGGTGCTTCAGCGCCAGACCCAGGTCTTCGTAAAGCAACTGGCACTTTTTGGTATTGCGGGTTTTGCAGTCGTATTCCTTCTCAATTTTATGCGCAGCGGCGACTGGGCAGCCAGCCTGCTTCTCGGCCTTACACTGGCCATGGCTGCCATTCCTGAAGAAATACCGGTATCCTTCTCATCATTTATGGCACTGGGCGCCTATTACATGAGCCGTATGGGTATCATACCCAGACAGGCACAGATCGTGGAAAATCTGGGAGCGGCAAATGTGCTATGCCTTGATAAAACAGGTACACTGACAGAGAACAGGATGAAAGTGGTAATGCTCTATGACCACATCAACGGGCAATTGCACGATCTGGAACAAAAAGGCACTCCCGGCAACAGCCACTTGCTTTATATTGCCGCACTCGCCAGCGAACGGCATCCCTTCGATAATATGGAATGTGCAATTGTAGCGTCATTTCTCAGGGACAACGAACAACATATCGTCCTTCCCGGCATGATACATGAATATCCGCTTGAAGGCAAGCCACCTATGATGACACACGTATATCCCCAGGGAGAAACGATGCTGGCTGCTGCAAAGGGCGCAGTGGAGCGCATTCTGAGGGTATGTCATTCGGACCAGCTTACGCGGGAAAAAATCATGGCTTATGTCAATAATATGGGCAGAAAAGGATTCCGTGTACTGGGAGTGGCCAGCGCTGTCATAAAAAACAATATGTTGCCAGCCGTTCAGGATGACGCCGACTGGCGGCTGGAAGGTTTGATCGCCCTCTATGATCCTCCACGGGCATCCGCAGCAGATGTAATATCCAAACTATACGAGGCCGGCTTCAGGATCATGCTGCTGACGGGCGATCATCTGACCACTGCCTCCTACATAGCTGCCAGAGTGGGTATTTATGGTTGCCGTCAGGGAATTACAGGAGACGAAGTGATGCGAATGGATGAGAAAACACTCCTCCATACAGTAAGAGAAGAGGCATTATATGTCCGAATGTATCCCGAAGCAAAACGTAAAGTAATAGAAGCATTGAAATCTGAAGGATTCATCGTTGCCATGACAGGCGATGGCGTGAATGACGGCCCCGCTATAAAAGCAGCGCATATCGGCATTGCCATGGGCAAAAAGGGCACTGAAATTGCCAGACAGGCCGCTGACCTTATCATTACGAATGACAATCTTGCCATGATCCCTGTTGCCGTAGAACAGGGACGCAGGATCTACAGCAATCTGAAGAAAGCCATACGCTATATCATTTCCATCCATATTCCCATTATACTTGTAGCCACGGTCCCCTTACTATTAGGCTGGCGTTATCCCAATATTTTTACACCTATACATGTGATTTTCCTGGAACTGATCATGGGTCCTACCTGCTCGTTATTTTATGAAAAAGAGCCGGTAGAAGACAATATCATGCAGACCCCACCCAGGCAAAATACCGGCAGTCTTTTTAGCAAAAAAGAACTTTTCATTAGCATATTACAGGGCCTCATCATCGCCGCCGGTATACTGGTATTATATAGCATTTATATGCAGGAACACACGCTGGAGAAAACCCGTACGTTCGTCTTTACGACGCTGCTCATCAGCAATATCTTCCTCACGTTTACCAACCGCTCTTTTACAGAAAACTTTATCAAAACAATCCGTTACCACAATTCCCTGGCTCCGCTGATCATAGGGCTCTCCGTCTTGTTCCTGGTCGCAATTCAACTGGTGCCAGGCATCAGGCTGGCTTTCGGACTTACTCCGTTAAATGTCGGCGAATACGGCATTTGCCTGGCAACCGGATTTCTCAGTGTTGCCTGGTTCGAAATATATAAGCAGTACCTCCCGCCCGCCAGCTGAGGGCTGCTGTTACTCCAATTGCCGCCTGTGCCGTAGCAACCAGCTAATGCTTTGGTAATACGCAATTGCCTCTTTCGCCAGTCCACTCTCCACCTGCACAGCAGTTTCATTGCCACTCTTAAAATCAGGCAGGTATTCATGTATGCTCTTTACCGGCGACTGTACCAACAGCTTACCATTCCGCAGATATCCCAGCCCCTGGTAAGTACTGATGAAAGCCCGCTGCCTGTCCGCCGGCATATGCAGTACATCCTGTCCGAAGAACTTCGAACGGTACCGCAGATGCATTAGCCCGAGGATAGTGGGCGCTACATCTATCTGTGCGGTCAGGGTATTCACCTCCCGCGGTTGCAGGATCTTAGGGGCATATATCAGCATGGGAATGTGATATCCTGTCACCGGCAACTCCACACTACCCGCGCTACCCGCACAATGGTCAGCTACGATCACGAAGATGGTACTGTCAAACCAGGGCTTGCTCCGCGCATCCTGCAGGAATTTATTGATGGCATAGTCTGTATACTTTACCGCCCCTTCCCTTACCTGCCTGGCAGCAGGAATATCGATCCTTCCATCAGGATAGGTAAATGGCCGGTGGTTACTGACAGTCATAATATGGGCGAAGAAAGGCTTTCCGGCTGTAGCATCGCCGTCGAGTACACGTAGTGACAGATCGAACAGATCCTCGTCTGCCACGCCCCAGATATTCTGGTAATGCACCTGCTCAGCCGGTATAGCAGACCTGTCAATCACATTGTAACCATTATGACCAAAGAACTCCTTCATATTATCAAAATAGCTGTAGCCCCCATAAATGTATTGGGTTGTATAGCCGTGCCTACGCAATACACTTCCCAAGGAGAACAGATGCCCATTGTCGGGCCGCTTCACAATGCTCTGGCCTGGTGTAGGCGGTATGGAAAGCGACAGGGCCTCCAGTCCGCGCACCGTTCGGGTGCCTGAGGAATAGAGATTGGTGAACAGCAGGCTATGATGTGCCAGGGAATCCAGATATGGCGTAATATGCTCATTACCGCCAAATGTCTGCATGAAACTGGCACTCAGACTCTCAACACTGATCAGTACAACATTCAACTTTCTTTCCGGCTCCGTATAAGTGATATCCCTCTCTATATTGTAAAGGTCCTTACTTACAAAATGACTATTGGGCGTTTCCAGTTGTTGCCGCAATAAACGGAATGCAGTAGCATCAGGTATGGTCTGATAAAATTTATAATAGTCCAGCTCATTCTGTGTAAAAGCCACCGCAAACTCATACAGGCCGTTTCCTGCCAGTGAATTGGCATATTCATTCGCACTGAAATGCCGCCATTTCTCCTGCACAGCATAATATGCCAGCAACGGTGTCAGTAAGAGGCTTATTGCCACCGCAGAACGCTTTAGAAAAGGATATGGCGTCACAACGCTGGCCCTGATGTGTTTACGCAACAGCACTACAATGACAATAGTCAATCCACCAACAGCGCTTAGTATCGGCGCCAGCGGATATGACTCGGTAATATTACCCAATACTTCTGTAGTATATACCAGGTAATCCACCGCAATAAAATTATACCGGGTAGAGAACTCCTGCCAGAAGAACCACTCACTCACAGCGTTGAACAGCAACAGAAAAACCACCAGTGCCGTGATCACATACAATATGCCTGTGCGCCAGCGCACCCGGAAGGAATAAGGCATAAAGAAGAGAAAAATATAAATGATAAACCGGGCAGCTACATAGTACACCAGCACATTATGCAGATCAGCGTTAAAGTCTTTTGGTATAACATCTGTAAACAACAACAAAGCGAGCAAACCTGCAAAGAACAGACATACAAAAGGCATGACGCTTTTGCGGTAGATAAAATCATTCTGCAGCCACAGGTGTAATACATAAGGTATAATAACAAAAGAAGCTACCGACAGATCATACAATATTCCTATGAAGAGCGAGGTAATAAATTGTACTACAGATACACCCGAAGCATGCGTCCCTGCAAGTAATATAATACGGGTAAGAGCAGATAGCGACAAAAGCAAAAATACGATCAATACAATAACTGAGAACCTCCCCTTATGTTCATCTCTGGCCATACGTGCTGTTTTAATCTGCCTGCAAACTTAATAGGCAAATCTGTCGTAAATTGGAAGAAATTCTGTCGTAAATCGGAAGAGATACCAGTTCTTTAGAATCTATTCAGAATGCATCAATACTTTCACAGATGAAAATTTTAATAATAGAAGACGAAACGGCACTGGCAAAAAGTATAGGCGCTTACCTGTCAGATGAGAATTATCTGTGTGAATTTGCCACCACCTTTGCACAGGCGGTCGATAAGATCAACATTCATGACTATGATTGCATCCTGCTGGACCTTATGCTACCCGGCGGAGATGGCCTAAAGATCCTGGAAGAGATCAAGGAACAGAACAAACAGGATGGGGTGATTATCATCTCTGCCAAAAACTCCCTGGAAGATAAAATAAAAGGGTTGCAGATAGGTGCGGACGATTACCTGACAAAACCCTTCCACCTTCCGGAACTGGCCGCACGCATTTACTCCATCATCCGTCGTAAACAATTCGGCAATGTCAATATTATAGAGCAAAATGAACTCAGGATCAACCTGCTTGCCAAAACAGTTACAGTCAATGACAGGAACGTTTCGCTCACAAGAAAAGAATTCGACCTCCTGCTTTACTTCATCAGCAATAAAAACAAAGTAATTTCCAAAAGTGCATTGGCCGAACATCTTTCAGGTGATGTGGCAGACATGTTCGACAATTACGACTTCATTTACGTTCACATCAAGAACCTGAAAAAGAAACTGACTGAAGCAGGTTGCGATAACTACCTGAAAACCCTGTACGGCACCGGTTATAAATGGGAAATATGAGCAAGCTGCTGAACCTCTCACTAAAAAGATTCATGATCTATGCAGGACTGGTACTGATATGCAGTATCCCGGTCTATTATTTCATTCTCAATGAGCTGTGGCGTCATGAGCTGGATGAACATCATATTGAGCTTACACCAGCAGCAGGAAGAGAAGACCGTTACCTGATCATCGTGATCGTAACTTCGCTGACCATGTTATTCTTCCTCTTGCTGATCATGGGATTTGTACTGATCAACAGGAGGATCTCCAGACGTTTATGGCAGCCTTTTTACAACAGCCTGGCCAAGATCAAGAGCTTTAACCTCGACCAGCAGCAAACCGTAGTTTTTGAAGAAACAGACATCAATGAATTTGCAGAACTGAACCAAAGCCTCAATAAACTGATCGCCGGTAATATCGCTGTATATAATCAGCAGAAAGAATTTGCCGACAATGCCTCTCATGAATTGCAGACGCCACTGGCTATTATACAGTCCAAACTGGACCTCCTGCTCCAAAGCAAACTGCTGACAGATGAACAATATGAACTGATTGAAGACGCCAACAAGGCCCTTTCCAGAGTAGCCCGTATCAACAAAAACCTGTTGCTGCTGACTAAAATAGAGAACAGCCAGTTCATGGACAGAGAGATCATAGACCTTTCCAGATTGCTTGAAAGCACCCTGAGCCTTTTCTCCAATTTTTCTGACGACAAAGACCTGATCCTGGAAACTGATATTCCCCCGGGCATAACAGTAGAAGGCAATAAAATTCTTATCGAGATCCTGCTGAATAATCTGATCACGAATGCGATCAGGTATACTGCCAATAAAGGCACTATATCCATTACACTGTCAGATAAACATTTGTCTGTTGCTAATTCAGCTACTGAAGCTTTACAACACGACCAGCTGTTCAAACGTTTTGGCACTACTACTTCTTCCATTACGCGGGGTACAGGCCTGGGACTTTCCCTGGTGAAACAGATCTGCAGCCGGTATGAATGGAAGGTGGCATACGAGTTTCAAAACATGCATCATATCTTCTCTGTGCACTTCTGACTTCAGATTTCCTTTCGAATCGGGTAGTAACTATGCAGAAACAAACGACTGCATGAAAAGAAAGGTATTGATCCATATTCTTTTATTGTTTATTACTTCTGTAGCTCAGGCACAATCTCTCAGAATAACCATAACCGGTGTCATAAAAGATGGCACCGGAAAAAACCCGCTTTCTTTCGTCAGTGTTACGCTCAAAACCCGCGACAGCGCCTTCGTTGCAGGTACGATCAGCGGTGATGATGGTCGTTTCTCCCTGCCGGATATCAGTAGTGGAAATTATCTCTTAGTATTTTCTTATCTGGGCTATCAGCCAAGGATTGAACAGTTCAATGTAGGACAGCTAAGTACAGTGCTTGACATGGGCAATATCACACTGACACAGGATGCGAAAGCACTCAATGCTGTAACGGTAACCGGCAGACAGGAAGATATCAGAATGGACAAAAAAACATTCAGTGTGGCTGCTAATATCAGCCAGGCCGGCGGCTCTGTGCTGGAAGCCATGAAAAACCTTCCCGGTGTCACCACGCAGGATGGAAAGGTATTGCTGAGAGGCAGTGACAAAGTAATGATACTGATTGACGGAAGACAAACCGCCCTGACTGGCTTCGGCAGCCAGACAAGCCTGGACAATATCCCTGCTTCTGCCATTGAAAAGATAGAGATCATCAACAACCCATCTTCAAAATATGATGCCAACGGTAACGCGGGCATCATCAATATCATCTATAAAAAGGAAACGAAAGAAGGCTTTAACGGTAAGATCGGTCTTAGCGGGGGTTTAGGTGCACTATGGATAAAAAGAGATAACTATCCGACCATCAGGCCGCAATACCAGCGTACACCCAAGATCAATCCTTCGCTGTCATTAAACTACCGGAAAAACAAGATCAACTGGTTCCTGCAGGCGGATGACCTCTATACCAAAACATTGAACAAAAATGAATTTGTAGACAGGTTCTATGATAATGGCGATACTGTCAGGCAGCAAACCAAACGAAACCGGACCACCAACTTTTCAACGGTGAAAACGGGACTCGACTGGGCTGTCAGCAGCAACAACATCATCACTGTTTCCGGCATGTTTGGTACTGAAAAGATCCTCGACAGGGGTGATGAACCTTTCTTCAACAGCACCCTTTCTGAAAGACAACGCTTGTGGCAGTTCCTGGAAGATGAGTTAAAAACTACCGCTACATTCTCCGCCAACTGGCAGCATAGCTACAAACAACCCGGCAGAACGCTGAATGTAGGTTTAAATGCAACTTTTCACCGGGAGAATGAGAAGTATTTCTTTACTAACATTATGCCCGAATATACAGGTCTTGATTCATTCCGCGTGCTGTCTGACGAACATGTCACAGACCTGAACATCGACTATGTACACCCATTGAAACGTGGCCGTTTTGAAGGAGGACTAAAATTCCGGTACCGTTATATCCCGGTGACTATGGACTTCAAACCCGGAATTCACTCCGTACTGGACGCCAATGCAGGCGGTTGGGCAAAATATAAGGAAACCATTCCCGCCCTGTATGGCAATTACGTATACGAGAGCAACCGCGTGGAAATAGAGGCCGGCCTGCGGATCGAATATGTGAACCTGGTATACGACGTCAATCCGACCCACCCAACTTACAAGAGCGACGGCTACAACTATACACAGCCATTTCCTAACCTGCGACTGGCGTACAAACTGTCAGGCAATAACAAGTTGTCCTTCTTCTACAACCGCAGGGTAGACAGGCCTAATGAGGGAGATATCCGCATCTTCCCCAAGTACGATGATGCTGAGATCATTAAGGTAGGCAACCCTGCCCTGCGCCCGCAGTTCACCAACACGTTTGAGCTGGGCGACAAGACCAGCTGGAATAACGGTTATCTCTTCTCGTCCGTTTATCACAAACGTATGGATGCCACTATCACCCGTATCGCCAGCACCGTTCCCGGTAGCACCCTGATCTATAACATCTTCCAGAATGCGGGTAAAAGCTATAATACAGGTATCGAACTGGTGATCTCCCAGAAGGTGTCCGGCTGGGCCACTTTCAACCTGAACCTGAATGGCTACCAGAATATCATTGACTCCTTCTCGGTTGTCAACAAATACCCGGTTGAAAATGTGTTCAGTGCCACCCGGGAAGATCTCTTTTCCGGCAATGTCAAGCTGAACGGGCAGTTCCATTTCCCCCGGCATGTAGATGCACAGCTGACCGCCATCTACCAGGCGCCCGACCTGATACCACAGGGCAAGACCTTCTCCCGCTTTTCCGTAGATGCAGGTATTAAAAAGGGTATTCAGCATGGTAAAGGAGAAATATTCGTGAACGCAACGGACATCGCTAATACGCTGCGGATAAAAAAAGAGATCAGAGGGACAGATTTCAGGTATACCAGCGTTGACTATAATGAAACACAGGTAATACGTGTGGGATATAGCTATAAATTCTGATTGCTGCCGGTGCGCTCCGCCATCTGAGTCATGGTTGTTATATAGTGCCGCGATTACTTATTTTTGCAGGGAGGTCAGCTACGCACGTAGGCTGCGTAAGCTGGCCATATATTTATCTTTGCAAAAAATATCTGATGAAAATATTGCATACTGCGGACTGGCATATCGGGCAAACCTTTTATCAGTATGACAGGACGTACGAGCACCAGCAATTTCTGAACTGGCTGGTAGATACCATTAAGGAAAAAGACATTGAGCTGTTGATCATCAGTGGTGACGTGTTCGACGTAGCAAATCCTGCTGCGGGCTCCATTAAACTATTTTACTCCTTTCTGAATAATGCCGTAAAGGCACAACCTGACCTGCAGATCATTGTCACAGCAGGCAATCACGACTCTGCTGCCCGGCTGGAAGCCCCCAAGCCCCTGCTGGAATCATCCAACATCCATATTATCGGCATGATAGAGCGCAGGGAAGACGGTAGCATCGACTATGAAAAGATGATCATCCCTGTAAAAGACAAACAGGGTAATACTGTTCTCTGGTGCCTGGCCATTCCCTTCCTGCGGATGGGCGACTACCCGGCAGTGGCAGAAAGCGCCGCCCTCTATGCAGATGGTGTATCAGCACTGTACAAAGAAGCATATGAGTATGCACTGACCAAAAAACAGGATGGTCAGGGTATTATTGCAATGGCGCACCTGCATACCCTGGACGCCGAACTGTCTGACCACGACAAGACGGAAAGAGTGATTATGGGAGGGATAGAATTTGTACCGGCAAAGGCATTCCATGAAGACATCCTCTATACAGCATTAGGACACATACATAAGGCCCAGAAGATCGGCGGGAAAGAAAACATACGGTATAGCGGCAGTCCGCTGCCAATGTCATTCTCCGAAATGAACTACAGGCACCAGGTAGTCACCTTCGATATTACAGCAGGTGAGATCAGCGATATAGCGCTGTGCGAAATACCTGTCACCACGGCGCTGCTGCGCGTACCGTCCAAGCCACAGCCGCTGCCGGAAGTACTGGAACAGCTGTCGCAATTGCCGGAGGCAGGAGAAGATATCAATACTGCCCCCTACCTGGAAGTACGGGTACTGCTGGAGGGCCCTGAGCCGGCCCTGCGCCATAAGGTAGAGACTGCCCTGGCAGGCAGGCACGTGCGGCTTGCCAAAATAGACGTCAGGTACCCTTCGGGTGAAACAGAGGAGGATGCAGCAACAACCGTCAGCGCCGATCAGCTGCACGAACTGAACCCGCTGGACGTTTTTAAGCAGATCTACCGGGCAGATTACAACAGCGACACCCCGGAAGAACTGGTTGCCCTGTTCAACCAGGTATTACAGGAAATCACTACAAAAGAGCAGTAAGCGCATGAGAATATTAGCCATTCGTTTTAAGAATCTGGCCTCACTGGAAGATACCAACGAAATAGATTTCACGAAAGAACCACTCAGTCAGGCCGGTATCTTCGCGATTACCGGACCTACAGGCGCGGGTAAATCCACTTTGCTGGATGCCCTCTGCCTGGCGCTCTATGCCAAGACCCCACGTTATCAGCAGGCAAAAGAAACCGGTATTGAAATACAGGACCTGGCAGGCAATAAACTGAATCAGGGAGACATCAGGGGTATCCTGCGCGATGGCACTGCCGATGGATTTGCAGAGGTGGAATTTGCCGGTACTGACGGCAACAACTACAGGGCCACCTGGTCTGTCAAAAGGGCCCGCAATAAGATAGACGGGAACCTGCAGACAGACACCATGGATTTATTCAACCTGAGTACCAATATGGCCGTTCCGGGGAAGAAAACTGAAACCCTGAAAGAAATAGAACGGCTGGTGGGACTGAACTTCGAACAATTCACCCGATCCGTGCTACTGGCACAGGGAGATTTCACCGCCTTCCTGAAGGCCGATAAGGACGCCAAGGCTTCCCTCCTGGAGAAACTCACCGGGACCGATATCTATTCAGAAATTTCCAGAACGGTATTCGATAAATATAAACAGGCCGACCAGGACCTTAAGAACCTGAAAGCGCAGATAGCGGGCATTGTCAGCCTCACGGAAGAACAACAGCAGGAACTGAGCGCCCAGCGGGAGGAACTGCTGAAAAAGACGGAAGAGCAGGAAAAGATCCTGGCAGGACTGACAGACGAGATCAACTGGCACCAGTCGCTTGCGGCACTGACCACAAGCAGGGACCAGGCAGCACAGCACTATCAGCAGGCACTGACAGCCATGGAAAATGCCGCTGAGAGGATCCGCACCTTCACCCTGGTGGAAAATGTGCAACCCGCGAGAGGGCTGATAGCAGCAAAAAAAGCATCAGAAGCCCAGCTGGCAGATAAATCTGCCGCATTGCAGGAGCTGTCTTCACGTATCCAACGTACCACAGAAAGTCATCAGGCCGCCCTTAAACAACTGGACATTGCCAGCCAGGAACTGTTGTCCAGACAGCAGGATACAGCGCGTTACCAGCCGGATATTAACAGGGCCAAAGAACTGGATACACTGATCGCTGAAAAGGGCAGGCAGGTAAAAACCGCAGAAACTGAATCAGGCGCCGCTCAACAGAAACACGATGCACACCTGGAAGCACTGGTGAAGAAAGAACAGGAGATCAATACAGTAAGTGCAGGCATCGCCAGACTGGAAGACTGGCAGAAGGAACATGTAAGCAGGCAGGATATTGCCGAGAATATTATCGAGATCACTACCCAGCTGGGACATGCTTCCAAATGGCTGCCGCTGCAGCAACGGCTGACAGAGACGAAACAGGCCACCGTTGCATTCCTGGCTGAAACAGATAAAGTGATCACTACGCTGCAGGAACAGGTGTCTCAATATCAACAGCAACAGACAACTTTACATAGTGCCTATGAGCAATTGAACAATACACTGGCGGCAATTCCGCTTGATGAAATAAAAGCCAGAGAAAGCAGTCTGGCGGGTAGCATCCGCGAGGCAGATGCCGCCAAGGCCCACTGGGCGCTCCTGTTTACTAACCTGCGCGAGAAAGAGCACACCACCCGTCAGTACGATACCTGTCGCCAGGAACTGACTGTAAAGACAACAACACTGCAGGAGAAACAGGAACAACTAAAAGAGGCACAGGCAAAAAAAGAACTGGCAGACAAACTCCTTCACCAGGCAAGACTTCAGGTGGCCGAGAATGTTGAATCGCTCCGTGCACAACTGACGCCGGGTGATCCCTGTCCAGTATGCGGCAGCAGGGACCATCCATTCTCTGAAGAAAATCCGCTTGCACATACACTACTGAAAGGACTTGAAGAAGAAAGCCTGGCAACAAACCGCGCATACAATACGCTCGCCGGTGAGATCAGCAGCCTGACGCAATTGATCAGCAGGTTGGAACAGGAAACGGCTGCTCATGAAAAGGCCCTCGCAGACAGAGATCAGCAGATAAACGCCCTGGAACAGCAATGGCAATCCTTCCAGCTGGCTACTGTGAGTGCCACCGTCGCCGCCACAGAAAGGGCTGCCTGGCTGGATACACATATACAACAGTTGTTGTCAAAACAGCGGGAGAATACTGCGCAGATAACATCTTACGAAGAGAAAAAACGGGAAACCGATCAGCTGAAATTACAACTGGATACGCTCAACAGTGCCCTGGCTACTGCCAATGACCAGCTGAAAGATAAACAACGCGATAAGGCTGGCAAACAGGAAACACTGGGACAGCTGCAACAGCAGCTGGACAACATTACGCAGGACCTGGATGTAATGAAAGAAGAGCTTGCGCCGTTTTTCAATAATCCTGTCTGGATCGAGAACTGGAAGAAGGACCCGCAGGGGTTCGACGACAGCATCCGCTCTTTCGCCAAACGCTGGAAGGAACATGTACAGGCGATAACTGACAATACCCAGCAGCTGCAGGTACTCCGTTCCGCTTTAGCTGAAATGCGCAGACAGGCGCCCGCTATTGCCGATGATGTGACGAACAAGGTCAATACACTCAACGGCCTCAAGCATCAGTTACAGACACTGGCCAATGAAAGGAAAGCATTGCTCAGCGGGGACGATGTCAGCACCTTCGAAACCAGGCTCAAACAGGCCAGTGACAATGCTGCCGCCGTACAGCAAACAGCGCATGAGGCGGTGACAGCCAGCAAGGAAGAACTGCTCACTTACACAACGGGTAAAGTACAGACGGAGAAGGATATTATGCTGCTCAGCGGCAATATCGAAAAGCAGCAACACGAGATCCATATATGGATCACAGCATATGCTGCAGAACATAAGATGGAGCTTTCTGAAGATGATCTTACACAGCTCTTAGCTTACTCTACCGCCTGGATAGATAACGAAAGAAAAGAGATCCGGTCCATCCAGCAGAATGTTACCACCAGCAGGGCCACCCTCGATGAAAGAACCCTGCAGGTAACAAATCATACCAATAAACGCATTGCTGACCGCTCACTGGAAGAAGTAATGACACTGGCAGCAGATACACGTAAACTGTTAAGGGACCTTACCAACGACAGGAATAACGTTGAATATCAGCTGCGGCAGGATGCGGAGAACAAATCAAAGATCGGCGGACTACAGGCAGCTATTACGGCTAAAACTGCCGTACAGGAGAACTGGAGCAAACTCAATGAACTGATCGGTTCAGCAGATGGTAAGAAGTTCAGGCAGATTGCGCAGGAATATACGCTGGACATCCTGCTGGGATATGCCAATATGCATCTGCAGATGCTGACAAGCCGTTATAAACTGCTCAGAATACCCGGCAACCTGGGCTTACAGGTACTGGATAAAGATATGGGGAACGAGCTCAGAACGGTCTTTTCCCTCTCCGGCGGAGAGTCTTTCCTGGTATCGCTGGCACTGGCATTAGGACTGGCTTCATTGTCGTCCAGCAGGATGAAAGTAGAATCGCTTTTCATTGACGAAGGTTTTGGCGCACTCGATCCCGATACACTGAATGTAGCGGTAGATGCACTGGAGCGCCTGCACAACCAGGGACGTAAAGTGGGTGTGATCTCTCACGTGCAGGAAATGACGGAGCGCATACCCACACAGATAAAGGTGATCAGGCTGGCCAACGGAAAAAGTAAGGTGGAAGTGGTGGGTAGTTAACGCTCTCCCCGCTCCCACTGCTTATGTGACCACAGCCAGTATTCGGGCGCGTACATGATATCATGTTCCAGATACCAGGCGAAGGTTTTCGTGATCTCATACGACTCCACATCCACAGGGTCTTCTGTGATGAGAGAGAAATAAACATTCCAACCTTTCCCTCCTGTACGTTTTCTTACAGAGGCATAAATAACTACCGCATCCAGCGACTTTGCCAGTTGCTCTGCACCGGTAAATAACCCCGTTGGCTGATGGAGGAAATCTGTTTCATACTTTGCCCTTACCGAAGGCGACTGATCTGCAATGAAGATATAGGCATTCGGGTGATCGCGGTGCGACAGCATGAAACGTGCAGTTTCATTGATAGCCAGCAACCTGATGCCAAATCTTGAACGGATGCGGTATAAAAGCCTGTTAATGAAGGGGCTGGACCCAGGCTTATACACTGCATATACATCAAAAGAGAGATATTTGGGCAGCATATTCAGGCACTCCCAATTGCCGTAATGCCCCAGCACAATAATGATATTCCGTCCTTCCTGATGACAATGTTCCAGTACTTCCGGATTATGGATGTGTACCTGCTTGCGATGCTCTTTTTCTGACATAGAGAGTAAGCGCAGTGTCTCGACCAGCAACTCACTTAAATGCCTGTAAAAGAGTCTTGTAATGGCCTGTATCTGCCTGTAACTCCTTTTCGGAAAGGAACGGGAAAGGTTCTGCACCACTACATCATAGCGATATCTTATCACTTTGTACAGTGACCAGTAGAGTAATTTCTGTAAGATTTTTAATATACCTGCAGGCAAGAGGCTTATCAGATACACAAGAACAAATAACAACTCATAAAGCAGATTGCGGCGCCTGACCACAGTTGTCTCTTTCATTTCGCGGCGGGCAAATCCTGCGGGTCTCTTCATAGAATTAGCAGCGTCGTACATAGGCAGTTTCTTTGACCTTGAGGGCTCTATACCGGGCTTCCTCCCCATTTAGCAATTATCCGGACTATATCTACAATCCTGACAGTCCTTTAACGCAAATTTAGAACCGATTTATATGAAATATGAAATCTTAACTTTTCTTTGCATAGTGTATGTTTATCCGGTATAGTTATCGTATTGAACATCAGTAACAAGAGAAAAAGCGGCCGTACCTTACTATGAAAAAAATGAGTAAAGGATGTCTTAAGAAATACCCACACTGTAGCAGGGCTGATTACGGGGGGATAATCCTGAAGAAAATCTGAAGTAATTTGCACTGGGCACATGCGCTGGCGCAGCTGTTCATTTTTTAACAAAAACCTATACTATATGAGCATGTGGAGGCGAAAAGCACTTGAATGTCTTCCGGAGGAAAGGGTGGAATTGGAGGATCCCCGTGCGTCAATTTACACCGCGTTCTCTGCGTTATTATCGGCAACAGTAGCTGCACATAAAGCAGGAGACCGTGAACGGCTAAAGAAATATTATGCCTTTGCCGAATGGTGTTCACAACAAAATGCTGAAGACCTGCGGAATGCTGCTGGTGTGTCATTTTACGAACACCTGGGAGATTTCCCCGAAACGCTGGCCGCCATGCCGGTATGGGTTAAACGCTCAAGATATCTGCAGATAAGAGGATTGCTGCAACTGCGACTCACGGAAGAGGAATTACTGGATCTTGATAAAAGGTATCGGTGAAGTTATGTGTACCCACTGGCCATACATTACGCATTGGGATGTTTACAATCACGCCAGTAATCCAGTATCTGTTTCACCTGTTTTTCGATATCACTTAAGAGGTACTTTTTAACGAAGTAACCTTGCACGGTTAACTTGTATACTTCATCTACCACCTCTTTTGATTCAACAGTAGTCAGAAAAACAAATGGTATACTCTTTTTTCTGAGGAATTCATCAGCGTCTATCAGCCTTCTCAATTCGAGGCCACTCATCCGGGGCAGATTGATATCAGAGATGATAACAAACGGCTGCTCAGTTGTTACCTGCAGATAGCGCAACAGGTCATCCCCTCCTTCAAAAAAAATGACCTGGTTTTTAACGCCCAGCGAAGCCATTACTTTCTCGTAGATCTCCCTGTCATCGGAATCATCTTCCAGTATAAGAATGGGCCCTGTTTTAGCCATATACGCGCAGTTTAATGGTAAAGAAAAGATGGGACATAAACATCCGCATTAGTCATGCCAATTTTGACATCAACTGATCGATTCATAAGGCCTTGCTATTATGGACAAAGCGCATGATCTTCTTCACCATTATATTGAAAGCTACTTCAGCGCAGCGCCACCGTTGCCACCTCCAAAGTTCATGGTAGGTATTGGCAGTCTGAAGCCGATGAACACATAGTTCGCTCCCTGGAAAAGATTATATGCCCATCCCACCTGCAGGTAGTCTTTAAATGTTGACGCTACCACACCAAGTCCTAACTCCGGCACATCATCTTTATCGAAATCGGGCGAAGAGACATGCAGACCGAAGTTCATGTCCAGCAGATTATTTGGCAATGAGGAATTCCTTTTCCATTTCTGACTCATGCCGAGAATGCCTTTGAACAGTACATTGTAATAGGGCGCCATCTGCACATCCTTCTCTATTTTAGTAGCAGTGAGCGGATGGGCAAAAATAACCCCTACAGTAGCTTCCAGATGGGGCAGAATGCGGTATAATGTCACACTGTGCGTTTCTTCCAGCAAATTCTTTTTTGAACTGATATTGGTAACCTGCATTTTGATCACCACCCTGTCGCCCGCCTGGCGGAAACCGGCGTATAACAGATCAGTGCTTGCTTCAGCGGGTATGCTACCTAATGCCAGTGAATATACCTTATCCGAGAAGCTAAGCGCCAGTGCGGCCAGACGTCTTTCTTCCCCGCCGAAACGCAGTACTTCATCGGGTATCACGAGGTTCGCCAGTTCTGACACCTTACCTGCGGCTAATGATACGAGATTAGCACATTGCGTCCTGACCTCTGCACTGGCAGCAGGAATATGTGACTGGAAAGCCGTAAGCAGTTCTTTCATTTCATTGAACTCGCCATTGATGGTATTCACGTCGGTCTGCAGCCGGGATATAAAAGCAATACCACTTACAGACTGCGTATTATTCAACAGCGACTGGTAATAACTCACCTTCTCGGTCAGCAGTGTCTTTATCTGCTCACCCTGCGCCAGTATCTGTTTCACGTCAGTAACGATCTGCTGTTCCTGTAAGGTAGCCAGTACTTTCTCACCCTCTTTCTTAAATGCCTCAAAATCCGTTTTAAGCCTTTGCTGTAAGATACCTGTGAACTGTCGTACATATTCACCGCGTAATATTTCATTGACATTCAATTCCCGCTGCTGGCTGCTTCTCACCCATTTCTGGATATCTTCCAGTTGGGCTACCTGTGCATCTGTCAGCGTAAACTTCCAGCGCTCCACTTCATAATAATCTCCCAGCGGATTATCGTCAAGGCCATTGAAATGCAGGGGAGACGGCTGGTTATTGTGCATCAGCCATCCACCGATCTGGATGCGGACATCGTCATAGGCAGGACTTTTCGATAATTGTTCTTCGAGGTCCACAATCCTTTTATTGACGGCATATAAAATACCGCCCCATATGTTTTCGTCCGTGAAATCTTCAGGGCCTTTAAAATAGCTTTCATAGTAATCGCGCGTCAGCTGATCACGGTCGAAGACCGCAACAATTTCTCCGGTAACAGAAGCCGTACGTTGCAGAAAAGTCGTCAGGCTGGCCTTGTCGCCCCGCACATAATTCCTCACGGCATCTTCCATCCCTTTTGACCATCCTTCCACCTTTTGCGTAGCATCATAAAGGGTATTGAGCAGGTTTACCGCATCCGGTGGTAATGGGTTGCCGATACCACTGGTATTTATCTTCCTGATGAAAGCTCCGCGATCAAACAATACCGTCAGCCGGCTGTTGATGTCGGCATTGTTCTTATTCTCGTATGGCTTGTTATTCTGATCAATTTCCCTGACCGTAAGAATGGATTGGGAATAGGCATGACGTACGGTACATAACAGGAACAGGATAGCACATGGCAATATAAAAAGTCGCATATTATATTCGCATTAAGGTAAAACAGGGAAGATCATCCATTGGCGTAGGCCGTCATTACAGCGGTATTCATGCTGCCCCTGCCCTTCATGAAACGGGCTTTGGTGACGCCTTCCGAAATAATATTTCTGAACGGGGAAATAGAAACGAGTACAAAATTATGATAGTCTGTCAGGTCTACCCGCTCATGAATTTTCAGTTTTTTCAGCAGTGGCAGGATAGTCAATGGGGCTGTTACCTTTACAAATACTACCATGTCATACATGCTTACACCGTTCTTTCCAATACGGGAACGTATGAAATTGGCGGTATCGGTGGCTTCATCTGCAACATCATCATCTCCCAGTATCAGTAATAGCAGCTGGTCCGGCTGGTCCAGCAGTTCCTGCAGCGTTTTTTGTGCCCCGGATTCTTCTGTTGGAAGTGCTACGAAGTTTTGCATTTGCGTTCAAGTTAAGTGTGTCAGAAGTAGGCAGAAAGCATGAAAATACTCATTTATAACCGAATTGCAAGATTATAACTTAATTTTACTAATATATAATTACCAACATGATGAAAGTATACAGACAGGGAGCGAAAGGTGCTTTGCTGGACGAATATGAAAAAGCTATTACTGAATTAAAAAACGTCATTGCACCTATCTCAGATGAGGATCTGGCCACTGTTGCGGACCCGCTAACCGCCGATGAAAATTGCCGCTCGATACAGACAATATTGTCACATGTAGTTAGTGCTGCTTACAGTTATACCATTTACATTATGCATCATTATGGCTACCAGATGGTGAGACCGGAAGAAACCTTTCATACTACCGTAAAGGAATATATCAGAGATCTGACAGAAGCCTTTCATTTTACAGAGACGGTATTCCGTGATATAAAGGATAGTGAACTGGAGGAATTTGAGCAGGAAAAGAAAATTGCCACCAGTTGGGGACAGGTGTATGACATAGAGCAGATCATGGAACATGCTATCGTACATATCCTGCGCCACCGGCGGCAAATAGAGAGGTATAGGGATATCATCTGCAACAATCAGCCTGCGTAAGGCGCAGGCTGATTGTTGTAGCCCCGGGGACATCAGTATTCATCCAACCTCGCCACAATTCCCCAGCCGAAAAAGCTGTTAGCTACGCCGATCAGCAATTCATTATCGCCTTCCTTCAGCGGAACGTTGAAAGAAGTGTTCTCAATTGAGCAACGACCGTCAGGGAACTTAGACAATGGCTGACCATAAAGGTTCTTATCGACATAAACATATTTTCCGTTGATGAACACCCATACTTCATCACTGAACCCGAGATTCAATTTACGGGACTGATCTTTCGCAGCGTGAATATTCGTCTTCAGCCATACGATACGCCGCTCGCGGCTTGGTCCGAATTTCCTTGTCAGGTTCACTAATCCTCTTCTTTCTGCCCACATGGTTTCCCAGGCGGCCTCTTTAGCAGGCATGAAGGTATTACTGAAGTCAACATCCTTCGTTTCAACAGGCTGGCTCACTTTCCATTCCCTGATATAACGGGGATCATTATCAGTAGGATCTGGCCCTTCCAGCGGAGAAAGACCTTCCGTTTGTCCCGGTTTGATCACAAGGTTGGCAAACATAGCGCCCTTTCCTTCAAAAGCAATGCTGCCATGTTCCGTACTGCCTTCCAGGCGGGGTATTTTTAATGCCGGACGGGACATATCGTTGACATACACCCACATCTGTTTACCAGAGATCACCAGCTTCACATGATTCCATTTTTCGCGCTGGAAACTGGCATTGCCCTGGTAATAAGGAAGCATATCCCACATGTTGACACTGCCCAGGTAAGGCGCATACTGAATAGCGTCTATCGCAGCGTCATTGCCGGCAACATAGGTCCGGAAGTAAAAACACTCCCTTTCCTCGCCTGAAGCCTGTCTGAAGAAAATGGTAGCAAAGCCGTTTTCGACCGGTTCCATATCGTATTCGATCGTACCATCTGAAAAGTCGACATCCTTCAGTACTGCCGACCCTTTTCCTCCCAGGCATTTCAAAGCCGGAACGGATCGCCAGGTGGTTAGCTCCGCTACATTATTGGCAATATCCCAGTTATCTGCTTTCATGGCTACATTGATAACCGCCGCGGATGATACAGGCTTGCCGGGGCGCTTCCCGTCTTTCTGCTGCGCCATCAATTGTATGGTGAACAGGAGCAGGGTAAGAAGGCTGAATGTCTTGTACATGGTCTGTTGTTTTTAAGTTTTCAAATGATAACGGGGCAAAACTGAATAATAAGTAACTTGATGGCAATTCAGCGGGAGTTCAAGTTTGTGCAAGTCTGTTCAGGAAGATAACAAACTCATTATCACATGGAAAACAATTTAGAAACAGATTACATACAGCGATGCCTGAAGCTGGTAGAAATACGGTTTGACCGCGGGGCTAACAGCGAATGGAGCAGCTATGATTTTGAAAAACTGAGTGAGGCTATCCAGGAAGCCACCGGTGTTGTGTTAAGCGTTACAACATTAAAAAGGCTTTGGGGGAAATTGTCTTACACCAATACCCCGGCCATCACTACCTTGAATACATTGGCCCAATATGCCGGCTATGAGGACTGGAGTATGTTCAGGCGAAAGCTGTCAGCCGGAAATGCTACTCCGCTTACACAGGCTGCACCTGCTGATCAGCCGATGGGTATAACTGGCAACACCGGAATAAACACTACTAATAACAAACAGGACGTGTTATTAAGCGGTTCACAGCCGCCGGGCACTTTGACCAGTGGTGAAGATGGTGGCATGGCCATTACAGGCAATCCTGCAGCAATTCCCAGCGCCGGGTCCACGTCTGCAAGGCAAGCCCCCAGCGGGATATCAGAAAGGCCGAAACACCGCTCCCGCAGATGGCCTTACTGGGCATTAGGCCTGCTCTCTCTGGCGATCATTCTTTATGTAACACTTCTATCGAACGGCCGGTCTAAACAGGCCTCTGCAGATCCAACAGCGTATCAGTTCAGCAGCAATAAAACCGTCACGGCGGGTGTACCCAATTCGGTGATCTTTAAATACGATGCCCGGGCCGCAGGAGATGATTCCGTATTTATATCCCAGTCATGGGATATCAGGCGAAAATTTGCCGTTCCGAAAGACAGGCGGGAATATTCATCCATCTACTACCTTCCGGGATATTTCAGGGCAAAACTGATCGTAGGGAAACAGATCGTAAAGGAACACGATCTCATGATCAGTTCCAACGGCTGGCTGGCAGTCGTAGAACAGGACGAAGTGCCGGTATATTTCCGTCAGCAGGAATTTCAGAAAGGACATACCGTCGAAGTGGATAAAACAGCTATGGAAGCTTATAACATCTCTTTACAGCCTGTAATTCCCGGTCTGCGGTTCTATAATGTACGGGATATGAATGGCCTGCGCACCGACAATTTCAGTTTTGAGACAGCTGTAAAAAGCAACTTCAACCAGGGTTCAGCAGCCTGTCAGCGGATACAGATCCTGATACTTTGTAAGAATGACGTATTTATTATTCCCCTATGTGCGAAAGGCTGTGTGGGAGATCTGTCCCTCTATGCCGGCGGCAAATCCCTGCAAAGTAAAAATACCGACCTATCGAAGTTTGGCCGGGATATGAACCAATGGGTGCAGTTAAAAGTGGAAGCGAAAGAAAAGCATATCCGGATACTGGTGGATGGCGAGGAAGCGGCTGCTTTTACCGGAGATTATCAGCCTACAGATATAGTGGGGGTACAATACCGCTTCGAAGGACCGGGCGCAGTGAAAGATACCCGGTTTGTAAATGGGAATAAGGTCATCACGTTATAATTTCCGGAACGCTTTATGTAGTCTCTTACCCGGGAGTACATCCTTCAGCCCCCTGAAGCGTGCTCTCAGCGAACTGTGTTACTTTTAAGGAACTGTGTTTCACTTTTAAACCCTTTCATTCCATGATGACAACTGATGAAATTATCCACGCGCTTTCCTCCTTTGTGCCAACCGAGCGCTCCGACGATGATAACATCTCTTATTTCTACGATCTGATGGAGGACCTGAAGCATAACCCCGACAGGGAAAGGGCCATAGAACCCATCTTCCGGCTCATTGAAAAATACCCTCACATTGACTACGGTTCTCCCGGCCCATTGGCGCATACACTGGAATCTTTTCATGATATATACCATGATTACCTGTTTGCCTCCCTGGAAAGGAAGCCCACACCACTGACAGTGTGGATGCTGAACCGGCTCACCAATGCAGACCAGCGTTATCTTGAACACAAGGCATTGACCGAAAAGATGCATGCTTTATTAAAACATCCTTTGCTGGACGAAGAAACAAAAGAAGCTATAGAAGATTTTGTAGATTTCCAGGATCATCCAGGTGAAGAATAAACAATACGGGACAGCTCAGGAAACATAAAGACTACGTCCCTCCTTTTCTGCTGTGACACCGTTAGAAAATATAAGGGCTACGTCCTTCCTTTTTCGTTATGACACCTGATCGGTTCAGATGGAGGATGAACTTGTTGACCTTGCTGTGGTGAAAATGGTGAGCCATTAAAAGTAGTAAAAAATAAAATAGCCAAAGC
This sequence comes from Chitinophaga filiformis, assembly GCF_021646545.1. Lineage (GTDB taxonomy): Bacteria > Bacteroidota > Bacteroidia > Chitinophagales > Chitinophagaceae > Chitinophaga > Chitinophaga filiformis_A. The sequence continues at coordinate 11,574 of NZ_JAKIRP010000009.1, read as the reverse complement.
GCTACCTATCGTATCTATATATACCGAATTTCAGGGACAATAAAAAGACTTTTATTTTTTCCCACATTTTTATTTTACCTCAACGCTTCCTAATTTAGGTAGCACGAGTCATGTAATACATATCCACTTACTGAACAAAAGAATGTTCCCCTGAATAACGCCAGATTCATGAAAAACTTTTTATACCACTCCTCTTTCCCTTTCCATATTCTCATTTCGTAATGTTTATTATTTCACCCAAAACTCCACACTTATGGCAGATGGTTATATCGGCGAAATCAGAGCCTTTGCTTTTAATTTTACCCCCCGTGGATGGCTGCCCTGTAACGGCGCAGTCTATCCTATTCAAAGTAATTCCGCGTTGTTTGCCATACTGGGCATCCAGTATGGTGGTAACGGCACCACTACCTTTGCTGTACCCGACCTGCGGGGCGTAGCAGCACTGGGCATTAATCTTATGCAGGGAGGTTTCAACACGCCTGGCATTACCGGCGGCTCGGAGACTGTTACATTAACGACTGCCACGATGCCCGCACACATGCACAACATGGAAGCCGTGGTCCGCACAAGTCAGCCACAGACAGCTGCCGCTATTTCCCAGCCCGGCAGCAATGCATACCTGACAAACGGATATTCTGTCGTTGCCGCTAAAGGTATCGTGGTCTACTCCAACAACAAGGGGAATATTACGCTCAACCCGCAGACCATTGGTATTACCGGCGGCACCACTCCGCATGCAAACATGGACCCCTATCTGGCAATGACCTACTGCGTCTGTTCAGAAGGCGTCTTCCCTCAACGGCCCTGATCTTCAACCTTATTCTTTCACCTTATTTTATTAAAATCGTATGGAAAATTACCTCGGAGAAATCCGCTTATTCCCTTATACTCAAATCCCCAGAGGATGGGTACTTTGCAGCGGGCAAACATTGCCCATAGCCCAGAACCAGGCTTTGTTCTCCCTTTTAGGTGTCAATTACGGCGGCAACGGCACCACCACCTTCATGCTCCCCAACCTCAACGGCAGAACGATCGTTGGTACAGGCACCAGCAAAAGCGGCAGCAGCTACCAGATCGGTCAGGCCGCAGGTACCGAAACGGTTACACTGACAACAGCCAACCTGCCGGCACATACGCACCTGGTAAGCGCAAACGTTTCGTACGATGCTGGTAGTCCGAACACCAATTATTTTGGTAATCCGAACACACCTACCAGTCCCTCTCAGCCAGGGCAAAATACAGGTACTGTCAATCTGTATGCACCTGCCGGAGGTCCGTTGGTGAACATGGCCCCCTGCATCACCAACACAGGCGGCAGCCAGCCTCACACCAACAGGATGCCTTACCTGGCATTGAACTATTGCATCGCCACGCAGGGCATATACCCTTCAAGATCATAAACACTATTTGAAAACATCTAACCGATTTTTATATGGATAACTACTTAGGCGAGATCAGGATATTTGCCGGCAACTTTGCGCCTGTGGGATGGCAGCTGTGCAACGGCGCGCTGTTGTCTATCAGCCAGTATGAAGCATTGTTTACATTGCTGGGTACCCAGTATGGCGGCGACGGACAAACCACTTTCGCGTTGCCTGACCTGCGACAGCGTATTGCCATCAGCACAGGGCAGATCTCTCCCTCAGGAGGCTCGCAAACGTATCTGCTGGGACAAGCCGCAGGTACACCGAATGTGACGCTGCTGCAAACCAATATACCCGCACACACCCACAATCTCGTTGCGACCAGTACAGACGCCACTACCGGCGATCCTACCAATAATCTGCTCGCCACGTCCAATGGTAACAATAACACCGGACCTACGGCATATCCGGATGTGAATCTATACACTACGCTGCCACTGCCTTCCGGCGGAACATCCACTCCCAATGCGCTGCTGGACCCCGGGACAATAAATATTACCGGAGGCACACAGCCGCACGACAACTCGATGCCTTATGTGGTCATCAATTATATCATCGCTACAGAAGGTATCTATCCTTCTTCATTTTGAATAAACAGACATGCGTATAGGTATTATCTCCAACGGCGATCAGTTTATTCCGATGGCATACACACTTGCAAACCAGGGTTTGCAGGTGTGTATCTTTTATGCGCCCTCACAGGATGTGATCGTTCATCAGAAAGTAGCCGGCTTTATACAGGCCACCAATCTCCCCTTCAGACAGGAATCGAACCAGGCGGAAGATGTTTATCAATGGCTGGAAGACATAAAACCACAAACGGTATTTGTGTATGGTTACAGCTACCTGCTGGATGTAACCCGCTTCAATGGTATACCGGCTTACAATATTCATCCGGGCCCGCTTCCCTCCTTCCGCGGACCATCACCGGCTTTCTGGCAGCTGAAAACAGGTCAGCCTACACTGGGATTTACCATTCATGAACTGTCCTCCCGCTTTGATGCAGGAAAAGTGGTATGGACAAGAAGCATTGCCAATCTTCCCCAATACCACTATGGCATGGTAAATCAGCTCTGTAGCCAGTTATGTGTGGAAGGCGTTGCTATGGTCTTAAATGCAGTACAGCGACTCGCACCATTCCCTGAAATAGCCACAACAGATGCAGTGGAAGCTTATCATAAACGGCCGCAACTGAAAGATGTATTGATAGACTGGGATAAGATGGATGCACTGGAGATATGCAATCTTATCAGGGCGTGTAATCCATGGAATAAAGGTGCCCTGACCGTCTTCCAGGGGCAGGAAGTAAAGCTGATGGATGGCATGGTAACAGAATTGCAGACAGCCCATCCACCAGGAACCATGATGGTCCGGGGAGATGGGTTGTACATTGCCTGTGCTGGCGGCAAAAGTATCAGGTCTAATATGCTATATATGCACGATGGCTACCTGCCCTCCTATCATACAAGCATATACGGACTGAACCATGGCGCCAGACTGGGAGCATGATCAGGGAGCGCTTATTTCAGAACCGAAGTCAGTACCTGCAGCGCCACCGCCTAAAGTAACTTCGTTCACTGCAAGAATTGTCATACCCGGAGTTTCCCATTGGGGTTTGGATTGCATTTGCTCGTTTTTCATATTTGGATATTTGAGTTAGGAATTCTTGGTTTTTAGTTCGCCTGAGTTTTGCTTTTGGAGCTATTAGTTATTTGAGTAACTGTAAGTTAAGAAAAATTATTTTCAAAAACATATCCCTTTTTTTGCAGCGCACCCACCACCACGCTACTGATCACTCCCTGTGTCATTCTGATCATAGCCAGTTCATCCTTACTAACGCAGGACTGTAAACTATCTCTGGACAAATAATATCTGAAACCTGCATCATTATCACCTGCTGCGAGAATAGCCGTTATGTGCTGCTTATTGTTTTCAATACGACTGAAAAAATCAGGTGAATACATCCCCTTGTCTGTTCTCCACTGCACTTCCGGCGGCAGCACACCCTGCATGGCATGCCGCAGTAAACTGCGTTTATGACCTCCATATACAAACAGCTCCGGCGGTACATCCATCATAAATTCCAGCACGTTCCTGTTCAATAAGGGAACTGCTGAACGCATACCATATGCTTCATTACGGTTTGCCAGCATGGCGGGGAACAGTCCCGTGCGCCCGCTACTGATATTCTTCAGCATAGAGGCCGTTATGTTCTGTATAGCGCCGAAAACAAGCGTATCCCGATACTTCCCGTAAAAGTCATCCTGCAGGCCGAGACCGATATGATTAGCGTCTGACCTGTTCTTCTTTTTGTACCATGCCGTATGCCGGATGTATTCTCTTTTCACGATGGGCCAGAGGGGCCTCCCCTCTGTTTTTGAAAAGGTCTTTAATAAACGCCAGGCACTGGCAAAGGCGCCTTTATTGATCAGGTTATAAATAACAGGATTACCTTTCCATGACACCCAGTGATCACCTCCATAACCAGTGAACAGAACACCGATACCTTTATTCCGTGCTGCTTCCAGGATGGCGTGGTCCATATAGTAAAACACATTGGGAAATACTTCATCCTTTTCAAATGCCAGCAGCGTGTCCTGAAAAGGTCCACTGTCTTCAGCGTGTATATACGTCTGAACTATATTAGGGCAGGCCCTTCCGATGAGATCAATATATTTCCTTTCGTCTTCTCCATGGGCATCTTCCTGCAATACTGATGAAAAGGCATACAGCGGTTTGTTCATCTCCGCCAGCAGCGGGGCGAGTATACATGCGACTGACGATGAATCCAGTCCGCCGCTCAGCGTAATACCGACGGGCCTATCCGTCCGGATCCTGTTCCTGACGGCAGTTTTCAACAGTTCCCGCAGACAGTCCGTCCATTCACTGAATTGCTTAAAATGATATTTACCGGGAACAGGCGTCCAGTATTTCTTAACACTAACCTTGCTATTGTTAAGGGTAAGCATATTAGCTGCACATAATGCATGTACGTCTTTCGTATAAGTACCTGCAGGGTCCGACTGCCGGAAATAATATTCGATCAGGCTGACTTCATTAAACACGTGCGGGCCGGGCTTCACAGCCAGGATGCCTTTCTGTTCAGAGCTAAAAACGAACATTTCTGGTGAGTCGTAATAATACAATGCCCTGCATCCCATATGGTCGGTAGCAATCAGCAATTGCTGCTGCTGTTTATGCCAGATGCAGAATGCGAACTCACCTTCCAGGTGCAACACGCAATCATTACCCCATCTGCGATAGGCCTGCAATAACAACATTTCATCTGAAGCTTCCTCGCTTACACCGGTTTGCTCCAGCAGGTAAGGCCTGTTATCAAGCAGGACATCTGCAGCAATAACAACGTCTTCCGAAACGAAGGGCAGGGTGTAGGCATCAGGGGGTGTGAACAATCGCAGTGTGCATTGACCTATCAGTACATTATGCTCCCGCCAGATATCCTGGCCATCAGTAGCCCTGTGCAGCATTGACTGGCCGATCAATGCCGCCGTTGCATTGCTAACAGGCTGTCCGTCCTTCCTTATAATACCGAATATGGCGCTCATCAGATCAGCTTTTAAAACGTGCTATAATAATGAATTGATTCGCCTCTGCTGCCCCGGTGATGATCACACCTTCGCTTTCCAGCCAGGCATGCGCCTGCAGGTCATCCCCCACTTTATTAATGCCAAAGAAGACGATGCCCGGCATGTTCCTGTAACTGAGCATGATCTTGCCGGCCAATGCCTGCTCAAAACATTTTGCCCGCCAGGGAGAACAGGCTGCGGCCCTTCTGATGGCGGCCTTAATCCGCTGAGGACGGGGCGTTGCTTTAACGTAGGTGGTAGTATCGTCAGCTACGTTTTTACCCAATAAGGGCGCTATTTTTCGAAAGGGCATAAAAATAAGCATCCCGCGGGCGAAAGCGATACAGATCCATGCTTCTATGAAGAGCAGCAGCGATGAAAATTTTCCTCTCATTATGATATTGACGTTATTACATCCAATAAAGCATCCGGCTCACACAATACCGGGCGTGATACCTGATGTACAGTGGCGCGCTTCAGCATTCTGCTGATCACATCGAAACAAAGAGCACGCATGGCCGGCTGCCGGAACAAGGATGCCTTGTAAATATGTTGTACCACACCTGCAAAGGCTTCGCTGCCGTATATTTGTTTATGCCTGATCTCATCAGTCTGCCGGGCTTCGAGCAGGATGATCCTTTCCACGGGATAAGGCTGCGTATCAAATACGCCATGAAAGAAAAACCCATATTTTTCATAACCCGGCACAACAGGAAATGAACGGTCTTCCAGTGCCAGGGTTTGCAAAGAATGTTCCCACAATTTCATCATCGGATAAGAAGCAACACCACAGATGCAGTCGCTGCCGGGCACTTCCTTCAGCACGGTAATGTCATCACTGAATATCCTGTATTGCCGCTTTTTCAGTCCCGCCAGTGTTGTCGATTTTCCGGCGCCCGATTGCCCTGCAATAAGCGTCAGGCTATCGTTCACGATCACTGCAGACGTATGCAGGGGCACCTGTCTCCTTTGCTGCAGGATACCCGCAATAGCTGCGCCGAGCAGAAACAGGCGGATCACCCTGTCTTCCACATTGCCGGGATAAGGGCGAATGATAATCCGGTTACCATCGGCAGCATAATACGTGGCAACATCCTGTACAGAGAAGACCAGCTCGTGATGGTTTACGCGATAGGAAATGCGACCTATATCGAAGGCGGTATCCGCTTCAATGGCGGGTATATCACCGAGGCTGATACTTACATCAGTATGTGTAAAATCGGATGGCAATAATTCAGGGAATTCTATTCCGGAAGTAATATGCAGGCCAAAGCCCCAATATTTATACATGGATAGCGAACTATTTCTGGTTGAATAATGTTACAATAGTTATACACTCAAGTTATCACTAATGTTTAAACATATGTCAGAAAGTGTACAGATTTCCCTATGCAGAGAAACAGTCGTTCACAGGAATGAACGGAATTTCCTGGTCAGCCACATCGGTGAGGAAGTGGTGTTGATGGATATACATAATGGCCAGTATATAGGCCTGAATGCGATAGGCAGCGCCATTTGGGAGAAGCTGGAACAGCCCGTACCTGTTCACGAGGTGGTACATGCCCTGACAGAAGAATATGCGGTCAGCATGCAATTATGCGAACATGAAACACTTCTTTTTCTTGAAAAAATGATGCAGCATCAAATGCTTATCGTTCACTGATTTTATGAACCAGCCCGAGGTTACTATTCTATTATTATGTTGCAGAGTATACCTGCAATCCAGTTCTATCTCTACGCTCTGCACCTTCATATCCGGCCATTCCATCGACTGGCAAAGGGTATACAAATTATGCGCGCGCCACAGGATAAGGCCGGTGGCTTTCCATGTATTAAACAGGCTGAAAGGCATTGTACCACCGGAAGCTTTGCAACCGTTCAAAGCTTATTGCAGGGAATTTTCCGTGTTTGCCTTTGATAGAAAAAGAGAGGCCGATCACATTGTTGCCCGCTTAAAACAACATGGAGCAGCAGCACGTTTCTACAAGGGAATGGACTTTTCGCAGCTGATATATGGCGATATCGCCATGCGCGAGTTTACCGACATGGATATTATCATCCGGGAAGACCAGGTCCCAACAGTCGTGTCTGTTATGCAGGCTGAAGGATATGAAATGCACCAGGAAAAATATTTCAGTATTTACCCTGATCATTTCAAAGACCACATAAAAGAAGTCGTCTTCGGTAAACGCTGTGCGCGGGGTAAATGGTTAAGCTTCGAGTTTCACTACCGGCCACCGGAAACGCTGACATCTGTTCAGTACCACTTTAACGGGTTGCTGGGCAAAGACTATTTATCGGGACGACCTTTCACACATCAGGATTATTACCGCCTGATGCTGGTAAACAACGGAGCCAGCGATTTCTATCCACACCTGCGTTCCCTGCTGGATATGGCTTTACTATACCGCCATGGCCCCTACAGGGTTGTACCGAAACTTCAGGGATTTGAAGACCTCTGGATGCAACTGGCCTCCGATCTCCTGGGTATCCCTGCATACGCAACCGGCCCCGTGCCAGAGAAGACGTACCAATTGTTGAGAAAGCGCTTATTGGAAGACCCTCCTCCTGCGGAAAACAAGTTCCTGCAACTCGCATTCATCAGGCTTACCTTCATGACCACCCTGAAGGCGAAATATGCTGTTTTCACCCAATACCTGCGATTCCTGCTCAGACCTAACGGGGAAGACATAATGAGGGTCAGGCTCCCCTACTTTTTTCTTTATTACTTCACCAAACCTTTCCGGCTCACGTTTGGCCTGTTCAGAAGATCAAGGTAAAGCGACAATTGAGTTACACGTATTGAGGAACGCGTATGAGTAACACATATGAGTAACACGTATGAGTAACATATGTTGAGTAACACATATTGAGTAACACATATTGAGTAAGACATGTTGAGTAAGACATGTTGAGAACACATATTGAATAACACCTGAATAACGAGTCTCCTACAATAATTTTTGAGGCCGTACGCAGCGAGCGGGCAGGTGGGAATCACTGGCCTTTGTTATTTGAAGTGCTCACGCGCCCTACTAGGGGTTTAATAAATATCCAAAAGCCAACCCGCCTTCCTGAAGCTTGATAGTAAGGAACTTCAAAGAACTACAGCCAGTGATCCCAGCCTGCTCCGTGAGCCAGAAGGCCAACGCAGAAATCGCCGTCAGCCAGGATACACAAAAAAGGGCGTATCATCTCTGATACACCCTTTTTATCATAACCCAGGAAGCCCCGATTACTGCTTAATCACTTTCTCACTGATCACCCCTTGTTTACTAAAGATCTGAACGATATACAATCCAGCCCTCAGCTGACTGAGATCAATACTCCCATTCACCACCTGCGTCTTCAGCACCAGCGTCCCGTCGACAGCCAGCACATTTACCCTGGCCCTATCTTCCACTCCTTCAACGTGATAGTTGCTGATGACCGGGTTCGGATATCCCCTGAATTTCACCGCAGCGATCTTTTCCGGGGTAGCCGCCAGCGTATTTAGTGCAGCACTGCCATAAACCTCGGTAGAGAAAATGGAATATCCCCACTGGGTAGCCCGCGCCGTTCCATAGATGCGTACATAACGACCGGTACCACTCAGGCCCGTCCAGTCATTGACTGTCGTGGTATTGCCGGTAACACTCTTCAGCAACTGCCAGGTATTGAGATCCGGCGAGATCTGTACAAGGTAATCTTTACCAAACGCCGTCTCCCAGGTGATCTTCACCCTGTTCACGTTATAATTGCCCCCCAGGTCGACATAGATCCATTGCGGATCGGAATAGGCGCTTTCCCATCTCGAACCGGCATCACTGTCGAACGCATTGCTGGCATTGAACACACCCACTACACTGGATGCCGTTCCTGCCTTATTTAAGGCGATATTAGACGATATCACCGACCCGGAGCCATATACCTCCATCCCGAAGACAGAATAGCCGTATTGGGTTCCTCTGGCCGTTCCATACACACGTACATAACGTCCGCTACCACTTAGCCCTGTCCAGTCATTGACCGTTGTGGTGTTGCCGCTAACGTTTTTCAGCAGCTGCCAGTTATTCAGGTCATCAGATACCTGCACCTGGTAGTCTTTTCCGAGCGCCGTCTCCCAGGTGATTTTCACGCGGCTGATATTGTAGGTATTTCCCAGGTCAACGTAGATCCATTGCGGATCGGTATAAGCGCTTTCCCAGCGGGTAGCTGCGCTGGAATCAAAGGCATTGGAGGCGACAAAGCTGCCGGTCACACTGGAAGCAGTACCGGGCCTGTTCAGTGCCAGGTTGGAGCTGGCACCGTTCACAGCGATATTCACCTTATTGGAACTGGCGGTAGCGCCGCCATTGTCTGTCACTTTTGCCTGTATGGTATAGTTACCCGCCGGTACATTAGACCATTGCATGCTGTAAGGGGCTGTATTGTCAGTACCGATAAGCGTAGTGCCGTTATAGAAGGATACTGATGAAATGGTACCCCCGTCGCGATCGCTGGCGGTAGCTGTGAGTGTGATGGTACCCGGAGCAGCATAGGTCTCGGTACCGGTTGGCGCTGTCAGTGTCACTGCCGGCGGCGGATTGTAAGTGATACCGTTAGAGTAGACCCGTACCCAGTCGATGTATACATCTGCCGGAAAAATAGCCTGGTCTACAATCGGACCACCATAGGTGTTACCACTGCCGCCTACACCCGCACTGAGGATAGCGTACAATTTGTGTTCGAACGGATGCCATTCCGGATAGAGATTAGAGAACTCAGATTTGCGTACCCGTCTTCCGTTGATCAGTTGTACCTGTGCTTCATTCTGCCCATCCGTGGCAAAGGCGGCGCCATCTTCGAAATAGTGTATATGGTAAACGTTGCCATCCACGAAAAATTCCATCCTGTCGGCAAACCAGTCAATGCCGTACTCATGCCAGCCATTCGCTGCTACTGCAGGATCTGTCAGTGATGATTGCGCGCAGCACTGATAGTCGGGGTTACGCAGCGCACTACCCCACCTGGTGCCGGTATTACCATCAAAAGCGAAATTTGCCGCAACATCAGCGCCCTGGGTACTGGAAGCCACTGCAGGTTTATTCAGCGCCAGGTTGGTGCTGGCGCCGCCAAATACCTGGAACTCAAACAATGAATAGCCCCAGTCGTTAGAACGCTGCGTTCCATACATCCTTACAAACCGTGCGTTCCTTGCGGTGAAGTTAATCACGTCAACCCCACCATCGCCGGTCGTAGTGGAATAGGCGTCAGACCAGGTGCTGCCGTCTGTGGAGGTTTGTATCTTAAAAGACCTTCCGGTATTTTCCCAGGTCAGTTCCACCCTGCTGACAGACATTACAGCTCCCAGGTCTACACGGATGAATTCCGGATTGTCGGGCGCCTGCTGGTCTGTAAAGCTGTAGTATCCTCCCTGGTGACCGTGGTTCCAGTCTGCCCACTGGTTATTGTTCCACGCCCAGGCATAGTGTGTTGAGCCGAGGTTGAATGTAGGAATAGAACCCACATATTCCATGATGTCTATTTCTCCACCCTGGGGCCAGCTGATAGTGCTTTGTCCCTGAGGCAGTTCGTCCGGCATCATCCAGAATGCGAAGCCTTGTCCCATAGTACGTACACCTTTGGGCCATACCCTTGCTACGATCCTGTGCTGAGGGCCCCAGCTGGCCTTGCCCTTTGTAAATATCCTGCCGCTGGTATAGTTCCTGTCTATATAAAACTCCTTACGGGTGGAAATCCTTAGTACGTTTCCGTTAGCGCCGGCGATGCCTGTTTCGATACCAACGTTCTCAATACGGTCAGTAGCACGGTCTAACTGACCGGTTCCCCAGTCGCCGTTTACGCCGGTGCCGGTTTCATAAGACCATTTTGTAAGATCAAGGCCCGGACCGTTAAATTCATCGCTCCAGATGAGGGTCCATGTCTGGCTTTTTGCTGCAATGGAGAGCGTTAATGCAGCACAGAGTAATATAATTTTCTGCATAAGGGTTAAATTGGTTACTTGAGAGATTTTAACGTGAACTGTCTTGTGCAGGTGCACAGGGGGGCTATGGGCCGCCATAAATCGTGGAATCGTCATTTTTGTCTGATTTGGGTTTTCCTGGGTCGATACTTCGCTGGGGAAGGGTCGTTAAATCTAGGGAAAAAAGGATAGAAGTCCAAACTGATACAGTGTTGCAGCGGAATAAAACGCCAGTTCGATTCTCCTGTTGGGATGAGTGACATATGCAGGTTCAGGGTACCAATCCGGTACTAATCCGGTACCAATGGCCTCATCTTATGTTCATCCTACGTCTTGAACGTAAGATGAACATAAGATGAGGCCATTGGTACCGGAGTGGTACCGGATTGGTACCGGAGTGGGTCAGGTAACTTTTATGTATCTGAGCCTAGGTTGACCGAAGGTTAACCCTCGATTTTGAAATGCAAAATCCCGGTTTCGGTTCGCTTTGATTGTATTAATTCAGGATTGGCTTTACATATTTGGTAAGAAGCGTAAGCTAAATTAAATTACTAATTATGAAAAAGAAAGCCATGGGCCGCCCAGCGGTGTATGAAGCGAGTTTTAAGGTAAGTATTGC
>NZ_JAKIRP010000008.1 GCF_021646545.1 Chitinophaga filiformis | reverse complement strand
TTTACCGCCGGCTTCCTTCAGATTCCTCCTCACGGAGGACACCCTTGCCTTGGGTTAACGCTTCCCACTATCAAGGCGCGTTCGGGACTTACACCCTAGAGTTTGCGCCCGTGCCGGGCGCACAATAGGAAACGCCGCCCTGGCTCACCAGGACGGCATTTTTTTTATACCGGTATGAGTTTATTTACCCCAAACGGCGCTGAAACGTTCATTGTCATCATAATTCTGCACTTTCACCAAACGTAATCCCTGTGAGCTGAACTGGTTAAATTTAGCCTGGTAGTCTGAAGACGTCATGCCATAATAAGCGGCATAGTTGTTCTTTTTAGGACGCCATACCCCTCCTACCTGGTTGCCGTTCACACAAATACTCTTCAGTTCCCAGTTAGGATATAATTCGTTGAACTTATTGTTAAAGTCTGTTGAATTCATGCCATAATAGAGATAGAAGCCGTTGTCATTAGGTTTGTTGATAAACACTGCTGCATGCAATCTCTTACCATTTACAGTATAATCCACGTGTTCCTGTACATGCCATTTCTTGGTAGTAACATACGTCTTCCAGGCATTATTGAAGCCAGCGTCGTCTGCATTATGGATAGAATAAGCTGATTGTCCAACAGGATTCTTCTCCCAGATCACAGAAAAACGGGGATTTCCACTGCCGTCTTTAGTTACTGATATCTGACGGGGACGCATACCTTTTGCATTATAGGTATTAAAGTACGTCTGATAAACAGTTCCTGTCATATAGAAGTGAGCATACCACTCACCTGATAATCCCCACTGGAAAGAACCTGCAGCATACAGATCGCCGCTATGGCGGTCAACACTAACTGTCTGTAATGCCATGCCCATACCAGTATAGTAAGACCAGAATTTGTTTACAATATTCAGCGGTACATTATGGAAGCTCGGGTAAAACGGTGCAAACAAACGGGCATAAGGCGTTACTGATTCCAGGTCATAACAACTAACACCAGTGTGATTGTATGTGCCATATGGATCTATATTCACCCATTCACCACTATGACCACTACGGGTGTCCTGTACACTTGTTTCAAAATGCAGGTGTACGTTGAATGATTTTGTGCCTGGATTTGTCAGCGTGCCGTCGTCATTAAGGATTACGCCAATACCACCGGAACCGGTATTGCCTGCGTACGCGAGGAGCTGACCAGCCTGTACATAATCATCCTTCTTAACTTTGATGGTCTGACTATTAGTGCCCCAACATAGCGCACTGGTAGTACCATTCTTTGCAAATGCTTTATACTTGGCAGTTGGAGAGTTTTTAGCCAGGGCCCTGTCATTATCATATCCATTACGAAGATGCAGATAACGGCTGCGGTATTTGAATCCGTCAGGCGCGGTGTGCTCAATTACAACAATATTACCACCACCATTTGACCAATATACGTCAATCACCTTACCGGCAGCTATCGCGTATACACCAAAGGTCGGATCTTCATTGGTATCAACGGAAGTCTTGCCATAATCTATAGCGCGGTGAATGTCTTTATTGCCATCGTTATTTTTATCCCAATTGTAGTAAAAGCCCTGCCAGATGCCTACGCTGTTGCTTTTGTAAGGCAGGTATAGTGGCATATGTGCTTTTACGCCATCATATACGGCGTCCATACCTTCTTCCACTACGGGAGGTGCACAACTTCCTCCGCTGCGCATCATTGCAATGCCGGGAGCGTCTGCTTCCGTAAAAATCACCTGCTTCGTTGCACTGATTCTCCTGGCAGGGGTAATGGTCCTTAACCTGCTGCTTACAGGTTTATTACTGATCTCGTCACCATCCGGTCCGGCGGGAGTTGCCATTGTTGCTTTCTTAACACTCTTGTACAGAAGTTCAGGTGCATCGCTTTCTTCCTTTTGAGGGTCTTGCGCAAACGCCTGCATACATAATAGCATGGCCGCTGCTGCTGTCATTGTGATTTTCATAATATGCGTTTTTTCGGGGTTTTAAATGATAACGGATGCAAAGTAAGAGCATCCCACAAGGAAAGAAAAATGGCAATTCCTATCTGGTAAGAATTGGCGGGTAAATGGTGTTTCTGACAAAATAAAAGGCAACATATCGGCTCAAACAAGCCACCATTGCGGGAAATACGCATTTACCAATCTTTCAGTAACTACGTAAATATTGCGGGTTATAAGGGTTGGGTGACGTAAAACGTTCCGGTGCCGATGCTTCGTCTGAAGAAGAGATTGATATGGCCAGCAACCCATAGCGGACATATCAGCGATAATATTCTTGCTGAACATTACTTAAAGGGGACGTGTTTCGTCCGGTATCTTAATTCACAATAGGAAACTCATAAGTAAAAATGGGCGCTGGAGAACTTGCTTAAGTGACCACGTGACTTCATAACAACCCGAACAAAACGAGGGTGTACCGACGTACGATACACCCTCGCTTTGCTCGGGTTCCTGATGGGATCAGGTAACCTCTTTATGCGCTTACAAGGACCTTGGGTTATTTTAGCAACAGCCCTTATCCTGAATGCCGGATATGTCTTAGGCCTTTAATAAATTATTTTTCACATATCCGTAACTCTTTTTAATACTTTCAAACGGATCAATAGAGATCTTGTCCTGCTCAACGAAAGCGTATTTCACACCAGCTAAGCTGGCATTGGCAAAAATGTTTCTGAAATCGACAGCGCCGGTACCAACTTCCGCAAATTTCACATGAGGCAGGATCTCCATTGCTGTCTTATGGTCTGCATCACCGCCCGCAATTTTCTCTGTAGCTGATTTATCAATGTCTTTTACATGCCACATAGAGAAACGGCCGGGATATTTTTTGAAGAGCGTTACCGGATCAACATTGGCTTTAATTGCCCAGAAGAGATCCAGTTCAAAGCTTACAAGAGAGGGATCCGTACCTTTCAGCATGATCTCATATCCGGAAGTTTGAACATCGGGCAGCTGTCTGAATTCCCAGTAGTGATTATGATATCCTATTTTCAGGTCAGATTGCCGGGCCAGCTCACCAGCCTTGTTCAACTGTTCCGCAATGTATTTATAATCGTCAGCGGTCAGTTTATCCCACATGCCTATCGGCGGAACTGGTACAACCAGGTATTTCTGTCCCAGTTCACTGGCAATGCCAAGCTGCACCTTCAGCGCTTCATCCTTACCGTTTCCACGGGTCAGGTAGTCATTCAGCTGATAGTGGCCACTGTAGGTAGCAAGGTTATTGTCCTTCAAAAGGGCCTTCAATCCTTTAGGATCTAATCCCCAGAACTGTTCCTTCTGGTCAGGCGCTTTGTAGCCGTAGAATGTCTCAACATGGCTATATCCCGTCTGGGCTACCTTCTCAATGGTGGTTTTCACGTCTTTCGCCAGCTGATCACGCAGGGTATATAACTGGATACCTATTTTGCTAATTGTATTTTCACGGCCTTTGCTGAAAATACCAGTTGGGTTGATCATAACACCGGCGGCTATCAGGCCAGCCTGTTGCATAAATTGTCTTCTTGAACTCATATCTTTTGTGTTTAACGTGGCATGGTATGATAATGAAAATACAAAAAAACAATTACCACAAGAAAAGTATAGGAAGAACGGTCATTTTTCCATGCTGTCCCTTGTTTCAATAATGGAGATAAATACCGCGACGGAGAACTATGCGTCAGGCTTCAGCATACTGCCACAAGTATATGGGAAATCGGATCTGCAGGAGAAAAATAAAAAGGGGTAAGTAAGCGATTGGCTTAGTATGGCATAAAACAGCGACTGACTTCATCAGGCGGCCGAACAAAAAAGCCTGTATCGCATGCTGATACAGGCAGTATATTCGTATACCGGAGTAAGTTTTAACCAAAAATTTTGAAATAGATCAGCACCAGGGCGACAATGATAGGACCTGCAAAAGCAAGCCATCCCATTTTGCGCCTTGGCAAGGCGTTCAATGCCGGCAGCAGTTCATGGTTTACCTCATACAGCTTGTTGTCGGTCTTACGTACACACCACTGGGAGCCGATAGGAAACATTGGGATCCAGTACAGATGTGCATATTGTTGTCTGTATTCGAATTGCACTACCCCCGGAACTTCAGTGTTGATACCAATATCCGACAGCTGAACAGTCTTTACTTTAAAACTGTTCCGTCCATAAAAGAAAATCATAGGTTTTGGGTTTAGGTTTAGGGAAATACTGATTAAATATAACAAATATAAATAATTTAAATAAGAAAGAAAAGGCCCGTCTCCAGACGGGCCAGGTATAGGCATAGGGATATATAGGACAGGGATAAATGGTATTTATTTCCAGGGAAGATCCACTATGGCGCCAAAACGGAGAGTATTGGACAGCGGGCTTCTAGTGGCGCCGTTACCGGACGGCACTATATAGGCGATGTTGATCATAGCAGAGCCATATCTATATCCAACACCTGTGGTCAGATAATTACGGTCGCCATGGTATTTGTCTTCATAGAAATAACCGGTGCGGAGGAAGAACTGATCCTTGTAGCTGTATTCACAGCCCAGGGATACCTGGAAGGATTTAAATCCGCCGTTGGCACTGCTAAAGGATTTGAACCAGCTTTTCACAACGCTGTAATCATAATATGAAGCGATACCTGCAGAATCGTCAGGAATAACAGGTGTTAGCATCTTGTTAAGGTCCATGCCGAAAGAGAACTTATGCCCTTCCTGTACCGGCAGATGGTAGGCAACACCTACACCAAAATTGGAAGGCAGGTAATCCTTCGCAGCGCTGTTGTTGCTATAGTTAACCCTGGATCCCAGGTTGGTGATGGTCGCTCCGGTCGTGAAACCTTTGCCCTCTTCGTTCATAGCGTTGTAAGTCATAGAAATATCCACGCCAAAAGCATTTCCGGCTTTGTAAATGACCCCGGAATTGTTGGCATTGCCACTGGCGAGCTTTGAGTAGACATAGCGTGCTGCCAGTGCGAGGCTTAAACGGTTACCCAGTTTACGCGCGTATCCTCCTTCAAGGGAGAACTCACGGGGTTTGGAGCTACCCAATGGATTACCGGAAGCATCTGCAAACTGAATATTGCCCAGGCTAAAATACCGGAGCGCACCGCTTATGGCCTGGTTGTCGTCCAGCTTATGATATCCGCTTACAGTGGCCAGATAAATCTTATTACTGATCTCCCTCAGCCAGGGAGTATAGGAAACTGCTACGCCATCCGGCGCATCTGCAAAAACAACCTTGGACAAATTATAGAAAGGGGCATTAGCATCAGCCTTCGTAGCGATGCCGATCTCGCCCATACCACCCGCACGGGCATCCGGAGATATTCTCAGGAAAGGCGCTGCAGATGTAGCCACATTAATAGTCTTCTGCGCATGCAATGTAACAGGCAGAACTGTTCCTATCAGAAAAGCCAGCGCTACGGAACGAAAACAGAAACGTATCATCTCAATTGTTTTGTATAGTCCCCTGGTAACACGGTTACCAGGGGGACATCAGTTGTTATCTTGCTATTACGACTGTTGTGTTAAAGCTTTGGCCTTTCGTCCTGATGTACAGTACATAAGTGCCCGACGGAACGCGCTGTGTATTGAAGGTCAGTACACCATTCTTCACAATACCCTCCTGCTGCAATAATACCTGGCCTGTCATACTCGTCATAGTAAAATTGGCGTCTCCAAAATCAAAGCCGCTGAAACGTACATTCACGACATCAGTTGCCGGCATCGGGTACACGATATCTATACTAACGCCGAATTTTATGCGGAGGCCCAGCGTGCTTGAAACGACATTGCCATTACCTGCCATATCAGTTGCCTTACCCGCCGGAACATTCACAGTCATCACCCCTTCTTCCAGCGGCACGATAACCACATCATAAATGGTGGCTGACAACTGTTTGACTTCCTTCACGGTACCATTGCTCACATTGATATCTGTAGCTTCGAAGCCTATGACGTCTTCAGAGAAAGTAAACGTAAAGACCGCAGGCTCATGTAATGGCTCTTTCGCCCGCGTCATCAGGGATACTTCCGGCCTGGTAAGATCTACGGTCATCACTACCTGGTTGCTATGCCCACTTTCATTTCCCTGTTTGTCGGACGCTGTCACTGTGATATTGTACGCCCCTTCGTCCAGTGCCGGATCGTAGGTATAAGACCAGTCGCCGGCCGCGTTTACCTCAGCCGAGCCTACAGGCTTACCATCAGTGTAAACATTGATGATCGTACCCGGTTCACCTCTACCGGTGATCCTTGGCGTGCCGGTATTTACGAGACCCGGGATATTGATACCAGGCAATTTCGGAGCAGCTGGAATACCCGGAGCAGCTGCATCGATCGAGAAGGACAACGGACCGCCTGGTAAGCTCACATTACCTGCAGCATCGGTGGCTGTTGCGGTGATGATATGAGCGCCCTGAGACAAAGCAGGGTCGAAGGTAAAGGTATAATGTCCATTCGCATCTGCTGCTGTAATACCTACTGCCACCCCGTCTGCGTAGATTGTAACAGTACTGTTAGCTTCTGCCGCACCTGAGATGGTTGGCTTGTTGGTAGTGATAACACCGTTGTTGCTGGGAGTCTCCAGTATAATAGTAGGTGCCGCTGGTGATTTGGTATCTACATTGAGACTCAGCGGTGGTGTCTGTCCACTGGTATTGCCAGCTGCATCGGTAGCTGTAGTGGTAACGTTATGGTCGCCGTCGGTCAATGCAGGATTGAAGGTATAGCTATAGTTACCGTTATTATCAGCAGTTGTTGTACCGACAGGTTTGCCATCTACATAAACTGTTACGGTACTATTCGGTTCTGCTTTACCGGTAACGGTTGGCGTATTGTCGTTTGTGGGCGATTTATCGGTCGTAACAGTCGGTACTGCCGGTGCCTGCGTATCGATCACGATAGCCAGCGCGGGGCTTTGTGCGCTGGTATTGCCGGTAGCATCTGTCGCTGTTACCGTAATGTTATACGGTCCGTCTGCCAGTGCAGGATTAAATGTATAAGTATAATGCCCGCTGGCATCAGCTTTTGTGGTGCCCACAGCTTTGCCATCTACGTACACTGTTACGGTACTGTTGGCTTCTGCGTCACCCTTGATAGATGGCGTGGCATCACTAATGATGCCATTTATGCCACCGATCAGTTGAGGCGCAGCTGGCGTCTGGGGAGCAGCTGCATCAATGGTGATATTTAAGGCCGGGCTGTGTGCACTGGTATTACCGGCAGCATCTGTAGCTGTCGCAGTAATAGCATGGCTACCATCAGCCAGGGCTGGATTAAATGTATATGTATAATTACCACTTGCATCCGCTTTGACAGTACCTGCAGCGTTACCATCCACGTAGATAGTCACGGTGCTATTAGCCTCGGCTCTACCAGTTACAGTTGGTGTGTTATCGCTGGTAGGCGTTTTGTCTGTAGTGATACTTGGTGCGGCCGGCGCCTGGGTATCGATAGTGATATTCAGTTTAGCACTTGGTGCACTGGTATTTCCCACAGCATCTGTAGCGGTAGCAGTGAATGCATGAGTACCGTCAGCCAGTGGTGTTGGCACCGTGAAGGTATAGTTACCGCTAGCCGTAGCTGTAGTAATACCTACTGCGTTACCGTCTACATAGATAGTCACAGTGCTGTTAGCTTCTGCGGTACCGGTTACGGTTGGCGTGTTATCGCTAGTTAATGTCTGAGCAGTAGTGATAGTTGGCACAGTTGGCACCTGCGTATCAATAGTGATATTCAGAGTAGCACTTGGTGCGCTGGTATTTCCCACAGCATCTGTAGCTGTAGCAGTAAACGCATGCGTACCGTCAGCCAATGGTGTTGGCACCGTGAATGTGTAAGTACCGCCAGCAGTAGCCGTAGTAGTCCCTACTGGATTACCATCAACATAGATCGTTACAGTGCTATTAGCTTCTGCCGTACCTGTTACAGTTGGTGTATTGTCGGAAGTAAGCGTCTGAGCGGTGGTAATGGTCGGCACAGTTGGCACCTGCGTATCAATAGTGATATTCAGTGTAGCACTTGGTGCGCTGGAATTACCCACAGCATCTGTAGCGGTAGCAGTGAATGCATGCGTACCGTCAGCCAGTGGCGTTGGCACTGTGAAGGTGTAAGCACCAGCAGCGGTAGCTGTAGTAGTACCTACTGCGTTACCATCTACATAGATGGTAACAGTACTGTTAGCTTCTGCGGTACCGGTTACGGTTGGCGTGTTATCGCTAGTTAATG
This sequence comes from Chitinophaga filiformis, assembly GCF_021646545.1. GTDB lineage: Bacteria > Bacteroidota > Bacteroidia > Chitinophagales > Chitinophagaceae > Chitinophaga > Chitinophaga filiformis_A. The sequence goes on along the minus strand of NZ_JAKIRP010000008.1, from coordinate 338,386 downwards.
TCTGAGCAGTAGTGATAGTCGGCACAGTTGGCACCTGGGTATCGATAGTGATATTCAGAGTAGCACTTGGTGCGCTGGTATTACCCACAGCATCTGTAGCGGTAGCAGTAAACGCATGTGTACCGTCAGACAGTGGTGTTGGCACTGTGAATGTGTAAGTACCGCCAGCCGTAGCTGTAGTAGCACCTACTGGATTACCATCAACATAGATCGTTACAGTGCTATTAGCTTCTGCTGTACCTGTTACAGTTGGTGTATTGTCGGAAGTAAGCGTCTGAGCGGTGGTAATGGTCGGCACAGTTGGCACCTGGGTATCGATAGTGATATTCAGAGTAGCACTTGGTGCATTTGTATTACCTGTTGCATCTGTAGCTGTAGCCGTAAATGCATGTATACCGTCAGCCAGGGGTGTTGGCACTGTGAATGTGTAAGCACCAGCAGCGGTAGCTGTAGTAGTACCTACTGGATTACCATCAACATAGATAGTCACAGTGCTATTGGCTTCTGCTGTACCGGTTACAGTTGGCGTGTTATCGCTAGTTAATGTCTGAGCAGTAGTGATAGTCGGCACAGTTGGCACCTGGGTATCGATAGTGATATTCAGGGTAGCACTTGGTGCGCTGGTATTACCCACAGCATCTGTAGCGGTAGCAGTAAACGCATGTGTACCGTCAGCCAATGGTGTTGGCACTGTGAATGTATAGTTACCGCCAGCAGTAGCTGTAGTAGTACCTACCGGATTACCATCAACATAGATAGTCACAGTGCTGTTAGCTTCTGCGGTACCGGTTACGGTTGGCGTGTTATCGCTAGTTAATGTCTGAGCAGTAGTGATAGTCGGCACAGTTGGCACCTGGGTATCGATAGTGATATTCAGGGTAGCACTCGGTGCGCTGGTATTACCTGTTGCATCTGTAGCGGTAGCAGTAAACGCATGCGTACCGTCAGACAGTGGTGTTGGCACTGTGAAGGTATAGTTACCGCCAGCAGTAGCTGTAGTAGTACCTACTGGATTACCATCAACATAGATAGTCACAGTGCTATTGGCTTCTGCTGTACCGGTTACAGTTGGCGTGTTATCGCTAGTTAATGTCTGAGCAGTAGTGATAGTCGGCACAGTTGGCACCTGGGTATCGATAGTGATATTCAGGGTAGCACTCGGTGCGCTGGTATTACCTGTTGCATCTGTAGCGGTAGCAGTAAACGCATGTGTACCGTCAGCTAGTGGTGTTGGCACTGTGAATGTATAGTTACCGCCAGCAGTAGCTGTAGTAGTACCTACTGGATTACCATCAACATAGATAGTCACAGTGCTATTGGCTTCTGCTGTACCGGTTACAGTTGGCGTGTTATCACTAGTTAATGTCTGAGCAGTAGTGATAGTTGGCACACTTGGCACCTGCGTATCGATAGTGATATTCAGAGTAGCACTTGGAGCGCTGGTATTACCTGTTGCATCTGTAGCTGTAGCAGTGAATGCATGTGTACCGTCAGCCAGTGGTGTCGGTACAGTGAAGGTATAGTTACCACCAGCGGTAGCTGTGGTAGTACCTACTGCTGTACCGTCTACATAGATGGTCACAGTACTGTTAGCTTCTGCAGTACCGGTTACGGTCGGCGTGTTATCGCTAGTTAATGTCTGAGCAGTAGTGATAGTCGGCACAGTTGGCACCTGCGTATCGATAGTGATATTCAGGGTAGCACTTGGTGCGCTGGTATTTCCCACAGCATCTGTAGCTGTAGCAGTGAATGCATGTGTGCCGTCAGCCAGTGGTGTTGGCACTGTGAAAGTATAGTTACCACCAGCGGTAGCTGTAGTAGTACCTACTGCGTTACCGTCTACATAGATGGTCACAGTACTGTTAGCTTCTGCAGTACCGGTTACGGTCGGCGTGTTATCGCTAGTTAATGTCTGAGCAGTAGTGATAGTTGGCACAGTTGGCACCTGCGTATCAATAGTGATATTCAGAGTAGCACTTGGTGCGCTGGTATTACCTGTTGCATCTGTAGCGGTAGCAGTGAATGCATGTGTACCGTCAGCCAGTGGTGTCGGTACAGTGAAGGTATAGTTACCGCCAGCGGTAGCTGTAGTAGTACCTACTGCATTGCCGTCTACATAGATAGTAACTGTGCTATTGGCTTCTGCTGTACCTGTTACAGTCGGAGTATTATCAGAAGTCAGCGTCTGAGCGGTGGTAATAGTCGGCACAGTTGGCACCTGCGTGTCGATAGTGATATTCAGTGTAGCACTTGGTGCACTGGTATTACCTGTTGCATCTGTAGCGGTAGCAGTGAATGCATGCGTACCGTCAGCCAGTGGTGTTGGCACTGTGAAGGTGTAAGTACCGCCAGCGGTAGCCGTAGTAGTACCTACTGCTGTACCATCTACATAGATGGTCACAGTACTGTTAGCTTCTGCAGTACCGGTTACGGTCGGCGTGTTATCGCTAGTTAATGTTTGAGCAGTAGTGATAGTCGGCACAGTTGGCACCTGGGTATCGATAGTGATATTCAGGGTAGCACTTGGTGCGCTGGTATTTCCCACAGCATCTGTAGCTGTAGCAGTGAATGCATGCGTACCGTCAGCTAGTGGTGTTGGCACCGTGAAAGTGTAAGTACCACCAGCCGTAGCTGTAGTAGTACCTACAGCCGAACCGTCTACATAGATAGTGACAGTACTATTAGCTTCTGCCGTACCAGTTACAGTTGGCGTGTTATCGCTGGTTGGTGTCTGAGCAGTGGTGATAGTCGGAGCTGTCGGCGCCTGGGTATCAATAATGATATTCAGCGGCGCACTTGGAGCACTGATATTATCTACTGCATCTTTGGCGGTGGCAGTCAGCACATAAGGCCCGTCAGGCAGTGACGTAGTAAATGTATAACTATAATTACCACTAACATCAGCAGATACGGATGCTACTACGGCACCATCTCTATAAATAGTAACAGTACTGTTAGCCTCGGCTGTACCGGTTACAGTTGGTGTGTTATCACTGGTTAATGTTTGAGCTGTAGTAATAGTTGGTGCGGCTGGCGCCTGGGTATCAATCGTAATATTCAGGACTGCACTTGGTGCACTGGTATTGCCCACCGCATCTGTAGCTGTAGCAGTAAATGCATGTGTACCGTCAGACAGCGGCGTCGGTACAGCGAAGGTATAGTTACCGCCAGCATTAGCTGTGGCAGTTCCGACTGCATTACCGTCCACATATATAGTCACCGTGCTGTTTGCTTCTGCTGTTCCGGTTACTGTCGGTGTGTTATCACTAGTTAATGTTTGAGCAGTGGTGATAGTTGGTACAGTTGGCACCTGCGTATCGATAGTGATATTCAGGATAGCACTTGGTGCACTGGTATTTCCCACAGCATCTGTAGCGGTAGCAGTGAATGCATGTGTACCATCAGCCAGTGGTGTTGGCACTGTGAAGGTGTAAGCGCCACCAGTATTAGCCGTAGTAGTGCCTACTGCATTACCATCTACATAGATCGTTACAGTACTGTTAGCTTCTGCTGTACCTGTTACGGTTGGTGTATTATCACTAGTTAATGTTTGAGTAGTAGCAATAGTTGGTACAGCTGGTGCCTGGGTATCGATAGTGATATTCAGTGTGGCACTTGGTGCACTGGTATTACCTACTGCGTCTGTAGCTGTAGCCGTAAACGCATGAGTACCGTCAGACAGTGGTGTTGGTACTGTGAAGGTATAATTACCACCAACATTAGCCGTAGTAGTTCCTACTGCATTACCATCTACATAAATAGTTACAGTGCTGTTAGCTTCTGCTGTACCTGTTACAGTTGGTGTATTATCAACGGTCAATGCCTGTGCAGTAGTAATAGTCGGTGCAGCTGGCGCCTGGGTGTCGATGGCGATATTAAGCGTTGCACTTGAAGCACTGGTATTACCTGTTGCATCCGCAGCTGTAGCTGTGAATGCATGTGGACCATCAGATAAAGCTGTTGGTACATTAAAGGTATAGTTACCACCACCATTAGCTGTGGTTGTGCCTACGGCAGTACCATCTACATAGATAGTTACAATGCTATTCGCTTCAGCCGTACCTGTTACTGTTGGTGTATTGTCGTTAGTTGGCGTTTGAGCAGTGGTAATAGTCGGTGCTCCCGGTGCCTGGGTATCGATCAGGATATTCAATGGTGCACTCTGCGGACTAGTATTACCCGCGGCATCAGTAGCCGTAGCAGTTATCCCACGTAGCCCATCCGCTAATGACGATGTGAAAGTATACGTATAGTTGCCACTGGCATCGGCATTAGTCGTGCCAGCCAGCACTCCGTCACGATAAACAGTAACTGTGCTGTTAGGCTCCGCTGTACCGGTAACAGTTGGCGTATTGTCATTAGCCGGAGTAGCAACAGAAGATACAACAGGAGCCGGTGGTGCCTGGGTATCAATGGTAATGTTCAACACATTACTCTGTGGACTGATGTTACCTGCAGCATCAGTAGCGGTGGCCGTTACTGCATATACATTGTCCGCCAACGCTGGACTGAATGTATAAGAAAAATTACCACTGGCATCGGCTGTAGTTGTCGTTACAGCAACGCCACCCCTGTAAATAGTTACCGTGCTATTCGCTTCCGCAGTACCTGTTATCGTAGGGGTATTGTTATTAGTGATTAATTCAGTAGTAGTGATAACCGGTGCAGCAGGGGCAGTAGCATCCACCGTAATGTTCAGCGGACTACTTTGTGCACTGGTATTGCCTACAACATCGCTGGCAGTTGCAGTGATGCTGTAAGTAGCATCAGGCAATGCAGGACTAAAGGTGTAGGTATAATTGCCACTGGCATTCGCGGTAGTGATACCTGCAACTACACCATCTTTATAAATAGTTACTGTGGCGTTGGGATCCGTTGAACCAGTTACGGTCGGCGTGTTATCATTCGTTAGCGTCTGAGCAGTGATAAGGGTCGGTACTGCAGGCGCCTGGGTATCTACCGTAAAGTTCAGGGTAGGGCTCTGCACACTGGTATTGCCTGCTGCGTCAGTAGCCGTTACCCTCACGGTATAAGGCCCGTCAGTAAGTACCGGGAAGGTGAAGATGTAATCACCGTTAACATCTGCATTGGCAGTACCGGCAACAACACCTCCATTATAAATGGTCACTGTGCTATTGGCTTCTGCTTTACCGATGATAGTCGGGGTATTGTCGTTGGTTACCCCTGCAACACCACCTACCAATGTCGGAGCCGGAGGTGTAGCTGGTGCGGTAACGTCTATAGTCAGCGGGAACGGATCACTGCTCACGCTTACGTTGCCTGCAACGTCTGTTGCGGTAACTGTAATATTATGTAGTGATGTGCTCAGCGTAGGCGCTGTCAATGTCCATTGACCGGAAGCATTGGTAGTAGCAGTACCTATCTGTGTGGCGCCATCATATATTCTTACCAGGGAACCCGGTTCTGCGGAGCCAGTCAGATCTGGCGTAACATCGTTCGATGCATTTCCACTACCGGAGGCCAAAGCAGGCTGCCCCGGTTTAAACGGAGCTGTCAGGTCAACTGTGATGGTATATGTCTGGCTGGCGGCACTCGTCTGACTACCGGTTGTAGCAGTTGCCGTAAATGCATACGTGCCGTCGGTCAAGGAAGTACCAGTGTAATCAAATGTCCAGTTGCCGGACGCATTGACAGTAGTTGAACCTATTGACCCAACATCAGCCCTGTAAACAGTAATGGTCGCAGAAGGCTGTCCAGTTCCACTGATAACCAGGGTCGCGTCATTAGTAATATTATCTGTTGTACTCAGTCCGTTATCATTAGAGAAAGCAGTAATGACAGGCGCCGGTGGTGCATTTACCATCACCCTGGTATAGTCGATATTTAATACAGGGTCGGATGCATATCCTCCATATTCTACCACATATCCGAGGTTCGAAGTATTCGGAAGGTCATTCCATCTACCCTGGTTTGTGGAATACAACTGCATGTACTGCTCGTTGGTACCTTGATAGTTATTAGGTTCACCCGTGTTCCAGTTGATATAAGCGCCATTTACGGCTGTAGGAGTGTTCAATCCGCTGGAGATAGCCGTTCCTTTTTCCGGCCCCGTTACCCAGTAATATTTACCGTTCGCCTGATTCTGGTTATTGAACACCGTACTACCTACAGCAGTATTCACCAACTGGTAGTTACAGGAGCCTCCTATCCAGCCGTCGCTGGAGAGTTTGGAAGTGATGAAGTCATTTTCTATCTGTGCAGTGATGGTAGCTAGGTACCCCTGGAGACCATATAAAGTACGTGCCTCCGCAGCTGCCTTGGCCGCGGTCCAGCTCATAGGAGTGGTAATGTATTCGTAGTAGTGCGGTTTGGTACCTACGGTATAACTCACGGCATTACTCAATACAAAACGGATAGTCCTGTTGCCCGTAGTACCGCTGGTGGTATTAAACCTGATGGTACGGTAAAAGGTCTGCCAGTCGGTGGAAGAAGCCGTACCGGTAAAAGTGGCCGCCCCGGTGGTTGCACTATATGAGCCGGTTACGCCGGTCGGCAAGGTACCCCAGGTGATGACGTCTCCCGCAACAAACCCTGATTCTATATATACCTTTCCATCTGTAATGTTAGCGCTTCCTTTTACAAGTATCTGATCATCAACGACAGTTGCTGTGGTAAATAATGATTTCTGCTGAACACCTTCGTTCGTAGAAGTAATCTCTGAAGCGGTGCTGGTAGCGGCCCTGGTGGCTAGCGTGAAATAATCGCCCTTGGTGAGGCTTACGCCCGAAATACATACCCTGTTCACAAGGATAGTCACCCCGGTGCTGACAACAGTGGCGTTGCTGAAATCACCATCTTTATCTATCAACAGGGCGAAGTTGCCGGAGTTGGAAACGTCAATACCAAGACCGGTTAATTCAAAACAGACATCCACTGTGCCGATATTTCCGTTCAGGTCTGCCCTCCATACCTGCTGTAACCTGGAGGTATATGAGGAAGGCGTCTGGGACGAGCTGCCATATCCACCGCGGTCATTACCGAAGCTTAATACAACACCGGTATTGCTGGTGGACGGATTGGTAACTGACAGGATAGCACTGAACGATGCACTGATATTATAGGTGCCCCCACAAGCCGAAGTACGTACACCTACACCGTTGATATCGTTATTATAAGGAATACCAAGGGTATAGTTAGACGCCATATCAGTAAAGTCCGTGGCGTATTTGGCGGCGAGGTAAATATTGATCCTTTCAATTTCACAGGCGCTTAGTTTCCTGTTATAAACAATCAGTTCACTGATATCGCCATTGTAATAATTATTGTCACCATCCAGGCCGATCTTAAAAGTAGAAAGGCCAGACGCACTGGCTGTCTGGTCTGTAAATGCAGAAATCAGCTTCCCGTTAAGGTAAGCTGCAGATGCATTGGCGCCACTACTATAAACGGCTGTGACAAGCCTTGTCTCTCCCGACTTTGCGCCTCCGGGTATGACGACCGCCGTGGCCCCGGTGGCCAGGCTGGCATCCGTGGTACCGGTAACCGCTTTGCTGTTGAAAAATCGCTGCTGGCCGGCATTATCATTCCCCCATACGGCCTGTGTGTTGCCGTCGTTCGTACCCGGACGGTATACCGCGAAGATGGTGACATCCGGTGACGTTACTGCCCTTATGTCCAGTCCGGATACCGTCATGCCCGACCCTGCTGCTGGTGAAGTCCGGTTGAAACTTACAACAGGGCGCCCATTTGCGCCTCCACTATTGTATATCACTGCGTTAGTACCGGAGCTGACAGCATTATGTCCGCTGCCCGACTTATCAAACCAGGTAGCCAGTGTTGTGCCATAGGCCGGAGCAGTTCCGCCTGCCAACACATCATTGGCATCCAGCCATAGTACGGCGCCGTTATTGACACCTGCCGGTCCGGTCTGGGCAAACAAAGAACTACTGAGCAGGCAGCATAAAAAGATGCAACCCAGGCACTTACGAAGAAATGATCTCATTCTGAAAATAATTGCATATTGGTATTGGGACAGAAGACAGCTAAGTGCTTCCGAATCATTCATAGGTATATTTTTGTTTAATATTACATGAAGGTTTTCATATACAACAAATTTATATACTTGTTTGATTTAATTATTTAGAATAACTTGTATTAATATGTAGTAGTTTTACTACAAAATGCTTGTTCTCCATCTTGCATTCATTGTTTATTTAACCGTCGTAATGTACTTTTACACAATAAGTTGCTATGCCCAATATCTTAGTTGTTGATGATCAGGAGGTGGTCCGGTATGGAACTACGCTCATTTTGCAGAAGTCCATCGAGGACGCGCATGTCAGCGAAGCATCCAGTTTTGAGGATACGCTGAAGATATTATCTACAAAAAAGTTCGATCTGCTGATACTGGATATTGACATGCCGGGTGGGAACAATCACCAGATGCTGGATGTGATCCGCCTGCGGCATCCGGACATTAGGATCCTTATATTCTCCAGTTACGACGAGCAGATCTTCGGTTGGAGATATCTGGAGGCGGGCGCTGACGGTTTCCTGTCCAAAAAAACCGGTATCGAGGAGATTAAAAATGCTGCAAAGACCCTGCTTAGAGACGAAAAATACCTCAGTCCCGTGCTGAAACAGACTTTGCTGAATAATTTTACCAATAAAAAAGCTGCTACAAATCCTATACAGCGTTTATCCAGCCGTGAGAACAATATCATGCAACTGCTGATTAAGGGCGCCAGTGTGGCGGAAATAGCAGAAAAACTGAGTTTACAGATCTCTACTGTCAGCACCTACAAAAAACGCATTTTTGAGAAACTGCAGGTCTCCAACGTTATAGAAATGATAGAGAAAGTGCAGCTTTACTCATAACTCGCCATTCCCCAATTATTAAATAATTATTATATTGAAATCCCAAATCAACTAAAATCTTTAACGTAAGCATTATTCCAATGACCCTATGAAAAAACTATTGACCGTGGTTACAGGCATTCTTGTAACTTCTATTTCCATGGCCCAGGAAAAACGCGGCCCATTTCAGTTAAACGGCACTATTACAGGCAAAGACAACGGATATGTGTATCTCCGTTATGGCAATGGCTTCTACATCGAAGACAGCTGCGCCATTAAAAATGGTACGTTTTCCTTCACAGGTATGCTCAGCGAACCGGTATTGGCCACTATCAGCGGCAACGGAGATAGCGGGATCGACTTCTATCTTGATCCGGCGAAAATGACTGTCAATATCCAATCGCCCACCTTCCAGGAGGCCACTATAACAGGGTCGGCCACACAAAATGACTACCAGGAACTAATAAATGACAGGGCTGGTGTGCAACGGGAAATGGCGCCCCTCTCTCAGGCCTTCGAGGACGCCAACAAGCAGTACCTTAGGGCCATCCAGGCCAGAAAGAGCGAAGCAGAACTAAGCGCCCTGAAGGCAAAAGCAGACGCCGCCAAAGAAAAACTGCTTCCCCTCCAGGAGAAGGCAAGGGAGGTCAGCTACAGCTTTTTCCGTTCCCATCCGGATTCTTATGTCACAGCAGCGGAGCTACGATATTTCACAAACTATATGAAACCGGAAACCCTGAAATCATACATATCGAAACTGTCTCCCTGGCTGCAAACCAGCATCTATGGCAAGGAACTGAATGATATCCTGGAGAAGATCCAGAACGGCTCCCCCGGTAGCCGCGCCCAGTTATTCAGTCAGCGGGATATAAACGGCAACCCGGTCGGCCTGATGGACTTCAAAGGCAAATACCTGTTACTTGATTTCTGGGCCAGCTGGTGCCTTCCCTGCAGAAAGAATAACACTCATCTGAAAGAACTGTATGCGTTATATAAAGACAAGGGTCTGACAATACTGGGTATTGCTGATAATGACAATAAACCTGACGAATGGAAGAAAGCAATTGCAAAAGACGGAGTTGGGATCTGGAATCATGTGCTCCGCGGACTGGATACTAACAAGTTTAAAGAGGACGGTAAGCCACAGCCCGGGGATCTTTATAATATGTATGGGGTACATGCTGTACCTACGCAGATTCTGATCAACCCCGAAGGGGTCATCATAGCCCGGTTTGGAAGCGGAGGAGACGACTATGACCAGTTAGATACCAGGCTGGCGGAGATCTTCTGAGAACAGTCTGCCTGGTAAGCGCTGCAACCGACCACTTACCAGGCAGACTGTTCTGATCGGTAAAACCGACAAATTTCACATTTCTCTATGAACGCGTACGGGCTGAAAATGATACCTTTGTATTTCAGTTTTGTTAATGGCCTAAAAGAAGTTACGTGCTATGGAAATTACCTTTCATATTTTGTTGCACCTGAAGACAATAGACGGACATGAAAATTTCGGCAAATTCTGCATAGGTAGTAACAAAGAAATAGCAGACAGTATATTTCACCAGCTAAAAGGAAATTCCGATGTGACAGATCAGTGTGGCCTGCATCTTGAATTCATAGAGATGCACGACAATCTTCCCTATAACATCAGATTGCTGAGTTGTACATTGGATCAACTGGCTGAAAATGTGAGGATCATCACCAAAGAAACATTCAAACGGTTTGCCGTCTAGCCAATAACTATCATCTTCCATTGATCTGTTCCCGGAGAGTTTATGTCTGACAAATTTCCTGCATACGTCGGCACATTTCCGGGATTCATCTATATTATCTTTTCGCTCGGGCTTAATTAGCTAGTTTAGCCACCATATCACACTGCGAGCACATTTAACCTCACCATTTTCCTATAAGCTGCACCATTTACCCTACATGACCTGCTGTCGGCTGTTCAACCTGTAAATCAATATGCGATGATTATACAACTATGCGGTTTATCCGGTGCGGGCAAAACTACTATTGCAAAGAACGTACAACGAAAAGCAGCAGCTTACGGAACTCCAATCGAAATTATTGACGGCGATAAATACCGGGAATCCCTTTGCCGTGACCTGGGGTTTTCAAAGGAAGACCGCTGCGAAAATATTCGCCGCCTGGGCTTTGTAGCGAGCCGGTTATCAAATTACGGCATTGTTTGCATTATAAGCGCTATCAATCCCTACGAGGCCATACGCCAGGAGTTGACAGCCTCCTATGCACAAGTAAAAACTGTGTTTGTTGATTGTGCGGTAGACAAGCTCATTGGAAGAGACACAAAGGGACTCTATAAGCGGGCACTTCTACCCGATGGACATCCTGATAAGCTGAACAATCTTACCGGTATTAATGATCCATTTGAAGCTCCCTCCCAGCCTGATCTTCACCTGCATACGGATGAACAAAGCATCGCCACCTGCACTCATTTATTCCTTCAATTTATAACCCAGTCACTGTCATTACAGCAGGCGCAATACGCCAGCGTCGCCTCCAACTAACAGACAATAACATGAGCACTAACGTATTAATTATAACGGGCATGCACCGTTCGGGCACTTCTTTGCTTACCCAATGGCTATACCGATGTGGATTACATGTAGGAGACCGGTTTCTGGGTGCTGGTATCGGCAATACACAAGGACATTTTGAGGATATAGATTTCTATAATTACCATCAGCGGGTATTAAGCGAACACGATCTTCACAAAGATGGTCTTGTTACTACCCTTCCACAATCTTTATCTGATGCGCAACGGCAATCCCTGCGCGTACTGATTCAGGAAAAGGCGGCAAGCCAGGTGCAATGGGGATGGAAAGATCCGCGCACCTGCCTTTTCCTACCCTTCTACCGGGAGGTTTTACCTAATGCACATTACCTGGTGATATTACGCGATTACAAGAGCGTTGTCAGTTCACTTATACAACGCCTCTATGCTGCAAGCATAGCAAAATATGAGCGGAAAGGATGGCTGGCACGGATGATCTGGAAATATTTCAAACAACCCTACCGGCAAGAGACGCTCCTGAAAAAATATAGTGAACATCATCTGAAAGTGTGGATTACCTACAATGAAGCCATCCTGCGACACCTGCAACAACTACCGTCTTCTGCTTACCTGGTGGTCGATCACTCCTTCCTTGCTAATTGCAACAGAAAGGTATTTGATCATCTGTCTGATGAATGGAAGTTCTGGCTGGAATACTACGATTTCAATGCATTATATAAAGAGAGCCTCATCAGTCAGCGACTGGATATTACATCATACATAAAGGAACCCTCCCTGTTACAGAGAGCTGCAGATGTACAATGCAGGTTACAGGCGCTGGCAGTCTGAGCCACATCGATCACGGGCTGCGAACATATCGGCATGAATTTTTCGTAAATTGAAGAAAAACGACGTATGACCTCAAAGCAAATTATCTGGAAAGGAATTTACTACAATACGCTCGAATATCTTCATCTTCAGTCAGATGACACTCATCATATACGGGGATACATCACCGGACTGGTGAATGATTTGCCGCTGCATGTCAATTATCATATTACTGCTAATGCAGACTGGGAAACAACCGGTGTTATAATCAGGGCACATGATCATATACAGAAAGAGTTGCAGTTTACACGGGAAAATGGCAAATGGTTAGACAAACTAGGAACTATTCATGAGATCTTCGAGCCTTGTATCGATATTGATATCTCCATTACACCGTTCACGAATACACTGGCGGTGAACAGATTATCGCTCTTGGAAGGAGAATCACAGGAGATCACCGTTTTATATTTCGACCTGCCGGCCATGGATGTGAAGCCTGTGAAACAGAGATACACAAAACTGGCCGACAGGTTATACAGATATGAAAGTTTGTGGACGGGATTTACAGCAGAACTGGAAGTGGATGAAGAAGGCCTGGTGCGTCACTATCCTGGCATATGGGTAAGGGAATGGCCTGTATCTGATTAATCCTCTGCATTTTCATCTGTCAGTTCCTGTACAAAATCAGGATGCCCTACAATCCAACCGGAATCGGTGTCTGATTTAACGAAATACCAGATCCATCTCTTGTCTCTAAAACTTCCAATGGAGTCACTGGCTCTTATAAATCCTACTACCGCTCGATCTTGCAAAAGCCTGATCTTATGTGCATTCGTGTCCGGACCTTCATATAAAGGTACAGCGCTTATCATTTTAAGTCTTGCGTCTCCCCGTAATGGTATCTCTGGCACATCAAATGCAATATCAGGGTATAGCTGCCTTAAATCATGCACTGTTCGGAGTATGAGTCCCATCAAGCCATCGGTAGCGCCCGGAGGTACATCTGCTTTTTTAAAGGTACCATCCAGTATTGATTTTCTAAATCGAATATATCTTCCATCCAAGGTGACACATTCATAAAAAGCATCGTTGCCAGACGGGCCTCCTCTGATAACACCAAGGGATTTATCAAAGTATAGATCTTCATTGCCTACAGCTGCGCCTCCATCTTCAAAAGTCGAATATTGGATTCTCAATGCTTTTCCATCTTTGAAAAACAGCGTTGTTTTCAAAGTGTCCCGGATGCTATTAGGCGGGAAAAACGCCCTTCTTGTTTCGTAACTTCCATCTCTAATGACATCTGCAATGCTATCAATCCGTTTCATTAACCCCTGATCAGCGTCACTATCTTCAGCTTTCAGAGCCGGCATTGCCTGGTCATCAGCTACTGTGTCACCGTTTACTGCCGGAACTTTTGGATTGTTACAGGCTAAACTTAGCAGTAATAACCCTAACAATAATTTCGACTCAGTCATGTTATATGCAATCATGCTATTGTTATATTACCTACCATTTACTCAAAACACCTTCCAATGCCAGCTTCTCTTCCTTGCCAACCTTTTCATCTTTCAACATATCCGACATAAGGCCCTTTAACAGGCTATCTTTCCGGTTTCGCAGATAGTCAAATTCCATCATATCGCTTATCACGTTATACTGACGAGCGTCTGAAACAACTACCTTATGTGCATCTTCCAGGAACTTTGTTTTATTAAGTGCAACTTGCTGCATACGTTTCTCATAATCCTTCTTCTCATGAAACAGTGAATCAACTAACGGCCGCAACTTATTGTATTCCAGGTCCCATCTGATATACTCTTCCCGCTGAAGATCATAATCATAGTTGTAACACTCCTTAAACATGAAAATAGCCAGAGATGTATCCGGTACAGGAACTGGTCAGCAGAAGCGCTGCCACAAGTATGTTGCTCTTGTAATTCATAGGTTAAGGATGTATTAATCTACTTCAGATCTGGTGAGCCCACAAATACCTTGTACTCACTATACGCAGCCGTAGGCTTGAATTCATCCCCTTCCTTGTAAAAGAAGCGGGCGCTGTCAAACTCTTTTTCCTGTCCCGAAAGCTGTTTATAGTTCTCATAATAGCTCTGTACGATAGCATATTCACCATATTCCTCAGGCGCCTCCGCATTTGCACCACCAGTGGACTCCATTAACATGCTCGTCTTAAGCACATATCGCATAGAGAGCAGGTAGCCGGAGGATTTATCAAAATCCATCTGCAGCTCCTTGTATGGCCCGCCTTCCCTGAAACCAACCCGAATGGACTTCACCGTTCCTTTTTCCGTTACAGCACAGCGATTTACACCCGCGGTTCTCATCGATACCCGCATCTGCTCCAGTGGATCAGCGGCATTGAGCGCCATAGGTTTAGACAGATACATGATCTTATCTTCCTTAAAAAGCGTGACCACATATTTGTCATTGGCTGTCATTTCCGTATTGGCCAGCTGATAATAATAATTGCTGCCGGCAATATCTGCATGCCCGCTTAAAGAGTCCAGCACCGTCTCAGGATGCAACTCGCTGGCATACGTATACCTGATGTCAAAAGACAAAGCTTTCTGCTGGTAAACACCCTGCAGCGTTTTCATTTCGGCAAATAATTTCGCCGTATCGTTCACTTCCTGTGCCTTTGCTGTATGGAGTACCGCAGCACCACACAGGATCATTAAACCTGTTCTCAACACTTTCATATCTATTTAGAACTATTTTGTATAAACAAACTTCATCTGCCAGTACTCATTCCTGGAATTCTTCACGCGAAGCAGATAGCTTTTGCCATCCTGCAGATTGTATTTTCTTTTTACTTCAAATGCCATCATATTATCGCCTGGTTTTACGTTCAGATCACCGGATGCGATCACTATATTACCTGTTTCCAGCCCCACCAGTTCGTATTTAACAACATTGTCGTTCACCTCATTGGTATAGGTAAAATGCACATTGCCGGTTACCGCTGCTACCGCGCCATCCAGTTCTTTCCTCAATTGGATATGTGTATTCTCGGCGGTTTCTTTTTTCACCAGGGTGGACTTCAGCCTGAATGTCCATACGTCGGTTTGTGCAGCAAATGCAGGACCGTTTTTAGCAATGATAGTCCATGCATATTGCTTACCGGTATCCAGGGATAAAGCTGAAGACGGGTAATTGGCAAACAGGTTGTTCGTAGAAGGCAGTCTGTACACAGGCAGGTTCTGCTGTATTGCTTCTACTGCTGATTGTCCGCTCCTCACTTCCGTCAACAGTAATTCGTAGTTCAGATTACTGAAGATATTGGCCGGAGATGGCGGCAACCAGGTAAACTGCGGATTGAATGTTTCCAGGACGCTCTGATCTGCCGGCGTGTTCAGTAATGGCGGACCAACGGGTGCTACCGCAAAAGGAATACAATCCTCAGAGATCAGATCCCCGTGAGAAACACCCTGAACATATACACTGTAACATGCCTGATAGTTACCTACCGGCAATAGTCCATTCGGGCTTCTGTCAGCAACATTCGACAGGTATTCATACTGCACCGGAGACACATCACTCAGCTGCAATTGTTTTGCGCCTTTGGTCAATGTAACGTTGCGGGAAATCCCTGTCAACACCGGCTGGTTGGTTTTGATATCTGTCAGTCGCATCACTATTTTAACAGTAGTCGGCGCCTCGGATACAGATACCAGTACGATATTCCATAGTTGTGCTTTCACCAGTACACCCTCAGGAGGTACTTGTGCAGTCATACTAACCTGCGCTTTGGTCTGCATACCAAAGAATAGAACAAGCAGTAACAGCAGGTAATTTTTCATTTTGGTCATGTTTAAAATGTCTTTGTATAGGTTAATCTTCCATTATTACTGGATACCAGGCGTTTCTCCATCCCCGGTATAAATGCCTTTTCTGCCATGACAGCAATCTCGCCCAATAGCGGAATCGTTACCCTTGCATTGCCGGAATAACCTATCTGCGTGAGGTTGTAAACTGTCTGGTAATTATATTTCATACCACCACCGATCTCCAGCCATGTTCTCATTTTATACTGCACATTCCCGTCTGCACCGTACAGGTTGTACTCCGGATTGGTAGCGAATGAACCACCTCCATTGATCGTGAACTTGCCGACAAAAATCGTCTGGTTCAGCATCATGTTTTTGCTGTTGAAATAGAGGAAATTACTATCGGTCTGTTTATTATAGAATTGCGTGTATGAGAATACGGTGCTCATCATAATACCTCTGTAGGTATAGAAGTGACTGGCAGTGCCCACGAGGTTGTAAAACAGGTTTTCCTGGTAACTATCATCAGTCAGTTTCGTGATCTGGGAGCTTGGATAATATCCCACGGTTATCACCGGCCATTTCTTCCTGCGTAAGGTTGCCTGGATACTTTTGAAAACCGTATTGCTCTGATAGTTTGTCTGCTGGTAATTTGTAGTGAAATCATTCTTCTTAATACTTCCACTGATGATCAGTTGTTGTTTGAAGAACGGCTGATCCACCCGGATGGACCAGGCCGTCTGAGAAGACCCTGTAGTGAAGAGGCTGAACGACTGAAAGTTGGCGCCCATCATCTTATACATACCATTGATCTTTGTGCCCGTCTGCGGCCAGAAAGAGCTGGCTTTCACAGAATATGCCTCGTTGGAATGATCATTCAGTTTAAAAACACTTCCCAGTGCGCTGCTATGATCTTCACCTGATCTGGCATATGTGGGCAGCGACGATTTTGCGGCCTCTCCTATGATATAATTGTTCTCGTCCAGCTGCCAGCGGCCCTCCAGTGAGAAGCCCATGATCCGCTGTTCCAGGTTGCCGGTATTAGTGCCACCGGGAGCAGTATTGAAATTATATACCTGCTTTTTACCGGTATAATAAGTCATGATGATGTTGTTACCATCTCTCATTCCCAGGCCCGCACGCACAAGATTCAGATACTGCCTGGACCTGTTCTCATTAAGGAAGAAGTCGCGGAAACGGTAATCGACCCTGCCTGTCGCAAATGCCAGATAATAAGAGGGATTGTATTCTGCCTGTACGCCCAGTATGCTGATATCTTTTGCCGTCAACTCAGAGTAATTGACCAGGGTGCGGCCAATGCCGACTGAGCGGATGGCCAGCAGGTGTTTATAACCTTTCGGCAACATAGTATCCGGCAGGTTTGCTGCCTTGAGGTTCTCTGCCAGCTCCTTATTATTCTTACTGCGTATCAGTATATCTGCCAGGGCGCTTTTACGCGAATTATAAATACCCTCTTGCTTTTTATACAGCGCCTGTAGTTTTGCCAGTTCCGCCTGCAGGGAGTCCAGTTTCCTATCCGCCCCTTCATAGCTGGCAGTCAGTTTCTTTAGTGCTGAATCAGCTTTGTCCTTTTCAGAACCGCCCTTTCCCTTCATATCATCCGGCAGCTCCAGTCGGCCAAGCCCTCTTTTACCTATATTGAGGTCAGGCATTTCCATCTCCGGCTTGTCGAGCGCCGCCAATGAATCCTTTATCCGTCCATAGTAAGCCCGTTCTCTGGCCTCCACCATACGCTGTAATAGCCCGGGATCTGTTTTCCATCCCCTCAGCTTATTGATCTCCAGTTGCTTCGCCTCCAGCTGCATTCTGAGCTTTTCCAGTTCTTCCAGCTGCGCATATTTACCTGCATCCCAGCTTTTGGCACGCTGTAACATCGCATTTTTGAAATCTCTGCTGGTAAACTGAAGATTAAAATCAGTCAGGTTCCTGAAAAGAGAAGAATTTCCCATCCTGGTAGTAAAGTTCAGCCGTATAGGATAGCGGTCTTTATAGGTGAGTACCAGGCTCGTTTGCACGGTATGCTGATAAACATCTTTCTGTACAAAAGGGGTATCGATATTGGACTGATAGAAAAGATCATACATCACGTTACCATGCACGGTCAGCAGTGGCGTGCGTGGAGGAACCACTACAGGCAGCCGGTTGTTTTTATTGCGTTCATAGTACCCGATCACTGTATCGTAACCTGTTGGCCGGAAAGGAACCACGAGAATAACCGGGGCTTTATTATCTCCATTCACAAAATAGTACAAGCTATCGCCAAACTGTGGATATTGCTGGCGTTGCGGAAGTTTTACCTTCCACTTCCTGTAATAGTCTGACATCTGCATATTTACCGCAGATTGACTATATACCTGGCATATAGTGGACAATAAAATGAGTAAAAGGGATAAGTAATATTTCACGGTATAACAAATCGAACTACTTTCGGGCCTAATAACATGCTCATCGACAAGAGATCAGGTACAATTTGCCTTATAGTAGATTATTAATCAGGAAAGCAAACAATTTCAAATAAGTTTTTGAACAAAGCAACGAAACATAACAAGTCTGAACTAATCAATTCCGGAACAAATACGGGGAAGAAAAAGGATGCTTTTCACAGCGATCTGGCGTCAAACAGTCCAAAATGATGTCCCAATAGTTGTATCGCAAACATAGGCATTTTTTAAAACATTTAATATTGTACGGATGTTTTTTTATTTAAATAATTGCCTGAAGGTCCTGTTATTAGCATGCTGGTCCTGCGTATGGCTCCGGTAAAATACCTACCTTTGCGCCCACAATTTTAAAACTATGGACGGTCAGTACAGAAAAGATATATACCCGGGATTGGCAGTGGCGATCATTCTTAAAAAAGACCAGCGCAGCGGTAAGCTGACATATGGTATTGTCAAAGACATCCTCACCTCCTCCCCTTACCATTCCCGGGGTATAAAGGTCAGACTGGAAGACGGTCAGATAGGCCGTGTAGCAGCCTTTGCTGAAGACGAAGACCTGCTTTAGAACCGCAACTGCTGCAGGATGGTCGGGTCCTGGATATCCTTATCCCGTGCCAGGAGCAGTACTTTGGAAATCAGCTCCGCCGATTTCGGGTCATCATCTGCGAATGGCAGGAACAATCTTCCCCGCTGCTGGGAATGTACCGGCAAAATAGACAAATACGTGCCCGGCATTTGATGCACAACGGCACTACCCAGGTGTACACTATATTCACCATACTGACCGACGATCTTCGCATGTGTTCCATTCACGGTCACATTATTTAGCTTAAATAACCTGGCAGTTTCGCGCAGCAGTGCTGTACGCATTTCTATGCTGGAATGACTGGCTTCCGGGTCAACACCGCCGACATGGGCAACGCTCACCACCAGATCAATGTCCCGCATTACTTCACTAAAAATACGCGGCGTGATATCTTTAAAAGCGACATTCCTGTACGATTTCAGATCATGGAAGATGACCTGTTCCAATACCGGGCTTTCCACCTCTGCCGGCGAGAACCAGTTGGCCTGCGCATACATCTTAGCCTTGAAGCCTTCCCGATGGAATACCTTCTGCAATCCCTCCTCATAGTCCACTTTCCACCCTCTTGTCTTCAACAATGCCACTGTCTGCCTAGGTTGTACCTGGTGCCCTGCATAACGCCTTGACAACGATTGCTCCTGTAGCTCTTCCGCCAGCGGCACATACAACTCCCTGAATACCTGCTTAAAAGGTTGCTGTACCTGTTTTTCAAAACAATACCGCTGATAATCACTCCATTCCCTGCTGTCGTTCAGGTCAGTGCAATGGGCAATCTTGATCATATCATCGGTGTCCGGTTGCGTCAGCACGCCTTTGGCAGATACCAGTGCGCCATTCCTGTAGAACCCATGCCCTTTTTTACAGGTAAAGACCAGTTTCTCCAGGTGCTTTGAAATCACCGGATGTTCAAACAGATGCACCATCTCCTCCAGCTGGAAGCCATCTCCCCTCACCATCGCATCTTCCAGTGCCTTACGGGAACGGCGCAGTTGTTCTCTCAGTGTCTTTTTGAACTCATTCAGTTCCAGTATCTTCTTATCTTTCTTATATTTCGCCGGTACGCTGGCCAACATCTTATCATTACGGAAGGCCACAACGTCGGCTTCTCCATTTTCTGTTATCACAAGCCCGATCAATACATCGTCGTATTGCACCTGCGTTTCTTTCGCCAGTATCTGCTGCACCTGTTTAGTCTCCATTGCCCAGGTAAGCCGCTGCGGATCCGCATACCCTGCATTCCTGGCCAGATTTTCCATGGCTATACGGATGGCTACAGCCTCGCTGGACTGCTTCTGAGCACTAAACTGTTTACTTTCCTTTTTAAACTGCTGAATATATTCATAGCGGGACAGTAAATCCTTTTCAGCGTTCGTTTTACTTAATGGAATTAGTCCGTACAGACGCAGGTAATCCTGATCCCGCTTTTCTTTAACCTTCTGCGTTACTTCCTTTATTTTCAGATCGCCTGTCATCACATCTGCATACAGACGCGCTCTTCTATGACCATTACCATCGCTAATATACTTCGCAGCATCATACACTTTCTGCCAGCGTTCCTGTCCCAGTTCCTTATAGGCTTTCTGAAACCATTCCTTATCAACCGCTCCTTCTTTAAACTCGTCAATATCAACGGCTGAATACCGTGCTATTTCACTTTCTGCTTCCGCACTTACCTCACCAAAGCTATAACTTTTAGTATGTGCATGCATCCACCAGATAGCAGAATCCAGCCCTTTCCAGCCCAGGAACCCACTTACATATTTCTGCCACTGCGGCGCATAAACGGCCGCTTCCAGCAGCCTTTCTTCCGGCACCTTCACCGAGCGTATACTTTCCTCAAATGCTTTCTGTGTATCTGTCGCACATGGATAACATCTTTTCAGTAAAGCACTGAACGCCTGCTGTTTACTGGCATCGCCTGACGAATAATAATATCCTTTATACAAAGTCGTCTTTCCCAACCCCATTAGAATACTGGCAAAACGGTGAATGCCTTCCAGCCGCTGCACTTCCGCCACAAATTTAGAAACGGCAGTCGGAGAATCCCCTCTTTTCAGCTCTATGTCCAGTATATGCTCACGCAAACGGGCAAACATCGGGGTAAGGAAAGGGAATGTTTCAAAATAGTCGCGGTCACCCTTGTATTTTCTTGTGGTAGACAACATGCGTATATGATCAGGAACAAGCAATCCCCTGTACATTTCACTTTCGGAGATGATTCCCTGCTTAAATGCCCGGCAAAAGATAGCTAACGGTGGATGGTTGTAAGGGATATTCTTGGGAAGTCCTGTAAACTGCCTCCAATGGTACAGGTTCCAGCATCTCTCCACCACGTGCTCGGGCATTGTAAACGGATCCATCCTCCTGACAAAATCCGTCAGCAGATCATTTGCCTGCCAGCCACCACTCCATCCATACCGGTAAGTATCTTCATCGTCCTCTCCTTCCTTATATAATAACTCTTCCGGTAAAGCGGCAAACATACGCGTAATAATTCCTACCAGCATCTCCCCATCCTCTTCACATGGATGAATAAGGGTCAATGCCAGGAGGATCCGGGGATACGGATTGCTCCATCTGTATGGAGAGAATTCCCGCAGTGCCTCAGGTATCAGCTCTTTGAAATCGGGTATATAAGGAAGTACTAACGGACTCAGTTTGTCATCATCGTCGATCTCGATCTCATCATGCCATCTCGCAATGCTATTTAAAAGGAAAAGATCTCTGGGCTGCAAACCCGCCGATTGATACCACTGTTCCCATACGGCTGCCCAAGGATAGTCCTCGTACTCCTCCCGGGGGGATGCATATTTATGACCGGGAGCCCGTTTCTGCCTGAAGTCATTCCCTAGTAGTATCGTGGCTTTCGTATTGTCATAATTGACCACTTCGTACTCATAATCTTTATATTGCTGCAGTAACACGAGCAATTGCTGGAAAGCAGCTTTCATGGTTTCCGGCGGAAGAGAAAAACCGTACGCCCCTTCTGTCAGGTATTTACCATACACATCATTTGCATCTACTACGGGTGCAACAACAGGCGACAACTGCTTTGGGTCGAATAATCCATATCCGTTTTCCACTGTGAAGCTTGTCGTTTCATCACTGTCGGATAACTGTGAGAGTAGTATTTCCTCCTTTTGCGAGATACTCTTCCTCGACCTGAATGCTGCTACCAATTCCTGCAATATTGCCAGCTTTCTTTGTTGCTGTTGCAATTGCAGCGCAATATCCAGGCCCGCTAAACGCTGCTCCGCGTCCCCTTGCAGCAGGTCTTTCACCATATCGGTTAACAAGGCATCAGACTGTTTCAGCAGTATGGCGATCACTTTGCTCCTCGTCGTTCCACTCTTGCGTTTCAGCAATTCTCTGAAGATGCCGGATTCCTCACTGGTCAGGGTCACTTTCTCCAGCGCCTCAAATGCGATACCCGAAAGTAATTCTCCCCTTTCTTTCAGGATCCGGAAACAGAAATTACGCTGGAAGTCTGTGATAGGTTTTACGGCTTTTTTCTCCTGCCACGCGTAGCCAGAATGATCAGGCAGAATTGCATTTGCCAATTGCAGTTTTACGTTAGCATCCATCTCCTCAAAATAGGACAGTAACACGTCTAATCTTTCCTGTTTGTCCAGCACCAGCAGTAACATTACCCTAAATATCTCCGCCCTGGTATACCTTATCTTCATCCAGGAAAAAACAGTTCGCATAAACTCCTTTTCCTTCACAGGAGATCGTAGTAACACAGCATGCAATTTGTCAAACAGGTCCGGATAATGTTTGTCATAATGTGCCGGATTTACGCTGATACGCTGTTCCAGGATCGTAGCTGCAACCCCGATAACGACGAGCTCTTTACTATCGATCGCCGGGTAAGCAATCGGCATATCCAGCTCAAAATGTCTGGCCTCCAGCACAAATTTCAGCGCAACACAATACTTCTCCGGTGAAGGGTCTTCCGCCAGCTGCTGCAGAAAAGGCAGCGTCTTTTCCACATCATATACGCTCTGCGCCCACAATGCCATATAAATGTCCGCGTTGTTTTTACTCTGTATCCCTTCCGGTATCCGCGAAGGGTTGGACAAATATTCGTAAGCCTTTTGCAGAAAGGCATTTACTGCGGATTCTTTTTCTGATTCCCAGTGTGTTCCTGCCCATACGTCGAGCGCCCTTACAACAGCGGAAAATCTGGTCATCTTGTTGTCCAGCAACACCTTGATCATATAGATCAAGGCCCCTCTGCTTGTCTCATCCAATGCCTCCAGAATTGTTTGCCGCAATCCTTCCTGCCGTTGTGCGGCCAGCAACAATTTCTCTACCAGCTGCCAGGCTGGTTCTCTCTGACTTAACAACAGCGCCCTGATAACGCCACTGCTTACTTTGCCAATGGGCTCTTTATTAAAAATGATGTTTTCGAAAACAGAAAAAACTTCACTGTTATCAAGATCTATTGCCGCCGCCCACAAATGATACAAGGCATCCGTAGGTAGCTGATGGTCGAATATGATCTGCTCCCGGATATCGAGATCGTAACAAAACACCTTGTTGTCAAGACCGGAATATTCAATCCGGTAGACCTGGAGCAACGCAGTGCCCAGAAAACTCAACTGACGGGGAAAGTATAGTTCCCGCTTGCCGGGCGACCGGAAGGAGCGCCGGTCCCATTTCTCCTGATACGTCAGCCCGGGAAACTTCTTCCAGGCATGCCGGACATATACCGCCTTCTCTTCCCCGAAAAAATAAACCAGGAGTCTGAATGCTTCTTCATTATCCCATTCGTTCTCCGGCAATAGTTCGCTAAGCCGGTTGTAACGTTCGTCTCCGTATTCTATATTGGGAACCCCGTAAAAAGGATGTTTCGTTCCCGCCTCTTTATGCATTTTGTCCAGTAATAACAAGGCCATTTCAGCCGTTTTCTTCGTCAGTAGTGTATGACTGGAAGTGCCATTATAAACGGCTGTCAGGGTTGTCTCCAGTTGGTTCAGATAGTCGGGTATAATTTTCGTGCTAAGAAATTCTAATGCGTTCATGATATAAATAATGTAAGTATATAGGGGCTTTTCAGTGACTACCAGTAACTACCAGCCAGAAAAGTGAATCGAATAAATGTAATAACGGTGTCCGGTGAAAGTGTAAGTTGGCGAGATAAAGGTGTCAGCTCCTCATCATCAGCAAAAACAGCATACATACCATCTTCAAAGGCCTGCAGTGCCGTTTCCTGCGCTTTGGTTACATCTGCCTTCTGTTCATTGTAGATAGTGCCAAAACCAATCTTACCGCCTGAGGCCTGGCCCTCTATCTGTTCGTCTGTCAGGAAAGGGATGAGATTCTTTTCAAAGGGTTTACTATTGTAAGTAATCACCTGTTGTTTCACAACAGCGTTGATCAGTTCTTTTAAAGTTGGGTGCTTGCCAATGTCATCTATTTCAATGACCTGTTTCTCAAACAATGCATGCTTACGTCCCGCTTGTTTAACATTGATTATCAGTTCCATCAGGGTCCTGTTTAGAATAGCGCTCCGAAGATAAAAAAATTCACTTAAATACCCTGAACGGTTATCTTTGCCGCATGAAATATGCCGACAAAGACATCCAGGAGATGGAAGAATTTTTTAAAACAGCTGATCTGCCAAAGACGATAGAGTTAGGTCCGGGGAGTGTTATTACGAATGTCCCGGCTTTCGTGTACAGCCACCTTCAGATTATCAAACTTAGAAAAGGGGTGGGAATTTTTGAGGTGTTCTACGACCGTCTGGTAATAGTGAAAGAGAAATTATCCGGAATAAATCAGGGAGTATCTTAATTACTCCCCGATTATACCAGTTTTGCCGAACGGGGTGTCATACCCGTTTGCTTTTTGAAAAAGTTGTTGAAGTACGCCGGATAGTCAAAGCCCAAACTATAGGCGATATCTGCTATACTCCAGTCTGTATTTCTCAGTAATAATTTTGCTTCTGCGATAATGCGTTCCCTGATATGCACGGTCGTAGCCTTTCCTGTTACCTCTCTCACAGCGTGGTTCAGGTGGTTGACATGAATGGCCAGGTGTTTTGCGTAATCCCCCGCCGTTTTCAGCTCCAGTGTCTGCGACTGCGAATTCACAGGGAACTGTTTTTCCAGCAACTCCATAAACGACATCGTAATACGTACCGCAGCGCTGCTTTGCCTGCTCGCCGCTTCAGCAGGTTGCATCCGCAATGCTTCATGAATAATGAGGTTCACATAGCTTCCGATCACATCATACTTATGTACGTAATCTGTTGCCTCTTCCTCCACCATTTTTTTGAAAAGCCCTTCCACCGTTGCATACTGCTCCTCACTCAGAAAACATACCGGGCTGCCTCCGATTTTAAACAGCGGTGAATCCTGCAGGGAAATACGTCCTCTGTCGCGGATATGGATAAATTCTTCGGTAAACTGACAATAGTAACCCGTCCAACGTTCTGAAATGGGTTCCCAGCTGTAAGGTACCAGTGGATTCGAGAATGTCAGGGCTGGTCTGTCTACCAGTATCCCCTGATCAGCATAATGTAATCTGCTGATACCCCTGAACAGGGTGATCTTATAAAAATCTCTGCGGATATAAGGTGTGGCTACTTTAAACTGATCGCTTACAGCATGCACTTTAAAATGCCCGTTCTCAATTCTCACTCCATCACATCCATACATTAGACGTCCTCTGTTTTCGTTGGCTTCCATATTATCAAATTTGAGATAAGACTATTCTGACAATAAATCTACGTTAAAATAGTCTTACTCAAATGTTTCCCGGTAAAATCGCCAATATTTGGCAGTCAAATGCCACAACTATTTTATCAGATAGCACTATCTCAACGAATGCCATAGGTTAATGTCAGATAATACATTCCCCCCACAGACGGCCCCCCGAGGAAGGAGTAATAATACTTATTCAACAGGTTGCTGGCGCCGAGTTTCGCTCTGCAGTTCAGTTTATCGAATGTGTACGTCACCTGCGCATCGAAGGTGGAATAAGCGTCCACATCACCATTTACCAGGAAAGATTGCCAGTAATAACTGCTCTGCCATTTCCAGGAAATACCGGCGCCTGTATGTTTAATGATGCGTTCTTTAGCTACGGATACATTCACCGTCCAGGATGGTGTATTAAACCCGTCTTCCAATCCGTCTTCCTTGTCAGACATTTTCAGTTTTGCATAGGTCACGTTGCTATTAGCCACATAGCCATGATCTGTATAAGTCAACCCCACGCTTCCGCCATAGTTGTTCACTACGGTCTGCGAATTCGTCCACATGCGGTAAGGGCTCTGCCTACTCTTGCTGTAAAGCGCAAAAGGGATCGAGTCTGTCACCTGGGTATCCGGCACATTCATATTGGCCTGGGCAATAAAGTTTGCATACCTGTTCAAATATGCTTCTGCATCGATAAAGAACCTGCCTTCGTCAAAAAGGCCTTTATACCCTATTTCCATCGACTTTACATGCTCCGCTTTAATGTACGTATAGGGGTTCTTTTTCAGGATGTCTTTATTTTTTGCGATCGCCTCACTTTGTGTCAATCCGTTCTTGTTAATATCATTCAGCACGGCTTGTTGGAAGCTTGTTATAGACGACGCCAGCCATGCATTCTCAAATATGCCCTGCGACATTGCCGGCAATCCGCCTACACGTTTCACACCACCGCTGTTCACATTGGAATAGGCTTCAAAGATGCTTGGATAACGGTATCCGCTCTGATAAGACGCACGGAAGTGCTGCGTATTCACCGGCGAATACACTGCCGTAAAACGCGGTGTGATCATCAGGTCGAAATAGTCATTCTTATCTCCCCGTAAAATAGCCCCCAGTTTCAGATCGCCGTCGAACAAGGTCTTGGTAACAGACACGAATCCACCTGTTTTAGCATAATGGATGTTCGTATATTCTTTACCTGGCTCCGGATTGATAAAATAGTTCCCATCCGGCTCAATAATGTAGGTACGGTGGTCGCCTCCCACCAGGATCTGCATCCCCAGTTTCTCCTTCACATCACGCAGCAAATGAGCTGTCAGGTCTACCTGACCTTCCGCGTGTACAAAACTTGCTTTTACTTTCAATGCTGCGCCGACGTCCCAGTTGTTGACCTGTGCCAGCTTATTCAGCGTATTATCGAATGCAGCCGTTCCTGGTTGATACCTGCCAGCATCTGCCGCTGTTCTCGCCTGCCAGTGAGCGTCAGCTATAGAAGCGCCTGTACCTGTTGCATTATTGAAAGCAGTGGTATAGTCCGCATACCATTTGTCGTCCGGTTTATAATTGCGGTCAATATTCTCCGCCATAGAGCGCAGGTTATAAGAATTACCCGTGTTCTCACGGTTCAGGTATAACTTCAGCTCTACACTGTTGGATTGAAACTGTAAACCGTGCTGCTGCACCAGGTAGTCTGCCAGGCGAAAACGGTTGGCACGCTGATAAACATTGTCCAGCAGGGCCATATGATACAGGTAGGTCAGTGTCATGCCCGGCTTCAGCTGATAATAGATACCGGCATCGGCTTTAATATTCTGCAACCCATAATCCACTACATCTTTTTCATCGTAACCGGTACGCGCCACCACATAATTGCGTCCGCCCAATGCGATGGTTTTCCTGTCGGAAGATTCATTTCCGTAACTGCTCAGCGGGTCCTGCGCCGGATTATCCCTTCCCAGCAAACCTGTGCTGGCATTGGCTTGTCCGTTCAACTCCCGGTGATCGTGTGCAATCCAGTCATATCCCCTGTTAAACGTGCCATTGATCTTAAATGCCAGCCTGGGACTGATCACCTTTGCCCAACGCAGACTCGTTTCTGTATACACTTTTACACCGCTGTTGGCGTCACCCAGGTGCGTCAGCGCTGTTTTCTGCTGTAGGCTCACACCCTCAGACGTAAATGGGTTTTTCGTGGAAATGTTGGCCAGTCCGTTGACCGTATTCATGCCATACAATGCAGACGCCACTCCGGGCAGGATCTCTACATTACTGACATCAAGGTCAGAGGGCCCCAGGGCATTGGCAATCGGTCCGCCGATATGCGGCGACTGCACATCCATCCCATCCACCAGCTGCGCGAAACGTACATTGGTAGTGTTCGCAAAGCCTCTCGCATTCAATACTTTAAAACCAAGACTGGGAGTGATCAACTGCACGCCCTGTAAGTGTTCCAGGGCATCATAAAAGGAAGGTGCGGCAGACATGCGGAAGTACTGCTCTCCCGCCTTCTGGATGCTTACGGGCGACTGCAGCAAACGCTCTCTGGTACGCGATGCCGATACCGTGACTTCCGACAATATCTTTACCGCGGTATCTTTCCTGATGTAAGAAGTATCCTGCCCATACACACCTGCACTACACGAAACAAAAGTGATGAATAAAGATTTGGTCATAATAGTCACTTGTTACGTTATATCCTACCAGATATAACGATCAGGTAAAAAAAGCACATCCTGATAATGTGCATTGTGTGTCTGTTATTTTAAACGTTGTGTTTCTTCCTCCAGGAATTTGCTGAACCGTGCTCTCATTTCCCGGTGATAGGTAATCAGCTGACGGGCCTCTTCAGATATAGCAGAACCACCGCCATTGTCACCACCTGTGCTGGTAATCACCAATGGACTACCCGACATGTTGTTCAGATTATTAATGAGTTCCCAGGCTTTCTTATAGGACATCTTCATTTTCTTTGCGGCCTGGTTGATAGAACCGGTTTCCTGGATCAGTTCGAGCAATTCTACTGGTCCGGGTCCGAAGAATCGTTTACCATTTCCTTCTACCCAGAGGCTGCCATTTACTTTCAATACGCCATTTGCCAGTATGTCTTTTATTGCTTTTTCCATTTTGCCAGATTCCGGTTGTGATGATATATGACGATAAGATACAATTCCCGTACACGCAATTTATATCATTCCCTCAATTATCCGCCAATAGTGATCATACTCCTATTTTTAATAGCAGCCGCCTCCACATCTTCCAGTTTTCCGGAGAACTGCCCTCCCAGTGCTTTGGCTTTGCTAAGAATGTTCTGTTTGATCAGTGGTAATACATCTTCCCCGTTCCTCAATGCGGTCAACAGATCTGCTTCCCCGTTCGAGAAAAGGCAATTCTTCAGTTTACCGTCTGCGGTAAGGCGCATTCTGTTACAGGTATCACAGAAAGGAGCAGTCATGGTACTGATAACGGAAAACGTACCTGCATGTCCTGGCACAATAAAACCCTTAGCTGTATCATGCGCACCACCTTTTAAAGGCAGGTAGTCGTATTCTGTACCGATACTTTGCAGGATCTCCTGTAAAGACAACACTTTATTGCTGGTCCACCTGTTACCAGCGAAAGGCATAAACTCTATAAAACGTACATGCACCGGCGTATGTTTCGTCCAGGCCACGAAGTCGTTGATCTCCGTATCATTCAGTCCCTTCATCACCACCACATTCACCTTCACATGAATGCCTTTCCTGATCAGCAGATCGATATTGCTTTTTACCTGGTGAAAAAGGTCACGCCTCGTAATGAGCATAAATCTTTCAGCCTGCAGCGTATCCAGGCTGATATTCAGGGATCGTACGCCTGCTTCTTCGAGCACCGCTGCAAATTCATGCAGGCGGACGCCATTGGTTGTCATGGTGAGTTCTACAGGCAGGCGGGAAAGGGATAGAATGATGTTCGCCGCATCTTTTCTTACCAGCGGCTCTCCTCCCGTCAGCCTGATCTTGCGTACCCCATTGGCAGCAAAAATCCCTGCTAAAGTGGTTATTTCATCGGCCTGCATTAAGCGGGAAGCAGGCGTAAAGTCATAGTCTTCTTCCGGCATGCAGTAAAAACACCGCAGGTTACAATTATCTGTCAGGGAGATCCTCAGATAATCATGCACACGGTTAAAAGAATCAATTATCATCTGCTAAAACTTGCCCTGTTAGTAATCGCTGATAATCCTCAGCCGTATCAATATCTAAAGCTCCAAGCGGAAAAGGCACCAGGGCCAGGTCGTCGGTAGACTGTTGTAATATCTTTTTGGCGCCTTCCTGCCCTTCTAAAGCAGTCAGCGCATCGAAATAGGTATTTGCAAAAAGCACAGGTGTGCCTGCTGTATTTTCATAAGTGCAGGCGATGATTCCTTTTCCTGCAATTACCTGCTGGTCCATCAGCTGCTTTAACAAAGCTGCATTGACGAAGGGCTGGTCACAAACCATAATGATCACGCCTGCCAGGCCCTCATGTTTTACCAATGCTTTCATCCCGGTACTGATAGATGAACCCATACCCTCTATCCAGTGATCATTTTCCACTATCTCTACTGCAAATCCGCAAAGTTTTTCCAGTATTTCGGGCGCATTAGCACCCGTTACCAATACCACCGGACTGCCTACCGCTGCAATTGCTTCTTCCGCCATCTGACAGATCAGGGTTTTCCCCCTGTACATCAGCAGTTGTTTCGGCTGTCCCAGGCGGGAGGAATTACCCGCCCCCAAAATGATTACACCATAATTTTCCATATCCATACGATTTACAAAGTATGTATCGGCCCGTTTTTCTCTCTTAAAGGAATGCCAGTCCTTTCTGAAAGTACGCTTTTTATTTCAGCCGTCACAGACAATGCAATTTCTTCTGCTGTTTCCGCGCCTATATCCAGCCCCACAGGTCCATGGATCCTGGCTCTTTCTTCCTCACCTACCGTAATGCCCTTTGCTGCCAGTTCGTCCAGCATGCGCTCCAGCTTCTTTTTAGGCCCCAGCGTACCGATGTAAGTTACTTCTTTTTGCAGGAGTAATTCCAGCAGTGCCAGGTCATAATTATAATTATGGGTCATCAGGACAAAAACAGTCCTTTCATCGATCGTCACCTTTTGCAGCACTTCCGCCGCTTTGCTCACAATCACCCTGCGGGCGCCAGGGAATCTGGCTGGTGTGGCATACAGCGCCCTTCCATCCACTACCGTGGTATGCCAGCCCTGGATACGGGCTATTTCTACCAGAGGCATAGCGTCATTTCCTGCCCCTGCAATGATCAGGGATACGGGTGGTTTCAATAGTTCAACAAAACCATGTAATGCCGGTTTTTCGTCCCCATACTGTTTCACCATCCCCTGTTTGGTGCTGAATACCTCCAGTACATCCTTTACGATCTCTGTTTTCAGGTCTCCGTCTTCCAGGCTTCCGGCAAAGTTATTCCCTGAATAACGAAGACAGGTACCAGGCTGCTGCGCAGCCTGGTTTAACCTGAAAAGAGTTACTAGTACGGCATCCTCGCGTTTTTCCAGCACCTGCTCCAGTAGCCTGATAGCATTGTGCGGAGCAGCAGGGTCTATAGGTTCGAACAGAATATGAACGATCCCGTTACAACCCAGTTGTACGCCTATTTTGGCATCATCCTCGTCGGTAGTGTCATAGGTGACCAGCTTATTCTGCTGCTGGATGATGGCCAGCAACGCTCTTCTCAAAGCGTCTCCCTCCAGACATCCACCGCTGATAGCACCGGTCATTTCCCCGTCTTCCGTTACCAGCATCCTGGCGCCGGGACGGCGATAGGACGATCCCTCGACGTGTACAACAGTTGCGAGCGCCACCTTTTTCCCGTTCTCCCGGGATTGTGCATAGGCCCGTAAAATATCCTCGATTTCTTTCATCTTATTTATCCGGCAAGTAAGCGCCCTTATCCAGCCATGTTTTAAAATGTTTCACAAACTCTGCACGGCTCATAGGTAAGTGGGCCAATCCTTCTGCGGGATTCCATCCGCTGCCCACCAGTGAGTCCTGGCTTACGTGCTCGATCAATCCTTCATGGTTTTTATGACCGTTCTCATTTTGATTCAGCATGGTCATTGCCAGCTGCCGTGGCGTTTTACCCTCGAACACCATCTTCATGTCAGCCGGTGGCAGGTGCCAGTTCGGATTACCCGGAGGCATGTGCAGCCCCGGCGTATTCTGTGGCTGGTGACAGTTGGAACATTTCATTGCGTAAAGCCCCTTACCGTCTTTACCACGCTGTACGTTCATGGTGTGTACGTGGCTGTCGTCGCCCTGTAAGGGCCTGTCGCCTTTCGGGTGGCAGTTCATACACCTGGGATGCATCAGCACCTTATAGGCCTGCAGAAACGCCTTTTTCGAGATCACACTATCCGGCTCTGCCACCTCCGTTTTCACAACCGGTGCCTTCTCTTCAGCAGGTACCCCATTAAAGGCATCCGTACGGAAAGATACTACAACCGAGGAAATTGCCGTTGCCGCAAGCAGAAGATATACGACTTTCTTTGTATTTAAAAACTGGTTTTTAGTTGATTGTGCCATAACATCTCATTACGTGTAAAAAATCAGGATACCGCTTTTTATGCTGACAGGCCGGCCTTATTGAAAGGCATATGTCTCAGGCGTTTACCTGTAGCGGCGAAGTAAGCATTCGCGATAGCCGGCGCCACCGGTGGCACACCTGGTTCACCCACACCGCCCATTTTACTGGTACTTTCCACGATATGCACTTCTATATCCGGGGTGTCAAACATCCTGGCCACCACGTAATCATTAAAATTGCCTTGTTTTACGCGTCCCTTTTCCAGCGTGATCTCGCCATGCAGCGCTGCGGCTACCCCGAAATTGATCCCGCTTTCTATCTGGGCTTTCACACCATCAGGATTCACCGCCAGACCACAGTCGATAGCGCTTACCACACGGTGTATCTTGATCGTGCCGTCTTCGTTCAAAGAGATCTCTGCTACGTGCGCCACATAACTGAGGAAGGATTCGTGTACAGCGATGCCTCTGAACCGTCCGGCGGGCAATGGCTTGCCCCAACCGGCTTTTTCAGCCGCCAGGTTCAAAGCCGCCAGATGCCGCGGGCTGGACTTCAGCAATTCCTGACGATAAGCCAGCGGATCCTTGCCCGCTGCATGCGCCAGTTCATCGATCATTGCTTCCATCGCCATAGCGGTGTGTGTATGTCCTACGGAACGCCACCACAGTACCGGCACTTCATTCTTGGGAGAATGTAATGTTACCAGGCGGTCGGGAATTGCTTCCACATAAGGCGAATCAACCACTCCTTCTACGGAGGCTGCGTCAATACCATCCTTGATCATGCTGGCAAACAGTGTCCCGTCCATGATAGACTGGCCCACAATGGTATGTTTCCAGGCTATTGGCAGTCCCTGTGCATTCAGACCGGCAGTTATCTTGTGCAGGAACGCGGGACGGTAATAACCGCCTCTTACGTCGTCTTCACGCGACCATACCATTTTCACCAATGGTTTACCGCTGGCCTTAACGATCTCGGCTGCTTCCACCACGAAGTCGGAAGCTGGTGTAGCCCTTCTGCCAAAACCACCGCCCAGGAAAACGGTATTCACCCTTATCTGATCAGGCTTCAGTCCGAGCACCTTCGCTGCTGCTCCCTGATCGAGACCCGGCATCTGTGTACCGGTCCATATTTCACACTTACCGTCCTTCAGCTGAATGGTCACATTCAAGGGCTCCATCGCCGCATGCGCCAGATACGGGAAGGTATATTCTGCCTCCACGGTCTTCACTGCTTTGGACATTGCGCTGTCTACATCTCCTGCTTTACCGGCCTGGGTTCCAGGCTTCTGCGCAAGTTGCCTGTACTCTGCCAGCATCGTTGCTGAATCCACTTTCACGCCTGATCCCAGGTCCCAGTCTACCTTCAGCGCTGCGCGGCCTTTTTTGGCAGCCCAGTAGTTGTCGGCCAATACAGCCACCCCAGTCGGGATCTGTACTACCTGACGCACACCAGGTATTGCTTTCGCCTTTGCTGCATCTACCGTTTTCACCTTAGCGCCGAATACAGGTGCGTGCAACACTACTGCTGTCAGCATACCTGGAAACTGCATATCCATTCCGAATTTTGCAGTACCATTTATTTTAGCCGGCGTATCCAGGCGTTTAACGCCCTTGCCGATATACTTCCAGTTCTTCGGATCTTTCAGCGGCACATCTCCGGGTGCTGGCAATGCTGCAGCTGCAGTGGCCAGTTCGCCGTAAGTAGCACTTTTATCGCCTGCCGTCACCACGCCATTTTCTGTCTTACAGTCGGCAGGGTTCACGCCAAATTTCTGTGCGGCTGCCTGCACCAGCAAAGCTCTGGCGGTAGCACCAGCCTTACGGTACCTGTCAAATTCAGACCAGGTAGTGCTGGAACCTCCGGTGATCTGTATCCCGAACATGGTATGGTTGTATGGCTGCCAGGCATCTCCATGCTGCACCACCATTTTATTGACATCTACATCCAGTTCTTCTGCTATCATCATCGATAATGTCGTCCAGATACCCTGTCCCATTTCAGCATGTGCCAGGTATACCAGTACCTCATTATCGGCTGTTATATTCAGATATGCGTTAGGCGCGAACGCTGCTCCACTCTGTGGACCCAGCATAGAAGGCGCTGCTGCACCAAGTTTCTTTGCGCCTGGTACTGAGAATGAGATCAGCAGTCCGCTGGTCAGTACAGCGCCGGTCTTCAGGAAATTACGTCTGCCTGCGTTCAAGGTTGTGCTCATTTGTTACCTCCTTCCCGCTGCATTTTTGCGGCCAGGTGAATGGCCTTTCTGATACGGGGATATGTGCCGCAGCGGCAGATATTCCCGGACATTGCACTGTCAATGTCATCATCTGTTGGATTTGGATTTTCCCTCAACAACACCGCGGCAGACATGATCTGGCCGGACTGACAATAACCGCATTGTGGTACGTCCAGCTCTATCCATGCTTTCTGCAGGTAGTTATTCGGATCAGCAGATAATCCTTCAATAGTTACTATTTCCTTCCCAACGGCCCGCGACACTAATGTAACACATGAACGTACCGCTTCTCCATCCAAATGAACGGTACATGCGCCACACTGCGCCATACCGCAACCGAATTTGGTACCAGTTAATCCGACTACATCCCTTATTGCCCATAACAAAGGCATATCAGGGCTGGCGTCCACTGAGTACTCTTTCTGGTTGATCTTTAGCTTAACCATAAAGAATTGTTTTCTGTAAATAATTAGATCTAAATAGGTTGACTTGCGGCAGGGGACTATTGATAGTAGGGGAAACCCGGTTACGGCGCACTGTTCGCCGTAAGCCTCCTGAACGGGTTATCCAATATCAAATTTGACCTTTGCTTCCTGAATCGTTAACGTTTGAAAGCAAATTTAGTTCGAAGGGCGCGAATACAAATTGCAATATTCAAACAGATAAGTATAAATTTCAAAGGTTGATCTTTATTTCTGAGCAGAATAGTAGAGTAGGTCGTTATGTATTCCGCGAAACAACGGTTGTTTAAGGGTTATAAGATTCAAACCTATCGCTTCGGCGTTTGAATCGTTGCAGCGTGGGGGTTATGCCTGGGTTGCATTTTTCAAAGTATTTTGCGGGCTTGGTTGTGGAACGTGCCGGGTAGCTTTGATATTGTTGTTGATAAGCACTGTGTTCGGCTGTTTGTTGATGGTTTGAGGTTTGATAAGTAGCTCGCGGTGTTTGTTTTGTTCGGCTTTTTTATAATGGGTTGGGGTTTAATAAGTAGCTCGCGGTTTGAGGTGGGACCGCGGGCTGTACCCCTTTCCAAGGCGTACGATTGAGCTTCGTCAAGCGTGGCAGCTTTGGAATGGCAAATTTAACCCCTATCAATCGTGTCAGGCTCTCCAAGGGTTAAGGCCCGCAGTCTCCACCCCAAACCGTCCGCTACTTATCGGCGTTATATAATTTTATTGTCGCCAAAGTCTTTAGAAAAAGAAGTAGACGCCCGTGCCGCGTTCAAGGGCTTCTTGAAAAAGGACTTTTAGCCGTTCTAGAATATCATTAGAAACAGGCATGTTAAACACATCGCTGTTCAAAACCTTTTCTAAATCTTCCTTTTTCACAATCTCGGCACTCTCAAAATTGTCAATCATTGCTTGAGTCATGTCATTTAACGCGTGGAAAAAACCAACATCCCATAACTCTTTAAATTCATTTCCAACTAAATCCACCTCTATCAGCTGCTCTGGTGTTGCTTCATCATAGTCTAATGCATTTTCTGCCTCTTTATCTATGGGCACGATTATAGTTCTCGAACTCATTATTAGTCAGTGTTTTTAAAGTGAGTAATCTGTTCATATTCGTCTTTGCTTCTTCCTTTTTGTTTTCCATTAACGACTTTATTATTGGGCACTTTTGCATCGAAATCTAAAAAAACTCTTCTACCCTTCAGATTTGTATTCTGTATTCTGAAATAGTCACCAAGATTATCATATACGACCTGGATCTTAGTTTCACTATTAAGATAGATAGTCTTTTCCCCGTCCTCGCTTAAGAAACCTTCTGCCTTAGGAGCAAACTTCTCTCTCGCCTCTTTTAAACTAGCAGTCGGCCAGTCATCCCCATAGTCCGCAGCACGTGCAGCACCATCACGCTTCACTTTCATCTTCGCGGCTACCTCAAATCCCTCAGCTGTCTTAGCACCTGCTTCTGCTGCTTTTGAGCTGAGTGCGAATTCCTTCGCGGCGACGGTGGTGAGCTTTACTTCCAGGCCACCGATGCCGGTTGCGGCGCCAAGAGGATTTTTGCGGAACTCTTCGAAAAGTAATTGAGGTGTCGTTGTTCCTGTGGCGATACGGCCCTTGAAATTATTGATTCCCTGCCGTACTTTTTCACGGACGAAGTTTTTTTGTTGGGTCGTGTTTCGACGGAAGTTGTCTTTGGCGTGGGTGGCGAAGTTGAGTAGCCGCGTAAAGAGACCGTCGATCGGTCCAGGCCAGTCGCCCAGAGGGTCACTGTACCTGATTGGGTTGTCGTAGTTGGAGACGTAGGGCGACCAGGATTCCATGGCGTCGATCTTTGGGTCAATTTGTTTCCATCTTCCAATCTGAGGGTCCAGCGTACGGTAAAAGGCATCGTATTGATACAGGTTAAGGTCCTGGCTGAAGTCGATTCCGTTATACCTCTTTCCGTTTTCCGGATACTGCTTTCCTTTTAAGGCGCTTCTGCTGATACCTGCCATCGTCAGCCCGAAAGGATAATAGTGGGTTTCCTCCAGCAAGGCGCCGCCGTTGTGGGCGACTACCAGGTTGTCAAAGAATACATCCTGGCCGCTTTCGTTGCTGGTATATATGTAGATGAAGCCCGTCTTCTTTATCCGCATCTTCTGGACTGCCAGGGTCTGTAATGCATCTATGGCCCCACCTACCTGCCGCATGCCGGAGTTGTCGTCTACGAGGTTGAACTGATCGTCGAACATAATATAGCTCAGATAGGCTTTGGGCTTGTCTGGCTGGTTCTGGGAGGCATCCTTCGCTTTCAACTGATTATAGGTGTTGCTGCTCAACGTGGATACCGGAGAAGTACTGCCCGACGCCTGGTGTATACCGTCCGTAACACCTGTGCCGCTGAAGGCATCCAGAATGGCGACTACCATGGCGGCCGGAGTGCTATTGGAAGTTGCTGCACCTATATGTTTATAGAGTGCCCTCACTCCTATCTGAATACTGTCGCCCGCCATCACCCTTAGTGCCAGAGATGGTCCAATCTTCCGCCCGTTGATAGCGTTGAGCCTTGCTACGTAAGCGTTGGGACTGGTGGTGGCGTCTGCCGGATAGTTGGCAGGTTTCGCGGTACGCGTATTGTCAATGTTGCTGAACAGGGCATTTTCAACGCCGGCCTTCGCCGTTTCCATCGTTGCGGCATAAATAGCGGTGTCTTTTGGGCTGCTCAATACCATACGGACGTTACCCAATTGATCTTTTATGAAATAGTCAAACGCATACGTTACCGGCTGGCCCGTTCTGTATATGGGTCGGATCCGGCCCTCTTCATGGGATATAAATTGTAAACTGTCCCGTTCATACTGAATGCCATTTATGTAATGGGTTG
This sequence comes from Chitinophaga filiformis, assembly GCF_021646545.1. Taxonomy (GTDB): domain Bacteria; phylum Bacteroidota; class Bacteroidia; order Chitinophagales; family Chitinophagaceae; genus Chitinophaga; species Chitinophaga filiformis_A. Next base: position 300,559 of record NZ_JAKIRP010000008.1, on the reverse strand, counting down.
TACGGAACAGCTGCGGTTGAGTACTAAGATCTGATACCATCTTTGCCAGCCGCTCACCGGTACCACCTGCGTACAGATAGTAAATGGACGCCTGCTTGTTCTTTGCATAAAGAATAGCAGGCAATTGCTGGTGGTTATAGTAAATGCTGTCAATGCCTTTGTTCCTGTCCTTCGCTATGTTGCCGTTCGGGTCATACCAGTAATCCTGTACTTCCCGGTTGTCTGTTTCTTTAAAATCGCCTAATGTGCTGGCAGGATTGTTCTTTTTATCAGTTACATAGCTAAGCCGGTGGCTGTTGAGAAAATAGCCGTATTTCAAACTGTCTATCGTCTGAATGACAGGACCGTTTAAGCCCCTTTGTTTCATTGATAAGAGGTTCCCCCCTGGATCATAGGTTAATCCGCTGACTGAGAAATCTGCTCTTGTGCTTGTCCAGGCAGTACTGCCACTTAATTGCTCAGTAAAATCCGCACGGGTCAGCCGCTCAGCTCTGTCGTAGTCGTATCCATAAGCGCGGGGAATGCCGTCTGACAGACTTTTCCATTTAATGCCGGCAATATTCCCGGTGTACGCGAGACTGTCAAATCCATAGTCGTAACAATATTCCTGTCCGAACCAATTCACGGTGATATTGGGTGTGTTGACAAACTGCCGGTTCTGAAACCTTAACCATCCCCGGATGTTGTACTCGTACTGCAGCAGCTCCAGTTGGGTAGCCGGCCCGCTTACGTCCAGACGCTTTGTTTTCAGTCGCCCGAGTTCGTCGTACGTGTTGACTGCGATTGTGCGCTGGAAGGCGGGATTGTCGTTGATCCGCTTTTTAATGGTGTCAATCCTGCCCATGGCGTCGTAGTCGAACTGCGTGAGTATTGTTGTTTGTGGTGTCGATGTGCTGCGTGGATTGGTATGTTTCAGGTAGGTGCTCAACACTTTGCCGCTGAAGTCATAGAGCGTGTTGGTAATATCCCTGCCGCCCGGCATGTTGTCTGCAATGGTCTGGATCACCCGTCCTTTGTCGTTGTAGTAGATCGTCGTAGTATTGAACTGCTCCATGGCTTCAATACGATAACGTTTGCCTGTCATTAAGCCCCTGGTCATTGTGCCAGGCGCTGATGATAAGGCTTCTGCGTAGGGATTCGCTCCTGCCTCCACTTTTGTGATGTCGGTCGTCACATAATTCTGCCTGCCGGGGAAATTATAATTATCGTAATAAGTGTTTGTCAGTACCCGCAATGCGGAGGATGCAATGAATGGAAAGGCATTCAGTGGATTAAATCCTGCCTGATTAACGGCTGCCTGCAAAGCATCCCGGCTCCTGGCGTCGTAGAATAAGACCGTTTTCTGCTCCCGGTCCAGCTGGTCGTAATAAGTGCCATGCCACATGCCCAAGGCCTTCAGAATCCCATCTCTTTTACCTATCAGCCTGTCCCTTTCATCGTACACCATTTCAGTACTATCGGCTCCCGGCACCTTTTGTACGATCATCCGGCTGCGTTTATCGTAACGGTAGCAGAAGCATAACTCCCTGGCTACATCAGCAGGTATCGTCCAGTTACTGCGGATGGCTTCTACTGCTTTGGGCGGTATTATAAACCGCAGATCTCCCAGCGCGTCGTAGACGTAGTAAGTGCAAAGCCATCCCGTATGTGCCGTACCTGGTGTAGTGGCCAGCTGAGTCTTTTTCAGAACTACGTGCTCCTCTTTGTCTTTATATGTCACCGTTTGCACACCTGCTTCATTGATGACAACCTCCTTCAACAATTCTCCGTTGCCATATACCCGGCTGCTGACCGGTATGAGGGACGCAGTTAGTAAACTCCACAGCCTCACGGAATCTGCTATACTGTTTATCTGGTATTGCTGTTTTACAGGATGATTACCACCTTCTTTTGCCCAACTGTTGCCCGGCGCCCAGGTCTGTAATGCACGGTTTAGAGGAGAGGCTTCATAGGCTGTCTGCGCGTAGTAAATACTATCGCTTCCTGTTCCGGGTACAAGGGTGCTGTCCCTGTAAAAGGCACGCTGGCTGATGAATGGCGCCATCTTAAAAAGACCGTCATTGACACTCCCGGTCTTCGGTACATAGGGCAGATATTGATATCGTTCCCTTCCAAAGGCATCGTACTCAATGGGAGTGACCAGATCTCTGCCTGCCGGACTGGCGCCCTTTTCTACCGTCTGTAACAGGCGCCCCAGACCGTCGAAATATTGCGTTTCCTGTTTCACCTCCGTCACCGTTCTGGCTGCAGACGTGACCACTGCACTTTCAGATACCGGCATGGAAGGCGTCCAGGTGCGAACGGAATTGACCATAGTGGTGCTATAAGGAGCCAGCGCCGCTGCGGGAATAGCTACAGGTCTGCTGGTATTAGCGGGTCTGTTCTGTGCCCGTAAAATTCCCGCGATAGATAAAGAAATGAATAAAAGGATACCGGTTACTTTCATGGTATGGTTATACATAATGATTAACAAATAAAGATTAACATAACGCGGATAAGTGACGCGTCCCCATCATGACAATCCCCAATGGCGGCAGCATAGCGGCACAAATGCGACAACATTAAAACAATCAATGGAGACTATATAGCCAGCACTGCACAGATCCGGGACTAACAATAATCTATGTAATTCGGAAATATATGGTTACAGTGATAGGTATTGTAGATACCAACTTTTCATACTTAAACAATGAATGGTCATAAGAAACTAATGGTTATTAAAGCAATGCGAAGTACGGTCAACTTTTTGAAAAAGTAGTTAATGAGAAGTTAACAGAATAAAAATTGGAGAAGAATACACGCAGATGTCCTGTATGAACAGGAAAAGATATTATGCCCTCTTCCCCAGGGCGATAATATCTTTTCCTTCGATTGTCTTTTTCTGATATCCGTTCAATGTCACATTGATCATCGCCTGCCCTATCTCCTCCAGTTTTGCAAATCCACCCGGAAACAGTGCACGGCCGATGGGGAACATCCAGCCGATGTATTTGTAAAATGAATGCACATACTTCAGGCCCTTAATAGGTCTGATAAAACCCGGACGGAAGGCAAACACCGCCCGGAATGGCAATTCCATCAGGTCGTTCTCCGTTTTCCCCTTTACCCTGGCCCAGTTTGACCGGCCTTTTTCCGTACTGTCAGTCCCTGCCCCGGATACGTAACAGAAGGTCATATCCTTGTTTAGCTGACTCAAAGTTTCCGCCACATGCATGGTCAGGGTATAAGTCATCCTGTAATAGGTTTCCTTGCTCATGCCTACAGACGAAACGCCCAGGCAGAAATAACAGGCGTTATAGCCACTTAATTGTTCCCTGATGGGGCTAAAATCGAAGAAATCGGCGTGAATGATCTCTTTCAGCTTAGGATGCGTCACGCCACAGGGCCTCCTGTTGATGACCAGCACCGCCTCTACATCTGTGCTTAGCAGGCATTCGTGCAGAACGCCCTCTCCTACCATACCCGTTGCTCCCGTAATAATGGCTCTTATTTTCATATCGCTTGTTGGTTTTCAGGATTGATGCGGTCAGGTCCATTAATTGACTCCCCGCGCCGTAAAGATAAACGAAGCGAGTAAACTACCAACAAGCCGCCTCCATTCCTTCCGGGCAGGATCGTTTTTGGCCCGTTTCTGGTCAACCAACCATAACAGCTGGACGCAAAACAGCCAACAAGCTACTTCGATCACCACTTAACAGGTCATTTAAAGGGGTTCTCTCCCGTCAACAACAAAACATTCTATCAGTCCATCAATGAACTGCGCATTGAACGTGCCATTCAGCAGATGCAGTTTATGAGCAGCAAGGCGCTGCCGGTTAACGTACTTACCCTGGCTTTCGACTGCGGGTCCCAAAGCCAAATCATCCTTCAACCAGTATTTCAGGAAAATAACAGGTGTCATTCCCACTGAATATCTCCGCACGTTTGCAGGCACTATGAATGTTGAAACTTTCTAATATTTCCTATATTTGGACCTATGAAACCTATGAGAGCGAAGAAGATATTCCTATACTTTGTACTGTTCCTGCTCACCATTCCCATTGGATTGGCTACGCGTTTATACCCACATTACTTTCCAGGACTTATCAGCACCTATGGGGGCGACGTACTGTATGCCACCTGCCTGTTCTTCTTTTTAAGGTTTTTATTCCCTGCTACTGAACCCGTAAAGCTGGGTATACTTACCCTCCTGGCGTGCATCATTATCGAACTGCAGCAATTATATAAAGCCAGCTGGATCGTGCAGCTGCGGCATACGTTCCCATTCGGCCTGATACTGGGTTATGATTTTGTGCTGAGCGATTGTATCTGCTATGCAGTAGGCGCGCTGCTGGGAACAGGTATTGCATTGATGCTGGAACGCTCCCGCGTTATGCGTTAAGTTCCCCGGCTAAATATTCAAATCGTATCTGAAGGTCATGAAACCAAAAAAGATATTCGAATATGTAATACTCTTCGTGGTCACCGTCCTCGTGGCGTTGGTGCTTCCTTTACTTTTTAACCTGATCTTGCTTCAATTCTTATAACAGTTCGCAGAACTCCCGTCTTGCACGGATAATGCTCTTTTTCAGGAATTACACGGAATCGCCGCTAAACAGACATGTCAACCCACTTATCAATCCTCATCTTTTTTCTGTTCATAAATCCCTATTTTGTTACCTCGTCAATTTTTAGTCTAATTCATTGTTATGAAACTATCTAAACACGTCACGTTATTGTTATTGATCTCCCTGTCCTTCAATCCATTACAGAGCCGGAGCCAGGGCTTCCTCAGGGCCAAAGGCACACAGATCGTTAACCAGAAAGGAGAAAATGTACTCTTGCGTGGTATTGGCCTTGGCGGCTGGATGCTGCAGGAAGGATATATGTTACGGGTAAACGGCCAGGGCCAGCAGCATAAGATCCGTGCAGGTATTGAACGCCTCATCGGGCCGCAAAGAACACAGGAATTCTATGACGCCTGGCTGGACAACCACACGACCAAAGCAGATATTGACTCCCTGAAAGCCTGGGGCTTCAATTCTGTTCGTTTGCCCATGCACTTTAACCTGTATACCCTACCGGCAGACAAAGAGCCTGTGGCCGGACAGCACACCTGGCTGGAAAAAGGCTTCGTAATGACAGACAGCCTGCTGGCATGGTGTAAGGCAAACAACATGTACCTGATCCTGGACCTGCATGCGGCTCCCGGCGGACAAGGGAATGACCTGAACATTTCTGACCGCGACGGCTCGAAACCTTCTCTCTGGGAAAGTGAGCCTGACCGCTTAAAGACCGTGGCATTGTGGAAGAAGCTTGCTGAACGTTACCAGGATGAGCCTTTCATCGGCGCTTATGACATTCTGAACGAGCCTAACTATGGCTTCGAAGACCCTGAAAATGACAAGAACGGCCTGAAAGAACAGAACAACGTTCCGCTTAAACAATTACTGCAGGATATTACGAAAGCGATCCGCGAAGTAGACAACAGACATATCATCATCATTGAGGGCAATGGCTGGGGAAACAATTACAACGGCATGCTGCCACCATGGGACAAGAATATGGTACTGAGTTTCCATAAATACTGGAACCTGAATGATACCAGGTCCATCCAGCATATCCTGGACTTCCGCCAGAAGTATAATGTACCTGTATGGCTGGGAGAAACAGGTGAGAACTCGAATGTCTGGTTTACGGAAGCCATCCGCCTGTTTGAAAAGAACAACATCGGCTGGTCGTGGTGGCCACTGAAGAAGTTAGGCGCTAACAATCCGCTGGAGATCCCGTCCAACGAAAAATATATGCGCGTGATCAACTATATCAGCGGCAAGGGCAGCGCACCCGCCAGTGATATGGCCTATGAAGGTTTGATGGAAGTGGCCAGAGGAACGAATATCAGCAACAACATCCTTCACCGCGACGTCATCGACGCGATGATCCGTCAGCCCTTCTCTGAAAAAACGTTGCCTTTTAAAAACAATACGATCACGAACACAGGGACGCTGGCTGCAGTGGATTATGATCTCGGAGTAAACCGTGCGGCTTACTTTGATACTGATACGGCAAATTACCGTATATCCAATCCTAAATGGGTGGGCGGCAACCGTGGCAGGGTATACCGGAATGATGGTGTAGACATTGTAGCTGATTCCGCTGATGCAAACAGCTATTACGTAACCGATTTTGCTACCGGCGAATGGTTGAAGTACACAATGAATATTTCCCTGAAAGGAAAGTATACACTTTCTTTCATCGCTGCACCAGGTAATGCGCCTGGCAAACTGGCTGTGACAATTGACGGAAAACCAACAGGTAAAGTAACCGTGATCCCGGCAAAAGAAAATAAACGTGGTGAGTGGCAGGCCTATACGCTGAAAAATATTGTACTCAGGAATGGCCGCCAAACCCTCCGGCTATATGCTGAAACCGGAGGATTTGACTTGAAAGCCATTCATTTTGAAAAATCCCCTGTACCCTAAGAATTTATCATGCCATACAGGCAAGGGGTTATTATCCACTGATCATCATAAGCTTACAATTTGATATGAAAAGTCCTGTCAGTTGAAACTGCAGGACTTTCCATTTTTCGGGATAGTGTTTAAGTCAGCGGTTGTGTCGTTTCCAGCTCCGCAAACTCTTCATCCGAGAATACGCGGGAGCGGATATGAAATCTGACTCCCAGGGGGATCTCCAGTGAAAAACTACTTCCACGCCCTTTGATGACGTCCAGGATCAATTGCGTGTGTTTCCAGTATTCAAACTGGTCCCCGTTCATATAAAACTTACATCCATCTACTTCACCGAGGCATACGTCAGTAGCTCCTGTTTTAAACTCCCCCTCGGGAAAGCACATTGGTTGTGAGCCGTCACAACAGCCCCCACTTTGGTGAAACATCAGGGGGCCATGCCTGTGACGGAGCTCATTGATCAAGGATATGGCGTCCTCAGTTGCTATGATTCTCTTAGTCATGAAAAAAGTTAAGACACTATATAAAAAATCAGGAATTCCGAAACATGGAACCTGGGGTGCAACCCCGGGTATATTTGTAGCCCCGGGTGCAACCCTGGTGTGTCTGTAGCGCGGGGATAATATCCCGTGGGTATTTGTAGCCCGGGTGATAGCCGCGGGTACCCATGTCTGCAACAAACACAAATCAATTTTTAACTCCTGATCGGTAATTTATTTAGAAGAATCCAAGTTTCTGTTTACCATAAGATATCAGCATATTCTTCGTCTGACGATAGTGATTCAGCATCATCTTATGTGTTTCCCTTCCAAAACCGGATTTCTTATATCCTCCGAATGGTGCGTGAGCCGGATAAGCATGATAGCAGTTCACCCATACCCTACCGGCCTGTAATGCTCTTGGAACCTGATACAGTTCATGTGCATCCCGGGTCCAGACACCTGCGCCCAATCCGTAGAGTGTATCATTGGCAATCTCGATCGCTTCTTCTGTCGATTTGAAAGTGGTCACACAAGCTACCGGTCCAAATATCTCTTCCTGGAATACCCTCATCTTGTTGTTTCCTTTCAGGAGTGTAGGCTGAACATAGAATCCGTGCTCCAGCCCGTTGTTCTGATGGAAAGCATCGCCACCGCATAACACTTCTGCGCCTTCCTGTTTACCAATATCCAGATAACTCAGTATCTTCTGGAACTGGTCTTCACTGGCCTGGGCGCCCATCATAACATCCGGGTCGAGCGGGTTACCCATCTTAATGGCTTTTGTGCGTTGAATAACGCGGTCCATGAAGCGATCATAGATGTGATCGTGTACCAGTATACGACTTGGACAGGTACATACCTCACCCTGGTTCAGGGCAAACAGTACGGCTCCTTCTACTGCTTTATCAAAGAACTCATCATCTGCGTCAGCTACGCTTTCAAAGAAAATGTTAGGACTCTTACCTCCCAATTCCATCGTAACGGGGATCAGGTTTTCTGAGGCGTATTGCATAATGAGCCTGCCGGTAGTAGTTTCCCCCGTAAAGGCAACCTTCTGCACTTTGGGAGATGATGCCAGCGGTTTACCCGCTTCCACACCGAAACCGGTTACAATATTCAATACACCTTTCGGTAATACATTGCCGATCAGTTCCATCAGTACCATAATGCTGGTAGGCGTCTGTTCTGCAGGTTTTACCACTACGCAGCAACCTGCAGCCAGTGCAGGCGCAATCTTCCAGGCTGCCATGAGCAGCGGGAAGTTCCACGGGATGATCTGACCCACAACACCAATAGGCTCATGCAGGTTGATGCTCACCGTGGTTTCATCATGTTCACTGATCGTGCCTTCCTCACTGCGGATCACTCCGGCGAAATAACGAAAATGATCTACTACCAGTGGCAGGTCGGCCGCCTTTGTTTCCCGGATAGGTTTCCCGTTGTCTATTGTCTCAACAACGGCCAGATAATCCAGGTTATCTTCCACTATCTGTGCGATTTTCAACAGCAGGTTACTCCTGTAAGAAGCAGCTGTTCTACTCCATGTTTTAAATGCTTCATGGGCCGCATCTATCGCTTTATCAATATCAGTGGCATTGCCTCTTGCAGCTTGTGTGAAAACCTTACCATCTATGGGAGAAATGTTATCAAAATATTCACCGCTGGATGGTGGCACCCATTCCCCGTTAATAAAATGCTCATACCTGGTCTTAAATTCAGGACGTGCTGCCAGGGTTGAAGAAGGGGCAGCAGATGTTGCAACGCTCATAATTTGTGGAGTTTTTTAAACGTGAAATAATACGTGAAATAATACCTGCAATTTCCTGAACTGATAAGAAGACACGGATATTTTCGTACTTATTTATAGCACAATCGTACCTTAATTTTGAGATGGGCGGGAAATTGGTTAACTTGTTGGTAGTAAACAGATATTCCTATGCAGATAAAGAATTATTTGCAGACGATTGACCTTACTATTCCACGGCAACTGCAAACTTTAGTAGAGAACAGGCGTGTGTTCAATCTCCGCAATTGTGAGCTGAGTATCTTTGAAAGTTACGAGCAGGCCTACGATGTTCCGCTCACTTTCAATGATCTCGTAATTACCAGCATGATACGCGGTAAAAAGATCATGCATCTTGTCAATAAACCTTCTTTCGATTACCTGCCGGGAGAATCGCTCATCGTGCCGCCACAGGAAACCATGACCATCGATTTTCCGGAAGCTACCCTGGACAATCCCACGCAGTGTATTGCCCTGGCTATAGACGACAGCTATATCCGGGAAACGGTCAATTATTTGAATCATTATTACAATACCGATGGTGAACAGCAAAACTGGCAACTTTCCTTCCAGCAGTATCACTTTGAGAATAATCATGAGATTACAGAATTGATCAATAAACTGATCCGCATCTGTAGCAGTCATGATAAGTCGAAGAATATCTATGCAGATCTGCAGCTGAAAGAACTCCTAATCCGCCTGTTGCAAAGTCAGCAGTTAGGACAGGCGGAGGAAGGCAGCAATTCCAATATTAACGGTAACAGGCAAAATTTTGTCTTGAACTATATCCACGAGCATCTAACGGAGAAGATCGCAGTAGAAGCCCTGAGCCGGAAGGCATATCTCAGCAGGAACCTGTTCTTTAAATGGTTCCGTGAGCAGTTTGGTATCACGCCGCTGGAGTATGTCAACAAGGAAAGGATTAAGCTTGCCAAACAACTATTGGCAAAGCCGCAAAGCAATATTTACGATGTAAGCAAGCTTTGCGGCTTCACAGATGTCAACTATTTTATCAGGGTATTCAGGAAGGTGGAAGGCACCACCCCCAAAGTCTATCAATCTTCCTGTAATTGTAATTAATTAGCTCTCCAGTCATTATCCTCAGGTGTGTAGTCTGTGTACAGCACACCATCCAGCATTACTGCAGCTACCTTACCGCTGACAGGCACATTTACCGTTACCTGTTTGCTGCCGCTCTTCCACAGGGCCGGTGTCTGGTGCACAGTTTTAGTTTTACCATCGGCATAAGTGATCACTATATCAAAAGGAATGGCGAAGCCGCCCGCATTCACGACGGACAGTTCGGCGTTGTTGCCTTTTGTCTTTACACCCGCCAGTTGCAGGTCAATATAATTATTGCTGAAGAACCAGTTATTCCAGAACCAGTCCAGGTTCTGACCAGCGTAATTGCTGAAGGAATTGAAGAAATCCCAGGGAATAGGATGTTTGCCATTCCAGTCATGCATGTAGCCATGCAGACACTTCCGGAACAGGTCATCGCCCAATAGGTCTTTCAACGCCAGATAAGCCAGGGATGGCTTTCCATAAGCATTGTTTCCATACCCGACACCGCTCACCTGGTGCGACTGGGAAATAATCGGCTGATCCTGCTCTCCGGAGGCGTCTTTGATATAAGAATCCACCCGGAACATTCTGTAGAATTTATCGGCAGCGATCTTACCTTTTTCCGCCACACCGATCAGGTACTCAAAAGTGGTGGCCCATCCCTCATCCATGAAGGCATAACGGCTTTCGTTAATACCCATATAAAAAGGGAAATAGGTATGTGCGATCTCATGGTCCTGCACCAGTTGCGCAAAACCGATCTGATCGCCTACGGTCGCGTCGTTGACCATCATCGGGTACTCCATATCGGCAAATCCCTGGAAGGCGGTCATAGTAGGGAAAGGATATGCCACTCCCGGCCAGTAACGGGAGAACCAGTCTAATGCATAGCGGGAAAAATCCACAGAATGGTGAAAGTCCGCAGCAGCGTCATCATAAGCGGCCTGCACACTCGCACGGCGACCGGCTGCACTGTCAACGACTACACTGGCGGCATCCCATACATAATGGTTGCTCATGCCAAAGGTTACGTCTGCTATATGTGAAGCGCTGAATTTCCAGGTATTCCAGTCCTTTTGAGCTGTCACCTTCCCCGCGCTCATTTCTTCCTTGCTGGCAATATGGATCAGGCGGTCTGAAGTATAAGACGCTTTCAGGCGCTGGGCGATACCCGGCTGCAGCACTGCCTCCACGTTCTGCAATACACCCGTACCCCATACCACGTAATTCTTCGGAGCGGTGACTGCTACATTATAGTCGTTAAAATCACTGTAGAACTCCACCCTGTCCATGTGTTCTATCCTATCCCATCCGTTGTAATCGTCATATACGGAAATGCGCGGATAGGCATAAGCAAGAAAGAAGGTAGTACTGTCTATTTTTCCCTCCCTTCCGCTCAGTTTGGACAAGGTGTAATGCCAGCTGATATTCACGTCGAGACTGTCCTTAGACTGCAGTGACTGGGCCAGTTTAACCGTACCTACCGTTGCGATATCATTATCAAAGGGAACATTCACACCATTGATGACCAGGGTATCTACCGTTACGCCATCTTCTGTCAGGAAGTCTTTGCTGACATACCCGGAGCGGGGCGCATTGGTTTTATGCAGATTGCAGATCAGGCGGATCACGAGTTCATTCAGAGGATCGGGGCTGTTGTTGATATACCGGATCTTTTCCCGGCCATATACCACGCCGGAGGGGGCATTTACTTTCAGCTGGATATCATAGCGGCCTTTGTTCTGCCAGTAGTTCGGGCCCGGAACACCATTCTTTGCCCTTGTCTGATTAGCATATGCCTTTTTTATATTCCGGGGCATATACAGCTCCTGGGCAGACACCAGCCCCGTGTATCCGAGCATGAGCGCCAGTGCGATTACAATCCTGATCATAAGTAGTATTTAGATATCCGGCAAATATACGGTTGCCGCTGATTAGTAGCTAAAGTAGGCATAATGATTGTACCGATTTCTATAAAGATTTTATATATGATTACATTCACCATTGACCACAATAATGAGCAGATCACTGTAACCGAATTAGGCAAATGCAGCTTTAGGGTGGATAGGCCGGGGAAGGAAATATTGTTGCTACTAAAGCAGGACAATGAAGGAGCCGGCCATTGGTTTGAAGAAGGAACCGATAATGAAACCGAAGAAACCAAAGAGATTGGCGCAGCTATCGATAATTACATGGCGAAATACGATTCACTGCCAACGCCTGATCCTTATTAAGAATGTACGCTGTCTGCATAAACCAAGGGTTTTATGCCAACCGTTTAATAACTGGTGTTCACCCGTTTGTGATGAACGGTAAACGTGTGCTCACAATTATTTAATATGAGAATTCCCCCCGGCCCTATTACTTTTGGATACCGTAACTAAAGATGCTGCTTTATGTCAGGCCAATTAAGTGAATGGGGGGAAAACGAATTGTTCCGGCAATTCCAGCAGGGCTATACCGCAGCGTTTGAGGAAATTTACAGACGCTACTCCGCCCTCCTCTACCAGCACGCTTTCAGAATGCTGGAAAATGAAGCAGACGCACAGGATATTATCCAGGAGGTATTTGCCCATCTATGGACAAAAGGTGCTGAACTGAACATCACTGTCTCCCTGGCAGCCTACCTCTATGTAAGCACACGCAATAAAGTGCTGAACGTTATCTCCCGCAAACGCTCCTACCGGCATCATCTTGATCATCTGAAACAGTTCATTTCCGAAACAGACACCAGCACCATCGAACAGCTGAACGAACGCGAACTACTGCTCTGCATTGAAAAAGAAGTACAGCAGCTACCGGCTAAAATGCGGGAAGTGTTTGAACTGAGCCGCAAAGCTACTTTGTCGCACAAGGAGATTGCACAACAGCTGGAACTATCGCCAGAAACGGTGAAGAAACAGGTGAGTAATGCCGTGCGTATATTGAAGCATAAACTGGTGCATTTTATATTTCTGATTTTGTGAAGCAATACCCTCATCTCCTGGTCTTATGAGAAGACCTCTAAGTCAGTTTTTCCATACACCGCATGTAACTTACAATATAGCAGGAAACCATATCATAACACAAGCAAGCATCCCTGCCGGAAGTTTATTGATAGCAGCCCATAATCAACGGCCGGCTTATACTATGTATGTAAATTATTAAACTATCATTTATACTATTAGCAATATAACAGTATTTAACATCTTTAGGATCGAGATAAAAGACGGTGTCATTATCATTAAAACCAGCACGCACCTTTATTGAATCAGCTGATGAACAGTATTTTTTAACATCCGACCCGACAGAAGCCAATGACATAAAATAACGTTTCTCAAAAGTTTCCTGAAATACCAGGCTGCCGTCGACATAAATAAATGCGGTATCGCCTTTATTAGCTGCCGTACAGACAAATTTGACGCTATGCTTACATCTGTTACAAGCGACGACAAACAAAAGAAGAAACCACAGCGCTGCAAATGATATTATTTTCATAGTAAAATTTTGGGATATGACAATTTACCTTAGTATAAATATACTGAAGGGGTGGGCTATTTTCATTTGTACAATTACTTTATGTTTAACCCTTTCAAAATTAATCTTTCCCATCTTCCGGATCATTCCTTTTATCCAAAACCAGCTTGTGACTTTTCAGCAAGTTGAAAACCAGCACATCTGCCTTTATTGAGTATGTTCTTCCCTTAACATTTAGATAATATTCCCATCTACTCCCTCCCTTCTTCCCCTTTGTCTTATATATGTACGCAGGCGAAAGTGCGGTGCATATATGGATAACCAGGAGATCAATAAACTATTACAACGGTATATAGCAGGCGAGTGCACTGCTGAAGAGGAACGGCTCGTTGAAGCATGGTATGAGCAACAGCGTGAGACCAGCAGGGCTGATGTTTCCGGACTTGATATTGCCACCGCACAAGAGCAGATATGGGGCAGGCTGCAACAACGGCCGGTACGCAAAATAAGCTACCTGTGGAAGATAGCAGCCGCTATTACCATATTGCTGGGGGGCGGATACCTGTCGTACGTATTGTTCTTCAACAACAGCATTACCTGGAAAGAAACATTTGCAGATCATCATCAGCCTGTACACCTGACATTACCAGATGGCTCGGACGTCTGGTTAAATGCGGGCAGCCATTTACGTTATCCTGCACAATTCAATGGCAAAGAACGGCAGATCATACTTGTAACAGGGGAAGCCCGTATCCATGCAGCAGAAGATCCGCAACATCCTTTCATCATTACTGCTGGTAGCCTACAGACACGCGTGCTGGGTACTATCTTCAATGTTCGTTCTTATAAAGAACTACCCTTTGTACAGGTAAGCGTGCAGGAAGGTAAAGTGGCAGTGACACGTAGCAGCGGCGATGATGCAGGCACAGTATTGCTACTCCCCAATGAGCGGGCCACACTCTATGCAAACAGGCAGGATATAATCAAAGATACCGTGGATGCAGCATCCATTAGTGGATGGACCACCGACCAGCTGCTCTTCAATAACGAACGGCTGGACATGATCGCAATTTTGTTAGAGCATGAATATAATGTCAGGATCTCTTTTGCTGATACGACTTTACCGTCCTACAAGGTAACTGCCGGATTTGCGGCAACAGATTCTGTCAGGGAAGTATTGGAAGCATTGAGCCTGGCGAATAATCTGAGTTTCAGGTTACAGGGCAACAACATCGTATTCGATAAACAGTAACTATAATAAAAAACCGGTAACGGATCGCTACCGGTCTATGGCCGGGAAACATCAATCGGTAACTGCAATCACATATTGATCTTCCCGGCGTGATTTCATCATGATTTAATCAAAATTAAAACCAGCGCAAAGGTATGAAAATTTGTACCAGTAGTGTCATGTCGCTTATTCAACGGCATGTAAAGGCAGGCTGTTGCCTGATCATTCCTGTACTGCTGGCCGCACAGCTCTCTGCTACCGGCCATCAACAGACGATGTCGGACCCTGTACTCAAGGAGACCATCGACTGTACCATCGAACGTAAATCACTGAAAGAGGCTTTCGCCCTGGTTCAGAAAAAGAGTGGCTACCTTTTCATCTACAACGAAAAGCTGCTCTCCCCCTACACTTCCGTAAGTATTGACGCCCGTCACCAGAATGTTTCTGATGTCATTGCCAGCCTGCTGCGCAACCTGCCCCTTACCTACCGTATCCAGAACGGGAAGGTGATCATCATGGAGAAAGCCGGCCCTAAACGTCCGCAGGCTGCTAATGAAAGTGCTGCCATCAATGATGAACAGATCAGGGGAAAAGTAACCGATGAAAACGGCGCGCCGCTTCCAGGTGTGACCATCATGGTGAAAGGCCAGAACAAAGGAGCTATTTCTGATGGCGATGGTAATTTCATCCTGAACGTAAGTAATGAAGCTACGCTGCTCTTTTCCATGTCGGGCTACAGGAACAGGGAAATGCCAGTTGGACAGAATATGCAGGTGGTACTGGCAGCAGACATCCGCGGACTGAACGAGATGGTGGTAGTTGGTTATGGCGCCCAGAAGAAAAGAGACGTTACCGGCGCCGTAGCTTCTGTAAAGAGCAGGGACATTGCCGAACAGCCGGTAGCCAACCCCATTGAGGCACTGAAAGGTAAGGTAGCAGGTCTGGATATCTCAAACTCGGGCAATGAACCCGGTGCAGGCGCTAATATCCTCCTGCGCGGACAACGTTCCATTGCTGCCGGCAATACCCCGCTCATAGTACTGGACGGTATTCCCCTGGCTTCTACTGATGCCAAAACCCCTCCGAGCCTTAACGAGATCAACCCGAACGATATCCAGAGCATTGAGGTACTAAAGGATGCTTCCTCCACTGCTATTTATGGCTCCAGGGCCGCTAACGGCGTTATCCTGATCACCACCAAACGTGGTGCTGCCGGACAAACCAACGTGTCTTACAGCGGCTATTATGGCGCTACGTCCATTACACGTAAACTGGATGTTATGGACGGCGCTCAGTTTGCACAGCTGAGAAGGGAGGCTGCCAGAACCAACAGTGCTAACAACCAGTATCCGCCGGACGCAGCGCTGTTTGATGATATCGCACTGAGATCGCTCGCTTTGGGCCGTTCCACCGACTGGCAGGACCTGGTATATCATTCAGGTGCCCGGCAGAACCACCAGGTTTCCTTAACCGGAGGTAAAGAGCATACACAGTTTGCCGTTTCATTCAACTACTATAAAGAAAAAGGGATTGTAGACAAGTCTGATTTTACCCGTGGTTCTGTACGTATCAATATTGATCACCAGGTCAACAACCACCTGCGCTTCGGGGTGTATTCCTTCCTGACCCGGTCAGGAGAGAATGCTGTCAGCAATGATGTGTTTGACAACATGCTGCGCACCAGCCCACTGGGTATACCTTACGACAGCCTCGGTAACATGCTGTTCCGCACTACCCATGATGAAGGCCAGCGTGTGAATCCGTTGATGGATATTAAGAACTACACTAACCAGACCTATAAGACACGTATCTTCAGTAGTCTTTACGGAGAATGGAATATCGCAAAGGGCTTAAGCTATCGCCTCAACGTAGGTCCGGAAATAGAAAATACCCGGAATGGCGCTTTCGCCGGTAGTCAGACCACTACCAACCAGGGTGGTACACCTGCCGCCACTGTAGCCAGCAGAGAGCTTGTGTCCATCACCATCGAGAACATCCTGAAGTATGACCGCAAGTTTGGAAAAGATCACCACCTGAACGTGACGCTCCTGCAAAGCTCCCAGCAGATGGAGATCAACAGCGCGAGTACAACGGCCAACCAGCTGCCTTATGAGTCGCAGGGTTATCATAACATTGGTAGTGCCGGGCAGGTGCTGAGCATTGCCAGCGACTACCAGAAAAGCCTCCTGCTCTCTTACATGGGCCGTATCAACTACGACTTTAAAGAGCGTTACCTCCTCACACTGACTGCCCGTGAAGACGGTTCCTCCGTATTTGCCAAAGGGCATAAATGGGAATACTTCCCTTCTGCTGCCCTCGCCTGGCGTATCGATGCAGAACCTTTCATGCAACAGGCTTCTGGTGTAACCACACTGAAACTGCGTACCAGCTATGGTAAAACCGGTAACAACGGCATCGCGCCTTACGGTACTTTCAGTACCCTTGCGCCCAGCCCCTATGCTTTTGGCAGCACAGGATCCAGCGGCTTCACGCCTGCTACTATTTCCAATCCGGAGTTGAAATGGGAAACGACGAAGGAATTTAACGTAGGTCTCGACTTCGGATTCCTGAAGGACAGGATCACTGGTGCTATTGAACATTATATCTCCAATACCGACAATCTGCTGCTCACCCGTGGTATTCCCGGCAGTACCGGCTACACTAAAATATTGCAGAATATAGGCGCTACCCGTAACAAAGGGTGGGAAGTTTCGCTCTCTACCGTGAACCTTCAAACAAAGAGCGGCTTCCAGTGGCGAACAGATTTCAGCTTTGCCACCAACAGGAACAGGATCACGCAGCTGTATGGCGATGGGAAGGATGATATTGGCAACAGCTGGTTTATCGGCCAACCCATAGGTTCCATCTATAGCTATCGCAAAATTGGCATCTGGCAGACAAGTGAAGCGGCAGAAGCAGCCACATATGGTTATAAACCGGGCATGATCAAACTGCAGGACCTTAACAACGATAAAAAACTGGACGATCAGGACCGTACCATCCTGGGTAACACAACGCCTTCCTGGTTTGGCGGTATCACCAACCGTTTCTCTTACAAAGGACTGGAGCTGTCAACGGTGGTCAATATCAGGCAGCAATATCTCATCGTTTCACAGTTCTATAATAACAACAACCGCCTGGCAGGACGTTACAATAATCTGGATGTAGCGTACTGGACACCGGAACATGCTACCAACGACAATCCCCGCCCTGATCAGAACCAGGAAAGTGTATTCATGGGCAATACCCTGTCTTATAAAGACGCCAGTTTTGTGCGTATCAAGAACCTGGCACTCAGCTATTCCCTGCCGGCCAGCCTGCTGCGTCCTACAGGTATCAAAAGCCTGCGCGTGAACATCAGCGCGGAGAATCCTTTCACTTTCACGCCGTATAAAGGACAAGACCCTGAGTTTGAGTCTGACGGCACCCGTGCCATGTATCCGCTCGTAAAGATGTATGCGATAGGATTGAATGCATCCTTTTAATCTTTAAAACAATCAGATCATGATCATAAGCAACAAGTTGAATATATGGACAGTGCTGCTACTGGGAGCGCTTGGCTTCAGCTCATGCAGCCTGGACGAGAAAGACCTGTATAAACCGGTACCCGAGGCCATCTTCAGTAATGCCACCGGTATTGGCAATGGCGTTAGTGGCGTGTATAGCACCCTGCGTCAGCTGTATGGCTCTGAGCCCGGCTTTACCGTAACAGAAATGGGTACAGATATCTTCCAGCATGGAAAGGACGGTAGTTTCAAATTTATGGACGACTATTCCACCGCCTTCAATCCCAACAACAGTTACCTGAGCAGGATCTGGAACAGCTGTTATGCCGGTATCAATACGGCTAACACTGTCCTGGACAAGATAGACGGCGTGGCAATGGACGAGGCCCTGAAAACCCGTTATAAAGCGGAAGTACGGTTCCTGCGCGCCCATTATTACTACTGGCTCACCATGCAGTTTGGAGATGCCGTGTACTCCGAACATGAGACCAAAGGGGTGGTGACAAATGCCGGCAGGACATCCAAAGATACCATCTGGAAAAGGATGCAGGAGGATACGAAGTTCGCAATAGATAACCTGGGCTGGACCACCACCGACTATGGTCGCGTTACCAAAGGCGCCGCCCTGCACCAGCTGGCGAAGATCGACCTGCTGCTGAAGGATTACAAAGGCGCATCCGATGCAGCACTGGAATTGATCAATAACGGTCCTTACAAACTGCAGAGCACTTATGCGGCTGTATTCGACTATGCCAATCAGCAGAACAGTGAGATCGTTTTTGCCACGCAATACCTCAATAATGCGTTGTACAACGGCCCAGGCAATGGCGGACATGCTTTCTTCACACCTGCCTACGACCAGTTCGGACTGACCAGGGACCTTAACCAGGGCGGCAGGCCCTATACCCGTTTCCGTCCGACTGTATTTTTCAGAGAACTGTTCGAGCCAAACGACACCCGTTTTGACGTGACCTTCCGTTATACCTGGTTCTATAACAATGCCGCTACCACGCCGCCGGGCAAGAAAGTGGGCGATACGGTTGTATGGACCATCAGTCCGGGACTTACTTCCACCATTGCACCTAATACAGATAACATGCACTGGGCCATCAAAAAACATGATGATCCTACCCGTTCCAGTCCGCAGGATCTCTCTGGTTTCAGGGACTTCTTTGTATACCGTTTGTCAGAAACCTACCTGATAGCTGCAGAAGCGCTGATGATGCAACAGGAGTATGAGGAAGGCGTAAAGTGGCTGAACAAAGTGAGGGACAGGGCGGCGAAACCGGGCACCACATTGCCACAACTAACGGCTGCACAACTGAACATAGATGCTATACTCGATGAACGTGCGCGAGAGCTGGGTGGTGAGGAAGACCGCTGGATGGAACTGGTGCGCACCGGCAAACTATTAGAAAGAGCTGCGAAATATAATCCGAATGCCAAGAATATCCAGCCCCACCATGTGCTGCGCCCTATTCCGCAGGAACAGATAGATCTTTCTACTAATAAATTCGAACAGAACGACGGTTATTGATACAAATTTCAAAAGCAAAAAGAAACATATGAAACGTTATCTTTCCTTCATGCTACTCGCTGGCACTTTATCCGTACAGGCACAACAGACCGAGCCTGTAAAGTCCATCCTCGATGAGTTCTATCATCATCCCGAGCACATCATGGTAGCTGCACACCGTGCCGCACATACCAAATACCCTGAGAATTCACTGGCAGCAGTAAAAGAAGCTATCGCCCAGGGTATCGATATTGCTGAGGTGGACGTACGTGAAACGAAGGACAATGTCCTGATCCTGATGCACGATAAAGATATTCAGCGCATGACCGGAAAACCTGGCCTGGTCAGGGACTTCACCTATGCAGCGCTTCAGCAGCTCCCGCTGTTGTTTAACGGACAACCCAGCACGGAAAAGATCCCGACTTTCGACGAGTTACTGAAACTCGCGAAAGGTAAGATCATGATCGATGTAGACTTTAAGGAAGGCCGCAAGGAGCCCGCACAACAGGCTATTGAACTGATCGTTGCCAACAAGATGCAGGACCAGGTACTATTCTTCCTGTACGATCATCGTTATGCACCACTGCTGCACGAGTGGAACCCGGCTATCCCCATTATGCCCAGAGCACATAGTGCAGCAGAGATCCGGGACATCTGGCAGATAGGTGAAAAACAGGGCAAATTCCCAGCTATCCATATAGACGATTCCTTCTACTCAGACACCCTGATGCAGAAGATCACCAGCAATGGTTCAAGAATATGGACCAATGCACTGGGCAAGTATGATAATATGGAAAAGGTAACCGCGGATAGTGGGTTCGATCAACTGCGTAAAGATGCCAGATATGCTAATGCTGTTCAGACAGATCATCCGGAAAAGTTGCTGGCCTATCTGCGTAAAAAAGGACTACATAAATAAGCACTACTTAGTGTAGTATTAACGCTTTTCATCTGAGACGATGCACTTTGTTGTAAGGTGCATCGTCTTCTCATTTATGAAAAGGAAACACTGTTAGCGCCTTCCACGGACCATGCAGGTACCGCCACGTCTGCAGGCCGGTAGCCCTGATCTCAAAAGGTATAAAGTCCTCGGACAATGTCTGGTGTACATGCTGGGCCTTAAATGATGTGACTTTGTTCTGTACCGTTATATGCGGACGTAAAGGTTGTCTGTCCTGTTTTATTAACCACGGATCGAAGGCTTGCTGTAACTGCTGATGCAATAGCTGTAATTCATCTGATACCAGTCGGTAGGCAACACCCTTTCCGAAATTGACAATCCCCGCTACAGTTAGTATCAGCGGGCCTCTGTGGCTCTTCTCCTCTAATGTGTTTGTGATAGCCGGTTCACCCAGGGGCAGGTGATGAAACAAGGTAATATGAGCATCCAGATAATTGGCATGAGCCGGAAAATACCGTTGCCGTAAAGCGTTAAAATGTAGCTGATACGCTTCCTCCATTTGCAATGTAATGATCTGAATATTACTCATTGTCTGTATAAAAACTACTCAATTTAAACATTGCTGTGTAACTAAAAAACCCTGGAATCCGTCCCTGATAACAGTTACAGCTGTACGATGTTATAACATGGATAAAAAATTAACGATATTTTTATAAAAAATGAATAAATCCTTACAATTTAATATTATTAAACGTGTAATTTTGGTTTTCAACAAAATCGGCAGTGGAACAAACCTATCATGAGAAAAACTTACCTTTTATTGGTAACGATAGTCATGTTAACCCAGACCATTATAGCACAACAACAGACACCTTATTTCAACACATTAAGGACTGAGAACGGGCTTTCCCACAACAAAGTCAACTGTATATTACAGGACAAGCGGGGATTTATATGGTTTGGTACAGAGGATGGTCTAAATCGTTATGACGGGAAGTATTTTACCGTCTTCAGAAGAACACCGGGTGATACAAGCTGCATATCCGGCAATATTATCAGCGATCTTCTGGAAGATGAAAATGGCATTATCTGGATTGCTACTGAAGATGGAGGATTAAGCGCTTACGATTATCGTCTTCCGCCAACAAAGCAGTTCAGGCAATACCGGTACACAGCGGGCAATGAAACCGGCATTCCGGAGAACCACATCAATGTCATAGAAGACGATCACAACGGCTATCTCTGGGTGGGAACAGGTAACTATCGTACCAGGAGATTTAACAAGAAGACGGGCGAATTTTCGCATCCGGTGAAGACGGGCACTACTTCCATCCTATCGCTGCGTATGGATGGCAAAGATACCTTATGGGTAGGCAGAACCGGCGGAGGCATCCTGAAGGTCAATACCCGCACCCTGCGGTTCATCAGCGACAAACGATATGACGATCTGTACGCAAGGCTCCCTCATGTTTCTGTCACCGCCCTGTTCCTCGATGCAGAAAAAGACATGTGGTACGGCGCCTGGGACAAAACACTCTACCATTACGACCATATTAAAAAAACAGAGGAAGCGTTCCGGCACATACCGGGAAAGAACTCCTTTCCGAATGATGAGATCAACGCCTTTGCAGAAGACAACCAGCACCGGTTGTGGATGGGAGGCAGAGATTCCGGCCTGATTGTCTATGACCAGCATCATCAGCACTTTTATCACTATAAACATCATCCTTATATGGATGGCTCTATAGTGGACGATCATGTTAATGCCGTCTATATTGACAGAACGGGTATCATATGGGTAGGTACCAACAATGGTATCAGTTTTCACAACCCTTTGTATTATCCGTTTAAACAGACCTTCCTGCCCCAGACAGGAAAAGACATTAACATCTATGATTTTTATAAGGACGCGACCGGTAGGTTGTGGATAGGTACCAATGATGGCATTTTTCTCCAGGCTCCCGGTGCAACATCGTTCGAACACCGCAGGCTGACCTATAAAGGGCAGCAGCTGGCGGTGACCAAGTTCTTTGAAGACAGTGATGGTACTTTTTATGTAGGGACCGACTATACACTCTTTGTATATGATACGCAGAAAGGTACGCTGAGCACCCTGCCCAATACAGAAAACGATCCGGTTATGAAGAAGCTGATCGGGTCGAGGATCGTATCTATTGTGAAAGATACTATGGCCATGGGTACGCGCCCTGTGCTGATCGTATCGCCATATGGGCATTATCTCACTTACTACGACTTTAAAGACAGGATATGGGTGACCCGCAACGATTCTACCAGGGCCATCCTGAAACGGTTCAACCTGAAGGATAATCTCGTGCGGAAAATGTCCAAAAGCATGAGCGGTAACATATGGCTGGCTACTGCCAGGCATGGACTGGGCGACTGGCCTCAGAAAGAAGGATTACAGGTGAAGTATCTGAAAGATATCAGCAGTGACGATGTATATGATATCCAGGAAGGGAATAAGGGCCATGTATGGATCAGTACCTATGGTGGCGGCCTGAATTACCTGGACGCGCATACGCAGAAAGTGCAGCATGTTGCGGAATCCAGCAACCTGACAGAAGGTATGCAGACAGATGATAATGGCAGCGTATGGATGGTATGTAATGGTCACATACACAAGTATGATCCCGGTGTAAAGATCTACAGCTGTTACGATCTGCCTGCGCTTCAAAAGAATGGTGGTGTGAGAGGCTATATGTATAAGGATAAAGACGGCACTATCTATGTAGGTGGTACTAACTACTACCTGTCATTCCATCCGGATAATATAGCCAGGATCAATACTGAACCACCGGTGTACCTGACCGACTTCAGGATCTTCAATGACTCGCACAGCGACCTGTTGCAGCAGCAGGCCATTGCGCTGGATTACACCAAGAACTATTTTTCCATAGAATTCTCCGCGCCTGAATTCAGTGGCGACAACCTGCAGTATTCTTACATGCTCAGCGGAGTGGATAAGGAGTGGAACAATGTCGGCAAGCGCAACTTTGCCTCCTATTCCAACCTGAAGGGCGGAGACTATACATTCATGGTAAAAGCCAGCAACTGGAGAGGCGTATTTGGTAAAAAGGTCACCGCCCTGCATATTACCATTATCCCTCCATTCTGGACAAGATGGTGGTTCTACCTGCTGTGTACCGTACTGATAGCGGGTACTGTGTACCTGATCTACCGCTACCGTATCAATGAGTTGCTGAAACGGCAGGAGATCAGGAACCGTATTGCGCAAGACCTGCATGACAGTGTGGGATCGACACTGAGCGGTATTTCCGTTTACAGTGAAGTAGCCAGAATTTACAATGAGCAGCAAAAAAGTGAACAATTGAAAGAATTGTTAACCACCATTGGTACAACGGCCAATGAAATGATCTCCGAGATGTCGGACATTGTTTGGGCGATCAATCCAAAAAACGATCACGTAAGCAGTATTGTAAAGCGGATGGAATCTTATGCGAAACCCTTGTGCACCGCTAAGAAGATCCATTTCATATTTGACTGCGACCAGAAGATTGAGACGCTGAACCTGGCCATGCATCAACGGAAGAACTTCTATCTCATTTTCAAGGAAGCAGTGAACAATGCCTTAAAACATGCAGCATGCAGTATTATCAGGGTGAACATAAGCTACCGCCGGAATATGCTGGAGCTTAACATCCAGGACGATGGTATAGGATTTGATCATCAGGCAGTACAGGACCCTTCCGTCAGGAGCCTGTCTGGTAATGGGCTCAACAACATCAGGCACAGGGCCAGTGAAATGAAGGCCGACCTGGGGATAGAAAGTAAACCACAACAAGGGACATATTTAAAACTAAGCTTTCCCGTTGCCTGACCAGGCAACAAAAAAACGACAAACCATGAGTATACGCGTTGCCATCTTTGACGACAACAAAAACATCCGTAACAGCATCACGTTATTGCTAAACACGGCCCCCTCAATTGAAGTAGTGGGTGTATTCAGTGACGCCCGTAACTGTGTGAACGATGTACTGAATTGTAACCCGGACATCGTACTAATGGATATTGAAATGCCCGAAATGAGCGGCATCGAAGCCATCAAACTGCTCTGTAAGGAAGTGCCACATGTACAGATCCTTATACAGACGGTGTTTGAGGATGATGACAGGGTCTTTGATTCCATCTGTGCCGGCGCATCCGGTTACATCTTAAAGAATCATCTTAACACGCGGCTACTGGACGCTATCCAGGAACTGCAGACCGGCGGCTCGCCGATGAGTCCTTCGATAGCGCGCAGAGTATTGAACCTGCTCCAGAAAAGCGTAGTGCAGAAGCCGGAGCCGAACAACGACAGCTACAATCTGACGGCGAGAGAAAAAGAGGTACTGACCTGTATCGTTAACGGACTGAGTTACAAAATGATTGCCAGTGAACTTAACATCAGCTATGAAACAGTACGTAGTCATGTGAAAAAAATTTATGAAAAGCTGCACGTAGCTTCACTTACAGAGGCCGTTGCGCTTGCGATCAATCAACGTATTGTATGATACAGCCTTGCCCAACTCCCCACTTAGAGTTACCGGTCTCCCCGATTTAGGTGATTTTCTAACATGTGAAGATGGTCTACATTTGCTATAGAAAAGGCGATGAGGCCTGTTCAAAGAAAAAAGAAATTAAAACTTAAAAATATATCCTGCTTGAGATAAACTAAATTCAAATGATCTGTTTACGTTAATTTATCTGGTGTAGCCCTGTTCTCAGGGCTCTTTTTTTTGTTTCGGGGGTACACCGAGGTCTCCGTTTTCATCCCCGGGTCACGCCACGGTTACAAACACACCCCGGGGTTGCACCCCGCGCTACAAACACACGGCACCTAGCGGAGCCGATCGCCGTGATATGAGCTTATTTCTCAGGTATTGTATCTGGACTGGCCGGGAGCGTACACCTCAATTATCCGTAAGCGCCCTCATGAAAGCAATGATGTTCTTCTTCTCCTCATCGGATAACTGCAAAGAATCTGGAGAAAGCGTTTGTCCCGGTAATGTAATACCATAACCAGCAGCCCCTCCCTTGTTATAAAACTCCATGACCTCTTCCAGTGTCCGAAAAGCACCATTATGCATATAAGGCGCCGTCAAGGCAATATTTCGTAATGTAGGCGTCTTAAAAGCATATTTCAGTTCATCCATCTTCGTATGTACATATCTCCCCTCATCCGGGTCCAGTTGTGGTACTCCCGGCGCCCGCAGCACACCGAGCACTTCAGACTCTGTAGTGGCGAAGACCGGCGCCGCCGTACCGTTGAACAATGGCAGAAAATGACAGGTAGCACAACGCCCCTTGCCCATAAACAGGTTGAAGCCCTTCTTCTCCTTTTCATTGATGGCATTTAGCTCCCCTCTCATATAGCGGTCGAACTTTGAGCGGAAAGGGTGTAACTGGCGAATATAAGCAGCAATTGACTGCATCAGGTACCTGGGCCTGATCGTATCTTCCATGTCCGGGAAAGCGGCTTTAAACTGCGCTTTTATCTCCAATTCCTCGTTCAGCCATTTTACGACGGCATCGGCAGAAGAATGCATTTCCGCTTCGTTATGTAATACGTCCAGCACCTGGTTTTCCAGTGTCGGTGCGCGCATGTCATAGAACTGCGCCTGTTGCAGGCCGGCGTACAGTAAGGTAGGCGTGTTGCGCAGGATCGTAGTCTTACCATTCAATGCTACATTCTTCGGCATTCCGTCTGTAAATGCCTTGTCCTGTTGGTGACAACTGTTGCAGCTCCGCTGTTGGTTGCCCGCCAGGCGGGTATCATAGAATAGCATTTTGCCTAAGGCCACCTTTTCAGGAGTTGGAAACGCATCTGCGGCATGTACAAAATAACTGATGTTAAAGGACGCACTGTCAAACATCGTGCGGGAAGTGGTGTTTAAAGCGCCGGGATACTTTAACGGCCTTAAACCTGCATTAAAGAACCAGTCTGTCACGGCAGCCGCCAGCGGGTCCAGGTACACTGCCATATATGTGGCGTAGTCAAACATACCGTCAGACACCGGCTTCCTGCCCGCAGCAATGACGGTGTCGAAACGGTTCAATAAAGTGTCCGGTGCTCCCGCCAGTTGTATGACCTGCTTCACTGCAAGTAACGTAGTACCGGCTTCCGCAATGCCCCAACCAGATAACGGCGTGTCAAAGCCACTAATGCCCAACGCTTCTATCCTGAATATTTCCAGTTTACAGGCATCAACAATATGGGCTGTATCGAAGCCGGTATTTTCAATAGTATGCCGTAAAGGTATCAGGTCAGACCTAAAGACCTTTACTTGTCTTAAAAGGTCGTCGATTGCAGCACTGTCATATGGGAATAGCAGCTCCTCTATCACCTGCAAGCCTGCGGGTTCTGCTTTTTTATTCTCTTCTATCTCTATCTCGGGTAAGGGCGGCCCATTCAGCTGGCGGGAAGTGGCCGGCGCATAGTACTCGCTGAACCATTCCATCTGTTTATACCTTTGCCTGCACACCTTAAATGCCTGTTGCAGCTCAGGTTCAGCCGCACGCTTTTCTACGAGCGACAACAGTTGTTCTGCTCCTGTTTCCAGAGAATCCATCCGTAAGGTTAACCACTGGTGTACGCTTTTATCCAGATCCTGCGTATGATCCGGTTGACTGCAGGCTATCCAGATGGTGATACCCATCATAGCTGCAATAATTGCTAAAGTCCTGAATTTCATATTATGTTGCTACAATAGCAAAAGTTTCCCTGCGAGAGGGAAACTTTGCCAACAATATCAATGGTTGCCTGATGATTTATTTTTCTACACCGGTAACGATAATGGTCTGACCACCTTCCTTATTGCTAGTGAGGCCACTGCCATCAGCATTGGCAAACTTATTGTCCACCCAGGTATGCGGGTGAATGTTCACTACGAATGTATTCGGCTTACCCACCAGGTCAGAAATATCGTACATAGCACCATATTCCCATGATCCCAGTCGGGTTTCATTACCCGGATTATACTTACTATTGAATTCAGCATTGCTGCGGCGGTGGTCCATTTCCAGCATTGGCTTCAACGCTTTTGTAGCCAGGCTGTATTGCCAGATGCGGCCATCATGCTTATTGTTTACATAGTAAGAGTCGCCGTCTTCCTGGATATACAGGAAGTTCTGGGTAACACAGATATTGTCCGGGTTTACCAGGCTGTTACCCGGGTCTACGTTACCATCCACCAGCGGTGTTAATTTACCTTTCAGCGGATTGCTGGCGTCCAGTACCAGTTCGTACACGCGGCCCCACATGGTGAGTCCTGCTTTCGGCGTTATTTTATCAGCCTCGCTTACACCGGTAGACGTAAAGTACAGCTTGCGGTTGGCCTCTACAGAACCCTTACCATAATCCAGGTCTTCCACACGTGCAAACTGGATCGCTTTTTTGGCAACTGTCTGTGTAGCCAGTTCAGCGCCAGTGCTATTAGCTACATTTTCATATTCTACAAACTCAACATCGTAAGCCTTACCCACTTCCATATCGGTTTCAACGATGTTCTGGTCAACACGGCGCAGCATGTACAGCTTACCGTTCTGCAGGTCACCCACAGTGTTGGATACATACAGGTTTACCTGTCCTAAACCCTGACGGCTGCTTTCATCTTCACCAATGAAGATGGCAGTTTTACCCGGGAAAGCGTTTTTGGATAACGGTACTGCATTCTCTGCACTGCATTTACCAAGTGCCGGCACGGTACGGTTGGTCTTCTTAAGATCTGCTGCACCCATTGGATCTATAGCATGGATCATAGACTCACCGTCAGTCTCACCTGCGGTGAGGAACTTAGAAAAACCATGTTCTTCCTGAGTGGTCAGGGTTGCTGAACAAAGACGCATACGGCCACCCTCTGCATCTACGATATACTCACCTTTAATTGGTTTCAGGTTCTTATCCAGGTACACACGGGATACGGAAAACAGGATCTCGTGATTAGTGATCATGATATAACCTTCACCGCCAGGATTCTTCATCATACCTGCGCCATCAGGCTGTGCACCATATCGGAAAGCGGGAGAACCTGCCAGGCTATCATCACTGCTGATCAGCGGATAAACCTTCAGGTTTTCAAAACCTGCCAGCGTTTTTACCAGTGAAGGTGTTACGGATTGTGTCTTGATCTCAAAGCCGGAAGTTGGCGGCGGAGTGGAATCGTTGTTGTCGCAACCCACCATCAATACCGCAGCCATGAGCGGACTGATTCGGGTCATCAGAGAATTAAGCTTCATATAGGTTTGATAGATTTGATCCCACAATATCAAAACTACATGTTGCCGTAATGTTAATGACAGGTTAAATGAATATGAAGACCGGAAGGTCTATTTCCCATCCTCACTATAAGGAGTGCCTTTGCCTTCTTCGAGATACTTCTTCAGACTATGCAGGAACATGGCCCAGTAATAGTTGCAGCTGCGGTAATAATCTGTCACTTCCTGCCAGTTGTAATGCTTCAGTATAAGCGTGGTAACGCCGTCTTGTCCGGGCAGGATCTTAAAACAGATGAAAGTGCCCACCCATTCCGGATCGGAGTCCGTGCATTCCCACAACACTTTCTCTTCGGGACGCAGCTCCAGGATCTGCATCTTCGTAATATAATCTTCCCCCCAGTTAAATTCATTTACAAATCCAGGTTCCGCTTTCACAGTCAACTTTGTTGTCCATACAGCTCCCAGTCCTTCCTGTGTGGTAAGGGCCTCATAGACTTTTGTCCGGCTTGCCCTGATCTGGAGCAGATGCTCAATTGCCACCATATGTTTCCGTTTTATCTTATTTCAAAAGTACCAATGTCGTAGAAGCTACAGGATGGCTGGACTGGACATATCAGGGTGGGATTTCTGCCAACTACGATTCTCTGGCCTGTTCCATGTCAGCCGTCCGGTATAAATGTTCGGGGATCTGCGCCAGTGTGGAAGGGTGTACTTTACCGCCCAATCCATAGAATTCCTGGAAACTCATGATCAATGGACGCCACTTATCGGGGTCTACCTTATGCTGCTGTCCCTCCATTAAAATAGAGTCGTCCAGGTGTATCCGGGTGATCCGCATTTCAAATGTAACGATCTTTCCTCGTTGTGCCACACTGTCTGCTGCTAAATGATGCGTAGCTGCCAGTACTGCTTCCATATGTACCGGGCATTCCAGCACGCGGGGCGCGGCAACCGTTTCAGCTGCAATGGGCGTTAAACCGGCTATTCCGAACTTATCCTGCTCAAAGCGATAGCCCTTCTGTTGCTTACCCGGTGGCACCGGGTGGCTTCCCGTGGTGCGGGCCAGCAGGTTCACGGCTTCCACCTGGTGTATGGAAGGAAGATTCAGTACACACTGCCCCGTGCGGAGAATGTTCTCCGTAGTTTTAGAGAGTGCAGAAAGTCCCAGCATACAGCGCCATCCCAGCCAGAAGACCGACGACATAGGCGCCAGATTATATGTACCGTTTTCATTCACTGTGCTGATCAGCACCACGGGTGTGCCGAAATATAGGATCGATGGTTCGCTGCGGAGATGCATAACATTTTGTTTAGACATCCCAAAAGTAGAACGGCTGCAATGGTGTTTCAACCCGGTTCTTGCTGAACTGCAGGCGAATAACTTATCTCTGTGAAGTTCACAATAATCGCCGGCGCCCTTTCGTTTAATGGTCGCATCTTATTGTTCCACCTCTCTTATCAGAAACCATATACTTTAGTTCACTCATTTAAAACCTTTATACTCAAAGTCCATTACAACCGGTAATTCCTAATCAAAACAAATACTATGAAACTCACAAATCGTCTGCTGGCAGCAGTCACCCTCCTCTTTGCCATCAGCTGTAGCAAAAAAGACCTCAACAATGAGGCGGAAAAACTGTATGGTCAGCAAAACAGGCTGGCCAACGTCAATGCATCTCCGGTCGGGGATGTGGTAGGTAAGATCGCCGTAGGTTACCAGGGATGGTTTGCCTGTACGGGAGACGGCTCTCCCATCAATGCCTGGTGGCACTGGACCCAGAACTGGTCACAGTCGCCTTCTCCCACCAACAATGGCATCAAGTCATGGCCCGACGTAAGGGATTATACCAATACCTACACCACTGCCTGGCCGGCGCTAAACAACGGACAACCCGCAAAGCTGTTCTCCTCCTTCTCCGATCAGACCATCAACACACACTTTAGCTGGATGCAACAAAATGAGATAGACGTAGCAGCCCTACAGCGTTTTAATCCTAACGGTCAGGAAGGCCCTATCAGGGACGCTATCACTGCCAAGGTCAAAACAGCTGCCGAACAATATGGCCGTAAGTTTTATATCATGTATGATGTAAGCGGCTGGACGAATATGCAGTCGGAAGTAAAGACAGACTGGACCAACAAGATGTCTGCCTACACCTCTTCTCCTGCCTATGCCAGGCAGAATGGCAAACCTGTTGTCTGCATCTGGGGCTTCGGTTTCAACGACAATAATCACCCCTGGTCAGCCGCTGTCTGCCTGGATGTGATCAACTGGTTCAAGAACCAGGGCTGTTACGTAATAGGCGGCGTGCCTACCCACTGGCGCAATGAGACCAGCGATTCAAGACCAGGTTTCCTGAACACCTACAAGGCATTTAACATGCTCTCTCCCTGGATGGTGGGCCGCATTGGTAATGCCGGAGATGCCGACAATTTCTACAATAATGTCAACACTCCCGACCTGGCTTACTGTGCAGCCAACGGCATCGATTATCAGCCCTGTATACTGCCCGGCGATCTGCAGGAAAGACAACGTGCACACGGCGATTTTATGTGGCGTCAGTTTTACAATATGGTCAGACTGGGTGTTCAGGGTATCTACATCTCCATGTTCGATGAATACAATGAAGGCAACCAGATCGCTAAGACAGCCGAGAATAGCAGCCAGATACCCGCAGGTTCCAATTTCCTGACCCTGGATGAAGATGGCGTGGCCTGTTCTGCCGACTATTACCTGCGCCTTACCCGTGACGGCGGCCGTATGCTGAAAGGCCAGATAGCCCTGACAGCAGTACGACCTACACCCACTATTCCAGGTGGCACCGTGATCCCTATCGGACAAACCGTTACCATCAAAGGCTTCAACAACATGTACGTATGCAGTGAGGGAAACACCCAGCCGATGATCTGTAACCGTACCGTGGCACAGTCATGGGAACAGTTTACAGTGGTAGATGCAGGTGGCGGCAAAGTAGCCCTGAGGAACCAAAGTAACTATGTGTGCTCCGAAAATGGCCTGTTGCCCGTGATCTGTAACCGCCCTGCCCTGGGACCATGGGAGCAGTTTGACTGGATCTCCAATGCAGATGGCACCGTATCCTTCAGAGGTAACAATGGCGCTTACCTGTCAGCAGAAGATGGCGTAGCGCGTATGACCTGCACTAAGACTACAATAGGAGCCGCAGAGAAATTCAGGATCAATCAATAAACAAAAAGGCCAGGTGTTGCTCAGCACACCTGGCCCTCAAATGAAAAGGCGCCCCGTGATCAACCCGGGACGCCTTTTTGCCTATTGGACTTTACACTTCTTATCTGATTACTGTTATCTGTCCTGTCACCTGCGAAACCGGACCGCCCACTTTCTTCTTGTAGTTGATGACCCAGATGTAAGAGCCACTTTCCACCATGTTGCCTAAGTATCTGCCATCCCATCCAAGCCTGTAATCTTTGATGAAGCAGACCTGCTGGCCCCAGCGGTTGAAGACCCGCAGTTCATAATCATACATCGGACCTTCTGCTGTCGGTTTGAACACATCGTTCTTACCATCGCCGTTAGGCGTGAAGGCTGTCGGGAACTGCGGATTCGCCTCACATGGTTTATAAGTTACCGCAATATTGTCTTGTACAGATCCGCAATCGTTGTATACTACTACCGTGTAATAACCTGTGCTGGTCACCGTATAAGTGCTGGTAGTAGCACCATCCTGCCAGCGGACGCTGTTACCCGCACCGGCGTTCACGTTCAGTACCAGTGTTTTCTCCAGACACAGCGTAGTATCGCGGCCCAGGTCAAATTCAGGGATGCCTGCTACTGTTACATTTACACTATCCATGGTGATCTGAGAACAGAATCTGTCCATCACAGAGACAATATATTTACCTGGTTTGTTTACTTCCTTCACAGGATTGGTATCACCATCATTCCAGAGGTAAGATACTGCATCGGCATGCTCCGCGTTCAATACTACACTACCTCCGATACAGATATCACGCTGAGGACCAATGTCGATATCCAGTTGCGATTTCAGCGTCACTCTTACAGTATCTTCTACCACACAGCCACCGCGGGTTACAGTTACCCAGTAGTCGCCGGGTCTTGATACCACGATCTCATTGGTTGTTTCACCGGTATTCCAGCGTACGTTACCTCCATCAGGAGCTACCGTCAGGATGGCTGTTTCGTCCGGACAGATCTGCGTATCATCGCTCACTACAACATTCGGAGCCGTTGCTACAGTCACTGTCACATCATCGTGTGTGGTACAACCATTCAATGTTACATCCACACCATATGTGCCAGCCATATATACTTCTATTGAAGAAGTGGTTTCACCCGTGCTCCACACATAGGTGGCATCAGGAACGTAGAGGTTCAGCTTCACACTTGAGCCTTCACAGATGGTTGTATCTGGCAGGTTTACTAACGGCGGATTATTTACTGTTACTTTCACTTCATCAGTAGTCGAACATACGCCGTTGGATACCGTTACACTGTAAGTACCGCTGGTATTTACCGTGATAGTCTGTGTGTTAGCACCTGTTGACCAGCGGATCGTATAACCGGCATTATTGATACCGGCATCCAGTGTTACAGATTCACCTGCACATACAGATACATCCTGCCCCAGTTCAACCACCGGTTTCTCAATGTATTGCAGATCGTAGGTAACAGTATCTGACACACAACCGGTTACGCCGTTGGTCACCGCAAAGCTGGCCTGAACAGCGCCGTTCAGATCGAATACATTACTGCTCTGCGTGAGTGGGGTAGCCACTGCGGTGGCTGGCACTACACTTACCAGGGTGAACTTCGGCTTGCTTACTTTATTCTTTAAGAGTACTGCAAATTTCGTGTTGTTAGAACAGTTGGCTGGCAGGTTCGGATCCAGTTCCGGTTTGGGAGCCGGACTTACCGTAATGGTCTGCACACGTTCTATTGCCGCATTGCCACAGGCATCAGAGATGTTCCATCTTCTTACAACGGTATATCCTGCGCATTTGTCTGCCACAAACGGATCCTGTACCATGGTGACCTTCTTAGGGAAGTTTACATCACAGTTGTCAACCGCATAAAGGGTAGCCGGAACAGGAAGCTGTTCATCATAACTGATCGTTACATCTGCCGGAGCCGGATCGATCTTCGGTCTGGTAGTATCTGCTACGGTGATCACCTGGCGGGCAATAGTGGTATTGCTGCAGGCATCCTTCGCAGTCCATGTCCGGATCAGGCGATAATTACCAGCGCATGCACCATTGATAGTCTCACGCACCTGTAAGTAAGTCACCTTCACTGCACCGCAATTATCTGTTGCAGTCAGCAGCGCCGGTGGCTCCGGTACTGCATTACAATCTACCGTGGTATCTGCAGGTGCAGCTGATGTGAATACCGGTTTTGCCGTATCCTGTACAGTGATCACCTGTTGCATGGTAGCTGTATTACCGCAATTGTCAATGGCGGTCCATATACGTGTCAGTCTATAATTACTTGGACAGGTGCTGGAAAGGAACTCCTTGCGCTGGGATACCTTCACTTTTACAGTAGCCGTACAATTGTCTGTAGCAGTTACCGCAGTTACATCCGGCACGCTGTCGCAGTTCACGGTGATCACCGGAGGTACGGTTATGGAGAATACCGGTTTAACATTATCCTGTACGGTGATCGTCTGTGTCAGCACAGCTTTGTTACCGCAAAGGTCAGTTGCTGTCCAGGTACGGACGATCTGATAGTTACCATCACACTTGCTGCCTGACAATGTCTTACGTACATCCACCGGAGTTACAGTAATAGTACCAGGCGTACAGTTATCGGTAGCCGTCAGCGGTTCGCCTGCAGGCACCTGGTCACAACTTACTGTGATATTGGCTGGTGCAGTGCCGTCGAACACCGGCGGCGTTATATCGCGAACAGTAACTATCTGTTTCAGGGTATCGCTGGCATTACCGCAGGCATCCACAGCTACCCATTTACGGATCAGCTGGTAGTTGCTCGGGCAGGCTCCCGGCTGACTCACCTGTACTTCTATCGGCGTCACGGTGAGCGGACCAGAGCAGGCGTCTGTTGCAGTGAGGTTCACCGCTGCAGGGATAGCATCGCAGTTGACGGTCACATTAGCCGGAGCAGCTACATTGAATACAGGAGCTGTTTTATCAGTTACCGTGATCACCTGCTGTGCCTGGGCGCTCAGACCACAACGGTCAGTAGCAGTCCAGGTACGCTCTATCCTGAACGTACATGCATCTACGGTGGTAGTTACATCGGCGCTGGTAACTGTTATTGGTTCATTATTATAAGGAGCGTGGCTGAATACCGGTGTACCAAACTTAGTGGTGTAGTCTGTACCCTGTACGCAATCAACCGTGATCGGTGCAGGAACGGATACTACTACCGGCGGAGTGCTCATCAGCGTCAGCATCACTGCATTACTGATATTGCCGGTACAAGCGCCGGACATTACCACACGTCTGAACCAGGTGTTCTGGCTGATGCTGGCCGGTGTATAGCTATCGGTCGTGCCACCGGTGCCGGTGGTTACATTCACGAAGCCTGTGATGGCATTGGTAGTGCTCATCTGCCACTGGTAGGTAAATGAGCCGGTGCCACCGCTTACTGCACCGCCAGTCAGTGTTGCAGGAACATCGCTTGCGCAAAGCACCTGGTCAGCAGTGATCGTATTACCCTGAATAGCAGGCTGATTTGTCAGCACAACTTCATCAGGCGTTGAAGTACAGGCACCGTTGGCGATCGTCCAGCGGAGGGTAGCAGTTGTACCTGGCTGTAAGGTCACTCTGGCGGTAGGACTATGAATATCGGAAATGACAGCAGTAGCGCCACCTACGATTGTCCAGGTACCTACAGCAGTAGCCGGAGATGCCGTGTTGGCATTCATAGTGAAATTCGGATCATCACAATGTACCTGGTCCGTACCTGCGGTTGCATTGTTTGGCATCACGCTGTTGACGAGCGTAATACTGTCCACCGAGTTACAGGTACTGTTTGAGATCACCCAGGCGATAGTAGCGCTAGTACCCGGAGGCACGGTCACTACTGCAGCCGGATTACTGAAATTGCCGGCAGCAATGCTTGCGGAACTTCCTGCAGGCAGGCTCCAGGTAGCAGTACCTGTCACTGGTGTGTTGGCAGCCATCGTGAACAGCGCATTGTCGCAATGCTGCTGGTCTACTCCGGCATTGGCAGTTGTAGGTTTAGGTATACTTGTCAGTGTTACTTCATCAAAATTGGAGCAGGTACCATTCGTCATCGTCCAGCGTAATACCGCTGTCGCGCCGGTGGGTAATGTCACATGTGCTGTGTCCATATTGGCCTGACCTGCCGCGATAGTTGCAGTACCACTTACTACAGTCCAGGTACCGGTAGCACCTGCCACAGTAGGTTTGTTGCCCGCCATCTTAAAGTCAAGGCCCGCACATTGTGACTGGTCTGGTCCCGCATTTGCCACGTCCGGCAATGCGTAGTTGGTCAGCACTACAGTATCACTGGTCGTACAACCGCCATTCGCGATCGTCCATACCAGCCTCAATACAGTACCCGCAGGTACTGATATATTAGCTGTTGGATTGTTTATATCTGCGGAAGGGAAAATAAATGTTGCAGGAGATATTACTCTCCAGGTACCCGTGCCGCCCGCAGCTGAATTAGCTGTCAGTGCGAAGGCCGGTGCATTACAATGTACCTCATCAGGACCTGCAGCAGCAGGATTTGGC
Organism: Chitinophaga filiformis; assembly: GCF_021646545.1. Classification (GTDB taxonomy): domain Bacteria; phylum Bacteroidota; class Bacteroidia; order Chitinophagales; family Chitinophagaceae; genus Chitinophaga; species Chitinophaga filiformis_A. The sequence goes on along the minus strand of NZ_JAKIRP010000008.1, from coordinate 264,213 downwards.
GCAAGGCTGTTGCTCAGCGTCACATCATCCGAAGAAGAGCAGCCACCATTACTAATGGTCCAGCGCAATACTACCACTGTACCCGCCGGAATGCTCAATACCGCATTCGGATTGTTAACAGCAGCTCCAGGGAGGACATAAGTAGCCGGAGACACCACACTCCATCTGCCGGTACCACCACCGGTTCCCGGTGCATTGGCAGAAAGTGTGAACACGGTGTTATTACATTGTGATATGTCCGGTCCTGCGTTGGCCGTTGCCGGCATTACAGAGTTAGTCAGTGTTACATTGTCTGTACTTGTACATGTACCATTGGTGGTCTGCCATGTGGCGACTACACTGACACCCACTGGCACACTGATCACTGCATTCGGATTGTTGATCTGTGCAGCTGGAATGCTAGCGGGCGTGCCGGCTGGCAGTATCCATTTGCCAGTGCCTACTGTTACCGGCAAAGCAGTCATGATAAAATTATTCACACCACACTTCGCCTGATCCAGTCCGGCGTTCGCCGTCGTCGGTGGTATTGCATTCGTTAATACTACATTATCTGTAGAAACGCAGAGGCCATTTCTGATAGTCCAGGTAGCCGTCACGGTCACACCTGCCGGTACATTGATCGTCGCAGCCGGATTGTTTTCCTGTCCGGTGGTAATGCTGGCTGTAGTACCTGCAGACAGGCTCCAGGTACCTGTACCTATGGTTGCGGCGTTCGCCTTCATAACGAACTGCGCATTGCCACATTGTATAGAATCACGTCCTGCATTAGCAGTTGTCGGAGGTGCAAAGTTGGTCAGCACTGCAGTGTCTTTCACCACACAGGTACCGTTTGTTACGGTCCATATAGCTGTTACACTGGTACCCTGTGGTACATTGATCAGCGCAGTTCTGCTGTTCACCTGACCCGCAGTGATCGTGGCGGTAGTGCCTGTAGGCAGGCTCCATGCTCCCGTACCCGGTGCAGGATCGCTGGCTGCCATGGTGAAGGCCGTACTGTTACAGTTAGACTGGTCAGCACCGGCGCTTACAGCTGCAGGCATTGGGGTGAAGGTTACCTGTCTGCTTACACAGACGGTCGTATCACAGCCGCCAAGGCTTTCTGCCCTTACATAATAAGTGGTGGTAGCACTCAGTGGCAGGGTAACAGATGCACCTGTAGCAAGACGGGTACCAGTACCACAACCGCCTGCATACCATGCCCATACGCCGTTAGGTGTTACCTTGTCTGACTGCAGACCAAGACTACCGCCGTTGACGGTCAGCGTAACAGTATTACCTGCACCACAGATGTTGGTAGCACTTGCGGTAATACCGGTAGGCGCTGTTGGCGCAGACGATACATTCACGGTGAACGGAATGGTAGAATCACAACCGGCTTTCGCTGTTTTGTAGCTCAGGTTGAAAGTATACACACCCGGAGCTGTGGTAGCAGGGTATGGAACTGTCAGCGGCCACACCAGCGGCTGGTCAATAATATTTACAAAACCTGGCATCGGTGATGTGCCGGGGGTAATAGAATATAAGGTAGGTGTTCCTTTAGTAGATAATGTATCTAATATAAAGGAGCCCTTACTGCTACATGATATAACAGGCGTCACCAGGTTGATCACCGGCTTACCTATTTTATGAAGTACAACAGTATCGATGTTGGCAATACATCCACCGGCATTTGTAATGCTCCAGGTGAGCACGATATCGCCCTCATTATCAAGCGCTGTTACGGCTGTATTGTAAGCAGTGTCATAAGCGATCGTAGCATTACCGGACACCAGCTTCCAGATACCTTTTTCTGCTGCCGGGCCGGAAGCCACCGTATCAGCAAGTGGCTGGCTGGCATTCATGATAAAGATATTATCTGTTCCACATTGGGTAGTGTCCTTACCCGCGTTACTATACGTAGGATCTACGAGAAGGTGCAGCGTATCCAGTATGGTAGTGGCACAATTTGCATTTGCCGGGCTTCGCACCGTCCATGACAATACTACGGAAGTACCTGGTCTCTTCAGCGTTACTCTTGTACGCTCAGCGGAAGGCAGCAGGATCTTTACATAATTATCGATCACATCATCGGTAACAGCAGGACCATACACATCTTCCACTCTCCAGGTACCTGTTGCGCCAGTAATTTTATCTACTTCCACGGTAAAATTACCGGTCGGATTAGCGGACGCACAGTATATGTTCTGGTTAGGTTTCAGTTTTGTGCTTGGTGTAGCGCTGACATCAATTATAACCGGAGCAGAAGTCGCCTCACAGACGTTCGCAAGATCTTTTACCGTCACGGAGAACACAGTATCAGCCAGGCCGACGATCTGGATCTGGGACGCTTCTACCATATTATCGTATTCCGGCATTGGTATCTTGTTACCACTTGCATCCGGACCTCTGAACCAGTTAATGGTATAACCAGTCAGAACATCGTTGATCTTCAGGTTAATGGATTCACCCACGCAGACGCTGGCGTCAGAAACAGCCACATCTACCCTTGGAGAGCGTACCATTTTGATCTGCGTACTGTTCTCGTCCATACACGTATGCCCGTCGGCATACTCCACATATCCATATACAGTAATAACAGTATCCTTATCTACCTGTATAGTACGTTTGGTATCTGTATAACCAGGCAGATCTTTCCAGGTGTAATAATCAAAACCGCCGGAAGCTTCCAGTTCCACGTAGGTACCAGAGCATACCTCACTCTGCGTCAGATTGAGCGTCGGCATTGGCAATATCGTCAACCTGATCTGGGATGACGGAGAAGAACAGGTAGTAGAGTCACTACCTCTTTCATATATAAGTACCTGGAACAGGTAATCTGATGCTACTTTACGTGTACCTTTCAGTTCACCCGGTCCTATCACCAGGTTGGGGGCGTTGCCGGTGCCATAAGGAACATTTATCCATGTACGGCCTTCATCATCACTCATCTGCCATTGATAGACAGGGTCAACGAAATACCCGAGTGGCTGGTAGGAGGCTGATAAGGTGATCGGTGCTCCTTCACATAGTACTTCCTGGAGTGTTTCACCATCACCATCTATCGTAGCAACAATACTTGGGCTACAATAAGAAAATTCGATATCGTCTATGGCGATATCGTTACCACAACCTCCCGGTTTATTATTTGTCACATATACGGTTACCTCATCCACATCGGAAGGAACGACGAATGTTCCGCCATATCGTTGCCAGGTTGGTCCTGCAATACCCAGCATCATTGAAACGGAATAAGTCCTGAATGAATTCAGGACCCTTGCCGGATTGGCTGCATCCACCACCGTAAAGGTGACTCCTGCGTATTGATAACCGCTTCGGCAAGTGTTGTTGAATGCATTGGCAGAACTGACGTTCATTAACCAGGCACTGAAATTATATACAGAACCAGGGCAAAGACCTGTTACTGTTTTTTTATAGAACTGCTGAGGAGTAACAGCTGAATTAGCTACCAGCATTGCACCGCGGTAACCGCCGGTGTGATCTGACGTCGTGGATACCCACTCACTCCTCGCAAAAGAAGGACTGTTAGTGATGGCGTAACTATCATTATTAAGATCGCCGGTAGGCTGATAATTATATAATACGACACCATCCACAGGATAATTCCTGCGGTTCACACCATCAGGCATGCTGCCGAAGTTCTCTGAAAATCCCGCCATGGTCGCTCCACCGTCACCACAGGTACTGATGGTACAATCCGCAGCATACATTTTCACTGTACGCGTCACCGTTCTCAATACACTATCTGCTCCTTTATAATAAAGCTTGATGTTAAATGTATAATCGCCCGGTACAAGGAACTGCAGCGTCAGTGCTTTCGAGTTCGTCAGCTTGCCAGCTTTGGTTGCGGCAGGATTCTCCGTATAGAGGATCTCGTAGTCCGCTTCGGTATTGTTAGGAGATGTGATGGTCCAGTCGGCCTTTTGGGGGATGGCTAACCCAGCGCCTTCTACCATGGCGTTCACACTGGTGAACTTGATCTGATTGGCAGTAGCGTTGGTTCTGGACATACACACGGTATCCGGTATGTTCACGTACACTGTCTGTGCATGCAAGGTCCCGAAAGCACAACACAATGACAGGCATAGTAGTATTAGAAGCTTTTTCATCAATAGGGATTTCGTGAATGGTCAGTAACAGTTAAAACCAGGGGCATTACCAGTTAGCTGACATACAATGTTTTTGTGTTTGAAAAAGCCCCTTCAACCTTTCCCGCAACAACATGATGGGAAGTATAAATAGTCTCCATAGGCATATGTGGTATAGCGAAAAAATATTACTATTTTAAGATTAAAAGTATAAATAATATGAAAATATTAAAAATACGTACCCGGGGCAGGGATGTCCATCAGGGATACCAACAAGGCGGACTCTGGTAATGGAATTTGATAGTCAGTCTTTTAACAGCTAACGAAATGTTAAAAAAATTTAGCAAAAGTTATCCACAACATAAGTTATCCACATTACTTTTATAAGCACTATTTACGGCGTTTGACCACAAACATTTATCCAACACATTTATAATCAACGGCTATAATCAATATGCCCTGCTTTTCACCTTTGTTCCTGCCCGTGTGAACCTGTCAGGGGTAATTTGTGTTTTTTTTTAACGCCCTGAAATGATACTGACATAGGGTTGTCACTCCGCATAATTTACTTTGTACTGTAAGCAAATTACTCACCTTTAAACCCATCTGAACATGACACAGCAAATGACCGCTTTAGCAACAGTAATTACCCCCGAAGAACTTCTTGAGCATTGGCAGGGGCATCGCCGGGTCACCCGCAAAGTGATCGAAGCCTTCCCGGAAACTGAGCTTTTTACTTTCTCTGTAGGCGGCATGCGTCCATTTGCCGAACTGGCCCTCGAAATGATTAACATGGGAAATCCTGGCATGGACGGCATCGTTACAGGCCAATGGCTACCATATGGAGAGCAGGAAAAGAAGTCCACTCCGCAGACCAAAGAAGCCTTATTGTATATGTGGGACGAAGTAACGGAGAAGATTAATCGTTTATGGCCACAGATCAAACCAGAAAGATTCCATGAAGTTGACCTCGCCTTCGGACAATGGGAAGGCACCATCCAGTTCCTCCTGTTTTACTTTATCGATAACGAGATCCATCACAGGGCACAGGGATATGTATACCTGCGCGCATTAGGTATCGAACCTCCTGCATTCTGGGACAGGTCATGACATTTATGTTAATGACGCAATTCCCCCCTTTAGTTGTCTGATATAACCACCCTGGGGATCTGATTATCCAGCTAACTTTGAATTATTCCTTAACACTAAAACGAGGTATTCTCTAACACTCAAAAAAACTGATATGGCTGCACTTAACCCTTATCTGATCTTCAATGGCAACTGTGAGGAAGCATTCAATTTTTACAAGTCTGTGTTTGGCGTAGAATTCCAAATGATTTCAAAATTCAAAGACATTCCCGGGCATGAATGTCCTGTCGGCGATGAGAACAAAATCATGCATGTGGCACTGCCTATCGGCAAAGATGGCGACCTGCTGATGGGCAGTGATTCCGGAATGGGGGAAGTTACCATTGGTAATAACTTCGCTATCTCCGTCAGTGCATCATCCGAAGAGGAAACAAAGAAATTCTTTAATGGCCTGTCTGAAGGCGGCAAAATCACCATGCCACTGGCATCTACTTTCTGGTCACCGCTTTTCGGTATGCTGACCGACAAGTATGGCGTTGACTGGATGCTGGGTGTTAACAATCAGCAGTCCTGATCCGGACAAAGACACAAACTTAAGAAGCCATTAAATCCTGTACAGGACTTAATGGCTTCTTTTTACATGGGTATTTCATAGATAGTAGGTTGCTTTATTTCAGTACACCCGCCGGAATATGTCCGTCGGCAGTGTTAAATGACAATCCCAACAACTTTGCAATAACAGGCGCCACATCTGTCAGGTCCATCTCCTTCACTGTATTCCCTTTTGCTATACCGGCGCCATATGCTACAAAACCTGTTTGAATCTCTTTAAAGTCCGGATAAAAACCATGTGTACCGCCTTTCGCAGCCTTTACAACAGATCCCTTCACACCGCCGCCAATAGTAGTACCCGGTGCTGCTGCTAGTGCCAGTGCTGCATTAGGATCTGCACCGATGGCGTCCAGTTGCTTACGGTCAATTATTTTAAACAGTTTTTGCTGATCAGCCGGTAAATGCGCCAGAATCTCCTTTACTTTTTCCAATGAGGCCTTATCCTGCTTATCTTTCAGATGCAGGAAAGCAGAACCGCCCGCCGAATGGAACCTCGCCTTCCAGTTACCACTGTCTATATCAGTGATCAGTCCCGCTTCAGCCAGTAATACATTCGGAGAGAATGACTGCTGAATGTCCACAAACCCATGATCACCTGTTACAATGATGGTGGTGCTATCCTTAATACCAGCCCTGATCAATGCTTCCAGGATAGTACCGATAGCTCTGTCGGCACCGGCTACAGACTTCCTTACCAATAAGCCGTCCCTGCCCTGCATATGCTCATAGTGATCAGTACAGGCGAGGTGTAAGGTTGTGAAAGTGGGTTTGTATTTTGTAATAATATAAGCGCCCATTCTTGCCACATTCTCATCCATCACCAGCTCTTCCCTTACCATGGCAAAATCGTCTGGTCCCAGCTTACCGGTAGCATTATCCTCCAACTCCTGCCAGAGACCCACAGGTGTTGTTGCTTTGGCTGTTGCGTCCCTCCTGTCGGTCGACTTCCCTATCGGCCAGATATCCGGCACATTATAATCTATCGGTCCGCCGACAGTCACCGGCCAGATCACATTGGCATTGGTTTTACCGGCCTTATGTACCGCGTCATATAAGGTAGGTGCTTTTATCCCGTTATAGTAGAAGTACCATACACCGCTGGCCTTCCCTTCTTCAAAAGGCGCATTATAATAAATACCGTGTTTAGCCGGTTTTACGCCCGTAATGATGGTAGTATGATCAGGATAGGTCACACTCGGAAACACACAGTTCACCCCATCAGCAGATACGCCGTTCTCCTTCATCATCCGGAGATTATTCATTCCCCAGGATGCTTCCTGGTAGAAGTCAGGACGGAATCCGTCAATAGTGATCAATACGACATGACCTGTCTGTTGTGCGGCGGCTGACAATGTTAACAGCAGCCCTCCTGCCATTGCATAGATACGCTTCATCTTCGCAGTCTTGTTTAAGAGAAGAACTGCAGGACGAACTGCTTACCGTCAGCAACTAAGGTTAAGAAATTGTTATGAGCTTTACAATTTGAAGAAGATCTTCCTTTTATAGAGCCAGTAGCACAGGTACCACTCCAGGGCCCAGGTTACCAGCGCCGCCGCTATGTGCCATGGTACGAAGATGCCTACCACGCCGTTCAGCCATTGTGCACCCACTGTCTCAAAGAACAGGTAGATAAATATAGCGTTCATACCAACTACTACGGCTATCCATGTATACCGCTGATGATCCTGTACGTCTATCCACCAGTAAAGTAAGGACAGTATGAGCAATACCCAGCCGGCCGATGCCAGTACAAACCCTGCAGTACTGATCCTTTTGATGATAGGCGACAGCCCCGACAGATCCGCCCCAAATCCGAGACAAAGCAATATCACCCCGGCAATGGCGAGTATGCCCACTTTACGCCTGCCATCCAGGGTAGACGATAATAACTTACCTGCGGTTACGCCCCATACCGTATGTGCAGCCGTAGGAATGATGTTGATAGCCACCCAGCCATCTGTATTGATCTTGCCCATGAGCAGGGTATCCATATAGGCGCCGAAATTGTGATGTTCAACAAAAGGCTGGTCATAACCAGGTACCAGTATAGTACGGTACAGGGTGTCGTTCAGCACGATCAGCAGTATTCCGGTACACACCTGGAAAGTATAGGAACGCCCGATCACCAGGTACGCAATAAGCCCCGTTATGGACAATTGCGTCAGCACGTTCCACAGCTCCCACACCAGTTTGCCTGCATATACGCAGTGCAGGCCCGTTCCCAGCAGGAAGAGCTTCGCACTGCGTATAGCGATATGTTTGAAATTCCGTTCCCAGCTGATGCCCTTCCGGCGCTTGCTCTCATAGGATATATACATCGCCGTACCCGCCATGAACATGAAGGCCGGTTGCACCAGGTCCCAGAAACGCAAACCATGCCAGGGATGATGAAAGAATTGCCGTATAAAAGCATTGTCGTGCCACTCGCTGATCGACTCATATACCCGGCAACTTTCGCCCGCCAGTAATATCATGATCACGCCACGCATGACATCCAGCGATAATAAACGGCCGGTCTGTTTTTCCATTATTTTGTTGGGTTAATGTAACAAGTCACTTATTATTCAAAATTGATGAGCACCGAAGACTGCCCCTTATCGGGTATGTCGCCCAGTGTGGCCGACCAGTCGCCTTTCGTTGCTTCTATGCCAATACGCAGGGCCGTCGTAGCTGCCAGTCCTTTGAGCTTCGCACGGGATAGACGCAACTCAAACTTCAGCACGCCGCCGTCCTGCTGCTGTGTGCCCGGCGTATAAAACTCCGTCACTCCCGAGGCGTCAAAAGTAAAGGCATTCTGCGCACCTTTGTGATAGAATGCATCAAACCAGTTGGCCAGCACCGCTCCCTCCAGCAATACATCATAACCGCCCTCCGGGAAAGTACCGGTCAGCAGTCCCGTTCCTGCATTGTTGTCTGTGTCCATATAAAAATCGTATATATCGGCATTTTCTGCCTTTGAATTCACTTCCAGGTACACATAGACGTAGGAGGCGTCATAATCGAATTTTGCCCGCTTAAAATACGTTTCCCCTGCACCCGGAGTAATGTCATAATCCGTCACCGTTTCCCAGTCTGCCAGGGAATTATCATCCAGTTTTACAGGAGATGTTTTGGCAATATACAACACCGTCGAACCTTCCGTCACCTTTCCATCTTTCGTGGTGGCATACAAAGTAGGTACATATTTGCCTTTGCCGGGATAGGTATGTACCGGGCTTTCCTCTTCTGAAGTGGTCCCATCCCCGAAATCCCATTTGTAAGACACGGCGCCGCTGGTCTTGTTAGTGAAGGTGACATCATTACCATTGATGCTGACCTCATAAAACACATCAGCATCGGGTGTTACTTTATCGTCGCTGCAACCACTGATAAGTGCTGCTGCCATAATGAAGAAGATATATCTGAATGAACGCATAGTGATCAGGCTTTACGGAGATGAATTAAGGATTCTGTGAACACAGTTTGTTGGTCTGGATCTCATCGATCGGAATGTAATAGACCACCCGTTTATTGTCCGGACTGATGATCATATTCTCATATCCCGCCGGCTTCTTACTGAGGTCTATATCAGACTCCTTCAGTCCCGGTAAATGATAGCCCCAGTAGGTTCTGTTCATAGACAGTTTATTGCGGTACACATCAAAGGTGCGATGCCCTTCAAAGGCCAGCTCTATCCTTCTTTCTTTCAGCACCGTTTCCAGCGCCGTTTTACCCGCAGGCAGCTGTCCGTTGTACAACGCTCCCGCCAATCCCCTGTTCTTCCTGATCATGTCCACATCTGCCAGCGCAGCAGCAGTATTGCCTGCCTTCGCTTCTGCCTCGGCCTTGTTGAGATACATCTCGGCGAGCCGGAACATTATCGGAGAACTCAGCGTAGGACTGCCTCCCTGGCCGGAGAACTTGGTGATATAATAAGTTTCAATGCCGTTCTTTTTCTGCAGATTTCCGGAGCCGTCTTTCAGTGGTACGATATACGACCAGCGTACATCTTCCGGATGAGCAGACATCGTATCGCGCAGCGATTGTGATGCGAATTCTTCTCCCCAGCCGGAATTACCATCAGAATAGATCATAGAGGCAATGGAACCTGCCTTGCCATAATCATCCACCGTTGTAAACGCTACACAAAGGATGGTTTCCGTGCTTCCTCCTGCATTGGCAAACATAGATTTAAACCCATCAGCAGTTGTCAGCGTGAACCTGCCGGAATTGATCACTTTATTGCTATAGTAAATAGTGCTGTCGTTGTCTCCTTTATAGAGGTACGCCCGCGACAACAATGCCCAGGCCGCCTCCTGGGAAGCATACTGCACACCGCGTGGTTGTCCCATCAACTCGGCACCTTTTGCCGCATCAGCAATGATAGCGGCGTATACATCCGCAACGGTTGACCGGGCCCTGGATGCAGGATCGCTGGTAGATGTGCGGAGAATAATGCCTGCCGCTGCCGCATCTTCTGTATAGGGACGTGCATAGAACTTCGCCAGATTGAAATGACAGAACGCTCTCAGGAAATAACACTCCCCTATCAGCTGTCTCACTGTTGCATCCGGATTCTGAATAGCTTCAGCCGCTTCTATCACCGTATTCACATCATTGATGATCTTGTACGAGATATACCAGAAATAACGGCTGTTCGTCTGCGTGGGCGTATGATTCAGGGAGAAACTATAATACAGCGGATCAGTAGTGGTTTGCGCGCAGACAATATCATCACTGGCGAAATCACTCATCTGGAAATACTGCCTTAGGTACATATTGTTCAGGTCTGTCGTCCCGTTGAACTCCACATGATCCTTGAACAGCGCATACGCGCCGTTCAGGGCCTGCTTCAGCCCCTGTGTCGTTTGCGTCAGGGTGCCCGGCGTCAGCGAGTCGCTGGGACTGATATCTTTCAGGCAACTGCCGAACAGTAAGGGGAATGTAAGTATGATAAGGAGAAATCTTGTTGTCATGGCTGATAGTTTACTAGAACCTGATATTGATGTTAAACAGATACTGGCGATTGTTCGGATACTTGAAATCCGATACACCAGGCATTACGTAACTGCCGGAGGTAATAGTGGTAGCAGGGTCCTGTCCGAGGAACTTTGTGAACGTATATACATTGTCTGCCGTCAGGGAAAGCGTTACTCCATCCATATGCCAGCGGTTTACCCATAGCTTCGGCAGCTTGTAAGACAGTGAAATGTTACGGATCGCCAGGAAGTCGCCGTCTTTCAGGTAACGGGTGGACGTTTCTGTAGAATTCGCAGCGTTCTGCGGACTAGGTTCTGTGGCATCATCACCGGGATGTGTCCAGATCTTATACCCGGAAGGCAGTTTGATCTGGTTGTAATACGGCTCATTACCATCATTCATCACAAAGCGCAGGCTGTTGCTGAATACCTTATTGCCCGTCAGGTAATAAGCATTCACACTAAGAGACAGATTTTTGTATGTCCATTGCGAGGTAAAACCTCCCTGTAGCTTCGGCAATGCAGAACCCACTTCCTGGTAGGTGGCGCTGGCATAATCGGAAGTAGCACTGCGTGAGATCTCTTTACCATTGGCATCGCGGTTAATCACCTCCCATTGCGGTGCGCCTGTTTCTTTATTCACCCCGAGCCATTTAGGCATGTAAAACTCATACAGGTTACCATCATTGCGGTATATCTGGGAGATACTCCAGGTAGGTTGTGTGCGGGTAATATCGCTAGGCAGTTCCTTCAGCTTATTGGTATTGTAGTTGAAATTCAGGTCTGTTGTCCATTCGAAGTCGTTTGACTTGATGTTGATCGTGCTGATAGTGAATTCTATCCCGTTATTAATAACCTTGCCCACATTCTCCCAGCGCTGTTCGAAGCCGACTGAGAGCGGCTGTGGCACCTGCAACAATAAATTGTCGGTAACGTTGTTATAGGCATCTATCGTGAAATTGATGCGGTTGAACAAGCCGACGTCCAGCCCAAGGTTCAGCTGTCTTTTACTCTCCCAGGTCAGATCAGGACTGGGTAATTGTGAAGGTGTGGCAGCGGTGCCACCATTATACTGGCTACTCAGTGAGTACAGTCCCAGGTAACGGGAAGAGCCTATATCCTGCGTACCGGTTACGCCGTAACTGGCCCTAAGTTTCAGATTGCTGAACAGTTTACTGCCCACCAGGAAGTCCTCATTGCTGATCTGCCAGGCGGCAGATACTGCCGGGAAGGAACCGTAGCGGCGGTTGGAAGGAAATGCCGTAGAGCCATCCACACGGTAAGACCCGGTCAGAAAATATTTATCCCTATAGCCATAACTGAGCTGTGAAATGAAGGACTGTATAATGGCCTGATCATTGGATCCGGTTACCAGCTGGTTATTTGACACCACATTCAGTACTTTCAGTCCTTCCGGCAGTCCTTTACCTGAGGCGCCCAGTATTTCCGTTTTACTGTTCTCTATCGCAATACCAGCCAGACCACTGATGGTATGATCGCCTTTACGGAAATTGAACTTTAACAGATCATTGGAAATGATGCCGTACGACAAAGTACTCAGCTCATTCAGGAAACCGGTACCGCTATACTGTCCGGCTACTACGGATGAATAATAATCTGTTCCCTTGTTGTAACTGACAGCCGCCCTGTTGCTGCTGGAGAAAGACAGCCAATCTGTGATGTTTACATTGAGGCCCAGGTCATAATTAACATCGAAGTTCTTGTAGGGATGGTTCGAGTTTTTGATGGTATGAATGGGGTTTACCTTATCCCTCGACCACCATTTGAAAGTTGAGTTACCATCTACATATACCGGCTGGCCGCTGGCATCGTAGGGATTGTCCCAGGGCATGTTCAGGTAAGCATAGTATACATCATCATAGTTATAACTTTTACCGGTAGATCCGCTGATGTTGATATTGTTGGTGACACTCACATGTTTAGAGAAATGATAGGTGGAATTTCCGCGCAGGTTGATACGCTGGAATCCTGTGTTCATGAAAGTACCCTTTTCATTATAGTAGGAAAGACCTGTATAGTATTCACTCTTTTCTGTACTGCCACTGGCTGATAAATAGATATTCTGCATAGGGGCTGTTTCAAACAGGGTATTCAGCCAGCTGTAACTCTGACCACGCAGGGTTTGAGGTCTTTCACTGTAAAACTTAAGGATGTCAATCTTATAGGAATTATTGTCAGTACCCGGAATATAATCCCTGTAGAATTCTTTATGCCGCTCATACAACTCACTACCGTTCATCATCTTCATCTTACCAAAGTCCGGTTTACGAAAGCCTGTAGTCACTTTTGCCTCAAAGCGGGTCTTACCCAGTTTAGCCTTTTTGGTCGTAACGATGATCACCCCGGCATTGGCTTGGGAGCCGTACATCGCGGTAGCGCCTGCGTCTTTCAATACAGTGATGCTTTCGACATCATTGGGGTCATAATTACCGCCAATAATACCATCTACAACAAACAGCGGGCTTTGAGACGCATTCACGGAAGACACGCCTCTCAGGCGGAGTTCTGCCGCAGTACCAGGCACGCCCGAGCTGTTCACCACCTGCAGACCAGCCACCTTACCCTGTAGCATACTGCCCACATCATTGGTAGTGACGTCTTTCAGTTTCTCAGACGATACAACGCTCACAGCACTGGTCAGCTCACTTTTCTTTTTATCGCTATACCCCACCACTACAACTTCGTTGAAATTGCGGGTATCTTCTTCCAGCTGCAGATTGATCTGTGCTGCGGCGGGTATTTCTTTGGTAGCAAACCCGATATTGCTGATCACCAGTACATCTCCCGGGTGCAGGTCGCGTAATATAAAACGCCCCTGGCTGTCCGTCCGCGTACCTTTCTTCGAACCTTTCACCAGTATGGTAGCACCGGGCAGCGGCACATTGCCTGGCGCGCTGACCATCCCAGTGACGGTAATGAGCGAATCGGCCGCCGGAACCGGAAGGGCCAGCTTTTTAATAACAAAGTTCTTTCCTTCAAGCGCATATATTACCTGCTGATTGCGAAGGCAGAGGTCCAGCACTTCCTGTACAGAAGCGTCCTTTACGCGGAAAGTGACGGGAAGGGTATTGGAAAGCACCTTTTCCGAATAAATGATCGAGACACCAGTCTGAGTGATGATTTCGGCGAATACATCCCGCAGGGGCATATTCTTCGCATTTAAAGTCACCTTCTGGGAATACCCGGCGGCACTCACATGCAGGACGGTTACCAGCAGCAGGAACGTGGTCAGTTTCATAACCAGGCAAATTTTGGTTGATAGCCCGCGCATAGAGCGGGCCTGTACATAACAGTCGAAATGCATACTTTTGCAGTGTTTGGTGGTACTTAAATGGTCTTACAGCGATTTATTGAGGACACCAGATAACACGCCGGAGGTGTTGCGAGCATCTCCGGTTTATTTGATTGTCCTCCTGGTTGATATTTACTACGGTAATACGATTACCTTTCTTCCTTCGACCTTGAAATGATTATATCCGTTTCCTTCCAGCAAGGCCAGTATATCGGCCAGTTGCAGGTTCCTTCCAATACCGCCCCCATACAATTCCGTTCCGGGACTGGTCGTGTAGACAATATCCACATCGTACCAGCGGGCCACTTCCCTCAGAATAGCGGGCAAAGCCATGTTATTAAATACAAACAATCCGTTCTTCCACGCGGTTACTTTTCTGATGTCTGCTGTTCTGACCGTAAGCTGATGGTCTTCATTGTTCATTACCGCCTGTTGGCCGGGGCGCAATACCTGTTCATTGTTGCCTTCCTTCACCTGAATGCTGCCTGTCAGGAGGGTGGTATTAATAGACGTCTCGTCGCTGTAGGCCATAATGTCAAAGTCGGTACCCAGCACCTGCACTTCCATACTATGCACCTTGACCTTAAATGGCTGCCGGGCATTGGCTGCTACCTCGAAATATCCCTGCCCATCCAGTTCCACTACTCTCTCCTTTCCGTTAAATGCGGTCGGATATCTTAACATGGAGGCTGAGTTGAGCCATACCCTGGTGCCATCGGGCAATACCACCCTGAATTGTCCCCCTCGAGGCGTTGTCAGTTTGTTGTAGTGTACGCTGCCGTCTGCTGGCTGATTGCCATATGATAACTGTCCGTTCTGTTGCTGAATAGCCACTCCGCCCTGCCTGATCACCTGTTTGCCTGTGCTGTCCAGTGTCACCACCGAACCGTCTGCCAGGGTCAGCACTGCTTTGTTGCCGCCAGGTGGGATGATTGCCGGAACGGTCTGTTCTGCCAGTCCCGGCTGAGTGGCTGTCTGCCTGCGTGTTATGAGCCAGTAGGCAGCTCCTGCTAACAATACAAACGCAGCCGCCACTGCTACCCGCTTCAGGGTAATAACGGCCCGGCGTGGCTGCTGCGAAGGCCTGATCTGCTGATATGCCTGCTCATAGTCGATATCCGGTGCTGCCAGGTCTGCATGCCAGCTTTCCTCCAGGAAACGCTCCAGCGCTTCCGGGTCCTCTCCCTTGCCAATAGCTGCAAAAAGCTCATCCAGCTCTTCCCGGCTGCATGATTTATTCACATAACGTTCTAAGAGATAAGCAATTCTTTGTTGATGATCAGGCATATACTGTAAAGACGGATGTGATGGAAAATAGGACCGTGGATTCTTAAACTTTTTTTTCAGGGGGTGATCAGTACGAAGAGGAAAAGCAATAATTCCGAATGCCGGGACAGGAACTGGCGAAGAAACCGTAATGTTTCCACCTGCACATTTTTAACCCGGCTTTTGGATAATTGCAGCTGGCTGGCAATAGTGGCGTGATCAAGTCCTTCCTGCCGGCTTAGGCGGAAAATAGTACGCTGCTGTTCTGTAAGCCTGGAAAGGGCGGCATTGATCAGCTGCTGGCTCTCCCGGGCGTCCAGTTGCAGATCGAGGGCGTCTGCAGCGTCGGAGATGTTCGCCCATATATGGTCTACAAGTTTCTGCTGCTGCGCTATCTTCCGGAGATGGTCCAGGGTTTTATTCCTGGCTATAATAAAGATATAATTACCGGGATTGACGATAGCTGGTAACTGCTCCCGGTTGGCCCATAGTTTCAGAAAGGTTTCCTGGAGGATGTCTTCCGCATCCACGGCAGAATGGGTCAGATGAAACACAAACGCAGCCACCTGCCTGCTATGCCGGTCATATAATTCTCTAAAGGCGCTTTCATCGCCTTTTTTCATCCTTAATAACAGGTCGGTATCGGTGTCTTGCTGCATGCGTAAACCGCTGTTTCCCTTTAGCTGCTTAAAATGATATCCAGCTAAAAATACAAAAAACTATAGTTATCCTTCTTATATTACATGCCAATTATTTATCCGATAACCAGGCGTATCCGGAATAATGTTGTAAGGGTGTCTGCTGGTATGCAGGAGATAGATAGAACTAATACGGTTAACGACAACGCTGCTAAAAAAGGAACCAATAACGGAGGGGATGTATATCGCCAAAGCAACAGCGGATGCATTACTACGGAAATTCGCCTGACCAATACACCGTTATGTAGTGAAAGAATCTGAACGGAACCACTGCTGAAGGATGCTCTGAGACAGCATCCTTTTTTAATTGTTGCAAAATTGATAGCAGCGATTCCGTTCAGATTGTCTTATGGAATATTTTGAGTTACTTTCCGATCAGGCTATTCAGCTTCTCTTCCAGTTGCTTGCCTTTCAGGTTCCTGGCGATAATTTTCCCAGTCTCGTCTATGAGCACGTTCTGAGGCACGGCAGAAATTCTGTAAAGCTCGGCCACCTCGTTCTTCATGAACTTCACATCCGAAACATTATAACCGATAAGTCTGTCTTCACTGAGCGCCTTGGTCCAGTGTTCCCTGCGGGCTTCAAGACCTACGTTTATCACCACAATCTTCTTATTGTCATAGGCCTTCATAATCTGTTTCAGTTCCTGGTTTTCAATCCTGGAAGCTGAGTTCCAGCTACCCCAGAAGTTCAGCAGTACAAGCTTTCCTTTGAAAGAAGAGAGTGTTACTTTATTCCCGTCAGGATCTTTCTGGGTAAAATCAGGAGCCTCGGTACCTACGGCAGCCTGTTTTGACTCCAGCAATTTCTTCTGGAATGCCTTTCCACGTATGCTCTTTTTAGTTTTATCACTCAGTATTTTATACAGTGGTTCAATGTCGGAGTATTCTATGAAGGCGCCTGCATATTCATCCAGGATATCTATAGAGATATACATTTCAGGATTCTGCTGAATAAACTCCTTCATTTTCAATTTACGCTCTTCCATTGCGGCGCGGAAACGCTCCATGTAGTTCCTCTTGGCAGCGATCCCCTGTGTACTTACGTCAGAGAACATAGTATTGGACGATTCCTCTGTCAGCGCGTCAATCTTCGCATTGATCTCGGCCATATGTGTCTGATACACTAAGTATTCATCCTGTGTTTTAGATCCGGTCGCCTCGAAGTTAGAGATGTCTTCATCGGAAGTCAGCCAGATGTTCGCGCCTGGTTCTATATACAGATGCGCAATATTCTTACTGCTGAAAAAGTTCACGGGTTCCCCGTTCCTGCTTACCATCAACAGTGCATTTACCGGGTAAGGCACGTACTGCATGATCTTAAAAAATCCGTTCTCTACATATGCTGAGTCATATACAGCCTCACCATCTACTGAATAGCCTAAATATACCACTGCCGGAGCTGGTAGTTTCCCAAGTTGTCCTCTGATATAGAAACTGGTCTGAGCAAACATTGGCATCGATATCAAACACGCCACGAGAAACATCAAAATTCTGTTCATCTGTTATAACCTTTATAAAATGCTATATGAATGTAGTAGATAACCAAACTGACAAATGCGCATTATCAATTAAATTATTCGTTTGACTATATGACAAGATTTATGACCCGATAAGCGTACAAGCGTTAAAAAAAATTTTAACGCATTTCTTATTGTTGCTGTGAAGCCACTATCCATGAATGAGAAAAAAATATAAGACATAACCGCTCATAACTAATTTGATTTCCGTCATTTAAAACACCCAGTATGTCTCGCCTACACGAAAATTCTATCAGGAAACCTGTCTGGCGCGCATTTTCAGATCTATTGATAATCAACGATAAAAAAATTTTCGCCGTATGAGCGTACCTGTTTAAAAAAAGATTTTTACGCCCATAAGCAATAAAACCCAGGCTTATATTTAAAAATTTGTTAAATTGTCCCTTAGTTAATGAAAATTCTGTCAACTAAAGCCGAGGCCTATGAACAAAAAAGTACTCTACCTATTATTTTTTATTGCTGCTTCCACGTTCTCATTCATTTTTGGAAATGCTGCAGATGCGAAAGTTGCCAAAGCAACTTTTACAGAGATCGGATATCAGAAGGATGCTGATTACCACTATACATTTTATATAAACCTCGGCAAGGAAGAAACAATTTCACTCGCATATATCCAGGTACAAAGCAATGCTACCGGTGAGGTATTGAAACTCAATAGTTTCAAAGGCTTTGTGGCTTACTGGAAAGGCTCACAGTTCACTATACGAAATGAGGCTACCGTTTCGTTTTTTGATGGAGACAAGCTGGTGTCAAAGACATTAAAAGGTGTGATTGAAGGTGGGGTGAAGATGTAAAAAATTATCAGGAGAAATAAAAAAAGAAGTCCTGAAGGCTGTTGTAATGAGCAGTTTTCAGGACTTCTTCTTTACGGCGTACAGGTGTCCGGAATGTTTTTGTGAGATTAGTTATTGATCGGGTTTAGGAATTCTGATCTCAGGAAGTTTCTTTCCTTGTAGCTTCGCTACCCTATAGTGTGACCAGTTTTCGATCTCCTGTTCTCCATAAATGATCATCCTTATGGGGATGTCTTTGGTGTCCATATCCCCCAGATACATTCTTTCATGCTCGGGGACATTTTCATAACTGATCTTCAGATGTTCCTTGTTCTCTACCGTAGGATTCTCTACATAGTTTTTGTATGCCTGAATGCAAATATGGCTTGAAGTCGGCTCACCTCTTAACTCACGTAACATATCTTTTATTTGTGACAATATCTCCCCAATGGTTACAACATATCCGCATTCTCCAATATCAAAACTTCCGAGCCCATAGATGCATACTCTTGCATTCTGCGGTAGTTCAGTAAGGATTATTTTTTTATCAACCAGTTCCTCCAGTTCCGCAAGCGTGAGCGCTACCGGCTTCTCCAGACGGTTTAAACTGACCGTGAGATCAGCAAAGACCGTTACTTTGACCAGATAATATTCATTTTTAAGTCTATAAAACAGATTTGTACTGTTGCCTTCTATTCTCTTAGGAAATATATCTTTCGGATTATCTGGTTTGTAGATGAGTCCTGTTCCTAATTCCCCAACCCGGGTACCTTTCACAACTTTCTGACGATATTTGAAGATGTTTTCCATATGGGGGTTTAACTCCCTTATGAGCGATGTTACGTATTCTATAAAGCTCTCCCTATTAAATATCCATGACGCATTATCGATAGACCACTCGCCCAATCCATGAATGCTGATATTTTTATTGTCAGGGATGCTGAGCGCAACCCATCCTCTACGGACGTCTTCCTTAAAATGTTCAAAGTCCTCAAAATTCCAACAGTTAACCCTTCCATCCTCATATACATCCAGATCGGTGAAGAAATAGCTATCGTTATGAATGAAGGCAGGGATGGAGACGCCTTCAATTATCTGTTTCCTGTATACCCTGGTTCCGGATTGCATAAGTTTGTCTTTGCGACTTTTAAAAAAATTGAACTTCATAGTAGCAGTATCCTGCAAGTTAAGATAAACCCGGCAATACTTATATAAATCCCGCACTCATTATAATACGTGAGAATACCTCGTACATGCACTTCGAATTTCAGGACACATTGATCGTATGAAAAAGGTCGCATTTCTGCGACCTTTAAACTCATTGGCTTTCTTGTATTTTAATCCTTATGGATACTTCATTACAACGCTGTCTCATCCGCTCCTATATCCACTCTGTTATTCTGCTTCCTTGCCTGTTTATCTATATCCAGCTCTCCTGGTGCCGGCACAAAAGCAGGATCGCCTGCATTGATACAAGCCGAGCCACTGGCCAGGTGTAGGTTCAACGCTCCCGCCGTATTATTCACAAAAGAAGGGTTACCATAAGTGGCATGCGCATCCAATCCTGTACCTGCCTGAAAACCAGCTAACGTAGTATAAAAACCATCATTTCCCCAATCGAAAGTAGCCGCACTGCCTGAACTGGTGTAGTACCTGTCGTAATCCATTGCCAGATTGGTAGTCGTATATCCCAGCAGTTTAAGCACTACGATATCGCTGGCAGATTGTATAATGTTGCTGGAGAATGTCACATGATCAGTGTTCTGCAGACTGATCTCACCTCCCCAGCCACCTTTTGTATAATTCTTAAAGAGCGTGTTATTACTGATAGTAGAATAAACCACCTTACTACCCGATGCATTAGAACCTATCAATAATCCCGCATCTATGTTATTATAGATAAAATTGCTGCGTATATTGATCCCTTCAGCAGTATTATTGGGATTTTCACAGCCAACTGTAATACCTGCGCCATTATTAAAAGAAATATTCCCTTCGATGTTGATCCAACGACCACCATCCACATAAATACCGCCGCTGGTGGCTACCGGTGAAATACAGTTGTAAACAACATTACCTTTTACATTCCCATTCCTGGCGAAGTTTACACTATCAGGTGCGCCTGTCCAGCCATAATGCCCGGTCATATCTATACCGATATTCCTGATATGGTGCACAATATTATTCTCTATCAGGAAGTTGCTGACATTCCCCCCAATAGTCATAGCTTCGCTATACCCGGTATTACATGCATATACCTGGTTGCCGCCAAAATATATTTCGGTGTAGGCAGTGGGCGTTGAACCAACCAGTATCAGCGGATTGGCATTATTCCCGGAATTCGGCATAGCAGTAGAATCTGTTGTCCAGCCAATATTATAGATCCGGCACGAGGTTATCTGCACGTCTGTCCCCGTTCCTTCGACATGGATGCCAAAAGCACCAGGTTTGATATTATTGGCTATACGGATGTTATTGATCCGTATATGGCTTTTGCTGGCAACATGGATCAGCGCAGGCCGGCTGTCGTTCGTAGCACCTACACCGTCAATAATAACCGTACCACCGGCATAGTTTGTCAGGGTGATAGGCTCTGCAGCAGAAGCGCCGGAATGCGCCCACTCAAGCCGTTCCTTATAAGTACCACCCGCTACGTAGATGGTGGCCCCGGCCCCTTCCGTTGTCTTGTCGAGGGCCTTCTGGATAGTTTTGAGGGCTGTGCTCTCGGACGTACCGGCATTGGCATCATTACCGGTGGCTCCGTTTACATAGTAATTGGTGACAGCTAGTGCGCTGGCACCCAGGTCTTTTTCGTGGATCAGTTCACTGTCTTTCTTACTACAGGAAATCAGGGTCGCCATCAGGAGGCATGCAATAGCATTTTTCATTGTTGTTGGGTTTAATGGTTACATCAATACCGTTAAAGACGAAACTCCGGAAAGAAAGGACCGCGGAAGGAGATAATTAGCTGAAAATAAATAAATAGTAAAAAAGTACCATTTACATCATTTTAATTTACAGTATAATTAGTGAGAATTCACAAAAATGGCATAGTTTTGTCTACTAGTACTGTAAATTGATAAACCAAAAAATCAGGCCATGAAACAGTTATTTTTGAGCTTAGCAACAATCGTCACGCTATTCGCCTGTAATAACAAACCATCTCAGGAAGAGGCTATCGAGGCTGCAAAACAGGCAGCGGTAGACTCTGTTAATGCTGTAAACGAAGTAAAACAGCGCACCATTGATTCAATGGAAACTGTTAAAAATATCCGTGGGAAGAATGCACCTGCCACTGTTCATCACAGCAGCGGTAGCAATGCAGATAACAGCGCACCAGCTGCTACTACTACCACTACTACTACTGAAAAGAAGAAAGGCTGGAGCCATACTGCTAAAGGCGCTGTTGTAGGTGCTGGTACAGGTGCGGTTACAGGTGCCATCCTTAACAAGAACGACCGTCTGAAAGGTGCGGCTATCGGTACCGTTGTAGGTGCGGGTGCTGGTGCTGGTATCGGTGCGATCGTAGACGCTCAGAAGAAGAAAAAAGAAGCGGCCAAGCAGCAGTAAGCGCTTGTCAGCATGACGTTATATATAGTCCCGGGTACGTAATGTGCCCGGGATTTTTTATTATCTGGCAGCGGGTTTTCAGATGGGATCTCTGGCTGCGCCGGATCTTGACCCATTTATTGGTAAAAATGATCAGCGGTTATCAAAACCGCCCAATTATACTTACTTTTTCGCCCCCGTTACAAACACTTATTGTCATGCTGAAGAAGTATTCATTGCTATTGGTCGCTTTTTTCCTGTCTGTTCAGACAAAGGCACAGTCTTCCTATCCCACACCTCAGGAAGGCACCTATACCGTTGAGAATTACATTTTCGAGAATGGAGAAACGCTTCCTCAGATGAATCTCCACTACTATACAATAGGCACACCCCGCAAGGGTGCGGACGGTAAGGTCATGAACGCAGTACTGATCATGCATGGTACCACTGCTTCAGCGGCGGGATTCCTGGGAAAACAGTTTGCCGGACAGTTATTCGGCCCCGGCCAGTTACTGGATGCCAGCAAATACTTCATCATTTTACCTGATGCTATCGGTCATGGTAAGTCGAGCCGCCCGAGCGACAGTCTTCATATGCATTTCCCGGCGTATACCTACAATGACATGGTGACTGCTGAACACAAACTGCTTACCGAACACCTGAGCGTTAATCACCTTCGTCTCATATTAGGCACCTCGATGGGCGCCATGCACACCTGGATATGGGGATACGCCTATCCCGATTTCATGGACGCTATGATGCCACTCGCCTGTCAGCCTGCTCCTATTGCGGGCCGTAACCGGATGATGCGTAAGATGGCGATTGACCTTATCAAAATGGACCCGGCCTGGCAGAATGGTGAATATAAGTCACAACCTACCCTGGGCTTAACAGGCGCTTTGTCCTCCTTCTTCTTCATGAACAGTAGTCCGCTGCAACTGCAACTGTCTGCCCCCACCCGGGAAACGGCAGACTCGCTTGTGGTGAGAATGCGCAGCGCCAGCCTCGCGGCCCTGGATGCCAATGATGTGATCTATGCACTGGAAGCCTCACGGTACTATAACCCTTCTCCCTACCTCTCAAAGATCAAAGCACCCGTTTTCGCTATCAATTCTGCTGATGATGAGATCAACCCTGCAGAACTGGGAGTGATGGAACGGGAGATCAAAAAAGTAAAGAAAGGAAGATATATCCTGTTGCCGATCACCGACAAAACCGTTGGTCATGGTACTAACTCACTCCCTGCAGTTTGGGGACAATACCTGAAAGAGCTACTGGAAATTTCAGAGAAATGAACAGTGCCGTTCATCGCAGCCTTAAACGCTGCTTCATAAGATCCCTTTAAGTGGCATGCCAATAATGTGCATGATCAAGGCTTTTCCTAACAACTCAGACCTCGATCGGAATGGTCAGTGTCACCTCCCGTTCTTCCAGCAAGGGCACAATTTGTCCGGCAACCACCCGCATAAAATGCGCTGATTGCACGTGTGCCTGTTGTGCTGCTTCATTAGCATACCCTTCAAAGAGGATAAGCGTGTTGGCATCCGCTTTACTCTGATGTATTTCGTAAAACAGATTACCTTCTTCCTTAAGGCTCATTGAGCGGGCCTCTTTGAGCAGTGCTAAAACCGCTTCAAAGTTGCCCTCTTTCACTTTCCAGCGGGCGAATACGTGAACAGGATTAGTTTCCATAATTGTAGCGGATTATTCTTAAATGGATCCTTGAAGCAGGCGGCATTTCATCGTTACTGGCCGCCGGCAGCCTTCAGGATAACGTCCGCCACTTCTCCGGGCCTCGCGAGCATAGCCACATGACTGGCAGGAAGATGGTAAGTGGTGGCGCGAATGTTTTTTGCCATGTCAGCTTCCAGTTGCGGTGAAATGATATGGTCATTGTCTGCAACGATAAAAAAAGATGGTTTGCTTTTCCATGCCGGATTGGAAACTTTGGCAGTGAGCGTGCTTACATGAAAACGCCCCTGGCAGGCTGCAATATTCTTTGCCTCCTGTCGCGACAGGTCCTGCGCAAAATGATTGATCACTGCATCTTCTTTAAGCCGGATATAGCCATCTGTAATAACAGGATCAGCCAATCCAGGTACGCGAGGGTACTTCCGCACTTCATATGCATCCTTGTCGAGGGCCTGAATACTTTGCCCTTCATCGGGCGCATAAGCCGCTACATACACCAATGACTGTACCTTTTCATTATTTCCGGCCTGTGTGATCACAACGCCTCCCCAGGAGTGGCCTACCAGCACAATCTTTCCATCTACCTCCCCAAGCGCCCGCTGAACAAAAGCCACATCGTCCTCAAGGGAGGTAAGGGGGTTCTGAACAGCGATCGTCTTATATCCCTTTTCCTGCAGGAGAGGTATTACCTTGCTCCAGGAAGACCCATCGGCAAAAGCGCCGTGAACCAACACAATGGTGGGTTTGTCTTCCATCGCAGCGTGTTTATCGCCAGGGAAAGTACTCCATAAGGATGTAAATGAGAAGCACATGCAGAGCAGTACTGCTCCGGCAACAACTGTCGATATCATCTTCCTTGTTTTCATAAAACTTAAATTATTTGTGTTGTAAAATCTGAATGGTGAATAGCTCGGGCGTCAGCTTCCAGCAGTGCCACGATCTTTTCGCCTACGCCTTTTGCAGATGCGGGATTCTGGCCTGTTACAAGCCTGCCGTCTGCAACACTGTTGGCTGTCCATGGCGCAGTAGTATGATAGATGCCGCCCTGTTTGGTCAATGCAGTCTGCAGGTCGAAAGGCACATCCTCACGGGCATAATTATCTTCTTCCTCAGTTGTGAAAGATGCGATATTCTTTCCGCTCACGATATAAGAGCCATCACTCAGCTTTACATTTAGTAAAGACACCGGTCCGTGACAAACGGCTGCAACTACTGCGCCACGTTCGTAAGTTTCTTTTACCACTTTCTTCAACAGTGGCGCATCCGGCATATCCACCATCGGAGCAAGTCCACCGGGCACGAAAATGGCGTCATAAGTACTGACATCCACGTCTGAGAGCTTCTTCGCTTTTTGCATATCGGCCCATCCCTTACCTGTTAAAAACTTCAGGTTCTCAGGATCATCAGCCAGGTTCAATGCATCTAAAAAAGGCGTATCGCCCGATAAAGTGGCAAAATCAACCTGATAGCCCGCCTCGTCAAATACAGCATACGGATGCGCTACCTCGGAAAGAAAAGTGCCGGTTCGTCTGTTGTGTGGTCCAATAGTATTGGCATTTGATGCGATAATCAAGATTCTCTTTTTCATTTTTCAGGAGTTTTATTGGTTAACGTTGAAAGTGTTTTCTACATGATCATATACCCTGGTCTATAAGGTTGAACACTGCTTTTATGGATATTTCAGCAGCCCATCCAGGCTCGTGTAATCCTGAAGCCGGAATGCATGTTGGTAGACAATCTCCGGCTGTTCCCGCCATTCAAAATTGGCTGTAAAAATGTTGCCAGACAAATAAGCCAGCTGATAGCAGCTCCTATATTTTTAATAGCACATGTTATAACCGGATATCCCTCCGGCGGTCTAAAAGCTCCCATATAGCGGAGCAAATTGAATCAGATGGTGATATCCTTTTTCATAGGGAGGTTCTTTCACTGCACTTTGCAGGAATGTTATCACAGGCTGAAGTGCAGGGTCTTTCAGATGATACTGGAATGCGTCCCAGTCACGGAACTTTTTGCAGACGATGAACCTTCTCCTGAAACAGCGCACCCGACTCAGCTGAAAGTGTAACATACCCGGCTTATCTCTAAATACAGATATGATCGCCTGTTTGATCGATCTGAAATAATTTTTTGCGCCACTTTTTACTTCTATAAATAACATGACGGTGATCTGCCGGTCATTCTCCTTTAGCGGATTGCGGGAACGCGCCAGGGAAAACAATAACAGGTCTTTCAAAAAGACTGTTTCAACCGCAGTAATCAGGCCGGTCTTCGCAAGGTGCCTGACAACTCCCGCCTCGCTGCTTCTCCTGTTTTTTTTATAAAAATCGTAGTTACCCCATCGCTCCATTACCCACATGATGCAGAAATCTCCTTTCTCGTAAAAGGCTTCCGACATTATGTTTCCAGTCGCTTCCAGCGAACTGAAAACATATGCGCTTAAACCCTCCAGGAATTCATGCTGGTAAGCTGTTTTTGCATGATATTTTGTCAACACAATAACGACAGCCCTATCTGAGCCCCGCCCCAATAAGATACCACCCCATGTATACATAAAAGATGATAAAGCCAGCCTCCACTCACAATGTATTTTCATGGTGAGATATTAGGATAAGTAATGGAATTGCCTGGTAAATATGCGCAAAAGCCCTTTCCCTGAGAAATAAGCCGACTGATAGGTATTATCATTATTCTCATAGTAATGTCCTGTTTTCCGCTTTCTGCCCTGTTTGTACTCATGCTTACGCATGGCAAAAGTTTGAATATTAGCCTTTTTTCGCTACCTTTTGTATTATTAAAGAGGGTATGTAGAACGCAGTCCCTGAATCCAAATGGGATCAGGCTTTTTTTATGATTCTCATAGAAAAGAAGCCTATGTCTGGAAAAAATTTTACCTGCCTGCTATTCTGGTTGTTGATCCCATCTAAGGTGGCGTCGCAACTTCCGGCGAAGATGGCAATTCCCGGATATTCTTACCATCCGATGCGAGAGGACAAAGCGTCCTGGCAGCGGCTGAGTATGTACATGGGGGGCACTTTCCTTGTAGTTACAAAAGAAGGCCAGGTTGACCTTGACAGCTGCATAGCTGCGGCGGGCCGTTCTATGCAATTAAGCCGGCTTTCTATACTGGCTGAAAATATCGACGATCCCCAGCTCTCCGGAGAATCGGGCTGGATTGACCGGCGGGAACCGGAAGCAGGCATTCGCCGGCTTTCTGAAACTACGGGTAGAAAGCGCCTGCAGTTATTAATACTACTAGGCGCTTATTATGCTTTTGAGACCGATAGTTATCACCGGCACCTGGACAGCGTTACGTATTTCCTGACAAAAGCGATAAATGAAAGTAACTCATTAAACGAGGCAAGACTAGGCAGATTAGCCACCTGTTTGCTGGCAAAAGTTTATGTCCAGGCAAATGATGAAAAGGGCGATTCAATTTCTGATGCATTGATCAACAAATGCCGGCAGGCTGGCGACAAACAAATAGAAGCAAGGATGTTAGCATACCGGGGCATATATAAACCTGCGATGGCTACTACACTGGAAAAGAAGATCACTGACCTGCAGCAGGCCGCACCATTATACCACAGCCTTGGATACATTGAAGCTGAGATCAATGCGCTGACCGATCTTGGTTACCTGCTGTTCATTGCCGGGCAGGTAGACCATTCATACGAAACGCTCCTGAAGGCTTTTAAACTCGCGGAAGCCATTCATTATCCCTACACCCATTATAATACACAGGCCATTGCTTCCATTACAGGTTTCCAGGGGAAGTTTGGTGAGCCGTTACGTTATGTGTATCAAACTATCAATACAGCCCTCATCACCCGGGATAGTTTTGCATTGAGTTATTTTTATACTGATCTGTCGGCACTGCTCAATTCAGAAGGCAGAATAAAAGAAAGTGCTGAAATAGCACGGAAGTCGGTCGACCATTTCGTTGCCCAGCGTAATGGATCAGTGTATAATATACTAGGCACTGTAGTGAATTATATGGCGCAAGAGGGACGTGCAAAAGAAGCACTTGACCTTACAGTGGATGTGGCAAATAAAGTAGGCTTTCCGGTCAATCCTACGGAACAATTCTTTTATCATTACGTATTCTCCAACTGTTATCTGCACCTCAATATGCCGGATCAGGCTGAGATGCACATAAAAAAGCTGGACTCCCTGGAAACCGCAGCAGCAACAATCAGGGGCCCTCTCAGAAAGAGTATCATCAGTACCCAGTATGGTTACCTGTTTCTCACACGTAAACAGTATCAGAAAGCCCGGGAGCTTTTTGAAGAAGAGATCAGCAATCCCACCCGTGCTTCTGCCACCCTGTCTAATGCAATAGCAGCATACAACCGGCTGATTTACATTGATTCTATATTGGGAGATAATACTGCTGCAGCAAAACATTACAGGAAGTATGTACAATTGCTTGATTCCAGTTTCAGGGTTACAAAAATAAGACAGGCGGAAGAGCTCCAGATAACATATCAGATAAATGAAAAAGAAAATGAGATCACATCATTAATACAGCAGGCAAAGCTCGAAAAGACAAATTCCGAAAAAGCAGCGCTCGTGAGAAACTTAATGGCCCTGGGTGTAATGGCCGTCATCATCATCGCAGGTCTGCTATTCCGGCAGAATCGTTTAAAACAGCGCAATAGCCGGCTGATTACCGAGAAGAACCGGCAACTGCAACAATTGCTGACTGACAAAGAGTGGTTATTGCGGGAGGTGCATCACCGTGTGAAGAATAACCTGCAGATAGTCATAAGCCTGCTGGATTCACAGTCGGAATATATCAATAATGATGCGGCGCTTGCCGCTATTGAAGACAATATGCGCCGCGTACATGCAATGGCATTGATACATCAGAAACTCTATCAATCTGAAGATATCACTACTATTGCTATGCCCGAATATATCCGGGAGCTGGTGGACTATGCCCGTGATAGCTTCGATACAGGTACGCGGATCAGGTTTGAGCAAAACATTGCCTCACTCGAACTCGATATATCACAGGCTATTCCCCTGGGGCTGATCATTAATGAAGCCATCGTCAATGCAATTAAGTACGCATTTCCTGGCAGGCAGTACGGAACGGTGAATATTCACCTGTACCAGGACGGCCCTGATCAGCTGATCCTGAAAATATCAGATAATGGTATCGGCCTGCCAGCGGGAACGGATACAAAAGCGCATGCCTCACTCGGATTTGACCTGATGCAGGGACTCGCCACGCAGCTCAATGGCCGTTTTAGTTTTGCGAATGATAATGGTCTGCATATCACGATCAGATTTGTCGTAATGAACATGCATCTATCGCGTCCATTTTTGACGAACTCTTAATTACCGAATGTTATGAAGAAGAAAGTGCTGATTGTGGAAGATGAATTTATAGTCGCCAATAACCTGCGACAGGTATTACAGCGATTTGGTTATGAGGTCTGTGGCATCGCCGCCTCCGGCGAAGCGGCCGAAGAGCAGCTCCAAAGAGTGAAGCCGGATATCGCATTACTCGATATCCGGTTACAGGGCAAACTTTCAGGTATCGATATTGCCAGGAAACTAAGGTCTGAGAATATAGCCTTTATCTATTTGTCTGCCAATTCCAACCAGAAAATACTCGAGGAGGCCAAAGCCACAGAACCCTATGGATTTCTGGTGAAGCCTTTCAGAAAAAAAGACCTCATGGTGATGTTGGACATTGCGTGGTACCGCCACATGCATAGCCTGGAAGCCAGGGGACGCCGGGAACAACTTTTACAACAACAGATTGAAGGAACAGCCCATGAAGTTTCTGCCGGCCGGCAAAAGTTATTAAAGCTCGCAAGGATCATACAAGCACACATACCTTTTGATTTTATCTCGTCCGGTCTCAGACCACTCAATACTGCACAGTTTGACGACAAGGGGTATCTTCGTATCGGCTTCGATGAATATCAGTTTGTCGGTACAGAAGAACTACTGACCATTACAAATCTGAAAAAAGCAGCCCTGCCGGTAATCCTGGCTAACAGCCAAACGGATATAAATACTGTCATCTGCAATGAGATACCCGATGAAAAGTTGAATGTTCCCTCTCTTCTGAAAACGTTGAGCGGGGTATTCAACATACAGTCTTACCTCGTATTTCCTGTTACCCTCAATAATGGCCTATCCTTCCACTACTTTTTCTACAGTCGCCAGCGCGATGTATATACCAATAGTCACATTGCCCTGCTTAACCGCCTCAGAACATCAATATCGGCTGTAGCTGAAAGTATAATGTACGGGGACAATCCGGCGGATTTGTTATTAAATCAGACAGGCGCGTTTAAAAACTTACAGGGAGAAACGGTAAACCAGCCTGTGTTCAGGAACATCATCGGCAGTCACCATCTTTTGCTGGCAGCATTAGACCTTACAGCGCAGGTAGCCCCGCACAATACTTCAGTATTGATCCTTGGGGAAAGCGGAACCGGCAAAGAGCGGGTGGCCCAATCTGTTCATCTCCTGTCCCCAAGGAAAAATGCGCCATTCATAAAGGTAAACTGCGCCGCGATTCCGGCCACGCTGATTGAGTCAGAACTTTTTGGTCATGAAAAAGGTGCATTCACCGGCGCTACAGAAAAAAGAAAGGGTAAATTTGAACAGGCTGATGGGGGGACCATCTTTTTAGATGAAATAGGAGAACTGCCACTTGAAATGCAGGTGAAGATCTTACGTGTTTTGCAGGAAAAAGAGATTGAATATGTCGGTGGCAACTCAACGCTACAGGTCAATGTCCGTATCGTTGCCGCCACCAACAGGAACCTGGAACAAGAGGTAGCAAATGGGAATTTCCGGCTCGATTTGTACTACCGTCTTAATGTATTTCCCATCACATTACCGCCCTTAAGGGAGCGAAGAAGTGACATAGAAGGACTGGCAGTTTATTTTGCGGAAAAGTTCTGCAAGGAATTCAATAAGCCATTCTATGGAATTGCTCCCTCCATGATGGAAGCCATGCTCATTTACGACTGGCCGGGTAATATCAGGGAACTGGAAAATGTGCTGGAACAGTCTGCTATTCTCAATGATGGTAAATCACCCCTGCAGTTAAAACGCCATCTTACAGACACATCACCCCGCACGTCAGCCACGACAGACATCAAAACACTGGAAGACGTCAAACGTGTCCAAAGAGAGACCGAAAGGGAGTACATCATTTCCATTCTCAGGAAAACAGCCGGACGGATACGTGGCGTCAATGGCGCTGCGGAATTACTGAATATTAAACCCACAACGCTGGAATCAAAAATGGAGAAGCTCAATATCAAAAAGAACGATTTTATGAAACCCGCAGAGAACATCTAAGCGTTAAACTCCCCCATCTATCACTACCATTCCCTCGCAAATACTCCGGTTTTTCCGGAGTTCGCAAAGCAGCTCCGATTTTTTCGGAGAATTCCGGCTCTTTTCTTCATATATCGCTGCCGAAAAAAATCCGAATACCCAATTGTTTACCAATCACTTAAGTCACAATCCTTTCCAAACCTACTCTTACATCATCAACTGGCACACATATAGATCAGCTATAGGTACAGACAAGGCTTGAGACCCGGCTCGTGGCTATCTGACAGACGTCGTTACAGCACCCCACACCGGAAATTTTAAGGCAATGGAACACCACAGCCCGGCCTACTGCCATCATGCTACTTGAATTGATCACAAAAACACAACTATATGTTGAACCTTGAATGGCTCAGAACATTTAAAGCAATTTACGAGGCGGGCAACCTGACAGCGGCCGCTCAGACACTTTATATTTCCCAGCCGGGCGCAAGCCTCCATTTGAATTCCCTCGAAGCTTATACCGGATACCCTTTGTTCAAACGTGAAAC
Organism: Chitinophaga filiformis; assembly: GCF_021646545.1. GTDB lineage: Bacteria > Bacteroidota > Bacteroidia > Chitinophagales > Chitinophagaceae > Chitinophaga > Chitinophaga filiformis_A. The sequence continues at coordinate 232,776 of NZ_JAKIRP010000008.1, read as the reverse complement.
AAGGAAAATGGCGCCCACCGAAAGAGGGATCATACTCTACAACTGTATTCTCGATTCGCTGAATAAACTGGAAGAAACAGAGCAATCGCTCTTCAGAAATTCACAGGCTACGAAGTCTACTGTCAGCGTGGGCATGGGAGTCGATACATTTGAATATGCGCTGGAAGAACACCTGGCGGAATTACCGTTTAATCTCATCTTACGCTTTAACCAATATCCCGAAATGCTACAGGACCTTTATGCAGGCAGGTTGGATCTCATTGTGATACCCGGCAGGGATTTGCAGGCCAATCTTGAATATACACCCTTCATAAAGGAACGTATTGTCCTGGTCTGTGGAAATAAAACAAATGCCGAACAGTTGGATGAATTGACTATGAACAATGACCGACCCGCCATCAAACAATGGTTAAAACAGCAGGTCTGGTACACTACAACCGCGGGCATGGAACACTTCAGAAACTTCTGGCTGACGAATTTTGATCAGTTCCCGGATATGACTCCCAACTACGTAGTTCCCCATTTTTCCTCCGTCCTCCGTTGCCTGTGTAATGGCAAAGGCTTTGCGATAATGCCGGACTTTTTATGCAGGAAAGCGATCAGCAATCAGATGATAAGGCTTGCCTGGGAAGGGGGGCCATACGTCGAAAATGCGCTCTATTTCTGCAAACGGAAGAAGACTGTTTTGAAGAATGAAATCAGGCAACTGGAGGAGCTGTTAACGAAGAACGTATTAGGAACTGCCACTGGTCATTCATCCGGACGATGTAAGCATCCCGACGTTTGAGACGATTCAGTCACATTCCCAGGCGGCGGCCGACTATGCCCTGAGTGAGTAATCACTTACTTCCAGCAGCCCTGAAAACCAGCAGGAACCCTGCCACTACCAGCAGCAACAGGGAAAAGATAAAAGTCGCCCATCCCCATCCCGTCAGCACAACACCCGTAGCTGTACCAATGATGGCGGAACCTGCATAGTAGAACAGCCAGTAAAGCGAAGTTGCACTGCTCTTCCCTTCCTTCGCCTCCTGCGATACGATCCTGCTGGCCAGCGTATGCGTGCCGAAAAAGCTGAACGTGAAAATACCCAGTCCGCCGATAAAGACGACCAGCTGCGATATCAACATCAATAACAATCCAACAGCGATGGCAGGGATGAAGTACCTGATCAGCTTTGCCGGGGCGATCTTATCGGATAATCTTCCTGCTACCATCGTACCCCCTACGCCCACGGTATACATCAGGAAGATACAGGCAATCACATAATGCGGTAAAGAAAACGGAGGCTCCTCCAGGTGAAAACCCGTGTAGTTATAGATGCTCACAAACCCACCCATCAACAGGAAAGCAGCCAGGTAAACGAAGACGATCACCGGTTGCCGGAAAAACACACCCATCTGCTGCCATTTCTGACCAATGTTGACCGGCATAGGCATAAAGTGTTTTGAGGCAGGCAAACGCTTCATAAAAAACAAACCTAAGATCAGGCTGGAAATACCTACAAATGCTGCCGCCCATCGCCAGTTCGCCCAGCCAGCTATCAACATCACCACGATCCTACCGGCCATCCCGCCAATAGCATTGCCACTTAGGTAAAGACTGATAGCTAATCCCAATGAACTGAGGCTTACTTCTTCTGACAGATAGGCTAAGGCCACCGCTGTAACGCCAGACAGCATAGCACCTTTGGCGAAACTCACGGCTATCAGCAAATGAAAATTATGAATGAACACCGACAACAATGTCAGCACTGCAGACGCCAGCATGGCAAATCCCATCAGCTGCTTCCGTGGCAGGGCATCCGCTTTTAAAGAGAAGATAAACAGTCCTACCGCCATTCCCATTGTCGAAGCAGATACCGCCCAGCTGCTCTCAGCAGGCGAGATCTTAAACTCTTTACATAGCAGCGGTAATACAGGCTGGAATAAATATAACTGCGCAAATACCGAAAGCCCTGACAAAAAAATGCTGTTCTTGATACGCCTGAAACGGAGGCTGCCCCTTTCGGCCTTAATAATTGACGATGCTGCTGTTGTTGTTACTGCCATCTCTTTGATCCATTCTCAACACAAAGGTCTGTACTATGGGGGAAATTAAAAATGATATTTTACGGTTTTCCGGCAACAGCAAAAGCACAGGAACAGCCTTTCGCCATTCCCATGCTCCGCCATCCATCTATCTTAACTAGGGCAACACAGCAAATCCAAGATACTTCTCCGCATAATGGCTGGTAAGATTGTAGATATACGAGCCATCAAGGAAAGGGATCTTATACCCTACCAGCGATCTGTCTGTCGCACTCAAACGGATCGTATATCCGCAGGACTGCAGGTACGTTGTATCGATGGTGAAGGCAAGGCCATTATTCCCATTATCCGCCAGGCTTACGCACGACCTGAAAGAAGGGTTGACAATAGTGCTCAGCGGTGTACCCGGAGGCGTGATATGCGCTGCCGGCTGCAGGTCGAAGTACCAGTTGCTGAAGAACTTATCGATCACTTTCAGCTGACCACTGATCACATCGCCTTTATTGTAGAATTTACAATCGCCACCGGCAATGATCACATCCAGCGTACTCGCAGCATCCAGTGTGGTAGACGGTGCCGCATTCACCATATAACCGGTATTGTCAAGGTAAACATATGTCTCGGCTGAATAGCTGATATTGGCCGGTGCGTGCAGCGGATCTTTCGTAAACAATACCCTGATCTTATACAGCCCATTCCTGCTGCCGCTGTCCCAGAATGCCAGCAGCGATAGCTTCTCTGCTTTCGAAGGCACGGCAGGCAGATAGGTGAGCCAGCCACCGGTTAATGAGGGGTCCTGGTCGTGCAGTGTCAGCACACTGCTTTCAATGATCTGGAATTTCTGTTTATCCATCACATCCTGCCAGGTACCACCACTGGTATCAATGAATTGTACCTTATAGAAAGTAGTGCCGGATGGACCACTGTTCGTGAACATACCACTCAGTTTGATCAACCCGCCAAAAGGATAGGCCGCAGCAGGGAACACTGCGCTGCTATACGCCAACCCCCTGGTAGCTATCGCCACCTGGTCGATATTACTGATGGCAACACCATTCACATCGAAGAGATTTATTCCCAGCTTGCCGCCGTCCTGTACACCAGGCCTGATCTGTACCCGTACGTCTACACGGTTGCCATAGAAATTGAGCGCGTTCGGATCTGTTGTTGAAGGCAATGTCTGCCAGGACAATACACCCCTTATCCTGATGATATTCGGTATATCACAGCTCTTCAGGCGTTTAGACAGGTCTAATGGCAGCGCTACGTTATAGTACAAACCATCGTTAGGAATATTGCTGATGTCATGTACAGTGACACTGGTAGTACCCAGGTATTCATCAAACGTGCCATCGTTGTTCCAGTCTGCCCAGAAGGCAACATATTCTTTTGATCCCGCAGTACACAGGTTGCCACTGAAACCGGTACTCTTCTTCAGTTTGATCACTGCTCCCAGTGTATCGGAAACCGTATTAAGTCCTACGCAGGTCAGCTGTTCATAATCGATATTGGCATTGTCCTTTTCAAATATGGGGTTGGTGATCACCTTCGTGATGTCAGCGATGTTCACGCCTATCTTACTGACAATATCGAGATCAAAGACAGGCACAGTAGTTGGCAACTGCGCTATCTCCGGCAACTGTGGTATAATGCTGCTGTAAAAGGTGCGGTGGTCTTCCACGCCTGCCCCTTTGTACATTTTGTAGAACTGTTCTACCGGTGGTAAAGGCTTGTCAATCACCGGCAGTTTAAATTCTTCATCCACCTGTGGCAGTACGTCCAGTTTCTCTTTGATATTCAGCTCTTTGATAAGATCTCCCCAGAAGATGATCCGCTTTCTCTTCAGCTGAATATCAACATCCACTACATTACCAAAATGCGGAGTGTCGGCCGGATTTAATGAAGGAATACTGTTCCATGATAATACCGCTCTTACGGTAGGAATGATGGCCGTATCACAGGCGGTAAACCGGCGATGTGCCTCATCATTGAGGAAAATGTATACCATGTAATGTAGCGGATGTTTGGTCTGAGGAGCCGGATCGGGAATATCTGCTACTTTAAAGCTGGTCAGCCCGGCATTCTGAAACCCGGCGCCATCATGGTAGTCTACAAAGAAGCGCACATATTCATGCGATCCTGCACTGCATAATCCGCCGCTGTAGCCCGTAGGTTGTTTAATCTTCACTACTGCTTCCAACCGGGATACATCGGGATTAAACCCCACACACGTTAACTGTTCCCAAAAAGTAATGCTGGCTGTTTGTTGTGGCAGGAATTTGGAGAGTAGTAAGAGTTTACGGTTTTCCAGATACAGTTTGATCTGTTGTTCATTAAGGTTGTCTGTGGCAATTGCTTTGTCCATTTGTTTAATTTTTTGAGGTTACAAAACTGATAATAGCAGCTCCTGACAACGCCTGCTGCGTTGTATAGCGCGCGACAATGAATTGGGGCATGTAATGTTGGCTGTTAAAACGCCATGGTCTCGTACGTTGTTGCTGTTGCTGGTGTTCCGGGGTCAACGGTATCAATGTCCCTTCATGCTGTTTCGAATGCTGCTGTAATGCTGAAGTAAAGTTCCATCAGATAACAAATGATGACAAGCGTATAAATACCTGGTTTCCCGGTAGAAAGTACTATACTTTTGGAAACAGTGTTCCCGGACTAAAGCTTATGCCGGAACTTTGCGGCGCCATCAGACAGATATCGTATCAGCAGCGTTATCCGGCAACAAATTGTAAAATGGTTAAATAATATAAAATGGAATTAGGTATCAGCTCCTTTGGAGAAATCACCCCGGAAAGAGTAGCAGGCAAGGCCGTCAATGCGCACAAACGGGTGCATGAACTGCTGGAAGAAATAAAACTGGCAGATGAAGTAGGACTGGATGTTTTTGCATTGGGCGAGCATCACCGCCCCGACTTCGTTGTATCATCTCCCGAAACCATACTGGCGGCAGCGGCGGCCATCACAAAGCGCATCAAACTGTCCAGCTCTGTGACGGTATTAAGTTCTGTAGATCCTGTGCGGACATTCCAGCAGTTTTCCACCCTCGACCTGATATCCGATGGAAGAGCCGAGATCATGGCCGGCAGAGGATCGTTTATAGAATCATTTCCGTTGTTCGGGTATGACCTGAAAGATTACGATGCATTATTCATAGAAAAGCTGGACCTGCTCTTAAACATCAATCAGCACGAGATCGTGAACTGGAAAGGGAAGTTCCGCCCATCTATTCCCAACCGGGGCGTCTATCCCCGTCCTATACAAGCATCATTACCTGTCTGGCTGGCTGCTGGTGGCACACCGGCATCAGCAGTAAGAGCAGGTAAAATGAACCTGCCCCTCACTGTTGCTATCCTGGGAGGTCCAACCAATGGCTTTGTCTCTTTTGCGGAGCTTTACCGGAAATCGGCACAGGAAGCCGGTCATGACGTCAGCAGCCTGCAGTTTGCCATCAGCACACATTTTTTCGCTGCGGATGATTCGGAACAGGCTTCAGACGACCTCTATCCCACTTACGAAAAGATGATGAACAGGATAGGCCGTGAAAGAGGCTGGTCGCCCATCGAAAGACAATACTTCGAAGCGCTCCGCCGTGGAGGACCGTTGATGGTAGGAGATGTTAACGAGATCATCGACAAGATCCTCCACATGCATGAGCTTTATCATAATACCCGATACCTGGCGCAGCTGATTGGCGGAGAGATCCCCCATGAAAAAGTAATGCATGCCATCGAGTTGTATGGGACCCAAATTGCCCCCGCTGTCAGGAAAGCTTTAGGCAGTTAATGCCTAATCTGTCAGCCGGGCTTTGATGCCCCTCTTGCTGAGTTGTGCCGGACGAAGAATGCACCGGCTGTCAGAAAAGCCTTAGGCAGTTTAATACCTAATCTGTCAGCCGGGCTTTAATGCCCCAGCCGCCGAAAGCTTCGGATATGGCGATGAGTAATTCATTACGCCCCTTTTGGAGCGGCAGATAAAGCGCATCCCAATATCCCACGGTACCAAGGAAGCGGTAGTCGCGGGTAACAAATTCATCGTTGCCCTCGTACAATAATTGGCCGTTCAGATATACACGTGCCTTGTCAGAAAATCCAAAGTTCAGTTTCTGAATACGAGGCGAGCTTACGTCAATTACTTTGCGCACAAACACAGTATTCTGATTTTCCGTCACGGTCGCCAGCACAGACACGTTTGTAATACCATTGTGGTCAGCCCACAGGGTTTTCCAATGAAGCGACGCCGTGTCTGCCGCATCCAGCTTTGTACGTCCGTCCACTTGTTTTTCACTGAATGTAGTACTCACGTCCCAGTTGGTGATTGTACCTTCAGGCAGTTTGGGCAGTTCCCGCGAGCTCCTGATGGTAACAGCATCACTGGACGTATACACGAAATTGCTGTACCATACCATGGCATCCCAGGGATTGGTCAGGGAAATCATACCTGCAACAGGCTCACGGTCGAAACGATTGATGTACAGTACCGGTTCTACCCCATTATCAAAATAGATCTCTCCTTCCTTTTCCTTTAGCACCATTTTAACGTGCAACCAGCGTCCGAAAGGCAACTCTACCCGATTGTTATAACCGGTACCATAATATAGCTGAAAGCCCCCCATACGATTGTATACAGGCGTATATTGCATGGCATCAGGATTACCGGACTGGTGAGGACGCAGATAATATTCCTCGAAGTTGGCCTCATCCTGCATCCGGAAGTCAATACCGGGGAAGTAACGGGCTTTGGACAACGCAATATCAAATTCAATAATACCATTCCGGAAATTGGCGTCTGCCAGCAAAGCGCTCCCCGATTTGAGCCTCAGGGCCGGTTGTCCGAGGTGGGTTTCCTTTACCGCTTCCTGCCCGGTGATCTTCCAGCGCGGTGAATCGAACGGAACAGCAGTCTGGGCCATGGCATTAAATGAAAGAATGATCATGATAAACAGAGAACGATACATAACGGGTTAGAAAGTTTAGTGGTTGAGAATGAAGGTTGGGATGCGCATCCACCCGTAAATTAGTATATGCAGTCTAACCGGCCTGCAAGTCGGGGAAACAAGTTCGTTCAAGTTCGTTCACGGCCATATCTAACTGATTATCAATCTCATTATCAGTAAAAACTGACAGGCGTTTATCAGGCTACAAAAATGTGTACGATAGGAGTTCAGTAGCGTACATTCAGGGTTTTAAACAGGTATTATTATTTCAGCATCGTACAATCAAAGCGAACAGAAACCGGAGTTCGGGTAGCCCCAAACCAGGTTCAGATTCGGTCAACCTAGCGTCAACCTATAGTCCACCTAGCCTCATCCTCCCTTCATCTTCCGTTCCGGAACGGAAGATGAAGGGAGGATGAGGCTAGGTGGACTATACCTCGAGTACATCAAAGCAAACCGATTCACTCCGGTACCACTATAGTACCAACGGTGTACCAATGGCCTCATCTTACGTTGATCCTACGTTCAAAGACGTAAGATGAACATAAGATCAGGCCATTGGTACACCGTTGGTACCGGATTGGTACCGAAGAGATAATGGATATCCGGCAATTGGCAATACGCAATCATTCGCGTCAGTAGCCCTCCGTAGGTGGGCTGTGTTTGTAGCGCGGGGTTTTCAACCCCGGGGCGGAATAAACGTAACCCCGAAATGGAACGGATGCCCCCGGGGTGGAATAAACGTAACCCGGAAACGGAACGGATGCCCCGGGTGGAATAGGCGTAACCGGGGAACCGAACGGATGCAACCCCGGGGATGGAATGATCATAATGCGGAACCGAACGGATGCAACCCCTGGAACGGAATAATCCTAACCCGGAAACGGAACGAATGCCCCCCGGACGGAATTAACATCAATCGGGAATGGAACGAATGGAACCCGGGAACACAACGAATGCCCGGGAATCAAACCAAACGCAACCAATCTGGGTTCTCCCCCCAATACACATGTATATAAGACGCAATCACATTGGCATACCTATAAACCGGGGTAGATACCTCCTTCCCTCTCGCATTGAACACCTTCCCTATCTTCGTGAGCCCCCTCATGTCCATCTCCGTACACGCGGAATAGTGAAATTCGTGCCCTTTAAAGCGATTTAAGCCTATTTCTATCTCCCGGTACCCGAGAGACAGCTTTGCGTCCTTCATTGTCGTTTTAAGGCCTAAAAATCCCACCATTGGGTATTCCTTTCCGGCACTGTCTGTCAGGCTATCTCCCAGGTACATCATTCCCCCGCATTCGGCGATCACGACTCCTCCAAGTTGACAGTAAATAAGAATGGATTCCCGCATAGTCTGGTTAGACGACAATTGCTCCAGGAACAGTTCAGGATACCCTCCTGGTAGATATAGCAGGTCTGTTGCGGGTACTGCGTAGTCATACAGCGGACTGAAAGGGGTTACCTTTCCGAGGCTTTTCAACACCTCCAGGTTCTCCTTGTAGATAAAATTAAACGCGTCATCCTCAGCAACGGCTATTTCGATAGTACGGGCAGGTGGTAATATCGCCGGAGCAGGGACACGCAGAACTGGTCTTTGGGTGATCTCCAGCAATCGCTCAACATCCACCGTTTTACTGATATGAGCAGCCGCCCTTTCTATTACAGCGTTATAGTCATTCTCCGGAGAAATAGCCAGTCCCAGGTGACGGGACGGGATCTTAATATCATCACTGGCTGGTACATATCCCAGCGGAGTAACGCCAATATCCTCGCAGGCGTCCTTCAGGAACTGGTAATGACTTTCAGTATTTACAAAGTTGAAGATCACGCCTGCTATCTGGACCTGCGGATTAAAATGCTTAAAACCATAAATGAGCGGAGCGACGGAATAAGCCATTGCCTTTGCATTCACCACCAATATCACCGGCAGGTCGAGCAGCATGGAAATCTCTGCACTGCTTCCCTTCATCCTGTCTGCCCCGTCAAACAGTCCCATAACACCTTCTGTGATCACCACATCTGCCGCTGCACTATATTTTGCATACAGCGACCGCAAATGCCCTTCGCTCATCATGAAGGTATCCAGGTTAATGCTCGGGGAACGGGAAGCCATCCCATGATGTTTAGTGTCGATGTAGTCAGGCCCGCACTTGAACGGCTGTACTTTTAAGCCCCGGTTATGCAACAGCCTTAACAAACCTAATGTGAGTGTCGTTTTACCGGAACTACTGGATGGTGCTGCAATTAAAAACTGAGGTTTCATTCCGTCAAAGATAGTACATTCGCAATCTTATGCAGCAATTAAGGTCCATCATGTTTGCCGGCACTGCATCAGATGTTGGCAAAAGTTTTATCAACACAGGCTTCTGCCGCATTTTTAAACAGGATGGTTACCATCCCGCTCCCTTCAAAGCACAGAACATGTCGCTCAATAGTTACGCCACACCGGATGGCTTTGAGATAGGACGTGCACAGGCCGTACAGGCAGAGGCCTGCGGTATTCCCTGCAGCACCGACATGAACCCCGTGTTGTTAAAACCGACCAGCGATAAAGCCTCGCAGGTGGTCCTCCTGGGCAAACCTGTAGGTAACCAGTCAGCCTATGACTACTTTATGGGCAACAATAAGCAGGAACTCTTCAAAGAAGCCAAAGCTGCTTACGATCGCCTGCAGGCAAAATACAACCCTGTCGTGATGGAAGGTGCAGGTAGTATCAGTGAATTGAATCTGAAACACCGCGACATTACCAATATGCGCATGGCGCTCCATGCACAGGCCGACGTCTACCTGGTAGGCGATATAGACCGGGGTGGCCTCTTCGCCAGTGTATACGGCACGATGGCCCTGCTGCCACCGGAAGAGAAACGACTCGTCAAAGGCATCATCATCAATAAATTCAGAGGCGACGCCCGTCTCTTCGACTCCGGCAAAACCATGCTGGAAGATCTCTGCGGTGTACCGGTGGTCGGTATTATCCCTTATCGCAAAGACATCTATGTGGAGGAAGAAGACTCTGTCGGACTGGAACATAAACACAACAAACTGGCTTCAGGTAAGGTGAATGTCGCCGTTGTATTATTGAACCGCCTTTCTAATTTCACTGATTTCAATGTACTGGAACAGGACGGACGCGTACACCTATTCTACAGTAACAATCCTGCTGATATTGAAAAGGCGGATATCATCATCATCCCCGGCAGTAAAAATACGATTGCTGACCTGATCGACATCAAGAACAACGGCGTAGCGAAAGCCATTGTGCAGGCGCACAAAAACAATAAAACTGTGATCGGCATCTGCGGCGGTTACCAGATGATGGGCAGCAGTATCGAAGATCCGCATCATGTGGAAGGTACCGTTGAATCTATGCCCGGACTGGGCATCCTGCCAGTAAAGACGGTCTTAACCGAACATAAGGTCACAGAACAGTGTCAATTCTATTATAAAGATAATACTACCCCTTGTAAGGGATACGAGATCCATATGGGTATCAGCACTGCTACCGCACAGGAAAGCCCGCTCAATAAAACTGCTACCGGTAACAATGATGGGTACCTTCTGAATGAACATTGCTGGGGCACCTACATCCACGGTATTCTGGACAATGCTATTGTAATAGAGGATCTGCTGAAAGCACATACAACACAGCAGTCGGCTACACCCTTTGACTACCTGGCTTTTAAAGAAGCACAGTATGACAAACTAGCGCAGCACCTGCGGGAGCACATCGACATGAACTATATTTACGAACAACTAAAGAAGGACAGATGATCCACGGCCACGGAGACGACAGATACCTGTTTAACTACAACATCGTTGCTGATTTCAGCTCTAATGTATATTACGGCGGCTGGGCCACCGGCTTGCAACAACACCTGACCACCTGTCTTCAGAAGGTCCGGAATTACCCCGAAGCAAACGCACAGCGTTTACAGGCTGCGCTGGCCGAATGGCATAGCCTGACACCGGGACAGATACTGGTAACCAACGGCGCGACGGAAGCTTTTTATCTGGTGGCACATGCATTTCGCGGGAAATCAGCGACTATCGTCATTCCGGCCTTTGCTGAATATGAAGATGCTTGCCGGGCTAACGATCTCGGGATAAATTATCTGCACTGGGATGATCTGCAACCCGATACAGTCTTTGATACTGACATTGTCTTCTTCGGTAATCCAAACAATCCTACCGGCGCTGTATTACATCCGGCTACTATAAAACAGCTCCTGGAACATCATTCCAAAACGATGTTCGTGATCGATGAAGCGTATGTTGATTTTACAGTAGATATCATCTCGATGATTCCTACCCTGGATCAATATCCGAACCTCATCATCATCAAGTCCCTTACGAAAACTTATTCCATCCCCGGACTGCGTTTAGGTTATATACTCAGCAGTGAGGCCGTCATCAATAATATCCTTCCCTACAAAATGCCCTGGTCAGTCAATGCCCTGGCTATCGAAGCAGGATTGTTCATTGCAGGTCACCGGCAAGAAATAATATTACCTACGGCTGATCTGACATGGGAGGCATTTCATCTTATTGGCGCATTAAGGGCCATCGGTAATATCTCCATCCGGCACACACATACAAATTTCTTCCTCTGCGAAACCGACAAAGGCACTGCAGCAGCGCTGAAACAATTCCTGCTACAAACGGCAGGTCTGCTCATCAGGGATGCGTCTAATTTCAGAAGCCTGACGCCACAACACTTCCGCATCGCTGCTCAGCGAAGGGAACAGAATGTATTACTGGTAAAAGGAATCAGGGCATGGATGGAAAGTTTCTGATCATAGCTATTCCTCTGGTAGCAGGGTACCTGCTGGATCTGCTATTAGGTGATCCGAGATGGTTACCTCATCCCATCCGCCTATTCGGTACTGTGATCACTAAGGGAGAAGCCCTGCTTAATAAGGGGAAGTATCAGTTACTAAAAGGAGCATTACTGACAATGCTGCTATGCATATTGGTATTCAGCTTCTTCTATTTTACACAACACTGGTTATTGCGCCTCAGCACACCCGCATATTACATCTCCGCCAGCATCTTCGTCTTCTATGGACTGGCCAATAAAAGCCTGTTACAGGAAGGTAAGGAAGTCTTTGACACCCTGGAGCATCAGGGACTTGAAGCAGGACGTAAACGACTATCGTGGATCGTCGGCCGCCAGACGTCTGCCTTAAACGAAAACCAGATCCGGACAGCAGTGTTTGAAACACTTTCTGAGAATTTAAGCGACGGTGTGATTGCCCCACTGTTCTTTTATGCCATCGGAGGTGTACCTGCCATGATGGTCTATAAAATGATCAATACCCTCGACTCTATGATTGGCTACAAAAGTGAACGGTATTTCTATTTCGGAAAATTTGCAGCAAGGCTGGACGATGTGGCTAATTTCATCCCTGCGAGATTAACGGCCTTGCTGATGGTATTGGTAACGTTCAGCAAACAAGGTGTGATATATATTCTTAAATACGGGCATCAACATGCCAGTCCGAATTCAGGTTACCCCGAAGCGGCACTGGCAGGCATTCTGCAGTGCCGCTTCGGAGGCCCGAACACTTATCATGGGCAGGTAGTGGTCAAGCCTTATATCGGCGAAGTACCACGGGAGATTGCGCATGATGAGTTAAAGAGAGTGATGTATGTGAACCATGCGGTGACGGTAATCACTGTTTGTATCATACTTCTGTTAACTACTATATGACCGACTGGCTTCCCCATTTTATCCATATCAGTAATTTACCAAACGTCCGGTCGTTTGATCATACCATAACGCCTGTGTAGTTATGGGTAGTTTCCCATTGGTGATTTCTCTACCAAATGTTTGTATTCCATTAGTTGATGCTGGTTTAAAGTCAGCCGTATTAACTCCGGGAGTCCATTTAGAACCAAAGTACATAGAAGGATGGAGTCCTCCTACCACGCGGACATCCGGCCCTTTTGCCCCTCTTGGAGCAAAAATGAATTCCGTGAGCGGATACCTGTTCTGCAACTCGGAAGGAAGTGTCACTACTCCCGCTCTCCTGGGCCCGCCATTGATACGATCATAATGTACATGGTTACCAAATTCACGCTTCGATAGTGTAGACAGATCGATATCAGATGTTGACGTTCTGGCGCTATTTGTAGTACCCAACTGGGCCGTACCAGCGTTCGTTGTGGCAGGTGTGGTTGTAACAGGTGCTTCGACCAGAACTGGTGGTATCGCCCTGCCTTGAGTAACAGTCTTACTCGTTGCCGGTTTTATTACAGGAGTATAGGCAGGTGCTTTAATTACAACCGGAGCCTGAGGAGCCCTCACCGGCATTCTGACAGGCATTTTCATAAACAAACTTGCTGGAACGCCTATTCTCCCCGCACCGCCACCATAATACGTCAGCATCGCTGTACCGTACGTAGCCCCCAACGAAGGCAGTATATCCTCATTTTTAAACGTCTTCCCCTCCTCTACCGGAACGTTACCAGCCATGTACCAGGAATGAGCCAATGTACTACCCAATTCACTCGATGAATTCCACCATTTCTTAATAGCCAGCCAGGCATGCATCGTTCCTACACCACCTTCCAGTCCATCGATGTCAATCGCCCACAAAGGTGTATTACTTGCAAACTGATATGGTGTCAGCTCCGGATATTTTGCAGATATAGGATCTACAGATAAGAACCTGCCTGCCCTTGGATCATATATCCTCATTCCATAATCCTGTTGGTTTCCCGTTCCTTTTACTTCATTATCATTTTCTTTTCCGTTAAAGCCATATCTGTATTTATCGCTATTACCGCCTCTTCCCGGCATGGCCATACCAAACGGATAGTATTCCTGCGTAGAAGAAATATCCGGTGCGAAATAACTGATAGTTGTACTATCTGTTGATACGCCCCGCTTTTTATCAGACACCGTAGCAAGCACATTACCCAGGTGGTTACCCAGTTCAAAGATCTTTTTGCCACGCAGGAAACCAGTGCTTAACCCATTACCCAATCCCCGTAAAGGAACTATCTCAGGTGCCACAACGCTTTGCACGTTTGTGTTCAATGTACTCAGACCTAAACGTCCACTGCCATACAACGGAATTTCTGTCTGCGTCAGGCTGCCGGTGTTAATAGTATTGTCTCCTTTGGTATATACACTCATCACATTACCCGAAGCATCACGCACGTACCATGTTTGTATACTACCCACGGTCTTACTGATGCGGTTTCCAGCCACATCATAGGTATAGGCAAGAGTGGTTCCGTTGGTTTTAGTGATGGTCGCAAGCTTGCCATATACTGTCCAGGTAATACTGCTGATCCCTCCTGCAACGTCCTTCACAAGATTGCCTATACTATCATAAGCATAGTTACCGGCAGTCTGTCCATCAAGGTCAACAGTGTAATTTGTTGAGCGCACAGTATCCCCGATGAAATCCAGCTGATTCCTACCCGCTTTGTAACTGTAGGTAAGATAGTCCATTGCCAGTGGGTTACCGGCAAATGTATTGTTCCCGTTACGGCTATAAATTAAGATGTTACCATCATCGTCGTATGTAACTCCCTCTTTGAAATCCTGAATCGTTACAGGCGTCCATTTATTGGTAGTGGTATTCAATCCACGCATGGCCTGGGTTCCCTTCAGGCGATTTAGCTGATCATAGCTATAGGTAGACAACAGGGATTCACCTACAGCCGGAATATGCTGACTTATTGCAGCAACATTTCCGCCAAACAGTGGCTTAAAGCCAGTACCTTCAACCGGCGCAAAAGAGACCACACTACCAATAGGGTTATAATCTCTGGCTCCAAAGTAATACAATCCATAACCTATCGCATCTCTCGCGACAGCACTACCCACTACACCATCTTTCCCCATATCCGTGCTACCACCAATCGAAGTTGTATTCACTCCCTTCAGCCATCCCTGCAAGGTATAAGCATAGTCCAGTCCCTGTACCTGCTGCTGTCCTAAGACCAACCTCGCCAGCGGACCATGTTTGTAATACGCATAATAAGCATCATTCTCCCAATAAATACTATCCCGGCTCGTCTCCACATTAATCAGCCTGTTCTCCGCATCATACGTATAACGATGATAAAACGCGTCCGCCTGAGAAGGCTGATAAGCCACCTGATGTACCTTACCACTGATCAGGTCATACCTGTACACGATCTTCTTAAACCTGTTCCCTGCGTCTGCCATTCCTCCCAGTTTATAATCCTGCAACAGTGTGTCCACATTACCATGCGCATCATAGCTATAGAAAGTACCAGCTGCATAATTACCGTTACTCAGATCGGTATTGTTATTATAGGTTGCTGTCCATGCCACCCGGTTACGCAGATTACGGGCCGACAATACCAACTGGGACAAAGGCGTATAAGCAACATCATACATAGTCCGTGTGATCTGTGTGCTGGTTCCTTTTGCTGCCGTTAGCCATTGTGTCAGCAACAGCGGATCGCGGCTGATACTGTCCGTCATCAGGTTAGTACTGTTCATCTGCCCGGCCTCCTGTATTCTTCCCAGCGCATCATAATTTGTATAACTATAGTTCCGGTCTGCCTTCTGTTGTGCATTCTGCGATATTACCGGCCTTCCCAACCGGTCATACCAGAATCGTGTAATTCCCCCGTCCGGTGTTTTTTGCTCGACAACCTGTTCCAGTGTATTATACCTGTACAGGGTTATCTTCTTATGCGCAGGTACACGCTGCTGCTTCGCTTTACGTGCAGCTCTCACACTGTTCACCCAGCTATCTGATCTATCAAGCACCACACCCGCCGGAGGCACGGTCTTCACCAGATTCCCCGCCTGATCATAGTAGTACAGTGTATAATGATATTCACTGGTATTATAGTTTACCGTGAACACTTCTTTGTTTGCAGCCTGCAAACCGGTACTGATATAATCCTTTTCAAAACTGCCTTTCACAGAGTCACGATACGCCTTGTACAACTCCGTTCCCTTGCTGATAGCAAAGAATTCATTGTCAGAACAGTTGTTGATCTCATTAACATCTACCGGCGGGAAAACAGGCGTGGACTTACCACAAAGCAGCGGACCATCATAAGGGCCAACAACACTGTCCCCGGGATTCGGAGGCGTGGTTCCTCCACCACAAAATCCCGAAACAGCCCCACAATTCACCAGGAACAAACTATCTATCTGAGCCGGAGAATATGCGGTATGAAACCAGAAATTAAACCTGACAGCCCACTCATCACATACCGTTGCTTTATAGTTTATAGTAAGCCATGGAACAGTTGTATTAACAGTCGACGTGGGACTGTAATTGAAAACGTAAGAATTATTACTGGCACCTGCCTCCGTTGCATCATCCATTCGGAATATCAACCCATAATATTTCCCTTTCTGGTATGCATCGTACATATCAATAGCCAGATCGGTGCATATAAAGGCTTGTCTACCTGAACTAGCACCCGCTGGCAAAGTGGTCAACGTAATCCTATGCTCAGTTGTAACTGCCGGTAGGGTTGAAAAGGTAGTTACTCCCGGTATAACAGGGCCCAATGCCCGCTCAATATAGCCGAAGGCAGTGCCATTGGTGCTATAATGAGACGTTATCTCCTTGAAAAAATCGCTGGGTGGGTAGTTCGGACCTTGCGCCCTCCCGTCCATGATTATCGTTGACCTGGTCACCCGTGCATTGTAGGGTACTCCCAAAACACTGAATGTTGAACCAATAGGAATTACCAGATTATCCCTCAACTTAAATACCCTGTTACTGCTGTCCTTCCACACAGCTGCCGCGAGAGCCTCTGTTCCAGACCATGCAGACCTGTTATCGGTGGAGATCACATGCGTAACTATGCTCCCTATTAATGTGCGTGACAGACTGAGTGAGTCGCCCGTTAGTGATGGAAACAGTCTCAGGAATTCATTCCTGGCCCACGTGAGACTATCACATATACCAGGATCCGGCGTTGGCGTTTTGGGACAATTATCCCTGAACTGAAGATACTCCCATGCCTGTTTGCTAAACCCGAGGCGGTTGTTCATGTAATTGGCAAACAACCTGTTCTTTTTCTGTTGAATAGTATCCAGCTCTGCCTTCTGAGGAGTAAAATTAGGATATGCGGATATATAGCCCTGGTACAGATCTTCCACTACCTTACATGACACACATATCTCCCCGCTGTAACACTGCAAAGCCGGCGGAATGTTAATTACCTTATCGAAATATGTACAGCTGCTGGTTGTATTACACGCATTCAACAACTGTGTGAGATCAGCATTCGTCATGCTGATCTTCCTTGTACGCGACAAATACCCTGCAAAACTGCTATCCGTAGACTTACCGTATTTCACATACTCAGCCTGCAAACCATTCAGCTTAGCACACTCACAACTATCCGGCTTAGTATAGATTGGCTTATTGGTATAAGCCACCTGCTTATCATACGGGGCCGGCGCTGTTATCATCTCCGGATTACAATCTGTCGAATTAGTGATGTTATTCTGCTTATTATAATCATCCAGCACTGCCTGGAAGCTTTTATAAGTATTCGTACTGCCCGGTTTCACAGAACCTGACCCCAGCGGATGCGAAATGTCCGAGCCCTCTTTACATACCTGCACTAATCTCGGTATAATGATATTCAAAGCCGCCTGACTGTACTTACAAGGCGCCAATTGCTGTACCCATGCCTTCGCATAGGCATTACAATTCTCTTCATACGCCTTCGCCAGCGCCTTATTAGTAGAATCTGTAGCCGCAGCTCCGGTTGGATTATTATTCAGATAACCCAGCCCATTCTGTCCCAATGCATCTGCGGCATTGTTAAAATTGAGCTGTTTACCAGCAGCCGTCAATTGCGCTGAAGTAGGGTTCACTACACCCGCCGGACAAGCAGCATTCCTGATCTTATCGCTCAGGAGCCCCTGTTTCACCGTCTGGTATAACTGGCGGAAGTTGCGCCATGCCATATCGAGATCAGCCGTGCATAAAGTACTTTCGCTGAAAGCTTTCGCTGGTGTGTTGTACGTATCGATACAGGTACTGCTGTTATCCGGACACTTCACCGTAATGGTCGCCATACTCCACAATGACAGGATGGTCGTACCTGTTCCCCCATTGAAGTTATTCAGTTTCGCCTCCAGCGCAGTCTTATTGGCAGTACTTGCCGTTGACAGCGGATCTCTGTTGGCTGTTACTATTGTGAAAGGGAAACTGCTGTTGCCGGTAGGGTTCAGATAACCTTTGGCCTTTGCCTCCGCATAAGTATCGACAATTGCAAATGCCCTGTCCCAGGTATAGCTGGCGGCATATTTCTGGAATTCCAGCCACTTACAATACTCCGGATGGAACTTCAGTAATGCCGCCGCCCAGGAAGGTTTGAACTTTGCAGCAAATTGATCTGGCCGTAGTCGCTGAGGTATTACATAGCTATTGCTCAACTCATCATAGACGAGATCAGGCTTACCCGCTTCATCCAGGTAAGTCACCGTATCCCGTTTATAGACAGGAAGCGTATTTTCGTCCTTCTGATAGAAGATAGAATAGATATCCAGCGTATCGTCAGGATTAGCATACTGTCCTGATGGCGCAGACATATCCAGCAACATGGCGTTCCTGGTATCTGTCACCTCGCTGGTCTTGTTACACAAAGCATCACAGGCAGCAAGGGCCTCGTCGTAAGCAGCCATCGCTTCGCCACGATACGCAGCTGAATCGGCTACAGCAATACCAGCACCTTTCATATATTTAGCCCTGAAAGTAAGCCAGGTGCCAAGACTATCCTGACAGGATTTACAATCAGGTATACATTTCGTATTTATAAGCAGATCACGCTGTTGCTGTATAAACTGGTCCAGTGTAGTACAAAGGTTCTTCTTCATAAATACACTGTCCCTGTAATAATCCATCGCATCCCGCCTGATGCTCAGGCGTTTATTGATCTGATAAGTACCTTTCGGCAGGCGCTTCGTAAAAGTGACATTGAAAGGTGTAGGCGCAGAACAGTCAGTAACAATAGCTCCTGTATAGTTGCGGATGATGGTATCAAACGCTTTACCTCCCAGACGCTGATTATAAGCATCATCGGTAATCGTGATCCTCAGATCATACAATGCATTATAACAAACCAGGACATTATTGCAATCACGCTTCTGCAACACAGGCGGAGTCAATGTATACCTGAACTGGTAATCTCCGTCAATCGCCACCAGCTGACTCTGCGTACTCTCCATCACCATATCGGTGATCACGTTGCTGTTGGCACGGGATAGGGTGTCTGTTACAGGAAACTGTGAATAAGAACTAAGATTATCCATAACAGCACTATCCGGCACACCTGCCAACGCTGTTGCAATAGTACGCCCGTACATATCCAGGTAGGTCACAGCGATCTGCCCGTTGGCATCCTGCACCATGTTCTTGAAATAATGTAACCGGTCGCCTGCATCAGTACCAAACAATACATCCAGGTCGTTATCTCCCGGTGTACCATAGAAATACCTGGTCTCGTGTTTACTGCCTAATTTAAACACTGAGCCTACGTCACTCTGCCGGCTTATTCTACCGGTATTGTCCTGTGTATATTCTGTTTCCGTAAACGGATATTGCCCGGCATTAGGAATGAACTGATTCACGCCCGTATTCTTATCCGGATTGGCGCTGGAATAATACTGCGAAGCGCCACTACCAGTGTACATAGGCGAAGCACTACTGGTCAGATATGCGGCAGCTGAAGTAAGTTTATCATAATAACTCTTGTCGTATTCAGTTGCACTGGCTGCCGTGTTGAATTTAGGCGTATATCGCATTACACTGCTCAAAGAAGGTGTCGGCATAACGGATACAACCGGCCTTCCCTGGTAATCATAGAATGTTTCCCCCACAACAGTCTTATTCGTCACATTGTCTTTGGTAATGACCTGCCGTTCTCTTAGAGAACCATCATAGTAGGTCACAACAGCTTTGCGCTTTCCTTCCTCTGCATAGTCGACAGACGATTGCCAGTTCATCATCCGCTGATGCCCCCCAAAAGAGAAACTGCCCAGACCACCTGTATAATCCGAACTCCATGCTGTTTCTATTCTCGCCTCACGACTTTTCTCCTGCACAGCCCTTACCCTGAAGAACAGGATACCGCCATTATCGTACAACAACGGAATGCGGTAAGTATTACCCGCAATGGTAACACGGGATGTATTGTTGCGGAACAACAGCTGCGCATTAACCGGGTTACCATACCTGTTAGCCAGGTAAGCCGAGGAATCGATATATGCCCATTCCAGGTCGTACACATTTGCACCGGTCACTACCGGCCATACAACAGTCAGCTCGTCCGTAGAGTCAATATTCGCAACGCTGTTGCTGGAGATGCTCTTCACCGCATCATCCGTACAGGACAGCTTATAAACAGGCCTCACCTGCATCTCATTGTCCAGCACCAATGCCGACATCACTCTTGCAGGTGCAGTGCCAATGCTGGCACTCACCACTTTCACAGTCACCTTATGTGCGTTATTAAACACAAAGCTGCTTCTGTTGGTATAAGTAGCATTAACATCGTAATTGATACTCAGGTCCTTCTCCACAGAATCCATACTCAGATTCGGCTTTGTATAAATAACCCTCACCCGCACAGTTGCATTAAACTGCGCAGGCAGGTATACACCCGCATATTCATTAATGCGGAATGTAACAATGTTCTTCACATAATAGGGAGTATCCAGCTTGCTGAGCAGCGCCGGATTAAAATACACACTATCCTGTACAGTAACAGCCGAGTCTTTGGCCAGCTGTTGTTTACTGCCATCCAGTGTATTCTTTAAGAGGGTTGTATTGCCGTTCTGCGCCTGACTGTAAGCTGCCGTCAGCAGGAGCAGCATAGTCAAACACCATTGAACGATCTTTCCTGGAAAAAAATGCATAATATCTTATTTAGAGCAGTATTATGTTATTGATTACTTTATCAGGGCACTTCTGGTCTCATTGATCATCTTAATGCCGCTTTCCGTTTCTTTCTTCAACCTGATGAGCGTCCCGTCATCATCATACTCATAGAAAGTGGCATAGTTGTTCTCATCCAGTTCCGCCATCATACGGAGGTCCGACGGACTATACACAAATGATCGCATATTGGCATTGTAAGGATGGATGCGCAGATCGTCCAGGTATACCGCAGACGTTCCCGTAGCCAGTACGGTCACCGCCAGCGATGTGGCATCTGCAGGTACATCCACCACCTGCTCATAACGCTGCCAGCCATCGATGATGCCTCCTGTGGGAGAAGCGTTCACTGTCGTAGTCGTCGCTCCTCTCTTCACGATGATAGTCATCTTATTGCCTGTATAAGTGAGGCCCTTACAATCCTGCTGTTCCTTCACCCAGGCGCTGATCAGGATCTGTTTTCCCGGCAATGGGGAATATACCGGCAGAATGGCATCCTTGTTGGTACGTATACTACCCAGTACCTGTCCTGCCGTTACACAACTATTGCTTTCCTTATTAAAAGACAGGTTAAACGCAGTACCATTATCCGGCAGGATATCAGCACTGATACCCGCGCTCTGACCAGCAGCTATGCGCAGGCTGTATCTACCAGTATGCGACTGTATAGAATCCAGGTTGTTCCTGTAACCTGAAAAGTCAAAGCTGCGACCTACACTGCAGGAAGTATCGCAATAAGTACCTCCAAAAAAGTAGTCTTCAAACCCTTCGTAAGCGGCCTCCCTGTAACGGCTGTTCTGTACCACCGCTACTGCCAGTGCATCATCAAAGCCATAAATACCGGAGTTGAAACGTCCAAGCGGATCTTTGTTTTCCAGTTCCAGCCCCCTTTTATTAAATAACGTGGTTTCAGTGTTCCACACCCAGCGACTCTCATCATACAGTGGCTGAATACCCGTACCATTCAGTTGCCAGAAAGATTTGAAGTTCTTAATAGTACCATCCGTCCGTAAATTCACCGTCTGCGCGGTACTGTTCTCTGTTCTTGCAGCATAGTACGTATAGCTCTTCTGTGCACGCCAGTTGCCCATCAGGCTGTAAGCATACGGATTCACACTGGTGTCGGTCACTGCACTGTAACAAGTCAGGTTGTACGGCGCCAGTTTCACCAGCACATCGGCTTCAATAGGTTGCAGGCAGATATCTGAATAGATGGTTGCATGATAATTTCCTCCGCTGCTGACTGTAACGGGAGAAAGCACCGGGTTCTGCTCCGTACTTGTAAATCCTTCCGGGCCGCTCCAGGCATAAGTAATAGCGGTAGTAGGCAGGTTGATGATATTAAAAATCACCCTGTCCCCGATACAATACTCCGGCTTGTCTGTCTTTGCCAGTTCAGCCGTTTCAAAGTCTATGATTTTCAGGGTCTGTACAGCCGCACTTCCACACTCGTCTTCCACACGCACATCATAGTTCTGATCTTTCACAAGTGTATATGCGCCTCCGGAAGCAGCAGTACTGAACCTTCCGGTAGTATTACTAGCCAGGTAAGACCCTGTCCCCCCTTTCCCCTGTACCGCAAGTTTATAGGTATACACACCCGTTTTTATTTTACTGCCGCCGATGGCGTTGGCCTGGATAGTACCAGAGTTGTCCGGCTGACCAGGACAGATCCATCCGAGGGAATTATTCACATCGATGATCAGTGGCTGATATTTAAAATCGATGTTCTTTAGCGATGCACCATTTCCATAGACGCTAAAATCATTCACTACTGTGGGATAAGCTGACACCCCAATACGATACTGCCCCTCAGTTGGCAACAGGAGTGTATCGCCTGAAGTAACGATCTTCTTATCATATCCAATCGCCCCCAGCGGTCCCCAGAGGATCTGAAAGTAGGTCTGCTGTTCAGTACCCTGGTACATCGCCCTTCCGGTAGGGATAACTGAGAGTCCTGTACAGGTCTGAGCAGTAACAACACTCCAGGTATAGCGATACACATCATTTTCCGTTACCGTCACCGGCATATCATAGGTACCACAGGTGTCAGTAAGCCTGAACAGATAGCTACCCGGATAAAAATAACGTCGTGGATTATCGTTACTGAGGGCGGCCAGCAATTGGGTAGGCCTGTCGCCTGTGACAGTAGCGGCATAAGTATAACCAGATGGACTGATCAGCTTTATCTCCAAACCTGCCGGCAATGATGCTCCCGGTTTACTGAAAGCAAAAGCGATGGCGCCGTCATTGCCCGTCACACCCTCGTTAGACTGTATCCGTATCAGATATGGATTCGCGGGGGGCGAAGCCACATTCAACACAACATTATCACGCAGTTTCGCACCATCTGCGGTGACAGCGTTAAACAGGTAGTTCCCGAAAGGAACATTGTTGATCAGGCGCTGGGACTCAGGTCCCTTGAGGGTATCATACCGTATTGCATTGGTGGCAGTATTCTTTAAATTGACATAAACAGGATAGCAAACGATCCTGGTAGTGTCCACAATATAATACCCTGCATTAAAATCCCTGCTGCAATTATATTCGAAGTAATTACCGACAGTAGGCATCGGTATTACATATGGGATCGCTACTTCATCCCCACAGGGCGTTCTGAAATAGTACATGACAGTATCTCCATAAGCACTGGCAAAGGTCTGCCCCGCGGACAGTGTGATCGTATCTGTAGCGCCTATCATCCTGTAAGGAGACTTTACACCACCGTTGTAGGATACAGCAAAAGCCAGTGGTGTAGTGCCCTGTAAATAGGGTATATACGGACTGCTCGTCACGCTGACAGGCGATTTAAAGATTATTTTGTTACAGGTATTCCTGACCATTGCCGGCTCCTGAAAGTTAAGATCACCGGCACCCAACTGTCTCAATTCAGTAATACTGACGGTCTGCACAGAGACTGCCGCGCTACAGGCATCTGTTACTGACAGCGTATAATTGCCGCTCCACAGACTATCGATTATAAAATTGGCGGTGGCAACAAAAGTTCTCCGCCCTGTATAAGCAGCAGGGGCATTGGTAATGGTCACCGTATAAGGCGCCTTGCCATCACTAAGTGTTACATAAGCCTGACCAGTATTACAATGGTACAGCGTGATCTTGTTCTGCGCCACCGCCGCTTTAAAAGGCACATAATTACCAGGCACCGTTACGTTCACCGTAGCAGATACCTCCTGACTGTTACATATCCCCTTCGCTACCGCTCTGTAGCTCCCAGCCGGTACATTCTCAAATATTGAAGAAGTACCCGGTGCCACAGCATATCCGCCTGCCGTCAGCGGTTCCAGGCTATACAACATATTGGTGACATTACCTGCTCCTGTTCCTGTAAAGGAAAGCGTGATCTTCCCGTTCGCGGCACAGGTAGACGCCTGTGCTACCGCGCTGATACCCCAGGAGGTACATTGTGCCTGCAGGGTGCTTGCTGTCCATAGCAGTGTCACCAGCAGCAGAAGGAGGTATTTATTTTCAGTTATTAATTTACTTTTCATAGTATCACAGATAAGGACTGTTACTGACTTACTTTTTTAGATAGATGATCAATTAGCGCAAACCGCCTTTTGTTTCTTACGGTCTGCCACCTGCCAGTCCTGTTTATATTCTGTTACACTGGCTTTAATGACCCTCGAAGTTTCGTCTATGACCAGCTTCAAGGTCGTTCCACTCTTTACTATCGGATTATTCAGCATAGTGACCACTCCCACGGGAACATCCATATTCCTTCTGCCGGAGCGCACGATCTTGAGTGACACGTCATTACCAGTGAACGGTGTACCACTGGCATCTACCAGGTAGATGTCAGGCGCACCGCCTGCCTTGACATTGGCATCTACTGCATACAGGGTACTGAATACGGGGAAAGAAGCTATCTCCGGCGAACAATCTGCTCCACCGGTCTTCACTTTCGAAGCCACCAGGATTTCGTCTCCACTATAGAAATAAGTGGCCGCTGTAGCTGTACCAAGGCCGCTGGTGATCTTTCCTTTGTTGACATAGATATCGTCCAGCACCACATTCAGGTTCTTATAAGCGCCGCTCATACCCTCGTAGGCCCAGCCCGAAGGCCATTGGAACTGGTACACAGGATCATCAAACAGGTTCTGTGTGCTGGTTAACAGTACACTTCCTGTTTCACTGTTATAAGCTAGATTACGGGTCGTCACCCTGCTACCCTTGTCGGCCACTACGATGCTGTCCAGAATACCATGACGGTTGATCACTTTTGTGACTGCCACCGACCGGAACTTCACCTCTTCACGCTGCGCAAGGTTCCAAAGTGTAGGTATGATCATAATAGGCGGCATACCAAAAGAGAATAGCTCCGAGTTGAGATTAAAGTTATTGGCGTTGGTCACACTCTTGTGCTCGCGCATATCTGTCATCAGCTCAATATCCTCCCCGATCACCGCAGTAGTATCGATGGTACCATTAGGAGCTATCGTAGTAACAGTATTCCTCAGGTGCCTGAAAGTGGCGGTAGGGTCGTCTTCCCTGTAGAAGAATTCGGTTGAAGAAACAGGGTTATCAGCATCCGTTTCCGGATATACTGCTGTTGATCTGGGCTTGCCATTCATGTCATTCAGCTCTATTTTAAAGCCCTGGCTCACCGCCACAAAATGACGGGCGTTGATACGCAGGAAATTAGCCAGTGCAGGCTTAAATCGTTTCTTACCATCTGCCAGCAGTGTCATATCTGTAATAACAGGGAACTCATAGTTTGTATAGAAACAATATTCCTGGTAGCCATTGGCAGAACGGACATCCTTAGTATTGATGGAACGTGCCCTTACCTTACGATAGCCTACCGAAGGCGCCGGGAAGAAAGATTCTCCCAGCGGATACTCTGTATATCCCAGTTCCACAGGCGCCAGCACAGCTGCCTGTTGTGTATATTCTATCGGCTGCCGCCACGGGTTTTCATCTCCGCCAAGTGCCGGCTCATAACTCGCTACGCCACTGCTGATCGTTTCCACGCCAGCTGATGTCGTCAATTGGGTCGTATATTGATATTCAGTGCCATAAACAGACTCCTTCTGCTGGGTCATTTTCGTCCAGTTATCATAGATCCTGATCCTTTTTACTCTCAGTCCTCCGCCAAATTTCCTGTAGATTGGACTATTCAGCCGTACCAGCGAACGTAAGGTATCGATCGTTTTCATCCAGCCTTTCGCCCTGGCGGCCACATTATAGGTCACCATCGTATTGGTGACGTTGTCAGCCTGTGATAACAGGATCTTGATCGCATCGCCCAGATCTACATTATCACCTACATCAGAACCGGGATAGGCTTTAGATGGAAGGTTCAGGCGCAGGTACTGCAGCGCTGTCTGCGCCATAGGACTGAATACACTCAGCGGATCTCCCACATCGCCTTTGGCATCGATCGCCCTTACCTTAAACCAGATGGTCGAGCCATTATTGAAGAATCCATAACTATCATCCAGGGTCGCGTAAACAGGTACATACTCGTTCCCCGCACCGAATTTATCTGACGGTACCTGTACGGACAACTTAAAGTAGATCTTATCCATCCCTTCCAGGTAACGCCTGTATACCTCTTCATTGCTGCTGACCGGCTTAGGCACGTTCACCGCTACGTACAAATAATCAATCAGTCCGTACAGCGAATTACTCAGATCGCTCGTTGCGTTTGGCTTTGAAGCAGAAAGACCAGCCACATGGAACATCTGTGCCGCACGTTTATGCTGCACATAGGCATATTCATCGCTTTCATAATCGATCTTCATATGTGCCCCTGAAGGCAGAATAATAGAGTCCAGCGTCCAGGCAGCTGCATTCCTTGCCATCTGTGCACTGTCTCTCAGTGAATAAGGGTATTCACCGTTGTAAATGGGATTGTTGGTAGTAGCACCGGGATTCTGTACATTATCCTTGTAGTTGCCCCAACGGTCGTATGCCTTACTATTGTAAGGGGGATTAAAACTGTTGTAAGCAAACACATAAGGATTGCGTTTACCCTTGTCATTGCCGTTGTAAGTAAACCAGATACGTTTGAGTGTCAGTTTACCCGTAGTATTAATTCCCCTGTTCGAACCGGGACACAGCTCATAGTTATATTCAAAGTGTACTGTCTTGACAGGCCTGGCGGCAGTATTGTACTTCTGGAAATCAGCCTTATTATACAGGTTGATCTCTTCCAGCTTTTTAGCTACACGTGCCGACTGTTTAACGCCATCTTCCGTAATCGGGAAAAGGTCATCACGGTCAGTCAGTTTAAATGTAGCGATCATGTTCTTCGACTCAATAGAATGCAGGTACCACAACTCTTTATTTCCTGCTATATAACTGCCTTTATCATCCCTGTTATCGGTGAGTAATCCCTCACTATAACTTGCACTGTCATTCGCCGGTGATCTCCATTTATAAGGGTTCTTAATGCCTGCTACTTTGGTATAGTTAAATTTGATAGCATTCCCGGGATCATCGTCGGAAATACCATCGCCGGTGAGGTCAGTATAATCGGGCGACAAAATACCTGTCAGCAGGAAACTATGCGCATAGGCGGGCATCTCCTCGCTGTTGAAATAATTATCGTTCCCTTTGTTATTGTTGACTGTATTGTCAACGCCCGGCGTATATTTCACCAATCCTTCCGCACGTCTACCTGTACCTGCTGCTACAGAGAAAGTAAGGTCCCGCTGTTTCAGGTTGTAAACCGGAATACCATATACATAACGGCGTCCGTCTGTGTTCAGCACGTCAATCTCCGATATATGATCGGCCTTACGGAAATCGTTCACACGCTTTTCCTTCGACAGGTTAGTCCCCACGACGAAAGTATCTTTATCAGGCATCAGGTAAAGACTTGCTGTAGGTATCACCACTTCTGTAGTAGCCAGTGGCCGCCATTGCAGTTTCATGATCACACGACCACGCGCCTGGTAGTACTCCGCCTTAATATTGTATAACTGATCTGCTACCAGGTTCACCCAGGCAGTATCTTTCGTATTACCATGATCGTTCCAACGGTCAATGATCAGTGTATCATTAAGATATACCCTCACACCGTCATCACTGTTGGTACTGAAACGATAACGGCCTGAGGAAGCCACTTTTACCCGTCCAGTCCAGCGTACCGAGAAATCATTACCCAGTTGGGCTGCCCCGGCAGGCAGGTTTTGATTGATCTCGTCTATATTATTGAAGTTGATAGTCGGATCCGTTCTTTCGAAAAGCTTGGTTTCGAATTTCCTTCCCTTGAAATATTCACCTCTCAATCCTACACCATTACCATTCACATCGTCAGGGAAAGTATTGCCACAGTTACCAATGCTGTACACATTGCTGGCATAGTTGTCTATATATTTAGACAACCCCGCTACACTGGCTTCCGCAGCGGTCAGATAGGAAATGACCTGTCCGCGTTTGTCCCTTTCTGTTTTATAGACATTCGCCGATGTCAGTTGTTTATTACCGGCGAAACGTTTATTCTTATATACGTTCAACCTGTTGGCTGTCTCTATCACAGCACTGCTGTTACCCGCCTGATAGAGGTCAACCGATACTACATCCTCACCACCAATAGCATTGTAAAACGCCCTGGTATTAATAGTCTTCTCGCCGGGATTTCTGAAGTATACACTTTCGAACAGCTTATCCGGTTTCCGGAAGGCAATGGTGGTAGCCAGCGGATTCTGTTCTGTCCACGGACCACTCTGTGAATACGCCCTGGTAATACCCAGATCCACCCCGGCATGCACCAGGCTACCCAGACCAATGTCCACACTACCACGGGTGGAATTATCCCTGGTCTTCACTGCATGATCATATATAAACCCGAGATCCCCACGATAGGCACGGAACATGCCCCCGGTACCTTCTCCCGAAATGGAGAACACATCATAGGTATAAGAAGGCACCGCAATATTAGGCACTGTCGGTTTCTCCCGATAGGCAATTTCTTTTTCCCTGTTATAGTCCAGCAAAGCACCTTCATTGCCATTCGCAGTATGATAATTGAGATAGCCATACGCCGGCAGCGCCGTGCGTTTATCTTCAGGTGCGATCCGCTGTTTGGATACATATCCGCTTACAGAAAGGCTGGGATGTATTACCTGTGCTTCCCAACCTACCTTAGCGGTGTAATTGTACAGCGTATTGGTATACGGCATATTGATCGAAGGAGTGAAAGCCGGATGCGCAAAAGAGATATAGGAAGAAATATTCGAGCTCTGCACCGCAGCCCTGTTTTTGTCGTCCATGGTATATTGTCTCAAACCGGCCGAAAAACTCAGGGCCTTCAATCCTTCTCTTGAATTATAGCCCCATCCCATAGAGACGCTACCACCCAGGCCTCCTTTTTCTCTTGCCTGTGCGTCGGCGAACTTATATGCCAGTGATCTGCCGATGGTCAGTCCTTCCTGCGAGCTGTTGGTAACAGACAAGCCGGTGGTAAACCATCCCATACTGTTCGAACCGGCACTAATGCTGGTATTGACACTGGTTTCCAGGCCGATACCCTTATAAGAGTTATGCAGGATACCCAGGCTGGCGCCTGCACCGAACTTTGCATAGTCGCTTAACCCGGTGATCTCCACATCAGCGCCTACTGTTACGCCCACTGTCTTGTTTTCTTTGACTGAGGCTATTTTCTGGATGGTGTCCCTGCCGTTAAAATCGTCCGGCAGGCCACGCATATTCCGGGTAATAGCGCCCGGATTAATATTCCACCCCAATCCTACCCAACTGGCTTCCTGGTCCATGGAAATACCGCTGTTATAACCGATGGCCAGCGGATAGCCACCTACATCCATCAGGGGAATGCTATAGGAAAAATCACCTGTAAACAAATCCACCATATTGTCGTGGTTCACCGAGTGGAATGCCTGGCTTTCCGGCTGACCGGGCCCGCCAATGGCTACCGCTTCTTTGGCCTTCAATAAAGGCTTTGCGGGGGTTTTAGCTGGTCCCGATTTAGAAGTACCCACCACTGGCGCGGGTTCCTTTGCAGGTATCAGGGCATTTCTGCGCCCTGTATAACTGCGATGATCTACCCGCCGCGGAGCAAATGCATAGGCGGGCAATACTGCATCACAATAAAGAAGCGTGAGCATCATGATGGCAAACGCTTTCTTATGTCTGGCAACAATCTCCAGTATCATTTAATGTATATTTAAGTATAGGAAATAGCGTTCCCGTTCCTCCGGAGCAGAGGAATCTCGTATAGGTCTGATAGCGCGTTCAGGCTTATTTTCTGGTAATTATCAAATGAGCCGGACTGTAAATAGTGTCACAAATACACTTGCTGGCAGGCATCTTTGAATAGGGATAACTGATTTCATTGATAGAGCTTTTATGATTGTTTTTGTTTACGTGCTACGGGAAGGTGACTGCTGTCCGGCAGGACTGCAGATTTTGGTTACGTTTTCACTGTTTAATGGTAGCCGGGCAACGTTCCTCAGGTACTGTGTCTCTTATTGTCCTCTTAGTTCGGCTTTGTTGCAAACTCGCTTAATGACGTAAACGTACGTACAATAACGTATATTTCAAAATATTTGGGGGAAATAATATTCATTAGCTACCAGATCACTATCTCACTGTTTAACAGCAGGTAATACTCACCAGTACCTGCATCGGTCAACATTTCGATGTAACTGTCCTTTACGGGACCATGTTGTTTCATCCGGCCATTAGCTGCATCAATAACCCGGATGGAATCGCGATCACTTAAAAACAGCTCACCATTTATAAGGCCCAGTTGTGGTATACCTGTTACTTCAAAACCGGCAGACCACGCAATGTTCAGACTGTCTGCACTTACTCCGCTCACATTGACCTGATACTTTGCCCTTTCTGCAGGGAAGGCTGCATGCTGATGCACTGAAAAGACAATGATCTCCTTGCCTAAACGAAAAATACTGTTAAGATCATCAAACTTCCGGGACGTCAGTGTCAGACCATTTCGTGTGTTTAATTTAACTAATTGCTTTCCTGATTTCACAATCAACCCGTCTTCAGCCGTAATTATTTCGGGCTCCAACAATGGCGATACATACCTATGCTCAGTTACAGCGCTCCATTTTTCTTGTCCTGAAGCATCCACGGCATATAACTTCAGACTGTCCCCTCCGGCCTGCTGCTGCCTGGAAAGAATCACCAGACTATCCTTCAGCGGATAGGAAATGCTTGAGAGCTGCGGATTTTTTACGGTATACTCCTGCTGATAATAATGCAGTTTATTCTCTTCAATGTTCCAGACGGAAGGGCCATATACGCCCTTTATGTAGTATAAGCTGCCACGCTGCAAAACGATATCTCCTGCGTCCAACTGGCTGCTATCTCTTACCATCAGGACAGTTTCCTTATCTTCCCGGAGATCATAAAAGCTTATTTTTTCGGGATGATATACAGAGCAATACACAAACCGTTGTTCGTCGAAATCTGCAAGTGCTTCATAGTACTTCAATGCTTTTATCTTCCTTCTGGCAATCACCTGCTTCTTTAACAGGTCTATCAGGTGTAGCACAGAAAAGTCTTCTCCTATCTTCGAAGAGCGCACCAGCAGTTTGCCCTCCTTCACTTTGGCGCTCAATATTTTATAGTCTTTACCCACCAAAACCTGCACGTTTAAAGAATCGTGCAGGTTTTGGAAGTAAACTAAATCAGTCGTGTCTCTTCTCCTTGACTGGCAAGCCATTATGCATGCTGCAAGGAGTAACATTCCCAAAAGTCGCGGGCGCATTATTTCTTTTTTATGTTCTGCTCGTAGTATTCGTTGATGCCATCATAAGCCTTTTTCACCTCAGCCGCCTGCTCCTTGGTCATCGGATACTCCTGATTACTATGCAAGGTATTCCATAGCATCAGCATAGGCAAATGAAATCTACCCATTGCGCCGAATTCAGTCTTCGGATCTTCAAGGTCGATGTTAAAAGTTGCAAAACTAGGGAAATAGTGTCCGGCCCCTATCGATGCCCCCCATGATGCCATAGTGCCTGTAAATCCTTCCTTCCTTGCCAGCGCATTCAGATAATCCAGCGAAGTACTGCCTTCATATTTTTTATACACATCATAAGCGACTACAGTTACCTGTTCCTTCATTATAAAATCATAATCCCAACAGTACCAGGCCATGAAACTGGTCTTTCCATCCATACTACAATTATAGAACACATCATGGAACTGCCCCACAGCAAATGCCGCTATACCAAGGTTCAGGTCTTTCAGTATCGGACCGAGTTCGTTCCACCAACCCGATGTTGCACTGCCACTGGTAATCCCCTTATTATAACTATCCGCCAGCTCATCAACAAGATAAGCAGCACCTTTAGCCCATCTGGACTTATATCCTTTTTCGTCCATCTTTCTTTGTGCCCAGTGATAATAATCTCTTACTATCGGAAAAGGATACTGTGTGTCGTCCGACTTGAACCTGTCAGTCCAGCCATTTGCTGTGATGGCTTCCATGGCTTTGCTCCATCTTCCTGTCACATCATTTTCCCTGTCGCTGGCCAGCCATGCGCCATCCGATCCATCCCATTTATCCTCCGCCATTGCCTTGTCACCAAAACTGTTTTTATATGATTCATAACTGCTGAACTCTTCCAGGCCATCCAGATCAATACTATTAACAGGTCTGTTACCCGCAAATTGATAAGGCGTATACCAGGGATAAGACTTCGTTAAAGGGTCCGTACTCAGGAACCTGCCCAATCGCGGGTCATAGATCCTGAATCCATAGTCCTGCTGGTTTCCATCTCCTTTTATCTCATTGTCATTTTCCTTGCCATTGAAACCATATCTGTATTTATTACTATTACCGCCCCTTCCTGGCATAGCCATACCGAAAGCATAATATTCCTGTGTAGATACCACATCTGGTTCGAAATAGCTGATAGTTGTGCTGTCAGTTGAAAGCATCTTCTTTTTATCAGATACTGTAGCCAGCACGTTCCCCAGATGGTTGCTCAATTCAAAGAACTTGTTACCGCGGATGAAATTCCTGTTTATTCCTGTACCTAATCCACGCAGGGCGACTGTTTCAGGCTGTACCACATTTTGCACATCCGTTTGTTGTGCACTTATACCCAGGCGGGCGGCCCCGTACAAATGAGCTTCCGTACGTGTAAGACTACCGCTGTTGACTACATTGTTGCCTTTGGTATATACACTCATTACCTTACCCGCCCCATCTCTTACATACCAGGTCTGCACACCATTAACGGTTTTGCTGATACGGTTATCCGCAATATCATAGGTGAAAGTCGTGACTGTTCCATCCGTTTTAGTGATGGACGCAATTTTTCCCGTCCTTGTCCATGTGATGTTGCTGATACCCGCCGCCACGTCTTTTATGAGACTACCAGTGCTGTCATAACTATAATTACCTGCTACCTGGTTGTCAATGTCATTGTCGTAATTAGCAGCATTTACAGTGTCGGCCACGAAATCCAACTGATTTTTCCAAGGTTTATAGTTATAGGTCAGATTATCCATTGCCAGTGGCCGGCCCGCAAAGCTATTGTTGCCATTACGGGTATAGCTGAGAATATTCCCATCCTCGTCGTAAGTGATATTCTCTTTAAAATCCTGCACTGTAACAGGCGTCCAGGTATTTGTGCTTGTATTGAGTCCGCGGGCGAACTGCGTACTTTTCAAACGCGTTAGTGCATCATAGCTGTAAAGAGCCAGCAATGGCACATTTCCAGAAGCAATATGCTGACTGATAGCCGATATAGTTCCTGTAAATACAGGCTTAAATCCTGTTCCTTCTACCGGAGCAAATGGCGTTACTGTACTGTTGATAGGTTTATATTCCCTCGCTCCGTAGTAATACAATGAATAACCAAAGGCATCCCGGCCTACAACACTACCGCTTATGCCATCTTTACCCATATCAGCATTTCCTGTCAGCGTGGTGGCGTTTACACCTTTGATCCACCCGTTCAGTGTATAAGCATAATCCAATCCCTGCACCTGCTGTTGCCCCAATACCGTTCTTGCCAATAATCCATGCCTGTAATACTGATAATACGCATCATTCTCCCAATACACACTATCCCTGCTGGTCTCCACATTTATCAGCCTGTTCTCCGCATCATATGTATAGCGGTGATAAAACGCATCCGCCTGTGAAGGCTGATAAGCCACCTGTTTTACATTACCGCTGATCAGATCGTACTTATAAACGATCTTCTTAAACCTGTTCCCGGCATCTGCCATTCCTCCCTCCTTATAATCCTGCAGCAGTGTGTCGACATTACCATGTATATCATAACTGTAGAAGGAAGCACTGGTATAACGGCCTGCCCCGAGATCGGGCGAATTTTTATACACAGCCTTCCATGCAACCCTGTTCCGCACATTACGGGCAGATAACACCAGTTGCGATAAGGGTGCATAAGGAATATCGTACGTGGTACGATTGATCTGTATACAGGTTGCTCTGGCACTTGAGTAAAAATGCTGGAGCGTCGACGGATTACGTGTGAGATTGTCGTTCACAATGGTATTGCTGCTCAATTGGCCCACTTCCGTTATGCGTCCCAATCCATCATAAAATGTATAACTATAGTCGCGTGCTACCCGCTGCTGCGCATCCTGGGTTAAGACCGGTCTTCCCAGCTTATCATACCATAACCTGGTAATACCTCCATCCGGTGTCTGCTGCTCCACTACCTGGTCAAGGGTATTATACCTATACTGTGTAATCTTCTTGTGCGCAGGCACCCTTACCTGCCCTGCAGCCCTTGCTGCTTTCACACTGTTCACCCAGGCAGCAGACCTGTCTATCACTACACCAGCCGGCGGCACTGTCTTTACCAGGTTACCCGCCTGATCGTAATAGAACAAGGTATAATGATACTCACTCGTATTATAACTCACTGTGAACACTTCCCTGTTCGCGGCCAGCAGGCCCGTATTAATGTAATCCTGACCAAAGCTGCCCAGCAATGAATCACGATAAGCATTATATAACTCCGTTCCTTTGCTGACAGCAAAGAAAGCGGTATCAGAACAGTTGTTGATTGTATTCACGTCTGCCGGCGGGAATACAGGTGTTGATTTACCACACAATAATGGCCCATCATATACCGGCGTCGGCGTTGTTGGCGGCGTACTGCCACAAACACCTGAAACATTTCCACAATTTGCCTGATAGAAGCTATCTATCTGGGTGATGGTGTAATTCGTGCCCTGCCCGTAATTCTCATTGAAGTAAACTTCAAACTCATTACACCTGTGCGCCCTGTACCTAACATTCAGGAATGGCGGTATAGCGTTGGCATTGGTGGTGGAATTTGACCAGAACACAAATCCATTACGCGTGGTTGCCGGCTCCGAACTCAGTCTCATTATTAACCCATAATCAGTACCACTACGGGAAGCAGTATACATATCCCTCACGAGGTTCGTGCAAACCTGGTTCAAATAGTTGGCGCTACTCTGCGTACTCGTAATCGGAGGGATGGTGAGCGTATTGGCAGCTACCGTTCCTGGTTGCCCCGCCCATGTCGTCACATTGGCCACTACAGGTCCCAGCGAACGGGAAAACAACAAACTAATGGTTCCCGGATTAGCAGCGTAATGCGATAACGAACCACATACCAGCTCACCGCCAGCAGAAGCGGGTTTTGCAAACAGGTTCATGTCTGCATAAGTGATATTGGCACCTTTCGCAATTCTGGCAAAATTGAATACAATATTGTCCCTGAAAGTAAACCATACACCGTTGTTCGTCCATACCGATGCTCCCAGGGTCACTGATGAAGCATAGGCAGTAGTCCTGGTGCTCAGCAGATGCGTGATCCTGAGGGTCGGAGCCGTCCTGTTCACAGTGATAGAATCACCCAGTGTTACAGGGTACAGGTTCAGGAAGTTATTTCTGATATTGGTGATCGTTGTACAGATAGCTGTTGGTGGTGGTGCTACCGGACAATCAGCACGGAACTTCAGATATTCCCAGGCTTGCTTTTTGAAGCCCAGTTCATTATTCATGTAATTGGCAAACAGCGTATTCCTCTTTTGCTGCGTTGTATCTCCTTCTTCTATCGTCGGTGTGATACCCGGAAACTTAGCCGTAAATCTTGTATACGCGTTGTTCACCACATTACAAGGCACACATATCTCGCCGGTATAACATTGCAATGCCGGTGGCAGACTGATGATCTTTGTGAAGTAAGTACAGCTGCTGGTCGTATTACATGCGTTCAGCAATTGCGTGAGATCAGCATCCGACATATTGATCTGCCTTGTACGGTTCAGATAGCCTGCAAAACTGCCATCTGTCGGTTTACCATATTGCAGATACTCCGCACGCAGATTATTCAGCTTGCGGCATTCACAGGTATCCGGTTTGGAATATACCGGCTTGTTGCCAAAGGCCGTCTGCTTGTCGTAAGGCGCAGGCGCCGTAATGAGGTAACCATTACAATCTACACCGTTGGAAATGCCCTGCTGCGCATTGAATTCTTCCAATACCTGCTGAAAACTCTTATAAGCATAAGTGCTGCCAGGTCTTACAGAACTCGACCCCATAGGATGTGAAACATCAGATCCCTCTTTACACACTTCCACTAAGCGCGGGATGAGTATATTCAGCATCGCCTGCGTATACTTACATGGCGCCAGTTGCTGTACCCATGCCTTGGCATAAGCGTTACAGTTGTCTTCATAATGCCGCTTCACCGCATTATTGGCAGAATCTGAGGCCGGACCAGACTGCCCGTTATTTAAATATCCCAGTCCATTCTGTCCTAAGGCGTCCGTCGCATTATTGAAATTCAGCTGTTTACCGGCAGCCAGCAGCGCTGCTGATGTTGGGTTGCTCACACCCGACGGACAAGCCGCTGTCTTTATCTTATTGTCTATAATTGCGCGTTTCGCAGACAGGTAAAGCTGTCTGAAGTTACGCCATGCCATATCCAGGTCGCCTGTACACAACGCGGTTTCATTGAAAGGTGCTGAAGCCGGCGCGTAAGAGGTGATACAGGAGGCATTATTGCCTTCACATTTCACCGTAGCAGTAGCAGTGCTCCACATGGTCAATATCTGACTGCCTGAGCCTCCGTTATAGTTGCTCAGTTTCGCCTGCAGGGCATTGAGCATCTCTGTGCTTTCGAGCGACAAAGGATCTCTGTTCGCCGTCACTATCGGATAAGGATAACTGCCATTGCCTGTAGGGTTCAGGTATCCCTTCGCCTTCGCTTCGGCATACGTATCTGTCTTTTCAAATTCCCTGTCCCACACATAACTTGCCTGGTGCTTCTGGAACTCCAGCCATTTACAATATTCCGGATGGAACTTCAGTAATGCCGGCGCCCAGGAGGCTTTGAACTGTGCTGCAAACTGCTCTGGTCTTAAACGCTGCGGTATTACATAGGTATTACTCAATTCATCGTATGCCAGATCTGGTCTGCCTGCCTCGTCCAGATAAGTAACAGTATCGCGTTTATAAGGCGGCAGCGTATTCTCGTCTGGCTGATAAAAAATGGAATAGACATTGAGTGTATCTTCCGCATCTGCATACTGACCAGAAGGGGCGGATACATCCAGCAACAGTGCCGCTTTAACATCGGTCGATTCTGTTGTCTTCTCACACAACACTTCACAGGCAGCTACCGCTTCTGCATAGGCGGCCTGGGCTTCTCCCCTGTAAGCAGCACTGTCCGCAATGGCAATGCCACCCGCAGTCATATACCGGGTGCGGAAATTGTCCCACGTGCCAATGCTGTCCTGACAGGCAGCGCAGTTTGGGATACATTGTGTATTTGCCTGGAAATCACGTTGCTGCTGTATGAATTGCTCCAGCGTAGTACAGAAATTCCTCTTCATGAAGACGCTATCCCTGTAGTAGGCCATTGCCTCCCTGTTGACAGTAAGCCGCTTGGTGATCTGGTAATTACCTCTCGGCAAACGCAGCGTAAATGCCACCTGCAATGCCTGCGGCGCATTACAGTCTGGCACGATCGTTCCTGTATAGTTCCGGATGATCGTATCGAAAGGCTTGCCTCCCAGACGCTGGTTATAAGCATCGTCTGTGATCTTTATCTGGAGATCATACAGGGCAGTATAACAAACGGTATTATTATTACAATCCTTCTTCTGCAATACCGGCGGAGCCAATGAATATTTAAACTGATAGTCACCATCTATCGCTACCAACTGGCTTTGGGTATTCTCCATTACCAGGTCTTTGATCACATTACTGTTCACCCTCGACAAAGTATCTGTTACCGGGAAGGTAGTATTGGAAGAAAGATTATCCAGGCTGGCGCTATCAGCCGTACCAGCTAACGCAGTGGCCACCGTACGACCATACATATCGAGGTAAGTGATGGCATACTGTCCGTTGGCATCCTGCACCATGTTCTTGAAGTAATGGCTCTTGTCGCCTGCTTCCGTACCAAACAGCACATCCAGGTCGTTATCACCCGGAGTAGCATAATAGTATCTTGTTTCGTGATTGCTACCTATCCTGTACACAGGCCCAAATCCACTCTGCCGGCTGGTCCTGCCTGTATTATCCGGTGTATACACCGTTTCAGAGAAGGCAAATCCGCCAGCATCAGGAATGAACTGGTTCACACCATTGTTCTTTTCCGGGTTGTTTGCAGAATAATACTGGTTAGCGCCGGTAGCAGACGACATCTGGTTGGCTCTTGCTGTCAGATACTCCGACGGTGCGTTCAGCTTGTCGTAATTGGATTTATCATATTCAGCGCCATTCAACGCACTGTTGAACCGGGGCGCATACTTGATCACTGAGTTGATAGACGGTGCAGGCATCACCTGTATAGCTGGTCTGCCCTGATAGTCATAGAAGGTCTCTGCCACCGTTGTTTTATTGGTGGTATTATCTTTTGTGACCACCTGTCTGTTACGCAGGCTTCCATCGTAATAC
Source organism: Chitinophaga filiformis (assembly GCF_021646545.1). Lineage (GTDB taxonomy): Bacteria > Bacteroidota > Bacteroidia > Chitinophagales > Chitinophagaceae > Chitinophaga > Chitinophaga filiformis_A. Next base: position 194,016 of record NZ_JAKIRP010000008.1, on the reverse strand, counting down.
TGTACTACCGCCTTCCGCTTTCCCTCTTCTGCATAACTAACCGACATCTGCCAGTTTAGTTTCCGCTGATGCCCGGTAAAACTATAACGTCCCAGTCCGCCGGTATAGTCGGAGCTCCAGGCAGTTTCTATCCTGCTCACATTACTTTTCTGCTGTACTGCTCTTACCCGGAAAAACAGGATACCACCGTTATCATACAAGAGCGGGATGCGGTACGTATTATCAGCCACCGTCACGCGGGAAGCATTGTTCCGGAAGAGCAATGTTGCGTTAACAGGATTGCCGTATTTGTTATTGACATAAGCAGAAGAGTCAACATATGCCCATTCCAGGTCGTACACATCTGCACCAGCAGTAACAGGCCAGCTGACGGTCAGTTCATCCGTAGAATCAGTATCGGGAGCACTGGCAGCGCTGATGCTTTTTACAGCATCATCCGTACAGGATAACTTATATACCGGATAGACCTGCATCTCATTCTCCAGCACCAGTGCTTTTAACACAGTGATAGGCGCCCCTGAGATCGAAACAGTGGATACTTTTACCGTCACCTTATGAGCATTACCAAACACGAAGCTGCTTCTGCTGGTATAAGTCCCTGCTGCGTCATAGTTAATAGTAAAAAGCTTGTTGACTGAGTCTATCGCAAAGTCAGGCCTGGTGTAGATCACCCAGGTGTTAAGAATGATCGAGAACTTTGCAGGCAGGTAAGCGTTGCTATATTCATTCACCTTAAAGGTGACGATATTTTTCACCTGGTAAGGTGTGTCCAGTTTACTGATCAGCGCCGGATTAAAATACAGGCTATCCTGAACAGTTGCAGCAGAATCTCTCGCTAACTGACCTTTGCTGCCATCCAGTATATTCCTGAGGGTTCTGCCACTACCGGTTTGTGCAAAACTGCTACCAACCGCTATCAGCAGTATCAACGCCGTCAGCCATAGAGCTCTCTTTTTTGGCAAAGAATGCATAATATCTTATTTAAAAAGGGGTACCGGGAATAATTAATCTTTTAACAATGCGCTTCTTGTCTCTTTGAGCATTTTAACGCCACTTTCCGTCTCTTTCTTCACCCTGATCAGGGTGCCATCGTCATCATACTCATAGAAAGTCGCATAGTTATTCTCGTCCAGCTCTGCCATCAGTCGCAGGTCGGCCGGATTGTACACAAAAGAGCGCATGTTCGCATTGTATGGATGTATACGCAGGTCGTCAAAGTAAACAGTTGAAGTACCTGTTGCCTGCATGCTGACGATCAGCTCCGTACCATCGGCTGGTATATCTACCGGCTGCTCATATCGTTGCCATCCATCTATAATACCACCTCGCGGTGTTGCAATCAGTACAGTGGATGTCTCTCCCCGCCTCACTGATATTACCATCCGGTTACCGGTATAAGTGCCCCCCTTACAATCTTTTTCCTCCTTCACCCACACACTCACCAATACCCGTTTACCTGCAAACGGCGAATACACCGGCAGTATCGCATCCTTGTTAGTACGGATGCTACCCAGCACCTGTCCTCCGCTCACGCAACTATTGGCCTTCTTATTAAAGGAGAGGTTAAACACATCTGTGCTATCTCTTACTATCGGTGCGCTGATACCGGCGCTTTTGCCGGCTGCTATCCGCAGACTATACCTTCCTGTATGTGGTTGTGTGGAATCGAGATCACCTTTATAGGAAGAGAAATCAAAGCTTCTTCCGCCACTACAAGCTGTATCGCAGGTAGCACCTCCGATGTAATAGTCCTCAAACCCTTCATAAGCCGCTTCGCGGTAACGGCTATTCTGCGCGACTGCAGTGGTCAGCGCGTCGTCAAACCCATAGATCGCAGCATTAAAGCGCCCCAGCGGATCAGTATTCTCCAGTTCAAATCCCTTCTTGTTATATAGTGTACTGGTATTATTCCATACCCATCGGGTCGTATCATATTGCGGCTGCCATCCTGAAGTGCTGCCTTTCTTCCAGAAAGCAACGAAGTCTTTGATGGTACCATCTGTCCGCACATTGGTAGCCGTTGCAGTACTGCTTTCCGTTCTCGCAGCATAGTAAGAATAACTCCGCTGCGGTTTCCAGTTGCCCAGCAGACCGTAGGTGTATGGATTCACACTTGTATCTGTTACAGCACTATAACACGTCAGATTATAAGGCGCCAATGTCACATTTACATCGGCATGGATAGGGTTCATACAGATGTCGGAATAGATGATCACATGATAATTACCGCCACTCTTCGGTGTAACCGGAGATAACACCGGGTTCTGTAAAGTGCTGCTGAAGTTATCAGGGCCGGACCATGCATAGGTGATCGCTGTTGTAGGCAGGTTGATGATCCTGAACTCGATCCGTTCGCCTATACAATATTCCAGTTTATCGGAAGTAGCCAGTTCCGCGGTTTCGAAATCTATGATCTTCAATCGTTGTACAGCCGCTGCACCACATTCATCTTCCACACGCACATCGTAGTTCTGGTTTTTTATCAGCTCATAAGCGCCGCCGGAAGTGGCGGTACTGAATTTACCAGTCGTATTGCTGGCCCAGTATGGTCCTGTGGATCCTTTTCCTTCAGCGGCCAGCCTGTAGGTGAATACACCAGAAACCGCTTTACTACCGCCTGCAGCCACAGCCACGATGCTGCCGGAATTATCAGGCGCCCCGGGACAAACCCAGCCTAATGACTTATTGACGTCTATGATCAAAGGCTTATAAGTAAAGTTGATATCAACAACGTTGCGGCCGTTACCGAGTGTACCATAGTCGGAGATAATGCTCGGATAGGCAGACATCCCCAGCCTGTATATCCCCTCAGTTGGCAACAATAATGAATCACCGGTCGTAACGATCGAGTTATCAAACCCTACAGATCCCTGCGGTCCCCGCAGTATCCTGAAGTATACCGGCATGCTGGTATTATGATACATGGCGGTACCTGTCGGTTTTATCTTCAGTCCCGTACAGGTTTGCTCATCGTTATAAGTGAAGTTATACCTGTATACATCATAGTCTGTTACCGTTACCGGCAGTTCATAGGTCCCGCAACTATCCGTAACCCTGAAATGATAACTGCCCGGATAAAAGTAGCGGGTAGGACCTGTAGTTGGGTTATAGACACCCAGGGTATTACTCAGGTACGCACTGTCAATCGTTGCGGTATATGTATAACTGGAAGGACTTACCAGGGTCACGGTGGTTCCCCGGGTAAGATAGCCGGTCGACTTATAGATCAGGAACATAACAGCACCATCATTTCCTGCATATCCTCCGTTGTCGCTTAAGATAACGGAATAAGGATTTGCCACAGTACCGTTCACAACCACGTTACCATCAAATATGGTAGTACTGTCTGAAGTCACTCCTTTCAGACGGTAACTGCCAAAAGGAACATTTTTCATTACCTGTTGCCCTGCACGGCTTTTTATGGTATCGTAACGGTATTCATTGGTTGTGTTGTTCTTCAGTGAAATATATACCGGATAGCAAATAGGAAAGGTAGTATCTACATAATATCCCTCATCAAAATTAATATTGCAGTTTAGCTTGTAAAAGTTATACAAGTAGGGCAGATTTATGTTGACAGGATAAACCAGCTCGTCACCACAAGGTGTTTTTATATAGTAAGTAACTTTTTTGTTATAAATATCTTTGAACGACTGCCCAGCTGGCAGCGTGATGGTATCAGAACGGCCAAGCTGTGTATACGGCGTTTTGGGGCCTCCATCGTAAGATATACTGTAGGTAAGGGGTGTATTGGGCCGGATGTAGTTCAAAAACAAACTGTTTGAATACGCGCTCGGAGACCTGACAACAAATTTATTGCAGGTATTCCGTATGCCAAGTACTGGTGGCGTATAAACGTCGCTCGTCGTCATTAAAGGCAGCTCATCGATCGTCAGCGTCTGAACGGATGCCGCTGCTCCGCAGGCATCAGTAATATTGACATTATAATTCCCCGGAGGCATACTATCAATTACGAAACCGCTGCTGGCAGTAAACGATACACGCCCGGTATATGCCGCCGGTTTATTCGTGATAGTCACCTGATAGGGAAGCCGCCCATTGGAAAACGACACGTAGGCCTGTCCTGTACTACAACCGCGCAGTGCAACGCGTTGCTGACTAATGGCAGCCCGGAAAGGAATATAGTTACCCGACACTACCACGTCAACAGTAGCCGACACTACAGCATTATTACAGATCCCCTTAGCCAAAGCGCGGTAACTACCGGCCGGAATATTCTCAAATACAGGAGATGTATTGGGCGCCACACTGTACCCACCCGAAGTGAGCGGCTCCAGGCTGAATAACATATCAGTTACATTACCTGCTCCCGTGCCGGTGAAAGACAAGGTGATCTTACCGCTGGCAGCGCAAAGGGAAGGCTCTGTAGCGGCGCTGATGCCCCATGACGGGCATGTCTGTGCACTGACGCTAACGACAAACGAAAACAGCAATGCCGGTAAAAAGAATATATACTTACGCCTGAATATCTTGTATATCATTGGTATAGCGATAAAGCGGTTAACGAACTACTGTTTCTTTTTATAGTAACCGGTACACTCCTGCACCACCGGAAGATTCCTGCCGTTGTCCATGAAGGAAGAGCGCGGCAGTTCCAGTACCAGTATGCCACCGCTCTGCATCTTATACTTGTAAGGCAGGTACGGCGCCTCAGGAGCTGGCTGTCCTGCCAACTCACGCTGCGGCAAATGCATCTCTGATTTCTGGTATAACAATACGTCCTTCCCTCCCAGCTTGTACTTGCCGGTTTCGGTGAATCCTGCCGCATTGGTGATCTTACAGGCTTCTCCATTCACTTCTACCTTTACAGGCACGAAACCTGTCACCGCCTTAAACTCCTCCTGCTTCGTTAATGTCTTTTCCTCAAGTACCTGGTTGCCCTGCTGAGATAACAACCTGGTCTCTATTTTCACAAGCTCCCACTCACCGGTAACTGTGGGCCGGTTTTCCTGGGCAACAACAACACTATAACCAGTCACAAGTACCATCAACAGCGCAAGTATTCTCTTTATAAACATATCGTCTGATTTTACTAGTCAATTAATTAGCGCAAACTGCCTTCTGTTTCTTTTTGTCAGCCACTTTCCAGTCCTGCTTATATTCCACGGCATTAGCCTTAATAACCCTGGAATTAGCATCTATTACCAACTGGTATTTATCGCCCTGTTTCACCAGCGGATTGCTAAGCATGGACGCTTCTCCCACGGCAACGCTCATATTCTTCCTGCCCGAACGCACGATCTTCATCGTCACATCATTGCCCGAGAACGGCGCGCCGTCAGCGTTCACGAAATAGATATCCGGCGTACCGCCATTTACCGCATTGGCATCAACCGCATACAGCACACTGCTGGTACGGAAAGTCGCGATCTGCGGTGAACAATCAGCACCGCCGGTCTTCACTTTGGAACCTACCAGTATCACATCGCCACTGCTGAAATAGTCGGCTTCCGTACCGGCGGTAATTCCCTGGGTGATCTTACCTCCGGAAATAAATATGTTGTTCAGCAACACGTCCACGTTCTTATAGGCGCCACTCATACCATCGTAGGTCCATCCTGAAGGCCAGCTGAAATTATACACCGGATCTCCGAATAGGTTTTGGGAACTGGTCAGCACTACGCTCCCCGTTTCATTATCATACGCAATATTGCGGGTCACCACCTTGCTGCCTTTATCAACTACTATCACACTATCCAGCAAGCCATGCCGGCTGATCACCTTCGTAGCTGCAACCGACTTGAACACTACCTCCTCCCTTTGGGCGAGGTTCCACAAAGTCGGAATGAGGAATACAGGCGGGAAACCAAACGTGAAGAAGTCGCCGTTCACGTTGAAGTTATTCGAGTTCGTTACGCTCTTCTGGTGACGCATGTCCAGCATCAGCTCTACATCTTCACCCACTGTGGCGGCAGTATCCACTGCACCGTTCGGGTCGATAGTAGTGACAGTACTGATCAGGTGTTTGAACTCGGCAGCAGGGTTCTCTGTGCGGTAGAAATTCTCTGTATAGGAAATAGGATTTGCCGCATCATTTTCTGCATACGTTCCGCTGGAGCGTATCTTACCGTTCATATCATTCAGCTCCACTTTAAAGCCCTGGCTTATTGCTACGAAATGTTTCGCATTGATCCGCAGGAAGTTGGACAGTGCCGGCTTAAAGCGTTTCTTACCATCTGCCACGAGTGTCATGTCTGTAAACACAGGGAAATCGTAGGTGGTATAGAAGCGGGTCTCCTCAAAACCGCTGGCAGAACGTACATTCTTCGAATTGATAGAACGTGTCCTTACTTTTCTGTACCCAACAGATGGTGATGGGAAGAAGGACTCGCACAATGGTTCTTCAGTATAACCCATATTAACAGGCGCCAGTGCGGCCACCTGCTGTTTATATTCCAATGGCTGACGCCAGGGGTTCTCTTCATTTCCGATCATGGGTTCATAACTGGCCACGCCACTGCTGATCTCTACAGGTGTCCTGTTCACCTCAACCGTAGTTGTATACTGGTATTCTGTACCGTAAACGGACTCCTGCTGTTTGGTCATGGCATTCCAGTTATCATATATTTTGATGCGTTTCACGCGGAGGCCGCCGCCATATTTCTTATAGAATGGATTATTCAGTCTCACCAGGGTACGTGATGTATCTATTTCACGCATCCAGCCTTTGACCCTGGCCGCCACGTTATACGTCATGAAAGTATTGTTGATATTATCCGCCTGTGACAGCAGTATCTTGACGGCATCGGAGAATTCGAAGTCGTCTCCTGTATCCGATCCCGGATAGGCTTTGGATGGCAGGTTCAGGCGGAGATACTGAATAGCAGCCTGCGCCATCGGACTAAAGATGCTATTTGCCTCGCCGGTATCGCCACCTGCATTAATCGATTTTACTTTGATCCAGATCGTATTGCCATTGTTGAAATAACCATATTCATTATCGTCGATAACTGCGTAACATGGCACATATTCACCACCACTGCCAAACTTATCGCCCGGCACCTGTACGAATAAGCGGAAGTAAAGCCGACCGTTCAGTCCTTCGAGATACCTCGTATATACTTCCTGTTTGCTGCTGACTGCTTTCGGCACAGTAACTGCCACATATCTATAGTCGATCAGACCATATAATGAGCGGCTCAGGTCATTCATATTAGATGGAGAACTGGTGGAGAACCCTGCCACCTTAAACATCTGTGCCGCACGCTTATTCTGTACATAAGCATAATCATCACTTTCATAATCGATCTTCATGCGACCACCACCGGGTAATATGATGGAATCCAGGGTCCATGCAGCAGCGTTTCTCGCTGCCAATGCACTGTCCTGCAGTGCGTACGGATACTCCGCATTATTGATCTGGTTAGATGCTGTATACCCCGGATTTTGCGCAGCGGGTTTATAGTTGCCCCAGCGGTCATACGATTTGGCATTATATACCGGGTTGTTACTATTGTAATTAAAGACATAAGGATTCCTTTTGCCTTTGTCGTTCCCGTTGTAGGTGAACCATACACGTTTCAGCGTCAGTTTACCGTTATTGTTCAGCGGTTTGTTCACACCCGGGCACAGCTCATAAGTGTATTCAAAATGAACCGTTTTAATAGGTCTGGCATTTGTGTTATACTTCTGAAAATCAGCCTTCGCATACAGGTTGATCTCATCCAGCTTGCGGGCCATACGTCCGGACTGCTTTACGCCATCCTCATTGATGGCAGCCAGGTCTTCACGTTCGCTTGTCTTGAAGGTAGCGATCATGGTCTTTGATTCGATAGAGTGCAGGTACCACAGTTCTTTTTCACCTGTTACATAACTACCTTTGTCATCTCTGTTATCAGTTCTCAGCCCTTCATTATAAGCAGCACTGTCGTTGGCCGGTGTTCTCCACTGGTAAGGATTCTTCAATCCGGCGATCTTTGTATAATTGAATTTAACGGCGGTTCCCAGATCATCATCAGAAATACCATCGCCGGTAACATCCGCATAGTCGGGAGATACGATGCCCGTCAACAGGAAGGAATGCGCATAGGCAGGGATTTCCTCACTGTTGAAGTAATGGTCATTACCTTTATTGTTACCCAGTGTATTATCTGATCCGACAGCATATTTTACCATTCCCTCATTTCTGTTGCCACCGGAAGCAGCTACGGAGAATGTGACATCTTTCTGTTTCAGGTTGTATACCGGAATGCCGTATATATAACGTCGGCCATCGGTATTCAGCACATTGATCTCGGAAATATGATCAGGCTTGCGGAACTGGTTCACGCGCTTTTCCCTTGACAGCAGGCCGTTGCCCACTATAAAGGTGTCCTTGTCGGGCATCAGGTAAAGATTGGAGGTAGGGATTGGGACCTCTGTAGTACCTAATGGCATCCACAACATTCTCATAACCGCACGGCCACCCGCCTGATAGTATTCAGCTTTGAGGTTATACAATTCACCCGCCACCAGGTTAACCCAGGCAGTGTCAAGCCTATCCCCATGGTCATTCCAGCGGTCTATAAGTAATGTATCATTCAGGTATAATCTTACGCCATCATCACTGCGGGTACTAATACGGTAGCGCCCTGTCACATCAGCTTTAAGTCTGCCTGTCCAGCGAACAGAGAAGTTGTTGTCCAGGTTAACGCCCGCAGGAGCAGTGGCGGTGAATTCGCCCTTGTTATTGTAGTTCACAAGCGCGTCAACACGCTCCAATACTTTCTCTTCGAATTTCTTTCCTTTGAAATATTCGGCTTTCAATCCCACGCCCTGCCCATTGGCATTATCCGGAAATTCAACACTGCAGCTGTTCAGACTGAACAGGTTCGGTGTATAGTTCTCAATATATTTTGAAAGCCCTCCCACACTGGCTTCATTGGCAGTCAGGTAAGAAATGACCTGGCTGCGTTTATCGCGCGTCGCCTTATAAACATTATCTGGTGTCAGGGTTTTCCTTGCCACCAGCTTTTTATTACGGTAAGCGTTCAGCGTATTGGTAGCCTCAATGGTAGGACTGCTATTCCCCGGTTGATACAGGTTTACCGCTACCACATCATCACCGCCAATCGCATCATAAAATGTTTTTGTGTTACCGGTCATTTCTCCGGGGTTCCGGAAATAAGCGCTTTCAAATTTTTTATCAGACTTCTTGAATGCCACGGTAGTCGCCAGCGGATTCTGTTCCACCCAGGGACCTACCTGTGTATAAGCACGGGTAAGGCTCAGGTCAACACCAGCGTGCACCAGATCGCCAATACCAACATCTGTGCTGAGTTTGGAAGATTTATCCCGTGATCTGATGGCATGATCGAATACATACCCTATATCTCCACGGTAAGCACGGAACATACCACCGCTGCCTTCTCCGGAGATGGAGAAGACATCATAAGTGTAAGAAGGAATAGCAATGTTCGGCACAGCTGGTTTTTCCCGGTAAGCGATCTCTCTGTCACGGTTATAATCCAGCAGGGCGCCTTCGTTACCATTTGCTTTCTGATAGTTCAGATATCCGTATGCGGGTAATGCGAGGCGTTTATCTTCATCAGCAATATCCTGCAATGACACATATCCCATTACATAAAAGCTGGGATGCACCACCTTTGTCTCATAGCCTATCTTGGCCGTATAACTGAATGATGTATTGGTATACGCAAGATTCATCGATGGCGTGAAGGCTGGTTGTGCAAAGGAGATATAACTCGATACAGAGCTGCTTTGTTCGGCAACACCCCTGCAGTTCTTATCATCCACTGTATACTGACGCAGGCCTGCGGAGAATGTCAATGCTTTCAAACCTTCGCGGGCATTGTAGGAAAGTCCGGTAGATACGCTGCCACTCATTCCCCCGTGTTCTGACGCATACTGATCGGCAAATTTGTAGCTGAAGGAAGTACCCAGTGTCACACCGTCCTGCGAGCTGTTTGTTATAGATAAGCCACTGGTGAACCGGCCCATACTGCGTGAGCCTACATTGATATTGGTGTTCACGCTGGTTTCCAGTCCCCAGCCTTTATAGGTGTTATATAACACGCCCATACTTCCACCTATGCCGAAGCCTACAAACTTACTCAGGCCTGTTACTTCAACATCTGCGCCGGAAGTAACACCGATCGTTTTATTCTCCTTCATATTGGAAGCTTTCTGCACGGTATCTGTACCGTTAAAATCGTCCGGCAGTCCGCGCATGTTCCTTGTGATGGAGCCCGGGTTGATATTCCAACCCAATCCTACCCAGCTTGCCTCCTGGTCCATCGAGATACCGCTGTTATAACCCAGCGCCAGCGGATAACCGCCAACGTCCATCAGGGGAATGTTGTAGGAGAAGTCGCCCGTGAACAGGTCTACCATGTTATTGCTGTTCACAGAATGAAAGGCCTGGGTCTCTGGTTGTCCGGGGCCACCGAAATGCTTCTCATTTGCCTGTTCTTTTAATTCCACATCTGCAGCAACAACCGGTACAAACAATGCTTTCGGCATGTTGCCTGTGCTGGCATGGCTGTAATGCCGGGGCGCCCGCGGTGCGGCAAATGCGTATGCGGGCAATACTGCTTCACAATAAAGTAAGATAAGCATGGTGATGGCAAATGCTTTCTTACCTTTCGCAGCGGTCTTCAGTATCATTGAGCTTATATTTAAGTATAGGAAATAAGGGTCCTGTTCCTCCGGGAAGGGAGGAAGTCACAGGTATATGATTGTTTGACGGGCTGGTCGCCTGTTAACTGATATACATATTTAACCTTGTATGTGCTGAAAGGTGCAGCTGTGGACTGATATCGCCCATAGGGATAACTGATTTCATTAGTAGAGTTTTACTGTTATATGCTACGTGAAAGATTGGCTGTTGTATGTCACAACATCAAATCATCAATAAGTCAGATTTACTTTTGGTTTACAGGGCAACAATGCTCGGGTTCAGTGTCTCTTAATAAGGTGTTAATTCGTTGCAAAATTACCTGGATATAAACGTACGGACAATAACGTATATTTCAAAACATTTATTAAAAAATTTTCTAGTGTTAGGAATCCAACATCGTGCTCGAGCTTTTTTGCGACTATTTATATTTTAATATTTTAAAGTCACCGACTGCCTTGGTCTTACTATAAAGACCAGGTTGTATTAGTTTGCTGTTCATCTCAAGATATCTTCCTGTTTCACATTTATCACCGGCAGGCTATCTTTAAATTGATTAATGAACGGTAATTTTCCCCATAGCCGTTTATTTCCAATTAAATAGAACCTCCGTCTGGCGCGCGTTAGAGCTACATTAATCATGTTCACGTTCTGGGTTACCCATTTTCTTGCGCCCTCCTTGGCAGGGTCGCTGCCCAATACCAGAAAAACAATCTCTGCCTCCTGCCCCTGAAAGGTATGTACGGTACCGCATTTTACATTTCTCCGATGTTCAAACACCTCCTCACAATGGATCTTTACCGACGTAAAGGGAGTTATAACATAGATGTCCTTATCATAACCTGAGCCGATCAGCGTATTGATAAATTGTTTTAACAATGCTATTTCCTCATCTACTATATGTCCGTTCAGTATTGTGTATCCATCAACATTAAACCAGCTGGATGGACCCAATACACATACATAAGATTCATCTTTTGTGGCTTTAACCATCTGACCTTCATATGCTATTTTATTAGCAAGCTCAAACATAGGATTATCACATCGGCGATGCGCGCGCAATGGAAAGCCTGACCAAATCGGCGTCTCGCCGTCGCCAAGATAGGTACCTCTCGTTGACATACGATCGCCCAATGATTGAACAGAAGAAACTAAAGGAGACCAAACCAGGTCATCTATCCCAGCCTCCTTACGAAGAAATTTTATCAACGGCTCAGGATGCGTTACGACAGGCTCGATCTGTAATGGATCGCCCACAATTATACAGCGCTTCGATCTCCAGATAATACCGGCGGCAGATTGGGGGGTAGCTTGTCCGGCTTCGTCCAGCAACAACCATCCAAGGCTTTCACGCCCCATTTGCTTAAAAAGCCTTGCAGCAGATGCCAGGGTTGTCGACACAACAGGAACACAAAAGAAAAAGGTGTTCCACAATATCGGGGCTACATCATCCGGAACCTTCATCCTTCCAGTGATCATCTCCATAAACAAACTGAGTGCATTCTTAAATTTACGGGCATTAGCCAATATCGCATGTTCATGCAATTCGAGGCTTTTAATGAGTATAAGACTTCTTAACCTGTTGATGGCTGGAGAGGCGTATGGCGTGCTCAAATGCAATTGTTCATACTTTTTCTCTAAAAACCTGGTATCCACAATGTTTTCGGTATCAATCCCATACTTTTCCTCCAGTAGTTTACCTGGCATTTTAGGGTTTTTCTTCTTATTTGATGCTTTGAGATGACGTTCCCCCGCCTCCTGCTGAAAAAGATAAAAGGATTGTAAGAGTGTTCTTAATTCATCCCTGGTTTTCTCAAATTTCTCTATGTAGTCGTGTGTGTGGTCCGCTGTTTCGTCTTTATAAACAAAATGCAGATAATCCTTGAATCCAGGGAACAGACCATCACTTTCCCAGAAGTTCCTTCTGAACACATACCTGTTCCTTGCCCTTCCAAATGGGGCACTCAATACACCCCAACTTTCTTTCTCCTTCAGCAATCTGGAGGCACAGTCAGCAAAGTAACTGGCATCAGGGAATTCATCGCGATCTATCTTCTCTACTGAAGGTAATTCCATTGAGATATTTTCTACCGCTCTATTATTATTACTGCTTACAACTATTCCAGTGCCTTCAAATAGTTCCTTCCGTCCGAAATTGTAATAATAATATTTGAACTTATTTTCTGTTTCTATCGCATTCGCTTTACTTTCAAAAATCTTATTAACTCCTGTTTCTAACAGGACTTTAGCCCTGGAAACGATGCAGTCGGCAATTATGTCCAGCAATAGTGTAGTCTTCCCAGTTCCGGGAGGGCCATTAATGCCTCTGATCCCCTGGTCATTTTTCAAATCCGATAATATTGCGTTCACAGCCCCCTGTTGTGCTGTATACAGTCCATACTTAACGGGCGAAGGCCACCTGCCGGGGGAAAACAGTGCCGGATGCAAACACCGCAACAGGGCTTCCTTATCTGCAATCATATCTTCCCGCTGATCGGTATTTGTGCCTTCGCTCAAATACTCCTTCAGTGTCTTTCCGTAATCACCAGTATTCATCAAAAGATTCAGATCATCCAGATAAAAGCTGTTCAGAATAGGAAGTTCAATTTCGCTGTCAGGAGCTACCTCTTTATCAATCCAATAAACATCTCTTTCAAAACTGAACCCTCCCCCAACGATATTCTGCAGCAACTCCATTTCTTTTATGAGCAGTTCTTTTGTTAATACATCTCCTCTTTTTATTGAGTCTCCTTCTTCCCCTGTTCCAAGTGTCTTAGTCTCAATATTGTACCGTTTTTCGAAGTCACTCTGCACCCCGGCCAGTAAGTTATTAATACCAGACAATGACTTTTTCTGCACCATACAATGTATTCCATGAATGTAAGAAGCGTGGACATAACTATTCCAATAGGGACGTCCGTATTCATCTAACATGATAGCTGCCAGACAAGTATCGCCCGTCACCGGCTCCATCCAGTCTTCCTCTATTTTTCCTCCGGAAATTTGCCCCAGATATTTTATTACATTGTTTTTAGCTACCTTTCCAATGTAAAAAGTAAACCTTCTGGATTTCTTTTCATTCTTTAATGGCTCATCCATTTCCCAGGGCATTGAGTCAAATTCGGACAGGGGCAAGGCATCCTTATCAAAATCAGGAAGGTGGAATATTTCGATATCGCGCCAAAACTGTAGAATCCTTTGGGAATTTGCAGACATTATAAGGGGTTTAAAAAGGGTTAGCTGATAATAATGACAGGTACCCTAAAATAGCGATTTTTCTTAAAATACAGTTGCTATACAACCAATTAGCTCGGCAACACCCTGTCCAGCCTTACAGCATTTATTTTAAAACAAGTGTTGTTTTATACTAGCCATGTCTAAGTGAGGGAAAATCAAACCAGGCCGACTTCTCGCGATCACTCCCCAAACACCAGCAGTTTTTTTCTTCGATCAAGTCCAACTGAAGTCCTATTCATGTTCGGTTTAATCCCTGCTCTTCCAGTTCACTATAAGCTGATTATAAGTGCATTATAGTATCTCCTAAGAGATATAATGATATCCTTTTTATTACCCTATAGTGCCGGTAAAGAACAGAGACGTAAGCGAACAAAGAAGCTAACTATCAGCTTGTTAATAGCTATTTTTTCGTAAATTGTACAATAATCTATTGCTAGTTATGGCCCAAAACTTCAACATTATTACCCAGGGTCTTTCCGGCCATGTCGGAGACCTCATCTTTTACGAACGGAACGGCAAACCATTCTGCCGTAGAATGCCCCAGTATGGCCCGGATAGTATGTCTGCCGCCAGCAAACAAAGCAGCCGCGAATTCGCCAAGGCTAGTAAGGCTGCAAAATCGATCCGTTCGGCACTGAATGGCATATGGACACCAGCGCGGGACGAAACGACCGTATTCAGGCTAAATAAGGCCGTTTATGCGGCATTGAGAGAGGATACCCAACATCCACGGGGAAAACGTGTATTCAACGCCGCAGCCCTGCATCAGCATCTCAAAGGCTTCCGATATAACAAGAAGGCCATTATGACTATTGGCGGGATAGATACTATCCGCCAGGAGAACGGTAATGTACTGGTGAAGCTGCCTACTAACTGGCAAAACTGGCTGAAACCGCCTAAAGACGCCCGTTATATACAGCTCCAGGCCGTGGCATTGGACATGGACCTCGAGCAGCAGGTCTGCCTTGGCAGTACAACTGCCGCCGGTTGCGTGCGTTTGGGGGAAAAGCAACATAGCCTGTTGTTGCCCGTTACGGCGGTCAAGGCCACTGCTACGATCGTTCTTTTGCAGATCCGTTTTCTGAGGACTAATACAGGTATTCAGACCGCTGGTGCGTTGAGCAGTGAGCAGGCCTTTGTGACGGCGGTATTGGAGCCGGTTTTGCCAGTGGAAGAAAAACCAATGCATCCGCAGTTGGCTGCCAAAGCACCCAGGATTACGAGGAAGGGTCGCTCGGCGGCGGAGATGTTGAGATTGGGGGGCGAGCGAAAGGATGTACCTGTGTTTACTAACAGGGAGACGGTCAGAGAACAGGTTAGTCGAAGGGAATCAGTAAGTATACCGGAAGCTCCGCCTCCGCTGACAGTTATTCACCAATATGAGTTTGACCAGTTCCTGGTCTGATATAGTGCCTTTCTGCAGCTTGAACACATGCGCCGGACAGCCATACGGCGCAGCAGCATTTAAAAAAGAGAGTCATCTAACCTCTTTGTTTTTAACTGAGCTCGCTTTTTCCTATTTTGCTTAAAAGCACTAATTCATGACAAATGAAGCATTGTTTGAGATAATGCAGACGATTTATGCATACTACCCGGTTGGCCTGCAACCATATGCCGATATGTATACCGGTACGGCTGAATGGAGTCGAATTCTGGGTGAGAAAACTGACCGCATTATAAATGGAGAAAACGTAGCCTGGAGCCAATTTATCGAGGGGTTAAAAACAAAATACGGCGCAAATGTGGTAGAAGATCTTTCATATCGTCAGTTCCCCAGTTATACAGCCCACGTTCAACTATTTTCAGAAGCCACACAACAGGAAACATGTTTAATTGAACGCAATTTGGTGATCAATGTATCCTTACTAGGGAAATATTTCACCGCATTCATGGAAGACAGGTATATATATAAAGATTATCAAAATGCTGGTCGAAACGTTCATGTTGCGTTCTATGTCCTTTATAACCAGCAGGGGCGCCCTGATTTTAAAGACGATGTATCGGGCATACAACAACTGCTCTCCCCGATATTTCCAGACCACAAATTTGTTTCCCACAAGACGCTATTTGACATTGAAGTAAAGGATGTTGTACCTTATGGCATTCCGGTTGTGAAATCATCATCGTGTTGTATATATCACTTGTTAATGAGTGACTTCTATCATAATGACAGTATCCGGGTGTTCTTTTAGAACCAGACGTACAAAGGTAAAAGAAGCCCGGTTCCGGAACCGGGCTTCCTTTTTACAAATATTTAAGTACTACAACTTCACCTTCTCAAGATACTCCTCACTCAATAACCCTTCCTCTCTCAATTTCAGTTTACCGATCTTCGCCACCACCTTTTCCAGGTCCTTCTTATAGGCCGGATCAAAGCTCATGGCCTTGTGTAGAAGCAATGCCTGGGTTTCATAAAAAACATTCAGCACACTTTTGTCTTCAATCGGAGATACCGTCTTGATAGTTGTTTTGATATGCTTAATCCCCTCTTCTACACCTTTCAGATCTGTTGCTGTTTCATAGCAATGATAAGCCAAATTGTTATGCGCGTTACGTAATGCCGCACGGATAGGATTAAACTCTTCCAGGTAATCCCACAAAGTGATCTTGCTTAATTCAGCAATGGTAGTCCGGCATAATACAAGCGATTCTTCCTTCCTGCCGGCCTCATAGAGCGCGTAACGCTGATGATCCCATACATAGGCCCACAAGCTCGTTTCTGAGCATTGTGCATCACGGAGCTGTTTTTCAGCCTGGCTGAGTATATCAATTGCCTGGACGTAATTTTTATCCTGTACCAGTAACGTTGCCTCTTGCATCTGATTGCCAAATTCTTCCTTGCTGAATTCATACACGCCAGGAACATCGGGCAGCTGGAAGCTGGTATATGGATATGTTAACCAATACTCATCTTCTATTTTCTGCGACTTTGCGATGTCCTGCGATTTACGCCAGTATTCGGTTGCTTTAGCGGTATCGCCTTCCAGGAAGTAAGTCCAGCCGAGATAATAAACGGATTGATGAAGGTAAGACGGCTCGACATCCTTCGTAGTTTCGACTTCCGCTAACTTTTTCCTCGCCTGGTCATATTTCTTATCTAAAATCAGGCCCAGTCCCCAGTTTACAAGCAGATAATCCGGCGAAAATCTGTTCTTATACTTTGTAAAAAGCATTTCATAAACGGCAGTATACAGGTTATGCGGAATATATTTACTCAGTTCGCTGTTGCTCAAAACAGCGCCTGCACAAAACTCGACAGTGCGTAGGTCAAGGGGTACAAATTTTATGTTGGTGATGTCTCTGCCGATTGCCAGTTGACAAACCTTTGCTGTACGCATAGATAAGGGCACATATTCAAGTGCGGTGCCATAGTCCATGGAACAGGCCTTTTCACACATCTGCTGTGTCACAAACTGTCTTGGCACAAACTGAAAATCGTATGAATCTTTTGCCACGGCGATATCACAGATCTTCTGGGTCAGATATTTCTTTGGTACATCATAAATTCGTTCACTGGAACCAGACGAATCAGTTGTAATCGCTTTAATGATAAAGTCTTCATCCCAGAAGCAGGCCCATACCTTATCGAAGGTATCATAATTAAACTCCCGTTCTTCAAAATATTGATCCTTCACTTTGCTTCGTTCCTCCCAACCAGCTGCAGCCGCCTTTTCATTGAACCCGGGCAAAGCGCCAAGGTGTTTCTTGTAGTAAGCGTAGCTATGCTTCCTGATCGACTCAATATCCACATGTTCGAAGATGTCCATACCGTATTTCTTTACGTTCTTTCCCATCCCTTCCAGATCAGACTGAGATCCAAAGCGCCATCTATCCCTATCGTACAGTTCAACAATAAAAGGCCATTCGGGATCGTGACTATATTTTCCGGAGGCATATTGATATATCTCCGTATCTACCAACTTCGGCGGAATGTTTTTAATAACACCAATCCCCAGGTCTATTGCCTGTTTAATGTATTCATTGGTGTAGTATTTTGAAGGCATGTCCTTACAGTGTGTATCCCGCAGATTACCACCGGCAATGAGGGCAATATTCATCCGCTCATCCCTGAATGCAGCAGGTACATGGCTATAGTTGTATTGACTACCGGTCACCGCGCGGAAACACAGATCATAGGTTAGTTGCTCCTTTGGCACATATTCAAGGTCTATGCCATGCGGATGGATCTGGTAGATCTCTTCCGACAGGAATTCAGTGGGAATCTCACTGTAATAACAGGGCTCTTCCCGGTTTACTGCCAGCAGGATAATGTCGGGCGTATATAATTCCCGTTTGAAAAGCACGATCACCCGGCCCCTTACATCGTATTCGCCCTTTGTCTTATGGTCAAGCAATGCCTGTAGCATGTCTCTGGTACGGTATTGTTCGGGGATTGTTACTAGTTTAGCGCTAAGCCATTCCTCGGGGAATTTGCCGGTCTTCTTATACATATCCGGGCCATAGTTACCCAGCATGTCAGTAAAAAACTGGTCCCAGTATGCCTGGTCTTTCACGGTAGATGCCGGGCGTTGCGCATCCCAGTTCACCGTTACCGGATCTCCGTATACATAGTGAAGGTTGGTATGCTGCGCATACGGCCGTGCCCTGCTACTATTTTCTGCCGCCGCTTTGTAAAATTTGTCTGCTTTCTTTTCATCTCCCTGGAGATGATACACCAATCCCAGCAACCAGTTATTCGTAAAAATACTTCTCACCTCAACCGATCTTTCGAGGTAGTCTTTGGCTTCTTCGAGTTGTTGTTTGTAGATAAGCGCCTCTCCCAGCACGCGCAGGGCAAAATACGCTGACCCGCTCTTTTTCAAGGCCGCATTCGCCAATTCTATCGCTTTATCATATTCCCCGATCTGCACGGCAGATATCGCCGCTTCTTCCATGCAGGCGAGCTCGTATCTGACCTTCTCCGGCGTATAAGGAATGCCTTTGGCAAATGTTTCCATGGCCTGTTTGTAGGCTTTCTGCTCAAACAAGCATTTACCTGCATGATAATACGCCAGGTAATAACCAGGCGCTTTGGTGTATGCCTCTTTGAAACATTGATAAGCGCCGGTAACGTCCTCTTCCCTCTTCAGGCGCAATCCTTCACGGACCAGTTTAATACCTTCAGGCGTAACGCCTTTCTGTAAAACCGGCTGATTGTTCTTTAATGCTTCATAGACAGCCCGCACACTAATGTTCAGCGTATCGTGACGGGATTCCTCCAGTGTATAACATAGCTCCGGCAGGAATGCATAGGCATAATCATGCCAGGCCAGAAAAGCATTGTCCGTCTTATAAGATGATAACTCATCATAATTGTACAGGGCTGTGATCAGTGTTCCGGGCGCGATTTCGAAACAGCCCAGGTCATAGAACCAGGAGAAGAAATACGGTGCATTAATGCTCCGGAAAGGCATGGAATGTACAACTTCATCATCCTCGGCCCACGCGGAGGCAACATAACGGATGGTTTCTGTACCTATTGTTTTCTGAAAGTATCCCAGTTCCAGGTAATCGACAGTAGTATTACCGGTAACATAGTAAGCACGGGAAGAACTAACCTTCCCTTGTATGGTCATATTGCCACGTACCACAAGAAGGTCAATATGTGTGTGTGGAATTTCCAGGTCGCCTGCTATATGCAGATCGCCGTCGCAATAATAAATAGCACTGCTGTATTCTTCAAAATACTCCCGCTCACTCTCATAATTGACAGCGTAGGTGCTATCCTCATCATCCCAATAATCAGACAAATGCTCTACGCCCAGGACCTCCAGTACTTCGTTATAAGAAACCGCTTTTATGCCATGTTTTTCGAGGAAGGCCTGTGTTTCTTTATTTTCATCTTCACCCTCTTTTTCTTCGGCCTCATTCTCTTCTGTATTAGTAGTCAATGTATCAAAGGCAGCCGTGCCCATAACTGACTTCAGTGTAGTCTTTGCTTCGAGTACAGGTGATAAAGCCTGTAGAAAAGCCTCATCACTCGTATTCTTTAGCCCCTGCGGGAAGTGAACACTATGTATCATGCCTAAAGGATCACTCACAAATATCCTCATTTCATCCCCGCTGATGACCATTCCCAATACCCAGCACCCTTTCGACAAGAAGCCTGCCTCTTGATCCAGCAGCTTGAATTTACATCTGTAAAAGTTCTGATAGAACG
This sequence comes from Chitinophaga filiformis, assembly GCF_021646545.1. Taxonomy (GTDB): domain Bacteria; phylum Bacteroidota; class Bacteroidia; order Chitinophagales; family Chitinophagaceae; genus Chitinophaga; species Chitinophaga filiformis_A. Next base: position 173,983 of record NZ_JAKIRP010000008.1, on the reverse strand, counting down.
TCAGGAAACCGTGCAGGTTATTACCGTTAACGCCTTCAGCATTATAACAATATACTGCGCAAATAAAATCGTCTTTACTAAAAAAGAGCGAACCCTTTTCCAGCCAGAAATCAACGAATGCTTCCGGCATCTGAAAACCAGCCGCTGCTTCCATTTCTTCTATATTCTCATCCGTTACAGGAACGGTTTCCAGTTCTCCGGGATATTTTCCATCGGCGAGGTACTGACCAAGAGCCATCAAGTCGTCGAACAGATGTTTAGGTGGTGCTGCACTGTTTGTTTCAGCGATTGTCTCAGTGCTAGCTTTATTGGAGTTGACTTCCGCAGCTGTAACTGCCTGAGTACTGGTATCTTCAGCAACCTGGGTATACCCTTTCTTTACCTTTTCCGCAATCAGCTTATCAGCAGCCTTTCTGCATTCTTCTGCTGATGGGAACTCCTTTGTTTGGGTCTGTCCCTGGGTGCCAGCTTTACCATAATAAACGGTATACTGGTTGTCCGTAATTTCAATGTCCCAGAATTTATTGGATTTTCCGTCCTGGTAGATAAACTTCGTTCTCATGTAAGATCTTTATTGTTCCTGTTTTGCCTTACCAATAATTGCGGTTGAGCTACGTGTAGTCAGCACGGTATTTTGGCAAAGGGGGTTTATTGGTTGGCGAAGATAGTAATCATTGTGTCTGTTTACTACATTCCGTTCATTCACATTTTTCTTAAGTTGGCTATTCATTAACCGAGAGCGCCCATTACAGTCTTTAACATGTTACCAGCTTCCGCTATTATATGCTTGTCAACTTCGGAGCTTTTATTCGTTAGCCTGAACGACGCATCTTGTCCGGCGAACACTACATGCGACATCACGCTTCCACTTCCCCAAAAATAGTCATAGATAATGGCAACACCTTCGTCGCCTGCTTCCAGGTAAGCTGATATACTTTTAACCCAGGCCAGCATCGGCAGGATTTCGGTATAGTTATGACTCAAAAATGCAACAGCCAATTCCCATTCTCCCTTATCCGTTTCCCGTTCACGCGTTCCGGTTTCTGGATCTGACAGATAGGAGTCAATCAGGCCACGATTCGTTTTTGCCCAGGCATAGATGGGGACTTTTGTCAGCGGGGACCTGGAGTGCATTTTACGGCTGTCCCACCAGGAGGTCCAATCCTGATCAACTTCCGGGGCCACTGGTTTTTCGTTGAAGAATCGCTGGAGGTTTTCCCTTTTTGTTTTGATTTTTAGGTACAAAGAGCGAGGCTCAGACATATGGATTGTATTTAATTATCGCGTAATATATTAGGATATTTTTATATTTACAAGGTATTTTCTACCGTTCATCGTAATCTATCAACGTCGCTTCAAATGTCTCCACATTTCTTTGGGTCAAATTTACTTTTGAAATCAGATTGGCTTTGTGTCCCTGCTCAATGCGAATTATACCATTCAACAGTCCTGATACCGTTGGTATATCTTTGCGCACGAGGTCAACGTAAACAATTCTGTCTCCATTATCTCGCTGGTATCCGAAATACTGGCGGTAATACAAGGACAGGTCAACATCCGAATAGACTTTGCGAAGTTTCATGACCTGCTCAACGTGTACCTGCATGATCCGTTCTGCCAGTTCTATATCTTTACAACCAAGCTCAATATCGACAATGTCTCCATAGTCTACTGTATGGCCATAGGCTGCTTCCTTGTGGAATACAAATCCCTGATAATTTTTCCCCTCACAGAGAAATGAAGGAAGCTTTTCGTCCATGTGCTTATACATCCAAACAACATCCTGTGCTTTTGCCGTCAGATCACACATCAGCGCTTTATCGTTTGCTATCCTGAGCGGGATTAATGGATGGTCTAAAATATTCAGCTTGTGGTCAATATGTTGAGATTTCAGTACAATGCCGAGATTTTTATAGAATCCGTTTGCGGTCTGCGAAGGTACATACCCTTTTTGTTTGTCAAAGGCAAGCGGCGCAAACTCGACGTAGGTGTAAGTGAGGTATAGCCACCAGGATGCGGCAGCGATGCAAATGGCTAGTAATGAAGAAATGATAGAGATTTTAAGTGTTCTTTTTTTAGGCATAGGTAAGGGAATTGGGACTCAATATTAGGGAAAATTGTGGTACTTGTAGCCAGGCTGTATCTGACAGCCCCTGCAACTTAAGTGACCGGATCAAATTATCCATTAATTACGTTATCATCTAATCGCTGCGCCTCTATCGCTTTCATAAGTTGACCTACTGTTAATATCTTAATTTCGCTGGGCATAGATGATATAGATGGTTCTGGATGGAAATATTTCGTAAAATAGAAGTTGCTAATATCAATACTGTACCTATTGCTAAATTGAATTATAAAATCTTCGCCGTCATCTCCTGTTATACCAAGATCACCTTCTATGGAAGTTTCCATGGTAATCGGAATATCAAAAGCCCTTGATTGCTTGTATACAAAGGCTAGTAAATCAATAAATATTTCTTCTTTCATATTAAACCAGATAAACACCTGAAAAATTGGGGCTTTTACTTGCATACTAACAAACAGTTGTTTGTGCCTATACGATCTTACTCAAATCTAAACTATAAACCGCCCCAGCATCAAACTACAACTTCCAATAACAATCAGTAGTAGCATCAAAATATTGACAACAACCTGCCCAATTAAATCCTGAGTTTTGGTACAATTCGAGAATTGCCCTTGAATCTTAGTCACCCTTTTTATAAAATGTGGTTTAATCAGCTTCGGAATGTTAATAACAAAAAGTACCATAAAAGGAATCAGTGCAATATAATAGAGCCCCTTCAACAGTCTAACACAGCAGACCATTACTGTCGGAATTACCAGTATAAGGGCGACCGCCGTAAGCACTCTTACAGAACGACCAAATGGGTCGAAAGACTTTGTATAAGTCTTGTATAGATAATACGTTAAGTAATCTACCATTTTAATTGAATTTGATTCAACGCCTTACATTCCTTTAAAAATCAGGATTCTTAAAGTTGCCCCTATTGATATTTGCTCTAGTTAGCGCTTCCTTGAACGCTTCATGTGATTCGAATGATTGCTCTTACAAAGAGTCCGGAGTTATAACAAACCACGGTTCAAATGCTGATTAGCAGATTGGCTCAACCAGGGCGACATCCGGTGATCACGTCTTTTTGGATGGGAACAAGAATTCCTTCTTACATACCTTTTACCGCACACTTACGGCTTAGAGTTCCCAAAGAGAAAAATTCTGATGTTACTTTACCGGTATCACTCGCAGCAAAATGACTGATGATGACATCATCATAATTAACTCCCTCAGAAGATTTTACCAGATAGCTGCTTAAAGGAAGCGAAATATCAGCTTTCGGAATAGTCATTGTAAAATCTTCTTTAAGCCATTCATTTTCATTTGAGAAGAAATAATAGTCCACTTTGACCCCTCCATTATCCAGTCCCCAAACCACATAATTTCGAATAATGGCTGTTGCTCCCATACGGTTTGCCTCAACAATAAAGACCTCTCTATTCTTTTTCTTTGATAAAAACATTGCCAGGAACTTATATCTCACAGATGCAGTATCTATTAACTGCCTGGATTTACATTCATTATTGCTTTGAAATTCAGCCAAACGCTGGGCATACCTTGCTCTTTTCTTTTCATCACTGGCCGACTGATATTGATTGGTAAGTGATTTCAAAGTTGCCTTATTCCAGTCTATCAACATACGACGGACATCCTGCTGATATCCATGTTGATTCTGCCGATTTTCAGGCGTTATGCCCAACAAACATGTTAGTAAAAATATTCCAATCATTGTAAACGGATGTAAAACCTGGCAACGTTGGAAAATGCGGTTGCCTTCCCGCTTTTTATTTCAAATAATGCACGACAGGGGCTCTGAGTGCAATCACCTTGCGACAGCGCCCAGAGCCCTATTGTTAATTTAGCACGTTCAATGGAGCGCCTCCGACATCTGGCCTAATTTACTACTCCACGGGGCCGCTACTACATTCCCAATGACAAACCAAACTGGTGTCTTTTCTAAATACCTTGATATCTGCTGTCCCTAATTCTTTCCTTAATGTATCTCCAACTTCCACCATATCATATAAGTTCCAAAATCCCACCTCATCGAGAAGAGCCTTCTTTCCATCGAGGTCAAGCCCTTCAAAGGCCGTCTGCTTGTAATCGTGGATATATTTTTTTTGCACAATAATTATAAATTGCCTTTTCTTAAACTCTTTAGCATAATATCGACAATCGTTACAGCCAGCGGTTATCGCAAATATTGCAAAAATCAAAATAAATCTACTCATATCATTGAATTTGAAAATAGTACATATACGTATAGCCAATTTCCTGACCAAATCCAACCCCGGGCGTTGAAATCCCAATGCCAACAGTGTTATATCCATCTGAATAATCAAGACCTCCCGCAGTGTTTTTGACTCCACTCTGAGAGTAGAACAAACTTGTCCCTAAGGCATTAGCTGAAGATGTAAATGAATAAGCTCCAAAATCATACGGATTTGGTCGACCATTTCTGTGCTGTCCAGTATACTCAGAAGCAAAAACCGATGCATTCAAGCCCACATTAAAAGACCCACGCGTACGAGGACCACCTGCACCATATCCAAAAGACAAATAAGGCGCAAAACCATGATTATCTGCAAATAGACCTGCAGTAAGCGAGTAACTCATACCACCAATATTCACGCCTCCACCAACTTGAAAACCCATCGCACTCGGCACCCAGGGACCGTATTCTCCGGATGATTTTGGATTAGTAACAACTACAGTGCTTAGCCCTACTGCATTATACACGTTACCATCGGCCGCATAGTAGTATGTATTTCCATCACTACCCGCATGGATAGCCTGTTGTCCAACCCAGCCCACACCAGCGGCATCTGCCTCTGCCTTCGAATTTATCTTTGGATCCCAAACCGGAGCCTTACCTCCTTTTGGTGTTACCCAACCCTTCAAATCCTGAGGGCGGTTGAGGTCATTATCATAGCGCTGGTCCATTCTGCTTCCATTGTCATGTCTTCTATTCCAATACACAAGCTCTTGAGAAGTCTTCTCATCTTCCTCTTTTTCCACATACGCGGGATTATCTGGCCACATACCCAACGGGTCAATAAATTTCACAGGATTATTAAAACAGTAATGATATGGGCTAATTCCAGCCCCTACATCTGCCACAGGGTCCAGAGAATGCCACATTCCAAGTTGAGGATTATACATCCTCGCTCCATAGTTATACCACTCTAAACCGCTGCCATCTTTGAATTCACCACTTTGCAACTCCTTACCATTGTATTTCAATCTATTCTCAGGATAATTCGCACCCTTCAACGCATTTGTAGATATCCCCGCCATCGTCAACCCATACGGATAATAATGCGTCTCCTCCAGCAACGGCCCACTATTTACCGCCAATACTACGTTATCAAAGAACACATCCTGCTGACTCTCATTACTCGTATAAACATACAAAAATCCGCTTTCTTCTACCGCCATTTTCTCAACCCCTAACTCCTGCAGCTCATCCGGACTCTCCTTCACTTGCCTCACCCCACTATTATCCTCCACTAATTTAAAATCATCATCGAATAAAACAAAGTTCAAATAGGCTTTGGGGCGGTCTGATCGTCCATTATCATTATTCTTCTCCTTTAAACGTTGATAATTATTATTATAGAAATCCGCGTTAAAGGGTGTATTGTTGGAAGCCACTTGGGACGCATGTGATCCATTTTCGCCTGTAGAACCACCAAACGCCTGTACCAAGCCAGCAATCATATCCTCTACGGGAGCTTTGCCATTATTATCGGTTGGTCCCTGGGACTTATAAAATGCTTTTGCCTTGATTTGAACCGTATCCCCAGCCATCACCCGCAGCACAAGTGAGGGACCGATCTTCTTCCCTCCTGCCTTCGCATTCAACTTTGCAACAAACTTGTTCTTGTCAGTAGTTTGATCCTCAGGATATCCCGATGGCTTTTCCGTACGGGTTTCTTCCACATTACTGAATAACGCCACTTCCTGGGCTGCCACTTCGGTTTCCATCGTAGCTGCATACATCGTAAAATCAGTCTGATCAGTTAAAACTGTTCTCACATTGCCCAAATGGTCTTTTTCAAAGTAATCGTAGGCATAGGTAACAGGAACTCCCGTTTTATAAACCGGGCGAATACGCCCCTCTTCATGACTAATCAACTCAAGGCTGTCTTGCTTATATACAAATGGTCCTCCGTAGTCAGTCACAGTTGTTTTGGAAGGGTTGCCAGTATTATCGAGTACGGTCTTGCTCAGCTTATTCCCGGTAGCATCATACTGATAAGTAATGGTCCCTTTTCCCGCAATCGTAATTACAGACGGAAGGTTCAGATGATTATACACAATAGCACTTATGTGCTTATTAGAGTCTGCCACCATATTACCATTTCCATCATAGAAATAGTCATTACCTGCATTCGTGCCATCAATAAAATCTCCCAGTTTTGCAGATGCTGTCTTGGCTGGATTAGGATCAGCTACCGCTGCAAGCTTGTTGCTATTAGTCAAATAGGTATAACTTAATCGGTCGATGGTATCGATCTTTGTTCCTATCATGCCCTTCTGCCACATGGATTTGATATTTCCATTAGCGTCATAGGTCAAATTGCTAACTGTGAAGTCCTTTTTATCCTGTGCCCAGCTACCACCATTCTTCTGCGTAAAATATGCCCCGGTCAAACGATTAGCCTTATCGTAGTTATAACCATAAGCCCAGGCACTGTCCGCCCGTGTCTTCCACTTAACGCCAGAGATATTGCCATTATACTGACTGGAATCAAATCCATAGTCATAGCTCAATTCCTGACCAAACCAATTGGATGTGGCACTTCCGCTGTTTACAAAGTTCTTGTTAATGCCCTGCAACCAGCCGCGAATATTATAAGTATAGTTTAAACTATCAATCACACTTCCGGAGGTTGTCATACCCAGCCGTTTTAGTCTCAATTGCCCTAGTTCATCATAACTGTTAGCTGCAATCAACTTCTCCTGACTTACATCATCATTCAACCGCTTCCGCACAGTAAGTAACCTGCCACCATGATCATAAGTCATAGTTGTCAGTAACGTGCTTTGCGGCGTGACGCTCCTGGGATTCTGATGGCGAAGGTAAGTCGCCAGAACGGCTCCCTTGAAATTATACAAGGTGCTCAATACATCTTTACCGCCCAGGTTATTTTCACTTATCACCTGAACAACACGGCCTTTATCATTGTAATATGTAGTCGTTGTCAACCACTTGTTGGTTCCCAATACCCTCACTTTACCACCTGTCACCAGCCCTCCCGTCATATTGCTTACCGGCAGTTTCTCAGGATATAACGTATCAGCTGCCAACAATTTCCCTGTATCGGTACCAATAAAGGCTAACTTCCCGGAGTAATTATAATTATCGTAAAAAGTATATGTCAGCGGCGTTAAGGCAGATGCAGGTATACCAGGTAATGGATTCGTAGCAGTAATCACCGTCGTATCACCTGCGGTGGCTGGATCAACGATCGCTTCTGTTTCACCGCCAGTACCTGAATCAAATCCTTCCAGCATTGTAATGCTGTTGGTAGCGGTATATAGCGGACTTCCATCATGGCTGTACAACGCCAGGTCTGCCTTCGCCGGAGCCACGTAAGAAATAGATTGAGAAGCTACAGCCCTGTTCAACCTTGCCTGTAAAGTGTCCCGCGTCGCAGTTCCTTGATAAATAGCCGTCATGGTTGGGCGGTTCAACTCATCATAAAACGTCACCAGCCATTCCATAGTAGATTTAGTCCGCTGAATAGAGTCCTGCGTAAACACAAGCCTGTCGCGAACATCATATACCATAAAGACTCTACCGGCGCCGGGCACCTTTTTCACCACCATGCGTCGCCTTCCATCGTACTGGTATTGGAAACACAACTCATCGGCAATAGCTGTACTTATTGTCCATGAGCCCTTAATAGCATCCACAGCCAAAGGCGGTATAACAAACCGAAGATTTCCCAAATCGTCGTAGACGTAATAAGTACATAACCAGCCGATATGCCCTGTGCCAGGAGCCGCCGCTATCTGTACCTTTTTCAATACGACCTGTCCCTCTTTATCCTTAAATTCAACCACCTGGCTGCCTTGCTCGTCTACTGTCACGTTCTTTTGTAACTGCCCGGCGGCATAGTTACCCGTACTGGTCGGAATTCCGTTTCCTATATTCCATAATCTCACCGAGTCAGCAACCGAATTAACCAGGTAGCGCATTTCCACCGGACGGCTGGCCCAGCTATTACCTGCTGAGTAAGCCTTAAGGGGCCTGTTAAGTGGGGATGGCTCAAATTGCTGCTGACCATAGTAGATATTCTCGCCCACAACGCCCGGATTTAGCACCCCATTTTGATAAAATGCTTTCTGTGAGTTAAAAGGGTCTGTCTTAAACTTCCCATCGCTAAAGTTGCCGGATTGCTGTACATAGGGAAGATACTTGTACAGTTCTCTTCCAAATGCATCATATACAACCGGTGCCACCAGGTCTTTTCCGCCACTACTGGTTCCCTTAGAAACCGTTTGTACAGGGCGTCCAAGACCGTCGAAGTACTGCGTCGTCTGTTTCACCTCCCTCACTTTCCTGGTCGCAGATACAACAGCGTTTGTATCCGTCAATGGCATATCAGGTTCCCAGCTCCTGACATAGTTAACAGACGTATTAGTATATGCCGAGGGAACAGCCACTGCCGTAGCTGTACTGCGCGTTCCTCCCGGTTTGTTTTGGGCTGAAGAAATATTGGGGTACGTCATCCCAACGCAAAAAGCCACAGCAACTATTAAATGTCGCATAAATTTCATATAGGGATTTGATACTATTTTGTAATTGATGCCTGGAACTTGTAGTCAAACTGTTTTAATACCTTACCATCTATGTCCTTAACAACCTTTAGTCTGCCGAAATCATCATATTGATAATACATGATCTGGTTATTCTGATCGCACATTACGGTAATACCATATAAAGGTTGATAGGCGAAAGTGCTCATCAGCGCAGAAGATGGATACAAACGTAAATCATCGATAATCACACCTCCCTGCACAGTAACCGTTGTAGCACCTGCAGGTATGACGTGCTCAAAATAAGTCCACCCATTCCTGGTAGCACCTTTTAAGGCCGTGGTTCCGTTTACATTCGCTGCAGCTGTCTTACTCCAATAAGACACTTTATAGGATTTACCGGAAAACAGACCGCTCTTCGAAATCGCTCCTGCAGTAAGATTGTATACCTTCCCGCCAGACAGCGCAGCTGCATCTGTTAATGGGGCTCCGCTATAAGACCAGTTTCCTTTGCCATCTTCATCGAATCCGCTATATGCGATCTCGCTTGCAGCCGCGTTCTTTACTTCGGCAATAACATAATTACCGTTATAACCATATATATAAGCCTGTGGAAGATCATTTACCTTACTTTGTTCACTAAGCAGCCCTTTTGATGTATACTGGCTGAACGAAATAAGTTTCTTAAATAAAGTAGTGTCCCTGTTAAACAAAGCAGGATTGAAAGCGGCAACAGCTGTTGAAGGAACAATGTCAGCACTGTTAAATGCAGCTATTCCTGTGCTTCTCAAGCCTGAAGACAACTGCGCATACTGATTGACATATCCGCCGGCGAGATATTTTGTACTGCCTTTTGTTTTCCAATTTTCAACCGAAATCTCAGGGCTATACATATTCTGCAGCTTCATTGCTGTGCCAACTGTGTTACTGTACTCGTAGGGATAATAAGAAACCCTCTCTATTTTCTCACCCCTGCTATTCAAACTGGTAACTGTCTTGACATTGAATGCCGTATCATATGCGTAGCTCACATCAGACACCATGCCTTGACCATTGCTGTATTCCGTAGTCGTAGTCTTCACAAGGTCCTTTCTACCAGCACCGGGAGTGAACGTTTTTGAAGCATAGTATATTGGCTGAACTACCTGGTCCCAAGATTTGATCAATGCGGAGGGATTAGCTCTATATTCATAAACAACAGGAGTCAAGGCTATCGACGTAAAATTCAGCAATCTCTGAGTACTATTATAGTAGTTGTCTAAAGAAGTGTTGTACTCGTTCACCGTCACCTTTACAGAATCGTTATCTGCATTGTAAATCACCTCCTTTTCTAATTGTCCATAACTCCAGTCGAAATATGTAGGCGGCGTGAAGGGAAATGCATTATAGCCTACCAACCCGCCTGCCGTGTACGAAGTAAAATAGCACTCCTGTGCCGATAGTCTGACCGAGCCACATATGCAAATAGCAGCTATCAGGCCAAACAAATAAATCTTTCGTTCCATATCTTAAGTCTACAAATCCTAAATATTTTACTTAGTATCCTTCTTTTCGAGAATGGTTATTTTCTTCTCCAACTCTATCACATGCAAGGTCAGTTCCTCAATCTTCTTCAATAATATCTTATTCATCTCTGCTACATCTATCCCCTCTCTCTCCACCTCTTTCGCTGAAGGCACCTCCGGCAAGTGATTATTTTCCTTCACATACGCCTCCAGTTCCTGCAATGGCATCAGCTTGTAGCTCTCGCCAAAAACATAATCCGGCCAGTTAGCATACGCTTTTACCTGTATCCTTGTAAACATCGCATCTCCGTTAACTGCCAGCTTATACCCTTTGGTATCAGTAGTGCCAATCCCCACATTACCATTAGTAGCATTACGTGCACCAGCTAGTATCACATCTCCGTTTGCCTTGAAAAGCAGCGGAGCGTAATATCCTCCCACGACGCTTCTCAACGCATAAAACTCAAGCGTTGGCCCGGTCAGATCATTACTGAAGTAGCCATCCTTCCTCAAAGAAGTTACCCAGGACATTGGCTTACCGGATGCTATTCCTGTTGCTGTTTTTACATTGAACCTCAAGTCTGAATAAGCAGCAGCATCCCCATCGCTGAGTAAATTTATAATTCCCCTGGTTGCACCCATATCGATAGTTACTTTATCGGATGTGGGAGCGGTACCAATACCTACATTTCCGCCCGTCGTCAGCGTGCCTTTCATATTCAGGTTACCGTTAGCATCCAGGTACATGACCTGGTCGGTATCTGTAGTATAATCAATACTTCCATTGTCATGTGCTAACCAACGGAACTTAAACCCAACGGCCTTGGCACCAAACAATCCGTAGTTTATAGCGCCATTGGACTGGTAAATAAAGCCTGACCTGTTGTTTCCGGAATACAAGCCGGTAGTGATAGTATTTGTGTATACGTTATTGGGAAATTGTATAGTGGAAAAAGTGTCTGTTTGCGCGTTTACGTAAACAGATGATAATAACAATGCTGTCAAGCTTAAAAGAACCTTATTCATGGTATTGAGTTTATATTAGAATGTAAATTATGCCTGATGATAAGCCTCCATTAACTCGGAAGCGAATGAACGGCATTACCGGTATGTACTATTTCGCCTCCGGCGCTCCATGCTTCTTCAGTTGATCAATCTCCTTCTGCATTTCTATCACATGCAACGTCAACTCTTCAATCTTCTGCAACAAAATCTTATTCATCTCTCCCAGGTCCAATCCCTCTTTTGCTACCTCACTCGCAGAAGGCACATCTGGCAGATGTTTATTCTTCTTAATATAAGTTTCCAGATCCGTTAAAGAAGGCAACCGATAATCAGGCTCAAAAACAAAATCAGCCCAACCAGTCAAAGTAACCTTTACTCTGGTAGCTCCAATAGCGCCTTTTACTGCCAGCTTATAATCTGCTACTTCAGTAGTTCCAATAGCAACACTGCCATTTCCTTTGATTCTCATTGCCTCAGTCCACCCAAACCCTGATGTGCGCTGACCGAAAACCATATCCGGTGCCGGTGTGGCTCCTTTGTTAGCCATAATACCGATATAAGCTGCATTTCTATAGCCACTCGCATTCACCGCTGTCATTAAAAAGTGTGAGCCGGAGCTGTCCACAGGAGAATTATTATTAATCTGCACAATACCTCCGTATGGCAATGCTGCCGTACCGGTTGGACGGTAAATAATGGAAGATGTATCAGCAATATCCAATCGCTTTCCCGGAGCTTGTGCATTAATACCTATTAAACCGGTGGCCGTTATCCTCATTCGTTCAACCCAGCTGGTACCATCGTGTATCCACGTTGCAAGCCCTGGATTCGTTCCTCCGGTTAATTGTATATTTGCCCCCCGCGTTTCTGCTGTATTTAATAACTGGATGCCCAGAAGTGGTGCGTCGGTACCGTTTTTTGTCAAAATAAGACCATTGCCCAATTTGCCGGATCCGGTTATCCAGAAATTGGCTGTCTGTGCGCTTGTAATATCATTTTCAATATAACTCTGGGCAGTTGCAGAGAAAGATAAGCTTACTGCAAACCCTAACATGATGGCATTCTTCAAAACTGATTTCATTGGTATCGAGATTTACTTTTTAAAATATTGTTCCTAAGAGTTACATGTATCAACTCCTGCGACATACCTCGCAGGCAAAACAGCGGCTTTGCAAAACCGTCGTCCTGGTCTTACAATCTGACGTTTTACGACAATCATTAACATGACCTTGCAGGATTGTCATAAGCGACTTATAACAATTCTTCACTGGCTACACACTAAGATCTAAATTGACAATTATGAATATGCTCGAACAAAGTATAGGACACCTATGAAATGGGTACTGGGCAACATCTAATTTCAACTGGTTGCAAAGGTGATAAAATGATGCGATAAAATACATAACACATTAGTGGGATGCACGTTACATCACATCAATAACTCACTTTATTACAAAGAAAGGTTCCTGCTACGCACCGTATATGCGTTGTATCTTTTGCCCGATCATGCCCTTGTGTGAGTTATGCGCGCTGTTTCTCTGATAACAATATCGGAACAAACGGATGTAATCAAGCTGCCCTGTGTAAGGATGCTCTACTTGTCCCCCCGTTTGGGTATCATAAAAAGATGAGGTACCTGCTCTTATAAAAATTAATAAAAAGTATATTTGCACTTCAAAATTAGTTAGATATAGACGGAAATTGTAGGAATAATATCTGAAAACAATCTGTTTCAAGACTTTAATTCAAACGATCCTTCCCATAACTCATTAACAATAAACAATTTATAAAACAATACGCGGCACTCCAGTTCTTGTCAATCTGTTATTGGGTGCATCACATAATTTTCGGGAACTTATGCAGCAGTCAAAGGTTTATTTTAAGGGTCTTAATGGATTACGTTTTTTTGCGGCCTTTCTGGTGTTGATGCAACATGCTGAATCAAACCGGTCAGGGTTCTCCCTATTTAATCTGGCCAATTATACTCTTTTCTCATCCGGAGCTAGTGCCGTGGAATTTTTCTTTGTATTGAGCGGTTTTCTGATCACCTATTTGTTGCTGGAAGAAGAAGCTAACTCAGGTACGATTAATGTCAGAAACTTTTATATGAGGCGCGTGTTGAGGATATGGCCGCTTTACTATCTTGTACTAATCATCGGTCTGCTATTGATCCCTGCTGCGATTAAAATAGTGAATCACGGATATACACCTACATTTCCTTTAACTACGGCTGGCTTACTTTTTACTCTTTTTCTGCCTAATCTCGTTACGAGCATCTGGGAGGTCGGTTATCTTACCCCCTTGTGGTCAATTGGCGTTGAAGAACAATTTTACTTTTTTTGGGCGCCTCTGGTGAAATATTTCAAAAAATACGCCATTGCTATATTTGCTACGATTATTGTATTAAGAGGAATATTCTATGCGTATTCCGCGGTTAACCCTCCAACAGTACTGACTAAGTTTTTATTTACATTAAAGTTTGAAGCGATGAGTGTGGGTGGACTCGGAGCCTGGTTATTCTATCATTTCCGCGAACGGATGATGAACATGAAGATCTTCAATCGGGGATGTCAGATCCTGTTTTTATCGTTGATCGCTGTGAGACTTACCTGTCACAACTATTTGACCCAGGAAAATACGACCTGGATAGGTGTTGCCTATAGTGCAATATTCGGCCATTTTTACTCTTTTCTTGCTACAAACGCGCTTTTCCTTTGGCTGATCCTCAACACCTCGTCAAACCCGAAAACAATTCTCACTACAAATAATAAGATACTCAATTTCCTTGGAAATCTATCCTTTGGTATTTACATGTATCATAGCATTGTATTGCTATTTGTAGTCCTGATCCTGAAGAATATCTTGCGCACACTATCTCCATTAAGCGCAACAATTGCTTTATATGCAATTTCCAGCGTTCTTACTTTTATTACCGCTTATTTGTCATACCGTTTAGTTGAGTCAAGATTTTTATCGCTTAAGAAGGCGTTTGAACCTAAGAGTTCTACCGTAGCAGCAGAGAGAAATAAGGACCTGGAAAAGGCTGTAGGTGCGTAATAACCCGCGACCGTCTCTAACATATAAAAAAAACGGGGTCTTGACGATCCCGTTTTTTTTTATATGTTTTTGCATCCAGGGTATCTGCGCTTGGTCACTCCTTCCCCGAAGTGGTTTCCGACCCAAATAACATCCTCCCTCACCGTCATATCATCACAATTCGTGGAAAACAACAAATAATTCCCTACCTTCACGCCAGTTTTTGGTTTTCAACCGCTAATACCGGCTGAAATTAAAAGGGAATTTGGTGTGATTCCAAAACAGTTCCCGCTGCTGTAAGTTCCAAACCGGCTCTTAACCTATGCCACTGTCTAAGTCCAAACAAGGACGGGAAGGCGTTAAGAGTGGAACAAGTCAGAAGACCTGCCAACAACCATGTTTATCCAACGCTTCGGGAAGAAAGCACAGGAAAAGCAAGCGTCATGTCATGTGATACGCATTGCCCCACCTCGCTATTTCCCCCCTGAAGCTTTGTTTAATCATTAACGGGTAATTAATGTATTAAATTAAATGTAGGCAACAGTATGGCGATCAAAGACCTGACTAAAGTTCAGAAGATCCTTTTCATTTGCAATGGCGGCACCTGCAGCAAAAGCGGCGCCGACGAAAACACCAACCAGTTAAGAGCACATCTTACCGAGAACGACCTCAACGACGAAATTCACACCGTACGTACCAAATGCCTGGGGCAGTGCACCTGGGGACCAATGATCTTCATGCATCCCGAAGGACTCTGGTATAAAGGCGTTACGCCGGACACCACCCGCGACATCGTTACACAGCACCTCATGCAGAATGTTCTCCTGGAAGAACATGTACATTTTCCTGCAACTGAACTGATAGATTCCAAACCACTCATTCTTAGCGGACAACCGAACGAATAATGGACTTTCTACAACAGGACCTCACCGGGTTCATTGTCCTGTCGGTATTAGGCTTACGACATGGACTGGACCCTGATCATATTACTGTCATCGACGGTTATACGTACCGCCTGCACCTGAACAAAAGTATCTGGACCCGCTGGGTAGGTACCTTGTTCACCTTCGGACACGGTATCATGGTCACCGCTATAGCGCTGTTCCTTTGTATCCTGAAGAATAATTTTGAAATGCCGGCCATGCTGGATATCGTCGTGGAATGGCTCTCTTCTGTGATGCTGCTCTTTATGGGCATCTCGAACCTGATCTCCCTCACCCGTAAAGAGAGCGGACAACTGAGCGGGTTCAGGAAAAAGCTGTTGCCAAAATCGTTCAGCAATAGTCTAAATCCCTTCACAGTGATCCTGACAGGCATCATCTTCGGTTTCATCTTTGATACCTCTTCCCAGATCGCCGCCTTCGGGTATGCGGTTTCCGTCTCCAATCAATGGGTATATGCCATACTGGGCGGCGTGGTATTTTCATTAGGACTGATCGTCACAGGTACCTGTGACTCCCTCCTGCTGAGCAAGCTGCTGAAAACATTCGATCAGAAAAAGATCCGGCGTCATCGTTTTAAATTGAATGTGCTGATCACTATCATGTGTTTTGCCATTCCGCTCTATAAAATTGCAAGCGCCATGCAGCCGGCGCTGGAACTCGATGATTTCCAGAATAATATTGTCGGTCTGGTTTTTATCAGTATCATTATATCGTTATACGCAGAGCTGTACCTGCGACACAGGTACGCCAAAAGCGAAGCGGTATTTGAAAACACTGACCCTCGATAAGGACAATTGACTATGAAGAAACAAACACTGGAAAATACGATCAGCATTCTTGGTTGTGGCTGGCTGGGACTGCCCCTGGCAGCACACCTGGTACAGGAAGGATACACCGTTAAAGGTTCCGTTACCCAGCAGGACAGGTTTGAAGAGCTGACGAAAAAAGGGATCACGCCCTACCAGGTGGAGATCACTGATACAAGTATTACCAGTAATGACCTGGCAGGATTCCTGGAAAGTGAGATTCTCATTATCAACATTCCTCCTTCCCGCCGGGAAGATATCCTGTTCTATCATCAGGCGCAGATGAAACTGTTGCTCGAACAGGTGCTCAAAAGCCCTGCAAAGCATATCCTCTTTATCAGCTCCACTTCTGTGTACCCTGATCTCAACCAGGAAGTCACGGAACTGGAAAACACGCCGCCTTCAAAAGACAGCGGCAAGGCATTAGTGGCAGTGGAGAAGATGTTCCGGACAAACCCACACCTGATCACTACCGTTGTCAGATTTGCGGGACTGGTAGGCTATGACCGTCTGCCAGGACGATTCCTGGCCGGTAAAAAGAATGTAGAGAATGGCGATGCACCTATCAATGTCATCCACCAGGACGATTGTATTGCACTCATCACCGGGATCATACAGCAACAGGCATGGGGAGAGATCTTCAACGCCTGTGCAGATGAGCATCCGACACGGAGGGATTTCTATACACTGGCCGCAGCAAAAGCAGGTTTGGAACCGCCCACTTTTGCCCTGACGACAGATCCGCATTTTAAGATCATTAATTCTGAGAAGATCAAACAACGGCTGAACTATTCATTCAAATATCCGGATCCGCTCGGACTATTATAAAGTCATATCATGAAAGGGATATTAATATGTGGTCATGGTAGCCGCGACCCTGAAGGGGTTGAAGGCTTTAAGGCTTTGGTGGCAGCAATGCAAAGACGCTATCCAAACAGGATGGTGGATTATGGCTTCCTGGAATTCGCCCACCCGGTATACGCAGCCGCTGTAGAGCGTATGTACCTGGCGGGTGTAAGAGAGATCATTGCGGTACCTGCGATCCTCTTTGCCGGTGGCCATGCCAAGAATGATATGCCCTACGAAATGAATACACTGCAAAGCCAGTATAAAGACCTGAAAATCCGGCTGGGCAGACATATCGGTATCACGCCGCCCATGCTGCAGCTGGCAAAGCAACTCATACAACAAGCGGAAGCCACAGCGCCAGCACTCGACAGGAAAGACGCCTGTCTGCTGCTGGTAGGCCGGGGCACTTCGGATCCCGATGCTAATTCTGATGTAGCGAAGCTTACCCGCATGCTGGGAGAAGGACTAAGCTTTGGTTTCGCTACCACCGCCTTCATCGGCGTAACGCAACCACTGTTGAAAGACCTGTTACCTGTCATCGACCATCTGCCATATAAAAGAATTGTGGCATTGCCGGTGTTTCTCTTCACCGGCGTGTTACTCAAAAAGATCTATACGCAACTGGATGAATTCAGGGCAGTGTCTCATAAAGAGATCATCGCCACTGCTGCCTTCGGATGTGACGAACTGCTGCTGCAAACCATTGATGAGCGCATCCGTGAAGTGGAGGAAGGCCATCCCAATATGAACTGCCAGCTGTGTAAATACCGTACACAGATCATTGGCTGTGAGGAAGAAGTTGGCAGTCCGCAAGTGGGCCACCACCTGGCCGTGAAGGGCATCCTCTTCGAAGAAGAGGATAAGATCGGAGATAAAAAAACAGTGTTTAAGAAAGTAAAAAAGATCCTCGGCATCTGATACATGCATAAACAAGGAAAGATATATGGCGTTTCATTAGGGCCCGGCGATCCGCTGCTGATCACTGTAAAGGGTCTGCAGATACTGCAACAGGCGGATAAGATCTATTATCCGGGGTCGCTGTTGCCTGATGGGACAAGTTCCAGTTATTCGTTACAGATACTGCAACACTATCAGCTGGAAGAAAGCAAACTGCAGGGCATGTTCTTGCATATGTCTGACAACCGCGAGTCGGCCGAACAAACCTACGCTGCTACATTTCAGCAACTGCTGGCAGACTATCATAACGGTCTCAGGGTCGCCTTTGTCAGTGAAGGAGATATTTCCTTCTACAGCACATTTGCTTATCTCCTGAAACACATCCATGCACACCAACTGGACCTGGAGATCATTGCCGGCGTGCCTTCCTTTATACTGGGCGCCGCCGAACATCAGTCCTCCCTGGCTATTCTCAATGAGAAGATCGCTATCCTCCCGAGGATGAAAGACCGCGATACCCTCTCCCGCTACCTGGAAGAGTTTGAAACGGTAGTGCTGATCAAAGTACGTAGCGTGCTGCACGAGATCCGTATGCTTATCCAGCACACAAGCCTGCACATGGTGTATTGTGAACGATTGGGAACAGCACAGCAATACATTACAACAGATATAAACGATTTGGAAGAAAGGGAGATCCCCTATTTTTCTTTACTCATTTTAAAAAGGATATGAAGCTAAGCGTAGTTGGCATAGGACCCGGCGGTAAAGATTATATACTACCCGTAGCCCAGCAGGTATTGGCGACTGCTGATATTGTGATCGGGTACAGTTATTACTTCCAGTTCGCCGCACACCTCTTAAAACCGGAGTGTGAATGCATCGGGAAAGACCTGACGGAGGAAGAAGCCCGTGCCGTGCTGGCGGTGGACCGCTGTGAAGCCGGTAAACATGTGGTGGTGATCAGCTCAGGTGATGCCGGTATCTACGCGATGGCCTCCCTTGTTTATGAGTATGCCAGCACACGCAGCGACAAAGAGATTGAATTGCAGACCATTCCGGGCATCAGTGCATTCATTGCCGCTGCGGGCAAACTGGGTGCTCCGCTGGGACATGACTTCTGCTGCATCTCCCTCTCCGACCTGATGACGCCCTGGCCGCTTATCGAAAAGAGGATACTGGCAGCAGCTACGAGCGACTTTGTCACGTCGCTTTATAATCCGCGGAGCAAAAAACGCTTCTGGCAACTGGCCCGCTTTAAAGAACTATTCCTGCTACACCGGGAACCAGGTACCCCAGTCGCCATCATCCGGCAGGTAACAAGACCAGAGGAGGAGATTACCATTACCACACTGGCAGACCTTCGCATCGAAGATGTAGACATGTTCTCCCTCGTGATGATCGGCAACTCACAAACCTACCAGTTCAAAAACTTCCTCGTTACGCCACGCGGATATATGGCCAGAAAACCACAGAGCGGCCAGGAGATACAGGATGAAAGCTTCCGGCAGATAGCTTCCCAGCTAAAACGGGTGGACGTGAGCGATGCTGACAAGTGGGCTATTATGCGCTGTATCCATACTACGGCCGACTTTGAATATGAAGACCTCTATCTTTCTAACGGCAACGCCATTGCACAATGGCACAACTACCTGAAGAAAGGCGGTACCATCGTCACTGATGTGACTATGGTGCAATCTGGTATTACAAAAGAATTTCTGCAGAAATATAATGCCAGCGTATACTGTTATCTGAATGATGAGGCAGTACTGCCATTGGCAGAAAAAGAAGGACTGACCCGTAGTCAGGCAGGCATGCGCATCGCGATAGAGAAACATCCGGAAGCCCTGTTTGTAGTGGGGAACGCCCCTACCGCCCTGTTTGAACTCTGCGACCAGCTGCAGGACAACAGGTTCAGGCCTGCAGGTATTGTGGGAGCGCCTGTCGGCTTTGTGAATGTCATAGAGTCTAAACTGAAATTACAGGCCATAAAAAACGTGCCTTATGTTATCATACAAGGACGTAAGGGTGGTAGCAATGTGGCGGCCAGTATTATCAATGCAGCTTTCACCATCAATGATAAATAAGTAGTGGAATATATTGTGATCGGCATATCAAATGAACCTGACTACATCCTGCCGGATGCCGTCAGGCAATTGTTACCATCGCACAGCGTGTTCTCCGGTGGTAAGCGGCATTATGAACTGGTGAAAAAATACCTTCCCGCACATCACCAATGGATCGATATACAAGGCAATATGCCTGTTCTCTTTGAACAATTCCGCGATCACAAGGGACCGGTAGTGGTATTTGCTTCAGGCGATCCGCTGTTCTACGGATTTGCTGGTACTATACAAAAGTTTGACCCGACAGCTGAGATGAAGGTGTATCCTTATTTCAACAGCATACAGCTGCTTTGTCATGCAAACAATCTCTCTTACGCCAGTCTGGTGAATGTATCCGTGCACGGCCGGGCCTGGGATGAGTTGGATAATGCACTGATCACACAGGCGCCGATACTCGGCGTGCTGACAGACCAGCAGAAAACACCGGCAGCCATCGCACAACGTATGCTGGCATACAATTTCACCAATTACAGGATGATAGTGGGTGAAGATCTCGGCGGTCTTCATCACCGTTCTACCGTCTTCGAATTGAATGGGGCTGTCAACCATACCGCCCATCCGCTGAACTGTGTGATATTAATAAGAACATCCAGACAGGCATTCTCTCACGGCATTGCAGATCATCTTTTTGATGGACTGGAGAACCGGCCGAATATGATCACTAAAATGCCAGTCCGCCTCACAAGTCTTTCCTGTCTTGACCTTGCAGAAGGTCATGTACTCTGGGACATAGGCTTCTGTACCGGGTCGGTGTCTATCGAAGCAAGAAGATCATATCCACACCTGCGAATTGTTGCCTTTGAACAAAGGCCAGAATGCGAAGAGCTGTTAGACAGAAATATGCGCAGGCATTCTACTCCGGGTATTACAAAGGTAATGGGCGATTTCTTTGAGACAAACCTTCACCTGCACCCTGTTCCTGATGCTGTGTTTATCGGCGGACATGGAGGCAGGTTGGAAGCGTTGCTGCGGAAACTGGATACCATCCTACCCTCCCGCGGCAGAATAGTGCTGAATGCGGTAAAGGAAGAGAGCAAAGATCAGTTTATTAAGACTACGCAAACATTGGATTACAGATTATTTGAACCGATGGTGATACGGGTGGATGATCACAATCCCATCACCATACTAACGGCAGAAAAAAGATAACATGAGTAAGACAGTCATTATAGCCAGCACTGACAGTGGCGTTGCACTAGGCAACAGGATCGGGACGGAGTTCCCAAAGTCCCTGCTGGTCAGTACCCGTCATCATGAGCAGGCAACACATATAGATAGTATAGCCACCTTCCTGGAAGCCAATTTCAACAGCTTCGATACCTTGATATTTATCGGGGCGCTGGGCATCTGCGTGAGAAGTATTGCCCCTTATTTACAGGATAAAAAACAAGATCCTGCCGTTATCAATATGGACGACAGAGGTCTGTTTGTACAGTCGGTAGTATCAGGGCATATCGGCGGCGGCAATGACATCACCCGCAAACTGGCCGCCGCTATTGGCGCCCAGGCAGTAATTACTACCAGCAGTGACCTGCAGGATATCTGGTCGCTCGATACACTGGCAGAGCAGTTTAGCTGGAAGCCAGCCGCCAGCCAGGACATGAACAGTATTATTTCCTTATTCGTCAATAACCAACCGACAGCGCTACTGCTCGACATCAAAGACAGGGGCACGGTACATCTTCAAAAGACACTGCCGGCCTTTGTGGATGTCTACTACGATCTTGATCAGGCAGATCTGTCAAAGTATGCCCTGCTGATAGCGGTGACTTACAGAAAGTATCCGGTAACAATACCCGTGTTGTACTTCCATCCACCGGTATTGAATATAGGAATGGGCTGCTCCCGCGATATAGAACCAGACCTGCTGGAGAATTCTGTATATCAGCAGTTAGCACAACAAGGACTGGCGATCGAGTCTGTCAGGGCCATTGGTTCCATTGATGTAAAACATGATGAAACCGCCTTCATTGCATTAGCGAAGAAACTGCAGGTTCCCTTTGTTACTTACACAGCAGACGAACTGAATACACAGGTTGTGCTTAATCCGTCGGAAGTCGTACTATCAAAACTAGGCGTGCATAGCGTATCTGAAGCATCTGCCATGTTGCTCTCTGGTAATAAAGCGCTGTTGCTGGAAAAACAAAAGATCACGGTTAGTTCAGGTAAAAAACATACGATCGCTATTGCCCCCGACCGCCAGGTTACCAGGAAAGCAGTGATTGCCATCGTGGGCGCCGGACCCGGAGATGCGGAGCTGATCAGCCTCAAAGGCAAGCAATTAGTGGAAGAAGCCGATCTGATCTTATATGCCGGTAGCCTCATCCCGGAAGAGATCACGCACTATGCAAAAAAGGAAGCGATGGTGAGGAACTCCGCCAGTATGACCCTGGAAGAGCAGATCAGCTTAATGGAAGAGCATTATGCAAAAGGACATCTGATCGTCAGGCTGCAATCGGGCGACCCAAGTATTTACGGCGCAATACAGGAACAGATGACCATCTTCGACGAGAAAGACATGGACTACTTCATTGTGCCGGGTATCTCTTCTTTCCAGGCAGCAGCCGCCAGTCTCAAATCGGAGTTCACTATTCCGGAGGTGGTGCAGACCATCATCCTTACACGTGGCGCAGGTAAAACGCCGCTGCCCGAACATGAGCAACTGAATGAGATGGCCAAACATAAGGCCACCATGTGCATTTTCCTGAGTGCCACCATCGCCAGGTCGGTACAGGAGCAGCTGCTGGAGCACTATGATCCGGAAACGCCTGTGGCGGTGTTATACCGGGTAAGCTGGAAAGACGAAGAGATCTATACCGGTCAGCTGAAAGACCTGGCACAGATCGTACGCGATCATAAACTGACGCTGACCACACTGGTGATTGTAGGTGTAGCCATTGGCGCCAGAAAGAACCGTTCACATTTATACAATCCTGCCTGGAAGCATACTTTCAGAACAGGGAAAGCGATAAAAGCAAACTAAATGATCTTAGTCTTTGGCGGAACAACAGAAGGTAAAAAAGTGGCAGGCATCCTGGAAAAGGCGGCATGTTCCTATTACTATTCCACCAAAACCAATATTGACTTTCGGCCGGGGGTTTATGGTCAATACCGGCATGGCGCACTGACAGCAGCACAGTTACAGGCATTCTGTGAAGCGCATACTGTCAGGGCGATCGTTCATGCCAGTCACCCGTTTGCCACACTGCTGCATGCTACCATATATGAATGCGCAGCAGCCTTGTCCCTTCCCGTACTTCGTTTTGAACGCAATTATCCGGAGCGGACGCAACATCCGCTTGTGAAATACTGTGCTTCTTATGTAGAAGCAATGGCGTGGCTGGAACAGCGTCCGGTGAATCGACTGCTGGCATTAACGGGTGTGCAGACCATTGCACCATTGGCCAACTACTGGAAACAGCATGATACCATCTTCCGCATCCTGCCAAGAGAGAGCTCCCTGGCACTGGCAGAACAGGCAGGCTTTCCCAGGGAAAACCTGATACAGGAAATGCCCGGGGATGACCTGCAACAGGAACTGGCCATCATCCGGCAGTACGGTATCGGCTGCGTATTAACTAAAGAAAGCGGGGAATCGGGTTTCCTGGCTACCAAGATACAGGCAGCCCTGCAAAGTAATATACCCATCCTGATCATTGAACGTCCTGCCCTGCCGGACACGTTCATACCTGTCAGTGATGAAACATCGCTCATGGCAGGGCTCAACAGGGTATTGTCATGAGCCTGCAGCCGGTACCGGAAGGTCCCCTGCGACAAGGGTATACCACAGGCGCCTGTGCTACTGCCTGTACCAAGGCAGCGCTGTTGTCGCTCATTACACAGGAACCGGTGCACGACATAGAGATCACGCTGCCATTGGGAGAAAAAGTGAGGTTCCGGATCAGCGATTGTTCTTTCAATCATAAGCGCGCCACCTGCACCACGGTAAAGGATGCCGGCGATGATCCGGATGTAACTAACGGTGCCACTATCGGCTGTACGGTGTCTTTCAACGATACACTGGACGTAAAGTTCCTCCGCGGAGAAGGCGTTGGGATTGTCACGCTTCCGGGCCTGGCGATTGCGGTGGGAGAACCGGCAATTAATCCGGTACCCCGGAAAATGATGACGGATGCAGTCCATTTCCTGACACACCGTTATTCGCTCAATAAGGGGGTAAATATCGAGGTTTTCGTGGTGGATGGAGTCAGTATAGCTAAAAAGACTTTAAACAGCCGTATTGGCATTTTAGAGGGCATTTCCATACTGGGTACCACCGGCATTGTAAGACCCTTCAGTTCCTCCGCTTACATTGCCAGCATCACGCAGGGCATTGATGTGGCCCTGGCTAACGACTGCAGGGAGATTGTCATCAATTCCGGCGGTCGTTCAGAGAACCTCCTGCGAAAGCGCTTTCCACACCTGCCGGAGTTTGCTTTCATCCAGTACGGTAACTGGATCGGGGAAACGCTCGCAAAGATCCGTACAGTGCCCCTGCAAAAGGTGACCATGGGCATCATGCTGGGTAAAGCGGCCAAACTGGCCCAGGGCGAACTGGACACGCATAGCGGGAAGTCGACCTGGGACAAACAGTTCATCTATTCACTGGCCAGGGATTGCGGTTATAGCAAAGAGCAATGTGAGCCGATACTGGAACTGAACATGGCCCGGCGACTAACAGAACTGTTCCCGTTCAGTGAACAGGAACCTTTTTACCGGGAACTGGCAGCACGTTGTTATGCGGTATGTGCACCGCTTGTACCAGAGGTTCGGTTGCAACTTCTGCTGATTGACGCAAATGATACGATACTAACTTTTTAATATGATCGGATACTTATTTACAGACTCATTACTCCTGGGCATTCAGCACTCCTTCGAACCAGACCATATGGCCGCTGTATCTGTGCTGGCGTCTGAAAAGGCGAACAACAGGATCGGTCTTTCGAAACTGATCTGGCGCTCCTCTCAATGGGCATTGGGGCACTCTACCTCGCTGATCCTGTTCAGCTGTTTTGCTTTATTGCTGAAGTCTGCGCTTCCCCTGGATATTTCCTCCTATGCAGAAATAATAGTAGGTCCGGTGATGATCTGGCTGGGAATATCTGCCATCCGCCGCAATCATAAGCTGAAACAGATGATGGCTGCCCATAAGGCATTTGCAGAACATGAGCATATCAACAACGCCCTGCACATTCACGGTAAACAGGGACAGGAAATTGCCATGAACCCTCTAAGCCGCTCTTTCTGGGTGGGCATGCTACATGGGCTGGCGGGTACCGGCGGGGCATGCGCCGTGGCTCTGATCATGGCATCGAGCAGTACGACCATTGCCATCGGTATTATTGTGTTGCAAAGTGTTGGTATCGTGGTAGCCATGACCACCTACAGCTGCGTACTCGCCTTCTCTGTGTCCAGGTTTATAGAACGCAACCAGCTGGCGTTTAAATCGCTCAATGCTGTTGTAGGCCTCTTCTCCATTGGTGTAGGCTGCCTCTGGATCTATAACAGTTTCGCTTAACCATTAAACCGACCTTTCAATGAGATCATTTCCATTTACAGCGATATATGCTCAGGAGGACTTTAAGCTGGCGCTCATACTCTGTATGATAGAGCCAGGGCTGGGCGGCGTACTGGCGCTGGGCGATAAAGGTACGGGCAAGACCACCACCGTAAGAGGTCTCAGTCACCTGATGCAACATACCATAACAGACTTCCCTTTCATCAACCTCCCCATCGGTGCTACGGAAGACAGGGTGCTGGGAACCATCAAACTCGATATCCTCATTAACGAAAAAAGAACGGAAGTCCAGCAGGGTCTCCTGGCTGCCGCCAATCATGGCATCCTGTATATCGATGAAGTCAATCTCCTGAATGATTATCTCATGGATGTATTGCTGGACGCTGCAGCCAGCGGAGGCTATCACCTGGAAAGGGATACCGTTTCCCAATGGTTTGAAAGCAGGTTTTGCCTGGTGGGCACGATGAATCCGGAAGAAGGCGAACTGCGCCCGCAACTGCTGGACAGGTTTGGCCTGAGCGTGACAGTCAAGACGCCCATGGACAGGATAGACCGTATGGAGATCATCAACCGCCGCTTACAATTCGATACTGATATACCGGCCTTCATGGAGAAGTATGACACACAGGAACAACAACTGGCCCAGCAGATTATGTACGCCAGGGAGCAGGTGAAACAAGTGTCATACTCCGACTTCATACTGGCGGGCATTGCTGACGCTTGTATCCAATACCAGGCAGAAGGTCTTCGCGCCGATATCCTGCTCCTGAAAGCAGCACGGGCGCACGCAGCGTTCTATGGCAAAAAGGAAGTAACCAGCGACGATGTTCACAAGGTGATGCCGTTTATATTGTCGCACCGTTCGAAACATTATTCCTCCACGCAAAATTCTCAGCAGAAAAGGGAAAGTCAGTCCCCACGGGAAGAAAAGGAGGGTGACTCGATAAGTGTAAAAATGAGCTGAGTAACAGCAAAAAATATCTGCTACAGGCAGAAAAAACCGAACAATACGTACAGCTGAAAATACGGTCGGCCGATGCCAGGAAAGGGGTTACACTAAAAGTCTCTCTTCCCCGGCAAGGCTTTAAACAAAAGATAGCAACGCCATCGGCACAGATAGATATACTGGAAACAGTGAAGCACTATCTGACACATGATAAAGTAGAGATCCGGCATAAACGTCACCGGTCGAAAGCGGCCATGTATGTTTTCTTCCTGATAGATTCCAGCGGGTCTATGGTGAAAGACAGGCAAATTGCATACATCAAAGGGCTTATTGAGCAAACCATTGCCCGCTATAAATCAAAGCGGATCAAATATGCGGCGGTAGCTCTCAACAATGGCGACGCTGAATTATTATCAGCGCCTACATTATGCGCAGAAGAAATAATCAATTCACTGGCACAACTGACCACCGGAGGTAAGACGAATATGAGAGCAGGCTTTGGTATGATCAATCAATTGCTGAAAAGCAATATAAAAGAGCATGCCAGTCTGTACATATTTACGGATGGCAAAGTCAATGCAGGTAATACCGATGATCCATTTGGCGAAGCGGTATTATTCTACAAACAATATCTGACGGGTATTAAACAAACAACGATCATCGATAATGAGAGCGGTTTTGTAAAACTCGGAATGGCCGAAAAACTGGCAACATCAATCGGCGCCAGCTACCAGCACATCCAACAAACTCCCCTCTCCCCGATGATCGGCTCCGTAGGTGCCGTGTGTTTGTAGCGCGGGGTTTCAACCCCGGGTAACAGGGGTTTCAACCCCGGGTAACAGGGGTTTCAACCCCGGGTAACGGGCGTTTCAACCCCGGGTTGGTATGTGGTTACGACCGGGAATGAATGGGGAATTTGAAACACACGATTCCCGATTCGTGGGCACAAACCGGGGATTAGATCCAGGTTTCGGATAACAAAAAACAATAAAAATCATCATCAAATGATTCATTACATATCAGGCGGTCAACGCTCCGGCAAAACAAACTACGCGGTCCAGCAGGCACTCCACCTGTCAGACAAGCCGGTATACCTTGCCACGTCACGCATCTGGGATGATGACCATAACGCACGCATTACTTTACACAAAAGGAGCCGTGACACACGCTGGGAAAACATTGAAGAAGAAAAGGAGATCAGCAGACTGCAGCTCAGCAACAAAACAGTGGTACTGGACTGTGTCACATTATGGCTCACCAACTTCTTCGTCGACAATAACTACGATGTAGACAAAGCATTGGCGGAAGCAAAGAAAGAGTTTGATGCTTTTATACAACAGGACTTCAATCTGATCATCATCTCCAACGAAATAGGCATGGGTGTACACGCCTCTACAGAAGGAGGCCGCAAGTTCGCCGACCTACAGGGATGGATGAACCAATACATCGCCCAAAAGGCGGATAAGGCAACACTAATGGTATCGGGACTGCCCCTGACATTGAAATAAGCAATAACCAGACACTGCATATGGCAACATTCAATATTCCACCGGTCGATAAAGACATCGCAGCAGCGCTGCAACATAAAATAGACAACAAGACCAAACCACTGGGATCGTTAGGACAGCTGGAAAAGATCGCCTTACAGGTGGGGGCTATACAACAGACACTCACACCGGCATTGCACCAGCCTGCTATAGTGGTCTTTGCCGGCGATCATGGTATAGCAAAAGAAGGCGTTAGTCCCTTTCCCCAGGAAGTAACCTACCAGATGGTGTTTAACTTCCTGCAGGGCGGCGCGGGCATCAATGTATTTACCCGGCAGAATGACATGCAGATACGGGTGGTGGATGCAGGCGTCAACTTCGATTTCAACCAGCATCCCGGACTGATACATGCGAAGGTAGGAATGGGTACGAAGAGCTATCTGCAGGAACCAGCCATGACCATGATCCAGTGCCAGGAGGCGATTGAAAAAGGCGCTGCTATTGTCAGGGAAATACACCAGGAAGGTTGTAACGTGATCGGATTTGGTGAGATGGGTATCAGCAATACCTCCTCCGCTGCAATTATTATGAGCCTGCTTTGTAATATTCCGCTGGAGCAGTGTATTGGCAGAGGGACGGGGTTAGATGACGAAGGACTGGCCAGGAAGAAAGCGATACTGTCTGAAGCGATAGCCCGTCATAAGGGCATTGAAAAGACGCCGTTGCATGTATTAAGTACCTTCGGTGGCTTCGAGATCGCCATGATGTGTGGCGCTATGCTACAGGCTGCGGCAGCGGGCATGATCATTCTGGTGGATGGGTTCATTTCCACAGCTGCCCTGCTGGTGGCATCTAAGATAAATGAGCATATCCTGGAGTACTGCATCTTCACGCACCAGTCCAATGAACAGGGGCATCAACTTATGCTGAGCCACCTGAAAGCTGTACCTTTGTTGAGCCTGGGCATGCGTTTGGGAGAAGGCACGGGAGCCGCGGTTGCTTACCCGCTTATCCGCTCGGCAGTGACCTTCCTGAACGAAATGGCCAGCTTTGAATCTGCAGGTGTATCCAACAAAGCATAGCGTATGAAAAAGGAGGTCCGCATATTCCTGACAGCGCTGCAATTCTTTACCCGCATACCGGTATCCGCAGGTATTGATCACAATACAGCTGACCTGAACAGGTCCAGCCGCTACCTCCCCATGGTGGGCATCCTGGTGGGTATCATAGGCGCTGTCTGCTTTGCTGCCGCTCACAGTCTTTTCAAGGATATCTTCACAGCCGTGATACTCTCCCTCATTGCCACCTTGCTCATTACAGGCGCATTCCATGAAGACGGACTCGCAGACGTAGCCGACGGCTTTGGTGGCGGTTGGACGAAACAACGCATCCTGGAGATCATGAAAGACTCGCGCACCGGCGCCTTCGGCGTTATCGCCCTCATTGTGATCTTACTCCTGAAGATATGCCTGCTGGCAAAACTGGCCTTGCTGATGATCAATACGCACCTGCTTCCGTTCTGCCTGCTGTATGTGGCTGCACATGCATTCAGTCGCACGATGCCGGTATTCCTGTTACAGTACATGCCTTATGCGCGGGAAGACGATGCCACGTCCAAAAGCAAACCTGTGGCCACGAAGATCGGCTGGCCGGGATTGTTTCTGGCAGTGATCACCGGACTGGTACCCTTGCTGCTGATGATATATACCCTTCACTATACGTACCTCCTGTTGCTGGTCATCATCCCATGCGGATTACTGACCTTATACCTGGCCCGTTTCTTCCGTAAATGGATCAACGGATATACGGGCGATTGCCTCGGGGCTGTACAACAACTGAATGAGATCACCTTTTACATGGGCATACTGGCAATATGGAATTATATCTAGTAAGGCATATCAAACCGGACTTTCCTGAAGAAACCAACTACGGACAGACAGATGTTCCTCTGCCTGCAGATCATCATGCTTTGCATGATGCGATCATCAACCTACTGCCCCGGCAATATGACGCAGTGTATAGCAGTCCGCTAACCAGATGCAAACTGCTGGCACAGGCTATCACTGCCGATCACATTACCGACGTTCGCCTGATGGAATTACACTTTGGCGATTGGGAAGGCAGAAGGTGGGATGATATAGAACGCAATGAACTGGATACCTGGATGGCAGATTATATCAACCTGGCCCCTCCCGGGGGAGAATCATTACAGATGTTAGTGGCCCGCTTCGCTGCGTGTATCAGAGATCTGCAGGCAACACAGCACCAACGGATAGTCATCGTCACACATGCAGGCATTATCCGCAGTGCCATACATCTCTTTAATGATATTCCGCTCAACCAGGTTATGATGGAAAAAGTAGAATACGGCGGCATTTATACATTCAACGTGAAATAAGTACACATGAAAATATATACCAGGAAAGGAGATAAAGGCACAACAGCGCTCTTCGGCGGCAGCCGGGTAGACAAAGACGATGTACGGGTAAACTGTTATGGTACCCTGGATGAGGTCAACTCAACCATCGGACTCTTACGCGCTAAACTGGGCAGCGACCATGAATGGCAGGCTAATCTGCATAAGATCCAGAAAGACATGATGGATATGATGTCTCACCTGGCGCGCCCTTCAGACTGTAAAAAGGAAAACCCCAACCCGAAACCGGAAGATGGTCCGGCGTTCTGTGAACAGTGGATTGACGAGCTGGAAGCCGGTATGACAACAAAATCAGACTACTTCCTCTTACCCGGAGGTAATGAAATATCTGCACTATGCCATGTGGTAAGAACACAGATGCGCAGAGGAGAAAGACTGCTCGTCTCTCTGATGAAAGTGGATACGGTGGATGATTATATCCTATCGTACATCAACCGGCTGTCCGATCTCTTCTTCATCCTGAGCCGGGCGGAGATGGACAAAGCCGGTGTGGCAGAAGAAAAATGGCAGTTGTTCCTGTATAAGAGAAAGAAAACCGTGGAATAATCTGCAAACACGACAACAATAAAATTATACATTCCTTAAAAGATACCCAATGGCTACAAAAATTCCTGTTACTATCATCACAGGCTTTCTTGGATCAGGCAAAACGACGCTGATCCGCAACCTTATTCAGAACGCCAACGGCCGCAGACTGGCTGTTATTGTCAATGAGTTTGGCGAAATGGGCATAGATGGAGAGATCCTGAAATCGTGCTGCTCCAATGAAGAAGACGTACTTGAATTGAACAACGGTTGTCTTTGTTGCACCGTACAGGAAGAGTTCCTGCCGGTGATGCTGCAGCTGATGGAACGGAAGGATACCATCGATCACATCATCATTGAAACCTCAGGACTTGCATTACCGAAGCCCTTGCTGCATGCCTTTAACTGGCCGGAACTGAAACCACAGATCACGGTGGATGCAGTGGTAACGGTAGTAGATGTAGTCGGACAGGCAACTGGTGAGATCTGCGACAGGGAACGGGTACAGGCGCAAAGACTGGCAGATGATTCCCTTGATCATGAAACACCGATCGAAGAACTGTTTGAAGACCAGCTGTCCTGTGCCGACCTGGTAGTGATGACAAAGAAAGACCTGGTGGATGAAACGCAATACGAAGAAGTAAGAGCGATCATCGCAGGCAAAGTACGTCCCGACGTGAAGATGGTGGCAGCAGCCAACGGTGTATTGTCGGCAGAGATCCTTTTAGGCGTGAACGCCGCTGCTGAAGATGACCTGGATAGCCGGCACTCCCACCATGAAGAAGATCATGCTAATGGACTCGAACATGAGCATGACGACGACATTGATTCCGTAGTGGTAGATATTCATGCGCCGCATACACCGGAAACACTGATAGAAGCGTTGAAAGAGCTGATCGGCGAATATGAGATCTACCGGATAAAAGGATTCATTGATGTTCCCGGCAAACCTATGCGCATGGTATTACAAGGCGTATCCAACCGTTTCGACCACTATTTCGACCGTAAGTGGAAAGATGGCGAGACACGTAAAACAAGCCTGGTGATCATCGGAGATGAATTACACAACAAGGACCTGGGCACTATTATCAATGAAAGACTGAGTGTAGTCAGCTAATATTTTGCATGCATCTTATTCCAACTATTCCGGGAGGATGGAACCCCAATGGTGAAGGGGTCTTCCATATACAACAGCAGGCTGGCGACATCGTGTTCCTGTCGGCAGCTGACACAGAAATACATTCCCTCAACAATGCGTACAAGGAACTGTATCAACAGGCATCACCCACGTCATCGACAGCAGGGAGTACTTCCCTGCCCTCACTGCGCATCGCTAATCTTGTGTACCTGAAACAGGAGCTCACGATCGATAAGTATGTAGAGGAAGTGATCGGGGAAGCGAAACTGGTCATATGCCGGTTCCTGGGTGGTAAGAACTATTACCCTTACCTGTTCGAAGCTGTCAGCATCACCTGTGAGCTAAAGAAGACCCCTGTACTATTCCTCCCGGGATATGATGTACCTGATATTGAGTTACTCAACAGTTCTACCGTTGATATTCATATTGCAGATACGGTCTGGAAATACCTTTGTGCAGGCGGCAGGCGGAATCACCTGCAATGCCTGCAATATATCTTCCATACTTTCTTTCAGCTACCTTATAGGTTTGAAGCGCCGCAACGCTTACCGGACTTGTTCCTTTTTGATACGCAAAGAGGGATTGTTCCCGCAGGAGAAGAACACACGATCATCCCACAACATTCCACCTCAGGAAATGCAGTGATACTGGTATATCAAACCCATTACCTGGCAGATAATCTTGAGCCGGTACATTACCTGGCCAAGGCACTTGAGCAACAGGGTATCAATCCCATCATTGCCTTCGCCAGTAATCTACGTGACCAGGCCACCTGCGATGAACTATATAACCTCCTCCATAAGGTGGGGGCCAGCATTGATGTGATCATCAACACCACCAGCTTCTCCATTAAATCATTAGTCGACAGCAACGACGATCATTTCATTTTCGGGAAAATGAATGTGCCGGTTATACAGGCCATCTTTGCATCCTGCACAAAAGAGATCTGGCAGGAGAACCTGTTTGGTCTGACACCTACAGATGTAGCGATGAACATTGCACTGCCGGAAATAGACGGAAGGATCATTACGACTGCCGTTTCATTTAAATCATCTTTGGGAAGGGATGCACTGACAGATTCAGATATCCTTAAATATACCACTCATGAAGAGGGCTGCGACTTTGTAGTGGCGTTTGCCAAGCGCTGGATAGCTATCAGGAACAAAGAGAATAAAGAGAAGCGTATTGCTCTTATCATGCCGAACTACCCGAACAAGGATAGTCGTTTGGCGAATGGTGTAGGCCTGGATACACCCGCCAGTATGGTGGAGATATTACATGCACTGAAGACGCACAATTATCATCTGGGAGAATTTGTACCGGCAGATAGCGCGGAGCTGATAGAACTGATCACACATTACATCACCAACGACCTGGACACGGCCTTATACCGACCCTACCAGGTGAGTTTAAACATCTCTGCATTCAACCGGTATTACAATGCGCTATCGCCAGTCCTGCGGCAAAAAATCGAACAGCAATGGGGACGTCCGGAGGATTCACCTAACTACAATGCAGATGAATTTATTATCCCCGGCTTCCTGCTGGGCAATACCTTTGTGAGTATTCAGCCTGCGCGTGGCTACAACCAGGACATTAAGGCTATCTATCATTCTCCCGATCTGCCACCTACTTATGCTTACCTGGCCTATTATTGCTGGGTGAACCATGTCTTCAACGCTGATGCGGTGGTGCATGTTGGTAAACACGGTAACCTTGAATGGCTGCCGGGTAAGAGTGTTGCACTGAGCCGGGAGACTTGTTTCCCCGCAGTATTATTAAATCCCATCCCCCATTTTTATCCTTTTATTATCAATGATCCCGGCGAGGGAACACAGGCTAAGAGAAGGAATCATGCCATTATTATCGATCACCTGATACCGCCCATGACGAGAGCGGAAAGTTATGGTGTGCTGACAAAACTGGAACACCTGATCGATGAGTATTACGATGCGTATAGCATAGACCCCAAGCGTACTGCCGTGATCAAAACACAGATCACGCAACTGGTACGCGAAGCCAACCTGGAAGCTGACCTGCAATCGTCAGTAAAAGACATTGACGAATTGCTGGTAAAACTGGATGGCTATCTCTGTGAATTGAAAGAAGCACAGATCAGGGATGGGCTGCACATTCTGGGTAAGGCCCCGGAAGGAGAGCAACTCACTGATCTGCTCGTGGCTTTACACCGCGTGCCGGTGGCGGGAAGAATGGGCATTACACAAGTGCTGGCAGCAGACCTGGGCCTCTCATTAGATCCTTTGAATTGTGATTATCAGGCAGCTTTCGAAACGAATAGCCAGCATACAGTATTCGCGGCATGCCGGATCAACGGGGATGTAATAGGAGTACTGGAAGCGTTGGCTAAAAGGCTGATCCATGAAATACTAAACGAACCACACAACCAGAACAGTGAACAATATCCCCTCAGCAGCGAATACTGCCGCTTTATTCTTGACAACACCATACCGAAGATACAAGCCACCAGTGAGGAGATCGCCAATCTCCTGCAAGGACTGAATGGCCGCTATGTACCTTCCGGTAGCTCAGGCGCTCCTACACGTGGAAGGTTGGATGTACTGCCTACAGGACGTAATTTCTATTCTGTGGATGTTCGTGCCATTCCTACACAAACAGCTTATAACCTGGGCCTAAAAAGTGCCAACCTGATCATCGACAGGTATTTACAGGAACATGGAGATTATCCGGAGTCAATAGGTCTGTCTGTATGGGGCACCTCTACCATGCGTACCGGTGGCGATGACATTGCCCAGGCGCTGGCATTGATGGGCGTAAAGCCTGTATGGCAGGCAGCGAACAGGCGGGTGAGTGATTTTGAGATCATTCCCCTGATCACCCTGCGACGTCCACGGGTAGATGTAATGTTGCGTATCTCCGGCTTCTTCAGGGACGCTTTTCCGGATGTGATATCGTTGTTCAATGCTGCTGTCGAAAAGGTAGCACAGCTGGACGAACCACTTGAAAAGAACCCTATCAAAAAGCGTTTTCTGGAGGAAAAACAGGAATGGCAATCCAAAGGACTGAATGAGGAGAAAGCACATAAGCGCGCCTTATTCAGGGTGTTCGGCTCCAAGCCTGGTGCATACGGAGCAGGCCTGCAGGCGGTGATTGATGAAAAGAACTGGCAATCGCGGGATGACCTGGCAAAAGTGTATATCAACTGGAGCGGCTATGCTTACGGCGCTGACCGCATCGGTGAATCAGCACATGAAGTATTTGAAAAACGCCTGTCTGATATACAGGTGGTCATGCATAACCAGGATAACCGGGAACATGACATACTGGATTCCGATGATTATTACCAGTTCCAGGGAGGATTGGCCAATGCTGTACAGACTATCAAAGGTGAACAACCTTCCATCTATTTCGGAGATCATGCCCGTCCGGAAAACCCGCAGGTGAAAACGCTAAAGCAGGAGCTGTTAAAAGTATACCGCTCGCGCGTGATCAACCCTAAATGGATCGCGGGGGTGAAACGGCATGGATACAAAGGCGCTTTTGAAATGGCAGCAACGATGGATTACCTGTTTGCTTATGACGCGACTACTGACCTGGTAGACGACTTCATGTATGAGGGCATTACACAGGCATATCTCTTCGACGATGAGAACAGACAGTTTATAGAACAGGTGAATCCATGGGCGCTGAAAGACATGACCGAACGTATGCTGGAAGCTATACAGCGGGGTATGTGGAAGCGCCCGGAGAAGGAAACATTGGAGCGTTTACAGCAGTTGTTTGTAGATCAGGAATGAGGGTTTAGCGTTTGGGAGTGAACAGCATTGTTCCAGGCAATACCGCCACATTCCTGTGGCAGAAACATGCTATGCCACTAAAACCGTCCATTTCCGGACGCACCCCATGCTGAAAGCGAACAATTAAACGACCCAATTAACATACAATTCCTTGACTATAAGACCCTTGAAAGGTGGCACCGGCTTTGTACCTCATCCGCACATCCACCCGTTAAACGTAACCTTATATGTTCAGGAACTATTTTATCATAGCCCTCCGGCACCTGAAACGCAATCTTAACTATGCCACATTGAATATCATTGGGCTCACGTTAAGCATTGCCGCCTGTCTGATCATCTTTCTGATCACTAAGAATGAACTGACCTTCGACACTTATCACCGTAAGGCTGACAGGACGTACAGGGTTACGATGAATGCCCTGGACTTCAACCCAAGTGTGTCTCTTGCTATTGCTCCCGCTATGCGCAGCGCCTTTCCTGAACTGGAGAAAGTCTCCCAGTACTGGCACCGTTGGGATGGTCTCGTGAAAGTGGACAATACGCGCTACATGCAGAACGAATATGCATTTGCCGATGGTTCATTTACGGACATATTTGATTATGAGTGGTTGTCCGGTAATCCGCACACTGCACTGTCAGCGCCCAATACGGTCGTTCTGACCGAAAGTGTGGCCCGCAGGTACTTCGGCAGTGAGGCTGCACTGGGCAAGACCTTTCAGCTTGATAATAGCTACCAGCTGACGGTAACCGGTGTTATCAAAGACCTTCCTCCCAATACCGGCATGACCTTCGGATTCCTCGCATCCTTTGCTACTGTTGAAAAAGAGATGAAAGACGCCATGGGCGAGTTCTATGCCATTGTTGGCGGCAATACATTTATCGTTGTTCCACCTCATTACGATATTAAAAAGATCGAAAGCCGCATGCCCGGTTTTATCAAACAGAACTGGGGCGCCGATATTGCGGCAGAAGCCAAACTGTTGCTGCAGCCGCTGAAGGAGGTCCACTTCGACCAACGCTATATTCAGAGCACCACTACCTCCCGCAATACCTACCGGGCGC
Organism: Chitinophaga filiformis; assembly: GCF_021646545.1. Classification (GTDB taxonomy): domain Bacteria; phylum Bacteroidota; class Bacteroidia; order Chitinophagales; family Chitinophagaceae; genus Chitinophaga; species Chitinophaga filiformis_A. The sequence continues at coordinate 137,087 of NZ_JAKIRP010000008.1, read as the reverse complement.
TGATCGCTATTGCGATCTTTATTATTGTGACGGCCTGTATCAACTTCATTAACCTGGCTACTGCACAGGCCATGAAACGTGCGAGGGAAACCAGCGTCAGAAAAGTGCTGGGCGCTAACCGTTTTCAGCTGATACGGCAGTTCCTGGGAGAAACCAGCATACTCGTGCTCCTCACCGTGGTACTCGGCCTTGCTATCGCCTACCTGGCATTACCTCAGGTAGCATCCTGGCTGGATACAGGCATCGGCACAAAGCAGTTAAATCAGCCGCTGATTTATGTATTACTGGCTACCCTGACCCTTATTATCATTTTACTGGCAGGACTGTATCCTGCTTTCGTGCAATCGTCCTTTCAGCCTGCCATCAGTCTGAAAAGCACAACCGGTCAATCATCCCGTGGCTTAACCCTGCGCAAATCGCTGGTCTTCGTCCAATTCCTGGTATCACAGGTGCTGATCATCGGCACCCTGGTGGTGGCCAAACAAATGGACTTTTTCAAGAACCAGGATCTGGGCTTTAATAAGGAAGCAGTCATTTCTTTTGTTATCCCGAACGGGGCAAAACGGGAAGTACTGGCCCAACAATTAAAGGATAATACCGGTATCAAAGAGATGTCTTTCTCCACCGGTGCGCCATCCTATAATCAGAATTTTGGGCCCTTCTCCTGCCCGGAAAGAGGCATTACCAAAGACGATGTCATGGAGTTGAAATTTGTTGATGAGCACTTCATGAAGATGTTTGACATGAAGATGCTGGCAGGTGAAGGCATCACACCTGCAACGAAAAAAGACTCCATCCCGCGGGTGGTCGTTAACGAGGCACTGATCCGGAAACTGGGAGTTGAGCGCCCGGAAGATGCCCTTGGCCTTAACATCACGGTGGGCCGCGGAAAACTGGTGATCAAAGGAGTAGTGCAGGACTTCCAGAGCGAGTCCAAACACAAGGAAAAAAGACCCTGCATTCTGTTTAACGATCCAAAAGCCTATAATACAGTCAGCGTAAGGCTGCATCCGCAGCATATGCCTGCCACCATCGCCCGGATAGAAAAAGACTGGTCAGCGTTGTTCCCGGATGATCTCTTTGCATATGAATTCCTGGACGACCACATTGCAGCTATGTACAAACAGGAACAAAAACTCTATACTGCATACAGGTTGTTCTCCGGACTGGCCATTATCATTGGCTGCCTGGGATTATATGGACTGGTAGCTTTTGCAGCAGTTCAACGCAACAAGGAAATAGGGATCCGGAAAGTATTGGGTGCTTCCATTCCTGATATTGTTTTACTGTTTGGCAAGGAATTCATGTTGCTGATAGCACTTGCATTTCTCGTGGCAACGCCATTGTCTTATTACCTGATGTACAACTGGCTGGGCAACTTTGCTTATCATATTTCGCTGAGTGCGGGCATCTTTATTGCAGCAATTGCTTGCTCAGTGCTCATAGCAGCGGTAACGATCGCACATCAATCTATCAAGGCGGCAATATCCAGTCCGCTAAAGAGTCTGAAAACAGAGTAAAAAAATATTGTAAATAGAAAAAAGGAGGGCGTTTCAAACTAAGAAACGCTCTCCTTTTTTCTATAGCAATGCCACAGGTATATCGTCACTTAGGTTGTCTGATTTGATATACTATCGACATAAACGGCCGCTATATCTGTTCAGACACGCTGGTTGTGCTATCAGAATCGGAGATCCTTTTCACCCATCTTTCTGATCTTCACATTCAGTTCTTTCAGGTGACGCTGGGTTTCTTTATCCAGACGGGGATCTGCCTGGTACCTGGCTATCAGCTGCTGTTCTTTTGCAAGGGCTGCTTTCAGCACATCGCTTACGTCCGTCTGGTAATAGGTATACATCTGATTGAGGGACGAGAACATCTGGTCCATATCATCATTTGGATACACCATATCCAGCAGCTTATTGATATAGATCTTCTGGAGATTACGCCTGTAGAAGCTTACACTCTTTCCCGCATAAAGTTCCTTAAAGATGATCTTGTCCATGTCCTGCAGTAACTCTTCTACAGTGTAAGGATGCACCACTTTATCATCATACTGTGCGGCCAGCATAGAGGTTAAACGCATGCGGTTCAGTATACCGTTCATAGCGCTACGGTACATATCCGTCAGGTCAATACCGAATTTGTCTGGTATCCGGTCCATCAGGGGCTTTTCATTCAGCCATTCAGGAATAGTAAAGAACTCTTTATCCAGGAAAGCCATCGCCTCTTTCTGGCGTTTATATTCAACAGCTTCGTACGCAGGTCCCGGCTGACTGCCGATCTTTTCGTAATGATATTGTCCGCCGATGAGCTTCATTACGTGCCCTACATAGGTGGCATACTGATTGAACAAGGTGGACAGCATCTCCCGCATATTCGTTGCATCTTTTTCCGGCTCATTCGTCCATTCACCGAGGTGTTTAATGATCCTTTTCAGGTTCATGATACCATAAGTACTAGCCTTCACGGCATCATCGCCCAGGTCTTCATTCTGACTGCGGGGGTCCAGGGGCTCCATTTCATTACCAAACCAGAGTCTTTTGTTCTTCAGACTGTCTGTTACAATGGCGGTCAGCACTTTTTGTTCTTCCCACTCGTCTTTGATATCGGGACGCCATTTGTAGCCCCATTCAATCGCCCACTTATCATAGTCATTGATACGGGGAAATAAACCCGCCCGGCTGATATTATCTTCCGGCTGTGCTACATAATTGAATCGTGCGTAGTCCATGATGGAAGGCGTATGCCCGTACTTTTCCACCCAGGCTTTGTTACGCAGGTTCTCTACGGGCACCGTGGAGCTGGAACCGAAATTGTGCGCCAGGCCTAATGCATGCCCTACTTCATGAGATGACACAAAGCGGATCAGTTCTCCCATCAGCTTATCGTCCAGCACCAGTTTTCTCGCGCCGGTATCTACCGCCGCACACTGTACAAAATACCATTTCTGTAACAGGGACATCACGTTATGATACCAGAACACATGGCTTTCCAGGATCTCACCCGAACGCGGATCGGTTACGCTGGGTCCCATTGCATTCGCAATAATGGAAGGACGATACACAATAGCAGAGTGCCTCGCATCTTCCAGGCTCCAGGTGCTATCTTCTTCACGGGATGGTGCTTCCCTGGCATAAATAGCATTTTTGAACCCAGCTTTTTCAAAGGCTGCTTTCCAGTCATTAACGCCCTGTATCAGGTATGGTACCCATTTCTTAGGCGTTACAGGATCAATGTAAAATACGATCGGCTTCACTGGTTCTACCAACTCGCCTCTCTTATACTTTTCAACGTCCTCAGGCTTAGGTTCCAGTCGCCAGCGGATCGCGTAAGTGGCGTTAGTTACCCCCTGTGGATGCGCATCGAAGTCCCGGTGCGAAACAGAGAAGAACCCTACGCGTTTATCTGTTAAACGGGGACGCGCAGGCGTTTCCGGCAATAACACCATAGAAGAGTTCAGCTCCACACTGTAGTTGGAGGAAGTAGGGTTCCTGCCTGCGCTGTAAGTCTTAAAGGCACGCACTTCCAGGTTGGTAGCGTATGGATGCACATACTTGATATAACTGCGGTCATTCTGTTGCGCGCCCATACCAGCACGGTCTTTAAATGCCTGTTTGGAGAAATACAGGATGTCGTTATCGCTCTCCAGGAATTCTTTCATATTCAGCACGGCCCCTGTCGAATCAGCGTTATAGGCAACGATAGGAAAAACAGCTGCGATAGCCTGCAGGTTATTCTTCTGCACACTTGCATACATTGGCTTGGTACTGTCGCCGGTATATTCTGTAAAAGAAATCCTGCGCAGGAACAGTTTATTACCCCTGCCCTTTTCAAAGCGATATACGCCTTGTCCTATGTCATCGCCCACCAGGCCCCATATGCCATTACGCATATCCACAGATGCCTCGGCAACGCGGTTCACGATGAGGATGTCTTTACCCATCAGGGAAAACGGCACTTCAAAGTAATACTCATCTTCTTTGGCATGCACCGTGATGAAGCCTTTGGAAGTGACCATATCTTTCGTGATCACTTCACTGTACTTCTTCAGTTTAGGTGGCTCCGGCTTCTTTGCCGTCGTATCCGTTTTTACTTCGGTGGATGGAGCTGCTTTGTCCTTCCTGTCTTTCTTCTTTTGAGCTGTTGCGTGTACAGACGCGGCCAGCATGGCGCATGACAAGAGCCATGCACCCGGGCTAAGTTTTAGTTTAAACATATGTCGTTAATAAGTTTTTTACCTTGGATTTTGTGTGATCTCCGGATTGAATTGAATATAAGTTGTGGCTATAGGAAATACGTATCGGTTACTGTTAGGTTCCAGCGTAAAGGTCTTGCCCATGTAGGTGCGCGTCACCGTTATTGCAAAAGCTGGTTCAAGGTTCAGCCGCTTCTGATCAAACCAGCGGAGGCCAGTGCCCATCAGCTCACGACGGCGTTCTTCCAGCACCAGGCGCAGCGCATCTTCCGGTGTTGCAGCGGTCAGGTCGGTATAGTCCTGCGCAGTAATGCGTGTCACGCGTAATGCATTCAGGAGGGACAAGGCTTCTGCTGTCTTGCCATTGCGCGCATCACATTCTGCCCTGATCAGCATCATCTCAGCTACACCGGGACCTGTCCAGGCGCCTGTATTAGTAAGCATCGGACGCCAGAAGCCCCTGCCGCTAAAAGGCGCCCAGGCATAATTTGATCCGTCAGCAGTGAATATTGTATAACGAAGATCTCCAGCAGTAAAGAGCTGTACCAATGAAGGGTTCAGTGCGTATACCTGGGTCATGCCACGTACCTCCTTTGCCAGCATCACCTCCGGGTCCTGGTACAACAGGGGTAAGGTGATCACATTGTCAGCATACTTCCGCAGGTCAAGCAGGGTTGACTGACGTGCCAGCGCACTATCTGCATATCTTGCCGCATTCGTATAATCAGCCATGTAAAGAGACGCACGTGCCAATAAGCCATACGCTGCCGTGGCAGAAGGTACCATATTGATAATAGCATGATCGGGCAGTGCAGGTATCGCCGTTTCCAGATCAGCCTTCACCTGGTCATACACAGCCTGTACGGATGCCCTGTTCAGGGGTGCATACAGGTCGGGTTGCAGTAACACCGGTACACCGGGATCAGTGGCTGCAGTCGTTTTGTTATAATGCTTAGCATAGCTGTTCACCAGTATCAGGTAAGCATAGGCGCGATGTACCAACGCTTCCGCTCGTATGCGGTCCTTCTGTGCCATTGTACCACCTACGCTTCCTGGCACGCCTTCAATGATCTGATTGCAGACATAGATCTGCTTGTACAACCTGGACCAATCCTGGTCGTCCGATTCCCCTACAAACGTGACCGCCCAGCTATATACAGCCCCTAAGGTATTGTTCATATTCGCCTCAAAGTTGGCGTCGCTGATGCCATAATCATCGGCCGTATAAGCGGGGAATGAACTGGAAGGCTGAAAGTCGTTGGCACTATATAAGAGCTGCTGATAATCGCCCGTATTTACGAGCGCCCGTTTCCCAATGGGAGTAACCTCCACATAGTCCCTGCATCCCGTACCCCAGCACAGCCATACACCACCCAGTGCGAAATATATTAACCTGTTTATGATAGACATGATCTGAATGATTAAAATGAAACATTGAAATTGAAGGTATAGGTAGGCGATGGCCGCAGGCTACCGAAGTTGTATTCCAGCACATACATCGGATCGATACCTTCCTTATTCTTACGCCATATGACGCCCAGATTACTCACCGTTGCTCCCATATTCATGGTCTTGATGAAAGGCCATTTTTTTAAGATCCGCGAGCCTGCCATATAGTTCAGAGACAATTGTTCGAGGCGCGCATGAGAAGCGCTGATCACATTGATGTCGGCATCTCTATAACGGGCAAGGCTGGTGAAATTGGAATGGATAATGCCGGGGATATTGGTCACAGCTTCATCGCCCGGCTTCCGCCAGCGGCGCACCAATCCCTTTGAGGTGCCTGCAAATCCGGGTGCATTACCGCTCTCCGGATAAAGACCAGGCACTACGTCCTGCTTCATCATATTATGCCCCATATAGAAAACCATCCTGGCAGAGAAACTCAGTTGCCTGAACCGGATCAGATGCATAAAACCTCCAAATACCGGCGGATTTGAACGCCCTTTAAACACCCTGTCTTCAGGTTTCACTATTTCCCCGTCAGTAGATGTCAGTATTTTACCGGCACTGTTATAGATCAGCGATTGTCCTTCCTGGTCCAGCCCCGCCCATCTTAGGGCCGTAAGGTAATCGACCGGATGACCAGCTACCGGCGCTCCATTTTCCAGTGTGCCGGCAGTCACATTAAACCTTGTATCAGTCACCTTATTAGTATTGTAGGCCAGGTTGAAGTTTGCGCTATATCCCCAATCCTTCGTACGTATGATATTCGCACTGAGACCTAATTCAAGACCATGGCTCTTCATAGAGGCGGTGTTGTACAACAGTGTACTCCATCCGTAAGTGGCATTGAAAGGTAATGCGGACAGTATTCCTGATGACTTTTTGCGGTAAATGTCAAATGTGATACCCAGTAAACCATGCAGGATGTCTGCGTCAATACCTCCATTCAGCGTAGCAGTTGTTTCCCAACCCAGGTTCTGGTTACCCGGAGAGCCGATACCGGAGTATGTCAGCCCAGTCATAGGGTCGGCTGGCATCACGTTTACCACCGGGAAATTGGTACCACCGTTAGGAGCAGTACCGGCAGTACCATAGGTCAATCGCAGGGCCAGTGCTGTCAGCCATTTCTTAGCCGGCATGAAATGTTCCTTCCTGATATCCCATTTCAGGCCTGTCGACCATAAAGGGATAGCCCTGTTACGGCGCGCTATACCCAGCATGCTGAAATCGTCAAAACGTACGCTACCGGATACGAAGTACTTATCATACAGCGCATAGTTGGCATTGGAAAAATAAGAGAGGAAACGTTGTATGTCCGACATCAGCGCACCGTCGGCATATCCCAGCGTACGCGTTCCAAAGAAGAATGTTCTGTAAGGCACCGTCGGATTCCACGCCTGTGCGGAACCTGTATTAGGATCGTATCCATAGTGCGTTTGCCGGTAGCCTTTGGACTTCGTTTCACGGATATCTGTGCCGGCGAGGAAGTTAATATGATGGACCAGCTTCCATTGCTTGTCTATGTTCAATTGCGCCCTGGCGCCATAGTCGGTCGACCAGGTATTGGTGTGCCGCATAACGGCGCCGATCGGGATACCATATACCAGTTTGCCATTCTGAATAGATGTAGCGGTATTCAGCAGGTCCCTGGTATTATAACTGTTCAGTTCATCTATCAGCTCGATCTCCTGTGAACTGCGCTGGTACATACCTGACAACTGCAGATCGGCCCAGGGTGTCAGTCGTGTGGTCAGTGATGTCTGTACACGGGTGGTTTGCTTGAGATAGCGGGTATTGGAATAGTTCAGCTGATCAACCGGGTTGTAAGTCCAGGGTAACAGACCTAAGCCCTGCAGACTATCCCCCACCTCCGGTTTGAACAGGACGATGTAATTCTTTGACTGCCCATGTTCATCTACCAGCAGGTCATAAGGACGCAGACCGAAGGTGCCCGGGTTCAATGCAGTCAGTGCAGCTGTATTCACCACACTGTTTGAATAATTGTGGTTGATCCCCGTAGACAATTTTACTTTTCCATCCAGCAGGTCGGTGTTGAAATTACTATTCACAAAATAGGAGCTCGTCTTGTTCCCTTTGGATACCGGCAGATTCCTGGAATAGTTACCCGACACATAATAGCTGGTATTCTTTCCGCCACCGGTAACAGACAGATTATACTGCTGTGTTACCGCCCGCCGTAACAGGAACTCTCTTATCTGTGACTGGTTGTTGGTGTTAGCCAGTCTTTCCAGGGCTTCATCCCGCTGCTGTGCTGTAATATCGCCACGTTTGCCGAGGAACATATATTTCACGGCCTCACTGGGATTGGTATAACGCCAGTGTGTAAAAGGGTCCTGATAAAAGTTCGCATCAAACATCTCCTGTTCAAAATCGATATACTCACGGCTGTTCATAGCATTCATGTTCTTCATGTTTGCAGGCGCCGCAATACTGAGCGTAGCTCCCAGGTTAAGCGTTGTCATCTCGCCTTTCCTTCCCTTCTTTGTTTCTACCACGATCACACCGTTTGCCGCACTGGAACCCCAGATGGAAGTGGCCGCAGCATCTTTCAGGAAAGTGATGCTTTCAATATCTGCAGGGTTAAACGCATTTAACACATCGTAGCTGGTTCCCGCCTGATCGCCCAGTAGCGGTGTATACCCCGGCCGTGTGGCCAGGTTCTGATCGATGGCAGGGAAGCCATCGATGATGATCAACGGGGCACTCGTACCGAAGTTGTTCACTCCTCTTATCTGGATACGGTTATTACGGACATCGAAACGAACACCAGGCACCTTTCCTTCCAGCCGCTTCATAATATTGATATCGGGCGTCTCTTCCAGTTCTCTTGCTGTAATTAATGAATATGAGCCTGTTGTAGCTGCTTTTTCTATCTTCTGAAAACCTGTACTGATCACTACTCCTTTCAATTCCCGCTGCTGCGGCGTCAGGGAGATAGTTACTTTCACATCTTTATCAGCCACCACGATCTTCTTCTGAGCCTGCAGGAAACTCAGGTGTCTTACTTCCAGTGTATAGTTACCTGGAGGCACTGCCGCCATGATAAAGGAGCCATCTTCTTCAGTGAGCGTACCTCTGTCCTCGGTAGGCAGCAGGCGAACAACGGCTCTTGCCACCGGCCTTCCTTTTTCATCTGTTACAACACCCGATACCAGGGGAATTTTCAATGGCAGTATATAGGGCACCTTATCGGGCACTGTCTTCCTGGATATGATGATCGTTTTATTTTCAATAGAATAATCCAGTGGCTGGTCGTCCAGCGCTTTCCTGAGAAAAGATTCCAGCTCCAGGTTTTTGACGGTCAGGGTAACACGTTTGGTCTTGACCAGCAGATCCTGGTCGTAAAATACCACATACCCCGTTTGCTGTTTAATGACTTTAAATACCTGCTCAAGCGGAGCGTCCTTACAGGTATAGGTGATACTTTGCGAATGGCTGATCTTTGCGCTTGCCTGCAGGATGCAGAGCAGCAGGATAATGGTTGATAATCGCATAACACGTAGCGTTTGGATCAATAACCGGTAGTCCTTCCGGACGGGCATAGGCTTCCCCTGCCGGTTACAAGAAGCTTGAAAAATCATACTTTTGTACTGGTTGTGGTTGATTAAATAAATAAGCGTCTGACGAAGACTGTTTGTTTGCCGGCCATGGCCGTTGTCGTTCTACGGGGGTAGGACGACTTTTTATTTTGGCTGATATTCTCCTGCTACATTACTATTAGTCTGTTACCGTTTTCAATCCTGCATTTTACATCCATCCTTTCCAATATGCGCAGCACCTGCTGAAGAGACAGGTCACGCTGCATTTCCCCGCCGAATTTCCGGGTAGGTATCTTTCCTTCATATACAATCTCCACATCGTACCACCTTGCCAACTGCCGCAATACGGAAGGCAGGTCCATACCTTCGAAGTTGAACATGCCATTTTTCCAGGCCATTACCTGGTCAATGTTCACCTGTTTACTGAGCAGTAATTGCTCTTTATCTGCTACTGCCTGCTGACCTGGATTCAGCACAACGCGCCGGAGTAATGCATCACTTTTAGTCATGACTACTTTACCTTCCAGCAACGTTGTACTGACCTGGTTTTCATCGGAATAGGCATGGATATTAAAGTGTGTGCCGAGCACCTCCACCGCTGTGCGTTCATCTATCTGCACACGGAAAGGTTTGGCATTTTTAGCTACTTCGAAGTACGCTTCTCCACGTAGCGTCACGACCCTTTCATTGCCATCAAAGGCGGTTGGATAACGCAGGGAAGTGGCGGCATTCAACCACACAGCTGTACCATCCGGCAATACCACACGAAATTGTCCGCCACGCGGAGTACTCAGCGTATTGAAACCTACAGCGTGCGCGCCGGCGCTGTATCTTAACAGACCACCCTGTTGCCGGATGCTCGTATTTCCCTGCACAACCTGTCCTTTACCAATGCTGTCCAGTGCTACAATTCTCCCATCCGCCAATGTGAGCAAGGCTTTGTCGGTGCCCGGGGCCTTGTCATAAACAATAGCTACAGCACTTTCCTGTCGCTGAGAACGGCTCATCAAAAACCAGGTACCCGATGCCAGTAATAAGAAAATAGCGGCAGCTGCCCACCAATAGCGGGAGATAGAAAATATTCCACGGGAACCCTGCTGTTGCGGCAGCTCATCTGTCAGGAAAGACAGATTGCTGAATACCTTATCAACAGGTTGCTGATGCAAGGCATACAGTTCCCCCGCAGTTCCTTCCACCTCCACCCCTTCCAGCAATTCCTCCCACACAGGCCGCAGCTGGTCTATCCCAGCATAAGCCATCAGCTTTCTTATTTCTCCTTCCGAACAGTCTCTTTGCAGGAATTTACCGAACAGGCGACGCAGTTCCTCCTCATGAAATATATCTTCCATAATAGCTATTACGAACAAGCATGAATAAATAACTACTCCGAGGGAAAAAATTATTTAAATAAAAAATAGAGCAGGAGCATTCCCGTGATATCGGGGCGGTTGGCCAGGTATTCCCGCAGGAATTGTGTAGCCTTAACTACATGATTATTAACGGTAGATGGCGAAATACCTAATAAACGGCTTACTTCATCATGACTCTTGCCCTCCAGTTTACAGAGGGTAAATACCAGTTTACGTTGCGGGGGTAAGGCATCAATGGCTGTCTGGAGCAGGAATGCATTCTCTTTTTGCTCCAGTCTCTCTTCCGTATGTGTATAATGGTCAATGCTGACCTCCAGCAGGCGGTTGATCAGCTGCGCGCTGCGGTTGGCCTTCCTGAAAAGGTCTATGGCCAGGTTGTCGGCTATTTTGAACAGATAGGAACGGAAGGAACGCGCGGGATCTACCAGGGCATGTTTTTGCCAGACGGTAATAAACACCTCCTGCAGCAGTTCTGTAGCCAGATCTTCGGAATGTAACAATTTCAGCAACTTGCCGTATATCCTTGGCGCATAATGGTAATAGATCACCTGAAAGGCATCCTTATCACCCTTCGCCATTCTTTCAAGTAATGCTATTTCATTATCCAGGACCTCCGGCATGCTACCTACATTCCTCTCTTTTTTTGGTTGAATTCGGAGGCTAAAGTAATAAAAAAAGGCAGGTTGTTATAACACAACAAAAAAGCCGCTCCCCTCGGGAAAGAGGAACGGCTTTCTATAATATCATCGTCCGGATGAGGACTAATTCACTTCTGACAGCTCTTTCACTTTTTCCAATGCTTTAGGCCAGGTCTTGGTAAAATAGTCTTTGTATTCTTCCACGACATCCATGTCAACCACCAGCTCTGTCTGACCATTTACACTTTTCAGTGTATAGTTCTCATGAGCGCCGGCCCATTTTTTTACTTCTTCACTATGCCTGTCTTCAACGCCATTTTTTACATACCCCAGATGTTCTATCGACATGTACTCATTCGGAATATTCTCTTCCACCCTGGATATCATGCCGTCGTTCTTATCATCCAGGAACTGGATCTCACTGCCCTTCTTCCAGTCAGTTTTAGCCCATGAACCGGGAGCAAATACTGCTGTCCATTCACGATAGGAAGCGTCATCCCAGAGTACCCGCCATACTTTTTCACGGGGGCCGTTGATAGTGATTTTGAATTCATGTTTTTCCATAACATGTGTTTTAAGTGTTTTTAAACGTATGAGTAATGGAAAGCTTTGTTCGCTCAACAAAGATGAAATTCTTTTCACTTATACAGGCGGTGCAATTACGACATTTTCGAGGGGCAAACCAGTCTCCTGAATTGCTTCAGTCCGCAACCGGTAACAGGCTGTTCCTTATTTTCCCGTTGTCTGTACCACTTTGCGGATGGTGCCGTCTTCATTATAGAAGAGCTTATCTACACAGATCGATCTCAGCCAGTCATGATGCGATAAGGCACTATTGTGGTAGAAAGCATACCATTGCCCTTTGTACTCAACAATAGAGCCGTGGTTGGTATAGCTGTCGGTAGGCTCCATATAGATGCCTTTGTATGTCCAGGGCCCCAGCGGACTATCGCTGGTGGCATAACGCAGCTGGTTGTGCTTACCGTCCTTGTCGTTATTATCAGAATACGACAGATAATAGACACCGTCTTTCTTATGCACCCAGGTAGCTTCATGAAAGTCCACCAGTCCTTCCATAGGCTGCATGGTACCATCTATTTCCATCATGTTGTCCATCAGCTTACCGCCTTTGCAAACGCCGCCACCACCGTAATAAAAATAAGCAAGACCATCCTCGTCAATGAATACACAAGGGTCGATCATCGGTTCGAGATCAGGCAGATATCCCTGCACTTGGAACCCACTTGCCGGACTATTGCTGGTGGCCACGCCTATCTTCCAGGTTTTATTCCATTCGTCGCCACTGGGGTGAGGGAAGTAAAGATAATAGGTCCCTTTCCTGAACACACAATCTGGCGCCCACATAAAACCACCGTCTTTTCTGCCCCAGGGCACCTGGCTGGCGCGCAGTATCTCACCATGGTCTTTCCAGTTGATCATGTCGTCAGTAGAAAACACATGATACTGGTCCATGAGGTCACAGCCCTTTGGTGGTGCAATATCATGGGATGCGTAAACATATAAACGTCCGTCATTCCATACATGTGCTGACGGGTCAGCTGTATATATTTCTGTAATAAATGGGTTCTTCTGTGCCGTGGATGAAAAGGCCGACATTAACATTAATAAAACTAAACCTGCACGCATGCTGTTGATCTTTTGCATATTCCTGATACTTTGTAACTTATATTATGGTACTTTAACTTCAATTATCTGCGAATAATTAAACTGTTTGAAACTGTCATCCACTCTTACACCCACCCTCGCATAGAAGGTCCTGGCAGCCTTCAGATTGGGCACTCTTATTTCGTAGGCCGTTGCAGCAATATCGGCAGACCAGCTACTGTTGATATCGATCTTGTTAGGATCAGTATACTGGCTGATGGTAGACCCGCTGCCTACGTACTCACTTGTATTCACGAAAGGCTTAACGTCCAATATCCTGGGCAGGCCTGTTTCCACCGGTGCTGACAGCTTAAACCGCATGATCAGCGTGGTCCCTTCCAGCTCGTGAGTGAACTGGGTGATACGCAGGTAAGGCGTCAGCGTAAAATCGTGCGCAGTGGTGCCATTGATATCCAACTCAACACCCTGTACCGGCCAGAAGGCGCCGTTGACAGGCGTAACGCGATAATGTCCGCTGAACAGCTTTGTATCCTCAAAGGTGCCATCTATTTTGGATGGTATATACTGCGGCGTAGGTGTTGCACTCCAGCTCAGTTCTTCCAGCTTGATCTGCACACCGCCGGTTTCCGTCAGGAAATTCTCTTTCGAGTCATTGTCAAGCAATCTTCCTTTAAAAGCGGCATCAGGGCCATCGAAATTATCTTCCTTGGTACAGGAAGACACTGCCACGGCAGTGAGTAAGATAAACAATCCTTTTATGATCTGTTGCATGGTAGTCGTTTTAATTTAGTGGTTAGGGTTATTAGGATACAGGTTCGGGTTCTTGCCCAGTTCTCCGCCGGGAATAGGCTCGTAGTAAAACTTCTTTTCGAAGTTGTAGGAACGTTGGAAGGGTTCAAACTCCCGGAGGAAGATATACCGCTGTTCATCGGCCACGTAGTATGGCATGAGCGCATGATATTTTGTGTTGTCCAGCAGCCGGTCTGCAATACGCCATCTTCTGATATCCCACCAGTATTGCTTTTCGAAGGCCAGTTCCTTACAACGCTCGTTACGCACCGTGTCTATTGTAAATTCACCTGTTAAGAGCGGAGCGCCTGCACGGTCTCTGATATCGTTGATCACATTCCGGGCGTCCGCCATGTTATTCAGTTCAACGGCAGCTTCTGCCCTGTTCAGCAACACTTCTGCATAACGCATGTCTATCCAGCTCTGGGTGCTCATATATAGGCCGCATTGGGATTGCGCGCGATTATAATCCACGTATTTGCGCACATAAAGACCGCTGCGGGTAAGGTCGTCGTTGTCCGTACTGATACCCGTAAAGCCGATAATGCGCATGCCGTTGAATAAGGTTTCTGTTTTACCGGCCAGGTGTCTGTATTGCCTGTTAGGCGGGTTCTGCCCCAGTTCATCAGCAGCGGTACCGGCAAAGTGTTCATAGATGCCCCGCTGCATATCAAATTGTCTGCCTCTCAGCGTAGCACCAGGGAAATATATCGTTGCCAGCAGGCGGGGCTCCAGGCCCTGCGACAGCTGACCGGTATTATCAAAACGACGGGGCGTGCCATCAGGGTTCACGATCGGCAGCTGCCCTGTAAAACGCTCCACGAGCTCCAGGGTGGGATAAGCACGGGAAAGGCCATCTGCAGTCATGAAACGGCAGGTCATGGTAGCATCCCAGCTGTGAGCTGTACCGGTCGTCAGGGAATAATCCCTCACCAGGATGTTCTCTGTGCTTTCCCTGTCCAGGAAGAGGTCTACATAATTCAGTTCCTTATCTGTCTTTTTACGGTATAAACTATAACGCCCTTCCAGCAGTTTGGCGGCATCCCAGGCCTTCTGAAAGAAGCCTGCAGCAGCTGATGCCGGGATACCTGCAAACCCTTGTTCACGGGCATCGCCCGCTACAAAGTTCTCTGAACCATACTTCGCTATGCTGCCTGCATACAGCATAGCCCTCGATTTCAGAGCCGCGGCCACATACCGGTTAGCACGTCCCCGCTCGCTGGTAGCCGGCATCTTATTGTAAGCGCTGTCCAGGTCATCGCCAATGAAGTTCCATACATCCACTTCCTTGTCCCTGTGCACCTGCAGCTCTTCCAGGCTTTGCTCAGGATAGTGCTGTACTTTCCTGATAATGGGGATACCGCCATAACGTTTAGCCAGCGCAAAGTAGAAGTACGCCCTGCAGAAGTAAGCCTCCCCCAACCAGGCTTCAATCTGATCGGGTGAAAAACCTGTTGCATAAACGGGCAGGTTCTCAATAAAATAATTGACAGTCCGGATATCGCCATATGGCCAGTAGCCAAAGCCTCCGGCGCCGTCGTAAGTACTGCCATAAGGGCCTACCATTTCTCCGCACAGTGCACCGGGATGATAGAAATGTTCCCATTGGCGGTTAAAGCCGGAACCCTCCTGGCGGTAGTAAAAATCTTCTATTGGCAGGGCCCTGTATATCGTAGCCAGATAGCCCTTAACTCCTGCTTCTGTGGCAAAAACGTCCTTGTCCTGTATCACATTCAGCGGATCAATATTCAGGTCCTTACAGGAAGGCTGTAACAATATTGCCAGCAGGGTGATGATGCTTATGTATATCTTGTTCTTCATGTTGTTTTCAGTTTAAAAAGTAACACTGGCTCCCACACTGAATGTCCTGTTCATAGGATATTTATATCCGCCCTGGGAATAGTTCCAGTCCGCGCCATTGGCCACGCTACCCGGATGCTCCGGATCGCTGTTCTTCAATCCCGTAAAAGTGGCCAGGTTATAACTGTTGACGTAAGCCCTGAAATTGCTGATGCCTATATGGCTGAGTAGTTTCCGGGGAATGGTATATCCTATTTCCAGGCTTTTGATCCTCAGGTAGGTGGCGTCCTGCACCGCTTTGGTACCTTCCGCTACAGGTGAGCCCATAGCCGGATATTTACCGGGCACCCACACGGTATTCGGATCGAATACATCTGCATTGGGGTCAGCGGTATGCCACCTGTCGAGAAACTGAGTCAGTGCGCTACGACCATACATCAGCGGCTCTGCCATCTGCTCAGCATACTGCACATAGAAATCGGTAGCGCCCTGCAGCAGCATATTAAAGTCAAAGCCCTTCCAGGCCGCGCCGAGCGTCATCCCGAAATTGATCAGCGGGAGGTCTCTTACAGCGATCGGAGATTCGTCCTTACCATCTATTACCCCGTCATTATTCCAGTCCTGGTAATAGTAATCGCCCGGCACAATGTTCTGGTTACCGCCGCCGGTATTGACATTGTGATGGTATATCTGATCGTAGGAGCTAAATTGTCCGCCGTATTGTTTTCCCCACCAGATGTTCGTGTAGCGGTTCTGCTGCGAGTTCTTCCAGTTCTCATAAGAGTTACCCGCGCGGGTCTGCTGTACTTCGCGCAGCATGGTGCGTGTAGAAGATACGTTACCACTGATGTTATAGCTGAAATCACCGATGGTATTGCGATGGGTCAGCACCACTTCAATCCCCCTGGTACGGTCGCTGTTCAGGTTCTCCTGTGGCAGGTTGGTACCTACAGTGCCTGGCAGTGTGGTCGTTCTGGTAGCCAGCAGACCGTCCCTGTTCCTGATGAAATAGTCTACAGAGCCGCCTATCATGCCTTTCAACAGGTCGAAGTCGATACCCATATTGAGTGTTTTAGCCGTGTACCAGGTTAGGTCCGGATTGACCACACCGCGGGAAGCCATCCCGTTCACATAGTTGCCACCGAAGAAATAACCGGGGGAAGGATAGTTATAACCGGATATGTACTGGAAGCCCGTAGCGCCGTCGTCGCCGGTTTTACCATAGGAAGCACGTAGCTTCAGGTTGCTCAGGATATTGGGCGACACCAGGCCCTGGAAGAAATGCTCCTCTGTCAAACGCCAGCCGGCCGATACAGCCGGGAAGAAGCCCCATTGCGCCCCTGGTTTGAACTTACTGGACCCATCATACCGGAAACTGAAATCAAGCAGGTATTTGCCTTTAAAATCATAATTCACTTTACCAACGATACCCTTGTTCACGGTCTCCCATAAACCATTGCCATCCATACTACCCAGCTGGTTGTTGGCATCGCCGGCAAAGAGGTAAGGAAGACCCAGGGAGAATTCACGTTGTGCGTAGAAGTTGTCGGCCGTAGCATGGCTTTCTTCATACAATACCAGGCCGGTCACATTATGCCTGCCGCCGAATTTCCTTGTATAGTTCAGTGATAACTGGTATAGCGTAGAAGTATTGTTACCATATGTACGGTTGACGGTGGATGGCGCATTGACCAATGTTCCGATATATTTATCATTCTGCCGGTCGTATTCAAAAAGTGTATAAGACTTCTTCACCATGGTATTGTCCACGATATTGAAGCCGTAGTTGTACATTCCCCTGGCCATCAGTCCTTCAATGGCAGGTATATCATATTCGAGGGCCAGTTGTCCCTGGAAGTTCTTATTCTTAAAAGCCTGCTTCCCGACATAGTCCGCATCCGTCATGATCACCGGGTTGGCATTGTCCGGCATCAGATGAGGGTACTGGGGATTATTGTTCGCATAGATCTGGTCAGTCGGCAGTTGGTTCCAGGTATATTTGAACATCTCCCATACGCCTCTGCCGCCAGGCTGGTTCTTGGTATCGGTATAACCCGACAGCAGCAATTGCGCCCTTAGTCTGTCTGTGATCTTAGCGTTGATATTGGACCGGAAATTCCAGCGGTCATAGTTCATGTCTCCGCTACGGAACAAACCGTCCTGGTTGAAATAGCCCAGGTTAAAAAAGTAATTGGCCTTGTCATTGCCACCGTTCACGTTCAGGGTATGTTGTATTTCCGGCGAAAATTCTTTCATGGTAGCGCCTACCCAGTCGGACGATTTCAAGGTGCCGTTCCTGTACAGTTCCATATCGGCATCAGAAAAAGAAGGCGGCATCTGGTTATAGAAATTATTACCGAAGTCGCGTTTCTGTTTCTCATTCTTCAGCATCATATATTGCAGTGCATCTACGCCCTGAGGTACATTCAGGAATTGCTGCCAGCTCTGGTTCACCGCATAGGTGATATCGAACTTGCCCGTCTGGCTGCGGGTACCTTTTTTACTCGTTACCAGTATCACGCCATTGGCCGCACGCACACCGTAAACAGCGGCAGAAGCATCCTTCAGGATAGAGATACTCTCTATCTCATTGGGGTCCATCCTGGAAAGGTCGCCACCACTCCGGGGTACCCCATCTATGACCACCAGCGGATTGCCCATCCCGCGGATGTCGAATACATTGTCATAGGCTCCCGGCTCACTGCTTTTCTGCACCACACGCAGGCCCGGCAGCTTACCCGTCATCATATTGATAACGTTTTCATTTTTGGTCACCACCAGTTCACTGGCCCTGATCACCGAAACAGCCCCGGTTACCGTCGCCTTTCGCTGGGTACCATAACCCGTTACGATCACCTGGTTGAGGCCAGCAGTAGTAGATGGCAGTCGTACCAGTACATTCCCGGAACCGCTGTAAGGGATTCTCAGTTCGCGGTATCCCACCAGGCGGACGTACAGGGATACCGGCTTGCCATCCGGCACCCGGACCGTAAAGCGGCCTTCCCTGTCGGAAATGGCGCCCAACTGGGTACCGGCAATACCGATAGTCACCCCTTCCAGCACGTTCCCGTTGGCAGAATCGACGACCTGCCCGGTAATAGCCATCGACGAGGCCGGGCCCGCACTATCCCTCTTTTGTGCGGCGCTCTTGTCTACCCGGGATAAAATGATGGCCCCGATAAACAGTAATTGAAACAACAGGGACTTTCCGTCCGTGTTCTTCATAACATGGACGCATGCGTCATACGTGGATCTTTTCATATTTGCAAGCTTTGCTTTTAACAAGGAGGTCTGTAGATCTCTGATTTCATAACAGGAATAAATTCTTTATGCTATTCAAATACTTTTAATGCTGATCCAGGAAGAAAGGCATGACATAGATTAATAAAGTTCCCCTCCGTGAGAACTGATAATCAGATCCTAAACAACTGAGTGTAATAAACTATCCCGGGGATTAAAAAAGGCTTAACAAAAGGGTTAATGCGGGGATTAACTATGAAATTTTTCTAAAAAACATCTATTATCAAGCACCATTGCCATCCGACGCGGAGGCGTGTTCAAAACCCGCTGCCGGTTTGAGCCAGGGAATCCGGAATGACAAACATCTCATTTTTCTAACCACGCCACCATTAAACGGGATTAAGCAAACGCCGATACCACCCCGTTAGAAGTTGTGTGTTTGAGCCCCGGGTGCCGCCGGAATCCGGTATCTATTCGGTGAGGATCCTATACCTATTCGGTGGAGTCTATAGCCTATAGGCTCTCTACTATAGCGTTATAGCCACTATTCTATAGCCAGGGCTATAGAATAGCAGGCGTAACGCAGGACTATAGCGCCTATAGATAGACATCGGTACTATAGTGGTAGCGAAGTCGCACCCTATTGGTACTACTGACAGTTCGCCATAACACTAATCATCCATGTTTAGATAAGGCATATTATTTAATATAAAATACTCTCTTTTTTAGTACTTTAGCCTAATATTTACCAATTTTTCCCTTACTATGAAGCTTCAGGTGCTAATCTGTTCCCATGCCAGACGGCTTGCCCGTCTGAGTATTTGGCTGTTCCTATACTGTCCCCTTGCTGTACACGCCCAGAAAGACGACGATAACATCGAACTGGCCAGGGTAGACGAAACGTATGAATTTCAATACGATACCCGCCAGAAACAGGTCATTGTCAAACAAACCCTTTACAAGGATTTTATATGCAATGGCTTCCGTTCGTCTATTCCCTTCTCGGAAAGCTATAACGGCCAGGAGGAAATTAAAGATGTGACCATTGTGGTAGATGGTAAAAAGGCAAGATATATACAACCTGGCTACGATTACCTGAACATTGACGAATACTTCTATTCAGATCTGAAACTGTGTCACTTTACCCTGCCCTTTACACGTCAGGGATCTCACAGCGAAGTGACCATAGAAAAGGAGATCAAAGATCCCCGTTATCTGACCACCGTTTATCTGACCGAAGACTACCCGGAACAGCAAAAGAAGGTCACCGTTATTGTTCCCCGCTGGATGGACGTTGAAATTCATACTTTCCATTTCCAGGGGCAACATGTCAGAACGGAAAAAACGTACGATGAAGATAAAGACGCCGACGTCTATACTTATACCGCCACTAAGCTCCCGGCCATGAAATCGGCAAGTATGAGCCCCGGCCCAACCTGGATATACCCGCATATCCTCGTGCGCAGCAAGGCGGCTAATTATAACGGACAAAAAACCACCTATTTCAACACGACGGACGATCTTTACCAGTGGTGCCATAATCTGGCTACCCAGCTCCGCCCGGACACTGCTGCTCTGGGCGCCAAAGCCCGTGAGATCACTGCCGGCATTACAGATCCGTTTGCGCAGCTGAAAGCTGTCTTTTACTGGGTAGAAGAGAACGTTCGCTACATTGCTTTTGAAGACGGCCTTGCCGGCTTTAAACCCGATGAAGCCCATGAGGTATTGCGAAAAAAATATGGTGACTGTAAAGGCATGGCCAACCTCACCAAGGAACTATTGCTGCGCTGCGGCCTGGATGCCCGCCTGTGCTGGATAGGAACCAATCGCATCATGTACGATCACAGCATACCTTCACTCAGTGCTGACAATCATATGATCTGCGCGGTGAAGTACAACAACAAATGGTGGTACCTCGACGCCACAGAGAAGTACATGCAGCCGGGCATCTATGCGGAACGCATAGAAAGTCGCCAGGTGATGATAGAAAATGGAGACAACTGCGTACTGGCGAATGTGCCTGCGGTGACGCCGGACCAGAACACGCGCATCTTCAGGGAATCCCTGACCATAGATGGCAACAATATGAACGGTAAGATAAAATACCAGTATAACGGGGAAAGTAAAACAGATCTGCTCTATAATGTCAACCTCACCAAAAAAGACCGGGTGCAGACAGCGCTGGAAAATTATATCACCAATAGTAACCGCCACTATAAGATTTCCAACGTAACCACCTCTCCGCTGGACCAGCGGGATGGCAGCCTCGAAGTAAATTTCGACCTCGTGTACCAGGATGCCGTGTCTTCCTTCGGTAAAGAAATGTACATCGATATTGATTACAATAAAGAGTTCAACAACGCTGTGATCGATACAGTGAAGCGGACCACAGATCTGCGCTTTAGTACAAAATCTAACTTCATCACCGAAACAGAACTTATCATTCCCAACGGCTATAAAATAACTACGCTGCCGGAAGATCTGCACATCACATCTCCCAATTTCAGCTTTGATATTACTTATAAAACCGCTGGCAACAAGATCAGCTATCGCAAACAACTGAAAATAAACAATACCTATCTGGCGAAAGCCGGCTTCCGTGAATGGAACAACGCTGTTGCTGCGCTATCAAAGAAATACCTGGAGCAGATCCAGGTTTCCCAACAATAAATTCTATTACCTATGTATAAATACAAATTTGTACTCCTTTCCACCCTTCTGCTTAGTACAAGCTACCAGGTTTGGGCCCAGTCAAAACAAGAAAGAGAGTACCAGGAAGAAGCCGCACAGGTGAAACAGGAAATATGGGACGCTAAAGACCCTGCTTTCGCCAGAACGGATATCCCCGAAAAATACAGCAATGAATCGGCTGTCATCATTGCTATGAATTTCACGTTAGGCGCAGACCATAGCCGTCGCCAGGATCATATTGCCATGACGCTGCACGAGCGTATCAAGATCCAGGACAAAGCCGCGCTGGAAAACTACTCTGAGTTCAACCTCCAGAAACTGAGTCGTGGCGGATGGTCCAGTGGCTACAAACTCACCTCTTTTATGGGCATTCGCGTGATTAAACCCAATGGCCAGCAGCGCGATATAGACATGAAAGACGCGGTGAACGTTAAAGATGAACATGACGAGAAAAAACAAAAGATCGCTATCTCTGATCTGCAGGTAGGAGACATCATCGACTTCTATATAAGGATGAACAAAGACGCAAGCAGTTATTACTCCTCTCCCGATCCACTGGATTATTCAATAGGCGAGAAATACCCCATGCTCGACTTTTCATTAAATGTGACTGTCAACAGGAGAATGGGTGTATCCTGGCGCTATCTGAATGACGAACCGTCTGCAATGAAACATAGCAAGGAGGGCGACGACTACGTATTCTCCATTCACAAAACAGACGTGCCTAAAGTAACAGACGAGCGGTGGTTGTATGAGCAAAGAGCGTTACCAACCCTGCGCCTGGCCTACAACGGACTAAAAAGTAGTGAATTCACGAACGGAATGAATGAAGAGCGCATCCGCCGTTTCCTGACATATGAGATCATCAGTATAAACGCCTCATATCCTACCCTCGCCGCTATTGTAAGAGGCTTTCCTGAGGTGCTGGACGAATATGCTACAAGGACCGGCGTAAGGAGAAAAGAGATGAGCAAAAGGGCCATCGCCGAGCTGGCTTTTTATTACATTCGCTATGCCTCTCTTTACAAAGAAACCAGTATAGGTAGTTCTATAGAAGTAGGACAACAGAGGAAGACTTACTCTCCCCGTGAACATTATACGGCTAACGTATTCAGAACGCTGCTGGCCCGTTATGATATTCGTACGGAACTGGCTGCAGCTGTACCCCGCAGTGTAGGTACCTTGGAAGACGTAGTGTCACTGGACGATCTGAATTACTTCATCATTGCCTATCCGGATGATAAACCGATGTACTGCTTTATGAGCAGCATGTTTAGTTTCCCTGACGAGCTGCCTACCCAACTGGAAGGTCAGCAAGCCTACACGGTAAGTGTAACCGGCAGCTCAAAAGAGAAAGATGCCTCGTTTAAAAAGATTTCGCTGCCAATGAGCAACGCAGATCAGAACATGGATGAGGAGAAACTTAATGTGAAATTTACAGCAGATAATATGCAGCAGCTAAGTATAGATCGTATTATCCGTGTTAAAGGACAATATCGCTACAACTACATAGACATGCTGTTGTATGAAGATATGCTGACTGACGAACGCAATAACCTGCGCGTAACTTCATCAAGAGATGAAGACCTGCTGGCCACCGGCCCGTACCGGAAAAGAGCCAATGAATTTGACGCAGCCTTCGCTAAAGCCCGGAAAGATATGGACGAAACGGTGAACGCCAATATTGCCAGTGAGTACGGAACTAAACCCACAGCCGTTACGTACTTTAAGGTAGCAGAGCATGGGCTGGAAAAACAAAACAAGCCCTTGACTATGCATGAATCATTCACAATGGAAGGGTTTGTGAAGAAAGCAGGCAATAACTATATGTTGGATATTGGTAAACTGATCACTGAGCAGATAGCACTTTCGCCTGAGGAGCGCAAACGTACCTATGATATTAACATGCCTTTTCCCCGTACGGTAGCATACGATATTATCGTTAACATTCCTCAGGGTTATCAGCTGGAAGGTGCAGACAACCTGAACAAATCTGTTAGCAATGAAACCGGCTCATTTGAGAGCAGCACCAAAATGGAAGATGGAAAGCTTGTAGTAACAGTTAAAAAGGTGTATAAGCATCAGCAGGAAAAATCTGTAAACTGGCCGCAAATGATAGCGTTTATGGACGCAGCAGCTGATTTTAACAAACAGAAAGTGCTGTTAAAGAAGATTTAACCAGTGCTGTCAAATAAATAAAAACATCCCATGGTGTACACTTAACCTTGGGATGTTTTTTTTAGCACAATCCTCCATTATGTGGCATCGGTTTTCCCAGTATTAGTCCTATCTGATCACGTCATTAAAGGACTTATAAAACTCTTCACCATAGATATCCCTATAATCCTTTATGAACTTCTCGTAGGTGTTATTTGCCAGCGAATATCGTTTTAACTGTATCAGACTCTTACACTTATATTCCAGCGCCTCCTCGTTCAGCCGGTCGAAGAGAAATATGGCATTCGTCACCCTGATCACAAATTCCGGGTCTTCCCCTGCCTGCTTGTCTTCTTTGAGGTATCCCAGGCTAAGGTCAATAACAGCGTTGCTCACTTCTGCCTTGATATCATCCAGCCAGTCATATTCCGTCTTGGCCAGGAAGGCCCCTGTTTCGACAACCTTCAGCAGGTCTGCGATAAACGGCCGGTCTGCCGCAGCCTTTCTTTTAGTCAGACTGACAAAGCGTTCATAATCAAGATAGAAATGATCTTCTGTGTATTGAAACTGCCAGTACACCGACTTCTTATTGACCATACAATTCCCGATCCTTTCCAGGATGGTTTTCAGCTTGGCCAGGTTCACCGATCTGTTATTCTTGGCATCTTTGGCCGATTTTCCGTTCCAAAGGATCTCATTCAGTTCGTCGGCTGTGATGCCCTGACCGGTCCTCACGGTATAGATCAGGATGAGGAGCAGCAGTTCTTTCATTAGTGGTGTGAACAATCCCGTCAGCTCTTCACCCTCCCCGTTAAACGCCTGGAAAGGGCCAAACAGGCGGATACTGGACCGGGGAGCTTCCGCTGGTTGCAGCGTTTCCTGTATGGGTTGTATAGCCGCATGCAGTTCTCCTTCTGAGGGCTCTATAGTGGTATCGATTGGTTCTCCGGATCCTTTCTTTTGCTCTTCCCCTTCATCTGTATTTCCATCCCGCTTATTTTGCGGGCTGATTTTCCTGAACCACCACCATAAAATCGCAATGGCAACAACAAAAAACAACAGCATGTAAATGAACCCTCTGGCTAAACGGCCTTTCCCTCCAGCTATATTTCCATCTCCTGCGCTAAGGTCTAGTGGAGGGAAATCGATCGTATAAACGTTTACTGTCGTTTTCCGCTGCCGCTGTTCCTGATCATCATACAACAAGGTGACCGCTATCAGTTTACCAACACCGGGAGCATAGTAGAGGTCCGCAAAGGACTGTACATCATAAAAAGAATAAGGAATAGGTGTGCCCGTCAGTTTGTATACAGGCCGGTCCAGCGAGCCTTGTATCAGCTGAAGGCGGGCGTTAAAACTATCTTTGGGAAATACCAGCCCGTAATATTGTCTTCTTTTAGCATCGATGACCAGGCTGTTGGCAAACGTGAAGCTGCCATATACCGAATCCAGGCTAAACCGCTTGCTGAAAGTCCTGTTTCGTACATCAAAAGTAAAGAGGTCATAATACCCTCGGGGATCGAGCATCTGATCGCCGGTCATGCTACCGTAGCCGCCTGCAATAAAAGCTGTATCGCCAGTGCCATTTAAGCCCAGCCCAGCCAGGTAACGCGGTGGGAAAAAGCTGCCTCCGGTGGGCAATATCTCCCATTTACCGGTGCGGGGCTGGTAGCGCTGTACCAGGTTTTTATATTTTAGCTGCCCATATCCACCAACGATGTATAAAGCAGTATCCCAGGGAGAAATGAACTTATTGGCATGCCAGAATTCCGTAAGTATGGTATCCGGGAAAGAGGTAGTCCACTGTGGATGTTCGGAGCTGTACGTAGCCACCTTCTTATGATCGATGTAGACATTATACAACTGGCGACTGAACGTATCATAGATGGCCTGGCATCCCACCAGGATATTTTCCTGTTTCGCAGCCATGGCCGTCCTGGCATGTTGCTGCTGACGCAGATCGTAGGTGATAACAGAATCAATCCCGGTGATCATTAACTGTTCGTTCCGCTGGTCAAAAGCCACCACTGCATTTCCGTTCAACTGAAAAGAACCGATCGTTTTCCAATACTGATGACCTGGTTTCAGCCATACTGCATTCTTGACCTTTGCAGGCTGCTGCCGGATATTGTCATAACAGAGGGTGTCTGCCACTTCCGCCAGCGGCCAGTGACAGGTCAGCCGCTCATCCTGAAAGATGCGGATGTCTTTGATACGCATGGGTGGGATATCCCTGGTATGAAATCGCTCGTCATCATTTGCTCCATAAAGGAATTTAAAGCAGTTTCCTTTAAATGAGAAAGCGCGGCTACCTACATGTTTGTTGTTTACAGCGAATGCGATCTGCTGCTTTTTCAGGTCCATGGTAACCGACACGCGATTCCATTCATTGTACAACTGGTAGGCGTCACAAGAGAACGAGATATTGAAGAAATGCTGGCCGGAAATAACCCGGAAGAGAGACGCTTTCTGATCATAGATCAGATCAATATTCTGGTTCTCGTTAACAATACGGAGGATGTAACCGAAATAAATATGATTGTAGGATACGAAGTTCAGGTCAAACTCAAGACGTATGGTTCCTGAAAAACACAGTGGCTTACCCGTAGCAATTTCAAAAGCGGTCCTTTTCTCGGCAACGGCTTCATGTCCATTAAAGGCGAGTCCATAGGATAAATAAGATTGGGCCTGTCCTATGGTATTTAGAATGAGTAACAAAAACAGCGTAAGGAACGATCGATACATACTTAAGCAAAAAACAATATTAAGCTGTATTAAGCAATCTTACACGTATTTTTTTACCCTTCGGCTTAATAGACAACAAGTACGGCGCCCTTCTCCTGAACCGGATGGCCGAGGATGTCAATTCCCTGAATCATCCATACATAACCACCTGCCTCTACCTTTTCCCCGCGGAACGTGCCATCCCATCCCGTTTCAATGCTTTTGGTAGAGAACACAACATTACCCCAGCGATCCATAACGCTAAAGTTATTGTAGGAAGCTACACCATACCCTTTAGGTTTGAATATATCATTGTGACCGTCACCATTGGGAGAAAAAGCTGTCGGCGCTACTACTTTAATCGCGTCTATTACAAGTACTCTGAAGGTGGTAGTCGGACTTATACAATCCCCGAACTGGTAATTCATGCCGAAAGTCGTGGTCTCTGTAATACCGTTGATCCGGAACAAGCCGGTATCATTCACTTCCGACCATTCTGTACCAGGTTTAAACAACGTATAGATACCAATACGCTTATCGTTTACGTTGATCTCTGCGGTCATTCCTTTTATGATAGTCACATCTTTTGCAGCAGGAGCCAGCAACAGTATATCTACCGGCAACACAGGAAAAGGACGACCATAGACGATACATCCGTTACCGTCGGTGACCTGCAGGGTATAATCTCCCCCAGGCAAACCATCAGCTCTCAGGGAAGTTGACACCACCATACTATCCGCATTCAGCCAGGCATAAGATATCGGCTGTTTTCCTGATACACTGATACCGGTGATCATACCGGAAGTAGTATTACATACATCGTCTATCACATAGGCTGATTTATCATCTATTAGCGGTAAATCAGGTGTTCTCAGGTTAACGGTGGTGACCAGCTGTTCGCATTGTTCAATATCTGTGATATATAACCTGTAATTGCCATCGCCCACACCCGTCAGATCCCTGTTCTGACTGATGAGGGTGCCGTTCTGGTCGAACCATTTGTAGGAAACCGGTGTTCCTCCCACGACAACAAGACCTGTCACGCTGCCGTTCTGCAGGTTGCAGACAGGGTTTTGTGTATTGATCTGTGCTACGTTCATAGGGCCTGGCCTGTGTTGAGGAACAGTGAAGGTAGCAGTTGCATTACATCCCGTCGTATTGCTGATCTGCAGGGTATATACACCTGCCGGCATATTTATCAGATCGAGGCTGGTGCTAACTGTCACACCATTCTGATCCAGCCATTGTACAGTCTCAGCGTTGGTAGCCTGCAGGCCGGTCACGCCGCCATCATCCACAGCGCAGGCAGCTTCCCTGATCGCTACGCCACTCTGGTCAATGGTGATGACACCGGGTGCCGCGATGGTAAAAGGTGCTGAAGGTAAGGCAGGACAGGAAGATTCATCTGTAAATGACAATGTATATACACCTGCCGGTATGTTAAGCAGATCTGGTGCATTGCCCACTACCTGCCCGCTGGCATCTCTCCAGGTATAAGTAATAACACCGGTACCAGTCACATTCAATCCTGTAATGCTACCAGTAGGCTGGCTGCATATTGCATCTATCACCACTGCTCCGCTGGCATCCAGCACAGGCGCAGCAATGCCCTGTATTACAAAGGGACCACCGGTAGCTGTACATCCGTTAACGGTATCGGCAATGGTCAGCGTATAGCTATCCGGTGCAAGATTATTAATAGAAGGGCCTGTTCCGACTACAGCGTTAACGGTATTACGCCATTCGAATTTCAAATTTATTCCCCGGATCTGTAATCCGTTAATACTTCCGTTGTTAGCACCACAGGTAGCAGGACTTATTATCGCCGCTGCTGCGTTTATCTGCGGGGTTTCATCCCTTACCTCAAAGAAAGGAGAATACACAATACATTCCGGCTTGTTACATCCGCCACCGTACATCACCAGGCGGTATCTCCCGGCAGGTACGTTGTTCAGTGAGGTGCCTGTGCCAACTGTATTGCCGGCATCGTCCTCCCAATGGAAAGGTGTGGCGTTGTAGAGTAATTTATTGGGGATGCTGCCAGTGCTTTTGCCACAGGCAGTATGTACAATACTACGTTCGAGTTCGATATGATCGCTCCATACAGGATTACTATAATCCGAGGTTGCACCGGTAGCGTCCGTTGCTGATAAGATGACACCGTCCCTGCCTTTGAGTGCGTATGTCCACCTGCCATCTGCACCAGCAAAGAAGGTCTCAATATAGTTCCTGCCATCGCACTTCAATGAGCCGCTACATCTGTAAGGAGTGAAAACTTCCATTTTGGCATTGGGCGTAGCTGTTCCGCTCAATGTTGTAGCAGTACATGCAGTGACATGCACGAACGGCATTGGTCTGCCATCAGTGGGCGACCAGTTTTCCAGCTGAATGCTGTTGGCCGGGTATCGATCAAAGCCAGTAACGTTATTGCAGAACATTTCATTCTGTGAAACCGTTACGCGATATGCATTAATAACAGTAACAGGCGCATCATAACATCCCGCAATGATATTTTTGTCGGCCAGTGACCCACCTATCATCCCCTGGTTACAATCTGTGATCAGCACCCCTGATGAGCGCTGTCCCAGGACATTCTGGCCCGTTACCTCTGTTCCTATTTTGTTCCTCACTATCCTGAAAGTGGCGTTCTGCAAACCTACTATTCCGATACCCTGGATACTGACACCTGCTATCTGGTTATCGCTGATCTGTACAGTGCCGGTGGTGGTACCATATATACCCAACATTGCCTCCCGGATACTGAAGTTCATTACAGCAGTACCGTTGACATCCGTACCGATCTTATTAAAAGATGCCACCACATTACCTGTCTCGGTCCATAATGACACCCCATAAGAGTTGCCCATGATCACATTCCCCAGGTCTGCCCTGTTGCCGCCCAGTGTTACACCATTCAAATGTGCGAGCAAAATGGGCTGATAACTGGATAACTGAGCTGTGGCAGTCATGCCATCCTCTTCAAAACCAATGATATTGCTTTGTATTACCAGGTTGCTGATGGTCCTGGGGTCAAAGTTCCCTGAATCGCCATAGATACAATACTTGTAACCGTTAATGACATTCCCTTTACCAGGTCCGCCAATGGTGATATCTGCGCATGTACCACTTAATAAGATGCCATAGCTTTCTGTATTGGCTCTCAGTGTATTCTTGATAGCCAATCCATATATCTCCACCTGTTGCGCATTATCGATCAGAAGGGCATAATATGTTGCAGGCGAACCTGTTAGCTGCCGGTACAGGAATACCCTGGCCCCACTGGCGCCCAATAAGGGAGCTGCCTGTGTTGAGGCATCGACAGCAATATTGCTTGTCAGCCCTGGTAAGTCGCTGAGCAACGTGATAGTCATATCGCTGGGCGTTGTACCAGGCAGATTAAAGTAGATATAGTCTTTTGCAGCAGTACCGTTACTGTTCGCTTTAGTGATTGCATCTCTTAAGGTTCCTGGTCCGCTGTCCGCATTAGAAGTGACAATGAAATTGGCGGCCTTGGTTGGAGTAAGAACACAAAAACAAGATATGGTAACGAGCAGGAGTAATACACCTGTTGTAGGTTTCATGTTAATCGATATTCGGGATATATAGGTAGTGTCTTTTGCTACCGGACTGAAAAATACACATATTTATTAAGAATATAATATAGAAAGCGGGTTCTGCAGATAAAATAACATTAAAAAACCGGCCATAGGCCTAAAACGCCGTTTTGAGTAACACAAAAGTGTTACTAAATATACATCCCTCGCCTCCCTATGCGACATGGTACCGGACATACGGCCTTCGTATATCCGGCATATTCACCTGCGCATTATAGCGTCCTGAAACAACCGTATTCCTCTTCAAACTTCGACAGATCGCATTCCAGCGCCTGACGGTCCCAGTTACCTGTATTGGCGGCCGCCTCGTAGGTAGACTGCAAAAAGGCCAGTAAGGTTTCCTCGGGGTTATCTGCCTGTTGTACCGTGTCGTAGTGCAGGAAGAACTCGCCCATCTCTTTGCTATAGAAGGCGCCTTCGGGTTTCACAGGTTGTTCTCCGAATGTAGCACTAACGGGGTAACAGTACGCATAAAAGACTACATGGGGGAACTGCTCACTACCCGGCCAGAATCCACAGGAGCTTACCTCTTTGGAATAGGCTTCCTTCATTACCTCAGCCGGCATGTTGGGTGCCTGTCCCTGGTGCGGGGGTGCATCTTTACCTGAAAATCTGGTAACTGCCAGGTCAAAGGCGCCCCAGAAGAAATGCACAGGACTGACTTTACCCGTAAAGCCCGATCTGAAACGTGTAAATACATTATGCACCCTGACAAGCGCCTGCCAGTAATTCTCCATTTGCTGCCTGTCATACGCACGCTGCACCTGATCTTCTTCAAAAGGAACAGCATGTTCCATTTCACTGGGTGTTGTATGAATAATAACGTCTACGCCTGATGCATGTAGCTTTTCAAACACCTCTTTGTAAAAATCAGCTATTGTCCGCGGTTTCAATTCTATCGCCAGTCTTTTACCGGTGCTGGTTATCATCATTAACTGATGCAAATGGAAATCAAAATCTATCTGAAAGATACCATGCTCATATGGCATGCTGCCTGTGCTAAGTCCATATGGCGTAACATATAAGGTAACATGCCAGGAGTGATTCAACCAGGGCATTTTTCTGAGGCGTATCTTCCCTACTATCTGTGTCCATAGATGAACTGTCGACAATGTATCTTTCAGTTCATCATAATTTAACACGGGCCATTTGTCTGACGTAAAAGCAGCATCTTGCATAACGAACAATTGAAAATGAAGAGAGTAGTCTTTCAATAGTAATTTAGCGAAATAATCAATGCCACATTCCTTCCTCGAAGAAGTAGTTCATATACACCATAGCGAGTAATAATGAATTTTCGTTATATCATTTTCTTTGTACATTTGTCGCGAACAATGAGCACCTGATAACCTAAGTGACTTCAAGGACCCTTCATATACAGTGAACATTTAAATCAATTCAACAACGCATTTACAAACACTTCCGGTACAGCTGCGGGTAATGGTGTTACGGCATTTATTCCGCCCTATAACATTACCGTACTCGACACCGCAAGTGTAAAATCAGCTATAACAGGTGCAGATGGCGCCGGAGCTACATTAGCGGGAAATAGTTGCTCAACGCTATAGTTGCACAAGGGTCCTTGAAGATCACTTAAAACAAAAGCAGGGATACAGATAACTGTATCCCTGCCCTCAAAACCACAGCAAGAAAGGCTATTCTACCACTAACTTCTTCGTCTCAATCTTTGTAGTCGAAACAGTTTTTACGAGATAAACACCCGGCGTCAGATTGCCCGTGGTCACCGAAATACGTTGTTCCCCTGCCGCAATATGCTGCCTCAATGTCTTCACCAGCACTCCATTTGAATTATAGATCCCGATCACTGCATCTGTCGCTGCCGGCAGCTGATAATGCAACGTTACCTGTTCCCTGGCAGGATTTGGATAAAGCTTCAGGCCTGCCTTCGCCAGCTTATTCTCAGTCAGCTGTGCCTGCACTGGTGCTACTCTTGCAGCAGATGTAGTGCCCCATCTGAAGGTCTCCCAACCACCAATAGCTGCACGGTTACAATTCATAGGCTGGGTACCATTTTCAGAACAGATATACTGTCCTTTCAGACTCTGGAAAGCAACCGTATTGCTGGTTAAATTAATCCATTTAAAACGTGTGGTGCTATCCAGCGTAGTACCTGTACAGTACATCGGGCTGGTCGCAGTTACATAGAGCCCATTATTACCCTTCAATGCGATAGTGCTGTTCCCACCATCCACTACTACAAACTTTTCCCATGGACCTAATCCGGTACGGTTACAGTTCATGGCCTGTGTACCATTCTCAGAGCATACCAGCAGGGTGTCATTGTACAGGTAAATAGTACTACCGATCGGAGCCGGAGAAGGCGGATCAGTGATAGTAGTATCCTGGGCATCTTCGATGATGATATCATCAAAATAAGCGGTAAAATTACCACTCAGCGCCGGATTGTCGTAAGCAATACTGATACCGGTTATTTCATCTCCTATCAGTTCTCCTTTACCGATCTGGCAGGAGAATTTCTGCCAGCTGCCTACTGTACCACGACCCACATTCGGATGCATCACATTGCCGTTGTTATCCTTATAGGTACTCAGGTTACGCAGCACCTTCCCCGATTTGAATGTCAGGTCTACGGAAGTATACCTGCCGGGATTGTTTACCGTATATTTCCAGAAACTCAATTGCATATTGGCCTTCACTGCAATCTTTGTTTCTGATATTTTATAATAGTAAGATGATGCGCCGGCAGCTGTGCCATTGATCCTCACAGTGTACACACCACTCTTTGAAAACGCAGCTGCATTATCGATAGTCACGGTTGTATTGCTCACACCAGCAGACGACAACACCGTATTCTTATAGAAGCAGGCATCAATCGGGGAAACGATATCCTGTGGCACATTATTGATGATACAGTTCGCGACCCTGCTTTCGAAGCTGTTCCTGTAATAGATCGGTCCCAGTGAGTAAGGGATCGGAATTTCAGCAGGCGTTTCTGCGCTGGTCAGCAAACGGGCTGCTTGTCCGGCGAGACGCAGGTAATAGTCGGACGAGGTCCAGATACCATCCATCGACAAGGTACCAAAATACTGGTCTGTTGGGATGTCAAAATAATCCACTGCCGAACTGATAATATTGGTCGATTCTTCAAACTCATCCAGCATAGCGTAATACATTGACTTCACGCCTATGCTTTTGATATTGCGTGCCTGCTTCCAGAGGAACTTCCCTCCCAGCCTTCTCGTATCATTCGGATAACCTGATACATGCTGCGACCAGGCGCTGCCAGGGAATATCACCGGATAGAAACCCATGCCATTCTGATCGCAATACTGTTTGTCAGGGATCAGGTATTGTGTCCTGAAATTATCCGCACCAGTTGTGTCATTGTATACGCCTACGGTCCAGGGAGAGATCATGTGATAGGCCTTGTAAACGTCTTCGAAGTCAGGACGTGAACCAGCGTCTCTTAGTCGCCAGTCCCTCGGTACTCCCGCAATCACATAACAACCGCGGTCTTTGAAGAACTGTGCCAGTTCCAATGCCTGGGCTTTATCCACGAGAATGGTCGAATATCCCAATCCCCAGAGTTCTACCACCGGTTTGCCATTCACGGTGGCATATGCGCCGGATTTAGTTAGTTCATAGATCTGTTCCATCTGGTATACCCAGTCGCGTTTAATACCTTCCACCAGGTCAATGGAATTTACTTCTCCATTGTTCTGATCGGGCATACAGTACATCACATAAAACAACCTGCCATTAGCTTCACAGGCGTTCTTGATATGCACATAATAATCGTCGGTAGATGTGTACTTCATATTCCTTCCGACGGGAGCATTACGCTGAATGGCCACACCGTCAAACCCGGTTCTTTTCAGTAGTGCCATCTGCACGTCTATCACTCCTTTGTCGGTAGAATTGTACAACTTCGCCGGCTTACCGTTGCCGAGGTTCGCAAAGTTGGTAGCATACATTGGTACATTTGGATTATTCTCGTAATCTGCCAGCTGCGGGAATGTTTCTGTATTGTGATTACCTCTTCCGGCGGCCGGCACTTTGTCGTATGACCAGTGCGTCCAGTCTTCCGGTTTAGGCCCTGCTTCATGCCATAGTTGATATCCTGCGAATGACTTACCTACAAACTCTGAGGCCGGATTGTTTGGTCTGGCGGGAATAGGCTGCGCATCCGGGTTCAAGGAGCCAACATATACTGTGATGTCTTTAATATAAGTGTCTTCCGAACCATAACCCAGGCGGATGTCTCCAGCATAGCCCATGCTACCATCCAGGCCGGCATCTTCCAGGAACACCAGGCGGGTGACCCATTTTTTTGTATTGGATTTCTTGAAATCGGCACCGCCCCAACCTGTACCAGAACGCGTATAGTTCAGCCATACGAAATTCATGCTGTTGTCATAATAGGTGATAGACAGGATAAGCTTCTGCGCCGCGGTAGGAACAGCGGTTCTGTCGCAACGCACATACATGAACTTTCCCGCCGGGATCTTCCGGCATGGTACACCGTCTATAGTAGCGACTTCAGTATAGCCTTCGCCACTCTGGTTATTTTCGATACCATAGGATAGACTACCGGATTGGACGGGATTGGTAAATTTAATCCAGGCCGACACCGGTGGCAGGACAATATCGCCCGCTTTCAGGATACATGCGCATAGCAGGCATGCAAATAGTAATAGAGAGTGTTTCATATATAGTATTTAAGTGGGAAAAGAAGCTGGGTGTTGATGGGTTTTCTACAGATGATGCTGTAAATCAACAGGTATGGATAAGTTATGGGTTTACAAGGTTTAAAGAGTATGGCTTTCGGGGATTGAAGATACAATTTTATGGGGTTTAACTACTAACGTGATGTCCATTTTTCGGCAAATTCATCCGCTTCTTTTTCCTTAATCAGATCTTTGTCAGAATACTCCACCCTTTCTAAAAAAATATCCTTCTTCCCATGTAAGAGAATATGCCCGGCTTCATGAAAGAAAGTAAACCAAAAGCTATTGCTGTCATTATCCGGCCCTGTTAATTGAATGAATGGAGTATCATTTAACCATCGCGTTGAACCACTTATGGGCGCTTTATTAATACGCGGAGTATATACCACTTTAACACCAGCTTCCAGGCAAATGCGTTGTAATTGGCTGAAAAATTCATCAGGATGATTTTCCCTGATTGATTTCAACTTTGGCAATGCGTCCTTAAACTTCTTTTCTGAATAGACCTTCGCGTCTAACTCCATTGCCTGTAATTCACCTTTTCGAAGCCATGCAGAAATGGCATATGGCTCAGCGGTTTGCGCAAGAGAAATCCGGAAAGCCACTTTAAGCTGTTGCTTAAAATAATAGTCTTCCCATGCTGTGTGACTGGAGAAGCCAAAGAAGGTAAGCATCTCCGTCGTTTTTTCCTGAATAGTTGTTACAGCCGGTAACCAGCCTTTTTTAATCATCTCCGCCAAAGGGAACTTCTTTGCCCATCCGGTTGCTTCCTGAATAACAGCTTGCCGTTTCTTTCTTGCGACAAATTCGTCATAATTTCTTTGGTGGTTCATCCAGAAATTAGCGGGAATTCTGGTTACGCTTTCAAACTGGACGGCCATATCAGGAGTAATGGAGCTATCTCCTTTAATTATGGCAATGATGGTTTTTTCTGGCTTGCCTGTACGGAGGGCAAACTCTTTTGGCCCCATATTCATTTCTTCCAGCTTCTCGCCTAAAGTTTCTCCCGGATGTGGAACTGTTTGCGGAAAGTATTGATTTTGCTTCGCCATGATTATTTTTCTTTATGATAGTTGACTATTTCTTTAACTTCTATTCCTGTAATCTCCATCCAAACACGTTGACCATGCTCGTTTGTAGGAACAGGTACCTCGTGAGGTATAAAAACCAACCTGTATGGCTGGTCTAAATCACAGGCCCATTGCCCTCTCCGCCTATTGGTAAGTTCATGAAAATTGCCGGGGAGGTCTCTTACTTCCTCAAGATTGGCCGCAGACATTAACTGTGTCAGCCTGGCTTTTATTTTGTCTGCCCGGAGCTTACCAAACTCCCTGCGACGCTTCCTGTCATTATTGGCAAGTTCTTCTAATTTCTTGTCTGCAAAAGTAATATCCACAACAAATATAGTTTAATTTTAGTTAACACAATATGTAAGTCAAAAAAAATAAAAAACAAAAAGACAAATTACCCTGGCTAACATTGGGTGGCTTCGTCTGTCATTACATCACTGGTTAAATAATAGCAGCACTGTTTAGGGGAGATGTTTTACTACGCAGAATGCGTTTGGGGCTTTCAGAGGTATAACTTTGATAGTATTTGCTCAGCTTCTATTATCAAATCAAAACTAAGAAAAACAGCATGGTGCATGTTAATACGAAAAAAATGAACAGAAACTGAATAAGTCAGTAAGTGGTCTGACTGAAATGAATAAATAGAATATAAATTTTAAAAAATAGTTAGTCGCCTAACTATTTTCATTATCTTCGCATCGTGAAACCAAAAAACCAGGATACCATTATCAGCAATCTGCTTGTTCAAATCTGTAAAGTTCGCAGAAACAAAAGCAATGCTTTGCTTTCGGAAACGGGCATACATTCCGGGCAGGACATTCTGCTATATCATTTAAGTCTTGAAGACGGACAAACTGTTTCCTCGTTGGTTGAAAAAATGTGTATTCAACAAGCCACCATTTCAAGTATGATAGACAGAATGGTGGCCACAGGTATGATAACAAAAGAAAAAGACGCACAGGATAAACGGACCTCAAGAATCTATATAACCGATAAAGGAAAGGCTACTTATAAACAAGTAGCCAAAATCTGGAGAAGCATGGAAAGTATTGCAATACAAGGACTTTCCGAACAACAACAAACACAATTAACTGAATTACTAAAACACGTGTTAAACAATCTGGAGTAAAAATTTTACCCCAATAGTTAGGCGACTAAGTAAATATTCAATTTCAAATCACCCGCAAACATGGAAGATAAAAACAAAATCACCATATTCGGTGCAACCGGAAAAATAGGTAAAGAGCTGCTAACTTTTTTATCTGCCGCTGGAATAACGGCAATTGCAGTAACAAGGAATAAAAATAAAGCGAAAGAAATGCCCTCTGTTGAATGGGTAGAAGCAAATATGCTGAGCAAGGCAACTCTTTACAACACAATGAAAAACAGTAAAGTGGTTTTTCTTGCCTCAAGTATAAACGACAACTTTGTAGAAGAACAGAACAATGTAATCGAAGTTGCAAAAGAACAAGGAGTGACCCATATTGTAAAACTTTCTTCTCCGGGAGCTGTTAAAAATTCACCATTCTTCATTGCAAAATTACATTTTGAAGTAGAAGAATCATTAAAAGCGTCCGGGCTCTCATGGACTATTTTACAGCCTAATTCCTTTATGCAGAACTGGCTGGGAGAATTTTCCGAAACCATCAAAAGAGAACGTAAAATTTATGAAGGAACGGGCGACGGTAAAAAGCCTTTTATAGACACCAGAGACATTGCAGAAGTAGCATTTAAAATACTAACAAATCCCGCCGAACATAGTAATCAAACATACCTGTTAACGGCTGACGAAGCAGTAAATTATGCAGAAGTCGCAGAAGCTATTAGCAATGC
This sequence comes from Chitinophaga filiformis, assembly GCF_021646545.1. Taxonomy (GTDB): domain Bacteria; phylum Bacteroidota; class Bacteroidia; order Chitinophagales; family Chitinophagaceae; genus Chitinophaga; species Chitinophaga filiformis_A. Next base: position 99,622 of record NZ_JAKIRP010000008.1, on the reverse strand, counting down.
CATTGGCGACAATGTCCAATTTATACCGCTGACAATTGATGAATTAGAACAAAGAATGAAACGAAAGGGAATGCCGCCATTGATGATACAAACGTTTATTGCAATTGCCGAAGGACAACGTCAGGGAAAAGCAACCTTTACAAATACGATCGTTAAAGATATCTTAAACAAACCATCGAGAACAATTCATGACTTTGCAATGGACTATGCAAGCTGGTTTAAATAAAGCAAATGGAGCATGCACGTCATAACTGAAGTGTATGCTCCATGGCTGTTCCTTGGGAGAAGATCATCGATGCCCCCCTTTAAGATCACACAAATATGTCCTGCTTAGTTAGCCACTATTCTTGCAGAAAACAAAGATGCCAGCTAAGGCCTAAGGATAATGCTACCAGTAGTTCTCCGCGCTTCCATGTCCGCATGCGCTTCTGAGGCATCAGCCAGGGAATAGACTGAAGGATGTTGTACCTCAAATATGCCTTTTTCAACCTGTTCGAATACCTCCTTCATTGCCTCACCTTTCTTATCCTGATATCCCGGATAATTATTAAGTTGCGCTTGCACAAAATGGATCTTCTTTTGATCAAGCTGCTGAGCGTCTACCTGAGGCCAACCAGATGCACCGCCATAGCATACAAAGGTGCCACCTGCCTTGATAAGCTCTATTGATTTGTCAAAAATGTCTTTCCCAATACTGTCATATACTACATCCACACCAGCATTACCTGTGATAGCATTCACCCGGGCAGTAAGATCTTCGTTTTGCAGATCAATTACATGCTCATACCCCCGCTGTTCCGCCAGTTGTTTTTTAGCCGGGCTGCCAACTGTACCTATAACATTAGCACCCAGTGATTTAACCCACGCGCTTAACAAAGTACCTACTCCTCCTGTCATGGCAGTAATCAGTACCTGCTGTCCTGCTTTAATCGGACAACTGTCTCTGATCAACATTTGGGCCGTAAGACCTTTTACCATCACCGCGGCCGCTACATCAAAAGTGATGCTATCAGGTAATCTGAAGATGTCATTGACACTGATCGTTCTTATTTGTGCATATGCTCCTGTTGTAGCATAATAAGCAACCCTGTCGCCTACAGCAAATTCAGTTACGCCTTCACCGACGGCGCTTACTATGCCCGCAGCTTCCAGCCCGATCGGCGCCGGATACTTTGGCAGTTGGAATCTCCCGCTTCTGAAGAAAACATCGAGGAAATTTACAGCAATAGCTTTCTGCTCAATTAAAACTTCGTTGGAACCCGGACCTGATAGATCAATCGTTTCATACTTCAGAACCCCTGGCCCACCAGGTTGTTCAATAAGAACAACACCACTTTTTGTTAAGATGCTCATTTAATGTTTTTTATTCCTGCAAATTTATTTGCGCTTCTCCTTATGATGGGTCTCAGATTCCTCTAAGGAAGTAGTTCCCTCCAGGGAAGTGTTTATCACCAAAGGAAGTAGTTACATTTGTGTATGGGAACATCAATTCTTACAGAAGAAACGCTATCAAAAGCATGCATACAACATTTTAAAGCCATTGAGGATACACAGTACATATTGGCTGGAAAATGGAGGATATCCATCATTGCGATGCTGGCATTCAGGAAGATGCGCTATCTCCAGCTACAGCGCTTCCTGAATGGTATTGGCACTAAAATGTTATCAAAGGAATTGCAGCACCTGGAAATTAATGGATTGGTTGCCCGCACTGTCCGGAATACGAAGCCTATTACGGTAGAATATGAGCTTACAACATATGGAAAATCGCTGAAGCCATTATTGGATGAGATGGCGCGTTGGGGTAAAGAACACAAAAAGTACATTGTAAAGGAAGTGAGCGGAAAATAAGCGCAATAGTCAATGCAGACAGCTGATATTTCTAATGCTATCTGGCTTGCCAGGGGCAGATAGATTTCGTATACGAAAAGACACAGCTTGTCACGCGCTGTGTCTTTTTACCTGATATTACCGCAGCACCTTCATCATCGCTGCCAACCTCTCATCCCCATATCCTGCCGCTCTGGCTTTATTAAAAAGTTCCAACGCAAATGCAGGGAACGGCGCCTCAATGCGACTCTCCGCCGCCTGGCGTTTCATCAGCTCAAAACTAAGGGCACATATCTCCAGCGAACTTTGAGGAGAAGTATAATGCTCCTGCTGTATATCATCTGCTGTGCTTTTCACCATCTGTCCCAATACAGGGGAGATATCGGATATCATATTACCCAGGGCAGCCACCTCCAGCCCCTCGGCCTCTATTATGCGCGCACCATGGAAGAATCCAAACATCATTCCGAACATACTGGAGAGCGCAGCGAGATCCCATGCAGCTGCGGCACCCGGGGCATCACCCATATACAGCAGTGTGCCGGCAAGCATCTTTAAAACCGCTTCACTGCGCTTAAATGCGGTTTCGGCACCCGAAAGGAAGATTGGGGTAGACGGCTGCCCCATCTGGGAAGGTGTAGCCAGTATCGCCCCGTCCAGGTACAAAGCGCCGCGTGATTGCATCATGGCTGCCATTTCCCGCGCATCCTGCGGCGTGCCGGTGCTTAACTGGACGATCGTCTTACCTTGAACATCCACGTCCCGGAGGAGCTCATAAGTGACCGCATAATCCAGTACACAAATAATGACCAGCGGACTGGCATGAACCGCTGCATGAATATCAGCAGTGTAATTGGCGCCATCTTTAACAAGCTGCTCAGCTTTTGCTGCCGTTCTGTTCCAGACAGTCACCATCTGCTTCTCCTGCACCAGTAACTGAGCCAGTACTGATCCCATAGCGCCTAACCCTATAATAGATACTTTTTCTCGCATATCGATTGTTTAAATGATTTTGAAGGAAATGATAAGCTCTCATTACTTACAATTCTAATGCAAAGAGAAATTTTTCACAGACGACTACCAATACGGGAAATTATTTGCGGGTATGGAAAATTTTTTCCATACCTGCTTTGTCCGGAACATAGGTGTACTTTTGTACCACTTATAAATGATCGGTTATGTACGAGAAAAAAATGCCAAAAGAGTTTAACTGTGGTATTTCCATTATCATGGAGATCATTGGCGGCAAATGGAAATCTTATCTGCTCTTTCTGATCAGTAATGGTATACGCAGGCCCAATGAACTGCAGAAAAAAGTACCGTCCGCCACGCGTCGCGTGTTAAATCTTCAGTTGCGGGAACTGGAATTTCATGGTATTGTAAAGCGGGTGATCTATCCTGAACTGCCTCCGCGCGTTGAATATTACCTGACTGAATTCGGCGAATCTTTACTACCGGTAATACAGGAAATGGATAAATGGGGTAGCCGCCATCTTGATAATTTCAGAACACTGATGGAACAAAAAAAAGAGAGTATGACAAATACAGCACTCGCGAACGCCTGTTAGTGAGTGCAGGCTAGCTGCCATTGGCGAACCAGCCTGCGAAATTTCTTCATCAAATATCCAGGAAATTGTGCCCGGCACCAAATTGGCTGCCCTCGATCATACCTGGGACAAGCCGCGCAAATACTATTGATCGCCACCGTTTAGTGCTTTATTCAAGAGCATTTGTCCGGCGTTACTATAAGTAAGGGACAAGGCTACCTGCCTTCCTTCTTCGCTCATCTTTGCCCATGTCTTTTGCAAAATACCAATCATCTTTTCTTCTGTATGTTTCTTTATAAGATCATCATACTGAAATGACAGGAACACCAGGCAAAGGGCATCCTCCATCGTTTGGACATCAGCATCCGTTTTAAGTCTTTTCTTCAAAACAATTTCATTGACCCTGGAAATGGTGTCCGCGTCATACCCTATTGACTGCAATATTTCCGTGGCTTTCCGTGCATGAAAATGCGACAGATCGTTTCTCCATTTCAAGTAACCTACTCTCCCTTCGGGGTACGTTTCTCTGGCGATTTCCCATCTTCCTATATGCTGACATCTTGAAGCAAGTAGAAGTGGTTCACTGGCCTCCGGATTCAGCTTCTTTACCCATTCATACAATTGAATAGCGTAAAAATATTCAGATGCATATTGATTCCCATCCCATGTTATCCGTGAAGGGTCCTGTTGATTATATGCATCAAACAATTGAAAAGCCTGTTCCATTTTTGTCATAAAAACCAGTGATTTAGTAAAGTCATTGCTCAAGTTCCTGTAAATATAATAAAGAAAATACCATATAGTATGAGTGAAGTTCCGTCTGGCCGCTGCAGGTGTATTCGGCACTATCCGGAAAAGTTGCAGTAATTATTGACGAATTATATAGTATACTTTTATTTTATCATATTTAAATAAAAAATGTATTTTTATTTTGAAATTAGCCCTATAGACTATAAGTCTAAGCTATACCCTTAAACAAGTAATATTAAATTAGCATTTATTCCCATGATCCGTCCAATTTTTATCGCTTTACTAATTGCGTTCTCCTCAACTTCTGTATTTGCGGGCATTAAAATTCCTATGGGGGAAAGAGAAGTATTAAAGAAAGTGTATGACTTACCAGATACCGATGAATTTAAGTCAGACCATGGCAATTTTATTGACGTGGCGACACTTCATAAAGAATACAACATCGCTTACTTCCTACCATTATACGTCACAGAAGAACCTAAATTGGTTCTCTTCGATGAAAAATCGGACTCTTTTTATGATATGCCGCAAGACAAAGTAGATGCAATTTTAGCATCACAAAAGCAAAACAAAGAACAACTTAATAAATTGCCTTTCTACACAAGATATGGCGGTAAAATAGTTGCGCTGTTGATTATCGGGGCATTGATCTGGGGTGTTATTCCTTCAAAGAAAGAAGAAGAAGAACCTGCGAACAGTTAACTTGACTTTATTAATTTCAAAAGCCTTCAGATCGAAAGACTTGAAGGCTGTTTTGTTGAATGTCGCCCGATGAACAGTCTCATTTATCAGGCTTTCGTATATTCAGGAACGATTCCTCTAAACCAGCGGCACGTAACGTCCCCATTGCCTGCATCTGCATATTTTGTCAGCTTACACTTACCAGTTGCTTCAATTCTGCGAGTATATTGTCAAAAGAATAGTCTCCGATACAAGCCTTCTCGAGCTTTATCAACCGATTTCGCCGGCTATAGATCTCAACAAATTCTTTCGCTTGCTTGCTCGTACCTCCCGGGTCTTTACCACATTTAAAGGTTATGTCCGGATAATTGTAATCTTTGACTTCCGTCCCATTAAGTAAGGTCATGGTTCTTAAAGTTATTCTCTTAACAATTGGGTCAAAAGTAATACTCACAAACATTTTATCGAATAACAGATCTATTGTCAAAAGCAAGATAAGCACAAAAGTAATTACCCATTCTCCCATGGAACCGGAGAACCGGTTAGGCCTAAGAATTGGTAGTAAAAATTGAGAGCCGATTAGTGCAGCAATTCCAATAAGAAGTCTAAAAATATAAGTGCTTCTTTCTTTTAAGTTTTCATTTTCAAAGTGTCGGGGAGAATGCATAGGTCAGGGATTAACATTTATCTATAGTCTCTTGTTAAGTTAACGCTTTTTTTCAAAACGACAGAAGAAGTTATATACAGTCCCCCCTTCTTCCCCGAGCAAATACGAACAGCACTGCATGGTCCGTGCTAGCCGGAAGTGCTGTAATTGCCAGCTAGCTGCTACATATATCCTTGATGCGGTCATTAGCTATGGCATAGCCTTAACGCCGGACTTGCGCGGCCGGGGAAGGGTGCAGTGGGGGCTTTTTACATTTGTTTGAAAACATAAACTATTTTTCTATATTTGCACGTTCAGGACAATAACGTTTAATATTCAGGTTTACCCCTTTAAGAAATTATCATAAATAAATCCCTTTATCGAACTACAACCGAATACTACATGCTAAAAACTTTGTACATGACTGTACTGTTGCTGGGTGCATTGACCCTGAATGCAGCAGTTCCCGCTAAAGATTCTACTGAGATCTATAAAGAGCAACTGGAGCACTTCATTGATTCTGTGAGAAAAGCGCAGAAATTTGAAACCGGCCTGATCAACCTTCCGGGCGGTAAAGCCACGGTTGACGTGCCTAAAGGATTCAAATTCCTCAACCAGCAACAGAGTAAATGGGTATTGACAGAACTCTGGGGTAATCCTCCTTCCGGTGCTGAGGATGTACTAGGTATGATATTTCCGGAAAACTCCGACCCTTTTACTGATGGCTCTTATGTTTTTGTCGTTGAGTACGAAGACATGGGGTACGTGAAAGATGACGATGCGGAAAAGATCGACTATGACGACATGCTGAAGAAGATGCAGGAAGACGAAAAAGAAACCAACAAAGCGCGTGTACAAGGTGGTTACCCTACCCTGCATTTCGTTGGATGGGCACAGAAGCCCTATTATGACAAGGAAAAGAAAGTACTGCACTGGGCCAAGGAAATCAAATTTGGCGACCAGGAAGGTGCTAATACGCTGAATTACGACGTACGTGTACTGGGACGTCATGGCGTTCTTTCTCTGAAAGCCGTTTGTACGATGGATGAATTGCCACTCGTTAAAGCCAACATCGACAAGGTATTGAATATGTCCTCCTTTACCAGTGGTAATGCCTATAGTGATTTTGATCCGAAGATCGACAAGATAGCGGTATGGACCATCGGCGGACTGGTAGCAGGTAAGGTACTTGCAAAGGCTGGCTTATTCGCTGTTTTACTGAAGTTCCTGGCTGCAGGCTGGAAGTTCATCGCTATTGGTTTCCTTGCATTGATCGGCTTCCTGAAAAACCTTTTCTCCCGTAAAAAGAAAGAGAAAGACATCGACACTGCTGATCTGGCGACGACCGAGGAACAGGATACAGTGGCTGTGGAAGAGGAAGCACCCGCTGCGGAAGGACTTGCAGCAGATCATACTCCGGCCCCGGAAGCTGGTAATAGTGATAAGACATCCGGCAACGTATAATTGAAATTAGTTCTTGGATAAGCCCTCATAAAGTCAACTTTATGGGGGCTTTTTACTGACGCGTAGTACCGTATCCGTTTTCCCGACACCAATTCTCAACGTTCCGCTTTACAGAACACGACGAATAAGATTTCTTCCTGCAGGTGTATCCTAGAGGAAGAAATCTTAATAAACTAATTGATCTTCACTAACCGCTCCTTCATTGCACCATCGACATGTTCTACATCGATAATAGTCAGAGATGGTTCAGTTCCCGCTTGTGGCTTCAATGTCTTGTAGATCTGCTTATCTGCATTGCCAACTTTCCACATACCTCCAGTCAGCGGATCCACGACTAACATACCAACAGCTCCGCCGATCAGGATGTTTCCGAAATACCAACCATTTAATTTAAAATGGATAGGCATTGTAAATTCCTCATATCCGGGTTTAGTGAACTTTACAGTATACCGGGCCGGAGAAAAGTAGCCGGCACCGGATTTCAGTCGTACCGTAGCGGGTGTATTGCCGCTAAAGACTTCACGCCCCTTTTTGTTGGTAATCACCAATTTGGCATCGCCGGGATGAGAATTTACTACGAAGGTGTAACGGGTACCTCCAAAAATAGTAGCGCAGGATGAAAAGGTAAGTGCGGCGACAATGGCCATGCCACACATCATAGATGCTTTTTTCACAGTACAGGGATTAGATTTTAGTTAAATATTGAAATGTGTGTTAACGCTAGCCAAGATATCATTCATTTTCCAGCTTTTCAAAATAAAAACAGCTCCTTTTAAACTGGTTAATGGATGCGGGCTCACTTTCTCTCATGTTATTATTTTGTCTTTAGCAAGCAGTGCTTTTCTAACAGCTCCTGCACCTCATTACCATACATGGGTGTAAATCCTAGTTCTATAGCATGCTGAAGGTCCTCACAGGCTTTATCCTGCTGTTTCATAGCAAGGTGGATGAGGGCACTGTTACGGAAAGCATAAGAGTTGGCCGGATAATATTTGATCGAGAGCTCAATATCTTTAAGGGCCCCTTTCAGATCGTTCATTTTGTATTTCACGTAGCCTCTGTTGTTATAGGCCACACCATCGTTCGGAGAAAGTTCAAGCACCCTGTTGAACATCGCGATTGCCTTTTTGTATTCACCAAAATCTATATAGCGGAAACCGAGATTGCCGATGGCGCTGACTTCGTTCGCAGAAAGACGGACGGCCTTCTCGAGGTATGTGATACCTTCCCTTGGCTTACCGAGATCATCGAGGATAGAACCCATACTGATAAGGGCCTGTATGTTGACAGAATCAAAAGTCAGTGCTGTCTTAAAGTCTTCGTATGCGCCCTGGAAATCACGTTTCATCTGACGCGCGCTACCACGGTTGCCGATCATACTGTACTTCAGGGTATCGTTGCCTTTGATCAGTTTTATGGCCTGGTTATAGTCTTCGATCCCCTCGTCCGGCATCTGGAAAGACAGAAAAACGGATGCACGATGAGAGTATATGTAAGGATTTTGCGGATCCAGCATGAGCGCGGCGTTAAAGTTGAACAGTGCGGTATCTGCGATATCCTTGCGCATGTAGATCTCACCGCGCAGATCAAAGTATTCTGCATTTTTGCGGTTGCTGATAAGGCGGTTTACGATGGTCAATGCCTCATCATATTTTCCACCGGAGAGGAGGGCCGCAGCCTGATCAAATAGCAACGAGTCTTGTTTTGTTTGCTGTGCAGCAGCGAACAGGGTTGCCAGGAGCAGTAACAAGGTCAATATTGATTTCATATAAAGGGATAAAGTTGTGCAAATATATTATGTTTCTCATTAATCGACCAGGATCCGGGACGTATAGTCGATGATGAAGCTTTTCAGGAAGTCGTCCAGGTTTTCTTCTCCCATGTTCTCCTTTTGCAGCAGGGAGGCCTTGAGTTGCTGGTATTCATCTGTTTTCTTAAAGGCCAGGAACTGTTTGTTTTTAAAGGCTTCATATTTGCGGTAGCTAAGGTGTTTATCTTTTTTGACGGCTCCTTTGTCTATTTCCAGCAGGATGTAGTGCTTGTAGCTGGAACCGTATCCCATATGCACATAATTGACCAATTTACCATAAGGGATGACCAGCAGACCTGTCATCCAGTCGACCTTGATATCAGTTTGTCCTGGAAAAACCTGCTCCAGGACGCTTTGAAATTTCGTACCGTATCCGTCTTTTCTGGCTGTGTCCCTCACCATGACCTCGATATCCTTCAAGTAAAGCGTACCCTCGCGTACTTCGAAGGTTGCAATGTATCCCCGCCAGAGTGCTGTGGAGGAGAGTCCTGCCCGGGGACGTTTCTCCGGATGCCGGGTAAAATAACTTTCCAGGGGATTGCTATGCATGTTGTACTCCTTCCCCTTATAGACGATCTTATCGGGAAATTGGGCGGTGGAGAAGGCGGTGAGCTTTAAAAGGACAATTAACAAAACAGTAAGTAACACTTTCATGTATTTCATTTTTTGTGAGATGCAGATTGTCCCTAAATTCCATAAATGTAACCTGTGTCCGTTTGGAAACGTATTCGCTTTGAAACCTGTCAAAACAAGTGAACCCTTAATTTAAACTCCCAACCTCACATTTTTGTATTTCGTCCCACATTTTTGCGGCTTGTATACATCATTTTGCAGTTTATATACATCGCCCGAAAAGGCAGGGATAATAGTGCTAACATTGCATCAGCAGCCGCAATAAACAGGACCGCGTGGGCTGGGCGCAGTAACACGTATCTGAAGTTTACAAACGGAAACAGTTCTTTGACATATTGTACACAATGGGGATAGTACTTCAACAACATGCACCGGATAGGTGGCCGCGTAGACTTATGCTTCAGCCGTGCTGATCGCCCATCAATATCTCACTCATCATCATCCAATACTCTTCTTCCTCTCTTCCCTCATCGCCGCGATATACTCCGGTAACGTACTCAACTCCGGATATCCATCTTCTTCAGGATCGCCAGGCAACTCGGTTATCGCATACACATTAATATACTGCGCAAACATCTTCTCGCCCAATACACTTTGCAAGAGCAAAAAAATAGCTGTATCAAGATGCTCACTTTGTTTAATAAGCTCATAATCCTTAAAATGGATCACCAGGTTCAGCTTGTCCGGATGTTTCTCATCTTCAATGGCAGTAAACCACATTTCAGATGGAGACAGGTCAAGGTCTTCGTACTCGATCCCCTCATTGTCTTCTTCCGCCGGAATCAGCGCGGTAAACGTCCAATGATCAATTGTCGGCGCTTTTGATACCAGGAATTCTGCATCATCAAAGAAATCTTCATCACCTTCAGCAGTAATGATAAGCTCACCTTCATTATTCACATCACTACGCATCTCGAAAAACAGGCTGGTACAATACAGATGAAGTCTTTCCGTGAGCTCTCCAAACAATTCTTCGCACTCTTCCGGATCCATTTCCCTGAAAAAGCGGAAGTCTTCACTCTTCTCTTCAAACCAACGCCAGAATTTTGCTGCATCATTACTTCTAAGCATATCTTGTCCGTTTTGTGGCTGTGTATAGCCGGGGGTAACACTTAAATTTATACCCGCAAGGTAACTCTATTTCATCATATTACACTTCTCTCCTATCACATCTCATATTCAACATTTTCCGTCCGGGAATTTCATTTATTAAAATAAGTTCCGTACATTTTCTGACAGTCGTTATGAAATAAAATAAGGGACAGTATAAATTACAGTGAATATGAAAAAATATCTGAGGCTTGCCATCCTCTGGGTATGGTGTGTGTATTGCTTGCCAGTCAATTCCTTTGCTGCTGCTCCACCTCTGCTTACCTATCTGGGTATTGAACAGGGACTCTCCAATAATGCGGTCACCAGCATCTACCAGGACCACAACGGTTTTATGTGGTTTGGCACTTACGACGGATTAAACCGCTACGATGGCTACAATTTCACTGTATACAGGAATGAATTCAACGACAGTAATTCCCTGGCTAACAACCGGATTGCCTGCATCACTGAAGATCATCACAAACGCCTCTGGATTGGCACCCGGGGCGGCATTAGCATTTACAGTAATACCACCGGTCGTTTCTCGGGCCTGCAGTACCTCCCTTACAAAGCCTCAAAGGCGAAGAAGATCCTGGTACCCGTGAACGCTATCCTGCCCGGAGCAAAAGAAACCATATTCATTGGCACCAACGGAGAAGGACTGCTTGTGTATAAGTCCTCAGGCCCCGCCAGACAGGCGCCGCTCAGGTACCAGGATGCTATTACTACCCAATATGAAGTTTCATCGATCACAATAGACGCCTCCGGCCAGACCTGGTTATTTGTACGCAACTTCGGGCTCTGTACTTATGACAACAACAGCGGCGTGGTAAGGGTCATCAACGATAATATCAGGAACGGGATCGCCTTACAGGCAGATCATAAAGGCCAGCTGTGGCTGGGTACCGACGAAGGCCTATATAAATATAACCTCGCTGCCAATACCTTCACCAGCGTGCTTACTACCCATTCCAAAAGGGTCGTGCATCTCATCATCGACCGGTATAATACACTGTGGATTGCCTCCGACGGGGAAGGTATTTTCACAATGCCACTATCTACAGAAAAGATCACCCAACTGGCTTCTCCCGGGAATAAAGACCTGCTTACCAGCACAGCTGTATTCTCCATCTTTGAAGATCGTGAAGGACGCAAATGGATAGGAACCCTCCGTGGAGGCGTTAATATCCTCGATCCGGGAAAAGCCGGCTTTGCGCGCATCACCCATGATCCACTGAACACCAATAGCCTCATCAATGATTTCACCCTGTCCCTCTGCGAAGATGCGGATCATAATATATGGATCGGTACAGATGGCGGCGGACTAAGTATCTGGAACAGGAAACAGAACCGGTTTACCAACTTCAGACACCTGGCCGGTAATGATGCTTCCCTGTGCAGCGATTTTGTGACGAGTATTATCCGCGACTTCCAGGATAATATCTGGATCTCTACCTGGGGCACAGGCATCTACCGCTACAACAAATCAAAACGTTCTTTTGACCATTATGCCTGCTTCAACCAGGCAAACAGTACAGAAGATAAAAACACCTGGCTGCTCTACGAGGATGCCGCAAAAACACTCTGGGCGGGTGTCTGCACAGGCAGCCCCTTATACCGTTTCAACAGAGCTGCCAACCGGTTCGAAATATTCGACAGCCACCTTACCAATATTCTTTCCATGGCGGAAGATAACAAAGGCGACTTCTGGGCGGGCGACTATACCTCGCTGATAAAGATCGACAGAGCGACGAAACATCACCAGGTATATAATATCGGGTATCCTGTGCGGGTATTTCACCAGGACAAAGCCGGCAATTGCTGGATAGGTACTGAAGGCGGCGGCCTGCTCCTGTTTAACAGGGAAACCGGCACCTATGTGCGATACACAAAAGCCGACGGCCTTGCCAACAACTCCATCCTGAAAATACTGGAAGACAAGAGCGGTAACCTGTGGATCAGCACCTTCTATGGTATCTCAAGATTCAGTCCCTGGCAGAAAACCTTCAAGAACTATTCGCAGTCTGACGGACTGCTCTCCAATCAGCTGAACTATAATGCTGCACTGGCACTGCCGTCTGGTGAGTTTATGTTTGGCGGCATCAAAGGACTGAATATTTTCTACCCCGACAGTCTGCCTTCTTTCTCAGGTACACCCGGGATATTGCTGACAGGTTTAAAAGTTGATAATGTGCCCATTGAGCAGGCGGACCGCTATGTTACCGGAAGAACGGCAGATCATATCACCTCACTGAAGATACCTTATAACAAAGCTGTGCTGGCGCTCGATTTCGTATCACCCGAGTACTCGGCGCCCGACAAAATAGACTACGCCTATTACCTGGATGGATGGGATAAAGGATGGAACTATGTCGGCAAATCCAGAACTGCTAACTATACCCGCCTGCATGAAGGCGACTATACCTTCCGGATAAAAACGACCAATACGGAAGGCGTCTGGAATGCCCGGGAATATACCCTGCAGATCACCATCCTGCCACCCTGGTATCGTACCTGGTGGGCATACCTGCTGTACATGGCAGCCATCGCAGGAATGGCGTACACCTACCTGCAGTACAAGGCGCAAAAAACTAAACTGGCCTTCGACATCCGCCTGGCGCGCCTCGAAACAGAAAAGGAGAAAGAGCTGAACGAAAAGAAACTGGCCTTTTTTACGAATATCTCACACGAGTTCAGGACACCTTTAACGCTGATTATCAATCCGGTCAAAGAGCTACTGAACAATACCGATAAGACTCCCGGCAACGGACTGGAAGTTGTATACCGGAATGCCCGGCGCCTGCTTAGTCTTGTCGACCAGCTGCTACTGTTCCGCAAAGCGGATAGTGAGATGGACAGACTGAAAATCACCCGGATGAACTTCCATAACCTTTGCAGAGAAGTATACCTGTCCTTTAGTCAGCAGGCCAAAGGAAAACAGATCGATTATATATTCAATTGCTCCAATCCGCAGCTGGAAGTATACGCAGATAGGGAGAAGATCGAGATCGTCCTGTTTAACCTGCTGTCAAACGCCCTGAAGTTTACACCTGAAAATGGAACAGTCAGCATTATTGTCAATGAAGTGGAAGATAATATTACCGTCAACATCACCGATACCGGCTGTGGCATCAGCGAAGATGCCGGGCAACGACTGTTCGAAAAATTCTACCAGGTAAAGGAAAAACAGACCTCCGGTAAAGCCGGTTTTGGTATAGGTCTCTACCTGTCAAAACATTTCATCGAAAGCCATAAAGGTGAGATATCCCTCACCAGCTCCCCCGGACAAGGCACCTCCTTCACGGTGCAGCTCAGGAAGGGCACCAGCCATTTCGCCGGACAATACATTTTTGAAGAGATGAGCGACGATCCGGCCATGCTGGAAGAACTGATGGGTAATATCACCAGTGAGATATCCCTGGAACGGCCGGGAGCTGATAATGAACAAAGTCCGCTGGAAGACATCTTTACCAGTAAACGGTCTATATTGGTGGTGGATGATAATGCCGAGATCAGAGGCTATCTGCAACTGCTCTTCCGTGAAAAGTTTATTTTCCTGGAGGCAGATAATGGCGAGGATGGACTGAAGCTAGCCAGGGAACATTTCCCGGATATTATAATAAGTGACGTACTGATGAAGGGAATGGACGGTATGGAATTGTGTACCACCATCAAACAGGATCCGTCCCTCAGCCATATCCCGATTATCCTGCTCACCGGCAACCCGTCCCAGGAGATCAAACTGAAGGGCATTGAATGCGGAGCGGACGACTACATTACCAAACCTTTTGAACAGGACCTTCTCCTGGCCCGTATTGAGAACATCCTCCAGAACAGAAACGCCCTGCAGGATTACTTTTACGACAAGATCACCCTGAAAAAGAACGACGCCAGGATCTCCGCCGAATACAAACATTTCCTGGAACGCTGCATCACCATCGTCGAGGACAACCTGGACAAGGATACTTTTAATATTAAGATGCTGGCTGCAGAAATAGGCATGAGCCATTCCAATCTCTATAAGAAAGTAAAATCCATTTCCGGTCATTCCGTCAATGCCTTTATCCGCTTTATCCGTTTACGCCGGGCAGCAGTCCTGCTGCTTAGTACAGATTGTAATGTGAATGAAGCCGCCTTCGGGGTGGGGCTCAATGACATGAAATATTTCAGGAAGCAATTCTCTAAGCTTTTCGGTATGAACCCTTCCGAATACATTAAAAAGTACCGCAGCTCCTTCAACAAAGATTTTAACGTGGTCAACTGGAAGGAATAGGTCCCGTTTTACCATTTTAGCGCCCATATTTGATCATTTCCCCCCTGTTGTCTACCGGCAGGTGGTCATATCATTGCACTGAACAACGACCAATCTTCCACGGTACAAAAATTAAAACGCTGTCATGAAAAGTAATCTGACGTTATGGAAAAAACTGGCCCTTTGCCTTATTTTCAGCAGTTATGCCATGGCCCTCTATGCACAACAACCCGTCACCGGAAGGGTCACCGCCGGCGACACCGTTCTGCCGGGCGTAGTGGTGTACATAAAAGGTAAAGGCCTGAACACACAGACCGACAACAACGGCCGGTACTCCATCAATGCTCCCGCCGGGGCCATCCTTACCTTCAGCCTGATGGGCTACACCAGTAAAGAAGTGGCGGTAAACAACCGGAGCACCATTAATGTGCAACTCGAATCTTCTACCCAGGGTTTGGGAGAAGTGGTAGTTGTAGGTTATGGCACCCAGAAAAGAAAAGATCTCACAGGTGCTATCGCCTCCTTAAATGCGACCGCCTATAAAGATCAGCCGGTGTTGAACGCCTCCTCCGCCCTCCAGGGCAGGGTTGCAGGTGTGTCTGTGGCCAACAGCTCCGGTGCACCAGGTGGTGCGGTAAAGATCCGCATCAGGGGTGCTAATTCCATCAATGCCAGCAACGACCCGCTGTATGTAATCGACGGGGTAGCGCTGAGCAGCATCAGCATCCAGGACATCAATGTAAACGACATCGCCTCCATGGAGGTGCTGAAAGATGCCTCTGCGACCGCTATTTATGGTTCCCGCGGTGCCAACGGGGTGATCATCATCACTACCAAAAGCGGCAAGTCCGGCGATATGCATCTGGAATACAACGGCTTCCTGAGTACCAATAGCCCTATGAAGAAGTATAAACTGCTGGACGCACAGGGATATGCGACATTGGCAAATCATATTGCAGGCACGAATGTCTTCGCTGATCCTGCTTCTTATGCAGGTAAAACCACCGACTGGCAGGACCTGGTCTTCCAGACCGGTACTACACAGAACCACCAGCTGTCTGTTTCCGGCGGTACAGAAAAATCGCGCTATTATATCTCCGGATATTATGTGAACCAATCCGGCCTCCTGTTGAACACCAGCCAGGAAAAGTTCGCACTACGCGCCAACCTGGACAGCAGATTGAGCAAAAAAGTGAGCATAGGTGTAGGCATCTTCGCCGGACATTCCAACTCTCACAATAACGGCGATATTGGCGGCAAGGGCAATCCCGTAATGTCAGCCCTCGCATGGGCGCCTACCGAACCGGTATATGACTCCGGTACCCAGTACAACCGCTTTGCCATCTCTCCTATCTGGGCCAACCCATATATGACCATCAAGGAAAGGAAGAACGATAACTCCGCCAACTCAATAGTGCTCAACGGCCGACTCAAATATGACATCACAGACTGGCTCTCCCTGAACGTGAACGTAGGTCTGGATGCGAATATCGCCCGCACCGCTTATCTGAATAACGACTGGGTAAGTCCGGGTAATCCCGGCTCCGGCCAGAGCTCACTGGAGAACTATACCATCCAGAACAGCAACTCCCTTACCTTCCACAAGAAGTTCAACGAGAAGCATGACTTTACCCTGATGGGTATCGTAGAGGAAACTTCCAGTAAGTTCAATTCGTTTGCAGCATCAGGTTCCGGCCTGACGTCTACCTCCAATGGTTATAATAACCTGGGACTGAACACCTCACAGGGTATATCTTCCACATACACCAACTGGGCATTGCTCTCCTATGTGGGCAGGGCTTCCTACACCTTCAACGATAAATATCTTATTACCGCAACCTACCGTGCAGACGGTTCGTCCAAGTTCCAGAGTACAGCCAATAAATGGGGGTATTTCCCATCCGTTGGTCTTGGCTGGCGACTGTCTGAAGAGTCTTTCATCAAAGACCTGAACATTTTCTCTAACCTGAAGCTGCGCGGTAGCTGGGGTATTACAGGTAACCAGTCCATTAATCCCTATAGCAGTCTGGGCCTACTCAGTGGCGTACAATACTCCTACGGCGGTACCACCCTTTATCAGGGTTACCTCCTGGGTAGTCCCAGCAATCCTGATCTCAAATGGGAAACAACTAAACAAACTGATATAGGTGTGGATATGGGTTTACTTGGCGGAAGAGTGAACATTACGGCCGACTACTATAACAAAAACACAAAAGACCTGCTGTTGCAGGTGCCTATTGCCAGCTATGATGGTGGTGGAACGATGTATAAGAACGTAGGTGCTGTCAATAACAAGGGATTTGAAGTCTTTGTGGAAGTTGCCGCCGTTCAAACGCCTGATTTCTCCTGGACAGCCACTATCAATGCATCCTCTTACAGGAACAAGGTAACGAGCCTGGGTAAAGACTCTATCCTGTACCGTCCCGTTATCGGCGGAGGCCTGATCAACACCAACATACAGGTAGTGAAAACCGGTCAGGCACTGGGCGCCTTCTACCTGATACCATGGCAGGGCATCTATACTTCCGACGACAATACACTGGGCTATAAGACTGGCGACAATCATTACAGGGACGTAAGCGGCAACGGTTCTATCGGCTACGAAGACCGCGTGATTGCTGGCAGCGCCCTGCCGAAATTCCTGTGGGGCTTTAACAACAACTTCCATTACAAACAGTTTGAACTGAATGTATTTGTGCAGGCATCACACGGCAATAAGATCTTCAACGCCACCTACGCAGGTATTGCAGCGCCTACGAGCGATGTGAAATATCCTACACTGGCGGAATCGGCCAACTACGCTACCAGTAAGAATACCGGCGCGGAATGGGCTGATCCGGCGAGTAAAACAAACCGCAGCTATGTTGAGTCTACACAGTATCTGCAGGATGGTAGTTATGTACGACTGAAGAACATCAGTCTTTCCTACTCTCTGCTGAAGAAGACCACCCGCTTTGCCGATATACGTTTTACGCTGAGCGCGCAGAACCTGTATACTATCACTAAATATAAAGGCTATGATCCGGAGGCCACCTCGACTTCGGCTACCAGCGATGCTGATGCCGGTATTGACCTGGGGGCTTATCCCTCCCCACGCACTGTCACATTCGGGGTGAATATTTCTTTATAAGTGATCACATTAAACACGTACAACATGAAACTACATAAAATCGCTCCGCTGCTGCTTTTGCTCTTTACCTCCTGCAGTAAGGATTTCCTGAAGGAAGACCCGAGAAGCAACCTGACACCGGATAACTTTTATAAAACTGCCGATGATCTGAATATGGCCACTATCGGGTTGTATACACAAATGAACGGCGCGTTCAATCAGTCTGCAGGCTTTTCCACCCTCTGGGGCGGTGATGATATCACCGTGGCCCGCGCGGGTAACAAGATATCTTATTCTGATTTTGATACTTACCAGGCTAACTCTTCCAACGATCGTATGACGAACTGGTGGAACTATTTCTACTCTACTATTAAGTCCAGCAATTCGCTGATCAATAACTATCAGAACGCCACAGGTGCAACAGAAACGGCCCGTAACAATGCCGCAGGACAAGCATATTTCTTCCGTGCCCTGAGCTACTTCTTCCTTACCCGTACCTGGGGTCCTGTACCACTGATCACTGATAATAAAGTAGACTATACCCGCGCCAAAGCGGAACCCGCAGCTATTTATGCGCTGATAGTGGAAGACCTGCAGAAGGCAGAAAGCATGCTGCCCGATGGCTGGGATGGCACCAAAAGACAGAACGGCGTTGATATACCACCTACACGCGGTTCTGCAAAAGCGCTGCTGGCAAACGTATACCTGACCATGGCAGGCTGGCCATTGAAACAAACCGACAAATATGCACTGGCAGCTGCCAAAGCTAAAGAAGTGATTGATGGCAGGTCTACCTGGGGTTATGATCTCGTGTCTAACTTTGCCGATCTGTGGAAGAAAACTGGAAAGTTCAACCACGAAACAGTATTCGGTTGCTATTACAATGTAAGTGTTTCCGGTTGGGCCTGGGAAAACTACAATATGCTTACACCCAACGCTTACGCACCCGATGATGAAGGCGGCTGGGGGGACGGCTACGCAGAGATCAATTTCTACAAGAAATTCCCTGCCGGACCAAGAAAAGACGCTACTTATCAGATGGTGTATTATCTGAACAATGATCCTAATAATGCCGTTGACTGGACTAAAGTACAGCGTAAACACCCATACTTCTTCAAGTTCCGCGACGACGATGCCTTTAATCCGACAAACCACGTGAATAGTAACTGGATAGGTAGCCATACTGTTCCTGTGATCCGTTATGCAGAGGTCTTGTTGACATACGCCGAAGCACAGGCTATGTCAGCCACTCCTGATGCAACTGCATACGCTGCCATTAACCTTGTCAGGAATAGAGCCGGACTGGGAGATCTCGTTGCCGGACTGTCTCAAAGCGCCTTCCGCGACTCAGTGGTAGCAGAACGTGGTTGGGAGTTTGCCGGTGTTGAACCTGCAGCCCGCTGGTATGACCTGATACGTACAGAAACAGTAAAGAAGGCCAACTCAGACAGGGATCCATCAGAAGAAGCACTGAAGAATATTCCTGACGACGCTACGCATACTTTTTACTGGGCGCCTATACCAATCGGCGATCAGCAACTCAACTCAAATCTCTGAGCGTATGAAAATAATTGTGGCCTTATGGTCATTGATGCTGGTAATACCAGTATCAATGACAGGCTTTGCCCAACAGCAATCAAGTATCATCCCCGGGGCTGTATGGACAGATACAGATGGTAATCCGATCAATGCCCACGGTGGCGGCATGTTATACTACGCCGGAACCTGGTACTGGTACGGCGAAATAAAGAAAGGCGATACCTGGAGAGTGCCCGGCTCTACCTGGGAGAACAACCGGGTAAACGCAGGCGGTGTCTCCTGCTATTCATCGAAAGACCTGTTACATTGGAAATATGAAAGTGTCGCCCTGGCGCCTGACAGCAATGATAGCACATCCGATCTTCACATCAGCAAGGTAATAGAGAGACCGAAGGTGATCTATAACAAAAAGACTGGCAAATTCGTCATGTGGATGCATATCGATTCTCAGGACTACAGCTACGCTCGTTCGGGCGTAGCCGTGGGCGACCAACCCGAAGGCCCTTTCCGCTACATCGGCAGCGTACGACCTAATGGTAATATGGCCCGGGACATGACCATTTTCCAGGACGATGACGGCAAAGCCTATCACTTTTATTCATCAGAAGAGAACCAGACCATGCACATCTGCGAACTGACGGACGACTACCTTTCGCATACCCCCAACGATCACCGCATACTTATAAAGCAGGCCAGGGAAGCTCCGGCGGTATGTAAATACAATAACCGCTTTTACCTGTTCACATCAGGCTGCACTGGCTGGTCGCCCAATGCGGCGTCTTATGCCACAGCAGATAGTATTATGGGCACCTGGACAGAGCACACCAATCCCTGCCAGGGCACAGACGCAGACAGTACTTTCCATGCACAGAGCACGTTTGTACTGCCTGTAAGCCGACAAGCGAATGCGTTTATCTTTATGGCGGATAGGTGGAATAAGAATGATCTGGAAACATCACGATATATATGGCTGCCGCTGACATTTGATGCGGAGGATAAGCCAGGTGTACAGTGGAAGGATGAGTGGAAGTTGAGTGGATTAACGGGTAATTGATTGATTGATAGTAAAGCTGGAGGGTTGCTTATCTTATAGCAAGGTTAAGTGACCCTCTTTATTTTTTCACCCCGGAAAGAATGCTGGGATTTTTCGTACTTTACATATCTCTATAAAATCTCTGCTATGCCTACCGGTGAAATAATCGAAATTCCATCTAGTAAAAAGAAACTGATCAAGACCTTAATCGGCGGTATTTTCCTCGTTACCGCAGCCATATGGATGCTGGTTTCTGATCATGTAAGCACAAATTTCCTACTCCGGCTCCCATACGTTAAGAACGGCGTTGCCATTGCAGGCATTCTTCTCTTTGCGGTAGGGAGCTTTTTTATTGTTAAAAGATTGCGCAATAAAAAAGCGGGGTTGATCATCAGTGATGATGGTATTATTGATAATATGAGTGCGGCTAATCCCGGCCTTATTCCATGGAGTGATATTGAGGAAGTAGTAAGTAACAGCGTCATGAAACAGGAATTCCTGACCTTAATAGTCAGGAATCCGGAAGAATATATTGGCCGTCAGCGTAGTTTTCTGATCCGCAAAACGATGCAGCTAAACTTCAAGAGTTATGGATCTCCTATCCAGATCCCTCTCAATAATCTTAAAGCCAGTCCGGCCGAAATAAAAAATATTGTAGCAACGAAGATGATTGGACGGCGGTCTGTCTAACAGACATTACGCGAAACAGAAGTGCGATTGGAAGATCTTAACACAGGCTGTTGAAAAGACTTCTTTAGTCCATCAACCCTTTGCCATCGAGAATCTGCTGCATGCATTTCTCCACCCTTGACACCCTTGTCTTAGATTGCTTTGGTGCAGAAAAATGAAGCAGGTAGGCGCGCTGTCTTCCCGGCGTCAACGCTTCAAAAGCAGTTTTTAAGTCCGGGCGTTCATCTAACTTTTGCTGAAACTCTTCAGCCACTTCGAATTCTGTCGTCTTTTTATATTCCACTTTCAAACCAGCCCTTTCTACTTCAATCGCCTCGTATACATAAGATTTCAGGATCTGCACCATCCCGTTTATCTCCTTCACATTAGTGAACCGGATCTGGCGTGTTGCCTGGGTATTCTCTGTCTGCTGGATCAGCACACCTTCAGGGTCACTTAACAAAGCACCCTTGAAAAACAGCATTGCACAGTATTCTTTAAAAGTATGTATCAGGACGACATTATTCCCCTCATACGTATAACAGGGTGTTCCCCATTTGAATTCCTCATTCAGCTGACAATCAAGAATAATCGCCCTCAATTTCTCCAGTTCCTTCTCCCATTTCGATTTCGCTATGTATGCGTCAACTTTAGAATGCATGGTATGATTGATTGGTTAGTAAATAGATTTACTGCTGCAAATATATACGTAGTTATTTAACTACACAAATGTTTATAGTCGCAGACGACCACCAATCATATTCCACTGTAAATTCATTTTATGCCAATCACATTTCCACTATATTTTCACTCTATACACTGTATACGGAGAAGTTCGTTTATCCACGCCATTATTATATTCAGGCTGCTTCTGTATCTGCGAGCAGCTCACATACAAATAACCATCCGCTATGGAATAACTGTCCGGCCATATCAGGCGATCGTCCTGCACAAGCGTTGTCATCTTCAGCGTTGAATCCAGTTTCACCAGCCGGTACCGCTGCAGGTCTCCGAGGTACAGATTACCTTTTTTATCGAAGATCATACCGTCGGTAGTCGTAAAATGTCCAAGGTCTTCCACCTTGCTACCCAGATCAGCTTCATTTATATTCCAGTCACGCAGGTATTCCGTCCGTATGCGGTATAGCTTATCGTCCGAAAGCGGTTTGTAATACAACCAGTTCCCATCAGGCGTTAACGCAATACCGTCCGAATTGAATTTAGCTGGCTTACCGTCTTTCATTAATTCCCGGCCATCGATCACAAACTTAAACGCCGGATCTGATATCGTAGAATAGTGCGCCTGCAACACCCTTCTCATTTGCCCGCTAGCCAGGTTTACTATAATGATCCCTCCGCCTTTCGATTCTGTCAGATAAGCATATTGACGGGCAACATCCACCCGTACATCATTGACATAGGAAGTATCCGCCAGGATATCCATAAATGAATAAGTGCGGGCGACGGTATTAGTCGTCTTATCCATTTTCACCAGCTTTGCCCCGTTCCCCTGGATCGTTTGCAACCTGGGAGCAGCCGGGTCGAGTATCCACAGTTCACCGGCATCATCAAAATAGACAGACTGTACACATACCCATTTATCCAATCCTGATAATCCATGTTGCCACTGCTGCATCTCCTGATTCGGATACGGTGTTTTACCTGTCCTGCCTTCGGTTCTAACAACGGCATATTGATAAATATCTGACCAGCGGGGGTAGTTGACCAGCATGCGTCCGCCTTCTTCTTTGGCTACGCCCGTCAACTGGAAGGTGTTATCCTCAAAAACCAATTGTAAACCGTGGTTATCAGGATCATTATCATCGGAACAGGCGGCAATAATGCCTGTCAACAGCAGGAGAAGTACAGCATAAGTTTTCATAAAAATGTCTTTTAAGAGATAGTAATTGGGTCAGATGATCTGCAGAAACATTGTGCCAAAACATCCTCCCTGTTGAAGGATGCTTAGGGCATATTTAAGCTGTTGCAGTCTTTGCCCGTTCAGATAGTAGCAATGTGGCAATTACTCGCATAGACAGCAGGGACAGCATTACAATGCATGCCCCATTATAAAAATGTTCAGCAGTAGAGGATGTTTTATTAAGAAGGGGTTAACAAATAGAAATAAATATACTTATACTTCTCATTATTTCCTGACAACTATTTATATTACATATTCAATATTCCGTCATGAAAAAACAGTTACACCTTACGCTTATATTACTCTTCGCTTTCATTTCATTAAGCGCCATTAAATTCACAAAAGTGTATATCTGCAAGTCTCCCACAAGTTATTCCTATCACAAAGCTTTCTGTGAAGGATTAAAGCGATGCACACACAACATCGATTCGGTTTCAGTACAGGAAGCAAAAGCCATGGGGAAAGATCATTCTTGTGGGTACTGCTACCGCTGAACGGTAATCATTCAAAACATCCCAACCTCACCCCTCGCAAAGTAGCGCGGAGGGTTTTCAGGTGGAGACCTAAGGGCATTAGCCCTTGGAGAGTGCTGATACGATTGACGGGAGTTTGATACTACCAGACAGCCAACCACGATTGACAATGCCCAATAGCACGACTCGCAAAGGCGTACAGCCCGCGGTCCCACCTGAAAACGCAGCAACTCCCCCAAACACCCACAACCAACAAAACAAAATCTTTATACCGCCACAGACCCGGGTCAGACCTAAATTACAAGTCCAACCTAAGTCCAAAGATATCCTTACTTCGTCCTAACGCCTACCCAGGTACGGGTAAAAAGCGTCATATTACCTCCCGCTCAGGCCAACAGCGATCCCCATTTCCAACCCTCTCAGCTCAGCTAAGCCCTTCAAACGACCTATCGCCGAATAACCGGGGTAGGTAGTTTTCGCAAGATCGTCCAACATCTGGTGACCATGATCCGGCCGCATGGGAAGCGTATGCGCTTTCCGCTGCATTAACAGCACTAACTCCTTCACCACCGCATACATATCGACAATCCCCTCCAAATGGTCCGATTCAAAGAAGTTGCCATCTGCATCCTGCTGCGTGTTGCGTAAGTGAACGAAATGAATACGGTCGCCGAACTGCCGCACCATCTCCGGCAGATGATTATCCCTTCTTACCCCAAAAGACCCCGTACAGAAACACAGTCCATTCGCAGGCGAAGGAACCGCATTCAACAAAGCCTCCACATCATCAGAAGTGCTTAGAATGCGCGGCAACCCAAGCACAGGAAAAGGAGGATCATCCGGATGAATAGCCAGCTGCAGACCTGCGGCTTCTGCAACAGGTGTCACCTCCCAGAGGAAATAATACAGGTGTTGCCTTAGCTTGTCAGCAGTAATCCCTTTATAAGTATCCAATGCAGTCAGTACTTCAGCGGCAGTGAAAGGCACGTCGCTACCCGGTAATCCGAGTAATGCATTCTTATAAAGCGTCGCCTTGTCCTCTTCACTCATATGCTTCAGCAAAGCCGCGGCAGCATCAATTTCGGCGGACGTATAATCCTGTGCAGCCCCCGGTCTTTCCAACATGAACAGGTCAAACGCAATAAACGCGGATCGTTCATAACGCAGTGCTTTACTGCCATCCGCTAAGGTGTAATTGACGTCTGTCCGTACCCAGTCCAGCACGGGCATAAAATTATAAGTCACCACCTTCAGAC
Source organism: Chitinophaga filiformis (assembly GCF_021646545.1). Lineage (GTDB taxonomy): Bacteria > Bacteroidota > Bacteroidia > Chitinophagales > Chitinophagaceae > Chitinophaga > Chitinophaga filiformis_A. Next base: position 74,917 of record NZ_JAKIRP010000008.1, on the reverse strand, counting down.
CACATTTCGCTACGTTCAACAGACTTTCCTTATAGTTGGCAATATGCCGCAGATAATCACCGGATTGCTTTTTAATATCCTCGCTTACCGGCAGGCTTTCGATCACCGTCCAGTCCATACCGGCAGCTTCAATTTCTTTCTTTCGTTTGAGGACTTCCGATACTGTCCATACCTCTCCCACCGGTATGTGGTGCAGCGCAGTTACCACGCCTGTACATCCTGCCTGTCTGATATCCCGCAGGCTCACCGGATCATTAGGCCCGAACCAGCGCATTGTTTTCTCCATCAATAACATTAGCTATAGTATTATTGTCAATGAAACGATTAGTGTTTTATCTGATGTTCTATCAGCCCTGCCACTGCATTCCCTGCATTCATGCCGAGCCTGTTTAACCCAACAACTGAAAGGGCAATGCCTGCAGCATAATACCGCAGGCATTTTTTATCTACCCTATGAACAATCTTCGTGAAAATCATCAATAGCCCGCATTCTGATATCCTGCTGTGCAAAACTTACCGCAGGCAAGGTAAGCCGGCAAAAGAGCATAACGGTCGCCCGGAAGATCGTAAACTGCCCCCATTTACCCTTACAGCATTGTATATGTAGATTGACCACTTTCCCGTATTTGGTTGATGTAGATGAAATCGGTTGAAATAAACAACAAGTCAATGCCAGATTCGATTACACACAAAGAGTTAGCACATAACCCCGGGGCTACATAACAAGTGAATTGCCAGTAGTTGTGAAGTCACAGTAAAGGGTTGCTGATAGCCTTCAGCCGGCAGGAAATGAGCTTTCTGTCTTTCTTTGAACCGTTGGCACGAGCCTTCTTTCGTTTATTTCGTGGAACCCTTGAAAATGTGCTTACATAGTGGAATCATTAAATCAGTCTTTTCACACAACGAATATAATATTTTCCATAACAATTACAACCGATTGTATTTTTTCCATAAAATATTTCTGCTTTTATTTGCACGGGAAACACTTTGGTCATGTCAGAAGAAAAAGAGATCACGATTTACGATATAGCAAAGCATCTGAACATTTCACCTACGACGGTCAGTCGTGGGTTGAAAGATCATCCCACAATTAATATAAAGACCCGTAAAAAGATCGCTGAAACAGCCCGGCAGCTGGGCTATCGTTCCAACACCTTTGCCAGCAGCCTGCGTAGCAAAAGGACCAATACATTAGGCGTTATCGTACCGCGGCTCAATAGTAGTTTCATGTCATCGGTACTCGCCGGTATGGAGAATGCGGCCAGCAGAGAGGGTTATAACCTGATCATTGCACAATCCCAGGAGCAGGCAGATAAGGAAATGGAGAACGTGATGACAATGTTCAATAAAAGAGTAGACGGACTACTGGTATCCCTGGCGCATAGCTCAGAGAACGTCCGGCATTTTGATGTGTTCTTTAATAAAAAGATCCCGGTCATCTTCTTTGACCGTGTAGCCTCTCATCCCGACAGTACCAGTATTGTTATAGATAACTTCGCGGCAGCCTACCAGGTTACCCGGCATCTCATCATGCAGGGCCATAAACGCATTATGCACCTGGGAGGCAACATGTTACTGAATGTTTATTCTGAAAGGCTAAGAGGCTACAAACAGGCCTTACAGGACCATAAACTGCCTTTGGACGAGAAGTTAGTTATGACAGGTAACCTGACCGAGGAATGCGGCACAGACATTGCCAAACACCTCCTGAAACTGAAACCCAAAGAAAGACCTGAAGCCGTCTTCTGCGCCAACGACACTGCCGCCGTTTACTGCATGATAGCACTCAGGAACGCCGGCGTCAACATCCCGGCAGACATCGCCTTTGCCGGCTTCAATAATGACCCTATCAGCAGAGTGATAGAGCCCAACCTCACCACCGTCAACTATCCCGGCTACAACATGGGCCAGGCCGCAGTAACCAGCCTTGCCAGCCATTTGAACGGGGACACGAATATCACCAATATGAACACGATCGTACTAAGATCCGAGCTGATTATCAGAGCGTCTTCAGGGAAGAAGAAATAAAACCAACACAACTCTATCTGGTTTGACCTATTATCGGGATATCTTCAGGAAAGAAGATATAAACCCGACAAAACTTTATAAGGTTCGAACTGATTATCAGCGCCTCCAGGGAAAAACAACCGCTACAACTCAGACAGGATAGTACATTTGCTAAGATACTCCCTATTGAAAAACGATGTATAATGCCCGGTCTTCTGCAATTCCATCGTCGCAACATTCAGTTCCCACACCGCTGCATCCAGGTATGGTATGCTCACTAACAATTCAACCGTAAACGCATCTTTCTGACGGATATCGAACACGGGACTCGCATCAATAGTCGTAACGACTCCCTCATCCCAAACAGTTATTTCAAATTCCCCGGCCACTACAACCCACCGTTCGTCTTCACTGATCAATCCACAAGTGGGGTTTCCATAAAACCAGTTGAGATATGTTACCTCCCGGGTATCCAGGTGAAGCAAGTACGCATTCTCGGAGAGGCTAACCATTCTTAGATTCTTACCTATGATATATTTATCCGACCCACCAAGGGTAAAATAAGCATTATATAAATTCGTAAACAATTCACACATAAGGGCTGCAAGTTAATACATATCCTCTTTTATATGCAAATCGGCACCCTAAATAAAAGGCCGCCCATCCCTCACAAATCCTCCCAAAGTAGCGGACGGTTTCAGGTGGAGACCTAAGGGCATTAGCCCTTGGAGAGTGCCGATACGATTGACAGGGGTTTAATAAACAAACAAAAGCCAACCACGATTGACAAAGCCCAATAGCACGACTCGCAAAGGGGTACAGCCCGTGGTCCCACCTGGAACCGCAGCAACTTCCCCAACCAACACCACCAAACAACAAAACGCTACAAACACTGCCTATCCCCCGCACCTGCAGGCGCCCTAAATAAAAGGCCGCCCATCCCTCACAAATCCCCCCAAAGTAGCGGACGGTTTCAGGTGGAGACCTAAGGGCATTAGCCCTTGGAGAGTGCAGATACGATTGACAGGGGTTTAATAAACAAACAAAAGCCAGCCACGATTGACATAGCCCAATAGCACGACTCGCAAAGGGGTACAGCCCGTGGTCCCACCTGGAACCGCAGCAACTTCCCCAAACAACACCACCAAACAACAAAACGCTACAAACACGAGCCCACCTCTGGCGGGGCTTCCGTAAATCAATCGCAATCCTCAGAAAACCGTCCTAAAGTCGCGGAGAGCTCAGGTTGAACCCTGATCCAAAAACAAATCCTTTGTAATTAAATTTCTTTTCCCGACTTTTACGCAACCGATTGTAATTTCTACAACACCCCCGTTATGAGAAAAACACTGTTACTGCTGTCGCTACTATGCGTCGCACATCTGCTGCACGCCGAAGATGGGTACGATCTCTGGCTTCGCTATAACCGCATAGACAACAACGACTTACTGATCTCCTACAGGAAAACCATCACCGCCATCCATGTAGCAGGGCAATCCCCCACCATGGGCGCAGTGAAGAAAGAACTGGAACTGGGTTTAAACGGCCTGCTCGACACCCACATCGCAGTAACTAACAAACCTGCCAACAACACGCTCATCGCCGGCACCCTCGAAGCATTAGCTGACCTGAAGCTGGAAGACAAACCAACAGGTCCTGAAGGCTTCCTGATTGTATCGAAAGTAATAGACGGTAAGCACTATACGATCATCACCGGCAACACAGCAGCCGGCGTCCTTTACGGCACATTTCACTTACTGAGATTACTACAAACTCACCAACCCATCGAAAAATTACACATCATATCCACTCCCCGTGTCAAACTCAGATTGCTCAACCACTGGGATAATCTGAACAGATATGTAGAGCGCGGATACGCCGGTATATCGATCTGGAACTGGCATACCCTGCCGGACTATATCGATGACCGTTATATCGACTACGCCAGGGCGAATGCCTCCGTCGGTATCAATGGCACAGTGCTGAACAACGTCAATGCCAATGCCACCGTACTTACAGCCCCTTACCTCCAGAAGGTGGCCGCGCTGGCAAATGTACTCCGCCCCTATGGCATCAGAGTATACCTCAGCGCCCGCTTCAGCGCACCTATAGAAATTGGTCGCCTGAAAACCGCCGATCCGCTCAACGACACCGTACGCCAGTGGTGGCAGGCCAAGGCTAAAGAGATCTACCAGCTGATCCCCGACTTCGGCGGCTTCCTGGTGAAAGCCAACAGCGAAGGACAACCCGGCCCTCAAAGCTATGGCCGTAACCATGCAGACGGCGCCAATATGATGGCAGATGCAGTAGCTCCCTTCGGCGGTATTGTCATCTGGCGTGCTTTTGTATACGATCCGCAAGCCAACGACAGGTTCAAACAGGCATATGCAGAATTTACCCCACTGGATGGTAAATTCCGGAAGAACGTACTGGTACAGGTGAAAAATGGACCTATCGACTTCCAGCCAAGAGAGCCATTCTCCCCCCTGTTCGGCGCTATGCCGCAGACACCCCTTATGATGGAATTCCAGCTTACACAGGAATACCTCGGTCAGGGTACACACCTCGTTTATGAAGCGCCCCTGTTCAAAGAAGTGCTCGACGCAGATACACACGCCAAAGGCCCTAACAGCACTGTTGCAAAGGTCATTGACGGAAGTCTGTATGAACATACATTGTCAGGCATTGCAGGCGTATCTAACGTCGGCAATGAACGCAACTGGACAGGTCATCTCTTTGGGCAGGCTAACTGGTATGCTCTCGGGCGACTGGCATGGGATTACAATCTTACCAGCGAACAGATAGCCACGGAATGGATCCGGCAAACATTCAGCAATAATCCTGCTGTAGTAGCTTCCATTAAGGAAATTATGCTCTCCTCGCGGGAAGCTGTTGTAAACTATATGACACCCCTCGGCCTGCATCATATCATGGGCAATGGCCACCACTACGGCCCTGCGCCCTGGAGCAACAAAGCGCCCCGTCCCGACTGGGACCCTGTATATTATCACAAAGCAGATGCAACAGGTATTGGCTTTGACAGAACAGCCAGCGGCACCAATGCGCTGGAACAATACCAGCCTGCCGTAAGAAAACTATATGCCGATAGCAATACCTGCAGCGATCAATACCTCCTGTGGTTCCATCACGTCAGCTGGCAACATAAAATGCATTCCGGCAGAACGCTGTGGAATGAGCTTTGTCACAAATACCAGCAAGGTGTAGACAGTGTCAGCGCCATGCAGCACAGATGGGAACAGCTAAAAAGTCATATTGATCCGGAGAGATTTCACCAGGTACAAATGCTGCTGGCCATCCAGCACAAAGATGCCATCTGGTGGAGGAATGTTTGTCTGCTATACTTCCAAACCTTCTCCAAAATGCCTTTCCCGGCCAACTACGAAAAACCAGACCATACACTCGAATATTACCAACAACAACGTTTCCCTTACGCACCGGGAAACTGATACAGCTTAAATAAACAGATCGATATGGATACAGTAAAAAAACGAGTAGCAATTGTAACCGGCGGAGGCTCAGGTATAGGACTCGCTATCACGGAAAAATTTATCGCCAGCGGTATCCACACCGTGATCGTAGGCAGGGATGAAAAGAAGCTGCAGGCCGCCAAAGCACAACTGGGCGATCTCTGTTATCCAATCATCCATGACATGAGCAACCTCCCTTCTATTCCTGATCTTATTAAAAAAATCGTTGACCAGCTGGGACAGATCGATATCCTCGTGAATAATGCCGGCATCAATATGAAGAAGGATTTCATCGAAATCACCGATGAAGACTTCCAGCAGATCATTACTACCAACCTCTGCTCCGTATTCTCTATTTCAAGGGAAGTAGTGAAACATATGTTGCCAAGAGGCACCGGCAGTATTATCAATATAAGCTCTATGGCGGCTCAATATGGCATGCCAAGGGTCATAGCCTATACAGCCAGTAAAACGGCAATAGACGGCATGACAAGGGCCATGGCGGTCGAATTATCCCCTAAAGGGATCCGCATCAATTCCATTGCTCCCGGATTCATCGAAACAGCGATGACGGCTAAAGCATTAAACGCTGATCCTGAAAGGAAACAGAAAGCCATTGGCAGAACCCCCATGGGACACATGGGGCTTCCCGAAGATGTTGCAGATACTGCACTGTTTCTTACTTCGGATGCTGCGCGGTATATTACAGGGGTAATATTGCCCGTAGACGGTGGTAATTCAATTGGATTCTAAGCTTCACATATCTCACGTTTTATGAAGACTTTTCGTTTGTTCCTACTCAGCACAGTAATAAGTACCTCCATTTGCGCACAGGTCAGGCTTCCACGCCTCATCAGCGATAACATGGTATTACAGCGGGAAACCCAGCTAAACCTGTGGGGATGGGCTACCGCAGGGGAAAACATCACTATCAGCTTTGCCGGTCGGCAATACGAAACGGTCACTCCAGCGGATGGCCACTGGCGGGTGGCCATCCCGCCTGTGGAGGCTGGCGGCCCCTATGACATGAAGATCGATGCCAGTAATCACCTCACTATTAAGAACATCCTGATCGGTGATGTCTGGCTTTGCTCGGGGCAGTCCAATATGGAACTGTCCATGATACGGCTAAAGGATAAATATCCTGCTGTAATCGCAGCAGCCACTAATCCAAATATCAGGGCGTTCAATGTCGCCACCAGGATGAATTGGCAACAACCCCAGGAAGATCTTGAAACCGGCTCCTGGGCTATGGCCGACCCGGAATCTGTGCTGCAATTCTCTGGTGTAGGATATTTCTTTGCCAGGGAGTTATATGAGAAATACCACATCCCCATCGGCATCATCAGGGCTGCCACCGGCGGATCAACTGCTGAAGCATGGCTAAGCGATGAGGCATTGCAGCAATTTCCGGCCATCTACAAGTCAATGAAGTTAAAAGACCCGGCGTACCTGGACAGCATACGCAAAGCCGATCAAAAGGCCTCCGACGACTGGTATAGTAGATTATGGTGGCAGGACAAAGGCATGCAGGCGCCTGTAAAATGGTTCGATAGCAGCTATCACCCGCAAGACTGGAAAACGATGAACATCCCCGGTTACTGGCACGACCAGGGATTAAAAAATGTACACGGAGTGGTATGGTTCAGAAAAACCTTCCAGGTACCCGCTACAATGGCCGGACAGGCAGCCAGGCTATTCCTGGGCAATATGGTCGACCGCGATTCAGTCTACCTCAATGGTCGGTTGATCGGCGCTACACAATACCAGTATCCGCCGAGGAAATATCCTATCCCTGCCGGCATGCTGAAGAAAGGTGCAAACACCATCGTTATACGACTCATCAACTATAGCGGCAACGGTGGGTTTTATAAAGACAAACCTTATCAGCTGTTCACTGCAACCGACACTATCGACCTGAAGGGACCATGGCAATACCAGCTGGGGGCCGCGACGGATCCTATACCGCCTGCAATGACCTTTTACACCCAGCCTTTAGGGTTGTACAATGGCATGATAGCGCCGCTATTGCCATACGCCATCAAAGGCGTCATCTGGTACCAGGGAGAAGCTAATACTGAGAGAGCTATGGAATACAGCCAAATATTCCCGGCACTGATAAAAGATTGGCGAATCAAATGGTCCGGCATGCATCCCATGAGGAACTTTCCCTTCCTCTACGCACAACTAACCAGCTATATGGCTATTCATTCGCAGCCGACTAATAGTAACTGGGCCCTGCTACGTGAAGCACAACTAAAGACACTCTCCGTTCCTAATACCGCTATGGCCGTCACCACGGATATAGGGGAATGGAATGATATCCATCCGCTCAACAAAGAAGATGTAGGCAAACGGCTGGCCCTGGCCGCCCGTAAACTGGCATACAATGATAGCCTGGTTATCAGTTCTGGCCCCCTGTATGAGGGCATGACCATCAAAGGAAATAAGATCATCATCCAATTCACCAATACCGGAAGCGGCCTGATAGCAAAAGGCGGTACGCTGAAACACTTCGCGATTGCCGGAGCTGATGGCAAATTCAGGTGGGCACATGCAGAAATAGTAAACAATACAGTGCTTGTCTGGAATGAATCCATCAGCAAACCTGTAGCGGTACGTTATGCCTGGGCGGATAGTCCGCTGGACGCCAACCTGTTTAACAAAGAAGGTTTACCTGCCTCCCCCTTCCGAACGGATAATTTCACAGCTGTTCCTTAAAACAAGCACCGGCGCAACGGTCAGTTGTGCCGGTATTTATATTTAAACACCAGCATCGCTATATTCAATCCGAGCGCAAGAAAATTGGTTGAAATAATCGGGAAATCGGATTTCGCAAATCCGTAGTATATCCATAAACTGTTCCCCGTTAGCATCACAATGAACATAAACACGGATACATCCTGTGCTTCTTTTGTCTTCACTGTCTTAATTAGCTGTGGAAGCAAGGAAGAAGACGTACATATACCCGCTGCAAGTCCCAGTATTTCAAGAAATTCCATAGCCCGGTTTTATTATTCCAGCAGCAAAATAATGCCAATCCCGCCGCCTGTTGCGGCTGGGCCAAATCCCAGCCATGAGAATGGCACAATCTCTGATCAGATATATGATAAGATCTTTCACCCTAAAACTGATCATATGTCTGACAACAAAACCAATGTCGGTCAGCAGGACCGCGTAAGAATTGATGCCAATGATCCTGCAGAAGTGGAATATGTTCACAGACAGTTTCCGCATTTAAAACATGAACAGATACTGGAAGCCATCAAAAATAAAGGCCCTTTCCGGGAAGATGTTATTAAATATCTGCAGAATCTGAAGTAATTTCAGCGAAACGCCCTGCGTAATGAAACGCAGGGTTTTTCAATCATCGTAATCCCGGTAAACAATGACATCATCCGATCACATTTTAGCGATAGACGTAGGCGGTTCACACATCAAAGGCACTATCCTCAACAGCAAGGGCGAATGGCAGATGGAATATAAACGGCTCCCCACTCCGAAGAATGCGAAGCCGGCGGATGTACTGGAGACCATCGCCACATTAGTCAGGGAAATGCCAGCCTATGACAAGGTTTCTGTGGGCTTCCCCGGATATGTGCGCAATGGCATCGTTTATACCGCTCCCAACCTCGGCAACCCGAACTGGAAGAATATCGACCTCGGTCAGCAAATTGCTGACTTACTGGGTAAACCGGTTAGACTTGTCAACGATGCTGACCAGCTTGGCCTTGGCGTAGTCAGCGGTAAAGGATATGAACTGGCTGTTACATTAGGCACCGGATTTGGCACAGCGCTACTGATAGATGGGTATCTGTTGCCTCATCTTGAGCTGGCACACCACCCTGTTACCCGGGAACACGATTATGACGAATATATCGGCAATAAGGCCCTGGAAAAAGAAGGCAAAGAGAAATGGAACAAAAGGATGGAACGCGTGCTGGATATCCTGAAAACCGTCTTCAATTACGATCGGCTGTATATCGGCGGTGGAAGTGCCGACGAACTGACGATGCCACTGGACGATAACATTCACATTTTCACCAACAAAGAAGGAATTAAAGGCGGCGCAAGGCTATGGGATATGGAAGACAGGTATCACATCAGCACAAACTATCCTAAAAAATAGAGAACGCATACATAAAAAATTTATCTCCCTAACAGGTACCAGATGGTAACTCGTACGTCATAGTATGCGTACACGCCTGGCTGCTCATCACAGCAGGCAATATTCGCAGATAAATATATATTCCCAGTGCCAGTAAACAGACACCAGCAACAAACATGACGTAAGCGAAAAGAGAGCCTACTTTTATTTTACTCAGAATAATCATTTGCATTACTCAAAATAATCATTGCTACAACCCGCTGCACACAACTCCTGTAGCGGGCAGGCCATGTCGTATTCACTATAAAAATCCACTTCATTTATTTGACTATTCACTGAAAACCAAATAGTATATCCATGAAAATCCTCTCCCTACAGTCCGCCGTCAGCAGATGGTTCAGGCGGAGCTTTGTCGTAACTTTCATTCTCTGCTGCATCGCTGCCACCAACAATGGCTATGCACAGAGCTTTAGCGATGTGCTGGCCGCATCTGAATGGAACACCTTGTTCCCTCACCGTTATAATCCGGACGACCGCTCCGGCTCTGGCATTCCACCCACAACTGCTGAAAAGGATTTTTATTCCTATGCTAACTTTGCGGAAGCAGTGCGCCGCATGAGCAACATTAAGATCATTGTGGAAAGACGTTGCGGTACGAATGCGTATCGTCTTACCCGTGTTGACAAGACCACGGGGGCTTCCATAGTGTTCCGCACGGATGTGGACTTCAACATTTCCACCAACAACATCCTGACGGAAACGGTGGACTATGCCTCCTTTGCGGGCGAAGGCGATCTCGCCGCACGCAAGCGTGAGCTCTGCGCTTTCCTGGCAAACATTTCACAGGAAACCACCGGCGGCTGGCCTACAGCACCTGGCGGTCAGTATGCCTGGGGACTTTATTTCCGCGAAGAACAGGGTTTTGAAAACACCAACAACATCGGTTACGTTATTAACGATGCCACATATCCGGCCGCTCCAGGTAAGTCTTACCATGGCCGTGGTCCTATTCAGCTGAGTTACAACTACAACTATGGACAGGCCAGTGAGTTTATCTTCGGTGATAAGAACGTACTGCTGGCTAATCCTGAAAAGGTGATCCAGGATGGTGTGATCGCGTTCGAAACAGGTATCTGGTTCTGGATGACACAACAGTATCCAAAACCTTCCTGCCACGACGTAATGATCCCCGGCAAATGGACGCCTACCGCCGAGCAGACAGCTTTAGGTCTGCGCCCCGGCTTTGGTGCTACCGTCAATATCATCAATGGAGGCATCGAGTGCGGCAGCGGTACTGAAAATACTAAAGTGCTCAGCCGTATAGGCCACTATCAGCGTTATGCCGGCCTTAAAGCTGTAAGCATTGAGCTGAATGGCGGTAACAACGCATCCAACTGCGGTTGCGCTAACATGCGTCCTTTCGTGATTGATAATACAGAGTGCAGCAAGATCGCTTCTCTCACATTCACAGCGCCATCCAGTGGCATTCTGAATGTAAGCTCTCTTTCACCTATTACCTTATCCGTATCTAAAAATGATCCACTTGGTGAGATCACACAGGTATTCATCAAGATAGATGGCAAGCGACTGGCAGGTACTTCTGTACAGTGGACGCCATCAGCCTATAACTCCTACACCGCTACTGCCGTGGGTATCCGCCCTGGTAAGGATTCTGTAGTGACCAGCATTACTTTCGCTGTATGGAACTCCCAGACATTTGAAGGTTGTGCGGGCCTGCCATTGTGGAGCGCGGCAAAGACCTATGCCACCGCTGGTACCTTAGTGCGTTACAACAGTACCATTTACCGTAACCTCTGGTGGGCAGGTGCTGCCGACGTTCCGGGTGTAAGCTCTGCGTGGGCAGTGGTAGGCGCCTGCAATGGTACCAATCCTCCAACTGATCCTCAGAATCCAAATGAGCCTTCAAAAGCGCCTATCGGTAAAACGATCTGGCTGAAGGGTTCAAACAACCTGTATGTGAGCTCAGAGAACGGTACAACAGCTATGAACTGTAACCGTCCTGAAGTACAGGGCTGGGAACAATTCCTGGTAGTAGATGCCGGCAACGGTAAGATTGCACTGAGCAGCCAGGGCAAGTATGTAACTTCCGCTAACGGGGCTGCTGCTATGACCTGCGACCGCACCACTATCCAGGGCTGGGAACAGTTCACCTGGATCGTCAATGCTGATAATACGATTTCCCTCCAGGGCAACAACGGTATGTACGTAAGCTCTGAGAACGGCGAAAAGGCAATGAACTGTAACCGTCCTTCTATACAGGGTTGGGAAACCTTCAACTGGGGGACAGTGAGCGCTGCAAGGTTAGCCGCCATAGCACAAACAGTAGCGCCTGCAACCAAAGCAGCCACTGCTTCCGTGTATCCTAATCCAATAGTGAAGGGTAGCACCTTTATCGTAAGGCTGGATCAGGTGGATGCCAGACAACCGGTACGCGTAACCATTCTGGATATCAATAAGAAAGCAGTTGCCACTAAAACCGCCAGCACTGGCGTAATAACCGTTTCAACTGCCGGCATCCCTGCAGGATTCTATATCGTAGTGATCACAAACGGTCACAACACAATCACCAATAAGATAGTGATTCAGTAAAACGTTCACATGGCATAAGATAAATGAGGCCGCCTCTTTCTATGGAGGCGGCCTCTGTTTATCTATCTATGGATGAAGTCTACATTAGAATTTATACGCGAAACTTGCGGTGAAGTTCCTTCTGCGCTGTGGGTTCACAGACCAGTAACCGATGTAATATGTCTCATTGGTGATGTTGTTCACGTTTAGTGAAGTCCTGAAATCCTGCGAATTATAAGAAATTGCGCCATTCAACAATGCATAACTGGGCAGATAGAAGTCGCCGGTAGTGGCATTGTCGATCACTTTATAGCGACTGGCATAGTTACCACCTACACCAATACCAAAATTCTTCAGTTTACCACTTTGAATTTTATAGTTAGCCCAGATGTTGGCCAGGTCCTGTGGCCCTTGTCCACCGGGAGCCCTGCCTGGCTCGGAATAAAAGTCCTTGGGATCACCTTCTTTCACTTTCGTGCTGTTATGGCTGTAACCAGCTGTAAGGTTGAATCCCTTCACCGGGTTTGCATTAATATCCAGTTCGAATCCCTTACTGCCTACCTTACCACCCTGAATAACATTCTTAGCATTCGCCGGGTCAGGGTACACCCTGTCCGATACGCTGATGTCGTACACAGAGAAGGTAGCATGTACCCTGTCTTCAAACAGATTGGCCTTTACACCATACTCCAGCTGGTTGGCATGCTCCGGTTTAAAAGTCTTCACGCGCACATTACTGCCATCTTCATCCGATACCTGGCGGGGAGCCACATTGATAAAGGCATTCATGTAACTCGCAAACACAGAAAGCTTATTCAAGATAGGCTCATATGCAAGACCAAACTTGGGCGACAGCGCAAACTGGTCAAAATCATCATCCTTAGTGTTCTTTTCTCCCTTGGAATCAAAATAATCTGCCCTGAGACTCACCATAGCTGATAATCCTGGCGTAATATTCAGCACATCAGAAAAATAGGCGCTATAAGAGCTATTGGAGATATTACTGTTGCTGACGTCTGTCCCTGCCAGCAAATTATCAATCGCGGCCATTGACAAACTTACAGGAGCAGTCGTATCGAGGGTCTCCGGATTTACATAATAACGGATATCACCCTGTGGCGTTACAGACCGCCCGCCTAAAGTACCGGAACTATTGTCAATTATATTTCTGTGGAAGAAATCCAATCCTACCAGTACACGGTTTCTCAACTTACCGATCTTGAAATCGCCGTTGAAGTTCTGTTGGATATCTGTTGTAGTGATAGTCTGACGCTGGTCTTGAAAGGACTGATCGAAATAGTCATCCCCGGCAATATCATCCCATATATAGGTATAGATCCCGTTAGATTTTATACTTCCTCTTGAGATAACCGTCTGGGACGTCCATTGTTCAGATATCCTGTACATCATCTGCGCCTGCAGATTGTAACGTGGATTCTTCATGGTCAGATCATTACTGGTAAAGGACAGATCGTTATTCAGATTCAGCCCTTCGATAGTCTTATACCTCAATGGCGTAAACCTGTCTGAATGGAAGAACACCGGAGCTACCGCTCTTTCTTCATTCAGGATCTCCGCCATTACCTGGAAGGAAAGTTGATCGTTCACTTCGTAGGCCAATGATGGCGCAATAAAAAAAGACTTCTTAAAACCTGCATCCTGGAAACTGTTTTCAGAATGATACGCCGTGTTCACACGCATAGCGATCTTTTTCTTCCGGCTCAAAAGTGCGTTCACATCTGCGGTTAAACGATTCAATCCATAACTGCCGATGTTATAACCCACTTCACCACCAAAATCATAATAAGGCTTTTTGGTGATGGTATTGATCATCCCGCCATAACTATAAAAGGCGCCGCCAAAGAGTGTACCTGAGGGCCCTTTAATGACTTGTATCTCTTCAATATCTGCGGGATCAAGATTACCACTCGTAATACCCGGTAATCCGTTATATAACAGCGGCTGTGCGTCAAAACCTCTCAGCGCAAAATAAGAGGCGCCGTCATTCGCTCTTCCAGTGGATTCCCAGGTACGGGTGATGCCCGGTATATTCCTGAATACGTCGTCATAATTCGTGATACCCTGCTGTTTTATGATCTCTGAAGACACAGTGTTATATACCTGCGGATTCTCCAGATTGCGCAACGGCATCTTCGCCACAATTCTGTTCTCCTTATTCGGATTAGTGGAAGATACGATGATCTCCTGCAGCTGCGCCGAGTTCTCATTTAAAGTAAATTCAACATGCACCGTTTCGCCTGCAGCCACATTTACTGATTTCTCCTGAGCCACAGCAGCCACTGCTGACACTTTCAGCTGCCAGTTGCCCGGTCTTACATTTTTAATAATAAATTCCCCCTTCTCGTCACTGATACCACCCCACCTGGTACGCTCAATCCTGATAGTCACATTGGAAGCTGGTTTACCATCGCTGGTAGTGACAGTTCCGCTGATGGCGCCATTATTATCCTTTACAGCCTGTGCGGATGCAACATGGATCAACAGCAATAAAAAACTAAGGAAAAGTAAATGTCTGGTCATTCCCGTTAACGTTAGGTTGATAGAAAGTTTAAACTGCAAAGTTGACCTGACGAAAAGGGAACAGTTTACGCAATCCGGAAATTATTTTACGGGAAGCGTTAAATGACTATCGGTTGACAGTTACAAGAAAAGAATATATCTATAACAGATACACAGATCGAAGTTATCAGGGAAATCGTATAAGGCTATTCCGGACAGTGGGAGTCATAACGGTCACATGATAAATACAACAGCGCCGCAGAAGACGTATCCCCTGCGGCGCTGTTGCTGACTAAAACTACAAATTGCTCTCGTTCTGCGGCAACGGATACCGTGCCCATACATCATCATCGGGTCTGTCTTTCGGCAGGGTGCCCAATAAGTTATAACGTCTAACGTCTATCCAGCGATGTCCCTCCATGAACAGCGAATACCTCCTGTTGTACAACAGTTCTGTTGTCAATGCAGCAAGTGAAATTCCACCTGCATATGGTGTCAGGTTATGTGCTGTTCTGATACGATTCAGGGCAACAATAGCATCAGGAATAGCTCCGCTCTGCAGCTTTGCTTCTGCATAGATCAGGATCAATTCCTCATTGCGGATAATGCTCACCGGTGAATTAAGCGAGCTCCAGATCACCACATCACGTGTAGCGGTCAGTCCGTTCTGACTGAAAGCTGCATTACGCTGCGCGGTTTTACTAATACGGTCATCTCCGGGCACAATATCTGTTGCATAGGATGGATGTGCACCTCTTACCTCACCGGTATTATTTGGTGGTATGAATAGCGTATTGGCCAGGTCGCCACCATTTGTAGAGAAGTAATGATATACACCTGTATTCAATGCGCCGTTCAGATCAAAGAAAGACTCGTTCAAGGCAGCCAATGCTCCCGCCCAGTTCTTCCTGTAAATGTGTACCCTGGCAGCCAGCGCACGGTTGAATTTCAGCAGACCGGCTGCATCTTTGAAACCGGCAAAACCATCTGACAGCGGGAACATTACTTCTGATCCTGTCAGGTCTGCTTTACCGTCTTCCAGGAATTGCAGCACAGTGTCCATCACCTTTCCCGGATCTGTCACCACAGGACCTAATGTTGCGCCATTCGCCACCGGAATACGGGCGCCATTGGAATCAGTCATATTGATGTTCAACAGCAACTGATAACCGATCAGCGTCTTGGCAAACCCGGAGAAGGCTTTCTTCTGCACGTCTGACGCAATCTCAGTACGGGCATTCTTTATGGCATCCAGCAGAATGAAACATTGCCTGGCCACCTGGTAACGGGCGCCCCAGGGATTTGTCAGGTAGAAAGTATTGTTATCCAGCCTTCTGCTACCACCGCCAAGAATATCGGTAGTATAACGGGGTTCAGAACCAGAGAAACGATAAATTTCCCGGCCGATAGCACCCAGCCCATCCAGGTAAACAGCATAGTGGTTACGCATACCCGATTCGGCACCTGTTACAAGGTTAAACAGGTCGCTGCGGGTAGGGTTATTAATAATACCACCTACTACAGGCGTATTCAGACTGGTTATTTCCCCTTTCTGACATGCACTCATGATCAGCAGGAAAAAGGCGGTAGTTATAATTGAGAAATAGTTCTTCATGTGTAATAATTTTTAACAGACAGAAAATGATCAGAAATCAACACCAACATGGAAGCTTGCTCTTTTCGAAGCAGGGAACGGTGTAACATCCACACCGGTAGATAAACCATTACTACCGCGGCTTGTAGAGGTAGTGATGGTATTACTTCCGAAGTTGGACACCTCGGGGTCATACCCTACATAATCTGTCCAGGTAAAGAAGTTGTTGGCCGATACGCCCAGGCGTACACCCTTGATGAAATTGGTATTTCTCAACGGTATATTATAGTAAAGCCCTATCTCGCGGATACGTACATAAGATGCATCCTGTACATAAATAGAAGCATCGCCTGCACCGGTGCGGTAAACGCCTGCTTTGGTGCCATGCAAGATGTCGTCATAGTCAAATGAAGTAGCACCCAGGTCAGTCAGCAATTGTGTGAGGTTGATATTATCGCCTCCTTTCTTCCAATGCACGAGGAACCGTAACGTGAAGTTCTTCAGGAATGTCACTTCATCATAAAAACTCATCTGGAACTTAGGTTCTGAATTACCGATCAGTTTCAGGTCGCTGCCCACAGTTCCTTTGATCTGTGTAGCCGGCTGTCCTTCTTCCAGGTAGAAAGTACCGAGTGAGTTACCAAAGGCGCCGATCGCATAAGGAGGTATGATCAGTTTTGTCACCTTTGAACGGTTGCGCCACCAGCTGATAGAGGAAGACCACCGGATATTTTTATTGTTGATCGGAATAGCTGTCAGTCCCAGCTCAATACCCTGGTTCTTCAGGTCACCACTGTTCTTCCACTCGTTCGCATAACCGGAAGATCCTGGCAATGCATGACGTAGCAGCACATCCTGGATACGCTTGTTGTAATAGGTTGCTTCCAGGCTGATCCTGCCGTCGAGTACACTTACGTCCAGACCTGTTTCGAACTCAGACTGTCTTTCCGGTTTGATGTCGGGATTACCCAGCAGGTTGTCTACCAGGATACCGGGATATCCGCCGATATTACTTCCCAGCATACCGGTGAATTTACTGCTGTATGGGGGTACGTTACCAGACTGTCCATAGGCTGCACGTATCTTCAGGTTCTGAACATTTTTCGTGTTCCAGAATTTCATTTTCGCAATGTTCCAGGAAACGGCACCTTTAGGGAATACATAATATTTCTTGTAGTCACCGTTGTTGGTAGACCGGTCAAAACGTACGCCACCACTCAGCGTAACAGCATCGATCAGTGAGAGGTCTTCCTGTATGAAGATACCATTGTCACGGTACTTCTGCCTGAACTGGCGGGTAGCGGTATTGGCGCTCGCGTCGAGATTGCTCTGGCCTGCCACAAGGTTGGTGGCCACTGTTACGATGTTGTCCATGAAACCAGTTTCCAATGTAGCACCTACAGTACTGGTCAGGGTAATGTTTTCGTTTGGCGTGAAAGTATTGGCCAGAAAACCGCCTAAGTTCGTGTTTGTATTATTGGTATTACCCTGGATGGAATGTCCCTGTAAGGCATTCTCCTCAAACTGCAGATCGCGTGGGAACAGTGCAGCTGTTTTATAGTTAAAATAATCCACACCGCCACGGCCGATGAATTTAGTAGACGAACGGTCGTTCTGCTGAATGCGGATCTCCAGGTTAGCGCCACCTACGAAACGGTTGGTCAGCTCATTGTTTTTCATTTTATCACGCGTCTCCAGCGGATTGGATGCTGCAAACGGGTTGCGCGGATACTCACCCAACGCATTCGGGAACAGGTCCACAAAATCGGGGGTAGATGATAAAGCTACCCCGTAGGTCACACCGTTGTTATCATTGTTCGTCAGCCCTCTGTCAGCATCGGAGTGAATATAACTGGTAGTGACACCCAGGGATATATAATCGCTTATCCTGTGATCGATATTCACGCGGACAGAGTTATTGAAATAACCGGTATTCTTAACGATACCCTGTTCCTGCCTGCGGTTGCCGGAGATATAGAATGTGGTTCTGTCTCCACCTCCACTCAGGGACAGGCCGGTATTCAATATCAGACCTGTTTCTCCGTACATTTCCTTCTCATAGTCGAAGATCTTACCAGCGCTTTTAGCGGCGTTGTATTGCGCCGCGTATTGCGCACGTCTGGCTATTACGGTAGGGTCAGGACTGGAAGCCGGACCAGCCAGATCTGCAGCTGTTTCGGCGGTAAAAGTACGCACGCCCATCAGGTGCCTTACTTTAGCAAACCCTGTTTCCTGGTTTACACTGATCCTTGTTTTACCGGCCCTTCCTTTTTTAGTAGTGATGATCACCACGCCGGCTGCAGCTTTCGCGCCATACAGGGCGGCAGCAGAGGCACCTTTCAGGATCTCGATGTTCTCGATATCCTGTGGGTTCAGGTCAGCGATACGGCTGGAGGGGTTATCCTGGTTGTTGGGGTTACCTGCAGTAGCAGCACCGGTTACGTCATTCAGTCCTGCCGGGATACTGCTGTTATTGAAGAAGATACCATCTACGATATACAGTGGCTGCGAGTTACCGAATACGGAAGTGATACCTCTCATTTTCACGGAAATACCACCACCGGGAGCGCCGGAGTTGGCCGTGATCAATGCGCCGGGAACCTTGCCGCTCAACGCAGCGTCGAAGGTCTGCGCAGGTGCAGTACCAGACAGCTGGTTCGCATTGATGGTGACCACGGTATTGGCCAGGTTACTTCTTTTGACAGTAGTGGCCAGACCGGTTACCACGATTTCGTCCAGTTTAGCGAAGTCTTCTTCCATCGTAATGTCCAGGGACGAACTGCCTGGCGATACTTTGATAGTCTGTGTTTTGTACCCGGTGAAAGAGACAAGAAGAGAAGCGTTGGAGGGAACGGATAAATTATAAGCACCGCTTGCATCAGAGATCGTTCCCCTGTTGGTGCCCTGTATTCTGATAGTCACACCGGGAATAGGCCTGCCATTCACGGCGTCCTTAACTTTACCTGAAATGTTTTGCTGCGCAAATAGTGCCAGTGTGCTACATAGAAATAGCAACACAAGCAAGCTGGATTTGGGTAGAAGCATAGCTTGTTCGATTTAGATATGATGATGATTGATAAAAAATGCTACAGTTTCCTTTACTGATCTTGTGATCCGCGATTTTCAGATTTTGGTGGTAAACGTGCTATTGGTCATGTCTGCTTATTTAACAGTTAACAGTGCGTCGTGGTTCCCTGCCGGCTCATTCCTTCAGCTGCGGGGTTTCCGGTACATCGGCAGGCGGACTCTCATAAGCGGTCTTTATAACGTCGAATAAGTTCGGCAGATTACGAAAAACTCAAAGCATTTCGTTTTTTTTGTTTGGGCGATTTATACTATATTTTCTGATGGCCTCCTTCCTTCTGCAATAGTTTAGCATTAAGCAATAAATTCCCGTAACCGGATTACTATGTAACCGGTTACGGGACATTTATATTTATATAGCAATGATCAGGGCTTTACACTACCCTCAAGAGCGCCTTTGAGATCTTTGGAAATTAGTTTGTTCCCATCATAGAATGATACAGTGGCCTTATCTTTAATACTGAATTTCACAGGATTCAGCAACATCACCTTGCCACTGAAATTATCCAGTTTCAGTACCTCTCCCGTGGAATTTTTCTGCACCTGTATATAAGCGATAGCGTTAGGCCCATCTTTAGACAGGTCAACGTAAAAGGTATAATAATAATTGCCGTCAGTCTGGTATCCGATTTCGGTGAAAGGAGGTCTGTCATTACTTGCTTTAGCTACTGAAATGAAGGAAGACAGTGCCATAATAACAATAAGAAATAGGTTCAATGCGCGCTTCGTCATAGGGATAGTTTTCGTTTAAATAATAATAAAGGTTCAAGGTTCTACTACAATTTAACAATTTTTTATATTTAAAAACAACTTTTATTCGTTATGAGGACAAAATAATTTGGGCGGCTTTCTGAAAATATTTTCTAAAATTTTTTCTCTACTGAATATCAATTACTTAATAACCTAAACGGGTATCCGTGGCAAAATATTTTTCTTTGAGTGTTTTGACTCCATTAACCCGGTTACCAGCCTCATAACTTCCATATAATAAATCAATTATGTATTTCTCCAACCCACATTGAGCTTACTCATAATATCTACGACTTCACTTTTCCTGTCCATATACTTTAATTTTTTTTTTAACCCTTGTACGCATATCGGGTATTAAATGTTGTCTTATATGCAAAGGGTTCATTCAATACAATGCGCGTTTAAATTTTGAATCTGGGTTAATAATTCGTGTAACCATAATTATAAGGTACATAATAATAAAGGTAAAATAGATGAACAGAAGCTTAATGGTTCTTGCAGCCTGCTGCATAACTATGCCCGCAATGGCGCAATCCTTTCAGATTAAAGGAAAGCTCGGACGATTACAGGCGCCAGCCAAGGTGTATATTGGTTACACTTACGATGGCAAAAGCGTATACGATTCTGCAGATGTTGATAATGGTAACTTTTCGTTCGACAAACCTGTCGACTATCCTACCAACATCCTGCTGACTGTAAGCAGGGACGGAGAACCACAGACTTTCTTTAATGCAAAGGATATTGCTCATCTCTACGTAGAACCAGGTTCAATCGTGTGGTTAACATCCGATGAAAGCATTTCTAACTTTGATTCTAACGGATCTGCTTCACAGGATGATTACAAAACTTATCAGAAGTTCATGGCAGATGCAGAAGAAAAACTGACACTGCTGACCACCGAATCATCCAACACATTGCAGAATGATGTATCGGAAAAAGCACTTGCTGCTAAAAGCACATATATGGAGCATTTCCGGGCTGCAATGGACTTCAGGAAACAAAAAATGAAAGAGTTTATCCAGCAGCATCCTGAGATGTATATCAGCCTGGATATCCTTGAAGAATACGCAGGTGCATTTATCGACTACCGTGATGTTGAACCTCTGTTCAAATCACTGGCCGATCATACAAAATCATCTGCAAAAGGTAAGGCATACCTGAAAAAGATCGAGGTAGCAAAACAGACTGCCGTTGGCGCTCCAGCTCCCGACTTCTCTCACAAAGATCCTAATGGTAACAGGGTAACACTTTCCTCCTTCAAAGGAAAAGTAGTGCTCCTGAACTTCTGGGCCAGCTGGTCTGCCGCTTCCAGACTGGAAAATCAGCAGCTGAAACAGATCCTGAAAGCGTACACTGCGAAAGACGTGATCGTGATCAACGTGGCACTGGAAGAACGCAAGGAGCCATGGATCCAGGCGATGAATGAAGACAGAATGCCCGGTTACAATGTATCCGATCTGAAATTCTTAAGAAACGAAGTTGCTGAACTTTATAACGTTACTGCAGTTCCGCAGAACGTGCTGATAGACGGCGCCGGAAATATTATTGCCAGAAATCTGAAGGGGAGTCAACTGTCAGAAAAATTAGCTGGTATAGTTGGTAAATAAGTAAAAGAGTGTAATCATAACAGGTAGTCATAGTGAATTAATGCAAACCCGGCAGGTGAAAACCTGCCGGTTCTTTTTTTATTAAAATTCTACATAGCTTCCACGAGAAATTTCAGTTTGCCCTTTGTCTTCACCGCTCCCTCCAGATTGATCCTGTAAATGTTATCGCCCCACTTTTGACGCACGCCTCTATCCTCCTCTGTTTGTAGCGGTACTTTCTCTACACGCGCCACAAGCTCCTTTGCCGGGTAATGCAGATAAAAATCCTTTGATCCGCTTCCCTCCTTCCGGTGTATTACCAATACACCCGGTTTCACCACTTCTACGGGGTAACAGGTCATCAGATGTTCCGTTACCTGTCCATCTCCCGCCAGCTGTATCACGTCTTCTATCTGTACGTTCTTCCCTTTGTTGAGGCGGATGCTCCGCTGCCATTGTTTGATACCTGCCTTCTCCGGATAGGAAGCGCTGATATCCATTGCCAGGGTACTGGCAGCCGGGCTGCTGCTGTACACCACCTTTTCCGCCCTGAACCTGCTACCGGCTGATTGCGGATAACCGTTCACCGTAGGGACATTATGGTAGTCTGAACGGTTGTACCAGATGTCATATCGCTTGCTGCTGAAAGTCTTGGCCGTGTATGTACCGCGTCCCACATCTATCAGCACCGGCAATCCGTTATGATATACAACATAATTCCCAACATCATTATGGTTATGGCTCTCGTCATTGTGCCCTCCCTGGGCAGCCACAAAAAATCCATCCGTGCTTCCTTTTTTATCCCGGGCTATCATCACCTGCAGGTCCGGCCACCACACATCACCCGGTAATACCAGCCCTTTATCCGCATGTTGCAATTCATCCTGCATGAACAATACGAACAGGTGTCTGAAATAATGATACCCTCTCACAGAGGCCGGGTTCTCGTTCTTCAGGTAATAAGCCCCGAAACGCATCATAGCCGTATCGTTTATGTCCTTACCAAAGCGGTAGATCATACTCGCGGCCATCCCCGGTTGAGGGTCCGCATCCGCAAAGTTCAGGAAGTACCGTTCACTGATCTGTGCTTTGTAGATGAACCGGCCCATCTCTGCCACTTTCTTATCAGCATATACATATGCAAAGGCATTGTTGGTAGCCAGGTTCAGTAAAGAGATGTTATCATATAACGAAGCTGCCGCTGCGCCCCAGTAGCCCGGGCCCTCATCACAGCCGCCATCGGCTGGATACGGATTCAGGAATGCATCCAGTACACCCAGCAGCTTTGATACTGCCGCTACCCGCTTGCTGTCATCTTTCTCCAGCAGCAACACAGAATTCAGCCAGTTGGAACAGATCCAGGGATTCCAGTTGTTGGGGCGCCTGCCACTACCACTCGATCCCATCCACCCATGAGGTTTCGTCATCAGTGGCTCGAAGATGCGCTTGTTTGTTTCATAATAGATACGCTTTCTCACCTGGGGAGATACCTTATCCAGTTCCTGTCCCAGGAAGTAGTCCACCCATGCCAGTAATGTGGCCGTCTCCGCTGAAAACAGCTCTACAAAAGGTGCGGATACATCCATCAACCCGTCGAAAGACCTGGGCAGATGCGCAGGGGCGCCCCAGAAAGATTCTTCGCAGATAGACCATACGCCATTCACCACCTGGTCAGTGAACCGGCCTTTATGTTCATACACCTCCGCCAGTAATAGCGTACCTAATACTTCTCTTTTTTTACTGCTGATGTCCTGGTACTCTGTACGGTTCCCGTTGCGGATAATGAGTAATGATTTCACAGCGGGAATGCCCGGCCATTCATAGTTCAAGAAGCCTTCTGCCTTTTTTATAATAGCCGCCCCAATAGCAGGATCAGCCTTCTCCCATCCCACCCGGTTTTCCAGGTGTGGGAAGGGCTCCCATTTTGCCTGAGGTATCAGCTTGTCTGCCAGTTGCGCGGAGGTATACCGGCCGCTTAACAGGTTCTGTGCCAATAACTCACTCCCCAGCAATAACAGCATGCAGGTTAAAACGGTATATGTTTTCATGAGACCTTTGTTTTGTTAATATGCCCAATCTGTGAGCAACAATAAATTATTCCGGAAGTCCTTGTGCAACGCTCTCAATGCAGCCAGATCTATATCCCTGTATTTTTTGGCAGCCACCTCCGACAACTCAAGAAACTCTTCATCATGCTTCGGTTTGATCTGCTGGTATTGCCAGTCTTTCTTTCCCGTTGCATAAGGCAGCAACCAGGTATATGCTTTCTTCAGGCTTTTCTTGTCCGGACTTTCATAATGCCAGAGATCTACATCCACGTTCTCGGCCAGTAAAGCCAGTTCAAAGAAGGCCCGCAAATTAAACAGGGAATAGTTCCAGGAAAGTGTTCTGGCCAGTTCTTTCGGCTGACGCCCATCTGCCTCCAGCTGGAGGTCTATCCGTTTCCTGGTCTGCTCTTCCAGCATCCGCCGGGCCAATTCCCGCTGACCGGTAAACAGTGCAATCACGACCTGCTGCACATCATACCAGGTACCATGATTATTCATTTCATCCGCCTCATCCTTCCCTATGGGGCTGGTACGCATCCACAGGAGGAATTCTCTGTACCACTCCTGGATGCCCTTGTACTCGGCAGCAGATAAAGATTTCGAATGTTTCAGCAACTGTACACCATCTATCAGCATGGTGACATTGTGGGTATCAATAAGCCCAATTCCCCTGCCTTCTGTAATACCAGGAATTGCCTGTCCGTAATTCAGGTTCGGGTTCATCCTGGTGGCAGGGTCGAGAAACCACGTCCGCAGCAGGCCAGCAGCATGAGCTGCATACCTTTCGTCGCCAGTGTAGAACCAGGCCAATCCCAGGAAATATACATCCCGGGATATGGCATTCTGGTACTCATCATCTTTGATGGCATAGCGTTCGGGGTTGACCTGTCCGTCCTTACGGATATACGGCAAGCCGTTCGCTTTGCTGGAGTCGGGCCACCAATATGGCCCGACGCTCATATAATCATGCTTGTCACCACTGGGTGGCACCTTATCTTTATATACTACAGAATAAGGCCCGTTCTTCAGTGACCGGTCAGCTATGGAAAGCAGTTCTGCCAGCGCCTGCTGCATAGCCGGCTCCTGCCGGGCAATCCTCCGTTTTGCTTCCAGCAGCTTTCCCGCTTTGATCAGGAAAGTCTCCGGCGGCGATTGCGCCTTCAAAGTGCTGACACATACCAGCAGGGCCAGGATCAACAGTATACAAACCTCTATTGCAGGCGTTCTCATAAAAAACATCTATTTATTTAAGCGTGTAACGTTTTATACTGATGGTGGCGCTTTTTTTGCCATCATCCACCTTATTCATAAAAATATAAGCACGGTATTTCCCGTCAGCTGTCTCAATCCAGGCGCCCGCTTCTGTCTTAAGATTGATCGCATAATCAGGCGCGCCCGTCATATCCAGCTGCTGGAAATCCAGGTCGTCAATATAAACACCATACTGCAGACGTGCAAGATGGAAGTCGCGCAGGTTCCACGTCTTACGGATCTTCGTATCCCTGTTCACACCCGCAGGCAATACCACACCGGGCAGATAAGCGGTATCAGCCGCCGGCGCCACCAATGCATGATTAAAGGAAACACCGGAGATAGACCTGTATAAGTATACAAGATCTACTTTGCCTGCATTCGTAGCAGCATCCGTTGTGTTATAGACAGCCATATCTGCAATGGAGATATAACAGGCTTCCCCGTTCTTCACTGGCAGATCGAGCACCATATCCATATTGGAAATGGTATACGGCCCCATTACATACGACACCGTTTCCCCATTACTACTCTTAGCCGAGAAAGTGAACTTCACCTCTTTTCCCCGCGCAGCTTTGGGGATCACATAATAATACCTCAGCGTCACCGCATTGGTGTCTTTCGTAAATGCCACCCTGGTAACAGGGCCTTCATTTACAGATGGGTCACCGATAGGAATGCCCACATCCTCACCACTGCCGTTTGTATAATAAGACTTATTCTCCAGGTAAGTGGCAGTATCTCCTGCAATGGAGGCTTCTACCTGTGCCGATACGATCTTCCCCCTGGCAGCAGGAAGCGCTATTGCATAAGCAAACTCAATCTTCAGACCTGCCACATTAGGTCCGAGCGTTCTTTTGATACAGTCATTCTGCAGCTCGTTCTTAGGCTCAGGAATAGCGTATTTGTCGTCCTTACACGCTACCATTGAAAGGCAGAGCGAGAACAACCATAGTGTATATCTAAAATATCCAGCGTTCATAAAAAACATGTTTAACTGTAAATACTACCTTGGCTGCACCGTTACGATCACCTTATAGGTCTTTCTCACCTTCCTGTTGCCCGAAATAACCGTATAGGTCCTGGGATTAGCCAGATCAGAAAAATCAGTAAAGCCGGTGATCTTCGGGTCCAGCTTCGCATCCGTTACCAGCGTAAACTGCGGATACAGGTTTTTGAGGTCCGTGCCAAAAAAAACAGTGACATTGACAGTACAGGCCACTGTATCTATTACAGCATTCTTAGTGCGCACTGTCTGGAAATCGGCACCCAGCAACTCAAAATTGCTGACATAACATTCCGCCCGGGTAGTGATCAGCAGACCATCTTCATCGATAGGGTCTTCCTTGCTGCAGCCCATCCAGCCGAAAGCGCCGAGGAGCAGTAATAATATGATAGAGGAATATCTTTTCATTTGTCTTGATTTTAACAGGTTAGGTAATTATAACCAGGGCGTATTCTGTGTCAGGTTAGGGTTCCTGTTACGTTCGCCCGGTGGGATCCTGAAAATGTAACATTGCTGGTACTCCCGCTCAGACATGTTCTGGAAATAACGGGACGCCTGTGCGCCATAAGTATCGATACGCCATACGCCATTACCGTAAGGTGGGTTCCATACCCTTTCAATGGCTCTCCACCTGCGGAGGTCAAATGCACGTTGCCCCTCTCCGAACAGCTCCACAATGCGCTCCTGTTCAATAGCGCTGAAGAATGCCTCCTTACTGGCTGTTTTATCTGCAGCCAGCGGTGGCAGGTTTCCGCGGTGGCGTATCCTGTTCACCAGTGCAATGGCATCCGCCTGTGGACCATTCACCGCGTTCGTAGCCTCCGCATACATCAGGTAAACGTCTGCCAGACGCATAACAGGATAGTTATAGGTACCATCGCTGCGGCCCAGACCAGCAGTATTCCGGAGGAATTTACGCAGCACATAACCCGAGTTACAGCCATCCGTATTGTAGCTGGTGTACTGAACGCCGTTGATGGTCACAGGCTGATTCCAGGTCTTGTAAATGAACGGCACCCATCCGGTCGATTTCAGGGAGATCATTCCCACACTCACCTCGTAATCCCACATAATGGAAGACTTCATCCTGTAGTCCCGGTTAGCATAGCTTTGGGGGTTTATAGCCGAATTAGGGGCTGTTCTTGCACCAGGAGTGGTTGCGTTCATGGGAATCAGTTTGTCCGCAAAATCGCCTGTAATAGTCGATTGGTACCTGTCTGCAATCTCATACCGGGGAGACACCCAGCATTGTGAACCTTCATGGGACCGGCCGGCTACGTCGCGCATCAGTTCTTCCCCCTGGTTTGTGCCTGTACCGCCATGTGTAAAGGCCATGATCATTTCAGCATCGCCGTTAGCAACGGGCGTGAACAAGTAATAATAGTTCGGTAGTTTGTCTGCTTTCCCCAGCTCATCGCATTCACCGGGTTCGCCACCCCTGAAAAGCGTGAGTCCATAGTCATTGATCACTTTACTAAAGTCATCAGCAGCGGCCTTGTAAGCTTCATTACCTGCACCTTCATCCGGGGTGAATGTATCCAGTTCCGGCCAGCCGAATTTGTTCCAGCAGGCCCAGTACAATTGTACCTTACCGCGAAATGCCAGTGCTGCCGGTTTCGAAGCACGTCCCAGCTCCGGTGCTTTCGCCGGCAGTTTCTCAAAAGCATAGGTGAGGTCTTCGAGAATAGAATCTTTCACCTGTGCCAGCGGCGTACGGGCCTGGTTAGCTACCTCCGCATTGTTATAGATTACATGATCGATATAGGGCACATCTCCCCACATGGTGATCAGTCGGAAGTACACCATTGCTCTGAGCAAACGGGCTTCTCCCACTATTCTTTCCAGTTGCGGCAAGGAAGATTCACTGGCAGTTGGCAGCATCTTCCTGACGTTCTCAATCACATAGTTGGCACGGTGCACGCCGCCATACAGACGTTCATACATTTTGTCGAAGTTGTCGCCATAACCCGAAGGACTATAATCACCGCCATTATAGGCATCACCTCTCTGCAGGTTGCCGCTGGCAGTACTGGTGCCACGGGTCCTGATATATTCTCCCTGTCCGTCGAAATAGTAATCACGGTCAAAGAGCGGTCTGATATCGGCATAGGCGCCCATCAGCGCAAAGGTTGCATCTGCCTCTGTTTTCCAGAAGGAAGCAGTTCCCAACTCAGTGGTCGGTTCCCTGTTCAGCAGGTCTTTCATACAGCTGCTGGCAAAGAAAGCGCTAAGGCATAACACACCAGCGAAATATATTTTAACAGTTGCTTGTTTCATGATCATTACATTTATAAACCCATGTTTAAACCTACCGCATAAGATCTGTTCAGCGGGTAAGCATTACTTCTGTTTCCCGTCAGCTCCGGGTCAAGTCCGCGGAAAGAGGTGATCGTTGCAATATTCTCCGTGGCACAATAAATGCGGAAGTTGGCGATACCGATCCTGTCCAATAACTTCTTCGGAAAACTGTAGCTCAGCATGATATTCTTAAAGCGGATATAACTGAGATTATCCAGCCAGAAACTGGTCTCCACCCTGTTGTTACTACCTCCCAGGCGGGGCCATTCACCGTCCCGGTTCTCCACCGACCACGGATTATTCCAGTGGTTCCAGCTCGAAGCATAGCGCTGTAAACCGAAGTTGATATTGTTGTAGTTGTTGATCCAGAAATCCTTGCGTCCCGTAGCTCCCGTGATGAGGAAAGACAGGTCAATGCCCTTCCATGAAAAGTTGGTATTCAGTGCCGCCATAGTAGTAGGTCTGTCACGCTGCACATTGGGGTACGCCCGCATGTCATTACCGTCTATACGTCCGTCGCCATTCAGGTCTTTACGGATAATATCTCCGGGAGATGCGCCCTGTGGCGTGTGACTATACACATCCTGCCAGGTCTGGGCAATGCCCACATCCTCATAAGTATACAGGAAATGATAAGGCATATCCAGGAATACCCATCCCCGGCCTAAGAACTCATTCCACTTCTCAAGCCTGGTAGTATTGTATGATGCATTCAGGTTCAACCCATACTTCAGCTCTCCTACCTGGTCCGACCAAAGGAGATTGAGTTCAAAACCCTGGTTACGCAGATTACCAATGTTTCTGCGTGGTGCACTATATGCGCCCGTCAAAAGAATAGACATTTCCGACGGACGGTTCATGCCACTTGTGAGACGGTTATAGTATTCCAGCTCAGTGGTCAGACGGTTGTCAAAGAAGCCGAGGTCCAGACCGATGTTCAGCACTTTGGTAGTTTCCCATGACAAGTCCCTGTTCACCATCTTCTGGTTCACAAAACCTTTCACGATCGTACCATCTATCATGTAATTGCTGGCGGCCAGCGTACCCTGTTGTTCATAACGGCCTACACCACTATTGTTACCCAGGGCGCCATAAGTAACACGGAGTTTACCGTTACTCAGGAAACGCTTTGTGAAAGGATTGATGAACGGCTCTTCCGTAAAGCGCCAGCCCAGCGCACCGGAGGGAAAAAAGCCATACTGGTGTCCAGGCAGGAAACGCGAAGAACCATCGTAACGGAAACTCGCTTCAAGCAGGTACCTGCCAAAAGCGGTGTAGTTCGCACGACCGATATAAGAGCGCAAGCCTTCCGTACTGGAGTTTCCACCGGTCGACTGTATGTCTGTCAATGCGGCGTCCACTTCATGTAAGGTGGGATACAACCTGTCATTACGCCCGGCGCCCTGGTAGCGGTCATACCAGAATTCCTCGCTATATACGCCCAACAGGCTGATGTCATGGTTGCTACCAAAGCTGTGCTGATAGGTCAGGCGTCCGTTCAGCATTGTTTTATAACCGGTATTG
This sequence comes from Chitinophaga filiformis, assembly GCF_021646545.1. GTDB lineage: Bacteria > Bacteroidota > Bacteroidia > Chitinophagales > Chitinophagaceae > Chitinophaga > Chitinophaga filiformis_A. Next base: position 45,064 of record NZ_JAKIRP010000008.1, on the reverse strand, counting down.
GTATAGTTACCCACGCCGGCGTTCTCGCCCACATATACGCGACTGCCGAAGGTGCCCGTCTGGAAGTTGAATGAACGGTTGGGAATATTGGCGTTCCAGCGGAACTGGTTATAGTAATTCAGCGTGTAATCCACCCGTCCTGTCAGTCCTTTTATGGGTTCCCAGTCCCAGTAGGCCATCGCGTTCGCCTCCTGCCTGTTCTGGCGGTTCAGCATATTCTGGTACACGGTGTAGGGATTATATGCCTGTGGATCCTCATTATAAGCCATTACACCTCCGTAATATCCCGTTAGCGGATCATAAGGCGTAATACCGGCAATAGCATATTGCAGATCGAAACCTGCCGTATTGGAAGCGTCATCATCGGTATAGCCATCTGCCAGCGCATATGTATACTTGGACCAGTTGCCGTTGAAGCGCAGACCGGCATTCATATTTTTACGCAGTTTATTGTCGTAGTTGAAACGGGCATTGTATCGTTTGTAGTCGTTGTTGATCTGCAAACCCTTTTCATTCATAATACCTGCGGAGATGAAGAAGTTGGAGTTCTCTGTTCCACCTGATGCCGAGAGATTATAATTCTGCAGACTACCATTACGCATGATCACTTCCCACCAGTCTGTATTGGGAAAGCGTAATGGGTCTACCATGCCCATAGCCATCCATTGATCGATAGTACCGTCTTTAAAATTATAGTACTCTCTGAGGGTGTTCACTGCGGCTGCACGCTGATGTAAAGTCAGTGCCCGTGCGTAATCAGCCATGAAATCGTATGAGCGGGTGGGTACTTCAACACCATAGCCGCCAGAGAAATTGATGGCTGTTTTCTTTTGTCCTTTCCCAGATTTGGTGGTGATGAGAATGACCCCGTTCGCCGCCCTCGAGCCATAAACAGCAGCAGACGTAGCGTCTTTCAATATAGAGATGGTCTCTATATCGTTCATGTTGATACGGTTGATATCAACATCAGGCATACCGTCTACTACTACCAGCGGACTGGCATTATTAACGGTACCCAATCCACGGATGATCAGGCTTGCGGCATTGTTGCCCGCCATGCCCGAAGATTGTGTTACCGCCAGTCCCGGCGCAAGTCCAGACAAGGCGGAAGATGTATTGGGCAATGCCCTGTTGGTAACCTTCTCATCCATCTTTACGACAGAAACGGAACCTACAAGGTTCACTTTCTTTTGTGTGCCGTATCCTACTACGACCACTTCCCCCAAAGCTTTCTGATCTGGTTCCAGTATCATGTCAAGTTTAGCCTGACCGGAAAAGGGAATTTCTTTTTTCTGAAATCCCATAGAGGAAAAGACAAGTATACCTTTGCTCTTAGTTGCACGCAGGGTATAGTAACCGCCTTCATTCGTAGCGGTACCAGTGGAAGTACCTTGCAATGATACGTTGACACCCGGTAATGGTTGTTGATTCACATCTGTAACGCGCCCGTTAATGATCCGTTGTTGTGTAGTGTCCTGAAAAAAAATCGTGGCTGGCACTGGTAAGGTAGTTGCTGCAGCATGTGTAAATGATCCTGCTGAAAGGAGGAGAACAGGCAGAATACTTCTGGCATAGAGCCATCGTACCCCCAGTCCCATTGGGAGTAAATGATTAGTCATAACGTTGGTATTTAAAGACAATAAAAGGCTTGTGCCGTGTGCTACGGCATAAAAGACAATAAAAGGCTTAGGCCCTATCTACCGGCATTTAAGACAATAAAAGGCCTTGCCGGCTTTCACCGGCATGTCATCATAACAGCCCTTTTTCAGCATACAAACGTTTGTATGCTAGGAGCTGCTCATAACTGTTTTGCTGATTGAACTTTTCATACGTGGAATGATTTTAAATAACGATAAGACAATAAAAGGATTGCGCGATATTCTTCCGACCATTAAGACAAAAGAAGGCCCTTGCCGGCTTTTACCGACGCGTCATCATGATAGTCTGTCTCTAGAGTGCAAACGTTTGCATTCTATGAGCTGCTGATAACAGTTTTGTTAAGTGAATTAGTCATGCGTGGAATGATTTTAAATGTTCGATTTAGATTTGGTTCGAAAGGGAATAACTCTTCTACAGAAATATAGTTCGTCAATACAAATGTAGTAAAAAGGCAATCGATTGCAACAAAAATATTAAAATGCTTTTATAATAATTAATAATCCGGTTCCATCATCCTTTCGGCATGCATAAGCCACTATATTACAATCAATTCGAAACATCCTACTCAGCAGCTTCCACGTTGCCGGTCACCCGCCCCGCCAGTATCGTTGTTTCGCCACGGTAATCCCCGTCTACAAACACTGGCACCTGCGCGAAGCCGATTACAGCGAATGACGAAGCTGGTTTATGTGAACACAGAAAACGTGTGTACAACGATTGCCCCTGCGCGAAGCCAGGCTTGTAACCCAAAGCGAAACCGTCTACCCGAGCGCGGACGTCATATAGTATCAACTGTATCAATTTCCGCACTTGAAAGTTTGCAACCTTCTGCAAGGGATACACTCTTATATAAGTGCTTCTATTCAGTACGCAGGAACAACTACATTTATTATTACCGCAAGATAAAAAAATGCCCCTCTTCTGCCGCACACTTCCGTCAGAAGTCTGTGAAAAAGAAGTCAGCCCAAATCCTTATCTTGACGCGTTCAATTATTATTGTTATGAATTGCTTCGCTGCCATAAGAGTTGCACTCACAATCACCAGTTCCTGCTTTCTATTGTTGCTGTGTGGTACTGCGTCCGCACAGGAACAGCCAGTTGTCAGAACGCCACGTGGATACATCCGCGGCATACAGGAGAAAGGCATCTTTGTTTTTAAAGGCGTGCCCTTTGCAACAGCGCCCGTAGGTGATCTGCGCTTCAAAGCACCAAAGCCAGTGCAAGCCTGGAAGGATACACTTTCCTGTACGCAGTTTGGGCCTGTAGCGGCCCAATATGCAGGAGACACCAGGACAGTAAGAGGTGAAGAAGATTGCCTCCAACTCAACATATACACGCCTGCTTTAAAACCTGCTAAAAGATTGCCCATACTGGTATGGGTACACGGCGGCGGTATGACCGGCGGGAGTGGTATCGGACAAAACGGCCATGCCTTTTCACATAATGACAGCATCATTACTATTACCATCAATTACCGGCTCGGCGTATTTGGTTTCTTATACCTGAATGATGTACCAGGCTATCAGACGGCGGGCAACAACGCATTGCTGGACTGTATCATGGCCCTTAAATGGATCAGGGAGAACATCAAAGCTTTTGGCGGAGATGCGTCCCGTGTAACAGTCATCGGGGAATCAGCAGGCGCCAAACTGATCTCCTGCTTACTTACGACTCCCGCTGCCAAAGGACATTTCAGTCAGCTTATCCTGGAAAGCGGCGCTGTCAACTGCATCCGCGATACGCTCACAGCGAAAACCATCCGTAAACGCCTGATGGATACACTCGGTATTAGCAATCCTGCGGAGCTCCTGCAATTACCAACCGCCACCCTGATAGAGGCACAGGCCAAAGTTCTCGGAGGCGCTAAAGGAACTAATTATTTCGGTCCTGTTCAGGATGGCATGCTGATCAAAGAGGATGCCTTGCAATACATCAGGCATCACCGGAATAAAAATGTCAGGGTGCTGCTAGGCACAAACAAAGCGGAAGCCCTACTATTCATGAATATAGACAAACGGCTGTATACCCCCGATTCAACGGTATTGAGCGACTGGTTTGGGGACAATTTTAAATACAGTTACAAAGCGTGGCAATCCATCCGGAACCTCCCCCGCGATACAGCTGCTGTGATCACCTTAAGCAGGTACATGTATCAGCTGCATACGTACCGTCTCGCAAAAGCACTGGTGGCGGGTGGCTATCCAACATGGATGTACTCTTTTGAACAGCCCAACAAAGGCACTCCTGCCACCCACGCAGAAGAATTACAATACGTCTGGTATGAACCTGGTCACGGTGCACCGACTAATATTCCACTGGCCGCGCTGATACATCAATATTGGGTAGATTTCATAAAAGGCCGTCCGCTCTGGCATAAATATGATAACAACCGCTCAGGGATGATCTTCGCCGAAGAAAGCCGTGAAGGGGTAATGAATGATTATGAAGATCCTAACCACCCAACGATGGGATTTATCTTACACTAATACAAAAACAGACTGACTAAAAAGGTATCTTCTCTCTTTTCTGATAGACGTTTCCTTTTTAGTCAGTCTGCGTACTATTGATTCTATACTACCTGAGTATTCGGGCCCATAGAAGCCCCAATCACCTAATGATTCTCTATTAGGTTCATTCGGATCAGCGCTGGTTACTATCGCCCTACAAATGCTCCGCTCACATATCTGTTTCCATGCGCAGCAGGTCACGCTTACCCCGTCACCTGGTAGACATGCAGATACCCGTTTAGATAGTCGGCATACCTCCAGTAACCGGTACAGTAGCGCCCGACATATAACTTGCCTCCTGGGATGCCAGTAAAACATACACTGCCGCAAGTTCCGCCGGCTGACCGGGACGTTTCATCGGTGTGTTTGCGCCAAACTTCGCTGTCTGCTCTGCTGAAAAGCTGGCAGGTATCAATGGCGTCCAGATTGGTCCCGGCGCTACGCAATTCACCCGGATGCCTTTCTCGCCCCATAGCTGGGCCAGCGTAGCGGTAAAGTTCTGGATAGCCGCCTTGGTCACCGTGTAAGGAATGAGCGTGGGCCTGGGAGTGTATGCATTAACAGAAGTTGTATTGATGACAGCGCTGCCTGGTTTCAGATGAGGCTCTGCCGCCTTACATAGATAGAACATGGAAGTCACGTTCACCCGCATCGTTTGATCCCATTCTTCGCTGGAGATCTCCTGCAGCGATTCGTGCGCTACCTGAAAGGCCGCATTGTTTACCAGGATGTCCAGTCCGCCGAACTCGCGTACCGCCCTGTCGATCATCTCCTTGCAATGTGCCTCACTGCTGATGTCGCCGGGGAAAAGAATTGCCTTTCTGCCTTCTTTTTCTACATAAGCAGCGGTTTCTTTTGCATCTTCTTCTTCATTTAGATAGGAGATCAGTACATCAGCTCCTTCCCTGGCGTAAGCAATAGCTACCGCCTTTCCTATTCCGGAGTCTGCGCCTGTAATGATGGCCTTTCGTCCGGTAAGTTTACCACTTCCTTTATAGGTGTTCTCACCATGATCCGGCTTGGGCGTCATTTTCTGCTCTGAACCTGGCAGCTCCTGCTCCTGCTCGATAAATTCAGGTTGAGGATATTGTTCAACCGGGTTAACGATGACAGTATTTTTCCCTTTTACTTCAGTTGCCATGACATGACTGTTTAAATGGTTTATAATACATTCACTGTTGTCAGACACTTAAGCCGTAAATTCAATGCCAGAATATCCGCTTCCATTATCCGGCCAAAAGAGAGCCGGATTGTTGCCCGGAATCGTCATCCGTGTAACAATTTGTACACAATAAGCGAAGAGATGGCCTTTCTCTGCTGTTCGCCAGGACAGCTCAGTTTGACCCGTCCCGCCCTCAGAATTGGCCCGTTTGCCACCCTTCTGATCGGATATAGCGCTGTAAGTTTGCGGCAAATAACTCATCAATGCGACTGAAGTCACTGATAATCACTTTCCTCCTTATTGTAATACACTTACAAATGAATGCACAACACGAACAGACAGGACATTACGCGGCAATAAATGGCCTGAACATGTACTATGAGATCCATGGCAAGGGTATGCCCCTTGTATTAATTCATGGCGGAGGTTCCACCATAGCCTCCAACTATGGACGTATTCTACCGGAACTGGCCAGGACACACCAGGTCATCGCCGTAGAGTTACAGGCACATGGACATACGAAAGACATTGATCGCCCTTTAAGTTTCGAACAGGACGCAGACGATGTGGCTGCATTATTGAAACAGCTACATATTGAGAAAGCAGATATCATGGGTTTCAGCAACGGAGGCACCACTACACTGCAGATCGCTATCCGTCATCCGCAACTGGTGAACAAAATTATACTTGCCTCCGCCCTGTATAAAAGGGAGGGCATGATGGACGGTTTCTTTCAGGGCATGGAACATGCCACCTTCGATCAGATGCCACAGCCGCTAAAGGATGCCTACCTGAAAGCGAATCCTGATCCCAAAGGGCTGGACGCTATGTTCCACCGCGACGTAGCCAGAATGGTAGGTTTCAAAGACATCCCTGATGAGCTGATCAAAAAAATCCAGGCGCCTGCACTGGTAATAAATGGCGATGCTGAGGCAATAAAAGCCGAACATGCTTTCACACTGTCACGTACCTTACCTCACGCGCAGCTGGCAATATTACCTGGCGGGCATGGAGATTATATCGGAGAGATCTGTGCGCCGGACCGGAACAGTAAAATACCGGATCTCGTAGTGGCAATGATAGAAAAATTCCTCAAAGGTTAGCAGATAAGCTGATAGCTAAGCATAAAAAAAGCCGGTAAGAAATTACCGGCTTACTACTTGACTAGCTAAAAAAGGTTAACAATTTCTGGATGGTGCAAATGATTGTCTATCTGGGAACATACCAATTAGTCATTTTGAGGGCAACTCTTGACTCATTAGTACCTGGGGTAATCATAGGACGATAAATAAAAACTAACCAACTTTAATAATGTATAGCACTTCAATTATTATCTAAGATCATTTATCATGAGTATTTAAGATTACATATACCAGTTATTTAAACAGCTATTATGAATACATACAGCCGTCCGTCGCATGTACTTTAAATGCCTTATCCTGAACACTTACCGCTACTCATTATCTCTGCCATAAATATCTTATCATGAGTAGCATCACTTATCGCCTGGTAGTGATAAACGATGTACGCCGTTCTCATTCGAATAGTTAAGATCATTTACCAGCGCATACTGCTTCAAAAAGACCTCTACTGGCAAATCGCGATCAATGGAAACTCTTGCCCGCCGGTCACCAATGGCAGGATCAAATTCAACATTTTCTCCATAGATCCTAATCACGGCCTTCTTTATATCAGCTATCCCGGCATCCGGCAGGTCGGTTACACGTTCCCGCCATTTCTCCACCTGCAGCGCGTTAAATGATTGTACCTGCAGATGTTCCTCCTTATATACAACCTCCTGTCCGGGTTTAAGATTTACGCTTCCACCCTTCCCTTTGACATGTACACTACCCGTGAAGAGCGAGACCTGTAAACCCTGTTCATTATATGCCTTCACGTTAAAACTGGTACCCAATACTTCTACCACTTCCTCATTCTGCAAGTGAACGATGAACGGCATCTGCGGATTTTCTGCTACCTTCAGGAATGCTTCTCCGCGCAACGATACCTCTCTCTTCGCTTTTCCGAAGCCTGTCTTCCAGCTGAGCACCGAACCTGAATTCATGTGTACAAGCGTACCGTCATTCAGTTTTATTGTATACTCCCTTCCCCATGGCACGATCAGCTTAATGCTGTCATTTCCACTAACAACCTCAGCCAGTGATAATGTTTCATTTTTATTATATACAAATGATCCGCTGGGGTCTATTTCTCCCCCCTGACCGTTCAGCGCTATCACTTTTCTATTAAGATCTAACCATACACTCTGCCCCTTCGCGAACAATGTCTCCGTTTTGCTTTTTTGTCCGAAATAATACAGCGCCGTAGCAAGCATCCCCACAAAACAGGCTGCTGCCAGTGCTGTGAACACCATCCGCCGTATCCTGCCTCTTTTATGCAGCTGGGCATTGCCCATGTCAATGATCTTCTCGGCAGAAGTCGTCCTTATCTGCCGGATCTCACTGATCTGCGGGTCCAGGATCTTGTGCATGTGCTCCGATAATTCTCTCACTTCCGAAGAGGTTCTCATCAACTCCTGCAACTCCGCTCGTTCTTCGCTGGTGATAGATCCGGTTATCTCGGCAATTATGAGGGCTTCAGTTTTCAAGTTTATATTTTTCATGGTTATATTATTATAGACAAGATTGGGATAAGAAATAGATGAAAAGAATTAAAATTTTTTTTGAGCCCCCTCTTTTCTTCCTGGAACCGAGGAGTTCGTTCCGGATATGATTTTCTGCATTCTGAACATGGCTCTTTATGGTAGCCTCTGTTACGCCGGTCTTCGCCGCCGCCTCTTTAAAGCTCAGTTGATGTAAACGGATCATTTCGAACGCTTCCCGGCTTTTCTTAGGTACCCTTTTGAGGACTTCCCTGATCTGTTCCATCCTTTCACTTTCCCTGTCAAAAGGTATCAGGTCCACCCCAAACGGGTCTACGTCCTCCGCATACCGCTGTTTCTTCCTGGCCTGGCGCTGGTTTCTTTCTGATTTGGTGATACTTCTATTATACGTAGCAGAAATCAGGTAAGTCCTCAGGTCTCCCCGGATCCTCAAACGGCCCTTCCTTTTCCATAATTCCATAAACAGTTCCTGTACAATATCCTCTGCATCTTCGGAATTTCTGAGAATATAAAATGCGTAAGATTTAACATCGCTGGCATATAGGTCAAAGAGCTGCTTAAAGGCGCGTTCACTGCCTTCATTGATCTGTATGATCAGCAATTCATTATCTGATAGTTCCATATGTTGAATTTCTGTTTTTGGTCATCTTCGTGGACTAATATTTGCGTTACAAATTATTGACAGCGCAATTCCTGCATAATCTGGTCATGAGTTAAATTGTCTTGGGATTATCATAAGATTGATATGAAAGAGTCGAGTCAGGAGAAAGTGTACTAAATTAGCTATTATCGTTATGATAATAAAATTATCCGGTTTCTAGCGCCCGGTCTATATGTTATGAAAGGCTTTACCACAACTATTCTGGACTAATTTACTTTTTTTCAGGCATAAGTAACAACCCAAAAGCATAACTAATCGTTTATCATTTGGCATATAAAAATTGTCTACCCGACAGGAACATTACTGATAGTCTTACAAAAACTTTATACCAGAGATATGCAACTTTCCCGGAGGCATGCCAGCACGCTATACCCCATGCTGTTATTTCATTTCTCACTATACTTATCCACTGCAGTGATTGCGCAGGACAAACCGTCTCCCGCAGCCATGAAAGTAAGTTTGTCTGTGCACAAGACTACTTTACATGATATATTCGACAGCATCAGTGTACAAACAGGTCTGCATTTCACATATTCCCTCAACGATCTGGATGAGAAGGAGAGATATACCTTTCACGCCGCCAATGAACCGGTACTGGCTGTTGTCAACCGTTTAATTAATAAAAATGGATTGTCAGGCAAGGTGGTAGGAAAGACTATCTTCATATCCAGGCTACCACCGGACGCAGACACCAAAGAGCGGGAATCCGTTAAGGCTACGTCCGATAAAAAGTCATACCGTTTCCATGGGCATGTATACGATAGCACCGGTACGCCGCTGCCCGGGGCCACCATCCTGATAAAAGATACCAAAAAAGGCTATACAGCGAAGGAAGACGGGCAGTTCTTCTTCTCAGACACGGCAGCCTATCGCGTCCTGCAGATCAGCTATACCGGTTTCTATACAGAGGAATATTCCGTAACTAATCCTGACAAGGATATCAACGTAGTGCTTCGCCACAATACCAGTCCTCTCGACGAAACAGTTGTCATTGCTTATGGCACCACTTCGAAACGGCTGAACACAGGAAATATAACGAAGGTTTCTTCCGGTGACATCGAAAAATATCCGGCAAGTAATCCACTCCTGGCGCTTCAGGGCCGTGTGCCCGGTTTGACTATCTACCAGGCCAGTGGTGTACCTGGCACTCCACTGGATATCCGTCTCAGGGTACAGAACTCCTTTCTGAGTAACAATACGCCCCTGATCGTCGTAGACGGCATTCCGTTACCCGTCGGCAATCAAAATGTCAACCTGCTCACCAACCACCCTAACAGTAATGTGGGCCTCTTTTCCATCTTCAATGCCATAGACATTGCCAGCATTGAAGTACTGAAGGATGCTGACGCTACCGCCATTTACGGCAGTCGCGGTGGGAATGGGGTTATTCATATTACGACCAAAAGAGGCACTGCCGGTAAACTAAAGCTTACGGCCGATTATACGATGGGCTACAGTCAGGTTAGCAGAAAACTCAGGCTGCTTAACACACAACAGTACCTGAGCCTCCGGCATGAAGCGTTCAGGAACGACGAACTTGTACCCTCCAATACGCCGGGTAGTTCCGGCTATGCACCCGATATCCTGTCCTGGGATACTACACGATATACCGACTGGCAGGATTGGCAGATAGGAGGCAGCGCTCCCACCAGTCGCGCTAACCTGTTCCTGTCTGGCGGCAATGCAACTACCCAGCTGATGATGAGCCTCGGCTTCTCCCGGGAAGGCACCGTATTCCCCTCCGATATGGCCTACCTCAGGGGAACGAGCAGCTTCTCCCTCAACCACATGTCTGCAGACGGCAGGTTCAGGCTCGGACTATACATGAATTACGGAAAAGACAGGAATGATATGTTCAACAATTCTCTGTCGGCATCCATACTGCCTCCCAATGCGCCGAAACTATACGATACAAACAATCAGATCATATGGACCGAGGGTAACGAACCGTTCAAGAATCCGGCGGCGGAATTTTTGAAAACCTATACGCATGAAAAAGAAAACCAGATTGTCAATCTCAACGCCGAGTATTCAATCATCCAGGATCTAAAGGTAAAATTCAACCTGGGCTACAACAGCACAACGGCAAATGAAAATCTACAGATTCCTAAAGCTTCCCAAAACCCTCATCTGTCCGATAACGACGTCATTACCGGTACATCCTCTTTTGGGAACAATAACTTCAAAAGCTATCTTGCAGAGCCGCAGGCAGAATACTATCGCCGCATTAAAAACGGAGAACTGACCATACTCGCCGGAGCATCCTTTCAATATACGAGCAATTATACCTCCACAATCGTGGGAACAGGTTATAACAATGATGCGCTGCTGTCCTCTATCGATGGGGCCAATGCCATATCCAGCAAACTCACCAACCGGCTCGAGTATAAATATGGCGCCATCTTTGGCAGGGTTACCTATAAACTGAAAAACAGGTATATAATAAATCTTTCAGGCCGAAGGGACGGAAGTTCCAAATTCAGTCCTGAACACCGGTTCAGCAACTTCGGCTCAGTAGGTACTGCATGGATCTTCTCAGAAGAAACTTTCACAAAGAAAACATTTCCATTCCTCAGCTTTGGAAAACTCAGATCGAGCTACGGCGTTACGGGCAATGACCAGATAGCTGATTACAAGTACCTGGATACCTGGTCGCTTTATCCCGGTAATCCCTACCAGAATATAACGACCATGTTTCCCGACGCGCTCTATAACCCGGCCTATAACTGGGAAAGGAGCCGAAAGATTGAAGCAGCGTTGGAGCTGGGCTTCCTCAAAGATCGGCTGCTCACTTCATTTGCCTACTTCCGGAACAGAAGTGACAACCAGTTGTTAAACTATGCACTGCCCTCACAAACCGGCTTTGGCGGTATACTTAAAAATTTTGACGCGCTGGTACAGAGCAGCGGCTGGGAATTTACTATCAACGGAGACATCATAAAAAGTAAGTCCTTTATATTCAATGCAGCATTCAATCTCAGCATCCCCAGGAACAAACTGCTCCGTTTTGACAACCTGGCTAACTCGTCCTATGCCACTACATATGTAATCGGAGAATCCTTGAATGTGCTCAATAAACTGCAATCTCAGGGCGTTTCTTCAGATAGTGGCATCTTCAGAATGGTAGATGCAGATGGTAACGGTCATTATACACCCTCGGACTACAAAGTTATTGGCAATCTTGATCCGCTATATCATGGAGGCATCCAGTTGAATCTACAATACAGACATTTTAGTTTTTCCTTATCAGGTGAATTCAGAAAGCAACTGGTACCTAACTATCTTTATCGGACCTATATCAACAACTTCTTTCCAGGGACGATGGTCAACCAGTCCGACCTGGTCCTGGATCACTGGCGACAAAAGGGAGACAATGCCAGGTATCCAAAATATTCCACGAAACCGACAGGTACAGTCTATATTTCCAAGAACAACGTCCTTAATTCTGAAGAGGCTTATGCTGATGGCAGTTTTCTGAAATGCCGGAATGTTGCTGTCTCCTATACACTGGATATGCGTAAGCGTAAAGACAAAACACTTGTGCAGCTTACGATCTTCTGCAATGCACAGAACCTTTTCACAATCAGCAAGTATAAGGAAGGCGACCCGGAAACGGCGAATATCCTTAGTTTACCTACACTTAGAACTATTGCAGGAGGAATGCGGTTCTCTTTAAAATAAATGTGACTGAAACAAATACTATATGCGTAATACGTTTATTAACCACAAAATGAAAAGACCGTTCTTATTAACAACAATTATCTGTTGCCTTTCTTTCAGTTGTAACTTATTGAACGTCGACAATCCAGCTAACAAAGCAGTGGGAGACGATCTGTTTAAGAATAAAGAAACAGCTGAAGCGGCCGTTTTGGGTATTTACTCGGCCATTGCCGGCACATCAAATATATTCATGGCTGCCATCACCTACTATTCTTCAATATATGCTGATGAAGCATTCTATACCGCATCAACTGCTTCGATCCAGGAATTTTACAATGGTGCTGTCTCAACTACAAATACAGTTATAGAAACCAACTTCTGGAATAATTCTTATCGTTATGTATACCAGATCAACACCTGCCTGGAAAAACTGGAAAAGAGCACGGGTATTTCCGATGCTACCAGAAACCAGCTGAGCGGAGAATGCCATTTTTTGAGAGCTTTCATTTATTTTCATATGCTCCAGCTGTTTGGAGAAGTGCCACTCATTACGGTAACAGACTATCGGGTCAATGAAAATATGCCGAGAACAACAACAACCACTATCCGGAACAGCATCCTTTCAGATCTTGAGCGTGCAAAGAAACTGCTTTCAGATGCCTATCCTACAAATGAAAGAGTCAGACCGAATAAGAGTACGGCATCTGCTCTGCTGGCCAGATATTACCTACACCAGCAACAATGGCAGGCCGCTGAACAAGAAGCCAGCGAAATTGTCAATACAGGCCGTTACCAGTTAACGGCTGTGGATGATGTCTTCCTTGCCAATAGTGCCGAGGCCATATTTCAGATACAACCCGTTCTCGTAGGTTATAATACGATGGAAGGAAATACATTTATTCCATCAGACCTTGCCCGTCCGAATTTTGCTTTGACAACATACCTCAGGAATGCATTTGAAGTAAACGACAAACGCTGGAAATCATGGGTAGCAAGTAAGGTGGTCAACGCAATCACCTACTATTATCCTTTTAAGTATAAGAAAAAAGCAGACTTTATCGCTAACCCCAAACCTGTAGAATATAACATGATATTCCGTCTCGCCGAGATACTACTAATACGGGCGGAGTGCCGCGTACATCTAAACTCATTACCAGGCGCCATTGCGGACCTGGATGCTATTCGGCTACGTGCGGGTTTGCCTTTAATTCAGACCAGCAATCCCGGCATCTCAGCAGCTGAATTGTCCGAAAAGATAGCGCAGGAAAGAAGAATTGAACTCTTCATGGAATGCGGACACAGATGGTCGGATCTAAAGCGGACCGGCAAAGCATCAGAGACTTTGCAGCCGATAAAATCAGACTGGAAATCAACCCGGGAGCTGTGGCCTATTCCGCAAGTACAAAGAGCTTTAAATCCGGCGCTTACTCAAAATGACGGATACTAACTGAAACAGTCAAACGTAGCGCCGCATACGTTACAGTAAAAGACAGCACCAGGATATATAGCCCTGGTGCTGTTGTCATTTTTTATTACTTAGAACGTGACGTCTCCAACTGTAAAGATACTGGTATTGTCCTGTGCACGCAGGCAGATGTTCATTTGCCCGGAACAAAGTGTTTGCGCTTGTGATTGTGTGGCATTCACAAGCACCAGTTCATCATCCCAGTTAATCCAGTTATGCAGGACTTCCTGAGAAGAAGAGGAAGAAGGAAGATTGGATGCGATAGCGCCGCTAGTTCCTGCTACAGCGGCGAAGACTGCAAATAATAGTTTGATCTTTTTCATACGAATGCGAATTAGTAATTGAGGTAATTGAGTTGATTGTACGTTATTTTGAAATTGTCATATACACGATATTGGCATCACTTCCGTGAAGTATACTCCCTTCTTGTCCTCTTCAGACTTAATTCCCTCTTCAGGCATGAATCCCCCTTCATGCCCACGGCATGTTCATTTCCAGCAGTATTATCCTTATAACATGAATCACCCCGGATCCCCACGGCACGTCCATTTCCAGCAGTGTTGTCCTCATGACATGAATCCCCCTTCATGCCCCACGGCACGTCCCATTTTAAGCAGTGTTGTCATTATGACATTAATCGCCCATCATGCCCCACGACATGCTCATTTTTCAGCAGTATTATCCTTATGACATGATTTCCCCCTTCATGCCCACGACATGTTAGTCTCCAGCAGTATTGTCCTTATGACATGAATCACCCTTCATGCCCACGGCACGTCCCATTTAAGCAGTGTTGTCCTTAATACATTAAGATCAGGGGAATGCTTTATCAGCCACCCTGCCAGGTAGTAAGCGTTTTACTTTCAATGCAAATAAACTATCCCTAATTTCACCTATTCAGGTAATCATTTCGTTTATCATCCTTGTTATGTAAGCGCGATTGCTGTTTTGTGATATGTTGTCCCCCAATCGCCCATTCAGGTAATAATCTGTGCTCTTATTCCCGTTACTTAAGCGATTCCCGTTGTGTGATATGCTTGCCCCTATTTCGCCATTCAGATAATAATTTAGCGCTATTATCCCCTGTTACGCAGGCGATTATTTACTGCTCCCTAAGTCGCCATTCAGGTAATATTTAGTGCTATATCCCTTTTACGTAAGCGATTACTGTTTTGCTGTATGTTATGTATAACCAATAGTAATACAAAAATGTTTCGTGTGATGGTGACTATGCTCTCTTCCTTCTGAATTGCTGCTCCAGGTAAATACCTACAATGCCGATACCGATAAAGAAGAGATTAAAAAGCAGATGTTGCGTCCATGTGAAACTTGCAATCACCCCGCCGCAACTACAGGGTATTACACCATAGTAGTTCAGTTTAACAAGGATGATATACACAGTAAAACATATCATCATTGCCGTAGCAAATAACAATCCTGCCCTTCTCAGAGAAAGGGACATCATCATGATTGCCGCCAGGATCTCAGATGAAAGTACCCCCCATACCAATAAGTTCGTATACTTATCCGGAAATGGCTGACGATCCATCTGAAGAATAAATATCCGGTAATTCATCAGTTTGGACACAGCGGCATAGATAAACATACTTGTAAACAAAAAATAGCAGATCAGGAGAACAGTGTCCCTGGATTTTATGCGTCCCATTTGCATAAACTTTTTTTTAGTACCCCCGTTTTGTGAGACTTCAACAGATACAACCAAGGTAATTTTTTTTCATTACAACTTAGTTAATCGCATGTTAAATAGGAACATAATTTTCGTGTGATTGTCCGTTATACCATTAACTGATAAGATAGGTGTGAAGCGGGTTTAGCGGGTTTAAGTGTAGGCGCTGGAGATGGGTTTGACTTCTCTTTTTTGGGGAAACCCGGGGCCTTATTGTTACTTCGTGCAAACAACACGAATCAGCCCGGGGCAATTGCGGAACACCTCAAATCAACCTCTCTGATAAATGATCCTGTTCTCAAATTCACCGGTCACTACCCGGCCGTAAATGATCTTCGTCCATCCATTCTCAAAACCATGATTGTTCGCTATCAGAAATCCCTTATTCGCATCCTTCTTCACGATCTTATGCGCATCAATGTAACGGCCTCTCACTTTACAGAACACAATATCGCCAATCTCATATTCAGCTGCCTTCATGAACGTAAGCAGGCTTCCACTTTTTAAAATCGGTAACATCGAGCTCCCGAAGGCCTTCATTCTTCCTGTACCAGCTGTCTGCAGCTCGGTTTTCAATCTTTCGTATTTATTCATCTTGTTAAAAATTTGAATGCAAAAATAACGAAATATAAGGTTCCGCCCGGTTGTACCCATGTGCCGGGAGTTATATACCCGAAAAATCGTCATAAAGGGCGTTTTTCCAGGCCAGGAACGCCGCCGCACTCCACCCTACACTCCATCCATTTCATGGCTTTAATCACGCTTTAAATGCCGTTTCTGAGGCATTTAAAAAGCAAGGTCGCCATCTGCCCATGGCAGTTGCCCATATACAGGTTTCAAACTGTCAAATCCAGGACATGACTAGCATGTAACTTGCATATGACCAGCATTAACCTCCGATTATCCTCCGATTTGATCGGAAGATTATCGGAAGTTAATCCTGGTCATATGCAAGTTACATGCAAGTTACATCCACCTCATACCGCCATTCCAGGCAATTACTAAAGCTACTTTACAATCTCTTGCAATTCATTCATCAACCGATCCCTCCTTCCTCCTCAGCCCCCGATACTGCTCCGGTGAAACATGCATCGTCTTCTTAAACAAACGGGAAAAATGATACGGATCATCATAACCTATAGCTGCTGCCACATCTTTAATTTTCATATCAGTAGTGTACAACAACAAACAAGCCTTCTGCAGCTTCAGATGAATGAAGTAATTCAAAGGCGACATACCCGTTGCCTTCTTAAACAGATTTGAAAAGTGAGAGGGAGAAAGATCACATTGCTGCGCAAGAACTTCTACGGTCAGGATGGCTGACAAATGCTGCTGCATATACTTCACCGTACCATCAATCCGGTTCTTCGCCTCATCCTCCTCTCTGCGTTCACCCTCGGGGTACAGGAATGAAGAGATAAAATGATACAGGCATAAATTCGCCTTCCCCAGGTTGTCCTTACCGAATCCCATCTTCAGACTGCGGTACATCACATCCCATAGCTGAATACCTGTCTCATTGGAATGAATGTGCCGCGGCCCATCCAGCAGACCGATGTTAAATCCGCGGTTGAAGCTGTCTATATTCTTTCCGCCGAAATGTACCCAGTAAATGGTCCATGGATTTTCGTCGTCCGACCCATAACGCAAACGGGCCTTCGTAGCCGGTACGATCACAAACTGGTTTACACCCATCTCAAAATGTTTGTCGTTCACAGCATACCAGCCCTTCCCTTTTACACAGTACAACAGAATATTGTCAGGACATCCATACTTTCTTTCGCGGTAGTGATAAACCGCTCTTGGGAAATAACCGATATGGGTGATGTACAACTGACCGATAACCGGGTTGGCTTTAATGGCGTTTTTCCAGACAGTTTCGGGAAGACTGATCATGCGTTCCCCTTCGAAACCGTCCTTTCGTTTGACTTTTCTCATAACGTGATACATATTAAATTACCATAGTCCAATACTATCTTAATGTAATGGAGGTTGGACTATTTTACGGGACCAATAACGTGATTCATAGTAAATTACCTCAGCCCAATACTATCTTAACTTCACTAAAATCCGGCTGCATCCAAAATTAGTATTTTGTCCAAAATCGTAGAATAATCCATCAAAATAAAAGAATCTTCCATTTCCCTTACATCTCTCATAAGATACTTTTGCCCGCAATTCCATGTTGAAATAGTTTTATTCACACTATCTTCCTAAATCTTGGTTTATGCCAGAATACCTCTCCACGTACAGGCTAAGGGCCTTAAAATCCGCGTGCCTGCTTTTTCTGTTATCCACGTTCCTTACCTACAATGCTGCCGCACAACAGGCTGAAAAACTAACCGTCACCGGTACTGTAGCAGATACCTCCGGTGCTAAACTTGAAGGTGTAAACATTGTAGCTGAAAACAAAAAGAACGTCGCAACATCCACTAACGCAAACGGAAAGTTCGTACTCGATGTAGAGCCGGGCACCCTGCTCAGGTTTTCGTTTGTAGGTTTTGAGCAACAGTTTATTTCCGTAACGCCCAACACAAAGGTGATCAACCTCGTATTAAGACCAGCTACCTTCAGCGCCGAAGAAGTGGTGGTAGTGGCCTATGGGAGAAAACAAAGAAAGGAAGCCGTAGTCGGCTCGGTTACAAGCATTGATCCTGCTGCCCTGAAGGTCCCTTCCAGCAACCTTACCAACGCCATGGCCGGACAGATTGCCGGTATGATATCATTTCAGCGTGGTGGCCAGCCGGGACTGGACAATTCATCCTTCTTCATCCGCGGTGTCACCACCTTCGGTTACAGTGCCAGTCCGCTGATACTGGTAGACAACGTTGAGCTAAGTACCAACGATCTGGCCCGCCTGCAGGTAGATGATATTGCCAGTTTCTCCATTCTGAAAGACGCCAGCGCTGCTGCCCTTTATGGTGCCCGTGGCGCTAACGGCGTTATACTGGTTACCACCAAGGAAGGCAAGACCGGTAAAGCACGTATGAACTTCCGTTACGAACGCTCTATCTCCAGGCCCACACAAACAGTGAAACTCGCCGATCCCGTTACGTATATGAAGCTGTACAACGAGGCGCTGACCACACGCAATCCGCTGGCAACGCCACAGTATACGCCAAATGATATCATCAACACACAGGCAACCATGGATAAGGCCCCCGGCAGCAATCCTTACGTATACCCTGCGGTTGACTGGATGTCTACCCTGTTTAAAGACCAGACCACCACACAACGCGCTAACTTCAGCGTGCAGGGTGGTACAGAAGCGGCGAGATATTACATAGCAGGCTCTTACGACAGGGACAATGGTATCTTACAGGTAAACCCGGTTAATAACTTCAACTCTTCCATGAAGTTTGAGAACTACCAGTTGCGTTCTAACGTCAATGTTAAACTGACCAAAACAACGGAAGCAGTTGTTCGTCTCTGGGGTAATTTCAATGAATATACCGGACCTATCACCGACGACCAGTCAGGCTTTGCCAGCGATATGTATGACAGAGCGTTGCATACCAGCCCGGTTGCCTTTCCTGCATATTTCCCGGCAGACAGTGCCAACCTGCTGACTAAACATATACTTTTCGGCAATTCACTCAGTACTACCGGCGGACTGCAAAGCAATCCGTATGCAGCCCTGATGTATGGGTATAAATCATTCTCAGAATCAAAGTTATCGGCCCAGTTTGAGGTGAATCAGAACCTGAACTTCGTTACCGAAGGACTGGCATTTCATGGTTTGTTCAGTACGAACCGCTACGCCTATTTCGATCTCAGAAGGGCATACAAACCTTTCTTTTATGACGTAGCAAGTTACGACCAGCCCAGCAACACCTATAGCCTTACCTGGCTGAATAGCCAGCCGGGCAGCGCGCAGGAATTCCTCAGCTACTATCCGGGCAATAAGAATGTGAACACATTCCTTTACCTGCAGGGAAGCCTGGACTATGCCAGGACCTTTGGTAAACACAATATCAGTGCTGCGCTCATAGGCACACGCCAGCAGAAGCTGAACGCTGATGCGAATGATCCGAATACCAACCTGCCCTCCTTACAGTATTCATTGCCTTACCGTAACCTCGGACTGGCAGGTAGAGCTACGTATTCATTCGCCAGCAAATACTTCCTCGAATTCAACTTCGGATACAATGGATCCGAACGTTTCTCCACCCAATACCGCTGGGGCTTCTTCCCCACTATCGGTGCAGGCTGGGTGATCTCTAACGAGAAATTCTGGAAAGGCGATATCTCTGAAATTGTTACAAGACTTAAACTGAGAGGTAGCTACGGTCTGGTAGGAAATGACAACATCGACAATACCCGTTTCTATTATTTATCCAACGTAACACCGGATGACGTGAATGGCCCGTCTGCAGTATTTGGCACCAACAACAGTGTGAAGATGTACGGCACCACCATTCAGAACTACCCTAATCCCGGCGTAACATGGGAGACTGCACGTAAATCCAACCTCGCGGCAGAGATCACCTTACTGCACCAGCTGAATATCACCGCAGAGATCTATCATGAATACAGGTACAACATCCTGCAGCGACGCGGATATATTCCTGTTACAAATGGTCTCGAAGCTGCGGTTAAATCTAACGTGGGTACAGCCTATGCTAAGGGACTGGATCTGAATATCAACTATAAACAAAATATCTCCAAAGACGTATGGGCCTCAGTACTGGGTAACCTCACCGTTACAACCAACCGCTATGGCCGTTACGAGGAACCGGAATATAAATACAACTACCGCTTCCAGAAAGGCCGGCCTATCAATCAGCCGTTTGGTTATATCGCAGAAAGATTGTTTGTAGATGATAAGGAAGCTGCCAACTCTCCTACTCAGTTGTTCGGCTCTTCTCCATTACCAATCGGCGGCGATATCAAATACAGGGACGTCAATAAAGATGGTATCATCAACCAGGACGACCAGGTCCCTATCGGCCTTCCAACCACACCACAGATCATCTATGGCTTTGGCTTTTCAATGGGATATAAAAACTTCGACCTGAATGCTTTCTTCCAGGGACTGGCCAGGGAATCATTCTTCATCAATGCAACTTCAGAAGACGACAGATACTGGGGGAAATATGGTACCGCACCATTTGTAAACAATGCGCAGATCTTACAGGCTTATGCCGACGACCATTGGTCTGAAGAGAACCAGCACCTGTATGCATTATGGCCTCGTTTATCTACCACTGACATCCTGAACAACCAGCAGCAAAGCACCTGGTGGCTGAGAGATGGTAGCTTCATGCGATTGAAATCAGTTGAATTAGGTTATACACTGCCGAAGTCTCTTGCAAAACGCCTGTATATCTCCAGTATGCGTGTGTATTTCAGTGGATTGAACCTGTTTACCTTCAGCAGCTTCAAGCTCTGGGATCCTGAGCAAGCCGGCCAGGGATTCAGCTATCCTATTCAAAAGGTGCTCAATTTCGGCGCTAACGTCAATTTTTAACGAAAGTAACGTAAACGATTACTTATGAGATCCATTACAAAACAATTACTCTGTGCAGTCACCTGCCTCTCTATATTAATACAACCTTCCTGTAGCAAATACCTGGACGTTGTGCCCGACGACGTTGCCACGCTGGAAAGCGCTTTTGCCAACGCCAACGAAACACAAGCTTATTTATTTGGGTGTTATGCCACATTACAGGCATTATCAGATATACGCAGGAACGCTGGTTTTGCCACATCAGGCGAAGTGCTGTTCCCTTATCCCTTACAGGATCAGACCACATTGGGCGGCGCGGGCGGCGATGCAGGCTTCAGCATCATGCGTGGTTTACAGAACAGCGCTAACCCATTGCTGAACTACTGGGATGGTTACAACATGGGCATCAACATGTGGCAGGCTATCAGGAAATGTAACATCTTCCTGGAGAACTCTCACATAGCTCCTGACTTACCGGAGTTTCAGCGCAAAAGATGGAATGCGGAGGCTAAATTCCTGAAAGCCTATTTTCACTACTGGCTGATCAGAATGTATGGTCCTATTCCTATCGTGGATGTCAATCTTCCGGTGAATGCTTCTATTGATGAAGTAAGGATCAAACAGCAACCTGTCGACTCATGCTTTAACTATGTGGTACGCTTGCTGGATGAAGCCATCGTAGATCTGCCACCGGTTATTCAGAACCTGGCTGCAGAACAGGGACGTATCAGCGGTACTATCGCAAAGGCCGTAAAGGCGGAGGTACTCGTTACACAGGCCAGTCCTTTGTTCAACGGTAATCCTGATTATGCCTCCATGAAGCGGGGCGATGGTACAAGACTTTTCCCGGCAGAATACGATGATGCAAAATGGCAACGCGCTATGATTGCCAGTAAGGAGGCCATTGATGCAGCCACCACTGCAGGCGCTGACTTGTATCAACTAAGGATATCGGGAGGTGTGGTACACATGTCAGACGCTACCCGCAGACTGCTCACTATACAGGGCGCCTTTGTAGACAGCTGGAATACAGAACAGGTATGGACACTCAATCCGCAGTTCGGATGGCAGTATATGGCCTCTCCACGTGTGACGGCAGAAGCAGCGGCCAATGTGTTTGCCGTGTATTCTAATTTCTCTGTGCCTATCGGCCAGTCAGAATTGTTCTATAGCAGCAATGGCGTACCCATTAATGAAGACAGGTTCTGGGATTATAAGAACCGTTATAAACTGCAGGAGGGCGACGATACACATGCCTATTACATCAAGAAAGGATACACCACGGTGAAGGGCAACTTTAACAGAGAACCGCGTTATTATGCCGATGTTGCTTTTGATGGCAGTGTGTGGTTCGGATCGGGTAACCTGGACGATAACAACCCTAACTATGTGAATGCCGTGAATGGCTTCGCTGCTCCGCCCGATCAGCTGCGTTATAATGCAACCGGTTACTGGGCAAAGAAGCTGGTGCCTTATCAGACCACCTTCGGACAAAACAGCGTTCAACAGAATTATTCCTGGCCTTTTATGCGCCTGACCAGTCTATGGTTGCTCTATGCAGAGTGTCTGAATGAAGTGAATGGTCCGGGTGCGGAAGTGTATCAATGGATCGACAAAGTAAGAGCAAGAGCTGGTCTTCAGGGCGTACAAGCTTCCTGGTCACAGTACTCCAACAATCCGAATAAATGTAATTCCAAAGACGGATTACGTGCCATCATCCACCAGGAAAGAAGGATTGAAACAGCTTTCGAAGGACAGGCGGGCTGGGACCTGCGGAGATGGAAAGAGCTCCAGAATGTATTAAGCACTCCCCTGCTGGGCTGGAACGTATTTAACAGAACAACAGAGGGGTACTACCAGATAAGGATCGCGCAGCAGACAGCCTTTGGCTTAAGGAACTATCTGTACCCGATACAGGATTATGATCTGTTAACCAATCCAAACCTGGTGCAAACGCTTTACTGGTAAGCAGCATATCCATCTACTTATTAATTATCACGTATGAAATACAGCAAGCATCCTATATATCAAGTTTTATCACTGCTGATCGCTATGGCCGCAGTACCGCTGTCCTGCAAAAGAATGGACGGTTATAATGAAATAGTGTCTACCGATATGACGAAACCGGGGCCGGTTACTGATGTGAAAGTAGTGAATTTCAACGGTGGGGCATACATCACTTATGATTTGCCTAACTCGCCCAATATCCTGTATGTACAGGCAGAGTATAAGATCAATGATAAGACCAGCAGACAGGCAAAGTCCTCCTATTATTCCGATAGCATCACAGTAAGCGGTTTTGCGAAAAGCCAGGACTATGAGGTGGTGCTGCGTACCGTAAGCCGTGCGCAGGTATCTTCTGACCCGGTAACCGTAACAGTACATCCGGATACGCCTCCTTACCTGCTCACACGTCCAACGGTGACTATGCAGCAGGATTTCGGTGGCGTGAACATCACCTGTCTCAATAAGACCAATGCTAATCTTGGTATCATTACTGTCGCACCCGACGAGACAAACAAGTACCAGATCATCTCACAGAATTATACCAACGAGGATACGGTTTCATTCAGTCTCAGAGGCTATGATACGATCCCTCATCAATTCGGGGTATATATCACAGACCAGTGGGGCAATATCTCTGATACTTTGTTCTCTACTATTACACCTGTTTTTGAAGCCCAGATGGACAAGTCATTGTTCCAGGCCTATCCGCTGGGAACGGACGCGAGGACCGGCTTTGGATGGGTGATCCAGTATCTGTGGAACGGCACCGCACAATCGCCCGGTTATCATACAGAGCAACCGATCCAGCCATTGGTATGGCCGGCAGTGATCACATACGATATGGGCAAGGCAGCCAGGTTAAGTCGCTACACTATCTGGAACAGGGGAATAGACGGCAGTGGCAACTGGTTATGGCAGGCAGGAGCACCACAAAGATGGGTATTGTGGGGAAGAGAAGATCAACCTGTGGATGAGACGATGCCCGATGAAAATAACCTGCCTCCTGTAGGTGGCCAGACGCCTGGTGGATGGATCAACCTGGGCGTATTCGATGCACCGGGCAAGCCGTCCAAATTGCCTAATCCACAATACACCAATGCGGATCTCGCGTTCTGGAATGCAGGTTTCAGCTACAATTTCCCCCTGAACCTGCCGAAGGTAAGGTATATGCGCTTTGAATGCCTTTCGAATATGGCGCAGACAAACAACTTTTTCAACGTGACAGAACTGACCTTCTGGGGAGATCCGAGACAATAACACCTTATAAACGGCAGAAAAATGAAACACTATCATACAAACAGCATATATGTGCTGGCCTGCTTACTCTTATTGCTGGCCTGCAGTAAAAAACCGACTGATTACCGCGACTTCCTCGGTGGTGAAGAACTGGTCTATCCCGGCGCAATAGCCAATGCAAAAGTATTGCCCGGCAATAACCGTCTGCAGCTGATCTGGCAACCCAGCCCTGATCCCAGTGTTGTTAAGTACAGAGTGTACTGGAATAACAAAGCCGATTCACTCGAGGTCACTTCCACTACACACAATACCAGTGATACCGTAAGGTGTACCATATCCGGACTGTCGGAGTATGTATATTCTTTCGTGATATATTCCTATGATGCTAAAGGCAACAGGTCTGTGGCCACAGAGATCAGCAATGCAAGGGTATATGGTACTGTATACACGGCAACGCTCAATAACAGGTTGAGCAATCCGGAGGCACCTTATGCTATTCAGGAAGATAGCTCCGTCATCATCCGGTTTGCCACGCCTGATACGATCAACATCAATACTGCATTGCAGTACACTAAAAAGAGTGGTGAGGTAGCGCAGGTATCTTTGTCTCCCGACGAAGACTCCCTTACACTGACAGACTATAAATTCGGTACGCCTGTGGTGTACAAGTCTTCCTATATTCCTGTCAGGGGTGCATTGGATACATTCTACACTTTGCAGAATGATACTTTTCCTACTATCTTCAGGCAGGTAGTATGCGATAAGAGCCTCTTCAGTGAATTGAACCTTTATGGAGATATGGGTATTTACCAGTCTGATACCCGGGTGAGTAAGTTGTGGGATGGATCTGTTGGTCCGCAGGGTTACCCGAACATCTTCCATAGTGACGGCAATAGCGGCATGCCACGGGTGCTCAGCTTTGATATGGGAAAGGTTTACAACAACCTGGGCAGCATAGAAGAAACAGGCAGGGACTGTTGTAACAATCCTGACCAGTTTGAGGTATGGGGCATTGCGGATATAACCAATGCGGTACCTGAACTGGACTCCCGTGACGGCGGATGGAAGGCTGCCATGCAGGCAAAGGGCTGGACATTGCTGAAAGAGGTGATCAGGACAGACAATGGTAATGCGCCTTATAAAACGACGCTGATGAGCGATCCTCCACCGGTACGTTATATCCGTATCAGGGTGCTGCACAATGCCAATGGAGAGAACAGTTATGTAAACATGTCGGAACTCACGTTCTGGAATAAAGAATAGTTAGTTATCAAAAGTTACAGGTCTAATGATGTTTTTAAACAGAAGTATTATCACGTTTATCATTGCGGCCCTGCCGGTAGCATATAGCACCGCGCAAAGCCATGCACAGGAATTGAAGTATGACAAACCGGCAAAGGTATGGGAGGAAACCCTGCCCCTTGGTAATGGCCGTTTAGGCATGATGCCTGACGGTGGTATTGCCACAGAGAAGATCGTGCTGAACGATATCACCCTCTGGTCAGGCGCTCCGCAGGATGCCAACAATTATGAAGCTTATAAGCAACTGCCCCGTATCCGGCAGTTGCTGAAAGAAGGCAGGAATGATGAGGCACAGGCATTGATGGATAAAGACTTTATCTGCACCGGCAAAGGTTCAGGTAGCGTGCCCTTTGGCTGTTACCAGGTATTGGGGGAATTGCAGATACAGTTTGAAGGCGCATCGAACAATACGCCTGAACAGTATGAAAGAACACTATCGCTGGAACAGGCTATGGCCACCTGTAGCTACAAAGTGGATGGCGTTACTTACAAACGCGAATACTTTACCAGTTATGGAGATGACCTGGGCATGATCCGCCTAACGGCAGATCAGCCGGGGAAACTCAACTGCCGTGTGACAATGAGCCGGCAGGAAAGATCATCCAGCCGTACCAGCGGTAATGCACTGGAACTGTATGGTCAGCTGGACAATGGCACAGATGGCAAAGGCATGCAATACCAGGCCACTGTAAAGGCCAGCTCCAAAGATGGCGTTATCAGTACGGAAGGCAATGCCCTGGTGATCAGGAATGCGACCGAGATTATTTTGTATGTAGCTGCCGGTACGGATTTCAGGAATCCTGGCTTCAAAGAGCAGATCGGTCAGACATTGGTAGCGGCTATGAAAAAAAGCTATGCTGTACAGCGGAAACTGCATGTCAACAACTATGGTAAACTGTTTAACAGGGTGCAGTTAAGCCTGGGAAAAGGCAGTGCCGGTAATTTAACAACAGACAAACGCCTGGCAGCCTTTTACAACAACGCAGCGGCCGACAATGAACTGCCGGTGCTCTTTTACCAGTTTGGCCGTTACCTGCTGATATCCAGTACAAGACCGGGTTTGCTGCCACCGAATTTACAGGGGCTCTGGGCCAACCAGATACAGACACCATGGAATGGGGATTACCACCTCGACGTGAATGTACAGATGAACCACTGGCCGGTAGAGGTGTCGAACCTCTCAGAACTGAATCTGCCGCTGGCTGACCTGGTAAAGGGACTGGTGGAACCGGGTAAAAGAAGCGCACGCGCCTATTACAATGCACCAGGCTGGGTAGCGCATGTCATCACCAATGTATGGGGCTTTACGGAACCCGGCGAAAGCGCTTCATGGGGAGCTACCAAGTCGGGCTCCGGATGGTTGTGTAACAACCTGTGGGAACACTATGCGTTTACCAACGACAGGCAGTACCTGGCGGATATCTATCCTGTGATAAAAGAATCTGCAGTGTTTTATAACAGTCTGCTGATCAAAGATGAAAAAACAGGCTGGCTGGTGATGTCGCCGTCCTCTTCTCCGGAGAATGCATTCTATTTATCCAATGGTAAACATGCGAGTATCTGCATCGGCGCTACGATTGACAACCAGATCGTACGCGACCTGTTCAATAATGTTATTACAGCATCTGTTACATTAGGTAAGGACAGTGTATTCAGAAAAGAATTGCAGCAAAAGATCGCCCTGCTCCCTCCTCCCGGTGTCATCTCCAAAGACGGTCGCATCATGGAATGGCTGGAAGATTACAAAGAGACCGAGCCACAGCACAGGCATATCTCCCATCTCTGGGGGTTATATCCTGCCTCACTGATCACTGCTGAAAACACACCTGATCTTGCAGCAGCAGCAAAGAAGACACTGGAAGTGAGAGGAGATGATGGTCCCAGTTGGACGATTGCTTACAAGCTCTTATTCTGGGCAAGACTGCAGGATGGCAACCGCTCATTCAAACTGTTCCGTGAACTGCTGAAACCAACTGCCAGAACTGATATCAATTATGGAGCGGGTGGAGGTGTGTACCCGAATATGTTATCCGCAGGCCCTCCGTTCCAGATAGATGGAAACTTCGGCGCTACTGCTGGTATTGCAGAAATGCTATTACAGAGCCATGCAGGCTTTATTAACCTGCTGCCGGCGGTACCAGATCAATGGAAGGCCGAAGGGGCCGTAAAGGGGCTAAAAGCACGCGGGAACTTCACTGTGGACTTTGCGTGGAAAGATGGTAAGGTGACCAGTTACAAGATCTCCTCTCCTACAGCACGTAAGGTGAAAGTAAAGATCAATGGTGTGATGGAGGAGGTCGTTGCCACGAAAACGGGTCATTAGTTCTTTACTCAGTGCTATCAGCTTTTACTGGCAATGTAAAAAAATAAGAAGAGGGTGTCCCAAAAAAATGAAGAGGCTCCCTCTTCTATTCCCATAAAAACAATCTTCTCGAAGCAAACCTTGCCACACAGGCTGTTCTAATTGCCTTCCATTCCGATATAAACACAAGCGGATAACTGTTATGTAAGTTAAAACATGAAAACACATTCCGGATATCCAAAGTCAACGCAGCGCTCTCCGAATTTGTCCGTATAGGTCAAAAAAAACGGCATTCCTAATCGGTCACTTTGACGCCATTCCAGAATGCAATATATCCTTTGATGTTTTTAGCCAAAGCTTTAGGATCTGGGTAATACCAAGCCGCATCTTCTGCCTTTTCTCCGTTCACAACTACATGATAATAGGAGGCCACACCTTTCCAAGGGCAAACCGTATGCATACCAGACACTGCCAGGAATTCCTTTTTCACTGAATCCAGAGGAAAATAGCGGTTGCCTTCAACTATTATTGTATCATCACTTTCTGCAATCACCTGATCATTATAAATGGCTCTCATTAGTATCAATTTTTATAATGAAGTTCAGAACGCAAAATAAATGTTTTAACTATTGCCCAAATTGACAAATGTCACAGCAGCTAAGCGTCGCTGGCGGAGCTACCGATCCAGACGCATATCACAACAGAATGTCCCTTTTGTCCATTTCCCAGCCTTGTCATATTAGTTAACTTCACCGTCACAAATGCAACCATGTACAACTTTATGCAAATAAGAAATGAGCAAGACATCAACAGCGACTTTGGATATGACGATACAGTAACCATAGGACTCTTTTATTTAAGCTAGTCAGATATCCCCCATTAATGCCTGAGAGAATATTTGAGTATTTCGAAAATCACATCAGAAGCTACGGCTTATTTTCAGATAAGGAGATTGCAATTATTAAATCACTGGCAATACCCAGGCAACTTAATAAGAAGCAATACCTATTACGTGAAGGAAGTATATGCAGGTTCCATACACTAGTATGCAGCGGATGCCTCCGATCATATCGGATCGACAACAATGGCAATGAACACATCTTTAATCTTTCACCGGCCGGTCATTGGGTAAGCGATTGCGTAAGTCTTGTGACTGGCAGCACTTCAAACGAATTTATCGATGCTTTAGAGGATAGTACTGTAATACAGCTTTCAGCGGATAGCTTTAAAACACTTTGGAAAGAGATCCCTAATTTCGATGCACTACACACTAAGATCATCATCAATGAATGCCGTACAAGCAGAGACAGGATATATATGATGCTCAGCCACCAGGCAGAAGAAAGATACCGGCAATTTATCCGGTGTTTTCCGCAGTTGCATCATCGCCTTCCAATGTTTGTGATCGCCTCCTATCTCGGCATAAAAAGGGAAACGCTGGCCAGAATACGCAGTAATATGATCGATGTATAATGTATGCTGCATTTTGAGTTTCGGGAATGCAGTTACATCCAAAATGTGCGGGGGCCTATTGTCCCGAAAATTGTGCGGGTGACTGATTATAACTTAGAGCCGACCCTCAATGATTTACGATATACTTCAGGGGACACAGTAGTCTGTGTCTTAAAGAATCGGCTGAAATAGGCTACGTCATGAAACCCCAGATCAAACGCAATTTGTTTGATTGGTTTGTCACTTAAATACAGCTCATGCTTCGCTTGTGTTATTATGCGCTCAGAAATTATGTCCCCAACAGTCTTACCCAGATGCTGTTTAGCCATACGATTCAACGTTTTGATATTTACGTTCAGCAATTTTGCATAGTCTGCAGGCCGGTGCTTGTAGTGAAAGTGTGCTTCAACTGCATTGATCAACTCCCTGGTGAGATGATGAACTTCAGAAAGCACATTCGAATAAATCGCGCCTCTTGCCGTCTTTATCCGTGAGGCATAAATCATAAATATTTTCACCCACGAAACGCCAATGTCATAACGGCCTAGGCGGTCATCTCTGAGCTCTAAAAGAAGATTATCCAGCGGGCACAGAAGTTGTGCCATTTCCTCATTCGTGATTTTTATCAATGGAATTTCACCGATACTCTTAAACAGTACCTGCTTGCTCGTCAATTCCATATCGTATTTATGGTTCCAAAAGAAATCTGGATGGAACTGAAGTAATATTCCATCAATGGGACCATCCGCTTCAATTTGAAAAGGCTGATAGATTGGAAATCTTATTAAACAATTTTCTGAGAAATCATACTTCGCCGTATCAAAGGTTAATTGACCTTTCCCTTTCTTAATTAAAATGATTTTATAGCAGTTAAAGCTTTTCAGACTTCTAAAATACTCATCAGTATGAAGCTGTATCAGCTTAAACGCCAGCACGTTTGTTTGAGGATTTATTAGTTCTATTTTCAATTGCTCATTCATCATTCAACAATTTCATTCCCATTCAATGGCTTTATAAATACTGAAAGATGGAATATGTCCATCTCAAACCGAGTGTACATACTCCATCGTCTTTTGACTTGTTTAAACGAGATAGTAATGATGACCGCAAAGAGGTGTGTACTGCGGCGTCAGGGTTTAAGGACGAATGCGGATGATCGTCTTTCCGTTGACCCGGTTTGTCGAATTAAAGGTTGCAACAGCGTCGTTCAGGCTGGATATTCTGCCGATATGTGTCCGCAGGCGTCCTTCGCGCAGTCGCTGAACGATCTCAGTCAGTTGGCTTGGATTCGGTTCGACAACAAAGTCGATAGTCGATCCGTTTGCAGGCCGGGCCTCGGTCGGCCCTGCTATGGTCACCAGCGTTCCACCGGACCTGATCAGGCTTGCAGACTTGTTGGCGATATCCCCACCGAAGACATCGAACACCAGATCGACTTCGCCGATGTCCTGGAGCTTTTCGTTTTCAAGATCGAGTTACTCGTGTGCACCGAAATCGATCGCTCTCTGGCGGCTGTCAGCGCGCCCTGTGCCAATGACATAAGCACCAGCTGCACGTGCAAGTTGAGCTGCCATTGAACCCACTACACCGGCAGCACCGTGTACAAGAACGGTCTGTCCTACGCGTAGGCGTCCGTGATCAAACAGGCCCTGCCATGCGGTCAGCCCCGACATCACAAGAGCGGCACCATCTGCGAAGTCCACATCAGCGGGAAGTGGTGCGAGGTTGCGTGCCTCAACGGCCACATACTCTGCCAGTGTACCATTCCGCGTCCAGTCCGTGAGGCCGAACACCCGTTGTCCTATAGACAGTCCCGTCGTTCCATAGCCCAGTGCGGTAACTACACCAGCCAGCTCGTGGCCGGGAATCGACGGTGTCCGGTCTTTACCCAACCGATCGGTCCAGGTGGGGCCCCAGGTCAGTTCATCGTTGGTGAACCCAGATGCATGGACCCGAACGATGACGTCATTCAATGATGGTTGCGGTTCCGGTTGTTCCATCAGTTTCATTCCGGCCATCCCTGCAGCCTGGTCAGTTACAATAATTGCCTTCATAACATGCCTCCTTTTTTTTGTTGCTGTACAGTACTATTTGCAGCATGATTTAATTCTTAAAATTGTCTCAATGATATTGTTAATGTGGCTTAAAATTAGAGCTATATTTAGTTACTTTACTGGGCCAATTTCCAAATACATACGGGTCCAATTATGATCAAAAAATTGCTTGAAATTTCATTTAAAAAATGCGATGAGCATAGTCCTCTATACCGGCAATTAGAATCTCAAATCATCCAGTTGATATGTCATGGCATTTTGAAACCTGGGCAGGCACTCCCACCCTCTCGCGAACTTGCGCTGAGTCTGCAACTCAACCGTAAAACAGTGGTCGCCACTTATGAAGAATTGGATGCACAGGGTTGGGTGGAAACAAGAGACAGAAGCGGAGTTTATGTATCGAGGAACCTGCCCGATACTTCAGCGCATACAATTAAACAACATAGCCCAGATTTGACGCGAAACCTGCAACCGGCTTATGCAATAATCAATCGATCTTCTGATGTAGTAACAAGAACAGATTCAGGTGTGCAAATAAATGCTCCAGAAATGCCAACGCCGCTGTATAAAATTGACGACGGCTTTCCTGATCCCAGAATTGCACCCATAGAGGAGCTGGTGCGAGAGTACAGAAGATTTGGTAAGGGCCGTTTAGCAAACCAATTTCTCACGTATGGCCCGGAACATGGTTCTTATCGCCTCAGGGTCGAGCTTGCAAATTTCCTGAGCAAGACCAGAGGACTCCAGATCACTGAAAAGGAAATATTGATTACTAAGGGGACGCAGATGGCTATTTATTTAACCACACAGTTACTCATCAGCCCCGGAGATAGTGTGTTCGTACCGGAACCAGGTTATAGAGATGCGAATCAAACCTTTAAGCTGGCAGGAGCAAATCTGACATTTATTCCGGTAGATAAAGACGGTATAGATGTAGACAGGATTGAGCAGTTGTGTAAGACGCAGGTCCCTAAGATGATCTATATTATCCCTCATCATCACCGGCCTACAACAGTCACTTTAAGTGCGGAACGGCGTATGCGGCTTTTACGCCTGGCCGATAAATACGGATTTGCATTGCTTGAAGACGACTATGATTTTGATTATCATTTTTCCAGCAGTCCTCTTCTACCTCTGGCAACGCTGGATACTGGCGGACATATTATTTATGTGGGCTCTTTTTGCAAAAGCATCGCGCCAGGTGTCCGAATCGGGTTTATAGTGGCCCCGGAAGTGGTAATAAACGAAGCGGCGGCCATTCGTAAATTAATAGACAGACAGGGCGAACAGTTGCTGGAAGAAGCAACTGCCGAATTGTTGAAAGCCGGTGATATTTCCCGGCACATCAAAAAGTCACACAAAGTCTATCAAGAACGCCTGGAACATACTTGCATGTTGCTTCGTGAGCAACTGGGAGAATATTTAACGTTCGACAAGCCGAATGGCGGATTGGCCATCTGGGCAACTTACAGAGAGAACATAAGTGGCAAAGCAGTTGCCCTGAATGCTGGAAAGTTGGGATTAAAGATCAGTGATGGCACTAATTATTTCTTTGAGCCTGATACCACCAGGCCAAACGACTACATACGCATTGGCTACAGTTCGTTAAATGAAACCGAAATGGCAGGTGCAATTGATATATGGAAACAAGCACTCACGTTATTCAAAGCAAAATGATAGGGCCAAATTAAAAATATGCCATACACCAAATGCATGTTTAAGCAAGTCCACTGCATCATTCTTCGCTGTAACACCGAAGAGCGGCTCCCATCGCCTGGAGCCGCCCCGCTTTATGTAGTCAGGCTGACTATCGCACCGCCGTTCCCTGGTTATTGTCGATAAGGTACCGCCAGAATCCATCCTCGCCTCGTCGCACAATATCGCATGCCGAACCTGCGAGGTGGACCAGGCTGCCGTCGGGGCCTACGCCGTCAATGGACCAATCCACCACTATCTGGGCGATATTGTCTGCGACGAATATGTGGCGCACAGTCGCCGCCAGCGGCAGGCCGAGTTTGAGATCGCGCTCAAGTCGGGCAGCGATTGCCGCCCGGTCAGTTAGGATTCGGCCGTCATTTTCCACGAACACGGACTGCGGATCATGCAATTCCATTTGTGTGCTGACATTCCTGGAGTTAAACCGCTCAATAAGCGAGGGTATAACACCTTCGGGTGCTGTAGGAAGTGGAAATGATTTCTTGTCTTCAGTTTCTGATTTCATCTTTTTGGTATTTAGCGTTATAGAAGTTATGAGCCCTGCTTGTGCGTTTGCTGTAACACCGCTTCAGATTGCAGGCTGGCTAAAAGCAGGCTGGCAAAGCTGACAGAGAACACGGAATAATCAAATGGGGATCGGTATCCAGTAAAGAAAAGCATACTGAGAGCAAATACCAATGTAAGTAGGAAGCTACCGTAGGCAGCGAGTCTGATTTTGTAACCGATAATAAGCAGTATTCCTAATACAGCTTCACCAATAGTGGCTACAAGGCCAAAGAAAGACGCCATTTTGAAAGAAAAGTAAGGCATCAATTTATTCGCATAGGCGACAAAATTGGTCCAATTCCCCCATGACACATTAGTACTGCCTGGTGCGCCCAAAACACCAATGCGATCCAATACTGGTAGAATAAAGCCCACACCTATTGCAAGACGTAATAGTATTTGTGCAGTAGGAAAAATCTTTTTCAACATGGCTTCTGTCATTAATTGATATTACGATATATGGAGGATGCCTGATTGCCCAGTGATAGAAAACGACAATCACTTCCACTACAAAAGACGCCTGTAATTCGTGGTATTTAATTGACATAAGTCACAAAAAAGAAAAAGTTAAAATTACAAGTGCAGCATCCTGACACATAAATTGCCTGGCCTTACGAAGTATTAGCATGCTATTCTGTGACAAATGTCAATTTCTATCAATCGGCCATTTCCAACTTTTGTTACTTCAACAGCATCACATCGCATTATTCGCATTAAAACAATACCATAATGGAAAAGATTGAAAAACACCAAGGAGAAAAAGGCATCTCCTTTTTTTCGCTAAGTGTAGATGGAAAAGAAGTCGGAAGAATGACGGTTCACATTACCCCTGGTCTGCTAAAAGCAGGATACACAAGCGTTGGTCTTACCCAACGAAAAAATGGATATGGAACGAAATTAGTAAATGCGGTGGTCGATTATGCCCGTGAAAATAGTTTAAAAGTAATTCCAGAATGTGGTTTTGTAGCTATGATGTTTAACAAATTCCCGGAGACTTATGGAGACATTCGGACTATGCCATAATTAAATCATCGGTTTTATTGATAGTCTTAAAACGAAGTCTATTCTAACGACCGGGAAAGCTATTGCAGGAAAACACGTTTTTAACCAATAATTTTTATGAACAAGTTTTTAATGCCGAACGAACAAAACGTTTCGGAAAAGAACAAAAGGATCTTTGAAGCGCTGAAAGGAAAATTTGGTCAGGTTCCAAATATTTTCGTGGCCTTTACCAGCAGTGAAAATGGTCTTGAAAACTACTTCAATTACCTCACAAAGGATAACTCGTTGAACTATCGCGAACGCGAAGTGGTAAACTTAGTTGTGAGCCAGGTAAATCAATGTGCATATTGCCTCAGCCTTCATAGTGCCGTAGCTGAACGTCTTGGTTTTAATAAAGAGCAAATATTGGATATACGCGCCAACAACATTCAGTTCTCTAACAGTCTGAAAGCCATCGCAGCATTGGCACATGACATTGCGTTCACTAAAGGATATATTTCCGGAGCCGTTCTTTTGGACTTCTACGAGGCGGGATATGATCAGGGGCACCTGGTCGATGTGGTCCTTGCAGTCGGCAACATCACTACCCTCAACTTATTGTATGCAATTACAAATGTCCCTATTGATTTCCCACACATAACACTGTAAAATTCCGAAAGGACTGCCAATTCTATAAGCCAGTGTGGGCTAAGTCATTATTGACTGGCACGCGGTATGCCAGCAGAGAGGAAGAGTCCCGAACTTTTTTGAAGACATAACAATTTTATACACAAGATAAAATGTGAAGATTATGATACGTAAAAAACAAACACTACGTCTGTTTCCAAAAGACATTACGGGTGATGTCATTAAAGACCGTCAGGAAGTTACCATTAATTGGCGGGCAGGTCAACTTATCCTCGATGAACCTACGTTCAATGGCGGTAAAGATCTTGGCCCCGATCCTTTTTCAACTGTTCTTTCCGGACTGGTAGCTTGTACATTGACTACACTGCGCATGTACATTAAAAAGAAGGAATGGAACATTACGGACATACATTGCGCAGTGAATATGGTTCAACAAACAGAACCATTCAGGACTTCGATTTTCAGGACACTCTCTTTCGGTCAGCCCGTGACCGATGCGCAAAAGGAACGGCTTCTCTGGATTGCAAAAAATTGTCCGGTTGCAAGGTTGCTGGAAGGAGAAATCAATATAGATACACGGTTGTCTGACGATCCCACTGTATCAGCAGGCATGGGAAATTATCCCCCATCGGATGAGGCGTCTGCAGATGCCGCTGAAAAATATACAGCTCAGTAACAAAACTGGCTATGACGGGAAGTATAAAACCATTATTGAGAAAGAATGCCGGTAAATTGCTGTCCATCCAATGCAAGCAAGTGGTCAGCAATCCGCGTTTAGGTCATTAAAAACCTGAAAGCTATTTTGATAATACTGTAAACGCCCTATTTTTTGGCAGCGGGTTATTCCCTTTGAAAACCTATGGGCGACTTAATCACATTAACGCGGCCCATCAAATAGGGCGTTACCAACATTGATGTATCATCATACTTATAGTACAATCACAATTTTGCCCACAGTACGGCCGCTTTCCATCTGCAGATGAGCTTCACGCATCTGGTCAAATGTAAACGTCCGGGAAACGTAAGGATCAATAATCCCTTTCTCCAGAAGCGACGCGATCTGTTCCATATCTTTTCCGTTGGATTTCACCAACATGAAACTGCCATTTATTCCCTTAGCTTTCGCTTTTTCCGTTACCTGCTCATCCAAACTGGTAGGAATACTAATAATGGTGCCCCCTGCTTTGGTCACATCGATAGATCGATGAAAGTTGTCACCCCCGATAGTATCCAACACAAAATCATATTTATGCGGATGTGAGGCCCAGTCATAACCTTGATAATCAAAATGGCTGTCTGCCCCAAGTCCCAGCACAAAGTCGCGATTTTTAGCGGAAGAGGTGCCTGTCACTTCTGCTCCCAGATATTTTGCAATTTGTATAGCAATATGTCCGACGCCACCCGACGCCGCATGTACCAGCACCTTTTGTCCCTTCTGAACATCTGCCCTGGCCTTCATGGCCTGCCAGACGGTTAACGCCACCAGTGTGGCCGCCGCTGCCTGTTCAAAAGAAACATTCGATGGCTTCAGTGCCAGCTGGCTTGCCGGCGCTGCCACGTATTCGGCATAGGCTTTTCCGTGTCCGGGAAAATTAACCATCCCAAAGACGTTATCGCCGGGCCTGAACAGATCGCTTTCGCTCTGTTCCACCGTACCTGCAATATCCCAACCCAGGATTAGCGGTTTTTGGGTGTTTATCATGCCATACATTCCCTTACCTTCGCGGGTCTTTACGTCGACAGGATTAATGCTGATAGCTTTTACTTTCACCAATACTTCACCCGCCCCGATATGTGGTTTTTCAATATCACTGTATTCCAATTGTTCCACACTCCCGGGAGCTTTCAATATAATCGCTTTCATTGTCTCGTGTTTATGATAAGCTGTAATTACAGGCTTCGGATAGCACGTGGATCATCCGAAGCCTATTCTTAGTTAAAGGTATTCCCCAAGGTTCAACTCAACGTCGCCGTATTGCTGCAAGCCTTTGTCCAGTAAGTGTTTTACCCTTCTTCTGCTTCCCTCCCACTGCAACGACTCAAAGAAGAGGGTTTGAGTTTCCATTATATGCTCATTTTTGGGAAGTGTAGCCCTCTCATTCATGATAGATTTAATGGCAACAATGGCAGGTTTGTCAAATGAAGCAATCCTGCCTGCCAGCCTATCAACGAAACTGTCGAGTTGTGCATCAGGGATAGCCCGGTTTACCCAACCGTACAAAGCCGCCGTTTCTGCGTCGTAATCATCGCCGCTTAATATTATTTCTAACGCTCTTGCCTTGCCTGTAAGCAGGTGCAGACGTTCCAGTCCACCACCTCCGGGAAACGATCCGATGCCGATTTCCGGTTGTGCAAAAAAGGCTTTTTCCTTGCTCGCAAAGCGAAGGTCGAACGCCTGTACAAACTCACTGCCCAGACCTCTTGCCCGTCCGCGAATAGATGCAATACTAACGAAGGCGGCCTGTTCGAAACGTTTTGCGATATCAGGCCAGGAAATAGAAAGTCCGGTTTTACCCAATCCTTTCGGGAAACCTCCGATGTTCACTAACTCTACGTGGGCTACAAAGAAATCGGGGTTGGCGCTTTCAAAAACGACTACTTTCAGTTCGTCATTAGCTTCCAGCTGATCTATCAGTGACATGAGCTGTCTCGAAAACTCAGGATCGAAAACATTCACTGGTGGATTATCAATCGTTACTTTCCAATATGCCGTGCTTAATTCCTGTACTGTAAAAATCATCGTGAAAATTTAATTTGTCTTAAAGATTATTCCTGGATGTTATCTGTGTATGATACAGACACAGTTAATAACTGTTGAGAAAGAAACTGGCTTCACTGACAAACAGATCCGGGTGCTGAAAGAACGAACCGTGTGCAGCATCGGGATAGTAGCTCAATATTGCATTGGGCAATTGTTTAAAAAGCAGGTATGACGTTTCACTATCCATCATCTCATCATTGCTGCCCTGAACGATCAATACAGGATGCTGAATTTTGCTGATGTCAAGTGTCACCGGATCTGTACCCCAGGAAGTGATCGCTTTCAATTGCGCAAACACCGCCTCCTCACTTGTTTCCTGATCGCGGTCTTCCTTACGTTCATTCAAACGGTTTAATGCTGCCAATCCCTTGGCCCGGCTTTGTTCAGACTTTGTAAAGAAGATGAACAGAAACCTTTCCACAGGGGTCAGCTTCATCGCTCTTTCTATCAGTTGAGGAAACGAATGCAGCACCTTCACACCCTGCGGCGCCGTTCCAACAAGAATTATCTTACGCAGTAAGGCCGGTCGTTGCACTGCCATTTGTTGCGCAATAAATCCCCCTAAAGAAAACCCAAGAACATCGATCTGGGTAAAGCCCATGGCGTCAATAAAGGCGATGGCATCGTCTGCCATATCGGCGACTTTCTCCGGTGTAGCGCCTTTCGAATTTCCAACACCGCGATTGTCAAATACAATCACTTCCCGGTCGCGGGCCAGGCCATTCATGATAACAGGGTCCCAGTTATCCATTGTGCCTGTGAAATGTTGCAGGCCGATGAGCGGCGTGGCTGACGGATTACCGAAACGGCGATACGCAAACGGTACTCCCGCCACCTCAATATATTGTGTGGGAGCTTTTGAAAAAAAGTCCATATTGTTGTAATAGTTTAAATAAACGGGTTTACAGTGTTTGAAGAAAAATGTTATTGAAACTGTACATCAATGACATCTATTGAAACCAACAGGGGGTCTGGCAGATAACTATTATCTTTTTCATCGAGGATGTAAATCCTTCTTTTGGTTCCCATTTTAATACCAGAAAAATCTTTATAGTCCTCAATGATCTGAGTTGCAGGACTGTTTCCCAGCACTCTCGGCCAATAATCATGGCGCCTTAATTCACCGTCTTGTGAAAAGTAATAGAGTTGTCGTTTGCTGTGTGTCGCAAAATGGTCAGGATAGATTACTTCCAGTCTTCTCCAGACCTCACCATCTTGTTGCCAGGGATCAATTTCGTTGATTGTAATATCCGGCAACAGGAAGTTAAATGGAGCGGTCAGGTAATTCCAGGTAGCATAGCTACTGAAGTATACGAGTTGAGGACGTGTCCATGGCGTCTCTACGGTGTGACCGGCAAACGACTCTAACGGATGTAATAGTTCCTCTATCACCTGTCTCTTTTCATCCAATAATGCAACCCGGTCAGGGCTAAATGCTGAACTCAGCTGTCCAAAGAGCCCTTGCCACCTGGCCTCCTGTGCATGATAATTACCGGTGAAGTGAACATCGGCGGTAGCACCCTCATGACCTTTTATACTCCATGTGATCCCGCCCATTTTAACATGAGCTTTAATCGTTTTAAACTGTTTCCACTTCTCAACACCATGGAAAGAGAGAATTTCATTAAGCAGCTGTTCTTTTCCTGTCATACTATTTACCTTTTGCGTTCGAAAAAACATTGTGAATGTGATCTCAGCTTTCACAAAGGTACTCCCGGCTTCTGCTGCCTGATAATACAAAACGCGGAATATCTTATACATTTCCCTGATTTCTTATTTCTCCGGGAGATACTCCTCTGATTTTTTTGAACAGTTTCGAAAAATAAGGAGCATTTTGAAATCCCAGATGATACGCAATATCAGCTACCGTCATATCGGTTTGGAGCAATAATATTTCTGCCTGTTCGGTGACATATTCATGTATAATGTTGATCGTGCTTTTCCCTGTTTCCGCCCGTATCAGATCAGTAAGATAGTTGGGTGACAGATGCAGCTCATTGGCAATCGAAGAAACACTGGGAACATCTTTTACAGGCTTCGAAAAATCATTGTAATGATGCTGCAGAAACGTTTTTATTTTTGACGCAATAGAAACTTGTTGTTGTGCTCTATCTGTAAACTGTCGCTCATAAAATAATTCCGAATAGGTAAGAATAACATTTAACAAAGAAAGGATTACTTCTTCATTAGCCTTGCTTTTACGGTTAAGCAGCTCAAAATGAATTTTTGTAAACAGCCAGGTAATAGTTTCTTCTTCCTCTGGTGTCATAAAAAGGGCATCATTGACTTCGTAGCCGAAATATTTGTAGAGCTTAACCTTCCTGGCAATTGAATGTTTTTTGATAAGGTCGGGATGAAAAACAAATGCATATCCGTCCCAATAAGTCAGCGCATCCCATGACACCACCTGCCCTGGCTCACTAAAGAGCATCAAACCGTTTTGGGTATTGTATTGACTTTTACCGTAGTTTATATCACCTGTGAAATTTTTCTTTAATGCGATCTTGAAAAAATTAACCTGGATTTCCTCGCTGGATTTCGGAAAGCCCGGAATGGCCTCTTTACAAACCCTGCTGTCCATTAAAGGATGCAGGGGATTTGAAAGGTTAAGGTATTTGTTATAAGCAGCAAGGTTGTTAAATACTTTCATTATTCTTCGTTCTTTGCTTTAAAATCTGGCGGGACCTTTACACCGCTCCTATATTTTTATTGTCCTCTAAAAACTTCCTGCGGGCCGGTGAGTTGCATAAGTTACTGGTCGCCCGGATATAGATCGAAGGTAAATATACAAAAGATATCCAGCGTTAATGAACCGCAATTGCTAAAAAAGCTTCAGAGCATCACCACTTTTTGATTGTAACGTCAAATCGTTCCTTATATTTTATGCGGCAATATCATTTCTTGTGACCAACGGTATTCAGCCGATCAAATCTCAATGTGATAGTATATAGAATAGTATAACTCCAGGAATACCTGGCATGGAAGGATTAATAAAGCGCTCACATAAATTTCCATAAATAATTGTCAAAAAAAATATCTTTGTACTTACACTAAATCCTGATTGCTCCTCAAAAGGAGGCGGGATGAGCCATCAGGCACCGGAACCCATGAAATATATACCTGCTTAAATAAATCCGAGAATACCATATGAGACACTACATGCTCAGCTGCAGCGCCAACGTTTATCTCAAGTTACTACTATGTTCTGTCATCTTTCTATCCACCTCATTCTGTGTCAATGCTCAGGAAAACAGCCCTTTTACTACGGGGTTCGAGGAATCTGTTCATTCAAAGATCCTGGCACAGGAGCGTAAAATCTGGATACATATTCCTAATAGCAATGGCGGGAATAAAATTAAAGACAAAGGCAACTATCCTGTGATTTATTTATTGGATGGAAGAGACAACTTCAATACTGTTGTGAGTATTATAGAACATATGACCGTATCAGGTCTCTGTCCGCCAACAATTGTGGTGGGGATCCTGCAATCAAACAGATTGAACGAATTAACAACTGGCACTGATAAAGAATTTCCCGGATCCGTAGGAAATGGCGAAAAGTTCATTTCTTTTATTGAAAAAGAACTTATCCCTTATATAGATGCGACTTATCCAACCACCTCTTATAAAATATTTATTGGTCATTCCCTTGGAGGTCTCGCAGTAACAAACACTTTCCTCCATAAACCGTATTTATTTAATTCATATGTTTCTCTTGATGGCTCGCTGTGGTGGGATAACCAAAGAGTTGTAAAAGAAGCAAAGACGATATTACCGACTCAAAACTATAAGGGAAAGACACTGTATATAGCCCTGGCCAACCGTCTGGAAAAAGGAGAAGATACATTGTCTGTTCAAAAAGACACCAGTTCCCGTTCCGAACTTATTCGTAGCAACCTTACGTTCATTAAATACCTTTCTGACAACTCGCGGAACCAGTTACGTTTCAGATACAGGTATTATGAAGATGATAATCATCCTTCCGTGAGATTGATCGGCGAATATGATGCACTTCGATTTGTTTTCAACTTTTATAAACTGAAAATTTACGATAGCGAATTAAACAATCCGGGCTTTAAATTAGATTCGGTATTGCTTGCTCATTATAAGAATGTGTCTGAACAAATGGGATATACTGTTAAACCAGATGAAAATCAGGTAAACAACCTTGGCTACCAAATGTTACGCAACCAACAATTTGTCAAAGCAGAAACTTTATTTAAGCTCAATACAACTAACTATCCTAATAGTGCTAATTGTTATGATTCCCTTGGTGACCTATACCTTGAAACCGGCAATAAGACGAAAGCTATTGAGAATTTCAAAAAAGCGTTAACACTGAAAGCAATTCCAGAAACGAAAGAGAAACTGGAGCAATTGCAAAATGAGAAGTCCAGGTAAGGATATTTCGCTACCGGTCAGTATCCATCGGGGCAAGTACATCTAGCCCTATGCATACTGACCTTCAAACGCTAAAGAGCGGTCCAGGTGTATCAGTATGGGGGAAATTATCCTCCATCGGATGAGGCATCTACAGATGCCGACCGGTCACGCTGGCCGCAAATCACCAGGAAAATACCATTTCTTCCGTACCTCGCCATCCACCATCAGAAAATACAAATTAGTTCTCTTATTCTGATGGTAACCGCGGGATATAATATGTCCGGTACGTAGCGTTTTGACATTAGGTCCGATAATGGTCGATACTCGTTGACCGATTTCAAATTCCGCCGGAGGATCTATTTTCTCTCTGTACATCGATTCTGCATAAAAGATACTCATCTCGTCGGCATTTGCCATTGTGAGGATGCGCATTACAGTAAGGAAAAAGTCAGCGCCGTAGTCACGGACTCTGTAACGTGGCAGGTGCTTTTCCATCAATAATTCTTCTTCTCTGCCTCCGAAAGTGTTGCGCCAGGCATATACCTGTATGTGAGCGTTACCGTTTGGCGGCTGCTTCCATTTGACGGTTATTGATGAGTTGAAGATGAATGAACAGGGTGTTTCGTCCCAATTCCCCAATGACAGCTGTCGATAGAAGCTGATCATAGCGGTCAATTTGATAGGATTCTTATGCGTCCATCTGAGTATTGTGCCAAAGCCTATATCCAGGTCACAGGTACAATAGATTTTTACTTTAGGAGTCCAGTGCGGAGCGGGACCTGAGACGATATTATGCTGTTTGGAAAAAAGGGTAATGTTCTGAAACATAGTTGACCGGGTTTTCTGCTCGTATAAGGGATGGGCGAAGATACAAATGTCAAAGCAAAAATACTGGCGTAAAGATCAGGTTTCGGCTTGTTATTGGTTTGGATAACATTTTCGTAGGTCAGTTTAGTCGGACTTCCATATCCTAAAGACAGGCTGTCCGGTATTTCTGAAGAGACAGCCTGTCTTCTGTTCACTGATTTCTTATAGGATCGTATTCAACACACCTCCGTCTGCACGCAGAGCCGCACCATTGGTAGCAAGAGAAAGAGGACTGGAAAGATACACTGCCAAATGCGCAATCTCCTCCGGTTCTATAAATCGCTGTAATAACGAAGTAGGGTTTAATGCCATTATCAGGTCGGCTTTCACATCCTCGACATTCCGGCCCTGGGCGGCGGATAGCTGCTCCACAGCACCCGCCACACCTTCTGAATAGGTAGGCCCTCCGATGATTGTATTGACGGTAACGCCGGTGTTTTTCGTCAGTTGAGACAGCCCACGGCTCACGGAAATCATGGCTGTTTTAGTCATCCCATAGTGGATCATGTTTTCAGGAACGTTGATACCTGATTCACTACTGATGAAGATCACCCGTCCCCATTTCCGCTCCAGCATCTTAGGTAATAAGGCCCTTGACAGGCGCACCCCGCTCATTACATTCACCTCGAAGAACTTTGTCCAGTCACTGTCTTTTGTGTCAAAAAACGGCCTGAGATCAAAAATACCTACGTTATTCACGAGGATGTCAATAGCTGGTAATGCCTCCAGCAGATGATCCACTTCTTCCGGATCCGCAAAGTCGGCCGCTATCCCTGATACTTCTGCTCCGGGAATCTCCTGTTTCAGTTTTCTCAGGGCCAGATCGATCTTTTCCTGCGTCCTTCCATTGATGATCACCTTTGCACCTTCAGCCAGTAATTGTCTAGCAATAGCAAAGCCGATGCCTTGTGTCGAGCCACTGACAAAGGCAGTCTTTAATTTCAATTGTAAATCCATAAGTATTTATATTCCAGCGTTTAATATGCCATGATGAGTATCTTGATTATTTCTGTATTGATCACTACAAAAATGGTCAAAAAAAATCAGCTGATGATTTCCAGCTGCATTTCAATTTGTTTGGTGAGGATCTTTTGATCTGGGTACATACGCCTGGTAACGTTCATACCGTTCCAGAGGGTGATCAGGTAACGCCCAAGGATCTCAGGGCTGGTCTGGTTCTGCAGTGTACCATTCTTTTGTGCCTTTCTAATGGTTACGGTAAAGAATTGTTCTACTTCCTTCAGGATCGCGATGGCTTCTTCTTCCAGTTCATTATCCAGACAGGCCATTTCAACGACCGTATTCACGATGATACAGCCCAATAAATGGGTTTCCTTATCGTCTTTTGCCATGCCGCGGAAGAAGTCTTTGATCAGCTCAACTGGCGCTTTACTATGCTCAAGTTCTTCCCTAAACTGATTAAAAGCCTCCCTTCGCTGTTGAATGGCTTTCCGGAACAGTTCC
The DNA here is from genome assembly GCF_021646545.1 of Chitinophaga filiformis. GTDB lineage: Bacteria > Bacteroidota > Bacteroidia > Chitinophagales > Chitinophagaceae > Chitinophaga > Chitinophaga filiformis_A. Next base: position 472 of record NZ_JAKIRP010000008.1, on the reverse strand, counting down.
TTTTTGCCCCCCTTAAAAGCATGATAAAAGCTACCACTACCAAGACCCGTGGCTTCGAGAATATCTTCCAGTGATGTGGCGGTAAAACCTTTGGCCCAGAATACTTTCTGCGCTTTTGATAGTACTTCTTTGTTGTCGTATATACTGGGCCTGCCTCTCATTTCTTTAGATTCTTCTCAGGGAGAAGTATTTTTGTATTGTTCACTACAAAAATAAGGGAATTTGAGAAATGAGGGTGACTTTTTTTGGGGAACGCTACCTGTCGGTGGTATTATTGGCTGCAGCGACAGTTAGTATAAACGTCAACGGTATCATTCGCTGCAATCAGCTCCGTTAGGAGCTGTGTGTTGTGCGCCCGGCATGTTCATAAACTAAGAGGTGTAAGTCCTCCGCGAGCCTTGATAGTAGGAATCGCTAGCTCAAGACAAGGGTGTCCACCGCGAGGTGGAATCTGAAGGAAGTCGGCGGCAAA
>NZ_JAKIRP010000007.1 GCF_021646545.1 Chitinophaga filiformis | reverse complement strand
ACAGGTGTAACGTTGCCGTCACAATTGTCTGTACCAGTTGGATTGGGCTTAGCAGGCACATCTTTCAGACACTGTACATATACGATCTTCGGGAAGTCTGCTGTTATAACCGGCTTCACATCGTCGTGGACGGTGATGACCTGTGTAATAGTGTCGGAATTATTGCCACATGCATCTTCAGCCCACCACTTGCGAATGACCTTGAACCTGTTCACGCAGGTGCTATCTATTACTTTCTGACTGAAATGAACATCTGGTGATTCATCGCAATTGTCAGTGGCGGTGATGTTTGCCGCCGCAGGTATGTCTTTAGCACATTTTACATTGATATTAACTGCGGTACCGGAAAGTACAGGCTTAGTATTGTCCTTGATCCTGATCACCTGGGTTACTGAGTCGCTGTTACCACATGCATCAGTGAATACCCACTTTCTGGTTATGGTAGAGTCGCATGTAGTGCCGCTACCTGTTGCACTGAATACTGGTGTGATGTCGCCGCCACAGTTATCTGTTGCAGTCGGTTTTGGAATACCAGGTATGTCTTTCAGACACTGTATATCAACATCCTTATCGAATGTTGCTGTTATTACCGGTTTGATGACATCGTTAACAGTGATCACCTGTTTCAGGGTATCAGAAGTATTGCCACAGAGGTCTGTAGCCCACCACTTACGGATGATCTTAAACCTGTTCACACAGGTGCTGTCAAAAACAGTGCTGCTTGTTTCGACTTTCAGTTCGGCTGTACAATCGTCAGTTACTTTGACGGCAGGAGACGCCGGTACATCTTTAGCACAGTCGACATTCACGTCAGCAACGTTTCCGGAGAGGACAGGCTTGATGCTATCTTTGATGATTACGTCCAGATAGCAGGTGTCCTTACGTTTTCCATCAGGTGTTGAAACGATCAGCCGGAGCTTGAATGCACCGCATTTCTTTGCGGCGTCTATTAATACTTTCTGAGTATTATTAACGCCGAAGATGGTGCCATCTCCAGTCACTGACCAGAGGTAAGAACCTACCAGTGAAGGATCCGGTCCGCTATATTCATTCCGTGAACCCGGACAAACAGGGCTTGGACCTTCAATACCGCATGGCGGTTTCGGATGTTCAATGACGGTGATGACAACGGTGTCAACATCGGAACACTGGCCATCATCTGCCTTCACAACAAACTCGAATACGCCGGTAGATGGCGGAGTAAAGACAGGATTGGCGATGTTAGGATCGCTCAGACCAGTAACCGGTGTCCAGCTGAAGGTATACGTACCGTCACCTCCTGCAGCGGAGGCAGACAAATTCGCAACATCCAGATGGGTAATAGTCTGATCAGCGCCGGCATTAGCAACTACTTGCGAGATAATAACAGGTGCACCAGGATTTTCGTGGCTGTTGAGATAACAGGTATCTTTCAGGCCATCCCTGGTAACGATCAACTGAAGATTGAAAGATCCCGGTGTGAAATCAGTACCGATAGGCACCACATCTATAGTGCCCAATGTAGGATCTACGATCTTGGCATTGGCCGTATTAGCCCCTATAATAGTCCATAAATAGGTAAGACCGGTTGGATCGTCAACCGTGGCTACATAAGTCAGTTTGGTCGTCCCTACGCAGGTACTAACCGGTCCTGTAACGTCGCAGGTGGGAGGAATGAAAACAGCATCTGTCTTCAGTGACCTGTCCTGGTTACCAATTTCGACTTCCTCGCCGTTAATGATCCAGTTCTTCAGGCGCATATGGTACGGAGAACCACTGATTGCGCTGGCAGAGCTGTCTTTTCCCCAGTCTATGATGCTGGCAATGTGACCACCCCATGCCAGTACAGCGGTAGCTTTGAGTGCTTTAAAGGTGATATGGACCACTGTCTCTGAATGAGCATCGGTCAGACTACCCTGCGAAGCATAAGTGATATTGGTGATATCCACATTGTACCCTGTAAACAGCTTCTCGCCTGCCAGTAAATTGTTAAAACTGGTGGCAGGCTGCCCTGCTACCGGTGTGCCGAGTGTGGATGGAGTTGGGATGGTGTATACATCCGTACTGGTAAAGTAGGAAGGAGGGAAGCCGGTGATGTTCAGCAACGGATCCACCGTTTCGGCCCCATGGCCAAAAGGGGCGTGAGGTTCCAGTCGCTGATAATGCGTGATGTAATCCAACGCATGTTTATCTCCATCCCTCAGATCAAATCCAATGACCAGGGTATATACCTGGTCAATAATGAGATCCTGAAGGATAGCCCGGTAAGGGACTGAATGTCCTTCAAGGAAATGCGCCTGCTGCGCATTTAGATTACCATTGATCCAGTCAACAGGGCTTATGGGCGCACTTGCTTCTTCATTGGCCCCCTGGTCAAGGTTGGCCGATTGTGCGTAAGCTGTCAGTTGAAGGAATAATAGTAGCGGGAGAGCCAGCGCTATAGGCGCTCGCGATCTTCGTACGACATCCCGCCAAATGCGAAGAAGTAAACGTACTGCATGCATAAGTGGTGAGTTTGTTTTGGTTGATGGATGCGCCTCCAGGTGAATTGTGGTTTTACATGCTTAATGGCAGTTGGCGTTGATAGAGGAATTACATGCTACCGGAAAATGCATAGAGGCCCATGCGCAATGACACTTGGTGACAGGTGGTTTTATTTGCTTGCAGCACTCCCGCGTTTCCTTGATGACAGCCAGCCAGACAGATTACAGGTCTTTTACAGTATGTGGTTAAAAAAATGATGGAGAAGTAGATGGACAGTTGTGTCGTCCATGATAAAGAAAAACACAGGTATCAGTGCAAAGGTCTAATTGTTTTGTGCGAAAACCAAAAAAAAGATGTTAACGTGCAAACGACTGAAGAGAGCAATATACATCGGTTGCAAGCCAGCGTTTCTTCACGACTTATAAAAATAACAGAGGGTGCCAATGAGGCACCCCCTGTAGATATAGGCCGATATTAAATTGCTTATTCCTTAGCATGTATCGCTTTGCCTGTCTTAATGAGATCACCTACACTCAATTTGTATACCAATACATCTCTATGAATTGCAGGTACATGGTATTCAATTGTGTGTTGTGTACCCTTGTCAACCATACCATAGTTGAGCTGACCAATTTGTTGACCAAGCAGGTTATAAACTTCCAGTTTAACCTGGCCGCTGACTGGTGCAATGAATCGGAATATCAGCTTATCATTGTACGGATTCGGGAATACGGTGACATTCAGCTTAGCTTCTTCTGTTCTTGCCTCTGTTGCTTTCGGATCGTTGACGGAAAGTGTTGTGGTCGATACCTTCAGCGTAGTTATAGCAGAAGATTTAGTCCAGCCAACAAGCACTGCACATTTATCAAATGCATTGTTAATGGCATCTACGGCTTTGCTAACGTCTCCAATCGCTACTCCTGGTATTGTTTGTCCGCCGAGATACATGTTAGCCAGTTCATGCAGGCCAGCTATATTGGCTTTACCGATTGACTTCAGGTAGTTCACTACACTTGGTGGTATTACATAGTTACTAACTGTTGTAGTCGGCGTATTGCTTCCACATGCGGTCAGCTTAGCTGTCTTTAATGTGTCGCCTTCTATTGTCAGGTTCTTCAATGTTGCAGTCAGATGCATATTAAAGAACAGTGACATTGTCTGAGACAGCAGTACATTATTGATCTTTCCAAAATTGCTGGTAGTTGTCAGTAACGGTACATTAGGCCATGTATTTGACTTGTTAAATGTAGCGTAGCCTTTCAGCGCTGCCGGAGTGCCACCACCTGGCAACATCTTGAAGATATTTCCATTGGTGATATCACCGAGGAACAGGGTAAAGTACTTACCGGTAAGCTTCAGACCAAAGATGACGGAGTCACCGGCCTGTGCATCGACAGCAGCACTCATGATCTGGGCAGCAGTCACGGATGTACCGGATGGGGTGCAGGCGAGACCTTTCACGTTGCCATAGAAGCCCTGTGTATAGGTACAGAATTTACCCTGACAGCAAGGAACAGTAATGGCCTGTTCTACAGATACGCTATTGTTACATTTATCTTTCGCTGTCCATTTGCGGATATGTCTGATTGGACAACTTGTACCTTCCTTCCTGTCTACGTAAGTAACTTTTACGGTACCGCAATTGTCTGAGAAGACAGGTGTACCAAATACGACTGGAGATGCACATGTAGCTACTGTCATATTTGCCGGCTTGTAAGTTACTACCGGTGCAGTGATATCTTTGATCAGAATGAGTTGCATTACAGAATCTTTATTACCACATGCATCAGCGAATACCCACTTACGGGCGATGACAGAATCGCAGGCGCAACCGAAGCCTTTTTGACTGAATACCGGCTGAATACTACCGTTGCAATTGTCTGTTGCAGTCGGCTTAGGTGCGGCAGGTATGTCTTTCGGGCATTGTACGTACACTATCTTATGGCAATTCGCAGTTATTACCGGCTTAACATTGTCATAGACAGTGATAAGTTGTTTCAAAGTGTCAGAAGTGTTGCCACATGCGTCTTCAGCCCACCATTTACGGATAATCTTGAGCCTGTTGACGCAGGTACTGTCAAACGACTTCTGGCTGAAATGTATAACCGGATTTGCAGTACAATTGTCAGTAGCACTGAGGCCTGCTGCAGCCGGGATGTCTTTGTAGCAAGCTACGTTCACATTATTCACACTACCAGACAGTATTGGCTTAATATTATCCTTGATATGGATCACCTGTGTAACAGAGTCACTGTTACCACATGCATCAGTGAATACCCACTTGCGGATGATAGTGGAATCACAGGCTGTACCGCTGCCGGTCGCACTACAATCAGCAGCGAGGTCGCCGTCACAATTGTCTGTAGCAGTTGGCCTTGGAGGAGCAGGTACGTCTTTGAGACACTGTACATCTATAACCTTGTCAAAGTCTGCAGTTATTACCGGTTTCACATCGTCGTGAACAGTGATGATCTGCGTTAAAGTGTCAGAAGTATTGCCACATGCATCCTTAGCCCACCACTTACGGATCACCTTGAAGTTGTTCACGCAGGTGCTGTCTATGGTCGTCTGGCTGAAGTCTACTGCAGGTGTTGCATCGCAATTGTCAGTAGCAGAGATGTTGCCGGCAGCAGGTATGTCTTTACTGCAGGTTACGTTGATATCATCAGCGGAGCCTGAAAGTATTGGCTTAATATCATCCTTGATATTAATAACCTGGCTTACTGAATCTTTATTACCACATGCGTCAGTGAATACCCACTTGCGGGTGATGGTGGAGTCACAAGCAGTACCACTACCTGTTTCGGTATATACTGGTGTAACTTCACCGTTACAATTGTCTGTAGCTGTTGGTTTAGGCGCAGCAGGTACGTCTTTGAGACACTGTACGTTGACGGTCTTGTCAAAGTCGGCAGTTATTACCGGTTTCACATCGTCGTGAACGGTGATAGTCTGTGTTAAAGTGTCAGAAGTATTGCCACAAGCATCCTTAGCCCACCACTTGCGGATCACCTTGAAGTTGTTCACGCAGGTGCTGTCTATGGTCGTCTGGCTGAAGTCTACTGCAGGTGTTGCATCGCAATTGTCAGTAGCAGAGATGTTGCCGGCAGCAGGTATGTCTTTACTGCAGGTTACGTTGATATCATCAGCGGAGCCTGAAAGTATTGGCTTAATATCATCCTTGATATTGATTACCTGGGTGACAGAGTCACTATTACCACATGCGTCAGTGAATACCCACTTGCGGGTGATGGTAGAGTCACAAGCAGTACCACTACCTGTTTCGGTATATACTGGTGTAACTTCACCGTTACAGTTGTCTGTAGCTGTTGGTTTAGGCGCAGCAGGTACGTCTTTGAGACACTGTACCTTGACGGTCTTTTCAAAGTCGGCAGTTATTACCGGTTTCACATCGTCGTGAACGGTGATGATCTGCGTTAAAGTGTCAGAAGTATTACCACAAGCATCCTTAGCCCACCACTTGCGAATCACCTTGAAGTTGTTCACGCAGGTGCTGTCTATGGTCGTCTGGCTGAAGTCTACTGCAGGTGTTGCATCGCAATTGTCAGTAGCAGAGATGTTGCCGGCAGCAGGTATGTCTTTACTGCAGGTTACGTTGATATCATCAGCGGAGCCTGAAAGTATTGGCTTAATATCATCCTTGATATTGATTACCTGGGTGACAGAGTCACTGTTACCACATGCATCAGTGAATACCCACTTGCGGGTGATGGTGGAGTCGCAAGCAGTACCACTACCTGTTTCGGTATATACTGGTGTAACATCACCGTTACAATTGTCTGTAGCTGTTGGCTTAGGCGCAACAGGTACGTCTTTGAGACACTGTACATTGACGGTCTTTTCAAAGTCTGCAGTTATTACCGGTTTCACGTCGTCGTGAACAGTGATAATCTGCGTTAAAGTGTCGGAAGTATTGCCACAAGCATCCTTAGCCCACCACTTGCGGATCACCTTGAAGTTGTTCACGCAGGTGCTGTCTATGGTCGTCTGGCTGAAGTCTACTGCAGGTGTTGCATCGCAATTGTCAGTAGCAGAGATGTTGCCGGCAGCAGGTATGTCTTTACTGCAGGTTACGTTGATATCATCAGCGGAGCCTGAAAGTATTGGCTTAATATCATCCTTGATATTGATTACCTGGGTGACAGAGTCACTATTACCACATGCGTCAGTGAATACCCACTTGCGGGTGATGGTGGAGTCGCAAGCAGTACCACTACCTGTTTCGGTATATACTGGTGTAACTTCACCGTTACAGTTGTCTGTAGCTGTTGGTTTAGGCGCAGCAGGTACGTCTTTGAGACACTGTACATTGACGGTCTTGTCAAAGTCGGCAGTTATTACCGGTTTCACATCGTCGTGAATAGTGATAGTCTGCGTTAAAGTGTCAGAAGTATTGCCACAGAGGTCTGTAGCCCACCACTTACGGATGATCTTAAACCTGTTCACACAGGTGCTGTCAAAAACAGTGCTGCTCGTTTCGACTTTCAGTTCGGCTGTACAATCGTCAGTTACGCCGATGGCAGGAGGTGCCGGTACATCCCTGGCACAGGCGACGTTCGCATCGGAAGCCTGCCCGGTGAGGACTGGCTTGATGCTATCCTTAATGATTACATCCAGGTAGCACGTGTCCTTGCGCTTTCCATCAGGTGTTGAAACGATCAGTCGGAGCTGTAATGCACCGCATTTCTTTGCAGCGTCTATCAACACTTTCTGAGTATTATTAACGCCGGAGATAGCGCCATCTCCGGTCACTGACCAGAGGTAGGTACCTACCAGTGAAGGGTCCGGGCCGCTATATTCATTCTGAGAACCCGGGCAAACAGGGCTCGGGCCATCGATACCGCATGGCGGTTTCGGATGTTCAGTGACAGTGATGATCACTGTATCAACATCAGAACACTGGCCATCATCAGCCTTCACAACAAACTCGAACACGCCGGTGGATGGCGGAGTAAAGACCGGATTGGCGATGTTAGGATCACTCAGACCGGTAGTTGGTGTCCAGCTGAAGGTATATGTACCGTCACCTCCTGCAGCGGAGGCAGACAAATTCGCAACATCCAGATGGGTAATAGTTTGATCAGCGCCGGCATTAGCAATTACCTGCGAGATAATGACGGCTGCGCCAGGATTTTCATGGCTGTTGAGATAACAGGTGTCTTTCAGTCCTTCCCGGGTAACAATCAACTGAAGGTTGAAAGAGCCGGGCGTAAATGCAGCACCGATGGGTACTACTTCTATAGTGCCCAATGTGGCATTCACGATTTTTGCATTCGCGGTGTTAGCTCCTATGATGCTCCATAAATAGGTAAGACCGGTTGGATCGTCAACCGTGGCTACATATGTCAGTTTAGTTGTCTCTACACAGGCAGTAACCGGTCCTGTAACGTCGCAGGTAGGAGGAATGAAAACAGCATCCGTCTTCAAAGATCTGTCCTGGTTACCGATACTAACTACATTGCCGTTAATGATCCAGTTCTTCAGGCGCATATGATAGGGGGAACCATTGATCGCACTGGCAGAATTGGGTTCGCCCGTAACAGGATCTTTTCCCCAGTCTACAATGCTGGCGATATGACCACCCCAGGCCAGTATGGCGGTGGCTTTAAGCGCTTTAAAAGTAATATTGATGACGGTCTCTGAATTGGTGGCAGTCAGACTACCCTCTGAGGCATAGCTTATATTTGTTATATCGACATTATACCCTGTAAACAGCTGCTCGCCGGCAGACAATAAGTTAAAGCTGTTGGTAGGCTGTCCAGGTTTGGGCGATCCGGCACTGGAGGGCGCCGGAATCGTGTAGACATCCGTAGTGGTAAAGTAGGATGCCGGTTCGGGGGCGTCGAGCAACGGGTTCACCGTTTCCGGGCCATGACTGAACACGTTGTGAGGGTCCAGTCTTTGAAAATGCGTGATGTAATCCAACGCGTGTTTTCCGCTATTCCTTACATCCAGTCCAATCACCAGCGTGTATGTCTGGTTGACGACCAGATCTTCCAGGATAGCCCGGTAGGGGACCGAGTAGCCTTCAAGGAAATGCGCCTGATTGGCATTAAGATTCCCATTGATCCAGTCTACGGGAGTTACTGGCGCGGTGGCCTTCTCGTTGGCGCCCTGGTCAAGGTTGGCCGACTGTGCATGGGCCGTTAGTTGTAGTAATAATAAGGGCAGGGCCAGTAGTATAGGTACGCGTGTTCGTCGTACAACGGCCCTTAGAATACTACGAAAGAGTAAAAATACTTCATTCATAATAGTTCAGATTTTGGTTGATGAAATGAGCCTTGTGTTAAATAAGTGTTTTGGTGCTTAATAGTAATTGCAGTCGGCAGTCAATTGATTCCTAAAGTATGGCCATAAAGGGCACGGGGAGTACAATCACTTGTCACTAGTGACATTGAAGTTTACATCACATAAAGTAAAGTACTCTTGCATTCTCTTGATGGCAAGTAGGTAGTTGGCGGTGTCTATAGAATCTGGCTAAAAAATGTGGAGAAAAGCAAAGTGTTGTGTAGGGACCTCCCGGGAACAAAAAACTGCCGGGATTTCACTTGCAATAGTACGATTTGTTTTGTATCAATCCCAAAAAAAATATAGAGAAAGTGAAGAAAAGAAATGCGTATGAAATACATTTGTTGTTATTATCGTGTATTCCCGCCTAAAGGAACGTGCTAATTTGATAGATTTGTAAAAACATACCTAATTTCATGAGGGCTGCTGTTATTGACCTTGGTACAAATACATTTCACCTGATCATAGGAGATCTTACCGACAAGGACCTGCGCGTCGTGTATAAAACCACGGTACCGGTATTGCTTGGCCAGGCACGCATCAATGATAATCTGATCATTCCTCAGGCCTTTGAAAGGGGAATACGTACACTAAAAGACTTCAGAGGAATCATTGACGCCCATAATGTGGATGTAGTGAGGGCTATTGCAACATCAGCCATCAGGAATGCAGTGAACGGGCATGACTTTGTTGAAGCGGCTAAAGTTGCGGGCATCGATATCCAGGTGATCACGGGAGATGAAGAAGCCGCATTTATTTTTAACGGGGTGAAAGCACTTGGCATCATTCAGCAAACATCCCTGATCATGGATATAGGAGGTGGCAGCACAGAGTTTATCATCTGCAACGAAGATGGTCTTATCTGGAAAAAGAGTTACGATCTCGGCGCTGCCCGCTTAATGCAGGCATTCTTCCATTCTGATCCTATCGGCAATACTGATCGCTGCGCCATTATTGATCTGCTTGATAAAGCCCTGAGCGGCCTGGAGGCGGCCTGTCTGCGTTATAAGCCCGAGATGCTTATCGGTTCTGCGGGAGCGTTTGAATCATTCGCTATTCTACTGAATAACGGAAATGATATAGGAGACGTTGCTTCTATGCGCCTCGATATAAAGGAATTTGAAAAGCTGGCCGCCCGGCTCATAGCATCTAATCACGATCAAAGAACGAAGATGAAAGGACTGATCTCTTTGCGGGTTGATATGATTGTGATCGCAGCCATTCTGACCACTTACATCCTGGATAATATTGAGCTGAATGCACTCAGTTTATCCATGTACGACCTTAAAATGGGAGTGTTACATTCTATTAAAGATGAGATCACCAGCAAAGCATGATAGTGCTTTGCTGGTGATGGTATTTAATATGTTTCTTTGGCGAATTTCTCCCTTCTCGCCAGCTCGGCTTTACTTGCACTTACTCCAGCCGTTTCAAATGAACCCAATCTGATATCTCCATCAGGTATGTAACTGGCAACAATACCACCGTTGGCACCGATCACTACATCCGTTACTTTCCATTGGGCTGCCTGGGTGCCGTCCTGAAAAAGCTTTCTGCCTTCACCCAGTGTAACAGGGAATGTCCAGATATGTAATTCGTCTATTAGCTTGTTGGCCAGCAGAGATTGTATAAGTACACTACTACCATGTACCAGTAGATCAGGACCATCCTGTTCCTTCAGTTTTTTTAATTCACTGATCGTATCACCGGTGATCAGTGTTGAATGTTCCCAGGAGAGATCGACCGGGGTAGAGGCTACCACATACTTGTTGATACGGTTGAATAAAGTCGCTATCGGATTGTCACTGGGCTGGTACGGCCAGTACGCGGAGAATATTTCATAAGTACGCCTGCCCAGCAACAGATCAAATGGCTCAGACATGATCTGCCCCAGCTTATTGTCTGTCTGATCGTCGGTGTAGTGAAACATCCAGCCCCCATATTTAAATCCGCCGGAAGTGTCTTCATGCGGCCCGCCGGGTGCCTGTAATACCCCGTCCATACTTGTAAATGTGGCAACAATAATCTTTCTCATGGCATGTGTGTTTGTTGTTGTACTACAAAGCTAAAAGATAAGGGTGTTTAGGGGACGGGGTGATTAAGACAACAAGCAGGCTTTTTCCGACAAAGGTTGACAGGTTAAGGAATGCAGGCCTGGCTTGTTGAGATGGTGGCGTTAATGGTAGCGTTCGCCAGTTGGGAATGGGTGTTATCCGCATATCTCACCAATCGGCACAAATGCCTTGCATATATAATTTCTGATGACTATTTTACCCGATCACAATTTCACTATATGCAAACGGCAACAGTTGAGGCGCCAGCAATTGGGGCAGCGCCATTAAGAACGGCAAGACAACATTTTGAGATACTGGATGGTTTGAGAGGTATTGCAGCTATCGTGGTCGTAATATTCCACTTTCTTGAGATCGTTTATACAGACTATAGTAAGAACTTTGCCGGCCATGGATTCCTGGCGGTCGACTTCTTCTTTTGCCTGAGTGGTTTTGTGATCGCCTATGCTTATGATGATCGCATCGAAAAGATGGGACTGGGGAAGTTCCTCAAAGCAAGACTGATCCGCTTACATCCGTTGGTGATCCTGGGATCTGTTCTCGGATTGCTGGCGCTCTTTTTTGATCCTTTTGCGACGGCAGCTCCTGCCTATTCCGCCGGTAAAATAGCGTTGATATTTCTCATGTCTGTACTGGTGATACCTTTTCCCGTGATGGCAGACAGGTTCTTTAATCTGTTCGGCTTAAACGCGCCGGCCTGGAGCCTGTTTTGGGAATATGTAGCCAATATTGTTTATGGTTTTATATTATGGAAGCTGGATAAACGCATCCTGCTGGTGATGGCTGTAATAGCTGCTGCATGGCTTACCTATGTTGGTCACAAGGCCGGCAATGTGATGGGAGGCTGGGGAAAGGACAATTTCCGGGATGGCGCCGCACGTATTTCATTCTCTTTCCTGGCGGGCATGTTGGTGTATCGTTACAATTTCATTATTAAAAATAAGCTGGGTTTTACAGGACTTACAGTCCTGCTGGTGGCTGCATTACTGATGCCCTGGTTTAAGCTGAACTGGCTGGCAGAAGTACTCGTTGTGGTGCTTTACTTTCCCCTGCTGATAGCACTGGGAGCCGGTTCAACGCTTCGTTCGCGGATGGAAGGGATCTGCAATTTCTCAGGTAAGATCTCTTACCCGCTGTACATGACACACTACATGGTGATGTGGGCATTTGCAAATTATAACCAGCAGAATAAACCGGATACGGGTACTGTTGCCTGGATTGTAAGTTGTGGGGTCATTGTGCTGATCGCTTTTGCGTATGTTGTCATGGTGTGGTTTGATACGCCGGTAAGGAAGTACTTATCAGAAAAAAGCAAATAGCCCACCGGACTGCATGTGGGCTATCTTCAGGGAGTTTGTTCTCTTACCGGGTATATCCGGATAGGTAACAATGGCCAATAGGATAGTCTATTGTGCCTGGTAATGAACAATATCTATGTTTACGCCGTTAGGATCTGTGATGGCAAAATGGCGGTCGCCCCAGGGCTCATTCCGGATATCTATCTTTATGTCGATTCCTTTTTGTTTTAACTCCCGGTACATTTTATCTACGTCTTCTACTTCAATGGTGAGGTAAACACCTGCGCCAGTAAAGCCTTTATGAAACAACGCTTGCTGGGAGGGATGTTCGGGCAGTAAAAAGCTGATCTCAGCTTCATGGTTGGGCGTGTGCAGGAGCAGGTAGAAATCATTCTCGAATGTAATGCCAAATCCCAGTACATCAGTATAAAAAGCTTTGCTCTCCGCGAGTTTTGTGGTAACGATACCTGCGTTCAGTTTCATCTTATTCAGTTTTTTGTTGTTTTGCGCCTGTGTGCCGGTCACAAACAGCATGGCTGTGATCAGCAATAATAGCCTATTCATTTGTTGGTATTTTGTACCACAAAGTTCAGGTATGCAATATGCGGAACATTGTAAAAAACGGACAAATTATTCCCTGTCAAATGCCCGGGTTGGCGTGATGCCATACAGGTGCCTGAATTCCTTTATAAAGTGTGCCTGGTCGTGGTAACCGGCATCGAAGAACAGTTTATTCTGCCGGAGGCTCTGTACGGAAGGCTTTGCGCGGAGTATCTGCTGAAAGCGTACGATCTTGCTGAAAGTTTTAGGCGTATCGCCGATATAATATTCAAATAACCTGCGCAGTTGGCGGGGGCTGATGCCGGTATCAATATCATGTTCAAGATGTACCATCCCGGCCTTCTTTAAAATGATATCCATGGCCTCATAGAGCCTGTTGTCGGCATTGAAATCCACCATTCCGGCTAATTGCAGCAACCAGCCGTCCAGCATGCGTACCATATCACTTATAGCCAGCTGATCGTGGAGATGTTCCTGTATGAAGCGCGACATGCCCGGTACTACAGCGTTTAAAGCCTCATAGCGGTTGCTTAGTTCAGCCGCGTTGATACGGAACAGCTGGGGGAACATGGTAGGCAGGAAACGGATGCCTACATAGTGAAAACTGTTTCCCAGGGAGAATTCTGTATACTTACTGCTAAAGCCCATCACATAGTTTTCCGGCGGATTGCCGGGTTCAAAATACACATCTATGCAGCCATCAGCCACTACGCGGTAAATGAACTCACTGTTGAGCGGCTGTGTGGTTTTCAGTTGCCAGTAACAGTAGACAATATTCGTTAATTGTGCATGCGGGGCATATTCCCGATACAGGACGTTGTCATCAGCATTCCTGATGGATGGTTGTACCGGTGTGTACAGCAGTTGTATGTTGGCGGGAATGCCCAAGGTTTGTTTTAGAACAAAAGTAGTGATTTGCAAATAATGTTACAAAGTCCATCCTCCTTACGTTTTGATGTAAGAAGGATGGACTTTGCTAATATTATGCAGGCTGTAATTTTATTTATCCAGAAAAGGGTTGATGACCGAAAGCAGTCTGGAGGTATCCGCCATCAGGCTGACATGCGTGGTACCCGGGAAAATAGCCAGCTGCGACTTTGGAAGCCCTGCCATATCTCCGGGAACACCACCCCCAGCTGCGCGGTACATTTCCGCCTTATGCTCAAGCGTTACGCCGTCGTTATCTCCCATAATGAACAGGATAGGGGATTTGATCGCCTTCACTTTATCTGCACCAAAGTCAAAGTCCTGTTTACCATACTCCATATATTTGGTCAGGAAGGCTCTCCAGTGCCCGGGATCAGGCGCCACTTTTTCATAAGCAGCTTTCAATGGTGTCTGATCAAAGAATTCTGGTTTGAAAGTCTGGAAAATATCTGTTACTTCCTTTTGCCAGCCATGAAATTTGTATACAGTAGACACGAGTATCAGCTTTTTCACCATAGCAGGATGCTGTATGGCAAACGCATAGGCAACCGTTCCACCCATGCTGTAGCCCAATATGTCGGCGCTGTCTATCTTCAGGTATTGTAAAAGACCCGCTACATCATCTGCGAGGGCCTGGCGGCTAACAGGACGGTCAATATCGGCAGTGCGACCATGTCCCTGCATTTCGAGTGCAATTACTTTGTGTGTTTTTGCCAGTTCCGGTAGGAGTTGTGACCAGTTAAGATCTATGGTCATGTAGGCTCCGTGCAGCAGCACCAGCGGCTGTCCTTCTCCATGTATCTCATAATAGAGTTTTAGGCCATTAACGGGTGCATAACCGGACGATTTGAGTGTTGCCGGATTTGTTGCCTTTGCTTGTTGTGCAGTTGCTTCCATAACGAATGTATTGAGAATAAATAAGGTCGTCAAAATGGTTCTGGCGAGGTGTATTGTTTTCATTTGTATATCTTTTGATATTGCAAACATAGTCCATGATATAAAAGGACAAGGTGGGGGAATTAGACTAACAAGGGGGGGATTATGACAACAGGCTATCCGGTATACTCCAGATAGCCTGTTGCTGATATGAATTGTAGGTTTAATGTTGTTTACCTGATCATCTCTATCATAGCAGATAACTCTTCCACTGCTGCGTCATCTCCACCGCTGAAACCGGTCAGTTTAAAGCGGGTATTGCCTGTGCCGTCAATGATAAATTTCGCGGGGATACCACGTACGTCAAACTTGCTTACAACACCGGTGGTTTTATCATCCAGCAATACCTGGAAGGTATAGTTGTTGTCCTGGATGAACTTTCTCACACCTGTTGACGCGTCGGGTACTCTTTCCCATGTATCAATGAACAGGAACTTTACATTGGGATCGTTCTTATACTTGTTCACTGTTTTCTGCATAGCAGGAAAGGAGCGTTTGCAGGGACCGCACCAGGTAGCCCAGAAGTCCAGCACAAGGATCTTTCCTTTCAGCTCTGCCGTCGATACGGTGTTGCCGTCCAGGTCTTTCAGCGTAAATAGGGGCGCTGTTTCAGAGATCAGCTGTTTTTTTACCTGCTCTTGTATATGCTTGCGCATCGCAGTTTCCAGTTCAGCTGCAAAAGTAGCATAACCTGCATCACTGCCTTTAGCGGATGTATAGACAGCAGGTAGTTTTGTTTTTACCTCGTGATCTGCCTTACCACTGCTGATCAGCTCTGACAACAGTATCAATGCGCTGTCCGCTTTGCCATTGGCCGCCAGAAGCAGTGCATAGTTCTTTTTAATATCGGCGTTGTCCCTGTTGCCTCCACCGTTATAGATGATATTGGCGTATTGCAGTGCTTCTGCATATTTGCCCTGTCGATATAAAAGCGAGGACAAAGTATTCAGTGCATGATAGTAATCGCTCTTCGCCATCGGATTCTTGCTGACAGGATAAGACTGCTCAGCATCTGCCACGCCTGCACGTATCAGTTTTTCGGCAGTAACAGTATCCTTATGGCTCAGGAATCGTGTGCCATCATGTACTTCTATCATAGCGCGGTACTCCTGTGACCTGATCTTTTTAAGCCATGCCTGGTTCTGCTTCGGATTATTCTCTTCTGCATAGGACCAGGAGATGCCTGAACGGGCATAATCGTATACGATATCAGCGCTGTCTTTTGGTTCCGGAAATGCCTTGATCCACTTGTTGTAGGCTTTCAGCTTTTCTGCAGAAGGCATCTGTTTGTTGACCTGCTTATTGTAAAAGTCGTTACGGGCAAAGGCGCCTTTAGGAAAACGGGCAATCGCCACTTCTACCAATGAATCGCCTGCCTTGGAATTATTGCTTTTATAAGCAGCCCTGACAGCTTCCTGGTAGTCCTTTTCCGTTTGCAATGTATTTTTCTCCTGCGCCACTGCAAGTATTGCTGACAGTGACAATGCGCCTGTAAATAGTAGTTTGTGAGTTATGTGCATAAAACAGTTTAGATGAAAGTGAATAGATTAGTAACCATCATTTTGTTTGAGGGTCTTGTTTTTAGCGATTTCAGCAGCAGGTATGGGTAACAGCGCTGCGGTAGCTACCCAGTTGGATTTGATCGCACCGATCACCTCATTTACCTTGTTCGTGCGTTTAAGATCAAACCAGCGATGGGCAAATTCTCCGAACAGCTCCAGCTTTCTTTCCTGCGCAATAGCCGCCAGCAGATCATCTTTGGTAGCAGCGGCAGTGTTGTCCAGTCCCGCGCGTGTACGTACTGCATTCAGGTCGGCCGCAGCTGTTTCGATCCGCTCCAGCTGTGCATTGGCTTCTGCACGGATCAGGTATTGTTCTGCAAGGCGTAATATCACATTGTATTCATTACCGGCAGTAGCGGTAGCGAGTTTATACTTGTTGATGCGATAGGTAGTAGTGCCGCCGGATATCACACTGTCCACCCAGGCCGTTCTCCTTTTATCGCCGCTCTCAAAGGCGTTGGCGGTAGCAGGGTACAGGTAATAATTAGGAATACCGGCAGAGCTGCTGGTGCGGTAGTTATTACCCATGAATGAGTAGCCATTGTTGGTGCCGTATTGTAAGATCACTTCATTGCTGACGTTTACAAAGGCACTGTCAGGCACCGGCAGATTATAAGTAACATCTGTCGCCCCGATCACCGCTGTGCTGTAGGTAATGGCATTCTCCCAGTCTTTCGTATACAGGTAAGCGCGGGCCAACAGGGCACTGGCAGCATACTTGTTCACCCTTGTCCTTAAAGTGCCGGTATAGGCGGAAGGAAGCGATGTTACTGCCGCTTTCAGGTCGCTGATGATCTGTGCCCATACTGAATCTGTACCGGTACGTGGCTGGGTGCCCGTTTCCATTACATCAGCACTTAATACCAATGGTACAGCGCCGAAGTAATTCACCAGGTAGAAATAGTTAAATGCGCGGAAGAAATAAGCCTCGCCCAGTAACTGTGCCTGCACGGAACTGGTGAGCGTAGTGCTGGCTTTCAGGCCTTCAATGGCCAGATTGGCCTGCCTGATCACGGCATATGGGTATATCCAGAGATAGCTGGAAACGGTACCATTGTTAGGATTGACCGCCGACTGCTGAAATTCATTCATGGCAGGCGTGCTGGTGGCATAAGTATACTGTATATCATCAGCCTCTATGCCGCCTGCAAACGTTATGTAAGGCAGGCTGCCGCTTGTAGTGTAATAGGAATACATAGCCAGTACAGCGGCGGTGGCGGTACCGTCTTCTTTAAAAACGTCAGCAACAGGCAGCTGGTTAGGCGCCTTGCCTATGTCCACAAATTTTTCGCAGGATGAAAACAACAGGCTATTGATCAGTAGCAATGCCAGTGTTATATATTTCAAAGTGTTTGTTTTACCTCTCATGTCCGTGCTTTTAGAGTGTTAAATTAAGTCCGACTGCAATGGTGCGTAACTGCGGGAAAGCAATATACTGGCCTGTTCCAAGGTTGGAGCCTGTGCCGGGTACAGTTGTTTCCGGATCGAGCGTATACTTCTGTTTCGCCCATGTGAACAGGTTCTGCGCCCTGGCATATACCGAAGCAGAAGAAAGCCGGGCGTGTTTCAGCCAGTCGGCGGGCAATGCATAGGTAAGACTCAAAGTCTTGAACTTGATGAAGGAAGCATTTCCCCAGTTGTAATCAGATGAAGCCAGGTAAGAATAAGCGGAGTTATTCGTAGTAGCTGCTGCCGGGAACGGTGCATTATCACCCGCCTTCTTCCAGCGGTCCAGTATCGCTTTGCTCTGGTTAGCGTAGGCGGAACCATATGGACTGTAAACAGATGTTAAGGTATTGTTGACATAACCATAACGATGATTGAACTGGAAGGTGAAATCCAGGCTGAAGCCTTTATAGGTCAGACTGTTCGACAAGCCGCCATAATAAGGCGTACCTGTTTTCATTGGTATCATATCTGTTGAGAAGGAAATAGCGCCATCCTTGTCCTGGTCCTGGATCAGCGGTAATCCCGTTGCCGGATCTACTCCCTGGAAATGATAACGCTTTACCACGTCTATCGGGTGACCGATCACGTAAGAGGAAGCATAGGAGGAAGAAGCCAGATCAGGGAATGATTTCAGCCTGTTTTTGTTCAGGGTCAGGTTGAACGCGGTGGTCCAGCGGAAATCGCGGGTGCTGATATTGGTGGTGTTCAGTTCAAACTCCCAGCCCCTGTTCTGTACTACGGCAGGCAGGTTACCGGTGTAGGACGTGATACCCGTCTGGCCGGCTGTTCCTATGAACACCAGCAGGTCGGTAGAACGGTTGTTATAGAAATCCGTTTTCAGCAGTATCCTGTCTTTGAAGAAACCCAGTTCCAGCGCGATGTCTGTTTTACGGGTACTTTCCCAGTGCAGGTTCGGATTGGCAATGGTACTGGGTACCAGGGCAGATGTGCCCATGTAAGTGTAAAAAGAACCGGCGCTGCCATATAATGCGCTGTACTGATAATTGCTGATCTGGTCATTACCCGTCACACCATAGCTGGCGCGTAGTTTACCAAAGCTGAGCACCGGAAGTGAGCCCATAAAATCTTCCTGCGTAAAGACCCAGGCCGCACCGATGGCGCCGAAGTTACCGAAGCGGTGGGAGGGGCCAAAACGGGAGGAGCCATCTCTTCTGAAAGTACCATCCAGCAGGTATTTATCGTGCCAGTTGTAATTCACCCTGGCGAATAAGGCGGAGTATTTATACAGCGAATAGTTGTTACTCTGTACCGTTACCGTTCCTGCACTGCTGATAGAATTTAACAGCGACTCGTTACTGTAGTTGCTGCCGGCAAGGGAAATACCGGTGGATTTATTCTGCTGGAAAGTAGCCCCTGCCACTACCAGCAGCTTGCCCTTGCTGATCATCCTGTTATACTCCGCAAATGGCTCTATGATGTAGTTACCATTCTGGTTGTCGGCATAATTAAGCCTGTTGTCGGTCGTTCTTGTAGAGTTGACCGACCTCGCAGGTATGGCATTGGTCTGTGACAGTCTCGTGAGGCTATACCCCAGGTTAGCTTTCAGCGTCAGTTCCTTAGTCACTTTATAACCCAGGTTCAGGTTGGTGAGGAAATTGGTGGTCTGCGCGTTGTACTGCTGCATCAGGTAGGCCAGCGGATTGCTGCCGATATCCCAGTTCAGTTTACCGTCGCTGTTATACAGCGGGAAGTTGGTCGGGAGATTGTAGATGCCGGAGATATCCACCACCGGCATATTGCTGCCCATATAGGCGTAGTTGCCTGAGAAGCTGATGTTGAACTTACCATTCATACTGCTATGGTTAGCGTTCAGTCTTCCGGAGTAATTGTTCGCACTGAAATCGCCGGGGAACACGGTACCTTCTTTACGGTAGGTAGAGCTGAACAGGAAGCTGTTCTGCGCATTACCGCCGGAAATGCTGGCTGTTGCGTTAGTTGTATGTGCGGTACCGCCCAGTGCCCATTTCTGCCAGTCGGTATAGGCATTCTGATCCCATACGGTCAGGTCTTTGGCATTGCTGGTAGTCGGAGTCGCGCCGGAATTAGCGAAAGCGTCCCGGCGCATCTGCAGGTACTCCTGTGTGTTCATCATAGGGATATAGTGGTTCACAGTTCCCAGACTGTGATAGACATTGGCATTTACCTGTGTTTTACGCTGACTGCCTTTTTTAGTGGTGATCAGCACCACGCCATTGGAGCCCCTTGAGCCGTAAATGGCTGTGGCATCTGCATCTTTGAGTACATCAATACGTTCTATATCTTCAGGATTGATCACGCTGAAAGGGCTGATATTACCACTGGCGCCGGAGATACCGTATGCGTTCAGCGCATCGGAAGTGGGCTGGCCGCCATTGAAGAGTGTGAAGGGAACACCGTCCACTACGTATAATGGAACGAAACCTGCAGAAGCGGTGTTTAAGCCGCGTATTTGCACCCTGATACCACCGCCGGGCAAACCATTGTCCTGGGTGATCTGCATGCCTGCAATACGGCCCTGAAGGGCTGTTAAAGGGTTAGTAACCGTCTGCCTGGAGATCTCCTGTGCGGTAATGGAGCTTACCGCTCCTGTATTATTTCTTTTGGTGGTGCTGCCATAGCCGATCACCTGTACTTCATTCAGGTCGCTGGGAGCTGGCTTTAACCTTACTACGAGAGAGGATTTATCTCCCACTGGAATTTCTGCAGTGGTATAACCTATATAGCTGAACAGGACGACATCATTTTCTGCCACATCAATGGAATAGTGCCCGTTCTGATCAGTGGCAGTATGCCGGCTGTTATCTTTTAAGCGTACGGTTACTCCGGGAATAGGGTTGCCCTGTTCATCAGTAACCATACCGGACAGCTTTTTATCATCAGCAGCAACAGGCGCCAGAACGGGAGCAGACTGTTTTTTCTCCTGAAGGATCACTTTGTTGCCTTTCTCTATGTAGGTCAGATTAGTGCCCTGTAACAGCAGGTCCAGGGTACGCGCAACGGTCCGGGAGGCCTTGTCGAGGTTGATTTTCCTGTCGGCATTAAGCAGGGTAGAGGAATAGAAGATACTGAAGCCGGATTCCTGCTGCAGCTTGTCGATAGACGCTTTCAGATTTTCATTATGCACCTCAAAATTGATGATAGTGCTGGTAATACTCTGTCCGGAAACAAGACCTGTTGCAAATAAGTTCAGACTCAAAGCGAACAATGCACATACACACAGACTTAAACGCATAAGAAACAATAGTTGGACTCTTTGTTTACGAATGGGACAATGCGTCCCCTTTTGCAAAAGCAGGACTTTTGGCATAACTTTACAGACGTTTAAAAATGATAAAAGTTTTTACTCGGAAACTCCTCATTGCTTACCAGGGCCTGGGGAGTTTTTTTTGCAGTTTACTGCACTGTTTTTGGTTGATTGTTATTGCTTGTTGGCCATGTACCTGATTTAAATTGATAAATGTTGTGTTTAGAAACAGCCACTGCCATCCAGTTCTACCTGATGGCCCTGCATGGTGTAGGTAGTACCCATTGTTTGTGATAAAACATCCAGTACCTCTTTCAGCGTTTCTGTGCCGCTGAACCTTCCCGTGATAGGACATTTTTCGAGCGCCGGATTCTTAAATGAAATGTTTACATCATATCGTCTGCTTAAACGCTCTGCCAGTTGTGCATAGGGCATGTCCTGGAATTGCATGTCGGCTTTTGTCCAGGCAATTGTACCTTCTGCCAGCGGCTGTTCCTGTTTTTTAAGGTTGGTTGTAATATCGTAAACTGCTTCCTGCCTGGAATGCAGGATGGCAGTATGATTTTGTGCGTCGCTTACCTTTACACTACCGGTGATCACCGATACAGTAACACTGTCGCGGGAATACGCCTTGATGTTAAATGTCGTACCCATTACGGTGGTTTTCACCTTGCCGGTATGGATGACAAAGGGTTGTTCTGCCCGGTGCCGGATGTCAAAATAGGCTTCTCCCTCCAGCGTCAGTTCCCGTGTTTTATGGGTATCGTGATAGGCAATGTGGCTACCCGGCCGCAGGATCACTGTGCTGCTGTCTGGTAATACCACAAATTTGTTCTCATCTGTCTGTGCAGCCGTGGCGATATTCAGGTCTGCTACCGGCTGGCCGATATGGCTGTCTCCGGAGGTGAGCCACCAGGCAGTGATAGCCAGTGCTGTGATACAGGCGGCCGCTAATCCGGCATAAAGACGCATTCGGCGTACAGGCGGTTGCGCCGTTTGGCCGATATGCCGGTTCAGGTGCTGCAGGATGTCTTTGCCTGCCCGCTCTTCGGCTTCGGCAGACAGATATTCCCATTCAGCATCCTCGTTGTGCTGCCGGTACCAGTTGTTCAGCTCTTCCTGCTCGGCAGGAGTGGCCGTTTGATCAATATATTTCTGAATAAGTGTATGTAACCTGTTTTTGTCCATATGCCGGATAGTGCTGAATGGTGGCGACCTGGTATAAGCAGATCTTTTCAGCCGCTATAATAGTAAGTACCATAACATAGGGGGTACCCCTTAGCCGGATGGAAAAAATTTCTGAAAGAGGGGAAGATTACCTGAAGAAGGCGAGGAGCGTGACTAAAAAAAGGCCTGCATTCCGGATGCCGTACCGGATGTGTTTCAATGCCTTGGTGATGTGTGATTCTACTGTTTTTTCCGAAATATTGAGCTCGCGGGCTATCTGTGCGGTGCCTTTACCTTCCATGCGGCTGCTTTTAAACACCTGTCTGCATTTCTCCGGCAGCTGCTCTACAATGCCGTTGATATAGTCGTGGAGGAAGCGGGCATAGATGCGTTCATCGTCCTGGGAGGTCCTTTCTCCAAAAACGTCTGCTGCTATGCTATTCCTGCGTTTCTCGCGGGTAATAGATTTAAATACGGAGAATTTGATGGCGGTGGCAAGATATTGTGACAGCTGCCTGATCTCCAGTTCCGCCCTGCGGTCCCAGAGGTTGATCAGTACCTCCTGTACAATTTCCTTGGCAGCTGATTCATCCTGTGTATGATGGTAGGCAATGGCCAGCAGCCGGCGCCAGTAGCGGTGGTATATCTCAGTAAATGCCGCCTCATCTCCTGTTGCCATAGAGATAAGTAACTCATCATCACTGAAATAACTCCTGTCCATCCTTTGATTGATAAAATAATAAATGACCAAATCAGTATGCCGGCATGGCATTTATACCGTATTGTCCCTGTTCCCTGACCTGAATTGGAGCGCAATATTACATAAAATCTACTAAAGTTGTAGAGTATTGTGCTGCGGTTTAAAGTTAGTTAAGCAGGAAGATTAAAGCAAGTGTTTATTTAATCGGGTGCCGGGGGGACAAACATGGGACTACTGACGGGGTTCTATTGTGTTTGGACATTTGTCACCCGGTGGCAACAAAACCGGGCAACAAATGGTCAATCTGCTCCGTAGGTGCCGTGTGTTTGTAGCGCGGGGTTTTCAACCCCGGGCGGCCATAAAACCGGGCAACAAAACCGGGCAACAAACCCGGGCTAAAAACACACGGCACCCGACGAGGGTAATGCGATGTTTGATTCCTATACATGATATTTATATGAAATATAAAAGTTTCCGTTTATCTTTGATTTGCTAATATTTTTAAGCTGAAAAACCAGATACCTATGCTAAACCGGGCGCCCGGCGCCAAGGCATCACTATTGTGAATATTCGGGGGAAGGAAAATGGTGCAATGTGGCATCCGGACAGTAATAACGTCTTCCTGGTTTAATACGATCTTAATGGAGAACAAAACACAAAACAAAACCCATCTGCTGCATATCGATGGGCTAAGGGCTGTTGCTGCCTTATACGTTGTAATGCATCATGCCATGCTGGAATATAAGGTAATCCCCGCCGGCGCTGTACAGAAAATATTCCTTGCCTTATTCAAATCGGGGCATTATGCTGTGAACCTGTTTATCGTTATTTCCGGATTTTCGCTGATGCTACCCGCTATCAGGCGTAGTTACCAGGTGGCAGGTGTATGGGAGTTTTATAAGAGACGTATCGTCAGGATCCTACCTCCTTACTATATTGCGATGGCCTTCTCGCTGGTAGCGATCTATTTTCTGCTGGATGCGAAGACAGGTTCTATATGGGATAATTGTATTCCGGTTACTTCAAACAGCATTATCACCCATATCTTTTTAATAAATGACTTATTTATTTCTGAGGTATATAAGATCAATCACGCGTTCTGGTCTATTCCGGTGGAGTGCAGGATCTACATCTTTTTCCCTTTTTTACTGTTCTTATGGAGAAAGTTTGGTCCCGGGGCTTCCTTCCTCACATCCATAGGGATCTCTGTTGTACTGTTCATAACACTGAGAATGCTCAGAACAGTCTATCCTGATATTGATATGGCAACGGCGGGTGTAAACCCTTACATTATATTGTTTACGCTGGGTATGCTTGCTGCGGATATTTCCTTTGGCGATTCCAGGCTTTCAAAGTTTGCCGACCGGCTGCCGTGGGGCGTATTGCTGATCGTGGCTGCTATCGCCTTTGTCTTTTATAAAAGCAGGATCACTTTTCACTCAGATGTGAATGGTAATATCGAGAATGAGATTGTGGATGTGTTGTTTGGGCTGATCTGCTTTTGCCTGCTGGTTATTTGTTCCAGGGAAAAATATAAACATTCGCGACTGGCTTTTGTAGGGAAGGTGTTTTCATTCAAGCCGCTTGCATCTGTGGGGATATTCGCGTATAGCATCTATCTTATTCATGCTCCCTTACTGCATATGATTGCGCTGTATGTAATTGCTCCGCTTCACTTATCAACCTTTGCAGCGACTGTACTTTTGATACTGGGAGGAACAGCTCTGACAGTTGGTATTGCTTATCTGTTCTTCTTGTTATTTGAACGTCCGTTCCTGCTTAAAAAAGCGGTGAAAGCTACTGAAAATAAACCGAGGATGCCTGCACATGTGTAGGCATCCCCGGTTTATGCTTATTGTACGCTTTTCAGATCGGGTAATGCCTTAACCGTCTTGCTGAAAGGCAATTCATACCATTGTTTTGCAAAGGGCTTCAGCAGCTTCTGAGCAGCTTCCGGCCCGCAACTGCCTGATTTGTACATATGCAGGTCCCTGGCCGGGTATTTCTTCCATGCGTCGATAATTGGCATCACTACCTTCCAGGCCGCCTCTATCTGGTCGGCACGCATGAACAGGGTGGCGTCGCCGTGTAACACATCCAGCAGCAATGCTTCATACGCTTCAGGGATCGTTTCTGTATATGATTCCTTATACGTAAAGTCCATTTCCACCGGTTTCAGTTTCATCTGCAGGCCAGGTACCTTACTTTCGAACAGCAGGCTAATTTCCAGTTCTGGCTGAATACTGATGATCAGACGGTTGGGAACGATATCGTCCCGGAATATTTTATGCGGGCTGTCTTTGAACTGTACAACCACCACAGATGATTGTGCAGGCATGGACTTACCGGTACGCAGGAAAAAGGGTACTCCCTGCCAGCGTTTGTTATCGATGAATAATTTAGCCGCTACAAAGGTTTCGGTGAGAGAGGCAGCTGCCACATGCTCTTCTTTACGGTAAGCCGGCCGTGGATCTTCGTTGATCATACCGGCAGTATACTGGCCGCGTACCACATTCTTAAAGACTTCTGCATTTGTGTATGCTCTTACACTCTTCATCACTTTGGTCTTCGCATCCCTGATCTGTTCTGACTTATAAGCGCCGGGGCATTCCATACCCACAATACACAGCAACTGCAGCAGGTGGTTCTGGATCATATCGCGCAATGCGCCGCTGCTATCGTAATAACCGCCGCGCTTGCCCACTCCTACCTGTTCAGAAACGCTGATCTGTATATGATCGATATACTTGTTGTTCCACAAAGGTTCGAACACATAGTTAGCGAAGCGGAAGGCCATGATATTCTGTACGGCTTCTTTACCCAGGTAGTGATCTATACGGTAGATCTGTTTTTCAGAAAATCGTTTTGCCAGGAAGCGGTTCAGCTTCTTTGCAGAGTCCAGATCGGTACCAAATGGTTTTTCTACCACGATACGGTCCAGGTTCTCCTTGTTGCACAGGTCGTGCTGGTATAATGCGTCTGAAATAGTCTCAATGAAGCGGGGAGCAACGGCAAAATAGTACACTCTTGACATGGTCTGAGCGGCCCCTTTCTCAAAAGTTTTTATTTTTTCGCTCAGATTGATGTAAGTTTCCTTTTTAAGGAAATCGCCCTGTAAGTAGAAAAGTCTGGCGGCAAATTCATTCCATCTTGCTGTTTCAGCAATACCGTTCCGGCTGAATTCATTGACTCCCGATAACATATCCTGTCTGAATTCGTCCTGGTCTACTTCAAGGAAATCCACACAATAGATGGAGAATGCAGGGGGCAGGTGGTTGTCGGTGAAAAGATTATACAGTGCCGGTATGAGCTTACGTTTCGTCAGGTCGCCTTTCGCCCCGAAGATGGTAATGGCAGCAGCCTCGGGGTACTTTTTTACTTGTTTCATATATTGCTGAGCTTTAAGGCGTTAATTTAGGAAAAAAAGTCATTCGTCAGGTTCCAATTTTACGGTTTCTTTTGGACATTTTATGGTTAAATATGATAATGGAATATTCGGGATATTCATTTAACCTATCTGTTTGCTGCTTTGCATGTAGCCGTAATAGTGATAATATCAGAAAAAAATAAAACGCAATAGTAGTTTTTCCGGCGTAAGATTTGCTTTGATATATTACATATTTTCCGCGTTTTGAGAATGATCCATCGTGCGTAGCATCATCCAGTATTAAGACTCTATTGAGCATGAATAAGGAAGTTAAGCATCTGATCGGCAAATATTTCGATGAAGACCGCCTCCCTCCGGCATATATCGCATTATTTGACGAGATCAGCCAGTTACTTGAAGGACGAGCAGCACTAAAAACCCCGTCAGATCCTGTGACAAATGCAGACCTGCAGGCTGTTTTACGCAGGCTACAGGAAAGCCTGACAGTTTTTGGGAGTGGTCAGCATGCTGCTGAGCATAGACCGGTTATCTCTTCCCTGATACAGCTTGCCAAAAGGCTGAAGAAGGAATGTGCTGACAGGATCATCCGGCAGCAGAAGCAGCTACGTGAAATGAAACACCTGAAAACGATACAGTCGCTCGCCAGCGCCGGTAGCTGGGAGTTGCCGGTAACGAACGATCAGCTGTTATTGCCGGGGTACTGGTCAGACGAGCTCTTTGCGGTATTAGGCGCAACGCCGGGTACTGTAGAACCGACTTCCCAGGCGTATAAAAATTATGTACATCCTGACGACCGTGAGTACCTGATCAGCGAGGTGGACAAGGCGATCAGAGAGACAGGACGATACGATATCGAATTCCGGATAAGGCGGGGAGGAGACCGGGCGCAGGAACGCACGGTAAGGGAAGTAGGCGAACTGGTCAGAGATGAGGCTAGCGGAAAAAGTATCAGTCTGATAGGTGTTACCTTTGATATCAGTGATATCAGGAATACGGAGCGGGCTTTGTTTAAGGCGAATGTGGAACTAAGAAAACTATTTGATGTGATGGAGGATGTGTTCTTCTCCGTCAATATGGAGCAGCAGCAGCAGCGAATATTGCAGATGTCTCCCTCCTGTGTGCAATTGTATGGTTACAGTACGGGTGAGTTTTTCAACGATCCGGACCTGTGGTTCAGCGTTATCTATGAAGATGATAAGGAAGCGGTGCTGGAGAACAATAAACGCCTGGGCAAGGGAGAAAGCAGCCAGGTGGAATACAGGATCCGCCGTAAAGACGGGGAGTTACGTTGGGTAGAATCGAGGATCACGCCAACATTAGGGCACGAAGGGCAGCTCGTAAGGTTAGATGGGATCGTGACTGATGTCACAAGAAGAAAAGAAGCCGAACTGGCGGTTGAGAACAGCGAACTGAAGTTCAGATCGCTGCTCGAAAACTCAAATGATGCGATCACTGTCACAAGTGAGGAACTCCGGTTCTTATTTGTCACCCAATCATTGAGCCGCATGATCGGTTACAGCGTAGAAGAAATTACCGGCACTTCGGTATTTGATTTTATTCATCCGGACGATCATGTTACTGTAAACGGCCTTGTGGGCATCATGGAGAAAGATCCTGAGGCGCCAGTCCATTTCGAGATAAGGTTCCGGGTGAAGGATAATGGCTGGATATGGTGTGAAGGATCGGCCACCAACCACTTAAATGGAGATATTGTAAGAGGGTACATTGGTAATTTCAGGGACGTTACTTATAAGATCAGGTATAGAAAGGCATTGGAGGCATCCAATAACAGGTTGAAGAAAACCAACAATGAACTTGACCGCTTTGTATACAGCGTATCGCACGACCTGAGGGCGCCACTTGCATCGGTATTAGGATTGCTCGAATATACCATGTCTGAAACGGCGGATGAAGAAGTATTGCAGGACCTGGGAATGATGAAAGTCAGTATAGAAAAGCTGGACAGGTTTATCCTTGATATTCTCGACTATTCCCGGAATGCACGCCTGGAAATTAAGGTACAGGCAGTAGATTTTCATCACTTACTGGCAGAGATAAAAGAGAATCTTAAATTCCTGCGTACTGGCAGGTCGGCTATGCGCTTTGACATAAATGTACAGGAGAATGGCACATTCGGATCGGATGTCAGCAGGATCTCTATCCTGCTGAATAACCTGGTATCAAACGCTATACGGTATGCTGATGCGGAGAAGGCAGTCCCTTTTGTAGAGGTGAAGATCGTAGCTGGCCCCGAAGGGGCAAATATCATCGTCCGCGACAACGGGATCGGCATTGCGAAGGAATATCATGAACGGATATTCGACATGTTCTTCCGGGTATCCGAAAAATCAACCGGCTCCGGTCTGGGCTTGTACCTTGTGAAAGAGACCGTAGATAAACTGAAAGGCCAGATTCGCCTTCAGTCAGCGCCCGGCGAGGGGACGACATTCAACATATTTTTACCCAGCTTATTTTAAATCGTATGCTAATGGATAGTAACAACTTTAATTTCGAGAAGGTGATGGTGGTAGATGATGCGGAGATAGACCGTTTTCTTGCAAAAAAGGTGCTCACTAAACATGCCTTTGCCAGGGAGGTACTGCCGCTCGACTCGGCAACGGACGCGCTCAGTTACCTGGAAGAGAACCAGGAGAACAAGGATGCACTGCCTGACCTGATATTTCTGGACATCAATATGCCAAAGATGAATGGTTTTGATTTCCTGGAGGAATATAAAAAACTGCCGGAAGCGGTAAAAAAGAAGTGTATCATCGTGATGCTTTCATCATCCCTGCTTCCGGAAGACAGGGAGCTGGCAATGAACAATCCTTATGTGTGCCAGTTCCTCAACAAACCGTTGACAGGAGACAAGCTGAAGGACGTTGGTAACCCCTGACAGGCATCCCCGGAACAACATATTTCTACCCGGTACAACTGCGTCATATGAATGTTATACTAGAAGAGCTGTTACATAAACATTTTGCCGGCGGCGATGTTCCTCTCAATCCTGATCTGGTGCATGAGCTGGACATCTTACTGAACGGAGCATCAGCAGCGCAGCCAGAGACAAGCAAGCATAGTCAGGAAACAGGAGCGCTGGAAGAACTCTATCATATTTTATGGGAGACCCTGAATTTACTTGGCGCCGAAACATCTCCGGTGATCAGCGATGGCGAAACTATGCCATCCATCTTACATGCGGCCGACATGTTACATACTGAGTGTAAGAATATTGTTCAGAATGAGCAGCATACACTCAGGGAAACGGTACACCTGAAAACAATACAGAGTGTGGCCAAGGCGGGCAGCTGGGATATACCGGTATCGCGCGATCTTTCGACTGTACAAAATTACTGGTCTGATGAATTGTTCCATCTGCTGGGAATAGATCCATCTGCGACGAAAATAACGT
This sequence comes from Chitinophaga filiformis, assembly GCF_021646545.1. Taxonomy (GTDB): domain Bacteria; phylum Bacteroidota; class Bacteroidia; order Chitinophagales; family Chitinophagaceae; genus Chitinophaga; species Chitinophaga filiformis_A. The sequence continues at coordinate 322,252 of NZ_JAKIRP010000007.1, read as the reverse complement.
ATGAACATTATCTCAGCCTGGTACATCCTGACGACAGGGGATTTATGCTGGAAGAGGTGAACAGGGCCTATATGGAGACCGGACGATATGATACAGAGTATCGCATCCTGCCCGGTGGAGACCCGAATAATCCACGGATAGTGCGGGAGATAGCTGAGGTGATCAAAGATGAACTTACCGGGGAACCGGTAAGCCTGATGGGCGTCACGATGGATATTACCGAGATCAAGCTGGCGGAGCGGGCTATTGTCGATGCCAACACAGAATTGCGTACTTTATTCAACACCATGAATGAGGTGTTCTTTTCTGTCAATGTGGAACAGGACAAGCTGCTGCAGATATCGCCGGCATGTACGCGCTTATACGGTTATGCTCCTGAAGCTTTTATGAAAGATCCCTTCCTCTGGTTCAGTTTAATTGTCGATGAAGACAAAAAAAGTGTACATGAAAGTAACCTGCGTCTTAGCCAGGGAGCGAACAGCCAGGTAGAGTACAGGGTCCGTCATAAGAATGGCCAGATCAAATGGCTGCTAACCCGCATGCGGCCAACATTGAATGTAGCAGGTAAGCTTATCCGTATTGACGGTATCAGTTCTGATATCACGGAAAGAAAAGAAGCTGAACTGGCGCTGGCGAACAGTGAATTGAAATTGCGTACCCTGCTCGAGAACTCCAACGATGCCATCGTTATCATCAACGAACGCCTTGACTATACTTTTGCCACAGAATCTATCGGGCGTATCATAGGATACTCCACAGCGGAATTTATAGGCACTTCCATGCTCGATTACATCCACGAGGAAGACCAGGGCTTTATTGCCCATTCGCTGTTATCGCTCAACACAAAACCGGAAGAGCCGCTCCCCTTTGAAGTGCGCTTCCGCGCGAAAGACGGGCATTGGGTATGGCTGGAAGGCGTGGCTACCAATCATATAAGAGAGGAGGTAATAAGGGGATATATCGTCAATTTCAGGGACGTAACCGAGGAGATCAGGTATCGCAGGGAACTGGAAGATGCCAACGATAAGCTGAAAAGAACGAATACTGAACTTGACAGGTTTGTTTACAGCGTATCCCACGACCTCAGGGCGCCGCTGGCTTCTATACTTGGACTCATAGAATATACCGCTTCAGAGACGAACGAGGAGGACATAAAGCAGAACTTGTCCATGATGGAAGAAAGTATCAAAAAGCTGGATGTTTTTATCCTTGATATTCTCGACTACTCCAGGAATGCAAGGCTGGAAGTAAAAAGAACGCCCATTGATTTTTCCGGCCTGCTGATTGATATCAGGAACAGCCTGAAATTTATCAGTACCGGCAACTCCAACGTGGAGATCAGGATCAATATAGACGAAGACGGTACTTTCTGTTCTGACAGAAGCCGGATATCCATTATCCTCAATAATCTTATATCTAATGCTGTGCGTTACTACGATCCCGCTAAAACGTCTCCCTATGTGGAAGTGACAGTTGTAGCGAGGGCCGATGTCGCATTGATAGGTGTTAAAGATAACGGCATCGGTATTCACAAAGACTATCACCCGTATATTTTCAATATGTTTTACAGGGTATCAGAAAAATCCAAAGGCTCCGGCTTAGGTCTTTACCTGGTGAAAGAGACGGTAGAAAAACTGAACGGGGACATACAGTTCACGTCCACGCCGGGAGTGGGAACAGAGTTCAAGATATACCTCCCCAATCCCTGATAGCTGCCGTCAATTCCCTGTAGGGACCATCCAACATATCACTGACAGACAAATCAATTTTTTGCCTTAAATTGAACGTATGAGAACATACATTCAGGCTATTATCACAGGGGCTACATTAGCCCTCGCGTCCTGTGGTGCGCCATCCGGTCAACCAAAGGACAATGGAACAGATTCTACAGCAGCGGCTCCCGACAGTTCAAGTGCTCCGGTGGAGACAAAAGCGCCCAACACGAGCTACAAACCGGCATTCCCGGGACAAACACGTATTGCAGGTGTGAAGACAAAAACACCCTATGAGGCTACTGTATTGACTGATAAACTGGAAAGTCCCTGGGGTGTTACCAATCTCCCTGACGGAAGGCTGCTCATTACAGAGAAGAGGGGTGTGATGCGTATCGCCACCACCACCGGTCAAGTGAGTGAACCTATTACAGGGCTTCCGAAAGTGAATCCTGATGGACAGGGTGGTTTGCTGGGCTTACGTGTAGATCCTGACTTCAGCAGTAACAGGATCGTGTACTGGCTTTTCTCCGAACCACTTCGTGAAGGTAATGTAACTGCTGTAGCGAAAGGGAAACTATCCGCAGATGAGAAAAAAATAGAAGGCGCAACGGTTATTTACCGCGCTACGCCTGCATATAAAGGAACATTGCATTATGGCGGAAGGATCATCTTCGATAAGGAAGGTAATCTCGTCATCAGCACAGGTGAACGTTCTGACCTCGAAACCAGGCCTCAGGCGCAACAACTGAATTCTGGCCTCGGCAAGGTAATACGCATTACAAAAGACGGTAAACCAGCTGCCGGCAATCCGTTTGAAGGACAGGCTGATAAACGTCCTGAAATTTACAGCTATGGTCACCGCAATGTACAGGGTCTGGCATTCCATCCTGAAACTGGTGACCTCTGGGAAACTGAGTTCGGACCAAGAGGTGGTGATGAGTTGAACCGCATCCAACCTGGTAAGAACTATGGATGGCCGACCATCACTTACGGCATCGAGTATAAAGGCGTTAAAGTAGGTGACGGCATCCAGCAGAAAGAAGGGCTTGAACAGCCTGTTTATTACTGGGATCCTGTATTATCTCCGAGTGGTATCACATTCTACTCCGGTAAGGGTATTCCTGAATGGAAGAACAATCTGTTCATCGGTGGTTTGAGCAGTATTCATATAGCGCGCCTGGTGATTGAGAATAACAAAGTAGTGGGTGAGGAAAGGCTGCTGGAAAAAGAAGAGCAGCGGTTCAGGGATATCACTGAAGGGAATGATGGTGCTTTGTATGCTGTTACTGATAACGGCAGGTTGTATAGTATTCATAAGAAGTAGTACGCCATTCTTTTTTATAAGACAGGGTGTGTCGGTTAGTTCTGACACACCCTGTTTTGTTATGCGAATGGTCTCTTATTATTCACGCTAAGTAGCTCCGGTTCCAGTATGGGATGTCGGTCGGCGCCTCTCTGGCAGTGGAGAGCTATTAAACTTTGTCAATCGGTGGGGATATCTTTATTATTCACGCTAAGTAGCTCCGGTTCCAGTATGGGATGTCGGTCGGCGCCTCTCTGGCAGCGGAGTACTATTTGGCTTTGTCAATCGGGTGGGCGATGGGAATCGATTTAACTGCATCAGTCGTACCCCAGAGAGCCGAAGGCCCGACATTCCCATCTGAAACCGGGTGCTACTTTCGCTCTCCCTATGATAATATACAGGGTACTACTTATCAGGACAATGATGCGTACACTGGCCTCAATCTATAAGCGCAGGTCCATAAGTAAAGCGGTTTCAGGTGGGAATCACTGGCCTATGTTGTTTGAAGCGGTCCGTACGATTGACAGGGGTTTAATACCTATCCAAAAGCCTACACGATTCCAAATGCCTAATAGCACGCAGCTTCAAAGAACGCAGCCAGTGATCCCAGCCTGAAGACCGCGGTATCACCCCCAGCCAAAGTCTGCGGCGCTCTCAAATACAAGCGAAAGTCAAAAAGCAAAGCGGTTTCAGGTGGGAATCACTGGCCTATGTTGTTTGAAGCAGCTCACACGATTGACAGGGGTTTAATAACCATGCCCAAGCTTACACGATTCCAAATGCTTAATAGCACGCAGCTTCAAAGAACACAGCCAGTGATCCCAGCCTGAAGACCGCGGTATCACCTCCAGCCAAAGTCTGCGGCGCTCTCAAATACAAGCGAAAGTCACTAAGCAAAGCGGTTTCAGGTGGGAATCCTGGCCTATGTTGTTTGAAGCGGTCCGTACGATTGACAGGGGTTTAATACCTATCCAAAAGCCTACACGATTCCAAATGCTCAATAGCACGCAGCTTCAAAGAACACAGCCAGTGATCCCAGCCTGAAAACCGCGGTATCACCTCCAGCCAAAGTCTGCGGCGCTCTCAAATACAAGCGAAAGTTAAGTATAACGGTTTCAAATGGAGAATCACTGGCGCCTTAGAACGCAGCCAGTGATTCCAACCTGAAAACCGCAACTCATCAAAGCTTCAGGAACTTAAACGCCTTCTGCCTATCGAAGCGAAGGAAGTAAGTACCTGCCGGCAGGAAGCCAAGATCACGGGTGATCTGTTTTTCACCTGCTCTTATGCCCCATTGCCTGATCACGTTACCCTGTATATCCAGCAGCGTGAGAGTTTTATAAGCCTTACCCTGCAAATCTATTGTCAGCTGACCAGGAGTAGGATTCGGATAGACGCGCAGCCTTTCATCCTGGAGAATAACAGGAGCCGCGTACGCGATACGCGCTGCAGAACTGTCCCGTACTATGTTCAGCCAGTTAAAGTTCCAGCCGGAAGCATTGGAATAAATACGGATGGTCTGATTACCGGGAGTGAGCGTGATTGGCGCGGAAGTAACAGTACTCCAGTTCTGCCAGCCACCGCTGACAGGCAGGTTGACTGTTTGGAGGGTGCTGTCGTTGATCTGTATCTTCAGACTGCATGCAGTGCTGACCGCTACTCTGAATTGTATTTTGTAGTCAACGGTGTCTGCCGGTACTGCAATGTCATATTCAAACCATGTGCCCGCGCCAATGAAGCTGATATTCTGGCCGCCGCCGGTGTCGGAGGTAGGCTCGGTACAGCAGGAGTTGGAGTTGTCAAAGCGCTCTGCTTCTATTTTTACAGGGATGGGTTTGTAGTTCGGTATACGAAGATTAGCATAGGTGCTGGTCGATTTGGTAACACCATTGACCGTTGCCGCCACTGTAACGATACCCGAAGTATCCAGTGTGGCTAAGCCTCCGGAAGTAATGGTGTTGCCATTGCCAGTGATGCTCCAGGTAGGAGTGATGGTCATTGGCTGCCCGTTCTGATCGTAGGCTTTTGCGACGTACAGTTGTTGTTTACCGGCAATGAATCTTATGTCGGCAGGACTGAGCATGATGGTATCCAGTATAGGGGTGCCAAGCCCTTTCTGGTAGACGCGTACATAATCTACTGTCATGCTGTCCGGAAAGTCGGTGGCTGTGATGGCGCCACCCATGCCGCCGCCAACGGCGACGTTGAGTATGATGTGAAACTTCTGATCGAAGGGCCAGTCTTTCCAGTCAGTATGCGGATTGACATACGTATAACACTTGACGTCGTCGTAGGTAAAGCGTATTGAGTCGGGCGTCCATTCCATGGCATAGACATGGAATACGGTATCTGCATCCATGATCTTTTTCGTAGCAGAAAGGTGACCGCCGTTAGTCCAGTTGTTGTTCTGCGTATGTACTGTTGAGAGGACAGTACCGAAATTATTTCCTACGTGCTCCATGATGTCCAGCTCACCGCTTCTAGGCCATGCACCATAGGCGCTGCTGGTCGGCATGAGCCATATGGCAGGCCAGGAGCCACGGGCACGTGGGAGTTTAGCCCTTACTTCCACTTTACCATATTTGAAGTCCAATTTGTTTTGTGTGATCAGGCGTGCAGAAGACCAGGGTGCTGTACTGTCGCCGGTAGGATAGTCTCTTTTTGCGGTGATGGTAAGTTCTCCGTTTCTGACCTTCGCATTGTCGCGTGTGGTATCGGTATACACCTGTTGTTCTCCGTTGATCCATCCTTTAGGCTTTGGGTCCACTGTCCATTTAGTGCGATCGGGTTTACCGGGCACATTGAATTCATCGCCATAGATCATGGTCCAGTTGGGATTACCGTCAAATATGACATTGCCTTTCGCGGGATAGGTGGCAGCATTGGCGGTAGTGAGTTCCTGTCCTGAGACGGTCAGCTTTAAGGTTTTGGTGGAATAGTTGTCGGGCGAATTACCACTCAGTGTAATAGCAGCGGTGGAGTCGCTGAGGCGTTGTACACTACCAATGGATACACCGGCCGGCAGATTGGAAGAGGTCCAGTTGCTGAGCGTCAGTGCAGGTTTGAAAGTGGTGCCGTTCAGTTTTGCGTTGATCACTTTACCATCTTCCTGGCCCATGGGTATGTTGGGGCCCGAGATCGTGATATTCGTCGGGTTGGGTGCCTGTACAAGGTCGAAATACAGAATGCCATTCGCTTTTTTACCATCGATGAAATGTACTTCCACGCGGTTCAGGTCTGTTCTGTTCTTCACGCTCTGGAAGTTGAAGGTGGCTTCTTCCCAGTGATTGATCTGACTCACTTTGTACGTGAAATACACTGCTTTTCCGTAGTTACTGCCGGGTTGCAGTTTGAACATGATCTCGTCTTTGGTGTTGGCGTATACCAGCATTTTAAACACGCTGTTGGTGCTGAGATCAAAGGAATCGGTGAGCGATACACCGGCGGTCATGTACTCAAAGCAGCTGGTGTCTTTGATGAATTTTGCCACCAGGGGACTGGGATTGAGGGTGGAGGGCGCTGGATTAGGTACGCCGAACTGCACCTTTCCGGTGGTAGTGTTGCCGGCGTAGTAGGTCCATCGTCCGGAGCATGGACCATTACCCTCCATGTCGTCGAGTAACATAAATTGTGCGCTGAGCTTATGGCATAGCAGTAGCCCCAGCAACACGAGAAGTGTTGAGATGTTTTTCATAACGGAAATTTTAAGTGTGGGTTATATATCTATAAATTCGGATTAATGATGGCGTCTGCACCTGGTACAGGCATCCAGTATTGTTGCTGGGTGATTGTTCCCGCAGGCGCCAGGTCGCCAGGGTCTTTATCAGCATTAGCGGCTGCAACCTGTTCCAGTCTTACGAGGTCAAACCAGCGGTTCCATTCGCCGGCAAATTCCCAGGCGCGTTCCTGTACTACAGCAGCTGCAAAATCAGATCCGGTCAAACCTTCGGGCAATGGAGAAAGGCCGGCCCTCTGCCGTACGGCGTTCACCGCGGCATAGGCTTGTGCATCAGGACTACCGGTAGCGCGGGCCTGTGCTTCAGCATAGATCAACAGTAAATGGGCATAACGGATCATGATCACAGGGTTGTTGGACATGTATACATTTTTAGCGCCTGATTGTATCGTGAACTTTTTGTAATAAGGATGTTTGGTGGTGGTTTCCTGCCAGGGAATTGTATCGCCGCTTACAACGAACTCAGTGGAGAAGGTGGCGTCTTTCCTGCTGCCGGCAGGGAACTCCCGGAAGAATTTCAGCTCGGGGAAGAAGTCACTCCAGCCGCCTTCGTTTTCAGGCATGGTGGACAAGCCATAGAAGGAGTTGTAAGTAGACCATTGTCCGCGGGTGAATAAAGTGAAAACATCTTCCGTAGTACCGCCTGCAAAGATCTTCAGATAACCATCCTGGAACAGGTCAAAATTGTACACCGCTTTGTTATCTATCACTTCCTTCGCTTTTGCAGCTGCCAGTGCATATTTTGACTGGTCCTTCAGGGGCCAGCCTGCTTCTGTCAGGTATACATCCGCCAGCAATGCCTTTACGGCGCCTTTATTGGGCCTTCCCGGGTCGCGTTTTTTTTCAGGCACCATTTCCTCTGCACGGGCCAGATCTTCCTCTATCAGCTTATAAATAACAGCAGGCGTGCTTTTAGTCAGGTGCAACAGATCGGGCGAATATTGTTCTGTGGGAATAACAGGTACTTCTCCCCAGAGTCTTGTCAGCCAGTAATAACACAAAGCCCGCAGGAAACTGGCTTCACCGACAATGGCATTTACGGTAGCGGTGGTGCCATCCTGTACCTGCTGATAGTTGTTGATGATATTGGTGGTGGATTGGATGGTCTTGTAACATCCCAGCCAGATAGGATTCATCCTGCTGTTGAGCGAGGATACATTGAAGCGGTCAAATTCCCTGAATTCTTCCTTGTTGGAGCCAGGATGCGTGGTCAGGTCATCTGCACCCATCGTCATCGCGATCTGTGACACGGTAGTGAAGCCACTGTTCCAGGGTACCATCAGGCTGCCATAAGCACCTGTAAGCGCCGATTCCAGCCCCGCTACGCTGCTTAAAGCAGCAGATCCACCTACGAGTCCCCTGGGATCTTCTGTCAGCTGTTTGCCGCATCCCGCTGTTAACAGCAGGCAAAGGATAATGTATATATTTTTCATGTGGATGATTCTTTTCATAAACAAATCTTTAAAGGCTTAGTGTCATACCTTCGGTGATAGTCTTTAAAAGCTCAGTGTAACACCTCCGGTGATCGTCTTTGCGTTAGGATAGGAGCCGAAATCAATACCCTGCCGGATATCGCCGGCAGAGGAATTGGCTTCGGGATCTATACCGCTGTAACTGGTAATGGTGAAAAGATTGGTGGCGCTCAGGAACAGCTTTACCGCCACCATGTTCTTTAGTTGCTGTTTTTTGATGTCATAAGAGAGGCTGACGTTCTTCAGTCGCACGAAGTCTGCTTTTTCCAGGAAGCGGGTGCTTTGCGTAAAGTTCCTGTTGGTGCTGCTGAAGCCGGGAATGTCTGAGGTCTCGTTTACACCAGGTATGTAGCGGTTTTTAATATCGACAGAGGTAGCTTCCCTTGCATCGCCACCGTAGTACATGGCGGCCGCTTTGTTGTAATTCAGCTTATCGAATCCGAAGAGGCCCTGCCAGAACAGGTTTAAGGTGAATGATCTGTAAGTGATGGTATTGTTCCATCCGGCGGATATGCGTGGAATACCTGTACCGATCACACCATAATCGTTGGCATCTATCACATTGTTGTTATCCTTGTCCAGGTATCTGGCATCGCCGGGCACCGCGCCAAATTCCTGCGCTTTACTATCGCCGGGTTTCCAGGTGCCCAGGTAGGTCAAACCCCAGATAGCGCCCAGCGGTTGTCCTGGCATGATGACAAATTCCGACTGAGGAGACATACCGCCCCCGATCTTCCTGTCGGTCGGGTCGAAGATCAGTTTTTTGCCTGCACCGAGCGTCTGTATCCTGTTTTTGATGAAGGATGCATTCAGGCTGGTATTCCAGGTGAGGGGACCTTTGGTGATGACTGCTCCTTCTATTGAAAATTCGAAGCCTTTATTCTGTACAGCGCCCACATTCCTGGTAATGGTATTGCCGCCAAGATACATAGGCAGGCTTTCGTTCAACAGCAGGTCGCGGGTATCTTTTACAAAATAATCAGCAGTAATATTGACCCTGTCGTTCAGGATGCCGGCATCTATACCGATGTTCTTTTGTTCAGTAGTTTCCCATTTCAGATCAGGGTTGCCGATATTACCTAATACAATTCCGTTGAGGAAAGTGGAATTGGTAAACGATGCGATCATCCTGGAATAAGAAGAAAAGGTGCTATAGGCGTTAACGCTCTGACTACCGGTAGAACCCCAGCTGCCACGCAATTTCAGGTTACTGATGAAACGTGCCTGCTGCATAAAGGGCTCATTGGTGATCACCCATCCGACAGATACAGAAGGAAAATAACTGTACTTATTATTGCCCAGGAATTTAGATGCGCCATCCCTTCTCAGCGCTGCCGAGATGAGGTATTTATCTTTATAGCCATAATTCACACGACCTACCAGTGAGAACAATGCAGACTTTGCATATCCCGAAGCAGGACTGCCCGGTGTACCTAAAGCGAGATTATTCCACATGAACGATTCATATGTCAGGTTGGACGCGCCGGCAGAAAGGTAGTTGTAGGTGGATTGCTGGTATTCTGATACTGCAGTGATATCGAGGTTGTGTGTATTGTTGAATACGCGGTGGTAATTCAGCGTATTGGTACTCTGTAATCTTATTTCCTTGTTGGAGCGAAGACTGCTGGTGGCGCTGCCGGAATTGGTGGCTTTGCCTGCGAAGCTCTTGTTCTCATATTCGAGATAGTTGACGCCGTATTGTGTATTGAAGGTCAGTCCACGCAGGATGTCAAATTTGAAACCGCCTATCGCATTCGCCAGCATTCTGTCTGTTACTGCCAGCCTGTCTACCGTGAGCGCAAGCGGGTTGAAGAAAACAGAACCAACGGGATCTGTAATGGTGAAGCTACCATCGGCTTTCCTCACCGGTACTGTAGGCGACCAGGTGATAGCCTGTGCCAGCGGACTGCTTGGACCATCGGCAGGAATATCTACATTCTGCGCTTCGCTGTAGGAGCCTGTAATATTGAGAAAGGCAGTGACTTTGGAGGATAGTGTTGAGCTGATGTTGGAACGCAAGGTATAGCGTTTGTAATATGAATTGTTGATCACACCATCCTGGTTGAGATAGTTACCCGATATGAAATAGCTGGTCTTATCGCTTCCGCCTGCAAGACTCAGCAGGTACTCCTGTGCGGGTGCGCTTCTGAATATTTCATCCTGCCAGTCGGTGCCTCCTTTGGCCCGGAAATCACTGATCTGCTGAGCGGTGAATGGCTGTGCAGTACCTACTGCCTGCGCATGTGCATTGGCGGTTTCTGCAAAGTCGGCCGCGTTCAGGAGGTCCATTTTTTTGATGACAGTAGCGGTAGATAAACGGGAAGTGAAATTGACTTTCAATCCGCCTTTATTTCCCTTTTTAGTGGTGATGATGATGACACCGTTAGCACCTCTGCTACCAAATATAGCCGTTGCAGAGGCGTCTTTCAATACCTGTACAGATTCAATATCATCTGGATTGATGGCGAAGAATTCTGCACCTACAAAACCGTCTACTACATACAGCGGACCGTTGTCGCCGTTGATGGAGTTGGCTCCCCTGATACGTATCCTCACTGCACCTCCCGGAGAGCCGGCAGCGTTGGTTACCTGTACGCCTGCTGCTCTTCCCTGCAATACCTGGTCTAATCTGTTCACCGGCTGGTCCTGGAATGCGGCGGCTGATACTGTCGTGATAGAATGCGTGAGTGTGGCTCTTCTTTGTTCGCCGTAACCTACTACTACGAGCTCATTGATACTTGAAGCGGATGTAGTAAGCTTAACGGGCAATTGCGTTCTCCCCTGTACGGGTATTTCCATTTTGTTGTAACCCAGTGAGGAGATGACCAGTATGGCGTTATCGTCTGGTATACTGATGCTGAACTCTCCCCGTTCATTGGTGATCACTCCCTTGCCGGTGCCTTTCACCTGGACGGTAGCGCCCGGCAGTTGTTCTCCTTTGTCATTCGTGACAGTACCTTTTACTTCCTTGTCGGGAGCGGGAGGCGCGGGCGCGGACTGTACTGCTTTTCTCTTCACAATGATCGTCTTGTCGGAGATCGTATAGGAGAGTGGCTGATTTTTAAACGATGCGTCCAGCGCCTGTTGCAGCGGCATATTTTTCACGTTAATCGTCACTTCGCGTCCCCGGAACAACTGCTCATCTGTATACAGAAAAGTATATCCTGTTTGTTTTCGTATTTCGTCGAAAACCTTATTCAAGGGGGTATTGCGTAGCGAGAGGCTGACCGTTTGTGCATAGGCCCATGCCGGTATGTGCAACAATATCATGATGACGCAAAGCAGCTTTAGTTTCATAGCCGGTGATAGTTTTACTGGTAATCGTGGAATTGTTCGCCTCCGGGCAAAACAATACATATTGCTTTCGGAGAAAGGCATCAATTGCATACTTTTGTATGGTTTGGGTAAGTAAAGAATAATTGCTGTAAATAATTGTGCTTAAAAACCCAGACAAACCGGAGGTGATCCAGACGCTTCCGGTTCCTTGTTTTCAGACAATGGTAAAAGGATATCAGGTGTTCATGCTATTTATAGGCTGTTTATAAGGTGGAATTTTATGGTGAAACAATAATCTGTTTATCTGCTACTGTAAAGTGTACTTCTCCTGTCATTTCGAGCATTTTTAACACCTGCGATAAGGGTACATTCCTGGGAATGATACCTCTGAAGTGGGCATTCACAGGTGCATTGTATGTTACGCGGACATCATACCAGCGGGCAATGAGCCGCATAACGGCATGGATGTCTTCTCCTTCAAGTTGTATAAGGCCATTTTTCCACGCAATGACTGCTTCCGTATTTACATGCTCCTGCACAGACAAAGCGCCGCTCCGCCTGTCGATACTTGCGCCCTGGCCGGGGTGCAGCCGTTTATCGTTCACTTTCACAGCGCCGGTGAGCAGGGTGGTTTTAACGCTGGTTTCATCTTCATAGGCCATCACATTGAACTGCGTACCGAGCACTTGCACGTCGGTATTGGCTGCTTTTACAATGAAAGGCTGCTTTGCATTGGCGGCGATCTCAAAATAGGCTTCCCCGTTGAGTTCCACCGTTCTGGCATTGCCGGTAAAAGCAACAGGGTAGCGCAGGCTGCTGGCGGCGTTCAGCCATACCTTACTGCCATCTGGTAGTTGCAGCTGGAACTGGCCTCCTGCTGGCGTGCGCAGGGTATTGTAGGGAGGGATTTCGCGGGATAGGACAGACCCTGACTGATAGGACAGCCGGCCGTTGCCGGGTTTGCTGATGATAGTATTGCCTTGTCTTGCCAATGTATGTTGTGTGCCACTATCCAAAGGAATTTCAGTACCATCGGCCAGTGTAAGGGTGGCTCTGTCAGCACCGGGTGGAATATCTGAGTGGCGTTGCTGTTGCTCTACATTGGCAATATGCCTGACAATCTTATGTTGTAAGAGGTACCAGACACCGCCGGTCGCTAATAATAAAGCCACGCAGGCAGCCACGCCCCAACGCCATCTGCCATTGCCGCGGATGGGCACTAACGGCGCAGGTGCGGGCTTGTCGGCCGCCAAAATGCTGCTGGCTATATCGTCCCAGTGATCATGATCATATGGTATATTACCCGTTCCAATATCCTGCCTTAATAATGCCTCTATTTGCCGGGAAATGACACCATCTCCATCAGCTTCCAGCAGATCGGAAAGCTCCTGCAGCTCATCTGCCGTAGCAGCATGCTGTAACACCTGTGTAACCAGGTATGTTAAACGGTCGGTCATGTACTGAATATCAGTTTTTTAACGTGGTTCTTTCTCATGAACGTGGTCGTATGTTCCCCCCGGAACAACTGGCCTTCGTATCAACAGACGCGTAAGTGGTGAAAAAGGACCTATCGATTGTAAAAAAAAGTTTACCGGTCAAAGTTCCAGCAACCACAGCAAGAGAAAAGGGAGGAGGTGCCCTGCCTGTTCGAGGTGTTTTCTGATGGTTTGCAGGGACCTTACAAGGGAATTTTTCACCGTATTGGGGGATAGTGACAGCGCTGCCGCGATCTCGGGAATTTTCATGCCTTTTTCGCGGCTCAGGAGGTAGATTCGTTTTGCCTGCGGTGGTAACTGCGTCACTGCTTCCCCTATCAGCTTCACCATGGTCGTGTAGGCGAGATTGGTTTCCGGGGTGAATAGTTCCTGTTCTTCTTCCAGTTTGTTCATTGCCTTGTCATGCACTGCCTGCCGCCGGAGGTAGCTGAACGACTGATGGAAAACGATCTTCAGTAACCAGGAGCGGGGATTTTCTATCGTGGGCAGTTTATCCCGGCTGATCCATAACCGGAGGAATGTTTCCTGGATAATGTCGTCTGCGACAGCATCTGTTTTGGTGATATGCCGGGCCAGCGGCTGCAGCTCGGGAACGTATTGATGGAATAGCTGGCGGAAGGCATTTTCGTCGCCTTCCGAGATTAACTGGAATAATTCTTTATCGTTGTATGAATGGGCGTGCATGCTAAGTAGTTCCCCTGGATCGGGAAAATACAAAAGTTTTGGATTTAATTGAGGAGAAGAAGATACCGGCATGTGATGGTCCTTACAAATAGCGTCCCCTATAGCATCATCTTTTTCATACTGATGGTTGTTATAGATTCACAGCGATTAAACCCGTTTGTTATTCCATCGACCGGTGAAGCCTATAGTATGTAATTCGGTACCAACGGTGTACTATTTCTTCTTACAAATGGCAGGATGAAAGGTGAGTTGACATTGTCCTGTCCAGGAGGAACAGAAAGAAAAATGCCTTTGGGAAAGTCTTTTTCCCAAAGGCATTCAGGAGTGAATTTTATCATTTATAGACCCTCAATTCAAATAAGGCGGGTCAGGTCACTTTAATCCCGAAGTTGCACTATTTGATCTTATCCATTTCCTCAATGAGGTTAAGGAAGTATTTCAGTGCATTTTCCTCTCCTTTCGGCACATCGACGGTCAGATCTCCGGAGATATAGCCATCTTTTAATCCTGCGGAAGTGAGGTACACATTTCCGGCGCCGGCCAGCAGTTTACTGATCTTTTCATTTGTTTCGTCGAGTTCCTTAGCAGGTATTTTGGCGCCGAGACTCTTTGGACTAAAGAACAGGGCGATGTTGTTCTTTGTCAGCAGCTCTTTGTGCTGTTTGTCAAGGTTGCCTTTGAAAGAGCCGTCGTGGATCTGGGTAAGGTCCTGCAGGGAGGTGCCAAGGAATACGATACCGTCTTTGATGAGCACATGCATAGTAAACGGATTCTTTCTCATCTGGGCGATGGAATAGATGCCGTTATTGAGCTGAATCTTCTCCTTTTTGATACCATAGTTCAGCAGCTTTTCCACCAGGCGGGTATCATCGGAAGAGAACATAAACAGGAAATCGGGTAGCGTTTCTGTTTTGGTCATGACAGTATCCTTGTATTCAAACGTTTCCTCATTGTAGTTATAGGTCTGGTAGGTAACCTGTTTCCGGCTGAGGTTCGTCAGCAGGAACAAAGCATCCCCTTTTACTACCTGGGCGATCGCTTTTTCATCCAGCATGACAGACACCAAATCGGCCGCGAACGCCATTTCCTCTGAATACCTGTTACTACCATAAGACTGCAGGAGCAGTTTCGGCATTTCGTTCATGTAAGCTTCTGTATTGAAAGAATAGCTCATGAATCCGATCAGGCTGTCGCTCTTGATATATTTCAGGAAGTTCTTGTTGATCTTACGATCGCATATCTGTTGATAAATGGCTGATTTCTCTGCATCCAGTCCCAGTTCGCTGGTGAGGTGAATATTCTCTTTTCCCATATACAGCCGGGCGTTGACGTTACCGTAACCACGCATGATGTTGCCATATTTCAACAGCTTGTAAGGGAGGAATGAAGAATAAATGTCTTGCAGATCAGCCATCCAGAATGTAGCAACGGCGTTATTGTCCGCGCTGCGCAGATAACCAGGATTATTCAGAATGGAAGGATCTGTATTGCGTTTTTCGAATATCTGCTGTGTGGAGGCGGTGAGCCAGATGGTAGCAACGCTGTCCATCATTCTCCTCCTCTCCCGGTATGGTTGCATATCTTCAGCACCTGCTTCTTCTGCGGATGTTTCTTCTGAAGATACTTCTGGTATAGCAGGCACGCTTTCAACGGGGGCAGGGGCAGGCACTTCTATTACACCACTATCCGGGTAGGTCATTGTATCTGCTGCAACCGGAACATCTTCCACAGCAACAGTATCTATTGCCGGTGCGGTAACTGCGTCAGCGTGTTCATCGTCCCTTTCGTCGTAATAGTAGTAGTCATCGCCTGACAACACAGGTATACCATACCTGGCGGCGTTGGCAGAATCAGCAAGGAAGTAATTGGCTGCAGAGCCATACGTCAGGTACAGGAACTGCTCATTCCATGCAATCACTGTTTTGTCTTTGGGACGAGGCAGGATATTCACACCATTTACTTTCTGGATGCTGTCAGCCTGCTTGGCGAACAGTACGTCTATCTTTTTGCTGTCTGCAAGGGGTATAAGTACACCGTGATATTTGATACTGTCTGTGAACTGGTAATAATAGTAGACGTTGGCTGACAGGTTCATGCCGAGGTCCTCTATGCTTTTATAATCTTTATCGGTGGTTTTCGATAATTGGGTCAGCAGCTTCTTTCCCAGCGTACTGTTATTGAATTCGGCGGTGGGGTAGAGTTTAAACAGCTGATCGCTTTTTACAGAAAATACACTGAATGCTTTTTCAGGGATCTTATAGGCAAGATCCTGTGCTGTGGCGGTATAACTGGCACAGGTTACCAGGGTTACCAATTGTAATAATCGTTTCATGTTCTATCGTGATAATTGGATTTGATTAGATATATTGGCTTTGCCACTCACCAGGTCTGATACCGGAAGTCGTTGCATAATAGCCTGCTGATTTTTAGACATCTTTGCCCCCTGATTACTAAAGCTGCTGATGGTGTTTTCGAAACGTAAGATGCTGATATAGGAGGCTGTCCGGAAAACCTCTTTGTCCCGTTCCTTGAGGCTGTTAAACTGTTCTTTGACATCAGGAGAGTAAGTATACTCCTTCGAAAACCGGGCCTCTTCCCGGTCGTACCGGTAAGAAACGGGAATTTTGGTCTTTACGTCCGCTTCAGCCAGGAGTTCTTTTACAAGATTGTTCACATCTGCTACATTTTTAAAAGAAAAGTTGATGCTGGCAATGAAATTCGTGAAGTCGACAGTATGGTTTACGTTAGAGATGCCCCTGATGGTCTTTAGCCTTGCAGCCGCCTGCTCTAACTGGTCCTCTATTTCATTGCGGCTGGGAACCTTATAACCGTTAATGCTGTCCATCAGCATAATTGCCCCGATCTTTGTTTTGCTTTGACTTAAATTCAGGGTCAACTTCATACTGCCACTACCGTCTTTTTTCACTGTTACATCTTCAACGATCTCGAAACATGATGACAATAAAACGGAGATAATAAACAAGGGGATAATAAAACGCACGTTCTTAAACATATGGCAAAGTTAACTAATGCCGGGAGAATTAATATACTGGTATTTGGGTATTTTTTACGTTTTTTGCAGTCCCGGGGTTTCACCCACGCTACAAACACATGGCTTCTCAAGGAACTTACTGCGTTTTATTGATTATATTTGAATATCGCGTTAATAATCGGAAGGTTCCGGCCTAATTTGTCCCTGATATATGAAAGTACCTGCTTTATTTTTTTTTCTTTTCGTCGCACAATCTTTGTTTGCGCAGCAACCTATATCACCTTTTGGCCCCGAGGAGGGCAGTACTTCAGGCGTTTATACGGTGCCTTGTGTGAAGAAAACCCATTTTTCATTTGCTTCAAGAATAAAGCATTATCCTTTTAACCTGTCTGCGCAGGTGCAGTTTATTTCCTTCGACGGGCTGGTGAAGCTATCCGGTGATGGGGAGTTCAGCTTCTTTAGTCTTGATCCGGTGTTAACCGACGACACCACCACCTTTTCTACAGGAATAAAGGAAATCAGGACGCTGACACTTAAACAGATTGATAGCCTGACGGATATATTATACAACTACGGTTTTGCAGGAAAGCCTAAGGTGTCGCGTGTAACGCAATGTTACTCGCCAAGGAATGCAATATTATTCCGGGATACCAATGGCAAGGTAATCGCATTCATTGAGCTATGTTTCGAATGCCAGAATTCAAGAGAAAGCAGTAACAAGATATCATTAGGTGAGCTATGCGAACAGAAGTTCGACTTGCTGAAAGCACTGTTCAGGCAGGTGGGGATTGAGTATGGAACAGTTAGAGCCCCCAGAGCAGAGACTGAGCCCGAAACAGATAACAGTTAACCATCAAAATAAAAGCCATGAGTAGTATAAGACCCCGTTTAAGCGTATTAAAAATGCGGCTATTCGTTGCGTTCCTTTTTATCGCACAATCGCTCTCTGCGCAAAAAAAACTCCTGCCTCTCCCTCCCAGGAAGGTCTATATAGAGGGTTGCGCGAAGAAAACCCATTTTTCATTTGCATCAAGAATAAAGCATTATCCTTTTAACCTGTCTGCTCAGGTCCAGCTTATATCCTTCGATGGGTTAGTGAAGATTACCGACGATGGTGAATTTACCTTCCGCCTGAACCCGGAGCAGATCGGCGATGGTGGCCTGTTATCGGATGACAATGATACGATTAAGCCTATCCCTATCCCTGTGGGAATGAGGGAGATCAGGACAATGACGCTTGCCCAGATAGATACTTTAACGGATATTTTATACAATTACGGATATGCGGGAGATATCCAGGTCATAAGTAAAACAGGTTGTTACATACCCCGGAATGCAATATTATTTCGTGACAACAATGGCAAAGTAATAGCGTTCATTGAAATATGTTTTGAATGCCGGAATACAAGGTTAAGCAGCGAAAATATTTCTTTAGGCGAGCACTGCCAATGGAAGCTGGATATGCTGAAAGCGCTATTCAAAAAAGTAGGAATTAAATACGGCATTGAGTCGACTCCCTGATGATCAGCTTCGTTGGTAATTGCACCGTAGGGGCCTTCTTGATAGTATAATCATTTTTAACTTTCGCTTTTAATTCCTGCAGCAACATCTCGGCCGCAGTACGGCCGATGTCGGCGGTGGGTTGTGCTACTGTTGTAAGGCCGGGATATACCAGCTGTGCAGAGAAGTCATTACTGAAACCCACAATGGCAATATCTTCAGGAATCCTTAGTCCTTTTGCTTTTACCACTTCCATAGCCGCAATGGCGGTAGGATCGTTGATGGCAAACAGCGCATCCGGTGGTGTTTCCAGGTCGAGGAAGTGTTTCATATAGATCTTGACCTTTTCTGTGGTCAGGTCGTACGACAGCACAAGATCAGGATTATAAGGGATGTCATGTTTCTTCAATGCATCAAGATAACCTTGTCTGCGCAGGCGTGTGTTCACCAGCGATTCTGGTCCTGCGAGATGTGCAATACGCTTACGCCCGATGGCAATGAGGTGTTCTACTGCCTGGAAGGCCGCTTCATAGTCGTTGACCACCACATTCGGAACATTCATATCGTCCGGTACACGGTTGAAGAAAACCAGTGGTACACCCCTCCGCTGCGCTAATGTAAAGTGATCAAAATTTCGGGTTTCCTTGGTATGGGACACGATGATGCCATCCACACGATAAGATAGCAAGAGCTTCATATTGGACACTTCTGACTCATACGATTCATTCTGCTGACAGATCACCACATTGTAACCTGCTGCCTGCATTACATCCTGTACGCCCACAATTACAGACGGGAAATATGTAGACATAAACTCCGGCACCATGATGCCGATGGTATTAGTCGTGTGTTTGCTGAAGCCAAGGGCCAGTGAGTTACGCTGGTATTCCATAGAGTTGGCCAGTTCAAGCACCGCCTTGCGGGTATGCTCCTTTACGTTCGGATGACCCGTAAGCGCACGGGAAACGGTGGATTTGGAGATGTTCAACTGGCGTGCAATGTCTATTATGGTCGTGTACTTCGACTTCATACGTGGACGATTTTAATGAATGGGGACATAAAAATAAGACTTTGGGAACTATCCCAAAAAAATGGAACCGTTCCCATAGAAAAAACTGCTGAAAATATTTTGATCCATCAAATTGTTTGTGAAAATTTGAACTAATTAATTCCATGTTACGTAGCAATGCCGGTAAAATACAGCATTCTGGTACTATTCATTTCATGCCGGCTTAACACCTAGAACCACAGTTATGAAAAAACATGTTATTCACTTCATGGGAATTTTCCCAATCTTACTGCTCCCAATAATTGCCTTTTCGCAGCAGTTGACTGTGAAAGGGAGGGTAACGGCCGCAGAAAACGGGGAGGCCCTGCCAGGGGTTACTGTCAGGGTAAAGGGGACAAGCACCGGCACACTTTCCGGTCCTGATGGCGCTTATTCGCTGCCGCTTAAACAATCGGATGTTTCACTGGTCTTCACATTTACAGGATACGTCACGCAGGAAATACCTGTTGCCGGCAATAGTCAGCTGGATGTTGTGCTGCAGGCCAGTAAAAAGGACCTGGATGAAGTAGTGGTAGTAGGCTATGGTACGCAGCAGAAGGCAAATGTGGCAGGTGCGATCGCTTCTGTCAAAACAGCTGATCTGAAGCAAACGCCTATCTCCAATGTGGTACAGGGCTTACAGGGCCGTGTATCGGGCGTGCAGATCACCCAGAACTCCGCCGCGCCGGGGGGCAACATCAGTATGCGCATCAGGGGCGTGAATTCTATCAATGGTACTTCTGAGCCCTTGTATGTAGTGGATGGTGTACAGCTGTCCAATTCCGGTGGTGTGAACGATATCAGTTCCCTGTCTATCATCAACCCCAATGATATAGAATCTGTCGCAGTGCTGAAAGATGCTTCGGCTACCGCTATTTATGGCGCGAGAGCGGCGAACGGTGTGGTATTGATCACGACTAAACGTGGTAAGGCAGGTAAGACATCGGTGACCTACGATGGGTATTACGGGGTGCAGAAGACCACGCGGAAGATGAAGATGATGAACGCCGCCGAATTTGCTGCGTTGGAAAATGAAGTGTTCAAAACAAATATCTACGATAATCCCGCTGCACTGGGAGAGGGCATAGACTGGCAGGACCTCATTT
Organism: Chitinophaga filiformis; assembly: GCF_021646545.1. Lineage (GTDB taxonomy): Bacteria > Bacteroidota > Bacteroidia > Chitinophagales > Chitinophagaceae > Chitinophaga > Chitinophaga filiformis_A. The sequence goes on along the minus strand of NZ_JAKIRP010000007.1, from coordinate 301,924 downwards.
TCCGTGAGGCGCCTATGCAGAACCACCAGGTGACAGTGGCAGGCGGTTCTGAGAAAACACAGTTTGCCTTGTCAGGCAACTATTTCAAGCAGGATGGTGTCGTGATCAATTCCGACTTTACCCGTTATTCTTTCCGCCTGAATTTTGATCACAGGGTGAATGACCTGCTGAGGGTGGGCGCCAGTATCCTGACCAGTTATGTTGTGAATAACGTCATCCCTACGGGGGCTACCAGTATCGATGCAGGAGCCGTTACCCAGAGCATTCTGGGTGCGGCCATGGGTGCTCCGCCTACATTAAAGCCCTACCGGGAAGACGGCAGAATATGGCCTTTCGGTGATCAGGAGAATGGCCGTTACCGGGAAGTCGCAAATCCCATCGGCTCGTCCATGATCCTCAACAGGGATAAGATCAACAGGACACTGGGAAATATCTATGCAGAGATCAGTCCTTTGAAGGGCTTGACCTACCGTGCTAACTTTAACCCGGTGTTGTCAGGGTCGCTGAACGATTTTTATTCTCCACGTGCCATTATGAACAGCAGTGATCTGGCTGCGGGTGGCGGTTCTGCGGCGAAGACAAATGCAAACACGATTGTTTTATTGCATGAAAGCATCATTACATATGAAACGCGTATTGCAAAAGATCATTCACTGAAAGTGACAGGTCTGTTTGCCACACAGGCTAACAGCAGCAATACCAATACCATCAATGCCAGTAAATTTCCCAATGATGCCACCGTCAATGAAGCCCTGCAGCTGGCCACTGAAAGGACTGTGAGCAGCAGCCGTTCAAGGGACAGGCTGGACTCTTATATGGGACGTATCAACTATGGTTTCCGCGATAAATACCTGCTGGACCTGATCGCCCGTATAGATGGTTCTACAAAGTTTGGTAAGAACAATAAATACGGTTTCTTTCCTGCAGCTGCCATTGCATGGCGCGCTTCAGAAGAGCCTTTTATGAAGGGCAGCAATACCATCAGCAATCTGAAATTCAGGTTTAGTTATGGTCTTACAGGAAATGCCGGTGCTATTGAAGCGTATAAATCGCTCTCCCTACAGGGCACTACCGGTATGTATTACTTTAATCACTCGCCGATAACCGGTATCAGACCCACTGGTATTGCCAATGAAGACCTGAAATGGGAACGTTCTCTGCAGGCTGATTTCGGTTTTGACCTGGGATTATGGAATGACCGTGTAAACGTTACTGCAGATATCTATCATAAGAAAACTGACGACCTGCTTTTTGTGAAGACATTACCAGGTTCTTCAGGGTACAGCGAAGTGACGGGCAATTTTGCAAGCCTGGAAAACAGGGGCATAGAGCTGTCAATGGACGCTATCATTCTTGATAAAACGGTAAGATGGTCTGTGGCGGGTAACATTTCCCTGAACAGGAATAAACTGACGGGACTTGACGGCGGACTAACAGAATATGCGGTAAGCAATTACCAGGTAATGAGAGTAGGAGAACCTTTGGGCCTGTTCAAGACTTATGTATTTGATGGCATCTATCAGCAGAATGAAACTGTGCTGGAAGGCTCTGGTAGCCGTATTGGCGGAGTGAAGGTAAGAGATCTCAACAACGATAAGGTGATCAGCGCCAGCGATCAGGAGATTGTAGGCAATGCCAATCCTTCTTTCATCTATGGATTCTCTACTAACCTGAGTTTTAAACGTTTTGATTTCAGTGCTTTCTTTGCCGGTACACAGGGAAATAAGGTGTACAATCTTATACGTTATTCCTTCGAAAACCCGCTAGGCAGCAGGAACATGTATAAGGCACTCGTGAACCGCTGGTCGCCCACTAATCCCAGTAATGAATATGTAAGTGGCTTCCAGGGTGGGCGTATCCCGCTGACAGACCGTTTCATGGAAGATGGTTCCTTCCTGCGTTGCAAGAACATCACCTTAGGGTACCGTTTACCGAAGATCAAAAATATCAGTTCAGCAAGGGTATATGTAAGTGCCAACAACCTGTTCACTATTACTGATTATACCGGCTTTGATCCGGAGGTGAACACATTCGGCAACTCGAATAAACAGATAGGCGTGGACAACCTGGTATATCCTACTGCGCGGTCTTTCCTGCTGGGACTACAGGTGGGTTTCTGATATTTCATTCTTTAAAAAGCTTCAACATGCGAAATATACTTTTACGATATAGCGTGGTCTCTCTATTCTCCTTCTCTTGTTTTTCCTGCAGCAAGTTGGAAGAGACACCTTATTCATCGATTTATACAGAGAATTTTTATCAGACGGCAGAAGATGCAGAAGCGGCGCTGGCAGCAGTATATAATGAACTGGCCGATCTGTATGCTGGTCCTTCGGCGTTGCTTGTTCCCGATTTCAGTGCAGACCAGGTATATCCGCGTCCGGTGGTGGGCAGGGATACTTACACGCTTTTCAGTTTTGATCCGCAGTATAGTGCGGTCGTGAGCTACAGCCGAGCCAACGAATCGCCTATTGATATATGGAACAACTGTTATACAGGTATTGAAAATGCCAACTGGGTATTACTTAAAGTGCCTAATACTAAGATGAGCAATGAAGCGCGCAAGAAAGCCATATTGGGAGAGGCTTACTTTTTGCGGGCGTTCTTCCATTGGTTTCTGGCTAAGAACTTTGGCGACGTTGTGATCCGTATCAAGGCCAGTCAGTCAATAGATGATGCTTATGTTGCTAAAAGTCCTAAGGCAGATGTATACAAACAGATCTTCCAGGACCTTGATTCTGCTGAAGCGAATCTGCCTGAATATAGTGGATCGCTGATAAAAGGCCGTCCCTGTAAGGAAGCCGCTGCGGCTTTATATGCCAAGGCGGCGCTTTATGCTGAGGACTGGGCGTTGTCACTGCGTGAAGCACAGAAGGTATTGAATAGTACTACAGGCATAGGGTTGATGGATAATGTGATGGATGTATATGACGCTACCCGTGAAGATGCCGCGCGGAAGGAAAACCTGTGGGCATTCGAGGCGGAGTCTGTTACCAATGGCCGCAGCTCACAGATCATGAGTTTGTATGGTCCGCCGGGAAGTGCCGGTCCGGCGTATGGCGCTACTTCTTACGGATCGGCGTTTGCTTACCAGGCTTTCTTCGATTCATTTGATCCCAGAGATAAACGGAGAGGGCTGCTGGATACCAACTATGTCAACAAACAGGGAGTGACAGTGCGTCAGGCGAACATTACACCTATTACAACACATGGTGTGCTGGTGAAGAAATATGCTGACCGCAATTCTGTTGGTGGTCTGCATAGCACCAACATCCCCATCTTAAGAGTGGCGGATGTATATCTCATTGCTGCGGAAGCGGAGGCAAGGCAGAATGGCGTTAATGCCAATGCCTACCAGTATATCAACAGGGTAAGAGCCCGTGCAGGACTGGATGGACTGACGGAAGGACTGGACCGTGATGCGTTCGTCGCCGCGGTATTGCAGGAGCGCAGCTGGGAGCTGTTTGCAGAAGGCGACCGCTGGTATGATCTTTCGCGGACCAATACCTTCCGGCAGCTTATTCCCACTGCTGTCAATGATGTATATCGTGTAAGAAATCCGCAGACGAGGAACCAATATTTTCCTATTCCTCAAACGGAAGTAAATGCTAACAATCTGCTGGAACAGAATCCCGCATGGCAATAAAATGAAACAGGCATGAGATGGATAGTAATGTTTTATAGTGCGATCATCGTCTGCGGCGGACAGCGTATTTACGCACAACAACGGCTGCAGAACGATAAGCTATCGCTGGAATGGATACATACAAAAAACGGATACCGGCTGAATGGTCTTAACATAGAAGGCAGGGGGCTTACCAATCTGTCGGGCGAATACCTGTTGTTATACAGTGCGGGTAAGCCCGACAGTACACCTGACCTGCGTTATGCAGATACCCATCCCGGTGGTTTTTCCCTGAAGGAATACAATTACCTGGTGCGTAACTGGGAGAGTAATTTAAGACCGGTGGCTATGAACACCGCTGGTACACCTATCCGTTTTTATCCGGATAAAGTTGAGAAGAGGGCAGATGGGTTGGTATTTTCTACCAGCTCCAAAGACTGGGAGCTGAGCGCCCAATGGCAGCTGGATAAGCAATTTCATCATGATATACTGGTCGATATCACGCTTACAGCAAAGCGTTCGGGCTACTATTCGATCGCAACGCCTACACTGGCAACGGTGAAAGACAAGCGGCCTGATTTTGCCATGATACCAGGGTATTTTCAAAGTAATACGGTACAAACTGATCTCGTGCTGAGTTATGGTTATGGACAGGGGATTCCTGATAAACCGGTCATTTTCCGGGAACGTACCGCCAGTACTTTAAGTCCGCTGGTGACGAAAGACGGTATCACGATGGCTGTCATACCTGATCCGGGAACAGGGCGCGACCCCTGGGAGAAAGAGGAGAATACACACAATCTCTGGAAGCTTGGCCTGTCGGTGATGAACAGGGCGGGCGAGTATACGCCGGTGGCTTATCATCCTGTGCTGGGACAAACCGGTTCATACATGAACGCGGGAGAGCAACGTACTTTCTCTTTCAGGTATACCATACAGCCGGCAGACTGGTACACAGTGTACAATCATGCTGTGAATGATGTATACCGTTTCCCGGATCAGCTGAAGCTAAAAACAACGAAGCAGTCTGTATCTGACAGGATCATGGCTATGCTGCATTACCTGGACAATGACAGTACTTCTATGTGGCATACTTTCAACTATAAAGGGCTGGAGATCGGCGCTCAGGCTTATCTCGGCGGTGTAGTTGGTTCCGGCGGGGATGCTATGAAGAATTCCGACTATGGCGCTATGTGGATGCTGGCAACTATCACGGGCGACAGTGTGCTGCTGCAAAAGCGTTTGCCGGCAGCCCTGAATTTTAAACTGGCGCAGCAACAGGCAGAACCTGGCTTTTTCCAGGGGGCTGCTGTGGGGCAGTACTACCTGTGGAAGAGACAGCGTTTTACGGAAGAATGGGGCACTTATGTAGAGCCTATCGCCCTGACCTACTATACTATGCTGGACATGGGCAATATACTGCTGTTTGAGCCTGACAATAAGTTGTTGCGGGAACGGCTGCGCCTGGGGGCGGATAAGTTGCTGCAATGGCAGCATGAGGATGGTCATTGGGAAGTAGGGTATGATGGCGCTACGACAAAGGCTGTGTTTACGGATATTCCCGATCTGAGGCCGACGTTCTATGGGCTGCTGGTGGCCTATCGGATATTGAAGGATGAAAAGTACCTGGCAGCAGCGCGTAAAGGTGCAGACTGGCTGGTACGTGCCGGCGTTGACAAGGGAGCCTTCCTCGGAGTATGCGGAGATGCCCGTTTTGTGGCCGATTTTGCCACCGGACAGACCGTACAAGCTCTTCTCGATCTCTATGACCTTTGCGGCGAAGAACGGTATAAAAATGCCGCTATTGCCGCTGCGCGGATATATACTGCGTCTGTGTACACGCACCCTATCCCTTCAACAGCTAAAAAGATAGTTAGGGGACAGCAATGGGAAGACTGGCAGATCAGCCAGGCGGGTCTGAGTTTTGAACATGGTGGCAGTCTGGGGTCAGCTAATTTGCACGGGCCCATTATGCTGGCGAGTCATGCAGGTATGTTTGTACGTCTTTTTGCCCTCACGCAAGATTCCCTGTTCATCAACATGGCCCGCGCGGCCATCTGGGGGCGCGATGCTTTTATAGATAAGAAAACCAGTGTGGCATCTTATTACTGGAAGACCATGAATGCAGGCGCTGGTCCTTATCCCCATCATGCCTGGTGGCAGGTAGGATTGCTGACGGATTACCTGGTATCGGAGATAAACCTCCGCAGTAAAGGTGCTATCAGTTTTCCCAGGGGTTTTATTACACCCAAAGTAGGGCCGCATACCTGTTACGGATTTGCGCCGGGAAAGATATTCGGTAAAGGCGTCCGCCTGTATATGCCGGACGGTATGCTCAAGGTGAATAATCCGCAGGTAGACTATATCACTACAATGAGTACAACAAATGACAAAATATATATTCTGCTGCTGAATGATGATGATGAGGCGCAGCAAACGTCGGTACAGTTTGACGCTGCTAAAGTGAAGAGGGGGCAAGGCCTTACTGCCAGCATCCTGGATGAAGCAGGTGAGAAAGAAGGAACGGAGCTTACCGGCCCGGAATGGCAGGTGCAGCTTCCTGCATTTGGCTTGAAAATACTTGAGATCAGTTTATTATGAAGTCGACCATAGATACTACTGTCATATTCGTTTTTTCGGCCTTTGTGCTGTTCATCGGATTGTTGTTTGCCCGTACGGGAAGGAACATGAAATCCTTCTTTGCAGGAGGGGAAGCAGTGCCCTGGTTCATCGGGGGACTGTCCCTCTTTATGAGTTTCTTTTCTGCCGGCACCTTTGTGGCATGGGGAAGCATTGCTTATAAATACGGGTTTGTGTCTGTTACCATCCAGTGGACGATGTGCCTGGGAGGAATTATCACGGCTTTCCTGCTGGCGCCGCGGTGGAAAAGGACAGGGGCGCTGACTGCTGCCGAGTTTATCCGCCAGCGATTAGGTGCGCCGGTGCAGAAATTCTATGTGTATACTTTCCTGATCGTATCGCTGGTCAATAAGGGAGCTGTGTTGTACCCGGTGGCAAAGCTGGTGAGTGTATCGCTGGGCTTTCCTTTAACTGCCTGCACAATTGTACTGGGGCTGATGATGATTGCCTATACTGCTATTGGCGGATTATGGGCGGTAATGGTGACAGACATCCTGCAGTTTGTGATACTGACCGCCGCTGTGCTGATCGTATTGCCTTTATCGCTGGATGCGGCAGGCGGCTGGGAGCGGTTTACGCAGAATGTACCGGCTGATTTCTTCTCCATCATCAACGGTGAATATACCATTGGGTTCATTGCAGCTTTTGCATTGTATCATATCAGCTATATCGGCGGGAACTGGACGTTTGTACAACGGTATACCAGCGTGGAATCGCCTACGGCTGCGAAGAAGGTGGCATTCCTGTTCGCTGCGCTTTACCTGGTGAGTCCTGTGATATGGATGCTGCCGCCCATGATCTACAAAAGCATTAACCCGGCGCTAAGTGGCCTGAATACAGAGAATGCCTACCTGGAAGTATGCCGGTTGGTATTACCCCCGGGACTGATGGGACTAATGCTGACAGGAATGTATTTTTCTACTTCCGCTACTGCGAATACAACATTGAATGTTACCTCTGCCGTCATCACCAATGACATCTATAAGGGCGTGATCAATCCGCATGCTTCTGATAAGCAGCTGATCAGGATGGCACGTATGTCAGGCCTGCTGCTGGGCCTTGGCATGATTGGCATTGCATTGCTGGTGCCTGCGGTGGGCGGCATGATAGAAGTAGTGCTGAGTATTGCTGCGATTACTGGCGGACCAACATTACTGCCGACACTGTGGGCTTTGATGTCTAAAAAACTGACAGGGAAGGCAGCATTTATCATCTCCGGCATTTGTCTGGCAGTGAACCTGCTCTTCAAGTTTGTAGTACCGTTTATAACAACACTGAAGCTAAGCCGCTCGCAGGAAATGCTGCTGGGTGTTGTGCTGCCTGTTGTTATGCTGGTGGTGCATGAATTTATACTGAGTGTTGGGAAAGCGCCTGCTAATGATTATTTACAGTACCGCTTATTCCGCCAGCAGCAGCGGAAAGAAGCAGCAGAACAGTCGGCGGAGGAAGCAGGCGCTATCCGCAGGCAGAACTTATTTGGATTGCGGGTGATCGCTTTTGCGCTGGCATTTACAGCTTTACTGTTGTACATCCTGTGTATACTGGCGGCAAGCGGGAAAATGCTGGTGGGAAGCATTGCAACTGTGGTATTGATCACGGCTGTGGTCCCGCTAATTGCTATACGAAGGCTCAATAACCGAGAAAAACATATCCTCAAAAGGACGCACGCGATAGAAAATAATGATGTGGCGTCATCCTGTTAACCGGGAGTCAAAAAAGAAATGTATGATGAAAGAACAAGCCAGCGAAGGCAGGCATTTAAGGACATATCAGTATGATGCAGATCTGATAGTCACAGGGGGCGGACTGGCCGGTGTATGCTGTGCTATTACCGCCGCCAGGGAAGGCATTCGAGTAGTGCTGGTACAGGACAGGCCTGTGCTGGGAGGCAACTCTTCCAGCGAAGTAAGACTGTGGGTATTGGGCGCTACTTCACATATGGGCAACAATAACCGCTGGGCCAGAGAAGGTGGTGTGGCAGACGAGATCATGACGGAGAATATGTGGCGGAACCCTGATGGCAATCCGCTGATCTACGATACCATCCTGCTGGAGAAAGTAAGCAGTGAACCCAATATCAGGTTATTGCTGAATACAGCCGTATTTGAAGTGACGAAAAAGAATGCTGATATCATCGATCATGTAAAAGCATTCTGTAGTCAGAACAGCACATTATATGAGCTGAAAGCGCCGCTCTTCTGTGATGCTTCCGGCGATGGTATTATCGGTTTTCTGGCGGGAGCAGCCTTCAGAATGGGCGCAGAAAGTGAGAAGGAGTTTGGAGAGAAATTCGCGCCTACTGCTGAATATGGAGAGCTGCTGGGGCATTCCCTGTATTTTTATACAAAAGATACCGGACGTCCTACCGTCTTTGTTCCACCCGCCTATGCATTGAAAGATATTACCGCCATTCCCAGGTACAAACGCATCAACAGCCAGGACCATGGTTGTCAGTTGTGGTGGATAGAATATGGCGGAAGACTGGATACGGTGCATGAAACGGAGACCATCAAATGGGAGCTGTGGAAGGTAGTGTATGGCATCTGGAATTATATCAAGAACTCCGGGCATTTTCCGGAAGCGGAGACCATGACGCTGGAATGGGTAGGGCAGATACCGGGCAAGCGGGAAAGCCGCCGTTTTGAAGGTGATTATATGCTGCGGCAGCAGGACATCATCGAACAGCGTACGCATCATGACGCCGTGGCCTATGGGGGCTGGTCTATAGACCTGCATCCTGCGGATGGCGTGTTCAGTGAAAAACCTTCCTGTAATCAGTGGCACAGCAAAGGTATCTACCAGATACCTTACCGCTGTTTTTATAGTCATAATATCAGCAACCTGTTCCTGGCCGGACGTATCATCAGCGCTTCACATGTGGCCTTTGGGTCCAGCCGGGTAATGGGTACAGGCGCCTGCGGCGCACAGGCGGTGGGAATGGCCGCGGTGTTGTGCCGGCAATATGATGTACATCCGCGGCAGCTGTTGAAGGAAGAATGGCTGCTTGAACTGCAGTCAAGACTGATCAGGGCAGGACAACATATCCCGCTGGTAGCTCCCACTGACAAGCGTGATCTGGTAAGGGACGCTGTTATAACAGCCAGCAGTGAATATGTATTACGTGAGCTGCCTTCTGATGGCAGCAGCATTCACCTGAATGCCGCCATGGGGCAGATGCTGCCTTTAAAGGCGGGTAGTATACCATCTGTGACGGTGTATGCGGATGCGAAAGAAGATACGGCATTGGAGGTGTCTCTCCGCACCAGCAGCAGGCAGGTGCATCATACACCGGATGTCATCCTCCAGGAACTGGTGATCCAGCTGAAGAAAGGGGCACAGGCAGTGACATTGTCTTTTGATGCAGTATTACCGGATGACAATTATATCTTCCTCTGCTTTATGAAGAATGAGGTGGTAAGCCTGCGTAGCAGCAGTGAGCGGATCAGTGGTATTATCGCCGTGTTTAATAAAACCAATCCTGCGGTATCCAACTACGGCGCACAGACCCCTACTGAAGATATCGGTGTGGAAGCATTTGAATTCTGGTGCCCCGAACGGCGTCCTGCAGGTAAGAACCTGGCGATGGATATTCCTGCAGGTATTGCTTTGTTTGGCGCTGAACATGTCAGGAACGGTGTGAACCGCCCTACGCATCAGCCGAATATCTGGCTGGCGGACAAAGCAGATGCCGATCCTAAGCTAACCCTCAGCTGGCCTGAAAAGAAGACGATCCGTGAGATAGAACTGGTGTTTGATACCGACTTTGATCATCCCATGGAGAACGTCATCTATCATCATCCTGAAAGGGCGATGCCCTTTTGTGTGGACACCTTTGTGGTCTGTAATGATAAGAAGGAGCCGGTGATAAAAGTGACGGACAATCATCAGTCATTACAGCGTATTGTATTGAAAGCGCCGCTGGAAACGGATAGTCTGACGGTGCATTTAAAAAGCACGCATGGTGGTACGCCGCCGGGTATGTTTGCAATAAGATGTTATTAACGAATCATGTTAACCAATATTTATGTTACAGCAACTCAGATCAGTTTTTGGAATAATGAGCATACAGCTGCTGACAGCAACAGTTGTCTATTCACAGGATACTACTTTTCATCCTGATAAGCATTGGGTATGTGTGAGCCAGACCGGCTACAACAGTGATGCCCCTAAAAGATTTACGGCGCCAACAGCTATGGAAGGAACGGCTGATTTTTACATCACCGCCGCAGGTAGCAGCACGCCGGTGTACAAGGGGAAAACCGTGAGGGGAGTGGGCGATTTTAGCGCTTTCAGGCCGGCCGCCAATCAACAGTTATATGTAGTGCATGTAAAAGGCGGAACGTTGCCGGAAGGAGTATCCTATCCTTTCCGGGTAGCGCCTTACCTGATAGAGAAAGAGGGATTGAATCCCTCCGTATGGTTTATGAACGATACCCGGAGTGTGACGGGAACACATCATTCCGCGTATGGTGGTTGTCCGTGGAGGGATGGTACTTATTATTCTTATGAGATCCCTTCCCTGATCTGGATGTATCTCTCCAATCCGGCAGTATATGACGCGATGCCTGCCACCATTTCCTATGATAGCCTGAAGGCAATCGTGTTAAGTCCTGACTATAAACTGGTGAAATCGCCCAACGATGAAACAGCCATGGAGGCGGCCAGGAAGTATTTTACCACTATTGAAAAACCTGTTGGCAATCGCATACCAGATGTGATCATGGACCTGCACTGGGGAGTGGGTTATTACATGGTGAATCCTGAAACAAGGGATCCCAGTAAGGATCCGCTGCCACGGCAGTTACATCCGCAAACGCTGGCGCAGCTGGCTTTCTTCCTGTATGCCTACCCTTATCTCGATAAATGGTTCTCCCATAACTTTTATGAGAACGTGTTACAGTTTACACGGCAGCATTGGGCAAAGGTGGGACTGCTGGATATTCAGCGGGAGATAGGCACTTCCAAGGGACGGCATGCACCGGGTTTCTCTGTGTTGCCTAATCTGCTGATGTACGAGGTAGCAAAACGGGAACAATGGCCGGAAGCGGCTGATTATATGAAGGCTGCCAGCAAACAGGTTACCTGGATGATCGATTCTCTTTCAATGGCAGACCCGATGGTAACAAAGGGTCAGCGGATGAGTGAGCATATGCTGATGACAGGAATGGCCATGTACCAGTTACAGTACGGCGATCAGGCGCCTGCTGGACTGAAGAAGAAAATTGCTGAATGGACGGACATTGTGATCAGCAGATCTGATAATGCCTGGGATTTCAGGAGATATGACATGGGCAATAACTGGACGGTGCCAGAGTTCAATGAGGTGGGCAATGTGGCCGGTTTTCCTGCATCCGCATTGCTGGCTGCATCCGTTATAAAAGATGCCCCAAAGAAACAGCGGCTGGAACAGATCGGCTTCGCGCATTTCGATAACCTGTATGGCCGCAATCCGCTGAACGTACATGCGGCCCATCACCCGGAAAGGGGCTTCAACGGCATATCCAAAGGGTATCCGAAAGGCTACCAGGAGGATGTATGTGCCAGGCTGGAACTATCCCGTGGTTCCATCAGCTGCCTGCCGGGAACGGAAATGTATCCTTTCAATCCGCTGGGAAAAGACAGGCACCTGGAAGGATGGGTGAATCATAATACGGCCTGGAATATGAGTCTTGCCGTATTGAGTTGGTATGACAACCGTCCGCAGGCCCTGGAGAAGAAAAATGACGGCTTGTATGTCAGCTGGCAGGCGCCGGTGACGAACAGTAATACCTTGCCGCTTACCGTCTATGTGAATGGTGTAAAGAAAGGCATAGCATCCGCGGTAGCGGAAAAAAACAGTATGACCTTCAAAGCGAAACTGCGAACGAATGGTGAGGGATTAGTACTGGATAGCGGCGCCGTGCCTGTCAGCAAAAATGACCGCATTACGGTTGGTTATGGCTATGGTTTCCTGGAACGGCAGCTGGCACTGAAGTGGTGACAGGGATAAATATATTTCTTTAACAAGAAAATATGTCTACTTTTAAGAGAAGCAAGTCATATAACTGTGAATGTAATCTTCTCTGCCAACGTCAGGCGTATCAGTGTATTTATCGGGTGGACAATCGTATCGTGCTTTTTTGCAGGCAGTCAGCTGTCAGCGCAGAAAAAGGGGCCTGTTGATTATGTAGATCCTTTTATCGGCACTGCCAAAAGCAGTGTGTTCACCAAATGGGGAAGTGAGGGGGGAACCTATCCCGGTGCTGTAGCGCCCTGGGGATTTATGCAACTCACGCCGGAAATGGGAAGTGGAAATGTGAGGGGATACGATTACAGTAAAAAGACGATTGGCTTTTTCACCTGCATACTGCATAACAGTGGTTTCCCCAGCGGGTCTACCGGAGCGCTGCAGGTGATGCCGGTGGCGAGTGGTAATGCATTCAATCCGATGGACTATCAACGGGCATTTTCGCATGCTGATGAAAAAGCTTCTCCGGGATATTACAGTGTGCTGTTCAGAGATAATAATACACTTGTGGAAGCTACGGCCAGTGAGCGCGTAGGTATGTTCCGTTTTACGTTTCCTGCACATAGTGTACCACAGATATTCATAGGTAATAGTGAGCCATTCAATACAGCCATCCATTTTAGTGAATCTGTTACAGAGAAGCAGCCTGTAAAGGGCGGATACCTGGTGAAATTTGCAGCGGGGGAGAGGCCTAAGCAAATTATCCTGAGCATAAGTGTTTCAGACGTAAGTAAAGAAAGTGCTGAAAGGAACCTTGCTGTTGAAGGAGCGGTGGGTTTTGATAAACTAAGGCAGGACACCCGGCAGCAGTGGGCAAAGGTGCTGTCAGTGGTTGATATATCTGATAAGAACGAAGCCAATAAGACCATCTTTTACACAGCTTTATATCACGCGATGTTAATGCCCTGGATCATCTCTGATGTAGACGGTAATTACCGCGGACGGGATAGAAAGGTGCACAGGGTGAGCGGCCGCGCTGCATATGGTGGTTTCTCTCCATGGGATACCTTCCGTTCCCTGCATCCTTTGTTGAGTCTATTGTATCCGGAGAGGCAGCGGGATATGGTGTTGTCTATGCTGGATATTTATCAACAGACAGGCCATCTGCCAATCGAGAGTATGACAGGTAATCATTCTGTGCCTATTATCGTGGATTCATATCTTAAGGGAGTACCGGGTATTGACAGTGCAGTGGCATATACCGCTATGAAAAAGAGCATTGTGGATACACCATTTCTACAAGACGATCTGTCGGTATTCCAGCAAAAAGGATATATCCCTTTCTCTTATCCTGAATCTGTTACCCGCACCGTTGAATATGCTTATGATGACTGGGCGCTTGCAGCGTTTGCAGGGCAGGTGATGCATAATGACCATGATCAGCAGCTGCTGATGAACAGAAGTTACCAGTACCGCAATCTATTTCATTCGCAGGACCTGTTCATGTTACCGCGACAGGAGCATGAGTTTAAGCTGGCGCCAGGCAATACAGGCTACAAGGAAGGTGATAAATGGGTGTATTCCTATTTCGTACCGCAGCATACGAGAGACCTGGTGAACCTGATGGGTGGAGACAAACTGTTCACAGAACGCCTGGATACAGCCCTGAGCCGGGACCATATTACATTTGATAATGAGACGGTATTCCATGTTCCCTATCTTTTTAATGCAGCTAATGCACCGCATAAAACACAGTGGTGGGTGCGGAATATTATGCAGACAAGGTTTAAGGCAACACCCGGCGGATTACCGGGAAATGATGACCTGGGGTCCACTTCCAGCTGGTATGTGCTGAGTGCCATGGGGATCTATCCTATATGTCCCGGATTACCGGAATATACCATTGGCGTTCCTGTTTTCGATACGCTGCGTATTCACCTGCACAACGGCAGGGATTTTGTGATAAAGCGTACACATGGCGAATATCCTTATATAAAATCACTGAGCGTTAATCATCGTCCTTATAGCAGTATCAGTATACCGCATGCGCTCATCGCGCAAGGTGGAGAGATGTTGTTTGACATGGATGCATCTCCTGCTAACAAGTGGTTGGTAAGGGACAGCTCCGGAAGGGCAGATTTTGAGGTCCTGCAGCCGTCGGTGTCTAAGAATAATGTGTTGCCTGATGAGCCGTTCTATGTACGATTTTCCGTGCAGAATAAACGTAGTCTTGGTACAAAACGGGTAGAGTTGCTGGTAGATGGAAAAGTATATGCGTATAGGCATTGTATGGTAGGGCAGGGAATAACAGTGACTGACTCTATCCCTTGTCGCCTTTATCGCCCGGGTAATGCACATCTCACACTGGATGGAGAACATGCCATGACGGTACAGGTTAACAAACCGGATCATCCCTTGCCTGAGCGTCCGCAGATAAAAAGTCTGATCTTGCAGGCGCTGGTAAGGAAAGGACAACTGCAACAGGTGGTGTTTACTGTACAGAATACGGGTTGGATCGCCCGTACTTTCCAGCTTCCGCTAAAACTGGATAAGCAGGTGCTGATGACAGAAAAGATCACCCTGGAACCGGGACAGGAAAAAACGCTTTCCAGGCAGTTCTCTATATCAAAAGAAGGATGGCATACGGTGAGTATTGGCAATGCAGCTGAAAGATGTAAGGTATATACCGCCAACAAAGATGCGATTCTGCTGGACCTGTCGGCAACAGGACAAGTTGATAGTCTTTTAGCGGATAGTTCTGGTTTGGGTAATCATGGGCGTATTTTTGGAGGTGGTCGTCAGGAACCAGGTAAATTATTGCTGGGAAAAGATAGTTATGTAGAGGTGCCGAATGCCCGCAGCCTGGATGTAATGGGAACGACTATTACGATGATGGCATGGGTGTATCCCAAAAGCACAGATAAGGGCCTGGTGGATATCTTTACCAAGGGAGATACACATGTGTTGCAGGTATCTGATGGCAGAACATTGACCTTCTTTGCCGGCGGCTGGGGACGAGGAGACGTTACAGTACAATTACCAGAGAACTGGAAGGACCACTGGCATCATATTGCAGGCGTTTGCGATGGTGATAGTCTGAAGATATATATTGACGGGGAAATGAAAGGATTTGCCATACCTGAGGGGCATGAGAATTTATCCGTGTCTAACAGGTGGACGCTGGGAAGGAATGAGGAGTTCCCGTTTCAAAGGATATTTAACGGCTATATGGATAGGGTGAAGGTGTTTTACACAGCATTATCAGGAGAAGAGGTAAAGACGATTTATCAGGAAAACACCAGTCAGATAAAATAAAGGGCGAAATTTAATTAATGAAGCAGAAAAGCCCGTCCGCAGACGACGTTTTTCTGCTTCATAGGATGATAATCATTTCAATTGTATTGTTTGTGCCAGTGCTTTGCATTCATTGAAGAGCAATGCCTTGTTTTCATCAATCATACCCATAAAAAAAATGGACGACGTTTCGTTTCCCATTAGAAGAAGGTACATGCTATCAGGAGTACCATTAGCGATTCCTCTCATTATAGATTCGTATGCTGGTTGGCCTTTAATATTCACTACATTTTCTTCAATGTGATCAATGGTTACGCCGTTTTCGTCTTTCATTCGCCTTACAAGTTCTTTCGACGCACCTCGCATATAGTCTAGATTTGGTAACGCAGGGCCTCTAACAATCGCGACATAATTATTATCGATATCTCCCTTTCCATCAGCAGTATAATAGAAAATCAAGGATGAGTTTTTATTAAATTTAAATACCGATTTAGAGGTATCTAATGAATAATTATTTAATGCCGCATAGTCTATATTAATCGATTTGTCGAAAAATATTGTCAGGAGAGCGGCGATAATTTCTTCCCTTGCCTCTCTGTTGTTATCAGGTAGTGTACATATTGCTGCTCCGGTAAATTCAGCGTCACCAAATTTAAAAACTATTTTTTCCCTTTTCTCCTTTTTTATTTTTCCATACCTGATATTAGCTTCGTAAGATCCAATGATGAAATCCTTTTCATAAAATGTTATTTCTTTACTGTTTTGTAGCCGAGACGTAGAGACTTTATCTTCACCTTCTCCAAAAGCCCTTCCTGGACTATCCAATATTAGGATCTCTGTGCCATTATCTTTTACTAAACTTCGCGATTTTGAAATTTTGTAGCCAGAAGGAACAACCATAAATAATCTTGTTCCTGGTATTTGCCGATGCAGAGATGTTTTGGTCATCTCAATTTTATCAGGAATGTTGAGATTTCTTTTGCCGACATCATTCATGTTGCAGGCGTTCATTGTCAGTACAAGGGCTGATAGGGATAGAAATATCTTCATAGTTAAAAGGATATCAATTACATATTTACTTTGAGTAGTAAAGACTGTTTGCTACAGCCTGATAATAGAAGGTGTAAAATAAACATATTTGGGATGACAATTGAAAAAGAAAGTATAATCTGTTTTTACGCCAGCACAAACCTATATCCGATCCCTTTGATTGTCAATATCTGTAAATTCTCATCCTCTTTCAGATGCACCCGCAGCCGGGTAATATACACATCCAGATTCCTGCTGTTAAAGAATGAATCATGTCCCCAGAGGAGATCGAGTATATCCTTCCGGTCAATAATGCCATTACGTTTTTCATACAACAATTTCAGCAGCTCAGATTCCTTATATGACAGTTTCTTTTCTTCGCGGCCATTGAACAATACCTGCCGGTTGGCATAGAAGCGGAACTTTCCAATGCTGATATGATCAGTGGAGGAGGGCGCAATTGTACCGGTGGGTTTACGCAATACATTGTCAATACGGACGATCAGTTCTTCCATACTGAAAGGCTTACGGATGTAGTCATTACCGCCTAGTGTAAAGCCTTTTACAAGATCTTCCGTCTGTGTTTTAGCTGTCAGGAATAAGATAGGAACATTGGGATCAATAGCCCTGATCTCTTCCGCTACTTCGAAGCCGTCTTTGTTGGGCAGCATAATATCGAGCACGCAAACGGTCGGGTTGATCTGTTTGAACAGGGCCAATACATTGGCGCCGTCAGTTTCCATGACAACTTCAAATCCTCTTCGCTGCAGGCTTTCTTTTACAATCTTGCCCAGGGATGGCTCATCTTCAACGTATAGAATCCTTGTTTTCACCTTAGAATATTTTAGACCTTACCTGGCGGTTGTTATCGTAATAAATGACTGGCGCTTCCACAAAGGGAAGTTTTACTGAGAAGGTACTGCCTTTATGCAGTTCACTTTCCACTTCTATAAAGCCCATATGCCTTTGTACTATATGCGATACATAACTTAAACCAAGTCCGTAACCTTTGATGTTGTGCCGGTTGCCATTGGGGATACGGAAGAACTTCTCAAATATTTTTCCTTTGTACTCTTTTGCAATGCCGATTCCGTTGTCTGTTACACGTATCTCCAGGTATTGTCCATGGTCGAGTATATGTACAAGTATTTCCGGATCCTTGACGCTGTATTTGAGTGCATTGTCAAGCAGGTTGTATAACACGCTTGTGATGTGCAGCTTGTCTGCCGTAATAATGAAATTATGTCCGCTCGTTTTGAGACTGGTATGCGCGCGGTGTTTTTCAAACTGTAGCCGCATAGATTCCATTACACTGGCAGCCAATGTTCTCAGATCAAACTGTTCTTTATTTAAAGTGATCTCCCGGTTTTCGAACATAGATAGTTTCAGTACTTTATCGACCAGCAGGCTGAGTCGCTGCATTTCGTTGGCAGATATTTCAAGATATTCATTGGTGGTTTCCCTGTCTTCCAGTACGTCAAAACTCCGCAGCGCCTCGATAGCGACACTCACAGTGGCGATAGGCGTTTTCAGTTCGTGTGTGATATTACTGATAAAGTCGTTTTTCAGTTGTGCCAGCTTTCTTTGCTGTTTCAGGTTCCTGTAGAGCAGGAGGAATGAAAGTATTGTAATACCCAGCAGCAGCACCGAAATAAGAATAGGCTGGCTGATACGTTGCAGCAGATACCAGGTGGTATTGCCAAAGAGCACCTGGTAGCTGACTGGTTTGGTGAAACCAATGGTTACCACATTGCCATCGAAATCGTTCGGGAAGGGCAGTATTTCATCCCGTGGTGTATCGACAGGAATGGTGTGGATGCTAAAGGGCAGGTTTATTTTTTCTCTCCGCAGTGCGTCGCCGTAAAGGCTGGATACTTCTTTTACCGTAATAGAGTCGCGGAGTGAATCCACGCCGGCCAGGAAGTCAACGACCCTGATGCGGTGTACGTTGTTCGTGTCTCTAAATGCCACGTTGAAGGAATCGCGAAAAGCCGGATTGCCTTTTACGGTCATAAATACTGCCCGCTTTGCCGGCTGTGCAAGGCCAAAAGAATCCCTGAACCGTTCCTGTAACACGTTGGTAACGCGCGTTACACCCTGCCGGTCGTCTACGGTGATGCGAAGACCGGAATCAAGCTTCAGCTTCGATGCCTGCAGGTGGAAGAGGGTTTCCCGGAAAAGTATATTGGTATGGGTGGAGAATAACTTTTCCTCTTCCTGATAGTTCTTCTTCAGCCAGTATACCTGGAACGCCGTGATCACGAGTATCGTGAGTGCGATCAGGGAAATGGTGACTGGTATGGAAAGTTTATATCGCATGAATATATCGCTGTTGGGCAGTGTCGTTATTAATTGTTATGCTGCAAATGTATTGTTTCCTATGGGCCCGGCAGCAGAACATTAACCTAAATTAACATTAAATCAAGTCATGTTAACCTGTGTTGCGGGAAGATCTGGATAGCTTTATCTCCTTAAATGTACACAGGATGAAAAAGATAATTTTTACGATTTCCCTGGGCCTGGCGGTTATTACAGTCAACGGTCAGCAAAAGCAGGGCAAAGTATTGTATACGCGTACTGTACAGATGATGCTGGACGTTGCCATGGAACCAGGGGCAATGCCGCTTCCGCGCACACATACCAGCAAACTGGAAGTATTATTCGGTAATGATCAGTGCCTGCGTCGTGCCGTAGACGAGGACAGGCCGGAGGAGGAGGAAGAAAGGGGAGGAGGATTAAGGGTTCGTACCATGGTAGCCGGTGTGGACGATCTGACCTATGTAAACCTTGCCAACGGTCAGATGGTGGAGCAAACGGAGTTTGGGGCAAAGAATTACATTATAACAGACAGTGTGCGAAAACTGGAGTGGAAGCTGACGGGACAGACCAGCACTATCCTCAATTATCCCTGTCAGCAGGCGGTGGCCCGTACCATTGGTAAACGCTCTGTGA
The DNA here is from genome assembly GCF_021646545.1 of Chitinophaga filiformis. Lineage (GTDB taxonomy): Bacteria > Bacteroidota > Bacteroidia > Chitinophagales > Chitinophagaceae > Chitinophaga > Chitinophaga filiformis_A. Next base: position 282,437 of record NZ_JAKIRP010000007.1, on the reverse strand, counting down.
CCAGCATGGAGAATGGCGAAATGAAAACGAAGGAGGTGGCAGATACCTCGGAGATCGTTGCCTGGTTCACGCTGGCTATTCCCGTGCCGGCTGGTCCTGAATACCAGGCCCAATTGCCGGGACTTGTATTAGGTCTCGATATTGGTAATGGCCGTACCGTCTATAAAGCTGTGGAGGTATCCGGGGAGGTAGAGTTGGCCACCATCAAACCGCCATCCAAAGGTAAAAAAGTGACTGCGGAGGAATTTGACCGGGAACGGGATAAGATATTCGCAGAGATGCAACGTAATAATGGCGGGAGAGGGAGAATGATACGCATGGTCCAGTAGATCAGCATAGGCACAAAATATACAAACGTCCTCATAAGTGTGTAAAGATTGCCTGATTACGTCAGTTGACCCCATAACAAGAGCCCGTATCACAATTTGATGCGGGCTCTGTCTTTAAACCTTGTCCTGGGCATTATTGTGCTACCCGGGCCCCAACCCTGTTTTCTTAACCCCGATATGTTGTTCCCCGTCCAATTTCGGTCCTGGTATTGTCTAATTCGGGGATGATTATGTCCGGTTTACGGTATCCGTGATTTGCGTTGAACCTGCGCCGATCTACTTTTGTTGTGCAGGGTGAGCAAATGAGCCGAACGAAATATTACCTGACAACAATAATTAAAAATACTATGAACAACAGAACAACTTTTAGCCGTCGTTTTTTAGGAGCAGCAGCTTTTATCTTAGCAACATTAGGACTGGGCAGTTTCAATACCGCAAATGCGCAGCCCTCCGCCAGTGAGAGCAGTACTACTGCTACAGTTGCAGCCTTTGATCATCTCAAACAAATTAAGGCAGGTGTACTTGATGTGGGCTACGCAGAAGCCGGACCTGCAGACGGTGAGCCTGTTATTCTCCTCCATGGCTGGCCTTATGACATTGCCAGCTACAAGGAAGTGTCAGATATCCTGGCAGCAAAAGGTTTCAGGGTATTGATACCTTATCTGCGCGGCTACGGTACCACCCGTTTCCTTTCTGCTGAAACACCCCGCAACGGACAACAATCAGTAGTAGCAGTGGACATCATCGCTTTTATGGACGCATTGAAAATTAAGAAAGCAGTAGTAGGCGGATTTGACTGGGGGGCACGTACTGCCGATATCATGGCGGCGCTGTGGCCTGAGCGTGTAAAAGGCCTGGTGTCAGTGAGTGGTTATCTGATCGGTAGTCAGCAAGCCAATAAGACGCCGCTGCCGCCTAAAGCTGAACTATTGTGGTGGTACCAGTACTACTTTGCAACAGAACGTGGCCAGGCAGGATACGCCGCTAATACCCGCGATTTTAATAAGCTGATCTGGCAACTGGCATCTCCAACATGGCACTTCACTGACGCTACTTATAACCAGTCAGCAGTTGCTTTTGATAATCCTGACCATGTACAGATCGTAATTGATAACTACCGCTGGAGACTGGGTCTGTCCAAAGGCGAATCAAAATACGATGAACTGGAAAAGAAACTGGCTACCGGTCCTGCTATTACCGTACCAAGTGTGACCCTGGAAGGTGATGCAAACGGCGCACCTCATCCTGATCCAGCTATGTATGCGGCTAAATTTAAAGGCAAATATGCACATCATACCATCACAGGAGGTATAGGTCACAATCTTCCTCAGGAAGCACCTCAGGCATTCGCAGATGCGATCATTGAAGTGAACAACTTCGCTAAATAATACTTACAGATAAACAGGATAATAGGGATTAAAGAGTGGATTGGCCGGAAGTGGGCGGACTTCCAATATGGCCGGGGCTGACCTTTCGGGTCAGCCCTTTTTGTGTTATTAAGTATTGTGTTAGCGTCGTATGACATTGAAACCGCCATGTTCTTCCCGGGCGGGACGCTTACTGAGACTGTAGGTAAAACTGAGCAGGAAGAAGCGCCGGAGGTTCTTTGTGCGGCTGTCTTCAATATAGTTTTGGTTGCTGCTGCGGCTGATGCCGATGTTCCTGTTCAGGATGTCATTGACACTCAGTTTTAATTCTCCCCTGTTAAAACGCAGGAACTGACGGCTAAAGGAGGCGCTCCACAATGGAATGCTGGTGTTAAAGCCTTCTGCACGACGGTTGTTAATAGTGTATGTAAAGCTGGTATTTAGCTGGAAGCTGGCTGGTAATTGCCAGTTCACCTCTCCTTCATATTGCTGTGAGAAATAGGTGGTATTAAGAGCCGATTGCAGGGAATAGCCTGTATGGTAGTAATTGAGTCCTGCATTGAATGAGAGGTCTAATTTGTCGGTAGGCGCCAGGTCCATACGCATGGATGGTCCGAAGGTAAAGGTGCGGATAGTATTTGCGACCGTATTGGTGAACTGTTTTGTTTTGCTGTATCCCATATTGCTACCGAAATTGATCGTGCCTTTTAATGCCCTTACCGGTAAGCCCCAGTTAATGGAGCCGGTCATATTATATACCCCGTTTACGTTCACCGGCGTGGTATGATTGACGCCGGATGAATCCACAGTATGCGCGTCTACGATCTTGTTCTGCGTCTCCTGCAGATTGAAAAAGGCAAACAGGTTCTTGTTCCTGAAGGGATCAACGTATATATAACTCAGCTGTACCGCATGTGTATATTCCTGTTTCAGGGATGGATTACCTTCTTTGATGTTAAGCGGATCGGAAATGTCGGGAACGGGCTGTAACTGCGATACACCTGGTTGGTTGGTGCTCGCTGCATAATTGATACTAAGATTGCGGTAACGGCTGAAATCATATTTAAACCGGAGCGATGGCAACAGGTTGGAGAAGTTCTTGCGGATGACAGAATCTTTCGTACCTGCAATGATATTTCCTTCGAGGGTAGCATACTGCCAGTTAAGTCCGGCGGCCAGGCTGAAGTGCTTTTGTTTGGTACGCAGGCGCAGGCCAGCGTTAGTGTAACCGTAGGTGTTTTCGAAATTGTTGGTCAGGTCTTCGTTCAGGTGGTCAAACTTGCCGGTCCGGCCGTTATAGTCATACGTGGTTTTATCGGAACTGCTACTGGTATTGCTGCGACTGAGGCTTAATTCCAGCAGCGAGTGCCTGAACAGTGGTTCGGTATAGACGGCGCGGAGCGTATAAGCTTTGAGATCGCCCTGTGTGTTGTTGACCTGGCTAATGGAGTCCTGATATGGCTGGGGAGTGCCATGGTTGTAGAACTGATTGACAGAAAGCAAGCGGCCTTTATTTTCGCTGTTATTCAGGCTTGTTTGCAGTCCCAGTGAAAAGGTCCTGCCTTTAAGCGGAAATCTTTTCCGGAATAATATATCGTTACGGAAATTGGTACCATGTCCGGTGGTATAGTTATCGCTAAAACCCTGGTTTGCCAGCTGTTTATCTTCCCACAATGTTTCGTAGCTGCTGTGGCTTTTTGTACGGGTTTCCTGGTAGCCGGCAGAAGACGATATTTTGAGTGAATGAAAGGAGTCGATGGCGATATCGGCTGCCACGTTCAGACGGTGGCTGTTATTGAGGTTATCGCTGGTCGATTGCTGGTTGTAGAAATAGGAGGAGTCGGGCAGAAAATACTGGCGTTCTACAGTACTTTCCTTGTAGGGATTATAACGGTTATAAAAGTAACTGGAGCTGAGATCGGTTTTATTGCCGATGATGTTATTGTAATTGATCCCACCTCCCCATATAGTTTTGATGCCGTTATTGTCGCCCATCCCTGTTAATGCACTAATAGGGTTATCGGCATTGATGGAGAAGCTGGCATTGCCGTTGCCACTCTGCCGCATGCGGTTCAGTTCACCGGAAAAGTTCATCAGGTCCATGAAGGAAAAACCTTCGGCATTGGAGTTATTGCCCATACCAATACCGGATAGCTGCCTGGCGCCTTTGAAGGAATTAACGTTGAAGCGTCCTTCATACCGGTCGTCTGTACCTCCGCCGGCAGTCACTTTGCCGAACAGCCCTTTTCTTTTATCCTGTTTGAGTTTCAGATTAATGGTCTTTTCATTGTTGCCGTCGTCGAAGCCTGTTAACTGGGCAGCGTCACTCAGGCGGTCAAATACCTGCACCTTTTCGATGGCATCAGCGGGCAGGTTTTTGGTAGCCAGTTTAGGGTCGGTGCCGAAGAACTCCTTGCCGTCTACCAGTACGCGGTTGACCTTTTGTCCCTGGGCTTTTACTGTACCATCTTTATCTACCTGGATACCGGGCAGCTTTTTCAGCAATTGCTCCACACTCGCATTGGGCGGTGTTTTAAATGAGCCGGCGTTATATTGAATGGTATCGCCTACGAGCGTGACCGGTGGTGCTTCCGCACTGACTTCTACCTCATTGAGTGTTCGGCTTAGGTCCTGCAGCACGATGTTCTGCAGGTTGATGTCATGGCTGCCGGCGTTGATATTAACAGGCCGGCTGGCATTATGATATTTGACGTGCGTGATAAGCAGGCGGTAATCTCCATTCGGAATGCCGGACAACTGAAAAGCGCCTTTGTTATCAGTCATGGTAAAACTGATCAGCGATGAATCTGCTTTTCGGAAGAGCGTAATGGTTGCGGATGTTACAGGCTGTCCGGAGCTGGTGTCAGATACAGTGCCTTTCACAGTGCCGGTTCGCTGTGCGTAGGCGCCAAGTGTAAAGCAGCAGGCAAGGAGTAGTGAGTAGTATTTTCTCATGATGGTCGTTACTTCGTGAATAACATGAAGGTAGATCCACCATCTGCAAAAGCAGGTTAATATGCCTTGCTTTAATGTTAAACAAGGTTAATTTTCGTATCCGGCCAGGGCGGCCAGTTCCTTTCTTATGGTTTCTTCCCAGCGCTCCTGGGTTGCCGCGTTTAGTCCGTGGTGGGTCTCCTGGTCGTATGCCCACTGTCTTTCTTTATATATCCGGTATGTTTCCAGGAAGGCGTCTGTTGACACCTTATTGATATTGGTGGCGGTTAGTTGTGTATTGGCCAGCTGTTTGCGCAGTAGCCGCGCATATACTTCACTCAGGTCAAAGTGTAATTGTTCATGTGCCAGCAGGGCTGCAGTCTTTCGTTCGGGCCTTACGCTGCTCTGGCGGCAGATAAACTCATTGGTTACCACAACCCGGATACCTGATGCATACATGGTATCGATCCGTATACCGAAGCGGCAGGATGTTCTGGCAGCGACATCGGGCTCTTTGTTGAATGCAGGATTGCCTTTGAAATCATCCCAGGTCAGTTTGCGTTCAGCGCTCCATTCAAATTTCTGCTCATAGGCTTTTACATTGTCGACCTTGTAAAGTTTTGCGGTGATCTTATCACAATCTCCTTTATAAGCCGGCTTCCTGTAGCTGCTTATTCTTACCAGGTTGGCGCCCTGCGCCCTGGCCATCTGTTTAAACTTCGTTATGATCTCCTCATAGGTGCAGGCAGGATATTTATTGTTCTCTGAAGAGCTGATAGTAGCTATTCTGCCATTACCGTTACTATTGAAGCGGTCGTTCTGGCTAAGTACCAATACAAAGGCAGTGTCCGGAAGCGGTGAAATATCGTTGTCCCCTGTGCCGGGGGCAAGTTTCGGTGAGCAGGAGCAGATACAAACGGCGATGACTATATAAAGCAGGTGCTTCATTGCTAATGGATGATTATTATACGAATATACGGGATAGCAGGTAATCTACACATATTCCTGTTTTGTCTACACCTTCCTCGTAAACAGGGCTTAAAATGGCTATTTTTGTTACTATTAGCAATGCGGATACAACGTAATAAATATGTACTTACTGAAGGTAGTATTCATGCCCTTATCTGGGCGTTGTTACTGCTATTGCCATATCTGGTTTCTACAGCAGCCAACGACTATAAGATAGGTCCTATTCCCGGTTTGTTCTTCACCATATCAGGGTTTATACATATGGGCATTTTCTATAGTAATGCTTTCTTCTTCTACCCCCGGCTGAGGAACCGGAAATACTGGTGGCTGTACATCCCCGTAGCCATCTTGCTGTTGTTCGTTTCATTCCAGCTGAAGTATTATATACTGGCTTTCTGGTTCCCTGATGTATTGAAAGATATGGCGTCGTACAAATTCATATTTGGTCCGTCAGTCGGGATATTTTTCATCAGCATCATTTACCGCAGGGTAGCAGACAAGATCCGGCTTGAGAAGGAGCAGGAGAAAAGACGGACAGAACAGCTGTCTACAGAGCTGAAGTTTCTCCGTTCACAGATCAGCCCACATTTCCTGTTTAACGTCCTGACCAACCTTGTATCACTGGCGCGGAAGAAATCGGACCGCCTGGAATCGTCCCTTATTATGCTGTCAGATCTGATGCGGTACATGCTGTACGATACACAGGGGAAGAAGGTGTCCGTCAGCAAAGAAATAGCTTATCTGAATAGTTATATTGCATTGCAGCAACTGCGTTTCGGCAATGAGGTGGCAGTCAATACTGTAATCGATACGGAAGAAGAAACGGAATCCTACACAATAGAGCCCATGCTGCTGATACCTTTTGTGGAAAATGCATTTAAGCATGGGGTAAATTACCTGTCAGATCCACAGATAGATATCCACCTGTTGGTAAAGGGTGGACAGCTTACCTTTGATGTAAAGAACCGCTTTGATGAGGGGAATCTTACCGTACACGATGAAAATTCCGGTATCGGCTTGTCTAATGTAAGAACACGGCTGGACATGCTGTATAAGGGTAAGTATACCTTGCTGATCAGGAAAGAAAAGGGCGTATTTCATATTACCTTAACTTTAGTGCTTACATGATGCGTTGTATTGCCATAGACGATGAACTGCTGGTGCGGGAATTGCTGGAAGACAACATCCGGCAGGTGCCTTTTTTGCACCTGGTAAAGACATGCAAAAATGCCATGGAAGCAATGGAAGTGATGCAGCAGGAACAGATAGACCTCATCTTCCTGGACATACAGATGCCTAAGCTGACCGGGCTGCAGTTTTTAAGATCGCTGACGCAAGCGCCGATGGTCATCCTGGTAACGGCCTATGAGCAATACGCATTAGAAGGGTTTGAACTGCGCGTGGTAGATTACCTCTTGAAGCCATTTAGTTTTGAACGTTTCCTCAAGGCCTGCAATCATGCATATGAGCTGTTCCGCTTACAACATAAAGCATCTGAAGCGCCCAAAGATTTCTTTGTGTATGTAGAGTATGTGCAGGTGAAAATTGTGGTGGCGGATATTGCGTATATCGAAGGCCTGAAAGACTATATTAAGATTTACCTGTCATCTTCCTCAAAGCCTGTGCTTACCCGTATGACCATGAAAGCAATGGAAGAGAAATTACCTCCTCCGGCGTTTATTCGCACACATAAATCTTTCCTTGTAGCCGCGAAAAAGATCACAGCTGTTAAACGAGACCTTGTTGTGATCGGCGACAAGGAGATCCCTGTCAGTGAGTTCTATAAAGAGAATGTAACCCGGATGCTGAATTTATCCAAAGACTAAGCCCACTCATTTTTCCGTCTTGTCGTAACACTTTCCCATGTTGTCTACGCTATAAAACGTCCTGCTATATCAGTAGTTAGTTTTGTATTGTAAATGCATCGTTCATCTAAAAGAAAACACATGAAGAAAACAACGTTATCCATGCTGGCGTCACCAGCATGCCACTACGGGCATTGCGCCTCGCCGGGGAAGGGCCGCGCATATGAAACTATTCAATCATTACAAATAAAACTGTAAACATATGGGACTCGCATTTATTATCATCATACGGATACTGTTCGTTGCCTGTATGGTGTTCGTCATCGGGTATATTTTCGGAGGATTTTCAAAGAAACCGGTACTGACAAGTTTGAGTAAGGTGGCTGCAATACTGGTGATCGTATTGTTCATAGCAGCGAATATGGTCTTTATGCGTTCTGCTTTCAGGGATGGAAGGGGATGTTTCAGGGACCGTGAGCATCGTGAGCAGATAGAAAGATTTGGGAGATAAAGGCAAAAAATAATCTGTTTTTAAAAGGGTGAAAGGCAGCTGTTAGTGCTTTTCACCCTTTTTATTTCCTATTTTAGTAGAAAATATTGCTATGCGTTACCCCAAATCCCACAATGTTACCATGGCCGTTATATTGGCCCTCATGGTCTTATGCGCAAGTAGCTGTTATTCCTATCGCGTTGCTACCCATGCGCTTCCTGCCACCGGTGTTACACCCCTGAACAAGGTGAGGACTTACAGCCTGTTCTGGGGACTGCTCAACAAGCCGCAGATCATTCATACGCCTGTATGCGATTCGCTGGGCGTAAACGGTATGGCGGAGGTGCGTGTGAAGAATAACTTTGGCAATGCGCTTCTAACGGTGTGCACGCTTGGCATTTACTGCCCGCTGTCGCTGGAATGGAAGTGTGCAACACCATGCCAGCCGCAGTCAGACCCTTTGTAATTTGTCCGATTTCATTTACCCCAACATTGATCCACGATGAAAATTATTAAAAACGGCGCCTTCAACTGGCAAAATGAGCATAGTACATTTACCCAGCCCATAAAAGATCTCTACGATCTTGCCAACGAGACCACTGGCCAGGCTTTGGATATTTATAACGACACTACCCGGGGTATCCAGCAGATCATCCGGGAAGCGATACAGAGCAATACCCCGCTGAGGGCTTTGGGAGGCAGCTGGTCGTTCACCCCCATAGCAGCCACTAATGGCATCATTCTCAACACAAAACCACTGAACATCCGCTTTACGGTATCGTCGGCAAGTGTGTCTCCAAAGTATACGCGTGACCCTAAATACCTGTGTATGGCACAGTGTGGTAACAGGGTCTGGGAGTTGAGCAAACACCTGCATGACCGTGGGCAGTCCCTTTCAGCCAGTGGGGCCAGTAACGGGCAAACCATCGCCGGCGCCATCGCCACGGGCACCCACGGTGCAGCGCTGGACTTTGGAGCCATACAGGAGAGCGTGGTGGCGCTGCATATCATCACCGGGCCGGATACACATATCTGGCTGGAGCGCTCGTCTTATCCTGTGATGGCAGATACCTTTCCGGATAAGCTGGGCGCCACATTATTACGGGACGATGAGGTATTTAATGCGGCATTGGTAGGCATCGGCGCGATGGGTTTTATACATGGCGCCCTGATAGAAGCGGAAGATGATTTTCTGCTGGAATCTTACCAGCGCCGTGTACCATATGATGACGCCCTGATCAGGCAGATGAAGTCACTGGATTTCAGCAATCCAAAGCTACCTTATCCGGGAGAGCGGCCCTTTCATATGCAGGTGCTCATCAATCCCTACGATATGAAGAACGGGGTGTATATGACCGCCATGTATAAACGGCCCTACCGGAGAGACTATACACCACCAACAGCCAATGCAGCGGGAATAGGCCCGGGGGACGATGCTCCCTGTTTCATAGGAAAGCTGGCTGGCGTTATACCCGGGCTGGTGCCGGTGATGGTCAATAAGGTGCTGACGGCAAGCCTCAACATCCACGAAAAGCAGTTCGGGCGGCTCAGTGAGATCTTTAACAATACCACTTTACGTGGAAAGCTGGCCAGTGCTGCTATCGGATTACCATTGTCTGCGGTAGAGCAGGTTGTGAATGTGTTGATGGAGATGAATGAATCGGCAGGACCATTTGTAGGACTGTTTGCTTTCCGCTTCGTAAAATCATCTCCGGCTACAATGGCTTTTACCCGTTTTGCACCGGTTACCTGTGTGCTGGAGCTGGACGCGGTGCTTTCTCCGGAAACCCTGAGTTTTTATGATGCGGTATGGAATAGACTGGAGCAGTTGAATATTCCATATACTTTCCATTGGGGCAAAATGAGCACCATTGCCCCCGACCGCCTGCGGCGCATGTATGGCAGCAGCCTTGATAAGTTTCTCTTAGCCAGGTCAAGGATCATCGAACCTGCGGTAGCAGGTATTTTCAGCAATGAGGTGATGAAACAATGGGGAATAGACCCTGTGAGCTGATCAGTATCATTGTTGCTGACTTTCAATACGATAAACCAATATCTCAGCCGTAGTCAAAGTTGCACAAAACGGTTTCCATTGTGCAACTTTGACTACAGGTCCAACCCATCTTCCTTCCGTTTAAAGACATCTGCATTTAAATTTTTATTATTAAATAGTTATATATGCAATCCCATTGCAGATAAGTCCGTATCTTGGAATTTTACCGTGAATTGTTGATACCTTTGCCGCCGGTTTAACAAACGAGAACTAAAATTGTATTTAGTAATTAAATACCGGGCTACTTATATTAGCAATTCCTTAAAAACTGCGAATGGACTCAAATATTGAACAACCGGAGAAACCAGTTATTTCAAAGGGTATTGATGGCTTTTTCAAAGACATTTACAACATTTTCTTATTTCTGGTCAGAATCTTTACGGAAGCCTTTAAACGACCCATAGAAGCGCGTGAAGTGATCCGTCAGTGTTTTCAGGTGGGATACAAATCCCTTGCCCTGATCACAATGACAGGATTTATAACCGGTCTTGTGTTCACCAAACAGTCCAGGCCTTCCCTTTCAGAATTCGGTGCTACTTCCTGGTTGCCTTCCCTGATATCCATCGCTGTGATCAGGGCATTGGCGCCACTGGTAACCGCCCTGATCACTGCCGGTAAGGTAGGATCGGGTATAGGTGCTGAGCTGGCATCTATGCGGGTAACCGAACAGATAGACGCCATGGAGGTTTCTGCGATCAATCCATTCAAGTTCCTGGTAGTAACAAGGGTAATGGCCACCACCATATCTATTCCCATCCTGGTGGCCTACACGGGCCTCGTGGGAATGCTGGGGTCTTTTCTGGATATCCATCTGAATGAACAGACCTCTTTCACCAGCTTTTTCCAGGAAGCATTTAAGAACATTTACTTTCTCGATTTCATCACTACCGGTATCAAAGCGGTGGTATTTGGTTTTACAATTGGTGTAGTAAGCTGTTATCAGGGCTATCATGCCACCCAGGGTACGCAGGGCGTGGGTAAAGCTGCCAACCTTTCCGTGGTGATATCTATGTTCCTGATCTTCCTCGAAGAGGTATTTATTGTTCAAATAGCCAACTCTATCCGTTAATATATGAAGTCATTTACGCCGGAAATAAATATGAATGAAAAGGTGATTGACATCCATAACCTGTATAAGTCATTTGGAAGCAATCACGTGCTGCGCGGTATTGATATTGACGTGCATAAAGGAGAGAATGTGGTGGTACTGGGACGTTCCGGTACCGGGAAATCTGTGTTGATCAAGATCATTGCCGGTTTGCTGGCGCCAGACTCCGGTACGGTGAATGTGCTGGGCAGGGAAGTGGATAAACTGGATCCTGCTGAGCTGAGGGAATTGCGTCTTAAAGTAGGCTTTTGCTTCCAGCACGGTGCGCTGTACGATAGTATGACCGTGGGCGAGAACCTCGCTTTCCCGCTCAAACGCAATACGCCGAAAATCACCAATGCGCAGGTGAAGAGAATGGTGACGGTAGTACTGGAGGCCGTTGGCCTGGCCAGGACCATTGACCAGATGCCTTCAGAGCTGTCGGGCGGGCAGCGTAAACGTATAGGCATTGCCCGTACACTGATCCTGCGTCCTGATATTATGCTATATGACGAACCTACTGCAGGGCTGGACCCCATTACCTGCACTGAAATAAATAACCTGATCAATGAGGTGCAACGCCGCTTTCATACCAGTTCTATCATCATTACACACGATCTTGCCTGTGCCAAACAGACGGGAGATAAGATTGTGGTAATGAAAGAAGGGAAGTTTGTAAAGCAGGGGAATTTTGAAGAGGTATTCAGCACACAGGATGACCTCATCAAGGAATTTTATGATTATAATTTTATACAGTAAGATATGAAAGAATCAAGCAACAGACGCTCCGTTATCGTAGGCATTTTTATCGTTATAGGTTTGCTGATCGTTATCACAGGCGTACTTACACTTGGCGGACAAAAGAAAGCATTTGTGAAGGCGGTACGTGTTACTGCCATCTTCAATGATGTAGGCGGTGTGCAGACAGGTAATAATGTATGGTATTCCGGTGTGAAAGTGGGGAACGTGAAGAAGATCACTTTTCTCGAGCATAACAGGATAGAGGTGGCCATGAATATAGAGGAGAGTTCTGCCAGATTCATACATAAGGACGTGCTGGCAAAAGTAGGGTCGGATGGTCTTGTAGGTAACAAGATCATTGCGCTGTCGGGTGGTTCAGACAATATGCCTGCTATCCAGGATGGCGATCAGCTGAAAGTTGCAGTAAATGTCAGCCCCGACGAGATCCTTGCCACCCTGCAGGAGAACAACAAAAACTTAGTAGGCATTACAGGCAATCTGAATGCGCTCAGCAAAAAGATCTTAAACGGGGAAGGTTCCATCGGTAAGCTGGTGAATGATGAAACCCTGTACAGCAATATGTCACTCGCGGTTGCATCCCTGCAGAAATCTGCCAACAACACTGAGCGTCTTACCCAGGGCCTGGCTGCATATGCTGCCAGCCTGCGTAAAGAAGGCACGCTCACGAACGATCTGGTGACAGATACGACTATATTCAAAAACCTCCGTTCTGCCGTAACGCAGATGAATGCGGTGGCTAATAACGCCAATGATGTAGTGGCTAATCTGAAAAGTACCAGCGAGGGGCTGAATGAGAATCTGAACAGTGCAAATTCTCCGGTAGGTGTGTTGCTGAACGATAAACAATCAGGCGAAGACCTGAAACAGGCGCTGAAGAACCTCAATTTGAGTACCGGTAAGCTGAATGAAGACCTGGAGGCAGCACAGCATAACTTCCTGCTGAGAGGTTACTTTAAGAAGAAAGCCAAACGGGAAGAAAAAGCCAGACAGGATAGTATTAAGAATGCGCAGAAATAATTGAAACAGACAAGCCGCTTAATCATTAAGCGGCTTGTCTGTTTATGATCACTGATGTGATGCATAAGCCGCTGCAAATTCGCCGGCAAATTCCTCGAGGCCAATATTGCCATACGCATCGTTTTCATGGCGACGGTAATCATCAAACAATCCACCTTCCCTTAAAGCAACCCCGATCTCGATCATATACACCTTTGCCATCTCCTCACTCATACCACTTTGCATCATGCCCTGCAGGAGTGCTTCATCCGGAAAAGCTATCCATGATAATGCAGGCTTGTTAATAGCCCGGCCGAGTATGTCTGCGATCTCTGCTCCGCTTTTCTCATCACCTGCCACATAACGGACACTCTTTCCGCTGAAGGAAAGCGTATCTAATGCAGTCGCAGCGGCATTCGCAATATCCCGTGGGTGGGAGAGTACCATTTTTACATCAGCACCGAAATTATTGCCGATAATATGCTGGTGCATGATCATGGGAATAGCGCCATAGAAATTGGTATAGAACATGCCCGGGCGCAGGTGTAAAACATGTACATCAGACAATGCATTCAGCCGCTGCTCAACATAATAGTTGCCTTTTGTGGGGCCGGGTCCATCCGGCAGATGGGCGCCGATAGCGCTCAGGTTCACCACATACTTCACGCCTGTTGTGGCAATGGCGGTCGCATAATGATCGCCAACTGTCTTCATATAATTGATCACATCTGTATAGTGAGGCGGGATCATGGTAAATACGGCGTCTGCACCTGTAAATGCACGCTGCAGGAAGGCCGGATCGTTTACCTGGCCGATAGCCGGGATGGCCCCCAGGGCGGTAATGGCGGCCGCCCTTTCAGGGCTGTGACTGATAACGGTTACTTCGTGTCCTTTGGCGGTCAGCTGGCTGGTGAGTCTTTGGCCTATGTTGCCCAGAGAGCCTGTGATAGTGATTTTCATGTCATTCATATTTTGTTTGACAAAAGTAGATTTGTACTTACTTTTGTACAAGTACTTACCCTGGAGTATGTAACTATGGCAACGATAAAAGAAAACTCGACGATACAGGCCAATAAGCGATCTGCCTTTGAAGAATGCCCTGTAACATATGTAATGGAAAAGATCGGCGGCTACTGGAAGCCTATCATCTTATTCCAGTTATTATCCGGTCCAAAACGATACAGTGACCTCAGAAAGGCTATTCCTGATATTACAGAGAAAGTATTGATCCAGCAGTTAAAGCAGCTGGAGGCGCAAAACCTGCTGATCAGGGAAGCCAAACCCGTTGTGCCTCCACATGTTACGTATAGCCTCACGAAAGCCGGAATGGGGCTAAAACCGGTATTATATGCCATGGCCGTTTGGGCCGTGGAAGACAGTGAAGAACATGGCTCAACGTTCCGCAGAAACCTGCAACAGTTCCCCGGATAGGAAGAAGCATAAAAATATCCCCTAAAGTTAACAATGACTTAATGCAAACTTAACATTGCGCATATATTTTAGCGCCCTGAAAAATAGTACCAGTCAGGGTATTAGTGTATTGTCAAGATTGTCAATCTATTGAGTTTCTATCATGCCGGCGACAGGGTTTCTTGTTTCAATAGTCTTAACATTGTCTTTACAATGGCAGTGTACTTTTGTTCGTAAATACCAGGTTAAATAAGATGCGATCCAATACCTCACATAGTGCTTCATCGGACCCTGAGATATATTTTGACAGGTTGTTCAAAGAGACCTACGCTAATACTATCGCATACCTGGAGAAGATCAGCAATAACAAGGAACTGGCCCGCGACCTTGCCCAGGAAGCCTACCTGAAGGTGTGGCAGAAACTGGATCTGCTGCCCGCAGCAGAAGACGAAGCACTACGTTATATATTGATCATATCCCGCAATTGTTTCCTGGACCATCTTAAACTGGCGCTGAAAGAAAAGAAACAGCAGGACGCCTACGCCACTGTCTATATAGAAACAAGCGCTGTTGTCAACCATATGGAAGTCAAGGAGCAACAGCAGATCGTCGACTATACGATTAACACCCAGGAAGAAGCCGCCCGCCGTTTCTATCTGCTGAATAGGGAAGAAGGCCTTACCTATAAAGAGATCGCATTACAGGAAGGCGTCTCTGAAAAAACCGTGGAGCGCTATATCGGCAGAGTGCTCCGTACCCTCCGCACCCGCCTTGCCAGCATACTTTTCCTTTGGTAACAATTCCTTAACCTGATCTGCTGACGGTGACACGATTGTTTTGTGGTTCTTTTAATAAACACAAACAAAGTCAGCTAAATGGACCTACAGGACATCCGGAAAAGATTGGAAGATTTCAGATCAGGTAAACTGACCTCCGCTGAAAAAGAGGAGTTACGCGGTGCATTGTCTGCTCTCACAGAAGAGGAGCATGCGGCGTTATTCCCCGTGGAGGACTATTTACAAAAAGGAGAATTCCAGCTGCCGGAGGAAGAAGTGACTGCTGCACTGGCTCGCTTAAAACAGACGACAAAACCTGTGGGCAGGGTGATGATGCTGACCCACTGGAGAAAAGTGAGCAGGTATGCGGCCATTCTCGTACTGGTAGTAGGAAGCACTTTTCTTTTGAGAAAAACAACGGGACTTTTTAGCGGTGATGGGAAAGGGCAGACCGCCAAACGTTTCCGCGCGATGAAGGTACCTGACGGTAACCAGGGCACGTTGATATTAAAAGACGGTACACGTATTATTATAAACGGAGGAAGTGAATTACTCTATCCTGAAAACTTTGAGGGAGCGGAACGTATGGTATACCTCAGAGACGGAGAAGCTTATTTTGATATAGCACAGGATGCTGCGCATCCATTTGTTGTAAGAACGTCACAAATGAGGGTAAGAGTACTCGGTACCTCCTTTTCCATAAGAGACTACAGGGACGAAAAGCATGCATCTGTATCTGTTAACAGTGGTAAGATCGCATTGGAAAATCTTTTGACAATAAGCCACTGGCTTGAACTTTCGGCAGGCAATGGCTCGGTAATAGATAAATATAAAGGGACAATTACGAAACAGGACATCGACACTACAACAACAACAGCCTGGATCAGGGGAGAGCTGGCCTTCCAGGACGCTGCTTTGCAGCAGGTATTACAGGTACTGCAACACAAATATGCAGTGCGTTTTGAAGTGAAGGATTCAACATTACTGAAGCGCAGGTTCACAGCCACTTTCAGGAACAACAGTATTCAGAATATCATGCAGCAGCTGAAGCTGATGGGTAATATCAAATACACTATTACAGACAACCTAATATTAATACAATAAAAAAACTACCCTGCTGTAACAGGGTGTAACAATTCGGTACAAAAGCTAAATTTTTTAATGAATGGACAAAAGTACAAATAGGCGGGGAGCCCCGCTAGGGATTTGCTGTCCCCAACTGAAAGGAATGATCAGATCCGCGGGGCTGTTAGTACTATTATTTTTAGCAGCATTCGTGCCATCTGTCAATGCACAATCAAATGAGCCTAAGCTGGATATCGCCATTGAAAACCAGCCGCTTAAAAATGTGTTCCAGTTTATTCAGAAGAACACCTCCTTCCTCGTTAATCATAGCGAAGACGAAGTGAACACCGGCGTAAAAGTGACGGTGAATATGAAGGGCGCTACTGTTGCTGAAATATTAAGAACAGCGCTGCGCAGTACCGAATATGAATTTGTGCGTAACGGCAACACCTTCGTGATCATGCGTAAGCAACTGGATATTGTTATCCGCGGTAAAGTAACTGACGAAAAAGGCGAGGCATTGATCGGTGTGAACGTACGCCCGGGAAATGGCGGCAGAGGTACTATTACCAACAACAGCGGCCAGTATACCATTGCGATACCTTCTCCGGGCACTACACTGGTCTTTTCTTTCCTGGGGTATACGAACCGTGCTATCCCTGTAACAGAAACACAGGCGCTGAACGTGCAGATGATACCTGATGCCAAAGCCCTGAATGAAGTAGTGGTGACCACTGCGCTGGGTATTAAACGTGATGAGAAAGCGCTGGGTTATGCAGCGACTGTAGTAAAGAATGAACAGCTCACCGATGCGATATCAGGCAACTGGACAGACGCATTGTCAGGTAAGGTGGCTGGTCTGAACCTCGTAAGGTCCAATGCAGGTCCTACCGGTTCCAACAAGATCATCCTGCGTGGTGAGAGTAACCTGAGCGGCGACAATGAAGCGCTGATCGTTGTGGATGGTGTGGTGATCAACCAGAGTAGCGGCCGTCGTAGCGCTGTAACGGGAGAGTCTTCCTATGGCACCAGCAGCGATAATATGCCGGCCGACTATGGCAGTGGTCTGAACGATATTAACCCTGAAGACATCGAGTCTATCACTATATTAAAAGGTCCCGGTGCAGCCGCTTTGTATGGCGGCCGTGGCGCCAACGGCGCTTTGATCATTGTAACAAAGGCGGGTAGCAACCGTAGGAAAGGCCTTGGTGTTACCTTCAATTCCAATGCATCCAAAGAGTCAGTAAACCGCTGGCCTTCCCTGCAGTATGAGTACGGCCAAGGCCTGGACGGTGCTACCTATTACTCTTATGGCACTTCACCAGATGGTCTTGCAAGCACCAGCGGTACCAGTTCGGCTTATGGTCCGCGTTTCGACGGACAAATGTTCTACCAGTACGACCCTGTAACGCAGGCACAGGGGAAAGAGAAAACGCCATGGGTAGCTTATCCTCACCAGCTGGAGAAGTTCTTCAATACCGGAAACACTGTAACGAACACTATCAGCCTGGATGGAGGTACTGATAAAACAACCGCCCGTTTCTCTTTCACAAATGTATACAACGACTGGATCGTACCTAATACCGGTTACAAACGTAACACGGTATCCATGTCTGTTAACTCAAAGGTAAATGACAAGCTGCAGATCGCTTCTAAGGTAAACTATACCAATAAATGGAGTGACAACCTGCCGGGTTCCGGTTATGGTAACCAGTCGCTGATGTACTGGTACATTTTCTGGCAGCCGAACGCGAACCTGGACTGGCTGAGAAACTACTGGGCTAATGGTCAGGAGAATAAGGTGATCAAATATCCTTTCAGCTCCTTCCCGGAGAACCCGTATGCGGTTTCTTATGAGTTCCTTAACCGGACCAACCGCCATGGTATTACCGGTAACGTGCAGGCTACCTATAATTTCACGAAGGAATTAAGTCTGCAGGTAAGAACTTCGGTAGACTTTGCATATGAACAGCGTGCGCAGGAGCGTCCTTATGACGCAGGCGCCAAATTGCCTAAAGGTAGCTATCGTACGCAGAGCATCTTCGCCATGGAAGCCAGCAGTGACTTCCTGCTGAAATATGCGAAGAAAGTGTCAAAAGATTTTGAATTCTCTGTGACTGCGGGTGGTAGTAACCTGAAGAACAACTATAATAAGGACGAGGTGCGTGCCGACTCCCTGACATATCCGGGTATCTATACCATGGCGAATGCTGCGGGTCCCCTGGTGACTATTCCTGCGAAAAGCACTTATACGATCAACAGCTTATATGGATTGCTGGCGATGAGCTATAAGGAGTATCTCTTCCTCGACCTCACAGGTCGTAGCGACTGGACCAGTACACTGGCAACTCCCAGCCGTACTACCAATGCCGGTTTCTTTTATCCATCAGCAAACCTGAGTTTCATCGCTTCGGAAGTATTTAACCTGCCCAAGGCTGTGAACTTCGCAAAACTGAGATTATCAGCATCTGGTGTAGGTAGCGGTGGTACAACTGCTTATCAGACAGCTTACAGCTATATTTCTGCGGGCAGCCTCTATAGCGGTGGTCTGGAAAATCCACCCCTGCTGGCTAACCCGAATCTGAGACCACTAAGAACCGTTTCATACGAGGCGGGCGCTAATGCTAAGTTCTTTAATAACCGCTTAGGTTTTGACGTAGCCGTATACAAAGGCCTCAGTAAAGACCAGCACCTGAAACGTATCGTTGACCGTGCATCCGGTTATACTTCTGTGCTGATCAATGCCGGTGAGGTAAGCAACAGGGGGATTGAGGTAGCAGTGAATGGTACACCTGTATCTACCAAAAGCGGATTCAAATGGAGTACAAATGTTGTTTTCTCCTCTAACCGTAACAGGATCGAAAAACTGCTGGACAGCTCTCTCGTACTGCAGACAGGTCCTGTAGGGGGTGGTCAGCTGGTAGCAAAGGTAGGCGGCAGTATGGGCGATCTGTATGGAAGAGGTTATCAGCGTGCTCCCGACGGACAGATCATCTACGATGGTACCACCGGTGTAGCATTGCTCACAGAAGGAGTGAAATACCTGGGTAACACCAATCCCAGATGGAAGCTCGGCTTCAGTAATGATTTCTATTTCAAACAATTCCATCTGAACGTGTTGTTCGATGCGCAGTACGGTGGCGTAGCACATTCACTGACGCACTACAAACTGGCAGAACAGGGTAAAACAACCAATACATTGCCTGGAAGATACAACGGTATCATTGGTAATGGTGTAGTGGCAGATGGAGATGGTAAGTTCAGAAAGAATGACGTGATCGCTACTGACATCGATGAATATTACCGTTCTCACTACGGTACAGACAATGCAGAGGGCAGCACCTTCCGTACCGACTTCGTGAAGTTCAGGGAGGCGCGCCTGGATTATACACTGAATCCTAAACTGGCCAAACGTATCGGTTTCCAGCGTGCAACATTCGGCGTATATGGCCGTAACCTGTTCATCTGGACAGACTGGCCAATATTCGATCCTGAGTTTGGTACACTGAATGGTTCGGACATCATGCAGGGTTTTGAAATAGGTCAGTTCCCATCTACCCGTACAATTGGATTCAACCTGGTACTTGCACTCTAATCTTTGAAACAATGAAGAAGATCATATACACAATAACAAGCCTTGTATTGATGAGTAGCATGATGCTCTCGTCCTGTACAAAAGATTTCACGAAGATCAACACAGATCCGAATGGTACGCCTACGGCATTGCCGCAGCAGTTGCTGGCGCCGGCACTGGTAGGTACACTCACAACTACCATGTTGCGTAACCGTAGCTTCAACAATGAGTTAATGCAGGTAACGGTAGACCCCAGTGATGCAGAAGGAAGGGTATTCAGATATGACTATCGCCCGGGTGTATCAGATGCTTTATATAACGGCCTGTATTCTGAACTGACCAACTTTAAGGACATCTATAAGGTAGCCAGCCAGGAGCTGAACTACAATAAGTCTTACATGGGTATCTCACTGATCTGTCAGTCATGGATCTATTCCATACTGACAGATACTTATGGCGATATTCCATACTTTCAATCCAACCTGGCGAAAGACAGCGCTATCTATGAGCCAAAGTTTGATGCGCAGAAAGATATCTATACAGATATCTTCAGTAAACTGGACAGCGCAAACCTGCTGTTATCAACAGGTACAGGCATTCTGCCTTCCAGCGACCCTGTGTATGGTGGTAACGTAGCTAACTGGCGCAAGTTCGGTAACTCGCTGTACCTGCGTTTGCTGATGCGCGTATCAGCCAAAGCTGAAATGGCGGAGTTCTGCAGGGCCAAGATCAAACAGATAGTGGAAACCTTCCCTATCATAGCAAACAATGATGAATCGGCTATCCTGAGATGGACGGGTGTAGGCCCTTATTCATCTCCTTTATTAAGTGTAAGGGAGCAGGACTTCAGGCAGCCGGGCATAGCCAGTTTCTTCATAGATCACCTGTCGGACTGGAATGATCCCCGTATTGACATTCCGACCTATGGTGTTGGTGGTATTAACAGATGGGGTATAGCGCCTTATTCAGGCAACTACCAGGGTATACCAAGCGGTTATGCGCCGGGAGAGAATCCTGTAAAGAAATGTTATTTCTATTCCAATACATCTTCTTCTTCCCTGATGACAGAGCCTATGACCGGGATGATGATGAACTATGCTGAGCTGAAGTTTATCCTGGCGGAAGCGGCGTTAAAGGGTTGGATAAACGGTTCTGCCGAGACCTATTACAATGATGGCGCCCTGGCAAGTATTACCCTCTGGCTGCCTGCATGGCCTAAAAAGATACAGGACTTCCTGGTGGAAGCAGACATCCAGTGGATGGATAGTTTAACTTTCGACGAAAAGATGGAAAGGATCCATCTGCAGAAATACTATGCGCTGTTCCTCGTGGACTTCCAGCAGTGGTTTGAGTACCGCCGTACCGGTCACCCGATATTACCTAAAGGTGCAGGCCTGAAGAACAACGGCGTAATGCCGGCGAGGATGGTGTACCCGGTATACGTACAATCTACCAATCCTACAAACTATAAACTTGCTGTTGCCAATCAGGGACCTGATCAGATCTATACACAGGTTTGGTGGCAAAAACCATAATTGATATTAATTATGAAAAATACTGTCATGAAAAAGATCTTCATATACGCTCTCTTTTTATCGTCTCTCATCTCTTTATGGGGATGTAAAAAAGATACCTATCCTGGTGGTCAGATCAGTCCTTACATGGCGATCTACGATATCAGGAACCTTTATAAAGGACATGATGTAACGTTGAGCATAGACAACATGCTGGGTTCTACCAGCATAGCAGCGATGGTGGTATCAGACCATTCCGGTGGCAACCTGCCCGCCGGACTGCTGGTCGTGCAGGATGCCCGCCGTTTATCCCTGTTCCGTGGTATTGCTATTCCCCTGGGAGCAGATGCAGCCACTTATGTACCTGGCGATTCTGTCATTATACATGTGGAAGGTGCAGTATTGAAAAAAGTGGACGGTATGCTGCAACTCACTGGTATCAAAAACAGTGATATTAAAAAAGTATCTTCAGGAAATACCGTTCCTATCATAATTGTAACATCCGATAAAATGATCGCTGATCCCGACGCTTATGAAAGTGTGTTTTCGGTGATTGCAGAAGGAACTTTTGATCCGCTGCCTGATTCAAATGCAGTATTGTCGGGCGATAAGACCCTGAATGACGGTTATGAGAACATTACCCTGCATACAGAAGCTAATGCTGCTTTTGCCCAGCAAAAAGCCGTGTTTAACGCTAACTACTACGGTATTCTCTTTAACACACCCGATGGAAAGCCACAGTTCAGGGTACGTACAGGAAAAGATGTACAGGTACTCAGCTCCGTGATTGAAGAAAAGCCGGTGGTCATTACGGGTTTTATGAGTGATGTAAAGGGGGGAGACGGAAACTATGAATATGTGCAGATGATGGCTACCACCGATATCGATTTTGCGGCTACTCCTTATGCGGTAGTTGTTACCAACAATGCAAATGCTTCAACTCCTACCGGTGTGCCGGCCAAAGGCTGGGCAACAGGTGAAATGCGTACGTACAAGTTCAGCCTGAGTAAAGGTAAAGCAGCTAAGGGCACGTTTTTCTATGTTGGCGGTTCCGGTAAAACGATCAATGGTTCCGGTTCTACCAGTATGAGCAGTAGTAACTGGGTCAGGGCCTTCGATTATACTAAGAACGATGGTGATGGTTTCGGTCTGAAAACCGGTGGTTTACTGGCGAATAGTGGTAACGCATTTGGTATCGCGGTATTTAAAGATTCTACCGTTACGGCAGATTCAAAGCCGGTGGACGTGATCTTTATTGCTACAGGTGGTAGCTTATACGGCAGCGGAAAAGGATACCGTATTGCCAATACCGACGTTTACGATATTAAACACCCGATCACCCAGGCATCTCAGCCTTTCTACAGGCAAGGTACTAATCTGCGTGCCTTTAGCTATAATACCGCTGACCTGGGATACTTTAATATGCTGGGTGGTGTTTACGATCCTTCAATTGGGAAATGGGCAAAAGTAAGAATGCAGAATAATGTGCTGCTGACCAAAACGTCCGCCATTACCGAGATAGAAGGAGAAGGAGCTACCGTACTCAAAACAAAAGAATAACAGTTTATGACGCTTAACAGACGAAAATTCTTAAAGAACTTAAGTGTTACCGGATCGCTGCTGACGCTTCCTTCGGTAATGCTGAACGCAAGGCCATTATTCAGACGAGGCAATATTGATCTTTCCAATATTACCCTGAAAGGAAAGGTACACAACAAAGGGAAAGGCATTCCGGGCGTACAGGTAACTGATGGTATTAACATTGTGCTGACTGACAAGAATGGTCAGTACGAACTGCAGAGTAATGCCACCGCGGAATTTGTATATATCAGTGTACCGGCAGGATATGCTTTCCCTGAAGAAAAAGGGATCGCTAATTTCTACAGACCGATCACAAAGGGCAGCAGCTCAGTTAAAAATGATTTCAGCCTCGAGAAACTGGCGGTAGACGACCGCAAACACAGCTTTGTGGTATGGGCAGACCCTCAGATGAAATCAAAGAAGGATGTAGAGCTGTTAATGAGCGAATCTGTACCCGATCTGCAGGCGGTAGTGAAATCTTACCCTAAAGATAGCCTGATACATGGCATTGGCTGTGGAGACCTGGTATGGGACGAGTTTGAACTGTTTGCTGACTACAGGCAGGCAGTTGCCCTCTCAGGCATTCCGTTCTTCAATGTGATCGGTAACCATGATATGGATATCGAGGCCCGTACGGACGAGGGTTCTTCCAATACTTTCAAGAAACAGTTTGGTCCTACTTACTACTCCTATAACAGGGGAGAGATCCACTACATCGTACTGGACGACGTATTCTTTGTGGGCGCCGCCAAGAGTTATATCGGCTATGTCACTGAAAACCAGCTGCAATGGCTGGAACAGGACCTGGCCATGGTGAAACCCGGCAGCACTATTGTACTGAGCCTGCACATCCCCACTTTCACCGGCGCCCAGAGAAGGGCCGGAAAGCCGGAAGAAATAGGCGGTGGTACGGTGGCCAACAGGAAACAGCTCTACAAGATGCTGGCGCCTTATAAAGTACACATTATGAGTGGGCATACCCACTTTAATGATAACTGGGAGGAAGGAAATATCATGGAACATAACCACGGTACCGTTTGCGGTGCCTGGTGGACTGGCCCTATCTGCGGCGACGGTACACCTGGTGGTTACGGGGTGTATGATGTGGATGGCCCGGATATTAAATGGTACTATAAGTCCACTGGTCTGCCGAAAGAAAAGCAGCTGCGCGTTTATCCTAAAGGAAAAGTGAAAGACTCGGCGGACGAGATCTCTGCCAACGTATGGAACTGGGACAATAAGTGGAAGGTGGAATGGTATGAAGATGGTGTGCTGAAGGGACAGATGGAACGCCGTGTGGCGCATGATCCCTGGGCGGTGGAACTATACCTAGGGCCACAGTTGCCAAAGAAGCATAAGTTCGTGGAGCCTACGCTGACAGATCATATGTTCTTTGCCAAACCTTCTCCGGATGCGAAGAAGATCACGGTAAAGGCGACCGACAGGTTCGGTAATGTATACGAGGAATCGCTGTAGGACACCTGCGGGGGCTATTTATACACTCGGAACCACGAGAGAACAAGCAGAGAAGAAGCAGAGAAGACGGAGAGAACAAGTATGCTTATTCAGATCAGAATACAAATTGAATGAAGGAGAAGACAAGTCGCAAAAGTGGCTTGTCTTTTCTTTTTCCCCGATATATTAGTATATTATCTATATTTGCGTACGGATTTCGTGCTGTCGAACAGGTGAATTATTCACTTTCGGCATTTTTTATTTCAATGGGACGTTGTTCGGTAAATGATAATCAGTTTTGACTACTCATTTAAGTAATTGTTGCGTAATCCCTTTCTATCTGTGAATATGCAGTTTGCTGCAGCCGTAAATTTTGTTGTACCTATGAAATCACATCTCATCAGAGTGCTGTTAAGCATTAGTATGGTGCTCTTTCCCTTCTTTGTGTTCAGCCAGTTGCCCTACAGCCCTTGTAGTCCCATGGGAGGTAAAAAAGCGAACATATTAGGCGTGGAAACCAAGTACAAAGCGCCAGGCGGAGGAGCCCCTACCTTTACCATTCCTGCCGGTACCAAGTCAATTACAGTGTTTGTCTCTTCAGAAACGGGAGATTTAACCGCTGGTGTTGAGCCGGAAAGAGGAGATGAAGACTTTATCACGATCAATGCCGTTATTGATATCGCGTCATCTACATCTTCCGGTTTTGTGAACTATGCAAAAAGCACATTTACCAACGGTAGCGGAACGAACGTTTATGGCTGGAAGGATGTTATCCTGGGAGCGCCGATACCCAATGCCAGTAAGCTGGGTGATAAGACGCCAGATTTGAACAACGTGAATTTCACTATTGCCGGTTCGACGCTGACGATTACAGAGAATGCTACGGGCACCAATTCCTCTTATTATGTGGAATATCTTTCTCCCGCTACGAATTCATTCGACCCTTTGCCAACGGAGATCAGGGCGCTTTTACACGGTGCAACTGTCCTCAATACGGATCTCGTGATCCCGATACCGGCGGGCGCCAGTCTGCTCACTATTTCGGGAAAAGGGATCAACTCAAGTAATGCGGACCTTAACAGTCCGAATGGTACGGAGGAAGGATATTCTAATCTGCATATTACGATAGACCTGGACGCTGGTTTGACAAATGGATTTGTCACCCTCGCAAACGGAGGTTCAATAGACAGAAGGTCAACTTACGTGATCAGCAATCTTAGCAGCACCTATGTAGGAACGCTGGTGGGGTCTGGCGCTATCACGGGCGATTACTCTGCTAAAAATTCCGGTACAGGCGCTGTCGGATTGTATAATCCGCAGGTCTATGTTTCCGGATCGAACCTCATTATCAAAAGAGATGTGGCCTATGCCCGCGACTTTGACGATGCATATACGGTTGAATTTTATAAAAGGACAGGGCAGGGAATGAGCGCCGAGTTTATTGATTCTGATATCAGATCGATTGGCGCCAGTACCTATACAGCTGCAGGTGTTACCCGGAGCTTCAAGATACCTTCAGGTACCAGCTTTATTTACTTCAATGAAACCGCTAACGCGATCAATCTGAGTGTAGAGAGCAATGAGAACTCACTGGCGGCGTATGGATATATAGACCTGACGACGGAAACTGCCACCGGTTATTATTATCAGCAGGTGGGATCCAATTCAGGTACAGGAAGGCGTGAGGACAACTATGCGTTCCAAAATGTACCACTGGACAGTTCGAGTACGCACGATCATGCCAATACAGTAGGCTTCCGGGGAGGGTTCCCTTATGATCTGAGATTTACCTTGTCTAAAGACAAAAGTGAACTGATTGTTACCAATCAAACCGGACTGGCGAATCAGACTTACCAGTTCCTGCTTTCCGCTGATTTCTATGGCTCCCGTCCGGATCTTGCCTTTAATCCGACAGGAATGAGCTTTTCAAAAGGTAGCTCCTGCAAACAGTTGAAAGTGACGGTAGACGTATGTAACCCTGGTGCAGGTAATGCAACAGGGGGCTTGCCGATTGCCTTTTACAATGGAGACCCGACGGTGAATCCTGCTGCAGTGCTCCTGCACATCGATACACTCGATCAGCAGATAAAAGTTGGTGAATGCAAGACTTTCACTTTTAACGTGGACCTCAGCGGCATCAGTGATCCGAGCATCGACCTGAATATGGTGCTTAATGATGATGGCTCTTTTGTAGCAGGGGGGGTAGGAAATGCTGTTGGTACACCGTTCTCGCTGGCTTCCCTGGATACCCGGGATCCTTTCTATAAAGAATGTTACTACGATAATAACCTCTTTGCAAAGACCATCAACGTAAATAGTTGTCCTGCGATAGATCCCGATCCGGATAAAAGTTCCGGCGCTACGGGCAGTTACACTTATCTGAACTATTTCACAGCGGGTAGTACTACCCCGGCAAATATTGCAGATGCGGACCTGGCTATTATAGCGCCTGCCGGTAGCGATATCTATGGCGCCACTATTACGCTGACCAATATCCTGGACGCAGGTCAGGAAGGTATTCACCTGGCGGGAACATTACCGGCAGGTATTACGATTTCCGGTGATGGTACGGGCGTGGTTACATTGTCAGGCCGTGCATCACAGGCGGACTATGTAGCCGCCATAAAGCTGCTTGGATATAAGAACACCAATAATACGCCTAATACTACTGACCGTATTATCACGATGGTCCTGAACGATGGTACTGACAATGGGCTCACTGCCACCACTACCATCAAGATACTGACCGAACCGGCTATTGATGTAACAGGCAATAGTATTTCCATTCCTGACAATAGCACTACCTCTAATACTGCAGACGGCACTGATTTTGGTCAGACTACCGGTGCTACGATCGCGCATAGTTTCACCATTCAGAACAGTGGCACCGGAACTTTGTCGCTGACAGGTACTCCACTGGTAAGCATCAGCGGAGATCCCGGGTTTACAGTTACGGTACAACCAGCTACAAATTCCTTGGACGCCGCCGCTACTACAGTTTTCGAAGTTACCTTCGATCCTGCAGGCCATTCGGCAGGTATCTATTTTGCTACTATTACTATTAAGAACAGCGATGCAGATGCAGACAAGGCAGATTACACATTTGTGGTGACTGCTGCATCAAACAGGCTGCCAACAGTAACTAACGGCAGCGTATCTGCAGATGAGGATAATACACTCACTTTCACCAGTACAGATTTCACCAGTCACTATACAGATGCGGATGCTTCTCCGCTGAATAAGATAAAGGTGCTTTCTCTGCCGCAGCACGGTACGCTAATGCTGAATGGCACTGCTGTTACAGTGGGACAGGAAATACCTGCTGCTGATCTGGGTAACATTACCTTTGTTCCGGACGCTGACTGGAATGGCACGACCAGTTTTGACTGGGTAGCCAGCGATGGTACAGGCTATGCCACTACGCCGGCCACTATGACCATCACTATTAATCCTGTGAATGATGCGCCGGTGGCAAGTGTTCCTGCAGGTGTGACAGTCACCGAAGAAACGGCAACTGTTATTCCAGGCATCTCCTTTACTGATATTGACGCAGGTACGGGTGTTGTGACCGTTACCATTAGTGTGCCTTCGGGAGCATTCACCGCTACTTCAGGCGGAGGTGTAACCGTGAGTGGTACGCCTGACGCATTGGTGCTGAGCGGTTCATTAACAGATATCAACGCATTTATTGCCAATAATCTCAGTTATACTTCAGTACATAATCCGCCGGCTTCTGTAACAGTGACAGTAAATATTTCGGACAACGGAAATACGGGTGCAGGTGGAGCCTTGCAGGATACCAGGACCTTCCCTATACAGATTACATCTGTAAATACTCCTCCAACCGGCACCGGCGATACTAAGATCACTATCCGGGATACACCCGTAAGTGGTTCAGTATCTGGTACAGACCCTGATGGCGATGCACTGACTTTTGCGAAAGACACTGATCCTGCACATGGTACAGTAGTGGTAAATGCGGATGGAACCTATACCTATACACCTGCTGCAGGTTATACCGGTACTGACCAATTCACGATCATTATCAGTGATGGACAGGGTGGAACTGCAATCGTTACAGTAGACATTACAGTAAATCCTCCGCCGAATAATCCTCCGACCGGTACAGGCGATACTAAGACAACTATCCGGGATACGCCGGTAAGTGGTTCAGTAACTGGTACTGATCCTGATGGGGATGCACTGACCTTTACGAAAGACACAGATCCTGCGCATGGTACTGTAGTAGTAAATACCGATGGAACTTATACATATACGCCAGCCGCAGGTTATACCGGTACAGACCAATTCAATATCACAATCAGTGATGGTAAAGGCGGTACTGCAACCGTTACTGTAAACATCACGGTAAACGCTCCGCCAAATACTCCTCCGACCGGTACAGGCGATACTAAGGTGACTAACCAGGATACGCCGGTAAATGGTTCCGTATCTGGTGCTGATATTGACGGCGATGTACTGACCTTTACGAAAGATACCGACCCTGCTCATGGCTCGGTGGTGGTAAATGCAGATGGAACTTATACCTATACGCCAACCGCAGGTTATACCGGTACAGATACCTTCACTATTATCATCAGTGATGGTAGAGGCGGCACTGCAATAGTTACTGTAGACATTACGGTAAATCCTGTAATCCCTGCAAATAATCCTCCAACCGGAACTGGTGATACCAAGGTGACTATCCGCGACACTCCTGTAAACGGTTCCGTATCAGGTACAGATCCTGATGGGGATGCACTTACCTTTACCAATGGTACAAATCCTGCGCATGGCGCAGTGGTAGTGAATCCGGATGGAACTTATACGTATACGCCCGCTCCGGGATACACGGGTACAGACAATTTCACCATTGTTATCAGTGATGGTAAAGGCGGTACAACAAGCGTTACTGTAAACATCACCGTAAATGCTCCACCAAATAATCCTCCAACCGGTACAGGCGACACCAGGGTGACTACCGTGGATACGCCGGTAGATGGTGCGGTGTCGGGAACAGACCCTGATGGTGATGCACTGACCTACTCGATAGGAGCAGATCCGTCTAATGGCTCAATTATATTCAGTTCGGATGGAACGTATACCTATACACCGAACACAGGTTATATCGGTACAGACCATTTCACGGTTATTATCAGCGATGGCAAAGGTGGTACTGCAACCGTTTCTGTTGATATCACAGTAAATCCTGTTGCTATACCGAATAATCCGCCTATCGGAAGCGGTGATACCAGGACAACCAGCCAGGATACTCCGGTAAATGGTATTGTAAGCGGTCTGGACCCTGATGGCGATGTGCTGACCTTCACGAAAGGTACAGATCCGGCTCATGGATCAGTAGTAGTAAACACAGATGGAACGTACACTTATACACCAGCTGCTGGTTACACTGGTCCGGACAATTTCACGGTTGTGATCAGTGATGGTAAGGGTGGTACTGTAACAGTTACAGTAAATATTACCGTGAATCCTGTTGTTGCTCCGGGTAATAATCCGCCAACCGGTACAGGCGATACAAAGACCACTAACCAGGATACGCCTGTAAATGGCTCAGTATCCGGTACAGATCCTGATGGTGACGCATTGACCTTCACGAAAGGTACTGATCCGGCTCATGGTTCAGTGGTAGTGAATACATACGGCACTTATATCTATACGCCTGCTGCAGGTTATACCGGCACGGACAATTTCAATATTATTATCAGTGATGGAAAAGGCGGTACTACCACAGTTACTGTGAACATTACCGTGAATCCTGTTGTTCCTGCAAATATTCCTCCAACTGGTAGTGGCGATACAAAGACAACTGAACAGGATACACCGGTAAATGGTGCTGTCAACGGTACAGATCCTGATGGTGATGCACTGACCTTTACAAAAGGCACAGATCCCGCTCATGGCGCAGTAGTAGTAAATACGGATGGTACTTATACCTACACACCTGCTGCAGGTTATACCGGTACAGACAACTTCACTATTATTATCAGTGATGGTAAAGGTGGAACTACCACTGTAACTGTCAATATCACCGTTACGGCAAAAACAACAACTCCTCCTGTTGCTGCAGATGACAGGGCTGAGACCAAAGCGAATACGCCTGTAACCATTGAGGTGCTTACCAATGACAATGCGGGTAATTCATCGCTGGATGAAGAATCAGTAACAATTGTCAACCAGCCCGCGCATGGTACGGTAACTGTGAACGAGGATGGAACAGTTGTGTATACACCTGCTGCCGGTTATACCGGTGAAGATGTGTTCACCTATCATGTAGCCAATACAAACGGTCAGGCATCCAATACCGTGTCTGTACGTATCACGATCACTTTATCTGTTATCAATGTGCCTAACCTGTTCACACCGAACGGTGACGGTAAAAATGACAACTTCGAGATCAGAGGTCTGAATCAGTACTATGAGAATGAGTTGATCATCGTCAACCGCTGGGGTAATGAGGTATATCGTCAGAAGGGTTATCAGAACACCTGGAAAGGCGAGGGCCTGAATGAGGGTACCTATTATTACCTGTTACGTATCAGACGTAATGCCGACGCGGAATGGGAAGTGGTGAAAGGATATATTACATTGATCAGGTCTTTTAAAAAGTAAAGGAATAAGCGCTCTATACTATGAAAAGAATATTGCTGATAGCCGGATTAATAACATCACTGGGACATACTGTCAACGCCCAGCAGGACGCGCAGTACAGCCAGTATATGTTCAACGGCATCTATATCAATCCCGCTTATGCCGGTTATAAGGAAGCACTCAACCTGCACGCCTTTTACCGTAATCAGTGGACAGGTATTGAAGGTGCTCCGAAAAGTTTTTCGCTGGCAGTAGATGCCATTGCGAATGATGGTAATGTAGGGTTGGCGCTGCAGGTGGCAAGCGACAAATTAGGTTCGCAGGATAACCTGTCGGCCTACGCAAGTTATGCGTACCGCATTCGTATGAACGCTAATGGCAGCTCCCGGCTTGCCATCGGTTTAAGTGCCGGTATCCTGCAATCAGGCATCAACGGGTCTACACTCAACCCCAACGATCCCGAAACGGACATGCCGGCAGGCCTGCGCAGGCTCACACCCGATGCGAGGGCGGGTATTTTCTTTTCCAACGATAAGTACTATGCCGGCTTCTCGGTAGATAACCTGGTGGTACAGGCATTTAAGAATACCGGACGTTTCACCTGGCTCCCGCAAACCAAACTGCATTACTACTTAACTGCAGGTATGTTGTTGCCGGTAAATGAAGACATCCAGCTGAAACCTTCCTTTCTCCTCAAGGATGACCGGGGCGGACCTACCAGCCTGGACCTGAATGCCTTCATCCTCTTCAGGGATATCGTATGGGTAGGCGGTTCTTACCGCACGGGCGTGAAGATGTATGACAAGAGTTATCTGCAGAAGAACCTGATGTACCGTAACGCGGCTGTAGCTGCGGTGGAAATATTCCCCATACCTAATCTGCGTGTGGGATATGCTTATGATTTTTCTGTAGGCCCCTTGCAGAGCTATAGCGGTGGCACACACGAAATATCTGTCGGGTTCACATTCAATAAACAAAATATCAGAATGGCTACGCCAAGGGTATTCTAAAAGCATCCTATACTGACATGAAAAAGATACATTACGCGCTTAGTCTGTGTTTATTGTTTTCTTCCCTTAATTCAATGGCGCAGTATGTCATTAAGGAGGCTGATAAGCAATATGAAGTTTTTAAATACGCGGAAGCGATCAGCCTTTACGAACAGGCCTATAACAAGAAAGCCACTTTACATGCCGCAGAACGCCTGGGAGATTGTTACCGGCTGAATAATAACTATCCGCAGGCGGAACACTGGTATGCTATTGCTACAGGTATGCCGGGTAGTAAACCTGAGAACCTGCTGTTCTACGCCAGGGCATTACAGAACAATTCAAAGTATGCTGAAGCGAAAGCACAATACCAGAAATTTGCAACTGCCGACAAGACTATAGCAAAAGAACAGAAAGATGTGTGGATCGCTTCCTGCGACTCCGCCATCAGCTGGATGAAAGCGCCCGCCCCTCTGAAGATCGACAACTATAAGCTGCTGAACTCTGCAAAGTCGGACTGGAGTGCGGTACCTTACCAGGGTGGTATGGTCTTTACTTCTGATCGTTTTACAGATAAAGCACGCCAACCTAAAAAGCATGCCCTCTTTTTGCATTTTGATACCCGCAATACCCCCGATCCGCTGTTGAACGGCTGGACAGGTAATGACTATCTGCACCTGTTCTACAAGCCCGGCAACGGTGACAGTGTACAGCTGTTCCCTTTAAAAACAGGTACGGATTATCATGTGGGCTCTGCCAGCTTCACGAAAGATGGTAATGAGGCGTATTTTACCCTGACACGTATTCCCGGCAAGGGCAGTCGCGAGAAAGGAAAAGCACTCACCGTTAACATAGAGATCTATAGCAGCCGCAAGGATGCAAGCGGTAACTGGTCTGCTCCGCTGGCCTTCACGCATAATAATGTAACAGCTTATTCTGTGGGCGATCCATTCATCACAGAAGACGGTATGGCGCTTTACTTTGCTTCCAATATGCCGGGAGGCGTTGGAGGAACGGACCTGTATGTATGTTACAGAACTGCAGCAGGTGTGTGGGGACCGCCCCTGAACCTGAAAGAGCTGAATACGCCTGGCAACGAACGTAGTCCGGCTTTAACCCAGAACAACATCCTTTACTTCGCCAGTGATGGCCGTATTGGTATGGGAGGACTGGACATCTATCGCGTAGCGCTTGATAATACCGGTAAGACGAAAGGTACCATCCGGAATATGGGATATCCGTTCAATTCTCCGCAGGATGATTTTGCTTTCGGTCTGACGGAAGCAGGTATTGCCTACCTGTCGTCCAACAGGGAAGGAGGCATCGGAAGTGATGATATCTATGCCATAGCGGCACTGCCAGATGAAAATGTTCCGGATATAGCGAAGGATACTATCCATGATATACCTATTGCGAAAGCTGATAGTACTGCAACTATTCCCACAGGCATAGATCCTAAGGATAATCCGGTGGCGGTAGTGCCGGTACCGCAAAAGCCGAAAGACAGCATTCCTTCTTCTCCTAATCTGCCTAATATTTACTTTGACTTTAATAAGGCGGAGATCCGTCCTGATGCACAGCTTTTACTGGACAGAGTGGTTAAACTGCTGGCGGATAGTCCGGGTAGTATTGTAGAAGTAGGCTCACATACAGACAGCCGTGGTAGTGATCAGTTCAACCTGGTGCTGTCACAGAAACGGGCGGTGTCGGTGACGAACTATCTTGTGACGAAAGGTGTGGCGAAGGCGAGAGTGAAGGCGAAAGGGTATGGTGAGACGAAGTTGTTGAATAATTGTGCCAATGGGGTGCAGTGTAGTGAGGAGGAGCATAAGGTGAACAGGAGGACTGAGTTTAAGATTGTGAAGTGATAATAAAACATACTTCAGGAGGCAATCAGAATATCGGATTGCCTCCTGAAATATTTACTGGCGTAGTGTCTGGCGGATTTGTCTATTCGGGCTTGCCTACTGAAAATCCCGGAAATTTTTTCTTAATAGATCTTCTGACACTTGTAATGGATTCTATATAAATAAGTATTGATTCCTCCACCTCTGCGCCAAAAGAAGAAAGGACCTCTTTACCGTTGTTCGATGTCATATAGTTAATTACTTTGTCCCATATTTCAAGTTCTTGTTTGGACATGGGAATCACCCTAAGGACTTTTAAAGCAAGTTGATAATACCCACCTACTATGAGGGTATAAAATATCTGTTGAAAGAATTCCTCCTCCTTATCTGTAAGTTTGTCAAACCTGTATTGTTGAATCAGATTTATCAGGTTGTTGGCAATATCCAACACTGATTCCGGTTCCTGAAAAATAATGGAATTCATAAGACTGTGTTCTCCCCAGATAAGAAAAAGTGTAAGGCAAAAATAGGAGGAGGGAGGAGCACCACGTAGGTATTGTACATATTCCTTCTTTTTTTCTGAGGAAAAATCAGCTATGATCTCTATAAATTGATGCTCAAGATACAGGAACGCTCTTTGCCGGGATGCTGGCCCTGATACATCACGTCTGAGAGCAATTTGCAGAAAGGATGAATAGTCTTCTTCCTGCAATTTTTTATTCAGTAAATAATAGAAATCGTCTTCGGATAATGTTGTAGTTTTCACAATGTGTTCAGGTATGCTTTCGTTAAGCAGATACCTTGTTTCTATGTCAATATCCTGAAAAAAGCTATAGACCTGTCCGTAAATTTCAAGCGTATGTTTGTCTAGTAAGCCATTTTGGGCTTTATTAATATAGTCCTGTATCCGTTTTTCTATTTCGCTTTTACCACACCACGATTCGAGGAACTTAACCAGCCATATCACTCTGTTACGGTCCTGTTTTCTCCCGTACCTCATCAGGTACCAGATGTTGAAGAATCTTTCCTTTAACAGGTAAATATGGTTTTTCGTGTTAGTTGCACGCTTTTCGATTACCTGGTTTTTTTCAAGTTGTCTGAGCTGGGCTGATATAAGTTTGCTATCCAATCTTACTTGTTTGGTCAGGTCTTTTACGCTGATAGCTTCCCAGTGTAATGCCACGGCATCAACGATTTTTTGCTGCTGTGCGGGAAGATCATCCATCCGGTGTTTGTAAAGTGGTGTTACCGCATCCAGTACTTTTTCGAGATCACTCAGGGCTGCTCCATGTTCATTGTCGACGAAGATCTGGAATAACAAAGACATTGTTCTAGGTATGCCTCCTGATAATGTTCTGATAGTAGAGATGCGGGAAGGCATATTGTCGATAATGCGCTCAATTTTTTCCTCTTGATGATGAACAATTGCCAATTGCCGTAACAGCGCCACACTTTCTTCATTGGTCAGTCCCTGAAGCTCTATCATTTTAAAGAACTCAAAAAATGGCTGCTGATAATCAAATACCGAATCCATTATTATTGGAGATGCTCCTACCAGTCTGAAATGTGGAATTGTTTGTAATACTTCCCTCAATCGTCTCACTTCCAGTTCTTCGAATTTGGCGAGCAACTGGCCAATATTGTCTACGAGCAGTAGTATTTTCTTTTTGTGTTTATCGAGATGCCTGATCAGTATCTTGAATGCCGCTCCTTCAAAGCCATCCTGTTGAGCAAGAGGTTCCATTTCACCGGTAATGCCGGTGAAGTTATAATGGTCTTCCAGATATTCAGCAATCCTTTCCCAGAGATCCCCAAGTGCGCCTATGTTGTATTGTTCCTCATTAAACATGACAGGGAGTAGCCATTTGGATAATGCAGGATGATCTTCAACAGCATACTTTAACCGGAGGAGCAGTGTGGTTTTGCCTGCACCCCGCTGGCCGAACAGCAGATAATGCTGCTCTGGGGTGACCATCTTACCGGATTTGATATCCCTGAATATCTGCTCAAATGTTTCCGTCCTGATAACGAACTCCGATATAAACTCCTGTTTACCTTTCCGATCAGGATTGTAAAGAAAAATGCTCATAACTTACAAATAAATCGCTCCCACCATCGCTTCAGGATAGGAGAATTAAAGAAGTAAATACGTTGTTTATAATCGCAATGTATATATCCCTCATACATCAGATTTTCAATTATGAGTCTATAATCTTCTTCCTGTTGACATGCTATTGCCAACTCCAAAGTATCTTTCGAAGTAAGGATCTGTTTTTCAGCCAGTTGTTTCAATAACAAGTCTGCATATCTGAATGCATCTCCTTTAAAATGTGCCTTTAGACGAACGTAGTAGTGCTCAAAATGGCTTTTATATCTCAAACTTAACAATCCTTCGATAGCATTTTCGATAATCTCTTCTGTAACCACGGGCTGACTACCACATGTTCTAAGAATTTCCAGGGCAATCAGTTGAATATGAAAAGGTATATACCACTGCAACGATTTTCTCAATATATCCACGACACTGTCATGAATAACTTTACCGGGCAATGATTTCCTGAGGAAGTCGATGGCCTCATCTTCTGTCAGAGGCTCTAATTCAAGAGGATTCAGATCATTAATAGTAGCTGAAGCGCCCATAGAATACACTACCTGATTAAGGCCGATTGAGCCTGTATATATAAACCTGACTTTTTGAGAGATCACGGGATCTATTCGAATCGCACGTTTTCCCAGAAGGAAAAGAGTAGCCGCGTCTGCATCCTTTTTCTTCATGTTCTCAATGGTTTGGGGAAATTCATCAAGCAACAACACCAGGGGCGTGTCTTCCGTTGCACAATAATCGATCAGAAAGTTTCTGAATTCTTCATAATAGTCCCGGGTGCTCTCATCATGATTGAATTCTATCCCTGTATTCAATATTTTAATGCTCTTTACTATTCGGAAGAATTTGCTGCCGGTAGTCTTGACACCAGCCTTAAGTTTATTGGATAGTGACTTTTTAATGTTAGGGTCGTTCAAAATAACTTCCAGAAGCTTTTTATAAAATTGCGACGCATCTGCAATGCTTTCTGTGTCTACAAATACGTAATGTCTCCCTGCAACACGGTTGTCAAACAAATACCATAGTATGGAGGTCTTTCCTACTCTCCTGGGCGCCATAAGGTGTATGTTGTTGTCTATTAATGCTTTTGATATCCTCGCTATTTCACGGTCACGTTGATAGAAACGATTTCCTCTTACCGGAAGGCCAATTAAATTTTTCATAACAATGGAACTTTTGTCAAATATATTGACAATGTTTTTATTGTCAAAAAAGATAGCAATAAATTTATTGTCATCTTTCAGTTAATCTGCCCTAAGCAGACACTACCCCAACTTCCTTATTTTTGCCCCTGCCTAGCTATTAATCATCATGAAAAGACTTTGTTCCTCCTCCAATGAAACGCTGCTCAGCCTGAACACCGATCCGGACTGCCTCGCCAGCCCTGCTCAATTCTCTGAGTACACCGTCGTTTTCATCCCTGAAGGAGAGGGGCTTTATCATGCCGATTTTGGTACTTTCCCTTTTAAAGGCCCTGTGCTGCTATTCTCCACACCTTTACAGCTGATCTATATAGAACGGAGCCAGCCCTGTGACCTGACCATGCTGCAGTTCCATAGCGACTTTTACTGCATAGAATACCACAAGGCGCAGGTTGCCTGCAATGGATTATTGTTCAACAACATCTATATAACGCCTTCCGTAAACCTGGACGAACGGGAAACAGCAAGTTTTAAGAACCTGCTGGCTGAGTTAACCGCAGAATTTGACACCTCCGGCTGTGACGAAATTGTGATGAGGGGCTACTTACAATTACTGCTCGCGAAATCCAGCAGTATCAAGCTGAAGTCAGTAGCTAATAAGCAGGACCCGCGGGAGAAAGATGAGCAGATGGAAGAGTTCAGGGAGCTGTTGGAACAGCACTACCTCACCCTGCATAAACCCTCCGATTATGCGGAGATGTTAGCAATGTCCCCCAACAATTTCACTAAGCGCTGTACCAGGTACTTTAAGAAGTCCCCCTCCGCCATGATACAGGAGCGCCTGATCCTGGAAGCGAAGAAACAGCTGCATCTGACACGCCGTAGTATTAAGGAGATAGCTTATGCGCTACAGTTCAGCGATGAGTTCTATTTCAGCCGCTTTTTTAAAAAGTTTACGAAGGTATCTCCCCAGACCTTCCGGCAAAAGACAGGCATCTCCATCGTAGCCGACCTGCCCAAATGATATTTCTCGTATCTGTATGCCCGGCAGATTTGTCCAAGTGAAGGACTGTATCGTCCATGTTCTGCTGTGACAGGTGTATCTACCTTTACATCATCAAAGGCAAAACAACACTAAACACACAGATCATGAAAAATTCATTTGTAAGGTTGATAGCTAACCTGGATCAATTTGGTAAAAAGGCGGTACGTTTTGGTATTGTGGTCGTTTTTCTCTGGATAGGCGGATTGAAATTTTTCACCTATGAGGCGGATGGTATTACGCCGTTTGTGGCCAATAGTCCATTCATGTCATTCTTTTACAACCATCCCAGCGAATATAAAAGCCATATAAATAAAGAAGGTGAACTGGTCCCTGAAAATCATCAGTGGCATATTGAGAACAATACATATGGGTTCTCAACGGGATTGGGTATCATGCTGGTCACTTTAGGAGTACTGGTGG
This sequence comes from Chitinophaga filiformis, assembly GCF_021646545.1. Taxonomy (GTDB): domain Bacteria; phylum Bacteroidota; class Bacteroidia; order Chitinophagales; family Chitinophagaceae; genus Chitinophaga; species Chitinophaga filiformis_A. The sequence continues at coordinate 244,114 of NZ_JAKIRP010000007.1, read as the reverse complement.
CATTATATAAAGTAGCGCCATTTGCCAGTATGATAGGTAGTATATTGATCTTTATCATGACACTGGGTACGCTTTCCTTCCTGGTAACGACTCCCGAAAGCTGGGTGCCGCATCTGACAGATCGTGAGTGGGGATTCCCTTATCTGTCCGGACGTGGAAGGCTGGTCATCAAGGACATCGTTATTCTCGGCGGCGCGCTTATAACAGCAGCTGAATCAGCGAAGATCTATTTGCACCGGCAAAAAACGGCACATTGATAATATAGTGACTGACAAAAAGTAAAAGGGCGTTCCGCTGAAAGCGGAATGCCCTTTTATGTGAATAAGCAACTCCTCTATTGAAAACTTTGTATACTTAACGGCTGGAAATTTATCTTTATCTGCCGGTTATAAAAACCGGTCTGTTAAAATGAGAAAAAACCAACTATTTGTTATCCTCCTGCTACTACTTGCAGGGGATAGCTACAGCCAACGTATTGCCGAAACATTACCTCCCATTATTCACGCTGCCATTGAAAAAGCCTATCCCGCCAGTGTAAGGATCTGGGGATATGACACCGTCTCGAATCAGCAAATGAGCGCTCAGTTCAGCGGTGTGGTAGTCACCCGCGAAGGGCATATCCTGACGGTTGCCCATACCACTATTCCGGGCAAAACCTATAAGGTCACTTTCCCTGATGGGAAGGCCGCGATTGCCCTTGCCTTAGGGAAAATCAACTTTCCGGAAACGCCCATCCTGCCTGATGTGGCAATGATGAAGATCATCAGTAGCGGAGAGTGGACATTTGCAGCCATGGGCAGGTCGGCAGACCTGAAAGTCAATGAACCCTGTATCAGCATTGCTTACCCTGAAAGTCTGAACCAGCCATTACCGGCGGTGCGTTTTGGTCGTATTACACAAGTTAGGAACGACAAGGGTTTCGTACAGTCGTCCTGTATCATGGAGCCGGGTGATTCCGGAGGTCCGCTATTTGATTACATGGGGCGCGTCATCGGCCTGCATAGCGCAGTGGATATAAGCGAAAGCATCAACTATGAGGTGCCGGTTGATCTCTACAGGAAATACTGGACTGCCCTGAATAAAGCGGAACATTACACCCAATTTCCGGCAGCAGCAGATACGTTGATGCCAGACCCGCTGGCTGCCAGCTTGCTGACTGTTCCGGAGCTGGAAGATATGAACGCAGCATTGAAGACGACAGCATATAACGGCTTAAGCCTGAAAGTCATCAGCAGGGTGGATGGAGTGCAGCAAACAATACTCGGCACGCTGTTTTCTGTACGCGGACAATCGGCCATCATCAGCAAGAGTTCAGCGGTAGGAGAAGCCCCCTTTGTTATCGTGAACAATAAACAGTTGAAAGCTACTGTCAGATGCCGGGACCGAAGTACGGACCTGGTATGGCTGGAATTAGCCTCTCCATTGAAGAAAGGTATTACGCTCCGGCAAAGTATACAGGCGCCGGATCATCCGGGTGAATTCCTGCTGTCTCCCCAGCCTGATACGATGGGCATTGCAAGTGTATTGGGAAGTAAGGAATTCTCGTTGCCCCGGATGACCAGCTTTGCATTTCTGGGAGCTGCGATAGCGCCTACAGACGGGCCGCTTGTACTGACGATCGTGCAGCCAGGTTCACCCGCCGGAGAAAGTGGCCTGCAGGCAGGAGACCTGGTGTTAAGTATCAATCGTGTTCCAATTCGAAAGGCGGAAGACTATGGCCGGGAGCTATCTCAATATTGGGCAGGCGACAAGATTGTTTTTGAAGGTCAGCATAATGGAACTGTATATACCAAAGAGATTGTGCTGGGTACCCGTCCTCAGCAACCGGCCAGTCATCCTGCTGAGATGTTCCCGGGAGGAAAGAGTAGCAGAAGGGACGGCTTTGAAAGCGTGTTCTCACATGATGCTATTCTCAGGCCCGAACAATGCGGAGGTCCCGTGTTTGATATGCTCGGACAGTTTTACGGGATCAATATTGCGCGGTTTTCACGGACAAGTAGCCTGGTGATTCCGGCAGCCATCGTAAAACAGTTTATCATAAGCAATCTTTACCGGAGAAACAGTTGATAATGGCAGCAGTGATCACAGCAATAGCAATGTGATTGCTGCTGCATCATGATTTAGTCAACAGAAAGTTTTATATTACCACAGATAACCCGATTGTAGAATAAAAATCATTGTTACAAATGGAAGATCAGAATACCTGCCAGCATCTGCGTGAGATCGCCGAAGTGAAAATAGGGGAAGAGTATGTGTGTGAAGAATGCATTAAGCATAACGGAGAATGGGTGCATCTTCGTACCTGTCAGACCTGTGGCGTGACGCTCTGTTGTGATCAGTCGCCGGAAAAGCATATGACCCGTCACTACCATGAATCGCATCACCCTGTGGTGGCTTCGGCAGAACCGGGAGAGCGTTGGCTGTGGTGTTATCCTGATAAACAATTTGCAGAATATTAACCTGTGCAGGGCCCGTATTTAACGGCATCACCAATGACAAATACCATTCATTGAATGTGGAGGCTGGATCTACCAAATCGTCTACTGACAAAGTATTCAGATCGCCGGCTGGTACCAGGCCTAAACCATTGAACCCGTTCTATAATGAGACCAGGGTATCAGTAGGGGTGGAGATGAAATAACAATATAATGTATCAGAATTATCAGCGCAAAGCTCCGGTCAGACAGCCGGAGCTTTCGTGTATCAGGCCGTTTCATTTTTTCTTCTTGGATGATTTGGCCCTTTTATTGAAGTCAAGCGCCAGATCAATCCAATAGTCAAAATCCTTTTTGCTCTTCATTCCCGTCTGATCGATCAGTACATAACCTATCATCGGACGATTGGTAAAGTCCATTGTTCTGCAGCCGGTCTTTTCAACGGCAGCTTCGTGAAGATCGGGATCAATGCGGCACATGAGCTGATCTTTGATCACTCCCACACACATCTTGTCATTGTACATAAAAGTGAGGCCGCCCATCATCTTCTTTTCTTCCACATTGGGAAGATCTGCAAATCTTTCCCTGATCCTGTCTGCGAGTTTTTCATCGTAAGCCATAGAGAAAAGTTTAGTTATTCATACAGTACTTCCTGTTACCAGCCATATTTTAGTAGGCGTCCTTTATCACACAGTCAGCAGCGCTGCCTATTTTGGGAATATTTTCTTTATCCATCTGTCTGTCGCCCCATTGTCGCAGGTGATTGATGAAGGGGATCAGTTCCTGGCTGGAAGGTGTCAGTGTATATTCTACACGGGGCGGCATCGTATGATAGACCTCTCTATGCACCAGTCCGTCCTCCTCCAGCTCACGCAAGGTCTGGGTCAGCATCTTTGTCGTGATATCAATAATGCTTTTTCGCAGTTCGCCATACCGTAACACCTTATGTATATGCAAATACCATAGGATGCGGCCTTTATATTTTCCCCCGATCCTCCGGAAAGCAAAATCTACCGCGCAAATGGGTGTGTCAATATTTTTCTTAGCCATTCCTTAGTTTTTTGTCATTGAAAATCAATTATACATACTTTTTGGTATCCAGGATACTTAAAAGTACATACTTGTTTCAAAGATACGCCCCGGATAAATTTGATGTAAATATTCAAAGATGGAAAGAAGAGCTTTATTAAAAACGATGGCTATTATAGGTCTTGGATCTGTTTTGCCGCTACAATCCCTGTTTGCCGGAAAACGTGTTACGCCTGCGGAACGCCCCTATCACCGGTTTCAGCTGGGAGAGCTGGAGCTGATGGTGGTAACGGACGGACATATTGTGATGAGTCCTGTGCAGGAGCACTTTGCCATGGATGCACCGCAGCAGGAAGTAAATCAGTTGCTGGAAAGCAACTTCCGGTCAACGAAGGCTATTGATCTGGGCATGAACATACTGATCGTAAAGAAGGGAAAAGATATTATCCTGATCGATACCGGCGCCGGTTATGGTTTCGGTCCTGATTCCGGCTGGTTGCCTGCTTCACTGAAAGATGCAGGGATTCACGTAAATGACGTTACACAGATCGTAATTACACATGCGCATCCTGATCATATTGGCGGATTGTTTAGCCAGGATAATAAGCTGATATTCCCTAATGCCCAGGTGTATATGTCTTCTATAGAGCACAGGTTCTGGATGTCTGCTAACAAATCTGATTTCTCAAAAAGTAAGTTCGGTAATCAGGAGTTGCTGGCAAGGATCCTGGTATCTACAAAGCAAACGTTGACCGGGTTGAAAGACCGCCTGCATTTATTTGACGACAAAGAGGAGCTGTTTGGCTGTATACGCCTGCAACTGGCAGCTGGCCATACGCCAGGCCATACGCTTGTCAGGATATTCTCGGGGAAAGAAGAGATCGTGCATATCGCAGATCTGCTGCATTCAGATGTGTTGTTGTTCCCTCACCCCGAATGGGGTTTCGACGGAGATACAGATTTCGTTATGGCTGCTGCCACGAGAAGGAAGGTAATGGAGGAGCTGGCAGTTGACCGGACGGCCGTATTTTCGTACCATCTGCCCTGGCCGGGTATAGGGCATATCAAAAAGAAGGCAGATGCTTATGAGTGGGTAGCGGAGACATATGCGTTTCCAGCCTAATGTATACTTTACACCAGACGCGTTGCTGGATATGAACGCGTTTTAGATTCCAACCCCGGGGACATCCTTCCGTTTCCCCGGGGACACCCGCAGACTACGAAGATGTCGCCTGCGGCAGGCTCATCGAAGCGGATGATGCCGTATGTTGGTGTGCCTTTACCATAGCTTTACCCTGCCTTTACCCAGCCTTTGAGCCGGACTTGAGACCATTCCTCACCGAACCTTCCATGGTACCAAAAGGGTACGACTTCGCTTCGACTATAGTACCACTCTATACCTATAGGCGCTATAGTCCTGCATTAGGCCTGCTATTCTATAGCCAGGGCTATAGAATAGTGGCCATAACGCTATAGTAGAGCGCCTATAAGCTATACTCCCCACCGGATTCGTTACGGTACTTCACCCTATTCGTAGGATATTTATGGGATGAACGGCTTTGATGGCCACCAAATTCTTACTATATTGTCCGATAACTCAGCCAGTTACGGAAAACCGGTGTAAAAACTATCAGTGTTGGGGTAATATTATGCTACAAGGAGTATATAATCCACGTTACAGGTACTAAATTTTTCACGTGCAATTGAATCTCGTAAACCAATAAAACAGGATGATGTTAAAAAGAATCGCTTCTATCTTATTGCTATCGTTAGGGGTTAGCGGCGCCTATGCGCAGCAGGGAAACTATTCCCTGATACCCAAACCCGTATCTATGCAGCCGGCCAATGGCAGGTTTGATCTTGGGCCGCAGACGGTCCTGGTAGCGCAGAGTAACGCCGCCAGGAAGAACGCTGAACTGTTCAACGACTTCCTCTTTAACCGTTACGGTATCCGCCTTACCGTGGCCCACGACGCCAAAGGAAAGGCGATCGTACTGGAAGAGCAGAACGATACCACGGAGGCGTACAGCCTGACAGCGGGAAATGACAAGGTAACCATCAAAGGGGGCAATATTGGCTGCTTTTATGGCTTACAATCACTGTTGCAGCTGATCGATGTACAGAATGGCAGCCTGGGGGTACCGGCAGTGGTGATTTCCGATAAACCCGAGTTCGGTTATCGTGGTGTGATGATCGATGTGAGCAGACATTTCTTCTCCCTGGATGAAATGAAGAAGATCGTGGATGTGATGGCTTATTTTAAATTCAACCGGCTGCACTGGCACCTGACGGACGATCAGGGATGGCGCCTGGAGATCAAAAAATATCCTAAGCTCACGCAGGTATCTGCATGGCGCGATTCTACCATCCTGGGACAATACGGCGATTTCAAGCCTTTTGTATACGATGGTGAAAAACATGGCGGCTATTACAGCCAGGAAGAGGCCCGTGAGCTCGTAAAGTATGCGGCTGACCGTAAGATCACTATCCTGCCGGAAATAGAGCTGCCTGGCCATAGTACAGCTGTATTAGCAGCTTATCCGCAGCTGGGTTGTAAAGATACCACCTACCAGGTACCTGGCTACTGGGGCGTACATTATGCTATCTTATGTCCGAAAGAAGAGACTTTCAAATTCCTGGAAGATGTGCTGACGGAAGTAATGGCTATCTTCCCCAGCCAATACATCCACATCGGTGGCGATGAAGTGCCGAAAGAACACTGGCAGCAGTCTAAATTCGCACAGAGTGTGATTGCGAAGCAAAAGCTGAAAGACGAGCATGAGCTGCAGAGTTATTTCATTTCCCGCATTGAAAAGTTCCTTAACAAAAACGGCCGTCGTCTTGTAGGCTGGGATGAGATCCTGGAGGGCGGTTTAGCGCCTAATGCTACTGTAATGAGCTGGAGAGGAGAGAAAGGTGGTATTGCCGCCGCAAGAATGGGACATGACGTGATCATGACGCCTAACAGCCACCTGTATATTGACCACTATCAGGCTAAAGATAAAACTACAGAACCTACCGCAATCGGTGGTTTCCTGACGCTGGAAAGAGTGTATAGCTATCATCCGCGTCCTGATTCCCTGACGCCTGATCAGCAGAAGCTGGTATTAGGTGTACAGGCTAACCTGTGGACAGAGTATATCGGCACTAACAATAAGCTGGAATATATGTTGTTCCCGCGTATACTGGCTTTGTCTGAGATAGCGTGGACGGCAAGGGACAAACAGAATTATGATGAATTCTCTACCAGAAGACTGCCCGCACGTTTGCAGGAACTGGAGCAGATGAAGTATTTCTATCGTATTCCTGAAGCGAAAATCACATTTGCGGCAAATGCCGCTGGCAGAAGGACTGCAGAGATCACGCCTTTCATAGCGAATAGCTTAGTGTATTATACGCTGGATGGTCATAAACCTGATCAGACAGGAAATCTGTATAACGGACCTGTTACACTGGCGGTGCCCGGAGCAAAGCCAATGGTGTTGAATTATATTATTGTAACACCAGGTGGAAGAGTGAGCAACATGTTTAGTGTACCGTTGCAGTAAGGAAAGTAGAGATTGTTTAATTTGATAAAAGGGCAGGATGTCTCATGATGGGGCATCCTGTTTCGTTTATGGGATTCTTTAAATGCGCTCAATATATTTACGGTTGTACACCACTCACAAACACATTGCCGCGCCACGGCGACGTGATTGCCGCGAATAATCTTCACATGAGTAGCATGTAACCAGGATATGACTTGCATATGACCAGCATTAACCTCCGATTATCCTCCGATTTGATCGGAAGATAATCGGAGGTTAATGCTGGTCATATGCAAGTCATATCCTGATCACATACAACCTATACGCAATTTTTTGAGTAGTTGCAATTCAGGAACAGAACATCAACACTTTCGTCAAATGAGTAAAAATTATTGTACATGAAAAGTTAATTTTCATCACTAAAAAACACTTTGCGTAGTTCTACGTAATTTGAGTTTTACGATGGCTCAAAAGTTTTTTATTTCCGAATTATTACATAGTTTTACATTCTCTATGGTAATCGTGTGTAAAGCGTTTGAAGAACTCCTGTATTAACTCAAAATTTAACTCAAAAAAAAGAAGACATTACCCCGAAAGAAAAATCATAACAAAAAGAAGATTCGTTTAACTCTTGATGTGCCGCAGTCGCCGCAACATGTGCATATGGCCAATACACCCTCCCGAAATCCGTAAGCAGAATGCTGCCACAACTGTACCTGAAAACCGTCCACGTTTTCCTCATCAACGTATCGAAAAATCATATATCATTTATCATATCCCGTGTAAACAGCCGCTGGCAATAGCCACCGGACCTGCTTTCCGTGCTTGATAGTAAATAAAATCATCACCATGATTTTCACTGCTTTTAAATTATTAAAAGATCAGTTGGATAGTTATATCCAATCCTTTAACCCTATGGGAAACGACCCCGAAGGTCATGTGGTATTGGATAACGTAGCTACACTGGAAACACCAGACAGGCCTCCGGGCGCAGAAGAACGGATTATCCTGAGCATGGTGAATATAGAGGAAGAAGCGACCCTGAAAAACAGCACACATTTTTACCGGAATGCACAGGGCGTTGCCTATCATAATCCTCCTATCTATCTGAATCTGTACATGCTTGTGTCCGCGCATTATAAGAACTATGAAGATGCGCTGTCAAGGCTTTCTCAGGCTATCCAGTTCTTTCAGGGTAAGAGTAGTTTTAACCTGAAGAACTCACCGAATGAAGCCCTGATCAACAGTGGTCAGGCACCCGACGATCTGCAATTACATTTAGAATTGTTTTCCCTTTCCTTTGAACAACTGAATCATCTATGGGGCGCTCTGGGTGGCAAACAAATGCCCAGCGTACTATATAAAGTAAGACTGGTAAAGATCACAGAGAACAGGATTACAGGACTGGGTACCATTGTGGATCAGATCCAATCAAAAGACAGTATTGCTTTCCCCAAATCATAATAATGGCTTTTCAGATTACATACAGGCGCCTGGCCGTGGTGAATATGTTGCACAGCTTCTACCTCGATAAAGAGGGAAGCACCTACTATAGCCTGTCCCAGGAAGACCAGGAATTCAGATTGGCCGATCTCCTGATGGATAACCGCTACAGCCTGATGGAAAACGTGACGATCAAACCGACACCCGCTACCGAAAAATTACTGAAAGGGCAGCGGATCGTGTATCGTCAAACATCCACCGGACTTGTATTAGGTGTCGCATCTGCACCGGGCCCCAACGGGGCGTTGACAACAGCGGTGCCGGTCAGCGGCCAATTGCGGTTACAGTTTACGATCCGCCTGAAAAACGCTGCTTTGTTATCCCGTAGTAACCTGCGTATTAATCCCGTATTTCCCGCATGCTACTATTTTACGAACGACGATATTACTACCGGTAAATCTTTTCCCTCACTTTCCGCCGCCGTAAAGGAGTTCACGGATGGCCAGGTGTATGAGATGGGAGAGATGGCGATCGTCAACGGTAATGTGTCGCAGGCCATTGCCCGCACTGACAACGCTGCTACCGGCTGGGCAACAACAGATGATCATCATCTCATCAATGAATATGATCGCATCCTGTTGCCGCAAAAGTTTACCTACACGTTCGACCAGCAAGGGATCACACAGGCTGACTTCGTATTGCTGAAAGGAGCAGACGAAATTAAGACATTGCCTTTCCAGCATGCAGATGGCTTGCGGGAAGCGGCCCTCAATTTTACAGGTACACCGGACGGGATCTACACATTGAAGATCTCCGGTAATAACAGCTACGAGCGGAGTTATACGGTTTACCTGCATTCAACGCTTTACCAGCAAGATGTATGGGGTGTGCTCGACCTGGTAATGCATACAAATGATGCCGCATTTGAACTGGTGGATGCAGATGGTTTGCTCAGGACACCATCCGCACCAGTGTTTGAACTGCGCTTCGCCAACAGGGCTACTTACTGGAAATACTATCTGCAGAAAGCAGATCCTCCGGGAGCAGATGGTAACTGGGAGGAAGTACTTCCTGCTCCTCCGGGTATCAAAAAGGTGATCATCAGTAAACAACCGTACCCGCTCATGCAGGCCTACCGAAAGGTGAGCTATGCTGCAGTCAGTCTTCCCAATCCTGACGGCGAAATGATCAGCCGCCAGGGCGACCTGATATGTTCCGAAATTTTACTTCCTAAAATGAAATTATAAATCGATCGATTATGGCAAACACATACTATACACCAGGCGTGTATATTGAAGAGATCTCCAAGTTCCCCCCATCCATCACAGCGGTGGAAACAGCTATTCCTGCATTTATCGGCTTTACAGAGCAGGCTATTGTAGATGGTAAATCAGTAGTGGGTACGCCCGTACGTATCAGCTCACTGCTGGAGTATGAAAACATCTTCGGCGGCCCGCAGAAAGAGGTGAACCTGATCGTTACCATCACTGAAAGTGAGACCTCAGGCAAACGTTATACTGTAAGCTACAATGATGCCGACGGTAAGGGATTGTCCAAACACATCATGTACTATTCCCTGCAGCAGTTCTATGCAAACGGTGGTGGTCCATGTTACATCATTTCCGTAGGACCTTACCTGGACCTGGGTACACCGATCACTGATTCGGACGCATTCATGGATGCACTGACAGAACTGAGAAAACAGGATGAACCTACACTCATTGTTTTCCCTGAAGGCCAGAACCTGCCGAAGGATACTTACAAAACCCTGCTGGAAGCTGCGCTGACACAGTGTTTTGATCTGAAGGACCGTTTTGTGATCATGGACATGTTCGACAGCGGTCTCACATTAAAAACAGAAAGTGCGATCCTGGCAGCGGCAAATGACTTCCGTAATGCGATCTCCCTGAGCGCACCTTACACCAGCTACGGCGCTGTATATTTCCCTAACATCCGCTCTACATTCGACTATGCGTATGACGAAAGTACAGTGACAATCGTAGGTGGAGACGCGCCTAATTTCGGCGGACTAAATAACCTGGATAAGGCGAACGTTAAACTGGCTATCTCCAACTTCTCTATCATTTTACCTCCATCTGCAGCTGTTGCCGGTGTATATGCCCGTGTTGACAATGCACGTGGTGTGTGGAAGGCGCCGGCCAATGAAGGCTTACTGGCAGTATCCGGTGTAACCTGCGATATCAGCGACCAGATCCAGCGTAACCTGAACGTGGACGTGAACGCAGGTAAATCTGTGAACGCTATCCGCTTCTTCGCAGGCAGAGGTATCAAGATCTGGGGTGCACGCACACTGGATGGTAACTCCAACGAATGGCGCTATGTTTCTGTACGCCGCTATTTCAACATGGTGGAAGAATCTACCAAGAAAGCCTCTGAAGGTTTTGTATTTGAACCGAACGACGCTAATACCTGGGTAAAGGTGAAAGCGATGATCGAGAACTTCCTCATTAATCAGTGGCGCTCCGGTGCACTGGCAGGCGCTAAACCTGAGCATGCCTTTTATGTGAAGATCGGCATCAATGAAACCATGACAGCATTTGATATCCTGGAAGGAAGAATGATCGTTGAAATCGGTCTGGCCGTAGTACGTCCTGCTGAATTCATCATCCTGAGATTCAGTCACAAAATGCAGGAATCCTGATCCCTGATCGAACACCCCCAATTGTAATAACTAAATCCCAGAAAATACACCATATATGAGCGACTTTAAACCTCCGGTAGAACAACATCCGGTAGTACAATGTGTACCGCCATCCCCATCCCAGTTTGATCTGCTGATGCAGGAATACGGAGTTACCCTGAAAGAAGAACTGCAGCAACGTTCTGCTAACCTCGAAGCTGAAGTGATTCTGACCAATACTGCCAGCCAGGTAGTATGCGTTGAAAGAAAGATCAACGATAAGTTAGCCCGCGCTGTAAAGGAGTACAACTTCCTCAGCAACTGTGTGACCGTATACACAGGACAGGACCTGGAAGGCCTTACCGCGACTGTAGCACAGGCTCAGACAAAATACACTTCTGTTAAAACCTCTTTTGATGCTGCCGTTACCGCTATCAAAGCCGCCAAGACAAAGGTAGGCCTGGTAAATACACTGGCAGGCAAACTGAAAGACGCTGTGGCAGATTCATGCAACTCAGAAGAGCTGAAACTGATCCGCGAGAACCTTTCTAAAGGAGGCCCCAACAAAAAGAATATCGAAGACAGCGTACAGGAGTTTGTACAGTATGCTGAAAAGATCGTAAACCAGGCCGACGACGTGGCACAGGCAGCTGTAAAAGTAGCAGGTATCAATGCCTTCGTTAATATCGACAACCTGTCTGCGCTGATCGCTACTGCTAAAACTGATGGCGGTAAGCTGATCACCGACGTAGAGAACAACGTTAAAAATTCCCAGAAGAAATATGATGATTCCCGCAAACCACTGGGTGATGCACTCAAGGGTCTCAGCACGGCAAGTACTTCCAAGAACAAAGCATGGGTACTGAAAGATGCTGACGCTGCAACCAGCAAGTTTGTAGAGGATAAAAACTGTAACGGCGGTGGCTGTCAGAAACTGGATGATATTTCAGAGGAAGCAGAAGGCGCATACGAGAATCCTAACTGCGGAACTCCTGGCGAACCACATGAGAACGAAGCATAATAACAGCCCGTTTCACACTATTAAAACACCGTACACAATTTAATCATCATGGCTTCAAATAAAGATACCGTACAACAATACCTGGACCGTCTGAAAAAAGACGTCACAGAGGCGGACCAGGAACTCGTGAACGCCCTCGCACAGGAGGCTTTCAAGAAGAGTGCCCTGGAAAAGAAGACCCGCTGGGCCGACGTCCTGAAAGACCTGCTGGCTACTATCACCGAAACTAACCGTCTCGGTATGATCTACCTGGGTACCCTGGAAAGGACCCGTAAGTACAACGAGAAATCCGGCAAGAATGCACGCCTGTGTATCGATGCTATCAAGATCCTCATCTGCGAAGGCAAGAAACTGCTGGATTGCACCGAGGTACTGAAAGGACAGATCAAGGTACTGACAGACCGTATTGACAACAAGATACCTGACAAGGGCGCCAACTCCATCATGGCAAATCTGGCTGCGCTGAAAACCGCTACAGATGATGCGCTGACAGCTATCAAAGATGCTATCAAGGCATTGCTGGTTACCTATCACGAGGAAGAAGACCTCTGGGGGCTGCTGGCCGGCGAAAAAGGTCTGCTGTTCCAGGTGGTGGGTTCCTACAAATTGATGACCGATGGCAAAAAGCCTGATCTGGAAGATTGCGCTTCCTGCCATCCGCAGAAAACGCCGCTGTTCCCGATGGACGATGAGACCTGCGACTTCTATACCAAAACGAAACGTCAGTACGAAGAGACCCTCGACGAACTGAAAGATCTGCAGAAAGAAGTGGAAGTGGTTTCCTGCAAACGTGAATTTGCACAGGCCCGCAAGACTGCGCTGGACAAAGCATATGCAGCCGCACTGGCAGCAAAGTCCTGTGAAACAGCACCTGCAGCTGCAGCCAGAAGATAATCAAGATTTCAACATTCAATCATAACAGAACAAAATCATTACAATGGCAAATTATCCATTACCCAAGTTTCACTTCCAGGTAGAATGGGGTGGTAAAAACATCGGTTTCACTGAAGTAACCGGCCTCACTGTTGAAACAGAAGCGATAGAATACCGCCATGGCGCCAGTCCTGAATATCACAAGACCAAACAACCTGGTCTGAAGAAATACAGCAACATCACGCTGAAACGCGGCACTTTCCAGTCAGACAACGAGTATTTCGACTGGTGGGAAGAAACCGTGTTCTTCCAGGAACAGAACGGTAAATACCGCAGGAACATTACTATCAGCCTGCTGGACGAAACGCATAAACCTATCATCGTATGGAAGGTGAAGAATGCATGGCCTATCAAGGTACAGTCTGCAGATCTGAAAGCTGACGCCAACGAGATCGCGGTTGAAAGCGTGGAGCTGGTGCATGAAGGTCTGGTGATCGAAAATAAATAATAATGGCAGCAGACGCTAATTATCCTCCTGTAGGGTTTCATTTTAAAGTAGAGTTCCTGTTCGACCCAAAGAGCGAGACCCCGCCATCGGGCAACGATATCTTTTTCCAGTCAGTATCAGGACTCAACTTTCAAATGCAGACAGATACGCTGCGGGAGGGAGGAGAGAACCGCTTTGAGCATGTTATCCCGATGCGCAATAAGTGTACGGATCTCGTACTGCGCCGTGGCATCTTCAAACCGGCAGACTCCACCATCTCGAAGTGGTGTCTGGATGCGTTCAGGAACTTCAGCTTTGCGCCCATTGATCTCGTTGTAAAGCTGCTTAACGACCGGCATGAACCACTCATGACGTGGAAAGTGCACCGTGCGTGGCCCAAGAACTGGAAGGTGGCTGACTTCAATGCGGACAAAGGCGAGGTGGTCATTGAAACATTTGAACTGAATTATAACTATTTCAACGTGGAATAGTAGCTATTTAAAACCAGGCCCCATGCCAGTAGAGATAAGAGAAATGGTCATCAAGGTAGCTGTCGATGAAGCTGCCGGTAACAAAGGTAACACAGGCAGCAGCAATGAACAGCAGGAGGGATCTCCTGATGCCATTATCCGCGCCTGTGTGGAAAAAGTGCTGCAAATCCTGAAAGATCAAAGAGAACGCTGATGGCAACGAAAAAAGAAACGGCGAATGTAGAGAAGATCGTCATCCGGCCCTTCCTCACTCCGAAACAGGACAAATCAGCCGGCGCTGATTTCACCATCCCTATTAACCCGGAAAGTTATGCCCAGTCCTACAAAGTAGAGTCTAAGGATAAACCCACCGGCGGTAACCAGGGGAGCGCTCCGGAATACAAGTTCACCGCACCCGAACAGCTCAAACTGGATTTCACCCTTGACAACACCGGTACCATTGAAGGCAACATCCTGAATGGTACGGAAGTGAGGGACCAGGTGGAACAACTGCTGAATGTCGTGTACAGGATGCAGGGCGAGGCACATAAGCCCGCCATCCTGAAGATCCAGTGGGGGATGTTCACCTTTGACTGCATCCTTGCTACCCTGGATATCAATTATGTGCTTTTTAAGCCCGATGGAGAGCCTTTAAGGGCGAAGGTGAGTGCTTCGTTCACCCAGTATGTTGAGCCCAAAAAACGGGTCGCAAAAGAGGATAAACACTCACCGGACCTTTTCCGTAGTGTCAGGGTGGCTGACGGCGATACATTGCCGCTGCTCTGCTACAAAAGCTACGGAGACCCTGCCCTGTACATGCAGGTAGCTTATTACAATGAACTCGTCAGCGTACGGAGACTGCGTACGGATGATGAACTGGCATTCCCGCCGGTGAAAAACTCCGGCACCCAAAAAACTTCCTGAACATGGCAAACGAAGAAAAGATAGTTGAAGACGAACGGATCATTCCCACACCGGACATGTACGATTACACCAAGATCGACGTGCTGATCAACGGCAACAGGGTGAACGATCCTTCCTTTGACCTGCGTTCAGTGTCTGTCGTGAAGGAAGCGAACCAGATCCCGTACGCGCGGCTCCAGTACCTGGACGGTGATACATCACAGGAAAAATTTGCCCTGAGTGAGGCGGCTGAATTCATTCCTGGCAACAAGATAGAGATACAGGTAGGACGTGACGGGCAACCGGTCAGCGTTTTCAAAGGCGTTATCGTAAAACATGGTATTAAAGCCACTGAAAGCGGTAATGGCACCCTGTATCTCGATTGCAGGGATGAAGCCGTATCACTCACACTGGGCAGGAAGAATAAATATTTCAGCGACACTACCGACAGCGATGCCCTGAAGCAGGTGCTCGGCGGCAAGGCTGGTTCACTGGAACCTACTTCCGTAACACATAAGGAGTTGGTTCAGTTCTATTGTACGGACTGGGACTTTGCCCTGAGCCGTGCAGAAATGAACAGCTGCATCCTGCTTGTGCAGGACGGTAAGGTGAACATGGTGAAACCTGCTTTGAAAGCTCCTTCTATTACGCTGGTGTATGGCGCTACCATCGAGGAGTTCGATGCCGAAATAGACGCCCGTACCCAATGGCAGGAAGTCAGCGCCAGTTCCTGGAGTTATAAGGACCAGGCGGTAAAGGAGAACTCCACAGCAAGCGTGTCTTTCAAGGAGGCGGGCAATCTTTCCGGCAGCACGCTGGCAAAAGCAGTATCGCCTGCCAAACTGGAACTGCGGCACAGCGGCCTGGTAAGCGAGCCTGAACTGAAAGCCTGGACCGAATCTGTGCTCCTGAAAAGCAGGATGTCCAAGATCCGCGGGCGTGCCAAAATAAAAGGTTCGCCAGACACAAAACCAGGCGATACCATTGAGCTGAAAGGACTGGGCAACCGCTTTAACGGCCAGGTATACGTGAGTGGCGTACGTCATGAATACGTGGATGGCATCTGGCAGACCCATTTGCAGTTCGGTATCTCTCCTGAATGGTTCCATCATAAACCTGAACTGATCGAAACACCTGCCGCAGGTATGCTGCCCGCCGTGCATGGTTTGCAGATAGGTGTGGTGGTACAGCTGGAAAGCGATCCTGACGGGGAAGACCGCATACTGGTGAAGATGCCGCTGACAGACAACAACGATAAGGGTACCTGGGCCCGTGTAGCATCGCTGGATGCAGGCAAGGAAAGGGGCTACTTCTTCCGTCCTGAAATAGGCGATGAAGTGATCGTAGGTTTTGTCAATGGTGATCCCCGTTTTGCTGTGGTACTGGGAATGCTGCACAGCAGCAATAAACCGGCCCCTGTACAGGCACAGGATGCAAATCATATCAAGGGGCTTGTAACCCGCAGTAAGATGAAAACCATGTATGACGATGAGAATAAAGTGATGAAGATGGAAACGCCTGCAGGCAATTTCATTGAGCTGAGTGAGAAAGACAAAGCCATCACTATCCAGGATCAGCATGGTAACATGATCAAGATGGAACAAGCCGGTATTACCATCAAGAGTCCTAAAGATATCAAGATGGAAGCTGGCGCTGCTTTCACGCTGAAGGCAGCTACAGACATCAAGATAGAAGGCGCCACCATTTCCGGTAAGGCAAGCACCACGCTCGAACTGAACGGGCAGGCCAAAGCAAAGGTTGCCTCTTCAGCCATGCTGGAACTGACAGGTGGAATGGTGAAGATTAACTAAAAGATTAAACAGATACAAACAATGCCCCCGGCAGCAAGAATATCAGATATGCATGTTTGTCCCATGGTGACAGGAGTAGTGCCACATGTAGGCGGTCCTGTTTCCGGTCCGGGCGTACCTACGGTACTGATAGGTGGCATGCCTGCAGCAACGGTGGGCGACATGCTGGTGTGTACCGGTCCGCCGGACGTCATCGTAAAAGGCTCCGCTACGGTGATGATAGGAGGCAAGCCTGCCGCCCGTATGGGCGATACGACAGCCCATGGCGGCTCCATCGTATTAGGATGTCCGACGGTGATGATAGGAGGTTAACTACTTAAAAGATTTGTATATGCTCGACGCAAAAGATTTTCTGGGCTGCGGCTGGTCTTTTCCACCCACCTTCCGCAAAGACAATGACGACAAAGACTGTTACGCCTTAATGGCCGTAGGGCGGGAGGATATAGAACAAAGCCTTCATATTCTTTTGTCTACCAGCCTGGGTGAGCGGGTGATGCTTCCCCAGTTTGGTTGTAACCTGGCAGATTACCAGTTTGAATCAATGAGCAATACACTGATAGGCTTCATTACAGACCTGGTAACAAATGCCATCCTATACTACGAAGCAAGAATAAAGGCGGATAAGATCACTGTCTCTCAGGCTGACTCCTGGGACGCCATACAGGGATATTTACGCATCAATATTGATTATACCATCAGGGCCACTAATTCCCGGTACAACTATGTATATGACTTCTATATACAGGAAGGCCGTTCAGAAGGAATAAATGCAGCCATAGCAATAAGATAATGAATGCTTCAGAAAACATATCGAATAACCTGGTACGCGATGGTGTAAGCCAGTTGCAGCGTAAAATGGAAGCGCTGTCGACTGATAAAGTGCAGATAGACGAACGTAGTACAGCCCAGTTGCTGGGATTCCTGTACCGCTATGCCAGGTATGTACTTTACTATGATGACACCGACCAGCCATTCCGTAGGGCTGATACACCACTGACGCCGCGCGGGGACTGGCAGGATTTCTTCCGCAGTAATCCGCCTTTCCAGTATGCCGCCATCCAGCAGTTTGATACGGCCGGTTTTGATGCGGCTTATCAGAAGGCAAGGACAGACCTGTCGCAGCAATTGCCGGCAGACCAGTTCTGGTCCATGTTCTTCCGGATACTGGACATGGTCATGCAGCTAAACAGCTGGCATACACAGCTGGACGGCGCTACAGGGCTCAGTGGAATGCTGGGTGCACTGGTACAGTCGGATTTCAGTAAGGCTTTATACCGCCTTATCGCTGTCGCCAATACAATGGTGGATGCAGAAAATCCACTGCCGGAAGAAGCGGTGAACAATATCGCTATCCTGCGGCAGAACAGTGGCTGGAATCTGACGATGGATAAGCTGATCGCTAAAGATGCTTATCTCGTAAGACTGACCAGCTATCCCCGCCGTAAAAGAGAGAAAGTTCTGACACAGCTGGACGAGCTGTTTGTCATCTTCTATAAAGGCATCCTGCAGGTACAGGATTTTGCCGTAAAAGATTTTGATGCGGTACTGAAAGGACAGCAGAAACATCAGCCACATGTGGGGTTGTTGTATGCTTTCCTGGAACTCTTCGCGCAGGTGAAAACGCAGATGAACACCATCGGCCGTCAGCACCTGAACTTCTTTTATGAAGAGGTACTGCGGTTGAAAAAGAAGCCGCTTGCACCTGATCACGTACACCTGGTGGCAGAACTGGCTAAACAGCTACCTGACTATCTGCTGAAGAAAGACACTGCACTGAAGGCAGGTAAAGACGCTACAGGTAAAGATGTCAGCTTCTATACCGAAGAAGATGTGGTCCTGAATAAAGCGAAGGTGAACCAACTGCGTACGCTTTTTAAAGATGATAAGGCAAATGTATATGTGGCCCCTGTTGCGGCCAGTGCCGACGGATTGGGAGAAGGCTTCCGTAACCCGGTTTACAATAGCTGGCCTTTACTGGGTGCAGCTGAGTATGTAAGCAAGAATAATCCGCAGGCGGGTGTTACACATTTTCCTTTTGCTGCCACCGGATTGTTAATCGCTTCACCGGTGCTGTTACTGAAAGAAGGTACGCGTAATGTAACTGTCATCATCGAGCTGTCATCATTGGAAGATAAGGCCGGACAACTAGCCGCCTTACTGGAGAAACCTTTCTATCTGCTGAATGAAGATATTTTGAAAGCTTTCCAGAAGAAGGGTATCGATAAAGGCAGTCTGGCTGGTCTCCGCGCCAAAATGAAGAATGCCGGCATCACTGAGATATGGCTGGAAGATGGTATCGGCGATCGTGATTTTGCCACCTATACGAATATTGGTCCGCAGCAATTGCAGGACGCAAAAGATATTGCACGCAGGAAACTGCTGCAGGTGGATTGTACCACCGAAGAGGGATGGTATGCTGCGCCAGGAGTCACTACAACACTGGTGGATAACAGCAAGCTTACCCTGAACTTTGTACTGGCTGCTGATGCACCTGCGTTGGTCGCTCCCGCGCCTGATGTAGTGAAAGCGACTTATCCGGTAAGCGATCCGCTGCTGCGCATTCTCTTTAATCACAGTCTGCATTATTACCTGGCAGAGAGAGAGGAGCCCTGGTATGATATATTGAGCAAGCTGGTTATTCAGAATACCACTGTCAATGTACATGTCACCAATGTGAAGAACCTCCTGGTCGGTAATGATGAGGGACCGCTTGATCCTAATGGTAAATTCCTTCCTTTCACCAGTATACCTAAAGTAGGCAGTAACTTTTACATAGGTAGTGATGAAGTGTTCAGGAAACGGTTGACGGATCTGAAGCTGCACATGGAGTGGGAGGGATTGCCTGCTAATTTTGCAACACATTACGCTGCCTATAACCTGGGCATTAATAATACTTACTTCACGACCACCCTGGAGCGCCTGAATAACGGTGTCTGGGAAGGTGTTGCCGGTGGCACTGGCATACAGTTGTTCGCGCAGAGTGGCAACGTTTTGCAGCGGCAAAGAGATATCGATATTCCGGAAACGGAAAAGATACCGCTGCTGACACAGTCTGCTCCTTTGCTTCCTTATAGTAATGCGGCACTGTATGGATTCCTGCGCTTCAAGCTCGATAATAGTTTTAAGCATGATGAATATCCCGGCATTCTCGGCACGCAGATGCTGAGGGTGAGCAATATGAAACTGACAGACCTTCAGTCAAGGGCGGGCGGTTTGTTGGCCACTGCTAATGTTACAACTACACAGACAGGGGAGGCTAAGACGCAGGCAGACGGCATTACAAAGGACTCAGCAGATACTGCATTTGGAGAACTGAGAGCAGCCGCGGGCAGTGCAGATGCCTGGGCGGGCGCCACTAAGAGCCTTGCAGAAGGCATGAACACATTCGTAGGTAATGATGAAGGCGCGCTAACCGCCATACCGCTGCCGCCGTATACACCCACTATCAAAGGCTTCTCACTGGAGTATGATGCCACTGCTACCGGTGCTGATATTACGCTGTTGCATCAGTATCCTTACGAAGCCGGCAATTATAAAACCTTGTCTTCAGGTGCTGCCACCAGTTTCATGCCTGTGTATGAAGATGAAGGTACGCTGTATATAGGACTGGAACAGGCAGTGCCAGGTACCAATGTAGCGTTGTTGTTCCAGCTGGCAGAGTTTACTGCGAACCCGGATATCCGCAGGGCCGATATTCAATGGCATTATATGTCAGGTAATGAATGGAAGGCCCTGGAGAAAAATACACAGATCATCAGTGATACCACCAGAGAGATGCTGGTGTCGGGCATTGTAACCATTGCACTGCCGTGGGATGCAGATACTACTCATACGGTATTGCCATCTGGCCTTCACTGGTTACGTATGAGCACACATCAGTATTCCGCAGCTGTATGTGAAGGTGTTGCGGTGATGGCACAAGCTGCAGTAGCGGTGTTCCGGAGTCAGGAGAATGATCCTGCACGTGTGAACACTGCTTTGCCCGCACAAACCATCAGCGGTCTGGTCGTGCCTGATGCGATGATCACGAAGATCACCCAGCCCTATCCGTCTTTCGGTGGCAGGAAGGAAGAAACGGCTGATGAGTTCTATACGCGTGTAAGCGAACGCTTACGCCACAAGGGAAGGGCCATCAATGTTTTCGACTATGAGCGCATCATACTGGATGCATTCCCGAGATCTCCAAGATCAAATGTATTCCGCATAGCAAGATGTGCCGGGATGAACAGGGTAACATCACCCAGCTACAATCGCCCGGATGGGTGACACTGGCCGTGATCCCGCAGATAGAGAATTATCCTGCAGATGAGCGCTTCAGTCCTAAAGTGAGCCGTATCATCCTGGAAAGGGTTAGCGAATATCTGCGTACACGTACCTCGGTATTTGCAAAGGTGCAGGTGATCAACCCGGTATATCAGCCTATCAGCTTTAAGGGTAACATTCGCCTGAGGGCTGGCAGAGACGCGACTTTCTATCAGAAGAAACTGATCAGCGAAGTACAGGCATATCTGTCGCCATGGATCAACAGTGGTTCGCAGAACATCGTATTTGGAGGTACACTCATGATGTCGTCCGTATTACAGTTCATCGAAAACCGTGAATACGTGGACTATGTCACCGACTTCACGATGTTCGTAAAAAGCGGAGGCGTTGATGGGCCGGCGGTAAAAGCTGTTACAGCCGATACGCCATGGTCGGTACTGATAGGCGGCGAACAAACTTATACAATCATTACTAACGATACCTGCAGCGGCGGCAGTCAGCAAGCTGTGTTCAGGATCAAATAAATCATTCATAAAAAACTAAAAGATACCCCCATGTCTATAACAACCAGAGCAGCGCTGAAAGCACAATTTAAGACCGGCGCTATACCCACCTCGCAGGATTTCTTTAACCTGATAGACTCTACGCTGGTAAGAAGGGATGATGCTTTTTTCGGCAAATGGGCGGCTGGGATCTGCTATTACGAAGGCGATGTAGTGATCTACAACAATGCATTGTATACCTGTACACCCGCAGGCGATAAGCCATGTGGCTGTGACGGAAATACCGGCGATAATACAAAAGCTGATAAAAAAGGGCATTGCTCCACCGATAACCCTGAAATAGATTGTACCAACTGGAAAATGCTGGATATCGATGCTTCCGATGAAGATTGGGAGATTATCCGCAATGAAGATAAAGTACCCATTATCATGTATGCCAAAGTGTTTGGCAAGATAGGTATGGGCACGGAAGATCCTAAAGCACGTGTGCATATTCATGCAGATGAACTGAAAGGAGATTTTCTCTTCAGTCCTGATAATGCACAGACGCCTGAATTTGTGATCCAGCATACCGTTGGCGACAGCATAAAGTCATTGTCCGAAAAACTGGCCGATGATAAAGCTGTCTTTACTACCAATACCGAAGGGTTCCTCTTCACTACCACAGTGCCGCCAGTACCTGCTGATGGCGAAGTAAATGTACCTAAGGATGCTCCGGCTGTAAAGCCGGTGTTTATCACAACACCTGATACCGGTGCTGCTGTGGGCGTTGGTACTGATACCCCTGAGGCGGCAGTTGACATCAGTAACATCGCTTCCGCCCGCCTTTTACTGAACCCGGTACGGGCGGTGGTGCCCCAGGCGGTATGGATCCACAGAGAGGGATCCGACCAACGCTACCTGAATGCTACACTGGATGGTACTGCTGCTACTTTCACTACCAATGCAGGCGAAGGGTTCTATTTCCGCAAGGGACTGGAAGAAGGCAAAAACTATCTGAAGAATATTGCGCAGCCGGCATCAGAAACACTGGTATCCATCAAACAGGATGGCCGTGTAGGTATCGGCACAGAAACACCCGTTACCAATGTGGAAATCACCAAAGCTAACAGCGCGGGTGCTTTCCTGATGTGTCTCGATAATACCAACCCTGGTTTCAGTATCATCAACAACCGCCCTAACAATGAAAAGCGCAATTACATGCTGTTGGGTGCCGACAACGACTGGGGTGTATTCCTCACAGATGCTTCCAAAGGCTTTGTGTTTAAGAAAGGTGGTGAGTATGGTAATGGTAATGAACTGGAAATAAACCAGGGTGATGATCTCGTTACGATCTCCAAAGAAGGTAAAACCATCATTGGAGGTCTGACACCAACAGGCTTTGATCTGAATGTAAAGGGCAAGGCGCGTGCCTTTGGCCTGTATCTGGATACTGATGTACGTAAGGTGAGCAATCCTGTGAAACTGGGTACGGTGATCGACAAGGTGAAGAAACTGAACCCTGTTAGTTTCACTTTCAACCAGAAGGCGAATTGTCCTTCAACGGAAACACAGATTGGTTTCCTGCCTCACCAGGTGGAAGAGTTCTTCCCGGAGCTGGTAAATACAGATGGCGATGGTACGCAGACGCTGGCATATGCCAATATGGTGGCTGTACTGACCAAAGCCATACAGGAACAGCAGGAAACGATCGCTGCACTGCAGAAACGCCTGGATGCCCTGGAAAATAAATAAGCAGGGACCTGATCACCGATACATTATACTAAGCACTATCTTAAAATGCCTGATCTCAAATATATAACTACAGATAAAGACAGCGGCTTCCCGGAATACCTGGACTTTGCCACGCTGCGCAAACTGGGCATTCAGCATGTTGCGGATCTTTCAGGCAAGATATGGACAGACCACAACCTGCACGATCCGGGCATCACTATGCTGGAGGCCCTGTGTTACGTGCTGACGGACCTGGACTATCGTACCAAACTTTCATTCAAAGACCTTGTTGCCGCGCCTGCGGGAGGCGGGGAAGATAACTTCTATACAGCTGCACAGATCCTGGGAAATAATCCCCTGACCATTGCAGACATCCGCCGCATGCTCATCGATATCAAGGGTGTACGTAATGCCTGGCTGTTGCCGATCAATGAAACGGAAACAGAAGAGGCGTACTCCCTGAGCTATGACTGCGATAACGGTAACCTTGACAATACCCGGTTGTCGGAAGGTCTTTCATCCATACCCCTGAGAGGGCTGTATCGTGTATACATTGAGCCCGATGATGTGTATGCTGCAGCCTATGAGAAGGATGCCTGCGGCAATGACGTGTTCCCTATGGATACGGTATTGTCGGAGATCGACACACGTCTGCATGCACATCGTAACCTCTGTGAAGACTTTCCTGATATTGTGGTGCTGGAGAAAGAACCTATCAGTCTTTGCCTGCATATTGAACTGGCAGCGAATTATGACCCCGACGAAGTGCTGTTGAATATTTACAGCAGCATCCAGGATTTCCTGTCGCCAGCGCCTGTCTTTTACAGCCTGCAACAGCTGCTGGATAAGGGCAGAAGCATGGAAGAGATCTTCGAAGGACGTCCTTACGATTTTACGAAAGGTGAACCTTTGCAACAGAATGGTTTCATCGATGTACAGGAACTGGAAAGCCTGGAAATGATGACGGAGCTGCGTGCTTCGGATCTCTACCGTATTATCATGAAGGTGCCTGGTGTAGCAGGTGTAACCCGTCTGCTGATGACCAGTGCTGACGAGGATGGTTATGCCATGACGGATGCAGCCGGTAATCCCATCAAACAGGAAGGGGAGGAATGGTGCCTGCACCTGAAGAAGGACCATCGTCCTGTATTGTCTCCCGAAACATCTAATGTGATCTTCTTCCGCAACAAACTGCCGTTTAATGCGAATGCGGAAGTTGTGAACCAACGATATAAGAAAGGTATTTCCGACTATAATAAATTCCCTAAACAAAGGGAAGCGCTGGACACTGTTGTGCCTAAAGGCCGTCAGCTGGACCTTGCGCAATATACTTCCGTGCAGTATGAATTCCCGAAGGTGTACATGATCGGTAAGAACGAAGTACCGGGCGATGCCACTGCCGCCAGAAAGGCGCAGGCATTGCAGCTGCAGGCTTACCTGTTGTTCTTCGATAGGTTACTGGCGGATTATTTTGCGCAGTTATCCAGCATCAGAAAGTTATTCTCCCTACGCCCTGCACCGGAAGGAGGTGAACATACTTACTTCCCGGCCGACATCAGCGGCATCCCACAGTTGCCTTCGCTGTTGCGCTATAAGAAACAGCTGCCACAGAATACAACGGGCACTTCGTACAACGGTATGCAGCTGGCTTATGAGCCGGATGCTTCGGGTACTGCACGCAAGGTTTATAGTTCTATGTACCTGCGTGATGAAATGATCCGCCGTATTATCAGCGAGTGTACCAACAATAATGTAGTACGTGTTATACAGCAACGGGAAGAT
Source organism: Chitinophaga filiformis (assembly GCF_021646545.1). Lineage (GTDB taxonomy): Bacteria > Bacteroidota > Bacteroidia > Chitinophagales > Chitinophagaceae > Chitinophaga > Chitinophaga filiformis_A. The sequence continues at coordinate 219,213 of NZ_JAKIRP010000007.1, read as the reverse complement.
GACGGTAGCTGGTATTTTCAGCTGACAGATACGGCAGATAATGTGTTGCTGGAAAGCACTATTTTCTTCAGTACGAAGCTGGCAGCAGAGCAGGCCGCACTGGACGTTGTATTCCTGGCTACCCTGTCGGGTAGTTACAGCCGTAACAATAACCGCCAGGAGGATATCTACAGTTTCGATCTCGTGTACAATGATGCAGGTGATACGGAAATGCTCACAGCATTGTATGAAACTTCAGATCAATACAATGAAAGGAAGGAGCGGTTCCTGAACCATCTGCTGGCAAGGTTTTCTGAAGACTTCACAGATTATGCACTGATGATGTATAATCTGAGTGGGAAGAAGAATGATCCTGCCAGCAATATTGCAGATAAGGCCGCGTTCCTGTCTGCTTACCCGGAGACCAGCGCTAACCGCGCACTGGCCTTTAATTACAAGGAGCCAGCTACTGGTTTTCCGGTATGTGGCCTGGAAAAAAGGGTGGCTGGACTGATGGGCATACGACAATCTCCGTCTGCCTCGCTGAATAACTTTGATCTTGTCAATGTAGAGAAGCAGACAGGATTCGAGTGCGCCATTCCTGGCCAGACCACTCCTTTATTTGTAAGTGAGAGTCTGCACAGCAAAGCAAATATTAGCACCGTCTTCGGGGACTTCCTTAAGCTGGGTACAGCGAAGGCTAATTACAGGCCTTACGGATGTCCGGGAGAAGGCGTGTTTGGTTTCTATATACAATCTCCATTGACTGCGAATGAATGGATCGCAGCAAAGTATTCTTATGAGTATTCGACCGAAGAAGAGAGGGATGCGGTGATGGATTGGTTTGTGCAATTCTTCGACGGTGACGGGCAATATCGGGTGTACCTGCAGACACAGGAAGGATATTATTTCCTGCTGCCTGATGATTACGGTAAGGCCCTGCTGAAAAGCAAACAGGGTTTTGAAACGCAGGAGATCGCCTTTTCGCATGGTTATGACTGCCTGGAGATATTACAGGATGATAGTGTCTGGAAAATAGAACCGGAGCTGGCAGCGGGTAATTACAGGATCATCATTGTGCGGAACAATGTGCAGATCGCTTATCATCCGGAGGCGTACGGCACAACGGAAGCTGCACAGAAGAAGATGAAAGAGTTGCAGGAGTACTTCCGTAAGCACTACCTGGTATACCAGCGTGAAGCGTCAGAATTATACAACTGGCAGATGATGAGTGAAGGACAAGCTGCATGGCAGGGGATGGTGCCTTTTAAAGATAAAGCGCAGCTGCCTGTAGCTTTCGTGCAGTTTGTAGAACTGGCATCCCATGTAGATAACTACCTTGTCGTACACAGGGGTGGTGGCCGCTATGATCTGCAGGTGATCCGTAAGGAAGCAGGTGAAGAGGATGGCACACAGGGTTATACCGTGATGTCTGTGCATATATCTGATTTCCCAACAGGAGATGCCGCACGGTTGGCGCGGGATAAATATGTGAACCTGTTCAGCCGTTTATGGCTGACGGTAAGCGGAGCCGTGACCTCGGTATCAGCGGCCATCTATCATTTTAAAGACCTTGAATGTCAGGCGGGTTTACCTGAGATCCTGCTCACCACAGCCCGTGCTGTTCCTGACGGCGTGGCGGTAGCACAGGCGACACGCAGTGTTATCCGGCATGCCAGTGATCCGCAACGCGTTTCGATATATACGGCCGATGAGTGCCGGTATGTGGTGCATGTGTATGATGACGCGGGACAATTACTCGCGGAAAGTCCTGAAACAAACGACCATGCTACTGCCACAAAATTGCTGGAAAGAATACTTCTAAAAGCAGGTCAGGACTCACTGTGGGTAGAGAGGGGCGAAGCGGTAAGCGCTTACGGCTTCTTATGGGAAGATGAAAAGAGCGGCGCGGCCTTATTGCAGAGCATTCCTGTATGGGACAACCGTGAGGCGGCTGCAACTGCTTTCCTGGGCTGGCTACTGGCTGCAACGGCAGCAGACATACAGGCGGATCAGCAGCCGGCAAACGGATATGGTTATTTCGCCTTTACGAAAGACGGAGTGCCGTTTGCAAAGCAAGGTAAATGGTATTCAACCGCGGAAGAAAGAGATGCCGTATTGCTGTTGCTGCGTCAGCAAGTGACTGCTTTACAGGAAAGCGCAGGATGGTCTGTCAGCACCCTGTACCATTACTACTTCAAGATCAGTGACGGTGAGGGGCTGTTGTTGCAGGAACCTCACTTCTATCACAGTTATGACGAGGTGCGTACTGCTTTTTACAACACAGTGAAGTTTGGCAAGCAGCGGCAGTACTATCTGAAGACGTGCCTTGAAGACTGTACCTATAGTTTTAAGATCATTAGCGATAAAAAGGAGGTACTGGCAATACATCCGTTCGAGTATACGACTACAGAAGCGAGGGATGCAGCGATAGAGCGTACGCTCCGCTTCCTGCAGGACCATGGTCAGGCAGTGACCGAAGTAAAGCTCACCGGCGCCTGGCGTTATAGGTGGGAATGGCTGTCCTGCTGTTGCTGGTATCCTGAAACTGCGTTGGAGGGACTGGATGAGAAACCGGAACTGGGAGAGGCTGAAGACGCGTTGAAATATATACTTGAGAAACTGGCGCGCACAGAGACTAACTACGATGTGGTGAAGGAAGAAGGGGGCTACCGTGTATATCTCTTTGATAAGGGTAACAAGGTAGCGGTACATCCGCATTTGTATGATAGTGAGTACGAGGGTAATGAAGCCATTAAAAGGCTTGTTATGTGGGCCGGATTTACATTGAGCAAGTTTACTTCGTATTCGAAAGACGTAGATGTGCGGACGGACCTCTATCAGAGCGGTGGTGAAAACGCCGTGATCGGCTATCGCCTTTGGGACCGCGATTACAGAATAGCGCGGTACTGTTTGCAGTTTGATTCTGCCGCAGAAAGAGAACAGACTGTCCTTGCGTTACTGCAACGCTACCATCGCAAGTTGCCGGGTTATACTGTACTGGAGAAAGGTGCGTCTGTCGTGGCGGGAGAAAATGGCAGGTACCACTATCAATTGCGCCGCAATGATTTCGTGCTCTGGCAGAGTGTGGCGGCTTATGCTACAGCAGATGCTGCAATGGCAGCCTTCGGAACGGAAAGCTGGGACCTGTTACAGCGTTCATTGTCTGTTGAGCATTATAGTGCGTGGACGGCCACAACAGAAGATCTTTATCTGAATGATGATAAAGGACAGCCACTGGCTGTGACTAAGATCACACCAGGCAGTTATGAGGCTTATACGGCTGCTATGCAGGCAAGGCGGCAATTTGCACGCAGGCATGGTGTATACCGTAAAGCTGACGGAACTTTTGCATTCCATATCTACAACACAAAAATAAATGCCTACGAGTGGGAGAGTATTCACACTTATCCGGATCCGGATGCAGCAACGGCTGATCTGCTGGAATTTATGCAGTTGCTGCTGTTCCGGGGCAACTATTGCCTGGATAATGAAACGGTAGGTTGTTATTATTCGCTCAACCTGGGTAAGGTTTTGCTGGACATTCAACAGGTGACAAAACGGTGTGATAAGGAAAAAGATGACGTGAGTGAACAGGATGCGTGGGACAGATTACAAACATTCCTCGACAATCTTGATCCTGACAATAAGAACTTCTTCCCTTATACAGACTATGCCGGCGGCTGCCGCTATGCTTTCCGTATGGTGGATGACAGTGTGTACCGTGTAGCACAGCATGCAGGCTGGTACCAGGGTATGGAGAAAAGAGAGGAAGTACGCATGGAACTGCAGGCAGATATTTACTGCAAAAAAAGGCTTTATGGCTGGTTTGTAAACCCGAAAGAGGGAGGAAACACAGACCCGCTTCTGCTGGATTGGTATTTTGATCACCCGGAGAAGATTGATTTCTCCAAATTGTGGATGAGCTATGATAAATTGCCTGCTTTTGCGCAGCTCTGGCAATCCGCGTCTGAGGGAGGAGAAGACGATGAGGAGACATCTCCTGTCAAGTTGTATTACTATCACTTGTTAGGCAAGGGTGGTAAGGTGATGTGGCAGACGGTAACCCGTTATAATTCTCCGGCGTTGGCAGAGAAAGCAGAACAGTATTTCTATGTTTTCCTGCTGGAGATGGCGAGGTCTGAAGCTTCCTATTATTATGAGCAGATGCCCGGTTGTGAGAACGCCTACACACTGTATCTGAAGGATATGGATGGAAAGATCATTGCCGTAGCGCCTGAGGTGATATGCGGTGAAGATATAGAGATTGACCGTGCTACCCGCATCTTTAACGCGATGATGTTCCCGGTGGTGGAGAGTGGCAAAGGGTATGCTTTTGAGATCAACAATATAGAGCAGCTGATGGTGGGCAATAAGATCAGCTATGACTATACCACTATCTGGGAGTCTGCACATGTGTACGATACGCCGGAAGAAGCAGAAGAGGCATTGACAACCGCCACTGGTCTGCTGCTGGACCTGCGCAATTATCAGCGGGGAGACGAAGATGCCTGTGGTCCTTTTGGTATAACATTGGTGAACCCGGCGGGAATACAGGCGGAACATCCGCTTTCCTATACAAGCATCTCCGCACGTAATGCAGCCATGGAGTATGTACAGACAGTTATCAGCGCCGAAGGCCTGCATCTGCTGGAACATATCCTGATGCGTCCCCGCGGACAGCAACAGTCTTATGAAGCGTTACAGCTGCAGCTGAACTGGCATCCTGAACGGAAGTCTACGTTTGTGTTGCGTATTGTCAGTGAATCTGTATTTGCAGATGCCAGTGCGTATATCAAAGCCTTGCAGGCGGCCACTGACGATAATAAAGTATTTGTTGAGAAACAGGTGTCCATGATGGCCATTTCCTGGTACAGGAAAGATGAAAAGATTGCAGTGGCTTCGCTGCCAGCAACTGAAGAGGTGATCGAGCTGCTGAGTGATCTGGCGTTTGTACGTAAGGAAATGAAGTCGCTGACGGACGGTGCATCGGAAGCAAATGTCAGCACGGTGGTGATCCCGATCGTATGCAAAACAGAAGATGCGATCCTGCCGGTATGCAATGAGGTGTGTCTTTGCTGTGATGATGAGGAGGATATAGATGAGGAGAATGCGGCTTTCTGTGACCGTACATTCCTGGCCGATCCTTATTCTTTCTGGGCTACGGTGGTATTGCCGGCATGGCCACAGCGTTTCCGGCTGGCCCGCTTCAGGCAGTTCTTTGAGGATACGTTGCGCAGGGAAGCCCCATCGCATATACGGCTCAACATTGTCTGGATAAGCCCCCAACAGATGCTGCAGTATGAAAAGGCCTGGAAGCAGTGGCTGGGCGCCATGTCCAGGGAAGAGAGCTGCGACTATGACGATAGTTTGCAGGCTTTGAATAAAATATTAAGAGAACTAAAAAATGTATATCCGGCTGCATACCTGTATGATGAAGAAGGAGGGGATGATAAACCATTGATCATACTTGACGAGGCAATGCTCGGATAATATCAAATAAATAAATTATTCAGAAATGAAAATAGATTTTTCTACCTCTTACCCGGTTTTTAATAAGGGGCAGCAGCTGAAGAGCGGCAGCCTGAATAATATTGTCACTCTTACTGCGGCAGAGGACCAGGATACGCGTGCGTACCTGGACGGATCAGGTATCTTTTATGGTCTTGAAGTAGCGGTGGACGCGACAGCAGGTACTGTTACACTGAAACCGGGAACAGCGGTGACTTCAGACGGCCAGCTCTTTACATTGGAGGAGGAGATCATTTATCGGGGCATCTTCAAAAAGGAAGGAAATGATATTAAGGTGCCAGTGTTGAAAGATACCGCCACTGTTAAGGTGCTCACTACCGACACAGTGAACCGGAATGAGCTTATCTTCCGGCTGTCAGGAACTAACCCGGAGAATTCCGAAGAGAAAGATACCGCGCCCTACCTGATCGTTCTTGTTGTGCGTACTGATGAATCGACGGAGAACAGTTGTCTGTATGGTTATGAGAACAGTGAAAGTAAAAAGAACCTGGAAGTTGAAGCAGCACTGATCCCAAAGAGCTATTTCACGCAGGAACAACTGAATGACTGGTTTATCAATGATGCAACAGATGCGGGAGAGAATGACCCAATGATCAACCGCCTGGGGTATACGCCGAGTGCGGGTGGCGCATTCATCTCTTTTAAGACCTTTACCAGCTGGGCGGCTGTCAGCAACGGTTTTAATGCTGTTTGTGAAGCGGCAGAACCACTGATCGAGGCAGCCTTTAAGTCAGTGTATGAACTGGTGAAGGAAAAGCTGGGGCTGGAAGAGGCCAATCCATTCGACAAGCTGTCAGAAAAATTAGGAGAGTTTCGTACAGCTGTAAAAGGTGAGGACGGGCGTAAAATGCCCTGGTTGTATGATTATTACAGGGACCTGGTGGCTACTTACCAGGAGCTTGTAGCCACAGATCTTTTCAGCTACCTGTCGCTGATGCCGAAGAAGGACCGCTTCAGGGGATATATAGCTTTGCACAGTATCCGCACAGGCGACATCAATTACCGTATGGGGCTTTACAGGCCTCCTTTTGCAGACCTGAGCATTGACGCACTGGAAAAACCCCGCTTGTTGATGAAGCGTCTGAAATACCTGGCAGATGTGGCACATACTCGTTTTAAAGATGAGGATTTCCCTTTGCCTGGCGTACATTTTACGCCGGACGCAGGTATCAATAAACTGCTGTCAGAAAGGGCCATTCCATTCTATTATAATAATCCGACTGAACTGTCAGCAAACTGGAATGCAGCAGCGACCCGAAATCGCCGCACCTTCAACATTCCGGGTATTTCGGACGAAAAAGACAGGAAGTTCCTGCTGGGTAACATGGATGGCTATGATTTTTTCCGGATCAAAGGACATACTGGTGTAATACTGAAAGATGTGAAGGACCGTATTACGGATCTGCGCAGTGAGCTGCATCTGCCGTTTGATGTGAAGGTGGTGTACATTGGCGACGAGGATGATATGGATGATCTGATCAAGGAACGCGCAGCAGAATTCAGTGATCTGATCATCATACTGGAGAAGATTGTGAACGATATCCGCTGTGCACGTACCTGTTCTGATGATTTTGAAGAGCGCATTTTCGGTGGACGTAAGTTTGACCGGGATGATATCGGTATTATGTTTGAAGCGCTGGTAGCTTTGTTTGGCAAACCACCCATCGTTGATCTGGAAGCGAAGCTCAGGGAAATCTGCAACAGTGAAGGTATGTGTGACGATGACGATAAGACGTGCTGCCGGGCGCATTTAAGGTCTCTTTATGCAGTATGCAAAGAATATGCTACCCGTAAGGAAGAACTGGCAAAGAACCTCTTGTTTCATCATTTTGCGGAGCAACATCCGGGACTTGAACACAATGGAGGCGTACCTAAAGGCGGTACGTTGGTATTGGTATGTGCAAAGACCAGTGTGGCATCCCTTTCTGAAGAGGAAAAGTCAACGCTGGTGAACCTGCTGCTCAGTAGTAACGAAGAGGAAAAGGCTGCTGCACTTAGCCTGGCGAAAGAACTGGAGGGGTACGAAGTGATGGCGGATTTCTGCCTGCCTTATATCTGCTGTTCCGATAAGCCGGTTATCAACCTGATACTTACAGAAGCACCACCGGTGGCCCGCTTTAACATTACTGAGCAAACAGAGTTGCCGAATAAAGAAGGTGTTGAGATATCACTGAAGAACCAGTCGCTACGGGCAGATAAATATCATTGGGAGCTGCGGGATTACAAAGGCGGGTTGGTAAGCGACGACGATACAACAGACATCGGTGAAATAGTGAAATTCAAATTGCCGAGAAAATCGGGTGTAGTCTTTACTGTAGTATTAACAGCTTCCCGCGGTGCGTTGGAAAGTAAGCTTTCAAAGGAGATCACTATCTGTCCACTGGGTGATGTGAAGCTGACCAGCGACGGTAAGGGTACTGTGGACTGGGATATCTCTGACACAAATGAGATCGGCATAGAAGCCAGTCCTTATGGTGGCGTCTTCAGCCTCACTTTACAACAGAACGACAATGAGGAACCTGTTGATCCTTTAAAGTTTGATGTGAACTGGAAAGAAGACAAAACACATGCAACATTGAGCGTAGAAGATCCGCAGGTGGGTATTTATATATTAGAGTACGGGTTTGAAGATGTCCAGGGTTGTCAGGACTCGTCTGCCAGACTTACAATCAGTGCATACCTGCCGTCAGAGGAAGAACCCAGAGTGGATACAGATACGGTTGCAGATCCAAACGCAAATGCGAAGGCCGTTGTGAATACCGACGCTGTGTTTAACAAACGCATCCTGGGATACCGGGCTGATGTCAACAAGATGGCTAAGGAGGATGATACCCTGGCGGAAGACAACCGCTGGTCAGATACAAAGGCCTTCCTGTTAGCCAGTGGCGCACCTGAGACACTGCATGTGGCGTATGAGAAATTGCAGACAACCTTGCAGACAGGCTTCAGCAAACTGAAAGCAGCGCAAAAGGTGCAGGTGATCAGATTGCTTGCTTATGCCACTGCTTATTATATTGACAGGCTGATCGTAGCATCTCCTGAGAAAGTGCCTTCAATAGCCAGAAAACTGGTGAAGACAGCTGCCGAATCCATCACCGCACAGCGGGACGGTCTGGCACAGTGGCAGGAGGTTTGGGATACCGCCGGTATTGTTACAGGAGAGAATGAAAAAACAGTAAACACTTATAGAGGACTGATCGCTTAATGGAACAGCAACATGCCATTGGAAAACTTTTACTGGAAGTGCAACTGCCATCCAGGGAGGAAGCCTTTGCATTGCAGGGAACATTGAGCGCCCGTTGTACAACAGAGCTGGAGCCGATGCTTTCATCGTTGTTGGACAGCTGGGCCGATCCGGACACTTTATTACAAATAGATAAGCTGGAAATAGACCTGGGTTCCTGCAAGCTGGAAACATTACGCCAGGAACTGCCGGAGATGATCATCAGTCATCTCCGCAGGCATTACCAGGAGATGCAGGCGCAGTTAGCGATGACAGGCGGCATGCAAAGGATACCCCTGGTGCAGGGCTACTATGAGAGCTGGCTGCATTTCCTGGAGAAAGGCAGCCTGCCGTCTTCAGCTGTGAAATGGCAGCAACAGGAGTGGGAGGCAGGCGTGCTGGCTGCATTATCATCTGAAACATATGCATTGCAGCAATGCAGGCAGTTGTTCAGCGAGCATCCCTATGCCATCAGGAGACTAGTATTGCAGTTCTCTCCTGCCTTTATCAGGAACTGGATAATGGCATATGGTGCCAATGCATACCGGCAGGTGTTGCAGCTGGTCGAAGAATGGGAAACGTTTATCTATCATCCGCAGCTGCGGGAAGCGGTCAATGCATTGCTTCCTGCACAGCAGTTAATTCCTGCGCTACCTGCCAGGGAAAGCTATCATGAGCATCTCTTCATCTGGCTGATCAGAGAGGTAATATTGCCCGGGCATACGGTGAGCAATGCTGCTGTTCTTGAGCAACTGATACAGCAACTGGGTAGGGCAAATGAAGAGGCCGCGCCAGGTTTGTTGTATGTGCTGCATAAAGAGGCTACACCAACAGTGAAAATACCTGTCTTATTGCAGCAGGCGGCAACGACACTTGCGACGCAATATGTACCTGAGATCACTGCTTTGCAAAAGAAGGTGTTTGTCACACAGCAGGAAGCGCGACAACAGCCGGGAAAACGGGATGAGGAAGATCGTGTACAGAGACGTCAGGATGATGAGGCAAGAGATATTCCGGAGCAGCAACAGCAGGCAACCAAAAGAGCCAGCCGTGAGCAGGAACATCAGGCGGAGAAGACACGCCGGGAAGAAACAGGGGAGGAGGTGAAGCAAAGCCAGGCATCTCCCGTAAAGGAAAAAGAGGAAACAGCAGCCGGAGAAAGAGAACAAAGAGATACACGAGCAGGTGAAGAAGCAACGCTTGTAAAAACGTCTGTAAATAAGGATGCTGAGCCTTCCCAGGAAAAGCGGACCGTGTCTTCGTCTGCAGATGAAGAGACAGTGTCTCCCGAACCACCTGCAGCCGGATCTGTTTATTACATCAATAATGCAGGACTGATATTACTGCATCCTTACCTATCCTTCTGTTTTGATGCATTGGGACTCCGGGAGGGGCAGCAGTTCAAAGATGAAGCTGCGAAGCACAGGGCAGTACAGTTACTGGGTTACCTGGCTTATGGCGAAGAAGAAATTCCTGAGTATGACCTGGTATTACCCAAAATACTATGCGGTATCCAGCCCGCAGAACCGGTGAGACGTTTTATACCACTTACAGAAGCAGAGAAAACCGAAGCCAATGAATTGTTAGCCGCTGTGATCTCTCACTGGAACGCATTGGGAAATACGTCGCCCGATGGTTTACGCGGCAACTTCCTGTTAAGGGAAGGAAAGCTGGAATGGAAAGAGGAAGAGTGGCAGCTGTATGTAACACAGCAGGCGTATGATATGTTGTTAAACCAATTGCCATGGGGTTTTAGTGTAGTGGGATTATCGTGGATGCCATGGTTGATAAAAACTGTTTGGACCTAAATGATAAAAGCAACCGATAATAAGAGCACGAGCAGCAGTAAAGCAAAGCAACCTGCCAGCGGTTCCTTCTTCGGAAAGGACCCAGGAGATAGTGCTTTTTTCGGAGAGAAGGAAACGGCAAAAGAACCCTTTTTCGTTCAACGGAAACTGAGTATTGGAAAGCCCGACGACCACTATGAAAAACAGGCCGACCAGGTAGCAGATAAAGTAGTTCAGCGCATGAGCGAACCTGCAGCTGTACAGGCGAAAACAGTAGCGCCGGCTCCTGTCAGTACAGTGCCTTCGGGACATATACCTGCATCAGCTGCGCAAGCTGATGCACTGCAAATGAAGGAACAGGAGGGAAAAGAAGAAGAGATATCCGGAGAAGAGAAGAAACTACAACGTAAGCCTATCTTCGATAGCATGGGCGACCCGCCGGATGATATTCAGAAGAAAGGAAACGGTGAGAATGCGACAGATACGGCCAATAGCGGACTGGAGGACCGTTTACAGCAAACGAAGGGCTCGGGTACACCATTGCCTTCCGATACCAGGACGGCGATGGAGTCATCGATAGGCGCTGACTTCAGTAATGTACGTATACATACAGGATCTGAAGCGTCTGAGCTGAGTAACGAGCTGCAGGCGCAGGCGTTCACACATGGAAACGACATTTATTTCAACGATAATAAATTTGATGCGACCAGCAGTAGCGGCAGGCATCTGCTGGCGCATGAGCTGACGCATACGGTGCAACAGGGCGCGGCTGTTCAGAAGAAAACTGATCCTCAGCTTAGCGCAGAAGAGGAAACGCCTGGCGTACAGAAAAAGGAAGACAGTGTATCTGCAGAGAAAAACGAGGAAACGCCTGATGTACAATCCAGAGCTATGGATACTATACAGCGTGCACCGGGTGCTAAAACTGCAGCGGCTTCTAACGCCCCGGCCGAGGTGGTGAATATATCTTCCGGCAGATTCAATCCATCCAGGAGCCTTATAGAAGCGATCAAAGGGGCGGGCAGTAAAGGACTGGATGTCAACATCAATGCTGGTAAGGTAGCTGGTGCCGGTGTGATCAGGGTAAGACAGAAGGATAATGTGATGGAAGGAGTAAAGAACGCTTATCTGCCATTGAACATGCCATTGTTTAGTGCTGCTAATCCGATGCTGGCCGTAAGACTGGCAAATGGGGAGGTAAGCGGATTTGCAACTATCGGACAAAACAATGCACCGGAAGCCATCCCCCAATGGTTGCGTAAGAACGGCAAGGCACTTGGCTGGCTGACGGGCATGGATGTAGAGAATGTGTTGTCGAAAGCAACGAATACATTCGAGAACGGTACTTTCAATTTCGCATTGAATGCAGTAAAGGTGAAGGTAGGTGGCTTCGCCGACGCTACTATGGATATTGGTTTTACGAACATGAAACCATCAGTGAGCGCAACTGCGGAAGTGGATATACAAGGTGTAGCAAAAGGCAGCCTGACCATTACCCTGATGGAAGACAAGATGACGGGTGAAGGTGCATTTGGAGTGAGCTTCAAGGGTTTCTCGGGAGAGATAGCGGCGAAGTTCCAGGAAGGTGTACTGGATGTGAAGGGAATGGTGCAATATGCCGGCGATCGTTTGAGTGGTTCGCTGATGTTGGTCATGACAGATAAAAAGACCGCAGACAATTTTGCAAAGGCACAAATCGGAACTGTGTCCGCAGAAGAAGCTGCGCTGCCAGCAGAAGTACCTGCAGCACAGGGTAAAGGTCCGCGTGGTATGGCCGGTATGGGTACACTGACGTTTAACATGACGGAGTGGTTTGCCGGTAGCGTGAACGTGATCGTGGATGGTAAAGGTTTTGTGACAGTGGTTGGTAAAATCGCTCCGCCGAAAGAGATCATTCTCTTCCAGCAGAAAGATTACAGTAAAGAATTATTCAAGCTGGAAGCCCGTGCGGCTTATGGTATACCGGTGTTAGGTAACGTATTTGTATTCGCCAATATGGCGTTGAGCGCATTGGCGAAGGTGGGCCCGGCGAAGATCTATAACATTGAAGTAGCGGGTACTTACTCCAACAATCCTGATATAGCGAAAAATATATCGCTCTCCGGTTCTCTGAACATGTCGGCGTACGCCGGTCTGCGCCTGCGTGCAGAAGGTGGTGCGGGCATAGAGATAGCAGGCCACGATGTGAAGGTGGGAGTAGGCTTGAATGCAGATGCAGGCGTGAAAGGATATGTGGATGCAAGACCGACCATTGGTTATCGTGATCCGGGCGAATTCTTCTTCAAGGGACATATGGAAATAGCTGCCCAGCCGTTCCTCGGATTGAGCGGAGATCTGTTCGTAGAACTGGATAGTCCGTGGTGGTCTCCGGCACCGGATAAGAAATGGACATGGCCGATAGGCGCTCTTGAATATCCATTACCTGGAGAATTTGGTATAGGCGCAGATATGGAATACGTGTTAGGTTCCGGTAAAGTACCTGAAGTGACATTCAGCGAAGCTAAGTTCGATGGTGCGAAGTTCATGACTGACCTGGTGAACGATCACGTACCACCGAAGAGCGGCGCGGGAGATAAAGAAAAACAAGGCAAGTTCGTGGATGGTGGTGCAGCGCAGGCTGGTCCTGCAGCAGGTGCTCCTCCACCTGCCGCTGCTCCGGGTAAACCTGCCGCTGGTGGTACACCGGGTAAAGGTGGTGCACCTGGCGCCGGTGGTGCTCCGGGAGCAGGAGGTGGAAAGGGTAAAGGCAAGGAGCCGGAAAAAGAAGACCCTAATGTACTGAAGAACTTCGCTGCTGCTATGCAGAAGGTGAAGGCGCTCGAGGCACATAAGCCGATGACCCGTGAAGAGATCACTGCTGCTGTTGAAGCTATTAAGAAACAGCACAATACACCGGGTATCAATTTTGCACCAAAGGGTACCAGTCATTGGACCGTGACAGGTAGCATTAAGAACAAGCCGAATAAACAGTCGGTGGAGGTGAAAGCCGATATGAAGCCGGGAGATGATAAGGATAAGAAAGGTGATGAAAAAGATAAGGCAAAACAACTTAGTCTTGGCTTACAGGCGATAGAGACCGAAGAAGTTCCATACCTGAACAATAAACAGATCCTGAAGGAAGAAGCACAGAAGGTAGCCGAAACGGTGAAAGCGCAGCATAAGGTGTTTAAATCCATTACTGTGATAGACGGTGGGGATAGCTGGGATTATGAATATGTGCAGGCGACGAAAAAGCCTGGACGGAAGAAGGAGGAGCTAACGATCGAGACAGCGTTGAAGGCAGCGAAACAAAACTTCAAGGGAGCTAACGTAGAGTTTAAATCGTGGGACCTGAGGGATTTCCTGGTGGACAAGAAAGTGGATCAGACACTTGCATTGAAGTGGATCAAGATCTGGAAAGATGATGGTACTATTTTCTTACACTCTTCATCTGCCGGAGAAGGCGATAAATACCAGAAACATAGCTTTGAAGATATCTTCCCGAGCGATGACAGGGAAGTAAACAGGAGGAACAGGGATTTATACGGATATAAAAACGTGAGTAAATATGATGACAGGATGACTGCTGTTTTGCAGATAAGCATTATAAAAGAAAAGAAATATAACTGGTGGCCAGGCAGAGAAAACGATGTATCTTTCCTGCGGTCCGATGACGCCTATTACAGGTGTGCTAGGTCTGGAGAAGTGGTGCCTTTTGCCGATATTGTGCTGGGCCATAAAAAGAATATGCCGGCTTCAAAGCACTGGAACTTATTTGGGCATAAACAGGAGAAGAGCAAGAATATGGAGTGGAATGCCCGGGCGTCCAGTTATCACGGCATTGAAGACCCGGTAGTATCTGCTGCCAGTGCCAGTGAATCGCCGTTGTACAATGACCCTATCCGAAATGTGAGTCACCGGATGTGGTGGGATACGAAGTTTTCCGGTTATTATCTTAAAAAATAAATGCTATGGATAAATTGATCAGATCTTATGAGCAAACGTATGGTAAGCCCGACACTTTAATAGCCTTAGAGTCGGAGCAGGGCGATGCCAGTTTCCATGTTGCAGTAAAAAATCCTATGCGCGATCAGGGGATGCCGGAAAGCACCATTACTTCGCTGGGTTTATCTGCCCTGTCTGATCATGACGTGGAGTTACATATCGACGTGATTGGTAAACGTGCGAAAAAGGCGATCGAAGAAACAGGCGCATTCTTTTATAATTTTTATCAGGAACTGATAACAGCAAAAGAGATCACTCCGGGAAGTATTTACAGGAATGTCGAAGTGCCAGGGTTTGATGGTATGAATGCTGTCGTGATCGTAAATAAAGGATACCTGGAGCCTGAGTGGCTGGATCCTGAGAAGGAAGCGGGAAGGTTAATGACCATTATGCCCTTGTTTGATGAGGAAGCGGACGAATTGGAGCGTTTACCTGTAACGTTACGGGAATTGTTCCTCCGCAAATCACAATTGCCTGTAGCGGATCCAAAGCGGGAAAAAGACTCAGTTGTTCACCTGGCTGTAAAGCGCTTGTGGCAGAATATTGCTGACTGGTATGAAGAGCACAAAGTAAAAGACGCGGCCCAGTTGATCAGTGCTTTAAAAGGAAAGAAAACAGATGCTCCTGCAGCAGCA
Organism: Chitinophaga filiformis; assembly: GCF_021646545.1. Taxonomy (GTDB): domain Bacteria; phylum Bacteroidota; class Bacteroidia; order Chitinophagales; family Chitinophagaceae; genus Chitinophaga; species Chitinophaga filiformis_A. Next base: position 204,073 of record NZ_JAKIRP010000007.1, on the reverse strand, counting down.
CTGGAGAAGAAATTGAAGATCGACTTACCGGAAGACTTCAGGGCATCCTTCAATATTGTGCATGAAAGGATCGCAGTAGGGGAATATACATTGTATGATGAAAAAAGTACGGTGAAGACAGCTGCTGATATGAATGGGTTGAATGCTGAAGGTGCCTTTAAAAAGGCGCAGAAGAAGGTGACAAAGGATACGCGTCTGCAACAGGTATGGTGGCATGAACAATGGATACCGGTGGCAGTGAATAGTTATAATGACCATATCTGTATTGACATGGCGCCAGGCAAGGCCGGCACTCCCGGGCAGGTGATCTCGCGGTACAATGATGTAGGTCCTGATCCAACGGGTCACATCTGCTTTTACCAGTGGCTGGACGAGTATTATAAGGAGCTGAAGCGTGGTGTATATGAAGTAGATGAACACGGGCATATTTTGATGAAATAGGTGCATTAACGGTCGTTGACCACTTTTATTACCCCAAATGATATGTTGATTATTTCCATTGCTATACAAAAAGGTGGATCCGGCAAAACCACTACTGCCCTCAATCTTGCAGCAGCCCTGCAACGGATGGGAAAAGAAGTGCTGCTTGTTGATCTCGACCCTCAGGCTAATCTCACCCAATCCATGGGCATCTCTGACGATATGGACCTGAGTGTCTACGAACTGCTTAAGCAGGCGGCTACCGGTGAACTGGTAGATGCGCAGCAGGCCATCGTGCATACGGGTGTGTTGCCATTGATACCTGCCAACCTGGAACTTGCCAGCGCCGAACTGGAACTGGTAAGTATGTTTGGCCGTGAGCAGCTGCTGAACCAGATCTTGACCCAACTGGGAGACGCTTATGATATAGTCGTGATTGACTGTCCGCCGGCAGTTGGTATGTTGACCGTCAATGCCCTTACGGCAAGCGACTATGTACTTATGCCCCTGCAGGCAGAATTCCTGCCATTTAAAGGTGTACAGCGTTTCATGAAGAATGTGCAGCTGATCAAAAAACAACTTAACAGGAAACTGGAAATACTGGGTCTTGTATTGACAAAGTTTGACGAGCATAAAAGCATGCACAAACAGATACGAGCACAGTTGCAGGAGATGTATCCGGATAAAGTACTGGCGTCCGGCATCCGCAGTAACATATCCCTGGCCAGGGCGCAGGAACAGGCGAAGGATATCTTCTCGTTTGACAATACTGCCAATGGTGCGAAAGATTACCACGCATTGGCCACAGAAATAGCAGAACGCCTTAACAGTGGCGGAGCAGTGGCTCCGCTGCATTTAAATCGATAGATATGAAAATGAATAGTCGTCGCTATCGGAGACATCGTAACCCCGAAAAAACAGATCAAAAGGAAGGGCCTTTCTTCAGCCCAACCTCAAACGCTATACAAACAAAAGAAGACGCTTTCTTTCAACCTAAACTGGCTGTCGGTGAGCCGGGAGATCAGTATGAGCAGGAAGCGGATTCCGTGGCCGATAAAGTGGTAAATAAACAACCGGCACGCGGTACTGCCGTGCAAAGGAAGGAGATATCTGCTGTACAGGCCATGCCGGAAAAGAAAGAAGAAGAGAAGCAGGTGCAGAAGAAAGGCATGAATGATAAGAAAGAGGAGGAAAAGCCTGTGCAGAAAAAGTCAGCGCCTGATAAAAAAGAAGAAGAGACGCCTGTGCAGAAAAAAGGTGATAAGGGTAAGGAGGAAGAGCTATTGCAAAAGAAAGCATCACCAGAAAAAAAGGAAGAAGAAAAAATAGTACAAAAGAAAGGCGATAAGGCTAAGGAAGAGGAGCAACTGCAGAAAAAGGCGGCACCCGATAAAAAAGAAGAAGAGAAACTTGTGCAGAAGAAAGAAGAGCCTGAGAAAAAGCCCGCCGCAGATGAAGTGCTTAAAGAAGAAAAAGAAGAAGAGAAGAAGGGTGGAACACCTTCCTTGATGGCAAAAGAAAACAACTCCAGCGGCGCACGTGAAGGAAGTGATCAGCTGGCGCAACAGCTGAAGGATCAGCGGGGAGATGGCGCATTGCTTCCCCGCGACGTGCGTAACGAGATGAGCGAGTCAATAGGTGCCGATTTTAGCAATGTACGCATCCATACAGGAGAGAAGGCGGCAGCGCTGAGCGATGAAATAGGTGCACAGGCCTTCACACATGGTAATGATGTGTATTTCAACAGCGGTAAGTACGATACAGATTCTTCCGCTGGTAAACACCTGCTGGCACATGAACTGACACATGTGGTGCAACAGGGAGCTGCGCCTGCAATAGAAGGAAAGGCATCTTCCGTCCCGGCAGCACATGCAACGCCGGGGGTACAACGTGAGATCTCTACACCCTTGCCGGAGGGCGTGAAGCCTGATGAGCAATCGAAAATAGCTTATTTCCCCATTGGCAGTTTTAAAGTGGAGATAAGACCGGACCGGAAAGCGAGGGAGGATGAAAATATTCCAGCCGATCGTGCTTTTACCAGTGGTAGTATTGACGCTCAGATTTCCTATGAACTTAACAGACAGAATAAAGTAACAAGAGCGACCATTTCAAAGACCCTGATCATTGAGACTATTTACGGCGCTAACGCGACGTCTAAAGGTGAATCCGGCTATGGCCGTGGGTTTATCAAGTCTGATAAAGAGAAGGGAAATACGTCGCTGGGTTTCCATGAAGGGAATCATGGTATTGATTTCATGGATTATATAAAGACACATCCATTCCCGGAAATAGTCATCAGGACGCCGATCACTGAGGCCGCGTTTGAAACGCTAAAAGCTGAGTGGGAGATAAAGCGCCGGGCATATGTTGCTGATATGCTGGCGACCAGTGAGACGAAGACTGATAAGGTGACGGATCCCCCTGCTCCGGCAGCACCCTGATAGTATGTTTATAAGCTGTTACCCATATATGATGATACAATAGGTACCCGTAAATGATATAGTTGATATAAACTGTCCGACCCCAATGCAATGATAAAAGCCACCGATACAAAAAGTACGGCCAGTAAGGCTAAACAGCAGCAATCCTCAGATAGATCTTTCTTTGGGAAAGAGGAGGGAAACAGTGCGTTTTTCGGAGAGAAGGAAACGGCAAAGGAGCCGTTTTTCGTGCAGCGGAAGCTTACTGTTGGTCAGCCTGACGACCCGTATGAAAAGCAGGCAGACCAGGTTGCGGATAAAGTTGTGCAGCGTATGAGTCAGCCAGCTGCTGACCGGACAAAGGCAGCAGCTACTGCGGGAAGTACTGTAACCGCTGCTCATGCGCCTGCATTAAGCCAGTCGGAGAATCTGCAGATGAAAGGACAGGAAGGGAAGGAAGAGTTGGGAGAAGAGAAGCAGTTGCAGCGAAAACCGGTATTTGATAGTATGGCTGATCAGGGCGAGGACCAGGTACAACGGAAAGAGAATAATACTGCTGACACAAAGAGTAGCAGTAATGCGGGGTTGGAGCAGCGGCTGCAGCATTCAAAAGGTTCCGGATCACCATTGCCTGCCGAAACGCGACAGGCTATGGAGTCTTCCATGGGAGCCGACTTTAGCGGTGTGCGTGTACATACGGGCAAAGAAGCTGCATCATTGAGTAATGATCTGGAAGCACAGGCTTTCACACATGGCAATGATATATATTTCAATGAAGGTAAGTTTGATACGACCAGCAGTACGGGCAGGCATCTGCTGGCACATGAACTGACCCATACTGTGCAGCAGGGTGCTGCTGTGCAGAAAAAGGCGATGCCGGAAACCGAAAGTACCGCTACAGATGTTGTGCAACGCGCACCTGCACCCGCAGCACCAGCTGCCGTTGCGCCCGAAGGTGTACAGGCAGCGGGTGAAGTAGTGGATGTGTCATCAGGAACATTTAATCCTTCGGCCGCCCTTAGGGAAGCCATTGTAGCGGCAAAAGGTAAAGGTTTGGACGTGAACATCACGGCTGGTAAGACAGCCGGGGCAGGTGTTATAAGAGTGAGGGAGAAGGATGGTGTACTGGAAAGCCTGAAGAATGCCTATCTGCCGCTGAATATGCCAATGTTCAGCGCAGCTGATCCGGTGCTGGCCGTACGCATAGCCAATGATCAGGTGAGTGGTTTTGCGACTATCGGAAAAAGCAATACACCGGAAGCTATTCCGCAATGGCTGCGTAAGAATGGAAAAGCGCTTGGTTGGCTGACGGGTATAGATGTAGAGAATGTGCTATCAAAGTCCACCAATACATTTGAAAATGGCGCCTTCACTTTTACGCTCAATGGTATCAAGGTGAAAGTGGGTGGTTTTGCGAACGCCACGATGGACCTGGGATTTGCAAATATGCAGCCCACAGCGCATGTGGTGGCGGATATGGATATTAAAGGAATGGCCCAGGGTAACCTGGACATTACGTTACTGGAGGGGAAGATGTCAGGAGAGGGCAGTTTTGGTGTGAATATGGGAGCCGGCGCATTCTCTGGTAATATAGAAGCGAAGTTTATAGATGGTATATTGGACGTGAAAGGCACCGTAGGTTACCAGGGCGATAAGTTAAGTGGTTCGGTAACACTGGTGATGACAGACAAGGAAACGGCCGATAATTTCGCTGTGACGGCCCTGGGAGGCATGAAGCCGGAAGAAGCCAGCTTACCTCCCGAAGTACCCGCAGCAACGGGTAAAGGCGCAAGGGGTATAGCTGGTATGGGTAATCTTACTTTCCAGATGACGGACTGGTTTGCGGGCACGGTAGATGTAATTGTAGATGGAAAAGGGTTTGTAACAGTAGTGGGTAAGATTGCTCCGCCGAAAGAGATCATCCTGTTTGAACAGAAAGATTATACGAAGGAATTGTTCAAGATGGAGGCGCGTGCGGCTTATGGTGTACCGGTACTAGGTAACGTGTTTGTATTCGCGAATATGGGATTAAGTGCGCTGGCGAAAATAGGCCCCGCGAAGATCCACCAGATAGAAGTGAAAGGAACTTATTCGAATAATCCTGATATAGCGAGGGAGATAACATTGGCCGGTTCCCTGAACATGTCTGCTTATGCCGGCTTGCGTTTACGTGCAGAAGGTGGTGCAGGCGTGGAAATAGCAGATCATGATTTGAAGATTGGAGTAGGTCTTAATGCTGATGCAGGTGTGAAAGGTTATGTGCATGCAAGGCCTACGATCGGTTACCGTGATCCGGGAGAGTTCTTCTTCAAGGGACATATGGAGATAGCGGCACAGCCGTTCCTGGGATTGAGTGGAGATCTGTTTGTGGAACTGGATAGTCCGTGGTGGTCTCCGGCACCGGATAAAAAATGGACCTGGCCTATTGGTGCGCTTGAATATCCACTGCCCGGAGAATTTGGTATAGGAGCGGATATGGAATATGTGCTGGGATCGGGTAAAGTACCAGATATTACTTTTAGCGAGGCGAAGTTTGACGGTGAGAAATTCATGACCGACCTGGTGAATGATCATGTACCCCCTAAGAGCGGCGCAGGTGAGAAAGAGAAGCCGGGTACCTTTGTGGATGGCGGCGCAGGAGATGTGGCACCAGCTGCGGGAGCCCCGCCAGCTGCAGCTGCTGGTGATAAGTCGGCCGCAGGAGCTCCACCTGTTGCAGCCGGAGCAGGTGCGGCGGGAAAAGGTGGCGGCAGTAATGAGAAAGACGCAGGTAAGGAAAATCCTGATGAGATGAAAAACTTCGCCGGTGCGATGAAGAAGCTGAAGGAACTGGAAGGGCATAAGCCTATGAAGAAGGCAGAAATAACATTAGCAGTAGAGAACATTAAGAAACAATTCAATACACCCGGAATCAGTTTTGCGCCGCAGGGCAATGATATGTGGATTGTCAGTGGTGCTATTCAGGGTAAACCTAATAATCAATCTGTGAAGGTGAAGGCCGATATGGCGCCGGGAGAGGAGAATGAGAAGAAAGAGACAGATAAAGATAAACAGAAGAAACTGGAGGCCGGATTGCAGGCATTTGAAAACGTGGAAAATGATTACCTGACGAATGATAAGATCACATATGAAGAGGCCCAGAAGGTAGCCGCGACGGTAAAAGCGGGTCATGATGATGTTTTCAAATCTATCACAGTCATTGATGGTGGTGAAACGTGGGATTACAACTATATACAGACCAGTAAAAAGGGTGGGCATAGAAAAGACAGAGGAGAAGATGATGGGTATGATGACGACGAACGGTCTGATAAGAAGAAGCGCAACGCCGGAAGACGCCAGCATGTAGACCAGGCTGCGGAAGTAGAACAGGCAGTTGGATTCCAGAATATCAATAAGCTGGTCCCGACAGTAGAGCAGGTATTGTCGCGAATAGAAGGGTCGCGGGCTTTTACAGAAAGGTTCGGGACTGTGGTGCGTTTTTCATTCAGAGATAAGCCTACACCAGCTACACCTGTCCATCATGATAGTCATCTGGGGCCGTGGAAGGATCAGACACGTTACTACGGTACGGTTTGGAATACTGATGGAGAAGTTATCGACATTTCAATTAACTGGAATCATGTCGAAGGCAGGATAGGAGATATTCATAAATCCAGTGAAAAGCCATGAGTTGAATATAAATAAGTAAGCATTAGCCGACGAAAATAAGTAGTAGAAATAGTATCAAATTATGATTGATAACACCAAGAATGCAGCAGCCTTACAGGAATACCTTTCATGGCTGCAGACCGAAATGCGGAAGCGCTTAACCCAGTATTTTGGCGCTGAAACCGGCACCACACCTATGATTCCCGACGAGAGTATCCAACCAGGCAGTTCCTGGCCTGATGCACCATTGACAAAATTCATCCTTGACAATGAGCTGGATAAAGACGCACAATTACTGCTCATCATGGCTTTAGCCCCCCATATCAATGCGGTGTTCTTTGAAAATCTCATTCATGAACACCTGGTAGACAAGGGTGACTTTCCCCTGATAGGTTGTGTGAAAGGAACACAGTTCCGTGGATTACTGCCCACCGGCGATACTTTGCTGTTCCTGCTGGCGGGTACCGACCTTTCTGCACGTATCACCAAGATGCAGTTGCTCAGTGAAACCCACATCTTCGCCAAACGACAGGTATTGTGGGTTGAGAAGCCGGAAGAAGGAGAACCGGCTATGAGTGGAAAGCTGGTGATGTCGCAGGAGTACATTGACCTGTTCCTGACAGGCTCCTACGCGAAACCCCGTTTCGGGAATGACTTCCCGGCAGAGAGCATCACGACGCCGCTGGATTGGCCGGACCTGGTGCTGAATGCACAGACCATGGAACAGCTGCATGAGCTGAAGAAATGGCTACGTCTGAAAGATAAACTAAGAGCTACGAATAAACGTCTGAAACCTGGGTATAGGGCATTGTTCTATGGTCCGCCGGGAACAGGTAAGACCTTATCTGCCTGTCTGTTGGGCAAACGCGATCCTGCAGAAGACCCTGACAATATGCAGGAGGACTTTGATGTGTTCCGTATCGACCTGTCGCTGGTGGTATCCAAGTTTATCGGGGAAACAGAGAAAAACCTGTCCCACTTATTTGATAAGGCAGAGCACAAGAACTGGATACTCTTCTTTGATGAGGCAGATGCTTTATTTGGAAAGCGTACGAATATCAGGGATGCGCATGATAAATATGCCAACCAGGAGATTGCCTATTTGTTACAACGTATAGAGAATTATAATGGCCTGGTGATACTGGCGTCCAACTTCAAGAACAATATTGACCCCGCCTTCTCAAGGCGTTTCCAGTCCATTATACAATTCCCGATGCCAAACCAGGCAGAGCGTCTGCAACTGTGGAAAATGATCCTGCCGGATAATATGATGGAGAAGGAGGGGATACTGGAAAAGGTATCTGCCGTGCATGAGATCTCCGGTGCGTCTATTATCAACGTTGCACAGTATTGTTTCCTGAAGAATATGCAGCCGGATGGAAGTATTTCACCGGTGTCTGCCGTTGACCTGGAAGAAGGGCTTGTGAGAGAGTTTAACAAGGAAGGCAAGATCTATAAGTAAAGGCTGATAAATGAATCCGGTGGATGCTTAAATAGCATCAGGGCAGGCCAAACCTTCATTACAAAATGAGGGAGTTTTTGACTAATTTGACCGTTCTTATTTTCCGGATTTATCAGCTAAAATCTTATATATGAAGCGTTTCTTTTTGCTATTGGCGTTGTGTTATTCACTGGCGGATGTTACCCTGTATGCACAAACAAAACCTCTTCCCCGTATTGCTATTGCCGGCCTGGGGATAGAGTCGAGTACGTTCTCTCCTGCATTAACAAAAGAAGAGGCGTTTCATGCAAGATATGGCGCGAACGTATTCAATGCGTATCCCTTCTTTGGGGTAGATTCCCCTTTGCGTCACCGGGCGGTATGGGTACCTGCATTGGTGGGCAAATCTTTGCCGGGAGGAGCGGTGACCCGTGAAGCGTATGAGTCACTGGTGAAACAGACACTGGATTCATTGAAGAAGAATGCGCCCTACGATGGTTTGTTCTTCGACATCCACGGCGCTATGAGTGTGGTCGGGCTGGACGATCCGGAAGGGGATTTCATTACCCGTATCCGTAAGGTAATTGGTAATAAAACCATTATCTCCACTTCCATGGACCTGCATGGCAATGTCTCCTGGCGGCTGGCGGAAAATACTGACCTGATCACCTGTTACAGGATGGCGCCACATGAAGATGCGATGGAAACCAAACAACGGGCGGTGGTGAACCTGCTGGAGCGCATAGAAAGCGGTAAGGGGAAGCCTGCATTTAAAGCCTGGATCCCCATCCCTGTACTTCTCCCTGGCGAAAAGACAAGCACGCGTATAGAACCTGCGAAAACAGTATATAAAGCCGTAGCGCCGGCTGCAGCACAACCAGGCATCATTGACGCCGCTATATGGGTGGGTTATGCCTGGGCAGATGAACCACGTAACCACGCTGTCGTAATGGTGACCGGCGATGACAAAGAAAAAGTAACGCGTACTGCCGAACAGCTGGCAAAAAGCTTCTGGGACGCGCGTTTTGGATATTCTTTCGTGGCGCCTACCGACAATCTGCAGGGTAGCCTGGACAAGGCCATTGCCAGTATCAAACGTCCATTCTTTATCAGCGATTCCGGCGACAACCCGACTGCGGGTGGCGCCGGCGATGTGACCTGGACTTTGACGGAGATCCTGAAACGGAAGGAATTCCAGTCAGAGAATGGTCCTTCACTGATCTATGCTTCCATTCCCGGTCCTGAGCTGGTGAAAAAAGCGATGGCAGTGGGTGTAGGTGGTCATGTGGATGGCTATGCCGGTGCTGCTGTGGATGCACGCTATGCACCGCCTGTACGGCTGTCAGGTACTGTGACATCCATCGAAAAAGGCGACAGGGATGCTGAAGTGGAAGTGGTGGTGAAGGTAGGGAGTGTGCATGTGATCGTTACGCAGAAGCGTAAGCCTTATCATAAGGAAAGGGATTTTACAAGACTGGGACTCAATCCCAGGAAGTCAGATATTGTAGTCGTGAAGATCGGTTATCTGGAGCCTGAGTTGTATGCCATGAGGGCTGACTGGATACTGGCGCTGACGCCGGGTGGGGTCGATCAGAACCTTGAGCGGCTGCCTTATAAGCGGATTGAGCGGCCGATGTTTCCGCTGGATAAAGACATGAAGGATCCGGATCTTTCGGCCAAGCTGGTGCCGTCGTTGGATTAATTACGCTAACTAGCTTCGGTTATTGTCAATTATTCACGCTAAGTAGCTCCGGTTTCAGTATGGGATGTCGGTCGGCGCCTCTCTGGAAGGCGATTGGGCGTTGTCAAGCGAATGGGATGATGAATATCCATTGAACACCACCTGTCGTGTGGCCGGAGAGCCGAAGGCCCGACATTCCCATCTGAAACCGGGTGCTACTTTCGCTCTCCCTATTGCTGATTATGCGGCCTCTTGATATGGAGGGTTGTGAGCGGAATTGCAGTTGTTGTGTTTGAGGACCGCGTTATTTACGAAGGCTTGTGAACAGGAATTGCAGTTGTTCCATTGGTGAATTACGTTAGTTAATGGAGGTTTTTGAGCAGGCACTGTTGTATTCGTGCCGTAATCACTTTACTTATGGAGGGCTGTGAGCAGGAATTGCAGTCGTTCTCTTTGAGGACCACGTTTTAACGAAAGTACTTTTGCTTCCGTTTCCTTCTTTGAAATATAAGAGATGAGGAAGTCAAGTTTATTTAACAGCCGTTCTACGGTCGTATAATCGCCTATATTCAGCCGGATATCTGCTTCTTCAAATAAGAGATCAGTCAGTGCATCAAGTGTAGAATAATGGACATCTTTCTCTTTGATAAATGCTTCCAGTTCACTGATGCTAAGACTGTCGAAGAAGTCTTTCGTTCTGAATTTGGTGGCGGTGAATACGGTATTAATTTCCTGCAAGGCCCTTGCCGGCTCACTTTTCTTTGCGCTTATAACAGCTCGTAAAACCCTGCCTAATTCTTCGATCATCTCCAGAAAATAATCCTTTGGCATAATAACATACTTTATACGCTGTAAAAGTATTGCTTTTTTCAGACTGCGTCTTTCACGATGACTGCAGAGAGGGTCGAAGTGACGTTTATCAGGGCCATAAGATCAGTACCGGTGGTATTTGCGAGTATCAAATGAGTATTTTTCAGTATTTTGCGGCTGGTTTTCAAAGATAATCAGTAAATATAACCCTGTATACCCATGGCATCCCGTTTTTTACCTATGATGGTATTGTTTACCATTGTTTGTCTGCCTGTGACCGCTCAGGTAGCAAGCTTTAATATTCCCGATACCGTATGTGTGAATACTCCTGTAAAAATTCAGAACACATCTACCGGTGGAAGTACTTATTTCTGGAACTTCTGTTCAGGTAACCTGTTCAGCACTCCCGTTGTATCCAATCTGGGTAATGTCGATGGTGACCTGCGGGTACCTACTTTTCTGTCTATGGCGAAGGATGGAAATAACTATTATGCCTTTATAACAAATAATATAGGCCAGTTGGTGCGCTATAATTTTGGCAACAGTTTCCTGAATGCCCCGAGCTCGGATAACTTCGGCAACCTGGGAGGTGCTATTCCCAACCATACGGAAGGGGTACAGGTGATCCGGGATATCAATGGCTGGCATGTAATTGTGGTGGGAGGAACGGATGAGATATTGCCGTCTATTGTAAAGGTGGATTTTGGTTCATCCCTGGCGAATGTGCCTGCAGCTACCAACTGGGGTAATATGGGCGGCATGGATTATCCGCATGACCTGTATATTACACAGGAGGGAAGTAACTGGTACGGATTTACGGTAAATATTATAAATCATACCGTTACACGATTTGATTTTGGTAATTCGGTAGGTAATAAGCCTACAGCAGTGAATCTTGGTAATCTGGGGAACCTGCGTAATCCGACTGGCATTTTTGCCACGCAGGATAACGGTAACTGGTATGTGTTTGTAACAAATGAGGGCAGCAATTCTATCACGCGTCTCGACTTTGGTAATTCTCTGGCTAATACACCTACCGGCGTGAATCTGGGCGGTGGAGGCGGTATTATTAACGGGCCGAGGGATATTTCCATCATCCGTGACTGCGGAAAGATCTTCGGCCTGGTGGTATGCGCAGGCTCTTCAGACCTGACCCGTATAGATTTTGCATCGGGTATTACCAGCAATTTTACGGCTACTGCATTGAATGCAGGAAGTAACTTTAGCTTTCCACATTCTATCTCTCCCATCTTCCGGGAGGGCAATGATTTGTATGCATTCATTACAAACGCTTACAGTAATACTTTGTCAAGGTTTGTCTTTAACAGCTGTAATACTTCCAGTACAGCCTCTTCACTGCTAAAAGACCCGCCGGATGTTACTTATAACGCGCCAGGGACATATACCATTAATCTGCTGATGGATGAGTCATTAACTACACAGAACACTTACTGCCGAAGCATAGTAGTACTTGATCCACCGGTGGTAAATCTGGGGCCAGACCAGCGCATTTGCGTAGGCGGAACGATCGCATTAGATGCAGGTAGTGGTTTCAGCAGCTACAAGTGGAGCACAGGTGAGGCTACCCGACAGATCAACGTAAGCGCTGCCAGCACCTACCAGGTGGAAGTGAGCAATGGAGGTTGTACTGCCACTGACGATGTAACGATCAGCATTAACCCGGCACTGAATATGACGCCTATAGTGACTGATGCCACCAGTATGAGTCCAAAGGGCAAAATTGAAATAACTGTGACAGGCGGAACTGCTCCTTATACATACTACATTAATGGCAACAGCAATGGAAGTAACAATGTATTTGATAACCTGGATGTTGGACCGTATACTATATTGGTAGAAGACAACGCCGGCTGCCGGATATCGCGCCTTGCAGAAGTAAAAATGACTGTTACCCCTCCGGTGGCAAGTTTTAATATCCCAGACACTGTTTGTGTGAATACTCCCGTAAGGATTACGAACACATCTACCGGGGGAAGCACTTATTTCTGGAATTTTTGTTCAGGCAGTCTTTTCAATACACCGTCGGTATCCAATCTTGGGAATATCGGTGGCAATCTGAACGTACCTACCTTTATGTCAACGGCAAAGGATGGAAATAATTACTTCGCTTTTGTAACCAATAACGTAGGGCAGCTGGTGCGATATGACTTTGGCAACAGCTTCCTGAACACGCCCGTTTCAGACAATCTGGGCAATCTGGGTGGCGCTATCCCTAATCATACAGAGGGAGTACAGGTGATTCAGGATATAAATGGCTGGCATGTGATAGTGGTAGGAGGAACAGATGAAATATCGCCATCCATTGTAAAGATAGATTTTGGCTCCTCACTGGCCAACGCACCTGTGGCTACCAACTGGGGTGATATGGGTGGCATGGACCATCCGATTGATCTGTACATCACACAGGAGGGCAGTAACTGGTATGGCCTTACAGTGAATTACCTGAATAACACTATTACAAGGTTTGATTTTGGCAATTCTGTAGGTAACATGCCGACCGCAGTGAACCTGGGCAGCCCTGGCAACCTCGATCACCCCACAGGTATTTTTGCTATACAGGAAAATGGGAACTGGTACGTATTTGTAACGAATGAGGCTTCGAACACGATCACCCGCCTTGATTTTGGCAATTCCATAGCAAATACTCCAATAGGTGTAAACCTGGGAAATGGAGGTGGTACTATTGTACAACCCAGAGATATAGCCATCATTCGTGATTGTGGAAAGATCTTTGGGCTGATCGTCAGTACAAATGCTTCAGACCTGACGCGCATGGACTTCGCATCAGATATCACAAGTAGTTTCACTGCCACATCATTAAGCACAGGTGGTAATTTCAGTTTCCCACACTGTATTTCACCGATCTTCCGCGAAGGAAATGACTTGTATGCTTTTGTTACCAGTGCGAATAGCAATACGTTGTCGAGGATTGCGTTTAACAGTTGTAATACTTCCAGTATCGCCTCATCCACTTTAAAGGACCCGCCGGATGTTACTTATAATGCGCCAGGGACATATACCATCAATCTACTGATGGATGAGTCATTACCTACACAGACCACTTACTGCCGAAGCATAGTGGTACTTGATCCACCGGCGGTAAATCTGGGACCAGACCTGAGCATTTGCGAAGGCGGCACAACCGTATTAGACGCGGGTACTGGTTTCAGCAGCTACAAATGGAATACAGGTGCGGCCACTCAACAGATCAATGTAACTGCTGCCGGTACTTACCAGGTGGAAGTGAGCAACCGGGCTTGTACGGCAACTGACGATATAACGATCAGTGTCAACCAGGTATTGGACATAACGGCCACAGTGACTGACATTACCTGTTTAAATGAGAAGGGTAAAATTGAAATAACTGTAACTGGTGGATCTGCTCCTTATACATACTATATCGGCAGTACCAGTAATGGAAATAACAATGTATTTGATAACCTGGATATCGGATTGTACACTATCCAGGTGGTAGACAATGCCGGTTGCCGTTTGTCGCGTATTGCAGAGGTGAAGAATGATCCCACAAAGACATTGGATGCAAGCGCTGTTACAACGCCGCCTACCTGTTATGGCAATACAGATGGGCGCATTAGTATACAGGTGAATACTGGCATAGGCCCCTTTGAATATGCATTGCAGGGAGAAAGTTATCAGGCCAGCCCTGATTTCAGCGGTTTGTCTGCTGGCAGCTATGTGGTGAATGTGCGTAATGCCTCTTGTAACGTCGATGTGCCAGTTGATCTGACAGGACCGGATGAACTAAAACTGACGTACAATAAAACGGATGAATATTGCGGGGAAAGAAATGGTGAAGTGAATGCTGCTGTGGTAGGAGGGACTCCTCCTTATAGTTACTACTGGGATAATGTTGGATCTGGCGCTAATATTACCGGTTTGCAGGCAGGCGCCTATCAGTTGTCGGTGACTGACCAGCGGAATTGCACACAGCAGTCGACGATTATACTTGATAATATTATACTTCCACCGGTAGATATTACCAACAGCAATACGACCATCAATATCGGCGAGTCTGTACAGCTGCATGCTATCAATGCAATTGATTATGCCTGGACACCGGCTACTGGTCTAAGTTGTATTGATTGTGCTGATCCTGTAGCCACCCCGCGGCAAACAACTACTTATACCGTAACAACACCTACCGGAAAAAATTGCGGTAAAACAGATGTTGTAACCGTGATCGTTACTTTTAACAATTCACTGTATATTCCTACTGCTTTTACACCGAACGGAGACGGTGTGAATGACAGGTTTGTTGTGAAAGCAAGAGGCGTTGCGGCGTACAACATCCGGATCTTCAATCGTTGGGGACAAGAGGTGTTTTCTTCAAATAATGTATCTGATCATTGGAACGGTAAGTTCAAAGATCAGCTACAACCTGGCGGGGCATATGTCTACATTGTTACCTATAGCTTCTATGGGCAGGAGAATAAAGAACTGATGCAGAAAGGAGCATTTACCCTGATAAGATAATATACCAATATGAACCGGCCATTCTTATATTCAAACATAGGAATGGCCGGTTTTGTGTTTTATTCTATCGCTGTCAGATTATCAGATTGATCCGCATCCGGTAAGTAACAGTAGGGATCAATAGCGACCGTTTCAGGTGGGTTGTTTACTACCAATACCAAACTGTTCGTGGATTGGGAGAAATGATGTTTTGCCAGGTATATGGGCGTACTCTGGCCATTAAGTTCCGCGGAGGGTACATCAAATACAGCAATGTCTATTTCTTCATCCGGAGGCAGTGACTGATGATTGTTCCGGTCTGTTTTATCTATGCTTACATTTAGCTGCAGTTTGTATTGCCCGTTTGGCAGTTGTTTACACGAGACTGTTTCTACTTTTAGTGAGTAGACGATCACCCGTTCCAGCCAATCCTTAATGTGCTTTATTTTACGTTCGGACGCCTCCTGGTATAACTCGTGCAGCAAATCATCAGCAGTGGCTTTTAGTCCCGGGTAAGTGTGTCTGTCCAGCAGACGGTGAAGGGCTTTATTCAGCCGTTCTTCTCCCAGTGTTTCTTTCAGCGCATACATGGCCAGGCTGCCTTTCTGATAATGCACAAATGCCTGCCCGTTTGTTTTGGATAAAGGTTGTTCCTGTTCATCCCTGTCGCTGAGGGCGAAGTATAGTTTATTGTCGGCGCGCAGGTACTCCCGCATAAGGGGCTTGCCAAAAGCATGCTCTAATACCATGGCTTCCGTGTATTGTGCGAGCGTTTCTGTAAGCAATGCGGCTCCCGGCTGAGCCACTGGTGAGAGTTTGTTTGCCCACCATTGATGAGCCACTTCATGCGCAATGATGCCATAAGCGTGATTGATCTTATTACTGCCGCTGAAATCTCCCTGGAAGCTGATGTTTTCAGCACCGAATACCACGCCCGGATAAGCTGTTGCAGCTCCTCTGTATTGTGGTATTTCGGCGAGTATCAGTTGTTTATGCGGATAAGGCCCGAAATGTTGTGTGCAGTAGTCTATGGCGTCTCTCATAGCCCGCATCATAACAGGGACATTGGCAGTTTGTCCGGGGTGAAAGAAAATGCTGAAGTCCACGCCTTTATAGCGCTCTTTTTTGATCTCGTACCTGGCGCTGCTGATGGCAAACATGTAGTTGACAGGTGCAGTTGTTTTATAGTGAAAATAATGGCGGTTATCGGATAACCAGGACCTTTGGAGGACCCCTGTTGTTACTATATATTGCTCCCGGGTGGTGGAAACGGTCGTTTCAAAGTCAATAAGATGATAAGTGCTGTCTGCAGGCAAAGTCTGTGTTTGTTCCCGTAGTCCATTTGCTTTCCGGGTGGATTTGTCACTGATTTCAAACCTGTCGTTATAACCGAGGGAAGGCAGATATTTTTCCAGTTCAATGTAAGAGCCGTTACCGGTTACTGTATGCTCGCTGTTGAAGGGGGTGAAGCCTGAACGGATCACTTTCATTGAAAATTGTAGTGTAGTTTCAGCGCCCGGCAGCAGGGGTTTCTTAAGTTCATACAAGTGTTGATTAAATACGTCATCATGTGTTTCCTGAGCCGTGCCGGGTAAATAAATGTTGCAGGATGTGACTTCAGGATCTATGCTTATCCAGATCTTTGAAATGGGACCGGGAGAAACATTCCTGAGTTTGAAGCTACCTTTTACAGTATACTTCCCTTCTGCCGGATATAGATCTACGTTTGTTTTTACAGCAGTAATGACTGGTTGAGGAAGATTCGCCAGTGGCCTGTACGCGTGTTCATAACGTGCCTGCCAGTTTAGTTGCGCCTTACTGTTTTTACATCCGCCTTCAATATTGGTTTTATAATAGATAAAGGCGCCTATAGAAAGAAAAATGACCAGTGGCGCCAGCCATACCAGCTTCATTCTTATTAGCAACCATTTCTGGCGAATATGCCGGCTTCTTTGCCAGTAATGGATGGTCAGCAATGACAACAAGGCTGCTAAAGCCGACCAGTACAGCATGTACCAGTTGAAAGCATGGGCATAGTGCCCGAAACCATTCATAGCGGAACTGCTCATGTGTGGTGTCTGGCCATAACGTAGCAGGTAGTGCTCCATTCCAAACTGGCGGCCGAATATAATGATGGCAGCTGCCAATAAGTTCACGAGCATTCCCAGGTATTTGTTGGGTATTAATGTCTGAATGAATAGAGCAAGGATAGCAAACAGGAATAGCGGGAATCCACTGTAATAGTATAGTGATGCATACAATGGCAAGCCAATGTGCCAATAACCATTACTGATCTGCATCACCAGTCCTATCGCAATATTGGCAGTGATCAGCGTTGTAATTAGTAGTCCCAGTGTTCCGCATTTCGCGGCCCAGATGATGCTATTCGCAACAGGTGTACTATACAGTAATGCCTGTGTATTGGTACTGCGTTCACGGGCTGATAGTTCGGCAGTGTAAAAGATGATCAGTAACATGGCAGGACGAACCGGTAGCAGTGACTCTACTATGATGTTGGTAGCCGGGTAAAGGTGTATGCCATAGGCGCCGTTTACAAGTGAGTCTTTCAATTCGATGGAGAAGATAACGATCCACATTGCCACCATCAGCAGGAAAGGAATGTGTTTGAATACAGAGATCACTTCCAGCCTGAATTGCGAAAGAAAGCTGTTCCAGCCGTAGGTGAAACCTACGGGATATACCTGCCGTTGGTTGTAAGGTATTGCCGGCGTTGTCTGCTCATTGGTCCGGGGCGGGGTGGTCTTTACCGGAACTTGTAAACGGAACACAAAGTACCTGTAGGTGATCAGCAGCAGTAAGCAGGAACATGCGGTCCATATTAGGCGGTTCATCAATAAAATACCACTCAGGGAAAAGAGTTGCTGATTGCGCTGTGTTACCGACCAGGAACGGGTGTCTCCGAAAAAGATAGCCAATCCGAAGGGATCGCTTAATAAGGGAAATAAGCCGGGCGTGGTTGTTTTCAGCGCTGAACTGGCAAAGAAGGGGGAGTTGCCAAGGATGGCGCTGACGGTGTAAAAGATGTATAACAGCACGCCTGCCGCGTAAGTAGCGCGGACGTCCCTGGTGAGCACTGCTGTACAGAAAATGATACTACAGACGAACAGGATATTGGGTATTCCGAAAACCAGCAGCGGCTGAATGAAGTAAGCTGGATTGAAGGCGCCCAGATGGGATTTGTCTGCCAATAAGGTGCCTGACAGCATGCCCACGGTAGAAGAGCAGAGTACAAGCAATACCGCCAGCACCAATCCCACGAACCGGACGGTAAAATATGGTAAACGCCTTACGGCTGTTGTGAATAACAGGGCATCCATGCCATGAGTGGTATCCCGCAAGACGACATTCGCACAGAATAATGTGCTTACAAAAATAGAGAAGAGGGAAAGGATGCTGACAATATAGGTGATGACATAAGGTGCGTTGGCGTGTACATCATTGCTGCCAAAGTTGCCGTGAATGCCCAGTACTCCCAGTCCCAGAAATAGCAGGGCAGCTATCTGGAAGGTAAGTTGCCGGAAATGGTATCGTACTTCAAATCGAAACAGGGCACTTAACATATAACACCCTCCTTTCCGCGGCATTGCGCTCCAAATAATGCAGAGAAATAAACATCTTCCAGGCCGGGATGAAACGGCTCGAACCCCTGAGCGGGACAATCATCGGCAAGCACGTGCAATTGTATGCTGCCTGCTATTCTGCGGGTGGAAATAATATTGTAATCTGCCCGGTAATGAGAAAGATCGTCTTTAGCGACTGTTTTTCGCCATATCCGTCCTTGCAGATCATCAGTCAGAGATGAAGGCTTTCCCTTTAAAATGACCTTCCCATGGGCCAATACGGCCATTTCAGGACACAGGTCATGTACATCCTCCACAATGTGTGTGGAGAGTAATACGACCACCTGCTCTCCGATCTCGCTGAGCAGGTCATGGAAGCGGTTCCGCTCCTGAGGGTCCAGACCGGCGGTAGGTTCGTCTACAATGACCAACTGAGGCCCGCCCAGCAAGGCCTGTGCAATGCCGAATCTTTGCCGCATGCCTCCGGAGAATGTGCTGACGGCCTGTTTCCTGGCCGCATAGAGGTTGGTTTGATGTAAAAGGGCCAGTACCTGTTCTTTCCTTTCCGCGTTATTCATCAGCCCTTTCAGCACAGCAAAATGGTCGAGTAATGCCAGCGCAGATATTTTAGGATAGACGCCAAAATCCTGGGGAAGATATCCCAGCCGGCTGCGTAGTTCCTGTGGATGCTGGTGGATATCCTTGCCGTCGAACAATACCTGTCCGCTGTCGGGGAGCTGTAAGGTGGCCAGTGTACGCATTAAAGAAGATTTGCCGGCGCCATTGGGGCCAAGTAGTCCGAACATGCCATTGGAGATATCCAATGAGATATCGTCCAGTGCTTTAATATTATTACCGTAACTTTTAGTCAGGTGTTTTATCTGTAGTCTGTGCATATATATTGAATATGACCGCAAACTAAGTTTCAGCTGTAGCCTGATCAACTATAGATGAGGAAAGCGCTGCAAGGGATGATAAACGACAGTTATCTGATTATATCGGTTAAAGGCGACGTACATCATGAAAAACATTGCTTTCGTCATTAATATTTGTATGTGTGATTGAATAAGTGTTCTTTTATTTGTTGTAGTAATATGAATGAATTAACTAAGAGACAGGATTTACTGGTCAGGCGCCTGGATATATGGCTGTTTGGAGGCATGCTGATATGGGTCAGCATCCTGGAGATCCGGCCGGAAAGCTGGGAAGCGTTCTTACTTCACATGGGTATATCAGCAGTGATAGCGATACCTGCTTTTGTGTTCTCCTGGAACAGAACGAAATGGTTAGAGGAGCTGACACGCAGGCAGTATTTTTTGTACTGGTTGCTTTGTTATGGCGTCTGTTTGCCGCTGATCACTGCTTTGTGTATCGTTGTTAAACCGGGCGGCCGTCCGGTGGCTTCTGTTGTGACAGTCGCTCTTTGCTGCATCTCACTGGAATTGTTATTGTCAGCGCTGGTTTACTATCAGCAAAGGGGCCGTCATGTGAGATGGGTAAATAAGATCAGTCTTGACAAAGCCGTGCTGGTCAGTCTGCTGCTGATCGCTGTTATGCTTTCGGCTATGGCGGTATCCAGTCTGGACGATCCTCGTTATCATACAGAGAAGCAACTATTGATCGGTTATGAGTTTGATCTATATAAGATCATTACCAGGCCGGGTGTCTTTCTGAGTTTTGTTGCCCAGTTCATGTTCATGTATCTGTGCGGTTATCTGTTGTATTATATCAATAGCCGTTTCCTGGTGACGAAGGTGTTGAAGCAAAGAGGCATTGTATTGTATGTAATGAGTGTATTTGCAGCGATGGCTTTTCTTTACCCGGTACTGGGGCAATTATTAGCCTTATTGCCCATTAACGGCCTGCTGGGAGGGATCTTTTCGGGCAATCCGTTTTTACTGGAGAATGCCTTTGGCGGATTGGCGGTTATATTTTTAACCCTGCCTGTTGTACTGGCCCTGCAATGGGCGAAGCAGAACAACCGTATCGTATCGCTGGAAAAGGAAAAGACCCGTGCGGAGCTTGATCTTTTAAAGCAGCAACTGGATCCTCATTTCTTTTTTAACACGTTGAATAACCTGTATGCATTGAGCCTGCAGCAGTCGAAGCAGACACCGGAGAGCATTCTGCAGTTGTCAGAACTGATGCGCTATGTGATCTACAAGGGAAATGAGGCGACAGTTCCTGTCAGCGAGGAAATAAAGTATATCACCGACTATATGCAGTTGCAGCAGATCCGTTTGAAGATGCAGTTAGACCTGCAGTTCACCCGGCATATCAGCAATGATAACCAGGCGGTGACGCCTATGTTGCTGATCGTCTTTATTGAGAATGCCTTTAAGCACGGTATAGAACCGGCAGATGGTCCGGCATTCCTGCACCTGCATCTCGAGTGTACTGAGCGGCAGCTGTATTTCAGCTGTGAGAACTCCTTCGAGCCCGGCGCCATCGGGCATGCAGGCATAGGGCTGGATAACCTGCAAAAGCGGCTGGCGCTGTTGTACCCTGGCCGGCATGTGCTGAAAACCGCTGTAAAAAATCATACATTTAAGGCTGAAATGCAACTGGACCTCTCATGAGTTTGCGATGTTTAATAGTGGATGACGAGCCACTGGCGCACGATATCATTCTGCGATATATGGAGGATGTTCCCTTCCTGGAGAACTGCGGCCAGTGCTACAGAGCTACGGAAGTACCTGATTTCCTGAACAGGCAGGCGATAGATCTGATCTTCCTGGATGTGCGCATGCCTAAACTGAACGGACTGGACTTCCTGAGAACATTGCAGCAACGTCCACTTGTTATCATCACGTCTGCCTTTGAAGAACATGCGCTGGAGAGCTTTGACCTGGATGTATGCGATTATCTTCTGAAGCCTTTCCGCTTCGATCGCTTCCTGAAAGCTGCCAACCGGGCCTTGTCAGATTATACGTTAAGGCAACAGGCTACGGCAACGACGCCGGCAGCGGCACCACCATCACCAGTTACAACGGCCGCCCCTGAACGGATCTATGTTAGGTCGGATAAGAAACAGATACTACTGAACCTGGAAGATATATACTATCTGGAAAGCCTGGGTAACTATGTTAAGATATGGGACGAACAGCGTTTCCTGCTGACCCCGAGAACATTGAGCAGCTTTGAAAGTCAGCTGCCTGCAGATACTTTCATACGCATTCATAAATCTTATATCCTCAATAAGAAATTTGTGCGCTATATTGAGGGAAATATCATTAGCCTGAAGAATGGCAAACAGCTGCCACTGGGAAAGAACTACAAACATGTGGTGAAGCAATTGCTGAACGGGCAGGGAACCTGAATATTATTCATGCAAATGACGGCGCTTAAAACAGTTGGGCTTTTATCGGTTCAGCAACGGAAACTTTTACTGGCTTATAGCAGGAACAAACAATGCTTTTATTTACCCGGAGGTAAGGTGGACGCGGGAGAATCTGAGACGCAAGCCTTATGCAGGGAAATAGCGGAAGAGCTGAATGTGAACATGACGGAACAGGAGCTCGTATATTACACCCATATTACTGCACCTGCTTTTGGTGAAAAAGAAGGTGTTATCATGGAACAGGACTGTTACTGGCTACACCGCGATATCATACCTGAACCTGCAGCTGAAATAGGAGAGGTGCGTTTCTTTTCGGTAGCTGATTATTCCATGCAGGAAGCGCAGGCGCCCGGCGTGATCGCCATTCTGAACAAACTACAGCAGGAGGGCTTTATAGATTAACTTACGGAGCAACAATTACAAATCATTATAAATTATGAATTACAGACCATTTAAAGACGTGCAGGTAGCGGAAGTAGGGCTGGGCACCTGGCAACTGGGAAGTGCTGACTGGGGCAATGTTAATGAGGAGGAAGCAATAAAAATACTGCAGGCATATACAGCTGCCGGCGGCAATTTTATAGATACTGCGGATGTATACGGAATGGGCGTGAGTGAAACCATTATTGGTAAATTCCTGCAATCGGCCGGCAAAGAGATCTTTGTTGCCACTAAGCTGGGACGCAGGGGAGACGCAGGTAATGGCTGGCCGCAGAATTTTACGTATGATGCAATGAAGCGTCATGCAGAGGAGTCACTGCAACACCTGGGACTTTCCCAGTTGTTCCTGGAACAGCTGCATTGCATACCGACGGAAGAGATGCGTTCAGGAAAGGTATTTGATCATTTACGGAAATTACAGCAGGAAGGTCTGATCCGTTATTTCGGCGCCAGTGTGGAGACCTCTGAAGAAGCGCTGATCTGCCTGGAACAGGAAGGATTAGCATCATTGCAGATCATTTTTAACCTCTTCCGACAACATGTGGCAGAAGAGGTTTTTGCGAAGGCGAAAGAAAAGGGAGTGGCCCTGATCATACGCGTACCGCTGGCCAGTGGCCTGCTGAGCGGGAAGTTTAAAGAAGATACTGTCTTTGGAGATAAGGACCACCGTAATTACAACGCAAATGGTGAGGCCTTTAATGCAGGGGAAACTTTTTCGGGTGTTGAGTTCCGGGAAGGAGTGAAGTTCGCAAACAACATCAGGACGCTCCTGCCTGATGAGCGTATGGCCGAATGGGCGATCCGTTGGATATTAGATCATCCGGAAGTAACAACCGTTATTCCCGGTGCATCGAAGATCAGCCAGGTGAACAGTGATGTGGCGGCTTCCAGCTTACAGCCATTATCGTCCGCTGTTCATGCGCAACTGAGACAGTTATATGATGACCAGATCCATAGCAAGATAAGAGGGCATTATTAATAAATAGCGCAGGAAACCACCCGGACATTTTTATGCGGGTGGTTTCCTGTTCTTTTTGCTCATGCTCAGATCATCTGCAGATGGGGGCGTATTTTCAATTCTACAATGTCACAGCGTGCTGGCTGAGCCAGGCAGTACAATACTGCATAGGCGATGTCTTCCGCCTGTAGCATCTCTAGTTTTTTTTCTTTTTCCCTTTGCTCTTCCAGCGGGACCGGCTGCATGTCAGTTCCAACAGCTCCGGGTTCTATCAGGCTCACCTTGATACCTGCTTCATTCACCTCCTTCCGAAGGCTTTCCGAAAACCCCTGGATACCTGATTTGGTTGCAACATATACAGAACTGCCTTTTTCCCTTACATCGGCACTCATAGACCCGATATTAATTATATGCCCCGCTTTACGCGCTTTCATTCTTTCTATAGCATGGTGGCTACAGGCCAGATAGCCCAGCAGGTTGGTCTTAATGATATGTTCCCATTCTTCATAATTTCCCTCTGTTACACTCTGATACGCCAGGGCTGCATTATTGATCAATACATCGAGTTTTTCAAAATGCTTATCTACTTCCGTGAATATCCTGGCGATGCCTTCGGCGCTGGACATGTCGGTAATAATTCCTTTTATCTTATCTCCTACACCCATTTTCCCGGCGTCTCTAAGAGTATCACCGAGGTGCGTCTCATCCTGTCCGGTAAGCAGGACATTAGCTCCTGCAGCGGCCAGCATCAGGCTGGTAGCACGTCCTATACCGGTAGTACCACCTGTAACCAGTATAGACTTATTGCTGATATTTTGTGACAGGTAGTCTGCATATATGCGTTGTGTGATTGTCGTCATTGCTGTTTGTTTATTTCAATGATCTGATCTCCGTGAATAGTGTATTCAAGATGTCCTTCACGTGTTAGTTCGCCTTTTACCGTCCGTTTATCTTCTCCTGCGCTAACGGTAAATCCTGTAAGCGCTTGTCCGTTTAAGCTTATTATTCGAAGACGGCACTGTAGTGTTTTATCACCAAGGATCTTAAGTCTCATCGGACTTTCCAGCCTACGGTCTGCCGTCGGATAGTCAACGAACACCATAAAGTCTTCCTCCGCTGATTTAAAATAATGCCTTGGCACTATACCAAAGGCAAGTCCGGCGCCATAGACTTCCTGTCCTACCTCACCTGATTTTTCCCATCCATCGTGAATATCTTCCAGCGCAATCCATAGATGAGGGACAGTTTCCCCCGTTCTTACTTCTTCAGAAAGCATTTCTTTCGGCAATACCGGCGGACAATAGTGTATGGCACGGGAAACGAAATGCCTGATGAACTCAGCTGTCAACAATGCCGCTGAACGTAATAATGGCGTATCGTGGGCATGGCTGAGAAAATTATGAAACGCGGCAAAACATTCCTGTTCCTCATAAACTGCTATGTAAGGCGCGTTAGTTAAAGGGAACAGTGCAAAGAACAGGGGGAAATGTTTCAGGTAGCCATACTCGCATTGCCATAGCGTGATGTTCGCGAACAGATTGGCCAGGAAGAGATAACACAAGTCAAGATACAGCTCATTTTTTGTTACGTTATATAAGCGTAGCATCGCGCCGGTGGAAAAGGCAGTGTTGTTAGCCTGATACATTACCTGAAATCCATAAGCTGTAAGACTTTGGGCAGCTTTTTCAGCCTCTTCCATATAGCGCTTATCACCGGTCAGTTCCCAGGCTTGCAGCATAACATGCGCATAAATACCGGCCACGTCTTTTTCTCCACCTTCGCCGGGAGCGGTTTCTTCTTTGATCACCTCAAAAGTCTTCACGTCATAGAAGACCGGCCAGCGGTAATTGAAGTGATGAGCTACTTTTATGGAGAATTCGAGTGATTTGAGGAACAAATCTTTTGCCGCATCGTCGCCTTCCAATGCCATCCTCGATAGATTGAGCAGTGGATGGTAAAGATACCAGGAGTCCATAACATCAGGTTGCTTATGAGGCTCTGAGCCATCCAGCATGGAGGCGGCGGCTGGTAGCCAGCGGCGCAGCAATCCTTTCTCTTTATCATAAAATTCCCCAAGTCCTTCCTTTAATTGCCCCATTAAGTCCAGATTTTTTCCAAGCCAGAGCGAATAATCCAGCAGTGGTAATAAGACAGCCAATTGTACCATTACCTCCGGTGGATTTTTGTAATCACTGACATAAGCGTTGAGATAAGATTTGCCGCCATGATAGCTCCAGCAACCATGGGTGGTTTCAATATCCTTCAGTGATTTATTGAGTACATCCTGATAATCGTGATAAATGCAGGACGGCCGCGGCAGGTGAATATACAGATCTGTCAGCCGGTCAAGGAACTGTCTGGCGATTATAAACTGGTTATCGGGGAGGAGAGCATCAAATGTAACAAAGGCATCGGCAATCGTAAACTTCCTGTTGGCAGGTAATAGTTTATCTTTTGTAGCAGGCAGCGAAAAGCCCAATTCCGGCCAGGTACCTCCAACGGTATCGCCCGGGGAGGTCATGGTGGTGCTAAAGTAATCATCAAGTGCAGAAAAGTTCTGCAGATACAGAAAGGAGCCACTCCGGGGCTTCGTTATGCCGGCGTATATTAAGCCACTACGCAGTCCTGACTGCTGGATGTAAATTTCTCCTTCATGCTCCAGCCGGTTGCCGTCTTCCCCGATGATAATGATGTCCCTCGGCCAGAAAGGGATAGCCATCGGTATAGTTGCCTGGAAGCGAACCGTATAGTGCAACACAGGCTTTTCATTTTCCGGAAATTGTATTTCTACCTCAAAGTGGCCGATCCGGCAGGTCAACGAGCAAATAATACGATTGTTTTCGCTGATAACCTCATTTATGACAGGGCCATCAGGACCATATGCGGTCCGGAAGGCGATTTTAACCTGCCCGTTAAGTGCAGCGATAATCCAGAGAGAATCTTCTCCTGAATGACCGTAAAACTTATATTGTCCGATCTCTTTGGAAAATAAGGAACCATTATTCCCTGCAAGCTCTTTGATGGACGTTGCTGCCCATGGTGATACGCCAGTCATGCTGCTCATATTTGTTTTAAAAATCAGATCCCTGCATGAATTGTCCGGGGTTAATACCTGAAATAACAACTTGCGTACCATGCACAGAAGGAAAGGCAATGTGTGTCTGGCAAAGCATTTGTAGCGGATAATAGACAGCTTAATGAACTATCCCGGGAATTATTGCACCTATTTGTTACCAGGCGGGCATTCAATCATTCCACTACCTAGTAGTCGTTTTTGCGCGTATCTTTACCCTGTACTATTGATATTGTCATGAGATATAAAACACCTGTGCTAAAGAAAGACCAACCGGACGATTCCTATAAATTCAGGGCATTACCGAAACCAAGTGGCGCTTATCCTTACCGTTTACCTATTCAGCACGTCATTCCTGATATCGGTAACGGGAAAATGACATTTCATATGGTAGGCGATACAGGTAGCCTGCGTAGTCCCGATTTTCAGGAAAAAGTAGTGAGGCAGATGGTCAGGCAGTACAATGTGCCCAAAGATGAGCAACCACAGTTCCTTTATCATCTTGGAGATGTAGTATATAATCATGGAGAGGCGTCGCAGTATCAGCGGCAATTCTTTGATCCATATAAACTTTATCCCGGACCTATCTTTGCCATAGCAGGCAATCATGACAGCGATGTGAATCCGGATGTAGCACCTTATAACAGCCTGGATGCCTTCATGACGGTGTTTTGTGATACAACGCCTCATACGGTGGCATTCGGTGGTGGATCGGAAAGGAAAAGTATGGTGCAGCCCAATGTTTACTGGACACTGAATACGCCGCTTGCCAATATTATCGGGATGCACAGCAATGTGCCCAAGTTCGGCATCGTCACTGAAGAACAAAGGAACTGGCTGAAGGAAGAGCTGAAAGCTGCTGATCAGGAAAGGCCAGGGAAGGCATTGATACTATGTATCCATCATGCGCCTTATTCGTCGGATGTAAACCATGGATCCAGTATCCCCATGATCACACTGCTGGAGTCAGTTTTTGCAGAAACAGGTATCAGGCCGGATATCGTTTTCAGTGGGCATGTACACAACTATCAGCGCTTTAAAAGGAGTTATCCTGAAGGCAGGCCTGTATGTTTTATCGTTGCCGGTGGCGGAGGATATGATGAATTGCATGCAGTAGCTGCGCTTGAAGATAAACGGTTCACCAATGAAAATGCATTGTTTGATGACGTGGAATTGGAGGCTTACTGCGATGATAAACACGGTTTTCTGAAGATCATGCTGGAGAGAACGGATAAGGGATTGACCCTGACCGGTCAATATTATCCGGTACCTCACGATAATACACCCGGTAATGATGTTGTTGCTTCACCGGAAGATACTTTTACAATTGAAATAGGAAAGTAAGATAGTTTTATAAAAGTAAGGGTCGTCCACGATTAATGGACGGCCCTTACTTTTTATAAAAAGTGAGATAGTGTCAGTTTAGTCTTCTAACTAAGGAAAAACGCCAGTAGCGAAGGCGTTACCTTTTCCACCGGGTGCGGCGTGCCGGGTAATACAGCCATCTTTGCCTCGGGCAGTGCTTTGTAGGTAGCGATCGTTTCTTCCAGCGTCACCATTTTATCCCTGTCGCCCAGCATAATAAGGGAGTCGGTTCTTATGTCTTTATAATCGTCCGGCTTCAGTGGATTGTCCTTTCCCATTGCAGTCAGCATGTCCGCTGTACGTTGCAGCACTACCTTCCAGTCGTTCGGGGCATGCATATCGGCCAAAGCAGCGGCAAAATCGGGCACTTTGGTAGTAATGGTCTCAGTGTCCAGCATTTTGATCTCTTTAGCCGCGGTAGCTTCGTCCCAGTGAAATTTGGTACCCAGGGTAATGACCCTTGCTATCAGTTGCGGATGATGTTTCGCCAGGTACATGGCCACATAACCTCCCATGCTATAACCAAAAATGGTTGGCTGCTGCAGGTGATGCGCTTCTATATATTCCAGTGCGGCTTCTGCGAAGAGTTTAATGGAAAAGGGGCCTTCCGGCAGGTCCTTCCCTCCATGACCGGGAAAATCAAAAAGATGTACTTCATACTGTGTTGACAGCTGCGCAGCTATTGCCCTTAACTGGCGGGATGCACCGATGGCGCCGTGGAGTATTAACAAGGATGGTTTCATACACTGAAGTTAGGAGATTTTGGTATAACTGCTTCAAAAACAAAGGAAAAGATGTTTTGTTGCTGTAATCCATATGTTAAGAAAAATATAAAAGTATTTAATATATTTGTTCTTATTAATTATTCACCTATATCTTAATCCCTACACATGGAGCAACAGTACAGCCCATCGGGCACTGTAATTAAAAACCCCGCATTGACGTTTCACGGTGACGGAGGTACTTATTTCGGCATTCTATTTTTAAACTGGCTACTGACAGCTGTAACACTCGGCCTGTATTATCCCTGGGCAAAAGCGAAGAAATTACAATATCTCTATTCGTCCACTGAGCTGGATGGATCCCGACTTGCCTGGAATGGCACGGGTAAAGAGATGTTCAAAGGATTTCTGAAAGCTATGGGACTTTTTGTGGCAGTGCTCATTCTCGTGAATGTCTGTGCTTACTTTAAGCTGCCTTTCGTAGGAATGGTGTTCTACATCCTTTTCCTGATCTTTGTCGTACCAGCAGCGATCCACGGTGCAAACCGTTACCACTGGGCCAAAACATCCTGGAGAGGGATCCGCTTTGGTTACCGTGGCGACAGGAAGACATTTATGAAACTGTTCCTGAAAGAGATGTTGCTGACCATCGTTACCCTGGGTTTCTATGGTGCCTGGGCAGCTATCAACATCCGTAACTACCTGCTGAGCAATATCCGTTTCGGCAGCGGTGAGTTCCGTTATAACGGCAATGGTGGTGACTTTTTTGTTATGAACCTGAAAGGGTATTTCCTGACGCTTATCACCTTGGGTATCTACAGCTTCTGGTGGCAGGCTGACATCTTCCGTTATTACGTTGATAACCTGCGCCTCGTTCATGGCGATAAGTCTTTCACGTTCCGCTCCACAGCGTCCGGCAGCAATTTTGCCGGCCTGCTGATCGTAAATTTCATTCTCCTTATTTTTACATTCGGTATCGCCTTCGCCTGGGTGCAGACACGTACAATAGAATTCCTGATGTCAAATGTTGAGATAGTGGGAGATATTGAGCTGTCAGAACTTGCACAGACCGAAGAAGAATACAGAAATGCAACAGGCGAGGATCTCGTGGATATGTTTGATCTGAGCATCATCTAATAAAAATATGTACAAGGGACAATATTACAATCACCAGGTAGCAAAGGCCATTCCTGTCACTGTGGAGGTCTTCGAGGGAAGTCTGTTGGTAGATTATACCACGGAAGGCGAGCCTTCCCAGCAACTGCGATGGTTCTTTAGTGAGATCTCCATACAGGTAAGCGACCGGAATTTTATCCGCATTACTTATACGGGAGAAGAAGCCGGTAGCCTGGAAGTGAATGATCCGGTTTTTGTACAAGAGTTCCTTAAAAATTACAAACTCTCACGCGGTGTCGGCTTACATGAGCTGGCACTGCGTGGCGGTTATAAAGTAGGCCTGATCTCGCTGTTGATACTCATCGGTATTCTGCTGGCGGGCCATTTCTTTATACTGCCCTGGTGTGCCGATAAGGTGGTTGATCAGCTGCCCAGGTCCTTCGATAAAGAGATTGGCATTGCGGCCCGTAATGGTATGCAGGAGAAGATCGATACAGCCGGTAGTGAACTGCTGACAAAGTTTGCTGCCCAAATGAAGTGGGATACGTCCGATTCTCTTGTATTCACGGTAGTGCCCAGTAGTATTGAGAATGCCTATGCGCTTCCTGGCGGGTATGTGATGGTATATACAGGGTTACTGAAGAAATTGCGTACGAAAGAGGAACTGGCTGCATTGTTATCCCATGAAGTGGCGCATGTAACCCGTCGTCATTCTGTTCGTAAATTATGCCGTGATCTGAGCACCAGCCTCCTTTTGTCGGCGGTATTCAGTGATGCAGGCGGTATAGTAGGAACTTTATATGCTAATGCTACCTCTATTTACAGCCTTACCTATTCCCGTCGATATGAGGAGCAGGCCGACATTACCGGTCTGGAAACCCTGCGTCGCAACCAGGTAGACCAGCAAGGTATGGTGCAGCTGATGCAGGAATTAAAGAAGCTGGACCATCAGCTAAAGATCCCTGAATTTATCAGTACGCACCCGCTGACCGATAAGCGTATGCGCTATGTACAGGAGGATATTAAGGCCCATCCTGCCGCTGTTAAGAATAATGAAAAGATGGAGGAGATATTCAGGCAGTTACATCAGCGTTACCATGAGTGATGTGCGGATACGCCTTATTCAAATCCTTCATTTGTAACCATGGCCGAGCGGCCGTCCACATATGCTTTCCCCCAGTTATTCAATGATTCGAATACCGGTTCGAGCTGTGCACCCAGTGCGGTCAATGTATATTCCACACGGGGTGGTATCTCCGGATAGCTGGTCCTGGTAACGATCCCATCGTTCTCCAGTTCGCGCAGCTGTGCGGCCAGTGTTTTTTCCGATATATCGTGTAATGATTTGTGTATGGCGGAAAACCTTACATTGCCACCGTTCCTTAGCGCTTTATAGATCTTCAGCTTCCATTTCCCGCCTATTATTGACAATGCCGCTTCCAATGCACAATCCGCATTTGGATTGGATTCGCAGTCTAATGTCATTTTTCTGTTATAAGCCATAAAACCGTTTTTTAAAAAAGCCCGAAAGCAGACAAAGCCAACCCTGATGCCACTCACTTACCCTGGCGTAAGCTCTTCATAAAAACCTGATCGCTGCTTTCCTTTGCACAAAATTAGTGAGTTTATGAATAGGAACATTTTGATCACCGGAGGTACTTCGGGTATTGGAGAAGGAATAGCACGGCATTTTTATTCCATCGGATGGCAGGTTTTAGTAACAGGTCGTAATAAAGAAAAACTGGCTGCCTTAGCGAATGAGCTGCCGGAGCTGCATACACTGGAATATGATACGCAGATAGCGGGCGATGAACAGAAATTACTGGAGTTCATCCGTGTCAACTGGGAAGGTAAACTGGACGTACTGATTAATAATGCGGGCCATGTAGAACTGACGCCTCTGAAAGGTATCAGCAGCAGATCAATGGAAGCTATGTACCAGACACATGTAATCGCTCCCACACTGCTTACTTCAGGCTGTATTGATTTCCTGGCAGCTACCAAAGGACATGTGATCAATGTGAGCAGCAGTCATGGTATTAAAGTGTATCCGGAGATCAGCGCTTATGCCGCAGCAAAAGCAGGTATTAATATGCTGACAAAAACATGGGCGCTGGAACTGGCCCCACTGGGCATCCGCGTAAATGCAGTTGCACCCGGCCCTACCAATACACCTGTTCTGGCTAACGCAGGACTGCCATTGGAAATCATCCAGGCCATTCACGAAAGTGAAAGAACATCCATTCCTTTACAAAGGAGAGGCGATGTAGCGGATATCGTTGCGCATGTTGCGATGCTGGTAACAGCCGGTTCTACCTGGGTAACAGGTGTGATATTACCTGTTGATGGAGGTCTGTCTGTTTCCTGATGCCAAAACCAGGTGATAAAGTAAAGCCCCTCTGAACGAGGGGCTTTTTGGCATTATTATCTGTAATGTCCATGTCCATGATGGTGGTGGTGAGGACGGGGATGATAGTATCCCGGTCTGTCGCGGACCACCAGGCAGCTGCTTAACCCGGAAATAAGTAGGGCGGTTATGGCGAAATATTTTAAAGCTTTCATGTTGTGAAGTTTATTAGCGTGATAAATGTTGAGTTAAGCGTCTGCAGTCCGTTTAAACTTCCTTTTCAGCTTTAATAATGATAAAACTATGCCAGATCCTGCCAGTGACTGTTATTTACTGTTAACGCCCGTAATGCGCCTTAAATCACCAAACCGGTTATCACATTTAATGATCTCTTGATCTAAATTTAACACCCGCGGCTTTTGCCGATGTATACCTTTGCGGCCACATGTCATGTTCCTCTTCCTATATGCGGCTAAGCTTTTTAATGCACTACCATAATAATTTAATATGATGTTCAAGAATGACCGAAAAATGTTGTTGAAGCAAGTTGCGAGTACCGGATTGCTGGTAGCGATAGCCGGCTGTTTTACAAATGCTGCAATGGGGCAGTCTGCTCACGTTAGCCCGTGGGCGCCTGCAGAACTTAACAACCTGCCGTCTGTAGCAAGCCTCAAAGGCGGTGTATGGCTGAAAGGGGATCTGCATTTGCATTCCAGGCATAGTAAAGAGTCTTCCAATAATCCTGTTGCCAAGATCATCGCTTTCTCCAAAGCTGCAGGCGTTGATTATATCTGCATCACCGACCACGATAATCATGTGGATGGTGATGTGGCGCATAATACATGGGCAGATCCTGAATTTAAATCAGATTCCGTATTGTTACTGTATGGCGCCGAGTGGACAACCACCCGCGGACATGGTAACGTGTTTTCTGCTAAACCTTACGACCACCAGCGCTTATATGACGTTCGTGATCAGCGGGACATTGTAATTGGCGCCGTGAAAAAGCAGTTGGGGGTACATCTGTCAGCCAATCATCCCAGTGGTAAGGACCACTTTGGGTATTCCTATGACATGATCGAGTCAATAGAAGTATGGAACTCCGCTATCTGGTCAAAGAATGAAAATGCGATCATGATATGGGATGACATGCTTTCATCCGGCCGTAAACTGACCGGCAGGGGAGGAAGTGATGCCCATCATGGCACGCCCGATACACCCGATAAGGCGACGAAGAACAGCGTACAGGCGAAAGCTAATTATGTAGCGACACCTACCACCTGGGTATACGCTACAGCAAGGACGCCGCAGGCCGTTGTGGATGCATTGACCAACGGCAGGGTATCAGTGAGCGCAAATCCTTATGCACCACGTGTTGAGTTCTATGCAGATCTCGACCAGGATGGTAAAATGGATATGATGATGGGGGATAACACCAAGCCGACCGGTAAGCCGGTTAAGTTCCGTATTCAGCTGACAGGAAAGACGGTTCCGGAAGAAACATATGCCATCAGCATTGTGAAGAATGGGAATAAATTCGATACCCTAAAAGTGACGGGTAAAAACCCTGTTGCTGAATTTACAGATACCCCGGCTACCGTGGGCAGGACTTATTACCGGGTGACGGTAGAAGGTCCGGCTACTCCTTATCCGCAGGTGCCGGAGTCCATGAAGCTGAGTGGAAATATGGTGGGCCTGTCTAATCCTATTTTCTTCAACTTCGATCCTAACTTTTAAACATAAAAAAGGGCAGTCTGCACAGGAAGCGGCTGCCCTTTTTTGTATTAATTCTCCATTTTCTCGGGGTCATAACCGCTGGCCTTCATTTCGCTGAGGATCTTTTCTCCCAGCTTCTGTCCCCACTCCCGGCCCAATACCATTGACTCCTGCACGATCTGTGGTGTTACCGCTATGACTTTACGGCCCGCCGGTGTTTTGTAGAAAGCGATCACCTGGTCCAGGTCTTCTTCCGTATAATACTTCGCGTAGACAGGTATGGTGAGGTTGACGAGATCCTCTGCATGAATGCTTGCTTTCATTTTTTCCCAGAACTCAGCCGGCACGGAAGTGAACCGCTCCTGGAAATTGCTGAGCATTTGCTGTGCTACCTGTACGCCTAATTTACCGGAGCCGACCAGTTCCAGCATTTCCTTTATTTTCTTTTCCTTGGATGTTGTCTGAGAAAATGCATTGCTAACAAAGGCCAGGCATATCAGTGCAGCGAGAATTTTTTTCATGTTGATGTTTTTAGTAAAATGATATAGGTGCTGGAAAGATAGAATAAAAAGAGAAAACAAGATACCCATATTAGTGAGGAATGGCGCGCCGTCGTATGGAAATACTTAGTCTGCGCGTAACCGGGACGTGCATGTTGATGACCATGGTTGAGCTGGTGTATTAATGACGTATAGCCTTATCAGATTAATTATCAACTCAATGCATACATGCGTACAGATTTGCATGCCTGCTATGTAAAAAAAGATAAACATCTTATTGGCGGACATTCGATTTAGATATATCTTTATATTATTAAAAGACTACATTAGTCGGCCGGCAGAAAACCTATCAGAATAACCAATTAAAATTCCATTACAATTTGCACACATTGATTTCCATTACAACAGGCCTGTAGCTTTCAGCACAGGACATTTACACTGATGCCATTCAAGCACGTCTAATTGTTGACCAGCACCTGATCTTTTCACGGTGCCGTCCGGGATATGCAATTTATTATGACTACAAGTATCTGCCAATGGCATCGCTCCCTCATTGAGATTTATCCTTCATATAATCATTAAAAATCCAATTATGCAGAGAATTAAACAATTATTTCTTGCGGGGCTCCTCATGCTTTCCGGAGCCAGTTTTGCACAGGTATCATGCTATAATATAGTAGGGTACTATCCTTCATGGGTGGAGGGCGGAGACGCCTATATCAACAGTCCTTCAAAGGTTGATTATACTAAGTACACCCATATTTGTTATGCGTTTGTAATTCCGGGTACAGACGGCAATATCGGCTCGGTTGATAATGGAGCTGTATTGACTGACCTGGTAAACAGGTGTCATGCCAACAATGTAAAAATACTTTTGTCAGTCGGTGGCTGGCTTGACGGCCGTTCCCCGGGCAATACGCCGTTTGAACAAATTTCAACCAATCCTACTGCAATCAACAACCTGTCAAATGCCCTCGCTAACCTGATCACCAGGTATAACCTGGATGGTATTGATCTGGACTGGGAATATCCGACTTCAAAAACAAGGTGGAATGCTGTGGCTACTGTACTCGGCAACAGATTCCATGGTATGGGTAAACTGTTTACAGCAGCTGTATCTGAAAGCGCTAACAACAATGGTGATAACTATGACAACGTTTCCATGTTAGACCTGGTGAACATCATGTGTTATGGTGGCGATCAGCTGGCCAGCAGTGCCATGGCTTACTGGACTGCACGTGGCGTGCCACAGAGCAAAAGAATGCTGGGGGTGCCATTTTACAGTGCTGACAACAATACGCCGGAACATATCAGGAAAGCTAATCTTGCAAAATCAACAGCAGGTGGTATCATGATCTGGGACATTGCCACAGAGTTTGGTGATATCAACGCTATTTACAACACATTAGGTAATGTTTGTAACGGTGGTACGCCTGTGCCGCAGAATCTGGCCTCCGGCAAACAGGTGACTGTATCTTCCACAGAAGTAAATACCACACAGAACCTGGTGGCAGCTAATGCTACCGACGGTAACTATGGTACCCGCTGGTCATCCGGATTCACGGATGACGAATGGTTGTATGTAGACCTGGGCGCCAACTATGACATCAACAGGGTAAAAATTACATGGGAAGCTGCTTACGCTACAGCCTACGATGTAGAAATATCAACAAGCACCGGCAACTGGGTAAAAGTAAAATCGGTTAGCGGTAATACTACGCTGGTAAATGACCTGACTGGTTTAACGGGTTATGGCCGTTACGTAAGGATCCATGGTCTGTCAAGAGCCACTACCTACGGTTATTCTATCTTCGAACTGGAAGTATATGGCGCCGCAGCACAGGCTCCTCATGGAGGAACTGCATGGGCAATCCCCGGAAAGATCGAAGCGGAGAACTATGATGATGGTGGCGAAGGGGTTGCCTATCATGATCTGACAGCGACCAATACACAGGGACAGTACCGTACTACAGAAGGTGTTGATATTGAGTCTGCCACTGAAGGTGGATATAATGTAGGTACTATTCAGACGGGCGAATGGCTGGAATATACAGTGAACGTTGCACAGGCAGGTGTATACACCCTCCAGGCAAGAGTAGCTGCAATTGCTGCCGGAAAAACATTCCATGTGGAACTGAACGGACAGAACATCTCCGGTACTATTACCGTACCCAATACTGTCGGCTGGCAGACCTGGGCTACTGTAAATGTAACTACACCGGCATTGACCGCCGGTCAGAAAGTACTGCGCGTTGTATTTGATTCCAATGAGTTCAACTTCAACTGGATCAACTTTGTACAGCAATCCCAATCCAACAACATTGCTATCAATAAAACCGTGTGGGCTTCTTCTGTTGAAACACCAGATTTCCCTGCTGCATACGCTGTTGATGGTAACGCTACCACAACACGCTGGTCATCCGGTTATACAGACAATGAATGGTTAGCTGTTGACCTGGGCGCCGCTCAGAATGTTTCAAGAGTAGTGGTGAAATGGGAAACGGCTTTTGCAACATCTTACACTATCGAAACATCCAATGATACTGTCAACTGGACGGTACAGAGAACTGTAACAACCGGTGTTGGTGGTACGGAAGACCTTACTTTCCCGGCTGTTAATGCCCGTTATGTAAGAGTACACGGCCTGAAGAGATCGACCCCATATGGCTTCTCCATCTGGGAGTTTGAAGTGTATGCAGATGCACCGGCAGCAGGAAGACTTGCAATGGCTGCTCCTGTGAAGAGTATTGAAAACAGCCTCTCTGTGAACGTATCTCCAAACCCGGCAACTAACATCATGAACGTACAGCTGAAAGGTGCTACGCAGTCATCTTTGCTGAAGGTTTATAACATCAGTGGTAAAGAAGTTTATCAGACCAGGGTTAATGGCAACGTTAACCAGGTGCAGGTAGACATTTCTAACTGGCCTAAAGGAATTTACATTATTTCTGTAGGTAACAGCCTTAAGAAAGTGGTTGTAGAATAAGTGTAACAAATAGATCCTTTTTT
Organism: Chitinophaga filiformis; assembly: GCF_021646545.1. GTDB lineage: Bacteria > Bacteroidota > Bacteroidia > Chitinophagales > Chitinophagaceae > Chitinophaga > Chitinophaga filiformis_A. The sequence continues at coordinate 166,991 of NZ_JAKIRP010000007.1, read as the reverse complement.
AAAAGAGACCGTCTCCCTATCCAGGCAGACGGTCTCTTTTTTTTATGATGACGAAGCTGTTTACAGGTACTTTCTTACAAAACGAGATCTTCTTAAAAAGATGCCTGCCAGCCAGCTAAGCGCCAGTGCATTAAAAAATACGATGAGAAATTTGGCAAATGCAGGAGTTGCAAGATCTAACAGGAACAGTTGTGTCCAGAGCACGAAGATGTAGTGAATTAAGTATATCAGGTAAGCATTGGCAGACAATGAATCCATCCATAACACAGGAGTCTTAGCCAGGGCTCTGAAGGTGGTCAGGAAGGCTATACTGCTCAATGTACAGGAAAGTACATAAACGGTATAGTAGATCATCCAGGCTGTAAATTCAGGTAATACACCTTTTACAACAAGGTTCTTCAGCACATTATATTCGCCGCTCACTGTCAGGACCGCATAGGTGATCAGTGCCAGTGCTATCCATGTCTTCCATCTGCTGACCAGTGCTGCATCCCTTGCAAAGATGCCGTTATGGAAATTTGAACTCCCGATAATGGCGCCGGTCATAAAATAACCAAAGTATAGCAGGATGCGGCTTAGCTGGAAGTCGAAAGGTCCCCGGCCTGTCCATGTGCCGGCCCCTATATTATAGGCTACCGGTACATATAATATCCACGTCAGTAAGGCTAATAAAAGGAAACAAAGCAGTGGACGGTTACCAAGCCGGTCGATCCTGTTGCCCGTGTTGGAAAAGAAATTTTTAGCTGGTGAATATATCAGTGCGAACAGCAGGTTAAACGCAAACAGTACCCAAATGAACCAGGGAGGACCAACAGGCCATTTTTCAACGGTAAAGAAGTCAACTACATATGCTTTGATACTGATATCGTTATGAGCTAAATAAAAAGATGGAAAATGGGCAATAAGATTTGACAGGGTTCCAATGAAAATAAAAGGTATGAACAGTCGCAGGCATCTGTCCCTGATAAAAGCCATTGTGCCTTTTTTCGCGATGCTTTTTGTAAGGAATAGTCCTCCGATGAAAAACATAAGCGACATGAAAAATATGTCGTTGAAGTTCTCAAAAATATCCAGTCCTATCCATCTTTTGTTATCAACAATTGGATGAGTGGAGTTGATGTAGGCTTCCTTGTTGAAATTAGCGAATGTCGTATAAGCAAGACTCGAGTGATGTGCAACCACCAGTACAGTGATCGTAGCCCGTAAATAGTCTACCCATGTGTCGCGTTGAATGTTTTTTATCATTTTTAGTGTGACCTGAAACGGTTATGTTGACAAGTTGAATATTGCAAAATAGCCTGTATTAAAGTCGTAACCAGCGTCAGAAAGTTGCATGATACTGATGATCTGACCAGATTTTCATTAATTTGCCGGTAAACATCCGAAAGCATACATCTATGAAACACTATCTTCCTGTAACCTTGATGACATTACTGTCAACTATCCTGTTCTCCTGCCATCAGACAGCGCATCGGAAGGAAGCGTCAGCCGGTGAAGCAGTAAAGATAGACAACAAGGGGGTGAATATTAACTATGATGACAGTAAGAAGGGTGATACCACCCTGCTTTTTGTGCATGGTTGGTGTATCAATAAAGATTATTGGAAAGATCAGTTTGGCTTCTTCCAAATAAAATACCGTGTAGTGACGGTGGACCTTCCTGGTTTCGGGGCTTCTGGTAAGAACAGGGAAAAATGGACGGTAGAGGCATATGGGGAAGATCTCTCGGCAGTCATCCAACAGCTGGATTTAAAGAACGTTATCCTGGTCGGGCATTCGATGAGTGGTTTTATCATTGTTGAGGCGGCGCTGCGTAATAAAGACCGGGTGATCGGACTGGTGGGCGTGGACAATTTCAAGAATGCAGGATGGGATCCGCCGCAACCTGATACGGAAACTGTTCGCTTCTTCGAAGGCGCCAGGCGAAATTATAAGCAGGTAATATTGCCTTTCGCCAGGCAATATTTATTCTCGTCCACCACGGATTCGCTGATAAAGGCAAGGGTTTTGAATGACATCACCAGTGTTGATACTGTCATTGCTATTGACTGCCTGGAGAGGAATGAGCAATACCCGGGTATTGAGAAGCTGGCTGGTTTGAAAAAGACGATCTACTTAATTAACAGCGATTACACATCCACAGATACCGTTGCCCTGATGAAAAAAGGCATTTCATATGTGCTGTTGCCGATGCATGGAACAGGACATTATCCCATGAATGAAGATCCTTCGGGATTCAACGCGGTGCTAACAGCGGCAATCAGCAAAATAGCTGCTTCGCGTAAAGAGCCATAAAACGGCAAAAAGACTACATCACGTAGCCTTTTTGCTTACATCTGGTTGACCATCTGCCTGTGAGTTGTTAAACCTTCAGATCATTGAAACAGGCAGAAGCTTCTTCTATTAACGTTTGCATCAGTATCGTGGCTTTAGTATGTTTTAGTATGGGGGCTATCTGTCCTCCCCAGAAATAAACCATGTCCCATTTTTGCTGTTGAACAGCAGCACTTCTCAATGACGACATAAATGTGGATTGGAGGGGAAAGGGGAGGTAGGCGTTTTCGTTGCCGGTCTCTCTGGTGATCCTGTTGGCCAGACCCCGGCCCAGCCTGCCGGTAAAGGCCTTCGACAATGTGGTGTACTTTGCGGCATCAGAGAATAACATTTGTTTGTGAACAGGCAGCGCGTTAGACTCATCTGTGGCCAGGAAGGCGGTCCCGACTTGTGCCGCGTCTGCGCCAAGCGTCAGCGCTGCAGCGATACCCTTGCCGTTAGCAATACCTCCGGCAGCGATAACAGGTATTTTTACCTTTTCCCTTATCAGTTGAAGCAATACAAAGGTACCGGTGAAAGAAGACTCCGTTGAGCTCAGGAATGAGGGCCGGTGCCCGCCGGCTTCAAAGCCTGATGCAACGATCAGGTCTACGCCGGCATTTTCAAGTGCGATGGCCTCATCCAGCGTAGTGGCCGCACCAGCAGTAATAATGCCCAGCTTACGGCACTGTTCCAGTATGTCTGCTGATGGTATACCAAACACAAAGCTGAAAACCTTCGGGCGGATATCCAGGATGACCTGTACCTGGTTTTCAAACCTGCTTTTAAATGGCGCCGGCTTTTCAGGGAAAGGAACGTTTGCTTCGTCAAAGTAAGGCCGGAAAAGTGCTTTCACCTGTTCATATGTGGTTTCGGAGACTGCTCCATTAGTGGCGTCCGTATCTGAAACCCACAGGTTGATATTATAAGGTTTGTCAGTAAGTGCTTTGATCTCTTGGTCTATAGTGATGATCTCCTGTGGCGTCAGTGTATAGGCTCCGTAGCCGCCAAGTCCGCCCGCATTTGATACAGCAGCCACCAGTTCGGCTGATGAAAGGCGACCACCGAAAGGGCCCTGAAAGATAGGGTATGCAATACCCACTTGCTCCGTTACTTTTGTATTATACCACATGATTAAACTATTGTTGTACGTCGCTGATCATTTTATTGACGATGAACCATCTGCCATCTATCTTATGGAAAGATAAAAACTCGTGATAATTAAAGTCATACATTTTTACCTTTACTTCAGCCACCGCAATAGAGTTTACAACATTAACGGATATAATATCTCCTTTAAACGGCTTTCCTGAATCTTTAGGGCTTTGACGATTGGCCACACCATCCAGGTATTGATCAAGCGTTTTAGCGTAAGGCTGTCCTTTTACATCTCCGAAAAGTAAAGTTCCGGAATGGTATACTGGCTTCAAAAGATCAAGATTGCCTTCATAAATGCCTTTGAAATAGGAGCCCTCCAGTATTTCGGAAATAGCTGCTACATCAGCTTTTTGCGTGTCCATATGATTTGTCTTTTGCGCTTTTATGGTCAGCGGAACGCTGACCATAAAAGCGAGTATTAATAATAGTTTTTTCATATTAATTCAGATGATGTCCGGCGCCTGCGCCACCGTCCACATTGATGATGGTGCCGGAGATGAAGTTACTTTTTGCCACGGTATAAACCATTTCCGCAACATCTGTCACTTCACCGATGCGGTTCAATAAATGAAGACCGGCAGTTTTATCAGCATCTTCGCCATGCATAGGCGTACGGATCGTGCCTGGCGCGACGGTGTTTACCCGTATGTTGTCTTTACCGAATTCAGCTGCCAGCTGAAGTGTAAGTGCATGAATAGCTGCTTTGCTGGACATCGGTGCGGTGATGGGTACACCACCCAGCGCATGGTAGACCAACGGAGTGCCGATGTTGATCACTACGCCATCGTGTTGTTTCAGCATCTGTGGAATAACCGCCTGCGTAGTGAAATAGGTACCTTTCAGGTTAGTGTTCAGAAAGCGGTCCAGATAAGCTTCGTCCACTTCAAGGAATGGTTTGGTTTCAAATATACCGGCGTTGTTTACCAGTACATCCGCAGAACCGAATTTTTCAACTGCAGTGGCTACCAGCTTTTCACCTGTCTTTTTATCGCTCACGTTACCCGCTACCATAGCCAGGTTGCTGCCTCCGCCGAGTTCTTTAAATGCTGCTTCGAGCTTGTCTGTAGTAGTGGAATTGATGACTACGTTATCTCCTCTTTCCAGGAAGTACCTTGCTACTTCCTTACCAATACCGGATGATGCACCGGTCACTATGATTGTTTGCTTTTTCATTGTTGCTTATTTTTTATCTGCTGTGATTCCTTTTTCACGGAGAACAGATACCTGTTCGCCTGCAAATCCCCAATCGTCCAGGTTCACTTCCTGTATGACAACATGTGTCAGCTGAGGATCTTTATTGAGTACATCAGTGATCAGGTCTGTTACACCTTTGATCAGTTGTTGCTTTTGCTCACGGGTGACGCCTTCACGGGTGAGTTCTATCTTTACGTAAGGCATTTTTTAAATTTTTAGGGGTGATGAATATCAGGCAGCTTTAGCAGTAATCGTTACCTGAAGATCGAAGTCATTGTAGATGAGTGTATCGCCGAGATCTTTGAAGAAGTTACCGGAGCGGAACTTAATACCGTATTTGGTGCGGTCTATTACCAGCTTTCCGTATGCGGTCACTACGTCGCCATGGTCGGTATTGACAGTTACATCGAAGCTAACCGGGTGAGTGATACCCTTGATGGTAAGGTCGCCCTGTACGTGTTTGCCGGATACGCCTGTGATCTGCAGGGTAGCTTCAGGGTATTTATCGATAGAGAAGAAATCGTCTGAAGCCAGGTGACCGGCAAATTGTGCATTTGTAGCCGGATCTGTTACGTCCAGGATCTTGATGGAGGTAGTGTCTATTACAAAGTTACCACCTGATAATTTGCCATCAGTGAAGATCAGAGTACCTTCTTTGATACCGATGGTTCCATTATGTGCGCCGGTTACTTTACGACCGATCCAATCAATATTACTTTGTGCATTTACGATTTGAAATTTTTTCGTTTCCATTTTGTGTATGTTTAATTGTTTATGTTTGAATTGACAACACAAAGAACGGAAGGAATTTCAAGGTGGTTACGTGACGTACATCACATTCAGTAATTATGTGACATAGATCACATCGGGAGGGTTAACGGGCATTATAAAGCCTGCTGAGGGTCTCACGTGAGATGCCCAGATAGGCGGCTATCAGGTGCTTGGGTACCAGGTTATATAATTCGGGGTAGAGGGTCAGCAACTCTTCATAACGTTTTTTAGCATCATTGTTCATGAAGGAAAGGAGCCTTTTCTGTGAAGCTACATAACCCCTGTTTGTTCGCCAGCGAAAGAAATGTTCCACCTGGTGTATTTCAGCACAGAGCTTTTCGCGGTCTTCACTTTTCAGGCACAGTACTTCGGCATCTGTGATACAATCAACGTTGATGGTAGCACGGGTATGACTATAAAGCGCGTTATAATCAGATGTCCACCATGTAGGCATAGCAAACTGCAGGATGTACATCTTAACGTCGTCATTGATGAAAAATGCCTTCAGGCAGCCGGAAATCACAAAGTATTCGCAGTCTACCTCATCACCCTCACTAATGATAGTCTGTCCCTTTTTAAAGGACAGGTGCGTAAAATGAGAAAAGAAGTAGTCAAACTGCTCGTCAGTCAGCGTTGCGGTTTTCGAAATGTGCTGTTTTAGTAATTCCCGGCTATTCATGTTTTAAAGATAGGAATCTGTGGTGATAATTTAAATTGGTGGATAAATTGGTGATTTTCAGTATCTTACTGCTGGTTTTGAAGAGGGGCGTCCGCCGTGTTTTTCTTTCCCCGCTTGATAAGTTTATGGGGCTTTGCAAATACGGGCTACCCTTACAATTATTTGATTGTAAGGTCATTATTGGGCCTCCGTTCAAATTGGATATCTGCCGTTCAACCTCCTATATTTTCGCTTATACCTCTATTTTGCCGTTCATCAATTCCGGCTACCATTCGTGAAACAAAAATTACCGTTCGTATTGGTATCTGTGAAGGAAATGTTAACCCCGTCATATCTTTACGTCATCAAACAAAACGGAGTATATCTCCAAAGAAAATGACAAACACTTTTTCGGATAAGATGATAGCTCGCCTTCATTGAAGAGCTATAACCACCGGAAATTCCCACCCTGTAACACGAACCTACAGTACAGAATTTAACGGAGTTGCGAAGCGGCTCAGCAGGTACATGACCTGGGTTTTATTCATTCGTACAAATTTCCAATTTACAATGTAAAACTTACAGTCGTTGGCTATATAGATTGCCATTGCAGGCACTCTCGTAGGTCATCACAAACAACGGGCTACATGTCAGTAATACTGGCGTCATAGCTATTTGCCCCCGCATGACAGGCATCGTCTGTCTGCTTTTTCCCCCGATAAGGCTTTAGGAAAAAAACACGATTAAAAGTCGTGGAGGCGGAGCTATGCCCATTACACAGCGATTCATTCACCCTTATAAATCACAAAACTATGGCCTCACTAGGTAAAAAGATCTTATCCGCCTTCATTGAAGTGGAGGATAAGACAAAAAATGAGGAAGATGCCGGAACGCAGTCTGTGCAAGCATCTTCGCCTCCTCCGCGTAGTACGGAAACACGTGCTCCTGCGGATGCTGACAACAAGTTCAGCGATTACTTCAACAAGCTGTTTGCAGATGCAAACCTGCCAGGGCCGGACTATTACGAGTTCGCTAAAATGATCGAAGCGATGCATGTCATCAAAGATGAAAGTGCCCGCTTTAGCGCTGCCTATGCCGGTTTACAGGCACAGGGACTGGACAAACAGAAGCTATTGTCTTCTGCCCAGGAATATGTGAAAATACTGGACGCAGATGCAGCGGCCTTTCACAGCACGGTAGATCAGGCATTGCTGGACAAGGTGCAGAACAAGAAAAAGGAGATGGACCAGGTGCAGCAACAGATACAAAAGCTCTCGCAGGAAATAGTGAACCTGCAGCAGCAGATCGGGGTGCTCACACAGGAAATAGCAGAGAATGAGGAAAAGATCGAAAACAACAGCAGCGGTTATGATGCTGCGATGACCAGCAGCAGGAATAAACTGCTGCAGGACATAGAAAAGATAAAGCAACACATACTTTAAAACAATGCAACATGAATGAAGTAATGAACAGGGCCGTAAAAACAAACTGGTTTTCCGAGCCTAAAAATGTCGCCACCGCCATCATAGGTATTTCCCTTTTTGCCGGCTTAGGGTATGCGTTTGCAACCTATGTACTGCCATGGCTTGTTTCCGTGACCTGGAACCTGATCAACCTGGTCATTGGTGGTGTAATACTCGGTTTTCTACTGATGCTGGTCACCAGCAAAAAGTTCTGGCGCGCGCTGAAATATTTCTCGGAGTTCATCGCCAACTACACGATTGGTCTCGCTATAGAACTGAATCCATTTGCGATTCTGCAGGCAAAGATCGATCAGGGTTATGAGGACAGGAACACACTGTTCAAACAAAGCGCGAAACTGAAAGGTAAGCAGAGCGAGTTGCTGGACAAGCTGAGAGAAAAAGAAAAGGAGTTACAGCTCAACATTCAGAAGGTGAAGATCCTGCAGAATGAAAGTAAGAACAACAGGCAGATAGATCTGTACGCCAATAACGTGATCCGCTGCAGGGAATACATCGACAATGTAACGCCCATCGTGGGTGACCTGAACAAGCTGGTTTCTTTCGCTGACGCTGCATACGAGGAGAGCGGTATTATGCTGGAAGATGCAAAGCTTGACCTGGAAGCGAAGAAAGACCTGTACTACTCTGTTACCACTGGCTTATCGGCCGTGAGCAGTGCAATGAAGGCATTCAAGGGCGACGATGGTCTGAACCAGGATGCTGAGAAGGCGCTGGCCATACTGAAAGTACGTATCGGGGAGAAGATCGGCCATATCAAATCGGCCATCGATGTTACCTCCCGCTTTATGGACGATAAGGTACTGGAAGACAAGGCTAAGTCTGCACAGGCAATAGAACTGATCAACAGTTTCGATGTACACTCCGATTTCAATTATACGCAGTCTGCCCTGAACAGGAACAGCGATAGCGGAAGATTGAAGGGTGTACAAACACCAGACAGGCACAGAGGCTTACTGGATTAATATTTATCACAACGCAATTTTTAAAACTTACTAAACACAAAATAAAATGGCAATCAAATTAAAACCCGCAGGAAAACTTTTCATTATTGCTGCCGTAGTAGCAGCCGGTATCTTAGGTGTAAGATGGTATCAGGGTCGCCCGAAACAGGTGGGCGAATCGCTGGAAGTAGGCAAGGTAGTATTGCCTGACGCGCCTGAAGCATCTTTAAGTGGTAACGCTGTAAAAGTCCCTTTACCCGGCAGTGAACCCGCAGGTAATGGCGGTACACAGATCACCTGGTTACGTATGGCATGGAACAGCCAGTTCTCAGCAATGTATGCCAACGGTGGTGTACGTACTACCAAGGGGTCTTTGTTTGATAATGCGAAACTGGACATTACCTATATCAGGCAGGACGACTGTAACAAGCAGATGGCTGACCTGGTGAAGTTTGCCCAGGACTATAAAAAGGATGCCAATACACCGGGTGTGTTGATCACCTTTATGGGAGACGGTATGCCTGCTTTCATGACTTCCCTGTCAAAAGAGCTGGAACCACTCGGACCTGAATATCAGCCTGTGATCATACCTGTTACACACGGTAAATCATATGGTGAAGACCAGGTAATGGGTCCTCAGCAGTGGAAGGCAGATCCTAAAACCGCTATCGGTAAATGCGTGGCAGGTGTGCTGCGTGACGGAGACATCAATATTCTGTTGAAATGGGCGGGCGACAATGGTCTGAAGGTAAACCCTGACGAAACCACCTACGATGCTACTGCTATCAACATTATTGCCGCTAACGACTTCCTGGATGCGCCTAATAAGTATATCACCGGTTATACCGAAAGCCGCAAGGTAGTGGTAAACGGTAAGACTACCGGTAAGGACACTACTGTAGGTGTGGATGCTGTTGCAACCTGGACACCGGGCGACGTGAATGTGTCAGTGAAGAAGGGTGGACTGGTGACTATCGCCAACACAAAGCAGTACGCTTCGCAGATGCCTAACCAGACCATCGCCATCAAAAAATGGGCATACGATCACAGGACCGATATCGAGAATATGATCATCGCCCTGGCACAGGCGGGCGACCAGGTACGTTCCTTCAATGAGGCAAAAGCCTTCGCTGCCAAAGTAAGTGCTGAAGTATATAATGAGCAGGATGCTGCTTATTGGCTGAAGTATTACGATGGTGTGGAAGAAAAGGATATCCAGGGACTGAAAGTAACATTGGGAGGATCCGCAGTATTCAACCTGCAGGACATGGCCAACACCTTCGGATTGGGTGAAGACAAAATTGACCGATATAAAGCGGTGTACAACACCTTCGGTACACTGATGGTGAAGATGTATCCTGCGCTGATGCCTTCCTTTATGCCTTATGAGAAAGCAGTGGATAAATCGTTCCTGTTCTCCGTGTTGTCAAACCACCCGGAACTGCTGGAAGGTAAAGCGATTGAGACAAAGTATGCTTCCGAGATCACTTCAGAAGTATCATCAAAGTCTTACAGCATAGAGTTTGAAACCGGCTCTGCTGTGATCAAATCATCTTCATTCAAAATGCTGAATGAGATCTTCGAATCTGCCGTAGTAGCGGAAGGTCTGAAGGTAGGTGTATACGGACATACGGACAACGTGGGTGCTGATGCTACCAATATTCCGCTGTCAGAGAAGCGTGCTGCGGCGGTACAAGATTACCTGGTGAGGAAAGGGCTTTCTGTAAATCGTGTGGAGGCAAAAGGTTTTGGTGCATCCAAACCTGTAGCTGATAACGATACAGAGGCTGGCAGAAGACAAAACAGAAGGGTGGAAATCGTCTTAGGTCAGTAACAATTAGCCCGGATAGCCGTCTGGCATGAAGTCAGCGGCTATCTTTTTCTTCCCGGTCTTAAACATTATCTGCATGAAGAAGTTATTTCAACCTTTTGCCGTCATTAGCAGGCAGACATTTCTGATTATGGTAGTGGCACAGGTAGTATTGTCGCTGACGCTGTGGCATCTTACCACCGATGGATTAATGCCGCAGCCAGGTAAAGTGCTGGCCGCCCTGGCGCACTTATCTACCACAAAAGTGCTGATAGATAATGTGCTGGTGAGTCTCTTACTGACCATGCAGGCGATGCTGTACTCCATTGCTATTACACTGGTTATCGCTTATTTATCTGTATTGCCGTTTTTTAAAGGTATCGCGCTGTTTATTGTGAAGTGCCGGTATCTCACATTGGCAGGGCTCATATTCGTTTTTACGCTGCTTACGCAGAACGGAAGTGCGCTTAAACTATGGTTGCTGATATTCGGTATTGTCCCCTTTTTTGTTACGTCTTTTCTGTCGGTCATCGTGCATATTCCCCAACAGGAGTATGACCTGTGCAAGACGCTGGGTTATAACCGCTGGCGGATCTTATACGAAGTGATCATCATCGGTAAGGCTGACAAGGTACTGGAAATAATACAGCACAACTTTGCTATATCCTGGCTGATGATCACCATGGTAGAAGGGCTTAGTATGAGTGAAGGCGGAATAGGAGCGCTGCTGATCAAATACAATAAGTATAACGATCTGACCAATGTACTGGCATTGCAGCTGCTTATCTTCCTGCTGGGATTGTTCTTCGATTACCTGCTGGCAACCATCCGTAGCTGGCTGTTTCCTTACACCAGATCACAAAAAACAACACGATGACGTACACAAAAGAAGAGGTGCTTTTGCAGGCGGAGCATGTCAGCCTGAGTTATGGTGACCGTGCCATTTTAAGGGACGTCAATTTTACCATCCGCAATATTGTACGTCCTGGTATGAGCCAGGGACAGGTGGTGTCTCTGTTAGGCAGGAGCGGTATTGGTAAAACACAGTTGTTCCGCCTGATGGCAGGGCTGCAGCAACCATCTGCAGGAACTATTACCATATATGGTAATAAGAAAGTGGAAGCAGGCGACATGGGCGTTGTATTCCAGCATTACTACCTGTTTGAATGGAAAACCATTTACCAGTCGGTAATGATGGCCTGCAGGCAGAACCCTGCCTTAAAGGGAAATGAAAAGGATGCTATAGCAAAATGGGCTGAAGCATTCGAAATAACAGACATCCTGCACAAATACCCACAGCAATTGTCTGGCGGTCAGCGTCAGCGTGCCAGTATTGTGCAGCAGCTTTTAAAAGGATCGGCCTTTCTCCTGTTTGATGAACCCTTTTCCGGACTTGATATCTGTGTATTGGATAAAGTGGTGGAGATGTTATTGCAGGTATCTGTCTCTGATGAATTAAAAACCCTTGTGATCGTCTCGCACGATATTGAAACAAGCGTAGCCATTTCCGATACTGTCTTCATTCTCGCAAAAGAAGAAGGACAGGCAGGTGCTACTGTAAAACAGGAAATTGACCTGTTGGAAAGAGGCCTGGCATGGCAGAAAGACGTACGGCGTGAAAAGGCCTTCGCTGATACGTTGGATGAAATAAAGGCCAGTTTATAATTTAATAACGGGTCAGCTCCTGTTATCCCTTACCTGAAATACCTGCGCAAGAAGCGCATTTGTTAACCCAACAAGGCCGTCTCATTTGAGGCGGCCTTCGCTTTTTCTCTTTTCTGAGGATGTTATTGCATATGCTACACGTTTACCTGCACTGCCTGTGTCCTATTGCATCGGCTTCGTGTTCGCCCGGAGTCTTATCCTCCATATCAGAGACGTTTCCGCAACATGCTTAAAAAGACAGGTGTGATACCTAAATACGCAGCAATATGTTTTTGCGCAATTCTTTGTTCAAGACCCGGATAACGTTTTTGAAACTGAAGATACCGTTCCTCCGCTGATTGTGAAATGATGGCTGTCATCCTGCGCTGGTACAATACCAATCCATTCGCAAAGAAAATACGGAAAAAGCGTTCAAATTTAGGGACTTTCTCATACAGCATTTCTACACTTTCATTACTAAGAAACAGCACTTCCGTATCTTCCAATGCATCTATTGTATAAAAGGCCGGTCCTCCGGTGTAAAAGCTGGATAGATCAACTGACCACCAATCTTCCGGGGCAAAGGTGACGATATGCTGGACGCCTTTATCGTCTGTATTATACATGCGCAGGCAACCTTTTACAACAAAGTAAATGTACCTGCTGATATCCCCGGTTTTCAGGAGGATAGTGTTTTTCTTCACTTTTTTAGACAGCAATAAGGACTGAACATATTCAATTTCTGAGGGATCCAGAGAGATATGTTTTTCGAAATTCTTCAGAATTGATTCGTTCATCTTTTGCTGTTTATTAAAAGGGGGGTGGCGCTATGATATCCTGTGATTTCTTTACAGGAGCACTTTATTGGTAGCGATCAGCCGCCAGTCTTCCAGTGCGGCCAGCCTGTGTGGCTCGGCATCTGTAAGATACGCGTTGCTGCTAACAATACGGCTGAATGTGGAGAAATCAGGATATTCAACAATCGCCACATCATCCCACTGCTCGTCATCCGGTGCTACAAGGCTTATGCCTACATTGCCCAGGAACAGTAATTTAACATCATCATCAGCGGTAATTCGCCTGAATTCCCTGACATATCGCTGCATATAGACTTCCCGGCCGGAACAGGGTGAAACACCTGCAGCATTGTTATAATCCGCATATTCTTTATAGCGCAGCAAATTTAACATATATACCGGTCCATTGGCCGCTAATGTGCCTGTTGTCTGTAAGGCTGATTTATTGATCTCCGTTGTTTTCATTGTGCGTTGCTACATTTGGTTTATGGACATTGGATACCGGCCCGGCCGTGCCTGCATCCCTTATTGTTTGTAGCAAAGTAACGGGATTACGATAAGATTAAAATTAAAGTAGTTTTATAAAAAGCGAAGGCCGCCTCATCTGAGACGGCCTTCGCTTTTTATCTTTTTCAGAAGATGTTATTACATCACCTGCATACTTTGCGCTCCTACCTGCATTGCCTGCGCGCCCATTACGTCAGCTTCATGTTCCAGTCCCGGATCATCATTTACCGGCGTACCTGTTTTCATCTGTGTGGTAGCCTGCACGCGTCCCTGCTTTTGCTGGGCTACATGCCATGCTTCATGAGGTAAATGCTGTTCCTGTCCCGGTGCTATATGGATATCCGTTCCCTGTGCATATGCCAGCGCATTCAATTGTGCTGGTTGGGAGGAATTGTAGTGTACCTTCACATCATTCATACTCATGCCCGAAAGTTGCTCCACCCCAGATTTTAACTGGTCAGGCATGCCGGTATCATTCTGTTTCAGCTGTGCGGCGAATTTTCCCATTACTGGCGGTTCTTCTTCCGGTAAGGTCGCTTTCTGCAGTACAAACTGTGCGGGCACTTCTTCTTCCATATCATCCTGCAGTTGCGTAACAAACCGACCTTGCAGCAGTTCATCCTCTTGCGCCTGTACAGGAGCATCACTGCTTTTCTTTTGGAAAGGTTTTACGGCTTTGAACTGTATGCCGTTGGAGGAGGTATTTTCTGCAGCGGAACGACGGGTAGCCTGTTCTCTCTGGAGGGTATGATAAGATTGGGACATAAGCAATAAGGGAATTACTGCTGAAATTTAAGAAATATTCGGGTTTATTTGCGGGTTAATTTGGACAAGATTGTAAATGGTTGATTTTTAGGATAGTAGGGTAAACAATGCTAGCCAGGTAAAGTTTATTACTGCATCGAACACTACTCTCGCTGCTGCACGCCAGGTAAATCTCAATTCTTTGCTGCTGTCAGCCATCAGGTAATTCGAGTACTTCCCGACCAGTCATTCTTTTTCACCGTAGGAGTTATGCACCGCCTGCTATATTGCTGGAGCATACGTCAGTAGCATCACATAATCGGTATTAGCCGGAATAGCTTCTCAGCTGAATAGTAAAACATAGCACTGCAGGAAAGAGGTAAGCCTATTTGTATTGATACAAATAAAATATGCTATGAGTTAGCAGTGTAAATGAAAATGACAGCATAGTCATAACACAAACGATCCTTTTTTTATAACTTTTATTATCTTTATTTCTACAATAATAGCCCCCAAAAATTTTAACCACTTAGTTGTTGACCTAAACTGTAGCAAATCAATACTGAACTTCGAAAGATAACAGCTCGACATTGGTCGGGCTTTACAACAAGTTCCCCCAGATATTTTCAAGATTGTTTCTCAATTAAGTTAACAATTCCTTAAAACCCTAAAATTTCATTTTATGAGATTAAACATTCAACTATCAATTGGCATCTGCTTGTTATTAGCATTGTCTGTTGCCGGCTGCAGGAAAGAGCTTAGAACGGACAACGGCTTGTCAGGTAATTATGATGCTACCAACGGGAACAGCGAAGAGGAAAAGAACGCCAGCGTCAAAGCGATAGGCGGCCCATATTCTGATTGGTCAGGTAAAGTCAGTGTTGTTTTAGTTTCAAAGGATGTTGGACCAGGCGACTTAGTTCAAGGAGATGTTGCTGTTCCCGACGATTACGTGCTCGTGGGAGGAGGTGCCTATAATTATCAGGGCGAACCGGGTTCTTTCCTGACAGCATCATATCCGGGCAGCGATCTGAAAACATGGTATATTGAGTCTAAAGGTCGTCCAGGTGTAACGCCTTATTATCTGGCATGTTATGCTATAGGTCTTAAAATACAAGGGATATCAAGTGCTCAGCTGAAAGATTATATAAAGCTGGTTTCCGCTACATCGGGTGTTGCATCCAAACCATCGGCATCTGCAAGTTTGACAGGTACCGGATACACCTTGATAGGTGGTGGAGCTAAAGTCAATTGGAGTGGTGCAGGCAATTTTCTAACCGATAGCCATCCCTTTGGTACTGAAAATGCCTGGTACGTTGCAAGTAAAGACCATATTACAAGCGCACCTGCTTCGATTACGGCTTATGCAATTGGCATTTTGAAAGACATCCCAAATTTTGGTTCTTTAGATATTGGATCTGATATAGCGACCTTAGTTCCTCAGTGTCTGTCAGTAAATGAAGGTTCTGTTGAGGCTAAAATTCCTCAGGGATGGGTACTTACTTGTCCGGGGGGAGCAGCAAGATACAGGCAATACGGCAGGATGATCATCGGCATGTATCCTTCCATGAGTTTCAGCAGTAGTAGTGCTCTTCTTAAAACAGGTAGCAGTCAACAATGGGATTGCGGAGAGTCTACAGTATACGCTATGAGAATTCAAAAAACGAAATAAATTAATTTTCAACTATGCCAGGGTTTTCCGCCGTAGTAGCGGTTTACTGGCTGTTGCCAGGATGTAGCCCGCGCCAGGGAGCTTTCGTCTATTTCCACGAGTTGGTCAGGCGGAGATCCCTGGGGCGGGAAACCCTTCTGTTGTCCAGTCCAGGAAAGAACAACAAAAGGGCTAAGATTATTCAAATACCTGCGTAGGGCTTCATCCGCGAAAGATCACCGAATAGTTACAAACCGGGTAAAAGCTGATTGGCCAGGGAAGGTTTCAAACTTATTTAGCATCACTCCATACCGGCTTGCAGCGAGTGAAGGATAAGATAACTGTGCACCTGCCGCCAGCTGTTGTGGACCACTTATGACTACTGTCATACTATTTATCACCTGAGACAAGCCTACATAAATGGGAAAATTGAAATTGTTCCTCACTGTGATCGATCCGGGCGACGAACTTGTGGTTACCGTAACGTTGTTGGTCGGACTGGTTCCTACATCATAACCCTTTATCTGGTCGTGCCGGATAGCGGATGTGCTAATCGTACCATCGGAACAAGTGAGTGTTAGCTGAATATCATACGTCTTCAGATTGTCTATTCCCGTAGCTATAGTTACGATATTGTTGGTAGGCGTTGTAATGGGATAATTTGTAAATGGGCCTGTTGAGTTGTATTCTTTAACACCCACAATTGCAGAACTCCAGCCGGTGCTATTGATCTGCACACCAAAGGAGAACGGTGGATCTTCCACGCCGTTTTCAAAAAAATAGAAATTCTCGGCATCACATGTTCCTAATATAGTGGGTGGGCTGATTGTGCTTTTATCAGTAGTCTCGTTTTTAATACTGATATCCTTAACGGCATTTTTAATACAAGACGTGAAGAGGCAAGCAGATAGACCTGACACGACAAATAGCTTGATTAGTGTTTTCATGGAAATTTTATTTTTATTTATAGGGTGAACTTTTTTGTAAGTACTAAAAAGCTGATACTACAGCTTTGTTTATGTAAGAAAAGTCTGATGGGTTTAACAGCTGCCAAAAGAATGGCAGGAAGTAACATGAAACAGGTTCAGGAAATTATTGGATAAAGCTAGGGAAAATATATGTCACTTTTTTGTCTGTTATAGCTATTGAATATACGGTAGCCGTTCGCCGTGTCGGTATTCACTTCCAGCAGGGGTGCTTAATGCAGGATTTATATGATAGATAGGATGGGGTACTTATTGCAAGACTTCCGTTGTCGGTAGCAAGGAACAACAACGGAAGCTCTGATTGTAACACTAACGAAATCAAAAAAACTTAACTCTTAGGAAAACCCGGATCAGCCTTCACTTCCTTGATCTGCAGCGTATGCCTTGCATTATGCGCTGCTATGAACAGGATCATCTGGTAGGAATCCAGGCTGCCAAACGGCATGGTGAGCACATGGCTGCGCAGGTCGTCGGGGGTTGACTTAACATAGCTGGTGAGCTTTTCACGGCTGTTTTTCAGACTTTCCAGTGCTTCAGTCATGGATTTGAAAGGCGAGTTCTCTGGTTTCAGCTTATCGAATGTCTGTCTTTTTTGCGAGCGGTCTTCTACTCCCTTCACAACCTGTTCATCGGTCATTTTTATTTCCGAACGCTTCTCAGGATTGGCCGCTTGCTTGATGCCGGCATCTGTGGTTTCCCATAACATCTGTTCTGTGGTAGCAATATGGATCACGCATTCTTCCACGCTCCAGCGGTCAGGGGCAGGTTTGTATTTCAATTGTGCTTCACTGAGTCCTTGTACTTCCTGCAGCAGATCGTTCTCTGTGCTCTTCAATAAATCGATAGCTTCCTTTCTTTCCTTTTTGGTAAGTGGATCGCCCGGAGCTATAAATGCAAATGCAGCCAGGGTGACTGCGAAGAAAAGTATCTTTTTCATAATGAGCAATTGGTGGTGATTATTAGCAGCAAAGTTACCACCTTATTCAGATTCCTGCATGGGGCGAAAAAGACAAAAAAAGGGGCGAATCGGACAAAATAGTATCCAGTGTCTCCACTGCAACCAGTCAGATACGCCCCGGCATAAATTAACACTTGTATGGTTTACCAGAACAGCGGCTTCGGTTCATCTTTCCAAAGCAGCAGCCGGAAGGCTTCCTGGTGATTGCCGTTTCCGATGGTATGTTCATCCTGTCCTGCCTGCAATTTGAGTTTATGCAGGATACCGGAATAAGCACCTACCCACAATGTTGTTCCATCATCCGATATTGCCATTCCAGAAATGGTCGAGCCCAGATAATGCCGCCATAACTTTTTGCCTTGCTTATCTATCGCTCTTATATACCCGTATGCATCGGCCAGGATGTAATGATCAGCAGTTGATAGTCCCGCGTATACACGCATTTCTTCGTCAATCACTACATATTTATCACTCTCCGTATAGGGTTCAATTTTTAGTCCGTTCAGTAACGCCGATTTAACACCGATGGTAATACCATTATAGAAATGACAGGAGTTGGTAATAAGCTGTTCATCGTCTTTTGAAAAGAGACAGTAGTGGGGATAGGATGATTGCGGACCGAGAATGCCGATCGCCCTGCCTTCGGTATCCAGTACTCTGTGATCACTGCCCTGATCGCCCACCACAATGAAATCGTTATTATGGGACAAGGTGGCGTTTTCCATGTCAATGTCGGGCGTCTTGCCTGCCTTATTGCCGTTATTTTCCGGATGAATGCGTTTTTCCCCGTTCTCATCTATCAGAAAGATCCCTGCGGTACTCACGAGTAAGAGTTTTTTTCCATCATTGAAAGGCACAAGTTCTGTAATGTTGATATCTGCAGTTTCACGAAGCGTAAATTCACAGATGATCTCACCCTGCCATCCACGTGTAGTCACGATCGTATTGTCCCTTTCAACAGCGAAAATATTTCCCTGCTTCGACTTGCCTATTGTATATATACTCTCATCCAGCTTGATCAGGTTGTCGTTGTCCAATATATAGGCCTGCCTGTCCTCATAGGGAGCCCCTGTAACGAAAACGATCTTGCTGCCTTCAATAAAGTGGATATCGCGAATGCCTTGTCCTTGTTTTTGTACGTAGCGGGCAAGGGGGACACTGGCAGGAGGAAATGCTTTCCTGAATGCGGTTACTGTTCCTTTTTCATTAGCGTCTCTTAAAAGCTGGATAACCTGATCTGCCAGGTGTGCTCTTTCATCTATGGGGTCATTCCCTTTCCAATTTTCCCAGCCATGTTGTTCACCGAATGTAACCATTTCATTTACAGCCCTGGCATATGCTGCTCCTTTTTCGTTCCATTCTTTCTGTAGATTGTCTTTTGCGGATTCGTCAAACATTATACGTTTATTTAAATGCTGAAATTAATTATTCTTGCTGGCGTGTCCATCGTAGCTGATATGGAGTTGACATCAATATAGGTTCTCAATGCAAGATAGTGATAGATGGATACTTTGCAATGGTATCAAAGCGATAAAATTTTATATGTTTATTTGTGCCTGCAAACCCGGTATTGTTCAAAGGTAGAACACAATAACATCCTTTCAGCGACTGTTGGGAACTCCAGGGGAAAGAGCGGATGCCGGGAAAACGGTATAATCCCGGTTAGTTATGATCTACGGCTGGAAGCATATTGATGTGGCTTATCGTGGTTCCATGGAATGTAACAACGAACCAGGATAAGCCACATCAAAATTAGCTATGGGCTATTCTATTCTGACATTAAATGTAAAGGTGACCTGTGCTTTCTTCGTTGGCGCATATTCGTAGACCAGTGCCTGCCGGATGGTGTACCTGTTCCCGACGGAATTTTGGCCGGGATACTGACCTATTGAGAAAACATGGGCAGATGCATCATATTCAGAGAATACACGGGCATTGGTTCCCCAGGTGGTGACATTTCCCTGTGCATTAAACCAATGGCCATAACCATTTGCCGTTGTGGTGGCATTGAGCACACCATTACTTTCAACAGCATAGAATTTAATTGAACTACCCATTAGTTCGGTGATCCTGGAAGGTTGCAGTGCGAGAGCAGTAGCTAATTTTGTCAGATCGACAGAGACTGATTTTCCTGAGTAAGCAGTCATGTCCAACGGGAAGCTAACATCATAGGTAAAAGTGGTATCCTTAGGTGTTGCATTTTCATCCAGATCAATGTAACCTAATACATTAGTATAATTGAATTTCACCTTGTATGGCCATTGTTCATCATTGCTCTCATTATCATCCCATGCATGAGGCGAATAGATCGTGGGAGCACCCGTTACGACGAACCATAGTTTACTGCAGCCAGCCGGAACGGTAAACGATGCATTGCCAGCCGTACCTCGTGACATACTGCTATATACTCTTGTACCATTTTGAAGTAAAGCCACATAGCCATAACGCCATCCGGCCCGTCCGGCATCAACCGGATTGTAGCCCGCTGCATTGGGGAGTCCTGTAAAAGCGGCCGATATTACTGTTCCTCCGGCAGGAACATTTAAAGGAATAACATTATAGCCGGTTGTACCCGGGCAATGGTCATACGCAACCTGGAAACTACCGTCTGTCAGCTGATTCAGCTTATAGGTATGCCTGCCAATGTAATTTTTTCCATTCTCCCTGATGGCATCCATATCAAACGTTGTCAACCGGGTGGCAGCGTCATAGATCTCATCATTGAATTGTTCAGTTGTTATACCTGTCAGCCGCATATATGCCTGAACGGGGTCTTCTGGTTGTCTCGCCCCACGCCAGAGCTTACCGATCATTTCGATGCCACGTTTATGCGTCCAGTAATAGTGTATGAAATAATTAGCATAGCGAGGCAATTCGTGAATGATGTGACGATGGTAATTCTGCACATATTGGCCGAAGTAATAGGATGTAAATGCTTCTTTAGGATAACTCTGGAATGACTGCCATTGTGCGGTTTGTTCCCAGAACCCATTGCCGCCATTTCCGCCGAAACCATAACGGAAACCGGAGCCGTTCTTTATATCGCAGAAGACCTGGTACTGGAAGCTGTGCCCGATCTCATGGGCGATGGTGGATCCTACAGGCTGACATGTATTCGGACTCACCCAAAGCGCCCCGATCACGTCATCATAACCTGCACCGGTAGCCAGCCATTGGTCCTGGTAGTACAGGAAGATCATTATTTTATATTTATCCAGGTTCGATTTTCCTGTGCCTACTTCTGCAAACTTAAGTTCTGTCACATTATGTTCATAGAACGACTCGGCCTTAGCCAGCAGATCATCAATATTTACACGATATGCGCTGGGGATACTTTGCGATCCCGGGTCATGGTGCAGGTACTTTTTGTCCCAGAACACAATAAAATGCGTTGATTGCCGGCTACGTTTGTAGCTCCAGGTACTTGTGCTGTCATTGTAGTCCATATTGCCAAATTCAGCCGGCTTGTAAATGGACAGCGCTGCCAGCTCTTGCTTTTTAGGATTGCTGTCATCTGCTTTTTCCGGAGGATCTTTTTTACACGAAGCAAAGAGCAAAGCAAGGCAGGATAGTGCATACAGTAAATAGTTGCAGAGGAAGCCGCGTCCTCTTCGATTGATAAAAACAAGGTTAATTTTCATAAAGATTAAATTGATAAGGGTTATATATTTGGGCCGAATATTAAATAACACAGCCGGGTGTTCCGGGTTTTGTCGGAACAGGCCAGTAGCTTGAGGGCAGTGATGAAGATTCTATTGTTCGTTACATATCCAGCGTAGGCAGCTACAAGTCAGTATTATTAAATGTCAGATCAACACTTGATTAGTGTGAAATTAAGAAAATAGGGATATACCTATCAACCATTATTTTAACGCTTAACAGCTATATCTTAACACTTTTGCCAATCGGCAAGCAAAGTGCACCATGACAGACAGCTCTGAAACGGGCGAAAAGCAGCTGTAGCCGTATCGATTTTTTTTATAGTCGAAAATGAAAAAAGCTACCGGTAAGGTAGCTTCAATTGTAAAGAAAGTCTTGTGAATGCTGGGCAGGTTGTGGCGCCTTTCGCCTTTGTGTCCACCGTTGAAATGGGTATTGGGTTTAGTTAACGTGTGTATGACACGCTAGGATTTTGTCTCTTCTGCTTTTACCCGGACGCCTTTTGCTTCAAACATTTCCAGCAGATTACCGGTAACATGATCATCGTCCTTCTTCTGCAATAGGAGGAATACATCATACCCGCTGGCAGTAAAATAGAGCTTAACCGATCCATCTGCTTCTTCTATCTTGCTGATAGCAGCAGGCTCAGTACCAGATTGGGTGAGGATGTTTCCCGTTAATTTCCCCTCGTTTCGTTTTAAATCTACTTTCATGACAGCATCGCCCTGTGGCGTACCTATTACGGTTACATCCCATTTGCCAACGAAATAATCGGGTTTGTTGCCAGCTTGAGCATAACCGTTAAATGAAAACAGCATAAAAAAAGCTACGGTAAGAATTGCAGTTAATTTTTTCATAAATGGAATTTTTTAAACGTGGGGGAATGGGTTTGAAAAACTATTACGTTTTTTTGACGTAATGAAAATACGTAAACATATTGAACCTGGCAAACTTATTTCGTCATTTTTACGCAATGGCTGATGGAGGTGTTTTTTGTTATCTCTAGAGTACCACTTCGGTACCAACGGTGTACCAATAGTCTCATCTTATGTTCATCTTACGTCTTGAACGTAAGTTTAACATAAGATGAGACTATTGGTACACCGTTGGTACCGGATTGGTACCGAAGTGAGTCCGATTGTTTTTATGTATTTGAGATATAGTTGACCTTCGGTCGAGGTAGCCTCATCCTCCCTTCATCTTCCGTTCCGGAACGGAAGATGAAGGGAGGATGAGGCTACCTCGACCGAAGGTCAACCGAATCTCGCCCGTGGTTTCTGACTAAGACAAACCCCGCTTTCGAATATTTACCCAACAGAAACCGGATTGTCGCTGTTGGGAGCTTTTAAGATTGTGTGGCCTTTAATTATTTGTAAATCAGTTGATTAGTTCCTTTTGTGATGTAGTAAAATGCGTATAACCCGCATTACTTTTCTGCTTACTTTTGTGAAGTGATCAGAAGGTACGAATTGAATAAGCAAGCATGTTTGTCGTTTGTGTTTACCTGGTATCCTTAGAAAAATCCGCGCCGGCAGCGCGTCTAAATAAATATATTTCGTTATTAAAGTTTAAATCAGCAAGCATACAGCCATGTCAATGTGGGAAATAGAAGCCCTGGTAGAAGAAAGCATAAATTTTGTGGACAAGACAGAAGGGACAAACGAACATAAAGTACAACTGATCGGTAACCTGTATGCTATACAGAACCAATATGATTGTAAGTTTACAAATTTCAGGGTGATGCCCATCTTGTTGAAAACCGGGTATACAAGAGCAATTGACTATACGGAACATCCGGATTATGAAGGAAATGAAGCCTGGTTCGAAAAGCAGCTCAAGAAGAAAGATGACATTGTATTCATTAACCGCGATATAAAGAAAAGATGGAGTGAGAAGAACGATGTAGTGGCTTACCTGGAAAATGAAACCCGCAAGATCTATATTGACTATGGTTCTCCGTTAAGGAAAGATGAGGGAGCGCTGGAATTAATGAGCGAGTATGATCTTGGCTTGCACCTGATACGGGAAGCACATAAACTACGGGATAAAGCTTTGGTATATGACTGGACGGCTTATCTCATTAAACTGGGGTCTAACTGGTTTAAAGAGACAATGACCGCAGATGAGTTGATCAGCAGATATTTCAGTGAGATCAAGACGATCTGGTACGCATATGATTATACAGATTATAAACCTATCAATGAGTCATTGACTATCTATCCCGTTGGAGCCGAAGATAGTGACAGATATACTGAGTATGCTATAGAAGTAGGAGGCGAGGAGGGGGAATTTATACAATGGTTCCTGGACAAGGAAAGGGTTTAATATTTACTTATTACCCAATAATAACAGACATTTTATTGCAAAAAATAAATAGCCATCTGATATTTTTCAGATGGCTATTTATTTTTGATATCACTACTAACTTAGTTTTCAATAGCAGGAGGCATTCCTGCTTATTTCGTCAGCACAGGTGATTATTTCAGATGATTAACGTCTCACCAGGATCTTTTTTGATAGTTTGCCATCGGAGATCACGTAGACGCCATTGGCAAGTGTTGATGGCAATGTGATTTCCAGCTTATTAAGACCATCTGCCACGCCATACTTCTGCCTTGAGATAACACGGCCGCTGAGATCAGATACAGTGATATATTTTTCTTTTTCACCTTTGGTATGAATCTCCATAAAGACTTTGCCTGTCGTTGGTACCGGATATAATTTAACAGGTGTGATAAGCTCACTGGCGATGGGGGCTGCTGTCCGGGCGGCGGCTCCGGGCACATTTATTCTCAGCTTATAACACTTATCGGATGATGTTCCACCTGTGTAAGGATCTACTTCTACGATATAATACTCGCCTCCTCCATTGAACACTTCTACAGAACCATAATCTTCATTGTATCCCACATGATCGAATCCAACTCCGGTAAGCCAGTAGTCTGTCAGGTGTACCCGGCAATTGGGCCAGAGGCCATCCACTCTTACCTCAAAGTAATGTGTGCCTGAAGGAACAAAGAACAGATAGAAGTCATTATCCTGTAGTTTGGAAATATAGTCAGTATTCAGAGATATTTCGGGGGCTTCCAGGTCGTTATTATTAGGCTCGTACCAATCTGCACATTCCTGTGATGGTTGGGTGTTGACGGTCAGCTGATAACACTCCGGACTGATGGCCCATCCCTGACTACTGGTTTCCAGGTAGTAAGTGCCTGCAGATAATCCGTACTGGAAGAGATGTTTGGTTTTATTGGCTGCATCATATACACCTGAACGGAGAAGTATACCATTAGCATTTTTAAGGTCGAACTGTAAATATTCTGAAACAACATTAGTCATATACGCGCTAATGGTGGACGGCGTGTCGATCGTAAATTTGAAGTAATCTCTGTCAACGTAATCTGAGATCCTACCTGAGACTGTTTGTCCGATAGCAATAGTCTTCGCAGAATCCAATACATCGTTGTACTCAAAAGTGTCCGGGCAGAGTGGGGGAGTTGCCAGTCCAACATTCAATGTATAGCAGCTTTCGGATGGTTCCCCGTATGCGGTCACATAGATATAACATTTTCCTCCGATGGTGTTGAAATTGAGAGCGACGTCGACACCTTCATCAAGTGCCCAGTCATATTCTCCTGTGTCGTTGTTGTAAATCCCAAAATACGTGTTCGCGGCTGGATTATGCAGGGTGATGTGTATCTGCGAATTAGCCGGGGCATTGATATAATAAGTATCAGCATCGCCCGAAGGAAGCGCGCCTTGAATGTCGGTATTCACCGGTATCAATGCGGCTGTTTCGTCTGTATTGTTTGGCTCATAGGCAGATACACAGGGCAAGGTCGTATCTGCCATGTTGGACGCCGCCCTTAAGGAAGTGCATGCGAATACAATAGCTAACAAATTGAGTAAAAGTTTTTTCATAAAATTGATGGTTTGGGTTTATGTGAAGTGAGTGTTTCGGGTTGAACGTTTTTATAGGTTGATCTGAACGGATATCTCATGTAAGTTACTAATTATTGCTGTAATGTTATTGCAGCGGACAGTCCGTATAATAAAGCTGCTAACATTAGCATTGTCATACACAGCAGGTGATACGGGCGGTATTTGCAGCGGTTGATATTCAACGCAAAAGGACGCCCTTTTTTTCTGTTCCGTTGGTGCCTGTCATATGTTATAAGACATAAAAAGATGCTTGCCCGGATCACATCAGGTCTGAAAATCCACTTTTATATCAGTAATATGGCAGTACCGTATGCGACCGGCTATCTCTCCGTAAGCCGTCGCTTATCATCCACAGCGAAAATTAGTCCGAAGAGTGTCATATTTACACCCAATTTATTATTTTTATCATCAGAAGGGCCGTTTGAGAATAAGGCCGTGTAGAAATTCCATGTTATGAGTGTTGCCCGGTATCAGGGATGAGAAAACCTATTGCTGTAATTCCACGGAAATAGCCCAACCAGCCATGCCATACGCATGCGATGATCCATGCAAATTTATCATGCTAGTAATAAAATAACGTCTATGAAAAAACTAACAATGCTGCTTGTTACGGCCATTTGCGTCCTCGGCGCTTATGCCAGCCCACCACTTCCGCTTAAGCAACCCGCGGATCCTCCTGTAACCGTTAAGGGAAAGATCATCGATAAAGATGGCAACCCATTGATCGCCGTTTCCGTCCGGGTAAAAGGGTCTAATGTAGGAACGCTTACCAATACAGAAGGTACTTTTACACTTTCTCCTGTTCCGGAAAATGCTTTGCTGGTAATATCCAGTGTAGGGTACAATGTCATGGAGATTGCGGTCAGCCGGTCCGGCCAGGGATATACAGCAGCGGCTGTGAAAGATACTGATGGGGATGGTTTACAGGTGACCGCCGGCGAGCAACCGTATCTGAACATTACACTAAGCCCGACAGTAAAGGAATTAGGCGAAAGTGTGGTTATCGCTTATGGTACTGTAAAAAAGCGGGACCTCACAGGTAGCGTGGTGTCTATCAAAGCGGCAGATATCACGGCTACTCCTGTCAACAACGTGATGGAAGCCCTGCAGGGAAAAGTGGCCGGTATGGACATCATGAGAAGTTCCGGCGCCGTGGGTACCAACGTGGATATCCTGCTGCGTGGCAGTCGCTCCATTTATGGCGACAACTCTCCGCTGTTTATTGTAGATGGTATCCAGAGTACATACGACCAGATAAACCCTTCTGATATTGCGAGTATAGACATCCTGAAAGATGCATCCTCCACCGCGATTTAC
Source organism: Chitinophaga filiformis (assembly GCF_021646545.1). Taxonomy (GTDB): domain Bacteria; phylum Bacteroidota; class Bacteroidia; order Chitinophagales; family Chitinophagaceae; genus Chitinophaga; species Chitinophaga filiformis_A. The sequence goes on along the minus strand of NZ_JAKIRP010000007.1, from coordinate 140,457 downwards.
GGCTCAGCAGGTTCCAATGGGGTTGTTATCATCACCACAAAAAAGGGAAAGACGAACAAGTCGTCAATGAACCTGGATGTCTTTTATGGACTGAGCGGCAGCCCGCATTTCTTCCACGGCATGACAGGAGATGAGTACGTGAAATATCGCCGGGAATTGTATCGTACTGTAAATGGAGAATACCCGCAGGATATGTCGCAGGTCTTTACCACCGAAGCAGTACTCGATGCCTACAACAGGAATAAATGGATCGATTGGGTGGGATTGATCACTGACAACGCTGCTACACAACAGAAGTATAATCTATCGTTTACAGATGGCAGCGCGAAAACTAAGATATACACTTCCTTTATCTATACCAAAGAGGAGGGCATACTGAGTAATGAGAACCAGAAACGTTATGGCGTGAGAATGAACCTCGGTCATGATGCCACCAAATGGGCGAAGATAGGTACGAATATCAACGTGAACTATACGATTTCGAATCTGCGCGCGAAGAACATCTTCACAAAGTCGTTGTCGGCGCTCCCTTTGGGAGATCCTTACGACGAGCACGGGAATATCAACACTGTATATGTAACCGGTGAAACAACACCGCTCGGCGACCAGCTGCCCAATCAGTTCGCAGATAATACCAGAACTACTTTTGCCAACCTGAATGGTTATGTAGAGCTTAAGCCGCTGAAGGACCTGTCTTTCCGTTCTGTGATGGGTGCTACGCTCAATAACTACCGGAACGGGAAATACTGGGGTAAGCAGGCAGTGTCTAATGTGGTGTCAGGTTATGCCGCACCTTTGGCGGCGATCTATAATGGATTCAGTTATGGGTATACCTGGGAGAATATTCTGACTTACAACAAAACATTTGCGGCCGACCATCAATTGACGCTGACCGGCATTACCTCCTGGGCAAAGAACAGTGCCGATTACAACAATTCCCTCGGCCAGGGGCAGGCACTGGATTATTATCTGTTCTATAACATTGGAAATGGCACCCAGAAGACGGGGAATGCCTCCTCCTATGAACAAAGACAAAGGATGTCTTTCGCCGGCAGGATCAATTACAGCTACAGGGGAAAATACCTGCTGACCCTTACCAACAGGTGGGATGGCGTTTCTCATCTGGCCGAAGGGCACAAATGGAGCGCCTTCCCGGCAGCCGCTGTAGCATGGCGTATCTCAGATGAACCTTTTATGAGCGCTACGACCACCTGGCTCAGCGACCTGAAACTGCGTGCGGGATACGGTGTGACCGGTAACTCGGGCGGTATGTCTGCATATTCTTCCAAAACACAAGCCTATATGTACCAGGTGATCTCCCTGGACGGTCAGCTGGTACCCAATGTCCAGAATTATGGTACCTATTCCAATCCGCTTATCAGCTGGGAGAGAAGCTATAACCTGAACCTCGGAATAGACCTGTCATTGTGGAAAGGCCGTGTGGACCTTGCCTTTGATGCGTATAATACTACTACCAAAGGGCTGCTCTTCAAACGTACATTGCCCATCACCTCCGGACTGACGGCATGGGCATCTCCGATGACCATGTGGCAGAACATCGGAGAGACGAACAACAAAGGATTGGAGATCACGCTCAGAACGCGTAACATCGTCCAGCGTAATTTTGAATGGAACACCGCTTTTTCTTTTACAAAGAATAAAGAGCAGATTGTCAGTCTGCCGAATGGCAATGTAATTGCCGAAAAACTGTTTGTCGGCGAACCGATCGACACGCACTACGACTACAGATATCTCGGCATCTGGTCTTCGAATGAGGAGGCCACGGCCACTTTATACGGTGCTAAGCCGGGCTTTGTAAAGGTTGCTACTAAAGAAAAGTTTGACGCAAATGGGGTGGGTGATAAAGGCGTACATCCGTATTCAGACAATGACCGTATGATACTCGGCTCGGCAGTGCCTAAATGGCTGCTGGGCATCAATAACAATTTTACTTACCGGAACTTGGATCTGGGTTTATTTACAATGATACGTTGGGGTCAAATGATCAACAGCAGTCTGCTGGGATGGTATTCCACTACTGACGACGGACAACCAGCGGGTATTGATTACTGGACGCCTGAGCATCAATCTGCCCGTTACCCTCGTCCTGGTATCAGCAGCACAACCGGGATAGCCTCTCTCAGGTATGTGGACGGATCTTTCATTAAAGTGAAGACAATTACATTAGGTTATACCTTCCCTGGAAGGGTGATGAAATATACACACATGAAAAAAGGCCGTATCTATACCACTGCCTACAATCCGCTGATATATACTAAGAATAAGGATTTAAGAGGAACAGACCCTGAAACGGGAGGCTCAGACTCCTTTCCGCTGTTTGCCACTTTTGTATTTGGTATGAATGTCACCTTTTAATGCTGCGAAAAATGAAACATAAAATATTACTACTGCTGTTCTCAATGCTCACCGTTCTTTCTTCCTGCTCGCTGGAAGAAGTGAACCCATCCGGATTTACGATAGAATCGGTAGCTGCATCCTCCGTTGATGGATACAGGAATCTGGTCAACAACTGTTATTTCGGTATGGAGCGCCAGTTATATGGGTATAACCAATGGATGATGCTCTGTGAAGCAGGGACTGATCTGTGGACGTATCAGAAGAACAACGTACAATTCGCCCAGTTCTTTAAATACGGCGCTGGCGCTGCCATGAGCCTGACCATGGGAAATGGGGTATGGAATGCCTGTTATGACGGAATAGGTTCCTGCAATACTGCTATCAAATATGCTGATATTGCTCCGTTCACAACGCCGGAAAAGAAGAATGAAATGGTAGCAGAAGCCTATTTCCTGCGTGCGATGTACTATTATAATCTGGTGGAGCAGTTCGGTGGCGTAACGCTCACTACTGCGCCCGTTGCTACTGTCAATCTGCATCCCGAAAGAGCAGCCCCGCTGGATATCTATAAGAACCTGATCATTCCTGATCTGCAATTTGCTGTGGAGTGGCTGCCGCTTAACAATGGGACCACGAAGCCTTCCAAAAAGGCTGCACTGGGTTTCCTGGCCAGGGCTTATCTGCAGACCGTTGAATACGATGAAACAAAGTCGATGGCAGCGAAAGCACTTGAGACAGCGAAACTGCTCATTGATGATTGTGAAAGCGGCGGCAGCAAGTATAATACTTACCTCTATCCTACATTCGATGAGGTGTTCCTGGAAGCGAATAATTACAGCAACAGGGAAGCTTTATGGTCACATCGTTATGTGGTGGGAGGTGTAAGCAATAGTGCCTGGAATATGAATATGAACAGTGAGTTGTTTTATTGCGTGGTAACGGATTTTGGCGCCATACAGCAACAGGGAGCAGACTATACGACGTGGGGCCGTCGTTCCGGCGGACAGTTCATGCCGAGCGCCCATTTGCTGAACTTATATATACAGGAAAATGGAACGCTGGATCCCCGGTATCATAAATCATTTCAGACTTCATGGACGGTCAATAAGCCCTCTTATACATGGACAGATGCTGCATTGAAGATCTTTGACCGTTCCACGGCAATAACGAACAGCACTGCACTTGCCCAGGGAGATCCGGCTATTGATTTCGTTCATCCGAATGATCCGGATTATGCTACCAGGGTGGCAGACAAACTCTCTCAACCATACCTCATCGTGGATTATGCAGATGTTTATGACGCCGCAAAGAAATCGGTGAAAATGCAGTACAACCGGGTGAACAGGCCATTGGATGGCGGAGGAACATTAACTACAAATCCTTTCTTCAGCTTTTACCCGTCCCTCAGCAAGCATAATAGCAGTAACTACTATACGAATAATGCATCAAATAACCGCTATGGTAACTTAAACGCGACGTTTATGATGCGGATGCCGGAAGTTTATCTGATCGCTGCAGAAGCTGATATATACGCCAATGGAGGGGGAAATGCAGCGCAATATATCAATAAGATCAGGACCAGGGCAGGCGCTATTCCGGTATCCGGGGTTGTAACGGTTCAGACGGTATTGGATGAACGCGCGCGGGAGTTATGCGGGGAATATGTAAGGTTCTATGATCTGAAACGAACTAAGAAACTGAATAAGGCTTACCTGATGAATACCAATCCGGATGTTGGTCAGTTCTTTACCGATAATCAGCATGAAGTGCGGCCTATTCCCACGGAGTTCCTGAATACACTGGAGTCAGGAGGAAGCTATTATCAGAATCCAAATTATTGATGGTAGATGATCAAAAAGGCCTGGCAAAAACTGCCGGGCCTTTTTTTTACTGTATGGAAAAGCGTGGCTGTACAGACCGGAGGGCTTTAGTTTATTTACGATTAGCCAGAGGTGATTCGGGGTTTGGAATTGTGAAGCAGGTACAAGATGGTGCGCGCTTGAAATTGTTGGGAAAAAATTTATTTTATTTTTTGTTTTATGTTTAGATAGATTTAATATTGTGGAATATTATCATCGCTTCGCTTTGAATGAGATGTATGTTTGTTAGATTCTAGTAATTCTAAAAAAGAAAATTTAGTTTTATGATAGAAATTACAACAACAATCAGCTCATTTCTCTTAAAGGGGTGGAGAAATTTTACCCGGGCAAATTTTCCTCTGTATCGCTTCTGGCACCATCCGGCGCCCATTCCTCCGCAACAAGAACTAAAGGATGGTGAAATAAAGGTTGCATATACGCACAAATCCAAAGTTGACGAACTTATTGACCAATCCAGGTACATCTTAAGCCTCAAAGAAGGATGGGATGAAGAAGATGCGCTGCCGATAGATAAAGCTATCTGGGAGAATGCTACCTCCTTTTTAAGGACATATGTCAGCTATATTAATCAGCATTATAAGGTTCCTTTAGAACTTCCAGAGATAAATCCTTTACGGGATGGGTCAATGGACCTTGAATGGAGAACTTCTAAGGGAAGATTGCTGATTAACTTTAATAATAGAAATCCTCAAAAAGCATCATTTTATGGTGACAGATATGCAAATGAGGATAGTATTAAAGGGAATGTTGACATCAGGGAAGTAAAAGAGCATTTAGCTATCTGGATGAAAAACTGTTTGTAACTGTTTGTAACCAACATATGGAAAAACTATTTATCCCAAATGAAGACCACGTTTTCTGTCGGGTAGGCGTGGATTTTATCAGTTCAAAAGATCATAAGCCCAGGGCCAGTGCATTTAGGAATACTCCGGTTACAGGTAACAATTTAAGCTGTGACTGGGATAGGTATTGCACTGCAGAGTCGTCCCGGGCGCTAATTGGGCGTCAGTTTAACACTAGGACTGGCAGACCCAAAGACCCGAACAAATTTTGTATCTATAAGTTTAACGTAGGAGCTGTTCGCAATATGAACTTTCCCGGGAGAGAACAACAAATAGCGCATGATCCGATCTACTGTGATCCGGAAATGGCGGGTGCGCCTAATAATATTGCGCATTCAATTATGATTGGAGATAAGGGAAATGATGAAGAGTTCAGAATAAAACTTGTGGAAGCAGGTAGCTGGGCAATAGGACCTGGTGTCATGAAGGTGGCTTAGTCAGGCATCGTCTGAGTTTTGATACAATTCTGAACGTGTGTCGGAATGTTTCGTTTTGCATCGCTTTTAATGTTGGATAGTTTGATATTAAGTAAATAAGATATAATTTGATCGGGTATGACACATAATGACAGACTCGATCTTGCCAGGCAATCTCTCCTCGGATTATCTATAGGAGACGCCTTCGGCGAAACGTTCTTTGGTCGTGAGGAGACAATTTCGAATAGGATACAAGAGAAAATATTGCAGGAAGGCGACTGGCTTTTTACCGATGATACGGTAATGGGTATCGGCGTTTACAATATCTTATCAAAAAATGGGCATATTGATCAGGACCTGTTGGCGAAAGAATTTGCTGATAATTATCTATTGGATGATTATCGTGGTTATGGCGGAACTGCTCATACTATTTTAAAAGCCATTGCAGCAGGTGAACATTGGTCTGAAGTCAGCCGTGCTGTCTTTGATGGCATGGGCTCAATGGGCAATGGCGCAGCTATGCGCTCAGGACCGATTGGGGCGTATTTCTATGACGATTTTGAGAAGGTGACTGAACAGGCAAGACTTGCAGCAGCAGTTACGCATGCTCATGAGGAAGCGATTGCCGGCGCTATAGCTGTCGCATTGGCGGCGTGCTTTTGTGTACAAGGGAAATTAGATCGAGCATTTTCCGCTGCGCAGTTTTTCGAGTTTGTAGTGGCGCTTACCCCGGAAAGCGATATAAAATACAAACTGAAGAAAGCGGCGACGCTTCCCATAAGTTATGACATCAGAACTATCGTATCGATATTAGGTAATGGAACAAGGCTAACAGCCCAAGACACTGTGCCTTTTGCATTATGGTGTGCGGCCAATTACACGTTTGATTTTTCCGCAGCTATCTGGACTGCTGTAAGCGGACTAGGTGACAGAGATACTATTGCCGCGATAGTAGGAAGCATTGTGGTTTTGTCAGCTCCCGACGACACTGTTCCGCAACAATGGGTTAGGCAGACGGAAAAGGTGGAGGCGGCTCCTTTCTGGAAGTAGTTAGTCTGGATGGACCGCCCCAGCCTCCTCCATTACCGCACGGTGCTGCAAGCCCCATTCTTCCAGCTGCTGCCAGATAGGCGCTAATTTCCGCGCGCTTTCCGATAAAGTATATTCTACTCTGGGAGGTACTTCCGCATACACTGTTCTGATAATCAGACCACTTTTCTCCAGCTCCTGCAGATGCAGTGTGAGCATGCGGTCAGAAATATCAGGGATATGCTCCTTCAGTTCGCTGAAGCGCATCGTTCGTTTCTCCAGTTTATAAAGAATAACCAGTTTCCACCTGCCACCCAGCACGTCTATGGCATATACAGCTCCGCAAAAATCAACCAGGTTCTTAAGATTGTGTGCATTAGTGGATGTTGGCTTGCGTTTACCCATTACTTACAATTTTGTGTGAGACATACAATCAGCCGTACTGTTACAGTGTAACTGACCGCAATTTACCTTTGCTGCGTTAACAGAAAAATCAACATAAAATTATGAAAATACTAATTGTGTTGGCCCATCCGGAAATGCAGAGTATGAATGGCGCCATGTTTAAACAGGCTATTAAAACACTGGAAGAAGAAGGACACGAAGTTAAAGTATCAGACCTCTACCGGGAGGAATTTAATCCCGTGTCAGGGCGAAATAATTTCAAAACCACTTACGACGCTGGCTTTTTTAAGCAGCAGCTGGAAGAACTACATGCAACGGAAACCGCTGGTTTTGCTGACGATATAGAAATAGAGCAGCAAAAGGTAGAATGGTGTGACCTGATGATCTGGCAGTTCCCCGTGTGGTGGTTTACCGTACCAGGGATCCTTAAAGGCTGGGTAGACCGTGTTTTTGCCATGGGGCGGTTTTATGGCAATGAGCGATTCTATGAAAATGGCGTATTCAAAGGTAAGAAGGCTTTTTTATCCCTGACCGTTGGCGCTAATGAAAACGCGTATCTCAAAAATGGGCTCCATGGAGATCTGTATGGTGTGCTTAGACCCATCCACCGTGGTATGCTGCAATTTACAGGCTTCGATGTACTTCGTCCGCAGGTGGTATACGCTCCTGTCCGGCAGACGACGGCACAAAGAGAACTGGAACTGGCCGAATGGGCAAAAAGACTGAAGCATATTTTTGATGAACAACCGATAGATGTTGACGTTTATTAGTAACTCGTAAGGTAACAGGTCATTTGCTAAAGATGACCTGTTTTGTTGTTTACATAACATTCAACGGTACCCCTGTTGAAGCAAGTGAATTTGTTATAGCTGATGCACACATCGACAGTTTTGTCTAATTTTGACGGCCTTTTCGGGCGTCCCGACTGCTGCATTGGGCATGAGGCCGATGCTGCTTAACACAACTAAAAGACAATTCATCGATGAAAAAACTATTCTGCTTACTGTTAACCTGTAACATCTTCCACCTATATGCGCAGGATACCCTGCCCGAGCATCCGTTAAAAATAACCGGTTACCTTGAAGTCTACTATGCCTATGATTTTGGGAAGCCAGCAGATCACAGAAGACCGGACTTTATGTATTCCTTTAACCGTCATAATGAGGTCAATCTTAATCTGGGCTTTATAAAGGCCGCATATGAGAAAAATAATGTAAGGGCTAACCTGGCGCTGATGACGGGTACTTATTCAAATGCCAATATGGCTTCAGAGCCAGGGGTGATAAAAAACATCTACGAGGCAAATGCTGGTATTAAGATAGCTAAGCACCATAACCTCTGGGTGGACGCCGGTATTTTCGCTTCCCATATCGGTTTTGAGAGCGCTGTTGGAAAAGATTGCTGGACACTGACGAGAAGTATGCCTGCTGATAACAGTCCTTATTATGAGAGTGGCGTGAAGGTATCCTACACCTCGCCCAGTGAAAAATGGTTCCTGAGCGCACTGGTGCTCAACGGATGGCAGCGGATACAACGTGCAGACGGTAACAACACCCCTGCATTCGGACACCAGGTGACTTTTAAACCAACTGGTCAACTTACGTTCAACAGCAGTTCCTTCATTGGCAATGACAAACCCGATAGTATCAGGCAGATGCGCTACTTCCATAACTTTTACACACAGATGCAGCTGGTTGAAAAATTCGGCATAACAGCAGGATTTGATATCGGCGCCGAACAGGAGGAAAAAGGCAGCGATCGTTATAATACCTGGTATTCTCCCGTACTTATATTGAGATATACGCCTGTCACGAAATTGGCAATTGCTGCCAGAGGGGAGTATTATAATGATAAACATGGGGTTATTACAAGCACCGGTACCCCTAACGGATTTCAGACCTGGGGCTACTCCCTGAATGCGGACTACGCATTTATGGATAATGTATTGTTCCGGGTAGAAGGAAGGGGTTTCTCAGCTAAAGATGCCGTCTTTTTAAAGGAATCCCGGCCCGTGACAGATAACTTTTCCTTAACGACTTCTCTCTCAATATCTTTTTAAGAGATTTGCCTGTATTTATCACTGGAAAGCACACCCGATATAAAAAAAACACCCCTACTGATTCAAGTAGGGGTGTTTTGCACTTACTAAAAACATACAGTTTTTATTACATATAGCCATGGCAGGGGAGGCGACTTTAAAATGTCCTTAAAATTTGCCCTTAACTCCCTTCTTCCTTTTGCCGGTTTCAAACTTTTCCTAGCTTTGGTACCCAAATGAGAGTAGCTGTATTTTTTCTATGTCTGTGCTTGATGCTGGTAAAGGGGATTGAAAACCCCCAGTCACGCACATATTATAGTGGCGTCGGCTACGCGCTTGCTACGGAGGAGGCAGAGGAAAAACACCGGGAACTTCTCACTAGCAACCATTGGAACTGTTCTGTTATAAAAGATACCCGTCCCATCTCAGAAGACGAATACTTTATAGGAGAAGAGGTCGAAGACGAAGATCCCAATACTTTCGCTTATAAATATAAATTACTGGCCAGAGGCCGGGCACATGCGTCCTTATCTGCTTTAAAATACCATCGCAGATATTTAAAATCTCCCACAACATTGTCGGATCAGGCATCTTATAAATATCTCCTGCAGGGAGTATTAAGGATCTGATCAAAATAATATACATCAGCGAACGCGGAGGTATGCCTTATGCATGCCAGGCGGATGTATATTTCCCGCTTTCACCTGCATGACCTTACTATCGCCGGTTGAACATTCTCCCGCAATTTTTGCTTACAGGACACCTATCGTTTATTAACTAATATCATGAAGAAAATCGTCATGTACACCAGCCTGTGTGCGCTACTGTGGCACACCAGCTGCAAGCCACACAAAGAAGAAAAGGAAGAAGTTAACAAGTATACCGTTACCAGCCCGGTAGTAATGGATACTTCTTTTACCAAAGAATATGTTTCGCAGATACGCTCTATCAGGAACATTGAAATCAGGGCCCAGGAAAAGGGGTACCTGGAGAATATATATGTAGATGAAGGGCAGTTTGTGAAAGCCGGGCAGGTATTGTTCAGGATCATGCCGAAAGTATATGAGGCAGAGTTACTGAAGGCAGAGGCGGAAGCCAAAGCTGCAGAAATAGAACTGCAGAACGCCAAAACCCTGGCCGACAAAAACATTGTTTCCAAAAATGAGCAGGCAATGGCGCAGGCTAAGCTTGATCAGGCGAAGGCCGAGATCGCGCTCGCAAAACTCCACCTGTCGTTTACGGAGATCAGAGCGCCGTTTGCAGGTACGATCGACCGTATCCCTAAAAAACTGGGAAGTCTTATTGATGAAGGTGAACTATTGACCAGTCTCTCAGACAACAGCGAAATGTTTGCTTATTTCAACGTGTCTGAACCTGAGTACCTGGAATACCAGACAAACGCAAAGAGCCGTGGCGATAACAAAGTGAACCTGCTGCTGGCCAACAACCGCCCCCTGCCTTACAAAGGTGAAGTAGAGGTAATCGAAAGCGAATTTGATAACGAAACAGGAAACATCGCCTTCAGGGCCAAATTTCCCAATCCGGACAAGCTTTTAAGACACGGTGAAACAGGTAAGGTGATGATGAGTATGCCGCTTAAAGATGCGTTGGTTATTCCGCAGAAAGCTACTTACGAGATCCAGGATAAGAAGTATGTTTTTGTTGTCGACAAGAACAATGTACTGAAGTCAAAGAATATTACCGTAAGAGGTGAGATGCCTGACCTGTATGTAGTTGAAAGTGGTATATCTCAGGGTGACCGTATCCTGCTCGAAGGTATTCAGAAAGTAAAAGATGATGATAAGATCAGCTACGAATACCTGGCGCCGGAAGAGGTTATTTCCCACCTGCGGTTAAAAGCGGAATAGCAGTTCAATTACTAATAGCGAGAATCCATGTTTAATAAGTTTATACAGAGACCTGTTCTCTCAATAGTTATATCACTTATCATCGTATTTCTGGGTGCGATTGCCATTACCCAGTTACCGGTGACGCAATTCCCCTCCATTTCACCGCCTAAGGTGAACGTTACGGCGGAATACCCTGGTGCAAATGGTGAGTTGATGGTAAAATCAGTGCTCATTCCCCTGGAAAGGGCCGTGAACGGTGTGCCGGGCATGAAATACATGACCTCCGATGCAGGTAACGATGGTGAGGCTACCCTGCAGGTAGTATTCAACCTGGGAACCGACCCAAACCAGGCGTCGCTCAACGTACAGAACCGCGTGGCTTCAGTGGTGAATAAACTCCCTCCGCTGGTTGTACGTGAGGGTGTGAAAGTGACCCGCGTGGAATCGAGCATGCTGATGTACGTGAACCTTTACAGCGACGATCCGAATGCGGACCAGAAATTTCTTTTCAACTTCGCCGACATCAACATTCTGCCTGAATTAAAAAGGGTAGATGGTGTCGGATTTGCTGACATCCTGGGTAACAGGGAATATGCCATGAGGATCTGGCTGAAGCCTGACCGTATGCTGGCTTACAAGATCTCTGCGGATGAAGTGATGAAAGCACTGGATGAACAGAGCCTGGAAGCTTCTCCGGGTAAGACAGGTGAAAGCTCCGGCAAAAGGTCGCAGTCATTCGAATATGTGTTGAAATATTCAGGGAGGTTCAATAATAAATCACAGTATGAGAATGTCATCCTGCGATCTAGTCCCAATGGTGAGATACTACGTCTGAAAGACGTTGCTGAGGTGGAGTTTGGAAGTTCGATGTACGATATCTATTCCAACCTGAATGGTAAACCTTCGGCGGCTATCGTATTGAAACAGTCATACGGTAGTAATGCGAGCCAGGTTATTAAGGATGTAAAGGAGAAGTTGAAGGAGATCAAAGCCAATTCTTTCCCTAAAGGGATGAATTATGAGATCAGCTACGACGTATCCAAATTCCTGGACGCCTCCATTGAGAAAGTGGTACATACGCTGGTGGAAGCCTTCATACTGGTGGGTATCGTGGTATTCCTCTTCCTGGGCGACTGGCGTTCTACCCTGATCCCAGCAATGGCGGTACCGGTATCGCTGATCGGTACGTTTGTGTTCATGCAGTTCTTCGGTATCACACTGAACCTGATCACCCTGTTTGCACTCGTACTGGCCATTGGTGTGGTGGTGGATGATGCCATCGTGGTAATTGAAGCCGTCCATGCGAAGATGGAATCAGAACGTTTATCGCCGCTGAAGGCCACGAAAGCGGCCATGCATGAGATAGCGGGCGCGATTATCGCTATCACCTTCCTGATGTCGGCAGTATTCGTGCCGGTGGCGTTCATGTCAGGGCCGGTGGGTATCTTCTATCGCCAGTTCTCCATCACCATGGCAACAGCGATCGTGCTTTCCGGTATTGTGGCGTTGACGCTTACGCCTGCACTGTGTGCGATGATCCTGAAGAATCATCATGGAAAACATAAGAAGAAGTCACTGGTAGATAAATTCCTGGACAGCTTCAACCGGGGCTTTGATAAAATGTCCGGCAAGTATATGAAGGTACTGCGCGCCATCGTCAACAGGAGAGTGGTGACCTTTGGTCTGCTGGCCTTTTTCTGTGTCTGTACCTGGTACCTGAACGGTAACGTGCCGTCGGGTTTTATTCCGAATGAGGACCAGGGGATGTTATACGCCATCATCCAGACGCCTCCCGGTTCATCGCTGGAAAGGACGAACGAAGTAGCGGAAAGACTACAGAAGATCTGCGAAGAGATCGACGGTGTGCAGTCTGTTTCTGCGTTGGCGGGTTATGAGATCCTGACGGAAGGAACCGGCGCTAACTCCGGTACCTGTCTGATCAACCTGAAGAGCTGGGAAGAGCGGAAACACTCTGTGCTGGAGATCATGGAAGAGCTGGAAGAAAAGACCAAAGACATCGCAGGCGCCAATATTGAATTCTTCCAGCCACCCGCCGTACCGGGTTATGGTGCCGCCGGTGGTTTTGAGTTGCGATTGCTGGACAAAGGCGGTTCGGGTGATTATAAGAAAATGGAAACGGTAAGTAACGAGTTCGTAAAAGAACTGAGTAAACGCAAGGAGCTATCGTCTGTGTTCAGCTTCTACAGCGCCAGCTTCCCGCAGTACATGATGCGTATTGACAACGACATTGCGCAGCAGAAAGGGGTGACGATCGACAACGCAATGAACACGCTTTCTACGTTGATAGGAAGTAACTATGAGATCAGTTTTATCAAATTTGACCGCCCTTATAAAGTGATCATACAGGCGGCACCTCAGTACAGGGCATTGCCTGAAGACATCCTGAAACTGTATGTAAAGAATGACCGTGATGAGATGGTGCCATTCTCCGCTTTCATGAAAATGGAAAAGGTGTATGGTTTGTCGGAGATCACCAGGTACAATATGTACAACTCCTCGCAGATCAGTGGTTCTGCCGCTCCGGGTTACAGTAGTGGTCAGGCCATCAAGGTCATTGATGAAGTGGCAAAGAAAACCTTACCGAGAGGATTTGGTATAGACTGGGCGGGTATCTCGAAAGACGAGGTGGCGCAGGGCAACCAGGCTATTTACATATTCCTGATCTGTCTTGGTTTTGTGTACCTGATCCTGGCTGCACAGTATGAGAGCTTCATCCTGCCATTGGCGGTGATCCTTTCCCTGCCGGCGGGTATCTGCGGCGCCTTCTTCCTGCTGAAAGTACTGGGTCTGGAAAATAACATTTATGCCCAGGTAGCGATGGTAATGCTGATTGGTTTGCTGGGTAAGAACGCGGTGCTGATCGTGGAGTTTGCCGTACAGAAGCATCGTTCAGGATCGTCCGTACTCGCGGCTGCCATGGAAGGTTCCAAGGTGAGGTTCCGTCCTATCCTGATGACTTCCTTTGCGTTTATTGCGGGTCTGATCCCGCTGGTACTGGCTACGGGACCCGGTAAGATCGGTAACCGCACTATTGGTACTGCCGCCTGCGGTGGTATGCTTTTCGGAACCATCTTCGGTGTGCTGATCATACCCGGATTGTACTACATATTCGGCAAGATCGCAGAAAGACGCATGCTTGTGAAAGAAGAAGAAGAGAATCCTTTAACCGAAGAAATTGATCATAATGTATATGTATAAATTGAGGAAGAAGAGATGGGCTGGTGCACTGGGCGCCTGCCTGGTGGTGGCTGGCTGTAAGGTGCCGAAGATCATCGCGCCGCCTGGAGCAAAGCCCGTGCCTGCGACATACAGCAACAGCCAGGATACGACTAATATGTCCGCCGTACAATGGCGTGAATTCTTTAAAGATAAAGACCTGGTAAACCTGATCGATACAGCCCTGAAGAACAATCAGGAGCTGGCGATCACTTTACAGGAGATTGAGATCGCGCGAAATGATATCAGGTCCCGTCAGGCACTGTTACTGCCCTCTGTAGGTGTGAGGGCAGGAGCAGGCCTTGAAAAAGTGGGCAGATATACCAGTCAGGGTGCTGGCGACGCGTCTACGGAGATCACTCCGGGAAAAGAGGTGCCCGACCCGCTGGCCGATTTTACCATCGGCGCCTATGCGAACTGGGAGGTAGATATCTGGAACAAGCTGCATAATTCCAAAAAAGCGGCGGTTACCCGGTTCCTCGCTACGGTAGAGGGGCGGAATTTCGTGCTGACCAACCTGATAGGAGAAATAGCTAATTCCTACTACGAATTGCTTGCTTTGGATAACCAGCTCACGATCGTAAGGCAGAACATCGACCTGCAAAAAAATGCGCTGGAGATAGTAAAAGTACAGAAGGAAGCCAGCAGGGTAACAGAACTGGCCGTGAAGAAATTCGAGGCGGAAGTATTGAAATCGCAGAGCCTCGAGTACGACATCCTGCAGCGCATCAGGGAAACGGAAAACAGGGTCAACTTCCTGTTGGGCCGCTATCCCCAGGAAATTTTCCGGGATAAGAGCAATTTCCTGAGTATCATGCCTCCTATGGTCAGCACCGGTATCCCGTCACAGTTACTGGCCAACCGTCCTGATATCAAACAGGCGGAGCTCGAACTGGCAGCCGCAAAACTGGATGTAAAGGTAGCCCGCGCGGAATTCTATCCTTCACTGGGTATCACCGCGGGGGTGGGGTTCCAGGCATTTAAGCCATCCTACCTGTTCAGGCTTCCGGAATCGTTATTGTATTCCGCAGCTGCAGATCTGGCGGCGCCGCTCATTAATAAAAACGCGATCAGGGCAGAGTTTAACAGTGCCAACGCCCGACAGCTGCAGGCCTTATATAACTATGAGCGTACCATCCTGAATGCCTTCCTGGAGGTATCGACGCAGTTGTCTAATATCAATAACCTGAAGAAAAGTTATGAGCTGAAATCGCAACAGGTGGATGCCCTGACCAGGTCCATTGATATTTCCAATGACCTCTTCAAGTCTGCCAGGGCTGACTATTTAGAAGTGTTGCTGACACAACGTGACGCATTGGAGACTAAACTCGAACTGATTGAAACCCAGAAGGAACAGCTGAATGCTGTTGTAAATATTTACAGGAACCTCGGAGGGGGCTGGAGATAATAACCCTATAGTCTAAATCGCAACGAGAGCCGGCAGATGACTGACCGGCTCTCTTATTTTATATGCCCTGGGGAGGGGGCACCTCATTCGGTCCAGGGGTCGCGCCCCGGGCTACAAACACATGGCTCTTGCGGAGCCTATCGCCGCGAATGGCTTCCCTATGTACCCCCTGGGCTACAAACATATGCCTCCCTCCGGACCCTTTCGCCGCTAATGGCTTCCTGACCTATACGCCGGGCAATAGACATGTGGCCCGACCCGGCGGCCTATCACCGTGAATGGCCCTCCGGTGCGTCTGCTAATACACAATTTTAAAATAAACATAACCTGGAGTTAACAACAAATTGCGGAAAGCGGCTTATCATTGCACCCGATTTTAAAAGACACTATAGCCTATGGGGGATTTTTACGCACAATCTGGTATATTTCGTTCTGTCTTTATTATTTTCGCTGACTTTGCTGTAAAGCCTATATATTGCATGGATATCCTCCAGACAGAACCACGTTGCGTATAACCATTAGCCAGGATAATACAATTCTCAGAAAGGGTGGCCGACAGGCCATAAACAGTACTTCTTTTTACATTCAAGCATAATAGTAGATTGCCAATGAACAATCAGTTTCTTTTAATTGTAGCAGTATGGCTTTCAGCCGCAAGCCCTTCCGTGGCTAATACGGTAAGCCATCTTAACTATGATCGGGTAATCCGGCAGGAACCCATCAAGGGAGTGGTAATCGGCACAGACGGTACTCCTATACCAGGTGCATCTGTGAAGTCACTGTCTTCCAAACGGGTGACAACCACCAACGAACGCGGGGAGTTCTCTCTGCAGGCCGCCGAAGGCGAAAAATTAGTCATCTCCTCTATCGGTTTCACCCAACAGGAAGTGGCAGCCAGCGGCTCATTTATGCGCATTACGCTGGCCGCAAGCAGCAGCCAGCTGGGAGAAGTGGTAGTAGTGGGTTATGGTAGCCAGACCAAAGCCGACGTTACAGGTGCATTGACGCAGCTGAAAGCTGATAATATAAAGCAGGGTGTCAACGTCTCTGTTGATAACATGCTCCAGGGTAAAGTATCCGGTGTGCGTATCGCCCAGTCCAGCGGTGAACCAGGCGCCGGGGTGGATGTGTTCATCCGTGGTGTGGGCTCTATCCGTAGCGGTAGTACACCACTCTTCGTTGTTGACGGAGTGCCGTTAAGTAACGATAACGTGAGCGCAGGCGGTCCTAACTTCGGTCTGGGTAGCTCTGAACCTAAAAACCCGCTGAACTTCCTGAACACCAGCGATATCGAAACCATCACCATCCTGAAAGACGCCTCTGCGGCAGCTATCTATGGTGCAAGGGGTTCTAACGGTGTTGTACTGATCACTACCAAACGTGGTAGCAAAGGTGCTCCTACCTTAACTTATGATACCTATATCGGTACTTCTTCTGTTATCAAGAAGCTGGACGTGCTTTCTGCTGACGAATACCGTAAGGCAATTAAGGATCCGGTCTACGACCATGGCGGTAACACTGACTGGCAGGATGTGATCTACCGTAACGCATTTGTACAGAACCATAACCTGTCTTTTGCCAAGACCTCCAATACCGGTAGCTTCCTCGCATCAGTGTCTCACATGGACCAGGATGGTATCGTGGAAACCAGCACCTTCAAAAGGACAACCGCAAGATTGAACGCTGAAGAAGGGTTCTTCGACGACAAACGTCTGACTGTTAAGATGAACCTGACAGCCAGTAACATCGACGAAACCGGTATCCCTAACGGTAATACCGCAGGTTCTGATGGTCAGCTGATCATTCATGCTTTAATGGCAAATCCTACACGTTCTGTGTTCGATTCTGCCGGCAACTACACCAATTTCAACATGAACGCCCACTACAACCCGGCGTACCTGTTGAGCATCTATAAAGATAAGACCAATACCTTCCGCGTACTGGGTAACGTTGAAGCTGCGTTCAGGATCTTAAAAGGCCTGAACTACCGCATCAACTACGGTATTGACAAGTCTACCTCTGAGCGTAACTCCACCATCTATCCGAACATCACGGACAGAACGCCACTGGGGGCTTATGTACAGAACAACCTGTCATCACTCACCACTTTGCTGGACCAGTACCTGACATACAACCGTTCTTTCAACAAACACCAGTTGGAAGTAATGGGCGGTTTCTCTTACCAGAAGTTCCAGTTTGCGGGAACTGCCTTTGGTACACAGGGTATCACCAAACAGGGTGAAGGCGTAGATCCTGAGTACAACCCAGGTTATTCCGGAACACCAACTGCACCAAGCGGTTATGCACAGGAAAACGAACTGCAGTCTTTCTTCGGACGTGTGAACTATAACTACGACAACAAGTACCTGGTAACAGCGTCCTTACGTGCGGATGGTTCTACCCGTTTTGGTGAAGATAACAAATACGGTTACTTCCCATCCTTCGCATTGGGCTGGACCCTTTCCCGCGAAGACTTCCTGAAAGACATCAGCGCTATCCAGGACCTGAAACTCCGCGCCAGCTGGGGTCAGACCGGTAACCAGGAAGTGACCAACAAGATCACCCAGGCAAGCTATTCACTGTCACCAACGGCAGGTTACTACCTGTATGATGACCATACACTGATCAACGGTGTGCTCGTAAACCGTACCGCTAACCCAGGTCTGAAATGGGAGCTGGTAGAGCAGTACAACATCGGTGCTGACTTCGATCTCTGGAAAGGTAAATTGTATGGTTCATTCGAATACTACAACAAGACCACTAAAGATCCTATCCTGAACATTCCTTCTGGTCCGCTGAGCCCTACCACCACTGTCTGGAAGAACGTAGATGCGCAGATCGTGAACAAAGGTTTTGAATTCACGCTGGGAACTACGCTGATCCGTACGAAGAACTTCAGCTGGTCGCTCGATGTGAACGGATCTACACTGTCTAATACAATTAAAGACCTGCCTGTTTCTGAACTGTACTCAGGTAGCATTTCCGGTCCGGGCCTTTCTGGTGTGAATGCCAACATCTATAAGAATGGCTACGAAGCTGGTTCATTCTTCATGCTGAAACACCTGGGTTATGACAAGGACGGTAAGGATATCTTTGAAGATAAAAGCGGCGATGGTGTGATCAATACCAACGACAGGCAGATCTTCGAGGGTGCTATTCCTAACTTTAACTTTGGTCTCAACAGCCAGATGCGCTACAAGGCATTTGACCTGGGCTTCTCTTTCATCGGACAAACCGGCGGATACCTGGTGAACAACACTGCTCTTGACCTGAACATCAACAGCCTGGCATCTGACCGTAACGTATTGCGGAAGTATTACGAAGACGGTGCAAACCTTGCCAACCAGGTACAGCTGTCTTCCTTATACCTGGAGAAATCTGACTTCATCCGTTTAAGCAACCTGCGTCTGGGATACACTTTGACCCTGGCTAAACAGGCATGGCTGAGATCATTAAACATATATGTGAGCGCACAGAACCTGATGACCATCACCGGTTATTCCGGTTATGATCCGCTGGTGAACACTACCAAGACAGTAGGTGGAAACCAGTCCCTGGGTGTTGACTATACTACCTATCCGGCAGCAAAAACATTCCTGTTAGGTGCAACCGTTAAATTTTAGAGATTATGAGAATGAAATCATTACAACTGCATAAATTAGCTTGCATAGCGCTCACCGTGACCATGGTGGGATGTACAGACCTGAAGGAACAAGTGATCGACGAGGTACTGGGATCTAACAATTCAAATCCTGAAAACGCACTGGCTGCGGCATACGGGCAAATGGGTGACGCTACCTTTGTGGATCATGCTAACGTGTTCGGATTACAGGAGTATTCAACCGATGAAGCCATGCTGCCTACCCGCGGTAGTGACTGGGGCGATGGCGGTGTATACCGTGCTATTCACGAGTTCACCTGGGGACCTGATAACTCGCTGGTGACCAACACCTGGAACAACCTGAACGCAGGTATTACCAAATCGCTGACTGCTATCAGCACTATCAACAGCAAGCCTGATTTTACCAATAAGAAGCTGTTCCTCGCTGAGGCAAGAGCCCTGTTGGCATTTTATACTTACCATACACTGGACCTTTACGGACAGGCTCCCTACAGAGATCCATATAACACAAACGCTCAGCTGGAGGTAAGAAAGGCCGCTACAGCCATCGATGATCTGATCAAAGAGATGGAAACCATCCTGCCTGACCTGGCTAACCTGAAAGAGCAATCCACACACAACGGACGTTTCACCAAACAGGCTGCGTATGGTCTGCTGGCAGATATGTACATGAACCGCGCAGTGTTCAAAGACCGTTATGCTACTGGTGGCTTTAACTTCAAGGAAGCAGCGGTTGACAACAATGGTACTGATATGGATAAGGTGATCTATTACACTACCCAGATCATCAACAATTCACAGTTCCACCTGGAAACTAACTATTTCAAGAACTTTGATATAGACAACAACGGCGCACCTGAACTGGTATTCGTTGTATCTCAGGATATCAATAACCTGCGCAGCAGCGATAACGACTTCGCGTACATGCCGGTGGAAAGAAATCAGAAGCCTTCACCTGCTAACAGGGGTACCAACGCGGTTTGTACTACGCCTGAGTTCTACCAAACCTGGGATGGCAATCATGAAGATCCAAGGTTTGCCAGACACTATCAGTACAGTGACGGAACCTGGTTCATGAACGACGGTTCTGACACAAGCGTGCCTGCAACCAGCCTCGTGGCAAACAGCGCCAGTCTGCCATGGTTCCACTTCAACCGCGGTTTCCAGGTAGGGCAGCAGTACGGACCGAAACTGTCCGGTACTGGTTTCGAAATGACGGCTAACCGTATCAAAGTTTCAAAACTTTTCTGCGAAAAGAACACTACACTGGCAATGGACTTTACGCCTGAGCTCAACTTTGATAACCCGGCACAATCTGTGTTCTCACAGGCACAGATCAACCGTGGTGTACGTATATTCAAATATGAGTTCGATCCTGAAAAGGATAATAGTACCAGCAATGTAGATATTCCGCTGATCCGTCTGGGTGGTATGTACTGTCTGCGTGCAGAAGCTTATTTCCGTAACGGTCAGACAGATCTGGCACTGGCAGATATCAATAAATTGCGTACCACCAGAACCCGTGAGGCGCTGTACAACAACGTTCCTGGTGTTGCTTTGACTGCCCTGACCGAGCAGACCCTGTACAATGAGATTGCTTATGAAATGTATTGGGAAATGCAGAGAAGGAAGCAATCCATCCGTTTCGGTAAATTCGAAGCTGCCCTCGCAGGTTCAGCTAAGCCGGTATCACAGCCGTTCCGCAGGATCTATCCGATTCCGCAGTCTACAATGGACGCGACTAAGATATTCCAGCAGAATGATAAATATTAATGAAGGCTGACTGAGAAAGTTGGTTCAACATAAAAGCAAATGGCTCGCCTTGGTGAGCCATTTGCTTTTAAAGAAGTATATCTGAGACAGAACTGTTCGATAGCGTTCACCTGATCATTTCGACATCCTCGCCAGTATCTTTTTAGCTCTCGATACAAATGCCGGGCTTTCATTATCCATAGCATCCTCAATGATAAATTTCAATTCTCCTTTAATGTCCGGGTAGATCTTCGAAAGGTTTTCGAGAACAGTCAGTGAGAAGGCCTTCACTGCCGGTTTCTCCGTCGGAGAGCTGATGTAATTAAAGCAATGGTTCATCACTACGCCATGATATTTTTCAGGAATAGGAACTGTTTGTAAGGCCCTGATGGTGTTCCGCTTTGCCGCAGATCCTACGGCCGGATTGTCCAGGTTATCCAGCAGCACCGGCAGATGTTTGGCGGCAAGTTCAGGATGATCCTGCAACACATAGCTTAGAGGCCATGCGGCCCGTTGTACCACACGGTATTCCTCGTTGATAAACAGATCTACCAGCTGGGCAAACCGTTCTTCTGAATTACCGATCCAGCGTACGACGCGCATGCAATTTTCTTTGCTGGCCTCTTTCAGCAGTTCGTCTCGTAATTTCATATGTTGTTCCGACAATATGGCCGGAAGTTAATCAATTATGGAATGAACAACAATAAGGGGGGCGAATGGCTGTTAGTGGGCCTTGGATTCTTCTTTTATGTGCTCGGTAATATAGTTATCCAGCTCATTGTTGTCCACGGCTGCTACCAGTTTTTCAAGTGCCTTGTTCTTTTTAACACCTTTTCCTTTCTTATATACTTTCACCACTGCCTGCAGGCCTGCTTTGGCAGGTTCAAGGGTACTTTTATTTTCCTTGTTGCTGATACAGAAACTGGCGTAATTGGCCATATAAATGGCGAGCAGCTGAGGATTCTTTTCAAATAAGACCATAAGATGATCGCCTATTCCAACAGTCACGGTAGGGGAGCCCATCACCCATTGCATCATAAAGGCATTAGACCGCATACGGAGTGCTTCCTGTGTATCCAGGTCGGTCTCTGTAAGCCATTCTGTTACCTGTTGGAACAGGGCCTCTGATTTCGCGTAATCTTCCTTTACTTTCAGCTCAGGGAACTCGGGGCGGTCCTGAGCCTGTACGAGAAATGCGGATATGCTGAGTAACAGTGCAAATGTTGCGGTTAATATTGACTTCATAGTATAAGAATATAGTTTGTCCAAATATACGTTTAGATGTGCAATTAGTATGCACCTGTTGCCGGTACAGACCGGGGGCGATGGCTGAATCAGACAGGGGAAGCAGCGGCTGAAATCATCCATGGAAAAAATTTGACTGTTCAAAAATTAAAGGTCAAATTTACAATTGATGGCTGCCAGGGCTTGTGCCTATCAGGGTAGAGGACCGGGCCATCCTTTAGCATTTATCGTAACCACGTATGGAAGTTTAAGTTCCCGTTGTTTGATTGCCCTGCAATTAATACCCGCGACGGGTTTATATATCTGGAAAATTAAAACGTTATGAAGTTCAGACAAGTACATTCCCGAAACATTACAAAGTTATTGCTGTCAGGCATTTTTGTTGCGCTTTCCTGCCTGGGGCAGAAAGTATCCGGCCAGGGGCTGAAAGACTATTACCGGTCCTTTTTCCCTGTAGGCGTTTCCGTTTCTCCCCGCATCCTGCAGGGTGGTGAGGCACAGCTGATCATCAGCCAGTTCAACAGTGTTACTCCCGAGAACGATATGAAAATGGGGCCTATTCATCCGCGGGAGAATGAGTACAATTTTAGGGGAGGCGACTCTATTGTGGCCTTTGCGCTCAGAAATAAATTGAAGGTCAGGGGACATACACTCTGCTGGCATAATCAGGTGCCGGCATGGATCTTCAAAGATGACAAAGGAGACACGGTGTCTAAAGCAGTATTGTTGAAACGCCTGAAGGACCATATTACAACGGTGGTGACAAGATACAAGGGTAAAATCTATGCCTGGGATGTGGTGAATGAGGTGATCAGTGATAAAAAGGAAGAGTTTTACCGCAATTCCGCGTGGCTGCGTATATGCGGGCCGGAATTTATAGAAAAAGCCTTTCAGTGGGCGCATGAAGCCGATCCGGGGGCCCTACTGTTCTATAATGATTACAATGAGATAGACCCGGTAAAGCGAGCGAAGATCATCAGGATGGTGAAAGACCTGCGGGCGAAGGGAGTACCTGTACAGGCGATAGGTTTGCAGGGACACTGGGCGTTCAATGAACCTTCGGAAGAGCAGCTGGAAAAGACCTTTGCCGACTTTGCCGCTTTGAAGCTGCCGCTGCAGATAACAGAACTGGATATTTCCGTATATCCAAAAGAGCATGAAGCCAGAGGGCGGAAGGGCAGTGATGCGGATACCAGCTTTAGTCCGGAAAGGGAGAATGGCCAGGCAGAACAATACCGGAGATGTTTCGCAGTATTCCGCAAGTATAAAAATTCCCTGACAGGCGTGACATTCTGGAACCTGTCTGACAGGCGCAGCTGGTTGGATAATTTCCCGGTAGAGGGAAGGAAAGATTATCCTTTATTGTTTGACAGGAACCTGCAGCCCAAGAAGGCTTTTACAGCAGTGGTCAGCTTTTAACGTTTAGCCATCATCATTCTCTCACGTTTTTCCGCTAGCTGAAAGGGGGGCGGCCTGGGGACGGCATAAGAAGTTACGTGCAATAAAAAGTTACCGCCGGAACCGTACCATGGTACAGTTCCGGCGGTAACTTTTTATTTACCTGTGGTATTCATTTTTTTGTCATAATCTTTCTGCAGATCAGCCAGTTGTGCATCATATCCTTTTCGGTCCATGAAGGCGGCCGGATTGTAGGCATCGCCTGGTTGATGCTTTTTATGCAGGTCAAACTGGCTGGCGTGTGAAGCAACCCAGAGGTCAAAGCTGAGCCCTTTCATTGCCTTCAGCGTGTATGCATAATCGCTGGCTATTGCAGGATAGGCTGGTATGTCAGAGAAGCTCCGCTCTGTGATGATAGTTGGCATGTTTGCGATCAATACTTTATAAGAGCGCTTATCATCCTTCACATCAAAAAGGAAACTGCAGGAGCCTTTGGTATGACCGGGATGATGTAGCATAGTGATCTGCATATCCCCCAGTTTGATCACATCCTTATCATGCAGGATACGGTCTATTTCCACCGGCTGGAACAGCATGGTATCATTGTCGCCCATAGCATAATCGGACTTTCCCCCATCCCGTACCACGGCTGAATCGCCGGCATCCAGCATTAATGTAGCGCCTGTCATCTTCTTAATAGCAGCCATGGCGCCCATATGATCGAAGTGGGCCTGAGAGGTGAGGAGTATCTTTGTATCAGACAGTTTGAAACCTAATGCCTCAATATTGGCTTTAATCATTGGAGCAGAGGCAGCCAGACCGGTGTTAATAAGGATGTTCCCCTTTGGCGTAGTAATGAGATAACTACAGAGGTCATAAGTGCCTACATAATACAGGTTGCCGGCTATCCGGAATGGCTGGTATGGTGCAGACCATTCGGGTTTGTCGAGATTGGGTTCATGTACATGCTGGGCATTGGCCATCAGCGCAGAAAGTGAAAGGGCTGTGGCGAGGAAGGTGTTTTTCAACGAGATCTTTGGCATTTGTTAGAATTGTAGGCGGCAAAGATATTTCATCGATTGATAAGGCGCAGATATTTTCTGCGCTTCGTTATCAAGTGAGGATATCATTCACCACGGAAACCTTTAGGAGTAATTTGGCTATTCTTCTTAAAGACTTTTATAAAATGAGAAGGGTCTTCAAAGCCAAGACACCAGGCAATCTCTGAAATATTCCAGTTAGTATGTTTGAGCAATGCCCTGGCCTCCAGTGCGATCCTTTCTCCGATCAGTTGACTCGTCGTTTTTCCTGTTGCAGCTTTCAGCACCCGGTTCAGGTGATTCATATGGATGTTTAACTGGCTTGCAAATTCACCCGCCGACTTCAAATGAATCTGCTGCCTGGGCGACTCAATAGGGAACTGGCGTTCCAGCAGTTCCTGGAAGAGTGAAACGATCCTGTCGTGGGCATTGGAACGTTCCTGGTCGTCCACCGTCAATGCCGGCCGCATCTTGAGGGCCGTATGGATCAATTCGAAGGCCAGGTTGCGGAGTACGTCGTACTTGTATTTGTATTCGCTGCCAATTTCAGTAAACATCTTATTAAAAGTCACCATCATTTCCGCCGCTTCTTCGTCTGTCACATCAAGAATAGGAAACCCGCCCGGTTGATAGAGCGGGTATTCCCTGATATTTCCGAAGTCTTTAATAAACTCTTCCGTAAATACGCAATAAGCACCACGGGGACTCAGTGTGGCCGGCATCCAATTGTAGGGTATCTGCGGATTGGCAAACATGAGCATGTTATGTTTTACGTCGAAGGTCTTATCCGCATACGCTACCTTGTGTGGTCCCAGGATGAGGGCAATCTTGTAGTAGTCTTTCCGGCTATAAGGCATCTCATAAGGGAATTCCACCCCTTCAAAATCTTCCATACGGAAGACGTTGAAGTGCCCTATTTTTTTGAATATCTCACTAGGTAATATACCTATCGTGTTGCGATAAAATTCTTCGAGCGATAAAGCTTTCTGCATCTCATGCTACTTTTGTGCAAATATACGATTGGCGCAAACGATTCCCTGTATTTACGCATTTACGGGCCATGCGCCTGTCTGAATCAGCATGGTGAGCCAGTCTTCCAGGTGCCAGGTCTTTACGATCTTATTGTCTTTTAAATGATGAAATTCATGCAGGGCGATTGTCACCTGCTTATTCGTCGGAGCTATGCCCATGAATGCATTGCTGTGTGTGAAAGACATTTCAGCCCTGACGCCCGCCCTTTCGTGTGTCCCGAAAATCTCATGAATAGTTATCGTAATATCCGGAAAGGCGGCGCTGAAGTTCTTTACCAGTTCTTTATAGCCTTCCGCACCATCCACCTGACCAGGAGCCAGGGGAATGTCTTCCCAGTTCTTCGCAAGTACCTTGTCAACGAGGTCATAGTTTCTATTGCTGAAAACACTGTAAAAACCGCGGATGGTGTTTTCCTCTTCTGCCGTGAGTGCGGCTACCAACTCTTCCGTGCTGTTGTTTGTCATTTTGTGCTGTTTTATACTGTAAGATCATTAGCTGACTGCTACGGCAATTTTTCCTGCAGGCTTGCCATTTTCCTGTAATCTATGTGCTTCCGGCAGCTGATCAAAGGAGAGGACGGTAGATACATGGGGCTGGAGGTAACCGTTTTCTATCAAGCTGGCGATTTCACGTAGTTCTTTTCCGGATGAATGTACAAAGACACCATGTCCGGCTACGTGTGCAGCTTCCAGCAGGGGAGAGAGTGCGGATTGAAAATGTGGTTGCAGGTAAATCAGTCTGCCGCCTGTTTTAACAACTGTAATAGATCGCAGCACATGTGGGATTGAATGTACAGTGTCTATCACGACATCCATCTCTTTTACCTGCTGTTCAAACGGTGTAGTGGCATAGTCAATGAATTCGTCAGCTCCAAGTCCGAGTATGAAACTTTCATTTTTTGCTGATCCGGTGCCGATAACATATGCTCCAAGGTATTTCGCCAGCTGTACCGCAAGATGACCTACACCCCCGGATGCGCCATGAATCAATACGCGTTCACCTTTCTGCACTTTTGCCAACGTAACTACTGCCTGCCAGGCCGTCAATGCTGCCATCGGCGTAGCGGCGGCGGTAGTGAAACTTAGCTTTGACGGTTTCAGGGAAATCTGGGAGGCAGGTGCAGTTACATGCGTAGCATAAGTGCTCCCCAGTCCGGGCATGTTGATGAGACCAAATACTTCGTCGCCCGCCGTAAAACCTTCAACACCTGCTCCAACCTGTTCAATGATACCGGCAATATCCCAGCCGATCACCACAATGTCCGGTGTATTTCCATTAGTGATCATATTCAGCATCTCTTTCGAACTCCTTACCTGGCTGTCGATCGGATTGATGCCGATGCCTTTCGTTTTGATCAGTACCTCTCCTGCTGCTGGCTGTGGTGTGGGCAGGGTGGTTCTCTGAAGAGTTTCTATACCACCGTTTTGTGTTAGAATATATGCTTCCATGCTTTTGTTTTGTGGAAGCAAAGTTAGAATCAGGTAGGGCCTGGGGTGTAGGGAGAATGAAACGAAAAGTGGTAGATTTCAAACATCAGGATGGTTAACTGTACAGAAATTTTAGTCAACTTTTGTATTTTGGCAATGTGAAGCCCGTCTACATCGTTATAATTATCTCAAAACCTATATATGAAATTGTTATCCTGCCTTCTTCTTATTTTCCCTGTCTGTGTCTATGCGCAATCACCCAATGACTGGGATGCTTTTACCAGGGTGGTAAAGGTTACTGATTTTGCCGGTAAAAAATTTAAACTCGAGGCCGCGGTGAAGGTACAGCTCATTGACTCAACTGCGGAAGCGGAGGTATGGGCAAGGGTTGATAAAGCGGATAAGAAAATCGGCTTTTTCTACAATATGATGAATAAGCCTATTCGTTCCAACCACTGGGCTGTTTATACGATAAACGGCAAAATAGATAAAGACGCGGTCAACCTGTCCTTTGGTGGTCTCTTTGCACGCCGGGGTATTTTTTATTTCGATTATTTTCGTTTGTGGATAGAGACGGGTAAAGGTCAATTCGAAGAAATTCCTCTTGCTAACGGCGATTTCGAAGAAGACTCA
The DNA here is from genome assembly GCF_021646545.1 of Chitinophaga filiformis. Lineage (GTDB taxonomy): Bacteria > Bacteroidota > Bacteroidia > Chitinophagales > Chitinophagaceae > Chitinophaga > Chitinophaga filiformis_A. The sequence continues at coordinate 112,845 of NZ_JAKIRP010000007.1, read as the reverse complement.
TTGCAACACTGGTCTAACTTTAAGGGGCGTACAGCCTTTAAAATTGACCTGACAAATGATACGGCCTTTCATGGTAATAAGTCTGTCAAAGTGGATGGAGCTGCATTTAAGGCTGCGCCGGCTTTTGGTGCAAACGACAGCGTCGGGAAATATGCGGCGGTTAATGGCATAAATATTTATTATGAAACATATGGAGAAGGAGAACCACTGTTCGTGCTACACGGCAATTCGGAATCGATCAACTCCTTCAGTGCACAGATACCGGCGTTTGCCAAAAAGTACAGGGTAATTGCGGTTGATACACGTGGGCAGGGAAAATCCGGCGACGATGGTAAGAGCTATACTTATGACCAGTTTGCCGCCGATATGAATGCATTGATGGATCAGCTACATATTGACAGCGCGCATATAGTAGGCTGGAGCGACGGTGGGAATACAGGCCTGATCATGGCCATGAAGTATCCTGCCAGAGTGAAGAAACTGGTCACCATGGGGGCCAACATCTTTATAGATAAAACGGTGCTCGATAAATGGGTGTTTAAAGAGTTTGACCATCAGTTGAAGGAATTAAAGAACGATACCAGTCTCAGTGGGAAGAACAGGGTGCGTCTGATCAATATGATGTTAACTGAACCCAGGTACGCCTTTGATGATCTGGGTGTGATCCATTGCCCGGTATTGGTAATGGCCGGGGAAAAAGATGTTATAAAACCAGCGCATACAAAACAGATCGCAGCACATATACCGGGAAGTACACTGCTGATCGCTCCTAAGCAAACACATTATTATCCCACGGAGAATGCAGCCTCATTCAACAAGGAAGTGCTTGACTTTTTCGGAAAACAGTAACACTACAGGAAACTGTCGATAGATTTGATGTGTCGGTAGCGGCACATCAAATCTATCGACAGTACTATTTATAAATAGTTTCAGTTGGCCCAAGATAACACTGTTCAGTATTCCCAAAGTCCAATACCAGTTTCTGTAACACTGCCCCGCTGTTCACCATCCAGTATTTGACAGTATGTTTCCCCGGCTTGCTGATGGCATGCCTGCTGGATTTTATAATAATATTCTCAGCCACCCATTTGTTCCAGATGCCATTGATGCTGGTTTTATCTTCTTTATTGATACTGATGATCTGAGGCATCCCATCATCTACCGAAATTGCATATTGCAGCCCTTCTTCCGTATTGTGGAAATTGAGGGTAGGGGAGTGATAAGTATTGATATTGAAATCGCCTGCGCTATAAGTATAGATGTCATATTCCAGATGAGGTGTATTGCCACCGGGGTTTTGAGTAGCAGCAGTGACAGGGAAGACGGTGATTGCCGAACCAGTCCTGCCATGGTCTGGTAGGATCTGCCAATGTATGTTATTGGTGTTGATAGCCTTTGTGTAGTGATCAGCTGCAATGGAAACGCCTCTTTGTGCTTCCTCGTAAAATACATTTCCCTTTGTCCCCGCCGGAATGGTAGATTTGGTCAGTACCTTTTGCTCGTCCCTGTTTTTCGCGACGACAGAATCGGTAGATACATAATAAACAGCAGGCATCTTTTGACGCTCCGGTTGTTGCCAGTAAGTATAACCAATATGGGTCTGGCTCATCATATGGTTCCATTTCCCGCTATTGAGCCGGTGGTATTCCAGGGTGATTAAGCTATCCTTGACATAACATACCTTTACTTTATCAGCATAGGTATTAGCGACTATCCATTTATGTGCATAGGCGTCTTTATTTAACGCCACATTATAATACAGCTCATTCAGGTTAGCACAGGCCTTTACAGGATGTAATACAAGCTGGAAATAAGCGTCCTGGTATTCCATCGGTAACGCACGACGAATATCCTCCGCTTTTTTCAGCAGATTATTATAGTCCTGAACTACCCTTTGCCACTCCCCGGTACCAAGGCTATAGGTGCTGGCATCAAGCAACTCAGGCTTTCTTCGAGAGTTGAATTTGGCGTATTGATTTAACAGATGTGCAACGTCTTTTGCATACGCCGCACCAAATTGCTTAGCCGCCCATTGCTCGCTATAGGCTTGCAGGTCGTTGGCGCCAATCTTTTCGGGATCCCAGGCATAGTCCAGGAAGAAGGAAATAGGGAACTCCATTGGTTTGATATCGCCCACATTTACAACCCATATTTGTCTTGCATTGTATTCCCAGGCTAAATGCATCTGCTCCCAGATACGTGGCAGCGGATTTGTGTTAAGCCACTTATAGTTCCTCGGACCGCCAACATAATCAAAGTGATAGTAGATACCATATCCGCCTGTTCTCGGCTTATCATTTAAGCCGGGTAGTTTCCTGATGTTGCCCCAGTTATCATCACAGAGTAATAAAGTGACATCATCCGGTACCCTCATGCCTTTGTCGTAATAGTCCTGTACCTCTTTATACAAGGCCCAGAGCTGAGGAGTAGCGTTTGCAGGCTTGCCCGTTACATCGGTAATTATTTTCCGCTGATCTGCAACAATCCTTTCCAGCAAGGCGGTAGCCGTTTCTCTTGACATGGGCTCATCGCCATCGCCCCGCATGCCAATTGTTACGATCTTTTCATTCCAGGCCCGTTCAATGCCCTGTTGCCAGAATGTTTTCAATCTTACTTCATTACTATCATAGTTCCATTTCCCGCTGCCATATCTTCTCCATTCATCATGAGCCCTCATCAGTGGTTCATGATGTGAAGTGCCGATCACTATCCCATACTTATCCGCCATTTTGATGTTTAATGAATCATCGTCATAGAAAGCGTTACCCCACATGGCAGGCCAAATGTAATTCCCCTTTAGTCGCAGGATCAGTTCAAACACTTTCTCATAGAAATGATGGTTAAAGCTGCCGAACTTTTCCTTGCTCCAGTTAGACAAAGCAGGTGCTTCGTCATTAATGAAGATGCCACGGTATTTCACTTTGGGTGCATCACTGACTGTAACGTTTTTCCTGATAAAGACGTCCGCTTTCTTTTTTACCGGTACATCCGCCCACCAGTACCAGGGTGATACTCCTAATTGTTTAGATAGCTCGAATACACCGTATGCAGTACCCCTTCTGTCGCTACCTGCAATAACAATACTATGGCTTGAGCTCTTGATAAGATAAGCTTCCCACTTGTTTTTTAAGGCACTGAGATTCAGCTGTTTTTTGAGAACCTTTATAAGCGAGGATTTTTCTATTGATCCAATGATGATGACAGGTTGGGACCAGGTTCCCGCTGATATGGGCAGCTTCACGCCGGTAACCATCTCAATGTCTTTCTGTAAGCAGATGGCGGATTGCCGTACCAGTTCATCATCTGCCGGGTCAACGCAGATGACCGCATTCCGGAGGGAAAATGCATCCTGTGATGCCTTATCGGTCACGATCGATTGTGCATAGGAACAAAGAGCCGACAGGCTCGCCATTACCAGGAAGATTATCCGTTGCATATATTAAAAATGAGTCTAAAGGGCCAGTGTTGTCTGGGTTCCGGCACCTGGTCCGTTGCCGTTCATAAAATAACGAGTTTTCATAACAGGACGGGCCGGCCGTCTAATCCTAAGATATACATAATCTCTTAAAGGCGATAAAAAATAAGGCGGACCGGATATATAAAAGGCGGGGAGTCTTATATATGTTTTTACTATATTAACTTATCAATATCGACCCTTATGATACAGAACTATATCAGGTTAGCCTGGCGGAATTTCCGTAAGTACCCCTTGTTCTCATTTATTAATGTAGCCGGATTAGCCATTGGCTTAACCTGTGTATTGCTGGTGGTGCTATTCGTGAAAAATGAACTGAGTTTCGATACCTTTCATGAAAAAGCGCCGAACCTGTATACTATTACCACTACTATAACGGATAAACATGGACAGACGACGAGTGGCAACGGGTCGGGGCAGGTACAGGGACCTGCTTTTAAAGAGGCGATCCCTGAGATAGTTGATTATGTCCGTTTCTGGAATGTTGGTGGATTTAATATTGTAGGAGAAGAAAAAGCCTTTCAGGTAGAAGGACTATTCGCAGATAGTAGTTTCTTTAAACTGTTTTCATTTCCCTTATTGTATGGTAATGCTGCTAGTGCCCTGACAGATCCTCATTCTATTGTACTGTCAGAACAGTCTGCTATGAGATATTTCGGAAGAACAGACGTGGTGGGCAGGACCTTAAAAATAGAAGAACAGGGTATGCAGACGCTTACTGTAACAGCAGTAGCAAAAGCACTTCCTTCCAACTCCTCTATTCGTTTTGATGTAGTACTGCCTTTCAGATTCCTTCAGACATTCTTTAAAGATGGAAGCTGGTTAAATCAATATGTGAGCACCTTTGTACTGCTGCATCCCCAGGCCGATCCAAAGAAAGTAGAGCGAAAGTTTGCTGGTATTTTCCAGGCCAAAGCAGGCAGGGAAATACAGGAGGCAAGACAGCGGGAGGATGTTTCCACAAAACTCTCGTTCGGCCTGCAGCCATTTGCTGGTCTGTACCTCAATACTGGAGCAGTGCAGGGCGAAGGCGGCATATTCAACGGAAGTCTGTCTACTGCCTTGTATCTTTTATCTGGTATAGCCGCATTTATTTTGTTGATGGCTTGTATCAATTTCGTAAACCTGACTATCGCACATTCCCTGCAGAGAGCCAAAGAGATCGGCATCAGAAAAGTGAACGGCAGTAACAGGTGGCAGATCATCAGCCAGTTTTTGACAGAAGCTGCCTTATTATGTATAGCGGCCTTCGTGCTGGCAATTGCATTTAGCCGGATATTACTGCCGGTAGTCAACTCATTTACAGGCAGGGACATTGAGTTACACCTGATAAAGGACGCAACGATATGGATAGTGGGACTGGGTATTCTCGCAGTAAGTGTTATCATGACCGGATTATACCCCGCCTTTGTGCTGTCGGGATTCAATGCAACAGAAGTGCTGTATGGTAAACAAAAAACACGTGCCGGCAGGGGATGGTTAGGCAAAAGCCTGGTCGTTTTCCAGTTTACACTGGCTATTTGTTTTGTTACAGGCTCGCTGATATATTATCTGCAAATGACCTTCATCGGGAATAAAGCGCTTGGCTATAATACTGTAGGTTTGATTAAGATCAAGCTGCCTGCACAACGTAATCCAGACCGGCTGGTAACGCTTTTCCGCACAGAGTTGACCGCGTTGCCTTCTGTGGTACAGGTAGCAGGCTTTAATTCATGGGGAGATAATAACGTTGTGAAAGTAAATGATAAGACCATTCTGAGCCATAAGGTGAGGGGAGATGAGTTTTATTTACCTGGTCTGGATATTCCATTAAAGCAGGGCAGGAACTTCTCAGCTGCATTTGTAGCTGATTCTTCAAAGTCGGTTATAGTCAATGAAACATTTGTGAAACAGGCAGGATGGAAAGATCCTATTGGCCAGCAAGTGAAACTGATGGGTGAATGGGATGGAGATATGAATATGACGGTAGTGGGTGTGATGAAAGACTACCATTATAATTCGCTTAAAGAAAAGATCGGTCCTGAGGTATTGGTAATGAAGGATTATGAACAGTTGATCGTAAAGGCGCGGGAGGGAAAGGCATCTGAAGCATTGGCCGGTATAGAAAAGATATACAAAAGATACCTGCCGGACAGCCCTTTCCAGTTCAGTTTCCTGGATGCTGACATTGCTCGTCAGTACCGCGACGAAAAACATTGGCAGCAGATCATCGCTTACGTGACGATACTGTCAGTTTTCATCTGCTGCCTGGGACTGTTTGGCCTTTCATATTTAGCCGCACGTCAGCGTACCCGGGAAATAGGGATACGTAAAGTATTGGGGGCAGGAGTGGCGGGTATTGCAGGCTTATTATCAAGAGATTTCCTGCAACTGGTAGTCATAGCTTTCCTGATTGCTTCGCCGTTAAGCTTCTTTGTGATGAATCACTGGCTGGACAACTTTGCGTACCGCATTCATATCAGCTGGTGGATCTTTCTGGTTGCCGGAGGGATGGCCATATTTATTGCCATGGCGACGGTAAGTTTTCAAACTATAAGAGCAGCAATGGCGAACCCTGTGGATGCGTTGAGGAGTGAGTAGCGGATTCCTGCTACTATTTTTAACATAAAAGTCAGATATTCGCCTTTGAAAATTATTCACTATGGGCTTTAGATTCACCAGCACACCTCCGCCTCCTGTTGTTTTGCGTGCAAAATAACGAGGCCTTTCCTCCGAAAGTAAGGTTATCCTGCTTCAGGCAGGTTCTCTCCATACCTACGCTGGTATCGGAGCCCAGGTTGTTTTGCATGCATCTGTCCTCTTGATTTTAAAAGGATTTCGCAGCATTTAAAACAACGAAATGATTAAATATTCCCGGAATAAACTGATTATTCCTGCAGTACCATTAGTACTGCTATCCATGATAAGCTTACAGGGCGGCGCCTCTATCGCTAAATACCTTTTTCCTGTCTTAGGTGCAACCGGTACTGCCACTTTACGGGTTGCTTTCTCAGCACTGATGCTGCTGGCGGTTTTCAGACCCAACTTCCGGCTTAATAAGAAACAATGGTTGGCCTGCCTGGCCTATGGCATTTGCCTGGGAACAATGAACCTCGTGTTCTATCTCGCCATCAGGCGTATACCACTTGGCCTTGGTGTAACGCTTGAATTTACTGGTCCGCTGGTACTGGGACTGTTCGCTTCACGAAGACCACTTGATTTGCTCTGGGCATTATTAGCTTGCATAGGAATCGCATTAATTGCTCCCTGGCAACATAGCAGCATAGATGTCCTCGGAGCAGCCCTGGCCATACTGGCAGGGGTGCTATGGGCCAGTTATATAGTATTGGGTGGAAAGGTTTCCAGGTTAATGAAAAGCGGAGATGCCGTGACGATAGGGATGTGCATTGGCAGCCTGTTTGTTCTACCCATTGGTATTTTCAGTGGCGATCTGACAGTACTGGACCTGCGTCTAATATTGTTGGGGATTGTTGTCGCACTCCTAACCAGCGCTATTCCATTCACCCTTGAGATGAGGGCGCTGAAGCAATTGTCTGCACCGCATTTCGGTATCTTGATGAGTTTACATCCTGCATTTGGCGCACTCTCAGGACTGCTTTTCCTGGGAGAGCATTTAAGCATAGCACAATGGGTATCTGTTGCCTGTGTTATTGCTGCCAGTGCAGGGGCCACTTATTTTTCAAGGAAACCGGTAACCTTGGATTAATCCTCAAACAGAAGGTGCATCAACAACCTGATGCACCTTCCTGAGCACCGCGGCTCATCACCCTAAGCCACGTTGGGAGTCAGGAAGTAGCGGAACGGTTTCAGATGGAGATCGCGGGCCTTCGGCTCCGTTGACCCACGCTGGATGAAGTTAAATAACGTTCCAATGTCCACACGCTTGGTAAGGTCCCATAGTCATCCTGCCAAAGAGGCGCCGACCGCGGTCCCATCTGAAACCGCAACGCTTTCCGGATCTCCAGCGTCAATCCCAACACTACCCAAACATTCCAGTGCTATCAACCCAACAGGCAAGTAGAAACATCTGCAATTATATAGTCCTTGCCGTTGACTGCGATAGCAGCAACAGCCTGTCACAATAACACTCATTTCGGACATATCACCCTGACAGATATTAATTTGAACTATTCACTTTTTTTGTATCTTCGGCGGCGTTGAACACTAAATAACCAGAATCAAAGTAACCCCGGGCCTCACCTTCCCCTTTAGTTACGATGTCTTTTTAACCCAAAACCCAAATGAACAACACAATGAAGCATCTCTTGAAGGCATTCCTATGCACCCTCGTATGCAGCTTTATCCTTTTTTCCTGTAAGAAAGATCAGGTACAAAAGCAATCCCCTAACGAGATCACAAAAGACGTGATCGCACAGATCAAAGCCATGGGCTTTAGTACACAGGATGTAAGAAGAGTAGACGACGGTTATGTTGTGGAAGGCGATATCTTCCTGTCAGACAAATCGCTGAAAGAAAAAGCGAACCCCAGAAGCCTGGTGATCGCTAAAGAAGAACAATATCAGACCTGGAATATCATTGCCACTTCAGGCCACAGGGTGATCACTGTTTCTGTTACCAATCTGCCTGCCGCCTATACCGCTGCAGCAGATGAAGCCATCGCCCGTTACAACGCGATGGGCCTGCGTATTTCTTTTCAGCGTGTAGCCAGCGGCGGTGAGATAGATATTATCAACGCTAACCTGGGTGCAGGTGTACTGGGACAGTCAGCCGGCTTCCCTGATGCCTATGGTAACCCACCAAGCCCGATCAGGCTGAATGCGGCTTATATCGGCAGTACGCCAAATCAGGGCTGGATGGCTACGATCATCGCGCATGAAATAGGCCATACCATCGGCTTCCGTCACACAGACTACTTCAACCGTGCATACAGCTGCGGTTCAGGTGGTAACGAAGGTGTTGCCGGTGTAGGTGCTGATCATATTCCTGGTACGCCCACTGCAGGCGATCCTAACAGCTGGATGCTGGCTTGTATAGGCACTGGTCAGAACCGTCCGTTTAATACCAACGACCAGGTAGCCCTGAACTACCTGTATGGCAACATCACCGGTAGCAATCCGATTCCTGATGGCACTTACAAGATCGTAAGCGAAGCCAGTGGAAAGGTAGTGGACGTTGATGCGAACGCTATCGGTAACAACGGCGCCATAGTACAGCAATGGAGCTGGCTGAACGGCGCTAACCAGAAATGGTCCTTCACTTACCTGGGCGGTGGTTACTATCGTATCACCAGCGCAGCTAGTGGTAAAGTGCTGGATGCAGATGCGAATATTATCGCTGCTAACGGCGCCAGGATACAGCAATGGGACTGGCTGGGTGGCGATAACCAGCAATGGTTGCTGCAGCCGCAGGGCAATGGTTCCTATGCGCTCATCAACAAACGCAGCGGCAAAGTGCTGGATGTAGATGCCAACACTATCGGCAACGATGGCGCCATCCTGCAGCAATGGGCATGGCTGAACGGCGGTAATCAACGCTGGTTTATCCAGGCGCCCTGAGCCTGCTGATGTATAAGTGGGAGTGAGGCCCGCTTTTTGACTGTCGCGCAGACGGTACTGTTCAAAAAAATACCGGCGCAAAATCCATCGATCTTACGCCGGTCTCAGGGAGCTAGTCAATTACATCCCCGTGATATACTGAGTACCCAGATTTAAAGATCTTAACCTTACAAGCGGCAATGGCTGTTCTGTAAGATTAGAGAAGATCGTCAGGTCGAACCATAAGGCTGCATTACTGCTCACCGGATTCCGGCTCTTGTACCACAACCCGATACTACCCGTCCAATCGGTAATCATATCTGCCAGTTTTTTGTCGCCGGTACCAGCATCAGGCTTCACCTGTATAGACTGTATCGGCTGCATGATCACCGGCAGACCTACACTCGCCGTGCTGTTGTTCAGCGGATATGTATACTGACAACTCATCAGGACACTGACAGTATCCTGCGAATTCTCCTTCAGCAAGGCATTGAACAGGTTTGTAAGCTGCGTATTGAGCGGCGCATAATTGTGCTGCCCCGATGGCGCATTGATCGTTGATATATCTACCGGTAAGTCACAGTCGGTAGTAGGATGGTAAGGATTTGAAAACGCTACCATACCTGTTGTATAGATGAACGGTTCACTGCTTTGCTTACCAGGCACCAGTTCCACATTCCTTCTGATGAAGGCTGTGGTGGCTGCATCCTGGCGCGCAAGAATATTCATTGCCGGAATGATCACCGTTCTGTCCTGTATCACCTGTCCAGTTGCTGCCGGTAATGGCTGACCGTCTTTCGTGTAGTAATAACAGCAATCTCCGGTGCATGCATCTGTATATACCTGGCGCTGGTATCCTGCGATGTCTACAAGCGGTAGCCCAATGCCTTCCGGCGGCAGCCCATGTACCGATACAATCAGCGCCTGTGTATCATTTATTGTCGCCGAGCCTTCCTGTATATAGAAAGTATATGGCAGCACATCTGTACTTGTATATCTCGTATTACCCTGCGGCATTGTCAGCATGTTGCTCTTAGCCACATTCACCACCTGCGATACCAGTGCCGTATACGATGCAAGCGCGATAGACGCTGTATCCAGCAGCGGATCATCAGCAGCAGTGCCGGCAGTCACCAGGGTAAGCTGTTTCTCCAGCACCGCATATACTGACGGCGATACCGTAATGAACTCAGCCAGTTGTGCGAAGGCATCTTCAATACCCAGTAACATGTCACCAGCTTTGTCGGCTACATTGAAGTTGATCGTGAAGTCCAGCTGGTCCTGCGGATAATGGATCGGTAGAGAATATGCAATACTATAGTTCCAGTTCAGCAGCTGACTGATATCGGAAGGATCTGGTGGAACAGTGGAAGCTCCCGACTGATTCACCATAGATGGCGCTACCGGGAATTCCCGTATCGGCATCGGTACCTGTATCTTGCCGAGATCGCGGGTCAGCGGACTGTCATTGACAGACAGCGGTGTAACGAAGCTTAACCAGGTCGATGCTTCATATCCTTCAATGTTCGGCAATGTACTGATCTGATGCTCGATGGAACTGCCTGCGAAGCTGAGATCAAGATCTACATACGGTAATAGCTCATTACTACTGCCTCTCACGATCTGTGGCGATGAGATCAGGAATGGAAGTGTTGCAGCGTTAGCCGGTTGCAGCGAAAGCTTGGTAGACGTGAGTGTGATGGAATCACTGTTATTGCCCTCATTGATCTCTGTCTGCACCACCTGGCTTAGCGGCGGCATAACAATATTTCCGGTCATGTCTTTGAAGCCGGTGTTTATTGTCACCTGTGTGCTACCGGGTATCGCTTGTCCGCTCAGCTGGAGTATCACTCTTCTGTTATTAAGAGGATCTACAGCGGAACTGTTCACACTCAGTCCATCGCTCGCAGTAAAGTTACTGCTGGTGTTAGCCCCTGTCTCGTCAGGCGGATTAGTAAATATCAGGTAAACGATCGTCTTGTCTGTATCATCAGCAGCGGCCCCTTCGAACTTGAAGTTCCGGTTAATACTGCCATAGAGACGTGGCGCAATGTTTTCAGCAGCGTCTGCACTTACCGTAGCATGGAACTGGATACCCGCCTGTGTGGCGTAGGCGTTGCCAAGTTTCACCAGTAACGATTGTTTAAACGCTTCTTTTACCGCATCTGCATTGGCTGTTTCATCCTGGAAGACCGGTATCATCCATTCTTTCACAATGTCGGCCAGTGCTTCTTTATTTGCCAGCAGATCCTGCAGGTAGGTTGTCTGTTTTTTGTTGTCCACCAGCTGGATGGCCGCTGTAAATTCGGGCGACAATACATCATCTATACTGTTGAAGAACTGATTGCCCCACTGGTCCATATCAATACCGGTAAAATCAACATAAGCCGATGGCGTATTGAAATCTATGCCTGTTTTTGGTGAATAATCGTAGATCGGTACCTGCTCACGCGATTCCAGCTTGTTGGATATCGGACGCGGTGCAAACATATCCGGATCAGCCGGATCATTGATAGTGTATGCTACCGGCGTCAGGTTGCCTTTATCAAGTCCCAGCCTTACCGCCCATGTCTCCTTATTGTTACCCGCATCTTCCCGGTCTGTACCCGTTGCAATGCGCAATTGGTATTTACCGGCTTGCAGCAGTGCTGCTTCAAACCGTGCCGCAAATGTATTGAGGCTATGAGTGTTTCCTCCTTCGGTATCAGAGAGTGGCGATACCTCCGTCACAGCCTGCAGTATGCCTCCTGTAGTTTCAAGATCACCTGCGGCCGCATTCTTCATACGTTTTATCGTGAAGCTGAGGTCAAGGCGGAATATCTGCTCCTGATTCAGATTGGCAGTGTCAATGGCAAAGGTCAGCAGGTGTGTTGCAGCAGGTGAAGCAACGTCTGTGAGTCCTTTTGCCCTGTTTTCGAGGAAGAGGTAGATGGATGAGATCCAGTCGTCCACCAGGTCTGAAACCTGGGTAGAGGTAAGCGTATATCCCTTCTGTAACAAGGTAGTATCTACCGTGTAAGCAATGCCATTAGGATCGGTGAGCTGGTACCACAACTGTTCATACACCGCCATGTCTTTCTTCGCCTGTTCAATGATAGTTGAAGTGGCTTCCTGCGGAACATCGGGATAGCTGAACTGTGCAACACCCGTGTATGTCTGCGTCTTGTCGGTGTTACTGATATTGTTGATGCTTAAGGTTACCAGCAGATTTTCCGGTACATTATCCACCTGTATGGTCACTGTTTGCTTGTCTGTGCCCAGGGTGATGCCCTTGATGCTGATACTCTGGTCCAGACTGTAGTTCAACGGATCAGTAGCTGATGCCTCATCCAGCGGTTCAGTAAACCATCCTGTAATGCTGGTAGCTCCTGCAGCTTTGGCCCACATCAGACCCTGGTAATAGCTGTCGCCGAATGACAGGTCGAGCTGTAGCTGTGGTTTTGCATTATTGTCAGTATTCACTTCCCAGGACGCAGCCACGGAAGGCCATTGGTTCAGTCCTATGAGCGGATCAGTGTACCCGGTAAGCATTGGCGGCATATTCAGCTGGCTGTTGCCTGACGGCTGAGATAGTGTCGTAATGATCCGGTTACCATACAGGTCCTGCCATGCATAGTCTATCTGCAGCAGGCCTCCGAGTCCACGATACGGACTGTTTGCCTGATCAGGCATTGCGCCGGCTGTCTGTTGAACGTTCTTTGCGAAACGGCTGTATGGGATAGATTGCGTATAGCTCCACATATCGCCTTCGGTCAGTGCCTTAGGATAGCGCATCTTGTCATTTGTCTGCTGGTCTTCTGTATCTGCGGATGGTGTGGCAGGCAGACCCAGGTTGCTGGCTGAGAAATAGTTGTTCTCAGCCACCTGGTAAGACAACATGTTGTAGGTATTAAACAGGAAGAGCATGCCGTAGTCCTGGTCTGTCGGATTATCAGGTATTGCTGCCGGTACCGGACGTTCTGCAGCAATGCCGGCCACGCCCGGTGCTACAGTAGATGTACGGATATCTGGTCCTCCCTTGATGATGATCTGTTGATTGTCGGCAAAGAGACCCGCTATTGCCTGGTTTTTGCCACCCAGTGCTGCCAGGTCTTCTCCATAGTAGGCGGCGATACTTTCAAATGTAGTTCCTCCGTTACTGCTGCCGATGGTCACTGTGAGTACAGGCAGGTAAAGTGCTGTATACAATGGCAGTACATCCGGCCAGCTTGTCTGTAGCGGATTGGCAGCTTTGATGGCATCAGCCGTCGTACCGAAATAAGCAGCGATGGCATCCACGTTGCCGCCCGGCGCACGTCCTTCCGGTCTTACTTCATATACGCCTTCATCTACCAGCAATGCTTTGCCAGTCCTTAATGTGAGCGTCTGGTTGTCTGTAACAATGTCTGCTACGTTGCCGTAATAGTTGTACGCCAGGTCAGACAAGGTCTGTGTACTATCTGAAGGCAGATTACGTTGATACGGATTCGCTTCTGCAAATAATACCGCATGTGATGTATCGATCGCTTCACCCGTAGCCAGCACATTCATGTAATTGGTGACGTTGTTCTGTAATGCCTCATCCTGTGGTGCACTATATAATACCAGCAGGGAAAGTGTCGCCTCATTGTTATCGTTAAATATCCTGTCTGGCAGACCGCTGCTGCTGCCGGAATTGTAATAATACAGGTAATATCCGCCGCCCCTCGTGATGCTTGCCTGCCATAACAGGCGGATAAAGTCAGTCGGTTCGTTCAGCAATACCATTGCTTGCTGCTCTTCAGCTGTCAGGGAGATAGTACCGGGGCTAGTGTCAGGACGGGTTTCTGTAGACAGGTTCACCTGTGCAATGCCTATCGTCAGACTGTTGAGTGCATCCGTCTGTATACCCTGTGTGGTAGTACCATTGGCATCTACACCATAGGCAACGGTCAGGGTCGCGATCAGGGAATTGTCGTTCCCAACACCGCTTACCATTTTTTCCAGTACTTCCACATTGCTGCCATCGGCGCCCATGATCTCATACGTAGTCAATGTATTCGGACTGTCGGCAACTACCGGTACTTTCTTAATAGTGAATGATACCGTTGATCCATAACCATAATAAGTAACCGGTGTATTGACCATGGTACGACTGGCTTCATCGTAGCGGCCTATTTGCATTTTTACCCTTGGATTCACCAGGCGTGTCTGCGGATCGGGTAATTGCAGGAGTGTATCCGGCAATTGCCAGAGGCTCAGCGCCGGTACGCCTCCGTTAACGCCACCATAAGGCATCGTAAAGGCAGAAGCACTGTTCCAGTTGATCTGTGAGTTAAAAGGATAGGTAGCAGCTTTTGTGATAAAGGCATCCTGCGCACCCAGTGAAGAAAGCGGTATGTCAAGAACATTGCTGGTAGCATATGCCTTCACAGCGCTGAGCTGTTGTGCGTCGTAGGAGTCTGGCGCAAGTGCCAGCACCAGTTGATCCGGATTATCACCGGAGAACGCCAGCCAGGTCAGCGCAGATGTTTTGGATAGCTGAATATCGAAATTGTCTGTGCCAAGATCCGGTAATGGGAATTGTTGCCCCGTGAGGGAGTACAGCCCCGCGTAAGCAGGCAGTGTCAACACACCTCCGTTGTCTGTCACCCACATACCAGGATAGTTTGGTGTAATGCCATTTGTCGGAAGTCGCAGGCCAGCCATATAGTACCGGGAGGTCATACCCGACAGATGCTGCAAACCATTGGTGGCCTGTATTTCGCTGATCAGCTCACCCACCTGGAATTGCTGCAGGTTAGCGATGTTGATATAACCAGTCACCGTCTTATCGAATAGGTCCGTGATCGTACCGTTTTCAGCAGGAGCTGCCAGCTGTTGCTGTGTAATATTGTACTTAGCGGCAATCTTATTCAGTGTATCTCCACTTGCTGTCGTACTATCGAATGAAGGAATGGCCAATGTAGCCACCGGCAGCAGTAAGCCGGCGAGGTTCGTAATATTGCCGTTGTTAATGAGGTCGTCTGCCGATACGCCTATGGCCTTTGCCACATCATTCAGCGACTGTCCTGCCATTGTTTTATAAGCCTCCTTCTGCGGGTAATTGATCGTCACGCCTGCAGATAATGTATTGGCGGTATCCTGGTTGGCAGCAGCCAGTTGCTTACCTGTAAAGCCTGCGTAGTAAATAGACTGTGCGGCAATACTGTCGAACGTATCTGTTGCCTGTACAATGTAGGTACTGCTTGTGATACGCAGCTTTTTGTCTGCGTTAAGTGTTGCTGAAACGTTATCTGTAAACAGTGCCTCGACTGTATACAGGTTGGTGCCTGCTTTTGTATTGACCCAGTTGACAATATCATTTACGGTCTGATTGTCCTGCAGGTAATATTTGAAGTCTTTGAGCGACTCTCTGGCTGATTGCAGCATCTGGCGACAAATCAGCAGGAAGTAATCACTATAGATGAAGCTGGCCATAGAGAGACCTGCTGCATCATCCATGATAAGCGCTTTCAGATTATTGGCATCTTCTTCTTTTTCTACCTGTACAGCCAGTTCATTAAAGTACTGCCGCAGGTATTCTGTATAAGACGTCGAGGTGCTGTTATACTTGCCAAATTCATAGGAAACGCCTTTATAACCTGCGCTGGTATAGTCTGGCAGTGTCAGCAACATTTCCGGTGGAACAGGGAAGTAAGTAGCATCCGTTTCTCCTGATTCAGGTGCATTGACGGTAAGCGTAAACTGGTTGGTCATAAATGCACTGACATCTTCCGGCGTGATCGGCGTCGGATTGGCGGTATCGCTCAGGTAATCCAGCAGGGCTGCGAGCTGCAGGTCTGTTACAACAGCGGCGTCCACCTGTTCACTGGTGACTGGTCCTGATTGTATAGCTGCAATAGCCCAACGGAAAATCTGCTTGCTTAACAGTTCAAACGAGGTGTCATTGCCTGCACCATATGCCTTCAGCTGACCGTTTTGCTTATCGTCCTGCGGTGGTGGAACGGATTGTATGAAGAGCATCGCAACATAACATGCCAGTTGCTGGGATACGCTTGTTGCATTATCTCCCGCCACGGTAAGACCAAGGCCTGCATATGCAGTAAGCGGAGCAGGGCTTGCTGCCTTTTGCAAGTTAGACCATACAGGGTTGAGCGCATCCCGCACGGCCATGAGTTCTTTCTGGTCGTAATACAACCTGCGGCTTCTTCTTTGCAGCACAGTAACACCCGCGCTAAGCAGCTGCAGCTGTTCGTTGGTAGTCCATGGTGCTGTACCGCCAATAGCTTTGATGGTGACACTTTCCTGTATCCTTGCTGAGAAGCTGAAGCTGATCTTTATCTTGAAGAGACCCAGGTTGATAGTGATACGCAGTGATACGCTCACTGATGCGGTGAGAGATAGCTCTATGGGTTCGTATGGCGCGAATGTGATCTGTACCAGCAGGCTGATTGCCACATCCACATCTGCTTTCACAATGGCGAAATCCACCGAGCCATACAGCTTACCCATGATACCTACGGTACCGCGGAACCAGAAGTAATAAGAGGTTTCCAGTTGTGTATTGTTACCACTGCCATCAGTGATCTGGTAAGGATTCCATTTGGCCAGTATGCCTTCAAGAATTGCAACGGCGGTAAGACTGAAGCCTGCACGGAGTATACCTGCTTCGAAAGAATAGCCGAAGCCGAACTGCATACCGAAACCAAATACCAGCACAGGATTGAACGTGCCGTTAGTGGCGGCGGGTACCCTATTGGTTGTGGCGCTGGACAACTTACCGAAATAAACGCCCGCAGAGCCCATTACCGGAATAGGTATACCTACCGGTGTCCAGATGAGCGTCTGGAAGGTAAAGGAGCGGGAGAAATCCTGTTTCCATGGGAAGCCTACATCTACCTGGAAATCGCCGTTGGTAAATACTGCAATACCGAATACAGGCAGTGTGATATTAAACTGTCCCATATTGATCTTGCGCATCACATCGGGCAATACGATCTCTGCCTGGTATACACCTACACTGTCGCTGATCTTTTTATACATGATCTGGAAGTCCAGCCCCTTGAATATCTTGGCAGGCGCACCTGCCAGTGCAAGACGTAAGGCATAGAGATTAGGATCGTTGAATACGATCTGCATAGTAATAAAATACTGGGTAGCTTCTGCTGTTGCTACTGCCAGTGCTACTGCATTGGTTTTGTCGCCACTCAGCTGCAGAAGGCCAAAGTCCATGCCGGTCAGCCAGGAACTGTTGGCGTCAAAATGTACGTCAGGTATTTTTCCGGGTTCAGGCGGCTTTAAGGTAGACATACACGCGATGGCCGCCTGTACATTTTCGGCCGTTTTAAAACAGTCGAGCGTTACATGCTGTCCTAATGCCAGCATGCGCAGGTCGATGTACTTGTTGCCTTGTCCCGGAGGAGCAGGAGTGGTTTCTGGTTTGGCCGCATTCCAGCTGGGTATTTCACCCCAGGCAGCAGTAGCGTCGAGGGTAACGATTACCTGGCGGTTTTTGGAATCGGTGCCGTCGTACGAAACCATAATGCCCTTGATGGTAACAAAGCCAAGGTTGATCGGGCCTATATTGACCTCAAAGCTTACTTTGTTGACCGTAAAGTCATACACCAGCGAAAGATTATTCAACGGGATGCTGTTCAACACATTCCAGGGGGCCGCTAACCCGAAAGCCGTACCCGTAGCCCAGGTCACCATTGTTTCAACCAGGCTGCCTATCGTAGTTGTGTCTTTGAATTTTAATGTGGCGATCTGGTGCGGGGTACCGCCTACATCTTTCGTTTCCACTTCGCCGGTCAGTAAACCCCAGGTAACACCGTACGCCTGGTAGTTCGGATTGAAATTATAAAAGGCAGTGATATTGATATTATTCCACTTGAGGTCTGCTGAGATGGTGCCATAGTTGCCCGCTGCAGCGTCTTCCGTTTTCTTTCCGTAGCCTATCTGGGCCTGCCCTGTAGCCGTAAGGCCAAGGAAATCGATCTTCCATTCTCCCGCTGTTTTGGCGCCAAATTCCCAATAAGAGGTGGCCGTATTGATGGTAAAGGATAGTCCGTCGATACCATAGTTATATTGTTCAGGAGGCGTCCAGCTGTTGCCGATGTAATAGGAGAGCATATCTCCGATCTTCACCACACCGGAGGTCTGTTTGCTGGCGAATGTCCAGCCTGCGCCTGTGGCGTAGCGGCCGCTGACCGCCATAACAATCTTTGCCGAGTCAGGCAAAACCGTGATCTGACCACCCAGGAACACCGTATTGATAGAATTATTGCTGTTGACGTTGAAACTGAGGTTATCAA
The DNA here is from genome assembly GCF_021646545.1 of Chitinophaga filiformis. Classification (GTDB taxonomy): domain Bacteria; phylum Bacteroidota; class Bacteroidia; order Chitinophagales; family Chitinophagaceae; genus Chitinophaga; species Chitinophaga filiformis_A. The sequence goes on along the minus strand of NZ_JAKIRP010000007.1, from coordinate 94,600 downwards.
TACTGAATATACCCGCTACAGTAAGCGGTTTATCGGGTTCCAGCAGCGCATCTATCTCATAGTATTTCTGCGAAGGAGAGTAGTTGTAATTGAACTCCGTAACGGAAGTGGCCAGCTCCAGTTGCCCGCCAAACAATGCCAGCAGGTCGCTGAGCTGTATAGTACCATCTGTAAGGCCGCCGTAGAGTGAGAAATCAGGGTATCCGCCTACCATGGTAATAGTGCCATTACCGATGGTGAATGATCCTGTAGCCAGGAAATTAGTAGTACGTTTGCTGACATCGGCGACGTCATAAATACTGACATCGATAGTCGGCGCTATGGTGAGCAGCGGCGTCTGCGAAATAGTCCATGGACTGTTCGTCGTCATTTGAAACGACATATAGTCGAAGCTCAGGGAAGTCGTGTTATACATCAGCTGTACTTCCTTCAGACCGAAACCTGCCAGCTGGTTGAGTGGAGTGGGGAGTACCTGTACCAGGTTAACACCACCTGCGGCCTGGTAAATAGAAGCAATACCCGGATAATTGTCTTCAAACGCTGCAGAAAGCAACCAGGTATTTTCTCCCACCGGATACTCTATCTGAAGATCGACGCTTGTACCGTTGTTTTCTATCGTACCCAATATGCCTCCTCCTACGGGGAAACCACCTTCGTTTATTTTCATGGAAAAGCCAGGATTCCGGAACAATATCCAGGGGATATTGTCAATTGTCCATACCTGGTCTGCCGTAGCGGTCACCTGGGTGATCACTGGTCCTGATGCTGCGGTGTAAACCAGGCTTATATTCATCTTTACATTCACGAACGCCAGGGTAGTAGCACCTGTAACAGTCACTTTGGTAATGGCGCCGTCACCATTCTTTTCAGCAACAATATTTTCTTTCGGTACTGCAATGGAGAATATATTGCCGGTTACCTTGGCAAAGAAGTCGCTGAAATAAGTTTTTGGAAGCGCCTTTAGTAAATTGATACTGCCGTCTGACCATGTGTCTGTGAGCTGTTCGTATACCTGTTGCAGGGTGAGCTGGCCCGGTTCGTCTTCTGCAATATCCAGCTCTGGTGCGTAACTCCCTCCATTATTCCTGAATGAGGTTAAATGTTCCCTGAAACGGTTGCGGCGACGCTGTGATGTAAGCGCTTCCTGTGTTCCCGCGGTAACATGCAGACGTTCTGCGTATACGGTGGCTGCATCACCTTCAATTACAGCACGTGTTCCTACCAGTCCCAGCATCAGTTTATCGTGTACGTCCTGCTGATAATAATTTCCCAGGGCCGTAAAATAGCGGCTGACTGAATATGTGGAATTAATCGATGCAAGGGTAGAAGCCACAATGGTGTCAAGCTGCTCCAGATACACATCGGGCATAAGCGGTCCCCTGGTTTTCAGGAATGAATGAAAAGAAAGATCTCTTAAAGCCAGTACCCACTGTTTACAGCCTTGTGCAATGGTGTCGTAGTTCTCGGCCGCAAGGATTGACGGATAATTGGCAGCATCATTTTCGCCTTTCTTTGGTACCTGCATAAATGGTCTGCCCAGGCTGATCATCAGGCTGGATGTTCCCTGGCCTTCAAATATGCCTGGCAGCGTGGCGTTCGCATAAAAGTAGTTATATACATCCTGCGGTACTGTGCCGATGGAGATCACAAAGATCTGTTTACCGCTTGCATTGGCCAGTTTAGTGGCAATGTCTGCAGATATGTCAATGTAACTCCCGTTATTATACCCTTTCAGCAGCTCGATAGTGATCGTATTGTCGATCACCGGCGTTACATACTCTGTTAATTTATTGATCAATGCCTGCAGGTTGGAAGATGAGTATTCCTGCATGGCAGCACCCGGTGGAATGTAAGTGGCCGATATTGCTTTTTGCAGTGTGGTCAGTTTTTTATCTCTCGCATCAATGTCGGTACTAAGCGCATCCACATACTCGAAAATATCGGCTCTTGAAGGATCGGTGAAATGTAAAATGACTAATGGTTTTTCCAATAGCCGTATCACATCGAGTGATGATAATGTCAGGTTAAGGCTCATTTCACCGGCGATCTGTTCGAATTGGTGTAATCCGTAAACAGGCCAGAGGCTCATTGCGGCCGGATTGACAGAATATGCGTCGTATACAGCTTTTACGTTTTTTGTGCGCGTGGATAAATTTGCATCGAAACTTTGTGAAGTGCTATACCATGTCCATACATCCGGCAACACACTGGAAACAGAGGCGGAAGTGAACTTATATGCCAGCTTGTTGAATGGCCGGGATGCCTCCGAAAGATTGAATTTGTTCACATTACCGGGTGTCTGCACTGCACTCGTTACTCTAAACCTTCTGAGCATTTCCCAGAGATAGGGCTGTAGCCGCAGGAAGTAGTTCACCTTCAGCTCGTCGGCAAAATTGGTTGTCATGAAGTCTGCTCCTCCCGTAAAACCGAACTTGATCTGCGGGGTATTAGCGGGAGCCGGAAATGGTTTGAACGTGATGTTCTGGCAGGTGCCATATTTTATTACCGTCGCATTTATCTGTAAAGGATCCAGACCAGATAACAGTATAGCGAGTTTATTGGCGGTAGCTTGTTCGCCGGCATAGTATACTACAATGTTTCCTGTATAGGATGTGGTATTGATAATGCGTTTCATGATGTTGACCGTTGCCGCCTGATGTCCGTAGTTGGGCGAGTCATCCACATAAAAACGCAATTCGCCTTCTTCCTTTATAAGGTTGAGCATTTCCTGGATTGAATCGCCGGTATGTCCATCCACTGTATCTGCACCCTGCATCAATTGTGCTACTATATCCTGAAATGAGACCATTGTATGAGGTATTAGAAGTTAGGATTTTATTATACTGTCGCTGCTGCTGTATCTTTTTTATACATCGCATACCATCCGAGGCCACTGGCTTTGCCACCGGCGTTGGGATTGCCAAAGAGATAGAAGAGTGTGGATCCGTTTGGTGGTACTTTCAGCATGCCGAGGAACTGTAAGGCTATTTCTGTGAACATGAGGAGGAACGCAGTCTTTGGCGCATCATAGGTAAGCCTTATTTGCCCTATGGATAATTTCATCACACTCTGCAGGCTGATAAGCTTACCTCCGCCACCTGCGCCTGGTAATGACAGACCTATGGAGGCTATGTAAGTATCGTCCTGACTGTTGGGCGACCATGCAATCAGCAGATAGGAGTCGAGGCTTATCTTTCCGGCAAGTTCACCCGGTGTGCCCATGTTCAGTTTAAAACGCAGGCCATACCAGCTATCGGCGCTTACATCATTCAGTGCGAGGTCGGGTATCACGGTCAGGTAACCTTTGTCAGACAGCGTAGTAAGCGGCGGCGAAATAACTAGTCCCTGCAGGTCGAGCGCAAAATTGAGATAGATGCTGCCGTCTCTCGGGGTGCTGTGACTGGTATCAAAGCTGATCTGTGTTGCGTCCAGCGTCATTACTTTTGACATCGGATCAGATTCCGGGAAGGTCATCGATATGCCGAGGTTATTGAACTTGAGTCCCATATTGGGTTTGTCTTCAATAGCCCATGGGTGTTCAGGATCACCGGTAAGTTTATTACCGAAAGAGAAGATGTCAAATAAAGGTGTTCCCTCGTCACCGACAACGTAATAGGCTATAAAGCCACTCATGCCGAACCATGACTGTATATTGCCGTTCTTATCTGTATTGAGTGTACTGAGCAGAACGTTCGAGATCTGTATTTTTTGAATGATGTTATTATTGAAGTAGAAGGTGTTATCACCCTGACTGGAGAGGTTATATAAGGTCTGGTTGCCCGTTATCTGCAGACTACCCTTCAGCAATATGTTATGATAAACATTGTCCTGAACGCCCATACCGGTTACCGGCATCTGTAGCAATTCGGTGATAGTGAGCTGCGCGAGGCTTTCGAAACTTTGTACAGCCGTGTTTTCAAAAAGTACTTTCAGTGTGAGCAGCCGGAAATCATAAGTAGTTGCGGTAACCGGGGCAATTGTCGTTTCAGATCCATCATCTGTAAAGTCAGGGTCTACATAGTAGATCAGGCCGAATATTGTGCTGGGCTTATCCAGCGCCGCATTTGCGCCATTCTTTTTCACGGGGCTTATTTCCACTGCCAGGTGATGTGCATTAAAAGCGGCGGGATCTGTCACCCCGGCCATGATGCCGGCAAGGTTCTTAGGAAGATTGCTGATGTCCATACGTAAGAACAGGATCCCTGTCCAGTTCTCGTCCTGTGCAATGGTATTGAACTTCGTAAAGTATTTATTAGCGCCCTGATCCATCGCCTGCTTGAAGTAACTCTGCAGCCATTGTGAGAGGATTACCTGCTGATCAGCATCGGGAGGCGATATGATGCCGTCGTCGCTGGTATTGGTAGGGGAAGCAAAGAGCTCTTTCTGTGTCCATTTTGATGGATTGGCAAGGAGACTGTTGGTGATATCCGCGGGATCGTACAGCTTCCCCTTTTTGGCTTTAATGAGCATCACGTTCCGGTAGTCATTGTATTTATTTTGCTGCCCCACATTAGCGGTCATTTCCCAGCTGCCGATCCCCATCTTGTTTAAGAATGATGCCTGATTGGGGTCGGTGCCATTCAGCTGCCCGAGATATTCCGCGTTGGCAACCACCAGCATCAGATCGCCCGTTTGCAAAGCCTCTATCAGTTCCGCTTCCGGCTTGACGAATTTGAGGCAATAGTTTGTGCCGTTATCAGTGTTCTGTCCCAGCAGGACTTCATTCCACTGCATTTGTTCGCCGGAGGTGGAAGTAGTGATCGTTGCAAGCAGCCCTGATGGCGTTGTAGATGTTTGCTGTGTTCCATCTTGCAGTGTTCTCGCACCAGAGACCAAAGAGTTGGACGTAGAGCGTTTACCTACATTTTTTCTCCGCGTAGGACTTAACACCTGCTCTTCGAAGGTGACAATCTGTTCCTGTGAAAAAGCGTTCATACCATCACCGGCAGTGGCGCCGTAATAAGGCACGATAGGGAAGGTAACGACATCGTCTGCCTCATATTTAAAGCCAGGAATAGTATGGCCAAAGAGGTCGGTGTATTTCGGTGCAACAATGCCATCGCTTCCAAATAAGGCAGCGCCTTTTGGCTGTGCTATGTAGTAGATAGCATTGCCCTCACCAGCAACGAGTGTAGCCCAGGCAGAGGAGTAGGTGTTGTCAAGTAGTGGCGCATTTGGATCCTGCGGTGTTTTCACCGGCGAAGCGGTCTCAAACGGGAACTTAGGTGCATAGGCAGGCTGATTGGCAAGGAAGCGGAATCTGTCGCCGTTTTGCGTATCTGTTTTTGGTGTGACGCTGAAAAATTCGGTGCCCTGCAAGCCGCCTATCATGTATTGCGGACCAGCAGGAGCTGTTGGTATCTGTATGGTAAAGTCTCCTTCCGGAGTGACGATAAATCGTTGTGTGGTGGATGAAGTGAATTCACCTTCGGTAAATACGAGCCTGGCGGGCAGCGTATTTGCACCTGATACTTCGGGCAGCAGGTTGATGGCAGCGCCGAATACTGTTCTGAAATAAGAGGCCAGTATCGTGGGAGCGCTGTCGGTATTGGTGCCGGTGAAGTTAAACCAGGTACGTCTGCTGGCATAAGCGCCGCTGATAGTACAGGTGCCGGCGTTGCAAGGGTCGTATGCTGTATTAAATACATCAGACGGATCGATACTGGTAGCAAACCCGATAAAGTCCGCTGCGCCCGTTGTTGTGTCGGCTAGCGGCAGCCATTCCGAGGTGGCTGTACGGTACGCGGCCGTGATGGGACATAAGGCCTGGAAACCCCATTGAAAGTTGTTATAGAGAGATAACCGTTGTATGCTGATGGTAAACTGTATAGTGCCCCTGAGCGGTCCGTTGAAGGCAATGGTGCCTGTATTGGGGACGCGTGTTTGTGGGGCAGACGGACCAGAGAATCCGATCGTGTAATTGTATAGGGAACCATCAAGCAGGAGCGTAGTGTCGTCCTGCCACTTAAGCGCCATGCCACTGGCTATGGTGAGAGAGAGACTAGTGGTAAGCGGCGCCTGTAAGCCGCTGTTGACGGCAGTGCCATCACTGCTGATGCCCATCAGGGGAGCAGTGCTGATATTAATATTAGTATTATCCTGCAGCCATATAAAGGCACGGTTGGCACCGGTTTTATTCAGGACGCCATATATGGCGTTGATGAATGCATTGGCGCTGACGATGTCAGTAATAACAGGAGCCTGCGCTGCAAACACAAAGGTACCCGAATAGGTTGTACTGCCCAGCGCTTCCTTCAATCCTATTGTATCAGTTGCGGTGATGCCAGGCGGTATTACAAATGCAATGAAGCCAACATCGCCGGGAGTATTTTCTGCGATATATAACTGGTCAATATATTGTTTACTGAAGAAAGCCATGACGCTGAGATTTCATGTGATGAAGAAAATGAGGTAGAGGCAAAAAAATATCCTCCGGGCGCAGGCCCGTAAAGGTTCTCTGATACAGCATGCTACCAGCTTGCGGGGGAGGTAGCACATGCGCTGCATCCCTGTATTTTTGGCGGATGTATTAATGCCATTGCCGCTGATCTGACCTGCATGGTCAGGATCATGGTACAACAGCATGCTACCACCGGTGCTAACAGCACAGTACCGGTTGCCGTTTCAATCACGGCATACCTGTAATAGTTATAAACCAGGTCCCGCACTACCTGTGTAGTACGGGACTGGCATCAACAGGAAATTAATTGGTAAAGCTGGCAGAGCAGGCCAGTGCGCGCTGTGTGCTGCCACCAGATGATTTGTATCCGCTCATGAAAAGGCCGATAGTGTAGGTGAGGCCTCTTCCTATGCTTGCATTATTGAATGCAGCCCTGCCGGAGGAAAAATCCAGTGAGATCGGAGTGATGAACTGTGGAGCAACGGTGAAGAAAGAAGGATTTGCACCTCTCCACATACCAGCCCAGGCGCCATTACTTAATGGCAGGATACCATCAGGTAAGTCAAACTGGAAGGAAACGGAAGTAGTGCCGATATTGATGTTGGAAATGGTAGGTGTAAAGATGGCACCGTGTCCGCCTTCAGATTTTTTCGGAATATATGCGGTAGCACATACATTACCATACTTCTGCACATTGCCACCGCCTGTAAGAACGGGACCTGTAGAATACCCGATAATATAGTTGTTGTTGTTTATGTTAAGGCCGGTAAAGGCTGCACTACCGGAAGGTGTGTTGGTCTGTATGTAAAAGATGGGTTGAAGAGGGTCCGTATTCCAGGGAATGGAATCAGGGTTCTGCCAGATAGCAAGGAAATTGCCATAAGTCTGTGGCTGATTGCCTGGCATGGTCTCATAGTCTACATCAATTTCATCTGCAGATACCAGGGAGACGGTCAGTTTTGTAGTTTGCGCGTTCTCTGTTGGAACGGTGGTGAGTACTTTGGGTGCAACTAGATTTTGTGTTTCCATTTGTAGAAGGTGTTTTTGGTTAATAAAAAAGAAGAAATGATCTTATTGACTATAGATAGTCAGAAGTGTTGAAGTTGAGTATGGCCGCTGCCATAGTACGCTCTTTCCCCATAAAATAAATGAGTGAGTAGTTGGTATGAGGTTCCAGCAGCACGTTAGGCATATTTGCCGTGCCTTCGCTTGCGTTGCTGTTGATCATAGCAATTGCCAGCGGTGTGTCGGCATTATAGGGAGAGGCATATCCTTTCCATAAGCCGATCCAGTTATTGTATTGCAGCGGCAGGTAACCTGCGAGTGTCTGATAATGAATAGAGAGCATATCTGTGCCTACAAAGTTCAGGCTGATGCTTACTTGTGTTGGCGCAGCAAGAAGTCCGCCGGCAGATATGATACTACTGCAGCAGATGTTTGTTATTTCGGGACCTACTGCATATCCTACTATATACGCATTCCTTGTGATGGTAAGTCCTTCGAAAGTAACAGAACCCTGTTGACCGTTTTCTAATATCGGTACTGCTAACAGGGGCGGGGCTGTCCAGGGTATCACGGAGTTTTCCCATATAGCGACGAAGTTTTTGTAAGTCGCAGGCTGATTGCCTGGTAGTCCTGAATAGTCTACTACTACTGTTTCTCCATCAACAAAAGTAACAGCAACAGAGCAGAGGTCAAGGTTTGTTGAGTCTAATCCAACCGCAAGTCGTTGGTCAGCTGAGGTTGTTTTTTCAGCGAGTCCGGTTCCCTGGCGTACTTCATCGTTTTTCATAGTACATGTATTGTTTTGGTGTGAATAATATGGGGAATTACACTGAAGGCCTGGTGGCCGCTAAATTCGATTGTTTTTTTAAGGTTATTTTGTTCGTATATTTTCTTAACGTGGTCTATATTGTAGGGCCTTACATGATGCTGCTCTGTTATTATTTAGGGTTTCACTTGCGCACGTTGTTTAGCAGGACCTGACAAATACCTGTTGTGTAATTATCCTAACAAGGAAGTAAGCGGATAGTTCTGATTTTTATGCAAATAAGTAATCTTACTCAGAAAGATAGCTTTATGATCGGGGACCAGGTGTTGGGCTCAGATATGTTTTCCGGTTGTATTGATGTGGATGCTTATTATACTTTCACTTAAAAGGACTTTTCATTTGCGCGGTATCAACTATTTCCCTGAGAAGAAGGCTTATATTGATGTGGATGCTGTTGAGGATAGCCCTATCATCGCAGGTATCGACTCCGATTATGTTTTCCGGGAGAGTAGAATATGTTGATGTGAACGCTTTAAACTACACTCTTACTCAAAGGGATTTCTTTGTCACGCTGGTATCTGCCCTCAATTGAGTTTCCGGAGAGTATGTACATTGATGCGGATGCCTCCTGATTTATAATCTTTCTCAAAGGAATTTCTTTATCGCCTGTCTGGTATTGGCGCTTAATCGCGTCTTCCTGATGACACGTGTATGAATGTGTTTACTTTTTAATAATGTCAAACTGACAATTTTAAGACAATTCATTATTTTATTTCTATATATTTGCAGCACTATTAGTATATCTGGCATTGATACCGTCCATATAATGAGAAACCTGTTACCTGATTAAATAACGACATCATAAACAGTTGAACCAATGAAAACCAATTTATTTACGCTCCTGTTCACACTTGGGGTGATGCTTGCTGCCGCATGCAAAAAAGACAAAGAAGCAGCCTATACCGCTCCGCTGGAACTCAATGACCACGACACGGCGTTCGTACATCCGGGATTGTTACACACAGATGGGGATTTTGCCCGTATGAAAACAAAAGTCGCAGCCGGCGCTGAGCCATGGTTGTCGGGGTGGGGCAAATTAATCACCAATTCTCATGCGTCTCTGACGTATGTATCCAATCCGGTACCGATCGTTTACCGCGGATACGATGGGGTGAACGCAGAGAATTATTCAAAGCTGTTTAACGATATCGCAGCAGCATATGCGCATGCGCTTCGTTGGAAAGTTTCCGGAGATGATACATATGCCATGAAAGCAATTGCTATCATGAATGCCTGGTCATCTACGCTGAAAAGAATAAGTGGTACGAATGATTCCGTGCTTTGCGCCGGATTACAGGGCTATCAGTTTGCTAATGCCGGAGAGATCATGAGAACCTATAAAGGTTGGTCTGCTTCGGATTTCGCAAGATTCCAGCGTATGATGCTTAACATATTCTATCCGATCAATCATGCCTTCCTGACAAGAAGGGAAAGGTGTATGGCGCATTTTTATGCTAACTGGGACCTTTGCAATATGTGTTCGGTGGTGGCTATTGGTGTGCTATGCGACGACCGTAGTATTTACAATGAAGGTATACAGTATTTCAAGTATGGCGCAGGTAATGGCAATATCAAAAATGCTGTTTACTATATTCATGAAGATGGATCGGGACAATGGCAGGAAAGCGGTCGTGACCAGGGACATACTGTATTGGGGATAGGTTTGATGGGAGCCTTCTGCGAAATGACGTGGAACCAGGGAGATGACCTGTACGGCTATGACGACAACCGTTTTCTGAAAGGAGCCGAATATGTTGCCAAATACAATCTCATGGAAGATGTTCCCTACACGCCATACACCAATTGTCTGGGTGTTAACCAGACGGTGATAGGCGCTGGTTCAAGGGGAAATATCCGGCCTGTATGGGAACTGGTATATAATCACTACGTTAAGCGTAAAGGCCTTTCTGCGCCTTATACAGAACGTTTCGCTGCCAAGGTGAGACCTGAAGGTGGTGGAGGTAGTTATGGTAATACAAGCGGCGGATTCGACCAACTTGGTTACGGCACATTAACCTGTACGATTGGGAATTGATGATTGCGGGACGACAGCAGGGAATCGGCCAACTTTGTTACCGGGGCATAAGCCTGCCCAATATCAATGAATACCGATAAGTACGGCGGGTTCCGTTGATTGATTTGACCAACCGCTAATTAACGGACAATGCAAGATTTTTTTTCAAAAACGCCTCGGCCGCAGCCAGCTCCGGCCGGTCTGCCCGGGGCGTATTACATGAGTTGAGCAATTGCTGGTAATAGGTACCTGCCTTTGTTGAATTGCCAGATCTTTCAGCGGCAAGCCCGGCACCATATAATCCATTGAACCGCATGGGGTGGTCCCGCAGGTTGGTTTCATATGCTGCCAGTGCTTCGGCCGGTTTATTCATCGCCATCAGCAGATCTCCCAGCGATTCACTGGCTGGAACCACTTCACCCGGCGTAACCGGCGGCTTGGGCGTGCTTGCTTCGAGGGCAACGGCTTCGTTCATCAGTTTCAATGCCTCCCCGTTTTTCCCTTCTTTAAACGATAGCCAGGCAGCGGCCGCTTTCACTTGTACCAATACCTGGTTGGCTTTGTAAACGTCCTGTTTCCCAACGAGTGTATCGTGCAGCTGGTTCAGGATGCGGAACTCTGCACGCGCAACGTCTGGTCGATTGAGATGAATGGCGCTAAGTAACCGCGTGAAATGAATGATTGCTTTTTCCCAGGGGTATTTCTCCCAGGCAACACCGGCAATTGTTTGCGGTTGCAGGGCCACTGCTTCGGTCCACATCCTGTTTTCAAGCAAATATCTGGAAGGGATCGCAGCAAAGGTATAGATCACTTTAGGGCTCACAGGATAAACCTCCCGGACAGTTTTAAGAGAATCCCATTGCGCTTTGGCGTTTTTGTTGTCGCCTTTTTGCAGATAGGAGTAAACGAGATAATCCATCGCATGGAGTTCTTCATCCCAGTGCCCTTTTATTCCGGCGCTTTCTGCGTAACACTTTGCGGCGGCTGCAGCCACTATGTTAGATCGTATACTTTCATCCCACAGGCCCAGCCGCACAAAGATATGAGAGGGCATATGCTGGGCATGCGCTGACGATGGGGCAACGGCAGCATATTTCTTTGCGGCCGGGAGGGCCATAGCTGCCAGGGCAGGATAATCGTAACTGTGGATGATATAATGGATCACGCCCGGATGATCAGGCTGGCGGGCCCATAGCGCGTTCAATATATGACCGGCTTTTCTTTGTTTCGTATAATTTTTGTCGGCGGGATCGGCTGCTGCATCGAGTGCCAGCGCATAGAGTGCCGCCGCATCTTTGTCATTGGGGTAAGCCATATGGAGCCTTTCCATCGCTTTTTCAAAGTTGATACAGCGTTCCGGATGGGTAGTTTTCCCTGGATCTTTATAGCATTCAGCTATTGCATTAATGTAGGCGGCTTCTCTCGCTGACTTCGGAAGGGATTGAGCGATGGCGACTGCTTTACTGCCTTTTTCAAACTCTTCTTTGTTGGGTGGCGCCCATAGTGGGTGAAAGTTGCTCATAGCTATCCCCCAGTAAGCCATGGCGCAGCCAGGCTCCTCGCGGATGATGTCTGCAAAGACTTTTTCGGCTTCGTCGTATTCGAAGGAGTGAAGAAGGGCCATAGCCAGGTTAAATGCTTTCCTGACTTTTCCGGAACAGGATGTTTCGAATGATACGGCGCCGAGTTGCTTCTCAGGAGGGCCACATAGGATTGTTTTGCCCTGTTTCAGATTCATGGCGGAGATCGCCGTTTTTTCGGGCATCTTATTATTGCTGCCGGAGCATCCGGCAAGGAATAAGCAACATGGCACCCAATATAATATACATAACATTTTCATGTGTGGTATTTGATGGGTGATGGAGAACAATCCTATGTTAATTTAATGATTCTCAGGTAATTTGCAATGGGTGGGTCGATGATTGCTCAATTGTCCGGGTAACGTAGAACCTGCCTCTTCAGATGGATCAATGAGACGGATAAGCAGTATGAATGGCCCGGGGTTTGTGACATTGCCTGTAAGGCGTCCATATACTAAGCCGCTCCGCCACCACATAACAACACTTTTCTTCTGATTAAGTCCAGGTCATGTCCGATTCATGTTCGGTTCAAGTTCTATTCTTTCTGCTCACTACAGGCTGATTATAAGTACATTATAATGGCGTTATAGAGATATAAAAGAGCCCTTTTTATCCCCTTATAGTGACGGTAAAGAATAAAAACATAAGCGAACAAAGAAGCTAACTATCAGCTTGTTAATGGCTATTTCTTCGTAAATTGTACAATAATCTATTGCTAGTTATGGCCCAAAACTTCAACATTATTACCCAGGGTCTGTCCGGCCATGTCGGAGACCTTATCTTTTACGAGCGGAACGGCAAACCATTTTGCCGTAAAATGCCCCAGTACGGCCCGGACAGCATGTCCGCCGCCAGCAAACAAAGCAGCCGCGAATTCGCAAAGGCCAGTAAGGCCGCAAAATCGATCCGTTCGGCCCTGAATGGCATATGGACTCCTGCCCGGGACGAAACGACCGTATTCAGGCTAAATAAGGCCGTTTATGCGGCATTGAGAGAAGACTCCCAGCATCCTCGAGGGAAACGCGTATTCAGTGCCGCTGCCCTGCATCAGCATCTCAAAGGCTTCAGATATAACAAGAAGGCCGTTATGACTATTGGCGGGATAGATACTATCCGCCAGGAGAATGGCAATGTGCTGGTGAAGCTGCCTGCCAAATGGCAAAACTGGCTGAAACCGCCTAAAGGGGCCCGTTATATACAGCTCCAGGCCGTGGCATTGGACATGGACCTCGAGCTGCAAACCTGCCTTGGCACCACAACGGCCGCTATTTGCGTTCGGCTGGGACAAAAACAACACTCCCTGCTGTTGCCGGTTGCACCGGCGAGGGCCACTGCTACGATCGTTCTTTTGCAGATCCGCTTCCTGCATGCCAATGCAGGAATTCAGACTTCCCATAAAGCCGGCAGTGAGCAGGCATTTGTGACAGCAGTACTGGAACCGGTATTACCATTGGAAGAAAAAGCAAAAGATCCGCAGCAACCAGCCAAAACATCCCGGATTGCAAAGAAGAGCCGCTCTGCGGCAGATATGCTGCGGGCTGTCAACCGGCAAAATGCAATACCTGTGCCGGTACACAGAGAGGAAAGAAGAAAGAAGATGATTCAAAGGGAATCGGTAAACATACCGCAAGAGGGTCCTCCACTAAACGTTTTTTTTCAACATGATTGCGACCAGTTTCTGGTCTGAACACGCGCAACAAAAACCACCATGAAAAAGTATAAAGTAATATTTGCAGTAAGCTTAACGGCATTTGCATCTGCTACAGTGTCTGCGCAGATCAAAGAAAACAGCTATGCTATTGTCAATGTGGTGACCGGCAAAGTACTGAGGATCAAAGATGCGAACAGCCAGGATGGTACGCCGATCGTATCCTATTCTCCTGTCAACTGGAAATGTGTGACCTGGGATTTCCAGCAAACCAAAGATGGAGCCTACAGGCTGAAGAATCTATTCTCAGAAAAAACACTCGGACCATCAAATGATGGAAAGCGACTTGAAGAACAAAGCATTGTGAACGGATCGGAAGAGCAGGTGTATGAACTTATTCCGGCTGGCAATGATACCTATTTCATTAAACAAAGGAAGAAGGGGTTGTTTGTTACGCCGGCAGATGAGAATGGGACGGTTGATGAACCTGTTTTATTGCAGGTAAAGAAAGATTCGGATATTCAGAAGTGGAGGTTGAGGGAGCAGCATCCTACGATGTAGAAACATATCATCTGTTATCCAAATGACTCATCAATCGATCTACCAAAACGTAAATTCTTGTATAAGGGGTAGATGCCGCCGCACTTTTGCCAGTGTGCAAAGCTTCCAATGCTTTGCCGCGTTGAATAGCTCGTTTTACATCTCCCTTGGTATGTATCGTTTCTGCAATTGACGCCAGGTTTTTCTCATACGCAGCGTTCAGTACTTTTGAAAGTCTCTCAATGTAGACTTTCCGTCCCAGCGCTGCTTCCAGATCTGCAAAATGTAAAACATACCAAAGCTCAAATGATTCATTTGAATGGCCGCTTTCTATACCTTCTTTAGCAGCGTGTCGTATGGCATCATTGTAATCTCTGTCCGTAAAATCATCTTTGTCAAACACCGCCCACACCTCATGGTAGTCCGGTATGCTGCGGTCTTTTCGGCGTCTTTCTTTTGGTTCGATCGCCTTATTCACTACTGCTTTGGGCTCTTTACTATGTCCCTTTGTTTCAACTATGACTGTTCTTGGAGGCAACAGTGTAGCCAGGAACTTAAAATACAAAATTTCAGTTTCAGTCCCCTGGCTTACGATCAGGTAGTATTTCCTGTCCGCTTTGGTTCCAACTACAGGAACTGTAGGTTTCGAGGCTTTAAGGTCGGCAAGCATTTTATTAAAACTATTTTGTTCCTTGCTCTTATTCTTCGCCATTCTTCAGGAAATTTTCAAGATTTTCAATAAATGGAATACCTCCGTATTTGCCTTCAAGATAGTTTTTTCCGAAAGGTGTATCTTTCCTGACGGTTTTATATTCAACAAGATTTACCACCCTGGTCGCAGCCAAGTTGTCTTTCTCCACAATATATATTTGATCTCTTCTCAATAATTCGTGATCTACAACCGCAATATCATGGCTTGCAGCTAATAACTGAGCACCGCTTTTTACGGTTTCACTATTGAAAAGTCCCATGATTGCTTTAGTAAGCAAAGTATGGAATCTGGCATCAATCTCGTCAATAACTACAAATTGCCCTTTTCTTATTGCAAATAGAATGGCGCCAATAATATTGTAGAACTTCTTTGTTCCCTCAGATTCATGTGTTAACATATCGAAGGATGTTTCACCGGTTATTTCACCTTCGTTATTATAAACATAATGATTGGTAACCACGCGATTCTTGTTATCAAATTCCGTGGGATACAAAGATGCTTGTCCCTCTTGTTTTTCCCTTTGATCTTCCACCAATTTTATCACATTCACAGAATTAATTCCAAGATCTGCATGTGACATGAGGTTGTTGATCATTGTTCTGTATTCCGGTATCTCAAATAATTTATTTGTTCTGGTTTTGTAGTCAGTATCATTTAGCCCATGAATGGTAAACATCTCGTAGAACCACCTGTAGATTTCCTTCGCCAATGGAACGTTCCATTGATCTGCTACAGAGACAAATAATACGTTTTCGTTACACTTGTTTTCAAGACCTTCGGAGTTTTGAAATTTTTTATAATTCACCTGGAAATCCTGTCCGATACGGAGGTAGACAGGCGATTCGGTGGTTGACTTAACTTCCAGTAACCATTCACTTTTAATAAGGCCTCTATACGCTTCAAAACCATATCTGTACCGTTTGTTCCTGATAACAAACTCAGATTCGAACAAACTTGGCAACTTCACAGTTTCGGTGTTGAGCTTAAAAGGCTCGACCGGTAATAAAGTGGTGCTATGGTATGATGTTGATCTTAAAATAAGTGCGCGGTAAGTAACAAATGCATCCAGTATTTTTGACTTACCGCTCGCGTTTGCCCCATAAAGCAATATTGTTTTAAGCAATTTGGTCTTACTTTTTTCTATCACGTTAGTTTCCTGATGCTCACTTATAGAAGTTGCCTCAAAATTGATAACTATAGGGTCTTTAATTGATTTGTAGTTTCCAGCCTTAAAATACACTAGCATATGCACGGGTTTTGTGCAAATAACGGTATTTTAACTGTAAGGGCAATAAAAATGTGCTGAATTTTGCAGGTTTTCTGCAAAAATCAGAATGTTTTCACAAGAGTTGTTTGTCCTTTTGGATCTGGACTTGCAGGTAAGCTAAGCACCTTTCAATCTTTCCTGCTGGCCGTTATAATTTATCAGTATAGGTAATCTTTAGTAATATCTGGCTGAGGTATTATAGTATGGGACCGCTGGAAGGCTGCTTATTGCCATTGCCCAGCCACGCAGAAAGGGAGCATGCTGCTGCATAACGAATTCTGGCCGATTTTGTTGGTATTTGCTGTACGATATCAAGTATAGCCTCTAACGTTCCTTTCGTTTTACGAAATGCGCAAGCCGTTGATTTTCCTGCAGGTCTTCCCTGAAATAATACAGAACCGTATCTGTATTGAAGGAGACATTTCCGGCAGCAATGATGACGTCATTCCTGTAGTCTTCCGTTTTAAAAATAAATAAGTGATATCCTTCAACAATCTCATACTCTATATTCAGTGCTAATGCCGTCTCGGCGTCGGGAAGAATAAAGACAGGTTCCTGTGTTTCTGACTTCCATCCATCGAAATATCCGCTAAAGAAGAAAACATCTTCAAATATTACTTCCAGTTGATGATAATAGGTCAGGTCATCACTGCCTGCAATAATCAATTTGCGTCCATCGTAGTGAAAGACAGTAAAATCGAACCACAGTCTTTCATGCCGGATGATGGTATCGATTTGGTTTGCTATTTCAGTCAGGTTGTTTTCCATAAAGTAATGAATAATGTTAAAAGTACTGATTATACTTACTCAACAACGTATCCAATAAAAAAGGCCGGCCTAAAATGACCAGCCTGAAGTTTTTTAACCTTGTTCTCAAGGCTTGTTTTCAGTATAGATGACAGCCTGTATGTGTTATCTGCAGGTTCTGTATACGTTTTAATTAGCGAAGTGATTTAAATGATGCGCGCAGCTCCTGTGTAAAGAGTGCAGGTTGTTCCCATGCAGCAAAGTGACCACCTTTTGTCAGCTTGTTGTAATGAATGAGTTTCGGATACGCACTTTCTGCCCAGTTCTTTGGCGCAGCATAAATCTCATCAGGGAATACACTTACTGCAACCGGAATGGTGAGATGACGCGGATCAAAAAAGCCGCCTTTCGCAGTTTGCACTGTTTCCCAATACAGCCGGGCGGAAGAGACGCCGGTGTTTGTTACCCAATACAATGTAATATTGTCGAGGATATCATCTTTAGTAAGACCCTCTGATTGTCCTTTGAAAACGCGGGCGATCAGTTCATAGCTACGTGCGTCATGATCGAGTATCCAGCCTGCCAGACCAATAGGGGAGTCAGCGATCCCGTAGAGCGTCTGCGGACGAAGCCCCATTTCCTGTGCATAGGCAAGTCCTTTTTTAAAGAAAAAGTCCAGTTGCCGGTAGGCGTTCTTTTCATCAGCCGAAAGACCAGCTGGCGCCGGACCACCTGACTGTAGTGCCTTTGTAATGTTTGCCGGAACAGTGGCGGCCATGTTGGTATGGATACCCAGCAGTTCAGGAGGCGCCTGCAATGCCATGAGCTCGGAAATAGCATTACCCCAGTCGCCACCTTGTGCAACATACTTCTTATAGCCAAGACGGTTCATCAACACGATCCATGCCTTCGCAATGTGTGCAGGATCCCAGCCGGTAACAGTCGGCTTGCCTGAAAAGCCATAGCCGGGGATGGAAGGTATTACCACATCGAAAGCATCCTCCGCTTTTCCGCCGTAAGCGGTAGGATCAGTCAGCGGACCAATGATCTTCAGTTGTTCAATGATAGAACCTGGCCAGCCATGCGTAATAATGACAGGCAAAGCATTTTTATGTTTGGAACGAACATGAATGAAATGTATGTCAACGCCATCAATGTTCGTTACAAATTGTGGTAAGGCATTCAGCCGCTGTTCTATTTTTCGCCAGTCATAGTCAGTTGCCCAGTACTGTGCAAGCGCCTGCATGGTTGCCAGCTGTACGCCCTGCGATTCGTCGTTGACAATCTCCTTTTCCGGCCACTGTGTGGCTAAGATGCGGCGTTTAAGATCAACCAGTTTTTCTTCCGGGATATGCACCTGGAAGGGCCGGATGCTTTTATCTGATGTGGTATCGGTTTGTGCATTGCTGAATGCGCTCTGCATCAGCAGACCTATTGCAACCATTGCAACCTTAAGTATTTTAATCTTTTTCATTAGTTAATGTTTTGATGTTTTTGGAATGCGGGCGTAAAATTATTCCTGTTGGAAGCGGTTGACAATAGGGAGGGAGGGTAGGTGGACGAAGTAGTTGTCGAAGTGGCCAATTTCAGGCGTGAAGTTGGGGCCAGGTGGATCACTTAAATTGTATACGAGCTAAAGGAAGGGGCAGGTAGTCTATTGCTGGTGCATTGCTCAATGCAACAAGCCACAGGCGCGCCTGTGGCTTGTTGAGTTATCTGCATAAGACCGGCTATTACCAGCCTGCATTGGCTTTAATGGTAGCGGCAGCATTGCCAAACTGGACCAGCTGCCTGTCCAGTATTTCTTCCACCACCTGCATCACATTTTCCTGTACACCGGCTGGATTACCAACAGTAGCCATATGCCGGATCTCTACTATCGGAACACTACGGTTTGCATCTGCCATCAGCTCCGGAAAGTTATCCCGCACCTGGTTATTGATTTCGGAATCCTCATCATTATCCAGTTTTTCGCCGGAGGCAATAGAGGTGGCTATGTCTCCGCCATCCACCAGTGTTCTGAATGCGCTGGACACGGTTACGTGGTTGTCCATTTTCGATGCCAGCGAAGCCTGTAGGCGATATTTATCGTCAATGGTTTCGATAAGGCTCTCAATTCGCTTGAACCACTTACGAGGGTCGGTATTCCGCTGTTCTTCCGGGAACTGTTCTAATAATTCTTTCCATAAAGCCTGAAAGGAGCCTTTCAGCATATAGGGTACTTCATTTTTTTCAGTTTCTTTAGTGTTATGACCAGCCGCAGCGCCTTTGAAATACATCAGTAATACATTCAATACTCCCTCCAGCGAGTTCAGTAAGCGGTTGCCTGGCATTATGGGGGCAGCGTCCTTAGCTTGTTCAATGGGCAAAGTGCGGATCTTTGACATGAGGGCTGCAATTTCCGCATGTGTATTCTGCGCTTCTCCTATACCCCAGAAGAATCCATTGGTTAATGTCCTGCCGATAGGTTGGGCAAATAGACCGGCTAGTCCTCCAAGATCTATTCCGATATTAACCTGCGGCGAATAGCCATTCGTTTTCATAGCATCTTTAAATTCGTCGCCCCAGGGCCAGGTATATGAAACACCAGCCCTGTATCCGGCTGTGCCTACCACATGTGGCCCTGTCTGTTCCATCTGGCCAATCTGGGTTTGTATCTCGTTAAGGTGATTAATAAGGTTTTGTTTACCGTTAGTAGGTTCAAGTTCATCTACCAGGCCCGCTTCGCTGGTGACAAATTCTACTATGCCGGACTTGCCTGGCTTGTCGGGTACACCTTTCACACGATTTTTTATATTTTCCTCATAATATCGTCCTGCCACGCTATATACGTTTCCACCACTGTCCGCATGCAGCTCAACGCCATTTACATCGCCTCGCGTAGTACGTGAATAGGACGACCCGTTAAAGCATAGTCCTAAAAGATTAGCATCGTTGCCATAGGTCGTGCCGGTATAGGGCTTATACACGGGGATGCCTGTTTCAACTTCAACACCTACCCGTCGTTGTACAACTGCTGTATGGCTGGACAAAGCTGCGGCCGCCTGGCGGATTGGAATGGAACTGTTCGTACCTGCTGCCTGTAGTACAGGAAACGCGGTTACCGCCGGATAAGAAAGTGCATTATTTCCAATTTCTTCTGCTGCGGGGCGTTGATTTTGCTGCGGAAGCGCTGTACGTATTTCTTTTGAGGAAGTCATACTGGTATTGCTTTATCGGGTCAGGAGTATAGGATGGTGATATTAAAGATAAGAAAAAAGCGCAGTCAACGTTGTCGTTCCATCTCCGCCAATGCCTCCTCCACATCCGAGGGATATACCGCATCCAGCATTTCGCAATAAACGTCGGACATATGAAACCCCTCTTTGTATAAACGGGCGGCCTTTTCGAAATGCTGTTCCGCCAGCTTACGTTTTCCCAGAGAACGGTAAGCAATGCCTTTGTAATAACTCGTTTCTACGTAATTCCTGCACAATTTGTCCTGTTGATGAAGATCGGATAAGGCGCCGCTGTAATCCTGCTGTCTTAGTTTTAACACAGCTCTGTGCAGAAAGTCGAATAACCCTATAAAGTCTTTGCCCTTGGTATAAAAAATGCTGTCGATGCCTTTGGAGAAATAAAGCGCTGCATTGTCATAATTCCCCAGCTCTCTCTCGCACAATGCCATTACTACATTCAGGCTATAAGTACCGTCTCCCGTATGCCTGGACGCAAAGTGGGTCAGGCTGTCGAACCTTTTCAGATCTTCAAGAGCGCCTTCATAATCTCTCAGGAATTTGAACCGGCACCAGCCTCTGACATCCAGGGTTCTGGCAGGCTGCAGGGCAACTGCTCTATCCAGGTATTTACGCCAGGTTACAAAATCGCCTCTTTTCAGATAAGGAACACTTATCTCCCGCCAGGCATCTGCCATATCAGGACACAGGCGGGCGGCGCTGTCGAGGTATTCCTGGCTGCTGCGGGAGCCTTGTGCGAAGGAACTGGACAGGTTGCGTAATTTACAGGCGAGATTACAGAGGGAATCTGTATATATACTGCAGTTCTGCTGGCCATTGACAGTTAGGCCAATAAGACAGCAATACAGGAGCAGGTATGTTTTCTTCATGGGCTGATGCTTATTATTTTACCATTCCTGATATGGAAGGTGATGTATTGATAGCTATCATATACTTTGTCTTTGTAGACAGCGGGTTGCCATCCACTCAACTGTTTTACCAGCTTGAGTAAGTGTTGGGATAATGCTTCTTTGAAATGAATGGGCTGGTAATTGCTGTCCATCTCCAGGAGACGAAAGCGGCCGGTGTTGCCGTTACAATTGATAATGAACCGGATGGTAAGAAATCCGTTCTGGTCCTGAAAGTCATTCTGTGTGCTGAAATTATCAAGCAGGTATTTTACGATCTCCTTTTTGTGGTCTTTGTAGTATGATGCTGTATTGTAGTATTGGAACACCTGTTTAGGATTGCATACAACAAATCCGGGATCATCCTGCAGGCTATCGAAGGGAATATCACCTACATTGTCCGGAAAGGTCTGCTTTTGCGCGATAGCATGTATGAAAATGCACAAAAGGAGAAAGGATAGTATAATGCTTTTCAGTTGATACATAGCGGGGAAGGTAAATGGGACTTATACATAAATATAAATAACTCTATTCTGTCGAAGTAGAAAATGCAGTTATTTTTTTAAGGCAGGCTTAGTAAAGCAAAGAGAAGGCGTAAAAATAAACGAACGTTCTCAGAACCACTTAAATGACTGCCTGATTCCGCCAGGTACCCGAATAAAAAGAGGCTGCTCAACTTTTCAGACAGCCTTTTTAATGCTATGTTGGTATTTTTTATTAGCTACGGATGTCCAATAGTGATATTGCTGCTGCCTGCTAATCGGTTTCGCCATAATATGCACTGACAGCGTCGAAGGCGGTCGATAATGTATTATTTGCTGTTTCCAGTAACGCAGGATCAAGTGCTGAAGTATCTGCAGTCAATTTGAAAGATACTTCTTGCCCTTTAAACGCTAAATGTGCCATTACCACTCCACTTCCCCAGAAGAAGTCGTAAAGCAGGGCAACACCCTCTCCATCGGCCTCCATGTAGGGCGCAATACTTCTTAGCCAGGTGAACATGGCTAAGCTTTCTGTGTAATTTTCACTGAAGAATACAACGCAGAATGTCCAATATTCATCACCTTCCTCCATTTGCTCATCTTTTCCAATTCTGGCATCATTGGGCGTGATTTGCAATATGTCACGGTTGGTGTCTTTTTCATAAAAATAGATCTTCGACAGCGGTTCCTTGCTGTACATGTCGCGGCTATCCCACCATGCTGTCCAATCCTGATCAACAGCTGCTTCTATCGGTTTGGCTTGAAAGAATCGTTCCAGGTTATCTTTTGAAATTTTTAATCTTACGTATAAAGAATTCAGTTGTGACATTACAGTCAGTATTTAGATATGTTTATATTAAGTAAACATTTTTGTTGGCACATTGGGTGACAGTTAACAATGCTGAGACAGGAGTTGTTGCTGTGCTCAGATGGCTGTAGGGTCACTGTTTCAAACGTTCACATGGTAAACCGGGGCGAATATAAAACAAAAAGGACTCATTTTTGAGCCCTTTTCCCGGTAAGGTGAGATATTTATGAAGGTGAACCAGTAGGTCGGCGGTAGAAGTAATATCCTGCAATTATATCTGCTATTTTATGGGATGACAACCGCTTAAATTGTTGAGCAATATCACTATATGCGATAGTGCATTCGGAGCAGTTATTTTGAACAGGTATTACTTCTTACAATCAAACTGCTTTCTCAGTTCTTTCATTTTAGCCCAAACCGGACTAGTGAGCGGTTGTGGAGATAGCTGATGGAAAACAAGCGTATTAGTCATTCCGGGACATTTAATAACATGCACTACGCAATTAAGCACCATAGGTTTTTTAGCCATATAATCCAGCATGCTGACTGTGCCGGAATAAGTAGCTTCATCACCGCCTTGTGGTTTTCCCAGTTTCTTTACCTGGGTAACTGTTTTAGTGACCATGTCGGCAGGGATATTGCGTTTTTCGATATTCCTGCCAATCAGACCATCATAATAGGCGTTTAAGTTTTTATCAATAGTTTCAGCACTGATCTGCTGTGACCCTTCCAGATACCATAAAAAGGAATACGACCAGTATTCCGGGCTGCCAGCTTCGCCCCAGCCTTTTGTAAAACGGATATCCTCGACGCCTTTATAAGGGATAGAGGGGGCAAAATCAATGGGTATTGGGAAACGCTCAATATCCCACCCTTCAAGAGGCAAAGAGTAGGGTGCTTTCCATGTTTCCGGATTGAAGTTAGCCTGTCCCTGGCCAAAAGAGTGTAAGGACCAGAGACATAATAGTAAAAGGAGAATTTTTTTCATAGTCATTGAATTTATGTCCGGGCGATAAGCTGCCAGGGTTCTTACCGGCCGCAATGACTATGCCTGTCTTACAAAGCCGCAATGGCCGGAAATGTGTGCTGCAGGAAGCATGTAAAACTGTTCAGAAGTGAACGGTTAACGTGCGCATCCGTACATAGACATCGGGCTATATGTTGTCAATCATACTCCTGATTTAGAAAAGCTGAGCTGACCTAGAAGTTGACTGAAGACTTCGTATATGACTCAAAGGTGTTCATGGGTGATCAGCATGAGACGGGGCTGGCCATTACTTATCTGGTCAGCCCCGTCTCTGTTAGCAGTTCTTTGCAATTACTTTACTACAGTAGCTTCCAGCTCGACCTTTAACGTTTCAAAAAGGCTTTTCACTTCTAACATAGTAACAGCTTGCCTGATGCCATGCTTTGCGATCCAATCCTGCAGAATGGGAAAGTTAGGCCAAAGCTCATCTGTGGCAGTCGTATAGATATTGAGCCGCACAATGTTTTTGCATTCGTACCCAGCTTCAGTGATTAATTGCTCCAGGTTTTGTATTGCCTGAATTAACTGGGATTTCATATCCGCATTACTTGATGTCCCATCAGCATCTATAGCGGCCTGGCCTGAACAATACAGGGTACCTTGTACATCTTTTACTTCAACAGCCTGCGAATAACTACGAGCGTCCTGCCATTTCCATGGGTTAATGTTTCTTATTTCCATTTTATTCGGTTTTTGTTTGTGCCAATGCGGCACTGTGTTTGACATTTACGGGTCAAAATTCCGAATACCGGAGGACTTAATTTTTGACAAACCGCACGAATAAAAAGTGATGTTTGTCACACTAGGAGGATAATCTGCTCAGGGTTTCGCGGGAAACACCCAGATAGGTAGCAAGGAGGCTTTTGGGCACACGCTGAATAAGTGCCGGGTATTGTTTGAGGAGCTGTTCATAACGCTCTTTGGCGTTGGATGTTATCAGGGATATGATGCGGCGCTGTGCTGCGAGAAAGCCAGCGTTAGTCTTTTCAAGAAAGAAACGTTCCATCTTCTGTAGCGAATTGCACAGTTTTTTGTAATCTTCAAAGGAAAGGCAAAGGACTTCCGTATCTTCAAGACATTCTAAAGACATAGTGGCTTTAGTCTGCGTATAAAAGGCATAATAATCACTTTCCCACCAGTCTTCCATTGCAAAGGATACAATGTGCTGCTTTTCTGAAGCATCAGTATATACAAGCTTTAAAAGCCCGGAAAGTACAAAGTAAGCGTACTTTACAGCATCCCCTTCCTGAATAAGAAATTGATGTTTCCTGAACTTTTTGGAAGTGAAATGAGTCAACACGAGCGCAAACTCATCGTCAGTGAGCGGTATGATCTTTTCTATATGTTCTCTCAGTTTTTCCTGCATAAGTTAAAGCCTGCATGAGTTCAGGTTTACCGTATTATCGGATAATTGCAATGGCAAAGTAATATAAATCAGGTGTGATTTTCAACACTTTTTCCTGCCGGTTCAATATGGGGCGAATGCTGGCGCCCACATACATGGCATGTGAACGGATAAAAATACCAACTAGTTGGTATTGCCAGTATTATTTGCCCAATTTAAATTGTAAAGAAAAGGTTATGGTTGATAAAACTGACAATTTCAACGTTGAGCCTCCTGTTGCCGACATAAACATCAAGAAAGCAGAAACGACTAACGTAGACAACCCCTTAGATAAAGTAGAGCAATCACTGAGAATAGAAGAACTTAAACTAAAAGTTAGAGAGCTGAACAAGTCTGAGTATAAGAAAATCAGTACCTGGACAGGATTGGTCGCTATTTTTGTAGCCGTAAGCGGTGTAATAACGCAAGGTGTTTTGTATGAGATTAAAAGCGTCAAAGCACAGAACGAGTTAGACAGTGCTTTAAGGAAAAAGGATCTGGCCAACCTGGAAGTACGGCAGCTCAGTCAAAAACGTGATTCGCTAGGGATGGAAGTAAGACGGCTGGATAGCATTTTTGCGCGAAATACCAGGAACATTGAAAAGATCTCAGATGAACTGGATAACGCCCAGTTGGGCTCAAATGTGGCGCTGAAGGTACTCAGAGAAGATGTCAACGCTACCGCCATTGATTTACGCTCATCCAGTCCCTCTTCGCGGGTGCGGACTGTTGCGCGGAAGCCCTTAAATACTGTTATAGAAGAGCTGTTTAGTGCAAAGGCTTCTGTTCGCGGTGCGGCCTATAATGATCTCATGACAAATTATGCTGAATCCCCGCAATTAGTTCCATCGTTATTGAGTTATGCCAGCGGCCATAAGGACAATCAGAATGGCATTTATAATACATTAGTCGTTCTTGGACACCTGGACTATAGCAAAGTACCGGCCGATGTTGAAGACATTCGTGCATTTGCCGCGCAAGTTACTGACAATGGACCTAAAACAGCTGATCGCATTGAAAAGCTATTAAGGCGTTTACCCAGATGACGATCAGGGAGGGGATATGAAATATTAGTAGCTTTAAAAAAAAAGCGGTCCATTGCTGAACCGCCTTTTCTTCCATCCATCCGTCTAAAATATTATCGCTGCAATACTATTTTCCTTGCATTCGTGCCATCGGAAATAATGTAGATACCATTCTGCAAAGACGATGGTAATACTATTTCAAGACGGTTATAACCTGATACAACCCTGTACTGTTTAGTAAACACTACCTTACCGGTCATATCTGTCACAGTAATATATTGCAGTTTATTGCCTGTGCTGTTCAGTTCTGTATAGACTTTACCTGCTGATGGTACCGGGTATACATGCAGTTCGCGGCCAATGGTTTTACTGTTTTTACTTACGGCAGCGCTTTTCGGTGTACTGCTGATATTGGCGGTCAGCTTGTAGCATACGCTGGTGCTGGATGCACCGTTATAGCCAACTACCCGTATGTAATAAGCACCTACCGGACCATTGTTATACACAATTCTCTCGCTGCTGGTACTGCCGTTTTCAGAGCTGCCCCGCAGTGTGCCGGTAGAATCGTACAGATAGACATCGTAGTCTGCCGGCAGGTTGCTGAGCAATACTTCAATATGTGGCTGTGCTGTGGTAGTCGTGAACTTAAACCAGTCAATATCTGTTGAAGTGGCAACTTGTGAACTGATTTCCGTGTTTACGCCGATGCTTGCAGCTGTTGCCCGCGTATTGTTTGGCTCGAAGGTGTTTGTACACGCAACGGAAGGAGTGGCGGTAACCAGTAAATGGTAGCATTTGCTGGCACTGAATGCACCATTGTAACCATATACATATACGTAATAGGTACCAGCGGTTGCGCTGTTATAGGTGATCGTTTCTGCGCTGGTACCACCATTCTGTGATACAGCCAGCTGAGTTCCTGTAGAAGACAGTAACCGGACGTCGTAATCTGCCGGCAGATTAGAGAGGTTGACTGTGATAGTGTTGGTACCTGTGGTTGTAATGCGGTAATAATCCACATCACTGGCAGATGCGATCAGGGCCGTGAGTGTAGAACCGGTGAAGATGGCACCTGCAGTTGCCAGGGTATTATTGCTTTCCAGCTGATCGGTACATCCTCCTATTATATATGAAGACGTATGCAGTCTGTAACAGATACTGTCATATACAGCACCATCACGGCCGTATATCTGTATGTAATATGTACCTGCCGCGACGATTGAAAACAGAGAATCAGGAGTGGTGCCTGTGTTCTGTGAACTGGCTAGCTGACTACCTGTAGCCGATAGCAGGCGGAGGTCAAAATTAGCGCCCAGGTTATCAAGGTAGGCTCCCAGGTAAGAGCTATCCGTCACTACTACCTTGAAGTAATCTGTATCAGATGGGGTATTGATAGTTCCCCTGATATCAGTATCAGTTACGATAGTATAGGCTGTTGCCAGTGTATTATTAGGCTCGTAAAGATCTGTGCAGGATTGATCAGTAGTATCACCGCAAGGATAGTTGGTGCCTGCCAGCGATAGTATACCCGTGTTGTCAGGGTCCAGCCAGGGTTTCAACTGGTGTAATATATCGGTACCGTTGGAGGTCCAGTTGTAAGACATTTTACCGTATTCGTCATTCTTATTAGCTGCAGATGCTGTACAGCTGGAAGGACCTCCGGATAACTGTCCTACGATCTGTCCTGCGCTATTGAACAGGGGAGAACCGGAAGATCCACCCTCGGTTACGCTCCAGTTAGTTTGTGTCTGTGCCCATACTGCTTTCCAGTGAGTATAGGGAGGACCTGTTGTATTGAAGTTGTCGTTTGTAAGCGGAGTGGTATAAGTGGAGATCTTCTTGATATCGCCTGCAGGGTGGTGGATAGTCACACCACTGGGGCTGGCTACATCATTAGCATTCCAACCTGCATAGTATACGTTGTAAGAGGCAGGAATAGATGAAGTGAATTGCAGCAACTGGAAATCTGATCCATCTGCTTCTCCGGTATCGCCCGATCTGGCACGCTGCACACAACCGGTGATAGTGTTGCTCACCGGCTCATTGGCAGGATTGGCACACGAAGGGGCCTCATAGTTGAAATAGAATATCCACTGACTAAAGTCTGAAGCAGAGGCATCAGATCCGCAGTGATTGGCAGTCAGGAAATACGGCTTGCAATCGCTGCGCGCATTATTTACCAGGGCGCCTGAACACAGGTAAGCTGCGCCACCCAGTCTCAGTAAGATCCGGGCTACAGCGCGTTTCTGATTCTGCCAGTTGGCGCCTTCAGGACAGTTCACATTCACATTACAGCTACCGGCATCTCCGAAGTCTTTCTGCTGGTTATGTCTTGCTTCCGGGATCCTTTCACTATAGATGTTGTTCACGCCGCTGATGGTGAAATGGCCTCTGCCTCTTACTGCACCTGGCTCATAATACTCTATGATACAGGCATTGCCTTTGAGTATTTCAGTAGCAAACAGGCCGCCCTCCTGGTTGTTGGCGCTTGTATAACTACCGATCAGCTGCGAATGGTCTTCATTATAGATGTACAATGAGGCGCCTTGCGGTAAATGGAAGTTGTTGTAATACAGGGAAGTAGCCAAAGCCCCCTGTACATCGATCTTCAGTCGCCATATACGGTCGCCATTGGACAATGTGCTCCAGGTGCCTGTATTATTCAATGAATAGTCTGTCGGCACGATAATACCGACGCGTAAAGGTAATCCCTGTTTTTCGCGCTGCACATCTTCTTTTCTGAGATTTTCCTGTGATAATGAAGGGATAGTTTTGGTAGTGATCTGTTCTGTCAACGTTGCTGAATAACTATAGGGTCTTCCGCCTCTGCTCACCTGGGCGTTGGATATATGGCATGCAAACAGCAACCATAACAGTAAGAATAACGGTTTTCTCATAATGAGGTGTTTTAGGGTTTTAAAAGAGACAGCATATATTTTCCTGGGATGGATGGGTTATAATAGGGTTTGTCAGAACACGGTGCCTCAATTGGTATGCTATGCGAAGTTAACGGAGAGCACTGCTGCGGTATATCATGTCTGTTTGGGGAAGGGAGGAGAGGGGGGGAGTTGAACGGCTGCCTTTATCCGGTATGATGGCGTCGGGTAGTCATTTATCTGTATGAGGCCCTGGCGCAGCCTTATTCTAGTCAAAAAGAAAGAAGGTGTCTCCATTGCTGAAAACACCTTCTTTTCGTTCATTACATCCTGAAAAAGAGCGTTACTTACTCACACAGGGCTTCCGCAAACTTTTTGGTTGTATACGCCTTAATAAGCTTATAAGAGACCTTTAATGCATCGGCTGATTTCTCAGCGGCAGGGAGAATATTCTTACCGTCCATAAAACGCAGTACCTGGTCACCTTTTACATAGGTACGGAACTCGCTTTTGGTATCCGGACCATCAGCTGGTCCGCCGATCTGGAACTCATAACTGAAAATGAGCTTGCCCGCCTCGAAATAAAATTCGCGGCTCCAGGAACCATCGCCTATACTACCTGATTCCACAATCTTTACGATCTCTTTTTTCTGGTTAAAGAAATATTTGACCTGTCCATCCTCGGCGCAACCGGCAGACTCGTACTTAAATAATTGTGTGGTGAGCGGAGCGGTGTTTATGTTTCTATAGGTTGTTCTGATAGCAGCTATAGCGGCTGAGGTATCTGTATTTGTTTGTATTGTTCCCTGCGAAGCATAGGTTTTTGCACAGGTTAGACAAACAACTATCGAAAGGATCAACTGAAGGCGGATTAATACATTCATTTCGGTTAATTATAGTATGAAAATATGAAATGTATTAGAAATCGGCCGTTAAAAATATTTCAGCATGAGCAGGCAAGTGCTCACATACGGAGTAAGGGCCACCAGACGTGGTTGTTACCTTTAAATGAGCCCTGCCTGCTGTCTGCTGTGTATTGTACCCTCAGCTATTTGCGATGTATAGTATTTAGCAGCCAATAATGATATAGGCGTGCCAAATACGACGGCCAGGACCAGAAAACCTGTTACCTGATGTATATTAAAAACAAATGGTCGGGAAGGAAGTGCGGTAAGCGGTAACACAATGAAATTCATCATCACCCATACAAATATGGTGTATAGTAAGCCATTCAGGTATTTATTGGACGACACCTTGCTGATTGCAGGATAAAGCAGGAAGAAGAAAAGCGTGAAGGAGAAAGAGATAAAATAGTGGATGAAAACGCCCAGTGCGATAATGAGGGGACCTCCGTTTAAGGCGGTTTTTAACCCGATAGCGCCCCCGGCTATTACATAAAACATCCTGTGAGGGAATGCCCCTGTGCGAATGGTTTGATCAACGTGGGCTGCAATGATATCCAGCGTACCCGCGATCAGGGTAGTAAGGAGTACCGCTTTCCAGAATCGGTTCATTGGTTACAATTTTAATCGTTATTTTTAATTGGTTCGTACTTCCAAAAATCGGTGACCACGTATTAATTTCTCGTTCAAAACCCGTTCAAAGTTGTTCAAACTGCAATCAATCTGACATGAATGATAAGGAACTGATAAAGATCTGCCTATTGGAAATTGTCTGTAAATCAGGCTTTTCTGATCCGGAATCACTGCGGCAGCGGGATTTTGAGCACCTATCCGGAGAAATCGAGAAAAACACAGGTATCCTCATCAGTGTGTCCACTATCAAGCGACTGTTAAACGGACAGTTCAACCGCTTACCACAGGTAGCTACCCTGAATGCTATCAGTACTTACCTTGGGTATGAGAGCTGGCAGGATTTCAGGAGCAGGCAACAAGAAAAGATGAATAGTGCCGGGGAAGAAGCGCCGCCGTTGCCGGACGAGGTAACCGAAGGCAGGAAACGCCGGGTGTCTTATAAATGGTTTATTCCTGCTGCCGTTCTTCTTTTCCTGATGATCGTATCGTACACCTATTTTTCGAAAACTGATACGGTCAATGAAAAGGATGTTTCTTTTTCAGTCAGGAAGATCACCAGCAACGATATTCCCAACACAGTGGTATTTACATATGACGTCAGCAAGGTGGATGGTGACAGTTTCTTTATCCAGCAGTCATGGGATAGGGACAGGAGGGTGAGAATTGATAAAAATAGTCATACGTTAACTGATATATACTATGAACCGGGTTATCATAATGCAAAGCTGATCGTCAATAATAAGGTGGTCAAAACCATTGATGTAAGCATCCCGACGAACGACTGGTTCTTTTTCAGCAAACCGGAGCTTTTCCGGGGACTACCCACTTATATCCATGCTGCCACACCGGTGAAAGAGGGTAAATTAACCCTGACGCGCGAGGATATAGTTAACAGCAAAATAGATCCTCAGCAGGAAAACTTTTATACGTACACTTACTTTCCGGAAGTATTTAAGGCGGATAGCGATGACTTCCGGTTCCGGGCGAGAATGCGGTTTACGGCACTTAAAAATGTCATGTGCCCGATGATCATGCAGGAAATATGCGGTCAGCACAATTCATTATATTTCTTTACAACGCTTCCCGGCTGCACCGGTACTATCGATGCAAATGTGGGAGAGCATTACATGAGCGGAAAAACTACCGACCTGTCTGCTTTTGGTTGTGATATTCGCCAATGGCATAATATTGAAGTGAATGTGAAAAATAAGGAAGCCCGGTTCTATATAGATCAGAAAGAAATATTCAGCAGATCTTATACAAAATCGTCCGGCCTCATTACCGGGCTGATATTCAGTGCAAACGGCCTTTTTGAAATCGACGATATTTCGCTCACAGGCCCTGATGGTAAAGTTGTCTATGAAAACGACTTTCAATAATTGCGAATGTGCTTCTCTAACGTCCGCCGCTGATATCAGGCCTGCCGGACCCGGGGTACCTGTCTGTTAACTGATTTTCTCCTGAACCAGTGCCGTTTCCACATAAAGAACCCGCTCAGTACCACAACAGGAAGGAAAACAAAACGAACTGCATTGGCAGCCGCAGGCATGGTGGATACCGGCCCATAAATGTAGCCAAGGATGGGTATGCTCAGGAGAATATGCAACCAGCGGATAATCTTTCTTTCTGTAGATGCTTTCATGATAAATTCACATTTGATTCAGTACAAAGCTATTGATTGGCAGCGCCCGAAACATGGGCTGTAGATTTAGGAGGTAAATGTGTAGACGAAAAGGGAAAGAATGCCGAAGGTTTGGAAGTACTCATTGTTTATTGCCTTAAAATGAGTAGAGGTGTCTTCAATTTACATCATATATTTGTTTTATATAACCATTATTGCGGCTTTATACCATATCATCATTTAACGTGAGCAGTGCTATCGGCAATTTTCAACCTGAGCCTCCTATGTCCCTTAAATAATCAAAATAAATACAAGAATGAAAAACTCCTTAATCAAACCAGTTATCCTATTAGTAAGCCTTCTTTCGGCCGTCTGCGGCTATTCACAAACACCGGTGTCAATGAACGGCCAGCTTAAAGTAGTTGGTACAAAACTCTGTAACCAGAATGGCTATCCTATTCAGTTGCGGGGCATGAGCACCCATGGCATTCAATGGTACGCGGGGTGTATCACAGATGCGTCATTGGATACGCTTACCCGTGACTGGGGTGCAGATATATTACGTGTATCTATGTACGTCCAGGAAGATGGCTACGAGACGAATCCATCCTATTACACTTCCCTGGTTAAACAATTTGTGAATAAGGCTACAGCCCGGGGATTGTATGCATTGATTGATTTTCATATGCTCACTCCCGGCGATCCCAATTATAACACCAGCAGGGCCATCACATTCTTTACAGATATTGCCAACACCTACAAGAATAATAATAACGTGCTGTATGAAATATGTAATGAACCGAATGGTGTAAGCTGGGCAAGTATAAAGAGCTATGCAGACCAGGTTATTCCCGTGATCAGGGCTATTGATAACGACGCTGTTATTTGTGTCGGTACAAGAGCATGGTCCTCACTTGGACTGTCAGAGGGCAGTACTGCACAGGATATTATAAATAGTCCGCTAAACTATCCTAATATCATGTACACCTTTCACTTTTATGCGAAGAGTCACCAGGATTCTTACCTGAACCATCTGGACTGGGCTTCTGATCGCCTGCCTATTTTCGTAACGGAATTTGGTACACAGGAATCATCAGGTGATGGCCCCAATGACTTTGCCATGAGTCAAAGATATCTGGACCTGCTGCGGAATAAAAAGATCAGCTGGACCAACTGGAACTATAGCGATAATCCGCTCACTGGTGCTGTATGGACCAGTGGCACTTGTTCAGGTAACGTATGGACAACGAATAAACTGAAGGAAGCGGGTGTTTTCATCCGCAACAACATGAAGAGTCCTGCTGATGATTTCGGTTCTTCCGGCAATAACCTGGCCCTGGGTAAAGCCGTTACTGTGTCATCAATCGAAGACGCTACGCTCGTTGGCGCGTACGCAGTGGACGGCAATACATCTACCCGCTGGGCCTCTGCGTCGTATGTAGACCCTCAGTGGATCACGGTTGACCTGGGTAGTAACTATACTATCTCACAGGTAAAAATAAGCTGGGAGGCTGCGTATGCAAAAGATTACCTGTTGCAGGTATCAACAGATAATACTAACTGGACAACAGTGAAGACCATACAGGGGAATACATCGCTTAGTAATGATCATAGCGGTTTATCTGTTACAGGAAGATATGTTCGTATGTATGGCACTGCCCGCGGTACCACCTACGGCTATTCCATTTACGAGCTGGAAGTATATGGCACGCGGGTATCTACGCCAAACATTGCCCTGAATAAACCGGTGACTGTATCTTCTGTGGAAGAACCCGGACTTGAAGGCAATTATGCGGTTGATGGAAATAGCGCTACACGGTGGTCGGCCACCATGTATGCAGACCCTCAATGGATCTCCGTAGACCTGGGCAGTAACTACACGATCTCTCAGGTTAAAATAAACTGGGAAGCTGCCTATGCAAGGGATTATCTGTTACAGGTGTCAACCGACAACACTAACTGGACGACTGTAAAAACCATACAGGGGAATACATCGCTCAGTAACGATCATGCCGGTTTATCTGCTACAGGAAGATATGTTCGCATCTACGGAACCGCACGCGGATCGGAGTATGGCTATTCGATCTATGAACTTGAAGTATATGGCACTGCCGGTGCTAGACAGGCAAACGTGGCGGCTGCTGTTGTTAAGAATAAGCTGCAGGACATCACCGTGTATCCTGTTCCCACACACGATCAGGTGCAGATCACTATGCCTGCCGGTCATCAGCAAAAGAGCCAGATCAGTGTTCACGACATGAATGGAAAGGTGTATTTGTCCGGATCAACATCCGGAAGTACTTATAACATGGATGTCAGCAAATTACCCGCAGGTATGTATATCATACAAATTATCAGCGGGAATAAAAAAACGACAAAGAAGATAGTGAAAGAATAAACACCGGCCCATATACGTCTTTCTGATGGGAGATGTATATGGGCTCTTTATTTTTTGTATTCTGCCCCAACTGTTCAATTTGCTGTTCCCACTCTTCTTTCAATACCTACACGCAAGTTATATTCGCTGGTCAGTGAACAATTTGATATCATCAGTTGTATTAAGTTAGATTTAGCCTCAATTTCTGAAATGTTCCGGATAAAGTTGATTTTCCCGGAGCGTTGATCATGCAACCAAAACCTCAAACAATATGGAAAACCAACATGTACACCATGATTCGTGCACGCATTGTGCCTGTAACAATCCGATACTGACAATATTAAAAGAAGAGCTTTTTACTAAGGAAAACTTTGCCTCACTACCAACAGCAAAGAATAAAGTTAAAGAAGAACAGCCCCAAAAGCTGATGATCAGCGGCGGAACTATCAGGCCGATGATCAATGGCTCTGTTGAAACTGTACCTGCCATCGGCTTTGCAGATGGCAATGTGGTTGTTACCGGTACCGAACAACATGTAAAGGAGTTTATGCAACAACATCATCCTGGTTTTAGTTCCAGGGTGTTGCCACATGGGCACACGTTACTGCCCGGTCTTATTGAACCACATGTTCATCTGATACCTACCGCCATATTAATGGGATGGCTGGATGTAGGCGGATTTGATCAACAGGATCTACGTCAGGGATATGATATGCACATGGTTAGTGAGATCATTAAACAGGAGATACCTTATGTGAAGCCGGGCCACTGGATTCTCGGAGCAGGCCTCGATCCTGCTTTAATGCCTTTGCAACAAGGTAATAAGGAATTAATAACTGTAGATATTGACCGGCTGGATGCTATTACCGAAGAGGTGCCTTTAATGATAATGAGTGCCTCCATGCATACGCTGTATGTAAATACCCCCGCGCTGAAGGCAATTTACTACAATGAGAAAAACAAGCATTTGCGGAAAAAGTATCCTGAGTTTAAAGATTACCGGGAGCACACACATGGACAATTGCAGGAATCAGCCAATATGCAGCCTGCCCTCATAACAATCCCCAAGCCACAGATGGACGCCATGTTCCTGGAGACATTTAAACACCTGAAGGAGATTTTCCAGACGGTCAATAAAAGGGGAACCACCTTTGTGTATGATGCCGGGATGACCAGTCAGCAGAAAGAGTTACTTGACGCCTATTTACTCGTACACAAGCGTGCAGTGCGGATAGGCGCTGCACAGATAGTTGATTCAATAGATGTTGCGAAACGCTTACCCGACTACACTCCTCCTGCTGAATACAAGGATGTATACATCGGGCATGTAAAAGTAATTACAGACGGCTCGAACCAGGGATTGACAGGGTATCAGTCTGAGGCCTATTTATGCAATCCTAAAGATAACTATGGTATCTTCAATTTCGGAGAGAATCCGAGACCTTTGAAAGTGCCGGAGGATTATAAGAACCTGATACATACTATCATGACAAAAAAAGGCTGGCCGCTGATGATCCATGCCAATGGTAACCTGGCCATTCAGTTTGTTATCCAGGTGTATCAGGAATATATATCGAAGGAAAAACCTGGTGTACGCAACAGAATAGAACATTGCTCTTTAATAACTAAAGACCAGTTGAAAACGATGAAGGAAATGGAGATATCTCCGAGCTTCCTGATTGGTCATGTTGGGTATTGGGGATATGCTTTTAAAGAAGCTATTTTCGGGGACAAGACCCTTATCCTTGATCCTTGTAATACTGCACTGAAGGAAGGAATGAAGATAACACTGCATAGCGATCATATGGTAAGTCCGCTGGGACCTCTAAGAATGATGGAGCAGTCAATTACACGGATAATGGAGGCCGATCCGGAAGAACAAGCCTTGCATGCGGCGGAACGTATTACAGCGGAGCAGGCATTAACAGCAGTAACTTGTGACGCAGCATGGCAGTGTTATGCAGACCAGTGGACCGGTTCGCTGAAGCCAGGCCATTTTGCTGATTTTGTGATCCTGAAGCAGGATCCGCTTACCATGAAGGATCCTTATATGCATATGCGGAATATTGAAGTGCTGGAGACATGGGTAGGAGGATTGCAGGTTTATAGCAAGCAGGATGTGAAGAAGATGAGTGTGATATAAGCGTGAGTTTATAAAAAGGAGTCATTGTTTTCGGGCAATGGCTCCTTTTTTATGCATAAAAATTCTGTTTCCATCGCTGAAATAAATTTCTATTTTTGACCCGTTAAATAAGATCTGATATTAATTTAAAACATGTTATTCTGAATGGAAAGGGAACTAATTACGTTGATCGGAAAATTAAAAGAGAATACACTCACGTTCAAAGAGGTGATTGAATTTATAGAAGCCAGGTACCAGCATCAGCCTACGGCTTTTAAGAATGGGGAGGCATATAATGAGGCTACGCAGAATCAGGGTAGCGCAAAGGTGTTTGCTTTCGCGCAGATAAATAACCTGAGTAAAGAAGATACTTTATATTTATTTGCAGAGCATTACCAGGCTGTATTAAATAGCCCGGAGGCCGCTGATCACCAGAATATCAGGCAATTTATGAAGCATGGCTGGTCAGGAGTGGTGTTTGAGGGACAGGCATTGGTTGCGAAATAGTTTATGAGGGCCGGCGTGAAAAGCTATTGCGTTTAATCACATCATCAGTCGAACTATGAAACAGAATATTTTAATAACCGGAGGCACGGGCACACTAGGAAAACAGATCGCGCAGCAATTGATCGGGAAGAAGTATGCGCCGGTTATTTTAACGTCAAGGGAAAATGCCGTTGTTGAGGAAGGTGCAATAGCTGCTTTTGGTAATCTTGCGTTGGGAACAGGTTTACAGGAGGCTGCGGCGAATGCTGATGTCATTATTCACTGTGCAAGCAATCCACGTAATTCCGCCGAAGTGGATATTCAGGGCACGGAGCATCTGCTGGCATCCATACCATCAGACAGATCGCCGCATATCATCTATATATCGATTTGTGGTGTTGATCAGAGTAGCTATGTATACTACCAGAACAAGTATGCTACAGAGAAACTAATCGAGAAATCCAGATTCCCGTACACGATCATACGGATCACGCAATTTCATGACTTTATCCTTCACCGCATTTTGGTACCTGGGTCCAATGAACGGGAGTCGGTGATTGAGCTACCGGATAATATGTCGTTTCAGCCAATAGATATCAGAGATGCGGCGGCATATATTGTGAAATGCGTAGAAGACAAGCCGGAAAGGACGTGTGTGACGCTCGGCGGACCGGAAATTTTCTCTATACGCGAGCTGGCCAACACTTATCTTACGCGTGCGGGGAAGAAATATGCCATCAGAGATACAGCCGTTCAAAACGATTTCTATAATATCTTCAGGTCCGGTATTAACCTGACTCCGGAAAATAGAGCAGGAACAATAACATGGGCGAAATTCCTGCAGGACACTTTGTAGTTGTCATGGCAGACATGATCGGATAGCAGGCCAATTAGCTATATCCTCATTTCGACTACAAGAAGCCCCGGTTAGGCTACGGGTAACGTCCGGTGGTTGATGACCTTTGTGTACATAAAATACAAACTCATTTATCCACCTGATTATCTAAAGCAAAAATGAAAAAAGTACTCATTACCGGAGCTAATAAAAGCATTGGCTTAGAAACCGCACGCCAGCTGCTGCAAAAAGGATATTATGTTTATTTAGGCAGCCGTGACGTAGCGAATGGGCAGCTAGCAGTAGACAGATTGAAAGCTGAAGGTCTGAATGCAGTAGAGGTGATAGCATTGGATGTAAGCAGCCAGGACTCAGTCAACGCTGCAAGAGCTGAAATAGGCAGGAAAACTGATGTGCTGGATGCGCTGATCAACAATGCCGGTATCAATGGAGGACTACCGCAAACTGCACTTGGCTCAGATATTGCTGTCATGAACGAGGTATTTAACGTCAATGTGTACGGCGTTGCAAGGGTTACCCAGGCCTTTATAGACCTGTTGAGAAAAGCGGAACAGCCGCGTATTGTGAATGTATCATCAAGCGGGTGTTCGCTTACCTTAAACAGCGATCCTTCCTGGAAGTATTATCACCATAAAGGGGCTATGTACCTG
Source organism: Chitinophaga filiformis (assembly GCF_021646545.1). Lineage (GTDB taxonomy): Bacteria > Bacteroidota > Bacteroidia > Chitinophagales > Chitinophagaceae > Chitinophaga > Chitinophaga filiformis_A. Next base: position 56,489 of record NZ_JAKIRP010000007.1, on the reverse strand, counting down.
CCGTCAAAAGCAGCACTCAATATGTATACGATTGTGCTGGCGTATGAATTGCGTGATACGTCGTTTAAAGTGAATGCGGTTGATCCTGGATTTACGGCTACCGACTTCAATGAACACCGCGGTACCGGAACCGTTGAAGAGGCAGGAGCGCGCATAGCGAGATATGTGTTGGTAGGCGAAGACGGCCCAACGGGGAAGTTTATAAGTGAGGAACATGATCCCGTAACAGGAGAGATTCCCTGGTAAACAAATAATTATAACCGGCAGTGTTTTAGCTGCCGGTTATAACTTAAAACTTTTTGCCATGAAAAAGGAAGAAACAGACAGTTATAAACTGCATTCAATATCTGATGCGCACAGAATGCTGGGCCTACCTAAGCCTATGCATCCGTTGATAAGTTTAATCAACAATAGCCAGAATACGGTCGACGTCAATAAATTGCCCCATTCCCATGTACTGAACTTTTATAAGATATCGTATAAAACGCAGTTCAGCGGCAAATTGAAATATGGTCAGGGGCATTACGATTTTGATGAAGGCGGATTATTGTTCGCTTCTCCTAACCAGATCATTGGCGGCAGTGACGAAGTGAAAGAGCAGGCAGGATACACCCTGCTCATTCACCCCGATTTTTTGTTGGGTTATCCCCTGGCTAAGGAAATCAAACAGTATGGTTTCTTTTCATATACGGCTAATGAGGCATTACATTTATCAGAGAAAGAAAGGGCAACTATTGTTGCAGTTTTTGGTATTATAGAAGAGGAGTTGAGTAGCCGAATAGATGATTTTAGCCAGGATGTGCTGATCGCGCAGATTGAATTATTGTTGAATTATGCGCAACGTTTTTACAAGCGGCAGTTTATTACCCGTAAGGCAGTCAACAACAGTATATTACAGAAACTGGAAGAGGTTTTAGATGAATATTTTAATAATAGAATGGCGTTAAGTCAGGGTATTCCGACCGTACAGTATCTTTCGGAACAACTGAACTTTTCTGCAAGCTATTTAAGTGATATGTTGCGTTCTCTTACCGGACAGAATGCACAGCAACATATACATCTGAAACTTATCGAAAAGGCTAAAGAAATACTATCGACCACCAACTTAACCGTAAGTGAAGTGGCCTATGAGCTGGGGTTTGAACATCCGCAATCATTTAGCAAGCTGTTTAAAAACAAAACTAACCTTTCACCGCTGGAATTCAGACGATCTTTTAATTAAGGGAAATAGAGATGATGGAAAAGCCGTTAAGGTTCGGGTACTTTCTCCAGCTTCATCTGCAGCATATCCGTTCCCATTTGTCCGACGAAAGAATAATTCCCCTCTTTATCCGCCTTTTTCAGGATACCCAGGAACGGTGTTTTGAATGCCGCCGGGTAACGCCACTGTACCTGGAAACTATCAGTTGTTGGGTCATATTTGTAGGTTCCTATATACCTGCTGTTGTAATTGTTAAACTCAAGCGCAAAATCATCCTGCAGGTCCATATAGAGCGTAGTAAGCACACTGTCTTTTGGGCTTTTTGCCTTTAATGGTCTGCCATTTACAGTAAGACCACTAACGCTGTATTTGCCGGTGAACTGCGGATGCTTATCAGGATAATTAAAAGTAGCCAGCAGGACCAGGGGCAGTAATATAACGAATGCACGTAGTGTGTGAGTGTGCCGCTTGCGGTGAGTGGTGGTTGTTCCAGTAGCGGGCAGCGTATGGAAAAAGAAGTGAACAAGATGGGCCTGGTATTGCAGTAGTAAATAAATGACCCCGGCCATTAAGATGATTGCATGCACCAGGACTCCCACAGGGAGATGATAGAAAAAGTCTATCAGGATAATGTTTAGCAAGATGGGTACCATGCAGATCAGTCCCAGCAGTCTGGTTCTTGACCATAATAGTAGATAAGCGCTGGCTATCTGTGCAACGGCAATGCTTACAGTAAATGGATAGGATCGCCTGAAATAAGCCCAGGTAAGCGTCTCTCCATCCAGACTGTTAAACGGAAGGTCCAGTTCTCCAAGGGGAACAACCATTTGCAGGTGGAAGACTTTCTGCCACCCGAAGGAGGCCAGGTCAAGCGCCAGGGAACAGGCAATAATGGACTGAAATAAAATAAGCCGGGCAGGGGAATTAGCCTTTCCAATCTTTTCCTGCCGTTGCCAGACAAAGGCATATACCAGCCAAGCCAGCAGGCATGATAGAGAAATAGCCCAGGCAGCCTGCAGGGATATCAGGGGGACTAAATAACGGGCCAGTATGCGGCGAAGAACGGCGGCGAAAATAAGTCCGGTCAACAGACAAACGATCAATTTCCGGGAGAAGCTCAAGTGTTCCATAGCTACCAGTTTTTTCTGCAATAGTAGCCAGGTGCGGCTGTTTTAGCGCCCCGTTGTATCCATCCGTACCAGTAAATCCCGGTATTCGGCGGGCGACATACCCTCTGTTTTTTTGAAAGTGGTGTTAAAGGTGGTCTTTGAGTTAAATCCGGCCTCAAATGCTATACCCAGGATGCTCAAGTGCCGGTACTTTTCTGAAATCATTAACTCCTTTACCCGGTTTACTCTGTATTGGTTGATATATTGATAGAAGTTTTGTCCGTAGCCCTTGTTTAGCAGGTAGGATAGCTCATGAACGGTAATTTCCATCCTGATAGCCAGTTGCGGAAGATTGAGATCGCTGTTGGTAAAGAGTTGCTCCTTTTCCATCAGGTGGTTCAGGCGGGCTTTTAATCGTTGAATGTCATCTGCGGCCAGCCGTGGAAGGGTGGTTTTCTTTTCAATGACTTCCTGCAGGGCCGATTTCTCCGGTTCTGTATAGGGAAAAATTTCCCTCTGCCGTAGCGAGAAGAAGGCAATCACATACACTCCTAACAAATAGCCAATACCTGTAAAACGTTCCAGTTGTTCGTTCATCCTGAAAACCTGGTTGTACCACAGTAGCATTATCACGGCGATCCCAAGTAACATGTACTGCAGCCATTTCAGATCCGTTCTTTGTACTTCGGCGTTAACCTCCCGGATCGAATGGCTATGCTTACGTAACAGGTTGAAAGACAGTATCCAGTATATAAGCATTTGTAACTTAACGCTGCTACCGACAATCACTCCCAAAAAGTGAGGTAAATGGCGCCCCCCAAAGAACAACACGGGCAGAAATAATACCGCCGGCAAAAAATGCAGATAATCCAGGCGTTTCCATGAGCGCCGGGCGGAGGTAAAGTACAGCACACCCAGATACAGCGACGGGGCCATAGCCAATCTGATGGATTCGGTTAGTGGTACCAGAAGTGGATACCGGGTATCCAATCCCGTGTGTTGTGCAATAAATGCCAGCACAGCGCTGCCGGTGCAGAAGAAGAAGCCACCCAGCCAGGCATTGGCGACGGGGTTTGCCCTGGGCGTATTGCTGAGATGGGCGAGGGCCAATACGAACATGCCACCGCAGGTGAGATAATAGCTTGTCATAAAAGGCAGATGTCTGAAATTGAAAATTCCATAAACTTTCTGCGTTAATTCCCTGTTTTTTGTTGACCTGATCGCGTTCATCCTGCGTTCAGAAGAACGTATCTACCCAGTACCGAAGAGGGGCGGGTTGTTTTTATGTACTTGAGATATAGTTGACACTAGGTTGACCGAACCTTCGCCCTGGTTTTGGACTATCGAACTCCCGGTTTCGGTACCAGATTGGCACTATGTCTTACACTATCAGGCCGCGGTGATGAGGTTTGTGCGTTGCACCACGTTTTAAGCGCCTCTGGAGAAGTATGGCCGGGTCAGGTCGTAAACAGCCCTTTAAAATGTCTAATGTAGCCGCTGTCTCAATTCGATCTTCTTACCATCTTTGCTGTGTTGAAGTTAATATGTAAACAAAAGTAAGTGGAGCAGCGACCACTCCAAAAAACGGGCGGAACCGAAAAGCCAGATGAGTAGGAACAAAAATATATCTTATGTCAAACAACGCTGTTTCACTACACAGAGTTTTTAAAACGTCTCCGGAAAAAGTATACCGGGCATTTACTGAAGCTACTGCCATTGCTTCGTGGTTGCCTCCTTATGGATTTCTTTGCACTGTCCATGAAATGAATGTGACAGTAGGTGGTGCGCATAAGATGTCATTCCAGAACTTTTCAACCGGCAACAGCCATTCATTCGGTGGGACATACGTGGAACTGAAACCGAATGAGTTTTTGAAATATACTGATAAATTTGACGATGCCAACCTGCCGGGAGAAATGACCACCTCTGTCTCACTGCGGAAGACTGTTGCGGGTACAGAAATAAAGATTACACAGGAAGGGATTCCTGCTGTTATACCTGCAGAAATGTGCTATTTAGGCTGGCAGGAGTCGTTGGAAAAGCTGGCTAAGTTAGTAGAGCCTGAGATTCCGGATGCATGATTGGAGGAGTATACCGGATTTCAAATATCATCAGTAATAATATTTCTGATGTACAATATAAAGGCCGCGTAAATCATGCGATTTATGCGGCCTTTATATTGTACATCTCTTTGTTATTGTATGAAGCTGATAGTGCCCCGGGGCAGGGGACCATATAAGGTCTTTTGTCCCTTACAATCTTACGGTGTGTAAGAACATGTCTTGTTACCGGAGGTCAGCCATGACCCCATTAGTATGATGGCAATCAGTACAGCCCATGGGTACGACAGGTTTTGTTATGGAATGGTCGTTGGTTATTTACCAAGAATTTCCTTCCGGTGCCGTATTCCCCACTCGGTGAGGTTCTGGATGATGGTCTGCAATGTATATCCATGCTCAGTAAGTTCATACTGAACAGTGACAGGCTGTGTGTCTAAAACGGTTCGTTTGATCAGTTTGTTTAATTCCAATTCCTTTAATTCCTTGCTCAGCATTTTGTTGGAAATGCCATCTATATCGTCGAGGATATCGGAGAATCTTCTTTTGCTATAATAGCAGATAGATGAGATAATGGCTATTTTCCATTTTCCGTTCAGTACGTCCATTGAATCCTGAACAGCCCTCATTTCATTTTTGTATTCCTTTTCAAAATTGGTGCACGCCATAAGTTACTTTGTTACCTCCAGGTTACTGTTACTTTTGGTTACAAAGTTACCAAAATATATTCACCTGGTCTAACTTTGCACTCAGGAAATTAAATCAATAACAAAATGAGCAAACTAAAGAATAAGGTAGCGATCGTTACAGGTGCATCAAAAGGGATAGGCGCATCCATTGCCAAATACTTTGCGGCAGAAGGAGCAAAAGTTGTTGTGAATTACGCATCAAGCAAGGAAGGCGCTGATAAGGTGGTTAAAGCCATCACTGATAATGGAGGCACTGCTATTTCAGTACAGGGAGATGTGGCGAAAGAAGCCGATATAAGCAGGCTGTTTGAAGCAACTAAAAATGCTTTCGGCGGACTGGATATCCTGGTGAATAATGCCGGTATTTACCAGTACTCGCCCATTGAGCAGTTATCAGAAGAATCTTTTCATCAGCAATTCAACATCAATGTTCTCGGGTCTTTGCTGGCTATCCAGGCGTCTTTGAAATTGTTTGGCGACAAGGGTGGCAATATTATTAATATCAGTTCAGAGGCCGGAAGAATGCCTCTTCCTACAGGATCGGTATATTCTGCCACCAAGGCAGCATTAGATGCCATTACAATTTCTTTGTCGAAGGAATTCAGTGGAAGAAATATCCGTATCAATTCCATTTTGCCCGGCGTTGTGGAAACAGAAGGTTCGCACAGTGCCGGCTTTATAGGTACCGAAGCTGAAGCAAAGTTAGTGGCCACTACGCCACTTGGCCGCAGCGGCCAGCCCGAAGACATTGCAAAGGTAGCTGTATTTCTTGCTTCTGATGATGCGGGGTGGATCACAGGTGAGAAGATCTCCGTTTCAGGCGGTATTTATGGCGTGTAAGTTTCTGTATTTAAGAATTAAAAATTGATAGAATGGGTAAGTTAAAAAGTAAAGTAGCCGTAGTTACAGGCGGCAATAGTGGTATTGGGTTCGGCATTGCGGAAGCATTCAAAAATGAGGGTGCGGTTGGTACTGTGACCGGAAGAAATGAGGCTACATTAAACAGCGCTGTGGAGTCATTGGGAGAAGGCTTTATTGGTATTAAAGGTGATGTTACGAATCTTAATGATCTGGAAAATGTATTCAAAAGAACCGCTGATAAATTTGGAAAAATTGATGTAGTGGTAGTGAATGCAGGCGGTATTGTGGATGGTGTTCCAATGGCTGCGATAAGCGATGTTACGGAAGAAAATTACGACCGTTATATGGATCTGAATTTAAAAAGTGCCTATTTCACGGTACAAAAATCGCTTCCATATTTAAATGACGGTGCGTCCATCATACTTATCGGATCGAGTGCTGCGCATCGTGCTGCACCGGGAATGGCTATTTATTCGGCGGCAAAAGCGGCTATCATATCATTCGCCAAAGGCTTGTCGCTCGATTTGTTGTCAAGGAAAATAAGGGTTAATACCCTTTCGCCAGGCTCTATTGACACGCCTGTTTTTGGAAAGATCGTACCGCAGGAACAATTGGAACAGGTGAAGCAAGCGTGGATAGATATTACCCCTGCTGGCAGACAAGGACTTCCGTCTGATATCGGAAACGCTGCTGTATTTTTAGCATCGGATGATTCCGCTTTTATAGTTGGTACCGAAATTCTTTCGGACGGTGGCCTCACCAATATCAGTCTGATGAAATAATCTGTATGAAACGAAAAAGAGACAAGCCTTCAAAGGTTTGTCTCTTTTTTGTGAATGCTATAGTGCCCGAGCTATTGGGCAATTGATCTGATGCGATTGGCAGCCTTAAGCTAACCACTCGGTAGGCGCCTTTCCGAATTTCTTCTTAAACGAATGCGAGAAATGGGAGAGGCTTTCAAATCCCAGATCGAGATAAATTTCAGACGGCTTTTTCTTTTTCCTTTCTATAAGATGCCTGGCTTCAGCCAGTCTCCTTTCCAGTAGCCATTGCCGTGGAGCCGTGTCGAATATCTTGTGAAAATCACGCTTAAATCCGGCAAGACTTCGTCCCGTGAGCTGTGCAAATTTTTCAATGGGAACATTGTAATGAAAATTGCCGAGCATGAATTTCTCCAGGTCGATCTTATAAGGTTCCGAAAAGTCAAATAGCAGTTTCCGGAGTTCCGGCATAGTATTCAGCAGGAGAAGAACGGCTTCCTTTACTTTTAATATCGCCACCGCTTTCGTTATCTGTTCGTCCGGATGCCTGACATATGGCATCAGGGATTGAAAGAATGCCTGCAGGAAATCGTTCCCCGGGATAAGAATGTTGGCAGGGCCCGTGTATTTCAGTCCAGTCTCTATTTGTTCCTCCAGGGCTATTTGTCGAAGCAGGTCTTCGTTCAGCACAATCACAATTGTTTGATAATCCTCACCCTCCACAGGCGTTTTCGTAATTTCCGCCAACTGGTTTTTATGTATCAGCAACATCTGACCGCGCTCCATTGAGATGGTCTGATTAGCAGTTTCCATCGTAAAACGACCGGAAACCTGTAATACCAGCGTTTTGTGCTGCAGGAATGCTACTTTCTCCTTTAACTTGCCAGTGAGATAGGAGAAAAAGATGACACCCGGAAGTATATCAGTTCGATACGTCATTGTGTAAAGATATAAAACAGATAGCGCTTATGTGCATGCGTATTATCTATGCAGGTATGTGCCTCCCAGTATTGCACCTGGTGAGAAATGCGTGTTAAGCGTATTCATCTCATCGGCAGTGAAGGTAACTCCCATAGCCTGCATGTTTTCTTCCAGACGTGATTTCCGGTTCATGCTCACCAGTGGTAAGATATGATCTCCCTGTGCATTCACCCAGGCAATGGCCAATTGGGTCGGTGTATATCCTTTGTCCTTCGCCATTTGCTTTAATACTTCCACCTTTTCCAGGTTCTTTATCAGGTTCTCTCCCTGAAAACGTGAGAAGTGATTCTGGTATGCATCAGCCGGAAGAGGTGCTTTCATATCACCAGTGAGTAAGCCTTCGGCCGTGTTGGCAAATGCCACAACGCCGATGCCCAGCTCTTTAGCCGTAGGAAGCAGATCACTCTCTATCTGGCGGTCAGCCAGTGAATAACCTATTTCCAATGCAGTTACAGGGTGAACACTATGTGCCTTGCGCAGCTGATCGGCGGTTATTTCGGAGACGCCGAGGTGACGCACCTTGCCTTCTTTAATCAGGTCGGCGATAGTACCAACCACATCTTCTATAGGAACGCTATTGTCAAGTCTGCAAGGCTGATAAAGGTCGATGGTATCAATGCCCAAACGTACCAGGGAATAGTTGATAAAGTTTTTGATGGCTATAGGGCGAAGGTCCAACCCGAGCCATTGGCTGCCATAGAAGATCGCACCAAACTTGACGCTGATGAAGGCGTCGTCTCTTCTGCCTTTGATGGCTTTGCCCACCAGCAGTTCATTGTGGCCGCTACCGTAAAAATCGCCTGTATTGAGAAAGTTAATGCCGCTGTCCAGTGCTGCGTGAATGGTTGCAATGCTTTCGCTTTCATCTCTGGCAACGCCTCCCCAAACGGGCGACATGCGCATACATCCCAGGCCAAGTTTAGATACGAGTGGTCCGTTTTTGCCCAGGGCTACTTTTGTTATTGTTGTCATTGCTCTTGTTTTATTGATTTAATGACACAAAGATCAGCTTCCGAGCGCGCTGGCCGTTTTCTCTGATGGCTCAATTTACTTGTCTGGGTGGCTCAGGGTATCATTCCGGTTTTAGAGTGATGAGGCTTCAGCGACACTGGTTTTGCCAGTAGTAGGACACCCGGCAAATTCCGGTGACTAAATAAAAAACGAGACCCCTGTTTCAGGATCTCGTTTCTAAAATGAGGATCATATTGTTTTATTCCGTCGTTTTGTTTTCCGGATGCCAGTACAGCAACCTTAACAAACAGTTATGCTCATTTTTTCACCAGCCGTACAAGCCAGATTAGTATGATAGCTCCTACCAGGGCTACAATCAGTGATCCTAACAGACCGCCGCCTATATGAATGCCAAGTTGACCGAAAAGCCAGCCACCCAGCCAGCCACCTAAGATGCCTACAATAATATCCACAATTATTCCAAACCCTTTACCACGCATCAGTTGTCCGGAAAGCCAGCCAGCTATGCCCCCGATAATAATAGTCCAAATCATAAGTGATGTTTTGTTTAAAAATTCAAGTTACTATTAATATTATTATTATAAAAACAAATAATATGATGGCTAGTGAGATATTGCATTTAATGGTAGTGAAAAAGTGAATACCTCTACGGGTCAGAAGGATTGATCGGGTAGGGGGAAGCAAATAGTCGTAAACCACCCTCATGTTGGCGCAAACGCCCCCATCATGACAATCCCACACATTTTACCTTTGTCTGGTCAATAAGCTAAAAGTGAAGAAACATGAACAATATCAACAACACCATCGCGGCGCTTGAAATGGCTCAAATCTGCTGGGTGGTTCCGGACATTCATGCGGCAGTAAAGTTTCTTTCAAGTGCCCTGGGCGTAGCTGGGTTCCCCGAACCGCAATATATGCGTGCACAGGACCTGGATATGACTTATTATGGTAAGACCGTGGCTGGCGAATGGCTGACCACTCAGGCCTATAACGGTGGTACTTTCATTGAACTTGTTCAGCCTCTTTCAGGTCAAAGTATGTTCCATGACTATCTCGCTAAGTATCCTTTGGGAGGAATACAACATACTGCCTTCCGTTTACCGGTAAGCGATTTCGAGAAGATCACCAGCGAATTACGCGAACAAGGGTATGAGGTGATCAGCGAAGTAGACCATCCAATTGCAAGAATGGCTTTCTTCGATACTTATCAGACGATGGGTGTTGCTACTGAGATTATGGGTATTACACCGGAAGGGTGGAGCATTGTAAAACAAATGGAGAAGGCGCAACATTAGCGTACCTTTGGTTAACTTTAAGCCCAGATCTTATACCATGAAGTATTTCGGAATAGAAGCGTTTGATGCCAAAGCATATAGTGATTTCCCTCTTGAAGAAAATGAGCCTTTATCATCTCAATGGTTTTTTCTAACCTGCGATGTGGGACTCTTGGAATATTGTGACCGTGAATTTAAATTTTTCGTATCAATTGACTGGATAGGGGATGCTATGGATGTCACTGCACCAGATAACTTTTTTAAGGTGGAAGTGACTGGCGGAAGGGACAATGAGTTTAAAATATATCATAGAGCGTTTATAGCGCCAGATCTACAGAAATTAAAAGCTGGTATGCAGGAAGCTGTAGATCTCGTTCAGCATATGAGAAAACTGAGTGAAGAGGAAATAGATGCATTGCCTCCAATAGGTATGCTGATTACATTTATCCAGGAAAATTTTCCGCAGCATCGCATTACCGAAGATACTATACTGCCTGACGATCTGGGTATTGGAGGAAGAGAGGCGCTGGATTTTATGCTTGAGGTAGGGCATTATTTCAAATTCTCTCTTATTGGCATAGACTTTCGAATGTTTTCTATGTCGGAAGAGGAACTGTTGGAGTATTATAATCCACGTGAAGGAGGGTGGTTGCGAAAGGATGATAAGCCGGTTATGCGGTTCACTGTTAAGCATTTATATGCAGCTATACAAAACGGTGAATGGTTTGATCCGGCGGATGCCTAAGTCGAGGCTGAGATGTACGCCATTTATTGTATTCGCTATTGATAACTTTAAGACTTAGAAAGTGGGGTGAGGCAGTTGCAGGAGTGCAAATAATGGCAACACGGGGCTTTACGGGTAGGAAGAGGTATATTGTATATTTAACTAGTGCTACATAATGACATACCTTAGACCGATCAGTAGTGGCAGGGATGGGCAAAAAGGGCCTCCTACTTTAAACCCTGCAAAAATGCATTCAGGTCCTGTTCTTTTTCCAGCCCAAGCTTTTGTTTGATCCTGTAACGGCTCATTCTGACACTCTTGGCCTCAACATGCATGAGCTGTGCAATCCGGCGTGTATCCATCTGAAGATAGAGATAAGCACAGAGTTTCAGGTCCAGCAGGGTAAGCTTTCGTTGTGCTTTGTCGTTCAACAATTGGAAGAAATCGGCATGTACTTGTTGGATCTGTAGTTTAGCTTGTTCAAAATCCTCGTCCAGGATCATTTCTTCCTTCAATACCTTCTGTATATTTACTTCTGTCCCTTCGGTCAGCTTGTCTTTTAAGTTCGACAGCATCTGGTTTTTATGTTCCAGTTGCAATGCGTTGGCCATTACTTCTTTCTTCAGCTGTTGCTGTTGCATCTCCATCAATTGCTGTTCTGCCTTCAGTCTGGCCTGTTCTTCTTTCTCGAGCTTCAACTGCAGTTCGGAGTCCTGTTTCTCCAGTTGCAGTTGTTTTTCACGCTGTAATGAGTATCGCAGTCTGAAATGATAAGAGCGGAACAGGAAGAAGAGGAATAAGATGGAGACAATGGCAACACAGGCATATAAGATATTTTTTTGCTGCCGGCTTTTCTCACGTTCTTTCAGAAATCGTAGTTCGTTGTTGGCCTTTTCCGTCTGATATTCTATTTCAAGTTTTTGGGCCTTTAGTGCTTTTTGCTGGTCAAAACTTTTGCTGCTGTATTCATTAACGAGCTGCTGGAATTTGAGGGCGTTCTTATAATCTCCGCGGGTCTCATAGAAACTCGCCAGACCTTTCGTCACATTGAGCATTGTATAATAGTAAGGCGGCTGTTGCGTCAGCATCACCTGATAGGCTTCCAGCAGATAGCGTTCTACATCTTGATTCCTGCCATCCCGCTTAGCGTATTCACTCAAAATGCCCAGACTGCTTGCTATTACCTCCTGGCTATTGGGAGCGTCTTTCAGGATTGTTCTCGCCTTATCTGCATAGTGTATGCCTTGTGCCTCAGCCTTGCTATCGGTAGGTGCGAAAAATCTCAGATAATAACTGGCTATATTAATACAGCTTATCGCATAAGCGTAATTGTTTATCTGTTCCGGATAACGGCTGTAAAGTTTCTCTGATTGATCAAGATAATAAAACATGCTATCAAGTGCTGCCTTCTCATGATTACTGTCATATTTATATTCATAGGCAGTGGACATCGCGTTATAGCAATTGCTCAGGAGGCTGTAGTCGTTGGATTTTAACGCATTATGCAGCGCCAGGCTGGCATAGTAATGCACTTCGTTTGCATTGTTCCAGTTTGCGTTAATTGCATATAACTGATAATAGATCTTGGCGGCGATATATGGATCGTCGTGTTCGTTCACTACCGACAGGGCCATCTGGCAATACTTTGCCACAGATTCGGGATGATCAAGCGTCTTAAAAAATAACGCTTGTCCATAATATGCATATGCCATAGCGATAGGCGTATTGGCCTTCTTTGCTGTTAAGAGCAGCGTATCACTCAACTGTCTGATCTGGTCAAGTTCCTGTGCACTGATCTTGCTATGTAGCAGCACAAGATAAGCTTTTGTGGCATCGGTCAGGCTATCTGCGCGCAATGAGATCATGATACCTTTCCGGGCAGTTTCCATCGCCTTCGTGTAGGCTTTATTAACCCGGTAGAACTCCGCCAATTGATTTAAAGACATTACCTTGTCATGGTCGCTTGTTTGGGGATGGGCGATGACTGATTGTAGACTATCGGACATCCTGGTTTGGGCAAAACTACCTAACCAGGCCAGGCAAATAAAAAGCAACAATAAGGATTTCATTTTGGCAAATTACTATAAATCAACAAGAACGGAGTGAAATCTGCAGAAAGCGCTAATCCTTTAGGAATGTGTAATTATTTGAAAAACAATCGACTAAAGAACTTGTAGTCGTTTTGTAGACGCATCGGTCATTGGAAGTAGATATTCTGTAAGGGAGTGACATTTGTTGTAAAAGAGACGCCTGCTCACCTTTGTGTCATGACGAAACATGACTTTGGCCTTTCATTCTGGTCCCTTTATACACTTGGCTTCACCGTAGCGCTGCCCACCTTCCTGTACTACAATGGGGAGTTCGAAGAGGCACCACAAGAGACCGCCAGCGCTGCCTTTTTATACCTGGGCCTCGGCGCTCTCAGCTGGTTGGTTTTGATCGGATTATATTGCCGTTTCTTCATTAAACTGGTATTTACGGATAAATATCGTTTGGAAAAAACCGCCAGAGAAGGAACTACCATTGTGGCAAAAATTGTCGATAAGGTGCAGACCGGTGCTATCAGGGATGCCATCACACTCGACCTCAGGCTGGCATTCAACAATCTTGTCGGAACGCCTGTTGAGCTACGCTACGAGTTGAACGACAGCAGGCCGTTTGAAAAACGTTTCGAAGTAGGTAATACAATCGAAATGAGTGCCAGCGTGAAGGGAAAGGAGGTGATATTAGTTCCGAAATCACTTGATGTCTCACGTAAGAAAGGCGTAGTAATCCTCTATTCCGTCATTTTCCTCCTTTTGCTTGCGGCCGCCATCGTTTATCCCATCTTTTCGTATAGATTGGAAAGTGAGGGATCCGGCTGGCGTTTTCTGAAACTCTATCATCCTTGGATCTTGGTACCGCTGATAAACATGGGTGTCGGCCTTTTTATCATACTGCTGCAGGGCTTTATCGCGAAAGCGTCGGGTGAAGCGGATCAACCCCTTCACATGGTAATGTATGGTATTAAAACCACGGGTAGCATCCTGAGCTTCAGGCAGACAGGCACGTATATTAATGAACAGCCACAAGTGCAATTTGAAATTGAGTATACAGATCACCAGGATACCAGGCGTAAAACTGTCTATAAAAAAATAGTCTCAATACTTGACATTCATAAGCTCGATTGTGGACCTAAAGAAATCATGTTTTTACTGGATAAACCAGAGAGAATTGTATTTTATGAAGACCTCACAGTATAGTATAATTACCATGTTGCTGACCTTCTTCCTTATGACATCATGTAAGGAAGTCCGCAAAAGTATTGACGAAACGCTGCATCCGGTCGCACAGAAAAAGCAAAAACCCGCTGACGATAAGACGTCCTCTTCTTCATCCGTCAGTTTTTCCTCTTCAACTGTATTTTCGTCCACGTCGGAGGAGTATGCTAAAAGCATCTTCGAAAGCGCTGCAGCGCTTGACAGCATACAACTGGCACTGTACAATATGCCCCATCTGAAAGGGAAAAAGCTGTTCTTCATGGCGGGCTTTTATTTTTATGATTACCGGGGAGGCATGATATCTGTGGACCTCCAGGATCCCGACAAACCTGAGAATGTCGATACCTATACCTACAGCAATGGCGCATGGGAAATACAAAAGCCGGTAAAGATGACTGGTATGCAACATTTTCCTCTTGAAATGCTGCTAATGCCTTTGGACGAAGTGAAATTCAGTACAGCAAAAAAAGTGTATGATATAGCAGTGGAAAAGTCGAAAACCATTGAAGGGGCCGAGCCTATACAATTCGTTTATTTTAGCCAGATCAAAGCGGTACATGTGAAGGAATGGTATGTCATGATACAAGGCGCCAGACGTAATTACCGGATTACGTTTGACGTAAATGGGAATTTGAGAGGAGAGAAGTGAGCTTGGCACCGGATTTGGGAAGGAAAATCCGCGGGCAGCAGCAGCGAAATTCATGCTTGGGAAAGATGCTAATTCAGTATCCGGATGGCGGCCCCATAACCAGTGCACAAGATCAGTTTCTCAACTTTACGGAACATTCCTAAACATAAAAAGATATCTTATGAACTTAACACAAAGACACAAGGTTTTTCACAGAACCATGCAAGTGGACGGGTTGGATATTTTTTACCGGGAAGCTGGAAACCCTGAAGATCCAGCCATTTTGCTCATGCATGGGTATCCCAACTCATCCTTTTTGTTCAGAGAATTAATGCCGGTGCTGGCCGCAGAGAATTATTATGCAATCGCTCCTGACTTTCCCGGAATGGGTTACAGCTCTTATCCGACACGGGCAGAATTTCAATATACCTTTGAGAGTTATAGCAACATCATATCTTCTTTTGCAGAGAAGAAGCAACTAAAGAAATTTGCGTTGTACCTGCATGACTACGGATCCGTAATAGGCATGCGTGTTGCCTTAAAGAACCCCGAAAAAATCACAGCGCTTATTTTTCAGGATAGTAACGCCTACGAAGAGGGCCTCGGGAAGGAGTGGGATGCCTGCAAGGCTTACTGGAATAATCCCACGAAAGAAAACAGGGAGAAAATTGGGGAGTTCCTCAATGAAGAAGGTTGCCGCCAGCAATATTTAGCGGGTGTACCGGAGGAGCAGATCCCCCTTTTCAGTCCTGATACCTGGATCCTGGATTGGACCCTTATGGATCGCCCGGGCCATACTGACTCGCTATATGCGTTATTTGAAGACTATCCGAGTCACAGGGCACTCTATCCAAAGTTCCATGAATTTTTCCGCAGCGCTCAGCTCCCTACCTTAGTGATCTGGGGTAAATACGATGCGTTTTACAGTGTGGCGGAGGCGACCTGTTACAAGAGGGATAACCCTGATGCGGAGGTTCATGTTTTCGAAGCCGGGCATAAAGTGTTGGAAAGTCATTTCGAAGAGATAGCTCCAATTATTTTAGATTTTCTGAAGAGAAAGATTGTTTTGAAAGATAGATAGTAATGCTTAACCGTTAAGCGCTGCAGCAAGAAGTTCAAATCCGGGCTTTTTAGGCCGGACGTTGGTCAGGATCGAAATTAGACTAGTTGTGTATATTTGTGTTTAACACACCATATAACTACTAATTGTCAGCAATGCAAGCTATGTTAAAACTATTCCTCACCTTCATCGGATGCTTCTTTACCACATTATCTTTCGCGCAAACACATATCGAAGTAGTCGAATACGATAAATTATTGAACTACAAGGTTAACGAAAATAGATTTGAATTTGGTTGGCTTCCTAACGCTTATGGGAAAATACCTTGCTTTAGAGATTATACAAAAACTGAAATTCATACACAGCTTGTTGATAAAAAAAAGGACTCGGTATTTTACACTTCTACTGAACCTGAACGAAACGGATTGAAGATAATTCCGGACAAAATAGCTTTAGATAGAGAGAACAGAATATTTAATATTAGCGGGCAAATATCCGGAGCATGGGAGTGGGTTACGCCATCTGAATTTGAGATCTTTGTCGGACATAGAACTGATACCGTTTCGGATATCACGGTGTCGCCGAATCTGCATGGCGACATCTACTTTAATGGGACGAAAGTTGAGAAAACTATTGTAATTGCTACCGTACCAGCGTTCTATCTGACAAATTTTAAGAAGTTTGAAGCATATATAGGAGATAAAAAAATGGCAAATTCAGATTATAAGGAAATACTTTTTGATATTAGTGTTGCGGTAGATCAAAAGAGTGTTCTCGTGTTTGGGCTGTCATCCAGGTATGCAGAGATTTTTGAAATCGGAAAGCTGCTCAGCAATCAGCAGTAACAGGAATGT
Organism: Chitinophaga filiformis; assembly: GCF_021646545.1. Lineage (GTDB taxonomy): Bacteria > Bacteroidota > Bacteroidia > Chitinophagales > Chitinophagaceae > Chitinophaga > Chitinophaga filiformis_A. The sequence continues at coordinate 40,058 of NZ_JAKIRP010000007.1, read as the reverse complement.
GTTTGTCCCAACGGATGCTTAACTTAACTTCTGATTGATCCGCCTTTTTAACTCATAAAAACAGTTAATGACTGCTAAGGAATTTCAAACTTTTTGGAGATCTAGCTATCCGGATGCTGTTCCTATAGGACATCACTTCAAACACAGTTATTCTCATCGATGGTTTCGCATTCACAGTTTGCCAGATTCCCGCCGTTACCCATCAGACCAGGAGGATTGGGAAATATTGTTAACCAGGCAAAATACAATTTTAACAGATTTTTTTGCTGATGGTTCTGTGATAGCTATCGTAACCGGCGATTTTCATTATGAAGGTTATACCGAGTTGCACCCAATAAATAACGTGGAATCCATTGAGTCTTTTGTGTTTACACGCCTTGAGGCTATTGACCTGCATTTGTATGATGAGGAGAATTATGAAAAAGGTACAACATATATACCAATGTTTACAGAACAGATCTGGTGTCCTCATAGGTTCGATGAATTGCTGAGAGATATAGCAGAAGGTAATCTGGCAGCATTCTTTGTCTCTATCAGCAACAATTGTATTGTAGCTCCTTATGATGGCGGAATGGACATTATTATGAAAGATTCTTTAACCCGTGATTTGTGTAAGGAACAATATAGAGAATGGCTGTCATTCAGAGAAGATGGTTTATGATCCAAACCCTTGTTCGTTGTCTTTCGTGTGGGATGAGCCGATATTAAGCTTTCATAGCATTAATCGCCCCAGATGAACCATATACCTCCAGTATCAACGAGGTATCTCTCAGCTCTTTCTTGTCTTAACACATCGAATGTATTAATAAAGTTACTATACCTTGTGCTATCACCAAAGCTGAAGTGTATGCCATTGATTGTATCCTGCTGTTGAGTAATTTCATGAATGCGGATACGAGCATAATTGAGTTTTATTATGTCATTGTTGTTTTCGCCAGTGAAATGAATTTCCTGATAGGTTCGTAGTTTCGTGTATGGCTTTTTATATATTTTGTTGTAGTTTTCTTCAAATCTTCCAGTGAATAACATCAGATCGATAAATCTCCAACGGGAAGGTTTAGAACAAAATACCTGCAGAACCCAGTATGTAAATACCAGCAGCAATATAGACCATGTAAGAGCAGGCCATATGAAGAAACTATTTCTTTTCATGTTTAGGTGCAAAGTTTTATTATAGATAAAAACTTTGCAATTTTCCATAATAATACTTGTTCCTTGTAGAAAGGTAGCATTAAAGGCCTGGCATAGAAATCATCAACAGTGGGTGGCGGCAGACTAAAACAAAAGGCGCCTTTCTGTGAAAGACGCCTTTTTAAAGTTGTTATTTTCGGTTGTATATCCCTAGTGTGCTACTAAGCCAATGCTTCCGCTTTGTACCCCACCTTTGCTATAGCCTGTTGTATTTCTTCTTTTCCTGCCTTATCAGTTGAAACGGTCAGTACTTTGTCTGGGCTCTGCAGATCCACTTCCCAATTATCCTGTCCTGCTACTTCATTTAATACTGGTGTAACTGTGGCAATACAACCTGAACATTTAATATTAGTCTTAAACTGTACTGTTTCCATTTTATTTATTCTTTAAAAGTTAATTAGTGTTTATTTGATGATGTAAAGTTACTACAGGCGTGACCCTGATGTGTTACACATTTGTCTGTAACTTTTATATAATTATTGTCAGTCAATTTCGACGGTTACATCTTCAGTCAGGGGATAGCTTTGGCAGAGCAGGATTAATCCTGCCTCCAGGTCAGCTTTTCTCAATGCGTAATTGCTGACCATATTCACTTTCCCGGAGGTAATCCTGGCGGCACATACACCGCAGGTGCCAACTTTACAGGAATAGGGAAGGGGTATCTTCTCTTCCAGGGCGGCGGTAAGAATAGTCTTGCCTGGATGCACTTCTAACAGGTTGGATTGTTCGTAGAAATGAAGTAATACCTCCTGCATCTCAGCTGGTAGATCAACCTGGTCTGCGGCTGGTTCGGGAGAGAACCACTCCATGTAGATGTTGTCATCTGGCACCTGCTGCGCTCCCAACATATCTTTATGCATGTTCATCAGGCCGGAGGGACCGCAGATAAAATAATGAGCGGCATCAAGCGTATCTCCCACGGCTGATTTTATCAGCTTCCTGCTAACAAGCTTATTTATCCTTCCTTTGATGATAGATGTTGCTTGTATATTGCTATCACCAGGCTGCGAAATGGCGTAGTGAATCTTTACTCTTTCCGGATGCTGGATCGCCCAATCTTCAATTGCCTGTCTGAAAATGATCTCATCTTTAGAGCGGACGGAATAGACAAGAGTAATGCTGGTTGTTGTTGATTTATCAATCAATGAGCGGCCAATAGAAAACAGGGGAGTGATCCCACTTCCACCGGCCAGCAGTACAACGTGATCGGCATTATATGTATCTGATGTAGGTGAAAATGACCCAAAGGGGCCAGTTACCTGCCAGTTTTTGATCTGGTCAGCATTATCAACGATGTAACTACTCATTATACCTCCCGGCACTTTTTTCACCGTGATAGCTGGCTGGAGATCCTTGTCAGGCAGGGAGCTTAAAGAGTAGGACCGTGTAACTGAAACTCCGTCAATGACCAATGTAACATTGATAAACTGTCCGGGTTTATATACAAGGGGATGTCCTTCTGTGTTAAATACTATCGTTACAACGTTCTCTGTTTCATGGATGATCGCTGCTGTGTGCCATATCTGTGCATTCATTCTTCCGTCAATTTTCTAAACATACTTTTAATTATAACCGTGCCGCTTTCAGGCGTAAACTGTTACTCACCACGCTCACAGAACTAAGGGCCATGGCCGCACCGGCGATCATTGGATCTAAGAGGAAGCCGTTGATAGGGAAAAGTAATCCGGCAGCCAAAGGTATTCCAATTAAATTATAAATAAACGCCCAGAAGAGGTTCTGCTTAATTGTACGGACGGTTTGCCGGGAGAGTTTCAGCGCTTTAGGGATACTGTTCAGGTCTGAGGTGATCAATGTCATCTTGGCCACATCCATAGCAATGTCTGAGCCCTTACCCATGGCTATACTTACGTCGGCCTGTGCCAGTGCCTGGGAATCATTGATACCATCGCCCACCATTGCTACCACTTTGCCCGCCTGCTGCAGTTCTTTCACAAATGCTGCTTTATACGATGGCAATACTTCTGCTTTGTAGGATTTTATACCCACTTCCCTTGCCACAGCTGCAGCAGTATGCTGGTTGTCGCCGGTGAGCATATATACTTCTATTCCACTGCGCTGCAGGGCCTGGATAGCCTGTCTGGAAGTTTCTTTTATTTTATCTGCAATGGCAACAATGGCGAGGAGCGCTTTGGCATTCGCAAAGTAAATCACTGTTTTGGCCTCTTCCTGCAGCTTTGCAGCTTGTGTGGCCAGGTGGCTGTTAACAGTAATGCCGTTTTCATCAAGTAAACGCTTATTGCCTACAAAATAGGTCTGACTGTTATGATCGCCTTTTACACCTTGTCCGGTAAGGCTTTCAAAGTTTTTCAATTCTGCCGGTCCAATGCCGGTACCTGATAAATAGGCTGTCACGGCTTCAGCCAGCGGATGTTCAGACTGATGTTCCAGGGAATATAGTACGGATTGATGCATCTGACGATCAGTTTCCGTGCCGTCCCAGATGATGTCAGTAACTACAGGTTTACCTTCGGTAATAGTACCTGTTTTATCCAATATAATTGCATTCACTTTGTGTGCGAGTTCAAGGCTCTCTGCATCCTTGATCAGGATATTATTTTCTGCGCCTTTTCCGACGCCGACCATAATGGCCGTAGGAGTAGCCAGACCAAGCGCACAGGGACACGCTATCACCAGCACTGTAACAGACGTCAGCAGGGCATGTGTAAACGCATTATCTCCGCCTAACACCATCCAGGATACGAAAGTCAGAATAGCGATACCTATTACTACCGGTACAAAGATTCCGGCGATTTTATCCACCAGTTTCTGTACAGGGGCTTTGCTACCTTGTGCTTCCTGTACCATTTTTATAATGTGGGCAAGGAGTGTATCTGTACCCACTTTCTCTGCAGTGAAACGGAAGCTGCCTTTCTGGTTGATAGTACCGGCAAATACGTTATCGCCTTGCTTCTTGGCAACGGGCACAGGTTCACCAGTGATCATGCTTTCATCCACATAAGATTCGCCGGAGGCCAGCTTACCATCTACCGGGATCTTTTCTCCGGGCTTTACCAGTAGCAGATCACCTTTTTTTACTGCGGCGATGGGTACTTCCGTTGTACTGCCGTCCCCGCCTACCAGTAAGACTGTTTTGGGCTGTAACCCGATGAGTTTTTTTATGGCTGAGGATGTATTGGACTTGGCTTTCTCTTCCAGCAGCTTTCCCAGTGATATAAAGGCAATCACTACGGCAGCTGCTTCAAAGTAAACATGCGCATGCAGACCTCGCTGATGCCAGAACTCAGGATATATGGTATTAAATGCGCTGAAGATCCATGCTATACCGGTGCTGAGTGCTACAAGTGTATCCATATTGGCTTTCCGGTGCGTAGCTTGTTTCCAGGCATTGAGAAAGAAACTGCGGCCCAGTATGAACACCACGGGTGTAGCCAGGACCATCATGATCCAGTTGGCATAAGGCATATTCATAAAGAACATTCCTATGATCACTATCGGCAGAGACAGCACAGAAGACCATATGGTTCTCCGTTTGATTGCCTGGTAATGCCTGCGTTGCGACTCTTCTTTAACTTCTTCCTGGTTTTCCTTTTCAATGACAAGATCGTAGCCGATGGAGCGAACGGCACTTTGCAGTGCTTCGCGGGTGACGTTTTTGTGGTCATATTGCACCCACGCGCTTTGGTTGGCGAAATTAACACCGGCATCTTCCACACCGGGGACTGACTTCAACATGGATTCTACGCTGACAGCGCAGGCTGCACAGGTCATTTCTAATACAGGGAATGTTTCCTTTGAACTTTCTGTTTTCTTCCTTTTAGTAACAGTAGTTTCCTGCTGTACTGATATAGCTGTTGACATATTTCCAGATTTTTCACAAAGCTATGCCAGTTATAGGGGAGAGATGTTACACTATTACGTTTGATTTGTATATAATCTTAAGGCTGGGCTTCCTTGCCATCGTGTGATAAAACCAGCTTCGTCTTCCTGATATCCTTAAAATAAGACGGATTCAGGCCTGTATTGGTCTTAAACTGGCGGGACAGGTGTGCCACACTGCTGAATCCAAGTTTGTAAGCGATATCCGTGAGCGTTTCGGTTGTGTAAACCAGCAGTTCCTTGGCCTTCTCAATCCGGTATTCCATGATGTACTTTTCCAGGGTTACGCCTTCGGATTCAGAAAAAGCATTGCTGGTGGTGTTATAGTCTTTGTTGAGGGTATCTTCTACCAGATCGGAGAAACGGAAATCAGCAGGGAAGTCATAGTTCCCGGAATAAACCTGTTCAACAAGCGCTTTTATATCACGTATCAAACTGGTCTTCTTATCTTCCAGCAAAGTAAATCCGAGTGCTGCCAGCCGTTTACTGAGGGTGGCAATATCTGCGGCAGACAGTGCGGATATGGTGGTAACTTCTCCCAGGTGGATGTTCGCAACGGGGATGTTTAGTTCCCGGAACAGATCTCTGACCATTAAAATACATCTGTCGCAAACCATCCCTTTTATGGAAACTTTATAATTGCTCAGCATAAGTGCGGACTATTTGAACATTTGTAAAGGTCTGAAAGGATGCGAGGAATATTGTTATAGAATTTTGGAAAAAGTTTATATAATTATCAGTATCAGTAGTTTATCAGTCGGTTACGCTGGCAATTCTCTCGTCCTTATGTTGCCGATTCATTTGAAAATCGTTTAAACCTCTAATTAGCCAGCCTTTTAAACAAAGCAATTACGCCTTTAAAACAAACCCGCCTGTTGATGATGACGCTAATTTTGGGGCATCAAATTTTAAATCATGAATGAATCAGATCAGGTTTTAGTCACCGGTGGCTCAGGTTTTATAGCCAGTAATTGTATTGCCGAACTGCTAAGAAAAGGTTACCGTGTAAAAACATCCCTACGGTCTTTAAATCGTATACCTGAGGTAAAACAGATGCTGTCTGTCGCAGGTATTACCAATTTTGAACTATTGTCTTTTGTTCAGGCCGACCTTTCCGACGAAGCGGCCTGGAGGGGAGCAGCAGAGGGCTGTCGCTATGTCATACATCCGGCTTCACCTACACCAAATTTCATTGCAAAGCATGAAGATGAGTATATCGTACCGGCTGTTAACGGCGTATTGTATGTGCTGCGGGCAGCAAGAGCCGCTGGTGTGAAGCGGGTGGTGTTAACATCTGCTTTCGGAGCTATTTGTTATGGGACTAATAAGAAGACACCATACACAGAAGAAGATTGGACGGACTTGTCAAAAGATATTCCTGCGTACCAGAAATCAAAGACCCTGTCTGAGAAAGCAGCGTGGGATTATGTAAACGGCGAAGGTAAAGGTCTTGAGCTTGCCACAGTTAACCCTGTTGGCGTTTTAGGGCCTGTTCTTGGCGCTGATTATTCACATTCTATCGGGTTTATCCATCAAATGTTGAACGGTCAGCTAAAGGGGGTTCCCAAGATTAAATCCGTGTATGTAGACGTTCGGGATGTGGCCGATTTGCACATAAAGGCCATGACTCATGCGGAAGCTAATGGCCAGCGATTTCTGGCTACATCGGGACAGTCCATATCCCTGTTAGATATTGCAAATATATTGCGAGACGAATTTGGCAATAAGGCAGCGAAAGTTCCACAAAAGGAGATCGCCAGCTGGATACTAAGGATTGTTGGGTTGTTCAATCCAAAGATCAAATTAATTGTCCCGCATCTGGGTATGGTGAAAGACGCCAGCCATGAGAAAGCTACTCGAATGCTCAACTGGCAACCGCGAAGTAATAAGGAAGCTGTCAAAGCGACTGCAGAAAGCCTGATCAGGTTAGGACTGGTCAAATAATTGCTCATACCAGGACAGCATGATGCATAGCGACTGGCCCATTATAGCAAGTATCAAGCAGTTTCTTAACTTTAAGTCATGGAATACCCGGGCGCAAACGTAAAGGGACGGATATTCGTCTCGTGTAAAAAGGAAAAGCATTATAGCAGGGAACTGATACTGGACCAGCATGCGCTGGTCTATGTAATTACAGGCACCCTGGAATTATCTTATGCTCATCAGACGCATACCTTCGGACCAGGAACCACCCTGCTCATTCCCAGGAACCAATTAGGCCGGATGGCTAAATTGCCCGAAAATAACGAGTCATTCCGTTCTATATCCATTTTGTTTCCGGAGGAACTACTTCGAAAGTTTTATGCGGCACGTCCCGAAAATCCGGCTCATGGAAAATGGACGGGGCATTTAGCACTTGAACAACACCCGCTGCTGGTAAGCCTTTTTACTTCGCTGATCCCTTATTTTGAAATGCAGGATGAACTACCACCTGAGCTGACGGAGATAAAGATTGCTGAATGCCTGACGGTGCTTGATGCGTGCAATCCGCAGGTACAGCGCTTGCTCAGTTCCTTTCAGGAGCCCGGCAAAATGGATCTGGCGAGCTTCATGGAGCAAAACTTCCTGTACAATCTTTCCCTTGAGAAGTTTGGCTATCTGACCGGCCGCAGCTTGACGACCTTTAAAAAGGATTTTCAGAAGGTCTTCAAAACTACACCAGGCCGTTGGCTGACGCAAAAACGCCTGGAATTTGCGCATTATCAGATCGCAGTAAAGAAGCGTAAGCCTACTGATATTTTTCTCGAGGCGGGATTTGAGAACCTATCGCATTTTTCCTTTGCGTTTAAAAAGCAGTTTGGTTATAGCCCTGTGGCCGCGGGTAATTTGCCTTGAATACCAGTATTTGGTGCCGTATAGACCCCAGAAATCACGTTAAATCTACAATAACGGTGATAGCGTGTCTTTTTCTCATGTAATATGTGTAAAATTTACAATTCTTTTTGTAATTTAATCGGCAGGCATTGATCCGGGTTAGTATCGACGTTATGAACACATCCCAATAGATACCGGCGAACAGCTAACAAAGCCCTGTGATCAACCCATTTATTATCGTCCAAAATCACGTATATGAAGAACATTCAAACCAGTAAGTTATTCTGGGCAAGTTGCCTGGCATTGTTAGTGACGTCACTTTCCTTCGGTATCCGCGCGGGAATGATGAACCAATTAGGAGCGGATTTCCAACTGAACGCGACTCAGCTGGGTACTATTACAGCGACCGCTTTCTGGGGTTTCCCGCTGGCGATGGTCATTGGCGGTGTTGTAGTCGACATCATCGGTATGAAACGCCTACTGGTCATTGCGTTTCTGTTTCACCTGACCGGTATTGCACTCACCATTTTTGCGCAGGGGTACTGGACGCTGTTTTTCTCCACACTGTTGATCGGTATTGCCAATGGTACAGTAGAGGCGGCCTGTAATCCGCTGGTGGCAACACTTTACCCTAATGAAAAGACAACAAGGCTGAACTATTTCCATCTTTGGTTTCCGGGAGGTATCGTGATCGGTACGCTCGTAGTTACCTTGTTTGTGAAGCTAAACCTGGGCTGGCAGTTGCAGGTAGCTACCATGCTGATCCCTACGCTGATCTATGGTTTCCTGTTTTCACGCCTTGATTTTCCGCTTACTGAAAGGGTTTCATCAGGTTATTCCGAGGCTGACATGTACAAGGCTGTACTTTCGCCACTGTTCATCTTCATGCTCCTTTGTATGTTCATGACTGCGATCACAGAACTGTTTACCGGTCAATGGATAGGCCTGCTGCTGAAAAATGTGACCGACAATGCGCTGCTGTTGCTGACGCTGACAACTGGCATCATGGTGGTTGGCCGGGCCTTCGCCAAGCCGATCGTTAAAAAGCTGGCACCACAGGGTGTTCTCCTGTTTTCAGCCATTTTTGCCGCAGTGGGGCTTTATATGCTGAGCACATTTACAGGAAGCTCTGTGTTTTTCGCTGCTTTGATCTTTGGTATCGGGGTATGTTACTTCTGGCCAACCATGATCGGTTTTGTTGCAGAGAATATCCCGCAATCCGGTGCACTGGGGCTTAACCTGATGGGGGGCGCCGGCATGTTCGCCGTGTCTATATACACTATGTTCATGGGCGGATTTTATGACGGTTTGATTGTTAAGCACCTTCCCGCCGGTGCTCAGCTGGCCACTTATACGGGCGCGGCCGAGGGAACTCCCGAAGCTGCCGCGCTGAACGAGGCGAAGAATCTTGCAGGGCCTGAAGTATTGCAAGTTACTTTGGTGCTGCCTATTATCCTGATTGTCGCTTTTACAGGTCTGGTGGTTTACATGAGATCCAGAAAAGCCAGGCAAGTAGCTGCTGCGCAGACTATTTCATAAGAGTTATTGATTGATCATAAGAAAAGCCATTAAACGTAGTTATTGCTATGCTTAATGGCTTTTCATTTAAGAGGTTTATGGGGAATGTCTGGAAGATGCTTTTAATATTGAAATACTGCTTCTGATGTAAAATATCCCGGGTTATTATCTATCGTTGTTTTGCATTTCAGTTTGTCAAGGCGGCCATCCAGAATGGAGAAAAAGTATTCATACTCGATCGGTCCTGTGGATCTTCCCGTTTCTTTAATCTTTTTAGGAAGTCTGTTCAATGTAGCTAGAACTACCGGATCAAAAATTTCGTGTGCCTGATGTTGATATAAGGGATGTAGCAGTGCATACGGATTTATATAAACTGAGTCAGATTGACCTTCTATCACTCTTACACGTGTTTCCGCAATATTTCCTGATTCGTCAAAATGTTCGGTGACGGTCTTTGCAATATTTTGGGAAGCATCATAAGTGAGGTCACTTTGCCATGAGACTTTTAACGTACCGTTTATCAGCACCCAGCATTTCACGTGCACTATTTTTCCTTCGGCATTATAAGTGTAAGCATTTTTACTCGTCTCAACCCCATTGCTTATTTGGCTTAGCTGAATGACCCTGTTGTGGTTATCATAGGAGTATGCAGCATTCCTGGCACCTTCGTCCCGGGTGCTTTCCAGCTTGTCCTGGCTGTAAGCAAAAATGGTTTTATATTTTGACGGAAGATTGCTGCTGCCGGACAGGTAATAGTTTATGGAACTATCCTGGTTATAGAAGAACTCCAGCTGATGTACAACACCTACGTCCCATTTTACAGCTTTTACGAGTTCATATTGTTTTGGTACGTCCGGCCTCTCGTCAGGATCAGTTTCATCCTTCGAACAATTCGTGAAAACGAAGGAAAAGGACAATGTCAGAAGCAAGATTGATTTTTTCATAGTCTTTTAATGTATTGGGGGTATGGTGCTACAGCCTATTTAAAAAGGTAGGTAAAATTGAGCATTTTTAAAATAAAATGCAATTGGATTAGCATGTTAAGGGAAGAAATAAAGCTAAAAATTGTCTAGTGGTCAGCTAATACCCGCAAAGACTACATATGCTAACTTCAGCGGGAACTCAAATAAAACCGCGATCACGTTGCAATTAAAGTCCTTTAATTTTAGCTCCTATTGCCAGCACCTTTATATATTATATGATATAATCCCAACTTAAATAATAAAGTATGAAACACCCTATTAAAGCATTGCTATGCGCTGTAGCATTTAACATGCTGCTTTTTTCATGTACGAAGGAAATAAAGCAGGCAGATGATCAACAGGAAATTCCAACGGAAGTCATTAACAAGATTAAAAGCGAAGGTTTCAGCACGCATCAGGTCCGGAAAGTGAAAGACGGATATGTAGTAGAAGGAGACATATTTCTATCCAACCAGTGGCTGAATGAAAAGTCAAAATCCACCGTATTGCGAATCGCCGGTACAGAGCAATACAGGACCAATAACCTTATCACCGGCCTTCCTAGGGTGCTTACGCTGTCTATCTCCGGATTACCTGCAACTTATACTGCAGCTTTGGATGCAGCCATTGCACGTTACAATAGTCTGAATCTCCGTCTGTCGTTCCAGCGTGTTGCATCTGGAGGCGATATTGCTATCCAGTATGCCTACCTTGGACCTGGTGTACTAGGACAATCGGCCGGTTTTCCTAACAGCGCTGGTAATCCGCCGAGTCCCATTTTGCTCAATTCTAATGTGATAGGTAGTAATCCTAACCAGGGCTGGCTGACTACTATTATCGCACATGAGATTGGCCACACGATTGGCTTACGACATACTGATTATTTCAACAGAAGCTACAGCTGTGGCTTTTCTAACCCTAATAATGAGGGCGACGGTGGTGTAGGGGCTATCCATATTCCGGGTACACCTACTGCAGAAGATCCGAACAGCTGGATGCTTGCCTGCAGCGATGGTAGCGACCGTCCTTTTAATGCCAACGATGTGATTGCATTGAACCATCTTTATGGAAACACGTCAACTGGCAGCGGCTCAGTGATCGGCGTTAGCGTATTATCGAATGGCGCTATACTGGGTATCGGGCTTGATAACGATCTATATACAAGAGCAACGCTTTACAGTCCATGGGCGTTTGTGCCGAATAGCGGTGATGTGATAGGGATAACTGTAATGCCGGATGGTACCATACTTGGCATTGGCCTGGATAATGATTTGTATACGAAAGCAACACTCAGCAGTCCATGGGCATACGTTCCCAATAGTGGCGATCTACTGGCGGTGACTGTACTCCCCGATGGTACTATACTTGGCGTTGGCCTTGATAATGATCTGTATACGAAAGCAACACTCAGCAGCCCATGGGCATACGTTCCCAATAGCGGCGATTTACTGGGTGTGACTGTACTGCCCGATGGTACTATACTTGGTATAGGACTGGACAACGATCTGTATATCAAAGCAACACTCAACAGTCCATGGGCGTTAGTACCCAACAGCGGCGATGTAATTGCAGTAACAGTAATGCAGAACGGTACTATACTTGGCGTTGGGCTGGATAAGCAGTTGTATACCAGGGCAACGCTTAACAGTCCATGGGTGCATGTTCAATGGTAGATTCATTTGCATTGGGTCAAAGATGCATTTTACTCTGAAGGGGGTAAGAATGTACGGAAATAAAAGTCCCGACGGTAATGCCGGGACTTTTATTTCCGTACGTTTGTCTTAGATGCGAATGGCAGGTTATCTTCCTGAGTGATCAACAAATGCCATCCCTGTTTCGCCTATTATTATCAACACCAGGCACATTTGCCGGCTGGCGGTTATCCAGTGTAGTCATATAAATCTGACTTTATTGCTGGATTCACTTAAAATATAAATATTGGGTCAATAAATTTACCTTACTTTGGAATTTTACGGCAGAAATATTGCCTGCATTTCCGGTTCACAACGCATAATTCCGGCTGGCGCAGGAAATATAAAACGAAGTAACCAATGAGAAAAACACTGATCTTAATTTTAGTTACAATATTTTCAGTTGCCGCAATCTGCGCACTGGTTTATTATATAAAGATGGATGGTTTTGCTTTCGCCTGGGCGCTGAATTGCTTATTGATGCTATGTGTGTCTGTTTTTACCAGTGTACTAAAAAGTAAACTCAATTCTTCCTATTATCATGAAGAAAGATGGGAACGAAAAGGGAGAATATACGAATACCTTGGAATAAATTTTTTTAGGAAACTATTGGTTTGGACCGGTTGGGAAAAAGTGATTAGAAAATCTTTCCCCATAGAAAATAATAGCAACGCTTTAATTAACTTATATTATCAAACCAAAAAATCTGAACTCGATCACGTTATTATCTTGCTAATAGTTCTTGGGTTTAATGTTTTTGTGGCTTTCAAATTTGGAGTTCTCAAATCCTTGTGGCTGCTTATACTAAATGTCTTACTAAACCTTTATCCAATTTTTCTTCAACGATATAATCGTCCGCGAATAGAAAGAGTTGTTAATTTAATTAAACGGCGATAAAGATGCGTTAGGTTAGGGGAGAAGAGGAGTTTCAACGTGGAGTTATGAAAAAAAGGAACCTCGTAAATCTTGCGATGTACGAGGTTTTTAACTTTTCTGGAACCACAGGTATCAGCATCCCGGACCAAATCATTTAAGATTTAACTCCTTTGATTATTCCAATAAGTCAGAATGAAGTTAGACTGTCCTGCCTATTCATAATTTGATACTTCCAATGTGAACAGCATTGTTTTACCATAGTCATTAACCTATCATTGCTGATGGCAATTAGGGCAGGTGGTTTGCTCCAGAGACGTCAGACAAACGTCTCCTTTTGGTTTCGGTTGACTGAGATTAGCAATTTTGATTTTTACCAGTTGGAGTTTTTTGGGAGTTGTCTTCTTTTTCATGGTGATAATGTTTTAATCAATAGTCCTCTCCTGTCTTTAGCCTGGGAGCAATGCCATGGAGTGGTTGTTCAGCATATAATCGAGCGCTGAAATATTTCAGCTTGTTTTATTGCAGGTGATATGCAGGGTGAAGAGGTCATTATCATGGGTAACAACATTTGACCTGATCCTTTACCGGGTTAAGCGTTTAGGTGATTTGGAAATAGTAGTTAGAACTAATTTAATGAAAATTTTTCAATGTTGAAGGTTTGGTTGAAAGAATAGGGAGTGAATAGCAAATCCTGGTAGTCGAACCACTTCGACCTGATCGGAAAAAATTAGCGCAAATACCCCAATCATGGCAATCTTTTAGCGTTGTATATTTCCACAATATTGTTTGATCGATTGATCTTATAAAAAAGCAGCCAGGCGTATTTTTTATCGACTATGCAAAACTCCCGCTGTTCCTGTCCGGACGATAGATATACAAGATCGTTCAATGCCGGATATTTACAGTCATATACCTGAAAGTTTGGACCCATTGGAGTGCTGACAAGGAGCAGCCAATAATTGTGTCCATTATCCAGGCGTGGCAATTCTTCATCGTATAACTGTTTAAGACTGCAACGTCTGGTTAAAGAACCATGTTTTAATAACCCTGCCCTGTTGTCGGATTCAATAAAGTTGAGGAGGGTGGATTTAAATAGTATAGTGACTATTTTTTTTACTACTTCAGGTCCAGCCCTAAAAGGATCTTTAAAGCCGTCCGGGAAATTCCTTTTTACCAAGTCGAGTTTTTCATTCCAATACATTCTTCGAGATTATTTATGGTTCGGGACTGCTTTTCTATGGCATGTTGTAAATCATTCCTATTAGCACCTATCAGTGGCTTTTCAAAAAATCTCCGTCAATAATGAGCAGTTTAACACCATTTTCGGATACTGACCGGTGAGAGCTCAGTTCATCTGAAACGACATAGGTCATACCTTGTGTCAGCTGAAAATTGTCTCCGTTTTTAAGTTCGCTTACAAATGCGCCCTCAAGACAATGAACTATATGGCCTTTTTCACACCAGTGATCTGCCAAATAGCCTTTGGAATATTCTACGAGACGAATTCTTAGTCCGTTAAACTCGATGGTTTGCCAATATGCAGTACCTGTCTCGCCCGCATGTACTGTTTTTTCAATACTGGCCCAGTCTATTGTCTGAAATGGTATGTTGGTCATGTAAATGTTATTTTGAATTGATTCCAATGTATGATTTTTCATCCATTAAGCCATAATAGGTCAGGGGTAATACAACCCGATTCCCTTTATTCAGCAGTTGTAATCCAGCGAGTCCACTGACCGTCTTTTTCGTTGCTCTTGCCATCTTTATTTCCTGTCTGGGTTTGTTTGGACTAGCCTCATTTATAGCAGAGCAGCGTACCAAAGTAAGTGAGCATCCGTATTCGTTTTTCTGTTAATATTATATGATTATTTTTCCCGATATTAGCGGCGCATTAAAGATCGCATCTGAAAACCTACGTTGTGACTCGTGCAGGGAGTCATCTTCTTCGACAACTTAACAAGATATTTTTAAACGTAAAACCTATCTTAATAAATGGGTCAAAAGTTAGATCATAAGGAATTCATGGTTTTTACCAATTACCCTAAGATGTTGCTGGATACCATAGACTGGTATAATGGCATTTATAACACAGATTTTAAAATCGCACGATTTGTACGGGATGATGTCAATTATGCATGGGTATCGTATTCGAAGGCGACTGACTTCGACTTATTTCAGCTAGCTGCCAATTATGGCAGAGTGCTCGAGGCACATGATAAAACATTTACCGCCCAAATGCCCCCTGGTTTTTTTGACGACAAGTATGGGTGGCCGTTGGAATAATTGCTCGAACTGTCCGTTTTACTATTTTGGAAGGTGGGTTCAAATAGTATAGTGACAGTAACACCTAGCCAGTCTGATTGTACCTGACCTTTCGAAAAGCCGCTGCGGCTGAAAGCGGACGACCATGTCTCAGAATCGGACATTTGTAAAATATACATATATGTATCGAATTGATTAATTTATTATAGTGATCTGGCATTTTCTTCGCGTTTAAGATTAAAACAATAAAATAGCAATGCTCAAAAGCTATCTTAAATTATGCTTTCGCAATTTGTTTGGCAGCAAATTGTACTCGGCCATTAATATTGTTGGTTTGGCTACAGGAATGGCCGTAGCATTGCTAATAGGACTATGGATATGGGACGAACAATCCTTTGATACTTATCACAGTCAATACCATCGGCTGGCACAAGTGATGGTCAATACTACATCCGGAAATAAGATCTACACAGGTGCTACTACTTCCATTCCAATGGGAAATGAGTTGCACAACAAGTATGGTGCTGATTTTAAATACGTTTCCTTTGTTTCTGGTCAGGGCAAGCATATATTGTCTGTGGGAGAGAAAAAGATATCGCAAACGGGCATATGGGCGGAAGCCTCCTTTCCTGTTATGTTCACATTAAAGATGTTAAGAGGAGATGTTGATGGGTTGAAGGATCCTTCTTCCGTTCTGTTGTCGCAATCAGTGGCCGAAGCACTTTTCGACGGAGCTGATCCGCTGAACAGCACTGTGCGGATAGATAATAAAATGGAGATGAAAGTAGCAGGGGTATATGAAGATCTACCCGGTAATACAACAATGCGTGACGTAAAGGTCCTGCTTCCCTGGGCTACCTATGTCAACAACACGGAGAGCTGGATAAAAGATGCCCAAACGCAATGGGACAACCACATGTGCCAACTGTATGTGCAGCTGAATGATCATGCCGACCTGGATAAAATAAGCGCCAGGATCAGAGACATTCCTGTGCCTCATATCAGTTATTCCAGGGAAGAGTTACTATTGCACCCTATGAATAAGTGGCGTTTATACAGTGAGTTCAGGGATGGTAGCGTGGTTGGCGGCCGTATTCGGCTGGTACGGCTGGTGGGTGTTATAGGTATATTTGTGTTGCTGCTGGCAAGTATTAATTTCATGAATCTCTCTACCGCTAGAAGCGTAAAGCGCAGCAAGGAGGTAGGTATACGCAAAGCCATTGGCTCGTTACGCCAGCAGCTTATCGGCCAGTTCTTAACTGAGTCGCTGGTCGTCTCATTCCTGGCATTAGTGTTGGCGGTTTTATTGGTGCAGTTATCGCTTCCCTTCTTCAACGGCCTGTCGGACAAAGTAATATCAATTCCATGGAGGCAGCCACTGTTCTGGGTGCTTATTTTGAGTTTTACAGTTATTACGGGACTTGTTTCCGGAAGTTATCCTGCTTTTTATTTATCCGGCTTTGCTCCTGTAAAAGTGCTGAAAGGGGCTTTCCGGGCCGGACGTTTTTCAAGCCTTCCCCGCAAGGTATCGGTAGTGGTGCAGTTCACCGTATCGGTTACATTGATCATAGGCACGCTTATCGTTTATCAGCAGATACGACATGCCCGCAACCGGCCAGTGGGCTATACACGTGAAGGCTTGATCACTATTGATATGAATACGCCGGATATGAGCGGTCATTACGATGCCATTAGAAATGACCTGTTGGCAACAGGGGCAGTGGCTGAGATGGCGCAATCAAACAGCGCTCCCACAGAGGTATCGTCCAACAATATTGTTGACTGGAAAGGTAAAGATCCGAATATAGTGGTCAGTCCGGGTACCATTGCCGTTTCGCATGACTTTGGCAATACGCTTGGCTGGAAAATTATAGAAGGACGTGATTTTTCCAGGAGTTTTCCATCGGATACGGGTGCTTTTATATTGAATGAATCAGCGGTTAAGGTGACCGGTTTCAAGCATCCAATTGGACAGGTCATGCGATGGCAGGGGAAAGATCATGTGATCATCGGGGTAATAAAAGACATGGTGATGGAATCGCCCTATCAACCCATAAGGCCTACGATCTTTCATTTACAGCCTTCCTGGGCGCGTCTGATAACGATACGAATAAAACCTGATGTACCGCTGCGTGAGGCCTTGGCTAAAATAGAGACTGTATTCAGCAGGTATGATCCAGGAAGTCCCTTTGTATATAAGTTTACGGATGATGAATATGCTAAGAAATTTAATGATGAAGAACGTATTGTTAACCTGACCGCCTTTTTTGCTGCTCTTGCCATCTTTATTTCCTGCCTGGGTCTGTTTGGACTGGCATCATTTATAGCAGAGCAGCGTACCAAAGAAATAGGTATACGAAAAGTGATGGGCGCATCGGTATTCAGTCTCTGGAAGATGCTGTCAAAAGATTTTGTAGTACTGGTAATTATCTCTTGCGTAATAGCTATCCCACTAGCCTGGTATTCTCTTCATCAATGGTTACAACAATATGAGTATCGCACGCAGATCTCATGGTGGATTTTTGCAACGGCTGCCATAGGCGCATTAGTGATTACTTTGCTAACGGTAAGTTATCAGGCAATAAAAGCTGTAATAATGAATCCTTTAGGTAGCCTGAAAGCAGACTAAGTAATGTTTTAAAAGACGAAAGCCCGGCAGCTACCGATGCTGCGCTTATGAGCATTCGATTGCTTTTGTACGTTAAGTATATTGATTATCAATTGTATGTACGATTATTTTTGTTGTTTAGTTCACAAAAATCCTTATCTTAGAAAGAGGTAATACACCCCAATTCCCCCACTTTTAAGACGTCGCTTTTGTCTTTATTTATTATTAAAAATCCAGAAACAATTTTTATGAGAAAGATTTGCCTTTTCGTATCTATTGCTTTTTTATTATCCTGCACCTCCAGGACCAACAAACCGACAACTGAAGAAGTAAAGACATCCGGTTCCGATTCCACTAAACATGACAGCCCGAATTATCCTTACATGGCGGCTTATTCTTCGGATTTTGAGATCGGCGACTCAAAAAATGTACAGACCTTGCTTGAATTGTATCAAAACTGGGACAACAACACCATTGAGAATTCAAAGAATTCTTTCGCAGACAATGACACCATGTATTTTGCTGATGGTACTATGTTTGCTGGCAGCAGGGACTCGCTTATGGCTGTGGCTAAAAGGGTAAGAGGAGAGATGGGCAAGGTTGTTGATTCTGTTCACGCCTGGGTGCCTCTCAGAAGTAAAGATAGAGATGAAGAGTGGGTGGCGATATGGACCCGGGAATATTCAACAGATGCCAATGGGAAAATGAAACCTAAAGAACTGCATGAAATATGGCGCTTTGATAAAAATGGCAAGATTAATTTAATGTATCAATACGGCCAGCAATCTCCGAAGATGCCGCCAGCAGCGGGGAAAAAATAGACAATCACAATATTAGCAATGTGCCCGCAATAGGGAAAAGGGATTAAGACGTTTAATATCCGCCCAAAAGCTAAGCATAACGAAACCTCCGGAGTAAAATTTAATATCCAAAGAAGGCCGCCTCATACTTGAGACGGCCTTCTTGACGGTTTTAGGAATGGTTCTATGTTATTGTTTTATAATTTTTATTACAGACGGAACACCTTTGTGTTCTACTTTCAGAAAATAAACCCCAGCGGCCATGTTGCTCATGTCTATATTAAAGAGCCTGTCGCGGGTTCTTCCAAAGAACACCATCTGCCCGTTTGAATTGACCAGGGATATTCTACTCTCTTGCTGGTCATCGGCTAATTGAATATTGAGTTGAGCTGTAACCGGATTAGGCGACGCAGTTACTTTCGGTTTTACTATACTTGTTTTCTTCGGGATAGCATTTGAACTATCTATCGACTGGCTACGGGCAACATTTCCGGATTCAACATATGCAATACCTCTCCCTGCAGTGCTCATATAGACACGTCCGAAGGTATTCATGTCGCCTATTACAAATTGTCCATTACCGGGGCCGCCCCACTCATGGTTGTTATCATTAATACGCGTCCACGAAGTTCCGCGATTAGTAGACCGGAAAATACCTTCTACACCGCTTACTGTACCCCAGATATATATGGTAGGATATGTTGCACCAGGCGCAGTAGCTCCAAAGCCTATGGCAGAGCAGGCGCTAACGTTGGTGATCTTTGTAAAAGCAGTTGCAGCGCTGGTGCCATTGGTTGTATAAGCAAGACCATTGCCACGTAAGGCTACCCATACATGACGCGAAAACCCCGGCGCGGTTCTGATATGTATCGAACCGTAGGTGCCACCGGTGTTGGCCCCTTGCGAAAAAGATGTACCATTTGTGGAATAGTACAAATAACCATTAGCCGGATTATAAGCAAAGAAGTTGTTGTCTGTTTGCATATCAGCAACCGGCCTGGTATTGAAATTGATCCCGCTTACTGTGCTCCAGCTGCTTCCATTGTTGGTAGAATAATACATGGTTGTATTATTTCCATTGGCGGGAGAATATAAAATTCTTCCCCCGGTGGTGGATAGTGCCGCATAACCGGCATTACTTGCTGTACTGCCATTTGCAGGAGGCAGGTTTGCTAATGTCCAGTTTGTGCCCTGGTTGGCAGTATAATATATTGAACCTCCCACCCGAACTAATCTGCTGGTATTGGCAGCTGCATAAGAAATGCTTGTAGATGTGCCCATAGTCGGTAAGTGCTGGGTGCCATAAACGGCTGGATTGGTTTGTTTAAAGCCATCGTAATCTCCAATTACAGACATAACAGGTCCTCCTGGTATGCTCACCATGTCTAGCGGAACCGTTTCTTCAAGGTTTTTTACCATTGCATTCCATGTGCCGGATGTTTCTATTGCATCATTCCTGAAAACGCCGTTGCCGGAAATAACCCAGACTTTACTGGTGGAAAAGGGATCAAATTCAATACAGCCCGCCCAGTGAATTGACTGGCTGCTCGTCATCCAGGGCACTCCATTGTTGTTTAGTGTAAAACCTCTTGATACAACATTGGTCCAGCTGGAGCCACCGTTGGTACTGTAAAAGAATTGGTCACCCCAGGAACCGCCCTGTGCGCCATAAACGTTGATCGTGGATAACATCAGGCGCATGGGGTTATTAGGATCAACACTTATCCCGCTGTAAGGAAAAGTTGTTCCTGCCGGAGTAACGTTTGTCCAGGCACCGGATGATACATTGTATTTCCAGACCTGTCCTGTTGATGGGTTCCATGGCCCCTCCTTGTCTGCATAAGTAATATACAGGTTGCCATTGCTTGCCAAGGCGGCACGTTGTGGCATTAGCGTGGTTGGTGCGCCCGGCACTGCGGTAAATGTACTGCCGCCATCATTGCTTCGGTAGAAATTTGTTCCGGTTTGAGACACGCCCACAAAGATCCTTTGTGTAGCTCCACCGGAAACGGCAGATTTGTCCAGCAGCACAAAGCTGATCCCATTCTCGTTGGCTGTAGTGGTTACATTCAGTCCACTGAGCCTGGTCCAGGATGTTCCGGAGTTGGAGCTTTTAAACAAACCGTTAGCACGCGTTCCACAGTATAGAATGGTACTGTTGTTCGGATCTACTTGCAATCTTTCCCCATTTTGGCGGCCCATTCCATTGCCATTGGTTCTAAACTGGGAGCTGACATCAACAATGGAGAATGAGTTCCCCTTATCTGTTGAGCGGAGGATCGCCGTTTTTCCGCCATTGAAATAGGGGATACCAACCAGCATGTAGAGATTGTTCGGATTAATTGGATCGGTAGCTAAAGATTCCACTCCAAGATAACTGGTTTGGTCTGTAGATACCCAATCAAGCAATGGGATCCATCTGCTGTTTCCATTATCCCAGCGGTAAGCTCCTCCAACGTCAGTGCGCGCATAAATGAGATTAGCTTCCGTTTTGTTCATGACGACACCGGTCACAAAGCCACCGCCTCCCATCGCTACGTTGCCATAAGTTTGCGCTTTTGCAGCACAAGAAAATAGGATTGCTCGGCATACAATAATGCCTGTAAGGGTTAAGAGTCTTTTCTTCATAGGGTAATTCATTATTATTGGTTAAAAAAAAGCTATGGGCTTACTTTACGGGGCGTATCCTCGCTACAAATCCTCCGCTGCCGGCCATCTCCAGCTGATATACAGTCGTAGCATTCACTGTTCGTTTGGACTGTTTGATATGCTGTGGGTGGGTTTCAGCATCTTTGTCATCCATCCAGCATTCCATTTCATACTTACCGGGTGATAGAAAATCCAGCGGAATGCTTATTTTTCTTCCTTTTTCATTAGTCATGGCGCCGATGAACCAGTCATCGCCACTTTTTTTGGCGAGTATGATAAACTCTCCCGGATAGCCGTCCAACGCACGTATATCATCCCAAACGGTGGGTACCAGTTTTAAGAAATCGGCGCCGGGCTGCCCGATAATGTGATCAGGATGTTCGCAATTGACCATAAAGGGGCTTTCATAAATCACAAACTTTGACAGCTCTGCGCATCTTGTATTCATCACCAGTGTAGGCGACTGCTTTTTAAAGTCCCTGGCTGTTACGTTTAAAAAACCACCTGGTGTGTAATCCATCTGGCCAGCCAGCATACGTGTGAACGGTAAAGTAACGTTGTGCCTCGGTGTGATCCTTGTGGAGAATTTCGAATATTCTTCGCCCATTACGCCCTCGCGGGTGATCATATTGGGATAGGTTCTTATAATGCCATCCGGCTTGAAGGCGCCGTGAAAATCGACCAGGAGATGATGCGCGGCAGCTTTTTGAATGATCCTCCGGTACCAGTTGACCATTTCCTGGTCGTCCCGGTCCATGAAGTCTATTTTTATGCCGGCAATGCCCCATTGTTCGTATAATGGAAATGCTTTCTCGAAATTGTTATTCCGGTTCACATCAGAACTATAGATCCATAACCAGCACCGTACATTTTTGGATTTCGCATAGCTGAGTATTTCAGGCATATTCAACTGTGGCGCTGCTTTCGTGATATCGGCCTCCGGCGTGTTGAAAGGGCCGTACCATTGCCAGTCGATCAGCATATAAGGCCATCCCATCTCAGCAGCCAGATCGATGTACCTGAATATAGTTGGCATATCCATCTTAACCTCGCCGCTCCACCAGTGATCCCAGGCACTTAAGCCGGGTTTTATCCAGGAAGGGTCTTTGATCGCTAAAGGCTCATTCAGGTTTTGTATCAATTCGGAAGTGATCAGGTCTCCTGGGCGGGAGCCCATCATAATGACTCTCCACGGTGTTGAAAGGCCGTTTTCGAAGCGGGCTTTCACTCCGTCTTCTTTCTCTCCTTTCAGAGGGGATAGTTTTACTGCCAGTTCAGCTGTATCCGTCTTGTTGTCTTTGCCGATATAAAATCCAGGATAGTTGTCAATATTGGCTTCCGTAATGGCGATATAGTTGTTTTTTTGCAATTCGATGAGCATGGGAAGCCCTGCCAATGTTTGTTCAGTAATAGAGTCAGCCGGTACCGGCAGAAATTCAGACTCCTGTGAGGTTGTATATGATTTCAAGTTCTCTAACCATACTTTGGCCCCGGATGGCAAGCGGAAGCTGGTATTTTCCCTTGTTATCTCCCTGCTGCCAATCACCTGGCTGCTGTATAGTTTATATCTGAAAGCGACTCCGTCGTTATAGGCGCGGCAAATAAGGTCCATTCTCCTTTTCAAGCCGGATTTTTCAACCAGCTGTAACGTCATTTCATTGTAATGGTTGACGATTTTTGCATGCTTGCTTTTTATTACCGGTTCCCATGTTTCGTTTACTGTATGTATGCTGTCGCTTATTACTTCCATGCCGGTTCCCATGGCTGGTTCTGCTTTAAATTCAAAACCCAGCGCTGAGGGAAGTATCACAGGATGGTGATCCTTTTTTATTGTATAGCTTAATGTTCCTGAGTTATTAATTTCTATTGTAATATTATTATCCGGTGATTGAACGCTATATGTCTGTGAATACAGTGGCGTTGAAAAACACGCAGCTAGTAAAGTGAAATAACAGGCGGCTATCTTCATATTTTATATCGTTTGATTTTTTATTCCGTTTTCAATGTCGTGCTTGCTACAGGGAGCTGCCCTTTACATGGTATTGTACCAATAGCGACATGCATGAAGTTTTAATCATGTTCTATACATTATCGAATTCTCCGGGAAAAACAACTGCAGGAGCTATGAGGCCCTGTTCAGGAAAGGATGGTGTTCACTCATCCATAGATTCATTGTTCAGTTACTTAAAGGGTGTAACTTTTCTGATCACATTAGTGTTCTCATAACGAAGGAATTATTTATGTACAACAATGCACCAAAGTTATACCCCTCCATTCGGAAACAGGGGGTGCATATGTTTTGAATTATGGTATAAAATGTTGCATTTGCCAGAAAGATGGCGTTGAAGATTTAAAAATACCGATCGCCGTTTTTTATGTTTTGCACTAAATCGACGAAAAAATTGTACTTTATCGACATCTGTATCTATAAATACTTTAGCAGTGAAAGAGCTTACTATTAAATTTAAATTTGACGGCGTTGGTACATCAACGGATGAAATATCGGAGTTCGAAAAGAAATACCATGTTATTTTTCCTGATTATCTGAAAGCCTTTTTGTTAACATATGGCGGGACGAGAGTTGAAGAGAGCAAGTATCTTACTCAATATACAGTAGATGGCTTTTTACCGTTGCTGGAAAACAGGAACGCCTCAATCGAGATGATATTACCTGTAGTAAGGGATGAAGAAGAAGGTGCCGGCCGGAATGATCTGATACCATTTGCAACAGATCCGGGTGGAAGGCCGTTCTACGTTTCTACTGGCGAAAGCGATAATGGCTGCGTCTATTATGATGTTATTGGCATGGTGGCAGACGGGCCTGTTCGAAAAATTGCAGACAGTTTCGAAGAATTTATTAACCACCTTAGAAAAGATTAATCAGCAAACCGGGTGGTGGACCTATTGACCACCCGGTTTCCTTTACATGCACTGGAAAGACCTGATACCTCTACGTCGAAAGCACTTAATAACACGAATAGACTTCATGATACGTCTGGCAGGGGCCGCTGATGGCAGTTGCGTAGATGGTCATTAACGGCGCTTCGCCTGGCCTCGGAGGAGTAAGGGCAAGGTGCGGTGCTTCCACTGTGCAGAGGTTTTCTGTTTCTATGGCCCTCAGGTATATGTTACAACGAGCTTGGCGGCTGGAAGATTTTAACGAGCCATAAACTAAGGGTGACAATGCGGCGATGCTTACGAAAATTAGCATGCACAGGATGATCTGCGGTTTTTTCATAACTTATGGTATTACCAGGTGAACAATACCCGAAATTAAGGTAGACGGCTGTGGAAGGGCCGCATTAATGGGGAGGTTCCTCGAGGAGTCGTTGTTTTTTTGCATCTATCCGGGCAAATCTAGAGATAACAATCCCAATTTAGGAGATCCGGAATATGTTTCCATGTTACAACTTATATTCAACTCATCACCTTACCTTTATATCGGAATGGAAGATAACCAGAACGGATATTGATAATAGCTTGATCGCCCTTTGATCGGTCGCGAACGATTAACATGCGATCAATATACGAACAACATACGAACAGCATACGAACAAGCTCTGATTTAACCTATGATTAAAGCTCCAAAGGCCACGGAGCGTCCCATTACTCACTTTTAATACCTTACAGCCTCAATCAAGTAAAGATCACTATCAACACAGAAATAGCGTTAACCCACGCTCTCGCTTACAATTTAAATCCGAATTCAATCACCTAACATTAAAACCCTTATTTTATGGGAAAGTATCTCAAAGGCATCTTAGGCCCATTCTCCGGCCTGGTAGGCACCGTAGTAGGCGCAACCTGGAAAGGCATCTCTGTAATGCGCAGCCGCTCAGTGAAAAGCAGTAAGCCGGCAACGGAAGGCCAGATGAAGCAACGCACCGCGTTCACCCTCATGACCGAGTTTCTGAATCCTCTTCGCGACCTGATAAATGTTGGTTTTCAGACGTATCAAAAGGGACTTACGCCCTACAATGCCGCGTTTAAGGTCAATATGGAAAAAGCTATCACCGGTGTATACCCCGCGCTGGCAATCAACTATCCACAGATAGTGATCGGTAAGGGAAGACTGTTGGCCGCGCCGGAATTTACGATGGCTACTACCGCAGCTGCCAGAGTAGACCTCACCTGGGTGAATAATGCAGTTGCCGATAGCACTAACGGTACAGACCTGCTGACCATCTTGCTTTACAATCCTGCAAAACAATCACATGTGCAAGCCGTAGGTGTTGCTACCAGATCCAGCCAGACTTACAACATGACAGTCCCGGCACAATGGTCAACAGATACCGTTCATGCATGGGTGCTTTTTGTCAGCTTTGACGGAAAGGTAAATTCAGACTCCAGGTATTTGGGTGACGTGGCAATTCAATAGTTTCTTAGACTTTCTTCCTTCGGGGAAAAACGAGCCTGTGAGGTTTAGCAGGGTTGTTAGCTCCGGGTAAGAAACGAAGGGAGACATGATCTAGTCCTCTTCCCTCCGGAAGCTCCGATAGGGGAGAGGACATCACTATCACGACATTAAATCCTAATACTATGGCACGACTTAAAAAAGGGCTGTTAAACGGCTTTTCCGGGGCCATTGGCAATGTGGAAGGCTATGAGCAGGACGGCCAGTATATTATCCGTTCACGAAGGACGAAAAGGCTAAAGCCGTCAAGTGAGAAGCAGCTGGCCTGCATGGAAAAGATGCGGATCGTCAATCAGCTGTTAAGCCGGTTCACTGAGTTTGTGAAACTCGGGTTTAGCGAAACGGCTATGGACCGGTCGGTTAGAGCTTATAATGCGGCTGTGGCTTATCAGCTGACGCATGCTATTGCCGGCAGTTATCCCAACTTTGAAATAGATTATAGTAAACTTCGTGTTGCACAAGGATCGATCGATATAGAGGGGCTTGGCGCTTCTGTATCCTTAGAAGGGGATACGCTGATATTCAACTGGGTACCAGCAACTGATTACCCGAGTAGTACAGATCATGTGATGCTGCTGGCATATGCGCCGACGCTGAAACAGGCTGTTTATAATTTATGCGGAGCGAAGAGAAGAACTGGTCAGGAAGTGTTGGAGTTGCCCGAGGCTTTGAGACAGCAAAGAATAGAGACTTATATGGCGTTTAGAGGAGAGACTAATGGACAGTATAGTAATAGTGTCTATACTGGCGGTCTCGTTTTATGATCAGTAGATTACGTTGAATTTTTATAGGACTATGCTGCAATGCGCCTGACTAATATCCTATTTGTCATCGCTCGTTTGGAACAATCGAAGTTTAATACGAGCACCAGATAAGTTGATATTAGTACTGGCGCATTGTCTTTTGAATCAGTATTTGAATTCTAAGTTCAAATCTTTGATATCAAAGTATAAAACTTTGATTAACAAGTATTTCATTGATGTTCGGATTGTTTCTTCTACCTTTCAGGTGTTAATTCGTTACGCTATTACTCACCATCATTAACAAAGGGAAATGTATGTTAACCATGCAGGCACTTCTGTGTCTGTGAGCTATGCTATTAAAATTAAAACTTGATATAAATGAGATTGTATCCAATCAGAAACGACTTTTTCGAACGTGAAAATTGTGAAGATCACGTTTTTAGTAACTATGAGCCTAGAGAAGGTCAGGCCATGTTTTACGGGGATTTTGGAAACATATACGTAGACCATTTGGACGGCTATTATGCTATTGATCGCGTTTGCTTTGATCTTAAGCAGCCAACATGGGTATATTATAAGTTTTCGGAGGGGCAGAGTGCAATAGTTCGGGCGATAGATGATATTTCTTTTAAAATCAGAGATAGAGAGTATAACGTAGCAGCGAACAAATTTGTTCATATTTCAGGTTACCTCGCTCCCGAATTTCTGTTGTTCCCTGCAGGTAAGTATGAATTTTACCTGATAATCGGGACAGCTCTTGATGTAGATCTTGACATATGTCGCCTGGATCATTATGATAAGCTTGAAAAGCAAATTAATTTCTACGATAGGAAAAATACAATGAAAACCAAAATAGCAAAATCATGAGTAAATACGCTTTATTGAAAGAAGATACGTCTAAAGTAGATGACATGGGCCTTAATATTGTGAGCCTTCTTTATCCGAAAGTTGTCAGTATACCTTTAGTGATACGGGATCTGATTTGTCGGGAATGCCAATGGAGTATTCCGACTTTTTATAGGAAGATAAGGACTGGGAATAAAGGTGAGGTGCGGATAAGTAATGCTGAAAGGGAGAAGATACTTGAGATCGTTTATGTGGTGTTGATGGATCAGGCGGAGAACATAAAGGATCTTCAGAAAAATGGTGCTTCGGGCAATTATCTGCAGGTTACTGGAGAGATGTCCAAACAACAGGTGTAGTACAACTATGGGAAAATGGGGAAACCGACAGGTGGCGGTGTTGAGAGATATCGCCGCTTTTTTTTGAGACATATTTGAGAGTTCGAAAACTTTCGGAGATAAAGAATTCCTTTGCCGTTGATATGGCGATTCGCAGACGCCAACTTGCATTAGTCATAACTGCCTATTAGAGATCTCTCAGGGGCTCTCGTCGCAATAGCGTAAAGGGGAGCTGCTCGCGCGAAAATACAAACTAGTTGGTATTGTCTCCTAATCTTAATTTGGGCATCTTTGATTCTAATAAGACGGTAAACTGCAAAGGATGACATAAGATAGAGGATAAAGCAATTGGACGGTTGATTATTATTGGTCACTAGTAACGTTATTTATAGAAATAGCTTTAATAAATGACGCTTGATGGTATCGTACTGGACAACATGGAAGTACAAAGATATCGTCGCTTTGGCATATGTCATTTAATAAATGTCAAACCCGATTCGCATTTTCTTATAACATGCAGCAGGCGGGTCTGTATATCCTTGCAATATTGTCAGCGCTCCACTTTTTGTATTGTAGATTCTAACATTAAAAGCATCGGCCATGAAGCGATTAATTCTTACTTTCATGATCACTTTTTTTACATTACATGTAATTGGACAAACATTCAGGGCAGTCGTTCTTAACCCAAATGTTTACAGAACAAGAGTGGATATTACTGCGGAACGTTTAATCCATAAGGATTTGAGCGGTATATATAATGACTCGGTCGTTATAAAAGTATCGGATCTCAAGCATTTAGACTATAAAATAATTAATGACGATGAAAATGGGTATGTAATTATCAGAGTATTGCCGAAAGTAAAAATATTAACAGAACGTTCTGCGGATGATACTTCAAAAATGATAAGGGTTGTAAGGCATGCCAATGAAGACCAATTGAAGTCGGATACAAACAACGCATATAACTACTATTTTGCAGTAAAAAAAGACGGTTTCAAACCGTTGGCTAAGACACTGTTGTCTTTTAAAATTGTCGGAGTTCCACTTGTTCAACCGATCAAACTGAGACCGGGTAAGGGTACCGAAGGGTGGACTTTGGGAGGAGAATTTACTGTGAGCTATAATTTCGGCATTCGACTTAAATTAGGGGATAATCCCTTCAAACAAAACTTTGTATCTATTGTGCCGTTTGGTTTTGGGATAGGCACGGCCAAGTATTTCAGAGAGAATGGGGATGGCACACTGACGGAAAAGTCAGACTCATATGCAGTTACTTATTATCAAGGAGGAATCCTTTTAACAATGCAGAAAGTGAACTTCGGAGTATTTACCGGTTTTGATGCTATGCTTGACAAACAGAATGACTGGTTTTATCAAGGACGACAGTGGTTTTCATTTGGGCTTGGCTACAAATTCAAAAACGACTAAGTGTAAATAGATATGACAAGCCATTTAATTATAGCGCAGATGGAACTACCCGAACGGCTCCTATATTCTTCGAAAACAAACTGTTGCATTTTTTGTTATCTTTTAGAGCTATTTATGTTGTCCACTAAAACAATTGAAATTAATGTGTATTTATTTTTGTAAGAGAAAAGACTTAAAGTATGGATCACGAGAGCATGTCATTCCTGCAGGCTTAGGTGGAAAAATGAAACTTGGAAAAAAAATAGTAAGCTCTGAATTTAACAAACACATCTCAAGTTTAGAAAACAGATTTCTGAGAGATTCAATAGTTTCCGTCTTGCGACAGCTGTATGGACCGGGAAAACGCGGGAGTTTGACAGTCGAAAATCAACCCAAAGGGCGTGTTCATTTAGTGAACAATATGGACAATGCACAAGACTTATCAGTTGGGTACATGAAGCAGAATAGACCAATGTTGATGACCTCATTTACATTTGATTTTGAGTCAAAAGCTGTTCAAATTGATATTCAAAAAGATGAAAAAAGTAATTATAAAAATGAAATTATTTGTCTAGCTAAGGCCTGTCGTGAAAAGAACAATCTAAACGTTAAAACGATCGAAGATAATAGATTACCGATATCGACAGTTTTTTTTGCTTATGGTCCAAAAGTAGAGGACCGGTATGAGGCATTTTTCTTTAAACATCCTGAAAAATCATTAGAATTTAACAGTCTTGATTTCTCGCAAATTGCCGATTATTTAGAGAAGCAAGAACTTTCACCTATAGCTCAATCAAACAAAGTCATTGTAAATAGTCGAGTTAAAATCACTGATGACTTTTTGCGGATTATAGCAAAAATTTGTTTCAATTTTTTAGCGGAGTTAAATGGCTGTGACTTTGTATTGCACGAGCAATTCGATCCAATTAGGGATTGGATCGCAAATGGTGGAGAAAATAAATTCGTAGAAGAATTGCAAGGGGGGGACAAGATTGATACTTTAATGAGGTCAATAAATATTAAACTTCCTGACAAATGCCACTTTATATATATTATGATGAATGAAGATAAGTTATATGCGTTGTCTTCATTATATAGACAATATGACTGTAAAGTATTATTAGCGGAAAGGATCCCTAGCAATGTTAAAATAGATGGTTTTATTTGCGACTGGTTAAACAATAGTGAGTACTTTCTTAACAAATTTATTGAAGAGTCTATAGCCAAAAATCCAGAAAGCTTTATCAATTGGCTAAATAATGAAATTGAATAATATCTCTTGCCCCAGGAACCAAAATGATTTCGATCAAAACTTTAAAGCCTGCAACCGGAGCTGGTTGTAGGCTTCAGTAAGCTATTATCACGCTACAGCACTTAGCTAACTGCCTAAAACTTTAAACATTATGGTAGACAAACCCACGAAAGAAACAAGGGTTGACATTATTATAAGATTTTTTCAAAACAATAAGTTGACAGCCTCCATGATTTCACTGGGAATTATAATTATTACTACTGCACAGGTAATCCAATCAGGTGACAGCATTTTAAGGACATTCGGACTGCGAAAATATTATGATGTAAATGTAGCAACAAACAGAGGTCGATTTTCAAATATCCTCCTTGAAAATGCTTGGAACAGAATGTTTTGGATGAGATCTTATACTGAAAGGGTTAGGCTTAATGCTCCATCGGACGAACAAAGACAAGCTTATCAGAAATACATTGATGCTACAGAAAAGTGGAGTTCTAATATTATGAACTATTATTTAGGACTTGAAGAATATTATCCTAATACAAATAAGAGAGAATTACTTGAGAGCACCATCCAACCACAATTTATAAGAGCCGGACAGATGATAACAGGTTTAAAATACGGCATTGACACCATGTCAAAAGAAAATATAATTGCAAAGGTTGACACAATACAAAACCTTGTAAATAGCTTAAATCCAGATTTCTATTTCTTAATTGATCAACCTGTCAGGAGAAGATAAAACGAACGGCCGTTGGGTAATTCAAACTTCCATTATTCTTTTATATTGCTGTTCTCAATCTTTCAAGGCTCTTTTTTTAAGCACCTTTGCTATAATTACATTAGGATTTCTGACGCCATCCGGTCTAGGAAGAAGCTCGGCCTTTAGAGACAATAAATCCCTCTCAAAACCAATAAGAGCATTTACATAGACTTCTCGCATTTTTTGTACAGGATCGGAATGTTCATATTCACCTACCTCAACCAAATTATAATGTCTATTCCCGTCAGGAACTGAAATTTTTCTAATGTGCATATAGCAAATTTAAGACAACCTATCTTCCCCCAGTCAATAACTAATTGCATGGAAAACCGTTTTTTTTAGTTCGAAGAATTTTTCTTAATTTTTGCATATATGTCCTATAGATTAATATTCAATTACTTATAGGGCGAAACGCGTAAATCTTTCTATTGCTTCCCGAAATTCAAATCAATAAGAACTACTAACGATAAGATGAAAAAATAAATCCGAAACATGAGCAACCAACCTCCGCATTTTGAGAATGCGGTTGACTTGTCCCCAAATTCGTAAGAAACAATCGAAGCATCATCAGTTTATTGAACGTAAAAAAATGAAACTCAAAACAAAAAAAATTATTGCGAGAGAGTTTTTATTGCTCCTTCTATGCGCAGCCCTGGCTATTTTCACCTTTTTAGGCATTTATCCATATAACTTTCTAAAAAAACGGCAGATTGAGGCTTTGACGATTGAAATTACAGACAAGAAGAATCATGCAGATTCCCTGTTAGCACACGTTGAAAGAAAAGCATCGAAACAATTCAAGTTTACGAATTGGTATGCACATACGTTTAATGTACCTCGAGAACATCAAAAGATCTGGATGCATTTTTACAAAATGGCCCAGACTGATAGTATAAAACAATTATGTGAGCCGAATAGCAACAGAGATTTCGTCGCGTTTCTCAATCAAACAGGGTTCAAGTCACCTGAACGCTTTAAATCTTTCATATTGAAAAACACTCTTACGCTCAAGGACATTCATGCAAAAGAAGCATCTATAATCGCCAATAAGGAGGCCGATTCCATGGCAATACAAAGAGACGAACTGACAACCCAAATTCTCCCTTTTAAATCCCAATTAGGAATTTCCTATCTAGTCTTTTTAACCGGTTTAGTAGCCCTTTTTCTCCTTCGCTATGTCTATTACGGTATTAAGTGGAGTATTCTAGTTTTAAAACAAAAAAGTATTTGACACCAATATTTGAAACAGTTTTTTATAAAGGCATATTTGTGACTACAACTGGTTTTTCTAAGGACGCGGGACATGAGGCGGAACGAGCTGATTTTGCAATAGCCCTTATTGACTCCGATTGGCTTGTCGACTTGTTAGTTTCTTATTATGAATCTTTAGACCCAGAAATAGAAGCATTGGTGCCACTGCGTAAAATTTACTGGCCTGTATGAGTTAACTAGCATATTGCATTTACTTCTACTGTATTGAGTGGTAAGAACCTAAAAGGCATATTCTCGATGAGTTATATCATGCATTGAGTAAGTTCGATGGCCTTGGTTTTGTAGCGCCAGATTTCTTTGCCAATTTGAAAGTCTTCAACTTGCGCGGTGAGTACGTTTGGCATTACGAAAGGCACAGATTACTTTGCTTAAATCCTGCCATTACAGAAATGCTCAGCGAGGTTGAAATTGATGGTGATGATTTCAGGTTTAGCAAGAGATTATTGCGAGAGCTCGCCGAAACTGAGGTTAGTGATGCTGAGGATAAATTTAAAGCAACAGAACCAGACAGCGAAGTTGATTCATCGGTGCAGCATACCTCCACTATATACTTTCAACAGATAATTATAAAAAGGCCTACTTTATGTATAAAAAGGCAGATATTGATATCAAAGGTGATGAGAGTTCTGCGGTAAGGTATTTCCTTTCGAAAATCAATCAGCTTCACCTCCACAACCTAGTGGAGGGTTATAATGAAAAACCGGTGAGCCGGGAAATTTTGGAAGATATACGCAGTATTGATTTGGACGACAGTATTCATAAAGAGCTTGATATATTTGTTGATCCCGACGTCAGACATTACCTGATTGAAATTAAAGAGGAGAATTTATTTACCAAGGCAGAAAAACAGATATCCGATATTTACCTACGTTACATCACTAAAAAGAAGAACATTGATGACAGCGGATATCTTAATGAAATATATCTCTCAGTCTATTCCCACTTTCATAAGAATTTGCTGGTTTTTGACGCCTTCTCAAACTTCACGGACCTGGTAACCGAAGTGATTGAATGTATGGTGCAGGATTACAATGCCGCTGGCGAGGAGGAAACATTCAATGTATTTTATTTAACGGAAGCAATATTATATGTGTCAAATGATGATCTGACACGCATCTTAAGAGACTGCCGTAACTTGCGGCTGGAGGCATCAGAAAGATCTGCGTTCATTAAAAAAGCTACGAATTTTCTTTCCTCTGTTTACATAGAAACATCTTACGGTATCGTAGAGGACAGGAATATGGCAGAACAGCTTCTTAATTATAGTTTCGAGGACAAGTATACCAGAATATTCAGCAATCTATTCCTGGTGCTCTCCAACATTGAGCCCTTGCCCGAGGTTGATCGCATTCTTGCAAAACCAATTAGCAGCTTTATTGACAATGATAAGAATATACAACAGCACGAAATAAAGACGTTATGTTACTTTATAGAAAGGTACGGAATGATATTCGAATTCTATCAGCTTGAAGAGATGTTGAACAAATGCGTGAAAACTGATGGATGTAATTATTCCAGATATAAGGATCTTCCGGCAGCAATTGGTAGGATGATGCACCAACATCATCCTGAGGACAGGATATCGGACTCTTCACTGATAAGAAGAGCAGTTGCCAATTGGACTTCATCGGATGGAAGAGCGAACCTTATTTATCATTTGGATCTCTATTATGCACTGAAAGAAGGTGATGCCGAGTACCTGTTACACCAAGTCGAAATGTCCTTGGAGAATAATTTTCATTGTAACCTATATTTCCATGTCGTCGATCTCAAAATCATAGATTGGGATCACAAAGATTATTTCGGTAGATATGTCAAGTATGTTCAAGGTAATAAACAAAAAGGATTTACTGGTTTCAACGACAAAGGTCCTATTTGCCTTGATACCCATGTGATCAACCTTATTCTCTGGGTTTATCACCACAATATTGATATCTCAAGGCGTGAACTCGGCGAACTGAAAAATATGGTGAATTTGAAATCTGGGCACTTAATCCTGCTGAATTTGAGCCTGAAAAATTCCAATGTGAATGGTTGCTTGCAGTTGATAGGCACTTTGTGTTTGAAAAACTAAGAGAGATTGACTACATTCCAATCTCTCTTAGAGAGTACCTAAAAAGTACCATCAATACACGTCTCGGGGAAATTTACTTTAAATATTTTCTGGATTAATTACCAATGATCTACTGGTGCAAAAAAGCCCGGAAGGATAAGTCTTTAATCCTGTCTTATTCGAATGGTTATTGTATATTTAAACTTTATTTTAATAAAAGGGGAAGGAAGAACCACTATTATACCGAAATCCCCAAGATTAAGTGCAATGATAGTCTTTTTCTAACTGAGATTTTCCCATCTTGAAGTTGATAATTCTAAAAAAGTAACGATATGGTAAATAATGATGAACTAGACTGGCAGAGTTATGAAGAAGTCACAGCGTATATTTACCGTGTTTTGGGTGCATATCAGGGCATCAAGGTTAAGTGTTTTGGTAGAGACTGTAAGGTTAAAGGCAAGTCTGGGGTGGACCATCAGATAGATGTGCTCACCGAACAATTCGATGGTGTAAATTCAAACTATACAGTGATCGAATGTAAGTTTCTGAAGAAAAAGATTACCAAGGAGATCGTTATGAAACTTCATTCTGAGATGCAGGATGCAGGTATAAAAAGTGGGATTATCGTGTGCAAATCAGGTTTTACATCGGATACGCAGATCTATGCGGAACATGTGGGGATAAAGCTGGTGGAATTTAGGGAAGTTGGTGCCGACGATTTGAATGGTAGGCATACAGTTGAAATTGCAGCTTTGAATTTATCTACCAATATCACCATGCACCGCCCCATCATTACAAAGATTGATTTTGGTAGCGATCAAATTACTGATGAATATGAGATACAAAGCATGTATTATGCCAAGGTCAACATAGCGGAAGGCCGGGAGATCCCATTCAAGAAATATATGATGAAATTTCAGGACGAGCTAAGCAAGCAGCCGCTGTTAGATATGTTTTCTAAAGAATATCCTGCAATCAGTGGAAAGATTCGGCGGAAATATGGAGCCGATATCAATATAAATAAAATCAGTTTCATTGGATATTTCACCAAAAGGGATACGAGCTTAAACAGATCTTTCGTAGTTTCAGACAAGGTCTGGATGGTTATGAGGGAAATATTTGAGAAAAATTCCTTTATGCTTTCAAAAGGAGGCTTTTTATTCAAAAATGATACCAAACATTAGATTGAAGGTGAGATTACAGATTACCGAATCTTTTATTTCTTCTGATTTGTATAAAAGTCGATAACTATACCATCTATAAACTAAAAAAGCAAATAGCATCTCTCGAACCATAAGTGCTTTGGAAAAGACTATGTAAGTGAAATTAGCTTTGTATTACAGGACTTTCCGGGTTGGCTCATATATGACATTGAGCCGCAAAACTAACGATTTGGCTTTATTCCTATTTTAGTTTTTAACTTTGTTCTTCACCAATTACATATCTCCATCCTACTTTATATAGTACTTTCCCAAGGAAGTAAAAAATAGAATCGAAATTTATGGTACAAAAGAAAACACACTCCGGGTGCAAAATTCTCATTACTTTTAACCGGATAACCTAAGTAAAATGAACCCGTCACGTAATGACCTTCTTTTGTTTTTAACCATTATCTGGTTAACAATCCCATCTTTGATATATGGACAGAAGAAAAGCCAGGAGCAGTCTGGTGATAATTCTTATGCCGGTTTGATTGCTGAATCCGAAAAGTATTTTTCCAATAAGTTGAAAACCGATAACATTGTTGGATTAAGCGCCGCGATTATTATGGATGGCCGGGTTGTTTGGAAGAATGGATTTGGCTTTGCCGACAGAGAGCGGAATATTCCTATGACCGTGAGCACGGTCATTAACATCGGTTCGGTGACTAAAACTTTTACTGCGCTTAGTGTCATGCAGTTGCAGGAGCGTGGCTTGTTGGATATTCAACACCCACTAAAAAGATATCTTCCCCAATTCCATCCGCTGACACGCACGGAGATCCACTTAGACGCTGTAACTGTAAAATCGGTTCTTACGCACACTTCCGGCATACAGTCTGATGTATGGAAAAATTCAGACCTGGGTGCTGGCCGGTACACGGATGTGCTGGGCTTCATCAATGGTACTTATCTTCTTTATCCGGCCGGAATGGTTGGGCTTTATTCAAATGCAGGGTATAATATCCTGGGTCATTTGATCAAAGAGGTAACCGGCCAGGATTATGCAGACTATGTACATCGTAACATCTTCCGGGTCCTGGGAATGAGCCATTCCGGATTTGCTATGGATAGGTTAGAAAATAGAACAAAGATCTATGCATATGGCCGGCAGGCGGAAGAATATGAATTACGCGACATTGCGTCCGGGGGGATTTATACAGATATAAGTGACCTGGCCAGATATGCAATGGGTATGTTACAGGCTTACCGTGGCGAGTCTACCGCGCTACTTAGGCAGGCATCGGCTATCAAGATGTTCTCTTTGCAAAATGCCCAGGTGCCTTTGGAAACCAATAAGAAAGGATTGGGTTGGTTTATGTTCCGCAACGATTCGACGTTTGCTGTATACCATGCCGGCAGCGCGGGCTTCACGCATGCAAAGCTGCTGCTGATTCCGAAAAGCAATGCTGCTGTCATCGTTATGACCAATACCGCCGAAGGCGGAGGCGCGGCTGAGGAATTTTGTTTTAATCAGTTGCCCCGGTTTGGGTTAAGCATTCCGGACCTGTTTCCACCGTCGATCTCCGGCTCGGTGCATCCTGGGCAAAACCAGGTCAGCCCTCCGGACAGCTTGCTGGAAAAGCATGCTGGTATTTACGCCGAATCAAATTCATATAACGTAGTGAAAGTGAAAGACCATCACCTGACATTGACCAATGGCAGTACAAATTTGCTGCTCAAACCTCTCACGGATGGTGGATTCATTCCTTACGAAGTCAAAGGCACTGATACTATTCGGCTTAGTGATCAACGCTTATTTTTCAAGAACATTAGTGGCAACCATTTTCTTATCCGGCAAAGAAATAAAAGGGACTGCAATTTGGGATATTGCCTCAGACCAACAGATACAGGTATATGGGCGAAAAGAACTGGGCTTTATGAGCATTTCGGCTATCAAATGTTGATCGGGGACAGTAAGTTCAAAAGCGCTGAACTGTACTTATCCAAGGACGGTGTGCTCATGCTAAGACTCAAAACAATGGGAAGTACCAATGAAATCCCGTTAGACGCGATCAGTCCCGATTACGCGTTGACCAGTGGGGTAAACTCGGGCTTTGGAGGTTTTAACGTAAAGTTCTATGAAGATACGTTATACCATGTTCTGGAATTTGCCGGGCTGAGTTTCCGAATGCTAAAATAGATGTGAACTTCTGTCTGCTCCGTTTCCGGGGAACCGTTGAGCCACATGGCCCCGCTTTGTTTGAAACCAATTTCAGCAAAAGATAGGTAACCGAAACGGTAACCGAATCGGATAGGTTACTTTGATCAGGAATGACCTCAAAATTTTAAAATAAGCGGATTTTCAGAACAATTTAAAGCAAAAAAGCGCCCTTTGAGACGCTTTCAGTGACCCCCAAGTATCGGAAACTCGAACCAGATTATGCAGGAATTACCTACACTTAATAATAATTGGCAGTAATGAGTCAAAATAATATGAAAAAAGTTCGAGGATTGCGCCCAGGGATTATACAACAAGATCTAAGCAACAATCAGATTACATCTCATGTCTCTGGTGTCCAATCTACCCAAAATCCCTGCCACGATGGCTTACCCGGATGGTCATAGTAGGTAATTACTTCCTTCCAGTAAGGAATATCAGCATCAGCGAGTCTGATTTTCTGCAATGCATCCAACTCCGGAATACCCATTATTAGATCTGTGAATTCCTCCTGATATTCTTTATCATAATAGGTCGCCGTAAGTCCTAGCTCTTTATCAAATTCTCTGAGTAAATAATGACGTAGGTTCCATCCATAGGTAATTGTATCAAATCCATACACAGATAACACCGGGCGCAGACCTTGGCCATTATGATCCATTAGAAATGTATGTGCCGTAATAGGTAACAGGCGAGGGGCTTTATGATACCATTCTCTGAATATCCGGATTTTCTCATTATCTGATTCCGGGCGTGGTCCCCATGATCTAAGCCAGGAGGCATTAACTCCTAAAATATCACTAATATAAAAATCATCAATCCAGGCAAGCCTGCTCTCAATCCATTCCTTTTCCGTTATCCAATTATAAAAATAAGAAGGGCGATATGGGGGGCTCCAAAATTCTCTCTTCTTCCTCTGTTCTTCTGTCTCCTCATATTGCATTTCTATATGATCGTCCGATTCCTCTTCATTGATATAGTGTTTATCAATGGTATGCAGTATTTTCAGAAACTCTCTATGCTCAACTCCAAATTGTATGGAATATTTCAACTCCAGCTCATCAATCTGCTGATCTGTGAGTGGAAGCCATTTTGCTCCATAAATCGGTTCATCCTTTGGCACACTTAGCCAGAAGGCTTCAGTAGTTGTTTTTATCCAATAAAGGAAATCAGTTAAATTTTCAGGAAAGGTTATCTGGCTGTTCATAAGTATCTGGATGCTATAATAAGGGTTCTGTAAAAGTACATAATATAATACCATCTTTTACCCCTCTAATAGGTTTAAATAGTATGACAAAAGTTCAAGGGCTACACTTTAAGATTATATTATCAAATTGCAAGCAACTTCTATTTACTATAGTTTTCTAGGAGGGCGTCCAATTCTCCTCTAGCTAAGCAATGTTACTTCAATAACTTGCTACGAATTCCCTCGACTATTATTTTCTATAGTTGCTAAGAACTTCTGAACAAGATCCTCTACCTCGGCATCTGAAAAGCCATTTTCCTTAGACAATGACCTCAAGTTATTAACTGCATTTAATCGACGTATTTCCTCATAATTCGGCATATTCATTTCCTCTAGTGTAATTAATTCTGGCCATCTAAAGGTTGCAAATAATTCAGTTTCAATATCCGCGATTAGTTGTATCGCTTCTTTGGGTATACTAATTTCTTTTTTAAAGACTCTTGATTGTAGATAAAAAACGAAACTTCCGAAAAAAATATCAAATATCTTATAGTATTTATTAAAATGGGAACTGCTGTAATTGTGAACCAAAGTTGTTTTATTTTCGCTCCAGCCATTTCTCAACAAATTATGAGGGCTAAAGTGCATCATTTCTGAAGTTCCCGCATATAAATAGTCATCTAATTCAGTGAGGCCCTGCCTTTGTTGCCATTTATGCTATTATCTTTAAAAAATTGACAGAGGTATGAAAAAATTATCGCCAGATACGGGATAAACGGAAATATCAACAGCAATCTGTCTCGAAGAATAATCAAGCTAAGACAGTATATCATATCTATGTTCTTAATGTCGAATTAGGCCTCTTTGTTCTCCTGATACTTCAAACTCCCTACGGGGACTCGAACCAATAAAATATTGGCAATGAAATTATTATCAATTCTTCTAAAAACAAAAAAGCTCCAAGTCCCTGTATCCCTCCGGGCAACTGCATATTGTAAACGTTAGGAAGTAGTGATAGCTTCGCCGATTATGAGTATTGATACACCCCAGTCCCCAACAAAAGCCAGTATGGTAAACCGATCTGTTACGGAGAAGAAGCGTCTATTGTCCGAATGGGAAACGAGTACGCTGAAAATGAAGGCATTCTGTGAGCAGAAACAAATATCTGTAAATGGATTGAAATCTTGGATAAAGCAGT
>NZ_JAKIRP010000006.1 GCF_021646545.1 Chitinophaga filiformis | reverse complement strand
TAGAGATATAGTAGAGATTCGCTCATCCTCCCTTAATCTTCCGTTCAGAAACGGAAGATTAAGGGAGGATGAGCGAATCTCTACTATATCTCTACTGACTCTTGTCTATATATTCAGGTTGGATAACACTTCGACTTGTCTTCTATATAAACAGGATTTGGTAAGGTTCTAACAATGGTTCTCCTATGGTCATCTTACGTTCATCTTACGTCCTGGAACGTAAGATGAACGTAAGATGACCATAGGAGAACCATTGTTAGAACGAGATCAGAACGGAGATTGTACCTCGCTAGTTCAGCAGCAGCACATTCACACTGCGCTGCAATATATTGAAGGCTATTTCTGCCATCAGGTTTTCTTTATCCAGCGTCGGGTTCACCTCTGTGATCTCAAAGCAGCAGATCTTACGGTGCTGCATGAATTTGGAGATCAGGTCTTCCACCTCGCGCTCTCTTAACCCATTGGTCACCGGGGTGCCGGTACCTTTGGAAATGGATGCATCCAGGCTATCTACATCAAAAGAAACATAAATGTATTCGCAGTCGCTCAGGTAACGGAATACCGAACGGGCGATCTGCTCCGGTCCTTTACGGCGTACCTCGTTGGTAGAGATCACCTTCATACCGTAGGTCTTGATCAGGTGTTCTTCCTCCTTTTCATAGTCCCGCAGGGATATGAACACGATATCCTCCGGCAATATCTTCGGCGTAATACCCCCGATATTTTTCAGTGCTTCCCATGTTTTGATGGTATTATCATCCAGGTCATGCACCTTACATTCCAGGTTATCTTCCCCGATAGAAATGGCTACCGGCATACCGTGCATATTACCGGAAGGGGTGGTGTAGGGGGTATGCAGATCGGCATGTGCATCGATCCAGATAGCCCCGAGTTTAGCTTTGGGATGGGCCATTTTCAGGCCGGCAATAGTAGCTCCCGCAGTACTGTGGTCGCCGGAAAGCACTACCGGGAACCAATTTGTTTTTACGGTTTCACAGACACTCTTACTGATCCTCTCGTACAGTGTCAGCGTTCCTTTGATTCTTTTGGCATAGGGTGATTCTATGGGTTCAAAAAGCAGCTTATTTTCTGTTTCTATGGCCTCAGTAGGGAAATGCACAAAAAAATTGCTCATGAAGTCCAGGGCAGCTATTTTAATAGCCTCCACTCCAAGACTGGCTCCGCGTGTGCCAGCTCCAATTTCTGACTTAACCTCAATGATCTTGATATTCTTCATAAAAGAAAGTTATCCTGCTACAAGCTACACGATTTTAACAGAACGGTTTTCATCCCCTACTATCGAGGCGTATATCCACTTGCCGTAAACGATAAAACAATTGCAATAAGGACGCTGTATCTTCAAATAATCTTTAATGTTTTGATGAGAATGATGGATAACAATGAATTTTAGGGGAGGTATTTTTTTACATGGTTATTAAAAAATAGATTTGGTTACAGTTATGTACCAAAACAAGTAAAAAAAGATTCCATGGATTTTCAACTCACAGAAGAACACCTCATGATACAGAAAGCGGCACGCGACTTTGCCGTGAACGAATTACTCCCCGGCGTAATAGAACGTGACGAAAAGCAAAAATACCCTGCAGAACAGATCAAAAAACTGGGAGAATTAGGCTTCCTGGGCATGATGGTGGACCCGAAATATGGTGGCGCCGGACTGGATACCGTATCCTATGTCCTGGCCATGGAAGAGATCTCTAAAATAGATGCTTCCACTTCGGTATGTATGAGTGTGAATAACTCCCTGGTTTGCTGGGGACTGGAAACTTACGGCACGGAAGAACAAAAACAGAAATACCTGGTGCCGCTGGCCAAAGGAGAGATCACAGGAGCGTTCCTGTTAAGTGAGCCGGAAGCCGGTTCCGATGCTACTTCCCAGCGTACAATGGCAGAAGATAAAGGTGATCATTACCTGGTGAATGGCACCAAGAACTGGATCACGAACGGTAACAGCGCCAGCGTATACCTGCTGATCGCTCAGACATATCCGGAGAAAGGCAGTAAAGGTATTAACGCCCTGATCGTCGAAAAGAACTCACCCGGTATTACGGTGGGGGCTAAAGAGAATAAGATGGGCATCCGCGGTAGCGATACCCACAGCATTATGTTCCAGGACGTCAAAGTGCCCAAGGAGAACAGGATAGGAGAGGACGGCTTCGGATTCAAATTCGCCATGAAAACATTGGCCGGAGGCCGCATAGGTATCGCTTCCCAGGCGCTGGGCATCGCCAGTGGCGCTTATGAGCTGGCCGTTAAATACGCCAAGGAAAGAAAGGCCTTCGGCAAAGAGATCAGTCAACACCAGGCCATCCAGTTCAAACTGGCAGATATGGCCACCCGTATAGAGGCATCCCGTTTGTTGTGCCTCAAAGCCGCGCGGGAAAAAGACCTGCACCTGGATTATACCCTCAGTGGTTCCATGGCAAAAGTTTTTGCCTCCGAAACAGCGATGTGGGTTACCACCGAAGCCGTACAGGTGCATGGTGGTTACGGATATGTAAAAGAATACCACGTAGAACGCCTCATGCGTGATGCCAAAATAACCCAGATCTATGAGGGCACGAGCGAAGTGCAGCGCATCGTGATAGGCCGGGCAATATTGAGCTGATAACGCTATATCATGGAGGAATCGCAGTGATTGCAGCGGATGCAGTGGCTGCTGTGCGGGTTGCAGTGGTGGGGATTAATCCCTACTTTTGCAGGATGTCAGTCAATTTACCTGCTTATCAGCAAATCAACGAACAGCTGAAACCTCATAATGCCAAACTGGTTGCTGTTTCCAAAATTAAACCACCGGCAGATATACAGGCATTGTACAATGCCGGGCAACGTATTTTTGGTGAGAACTATGTACAGGAATTACAGGAAAAACAACCTGTTCTTCCGGCAGATATACAGTGGCATTTTATCGGGCATTTGCAGTCCAATAAAGTAAAATATATTGCTCCGTTTGTATCCATGATACATGCAGTAGATAGTTTCAAACTGCTTGAAGAGATCAACAAACAGGCAGCTAAAAATAACCGCACTATCCACTGCCTTTTACAGGTGCATATAGCCGTAGAAGAAACCAAATTCGGGCTGAGTGAAGAAGAGCTGGAACAACTGCTGGAAACATATAAACAACAGGAATCCCGCCTTACTAATATTCGCATTGCCGGTTTAATGGGTATGGCCAGCAACACCGAAAATATGGAGCAGGTAAGGAATGAGTTTCGCCACCTGAATACACTCAGGCAGGACCTGAAATTGCGCTTTTTCCCTGACCAGGATGCACTCACTGAATTATCAACAGGTATGAGTGGCGATTATAAAATTGCGCTGGAAGAGGGCAGTACCATGGTACGCATCGGCAGCATGTTGTTTGGCGCGAGATATTGAACACTGTTAGCTTCGTTATGAATCATGTAACAAGACCCTGCCCATGAGGCACTACCGCTTATACGGCTCCTAACAATGCAGCAGGTATTGGCGCCACCAGGGAGAAAATAAAGAACGCCGGTCTCAATACAGCTGTAGTAAGACCGGCGTTCTTTATTTTCCTGTTACATCTTTATCATTTTCCCATATTCTTCAGTTTATCAGGATCAAGTACAGTAGAGATCCGCAGTATTTTGTTATCCTCAGGAGAAATGGAGAAAACCTGGCAACCGTACAGCTTTTCGTTCAGGAAGAACAGCAATGCCGGCTCATGATTGATCATCGTAAACTCAAAAGTGAAGTTCTTCTGATATTTATCGAACACAAAGGTCAGCAACTCGGATACATCGTGTAAGCCGCTGCAGAACTTCTTCACCAACTTAACTTTACCACCGCCATCGGCATAGAAAACAATATCCTGAGAGAGCAGATTCTCTAATCTTTGTACATCGCCTTGGCGGAGGGCATGCAGGTATTGATCCAGTATAGCTGCAGAAACAGTTTTATTGCTGAGTGTTGATCCCTGTTTATGCTCATCCAGTTTTCCCTTTGCACGGCTGAGTAGTTTCCGGGATTGTTCAACAGTACCTGAAAGTACTTC
The DNA here is from genome assembly GCF_021646545.1 of Chitinophaga filiformis. Lineage (GTDB taxonomy): Bacteria > Bacteroidota > Bacteroidia > Chitinophagales > Chitinophagaceae > Chitinophaga > Chitinophaga filiformis_A. Next base: position 421,783 of record NZ_JAKIRP010000006.1, on the reverse strand, counting down.
GGCTATCTCTTCATGAGAATAACCGAAGCCTTCTTTCAGTATAAATACAGCCCTTTCTTTAGGGTTGAGTGCTTCCATCAGTATAAGCATTGTATATGAACCAATATCCCGCAGGTGAAGCGCTTTATCTGCCTCTTCTCCCGTTGCTACAGGTTCGGGTAACCAGACATCTTCGTAGTTAACCGTTTTTCGCTTGTTTTTAGCATTGATCGACTGATTGATAACACTGCGCACCAGGTAAGCTTTTTCGTTCTCTATTCCTTCCCTTTCGGCGGAGATATAATTGGACAGTACATCCTGTATCGTATCCTTTGCATCTTCTACAGAACCAAGAATATTATAAGCGTATGGGAACAACGTGTGTTGATAATCTTGCAGCATATGTGTCTATTAAGTGATCGTGCTAAAATAAGAATAGTTTTTTAAGCGAATTGGCCTACTTCGTAATGACCGGGTACGGTCCTGAAAGTTTTGTTAAGCCTGTTCCAGACATTGACAGTGCCGACTGCCAGGGCAAGTGTAGCTATCTGACCTGGAGTGAAATGCTCTTCCAGGGCACTGTAAATATCATCGTTGATATCCTGTTGATTGGCATTGGTCAGTGCTTCTGTGAAGGCCAGTGCTGCGCGTTCCCTTTCATCAAAATAAGGCGTTTCTCTCCAGGCAATCACACCATGCAGGCGCTGATGTGTTTCTCCATGATGAATAGCCTCTTTGTAGTGCATGTCCAGGCACATAGCGCAACCATTGATCTGGGATGCACGGTAATACAACAGGTCGAGCAGTTTCTGGTCGATGTCGCTGTTTTTCAGGAAAGCACCTGTTTTAAATAATCCGGCCAGCATGTCTTTAGGTAAATCCTGGAATGTGATTCTCTGTGTCATATTTGTAGTTTTTAAAGTTTATTAAATCGCTTACAGTAATATGACAGCTCAGAAAATAAAAACGTGACAGGATTTTAAAAAAAATTATGGAACGGCCAGAAATGCCACTATTTTGGCCAGCACCTGCGGGTCCCTGATAATACGGTAATGACCTTCTCCGCGGATCTTAAACGATTCTACCTCAGGATGTTGCTGCAAAAAAAGTTCAGAACGTTCAGGCGGGATGATCTCATCATTTTCGTCATAAATAAATAGCATATGGTCCACTTTGATAGACCTGAAGTGTTTATGCATATCCATTTCCATCAGGTCGTCTTTTAATGTCTCCTGCACAATGCCCGGAACCACTTTCTGCACTTTTTCATTAAGGCCCAGCAGTTTATAAGCATCATCAAATATAACAGGCGCTGAAGTAGAGGGCGTCAGGATGATCAGTTTTGGGATATGTACCTTTTCTCTTGCCAGGGTGAGCGTAGCCGCCAAACCACCGAATGAATGCCCGATAATGGCATAAAGGTCCTTATAAGTATCAAGAAAGGCGGTCACTACATGCATCCACTGAATAAGATTACTGTTCCTGCCTTCCGTAAAGCCATGGGCCGGCTGATCAAAAGAAATGACCTGGTAATGATGCTCAACAAGTGTTTTGATCAGATGACTGAAGTCAAGTGCACTGCCTCCCCAGCCATGCAGCAGCAGGATCTTCTTTTCGCCTGTACCCCAGGTATAGGTTTTCACTTTTATCTGCTGTTTACTAAAGGCATATGCCGTCAGTGGCGTTTCCGTCTCTGTGGCAGCTTCTCTGAGTGTCAGATGATGCTGGCGAAAGGCTCTTTTAGGAGGTTTGCTGAAAAAATGAAGGAACGTTTTTGCCGCTATCCGTGGAGATATACTGCCAATGATCGAAAAGGCTAACTTATATTTTTTCATGACGTTGCTTTAACCGCTTGATAACTATGATGAATCATGTAGAGCGCAATCTCAAAGTTAAGTGCTATAGGGGGATAGTTTGTAATGCTGAATAAGTTTTTTACTTTAGGAACTATCTTATAATCGGAAGCAAGGAAAGATGATACATTTAAACCTGGTAGTGATCAGAACTGACAAACAGGAAGAGCAGGTGAGATTTTACAGTACTTTGGGGATCACATTCACTCATCATCGCCATGGAAATGGCCCCTATCATTACTCTGGCGCATTGGACGGCCTTACCTTTGAAATTTATCCTTTATCTAAGGATGCTACAGCCGCTGATACGACCACTCGTCTCGGTTTTACCGTGGAAAGTCTGAACGAGACCCTGAAAAGCCTTGAAGAACTGGGCGTGGAAACAGTACAGGCGCCTGCCAGTACTGAATGGGGGTATGCGGCAGTGGTGAAAGATGCTGACGGCAGGAGAATTGAACTGGTCGAAAATTTGATAAAGTAATAGAAAGTGGATTCTTTTACTATCTTTGCTATACTCTACTAATATAGTAGGATATATTGTGTAAACAGATCAGACAGCGTAAACAGTACTATGAACAAACTTTGGATGTTATTATGCCTCCCGGCATTCATATTTGGAACACAACTTGAAAAATGGGACCTGGAACCCGGTGTATGGCAAGCCAGCCTGCACAGAAAAGACGGAGCAGACATTGTGTTTAACTTCGAAGTAAAAGACAGCGCCCGCCAGAAACTGGTATACGTATTAAATGCCAACGACCGTATGCTGGTAGATGATGTAAAGATCCAGGGAGATTCTATTTTCATAAGAATGCCTTTCTTCGACTCTGAATTCAGGGCCGCCTTTACTAAAGATGGTCGCCTCCAGGGTAACTGGATCCGTCACCTTGCAGACAGGGACGTGAGCATTCCCTTTACAGCGGCACACAATGTGAAACAACGCTTTGTACAGCATGCGCCGGCAAAAGGTGATGTAAGCGGACGCTGGTCCACCTGGTTCACTACTCCCGGTAAAAACGACTCTTCCTATGCAGTAGGAGAGTTCAAACAGCAGGGAAATATCGTACACGGTACTTTCCTGACACCTACCGGCGACTATCGTTTCCTCGAAGGGATTGTCGATGGTGATACATTGAAGCTTTCAACCTTTGATGGTTCTCACGCATACTATTTCACCGCACTGGTAAAAAATAATACCCTGGAAAACGGGATCTTTTATGCAGGTATTGGTGATGGCAGGGAACACTGGACAGCCGTGAAAGATGAGAAAGCCGCATTACCCGATGAGAAGGCCCTCGCTGGTGTGAAACCCGGTAATAGTCAGCTGGATTTTACATTCCCCGACATCAACGGAAAGAAAGTAAGCATTAAAGATAAACGCTTCGATAACAAAGTGGTGGTGATCACGATCATGGGGTCCTGGTGTCCGAACTGTATGGACGAAACAGGGTTCCTGGCAGAATGGTATAAGGCTAACAAAGCACGTGGAGTAGAAGTGATAGGACTGGCATATGAACGTACTACTGACTTTGCGAAGTCACAGAAAAGCCTGCAGGGTTTCCTGAAACGCTTTGATGTACGTTATCCGGTACTGATCACCGGTGTAACTACCAGCGATCCTGAAAGAACAGAAAAAACTTTACCGCAGATAACTAAAATTAAAGGCTTCCCAACTACTATCTTTGTAGATAAAAAAGGGAATGTGCGCGAAGTACACACCGGTTTTTCCGGCCCCGGTACAGGAGAACATTATGAAGCCTTCAAAAAGGAATTCAATAATCTGATAGACGGTCTGCTGGCAGAGAAATAGTACATACTAACTAACCCAATACATAAAGTGGCGGTAAAGCTTTCAAGCTACCGCCACTTTCTTTTATTGCTGGTCATCCGTTATCTATTTATTTTTATACAGCTTCTTTCTTAAACTGCTGGAAAGTTTCAATGGCCTCATCTATCAATGTGAGGATCCTTTGCTTCACATCATCTTTGATACCCGTAAGCTCGTGTTCTACGATATATTTCAACTCACTTAATCCGTCTGCACCTTTACCTAATATCCGTCTGACACGGCCCTGCAGGTGATGGGCAGACCGCCTGATCTTTCTGCGGGTTTCCTCTCCGCTATCCGGAGCGGTCAGAATACCAATGACCAGACCAGCAGCTACACCAACCAGGGCTCCACATAAAATTTTTGCAGTGCTCATAATAAAAGATTTTTAAAGGTGTAATAAAAAGGCTGTAAAAGGTTTCCAAATATTGGGCCAGTTAAGCCGTGATCTCGCCTGTTTCCACATAGTGTTTAAAACGCATAACGTCTTTTTCTACCATTTTATGGAAGGCACTATTCAGCAGCCAGGCCAGTCCTGTACCTACATAACCTGCAGGCGGACGGTAAGCGATAACGACAGATATCTCGGTACCACCGCCGGGAGCGTCTTCAAACGTCACCTTACCTGCAGTGGCAATATTGGAGCCCGGAGCTGAACGCCAGCCAATAAAAGCACCAGCCTCGTCTTTGATGATCTCGGCATCCCATTCCAGTGTACCGACACCACCGGGACCTCTCACCACCCAATGGGAATGGAAGTCATCATGTTCGGTGATAGACGCCAGATGCCGCATGAAATGAGGCAGATTTTCCAGCCTTCTCCAAAAATGATATACCTCATCCCTTGGCTTATCGACGATGAATTTTGTCCTCACCTTTATAGTACGGCTATGCTTTTCACCCATTCTTCTGCCGGCATAGGCGGTTATAGGACAGTTCCCTGACATTCCACGGTATAACAGGTAACCACCGGCTACCAGCCTTATCAGGCTTCTGATGGGATGTTTTGTAACGTTGCTGATCGCGGAATTAGTGAGAAGAGCGCCACCGATAATAGATGCGATGCGCCCCTGTTTACTTACATTCAGGACATTCGACTGCTCGTAGAGCATTGTAGCCCGGGGCTCGCCGTGTCCATTCAAACTTTGATATGTACTCATAAACAACGGGTTTTTGTTATCAGATAAGCGAAAATCCTGCTCGAATCAAAATGTGCTAATAATCAATTAATTGTGTTATCCTGTCACTGTGGAATTGCGTATAAAATTGCCCATCCGGGTCACATTGTCAATGTGTTGCAACGGGGCATTATCAGTGCTCAGCTTCCAGCTCCTTTTCCAGCTCTTTAAATATCTCATTCCCCCAATGAGGGTCCAGCTCATGCTCTGGCTTAAATCCGGCAAACCTGTGGCCGGCCTCTTCCACGATTGGGGCCGCCTTTTTCTTACCTCCACCGAACAGGGCAGGAGTATGATAGATCACCAATGCCTTCATCAGGTATGCCCTGGGATTGGCACTGTCCGCTGCAATGGCTTTGTCTGAATAACTACGGCTATCAGGCCCTAATGACATCCCCCTGGAATTATTGGCATTGATACGGGCCGACAGCCAGTACGCCATTAATGCCAGTGTTTCTGTATTACCCGGTTGCAGGTCCAGCGCTTTTTTTACGTAAGGCCCCGCCTTTTCGGTAGCACTTTCTGCCTCTCCTTTGGGAGCCCTGAAAGAAGACTGCGTATAAGCCCAGCCGGTATAATATTGTAACAGCCACTCCTCAGGATGTGCTACCGCGAGATTGCCGATCTTTTCTGCTCCCTGTTGCCAGATAGTAAAGTCAGTCGTTTTTTCCAGTTGTGCCAGTTCCTCTTTGAGCGATTGCTTCCAGTCTGTTTGCCCCTGTGCGATAGTTCCTGTTGTCAGCAACGCGAGTAGAAGTGTAATAAATGCTTTCATAAATAGTCTTTACAGTAAGTAGCCTAAAATACATGCCAGGCTCCGGTCGTATAAGAAACAGATAATGCTGCTGCTTTGTTGCCTCTTAGTCCGTTCTGTGAAAATTCGGAAGAAATAATTACCGTTTACTCCCTATCTTAAAGCCATAAATTACTGACGTATGAAAAAACTATTCACGTGTGGACTGCTGATGCTGACACTTACAGGAATGGCCCAGAAAAAAAAGGCTGATGGATGGCTCCAGTTGTTCAACGGAAAGGACCTGAAAGGTTGGGACATTAAGATCAAAGGGCATGACCTGAATGAGAACTATGGCAACACTTTCAGGGTAGAAGACGGTCTGCTGAAAGTACGTTATGATCAGTACACCAACTTTAATGAACAATACGGCCATATCTTTTATAAAAAGAATTTCTCGGCTTATATCATCATGGTGGAATACCGCTTTGTGGGAGAACAGGTAGCTGGTGGCCCGGGATGGGCAACGCGTAACAGCGGGATAATGCTGCACGGACAATCTGCTGCCAGTATGGGCAAAGACCAGGATTTCCCCATCTCCCTGGAAGAACAGCTCTTAGGCGGTAATGGGAAAGATCCGCGTTCTACCGCCAATCTTTGTACGCCGGGTACGAATGTGGTAATGAATGGGAAACTGATCACCGACCACTGTATCTCTTCCACCTCTAAAACTTATCATGGGGAACAGTGGGTACGGGCAGGAGCACTGGTACTGCGCGATTCCGTGATCAAACATTTTGTATTCAGTGATACTGTGATTGTATACAATAAACCACAAAGCGGGGGCGGGAATGTAATGAATGCTGATAGTACCCTGACGCAGGCAGGACGTCTGCTGACAGAAGGCTCTATCTCTCTGCAAAGTGAAAGCCATCCGGTCGATTTCAGGAAAGTAGAACTGTTCGACCTGGAGCCATATGTGAATGATCCGGTAAAGCTGGAAGCAATCCTGCGGAAACTACAAAAGCGAAAAAAATAATCATGAAGGACCGGGAGTCAGCAATGAAAGGCGAGTCCGTCTTCGCTTAAATCCCTGAAGCCCGGTCCTTCTCTGTTAATGCATTACCACCGTTGCTTTCTGGAGGCCGGTGTCTGGAGTATTAAACTGGGCAGCGCCACCCGGATGTGGCGGGGCTGGGGGTCTTCCTGGTGGCTTCGGCGGTGGAGGAGGATGGTGAGGTGGTACACAACTCGCTCCTGCTAACAACAATCCTAACGCCACAGTAAGGAATCTTATCTGTCTCATGTTGTTTGTTTTAATCCACTGTTATAGGAACAAAATACATGCCGTTACAAGGTAGGTATCCTCACTCACTTTCACCGGATCATCCCGCTATAAAACCGCTCATAAATGTCGTCCGAAAGATGTCAGGAACTCCTTACTTTTGTTGCCTGCAAAACAAAATCCGCAGTCCCCCTTTTTCATGTCACAGATACCAGCACCCGGTAAGCACTTTGCGGGATTAGACCACCTGCGCGCCTTCGCTATTTCATTTGTTTTCATTTACCATTATAGCATCTTCCAACATCCGGCATGGATAGATACGATTGGCAGTTTCGGATGGACAGGTGTAGACCTGTTTTTCGTACTGAGTGGTTACCTTATTTCATCGCAATTGTTTGCACAGATCAGCAACAATGAACAGATCTCTTTCCGTGAGTTTTTCCTCAAACGGTTCTTCAGGATCATCCCCGCATATCTTACAGTGTTGTCACTGTATTTCCTGGTGCCAGCCTTCCGGGAGAAAGAGGCCCTGCCTCCACTCTGGAAGTTCCTCACCTTTACGCAGAATATCGGTCTGCACCTGAAGGAGAGAGGTACTTTTTCGCACGCCTGGTCACTGTGCATAGAAGAGCAGTTCTACTTCCTGCTGCCTATCATACTGATCATGCTTGTGCGTTGGAAAGCATTGAAGATAGGTCCCTGGTTGATCGGTATTTTATTCGCAGGAGGATTTGCAATCAGGCTGTTCTGCTGGTTCGTGCTGGTGGAACCAACTATGGGAGCAGACAACTACTGGGTAACCTGGTACATGTGGATGTATTACCCTACGTTTACACGTCTTGACGGATTGCTTACCGGCGTGTCAATCGCTGCCATCTTTCAGTTCCTGCCGGCTGTAAAACAAAAGATCATGGCATTGGGAAATAAATTACTGCTGATTGGATTGGTACTCTTAACAGGCGCCTGGTTCCTCTGTGTGGATCCTGCTAACTTCTACGCGTCTGTCTTTGGCTTCCCGCTGATCGCTATCGGTTATGGCGCTATGGTAGCCGGTGCAGTAAATGAAAACAGTTTCCTGCATAAAAAGAAGCTGCGTTTTACTGCAACACTGGCAATGCTGTCTTATGGTATCTATCTCTCGCATAAAGGTGTAATACACCTGACGCAGTTGTGGGTGGGAAACATAGGGATAGAGCAAAACAGTACTGTGATGTTTATCATCTGCTCGATTACTTCTGTATTGGCTGCATTGTTATTGAACAGGATCATTGAAAAGCCTTTCCTGAAACTCAGGCAACGTGTACTGTCTCCGAAGAAGGCGCCTGTTAAGCGACATTCTCTTCAGGTGTAGAATAGTTATCTTATAACTGTTTACATAACGTTCGATGTTAACAGGCTACTTTTCTGCAAGAGATGAATTATCAGCGGGGCGGATGCTTATGGTTGCGCCGTCCCGCTGATATTATTTATTCAGGTATGGACTTTCAAAATCCAGTTTCTTCAACCCTGATTTCACTTCCGGGCAACTCATAAATAACTTCCACAGCAAACCGCTACGGTAGTTTTCCATCATCACAACCGCCGGCCCCTGGTCTATAGCCAGGTATCGTTGCGGAAACCAGTTGTTTGTTTCGCTGAAAGCATCATAGAAGCCGTATTTACCAAATGTCTTATCACGCATGTCCTTATACCAGTGAACCATTGCCTGTTTGGAATATTCCGGCGTATAAGGCATGGAAGACAGCGCGGCGGTAGGAGAGATGACACCCAGGTCAGTATTCTCGCCTGGTGCATGTGCGGCATATCCGTTCACAGAATAACTGGCGGTCAGTCCCCAGCTATCAGGACCATAGCCTTTATACTTTTTAGGGTTCTCTACACACCATTGACGATTGATCAGCGTCTGGTTGGTATTATGCTCCCAATAGTCAGCATACCGGTCTTTTAAACCATGCGGATCAAGTCCCAGGTAGGAATAGTGTGCCCAGAACAAGGGCCCTCCGTATTGTTTTGCATAGTTGTGCGATAATGTGAGCGTATAGCCATACGCTTTGATGCTATCTCTGATAGCGCCGTTACGTGCCCATCCTTCGTGGTATACTGCTGCGGGAACACTATGTGTGGGAGAGGATGCTGCCAGCACATACATGATCAGGCATTCATTATAACCTGTTACAGGGAAGTTCATCTCCCAGTGATAGTTAGGCGACCAATGCCAGTATAACACGTTTTTACCGTTCCTGTACCAGCTCCAGTCCACATCTTCCCATAGTTTATTAATCCTGGCACCAAGCGCCTTTTCCTGATCGTTACCTGTAGCAAAATACTGACGCACACATAACAGTCCCTGGATCATAAAAGACGTTTCGACAAGATCGCCGCCATTATCTTTTTGTCCGAACGGCTTTACCTTTCCGTTCTCTTCATACATCCAGTGTGGCCAGGCGCCATGAAAACGATCGGCTTTTTCAAGGAAGGATACGATCTTTGTCAGCCGTTCCAGTCCCTGCTGACGGGTAATATAACCCCGTTCAATGCCCGCCAGGATAGCCATCACCCCAAAGCCGCTGCCGCCAGACGTAACAACGTTCATATCATTTTCAGGATAATCACCATCCACATGATACCGTTCTCTTGCCATACCACTGGCAGGTTCGGCGCCATCCCAGAAGTACTGGAACGTACGCTCTTCAACAATATTGAATATAGAATCTGTGGATAAGGCAGTGGTATCAACAGCTGTACTGTCTTTCGCCAGCTGACGGGTGGAAGGGCTGCCACATGACATTACCGCCGGAACTATTGCTCCAAGCAGGCAGAGGAATAGCAAGTTTCTCATAAACGTAATTTAGTGTTTTTTTGACGACTATATGCTGTCGTATAAGAGTCGTAGAATATCTCACGGAAATACTTACCTTTGCGTGCAATTATTAAAAAAAACTGACAAACCTTGCGTCATGTAATATCACAGGCATACTATTGTTAACTACGCCACCTGCGTTCTGCAGGAATGGCCTGTGAATCTTTTTTTTAATCAAAATACCCCGATATGGCTATTTCAGAAAAATATGGCCGTACCTATCATTTTCCGTTCTCGCCGGGCACTACCAGCGATGATCGCATTCAGCATGATTATTGGCAGTATATCTCGGCCATTCCTGCACTGGTGCACACGGAAAAACTGGACGGTGAAAATAATTGCCTGTCCCGCCATGGTGTGTTTGCGCGCTCTCATGTAGCGCCCACTACCTCTCCGTGGACAGAAAGTCTGCGCCGTTACTGGCAGCTGATAAAAAATGACCTGGGCGACCTGGAGATATTCCTGGAGAACCTGTATGCCGTACATTCTATTGCATACGAAGATCTGGACCATCATTTCTATGTGTTTGCAGTGAGAGAACATGACCGCTGGCTCAGCTGGGAAGAGACCAGCTTTTATGCCGCTATGCTCGATCTGCCCACTGTACCGGTCATTCAACAGTTGCAGGCACCATTGGTCAAGGCTGATTTTGAAAGTGACATACTTAACATTGTAAAAGGCCCCGGTAGTTTTAATGCGTATGACGCTGCCACCGGTACGCCTGCTACCATGGAAGGGATCGTTACACGTAATGCAGCCGGTTTTCCGGTACATGCATTCGCAGAAAATGTATTTAAATATGTAAGAAAAGGGCATGTCAAAACTGACGCGCACTGGACGCGTAACTGGCGTCGTGCAGCCCTTCAGCATGAAGGAGGTAAATATGTGGACAATCACTGAAAATAAATCATGGTCATATCTTGAGCAGACGTACGACTGGGTAGGCGATATGCAGCACGTACCACAGGACCCCATACACCATGGGGAAGGTAATGTGGCCATTCACACGCAAATGGTGTTGACCGCATTACAGGAACAATCAGCATATCAGGCATTATCTCCGCAGGACAAAGAGATCCTCTGGGCCGCTGCACTGTTGCACGATGTAGAGAAGCGCAGTACAACTATTACAGAGCTGGATGGCCGTGTCACTTCCGCAGGCCATGCACGGAAAGGAGAGGGAACTGCCCGGCAGATACTGTATAAGGAGATCGCAACGCCTTTCCATATCCGCGAACAGATCACCAAACTGGTGAAATATCACAGTTTGCCTTTATGGTTGCTGGAAAGAAGAGATCCGCTGCGTACTATTATTCATGCGTCATTACAGGTAAACACACAGCACCTCGCCCTGCTGGCACGTGCTGATATGGTCGGGCGCATTGCACCTGACACTGCTGAGCTGTTGTATCGCATTGATTGCTTCGAGGAGTATTGTAAAGAGCATCAGTGCTGGGGAACACCCTGGCCTTTTGAGAATGCACAGGCCCGCATGCATTACCTCCGGAAAGGAGATGCTGCACCGGGTTATGTACCCTATAAAGCACCTGCAGTGCAGGTAGTGATCATGAGCGGACTACCCGGTGCCGGTAAGGATACTTATGTGAAGAAATATTACCGGCAGCCGGACTGGGAGATCATCTCATTAGACGATATCCGCACGCAGATGAAGATTAGCCCCGCTGATAAAAGCGGTACAGGAAAAGTAGTACAGGCTGCTAAAGAACAGGCAAGAGTGTACCTGAGGAATAAGCGTTCGTTTGTCTGGAATGCCACCAATACTACCCACCAGATGCGGGAACAATTGATAGCCCTTTGTATGCAGTATGATGCGGGCGTTACGGTCGTATATGTGGAAGTACCTTATAAGGAGCTATTTCGGCAGAACGGGAACAGGGAAGCAACCGTGCCCTATAATGCCATGCAGAAGCTCATCAATAAACTGGAGATCCCGGATGTGACAGAAGCGCATGACGTAATTTATCATGTGCGCTAAGAGAAAAGAAGGCCGGAGGTGTAACCTTACCGGCCTTTTCTTTGTTACTTATAGGATCATACAGTAACAATGAAAGGTCTCATATTTTTAATAATTGTATCTGTGATATTCACAGGCAGTATTATATGCGCTGCCTTCAATCCCGGACCTGTATCATCTGTATCAGCACCCCCAACCTTTGCCGGATCGACAGCATGTGCCTCCTGCCATAGTGAGATCTTCAAAAATAGTCGCCATACAGCCCATTTCCTGACCTCTGCATTGCCGGACGACGCAAGTATTAAAGGCAGCTTTGCACCCGGTAAAAATCAGTTTGTATATAACAAATGGATGGTGGTGGAACTGGAAAAGAAGAAAGATGTTTTCCTGCAAACGGCCTACATGAATGGTTTTCCGACCGAACAAAGGGAGTTTGGTGTTGTGATCGGCTCAGGAAGGAAAGGGCAGACCTATCTTTATTGGGACAGGAACAGGTTGTTTCAATTGCCGGTATCGTACTATACACCTGCCAACGATTGGTGCAATAGTCCGGGGTATTCGGAGAACTACATCCGCTTTGACAGACCAATTCCTGCTACCTGTCTTGAATGCCATGCCACTTACGTTGAAGCAAAAGAAAAGAAAGATGGAAGTACCGTGTTTGACAAAAAAACGCTCCTGTATGGCGTCGATTGTGAAAGATGTCATGGTCCCGGAGCTGCGCATGTCGCATTCCATACACAACATCCGGAGGTGAAGACTGCCAATAATATTATCAATACGAAAAATCTTTCCCGTCAGCAACGTCTGGATGCCTGTGCTCAGTGCCATTCGGGGTTAAGAAAACATACGCAACCTGCTTTTAGTTTTGTAGTAGGACAAAAACTGGATGACTTTTCTACACCAAATTACGATGTTGACACGGTAGGAAATCTGGACGTGCATGGTAACCAGTACGGCCTGCTGACCGCCTGTAGATGTTTTAAGATGATGGCAGAACTGGATTGTTCGTCTTGTCATAATGTACATGTCAGCGAGCGGCAAAATATGGCGGCATTCTCACAGCGCTGCATCAGTTGTCACAATGTAAATGGTGTTGCCCATGATTCCTGTTCTTATAAAGCACCTACGGGAATAGTACTGGCAAATAATTGTGTTGACTGTCATATGCCGTTGTTGCCATCAAAGAAGATCATGCTGAAACTGGCTAATGCATCAACAGCGGAAGCTGATATGGTGCGTACGCATTTTGTGAATGTTTATCAGGATGCGACGAAGAGGTTTGTGGAGAAGATCAGATGAGGGGATGCTATAAGATATAAAAGAGGCTGTCACAATATGAAGTGCCCCCAAAAAAAGTTAAACAACTTTTGCGGGCACTTCATATTGTGACAGCTTCTTTTATTCAGATTCCTGACGGCCCCAGCTAGTCATATAAAGCGGCAGATTGTTCGTTTATTTTTGATACATCCTGCGACTGGCTCTTTTACGGAATTCTGTTAAAAGCTCTGTTTAAGCTCTCCATAAATGCATCTGCCTGTTCTTTAGTTCTAATGATCTGACTTAGTGATGATCTACGACGTGCAGGCACTCTGATCTTAACTGTTTTACCCGTTGCCTTGGCTTGTGCAATTAAGGCTTGAATCTTTTCCTCTACCTTTGGATCTTTCATGTTAATTAGTTTAATTGATCTTTATTGGAAAAAATGAAATAGTTATACATAAATTCGGGATGCCAGGGACTGTCTCTCGTAATTCTTACGAAATCGGATTTGATGTCTTTGAAATCGAATGGATTTTCATATTGATATTTACCAAATCTCGTTATTCTTACATAATACTTCATAGCTCTCATCTCGAAATAGGTGCTTAAATAGTCAAAATTGCTTAGAATAAATCGATAATATAGCCAAGCTCGCGAATTGCTGGAGCCATCAATTCCCAGGTAATGATCGGGATGGTCAGTCAGATATATCTGGGCATGCAAAAGAATAGTGGAAAAGACTTTTGAATAGTCTTTATGTTTTATCTGCGCTTTATCATCAATTTCGCCGTTTGTATCCGATGGACCGAAGGCCAGATTGTAGACATTGGGCATTAACTCGTGTGCGTTAGGACTTATTTCTACCAGTAACTTTTTTTTACTTCCATCTGTAAGTTCTGTTTCAAAACTTGCTAATGTCATTTCATTTGATACCATGTTAATATCATAAACATCGTCGAAGTTGATTTTTACTGCATTTGCCATTTTATCTCTGTTTAAAAGTTGTGGATTAACTATGTAAATACACATACCAGAGATTGATAGAACAGATGTATAATTTTACATGGCAACGAATAATGCCATATAAGATCGAAATTCAATTTTTTTATTGGTAAATGAGTTAATGACTAGTTAACAGTAACCAAAGAAAATGTAATGGTTGAAAGTTATCAGAAGTGAACAAAATGAAAAGCGTGAAGTTTGGAACTTCGGCGTAAAAGGAAAACCTTACCAGTTGCCTGATAAGGTTCAATTCGTTAGGGGGTATAGTGTCTCATTTTGTTACGTCCCGTGACTGGCTCTTTTACGGAATTCTGTTAAAAGCTCTGTTTAAGCTCTCCATAAATGCATCTGCCTGTTCAATTTAAACGGCGTCCAAGATTACGCAGTAACCGCGGCAAAATGAATGTCATGGCTGTAGATTACAAGAAAGTGAACAAAATGAACAGTTGTGAAGTGTGAACCTTAAAAATAAAAACAGGGGTTAAACTAAAGCAAATTTTGCTTTTAGTTTAACCCCTGAAAATGTCATTCACTGCCAGATCAGAACCTGTAACTCAGCGTCCCCCTGATATTAAACGGTGTGCCCGGTGTGAAATGTATCTCCGTTACCGGCGCTGCTTCATCCTTTAACCTGCTCTCTGTTGCAAACTGCGTCTCATTCCATGCCGTATTAAAGATGTTCTCCGTGATCACGCTGATAGTGAATTGCTTATACTGATAACTGATATTCGCATCAGTTATACAATATCCTTTGGCTACAATGCTATTATCTTCATTAGCCGGACGATGTCCCAGGTACCTTGTATTGATGCCTCCATTTATACCTGAAGGATGATGAATACTGACACCACCTGCAACTGTTACAACCGGTGCTAATGGAATACGGTCCTCACCCTTCGCTGCATCATTGGAACGGCCGTGTGTATAAGTAAAGTCGCCATTAATGAAGATCCATTTCCCTAACTGATACCGGGCACCCAGATCAATTCCTCTACGCGTGGTTTTGCCACCAGGCTCCACTATACCTGCATCGCCTACATACACAAACTCCTGCTCCAGGAACAGATACCACAGCGCTGTATTCACAACCAGTTTCGACACCGGTTTCCATACCAGCCCGAGATCTGCACCATAAGCTGCCGGCAATGTTTTAAGTCCTTTTTCTGCTACTACAACACGGGTATCATTGCTATGAAATCCTTTACCCAGTTTCAGGAAATACTGGATCTTGTGGTTAGGATTATATAAGAAGTTCAGCTTAGGACTTACAATAGATTTGCTCTGTGTTTGCGTGGCATAAGCAGGCATCAGTTTATCGACATAATCAAATTTGAAATGATCAACACGCACTGCCGGATTGATCAACCATTTACCAGCTTTATATTCAGCGCTGGCATAAGCATATAAATTAGTCTCATTGACATCACCCAGCTTTAGCTGTTCCAATGTTGTTTTCCTGTTCACAGTGTGAGATAGCTCAATATCATTCACATCATCATTACGCAAACCCGCCGCTACTTTAAGTTCAAGCGGATTTTCTCCCGGATAGAAACTCCTGTTCAATTCCGATTCAAAACCGAAAATACTCCTGTTTTCTTTCTGCCTGATCTGGTCGCCGTTCTCAGCGTCTTCAAGGAAGAATGTGAAATTGGAATACAGCTCAAAATCATAACGGCTGTAAAAAGCTGTGCTTCTCACAAAGGTATTTGCATCCACATGTTTGAGATATTGAAGGTTAACATTGGTACGTTGGGTGTTGCCGCCTTCTGTATTGTCGATAGCGCCAAAACGTGTGATCAGTCCTGCGTCCACAGCTCTTTGCGGTATTTGTCCGCTGGCATCCCATTTACTCTTGAAGTGGGAAACTGATACAGACAATTTATCATTATTCTCCATGTAGGCAGTATACTTACCCATCAGGTTGATGCGGTTAAAGTTTTGCGGAGAAACAAAATAACCATCTGTCAGCTGGTAATCAGCCGCAACATAGGCAGATTGTTTATCATTATTCACCAGGTTAAACATTCCCATGGTCCTGTAGGTATTGAATTTACCACCTTCCAGGGTAATGTTACTGTTGTCAAGTCTTTCTTTTGTTTTAAAAGCCACATATCCTGCCGTCGCCAGATTGCCTTTATCAGCATGATATGGGCCTTTATCAAAGTCAATATTCTCAATAATCTCAGGAATGAGGAAGTGGAGGTCTGCATACCCTTGTCCATGTGCATGGCTGACCATATTGACCGGCATACCATCTACACTGATGTTAATATCAGTACCATGATCAATGTCAAATCCACGCAGGAAAATCTGTTCAGCCTTACCGCCGCCTGCATGCTGACCAATGAACAGGCCGGGCACTTTGCGCAGCAGTTCCTGGGACGACTTGACAGGATTGGTCTTAAGATCAATATCCGATATAAGGTTCAGATGTTTGATGGAGGAAGTGATAGCCACTTCATTCAGTTCAAGATTGGATGGTTCCAGTATAATCTGCTGGAATAATTTATCGAGTACTACCAGCTGCGTCTTAAAGGAAACATGCGATACCTTCAATGTATCTCCCTGTTGACCGTCCTTTAGCCGGAACGCGCCCATTTCATTGGTATGTGTATGAGCGCCTGTGCGTTGGTTATAGATGGTCGCTTCCTGTAATGGACGCTTCTCGCGATCGGATACCGTGCCGCTGTAGCTTTGTGAATAGGCATTAATGGTGCATAATGAGAGGATCAATGTAAAGATCTTTCGCATATAGAGATGTGTCGTTTAGGTTAATAGTCAGAAGTATATTAGACAAGGCCAAACGGCAAAAGTAAAAAAATGGTTAACAATCTGTTTAATATTTCGGCCATAAAATATTTCCGTTCATCCCAAATTCTCTTTCAATAACTTGTGTCCGCGACAAACTATCTCTATATTAGCGCACGTCAAAAGGTCTCAACTTTCTATTATTCCACTTTTGACTTAATCTTATTTGAACGTTATGTTACTTAGATCGAAGAATCATGCAAGCCGGTCTCTGATGGGTTTTCTGTGCCTCTATGGTATAGGAATGGCAGTTGCCCATCCGGTTGCCGCGCAGTCAGGCAAATTGCCATTGCAGGACCTATCTGCCTTCCGCGAGCCAGGACAGAGCTGGAGTATTACCAGTGATGCCTCCGCAAAACTCGACAACCCGCATGTACTGGACGCTGTAGCGGGTACAGGGGTGTTATTCAACATGCCGGACAAAAAACGTCCCGGTAAAGACCTTTTCTCCACCGAAGAATATGGTGATGTG
Source organism: Chitinophaga filiformis (assembly GCF_021646545.1). GTDB lineage: Bacteria > Bacteroidota > Bacteroidia > Chitinophagales > Chitinophagaceae > Chitinophaga > Chitinophaga filiformis_A. Next base: position 404,547 of record NZ_JAKIRP010000006.1, on the reverse strand, counting down.
GATATTGAACTGGACTACATGATGGCGCCCGGTTCCAATTCAGGCATCTACCTGCAGGGCAGGTATGAGATCCAGTTACTGGACAGCTGGAACACCAAAGTGCCTAAAGCAGGCGGCAATGGTGGTATCTACGAACGTTGGGACGACAGCCGTCCTGAAGGACAGAAGGGATACGATGGCCACGCTCCGCGCGTGAATGCCAGCCGTGCCCCGGGCCTGTGGCAGCATATGAAGATCTCCTTCCAGGCGCCCCGTTTTGATGCTTCCGGCAAAAAGACAGCCAACGCGCGTATGCTGCTGGTGGAACTGAACGGTGTGACCATCCATGAGAACGTAGAACTGATGGGCCCTACCCGCGGTTCTATTGGTGGTGGCGATGAAAAAGCAACGGGTCCGCTCCGTTTCCAGGGCGATCATGGCGCTGTTGCCTTCCGCAATATCACTATCAACAAACCCGGCCAGGACCGCACTGGCAATGAAAATAACAGGATGACAGATCCTATCCTTGTGGATGCGCCGGTAAACACTATCCTGCGCAGCTTCATGGATGTAAAGAACAATAAACGCGTAGTACACGCTGTTTCTGTCGGCTCTCCTGAAAAGGTGCATTACACCTACGATCTCGACAAAGGCATGGTAGCACAGGTTTGGCGCGGCGAATTCCTCGATGCAACACCTATGTGGCACGAAAGAGGAAATGGCTGCTCCCGCCCACGTGGTACTGTACAGCTGCTTGGCGAACCATTCTTCACCCTGAGTAAACTGTCTTCTCCACAGGCCGCCTGGACGACCGACACCACTGGTACAGGTTACCGTCCCAAAGGTTATGTGCTGGATGAGAATGATCTGCCTACGTTCCGTTACCAGGTATATGGCGCCGCAGTATCTGACGTAGTGCGCGTGCTGCCTGAAGGACATGGCATCCGCCGTGAACTGACGGTAGCTACTCCTGTTGAAGGACTGTATGCTAAACTTGCAGAAGGTAGTACCATTGAAACACCTTCAAAGGATCTGTATGTTATAGATGGAAAATCTTATTATCTCCAGGTGGATGATGCCGGTGGTGAGAAACCTGTCATTCGTGAAGCAGGTGCAACAAAAGAACTGATCGTTCCTGTACACGGTAAACTGAGCTATTCCATCCTTTTCTAATTCCTTTCGACTATTACAAATGAAAAACATTTATAAGGCATTCATAAAAAAGACCACGTTGTATTCGCTGCTGATAGCCGCGGCAACGGGTGTGACTTCCGGGGTTCGTGCCCAGGAAACGCCTAAAGAAGAAGATTTTTATAAGATACTCAAGGTATCTTCTCCGGAAGGTACCCTGCTGGAAGTTGGCGGTTTGACAGTACTGCCAAATGGTGATCTGGGTGTATCTACCCGTCGTGGTGATGTATATGTTGTAGAAAATCCTACAAGCCGTAAACCTTACTTCCGCAAATTTGCCTCCGGTCTGCATGAAATACTGGGTCTCGTCTGGAAAGACGGCGCCTTCTATTGCGCACAGCGTGGTGAGCTCACCAAACTGGTAGACACCAATATGGATGGTAAGGCAGATGTATACGAAACCGTATTCGCATGGCCCTTGTCCGGTCACTACCATGAATACAGCTTCGGTCCGAAGATCGCTCCTGACGGCTCTTTCTTCGTATCCGGCAACGTTGCTTTCGGTAACCAGGAATGGTGGCGTGGTGAAAGCCGTGTGCCCTGGAGAGGCTGGATGATGCACATCTTCCCCGACGGACATATGGAACCATATGCTACCGGCTTCCGCTCTCCATGCGGTCTTGGTATGATCAACGGTGAATTGTTCTATACAGATAACCAGGGCGATTGGTTCGGTTCCGGTGGTGTATGGCAGGTAAAACAGGGCGATTTCATCGGCCACCCTGCCGGTTTACGCTGGACGAAAGAAGCTAACTCCCCTGTAAAACTGACACAGGAGCGTTTCTTCTCCTTTGTGGACGAAGGCCGTCCTAAAGATGCGAACGGCAGATACACTAAGCCTGAGAACAGTGTGACTGCGCCTTTCGTGACACTGATGGATGTGAAGAAGAAGATCCCTGAACTGCGCCTGCCTGCCGTAGTGCTGCCGCATGGTATCCAGGGGATCTCCAACTCCGAGATCGTTCAGATCCCTGAAGGTTCTTTTGGTCCTTTTGCCGGCCAGCTGCTGGTGGGCGACCAGGGACAGAGTAAGATCATGCGTGTGGTAATGGAAAAGGTGAAAGGTGAATACCAGGGTGTGTCTTTCGACTTCCGTAACGGCTTCCAGTCAGGTGTGCTGCGTATGGCATGGGCGAAAGATGGTTCAACCCTGTTCGTGGGTGAAACCAACCGTGGCTGGGGCTCTGCCGGTGAAGCCAACGAAGGTTTACAGCGTCTGGTATGGAATGAAAAGATGCCTTTTGAAATGAAGACGATCAGATCCAAACCTGATGGTTTTGAGATCGAATTCACCCTGCCGGTAAATAAGAAATCTGCAGAAGATCTGGCTTCTTACTCAGTAGAAAGCTTCACTTACAAATACCATTCAGTATACGGAAGCCCAATGGTGAACATCGCAAAATGTCCGGTGAAGGGTGTGAAAGTATCTGAAGATGGATTGAAGGTAAGACTCATCGTAGACAGCCTGCGTCTGGATTATGTACACAATATTACCCTGGAAGGCGTGCGTGAAAAGGATAACTCTTATTCACTGGTACACCCAACCGGTTACTATACGCTGCACAACCTGCCGGAAGGAGATAAGCTGCCTTTAAGCCAGGCAAGCACATTCAATTCCGCTAAATCAACCGCAGCTGCTTCTGCTGCCGCAGATAAAGGAAAGGCTACTGCAAAAGATGCTGCTGCAAAAGGCGCTACCGCTGCAAAAACAGCTGCTGCAAAAGTGCCTACTTACGATGAAGTAAAACCACTGCTGGCAAAATATACCTGCCTGGCCTGCCACAACGCTACCAAGCGTCAGGTAGGACCTGCATACGTAGATGTTGCCAAACGTAAATATTCTGCCGAGCAGATCCTGAAACTGCTTGCTAATCCGAAGCCACAGAACTGGCCTGATTACGCAACAGAAATGCCGCCAATGCCGCAGGTACCACGTGCCGATGCATTGAAAATTGCAAACTGGATCAACTCATTGAAATAAGATATTACGACGGCCGGATCATCTCCGGCCGTTGCTTTTACCCCTTTAAGTGAGAGCGCCAGCAAGCAGTTAAAATAACATCGCTTTTGCACGGTACAGGAAAGGAGAAGGGGTAGGATAAAGGCATGGTAAAGGCATGTCAAAGGCATGTCAAAGCCATATAAACAGCAAACCGGAAATGTGTTTTTACATCAACTGGTTGAAATTCAATATCGAGATGGTAAAAAAAGGCCCCCGGAATAGTTCCGAGGGCCTTTTTAATCTGTTTTATTGATAGTATTTTCTCTAAACTGATCAGAACTGGCGCCTTACTTTGTCATCTTCGACCAGTTCAATGGGTGTCGCCATTATCCGGCCATTACCTTTTCTCAGAAATAATCAGAACTGGTTCTTCCACATCATACTTTCTACTGGCTTAATGGTGCGGCCATTGTATTTGGCATTGCCTTTCTTATTATAGAAAGTTTCCACTTCACCTTCCACCACGAAATAGATCAGCTGTCCGATTGGCATACCGGCATACACGCGTACGGGTTGGGCGCAGGAGATTTCCAGCGTCCAGGTATTGCAGAAGCCCACATCGCCTTTACCGGCAGTGGCATGAATATCAATACCCAGGCGGCCGGTGCTGGACTTACCTTCCAGGAAAGGCACATGGGCATGTGTTTCGGTATATTCCAGGGTCACACCCAGGTAAAGGGTACCGGGCTGCAGCACATATCCCTCTTCTGGGATCTCGAAGTGTTCAATTTCGTTGTGGGCGCGGGCATCCAGTATCCTGTCCTTATAGGTGGCCAGGTATTTACCAAGATGTACATCGTAAGAGTTGGTGCCGAGATACTTCCGGTCATAAGGCGAAATAACGATAGTGCCTTTTTCAATTTCCTCCAATATCCTTTTGTCTGACAGGATCATAGATCGGGTAAAATTAGTTAGTAGTAAATAGTTGTGTTAGTATGCTTCCGTGTTTAATGCGTTCTGCATTCAGCTTTTTGCATTAATTTGGCAAGATATGCCATTAATACGTACCATACAAATCAATCCCGGCAGCCGCCTGGGGGTGTGGAAAATAGAAGAGGAGGAGGAATTCTTCCGGGGGAAGGTCAATATTTCCCCGGCCATTCACCACCCGCACAAGCGTTTACAGCATTTTGCGGGCAGGTATCTGCTCCAGGTGCTATATCCGGGTTTCCCGGTTGAGAAAATTCAGGTGATGCAGAGCCGTAAGCCTTACCTGGACAGCCACAGCCTGCATTTTTCCATCTCCCATTGTGGTGATAACGTGGCTGCGATCGTGAGCAGTGACAGTGCGGTAGGCATTGACATAGAAGAGATAAAACCTAAGATAGAAGCGGTATCGCACAAGTTTTTGTCAGCGGCGGAAGAGGCTTTTATCGATCCCGTACATACGTTATCCCATAAAACCATCTGCTGGAGCGCTAAAGAGGCTGTTTTTAAGTGGTATGGACTGGGAAGCGTTGATTTTAAAGAAAATATGCAACTTGCACCCTTTATCTTCCTGCAGAAAGGCTTCCTTACCTGCAATTTTAACAAAGCGGATAAAATTGCACGGTTATATTTGCAATATCTGATGGAAGACGGGTTATGCTTAACCTGGACAAACGGATCTGAGGACCTTTCAGCTGTCAGGGCGGAAAGCGCAGATACGGCCCGTTCAGGATACTCAGGACATTAATGTTTAAAAACAGTCAATTTGAAAATCTTTCTACTCGGCTTTATGGGCGCCGGCAAGACTTACTGGGGCAAACAACTGGCAGAACATCTGTCGTTACCATTCTATGACCTCGATGACGTGATCGTCGAATCAGAAGAAATGTCCATCAGCGACATCTTCGCCACGAAAGGAGAAGATTATTTCCGCCAGCAGGAGAACTATTGGCTGAAGGAACTTTCCCGCAACGAAAACTTCCTCATCTCTTGTGGTGGTGGTGCACCCTGCTTCCAGGATAATATGGATATCATGAATAACAATGGTACCACCATCTGGCTCAATCCAAGCCTGTCGCTGATCGTTGAGCGCCTGAAACGTAAGAAGTCCAAACGTCCGCTCATTCAGGACCTGGCCGACGATGAACTGCTCGACTTCGTAGAAAAGAAGCTGGCAGAACGCGTACCGTTCTACGAACAGGCCCAGATCACCATTGCCGAATCTGAGACCATTACTCTCGATTCCTTTACACAGCGCCTGGATATCAAAGCTTAGTTATGTGGTGCGCCGCCCGGTGAAATTCCACCGGATTTATACCGGTCGTCATCGCAGAGAGTTGTCTCTCCGGGCTATTATGGGTTGGACGCTGATTAATATAGGTTAAACACTAAACACCCGGATGTGTAACACGGTTGACATCCCGCAATGGTTGGCCGCTGGTTAATATAGGCTAAACACTAAGCACCCGGATGTGCAACACGGTTGACATCCCGCAATGGTTGGCCGCCTGATAACACCGATTAAACAGCTGGATTGTGTAATACGGTTGGTACCCTGTAATCGTTGGCTGTCCGGCGGATTTATACCCAGGTGATAGTCGCAGAAAGTTGCCCTCCCGGGAATATTGTAATATGGGTTAGCCGCCTGAATTGTGTAATAAGGTTGGCACTCCGCGATGGGTTGCTTCATTGACAGGTTGTACTGACGAGTTATAGACGTAAGGGGCTTAGAGCCGGTTACACCAACTGGAAGATTAATAAACCACGATGTCCAATTGTTGATATCAATCATTTTTTGCATCAATTTGTTGTCATTAATTTGTTGCATTAAATAATCAAACATCAATATACCAATGCATAAAGGATTTCTCATCATCGCAGCAGTACTGGGCGCTCTGGCCGTAACACTCGGCGCATTTGGCGCTCACAAGCTGAAGGAACTGGTTCCACCGGAAACAGTAAGCACATTTCAGACAGGCGTGACCTATCAGTTTTATCACACATTCGCATTACTGGCGGTAGGCATTTTGTTTATCCACTTCCCCGCAGGCGCTAATCTGCTGGAATGGGCGGGACGTTGCTTCTTTATAGGAGTGATACTCTTTTCCGGTTCTTTATATGTCCTAACAATGATAAAGGCTACTGAAACAGTGGGACTGAGCAAAATAGGGATCATTACACCAATTGGAGGTTTATTCTTCATTGCCGGCTGGATCTGCCTTTTATTGGCGCTCCTGAAGAAGTAGCCGATGGCGCCTGATAATAAGGCATTCCAGAAAGTATTAACAATATTAGCATACACTTAACTATCCAGGGGCTGGCTTATGGCTTAGCCCCTGTAATTTTACGGAACGATACGCCTCAGCAGTAATGCGGTAACAGCGACGTTGTGACGCTGGTTGAATACAAGATGTCTGAATTGCAGCACGACAATAAGGACATTGTCAGCCTGATGGAATACGAGATGTCTGAATAGCAGCACGGCAATAAGGACATTGTCAATCTGGTGAAATACCAGATGTCTGAATTGTAACACAGTAATAGCGGCGTTGCAGTCTGGTGGAATACGAGACGTCTGAATAAGAACACAACAATAACGACATTGTCCGCCTGGTAGAATAAACAACATCTGAACAGTAACGCGACAATAACGACGTTGTCAGTCCGGTGGAATGAGGATATCGTAAACATGTGCCTTAGCTGGTTGAGAAATGTTTGATGTCGCTCCATAGCATACCGAAGCAGAAACGTTTGACACTGCTTCATCGACATCCAACCAAGCAGGTACAGCACATGTTGCGATATCCGAAATGCAACGCGGATGTTAACAATACACGCAGTCGGCAGCACAAGTTGCGATACCTGGATGTCAACAATACACGCGGTCGGCAGCACACGTTGCGATATCCGAAATGCAACGCGGATGTTAACAGTACACGCAGTCGGCAGCACATGTTGCGATATCCGAAATGCAATATGGATGTCCGGTACTGCAACAAGCAATCGCACACGAAAAAACAATAAAACAACAAGCATGTTCAAATACCTGATTATCATTTGCCTCAGCCTCGCAGGAACAGTGACAGCACAGGAAATCAACGGCAACTGGTACGGCGTTTTTACAAATCCGCAAGGCCAGAAACAACGCCTGCAATTACAACTCCAGCGCCAGGGAAATCAACTTAAAGGACGATTGAAAAGCCCCGACATCGCAGCCGACGACATCGCGCTGGACACAGCTTATGTAAAAGGTAACACCCTGACATTCGTCATTAAAAATATCAGCTTCAAATACACCGGCTACTGGAACAGTATCCGCAACCGTTACGAAGGACACTTCGAACAGGTCGGGAACCGCACCGCCCTGAACTTCTCCAGGGATGAGGTCAAAGACCTTCCCGTGACCCGTCCGCAGGACCCCTCCGAGCACCCTGCATATGAAGTGCAGGACGTGAAATTCGTGAACCCGGTTGATAAAGTCCTGCTGAGCGGAACCTTCACAAAGCCAGGCCTGAAAGGCCCATATCCTGTCATCGTCCTGATCTCCGGCACTGGTCAGCAGAATCGGGATAACGAACAGTTCGACCATCGCTCATTCGCCGTGCTCACCGACTACCTCGTAAAACATGGCATCGCTACGTTGAGGTTTGATGACCGCGGAGTAGGAGAGAGCACTGGCAACTACGATTCCTCCGGTATTTTCAACTTCGCCGAAGATGTGAAAGCCGCTGTTAACTGGCTGCGTAAGAGAAACGATGCAGATACTGCCGCCATCGGACTATTAGGATACAGTGAAGGAGGGGTAGTAGCCCAGATCGTTGCCGCCGGCGATCCGAAGATCGCTTTTATGATCACCATGGCCTCCCCGGGACTTGATGGCAGGGAGTACTATAACCGTAAACTGGCGCAGGTAGCAAAGATGCTCGGAGAAAAAGATAACCATATTGAGGCATATGTAGCCAGCTACCAGCGTTATCTGAACGTGATGGGCCTCACTGCCGATCCTGCCGAAAGACAACGGAAGGCTTATGCAGAGCTGTCGGCCCTCTATAATCACTTTGGGGATAGCACCAATACAATCGGCCGGCAAAACTTCATAGAAGCGACTTATGCCGTTGACAATAAAGCCGAAGCGTTGTCCCTCCTCCAGTACGATCCTGCCACCTATCTCGCGAAGATAAAATGCCCGGTACTGGCTATAAACGGGAGTGAAGACGTGATCACAGACGCTACCACCAACCTGAAAGGATTGGAAAGCGGACTGGTAAAAGGTGGAAATGAACTGGTTACGATCAGGAGCTTTTCAGGGCTGAATCACCTGTTCCAGCGTTGTGAGTCCTGTACATTGGAAGAATATGGCACTTTGGACGAGACAATAAACCCGGCAGTATTGGAGTTTATCACAAGATGGGTACAGTTGTTGTATTAATGGCTGGACCCAAATTGAGAACCAGGGGGACAGCGGACGGGGAATACATGAATTCCCGGTTCCTTAGTTACTGATTCTTAATTGAAAATAAATTCTTAATATATCGAAGAGCGACCGTAATTTTGGAGCGCTATAATGTATGTCTAAAAATAAACTGAAAACAGAAAAACCGGAGAGTAAGAAACCTCGAGGCAACGACCCCAACGTACTTAAGCAGGACAAGGAAGTAGAGGTAAAAGTAAAAGAACTGGTAAAAGATGAAAGGACCCATAAGGTTTTGGGGGTAATATGCCTGTTGTTGTCGCTCTACTGTTTTATCGCGTTTACATCTTATCTCTTTACCTGGGAAGAAGACCAGGATAAGGTATTCCGTTATTCAGCCAGCTTGCTGCTGATGGACATGGATAGCGTGAAGGTGGAAAACCTCCTCGGGAGGTTAGGGGCCTTCGTCTCCCATTGGTTTTTCTACAAAGGGTTCGGTATAGCTTCCTACCTGTTTTGTTATCTGTTTTTTGTCCTTGGTGTCAACGCTGTGGTGGGCCGTCGTGTGTTCCGCATCTGGCGTAATGTTAAATATATCCTCTTTGGTTTGCTGTTCATCAGTACGACCGCAGCCTTCGTATCCATGTTATCCGACTTCCCCTGGGGAGGAGCTATGGGTGACGCTGTCAATACCTGGCTGATCGGCTTCCTGGGAAGGGCCGGGGCTGCCTTACTCCTGCTTGTGGCTGGTTTATCCTGGCTGATCTGGAAATACAACTACGATTTCAAATGGCTGGAACAGCAGTTTAAAGCTAAACCCAAACCTGCAGTAGCACCTGCTGCGGTTCCTGAACCTGCAGTAATTGCCGTTACGCCGCAACAGCCGGCTGCTAATGCGAAGGAACCCCGGAAGAAAAATGGACTCAGGGAATCTGGTGTTTCAGTAATACCGCCTCCTTCAGAAAATACCGAACTGCCTGAAATGCAGCTTATTGAGCGCAGTGATGCATCTATCACCCTGATACCTCCTGCAAATCTGTCAGCCGGTGAAGAGGAAGAAGTAGAAGAGGAAGAAGAAGTGGAGGAACAGGAAGAAGATGCCGGACCATTATTATATATAGAAGAAACCGTCGAGCAGACATCTTCCCGCAGGAAGAAGCCGAATACGGAAGATGTGGCCTGGGAGATCAAACCTCCGGTAGAAGAAGCGGAAGATGAAATGGAAGAAGAGCCCGTAAGACAGCCCGTTCAGATGGATCCTTACGAGCCTACCCTCGACCTGCGTGATTATAAATACCCGTCCCTGGAACTACTGGATAACCACAGTACCGAAAAGATCGTAACGGATGCCAGTGAACTGGACAGAAACAAGAACCAGATCATCGACACCCTGAAGAACTACGATATTTCAATCCAGAAGATCAGTGCCACCGTAGGACCAACCGTTACTTTATACGAGATCGTACCCGCCGCCGGTGTGCGCATTTCCCGCATCAAGAACCTGGAAGATGATATCGCCCTGAGCCTTTCGGCCCTGGGTATCCGTATCATTGCGCCGATCCCCGGTAAGGGTACCATCGGTATCGAGGTGCCTAATGTGAAGAAGAGTATCGTATCGCTCAGGAATCTGCTGGCCTCTGAGAAGTTTCAGCAAAGCAGCATGGAACTGCCCATTGCTATCGGTAAAAAGATTGATAATGAGAACTTTATCGCTGACCTGGCTAAAATGCCGCACTTGCTCATGGCAGGTGCTACCGGACAAGGTAAATCAGTGGGTATCAATACATTACTTGTATCCTTGCTCTATAAAAAGCATCCTTCTCAGCTGAAGTTCGTATTGGTAGATCCTAAAAAGGTGGAACTGTCGCTCTACAAGCTGATAGAAAAACACTTCCTGGCCAAGCTGCCAGGAGAGGAGGAAGCCATTATTACCGATACCAAAAAGGTGATCCATACCCTCAACGCACTCTGTATTGAGATGGACCTTCGTTACGATCTCCTGAAAGAGGCTGGTACCCGTAATATCAAGGAATACAATCACAAATTCGTCCAGAGAAGGTTGAACCCGCAAAGGGGACACCGTTACCTGCCATTCGTGGTGCTGGTGATCGACGAGTTTGCCGACCTGATCATGACTGCCGGTAAGGAAGTGGAAATGCCGATCGCCCGTCTGGCCCAGCTGGCCCGTGCGGTAGGTATTCACCTCATTATCGCTACCCAGCGTCCGTCTGTTAACATCATTACCGGTACCATCAAAGCCAACTTCCCGGCGCGTATCGCCTTTAAGGTTTCCTCGAAGATCGACTCCCGTACCATCCTGGACATTGGAGGGGCAGAACAGCTGATCGGGCAGGGGGACATGCTGGTATCCTTCAATGGTGAGCTGGTACGTTTGCAGTGTGCCTTTGTAGATACGCCTGAAGTGGAGAAAGTGGCGGAATATATTGGTGAGCAGCGGGCTTATCCTGAAGCCTACCTGCTACCGGAATATGTGGATGAGAAGGAAATGGAGGGCAAAGAGATCAGCCTGCAGGACAGGGACCCGCTCTTTGAAGAGGCAGCCCGTGTTATTGTACAGAACCAGCAGGGCTCTACCTCTCTGTTGCAACGCCGTATGAAACTTGGCTATAACAGGGCCGGAAGGCTGATGGACCAGCTGGAGGCAGCCGGTATCGTCGGACCTAATATGGGTAGCAAGGCCAGGGAGGTGAATGTCAAGACAGAGGCCGATCTCGAAGAGATCCTGAACGATCTCGGCTGATCGTAGTACATTTGGCTTTATATTAACGAAAGATAGACAGGTATCGGCATAACATTTGTCTTTACTAACAGCAGAAAACAAAACTTACGAAAAATGAAGAGAATTTTATTATTGGCCATATTAGCAGGCGGAGTAGTAATGAATGGAATGGCTCAGTCCAAAGGTAGCCTGGGTAAGAATGATCCCAAGGCGAAAGTGATCCTGGACGGTGTAAGCAAGAAATTTTCACAGTTGAAATCAGTGGTGGCCAATTTTGTATTGAAAATAGAAGGTGCAAACAATAGTGTAACAGATTCTAAAAAAGGCACCGTTTACATGAAAGGTGCTAAATATAAAGTGAACCTGGACGGCCAGGAGATCATCAGTGATAACAAAACTTCCTGGACATACGCAAAAGATGCTAACGAGGTAACAATCAATACTGTAGATCCTAACAGTTCTTCCCTGTCACCGGCTAAACTGTTCACTAACTTCTACGATAAAGACTATCTGTACCGCCTGGATGGTGAAACTACTGAAAAAGGTAAGGTGCTGCAGAATATCGAGATGACGCCTACAGACAAGTCAAAGAACGTATTCAAAGTGATCGTGTCTATCGACAAAAAGAACCAGAACATCTCTAAAATGAAGGTTTTCGAAAAGAACGGCAACCACTATACATACGAGATCACCAGCTTTACACCTAATACGAATGTATCAGACGCTACTTTCAGCTTCGATCCTAAGAAGTATCCTGGTGTAGAAGTGGTAGACCTCCGCTAAAAATATTGATGGATCTTCGCAACCGAAGACAAAGAAAAGCCTGGCTATTTTTGGCCGGGCTTTTTCCATTTTATTATTACCTTTGGCAAGTTTAAATTAAAATTAAGCAATATGGCATACGACGTAATCGTAATTGGTAGTGGCCCTGGTGGATATGTGGCTGCTATCCGTGCTTCTCAGCTGGGATTTAAGACGGCAATCGTTGAAAGAGAGAGCCTGGGCGGTATTTGTTTGAACTGGGGCTGTATTCCCACGAAAGCATTGTTGAAGTCTGCACAGGTTCTGGAATATATACAGCACGCCAAGACTTACGGAATTAACGTAGGCGAGGGTAGTGCTGATTTTGACGCTGTGATCAAGCGTAGTCGTGGTGTAGCTGATAAGATGAGCAAGGGCGTACAGTTCCTGATGAAGAAAAATAAGATCGAGGTGCTGATGGGTACTGGTAAGCTGAAATCCAAAGGTCAGGTAGAAGTAACTGACAAGGATGGTAAAACTGCCGTACATGATGCAAAATATATCATTTTGGCAACAGGTGCACGTTCCCGTGAACTGCCTAATCTGAAAATAGATGGTAAAAAGGTAATTGGCTACCGTGAAGCAATGGTACTGCCAAAACAGCCTAAATCCATGATCGTTGTAGGTTCCGGCGCAATCGGCGTTGAGTTTGCCTACTTCTATGCAACCCTGGGCACTAAAGTGACCATCGTCGAGTTCATGCCGCGTATCGTTCCGGTTGAAGACGAGGATATCTCTAAAGAACTGGAAAAGATCTACAAGAAGAAAGGTATTGAGATCATGACCAACGCTTCCGTTGAAGCTGTTGAAGCTGCAGGTGAAGGCGTGAAAGCTAAAGTTAAAACTGCTACCGGCGAGATCTTCCTGGAAGCAGACGTAGTACTGAGCGCTGTTGGTATCGCTGCCAACATCGAAGGTCTGGGTCTGGAAGCTTTAGGTGTTAAAACTGACAAGGGTAAAGTACTGGTTGATAAATACTACCAGACCAATGTTGCGGGCGTATATGCCATCGGTGACATGGTGCCTGGTCAGGCGCTGGCGCACGTTGCTTCTAAAGAAGGTATCGTTTGCGTGGAAGCGATCGCTTACAACGAAAAGAAATACGCACATAAACCTGCGCCTATCGACTATATGAACATTCCTGGCTGTACTTATTGTGCTCCGGAAATTGCATCTGTAGGTTATACTGAGAAAGCTGCAAAAGAAGCTGGTTACGAAGTGAAAGTTGGTAAATTCCCATTCTCTGCTTCCGGTAAGGCTACTGCAGCCAGCGCTCCTGAAGGTTTCATTAAAGTGATCTTCGACGCTAAATACGGCGAGTGGCTGGGTACACACATGATCGGTGCTAACGTTACCGAAATCATCGCACAGACTGTAACTGCCCGCACACTGGAAACCACTTACCAGGAAGTGCTGAACTCTATCCATCCGCACCCGACCATGAGCGAATCTGTAAAAGACGCTATCGAGGTTGCTTATGGCGAGGCAATTCACCTGTAATAATTCATTCTTCTATAATTCGAAGCCCTTCTGCTTTGCAGGAGGGCTTTTTGTTTTGCTTGTAGAAGCTCAGGCTAAATTAGGAGCTTTGGCTGTTTGTTCCTTTTGTTGATGATATTGCTTCGGTTCCAGGTGGGACCACTGGCTGTAGTTCTTTGACGTTTCTTGTCGTTGGATCATATTGTTGATTATGTCTGACCTTTTGTCTATGAATTGCTGATGATATTGCTTCGGTTCCAGGTGGGACCACTGGCTGTAGTTCTTTGACGTTCCTTGCCATTGAGCGGTGGGAGGTCGTATTGTTGATTGTGTTGACCTTTTGTCCATGATTTTGTTAGATAATATTGCTTCGGTTCCAGTTGGGACCACTGGCTGTAGTTCTTTGAAGTTCCTTGTCGTTGAGCGTGGGAGATCGTATTGTTGATTGTGTTGACCTTTTGTCCATGATTTTGTTAGATAATATTGCTTCGGTTCCAGGTGGGACCACTGGCTGTAGTTCTTTGAAGTTCCTTGTCGTTGAACGGTGGGAGGTCGTATTTGGCTGTTGGATATCTATAAAACCCCTGGTAATTCGCATCAGCACTTCAAACAACTAAGGCCAGTGATCTTCACCTGGAACCGCCGCTCCCTCCAGGCGGACTACTTGGCGGATAGCGACCACATTTTTAATCCTTAAACACTATCCTCCATTGTATTGACGACGCTTTGAATTGCATAGGTCCCAATCTGAATGCCCCCTTTACCCAACCCATTGCATAATTGTATTTCAAATAGCAGTAAAGGTGTGTCTCTGTTGATTATCTCGTATATCTCCGCTTATCCTGACGATCATTTTGTCATAACCGTCGACAATCTGCCATCATACATTACAGGAGTCAATTGACAGGAGGGTGGCCAATATATATATCACTATTTCACTGTATCGTTCATCAGAAAGACATATGTCCCGGAGCTCGGAATATAAGCGGAAGCCAATAAGTATAACGGTTTCAGGTGGGAATCACTGGCCTTAGTTGTTTGAAGCGCTGCCACGCTTGACAGGGGTTTAATCCATATCTAATAGCCAAATACGACCTTCCATCGCACAATAGCAAGGAACTTCAAAGAACTACAGCCAGTGATCCCAGCCTGAAACCGAGATATCACCAATCCGGAAGGTATACATTACGGCAATTACGGCACTAATGAATATAAGCGGAAGCCAATAAGTATAACGGTTTCAGGTGGGAATCACTGGCCTTAGTTGTTTGAAGCGCTGCCACGCTTGACAGGGGTTTAATCCATATTCAATAGCTAAATACGACCTTCCATCGCACAATAGCAAGGAACTTCAAAGAACTACAGCCAGTGATCCCAGCCTGAAGCCGAGGTATCACCAATCCGGAAGGTATACATTACGGCACTAATGAATATAAGCGGAAGCCAATAAGTATAATCACTTAATTGTTTGAAGCGCCTGCCACGTTTGACAGGGGTTTAATCCATATTCAATAGCCAAATACGACCTGCCACCGCTCAATAGCAAGGAACTTCAAAGACCTACAGCCAGTGATCCCAGCCTGAAACCGAGGTATCACCAATCCGGAAAGGCATAAGGCAAGATTTTCGGAACAATTACGTAATCCCACACACCTTTCTGCATAAAGATACCCGCCGAAAGTTCGCCAATCCCTGTTCTTTAATTTCCATTTAAGTTTTATTTTCTGAGTATCATGGAAAGTTGTAATATTGATATCGAGCAACTGAAATCTAAACGATAAAAGTCAAGCACTAAAAGTCGAAAATCTACAACCGGGCACACCCGGTGTTACCCGAGTAATCAAAAATTGAAAATCCAGCAATGACGCGGTAAATCGCGAGTTGCCGCATGTCTTGCAGTTACAAAAATGAACGCATGAGTTAAGCAAATTTATCTGTCAGGTTAGCTATATCTACTGATGAACAATGTACCTATTCCATGAACGCAACAGGGAATTAGTCTATAGACATTTGCCTTCAGTTTCCCGGGACGATTGATCCTGGTGGTATGCAGTGCGCTCACTGCAAGACAGCCACTAACAATGATCGTCGGTCTTCCGGTGCTGAACAGGATGTTCATGGCAGACACATTTATCATCAGCTGATCAGCTAATAATATCTTCATTTTATCGAAACCCAAATCTTACAATGTATGCGTAAACACACATTAACGGCCCTCTTTTGCCTGATGGCAGGAGCAAGCGCCTGTATCGTCTCCTGTAAAAAAGATAGCGCACCAGCTAAAAGTACCAACGAAGCTGGTGTTTCCCAGACAACACTCGACCAGATCAGTGCCCTCGGATTTAGCACCGCTGAGGTACGTAAAGTAGATGGCGGCTATCTCGTAGAAGGCGACATTTTACTGAGTGAGAATGACCTCACCACAAAGGTGAACAGCCCATTCTTACGTACTGCCAAAGAAGAGCAATACCGCACCAACAACCTGGTGACCGGCTTACCACGTGTGATCACTATCAAGGTATCCAACCTGGGAACTGCTTTCATCGCTGGTACTGATACTGCCATTGCACGTTATAACAGGCTGGGACTGACCATCACCTTCAGACGTGTTACCAGCGGTAGTGCTAATATCACTATCTCTGGCTTCAACCAGGGACCAAGCGGTGGTTATATCACCCTGGGATCTGCCGGTTTCCCTACCAGCAACGGTAATCCTTACAACTCTATCCGCATGAACACAAATACAGCGGCATATGGTACGAACCCCAATGTATTGTATGTAGGATCTGTAATCCAGCACGAGATTGGTCACTGTATCGGTTTCCGTCACACAGACTATTTTGACCGTTCACTCAGCTGTGGTGGCAGCGCTTCCAATGAAGGTTCTGCAGGCGTAGGCGCTATCCTCATTCCTGGTACACCAAGCGGTTTCAGTTCCAATTCATGGATGCTGGCCTGCTCCAATGGTGGTAACCGCACCTTCAACTCCAACGATATCGTTGCATTGAACTATCTGTATTAATTCCGCTATCAGGAGACGGGCATTGATATAGGGAACATTGGTATTGCTCTTTGGGAAAACTATATCGCTCTCAGAAGAAGGGATTGATATCAGGTAACTGAAAGCAATATCATGAAACAAACATCGCATGCTTAGTACCCCTGATGCATGAGCACAATCTGTAAAAATATTAAAACATTTAAACGTTATGCGTAAGTACGTACTTGGCGCTTCCATCTGTCTGCTGGCAGGCACACTGATGGTTTCCTGTAAAAAAGATGCAGTAAGATCAACGGCTGCATCAGAGATCTCCGATGAAACAAAGGCTAAGATCTATGCCCTGGGATTCGGTACTGACAATGTCAGAAAAGTAGCAGGAGGGTATCTCGTGGAAAACGATATCGTGTTGACCGAAGAGAATCTGAATACAAAGGTCAACAGTCCAATTGTAAGAGTTGCTGAAAGCGAACAGTATCGCACTACCAATCTGGTCTCTGTATCTGGTACCCGTAATATTACGGTGCTGGTAAGCGGTCTGGGATCTGCTTATGTAGCAGGTACTGACACCGCTATCGCCCGTTATAACAGGGCTGGTCTGAGTATCACGTTCACCCGCGTTACCAGTGGTACGGCCGATATTACTATCCAGGGCTTCTCTCAGGGCCCCAGCGGTGGTTTTATCACATTAGGATCTGCCGGATTTCCGACAGCTGCCGGCAACCCGTATAACTCGATCCTGATGAACACACACCGGCTGGCATACGGATCAAATCCGAATGTGCTGTATGTAGGTTCTGTGATCCAGCACGAACTCGGTCACTGTATCGGCTTCCGCCATACAGACTACGACACGCGCGTGAGCTGCAATCAGAATGTGAACGAAGGAGATGCCGGCATAGGCGCTATCCACATTCCTGGTACACCAACAGGATTTGACGCCAACTCCTGGATGCTGGCATGCTCCAATGGCGGCGACCGTACATTCAATGCAAACGATCTTATCGCACTTAACTATTTGTATTAACTCATAAGATCCCTTATTAGCTGATGCATGAGCAGACGATAGCCATAGCAGCATGCCATCGGGTCATCAGGTCATCGTTCTCAGATGCTGTTGCCGTGACCACTATCGTCAAAAAAAAGCCAGAGACGTAGCTTTCCGCTATCCGTCTCTGGCTTTGCTATTGGAAGATCTTGATATTTAATGTTAATCGAAGCGTTAGAGATCACTAATTGATTGCTCCGAAGTGCTGGATAATCGATCAATGTTATAGATCATTATTGATCACTATCAATTACTATCCGATCAATCACTAATTGATTACTACGGATCGCTAGCTAATCAACCACTGTTATAAATCGTTATTGATTGCTATCAATCACTGACAGGCCAACCACTAATTGATTACTACGGATCGCTAGCTAATCAATCGCCGTTATAAATCGTTATTGATTGCTATCAATCACTGACAGGCCAACCACTAATGATTGCTACGAATTGCCAGCTAATCGATCATTGGTTGTAAATTTCTAATTGATTACTGCTAAGCGCTAACAACCGATCACTAACTAATGATCAATTCATACACTGAATCGCTCACCAATCGTCCCTATTCGGCTTTACATTCATACACAACAGAGCTGCATCTATCTACGTTTTTCAGTCCTTTTCTGTAGGAAATAAATCCATTCCAGAAGCCTTTAAACAAGCCATTACCACCGGTTTTGTATTTCTCACTGAGCAGGCTCACATAGAATCCATCAAACACCATAGGATGTTTACGTACGATCCGGATCTTATGTTGTTTCAGCAGGACTTCCATAGAGGAAGGGGAGAAGTGGTAGAGATGTCGTGGCACATCATAGGCGGCCCAGAAGGACGCATAATGTTCCGCATCAGGAGATGTATAATTCGGCACTGCGATAAGAAGAGAGCCTTCTGGTTTCAGCAAAGTACGGATCTGTTTTAAGTAATCATGCAGGGAATGCACATGTTCGAGTACATGCCACATAGTGATTGCATCAAACTGTTGCGCCGGCAGGGAGAACAGTTCAGAGGAGGGCAGTGGTTCGATGTTATAAAGTGTTTTGGCATTATTCCTGGCAATTTCGTCAGGTTCCAGGCCAGTGACCTGCCAGCCAAGTTGTTTCATATAGTGCAGGAAGGCGCCGGTACCGCAACCTATATCCAGCAGCGTACCTTGCTTTAGTCCTGTAGCAGCTTTTACCCAGTTCTGTTTAGAGCGCATGGTGATCTTTCGTACGCTGTGGTACAAGCGGTTGATCAATCCCTTACGGGTCTCAGAATGGGAAATATAATCCTGTGATTGATAGTAACGACCTATTTCCGCCGGGCCTGGAACATGCTGGGTAAACCTTCCGCTGCAATGCCCGCAATGATAGATATCAAATGATTCGCCCGACACAGTATAATCTTTGGCAGTCAATACCTTGTGTATATTGCCGGCCCCACACACCGGGCAGGCGTTATAATAAATTGAAGACATGGCCTAAAAATACAATACTATTATGAATTACAGATAATCAAATGAGAATTGCCCTAAAACGCCTGAGCGTGAGATAATCATGTATCACGAACAACATTGAGCATTGATGAACATTCCAAAAAGTCAATGTAGCTTTCAAAGAGTGTTTAAATTGTTCATAATGTTCGTCCATGCACCCCTCAGGATATGTCGGCAATTAACCAATACAGTGACAGGATTAGCCAGTATCCAGTATTACAATCAGAAGCTGGCCACCAATCGTCCGTCCGGAGGTAGCAGCGGTTTCAGGTGGAGATCACTGGCCTTAGTTGTTTGAAGTGCCAATCCGCACCACCAGGGGTTTAATGGATATCCAACGGCCCAATACGACCTCCCATCGCTCAATTGCAAGGAACTTCAAAGAACTACAGCCAGTGGTCCCACCTGAAACCGAGCTACCGTAGTTACCAAAGCTCCTCAAGAACAAAACAAAAATTCAACGCCAGTGACCGAGCTACCGTAGTTACCAAAGCTTCTCAAACGAACAAAAACAAAAATTCAAAGCCAGTGACCAAGCTACTGTAGTTACAAAATCACCTCAAACGAACAAAACAAAATGTGACAGCCAGTCGTCCTACCGAGCTACCGATGATCAAACGCCTTTATACTCGCCCCACACCTTCCGTAACGTATCCGCAATCTCTCCCAGCGTACAATAACTCTCCACTGCCTCCACTACAATCGGCATAAGATTCTCCGTCGTCTGCGCCGCAGCCTCCAGCCGCTGCAACAACGCCGTCACCGCCACATTATCCCGCCTCGCCCGCAGCGACTGCAGCCGCTCCGTCTGCACCTGCCTGATGCTATCATCAATCCGGAATACTTCTGTAGTAACATCTTCGCGCACAGCGAACTTATTCACCCCCACAATGATCTTCTCCCCATTCTCAATCTCCTGCTGATAACGGTAAGCACTCCTCGCTATCTCATCCTGCATGAACCCTTGTTCAATCGCACTGACAGCACCTCCCATCACATCTATCCTGCCGATCAGCTCCCAGGCGCGGGACTCCACTTCATTCGTCAGCGCCTCCACATAATAAGAACCCGCCAGCGGATCCACCGTATCCGCGATACCGCTCTCATATCCCACGATCTGCTGCGTACGTAGTGCAATCCGTGCCGCCGCCTCTGTAGGAAGTGACAGCGCTTCGTCATAACCATTGGTATGGAGCGACTGCGTTCCCCCAAGTGTCGCCGCCAGGGTTTGTACAGTCACCCGTACGATGTTGTTGTGCGGCTGCTGGGCCGTCAGCGTACTACCGCCCGTCTGCGTATGGAAACGCATCATCTGCGCCTTAGGATCTGTCGCGCCCATCTCTTTGGTAATATGCGCCCACATGCGGCGGGCAGCACGGAATTTAGCCACTTCCTCAAAGAGATGATTATGCGCATTAAAGAAAAATGAGAGACGACGGGCAAAGACATTTATATCCAGTCCTTTGTCCAGCGCTGCCTTTAAGTACGCTTTACCGTTAGCCAGGGTAAACGCGAGCTCCTGTACGGCATTAGCACCCGCTTCGCGGATATGATATCCTGAGATGGAGATAGTGTTCCACTTGGGTACCGAGTGACTGCAATAGTCAAAGATGTCGGTAATAAGCCGCATAGAAGGCTTGGGAGGGTAGATGAAGGTACCACGGGCAGCATATTCCTTGAGAATATCATTCTGAATAGTACCTGATATCTTCTTCAGATCAGCACCTTGCTTTTTTGCCAGGGCAATATACAGTGCGAGTAAGATAAATCCGGTAGCATTGATGGTCATGGAAGTGGAGATCTCCTCCAGCTTGATGCCTTTGAACAGGCGTTCCATGTCCTCCAGCGAGTCGATGGCGACGCCGACCTTACCAACTTCACCCTCCGACATAGCATGATCGGAATCATACCCGATCTGGGTGGGCAGGTCAAAAGCTACGCTGAGCCCCATTACTCCCTGTTGGAGCAGGTAGTGATAGCGTTCGTTGGACGCTTCTGCCGTGCTGAATCCCGCATACTGCCGCATTGTCCATAGCTTATCCCGGTACATGGAAGCATGCACGCCCCTTGTAAAAGGAAACTCGCCCGGTAACTCCTGCATCGGCACCGGATTGGTATATACAGGTGCGATCGTGATACCGGCATCTGTTTTGATACTATCTTTCATATTCTGAATTTCGTGGAATAAATGTCGTCGTAGGAGCAATGTTACATAATTATTACGTTATTGCGGCGGAGCACAAATTTGATAATTTGCAAAAAGTTTTTTCTGATAAGCCATGTTTATTTACGCTTTGTTACTACTCACATTTGCTCTGGCGCTGCTAAGTATTTTCCTGGTCTTTGTTGCTTCCGGCCGGATATTCCGGCATAGCTGGTCCCTGTTTATCTTAGGGCTTTCTCTCGGTTTGTTCATTTATCTCTATGGAACGTGGATCTACCTTACTGTGGATGCTAAATGGGGATTTGGCATCTGTCTGCTGTTAACGTTATTCCTTGGCTTCTTCCGTAAAAAGAAAGATGCGCCGGTACCGCGGGTATGGCGTTTTGTCGGCAACCTGTTCTTTTCGGTAATATTCTTAACGCTCAGTATCCTGTATTTTACAGGCACTACCGGAAAAGCGAGGGCTATAGACCTGGCTTTCCCGCTGAAGACGGGCCGTTATTTTGTGCTGCAGGGAGGAAAGGGACTGCCGACAAACCTGTTTCACTATAGTCTGCGTGGGGCTATATATGCCATAGACATAGTGAAGTTAAGGCCCAATGGCAGCCGGGCAAAAGCTATATTCAGCCGTCGCCTGGAGGATTATGAAATATTCGGCGATACATTGTATAGTCCATGCGATGGCCGCATTGTCAGGGCTGTTGGGGACGATCCGGACAATATTCCGCCGGAAATGATCAGGGGACCGCACAATACCAACCAGGTATTGATAGAAACAGTGAACAGTTATGTGTTCCTGGCCCATCTGAAACATGGCAGTGTGATCGTGAAAGAAGGAGATGTGGTTAAACAGGGAGATCCCCTGGGATGTGTGGGTAATTCAGGATTCAGCTCTGAACCGCATTTACATATACAGGCACATGTAAAAGTGCCGGGCATTCCCTGGTACCTGTCGCCGCCCCGCTATATCCATTTTAACGGAAGAGGGTACCTGTTGTATGAAGTGATCAGACCTCAGCGGGTAGAGATGGTGAAAAAGTAATGGAGCAAAAGCTAAGCGGTTAAAATAACCGTTTAGCTTCTGCATTTAATATCTGTGAAGTCAGTTCGGAAGGAGAAGTTTCCGCCTGCAGGAATATTTCCAGTATCTGTTTGTTCAGGTCCATTGCTGTAGCATCAGGAGGAAGCTGGCTGGCTACCTGGTTGATGATGGTAATGGTTTGTTCTTTCAGTGTTTTTACCGCTTCCCAGGCCATAGGAGACACATAGATCTGCTGAGCGATGTTATGTTCATATTCAGCTTTGATAGTCTGCACCAGTCCCACCTGCATGTCAACCGCTGTTAATCCCGGCTGGAATATACGTCCGATCAGGTTCTGCAGGTTAATACGTTCCACCAGCAATACCAGGCGCTCATAGGCCTGTAACTGTAATGGCAGGATAGCTTTGTCTGTAGCCGGTTTCGATGCGTTTTCCGCTGGCGCCGGAGTGGCTTCCGGTTTGCGGATCATGTCTTTTAAGGTCATATAAAGGATAGCCAGTACGCCGGCACCCAGTACGATAAACAGTAACGTGCTATTTGAAATGTTCATTCAGATTGGATATTACAGCTGCAAATATATGGAAATGAATTAATATGCAAGGGTACTGTAAAATAGAAAGCTCCGGTATGTGGTGGTACCGGAGCTAATATTAATGTTGATTTAACTTATCAGCTTAATTGTGCAAATCCTGCTTTCAGGCGTTTCATACCTTCCTCCAGTTTCGCCATGGAAGTAGCATAGGAGAGACGGATACAGTTTGGCTGTTCGAATGCAGCGCCGGTAACAGTAGAAACGTTCACCTTGTGCAGCAGGTACATGCAGACATCATCTGCATTGTTGATCACCTCACCGTCATAAGATTTACCAAAGAATGCGCTGACGTCCGGGAACATATAGAAGGCGCCATCCGGCTCAATCAGTTTCAGGCCGGCGATGCTGCTGAGCTGTTCGAAAACAAAAGCGCGTCTTTTCCTAAACTCAGCTACCATGGCATCTGCTGTGGTCAGATCGCCGTTGAGGGCTGCGACGGCAGCACGCTGCGTGATAGAGCTGGTGGCGGAAGTAAACTGGCTCTGGATGTTCTCGGCAGCTTTAGCCACTGCTTTTGGAGCGGCCAGGTAGCCCAGACGCCAGCCGGTCATGGCAAAACCTTTACTGAGACCGTTGATGATGATGGTACGTTCCTGTATGCCTTCAAACTGGGCAATGCTTTCATGTTTACCAACATAGTTGATATATTCATAGATCTCGTCGGCCATGATGTAGATCTGGGGATGTTTTGCAAATACATCCGCCAGTGCTTTCAACTCTTCTTTGCTGTATACGGAGCCGGTTGGGTTACACGGAGAAGAGAACATAAACAGTTTTGTCTTCGGTGTAATGGCTGCTTCCAGCTGGGCCGGCGTGATCTTATATTTATTTTCGATACTGCATGGAACGAATACCACTTCTCCCTGACACAGTTTTACCAGTTCTGAGTAAGTAACCCAGTAGGGGGTAGGAATGATCACTTCGTCGCCAGGATTGATGATACTCAGTACTGCATTGGCAATACTCTGTTTGGCGCCTGTTGATACGACAATCTGGTCAGGCGTATATTCCAGTCCGTTATCGCGCTGCAGCTTGTGCACTACAGCCTTACGCAGTTCCGGAATACCGGCAACAGGTGTATAATGTGTAAAGCCTTCATCGATGGCTTTCTTTGCGGCCTCCCTGATATGGGCAGGTGTGTCAAAATCGGGTTCTCCTATACTCAGATCTACAATGTCTATACCCTGGGCTTTCAGCTCACGGCTTAATTTAGCCATCTTAATCGTTTGAGGCTCGGATATCCTCGACAGCCTTTCGGCGAGTTCCATTTCCTTCATATGCAATAACAGTTTTATAGGGTTAACTGGAGACAAACCTACAATAAATTTGGAAGTGTCATAGTAGAAAAAAAAGAAAGCTATAATGGAGAAACGCGATGGATAAGGATACACTGTAACAAAAAAGCAGCCGGGACCAACTTTACTATTGATCCCGGCTGCCTGGGTATGTATAAACGCAATTTTACAGATTAGTAAAGACTGCGTATGTTATTTACGGCTAATTTTCTCTTGTCCGTATAATTCTTGGAACCTATCAGGTAAATAGTATATACACTACCTGAAGAGAAGCTGTTGCTGGGGGAAGAATTTTCTACCAGCACGGTGTTGGTACCGGCTTCTTTTATCTTGATATTGTTGGTGAAAACGCCTTTGGTCAGCGGTGTGAATGCTGTTCTGAACCCGCTGGTGCCCACGTAAGTACGGTTGCTGTCCACTTTTACATCGTCAATGTACAGGTCAACAGCGCCGGTGGTAGGGCTTAAATGGAAGAAACGGATGTTCACGGCTGTCTGGGTAGCGCCCGTAAAATCGTCTTTAATGCTTCTCATCTGCGGTGCAGCGGAATCGCCATAAGCTACTACGGTATTGTATGTCAGGGAATCATACAGGCTGGTTACTGCTGCATAATCAGTTGTCTGACCGGCCTTTTTGAAAGCGAACGTACGGATACCGCCGTAAATAGGATATCCGATGAAGGTAAAACCGATGGAAAGCGCGCCGTTATTCACTTTGGTGCTGTTATCATAAAAATCCAGGTCTCCGCTGGTGAGGATACCATTGATAATAGCTACCGCAGCTCTGTCCCGCTGAGGAGTTACGTTGTCACTTTTTAAGCAGGCGCTGAAGCTGGTTACCACTGTCACAAGGGCCGCCATTGCCCACACTCGAGTTTTTTTAGTTGTCATTTTGCTATCTTTTAGTGCGAATTTGATTTGGTTATAAAAGGTTATTCAAGACGTTTGGTATAGTCGAACCTGAATTTCGACAGATCCGGAAGATGTTTTTTCGCGCGTTGTAGTTCATACTCGTAAATGATTTCGCCCAATGCTTTTAAGAATGGCTTCCCTGTTTCTTCGAACTGATAATGTTTGTCGCTTAAAATGCCGTTTTTATTTACATATACGGTGGCCGACAGCATGAATTCTACATGATGTGTGAAGTCTGCTATATAGGCTACATCTGTCAGAAATCCGTATGCCCAGCCAGGTTTATTGAAACTACGTATGTTCGCATTAATGTTGTCGCTTTGCTTCCCTCCAAATAACAGGAATTTCACATAATTGTGGTGGAATTCGGCTGTATCGTAATGGGGATGTGCTGATTCTTCCGGTTGCGCAGACATACAGTGATATAAAAACTGGTAATCGCTATCCCTTAAACGGAATCGACGTGCTTTTGTTACAGCTTCCGGAAAAATTATCTGCCGTAATATTCCGTGAAGGTCGGCCAGGGGGACCCGGTTCTTCTGAGAGGCGTCCATAGGGCTGTTCACCAGTTCGTCCTTGTCATTATAGTACCCTTTTCCCATCAGGTCATGCCGGGGAGAGAAGGTAAGGCGGCTGTAGGCTGCCGGCTGACTGTATATCACCCGGTCGCCCTGACGGAAGGTGACGGGGTTGGTATGCCGGTTTTCTTCGGGATCTATTCCCGTGACCCCTACCCGGTGCTTTATCTGGACAGCTGTAAAACCATTCTCCCACAATCTCTTATTAAAGGTCTCCTGCCCGATGAACTCATAGAGACGATTATAAGCGTCGTTATCGCTCACCAATAATATTTTTTTAATATATTGCCCTACTGAAGGTAGTCCGCCGGCAGCGGTAGTATCTGACAGTACGGCAGGCGTAATGTCTTTCAGGCTGTCGGTGAACATGGGCGTATTCCTGTCCAGGCCCGGAATATCCAGGTCATTCAGTTTCTCCAGGGCCAGGGCGCTTGCCGCCAGTTTTACGGTGGAAGCGGGGTAGAAATACCGGCCGGTATCAACCCGGTAATAGTAGTCGGTGAAGTGAGGCCGGTTCGCCGCGTCCCTGTCTATGCGGGTGTAAATGATCTGTAAACCAAAGTCCTGCGATTGCCGGAACACAGGGCCCAGTCTGTCCGCATGAGCGTTCAAAAGAGTAACGAGGAAAGAGTCTTTAGCAGGATAGTACCTTGTTGCCATATTTTTATTAGTATTGCAGGCTGCAAAGAATAGCATCAACCAGAGAAAAACAGAACGACGCATAAAACAAAGATTAATTTTTCGCAGGAAAGCAAGGGTTTATGTACTGATAATCAATTATTTCTACCTTTTTCCTTTTCTACCTCCGAACGGCTTTAATATATCAATTTAAATTCTATCTTTGCAACTCTTAAAAAATTTTTATAAACCCGAAACAATATGCAACTTAAAGGACTGGTTAGATTTTTTGCCGGTGCATTGATCCTTATCTCTGTGTATTATTTGTCGTTCACGTTTTTGGTACGTGGCTACGAGAAGAAAGTAGCTGCGCAAGCCCAGAGTGATATTAGCAAATCATTCCCGACTGCTGAACAGAAGTATCCTGGTAACAAAGAGCTGCAGGCGGTTTATCAGGACTCACTGGCAGACCTGGTGAAAGAAAGGAGACAGCGGATTCTGGACAGTACCAGTAACAAAGAAATGGCGGGTTTTCCTTGGTATGTAACTTATGACAAAGCCAAAGAAAAAGAGCTGAACCTGGGGCTTGACCTTCAGGGTGGTATGAACGTAGTACTGGATGTAAGTGTGGAAGATGTGATCCGTTCACTGAGCGGCCATTCACAGGATCCGGCTTTCAATAAAGCCCTGGACCTGGCGATACAGCGCAAGAAAACCAGTCAGTCTGATTTCGTTACATTGTTCGGGCAGGCATATGAAGAAGTACAGCCGCAGGGCCGTCTTTCTACCATTTTTGCCAACGCATACCAGAAAGACATTGATTTCAATACAAGCAACAGCAAGGTACTGGATGTGATCCGTCGTGAGGCAGGCGCAGCCATTAAGAATACTTACCTCGTGCTGCAGAAACGTATCGATAAATTCGGGGTTGCTTCTCCTAACATCAGCCTGGATGAAACCAAAGGTATCATCTCTGTTGAACTGGCAGGTGTTGACAATCCTGAGCGTGTAAGAAAATACCTGCAGGCCAGCGCTAACCTGGAATTCCGTGAGGTATACAAAAACGATGAGCAGTTCATCTCTACTATTCTCCAGCCGATGAACGAGGCCATCAAAGCTGCTGTAGGCGCTGCTCCTGCAAAGGCTGCTGCTGATACAACCGCTCAGCAGGCTAATGACACCACTGCTGCTGTAGCAAAAGCTGCTGCTGACACTACAACTACCGGTAGCCTCTCCGCTATCTTAAATGACTCTGCAAAATCCGGCAAACCTGACTCCCTGAAGACAGAAGCTGAACGCAGGGCCGAACTGGCAAAAGCTGAGCCTTTCTTCAGCATTTTCGCCCCAAGATATCATCCTCAGCAGGGCGTTGCTTATGGCCCGGTTGTAGGTAATATCCTCCCTTCCGATACTGCTACCTTTAGCCGTTACCTCAGGATCCCATCAGTAAGAAATACACTGCCTAAAGACCTGGTGTTCGTATACGGTGCTGAAGACAAAGAAAATAAACGTGCACCACTGCCGGTATATGCTATCAAAGTAAATCCGATCAGCCCTGCTCCACGTGTAGGTGGTGAAAGGGTAGTGGATGCAAGACAGGATTACGACCAGAGCGGCCGTCCGGAAATTTCCATGACGATGGACCAGGTTGGCGCCAAAGAATGGAAAAAACTGACCGGCGAACTGGCTCCTTCAGATCCTAACAACCCTGCTACACTCAACTATGTAGCTGTAGTGCTGGATAACATCGTTTACTCCGCTCCATCCATCCAGGGTGAGATCGCAGGTGGCCGTTCTTCTATCTCCGGTAGCTTTACCCTGGAAGAAGCAAACGACCTGGCAAACATCCTGAAATCCGGTAAAATGCCGGCTCCTGCTAAAATCGTTCAGGAGCAGATCGTCGGACCATCCCTCGGTCAGGAGTCTATCGCAGCGGGTGCTAAGTCTTTCATTATCTCCTTCATCGTGATCTTCGTCCTGATGCTGGTGTACTATAACACTGCCGGTTGGGTTGCGAACATCGCACTGATCCTCAACCTGCTGTTCACCTTCGGTATCCTCGCTTCCCTCGGCGCTACGCTGACAATGGCAGGTATCGCGGGTCTGGTACTCACCGTCGGTATGGCTGTGGACACGAACGTAATCATATTCGAACGTATTAAAGATGAACTGACACGCGGTAAGAACTACCAGCAGGCAGTAGAAGACGGTTACAAACGTTCCTACGCACCTGTACTGGATGGTCACATCACCTCCCTGCTGACAGCGATCATCCTGTTCTACTTCGGTCTTGGTCCGGTACTGGGCTTCGCTACCACACAGATCATCGGCTTGCTGCTGTCTCTGTTCTGCGGTATCATGGTTTCCCGTATCGTTACTGACTGGTGGACTAACAAGAAAAGACACTTCGAATACTTCACTCCGATCTCTAAAAAGATCTTCAAACACGCTTCCTTCGACTTCGTAGGAAAGAGAAAATACGCTTACATCATATCATTCGTGATGATCGCATTAGGCGCATCCTCTTTCTTCCATGGTTTCCGTCACGGCGTTGACTTCGACGGTGGCCGTAACTTCACTGTTCGTTTCGAACAGCCAATGAAAGCAGAAGAAGTACGTGACGTGCTGGAAAAAGAATTCGGTAGCGAACCTTATGTGAAGACAATCGGTACCAGCAACCAGCTGAGCATCACTACCAACTATAAGATCGAAGAACAGAACGAAGCTGTTGATAAAGAAGTAACGCAGAAACTGTACAATGGTCTGAAGAAGTTCTATGATCCTGCAATGACTTACGAGACATTCACGTCTCCAAGGTTCATCGTAGCTTCACAGACAGTATCTCCGACCATCTCTGATGACTTACGTGCAGGTGCCGTGAAAGCGACCATCCTGTCGCTGGTTGTGATCTTCCTGTACATCCTGCTGCGTTTCAGCAAATGGCAATATTCAATCGGTACTATCTTCTCCCTGTTGCACGACGTGATGGTAACACTGGCAGTATTCTCTTATTGCCGCGATATCGTTCCGTTCCCACTGGAAGTTGACCAGCACTTCATCGCTGCGATCCTGACCGTGATCGGTTTCTCCATGAACGATACCGTGATCGTGTTCGACCGTATCCGCGAATACTTCCGTACGGGTGTAATGAAAGGCGCAAGCAGAGACCAGATCATCAACAAAGCCATCAACGATACGCTGAGCCGTACCGTAATGACTTCCCTGACCGTGTTCCTGACCATCCTGATCCTGTTCATCTTCGGTGGTGAGGTAACCCGTGGTTTCGCCTTCGCAATGCTGATCGGTGTAATCACCGGTACTTACTCCTCCATCTTCGTGGCGGCTCCGGTACTGGTAGACTTCGACAAGAAGAACGAGCTGGCTAACGAAAGCGAAGTTGTTCCTGTAAAAGAAGCAGCTGCTCCGGCTACGGCGAAAAAATAAGTGTTCAACTAAAATGTTTGATAATTAAAAGCCCTTCGGTACAACCGAGGGGCTTTTTTCATTGGGTATGATTTACCATATCAATCCGTTAAAAACCACATTGATTACGGGGAAACCAAATCGTGTGTGGGGAATCCGGTTTGCCCGGTTGAAACCCCGGGCTACAAACACAGCCCACCTACGGCGGGCGGCTTGAACAGGCGGCCTGGTGTCTGTAAACGTTCCCGTTGTAATTGGGATAACCATACGTATTACCTCGGGTAATGGTTAAAATCATATCCGTGGTGAATCCCATAGGTCGCCATGGTTATTGTTCCGGACCACAACATGAGCTTACCCGATGGTGTCCGGTTTGAATAACGGACGACTAACCTCTATAAACTCTCCCGATGTAGTATTGGGTTTCAGGTGGAGACCTAAGGGCATTAGCCCCTGGAGAGTGCTGATACGATGACCAGGGGTTTCATAAAGAAACAAAAGCCAGCCACGATTGACTGCGCCCAATAGAAAGATTCGCAAAAGGGTACAGCCCGTGGTCCCACCTGCAGCCGCAGCAACATCCTGCAAACCCTCAAACAACAAAACAGAAGATCGGCCTTTTGGAGCTCTATACCGACGTTTTAATGTTAGCCGACATAAGTGCATCTCTTCACAAGAAAAAGCGAAATACGGGCTTAAAACCAGGGTTTTTAACGCATCCCACCCGGCTCACACCACCAATGAGGTTTTAAACTACCTTCTCCCGCATTCTTCCCCCGCTATTCAAATCGGTTCAAACCCGTTATGAGTTCGGCTTGATCCCTATATCTCCATATCCTTATAAGTTCATCTGGATATCACTTTACCGTCATATCTATATCGAAGGGATATAGATATGACGGTAAAGTGATATGGAAATGCTGGTAAAGCGATATGGAAATGTCGGTGAAGTGATGATGAACAAACGGGAATAAAGCCTGCATGTATGCTATTGCAATGATGATATTATTGGGACTAATTGACCATAAAGGGTTTGAAGTGTATAGAAACCGCCAACTGCTGGACAGAATAGCATCAAAAGAGAGGGGGGTTGAAGAAATGTGCTGCGCTATGGGGTTTGAAATGATATAAAAAGCGAAAAACCCCTGCCGACAGTTGTCTGCAAGGGTGTAATTATTCATAATCCCTTACCAGAAGGGACCTTTATTCAGGAAATGACCGCTAATCCTTTGTCAGCAGTTTAATGAGCTTATCATCCGGCTCGCCATTATCTTCCAGGATGCCGAAACTGCCCTTGTAATCCCAGACAGTCCAGGCTATACGGTTCTTTTCCAGGGCTTTTCTAACATCCCTGTACCAGTGCAGCCTGTCTTTACGGTTGACGGTCGTCAGACAGCCCCATTCGCCGCAATAAAGCGGTAATTTGAGCTTGTGCGCCACTTTCACGGCAGTCATGACCTGCTGCTCAATAACATCGGCATCATACTCCTCTGAACTGCCCGCCAGCAGGTTACGGATAGTGGCCGGTTGCTGGGAGATCTCTTTTGAGGTAATGGTAGCCCCGGGATAGTGTACCGGACCGCTATAATCCTTGTGGGCCGTCCAGCTGGCCTTGTAATGGGTGAAGTAGAACGGATTGTAATAGTGAAAACTGAGGATCAGGCGATTATCTCCCGCAGGTACTTTCAGCTGCGGAAATGTGCTGTAGGACTGGTACCGGTTGCTGCCAATAATGATGACCCGTTTCGGCTCCAGCTCGCGGATAAGCGCAATGCCGCGGGCCAGCAGGTCATTCCATTGAGAGGCGCTGTCAGCCACCGGCTCATTCAATAACTCGTACGCAACCAGACTGGAAGGATATTTCTTTAGTTCCGCGCTTAGCTCCCGCCAGCATTGCAGGAAACGCTCCTGTGCAGCAGATTCCTCCCAGAGCGCCCTGCTCCGGGAATTGAAATGATGGCTGCGGAGAATATGCATGTCTACTATCGCCCGCAGGTGGTATTGTTTACACCAGCCGATGGCTTTATGTAAAAGTGCAAAAGCATCTTTGTATTTCTCTTCACGATAATCCCAGAGTTCAGCCTCCTCTACCGGAATACGGATATGGTCAAAGCCTTTATCCGCCAGCAGGGCTACGTCTTTTTCAGTAAAATAATCGGCCTGGGCTACACCATGACGGCCACCGGACTGCGACAGCCAGTGACTGATGTTTACGCCGCGTTGAATGTTAAATCCCTCAGGCATTCTGGGTGCATCCTGTGCAATTACAATGGCAGAAGGGGCAGCCACCAGGAGGATGAGTAATGTGGCAACAAGTAATTTGTAGATATTTAACATAGCGCAAATATTCGAAAATTAGCGTACAAGTTCAAAAGCCTTCGCCGGAAGGGATGCGTTTTCAGGCGGAAAGGCGTGATTATCAGCTGAACAGGAATGCCACATCTTCTTCTGTCAGCTTTTTCACGAAACCGGTATCCTCACTGATCAGGTCATCTGCGATCATCTTTTTCCGTTCCTGCAAGGCAAGGATCTTTTCTTCCACACTGTCTTTACAGATCATCTTATAAGCGAAAACTTTATTCTGCTGCCCGATACGGTGTGTACGGTCAATAGCCTGCTGCTCTGCCGCGGGGTTCCACCAGGGGTCTACGAGATACACATAATCGGCCGCCGTCAGGGTTAGACCCACGCCGCCGGCTTTCAGGCTGATAAGGAACACCCTGATATTCTCGTCTTCCTGGAACTGGTTCACCAGCTGCTGCCGGTGCTCTGCTTTGGTGCTGCCATCCAGGTAAAAGAAGGGGAGTCCTTCACTTTCCATCGACTTTGCAATGAGCTGCAACATACCCGTAAACTGGGAAAATACCAGTACTTTATGCGTACCGGTGTTCTCGCTGATCTCCCGCATCAGTTCGTCCAGCTTGACGGAGCTGGTTACATGCGACTCTTCCGCCACCAGTTGCGGAGCATTACATACCTGCCGCAGACGGGTCAGGCCTTCCAGTACATAGATCGTGCTGGCTGCCATTCCTTCCTCATTAATGCGCTGCATGAGTTTTTGCTTGTACAGGTCGCGGATACGGTTGTAAGCTTTCCGCTGTTCCTCACCCATCTCACACCACATAATGATCTCCGTCTTATCTGGCAAATCCTGTGCAATTTGTTCTTTGGTACGCCGTAACAGGAAGGGATAGATCAGTTTGCGCAGCCGGCCTGCCTTTTCGGCATCGGCATATTTGTCAATAGGCATGGCAAATTCCGAGCGGAAGAAAGCCTGGTTGCCCAGTAGCCCCGGATTGGCGAAGTTCATCTGCGCATAGAGGTCCATAGTGTTGTTCTGGATCGGCGTACCGCTCAATATCAGGCGGTTGCGCGATTGTAGAACCTGTAGCGCTTTGGTGGTCTGGGAAGATGGATTCTTGATCACCTGACTTTCATCCAGCACCACGTACCCGAATACATGTGTCGTAAAGACGGCCGTATCGCTACGCACCGTGCCATAACTGGTGATGATCAGCTGTTGCTGTTTCCAGTGTGCTGCATCGTACTGTCTGTTGCCGCCATGGTACACGGTGTACCGCAGGCCGGGGGCAAATTTCTGCAGTTCGGCCTGCCAGTTATAGATAAGGGAGGTCGGGCACACGACCAGGTGTGTCTCTCCGGGATATTTCTCACAAAGATGTTGCAGGAAGGTGATGGTCTGGAGGGTCTTACCAAGACCCATATCATCTGCCAGGCACCCGCCCCAGCGCATAGCGTCGAGGAGGCACATCCACTCAAAACCTGCCTGCTGATAACTGCGCAACTGGGCCTGTATAGCCGCTGGTACAGGGAAGTGTTCAGCCGATTTTGCCTGCAGGCGCTGTAATTGCTCCACAGCATTTTCCTTCACTACCGTACCCTGGGCATTCAGCATTTCCTGGGCCACAGTAAAATGCAGCCGTGACAGTTTCAGCTTGTCTTTGTTGACCTGGCCCAGTTTCCATAAGAGGTCATACTTGTGCAGCCACTCGTCGGGAATGACGCCGATGGTACCGTCCTTCAGCAGCAGGTGTGGCTGCCGGTGCAGTAATGCTTTCTGGATGTCTGTCAGCGCTACAGGAATGTCGCCGTAGTGTACATCTATTTCGAGGTCGAAGCTATCCTTGTCATCGCCATGCCAGCGCACGTCCATGACGGGCACATTGGTGTTGTACCTGAAATGCTGCAGCTGGTCCATGCCGTATACGCCGATGTTCCGGTCTGTCAGTTTGCGGTAGCATTTCACCAGCCACTGACTTTTCTCTGCATCTGCGAAAGGAAGGTAGAAATAACCGTTCCGCTGCTGGGCAAAGCGGGGATGCAGGGCACGGATGAAGGCAATCAGTTCCTTTTCTGCCTCAACATGGCGCCTGATCTCGTACTGGATATCGCCTTCTGTTTTGAGGATGACCGGTTCATTGGTATCCTCGATGCTGAAGTTCCCATACTGCCACTGTGGCGTTAGTACCAGGAAGGACTTATTCAGTTCACTCAGCCAGATATTACATTCCGGTGGTGTATCGATGATTTCTTTTTGCAGGAGGATGCTCTTATCAACGCTGTACTGCTGACTGAGAGCGGGCAGGGTATGTTCGATAAAGGCCGCTTCCTCGTGTGTGGGAATGTCCTTAAATCCGCCGGGAAACTCTTCAAGCGCGGTAGCCGCGGCAGGAGGGAGGATGAATAGTTCTCCCCGGCTTCGGAGCACGAATCCGTAATGCTCAAAATCGGAGAGTGGGAAAGCCTGTCCGTTGATGGTAACCAGTGCTGCCACTCGCAGGGTGCCTGCAGGCGTGCGTCGCAGTTCAAAAGAGAGCACCGGTGGAAAATTATTCACCGTGGCAGGGCGTGTATGTTTGAGCAGCATACTGTCGTCCGTGATCATGGTATACCAGGGTAATACCGGCGTCAGCGGCCGCAGTTGCTGGAGGGTGTGATAGAGGTATTGCTGCATACCTTCCTGTACGAATTGTTGCAGGGTAAGGGCTTTCACGGGATTGTCCCGGAATTTTTCCTTGAGTTGCAGCTCTTTGTAGACCATCGCCTCCTGCGTGCAGGGTTGCAACAAATGTTGTACACCAGCCGGCAGGGTATTGAAGATGGACAATGACTTTTTATCGTTCAGGGGCATGCGCTGGCAGGTACGGCCGCCCGCGTCTTCTTTCAGTATGCCTGCACTGATCTTCACCGGGGTAGGGTGATTGGACTGTAGTTCCAGCAACAATACAGGCGTTGCTTTATGTTTGTTGTTATTGCCTTGTGTGATGGTTTTCCCCATGTAATAATATGGTTATAATTGATAGGGTTAATTGTCCGCGGCCAGCTGCAGCAGTGTGTTATGCAATGCCAGCACCTGGGGGATGACCATTTCCTGTTCATCATTACGGATCACATAATCGCACAGTTTCATTTTGATATTATCATCGATCTGTTTGTACATCCGCGCCAGCACATCGTTACGGCTGACGTTATCCCGCTTCATCACCCGCAGTATACGAAGTGGCTGGGGTGCTGATACGCCGATACATTTATCCAGGTACTGAAAGGAACCGGATTCAAAAAGGAGAGCGGCCTCCTTCAGCACATAGGGGGCGGTTTGACGGTCGGCCCACTCGTCGCTGTGACGGATGGTGGCAGGATGTACGAGGGAGTTAAGTAACTCCAGTTTATCCTTATCGTTAAAAACGATCTTTCCCAATGCGGCCCTGTCCAGCACATTGTTGCTATCGTAGATGTGGTTGCCGAAATGTTCCTTGACCTGTTGTATCAGCAGCTCGTCTGTCTGCATGATCGTTTTGGCTGCATCATCTGCATAATAAACGGGAACGCCGAGTATGGCGAAGATCTTCGCCACTGTGCTTTTGCCTGAGCCTATACCGCCTGTAATACCAACTTTTAACATACGTCCAAATTCCAAAAAAAATCCCAAACTCCGTCAGGAATTTGGGATGCGCTATCTGTAGACAGCAATTATTTTGCAGGTGTTGCAGCAGCTTTCTGTTGAGCAGTAGTGTATTCCATGCTTACAGCAGAACGCTCGATGGTCAGGTAAGTACCTGCGCTCACCTCGATTTTCAGCGTGCCATCATCGTTGATCTTCTTCACAGTACCATGGATACCTGCGATGGTAACGATCTTGTCGCCTTCACGCAGATTGCTGATGAAGTCTTTCTGCATTTTTGCTTTCTTAGTCTGAGGGCGGATCATAAATAACCACATCACCAGGATCATACCGCCAATAAATATGAACTGGAAGCCACCGCCGCCTTGTGCGCCCGGTGCACCGCCACCCATCAGTAAAACGTTCAGCATGTTAGTGTACATCGTATTAAGTTGTATTTTGTTGTTTAGTTGTTCTTGTTTCTTATTGTCCCGCAATATTGATACCGTATCCTAATGTCGCGTCAGCTTATTTCTGCTTCAGGATAGTGCACTGGATCTTGGGTCCCTGCACCTGTTCCGGTTTCGTATTGGCTCTGATAATGATCTCTTTTTCGGTATATCCTTCTTTTCCTGCACTGTTGAACACCACTTTCATGTAGCTGCTTTGTCCCGGTTTGATAGGCTCTTTCGGCCAGTCTGGCACAGTACATCCGCAACTGGAGGTAGCGTCTGTGATAAGCAGGTCTTTGTCGCCGGTATTCGTGAATTTGAAAGAATATTCCACTTTTTCGCCTTCGGTGATGTTGCCGAAGTTGTGGACCATTTCATCAAAAGTGATCACCGGCGTACCTTTCGCATTCTCCGTGATAGTGGTGGCGGCTGTTTCCTGGTCACCGGTTTTACCGGCATTTGAATTACAGGCGCCTGCCACAAGGCTTCCGGCTATCAGGTAAAAGAATATTTTTCTCATATAGTATTGGGTTCGGCCCAAAAATAGCTATTTTTTTGTACGGTCTACCTTCTTTATCTGATTCGCCTGATCGAGGTCTTTCAATATATTGTCCAGGATACCATTGACAAACTGTCCGCTCTGCGGGGTGCTGTATGCCTTGGCCAGGTCAATATACTCATTGATTGTCACCTTGGTAGGGATGGTAGGGAAGTACAGGAATTCGCATACACCCATCTCCATCAGCAACATATCCACTGCGGCGATACGCTCAGGGTCCCAGTTCTGTAATTTAGGTTTAATGAGCTCCAGGCAGTATTCCTTCTTATCCAGTACTGTCAGCAGCAGTTCGCGCGCATATTCCAGTTTTTCCTTGCTGATCAGCTGGAGGAAGTTGAAGAGGTGCGGCTTGTGCATGTAATTGGCTACGAGGAGGTCCATCATATCGGCATCGTCGCCCCAGTGCAGGAAATTGTCTTCCATGTGCTGGATGAACAGCTCATTTTTAGAGAGGATCTCTTTATAGACGTATTCCATGATCTCCTTTTCGCTGGCTTTGTTGCGGGCAGGATCTTTTATATAATTCTGGTAAATGTCTGTGGCGGTGAGCGTATTGTAGAGTTTACGCATCAGGTCCTGCTCAGGAAGGTGTTTGAGTTTCCATTGTTCCAGGTTTACCTGAAAGCCTTTGTCGTTGATTATCTGGAAAATAAATTCATTTCCGGCGATCTTGGTATTTACCTGCAGGTCGGCTGCTGAGGGAAGATGTTTGGAGGCCCGTGTCTGCGCGTCGATTTCTGCATACTGTGCTACCTGTGAGAGACAGTATAACAGGTATGTAAAGATCTGACTGGTCTGGTCCAGTTTCTCGTTCAGTAAACTGGTAGCCGTGCCCGGCTTAACGGTACCTGGTTCCATCGTTTCCAGGGCATAAAGGGTCTGCATGACCTTCACCCGGATATTTCTTCTGCTAATCATCTTATAATCAAGAACTGTATGAGGGCGCAAAGCTAGGGGAAAAATGGGGAATTAGGAATTCTTAATTGGTAATTCCTATCTTACGGCAGATTCTGTCAGGTTTTTGCTGAAAAAATGGCATTTTTGTCAGTGTGCCCGATGAGTCTTCCCGTTAGTGACTGAAAATTTGACTATCAAAATGCCTTGGCACAATTATCGAGGTGCCAAGTCACAATAAATCTTCATCTTACCTTTTTAAAAAGTATAATTATATGGCAAAAGATTTAAGTATTAAACCCTTAGCTGACAGGGTGATCGTGAAACCCGCAGCCGCAGAAGAAAAAACAGCTGGTGGTATCATCATCCCTGATACCGCAAAAGAAAAACCACAAAGAGGTACGGTAGTAGCTGCCGGTCCTGGTAAGAAAGATGAGCCGGTGACTGTAAAAGTTGGCGATACTGTATTGTATGGTAAATATTCCGGTACAGAGATCAGCATTGAAGGCGGCGATTACTTAATCATGCGTGAGTCTGACATTTTAGCTATTGTTTAATCAATCACGCTGACATAACAGGCAAACCAAAACACAAAACAAAAAAACACAAGCTATTATGGCAAAGCAGATATTTTTTAGCACTGACGCCCGCAATAAGATGAAGAAGGGCGTAGACACCCTGGCTGATGCAGTGAAAGTTACCCTGGGTCCTAAAGGTCGTAACGTTGTTATCGAAAAGAAATTTGGCGCTCCTAGTTTAACTAAAGACGGTGTGAGTGTTGCTAAAGAAATCGAACTGGAAGATCCTATCGAGAACATGGGTGCACAGATGGTGAAGGAAGTTGCTTCCAAAACCGCTGACATCGCAGGTGATGGTACTACTACCGCTACCGTTCTGGCACAGGCTATCATCGGTGAAGGACTGAAAAACGTTGCTGCCGGTGCTAACCCAATGGACCTGAAACGTGGTATCGACAAAGCTGTTAAAGCTATCGTTGAAAACCTGGCTAAACAGGCTGAGAAAGTTGGTAGCGACAATAAGAAGATCGAGCAGGTTGCTGCTATCTCCGCTAACAACGACGCAGAGATCGGTAAACTGATCGCTGAAGCAATGAACAAAGTAACCAAAGATGGTGTGATCACCGTTGAGGAAGCAAAAGGCACTGACACTACTGTAGAAGTAGTAGAAGGTATGCAGTTTGACCGTGGTTACCTGTCTCCATACTTCATCACCAACAGCGAAAAAATGCACGCTGAGCTGCAGAACCCTTACATCCTGATCTACGATAAAAAGATCAGCACCCTGAAGGACATCCTGCACATCCTGGAAAAGATCGTTCAGAACGGCCAGCAGCTGCTGATCATCTCTGAAGATCTGGAAGGTGAAGCACTGGCTACCCTGGTAGTGAACAAACTGCGTGGTCAGCTGAAAGTTGCTGCAGTAAAAGCTCCAGGCTTCGGCGACAGAAGAAAAGAAATGCTGCAGGACATCGCAACCCTGACCGGTGGTGTTGTTATCAGCGAAGAACAGGGTTACAAACTGGAAAATGCTGACCTCAGCTACCTGGGTCGTGCAGAATCCGTAACTATCGATAAAGACAACTCTACCATCGTTGGTGGTAAAGGTGAAAAAGACGCTATCCAGGCTCGTATCAACCAGATCAAAGCTCAGATAGAAGTAACTACTTCCGACTACGATCGCGAAAAACTGCAGGAACGTCTTGCTAAACTGAGCGGTGGTGTGGCTGTACTGTACGTAGGTGCTGCTACCGAAGTAGAAATGAAAGAGAAGAAAGACCGTGTTGACGATGCCCTGCACGCTACCCGCGCTGCTGTTGAAGAAGGTATCGTACCAGGTGGTGGTGTTGCTTACATCCGCGCTATCGAAAGCCTGGAAAAACTGAAAGGCGAAAACGAAGACGAGCAGACTGGTATCTCCATCGTTAAACGCGCTATCGAAGAGCCACTGCGTCAGATCACTGCTAACGCTGGTATCGAAGGTTCTATCGTAGTACAGAAAGTAAAAGAAGGTAAAGGTGATTTCGGTTTCAATGCCCGTTCTGAGGTATATGAAAACCTGCTGGCAGCTGGTGTTATCGACCCTGCTAAGGTGACCCGTATCGCACTGGAAAACGCTTCTTCTATCGCAGGTATGCTGCTGACCACCGAATGTGTGATCGCTGACAAACCTGAACCTAAATCCGCTGCTCCTGCTCCGCATGGTGGCCACGGTATGGGTATGGACTATTAATAGTAGTATCCAAAAATATAGCGAAAGGGTGTCTGCCAACCGGTGGACACCCTTTCCGTTTTTATTCCCTTTCCTGTAACTTTAGCCCCGTTTCTCCGTTATAACTGTATGAACGCATTTTTACGCGCCACTTTTTGTTTTTTATTGCCGGTGTTCCTGCTGACGGCTTGCACTAAGGATGAATATTCCAATGCCGATGCCTACAATGATGTTGAAAGATCAATAGTGCAACAGGATAGCCTTATCCAGAAATACATCAGCAATCACAATCTCACCATGGAACATGATTTCAGCGGACTCTATTTCAATATAGAGGATCCGGGTGATTCTACCCGCGCAAACCTGAATTCAGTGGTTACTATCAATTATACCCGTGCCAACCTGAATGACTCCCTGCTCGACGCCTCTTTCGGAGATACCGATTTTGATGGCCGCGCACTGAAAGACCATATCGTAGGCTGGCAGCTCGGCCTGCAGAAAATAGGCAGGGGAGGTAAGATCTTTATGATCATCCCTTCACGGCTGGCCTTCGGCAACGTGCCCGTAGGTAACATCATTCCCGCCAATACCATCCTGGTGTGCAATGTTGAATTAATTGACTTTAAATGAGTTCCTTCCGTATCTAATCACTGATAATTATAAAAATCTGAGCATTTCAATGAAAAAATTAAGCATGAGGAGATTTTTCCTGCTGGGAGCAGTATTGATGATGGCTTTGTTAGCAGCCTGCAGTAAAGACGACCAGACTTATGATCCGGTACCACAGTTCAACAGAGATGTAGACAGCATCAAGGCATACCTGCAACGTACTGGCCTGCCGGCTGTACAGGATACCGTTTCCGGTATTTTCTATCACATTTCCAAGGTTGGTAACGGTGTAGACAGTGTTAAAACGGTCGCGACCAAAATAAAAGCATTATATACAGGACAACTGTTGTCCGGTCATGTTTTTGATTCTACCGGTACTACGCCACGCGACCTGGGAGCGGCAGGAGGCCTGATCGTAGGTTTTCAGTTTGCTTTGACAAAGATCACCAAAGGCGGTAAGATCAGAGTGTATCTTCCTTCCTTCTACGGATACGGTGCGGCTGCGAATCCGGGCATTCCAGCTAACTCTGTCCTGATCTTCGATGTCGAGTTGACCGACGTCACCAATCCATAGTATTGTACTCTGCACTTATATCGACAAAGTCCCGCTCTGACCAGCTCAGGCGGGACTTGTTTTTTAGCCATTCTCTGATCGGCTCAGGCAGGTATGTTTTTCAGGTTATGTGTGGATTTTTGGATATGCGGAATGCCTTAAATTTGCTTAAATTATAAGTAGTGGCACACGAATGCATTTCGGTATTTGACATCTTCAAGATAGGCGTAGGTCCTTCCAGTTCACACACGTTAGGCCCATGGCGGGCAGCTCTTCAGTTCCTGCGGGAAGTGCAGGCTACAGGGCGAAAACTCAGTTCCGTTAAACAAGTCAGCGTTTTATTATATGGCTCCCTGGCAAAAACCGGGCATGGCCACGGTACAGACATTGCGGTACAGTTAGGACTTTGCGGAGATGATCCGGTAACTTTCGATGTCAACAAGATCAATAGTAAAATGGATGACATCCGCCGTAACAAGACCATGTTATTGGGAGGTAGCCACGCTATTCCTTTTGATCCCTTCCAGGATATCACTTTCCTGTATGATGAATCTTTACCTTTTCACCCCAACGCACTTACTTTCCTGGTTACCTTTGAAGATGATGAACAGCAGGCAGCCACCTACTATTCCATTGGTGGTGGCTTTGTTGTGAAAGAAGGAGAAAACCAGGGGGCTGCCTCACAGGTAGACCTGCCATTCCCGATAGATACCGCCCGCCAACTGTTGCAGTGGTGTATCAAAACAGGTTATTCCATTTCTGAACTGGTTATGGAGAATGAGCAGGCCTGGCGCCCGGAAGCAGAAACAAGGGCAGGCGTGATGAATATCTGGCGCGTAATGAAAGAATGCATTTACAGGGGGTGTCATACTGCGGGAGAATTGCCCGGCGGCCTCCGTGTAGCAAGACGCGCCGCTGCACTAAACAAAAAATTATTAAAGGGAAATACATATACGGACTACGATTCCTGGATCAACGCTATCAGGCAGGGTGGTAACCATTTTGCCTATACGCTTGACTGGGTGAGCTGTTTTGCACTGGCCGTGAATGAGGAAAATGCTTCTTTCGGCAGAGTGGTGACTGCTCCTACTAACGGCGCTGCGGGCGTGATACCGGCAGTATTGCAGTACTTCATTACCTTCTGCGACGGCTACCATGATGAAAAGATCATGCAGTTCATGCTCACCGCTTCTGAGATAGGTAGTATCTTCAAGAAGCGCTCTACCATCTCGGCCGCTATGGGTGGCTGTCAGGCGGAAATCGGCGTGTCTTCTGCAATGGCAGCTGCAGCCCTTACAGAATGCCTGGGCGGTTCCCAGCGACAGGTGCTGATGGCTGCTGAAATAGCGATGGAACATCACCTGGGCCTGACTTGCGATCCTATCGGCGGACTGGTACAGGTGCCCTGCATCGAAAGAAATACAATGGGCGCCATCAAGGCTATTACCGCTTCTCAGCTGGCATTGCAAAGTAACCCCGAACTGGCAAAGGTGTCACTCGACGCCGTGGTGAAAACCATGTGGGACACCGCGCTGGATATGAACAGCAAATACAAGGAAACTTCAGACGGCGGTCTGGCCGTAAACATACCTATCAGCCTTCCTGAGTGCTGATTTCGTGAAGCGCTGCATGCAAACAAAGGATACTTTATTATTGCATGCAGCGTTCTCCATTATTTCCGTATATTGTTTGATTATACCTGCAATTGATTATGAAAGCTTTTCCGTGCCTACTGTTATTAGTACTTCCCCTTACCGCATTGGCACAAACATTCGGTGGCAATCCTCCTTCCGTAAAATGGCGCCAGATCAATAACGACACCGCGCGTATCATATTCCCGGAAGGACTGGAAAAGCAAGGCCGCCGGGTGGCAGATCTCGTCAATTACATGGATAGAAATACCCGGTCTTCCATCGGGAACAGAAATAAAAAAGTCAATATCGTATTACAGAACCAGACGCTGGAATCTAACGGTTACGTGCAGTTAGGGCCTTTCCGTTCAGAGTTCTATCTCACACCACCGCCTAATTCCTCAGATCTCGGATCGCTGAAATGGGAAGAACAGCTGGCCATACATGAATATCGTCACGTACTTCAGAACCGTAATTTCAACCAGGGTGCATCTAAAGTGGTGTCTATTGTACTGGGAGAAATGGGACTGGCGGCAGCTACCAGCATCGCAGTGCCCAACTGGTTCTGGGAGGGAGATGCCGTTACCATGGAAACTGCTTTAAGTGCACAGGGAAGGGGCAGGCTGCCTGCCTTCTTTGATGGTTTCAGGGCTTTGTCGCTGGAACATAAGGACTATAGCTACATGAAAATAAGGAACGGTTCTTATGTAGACTTCACCCCGAATCATTATCCATTGGGCTACCTGATGTCTATATATGGCCGTGAACACTATGGCCGTACCTTCTGGAAAGATGTAACCACTGATGCAGTGCGTTACCGCGGCATATTCTATCCGTTCTCCCGGAGCCTGAAAAAACGCACCGGGTATAACGTGACAGGTTTTTACAGGGCGATGCTGCAGGAGTATCAGCCGCTGTGGAACAATTACGCCACACAGGAGAGTAAACCTGGTAAAGCCCTGCTGGAAGCCCCTCATACGGTTACCAACTACAAATACGTTTATCCGGTAAAGCCGGGCGAATGGCTGGTATATAAAGATGCCTACAATAAGGTGCCTGGTTTTTATCTGCTGGACAGCGCTGGTCATCAGCAACTGATGACACGCCCGGGCATGAACTTCGACGACTACTTCAGTTATCGCAATGGCAGGCTGGTATGGACCGAAGCCCGTTTTCATCCACGCTGGTCCTGGAAA
Organism: Chitinophaga filiformis; assembly: GCF_021646545.1. Classification (GTDB taxonomy): domain Bacteria; phylum Bacteroidota; class Bacteroidia; order Chitinophagales; family Chitinophagaceae; genus Chitinophaga; species Chitinophaga filiformis_A. The sequence continues at coordinate 360,843 of NZ_JAKIRP010000006.1, read as the reverse complement.
GATTATTCGATCGTGAAGACCTATGATATGGCTACCGGTCATACCAGTACACTGACACATAAGACACGTTATTTCTCTCCTGATATCAGTGCAGACGGCAAACGGATCATTGTGTCATTTACACTGACTTCGCAGCAGTATGGCCTGCAATTGCTGGACGGGCAGACGGGCGCCGTTATATCAACACTGCCCAATCCGCATAACTGGTATTATACCTATCCGAAATTTTCTGCTGATGAGCAATGGGTGATCAGCAACGTCCGCAATGACCGCGGACAAATGGCGATGATCCGCCAATCGCTCGCTACAGGTGAAACCGAAGAGCTGACACCGTTCAGCTATATCGTGCTGGGCATTCCTGCCATCAGGCAGGACACCGTCTATTACACAGCTGCGTATAAAGATGCCGATAATGTGTATGCTCTTACCCTGTCTGACAAAAAGATCTACCAGGTGACAGCACATCCCAATAGTGTAATGCATGCCGCTATTGATAATCATTCGCAACAGGTCGTATACAGTGCTTTTGGTACCCAGGGATATGCCTTGTACACCTCACCGCTTACGCCGGATAACTGGCAGCGGATAGATACCGGCAGGAACTACCATAGCGCCTGGTTGAAGCCTGATTTTCAGGAAGGTGGTAACATTCTCGATAAGGCGCCTCAGGAGCAGTATGACATCAGAAAGTACCCGAAGGGAAACCGCCTGTTCAACTTTCACAGCTGGCTGCCTACTTTCGATGATCCTGATTACAACCTCACCCTGTATGGCAATAATGTCCTGAATACGGCGTCTACCGCGCTGGGGTATACGTATAACCGCAATGAAGGAAGCTCAGGATTTACGGGCGATTTCATTTACGGAGCCTGGTTCCCTTACCTGCAGGCAGGCGCGAAATACACGTTCAACCGTTCAGACATTTTTTCCAACAAAGGGCGTCTGTACTGGAAAGAAATGGATCTGCACGGAGGATTCACCATACCACTGAACCTCTCGTCCGGTCTGTACAGCCGCAGTCTGTCGCTGTCTTCCATGTATCATTACCTGGAAAGATATCCGCAGGGTAATTTCCGCTTTCTTAATCCGGCAATACAATACATTGGCAACACGCTGGTGTTTAACAACCAGCGCATGAGGGCAAGACAAAATATCTATTCTCATTTCGGACAATATGTTGCTTTGCAGTATAACCGCTCCGTATCTAATGTATTTGCAGAGCAATTGTATGCCAGGGCTGACCTGTACCTGCCAGGGCTGGCAGCCAACCACAGCCTCGTATTACAGGGCGCATGGCAGCAAAGGGATACATCAAGGAATTATTCCTTTACAGACAATTTCGCTTATGCGAGAGGGTACAATGAGCCATTTTACGAGCATATCTATAAGCTGGGCGTGAACTATCATTTCCCGATAGCGTATCCTGACTGGGGCTTTGCGCAGTTGCTGTATTTCATGCGGATACGTGGTAACGTGTTCTACGATTACAGCCGGGCATATAACTTTGTCACAGCGAGAAGTACTCAATATACCTCTGCCGGTGGGGAGCTGTTCTTTGACACCAAAATAGGCAATGTGCTCCCTTTCACCTTCGGTCTGCGTTACAGCCATCTCTTTGATAAAGATCCGCTGGACAATGCATCTCAAAGGTTTGCATTTATACTGCCTTTGCAGCAGCTATTTAATTATTAGCGAACGTTGAATTTCAGTTTAGGCGCTCTGTACAGCTTATCTCCTGTATAGTTGATGATGATATTATCAAAATAAAATACCTCATTTCTTTCCAGCATTTCTTTGATACGCTCTACCCAAAAGGAGGGGAGCCTGTCGCCCTTAAAGGAGTCACCTACAAAATCGGTGTAGAAGCCCGGTTTGCCGGTAGTATCGTTCAGGTAAGGTTCTTTTCTTTCGTAGGTGAAGTCGAAGGATACCACAGGATATTTGTTATTCTTATCATCCCTTACTACGAGTGGTGAGTCCAGCAGTTTCATGACCTCCGGACGGGGAAGGGAATCGCTCAGGAAAATGCCCCATGTGCTTTTGAACCGGAGAGTAGTGGTTTTCGAAGTAGTAGTGGCAGCCGGTTTTTTAGCAGCAGGTTTTTTCGGTTTGCCAGTCTGGGCTAGTGCCGGCAGGCTGGTAAACAGCAGGAACATACCTGATATTAAATAACATTTACGCATAGTAGAATAAGGGATATAAAAAAATCGCCCGGAATAGTTAACGTCCGGGCGATCCTGAAAATTATAATGATTTTAAACTTTCCGTTATGGTCGCTATTTTGGCCTCTGCATCTTCCTTCTTCTTCCGCTCTAATTCAAGCACTTCAGGCTTGGCATTCTGAACAAACTTTTCGTTGCTCAGCTTCTTATCTACTCCTGCCAGGAAGCCTTGCAGGCGGGCCAGATCTTTCTCCAGATCTTCTTTCTGTACCGTAGTATTCAGGGCTGTTTCTGTTTCGAGGTAGAACTTGTCTTTTTGTACTACCAGGGTAATGCAACCGCCAACCGGTTCTTTGGTATAGTTGATGGCTTTTGCGTTCACCTGTTTGCCCAGCATGCTTTCGATTTGTTTGAAAGTAGTTTCCTGCAGTGTATCGATATGCAGGACTATTTCGTCTTTCGGTTTGACCTGATTTTTATTACGTGCATCGCGGATGCTGGAGATCACTTCTTTCAACAGTTCGCCCTGTGCCAGGATACCAGCGTCAGAAGCTCCGGGAGCGGCGTATTGTCTGATGATTAGATCTTCTCCTTCACTGCGTTCACGCAGTTTCTGGTAAACCTCTTCCGTTGCAAAAGGCATGAAAGGATGCAGCAACTGCATCAGTTCTTCAAAGAAATAAACGGTCTTGTTGTAAATACCTGCATCACAGGGCTGCTCAAAATCAGGTTTTACCCATTCGAGGTACCAGCTGCAGAAATCTGTCCAGATCAGTCCATAGAGTGCTTTCAGGGCTTCGCTGAGCTTGAAATCTTTGAAGAGTTCTGCTACCTCTTGTTTTACTTCATTCAGTCTGCTTTCGAACCATTTTACAGCAAAATGGTCAGTGCCGGTATTGCTGTTGGTGGCCAGATTGCCTTCCCACATCTTCACCAGCTTCAGGGCATTCCAGAACTTGTTAGCAAATTTGGCTCCCTGATCGCAGCTGGCATCGTCAAACAGCAGGTCATTACCGGCAGGAGAGGAGATCATGATACCGAAGCGTACGGCATCAGCACCGAAGCGGTCAATGAGCTCCAGCAGGTCTGGGGAGTTCCCCAGCTGCTTACTCATTTTACGGCCCTGTTTATCCCTTACCATTCCGGTGAAGTATACATCACTGAATGGCTTCACCTGCTTATATTCCAGACCTGCCATGATCATACGAGCCACCCAGAAGAAGATGATGTCCTGTCCGGTTACCAGTACGTTGGTAGGGTAGTAGTAGTTAATCTCTTCATTGTCAGGCTGGGAAATACCATTGAACACTTCCATCGGCCACAGCCAGGAAGAGAACCAGGTATCGAGACAGTCTTCATCCTGACGGAGGTCGGCAGCGGTATAGTTAAACCCTTTTGCTTTAAACTGTGCGATAGCGGCGTCCATGTTCTGGGCTACTTCAAAAGTACCATCCGGCGCATAGAAGGAAGGGATCTGTTGTCCCCACCAGAGCTGACGGGAGATACACCAGTCTTTCACATTCTCCATCCAGTATTTATAGGTAGCGAGGAAACGGTCGCCGGGATGGATGTCCACATCGCCATTTACAACTGCATCCAGCGCTGGTTTAGCCAGTTCAGCCATCTTTACGAACCACTGGGTACTGATACGGGGCTCTACTACGGTATCAGGGTTACGTTCGCTGTAACCGAGACGGGTAGTATATTCCTGTTCTTTTACCAGCAGGCCCTGTTCCTGGAGGGCGGCGATTACCAGTTTACGGGCTTTGAAGCGGTCTTCGCCAATGAATACGCCGGCAGCAGGGCTGAGGGTACCGTCATCGTTGAGGGTATCTACAATTTCCAGGTTGTGTTTCAGACCCAGGTTATAGTCATTGATGTCGTGCGCAGGCGTTACTTTCAGTGCACCGGTACCGAATTCCTTGTCTACGTAAGTATCAAAGATGACAGGCACTCTACGGTTCACCAGCGGAACGATGGCATAATGCCCTGCGAGGTGTTTATAACGTTCATCATCAGGATTTACGCAGATAGCGGTATCTCCCATGATGGTTTCAGGACGTTGTGTTGCGATGGTGATGTATTCACCGGTCAGATTATTTTCTGAATCAGAAATAGCATACTGAACATGGTATAGTTTACCCTGCAGGTCTTTATACTGTACTTCTTCATCGCTGAGGGCTGTTTTTGCCTTCGGGTCCCAGTTGATCATACGGGCGCCGCGGTAGATCAGTCCTTTATTGTAGAGGTCAACGAATACTTTTATAACTGCCTGATAATAATGATCATCCATGGTGAAGGTTACCCTATCCCAGTCGCAGGAGCATCCCAGTTTCTTGATCTGGCTATAGATGATGCCACCATACTTGTCTTTCCACTCAAAAGCATATTTGAGGAACTCTTCACGGGTGAGCTGTGATTTCTCAATACCTTTTTCTGTTTTGAGCATATTCACCACTTTAGCCTCGGTAGCGATGGAAGCATGGTCAGAGCCGGGTACCCAGCAGGTATTATAACCGCTCATACGTGCGCGGCGGATGAGGATATCCTGTACGGTTTCGTTCAGGGTATGGCCCATGTGCAGCACACCGGTCACGTTAGGAGGAGGGATCACAATGGTAAAGGGGGGACGGTTGTCCGGTTTACTACGGAAATAACCTTTGTCCATCCAGTGCTGGTACCATTTGCCTTCAACAGCAGCAGGCGTATAATTTTTTGAAAGTTCCATGCTTGCGATATGTCATTTATATAAGTGTGCAAAAATAAGAGAATAACCGATTAGAACGATGCCGGTTATTGTTATTCCATCTGTGAAATGACAGCGCAAGTCTTTTCCACCATCTCAGGGGTGATATCCAGGTGGGTCACCATTCTCACCTGTGTTTCAGAGATCGGTGTTACGAGAATACCTTCTTTTTTCAGGTAGTCGGCAAAGAGTCTTGGTGTCCAGGCGTCCTGTACATCGAAGATGAGGATATTGGTTTCCACTGGCAGCATGTGGCCAACGAAGGTTTTCTGCAGGAGATATTTAGCCAGCTGTTTAGCGTTGTGGTGATCTTCTGCCAATCTGGCAATGTGATGTTCCATGGCATAAAGTCCGGTAGCTGCCATATAGCCAGCCTGACGCAATCCACCTCCTAACTTCTTTCTTATTCTTCTGGCCGACCTGATAAAGGCAGCACTTCCCAGCAGCACGGAGCCCATAGGGCAACCCATTCCTTTATTAAGGCACACGGAAATACTGTCGAACAGTTCACCATAAGTCTTTGGGTTTTCGCCCGTTGCGACGAGTGCGTTGAACAATCGGGCGCCGTCGAGATGGAGCTTCAGGTCATTGTCACGGCAAACGTTCTTGATCCTGTTCATCTCATCCATATCGTAACAGCAGCCGCCCCCGCGGTTGGAGGTATTTTCCAGGCAAACCAGGCTGGTAGTAGCTTTGTGTACATCGTCGGGATTGATGGCAGCAGCTATCTGTGTGGCGGTGATCATACCACGGTCGCCTTCGAGGGCCCGTACCTGGGCGCCGGCATTGAAGGCAATGCCACCGCCTTCATATATATAGACGTGGGCAAGGTCGCTGCAGATGACCTCATCGCCCGGCTGGGTGTGAACTTTAATGGCTATCTGATTGCTCATTGTGCCGGAAGGGCAGTACATGGCAGCTTCTTTACCAAAATAGGCTGCCATCAGGCTTTCCAGCTGGTTTACACTAGGATCTTCACCGTATACATCATCGCCGGTGGAAGCAGTTGACATAGCCCGGAGCATACCGGGGGTGGGCCGGGTGAAAGTATCACTCCTGAAATCAATAATCATCATTGAAGAATTTGCAATGTATTGAACAATAAATTAGTGAAGTTAATAATCTGAAGTTGATTACTTATCAATTGTTAAAATTTAATTAAAGCGTCAAAAATACCTAATAAAGGGCTATTAAATATCGTTTATATGGAGTACTTTGTTATACTAATTACGACGCTTGAAAACGATTTGGCAGTATGGGGTATTAGCACGATCTTTGCAGGCTAATTTGTTAAAACGATAATATTGGAAGAGTGGAATAGGTTGTAAGATAATTATTTAAAATATCTCAACAAAATAAATCTTTTGATGTTATTCAATTTATAAACTAATAAACTTTCAATATGAGGCAACTTAAAATTGCCACCCAGATCACAAACCGTGATTCGCAGGCGGTAGAAAAATACCTGCAGGAGATTTCAAAGATCCCTTTGTTAACACCTGAGGAAGAGACCGTTTTGGCGCAGCGCATTAAGATGGGTGACCAGAAGGCTCTTGAACGTTTAACTACAGGCAACCTTCGTTTCGTAGTATCAGTAGCAAAGCAATATCAGCACCAGGGGCTTAGCCTCAGCGACCTCATTAACGAGGGCAATCTCGGCTTGATCAAGGCTGCGCAAAGATTCGATGAAACGAAAGGGTTCAAATTCATTTCTTATGCTGTTTGGTGGATTCGTCAATCCATACTGCAGGCTTTAGCAGAACAGGGCCGTCTGGTTCGTCTGCCGCAGAATAAAATCGGCACTTACAATAAAGCTAATAAAGCCTACATGGCGTTTGAACAGGAGAATGAAAGAGAGCCATCAACTGAGGAGTTAGCAGAGATCCTGGAAATGTCTGAATCAGAGATCAATAACATTTTCCAAAGCAATACCCGTCACATGTCACTGGACGCTCCGGTACACGAAGCTGAAGACGTGGCTATGGGCGACCTGCTGGAAGGTGGAGATATCACTGATGATGATGTAATGCGTGATTCACTGCGTGAAGAGATCCGTCGTGTACTGAAATCGCTCAGCCCACGTGAAGCGGAAATCGTAAACGCATACTTTGGTCTGGATGGAGAGAACGGAGCTACGATCGAACAGATTGGTCAGAAGTACGATCTTACAAAAGAAAGAATTCGTCAAATCAAGGAACGCGCCATCAAAAGGCTGCAAAAAGCCCGCTACAGCGGAGCACTGAAATCTTACCTGGGTTAATTCCCGAGGGAGAATTCAAACGAAGAGATAGGCAATCAAAGTTGCCATTCAAATCATAGATCTATAATCACTCTATAGACGCACCGGCTGTATATTTTATAGCCGGTGTTTTTTATTTTATGGGGAAATGTATTTTTGCATGCCACATGCCCACGCATATTTCTTTGTTGTCATGTGCGCATTCAGAATACGGGAATTAATAAACGATCATTATAATATTACATAGTAAGCATGGAAACTAACCAACAGGAACATGTACATTTATTGATTATAGGTTCCGGACCGGCAGGTTATACTGCCGCTATATATGCCGCCAGAGCGAATCTTAAACCGGTATTATACCAGGGTATTCAGCCGGGAGGCCAGCTAACCATCACAACAGAAGTAGAAAACTATCCGGGCTACCCCGAAGGAATCCAGGGACCGGAAATGATGGTGGATTTCGAAAAACAGGCAACCCGCATGGGAGCGGATATCCGTTTCGGCCTGGCAACTTCCGTAGATTTCAGCAGCAAACCATATAAAGTAACGATCGACGAATCGAAAGTAATGACCGCAGATGCTGTGATCATTGCTACAGGCGCTTCTGCCAAATGGCTGGGAATGCCTTCCGAACAACGTCTCAACGGTAGCGGTGTTTCTGCCTGCGCTGTTTGCGACGGATTCTTCTTCCGTGGTAAAGAAGTGGCTATCGTAGGTGCAGGTGATACTGCCGCCGAAGAAGCACTCTACCTGTCAAAAATGTGCAGCAATGTACATATGATCGTGCGCCGTCATGAAATGCGCGCTTCCAAAGTGATGCAGGACCGCGTACTGAAAACTTCCAACATCATCGTGTACTGGAACACAGAAACACAGGAAGTACTGGGAGAAAATAAGGTAGAAGGCGTAAGACTGCTGAATACCGCCAAACAGGAGGAAACAACCGTCCCTGTGAGCGCTTTCTTCGTAGCAATCGGCCACCAGCCTAATTCAGATATCTTCAAAGACTACCTCGATCTGGATGAGCAGGGCTATATCAAAACCGTACCGGGTACTTCCCGTACAAACCTCGAAGGCGTATTTGCCTGCGGCGACGTACAGGATAAGATCTACCGTCAGGCGGTAACTGCTGCCGGCAGCGGATGTATGGCTGCACTGGACGCAGAAAGATATTTATCTGCACTGGAACACCAGTAATCCAAATAATTAATAAGGGATCAGGAATGAAAGGCCGTATCTTCCGGCTTCCATTCCTGATTTTTAATTTTAACCTGTATGCTTACCATTGGCGTAGAACAAGCACATTTTCATGCCTTTCATGGGTTATACCCGGAAGAACGTATTATTGGAAATGATTTTATTGTAGATGTGTATGTGACCATTCCGGGCACGCACCACATCGACAATATTTCTGAAACGGTTAACTATCAGGGACTTTATAATATCGTGAAGAAGATCATGGCCGTTCCCCAGCCGCTGCTGGAACAGGTGGTGTATAATATGAGTGACGCCATCAAAAATAAATATCCCGAAATCCAGCGGTCAGTTGTCTCCCTGCGCAAAATGAACCCACCCATGGGCGCGTCTATCCGTAATTCGGTGGTGACACTAGAAAAGAACTATTAAAATGACACTGCACGCTTTTTGCAGATTAACGGATTTCCGGTATAAATTATCTTTCGATAAAGCATTAAATTTAGGTTATTCTAATATGTGTAAATTTCCGCCCTATGTTTATTAAGGTATTTGCATCTGCCGCTTTATTCCTTGTATCTGCTGTATCTTTTGCCCAGACTGCCGATGAGATAGTTGACCAGGCCAGGCAGCTTGAAAGACAAATGAAAGACGCTGCCGCGCTTTCTCTCTATAAAGATGCTCTGAAAGTGCAGCCCGACAATGTTGCGGCGCTGACAGGCGCCAGCGAGTTGTCGTCCCGTGAAGGATTCCGGGTGGCCGACAAGGAAGAAAAGAGCCGTATCTATACCGAGGCGAAAAGTTATGCAGAACAGGCACTGAAACTGGCGCCGGAAAATGCGGACGCGAATTATGTAATGTCTGTAGCTATTGGCCGTATTGCCCTCGCATCAGGAGCGAAAGAAAAAGTGGCCGCTTCCAGGGAAGTAAAAAGATATGCGGAACTGGCTATCAAGTTCAATCCCAAATATGCTAAGGCTTATCATGTACTGGGTAAATGGAATTATGAGGTGGCAAATATGAACGCCCTCGAAAAAGCAGCTGCTAAAATGCTGTTCGGCGGTATGCCTGAAGCAACACTACAGGAGGCCATTGCCAATTATGAGAAATGCCGTAAGATGGACCCTTCGTTTCTGCCCAATTATCTCGAGTTGGCCAAAGCCTACAAAGAGAACGACGAACTGGAAAAGTGTATCGAAGTATTGCGCAAAGCGGTCACATTACGTCCTATCTACCAGGACGATCTCAATATCAAATCAGCTTGTAAAAAAATGCTGGAAGATCTGGAATAGTCTGTCAGATCGACTTCGCTTTCCATTTTCCACTCTTCAGGTACCAGGCGCTCAGGCTTAAAATAATGGTCCAGTAGATGAAATCTGCCAGCCAGGCAATATGCAATGGGCTGCGCCAGCGTTCTACTACAATACTGCAATATAGCAGGTATCCGATCACGGCGGCTAATTCTATTCCCAGGTTGATCCGTGTATTGCCGGTGCCGGTCACGCCACTCAGCGCCACGCCTGAAACAGCCATCAGCAGGGTACTCAGCGTGATGATCCTGACAGAAGGAATAGACTCGCGGATAAGGACCATGTCTGTTGTATAGATCTGCAGAATGGTGGACGGAAACAGGTTAACCAGGATACATACAATGAAAGCGCATAAGAGGCTAATACCGGCTATCTTACGGATAGCCCTGAACACCTGCTCTTCTTTCCCCTGACCGATCACATTACTCACCATCGTATTGCAGGTGGCGCTTAATGCCCAGGTAAATACGCCAAAGAATCCGAAGATGCTTCGCAGCATGTTGGAAATAGCCAGCGGTCTTTCACCCAGGTGCTCGATAAATATAAAGAACACAAACCAGCTGCCGATGCTGAACAGGAACTGCACGATGAGCGGAGCGGATATAGAAAGAATGCTGCGGAAGATCTGCCAGGAGGGCTTCAGGTGGTCAAACAGGTAGAATCGTTTGTGAAATCCTCTCCCGAAAAGAATACTATAAGCTACCAGCATACCTGTACCTTCTGCAATGACGGAGGCAAAAGCTGCCCCGTTCAGCCCCAGGGCAGGAAGGCCTAATTTACCGAAGATCAGCACATAATCAGAAAAGATATTGACCATTTCCTGGCACAGCGAGGTGACAGCCAATACTTTAGAGTTGCCACTACCGATATAAAAGGCGTTGGCCATACTCAGCATCATGAGAAAAGGTAGTCCCCAGATCCGGATGCGGATGAAAGACAGGGCGGCTTCATAGATCTGCTGGTTGTGCAGACTGTTGGCAAAGAACCAGGGGGCCAGGAACAGGGTAAGGGCAATCACAAGAAAAGAAGAGAGCAGCCCGAGTTCCAGTCCGTTGGAAAATAACTGCCCGATGCCCCGGGTATTCAATTGTCCGGCCCGGCGGGCTATAAGCACCTGCAGGCCATTATTAAGGCCATAGGCCACCATGTACATCACCAGGTAATAGATGCCGGCAATACCATTGGCGGCCAGTTCGAACTCTCCCAGGCGTCCCAGGAAAGCGGTATTTGTCATGTGATTTATCTGTGGAATAATGAGTGCCAGGCATATAGGAGCGGCTATTTTTATGATCTGCCGGGTGGTTACTTCAAATTGCATAAGAGCAAAAGTCACGTTTTTTGGTTATTATTGTGCCATATCTAATGTATTACTAATGTCTGTGACGTACAATATTCATCCTGCCTTTGCAGCTGATGATACTTCTCTGCTTGAAACTGATCTCACCTCCTGCCAGCTGCTCGTGCTAATTGGAAAGGGAACGTTCAGTTATGTGGTATATAATCCGGCCATTAAAAAGTTCCTGGCCCTGAAGTCTTACCACTTCCTGCCGCAGAAGACAGCCACGGCAGACCTGCAGATGATCGAACAGATATTCGATGCTGACAAGTTGTTATTTACCAACTTCAACCTGGTGCAACTGGCTTTTGACGGGGTGAACAACACGCTGGTACCGGAACAGCACTACAATCCGGCTTTAAAGAAAGACTACCTGCATGTCATCTATCCTGAACAAACCCAGGAACTGGTACTGGCAGACGTGCTGACAGAACAGCAACTTGTCAATATTTACGCTGTTGACAAGGATGTAATGGGATACCTGAGAAAAGAATTTTCTACCGACAAAGTGATCCACGCCAATACTGGATTACTGAAGTCGTACCGTTTCGATAATGATTACCTGGAGCTGAATGGAGTGGCGTATGTGGATATCCAGCAGCATAAGTTCTCGCTGACCATTTTCCGCTTCGGCAAGCTGCTGATACAGCAGGACGTAACCAGCCAGACGGGACTTGATGTAGTATATCACCTGGTGAACATTCTGCGCCAGACAGGCCTGGACGAGCAACTGGTGAAAGTGAAAGTGGGAGGGGCGGTAACGTCCGATTCCCAGATCCATGAAGAATTACGCCGCTTCATTCCCAAGCTGGAGTGGATGCCGCGCCTGCCTGGTTTCGGATACATTCCGAAGATGGAAGAGATCCCCGGCTATTATTTTAATAACCTTTATGCAATGGCATTATGCGTATAATCGGGGGAGAAAAGGGAGGATTGCGGTTCCAGCCGCCGGCAAATATGCCGCATACCCGGCCTACTACCGATATAGCGAAAGGTGGGCTGTTTAACATACTGGAGAATAACCTGGACTTTCTTTCACTAAAGACCCTGGATATTTTCGGAGGAACAGGCAGCATCAGTTACGAACTGGCATCCAGGGGTGTAACCGATCTGACTATTGTGGAGAAGGATCCGGACATGGCCGATTATATCAAGAAAACCGCTAAAATACTTGAGGTGTCATTGAAGCTGCAGCGTATGGATGTGTTCAAATACCTGGAGCAGTGTACAGAAAAGTTCAACTTTATATTTGCAGGGCCACCATATGCCCTGACTACAATAGATCAGTTGCCACTGATCATTTTTGAAAAGCAGTTGCTGGAACCGGAGGGTTGGTTTGTGCTGGAACATACTCCCCGCAATAACTACAAAAATTACTCTTACTACCGTACGGAGCGTAATTATGGTACCACCATCTTTTCGATCTTTATAAACAGAGAGGAGCTGAAAAAATAAACTGGCATGAAACGTATTTGTTTATTCCCTGGTACATTCGATCCGATCACGCTGGGGCATACCGATGTCATAGACCGTTCGCTGGACCTTTTTGATGAAATAGTGGTAGGGATAGGCGTCAATTCAGCCAAAACACCTATGTTTTCCCTGGAGCAAAGAATGCAATGGATCAGGGATATTTACAGTCATACGCCCAAGGTAAAGGTAATCTCCTACGAGGGACTGACTATCAAGAGCTGTAAGGAGATCGGCGCTCAGTTTATATTACGCGGTATACGCAGCATAGGCGATTTCGAATATGAAAAGGCGATCGCTGATGTAAACCGCATGATGGACAGCAGTATTGAGACTATTTTCCTGAGCTGTTCGCCCCGTTATTCAACATTGGCTTCCTCACTGGTGCGGGATGTGCTGAAATATGGAGGAGATGCCTCCCAGTTATTGCCCGAAAATATCATCAGGGAGTTGAAAAAAGCCTGAAGTAAGCAAAATCCATTCTTAACCTTTAATAGCGTCATCGCACATGAAACCAATCTGGCACTCTCTGGATGTTTCCCTGGACCAATTGAATGAAATCGGAGAAAATACCATGGCAAGCTATCTTGGTATGGAGTTTACGGAGATTGGTCCTGATTATCTCCGGATGATCATGCCTGTAGATGGCAGGACGAAACAACCATATGGTCTCTTACATGGCGGAGCGTCCTGCGCCCTGGCGGAAACGGTGGGTAGTGTGGCGTCTTCATTGATCATCGATCCGAAGAAACAGATCTGTGTAGGACTGGATATCAATGCCAATCATGTGAAAGGTGTTACCGAAGGGTATGTACACGCCGTAGCCAGGCCATTGCATATTGGGTCAACCACCCACGTATGGGATATCCGTATTTGTGATGACGAACATAAGCTGGTGTGCATCAGCCGCCTGACGGTGGCTGTAAGAGATAAAAAGGCTTAATGCCGGATGCCGGCAGGGACAGACAGCATTAAGCCGTGAAGATCAGACAGCGTAACCTTCTTTTTCAAATACATCTACAATATTCTGATAAGAGAATTTGAGATATTTGGACAGATGTTCCGGTTTGATCCACTGAATATCGACAATGTCTTCTTCTATCTGCGGAACGGTCAGTTCTGTACCGGTAAATTTCATCTTGTACCAGTAAGTATGTTTCAGGGTTTTCTTTTCCTTCCAGGTGTAAAAATGGAAGGTTTCCCCGATCTTATGTTCAAGTGTGATAGTATGTAACCCCGTTTCTTCCGCTACTTCCCTTACAGCAGCTGTTTCCAGGCTTTCCCCATCGTCCTGTTTGCCTTTGGGCAGGTCCCATTTACCACGACGGAACATCAGCAGCACTTCCTCTTCGGAGTTGGTGATCAGTCCGCCGGCAGCTACCAGTACCAGGAAATAACCTTTGATGGTTTCAGTGAGCGACTCAGTATCCGGGTGGATAAAGATCGCGGCTTCCATCTTGCCTGTTTCGAGGGACTGCAATACGGATTCTATGGTATTGGCGTCTGGTTCGGTGTATAATGTGGCGTCTTTATATTTTGCAGGAATGCCCTGGTGAGTAGCTGTAATAACCAGCGGACGCTCGTTGAGATAAATGACTGTATCTTTTTGCATGCAGCAAAAATAATCTGTAATTAAGTATTTTTGCTACCTATGAGTAAGATCAGCGAAAAACAGGTAGCAGAGAAACTACTGCAGATACAGGCGGTAAAGTTGCGTCCGTCAGAACCGTTTACATGGGCATCTGGCTGGAAATCGCCAATTTATTGCGACAACCGTAAGATTTTGTCTTACCCCTACGTGCGTGACTACGTAAAATCGGAGTTGTGCAACGTAGTATTTGAAACGTTTGCAGATGCAGCGGTGCTGGCCGGCGTAGCTACGGGAGGTATTCCCCTGGGTGCATTGGTAGCTGACCAGTTGAAGCTGCCTTTTATATATGTAAGGGCGAAGGCGAAAGAGCATGGCATGGGCAACCTGATAGAGGGTGTACTGCAGCCAGGACAGCCTGTTGTAGTTGTGGAAGACCTGATCTCTACCGGAAAGAGCAGTCTGGAGGCGGTGAATGCGATCCGTGCAGCAGGAGGGGAAGTGATCGGCATGGTGTCCATTTTTAATTACGGCTTCGATGTGGCAGTAAAGGCATTTGAGGAAGCGAAAGTGCCTTACTATTCCCTGAGCAATTACACAGCATTGATTGAGCTGGCAGTGGAAAAAGGATTGGTATCGGCGGAAGAGCAGGCAACCCTGGAAGCGTGGAGAAGTGCTCCTGATAAATGGAACGCAGCGCCGGCGGTATAATACCGTTCTTACCAAATCGTATTTCAGTTGACAAGTATTTACTATATTAGGATCGTAAAAAGTAACTTATGCGTATCGTTAAACTTGTAATGGTATTATTATTTGCGGGTATTGGTGTAACCATGGGCCAGGCAAAAAAAGGCACAATGGTAACTGCTAAAATAAGCACCCCGACTGTGCAGTGCGAACAATGTAAAAATCGCATAGAAAGATACCTTTCCAGAGAAGAGGGTGTACAGTCCTCCAAAGTGGATTTCAAAAAAGGTATTACTACCGTGAAATTTTTCACTGATCGTACGAATATAGAGAACGTGAAGACGGCCATCGCCAATGCGGGGTATGACGCGGATAACGTCACTGCAAATGAAGAAGCTTATAAGAAATTACCTACCTGCTGTAAAAAGCCGGAAGATGGTGGTGGAGAGAATAAGAAGCACTAAACTTACTTCAAAAGCGTATGAAAGGAAAAGGCCTCGATTGCTATGCAACGAGGCCTTTTTTAGTTTTTACACGGTTATGATCAGAAAAACTTGAGTGCTTGCTTTGTTTCACATTTTATGGGAAACGGCAGATAAACTCCTCCTTTACCTACTTTACAATTTCCCGTTGCCTTAATGGTCACCTCTTTATTCATGAGGGCGCCTAAAGCATTTTTGAAGACATTTTCCATGTTCACCTCCAGCTTTACCGGAAAGTAAAAAGTATCCCTTGCCGGAATGGCGATCATGGTATCCTGAACAGAATGTCCGACCGGGGTATCGTCGAGAAAAAGATCGAACGAAGCGTCCTTCAGTTTCAGTTTAAAATTGTTTGGATTATAGTAGGCCAGGGTCAGCCGTACGATACTTTTGGAGAAGCCGAGGTTATCGAAATTGATTCCGGCGACCCTGACAAATTCCAAATCTTTTGCCTTTTCGCATGAACTAACTACGCCCCAAATTGTCATAATTAATATACCCAGTCTGAAAAATTTCATGACAAATTTTTATCAAACCTACAGCAAACTGAATAGATCGCCAAGTGATGTAAAGGAATTAGGAAAGTTTTAACGGCCTCAAAACCATGACTTAACATTTTACTTGAAGCCAAAAAAGAGATAAAATTGACCAGAAATACTACTAAATAGTTTAGTAAATTTGCGCGCATCTAAATTTTTACTTTAAATGCCTGAATGCTAATGAAAATAGCATTTTTATAATTTTTCTATGAATTGTTTATCAGCAAATTAAATCTGCTTATCAGTTAATTAAAGGTAAACTTTTCAACTGCTTGAAACATATATTTTTAGCTCTAAAACACCAATTTTTGACGATATGGCAGCTGAGACAAATAAGAAGACATTACTTATTGAATCACAATACTTTCCAAACATTTCCTTTTATAAAACTTTAATTAACCATGATATATTATTGATAGAAAGATATGAACACTATCAGAAGGTTAGTTTTCGTAATCGCTGTTATATAGCCGGACCGAACGGAAGTATACTTTTAAGCGTTCCCCTGGCCCGTGGAAAAAACCAGAGAACTGTCATGAAAGACGTCAGGATCAGCAATGATGAAAGATGGCAGGCCCTGCACTGGAAGACGCTTGTGTCTGCTTATCGCCGTTCTCCCTGGTTTGAATATTATGAGGATGAGCTGGGCAGGCTTTTTATGAAAGAGGTATCTTATCTGTTAGACTGGAACCTGATGTGTCTGGAATGGGCTAATAAGATCATAGGAGTTTCATCTCCCATCACCTTCACGGATGAGTACCATAAAACATATGAGGCCGGCAAGGGCATTACTGATGCAAGGGATATCCTGCAGCCATCGCAAAAGCAGGTAGACGAAGATACGGTGCGTTATACCCAGGTATTCCAGGAAAGGGCTGGTTTCCTTCCTGATATGAGTATTTTGGACCTGATTTTCTGTGAGGGAAAGCGGAGTATAGAGTTGCTTAGATAGTATAAAAATAGCATATGTATTTAGCATCAATTGCTTGATATGTAACGTTTTAGCATAATATCTAACCATTTAAAAAAAATTGAAAGTTTTTGCCCGGCCAATTGGACAAAATATTTAGCTTTGCAACCAATTTTGCTGGGTTTCGAACTGACGTAGGTGTGTAAACCAGGAGTTTTCCAGCGAGGGTTGTGATTGCTTTTTACTAATCCTTAAAATGTTTCATAGGTTTAAATGAACAGCACCTACACAGATCTCGTTAACCAGACCTTCGAGTTTCCTCAGGAAGGATTTGATGTACAGGATAGCTACCTGGAGTTTAATGGGGTCAATATCAAGGCTTTGATCGACAAGTACGGGACACCTTTCAAGCTGACTTATTTGCCAAAGATTGGAATGCAGATAAATAAGGCAAAGAAAATGTTCCAGGATGCAATTAAGAAGAATAGGTACGATGGGAACTACTACTATTGTTATTGCACCAAAAGTTCGCATTTCTCCTTTATAATGGAGGAAACGCTGAAGCACAATATACATATCGAGACTTCCTTCGCATATGATATTGATATTATTACCAAATTATATGAAAGGAAGAAGATCAATAAGGACACCTTCGTGATCTGTAACGGTTACAAAACCAAGCCGTATACAAAAGCGATCGCCCGTTTGATCAACTCCGGATTCCGCAATGTGATCCCTGTGCTGGATAACAAAGAGGAGCTGGAAGACTATCAGAAATTTATCCGCTCAAAGGATAAGGTGAAACTGGGGCTGCGTATTGCAGCGGAAGAGGAGCCGACCTTTGACTTTTATACGTCCAGATTAGGTATCCGTTCCCGCGATGTGCTGGAGTTCTATGTGGATAAGCTGAAGGGAAATGAAAAATTCGAGCTGAAAATGCTGCATTTTTTCATGAACAAGGGTATCAAGGACGATATCTATTATTGGAGCCAGTTTAACCGCGTGTTGAACTTGTACTGCCAGTTGAAGAAGATCTGTCCTGAACTGGATAGTATTAATATAGGAGGCGGATTCCCGATCAAGCATTCCCTGGGCTTCGATTACGATTACAATTATATTGTAAATGAGATCGTTGCCAACATCAAGAGTGTTTGTAAGAAAAACAAGGTACCGGTACCTGATATCTATACTGAGTTCGGTTCCTTCACCGTGGGTGAAAGCGGCGCTGTAATCTATAGCGTAGTAGGGGAAAAGATGCAGAACGACAGGGAAAACTGGTATATGATCGACAGTTCTTTCATTACTACCTTGCCGGATACCTGGGGAATTGGTGAGAAGTTCCTGATGCTCCCGATCAATAAATGGGATCAGGAATACCAGGAGGTCCACCTCGGAGGGCTGACTTGTGACGGTTATGACTTTTACACTTCTGAAGAACACATAAATGCGGTATTCCTGCCTAAGTTATCCGGAGAAGAGCCACTCTATATCGGCTTCTTCCACACCGGTGCTTACCAGGACCAGCTGAGCGGGTATGGCGGTATCAAACATTGTCTGATACCATCTCCCAAGCATGTGATCGTTGGATATGACAAAAACGGGCAGCTGAAAGACTGGCTGTATGCCAAGGAGCAAACCGCCCAGAGTATGTTAAAGATTTTGGGTTATTAAAAAAATGGGTTAGTAATCCACTGACACACCCCGCGACTTCTCGCGGGGTTTTTCATTTTTATAAGGGTTCGGTATCATCAACCGGAGATGCGTCGTGTATGTCTCGTGTATATCCCGGGGGTGTGCTCAGTCGACTTGAATGTGTGATTGGGATATGTCTGGTACTTCGCCTGGATATTCAAAAATGCGTTTACTTCAACTCCATATAAATGTCGGGGTCCCGTTTGTTATTTGTCGTGTACCGCAATTTCTCGTGGTTGTCACCGGAGCTAAAACACATAGCCCGCATGAAGCGGGCTGAAATGCGGTGAATTGTATACGCCGGCATTCGACCTGCCGCAGCGGGTCACGTGTTTTGTCGTCCGGGGATTTATTCCCGGTCGCATTTCACGGCATAGGATTACCATCAAAAAGCATATAGGAAAATAAGACCAGAAAGGGATAAAAGGTATGATGTATAGGGAGAAAGAGAATCAGTGGTGTATAGGGAGAATAGGACCCTGTTTGTTTACATAACAAAGGTAAGGTGGTTCAAAAACGTGGGAAATACCCGAAAGTTGTAATTTTTATAAGGGTTCCTCACCATCATTGTTTTCCCCTCACACGGATGTGTATGCGCCGGACTTAGCTTTAACTTTCCAGATGTGGACCATTATCAAGGTAGTCGATAGCACTTTCACACTGTTTTTCAATTTCTATCAGGCAAGCCTCCAGCAGTTCCCTGTTTCCGTCCAGGTATTTAGATTTTCCTGAACGTGAAAGCCCTTTAAGGATAATGAATTGCTTGGTCAGATGCTGGCTAAGCAGAGACGAATGCTGCTTTTGTTTCTGAAGCGTACGTTCATGTTCAGATATGAAGATATTCCGGTAATGAGCGCCTAAGACTCTGATAAGGAATATGATGTAAAAACCGGTAAGCACAGGAGTGAAAATAAAACTCTGCTCGGGCGTGAAACCAGGCATCACGTAGGTCGTTATATTATTCACTTTCATCCAGGCTACCAGGCTCAGGTAGCTACAAAGCAGTCCGCCGAGGGAGAGAGTAGCTACTATATTGGTTGTAATATAACAAAACAGGATACTCAGTACCCAGATCATTGCGTATCTGAGGGAAAGGTCCTGGTTGTTTAAAAAGGAGCAGATGGCGGGCATGATGAATGTGACAAAGGCTGCAACGACACTTACTGTTTTGACAGGTACTCCATTTCGGACCATTATGAGGCAGCCTCCCAGAGAGATAACAAAGGCAACTATCAATAACAGTTCCGTTGTATTATGTGTGTACATGCCGATGAGGGATACAGGAATCAGAAGTAACAGGTGAAAGAACAGATAATCAAATAATAACCGCGTGTTACATCGTTCCCTCGAGTCGGTGCTAATATGTAAAGCATTGCCAATCACCGCATCTTCAGTGTTGCGGTAGATTTTAACTGCCAGTGTATATATTTTTTTCAACAGTTGCGGCATAGCCCATATAGTTGTATGGCAAATTATCCTATAAAAACAGTTTCGTTCTTAAACGTTTGTGTGAATTATGGGGGAAATTCGTGTTAGGGATAAAACAAAAAATCCCCTCCCGGTAAGGGAGGGGAATCACACTTATTCAACCTTTCTCTTATTCTACTACGATCACTTTAGCTGCGTCCTGCACATTTTCTTTCTTCGCCAACTGTAGCTTCAGGATACCATTTTCATACTTAGCCTGGATCTTTTCAGCGTCCACCTGCTCATTCAGGGTAAAGGAACGTTTGAATGAACGGAAGCTGAACTCCCTGCGTAATTGTTTCTGGTTCTCGTCTTTGCTTTCTGCAACTTTCTCTGCGCTGATAGTCAGGGTTTTGTTCTCCAGATTGATCTTCAGGTCTTCTTTGGATAATCCGGGAACCAGCAGGTCCACCTGGTAGGCGTCTTTAGTTTCTGTGATGTTCACAGGGGGATAAGCGCCGTAAAAGTCATTTGTGTGGAAATCGTCTTTCCAGGCTTTGTTGAAACCGGCGTTGTTAAAAATTTCTTCTACTAAACCGCCGAAGGATTTTACTGCAGGTGCCTGGTTGAATTTTACGAAAGTCATAGTTTATAAATTTTAGTGTTTGTTTTAAAAATTTGTTCGGGATGGTATATGCAAACGGAATACCATGGCATTAAATCTGCTATTTTGCTATAATATGGGATAGTGTTTCCGACTTTTTGTCGTTATGGGCTAGTTGTTAATGACATTACGGCATATTCATTCATGTTTTTCTATTTATCAGCTTATGATTAACTTTGTGAAAACTATCGAACAAAAAAAATTGTAGTTATATGTATCCAGCAGAACTTGTACTGCCAATGAAGGCAGAGTTGACAGATAATGGTTTTGAAGAATTGCTGTCACCGGAAAAAGTAGATGAGACTTTAAAGAAAGAAGGAACTACACTGGTAATGATCAATTCAGTTTGTGGTTGCTCTGCAGGTACTGCTCGTCCGGGTGTTTTATTGGCTGTAGCGCATAGCCAGAAGAAACCCGACAGGTTAACGACCAGCTTCGCAGGATTTGATATGGCGGCTGTACAACAGATCCGTTCTCACCTGTTACCTTATCCTCCGTCTTCACCTGCGATCGCTTTATTTAAAGATGGTCAGCTGGTACACTTTATTGAGCGTCATATGATCGAAGGTCGTCCTGCACAGATGATTGCAGCAAACCTGGTTGATGCTTTCGAGCAATACTGCTAAAATTATCCGGATCGTAATTCTTTTTTCTGTTGTTATTATATTGTTTACACAATAGAAAAAGGGATTATGATTTGGAATTTGTGATTTTTACAGCTTACTTTGGTGGTTTGATTTTCCATTTGACTAATTCGGCTTTGTTCATAGGAAAATTCAGATCACCAATTTTTTTTGGCTATGTATCCTAATTTATATTACGCGTTTCACGACCTTTTCGGTTTAGACATCCCTTTACTTAAACTTCTGCAGACATTCGGTTTTTTTGTTGCCGTTGCTTTTCTGGCGGCTGCTTATGTATTGACAAGTGAGCTGAAAAGAAGAGAACAATTAGGCTGGCTTACAGGCGTACCTGAAAAAGTGATAACCGGTAAGCCGGTAAACATGACCGAAGTATTGATCCATGGTTTGCTGGGTTTTGTGTTAGGATACAAGATATTGGGATTAACCTTTGAATGGGCAGAAGCCTCCCAGGATCTGCAATCATATATATTATCCTCCCGCGGGAACCTGTTGGGGGGAATTGTATTGGGCGGTCTTTTTGCCTACCTCAAATACAGATCTGCCAAGAAACAGGAGCTACCCAAGCCGAAAGAAGAAACTGTGATGATCATGCCCCACCAGCGGGTACCCGATTTTACAGTCATGGCAGCTGTTGCTGGTCTGCTGGGCGCCAAGATCTTTCATAACCTTGAGAATTGGGGCGAGTTTGTACAGGACCCGATAGGCGCTTTGTTGTCTTTCAGTGGTCTGACATTCTACGGTGGACTTATCCTCGCATCTATAGTTATTATACGTTACGCTGCTAAAAAAGGTATCAATATCTGGCACCTGATAGACAGTGCGGCTCCGGGGCTTATGCTGGCCTATGGTGTAGGACGTATGGGCTGCCACTTTTCCGGAGATGGTGACTGGGGTATCTATAACAGTAGTTATATCACAGACGCTGCAGGTAAGGTACAGGCGGTGGATCCGTCAAAATTCCAGGAAGTTGTAAAGGCGAATGAACAGTTTTTCACCAGGCAATATGGAATGCTGGAGCACATACCTCATGCACCGTTTACTAAACCCGGTGGCTTGAGTTTCCTGCCAGACTGGTTCTTTGCCTATGGATATCCGCACAATGTGATCAACGAAGGCGTACAGATGGCCGGTTGCACCGGTAAGTACTGTAATGTACTGCCGATAGCCGTTTATCCCACTGCCCTGTATGAGATCATTGTTTGTCTCTTACTGTTCGCTGCATTATGGAGCCTGCGCAAAAAGATCACCGTTCCGGGTGTTATCTTTGGCATCTACCTGATAATGAATGGGGTAGAGCGTTTCTTCATCGAAAAGATCCGGGTAAACACGAAATATGACATCTTCGGATTTCATCCTACCCAGGCAGAAATAATATCTTCTTTAATGGTAATAGGTGGCGCCGCATTAGTATGGTATTGCCGTAAAATATATAAAGCAGCAAAACCAGTAGTCTGATCATGCAACGTCACCCGGTCCTGATACCGCTGTCACAGGAACACCAGCGTTTACTGTTCGTGTGCCGGTATCTCAAGAATGATGCAGCCGCATACGAAGGATTTCCGCTGGAAACCAATGCGAAGCTTGCCTACATTGTAAAAGTCTTCCAGGAAGTAATGGTCCCTCACATCCAAAAAGAAGAGTATCTTTTTGAAGTATGCACCGGCCGTCATCCTGAAATAGACGAAATAATTAAAGAACTAATACAGGAGCATCAGCAGATCTCCCGCATGTATAGCGCGCTCACCGAGAATACCGACCTGATTTCCGCGATGGACGTGCTGGCAAGAAGCCTGGAAGCGCACATAAGAAAGGAAGAAAGGGTATTCTTCGAGAAATTGCAGACGGAGCTTCCAGAGGTGCTTGAAGCTATTAACTGGACCTGAGTCCGATAATCATATAATTATCAAGGCATTGCTTTTTATGGGCAATGCCTTTTTTTATTACACCAGACTTGTAACGAAACTCATTTTCGTTCGTCTTTAGTAAGCATCTTCCTGTCACCTTTCTTGAACTTTTGCCAATCATCCCTGCCAGGATACCGCTTGTGTAAAACTATGTACTATGCAATGCACAATACCTACCTTTACACTGTAGTTGTTTAAGAAAGGTTCTGTACTAAGAACGGTTCTATAACGACAAAAGAATGAAAAGAAGCTTATAATAAATTTAAATCATCCTTATATGAAATCGACTACTACATTGTTGGCCTCTATTTTATTACTGTGCAGCATCAAAACCACCCAGGCGCAGACCATTGAGACAGCCAGAATTTCTGGCCGCGTTACACAGACAGGGAACAAACCTGTTGAATTTGCCACTATCACTTTATTAAAAGCAAAAGACTCCTCCCTGGTAAAAGGGGCTATTGCCGACATCAACGGTCAGTATGAATTCGAGCAGGTAAAACAGGGTAAGTACCTGATCGCAGCTGCGTATGTTGGTATGACCAAAGCGTTCAGCAAGCCTTTCGAAATCAAGGGAAGTGCACCTGTGACAATAGAGACACTTTCACTCGGAACAGATGCAAAGAATCTAAAGGAAGTGAATGTAACTGCTAAAAAGCCATTCGTGGAGCAAAGGGCCGATAAAATGGTGGTAAACGTTGAAGCCAGCATTATCGGTTCTGGTGGTACAGCCATGGATGTATTGGAAAAATCACCCGGCATTACCATAGATAAAGACGATAATATCAACCTCAAAAATAAGAGTGGTGTCATTATTATGATTGATGGCAAGCCCACTAACATGAGTTCCCAGGACGTTGCCCAGCTGCTGAAAAGTATGCCCAGTAGCAATATTGAGCAAATTGAATTGATCACTAATCCTTCCGCCAAATATGATGCAGCGGGCAACGCCGGGATCATCAACATCAAACTAAAGAAGAATAAAACGGTGGGCACTAACGGTAATGTATCAATATCCGGTGCTTATGGCCTGACGCCAAAATGGGGTGGTTCGCTGAACCTGAATCATCGCAATGAGAAGTTTAACCTCTTCGGATCTTATAACTATAACCACCGCGAGAATCAGCAGCATCTGGGTCTATACCGCACGGGTACTACCGATGGATTGTACACCGTATTCGATCAGCAGAATACCCGTCACAGGAAATCAGATTACCATGCTGTTAAAATTGGTGGCGATTATTTCATCAGTAAGAACCACACAATCGGCGTAATGGTAGATGCAAGCACCTGGAACTCCGACGAGCCGGCAGATGCCACCACCAAAATAGGAGGCAGGGAAACAATTGATTCATTATTGAAAACGCGCACCTTGTATGACGGACAGTCAAAAAGAATTGCATATAATGTTAACTACAGGGCGATACTGGATACAACCGGCAAAGAATTGAATGTGGACCTGGATTATGCACGCAACACGGATAAGCGCAATACAAATATTTATTCCACTATATGGGATCCGTCTGGTAAAACTTACAGGCATGGTGATACCTCCCGTAATGATCAGCCCAGCACGATCGATATAAAAACGATTAAAGCAGACTATGTACATCCATTGCCCCACCAGGCTAAATTCGAAGCAGGTTTTAAATTGAGTTTTGTAAAGACTGACAACAATGCAAAATTTGACTCGCTGCGCGGTGGAAACTGGGTATACGATAAGAACCGCTCTAACCACTTCCTTTATAAAGAGAACGTAAATGCAGCGTACATTAACTTCCAGAAACAGTTCAAAAAAGTAAGTGTACAGTTAGGTTTACGTGCGGAACAGAGTAATGTGGAAGGTAATTCACTTACCATCAACCAGGTGAATGATACCAGCTATTTTAATCTGTTTCCGAGTGTATTTGTTAGCTACGAAGCAGCAAAGAACCATCAGCTGGGGATCTCTTACAGCCGCCGTTTACAGCGACCTGATTACGGAGATCTGAATCCGTTTGAGATTTACCTGGACAGATATACCATTGTAGCAGGAAATCCTTATCTGAAACCATCTTATTCGAACAACATTGAGCTGACACATACATTTAAACATTTCCTGACCACTTCCGTTGGTTATACACATACAAAAGATAAGATCACGCAGATCGTTGAAGCGGACAAAGATGTGATCACGGGAGATACACTGACGCTTCGTTACAAATACCTGAACGTTGCAAAATCTGATATTCTCAACCTGAATATTTCTTTCCCGGTAACCATCACCAAATGGTGGAGCAGCTTTACCTATCTGTCAGCTTATTACAACAAGTTCCAGACTACGGTTGACGCACGCCTGGTAACTGTTTCCGGCGGCGGATTTATGGGACGTACCCAACAGACTTTTACTTTGCCTGCAGGCATTGGTGCTGAAGTAAGTGTCTTTTATCTTTCTCCGCAGGTTGCTGATGAAGGCCTGTTCAGAATGAAATCAATGGCCGCTGTTGACATGGGTGTATCCAAACAGATCCTGCACAAAAAGGGAAGTATTAAATTCAACGTAAGTGACGTTTTTAATATGCAGCGTTTCCGCGGAAGTTTTGAAAATGGTGGCCGTTACACAGCTGTAAGAAGCAAATGGGAAAGCCAGCAGTTCAGACTCTCCTTCAACTACCGCTTCGGAAACACCAGCATTAAAGCCGCACGCACCCGTAAAACCGGTCTGGAAGACGAACAGAACCGTGTGAAAGACGGAAACTGATATGACCTGTTTTTAGGTATATATAAGGATGGAACGGGACGTGACCTACTCTTAGGTTGCGTCCTTTCTTGAATTAGTAAGTGGTTGAAATTTATATAGTTGTGATGTTTTGAGCGTCTTTAGCCCCCTGTTTTTTCAAAAATGTTCCCCTTTACGTGCAACCTTTTTCTGAAATAATGTCTTTATTATGCAAGCATCAGCCAACAACTTGAACAATACTACCATAACAGACCACCTGGTATCCCGGTGTAAAAAGGGAGACATGCACGCATTCCGTGATCTATACAACGCATATTCAGGTGCAATGTATAACATCTGTTTGCGTATGACAGGGAGTCCGGCGGATGCTGAAGATACTTTGCAGGAGGCTTTTATGCAGATATTCAAAAACATTGAGCGCCTGGAGAATGCAGGTAGTGTAACAGCCTGGATCAAGCGGATAGTGGTAAATCACTGTCTGAGCCACCTGAGGAGAAAAAAAGTATACTTTGAAGAAGTGGACAATATAGACATAGAAGAAGATAGTGCGATCGTAGACGAAGATAATTTTGCATGGACGGTAGCAGCGATAAAAGAGGCTATACATGTTTTACCGCCTGGTTACCGTACCGTTTTGAACTTGTACATATTTGAAGAGTACTCACACAAAGAAATAGCGAACATGCTGGATATTTCTGAGTCAACGGTGAAAACACAGTACATGCGTGCGAAAGATAAAGTGAGACAGATAATAAAACAAAAAAAAGTAATACGCTGATGCCAGAAAGTAGTTTTGAAGATTTTGTCAGGCAACACCGTCAGGATTTTGAAGAGGCCGGACCTCATCCGAGAGTCTGGGCGCAGTTAGAACAACAGCTTGCCCCGGGTAAGAAAAGGAAAGTAATACAACTGATGGGCCGTCACTGGCTAAAGGCTGCGGCCGTGCTGGTGCTCATGGTAAATAGTGTCATGATCTATCAGTTTATTCAGATGAAGAAAGCGCAGCATCTGATGAATGTTTCGCCCGAAATGCAGGAAGCTAAAATGTATTACACTGCACAGATCGAACAGCGGTTGCAGACTATTAAAAGCTATCCTGATGCTGTGCTGGGACTGGACAGCATGGCCCGTAAAGAACTGGAACTGCGCAATGAAACGTATCAGGTACTCGAAGCCGAACTGATACAGAATCCGGGTAACGAAAGAATTAAAGCAGCGATGGTCCGCTACTATCAACTTAAACTGGACCTGCTGGATAAAATATTAGAAGAGCTGAGAGAAAAGCAGCCCGTAAGCAAAAAGCAATCTGATTATGAAAGAGAAATTTAGCATTCTGTTATTTTTATTGTTACCTATTCTTACCTATGGTATAAAAGGCGATAGTGAATTCAAAAAAGTCATTGTAAAGGAATTCGGTACAAATCCTGCTACAACCCTTGGTATATCTAATAAGTATGGTAAGATCATCGTGCATACATGGCAGAAGAATGAAGTAAAGGCAACCATTACAATCACCGGCTTTGGTAAGAGTGTGGAAGAAGCTACTTCAATTGTCAATATGGTGGATATTTCCATGAACAACAGTGGCAATAATGCAAGCCTGCAGACTGTATACAATCCTTCAGCTTCCGGGAACAGATGGTTTTCCTGGGGTAATAAAAAAGACTCAAAAGATTATGTGAACATAGACTATGAGTTATATGTTCCTGAAAGATTGGCAAGACTATCACTGGAGAACAATTTCGGAGATATCATCACTGATGTGCTGTCATTTCCAACATCGATCAACATGAACTATTGTAATTACGATATTAAAGAGGCGGAAAGAGCACTTGATATCCGTATGAATTATTGCGATCGCGGCCGCATAGGAAAAGCAGAATCAGTGAATATAAGAGCTAACTATTCCAATCTTAAAAGTGATGTAATTGCGTCGCTCGTGACCAGGTCAAACTATTGCGAGTATACACTGGGCACCGTAAATAGCCTGAATACTTCCGGTAATTACGATGAATATACCATCAACAAGGTAGGCTCCTTTAGCGGCAAGAACACATACACGAATTTTCGTATCACAGAAGTACAGACGGAGATCAGTTCAAAACTGGTGTACGGCGATTTCTCAGCGAAAACTTTAGGTACAGCATTTAAAAACGGAGAGTTCGAGCTTACCTATACAGATGTAAAGGTGGGCGTACCACAGCGCCTGGGACTGCACATAAAAGTACAGCTTAACCGCGGCGATGTGAATACAAGAGAACTTTCACTCAAGAACGTTGTCAACATTAAGAAAAACTCACAGCTAACATATACGGCTTCCACGTCCAACGCTGATGATAGATCTCCTTCCCTGAGTGTGAATGGAGTATACAGCGACATTGATTTTGAAAGCCATTGATACAATAAATTCCTTCGGTAAACAAGTAAACTCTCACCGCTAAATCTCATTTATGAAAACGTTACGTCTTAGCTGGTTACTGCCAGTACTATTGCTCTTTTCTGTATTCTCATTCTCTGCATTTACCATTGTTGGCAATAACGAAAGAGTGCGGGGGAGTGGAAATATTAAAGAAGAAGCCCGTTCAGAAGGACCTTTCAGAAGTATCAGGACTTCCGGCTCTTACAATGTATATATCACCCAGGGCGCTAAACACGATATAAAAATTGAAGCTGATGACAATCTGCTGCCTTTGATCATCACCAAGGTGAGCGGTAATGATCTTGAGATCTATACTAAAAAAGGATATGAGATCAAACCATCAAAGACCATCAATATCTATGTAACACTGGATCAGCTGGAAGAGCTGTCTTCGAGTGGAAGCGGAGGTTTCTATAGTAAAGGCAAACTCAAAGGCGGTAATATGAAATTTTCTTTCAGTGGCTCTACAAATACCGAACTGGACCTGAATGCTAATGATCTGAAGGTAGAAGTATCCGGTTCAAGCCATCTTAATCTGAAAGGAAATATTCCTGATACCAGGTACGATATATCCGGTTCTGCTGATGTGGAAGCGTTGGATCTGCAGTCTGCTAATGCCCGTATTTCAATCTCAGGTTCCGGCAAGCTCGATATCGCCGTTGAAAAGAAACTGGATCTGAGTGTATCCGGAATGGGTAAGGTGCGTTATAAAGGCTCTCCTGTTATCAACCAGTCCTCTTCCGGTATGGCAAAGATATCTAAAGTAGAATAAACGCAGTTGTTGGCTGCTTACAACGCAGCCGGTTATCGGAAGGCATTCCGTTAACACACCCCGGGTCTCGTCCCGGGGTTTTTTTATAACTCCGCAGTATTGGTTTATATTTGTCTCCCTTAAGCCATTAACGATATAAAATTATTTATCATGCCGTCCTTTGATATTGTTAGCAAAGTGGATACCCAGACACTTGATAATGCGGTAAATACCGTAAAAAAGGAGATTACCAACAGGTTCGACTTCAAAGATTCCCATGTGAACATGGAATTGAACAAAAAAGACCTGTCCTTAAACGTGGAAGTGGAAAGCGAAATGAAGCTGACGCAGGTAATAGATGTACTGATAAGCCGTACAATGCGCCAGGGGCTCGATGCCAACATTTATGACCTGAGCAAGGAACCATATCAGAGCGGAAAAGTGGTAAAAAAAGAGATTCCGGTAAGAAACGGGATCAAACAGGAAGATGCCAAAAAAATTGTAAAGCTGATAAAGGACTCCGGCATTAAGGTGCAGGCTGCCATTATGGACGACATAGTTAGGGTGACAGGTAAGAAAATTGATGATTTACAGGAGGTTATACAAAAGACCAAGGAAGCGAACTTAGGCATTCCATTACAGTACACGAATATGAAGAGCTAAAATATTTAGTCTTTTCTTGTTGTTTTTGAAATAATTATTTTACCTTTGCACCCTGTCTAATAATATTGGTTGAAACCAAGCATGGCATTCATCATGCATCAGAGGAATGAATATGCGGGGTTGCATCTGGTAACAAAAAGAAAATTTAAATTCAGATGAAACAGGGAATCCATCCAGAAAATTACAGATTTGTAATATTCAAAGATATGTCTAACGGACACACTTTTTTAAGCCGTTCTACCGCTCCTTCCAAAGAAACAATCAAATGGGAAGATGGTAACGAGTATCCGTTAATTAAACTGGAAATTTCCAATACTTCTCACCCTTTCTATACCGGGAAAAACGTATTGGTGGATACAGCGGGTCGTATCGACAAATTCAACAAGCGTTACGCTAAGAAAGCCTAAAAAGGCCTTTAAAATAATTTTATTAATCCCATCGGCATTTCCGGTGGGATTTTTTATTTTTATCCCCTATGGAGCGGAATTACATTCTTTTTGACACGCCTGCACGAGAGTTGTTATATCCCTTCACTCATACAAGACCGGTTGCAGCCTGCCGCATAGGTATCCTGACCATCCGGGAAAAATGGGAATACTGGCTGAATGCCGGTATCAGCCATCTTACCGTTCCCCACTTACAAAAGAAATATCCACTTAAAAAAGACAATACAGTATCTGCAGTCCTGATCCATGGTCATGTATTGCCGGATGCAGCGCTGGTACAGGCTATCCGGGAGCTGCAACCCGGACAGGAATTGCATAAAGACAATGAGCTGATCGCAAAAGTTACGCCCGGAAACGACCTGGATGCAGAACCTGTAGAACGAAAAGAGTATCTTGGTGCGGTTTCGCGGATCAGGATGCCCTGGGACTTCTTTTTACTGAATGACAAGGCCATCCGCAGTGACTTTGAGCTGTTGACAGGAGGGCGCGTATCTGCTCCGATCAGTGATACCAACAAGGTGACTGCGCCTGAGCGGATCTTCCTGGAAGAAGGCGCCATTGTAGAGCATAGCATCCTCAACGCCAGCACCGGGCCTATATATGTGGGCAGAAATGCAGAAATAATGGAAGGCTGTCTCATCAGAGGAGCGCTGGCACTGGGTGAAAAAGCAGTGCTGAAGATGGGAAGTAAGGTATATGGGGCAACGACCCTGGGACCGGGAAGTGTAGGAGGGGGAGAGATCAAGAATGTGGTGATGTTCGGGCATTCCAATAAGGGACATGACGGGTACCTGGGAGATGCTGTGATCGGAGAATGGTGCAATCTTGGGGCAAATGCCACCTGTTCTAATCTGAAGAACAATGCCAGTACGGTGAAAGTATGGATAGAGGCTTATAACAGGACTGAGCCGGCTGGTCTGAAATGCGGATTGCTGATGGGAGATTACAGCCGTTGTGGCATTGGTTCAATGTTGAATACAGGAACGGTTATTGGCGTATCCTGCAATATCTTCGGCGGAAGCCTGCCTCCTAAGTTCATTCCTTCTTTTTCGTGGGGTGGGGCTGACGGATTAGAGCCTTACCGCCTGGAACAGGCATTGAGGGATGCCGGTATGTGGATGCAGTTTAAAGGGCAGCAAATGGAAGAAACCGACAGGGGAGTATTCGAAGCGCTTTATACAATTTTACGTGATTAATACTTTTTAAAATCAATATAGCGATAGACATGAGAAAAAAAATCGTTGCTGGAAACTGGAAAATGAACCTGACCCTGAGCCAGGCAGAACAGCTGATCAATGACATTTTGCAGGCTGGCCTGCGATTGAAGGATGGACAGGAAGTGGTATTGGCCACCCCTTTTCCGTATCTGTTGAAAGCAAAGTCATTGTTGAAAAACACACCAGGTTTTTACCTGGGAGCGCAGAACAGCGCATCTGAAAAATCAGGCGCGTATACCGGTGAGGTATCTGCCGAGATGTTACAGTCTGTAGGTGTTGATTACGTAATACTGGGACACTCTGAAAGAAGGGAATATTTCCAGGAAAGTAATGCTACCCTCGCTAAAAAGATCGATCTGGCCCTTGCCAATGGCCTGAAACCTATATTCTGCTGCGGTGAGCCATTGGAAGTAAGAAAAGCTGAAACACAGAATGAATATGTAGCAAAACAACTGGAAGAAAGCCTGTTCCATTTAACAGAAGAACAGTTAAAGAATATTGTGATTGCTTATGAGCCAATCTGGGCAATTGGTACCGGCTTGACTGCCAGCGCAGCTCAGGCACAGGACATGCACGCTTTCATCAGAGCACAGATAGCTGGTAAATATGGCAGAGAAGCCGCATTACGGACTACCATCCTGTATGGTGGCAGCGCGAAACCTTCCAACGCAGAAGAACTGTTCGCATGTCCTGACGTAGATGGTGGACTGATTGGCGGCGCTTCTCTTGTAGCTGCTGATTTCACTGCCATTATTCAGAAGCTTGGATAATTGTAAAAGAATATCTCATTATAGAGCAAGCAGCCCGCCACAAGCGGGCTGCTTTTTTATTGGAATGAACTGGAAACGTATATAGGACGACGTATGCCATTCAGTTTCAGGTGAATATATTTCAGAGCAAAAAAATTAGTATTTAATGCTAAAAAAATTAGTATTTCCGGAAATGTTCCCTATATTTGTATTGTCAATATTCAAATAACCAGTACATCTTAAGTTTAAAACTTACTTGGTTATGCATACAAATAACAACATTGCATTTGAACAGGAAACATTGTATGATTACTTGTTGGTAGTAAGTCCCGGCACTAACATTACCAATGATGTAACAGCATTGAAAAAATTAGTTGCCCAGGAATTGGGAATGTATGGCAGTCGCTTTTCCAAGGCGCATATCAGCCTTTTCAGATCTGTATTTCCTGAAAGATTCCAGGACGATTTTGTTCATCTGCTGGATGATATAGCAAAGAAACAATCAGGCTTCACTTTATATACCTCAAAGTTTGACCATTTTGAACACGGTCCTGATAAACGTACTATTTATATTAATGTAGCTAATCCCAAACCCCTTGCTGAGCTGCATAAAAAAATCCTGCAGGAGTTTGATATAAAGCCAGGATCATTCAAGCCGCATATCACTATAGCGAGAGCTATCAGTACACCTGAATTCGATAAAGTATATGATCACTTTTACAACCAGGTTTTCGTACGTAGTTTTCAATGCAAGAGCTTTTCATTACTGCGTAAGCCTGCCACTGGCGGTAGCTATGAGCTTGTGAAGGAATTTGTATTTGGAGATGAGGCGGTTCAGCAGGATGCTACGCTGTTTAATTACGCTGCATAAGTTTGTATCCGCAGATAGAGCAGTGTAAGCTGTATTATTTGCAGAGAGCTGAGCGTCGGTGTGATCATTATCATCTGCAAAAGCTGTACGTAGTTTAAGTTGCGTGAGCCATGCGAACTGCATGAGCTATATGGTTTATTAACTGTAGCGTCCACGTAATTTTAGCTAAAAGCTGCATGGCTTATATGATCCGAATAATCTGCATGATTGCAGAGTCTATATTATGAGCTATAAAGGCTTGTCTTGGCTGAACCCGGCAACCGCATAATAATGCGCAGCTTGCATCCCTGACGGTTGACAGCATAGTCTTTGTGATCATTAACTATATGGTTCGATATACTGCGTAAGCTGTCTTGTAAACCTCATAAATGCATATTGAATGGTCCGTATTGGAAATTTTATGGATTACCAGATAATGTAATTCTGCACTATACTATATAATTAAATACCCGGTGGCCCGTATTTGTCATGGATTCAGATATTGTAATCTCGCACCATCGACTAAATGAATACATACTTCGTGGTCCGTATCTGTAACCTGATGAATCACCAGACAGTGTGATCCTATATAATAGGCTAGTACATAAATGCATACTACGTGGGCCCTGGCTGTAAACTATGTTACAGTTAGCGTATACGTGCACTATAAATGACATAATAACCTAGGCTGTGTTATCTGTAATCTGATAGTACGTAAGAAACTGCCGGTTAACATAGACAGCTGAATCCGCATAAACAATATAATATTATACATAAAGTTCTTTTCTTAGTGGCTTTTATCCCATGTTTGTTAACCCATTTTCATTTAGATTTAATTTTTCCTTTTACACGGCTGTTTGTAGATTTGGGTAATACAATTACTCATCCTTCATCACCGCGTTATATGGAAAAAATACATAAGCAGATCCTGGTAAAAGGGAAAGTCCAGGGAGTGTATTTCAGAGCCAGTACGAAACACACAGCAGATGATCTTGGTATTTCAGGGGAAGTAAGGAATTTACCTGATGGCAATGTACTGATTACTGCAGAAGGAGAGGAGAATAAGATGGAAGCATTTATAGCCTGGTGCAGACAGGGACCACCTTTTGCTAAAGTTACTGAACTGATTATCACTGTTGCCCCTTTACAGGATTACAAAGGGTTTGATGTAGTGCATTGAAATCTGTTAGTTCTATTATTGTTTAACAACTTTTATATATAGGTATTTGTTTACAGATGCTTACTGTAGCTGCAAATAATTGTTATATCAGCAAATATTTGCTGCGGTTGCAAGTGCGCGGAAGTTTATGATATTAGCAGGTGCCTGTCGCATCTGAGAAGGTATATTTCCAACGTAATATCCTTACATTTTTGTTAGCATTTTCCCTCAAACAAATTACCATGCAAAAGGGCAGTCCTGTGGGTTCACAGGGCTGCCCTTTTGTATATTACTTATATCATCACTTCATTGCACCTGGCCGTTGAGCGGATTATTCCAGGCGGCTTTAGTACTGGTCACTCCTATGCTTAATACAATCACTTCAATGCGATCTTGCCGTTGAAAGACTTATCCAAAGCAGCTTTAGGCACGATGATAGTAATGGTGTTAATAGCAAAATAAGGGACAGATACTTTCAAAAACCCATCAAATGGTCCCGACTTACTGCCATAGGAGTTTTTAACAATAAAAAACTCTTTTCCTTTCGCAGTCTTTCCAATACCTGTTATATGCATCAGATGATCATCCTGTGTTATTAAGCCGTCAAATAACTGCTGGCGTTCATCCTGTGAATATTTCTTTTCTTCAAGATCCGGATTGATAACGCTGCCACGTGTCAGTGAATCTGCTACAGGACGCAACGCGTATCCTTTGCCCACCATGAAACCCCGGTTGCTCACATCCGTATCCCACAGCACAGTATAACCCTTTTCCACCGCACCTCTGGTGATATTGATCAGTTCATTGACAGGCACGTTGTAGTACGCCCCATTGGAGAAATTGTCAGGCACATCCAGTATAAAAGAACTATAGAAGGGGTGATGCGTAAAGGACGTAAGGCTGACATAGTCGTCAGGATTGAACTTTATCACCTCTTTGGCAAATGCTTTCGGCGTATAGTTCCTTCCATTATAGTTAAAATTGGCCGGTGGTGTACCCAGATGCTTGTCCATGATGGCGGTGAAGCCTGTTTCCCAGTTCGCAGGAATCGGCTTAGGAAGCTTTAAAACGCTGTCCAGGTAACTTTTCATCTCAGACACCATCTCGGCATGATCATGCGAAGTACGGCCGTCTTTCAACCCATTATACACGTTTTCGGGAACAATACCGTAGACCTCTACCGCATGGAGTACGTCATGTCCCAGGCCTCCTTCATCAAAACGGGCAAATCCCTGTCGGTGGATGTAGTTCTCTGCCTTTTCAAGGTATATATTACGCACGGTGAACATTTCAGAGAGATCGAGCGATGGCTGGCCTTTGTGGAGGCAGTCCGATTCGATCATAGAAGTGGCGGAAAAACACCAGCAGGTACCGGTATTCGCCTGGTCTTTCACAGATGTTACGGGATTATTCCTGATGACCCGGATCTCCTGGAGGGATTTTGTTTCCTGGGCGCGGGCTTGTAAGCAAAGGAATAAGGCTGATAATACTAGATATGATCTCATATAAAAAGAGGTTTGCTCCCTAAAGATAAGGGCTAAAGGCATAAAAAAAGCGCTACTGCTGTATGAACGGCAGTAGCGCGTAGAATGACGGAAAAAGTAGGCTTATTTCTCGTTAATATTAATACTCAGGTTGTCGCCCTTACCTGTAATGGTGGCCTCGTCGGCTTTACCCAGTACATCTGCATATTTCTTTAATACATCGTCTGACTGCTTCACACCGTTAATACTGAGGACGCCGCCCTTTTTTTCTATTGTGAATCCTGCGTCTACGTCGATGAGTTTATCTTCGGCCATTCTCCTGACCATATTTTTGTACTTATCTGATATCTTTTTGTCGACGGTTACATGCTTGTCATCTAGCCTTATTTCCTCGCGGGCATTAGCACCTTGGGAGACGGAGATCTCTTTCCTGATATTTTTCTGCGCCTGTTTCATTTCTTCTTTTGCCCGGGCTATTTCTTTTCTGGCATTCTCCATGGCCTCTTTATATTCCTTGCTGTTCATGGCCGCTCCGGCTTCTGCCATACTCTTTTTAATGATATCGTCGAGATCAATGTTGGCCATCGCTGCTTTAGCGCTTTCCATACCAATGCGTACGCTTTCTTCAATGACCTTTGGATCGATCAGCGTGTCAGGCATGTTTTTCAGGCTGGTTTTAACTTCATCATTGATCTTCTTCCAGTCTACATTCTTCATCGCAGTGGATACTTCTTCGTTGATCTTTTTCCAGTCTACATTCTTCATCGCAGTGGATACTTCTTCATTGATCTTTTTCCAGTCAATGTTCTTCATAGCATTGGAAACCTCAGTATTGATCTGGTTCCAGTCTATGTTTTTCATCGCTTCCTCGGCAGCAGCCATGCCCTGTTGTGCAGCCTTCATGGCAGCTTCTTTTTGAGCCTGGGTTTTATTGTTTCCAGGTATGGTGTCTGTGAAAAGATGCACCATCCTGGCGGCGTGTGCAATGGCCGGCACTGCTATAGCAGGCGCTATGGGAGCGTTGGCAACATCGGCAACGTCTTCTTTTGCAACAGGCTTTTTGTTATCGCCCTGCTCTTCTTTTTTATTGGAAGGATTGAGCCATGCAATAGACACCAGTCCTACTGCGATGATCATTACAGCCAATAACTTTTGTGTATAATTAATATTTTTAGTTTTCATTTCCATGATGCGTTTGATGCGGTGAAATAAATGTTGTTTGTTGTCTGCCGCCGCCATGGCCAGTGCATTGACTGTTAACCGGTATTCTTCCAATGCTACCAGGGCTTTGGCGTAATGTAGCGGTTGCACCTGATTTGTAAGTACAAGATCATCGCAACAATGTTCCCTTTCAAGGCGGATGTTCTTTGATATCCACCATACGAAAGGATTAAAAAACAGGATGGTTTCAACAATGGATTGGAAAATATTCAGTAGATAATCATTGCGTTTGATATGTGCCAGTTCATGCAACAGAATAGCTTCCAGCTGTTCTGCCGTCAGGTTGTTGAACATGGCTACGGGTAATAAGATGACAGGTTTGACGAACCCGATCATCACCGGCACCTGGATGTACTGTGATATCAACAGTTTCACCCGGCGGGGGATCTTCAACTGGGCAGCAAGTTTCTGCAGATGCTTTTCCCATGCTTCGTCAATGGGAAGTACCTGTTTCTTCTTTATCTGCTGCAATTGTAACAGGTCCAGTGTCAGCTTGATGGTCATGACGGCAACCCCGGCCACGTAAATGGCTACTAATATCGGGAACCACATTTCCAGACCAGGGAACAGGCCTGTAAGCTCTGCCTGGCTTTTATAAATAACCGGAACCTCCACAGATGCCGAAGGCCTTATGCCGGTTTCTATCATTAAATAAGCCGCCTGGTGCACTCTTTTTACGGCTTCTATCTGTAGCCACAGTGTTATGGAGAACCATGTAAAAATGCCTGCCAGAGAGATATAAGACAGGTTGTATTTTATACTGGAACTTGCCTGGGGCCAGAGCAGCAAGACGATCCGCAGACAGGCAAAGATGAAAAATGCCTGCCAGAATGAGTGTAGGAGGGCCCAGCCGAAAGCCTGGATCAGGTCTGCGGTGAAAGGAAGTTGTGCAATCATGATTTACAGATTAGACGCGCGTGGACGCAGGTTTACTTTTTCTGTTGCTGCTCTATCTCATTCAGATATTGTTTGATCTTATCCAGTTCTTCCTGTGAAGAACGGTGGTTACCCAATGCCTGTAATACAAGCTGTGAGGCAGAACCATTAAACACCGTATCTATCATCTTATTGAGTAGTTGCTGCTGTGTGCTCTCCCGGGAAATGGCAGCTTCATACACATGGGTCTTGCTGCTGGTGTCCCGTGTTAACAACCCTTTTTCATGCATGATCTGCATAAGTTTAAGGGTGGTAGTATAACCGGCGTCTTTGCTTTTCTCCAGTATTTCATGCACATCCCTTACAGTACCGGAACCTTTCTCCCATAATATCCCAAGGATCTCCAGCTCACTTTCCGTCGGCCTGCTATTTTTGGCGGTACTCATTTTATTTCCAATGATTATTGATCTACGAATATTTTCGTAACAAATGTACGATAGTTTTCGTAATTGCCAAATCCGGGGAAGGATTTTTTTAAGGAAGGGTGGAGAGCGGTGATAATCAGGGGTAAATGGGGGAACAAAAAAAACAGGCATGTTGCCATCTGCATGAAATCGTTCAGCAAAGATGGACAACGATGCCTGTATCAATATGACTACTTAGAACTTACTGGCTTTGAGGCCAACATTAACGGACGGGCCGCTTGCATTTGCCGTCAGTAATGATTGTCACATCAGAACTTACCGGCTTTGAGGCCAACATTGATGGACGGGCCGCCCAGCTTGCCGTCAGTAATGCCTGTTGTATTGGAACCGGCAACATAACGGTAGGAAGCACCTATGTCCAGACGCAGGAATTTGGTGATGTTCAGCTCAACGTTCGCATATGGCTCAGCTACGAAGAAACCATGGTTGTCATACGTGTGGTCATGGTCAAACTCATCACCCTCCCACCAGTCCTTATTTCTCCTGCCTGCGGCACCACCGCCGATCAAAGCACCTGCTGTCCAGTGTATCAGCTTATCGGAATTATGAATGTACTCTGCTACAAAACCTGTATACCAGAGGTTCAGATATTCCTTCTCGCCATTGGTATTCACCGTCGGCATGTCTACATTGTTTACCAGGGAATAGGCGCCTGCTCCGAGCATGATCTTGCCGTTCAATAATACACCACCATATCCGCCGGTCAACAATCCAAATTTACCATCAATGGGTGTAAATTTAGCAGCAGGCGCGCCGTATGCTCCAATAGTTGTTTTTTTACCGCTTTTTGAAGAGAATAATGTTTCGGTTGTGGCATGCTGTGCCCAGGCCTGCTGTGCAGCTAGCACCAGCAGCGCTGATAAAATCTTTTTCATAAAAAGTCCCTTGAAATTGTTTTGAGTGTAGCTGGCTAAAGCGTGTTCTTTAGCCAGCTTGTTATGTTATAGTGAGATATTATTCGATAACCCTTTCCTTGCTGCTTACCGCAGAAGTACCGAACCAGCCTAACAGTTTTTGCTTTCCGCCTGTAGTAACATTGATGGCATTACATCTTACATTTTCCAACACTTTGGCAAAGAGACCGCCTGACTCGAGCTGATCGTCTACCTGTGTCAGGAAGAAATGACTCTGGTAAGTGAGTGAACGTAACTTAACGATCACTTTCTCTCCTTTCTGGAATGGTTTGTCAAAGTCTGTCACCGCTTCCTGGATAGGCAAGATAAATGCAGAACCGTCTTTCACACTCTGATCAAAATAACCATCTACAGAAAACTCGTCGCCTACCTTATGCTGCAGATCATTCCTGTAAGAACGCATCCAGTAATAATCCACTCCACCTTTGATATCTATGGCATGGAACTTTGCTACATATCCATCTTCTTCCACGAAGCTCTCATCTGTGGTTTCATACTTGTAAGAGATAGAATCGATCGGTGTTATTCTCTTGATAGTATCCACTGCTTCAAACACTTCGGTGTTATACTCTATCCTCAATCTGTAAGCATGTCCGATCACACCGATGGTTTCATTGTCTCCCGGGTTATATGAATACACGCCGTTGCTGAATGCGAAGAGATAGGATTTATTGGCTGTCTCATCGATGAGCGTGATGCGGGCG
Source organism: Chitinophaga filiformis (assembly GCF_021646545.1). Taxonomy (GTDB): domain Bacteria; phylum Bacteroidota; class Bacteroidia; order Chitinophagales; family Chitinophagaceae; genus Chitinophaga; species Chitinophaga filiformis_A. Next base: position 321,209 of record NZ_JAKIRP010000006.1, on the reverse strand, counting down.
TCGTCTATCACAGGGGCCGGCGCCTGATCGGTATATGGTACTGATTTGGTGAACCTGATCTTTTGTACACCCGGTTCTGTGGTGATCCAGGCATCCAGTACAGGATAGGAAGTACCCTTCTTAACGTCGATGTCTACTACATCTTCACAGGCGGTGAAAGTTGCTACCATCGCTACTAATATGCTAAGTCTGATCTTTTTCATCTGTATTCTTTTTTAAGGGATGGTTAGAATTTGAAATTGTAGGTGATACCAGGAATGATAGAACCGATGATGGAAAGACGAACAGCTTCTTTTTTGGAAGGATCATCTTCATTCTGCCTGAAGTAGATGGTGTAAGCGTTCCTGCGGCCATATACATTATACAGGGAGAACACCCATTCGCCTTTCCAGCGGCGCAGCTGTTTTCCTTTCAGCGTTAAAGACATGTCCAGACGGTGGAAGGATGGCAGTCTGTAGTTGTTGCGTTTGTCGGTGCTGTTGTATGGAATGTCCCAGTCCTGGAACTCCAGCCGGCTGTCGGCAAATGTACCTGGTGTACCGGAAGCGTAAACCCAGTTGGCGGAAAGAGACGTGCGCTTGCTCAGTTCATGTGTAAGAACTAAGTTCAGGTTGTGTGTACGGTCGTAACGATTCAGGAACCACTCATTCTGGCTGATACCATTGGTCTGCCTTTCAGAACGGGACAGGGTATAACTTACCCATCCGGTGGTTTTGCCGATATCTTTTCTGGCCATCAGTTCCAGACCGTAAGAACGGCTGTGTGACTGGAGCAGATCGGCTTCAATCTGCTGATTCAGTTCCAGGTTCGCATTGTCGATATAATCCAGCTGATGCTCCATCTTTTTGTAGAAAGCTTCTGCTGATATTTCAAAGACGTTGGATGGCGCATCATATACATATCCAATGGTATACTGATCAGCTACCTGTGGCTGTATATTGTTGGTACTTGGCGTCCAGATATCCAGCGGGGTAGGTGACGCAGTATTGGACAGCTGGTGCATGTACTGTGTGGTACGTGCGTAAGATGCCTTGATCGCATGATCCGGAGTAAGTGCATAGCGTGCTGTGACCCTTGGTTCCAGATAGCTGTAAGCCTTGATCAGCTCATTGGCGCCATATTCTTTTGTACCCACCAGTGTTCTGCGGATACCGGGCGTCGTATCATTGTAGTAGTAAACGGTACCCTTACCCAGATATTGATAGTTGGAGAACCTGACACCGTACTGGATGCCTAACTTATCGTTGGGTTTCCACTCATGGTCCAGATAAGCAGCTGCCTCAAGACCGTGTTGTTGTGTCAGTTGCTTTACACTTGTTTCATCTCCTTCCACACCGGTACCGGTACCTGGTTTGAAGGTATAATAGATACCCTGCAGACCAAAGTGCAGACTGTTGTGTGTATTGATGTAGAAAGTAAATGCAGGTTTAACACCGTAGTTGATGATGTTGGAGGTCCATCTGTAAGACTGGTTTTGTTCTCCTGCGCCTTTCTCACTTTCGTTGTTGAACTTAAGACTGTAGTCGTAGTTACTATAGAAGGTGGTCAGGTTCATGAATGTACGGTTGGTGAATACGTGATTCCAGCGTACTGTGGCTGTCTTATTACCCCAGTTCATATTGATCTGCGTACCGAAGCCGAAAACATCCCTTCCAAGATAACCGCTGGCAAACAGGGTATTGTTCTTATTCAGTTTGAAGTTCACCTTTCCGGTCAGGTCATAGAAATTCAGTTTGGTGTCTTTCATGTCACCCTTCAGGAATGGCTTCATCAGAATGTCGATATAAGAACGGCGGGCGGCCAGAATAAAGGATGATTCATCCTTCCTGATCGGTCCTTCCAGGGACAGCCTGCTGAATACATTGCTTATACCGCCATTTACGTTGAAATTCTGGTTGTTTCCGTCTTTCATGCGTATGTCCAGTACGGAAGAGGTACGACCGCCATATTCGGCCGGAAAACCGCCTTTAAGGAGATTGATACTTTTAACTGCATCAGGGTTGAATACTGAGAAGAAACCCATCATGTGCGTAGAGTTATAAACGGGGGCTTCGTCCAGCAGGATCAGGTTCTCATCTGCTGCACCACCACGCACGTTAAACCCGTTGGCGCCTTCACCTACCGTATTCACACCGGGAAGTGTCTGGATAGAGCGGAGTACATCCACTTCTCCCATGAATGTGGGCATTTTCTTCATCTGGGCTATATCCAGTCTGTTAAGACTTGTAGTAAGTGTATTCACCGCTTTTTCCTGCTTATTGCCGGTTACGGTTACAGTACTTAACTGGCTGCTGGATTTTTCCATCTTTACATCCAGGTTCTTATTGGATTTCAGAGATACGCTCATTTTAATAGGTGCATAGCCAATATAAGAGAACTGTATCTCATGATCGCCTGCAGGCAGGGTGAGGGAATAAAAGCCATATTCGTTGGTCACTGTGCCCAGGCCGGTTCCTGCTTTTGATACGGATATCCCGATCAGGCTTTCACCATTTTGCTGGTCTTTTACATAACCGCTTACAGTATATTTCTGTTGTGCGCAGGCATGACGGACCTGCATAAGCAGCAGGCATACGCCAAGCAGCATAAGTAATCTTGTCTTCATATAAGGTTCTTGTAATTTAATAGCGGATAGCTGGCCTTGCTATAACATTTTTTGTTTACGCATATATGACGTGGAGGGAAGGGGATACCCCTATAAGGCTATAGGGGAATTTTTTTTGGCTGGATAATTTAGTCGAGTCTTTCGCACTGGTAGCCCATGCGGCGGATAAAAAGTATAATATCATGCTCTTCTACAGTAACCGGACCAGCAACAATACGCATTACCTTATCACAATCCTCAATATCGATACTACATGTAGTAGTGTTAAAGTGTTGTTGTATAGCCTGTATGACGTTATTCTTGTCCTGAGGGGTGCATATATTTGTACGGAATATTCCGATCTCCATGACTATAATATTAAATATTAAGGAATATTTTTGTGCAAATTTGGTGGTCTTCATCCGTATAGCTGTTACATGAAAGGGATTAAAATTTATATTTAAAGGATTTTTATGGATATCCAGATTAAAAACGATGCTAGCGAATTGATATACAGTGAGCAAATGGATTTCCCGATGCCGAAGTTCCTATCTACTTCGCTCATCGAGGAAAAACAGCAGCTGAGCTATGATTTTGCTGATGCCCGCTTCAAAGAGATCTATTTTGACGGATACCATATTGCTATCGGAGATATCCATATTTATGAAAACCTCCACATCTATACCACAGAGAATATCCCAACAATATCACTGATCTTCATGCTGAACGGCGACTTTGTAGCCGGACCGGATATGATTACGGGCAATTTCGGCAAACGGCGCTACCAATCCCTGGAGCATAATCTCTTTTTTAATCCCAGCCCGGCAGAAAACATTGATGTGGATAAACAGCGGGGTCTTGAGCTGATAGCGCTCGCTTTTTCCACCGACCGCTTCCTGGATATTGCAGCAAATGGCGGACGTGTACTGGATACGCTGGCCAATGATGTTGCGGGAGGTAAAGGCGCCTATCTTAATAAGAGAATTAATCCGCCCATTACCAGCCGTATGCTGATGGTGCTCGAGGAAATACGCCGGTGCCAGTTTACGGGAGGCGTAAAAAAATTGTTCCTGCAGTCTAAAGCGCTCGAATTACTGGCGCTTCAATGTGAGCAATATGAGCGGGTAGAGCAGGTGAGGGTTGATGCTGTCCCGATATCTGCGGCTGACAGGGAAAAGATTCACTATGCCAAAGACCTGCTGCTGAAAAGCATGCAGAACCCACCCTCATTGGCGGAGTTGTCAAGATCGGCGGGCTTGAATGAGTTTAAGCTGAAGAATGGCTTCCGGCAGGTGTTTGATAATACTGTATTTGGTTATCTGAATGATCATCGAATGGATTATGCCAGGAAGATGATTGTCACGCAGGAGTATTCGCTGACCGAGATAGCTGAGCAACTGGGGTTCTCTTCAATACAGCATTTCAGTCTTGCGTTCAAGAAAAAATTTGGGGTTAGTCCGAGTAAAATTAAGTAATGAAGGTGTCTTCATAGATATGTTTTTGACGTGACATGTGCCGGTCTCCAAAACAATGGTTTATTCCTTAGCCTGACTTTGATTGACCCTTCCTTTATCATCATGTATATAGACTGACAGTAATTATTGCGCTGACCTTCTTGCTCGCGGCAGGCTGGGATCACTGGCTAAGTTCTTTGAAGTTTCTTACTATGAAGCTTTGGATGGCGGATTGGCTTTTGATAGGCGGACAGTAATTATTGCGCTGACCTTCTTGCTCGCGGCAGGCTGGGATCACTGGCTGAGTTCTTTGAAGTTTCTTACTATGAAGCTTTGGATGGCGGATTGGCATTTGATAGGCGGACAGTAATTATTGCGCTGACCTTCTTGCCCGCGGCAGGCTGGGATCACTGGCTGAGTTCTTTGAAGTTCCTTGCTATGAAGCTTTGGAGGGCGGATTGGCTTTTGATAGGCGGACAGTAATTATTGCGCTGACCTTCTTGCTCGCGGCAGGCTGGGATCACTGGCTGAGTTCTTTGAAGTTCCTTGCTATGAAGCTTTGGAGGGCGGATTGGCTGTGGATCTTTATTAAACTCCTGGTGGGGCGCGTCAACATACTTCAAACAACTTATGCCAGCGATTCCCACCTGACCGCTCGCTGTGTACGGTCCCAAAACAATAGTAAGACAGCCAAATTTTTACATGTTTCTCTTTTGGCTGCTCATTAGATATTAGTTCGGTGTTCCTGTCAAAGTTTCCTTGTACTTCTTTATCGCTAAAAAATACATCCCCGACCATAATTGGGTCTACTTAATTAAGTAGTATGCCGCTGCTAATTATCGACGTGTAGAGCCATCCGTATCATAACCTGATCCAGCTGCTGATTAGCAGGTGCTCTTTGAAGACATATACAACAAGCGGTCAGGTGAAAATCATTAGGTTGAATTGCCAGGCAGTAAGAAATCAGCCGCTCTCACTATCATTTTGAAGATCGTATAAAAAGAGCTGTAAAATGGGAGTCATAGCAGCTTACCAGATGAGATGAAATCAAGCCGTCCTTGCTACCATATTGCAGATTGTATTCAGCAATGAGCGAGAATCATTAAGCAGTTGTTGGACCATGAAATCAACCGTCCTTCTGTATATTGTATACATAAAATTTCAGCCGTTCTACTTCATATCGCATACTGTCTTCCGCAAGTGAAGAGGATCATTAGGTAGTTGTTGGAATCACAAAAATCAGCAATGTTACTACTAAATTGCAGATTGTATTCAGCAATGGGAGGGAATCATCAGGCGGTTACCGGACGATAACAAATCGGCCGTCCTATTATCGATTTGGAGATCGCATATATAGCACATCGAGATGGAGATGATAGCCGGTTGCTAGAACGATAAGAAATCAGCGATTCTTTATTGCCATATTTCAGACTGTATTCAGCAAGAAGAAAGAATTATCACCGGTTATTGGAACGAAAGAAATCAGCGATCCTTTATTGCCATATTTCAGACTGTATTCAGCAATAGGAAAGAATTATCATCCGGTTATTGGAACTATAAAGAAATGGCGGTCTTACTATCACTTTGGAGACCGTACGCAGCGAGCGGTCAGGTGGGAATCGCTGGCCTTAGTTGTTTGAAGTATGCTGACGTGCACTACCAGGGGTTTAATAAAGATCCACAGCCAATCCGCCATCCAAAGCCGAACATGAAGCGACTTCAAAGAACTCAGCCAGTGATCCCATCCTGCCGCGCGCAAGAAGGTCGGCGCAATAATCGCGGTCGCCCACAAAAATGCATACCAGACGCCAATCCGCCATCCAAGGCCGAACATGAAGCGACTTCAAAGAACTCAGCCAGTGATCCCATCCTGCCGCGCGCAAGAAGGTCGGCGCAATAATCGCGGTCGCCCACAAAAATGCATACCAGACGCCAATCCGTTCGTGTAAAGGTCAGTAAGAACTCGGCCAGTGACTCAGCAAGATGGGCAACGCAACGTCCAGGGCAAAAAAAAAAGTGCATTCCGGAAAGAATGCACTTTTTTCAATATAGAACCACTATTAATTCTTCTGCAAAACCGGCTGCACCTTCGCAACCTGCTCAGTAGCCGGCGCCTTTTTACCCGCAACCGCACTAGTATTATGTATCCCCGCCAGGGTAGGCGCTATTACCAACGACACAATAGACATCAGCTTGATCAGGATATTCATAGAAGGACCAGAAGTATCCTTAAACGGATCCCCCACAGTATCGCCCGTAACAGAAGCCTTGTGCGGCTCTGACTTCTTATAATAAACCTGCCCTTTTATTTCAACACCCTTCTCAAAGGATTTCTTCGCATTATCCCACGCACCACCAGCATTATTCTGGAACATCCCCATCAGCACACCACTTACAGTAGCTCCCGCCAGGAATCCGCCCAGAACTTCAGGCCCAAAAATGAAACCTACCGCCAGCGGCGTAAGGATAGCAATACTTCCCGGCAGCATCATTTTTCTGATAGAAGCCTGTGTAGAGATAGCCACGCATTTATCATATTCAGGCTTGCCGGTACCTTCCATAATACCTGGAATTTCCTTGAACTGGCGACGTACCTCTTCCACCATGGCCATGGCGGCTTCACCTACCGCCCTGATAGCGAGAGAGGAGAAGATGAAAGGGATCATAGCACCTATGAAAAGGCCTGCCAGTACATCAGCTTTATAGATATCAATACCGTCGATACCTGCCACACCTACGAATGCTGCAAAGAGGGCCAGGGCTGTCAATGCTGCGGAAGCAATTGCGAAACCCTTTCCGGTAGCTGCCGTGGTGTTACCCACCGCATCCAGGATATCGGTTTTTTCACGTACTTCTTTAGGAAGTTCGCTCATTTCTGCAATACCACCCGCGTTATCGGCTATTGGACCAAAAGCATCGATCGCCAGCTGCATAGCGGTGGTGGCCATCATACCGGCGGCTGCAATGGCTACGCCATACAGACCTGCACAGGCGAATGAACCGTATATACCCGCTGCCAGTACGATGATCGGGAGCAGGGTAGACTCCATACCGATTGCCAGACCAGCAATAACGTTGGTGGCATGACCGGTGGAAGATTGACGGATAATGGACAATACCGGACGTTTGCCCATGGCGGTATAATATTCTGTGATGAGGCTCATTAAGGTACCTACAGCCAGACCTACGAAGATGGCGCCTACTACACCGTTCTGGGTGATGGCTTTGGTGCCTGCTTTGAGCTCGCTGGTGCCGGGTACAAAGTCACGTTTCAGGTAAATCGCCTCTGCTGGCAGGATATAATACACCAGGGCTGCGCTCGCGATGGCAGAGAGCACGATGGAGCCCCAGTTACCCATGTTCAGGGCCTTCTGTACAGAGGAGGTACTTAAACCTACGCTGTCAGATATTCTTACGAACAGGGTAGCGATGATAGAGAATACGATACCCAGGCCTGCGATGAGCATAGGCAATATGATAGGGCCAACGCCACCGAAATTGTCATTGGAAATGATCTCACTGCCCAATACCATGGTAGCCAGTACAGTAGCTACATAAGATCCGAAGAGGTCAGCGCCCATACCGGCTACGTCGCCTACGTTGTCACCAACGTTGTCGGCTATGGTAGCGGGATTGCGGGGATCGTCTTCAGGAATGCCTGCTTCTACCTTACCTACCAGGTCAGCGCCTACGTCGGCAGCTTTGGTGTAGATACCACCACCTACACGGGCAAACAGGGCGATGCTTTCTGCTCCCAGGGAGAAACCTGTCAACACCTCAATGGTGCGGATCATCTCTTCTGTATTGGCATTGGCGCCGAAATATGCTTTGAGTATGATGAATAATGAACCGAGACCTAATACGGCCAGTCCGGCTACCCCCATGCCCATTACGGAACCTCCCGTAAAGGATACCTTCAATGCTCTGGAAAGACTGGTACGTGCTGCGTGCGCCGTACGTACGTTAGCTTTGGTTGCTATCTTCATACCTATGAAGCCTGCTGTGGCGGAGAATAACGCTCCTATAATAAAGGCCAGGGCGATGGTCCAGTCGGAATTGTGGTTTGTTGCGCCCATATAGCCCAGCAGCAGCGCGGCTATTATCACAAAATAAGCGAGGATCTTATATTCAGCTTTGAGAAAGGCCATTGCTCCTTCAGCAATGTGTGCGGCAATTTCTTTCATCTTTTCATTGCCGGCCTCCTGGCGGGATACCCAGGCACTCCGGATAGCGGTAAATAACAAAGCTAGTAATCCAAAACATGGAACGAGGTAAACGATATTCATATACGTGATTTTAACAATTCTATAAATATAACCTTTTATGGTTTATAAAAGGAGGGGTTTTACTGACATGATGTGGGTAAAAAAACAGGTCAACAGGATTTTAATCTGCGTATTTCCAGAAAGGTCTTTCCGAGGAACTCAACAATATCTTCCGCTATCATGGCTTCTTCTGAGTGCACTGCTGCGGCATGGTCGCCGGCAAGGCCATGCAGGTAAACGCCAAGCAGCATGGTCTCCTGCGCACTATAGCCCTGTGCCAGCAGAGAAGTGAGTATACCCGTAAGTACATCCCCGCTACCCCCGGTAGCCATACCCGGATTACCGGTGGCATTGAACCAGATAGCGCCATCAGGGAAGGCCATAGCCGTATACCGGCCTTTCAGCAGGATATTCAGTTGTCTTTCAACGGCATTTTGAGACAATACCCGCAGTCTTTCCACATCGTTGGCTGTTTTGCCGAAAAGGCGCTCAAATTCCTTCGGATGTGGTGTCAGTAAAGAACCTGCCGGTACTTTTTTCAGCAGGGCAGGGGTGGAACCGAGGATATTCAGAGCATCAGCATCTATCACCATTGGCTGACGGTAGTGGTCCAGCAGCTTTTCAAGTGCCCAGCAGGTGCCGGCGGCGGTGCCGAGTCCCGGACCGATACCGATGACCTTATACTTCGCTGCCGCTTCGGGCGTGAGCACATGATTGTGAAAGCCGGAGCTGTGGTCATACTGTTCATCAATAAAGCACATGGCTCCCGGCGCGGAGATCTGCATGATCTGGTACCCGCATTTGGGAATGTGGCAGGACAGCAATCCAACACCCGCCCGCAGGCAGGCTTTGGCACTTAATACTGCCGCCCCGATCTTGCCTTCGCTGCCGGCTATCAGCAGGGCATGTCCGAAAGTACCCTTATGGGAGAATGGTTTGCGCGGCCGGTATATGCTGCGTACCTGGAAGGCGTCCGTAATATTGAAACGCGAAGGTGTTTGCGCAATATATTCCGGTGACAGATCTATGGAAAGAATGCATATTTCCCCCACAAAGGCTGCGTTTTCAGGCAGGAGGAAGGCCAGTTTATAAAACTCAAAACTCAGCGTGTGATCTGCCTTTATAACGGGTGTATTTACTGAAGAAGCATCCGCCTGCAATCCCGATGGCATGTCTATAGCCACGATTTCATGCTGCACTTTCAGATCGTTCAGCTGCTGGATGATACCGGCTATCCAGCCTTCTACCGGGCGACTCAGCCCCGTGCCGAGGATCGCATCCACGATCAGGGCTTTCTGGTCTGGCTGAGGGAGAATGCCATTGTCGGGAATATCGTGAACAGCTGCCGGATATTGTTGCTGTAATGCATGACGGTTGGCGGTATGGTCATCAGAAGCTTTGGTACTGTGGTGAAGAATGAATGCAACAGCATTATATCCCCTGTTACGCAACAGCCGGGTAATGGCGAGGCCGTCGCCTCCATTATTGCCTAAACCACAGAAGACATAGACCGGCGTCTCCTCGTTATAATGACGGCAGATCCATGCCGTACATGCAATGGCTGCCTTCTCCATCAGATCCAGGCTGCTGATAGGAGTATGCCTTATTGTATAGGCATCTGCATCGCGTATTTGCTGAGCTGTGAATATTTTCATAGTTAGTATCCGCCGAGGGGCATAGCTTATAAATATAAGCAAAAAAAAACGACCATACCCTTGTCAGGCATGATCGCTTTTTCAATATTATTTTGTTCCCCGGTTAGAAGGTGTATCTCACAGAAGCACCTCCGATTTCTTCTCCGATGAAGTTGGTCTCGCCGGTGAAGTTGAAGAAAGGCTTGATGTCGCCACTCACTACTAAAGGAATCTTCTTGAATTTGTATTCAAGACCTACGATACCATCCATACCCGGCGTAACGTAGGTGCCCTTGCCATCTCTATCCCAACGTTCACGGTCATAGTCATAGCGGTCATAAATACCCAGGTGAACACCACCACCGAAATACAGGCGGAACTCTGGTTTAGGGAATGGGGCGATGTGATATTCATACAGGCCGGTAAAGGTTACGTTGCTCCTGTTGCTTACGTTAGTGGTGATCAAACCTTCTATCGCATGGGGGCCTGCAATGAAGTGCTTAATAGTACCACCTACCAGCCAGGGATTCACGCGTATACCTACAGCTGTCTGATAATTGGATGATGCGCTTGCACCACGTCTTTGTGCATTTGCCTGTACTGCCATCATTGCACACAGGCTAAATAATAACACAAGTTGTTTCATATTTGTTACTGTTTAAGAATTGGTTTCAGGTTTCTCGTTTTTCTCTGCTGTTATCTCCCAAAAGTATACCGTACGGACACAGCGAAATCCGTCAGGTCGGAGGAAGTGTTGAAGTGAATAGCCGGTTTCCAGTCAAGACTCAGGTTCAGTGGCAGCGTTGGAAAAGTATAATCAATTCCCCCGATGCCATCTACGCCTGCTATAAATTTCACATTCCCATCCGTTTTGCATGTTCCCATATGTGCCCCGCCTCCGATATACCATCCGAAACCTTCAGTTGTAAGAGCCGAAAGATCAAAATGGCGCTCATAGAGGCCGGTTACAGTAAAGGTCCCGGAATAAACGCCGGCAATACCCTCAACGGCATTCGCATCGTCAAAAAAATAACGTGCGGTACCTCCGAAGGGCAAACCAAGACGCAATCCCACTTGCGGATTACCTTTTGTCTGAGCATTCACTGTATGAATACCCATTCCAAGCAGCAGGGTTATGAAAAGGCGCTTTTTCATTGTATTGCAATGCAATGGCAATAACGATGCCAAGATACAGATTATTATTTTTTATATTGTAAATAACCGGTCATTTTGATAACCTTAAATAACAATAACCTATGATGCCGGCGAGCAGAGATGCAGCAATGATCGCTATTTTGGAGATAATCTGCCATTCTGCGGAACTATAAGCCAGGGTTGAAATAAATATTGACATCGTAAAACCAATACCGGCAATCACCCCGATACCTATCAGCTTTGTCCAGGTAGCCTCCTCAGGTAAGGCAACCAGTTTAAGCCGGGTGGCAATATAGGAGAAAAGGAAGATCCCCAGGGGTTTGCCCAACACCAACCCGGCCAGTATACCATAACTGATACTGCTGTTGAAGGTTTGAAGCATATCCGGTGGAAAAACAATAGCCGTATTGGATAGTGCAAAAACAGGCATGATCACGAAGTTGACAGGGTCGTGCAGCCAGTGGATCAGCCGGGAAACTTTGGATAAAGGGATACATGCGGCCAGCAGCACGCCTGCAATGGTGGCATGGATGCCGGAATTGTAAATGCAATACCAGAGTATGATACCGGGAATAAAATAGCACCACAGCTTACGCACCTTACAAACGTTCAGGACGATGAGCAGGATAAGAATAATACCTGCAGCCAGCAGATAGCCCAGTTGTATGCTGGCGGTATAAAATATAGCGATCGTAAGAATAGCCCCCAGATCATCTATAATAGCTAATGCCGTCAGAAAGATCTTCAGTGATAACGGTACTCTGTCGCCTAAGAGGGAAAGAATACCCAGTGAGAATGCGATATCAGTCGCCATGGGAATGCCCCAGCCGTTCGCGAATGGTGTGCCGCCGTTGAACAGGGTAAAGATCAGGGCAGGGCAGACCATACCGCCAAGGGCAGCCAGTATCGGTAGCATAGACTGGCGGATGGAAGATAATTCCCCGATAGTCACCTCACGTTTGATCTCCATTCCTACCAGGAAAAAGAAAGGAACCATCAGGCCGTCATTGATCCAGTGAAGGATGGTATGTGGCAGATGAAGCTGTGGGATGGGGATATGTACAATGGTTTCCCAGCTGGCAATATAGGACGCTTGCCAGGGAGAGTTAGCGAGTATAAGTGAGATAGCCGTGCAGATGATCAATACGATCCCTACTGCCCGGCTATCCTTTAAGAACTCGTGAATGGGTGATAATAATCTCTTTATCAAAAGTCGTCTTCTGTTTTTTGTACCGGTGGTTCTTCTTTTATTTTCACATCGCCCATGGTGCCCATCAGCTCATATTTACTTTTAGGCCTCCGTCTGATGTCCCAGTGGAAATTCTCCAGTTGCATCTGGTCCAACGGGCGTTGCGTGAAAGGATACATCGTTCCTTCAGGATCTTTAATGAAAGAAATAGAATGTAGTTCTCCTTCTCTGAAATAAATATTGATGATACCACTCAGGGTCCTGTTCACACTAACGTATGCAGAATCATCGTCCCGGACGTAATAGATACTTTCTGCATTACCATCCACATGCATCCAGTCGAGTGCCTGACCTGCAAAATAACCCGTGATCTGGTTGCCTTTGATCTGGTTGTACAATTGCGGATCGGATTCTTTTACCAGCAGGGCATTCTGATCAAGCAACAGTTTGTCTGCCTTCTGATTTTTGGTATAAAGGAATATAGTGTCCCCGCTAAGCTGTGTCTCATTAGCCCACAGCACCGGGTTCCTGTAAAAGCGGAAGATGGAATCCTTGCTGGAATAGTAGATGCTGTCTGCTACTCCCTGCAGGGAATCGGAATAGATGCGTACATGATGCCATGCACGTACATACCTGATCTCGCTGGTATCTTTTGCTGCACTTGTATCAGCTTCCAAAGCCAGCGCAGGTGGCTGTTGCAGTGAATCTTTTAGTGCCAGTGCTTTGGATTTCAGTCCGATCACTGCCGAGTCTTTAGACAGTACGATGCTGTCAGCTTTCAATGCCCTGGTAGTATCGCGGAGGATAGCCATTGCCTTGGCGGTATCTTTGAGAATGCCAACAGCATTGGGTTTTAATGTAATAAGCGCTGAATCTTTTGGTACTACCATTGCCGGGACCAACGCCTTGCTGCTATCGCCCGGCGCCAGTGCATGCTTCAGTTTTTTCGCAAAGGCGGAAGTATCTGCCACCAGGGCTTCTGTTGAATCACTCAGCGGCTGTCGCAGTGAGTCAGGCATATTTGATGTGCTGTCTGCCAATACCGCACTGTCTGCCGAAGTACGTACAGGAGCCACCGTAAAGGTGTCCCTTTTCAGCACGCCGGAAAACAGTGTATCTGCGGCCAGGTAGAGTGTATCTTTTTCCCGCTCCAGGATCATGAGCGGATGCTGGGTGGCGAGTATCGTCTTTTCTGTCTGATTAACAGTGCCGTAGTTGGACAGGAGGGTCATATGCTGCGCAGTATCGCGGTACACCATGTTGCCGGTGGCGTAGGCCAGTCCGGTGCGTTTGTCCATCGTGATCCTGTCTGCAGTAATGGTAGCAGTACTATCTTCAATGGTAGGCCTGCTGTCGAAATTACCTTCTCCTGTTTCGGTATTATATTCTCCCGAAGTAGCGTACATGACCGTCTTACCATCATTGATGGTCGTGGGGGCCACAATAGTAGCTATTTTGGTTTGGGTATTATATAATAAGGTATCTGTGCTGAGTGTGTATTCCGGATCTACCAACAGTACATTGTAATTGAAATATACGTCTTTGGTATCGGCGTAATAGTATCCTTCCTGGCTGGTCAGCACACTACTGCCGTTCACGAGTTTTCCCCCTTTGACATAAGTACCGATCCTGGCATTCATGTCGTATTGCAGTTCAGGGCCGGAGAGGGTGACCTTACCATCGGTGAGCCGGGCATTGTCACGCAGGGTAGCCATCCTGGTATTGCCTTCATAATGGAGATATTCTCCGTAGATGTGGATACTGTCTGCCTGATTAATGTGGATATGACCATAGGCATCCAGTATATTGGAGGCCCTGTTGATCAATGCACTATCACAATAAAATAAGGTATTACCCTGGCGGAAAATGGCATTACCGATAAACCGGTTCAGCTGCACACTGTCTTTGGTAAGCACATTCAGTTTGTCCGACTGAATGATGTGGATCACATTGTTCGAGTCCCTTCCCGCGGGCTGTGTCTCCTGCGCGGTAGCCGGAAATAACCTGCCGAGAAAGAGCCCTGTCAGGATAAGCCCGCATTTTACTAATTGCTGCATTTTCAAGATCATAGTGCCTTAGCGGTATCAGATGGTATGGGCTGTACTTTAGACTTTTTGCCAAACAGCGAGAAATGCACGTAACGTTTCGGGTTTACGCGCAGGTCTTCCAGCAATTTATTCAGGCTACCAAGCGAATTTTGCAGGTTATTATATGCTTTCTTGTCGTTCAGCATCAAACCGATAGACCCATCCGTATTGTTCAATTTAGCAATTGTTTCGTTCAGGCGTGCCACCATTTGCTGCATTTCCAGCAATGTTTTATCGAGTTGACCATTAGCCAGGGCGGCAGTTGTTTTCTCCGCGTTGCCCAGTATAGCGTTGATCTTGTCGTTGTTGTTTTTCAGGTTGGCTGTCAATGCCTCCAGGTTATCAAACGTAGCTTTTACATTCCCATGCTGAGGGTCCAGCATATTGTTCAGGGATGCGGAAGTACGTGTGAAATTGCCCATGGTGGTGTTCAGGTGAGCGATTGCTTCACGCAGATTACCCTTGGTACCCGGATCGAAGATAGAGTTTACGGTAAGGAGCACAGAATCAACAGATCCGAGTGTTACCTCCAGTTTTTTTGCCAATGGGCTTAGCTGTTCCTTGAGCGCATCAGTAATAGAACCATCTACGGCGGCATAGATAGTATCGCCGTCTTCGAGATAGGCATTCGCGTTACCAAAATCGATCTGTACAGTTTTAGAGCCTAACAGGTCGCTGGCAATACGGGCTACAGAGTTCTGAGGGATGTCGACTTTTTTGGTGATCCTGAGTTCAACCAATATCCTGCCGGCATTCTTATCCATAATTTCCAGGTTGGATACACTACCAACTACGAGGCCATTCACCTGTACCGTGTTAGAGGGCTGGAGACCATTTACCTGTGTATATACGGCATAAATCTTCTTACTTTTTGAAAAAAGGCTTTTACCCTTTAACAAATTAAAACCCAAAATCAGCATAGCAATCGAGACGGCTGCAAGAACGCCGACTTTGGTTTCGTTCGATACTTTAAACATAGATTACGTTATACGTTGCTGCAAAAATAATCAAAAAAGGTTGCGGGCAATCATGGTCCTGCTCCCTGGTGCGGATACGGAATCCGGGTACCTGTTCTTTTAACGGCAGACAAATATGCAGCTTTTCAGCAGAAAAAGTAAAGTAATATATTAAAAGGAAACGATGGGGGAGGGGTAATACGGGGGTAATGTCGGGTTAATTATACTGGCGGGGCTCTTAGCGGCTGGCGATACGGTTGTTATCTGCGGATACCAGGGAAGCATTCCAGAATCCTGCTTTCTTGGCTTTGTTCAGTGCGGCGTTGGCTTCTTTTTCAGTTTTGAAGTTCACCCATACATATTTATTAAGCGATTTGCGGTTGATCACGACAGTTTCACGGATGATAGTGCCTCGTAAGCCTTTGAAAATGGGAGCGCTACGGGTATATCTCTTGTCGGTGACCAGCAACTGGACGTCATATTTAAAACTGACCTTGGGGATGGTCGTCCGCGCGGGCGACTTAGCTGCTGCCAGCTGTACCTCTTCATTGTCCTGGCCCATCAGCGTAGCTTTCCTGAAGCCAAGCTGCTTTGCCTGACGCAAAGCAGCAGTAGCTTCAGACCTGGACTTAAAACTGCCCCAGATGTATTTGTATTTATTTACTTTCTTACTGTTCATCACCACCTGTTCCTTCCGGATGGTACCTCTCAGCTTGTTGAAGATGGCAGCGCTGCGGGTGTATTTTTTATCACTGACCAGCAGCTGCACATCATATTTGTATGGATTTTTAGCGGCTGACTGACTGGATTTAGCGGAAGACGCCACCTGGCGGGGAGTAGTGCTGGTAGTTGCCTGTGATTTTGCACCTGCAGCCGTTTTCCTGCCATTATTCCTCGATTTCGGTGAATTATAGCTGATAGGAGTGGCCTCCATGGTCGGCTGTTCTGTCGATGGAGCGGTCTGGCGGTCTTCCGGAGCGCTATAACGGCCCAGTTCTTCCTTATACCGTTTGATGGCCTTAAAGATACAGCTGGCAGCTTCCTGCTGGCCGGCAGCAGAGTTCAGGTAATCTTCCTCTTCCGGATTGCTGATAAAGCCCAGTTCCACCAGTACGCTTGGCATAGCGGTAGCCTGGAGTACCCAGATACCTTTTTCATCACGCTGACGGGCGCCACGGCTGATACGTCCCACGCTGGAGAACTCGTCTTCGATAAGTGTGGAAAGACGGAGGCTCTGGTCAAAGTAGGCGTTGCGAAGTGTATTTAATAATATAAAGGTTTCGGGATCAGACATGTCCAATACTGAATTGGCGTCTTCAGAATTGGCATCCAGCATGATCACAGAGCTTTCTTTCAGCGATTCTGTCTTGGCATTGTTCTTTCCGGTAGCCCATACATAGGTTTCGGTACCCTGGGCGGTACTGGGAGAGGTGGCGTAAATAGCCCTTTTCACGGGTACTTTACGCTTACCTTTTTTAACATATACGGTTTTGTAACCAGTAACCCGACGGGTCGGACCTGCTGAGTTACAGTGAATTGAAATAAAAAGATCTCCTTTTTCCCTGTTAGCGATGATCGCTCTTTCATTCAGATCGGCACGAAGGGTAGACGCCAGGGCATTCCTGGTTTTACGCGTATACACTACACGTACATCCTTCATATTTGCCTCAATCAGCTTTCCCAGCTGCATCGCTACATCCAGCACAACTTCCTCTTCGGTGGAATATTTACCCCGGGCTCCCGGAGTCTGGGCACTATGGCCAGGATCAATGACGATAGTTCTGAGGGGAGGATTTTGCTTTTTTCCAATGACAGTTCGGTTCGTTGCATAAAGAAGGATAGTCCCTAAAAAGATGGCACATCCCAAAAAGATCCAAAATCGGTTCCAGCGCATGACTCAGTTTTTATTATATTTTATGGGCGTTAGTAGTATGTTAAATTGTTCAAAGATCGCAGCCTCGGCTTTGACTGTTAAATAGTCGTTCGTATTTTGGTCGCGATAAATGACCCTATGCTTGTTTGGCCTGGCACTCATTTTCGTTTTACAATTGATAATAATTTGTATAAAAACTTGTAGGTTTGTGCCCGCTTAACACATGCACCTGAATCACAAAAATAATTATAAAAAGTTTTTGCGACAGATATACCTGGTTTTTGCCGGTATATTAATTGTCGTTCCTTTCATAATAACGGCTGTCGCAACTCCTGCGCCAGATGCCTATGAGAGTTTTAACAAAAGTTTCACAGATGGCGTGCCAAAAGACACCGTGCCCATTCCAAGAACTGATACTTCCTCCCGGGGAAAAGATACAACATTAAGGCCAGTTACGGAGCCTGAGGAGGTGACCGATAGTATTCCGGTGTCAACGGATTTTACAGGTACTGACAGTATGTTTGTCCCTAAACTCTCCAAAGATAGCCTGGATGCTCCTATCACCTATAAAGCTAAGGATTCGATCGTTCTCGTGGTGCCGGATAAACGCTTTTATTTCTATGGTACTGCCAATACCAAGTATAAGAAAACGACCCTTTCTGCTGAACGCATGAACTATAGCCAGGCTACCGGCATCATGGAAGCGACTACCGCCCAGGACACCGCCGGCAAGCCCTATGGCCGTCCGCAGCTCGATGATAACGGGCAGGCATTCGACTCAGACACACTCAGATATAATATTACCACACAACGGGCAAAGATCTACAATACCCGTTCACAATATGGGGAAGGCTTTGTGGCCAGTGAGCAGACAAAACGCGAACCAGACAACAGCATCTTCGGTTTCAGGAACGGATATACTACCTGTAACCTGGACACACCTCACTTCCAGTTCAGGGCCAGAAAGATCAAGGTGATACCCGACAAGCTGGTGATCTCCGGTCCGGCCAACCTGGAAATCGAAGGCGTGCCGACACCATTATTTATACCATTTGCTATCTTCCCGATCACCCACGGACAACAGTCCGGTATCCTGGTGCCCGGTTATGTCGTGAACGCACAGAAGGGGATGGGTCTGGAAAATGGTGGTTATTATATAGGGCTCGGCGATAATTTCGACCTGACGCTGCGTGGTGAGATCTACTCTTATGGTAGCTGGGCCCTCACGGCCAGTCCTACCTACCGGAAGCGGTACCACTATAATGGTGGCATGACGCTGAGTTTTGCCAATACCCGCTTCGGTGACCCGGCCGTTAAAACTGAGTTTAGCCGCTCACGTGACTTCCGTGTTACCTGGAACCATAGTATGGACAGCAAGGCCCGCCCTGGTGTTACCTTCGGCGCCAGCGTAAACTTTGGTACGTCCACCTATAATACCTTCAACGTGTATGACTACTCATCCCGTGTAAATAATAACTTAGGATCTTCCATCAGTTTCTCGAAGAGCTGGCAGGGAAAACCGTTCAACTTTACCTCCAGCCTTACGCACTCGCAGAACCTGAGTACCCGCGATGTGAATATATCATTCCCGTCTGCCACCTTTACCATGAATACCATCTATCCTTTCCAGCCGAAAGAAATGGTAGGCAGGGCAAAATGGTATCATAAACTGGGGATCGGATATAATGGTACCCTGAATAACAGCGTCACCTTTAAGGATTCTTTGTTCGGTAAGTCAAGGATGTTTGATGCGTTACAGTCAGGTGTAAAACACGCGATTCCTATTTCATTCTCCATACCGGTATTTAAGAATTTCACTTTTTCTCCGTCCATCAGTTATTCAGAATATTGGTTTACCAAGAAGACGATCAGGTCCTGGAATTCGAAAAAGCGTGTTAGTATTGACTCCCTGGGTGGTATTGATACTACCTATGAGTCAGGTTTTTATGCTGCCAGACAGGCCAGCGCCGGTGTATCACTGTCTACTGCCCTCTATGGTATGTACCAGTTTGGCAAGGATTCAAAGATCAAGGCCATCAGGCACGTTATGAGGCCAACCATCAGCGCCTCCTTCGCGCCCGATCTGGCAAGTAATGCTTACTATAACCTCCGATATACTGCAGATACCCAGATAGTAAGGCAGTCATATTTCACCAGTTCTTCCGTCGGAGTACCTTCAGAAGGAAGGGCTGCGTCCATTTCCTTCGGATTGGATAATAACCTGGAAATGAAGGTGTTCTCGAAAAAGGATACCTCTGCCAATAAAGAGAAAAAGATCAAACTGCTGGATGGTTTTGGGATCAATGGTTCCTATAACTTCCTGGCAGACAGCTTCAAATTGTCCACTTTTAATATTTATGCCCGTACTAACCTGTTTGATAAGCTGAATATCACGGCAGGCGGTACTATCGATCCTTATGTAGTAAATAGCAGGGGAAGAAGGTTGGATCGGTTCGTATGGCAGGAAGGTCAATTCAGTTTGGGCCGTCTTACCAGTGCCAATATCGCGTTGAGCACTTCTTTCCAGTCGGGCGACAAGAAAAGCAAGGCTAAAGAACAGGAACTCAACAATATAGAGAATGAGCAGAGCACGGACGCTGCCTTCCAGGCACAACAACGTCAGCTGCAGGCGCTCAGAAAGAATCCGGGAGAATATGTGGATTTTGATATTCCGTGGAAGCTGGATCTTTCCTATAGCTTAACCTATAGCAAAGGCATTATTCCCGATTCGGGAGGTGTGGTGACGAACATTACCCAGTACCTTAGCTTTAACGGTGATTTCAGTCTGACTCCTAAGTGGAAGATAGGGGTGAACAGTGGTTATAACTTCCTGGAGAATAAGCTGGCATATACGAATGTATACATCTCACGCGACCTCCACTGCTGGCAAATGTCTATCAACCTGATCCCGATCGGTACCTACCGTCAGTTCAGCATTACGATCAGTCCGAAATCGGGTATTCTTCGTGACCTCAGACTCAACCGGTCACGAACGTTCTACGATTTATAACGTCATTTCTCAAGGCACCCGGGGCTGCAAGCGCCCGGGCGTACATCCGGCTGCGAACATATCGTCCGCAGCGGATGGCGGCATTAATAATAATGTCCCGGTATCGCACTTGGACACTGTTACCTGACCTCTTACCAGTTTTGTTCGATATGCTCCCACATCGTTTTAAAAACCCTTTCTTTCAATGATTCCATATCTGCCTGAGTGCTTCCGTTGGGGTATATTGGGGGCAGAAAATGGATATCTATGGCGTGAGGAAGGGCGTAAAAGACCTTGCCTGGCGGTAGTATTTTACGGGTATTAAAAATAACTGCCGGGAGAATGGGTTTCCCGGTTTCGATGGCCAGAGTAAAGGCGCCGTCATAAAAGGATTTGAGGGGCTGATCTGTTTTATTCCGGGTGCCTTCGGGATATAATAACATGTGTACTCCCTCCTGCAATACCTTTTTCATTTCCGGTATGCTCCTTTTACGGCTTTCCGGGTCAGTTCTGTCTACAAGCACCGTACCTACTTTATACATGATCCCGAAGATGGGTGTCTTTTCCATTTCCTTTTTCCCCAGACTTTTGTTGGCGGCCGGGATCGCATAAGTAACGGTGGGGATGTCCATCATCGAGTTATGATTGCAAACGATAATGTAGGGTTCCTTAGATTTGAAATGCTCCATTCCCTTTCTGCGCACAGGACAAAATATCAGCGGCATATACACGTGCATCCAGCCCCGCCCCAAAGCCATAAAATAGCGGATGTTGCGCGGTGAAGGTAGCAGCGATACCAGCCACATGGGCAGCAGCATGATCAGCATAGTACAGATAAACACGATCAATGCATAAACGGTATACAACCTGGCCAGGAGATTCTTTAGCCATTTCATAATCTGTAGCAATTATTCTTTAGTCCCTTATTCGTACATAAATATAGTTAGAATCCACTATATATAGCAAGTCTTAAATTTATAACCGGATTATGGCCAATAGTGTGTTCATCAGGTACATCTTGCAGCGGATACAGATTTTAGTAAACAGTCCCTCCGGATAGGGGTATAAGGGCACTAAGAACTGGACACTTCCCGGTCGCCTTTCGTATTTGGGGTGGTTGAAGGGTTTCGAACCCTCGACTCTCCCATTTGCCAGGGAAGAGACAAGTTGGTCAGGTGCGCGAACGTGTATGTTTGGGGAAAATCAGAAAGAAATAATGAAGACTTTCTAAGGATGATCCTGCTTCCATACCTGTTGGTAATAGTTGCCCCAGTCGCGGATGTATTTGTAATATTCGTATTCGGTTTCGAAGTTCTGCAGCATTTCATATGTTGGCCGGTATTGTACCATGAAACTGTCCAGGGCGGGCGATTGTAAACCTGTCAGTTTTTGTATCAGGGTCTTGTTGAACCGGTAGTCTACGTATTTTTCATGTTCCAGTTGTATAAGATGTTCTCTGAAGGCCTCCATTCTTTTGATCTTTCTCATGCTGAACAGGGCATCCAGATTAACGCCCACCCCGCCGGCGGCTGAAGAGATGTATTCCGGTGAATAATCAAATACCTTGCGGTACTCCTCCCGGTTGGCTAAAGAATCTAACTGATAACTTTTCCTTTTCTCCTGTACTTCCACGGTGGGCAGCGTGGTAACGTCCACATGCAGCTTCATATCGAATGGCCGGTTAAGAGGGGCCTCTTTTACAGGGATCTTCATCGTGGCTTTCCCCAGATAGGAAAAGCTGATAGAGTCTGTGAGTTGTAGTTTGATGCTGTAGCGCCCCAGGGAATCTGTAACGGCCCCCGCACCGGAACTGCCTATCACACTTACGCCCGGCAGTCCGTAACGGGCCGAACGCTCATATACCGTTCCGTAGACAGTACGGACCTGCGCTTTGCTTATCCCGGCAAGCAGGACCAATACTACAAACAGGGCTGTTTTCAGGAAGAGGCTTTTATTATTCATTTCAGGACCAATCTAAGACAGGAGTAATATATAAGCAAGAACAAGGGAATATATTAACATTTCATTTTAGATGAACGGGTCCTTACAAAGGACCAACGGGCAACTACTGTTTCCTCCTGATACGGCTGAGTGACTGTTGCGTGATGCCCAGGTAAGAGGCAATGTCGCCCAGTGAAACCCTGTTGGCAATATCCGGCTGGCGTTCCAGGAATAAACGGTATCGCTCACTGGAATCGTAGCCCAGGTAGGCATTACGGGTGTTGATCTTTTCCAGCAGCGTCTTTTGGATGGAATTGTCAATAGCAGTCTTCAAAGCCGGATACTTCTCATATAGATCCATCAGCGCCGCCCGGTCTATGGATAGTACTTCGGCATCGCAGGCCGCTTCGATCGTTTCATGTGCTACCACCCGGTTAATGAAACTGTTAAGTATCGTACAGAAACGGTTTTCACTGATAAAGTAATGTGTTACTTCATTGCCATTCTCACTTTGTGCCAGTATCCGCAGTATGCCCTTACATACAAAGAATAGTTGTCTGCAGATGTGCGCTGACTGAAATAATGTTGCCCCTTCTTTATACGTCCGGTATTCAAAAGCATCCAGTATTGCAAGCTGGTCGTCTGCCGACAGTAATGTACCAAGTTGCAGGTGATTGAGCAGCTGATTGTCCATATAACAAATATCGGGATTGAAATCGTTTTTTACCATTTGTTAAATAACGGCGGTTGCGTGCTTCCGACCTTTGATGTATCAAAATGATGAATTATGGAAAGTCAACAAACAAACAAAACGGCATTAACAGGAAAGAAGGTTATTGTATTGGGTGGTAGCTCCGGACTTGGGCTTGCAACCGCTATCGCTGCGGCTGCAGAAGGCGCTAAGGTTGTCATTGTATCGGGTAATCAGCAGCGTATCAATGAGGCACTGACCAGACTACCGGCAGGTAGTGAAGGTTATGCCATCGACCTGTCAGAGGAAGGGAACATTAAAACCCTCTTCGAACAGGCAGGAAACTTTGATCACCTGGTATATACTGCCGGTGAGAACATTGTTCTAAACAACATCAGCGACACTAATCTGGAACAGGCGCATGCTTTCTTTAATCTGCGCTACTGGGGTGCTTTGGCGGCAGTGAAGTACGGCGCGCCTCATATCAACAAAGGCGGTTCTATCAATCTTGTTGGTGGTATTGCCAGTCCGCGGCCTAATGCAGGGTGGGGGATAGCAGCCAGTATCTGTGGTGCTATGGAAGGCTTTACCAGGGCCATGGCTGTGGAACTGGCGCCCATCCGTGTGAACCAGGTATCGCCCGGTGTGATCAGGACTAACTTGTGGAACAGTATGTCGGCGGAAGATCGTAACAATCTGTATACTTCAGTAGGAGATGCGCTGCCGCTGAAACGTATAGGCGAAGCAGAAGATATTGCACAGGCATTCGTGTATATGATGAAACAACAATTTGCCACCGGACAGATATTAACTGTTGACGGCGGTGCAGTATTGATCTGATCATACTACCCCTTTTTCTTTTTTCTTTCAGCTGACAATTTAAGTATAGCGTTACCGGCCGGTAATAATTTCCACTGATATCCTGCCACAGGGGGATAATTAAATGTTTTTTGATGATAGAGAAAAAATTGTATTATTGTTAAAACCCGTATCTGTCAACCAAAATCTAAATCCTTTTTAAATCCTGTAATACGTAAAACGTACTGAGAGCACTATTGTATACCGTCTTTATTTTTTACCCTAATCTTTCACTTTAAACCCAAATGAAACATGAAAAACATGCTTTTTCCCCTATTGCTATTGATCATTTGTTTTGCAGCCTGTAAGAAGTCGGCCGACGTACCAGCAGGCGAACCCCAAACAACATCTGACAACGCTAAAAAAGTACTGGCGTACATCCATGAGCTGGGATTTCCATCAGACAAAATTGTAGAAAACGCGAATGAATTTATTGTTGAAGAAGACATTATCTTCCCTAAGAATATGGAAGTACCTAAGGAAAAAGTAAGACCTGAACAGTATTATACCGGAAGCCTGGTGTCAGCAACCAATGTAACTAATATCCGCCTGATGGTAGACGCCTCTATGACCTCTATGCTGTCAGAAATTAACTCTGCTGCAGCACAGTGGAATGCCATATCCGGCTGCTCTATCAATTGGACAGTAGTTACATCCGGTGCTTATGATGTAATCATTGTAAACAGTAACCTGGGGTCTGGTGTGTGCGGACAGGGTACTTTCCCTTCCGGTGGAAGAGCAGGCAGCACCATCAGGATCAACAAGACACAAATCGCAGGTAACAGCTTTGCACAACGTGCACGCACCATCTGCCATGAAATGGGACATAACGTTTCTTTCAGACATACTAACTGGTCTGCCATTGGCGAGTCCAGCGCTACACCGGTTCCTGGCGTAGGCGGTACTGACGCTGCTTCTCTCATGAACGGAGGTCAGTGTGGCAGCGGCGCAACTACTTTGTCTACAAAAGACAAACAGGCAGCAGTGGCTTTATACCCCTGATAACATAACTATGTGAAAACGCGAAGGTGTATCAAACGTCTGATACACCTTCTTTTTATCCGGATAAACTGATAAAGGCTTATCATCGTTCAGCAATTCCCGCCGTCTTCATTTATTGTTGATACTTCCTGCAAACCATTCACTAGCTCGAACAACTCCGGAACGGCGTATACCATTTCTGTTATATCCCCATAACATGTACAACAAGTACCCGGATTTGGGGATACTTAGCGCTTAGCTTTCGCTGTAACTTCACGCTCCGAATAAAAGTTTTATCTGATGAGTAATTTTATTGCCCTTAACTCCATTGCAACAGGGCGTAGATGGAGTGTGAATGTGACCGGATATACCACTGCTTTAAGAAAGTTAGTTTGTTGCCTGTTCATATTGTTTTTTTCTGGCGCTTATGCATTCAGCCAGCATAGGCTGTCTGCAGGCGAGCATTTTGCCGATGTAAACGGTGTTAAACTGCATTATTATGTTTCTGGTAAAGGGCCTGTGTGCCTGGCGCCATCTCCGGGATGGGGCGCGCATGTGGACTACATGCGTTCACTGACGCCTTTTGAGAAACATTTTACAATGGTGTATTACGATACCCGCAAAAGCGGTCTGTCTACCGGCCCTGATGATCCGACAAAATATACCGATCAGGACCTCGTGAATGACATGGATTCACTAAGAGTATACCTGGGACAGTCAAAGGTATGGCTGACAGGACATTCCGGTGGAGGATACCAGGTACTGAACTATGGTTCACTGCACAACAATAATGTAAATGGTATCATTGCACTGGATGCTATGGCATTGTATGACAGCCTCCAGCAGGCGGAAATGCTGAAAGTCATCGCAGAAAAAAGGAACGGTCCTGAGTTTGAAAAAGCGAAAGCCGCATTCTTCGGTAAGGATACCGTGAAACGCAACATGGACGAGTTTTTGGAGGTGATATTACCATTGTATTTTACCAATCCAAAAGTAATGCACACCTTACCTAAGCTGAAGGTCAGCGATAAGGCATATGCTTACACAGATGCATCAAAGATCTTCCGGAGTAAGAATCTGCTGGATGACCTGCACAACATCAAGGTGCCTGTACTGGTGGTAGTTGGTGACGGAGATTTTATCTGCGGCGTTGAGTCGGAAGCAAAGCGGATACATGCGCGTATCCCCACATCGCAACTGGTGATTGTAAAGGACGCCGGACACCTGCCATGGATAGAACAACCGAAAGAGTTTTACAAAGCTTTTGAAGAGTGGGCGAAGGAACAAAAAATTTAACATACAGGATTTAAGTATGAAAGCAGCGGGCGCATTCTTGTATGGAGGCGCCCGCTGTCTTTTGTCGTTGTATATGAACACGGTAAGCAGTAACTTTGTGTCTCTAAAATGATTCACCATGGACAAGAGAGAAACAATCCCCACCGGCGGTACTTTTTACCCTATAGTGAAAGAGCTGTTCGAAAAGAAACAAAAGGCAGGTATTCTTTACGACGATAATGGTGTGACCCGTGCCAATGGTCTTATAGAAAGTCTGTTTGAACGCGATGGTCATCAATGGTTAAAGCTGGAAGATCAGACTGAGATCAGGATCGATAAGTTGTATGCGGTGAATGGCACGTTCTCGTCAGATTACTCTGAATGTTGAGATACAATAAGCTGTTGTCTCCGCACAGGATAATTACCGGGTGACAAGCGATGAAATGAACCATTACAAGGTTTGGTGGCAATAGCCATCATCTAAGCATATTCAGCACCAGTGAAGGCGTCTCGTATGGAGGCGCCTTCTTTATTTTGAAAAAAGTCCCCAAAGATTTTCCATGTTAGCGAACTGAGTTATATATTTGTCTACAATTCTAGTAGACTGTAGCAATAATTTACCACCACCGCGAACAGCATACAGACGTGCAGCTTCCTGCATGTTGACCTTTGCATGTCTTTTTTATAACGTTAAATACATTTATCATGAGAAAAGTATTACTTTTTCTTATACCGGTAATGCTATGGGCTGTTGTCTCATCAGCCCAGAAAACGGTGGAGGGGGTGGTAAAGAATAACGAGGGGGAACCTCTTACAGGAGCAACTGTAGTAGTAAAAGGCACCAGGATCCATGCAGTAGCAGACACCAGTGGTCAGTTCAGTATTATTCCACGCAGAGAGCCTCCCTTTACCCTTGTAATCAGTTCTGTAGGTCATGAGCTACGGGAAATCCGGCTCACTGAGTGGCCGGCGGCGCCCCTGGCCATCGCACTCACCAATGATAACAGTCTTTCTGAAGTGGTGATCACTTCGCGGCGGCGTATAGAAACGGCGCAAAATGTACCTATCCCTATTTCTGTAATAGGTGGAGGACTAATTCAAGATGCAGGAGCATTCAATGTAAATCGTCTGAAAGAGCTGGTACCTACCGTACAGTTATATTCTTCCAATCCCAGGAATACAACACTGAATATCCGTGGGCTGGGCTCTACTTTCGGGCTGACCAATGACGGCATTGACCCCGGTGTCGGCTTTTATGTAGACGGCGTATATTACGCGCGTCCGGCAGCCACTACGCTCGATTTTATAGACATTGAACAGATAGAGGTATTAAGAGGTCCGCAGGGAACATTGTTTGGCAAGAACACAACAGCAGGAGCATTTAACATCACCACAAAAGCACCCAGCTTTGAAACGGCGGCCAATTTTGAATTGAGTTATGGCAACTTCGGATATATACAGGCGAAAACTTCTATAACGGGGCCTGTCAGCAAGAAACTGGCCGCAAAGATCTCATTTTCAGGTACACAGCGGGACGGTGTTATTTACAATGTTGTAACGCAGAAGTACATTAACGATCTCAATAATCTGGGTGGCAGGGCGCAGTTGTTGTATGTGCCTTCAGACAGAGTGAAGATCACTCTATCCGGTGATGTAACTGAACAGCATCCTGAAGGATATGCGCAGGTAGTAGCAGGTGTCGTTCCTACTTTACGTGCACCCTACAGGCAGTTCAACCAGATTATTGCAGATCTGAATTACAAGCTGCCAAGCCTGAATGCTTTTGACCGCCTGGTTGATCACAATACGCCATGGCGTTCGGGCAATGAGCTGGGAGGCGTATCGCTCAATGTTGATGCGAAGATAGGAGGTGGCACGCTGACGTCTACTACCGCCTGGCGTTACTGGAACTGGGACCCTTCTAACGACAGGGACTTTACCGGTTTATCAGTGCTGTCGCTTTCGCAGGCAACTTCAAAACATAAGCAGTGGACGCAGGAGCTGCGTTATGCAGGCGACCTCTCATCGCGTCTCAGTGGCGTGATAGGCGTTTTCGGCATCTGGCAGGACCTCAAAACTGATCCTGAGCACATAGAGGAATCGGGCAAAGACCAATGGCGTTTCTCCCAGAGCTCTACCAGTGAGTTATGGAAAACACCGGGCCTCTTTGAAGGATATGGTATTAAGACGAGGTCCAGGTTGAAGACCTTCGGCGGAGCCATATTCGGACAGCTGGATTGGGCTATCACCGACAAGCTGCACGTACTGCCCGGCTTACGGTTCAATTACGACAAGAAAGAAGTAGACTATGACAGACGCACGTATGGCGGTCTGCAAACGGATGACCCGGACCTGATCGCGTTGAAGAATATCGTTTATACCAATCAGACCTTTATAGCAGATGTAGATGAAAGTAACTTCTCCGGTCAGCTAACGCTGTCTTATAAGGCTTCCAGTCATGTCAATGCTTTTGCAACATATTCCACCAGCTATAAGCCGATAGGCGTTAACCTCGGTGGTTTGCCTACCAGCAGTGGCAAAGTGATGACTGAGCTGGCAAGGATCAAACCAGAGTCTGTGCGTCATATTGAAGTAGGTGTAAAAACCACACCCACCAGCAATTCTACCCTGAACCTGGTGTTCCATAAAACAGACATCAAGGATTACCAGACGCAGGTACAGACCGCAGAAGTGGGTGTGAATCGCGGATATCTTGCCAATGCAGAAAAAGTACGGGTGCTGGGCGCAGAACTGGATGCGAATGTAAGGTTCAAACATCTCTCCTTATATGGTGCGCTTGCTTATACGGATGGCAAATATGTCTCGTTTAAGAATGCACCGGTACCCCTGGAAGAAACCGGTGGTTCCTCTGCCTTTAAGGATATATCAGGAGGAAAGCTGCCGGGTATTTCAGAGTGGGCCGGTTCACTGGGTGGTGAGCTGTCGTCCAATCCGGGTGTTATACTCGGACAAAGCGCTACTTTCTTCGTGGCTTTTGATACGTATTACCGTTCTTCTTTTTCTTCCAGTTCTTCACCATCTAAATACCTGAATGTGGATGGTTACAACCTGCTGAATGCGAGAGCTGGTTTCCGCGCGTTCAATGGTTTGTCGGTGTTTGTATGGGGAAGGAATATCCTGGATAAAGATTATTATGAACAATTGCTGCCGGCAGCTGGAAATGCCGGTCACTATGCAGGTGTGCTGGGCGACCAGCGGACTTATGGTATTACGATAAGGTATACCTATCGGCCTTGATATTCGGAGAGGGGCTTCAGGAGTTGAGGCCCCTTTTTTTGTTCCCTATCCAATTCTTCGATAGCCCTATACCTCCTCGCCGTGAACAAAAGAGCCGCTTGTTTCCCTGCCTGCTCTAACCCTCTTCCCTGAAAATTATTTAACACTAAATAGTGGACTTTGTCCACTAAATATGTATATTCGCATTGGATTCACTGATAACTTACAAGCATAAAAAAATGAAGGACACTATAACAGCGGTCCAGGAGATCCGTGCGTTCAACCGTTTCTATACAGATATCATCGGGCTGCTGGACGCGCATTTGCTGAACAGTGCTTACTCCTTGTCGGAGGTACGTACCATGTATGAAATACATACAGGTAAAAGTGTGCAGGCTTCACAGATCATGACGGCCATGCATATTGATAAGAGTTATTTAAGCCGGATACTGAAGAAGCTGGAAAAGGATGGACTGATAATAAAGACGCCATCTGAAGAGGATGCAAGGGCCTCGCTCATCTCTCTTACAGAGAAAGGAATGAAGGTGTTTAAAACACTAAATAAAGCGTCAGACGAACAGATAGATGGACTGATCAGCAACCTGCCTGCAAAGAAGCAACAGGCGCTGGTAAATCATATGAAAGCAATACAGGAAATATTACAATACAAATAACGGAGAATACTATGACAACTACGATGAGTTTAAATGATATCAGCCTGCGTAACGAGCTTTTGCCGGGAGATCTTGGCTATGTTGCGTATTTGCATGGACTGCTTTATGCGAAAGAGCGCGGCTATGGGCTTAATTTTGAAGGTTATGTGCTGGATGGGTTGGGAGAGTTTGCTCACCGGTATGATCCGGCAAAAGACAGGATATGGGTATGTGAACATGAAGGGAAGATCATCGGTTTCCTGATGGGACTTAACAGGGTCGATACTGTGCAGCTGCGTTATTTCATTTTCTTGCCGGAGTACAGGGGAATAGGACTCGGAAAGAAACTGATGAATGAATTCATCAACTACATGAAAGAGATAAGGATTAATAAAGCATATTTGTGGACGACCAATGAGCAGGAGGAAGCGATTGCTTTGTATACACGGTATGGTTTCACATTGACAGAAGAGAAGAGGTCTAATACATTTGACAAGGAGCTGGTGGAGAGGAGGTATGATATGGAGTTGGCTTAACACCGGACAGAAGCATTAGCCCCACCATACTTGGTTTGAAATTTGTTTTGATCCTACCTGTAGACTAAACAAATTCAAGCTTTGTTAAACCGTAGAGGAAACCATACCCGGATAAGTGGACCCATACATGTGCTGTGGCGGCAAATCTTACTGTTAATATCCTTTGTTATCATACATGGGACCGTTTATAGTCAGGTACAACCACCTGCCGACACCCTGAAGCGGGATTCTTTACCGACAGCAGCTCAGCGACAGGCTGAAGAAAACCTGTTTAAGGAGTTTGATCTCGGCGATCTGGCAAGATATATTCTGCATCCCAAAAGGCCGCCGGGCCCGGTGAAAACACGTTCAGGTATCATTGTTGTTCCGAATGTAGCTTCGAACCCCAGTATCGGCTCACAGATTGGTATTAAGGCTGTAGCGGGGAAAAAACTGGGCGGTGATCCTAATACCCTTCTTTCAGTAGCTGCAACATCCGCGTCTATTACTACAAAAGGTATTATATATTTCTATATCTCTCACAATGTGTACACCCCCGGCAACAAATGGAACCTGCAGGGTAGCCTGATCGCTGCCAAAACTGTGACGCCTGACTTCGGACTCGGTATCGCGAATGAAGGCGGAAAGAGTGAAGCCGACATCATTCTCGCTAATGCGGCACGTAAACCCCGTGCGGTGCGGGGACAATTCTACAATTTCAGAGAGAAGGTTTACAAAGAGGTCAGCAAGAACCTTTTTGTGGGAATGGGTGTGTCGTTTGATATCAGACGTGCGCTCAAAAACAGCGACACTACCTCTGATCTGACGCCATTCAATATCTACAGCGACCGGCATGGATTTCCCAGAGAGCACTATATGGCGAACGGGTTGCTGCTGAACGTTCAGTATACAACCCGTGATAACCAGAACCGGGCCTACAAGGGAATGTATATTGACGCCGGTTTCCGTGCCAACCAGACCTGGATGGGAAGTACGCGGAGTGGATTGCAGTTCACGACGGATTTCCGGAAATATGTCAGTCTTTCTGCCCGGAACCCAGCGCATGTAATAGCATTCTGGAACTGGGGCTCCTACCTGCTTAGCGGAGCAGTGCCATACTTCGAACTACCGGGTACAGCTAAAGACCCAGGTTCACGTAGCGGAAGGGGATATGTGGTCGGATATTTCAAAGGTGCGAATTATAACTATTCGGAAGTGGAGTACCGCTTCCCTATATTGAGGAATAATTTTATCAGTGGTGTGGCATTCTTCCATTTACAGACCGCCAGCGATGAAATAGGTACCAGATTGTTCCAGACATTTCAGCCAGGGGGAGGAGCAGGCTTGCGAATCTTGTTTAACAAGCATACGCGTACCAACCTTTGCCTGGATTATGCCTGGGGTAAGTATGGTGCCAGAGGGTTCTTTCTGGGTCTGAATGAGGCATTTTAAGGCCAAAATGGCCTAGCCCCTCTTCCGGCGTCGGGAAGGCTCGAAATACTCCCATAAATACTTCGAAATCTTCCTGATCAGGTTTTCCGCTTCATTCTCGTCTGTCCAGCGCTGATCTTTATTGTTCTTTGTGCCTACATAGAACACATAATCGCCATGTGGTGCATTTACCAGTATCACTTCAGACCTTGAAGCGTCTACAGAACCTGTTTTATGCGCAGCCTGTACATAAGGAGGGATCTGGGAGAGGCCTGTCTCATCATAATAGCCGTGTGTCATGAGGCGGTACATCCGCTCGGAAGCGGTTTTACTGATAATCTCCCCCTGGCGGATCTTCACCACTAACTCCGCCATCTCATGTGGAGTCGTCATACCCCAGCCCCATATATTCCTGATAGCTTCCCGACCTGGCGTACGGGAATTCACCCGGGTGACGGAAAACCCGTATTGCGCCATCAGTTCATTGATGCGTTGTCCGCCACCGGCAAGGGCCTGGTTCCATAATGATGTGGTATTATCGCTGTAAGACATCATCAATGCCAGCAATACACTCAGGTCTGTCTCCGTACTGTCTTTGAAGAATTGCATTAATCCGGAGCCACCGTATTTGATGGAATCCCGGTAAATGAGTGGCTGGTGATATTTCAGTTCCCCCTTCTCAATCTTATCAAACACGCCTACCAGGATAGGGATCTTCACAATACTGGCCGTGGGGAAGATGGTGTCTTCATTAATACCCACATAACGGCCGGTTTTAAGGTTCCTGACATAGATGCCTATATCTCCCTTGAAGTCTTTGATAATTTCCCGCAACCCCTTTTCAAGTTTGCGGTCCTGTTGCGAAAATGCCAGCGCTGGAAGAAGCATGAATAAAATGAGAAACCGGTACATGTTTTATATCGACGTTTGTCCCAAGATATAAAACAGTACCGGTAATTTCTCTAAAAGATCGTCCGCCCTTGGCGCATATTTTGCGGCAGAACGGGTAAATCCATGTTATGCTTACGAATGCCACTTTCTCAGTGATAGCTGTTACGGCTTACCTGTTACTATATTGTATATTGCTACAGATTGAACATACACAATGGATAGCGCTCCGTATGTTCCTGTTCTCACCTGTGCTGGTTGTCTGGATGGTATACACAGTATTGAAATACGGCGTATACACCGGTCGCGAACTGGCAGAAGATGAGGAATACGGCTATCAGGACAGGCACGAATAGCAACACTATTGTTTCAGTTCTGCTTTCCCGTTGTCCACCGGCGATTTCGTCACGCTAATCCGGCTACAAAAAGCTGCCTATATTATGTCGCATGAAGACGCGCCATTGTCAGAAGTAATACCCAGAATTGGTATACAGACACAGTCGTCTGTCACCAGGGCGTTTAAAAAAGAGTTTAGCAAATTGTCGACACAGTGTTTGCAGGAAATTAAAACAATAGGAAACCGTTATAGATTTATAAAACATTTGAGTAAATTAAAGCCCTAACAACCCGAACGCTAATAATCGAAAGAAATGAAGAAATTATTATCCTGTTTTGTTGTATCCCTCGGCATAGCATCTGCTGCAAACGCCCAGGGAACGCAATGGCACGTTATTAAAGACAGAATTGTAACCCAATGGGCTGATAAGGTTGACCCGAAAGCCCCGCTGCCAGAATATCCACGTCCGCTACTGGTCAGAAGCAATAACTGGATAAATTTAAATGGTCTCTGGAGTTACGCAATCACGCCGAAATCGCAGTCGGAACCTGCTGCTTACGAAGGAAACATCCTGGTGCCTTTTGCGGTGGAATCTGCTCTGTCAGGTGTAGGCCGCACTGTCGGAAAAGACAGTCTGTTGTGGTATAAGAATACCATCACTATTCCTTCTTCAATGAAGAATAAAGACATCTTACTGCATTTTGGCGCTGTAGATTGGCAGACGGAAGTTTTTGTGAATGGGAAGAGTGCAGGTAAACATGAGGGAGGATATGATCCGTTTTCATTCAATATCACACCCTATCTTAAGAAAGGTGCAAAACAGGAGGTAGCTGTACGTGTATGGGACCCAACGGATGATGGTCCGCAGCCAGCGGGCAAACAGGTGGTTAAGCCGGAAGGCATCTGGTATACACCAGTAACCGGTATCTGGCAGACAGTGTGGCTGGAAGCTGTACCGAAGGTGTATATCAGGTCAACAAAACATACGCCTGATATCGACAAACACACCATATCAGTAGCTGCTGATGTGGAGAACGCGCAGGACGGCGATAACCTGAAAATTGAAGTATTAGACGGCGCTACAGTGATTGGACAACAGCAGGTAGGTGCTAAGGAAACTGCGGTGATCCCATTGAACAATGAGAAATTGTGGTCGCCTTCCACACCTTTCCTGTATGACCTGAAAGTAACGCTGGTGCGTAATAACAAACCGGTAGATGAAATAAAAAGTTATTTCGCTATGCGTAAAATATCGATGGCGCCTGATGCCAATGGTATACAGCGTATGCTGCTGAATAATAAATTCCTTTTCCAGTACGGTCCGCTGGACCAGGGTTGGTGGCCTGATGGATTGTATACACCTCCTACTTATGAGGCAATGGTGTATGACGTTGACCAGTTGAAGAAGATGGGCTTTAATATGATCCGTAAACACATCAAAGTGGAACCTGCTACCTACTATGCCTACTGCGATAAGGCAGGTATGCTGCTGTGGCAGGATATGCCGAGTGGCGACAGAGGCAATGGATGGGAAAACCGTCCGGGAGTGCTGGATCATGCTACTGACAAGAACCGTACGCCGGAATCAGAAGGATATTACCGCAAAGAATGGAATGCGATCATAGATGCTTTGTATAACTATCCAAGCATTGTGGTATGGGTACCATTCAACGAAGCCTGGGGCCAATTCAAGACAGCTGAGATCACTGAATGGACGATGAAAAAAGATCCGTCAAGACTGGTGAACAGCGCCAGCGGTGGTAACTTTTATCCTACAGGACATATCATCGATCTGCACAACTATCCTCATCCTGCCATGCCGAGACCAGACTTGTTTGGTCAGAAGCAGATCCTGGTACTGGGAGAATTCGGAGGACTGGGATTGCCGCTGGAAGGCCATACCTGGCAGAAGAACAAAAACTGGGGATACCAGTCATTCAAAAATTCTGAGGATATGTTCAAAAGGTATCAGACTTTCACTGAAAGGATCGCCCAGCTGATTCCTTTAGGCTTGTCGGCCGCTGTATACACACAGACAACAGACGTAGAAGGAGAGGTGAATGGTTTTATGACCTACGATCGCCAGGTAGATAAAATGCCTGTTGATAAACTACGGGAAGCGAATGTGAAATTATATGATCCCGCGTTAGTGAAATAAACCGGTTATAACTGATAATGCATTCATATTGAAGCGTTGTTTATGTACAATTCGGCGAATCGGCCGGCATCGGACAGATATTGAATAATATGTTTCGAAAAGCACTGACGAAAGTCGGTGCTTTTTTTTCTCTGTATCCGTGATAATTTGCCTATTTTCATCTTCTCATAAAATCTATACCCATGCATCTTTCCAAAGAGATTCACCGCGACGATCACTCCACTAGTACAAAGCAAATATTCTATAACGACAAGAAACAGATAACCGGGATACTGGAAACCGGGAAGAGCTCCTCGGGAGAACGTGGTGTTTTAAGTGTCTATGAATATACGGGAGAGGATTACCGTGTCGTAAAATATGGGGATGAAACGAAAAGCTATGCCGCTTTTACTGCCAAAGGACACGCTATACTAGCTACAGGTAACTGGCATACTGTGAATGAGGCATTTTCTACC
Organism: Chitinophaga filiformis; assembly: GCF_021646545.1. Taxonomy (GTDB): domain Bacteria; phylum Bacteroidota; class Bacteroidia; order Chitinophagales; family Chitinophagaceae; genus Chitinophaga; species Chitinophaga filiformis_A. The sequence goes on along the minus strand of NZ_JAKIRP010000006.1, from coordinate 285,603 downwards.
AATGAATATAAGTTTGAAAAAGGATTGCCGGTAGCAGAGCATTACCACAATATCCGCTATGGTACAAAAGAGTCTCTAAGCTATACGTATCAGAATGGGGTGAAGGCATCAGAAACAAGAGTAACGGAAGATGGTACGGTACTGAAAACTATTTATACCTATGTGAACGGCATATTGGAGTCGAAGCTGCTGCTTAATAATGACAAGTTTTCAGAACAGATAATTTATGTATATGGGAATAACCACGTGTTACTGGAAGAGCAGCGGGTTAACAAGTATAAGGATACGCAGTATTTGGCTTCTCAGAAGAAATTCTTCTACAATGCTAAAAAGGAAGTAGAGAAGACGGAATATTATGGCAAATATGATGGGAAAATGATACTGTACAGAATTGAAGAAGCTATCCGTGAGGGAAATGTACTGACTAAAAAAGAGGCATCTGTTTCAAGCATAGAACATGTGATTGGATACTATGACCTGGCCGCGTTACACGATACGCTGAAAGAGAGAAGTATGGAATGGGCTATTCCAACGTATGATAAAAAGTATGCGGATGCTGCTGTGTTTGATGTGCAGAGTTGTACTATAGAGAAATATGATGACAAAGGAAACGTGACAGAGATGAAGTATATGGACCCTCATACGCGAGAGACGATTGGGAGTGTGTTTTTTCGTAATGAGTATAATGAGAAATCGCAGTTGGAGTTTACGATTGCTTATAGACTAGTGGATGGGGGAAAGATGGAGGAGACGAGTATTAAGAAGTTTTATTGGCTGGATTGAGGCCGGCGATTAAGTGCATCATAGTGATTAGTCCTACTATCGAAGTTAATGGAACTTGCGGATGCATTAGGATCAGTCCAGATACTTACTGTATAGACTCACATGCTATATCGAAAATTTCCTCTGTAATTCCGCTTAGTAGTACAGGCGCCATTAGGCGGCTGCCTCAGTAACGAAATACAATGTTTATTCAGACGCGTCAACTACGCGGACTTTTCCAAAAAACACCAGGCAAAACAAATGAGCGTGATAAGCCAGCTTATCAAACTCGTACCATCCCGATCACATCACAAAGCTAAGTAGAATGTCAAAGAAAACATATACGGGATATACGCATTTTGTGTTCGTTGAATGTGTTTTTTAATTGACTGCCTCCCTTTGAGATATAGTAGAGATATAGTTGAGATAGCCTCATCCTCCCTTAATCTTCCGTTCCGGAACGGAAGATTAAGGGAGGATGAGGCTATCTCAACTATATCTCAAGCGAATCTTGTCTTAACCTGGATGGGGTTGAACCTTGGATACAAGATCCTCCAAAGGGGCGGGACCCGGTTGTAAACATGAACGGCCGTTGACACGAATGAACATGGCATCAGTATAGTATGTATTCGGTACCAACGGTGTACCAATGGCCTCATCTTATGTTCATCTTACGTTCAAAACGTAAGATGAACATAAGATGAGGCCATTGGTACACCGTTGGTACACTGTTGGTACTATAGTCTGCCGATTACTTCGTCAACAACCCCGCCGGTATCTTTCCCTCCGCTGTAGGCAATGACAGGCCCAATATCTTCGCCAGCGCCGGTGCAATGTCCCGCAGATTCATCTCCGGAATTACGCCGCCTTCCTTTACGCCAGGACCACATGCAACAAACCCTGTACGTATTTCCGTGAAATCAGGATAATAACCATGGGAACCACCATGACCTGGTTTTATTGCCTCACCTGTCATTGCATTCCCAAATGAAGCCCCATTTTCACCGCTGAGCGCAAATGCTACTTCCGGATTACCACCTACTTTGTCAAGTTGCTTGCGGTCAATGATCCTGAACAGCTTTTTTTCTTCCGCAGGTAAATTGGCAAGGATATCTTTCACCTGGTTCAAGGTCTTGCTGTCGTTCTTATCTTTCAGGTATAAATAGCTGGAACCTCCTACGGAATAGAACTGTGCCTTCCAGTCATCTTTCTTCACATCGGTGATCAGCCCTGCTTTTACGAGCCATATATTTGGATTAACGCTTGTTTTTACATCCAGGAAGCCATGATCTCCTGTAACGATCAGTACAGTTTTTTCCCAGATGCCGGCTGCTTTAAGCGCATCGATGATGATACCTACGCTGCTGTCTGCATCTGCTACAGCCGCTTTTACCAGATCTCCCTGGCGGCCCTGTTCATGCTGGTAATGATCCACGGAAAAGAAGTGGATGGTCATCAGGTTAGGTTGATCTTTCTTAATAACGTACGACGCAATGCCGGCGATGTTATGATCTTTCCCATATTCTATGCGGGTAGCGTTATTGAATACATCTTTTTTCAGATCGGCAATAAAGTTTGCAGGTTTTGAATATTGCTCCCGCACAGCTTCTCCCATACCACCAATATCAGGGATGTTGTACATCACCGGCGCATCGGCAGATACCGGCCAGAGCAGCGCAGCTACTTTCATCCCTTTCTGCTGTGCAACTTTCCAGATAGTAGGTGCTTTGATAGCGGTATCATTCCAGTAGTTTTTATTGGCAGGACCGTTTGGGTTAAACATGTTATTGTAATAAACTCCATGTTTTACCGGCCATACACCGGTTACGATGGTGGTATGGGAAGGATAGGTCATAGATGGGAACACACTGTTCACACCTTTGGCATAAACGCCCTTTTTAGCCATTTCCTGCAGGTGAACGGCATGCCATGAGGTATCCATATAAAAATCCGGACGGAAGCCGTCTATTGTGATTAAAACGACATGTTGCGCCTGTTGGGCAAATGCCCCGGTTCCCAATAACGATAAAATAAAAAGAACAATTCCCTTTTTCATAATGCATGTATCTTATGAGTCTGCTATAGGTTTATATATCCGCATAAAGATATTTTGCAGAATAGTGAGCAGGTGTTAATTCTTTATTACCATTGGCGCCTGCTGTCAGACCCTCGACTTCAACCGGCTCAATGTTTCCTGCGAGATGTTCAGATAGGAAGCCACCATCTTATTCGGCAGCCTTTTTACAATAACAGGGTTTTGCGCCAGCAACTGGCGATAACGCTCCACAGCATCTAATGTAATAAACGACATCAAACGCCTGGTATTAGTGACATAAGCGCCCTCTAAATAACTGCGGTAGAACTTTTCCCACCGAGGTATAATATCCAGTAAATGAAAGAAATCTTTATGACTGATGTAAAGCAGCTCTGCCGGCTCCACTGCCTGAATAAATTCTTCAGAAGCCTCGCCGGTAATAAAGCTCATTAACGCCGTAGCAAACTGGTTTTCAAAAGCAAAATAACGGGTAGCATCCTGACCGTCTTCAGTAGTAAAGTATATCCTCAAACAACCCTTGCCAACGAAATAAGATCGTTGGCTGGTTTGTCCCTGTGTTAACAGGAGCTCATTTTTCTTTGCTTTCAACGGCTTGAAGTAAGAAAGGATGGTTGTTAATTCCTCTTCACTGACCTCGATCTGTGCATTGATGTAACTAGCCAGTTGTTCGTGCATGCAATTGTATTTCCCAAGCAAATTACGATTTTGCCGTGACCCGCTCAGCTAATTTGCGTGCATTGGGAATAATGATAAAGGCCGCTGCATAAGCAACTGGCACCATAATGCTCCAGGCCTTCAGGAATTTGATGAACCAGTCCTCTCCAAAACCATAGTTACGGATCAGTCCCACAAATGCCATGATCAGTGTCATGGGAATTACGACAAAGAGTGTGTTGATGTACTTGAAATGTTTCTCTTTCATTGTTGTTGTTTTAAGAATATAACGCTGCAAAGTTGCATTGGCCGGGAGGGTTAAAATTTGATCTAAGTCAAAAAATTTGAATTTCCCCATAAAAGGGGGTAAGTTTGATAATAAACCTATAACTATGATGAGAGCCACTCTTCTGGCCCTTCTTTTTACGGTGCTGTTCCCTATCCTGACGTTTGCGCAAACTGACTCATTACCAGCAAAATACTTAAGTCTCGGATCGAAAAAGGCAGGTATCTGTTTTGGTAATTCACCTGTATTTACTGGTTTTAGATTTAATGGCCTGAACAAAAATGTGAGACGATTAAATGGGTTCGATCTTGCGCTGGTTAACGAGGACAAAAAAGGTGTGAGTAATGGCCTTTCGGCGGCTGTCGGTGCTAATACACAGGAGCATAATAATGGTCTTGCGATAGGCGGATTGCTGAACGCTGTAGACTATGAAAATGGAATCATGCTGGGACTCCTGTATAACGTAGGTAACAAGCTGAATGGCCTGGGCGCAGCTGTGGTTCTTGCCTGCGACACGGTGAATGGATTAGCTATAGGGGGAGAAGTAGGAAGACGAGGGGTGGATACAGCGGGCAGGATCAATGGTGTGGCCTTAGCCGTTAGCGGAACAATAACCGGAACGATGAATGGAATAGCCGTTTCTTTAGAAAACTTTTCTGAAAAGCACAGGGGACTTGCTGTTGGTGCTTATAATAAAACGAAACGATTAAGAGGAATGCAGATCGGATTATATAACGTTGCGCTGAATAATCCGAAGGGATTAAGACGCTTGCCGTTGATAAACATGCATTTCGGAAAGTAAAATACAATTAACAAAATATCATCCTATAAACTATGACCAGGTCCACTTTCTTAGCCCTTCTTTTTATAGTGTTATTCCCAATACTGGCGTCTGCTGAAATTGATTCCCTGCCAGGAAAATATCTTAGCCTTGGATCAAAAAAGGCAGGTATCTGTTTTGGTAATTCACGTGTTTATAACGGTTTCAGATTTAATCTGATGAATAAACAAGTCAAAATATTAAATGGATTCGACTTTACCTTGCTGGATCTCGACGAGGACGATAATAAAGCGAGCAATGGTATTTCAATTGGTGTACTTTGTAAAATACAGGCTCAGAATAATGGCCTTTCCATCGGGGGGCTTTTCAACGGTGCGCAGCGTGAGAACGGAATAATGCTGGCGCTTGCGATGGGGGGAGGAAATAGACTGAATGGAATAGGAATGATGGGCATTATGATGATCGATACAGTCAACGGACTGGCAATTAGTGCTTTGTCATTGAGTAACATACATGGGAGTGAGGGTGCTCCGAAAAATGTCGTCAATGGGATTGCGCTGTCTTTGTTTTGGGCAGATATTGGTGAGGTAAGAGGGATAGCAGTTGCCGCATCTAATGAATCCGTAGTACATAAGGGACTTGCTATCGGCGGCATCAACAAAACTTCCCGGTTAAAGGGCGTGCAATTAGGCTTATACAATATAGCCCTAAATAACCCCAGGGGATTCAGACGGCTACCCTTCATCAATATGCATTTCGGGAAATAGGATAATATTCTACTTGTCAGCCTGGTAATTAAACGATCATCCCGTTCATTTATAAAACTGAAAAAGGGCGTGTCAGACAAGCAATGACACGCCCTTTTTTATTCCTAATACCCCGGATTCTGTGTAACCCTTGGGTTACGGTCCAGTACATCCTGTGGAATCGGGTTGAGATACATCTTCGGAACGAATACATGCGGATGGTTCAACGGTACTACTTCATATTTCCATACACCGCTATTATTCTCCGGAACAGTGTTCGAAATCTTCATCCCATGCCGGTCGTGGATCAGCAACTGTTCTGCTGTTTTCCAGCGAATGAGGTCATAGAAACGTTTGTTCTCGAAACACAATTCCACCCGCCGCTCCTGGTGAATGGCCGTGCGCATTTCCTCCTGGCTGAGTGATGCCGGCAAAGGAGGAAGACCACCTCTTGCACGCACCTGGTTGATTGCATCGTATACACTTGCATCTGGTCCTACGGCTTCGTTCTGCGCTTCCGCATATCCCAGCAGGATCTCTGTATAGCGGTAATAAATGAAGTTGGCGCCGCTGATAGCGCCTCCGCCAGGTCGTACCAATGGGTTTAGTCTTTTCTTGAAATAATAGCCTGTATTACTCACATCGTCTGTCCCAAAGTCTATCTGGTTTTTTGATGGCCGTACCCTGTCAATACGGGTATAGATAGTATCCTGTTTATCCATCCAGGCCATTTTGTAAGGAGCACCGTCATACACGATCCATTGGTAGAAGCGCGGCTCTCTTCCAACATAAGGATTTTGAGGATTGTAACCTGATGTCGGATCTTCGATACGTTTACCATTGGCCATCCGGAACTGATCTACCAGCTCCTGCGTAGGATTGTAATTGCCCCAGGTATAATAAGCGCCATTGATCCACACCGGGCCGCCATATTGTTCAAAGGAAGATCCCATGGTAACAGCCACTACCTGGCGGTCCCACAGCACTTCACTGTTGTATTCATTGGACTCATACCATAAGGCAGACAGGTCGGGAAACAAGCTAAAAGGATGTCCGTTGCCATATTGATCGATAAATTGTTTGAGCGTAGTAGCAGCTGCAGCCCATTTGTTTGCATCAAACTGACCGTAGCCCGCCACATGATGCGGATCTGCCCCGGCGGCAGGTTGTGCTGCATTGAACGCAGGACTGGCTGCATACAGCTGTATCCAGCCTTTTAAGGCCAATGCGCCGCCTAATGTGGCACGGCCTGCATCAGCATCGCCGGCGTTGTATTTGATGGCAAGATTGCCATTGCGTACTACTGTATCAAGATCACTGACAATGAAATCTACCGTCTCCGCAAATGTGCTGCGGGCATAATAAAGCTGGCTGCTGTCACCGTTGTTACGGTCAGGTACATTCGTGATAATAGGAAGCCCGCCCAGATGCATCCAGAGTTCACTGTAAAAGAAAGCCCGCAGGAACCGCGCTTCGTCCAGACGCCTCTTCCGCCACGTTTCGGAGAAATTGGAAGCATAAGCATTCACCTTTGCAATGAAGGTATTGCATTTCCTTACCGCTGTAAAAGTAGCAGGCCAGTTGGTAAGATCTCCTGATCCGGTAATGCCACCCCATACTGTATAGTCAGTGCCTGCAGGAGATACAATGCCCTGCTTCCAGTTGTAGGAGGTGTAGTAGAAACCGGCATCATTATCATCAGTGAAATTGTCCAGGTTCTCCGGCTGATTCCAGTAATTAGGCAGATCGCCATAGATGTCATTGAGAAAGATGTCGGCATTGCCTTCCGACGACCACTGCATTTCATCCGTTAGTTGTGTTTTGTCCGTATTCTCCAGGAAGTCTTTCGTACAGGAGAAGAACGGCAGCAATAGGATGAGCAGCATGCAATATATGATACGTTTCATAGTAAGTCCTGTTAACGTGTGAGCTAAAAAGTTACATTCAATCCGCCTGTATATACCTTCTGATTGGGATAAGCGACTTCGCCATCAGTATAGCCTACCTCAGGGTCCATAAAATTCATTTTACTGATGGTGAATACATTCTGGCCTGATACATAAACGCGTACAGCCTGCATCCGCCAGCGTTGTGTTAACCGGGAGGGCAGGGTATACCCCAGCACCGCTGTTTTTAGTCGCAGTAGTGAGGTATTCGCCATCCAGAAATCAGACGTCTGTGTATTGTTAGCGTAGGGGGATTGGTTCGCTCTCGGATATTTCGCATCCTGGCGATCGGGCGTCCATCGGTTGTTGTAGTATTCGTATGCGGAGTTACTGTTGTTGTTATTGAATGGAATGGTCTGGAAGCCTGCTATGTTAAAACTCGACATGGCAGACCCCTGGAAGAATAAGCTCAGTTCCAGTCCTTTCCAGGAGGCAGTTGGCGTGAAACCGTAAGTGATCAGCGGGTAGGTGGGATAGCCGATATGCGTTTCATCATGCGCATCGATCCTGCCGTCCGGTTTTCCATCAGGACCACTGAGATCTGCATACTTAATATCACCGGGATGCAGGTTGCCGAACTGTATGACATTATAACCATCCGCAGGGTTAATGATCCCATCATTATTTTTATCGTCTGCAGTACTGAACAGGCCTAATGCATGATAACCGAAAGGAGTTCCCAATGCCCTGCCTGTACGGCTCCTGTTAGGATTATTGCGGGTAGCGGAAGTCTCAAAGATCTGCAGCATTTTATTGCGTGCATAACTGAAATTACCACTGAGGCCTAAGCGGAGGCCATTCGCAAATTGATGCGTTGTACCTGCGGTGATTTCAATACCATGGTTCTGCATAATACCTTCGTTTTCGTCAGAGAGACTGAGGCCATATTCGATGGGTATCGTTACCGCAGGAGGGAGTAGCATACCGGTCCTTCTTTCACGGAAATAGTCCACTTCCAGGTCCAGTAAACCGTTCCACAGCGAGGCTTCAAAGCCAACGTCGGTTTTCGTCGAGATCTCCCAGGTAATGTTCCTGTTGGCTTCACGGGGAACAAACGATCCCTGGACCATATTACCATTGCCCCAGGCATAAGCATTGCCGTACAAAGAATATCCCTGTAAATACTGGAAGGAGGTACCGGCCAGGTTACCCGATTTACCCCACGATCCTCTTAGCTTCAGATAATTGATAAATGGTAACCGGTGCATGAAGCTTTCACCAGACATTACCCAACCCAGGGATACTGCAGGAAAATAGCCCCAGCGTTTTCCTGGTGCAAAATAGTAGTGGCCATCATAACGGCCGGATGCTTCCACCAGGTATTTATTGGCGTAGCTATAGCCCACGCGGTATACAAAACCGATCTGGCTGCCTGTGGAGGAAGAGCCGGTATTATCAAAATCATTCTTATTAGAGCTTCCCATGCTCAACTCATCGATGTTCACACCGAAATTGTTCCTGCGGGCAGAAAAGGCGCTGGAATCGCTGTCGCGGGCCTCTGCTACCACCAGTCCCGTGACGTCATGTTTACCGAAGGTGCGCTTATAATTCAGGTAGCCCTGGAAGGTGTAGGTGCGCTGCTGCGCATATTCCTGTTGCAGCCAGGTAAAAGAGGCCGCATTACCCTCAGATGTGGAGATCTGCCTGGTATAAGTATAGGGTGTTGTAGAGAGGTTCTGGGAATAGAAATAGAACGGTGTATGCCATCCCTTGCGGGTTGTCTGCATCGGGTCAAAACTGAAGCTCCCTTTGACACTTAAGCCGGGTATAAAGGGTAGTTCCTGGTTCACCGCAATGGTTGACAGCATGGTACTTTTATTGTCGCGCTGATACCCGGCATTCAGGATGCCGATAGGGGAGTTGCCGGCAAATTCCCCCCACAAACCATTGCTGTAACGCAGGTTGGCGATAGGGATGAATTTGTAGCCACTGCGGAAAAGTATGTTAACAGTGGTGGCGGCATCCACAGAACGGGTCTGCTGAAAAGCGCCCAGCAGCGATACATTTACCGTCGTAGTTTTGGTGGCCTGTATGTCCATGTTAACGGCATAATCATACCGCTGATATTTAACGGGATCGAACATACCTGCCTGGTTCAGATAGCCCAGTGAAACAAAGTATTTCATTGAGGGGGAACCACCAGTCAGCTGCAATGTGTAGTTCTGCATTGGCGCATGCATACGCACCAGATCTTTGGTATTGCTGATAGGATATCTGTCAGGATCTTTTGCATTCAGCTCCGCATACTGATCAATATGGGTCTGGGCATAAGGTAGCTGCGTACCGGTCGGATTCTCGTTCAGATAGGCCTCATTGTGCAGGCGCATATAATCCTGTGCATTCAGCATGTCAGGATAGTAGGTAGGCGACTGTACGCCGTAATAGGCATTGAGCGATAGCTGTGGCGGACCGCTTAATCCCTTTTTGGTGGTGATAAGCAGTACACCGTTGGCGCCGCCAAGACCGTACGGCGCAACGGCAGCAGCATCTTTGAGGACCGTTACGGAAGCGATAGAGCTGGCGGGTATTTCATTGATATTATTACGGATAATACCATCTACCACAATGAGCGCTCCATTGTTGCCGGTCGTAGCGATACCGCGGATATGGATGTCGGGGTTATCAGCTCCCGGCCGACCGCCATTCGGACGCATACTGACACCGGCCACTCGTCCTGCCAGTGAGTTGGAGATATTGGGAACCGTTGATTTAGCCAATTCTTTACCGCCCACTGAAGATATTGCTGCAGTGGATGATACTTTTTTCTGTGTGCCATACCCGATTACCAGCACTTCATTCAATCCGCTGGCACTTTCTGTCAGTGTGATCTCCAATGTGCTGCGGCCTCCCAGCGCAATTTCCTGCGATTGGTAACCCATATAGCTGATCTCCAGGATGGCTTTACCGGGGTCCGGCACCTGCAGCTGGAACGTACCATCTTCTTTGGATACCGTACCACTTGCACCGCCTTTTATTTTAATGGTTACACCAGCAAGCAATTCTCCCTTTGTGTTTCTGATAATGCCCTTTAATACAGCGGCCTGCCGAAACGAATAGCTGGCAGGCGTATACCAGGCATGGGCCGGTATCCGGTTGCAGATCAACAATATGAGCAACAGGAGCGGGCGCAGTCCCTTGCACAGAGGGGCGCCCCATTTGTTTGGTTTCATGTGTTTTCATTAAACGATGGAAGAATACATACCGGAGCCCTCGCTGTACCCGGAATGCGTTTCAGGTCAGGAAATGTACTGGTAGGGCTTTCCCTGCATAACATGGAATTAGTTGTGTAGCATTACTTCAGGTCATAACGTTGTTTTCTTGGTTGATGAACGATAATAAATGGGATTGAATATCCGGTAGATTGATGATGTACAGAATATTGGGCCTGATCTCGTGGGCTATTTCCTTGCCGGTCATTGATATCTTTAACGGGTCAAACCGGATATAATAGTGTCAAAGTAACAATATAAAATTAAACAAAAAAAATTGATAAAGGCATCCTGTACTGTCTGCATTTTTTACAGTAAAAAATACGCTACAGGATTGTTGTTTATACTATTTAATTGAATAGTAGCTTCCAGGAGTTTGGAAGAGATCAATATGGCGGCGTGTTAAGTTATTGTAATCGTTTAACCTGTTTTTTATTTATACAGCTGCTGATCTTTAATGTAGTCTATACCATGCTTTTTAAGGTAATTAATCCCATACTCGCTCAGGAAATCAAACAACGGTGATAAAGACTTACCCGTCGGTGTAATGTTATACTGCACCCGGTAAGGCTTTAAGGAAAGCACCTTTTTTTCAATCAGCTGATCCCTTTCCAGTTCTTTGAGTTGTTGTACCAGCATCTTCTCTGATATACCCGGTAAGTTATCTCTTATCTCACTGAATCCTTTGTCGGTAAAAATATTGAGATGAGAAAGGATCAGTATCTTCCATTTGCCGCCAATAAAGCTCAGCGTCACATCAACAGGACAGGTATACGTTTTATTATTTAGTTTGATCACAGGCTACGAAATTAGACGATAAAGAAGTTCCTCGCGGGCTTACTTTTTGGTAAGTTATTGCCGGAACCAGTAAAATGTGGCAACTTGAGTCCATGAAAAAAATATCCCGCATTATCACCATTTTTTGTCTGTTTATAACAGCTCAATCCTTTGCACAAACTAAAAAAAATATGGAAGACAACCAGCACTATAGTATTGAAATTATCAGGTACAACATTCCCTCGTCAAACCATGCTGCTTTTGAAAAGGCTTATCTCGATGCGGGAAAACTGTTAGAGGCATCGCCTTATTGTAAAGGGTATAACATTATCAAGGGAAGCGATGAACCGGACCATTACATCGTCACTATTTACTGGACATCAGAAGAAGATCACCTGCAGCGGTTCCGCAAAAGTGAACAGTTTACCGGATTTTTTCAGCTTGTTAAACCATTTTATAGTAATATCGCTGAGATGAAACATTATCATCCGCCCCTGGTAAACTGGAAAAGATAATAAGTAAAGAACCTATATGAGTAGTATACCCACGTTGTATGAATGGGCCGGAGGAATGCCCGTATTTGAAAAACTGACAGACCGCTTTTATGCTAAGGTGCTTCAGGACGATTTACTGGAACCTGTTTTCAGGCATATGTCTAAAGAACACCAGCTGCATGTAGCCCATTTTATTGCAGAAGTATTTGGTGGTCCGGCATTTTACAGCACCAATGAAGGAAGCCACTTCCGTATGATACAGAAACACATCGGAAAGCACCTGACTGAACAGCACCGTAAACAATGGGTAAAACTGCTGGTGGAAACAGCTGATGAACTGGGACTACCGGACGATCCAGAGTTCAGGTCTGCTTTTATGGCGTACCTGGAATGGGGTACCCGCCTGGCGGTGATGAACTCCAATCTGACCGACATCAATATGAACACAGAAGAGCCTATGCCTAAGTGGGGATGGGGCGTGCCCGGAGGTCCTTATCAGCCGTAAAGGAAGTATCTGGTCAGACACTTCTCCGCTTCAGCTTGATAATGGTCCGTAACTGCTCATGCCAGTTGATAATGTTGCCTATCAGGAAATACTCCTTAAGGTCTCTTTTGATGCTTTTACGCATGACTTTTTTCACCACATCTTTATCAACTTCACCCACTTCATTGACGTGGGCCAGCAGTTCCATTGATAGCAATGCCAGTAGCGCGCCTATCAGGAACAGGAAGTTCCAATCGTGTAAAGATACCAGCCGGCCTGCTTTGGTAAAACCGGGAGAGTGCCATGTAGCAGTGATCATCAGGCTCCTGCTGGTGAAATAGTCTGCCAGTATACCACCTGCCAGCGGTCCTAGTGAGGAAAAGAAGGCGGTGATAATATTCTTAACTGACAGATATACAATGGCGTCTTCCCGGGGGGCCAGTTTCAGGCCGATGTTGGTCAGCGAAAGGTTGATACCCGCGGTGGAAATGCCACTGAATATGTGAATGCCGGTCAGCAGGAGCAGGTTAATATAAAAGTTGGAGTACATCCCGACAAAACACCATGCAATGATGCACACAATGTATATGGGGGCGCTTAGTGCGATAATGGTCTTATTGCTATACTTGTCGGCGAAAGTTCCCCATATACGTATGGTCATAATACTCGACAACTGACTGATGATGGAAAGGATAATGATGTAGGAAATAGGCAGTCTCAGCGCTTTCATCATAAAAACGGTAAAGAACGGAATGGCGATATTCAGTGCAAATACCCAGGCGGAGTTAAATGTCAGCAATCTGCGGAAATTTTTATCTCTTAAAGGCTGCTTGAATAAAGAAAGGATATTTGCACTGGAAAGGTATGATTGCGGTTCAGGCGCCCAGGACAGCACATATCCTCCAATGGTGCCTACAATGCCCGCAATGATGAAAAAAATGGCATACACGCGCAGCTCATACTCCGGGTACCTGCTTTTAACAAAGTCCAGCAGTACGGCCAGCACGATACTTAGTACCACATCCAGTATCTGGTTATATCGGCTGCGCCGGGAGAAGTAATTGCCCAGCATATTTTCGGGGATGAGGTCCTTCATCCACGAGTTCCAGGCCGGACCCGCAATAGAACCGAAGAGGTAGTAAAAGAAAAGGAAGAAGATAAGTATGCTGATAGAGCTACCGGCAAACCATAAAGCACTGATACCGATACATACCAGCGGAAACCTTGCTAAAAAAGCACAGAACACAGCAATGCCCCGCCGGTTGTTAAACTTACGGACCAGCCATATTGAAATGAGTTGAAAAATATTGGTGAATGTTGGCAGTGCTGCGAGTATCCCGATCTGTACATTGTTCGCGCCCATCAGAAGAGCCATCGCTACCAGGAAGGCACTACCGGTGAAAGTCGTCATCATTTCTGAAGCAAGCCCGTCCCATATCACTACACGCATTCCCCGCTGGACTTCACTCTCCGTTAATACCTCTTTCGGTTTTAAATTCATAAGTCCGCTGTTAATGTTGTCATCATTGTTTCAGCGTCTATTACAAATTTCATTCCCGGTACCGTAGAAGTAAAGACCGGCATCGTGGAAACGATACCGGCTTTTGGTAGCCTATTTTTTATCCACAACCAAATTGACGACAGACATTGGCGGCAAGGCGATCTTTACGCCATTGCCGGTATTGGCAGCATAGGCCTTCAAAGTGGTATAAGCGGCAGGACCGCCTGCTGCACCTGAAGGACCTTCGCCATTTATAAATACCTTACGGGAGAAGCCGGTACTGCCTTCTCCGCCGTTTAATACATACCAGTAAAAACGGCTGCCGGCGTTGAAATTCTTAAACTTAAGCGCTACATTTTGCGTCATAGTCCCCCTGTTCACCAGTGTTACAGAGACCTCTCCGGAAGTAAAGGTGGATGCATATGCATTAATATTGGCACTGCTGTCAGATACCGTTGCATTGATGCATCTGTCACCCAGGAATTTCTGCAGGAAATACTGGTAATAAAAGGCCGGTCTTGGCGTCCATCTTGTTTCGCCGGAAGCTGATTCTCCCTGGCTGAAAAGCCCCATATCATTGCCATTTTCCCAGGCATTGGCAAGGTCCCAGCGACTGGCCATGCCAAACTTGTTCTTCATCAGCTCACCCCATACCATTACAGCATGCATGCCTGCCACCTGCGATACCATTTGTTGTGAGCCAACTGCAAAGATGTTCCACTCTGTCAGCGCTATAGGTTTCATAGTAGCACCATTGCCGGTGATGGAAGAGGACAGATAATCATATATCGCTTTGGTAACGGTGGTGGCAGAAGCAAGTACCTCCTGCGGATTTGAATTCGTATTGTAAGGTGTATAATAGCTGTGTACGATAAAGTAATCTGTGGCAGCGGCTGCCTGTTGCAATACGCCGGTGTTCCATTGTTTATCTGTATTGTTTGCCCAGAAAGCAGGTTCATGTTCCAGCAATTGCGCGCCGATATAGATCGTGTTACCCTTTTCAGCAGCTGCCTTACGCATTGAGTCTGCAAATACTTTATAATGGCGGCCATATAGCTGTCCGCTTACCAGTTCCGGTTGTCCATCTTTGTTCTGCGATACATCTATCCTGTATCCGGCCTGCCAGGTGCCATTGCTTTCGTTACCTACTTCCCAGTATTTTGTACGCCCGTTGTCATACCTTACCCAATCAGCCGCCAGATGTGCGGCCGCGGCGACGGGGTCGGCGCCGGTACCATATCTCGCATAACCGTAATTGACGGTGATGATCCCTTCATTGCCCGTTTGCTGTAACATTTTGTAATAGTTCTCGACAGACAGTGTCCAGCCGTCTGTGTTACCACCATACCAGTACCCGGGATCTGTCTGGAAACCATCGGCATTCACGAGCTTTGCAGGTGCATCGGCTGGCGGATTGCCGGGCTGCCTGTTCCAGAAATAAACACTACTGATATTGCCGCCGGGGAATCTGATAATGCCCGGATGCAGTTTGGTCAGGTGTTCCATCAGTACGGGCTCTGTTACCATCTGGCTCATGTAGGGATTACTATTATTGCCAAATAGCGCCGGAGAGATTTTCGTCAGTACAACGGAAGCGTCTACATTCACTGTATATGCTGTTGATGAAGGGAGGGAGGTCTCGGTATAAGGCGGCGCGTTGAAATTCTTTGGCGCCCACTGGTCCTGGAAGAACCCTATACTGGCTGCCACTGAAGGGTCATCAGGTTTTACAGTCACTTCGGTTGTATCGCCGTCGTTATTTTCATTGTTATATTTTTCAGTGCCGTTCTTGCTGCATGCTGGTGCTATCAATAGTCCCATATATATTGAACAGATAGCTGATATTCTCTTCATCCGCGAAATTTTATTTAGTGATAGTTTTAAGACAGGCCCACAGAATTGCTTCTGCGGACCTGATCTTTTCCCGGTAACTAACTAACGTCTACTATCTTATCTTAATAATTCTGAAATTGTCGAAGGCAGCATTATACACATCTACAGGAGCATCTTCTGTGATGAAACGATAACCAAATGCTACAACACCGTCGGGCTTCAGCAGATCTCCCATGGTTACAGCACCGGCGCCTGTTCCTTCTTTGCCATCTGCGGCTGCTTTAAAGGCACTTAAATTGATGGTAACGGTCCTCCATTTATCTTCTGTATCAAATTTGTTGTCAGGCGCTCCTGACCAGGGCATGAAGCGGTACGCGTAATTGTCGCCAAAGCGGATCAGATTGATACCGGCAGTCCATGGTTCCTTCGTGTTGATCTCAAACTTCAATGCATAGTTGGATGCCTGCTGTGTCATAATATCTGGGGTGAACATGGTGTTTATATCCGAGAAATTGCCGGAACGGTTGCCATTCCACCAGGCCCCATCGTCGGCGCCTACACCGCCGAAAATGTTCTGCAAATAGCCACCTCTGGTACCCGGGAAGAGTGTAGCGTCGTTTGTTCTGTTCGCACCCCACCATGCCCAGTTGAATACCGGTGTTTCTCCTGTTTCATCCGTATTGGTCAGGTTGCTGATCACATCACCGCTCTGGTGGTCATTCAAAGGGCCGTCAGACATGGTACTGCCATATTTTGCCCGGATGATCAGTCGGCCGGTATCATTACCCAGGTCAGGCATGATCAATCCCACTCTGGTACCAGCGTCGTTAGCGGCAAAGTCTGTGATCTCTCTGCCACCCGGAAAAACGATCTTGTCGATCAGCCAGAGACTGGAGCCGAAGATGATCAGCGAATCGCCCGGAAGTGCATTTTCATTTGAAATAGCCGCAATGGAAGGCGGTGGTATGTCTACTACAAATGAGTAGGATGTCTCGCCATGCGTGGTCACAATACGGATCGTATTCGGCACATCCGGATCGGTTGCCTCTGTCGGCGCATTATCCGGGATGGTGATGATCAGGTGTGTATTAGTATTGTATGTTGGATTAAAATACGCGTCCTGTCCGTTGAAAGATACCTGTGTAATACCGCCCAGGTTCTGACCGGTGACCAGTATAAGCGTACCAGGCAATGCCCTTACAAAGGCGCTATCCTGTTTGGTAGAATCCAGCAGGGTAACGCTGCTGACAATAGGTACGCCTGAGTGGCTCTCATCTTTCGAACAGGCGGCGAACAGGGAAAGCGCCACCGGCAGGATGTAAAAGAATATCCATTTCATCTTTCTGATAGTGGCTGATATATAGTGAGTCATAACGTTTTCTTTTTTTGTTAAAACTTGTACGGCACCGGAGGTTTTCTCAGATTAGGCGCTGCTGTCATTTCCGCGGCAGGGTAGGGCAGGTAGAAGTTGCTTTCTGTTACCGGATAAAATGCAGGCGTGTCTGATGTAACAGTCCAGGAAGTAGCATTCGTGGCAGCATTGGCAACGATCCTGTAAGTACCTCTGTCCTGGTTGTTCAGTAAGGAGATCGCTTTTGCCGGATCATAATAGTGCAGTCTTACGATATCGTACCAGGCTTGTCCCTCCATGGCTAGTTCCAGTCTTCTTTCCACATAGATATCGTTCGGGGTGATGCTGGTTTTTGCCGGCACCCCTGCTCTTGCACGTATGGCGTTGAAATACTGAAGCGCCTTGGCGTCGCTGGTAGATGGTGAACTACCCAGTATAGCTTCCGCATATACCAGGTACACATCGGCCAGGCGAAGCATATAGGTATTCATCTCTGTATGTTGCTGTGTAACCTTGCCGTCATTGTCTTCAGGACGTCCTACCACATATTTTTTCACCCAGGCCCTTGTGTTATATCTTTCGGTACCCACAAAATTCCATGGCACCTGCAGTTCCTGTATGATCTTCTTACCGGGATTGTTAGGATCGTCCACTGACTGATGTATGTAGGAGTAGTGATCGCCGGGATACATAAATGTACCTTTACGGCGTTTGTCGTCTATCCTGTATAACTGCAGCTGGTCGAGAGATGCGCCAAGGTCGCCACCCCATCCGTCTCCGAAGCCTGTTATTTCCGAACCGAAAGCCAGGAATGCCTGTACACTGTTCTGCGTACCCCAGTCGCCATCATATTTCCATTGCAATGCAAACAGGCTTTCAGGGTTGTTGTTATTCTTCATCAGGAACAGGTCTTCGTAGTTGCTCATTAAAGCAGCGCCGCTGTTCACTATCACATCATTGGCATACCATGCGGCACTGTCAAGGTCTGACTGGTTACGGGAACCGGAGATGCCGGCGCGTGTGAGGAACGCTTTGGCCAGCATACCCTCGGCAGCCCATTTGGTTAAACGCCCCTTCAGTAGTGGTGTAGCAGGCAAATTCTGCGCAGCAAAACGCATATCGCGGATGATGAATTCCCAGACTGATTCTACCGTATTCCTGGTGATGGAGGTATCGGTCAGCAGTACGTTGTTATCAACAATGATGGGAACAGGGCCCCAGTTCTGTACCAGGTAGGAATAGGCCAGTCCTCTCATGAAACGTCCTTCCGCAATACCTGCCTGTTTAACATTTTCAGGTACGCTGGGGGCAGTATATTTAGTCAGGTTGTTGATAACCATATTGGATTGTGCTACAACATTGAAGAAGGCCGTCCATGAGCTGTAAACTTCAGGAGTTACGTCGGTTGTCTGCATCCTGATATTATCCACCTGGTAAGATCCTGACATGAGGACACCAGCCCTGCCATCTCCGATACCGTGAGATGCTTTATCATTATAGGCAAACCATACGATGTTGTACAATGGCGCGGTACCGGCCAGCACCTGATCGGTTGATTTGTAAAAGTTCACATCAACGATCGCATCTTCCGGTGGCCTGTTCAGGAAATCCTTACTACAGGCTGACAGCGCAACAAGGCATATAAATGTGATCAGGTATTTATTATAGTTTCTCTTTTTCATGGTGATAGTTTAAAGGCTCATTAAAAATCAACAGCTACACTGGCAGAATATAACCTGGTTAAAGGATAGCGGCCAGCATCCACACCTATCAGCTGACTGTTCAACTGTACTTCTTTTCCGAGGTAGGCGCCCACTTCAGGATCATATCCTTTATACTTTGTGAAAGTGGCAAGGTTCTGAACGCCTGCAGATAAGCGAATGCTTCTTACAACAGACTGGTGCCTGATGAGTGAGGATGGAATGGTGTAACCCAGTTGTACATTTTTGATCCTGATATATGAGCCGTCTTCTACGAAGAGGTTAGTGAAGCGGTTGCCGTTACCATTTACATCGTTACCTACAATTCTCGGCACATTTGTACCGGGATTCTGTAAGACTGTTTTGCCTCCATCTTCAGAGACACGTGCATAACCAAAGGATTCCTGCATCAGGTTGCGACCCAGGTTGATGTTATTGGGATTGCTGCTTTCGAAACGCAGGTAGTTGAAGATATCATTGCCCTGTACGCCGGTCACCAATATGCTGAGATCAAATCCTTTATAAGAGAAGGTGTTGGTAAAACCGAATGTCAGCTTAGGCCATGGATTACCAATATAGGTCTGGTCACGTGAGTCAATGATCTTATCGCCGTTGAGGTCTTTATACTTCACGTCTCCAACCCATACACCGCCATCTCTTTGTACCGGTAAACGGGTGCCGTCTGATTGTGCAGGAATAGCGCTGCTGTTGATCTCATCAACGGATTGGAACAGTCCATCGGAGATGTAACCATAGAACTGCCATGGTGCAATACCTATTGCAGAACGTGAGGTGAAGTTATTCATGTACCACGCAGATCGGGACAGGAAGGCCGCGTCTGAATAGAATTTGGTGATCCTCGTCTTGAAGGAGGAGATATTGAAGTTTGTTCTCCAGGAGAAACCGCTGCGGTTATCGATGTTCACTGTATTCAGGGTAATACCGAAGCCTTTGTTCTGCATAGCGCCAATATTCACTATAGGAGCATTGATGGCTCCTTCGCCCTGTGTACCCATATAAGCGGGAAGTGGGTTAGGCATCAGCAGGTTGTCTGTTTTCCTGATATAGTAGTCGCCTTCCAGCTGTATCCTGTCTTTCAGTATGCTCAGGTTAAAGCCGATGTTCTTCGTTTCAGTCGACTCCCATTTGAGGCCTGCGTTACCATATTGCCCTGTACGGAAGCCTGCACCCCACGGCGTAGTCACAGAAGTCAGGGAAGAATATTGTGCGCCTCCGCTACCGTTATTACCGGTAGTGCCAATTTCAGCGCGGATCTTCAGTTCATTGATAAAAGGCAGTTCCTTCATGAAGTCTTCACCGGTCAGTCTCCAGGCTACAGATACGGAAGGGAAATATCCCCATCTGTTCTCCACACCAAAGTTAGAGGACCCGTCTGCCCTTCCTGCCAGTTGCAGGATATATTTGTTGTCGTAGCTATAGTTGATACGGCCCAGGTAAGACTCGAGCGCGCCTGAACTTTTATAGCTGCCGGTAGTTTGTCCTAATGCATCACCCAGGTTCAGGGACGGAATGTCATTGCTGGCAAATCCGACGCGTTGTGCAGAGAAACCCTGATTGTTCCATGCCTGTGCTTCGTGGCTGACCATCACACTGAAACTATGTTTACCGATATCCCTGTTATATTGTAACAGTTCGTTCAGATTCCAGTAGAAATTCCTGTTGTTGCTGATGGACAGAGAGGCTTTTTCATTGACATTATATCCTAATCGGTAGGTGGGCGTGAATTTGCTGCCATCCGCATATTCAAAGTTGCCGTTGAAGCTGGTGCGGAAGGTCAGTCCTTTGATGATATTTATTTCTGCACTGGCTCCTCCCAATCCGCCGGTACGTTTATAATCATTGCGCACCAGGTTGGCGATAGCTACGGGATTGAGCGGTGCATATTTTGCGTTGCCGCCATATTCGTTTTCCGTAGCGCCACCCCAGCTGCCATCCGGGTTTTTTACCGGTATATTGGGCGCCAGGCCAATGGCGTTCCTTACTACATCTTCACTGGTGGCTGACAGTTTTTCCTTTGTCTGATAGAAGTTCAGTGAAGTGCTCAGCTTCAGCCATTTGAAGGCCTGGTTGTCCAGGTTCAGGCGGAAAGAGTAGCGGTTGAAATTGGAGCCTATGGCCACACCTTCCTGCTTGAAGTACTCGCCTGACATATAATACGTGGTTTTGTCTGAACCTCCGCTCAGGTTCAACTGGTGTTTCTGCAGGGGAGCTGTTTTGAACAGTGCGTTCTGCCAGTTGGTACCTTCTCCTAACACACCGGGATTCTGGAATTCAGGAGTAGGAGTACGGTTCAGCAGCCTGGCAATTTCATTGTTCATTTCTGCAAACTGCGAGAGGTTCATTGTGGCGATGTCGTCAGGCTTGTCCTGAAGGGTATAGAGATAATTGTAGGACAGTTTCACCTGACCGCTCTTTCCCCGTTTAGTAGTGATCAGCACAACACCGTTGGTGGCGCGTGAACCGTAAATGGCGGTGGCGGAAGGCCCCTGCAGGATGTCGTACGATGCGATATCTGCCGGATTGATCCCCGCCAGGGCATTCACAGAGCTGGTATTACCATAAGAGACGGTAGACGGCTGGATCTGCACTCCATCCACTACATACAAAGGTTCATTGGTTCCGCTCAGTGTATTGACTCCCCGGATATTTACGGAGATACCTCCACCCGGTTGTCCGGAGTTCTGGGTCACATACACACCGGCAGCCCGTCCCTGGATGGCCTGGTCGATAGTCGTATTGATCGTACGGTCTGCTTCAGCAGAGCTGATGGATACCTGAGCGCTGCTCTGGTCCCTTTTTTTCATTGTACCGTAACCGACTACAACGACGTCATTCAGCTTACGGTAATCGTCCTGTAAGCCAACGGTGACATGTCCGGAACTGCCGACTTTAAAATCACGCGGCATAAATCCCATGGAAGCAATGCTGATTACCTGGCCGGGAGTAGCCTTGATAGTAAAATTTCCTTTGTCATCAGTTGTGGTTCCTTTTTTTGTCCCCTTAATAATAATAGAGGCGCCCGGCACAGGGTTGCCGGTTTCCCTGGAAGTGATTGTGCCGGTAACAGTCCGTTCACTGCCGGATTGGTTCTGTGCCCGGGCAGGCATACTAAAAGCCCAAAAGAAGATCATGACCCATACCATCAGGTATGATCTTCCAGTCAAACTGGCTCGTTTCATAGCGTGGAGATTAAGTGTTTAAATTAAATGCGCGATCTTTTTGATTTTGGTTTGTCAAATAACGGCATGATGTCCCTCATAACGATAGGTTAAAAGTATCGTTATGAGGGGAAAGAGAGGGTTGTACAATGTTTATTAAATAGGATAAAATGTTGCAGCAGGGGTATTAAATGTTACATGGATGGGTATAGCTCTTTGCAGGGCCTATTTTCTCATGCTGGCAACGTATGCGGAAGGCAGCATGTTGTAGGCCATTTTGAAGTATTTCGCGAAGTATTTAGGATTATTGAACCCTACCTCATAGGCTACTTCTGTCACGTTCATTTCTGTTTTGGACAACAACTGGGCTGCCTTTTTGATGCGCACGGTACGGATAAATTCCACCGGCGTCTGTCCCGTGAGAGAGAAAATACGCCTGTAAACAGATACCCGGTTCATACAAAGCTCCCGGCTGAGTTCTTCTACGGAGAAACCGGCATTGGAGAGGTTCTTTTCCACTATTGCCAGCACCTTTTCCAGGAATTTTTCGTTCGGGGAGGGGACATGCCCTTCACCTGCGGCTTCGGGGGCGCCTATAATATGTTTCACCAGGGTCTGTCTGGTCAGCAGGTTACGGATCCTGGACAGCATGATCTCGAAGTTGAAAGGTTTCACCATGTAATCTGCCGCACCGGTTTCCAGTCCTTTTAACTGTTCTTCTTCTCCTGCCATGGCAGTGAGCAGTATAACGGGAATGTGGCGGGTGCGGTTGTCGTGTTTTATCTTCCCGCACAGTTCCACCCCGTCCATGACCGGCATATTGATGTCGCTCACCACCAGGTCAGGATGCCCGGATAGTGTTTTTTGCCATCCCGCGCCGCCATCGGCCGCTTCGATGATATTATAATAGGCCTTCAGGTTCTCTTTCAGGTAGAAGCGGAAGTCATCATTGTCCTCTATCAGGAGGATGGTCTGTTTTTCTGCAGGCTCATTTAAACCGGCAGGCGAGGGGAGCGTCTCTTCCTCCGCTTTCGCCACAGGCACTGCTGATGCAGGGATGACAGGTTCGGCAAGAGGAGTTGGTTCGCCGGATGGCTCAAAAGGCAGTTTCACAATAAAACAGCTGCCTTTGTTCACCTCACTTTCTACAGTGATCGTTCCATTATTGAGTTTTACGAATTCCTTTGTAATAGCCAGACCTATACCGCTACCCCGGTTTACAAATCCTCCCGGCATGTCGCTCTGGAAGAACTGTTCAAAGACCTTTTCGTGCCTTTCGGGCGGAATACCGATTCCAGTGTCTTTAACCCTTATTTCCAGCCATGTTTTATCGTCTGTGGAACTGGCAGTCATTTCGACAGTTACCGTGCCTCCCTGAGGTGTAAATTTGAAAGCATTGGATAAGAGGTTGAACAGGATCCGTTCGATCTTATCGTGGTCAAAAGGGGTATATAATTGGTTGCAGCTGCTCTCGTAGGAGAAATGGATCTGTTTTCTCTCTGCCAGGTCTGTAAAGGAGCAGGCAACGTCTTTTATAAAAGCTGCAATGTCTCCCCTGACAGGGTCGAGCTTCAGTTCATGCATCTCCATTCTGCGGAAGTCCATCAGCTGGTTTACCAGGTTCAATAAGCGTTTTGCATTGCGGTAGATCAGCTGGAACTTGTTTTTGTCATCCTGGTCCCTGGCATGCCGGATGATCTCTTCCATTGGCGCCAGTATGAGTGATACCGGTGTGCGGAACTCATGGCTGACATTGGTAAACAGCTTGATCTTCATCATGTCCAGTTCATGCATGCGTTGCGCTTCCTTTCTTTCCTGCTGGAGCACGAAGCGCGTATGGGCGCGTTTGATGACCATTCTTCGTAACAACAGCAATACCGAAACTACCAGTACCAGGTAAAGGACATAGGCGAGGGGCGTTTTCCAGAACGGCGGTTTGATGCGGATCTTCAGAGAAATGCCTTCCTCATTCCAGTAGCCGTCTTCATTGGCTGCTTTCAATAGCAGGGTGTAAGTGCCCGGGTTGATATTGGTATAAGTGATGCGTCTTGTTTTACCGTCTGTGGTCAGCCACTCCTCGTTAAAGTCTTTCAGCTTGTAGGCATATCTGTTTTTGTCGGTATTGATGAAGTTGAGGGCAGCAAAATCAATAGAGAAATCATTTTCATTGTATTTCAGTACGATCTCTTTGGTTTCGGACAGGGAGGCGGGCAGTACGACGCGGTTACCTACCTTTTCATTGACCTCTATCGTCTTGTTGGACAGCTGTAATCCCGTCAGCACGATGGCCGGCTTATTGGTGTTCTGTGGCAATGACGCCGGATTGAACAGGTTGAATCCGTCAGCGCCGCCAAAAATGAGCTCACCTGAGCGGAGTTTGCAGGCGGCATTTACGTTGAAGGCTTTACCCTGCAGGCCATCCTTATCGTCATAATTCCGGCAGCTGATGCTGAGCTGCCCTTCGGGGCCTTCCTTTACAGCTATCTTACTTAGTCCGTTGGAAGTACTGACCCAGAGATATCCTTCATTATCTTCCAGTATACTAATGATGTTGTTGTCTGGCAGTCCATCTTTCACTGTAAATGACCTGAACGTCTGTGTGGCTTCATCAAACACATTCAGACCCGAGCGGGTGCCTGCCCACATGTGCCCATTCCTGTCGTACAGGAGGGAGAACACGTTATCATTGCTCAGCTGATGGGTGGCATTCAGATAATGTACAAAGATGCCTTTGGAGTTGTCCAGCACATCGATACCATAGGCGGTGGCTATCCATAGATTCCCTTTTTTATCTTCCGCAAAGGCGGTGATGAAGTTGGAATGAACGGAGGCGGGTTGATTGACATTATTATGGTAAAAGATACTGTTGCCGGGATCAAACCTGTCCAATCCGCCACCGAGCGTACCTGCCCAGAAATTGTTGCGTCTGTCTCTGTATATCTTCCACACAGTCTTGTTGGCAAGGCTGTTGGGATTCTTTTCGTTGTGCTGGTAATGGGTGATCCTGCCTTTGTTATAGAAATCCATTCCTCCGAAATAGTATCCGATCCAGAGGTTATCATACTCGTCTACATAAAGGCTGACGATGACGTCTTTACTGATGCTGTTTTCATCGGCCGGATTGTGTTGATGCCGTGTGAAAGTACCGGCAGTACGGTCGTAGTAAATAAGACCGCCGCCATTTGTGCCGATCCAGATATTTCCTTTTTTGTCTTCGGCAAAGCAGTTGACGTCATTGTAGCTGAGGCTCTGTTTATCGGAAAGACGATGCTTAAAAAGGGGGAATTTCAGCATATTCTCTGTAAAATAGCTGATGCCCCTTTTGTAGGTACCACACCAAACGATGCCAAAATTGTCTTTGTAAAGTGCATATATGGCATTTTCCGCCACACTTTTGGGGTCTTCTTCCTTGTTGAGCAGGAAGCGGGAGGAGAAATCACTTTTATTTATGAGATTGATGCCCCCGTGATCCGTCCCTATCCAGATGACGTTTTTGTCGTCTTGCACAATGCTGTTGACGATGTCATTATTCAGGGAACCATTCCGGCTGGACAGTTGTCTGATAGTACCTTTCTGCGAATTCAGGTAGATGACGCCAAAGTCGTTTTCCGGCATATAAATCCATACATCATCCTGTGCATCTACAAAAAAGCGCAGCGTAGCAGGTTGCTTTTCTATCATGGGGATGATACGATCGTTGCGGTAAACGATCCTGTTGGTGCTGACGTCCAGTTTTTCCACCCTGCCATTATTATAAAGGATGACGAGCCTGTTCTGCCCATCTTTTTTCAGGTCTGAAACGGGAACATTGCCGGAGCCGGGAATAAGTATTTTAGTAGCATGTCCTGTACTGTCTACCTTGTACAGTCCCCCGCCAGTATAGGAGATCCACCAGGTATTGCCTGTTTGTGCCACACTGTTCACATAGTAGCCGGGCAGTCCTTTCCTGCTCAGCCATTTCGTAGCGTCTGAGAATTGTTCCCTGACAGGATCGTAGATATTATCGCCGTTGCGGGTTTTGATGTACAGGCGATTATCCGGAGCGGGATAGATACCCGTGATATAGTCATCGCTCAGAGAGTTGGAATCGGCCATATTATGGCGGAATATTTTAAAGGAATAACCATCGTAACGGTTCAATCCGCTCATTGTTCCGAACCAGATAAATCCCTTAGCATCTTTGTAAATGTAATTGACCTGATTGTGTGACAGGCCATCATTGACATTCAAAGAAGAGAACTGGTAAGATGGCTGTTGTGCATAGACATTGTTCACCAGCAATAACAGTGGAATCAGTAGTAGTTTCATCAACATGGAATAGGCATCAGTCTTAATATGAAAATACGATATTTTAGCCATAGATTTACTAAAACATAGCTATGAAACCCATTCTTGTCGTTTGTACAATATTACTTGTCTTTTCCGCTTGCAAGCAGCAAAAGAATAAAAATCCCACTGTTATCGAACTTACTTACCAGCAAACAGATATACAAAACCAGTTTGATACTTTATACAATCACCAGCAGACAGATTCCGGAGTATACAACGGACTGATAGAACAGGCGCTTGCCACATGTCATGACAGCACAGGTAAAGATGTCGCTATTACGCAGGACGTGTTTTCCAGTATGTACTACAATCTGCGTAGCAAGCGCTATGATTGTACCACAACAACTGTTTTCCAGCTGCCTGACGGATCCATTTCAGCGATCGGGTTATTTAATCTGACGCCGGGAGATACGATTGCGCCGGACCATGATTTTCCTGTAACCGGAGGATCTGGCGCTTATCATCATATTTCCGGGACTTATACGCGTAAATACAGGGATGGGGTGTATCATGTGAAATTAAGTTATTATAAGACAGAGCGGCCGTAGGCTTTACTGATGTGGGGTGAAGCATAGCTATTTGATCGGGAAGCGGGGGACCCGGTCAAGGATATTTGCGACTTTCTCTGCCATCAATTGTTTGTTACCAAAAAAATCCTATCTTAGAAATACCACGTTGACTCCGCTTACTAAAAAAGCAGGTGCAGGATTCCCACACTTTATAACCTGTTATCATCACGCCCTTAATCAATTATTGTAAAAACAAACCCACATGAAACAGCTAATCAAGCCCTTGTTATGCCTGTCCGGCAACCTGAAAACCTGCCTGTTGTTTTTTATCCTGTGCCTGTCAGGACACCTACGCGCAGCCACTATTAATGTTTCTTCCTTATCGGCCCTGCAGACGGCTATTAACAATGCGGCCCCCGGAGATGTGATCATTCTGGCGAATGGCACATATACTGCCAGTACAGATATTACCATCAGTAAGCAGGGGACTGCTGCCCAGCCTATTACGATTGCCGCTCAGTCGATAGGAGGGGCCGTGATCGGTGGTACTGCCGGTTTTAACATTGTCAGTCCTGCCAGGTACATTATTATCCGCGGCTTCAGATTTACTTTTAATGCCTCACAGGCTACGATGGCCAGTGGAACGAGTTTCTGCCGCTGGACGCGTAATGTTTTTGAAACGCCCGGACAAGGAGAGAACCTGTCCATCAATGGGAATGATCATGAAATAGATTACAATACATTCCAGCACAAGAATGCATTGGGCCGGTTTATCACCATGCGCGGCACCGGCAGCCAGATATGCCAGCGTATACGGATACATCACAATTATTTCTTTGATCACAATCCCCAGACGGGCAATGGCGCTGAATCAGTACAGGTAGGCCTTAGCGGTTTAAGTCTGTCTTCCAGCAACAGCATTATAGAACATAACCTGTTTGAGGAATGCGAAGGGGAGAACGAGCTGATTTCCATCAAATCATCCGCAGTGATATTCCGCTATAATACCATCCGCAATTGCCCAGCCCATCTGACCCTGCGGCATGGTAATTTTAACACGGTGTACGGTAATTACTTTATCAACACGCCAGGTATCCGCATTTTCGGAGATGATCATAAGATATTCAGCAATCATTTTGAGAATTGCAATCCCGCTATCAATATTGGTAACGGCGATGGAGAAGTGGCTGATGGCGCTGCGCTGACCGTGCATGACCGTCCTGACAGGGTGTTGATCGCCTTTAATACGCTGGTGAACAATCCTGCCAATATCACCCAGGGCGGACGTACCAATGGTCTGGGAGCCACGGCTATCACCGTTGCCAACAACATCGTACAGGGCGGGGGAGCAGCAGCTACCATTGCCGGACCTTACACTGGTGCTGTATGGAGTGGCAATATGCTGTACAACACAAACGGCGACGGCGACATGCCGTCCAGCGGATACACGACCGCAAATCCTTTACTGGCCAGGGATGCCACCGGTACTTTCCATCTTCAGTCGGGTAGTCCCGCCATCAGCGCAGCTAGCGGTTCTTATCCATCTGTCACTACTGATATGGACGGACAACCACGTACGTCTTCACTGGAAATCGGAGCTGATGAGGTGTCCAGTGCACCGGTCGCTGCGCGCATACTCACAGCGGCGATGGTTGGCCCCAATGCAGCCAGCGATCCCGGTACATGTGAACCTGTATCAGCCAGTGCTGATGATGGAAACGTACCTGCTAATGTACTGGACGATGATCTGAACACACGCTGGTCTGCCAATGGCGACGGACAATGGATCCAATTTTGTCTGGACAATGCCGTATCTGTGTCGGGGGTACAGATTGCATTTTATAACGGCAATGTGCGCACTTCCACCTTTGATATTCTGACAAGTAGCGATGGTGTGAGCTGGACCAATGCAGCTACAGGACGGGTAAGCAGTGGTACCTCCCTGAACCTGGAGACATTCACCTTCACCGCCCGGCAGGCAAAATATGTGCGGATACTGGGTCATGGCAATAGTGTGAATGCATGGAATAGTTACACAGAGGTGAATATACAAACGAGCAGCAGTAGCAGGCAGGCCATTACTGCTGCAAAGAATAGTACCGCGCCTGAAATGACCTTAAACAGCTCTCCTAATCCGTTCTCTGACCAGACGACTATTCATTTTACACTGCCGGAACCTGGCAGGACCCGCCTGGTGGTCTATGATATGAATGGTAAGGTAGTGACGGTGCTGATCAATGCACAGCTGTCTGCCGGTAAATACACAGTACCTTTTAAGTCAGACAAAAGCCCCGCCGGTATGTACCTGCTGGAGTTACAGCATAACGGGAAATCGGGTACCAGGAAGCTGCAAAAATTGTAAACCAAGACAGGATATTCTCCATCAGACAACCGGAATAGCTTTGCAGATGAGAAAAAAGTATAAGTAAATGATAAAATTAGACAAGCGGCACAAGGCGTTTTTTCAAGGCCTTTTGTTTACCTTTAAAACAGTGTTCCACAGTTGATAACTTAGTCTCGCAAGTTATTACGTTATGAAAGTTTGATCGTTCCTGGCCCGTTAGCATTTACTTATCTTCTTCACCAAAATCCAATTTTTAAATTATGAGGTAATTATTCTGTAACAGCTCTCTGCTACCCATACATGCAAACGTTTGCATGATTTATAGAATAAATTGTCAACGTTGGTATTCTCATTGAAATATATGGGAAAGGGAATTCTATTCTCTATTTGTGCAATCGTTTGCATGTATGCTGTATTCAAATCACGTCAGGCATTGTCACTATCGCTTAGCATTTTATCCAGGTTCCATCAGTATTAGTTCCGCCTAACAATTAAAAATTCTGTTATGAAAAATCTGATCGCTGCAATTACATGCTATAGTTGTAGAACCAGGGGGGTATGGACTATTGTCATATTGTATTATTTAATGTTTTTGCCGGGCAGTATATACGCCCAGACGCAGGAGGGAATAGTGATAAAGGGAGTCATCACCAATGAGCAGGGAGAGCCGCTGCCAGGGGCGATCGTAAGAGTAAAAGGTGGTACGCACGGAACCGCTGCGTTGGCCGGGGGCCAGTTCAGCATCACGGTTCCGAAACAATCTGTACTCAGCATCTCCTTTACAGGGTATGTCCGTAAAGAGATCGTTGTAGGAGACGATCATCAGTCGGGAGTAATCGTTTCGCTGCAATTAGACAACAAAGGCCTGAATGAAGTAGTGGTAGTAGGATATGGTACCCAAAAGAAATCAGATGTAACAGGTTCTATTGTCTCCATTAAGGAACAGGCCCTTAGAGACGTGCCTGTAGCCAATCTGAGTCAGGCATTACAGGGACAGGGCGCCGGTATCGATGTGCAGAAAAACGGAGGTAACAGCAAGCCCGGTGCAAAACCAAAAATACTGGTAAGAGGTACCAGGTCTGTGAATGCTTCCAACGACCCGTTGTTCATTGTAGATGGTATTCCTTTTAACGGCGATATCAACGATCTCAATCCGGATGATGTAGTGTCTGTAGAAGTATTGAAAGATGCTTCCGCCACCGCTATATACGGTTCAAGAGGCGCCAATGGTGTCATTCTCGTCAGCACCCGCCGGGGTAAAACAGGCAGGCCTGTTATCTCCTATAGCGCGTATGCCGGATTTGTTAAGAACATGGGCGAATACGATGTGATGGATGGGCAGCAGTTCACCACCTTTAAAAAATGGGCGCTCATCAATGAAACCCCCGGTAAATATACCGGCTTGGACGATCCTTCCTTTTATACAAATGGCTCTTTCAGTCAGGAAGAAGTGCAGGGTATTAAAATGGGCCGTAGTACTAACTGGCAGCAACTGATCTATAAGACCGGAATGATAACAAATCACCAACTGGGTATTACCGGTGGATCAGAGGCCACGCAATATGCCTTATCAGGCGGATATTACAAGGAGACGGGCATTTATTCAGGTCAGTCTTTTGAACGGTTTTCCGTCAAAGCCAGCGTCGATCAGCAGCTGGGGAAATCAGTGAAAATAGGCCTCAATACACTGAATACCTATTCCATCACCAGCGGAGAAAATGCCAATCCGATGGGACAGGTATTACGCGCTAATCCCCTGGTATCGCCATACGATAGCACCGGTGCATTAGTGAATGCATATGTACCCGGTACCGCCAGTCAGGTATGGAATCCATTGGCTAATTTCCTGCCGGGTGCAGCTGTGGAGACGCGTAAAAGATCGGGTACCTTCACCACTTTATATGCGGAGATCAGTCTGGCGAAAGGTCTGAAGTACAGGTTCAATGCAGGTGCGGAGCTCAGGAATGATGTATACGGAAATTTCTATGCCAGCAAAACAACGTACAACCAGGGTACTTTGTCTACCTCCAGTAATCAGACCAACATGACCCTCGACTATACACTTGAGAACCTGCTGATCTATGAGAAGACGATTGCCCGGAAGCATAACATCAACTTCACCGGCTTATACAGCTTGCAGGAGTCAGCATTGCAGTCCAATACATTTAATAACAATACCATCCTCGCAGACTTTCTGCAGTACTTTAATCCGCAGTATTCGGCCAACCTTACCGGACAGGGCAAATATGAAAAATGGGATATCCTTTCCTACATGGCGCGACTTAACTATAACTATGATGAAAGATACTTACTTACCTTAACGCTGCGTTCAGACGGTTCTTCCCGTCTGGCGCCCGGAAATAAATACCATGTATTCCCATCTGTATCTGCTGCCTGGAACCTGTCGAGAGAACGCTTCCTGTCAAAAGCGCGCGCGCTTACCAATCTGAAACTAAGGGTAGGATATGGCTCTGTAGGTAACACTGCTATCTCTCCTTATCAGACCTTAGGCGCCTTATCGCCTGTTACATATAATTTTGGCTCCAGCAATGTTACCGGTGCTTATCCCACGAATGTGGCCAATCCGGCACTTACCTGGGAATATACGTCCACCTTGAATGCAGGGCTTGACATCGGCCTGTGGGATAATCGCATAACAGGATCAATAGATGTTTATCAGCAGCAAACACGATCTTTGTTACTACCACAAACTTTGCCGCCTACTTCAGGTATCCCCAATGCTATCCTGACGAATGTCGGAAAGACTTCTAATAAGGGGATAGAGTTACAGCTCAGCACAGTGAACATTCGCGACGCAGGTAATGGATTCGGCTGGACAACAAATCTTAATGTATTCATTAACCGTGGTAAGATCACGCAGCTGGCAAATGGTGTTACAAGAGATGTCAATAACAACTGGTTTGTCGGTTATCCTATAGGCGTCATTTTCGACTATAAGAAAGAAGGCATCTGGCAGAATACAAAAGAAGATTCGCTGATCGCTAAAGGTTATGGACTGACAGTAACACATCCCGGCTCAGTGATAGGTCAGATCAGGCTTGCGAATACGAATGGCGATTCATTGATCAATGCAGACGACAGAGTGATATTAGGTTCCAATCAGCCGAAATGGGAGGGAGGCATTACCAACCGCTTTACGTTTAAAGGCTTTGATCTTACCATTGTAGCCTTCGTAAGAATGGGTGGAATGATCGTAAGCAGGATGCACCAGAGCGGTAGTTTTATCAATACCTACCAGAGTAATTACAATAACCTGGATGTACATTACTGGACGCCCGGCAGTGGTGAAAACTTTTATCCCAAACCTAACCATGCCAATACCAATACGCCCAACAGTTCCCTGTTAAGTTATTTCGATGGAAGCTATTTGAAGATCAGAACAATAAGCCTTGGTTATAGCGTGACGCCCGCCATGGCGAAACGATGGGGACTAGGCGCATTACGGATATATACTACGGCCCAGAATCCTTTTATTCTCTTTTCTCCTTACCGGAACAAGTACAAGGGTATCGATCCTGAAACAGCTATGGGATCAGGTTCCGGAACCAACAACCAGGGAGGTTTGAATGTGGATACTCCCGGTACCTGGTCTATGATATTTGGCGTCAATGTGTCGCTGTGATAGATATAGTTAAATCCGGACAGCAGTTCCGGAATATTTACAAAAACTATCAGTATATGAAAAAGCTTAGTATATATCTTATCAATCTCCTGTTTGTAACAGGCCTGTTTTATGGTTGCCAGAAGAAGCTGGAGGAAGAACCTCATTCTGTTCTTACACCCGATTTCTTTAGAACGGCCCAGGGCTTTGAAGCCGGTTTGAATGCTGCTTATTCAGGTACCCGCTGGATATGGGGACCGCAGGACTTTTTTAATCTGACGGTAGGCGGCACTGATGAATTTAAAAGAGGTGTGGATGGCAGTACCGATCTGAATACCTATTCCAGCAATTATACACCTTCTAATACCAATGTGGGTAATGTCTGGAAGTATTGTTACACGTATATCAATACCTGCAATGGGCTCGTGGATAATGCGCCGCAGATACCCGGAATGGACTCAACGCTCAAAAAGAGAATGGTGGGGGAAGCCAGGTTCCTGCGAGCCAATTATTACTTTATCCTTGTGCAGTTATGGGGAGATGTAACACTGAACAAGCATTTCCAGGGTACTCCCACTACCTCGGCGGTACGCGATCCGGTAGCGGATGTATATGATTTCCTTGTGGAAGATCTGACTGCGGCTATTGCCAGTCTGCCGGCAGGTCCGCTTAGCGCTGGTGTACAGCCTGGACGAGCTACTGCTGCCGCAGCCACACACTTGTTAGCGAAGGTCTATCTTACAAGAGCTGGTTCCCCGGCTAAAAAAGCAGATGATTATAAAAACGCATATACAACAGCAGCTTCATTGATCAACAATGGCGCAGCGTCAGGAGTTGGACTGCTACCCGATTTCGGAAGGGTATTCCAGGAAGGGAATGAAGCGAATATGGAAGTGTTGTGGACGGTACAGCATACTTCTAATCTTGCATACAATGGTTCTCCCAGACAGGACAACCGCGATGGCGATAATCTCCTGTGCCACCTGTGGGCGCCGCAATACGAAAACCAGCCCGGCATGCAGCGCGATGTTTTTTACGGTCGTCCTTATATACGGCAGATCCCTACCCGCTGGCTGACAGA
Source organism: Chitinophaga filiformis (assembly GCF_021646545.1). Classification (GTDB taxonomy): domain Bacteria; phylum Bacteroidota; class Bacteroidia; order Chitinophagales; family Chitinophagaceae; genus Chitinophaga; species Chitinophaga filiformis_A. The sequence goes on along the minus strand of NZ_JAKIRP010000006.1, from coordinate 251,959 downwards.
TACCGTGTTTGCTGATAAAGTGAATGATACGCGCTACAATAAAAGCTTTCAGATCGCCTGGATCTGCAATGCACGCAAGCTGATCCCAAACTGGCCTGATCCTCTGCCACCGGGAGCACCGGCCAATGCACAACCAGGGCGGCCAAAATTCGGGATCGGAGATACAGCTATATTTATGCCTGGTTATGAAATGCCTGACGAACAAATAAAGGCTACTGCTTACCAGGTCATCACGCCCAGTAAATATGCGCCTACTTTAGCACCCACGCTGACGAAATATTTTGATACCAAACGTACTGATATGAATGCTCCATCTATCAGGCCTATTATTGTGTACCGGCTGGCAGACACTTACCTGATAGCGGCAGAAGCAGCATTCATGGATGGCAGGCCTGGGGATGCACTTCCCTTTGTTAATGCTATCCGCAGAAGGGCAGCTTATCCTACAGGCGATGCGCAGGCGATGGAAGTACGGGTAGCAGATCTCTCGCTGGATTTCATCCTGGATGAACGTGCCCGGGAACTGTGCGGAGAACTAACAAGATGGCAGGACCTGGTGAGAACCGGACAGTTGCTGACACGGGTAAGATTGCACAATACAGACGGGCAGAAGAATATCCAGGAGAAGCATAGGCTCCGGCCTATTCCGCAAACGCAGATAGATGCTACAACGACTGGTCCTAAGTATCCACAGAACCCACAATGGTAAACATATTGCTATTAACCGTAAAAACAATCATATGAAAAGAAAGCCTGCAGGCATGCTCCTATCCATAACGGTCTTCATCCATTGTAGTGTGGCTTATGCACAAACCAGCACACTAAAGAATTTTCCTAAAGGCAGCTCTCCGCAGGAAGTAGGCAAACGGGTGGCCAGCCGTTTCGTTGCATCTCCACATCCTAATTTCGGCAGGCCGAAGCCACCTTCTGTGATCACGTATCCAGAGGTGTGTGCCTGGTATGGCGCACTGGCATTTGCAAAGGAAAGTAAGGACAAAACACTGACTATAAAACTAGCCGAACGTTTTGAGCCGCTTTTTGGAGCAGATACGGGGCTGGTGCCTAAGCCTGACCATGTAGACCATACTGTGTTCGGGTCCGTACCACTGGAGTTGTATCAGCAAACGAAAGATCCGCGTTACCTGGCATTGGGTAAGAAGATCGCCGACAAACAGTGGGGCTCACCGGAAGGTCCGCATGTGAAGCCGGAAGGGCTTGTGTATTACAAGCAGGGATTGACCTGGCAGACCCGCATGTGGATCGATGATATGTTCATGATCACAGCTGTGCAGGCGCAGGCCTATCGTGCTACCGGCAACAGGGAGTATATAGACCGCGCCGCAAAGGAAATGGTGGTCTACCTCGATTCCCTGCAACAGCCTAACGGACTTTTTTATCATGCGCCGGACGTTCCTTTCTTCTGGGGAAGAGGCGATGGCTGGATGGCTGCAGGTATGAGTGAACTGTTACGCTCATTGCCGGCGGACAATCCCGACAGGCCCCGCATTATGGAGGGATACAAAAAGATGATGTCGGCATTACTAAAATACCAGGCAGCAGATGGTATGTGGCGGCAGCTGATAGATGATCCGGCTTCATGGCCGGAAACATCCAGCACGGGTATGTTCACATTCGCTATGATCACAGGTGTAAAGCAGGGATGGCTTGACGCAAAAGTGTATGGTCCTGCAGCGCGTAAAGCGTGGCTGGCGCTGGTAACGTATATTGACGCGGCTGGCGATGTACGTGAAGTATGTGAAGGCACCAATAAAAAGAATGACCGGCAGTATTACCTGGACCGTAAACGCATCACCGGCGATATGCATGGACAGGCACCACTGCTATGGTGCGCCGCTGCATTACTAAGATAGCCTGATTAATAAAGACATTCCAGGGCGCCACAATTGCAAGCGCCTGCCCGTCTTTTACGGACAGGCGCTTGCTTTAAACTTTCTCAGCAGCTGCCTTTAGATAAGCCAGCCAGTGTTCAATGGATGTGTCGAGGCCCGATTGAAACTTACCCGGTAACAACTGTACCAGCCATCCTTCCATACTTTCTTCTACCTGGATCGTGGTATGTCCGTTTTGTGTCGAAAAACGCCATCTATGTATGGCGAATGCACCGAAGGCAGGGCCGGACCAGCTAACTTCCCTGTTGGCCTGTACGTTGTTTAATGTAGAATGTATGGTAAGTCCATTGGATTTCCAGTCGAACGTGGCGCCTTCTTCAAATTGCCCGTTTAATGCTGGAGAAACGATTTCGTTTTGCCAGGTATCCCAGTTGTTTACATCGGTGAATATCTTCCACACTTTCTCTACCGGCGCATTAATCACAATGCTCTTCCTTGTTATAACCGGCGCGTCGGCGTGGATCGTTTTCGTTACCTGATAATTGCTGAAGTATTCAAGCGCGAATACCGTTATTGCAAGGATGATTAACAACAATATGGATGCTTTTACTACTTTTTTTGTGTTGCGTTTCATTTTGTAAGATTTAATGATACAAAAGTAGCTGCCATCATCCGGGTGGGATTGTAAGAAAACGAAAACGCCAGAGCGAACAATTATCACCGTGTCAGCTTGACAATTTTAGCAGAAAAAAGAGGTAGCTATTTCAGAACAGTTTTGGTGAATTATAAATTTTTTACCTAAATTTAGTCAGTACTGAAATTATGAATACCCGCTGATGCCAATATCCTGTAATCTGTAATGTGTTATACCCGGTTGTGATTTTGTTAACGTCAGTGCTGCCGCCTTGTTTTTCCTTCATTTAAAACAATACAAGATGAAAAGATCCCTCATGCTTTTTGGCCTTGCTGTTACAGCAATTGTTTTGTTCGTATCAGGATCATCTTCCGGAAGTGCCTGCCAGGACGATCATCATGGCCTGCGCGGAAAATGCAGGATCACTGTTGTAGGTGGTGTATATCACTACGACTGTGTGTCTGCCGTTAATCCGGATGAGACCAATTGTACGTATTATGTAGAATAGCGGATGATAAACAGGGCGTACCCCGCCCTGTTTATTTTATTTATTTCAAGTCTAAACGGACCTATGTCAGGAAGATTGTTGTTTTTATTATGCGGCCTTGTTATCTCTCTTTATGCCTGTGATACTGTGAAGGAAGAACCCTGGTCAAATTGTAACACTGCCGGTACTGTTATTCCGCTGGCCATATCCACAAATGATACGCTGCAGCTTTATCTCGATAGTTTAATGGTCATGGGTATTTCGACACCTGTCGATTATCATGTGTCAGAAAATGTATTGTATGTATTTGATAGCTATAATAAGCGCCTGCTGCAATACCCGCTTGGAAGAGAAGGGCTGATACATCCCGATAGCATTCATCAGGTGAACATTAAGCAGAAGGTATCTTACATGAAATATCTCGCTGCGGATAGCCTTGCTCTCTATGCTTATGGCACTGCAAAGCTATCCTACTATTCACTGATCCGTGATACTGTTTATAAAAGCCTTGATTTCATTAATCGTGACGCTCCACGTATTAAAGGGTATGCTGGTTCCTGGCCCTACGCCAACGCAGCATCGCCTATTTTTTTCCTGGGCAATAGAATTGTCGGCGCCGGCTTTCTGTTAGGAGAGAACGAAAAGGAATATGTGAACGGCCGTACTATCTGCACACAAATTAAACTGCCTGAAGGGTATATCACCCGCCGTCTGCCATATTCAGAAGTATACTGGGAACATAACTGGGGAGGATCGCATATGCGTACGCCATATGCCACCTATAATGAACAGACAAAGCAAATGGTGGTCAGTTTGCCCGCCGATCACAACATACAGGTCATTGATAGTAACTGGCAAACGAAAGAATTATATGCAGGTAGCAGGACCGGCATCTGTATCACATCAATGACATTATCCAAAAGCGATAAACGAATCCTGGACCCGAAGCTGGCGCTGGACTATTATACCAGCACGCCTTCCTATCGTAATATCATTTACGATGAGTATCATGACAGGTATTACCGGTTGCTGGAATTGCCTCCCTCCGGTAAGGTGTCAGACCGTGGTATATTAAAAGGGAAGCAGGCCAGTCTGATCGCGTTTGACAAAGACTTTAAATATCTCGGAGAAGCAGCCCTTCCTGATGCACTGGCATTAGACAACTTCTTTGTTACCCGGGAAGGGTTATATTTTCTTAATGCTAATAATAAGGATCAAAACATCGCTCAGTATGTACAATGTAAGATCGGATTATAAGTTGTTATTCCTGTTCATTACCCTTTTAACATCGGCGTGCGCGGATAAACATACAAGCCTGCACCAGGCCATAGATGCACTGGATAAGAGCAAACTTGCAACGGGTAGTTATGTGATCATTCCCAATCAGGGTTGTGAAGGTTGTATCAGTACAGCGGAAGCGTTTGTGAAGAATAACATTGGCAGGACAGATAACATCAGGTATATTTTCACGCGGATCCAATCGGCCAAATTACTGAAGATAAAACTGGGCAGTAATGTTATATCAAGCAATAAAGTGTTGCTGGATACTGCTAATATGATCGAATATCCTGATAAGGGAAAAGAGATCTATCCGATGATCATTAGTGTAAAGGATCATCAGATCGACAAGATCGCTTATCAAAGTCCCGATGATGACGGACTGAATGCTTTGCTGAGTAAATGAGATCGTTATTGCTCCTTCTTCCGGTCAGCGAATGCCAGCAGTACAATAAACAATAGCTGCAATACTGCATCTGCCAGATAGATGTTAGAGATGATACCCGTCATTGAATAATAAACATCAATGATCAGAAAACTGATGGCTGTGGTATAGTTCAATATTGTGAACTGCGTTTTGACCCTGCGCATTACGAGGATCGTAATACCCACAGATGCGGCCAGCAACCCTACCATTTTCACCAGCCATAGGTCCGTTTTAGGCCCTGTTATGAGCATAAAGCTGCTGATATGTACAACAGGCCAGATGCCAGTGAGCAGGTAGTATATACCCTGCGATAAAAAGACGAATTTCCTCATACAGAGAAGGCCTCAATTTTCAGGCCTTGTTATTATTCTCCTTACGCATACTGCCTGCCCAGCATTGCCAGGGTAACATTCCAATAGAAGTTCAGATGGTGATAGATAGCTTCCGTGGGGAAATTGCTGATGCTGAGTGATACAACCGTATGATCTTCCTGTGGTGTTAACACGAACCGCAACGTGGTATAACTTCCCGGCTCATCCGGTAACCGGGATATCGAGCTTACAAAATTGTAACTAACTACGCTGTTGGGTACATACTCCAATACACTACCTCTGTTCTCAAAGTTGACATGATGAAACCCTTTGATCACTATGGGAGTACCAACTTCCCAGCTGGTGGCGATTTCCAGTCGTGTTTCTGCTGATCCCATCCATGTTTTCATTAATGCTGTATCAGTAAGTAATTTCCATACTTCGCCTGACGCAGCATTGATCGATACCTGTTTCTCCAGTATTTCTTCCATTGTTGCCTTGATTTTCGTCGATTGATCCCTTTGTAGCGCAGGTCCAAATATCAGGAAATTTATTCATCTAATTGGCCCTGGCCGGATCATAAACAGCCACCGCTACTCTGGAGTCGGCGCACCCGTAATAAAGCAGGTATTTACCCTTGAAATAGACCAGTCCTTCAATAAACACTGTTCCGGCAGGATATTGCCCGCTTTTTTCAAAGGGCTCCGTAGGGACCATAAATGGCTGATCGAGCCTGGTAATGAATTTTGAGGGATCGTCTGCACTGAATAGCATCTGCCCGGCGCAGTACGAGTTGGCGGTATAGTTGGTGTCCCGATCCTTGCCGCCCAGATTCTTCCCGTTATAAAGCAATACGATGCCTTTACCGGTCAATATAGCCGGAGGGCCACACTCGGTCAGGTTACTGTCGAAGTAGCCTTTACGGGGAGATATGAGCACTTTAAGCGCACCTTTTTCATCCACTACCGGCACCCAGTCAACAAGGTTGTCGGATGTGGCAGCATATACATGGTTTTCCCCCCAGTACATCCAGTACTTGCCTTTATACTTTGTGATCCGGAGCTGGCCATTCTTCAGCGTGGTCAGCACGGAAGCTGATTTGGAAGGGATGTTATGGAACCTGCCATTGAAGGCATCCTGGAAGATGGGACCATGCTTCTTCCAGTGTACCAGGTCTTTTGACGTTGCGGAGCCCAAACGGGGCACTTTTTTGTTCCATTGGGTGTATAACATCAGGTAAGTGCCATCTTCGGTAACAGCCACCCTGGGATCCTCACAGCCACCTGTCCATTCAAACTCCTGCTGGTCGTCCGTACCAGGGAAGAGCACCGGCTTGCTCATACGTTTCATCACAATGCCGTCTTTGCTCCCGGCCAATCCTATCCTTGAAGTACGGTGGCCGATGCCGATGCCGGATTTATCTTCCGCACGGTAAAGCACATAGACCTGGCTGTCCTTTACGGCTGCTGCAGGATTGAAGGTGTCATTGCTTTCCCAGTCCAGCTGTTTTTGCTGCATAGGGTCATAAAAACGGCTGCCTGAGTCCGGTGAGATGATCGGGTTGACACCGGCAGGTCTGATGAATGGCCCAAGGGCCCAATCGGGGAGTCGGCTGATGGGTTGTTGTGCCAGGAGCTGAGAACTAATGGCTAACAGGACAACGAACAGGGAAAATGGCTTTTTCATGTGATTATTAACGGGTTGTCACGAAAATAATAAATGAAGCGGATACTTCACAGCGGTAGTCAGATTCATTTACTAAATATCAGGAGGTGGGTGCTGAGAGGTTGTAAATCAGTACTTCCGGTACACTGGTCCCGGTCTGGGTTCGATATGATTTCTATATCTCCATATCGCTTTACCGTCATTTCACCATCACTTTAGGCTCATATATATATCCCTTCGATATAGAAATGAGCCTAAAGTGATATGGAAATGTAGGTGAAGTGATATGGAAGAAACAGGGAAAGACCGAACCCTGAAGGATATCAGGTCGATCTTTCCCCGTTTTCAGATTTTGTTGGATACTAGTTCCAGCCACCGCCCAGGGCCTGGTAAACATTCACCATGGCGTTGAGCTGCTGTTTTTTGGTCTCGATCAGTTCAAATTTCGATTCCAGTGCATCTCTTTGGGTAAGCAACACCTCCATGTAATCAGCCCGGGCTGACTGGAAGAGGCTATTGGAAATGGCAATTGACTCAGAGAGTGTCTGTACCTGCTTTGATTTCAGATCATAGCTTTTGGCCAAATTGCCGATCTTGATCAGCTGGTTCGCCACCTCAACATAGGCGTTTAAGATAGTACGCTCATAGTTGTAGGCCGCCTGTACCTGTTTCGCGTTGGCAGTGGCATAATTGGCCTTGATCGCATTTTTATTGACCAGCGGCGCAATCAGATCGCCCGCCAGGGAATACATCAGCGATTTAGGCGTCCTGAACAGGTACGTCGGATTGAAGGCGTTATAACCAAAGGAAGCAGAAATGCCCAGGGAAGGGTAGAACTGCGCCCTGGCCACCTTTATATCCAGTTTGGATGCCGCCAGATCCAGTTCTGCCTGTTTGATGTCGGGACGGTTAGCCAGTAACTGAGAGGGGATACCGGAATGAATGATCTCCGGCATCGGACTGTCGAAAGTCTGCAGATTTCTTTGAATGGGCTGTGGATATCTGCCCAGCAGGAAATTGATCCTGTTCTCGGTCTCGGTGATCTTCTGCTGGATATCGTACTGAAGGCTTTTGGTGTTAAGTACCTCTGCCTCAAATTTACGTACGGCCAGCTCAGTAACCCTCGTAGCTTCCTTTTGCAGCTTTACCACTTCCAGCGCATTGTTCAGGATATCGATATTCTGTTTTACAATGCCCAGCTGATTGTCGAGCGCCAGCAATTCATAATACGAATTCGCTATTTCCGCTATCAGGGTGGTAACGATGAAGTTCCTTCCTTCTACCGTCGACAGGTACCTGGTCACTGCGGCTTTCTTAGCGTTGTGCAGTTTATGCCAGATATCCACTTCCCAGGTAGCATAGGCCCCCAGCAGGAAATCGGGCAGCGGATCGGGCATTTCTTTCCCGGGTTCGATGTCAGTAGTGGCATCACCGGCACCCTGGCTGGTATAGCGGCCTACCTTTTCCACCCCGGCCGCACCGCGAACACCTACAAATGGCAGGTATTCGCCCTTTCTGGCCCTTATCTCGTTCCGGGCAATCTCTATCTCCTCTAAGGTGATATTCAGCTCCTGGTTGTTCTTTAAAGCGGTATCAATGAGCGCTGCCAGGTAAGGATCAGTGAAGTATTCCTTCCACTTCATCTTTGCGATGTTGACAGTGTCCTGCGAGTTGTTATAACTCGCAGGCACTGTTCTGTTCTCTGTCTTTTCCGTTAAAGCCGGTACGCCACAGGCAGCAGCAGCTAAGGAAACACAGGTTATTCCTATGTACTTATATACTTTTCTTCTAAACATTGTGATCGATTTCTTCTGTTAAGGGGTTTCCGTCTTCATCTTTAATCAGCTTACGTTTTGCCGCAAGACCGCCGAATATGTAGTACAGTCCAGGGATGACGATCACGCCGAAAACTGTACCCAGCAACATACCACCGGCAGATGCTGCACCAATGGTGTGGTTACCGATAGCGCCGGGGCCTGTGGCAAATAACAGCGGTATCAGACCGGCAATAAATGCCAGGGACGTCATCAGGATCGGACGGAAACGCGTTCTCGCGCCTTCAATGGCAGCATCCACCACCGATGCTCCGGCACGGTGTTTCTGCACCGCAAATTCCACGATCAGTACCGCGTTCTTGCCCAGCAAACCAACAAGCATTACCAGACCCACCTGGGCATAGATATCGTTTGCCAGTCCCATCACCTTAACAAGGAGGAAGGCGCCGAAAATACCTGCAGGGAGGGAGAGGATCACCGCCAGCGGCAGCAGGAAGCTTTCATATTGCGCAGCGAGGATCAGGTATACGAAGGCCAGTACCACGAGGAAGATATAGAGCGCTTCGTTTCCACGTTCTACCTCGTCTTTCGACAAACCTTCCCAGTCGATATCATACCCGCGGGGCAACGTCTCTTTGGCTACTTCCTGGATCGCTTTGGTGGCTTCACCACTGCTGTAGCCGGGTGCCGGTTCACCTCTGATTGCTGAGGAAGTATACATGTTGTACCTGGTGATCTCATTCAGTCCATGTGTCTTTCTGATGGACATGAAAGCGGAATAAGGCACCATCTCATCTTTGTTGTTCTTTACATATAGCTTCATCAGATCGTCAGGCAGCCTTCTGTATTCGGGCGATGCCTGTACGTATACTTTGAGTGAAGTACCGAACCTGATGAAACCAAGTTCGTAGGTACTACCGATCAGGATCGAGAGGTTATCCATCGCTTTACCGATTGAAACACCTTTCTGCATAGCTGCCTTGTTATCAATCTGCAGCTCATACTGAGGATAGTTGGCGCTGAAGAAAGTGAATAAACCTGTCAGCTCTTTACGTTTACCCAATGCTGCCATGAACTGATCGTTCACTTTTTCCAGCTCTTTGTAATCATCGCTGTTGGTCTTGTCGAGCAGACGTAAAGCAAAACCGCCCGCTGCACCATAACCAGGAACCGCCGGAGGGCCGAAGAACTCGATGGTTGCTCCCGGGATGTCTTTTGATTTTTCTTCCAGTTCTTCTATGATCTCTGTCACACTGTGTTTACGCTCTGACCAGTCTTTCAGACTGATCAGACAGGTACCTGCGTTGGAACCTCTACCTTCTGTCAATACCTCGTAACCTGCCAGTGCCGAAACGGATTGGATACCTTCTATATGTTCTGCAATTTCCTGTACTCTTTTAGCCAGATCATTGGTCCTTTCCAGGGTAGCGCCGGGAGGCGTCTGGATGATCGCATAGATCATTCCCTGGTCCTCGTTGGGAATAAAGCCGGAGGCAAGATTACTGTTGATGCCTACTATACCGGCGCCGAAAGCCAGCAGGATACCAAAGGTGACCACTCTGCGGTTCACGATCAGTTTCAGGAAGCTGGCATATTTGCCGGTCATTTTCTCGAACTGGTAGTTGAAACCATCGAGAAACCTGTTCATCAGCGTCTTCTTCCTGGGCTGTCCGTGGTTGTTCTTCAGAATGATGGCACAAAGCACCGGTGTCAGTGTCAGCGCCACCACACCGGAGAGTACGATGGATGTAGCCATGGTAATGGCAAACTGCCTGTAGAAGATACCTACGGGTCCTGACATGAATGCCACCGGAATGAACACTGCCGTCATTACGAAAGTAATAGCCACAATCGCCCCGCTGATCTCATGTATCACTTTTATAGTTGCCTGGTAGGGCGAGAGATGCTCTTCCTCCATTTTCGCATGGACGGCCTCGATCACCACAATAGCGTTATCCACTACGATACCGATAGCCAATACCAGCGCAAAGAGTGTGATGAGGTTGATGGTGAGTCCGAAGAGCTGCATGAAGAAGAAAGCACCCACCAGTGATACAGGCACCGCCAGCGTCGGAATGAGGGTAGACCGCCAGTCGCCGAGGAAGATGAACACCACGATGGCTACCAGTATGAAGGCCTCACCCAGGGTATGCACTACTTTTTCAATAGAGGCATTCAGGAAGCTGGATACGTCATAGTCGATCTCATAGTTCATTCCCGGAGGGAAAGAGCTCTTTTTAATTTCTTCGAGTTTTGCCTTGATGGCTTTGATTACGTCGCTCGCATTACTACCGTACGTCTGTTTTAATACGATCGCGGCTGAAGGGTGACCATTGAGGTTGGAGTAGATATCATAGAACTCACTTCCGAATTCAACATCTGCAATGTCTTTCAGATAAAGGAGCTCACCGTTCGGATTTGCGCGGATGATCACCTCCTGGTACTGCTCCGGTTTGTTATAGCGTCCCTGATAGGTCAGTACATATTCGAGCGACTCAGAGCGTTTACCATCACTTCTTCCCAGACGACCGGGAGAGCCGATGATACTCTGATTGGCCAATGCTTCCATCACTTCATCTGTAGACACGTTATAGGCACGCATACGGTCAGGCTTCAGCCAGATACGCATTGCGTATTGACGGCTACCGAGGATCTGGGCATTACCGATACCTTTTACCCTTTTAAGCTCGTTTAATATGTTGATGTTAGCGTAGTTGTAAAGGAAGTTCTCATCAGCCTTTTTATCTGTACTGTATACGTTCACGTACATCAGCATGTTTGGCTGCAGGATGTTCACAACGATACCTTCACGTTGTACAAGTGGCGGGAGCCTGCTCGTAACTTGCTCAATCCTGTTCTTAACGTTTACCACTGCCTGGTTAGGATCTGTGCCCAGGTCGAACACTACCTGTATGTTAGCTTCACCGGCACTGGTAGCGTCGGAGGTCATATACTTCATACCCGGCACACCATTCACCGCTTTTTCCATCGGAATGAGCACGGACTGTACCAGTACATCCGCACTGGCGCCGGGGTAGGCTACGCTCACAATTACCCTGGGAGGTGCGATCGACGGGAACTGTGAGGTAGGTAGGGTATTGATGGCCAGTACGCCCATGAAGATAATGATAAGTGATATCACTATCGCAAAGACAGGCCTTTTCATGAATATGTTGAACATTCTTTTTCTTTTTTTAGATACTTACATTATTCCGATGCCAGGATTAAATGAGAGAGCACAGTCTTTGGCTCCTCATATTCGTATGCGATCTTATCGTCGTTCTTCACCTTTCTTAAACCCTCAAGAAGTATCTTTTCACCGTCGGCTAATCCATCTTTTATGATATACAGGTCAGGTATTTCAGCGGCAATGGAAATAGGTCTTAATTTCACCACATTGTCCTTACCCACTACATAGACATATTTTTTATCCATGATCTCCAGGGTTGCTTTCTGCGGAATGATCAAGGCATCTTTGATCGGTCTTTTGATCAGTATAGTACCCGTTTCACCGTGTCTGAGCAGTCCTTCGGTATTAGGGAAAGTAGCCCTGAAGGCGATGTTGCCTGTTTCATTGTTGAATTCACTTTCAATGGTTTCAACAACACCGGGATGTTTGAACAATTGTTTATCGGCTGTCAGCAGGTTCACTTCCAGTTTCTTTCCGGTGTTGGCCTGGGCTTTATAAGCGAGGTACTCAGGTTCAGAAACATTGAAATAGACCCACATTTTGTTATTGTCACTTAAAGTGGTCAGCAGTTCTCCTTCTTCTACCAGGCTTCCCAGTTTGAGGTGCAGGAGATCTACCAAGCCATCAAAGGGCGCCCTGATGTCTGTAAAAGCCAGGTGGGCTTTCGCCAGCGCCAGTTCTGCTTTGGCTTTGACCAGCTTGGCCTGTGCCATGGCCAGTTCATTTTTTGATACGACGTTTTTATCGGCAAGTGGTTTGGTATTCTGTACCTCGATCTCTGCGATATTCACTTCCGCCTCTGCCCGCTGTTGCTCAGCTTCATAGAGGGTGGGCATGATCTTGAACAGGAGCTGGCCCTTCTTTACAAACTGGCCTTCATCTACAAAAATGCTCTGCAGATAGCCCTTCTCCTGGGCTCTCAGTTCGATATTGCGTATAGAACGGATCTGACACACGTATTCACTGGTGATTGTCGTGTCCATTTTCAAAGGGCTGGTGACGAGCAGTTTGGTATCGCCTTCCTTTTCTTCTTTCGCTGATTTACAGCCTATATGGCACAACAAGGCATATAAGCCCATGAGCATGACAATTCTCTTCATAGTATTTATGTGTTTTAGATAAGTGCGTTTCCCCTGGTAATGGTGGTTTATAAGGTGTATAGCGCTGTAACCCCATAGCAAATGCTATGACGGCAGGCGGCTTAAATATATTTTCAGATGGTCAGGCAATAATGCTTTGCCTGTAGCTACAGTGAAAGATCACACCCTGATCACACGGTGTATGATGAACTTATCAGAAGATGAATAGGAAAAATGATTGCAGAAAGGTAGTGGGTTCTTAAGGTAGTTGTAATAAACTGCGGGTTCAAGCGGGTCAAAATGGTAGTAGTTGCTGATCTGTAAATGTTTTCTGCCGGAAAGACTTTCTTCTTCGTCTTCAACTTCCGTGGCCTTGAGCTTTTCTTTTCTGGCGCCGGAGGCCGGCTTGTTACTGATCATTGCGTGGCCGCTCCGTACATCGTCAATGCGTATGTGTACAGTATTTTCCGAATGCTGTAGCATAGACCTGTACACATAGTCCTGTTCTGTATCCGCGTACAGATGGCCATGTCCTTTCAACAGGAAAAAGCAGAGCGATAGGAAAAAATTAATTAACAACCTCGTCATCGGGAAACAAAATTAGGAGAAAGTTTATCTTAAATAAATAAAAGGGTGAAATTTTAAGTATGATTTAATAATTCGATGTGTGTTTTTAAGGAGAGCTACTGAAAAAGGGTATATTTCCGGTGATATGATGTGATTATGATAGATACTGGTCAGATTGACAATAAATATCGACAAATGGACAATGTTTGACTATGATTGCCCCTGGCTGGTTTAGGGGCATCCTTTTTTTCTGCTGGAATAAATTCCGATTTTGTTTTTATTTTGTGCCTCCTCTAAGTCAGGATTACAATAATAGATATTGATGCATGAGTCGTGGACAGACAAGCAACGGTATGAACAATTGTTCAGGGACCATTATCAGCCACTATGCCTTTTTGCTTACAGCTATCTGAAAGATATGGATGCTGCAAAAGATGTAGTGCAGGATTTCTTTTTCCGTTGCTGGGGAAAGCGGGAATCACTTCGTACGCCTGACAGTTTTGAAAAATATGCCTTCCGTGCCATTCGGAACAGTGTTATCAATTATCAGCAAAGCAGCGCAACCCGCCACCGGCACAATACACAGTCGGTAGCTGCCGACAGCTACGACCCCCAAAGCGATGAAGCTGTCCTGCAAAAGGAAGACCAGCTGAAGGCCGGTCTGCTGCTCGCTATACAGCGTTTGCCCGAGCAACGTCGCAAAATATTTCTGCTCAGCAATGGAGAAGGGTTCAAGTACAGTGAGATTGCAGATCAGCTGAATATTTCCATCAATACCGTGAAAACACAGCTCCGTAAGGCCTATGATACGCTGAGGCTGGAGCGGGAACGCCTGGAAAAGCTGCTCATTTCACTGGTAATATTTAAGATTTTCTACACCTCATTGTTTTTCTGAAAAAAAATGTTGAGGTCAGTCACCCTTTTTTAAACTTCACCTGTCATTATAGTAGCAGCCCATGGCAAATAGTAAAAAGCATATCGACAACGATAAACTGCTCCGCTATCTGGAAAGTGGTCAGACGCAGGATTATTCCGCTTTGAGTGAGTCAGAGCGGGAATTGCTGCGTGAATACCAGGCGCTGAAAGAGCCGCTGGACCTCAAAGAATGGGCGAAGGCTGACGTGGACGAAGGATGGCAGACGCTCACCCGGCGGTTGGAGCAACAGGATGCTGACTGGATAATGATCGGGCAACCCAAAGTATTGCGTTTCTGGCGGTACGCCGCGGCAGCTGCCGTGTTACTGCTGGCTGGAACCGCCTGGCTCTATTTCCGGGATACAGCCAGGCACCCGCATCCGATAGCTGGAGCAACAGCCGGAAAGAAAGCGCCTTCCGCCATTACATTACTGACTGCAGAGGGCAGGGAAGTGGTGCTCGACACACTCAGAACTTTAAGCGGTACCACTACTGCCAGCAATGAGGAATTGATATACGAGAAAGGCCAGGGGACCATGCAGCATATATCTTATAATACCCTGATAGTACCGCGGGGATACACGTATCATCTTGTATTATCAGACGGTACAAAGGTGTGGCTGAATGCTGACAGTCGCCTGCGTTATCCTTCCTTATTTTCTAAAGATGCGCGCCTCGTAAACATAGAAGGGGAGGCCTATTTCGAAGTGGCCAGTGATGCAGAGAGGCCATTCATGGTACAAAACGCACATGCAACTATAAAGGTATTGGGCACGGCTTTTAATATTAACACCTATGATAGTAACATCGCAACAACACTGGTACATGGAAAAGTAATGGTACTGCATGGGGGAGACAGTACTTACCTGCAGCCTGGCCAGCAACTGATCAGCAAAGCTCCTTACGATAATGTGCAGGTAAACAAAGTGGACACAGAAATATATACAGCCTGGAAAGATGGGGAATTGATCTTCGATGGAACTACAC
This sequence comes from Chitinophaga filiformis, assembly GCF_021646545.1. Classification (GTDB taxonomy): domain Bacteria; phylum Bacteroidota; class Bacteroidia; order Chitinophagales; family Chitinophagaceae; genus Chitinophaga; species Chitinophaga filiformis_A. The sequence continues at coordinate 236,794 of NZ_JAKIRP010000006.1, read as the reverse complement.
TGGAAGACATCTGCCGCCGCCTGGAACGGGTATATAACTATACAATCATACTGCCCGAGGGAAAGGTCAGAGAACGCAAGATAGAAGCCAGCTTGCCGCAATACAGGGAAATCAGCAGCATCACACAATTACTGGAGAAAATGACAGATGTTCATTTTAACATCAACCAAAATGAGAGAACGATTACAGCGTATGTAGCCAACAAATAGCATTTATCAACTAAAAAAGACGGATCCTGGTTGCAACAAGACCCGTCTTAATAAAACCTGTTCCTTGTCAGAGACAAGGGCTGGGGTTCTATTATCTAAAATCGCTTTAAAAGTAATGAAAAAAAAGTATTGTTATGGGAGCCATTTGTGGCGGGGCGTCGTATGGATACTGCTCGCTACAGCTCCCGCAGGGCTTTTATCTTCCCTGCTTCTGCTGCCTCCGGGGGTATATGCCCAGGCGCCGCCAAGTCGCGGTATCACACTCGACGTCCGCAATATCAGTGTACCGGCATTACTGCATGAAATACGCAAGCAGGCCGGGCTCCGCTTCATCTTCGACCAGGAGGAGCTGAAAAAACTGCCGCCAGTTACACTCCGTGTGAAAGATGCTTCTCTGGAGGAGATACTGAATAAAATATTTGGAAGCTCTCCGCTGTCGTGGAGTATGGAAGGTGGGGTGCTGGTCATCAAACGCCGCACCAATACGCAAGAGGTACTGCAACAACCTGTTCAGCAGCAGTTCATCATTCGCGGAACAGTGACCGACGATAATAAACAGCCACTGGAAAAAGCCACTGTGCAGGACGCGAAAGCCCGTATCGGGGTATTTACCGATGAAAAAGGAAACTTCGAAATAGCTACTTCGCCGGATGCTACGCTGCTAATATCTTATATCGGTATGGAGCAACAGCACATTGCTGTAAAAGGCCGCGCTTCCCTGCGTATTGTACTGGCAGCAAAGAACAACACAAAAGAAGTGGTCGTGACAGGGATGTTCACACGTAAAAGAGAGAGCTTTACGGGAGCGGCTGCAAGCTTCACAGGTGGCGAGTTGAAGACGGTGGGCAACCAGAACATATTACAAAGTCTGAAAACACTGGACCCTTCTTTCAGAATAGTGCAGAACAATGTGAAGGGCGCTAACCCCAACGCACTGCCGAGTATAGAAGTCCGTGGCAAGAGCAGCCTCATTGCTGTACAGACACAGACAGGTCCCGACGCCAACCAACCATTATTTATATTAGACGGTTTTGAAACAACCCTGCAGGTGGTGAATGACCTGGACATGAACCGGGTGGCAGCTATCACTGTTTTAAAGGATGCTGCCTCCACCGCCCTGTATGGGGCCCGCGCTGCCAATGGCGTAGTGGTCATCGAAACCCTGAAGCCCAGGCCCGGCGCCATGCGCGTAAGCTACACGTACGACCTCCGCGTGGAAGCACCCGACCTTACAAGCTATAATATGATGAATGCCGCCGAGAAGCTCGAGTATGAACGGCTGGCAGGCAGATATACCGCCAATAAAAGCTCGGTAGTGCTGTTTGAGGCACAGAATACGCTGGACGAACTCTATGCAAAACGTCTCGCTGCTGTGAAAAGAGGCGTAAATACATACTGGCTGAGCGAACCGCTTCGTGTGGGTATCACCAATGGTCATGCAGTCTATGCAGAAGGCGGCGACAACCAGATACGTTATGGTGTCGGCGTCAATTACAAAGACCTGAACGGTGTAATGAAAGGCTCCGGCCGCAACACCTGGGGGGCAAACGTTGATCTGCAGTACCGGAAGGGAAAATTCAATATCAGCAATAAGTTATATCTCAATGGCTACCGGGCAGATGAATCTCCCTATGGCTCCTTCGCCGACTGGGTGAAAGTATTGCCTTATTTCAAAAAGAGACAGGATGACGGTACCATCGATCCGTACCTGGATATCTATATCACTTCCAACAATCAGCGGGATACTGCGGGCAATCCCTTATACAACGCCACGCTTAATAGTTATAACTATACAAAGGAACAGGCCATCAGTAACAACCTCCAGGCGATATACGATATCAACAATGATATGCGTATCACAGGCGGATTGAATATCACCAGCGGCAATACAACTACTACTGTATTTCTGTCTCCTTCCAATACTGCATTCATCGGGAAGACAGCAGAAGCCCGCGGCGTCTACGATTACTCCAACGAAAGGACATTTGGTTACAATGGTAACCTGATGTTCTCTTACGGAAAGCTGGTTAACCAGGTACATCAGCTGAATATGAATGCCCGGGGTGAAATCAGGGAGGATGCGTACAATTATACTTCTTTCAAAGCCACCGGTTTTCCTGTAGGAGCCGTTGGTAATCCGGCTTTTGCCTACGGTTATGAAGAAAATGGTGTGCCGGGGTATACCAAAACTACCAAACGCAGTGTAGCAGCCCTGGCCACCGCCAGTTATATGTTTGATCGCCGCCTGTTGCTGGATGCCTCCTGGCGTATAGATGGTTCCACCTCATTTGGTACCAACAATAAATATTCTCCTTTCTGGTCTGCCGGTATCGGTTATAATCTGCACAACGATGCTATGTTCAGGCATTACAGATGGATCAATCTGCTGAAAATACGCGCCAACATCGGTTTGACAGGAAACCAGAACTTTCAGAACCTGTCGTCCGAAACAATTTATACCATCAACGCTGCCAATAACCAGTTCGGACAGGGATATAACGTGAGCAATCTTGGTAATCCCAACCTGAAATGGCAGAATTCCCTGATGGTGGACATTGGCGCGGATATGGCTTTCCTGCAGAACCGTATTTCGCTGACGATAGACTATTACAAGAAGAATACCGACCCGCTGATAGCATTGGTCACGACACCTTCTTCAACCGGTATCTCAGCTTATCCTTTCAATATTGGGTACCAGCATACCAAAGGAGTGGACTGGAACTTTAAAGTAACACCAGTATTCAATGTCCGCAAAAATATCTACCTCGTACTCGGCTTTACAGGCCGTTACCAGGTAAGCGAATATGGAGGGTTTGACAACATGCTGGAAAAACAGAATGACCTGGCGAAAGAAAGTAATTCACTGCAACGCTTCCGGGATGGGAACAGTCCGGACGCTATATGGGCGGTACGTTCTGCCGGTATAGATCCCGGTACAGGTGCAGAAGTGTTTATTAAGAAAAATGGTACACAGACTTTCGACTATGATGCAGACGATGAAATAGTAGTAGGTAATTTACAACCTACAATGGAAGGTGTGCTAAGCGCGAACCTGCGTATCAGTGCTTTCTCCTTTGGTGCCAACATAAGATATACTTACGGCGGGGACGTATTCAATAACGCCCTTTATGATCGTATAGAGAATATCTCTACCAGGAAAGTGGCAGAAGAGAATCTTGATAAACGTGCGCTGTACCAACGCTGGAAGCAACCCGGCGATATAGCCCAGTTCAAGGCGATCAACAATTTCTCGGCTGTGAAGATGACTTCCAGGTATGTACAGCGTAACAACTATCTGTCTGGCGAATCGATCAACGTGAGCTATGAACTGCTGAACAAACCCTGGATGCGTCACGCAGGGTTGTCTGTATTGCGGTTTTCCGGTTACACCAACGATGTATTCCGGCTGGCTACAATTAAAAGTGAACGGGGAACAGAATATCCTTTCTCCAATTCTTATTCCTTTAGTGTAAGGGCAACTTTCTAAAAGTATTATTATGAAAAGATCATTACGGATCTGTGCGATTATAACCAGTTTGTCTGCAGGCCTTTTTTCCTGCAATAAATACCTGGACGTAAAGCCGGAAGACCAGTTCGTGGAAAGTGCCGTATACGCCAGTGAAAAAGGGTTTATTAACCATCTCAACGGCATCTACCTGGATATGGGACAGGGGGCGCTATATGGGGGAGATCTTACGTTTACACTGGTAAGTATACTGGGACAGGAATACAACATCTCTTCCAACAGTTCTCACAACTGGTATCAGCATGCAAACTATGCCTATGCCAATTCCCTGGTGGAACCTGCAAAAGAAGAGGTGTGGAGTAAGGCCTACGAGGTGATAATGTCAACCAACAACCTGCTGGAGAACATGGATAAGTTTGCAGGCGTGCTCAAACCGTTCAGAGATTCCATTATCAGGGGAGAAGCGCTGGCTATCAGGGCCTATATGCACTTTGACCTGTTACGGCTGTATGGACCTGTTTACGTGTCGGATTCCCTTTCTAAGAGCATTCCGTATGTTACACATGCGGATATTAATACCCGACCCTTATTATCCGCTAATAACGTGATGGATAGCATACTGGCAGACCTCGACCATGCAGAAAGATGTCTGAAGACAGACCCTGTTATCAGCGGCGGCCCTATGCGTATTCATGGCGCGGAAGAGGTGGATTTCTTTTATCAGCAACGTAACGGACGTTTGAATTACTATGCTGTAAAGGCGCTAAAGGCCAGGATATTGCTGTATCGTGGCGATAAAACAGGCGCTTTGGCACAGGCTGGGGTTGTCATTGAAGGTGCAGGCCCCTGGTTTCCATGGACCACCCTGAAAAAGGCCAGTGGTAATGCAGATTTCCCTGACCGTACATTTTCTACAGAACATCTCTTTGATATATACTGCCCCAAATTGTATCAGTCCTATAGTGCCAACTTCTCGCCAGACGTGTCTGACAGAGCCATACTGGCCGCCCATCCCACGAGGCTCACTGCTGCGTTTGAAGGGTTGGAGAGTGACTATCGTTATAATCCAAGCTGGATCATCCCCAGTGTGGGCGACAAAACCTATCGCTGCTTCTATAAATATGCAGATGTAACGAACAAGGACAGCGCCGATATGTTCCGTTACCGCGTTCCTATGCTACGCCTCAGTGAGATGTACTATATCGCGGCAGAGTGCGAAACGGATCCGGTGAAGGCGTTGGAATACCTCAACACGATAAGGTATAACCGTGGCCTGACAGCTTTGCCGGAAACCGTCACGCTGGAAACTGAGATCAGGAAAGAATATCAGAAAGAGTTTTATGGAGAAGGGCAGCTGTTCTTTTACTATAAAAGGAAGAACCAGGCCACCATACCGAAGGGAGGTGCGGGCAGCGGTAATTTCACCATGACTGCCGCCACCTATGTAATGCCGCTTCCCAGGAGCGAAACGGATTATCGTTAATCTTTATTACTGACATCATGAAAGGATTTTATATAGCGGCCATATTGTATTTCGCATTACTGGGCTGCAAAAAAGAAACTATAGATCTCTACAGTGGTAAGTCGCTATTGTACTTTGACTACTCGCTACATACCAGCAACCAGCGGAATCCGGAGCGTATAGATACTGCGTTGTTTACTTTCTCGCTGGCAAATGAACAGCTCACCGATAGTACATTCAATGTACAGGTTTCCCTGATGGGTAAACAGGCCGATCATGACAGGGCTATTAATATACAGGTGGTAGATAGTGCTACCACCGCAATAGCAGGTGTACATTATGAACCACTGGCAACAACGTTTGTACTGCCTGCCAATCAATCAGTGGTTTATATACCGGTACATATTTACCGCACGGCAGAGATGTCGCAACAGCAATACAGACTGCAATTGCAACTACAGCCCAATCAGGACTTTGACACTACCATCGCGCAGATTGAAAGTAAGAAAGATGTATCCACTTCGACGTTCACGTTGTATATCGACGATCAGATCGGAAGGCCTGCCCGTTGGCTGGACGGGTATCTCGGTACTTTCTCCCGTAAAAAGATACTGCTGATCTGCAGTCAGCTGAATATGACGGTGAACGATTTTACAGCGATAACCGTAGCAGAAGTGACTTACATCGGAAAGGCCATGCAGCGTTATCTTGATCAGCAGAAGGCCAGCGGCAATTCAGTCTATGAGGATGACGGCACTGAAATGAGCATGGGCACTTTGTCACAATGATCCCGGATATGCGGCAAACATTTCATCATCTTTTTTATCTCTTTAACATGAAGAAACTACTTTTATATATCCTCTCAGTATTTGCATTGAGCAGTTGTTATAAAGACAAAGGCAACTATGATTATGTTGATATCAACGAGGTAAGTATCACTGGAATTGACAGCTTGTATACCGTCAACTACGGCAGCGTATTCTCTGTTAAACCAATACTCTCTTTTACGAAAGACAATGCTGCTGATACAAGCGCTTACCGTTATATGTGGCTGGCGTCCCTGGCAAATACAGGGCAGACTGCCAATGTGGATACATTGTCTTACAGCCGGGACCTGGAAGAACGGATCACCCTTACTTCGGGCAAATATGATGTGTTCTATCGTGTAACCGATAAGCAGACAGGTGTTACTTTCAGCAAGCGCTTCCTGATAACTGTTGTGACCAGCGTATATGAAGGATGGCTGCTGTTATCGGAAGTGAATGGCGGGAGCAGGCTGGATATGCTGTCTAAAGGTACTGAGGGGTATAAACCTATTTATGATCTGCCCGGTACTATCGGCGCTGGTCTTACACTCAGCGGGCTGCCGGTGGAAGTGAAGTTTGCCCGGTTGACCACTGCAGCTTCCGGTCATACCGTCTTTGTAAGTACAACAACAGGCACGCACAGGCTGGATGGCGAGACATTAAAATGGAAATCTCCTCTGCAAACAGATTTCTTCAGCGATCTGCCTGCCGGCTTTTATGCTGACAAAATTACCTGTCGTACATCCGGCGTGGCATACCTGCATGGTAATGACGGTAACATGTACTACCATATGTATACTTTTTCAGTTTACTTTGGCCTGCCTGTGAATGTCATGTACGGACGGTCAGTTCCGTTCAGGGTATCTCCGTTTGTAGCTTATTACAATGAGATTTCCAACTCTACTAATACACACATCCTCTATGATATGGACGGACAGTGTTTTGTAAAGCACATTTACAGTATGCCTGCGTACTGTACAGAAATGCCTGCGGGGACAATGTTTAATTACAAAACAGGGAAGGACCTTGTGTACATGGCAACAACCAGGTTCAATAATGGAGATACCTATGCGATACTAGACTCTGCACATGTAAAATATTATCTCGCAAGATTCAACATTGCGACCAATATTGTACAGACTTACTACGATGAAATGCCCGCCACTTCAATCGCCCAGGCGGAAAACTTCGCGGTAAGCCCCGACATGGGGTATGTGTTTTACAACGTGGGGGGAAAGCTGTATGAATACGATGCCAGCACCAAACAAAGTAAGCTGATGATTGATTATGGACAGAAATCAGTCACTTTCCTGAAGTTTGATGGCTTCATCGCTACTGGTCTTACAGGCGCAAAGAACTATTATAACAAATTGCAGGTGGGGGTGTATGACCCCGCACTACCTGCAGATCGTTGTGGCACCTTCGAATTATATACCGTACCGGGTGTGAATGGTAACCTGGTATTGAATGAATCGTATACCGGCTTCGGTAAAATCAAAAGCATTACTTACAGAGAACGTTAAATACTTTTTTCAATGAAGAAAATATTCTTCCTGCTGGCTATGCTGGCGGGTATACAGACTACCTGTGCCGCACCGGCAATGATCAGCGGTAAATGCGGACCAGAGAAAGCTACCGGCATGAAACTTTATAATGTCAGGGAAGGGAAGCTGGTGGAATTTGCCAGCACTGCCCTGGACGAACAGCATAATTTTGCTTTCGCTATCCCTGTGCCTGCAGCTGGTTATTATTACCTGGCCATGTCTGTTGATGATAAGGCCAGCAGGAATTACATTCGCGTATACCTGCAGCCGGGCGAGCAGCTGGAACTGGATATCCGGGATGATCGTGGCGACTATGCCCTGTTGAAAGGGAATGCTGAAAATCAGTTGCTTTATTCCTGGCAACAGATGATCACACCGCTGAAGAATAAAACAAGTCTGAATGACACTACTACCTACAGGGCTTTCTTCCCGGCGTTGGACGCATTTCTGCCATCGGCCGCCGCTTTTAAAAAGACGATCCGTACAAAGAACGCAGTGTTTAATAGCTTGCTGACAATGACCGTGGACGCAGACCTTGAGCTTACTGCGATGAGCATACTGTTAGTGCCACGTAGTGCCTTGCCTCCAAAAGGATATTATCCCGGGTATTATAAGGGCATTCTTCAGCCTGGCAGGTATTGTGCGGCAGACATCCTTGCTTTAGGCGAGGGTAGCGACCTTATACAACGTTACGCTTTGCTGTCGTCAATAGCGCATGACAGCATGATGCTGAGCAACCGGGTGCAACTGTCCGTATCCAGGATCTGTAATGATACATTGAAGGGAGTATGGCTGATTAACGATTTCAAATCCTACAAATCCCTGGAGAAATTTGATGAGGTGTTCGCTGCCTATCAGCAGTATCTCGTAACCCCCAATATGCAGAAAGTCCTTTTTGATACGCGTAAGGCCCTCAGCACCTTTAAAAAGGGTACTGCTGGCTATAACTTTGCCTATCCGGATATGACAGGAGATACTGTCAGCCTTCGCAGCCTGAAAGGTAAAGTAGTGTTGGTAGATATGTGGGCAACCTGGTGTGGGCCCTGCAAAAAGGAGCTGCCGTATTTGCAGGAGCTGGAAGCCGCTATGGAAGGTAAGAACGTTGCCTTTGTCAGTATATCTGTTGATGAGGCAAAGGATAAGGAAAAATGGAAAAACTTTGTAAAAGACAAGCAACTGGGAGGTATTCAGCTGTTTGCAAGCGGCTGGTCGGATATGGCGAAGTTTTATGGGGTAACAGGTATTCCCCGGTTTATGGTATTTGATAAACAGGGAAATATCGTTTCTGTGGACGCTCCCAGGCCTTCTATGCCGGAACTGAAGCCATTACTGGAAAGTTTGCTGTGATTATTTTCTATAAACAGGAAACAAGGGCATCCGTTTTATACGGGTGCCTTTTATTTTGTTGTTAAATAATTCTCTAATTTAGAACCGTTTTTATACAATATCCATGGCAACAACCAATGCGCGTTCCGTTATTACTCCCATCGTTCAGTTCATCCAGTCTATCGGTATCCCGGTGATTTTTGATACTATCCCGGAAGAAACATTTGTACCGGGTATCCTGATCAATAAGGGAAGCCTTGTTGTGGATGAGAGCCGCTTACTATATCCCGGAGATCTGTTACATGAAGCCGGACATATTGCTGTCGCAATCCCTGCCGATAGGGAAGCCATGTTCGGCGATATCGGTGCCATGACAGAAAAGAACCAATCAGATGGAGAGGAAATGATGGCCATTGCCTGGAGTTATGCAGCTTGTGTGCACCTTAACATTGATCCGGCGGTCGTTTTCCATCCCTATGGTTACAAAGGATCATCGGATTGGTACCTGGAGCAATATGGCTCCGGCAATATGCTCTATCTGCCATTGCTGCAATGGGCCGGTTTCTGTTATGATACAGCCAATGCAGCGAAACATGGTGTGAAACCATTTCCGGAAATGATCAGATGGTTGCGGGAATAGTTACAGCGTAAATCTTCCGGCCGGGTATCGCACTTGCTTTTTTGTTTGCTGAAATGCAGTAGGCGTCATATTAAACTGTTTTAAAAAGGCTTTCCCAAAACTGCTTTGCGAATTGAATCCCACCATGATAGCTACTTCGAATATTTTGTAACCCGTTCCGGTCAGCAGCTCGGCCGCCTTCTTCATTCTTGTTGCGGTCAGCAGCTCATTTGGTGTAAGGTCTGACAAGGTTTTGATCTTTCTGTATAAGGTAGGCACGCTGATATTCATCAGTTTTGCCAGCAGCTCCACATCCAGTTCCGCGTTTTCAATGTTCTCCATGATCAGGTTGTGCAGTGTAATCAGGAAGTCTTCGTCTGTCCTCGAGTAAGCCATTGTACTCATATGTGCCAGGGGATACCTGGTATAGTAAGCCCTGATCTTCTTGTGGTTATTCAGCAGGTTGCTTACCTGCACTTTCAGATGTTCAGGAGAGACGGGCTTTTCAATACATGCATCCGCACCTGCTTTCAGTCCATCCAGTTTTGATTGTAATCTGTTAGGCGCTGTGAGTAGTATGAAAGGAATGTGTGAGTAGTTCAGGCTTGTTTTCAATCTGGTGCATAGATCGAAGCCATTGACAAGTGGAGTATGGCTATCAGAAATGATCATCCGGACGGAGTGTCTTTCTATCATATCGAGCGCCTGTTGGCCGCTTTCTGCAGTGAATATATGGTAATCCTCACCGAGGTTTTCTGATAGCACTTGCAGTTTATCCCTGTTGCCATCTACTAATAATAATGTGTCTTGCATACGTGGTGTGTAAAATGAATACAATAATTAATGTATCAGTACTACTGATACTTTGTTCCTGTTCCCTGCTCGTTGTGTTTATTCTTTTTGTTTATTCTTTTTTGTTTATTCTTTCGGGTTTACGACCACAATTTACGCAACCGATTGTGATTTGAGAAATATCAACCAATTATTGATAAGCTCAGACCAAAAAATCTGCCAATTATGTATGTACTTCACGCTGCGATTGAGCTTAAGAACCAAGATAAGTAAGTCCCGATCTGATTCCCGTTTGAAATACTGTGTTCCCCGGAATAGGCTTTACGCAGGCATGGGATTACTTATAGGTGTTAAATTGACAATTTTTTGTTTTGTTGCCATTTTATTATTTAAAAAACTATCAATTCACGCGTTATGAAGCTTGCTTTACGAGTTTTTTTCCGGAGATGCCCGGCTGCCCGCAGAGAGCAGCATTTGCTTCCGGCATTACTGACTGTACTGGCATTATTACTGTTTACGGTAGTGTACGGTCAGAACGGTCAGCCTGTAAAAGGTAAAGTCATCGACGAGACGGGAAAGCCGCTGTCGGGCGTTACAGTATCTGTCAGAAATACCGGCAGAGGTACAGTGACCAATGCCGAAGGGGTCTATAATATAACTGCAGCTCCCGGAGAGATACTGCAGTTCAGTTTTATTGGTTATACTCCCAGTCAGGTTACAGTAGGCAGCGGGGCCAACTACACAGTAAGTCTTGCCCCTAATATGCAGTCACTGGAACAGATGGTCGTAATAGGATATGGTGCACAGAAGAAAAGTTCCCTCACCGGTTCAGTCGCATCCGTAAGCAGCAAAACAATCAGTGAGCTGCCTGTTGTCAGTGTACAGCAGGCATTGCAGGGAAGGGTGGCTGGTGTGACCGTTACCAACAACGGTACGCCCGGTGCTGATCCTATTGTGCGGATAAGGGGTATCAGTTCTATCAGTTACGCGTCTGACCCTTTGTATGTAATAGATGGTTTTCCTACTTCCAACCTGGCAAGTTTTGACAGCAGGGATGTTCAATCGGTTGAGGTGTTGAAAGACGCCAGTGCCGCAGCCATTTATGGTTCCCGCGCTACAAACGGTGTGATCATTATCACTACCAAAAAAGGTTCCCGTGATGGCAAGCCGCATGTGAACTTCGATTCTTATGTGGGTGTTCAGTCGGCCTGGAAAACCATCGACCTGCTCAATACCCAGCAATACCTGCAGTATGAGCGTGCATTGAACGGCGCAGCCGGTATTGCGAAACCTCCCCGCCTGGAAGACGCCAATTTCAATCAGCCGATATATGACGGTACATCACAAACGTATGCACAGACCAATACCGACTGGCAGGACGCCTATTTCAGGAAAGCCCTGATCTCACAGTCTAATGTGTCTGTAAGTGGTGGTAATGATGCCTCCCGTTATTATATGTCGGCCGGTCACCTGAAGCAGGACGGTATTACACAAGGCGTGAATTATCAGCGTGGTAATTTCCGTATCAACTCCGAGCATAATATCAGCAAGGTGTTCACGGTAGGAGAGAACATCCTCCTCTCATATTCCAAACAGCGTTATGACAATACCTCCGGCAACAGGACCCGTTTGGCCAATGTGATAAGGGCCTTGCCTTATCTGCCCGTGCATGATCCTACCACAAACGGGGGCTACCGCAATGCGGAGAATAGTGTAGACGGCGCTGACCCTACCAACCCGGTGGAAGATGCTACCTTGCTGGGCGATGCCCATCGTCAGACCTTTAAGCTGCTGGGTACTGTATATGGACAGGTGAACTTTACGCCCTGGCTGAGTTTCCGCTCTACCTTTGGTACTGACTATGTATCAGAGTACCAGCATGTTTTCGCTCCCATCTATAACGATAAGGGCAGGAATGCTACAGTAGCTACCATTACTGATCAGCGGGCAAACAGGACCACGCTGCTGTTCACCGAACAGCTCACCTTCGACAAAACCTTCGGCAATCATCATATCAATGCGGTAGCCGTATATGAACGGCAGCAGGCAGATAACTTTGGTGAATCGCAGACCGGTAACCAGAGCTCCAACGACAGGGAAACGCTTGTGGGTGCAACCAATGTGACCGCCTTTTCTTCACGTACCGCTACCGTGATACAATCTTATATCGGCCGTGTTAGTTACGATTTCGCAGGCAAGTACCTGCTGAGTGGCGCTATCCGCCGTGATGGACTCTCCGTGTGGGCGCCAGGCAGGAAATTCCAGAACTTCCCATCTGTATCCGCAGGCTGGAAGATGGACCAGGAACCATTTATCAAACAGGTGGCAGCCATCTCTGAGTTAAAGCTACGTGGTGGATGGGGTATTACAGGTCTGAATGCGATCGGTATTTTCCCTGCCCTGCAGAACTCTGTACTGGCGAATGAATATCCATGGCAGGCAGTGGTGCAGGCAAATGGCGCCAGTTATCCATTTGGTAATACCATTACTGTGGGCAATGCGTCTTATTACAATCAGCTGGCCAGCAGTAACCTGGAATGGGAAAAGACGAAACAGATAAATGTTGGTCTGGACCTCGGATTGTTCCACAACCGTATCACCTTTACTGCAGAATGGTACCGCCGTCAGACAGATAATCTGATCCTGACTATTCCAACTCCTTACAGTTTTGGTTTCGGTGGAACCGGTTCCCAGCTGAATGCTGCTTCCATGAGGAATACCGGTGTTGATCTGCAATTAGGATACAACAAGACAAACGGTAGTTTTAAGTGGAATGTGAGCGGTAATGTCGGCTTTATCAGGAACAAGATACTGAGCCTTAATACACCTGGTGCAACTATCGATGATGGCGCCGATGCTGATTTTGGTAATGGCAGCATTACCCGTACGGTAGCCGGTCAGCCTATTCAGTCTTTCTATGGTTATGTAGTAGAAGGTATCTTCCAGAGCCAGGACGATGTGAACAAGAGCCCTGTGCAGATACCAGGTACTAATCCGGCTAAATCAACTGCTCCGGGCGATATTAAGTTCAAAGACCTTAACAACGATGGTAAGATCACAGCTGCAGACCGTACCTTCCTGGGCTCCTATATTCCTAAGTTCACTTATGCGCTCAATGCCGGCGCCAACTATAAGAACTTCGACCTTTCACTCTTCTTCCAGGGTGTACATGGCAACAAGATCTTTAACGGTACCCGCGTACTGCGTGAAGGTATGGCCCGCTTGTTCGGTGCAGGTGTAGAAGTGCTGAATGCATGGACGCCTGAGCATACCAATACCGACATGCCAAGAGCTATCAGCGGCGATCCTAACCAGAATGCCCGCGTGTCAGACCGCTGGATAGAGAGCGGTTCTTATCTGAGGTTAAAAAATGTGATCCTGGGTTACACTATTCCGTCTTCGAGCCTGCGCAACTTTGCCCATGGTGCGTTCAGCAGTTTCAGGGTATATGTTTCTTCCCAGAACCTGCTCACGTTCACCGGCTATAAAGGCTGGGACCCTGAGATCGGATCTAAGAACACCACACTCACAAACGGTATTGACTATGGCCAGTACCCTTCTGCAAGGTCTTTCCAGTTTGGCCTGCAGGTAGGTTTCTAATGAGCAGCAAAAACATCAAGACATGAAAAAACATATTTCCAATAGGATCACTATAGCCGTCGTAATGGCGGCAGTATTCACCATCTCCTGTAATAAGGACCTGGATAAGACAAATCCCAGTTACGCCACACTGGATAACTATTTTAAGAATAGCGTTGAGATGCAGAAAGGCACCAATGCCATTTATTCCTCTTTTCACGCCGGCAACCTTGTTGGCCGTGAATGGTTCTTTGTGGAAGATCTCAGAAGCGATGACGTTGCTTCGGGCGGCGGACAGCTGGAACTACCAAGGGCGCAGATGCTGAACGGCGCCACCACCTCAGATAACTCCGTGATGAACAGTGTATGGAGGGGCCTCTATACTGTCATCCATCGTGCCAACACAGTGATCGGCAGTGCGCCTAACGTTACTGACGATGATGCGGTAAGGGACCAATGCGTTGCGGAGGCTAAGTTTTTCAGGGCATGGGCTTATTTTGAGCTGGTGAGCCTGTGGGGACCAGTACCGGTGTATACCGCCGTGGTGAGCGGTCCTGATCAGTTTCAGGCAAGAGCTAGCGAGGAAGCCGTATATACGCAGATCATTAAAGACCTGACAGAGGCAGCTGGTGTATTGAAAGCTTCATATGGATCATCAGACCTTGGCCGGGCAACATCCGGTGCTGCAAATGCCATGCTGGGCAGGGTGAATATGCAGAAGGGAGATTATGCAGCTGCAAAGGCGGCGCTGTTGAAAGTGACCGGTGCCGGGTTGTATCGGCTGGTAGATAATTACAGCGACAACTTCCTTGAAGAAACAGAATTTAATGCCGAGTCTATATGGGAGGCAGTGTATTTCGACAGGGGAGATAACGGTTTTGACTGGAATGGTACCGGCGACGGTTCAGGAACGGCGCAATCCACTATCCGCAACCAGGAGTATTGTCCGCTGGCATGGAGGAACCTCATTCCTTCCGATAAATATCTCAACGAGTTTGAAAATATCGCGAGCGGTGCGGCAAAAACAGATCCAAGATATAAAGCGTCTGTATATGAAACGGGTGACAGATTCAATAACGACGCAGACGTACTGACAGATGCCATGCAGAATGGTAACGCTTCTACGGTACGTGGTGTGACGAAGAAGGTGAGCTGGCGTAAGTTTATGCTGATCTATAAGCAAAGCGTATCGACAGCATCCTATCATCCCGGTGGTAATAACCAGCGTATCATCCGCTACGCAGAAGTATTGCTGATGCTGGCAGAATGTGAGAATGAACTGGGTAATACAGCGGCTGCGGTAGATTATCTGAACCAGGTAAGGGACAGGCCTTCCGTAATGATGCCGCACTATCCGACCGCTCAGTTCCCGGTATCGAATAAGGATCAGGTAACGAAGGCGCTGATGCATGAAAAGATGGTGGAACTGGGAGGAGAGGAGATAAGGAACCGTGACATCCTCAGATGGAGGAAAAAAGGCTATTTCACAACAGATCCGATCAGTTATTTCAGGGTGAACAGGGATGAGTTGCTGCCTATTCCGCAGCAGGAAATTGACAATAACCCTAAACTGGGAACAGGCGGCGTTGACGCGCAGAATCCCGGGTATTAGGAGTGCTGCAAAACAAGGATACTATGTTGTAGAATAAATGGTAAAAAGAAAAGGGGAGGCCGGCAGGCTCCCCTTTTTACATTCTTTCGTTATACTTTATATGGAAGGATGGATAGTTTGAATACTGCCATCTTCATTGTAATGCAGTTCTGTTACCTTGACGTTGCGCAGGTAGGTTTTGCCTGACAGCTGTACATCATGGTAGAACAGGTACCATTTCCCATCTTTTTCAACGATAGAGTGATGACTGGTCCATCCTTCAACAGGCGTCAGTATCACGCCTCTATAGGTGAACGGGCCGTATGGGCTGTCGCCCGTGGCATAGCATAGATTATGAGTGTCGCCGGTTGAGTAGGAGAAATAGTATTTCCCTTTATACTTATGCACCCAGGATGCTTCAAAGAAGCGTTTGTCATTATCTTTCTCATGAAAGGGCTGGCCCTTTTCATCCAGCAGCTGTACTTCTTTTACTGGTCCGTCGAAATATTTCATGTTGGTTTCCAGTTTCGCGATCCGGGGCAGTATAGCCAGATCTTCCGGCTTCCTGTTGCCTTTGGTGGAGTCGTACCGGTTGTTGTTCCATCGCTGTAACTGACCGCCCCAGATACCTCCGAAATACATGTACGATTTACCATCATCGTCTGTGAAGACGGACGGGTCAATGCTGTAACTGCCCGGAATAGGTGCTTTTTCTGCTTTGAACGGGCCTTCCGGTTTGCTGCTGGTAGCCACGCCGATGTGGAATACATCCTGACTGTCCTTTACAGGGAAGTACAGATAATAAGTACCGTTGGCGAATGCTGCATCAGGCGCCCACAGCTGGCGATGTGCCCAGGGAATGTCTTTGATATCGAGGGCAACGCCATGGTCGGTTACCTTACCACCGACGGAGTCCATGGAAAGGATATGATAGTCTTTCATATCAAAATGGCTTCCCAGATCATCTTCAGGGATACCGGTTGCCGTATCATGTGAAGGGTAGATATAGAACCTGCCGTTGAACACATGAGCGGAAGGATCGGCGGTGTAGATGTGGTTGACCAGCGGCTGTGAAAGATACTTCTTTGCACTGCTGTCGGCCGTAGCGGTCACCTGTGTGCTATCTGCTGTCTGCGTGGAACCAGCCTGTCCGCAACTGCACATCATGCATGCCAGGGCGGCGTGGATGGTTAAAACGGGTAATTGTAAAGGGCGCATATGTTAATTGTGTTAAAGTGTTACTTACGGCCTTTTTTGAGGGAAGAAGCCCTTACCATCAGTTCTGAACGCAGAATGATGGTGTTGGTGCTGCTTACGAAAGAGACGTCCCTGACATGGTTGATCAGGTGTCTCGCTGCCACCTGTCCCATTTCATAACCTGAATAGTTGATGGTGGTCAGGTGAGGTTCTATGACCTGTGTTACCGGGTCGTTGTTAAATCCGACAAAGGCTATATCCTCCGGGATGCGGATGCCCGCTTCCTTAAGGGCCAGCATACACCCGACAGCGCAGCTGTCGTTGGAAACAAAGATTCCGTCGGGACGCGTTTTCATCTTCAATATCGTTTTTGCCACTTCTGCGCCCGCTTCCTGGCTTAAGTTCGTAATAACGACATAATCCTCCCTGAATTTGATCTTATGCTCTCCAAGGGCTTCTTTATAGCCTTTAAGCCGGTCTTTATATACATTCTGCAGGGTAGGGGCTGTTATATGCATGATCCGGCGGCAACCCTGTTCTATGAGGTGCCGGGTAGCGTTGCAGGCCGCCTGGCGGTTGTCTATCAGGATATTGACGGAGTTTTCATGCTGCATCACACGGTCAAAAAAGATGACCGGTATGTTCTTTTTGAAGAAATGTTCAAAGTGACTGAGGTCTGCAGTGTCAACTGCCAATGAAACAAGCAGTCCGTCCACCCGGCTGTCAAACATTGTTCTGACGCTGGAAGCTTCTTTCACAGAAGACTCTGAAGACTGTGCGATGAGCAACGAGAATCCATGTTCGTTAGCAGCGTTCTCAATACCGGCAATCACTGATGACATGAAATGGCTGTTGAGACGGGGCACGATGATGCCGAAGGTATTTGTCTTCTGGTTGCGCAGGCTGCGGGCAAAATGATTGCTGCGATAGCCCAGCCTTTCTGCAAGATCAAATATCTTTTTTTTCGTCTTCTTGCTGATGGTAGGATGATCCTGCAGGCCACGGCTGACCGTAGTTGCAGATATGTTCAACTCCCTGGCAATATCATATATGGTTACCTCTCGTTCGTTCGCCATAGATGTCAGTATCGATAAAAATATAAAATGAGAGAGCAATTTTAGGCACTCATATCGTGGACAGATAGCACAATCGTTTGTGTAATTGAACTGTACAGCTAAAGTAAACTTTTTTGGAAAAAAAATAACACAATCGGTTGCAATTTTATAAATTGTCTTTATTTTAGTTTCGGCAGTGTGATGAAAAGTGTAGCAGGGAATGGGGTATCCAGCGGGTAAAGCTGTACCGGTACAAATGATGAAGACGTCTCTGTTGTAGTTAATGTAGAGATTACCGAACTTTGTACTGATGGAAAGAAGGTTACAGATAACTGCAGATGGCTCCCATACTGTGTCCGTTCCTGAATGGAATGTAACCTATCATAGTATTCATGGCGCTATCCGGGAGAGTCTTCATGTATATATCGAAGAAGGATTGAAGTATCAGTTGTCAAAAAAAGCTGGTGATGTTTTATCAATTCTTGAGATGGGATTCGGGACCGGATTGAATGCATTACTTACTTTCCGGGAAAGTATCCGCGAACGAAAGCGCATCTATTATCAAACCATTGAGCAGTATCCCTTAACCTACACAGAGACAGACCCGCTGAACTACGCTGAGCAGCTCAAAGAGCCATCCTCTCAATCTTGCCTGATCACCTTACACAGTGTTCCGTGGGATGAAGACGTACAGCTGCATCCGGACTTCTGCCTGCATAAAATACATGGAGCATTGCAGGACGTCGTTTTCACCAGGGCTTTTGATATCGTCTACTATGACGCCTTTGATCCGGTTGCACAGCCGGAGCTGTGGACAGAAGACATTTTCGGAAAGCTGTATAATTGCCTGGTTCCCGGAGGCATATTGGTCACGTATTGCAGCAAAGGAAACGTTCGCCGCGCGATGATGGCGGCAGGTTTTACTGTGGAGAAACTACCGGGACCTCCGCATAAAAGAGAGATGATCAGGGCCATACGCTGACAGCTGTACAATCATTTCTATATTATTTATTCCCCATAGCCGAAAACACGCCGGATTGCGTTATATTTATATAACGCCGCGTTAACTTACCCATTCCATTACAGCTGTAGAATTTATTAGCCAAAATTTTTAATCCACACAGTATGAAACCATTAAAGCTACCTATGAAGTGGCTCAGAAGGCATGTGCTCGTCTTTCTGGCCCAGTCCCTCTTTTTGATCTGTCACACATCTGTACGTGCTGCCGGTAACGATCCCTCAGAACAGGCCGTTTTCTATACGGATATCAACTACGGAGGAACAGCTGTCGCCTTATCTGCCGGTACTTATACCCGGGCACAGATGATCGGCAACGGGCTTCCTGATGACGCTATTTCCTCTTTCACCATTCCCACGGGGTATCAGGTCACATTTTACTGGGACGACAATTTCACCGGGGCCAGTATCACTAAGACGGCTTCATCGTCCTGGATTGGCCTTGATTGGAATGACAAGGTCACCTCCCTTATAGTTTCAAGAGTACCGACGGAAGAGCAGGCCGTTTTCTATACGGACATCAACTACGGAGGAACAGCCGTCGCCTTATCTGCCGGTACTTACACCAGGGCACAGATGATTGGTAACGGGCTTCCTGATGATGCCATCACTTCTTTTATGATTCCAAGCGGTTATCAGGTCACTTTTTTCTGGGATGATAACTTCACCGGCGCCAGTATTACGAAATCAGCATCCGAAGCATCTATCGGCACTGAATGGAATGACAAGGTCACATCGCTCATAGTTACAAAAGTAGCACCGGCAGAGCAGGCAGTGTTCTATACGGATGCAACCTACCAGGGAAAGGCGATCCCACTTTCTCCGGGCAATTATACGCGGGCGCAGATGATAGCTTATGGTTTGCCTGATGATGCCGTTTCTTCATTCACTGTACCGGCTGGCTACCAGGTGACGGTATACTGGGATGACAATTTCTCGGGCGCCAGTCTTACGAGAACCGCATCTGAACCATGGATCGGTCCTGACTGGAATGACAAGGTCACATCCCTGATCATTGCAAAGATCAATCCTTCATCATGGCAGGCCAACTGGATATGGACTTCTTCTGCAGGACCGGCCAACACGTGGCTTTCACTGAGAAAGAAGGTAACGCTTTCCGCAAAACCAGCCCGCGCTATGACCAGGATTGCGGCGGAAAACAAATATTGGTTGTATATCAATAATCAGCTGGTTGTAAAGGATGGAGGACTGGATATACGTCCGGACCTGATAAATACTTATTACGACGAAATAGATATTGCCCCTTACCTCACTGCAGGAGAAAACACGATCGCGGTGCTTGTCTGGCATAAAGGGGGAAACAATTCGTATTCACAGCGTGTAACGAATAGTGGTGGATTCCTTTTTGAATCATCGCTGGAAGGCAGCAGTCCTTCGTCTATTGTTTCCGATGCATCGTGGAAGGCAAAAGTGCATCCTTCCTTTGGTCCGTCTACTCAGCTCATTATCGACAATAATGGCTACAAATGGCTTGCCTGGCCTATTTATTACAATGCACAGGCAGAACCCGGCGCCTGGACCTCTGCTACCTATGATGATAGCAGCTGGCCATCTGCTGTTCAAAAAGGAGTAGCAGGTGTAGCGCCCTGGAATCAGCTGGTGCCCAGAACGATACCGATGTGGAAAGAATATGCTCTCGGGGCTTATACCAATGCAGGCACATTCCCTGCTACTATCAGCTCCAATCGCATCATTACAGCAAAAGTTGGCGCCAATATACAACTGCGTCCATATCTGAAAGTGAATGCACCTGCAGGTGTTAAGATAAGGATAGAAGTGAACAGGTATTACTGGCAGGAGTACACCACCAAAGCAGGGGAGCAGGAGTTTGAATGCTTTGCCTGGCAGAATTCCAGCGGTGATACGGTGAGTTATCAATTCTCAAACGTCACAGGGCCAGTACAGGTGATGATACTCAGGTATCGTGAAACCGGTTATAATACGACAAAGCCCGGAACCTTCTCGTCAAATGACCAGCCCCTGAATACATTGTGGACGAAATCGAGAGCCACCTCCGAGGTATGTATGAGAGATATTTTTTACGACTGTCCTAACCGGGAGAGAGGACAATGGTGGGGCGACGTATCCCAGCAGATCCTCTACTCGTTTTACATCTATGATACCACTGCCAATCTGCTTGCCCGCAAAGGTTACAGGGAGTTCCTGCGCTCACAGAAAAGCGATGGGTCATTATATACTACGGCTCCCGGCACCGAGTTCCATTTGCCTGACCAGAACCTGGCAGCAGTTGCGCTGCTATGGAAATATTATACCTATACAGGAGACAAGGCTTTATTACAGGAACTGTATCCTGCCATCAGGAAGTTTGCTGGCTACTGTGTGAACTCTTCGAATAGCGATGGCATGCTTGTGTGGCAGAATGGCCCCTGGAACTGGATTGACTGGGGCGACAATAAAGATGCAACTCCCGCGGGAGCCGCTAATACCATTTATAATGGTATTTATATAGTGTTTCTTGAGTCGGCTGCCAATATCGCCAATTCACTGGGATATGTCACAGATAAACGTTACTACGAGCAATTGCTGAATAAGGTGAGAAGTAACTTTAATAATTACTTCTGGAACAGCAGTGCAAATGCCTATGTATATCATCGTACTGCCGATGGTGTACAATCGCAGATAATAGATGACAGGAGCAATGCCTGGGCCTACCTCGCCGGTGTGGCTAATGACGCACAGAAAGCGGGGATACTGAACGTACTTAAAACAAAGTACAATGCTAGTCCCTACCAGGAAATGTACATAGAGCAGGCAATGGTGGAACTTGACCCAACGGCAGGTATTAAAAGAATGAAAGACCGCTATACAACCATGATCAACAGCTGGTCGCCCACCTTATGGGAAGAGTTTCCGGCTGCCAATAGTAATAACCATGCCTGGTCAGCAGGGCCACTGTATGTTATGAGTGCTTACGTGCTCGGAGTGCGTCCTTCATTGCCTGCGTATGAAGAGTATTTCTTCCTGCCGCAGCCGGGAGGGCTTACCAACATATCAGGCGTGATCCCGACCATTAAAGGGAATATCAGCGTGAGTCTTGTCCGCAATAGCTCCGGTCTTACGCAGACCATTACATCACCTTCCGGTACAACAGGTATCGTCGGCATTCCAAAGAGCGCCATTACTTGTGGGCTGAAAGAGATTAAGGTGAATGGTACTGTGATCTGGAGAAACGGATCAACAGTAACAACTGTGCCGGGTGTGACATTCTATGCAGAGGATGCGCAATATGTGAAATTCCGGGTGTCTTCGGGTGCATGGACATTTGATGCCGGATGTACCCTTTCCACGCTGGCGGGTACTAGCAGTCTGACGGTAGCCCCTAATCCGTTTACATCTGATATTGTTGTGAAGGCGGAGGGTATAAAAGAACCGTATGTTATTGTGAAGGTTTTTAATAGCAATGGAGGGTTGGTGCTTCCTGCGAAAAGGGTGCAGAACGGGATGAAACTCAGTCTTTCACGTCTTCCTGCCGGGGTTTATATTATTAATACGACGGCGGGGAAGAAGACGTATAGCAATAAGGTTGTAAAGTATTGATGAGGGTGGGCATCTGTGATATAACGGGGGCGTTTAGTATATACATGCCTTTACCATGCCCTTAGGTTGGACTTAATCGCATCATTTGACAGGAGATATAGTATATATAGCCCAAGGGATTAATTCCTGGGCTATATATTGTGGCCTCGCCCATTGCCTGGCTGCATATGAGTCGCCGGCTGCAGGATTTTGCTTACGGGATAGAGTTCCATTGGTGGAGCAGGTGGCCGCCCCATCCTTTGAACGCAACAGCACGATTGAATATACACGATCACGTTGTATCTTCATCAAAACTTTGCTTATGATTGTACAAGCCTTGTTACAGGAGTTCGAGCACGAGGTGACCAGCACCCGGAAATTACTGCAGGCAGTGCCTGCGAAAGACATTCACTTTAAGCCTTCACCTGTTTCCTGGACAATGGGACAACTGGCTCAGCATATTGCTACTATTTATTATTGGTATGTCGGCACGCTTACCCAGGATGTTTATGATATGGCAACTGATCATCTGGAGCGTGGTGATGCTGCCGATATCCAGGCAACACTGGCTTTGTTTGAAGCTAATGTTGAGAAGGCAAGAGCCGCGTTGAAAACAATCACAGAAGAACGCCTGCAAACACCATGGACGATGAAAGTAGGTGAAAAGACCGTGTTGGGGCCAATGCCACGCGGAGTAGTAGCGCGGGGTTTTCTCTTTAATCATATTTATCACCATCGCGGCGAAATGATAGTTTATTTACGTGCGACGGGTAATACTGTACCAGGCATGTATGGTCCGACCTATGAGCAGGAGCTGACCATGAGGAATGCTGTCAAATGAGCTTATTAAGGAATTATCAGTTTCGTGGATGGCTGCAGGAGACTGCAGCCATCTGTTTATACGAAGTATTGTCCCGGATGAAAGTACTGTAATGCGTCAGGATGTGTGTGAAAAACAAGTGGACGCCCTTCCTGACATAAACTATTTTTGACTCTTTATATGAAACAGGATTTGCTTATTAAGGCCGCCTTTATATAATGGGATATTCAAAAGGGGCCGTATCAGGTTTTTGATTTCAATATAGAAATACGATTTCAATCTATGGCTCATTGTATATCCTCTGCATAGATACACTTCCTTATCAGCATTCAGGTAATCAAAGGTGTGGCGATTATATGAATTGACGTGTTCTTCATATAAAGGCTCCTGCTCGTCATAAGGAACAGCAATGTATAGTTCTTTACATTTACTTAGCAATTTTTGTACAAACTGTTTATCGTTAGGCACATGTTCCAATACGTTTGAAATAATAATCACATCTACAGACGGAATACCATCAACATCTTTAGCTTGAAATGTTGCGATATCACCGAACTTTTGAATACAGATATCAATAGCTGCAGGTGAAAAATCAGTTCCGATAAATTGAGCTTTAGGATAGTATTGTTTATAGATGGGTATTGCATCTCCTAATGCACAGCCATAATCGAGAATAGTTCCAGAAAAATCAGGCTTCATTTTTAGTCTTTTTGCTATTTCATTAGCAAACATTTTAGTTTGATTCTCCCCGGCATTTGCCCTCCATGACATTTTATTATTTGAACTGAATCTATCATCCCAATATTCTTGAGAATTGATGATATCGGCATTCAATAAGTTTGTTTTCATAACATTATTCTTAATGGTTCAGTAAATATTGAAGCTGGCATGGAGCCGATATTAGACTTTTGGACAGATCCGTTTGTTTTGGTGCAATTCAACTCCAGCCATAAGTTTCGATAATGGTTTCCTGTATGTTTATTAAGGACCGGCTTCTATGGTGCGCAGGGAAAAGAGGTATCCGTGTTTAAATAACACACCAGCACCCTTTTTGTTTGAGGTATATGGGGTTTTCGCATGGCTTCGGGGTAACGCATGTGGCTGTTAACTTAAATACTTTGCATACTCATCTTATAACAATATTCCCGTGAAGTAAGCAGTGTCAAAGGCTCATTAATAAAGCCTTTGACACTGCTTGTTTTTAGCAATCACACAGCGTTTCTCCTCGTGAGCAAGTAGGGCAGGAGGTCTCAGCAAGTGACGTGAGGCAAATACGATCGCCTTTCAATGCATCTTCCTTTAGTTTACTGAGATTGGCAATTTTGATCTTCACCAGTTGGAGTTTTTTCTGTTTTGCGACTTTTTTCATAGTGACTAGTATTTAAAAATGGTCCTCTCCTGTCTTTAGCCTGGGGAGCTATGCCGTGGAGCGGTTGTTCAGCACGTATAAAAGGGTTTAATAAATATCTTCCACCAGCAGGTGTGACATTTTTTCTTATTACAGGTGATGTATCAGGTGAAGAAATTAACGTCCGGCGTAAATAACAAAGGGGCTTTCATTCATTGGGTTAAACATTTGAGGGTTAAATAATTAGCTGCTCTACTAATTTATTACATTTTTTTTATGTCGAAAATTCTATTGTGATGTGGAGTAGTGATGCATGTCCTCAGAATATGCGTGTGTGTGGGCGATTGTAAAAGAACCTTCAATTTTCCATGGAACTATTTTCGCACTACGGAACAGCTTGAGACGGGTGTTTAGACGCTCATACACCATCCGCTGTTTACAATAAATGTTTGTCCGGTTATATACCCGTTTGTGGTAGGCTGCAGTATGACTGATGCCACTTCTTCGGGCTGTCCAAAACGGCGAGGCTATACTATGTGAATGTTAAAATAATATCAGTTTTTGAGACTGTAAGAAGCATGATCTTGTCAGCAGACCCTTTGCTGGTAAGGGTTTTGTTGTTTTGGTGGGACAAGAAGATACCCTGGTTAGAACAAGCAGAGAAGAAGCAGAGAAGACGCGGAGAAGAAGCAGGGGTATGGAAATAGTGCTTTTTTGATAGTATTTTAACGGTAAGTTTCACAAGGTATGAAAAGTATGCTTTTACCACGTTTATGGCGGCAGGGTAGTTGGTGATGCAAACGGTACGCTCGCAAAAGGCGGTTATGAATACGGCGCACATATCATTTACAGCGACGATCATGGCATCACCTGGCAGAGAGGAGGCGTAATACGGCCGAAGGTCAATGAATGCCAGGTAGCTGAGCTGGCTGATGGTAAAGGCAGTTTGGTAATGAACATGCGTAGTTACTTTGGCCGGGGATGCCGGACGCATGCTTTCAGCTACGACGGAGGTAGTAGCTGGTCAGCTCCGGAAGACGTACCGCAGCTGGAGGACCCGGTTTGTCAGGCCAGTATCATTCGTTATGCCTGGCCCGTTAGAAAACATAGTGGTTGCCTGTTATTCCTGAATCCCGCCAGTAAGCATAAGCGGAATAATATGACGCTTAAGGCCAGTACGGACGATGGCCGTACATGGAGAGAGGTACAGTCGCTTTATGCGGGGCCTTCTGCCTATTCCTGCATGACTGTACTGCCGCATGGCGATGTGGTCTGTTTGTATGAGGCAGGGGAGCGGCATGCTTATGAAGTGATCGTGTTACAGAAAGTAGATAAAACGGAAATAGGCAGGATTGTAAAAAAGAGGCTATAACGAATCCGGTAAATTAGCCTAATTATTGCCTGTTATTCCTTCTTATAGATCTTCTTGACAAGATTAAAATTGTCATCTGGCTCAAGTCTCACAGACACCAGTCCGTTTGGGGTATTAATTAAATCAAAATTTCCCAGGTCGTACCAGGATGAGTTCTTGTAAAGAATCCAGTCAGTAAAGGCATTGAGATGTATTTCATACGTATCTGCGTTATCGATGGGTATTTCAATGGCTCTTCCCAACAGTCTTTCAAGTGATGTCAATGCAATGACGCCACCCACTCTTCTGAAATCCGTTCGTTTGGTTTGAGTACTGTCAAGGTCCATGGTGTATGTGCCTTTACCTTTTACATACTGACCGACAACATACCGGCTGGTAACGTTGTTCCCTTTAGCGTCGAATAATTTCACTGTTACACTCTGCTTTCCTGAGTTAGTACTCACAACTTTATTGATAACCTTAAAAGTACTGTCTATCTGACGAAACCGGATTGTATCCTTTTTCATCGTCCAGGTGCCGATTGAACAGTGTGAAGACCCTTCACATCCTCCTTCTACGTTATAGACGCCGTTGGGAAGTAATGTGATGGTTGTGCTGCATAAACCACCATGGTGGGTATTTATGTAGCGTCCGGTTATCTGGCTTAGGGCGGTTGTAGGGATGATGAGTAATGCCAGGATAAATGAGAGAGTAGTCTTCATATTGAGAATTGTGGCAATGTTTGTTATCAGCTGTGATTTCTTAAATTAAGCATTTGCCTAATTGTGTAATGTTTACCTGATCCTCGCATATTGAAACGCAGGTTAAATCTTCTAATCTTTTTAGTGTTTTCGATACTTCTGTGACAGTCAATACATTTGCATACCTATTAGTTATATCTACGATGTTGGTTCGCCCCTCACAAACATAATGGATGAAACGTAGGAAAATGTCGTCTCTGTACGTAATTCCATTATTGAAGAAGATTTTATAAACATAATCTTCAGCAATAGCCTTTTCTGCCGTCTCGATACTGTGAATGAAATTCGAGATCTCTATGTGCTCATGATTGAAATTCCTCATAAGCTCATAGTCTCTCCCTTTGTACTGAAGGGTATGTGTTACGATAAATCTTTTCTTACGTTCGTCAATAACAGGCTTCTCGTATCTATTTAGCTTCTGGCCTAAGACATTTTCTAATTTACTCTTCAACTCTATGATATCCTGTTTATCAAGTTTAACGATGTTTATTGGTTTGTCGGTTAGCAGGTTTTTTACTTTTTCATCAACAAACGGGGCGATTGGAAAAGAGTCGAAATAAGTACAATATCCAATATGCTCGTATTCGTCATCTTTATACAAATACATGTGAACGCCCTCATCACGAGGTGCATCATTTTTTATTTTTTCATTTTCTTCTCTCGTGAGGTGACAGTGATAGCAAATATCCTTTGGCAGATAAGGGCTATCTGTAGGAATGATTAATTTACTGCAATCTGCACACGTGATTGCAAGGTGCCTTTCTGTCCATGCAGGACAGTCTTCGTCAGCATCTTTGGGAGATGGAAAATAGAAGATCAGGTTATATTTTTCAGACGCTTTCTGTCCAAACTCTTCCGCTAGTAAGGAAACGGACAGCCGTCCGTGTTCCATTCCCTCAGGGAGGACAACTTCGCCTAACAAGTGTCTTGTGGTGCGTTTAAAGAACAACAATCCTGATACTGTATAAACATAAAGCAGTAAATGCCAGCCACCTGTATCCCCGCCCCATAAAGCTTCCAGTACGGTTGGCTTTCCCAAAACTCTTTCTATTTCACTGTCTAGTGTTTCAAATGTCGTTATATCAGGCATACATGGTAGTTAACCGGAAGTCTAAAGTTTAGTGTCTGTATTGATGTCGTGAACAATACAGCTGCAAATATATTCATAAATGCGGTAATGTATATGGACCGGCACCTACTTAAAAAGTCAATTCACTCCGGCCTCCATCCTACGCCATCCCCACTATTCCCATATTCTGCATAAAAAGCCGATTGCTCATTCTCCGCCTTTACCCAGTTATGCCGTCTCTCCGGCCTAACCGTCCCTGCCAGCTCACAATACATAAAGGCGGTTTTAGCCTATCGCCGCCACGGCCTTCCTAAATAATACGAATTCGCTGGCGCATCGCCGCCGAAATACAGTCCCTGAGCACATAACCGAACGCCTTTTTCTGAGGAGTAGAGACTGCCATGTAATCTTTATAAAAACTATACTGTATCCTGGTTATTATCGTTGATCGCACTTATCGCTTAATGCATTGTAATATAATCACCTGTCCCATCTTTGGCAACAGTCAAACGTCTTGTCTGATCTACGACCATAAGACCGCCCAGATAGTTTTTTGAGATGTTTATATCCATTTCCCGAAAGAGTTATGTGTAATCATATTCATTTTGTAATTTCCGCATTCACGTTATTGTTTGAAAATGAGATACTATTTTAACAACCTATTATTGCTTATCGGCTTTTTATGCGTTCAGCCATTTAATTCTTTGAAGGCACAGGCAAATGCCGCTGCTTTTATTTCCGGAGATTTTGCAGATCCGTCTATTATTAAAGTAAAGAACAGGTATTACGCTGTGGGGACTTCTTCTGAATGGGCGCCACATTTTCCCATCTATGCTTCAGATAACCTACGCGATTGGAAACAGTTGGGTTATGTATTCGATAAGGCACCTGAGTGGACTTCTGGTTCATTCTGGGCTCCTGAATATTACTTCCATAACAACACTTATTACATTTATTATACGGCTCGCCGGAAGGCTGACAATGTCTCTTGTGTAGGTGTTGCTACGTCAAAATATCCAGATAGAGGGTTCAAAGATCAGGGAGTCATTATCAGCTTTGGTAAAGAGGCAATAGATGGTTTTGTGTATAATGACAATGGTCAACTGTATATCACCTTTAAAGCTTACGGACTTGATAAGCGGCCGATAGAAATTTTAGGTAGTAAGCTTTCCGCTGATGGTTTGAAGCTGGAGGGTGAGGTGTTCTCGATGTTGAAAGACAGTAACCGCATGGGAATGGAAGGGCAGAGTATCTTACATAAAGATGGTTTCTACTATTTGTTCTATTCCTCAGGCGATTGCTGTGGTAAGGGCTGCAGTTACAATGTACGTGTGGCCAGGTCAAAAGATTTTAAAGGTCCTTATGAGGAATACAGCGGGAACCCAATATTGCAGACAAACGAAGGGTGGAAATGTCCAGGACATGGCACATTTGTGCAGCAGGAAGATGGCAGGTACATGTACATTTACCATGCCTACAATAAGCAGAGCAATGTGTTTACCGGTCGTGAAGGTATGCTGGCGGAATTAGTATGGGGAAATGGTGGTTCCTGGCCTTCTTTCGTAAGTAAGCAGGCCGGCAATCGCTCAACTGGTAACATTACAGCTTCTTTCGAAGGACAGAAGATAGCACCTTACTGGCAATGGGATTTCCGTAATACTACTCCAGTTATACGTCAGAACAAAGGAAAGCTCTACTTGTCGGGAACAGTCAAAGAGGGGAACAACACGGGTGTTGTATTAACTGTTCGTCCGGTAAGTAACCATTTCGATATGACTACTACTGTGGCTAACAGCAATGCAGCGCTTAAAGGACTGGCATTTTATGGAGATGCGAATGCGGCGATAGGGATCGGTGCTGCGAATGATAAGGTGGAATTCTGGATGATTAAAGACAATATTAGAACTGTGTTGGCTACACAAAATATAAAGACTGGTGTACCAGTTCAACTGAGGTTCACAATAAAACCTGATCTGACATGTGAGGTATTTTACCGGCAGGAGGGAAGTGAGTGGCAGCAGGTGGCGCCTGAAATAAAACAGGATGTGAGCTTTTTACCGCAGTGGGATAGGAGTCCAAGGGCGGGGTTACATTTTAAAGGGGAGGCAGGTCTGGAAGCGGAATTCACAAGCTTTGAGGTGGTGAATAAATAAGTGGTTTTATAAGGTTTGATATAGTAGAAAGGCTTCCGGTTGCGGAAGCCTTTTTTTCAATATCTGGAGCTAGCGGTTACCACCATGACGCCCTTGCTGCGCTTTTTCAGTGCTGCTGCGATGATATCCCTTATTGGGTTTCTTCATTTTTTCACCTCGCTTTCCTGAGGTTTGTTGCCCGCTACCTTCGCCCGTTAAATTACCAGGATTACCACCACCCTGGTCCTTTTTGTCTCTACTATTAGCCATAACAGGATCTTTTCTTTATAAACCGAAAATTTGATGCCAGGAATGGGCTATTCCTGAAAAGCTAGACAGCTGCCGATCGTATCATTGACCGCGCCTGCATATTGACGAATGTTCGCACTCCTTTCATGCTTGTGTCTGTTAAGAGCTATCTGTTTGGTCGAAATTTTGTATACACTTTCCGTTCACATGACACTTTTGCCCAACAGACTCCATGAGCCTGGCACGTTTGTTAAACTATCCGGGGAATCGTGCGTATATGCCAGCTGATACACAGAATTAGCCCTGTATATACTTGCTGTAGTCGTTGGGTAGTATATGGCTCAGACACCCGGCACATGGCAAATTTTCTGTTGAGCACTATAGCACTTGCCGGCTGAATAATGTTCTGCTACAAGCGCTGTTCGCACCAATGAATGGATCATAAAAACATTTATAACAATGACTAATTACTGGTATAAGGACGCAATAATTTATTCACTGGATGTGAAGAGCTTTATAGATAGCAATGGCGACGGAATTGGTGATCTTGCAGGCTTAATGCAGGGGTTGGATTATCTGACATGTTTAGGTATCAACTGTATCTGGATGTTACCATTTTATCCATCACCCCTTGAAGATGCTGGGTATGATATAACGGACTATTACAATGTGGATGAAAGGATCGGCAGTTTGCAGGAGTTTGTACGGTTGGCTGAGCAGGCTAAGGAACGGGGGATCCGTATCATGGCCGATCTTGTCGTGAATCATACCTCCAACCAGCATCCGTGGTTCCTCGAGGCGCGTGCTGATAAACACAGTAGATATCGCGACTATTACATATGGTTAGACGAGAAGCCGGCCAACGACGGGCCAGATATTGTTTTCCCTGGCGTACAGGAGAGCAATTGGGCCTTCGATGAAACAGCCGGAGCGTGGTATTACCATACTTTTTATTCTCATCAGCCGGACTTGAATGTGTCCAGTCCCATAGTACAGAAAGAAATAGAGGAGATTATCCGTTTCTGGTTACAAATGGGAGTTGACGGGTTGCGTATAGACGCTGTGCCACATATACTGAGGAACAAGGGGCCAGAAAAATTTGACGGAGACCCGCATGCATTCCTGCGCAGCCTGCGCAAATTAACCGACGAGCATGGCAAAGGCGTTGTGCTCATGGGGGAGGCTGATACAAAACCTGAGAGTTATAAAGCCTTTTTCGGAGAAAGCGATCAGTTGCATATGCTGCTTAACTTCTATCTGAACAACCACCTCTATCTGGCCCTCGCTCAACATAGCGCAGCACCGTTAAGCCGTTCATTGAACGTACTTCTACCGCATGCAGGCATCAGGGACCAATTCGCCAATTTTGTGCGTAATCATGATGAGCTGGATCTGGAACAATTGACTGAAAAAGAGCGACAGCAAGTATTTGATGCCTTTGCACCAGAACCAGACATGAGGATCTATGGCCGCGGGATCCGCAGACGGCTGCCGCCGATGCTACACAATGATCAGCGTCGCATAAAACTTGTATACAGCCTGCTGTTCTCTCTTCCTGGTACACCAGTACTACGATACGGGGAGGAAATAGGTATGGGTGATATGCTATCGTTGAAAGAACGTAACAGCATACGCACTGTGATGCAATGGGCCAACAAGCAGAACGGGGGCTTCTCTACGGCCCCGCCTGATCAGTTGGTATGGCCCGTGATAAGTGACGGTACTTACGGCTTCGAGACGGTGAATGTCGCTGATCAGGCTAATAAACGCGATTCACTTCTGAACACAGTATCTAACATGATCAGCATCCGTAAATCATATCGTGCTTTCGGTGCCGGCGAGTATGATGTTATTGAAACAGATCATCCCGGTGTGTTGGTACACATAGCACGACGGGACGCCAGTGTCGCAGTTGTGTTGCACAATTTTACAGGGGAAGCCATAAATCTACCCGTGCCATTGTCAGCAGATGAGCGCCGCTATTTTACAGAAATATTGTCCGATCATCCATATGAAAAGTTCAACGGTAGTACGGATTATATTGAGCTTAGGCCCTATGGTTATCGCTGGTTATACAAGTGGCCGCTGGCAATGATTATAGAGAATAATCCATGAGTTTTTTAAGGTAGCAAACAATCTGATGATCAAATTAAATAGTTCGTGTTAACCTTAATTCAATTGCCTCTCCTGCTCACAGTGTGGAATCTAATCCACTGTCAGCCATGGAATTAGGTGCGGGTTATAAAACGCCCCGGTGCGATTTTAGTCTGAATCATTAAAAGGGAATAAAAGTAGTAATCTTACTGGTGCTTGAGCCTATGTTTGAAAGCCATGATATATTCAACATTCACGCCTTCACATTAGGTGCCGGTTATGATCTGTTTGAAATACGGAACACCAGAATAGCCGGCGGTGCACAGTGGAGTATTTATGATGCACCCGAATCTCTTAACAATTTGTACGGTAAAAATCCGATGGCCATGCAGGTATATTTAAGAATATATCCTTCTTTAATGAAGACGACGAGAAAAATGTAATTAACAGAGAGCTAAAAGTATCATTATGGAAAATAAAGAAAGCATGAAGCATAACAGGCATGCCAATCACTATAAACACCTTATTATTATGGCTGTACTGTCATTCATAAGCATGTATGTGCTGATGTATTCAATGGTTAACTCGTTTAGCAATGTAATCCCGAACATCAACCAATTCTATATGGCGGGGTTGATGACCATGCCCATGATAATAATTGAACTGGTGGTGATGCGAAGTATGTATATGAATAAAAAGCTCAACATGGCAATCATAGGCGCTGCCCTTGTTGGATTAGTAGGGTTCTTTCTGTTTATTCGTCAGCAAACGGCGGTTTCTGACAGGCAATTCCTGAAATCAATGATACCTCATCATGCGGGAGCTATTTTAATGTGCGAGCAGGCCAACATAAAAGATCCTGAGATTAAAAAGTTATGTGAGGCAATTCGTGTAAGCCAGCAGAAGGAAATTGACCAGATGAGAGCCAGATTGTCGCGGCGGTAACCCCGTCTTTCATGTTAGCAATAAAAAACCTCGGACGTTTGTCAGAGTCCCGGACCGGCATTTTTTGTCTTTTCTTATTCAATATCAATCACAAATAACGTTTTACAACCGATAACGGCATAAAGTAGAAAAAAATGTATAGTAATTAATTCGGAATTACTGCTATTTTTGTCCGAGATGAAAAAGTTCCTGGTTCTCATATTGGCAATCCTTTACGTGGGTTCCTCTACCGGCGCTACCTTTCACCTGCATTATTGCATGGGAAAGCTGGTAAAGGTACAGCTATGGCATGAGGATGCTAAAAGATGCAGTAACTGTGGAATGAACAAGAAAAAACAATGCGCCAGGAAATGTTGCAGGGATGAGCATAAAACAGTGAAGCTGGAAAAAGACCAGAAGGCTGCCGAAAATACAGTTCACTTTATGCAACTGGTGGCTATTAACAGCCCCGTTTTCCATACAGGATTTTCCGAGGCTTATCCTTTTTCTGTCATCGAAGAGTTTCCGCTGGCCAATGCTCCTCCCCGAAGTAGCAAAGTACCGTCCCGTATATTCAACTGCATTTTCCGCGTCTGATTCCTCCCCAATTCAGGATGTAAACTATCTGTTTGTAAGATCGTTGCATAGTACGAACACGTCCAAAATTCCGCCACATTATTTTTTTACATTATCGCAATAGCAATCAACGTATAGCTATTGAAGTGGGAGGTTAATAATCCAATGGCAAAGAGTAAACACTACTACATTCGCAAGGCGCACCGTTATTTGGGTCTTATTTTAGGGATACAGTTTTTATTGTGGACAGTTGGAGGGCTATACTTTAGCTGGAGCAATATGGATGAGGTACATGGAGACTTTGAAAAAAAGAAGCCACCTTTCCTGCCTGTTAATGGGGCTATAGTGTCGCCTTCTGTTGCAATTGACAGCATCCGTAAAACGCATCCGGTTGATTCATTGGTGTCCGTACAATTGATTGAAATATCGGGCGGGCTTTTTTATCAGGTGCGCAGTGTAAGTAAGGCGCTTTCGGGAGTTGGTCATGAACATCACGCGCGGACAGTAACCTACCTGGCTGATGCCGTTACGGGGAAATTGAAAGCGCCACTGACGAAGGAAGAGGCGATACAGGTTGCAAAACAGCGATTCAAGGGGGAGCCCAGTGTAATATCTGTTGAATACCTTGCTGCAGCAAACGGGCATCATGAATACCGCGAAAGTCCACTACCAGCGTATGCCATCACATTTGATCATCCTGCAGGCACAACTGTGTACGTAGCCAGTGAACTGGGAACCGTTCAGAAATTCCGTAATAACAAATGGAGGGTATTCGATTTCCTTTGGATGTTGCATACAATGGATTACCAGTCGAGGGATAACATCAGTAACATTTTGCTCCGTGTATTTTCCATATTCGGCCTGATAACGGTCATTTCCGGCTTTGTACTTTATGGTATCAGTTTTAAAGGCTTTAAAAAGAAACGGGTGAGTGCCGCAGCAGGGAAAAGCGGGATGTAAAAGGCTTTGCTTTACGAGAGAAACAATTCACTTATTGGAGTTACTTTGATGAAAAGAAATGTGTCCATACGACGCTGCAATGCAGCACTACTGCTAATCGTATTTTTGCTGAATACGGTTGTCGGTTTTGTATGTGCTGTAGGACGGGACCTGGGGCATAATTTTACACATCATCATGAACATAACGGAACTGAAGCACCGGAAACACAAGGATCACATCAGCACACACATGTAAATAATCATCATCACCACCATCAAAAGAAAGGGAAAGATAACTGTTGTAATGACAATGTGATCAGACTGGTCCAGGCTGACAAATCCTTGCCTCTGGTACCGGACCTTAGTATTAATCCTGCATGCTTCATAGTTTTCATTTCCGCATTCTATAACATTGATATTTTGACTTGCTCCCGGGCGAAAGTAAATGGTAGATACTTTGTCCGGAGCTATCATCCTCCCATACCGGATATTCGCATAGCCATACAGAGTTTTCAGATTTGATTGTTTTTTGTTAAGCATTCAGGGCCTTATTGCCCTGGAAAGTATTTGTCTTTTAACACATTGACAGGGATATGCCTTTTCCTGCAGGTATGCGCCTGCCCCTAATCAATTAATTACATTAAAACATCAGAAATGAAATACATTATTTTGACGGCGGCCACCAGTATGGTCTTTTTAACAGCCTGCAACAGCAACAATAGTCAATCAAAAGCAGTTAGCGATACTGTACAATCAGCGCAGGCCACTTCCGGTAACATGCCAGCAGCAACAGATAAGCAGCAATCGGAGTCTCCTGTTAAAGCGATCGTTAACAGCTATCTTGCTATGAAGAATGCCCTGGCGATTGATAATGATAAAAGCACTGCTACAGCGGGAGATGCTATGGTTGAGGCATTTCAGCAATTCAATAAATCATCATTAACGGCAGAACAAAAAAAGGTGTATGAGGATGTAGAGAGTGATGCCAGAGAGCATGCGGAGCATATCGGAAAGAATGCCGGTAATATCAAACATCAACGGGAACACTTTGAAATGCTGAGTAAGGATATGTATGAACTGGTGAAGACCTACGGTGCGGGGCAACAACTCTATTATGATCATTGCCCTATGTATAACAATGGCAAGGGAGCTGACTGGATCAGCGAAACAAAGGAGATTTCCAATCCCTATTTTGGTAAGGAAATGTCTGCCTGTGGTACTGTAACGGAAGAACTAAAATAGAGGAGCAATGCGTCGAACAAAGACATGGCTGTTAATGCTATTCATTGCTTTCGCTGTTATTCAGTTTATACAACCTGCCCGCAATCAAAGCGGGCAGGTATTGCAGACAGATATCACAAAAGTATACCCGGTTCCTGCCGGCGTACGGACGATTTTGGAGTCTGCCTGTTACGACTGCCATAGCAATACAACCCGGTATCCCTGGTATTCCTATATACAACCTGCGGGCTGGTGGTTGGTATCTCATATCAGGGAAGGGAAAGAAGAGCTTAATTTCAGCGATTTCGGGTCTTACTCATCTAAAAGGCGGATAAGTAAACTTCGGTCAATTGAAAGCAGTATCCATGATGGTACCATGCCCTTATCCTCTTACACCTCATTGCACAAGGAGGCCCGGCTCACAGAAGAAGAAAAGCAACTGGTAACCGCATGGGCAGGTAAACTTAGGGATAGCCTTGCTGCAGCAAATTAGGCTACTTATGTCCGCTTTTAGCGACCTTACTACTCCCTTGTCGTCCATAACATGATAAATAACCAGCCAAAAAAACTGTTTATATCAGTTATTAACCCCTATATTTGCAACATTGTTACAATTGTAGATGGGATTAAACCTTAGACACCGGCGCATTTTAGCAACACTTATGCTGTTGCTTTACGGCTTCATTATGACGCCCGTAGTGCTCTGGCATTCCCATACACACCAGGCGACACATGCATACTTTAAAGCGCCTGGTACTGATAAAGAACGGCTTAAAGCCACGCATTCATGCATTATATGTGAGCATGCCTTTGCTCCCTACATATCCACTGAAGATACCTGGCTCAATCCGGCTCCTGTCTTTTACCTGCATTATAACCAGTCCTGCATAACAGACACGCCGGTTGACTGTACACGCCACTATAACACCCGGGGCTCTCCAGCCGTCTAGCTTTATCATGATTTAATGTGCCTCCGTATCTCCTTATAGATCCCGGAAAACATTTGCCATACTTGCTCTTTCGGGATCAGTGGAAACACTGTGCCCCGAAAGTTGCGCCTTCCTGTTAATATCAAATCAATCTATATGTCAGTCGTATTAGAAGCGGTAAATCTTACAAAAGAATACCAGCAGTACACAGCACTCAGGCAATTATCCCTGACTATCCATGCCGGTGAAGTATTCTGTCTCCTCGGACAAAACGGGGCAGGTAAAACCACCACCATTAATCTGTTCCTTGGTTTTCTTGAGCCCTCCGGAGGAAAAGCGCTCATCAAGGGGGTAGAAGTGAAGCCCAATGATACGGCAACTAAAAACATGGTCGCCTATATTCCTGAAGTTGTGCAGTTATATGGGAACCTCAGTGGTATAGAGAACCTTGATTTCTTCAGCCGTCTTGCAGGCTTCTCCTATTCCAGAGACGCTTTGGCGGCCTTTCTGCTGAAAGCAGGGCTTCAGGCAGAAGCACATAATAAACGCCTGGGAACTTATAGTAAGGGGATGCGACAGAAAGTAGGCATTGCTATCGCCCTGTCCAAAAATGCAGATGTGATCTTCATGGATGAACCTACCAGTGGCCTCGATCCGAAAGCTACCGCAGAATTTACTGCCATCTGCAAGGAGCTCGCTGCAGATGGCAAGACCATCTTCATGGCTACGCACGACATATTCAATGCTGTAAATGTGGGCTCACGTATTGGCATTATGAAACAAGGTACACTGGTTCATGCTGTAAGCACCAACGGTATTTCCGCCACCGAATTACAACAGCTTTATCTCGAAACAATATAAAAGCTGCTACCCATCATCAATAGATCTGTCATGAAATATATATTACTGTTGCTCTTGTCTGCCAGTACAAGTATAGCCGCTTATGGCCAGAACGTACTCAGGGGACAGGTGAAAAACGAATTTAACCAACCTGTCGCCGGTGCATCTGTCTCCGTCAGACAAAAAAATAATACACAGGCCGCCATCTCAGATACCTCCGGATATTATGCAGCGGCAGGTCTGCGCGACGGCGCAGCAGAAATTCTCATATCCGCAATAGGATACAAAACCGCTCATGAATGGCTGACTCTCTCCGGTAACGGAGAATATAACCTGATCCTGCTGTCGGAATCCGGTAAACTACAGGCTGTTGAGGTAATGGGCCGGTCATCTAAAAAGTATAACAGCGAATACAGCTTCAGCGCCACCCGTACCGCCATCCTCAATAAAGAACTGCCACAGTCTATCGGTACTATCACCAAAGAGCTGATTAAAGACCGTCAGGCTTTCCAGCTGGCAGATGCTGTAAAGGTAATTCCGGGGGTCATACAATCCAGCTATTATAATCAGTACGCTATACGGGGTATCAGTCAGAATGAAGAAGGACAGATCATTAACGGAATGCGTACCCACCAGTATTACTTCCTGCAACCACTCACTGCAAACATAGAAAGGGTAGAAGTGCTCAAAGGTCCTGCCAGCGCTACCTTTTCCAGTGTCGACCCCGGTGGTAGTATCAACCTCGTTACAAAAAAGCCGCTGGCATTCAACCGGAAGGAAATCAGCCTTAGCGCTGGCAGTTTCAGCACCATCCGTGGTACAATGGATTTTACGGGCCCGCTGGATAAAGACAAAAAATTACTTTACCGTCTCAACGGCGCCTATCAGCAGGCGCAGAGCTATCGGGACCTGGTGCGGAATAATGCGCTGCTCATCTCTCCTTCATTCTCATACATACCGAACAATAAGACTGCCATTAACGTAGAGGTCATTTACAGCGATATGACAGGAAACCTCGACAGGGGCCAACCCATCTTTGGCGCCGTTGCGGGTAAAACAGATCTGCGTAGCACGCCCATATCCCTCAACCTCGGCGCCGGAAGTGATTTCTTCAAGTCGAAAGAACTCATTATCACAGGGAGCCTGTCTCACAAGTTCAATGAGGCCATCAGCATCAATGCGACCTACATGAAGCAAACATGGCGTGAAGACCTGCAGGAACACAGAACGACCAACGCATATGCCGTGAACATAGACAATCAACCCGTTACATCTCTGGTGGGAATGCAGTTTGTACAACGTCAGCAGAACTGGAATACGGATAATGTCAATGTCTATTTTAACTTCAATTTCGCAACTGGTAAAGTAAAACATGAATTACTGGCAGGATATGATCTGAGCAACTGGCGGAAGTTGAAGGGCGGCGGACAAAACTCCGCACGTGGTTACCTGCTTAAAGACGGCTCCGTGGCGAACTCCTTTGTACCGGCAAACGCTGCTAATTATCAGACCGTCACCTACAACGGGCAAACCCTTCCAAAGCCTAACGTGAATTACTTCGATCTGAACAATCCTTCGTATACCATCCGGAATATCAGCGATTACAACCTGAATGCCCGCACAGCCATTCCTGCAGCGCTGACCACAACAAATGGTCTGTATATACAGGAACAGCTGCGCTGGAATAAATTGATCGTACTATTGGGATTGCGACAGGAATGGTTCGAAGACATCACCAACTATAAAGCACCACGCGAATTGTCGTTCACGAATAAAAAACCATTACCTCGTATCGGCATCACTTATGGTGTCACCAGTCAGGTGAATATTTACACAACTTACCTGCAGGGATATCAGCCGCAGAGTAACACGGTAACACTATTGCCATCCACCGGCAGCTACTTCTGGACCGATCAATCTGCCTCACGTTTCAAACCGCTGATCAGCGATCTGAAAGAAGCGGGCGCAAAAGGAGAATTCCTTGACGGAAAATTGAATGTAAACCTGGCCTTCTACGAGATCAATCAGAAGAACCTGTTGATGAATGCCAATCTGCCTGATTATCCTGATTCCCTCATCACACGCGGGGCTGAGCGTAGCCATGGTTTCGAGATAGATGTTACCGGATACCTGTTGCCTAACTGGCAGGTTTTCGCCTCTTATAGTTATATCGATGCAAGGATCATGGAAGACACTAATCCACAGTTGAAAGGCGCCCGTAAACAGAATACGCCGTATAACAGTGCGAGTCTCTGGACACGATACAACCTTGCTGGCGTTCCGGTGCTGAAGGACCTGGGTATTGGTCTGGGTGTTCAGCATAACGGCGATCGTTTGCCCTGGTTCGACAGGTCATTTAAAACACCTGCTTACACGCTGCTGGATCTGGCCGCATATTATACTCCCGGTAAAAGCAATATGCAGATTGCATTGAATGTGAATAATGTGCTGAATACTACCTATTGGATTGGTGCGCAGAATTATCAACGCCTTTTCCCGGGAGCGCCTCGTAATGCTACACTCACAGCAACCTACAACTTTTGATGGACTGCTGTAAATAAAGCTAAAACACAACAACATGAATCAGATAAAGATTATTGCCGGCTACTTCCTGAAAGTAACGCTTCGGAGCAAAGCGCTGGCTGCTATTTATATTGTCTGGCTGCTGCTGGTACTCTTCGCCGCATTTACCGGCTATAGGACCTATGCAGACCGGAATGCGCTTCTTACCAGCTTCCAGCAACAGGCCAGACAAAGCTGGGAAGCAAATCCCGATAAACATCCGCACCGTATGGCCCATTTTGGGTCCTTTGCGTTTCGCCTCAAACATCCTTTAAGCATGTTTGACTATGGTATGGAAAGCTATACCGGTAATGCCGTGTTCCTTGAGGCACACAGACAGAATACGGTCAACTTCAGTGAGGCCGGCTTCAGTACCGGGCTGCTGCGCTTTGGCGAGATCAGCTTGTCTATGCTGATACAGGTCATATTACCGCTGATATTATTCTTCCTCGGATTCAATGCTATATCGCAGCAAAGAGAAAATGGCACATTGAAAATACTCCTGAGTCAGGGCGCGGGTTTCCGTGCACTTATCTGGGGAAATAGTCTCGGCCTGATGCTGATAGCATTACTGTTCCTGTTGCCGGTGGTATTGGCCGCTGCCTTACAACTTGCATGTACGACCCTGCCTGCAGATAGTTTTGTGAGTTTGCGGAGCATCTGTCTGGCGTTCTTTTTTCTCGCTTATCTGTGGCTTGTCAGCACTGTGGCCATCTGTATATCGGCCGGTAGTGGCGATAGCAGGGCTTCTCTGCTGAAATTGCTCGGCATCTGGCTGCTGATGGCGATCGTGCTTCCTAAAACCTTGCAGGCCATTGGTAGTGCCCTGCATCCTGCTCCCGGTAAGATCGAATTTGATACCGCTGTGGAAAAAGAGGTGCTTCAGATCGGAGATAGCCATAATCCTGATGATCCGCATTTCAAACATCTCAAAGATTCCGTGTTAAAAGCAAATCATGTGGATAGCGTGCAGCAGCTTCCTTTTAACTACAGTGGTTTTCAGATGCGGGAAGGGGAGCGCCTCAGTGCGGAAGTATACAACAATCGCCTGCAGCAATTGTACAATGTTTATGAGCAACAGAATAATATCAGCTGCTATGCCACCTTTATCAATCCGCTCCTGGGTATTAAGAATATCAGCATGGCTTTGAGTGGAACCGATTTCAACTCCTACAGGCATTTTCAGAATGCGGCAGAGGTTTACCGGTATAACCTTGCCCAAACCATGAATGAATTGCAGATGAAGTATATCGGTAATGTGAAAACAGCTCATGATAAACCGCAGATCATCGGGAAAGAGCATTGGACCGGATTCCCCGATTTTCACTACAGTTACCAGTCCATGGCATCAGTTACAGCGCAGCAGACATTAGCTGTCATAGCCATGTTCGGCTGGTTCATCCTTTCATTTGTGCTTATTTATTTCACCGCTGCCAACGCTAAAGCAATTTAAGATATGTATCGTTTAGCATTTAAGAACTTTATCCGCAGTAAGTCCGTTGTCATAGCACTGGCGCTTTTCCTGGTTATTGGTGTCATCAGTATCTGCATAGGAAAACAGTTCCTTGATAAACAACAGGCCGCTATTAATGCCGTAACAGCACTCCAGGAACAACAGATCGAAAGAAATGTGCATCATGTCAGCGATCAGTTCGGATTGCTGATGTATTACCTGCGTTTCGCCTATATCAATAAACCCGATCCTGCAGCATCGCTGGCTATAGGTCAGCAGGATATTAATTCATCCATTCAATACCTCACCATACGCGGCCTGGAGGCACAACGCTATGATACAGATCTGTTCAATCCTTATAACCAGTTAACAGGCAATCTGGATCTGAGTTTTGTCATATTGTTCCTTTTCCCCTTGCTGATCATCGCTTTCAACTTTAATGTATTGTCGCAGGAAACTGAGAATGGAACATGGTCGCTGATAAGAGTGCAGGTAAACAAACCGCTGAAGTTTATCCTTCATAAACTCAGTATACGACTTATTGTAGTACTCGTACTGTTGTTGCTACTATTGCTACTGGCTGTGATCATCATTGGTCTGCCGGTGACTGTAAAATTCCTGGCTTACACGGTCATTGCCGTTGCCTATGTTTTTTTCTGGTTCGCGGTCTGTTTTCTAATCATCGTGCTCCGTTTGAATAGCAGTATCAGCGCGCTTTTGCTGTTAAGCACATGGGTATTACTATGTCTGTTGGTTCCTGCCATCATCAATAATTACCTGACGGCGCGTTATCCTGTAAATGAGGCATATAATACCTTCCTCAAGCAGCGGGATGGCTATCATACCAAATGGGACAAAGATCAGGATAGTACAATACAGGCATTGTTCAGGCACTATCCGCAATACAGGCAGTATGAATGGAAGTCACCGAAATTCAACTATCTGTGGTTCTACGCCATGCAGCAACAGGGCGACGACGAAGCCGCTGCAGAGAGTAAAGCTATGTTTGAAAAACTCTGCCAGCG
This sequence comes from Chitinophaga filiformis, assembly GCF_021646545.1. GTDB lineage: Bacteria > Bacteroidota > Bacteroidia > Chitinophagales > Chitinophagaceae > Chitinophaga > Chitinophaga filiformis_A. The sequence goes on along the minus strand of NZ_JAKIRP010000006.1, from coordinate 194,280 downwards.
CCAGCAGGCTGCAAATTATGCAGCGCTCTTTTTCCCGCCGATGCACGCGCAACTGCAGTTCACGGATATAGTCGGTACTGGCCTGAAGCGGCAATTGCAATATCTCGACAGCACGGCGCTCTTTCATGAGAACAAGAAGCTGCACTTCTATCCTAAGATCTTTGGAGATAGTGCGGTGGCAGGAGAGGACTGGACACAGCACAAACCAACATACTTCCAGGCGTCCAATCCTGTCAACTGGATCTCATTGATTACACCATTTGTCCTGTTTGTGTTAATACTGGGTGCTACAGCCACCTTTATCTTCAACAGGAATGGCATAAAATAGCTGATGTCATGAAAAGTCATTATCTGCTTACAGTGTTGATAATACTCGCCTTATCACAAAAAGTTTTTTCGCAGAGCCGTATGCTTACCGGGCATGTGAAGGATGCAGAGGGAAATTCACTTCCCTTTGCATCTGTTGCCATCCGGTCCCTCCATGACACTGGTAAAGTGCGAAATGCGCAGGCTGATAGTGCAGGCACTTACCAGTTCAGGCAGCTGCCTGCAGGAACTTACGTGCTTACTGCAACATTCCTGAACATCTTCCGTAATCGGGCGGATACTGTTCTTCTTGGCGGCGATAAAACTATATATAATCTGGTTTTACATGCCGCTGCCACTAACTTGTCGGGTATTGTCGTCAGCTCTTCCCGGCCTCCGATGACAACCGAAAAAGGGAAAATTATTTTTAATGTGCAGCATGCAGCTAATGGCGCAGGACAAACAGCGTTGGATCTCCTTGGGAAGATCCCTGGCATATCCGTGGACGGAGAGGGCAATATAAGTTATGGTGGAAGCGGCGGCGTAAATGTGATGGTGAATGGACGTATGACCTATTTTTCAGGTGCACAACTGGCTAACTACCTGAAAGGGCTTAATACGGAAGACCTTAGTAAAATAGAGCTTATTTCTTCCCCTGACGCGTCTTTTGATGCAGCAGGAAATGCAGGTATTATCAATATCGTTTCAAAGAAGAAGATCTCCGGCGGACTCGCCATTGACCTGCGGTCTGCTGTAAGCGTCGGCAGATATTGGATGACAAATCAAAACATCGCCCTGAACTATACGGCGCAGCAATTCAGTCTGTATGGAGGTTTTGATTATAATACGCCCCATAAGTACCTGGACCGGAAAGGAGGGAATGTGTTACCGCAGGGTGATGATACACTCCACCTCCGGAGAAGTACGGCTTCTGCATATAAGATCCGCTATTACACGTGGAGGGCCGGCATGGAATATAGATTTCATCCGCAGCATACACTTGGTCTGCACTACCATGGATATCTGGATGACTTCACCTGCGTACACAATACTACCATACAGACCATTCATAAATCCGGGGCCTTACAGTCAGCCAGTGTTTCGCGTAACAGCATTGTAGAACCTTATTACTATGACGCAGTGAACCTGGCCTACAAATATGATATTGATAGCGCCGGGAAAAAGTTGACAGTAGATGCCGATTACACCAGTTACCGCAACTACTCTGAAGCCGCTATGGTTGTGCGTGACTTTGAATCCGACGGTAGCAGCTCTTCAGAAAATACATTGTGGTCTTATCAGCCAGGTTTTGTTAAAATCAAATCCGTCAAAGCAGATGTTGAACTGCCTTTTAATGGGCTGTTGCTGAAGGCCGGACTGAAATATGCAGCCGTGAGCAATGATAATGCATTTAGATTTGATTCATTACAGAATGGTACGATTACAGAAATTGATAATATCAGCAACCATTTCCAGTATAATGAACGCATCGCAGCAGGGTATATTTCAGCAACTGTACGTATTCATAAAACCAGTATCAATGCCGGATTACGGCTCGAAAATACGGGTGCTGGCGTACAACTGCTTAAACAGCGTACAACAAACCACTGGAAGTTTACACAGTTATTCCCTTCACTTTCTGTTGAGCATTCGGTGAATGATGATCATCAGTTAAACCTGTCCGTCAGTCGTCGCATTAACCGTCCTGGTTATACAGAACTGAATCCGGTACGCTGGTACCGCGATCCATATTTTTACTACTCTGGCAATCCGGCTCTGGTTCCCGATCTTGCCTGGAATTTATCAGCGGTTTATAATTTACAGCGGAAGTATATATTCACCTTAAGTTACCGGCACAGTAACCGGTATGTATCAGAACAACTGGCTTTTGATGAATACACACGGGCTATCAAAAGTCAGAGTGCTAATCTGGGAACTATGCAGCGCGTGGAGGGAAGGATCTCAATTCCCCTGTCAATATGCTCATTCTGGCAATTACAGTATTACGCTAATGTCAGCTATACTACTTATCCCATCAGTATGACGACTGGCAGGCATCAGCTGTCACAATGGTCAGCAGCATTTTCTCTGCAGCAGGATTTTTCACTGCCCGGAGGAGTCAAAGCCACCCTCAATAGTTATCTGACAACAGCTGAATTGCGTGGTATTTATCGCAGCAGGGCGGTGTATTATCACGACGCAGGCCTGAAGAAAACCTTATGGCAGAACAAGTGTTCCGTTCAGATAACTGTGAGTGATTTGTTTGATACAAGCCGCCTGCAGGGACAGGCATTGACAGATTTTACAGATTTTTATTACAATGATAAGCCCGATAGCCGCCGTTGCGGACTATCTGTTACTTATCACATCGGAGGTAGATCTGCTAAGCCATCCTTCCGGAAAACAGAAGAGCAGGAACGCTTATAGATGCCGGTCACTCGTCCCAGGGCGACCCGAGAATGATATCGCAGAAGTTCTTTCTCTCGAAATCGGGTATCATGAACGCGCAGATATCAGCATTGATACTGCCATAAGTGGTCTCCGGTTTGTGTTTAAAGCCATCAAAGAAAGTGGGAATGACCCCCTTCTTAAATCCGCTGCGAGGAAAGTGTGTGACGATGTCTTCGCGTACTGTTTCGGATAAGTGCTCATAGCCTCTGCCTACGACATCCAACGCTACACCATAGTTCAATAAAGCCACTTCTGCTTCTTTATACGGCGCAACGGCGGGTGTCGTATGCAATGCTATCGCGTCCCAGACCAGCTGAAGCGCTTGTTGTGGAAGTCCATGGCCTCGCAGAAACTCACGGGCCGCATTGGCGCCATCTACTTCAAAACACTTATCAGGGCTGCTGTAATGCGCCATAAGGCCAAGGTCGTGAAAAGCCGCGCTGACATACAACAACTCAGGATCATAAGCTATCTTTTTCTGTCCGCCAGTCAGGGACGCAAATAAGAACGTCCGTAATGAATGATTATATAGCAATTCTGTGCCATGCTCAAGCAATAATTCCGTTGCCTGTCTGGCTATTGTGCTGTCGGGTATTTTAATACCGGCGACCACTTTAGGCATCTTTGTCGTCATACTTCTTAAGTTTTCAGGGGAATCTGCCACTACTTTTAACAGGTATTGTTTTCGTGGAAATGCCCACGCGATTCAGAAAGTTGATATGACATGCCAGAACAATAAGATCTGCGATTTCTTTCGTATTAAAGTGAGCTTTCAGCTTTTCATATGTTTTATCCGAAACGCCATGAACCGAAATGTGTGTTATTTCTTCTGCAAATCGAATGGCGCTTTTCTCGCTCTCACTGAAGAGCGGACTTTCCTCCCAGGCGGAGAGGGCAAATATCCTGCGCGATGATTCTCCCTGTTGTAAAGCTTCCTGGGTATGGTACTCAATACAAAATACACATTTGTTAATTTGGGAGACCCTGACTTTAATGAGCTCTCTCAGTGCTCCCGGTACTGATGAAGCATTCAGGCGTTTGTCTATTGCAGCGATCTGTTCCCAGTACAATGGTTCTTCTTTCCATACATCTAAACGATGCTTAATTGACTTGATCATAAATTGAACTTTTTACAGCTGCAAAGTTCAACAGGAAGGACGTCTATTTACTTAAACTGGTTTAAGAAAGGTACTTTTTCCGGATTTCGCTGAGGTATTCCGGGGTAAAGCCAAGATAAGAAGCGAGTAAATATTGAGGTACGCGCTGCATGAAATCAGGAAAATGCTGACTGAAATGCCGGTATAATTCTTCTTTTGAAAATTCGTACAGGAACCGGAACCTCATTTGAGCAGCAGCGTAGGCTTTCTGGAACAGCAAATGGAAATACTCGTTTAATTCCGGCACTTCTTTTAACAGTTTCCGCTGATGTTCAGCTGTAATGCATAACACTTCAGTTTTTTCTACAGCGCGAATGGAGAACTGGGCGGCGGTACTGTGTTGAAAAGCCATGAAGTCTGATACCCACCAGTTTTCGATAGCAAAATCAACTGTCTGTTCCATTCCGTTTTGCCGCAGGTAAAATAAGTGTACACATCCTTTGACAACAAAGAATTTTTCATGACATCTGTCGCCTTCAGTTAGCAACAACTCTTTTTTCTTATAAATCCTGTGTTCGAAAAAAGCTTCCAGCAAATTCAATTTGTCCGGATCAATCGTACAAAATTTGCCGATATGTGCTATAAGATGTTCTATCACCAGTGGTAAATTTTCGCAGGAGGTAAAATTAGGACTATTTCTGATGCATGTCGTTTTATCCCGGGCAATACTACTATATCCGCTTTTACACCCGGATAATGTGGTAACGGCTATTAAAGGTATAATTTACACCACCCTTTCGCAATAAAATGACACTCGTATTACGCTGATCGGTAAGCCTGGTGATTTTCCGTACCGCTCAAGCTATGCAATCTCTCCGCCGCGGCATATTTATTGAGCCTGAATTAGAAACAGCGCAACATGCAACAGATGAATTTGGAGGGCTTGAATGTTGTTGAGCTAAATTACGAGTCAGCAGATTTGCCTAAGCCAGTGAGAGACTTTAAGCCGCAGGTCTATCAGGATGGAGACAGCTTTTGCTGTTTACTCGGTCCGGATCCGCAGGCTGGCATCTTTGGATGTGGTCCATCGCCGACAGCGGCAATGGAGGATTGGGTGGGACATTTCAACGACCGGATAAAGCATCCGTCTCCCGACGACCCGATTGCAACTGAAATATGTGATTATCTGACAACGAATAAAAAAGATGTCTGGTGATGGTAGCGAAACGTCGTTCCAAAAAGGGTGACGAAATGCCGCACGACATTGTCCCTATGCTTTGCACGTTAGTTGAGAAGCCACCTGCAAGTGAAGAGTATCTTTATGAAGTAAAGTGGGATGGCTATAGAATTATAGCATATGTATCTGACGCGAATGTCACACTAAGAAGTCGTGGCGGACAAGATTATACGGCGAAGTATCCGCTTGTCGTACGAGCGCTTGCTCAGCTGGGACATGATGCTGTTCTCGATGGAGAAGTCGTTGTATTCGGGGATGATGGTTTGCCGGATTTTGGTGCATTGCAAAGATATAATGGTAAAACCACTCCAATAAGTTATTGTTTGTTTGACTTATTGTGGTTGGATGGGAAAAGTATGCTTGACGAACCACTCGAATCACGTAAAGCACTCCTGCAAAAGGTAATAGGACGATTCCCTGTATTGCGATACAGTGAATCTTTTGACGACGGTCACGCATTATATACGGAAATGCAGAATCGCGGATTGGAAGGGATTATAGCAAAGCTGCGCGGCAGTGTATATATCCCCGGCAATCGCGGAAGTTATTGGTTAAAGATACCGACCCGCATCAGGCAGGAGTTTGTCATTGGCGCTTACGCCGAGTCAGAACGTGGCCGGGCATTCAGATCCCTGTTGTTTGGCGCATACAATAACGCTGGTCAGCTGGAGTGGATAGGCCGCTCCGGCGGCGGGTTTAAACATAAGGAAATGCCAGCTATTCTGGCCCGGCTGAAAAAGCTGGAAATAAAGAAGTCTCCGTTCGTCAATAAAATCCTGGATACGAAAGGCGCCGTGATCCACTATTTGAAGCCTGTATTGGTAGCTAATTTCGAATTTGCCGCCTGGACCGAATCCGGACGCATTCGTAAGCCTGCTACCTTTCTGGGTTTCCGTACCGATAAAGATCCTAAAACGGTAGTGCGTGAGTTGCCAACATCGGTGCCAAAGAACACGCCGCAAGAAGAAAAGCGGCCTTTGAAAAAAACATCGCATGCGGGTAAGACAATGGTAAGTAAGAAGCAGCATAAATACTTAAATAGAGATAGTAACTGGAAGAGAATCGACGAAGAGCAACAGGACGCCGAATGGTTGGATTTCGAAATGCAGCACTGTACGATTCCGGTTCACAACCTTCAACGGGAATTGTGGAAGGATGTACCAAAGGGTAAATTGTTGATCTATTACAATCAAATCAGCTCCCTGATTTTACCCTACATATATGACCGCCCGCAGTCTTTAAACCTGAAGCTGACACATGCCGGTGGACCGACTACCTTTCTGAAAGATATGGAAAACCGCCAGCCGGATTGCGCGCAGATCTTTACCACTAAACGGGAAATTGAAAACCGGCAGAAGCGAAATGTGATTGACTACCTGGTAGTAAACAATGCGGAGACATTGATCTATATGATCGATTTGGGCTGTGTCGACGTGAATCCATGGTCCTCCAGAGTACAGCATCCGAAAGAACCGGATTACCTTTGGCTGGACCTGGACCCTACTATTCCTGGCAGCTTTAGTAAATCAGATAAGCGGGAAGCGGAAGAAGTCGGGTTCAACATGGCAAAGGAAACCGCGTTAGCTGCACATGAAGTCCTGAAGAAATTTAAACTTACTTCGTTTGTAAAAACCAGTGGCAAAACAGGAATGCATATCTACATCCCCTGTCACGGGTTTAGCAATGCCATGGTAACCGATATGGCTTACAAGCTGGCAAAGGAAATTCACCTGCTTGTTCCTGATATTACCACCTTAAACCGCACAGTCGCTCAGCGGGGTAACAATGTATATATTGATCCGGAGCAAAACTACTATACTAAAACGCTGGCAGCGCCCTATTCAATCCGTCCCTATCATGAGCCATTAGTTTCGGCTCCACTCGATTGGCGTGAGGTCAAGCCTTCCCTGGACAGGTGGGCGTTTAATTTGAATACAATGCAGGACAGGCTTAGAAAAAAGGGCGACTTATTTCAAAGACTGATGGATAAAAAAATTGCCGCCTCAAATGCAAAGATCCTGATGAAGCGTTTTGGCGAATGATCCCTATTATAACAGCTCCCTTACCGTTAAACAAATTCTTCTTCACATATACACTTTGTTCGTTAAATTGGGATTTTCCGTAATAATGGCCGAAGGTACAGACGCAGAATCTTTACCTTTAAGCCAGCATCTAACTTGCCCAAGCATCTGGAATTGACTATGAACAAATTACTTTTAACCGTTTCCTGTGTTATTACAGTCTGCAGGCTGAATGCTCAGCAGCCTGTTCCCATCGACGACTACCGCTTTGCAGAAAGCCGGCTTATTTACAATACTGATCCGTTGGTAGACAATATCGCCGGCGCTCCTGAATGGCTGGAAAATGGCAGCTTCTGGTACCGCGTATTGACTACCCGCGGTAGGGAATTCATACTGGTCAATCCGGCCAAAGCTACACGTACCACCGCCTTTGATCAGGAAAAAGTAGCAGCAGCTTTGTCCAAAGCTACAGGTACAAACTACAGGCCCTATGCCCTGCCGTTTCGCTTTTTCCGGTTCACCAACGACAATAAAAGCATCTCGTTTAATATAGCAGGCGAGGAGTGGAGTTGCGATCTGCAGTCCTATCAATGCCGAAAAACCGGGCAACAGCCATCAGGGACTAGTGTCAGCGGTACCTGGAATGAAGTGGTCTCTCCGGATGGCCATCTCGCTGCATTTATAAAAGACCATAACTTATGGGTGCGCGAACTACCCAATGGGCCTGAGCGTGCGCTTACCACCGATGGTGTTAAGGACTTTGGTTATGCTACGGACAATGCCGGCTGGAGCCACAGCGACAAGCCTGTATTACGCTGGTCGCACGATTCCCGTAAGATAGCGACCTTCAAACAGGATCAGCGCCAGGTAAGCGATATGTACCTTGTTACTACCAATATCGGTAAACCAACGCTGATGGCCTGGAAGTATCCACTGGCGGGTGATTCAGTCATCGCTATGATCCATCGGGTCATTATCGACGTGAACCAGGCAAAGGTGATCCCTTTACAGGTACCTGCCGATCCGCATCGCGGCACCTTAAGCGATGATATATCTTCCAGCGGCACCTTCGACGATGTCGACTGGAGTGACGATAATACAGAGCTGGCATTCGTATCTACCTCCCGTAATCATAAACATGAAAAAGTGCGTATCGCCAACGCTGCTACCGGTGCTGTTCGAGAGGTATTTGAAGAGAAAGTAGCCACGCAGTACGAATCCGGACAGGATGCCATTAACTGGCATTATCTGAAGAAGTCAAACGAGTTCATATGGTATAGTGAACGTGATGACTGGGGACATCTGTATCTCTACAACGCAGCGACAGGGGCTTTAAAGAACCAGATCACCAAAGGGAAATGGCTGGTGACCAGCGTAGAGCGGGTCGATGAAAAAAGCAGGGTGATTTTCTTCAACGCTTGTGGCCTCGATACGCGCAATCCCTACTTCAGTCACTTCTGCAGAATAAATTTCGATGGTAGTGGCTTCGTTGATCTGACTCCGGAGACGGGTAACCACAAGCTGACTTTCTCACCGGATGGTCAATACTTTATAGACAATTACTCACAGCCAGATGTTCCTGCTACAACAGTATTACGCAATCGCCAGGGTAAACTGCTTGTAAGCCTGGAGAAAACCGATGTTACACGTCTTAAAGCTACAGGCTGGAAGCCGCCAACGCCGTTTTCAGTTAAGGCGCATGACGGGAAAACGGATATCTATGGCTTGCTGTTTACACCTACGCACCTGGATAACAACAAGAAATATCCCATCATAGATTATATATACCCTGGTCCGCAGGGAGGCGGGGTGCGCACCTGGTCATTCGTGTCGGCCCGTCTGGACCATCAGGCACTGGCAGAGCTGGGATTCATAGTGATGGTACTGGAAGGTACCAGTAATCCACTGCGCAGCAAAAGTTACCATGATATGAACTACGGTAACATGGCAGAAAATACATTGCCCGACCAGATCACCGGTATTCGTCAGCTAGCGGCGCGTTATGCGTATATCGACACCAGCCGTGTAGGCATCTGGGGACATTCAGGAGGTGGCTTTGCTACTGCTGCCGCCATGTTCCGTTATCCTGATTTCTTCAAAGTAGGTATTGCAGAATCAGGCAACCATGAAAATCGTAACTATGAAGATGACTGGGGAGAGCGTTATAACGGTCTTACGTCAGAATCTGATTACGCTAAACAAGCCAACCCGCTTTACGCCGGCAACCTGAAAGGGAACCTGCTGCTGGCGCACGGTATGATGGATGATAATGTACCGCCTTATAACACTTTCTTAGTGGTAGATGCTTTGACAAAAGCTAACAAGGATTATGATCTGATCATATTCCCGCAGGCCAGGCATGGTTTTGCGGCGGACGGTCCCTATATGATGCGCCGCCGTTGGGATTATTTTGTCCGCCATCTGCAGCAGAAAGAGCCGCCAAAAGAATATCAACTGGTAAGTAAACCAGATCCAAGATAATAACAACAAAGAAGGTGTATCGACTGGTACACCTTCTTTGTTATCCTATTTCACACCTCTTTGCTTAAAAGCGGTTGTTTGCTGGGGTTCGACAGGTACTGTGCTCCCCATTCATCCATAACGCTGATGACCGGCAATAGTGAGTTACCCAACTCAGTTAAGAAATACTCCACTTTCGGGGGGAGAACCGGATATACAACCCGCTCAATGATACCATGTTCCTCCAGTTCCTGGAGCTGCTGGTAAAGTACTCTTCTGCTCGCTTTAGGATTTAACCGCTGCAATTCGCTGGGCCGTCTGTGACCATGCCAGATATTATGGATCAGGCAGGGCTTCCACTTGCCCCCGATGATTTCCATAATCATCGCCATCCCGCAATCTAAGTCCTTCGGAATCTTTCTCTCAAACATTGCAAACATCGTTGAGGTAACAAAATTAACCAATAATACCCGGATAGCGCATAGAGATAATTTTAGCCCTATGCTATAATGAAGTACGTACTTGTCCAAAGTGTACCGTCGGCATAGCTTTGTATCCGTTTTTAGCGCCTTCCTGAATCAGGCCTGTAAGGAAGACAATGATCTGATCAAAAAATATATCCAAAAATATTTCAAGATGACAAACGTAAAGATTCTTTTTAATCGTTTTTTTCTGAAGCTAATTCTCTCCTTTGGTGTGATGATGGGTGCCTCGCTGTATTATGCGCCGCTTACTTTCGCACAACATACAAAGGTACTGGCTCAGCCAGGCAGTTATCATATGTTGCTGGGCGATATCGAGATCATTGCATTCTCTGATGGGAGCGTGCCTCAGGATCTGGACAAACTGCTGACCAATACTCAACCGGGAGAAGTCAAAAAATTAACCGAACTAAACTTTCAGACACCGGTAGTAGAGGCTTCTGTGAATGCGTACCTGCTCAAGATCAACGGTAAACTCATCCTGGTGGATGCGGGCACGGCTGACTTATACGGTCCTTCACTCGGCCATCTTCCTGCGAATATGATCCGTGCAGGTTATAAACCTGAACAGATTGATGCAGTATTGGTAACCCATATTCATACCGACCATACCGGTGGTTTAATGGCTGGCGATAAAATGGTGTTTCCGAATGCAGATATCTATGTTAGTAGGAAAGAGGCTGATTATTGGCTGAGTGATGAGAACTATGCAAAAGCTCCTGCCAGACTGAAACCGTATTTCGATCAGGCACGGCTCAAAATGACCCCATACGTTAAAGCCGGAAAGCTCAAAACGTATGAATATGGAAAGGAACTGTTTCCTGGTATTCTTCCTGTTGCCAGCGCCGGACATACACCTGGACATAGCTTTTACCAGGTAACCAGTAACGGAGAGAAAATAATGTTCTGGGGCGATATCATGCATTCAGCCGCTGTGCAGTTTGCAGATCCTGACGTTACGATCGTGTATGACGTTGATCCTGCAACAGCTGCCCAGGCGCGGAAGAGAGCCTATGAGGATGCAGCGAAGGGAAAGTACTGGATAGCTGCAGACCATTTATCTTTCCCTGGCATAGGTCACATACGTAAGCGCGAAACCGGATATGGCTGGTTCCCGATTAATTATACAACAAGTGGTGTGGGACAATAACGAGTTTATGAACAAGCTATTTAAATTTTTCAGACAACATACATTTTCCTTTGTCTTTTCAGCAGTCATTACTTTGATGATCACATCAGCAACTGCACAGGTACGTGATACCGCTGATTCGCTCATGATCCGTAAACTTTACGATGTAGTATTATCAGGTGAAGAAATGGATGCAAACCTGCGTTACCTGAGCCGCCATATCGGGGCCAGGATGACGGGTTCAGAACAGGCAAAGCAGGCTGTTGACTGGGCAAGATCTACGATGTCCCAATATCGTCCGGATAGTATTTATCTCCAGCCAGTCATGGTGCCGCATTGGGTAAGAGGTGCAAAAGAATCCGCCTGGTTTACCACAGGCGGCAGCAGCGTAAAGCTGGATCTAAGTGCCTTAGGAGGATCTGTGGGAACAGGTGGCACATTAACAGCGCGGGTAGTAGAAGTAAGATCCTGGGCAGAGCTATCCTCACTTAGTGACGAACAGGTAAGAGGTAAGGTCGTCTTCTTTAACCGGGCGATGGACGCGCGTGAGGTGGAAACGTTCAAAGCCTATCTGGCAGCTGCTGACCAACGGGCACAAGGTGCTATTGCTGCATCAAAGAAGGGTGCGATCGGTGCGCTGATCAGGTCATTGACGCTGGCGAAGGACGACTATCCTCATACAGGCGCTATGAGCTACGATGCTTCGGTAGCGAAAATTCCAGCTGCAGCCTTAAGTACCAATAGTGCCGATAAACTGAGTGAAGCATTGAAGAAAGACCCTAAGCTGCAGGTCTCGCTGAAGATGAATTGTATACAATTGCCGGATGTCCTTTCATATAATGTTATTGCAGAACTCAGGGGCGCTATACATCCCGAAGAGTTTGTAACTGTCGGTGCGCATATAGATACCTGGGATGTAGGCGAAGGCGCGAGCGATGACGGAACCGGGGTGGTACAGGCAATGGAGGTATTGAGAGTATTTAAAGCAACCGGTCTGAAGCCCGCCCGGACCTTACGGGTGATACTTTATATGAACGAGGAAGCAGGCGCACACGGTGGTGTAAAATACGCGGAACAGGCTAAGGCGCGTAACGAATATCATGTAGCAGCTTTAGAATCGGACGCCGGCGGTTTTAGTCCCCGGGGATTCAGAATAGAAGCCTCACCCGAAGTGGTAGCCAGGTTCAAAGAATGGGCATTGTTATTAGCGCCTTATAAGGCTGGTGATGTCCAGTCGCAACAACGGGGCGTTGACCTGGTGCCTATGAAGGGAATGGCAAAAGCGCTGCTTAGCCTCGACTGCGACGACAGCCGGCTGTTTTATATTCATCACAGTGCATTGGATACTTATGATAAGATAAATCCCCGTGAGGTGGCTATGGGCGCTGGCGCCATGGCTGCCATGACGGCTCTTTTATGTAAATACGGATTGTAAGAAAATGAAAACATTTATAGCATTCACAATAAGCAGCATACTATCGCTGTTCGCGATAACTGCACAGGGACAAACTGCAGGTGCTCAAGCCAAGCCATTTAGTGACTATACAGTCCGTAATGGACTGGTGTTTGTATCCGGACAGATTGGTGTTGCATCTAAAGATAATCAAGGTGTAGCGTTCAGGGAAGAGGTAAGCCAGGCCTTAAAGAACGTAAGCGCTATTTTAAAGCAAGCTGGTACTTCTTTAACACAGGTAATCAGCGTCACCGTGTATCTGCGCGACCTTAATCATTTCGGGGAGTTTAACAGTATCTACAGGCAATACTTTCACAAACCATATCCTGCCAGAACCTGCATAGCCGTCAGTGACCTTGTCCAAAATGCCAATATCGAGATCAGTGTCATTGCGGGTAAATAGTCGTTTGCTTTTTCATGGCATACATGCTGAATCAAATCGCACAATAACGGCTTCCGCTGCTCATAATGAGTGGGGAAGCCGTCTGTGTGTAGTCAAATAAACCAGCGATCAGCAGCCTTTTGGAGTTCGCCATAATCCAGGTCCATGTCGGAAGCCCAGGCAATAATCCCATCAGGGCGTATCAGCGCGGCGCTTACACCTAACCGGTCTTTTACGCTGCCTGAAACATAGCTGATTCGGCTCCCATATTTATCCGCCAGCGTTTTCAGAGAAGCATTCATTTCAAAATCGAGCAGTAGTCCCCGGCCATCCTGCATTAACCCGCCAATGTTTGTACCGTCTTCAAAGACAAAGTTGGGGATGCTGTGGCCTGTCAGCGCATGGCTACCACCAAGAGGATAGTGTGTGAAAATGCCCCACACCCTTCCTGCAAAATAAGTGGCGCCATCGCGTGTATGCACGAGATCGCGGACAATTGCATTCAGTGCGCGGGCATGTGGATCTGGTCTCATAATGGCGACCTGGGCGCGTGACCAATCCAACACCTGTGCCCCAATGGGATGTCGTTCGGTATGATAACTGTCCAGCAAGCCTTCGGGCGCCTTGTTGTGAATGGTGGCGGCGAGCTTCCAACCCAGGTTCATGGCATCACCCAGTCCAAGATTAAGTCCCTGACCTCCCAGTGGAGAATGAATATGTGCGGCATCTCCCGCCAGAAGTATCCGTCCTTTGCAGTATGTAGTGGCTTGCCGTGCCCGGTCCGTCCATGTGGTAGCAACATGCAGGGTGTTGATCGTAACGCCCGTATTTGAGACGCGGCGTAAAACCTCCTGCACATGTTCCAGTGTGACCGGCTTTTCTGCGCTATGAAATGCTCCGCCATCAAAATCCTGTATCATCACATAACCTGGTTGGGATTGAAGGTACATGCCCGTTGATGTCAGATTCCGGCCTGGACGGAGTTTCTCAGGATCGGCAATATCGACCTTAGTAGTGTAGCCGGTGAATGCCGGCTCCGTACCGGCAAATTCAAAACCACCCAGCTTGCGGACAATACTACGGCTTCCATCGCAGCCTACGAGCCATTGACCTTTAAAGGACTGGTCGCCCGACAGGACGGTCACTCCGTCCACGGTTTGATGGAAGTCTGTAACGGCAAGTCCACGCTTGATCAGTACACCAAGAGATGCAGCGCGCCGGGTCAGTACTGTTTCAAGCTCCTCCATTTCAGCTATCAGACTGGTGTCGGTCGAACCTGGCAGACGATACTTCCACTGTGCGGTGTCAATATCACTTTCATGAAAAGGAATGCCCGCAAAGTGGCCTACCTGGCGTAGTGGTCCTTTTACTGTAGTTGTATGCGGATTTTTAAGACGCCTGGGCACCTCAAGTTCATCCAGTAAACCACGTCGGTAAAGGGCTTCAATAGTAGGGGCAGAGAGGCCCCGTATGCCAAAAGGTACTTGCTTCAATGGTGAGTGCAGCTGCTCCGCCTTTTCCAGTATCAGGACTGAACATTTGGCCATGGCCAGTTCACAGGCGAGGAACAGGCCTACAGGCCCTGCTCCCGAGATGATCACATCATAAATAGATTGGCTTTCTGCGGATGTATTGCTTTCAGGTATAACGTTCATATAAACTAATTGAAGCACAAAATTGGGGAATGCGCCTGCCTTAGTCTTGTATAAACGCGACAAAATCGTCGCTTACTGCCTGTTTCGCTTTCTTCGCTTTTCGTGCGAATACCCCTGGTGTAGTGCCGCTGTAGCGTTTGAATTCCCTGCTCAGATGTGATTGATCCGTATAACCCAGTTCTTGAGCCAGGCCGGCTATATTGGAATCAGGATATAGCCATAATTGATTCCGCACCTTCTCAAAACGCATCAGCCCTGAAACATCTTTAACGGTATAGCCGGAGGATTGCTTGAAATTCCTTTCCAGCGTGCGAACCGTTGCATGAGCTGCCGCTGCTATCTCGCTTACCGGCATATTGCCGTTCGTCTTCTTCATAGCGAGGCCCGCTTTGAACAGCATACTGTCAACGGCAATCTGCGACCGTGCATGCAGGAAATACTGCTGTACCTCCGCCATTGCTTCATCTATCTTACCGGCTTCCATCCACTTGCTCAGGGTAGATTGAAGCTGAGCGATAGGATGCTCAAATACATGCACCCGGTCTTTTCCTGACGGCAGTCCCAGTAAATCGAACACCGTCCATGGAAAGCACCTGATACCGATGATCTCTAAACGATTTTTTGAGTAAAAGGTAATAGGCTGGTTGAGCAAGCCGACGATAAACGGTGATGGCAATGCTTGCAGGTCTTCATTGTTAGCAATACTACAGCCGCTTCCGAAGTGAAAAATAATTTCGGCGTAACCATCCGGTAATACCTCAAAACCCGATTGTAGTTCTCCGAGGTCCCTTCTTTCATACCAAAAGCATTTTATGGTATCCTGTAGGGCTTCAGGAGATTCAAATTCCTGGTGCATGTTTGAAAGATATGCTATTTCAAGGGATTGCTTTCAGAATCTTTATTTCAACCCTTAAAACATGAGGTCCCTTTTCGTAGTTCTAATGTACTTACCGGTATCCGAAGGTGTCCACAAACCAGCTTAATATATACTGCGGAGCTTTACAGATGTTATGATCGGCGGCATGACATGGCATCTTTGAAAAAGTACTACCTTTCGTTGTAATAACAATGTTAGCCTATGGCAAGAGTATTCATCACCGGCTCCGCAGATGGCCTTGGCCTGCTATCAGCAAAAACACTAATAGATGCCGGACATCAGGTCGTTTTACATGCACGTAACGAAGAGAGAAAAAGTGAGACGATAAAGAAACTGCCAGGTGCTGAAAGTATTTTAACGGGCGACTTGTCAGATATTGAGCAAACGAAAAAGCTTGCTCAGGACGTGAATGAATTAGGCATGTTCGATGCGGTAATCCATAATGCCGGCGTTTACAATGCTTCAGCCAGGCAGATTCTTCATGTCAATATATTAGCTCCCTATATTCTTACATGTTTAATTCAAAAGCCTAAACGACTGATCTACTTAAGTTCCGGCATGCACTTTCAGGGGAATGCTAATTTTGATCTGTTAAACAATAGTAACCGCGTAACCTATTCTGATTCAAAGTTGCTTTTGGTAATGCTCTCCATAGCAGTGTCACGAAAGTGGACGGACGTCTATTCGAACGCCCTCGACCCTGGATGGGTGCCGACAAAGATGGGTGGAAGGGGGGCGCCCGATAACTTGCAAAAGGGATATGAAACGCAGGTATGGCTTGCTACAAGCAACGATGAAAAGGCGAAAGTTAGTGGCCATTATTTCTTTCATCAAAAAGAAAAACGTCATAACCCCGAAGCTGACAATATTGTATTGCAGGAAAGGTTGCTGGAAGCTTGCAGAGAACTTACAGGGGTTTCATTTCCTGATTAGTTATACTTGACTACACAAATTCGGATCAGCTGACAATCAGGTCAACTACCAGTTCCCATTTGATCGTATACAACATAAAAGAATAAATTAGATATTTGAATAATGGAGAACAAACAGACTTTAGGTGCGCCTGCATCTATGGATGAATTAAAAAAGCAATACAGTGAACAATACTGGTGGGAATGGTTTGAAGAAACTGCATCATTGAATGATGACGAGGTTTCAATTAAACATATCCCAGGGCCATTAGAGATTGACGGTGATTTCACCCTGGAGGAAGATCCCTGGGCGGTCATCATCGATGGCGATGTGGCGATAAAAGGAACCTTTATTTGTAAAACACCCGAAGGGCGTACGAGTACATTGGTGATTTTGGGAAAACTGAAGGCGGATAATCTTTTCTTTTCAGGCAGTGCGCGTCTGGCAATTGAAGGCGATACCACGGTGGACGGCTTTGTTGTGGGCACGTGGGGAGATGGGGGAGCAAGCCTCGATGTAACAGGAACCCTCACTGCACGCGGTGTATTGCTTGATCAGCATACGCCGGCAAAAGCGTCAGAGGAAATCGATGCCCTGATCATGTGCGGCGAGGGCTGGCCAACAAAACCCGATTTCCTGGACGGCGACGAGCCTGAACTATTTGATCCCGCCGTGCGCGAGAGAGGTGGCGACTTCGTTGATTTAAACCTTGTTCGTAAGGCAGCGCAGGCAGGAGCACCCGTATTCAACCAGGTTGTAGAACTGGCAAAACGGAAGGATAAAGGATTACCAATTTAAAAGAATGTAAGGCTGTATTTAGTGAGGCGCATTATCAATTCCCTTAGACGAGGCGTTAGCTGATGAAGATTTTAAAGAAGTAAGACCAGATCTATTGCAGATATAGGAGCAAGCATAACTCGTAGTTGTTTATTAAACCACTTCTGATGAATGCAGGCACATTTACAGTTGTAACGCGCGCATTTGCAGCTAAAGAAACGATGGACGATGAGTAATGATAACACCAGGATAGTTAACAGAAGAACGCCGGAATCGGCGGCTATGGTGGCAAATACCAAACGGGCGATGGAGATCACTGCCAGGATTAACCGTTTGACATTTAACGACGCAGATGAAGTTCGTGCTTTGTTCAGCCAACTTATCTGTAAACCGGTAGACGATAGCTTTTTACTACTCCCGCCATTCTATACTGCCGGCGGAGACGAAATCAGCGTTGGACGAAATGTCTTCGTCAATCAGAACTGTACGTTTTATGACCTCGGTGGCCTCGAAATCGGAGACGATGTGATGATCGGGCCGAATGTGAGCATTATCACGACGAGCCATTCCCTGGATACTTCACAACGCCGCGCTGTTACAATTGGAAAGCCCATCGTGATTAAGAGGAACGTGTGGATTGCAGCCGGTGCAACCATTATCGGAGGAGTGACTATAGGTGAAAACTCAGTTGTAGCTGCCGGGGCCGTAGTCACGAAGGACGTTCCGGCGAATATGCTTGTCGCCGGCAACCCCGCCCGCGTCATCCGTTCAATTGGTGATCAATTGAAACAACAGCGTCCTAGTGCAGATCTGTAGCCACTTTGTAATACGGATCTTCAACGACATTTACTTCAATCACAGCTTCAGCGTTTTTAAGCAGCAGGCGGCAGTCTTCACTGAGATGGCGCAGGTGCAGCTTTTTGTTTAATTTCTGGTAGCGTTCTGTCAGTTTACTCAAGGCTTCAATGGCGCTCATATCAGCTACACGGCTTTCTTTAAAATCTATGATCACTTCAGCCGGATCGTTCGCTACATCAAATTTTTCCAGGAAGGCGCTAACAGAACCGAAGAATAAAGGCCCGAAAATCTCATAGTGCTTAACACCCTGTTCATCGGTATACTTCCTTGCACGTATGCGTTTGGCGCTTTCCCAGGCAAAGACGAGTGCAGAGATAATAACACCTATCAGTACCGCCAGAGCAAGGTTGTGCAACCATACCGTGATAACGGCAACCAATATGCCCACCGCAACGTCGTGACGCGGCATTTTGTTTATTATACGCAGACTGATCCATTCAAATGTTCCAATAGCCACCATGATCATTACCCCTACTAATGCCGCCATTGGAACATGCTCTATGATAGGAGCCCCGAAGAGAATGATCAGCAGGATGGTAATTGATGCTATAATCGCCGATAATCGTGCCCTGGAACCAGCAGATAAGTTAACAAAAGATTGCGCGATCATTGCACAGCCGCCCATGCCCGTGAAAAAGCCATTCACTATGTTGGCTGTCCCCTGTGCTACGGCTTCTTTATTACCTTTTCCTTTGGTACCAGTGATTTCATCTACTACGTTCAGTGTGAGCAGGCTTTCTATCAGACCAACGCCTGCCATGACCAGCGAGTATGGGAAGATAGTCTTGATTGTTTCGAAACCGAAAGGGACGGACGGGATATGGAATGAAGGAAAGCCACCACTGATGGATGCGATGTCTTTTACCGTTTTTGTCTCGATGCCGAATCCTAAGACGATCAGGAAAACAACAATAATGGCTACGAGCGATGCTGGTACTGCTTTTGTGATTTTTGGAAAGGTGATCACAACAAGTATCGTCAATGCAACCAGACCGGCCATAATCCAGAGTGCAGATCCGCTCAGCCATACAGTACCGCCGCTGGTAGATGTCTTAAATTGTTCAACCTGTGCCATAAAGATGATCACAGCAAGTCCATTTACAAATCCATACATAACAGGTTGGGGCACCAGGCGGATAAATTTCCCCAGCCTGAATATTCCGACAGTAATCTGGATGAGCCCCGCTAATGCAACTGCTGCAAATACATATTCAACCCCGTGTGACTGCATTAAAGCGATTAAAACCACCACCGTAGCGCCTGCACCACCAGATACCATTCCCGGCCGGCCTCCCAGAACCGCCGTAATCAGGCCCATTAAAAATGCAGCATACAAGCCGGTTAAAGGCGAGAGTCCTGCTAAAATGGCAAAGGACAAGGATTCAGGAATCATAGTCATGGCCACGGTTAGCCCTGCCAATATTTCGGTCTTGTAATTAACTTTCTGCGAAAAGTCAAACAGATTAAAGTAGGCCTTCATGCTGAAGATTAAAAAGTATTAAATGAATAATGAAGTAGTTGGTTTGAATGAACAGTAAGGCCCCGGGCAGAGAAGCCGGGCGTGTACTGATAGCCGATTGGTTGGTGCTATCAAGGTGGTGTAACCGGAGATGATGTAGTTGCTTTGTTCATTTCGGAGCAAAAATAGCAAAAAGCGGCGTTTTTCGTCTACCTTTTTAAATTAAATGATTGGGAGGTATATTTAACTATGATTAAATACGTGTTGCTTACACTCCTTATCTCGCTTTATGCTATGCCTGCCAACGGCCAGGCAATATCTGGCAGCAGCAGAGAAACTATGCCAGCAGATGTTGCTCAGGAATATCGCTGGTGGAATCTATTGAAGTACACGATTGAGGTCACCCCTGACTATCGGAAAAAATTTATTTCAGGCAACAACAACATCAGTTTTGAGGTGCTGAATGCCGGAAAGGTAATGCGCATCAGCCTTCAGGAACCGATGACAATAACAGCTGTCACCTGGAAGAAAAAACAGCTCTCTTTTGAAAAGAAGGGCAACGACACTTACCTGATCACCTTCCCACAGGAATTAATTGTTGGCGACAAGCAAACTATATCGGTCGCTTTTAGTGGGCACCCGCAGGAAGCAATAAGACCGCCCTTTGGAAGCGGTTGGATTTGGACTAAAGATGGAAAAGGCCGCCCATGGATGAGTATAGCCTGCGAGGGGGCAGGCGCCAGCATCTGGTTGCCTTGTAAGGAGGTTTTATATGATGAACCTGATAACGGCGCCTCCGTTAGCATCACAGTTCCGGATACGCTGGTGGCAATAGCAAACGGAAGACTACAGCAGAAGACAATAGGTAGGAAAGGCACAGTTACATACACGTGGACGGTGACCAGTCCTATTAACAACTACAATATTATCCCCAGCATTGGAAAATATGTTGGCTGGCATAGGCAATATAACGGATTGAAAGGTCCGCTGGATTGTGATTACTGGGTGCTGGATTACAACAGGAAGAAGGCGGAAGCACATTTCCTACAGGCCGACACCATGTTACATGCTTTTGAATACTGGCTGGGTCCATACCCCTTTTATCAGGATAGCTACAAACTTGTAGAGGCTCCTATGCCCGGCATGGAACACCAGAGCGCTGTAGCATACGGTAATGGATTCCGGAACGGTTATGAAGGAACGGATAGGATCTCTGGAACGGGGTGGGGGCTGAAGTGGGATTTTATTCTTATTCATGAAAGCGGGCACGAATGGTTTGGCAATAGCATCACATCCGGTGGCTTTGGTGAAAGCTGGATCCATGAAGGCTTTACGAAATACCTGGAAACGCTTTATACTGACTTCGTTTTCGGGAATGCCGCCGGCAATGAGTACGCTATCGGCACATGGAAGCGTATAAAAAATGATGAAGCTATCATCGGTACTAATACCTCAGACAAATACTACAAGGGGAGTGCTATGCTCCATACTATCAGACAGATTGTAGGCGATTCTACCTTCAGAGGGTGGTTGCTGCTCTTAAACAAAGAATTATATCATCAGACTGTCTCTACAGATCAGGTGTTAACCTTACTCAATCAGTATTCCGGAAGGAATTTTTCAAAAGTATTTGCCCAGTATTTAACAACAACCCAGATTCCTACACTCGAATATTCCTTTCACGAGAATGAATTAAGCTACCGGTGGACGAATTGTATGCAGGGCTTCGACATGCCCTTGAAAATCTTATTCGAGAATCGTATACCGATGTTAATTACTCCAACTACTGAATGGCAGCGAATACCTCTTCTGGAAAGGGATATCCGGAGTTTGTCCGCGGATAAAAACTACTGTGTCAGGGTTAAACAGTTATAGGAAGTCCAAAATAGTTGCCATAAACGGGTCTTGTAGCACCAGTACTAGCTTGTGTAGGCTCAGTAATGCCCGTTAACCATTGTCACAGGTGCCAGCCAGGGTATACATTAATTAAATTATACTTTCGATAAAGATCCTATCTAAATTAAAACTGACATGTTACCATATTTGGATATCTGCAACTGTATATATATGTTAAATAATATCAGGTACTCCAGACTAAGGCCCGCACCCCTGTGGGGAGCATGCGTTCTAATATCGGCGTGCCCCCTCAAACCGATCAGAAATGTCAAAAAACCTATTTATTGGCAATGAAACTATGTGGCTCGACCTGGCAGAATCTGCAAATGATTATGCCTTTTTCTTCTTAAAATACTGGATACCGTTCAATGCATGGTATTATAATACTTATAAGTTAGACAATGACCGGTTACATATTGAAGAACTAAAATCCAACACGAATCCGATAAAAGATAAGATCATCGCACTATTGGGTTCATCTACAAGCGAAGGCCTGTATTTTAAAAGCTCCATGGGATTGCTGCACGAAACGTTGGAGAATAACAATATAAAAAGCGCCGGACACCGCATTTGTTTTTCAGACCTATACTTCAGAAAGAACACTGCTTATATAAAAAACAGTCCATACAAAGGAGTCAGGTATTTCGTCGAATATACAAGCAGTAGTAAGAGCTATAGAGTTGTCGTTGAAATGATAAAAGGTGGGAAAAAAATGCTCTTTATGAACAATGCCATTAGAGACATGGAGCACCTGAAGTCGGAAATACAACGTTCCACCCTGAGTAAAGACCAGTGGGAGGTGTTGATCATTTATTTCAAGGAAGTATCTCCCGAGAGAAAAGAAAGCCTTATGAGCAATAACCGGCAGCAGGCATTAAAGATCGGTAGCGGCTATTTCATAAAGGATACAGAGTTAATAGCAAGAGCTGTAATAGAAGTGCTCTACAACTTGCGTTGCGTCCTGTTTCATGGCGAAATAGTACCCAATGCGCAAAATCTTTCCGCCTATGAACATGCCTATCATATATTAAGAATGTTAGTTAAAACTTTAAAAAGCAAACCATGAGCTCAATTGCAAACAATATACAGGCCGATAAAAGGAAGCTGACTGAACTACTTCATGGAAAAAAATATACGGTGGACTACTTCCAGCGGGAATATAAGTGGGGGAAAAAGCACATTGAACAGCTTTTGGTGGATCTTGAAGCGGCCTTTATGGCCGACTATACACAAGATGATACCCTCGATAAGGTAGTGCGTTACAATTGCTACTATCTTGGCCCGATCGTGATCTGTGAGACAGGCAAGGCGCGATCCATTGTTGACGGGCAGCAACGGCTTACGTCCATAATGCTGCTGTTAATATATCTCAATAACCGGCAGGTTAATTTTGCCGAAAAGGAGGATATCGAACCACTTATCTTTTCCAGAAAGGGAGGAAGAAGCAGTTATAATATCGACGTTCCCAGTAGAAACTCAATATTAGATGCGCTATTTAAGAATCAGGAATTCGACATAGAAACGAGCACAGATTTTTCTGTAAGAAATATGTACGACAGATATCTTGACATAGCCACTCTGTTTCCTCCGAGCCTCACGGAGTCTAACTTGCCGTTATTTATCGAATGGTTAAAAGAAAATGTAGTATTTGTGGAAATTCTTGCCTATTCGAGTGAGAACGCCTATACTATATTTGAGACAATGAACGATCGTGGTCTGAACCTGACGCCCACCGAAATGTTGAAAGGATACCTGTTAAGTAATGTGAACGACGCTGATAGGATCGAAGAGATCAATGAGCTCTGGAAAGACAAAATCTCTATCTTTCATAGCTATTCCCCCCAGGAAGATCAGGAATTTATAAAAGCCTGGCTACGCAGTCATTTTGCAGAGACCATTCGATCATCGGCAAAAAGTGCAACAAATGAAGACTTCGAGAAGATAGGCACCCGGTTTCACACCTGGGTTAAAGATAATCCCAGGAAAATCGGCTTGTCCGACCCGGATTCATTTTTTTACTTTATTAAAGGTGGCTTTGATTTTTACTCAACACTTTATATGAGGATCCTTGATGCGACAGATAACTTAACAACTGGCCTGGAAACCCTTTTTATAGCTTCTTATTGGACAATCGCCGATTCGCTTACATTCCCTTTATTGCTAGCGTCCATCAACAAGCTGGATGATGAAGAAACCATTGTAACAAAGCTTAACAACACATACAAATTCATAGATACTTATACCATAATAAGGACATTAAACAATAAAAGCATCACACAAACATCGGTACGCTATATCATCTATTCTTTGGCCAAAGAAATCAGAAACAAAAGTCTGGATACTTTAATGGCTATATTAAGTGGCAAACTAACTTCGTTAAGCGAAAGCCTCATTGCGATATTCGACTTCTCGTCAAGCCATGATAATAAGAAATTCGTTCATTATTTTCTTGCAAGAATAACCTATTATGTTGAGCAAAAATACAGCGATAATACGCTAAGATTTGAAGACCTGGTATCCAGCAGAAAGAAAAATCGCTTTGTATTATGTCCAATACTCAACGAACATCATTACGACCGATACAGGAAGGATTTTCCCAATGAAAACATTTTTCGTGCAACCTGCCGGAGCCTGGGGAATTTCTTGTTGCTGCCAAACAATTGTGCCATGGAGTTCAATGCTCAAACTAATTACGAGAAACTCCAATTATTAGAAGGCGAGAACCTTTACGCATTATCATGTTTAAAGGGAGCCATGCTGGAGGAAAACCTGATATTGAAGCCAATCAGGGCTTTGAATGCCGAAGCCATTCTAAAACGGACCGAGAGTTTATACGCTCTTGCAAGAAAAATATGGAATAACGAACTCGTGTAAGCTTCGATGGGCGCTAGGGTTAGCTAACACTGAAAGTCGCGCCATAACAATGTAAGTTGACTGTCAACAATCAAACATCGTATAGAGCTATAGAAAAGACCTTGTACATACACGACCAGGGTAGGTAAGAGGCGGCAGGTGGACTACTGGCTGAAAGTGGTTGGCTCCTGTTAAAAAGCTGCCGGGACTAAACGACCTGGCAGCTTTATTTTTACCTGATAAACAAAATATAGGTATTACCACTCAGGAATGATGTCAGTTTCTACGGGATCTACTCCCTCGTCAGGGTCAGAAGGAATGGCCCTGTCGGCAATGATTCCATCTTCAAAATGAATAACACCGTCAGATTGTATCATCGGTATTTTTACGATAGCTTTCCCTTTGGCATCAATACCGGCGTAAACCAGGGTCTTTTTGCCATTTTCATTTAAAGCAGGATAAACGACAACTCCTTCACAACCGGGTTGTGCCAGGATCTTGTCCATAATATCTCTACCAATAACATGTCCATAGGCCTGTTCGGGATAAACATCAAAATAATCTTTTACTAATTTGGTACCTAGTTCGATACCTACGTGCTCGCCTATTTGAGCAATGGGGCGTTGATGGGTTTGGGTTTGCATCTTTCAAAGGTTTTGTCTAATATAAAATAAAAGAATCGTATTTTTTACGACAATATTAAAATTGCGTAACATGCTCCCTATCACCAAAAGAAAATTGGCAGATGAATATGGTATTGACTATGACATTGCCACATTCTTTGCAGACCGGACCCCTCCCAATAACAATCATTTCTGGAAAGGAAAATATGTTTATTTGTCCAATTCATTAGGCTACACTATTATTCCCTTCCTTTTTGACGCACAATATAAACTTGGAGTGGAAAAGTCCATCCTGCTGGATGAAAAGCATATCCGGCTAATGGAAGATGCATTTGATCTGATGGCAAAGTATGAGGCAAAGCAGATCGGCTACGAAGATTTTATTGGTGCCTGTAAGATACTATACACTCCAACTGTTGTGAACAGCATTTTTTTCAGTGACCTGCTCCTGCATTTGAACAACGGGAAGCCTTTGCAATATGCACTGGGATCGTCTGTAAAGGCGCTAAACCGGGCGGATGCCTTTTTCTTTACTTTATGCGACATCCCGGTTGAAGAACAGTTGCTACAGCGTATTATAAAAGCATGGTCGTATGTAAAGGTCAACGCCCTGATATTGGATGATATCAGCGACCTGGAATCGGACAAAATAGATGGGGAAGAGAATTCAATTATTGAATTGGGCGGTAATGAGGCTGCCATGGAGAAGATTCAGTCTATCTTTAAAGAGAATGTAAGATCCCTGGCATGTATCAACAACAAACTGGCCCATTATTTTGAGACCGGTATGGCTCACCTGCAGAAACGCCTAACCTTCAACTCCTAGCCAACCATTGGCCACTGATCCTTCGCTTGGGGCGTAAAATAGTATTAACGATTTTATTAACGTTTTTCGGGAGAGCACAAGAATTAGAGGAGCAAAAAAAAGAAAGCCCTACTCAGTAAGGCTTTCTTTCGTGAACCGGATTGGTTCAGTATAAATTAATGCAAGTATTTGGCATTTAAGTGTTTGCGGTTGTCGTGCATTATCTTTGCCATCCGTTTGGCATCGCGATCAAATAGTGTGCCTTGTAATGATTAAGGAGCTACTACGAATGTATTAGGCAATCTTGTCTTTCGAGTGTTTGTTAAAAAATTCATTGTATAACCCGGCGTACTAAAGCAGGGAGACTTTATCCATAAAAATGCCCCTAAAAGTGTCTAACTTTTTAGAGCCACTTCACATTTTCCCGGCCTTTTATATTACTTCTCAGCTTTTCTAAGTTCATGAACAGGCGTTAATATTTCCTGCTCAATGTATTTTGACAACGCCGCAATAGTATCTTGCTCACAGTTGTGACCTGCAACCTGTTTGTCCCCGTATTCAAGGTAGTAATGGGTTCCATCAAAACACCTGTTGCTTTTGTCAGTACTGGAAGATGATCGGCTCAGAATATTCTCCACCTTCTCTACCAATGCATTCCATCGATTTAGGTCAATGGTAAAACTATAGCCTTCGAAGGGCAATACCTTTTGCACTTTAGAATTAAACCCGGCAATACTTCCCCGGTCTTCGGGGCTCACCTCATATGCGACTCCCTGTACTTCGGTTCCGGTATTATAAAGATTTACCACAAAAGCGGTTCCGAAAGAAGGCTCCCAACCAAAAGATAATGAAAGCTTGTCTTGCATTTTTCTATTGAAAGGAACAGAGAAAAACTGCATGTCTCCACTATTCGAATAGGCCGCAGTGCTATCGTTTTGAGCAATTGGTTGACTGCCACTATCAGACTCCTTTTGCTGACACGACATTAGAACTAAAACAAGGACTAAAAAGCCAGTGGATTTTATCATTGCCAATAATTAGTATAATGAGTAATAAATCGCCAAATATATTACAATTTAGTTTTTTCCGAGTGTGTACGGCTGATGAAACATGCTAGCACAATAACTTCTGTGGATATTTAATTTTCATTAACAATGTCATCAGTTGCACGTGCTTTTAAAATTTTATTGACAATTGAAACAGTTGTTACATTCAGTCGGAATGTCGCGTCGTAAGAATATAAGTTGACTGTCAAGAATCAAACATCGTATAGAACTATAGAAAAGACCTTGTACATACACGGCCAGGGCAGGTAAGAAGGAGATAGGTCGGCTATTGGTTGGAAGAGGTTAGCTCCTTGTCAAAAAGCTGCCAGGTCTTTTAGTCCTGGCAGCTTTATTTTTATCTGATAAAACAAAATATGGGTATTACCACTCAGGAATGATCTCAGTATCGGTGGTATCTACTCCCTCGTCAGGGTTAGAAGGAATGGACCTGTCGGCAATGATTCCATCTTCAAAATGAATAGCGCCGTCCGATTGTATCATTGGTATTTTTACGATAGCTTTCCCTTTGGCATCAATACCGGCATAAACCAGGGTCTTTTTGCCATTTTCATTTAAAGCAGGATAAACAACAACTCCTTCACAACCGGGTTGTGCCAGGATCTTGTCCAAAATATCTCTGCCAATAACATGTCCATAGGCCTGTTCGGGATAAGCATCAAAATAATCTTTTACTAATTTGGTACCTAGTTCGATACCTACGTGCTCGCCTATTTGAGCAATGGGGCGTTGATGGGTTTGGGTTTGCATCTTTCAAAGGTTTTGTCTAATATAAAATAAAAGAATCGTATTTTTTACGGCAATATTATGTTTGCGTAACATACTCCCTATCACCAAAAGAAGACTGGCGATGAATAGGGTATTGACTGGCTAATGGAAGATGGATTTGACCTGATGGCAAAGTATGAGGCAAAGCAGATCGGCTACGAAGATTTTATTGATGCCTGTAAGACATTATACACGCCAACTGTGGCAAACAGCATTTTTTTCAGCGATCTGCTCCTGCATTTGAACAACGGGAAGCCTTTGCAATATGCACTGGGATCGTCTGTAAAGGCGCTAAACCGGGCGGATGCCTTTTTCTTTACTTTATGCGACATCCGGTACATTGGCATCAGTTGAATTTAAGGCGCTTGCCGCTTCATACTCTTCCTGATTATTTCCCTGTGCTGCTTACCCCACAGACCCAACTCGCGCAATACATTTTTCAGGGTCAGGCTATGAGGAGTCGCCTCATAAACGATGATTGCAGGCGTGCCGGCATATACTTTACGTATGATAAATTCATTTAGCTCCAGGTCTTTTAATTCTTTTGCCAGGATCTTCGGGGAGATGCCGCTCAACTCATGCTGAATTTCATTGAACCTTTTAGGAGATTGTACAAGGCTTAATATCAGCGGTAATTTCCACTTGCCGCCAAGTACATATAGCGCATCCACCACATAGTTAAGCCAACTGTCACATTCCTGCTTGGTCGGAATTGTCTCTATTTCATGAACCATTATTTCCATACTCAAAGTTACACACTTTCCTGAAAGTGAGCGCTTTCCTACGGGTAAGTACGATGGTTTCGGCAGCCGGTGCCTGTACCTTTGTCACCGATAGTAGCAGCAGCGGGCAAAGCCGGCGCCAGCACTCTGCTATATCTAATACTAATAAATATTAATCAAGGTTTTATGAAACGTATCCTTCATCTGATTTCGAGCATTCAGGGAAATGAATCTTATAGCTATAAACTCAGCAATGCGATTGTTAATAAAGTGATTGAAAAGTACCCGGGCAGTACTGTTGAAGAAGTGAACCTGAACGATCAGCAGATTCCGCATCTAAACCCAGTGATCCTACAGTCCATGTTTACGCCCGGTGACCAGTTAACCGACGAAGGGAGGGAGTCTATACGCTATTCCAACGAAGCAGTGAAGCAATTATTGGCATCCGATATTATTGTCATCGGAGCTCCGCTTTACAATCTGACAATTCCCACCACCTTAAGAGCCTGGGGCGACCATATCACAAGGGCTGGTGTTACCTTCGGCTATAGTGAGAATGGTCCGGTTGGAATGGTCACTGGTAAGAAAGTATATATTGCCATGTCTTCTGGTGGTATCTATTCCGAAGGCCCTTTAAAAGGGAACGATTTTGTAGCGCCATATCTGAAAGCCTTCCTGGGGCTGTTAGGTATGACCGACGTAACCGTTTTCCGTGCAGAGGGTGTTAAGCTTCCCGGTGTGAAGGAGCATGCCCTGGAAAAAGGAATTGCGAGCATATATATCGATTAATACCTTACCTCTGTCTTCGATAAAAGGAGTAACAAGACAAATACCTTCAGGCGTACTACCCGGACGTATTTGTTTTATGCTGAATGTTAGTACCCTATTTTCACAACGCTGCCAGGACTAAAAGACCTGGCAGCTTCATTTTTTTACTTGACAAAACAAAACATGGGTGTTACCACTCAGGAACAATGTCAGTATCGGTGGTATCAACTCCCTCGTCATCGCCAGAAGGAACTGCCCTGTCGGCAATGATTCCATCTTCAAAATGAATAACACCGTCAGATTGTATCATCGGTATTTTTACGATAGCTTTCCCTTTGGCATCAATACCGGCATATACCAGGGTCTTTTTGCCATTTTCATTTAAAGCAGGATAAACAACAACTCCTTCACAACCGGGTTGTGCCAGGATCTTGTCCATAATAGCTCTACCAATAACATGTCCATAGGCCTGTTCAGGATAAGCATCAAAATAATCTTTTACTAATTTGGTACCTAGTTCGATACCTACGTGCTCGCCTATTTGAGCAATGGGGCGTTGATGGGTTTGGGTTTGCATCTTTCAAAGGTTTTGTCTAATATAAAATAAAAGAATCGTATTTTTTACGGCAATATTAAATTTGCGTAACATGCGCCCTATCACCAAGAGAAGATTGGCAGATGAATATGGTATTGACTATGAGATTGCTACATTCTTTGCAGACCGGACCCCTCCTGATAACTGCTACAGCGTATCATAAAAGCATGGTCGTATATAAAGGTTAACTCCCTGATATTGGATGATATCAGCGATCTGGAACCGGACAAAACAAATGGGGAAGAAAATTCAATTATTGAATTGGGTGGTAATCAGGCTGCCATGGAAGAGATATAGTCCATGTTTAAAGAGAATGTAAGATCCCTGGCAGGCATCAACAACAGACTGGCTCAATATTTTGAGCCCAGCATGGCGCTCTTGCAGAAGCGCCTGGCCTTCAACCTGTAGCCAACCATTGGCCACTGATCGGATCAAGTCAAATTTTTAGGGAATCTGATCCTCGCTTGGAGTGTAAAACATTGTAAAAAAGAAAGACCCGCTCTAAGTGGCGGGTCTTTATCTCTTTCGTGAACCGGATTGGTTTAGCAAATATTCCAAGAACGGAGACTATTTGTACAAATGTTCATTTTGATTTTTTCATAACAATACCAGTTGTTGAACTAAATTGTGTAAGTCCTCTAACCGCTATCTATTTATGAGACTTATTATTGGGATCTTATTTTTTTGTGCGATTGGTGCCAGTGCCCAGCGACGGTTAACTGCTGAAAACAGAAAACAACTTGGTGCCCTTCCCGCGTTTTACCGAGTCAACATAGACAGGCTGAATAAACTTTTTGATGCTGGAAAGATTAAAGAGATGGAGCAAATGTTTGAGTCGTCAACCGATTCACTGAAAGCTGAAATTGCCAGGAATATCAGCCGCTATTATAATGACGGGAGATTTGAGCCAAAGAACTTTCAAAAAGCCAGGGACTATGCATTGGCTTCTCTTGATATCAGTGTTGACATGAACGACCGTGAGCGCCAGATTAATGCGAATAATCAACTCGCATTTGTTTACCTGATGGAAGATAAAATAGATGAATCGGAAAGGCATTTTCTCCAGGTGATCAATTTAGGCAAACAGCTTAGATCAGAAAATGTGGGCTTTGCCTATTATAATATGATGAGGTTAACCACGCAAAAAGGATATTATAACAGAGCCATACAGTATGGACTGGATGCACTCCGTTACCTTGAACGCCCAGGCTATGATCCATATTCTATGGATATTTATATTGCACTTGGCAATTTGTATTCTGTGCTTGGAGAATACGATAAAAGCCTGGAACTTATAGATCTCGCCCTGAAAGAAGCTGAACAAAAATCCGATTTTGATTACTATTGGTATTTTCTTAATTACAGGACGAATACGATGCTGAATATGGATAGGGCAAAGGATGCTTTACCTATAATACAGGAAGCATTGTTTCGTCACCCGCCGGAATCTGCGTATTCGCGGGCTTGGGCTGCATTAATACAAGGTAAGATATATGTTAGTCTCAAAGAATATGGCCCTGCAAAAATAAGCTTGTTACAAGCCCTTGAACTAAGCAGGGATAGCACCATCTCGAACGCCCGACAAAAAGTTTTCAGGAACGGCAGCTATAAAAGCATGGCTGACACATATTTTGCAGTCGGAGACTGGAAAACTGCCGGTGAATATATAGATAAGTTGTTACAGCCATCTGCATTTTCAACAGCAGGAGGCATTGCAGATGTTCATTTGCTGGCGTTTAAAATTGATTCAGCCCGGGGCGATTTTCAATCGGCCATGCTGCATTTACAAAAAAATAAATCGATAACTGACTCACTAAATGCGCTGTCAAGATTCAGACAGATAGAAGAACTGCAACTGCAATATAAAACAGAGAAAATTATGCAGGACGTTAAATTAAAGCAGCAAACCATATTGTTGCTGGAGAATAGACAGGCACTGCAGTTCAAGGAATATGAAGAAAGCCGTTTAAAATTCCTGATAGAAAGCAAGGACAAGGAAAATAGCCTGTTGACATTAAGTGCCGAAGCTGCTGAGAAAGATAAAAATATTTTACTCAGTAAACAAAGTATTATGCAATTACAGGCAGACAATGCCAGCAGGAAAGCCCGGCTGGAGAGTGCTAACTTTACCAGGAATATTACGTTTGGCTTTGTGTTCTTACTGGCTTTGATTGTAGTGCTCCTTTACAGGCAGTTCAGATCAAAACAGGCGGCAACCAAAATCATAGGTAAAAAGAATGAAGTACTGCAGCACCTGGTGCAGGAAAAAGAAGGTTTACTCGAGGAAAAGGACTGGTTATTGAAGGAAGTACATCACCGGGTTAAGAACAATTTGCAGACAGTGGTAAGCTTGCTGGAGTCACAATCTGTTTACCTCGACAACAAAGCACTACAGGCTAATCAGGATAGCCGTAACCGGGTATATGCTATGTCGCTAGTACACCAAAAGCTTTACCAGTCTGAAAATATTGCTTCTATCCAGATAGATACTTACCTGAAAGAATTAGTAGAACATCTCCGGGAGGGTATCGGTAATGAGAATATCTATTTCAAGCTTCAATTGAGCCCAGTTAAACTGGATGTATCCCAGGCTATTCCACTTGGCCTGATACTAAATGAGGCTATTACCAATGCTATCAAACATGCATTCCCAGATTCAGCAACTGATCGCATCATCAGCGTTAATTTGCAAATGGATGAAGCGGGCCGGCTTTGTTTGACAATACAGGATAATGGTATTGGCTTCCCCGAAAATATTGCTAACGGAAATCCGTTCAGTCTCGGTTTGAAATTAATGAAAGGGCTTACAGGTGATATCATGGGTGATTTTGCCATTAGATCAGAAAATGGTACGATGATCACCATCAATTTTCTGCCTGTAGAGACATTGCACATGGCTAATAAAATGATCCGTTAATTGATGTTTACTGGTTGTAAATGATGCAAACGGGAATAACGATATTTCGCCAAATTATTAAATATGCAAAAACAGATCGTTTTAGAAATACTAAAATACATTGATATTCAAGTTGATAAGCTTAGGCATGCAAATTGAAATCCTGCAGGTTGAAGAATATTATTCAACCAAAACTTTTCACCCATGCAAAAAGATGTATTAGTAACAAGTAACCCGCCTTTATCCATCAAAGATCATATAGAGATATCAACACTGCAGGTAATAAAAGAGCAGGGCCTTTTATCACAGGTTGCCGGTTCTGCAAAACATTATGAAATTATCTACCTGCAACAGGGATCGGGTAATTTAACTGTCAACCGCAACAGGAATGATCTCGATATAGCGCATGTATATATGATAAGCCCGGGACAGGTAAGGATGATAGAACTGGATGAAAAGGCAACGGGCTTTTATTTGTCTGTATCCCAGGATCTGTTTGGAGCGTCTGATAGCCAGTTGACGTTCGTAAACATGCTGCAGCAATGTAAGGTTTTCGGTAACCCTATGATCATGCAGATCGATCTTTCCGGCTGCTGTGAGATAGAAGAGATATTTCAGAAAATGGTGCGTGAAATGAATACAGAACATTATTTGCAATTGGAAATGTTACAGGTTTTTTTCAGAACATTTCTACTATATTTATCAAAAGTGAATGTTATCGCGCGGGAGATCAACGTCAGGTCGCATGAAGTACAGATCGTGAAAACCTTTATGCAGTTGGTAAATATTCATTACATTAAAAAGAAAATGGTAACAGAGTACGCCGACGAACTATGTGTTACCCGCAGTTATCTTAATAAAGTAGTAAAAAAGGTTTCAGGGTTTACGGCCAGCCAGATTATTCAGCAATGTATCATCCAGGAAGCTAAAAAGCAGGCGATAACATCCGGTGTAAGTATGAAACAAATTGCTTATAGCCTGGGATTTGACGATAGTGCACATTTCAGTAAATTCTTTAAATCCAATAGCGGAATGAATTTTACAAACTTTAAAAAAGAACTTGATGCCTTCCAACTGGTGAATTGACCTATTTGCTACCAAGATTAAGGTAAGGTCATATGTTACCGGCCATGAATATTTTTCTGAAAGCGAATAAGCAATGAATAAAACCAAATTATTAATAGTAGAAGACCAGTTCATAGAAGCCAACAACCTGCAAATGATACTTGAGCGTGCAGGTTACACGGTGTGTGGGATTGCCAGGTCTGTGCCGGCAGCGCTGGCAATATTGGACAACGAGGCACCGGACCTGGTATTACTGGATATTTTTTTGACTGGTCCCCAGACGGGCATCGATCTGGCCAAAATACTAAGAGCAAAAAAAATTGCTTTTGTTTATTTATCTGCCAACTCCAATAAAGAAACTTTAGAAGCGGCCAAAGCAACGCATCCCTACGGGTTCCTGGTTAAGCCATTTCGGGAAAAAGATGTATTGGTGATGCTGGAGATTGCCCAGTACCTGCATGATAATAACCCAGAATCGATGATCCGGAAGAATTCCGGCCATGATAAAAAAAAGAATGGATCAAAAAGCCAGGTGTTTACAGGTATACTTGGTTCAAGCCCAAAACTGTTAAATGTGTTGGCCGACCTGTGTATAGTTGCACCGGTAGATACATCAGTGCTTATTTTAGGCGAAAGCGGAACAGGTAAAGAAAGAATAGCAGAATGTATCCATGAACTATCAGCAAGAAGATCACACCCGCTTATTAAAGTAAATTGTGCCGCATTACCGTCATCGCTTATTGAATCAATTTTATTTGGCCACGAAAAGGGATCTTTCACCGGTGCAATAGAAAAAAGGATCGGTAAATTTGAACAGGCTGCAGGGGGAACATTGTTCCTTGATGAGATTGGAGAACTGCCCGTCGACCTGCAATCAAAAATTCTCCGGGCATTGCAGGAAAAAGAAATAGAAAGAATAGGCGGAAGCAGGGCTATGCCAGTTGATATACGCATTATTGCTGCTACCAATAAGAACCTGTTAAAGGAAGTATCAGAAGGAAGATTCCGCATGGACCTGTATTACCGGCTGAATGTATTCCCATTAACGCTTCCCCCGCTCAGGGAACGGAAAGAAGATATTCCTGTATTGGTGCACAATTTTGCTATACTGTATGCTGCTAAAGCGGGTAAAGCTGTTCCGAAAATTTCCGACCAGGTGTTGGAAGCTTTGATGGCCCATGACTGGCCGGGAAACATTCGTGAACTTGAACATACTATTGAGCGTTCCGTTTTGTTAGCCAAGGAGAACACCATTAAAGAAGTTTACCTCTTACAGCATACACCGCCGGGAAGCTCACACGAGCACAAAATTAAGACGATGGAAGAGAATGAACGTGACCATATCGTGGATGTATTAAAAAAGTGTAATGGAAAAATATTTGGTAAGGGCGGCGCTGCCGAGCTGTTAGGAATGAACGCTTCTACCTTAAATTCGAGGATCAAAAAACTTAGGATTGGAAAAATCTGGGATATATCCTAACCGGCAGAATCAATATCAGGCTTAGCACTTCATTTATTTTCTGAACATAGGAAGTGGGTTCAGTGGGTGCACAAAAAGATTCCTCAATAATTTCTTCAGCAGGAAAAAATGGAAACCAAGATTGGGTAGCCGTTTCCTGTTCATACGTATCTGATCTCTTTCAACCCCAAAGGCCAGTATGCCGAGTGAAACATCTATCCAGTCTGCCTTGCGGAAAACCTCAACTATCTCTTCACTGCTGCCACGGTATCTGGAGGTCTTGTGGTGCCAGTAGATCATCAGCGTGATATCGGTTATACAATCTTTTTTCCCGTTACTAGCGAGGTATTCACAGGCCACCGCTATAGAAGGTTGCAGGTAATCGATGGTATGGTTGGTCCAGATACCGATATCATGAAATACAACAGCATAAGCATATTTCTCCTGATTTTCCGGGCTGCTATCCAATAGCGAGCAATTCAAAAATACCCGGTATACGTGGTTTCTATATCGGTAAAAGTCTTTTCCAATGATGGATTTATACCTGTCAAGCAAATCGTCGATAATGGTATTGTTATAGATGGTCATTTTTTATCTCATCTCTGGTGAATGTATTACTTACGCTGCTGTCTGATAAATGCATGTATAAGCTCAAAAGAAAGAAAGGGATATTGATCCTGCGGTGCATGACCGGCTGATGGATATACGTTGATAAAAAGATTCGCCATTTTGCCGGAGAGGTTATACCAGTTTTCAACCGGAAAAGAAATATCGTGATCCCCGCAAAGCGCCAGCACAGGTATACCCAGATTACTTAGTTTTTCCCTTGTATTATTGGCGTCTGTCCGGTAATCAGCAGCGCCGTAGGAATAGCGGGACCATACTGCAGGAGGAACGGGAATATCCAGGTCTTTCTTACGCAACGCGATCCTGTCAAAACTTTCTTTGGCTTTTTGCCTGCTGAATGCAGATGCCGGTTCAAAGAAAAGTATTTCAAAATCCTTCAGGTCGTTGACGACATGCGAAGCGGTTTCAAGGAACAAGGGGCTCAACTGATGATCGTTTGCCCCGGCAGGTCCTGTCCCGATCAGGATAAGAAGCGATACCATGTCGGGGTGATTAACCGCAAAGGTTTGCGCAACAGCGCCACCATATGACCAGCCACCGAGTATAAAATGAGAAAGTTTTAAGTAGGCAGCGAGGTCCTTTACATCTTCTGCTACCGTCGCAATTTTTAATGGTAGTACGCCGGTGGATAAGCCCACTCCCGAATAGTCAAATAATATCACCTGGTATTGCCCAGACAGTTTATCAATAAATGCGGGGTCCCAGGAATCTAAAATGCCGCGGAAGCGGTTGCAAAGAATTAAAGGCGCACCTTTGCCAATAACACGGTAAGCCAGTTTCCTGCCTGATAATTCGGCATATTTTGTTCTGGCTGAAAGCGTAGGCGACATTTGATCTTCCTTCATGATCGCCTTTTTTTGTGCTGTTGATCGCCCGTGCTGAAATAATAAAATAATTACAAATATTTTCAGCACACGCGGAAGCAATTTGCCCCTTTTCATATAAAAATGTTTGAGTGATAAAATGTAAAGCTACTCGCTGTACTGCGGGGAGTCAATGATAAAACGAGTGTTTTTGATGTACAAATAAGTAAAGGATTCGGGCAGTTATGCCCGTCATATTTTTTGTCCCCTTATATACAGCGTTTGCTTTCCTTTATCTATTGTTCCTGACTGGCTTGCAAGATAGTTTTGTGCTGCTGCTGAAGATGCAGAAGGCTATAAAATTTAAAATAATCATCATGCCGAAAATTAATTCCAAAACAATTGTTTTTATTTCAGGAGCTTATGTAAGTCATCATTGCTGGGATGCCTGGAAAACATTTTTTGATTCGCGGGGCTTTGATTGTACAGCCCCTCCCTGGCCCGGTAAAGATGCGCAGGCCGTGGCTTTAAGAGCGAGACATCCCGATCCGGTTCTTGCAGCAGTTACCTTAAAACAGTTGATCGATCACTATGTCGACCTGGTGAAAGCACTTCCAGAAAAACCGATCGTCATCGGGCATTCATTCGGGGGAATGATAGCACAGGTATTACTAAACCGTGACCTGGTGGAAGCCTGCGTAGCGATACATGCTGTTCCTCCTGCTAATGTGATGCCCTATGAATGGAATTTTCTAAAGTCTAATGTTAGGACCCTCGGATTTTTCACTTCTGCTGATAAGTCCTATATGATGTCTTTTGAAAAATGGCAATTCGCTTTTACCAACGGGATGGCTTATGCTGATCAGAAGGCAGCCTATGATGCTATCGCTATTCCAGAATCTAAACGTGTTGCCAGGGGCGGTTTAACTAATGTTTCTAAAATTGATATGCGAAAAGAACATGCACCTTTACTGCTGCTGGCGGGCAGCGAAGATCAATGTATTCCCGAACACCTTTGCCGAAGAAATTTTAAAGCTTACCGGACTACAAACAGCGTTACTGATTTTATTGTAAAACCACGCAATCACTATGTATTAGGCTTACCTACCTGGGAACAGGACGCAGTGTTTATTCATAACTGGATAGAGAAACAAATGGAATCTACATCAGTACACATGAAATAAATTTCACATTGAGCAGGTAACGTTACTCAATGACCTGCTCAATGGATTACACGGCTAATAACTTGAGATTCGATGATATTAAATAAAAAGCGGCGGGAAGCAAAAAAGCTCGCAGATATAGTATCTATGGGATTTCGCGGCATATTTGATAACAAAGCGTTACAAAACATTGTTGCCTTTAAGTCGGGGCGGCTGGACAAATGTCTAACCAGTTTATTAACAGTTTGATTGGTATACTGCTAATTAAACATATCGTAAAAGATCAATGATCTTCCATGGGGCTGACCAAAAAGTAAAATGAAGGCTTCTTGTATTGCTTAAATGATAAGAAGTCTCCATCCGGTACCCGAATAAAACAGGGCTGACCATTACTTTTTGGTCAGCTCCTTGCCAACCCTTATACCAGACCTGAAAGATACGGCCAATTTAGTATCAAGATGGCATTTGCCTCTCTGGTAACGGCGTCCAGTCTTTTTTTAATACCATTCCGTCGATCTTCAAGAATGATCTTTTTCTCTGATGAAGGCACCGCATCAAATTCATACGCCTTCTTCTCAAACTCGCAATATTTAATGTAATCGCATATCAGCGCATCCGGTCGTTCACTAAAAGCCAGATTGGCAATTTTCTGTTGCTGTTGATCTTTACCATTAATAGGGGAGCGGTAGGACTCCAATACCAATTTCGGGGTTGCCAGGCCATGCAACGCCTGTACGAGGTAAAAATGCCGTTCGAGATTGGCCTTCATTAATTCTAGGGCCTTATTATACTTTTTGAACTGAGTTTCTCCTGCTTTGACTTGTTTCCGGGAGTTATCTCAATGTTCGGGTCGGATCTTTATCCCGCAGGACATTTCCTCCTTAAATCCGTCGATACTAACTCTAATATAAAGGGAGAGGCTGTCAGTGACGCCTGTCCTTTTCCGGCCATAGACCAGAATTGACAATTTCTGCTTTACATTCATTTTTCTTCACATTTAAGCGGTTATTAAATCGCTCTTCAAACCACACTGCAAGCATATTATTTGACGAGTGAGCACCAAAGATAGCACACCTATTTGCTCACTAAACGCTCACTAAATAACTTGATTTTATTTAAGCTACTTTAGTATCCCGAATCCTCCGAAATTCTTACCCATGGCACTTTCTCGCACAAAAAAAGCGCGACTTACATCGCGCTTTCGTGAACCGGATTGGATTCGAACCAATGACCTGCTGCTTAGAAGGCAGCTGCTCTATCCAGCTGAGCTACCGGTCCGGTTTCCCAAATTTCCCCTATATTTAACGTTTAATTTGGGAGTGCAAATCTATGGAAAATTCCCTTAATAATTCAAAATAAATAAAAAAAATAGACGCTATGGAGGTTAAAATCGAGCCTAGCTGGAAAGAAGTCTTAAAAGATGAGTTTCATAAAGCCTATTTCGAACAGGTTGTCATGGCCCTCAAACATGAAAAAGCTGTCGGAAATACCATCTATCCTCCCGGAAACCTGATCTTTAACGCCTTTGATAGGACCCCGTTCAACAAAGTCAAGGTCGTACTACTGGGTCAGGACCCTTACCATGGCCCCGGACAGGCCCATGGATTGTGTTTTTCCGTACAGGACGGCGTAAAACCTCCGCCCTCCCTGGTCAATATCTATAAAGAAATGAAGGAAGATCTGGGACTACCCATCCCTCAGGGAGGCAACCTGACAAAATGGGCCGATCATGGGGTATTATTACTCAACGCCATGCTGACGGTAAGGGCGAATGAGCCAGCCTCCCATAGCAAAATAGGGTGGGAGAACTTCACCGATGCCGTGATCAGGAGGGTATCCGAACTGAAAAGGGACGTGGTGTTTATATTATGGGGCCGTTTTGCCCAGGACAAACAAATCCTGATCGACGCTACCAAACATCATATACTGAAAGCCGCCCACCCGTCTCCGTTTAGCGCAGACAAGGGCTTCTTCGGCTGTAAACATTTCTCAAAAACCAATGAGTTATTGGCCAAAGCCGGTATAGAACCGGTGGACTGGCGACTGCAATAAGACATTTATAGCAAAAGGCCCCCGTAAAAGGGGCCTTTGCGTCTGTTTACGATCTGGTATAGTTAGGCTACTCTTCTTCAGCGCTATTTTTCATCTTCATCAACAGCGCATAAGCATTTTTTGTCACCAGTTTAGTACTCGTATCTACCCCGGGAGCCGAAAACTGCTCCTGCCCGTTATTCACATTCCCCGGAGTCACCCGCACCATGCGAAAACTATTTCCCCCCTTATCAGCAAACACATAAAAATTATTCTGCCAGCGAACGATCGCCGCCTCATTAACAGTTAAAGCCGTCGCATTGTTGACCGCCACTTCCGCATTCATAAACATCCCCGGCAGGAGGGACGCGTCAAACTGGTGGAAATGACAATGCACAGTCGCCATCCGGTCTTCATTCAGGTTCTTGCTGATCAGCAGGATCTCGGCATTATATTTCTTCTCCGGATGCTCGTTAGTGTAGGCCACCACCTTTTGTCCGACAGACAGCTGATTCACGTCTTTCTCAAATACACTCAATGCCAGATGAATGTCACTGGGATTCACCAGCTCGAACAGCACATCAGTAGGAGAGGTGTACTTGCCGATGTTCACATTCACTTTAGACACAAATCCACTGATAGGCGAGAGGATATTGACACTTTTGGAAATATTCCCCGCATTGAGGCGCTCCGGATTGATCCCGATCAGCTCTAACTTTCGTGCCAGGGCCTGCATGGTAATATGCTGACTCTCCATCTCCGCCTTACTCTGCTGCAGGACTTTATCGCTACTGGCCTTACTGGCGTTCAACTCCTGTTGGCGCTTATACTCCGTATCCGCAAAGGCGAATTTCTCTTTTGCCAGCAGGTAGTCCTGTTGCAGCTGGACGAACTGCATGTCTTCCAGTACCCCCAGCACCTGACCTTTACTGACATGAGCACCCGGCAAAAGGTCGGTTCTTTTTAAATAACCGCCCAGCGGAAAACTCACACTTACCGTGCTCTGTGGCGGAACGTCAATGGCGCCCTGCAAACGCAGCGCCCCACTGATAGCCATACTAGCCGGGTATCCGGTTTCGATACCAGCATTTTTGATCTGATCGGCAGTAAGTGTCACCATGCTGCTATCTGCAGATGGTTCCGCAGCCGGCTCCTGCGCAGGCGTATGGTTCTTACAGGCAACGAACAGAAGATATAAGAAAAGATATTGTCGCATGAGTGAATTGAATTAAAGGTTTTGCAATTTCAGTACCTGGATGGCCGCCTGATTGTAATTGTTCAGCATATCAAGATATTCGTTCCTGATGCCTATCGCCTGATCAACAAGGATGACCCATTGCAGGTAGTCGATCTCCCCGCCAACAAACTGTTTGTCGGCGGTAAAAATGATCGCCGCCGCATTTTCCAATCCCTTGCCCTGGTAATATTGCAGGCTGGCAGCATACTTCTGCACTTGCGTCAATGCGTTCTGCCATTCAGTTCGCGTCTGCAGCAATGCATAATCCGCCCGCTGCTGCGACAGCTGCCAGTCTAACTGTGCAGCCGAAGCCCTGGAACGCTGGGCACCGAAAAACAGCGGAATACTGATGCCCGCATTCACATAGCTGAACCGTTTACTGTTATTAAAATAAGTCTCCTGCCCACTCACATTCTGCCACCCTGAAATACTCTGGTTATTGTATCCGATGAAGAAGTCAGGCAATAACTTTGATTTCTCCGTACGCCAGCGCCAGTGCGCAGCGGCCGATTCATGCTGTAGCGAACGTATCTGGGGCAGTTGTCCCAGCGCGGTATCCGGCGTGGAATAAGCAATACGGATGCTATCCGTCTGCGGCTGATAGAACACGCTATCCCCCAGCAAAACATTGAACTGCTTTAGCGTGATCAGCATGTCTGCAGAAAGCATTTCCAGCTGATTAGTGATCTGCTGCCGGTGCGATTCTGCCGTGGTCTTCTCCAGTATATTGGTTTCCCCGGTCTTGAAACGGAGATTCGTTTTCTCTTCGAATAAACGATAGATGCTGTCAGCATACTGCAACAGCCGCTGCTTCTCGTGCAGCCATACCCAGTCATAGAACAGGCGCCGTACGTTCGTCCGGATATCCTGCTCCATCATTTGCGTTTTGGCCTGGGCCGCCAGGTAATTCTCGTGCAGTGCCTTTTTCTGATGACTATACACCGTCGGGAAACTCAATGACTGCGTAACGCCGAACCGGTTGTCTTTCTGGATACTGTTCATCTGGCCATAGTCAGCGCTGAACTGCGTTTTCGGGATATCAACCCCTGTTTGCTGCCGTAGGTTTTCCGCCCGTTCATTCAGCCGGGCGCTGGTTGCCTGCAGGTTGTGACTCAACGCAATATTGATAGCCTGATTGAGGTTTACAGGGCTGTTCTGGGCCTTGACCGAAGGAATGGAGATGAGCACCAGACCTGCTATCATTACCGCTTTATTCAGCCTTATTTTGGCCTTTCCGTCGAATAAAAGATAAAGCGCCGGCAACACAAATAAGGTCAGCAGTGTCGCAGTCAGTAATCCTCCAATTACAACGGTCGCCAGCGGGCGTTGTACTTCCGCGCCAGCGCCGTTGCTTAGGGCCATAGGTAGGAATCCCAGTGATGCCACCGCAGCTGTCATCAATACCGGCCGCAGACGGTTACGCGTACCCATCATCACCAGTTGCAGCGCATCAGTTATTTTTCCTTCTTGTTTGATTCGATTGAATTCAGAAATAAGCACAATACCATTCAATACCGCCACACCAAACAAGGCAATAAACCCTACACCGGCAGATATACTGAAAGGCATGCCACGCAGCGCCAGTGCAAAGACGCCGCCGATGGCAGATAGAGGGATCGCGGTATAGATCAGCGCCCCCTCTTTCACAGATGAAAAGGCAAAATACAACATGACAAATATGAGCAGCAAAGCCACAGGCACCGCAATGCTCAACCGCTTCTTTGCCTGTTGCAGGTTCTCGAATGTACCGCCATACGTAATGGTATAACCCGGTTCGAGTTTTATTTTCCGGTGGATCTTTTGCTGCAGTTCTTCAACGATCGACTGCACATCACGCCCTCTCACATTGAAGCCGACAGTGATCCTGCGTCTGGCGTTTTCACGTTGTATCTGGTTGGGACCTTCTATCTCATCAATAGTGGCCACCTGGTACAGCGGGATCTGGCTACCGGTGGAAGTCGCGATCATCAGATTACGCACATCTTCAATATTCCTCCTGCCTTCATTACCCACTCTCACCACCAGGTCAAAACGTTTCTCTCCCTCATATACCTTTCCGGCAGCAGCGCCGGCAAATGCTGCATTCACCGTACGATTGATCTCATCGATATTCAACCCGTATTTCGCTATTTCATTCCTGTTATAACGGATCACCACCTGCGGCATCCCAGTCATCTTCTCCACATACCAGTCAGCCGTACCAGACACCGTTCTGCTGATAGCGCCGATCTGCTCTGCATACTTCGCCAGCAGGTCCAGGTCTTCACCAAATATCTTACATACCACATCCTGTTTCGCGCCCGTCATCAGTTCATTGAAACGCATCTGCACGGGGAATTGAAAACTCAGTGTTACACCCGGTAT
The DNA here is from genome assembly GCF_021646545.1 of Chitinophaga filiformis. GTDB lineage: Bacteria > Bacteroidota > Bacteroidia > Chitinophagales > Chitinophagaceae > Chitinophaga > Chitinophaga filiformis_A. The sequence continues at coordinate 150,985 of NZ_JAKIRP010000006.1, read as the reverse complement.
CGCCTGTTGCACTACATCCGACATCTTTGTGGCCAGGTCCTCAAAACTCTCTGCACTCGTCCAGTCAGATTTATCTCTTAATACAATGATCATATCACCTCCTTCAATCGGCATCGGGTCCGTCGGGATCTCTGCACTACCAATACGCGATACGATCCGCTCCACCTCTGGAAACTTATCTTTCAGAATACCCGAGATCTGCTGGAAAGTAGCAATCGTTGTACTCAGATTTGTACCCACCAGCAATCGTGTCTCTACTGCAAAATCGCCTTCCTCCAGCTGTGGAATAAACTCTCCGCCCATCCGGCTGAAAGTGAACACTGCCAGGGCAAACAAGCCGAAGGCAATGGCCACTACGCTTTTGCGGATGCGCAATGCACGTCCCAGCGCCCGCTGATAGACATGTTCGATCTTGTCCATCACGCGATCAGAAATATTGGGTTGATGTGAGATCTTTTTACTGATGAACAAAGAACTCACCATCGGCACATAAGTAAGTGAAAGAATAAAAGCGCCCATAATTGCGAAGGCCACCGTTTGCGCCATCGGCTTGAACATCTTACCCTCTATGCCTTCCAGCGAAAGAATAGGCAGGTAAACAATCAGAATAATGATCTGCCCAAACACAGCCGCATTCATCATCCGCGAAGAAGAACCAGCTACTTCCGCGTTCATGTCTTCCTGCGAAAGCCGGTCAGTATGCTGATACTTTTTAGAGAAATGCAAATGATGCAGGATCGCCTCCACAATAATCACCGCGCCATCTACGATCAGTCCGAAGTCAAGCGCACCAAGGCTCATCAGGTTGCCGCTCACACCGAAAGTATTCATCATAATAACGGCGAAAAGCATGGACAGGGGAATCACAGATGCCACGATCAGTCCCGCACGCAGATTCCCCAGGAAGATCACCAGGACAAACACGACTATCAGCGCACCTTCGAGCAGATTATGCTCCACAGTACCAATCGCGTTGTTCACCATCTTCGTGCGATCAAGGAAAGGCTCTATCAGCAATCCTTCCGGTAATGTTTTCTGAATCTCCGCAATGCGTTCTTTTATATTCTTGATGACTTCAGAAGAATTTTCTCCCTTCAGCATTAATACAATAGCCCCCGCCACTTCGCCGGTATTGTTGTAGTTCAAGGCGCCATACCGCGTAGCGGCGCCCATCCTCACATTGGCAACATGCCTGATCAATACGGGAACACCTGTTGCCGTGTTTTTTACCACAATATTTTCTATATCCGCAATGCTACCCGCCAGGCCCTCACTGCGGATATACATAACGGTCGGGCCTTTTTCAATGTAAGCCCCGCCGGTATTCTGGTTGTTATTATGTAAGGCAGTGAAAACGTCACTGATGGTGAGTCCCAATGACTTCAGCTGGTACGGATTAATAGCCACCTCATATTGCTTCAGCTCTCCACCGAAAGTAGATACTTCCGCTACTCCCCTGGTGCCTAGCAATTGCCGCCGTACAATCCAGTCCTGTATGGTACGCAAGTCCGCCAGACTATACTTTCCCTCATATCCCTTTACCGGTCTGAGTACGTACTGGTATACCTCCCCCAGACCAGTGGAAACGGCGGCCAGCTCTGGTTTACTGGCGTTTTCATTGATCTCCACCTGTTGCAGCCGCTCGCTTACCTGCTGACGCGCCCAATAAACATCGGCATCGTCCTCAAACACAACAGTGATGATGGACAATCCGAAACGTGACATACTGCGGCTCTCCTTCAGATGCGGAACATTACTGAGGGCCTGTTCAATAGGAAAAGTGATCAGCCGCTCTACATCCTGCGCTCCTAATGCCGGTGCTGTCGTAATAATTTGTACCTGGTTGTTAGTGATGTCGGGCACTGCGTCAATAGGCAGACGGGTTACTTCGAAGATGCCGTAAATAACCCATAGCAGCATGAAGAGGCCAATCACCAGTTTATTCCTGACTGAGAATTGAATGATCTTATCGAGCATGATTTGCTGTTGAATGAATTGCAGGATAGACCTATGAAATGACGTACGCGCAACGGAATACCATTGCAGTGTCAGCACAGATCAATAAATAACAAGTTGCAATTCACGCACAGGGAGGCCTGAAAGGGCAGGTAAGATTAGGGTCAGGATGATATTGATCCTTATAAATGGTAAAAGTCTGTAATACAGTCTGTTCAGTAGTAATGATACGGGGCGCCTGGTTAAATCGGGCAAAAAGTATGTGGTGAGTACTGATATTCACTTTCTTAAAAGGAAGCTGCATATCCCGGTCATTATCAGTGTCGTCCATATCCTGCCCCCAGTAGTGCATGGATATGAATTCCAGTAAGTCCACATCCTTGTTCTTGAGCTGGTGTTCTTTGAAATGTTCAAATAACACAGGCAGCTTCAGCCACTGATCGAATGAGGTACTCTCGGCCCAGATAAAAATAACCAGTATGTAAAGGCATACTTTTCTCACGGCTGCAAAAATAAGCCATAAGCTGGTTTAAGCAAGCCACTGTCAAAAAAAATATAGCCTATAGATGTGTGTCGTGTCTACATTTATTATGACTGATATCCTGTGTAGTAAAGAAAATAGTTTTAAATATCAGGATACATTTATTAGTTTACCAGCACCTGGCGTCAAAAGCGAACCCGGATGATGAAACGAATTCCACTGGATGTCTTACCTCGATACAAATAGCTGTAGCTCAGTCTACTGAAATCAGTTACCTCTCAGGCACCGGTAGCGATCACACTCTGCATATCATACTTTATTTCGATTTTCAGGGAAGTAGACAGCATAGGATGACCAACCTGTGATTTTGTACTAGATTCCCATTCGTTTAATGCCATGTTATGAAAAGTACGACCCGATTCCTCGTTCCCTTATTGGGGTGCCTGCTATTATTGCCTACCCGTGGGCTGTATGCACAGCAAACATCTGACAGCGCATATAGAAGACCGCTGAAAACCGTGTTGGAAGATGTGGAAAAGCGGTATAACATCCGCATAAAATATACCGACAAACAGGTAGCCGGAAAATATGTGGCCTATGCAGACTGGCGTTACAGACCAACCCTGGAAGCTACACTGGATAACATCCTGTCTCCCCTTGATCTGAAAATAAAAAAGGATAAAGACGTTTATAAACTGGGTGAATATGAATACTATCGCTGGCAGGTAGCAGATGGTTGGGCTGAACTGGACCGTATTGCCGCGCAGTATAACAATCTGCAGGAATGGGAACAACGGAAGGCCCAACTGAAGCCTTGTTTGCTGGAAGCCCTGCAACTGGATCATCTGCCTGCTGCTCCGGCATCCAGGCCGGTCATCACAGAAGAAAGAAAGTTTGATGGTTATACCGTCCGCAACATCGCTATTGAAATACTCCCCGGACTATACATCAACGGCTCATTATACAAGCCTGCAGAATACAAAGGTAAGATACCTGTCATCCTCAATCCGGACGGGCACTGGCAGCTGCAGCGTTACAGACCCGATTGTCAATACCGCTGTGCTACACTGGCCCGTATGGGCGCTATGGCTTTCAGTTATGATCTCTTTGCCTGGGGTGAATCGCTGTTACAATTTGAAGAAGCAGATCACCGCAGAAGTCTCGCTATGACCATACAGGCCCTGGGGGCAATCCGCATCCTCGACTACCTCTTGTCGCTCGAAGACGCAGATACCGTGAGAGTAGGTATCACCGGTGGTTCCGGAGGCGGTAGTCATACAGTGTTAATGGCGGCAATAGATGATCGTATTAAAGTCAGCGCTCCTGTAGTGGCCATCAGCTCCTATTTCTATGGCGGTTGCCCCTGCGAAAGTGGCATGCCTATTCATACCTGCGGTAACCGGACCGACAACGTAGAAATAGCCGCCCTGACCGCTCCCCATCCACAATTGCTGGTCAGTGATGGCGGCGACTGGACAGATAAGACGCCCGAACACGATCTTCCGTATCTGCAGAAAGTATACGCATACTACAACCAGAAAGATCATGTCAGCAACGTGCATCTCCCGGCAGAAGGTCATGATTTCGGCATCAATAAGCGGAATGCTATCTATGCATTCATGGCAAAGTACCTTCATCTGAATAGCAACGCTGCTGATGAAACAAAGGTCACCATTGAAAAAGCACCTGCGCTGTATGTATTTGGTGAAAAGGGAGAACAGCTGCCCGCACATGCTATTCATGGCTTCACGCAACTGGAACAGGTTTGGAAAACTGCCATAAAGCATGCTGAATGAGGAAAGTGTTATGGATGACCGGATACATCTGTCAATGCCTGCAGTATGCGTATGCCGGAGATATTTATGTGGCCCCTTCGGGGAATGATCTCGATGCCGGTACCCCTGCTCAGCCGAAAGCCACAATGGCCGCTGCACTGAGACAGGCGAGAGAATGGGGAAGATTACAGGATCCTGCTGTCAAAGGTGGCATCGTTAGAGCTTCGCTACAACTTCGTTAGAATTTCGGTACAACTTCGCTTCTCCTATGGCCAACTTACGTTCATCTTACGTTCAGGAACGTAGGATGAACGTAAGTTGGCCATAGGAGAACCATTATTTAAACCCGTTTCAAACGAACCTAAAACGAGCTTGAAACGAATATCAAACAAAATACTCAGCGGAGATCCCTCCCGAATGCCGGCAAATGACGTTTTAAGGTCCATATACGCCCTTACGTTGCCAGGTAGGTAAAATACTCCAATGAACCGTTTAAGCCTGAAAATGCCCTCTTAAATCATTTAAAAGGGCTCTCTGATTCCAGTATCTCCATCTCATCCTGACAAGCAGTCCCCAATTTACTACAGAGGGAGGGCGAAAGTAGCACCGGTTTCAGATGGGAATGTCGGGCCTTCGGCTCTCCGGTGACACGACCGGTGTGGTCAAATCCATATTCCAACTTCCATTCGCTTGATAATGCCCAATTGTCATCCAGAGAGGCGCCGACCGACATCCCATACTGAAACCGAAGCTACTTAGCGTGAATAACTAACAACATCCCATACTGAAACCGAAGCTACTCTCTCGTGAAAAGTAAAAACAGTACCCCGGAAGTATTCATTCGCTCAGGATAGCCTCAAGTTCCGGTGAAGGCTTTAGCTTACAGGCTCTCTACTATAGCATTACAGCCACTATGCTATAGCCAGGGCTATAGAACAGCAGGCCTAACGCAGGCCTATAGCGCCTCCAGATAAGGAACCTGAGCGAATCATTACCGAATCTCCACTATACCTTAATACAAGCTATTTCATTCCCTCCCCAATCCCCGCCGTTTACACTTTAAATTTACTTACATATGTTACTTTTAAACCCCCTCAATTGAAATTTTTGCAGCATATCCCCGGGAAATACGCAAAATTTTGAGTATATTGTATGGTGTTGTTGGGGATGATATGAACGCTTTTTACATTCAGAGATTGTAGCAATTACTTACCCAATTTATACCAAGATGCATCAACCAAATCTAACTAAGCTTTTAGGAAGCTTATTCATTGCCTGTTTTCTGCTCATTAATGCCCAAGCCCAGGTGACAACCGCAACATTGAGTGGTATCGTCAGAAGTCAGGCGGGACAGCCGCTGCCCGGCGCCACCGTCAGGGTAGCCTTTGCCGATGCCGGTATCAATAAAGGATTGGTCACCAAATCGGATGGTAGCTTCGTTGTGCCTAACCTCCGTGTAGGCGGCCCTTATACCGTGACCGTCTCCTTTACCGGTTATGCTACAGAGACGGCCACCGGCATTTACCTCACGCTGGGGCAAAACACGGCCCTCGACCTCCGGCTGCTCGAAGAAGCCGGAAAACTCAATGAAGTGGTGATCAGCGGACGCTCCACCATCTTCAACGACCAGCGTACCGGGGCCTCTACCAACATCAGTTCCCAGCAGATCCGGCAACTGCCCACTATCTCCCGCTCTGCGGATGATTACCTGCGTATTACCCCTTCGGCATCGCCTACCTATAATGGTATCTCCTTTGCCGGAAGGAATGGACAGTATAACAACTTCTCGCTGGACGGCGCTGTGTTTAATAATCCCTTTGGGCTGGATGCACCGGCTCCCGGCGGACAAACAAACGCACAGCCGATATCACTGGATGCTATAGACCAGATCCAGATCAATATCGCCCCGTACGACGTTACACAGTCAGGATTTACCGGCGCCGGTGTGAATACCGTTACTAAAAGCGGTAGCAATAAATTCGGTGGTACGGTATATGCCTTTTACCGTAACGATGCCATCTCCGGCGATAAGATAGACGGACAGAAACTGAAAGTGCCGACACTGGATCACTTCCAGGGTGGTTTCTCTCTCGGTGGAGCTGTCAAAAAGAATAAACTGTTCTATTTCGTCAACTTTGAAACAGAACAACGTACAGACGGCGCCAGCGCTTATGTAGCCAGGAACACCAGTAATGCAGGAGATGTAACCACCTCCCGCGTACTGGAATCAGACCTGAATGCTGTCAGTGCCGCATTAAACCAGCGCTATGGTTATGTAACCGGCCCTTATCAGGATTTTGACCTGGAACGTAAGAACTATAAATGGCTGGCTAAAATAGACTGGGTGATCAACAGCAAACATAACCTGTCCTTCACGTACAACGGACTGGATGCTTCGCAGGAAAAAACTGCACACCCGAATGCCATTAACCGCCGCGGACCAGACGCTATCACCATGCAATTCCGGAACTCGGGGTATAAGATGATCAACAAACTGCACTCCTTCGGACTGGAGCTGAAGTCTAACTTCAACGATACTTACTCCAACAAGTTCCGTGCAGTGTTCACCAGTTTCAGGGACAAGCGTGATCCTTTCTCTTCGCCTTTCCCTGTGCTGAACATCACAAAATACAATGTGCCTTACATAGTAGCAGGATACGAGCCTTTCTCCATTAATAACCGCCTCAATCAGGATGCCTTGCAGTTGACTGACAACTTCAATATCATCCTCCCCAAACACACCCTTACCATCGGAGCATCCTATGAACAATTCAAATTCGGTAACTCCTTTAACCTGACAGGTTTTGGCTTTACCGTGTTCTCAGGTGTGGATATCAGTACTTTCCTGACCAACGTGGCTGCAGGAACTTACGACGCCAATGTAACGTATGCGAAGAACCGCGTAGCGGCCGACCAATGGACATGGTACTACCTGACTGTAGGACAGCTTTCTGCTTATCTGCAGGACGAGTTCAGTGTAACCGACCGTTTCAAGGTGACCTATGGCGTACGTTTCGACAAGGCCTTGTATTTTACAGACAAGGCCAGTTACAACAGTCCTAATGTCAACCAGGATGGTACCTTCGCCGGTACTTTCATAACCGGTTCACCTACTGTTCCGAATACGGATGATCTCAGGCTGTTCAATGAAAATGGCAATCCGGTGAAGAATGGCCCTGGCCAGGAAATAGACAATACCCGTATGCCAAGCGGTAAAGTGCTGGTATCACCCCGTTTAGGGTTTAACTGGGATATCAGAGGTGATAAGACCTTACAGCTGCGTGGTGGTACAGGCCTGTTCACCGGTCGCTTTCCCTTTGTATGGCTGGGTAACGCCATCGGCAATCCGTTCACGGGTTATTACAACGTAACAGCCCGTAACTTCAAATGGCCGCAGATCTGGCGTTCCAACATCGGCCTGGATTATAAACTGCCTATAGGTACTGTCCTGAGTGGAGATATCGCTTATTCAAAAGATATCAACGCTATGATGGTGCGCGACTATGGTCTGGGTACACCTACAGGTGTACTGAATTCCGGTACCGGCGATAACCGTGCAATATACCAGGCAGCCGATAAAGGAAATACCGCCACCTACGTATTCACCAACGTAAAAGTAGGGTACTCTTTCAACGGTACTTTCCAGGCACAGCAAACTTTCGGTAAAGGATATTTCCTGATGCTGGGATATAACTACCTGGTGGCAAAAGACGCGAGCTCCATATCCGCAGAGATCTCGGGTGATGCTTTTGACCGTAACCCCGTGCTTGGCAACGCCAACAGGGCAGTGAATTCTCACTCGCTATATGGCAACACCCACCGTATCACATTTGCAGGTATCAAGAAGTTTGAATACTGTAAAGGCAAGTATGCAACAACTGTTTCATTCTTCAGTAACTGGACGAGTGGTAACCGCTTCTCTTATGTATACGGAGGTGATCTGAATAATGATGGCTCTTTTGCCAATGACCTGATGTACGTGCCTACCGCAGCAGAGATCAGAAACATGAACTTTGCTCCGCTGCTGGACGCAGAAGGCAATACACAGAACGCAGCCGCACAGGGCGCCGCATTGGAAGCCTTTATCAGTCAGGATGAATACCTGAGCAAACGCCGTGGTCAGTATACAGAGAAATACGGCGGCACTACACCATGGTTTAGCCAGATAGATATGCGCGTACTGCAGGATTTTAATTTCCGTGGTAAAGAAAAGACCAGCACTATACAGCTAAGCCTTGACGTAGTTAACCTGGGTAACCTTATTAGTAGCAAATGGGGACTGCGTAAATATGCAAGTACCACCGGTTATTATCAACCCCTTGGTTTTGCAGGCAGAGACAATACCGGTAAAGCGATCTATCAGTTTGATCCATCACAGAAACAAACTTTCATTACCAGCCCTGACCTGATTTCCAGATGGCAGTTACAGGTAGGAGCAAGATATATTTTCTGATGATCTGTTAATGATTTGTAAAGCGTTTGCATCAAAATGAAACGCCCCGTAAAGTCAGACTTTTCGGGGCGTTTCATTTTGATGCAAACGCTCTTTTGTTCGGGGACCTGATGAGGCAATTTTTATACGCATCTAAGAACGTTCGTTTATCTTTGTTACATCCTCTTTCTCATGTGTTACAAAACAACAGGAACTCAACTGTTGATTTAAGACAGTATAGTTGTCTTTCCTGCATCTCTGAAACCCTTTACTGACGGCCACAAGCATAGAATTTTTTTTTATTATAGGCAACCATTTCATCTTCATTGACGTATTATTATACGTGATGCCATATCTTTTTCTTTGCCAACCATACTTAACGCATGAGCACGAACTAAAACTGTACTGTCGGTGAAGAAAACCAACATAGCATTCCTTCTACTTATTATGATCTTAATCAATTGATGATTTATTTATAATCTAAAATCGATCATTTATGAAGATCAATTCCACCAGAGCCAACTTTACGCTCCTGCGCCGTCTCGCCGGCCCTTTAACTGTAGCACTGCTAACTGTGATGTGTATTTCCACGGGATGTAAAAAAGATGATCACCCACCATCCAAAGTGGTGGATGCGAAACTCATTGCCGATAATCTCGTCTCCCCGCTGGGGGTAGTAACAGCGCCGGACGACAGTAAACGGCTGTTTATTATTGACCAGATTGGAAAGGTCTGGATTGTTGATGCCAGCGGAAATAAATTACCTGTGCCTTTTCTCGATGTAACCCCTAAAATGGTACCCTTAGACCCCGGTTACGATGAACGAGGATTGTTAGGACTGGCTTTCCACCCCGATTACAAGAACAACGGTAAGTTCTACGTTTACTACACATTGCCTCCGCGTGCTGGCGGTCCGGTGGGTGGCGGTGCATGGAACAATCTCAGTCGTATTGCAGAATTTACAGTAAGCGCCGGTAATCCTAACTGGGCTGATATCGGCACCGAAAGGGTAATACTGGACCTGGACGATCCGCAGATGAACCATAATGGCGGAACTATTGCGTTTGGCTGGGATGGTTATCTCTACATTGCTATTGGTGATGGCGGTGGCGCTGATGACGTAGGACCAGGCCATGTGGAAGACTGGTATCCGGTAAATGCCGGTGGTAACGGACAGGATATTGAAGCCAATCTGTTTGGTAACATCCTGCGTATTGACGTAAATGGAGGAAGTCCTTATGCCATCCCTGCCGATAACCCGTTTGTAGGCAAACCTGGCATGGATGAAATATGGGCCTATGGCTTCCGTAACCCTTACCGTTTCTCTTTTGATATGGGCGGCGCACACTGGTTATACGCAGGTGATGCCGGCCAGGTATTGTATGAAGAGATCGATGTTGTAACAAAAGGTGGCAACTATGGATGGAATGTAAAGGAAGGCACACACTGTTTTAATGCTGCAGATAATGACACAGAATTACCCGCATGCCCTGTGCAGGATAATTTCGGTAATAAACTCCTTGATCCCGTTATTGAATTGAATAACGCTAAAAATCCAAAAGGAGGCATTGCAGTTACTGTCATAGGCGGTAACGTATACCGTGGTCATGATTTGCCCTGGCTTACCGGTAAATATATCTTTGGTTCCCTGTCCAAATCTCAGATGGTGCCTTCCGGCGAATTGTTTATGTCCACACCCGGTGGCCTCGGTGGCGGTTTATGGAGTTTTGAAGAACTCACTCTCAAAAATCATCCCGATAACCTGAATTATTATCTGAAAGGTTTTGGACAGGATTGGAGTGGTGAAATGTATCTGGCAGTTTCCAGCATTTTAGGTCCTGCCGGTAACACCGGTCAGATCTGGAAACTGGTGCCAGAAAAGAAGACTGGTAGTGCTGGTCATGGCGCGAAGTAAAACAGTGATGACAACAATGGCGACTATTAAGAACACAAATTTTCCCATAGTTTGAGTCAATAAAAGAGGGGGCTCTGTATTCCGGAGTCCCTTCCCTCGCTTATATTATCCTGCCTGGGATAAGCATTTTGGACTTATTGAAAACGGACACTCCGTGTATCAAAAGCGGACAATATCACTACGCCGGATCATCTGAAACTGGTTGATAATCATCGGTAAATGAAACTGTCATTATTTTTGTAAACAGTTTGCTCAGTAAGTTCACCAGTTATGATCAAAAACTACTTCAAGACCGCTATCAGAAACCTCTTGCGTAATAAGATCTATTCCGTTATCAACATTCTTGGCTTAAGTATCGGACTGGCCTGCGGAATGCTGATTATCTTATATGTGAAAGATGAGGTCAGTTATGACCGGTTTCACGAGCAACTGAACAGCGTTTACCGTGTTGCTATAAAGACCTATGATAAAGATGGAAAGATGGACGGTAAGGGCGGATACACTGGTTATCTGCAGGGGCCACGCTTCGCGGCGAACATCCCTGAGGTCAAAGCGTTTGTACGTGTACAGAGCGATATGCAGGACATGAAAACGGCTACGGATATTAAGTCGGAACAAGTACATCGTGTAGACTCCGGTTTCTTTTCCCTTTTTTCATTTCCCCTGTTAAGTGGTAACCCGCGAACAGCGTTGGTGTCTCCCAATGGGATCGTGATCAGTGAAGATATAGCGAAGAAGCAATTCGGCACTACTGATGCGCTGGGTAAGACTATCATGATGAAAAGCGGAGAGGAGGAATTCAAGCCATATACCGTAACAGGTGTTGCGAAAAGATGTCCGCAGAATTCTTCTCTGAAGTTCAATATTTTAATGCCGATAAGACCATCTGTAGCGGAAGAAGCAAATGACGACAACTGGTTTAACTTCTTTCTGAACACTTTCGTCTTATTGCAGCCCGGTGCAGATGCTGCACAAGTGGAGGCAAAGATCAGACAGTTCTATACAAGAGATGCCGCTGAAGCCCTGAAAAGACAGGTGGAAAAATTTGGTCCTGCTGGTACTGTCGAATATCACCTGCAGTCCCTGCCTGACCTGCATCTTAGCCAGGACTACCGGGCTGATAACGGACTGACAAATGCCAGTAGTCCTGTTTATTCCTACATTCTTTCCGGCATCGCATTGTTTGTGCTGTTGATAGCCTGCATCAATTTCGTGAACCTGACTATAGCACGTTCCCTGAAACGTGCAAAGGAAATAGGTATCCGCAAAGTGGTGGGTGGCGACAGAAGACAACTGATGATGCAGTTTATGGGTGAATCATTCATCCTCAGTTTTGCATCCTTCCTGCTGGCGCTTGTGATGGTACAGCTTTCATTGCCTGTTTTCAATGAAATGGCCAATAAAGCACTGGCATTGAAATATCTGTTCGACTTGAGACTGGTAACGGGATATATCCTCCTGTTCCTGATCACCAGCCTGCTGGCCGGTTTTTATCCCTCTCTGATATTATCAGGTTTTAATCCGGTGAAGGTGTTGTATAATCGCTTTACTTTATCCGGCAAAAACTATCTGCAGAAGGGATTAGTTGTTTTGCAGTTCACACTGGCCTCCTTTCTGATCATTGGTACGATCACGATCTACAGTCAGTTCAGTTATCTGACAAATGAAAAGCTGGGATATGATGACACACATCTTGTAAAGGTCCGCCATGGCAGGATTCCCTTTCAGCAAACAGCACATATCCGGGCGGAATTGATGAAAAGTCCGGCTGTAGCGGATGTGACGTTTAGAAATGGCGGCGACTGGACCACATCTGCAAAGGTGAACGGGGAAACCACTATGAACTTTGTGTATGAAACGATAGATGAGCATTATTTGCCGCTGTTGAAAGTACCGGTGGTCAACGGCCGTAATTTCTCAACAGCATTTCCATCCGATTCAACTCATGCTGTGATGGTGAATGAGGCCTTTGTAAAGGAAGCAGGGTGGAAGAATCCGATAGGTCAGGATGTCAATTTCTGGTACAACCAGGAGAAATATACCATCATAGGTGTGGTAAAAGATTATCATTACGCAGGGATGACCCAAAATATAAACCCGCAACTATTCACGATGAAAGCGGCCAACCAGTACGGCAACACCATCATTAAATTACATCCAGATAGTGAGACTGCTGCACTGGCGCACATAGAAAAAACATTTAAACAGATCTTTCCGCTTAGCCCCTATGAATATGTATTTAAAGATGTTGAGAACCGGCAGCGGTATGATGCAGAAGCCAGGTGGAAACAGATCATCCTGCTCAGCGCTATACTCACCATCTTCGTTTCCTGTATCGGCCTGTTTGGACTGTCAGTACTATCTGCAGAGAGAAGAACAAAAGAGATCGGCATCCGTAAAGTGCTTGGTGCTTCTGTATCATCAGTGGTAACGATCCTCTCAACAGACTTCCTGAAGCTGGTCATTATCTCGCTGGTACTGGCGATGCCGGTAGCATGGTATGCCGGTAACAGGTGGCTGGAAAACTATCCATACCGTATTACACTCAGCTGGTGGATGTTTGCTACAGCCGCTTTACTGGTAGCCTTTATTGCGCTGGCAACAGTGAGTTTCCACGCAGTAAAAGCAGCTGTAGCTAATCCGGTAAAAAGCCTGAGAAGAGAGTAGGGCAGGGTCACTGCTTACTCAATGGGTCGGCCTCCCGGAAACATGTTTGTATCTGACTGGCGGAAAGGAGATGCAGTTGTTTGATAGCAGGAAGGGTTGTGTCATATCCGCTGATTTCGCTTTGATGTGTTCCCATCCAGGCCAGGGCATCTTCCAGGATCCTCCTGTTGGCCATACCATGACCTGAAGTGCCAATGGTGGCCACCAGCTTACCGAATATGAACAGCGGGAAGTCGGCACAGGCTATCTCAGAGAGCTTGGCACGGTATTCCCGTTCACTGTTGGGGGCTTTTTCAAAGTCTTTAGCAAAATAGAGCTGGTCAATACTATGTCTGCCCTCATGTGCAAAAATGGAAGCTTCTTCCTCCTTTTTTTCGAGTGTATTCATGAATTGCAATTGCAGGTCGCTGCCACGTAAGCCCCGTTTGTACAATGTGCTATACAGGCTGTCCATGGCATTTATCCGCAGGCGTGCCCTGATACCGTTCAGCAGGGTAGGGGTGTCGGAAGAGGTACTGGCAATCGCTTTTTCAAAGATGGATAAGTGTTCCCTGCGTAAGGTGCTATCGGTGATCAGGCTCCAGGCTTCCACGGGTTCTCTCATATACGATTCCCTTACCCTGTAGATGGTATCATTCACAGACCAGCCGCCATTCCCGGATCTTTTGTTGGAAAACCAGCTGATGAACCCATTGGAAGTCATCAGGTCTATCTCAATGAATGTAAGCGATGCTTTATACCCGTATTGCAATACATCTTTCCTGGTGACATTAACGATCTGTCCCAGACATATTTCCTTTGCATTAAAACTGGATGTAACACCGAGGAAACCCATAGTTCCGAATCGTGGCTGCATCAGCTCCAGGAATTTTTCATAGGTGAGGGAATCTTTCCCTGCGGATAAATGCAGGTCTTTCAGTACATCCCCGCACAGCTTCATTACCTGCCGTTCAAAGAGGCTGTCGTTGGAGGTATGAGCTGCTATCTGGCGGTAATAGTTATCTGTTAATTTGCCTATTTCCTGCAGATATCTGGCATAGATGATAATGTCCTTCTGTCCGGGTCCTGCCAGCATTGCTGCCTGCTCGTAGAAGCCGGATTTAGCCAGCGCCAGGGCTACCTGCTCTCTTTCTGCTATAGGAAGCGTATTGCCTTTCCAGTGTGGCAATACTGTGGACAATACGCCGGCAGGTGCTTTCAGGTAAGGATAAGCACTATCAGCCGTTGCAAAATGAAAATAGGCGTTCCAACCGGCGAGTACTAAACGACCGTCTTTTTTAAGGATGCCTGTACCCACCAGCAGTTTTGCTGCCTGCGGATGTCCCGGCGTTTGTTCCAGCACTTCCATGAGTAGCTGCCCTGCTTTGTTTAATAGCAGTGTATCAGGACGCTTGTTATTTTTTGAAGAAAGGTAAACAGTGTTGGCATAGGCTATGGCCGCGTCTCTCTGTTCAACCGGCGTAGCGGCAAGTCCCAGCGCTTTATCTGCAGCCTCCAGCGAAACTGTATAGCGTTGTGCTTCTGCGGTGATGTTACTACGTGCTACAAGGGACGCATTGCCGGTTGCAGCAATAGCCTGCGCGCTGTCAAGACGTCTTATAGCAAGGTCATAGTCGCGTTGGAATTGCCAGTCCCGCAGTGCCAGTGTGCGGTATACTTTGGCGCTGTCATTGGCGTTGGTCTGTGGGTCGCGTAGCATATCCCGGAGTATAGCCGCTGAACCGTTCAGGTCAAAGGTGAAGAAAGCCCGGGCTGCCTTCTCCCACAACATATTGGTTTGCTGTGCCGGAGAAGGGGAGGGTATCAGATAGAGGACTAAAAATAATGTGATAATGCGTTTCATGTTTTACGGGATCTTACTTATTGGCAAAGTAAGCACTCCCGTAAGGGACAAACTTGTACAGAACTAACCTTTTATGGTTTTGCTGAAATCGCGTGGAGAGACACCGAAGTAATTCCTGAAGCTGCGGCTGAAATGGCTTTGATCATAAAATCCGCTGCTGTAGCCGATACCGGTCAGATTCTCCTGGCCGGCTACGATGCTGTTGGCTGCCTTTTCCAGTCGTACCCTTGTAATGTATTCCGATAGGCGCAGGCCTGTTTTTTCCTTGAATTTCCGCAGCAGATAGACCGGGTGAATATTCACTTCTGCCGCAAGCACATCTACCAGGTGTTGATCATCGGGCATATCATTGATGCGGTCTGTAATGGTTTTGATCCAGGCTGCCTGTCCATATCTGGAAAGCTGGTCCTGGGTAAACAGGCTGGTGACGATCTCTAAAGACAACATATCCAGCGTATCGGCCGCATGTCCTTTGAGGAAGCGGTAATGCAGCAGGAAGAGGTCGAGGAGGGATTGTTTGAAGATCATTGTACGCTGCGTCTTCATTTCCCGGTCGAACATATCGCTAAGGTTATTTTTCAGCTCAAGGTTGAAACATTTTCCCGGCTGATCGTCAAATATATTGGCATGTTCGTGATCTTCCGGCCTGAAGATGGAATGACCGCCGGCAATAATGGTATCTCCTTTACTGCCTTTTTCGATATAGTTACCCTCCAGCAGCAGGCTGAGATAGGGATTTTCATGATGATGTTTCGGCAGTGTAGCATCTGAGGCATACACGGTCAGTGTCAGATTGAAATGTTCCAGTTCAATCCGCTGAACGGTATTACCATAAAATTTTCCGTCGGTTAACAACATGACGATAGTGTGGTGTTTAAGATGTTGCCTGTGTGGCTTCTTTCATCCGGGTTTTGATATTGGCCCTGTGCATGGTACCCCATGCGCGCAGTGCGTTCAGTACATCTGCCAGGGTATCACTATAGTCTGTCAGTTTGTATTCCACTACGACTGGAGATCCCGCCTGCACCGTACGGACAAGAAAACCGTTCAGTTCGAGATCTTTCAGTTCGTTGGACAATACCCTGGCGGAAATACCTTCCACCCGGCGCTGCAGTTCATTGAACCTGGTAAACCCTTCAGACAGGGCAATGATGATCCGCAGTTTCCATTTCCCGCCTATCACATACAGGGCGTCGCCTACAGCAGTTAAGGCGGCGGAGCATTCCTTTGAGCCCAGCTTAACTTTAGAACCTGATTGATCCATTGTACACATTTAAGTCTGCCAAAGGTACTAACTTTTTATTAGTGGCTAACATTTTATATCATATAGCATCCTGCCGGGGCGTCCGTTGCGTTTGCGGATAAAATGTAATTCCACCTCATTGCCGGCCTGGACTTTGGTTCCCAGGTTTTCCATGGGGCGGATCAGGTATAACCTGTCGCCCACCCTGTAGTAGACATCGCCGGTACCCCGGTTCGGCCGCATGGTAGAAATGATCTCGGTTACCTTGCCCCTGATGACGATCTTACTCTCTGCCTGAGTGTAACTGCTATAGACAAAATAGGCGGGAGTAGCCAGTAAAAAGAAGATGATATATATAACGGCAATGACAACGTACAGGTTAGAGTAATATCCTTTGGCAATGCCTCCCAGGAGCAATATCAGGGCAAGGCCCGTGCAACCGGTAAGGAAGAGTTTCACCAGCGTGGATTGTTTCTCTTTCATCAGCTGAAGGTCATCGTCGGAGATCCGGGCGGTAGTTTCCCTGAAGACACTGTGCGGGTATTCTGCTTTCAGCAGGATATTGCCAGCGGTGCTGATGTGCAGCACAACTTCCAGACCGGCCAGGCAGCTGATGTTCCTGACAATCGCGGGATGGTAACTGGTCCTTTGCTCATAAAAGAAGGTCTTGTCCGGCAGGGTGGCCTTTACATCAACGATATCATTGGTAGCACTAATGTACTGGAGATCTCCTTTGGGAGTGGCGTGGACGAGTTTTATCCGCATGCGGAGCAGGCGTTTTTTGCCGGTATGCAGGCCGGCCCTGATCATGCTTCGCTGTTTCAGTGCGCTCCGCCACATAAATAAGCAGATAGCCAGGAATATGCCCCAGGCAGCAGAAACGGGGATATAAAGCGTAGCATGCCTTCCGCAGGCTGCCATGAGCAACAGGGAGGCCAGGACCAGTGTAATAGCGGTGAACAATATCAGCAGTAACCACCGTATTCCTGTAATCCTTCCTGCAGTTTTGAGGAGCCGGATGTCTTCATTGGTAAGAGGGGTTTCTTCCTGTATCATGTATCTAAGGTAGAGAAAAACGCTATTCCGCCCGCAAACTGTCTACAGGATTGGTCAACGCCGCTTTTATACCCTGGTAGCTGACGGTAAAAAGCGCCACCAGTAAGGCCATCACGCCTGCCAGTGCAAAGATCCACCAGGAAAGGTTGATGTGATAATCGAAGGAATGAAGCAGTAAGTGCATAGCCCAGCCTGCCAGCGGGGCTGCTATGAGGAATGCGATCAGAACAGGTTTCAGAAAATCCTGCGACAGCATCAGCCAGATCTTTGTAACGTTGGCGCCAAATACCTTGCGGATGCCTATCTCTTTATTACGCCGTTCTGCCAGGAATGCAGAAAGTCCAAACAGTCCCATACAGGAGATGAAGATGGCCAGGATACCTGTTAGGGTTACCATCTGGCCGGTAGAGCGGATGCCCTTAAATTTCTGCTGGTAAAGATCTTTGGTAAAATGAAACTCAAAGGGATAGTCAGGGTTATGCTTTTTGACAACCTGTTCTATCTGCGCGAGTCTTTTCTGCCAGTCAGCATCATTCGACAGGCGCACAAAGAAGTAGTTCATAGCCCCCGGCTGCAGGAAGACGATCAATGGTTCAGGTACATCAAAGGCATCATTAAAGGAAAAATCAGCCACTACTCCCACAACGGTCTTATCGCCCAGCTTAGTGCCCACAACGGGCGCTTTAAGGCCCATTTTCCGTACGGCGGCCTGGTTGAGTATACATCCGGTGGAATCGGTGCCAAAAGAGGCCTCAAAATCCCTTCCTTCAATCAGCTTTAAGCCTGCTGTTTTCACCCAGTCATATTCCACATTGGAAACAAAAAAGTTATAGTGCTGATCAGCCGTTTTACCGGGCCAGTTGATGCCATCCGTAGAACCGCCGTAGCGTACCAGGTCGTCAGTACCAGCAGATACCGCTACAATGCCCGGCACCTGTACAAGGTCATTTTTCAGGACCCGGAACTTGGTACCCATCTCACCTCTGGCCGGGATCTCTATGAGATTGGTCTGCTCATATCCAATAGGGCGCTGCTCGATGTATATCTGTTGGCGGTACACAACGATCGTAGTAATGATCAGGAAAATGGAAATAATGAACTGGAACGTCACCAGTCCTTTACGCAATAAGCTGCTGCTCTTTTTGTTCATGATCACGCCCTTCAATACACGTACCGGTTGGAAGGCGCTCATGAAGAAAGCAGGGTAGCTGCCCGCGATCAATCCGGTGATAAGGGTCATGCCAGTCACGGCGAGCCATAGCTGCCAGTCGGACAGGCTGGCTGTAATGTTCTTTTCTGTGAAATAGCTGACAGATGGTAATAACAGTATTGTCAGTATAACAGCAATAATCAGTGCCATGACGCTCATTGTCAGCGCTTCTCCCAGGAACTGGACAATGACCTGCTTTTTTGTGGCGCCCAGCGTCTTTCTTACACCTACTTCACGGGAACGGGTAGCAGAACGGGCGGTGGACAGGTTCATAAAGTTGATACAGGCGATCAGCAAAACAGCTATGCCGATGATCGTGAGTAACAATATGACTTCTATCCTGCCGCCGTTTGGCTTGCCATTTTTAAAACTACTATACAGGTGCATGTCTTTGAAAGGATGGACAAATACACCGGTAAGAACGTCTTTCGGAGGTTCGGGGAATAAGGCGTTTATTTTCTTATTGACAGCAGTAAGGTCGGCGCCAGGCTTCAGTTCAACGAAGGTGCCAAGCACATAGTTGTCCCATTTGCTGAGCATCTCTTTATTTTCCTGTTCCATGATACGGAAGGGCAGGGCTACTCCAAATTTCAACGTACTGTTCTCCGGTACATCCTGTATCACCGCGCTTACTTTCAGGTCGTGCTGGTTATTATGCCGGATGATCTTTCCGATAGGGTCTTCGTCTCCAAACAATTTCCTGGCAGTAGCAGCGCTGAGCACAATGGAACTCACATCTCCCAAAGCGGCAACCGGATTGCCCTGTACAGCAGGGAAACTCATGATGTTCAGCATATCAGGGTCCATGTAGATGCCATGCTCATAGATACCTTTGTTGCCGTAAGTAAGCAGTTGTTGTGAAGTACCGCTGTAACGGGCCACGTATTTTACTTCTGGCACACTGTTACGTATAGCCGTTGTCAGTGGTGAAGGTGTGGAACCACCTGTAGTGATGCGGCCTTCCTGTCGCCCGTTCACCATCAGCGCATAGATATTGTCAAGATGCTTATGAAACCGGTCATATTTCAGTTCATCCCTGATGAGCAGAATGATTATAATACCTGCAGTCAAGCCTATAGCCAGTCCGCAGATGTTGATCAATGCGGCGAGTTTGTTTTTTACAAAACTTCTGGAAGTGATCTTTAAGTAATGCTGAAGCATGAACGCGATTTTGCAGGGTTAAGATACCAAGGTAATGCCAGTATTGTATTGCAGTGATGGGTTATGGTTTATAATTGATGATAATTAATAAAGTGTTCGTTTTTGGAACAGGGATGTTCAATTGTGGGCGGGCGGGATTCGTTTTAATAAACTTCCGTTATTACCCCATGCACTTCTCCGCACAACACGCAATACAAACCTGCACCTTTAACGGTTACTTCTTCAATCACCTCATCACGCCCATTATTCCGCTTCCGGGAAATTGAATGTATAACACTCACTCGCACGTACGCGCCGTAAAGACACCTTACATATCGTCACTGTTACTGGTAATTTTGCTGATCTCAAGCCCGGTGGGCATTCTGTCGGTTATATCCGAGCTGGCACAGTCATTTTTCGGCTATAAATACGTGATAAAACCACGCTAAAAGTATATCTAAAAAATAAGCCGCCCTATAAAGAGCAGCTGTCTGATATCCCTATACCTATGAAATATATAGTCTAAGTTATAAAAGAGGATGATTGTTCTCGTTAATGAGATGTTAACAGAAGTAAAATAGTTCCACACCGGTCGGAGAAAATAGAAATCCTATTAATTTTGTAGGGTAATGCGAAGAGACTTACCTTTGCAGCCAAACCAACTTTACCTGTGTTAAAAAAATCAATTGAAAGTCTTCAGCAGGAGGCTGCTCAGAGTGGGGCCAACACATTAAGACGTAATCTCGGGGGTATCAATCTTATTGCTATAGGCATCGGCGTGATCATAGGCGCCGGTCTTTTCTCCCTGACAGGCATTGCCGCCGCCAATAATACCGGCCCTGCCGTTATACTGTCATTCATTCTTGCAGCCGTTGGTTGTGCCTTCAGTGCACTCTGTTATGCAGAAATGGCCTCTATGGTGCCCGTTGCCGGTAGTGCTTATACGTACGCTTATGCTACGCTGGGTGAATTCTTTGCCTGGATCATCGGCTGGGACCTGGTGCTGGAATACTCCGTAGGTGCTGCTACCGTGGGTATCAGCTGGTCTAAGTACCTCGTTACCTTCCTCGATAAGTTCAATATTCACCTGCCTGCGCAACTGGTTGCCTCTCCATTTGAGCTGATCAAACTGGCAGATGGTTCACAGATACATGGTTATATTAACCTGCCTGCAGTGTTGATCATTGTCTTTATAACTTCGATTATCATCTTCGGTACAAAAGGTTCCGCATTGTTCAATGCCATCGTAGTAGCGTTGAAGATCAGCGTAGTATTGATCTTTATTGCCCTCGGCTGGCATTATATCAACCCGGAGAACTATAAGCCCTTTATTCCGGAGAATACAGGCGAATTCGGGCATTTTGGCGTAAGCGGTATCCTGCGGGGTGCCGGGGTGGTATTTTTCGTGTTCATTGGCTTTGATATCGTTGCTACTATGGCACAGGAAACAAAGAATCCTAAAAAGAATATGCCCGTGGGCATCCTGGGTTCCCTGATCGTATGTACTATTCTTTTCGTGTTGTTTGGTTATGTCATGACAGGCCTGGCGCATTATACCGAGTTCAAAGACAATGCGGCGCCTGTGGCAGTAGCCATCGCACATACGCCATATGAGTGGTTGTTCCTGGCCGTGATTGCAGCTATTCTGATAGGGTATACCTCTGTGATACTGGTGGACCTGCTGGGGCAGTCAAGGGTGTTCTATTCCATGAGTAAAGATGGTTTGCTGCCATCCGTATTCTCTGTCTTACATCCGCGCTTTGCCACTCCTTATAAGTCAAATATCGTTCTCTGTATCTTCATCAGCCTTTTCGCCGGACTGGTACCTATTCATGTAGTGGGAGAGATGACCAGCATTGGTACCCTGCTGGCCTTTGTAATGGTCTGTCTGGGTGTCATCATCCTGCGTGTGAAACAACCGGATATCCCAAGGGCATTTAAGACACCGTTTGTGCCGGTGGTACCTATACTCGGCATCCTGACCTGCCTGCTGATGATGTTCTCCTTACCGCTCGACACTTGGATAAGGCTCATTGTCTGGCTGCTCATTGGTTTTGCTATCTACTTCGGATATGGCCGCAAGCATAGTAAACTGCGGAATAGCTGATAGCAGGGAAGCGCCATCAGCAAAGAACGCCACTTATCATTTCAGAAATAAAGACGTTATTGCATTTACTATCTTGGATAGTGAATTTAACAGCCGCCTTTATTTATGAGAAAACTACTACTCGTTCTTACGATGTGCTATGCTGCTACAACAGGCTATGCACAGGAAAATGCCTTATGGCTGCGATACCCCGCAATTTCCCCCGATGGAAAGACCATCGCTTTCGGTTACAAAGGAGACATCTACAGGGTGGATGTCAACGGTGGTGTGGCCGTTCCGATCACCATTCATGAGGCACAGGACATGATGCCGGTATGGAGCCACGACGGTAAATCCATTGCCTTTGCCAGTGACCGCTACGGTAACTTCGACGTGTTTGTAATGCCGGCAACAGGTGGTACGCCTGCGCGCCTGACCTACAACAGTGCTGCCGATATTCCGTACGACTTTACGCCCGACAATAAACAGGTGCTTTTTGGCAGCGCCCGCAATGCGCCTGCCAGCAGCGTACGTTTCAGCTCGGGTCTGTTCGACAACCTCTATAATGTGCCTGTTACCGGTGGCCGCTCCATGCTGGTCAGCGCAGCCGGGGCCGAGTCTGCCCATTATAACGGGAAAGGTACACAGATCGTTTTCCAGGACGTAAAAGGATATGAAGATCCCTGGCGTAAACATCATGTGTCGGCCGTCACCCGCGATATATGGGTATACGACCTGCCATCCAAAACCTACAAACAGGTGTCTGGTTATGAAGGAGAAGATAGAGAGCCCATATTTGCAGATAATGACGAGGTGTTTTACCTCAGTGAGAAAGGTGGTATCTCCCAGAACCTTTTTAAAGGCTCCCTGACTGATAAGAATAAATTACAACAGCTTACCCGCTTCGAAAAACATCCTGTACGTCATCTGTCTAAATCAGATGAGAACCTGCTATGTTTTACCTGGAACGGGGAGATCTATACCCTGAAAGAAGGTCAGCAGCCAAAGAAAGTGCCTGTTCAGATCTTTAACGACGGCCGTTCTTCAGTGGCCAAACCATTGCCAATAAGCGGTAATGTGACAGAGTTTGTCATGAGCCCCAACGGGAAAGAAATGGCCTTCGTTGCCCGTGGTGAGATCTTTGTTACCAGTGTGGAGGGCAACATGACCAAACGTATCACCAACACGCCCCAGCAGGAAAGGTCCGTATCCTGGGCGCCCGACGGGAAGCATCTCGTTTACGCAGCTGAACGCAATGGCAACTGGGATATTTACCAGGCTTCTATCACCCGTTCGGAAGAGCCTTATTTCTTCGCATCTACTATCCTGAAGGAAGAAGCACTACTTGCTACCGGAGCTGAGGAGTTCCAGCCCCTGTTCTCTCCCGATGGAAAAGAAATAGCCTACATGGAAGACCGCAATGTATTGCGTGTGTACAATATCGCTTCTAAAAAGAGCCGCACGCTGCTGCCTGCAGGTCGTAACTTCTCCTACTCCGACGGCGACTGGCAGTTTGCCTGGAGCCCCGATGGGAAGTGGATCGTGACCGACGACCATCAGGGTTATTTCAACGTGAGCAATGCTGCTATCATCGCTGCTGATGGTAAAGGAAAGACGATCTATCCTGTGCTGAGTGGCTTTGGAGAAAATAGCAACAAATGGGCGGCAGACGGTAAGGTAATGACCTGGCTGAGTGACCGCAATGGTCGCCGCGGACTGGCCAGACAGGGCGCCACTGAAGTTGATATCTTTGGTGTATTCTTCGACCAGGAAGCATATGACCGATATAAACTATCAAAGGATGAGTTCAACCTCCTGAAAGAAAAAGAAGACAACGCAAAGAAAGCCGGCAAAGATTCCGCTGCTGCAAAGAAAGATACCGCTGCTACTTCTAAGAAGCCCTTTAATCCGGACTTCGACAACCTGGACAGCAGGATCATCCGCATGACCATCAACAGTGCCTCAATCAGCGATTATGTGCTGAACAATGATGCCAGCAAGGTATACTATATGGCCGCTTTTGAAAAAGGGTATGATCTGTGGCTGACAGAACCGAGAACAGGAGAGACGAAGATACTGGCCAAATTAGGTGGTAGTCCCGGTAGCATTGAGCTGAGCAAAGATGGCAATACCATCTTCGTCAGCAACCGTGGTAGTGTGGTGAAAGTAGATGCTGCCTCCGGTAAGATCACACCGGTGACCATCAGCACAGAGTTCCTGCTGGACCAGGAAGCAGAGCGCCGCTATATTTATGAACATGCCTGGAAACAGGTGGAAGACAAGTTCTATGATCCGGCTACGCTGAAAAAGATAGACTGGGAAGCATATGCGAAGAACTATGCACGTTTCCTGCCGCATATCAGTAACAACTACGACTTCCAGGAGCTGCTCAGCGAAGTGCTGGGAGAGCTGAACGCATCCCATACTGGTGGCCGCTTCAACGCGAGTCGCGCTGAGGGTGATAACACCGCGGCATTAGGCTTACTCTATGATGAAACATACACCGGTAATGGTCTGAAAGTGGACGAAGTCATAGCAGGCGGTCCTTTTGATAAAGCTTTCAGCAAACTGAAAAAAGGTAATATCATCGAACGTATAGACGGACAGGAGATCACCGCACAACAGGATTGGGCAACACTGCTGAACCGTAAAACAGGCAACAATATCCTGGTAAGCATCTATGATCCGGCTACGCAGAAACGCTGGGATGAATCTGTAAAACCGATCTCCGGTAATGATGAAGGTAGCCTGATGTACAAACGCTGGGTTACCAACATGCGCAACATGGTGGACAAACTGAGTGGTGGCAAAGTTGGATATGTGCATGTACAAGGCATGAACGACGCCAGCTTCCGCTCCGTGTATGATGATGTCATGGGTAAGAACAGAGAGAAACAGGCGCTGATCGTAGACACCCGTTTCAATGGTGGTGGATGGTTGCACGATGACCTGTATAATTTCCTGGGAGGAAAAGCATATATGAACTTCGCTCCGCAGGGGCACAGAACAAAAGCATGGGAACCACAGACCCGCTGGACAAGGCCCAGCTGTGTACTGATGGGAGAGGGCAATTACAGCGATGCCCATATCTTCCCATTCATCTACAAACAGGATAACCTCGGCAAACTGATAGGGATGCCGGTACCGGGAACTGGTACTGCGGTTTGGTGGGAACGCCAGATAGATCCTACGCTTGTTTTTGGTATTCCGATGGTAGCGACGTTTGGCAGAACAGCTGATCGTCCGTTGGAGAATACGCAGCTCGAGCCGGACATCCGTGTACCACTGCGCTATGAAAGTGCTTTAACCGGTAAGGATGACCAGCTGGAAGCTGCGGTGACAGAGATGTTGAAGGAGATTAAGTAAATCAGGAATGACTATATGAAAAAAAATAGCCTGTATCAGACCTTTGATACAGGCTATTTTCATTCATTGCCTGATGAAGGCTTTAGAAGATTCACGATAAAAGAAGGCCATTTCAAAACTGAGACGGCTTTTCTCATAGTGGAAAGTAACTAACTAATAAGCAGGTCCTACTAGTTATCTCTGCGTATCTGAACACGTTTGCCTGAGCTATCAGACATGTATGAAAAATGACTTTTGGCAAAGCGGCTGTATTTACCCTGGTACTTTTTGTGAACAGCATCAGATTGTTTAACGCCATTCACGGTCATTTCGGTGGGAGAGAGGGTCAGCATACGCAGGTCGTCTTCATCATTTATCAGTTTATCGCCTACAAGATCGGCGGTCAGGTCGGCCAGCATCTTTCTGTCAGCAGCTGCTTGTGCGCGGTCCTTTTCAGCCTGTACGCGATCTTTCGCAGCCTGTTCTCTGTCTTTGTCTGCCTGTGCGCGATCTTTGATAGCCTGCTGCCTGTCTTTCTCTGCTTCTATCCGGTCACGGTCAGCCTGCTGCCTGTCCTTCTCTGCCTGCATACGGTCGCGGTCAGCCTGTGCACGGTCCTTCTGCGCCTGCAGGCGGTCTCTGTTACCCTGCTCTCTGTCTTTATCTGCCTGTATGCGATCCAGTTTGGCCTGTTCTCTGTCTTTTTCGGCTTGTATGCGGTCCAGTCTTGCCTGTTCCTTATCCTTCTTCATCTGCTCCTGGATTTCGGTGATCATGGTCTTATAATCGCCCCATTTTTCTTCTGGCACACTCACGCCATTTACAGAAAGAAAGGTCATTTTACCGTCAGTAAATTCCAGCTGGTAGGTCTTATCGCCCCGGTCTGTGACGATGCGTTCCTTGCCGGTTCTTTCATCTCTCGTACTATAGCGGGTGTCAGATGAAGCGGTAGTCTGCTGTGCTTTTGTAGAAACGGTCAGTACAAGGAATAACGCAAGCAGTATGTTGCTTTTGAAATAATGTGTTCTCATTTTCTGATGATTTTTAAGTTTGTAAATAACGCCTGGCGGGTGCAGGCAATAGACATCCAGTTACAGCCGTAGCTGTAAAAAGATGATGTATGTTTGTGGATGAAAGCCCGGAATGAACGGGGAAATAAAGGTCCTGTCGCAGCAGGACTGCGAAAATTTTTACGTCATATTGCTGTTTTTAGAATGGTAGTGGCAATACAATGCCATCCGTGTTGTTACACGGCTTTTGAAATGTGTGAATTGTTATAATTGGATTATTGTATCCGCCGTCTTTTTTCCGCCTCTGTTCTTGCCCGGTCTTTATCAGCCTGTATGCGATCAAGGTTTGCCTGCATTCTGTCTTTTTCCGCCTGTATACGGTCCAGTCTCGCCTGCTCCCTGTCCCTGTCTGCCTGGATACGATCTTTGATAGCCTGTTGCCTGTCCCTTTCTGCCCGATGCCGGTCTTCCTCTGCCTGTGCGCGGTCGCGGCCAGCCTGTATTCTATCCTTATCGGCCTGTATGCGGGCTTGTTTTGCTTCTTCGATCTGACGTTCCTGCAGGGTGACCTCATTCGCTGTCACCCTGACCTCTCTGTCGTTTGCGATAAGACGGAGTTCAGACGATCTGTTCGGCTGGTAGCGGCTCCCTGGAACATATTTTCCCCGGTAACCAGACCAGTTTTCCCTTTGTGCATTTCTGGCAGTATACTGTGGTCTGCCGGGTCTCATCTCATCCTGCTGCCTGTCTTCTGCCGGCTGTTCCAACTGTAAATCATCTGCCAGTAACTTTTCGTTGTAATGCTCGTCTTCAGGATACCTGGTGATGGTTACATCGCGTGTAATGACTGGTGGATCGAGCTTTACATTGTTTATACGGTCATCTTCCTGTTGTACATCGGGATGAACTGGTTTTGCAGGCACAACACTGTCCTTCTGCACAACAGGCGATAACTGTGGTTGCCCGCGTGGAATATAATTTCTTGCTGTTTCAGGCTTCCGGCTGATAGAGTCCTGCTGCATACTACGCAGTTGGGTAATAGCAGCTGTGGATAAAATAGCTGTCAGCAACAGAATGCCTGCCATGAAGAACACTTTTTCACCTGTTCCCAGTGGTTGATATTTGTTATTGATAATACGGCTGACCCTTTGTAACAACTGGTTCTTCTTACCAGGAAATGCTACGGCAGATGAATGACTGTACAGTGCATGTTCCTTGAAACTGATCAGCGCCTGTATAAACTCTCTCTTGTTACCGGTTTGTCCAAGGGCAATGTCATCGCAACAATGTTCCCGTTCATCGCGCAGTAATCCGGAGATCCATAAGAGACCGGGATTAAAGAAGTAAACGGTTTCACAAATGGTTTGCAGGAGGTTCACGATATAATCGTGCCGGCGTATATGCGCCAGTTCGTGGAGTAACACGGCCTCTACCTGTTCAACCGGCAGACCGGTTAATAAACCTGCAGGCATCAGTATCACGGGTTTCAGATGTCCCATTACCATGGGCACTTTCACACGAGCCGACTCCAGCAGCCGGATGCTATTATTGATACGCAGTTTTCTGCCAAGCAGCACAAGCCGTTCCTGCCAGTCGGCCGTCGCATCAGTATATTGGTGCCGTGCCCTTTGCAGGTAAATCAGTCCCTGCACCATCCTGAAAGAACGGAAAGTGAAAAAGATCGCCCATACAAGTACCAGCAATGATGCATGGCTGGAAATATAAACGGCGCAGGCATCGGCAAACTGCTGTATGTTAATGACATGGATATGCAGGAGTTGGGAGGCATTCTGACTGAAGGCACCAGCCAGTGGTACCATGGTTGCCGAAGGGCCGCTCATACCACGGAAGAAGGTCCATATGCAGGCCAGTATAAACAAAACAAACTGGATGAATATGATATTATACCTCAATTGCGCAGCCGCTCTTTTGGTGAATTGCAGTAATATGGCCGTTATAACGGCCAGCAGCAATCCCTGCCAGAGGGAATGGACCAGCATCCAGCTGAAAGCCTGGAGAAATTGTTCGCCACCTGGTTGTAAGTTGAGGTAGGAGTGCATGGGTTAGGATTTTGGTTACTTATCCATATCTTTTAATAACGCCTTGATCTTCTTTAACTCTTCCGCCGAGGTTTTGTCGTTGCCCAG
This sequence comes from Chitinophaga filiformis, assembly GCF_021646545.1. Lineage (GTDB taxonomy): Bacteria > Bacteroidota > Bacteroidia > Chitinophagales > Chitinophagaceae > Chitinophaga > Chitinophaga filiformis_A. Next base: position 122,679 of record NZ_JAKIRP010000006.1, on the reverse strand, counting down.
CAAAGCCACCATCAGATCACTCGGCGAGCCATTGTACATAGAGTCCATGAAACGGCTCAGCAGGGTGCCCTTCACCTTTTTCTCTTCTACAGCAGCGCTGTAAACGTGCTTCATACTGCTTTCATCACGGTCCAGCATCCCTTTTTCTTTCATTACCTGCATCAGCTTCAGGGTACTGGTATAGATCACCGCCTCCTTCTGCTCGTTCAGTTTATCGTGTACAAAACGCACTGTAGAGGGGCCATACTGCCAGAGTATCTGCAGCACGTCCATTTCAGTTTTCGTTGGCACCATCTCAGGGGATGAATCTTTCTTAAATAAACTCATGACCCAAAGGTATGTATTAAAAACGTACGTTGCAATAACTAAGGGTGAATTTTTTTAAAAAAGACCGTCCTATCTACACCTGTTCCCACAACATCAGGTAAGCCCCTGCCGGGTCCTGAATCAGGCAATACCAACCATGTTCTTCCATCTTGCGTTTATCGCCCATCACTTTTCCGCCCAACGCCTGCGTACGCTCCAGGCTTTGATCCAGGTTGTCTACAGCTACATGTGCCAGCCAGTGGGGAGGAATATGGGCATTCGGGCCTTTCGCATGGCAGATACCCACGGTAGTGGCGTCAGGATCTTCTTTGGTTTGCATAATATAATCCGAATAATCCCCCAGGCTGAGTTCTGTTTTTTCCCATCCTATTACCTGCTGATAAAAATCGCTTACGGCGGTTGCATTGGGAACGGTGAGATCATGCCAGAGAATGGTACCTGCTTTCTTTTTTTCCATAAATGTGGTTTGATTGTGATTGGCCCGAAGATACACAGTTGTAATCTTTTCTTGAATAACCAAAAAAAGAACGTGACAGGGGGTATTTGCGCCAAATGTCGTAACTTGACCGGTACTTGTTTAAAACCTGAAACCATGATGAATTTGGCACTGTTGCTCACCTACAACCACCGGCTCATAAGCACTGCCGCCATTTTGGATGTATTCGAATCGGTGAACAATATGTACACGACCAACCAGCAGGCCCCGATCTTCAATATACAGCTGGTGCTGCCCGATCAGAAGGAAGTGAACATGTTTCCTCATTACGGCCGTTATACCACGGTAACACTGAAGGAGGTTGCGAAACCGGACTTAGTATTGATCCCTGCTTTTATTGCAGGGGATGTGGAGGGCGCTATTGCCGCCAACAGCAGCTTTATTCCCTGGCTACGGCAACTACATCATGCAGGAGCAGAAATAGCCAGTTTCTGCACCGGCGCTTTCCTGCTGGCAGCTACAGGGCTGCTGGATGGTAAGCCTGCAACCACGCATATGAATGCCTGCCATGCATTTGCAGGTCACTTCCCGGATGTATTATTGCAACCCGATAAAGTGCTGACAGCTGCATCTGGCATCTATACCAGCGGAGGCGCTACCAGCACCTTCCATCTGCTGCTGTACCTGGTAGAAAAGTATTGCGGACAAGAGATGTCCGTAAGAGCTGCGAAACTATTTGCTATCGATATGGACCGTGAAACACAATCCTACTTCGGTATGTTCCTGCCGGAAAAGAAACATGCAGACCCGCTGATCTCGGAAGTACAGCAACGCATGGAATCCTCCTTCCAGGAAGCGCGCAACGTGGAATCGTTCATGGAGAACATTCCCGCCAGCCGCCGCAACTTCGTACGCCGTTTTAAACAGGCCACAGGTATCACCCCCATAGAATACCTGCAGAAGACCCGCATTGAGGCCGCCAAAAAGATGCTGGAACGGACCAGTAACAGCATCCTTACGGTAATGCTTGATTGTGGTTACAACGACATCAAAGCCTTCCGCAAAGTATTCAGAAAAGAGGTAGGGCTGACTCCTACAGAGTACAGGCTGAAATTTGCCGGCAGCCGTAATGCGAATACCTCGCTGGCGCTTGAGATGTGATCTTTTTGTGTATCTTGACAATATTTCGCGGAGGGAAACGGGAATATACTTTATCAACCAATGGTAATGATTCAGGCATTACCAGCAATCCCGTGTATATATATGTCTGCTCAGGAAACAGTTTTAAAGAAAGTGATCAGGCCCATACATCTTTGGGCCATCGGCGTCGGATTAGTCATCTCCGGTGAATATTTCGGATGGAATTACGGCTGGGGTGTAGCTGGTACCATGGGCTTTCTCCTGGCCACGCTCGTCATTACCCTGTTGTACATCACCTTCATTTTTAGCTTTACAGAACTGACCACCTCCATTCCGCAGGCAGGTGGTCCCTTTACTTATACGCACCGGGCAATGGGGCCTATCGGCGGACTGATAGCAGGGTATGCCACAGCAGTGGAATTCCTGTTGGCTACACCGGCCATTGCTTTCGCCCTGGGCAACTACCTGCATTTTCTGCATCCCTCGCTCCCGGTACTGGGAAGCGGTATTGTTTTTTATGTGTTGCTCACTGGCATCAATCTGCTGGGGATTAAAGAGTCAGCCCTTTTCTCACTTATTATTACCTTACTCGCAGTAGTTGAGCTGTTGATATACATGGGTATCGTAGGCCCTTCATTCAAAGCGTCCAATTTCATGCACAACGCGATGCCCGCCGGTTGGCTCGGCGTATTTGCAGCCCTGCCTTTTGCTATCTGGCTGTATGTATGTATTGAGGGCATTGCCATGGTGGCGGAAGAAGTGAAAGATCCCTCCCGCAATATTCCTAAAGGATATATTTCTGCCATGCTCACGCTGGCATTGCTCGCAGTAGGCGTGATGGTGCTGACAGGAGGTATTACCGACTGGAAAGCATTATCGGACATTGACTATCCTTTGCCGGAAGCAATCGGTGTGGTATTGGGTAAGCAGAGCGGCATCACAAAGATCTTTGCGGGAATCGGTCTCTTCGGATTGATCGCTTCCTTCAATGGTATCATTATCAGCTATTCCCGCCAGCTCTTTGCACTGGCCCGCAGCGGTTATCTGCCTGGCGTACTGGCAGCGCTCAGTCCCAAAAGACAAGTACCTTATGTTGCCCTGATAGCCGGTGGATTGCTGGGAGTGCTTGCCCTGTACCTGGGTAAGACAGATCAACTGGTGATCTTATCTGTAATGGGAGCTGTGGTGATGTACATTTTCAGCATGATCAGTCTGTTCATACTGAGAAGAAAAGAACCTGGATTAGAGCGTCCTTTTAAAGCGCCGTTCTATCCCTGGTTCCCCGGTATTGCATTGGTACTATCAATCGTATCATTGATAGCCATCGTCTACTACAATCAGCTACTGGCGCTCTTGTTCTTCTCAGGACTGCTCATTGCACTGGTTGTTTTCATAGCGATGGGTAAACACCGGGAACCTGCGCCTGTCGCACAACAAAAAATGGTTCTATAACAAAACACAATAGGACTCCGTTGGGAGTCCAGTGTTTGTAGCGCGGGGTTTCAACCCCGGGTTGGGTGCAATCCCGGGTTGAAACCCCGGCGGGTTGGGTGCAATCCCGCGTTAGGTGTAACCCCGGACAGGACGATAACCCGGACGGGACGACAACCCCGGGAACGTTAATGGCCCGCGGATCACGGGCAAAACCCGCGAACGTGTTTGTATCCGGTGGAATATCCACGGAAGATGTTTAATCAATTATCACAACATTCATGTCATATCAGCACACCATACAACATAAAACATACACCTTCGGTGACCTCCGCACTTTACTCGCGAAGGCTACGCCCTTCCGCTCAGGCGACGCCCTGGCCGGACTGGCGGCCGACAGTTATGAAGAACGTGTTGCCGCGCAAATGACCCTCGCAGATGTGCCTTTAAAAACATTCCTGCAGGAAGCTATTATTCCTTACGAAAAAGATGAGATCACCCGCCTGATCATAGATACGCATGATCAAACGGCTTTCGCTCCTGTGAGTCATTTTACGGTAGGAGAGTTGCGCGACTGGCTGTTAAGTGATGATGCAGATACACAAACATTGCAACGCTTATCGCCGGGCCTTACACCCGAGATGGTAGCAGCGGTCTCAAAGCTGATGCGCAACCAGGACCTCATCAGTGTGGCGCAAAAGTGTGAAGTAGTTACCCGCTTTCGCAATACCATAGGACTGAAAGGGCATTTATCCGTACGACTGCAACCCAATCATAACACCGATGATCCTAAAGGTATTGCTGCCAGTATCATAGATGGTTTGTTGTATGGCAGCGGAGATGCCGTGATCGGTATCAATCCGGCTACGGATAGTCCCCAGGCAGTTGTGCAATTATTGCACATGTTGGACCAGCTACGTACACAGTTTGATATTCCTACGCAGTCCTGCATTTTATGTCATGTCACTACTGCAATGGAGATCATTCACCGGGCACCTGTCGATCTGGTCTTCCAGTCCATCGGTGGTACGGAGAAGACGAACAGTAGTTTCGGTATTCACCTGGGCTTACTCGAGGAGGCATATGAAGCAGCGCTGTCATTAAAGAGAGGTACTATTGGCAACAATGTGATGTATTTTGAAACAGGGCAGGGAAGTGCTTTATCCGCCAACGCACATGAAGGTGTAGATCAGCAGACCTGCGAGGTGCGGTCTTATGCGGTGGCCCGTAAGTTCTCTCCTTTACTGGTAAATACCGTCGTTGGGTTTATCGGTCCTGAATACCTCTTTGATGGTAAACAGATCATCCGTGCAGCGCTGGAAGATCATTGCTGTGGTAAGCTGCTGGGATTACCCATGGGCGTGGATATCTGCTATACGAATCATGCAGAAGCCGATCAGGATGATATGGACAACCTGCTCACGCTGCTAGGCGTTGCCGGTTGTAATTTCATTATGGGCGTACCGGGAGCAGACGATATCATGCTGAATTATCAGTCCACTTCCTTTCATGATGCGCTTTATGCGCGTAAGGTTTTAGGGTTGAAGGCAGCGCCAGAATTTGAAGCCTGGCTGCAACGGCAGGGTATCATGGACAACAAAGGCCAGTTGCAGCAGGTAGGAAAGATGCATCAGTTGTTAGGTTACAGTGCAGGATGAAATGCATTTATTAAGTCTGGATACTGACATGTTATTACTTTGCCAAACAAGGCTGAATGCACCATACCAGAGAACAGCATAACAGATTGAATTTATTACACAGGATGAATAAGGAATTACAGCACCAGCATCTGATACAGGAAGATCCCTGGTCTTCGTTAAAGGCTTTTACCGCAGCGCGTATTGCATTAGGACGAACAGGCACTGCCATCCCTTTAAGGGAAGTATTGTCTTTTAAGCTGGCGCATGCACATGCGCGGGATGCTGTTTATTCAAGGCTGGACATTACACTGTTAATGGAGCAGCTGCAGCCTTTTCATACCGGTACATTGTTGCTGCACAGCAGTGCGGCCGACAGGCAGGAATACCTGCAACGGCCTGATAAAGGCAGGAGGCTGGATGCAGAGAGTATCAAAACCCTGCGCACATTACCGGTTGCATTATTGCAGAAAGATGTAGCAATTATTATCGCCGATGGCCTCTCCGCGACGGCCATGAATATACATACTTTACCGTTATTAACGCAGTTATTGCCCATGCTGAAAGCGGCAGGTATATCAACAGGTCCCATTTGTTTGGCAGAGCAGGGGAGGGTTGCTATAGGCGATGAGATAGGTGAGCTGTTAAAGGCGAAAATGACCCTGGTGTTGATAGGCGAACGTCCAGGACTGAGTGCGGCAGACAGTATGGGGGCTTATCTCACATTCAATCCGCGGGTAGGAAACACAGATGAATCACGAAATTGTATTTCCAATATCCGACAGGAGGGACTACAATATGCAGTTGCTGCCGGCAAGATCTGTTATTTGCTGCAGGAGGCCATGAGGCTGCAGTTATCCGGCGTAGGATTGAAAGACAATTATGAAGAAACAGGCCGCCTGAATAGTTAGCAGCACTTATCACCCTGTCATTTCAGCGTTGCACCATCTTTTTTTGCGATGATGTATTTTTAACAGTTAACCCCGAAATTTCTCTTCGATATTTAAAAAAAATAATACTTTGTGCGGCATTCAAATTGATGATGACGCAAGACGGATACCATATCTCTGCTGAAGAAGCTACTGAGGCCCTCCGTAGCCGTAATGCCGGTGTCTTCCAGAAAATTTACATAGCATACAGTGAGGAATTGTTCCTGTTAGCTTATCGCTGGGTGGCGGATAATGACCTGGCTAAAGAGGTTGTGCAAAGTCTGTTCGCACACTTATGGGAAAAGGGACAACAGATTGAGATCACCGGGAATGTGCGCCACTACCTGTATCGTTCCGTAACAAACAGAAGTATCAATGAGTTAAAACGGCGTTCGAGAAATGTAAGCGAAGAGGTGCTGCAATGGCAGGCCGACGATGCATCATTGCATGATATCACAGACCATTTACTGTTACAGAAGGAAATCGTGCGCCTGGCACAGGGGCTGGCCCCACGCTGCCGGGAGATTTTTCTGCTCAGCCGCTTTGAGGGACTGGAACCGGCTGAGATAGCAGAACGGCTGGGTATTACTGTCAACACAGTGTATTTTCAGCTGGCGGTAGCCCTGAAATATCTGCGCACTCACTTATTGGACGGAAAAAAATTGCAGTAGCATCAAAGTATCGGGGTGCTGAATTGTCGTAATACTATAAAGAAATGAACAACAACGACATAACCGGGTTCATCATAGATTGTCTGACGGACCCCGGTAACAGGGACAAACAGGCTGCATTGAACAAATGGCTGCAGGACTCGGAAGAGAACCGCCAGTTATATGCAGAACTGAAGCAGCTTTGGGAAGCTGCCGCAGATGTTCCTCCTATGCCCTTTAATGTACAGGAAGGGTGGCGGGAATTGTCGCAGCAGATGGCACCAGCCGCCAGAGTGAAACGTATGTTCCCCTGGAGGATCGTTGCCGCAGCTGTGATCCTGCTGTTGTTGGCTGCCGGCGGCTGGTGGTGGCAAAGCTCCCGTAATGCCTGGATCACTTATGCTACGCCGACTTCCGGTATAGATAGTCTTACCCTCCCTGATGGCTCCACGATACGTATGAAAGCAGGTACTTCACTGGCTTACAGGAAGTTGTTCAAAGAGCGTGAAGTAAAATTACTGCAGGGAGAAGCCTACTTTGATGTGGTGAAAGATCCGCAACGGCAGTTCCTTGTTGTAGCAGACAGATCTACCGTAAAAGTACTCGGAACAGCGTTCGATATACGTATAGACAGCACTTCTACAGAGGTCATTGTTTTTGAAGGCAGCATCAGCCTGCACAGCGGCGGAAAGAAGCTGGTACTGCGCAGTGGCAGCGGCAACCTGGCAACTGTCAGCCGGAATGATGATGAGATAAGACATCCCATGGGTAACTATAGTAATCAGTGTGCCTGGGCCACAAACGAACTGGTGTTCGAGAATGAAGAAGCAGAAAATGTAGCAAGGGTATTAGCTGCCCACTATCATATATCAGAAATAAAAGTTATTGAAAATTTGCGGCATAAACGAATTACCTTACGCCTGCATAATACACCTCAGGACGAAGCCCTGGCAATATTTGCCGCTGTCCTGGATCAATAACTGAGCTCCATTACCCTTATGAAGGTCCTGGCCACTTTAGGTATTTTAACCCTCTTATTGTGTGCAGTCCTGACCGGTACGGCACAAGAGTCTCCACTACTGCAGCAGCATCTGAATATCCGGGTGAAGAAGATGCCTGTTTCCGCTTTCCTGAAATGGATAGGCGAACAGACCGGCGTGTCCTTTGCTTATCCCAATGAGATTATCAATGGCCATGCACCCGTTACGATGCATGAAACACAGATCTCTATACAGGCTGCACTTGAATTCGTTTTTCCCTCCGCTCAATATGAGATCCGGACCATCGGCCATCAGATCATTATCCGGTTTAAGAAAGTAACTGCTCCGGCACTGGATACACTGTCTGCTACCCGTATCATGCAGATGAACACCGTCGTGGTGACTGCCCTCGGTATCAACAGGGAACAATACTCACTGGGGTATGCGCATGCAGAAATTAAAGGAAAGGAACTGACCAGTGTAAGAGATGTTCATCCTATGAGTACACTCAGCGGCAAGATCGCCGGACTGGATGTCAGTCCGGTGAACAGCGGAGCGGCAGGATCTACCAAACTGACCCTGCGGGGCATGCGCCTGCTGGGAGGAAATAATCAGCCACTGCTTGTCATAGACGGTATCCCCGTGAACAATACCTCCCCCGGTCAGGCGGAAAAGTATGGCGGGTATGATCTGGGAGATGGTACGGTGATCATTAATCCGGATGATGTGGAGACGCTTTCCGTGCTCAAGGGAGGTGCTTCCGCGGCCTTATACGGCAGCCGGGCTACAAATGGGGTCATATTGATCACAACGAAGAAAGGTGTCCGTAAAGGGCTGGAAATGGAGTTTATGTCGAATGCGGTATTGGAAAGGTTCAACAGTCAGTATGATTTTCAGGATACCTATGGTAGCGGCCGTGAAGGCCTGCTGCCGGGAAGTGCAGCTGCAGCCCGCTGGGATGCGCAATACAGCTGGGGACCTAAAATGAATGCGGACAGTATGGTATGGCTCTGGAATGGTATGAAAGTGCCCTATGTGAAAGCCCGGAATCCTGTTACAAAGTTCTTCCGGCAGGGATTCACCCTTATCAATACACTGGCCGTATCTACCGGGAATGAAAGAACACAGCTGCGGGCATCTTATACCAATACGCGCAACAACGATATAATGCCCACCAGCAGGCTACAGCGACATCACTTCTCTGCCAGGGTTACTACCCGGCTTACAAAGCGGCTGGAGCTGGATACCCGTTTGGCCTGGCTGGATGAAGAGGTGCTGAACCGGCCGGCATTGTCTGACAATCCTAATAATGTCGGTTATGTGCTGAGCGGCATCGCGCCCAATATTGACCTCAACTGGCTGAAGGATTACAAAGACCCGGTAACAGGCAATTACATCAACTGGAACAATAACACCTACCAGGTCAATCCTTATTGGGCCATCTATGAGCAACCTAACAATAGTGACCAGGATCGTTTCAATGGTTTTATCCGCCTGAGATACAAACTATGCCCGGGCTTCTCGGTGCACATACGTTCCGGCGCAGACTACTCCGCGTTTTTCTTTAGTGAGCTGATGAACTATTCCACGCCGGTAAATCCGCTGGGAGCCATGTTCCTTAAAGACAGAAGATTTTGGGAAATAAACAGCGATCTGCTGCTCACTTATACCCGCCGGTTCAATAAGTTCCGGTTCACATTGAATGTGGGGACTACCCGTATGGACTACAAGGAAACGATCCGCAATACTACCGGCAGGGAAATGAATATCCGCGGTGAAAGGGCTATTGATAATTTTGCAACCCGTATGCGTCACGAAATGATCCTCCGGAAAAGGATCAACGCGGTATATGGCTCACTGGATATTGACTATAGGCGGCTCCTGTTCCTTTCCCTGACGGGGCGTAAAGACTGGTCTTCAACTTTACCGCGCAACCATAACGCTTATTTCTATCCTTCGGCATCAGCGGCATTCCAGTTCACAGAGCTGATGAGGAACAGGAAGGTGCTGTCTGCCGGGAAATTGCGTTTATCCATCGCGCAAACAGGTACTGATGCTGTACAACCTTATCAGCTACGGCTTACCTACGGCTATAATCCTGATATTCCTGTTGTAAAAGGATATGCTATTGGTGGTGTGGCCGTGGATAATGTACCCTTCGCTGATCTGCGGCCGGGCGCTAACTACGCTTATGAAGCGGGTGCGGACCTGGCATTCTTCGATAACCGTTTACACCTGGATGTTACCTGGTATCATTCCAGGACGAAAGACCAGGTGCTGAATGCACCCGTATCTACGACCAGCGGTTATACCAGTGCTGTGATCAATTCCGGCAATATCCGTAATGAAGGCGTTGAAATAGCATTGGGAGGAATGCCGGTGGTACATAAAAATTTCAGCTGGGATGCCGGTTTGATCTTCTCACGCAACATGAACAGGATACAGTCGCTCAACTCGCTGGTGTCGCCTTATTACCCGGTAGCAGTGGCGCGTTGGGGAAGTGTTTCTGTTGTGGCGAAGAAGGATGCCGAGTATGGTATGCTGACCGGCAGGCATTTCCTTCGTGATTTCAAAGGCCGCCTGGTACTGGATGGAAATAATCTGCCGAAACATACAAGTACCGATAGCCGCCTGGGAAGTAATCAATATGCATGGACAGGTAGTGTTACCAACCGTTTCTCTTATAAGCGCCTGACTTTGACAGTGCTCGTGGACATAAAATACGGCGGCAATATCTTCTCTATGACCAACCTGCTGGCCTATTCAAACGGGAACCAGAAAGGTACGCTGGCAGGAAGGGAAGGATGGGCGCGGTCTGAACAGGAAAGGATCAGCGCGGGCAAGACGCCGGAGGAATGGACACCTACAGACGGATTACTCATCAAAGGGGTACAGGCAGCCACCGGCAATGAAGTGACGGCCTATGTGAATCCGCAGGCCTACTGGAAAAGGGTGGGAGAGAGCATTCCTGAGGCATTTGTATACGATGCAACTTTTGTAAAGCTCAGGGAACTGCATCTTGATTATGATCTGCCTTTATTTAACAAGGTGATCCGCGAAGCCACCATTTCGCTGGTCTCGCGTAATCCTTTCACTCTTTACAAAGCTGTACCTAATATAGATCCTGAATCAAGTTACAACAACACGACTGCGCAGGGGTTGGAATACGGCTCCCTGCCAACGCGAAAGTCGTATGGAGTTAAACTCTTCGTCAAGTTTTAAGTGATGCCAATGAAAAGACATAGATGGAACCTGCTGTTGATCTTATTACTGTCTTCCTGTACTGCCGGGTTTGATGAGATCAATACAGACCCTAAGACGAAAGACAGCATTCCTCCCGGAGAACAGCTCACTGCTGCTGCTTATTTTATGGATGGAGGCCGTGAAATGGGCTATCCTAATCTGTATATTTTTCAGCCCATGGTGCAATACCTTACGGGCGCAGAAGATATGAGCAGGGGAGGGAAGTATATCCGTGATGAATTTTATAACAACTGCATGTGGGAAAACCTGTATGGTAAGAGCTTAAAGCAACTGGTTGACCTGTTGGAAAATCATAAGAACGATACCGCCCTTGCCAACTACCTGGCGGCTGCCCGTATATTGCGGGTGTATGTGTTTTCCCTGCTGACAGATACTTATGGCGACATTCCTTACTCGCAGGCAGGACTGGCTTATTACAACAAGATCTACACACCTCAGTACGATAAACAATCTGATATCTACGCCGACTTTTTCAAAGAACTGGCAGCCGCCACGGCGCAGTTCGATCCCACGAAAGAGGGTATTTCAAACGACATCGTTTATAACGGTGATCTGGACAAATGGAAACGGCTGGCAGGTTCTCTGAGACTACGGCTGGCTATGCGGCTGACAAAAGTGAATGCCGTAACGGCAAGGCAGCAGGTGGCAGCCGCATTGGCTGCGGGTGTGATGCAAAGCGCGGAAGATAATTTCCGGATGCTGCATGACAACTACGCTTATCCCGACCTGCGGGGTAACGGTTATGCACAGGCGTTGCTGGAAGACAATGTACGTCAGTGGGTGAAGGGATGCAGCACATTTGTGGAGTACCTGAAGGCTGAGAGGGATCCCCGTTTGCCTACTTTTTTCGCCAATAGGGACGCTAAGGGGAAAGATATTACAATTATTACCAAATACCTGTCTATGGCGCCAGGATTGTACTATTGGGATGATGTGGAAGATTACGTTGGCCCGGGAGGCGTGGTAGTACCTGCTGCGGATAAGTACTGCGTGCTGAACCAACCCTTTTATCAGCTGCAGGCCCCCTTCCTGCACATGGGATATGCCGAAGTAGCATTTCTGCAGGCAGAGGCGGCCGCCAGGGGCTGGATTCCTGACGATGCTAATACCTGGTATCAGACAGGGATCGGCGCTGCCATAGAACAGCTGAAGTTATATCCAGAAATAAGCTATATCCCTGACGACACAGCTGCCGCATTTGTGCGAGCGCACAGGCTGACGCCGGGGAAGGAGATTGAACAGATCAATATGCAGAAATGGGTGGCGCTCTTTCCCAATGGGTTTGAAGCATATGCGAACCAGCGCCGCAGTGGCTTCCCGGTACTGAAACCGATTACAGATCTGGGCAATGAATCTCAGACAGACGGTATTCCTCCCAGGCGCTTATTCTATCCTGCCACGGAAGCATTCAGCAATACGGTCCATTACCAGCAGGCGCTGGACAGAATGGGAGGAACAGACGATTGGTTACAGCACGTATGGTGGGACTATTGATGCCCATTACATCGTCTCCTGTTCTTCCGGATGTCTTGGTTTGTACCAGGCGTAATAATATCCCAGTATCAACACACCCGTTAAGAATGGTATCAGTGCCAGATGTTTGTAGGTGATCGAACCGGTAATGATCTCCGCATCAAAATGCAGGAATTCACTGACCATCCAGTAAGAGTTGGCGGTGATCCACACGGCAATAGCCAGGTTGTGGCATAACTCCGACATAAATTGTCGTGTGCGGTAAGCTATCACAATAGCAATTATCAGCGTCGGGAAGATCATTGCAATGCCCAGTGGCTTCCAGATGAGGCACCAGCCTATGTCTTTCAGCAGCCAGAAAACGATATGCAGATTTTCCATTTTCCGGTATTTCAACGGGATACTGTAAACAGGTGTGGTTTCGGGCATGTTTGGTCTTAATTGTGCCGGCAAAAATATAAAATCTGGCATCAATTGGTATAACTCTTGTATTAAGCTATACATACCAAAATGAACGAGTTATGAAAAAAGCAATGATAGCCGCTTCTATTGTCGGCGCAGCAGCAGCTGGAGTGATCGTGTATCTGACCCGGAAAAATGGAGGTGTGAAAGGTCTCCTGAATAAGGCAGAATCCGCAGCAGATAGCGCCCGCCAAATGGCGAACCGCCACCTGCGCAAATCACAGGAAAGAGTTAATACCATGGTCAATGATTCCATGGCTTAATGATTGCAGGCATTTTACCGGGGTGGCAAGCATTGTTCCCATAAATACTCCGGTAGGATGTCTGCTTATAAGTTCAACTTAAGTCCAACCCAAAGGCATGTATAAGGCATGTATGAAGCATGTATAAAGCGTACTCACGTAACCCACCTCAGGTCGTGACAAAACTATATTAGCAATATATTACCTCATAATGGAATCATTTGCTGCAATCAGCCCGCCATTGGCGGGCTGCGTTGTTCTTTCGACAGGACATCCCGTAAAGACATATTCCACCGATTGGCCCCCTCCGAAAGATATGAGCACACGGCAGGCTGTTGTACCCTGGGTGCGAGACGGTTCAATTATGAAGGAATTTGGGAGTTTTTATTCTCTGTGTATTTGAAAATCAGCCTCTTAAAGAATAACCATATTAAATTAAGTTAACATTGAACAAAAAATTTTAATATGGGCGATAAATAGTTACATTTGTTTTATTGTTAATATTAAGGGACACCCACCCGTTGACCGATGAAGCACCACCCTGTACCTGTCCTACGACTGACAGTATTTTCACTGTTACTGCTCTTATTGTGGCCTGTTTACGTTAACGCCGCACATTCCACAGCCGCTCTTCCACAAGACACGGCCAAAGAAAGCCTTGCAGATCATGCTGTTAGCGTGTTCAATAAGATCAAGGAAAAGAACAAGTTTATCAATTTCCTGACCGACGAATCACTGGGCACATTGCCTGTGGGGCTTGTCCGTGAAATAAACGGCAAGGTCTACGTCATTGCCATTGACAGTATTCGCATGACGCCTCAGGGAGCCTACCTGAGCGCTTATTTCCGCTTTACTTTCCCCGGTACTACCCGGGAGCTGATATTCGGGGGAAAAGATATAGCCTTTACGCCGGGAGGAGTAGGTGTAGGGAATTCCACCAAATTGATGCTGCTCAACGACCAGGAAGTGAACATCAACGAGCATGTTGAACTCACCTTCCCCGGAGACGGCACCAACTTCGTGGAATGGGACTGTAACGGCTTCAAATCGGTCAGCCTGAAAGGGATGTTCGAATTTGATAAGGGATGGCTTGAGCCCGATGATCCTTCACAGACTGCCGTACGCGCAGACCTCACTATCAATGCTGCCAAAGATATCAGCAATATCATGGCCGATATCAATATTCCCGCTTTCCGTATCAAGGGCCTGAAAGACTTCAACTTTAAAGTGAAGCATGCCGTGGTGGATATGAGTGACCTCGCCAACCCTTCAGGATTGAATGTAACTGCGGATATGCTGGACGATCCTTCCAGCCCTGACCTGTGGAGAGGATTCTACCTGCAGGAGCTGGAAGTGGGATTACCGCAACAAGTAGCGGCGAAAAGTGGACGACCTAAGGTAACGGTCTCCAACTTCATCATAGACGATCAGGGAGTAAGTGGTAACATCGCAGCCGAGAACATCGTTAAGCTGGGAGATGCCAGCGCAGGCGGCTGGCCAATGTCTATCGAGAAAGTAGGATTGAGCTTCAGTAAGAACAAACTGAACGGCGGTTCACTGGGTGGACAACTGAAAATAGGCTTCCTCGGCGACGACCCGTTGAATTATGATGCAGCTGTCAGCATGCGCGGCAGTGATACCTATTACTCTTTCGCTTTAGCAACTACTGTAGATAAAACATATGCCTTCTTTGCCGGTAACATCACCCTGAACAAGGACTGCCGCATCGAAGTGACCAAAACAGATAAAGACTTCATTCCGAAAGCAACCCTCACAGGTAAAGTAGAACTTAACAAGAGTGTCCTGAACGTAAAAGGCGTTGCCTTCGAAGACCTCACTCTTTCCACACAGAAGCCCTATGTACATAGTGGCACGTTCTCGTTCGAATCAGCCGGAGATGGCGGCTCAAAGATGAGCGGCTTCCCGATCAGCTTTGATGACCTTAGCCTAGGTATTTCTGAAGGAAAGGTAGCCGTAGGTGCTACGGTGAAGCTGAACTTTATGAACTCCGGTGATAAAGGCTTCAGTGGAAGCGCCGGATTTACCGTTACAGCTGCCCAGGAAGAGATCAGGGAAAAAGTGATGGTGAATGGAGCAGCTGTTGAAAAGACAGATACAAAATGGAAGCTGGACAAAGTAACGGTTAGTGATATCGACCTGACAGTAAAAGTCATGGCCTTCCAGATGCATGGTATCATCACACTCTTTGATGATCATCCTGTATATGGTAACGGCTTCAGAGGTACACTCGACTTCGCCCTGCCCGGACCGATCCCGAAAGCAAAAGCTACGGCCTATTTCGGCTCCAAGGACGATTACCGCTACTGGCACGTGGATGCCTATATCGGTGTCAGGATCCCGCTGCCGCCAATGTTACAGATCACCGGTCTGATGGGAGGTATGTCATACCACATGGAACGTCCGGCCAACTTTGACCCTTACGACTCCAGGAACGCCATAGATAAGAAAGGAGGCCTGAAGGATGTCAACGAGATCTTCCAGTATGTACCCTCCAAAGATGCAGGCCTCGGTTTCATGGGAGGTGTCTCTCTGGCACTCACTACAGAGGTGGTCGTAAATGCCAATCTCGCGCTGGAAGTTCAGTTTGGAACGAATGGAGGTTTCCGTTACGCACAGTTTGATGGAGCTGGTTACCTGATGCATGAAGCCCTCAAGGCCAAGAGCAAGAACGAAGCGAAAGAAGATGAAGCTGCACCGGTATGGGTACAGTTCAAGATGCGCTTTGACAACGTCAACAGCACCTTCGATGCAAGCCTGAAAACCTATATCAACATCCTCGGTGTAATAAAAGGAGTGAACGAACGGGGACTGGTAGGAGAGTCTGTCATACATATTGGACCAGACGACTGGTACTTATACGTGGGCCGTCCTTCACAGATGAATGGTCTCTCCGTCGCTGGTGTAGCAGAAGTAAGAAGCTACTTCATGATGGGATCGAAAGTGGAAGATATGCCGCAGGTACCTGTAGAAGTAAGCGAAGTGTTTGATGATGTGAATACCGACTTCATGGCCATGGAAAACACCATGAGCACCGGTAAAGGGTTCGGCTTCGGCGCACATTTCAAAACAGGATTCTCATTTGATTATGGTGTCTATGGTGAGTTTGCCATAGGTGCTGGCGCCGATATCCTCCTGCGTAACTACGGAGAAGCCAGGTGTAAAGGCAGCAACAGCCCGCTCGGTTTCAACGGATGGTATGCTTCCGGACAAGCGTATGCCTACCTGAAGGGCGACGTAGGGATCCGTGTGAAGGTCTTCGGGAAGAAAAGAGGATTCTCTATCGCTAAATTATCTGCAGCCGTATTGTTACAGGCTAAACTGCCAAATCCTTCCTGGTTCAGAGGGATGGTGGGCGTAAAATATTCTGTGCTGGGTGGTATCGTGAAAGGTACTGCCAACATCAAAGTAGAACTGGGGTCTCAATGTGAGATCGTAGGTGGGAAGGAGATCAACATAGAAGTGATCAGTGATATCAAGCCGGACGATCAGGGTACTGATGTCAGCGTGTTCTCATCACCACAGGTGGCCTTCAACCTCGCGATAGAGAAACCATTCTCTATGATGAATGAATACGACGAAGTAGCAACCTACCGTGTAAGATTGGATGAAGTGAAATTGATGAATGGTAGCGCACAGATTGCCGGCAACGTCGTGGTAAATCCTGATGGTATGTCTGCATCGCTCAACCAGCGCGATATCCTGCCGGGAGAAAGCACGCTGACCGCATCTGCAAAAATCCACTTCGAAAAACAGAACGGCGCTGCCTGGGATGCATTGAAGAGCGATGGCCGCAATATTGATTATGAAGTGAAATCCAGCACCTTCACTACAGGTGAAGAACCTAAGACCATCAGCTGGGAGAACGTTGCCTATGCTTACCCTGTCAGAGCTCAGTACAACTTCCTGCCGGGAGAATACAAAAAAGGATACATCAAACTGAAATATGGTCAGCCTAAACTGTTCAGAAAAACAGATGATGAAGGAAAAAGCTACAGTGTGACCGCAGCTTTCACATCTGCGCAGAAACAGGTGTCCGCAAGCACTGTCTCTTATGATGAAGCAGCTGTACAGGTCAACTTTGATATCCCTGCAGATCTGTCGAAGGAAATGATCTATACCTATAACATCATCCGTGCATCACTGGATGGAGAAAAGGCTGCCAACAACGTAACCAGGATAGAAAAGACAGATGTGGGTGATCAGGGCGACAGCACCACCATCACACAAACTGCCCTGAAAGGTACCGCTAACTCTGACGCAGATAAAGAACTGATCGCATACAACTTCCGCACCAGCAAGTACAGCACCTTCGCAGAAAAGATGAACGCAGTGACGGGCGCACAAGACCTCTGGGATGTTGCAACCGGTTATGTGACGGTGATCGGTACGCGCTTTACTACAGCAGAAACCTTCGATAGGTTTGATATCAGCGGAGATGCTACCTGGTCAACCAAACCGCTCATCCTGCTGAAAGCAGGCACCAACAATGAATGGTTACAGAACAAGATCCTGCCATTACTGTATAACGGTTATCCATTCGAATCATCAATGACCCTGGCCCGTGATCCGGCTACTACCGGAGGTATACCGCCATTGGAATCGGTGCGTTTATACAACAACGATAACAACTATTACCAGCTGGAAAGCAATCATGTGAGCGATGGGGTAGCACCTGTAAAACCCGGTTCATGCCGGTTCATGTACTATGTGCCTTTCACCGCACATGAAGATTACATGGAACTGATCACGAAAGCAGGCAGATTGTACGTGAACGGATACGCAGGTACACGGGCCAGCAGCCTGTTACGGTATACATTCCCCGACCTGCAGGGTAATATTAATTATCCTGTGGAACTGCAATACCGCTTACCAGGTACAAACCAGATCACATCAACAGTAACAAAGAATATCTACTATAAATTATAACTGACATGCGTCGTATCCTAGTACCCCTTTTGACGTCCGTGATGATGTTGTTTTGCAGCACAGGTATTTCCTATGCACAGGATAATGAACATAAGATAGTGGGAATAGCCGATCCCAAAGACGGGAAGATCCGCTTACGCTGGTCGCCCGCCAGCTATATAGCCTGGGAGATCGGAAATAAATATGGTTACACCGTTGAGCGATTCACTATCTCTTCCAACGGAGCGCTGGTCAGTCAGCCGAAAGCTGTCATGCTGACCCCGCAGCCATTAAAGCCATATACCTTACAACGCATGGAAGCGCTGGCAGAGAAGGATGATCGTATCGCCATTGTTGCGGAGCTGATCTATGGAGAAGATGGTAAAAAGGTCACGCCTGAAAAAGGCTTTGGCGCCTATCTGGAAAGTAAGAATACGAACGACTGGCGTATGGCGATGGCCCTGCTGTCGTGCGACCTTTCCATCAATGCAGCGCAGAGCGCAGGTCTCTACTTTGAAGATGCCGGTGTAAAGAAAGGAGAGCGGTATGCTTACCGTATCGCACCGGCTCAGCAGCCAAAGAACCTCGTTATCGATACTGCATTTATAATAGCATCGCTGGATGAACCGGTGGTCCTTTCAAAACCGCTCGAACTGGCTATCGTTTGTGGCGACAGTACTGCTACATTAGGCTGGCTCACCAAATTCAGCCGGGGCATGTACAGCGCTTATAATGTAGAACGTGCGGTGGATGGAAAGAACTTCAAACCGGTGTCTGACCTGCCGATACTGCCCACTTCAGCGGATAAGAACGGCTTCTCCTATTATCAGGATTCCCTGCCGGATAATGACAACAGATATACGTACCGGGTACGTGGTATTACGCCTTTCGGTGAATACGGGCCCTGGTCACATACAGTAGAAGGCATAGGGGTGCCGGCAGTTGCTGACGTGCCCGTGATGGATACCATCATTGTAGTAGACAACAAAAAGATCTCCCTGCAATGGTCATTACCGGGTAAGTTATCCCGTCAGCTGGACAAAGTGATCATCTCCCGTTCAGATAAAGGTACCGGGCCTTTCAGCCCTTTGGCAACCCTGAAGGGAACCGCAACTACCTATACCGACAATCAACCATTGGTGTCAAACTACTATCGCATCAAAGGGATCACGAAGAGTGGTAAAGCCATTTATTCATTCCCCTACTTCGCACAGCTGATAGATAGCACGCCGCCTGCGGTGCCCGCAGGGCTGGCAGGTAAGATCGACTCAGTGGGTATTGTCACTTTACAGTGGGCAAAAAATACTGAGCAGGATCTCCGTGGTTACAGGGTCTTCAGGGCTAACAGCACCAGGGAAGAGTTTGTGGAAGTGACCCGTGAAATACTGGAAACACCCGGCTTCACAGATACAGTTACACTGCATACACTTACGCACCATGTGTTTTACAAAGTGATCGCAGTAGATAAGAACTACAACCCTTCAGAATACTCACCATATGTAATGCTGAAAAGACCTGATACGATAGCACCTTCACGGCCGGTGATCACAAAGGCTTACAGGTCAGACAGCCTGCACGCTATCGTCCTGCAATGGATCAACAGCTCCAGTGCCGACGTAGTAAAATATGGTCTCTACAGTGTCAATGTAAAAGACAGCAGCCGCAGGCAGGTAGCGGTATGGGATACCGCTACCAGGCGTGAAAGTTATATCGATACGGTATTGGTAATGGGTAACACTTATTACTATGAACTGGAAGTGTACGACGATGCCGGCAATTGTGCAAAAGAACTAAGTGGCGATATCTGGTTTGAATCAGGTAAACGTGTGGCCATCAAGGGCTTGAAAGGGGTAGTTAATAAAGAAAAGAAACAGGTGGAACTCAGCTGGCAGTACAATCAGCCTGACGTGAAACAATTCCGGATCTACCGCGCCAAGAATGATAATCCTTTTATTCTGTACACTACCGCAGAAGGTGATAAACAACAATGGACAGACAACGAGGTATTCCTTGGTAACATCTATAAATATAAGATCACCGCTGTGATGAAAGGGGATGTCAAAGCAGAAATGAGCAAGGTGGTAGAGGTTAAATTTTAAATCAGTAGCAGATGAAGATCAGCAACATAATAAGGTGGCTGATAGCAATAGTTATCATTTTAGCGGGTAATAAGGTAGGCGCACAAGGCTTGTCTACCACCACATCGCTATATGGACAGATAGACCCCAGCTATAGCTTTGATAGTTACATTTTTATTGGGAACATAGGCTTTGGTCAGGATTATCGCTTCTTTCCCGGAGCGCCTTTAACAGTAGCGTCTTCCCCTGCCTTCACATTGCTCAGAAAAGACGGTGTGACGACTCCATCTGCTTTTGGCCAGATCTATCCGAATGCAGTGTATCCATATGATAAAAATGCGGTATCAAGTGTCCCTTATGTAGGACCGTACATCAATTACAACAATATATTGCGTGCCCGCTGGGCATATGCAATGGTTGCGCCTAACACGATCAGTGGTTCAACGGGGCCCGTTTGTGGCAATTCAACCATGTATCTGATGAGTGTTGAAAACTGGGCCCTGTTCTCCGATGTCTTTGTACAATCTTATGTTGTATGGGAATATCAGATCAATGGAAGTACACAATGGCAGCTACTCAGTGAGGTAGAGACCAGCGGCAGTGACTATGAGGTCTTCTTTAAACCAACAGAAAAGATCCCTGAAGTTCTGGGTGGTACAAAATCCGTCCGCTTCCGTTGCCGTGTGAAAGCAAAGTATAGCAACGTAACCTATTATTCCCCATATAGTGCGGTTACCAGCCCCATAGAAATACTGGCGCCAGCTCCTGTGCTGAACAGGACCCTGGTACAGACAACGAACACCTGTAAGGGAGAATCCATGGGATCTATCAGGGTACCTTCAGGCGCTGTAACCAGTGCCTATCCGAATATGCGCTGGATCTTAAGGCCTGGCGCGGCAGTGGAACCCTGTTTCCCGGGAGGGGCAAATACCACCTGTGGCAATGGTATTGCCCAGAGTGCGGGGAATGTACCAGTATCCGATGAGATATCGATCAATAACCTTCCGGAAGATACATACTCATTGTGGTTCGTCAATCCCGGAGAAGAAACAGGGAATTGTTTCGCCAGTTATGTCTTCACTGTCTCTTCATTTCCAGCCATCACAGTAACAGAGAACGCTGCACAACGGAAACATATCAGCTGTTATAATGCAAACGATGGAACAATAGGTATTACTGCCACGGGAGGAGATCCGACCGGCCAATACCTGTTCACGCTTTTGCATGACGATAATACCGTCTACAGATCAGAACAGGCGGGTACGGGTGCTGCGATGTTGTGGCAGAATCTGCCCGCAGGAAAGTATAAAGTCAGTGTAAGGAACAGCAAATGTCCGAACGTTGTAGTAGGCAATTTCGTTGTTGAGCTGACACAACCCGTGCAGATGACCGGCCAGATCAGCACTCTACAGCCAACGTGTAATACACCGGGGAATGGATCGATCACCATAACAGCCAATACAACTGTTGCGAAATACAGATATGAGCTTTATAAGAGCGGCACACTGGTACAACAATCAGGCTCCGTAACGGTGGGTACCTATACCTTTAACGGACTGGCTGGAGGTACTTATTCCGTTACGCTGTATAATGATGAAGTAGCAGGCTGTCCCGGTTGGTCAGCTCCTGCCACACTGAATGTACCAACGCCATTATCACTGCAGTTGCTGTCGCGCGACTCTGTAAGTTGTAACGGTGGTGCTGACGGCCGTCTTGAATTCAAAGGAGCCGGTGGCAGTAATGCATTTACATACACACTGTCGGGAGGAGCCATGGCGCCGGTAACAAATACGACCGGTGTTTTCGGCGGACTAAAAGCAGGTACTTATAATATTCAGCTGACAAATCAGGCAGCCGGTTGTAACGACCAGATCACACAGGCTGTATCCGTGTTTCAGCGCACACCGCTAAATGTACAGCTACAGGCAACAGGCATCAGTTGTTACGGAGCAGATGATGCATCGCTGCATGCAACCGTTAGTGGTGGCTCCGGTAACTACCGCTATACATGGCAGGAGTTGAAGAATGGTGTATGGACCGGCAATGGCTTCTGGTTTGATACCGATACAAAGATCGAAGCACTGAGTGCCGGAACTTACAGGGTGATCATCACAGATGCCAGTGCAACAGCTTGTACCGTGACATCTGCAGACGCTGTAATAGCGCCTGCGACTGAACTGAAGATCACCGGTGTAACAATAACAGACGCCGTATGTCTGGCAGACGGAGCACGTATCGCGATGACAGGCACAGGAGGTACCGGCGTTTATACCTATTCATGGTCATTGGACGGAGGCGGTTCGTATCAGCCTTTTACCGCCACTACACCGATCACCACTTCAGGCACTTATCAGCTGCGGTTATCTGACGCACGCGGTTGCAGAACAGATGCGGCGGCAACCTACAATATCGTATTGCCACCGGCAGCGCTGGATGCAACGATCGCAGTCTCTAATTATAACGGCTTCAACATCTCGTGTAAAGATGCCGGCGACGGCAAAATAACGGTGACTGCAACCGGCGGAAACGGTGGTGCTTATGCCGGGTATCAGTATAGCCTCAATAATGGCGCTTACCAATCTTCGGCGGTATTCGACCACCTGGCTGCAGGAGTGTATGCTGTTAAAGTAAAAGATGGCAGAGGATGTGTGGTGACGAAGAATATTACCCTCATGCAACCCGCTCTCAATATCAGTGTCACAAAGAATGATATTACATGTTATGGTGCATCTACCGGTAGTATCACCACAAACATCTCCGGGGGAGCAGCACCATATGTATTACGTGTCAATGGCGCAACGGCAACAGCAGGTGTGGCTGTACAACAATTACCGCAGGGGACTTATGTAATAAATGTAACTGATGCCAACGGATGTACAAAGGACACCACTATTGATATCAGTTATAAATACCCGGCCTTGACCATCCATGATGCAGTGGTAAGCGATATCGTTTGTTACGGATCAGCGGGTCATATCAATATCAATGCAGCAGGTGGCGACGGCGTACATACATTCAGCATCAGTAATGATAACTGGGCTACATCAGATAATTATGTAAATGGAGCAAACCTGCAGGCCGGTAACTATAAATTACGCCTGACAGACGGACAGGGGTGTACTACCAACTATCCGGATGATCTGTTGATCACCGCTCCGGCAGCACCGCTTAGCTTTACGGCCACATTGTCTGACTATAACGGGTTCAATATCTCCTGTGCAGGAGGGAGCAACGGATATGCCAACATCAGTGCCAGTGGTGGAAATGGCGCAGCGTATTCTGGATATACCTATGCACTGGATAATAACCCTTATACAAACGCATCACTGGTAGAGCAGATCAATGCAGGCACGCATGTGTTGCGTGTAAAAGATGGCAGGGGTTGTGTGGTCTCCAATACCTTCAACTTTACCCAATCTGCCGCCGCCATCAGCCTGGCGCTGGTAAGCAAGCAGGACGTGACCTGCGCTTATGTACCTGCCGGTAGCTTTACAGTAGCAGGAAGCGGAGGAGTAGGCGCGCTACAATACAGTATAGACAACAGGAACTGGCAGTCAGGCGCTACCTTCTCAGGGCTCGCAGCCGGAACCTATACCGTAATGGTGAAAGATCTGAACAGCTGTGGCACATCACTGACAGTACAGGTAGGCACTACCAATCCTGCAATTGTCATAGACAACATTACTGCCAGAGACATTATATGTTATGGTCAGAAGGGTAGTATCCAGATCACGGCCCATGGCGGTACCGGTGCATTAACGAATGAATATGCCTGGAACGGTGGTAACTACGATCATACCTTCAATAACAACACGACCCTGGAAGAAGGAACGTATACTATAAGAGTGAAAGATGCAGCAGGCTGTTATTCCCGCGTATCCAACCCTATAAAGATTACGGCTCCGGCAACAGCGCTTAACGCCACGATCACAACATCCGATTACCACGGCGTAGCCATTTCCTGTTACGGACTGGCGGATGGCCGTATCAATATCAACGCTGCCGGCGGTAATGGCGCAAATTACGCAGGATACAGGTACAGCATCAATAATAGCGCTTTCAGTAATAACAACAGTTACGCTAACCTTGCAGCAGGCAATTATACTGTGAAAGTGATAGATGGCCGTGGTTGTGAACTCAGCCGTCAGTTGGGATTAAGTCAACCGGCAGCAGCACTCTCTTTGGCAGTCAGCAGCAAGGAAGATCTGCCATGTGGCGCCAATCCTACGGGTAAGATCACGTTGAATGCTACAGGAGGAACAGGTCCATATACATATACATCAGGCAACAATAACTGGCAGAATGCCCCTGTATTTACAAATCTGCCTGCGGCAGATTATGCACTACAGGTAAAGGATATTAACGGATGTACCGCCACAACTAACACAAGCATTAAGGCCATGTACCCGGCGATCAATAGTGCAAGTGTGGTCACTCCGGTAAGCTGTAACGGCCTGTCAGATGGCGCATTGACCATCAATGTAACAGGGGGTGACGGTCGCTATACGTACGAGTGGAACGTAACAGGCGTATCAGGTAATAAGTTGCAGCAACTCTCCGCAGGAACTTACACAGTGAAAGTAACCGATGGAGCTGGATGCTTCCGCTCATTTACGAACACTGTCCCACAACCGGTGGCACTGTCTATGGAAGTGAGTGCTCCTGCTATCTGTGATGGCGTCAACAACGGCACGATCGACGCTACTGTAAACGGAGGTACGCGGCCATATAAATATGCCCTCAACAACAGCAGCTGGTTAACATCAGGTTCATTCACACAAATAGAAGCCGGCAGGTATAACATTAAAGTACAGGATGCACATGGTTGCGAAGTTGCAAAGGATTTTGAAATAACAAAGCTGAATACAAAGCCCTACGTCAATTTCCTGGTAGCATCCCGTAGAAACGCTTTTGACACCCTGATCATCAAAGATATCAGCCTGCCTGCGCCGGAGAGTATTACCTGGTCTTATTCTCCTGAAGCAACCCTGCTGGGTTATGATAACGGTATACCACTGATTAAGTTCGCATCTCCGGGCAACTACTGGGTAGCGATGACGGCGACTTTTGGTACCTGTACCTATTCCGAGCGGAAAGATCTGCAGATCAGTCCTTATGATCCGTTGGCAGGGCCCGTGTACACTCAGCCCGTAGGTGTGATCGACACCGTCTATATGTCACCCAATCCTAATAACGGCAACTTCAGCTTTACGGTAAAACTCAACCGTAAACAGCGGATAGTGGCTTATGTATACGATCTGAATGGAATAGTGGCTGATAAACGCCAGTACGCGCCAACCTTACAGGTGGACGATAAGTTCTCCATAGGCAGCGGAGCTACAGGCATTTTCATCCTAAGAATAATAACAGAAAGTGAAAGCAAGGACATCCGGTTTATTATCTCCCGATAAAAGAATTACGTTATGAAGCACCGCTACATATATCTAGTGATAACTATCAGCCTGTTGCTGATCGGTACCCACGCTGCCAGCGCTCAGGCACTCGACCAGCTGGGAGTAAAAAAAGGAGTGACCATGAACGGGTCCATCAATGCAAGTACCACTGCCTATACAGCCAGTGGTATTGAAAGCAGGAGAGACCCCTTTGCCTGGTACCTCAATGGTAATATCAACATCAACCTGTTCGGATATGATATGCCGTTCTCTTTCAGCTACAGCAATCAGGGCAGGAATTATTCGCAGCCCTTTAACCAGTTCCGCTTTGCGCCGAGCTATAAATGGGCACGCCTGTATGTGGGTACCACCAGTATGAACTTCAGTAACTATACACTGGCAGGGCATATGTTCAACGGAGTGGGAGTAGAGCTTACTCCCCAGAAATGGCGGATCTCTGCCATGTACGGTACACTCCTGAAGGCAGTACCTTTTGATGTATTGGTGCCGGAAAGTTATAGCAGGGCCTCCTTTGAGCGTAAAGGTGCAGGTTTGAAAGTGGCCTATGAAAATGCAGGGAACAGCTACGGCGTATCGCTGTTCCGCGCCAAAGACGATGCCGCTTCATTGCCCTTCATACCGGATGACGCCACCATCACACCAAGAGAGAACGTAGCGGTCGCCTTCAACGTAAAACAAAATATCATCCAGCACATCTTTGTAGATGTAGAATATTCAGTCTCTGCTATCAACCGTGATGTACGTGGGGAGAAGAACGCATTTGACAGCAGCAGGGGCACCTCCAACCTGTTAAAACATTTCCTCTCGCCCACCAACAATACCCGCTACTTTGACGCGATCCAGGCAGGACTCGGATACAATGGTTCCTTTTATACCGTGCAGTTACGCTATGAAAGGGTTGCCCCTGATTATGTAACGCTGGGCGCCTACAACGTAGTGAACGACATGCGCAACATCACCGTGGCGCCATCATTCAAACTGTTCAACGGCAGGGTGAACCTCTCTGCCAATGCAGGTATGCAGGTCAATAATCTGGACAACAGCAAGAGCAGTGATGCCAGACGGTGGGTAGTGAACGGAAATGCCAGCGTCACTGCAGGCCAACACTGGGTACTGAATGGTGGATACTCCAACTTCAGTAACTATACCCGGGTAAAACCACAGTTCGATCCTTATTTCAACAATCCGATGGATACCCTGGACTTCTACCAGGTGAATAATACCTACAATGGCATGGTAATGTATCATACCGGTGACAAGGACAGACAGCAGGCCATTACGTTGAACTCTTCCTATCAGTATGCCAGCGACAGGAGCAGCAGCGACACGACTGATCCTATCCTGACCAAATTCTTTACTTCGAATCTCAGTTATTCCTATAGTCTGCCTCCGAAAGACCTGACCATGAGCGCTACCGTGAACTATTATAAGAATAGTGCTGCCGGTTTAAGTACGACATTTATGGGACCGGGCGTGAACGTGAACAAGCAATTCCTTGAAAAGACACTGCGTACAGGCCTATCAGCCGTATACAACATGACTTCGGCGAAGAGTACAACAGGAGAGGGCGCGACCACTACTACCAATAGTACCCTCTTCAACACAGGACTCAATATTAATTACAGTCCGAAGGGTAAAGTAACCGAAGCCCCCGCAGAAGGGGAAGGTAAGAAAAAGTTCTTCAGCAAACAGACGCATTCCATAGGTGCTACTGTTTCCTGGGTGCTGCGCGGCGCTAGTGCTAACCAACCTGGCTACAACGAACTGACAAGTACGATCAACTATACCTATTCATTTTGACAATGACGCTTAATCATATCCATAGGATGTCCCACATATACCGCTACGTACTGTGCCTGCTGCTGATGATAGCAGGGCTAACAAACGTAAAAGCCCAGCAATATCCTGTTACTGCCAGCACGCAGATCATACCTCCCTACAGCGTTTATCTGCCCGACTACGCAGTACCGGGAAGTGATAAACTGCGGGTGATACTGGTGCAGAACGATCTGACACTGCCCAGCTATAATATCAGGTTGCGCATGACAGTAGAACAGAATGGTACCGTTATTATGCGGACAGCCGCTACGTTCAACCCTAAACCGCTTTCCCTGAGTCCGGGAATTCCTACTATCATAGGAGGAATAGACCTGACAGATTATCTTAACCCTGCCAATCTTGAATACAGCGGAGGCTTCAGCAGAACGGAATACGAAAAGACCCGTTCCCTGCCTGAAGGTGCATATCGTATCTCCTTTACGGCATACGACTACGCCCGTCCGCAGGTACAGGTAAGTAATATGGGCTCCAACGTCTTCTTCTTCCGTAAGAGCGATCCGCCACTGTTAAACCTGCCGATCTGTAACAGCCGTGTGGAGAAACTCGATCCGCAGTTCCTCACATTCAACTGGAGCAGCCGTAACTCCCCTAATCCAATCCCCGGAAGCGGAACAGAATATGTGTTCTCACTCTATGAAATAAGACCTGCCGGCAGCAATCCTGATTATATTGTACGTAGTGCCAAGCCTATCTATACACTGGTGACTGAGACCAACACTATTGTATATGGCCCCGGAGAACCGGCATTGAGAGACAGCATGCAGTATGTGTGGGTGGTACAGGCGCGTGATAAGAGCGGCAGGGATATGTTCAGTAACCAGGGTTTAAGCCAGAGCTGCACGTTCACCTATCTGGGTAATAATCCATTTACACAGCGGAATATACCGAAGCCTGTACTGAAAGGCCGTAGCACGGGCGAACGCAGTGTGCGTTTCGGCTGGCCGCTGGCAGATGCTGCGTATCAGGTGGAAGCTTACCGTTTGCAATACCGTGCTGCCAAAGCAGGTGATACAGAGTTTGACTGGCAGACAGAAGAAAGACAACGTGATACTGCCTTTACTGTCAACAGCCTCGAGCCCAACCGCGTGTATGAAGGAAGGCTGCAATGGAAGATTGCAGGGGTATATGGACCTTATAGCGATGTAGTAACTATAAAGACAGACTCAGCGAAAACATTCGTGTGCGGAGACGCCGGGTTGCTGGCTGGTCCGGATAATAAAGAGCCTATCGCTTCATTGAGTGCAGGCAAGATCATCCGTGTAGGCAATTTTGATATCATCCTGACAGAAGTAAGTGGCGGTAATGGCAAGTTCACAGGTAAAGGCCGCGTGATCACACTGGGCTTCGGCATTGGCCTGCAGATGGAGTTCAAGGATATTGCTGTCAACACAGATCTGAGAGTGACAAGCGGTGTGGTAAATGCGGTGACAGAAGGTATCGATAAATACGTCAGCGACAAACTCGATGAACAACATGGAGGTAACGACGTAGGTGGTGTGAAGACCGGAGATATCGTTCCCGACATCGTCACCAAACTGAAGATCTTTACACCTGCCAATATCAAGGTAAATACCGATGACGGTACCATTACGCTCAAAGACAGTGAGACAGGTAAAGAAGAAGTGATCAACTATAAAGACAAGGGTAAAACCTTGCCGCTGGTGCTGGAAGATGCAGGTGGTAACCTGTACAACATAGACAAGGGAGGAAAAGTGACCGCTATCGGTAAACGTGATAACTCCTTTACACCGCAGGTGCTTGAATCACTGAAGAATGTACAGGTAGATAAAGGAGCCGTAAACTTCACGCCGGGTGCAGGCAACGTGTATGGATTCGACACATGGCAGCCTGCCTATGCCGGTAAAACACAGGTAGAGCGTGAGTATGAGTCGCTGGCGAATGGTAAATACCATGTAAGTGCAAAAGTTATCGTACCCGGGGAACAGGAAGAAGTGATCGCCACATTAACGAATGCCGCCAGTGGCATCGCGGCTTCCAAACTGAAGTTTGTGACCGGAAAGGGCATCGTACTCGAAGCGAAAGATAATGGTAATAACACCTTCTCTATTAAGCTGACAGGTGGTCCTGGAGGTGATGCGCAGGAGATCTATGCTACACATCCGGATGGTAGCGGAGCTTACATCAGCATGGGTAAACTGCTGGTGGTAAGTTACAAGGCATTACAAAAGAAACTGGTGCTGGTGCCTGTAGGAGCAGGTACAGCCGCGCCTGTAGAGAAGATCAGAACGGCATTGCAGCAAACCTATGGTAAGGTAGGTATCACCTATACGGTGGAGGTAGATGAAAGCTTCCGCGACAACAAGGCATGGGATAGCAATGGCGACAGCGTGCTGCAGGATAAGAAAAGTGCTTTCCTGAGCAATGATTTTACCGGTGAGGAGAAAGCACTGAAGAAGGCTTATAAGAAATCCATCAAGGTAGATGACAATACGGTGTACCTGTTCGTGGTGAATGAAGCCGCATTGGCTGACGGAGATATGGCAGGTAAAATGCCTCGTGCAAGCCAGTTTGGATTTGTATTCACTAAGGGCGCTACTGAAGCAACCATTGTTCGCACGGTAGTGCATGAAATAGGTCACGGAGACTATACGCTGGAACATACGTTTGCTCCCGCCATCGGACTGGATAAAGGATCTTCTGACAATCTGATGGATTATGGTAGTGGGTATGGGTTGCTGAAATTCCAGTGGGACATCCTGCATGATCCGGGAAGCGTATGGGGCGTGTTTGATGATGATGCGGCGAGCCAGAACTATATCGGTCAGAATATCATCAGGGATTTCATTAACAAGGATAATAAGACAGTGTCCTTCCTGACAATGTCTGGTACGGCAGTGTCAGTACCATTCGACAGCCTGGGTAAGGTAGAGTTCCAATATGGTGCTGTCAAGGTCGTAGGAAAAGCAGATCAATTTGACCCTGAGATCACTGTTGGTGCCGTAAGGTCCTTTGAAAAGAAGAACAGTGCCGGTGCGATGGAGAAATATCGTTACTCCGATATAGAAGGCGTCTTCAGGAATGAGAAAGGAGAACTGTTCATACAGATAGTCGACACACCAATGGTGGACGGTTTTATCTACCCGATCCAATGTGCAGAGGAATACAAACTGATGAAATTCAGAAGACTTACAATCCCGGCTTATAAGGGAGGTGAGCAGAAACTGAAGTTCAGTGAGCTGGCAGAGCGCTTCAATCCGTTCAAGGATGGGCAGATAGCGATGCTCAACAGTAAAAATGAGACTATCAAACAGAACGTCCCGATCAATGTAGACGGGTCCTGTCTGTACTGCGTTTCACCGTTCACAGTGGCGATGACAGAAAAACACTGTTATGCAGAAGAATACCTGTGGGTAGACAAGATCGCCCAGATGAGAAATGTTTACCCTGATTATTTTGCACAGTTCACGCAGCCAGAGGTAATAGTGGCATATGGATTCTTCGGCTCAGGCGAAGCGAATGGTGGAAATTGGGAAGTTCCAAAGAATATAGATGTTCCACTGCAGGCAGGAGATGGAACAACGTACCCGGCTACAAAGCATGATTATGATTATGTATGGGGTAAATATCTGATAGCCCATCCTAATATTAAGACTGCTTATGAGAAGGATAAGGTCTTATTCTTTAAGACCTTCTACACTGAATTTGTCAAGTACATAGATACGATTGTTGTAAAAGACGATAAATTCTGGGAGAACTTAAATGAGCAGACACCTGTTGCAGACATATTTGATCACCTGAAAGATGATCCGGCCTTCCATATACAATCAGTGCCTATTGAAAAAAGAGAATTGGCGTTAAAACTGTTAACCAATGGATATAACAACACCGGTATTTACCTGGGACCGAAAGGGTTGGCGTACCTGCGTTTGCTGGCTAGCTGCAAAGACGAAGAGAAGGTAGCATGGTTGAAGTTTATTGAGAAGGACATTACTATCAAGAAAATATATGGACTGTTTGGCGTATGGGATAAGGAGGATAAGGTTCATATAGGGGTAATGATGGCCTTGAGTAACATGATCACCTCTTCAGGATATTTCACCTGTGATGAGGACGAAATAGGAGATAAGCTGAACGCACCCGAAACAGTAGCGCAGGTGGAAGCAGATATGTTGCAGTTCAAAAATGCAAATGTTGAATTTACTTCCGGTAACAAACTAAAAATAAATGGTAAAGAGTACGACTTTAATCATATCATAGCAGTAGAGGTAGCAGGAAGCTTTGAAATGGCAGGTAAGACATATGCTAAAGGGAAGGTCCTGACTATGCCGGCTATGCAGATGGCATTGATGTCGTCCATTACCAATGCCCAGGTAACGGAGAAGGTGGCCTGGCTGGCGGTAGATCTGGGGCTGATGGCGATTGGTATAGGTGAGGTTAGGGTGCTCTTTAAGGCTGGTATGTATATCAGAAAGGCCATTGTTGCTGCTGATATAGTAGGTTCTGCCGGAGGTATAGCGCTACAGGCGATAAACACTGACGCTATCGGTCCTAAATGGAGAACCTCGCTGCAAATAGCCTGTTTTGCGTTATCTGTTCCTACCATGGTAAAGGCAGCGCCGAAGGTTGAAAGATATCTCGATGACCTGGACAAAACGCTGGATGCCAGAAGGGCCAAAGCAGGTGCAGGGGAAATCGCAGAATGGGAAAAAATTGGATCTGCTCTGGCTAAAAAGGCCGACGTGCTCGATGTGATAGAAGATGGTAAAGAGATTGGCGTGAGGGCAGTATCGTTTGATAAGGTAGGAGACGTTCCGAAGGTAAAAGCCTGGTTAAAGCAAATGCCTGCCTCAGATAAGAACATCTATCTGGTAGTGCATGCAGATAATAGTGTCTTTACTGTGATACATAACGGAGAGCCCCTGGTGATGGAGGGCAGATCCCTGGCGAGATGGATCAAGAAACAAGGATTTGCTGCCGACAGACAACTGGTGTTACTTTCATGTGCTAATATAGAAACAGCGCAGAACGTGGCACGTAAAGCGAAACGTTCGATTGTTGCGAATGATGGAGTGGTGAGGGTGTATGAGAATGGAGTGATAGAGGCAGAAAACGGATTCAGACATATAGATGCGAATGGTAATATTGATAATAGTAAGTCGCTCGTAATAGGAAAACAGGAAGCGCCAGGTACGGAAGTGGTCCAGCTGGGAAAAGCAGCAGCCAGGACAGGGTCAGTGGAGGAGATTGCCAAAGAATTTAATGTGGCGACTGATATTGCAGAGAAGTTGGCCGCGAATAGTGAATTTGTAAAGGCATATAAAGCTGTAGTTGCGGGAGTTAAGAGGCAAAAGGCAGGCGGGAATTTTATGCTTGCGTTAGAGAGTACTGCACAAGATGCGGCAAACTTGGCAACGTCTAAAAAGAAGCTGTTGGCAGTATTCGCAAACAATCCTGAAGCTTTCAATAAAGTTTACCAAAACATGGTAAGAGCCGAAGAACTTGCCGAATCAGCAGGAAGAGCTATGGCATCAGGGCAGTCTGCAGTTAGTGAAGCTAAGGGTATGGCTGCAATAAGGACAGAGATAACCGATATGTTCAAAGACCTGAACATTGATATTGAAGAATCTTTCTTCCTGAATGGAATCTTTAATGGCGGCGTAACTGGCCATATTCCTTTACGCGATGCCCAATGGGCGATAATAGATGCGGCGCGCGACATCTCAAAAATTGCAGGTAATAGAAATATTCTGGTTGTGCATATCTACGTAAAAGGCGAGATGGTCCCTATAGCACTAATTGCAGGTAGTGGAAATAGTGCAGTACAAATCAAAAAAGGACTAAAGATTGAAGAAGTAATTGAAGATGTGCCGGATGGAGTTCGTAATTTTGAGCAATTTGTTATAAACAACGACCGCATTCAGGATTCTGAATCTAAGTTCGTCGAATGGTTTAGGAAGCAGACAAGTATAGATGTGAATAAAATAGAAAGGATAGAGTTTTTCAGCGAAAGGCCAGTTTGTCCATCGTGTACAAATGTACTTGGCATTTTTGCGCGCGACAGTAAGATTCCGGAGATAAAAATTTACGAAGGAAGATATAGGAGAAAATAATGGCAGCAGAATACTTATATATGGATTTTCTACGTGGTTACAGAGAGTACTTTGGAGTAACGAGTGCATGCACAGAAGAGGAAGTAACCGGGATAGAGGAAAAATTGGGAGTTAAGTTCCCTCGTAGCTATCGTGAGGTATATCTTATTCTCGGTAAGCATCGTGGATTCAGGTTTATTGATGACAATAGCTATAATTTTCCGCAGTATGAAGAAATGAGGGAGGGCGCAGAAGAGATCATCTCAGCATGCGAAACTGATTTTGTTCTGGATAAGAACATGTTTATTGTTGGTTGTTTTATAGAGAATGGGATTTTCTACTTTATTAAACTTGATGAAGGAGATGATCCCCCCGTATATCGATACGAAGAAGGCGACAAGGAATATAAACTGACTGCAGAGAGTTGTTCTTTGTTTATTCAACAGCGAACCTGGTACAGTGGTTATCTTTATTTAAAAGAAAGAGAAGATAAGAAATCAGGAAATATACAGGGCTAATGGTCTCCTGTAAATGTAAAAAAAGCTGACTGAAACCAATGGATACACTCCATTCACTTCAGTCAGCTTTTGTTTTTCCCCGCGGGGAAATATCAACGTAAAACAGCCATACCAATCAAAATAAATGGCCATGGACGCCTCCCGAGGCGGGAAATAAAGTCATAGAGTTCCTCCCGGTCACGTTCCATCCCCTTTTGCTCTCTATCTGCATCGTGAATCAGCGTACACAGCGCATGAACATCCTGTAAAGTCGGCATGTCAACTGTCAGTTCACAAAGGTTGCAGACCATCGTCAATGATGTCTGTAGGTCGCGGTTGACCAGTGCCTTGATGGTTTTCACCACCAATGCCGCGTAGCTGGAGCGAAATTCCAGGAATTCAACCGGCAGATAGTTCATGTTACCGATGATCGCTACATCCGTATATTCTAACAGGTCGGTAAATTCGAAGGGTTCATACATCACCAGTTTATGGTGCATAGCAGCCAGCTTCGTCTTCCTTTCTTCCAGGTCGGCGAGTAGCTCGTCAAAGGCCTGTAATCTATGTTCGCCATTCAGCAGGAGCGGATTTGCAGTCACATCGCTCATGAGGTTCATATCTTTCAGCGCAAACGCACGGCGTACGGCTTCGACATATACTTCTTTGAAATAGGGAGAAATAAATGCCAGAAATGCAGGGTCCCTATAGATCTCTTCTTTTACAAATCTTGCGTTTGGTTGCAGGTCGCCCGTTCCGAGAAAGTGACTCAGCGCCGGATCGGCGCTGATATAGGTGCGGAAGGCCTTCTCCTGCTCAGAAATATTCGTTGTCGCGGATTGTTCGTATTTCATGTGTATTGGATGTATATGTTTATATCTTTCACCGTATACCTTCCATCAGCGATTACGACGATAAGAAGGATGATAGGAAGGAGGATGATAAGAGGGACGATATGAACGATGATAACGATAAGAACCGTTGCTGCGGTACCCTCTGCTATCCCCAAAGAGCATCATTTTAAGGATGATAATGACGAAGATGACAAAACCCACTACGAGAGCACGAATGCTTCCGCTGAAACCGCCGGAATCACGGGAATCATCGACATCGCTGGAATAACCGGAATTGTCGGAATTACCCGAATCGTTGGAATAACCCGAATAACCTGCTCCACTTTCAGCAGCGCTTGTTTGCCGATTTGCATTGATTAGCTTATACAGCGCATCCACATCATTGGCCGTTTGCATATCAACGGTGAGTTGGCACAGATGGCTGATCATGGTTAATGCTGTCCGCTGGTCCCGGTTAACCAGTGAGTTGACTACCTTCATGATCACCCGTGCATAGGTGGAGCGGAATTCCTGGAATTCAGCCGGCAGGTAGTTGAGATTGGAGATAGTTGCCATGCTGCTATGTTCTGTCAGACTAAGGATGTCAATGGGCTCCTGCATCTGCAATTTAGCGTGAAACGATAACAAAGCCGCTTTCCTTTGTTCCAGGTAGGCAAGGATATCATCAAAAGCCTGTTTCCTGTAAGCATCGTCCAGCAGAATGGTAT
This sequence comes from Chitinophaga filiformis, assembly GCF_021646545.1. Classification (GTDB taxonomy): domain Bacteria; phylum Bacteroidota; class Bacteroidia; order Chitinophagales; family Chitinophagaceae; genus Chitinophaga; species Chitinophaga filiformis_A. Next base: position 87,346 of record NZ_JAKIRP010000006.1, on the reverse strand, counting down.
TTATTGCTATATCGCTCATCAGGCTTGTATCTTTCTGATCAAACGCGCTGGTAATAGCATTTACATAAACTTCATGGAAGTAAGGGGAAATAAATGCCAGGAATGCGGGATCCCTGTAGGTCTGTTCCTTTGCAAATTTTTCGTTCGGGCGTATGGAACCTGTTTCGAGAAAATAGCTCAGCGCAGGGTCATTGCTGATCAGGGTGCGGAATGCCTTGTCCTGTTCAGAGATATTCGGTGACGCAGATTGTTCGTATTTCATGGTATTGGATGTATAGAGCTATAGCCTTTTTCTTCTGCAAACTAATGATGACTATGAGAAGATGAACGGGATGAACGGTGATAATGATAGCCTCCGCCATGGGACCCTTTGTAATCCGGAGATGACATCTCAATAATCGTGAAAATGATGACGAGGATCATAAGGACTACAAACGTTAGAATCTCACGAGTGTTTTTGCCGGGATCGCCGGAATAGCCGGAATTACCGTAACCGCTTTCAATGGCGTCCGGCCGCCTGTTCCCATTAAGCAGCGTATAGAGCGCCTCCACGTCATTTGCAGTTTGCATGTCAACGGAGAGTTCACGCAGATCGGTGATCATGGTCATTGCTGCCGACTGGTACCAGTTAGCCAATGAGTTGATCACCTTCATAATCACCTGCGCATAGTCCGAACGGAATTCCTGGAACTCAGCCGGCAGGTAGTTGAGATTATAGATAGTATCTATGCTGGTATGTTCGGCCAGGATAAAGATGTTAATAGGCCCCTGCATGTGCAATGTAGCGTGAAACAATTCCAGTGCCGCTTTCCTTTGTTCCAGGTAAATCAGGATATCATCAAGCGCTTGTTTCCTATGAGCATCGTCCAGCAGAATAGCATTCATGTTTATATCACCCATCAGGTTTGTATCTTCCAGATCAAACGCGCTGGTAATGGCATTTACGTACACTTCGTGAAAATAAGGGGAGATAAATGCCAGGAATGCAGGATCACTATAGATCACTTCCTCTGCAAATTTTGCGTTTGGCTGCATGGTGCCGGTTTCGAGAAAATAGCTCAGCGCAGGGTCATTGCTGATAAGCGCACGGAATGTCTTCTCCTGTTCGGAGATGTTTACTGACGCGGATCGTTCGTATTGCATGGGTATTGGGTTATATGGAGCTTAAGCGTTTGCCGGACAAGCGTACTCCTTATCCGGCAAACTGTATATCAATCTGCAAAGAGCAGTATCAGCTTAATGATAATAATAATGAAACCAATGATCCCCCATATGATCTTACCAGTACTCTGCTCGCCGCCACCGGAAAGACCTTCAACAGCGCTTGCCTTCTGGCTTGCATTTTCCAGTTGCTGGTACAGTGTATCAGCATCGTAAGTTGTCTGGGCATCACATTTCAGCTGACGAAGGTCAGTTGCGATGTTCAATGCGGCCTGGAAATCGCGGCTTACCAGCGAACGCACCACTTTAAGTATTTCCCTGGCATATACAGAACGGAATTCCTGGAACTCATCCGGCAGGTAGTTCAGATTGGCAATGGTCATAATACCTGCATAGTCTGACAGATCGAGCATCATAATACTTTCTCCCAGTTGTAATTTATTGCTCAGCGACACCAGTTTGGCCTTCTTTTCTTCCAGGTAAACGAAGATCTGATCAAACGCCTGTTTCTTATGCGTATCGTCCAGCAGGATAGGGTTCACTGCCACATCACTCATCAGGTTTGTATCTTTCAGATCAAACGCTCTGAGTATTGCCTTTACATAGACATCCTGAAAATAGGGAGAAATAAATGCCAGGAATGCGGGATCCTTGTAGATCTCTTCCTTTGAAAATCTTGCATTTTTACGTGTGCTGCCCGTTTCGAGGAAATAACTCAGCGCAGGGTCGTTGCTGATAAAGGAGCGAAATGCCTTCTCCTGCTCGGAGATATTCGCATCCACAGATGATTCATATTTCATGGGTATCTGGTATATAGAGCTTAACAGTTTGCAGGGATAATGTCTTGTCCTGCTGCAATATACCTTTATTTATACATATGTAAAAGTCTCAGATAAGGAGTAAAACACAAAGCGAATGACCGGGAAGGCCATTCGCTTTGGAAAAATGTTGTATTACAATAAGTTAGTTCTTCTTTAGCTTATCCTTAAACACCTTTTTGAATTTCTCCAGTTTTGGCTGGATCACAAAGTGGCAATAAGGCTGCGAGCCATTCTCATTGTAGTAGTTCTGATGATAGTCTTCGGCCTTGTAGAAGGCGGTCATTGGCGCTATTTCCGTTACTACCGGTTTATCATAGGCGCCCGACTGCTGCAGCTTCTCCTTATACAGTTGCGCCAGTTTGTGCTGATCCTCATTGTGATAGAAGATAACAGACCGGTATTGGGTGCCCACATCATTGCCCTGCCTGTTTAACTGGGTAGGGTCATGGCTCTGCCAGAATGCCTGCAACAGCTCTTCATAGCTGATCTTTGAAGGATCGTAGGTTACCTGTATCACTTCTGCGTGACCGGTAGTACCGGTGCTTACTTCTTCATAGGTCGGATTTGGAACGGTGCCCCCGGCATAACCGGATTCTACTTTTGTTACACCATCCAGGTACTGGAACTGTGCCTCAGTACACCAGAAACAACCGCCTCCGAATGTGGCTTTTTCAGTTTTAACATTGTTGCTGACTTCCATATCTCCTGGTACTTTGTCTTTTGATTTTCCGCCCTGTGCACAGGCACTGATTGTTAGTGCCAGTAAACAGCTTAATAATGAGTATCTTCGCATGATTTAAATTGTTGATGGTGACATTTGAAGTCAAGGGCTCAAAGACCCTCAACAAGTTAAATTACGACAAGAATAACGGATTAGATCACCAAGTTAAGTAACTTTAACATTCCTTTTGCCGGACCGTAAAAGGTACGGAACGGCAAAAGCCAATTTTAACCGTCTGTAAACAAAGGGTTTACAGGCTTTGTATGGATAAGTAAGATGAAATATTTTCCCGATTCAGCACTGGTACAGCTGGAATTTGACAAGGTACAGGCTTTGTTAAAGGAGCATTGTAAAACGGAGTTGGGTAAACAGATGGCAGAAGATCTGCGTTTGCACACCCACATTGATTATGTCAGAACGGCCCTTCAACAGGCCCATGAATACAAGCAGCTTACTTTGCTGCAGGAGCACTTCCCGAACGATTATGTACTGAACCTGAAAAATGAGCTCCGCATGCTGGGCATTCAGGGGGCAGTACTCAGTGGTGAACAGATCATGCTCCTGCGCAAGCTGGCAGAAAGCATGCACAGTATTGTACGTTTCTTTGATCACGACAGGCGGGTGCAGTATGCCGGTTTGTTCAGCGTGATCACGCACACCCACTATGAAAAGAAGATCACGGCGCTGATAGACGAAGTGCTCGATGAGAACGGAGAGGTACGCGACAATGCCACCCCGGAACTGGCAAAGATCCGTATGAGCCTTTTCCGTAAAAGGAACGAACTGCGTCGCGCATTCGACCGTGTTCTCAGTAAACTCAGCAAACTGGGTTACCTGGCAGATACTGAGGAGGCATTCCTCAACGGCAGAAGGGTAGTGGCCGTCTATGCAGAGAATAAGCGTATGGTGAAAGGTATCCAGCACGGAGAGTCTGATACCCGCCGTACTACCTTCATAGAGCCGGAAGAAACGATTGAGCTGAACAACGACGTAATGTCCCTCGAAAGAGAAGAGAACAAAGAGGTTTACAAGATCCTGCGTACACTGACTGCGGCACTCAGCCAGCATGCACAGCTGCTCAACAATTATCACGAAATCCTGGGACTGTACGACTTTATCAGGGCAAAAGCGAAACTGGCACTGGACATGGACGGTAATTACCCCATGCTCTCGCCACATGCACAGCTGCACCTGGTAGATGCGTATCACCCCCTGTTGTTGTTATACAACCGCCGTAACCAGAAACCGACCATCCCGGTGAACCTGACCCTGGATAAAGACAATCATATCCTGGTGATCAGTGGTCCTAACGCCGGCGGTAAAACGGTTACCATGAAAACAGTGGGTCTGATCCAGCTCATGTTACAGGCGGGCCTGCTGGTACCGGTACACCCCAGCTCTCAATTGGGCATCTTCCGCCAGCTGATGATCCACATCGGAGACACACAATCGCTGGAGTTTGAATTGAGTACCTACAGTTCTCATCTCAAGAACATGAAGTACTTCATGGAAGAAGCCAATGGTAAAACATTGTTCTTTATAGATGAATTGGGAAGTGGTTCCGATCCCAATCTCGGAGGCGCCTTCGCAGAAGTGATCATGGAGGAAATGGCCAAAAAGCACGCTTTTGGTATTGTAACCACCCACTACCTGAACCTGAAGATTATGGCCAATAAGGTAAGAGGTATCATCAACGGCGCGATGGGCTTCGACGAAGAGAACCTGCTGCCAATGTATAAACTGATCGTAGGTAAACCCGGTAGCTCCTATACATTCTCTATCGCACAGCGCATCGGCTTACATCCTTCATTGATATCCCGCGCCAAGAACCTGGTGGATGAAGGGCATTTCCAGCTCGATAAGCTGTTGAATAAAGCCGAACAGGACCTCCAGAAGATCGAGGCCAAGGAAAAGGAACTGCAGAAGCTCCTGAAAGAAAATGAAAAGCTGAAGAGAGAATACGAGATCCTCTCCGACAAGGAAAGGAAAACACAGCAATTCACTACCCTCAAGCTGCAGAATAAGATCAAGGAAGAAGAACTGCAATACCTGAAGGATATGGAGCGAAAGATGAAGCAGATCGTGATAGAGTGGAAGCGCACCGACGACAAACAAAAAGTACTCAAGCAGGCAGAGGCACTGCTGTTCCGTAAAAAGGAAAAGCAGATCAATGAGCGTTTCGAAAAGAAAGTGCAGGAGAAATTCCTTGAAGTAGTAGGAGGGGACCTCAAGCTGGGTGACCAGGTAAAAATAAAGAGTAACGGTCAGGTAGGAAAGCTAATGGAGATCCGCGACAAACGCGGTATTGTGAAGCTTGGAAACATTCCGATGAACGTCGCCATGGCCGACCTGGTACTCGTGAAAGAGCGGCCTAAGGAAGCAAAAGAAGCAAAAGAAGCAGCAAAGTAATTGAACAGGCTGCAGTATCACAAATAATCGAAGGCTGGAAAGTAGTATCAAACACTAATAAAACTTCTAACCGGCATCCAAAAGAAAGAGGGCGTATCAGACTTTGATACGCCCTCTTTGCTTATAATCTATAATATCGCCATTGTTATGTCTTGCAGGCCTGAATATCACGTGTCTGACCCTTGTGATTGCGTGTAAGAGGACACTGAACTGTACTTGCCATCAGGGCCACGAATGATGTGAGGTCGTAATCAATAATAGGGAGAGCGTAAGTAGCACGCGGTTTCAGATGGGAATGGCGGGCCTTCGGCTCTCCGGCGACACGACGGATGCTGTCAAATCCATATCCCAACTCCCATTCGCTTGACAACACCCAATAGCCATCCTGAGAGGCGCCGACCGCCATCCCATACTGAAACCGGAGCTACTTAGCGTGAATCAGACAGAAAGCAGGCGCATTAAAAGCCTTTTATTGCACCCGTTATTAAATAAAAAAGCATAACAGATGACAATAAAAAGACATACAAAACCATAATTTAATTTTATTTAGCCGGCTAATTATTATATTTGTCTCATGAACAGACCGATGATGTGCAGTACCATCAGCCACCTGCTCGTGCAGATCTGTAAGGTACACAGGAACAAAGGCAACCAGATGCTGGCTGCCTATAACCTCCATGCCGGTCAGGAGCACTTCCTGGCACAGGTATTATGTGGAGGCACGATGACAATGAACGAACTCACGGAAAATCTGGACGTTACACCGGCAACAGTGACGAGAATGGCCGAAAGGCTGGAAAAGAACGGCTTCCTGACAAGGGAAAAATGCTGTGCTGATCAGCGCGTGGTGCGGGTGAAACTGACGGAAAAAGGAACAGAAGCTGCAACTGAGATTATAGATACTACCTGGAATAAACTGGAACAACAGATCGTAAAGAACATGAGCACGGAAGAAAAGATATTGCTCAGGCGACTACTAATGCAGGTGTTAGAGAACATCGAAGAGGAAGAATAGGGTCATTTTTCCTTTTTTTTACCATAATTATTTAGCCGGCTAATTAAATATGGTATTGAAATGTAGCACGAATCGTATAGAATTAAATTATCAAGCTCTAAATTAAAATTCAACTGATTGCTAGAAAATGTGGGTGGAATTTATACTTTTGTACCACCATATTGTACACTATACGTTAATACTACTTGTTACCACCTGCTTCTGTCCAATTAGTCTATCAGTCTGCCTGATCATTTTATTTACTGTAGTGAACCATTATTAATAACAAATCGCCAAGTGTTATGAGGAATAATGTATTGATACCCATTTACAACTATGCCGACGTTAACAGGCCTGAGAACCCTGTGAAGGGATTTCATATAGACCGTACTACTTATCTGGTACAGCCTGGAGATATGACGGAGCCGCACAGACGCTCTAACTATAGCCTTACCCTGCTGTTGTCAGGTGAAAGCGTACAATATATTGACTTCGAAAAATATACTGTGAAAGCACCGGCGCTGATCTTACTAGCACCTGATCAGATACATCAGCATAGTGGAGATAGCTTGTCAGAAATTGTGAACATCTCTTTTTCGCAGGAGTTCCTGATACCGGAGACAGCCGCCAGTGGTATGATATGCTGGGGTTGTCTGTTTGAAAAAGCAGTTATTGAACTGACGGATGGTCAGTTAAAAGAGTTAATGAGCTTTGCCCGTTTAATGCTCAGAGAAATAGAAAATCCGCAGCCGCTCAGTGAACTGATCATCCGTAGCCAGTTGAAATCTTTGATGGCCGCAACCGCAAGACTGCCACAGCTGGATATCGCATCTATTCAGTCAGACACGCTGCCTAACCGCATCGTACGACAGTTCAATGAACTGTCAGACCTGCATTATAAAGATAAAACACAGGTAGCCCATTACGCAGATATGATGTTCGTAACACCAGGACACCTGAATGATACTATCAAATCAGCAATGGGAAAAACCGCAAAACAGATCATCGATGAAAAACGTATAACGGAAGCAAAACGGTTATTGTACTGGGGTGAGCATAGCATCAAGGAAATAGCAGGGCAATTGAATTTTGAAGATGATGGATATTTCAACCGCTTCTTTAAAAAACACACAGGCGCAACACCAGCCTCTTTTCAGAGAAGCATCCGGGAAAAGTACAATTAATACCGTAATTTGTTAAACGATTTTCAAACCCATACGTTCTATTTTTGTTATTGATTGGAATAAACTGTTTTAGCAACCGTCAAACTAAAACCGCAAGCTCATGAAGTTCAAATTCTCTTTCTGCTAATCGCCGGAAACTAATTTTCTCTTAGCAGTTTTTATAAGTCTTTAAGCGTAAATCTACCCCGTAGTGCAAACTACGCGACAACTACTGTTTCCTTTCCCTCCACCTCGGAAAGGGCTAGGCAGGATTTGCCCATAGCTCCACAATGTATCTGAAATCGCCAATAAGGATTACAGCATGGAATGCTATTGTCAACTATCAAGAAAAACAAACCGTATGAACCACTTATTTCAGCTCATTTACAAACAAAAGCCCGCGGGCTTTCTCTATAGCTTAATTGTTATGGCAGTATTATCAGGTTGCACCTCTTCTTCCGCCAGATCAGATGGAGCTCCTCCACCCACTGCATTGCCTGTCTTTAAGGCTGCAGCCGTGCCTGCTACTACCTACCGCGAATACAACGCCGCACTTGAAGGTAAGGTGAACGTCGAGATCCGCGCACAGGTAGATGGCTATCTCGATAAGATCTTTGTGGATGAAGGCGCTTATGTGAAAGCAGGACAGCCGCTCTTCCGCATCAACGATCGTCCTTACCGTGAGCAGCTAAGTAATGCTTCTGCCAGCCTCGAAGCCGCAAAAGCTAACGAGGAAAAAGCGGCGCTGGAAGTATCCAGGCTCACACCGCTGGTAGACAATAACGTTGTTTCTGATGTGCAGCTCAAAACTGCTACTGCTGCGCTGCAAGCTGCTAAAGCTAATGTTGCACAGGCACAGGCCATGGCAGGCAACGCACGCATCAACCTCGGGTTTACCGTGATCACTGCACCAGTAAGCGGATACATTGGCCGTATCCCTTATAAGATAGGTAGTCTCGTAGGGCGCAGCGAGACGCAACCGCTCACATTACTTTCTGATGTGAATGAAGTGTACGCTTATTTCTCTATGAGTGAGGTCGACTTCCTGCAATTTAAAGACAAAGTGAAAGGCAATACCATCGCAGAAAAGGTAAAACAGTTACCTCCTGTAGAACTGGTAATGCCCGACAATACTATCTATCCTGAGAAGGGCCGTATCGAAACCATGGAAGGTCAGTTCGACAAAACAATGGGTGCTGTCAGCTTCCGTGCTGTGTTTCCTAATCCTAACGGACTGCTGCGTTCCGGTAATACCGGCAAAGTGAAGATCTCCGAATCGTTTCCTGCTGCATTGGTGGTGCCACAGGAAGCTACATTCGAGTTGCAGGATAAGATATTCATCTTTACTGTTGGCGACAGTAATAAGGTAGTCAGCAAACCTATCAAAGTATCAGGTAAGAGTAACGCTTATTACTTCGTGGAAAAAGGTGTTGCGGCCGGCGAATCTGTTGTATACACAGGTTTAGACCGTCTCCGCGATGGCGTTGTCATACAGCCACAACCAATATCACTGGATAGTCTGCTGAAGGCAAGACCGCTTTAAGCTATTGCAGACAGCAACGTACCCCTCTATGCGGCGCACCGAAGGCCGTACAGGACGGTTACGCTTCAGACATCCGGATAAACAACTAATGCAACAAGATTATGTTAAGAAAATTCATAGAAAGGCCCGTACTGGCAACGGTGGTTTCCATCATCCTGGTGTTATTGGGATTATTATCCCTGGCCACCCTGCCTGTTACACAATTCCCCGATATCGCGCCGCCCAGCGTGGCTGTTACAGCCTCTTACCCTGGAGCCAACGCAGAAGTCGTAGCCCGTTCTGTAGCCACCCCGATTGAAGAAGCCGTGAATGGTGTGGAAAACATGACATACATGACTTCCACTTCCAACAACGACGGCTCCATGACGTTGACCGTATACTTCAAGTTGGGCACAGATCCCGATCTGGCTGCCGTAAACGTGCAGAACCGCGTTTCGAAGGCTACCAGCCTGCTTCCCGTGGAAGTAGTGAATGCGGGTATCACCACGCAGAAACAACAGAACAGTATGATCATGGTGGTGAACCTGATCAGCGACCAGGAAGAGTATGATGAGAAATTCCTGCAGAACTATGCGAAGATCAACATCATTCCCGAAATACAGCGTGTAACAGGGGTAGGACAGGCAATGGTGTTTGGTGCGAAAGACTATTCCATGCGTATATGGTTACGTCCCGACCGCCTCGCTGCCAACAATCTTTCCCCTCAGGATGTTCTCGCCGCTATCAGGGAACAGAACCTGGAAGCCGCTCCCGGCCGCTTTGGCGAAAGCAGCAAGGAGGCATTCGAATATGTGATAAAATATAAAGGTAAACGTAACCAGAATGCCCAGTACGAAGACATCGTACTGAAGGCAAATGCTGACGGTTCTCTTCTCAGACTGAAAGATGTGGCCCGTGTTGAATTTGGTTCCTTTACCTACAGTAGTGATACACACGTGAACGGTAAATATGGTATCGGTATCGCGATCTATCAGACCGCCGGTTCAAATGCCAATGAGATCCAGACACAGGTGAATGACCTGATGAAAAAGGCATCAGGTCTCTTCCCGCAGGGTGTTGACTACTTCAATATCTACAGCACGAAAGAGTACCTGGATGAATCTATCGACCAGGTGAAACACACACTCATAGAAGCCTTTATTCTGGTATTTATTGTGGTGTTCATCTTCCTGCAGGACTTCCGCTCTACGCTGATCCCTGCTATTGCAGTACCCGTAGCTATTATCGGTACCTTCTTCTTCATGCAGCTGTTCGGCTTTACGATCAACCTGCTGACACTGTTTGCGCTTGTACTGGCCATTGGTATCGTGGTGGATGATGCCATTGTGGTCGTAGAAGCAGTACACACGAAGATGGAGCACATTAATATGACACCACGTGCAGCAACGATCACCAGTATGCAGGAGATCTCCGGTGCGATCATCTCCATCACGCTGGTAATGGCGGCCGTGTTCATCCCGGTTGGTTTCATGCAGGGCCCTGCAGGGGTATTCTACCGGCAGTTCGCGTTTACATTGGCTATCGCGATCCTGATCTCGGCATTGAACGCCCTGACTTTGAGTCCGGCATTGTGTGCCCTGCTGCTGAAGAACAATCACAGCAAAGATGTACATGGTGCAGCTTATACCAAAGGATTCGGCAGCCGCTTCTTCAAGGCTTTCAACACAGGTTTTGAAGCAGTGACCAACAAATATATCAACAGCGTACGTTTCCTGGTAAAACGTAAATGGATACCTATCGGCGCGCTCTTACTGGTATTGGGTGTAACTGTATGGTTAGTGAAGAGAACACCTACCGGTTTCATTCCAACAGAAGATAACGGCTTCGTAGTATACTCTGTGACCATGCCTCCCGGTACTTCCCTGCAACGTACACAGGAAGTAGTTAATAAGGTAGAGAAGGAAATGAAAGCAATGGAAGCGGTGAATACTTATCTGAGTGTTTCGGGGTTCAACCTGCTCACCAACTCCAACAGTTCTGCCTATGCGATTGGTTTCGTGAAGTTGAAAAAGCATGAGGACCGCGGACAGGCGAAAGACCTGAAAGATGTAATGGGCATGATGCAGGCAAGGCTTGCCAATATCAAGGAAGCTAACATCTTTATGTTCAATATGCCAACGGTACCCGGTTTCAGTAACGTGGATGGTTTTGAGGTGATCCTCCAGGACCGTACGGGTGGTCCGCTCGATAAACTGGCTAATACGGCGTATGGCTTTATCGGAGAGCTGATGAAACGGAAGGAGATCGCTTTCGCATTCACCACTTTCAATGCTGGCAACCCGCAATACAATCTCGAGATAGATGAAACAAAGGCAAAGCAATTAGGTGTTTCGGTATCGGATGTGCTGCAGACTATGCAGGTATATTACGGTAGCACCTTTGCGTCTGACTTCAACCGTTTCGGAAAATACTACCGTGTGATCGTGCAGGCGGAAGCGCCTTCCCGCGCACAACCGGAGTCGCTGAATGAGATCTATGTGAAGAATAATACCGGTGAGATGGTACCACTGAATGCCGTGGTAAAGCTGGAAAGAGTGTACGGTCCTGAGACAGTGACCCGCAATAACCTCTTTAACGCTGTAACCATCAACGGACAGCCTAAACCAGGTTACAGCTCTGGTGATGCCATCAAGGCAGTGGAGGAAGTAGCGCAGCAATATCTGCCAAGAGGATATTCCTACGAGTGGGTAGGTATGACTAAAGAAGAGATCGCGGCAGGCGGACAGGCAGGTATCATCTTCCTGCTGTGTCTTGTGTTCGTATACTTCCTGCTGTCAGCACAGTATGAAAGTTATATCCTGCCATTCTCTGTCATACTGTCTATACCACTGGGTATTTTCGGTGTGTTCCTGTTCATTAATATGTTCGGTATCGACAACAACATATATGTGCAGGTCGGATTGATCATGCTCATAGGTTTGCTGGCAAAGAACGCGATCCTGATCGTAGAATATGCCGTTCAGCGGCGTCGCAATGGTATGGGACTGCTGGCAGCAGCGCTGGAGGCTTCTCGCCTGCGTTTACGTCCTATCCTGATGACATCCTTTGCCTTTGTGGCGGGTCTGACGCCATTGATGCGTGCAACGGGATCTTCGGCGCTGGGTAACCGTTCTATCAGTACCGGTGCTGCCGGAGGTATGCTGACAGGCGTGATACTGGGTGTGTTTGCCATCCCGGTGTTGTTCATCGTTTTCCAGTATTTACAGGAAAAGATCAGCGGCAAACCGCTGAAAGGTGCCTCACCCGAACTGGCAGCAGATGCGACGGTATAAGCGCACTTAATATTAAAGCATAAAGAAAAACAGGATGACACTAAAATATATCAGGATATCAATCGTCTCTTTCTTTATAGTTGCAGGATTTGCAGCGTGCCGGGTGGGCCGTAATTATGAGCGGCCCGCTGTGACGCTGCCGGCTAAGTACAGCGACACTGCCGTTGCTGCTAATACAACGGCCGACAGCAGTATTGCAACAATAGAATGGAAACAATTTTTTACAGATACCACTCTTCAGGGATTAATAGGAAGGGCGCTGAGCGGGAACTATGATCTGCAGCTGGCATTGAAACGGATAGAAACGGCACAGGCATACTTAAAACAGGCGAAATTAGGCTGGCTGCCTGCTGTGAATCTCCAGGCGGCAGCGTCTACTTCCATCCCTTCAAAGAACAGTTTAAATGGTACCAGTCTGAATACTTTCCTGGGCACGGATCATATAGAAGACTATAGCCTCAGCGGAGGCCTGTCATGGGAGATAGATGTATGGGGAAAGATCAGACGCCGTAAGGAAGCCGCACTGGCCACCTACCTGCAAACATATGAAGGTATGCATGCCGTGCAGACAGGGCTGGTGGCCGATATCGCCAACAGTTATTATAATCTGCTGATGCTGGACGCACAGCTGGACATTGCCCGTAGCAATGTTTCCCTGAGCGATACCATCGTACAAATGATACGCCTGCAGAAAACAGCCGGTGAAGCGACCGAACTGGCAGTACAACAGGCAGTGGCGCAACGGCAGACAGCCGCTCTGCTGATACCTCAGCTGGAGCAGGCGAAAGCGATCGAGCAGAATACGCTGCGCATACTGGCGGGCGAGCTACCTGGTACAATAGTATACAGCAGTACCCTGACAGGTACACCACTGCGTGACCTGCTGCCTACAGGCGTACCGGCTGCGCTGCTCAGTAACCGTCCGGATGTAAGAGCACAGGAAATGGCATTGAAAGCCGCTAATGCAGAAGTAGGCGTTGCCCAGGCCAGCATGTACCCCTCGCTGAATATTACCGCAAGCGGAGGCGTAAATGCTTTCAAAGCCAGCCAGTGGTTTACATTACCAGCGTCTCTGTTTGGTACCGCAGCTGCTGGTATTACACAGCCGGTATTTCAACGGGGACAGTTAAAAGCTAACCTGGAAGTAGCAAAAGTACAACGTGAAGAGGCTGTAATCCGATTCCGCCAGATAACCCTGGATGCGATAGGAGAGGTGTCCAATTCTCTCGTAAAGCTGGATAAACTGAAGGCCCAGCAACAAATAGCGACAGACCAGGTGAATACAACGCAGCTCGCCGTAGTACAGGCAAGAATGCTGTTCCGCAGTGGAATGGCCAATTACCTGGAAGTAGTTACTGCACAGGGCAGGTCCCTGGAAGCATCACTGACACAGGCTGATATTATCCGTCAGCAGCTGAGCGCTTCTGTTGAACTATACAGAAGCCTGGGAGGTGGATGGAAATAGCTAATTAATCAGAACAGTTGTAATAGGTAGATATAATGTTTGTAACCCAATAGCGCCACAGCCCTGTGGCGCTATTTATTTTTTATTGTCAATATAAAAAAAGCTGTTTCTGGATAGAAACAGCCGTTTGGTAACCAATGCCAACTTGATAAAAATATCAGGTTTAAATTTTTCGCTGATGATCCGATATCTTATTGATAACACTGCAAAGATGAAAAAACATCTGTTCTGCAACAATGCAGGAATCGAGGTTTAACTTGTATTAATTATGGTCGTTTTTATCTTTACGATCTATAACCGAATGAATGATGGTTGCCCGGAAATGCCACCTATTACTGCACTCAGCCCGTTGTGAGAACAAGGCATTCTTTCCTGAACTCAGTAAAAGTAGTGCCGGTCGCATTCTTAAAGAACTTGCTGAAATGTGCGATATCTGAGAAGCCCAGGTGCCAGGCCACCTCTTTCATACACTCGTCAGAGTAAGCTACCCTTCTCTTTGCTTCCAGTATAATACGCTGCCGTATATGATGGCTCGCCGGATAAGCGGTGGTCTTCTTAATGATCTCATTCAGATAATTAGGTGTTACCGCCAGCAGTTTCGCATAATCGGCTACCTTCCGGTGTGTTTTAAAATGCTGTTCAACGAGCGACTTGAATTTTTCCGTCAGCTCAAGGTTCCTTGTCTGCATGAGCGTCTGCAAGGGACCCTGAAACTGTCTTGCCACATATATCAGGAATATTTTCAGGTAGCGCCGCAGCATTTCGGTTTTGAACAGGTACGCGTTATTGCTTTCCTTCAGCATCTTGAGCGCTATCTCCTGCATCTCACCGGCAATATCAATATCCAGCCTGATCCCGGCCGACCTGGAAAATGACTGGAATAGTCCCGAATTGTACATCAGGTCAAATTCCTGTTCCCCCATGTGCAGGAAGGCTTCTGTAAAAGATATCACATAACCCTCGATTTGCTCATCCGTCAGTTGAAGCTGATGCAACTGCCCCGGCGTAATGCAAAAAATACTGTTATCCTGTAAGGTGTACTTCTCCAGGTCCATGACAAGGGTACCACTCCCCTTAATGATCCAGATGATCTCAACATAGTGTTGCTTATGCGCAATCATGTTGTGAGCGGTTATGTCGGCCCGCGTGCTACGGATTGAATGGATCCTGAAAGGCAGGGCAGTATCTGCACATTCATTCTTCAGCAAAGGGCTATATTCCGGAAACTTCATAAAACAGTGGGTTTATGACCAGGGTGTTTCCAATTATGTGCCTGACTTGCTTTTGTTGATAATCAATGTTTTATTGTATTTTAAGGAAAGGAGAAAACACGATATTTCGCTATATCACCATTTTAGCGGCGAAATGTCGTATTGGCGGGCAGGGTATGCTGCCGGCTCAAGTTCGTGTGTACGGATAGCTGGCGGGGAGAGACCTGCGCATGTTTCGCCAAATAAAGCGAATAAAAACAGTGAAATCGCTAAATATAGTTAATTGTTAGTTGATGAAAAAATATCAATTAACTGTATATCATATGATTAAGCGAGTGGTATATGATTTGTTTTTCCATAGGCATGATCACATTGTCATTATTCGGAACCATTAACCACACATTATGGCAAAAACTATTCACTACTGTAATACGCAAACGGCGCTGAATCGTCACTCAGAACAATCTCCTTTGCAGGTGGAGAAAACCCATTTACCATTTAAGATCTGTAAACTGGACGATGGTACAGCCAACAGTCATCTTATGAATAATGTACCCCATCAGCACACCAGCTTTGAGCTGATATGGGTATTGGAAGGAAATGGTCATTATTGGGTAGATGATGAACAGCATGAAGTAGGACCTAACCAGATATATTGCCTCACTCCCGGACAGGTCCATCAGTTTCTGCTGAACAGGAACATAAAAGGTTATGTCATCACCTTCAGCCAGGAATTCCTGCTTATGCCAAAAGATAATGCAGCCCTTATTTTTCATCCCAACTCCTTTCACCAGCTGGCCGGTACGACAGTGATCCACCTGAATGGAGATATGCGGACAGAAATGGAAGACCTGGTGGTAAAAATGCTGAAGGAGTTTGATAACTTTTTCCTGCTGCGTGCTGAAATACTGAGAGGCTTACTGAATATTTTCATGATCTATCTTACCCGTCAGTACAGGCCCGTTGCCGCACCCCCGTCTAAACAGGGAAACCGGGCTCTCGTCAGCAGGTTCTTTTCCATTGTTGAAAAGAAATATATGACCTTTAAATTAGTGGCCGATTACGCCGATGAACTGGCGGTGACGCCTAATCACCTGAATGAAATGGTGAAAAAGGTATCCGGTTTTCCTGCCAGTCATCATATCCGGCAGCGTGTCGTGCTGGAGGCTAAAAGACAGGCTACCTATTCCGGTTCAAGTATGAAAGAGATCGCATACAGCCTTGGCTTCGACGATATTGCACACTTTAGTAAATTCTTTAAGAATTTTTCCGGTAGAAGTTTTACTGATTATAAGAAAGAGGCCATGCAACAGTACCTGAGCATATAACGATGTAAAGAAGCATTATGAAAGTATAGTACTACCTACTTATGGAAGGGGCTGTATCATTAATGGCGATACAGCCTCTTTATATTTAGATACCTGGCGGAATCGGATAGGGATACAACTGTTACGGGCTTTTAAGCAATTCCGGCAGGCGTTTTATTTTTGATATATCTTTTATATTCAGTGCGGCAGCATTTCATGTCTTCATAGTTATTATTGTAGAAAGGACACACCAACCCATATATCACGGCAGATAAGACACCCGGAAATTCCTAACCAAAATACATAAACATGAAATCCCTTTCAGTCAAAGCACTCGCTTTGCTAATAACCACCGCTGCTGTTTTTACCGCCTGTAAAAAACAATCTGCAGAAGAAAAGCTGAAATTAAACGGGAACACTGCTGTAGCACTTGCCCCCAGTAAGGATGCCCAGTTGCTGGCCGATCTCTTTAAGAAAGAGGCCCCTAAAACACAGTTTTTCACTATTCAGTCCCGTGAAAACAGTACTATTAAGACCCAACATGGCAACACTTACATCATTCCTGCAGGGGCCTTCCGCAGAAAGGATGGCTCAGTTCCCACAGGCCTGGTAACTGTTGCTATCAGAGAAGTACTAACTCCAAAAGATTTTGTACTGGCTGACAAACCTACCGCCAACGATGGCGACTACCTCGTTTCTTATGGTGAATACTTTGTGCGCGCCACGGAAGCAGGCGCCGATCTTACACTGGCGACGCCCATTACTGTACGGGTCGTACCTCCGGGGGAATATCGTCCACAGGGAGGTGTGCCTATGTGGGATGGAGATACCTCTGTGCTGGTGACTTTCGATGGCTATGATTATCGGAATCAGCCCATCAGGGTAGCACAGGCTGTTTCAGAAAATCCAGGAGTGAACTGGTCCCAAACGCCCGATTATGCACTGTTCAATTCATCAACAGGCACACTCGATTTCCAGCTGACTGACCTGCTTACCTGGAGTAACTGTGATGCCTTCAACACGGTCACCGGACCAAGAACAACCGTGCTGGGGTATTTCAATGTATTTAATGATGACACCCCAGGCTCTTCTCCTGAGCAGCCAAGCATGCTGTTCTTCAAACCCAGGAACATCAATTCCGTTATCAAATTCTCCAACCTGATCCTTGATGCTCCTGACGGGTTCAAAGGCTTCCTGAGCTATCAGAATGTTGTTCCCGTAGGACAGGAAGGTACATTCCTCGCCATTACAGCACTCAACGGCCAGTTCTATGCCGAACTGAAAGACGTAGTAATTGACGCTCCGGCTGCGGGTACAAACTACTCGCCTGTAACATTTGATCTGCAGCCTGTATCAGGTAGCGATCTCCTGGCATTGATAGCAGAACTGAATAACAGATAATTTACATCACTTACCTGACGCCATCAGGTACCGAACAAAAAAGAGGCTGCCTTTGACGACAGCCTCTTTTACATAACAGGACGGATAAGCCGCTACAGCTGGCTGAGTAACTGTTTCAACGCTTTTATGCCGCCCTGGTTGTCCGGGTTTAACGCAATGGACTTCTGATACATAAGGATGGCTTCCTGTTTTTTGCCTGCCTGTGCCAGTGCTTCCGCATAACTATCGTAAGTGTTGTAACTTTCAGGGAAAAGCAACATATTCATCTTAAACGTTTCTATGGCAAATTGCAGATGATCGGGGAATGAGGAGAAATACAGTAATTCATAGCCCAGTTGGTTCATCTCCTGCTCGCTGAGATAGTATTTACTGGTATCGCTTTTAAATGCGGTAAGACAACTAACAGCATTATCCACGCCGTATTGTACCATCGTAGTGGCAAACAGCCTGACAAGAGACGTCTTTATCTTCAGCGGCATGGGAGGCTGATCATTCATGATGTAAAAGGCCGATGTAACAATTTTTCCGAAAGCTGGTCCTGCAACGTTGTCAAACGCAATGATGGTTTGTTTTCTGTCAATGTTCCTGAAATAGAAAGTGGCCAGGCCAAATATAAATCCCCCATGTCCCACTGATCTCCCGAATCCGGGTTGTTCAAAGATCTCCCAACCCAGCCCATAGCTGCCTTTACCTTCTCCCAGCATAGTATCCATATGCTCCCAATAAACTTCACCGTTATTTAGCCGTACAGGAGTCAGCGCTTCTTCTATCGAGGCCTGACCTAGTAGTTTGCCATCGAAGAAAGCACGGTCAAACCGCTGCAGATCACTGGTGCTGGTGATGATATTGGATGCACCTGTTGCAGCACTGTTATTGTAGCTGGTGTAACGGTATCGTTTCACCAGGAAAACAGGGGAATACGCAGTATCGTAATATGCTGCTTTTACATGTGGTGTGGCTATTTTCCGGTGTGATTGCTGATAGGAAGTCTTTACACAATACGTCAGCAACATCCTTGCCGGCTGAAAAATGTACTGCTGAAGATAATCGCTGAATGCAAGACCGCTGACCTTTTCTACCAGCATTGCCAGCAGGCAATAGTTCAAATTGCAGTAGCTGTACTTATCTCCGGGATGAAAATGCAGCGGTTTGTTTTCATTTATTAATGTGGGAATGATGATATCATTTGTAATAATCGTATCCGGAAACTGTTTTACAAGCGGCTCATACAATTCCAGATCAGGCAGACCGGAAGTATGCGTCAACAGATGTCTGATCGTAATGCCCGGGTAAGGGAATTGAGGGAAGTAGTGCTGAAAGGTATCGTCCAGATAGAGCTTCCCCTTTTCCTTTAACTGCAGGATGGCTGTTGAGGTAAAAATCTTAGATATAGAAGCCAGGTTATAACGTACGTCTATGTCATTTTCACTGGCAGACGGAAAGTCAGAACAGCCGAAAGATCTTAAATAAACAGGCCGTCCATTCTCAGCCAGGAGTATATTCCCGTTCATATTCTCTTCCCGCGAAATGTTGTTAAAATAGATGTTTAATTTCCCCAGCCTGGTCTGCGCGTTGGAAAACATCCCGCTCAGAATGAGGACTGAGAGGAAAAATATGCGTCTCATAGTGGTCGATGATTTGACAGCAATACTAAGGAACAACAGCATGCAGATGGGAACAATGTGACGAAACGTATGGGATAAGTGATAAAGCAAAAGAAGGAGTGCAGGATATTGGAAAAGGTCCCGGAGAATAACTGAAACGACCAGCTGTATACATCAGGTTTCCAAATGAAAAGAGGCCGTCGTGGTTGTAACAGCCTCTTTTCATTAGCTCTTAATGAGGAACACTGTCTCTGCGCCAGGTACTGTCTGTTTTCATTTTATGTTTCTTCATCTTATGTTTGGAGGTATCAGAACGAGGTATGGTGTCCTGTCTGAAATAATCATTATAAGTAGTGTATGCTTTATCCGCACCAGCCGTTGCAGCAAAAGATGGGGCAGGCAGACTTTGGAAGTAGACAAACGCACCGGAAACGATTAGTAAACCGAGTGTTACAAGATGCTTTTTCATGACTGAGAATTTTAAAAGAGGAATTAATAATACCCCTATCACTAAAATCCTGCTTATTTTTAACCGTTCCCCTATGATTATTATATACCAAATTGTTATATCTCGATATTAATTAGTTATTGAAATGAAATAGTATGTTACTGTAGACTTATAGATAAAAAGGGGGTAAATATATATACAGGCGCAGCTATAACATCAATCAGATAGAAAAAGGAGATAAATGGCTGATTATGAACTTAAATTCATATATTTGGAACGGACAACGCACTTTGCTGCTAATTGAAAAATCGTTTACTTTGAACATCACACGTCATGCAGTGCACAATAGCCTGAGATAAGTACCAGCAACTGAATCTATAATACCCCAATATTTAAATTTAAACTCTACATGAGATACGATTCTTTACCCCAGATCGAAGCTCGTTTCAAGAGTGAAGCAGCTCCATTCCTAACGCCTTTTTCCCTGCAGGTTCCTAATGAACAACTGATCCTTAAGGGACAATTGTACAAACCCGACCGTAGTAATTATTTCTATCCCGACACTCATACGAAGGAACGGATAGTGCTTCATTTTACGGCCGGCAATCTCAGGTCCGATATGCTAAGCCTGACTACCCAGGGACGACACGTTTCTGTACCTTTTGTAATTGCCAGGGATGGTACTATCTACCAGTTATTCCCCTCAGGAAACTGGTCCGGTCATCTGGGCGCCGGTGTGGGAAATCAGGGTACAAACAACGCGCAGGATAAGGTGACCATTGGTATCGAGCTCTCGAATTATGCGTATCTCATTCCCCGTGACGGCAACCTGGAAACCATTTATTCACGTGCTCCGCACGATGGTAAACCCGGCGCCGTTGATGAGTATTGCTCATTGAGTAACACTGCTGCCTACCAAAAGATCGACAAGCCTTTCCGGGAACAATCTTATTATGCTTCGTACACACCGGAACAGATCGAAAGCACGATCATTCTGCTTCGCTATCTGACTGCTAAATACAATATCCCCCGCCAGTTCCTGCCGGAAGATAAAAGATACATCACTACCGATGATGTGTTGAGCTTTAAAGGCATAGTATCCCATATCAACTACCGTTCTTCGGGTAAATGGGATATCGGGCCTGCCTTTGACTGGAATGCCCTGATCAGTGGTGTTACAGCGGAAGAGTTTTCACCTGTGGCTACTGCCCGTTCACTGAATTTTGCGACCAGGGAGTTATCTATCGGATTGACGACAGAAGCCGGCATCGCTGCACAGTTTGTTGATGAAAACAGTAGTGAGGAAGGCGCTCCTGAAGCAACTGACAATGAGGGGTATAATCCCAACGACTATGAAGAAAGCAGCACCAAAGAAGTAATGCCTTCCAGCGGAAAAGTATATGCGCTGCTGGCCGGTATCAATGAATATGACCAGGTGCGTAAACTAAGCGGCTGCCTCCACGACCTGCAACAGGTGGAAGACTATCTGATGAACCGCACGGTGTTTGACTGTAACATCAAAAAGATAACAGATGCTCAGGTGACAAGGGAGAATGTAGTAAAAGCATTTGAAGAACACCTTGGGCAGGCAACGAAAGAAGATACCGTCCTGTTCTATTTTTCTGGTCATGGTACACAGGAAGATGCCGCACCTATGTGGGATGAAACTGACGGCAAACTGGAATGCATCGTGTGTTATGACGGTGGTACCAGCAAGGCGGCTGAGTTCCTGCTGACAGACAAGGAGCTGCGTTACATGATCGCTAAGCTGTACAAAAGGACGGAGGCGCATATAGTTGTGATCTTTGACTGTTGCCACTCCGGCGATAATACCCGCGGTCAGCTGATCAATGCAGCCTTCAGTAAAGACAAAGTGATCAAACGTATGATCTATGACAATACACGTTACTCCGGCGCTTTTCCGCAGCGTGAATGGGGTGAGTTCGTGTTCAGCAATGAGATCAGAGAGGAAGACATAAAAGATAAAAAGAAAGACGAATTCCTGCCGGAGGGTATCCATATACAAATGGCTGCCTGTGAAAGTAACCAGTCTGCCGTTGAGGTCAATGGAGAAGGAGTATTCACCAAAAAATTGCTGGGTGCTCTTGATGCCTGCACCGGCAATGTTTCCTATAATGACCTGAGCAGCAGGATCAGGCAGTACCTGCGTTTCAGTTTCGAACAGACGCCGCGCATCTATGTATCGGGCGATACGGACAGGCTGCTGTACACTGGTTTCCTCAACCGTAGCCTTACAGACAATATCACTATTGCTGAAGCTACTTATGGTAAAAAAGGTTGGCAGCTGAACATTGGCGCCATCCACGGTGTGGATAAAAATACGAAGCTGACCATTCTAAATGCTGCCGATGCAAACCAGAAGTGGAATGCCAGGATAGATAATGTATTCATTGACTACAGTAGCATCACCATTGATGGTACGCCCGATGAGGGGAAAGCTCATAAAACATTTGCTGAGGGTCTGTTGAGTGGCAAAATATTGCTGGAGCTGAATAACAGCAATGGCAACCCTGCTGAAATGGCCCAGTTGCTGGAGGATATTGAAAATAAGGCAGGAGGTCATTTTGAATTCCAGTCAGGCGTTGCAGAGAATGGCCACAGCGCAGACTATACACTGCATGTCAGGGCAGGCGAGGCGGTTATTACCCGCGCTAACGATCCTTACCGGCCGGTGGTGCGCCCACTGGATCTGACCAAAGAGAAAGGGGATGTTGAACTGGTAGAAACGCTGAAACATATCTCCCAATGGCACTTTATCAGGCAGCTGCAGAACAGCGCTATCCCGGAAGGCTTTCCTGAAAAGCCCCTGCAGATTGATGTAGCCAGCATCTATCCGGATGGCAGCAGGAAAAAGATCAGCACCGATAGCGGTACCGCCACCTTTGACTTTGAGGCCGGTCAGGGATTATGGGAAGGTGCTATGGAAATAAAGCTCACCAATACTACCCATCAATCAATCTATGTTGCTGCCTTGTACCTGGGTATCCAGTTCAGCAGTTACCTGGATTACCTGCCGCAGTCTCCCTGGCTGCTGGAACCGGGCAAAGCGCTCATTCTGGCCAGAAAGGGCAAAGACAGGATCATCATCCGTCAGGACGATTTTGTAAGAGAATATAACTGGCCATTAAGCATGGAAACGCTGAAGCTGATCGTCAGCACGGACGAGTTCAATGTGAAGGCGCTTTCCCTTGGCAACCTGCCGGCTCCTTATGTACTGGCAGACCGGGAGAAAGGTCTGGTAAGAGGTAAGACGGCTGTATCTAAAGGTGCTGTAATGGAAGACGATGTTCCGGCAGAATTTAAAGGCTGGATTACCCAGACCTTATATCTCGTCTTCAACAATCCTGACTTTAACAATATAGGCCGTAAAACGCTGCAGGACCTGATGGAGTACGACGAGACAGCTTATTATGCCGCCGGCCTGTATTATGACCTGGTTACAGATGAAAACGGACAACCTACCCGCCTGAAGCTGAAACCGGAAATCAAGGTCCCGGAAGGCGAAAAAGGCTTATGGGGCGACGTTGTATTGTGGGCTGCCAATGCTATTGAGAGTCGCCAGCGCAGGAGACTGTACAGGCGCTTAAGGGAAACAAACAGGTTAAGGATCGTAGCAGAAGGCGATTCCTGGTTCCAGTACCCTATCCGTGTGCTCGATACAATAGACCATCTGTATAAGCTCTATGCGATCCGCAGCTTTGCCGAAGCCGGAGATACCCTGGAGAATTATATGAAGGCAAGAGAGTATCTGAAAGGGATCAAAGAGGAGGAGGCACAGATATTCCTGGTGAGCGGTGGTGGTAATGACATACTGGGAGAGCAGTTCCAGTACTCTTTACGCGATACCCCGGCAGAAGACGATATGACACCGGCGCGCTACCTGAACAAGACCTTCTTCGATAAGCTGGACCGCCTGGAGTCATGGTATACTGATATGTTCACCGAGCTGCACAACAGGTATCCGAACCTGCGGATGTTGGTACACAGTTATGATTATATCATACCGGTCGATACAGATATGTATCCCCGCAGAACCAGCTGGCTGGGTAAATACATGATACGGAAGAATATTCATCAGCAGGCGGTGAGAGAATCCCTGATCCGCTTTATGGTAGATGAATTTAACAAGCGCCTGGAAAAAGTGGCCGCTGCATTCCCCGGAGTAGTTTACTACATCAATGTCAGGGAGATTGTAGAGCGTGGAAGCTGGTACGATGAGATACATCCAACCAATGCAGGGTTCAAGCTGGTGGCCGACAAATTTGTTGACATCATTGAGGGGCTGAAAGCTGATCTTAAACCATTTGCCGAAGCGCCGGCAATGTCGGCACGTTCCTGATTGTAACTATCCATTCACATAAAAGAAAGGCTGTCCGCCGTTGTTGGTGGACAGCCTTCATTTTTTGTAAACAGTATCTTACCTGTTAGAGATCATCAATTTGAATACCTGGTTATTGAACTTAACAAAGTAAACACCATCAGGTATGCCACTGATATTAACAGCATTGGCGCCTGCTTCCAGTTTACCGTTCTTTATTATCCTTCCCTGCAGATCGGTAATGGAGAACAAGCCGCTGCCTTTAGACTGTATCCTGAACCAGTCTTTGGCAGGGTTCGGATAAAGGAATGGCTGCTGAGCGGTGGTAGAAGTTTTGGCAGCCAGTGTCGCTGCCGATGCGGGAAGAGTGGCTGCACCGGTGGAAGCGATGCCACATACCTCAAATTCATAGATAGAATAGCCCCACTGTGTACTTCTGGCCGTACCATTCATCCGTATATAGCGGTAATTGGCGTTCAGGTTATCTATAACATCCGTTCTGTTGCCGGAGGGCATGTTCGTCCTGGTGGCGATAGGCAGCCATGTATTGCCATCCACAGAGCCTGTAAGGGTATAGTCCTTTGCATTGGCCACTTCCCATGAAATAGTGATCTTATTCACAGTAGAAACCACACCCAGATCAACCGTCAACTGCTGAGGATCACTGAAAGCACTTTCCCAGCGGGAACCCATGCTACCGTCAATAGCTGCTGCCGCATTGCCGCTGGAGGCCGTGGCAGTGGCCGGCAATAATCCATAACAACCTGTTGGCTGCTGACCGCTGGTGGGCAATGTCGGATAGGTGACCAATGTTCTTGCCGGTACGCTGAAGGACGCTACTACGGCACCTGCGTTGCTGTATACATTACATGTTTTAGCGCTGGCAGTGGGGTTGTAAGCTACCGCATAACTAAATGCCCCGTTCTTTTCAAACACACTGCTGGACGGGAAGTTGGTCCGGAAATTAAACGAGAAATTGCCCAGGTTCTGGTTGGCATGTGTATAGAAATAAGTCATACCGGCTACTTCATAATCCATGATATACCGGCTGTCTGTAACAGGCAGTAACAGGTTATTGGCCATAAAGGCACTTGCGTACTTAGGGTCGGACAGATATTTAAAACCCAGTGCTACATGTGCCCAATCATCACCAAACTGCGTCTCACTGGTATGTCCGTCTATTGCTGCAGATTCTGTTAGCATATCATTGTACTCCCGCTTTGCCCAGGCAGTATCTCTTGCCAGGTATTTGAAGCCGGGATTTACGGGTAGATACTGTATACCGTGTATGTGTACCGGACTGGCGCTGAAATAAGTACCATACGCAAAGCCCTGGTTGGAGAGGATGCCTACCACATTATGCGGATAGGCAGGTGGCAGGTTCCTGTTCTTCCAGTCAAACCAGTACTCCAGTGTGGCATAAGATTCACTGATATAGCCGAATGCACCCGCATCGCGGATGGCTTCGTCATTCAGCATATCTCCCACCAGGAATAAACCTATCCACGATTGCATGGCCTCGGACGTAGACTCCTGGTTATTGCCGGTAGAAGAACTGGTACCGCCGGCATAGCTATGCCCTATCCAGGGATCGAAGGTCCTGAAGGAAGGCAGGAAATTATCCGTCTTATCCCAGTTCGCATATTGTTTCGCCACCAGTTTGATCATAGGCCCATATTGTGTCAAGAAGTCCGGATCGGTCATGCCGTAAAGTGCGCAGGCATAGATCAGGTAACCATAGTGGAAATGGTTGTCGGTAAACTCTGAAGATCCGTAGGATTCATTAAAGCCCACTATCGCGCCCCAGCGGTCATAACGGGCAAAGAACTTCTCCTGTTCACCGGGAGTGTAGGTAAGCCAGTTCACCAGTGCTTCTCTTGTTTTCGTTTTCAGCGCCTGGTATGCCTGGTGATTCAGTTCTTTGGCCATCAGGGTATACTTGGCGTAGTTCACCAGGTCTTTACCACCCCAGTAGGTATCTCCGCCATATCCCTGTTTCTTGGAAAATTTAGTGAGCAGGTCAAACATCACGTTGGCATCATACGGACTGGCATCTGCTGCATTCCGGTAAGGGGCATTATATGTAGGCAGAATACCGTTAAAGTCGTAGGTAAAGGAGAAGGACTTCCCAACGGCTGTTTTCATAGATCCTCTTGGCGTCACATAGTTAACCGCCGTGAAGGCAATATTATTCGCTGCATTCTGATACAGGTGAGGCAGGAAGCCCTGTATTGTATTGCCTGCCGCCTGTCCTTTCAGGTTGACGGTAGTGATGTTCCAGTTCACATACACTTTGCCTGCAGCGGCATCATAATCGTATGTTACCGCAGTATTTACCGGCTTGTTAAAAGCATAGCTTTCATAGGTGCCGAGATCGGCCGGTGAGGGCAATGCGGAAATAACGAAATAGGAGTTACCGCTATTAGTGTTTAATACGAGTCTTTCTGCCTGGCTACCATCAGATGCCCAGCGGGTGCCGGTATTGCCATCATTGACATTAGTGCCGGCAAATGGCGCCTGCACGGAAGATACTTCCACCGGCTTGTTCCTCGAAAGCAGTGTATTGCCATTATACACCTCCATTTCCCACAGTGAATACGCATAAATGGTACCTTTTTCTGCAAGGGCTATTTTTACATACCTGGCAGCCGTATTGAAGCTCAGACTGTCTAATCCGCCATTGCCATTTACTTCGGAAGCAACGGTGCTCCACGTACTGCCATTGCTGGAGACCTGTATGGAATATCCTTTGGCAAAGGCAGTTTCCCAGTTCAGTTTTACTTTGGAGATGTTCTGTACAGTGCCAAGGTCAATGCTTACATACTGTTGTCCCTGCAGTTCCGCGGTATTCGTACCGTTAAGATGCACGCCAAAATAGCGGCCATCAGTCTGAATTACGAAAGAACTGGTGGTGGGAAACTGTACGGCTGCACCACTTTGGCTGATGTAGGAAGCGCCTTTCTCAAACGAGAACTCAGGATTAATACCCTGTGTTTCCAGCCACATAAAAGGGATACCATGCGCCATTGTTACATCCATATGCTTGTTATGAATGCTGTCTGGCAGCGACATCACCACAGCCCAGTCAGACCAGTCCTTTGCGATGGCTTTGGAAGGAGTGTAGCCTGCTGCCTTGATCATCATACTACCGCCGTAAGCAATGTTGGAACCATCGGCCACAAAGCTGTTCGGGTAATACATCTTAACGCCGTAATCCTCCGGATCGGCTGCCAGGGGATAGGCCCACATTATGCCGCCGTATTGCGACACCACGAGGTCTGTCCACCAGTCGTTGGTGGGAATAGGCTTGCCGATCTTGTCGGCTGCGACATAGATAGGCCGGTCATATACAAACTGATACAGATCTCCAAGACCGTCCTTATTATTATCGACGGTGTTTTCAGTAGCCGGCGGAAAAGAGGCATAGCTTCCGGCGCCAACGGGAACGGGAGTTTGTGCATGCAGTTGTAATGCACTTGCAGCCAGCATAAACGCTGACAGGTAAAGGTTTTTCATCGTTAAACAGGTTATTTTGAGTTTACATAAAAAATGACATTGAAATTCGTTGACACTTTAACGTGGAATGTCCAGGCATAAGGGCTTGACCCTTTCAAATATACTAAATTGACCGAAGGGAAAAGGTTAAATAATTCGAATATACCGTTATACTTGCAGTAGAATTATTGCATCATGATTGAAGCAAACGATGTGCGTCCAGGCAACCTGGTATGGTATTATGATCTGTATATGAATGAAACAGTGTTTGAAGTGGAGGGTATTTTAGATGGCTTCATCTACAATTCAACACTGCCGAAAAGCAAATTGCCGCTGGCAAATGTCCATCCCGTGTCATTGGATACCGACTATCTGCAAAGCCTCGGATTTGTCAGAGGCGACAAAGCACACGGAGAAGATGAAAATGTTTACTCGTATAAGTATAATCGTAATGACAGTGTGTATGTAAGGGATGAGGGGTATTCCTTTCAATTCCTGGCGGCCGCACCGGGGCAGCTGATACCCTATGGACAAGCAGTGGTGCATGTACACCAGTTACAGAACCTGTTTTATTGTCTGACAGGGCAGGAGTTATAAAGAAAGGGAATGCCTCAAAAATAAAGGAGCTTCTTAAAGATTGCTTAAAGCCTGCCCGATTTATCAGGATAAAAGAAAGACCCTGTATCGCGTTTGACACAGGGTCTTTCTTTATAAATTCCTGTTTTAATGACTTATGGATGAGGGCCCATACAAACGATCTGTACACCGTTGAAAGTACCTTTCAGGGAGACGGTTTTTTCAACACCGGATTCAATATCATTTTTACCGGTGAACTCGAAATGGCCGGAGATATAGGCTTTCACATCATCAAATCTGATCTCTGTCAATGTGAAACTGCCTTTTTCAGAATTGGAAGAGACATCCTTTCCGGAAGCATCATCTGCAGTTTCTGCAGATTCATCTTTCGGATAGTTCAGGTACTGTGCAAAGTTGGCAGATTCTTCACTGCCTGCCGATTGGTCCAGTGAAACAGTAACTGGCTTGAATTCACCAATCTTCTTCAGATCAAATTTGATGGCCAGTACCCTGTTCCCCTCACGAAGGGTGCATTCCAGGTTCATAATGGCCATTTTACTGGAACCGATGGTAGCATTACCTCTGATATCATGCGAGGAAATAACGGCGCCATTCTTCTCAATATTAAATGTACCCGGATTGAGTCCTTTCTTTTGTGCCAGTACGGTCGTGGAGCCCATACAGAAAAAGGTGATAACAGCACTTGTTATCAGTGTTAGCATTTTAGTTTTCATGTAGGTTCAGTTAGGGATAGCTGATTAAGTATAACGTCGAAAGATACAAAAAATATTTTCAAACCGCTATCTTCTCATGTTGTCAGTCCGCTATTTTATAACAGCGGTCTTACTGTAGCTTGAGCGGTATGGTCAGCCGGTGACCAACTGCCCTCTTTTATCCGGAAGTACTGGTACTGAGTGATTTAAGTACCTGCATGGCCCTTGTCCGCAGCTAACACATATGTTATATTGCAAATTTAGATAATGGATTCTATCTTGCCTTTTTAATAGCAACATGACCAGGTACTGGACAAACTACGACAATAAAGGGGACAAGCTGATAGCTTTCGGAAATGGAACACTGTACAAAGCAAACCCCCGACCGGATGAAATAGAAGACATCGTCAGGGACATGCAGATGAATAACTTTACGGCGCCGGGCCTC
Source organism: Chitinophaga filiformis (assembly GCF_021646545.1). Classification (GTDB taxonomy): domain Bacteria; phylum Bacteroidota; class Bacteroidia; order Chitinophagales; family Chitinophagaceae; genus Chitinophaga; species Chitinophaga filiformis_A. The sequence goes on along the minus strand of NZ_JAKIRP010000006.1, from coordinate 58,255 downwards.
TTTGGTATTCCTGTGGACTACATCAAAGATATCCGGTTACAGGAGGGAAATGACTATATCCAGGTTTTTTTCGGTAAGGATTCAGAAGAGCATCTGCAAATTAAGGACGACGCTACAAGGCAGGAAATATTCGACTTTCTGAAAGATCACCTTCCAGGTGCTTCGTATGCAGTTGACACATACACCAGGTTCAGAGCTGCTAAAAAGCCTTTGATCGGGTAGGCGGTTGTGGCAGTATTGTTCCTTTACACCCTGGACGTTGCCGTAAGCCTTGATGCTGGCGAAGAAGTGATAGTCGGTGGACGTATCGGTGGATTACTGGTAGGAATAGCCGGGCTGGGCATGCCAACGGTGTTATTGATCTATGGTGCACTGATAGCCATTGTCGTTACAAGAATAACACGTAAGATGATGAATCCCCCGGTTGTTCATCTCATACGCATAGTTCGTTAGAAAAATATACGGGGGCTGTTCACCATTCAGTAACAGCCCCCAAAATATCAACGGATAAAGGAAACCTTCACGATCTTACCGTTTTCTATTGTATAAACAGCAATAGCCTCCATAGGCTTTTCCCCCACACCTGTTACTCTTTCCTGATCTATTACTGTATTGCCCATCACCATCCTGTTCACCAGCTGGCAATGTAATTCCTTTGCTTTATCAAACATGGCCGCATACCGTTGCCGCATCTGTTCTTTTCCCTGCATCAGTAGTTTACCGCTTGCCTGGTCGTAGATGGCTATACTATCGCTGTACGGCGCCAGAAAGGCCTCAATATTACGGGCGTTATAGGCATTGAGCTGTTCCTGCGCCAGTACTGCCGGTGTGCGTACGAACAGTTCCTTCGGCTGCAATTGTATGCCACGGTGTATAACGGTCTGTATATCCGTCAGTGCGTTCAAATCCTGTGTAGGATCTTTTTCCAGGATCAGCAGGTCTGCGATCTTTCCTTTCCCGATGCTGCCATAATCCTTGTCTTTTCCGAAGCCCTTTGCCGCATTGATGGTTGCGGAACGGATGATCTCCCGGTTACTCAATCCCGACTGTTGCATTGTCTTTAGTTCGGTGAAAAAGGAGGATGCATGCAGGGTGCCGATATTACCTGCATCAGTGCCTGCTACTACATTCACGCCGGCCTGTTGCGCCAGTTGCAGGTTAATACGCATGACAGTATCTTCTCTTGCAGGGATGATATGACGGGTGCGCAAACTCTTATATTCAAAACCTACAACGCTTTTGTCGATATGCTGCAAATCTGTCAATGTACCTAGTATAAATGGATCTCCATAGGCCAGATCATGCGCGGGGAAATCAAACTGTTGTGTAAAAGCCCGCTTATAACCATGTCTCACGGTGAGGGTAGGAATGTACACCGTTTGTTTGCTTTTCAGCAACTGAAGCATTTCATTGTCCAGCACTTTATCATTCACACTATGTACCAGGATGTCTGCTCCGGCGGTAACAGCCAGTTTAGCGGTTTCATATTCAGTTGCATGAACAGCTACTTTTAATCCGTGCGCATGACTTTCCTCAATCGTTGCCTTCACAATATGTAAGGTACTTTCGGCAGGCATGCCCGGCACCACAATGTACCAGATCTTGATGAAGTCTGGTTTATAGGGCAATTGCTTCTGTACCAGTTCCCGGGCTTCTTCCGGCGTGGTCACTTTCACAATAGGAGGATCTTTTTTGTCCAGGTTGGGTGGAAGATAGGTAGACACCAGGGGACCTGTTACCCAGGCATTGGTAGCCTTTGGATCGGCATTTACCTTGTTGCGGATGGCAAAATTGCTGAATGGTCCGCCAACATCTACCACAGTGGTAATACCACATGCCAGGTAGCGGGCCATCATATCATTCAGATGTTCTTTAGCCCACTGCTGGTCCTTCTCATAAGGATATACAGCCGTGAGGTTCAATCCATCGGGCCGGGTATACAGGCCGCCGGTCTGAAAGAAATGGATATGCGCATCCGTCATACCAGGCATCACATACTTGCCGGTGGCATCTATGACAGTGCCGCCGGCGGGTACCTTCAGTTTTTTTGAAGGTCCGGTGGCTAGTATGCGGTCATGCTCAATGACGATGGTCTGATCTGCCAGTGTCTTATTGCTGTTGACGTCTATCAGGTTAGCATGTGTGATGAATAGGGTAGGAGTTGCATTATTCGCAGGTGATGTGGCCGCGGATTGTGTGTAACCCGGCAGCGCATATATGACGAACGCAGCTGCCAATAACAGCGGGAATTTTTTCATCGGGTTAAATTTGATCGGTGCTAAAGATAGTAGATTTTACTTTCTTTATATATATTAGCCATATGAATCAGGAGTTGAGAGTCCCTATACTGCGCCCTTTTGTCCTTTCTGGTGGTGGCGCCCGTGGTTATGCCCATATTGGTGTATTAAAAGCGTTTGAAGAACAGCATATCTTTCCCGAAGTGATAGCCGCTACCAGTGCCGGCTCGATAGCTGCAGCCTTTATCTGTGACGGGTATACTACAGATGAGGTCAGGGAGATCTTTCTGCATACAAAGATGGGACTGACGGTTGACTGGAAGAACCTGAAAAACGGATTCCTGTCGTTGAAACTACTGGAGAAGGTGCTGACGCAGACATTACGACATAATACCTTTGAATCATTGCCCATTCCCTTATATGTTACTGCCACTAACTTTTCTACCGGGCAGCAGACCGTCTTTAGCAGCGGTCCGCTGATACCGGCAATTCTGGCGGCTTCAAGTATTCCGATGTTGTTCCCGCCGGTGATGATTGACGGTGTTCCTTATGTGGATGGCGGTATTTCCGGAAACCTGCCGGTGGAGCCTTTAATAGCGAAGTATAAATCTATTATTGGCGTGCATGTCAATCCGCTTACGCCTTACAATCCAGCAAGCGGCATCCGGGCCAACATAGAAAGAACCCTGCATATGGCTATTCACGAGCCGGTATTGAAAAATCAACTGCTGTGCAGCCGCTTCATTGAGCCACAGGAACTGGGACGGTTTGGCATGTTCGATTTTAAACGTTTCGATGCTATTTATACCGTCGGACTGGAATACGCCCGTCAGGTGCTAAAGGAAAGCCCAGAGCCGGTTGACGCTTAAAGCGTTGTTTGTCATTCAGATAATGTTAGCGGGAAATATGAGGAAGGTACAGACGTACGAAAATGAAGCTTATTGCGTTTAATTGCAAGAGATCACTGTTTATCTGCCTCCTATTGTAAACCCACTCACAAAATGAGACACTCGCTAAATTATTCCATGATTATTGGTACCCTTGGTATCTTTTTAATGTCTTCCTGTAGCAAATCTGAACTCGTAACTCCCGACCAGCACAAGGACGCCATCAATGAAACAGTCAGCATCGCCGGAGATGTGACAGCAGCTGCTACTACGCCCGTAGGCACCGTTGTGTACACCAGTAATGGTTACAAGGTGACCATCACCAACAAGGACGCTACTTTCGATGATGCTGTACGTCAGAAATTTGTAGACATCTTTTTCAGTGTTTATCCGCAGTTGGTGAACAGGTTCAATACCGGCGCCACCAAATCGGTTACTTTCGTGATAGAGCCAGCTTACAATGGCGTGGCTTACACTTCGGGTACTACCGTTACCTACAGTTCCGCATGGTTCCATAATCATCCGCAGGATGTAGATGTTGTAACGCATGAGATCATGCACGTGGTACAGGCATATACCGGCGGTGCTCCCGGTTGGCTGACTGAGGGTATTGCCGATTATGTCCGTTATAAGTATGGTGTGAATAACGGCCCTGCCGGATGGTCATTGCCTAACTGGTCATCTTCCCAGTCATATACTGATGCCTACCGTGTTACCGCACGGTTCCTGGCATGGCTGGAACTGCGTGTACGCAGCACGATCGTAACAGATCTGAACACTGCATTACGTAACAGGACTTACACAGCCAATACCTGGGTAAGCCTGACCACTAAAACTGTTGACCAGCTGTGGGCAGATTATTCTGCTAATCCTGCATTGTAGCAGTCCATTCATTACTTTCCGGCATTGCCATAATTGAATAATAACCAGGAGGGGATGAACAGTGATCTGCGTACATGCAATGCCGGATAAAGAAGCTGTATCGTGTCAAATGATGCAGCTTCTTTACATTCAACTATCTGATAAAGACAGGTTAATCAAAAAAAGGATCGGGCGCTCTTCTGTCAATATGAAAGGCCTGGTCAAGGTAATAGAGCACTGTTTCCGGCGCTTTGGCCGTGCGTACCAATTCCCGGAGCGGTGTTACTATCTTCGGATATTCATCGATAAATTCCAGTCCCTCCACCGGTGCTAAATGAAATGATTGCATTAGTAACCGGAACCGTTCCAGCTCTGCGCCCCAGTAGCGGATATATTTACTTTCACTGATGCTGAGTTCTATGAGTATGTCCTTTATCTGAAAGAGTATTCCGGCTTCCAGCTGGCAGTCCTGCGTAAGCTCTTCCCGGTATTTTTCCAGTTCATTCAGCACAAACTGTTTCTGTAACAGGGGTGTGGTGACCTGGTCCTCTTCATATATACCATACACGCAGCTTACCTTATCCGGCAGCGTGGCTGCCAGGGCCTGGAATAAAGTCCATAAACGGCTGTTATTAATATTGATCATCGCCTGAAAGCGGTACGGCAGACGGGGATTCTCATTAAGGGTAAGGGCATACCCTTCCACAATCTTTGCCTTTCTTCTCTTGAAGAGGATCTCGTCGATGTCCGGCCGGTAATCTATTTCCTCATCTGAGGGAATACGTACGGTAATGGGCAGTTCTAGCATACTGTAAAGATAAGGTAACAGGAGCTGGGCGACGGTGGATTTCCCCGGGAGCTTTCCGTAGTAACGGGAATCGTATGTTGCTGGCTTGATCATAACGAATCATTCGCGGCAATCGGCTCCGTCAGGTGCCGGGGGGCAACCCCGGTAAGCCATATGTCCGGCATGGTTCATGATAAATACCAGTATGAAGCATCAGGAAAGACCATATCAACGCATTGAAAATTATGGTATTATCGGTAACCTGGAGACTGTTGCCCTGGTTTCCCTGACAGGGTCGATTGACTTCATGTGTTTTCCCCGGTTTGATTCTCCCACCATCTTTGCCGCTCTGCTGGATTCCACCAAAGGTGGTTATTTTTCGGTTGAGCCAGAACTGAAAGATTATACCTCCAAACAATTGTATATACCCGGTACTGCTATCCTGCTGACCCGTTATTTCTCCGACCAGGGTATTGCTGAGCTGACCGATTATATGCCCATTGCCGATGTGAAGAAGGACACTGATTGTACGATCGTCCGCCAGATCAAAACCATCCGGGGTAACATCACATTTAAGGTGAATTGCGTACCCCGTTTTGATTATGCCGCAGCCAGGCATGAAGCTGTACTGAGGAAGCGGAAGAACGAGATCATTTTTACCCCTGTCAACGACGGGAATGTACAACTCCGCCTGATAGCAGATATCCCCTTACAGCTGAAGCATAAGAACGGATATGCAGAATTTACCCTCCGGGAATCGGAAGTAGCGCATATCATATTACAGGCAGTTAAAAAAGACAATAAGGAGCCTTTAGAGGGAGTTGAATACTATACGGATGTCTACCATCAAACAATCGTAAAATGGCGGGAATGGGTAGGCAAATCGACTTATAAGGGACATTATGGGGAGTTGATACAACGGTCGGCCATTACACTGAAGTTACTGACCTCCACAAAATTCGGTTCGGCAGTGGCGGCGCCTACGTTCGGCATTCCGGAAACTATATCCGGCAACCGTAACTGGGACTACCGCTTCAACTGGATCAGGGATGCCGCCTTTACTATGTATGCCTTCCTGAAACTGGGCTTTTTTGATGAAGCGACTTCCTTTATGAACTGGATATTCAACCTGTGTACGGAAAGCAGCCTGCAATTACTGTACAACATTGACGGCAGTAAAGCCGGGAGTGAGCAGGTACTGAAGCACCTGGACGGATATAAGGGCTCTAAACCGGTGCGTATTGGCAATGCTGCCGCCACTCAGCGTCAGACGGACATTTACGGAGAACTGATCGATACGATCTACATCTACAATAAGTCTTACGAGCCCATTACCTTCGAATTCTGGGCGCTGATTAGGAAACAGGTGGAATGTGTGATCAGCGACTGGAAAACGGCCGATCATGGCATATGGGAAATCAGGAACGAAAAACGGGAATTCCTGCATTCCCGTTTAATGTGCTGGGTAGCCATGGACAGGGCTATTAAGATCGCACAACACCGGTCATTCCCCTATCCGGAAACAGAATGGCAGACCGTTCGTGACGAGATCTATAACGACATTTACCATAACTTCTGGAATGAAGAGCTGGAGGCATGGGTGCAATACAAAGGCGCCAAAACAGTAGATGCCAGCGCGCTGCTGATGCCATTGACCCATTTCATCACGCCACTGGAACCGAGGTGGCTTTCCACTATGAAAGCAATTGACAAACACCTGCGCCTGGATGTACTGATCTACCGTTACCGCAACCACCTGGAAAAGATCGACGGACTGGATGGGGAAGAGGGCACTTTCAATATGTGCTCATTCTGGTATATAGAAGCCCTTGCCAAATGCGGGGAACTGGATCTTGCAATGGAGAGTTTCGAAAAAATGATAGGCTATGCCAATCACCTGGGCCTTTTCAGTGAGGAACTGGGAAAAAAGGGCGAGCACCTGGGGAACTTTCCCCAGGCATTCACGCACCTTGCTTTGATTAGTGCTGCCGTTGAGCTCAACAAGCAGATGAGTCGTGTGTAAAGATCATTTTCCTGAAGGAAATATGGGAAACAGCAAATTGGTGTTGCTGATAAATGCGATCCGCTTACTATCGGGCGACCATGATGGCGTATTGATCGTGCCCTGTCCGCCGTACAGGTAGGCAATCACTTTAGCAGGGCCACCAGCTGCAGGCATCAACCGTAAATAAACATGTTTATAGAACGGATGGTCTGACGGTTCTACTTCTTCTTTCAGGAAGGAAAGGAATACGATCCATTTGCCATCCGGAGAAATATGCGGGAACCAGTTATTAAAATCATCATCAGTGATCTGTGTCTGTTCCGAACCATCAGCTTTCATCCGCCACAGCTGCATCAATCCGCTGCGCACAGCGTTGAAGTAAATGTACTTCCCATCAGGTGTATATTCAGGGCCATCGTCCAGTCCGGGGGCAGTGGTCAATCTGACTTCCTCTCCACCAGCAGCGGGCACACGGTAAATATCAAACTCTCCATTGCGTTGCCCTGTAAATACCAGGTACTTTCCATCCGGCGACCATCCATGCATATAGGAAGGACCCACCTTGTTGATGCGCTTAGGATTACCTCCGGTGCGTGGTACCACATAACCGATGGACGCACCGTTTTCTCCATCTCCACTACTGATGGCCAACATCTTTCCATCAAAGGATAATACGTGATCATTGTTGTTCTTTTTCGCATCTCCGGTATTGATCAGGGAAGGGGTTTTCTTCTCCAGGTCAAACTGGTATAGTAGTCCGTCGGCATTATAGATGAGCGATCGGCCATCTTTGTTCCAATTGGGCGCCTGTATGGAACCGGGAACCTGGTATACAATGGTGCTGTTCTGTGTGGCGATATCCAGTATTTCCAGCATGCTGCCGATGTACTGGCGGTAAGGCACCAGTGTGTCAGGTGCAGGCACCGTTATGCGTACATTGCTGAATACTGCTTTTTCAACCACATCCGCATTGTGTGAGCAGACGAACAGGCCTGCATATACTTCATCTCCCAGTGCGAGGTTATCGAGCTTTTCACTGATGAATGTTTGTCCGTTCCTTGCTACGGATAATGTAAATGTATTACCCCTCCGCTCCAGCTGCAAAACATCGGCAGCAGTCAGTGTAGATTTTATTTCTTCCGTATTAGCTCCTGAAGTACGTCTGAATTGCAGAGAGGTTAACCCGTCTCCATGTACAACGCCATTCACATGGGGTGCGCTGGTATCCAGTGAGCTGCGTATCATCAGTCCCCATTTGCGGTGAGCTGCTGTACCCTTGCCGATGAACCGGGCATTGGTACGGAGAATAAAATCGCCCTTCATCTTTTTCCAGACAAAGTGAAATTCGTCACTACCGAACCACATATTTGTACCTGCACCGCTGATGGTGTATTGCTGTGTCTTCGGATCGTATTGCGTAGTACCCCTGTGTTTCACCTTTCCGACATCTGTTTGTCCGTCGAAAATACCGGCTGTCTGCGCAGAGAGCCTGGCGAACTGGCTGAATGCCAGCAGGCTAATGGTGAATAACAGCAATTTCTTACCCATATGTAAATAGTATAACGTGATCAACTGAAGGCAGGTTTGCCGTGGAATCTTATGCTGTCTAATTTACAGATGTTTCCGCGGGAATGAAAGATTTGCGCTGGCAGAGGATGCTATTAATTTACATAGTAAGAGTGCCGGATATTATTCTGCTCAATCCCCTCTTTCTACAGGTGTTATACGCAGTTCATGCTTTTCATTGTTCCGTATCACGTTGATGTACTGGAACTGGCCTATTTTATCGGACGTCATCATTTTAAAGAACTGGTCGGCCGTTTCCACCGGCTGGTCATTGAACTGGTAGATAATGTCTCCGTTGAGAATACCTGCTTTAGCGGCAGGACTATTGCGTTCCACTTTGGAGATAAACAAAGCCTGTTTGTTTTTCAGCTGATGGATGGTACGTAGTCTGGGTACAAGATCGATCTGTTGCATGGCAACACCGATATAGGCTCTTTTGACCTTACCGTAACGGATCAGCTGGTTGGCAATGGCCTTGGCAGTATTAATGCTGATCGCAAAACAAAGGCCCTGCGCTCCTCGGATAACAGCTGTATTTACACCGATGACCTCTCCGTCGCTGTTAATGAGTGGACCGCCGGAATTACCGGGATTCAACGCTGCATCTGTTTGTATCATGGCGTCCATCATCATGCCGTCCTGTCCCTGCAGCGATCGGCCTAAAGCGCTGATCACACCTGCAGTGACGGTATGTTGGAACCCCAGCGGATTGCCGATAGCAATTACCATCTGACCGATCTTAAGTTCGTCAGAGTCGCCCAGTTTGACGGGAGAAAACTCCCGGGCATCAATTTTTAAAAGCGCCAGGTCGGTAGCAGGGTCCTGGCCGGCCAGGATCGCTGGGTATACACGGCCGTCTTGCAGCATTACTTTCAGGCTATCGGCGCCGTTTACAACGTGACTGTTGGTGAACAGATAACCATCGGAAGAGAAGAGGAATCCGGAGCCGGTTCCGGATACTGCTTCCTGGTTACCGCTGGCGTTAAGCCTTTCTATTTTGACAACTGCGGGACTTGCCTTTTCCACAGCGTCAATTATAACTTGAGAATATGCATCCATAATAAAATTGTATCGATTTTTTTAGATTCATCAAATATCTTACCTCGCATGAATCTGGACAGACTGGCAGGGGCGGGTGGACTAAATCTGTCAGAAAGGTTGCTCGCTGTTAATCAGACTGCCAATAAGCGCATGTGAATGTCTAAGGCTAAACTGTATCTCATGTTTATAGATGGGTGAGTGCTCCCGGTCAAAATGTTATCTTTGCGGATATTTAAGCCATCAATGTTCGACGCATTTATACAATACCTGAGGGACAAGATTACACTTTCGGAAGAAGAAGTGGAGATGATCCGCTCTGTAGGTATTTTAAAGAAACTTCGCAAACGCCAGTTCCTGTTACAGGAGGGAGATGTATGGAGATACAACGCATTCGTCGCCAAAGGCTTGTTAAAAACGTTCTCGATTGATAGCAAGGGGCAGGAGCATATTATGAACTTCTCACCTGAAAACTACTGGACGGGCGACCGTGAAAGCCTTATGAATGAAACGCCTTCCCGCTTTAATATTGATGCCATCGAAGACGCTGAAGTGATACTGATAGCCAAGGAGAACTTTGAAACGCTTTGCCAGAAAATACCTCAGCTGAATAACCTGGTGAATGCCATTTTACAAAAGAGTTTCATTGTATCCCAAAGTCGTATCCATGCCAATATCAGCTTATCTGCCGAAGAAAAATATCAAAACTTCCTGGACAAATTTCCTTTCATAGCCAGCCGTGTACCGCAACATATGATCGCTTCGTATATAGGCATCACCCCCGAGACGCTTACGCGCATAAGAAGGAATGCTGCAAAGAAATGAAATCATTTCAAACGCTGAATCAATGAAAACCGCCGCTTAATTCCATTGACATTTGTTTGCTTTTTTTTCGTGTTTTTGTCAATGGAGACAGCCTGCGGCCTGTGGTAATTTTGTTTCATCAATTAATTAAATTCTTAAACGATGAGCAAAATAATCTTCATTACAGGAACAAGCACTGGTTTTGGAAAACTTACCACTATTACGTTAGCAAATGCAGGATATACCGTCATTGCTGGTATGCGCGATATCAAAGGGAAAAACGCAGGCGTTGCCAAAGAATTGGCTGCAACACCCAATGTAGATGTGACAGAGATCGACGTAACCGATGATGTGTCTGTGGCGAAGGCATTTCAGCAGACACTTGGCAAATATGGAAAGATTGATGTATTGGTAAACAATGCTGCCGTAGCAGGCTTCGGCGTGTTTGAGGCATACAGCATTGACCAGATGCGCCAGATGTTTGAAGTGAATTTCTATGGCGTGGTTAGGACTTATCAGGCGGTATTGCCAGCAATGCGTAAAGCCAAAAGTGGTCTGATCATCAATATTACATCCGGTGCAAGTGGCCATGCCTTGCCTTTTATGGTGCCCTACTTCGCATCAAAATTTGGCGTGGAAACCATCACTGAGGGCTTACAGGATGAACTGAAACAATTCGGTATTGAAAATGTCTCCATTCAGCCAGGTGTTTATCCTACCGAAATGAACAACGGTAGTAAAGCCGGCGTACATGCAGACAAAACAGCGATTGCGAAGGAATATGACCCGTTGGCAACAGAACAATTCAATGCGCTTGGTGCAGCTTTATTTGGCAAGATGGAAGCGTTTAACATGGATCCCCAAACCATCGCTGACGGTATCCTGGAACTGATAAAAATGAAGGCAGGTACCCGTCCTCTGCGTTTCCCGCTTGATGCCGTAGCCCAGGGTACTGACATTGAATTTATCAATGCCCGCTCGGAAATAAAGGCCAAATGGCTGGCTAAATATAACGGGTAATGGCCAGTAGTATATACATGGGTATATATGTAAATGTAACCTGTCCCTGATGAGGGGTGGTTCAAACCGGGATGTAACTAGCATATGACCAGGATTAACCTCCGATTATCTTCCGATCAAATCGGAGGATAATCGGAGGTTAATCCTGGTCATATGCTAGTTACATCCTGGTCACATACTCCGGAAAATGACAAACGTAATAAAACTCATCTGTTGGGTACGGTCCCCGGCCCCTTTTTCAGTAAATCCTGCCTGAGAAAACCTGGTGTTTTTATCCAGTCAGTAATTATTTCCAAATACTTTTTGCATCGTTGTTTCATTTATCTATTTTTGTTCCCCGGAAATGCAATGCGTATTTCCGTTGGAAAGGAATTTTTGACAGAAAAGAGGGAAACCATGGAGAAAATTGACAGAATTGCCGGAACAAAACCCGCTTACCAGGTAAAATGGGATGCCATCGGCATAGGAGCATCACTGGCCTGCGCTGTTCATTGTGTGTTGTTGCCTGTTATTTTTACAACCTTCAGCCTGTTTGGGGTAGAGATACTGAAGAATGTCTTTCTGGAGGTTTTGACGGTACTGGTCTCCATGACTGCCGGAGGATGGGCCATTTGGAAGGGATATATGCGCCTGCACAGGCAAAAGGCTGTCCTGGTATATTTTCTGGCAGGTCTTTTACTGATGATTGCAGGCAATTTTGCGGGGGCTGTACCGCTGGAGATGGGCCTTAAGATCATCGGGGCTATCCTGTTGATCACCGCACACATCAGGAACTGGAGAGGCTGCCGGGAATGCGAAACCCATACTTCAGCAATAGCATAACATAAAAACCGTACTGCTACTAACGCAGCAGCACGGCGGTTCCTTTACGGAAGACTTTTTTACCGGTATCTTTTATAGTATAGCGGAGCATCCACACATAACTGCCAACATCGGCTGGTTTTCCTTTTACGGTACCATCCCATTTCTTTGTCCAGTCGGTGGTCTGGAATACCAGTTGTCCCAGTCTGTTATATACGGAAAACTCGAGGTCCACAGCCTTATAAGCGCTCAGCGGATAGAGATAGTCGTTCATCCCGTCATGGTTAGGGGAGAAGGCGGTGGGCACATCAATATAACAGCTCGTCACTGCTTTGATGATATGGTCCACGGTATCCATACAGTGCAGGTTGTCTTCTACGATCAGCCTGATCCGGTAATCCTGTTCCTTGCGAATAGGAAAATATTGTTGCGGTACTGCATCTGGGCCGGTGCTGATAACGCCATTGCCATAATCCCACAGGTAGGAGATAAGATTTCCATAGCTCTCATTTTTCGGAGAGGTGATATCCAGTGGGCAATAAGGTCCCGGATCTACACTAAACAATGCTGCCATTGTCCGTTCCAGGTTGATATCCCTGTCAACAGAGTCTGTGCAGGTGCCATTGGACACAAACAGGAACACATGTTTGACCCCAAAATCGCCGAATATCTTAGTCACGTTTTGCGTATAGCGGTTGTCTGTACTGTCAAAGGTCCAGCGCCAGTAGTTCACATCATTGGCGCCATTATGGGTCAGGCTCAGGGTGCTTATCTTACAATTCCTGTTCAGGCCAAAGTCAAAATCAGCAGAAACGGTATCGACTGTATGAAAGGTTACTGTTTGTCTGAGGGGTACCGGCTGTCCACATTCTCCCAATATTGGAGTGCCGTCGCTGCTGGTAGTGAGCGTGATAGTATAAGATCCTTCTGTCACCAATGGCTGTGCCAGTTGAATGATCAGTGTATCGGTGAGATTATTCACATTACAATTGCCGGTGGCACCGCGGATGACTGCCTGCGGCGTTCCGGTTATAGTAAAATTACTACCGTTGGGCGCAATTGAACTACAACGTACTGGCACTGACAATACAATCTTGAGCTGGTCCGGCGCACAACCTACCGGCGCTATGCCCCGCATTTCCACCGGAGGGGGGACGTCAATGTGGAAGTCGGCACTTTCTCCTTCTGCCAGGCTGTTGCCGCATACATCCAGGACGGTATTACCATCTGTGCCAATCCTTATAGCGATGGTGTAATCGCCGGGCGCTAAGGGTGCGCTTAGCTGCACCAGTAGTGAATCGGTGTCAAAGCCATTGGAGCAATTAGCACCGCTTGCCGCCGTGATGGTACCTGTTCCTCTTGTAAAGGCGAACTCCGTACCCTGAGTAGTTAATGTATTACAAAGTATTTTCTTGGTCAGCTTTATACCGACGGTACTGTTTAAGCAATTGTAAGTAGCTGACTTGATAGCAGGTATTCCCGGGCTGGTGATATCGGCCGTTCCTCCTGTAAACTCCAGGTCGTATCCTGATTGTCCTTCTGACGTAAAGTGACTCAGTAACAACAGGTATTGATGACCTTCTATCAGGTTTGGCATGCTACTCCACAGGGGAACTCCAAGCCCTCCGCATTCTGTCAGGGATGAACCAGCACTGGAAGCACCGGTCACACCACCTTCACCAGACCAGTTCCTGCACACAAAAAGCCTGGGGTCAGTAAATACATCATCGGGTGAACGACCGGTTACATCGAAGAGCTGCCAGTCATAGTCGTCGGACAATACTTTAGGGGTGATCTTAAATCCGAGCGTTCCTGCCTTATAGCAAGTGAATTTATACCAATAGGGGTTAACGTCGGCAAGTCCGCCGTCCTGACCACCAGGACAGGGAGGGCCAACAACGGGGCGTCCGCCGCATTTGGGTACTGACTCCTGACTAAATACTTTGGTGCCACAAACAGGGAATGCAGTGGATGGGTTTTGACCGATCGCTGTGCACGTGCTTTGTTGCGCCTGAATGGTATCAATGTGTATAAACATCAGGCAAATGAGCGGGTACAGGAAAATGAATTTTGAGCGCATGTTTATTCCGTTACTGGGTATCAGTAATACCTAAAAATAGTTTTTTTTTACGAGCAAACCCAACAACACAAAGGATTTTACCAGAATGATATGCGGTATGGAAAAGTTTTTTTTTGAAAATTAAATCAGTTTTATACTTTTGCAGCGGAGAAATGGCAGAGCGGTCGATTGCGGCAGTCTTGAAAACTGTTGACTGTAACAGGTCCGGGGGTTCGAATCCCTCTTTCTCCGCAGAAAATCTAAGCTTTAGCGGAAAAAAATTTAAGCCTTCAGATGATGTCTGAAGGCTTGTTTTTTGCGGCAGTCTTTGATTGAATGATTTTGCATTTGACAATGCAAAAGTCTATAGAAGTATAGTGACTGCGCAGGAACTAAATTGTAAGTTCAATGTGTGGTAAAAAATCACATTATTTCGAAATCCAGCTTAGCGTTTCTTTTGAAACAATGCACTATTCATACAGACCGAGGAACTAGTAAAGGCTAAAGTTTCGAACTCACACAACTAACATGATGATACAAATCTTCATTGTCACCTAATAGAAGGAACCCTGTTGCTGACAGTTCTTGTTATTATATCCCATCCTGGAGGTTTGTTAAGGGTATAATTAGAAAATTAATTGGAAAATTCAGCTTGGGTTGCTACTATTCGGTATATAGAAAAATAAAAGCAACGCTACAAACTACTTAACGTATTCTGCGGCTTTGCTCTTCTGCTCTCTTAACAGATAAAGGTAATAGACGTTTTAAAACATCCGGCTATTAGTATCTGGGTCTAAATCCAGGGCGTGGGCCGGATCTGGAGAAACGATTATTTTCTGGTCTTTCAGGTTTTGGACGAGCCTCATACACCACTATTGTCTGGCCAGCAACTACTGAATTATTCAATTCCTTAATTGCCTGTACTGCATTGGAATCGTCTGGCATTTCAACGAATGCAAAGCCTTTAGAGCGGCCACTGTACTTATCATAAGCCACGTTAATACTATATACAACTCCAAATGGGTCAAATAAAGACCATATCTCATCTTCAGTTGTTCTGTCACTTATATTACCTACAAAAATATTCACAATTATAATTTTAATCAAATATACATACTGATGAAAAACAAGGGATAAGGAAGAAAAAGGAACCCAAACTAAATCAGAAGGGGCCAAATGCAACCTTGCTAAAGGTAGAGCAATAAATTGGGTATTACAGGATTAATTTATAGGGATATTATAAGTGCTTTCGACGCTATTATATTCAGAAACGCCCAAAGACGCGCCATGCACCATTAAATTCGTCAATTTCCGAAATCAAGGATAGCAACTCGACGTAAAAATGCGAGCCCCATTGTAAAATGAACTTATTCTCTCCGGATCTGATAAAAATAAGTTCGAAAGTTGTCCCCGGTAGCCCGCAGAAAATCTAAGTTTTAGCGGAAAAAAATTTAAGCCTTCAGATGATGTCTGAAGGCTTGTTTTTTGCGGCAGTCTTTGATCGAATGATTTTGACTGTAACAGGTCTTACCTGCTTTTACTAATTAACGGCTTAACCTTTATATCTGCCTTTTTTAAATACCCTATATTCTTGTATGCAGTGGGATCCGGGGGCTCGTTTAGTTAAACAAGGTTCGGAACTCCAAGGGTGAAAGGTTGGTCTTCTTCTTGAACAAGGTACTGAATGACTGCGCATGCTCGAAGCCCAATGCATAAGCGATCTCGCTAACAGAAAGGCTGGTTGTAGACAGCATTTCTTTAGCCTTAGCGATCAATTTTTCATGAATATGTTGCTGGGTATTTTGGCCGGTATGGACTCTTAGCAGGTCACTCAAATAATTAGGTGACAGATTCATGCGACCAGCAACATATTTTACGGTAAGCAATTCGCTGAACGTAGCCTGGTTAAAGTGTTCGTCCAATAACTGCTCAAACTTAGCGAGCAGCTGATGATTATTATTTTTTCGGGTAATGAACTGCCTTTCATAAAAGCGTGCCGAATAATTTAATAGCAACTCGATCTGTGTAATGATGATCTCTTGCGTATGTTTATCAATACGGACACACTCTTTATCGATCTTATGTAAAATCGAGATCAGGTCATTCTCTTCATCATCAGAAAGGTGCAGTGCCTCATTTACGGCATAATCAAAAAAGCCATATTTGCTTATCGATGCACTTAGCCGATGCCCCAATAAAAAATCGGGATGAAAGATTAGCAGAAAACCAGAGCCGCATTCCATATGCTGCAAATCAAGATGCTGCACCTGATTGGGCGCTGTAAAGCTTAGCACTCCTTTATCGTAATCATAATGCTGCTGCCCATAGCGGATTTTACCCTTAGCATCACGTTTAAGCGCCACGCAATAGAAACGGTTAACAAAGCCTTTCCAGATATCATCTTCCAGGAAAACGCTTTCTGACAGATCGACAACGCTAACCAGCGGATGCTTAGGTTCCGGTAAAGAGAGCAACCGGTGAAATTGCGACAACGTGTGAATGGCGTTCATTACACAAAATTAATCAATCAGGCCCATACTAAACTCATCATAAGGAGCACCAGTATCTGTTCCCAGTGGCACAATACTTTCCAACTGCTCCATGTCAGTCTGGCTCATTTCGATCTGGGTAGCGGCAATATTTTGCTCTAAATATTTAAGTCGCTTTGTACCGGGAATTGGCACAATACCCTTCTCCATTATCCAGGCCAGTGCCAATTGTGAAGAAGTAATGCCCTTTATGGCAGCCATTGCTTCGATCGCTTTTACCAATTCAATATTCTTTTGGAACTGCTCGCCCTGGAACCTTGGTATAGCACGGCGAAAATCATTCTCGGGTAAATCATCAACGCTTTTGATCTGCCCTGATAGAAAGCCGCGGCCTAAGGGAGAGTAAGCGACAAAACCAATTCCTAATTTATGCAGCGTTTGCAGCACTCCTCTTTCTTCTACTGTCCGTTCAAACAAGGAATATTCACTTTGCACTACCGTAACTGGATGTACAGCATGCGCACGTTTAACCGTTTCAGAAGATACTTCTGACAGACCGATATAGCTGATCTTGCCTTCTTTAACCAGTTCGCTCATGGCTCCTACTGTCTCCTCTATCGGTGTATTTTTGTCAAGGCGGTGCATATAGTAAAGATCAATATGATCGGTGTTCAAATTTTTTAGCGAGCGCTCCACCGCTTTCTTCACATATTCTTTTTTACCATTGATGGCCCAGGTCACCTGATCATCATCATTGATCTCCCAACCGAATTTAGTGGCTACTATATATTGATCGCGCTTATCTTTAATAGCTTTGGCGATCAGCCTTTCATTTTCAAAAGGGCCGTACAGATCTGCAGTATCCAAAAAGTTACAGCCTAGTTCAAGCGAACGATGGATTGTAGCGATTGCCTCCTGTTCATCAGCCGGGCCATACATATGACCATCCTGAAAACCGGTCATTCCCATACAACCTAACCCTATGCCTGGAACAACCAGTCCCTGGCTTCCTAATTTTATATTCTTGATTTCCATGAGGCAAAGATCTACATAGATCATAACCGACATGTATCCAAATCCCCGAATCTGTTCAGCAAATCAAGGATAAGTATTTAGGCGATTTGCTAGAGTCGCCACCAAGGGTGTTTTAACATAAGAAAGAGGCACAAGCTGTCAAAAGGCTCAAATTCATTCCCGACGGGACTGCCTTTCCGGCGGCTAATGCCCACTGACAGAGCGTTTTGAGGTAAACAGCTAAGGGTGGTTAATACCCCAAAAATTGACCGCCTCGCGGGGTGCACTAAAATCTCTATTCACTTTCCCCATAAGTCTCGGAAATTTGGCTAAAGATTGCGGCACGATATGGCCGCCTCCATGTACGGTATATAAGGCAACAAGCTTTTGCTCATCC
Organism: Chitinophaga filiformis; assembly: GCF_021646545.1. Classification (GTDB taxonomy): domain Bacteria; phylum Bacteroidota; class Bacteroidia; order Chitinophagales; family Chitinophagaceae; genus Chitinophaga; species Chitinophaga filiformis_A. Next base: position 40,290 of record NZ_JAKIRP010000006.1, on the reverse strand, counting down.
TGCAACCAGACTTTCCTGTCTGCACTTGTCAGATCATCAGGATTTAAATGTGGCAAGCGGGCAGTTTGTGTTGTCCTTGGTCCGTTGTGGCTTTCAGCAAATGCTTCGGCTGTAGCTAAAGCACTGATGACATTTCCAAGACGCTTCCCGAAAAAGTTAACCTTGCCACCCTCATAGGGAATAATCGGATCTGCGGTACCATTTACCATCAACACGGGTGGCATCGGCGCCCACGGGCTGTCTGTCAGGTTTTCTGGTGTGGGAAGGTTGCTACCCACCGTGGCTATTCCGGCCAGCAAACCGGGCTCTGACATGGCTAACCGGAACGCCATCGTACCGCCATTAGAGTAGCCGAAAACATATACTTGCTGCGGATCTACATGATGGTGAAGCCGGTAACTTTCAATAAGCGATTTAATAAATCCGACGTCATTAATATTCTTCCGTTTTGCAGGAAACGGCGCGTTCTTCCTGATGTCGTTCCAGTTGTGTTTGTAGCCATCAGGGTAAGCCACAGCAAAACCATATTCATCTGCCATCAGGTCAAATTCATACCCTGTCCATGCACGTATTTTTGCACCATCTATACCAGAGCCGTGTAAGACGATAACGAGCGGAACCTTTCTTTTGCTCAACCGGCCGGAGATGTATTTCCAATAAGTACGCTTTTCTGCGCCAATCATCATTTCTTCTCTTGATATCTCTGATAGTAAGCGGGGTGCTTTGGGCGTTGGTGCGTAAGCCCAATATAAAAATAAAGTCAGGCAGGTGATGACCAGAAGGCAGATGATGGCTGTAGCAATTATCATATCTAATGCTTTGGATTTTTAACTATTGGCAAAACTACTTACCTTTAGTTACTAAAATTCAGTAGTTAACAAAAGGTAACTAGTAACCTTTAGGTAAGTTGTATGAAAAACGATGAACAGATTAAGCCGGAAGACCTCAGCTGCGCCGAAAAGTTACAGGCGATGGGCGATTCCCTGTACGTAATTGGTGGCAAATGGAAATTGAGGGTCATCATTGCTCTTTCACAAGGGCACAGCAGGTTCAATGACCTGCAACGAACCATCACCGGAATATCGGGGAAGGTACTTTCGGGTGAATTGAAAGAATTAGAATTGAATGGCTTAGTTAAACGAAAGGTACAAGCCGGCACCATTCCGGTTATCGTTGAATATGAGCTCACGCCATACAGCCAGACCTTAAAAGATGTTGTATACGGGCTTATTAAATGGGGCGTACTACACCGTGAAAAGATTAAGTCGGAAGGTAAGCTTAGCAACGTTTAAAACTTTTTTTTACGGAAAGCCCCGCAGCATTCGTGGTCAAATTTTTTAATTCCTTTCAATAATAATGGTCATTAAGGAATCTATTTCACCTCCTCATAAGCCTGCATGCTAATTGATAAATCCGGTCTAAAGCCCGGGGCAAATTGGTTCGATAATTGTCCCCCCGCTGCCTGCAGAAAACTTAAGGTTAGCTGAAAAAATTTAAGCCTTCAGATGACGTCTGAAGGCTTGTTTTTTGCGGCAGTCTTTGATCGGATGATTTTGACTGTAACAGGTCACGGTGGGCCGAATCACCAGACAGAAGATAATTTTCTATCTTTATTTAATGAAGATCCCTTGCCTGCTTTTATTTCTCTTTCCCGCAATAGTCTTTGGACAGGTTACCACCATTGATACAAATAAAGATGTTTCACACTGGCTTGATTCAATAAAAACGCTACCGCTAACGCAACAGTTATATGCTATAAAACAGAGAGCTATTAGTGATACTAATACGTACGTTTGCTATCGGCAATTTGTTTGCCGTGAGGGATTGAAAGGTCGCTATGTTTATAAAACCCCGGTAATCGGAAATAAAAAAGAGGTAAGTTGTAAACCTTCGTACTGGATAGGCGGATATCCTTTTATGAACGATGACACAAAGAATAAGGATGGCCTTCTAAAATTTCAGCAAGCATTAGAGAAGGTTAAGATTGATACCATATTATCACTCCAGGGGACCGCAGCAGAAGCATTATTGGGCTCAGATGCAGTATGCGGTGCGGTACTAATTGTGGTGAAGGATAAGAGGAGCAGAAAATGGTTAAGCCGCAGCCGATCTGCGAATAAATGAGCTAAACGCAGAAACTTTGAAGACTTGCCCGGATGGGAAATTAAGGCACAATACAATTGGGCAATCTAATATACATGTGGTAAGATTTCCGCAGGCCAAAGCCTAAAACTTGAACATTCAGGAATGGATCAATCTGGAAAATTGCGTAGCTACCGTAGTGATGCATACGCCCATATTATCGGTATTATTTTTGGATATGATATTGACTATTAGCTTGTAACAGCAGTTGTCTATTTGTACAATAGCATGTTTTTATATGTAAGGGCCGCACCCTTACACTCTCACCAGTATTATTAGACATTTCTAACCCCATTTATTATGGCTATTAGAAACTATTTTACAAAGAAATCGTTTAAAGACTATTTTACAATTCTTAAAGCAGCTTTTACTGGTTTTCTCGATGACATGGCACTTAAATTCAGTGCATCACTTGCATATTATACCGTTTTTTCCTTAGCGCCGCTATTGCTCCTGCTCATCTCACTGGCTGGTTTTTTCCTTAGCCGTGATGTGATACAAAGTAAAGTATTTTCAGAAATCAACGGGCTTGTTGGTAATGAAGCGGCCAACCAGATCCAGGATATGATCGATAACCTTAAGACGACTGGAAAATCAACTATCTCGGTAATAATTGGCGTGGTTACTCTTATTATAGGTGCTACTACAGTATTTGGTGAAATTCAGCAATCCATTAATATCATCTGGCAGGTAAAGCCTAAGCCGAAAAAAGGATGGTTAAAATTAATTAGAGATCGCCTGCTATCTGGTTCTATGATCGTTACGCTTGGCTTCTTGCTTTTAGTATCCCTCGTCCTGAATGGTGCACTCGATGCAGTAAGTGAGCGATTAAAAAACTTCGTGCCTGACGTAACCGTAACACTTTTTAATATCATCAGTTATCTGATCAGCTTTATTATTATTTCGACGTTATTTGGTGTAATCTTTAAAGTATTGCCAGACGCTAAAATCGGTTGGAAGGATGTCCGCGCAGGCGCATTTTTTACTGCCATACTATTTATGATCGGAAGGCTGGTAATCGGCATTTATATTGAAAAATCTGCCACGAGTAGTACATATGGGGCGGCAGGCTCCCTGATTGTTATCATGTTATGGGTCTATTACACAGCAGCCATTTTATATTTCGGGGCTGAATTTACCCGCGCATACGCAGATTTTAACGGAAAACGGATAGAGCCATCTGACTATGCGGTGCATGTGGAACAAAAAGAGGAAGAGAAGGATGTAGCTGTGGTGCCTCCTAAGCATGAGATTGGCGATAGCGAATAATTTTATTTCGTTTGGAACAGCAACAAGTAGGCGTCGGGAAAAATGATGGAAACCGCACTATTCTACCTAAATCGCGGGCAAAAAAAGGGCAAATTTGAACCCTGCTTTCTGCAGAAATTAAAAGCCTTCAAATAGGAATTTTTGAAGGCTTTTTGTTTTGTGATAGCATATAACTGTGCTTAGCGTATCAATTTTCTACTGTGGCCTAACCCACAGATGGCTGGAATCAGCGGCTATATCATACACGGTTATTTCACGACTCAAGATGTTGACTGATATAACTTCAGCAGTTGTGAATACTGTTCCTTCTCCGTTATAGGTATCGGCACCTAATCGCACACTTACATAACCACCGTTATCTGTTTTCTCATACCCGTCATACATAAATACAATAGAGCTGTCCTTAACAAAGATCTTCGTCATTTCGTTTGTTGAAAGCTGAATATAACTGCGAATAGTATCTCCCAGCCAGGGAAACTGATTGTTTATCTCAAAAGAAGAGCTATCAACAAGAGTGACTGGCTTTGGCGTCTGATTGGTATCTGAAAGGGAGTCCGGCACTGCTGGTGCTACGGTTGTATCTGAGTGATTACTGATTACATTATTACTATGACAAAATGCAAACAGGGAAATTGACAACACAAAGAAAACTTGTTTCATAGAAATGGGATATATGCATTCTTAAAAAATCAATATATGCAACAAAGAATCAACAGAATTCTGAGCAGCGGTTCAGTAAATATTTCTTTATTTTATTGAGACTAATGATACTGTTTTTACGAAGCGTCTTCAGCTTTGGAGGCACAATAACCGCAGTTATCTATCTTACCATTGTTAAAGTATCCTGTAATTGAAGGCTATCTAACAATAGTCAGGATAACGGCAATTAAACCAATATTATAAGACAAATATAGAAATATAATTAAACATAGTAGGCGTTAGCGATCATCCGGATAAGTTAGCGATGTACCGGAAGCTTACTGTCGTAATTTTGAAAGAAATAGGCGGTTTTATCTGATACCGCGTGAGTAGTAACCATCTTTAGGTATCAGGGATTAGATAAAATATGATATCTTTATTAATCATACAACATCATTTCGCCACAAATCTAATCCATATGAGAAATTGGTTCTTACTATCCGTTTTCTTAGGTTCTTTTGTTGCCTGCCAGCCGCGAACTGAGGAGAAATCCTTTATTGCTATTGAAGGAATTGACTCGACTATCCGGCCGGGCGATAATTTTTATAATTATGTAAATTTAAAATGGTATGATACCGCCCAAATACCCGCTAGCCAGTCGGGGGTAGGAGCATACCGATTTATGAACTACCAGCAACGTCTGAAGTTGCTGGCTATCCTCGATAGCGTATCAAAAAGTACCAATCCCGCCGGCAGTCTTGAACAAAAGATCGGTGATTTCTTTGCCGCTGGAATGGATACCAATAGCATCAATCAGCGTGGCTTTGAGCCACTCAAAACCGGCTTGGATCGCATCAATGCCATCACCACTATTGCTGATATGCTGACATTCATAGCCGAACAAACCAAATTGTCAAACTTATCCCTTATTGATTTTCAGGTTTCGCCTGATCAAGAAAACAGTAGCATGAATATGGGACATATTTATCAAACTGGTATTGGCATGCCTGACAGGGATTATTACTTTAAGACAGACACATCCACCCTTGCTATACAGCAAGCATATAAAAAATACCTCGTAGATCTTTTTGCGTTGACTGGAAGTGATTCTGCGTTAGCACAGAAAAATGCAGCACTTGTTTACAATATCCAAAAGCAGCTGGCAGCATCACATAAAACCAATGTTGAGCTGCGGGATATAAAAGGCAATTTCCATAAAACAGCCCTGGGCGATTTAAATAAGCAACAACCTAACATAGGTTGGACGACTTTCTTCCAACATCTGGGCGCTACCATGGATTCGCTGGATGTAGCCCAAACAGGCTATTATGATAAATTGAACACTCTCTTAAAGTCGATCCCGCTTGAGGATTGGAAAACATACCTGAAAGCCAGTTATATTAGTAATTATGCGGATTACCTCAGCAAACCATTTGTAAATTCATCCTTTGAATACAATAAAGTACTTACGGGACAGACCACGCAAAAAACGCGTGGTGAGGTTATGTCAGGTGTAGTAGACGCCTATCTTGGACAGGCATTGGGTCAACTATATACGAAACTATATTTCCCGGAATCGGCCAAAGCGCGGATGCTGGAGCTCGTGAATAACCTGCAGAAGGCGTTCTCCATTAGGGTCGATCGGCTGGACTGGATGAGTGACAGCACGAAGCAAAAAGCAAAGGAGAAATTATTTGCCATCACCAAAAAGATCGGATACCCCGATAAGTGGCGTGAATACAACAATGTAACAGTAGTGAGGAATAAATATTTTGAAAATGTGGTATCGGCTGCGGCGAACAACTTCCAATATAACCTGGCTAAACTTGGGAAGCCGGTTGACAAGACGGAGTGGTTCACTACACCTTCTACCGTTACTGCTTATAACAATCCTTACGCCAATGAGATCGTATTCCCCGCCGGAATTCTGCAACCGCCTTACTTTGATAATAATGCGGACGATGCGCTGAACTACGGTGGTATTGGTATGGTGATCGGGCATGAAATGACGCATACATTTGATGATCAGGGTGCCCAGTTTGATAAAGACGGTAACGTGAAAAGCTGGTGGACGCCTGCAGACTATGAGAAATTTAAGTCCAAAACACAACAGGTCATCGACCTGTACAGCAAGTTCACCGTACTGGATAGCGTTCATATAAAAGGTGCGCTTACAGTAGGAGAAAACACAGCGGACATCAGCGGGATTGCCGTAGCATATGATGCTTTTAAAATGACCAAACAAGGTCAGGATACTACGCTGATCGGTGGCTTCACACCCGATCAGCGCTTTTTCTTTTCAGTAGCCAGGATCTGGCGGGTGAAAATGAAAGATGAATACCTGCGTTACTGGATCAATAACGATCCGCATTCTCCACCCATGTGGCGTGTGAACGGCCCACTGATGAACATCCCGGCTTTTTACTCAGCGTTTAATGTACAACCCGGGGAGAAAATGTATCTGGACGACGATAAGCGGATCAAGATATGGTAAGCGGCGAGGTTATTTAATTTAAGCCGTCAGACACATCGTCTGACGGCTTTTTGTTTACCGCAGTCTCTGGTTAGATAATGTCATTGAACAATACTATTGTTTAACAAATCTCAACACCTTATACATCCCCTTTGCTCTCAGGTGTACCAAATACACACCTGCCTTTAGCCTATCAACCGAGATAGACGTTGCAAATGTGGATAGCTGCAATTGGCCTGAACTATTATACACGCTAATAGTGACAGGATTTTTAATCCCGCTTATATACAGCGTCGTCATGACAGGGTTGGGATATAGTGAAATGCCGGCTATATCTTTTCTGTTCATGTTACTGGCAATTATAGCAGGTGGTCCTGCCACGAGGCGGCTTAATTTCCACTGACCACTGCTTTGATTTACATCCGTCCATTGCTGAACATTTCCTCCATTAGCAGTACTGAAATTGGAGACCTCCACAAGCTTACCACTGTGTTTAGCAATTATTTTGTAATAATCGCTATCCACAGGCACCATCAGAAATTGCTGGTTTGCGCCATCGACATAGCCCCATTGTTGCACATTGGCACCATCCGCAGTGCTGACCTCGGAAAGGTCCATCGATTTGCCGGATTTGACACAAGTAATTTTATAAACATCATTGCCTATATGTGTAAATGTAAATTGCTGATTGGTGCTACCCATAAAGCCCCATTGTTGGATATTGCAACCATCCTGGGTAATCAGATTATCATCGACATCCATATACAGCCTGCTGAAACGGTTCTGAAGGTAGTAGGTGCCGGAAATAATATTCACTTTCCTGATCTTATTTGTACTCTGCGCCAGGTTTATAATGGGATCTGCAGTAGCACCGTCAAGTGGTGAGTAAATTTCGAGACTCGATTTCAGCAGATTGCCGTCAACCATCGCGTTTATCTCTTCGGCCGTCATACCAGAACGGTAGAAGAGCAAGGTTCTATAGTTTGCTGCCGGAGCATTTGCCCCGTTTAGATCAAAGGTGGTTGTAACAATTTTTTCAGTGATTGAACCTTGTAGCACTTTGTCGATATAAAGGAACGTCCTGCCCATAGCATAGTAATGTGTCAGCGTTACCTTATGCCATTGATTGTCATTAAGAACAGTAGTCCCCGCAATGCCGCTTGATGACGCTGATGAATAATCCATTCTCCCCGAACCATTGATAACTAATTTATTCAGCCCCGCAGCTGTACTCAACTCTGTCACTTGTCCGGTTGATGACGTTTGGATATCATAAGAAACAGTAAAAGAATGGAGGATTTCCTCCGGCTTGATCTGAAGTTTATAACCACCGGCCGGGCTTAAGCTTAACGATGTACCGTCAATTTTATAAGGCTGAGGCTTCCGGGCTTTTAAGGCATCGAATAAGGAAGGAACAATTGCATACCTGAACTCAAGATGGCCGGCATCATTGGGGTGCAAATCGTCACTTTTGTAGCCTGTAGCCCATTTACCCGACCCATTGTCCAGTGCTCCCAGCAAATTTATGCTCGCCACGTTCCAGGTATGGATCAGCAGGTTCATTTGCTTGATAAAATTGTATTCTGTAGCGGTGTAATCTTCACGGACATAGCAATTGGTTATGATGGGCTCAATCCCTTGTTGTCTTGCCTTGTTTATAAGCAATTTCAGATTGTCTCTGAATTGCTCGAACGTTGCTTGTCCGCCGGTAGTAATACCCTCATTTCCCAATGACAGCGCATAGATAACATATTTGCTGCAGAGTGGCAGTAAGTCTTTATCCCACCGGTTTATAACACTAATGGTATTGTTGCCGGGAACTGAAATGTTTGACACATTCCATGGTTGGCCCACTCCACTGTTTGCCCGGGCAGTGAGCAGCTGCGCATATAACTGGGCATACCCCTGATTATTGGTGGCCCCGGTTCCTGATGGAACGGAAGATCCCATAATGGCTATGCGGCTAAGATCCTTTGAAGGACAACCAGGCTCAAAGGCAACGGAATTCACCTCACTCATTTTCATTACTCCCAGGTAGCCAAACGCGCCCTCTGATCTGGTCACTGTAAGGTTTATGTGACCATTATCATCGGGCATTATGATGTCTGAGGAAAGAATTGTTTTCGTATTGCCATGGTAACCTGTTCCCCCCAAATCGGTTCCCGAGGTTTGCAACTTTCCGTCGTAGAACGTAGCGCCCGTTAATGAATAAGTGGTGACCCGTCTTTCAGGATCATTTCTGGTCCCAAACAAATTAAAAACGTATCCTTTTGTTTTGTCCAGCCCTCTTATAGAAAGACTGGAAGATGCGGTCGTGTGAAAGAAATCCTGTGTTGCCGCAGGAATAGCAAAATCAGCTAATAAACCAGGATCTGGTGATAATAAGCCTCCGTTCAGAATACCATTGGAGGAAAAGCCCGCAGTGATTTTGGTGTACGCCCCTGTCGGTACATTCGTTTTGTCTGCCAGATTTACAGGAGAGGCTGCGGTACCCGTATTGGTCACATTGTTCCAGTAATTGCCATTGACGTCGGGACTTGCAGTGGCGTTTCCGTTGACGCCATCATTCGGCCCGAAATCAATATACACGGTTTTTAGAGCGGTAACCGGCAATCTCACTTCTTCAATTTTCAGCGCACCGAGATAGGCGAAAGTACCCTGTTCCCGCTTAACAGTAATGGCTATCTGGCCCTTTGTATCGGGGCTGATAGTATCCGCCACCAGAATAGTACTGTTATTACCATTGTAACCTGTTCCTCCTAAATTGGGTCCGGACGTCTGAAGGGTAGCACTATAGGTCGTTTTGCCGGCAAGTGTATAATTTGACTTGCGTATCTCCGGATCATTTCGGGTAGCAAAAAGATGAAAAATATATCCCTTGCTGACATCCAGGCCCTTTATGACAAAACCGGCAGTATTATCCGTATGAAAATAATCCTGCGTAGCTGTATTGATAGCAAAATCCTTTAAGAGTGCCGCATTAGGTGCTAATAAACCGCCATTATTTATACCGTTCGAGCTAAAGCCTGCAGTAATGTTTACAAAAGTACCGGATGATGTGTTTTTGTTTGTTACCAGATAAAGTGAAGGGGCCGAAGTGCCGGTATTCGTAACATTGTTCCAGTAGTTGCCATTTACGTCGGGGCTGGAGGTGATGTTCCCATTGGTAACATCATTGGGTCCGAAGTCAATGTAAAAGGTTCTGAGGGTTTGAGCATACGTATCAATTGCACCAAGACAAAGAATCAATAAATAAAAAAGTACTTTTTTCATTGTTTTATTTTTTGCTAATGGTTTTTATGGCATGCCAGGCAACGCATTCAAAGTGCTTCTTAAAAAATTCAGGCATAAAAAAAGGGCCGTATCAGATGATACAGCCCCTTTTTTATTATTTATATCCTTCATTCTGTTGCTCACGCAGCAGCGGATTCGCTGCTACTTCATCTGCCGGTATAGGCCAGAGGAATTGAAATTCAGTATATGCATAAGCTTTTACACCACCGGTTGTTGGGAATGTCGGGGGAGTAACGTTATTATAATCTGATCCGTCCAGTTTCATTTGTCCTATTTTCATTTTAGCAGGAATACCATTGCTGCCATACGTAGCATCCAGCGCAAGGCGATGGAGGTCAGGCCAGCGGCGGCCCTCACCTGCAAATTCTATACGGCGTTCCTGCAGGACAGCCAGCATCAGATCGGCAGGTGCTGTTGTGAATTGTTTGTCTGCCGGAACAGAGCGGTTACGCACATCATTCAGCAGCAGCAGGGCCTGAGCCGTATTACCTTTTTTTACGTATGCCTCAGCTACGTTCAATAATACTTCTGCATACCTGATGATAGGTGCATAGTCGGTTTTGTTCACATAGTCTCTGTACTTGTAGTTGAAAGTATATTTCTCTCCAACCACCTGCTTGATCTGCAGCAATGTTCTGCGTAGATCACCTTCCACCCAGAAGGCAGCATTGTACAGAATAGGACTGGTAGCAACAAGGCCACGCGCACCTTTATCCGCAGGTCCGAACATTGAAGGCAAAGCACCATTTGTACCGCCATTTGCAATAGGACCATTGGCAATTGAAAATACAGACTCTGTGTTATTCTTAAAGCTGGTAAAAGGTGTTTCCGGACTTGCAGTCAGGGTATAACCGCCGATCGGGCTGGTAAAATGCGGTGCAGGTTGTTTGTCTGTACCGAGTTTAGCTCCTTCAGCTATTACACCATCCCAATCACCCATATGTTGTTTTATACGGGTCTTTAAGGCAATAGCGGCACCCTTTGTAGCTCTTGACAGTCCCTTAGGCTGTGTAGCCGGCAGGTTTGTTTCTGCATAATCCAGGTCGGCCAGCAGTTTAGTATATGCCTCAGCTACTGTACCTCTTCCCATAGTCAATCCTTCTGCAACATCAGCCTGGCTGGTGATTGCTTTCTCACGATAAGGAACACCGGGTTTGCTACCATTATTATCCGCATAAGGAAAGCTAAAATGGATCAACAGCTCATGGTGTGCCAATGCACGCAGGAAACGGGCTTCCCCCTCGTATGCAGCCGCAACTTCCGCAGTAATAATGCCGTTAGATGCCGCTGCCTGTACACCACGGATCATTACGTTTGCCTGGTTGATCAACGCGTACAGCGCTGTCCACATGTTTACGTTATTAGCAGAGCTGGTGGTATATGTTCCCTCGTAGGTGATCGCATAGAACAATTGTATGTTCAGCATGTCTTCTCCTCTCATTTCATCCTGCTCGATAGCCGCGGCGCCAAAAGGATATCCACGGGCAGCAGCTTTATCACCGTTGTAACTACCCACGGCAGCAGCTTCATACACACCCTGCATGGCCAGTTCGATACTGGAAGGACTCTGGAATGCCGAGTTTTCAGATGGTGAGTTGATGGGTTCAAGTTCCGTATATTTACTGCAGGATGATGTTGCCAGCATGGCTGCAGCCAGTAAAGCTATTATAGCTGATCTGTTAAATGTATATCTGATTCTTTTCATTGCAATTTTTTTTACAGTCCCAGGTTAATGCCGAATGTATAGGTACGTGGTACAGGATTGGTGTTGTAATCAAGTCCCGGTTGCCTGTTTGTTGTCGCATAGGTTGTGGCGCCAATAGCCTGTGCAAACGCGTTCAGTTCAGGATCGAGACCGCTGTAATCAGTGATCACAAAGGCGTTCTGTACCTGTGCATATATTCTCAGGCTGCTTAATCTCAGACGCTGCAACAAGGTTGTAGGCAGCGCATATCCCAGCCCGATATTTTGTGCGCGAAGGAATGCACCATTTTCAAGGAAGCGGCTATTGGTACTACCATTCTGGTTGAGGGAGTTGCCTGCACCGCTACCATAAAACAGACGAGGTACATCAGTAACCTGTCCTTCTGTTGTCCAACGGTTTAACAGCTCCTTACCAACATTCTGGAATTTCATATTGGTCAGGCTCTCCTGACGGGTAACGTTGTATACTTTGTTACCACCTGAGAAGGTCATATTGATGCTCAGATCGAAGTTCTTATAAGAAAAGGTGTTATTGAAACCACCATACCAGGTAGGGTTTGCTTCCCCAAGAATGCGTTTGTCAGCGAAGGACAATGCCGCAGCCGGGGTAGAAAGATCGCCTGGTTTGGATGGATCATAGGTATAGAACTTCATGTTACCACTTGCATCCAGATTACCTTGTACAGTAGTACCATCAGCTTTTTCCCACATGGGGTTCCCATTCGCTGCGTTTACACCTTTGGAAACATAACCAAAGAATGCACCGATGGAATTTCCCACACGGGTGATGTTGTAGGTATCAATGATGTCTGCGTTATTATTCGCCAGTTTAGTCACTTTGTTCTTAACAAGCGTCAGGTTCACGTTTGCATTCCAGCGGAAATTTGCTTTGTTGACGATTAATCCGCTCAGACTGAACTCCCAGCCTTTGTTGTTCATTTCTCCCACGTTCACGTTGATGCTGTTTTTAGGTACACCCAGGGAAGGAGGGGTAGGGGCCGCAAGGATCAGGTTATTCACGTTATTCTGGAAATAGTCAGCAGAGAACTGAAATCTGTTATCCAGTAAGGCGAGATCAATACCAGCGTTGATCTTGTTGCTGGTTTCGAAAGACAGATTAGGATTACCGATCTGTCCATACTGAATGGCATTCAGATCACCATAAGTAACCGCGTTGAACACACCCGCATAAGGATAGTTACCGATTTCTACGTTACCTACCTTTGCATAGCCACCTCGTATCTTCAGATCGCTGATGAAGCTGAGGTTAGCATTCTGGAAGAATGATTCGCGGGAAATACGCCAGCCGATAGACGCACCAGGTAATGTTGCACCCTGATTGCCCCATGGCAGGGAGGAGATTTTATCGCGACGGATTGTAGCCGTTAACAGATAACGTTCATCAAAAGCATAGTTTGCACGCGCAAAGTATGATTCAAAAGCACGTTCTGTAACGCTACCGCCGATGTTCTTATTTCCCCATGCATCGGAGATAATGTTTTGCCCACCGAAGAATACATCAGACAGATTTGTTGCACTGGCGAAGAAAAAGCGGCTTCTTGTTTTCTGATATTCCAGACCACCCACAAATCCGATATTATGTACACCCAGGGTTCTGTTGTAGCTGATCGTGTTCTGCCAGTTATATCTGAACTGAGGCATTGAATATTGTGCAGTGCTACCAACGTCGCCTCTGCCATCACCATGTACGGGATCATAGTACCTGTAATATTCAACGTTGATATTATTGATACCGATCTGACTGCGCAGATCTAATCCCTTGAGGATGGATACATTTACGAAAGCATTACCGGTAGTATTCATACTTTGGTTTCTGAATACGTTATGATCCAGTACATATTTCAGGTTAGTATAGTTGTCATCTATTTCACGGGTGTTTGAACCTTTACCCAGACGTTGCTTGTCGGCACTGAGGTTATATGAACCATCAGCATATTGGGCAGGTACATTCGGGAACAAACGTATTGCGCCACCCACATTCCCGGAAAGTGCGTTTGTACCGGCATTCAGACCGTTATCAGTGGTGTGTGTAACACCAACGTTGATACCGAACGTAACCCTTTCCAGCACCTTTTGTTCCAGTTTTGCACGTACGCTGTACCGGGTCTGATCATTACCAATGGAGATACCATCCATGTCGGCATAGCCTAATGAGAAGTAGTAGTTTGTCTGATCAGTTGCACCGCTGAAAGATAGTGAGTGATTCTGTTGGAAAGCAGTACGTAATATGATGTCCTGCCAGTCAGTATTATAAGGCTTGCCATTAGGATCGAGCGTAGGTTTTGCCGCTTCCGCCAGACCAGCTTTTGTCAGTTTTTCATTTGTGATGGTGATGAACTGGTCAGCATCCAACAGGTCGAACCGTTTAGATGGTGTAGCTGCTGCGAGCCATGCATTGTAAGAAAGGCTGGTCTTACCATGCTTACCTTTTTTGGTAGTGATCAGTACAACACCATTGGATGCACGTGATCCGTAAATTGCTGTAGCAGAACCATCTTTTAATACTTCCACACTCTCAATATCTGCCGGGTTAATATCTCCCAGCGGATTGTAAGATACGGATGCAGAACCACCCTGGTCGCCGGAAATATAAGGCACTCCATCTACCACATACAGCGGATCTGAGCTGTTGGTGATAGAGTTGACACCCCTGATACGAATACGTGCAGGCTGGCCTAATGAACCGCTGGAGACACCTACCTGTACACCTGTTATCTGGCCTGCCAGTTGCCTGTCGAAGCTTGGCGAAGCGAGGTTTTTAAGCAGATCTCCTTTAACGGTACCAACGGAACCTGTTACGTTTCTACGTTCCTGTGTACCATATCCTACGACTACTACTTCACTGAGTGCCTTTTCATCGCCGGTTAGCGCGATTTTCAGTTCGCTGTTACCAGCTACGGGCACTTCTTTTAATAAATAACCAGTAGAAGAAACCTGCAATACAACTGCATCAGACAATACTTTGATGGTGAAGCGTCCTGCAGCATCTGTTACTGTTCCCGTTGAAGTGCTTTTAATACGGACTGTTGCGCCAGGTAATGGCGATCCGTCTCTGGCATCAGTGACATTGCCCGAAACGGTCCGGGACTGCGCCATAGCATGCGCCATGCTCATGGCTATAAACAGCCACAAGAGTAGACTTTTTTTCATAAGTTGCTTTAATTTAAATTTTGGTTGTCGTGTTGATAGATCTTTTTTTGAAATTTTTCGCAATAGAAATCCCGCCCGTCGTCGCATACGGTTTTGTCACCCTGTACATCTGTGGAGATTAAATTGGGTCCTTGTATACTCTTATGGCATCACAATACAGTTCTTAACCGGTTTAGAATAAGGATTTAGGATTTAGATTTTGGATTTAGAATTATTACTTATGCTAAAGATATAAAAATAACATTGAAACTTAGGTTAGAATCCGGTAAGAAAATAGGAGTTATCGATAAGTCTTTGAATTATAATCGATCTGGCCATATGTAGCCGCGAAAATGTTGCATGCGGAGTTTAGGAACGCTTTTTAGGACGATTTGAGAAGCCAAACTTTTCTCGCAGAGAAAGATGGGGCTTATGGATGCAGGCGTGCGTTATGAGTGGCTGCAGGGAATCATAAGAGTCTCTTCGCGCGAGCATATGCAATGGAAGCTTATCCACCTGCAGAGATACTGCTTCTTTATGACTGCCAAATGTAAGGATGGGAGGCATTGGTAAAGAACGATGCATTTGCCTTGAATTCCGATTCAAACGGGTACATATTATGCTCAACATGTACCCGTTCCTCATTCTTAATACGTACTTACCTGGGACGCATTAGGTACCTCCCATAGTTTACTAACGTTGGAAGTCGTAATATTCCTGTACCGTACTCTCAGGTTCACACTCTCCGTACGCACAATGTTTGTACCGCCTGAAAAAGTACCGCCATTGATAGTGACGGTCACCGCATACTGGCCACTACCATTTGTACGCAGTACTTTTCCAAAAGTGGTTGCCCTGAAGTTGTTCAGTATGATAGTCCCGTCTGCATTTATCTGTAGTATCTTATCATATGCCTGTTGTGCAACGCAGTTGGTCAGTGTTACTGTGCCTTTTGATTTAAGCGTCATAGCGTCTTCTCCAACATCCAGCCATTGCACGTTTTCCAGCGTGGCATTTCCATATACATGCACACCGTCGCAACCGGGAGCACCTATCTTTACGTTTTTAAGCACAGCACCATTTTCCAGCCGGAAAATAGGCTTCTGATTCTCCGCCTGACTGCCATCGCCCATACCAGAGGCGATAATTGTATTGCCACCACCATCATAGGTTTGTCCTGCTTTTACAATAATAGTTTGGGTGATAGGTACATTGGCCTTAATGGAAACATCTGTTGCAGCAACAGCGGCATCGTCTTTGAGTTTAGCCGGATCGGTGTGCTGTTCTTTGGCGCAGCCGGCTATCAGCGAGCCGGTTAACATGGCCAGGAATAAGTGGTTTGTTTTCATGTGTGTGAAATTTATAAATGATGAATAGATCAAACGTAGCAAGAACACAATAGTCATCTGCGTAGCCATAATGAAAAGGCTGCAGGGACGCAGTTATACGGTACAATACAGGTCAGTATGTGAAAAAGAAAAAAATGGTAAACTATTCCGGGCTTTCAGTACAAAGGGTTTCTTATAACATGGTTACGCTTCGTTACAAATACGGTCCTTTAGGTTGACACCCAAAAATATTCAAAAACAACAAATCATCCGGCAAAGTGGCCAGGTATATTTACGCAATCGTTACCGATAACGTTTGCGTATAAGTTGTTGTCCAAAATAATGGATGGAAGTGAAATGATAAGACCTGTTAAAAGTGTTATATATTATATATGTCGTATACAGCGCTGCAGAGCAGGTTTTGATATAGATCATAGCAGGTCCAAACAACATACGGTTATCATTATAACTTTTTCTTAAAAAGATTGAGTACTTATTTTGCATTGCAGCGACCCTCGTATAGCTGTCTGCTGTTATTTAATATTTTGATCGATTGCAACGTATAAAGGGAATGCTAAGTATTTTAAACAGTAACACCTATTGAAATAATCATTTACTAGGTCTCAATGGAAGAATATAACCAATCCCTCATTACAATTCCTTCAATACCGTTCACGTAACAACAATTCATGCGTATCTATGGATGACAATATGAAGTTCGTCAATTGGCTCATCAATTGGTTAATATCAAACAAGAATAAAAAAGTAACGATACCGATAATTGGAGTATTATGTCTGGGTTTATTGATGGTTGGTTTCTATCTCTTTTTTATAGATTATGAGGATCCCAAAAAAACAAATGCTCAAAAATGTAAGGAGTTTTTTTGGGGAGTAACGACGACATCCCTTTCTTCCTGCGCTAACATTACTTTGCCCGCTTTTAAACACAATGGCGTACCGATATTTAAAATCCGCTATACGGTGCCCGTGCCCGATTCGGCAGAAGTGAATAAGGAAAACTTTAAGACGACTAGACTTGAAAAGATCGGCAAAGCCCTTCGGGAGGCTGATGCACAACTGGTGAATGCTAATATGCCACCCTATGGGATGAAGTTATTGAGGTTCTTTGAGGAGACGGAAGCCACTGGGAAGAAGATAATTGATATCCTGACTGATAAACACCTGATCTATTTTAATGAATCTATCGATACCATTACATGCAGATATAAGAATGACATCCGATTGGGATTTGCAAACAGTAACGATATTAATGACCTTGTTAAGTACACTGATCTGATCTGTCTTAAAGCCGCTATTGATGATCTGGTTACGAAACGATTGCTCACGGAAAATGAAGTAAATACCTCCTTCCCTGAAATATTCACCTACTTATGTAATCATTGTGCTAATACCCGGACAGTGGCCAGGATGATATCCGAATGTGATGATATCAATAATTGCCGGCAGCTGTTTTTTGAAAAGGGGGGTTATCGGCTTACGCTCTTAAGCACATTAATACTGGATGCGTTATGCAGTCAGCTGCATAAATCTCCAAATGTTAAGTACACAGTTATATTTCAAGGATACACAGATCCTGCCCAGGTAGGAAACATTCCCTATGACGGAATTGCACACGTAACAGATGTAGGTAAGCTATTGCCTGATAAAAATATTCCAGCCAGGGAAATAACAACTATAACAGATAACCTCTCGCTATCCTTTGCAAGAGGGGGAAGTTGCTATGAACATATTACCAGGAAGCCAGGTATGGACCATCTTAAAATATTCTATACAGGGTATGGCGTCAACAATGACCTGGGCCTGGATGATACACATCGGCGGTCTGTAGAAATTAAAATAATTAAAGAGAATTAACATGAGTGAACAGAATAACATTGAGGAGGAATTAGATTTGCAGTTTGAAATAGGAAAGGGGTTTGGTCTGCAAGGAAAGAAAGAACTGATAGAAGAGTATAAGAAGGTAATAAATGATCTGTGGGAACACCTTGAGGCAAAGGAAAAGGAAGGATTTGATAATTATACTGCCAGGATGAATGAGCTTTTTGCTTCGCTTAAAACCTATCGGACAAAACTTGAAGAAGACGTCAGTAAAATTGCCGCTGGAGCAAAGACTGCATTTGCTACCCTGAATGAGTTGTTGGTAGGGAAGGTGGGGCAGAATCCTTTCCTGGAGCAAAAGGCAAAGGAATTGTACGACACCTGGTACAGTAAATTGAAAACAACATTGGAAAATGATGATAGCATAGAAAGGGACTTAAAAGAAAAATTATCAGATGCCGGAGCCCAGCTTACGCAACTTACTCAGCACGTGAAATCTGATCACCAGCAATTTCTACTTGATCTTAAAAGAAGTCGGCTGAAGTTTATCAGGATGGAAGAGGGATATAGGTATGGTCAATCTCAAAATGGAGCTGTTAATGGCATTTTTTCATAGAAAAGTAAGAACAGATGTTTACAGGAAGTAGCTATGAAAATAAAAGGCGGAGAAATGAAAGACGGCGTGTTAAAAGAGAATTAACTGATTTTCTGAACAGGGCCCTCCGAAAGAACAGAATAGCGGCAGACGGAGAGAATTATGTTAGCATTGGGCACAATTTTAACACAGCAGAAGAAGTAGACGATTATAGCAGGCATTTTATTCCTTCCCTCTTTGCTAAAATAAACGGGGAGCTCGATTCATTAAATACACAATATAATGACCTCTGTAAAACTGAGCTGGAGAATTTAAAAAGGGAGGGCGAGGCAATCGCAGCTAAGCTCTCAGTGGAAAACAACAATGGGGAACTGTTTAATCTCGTTGAGAGAAAGAAATACAATCTTGATAAACAGCATGAGTTCAAGAAGCTCGCCACTCAGGAGACTGCTCTATATGATGTTATCGATGGCGGCATAAAGGCGGCAGATAGAAATCTGAACGAAGTGATAAGCGGAAGCAAAGACGCTGCATTTTTAGCAGGTATCCTAAAGCAAAGGCAGTTTTTTTCACTGCTGGAGATGACAACCTCAAAACTCAAAGACACTATAAAGAAAAACAGATCCTATGTACATACCCGGCTTTATCCTCCTACCTGGACAGTTGTTATATCGCTTTTATTAATTGCTGGTATATTTTCAGTAGGAGAGATCGGATTATCTCTGCGGATTATGAGGCAACTGGTGAATGATGTATTGGGAAATGACTTCGCAAAGTGGAGAACGCAGATTGATCTGTGCTTTTCGGCCCTGTTTTGTATCGCCATTACACTTTCTTTTGCCTTTTTCTGGGATTTTACCATGGACCGATTAATGCATCGGACCAGGAGAAGGACCTTTATTATAACGCTTATTTTCTTTTCCGCAGTTATTTTCCTATCCTATATGTACTCTACAAAATCCCGGGAAAGAGATATATTGAAATATTTTTCCCACGATGGTATTTTAATTGGCTTCTTCTCCGTGACGATCGCATTTGCAAATGCAATGGTATTAAGAAAGGCCGCTTATTTGTTCCATCAGATACTTGAGACAAAGAAAATGGGTCGGCTAAAACCACTTGAAAGAAGAATAAGAAGATTTCGCAGCAAATGGAATAACAAACTACAACAGATAGAAAAAGATAAAGTATTTATTCAGGGTGAGATAGATTCCTTTGGTAAGGAGTTTTTGACACATCTGAAAACTCAGTTGTCGAGCGTGGAAAAAATGTGTATCTACAAAGTTAGACAAGGGTTTAAATCAAAGAAGAATACTCCCCTTCCAAACTCTTTGATCATCAGACAAGATCACGTGAATCAATCATGAGCTTAATATGAACTATAGAAATCGAACTACCGGCATGAGTAGATGGCTGCTTTTGTTTATAATGACAATGGCATTTTCTCATTGTACGCCTGTAAACAGCTATAAAAAGAAGTATATTTTGATATGTGATGATGTAGATAAAACACTGATAAGCTCATTAGAACATCTCGAAAGTAAAGTGGTGCAATACCTGCCTGATTCCTGCTCAGATTTAGATGTAAAGATTTACTTAACCAGGCCGGTTAATGACAAAACTGAGTTTTCCGCCTTTTTTTCATCCTCGGCCGATTATGAATACAGGGAAAAAACCTTGCTGGATCTTATTGATACATTAAAAAATTATGTCAGAACGGGGGCTGATTATGAAGAAAAGGCCGTCATAAATTGCCTCGGTGAGGCCTTGTCGAGGGAATTGACCGATTCTACCATGTTTTATGAGTTGGTAATGAACACAGACCTGGTTGAAAATGCTGGTGCATACAGCAGCGATGATACGGATAATGATTCCTGGGCGAGCTGTTATTTTCGTTTTATTAAAAATAATGGTGAATGTCAACCGAAAGAGTTAAATGAGGTCAAAAGGCAATTGGACGATCCTTCCAGTGCGCTTTACAGAACTATCATCATGCCCAGGAATTACGGGGGAAAGCATTGGAACATCCACCTTACGTACACCAAAAAAGTGCCGATGATACTATCAATGAATGCAGGCTGCGATAAGAGGGAGATCCAGCTTTTTTGGAGGAATTTGTTTAATAAAATTGGGATCACATCGTCCGCATATTTCACCCAGTTGGATGAAATACCTTTTTTTAAACAAGATTAGTCATCACCTATCCTTGCTTGTTGTTAGCCTGTACAAAAATATCGTATGCGACGGTGTTTAAAGGGACTTATACATGTCCATTATTGCCTTAACTTCGGACCACTTTTTTTATAGCCAACAAAATTATCAAGAGCGTTTATCAAACAGAAAGGAACTAAACTATGGCGCACCGTATCTATCTGTACAATTTCAACAATACAGCACCCCGTACCCCAACAACACCCAACAAAGGAGGGATCCTGTCAAAAATTTTGCCCGCTATCGGTAACAATAACAATGAAACACTGCTGATGATGGAATGGGGGTATGAGTTCCCTTTCTTCCTGCATCCATTGTTTGTGGAGAGTCCTTTCCTGGCGCCACCGCTTTATAACGGAGATAGTGGGGGAATATATGCAGATGCCGCACCAGGCATAGCGGCGCTGAAAGCTTTCTATTCATTCATTGACCAGCATGCGGACCAGCTCACCGACAATCCGGAGGAGTTTCGGGCGCAAAAGGAAAAGATCTTCAATTTCCTGGATAAGAAAGCCCGCTTTAACAGTTTCCACCTCGACGCCTGGGATGTATTCAATATGAGTGATGCCACACATCAGGAACAGGCGAAAGAGCTGCTGGAGCTTATCCAGGATACCAATGCCTGTATACAGGGGGCGATCAATGCTAATGATCCGGGACTACTGGATCAATGCCCCGATGTACAGAGTAACCCTTATCAGCTAAAAACTTTCCGTCAGTTCTTCAGTAACAGTGCTTACGGGTATGGCTGGAACGTGATCCAGTCAGGGTATTTTGAGGATGAAGAGGAAGAGGAGGTATCCTTTATCGAGAATGGTCTGATGGGACTGAAGGATAGTAATGGCAATATCCTTATCCCTGCTGAGTATGACGAAGTGTTTATTTTCCCCGAAGAAGAATCTTTTGCAGTAGTAAAACGTGGTGGAAAATACGGATATGTAAATCGTAGTGGGCAGCCTGTTACTGCACTTAAATACGATGATGCGTTCGATACATTCAAAGGTTATGCAATAGTGGAAACTGGCAAAAAGCAATTCCTGATACAACCAGGTATGCCGGAACCTGCAACAGGTTATGATGACCTGCAGCTGATCTCCGAAGTACCGCAGCTGTATGCTGTCGGGAATGATGGCAACTACGGTGTGATCGACACCTCGTTGGCGTTAAGGCTGCCATTCACATTCAGGGCGGATATGGACATGATACATGCCGGAGAGATGTCGCTGTTGTCTGCATATCATACCTCTGGTACGCGGCATTTTTATACGCCGGCATTTACAAGGATCGGCGACGACAGTATTGATAATGTAACATGGGCAGGTACTTTCAATGATGCCCCACTGTTGTGTATCTCACAATTTTATGATGATAAAAAACTGAGACGGAGTGGCCTGGTGACTGCTGATGGCCGGGAGCTGCTGCCTGTCATTTACCAGGATATCTCACATGCACATGATGATGTAGTGATCGTTAAGAGTAATAGCAAATATGGCTTGTACTCAGCCTCTAAAGGCTGGCTGCTTGAGGCGGAGTATAATCGCATCACCCTGCTCACCGAAAAGGCGTTTATATTAACTAAAGCTAAAAAAGAAGGACTTTACCTGGCGGATAAACCGGTGATATCTGCTACCTTTCACAAGATTATCGGAAATGTACGCTGGAATGATGACAATGGCTGGGAGACGCTGGCTCTGAATACAGACGCCGCTTTCCGTATAGATCATCTGGGTAATATATTGCAATTGTCATCCGCTGAGGTGGCAGACAGGCTAGCAGAAAACATGCGTTATCTGTACAGCGAAAAGGAACTGAATTTGCTCTTAACCCTGGCCGGTGACGATATTCCGTCAGATATGCTCTACCAGAAAGGATTTGACGCCTTCGAAAAACAGCAGTATGAGGACGCTATCCGTTATTATAAACTGGCGGCTGAAAAGGGGCATGGCGGGGCTATGAACGATCTCGGTTATCTCTACGAATCTGCTGATGGTTATATAAACGAAACAGCTGCATTTGAGTGGTACCGTCGTGGTACAGAAGCAGGCTCGCCTCATGCTGCCAACGGACTTGCCAATTGTTATATCAATGGAATGGGTACTGCACCAGATGTCAATAAAGCGTTGGAACTATACACACAGTCTGCTGCGAAGCATGTTCCACATGCCCACTACAACCTGGGAATGCTCTACTTCAATGGCGAACACGTGGAGCAGGATGATAAACAAGCCCTGATGCATTTGGCATGTGCGAGCAGGATGGGGTATGAATGCCATAATGATGTGGGTATCTTATCCGAGCGTACCGGCGACTATAAAAATGCACTGGAGGCTTACAAGGCCGGGGTCAAATATAATGATACTGACTGTGCGTTCAACCTTGCCAGAATGTACGAAGGGGGGTGGGTCTACAAACCTGATCCGCGGAAAGCTATTCATTGGTACTTAAAGGCGGTTGAATTAGGGGCTGCAGATGCTCACCTGGAAATACGCCGTCTCTATCTGTATAATGACGAGGTGAAAGATGAAGCAAAGGCAATGGAGCATGAACAAATGGCCAGGGATGCAGGACTGGAACGCGGCTTTCTCCGATTAAGAGATTGATTAATAATTCACAGCTATTCCAATATTAAACGCTGCTCCTTTCCCTTTGGAGTAGAATCCAGGTATCATGAACCACTGTGATCTTGCAGGGAAATAGTCGGCGTTAAAGAGGTTTTCAATACCCAGGGTAAGCGTTGTGCTGCGGGTAGCGCGGTAACAGGCATTCAGGTTGAACAGGTTGTATGCCTTTACGATGCCTTCGTTGCCTTTGTATAGACCGGTGGACAGCTTTTCAAAACGGTCCCGTTTCATGATACCGGAATAATGCAGCTGTACTTCCAACGTGCTCAGTGGTCTGTATTGGATACTACCACCGATCTTAGGCGCTGAAATTC
Organism: Chitinophaga filiformis; assembly: GCF_021646545.1. GTDB lineage: Bacteria > Bacteroidota > Bacteroidia > Chitinophagales > Chitinophagaceae > Chitinophaga > Chitinophaga filiformis_A. The sequence goes on along the minus strand of NZ_JAKIRP010000006.1, from coordinate 16,711 downwards.
GGCGGTTATTCAGATAGACATTATAATTACCTGTACGGCCGGTATCAGCTTTGCCTTCTACATAACTGAAGGAAGCGCTCAGGTCTAGATTCGGTAGCGGATGATACTGTGCAGAAGCTTCGAAGCCATAAACACGCTCCGGTGTCCTGCTTACATTGAATAAGTCGGTAGAGGCGTCATACACCATTTCCGAACCGAGCTTTGAAGTGCTTATAAAGCCAGTGAGCTCGAAACGGAACTTTTGCATTTTGCTTACAAAGCCCAGCTCATAGTTATTTACAAGTACTGCTTCGGTGTTGATCTTTTTGATATCATCAACCTTCGCATCGCGAAGCGCCAGACCTACATCAGATACCGAGAAACCCTGTGAGAAGCTGGCATATGGGGAGAACAAAGGGAAACGGTTATAACGGATACCGGCATTGAACAGCGTAGCGGTGTATTTAAGGTCGCCGCCTTTTACGTCAAAGCTCGGCGTAACAGTTGCTCCGCTGGCGTTGGTGATTCGCAGGGTCGTATAATCATCCACACCGACGTTGACCTTCTCTATACGGATACCACCTTTTACAATCAGATCGTCCATCAATGTCCATTGTGTTTCCGCGAATGGCGCTACGTTGAACATATCCATTTCCGGCACCCATACGCGGCCGTCCACCAGTGGTTGAGAGGTAATGTCGTTCACAAGGTCTGTACCGTAAGACAAGGTTCCTGTGCGGCCCAGCGGTGAGGTGAACATGAAACGGAAGCCTTTTTTCTTCGATAGTGTATGTGATTGTCCGTCGCCACCCTCGAAGCGCCCGAAAGACACATAGAACACATCATCACGGGATTCGTAATAAGCATCGGTCTGGAGGCTGGTACCACCAATAAGACTATCAGCGCGCCAGGAGAGCTGCAGGTTATGGTTACCATTGATGCCGGTAGGTTTTCCTGCCTGTTTTCCTAATACGCCTGTAGCTGCCTGTCCCTTCAGGTAGTCGCCATTTACCAGCGTGTAGTTGGAATTCTGCTGACTGTTATAGTAGTTGTACATCAGCTGGATGCGCTGTTTGCGGTTGGGTGTGAATCCAAGCTTTACGAATGCGTTATAGCTATCAGTTTCTCCCAGGCTGTAATTGGGGCCGACTAGTTTGCCTTTGGCATCCTTCCATTCGCCGGTACGCTCGTACACGCCATTTACGGCATAATCAAATTTACCCAGCTTCCCGTGTAGTAGTTGCCCCAGGCGGCCACCTACACTGCCTTTCAGGCCTGCAAGTGAACCGGTAAGGTTCATCGTGGTGCGACCGGCAATAGCTGTTTCATCTTTTGGTGTAAGCGTGATATAGTTGATCAGACCTCCGGTAGCACCGTTGCCGTAGATAGCGGTCGCTCCCTTGATGACGTCTATACGTTCCAGTACGCCGGGGTCAATAGAACGGAGATCCACTTCGCCGTTGCGCAGCGGTGTGGACTGTGGGATACCGTCTACCATAATAAGTACGGATCTTCCGCGAAAAGACTGGCCCACGTTACTGTTGGTCTGGCTGGAAGGAGCGAGGCCAGGTACTTCATTGGCAAGTATCTGTGTGATATCAGTTGTAACAGCCAGGTTGTCTTCCAGTGTTTTTCGATTCAATACCATTACCGATGATGGTATATTGTCCAGTGTTTCCGGTCTGCGGCTGGCAGATACCACTACTTCACCCAGTTCGCGGGATAAGGGCGTCAGTTGCCAGTCAACCGTCTGTTCTCCGCCTGCTTGTATGGTCCTGGATTGAGATGTATAACCTGGCGTCGTAACAGTCAGCACCAACGTTCCCTGTTGATTTGTTTCAATGTTGTATGTCCCCTCTTTATCTGTGTAAGCTGCAGCAGGCGTGCCTTTGATCTGAACGGTGGCATACCTGAGTGGGCCTTGGCCGGACCGTACGGAGCCTTTGATAATCGTTTGTTGTGCTGCTACAGTTATTGAAAAGAGGCAAAGAAGGAGTCCCCAAATTGTAATCCTGGCTGAAAATGTCATATTGTTCACTAAAATTTCCGCAAAATTATTGCAGTAAATATATAGCCCTGCTCGGATCCGGAATTTATTTTGTCTAAACGGGAAAATCCCGAGGGACGGGGCTCAACCTGAAAGGTCGTTATGGTTGGTTAATGATGCGTTGCTATAACCACCGGCATCCCATGTTGGGTTAGGGTTATAAACGCCATGTCCCGGGGGTATAAACACCATGTTCAGGGGGTATAAACATCATGTCCAGGGGGTATAAACATCATGTCCCGGGGTTGAAACCCCGGGCTACAAACACTGGACTCCTGACGGAGTCCTATCATGTTTTGTTAATGACGCGAGCTTCTTCGGCTTTTCCATGGACGGACTCGTGATATGATATATTTATTATATCTTTAATGCTTAAGAATCTAAACTTTCAATCTATACACTATGGAATTAGGCTCACAAGGGGAGAAGCTGATTAAGCATTTCGAGAAATGCCGTCTCACAGCATACCAGGACAGTAAAGGCGTTTGGACAATTGGCTGGGGTAACACCGTTTACGAAGATGAGAAGCCGGTTAAAAAAGGCGACGTCATCACACAACAGCGTGCCGATGCCCTGTTTGCCAACATTAAGAAAGGATTTGTGACGAAAGTAAATAAGCTGACAGCCGGTATACCGCTGAAACAACAGCAGTTTGATGCCCTCGTATCTTTTGCGTACAACGTTGGCGCAGACATGAATAACAACGGTATCGCCGAAGGACTGGGAGACAGCACCCTGCTGAAGGTGGTAAAGGCAAACCCTAAAGACCCCGCTGTTGTCATAGAATTCCTGAAATGGAACGTATCCGGAGGAAAGGTGCTGGACGGACTAACCCGCCGCCGTAAGGCAGAAGCTTACCTGTACATGTCAGGAGAGCTGGAATATTTTGAATAGCAGCTACCTGTTCCCGCCATTGCGTTAATGTAGTGCCCCTGTCCGGATATGAACATTGCTTATGTTAAAAACGAACAAAATAGGTAACCCCTGACTGTATAAGTTGTTGAAAATAAGTATGTTTATATTGTGGTATAGTATTCATTGATAATGATCTGGATCAAGATCTTTCCTGATGCTCAGAAACTATATAAAAATCGCCTGGCGGAACCTGCTCCGCAATAAGATATTTTCCACCATCAATATGTCGGGCCTTGCCCTGGGCATGGCCTGTAGTATGCTGATCATTCTGTGGTTGCAGGATGAGCGTGGCGTGGACGGCTTTCATGCAAATGGTAACTATCTGTACCAGGTGTATGAAAGCCAGTTTTACGATGGCAAAGTCGGTTCAGGCTATACCACACAGGGCTTGCTGGCAGAAGAACTTAAACGGGTGATCCCCGAAGTGCAATACGCCAGCGGACTGGAATACGTAGCCCCACCCGGTACCGCTAGTACTTTCAAAGCAGGTGAGCAGGCCGGTAAAATGGAAGGCTATTATGCCGGTGCCGATTTCCTTCGCATGTTCAGTTACCCATTGTTACATGGTAATCCCCTGACCGCATTAAACGGCCTTACTGATATTGCCATTTCTCATAAGATGGCTACATTCTTTTTCGGCAGTCCCGAAAAGGCAATAGGCAAAACAATACGCTTCGAAAATAAAGAAGACCTGCAGGTGACAGCGGTCTTTCAGGATGTGCCAGCAAATTCCTCCCGGCATTTTGACTTCCTCCGTAGCTGGAGAGCTTTTGTGGCCGTAAATAACTGGGTAAATAACTGGAGTAATACCAGTCCGGCTACGTTTGTCCAGTTACGTCAGGATGCTGACCCTGATAAAGTAGCTGCGAAAATGAAGGATTTTATCTACAGGTATAAAACAAAAGCAGAAGGAGAGCGCATTGAATTGGGCATACAACCTTATCCTGAAACCTATCTTCATTCAGTATTTAAAAACGGTGTACCTGATGGCGGACGCATTGAATATGTAAAACTGTTCACGCTTGTATCTATTTTTATTCTGCTGATAGCCTGCATCAATTTCATGAACCTGACCACCGCCCAATCGGCTAAACGTGCGAAAGAGGTGGGCCTGAGAAAGGTGATAGGTGCAGGCCGTTCTTCGCTGGTCAGCCAGTTCATGGGAGAAGCGATGCTATTGACCGCATGTGCCTTTGTTGTTGCCGTACTACTGGCATTATTGCTTTTACCGGCGTTTAACACGCTGACAGGAAAGCACTTGTTATTACCTTTTACAAAACCACTGTTCTGGTTATCATTACTCGCATTACTGCTTGTGACAGGTGTTGTTGCCGGTAGTTACCCGGCCTTGTTTCTTTCTTCGCTGAACCCGGTACGTGTACTGAAAGGCGGATTGAAGGCAGGTGGAGGGACTGCCTGGTTGAGAAAAGGATTGGTAGTATTTCAGTTTGCACTTTCTATTATACTCATGGTCAGCATGATTGTGATATACCGGCAGATGAATTATATACAGACGAAGAACTTAGGATATGACAGGGAAAACCTGGTTTACATTCCTATTGAAGGAAATCTGATCGGCCACTATGCGCATTTCAAGGAGGAGGCATCGAGGCTGCCAGGTATCCTTAGCGTATCAAAAATGAGAAATACCCCGACCATCATTGAGCATCATACGGGAGACGTTGCATGGGCAGGTAAAGATCCGAATGATCTAACATCTTTTGCGGATGGGGTGGTAGGGTATGATTTTGTAAAGACAATGAAGCTGCAGCTCCAGGCAGGGCGCGACTTTTCCAGGGAGTTCGGTGCTGATTCAATCGCTTATCTGCTCAATGAAACAGCCGTGAAGAAGATCGGATATAAAGATCCCATTGGTCAGATGATAACCTGGCGCGGTCAGCCAGGCCCTGTTATAGGTGTACTCAAAGATTTTCATTTTACCTCAATACACCAGTCGATTGATCCGCTCATCATCCGCTTGGATGAGAACTGGTCATGGGGCACCATCCTGATCCGGACGAGGGCAGGGCAAACAAAAGAGGCCATTGCCGCGCTTGAAAAGTTGTGCGGATCTTTGAATCCAGGATTTCCTTTTACCTACCAGTTCTCTGATCAGGAATATACGAAGCTGTATAAAAGCGAACAGGTAGTAAGTTCGCTCTCTAACTACTTTGCCTTGCTGGCTATCTTTATTTCCTGCCTGGGACTATTTGGACTGGCCACTTTCACTGCCGCACAACGCACCAAAGAAATCGGTGTACGAAAGGTGCTCGGCGCTTCCATACCTAATATCACTGCGATGTTGTCAGGCGATTTCCTCAAGCTGATCCTGGTGGCAATGGTACTGGGATTCCCCGCTGCCTGGTTGTTGATGAACAACTGGTTGGAGGGATTTGCGTATAAGATTGATATCGAATGGTGGATGTTCGCGCTGACGGGTGTTGTAATAGGGTGTATTGCCTTGCTGACGGTGAGTTACCAGAGTGTGAAGGCTGCGTTAATGAACCCGGTAAAGAGCCTGAAAATTGAATAAAACGTGTGTGGATCGGTGATCCCTTAAGCACCGGTTGTAAAGAATCCGACGTATACTCAACAAAACGCAACAGGACTCCATTAGAATCCTGTTTTGTAGCGCGGATGCAACCCGTGACGCGTGTTTGCAACGCGATTTCAACCCCGGGCGGACAATAAACCGGGCAACAAACCACCAATCGGCTCCGCTAGGTGCCGTGTGTTTGTAGCGCGGGGTTTCAACCCCGGGACCGTGTGTTTGTAACGCGGGAATTTCAACCCCGGGGATGTGTGTTTATTGCGCGGGTGCAACCCCAGGATGATTTCAACCCCGGGCGGACAATAAACCGGGCAACAAACCATCAATCGGCTCCGCTAGGTGCCGTGTGTTTGTAGCGCGGGGTTTTCAACCCCGGGACCGTGTGTTTATTGTGCCGGTGCAACCCCGGGACCGTGTGTTTGTAACGCGGGATTTTCAACCCCGGTACCGTGTGTTTATTGTACCGGTGCAACCCGGGATGATTTCAACCCCGGGGACATGTGTTTGTAATTTGTGGTGCCCCCCCGTGAATGATAATGCCCGACCCCTAACCTCCGAAACCTCATCAACATTCCGAACGGACGGAAATTCATTAATTTAGCCCCAAGATTTACCAGCATGGCTAAAATTCCGGTTTATGATGTAGGTGCAATATCAGGGGTAAAGGAAGATGATATTCAGATCAGCAGATTTGCGCCGTATCTGCGTGTGCATGAGAACCTGCGCAATGCGCATAAACACACCTTTTACCATGTCATGCTTTTCACGGAAGGGGCGGGCACGCACACCATTGACTTCAAATCCTTTCCTGTGAAGCCTTACCAGATCTATTTCATGATACCGGGACAGGTACACAGCTGGCAGTTTGAAGGGCATGTAGATGGTTATATCCTCAATTTCTCCCATACATTTTTACACTCACTGCTGCTGAAACCTGATTACCTGGAACAGTTTCCGTTTTTCAGCGGCAATGTTGACGAAGCGGTGATAAATCTGCCGGAAGAGCTGCATAAGCCAGTAACATCTGCCTTTGAAGGATTGATCAGTGAGAGTGAACAGCGGGAGCGTTTGTCGGTGGATATGATCCAGGTATTGATGTTGCAGCTGTTCATACTGGTAGGCCGCCTTAGTTTTGATAAGGATTCATCCCATGCGAACGCTTATAACTATGCGTTGGTAAAGAATTTCCAGAAACTGATCGAAAGGAATTATCGCACCTTAAAGCTGCCTAAAGATTATGCAGAGCGGCTATTTGTTACGCCCAATCATTTAAATGCCCTTTGTAACAGTGTATTGGGCATGTCGGCGGGAGAGGTGATCCGCAACCGTATCATCCTGGAAGCAAAGAGACTGCTCACCAACCAGGATTCTACCATTTCTGAGATAGCTTACGAACTGAATTTTGCAGATAATTCTTACTTCACGAAGTTTTACAAGAAGTACACCGGTCAGACGCCCGAAGAGTTCAGGAAAGCCCTGCGGCAATTATCTTAAATGGTCAGTAAAAAGGCAGCGGCTACAAGTATAACAGTCAGTATTACTTCAGCCCATATTTTGCGGCTCATGCGCTTTTCTTGCGTGGTGGCAGACAAGGTCGTAGTATTCATAATGATGGAATTGTAATAGAAACAACTTACGATATAAGTTTATGAATATAGGGAAAAAAAGCAGAAATGAGTAGAAAATGAGCGTTTTTTAGAGTAAAAGGTCGGCTTTTTGGACTAAAAAGAGCCTTTTTAGCTATTTTTAAGAAGGACAATACTATACCAAATGAAAAGCATCCTCCTTTCCTGTATTGGTTTTTGCATCATTCTTTTCATCTCATCCTGTGCCTGCGTGCCGCTTAGAAAATACCACGATAAGCGTCTTACCAAATATATCAACAGAAATCTTCCTTCTATACATGCGCTGGGCGACAGTCTGCTGGTATTGGCCCATAACAGTAATTACGACTACCCGCATTCGAAAGACACTTTAAAGGGGCTGCAGTTGAATAAGGACATGAATGCGCTTGGATATGGGGCTTCAGTATATTTTAAACAGAAATATGCGTCTGACGACTGTAAAGAGGTTCCATGCGACAGTGTGATCATCTTTAAGCAAATTTCTATTCTGTTGGGGGTGAGAGAAATCATCTACGATTTCTCCGCGAATCCTAAGTCGTACCCGCAGGACTTGCATTACAGAAACTTTTATAGCTTCAGAAAGGTGGCGCCAAACATCTATATAAGAAGAAGCCCTATCCCGATGATGTAGCCATGCAGATAGGATTATCTGGCAAATCGGCGTAACTTCACTGCCATTTGCTATAACTATGAAACAAGTTTTTTTCTGCCTGCTTTTGAGCCTGGGGATCATTACCAATTGCTCCGCGCAGGACGGAGACCTCGAAAAGAAGAACCTGAGCGATACTATTTTACTGCCTACCCGCACATTGCAGGTGAAGGGAAGTTTCGACGATCTTAAAGTCTTAAAACAGTTATTCCCGGGTAAATACTATGACCTGTCATCCGGCAAATACAAAAACCAGCTGATCAACTGGGAATGTAAGACCTGCAAGCCGAAGTCTTATATAGACGTGAACGAGGGCAGCAGCTATGATTTTCCTTACGCAGAAGGAACAGCGACGCGCTTACTCAAAGCTTACAGTTACAGAGATTCTTCCGGAACGCAATATAAAATGCTCACTTTCAATCATTCTGAATTTGATCCGGATGGCACACAGATATCCCGTTTCACCGGAGGTACGATCGGATTTGCCAAATTTACACTGATGGACAGTGCATGGACATTAAAATATTTTCAGCCTGCGGCTGGTGCATATGGCGCGTTTTCTCAGTGTCCGACGCCAGAGTTGCTGCTGATAGGACATGATCAGTATGCATTTATGATCAAAAGTTCGAACGGCGGGGCCGGAGGACCGTTTTATGGTAACCTGTACCTGATAGCTGGCACTGAAGGAAGTTATAAAGTGGTGTTATCTGCTGATTGGGTGGAACGGACCAATGTTGACGAAAATATGTCCGCCTGGACCTGTACATACAATGCCCCGGTTAGCAACAAACGGTTTTTCCGGGATATCATTGTAACGATCAAAGGCAACTATAACGCGGATGACTTCGAGGACTTGCCGGAGGAAGTAAAGCCCTATGCGAAAAACAATAAAAAAGGCAGGTTCACGCTTGCGAAGCGTTACGTGTATAAGTGGGGGAAAGGGTATCAGTTTCAGGCACCGGCTGGTGTGACAGTTGATTAGTTGTTCATCCAGGACAACCATTTTTCCTTTAGCAGCTCAAAACCCTTAGAGGCAGGATGTATACCATCATAGAGGAGATCCTCCACCGGCGTCGTTTTTGACTCGGCCAGGAAATATTCGTTATAAGGGATAAACGTTGTTTTATAATCTCTGGCCAACGTTCTGACCACCTTCCGGTATTCATGCAGATTGGCCTGCATCGTTTCATAGTTTTCTGCATTGGGAAGAGTGAATGGTTCGCATATAATGATCTCTGCGGCTGGCAATTGCTGTCTTATTTTGGAAATCAGTTGCTTATAGAAACCGTAGTAATGAAGCGGCGCATGATTATTTCTCAGATCATTTACACCAATGAGAATACTGATCACATTGGCATTGATTGTTAAAACATCTGCTTCAAACTTCAATAAAAGCTCCTCAGTTACATACCCGGAATAACCACGATTGTAAATTTCTAAGTTTGCAAATTTACCTGATCCTAATAATTCTGTACTTATTTGACGCACGAATCCTTTTCCCAGCCCCGCTTCTTCATTGGGAGCAGTTATATTCCGGTCGCGGTTAAAATCAGTAATAGAATCCCCTATGAAGAGCAGTTTGTCGGTGGCCGATAAATTGAATTTTCTATCCAATGTGATGTTTAAAATACTTTCACTCGTGTCATAATTGTCCACTTCTTTTTGTTTACGACATGCACTTAGAAGGCCAAAAACAAAAAAAGTCCTTTTAAGGAAAGTTCTGCGGGATAAAGGCATTTGGCAAGGGCGAATCGCGTTTTCAGATTCGAATATAAAAATAAGGTAAAAACCGCCATATTCACATATTACTCCTATCAATCCTACATTAATCTTTGTATATGGCTCCTTATTCGCCCTTTAATAGAAGATTATACACCTTCGATAATTTCACGTGGCCTGTTCGCCAATATTAAATAAAATGTGCCATTTGCGTTTTAAGGAAGGTAATTGTTGTGGTAAGGCAGTCTTCTACACTTAAGCTGCCTGTATCCAGGATGAGATCCGGATGTAGTGGCTCCTCAAAAGTATCATTCAGGCCGGTCAGGTTATGGATCTTCTCAGGGTGCGAGTCGGGCAGCAGGGCTTTCCGGTACAACCCTTTCGGGTCACGCTGTATCAATGCCTGCAGACTGCATTTCAGCCAGATAAGTGCAGCGCTATACCTGACCTTCAGATTATTCCTGCCTTCTTCGTAGGGATTAATAGCCGCAATGAAGACATAGTCATAGTCCGCCGCTATAGCCGCGGCGTAAGCCCCCAGCCGGGAGATGTTTTCCAGTCTGTCGGCCTTACTGAAGCCCAGATCTTTACACAGCGTTTGCCGGTAGATGTCGCCGTCTATCAGTTTAATTTTTATACCATGAAGATTACCCCATTCCAGCAAGGCGCCAGACAGCGTTGTTTTACCTGTACCTGATAAACCCGTGAATTGAATGATTTGTCCCATTGAAACCTGCCAGATAGATGAATTAAAGATACGTACCGTTAAAGCTTTCAGTTAGGTTGAATTGAATGGTACGTGCCGTTAAAACTGTTCACATAGATTGAATTAAATGAAATGTGCTGTTACAAACTGTCAGACAAATTGAAATGAATAATCCGTTCCGTCAGACAGTTGATGTGTGCAAAGACCTTAATTGTACGTATGCGTCGTGTGTATGCTGAAAAAAGAAGCGCTCCCTGTTGTCGAACGATTCCGGTTTAAATACTTCCTGTGCCGCCTTACTATGATACTTCAGGCGATGATGTACCTGTTCCTCATCTTTTATGACCACCCCTGAGAACGTGCTAAAACTTGCCATCATTTCCTGAACACCATCTGCATAATCAAAAAAGCAATTATAGGCATGATTAAGCCCAAGAATGCTTTGCAGTTTCAGATAGAATTGTTGTAGCACCTGGGCGGTATAACGGTTAAAATCGCCCCCAAAATGCGCGGGATCATCAATTCCGAGCAGGGCAGGAGAGACCATACCGGGAACTGCATGAATACCCCTGCGTTTATCGTGCGATGCGATCACCTCATCCGGTTTACGGTAGAGGAAGAAAAAAGGCGTATGTGGATACCATTCTCTCAGCAATTCGTAGAAATGAATATGCCAGCTGTCTAGTTTGATGATATAGTGCTGCTCTTTAAAATTGCGTTGTTGTCCCATCAGCATAACCGCAGTGCTGAACCACGTCTTAAGTGTAGATAAAGAAAGGTCCGGCTGATGTTCCCGCGCTCTTAAAATCTCATCCAGCAGCGGTGCTTCTGCTACTACAATGTTTTCCTCCGGTGCTGAAAATGCCTGTGATAGCAGGGTAGAGCCACAGCGGGATACATGAAAGACGAAAGCTGATGGCTCCAGTGCGGGCAGGTCTTTACTGACATCAACGGCCAAATCCATTGTAGACATACTTTCCAGACGGGAGCGTTCCCGTTGTTTGATCCGGCACACCTGGATGGTCTCATCGAAAAAAGGAAGGATCATCCGCTTGTCTGCCAGGTCCAGCCATTTTACGATCCATCCCTGTGGAGTATAACTCAGTTTGTAAGGTATCCAGTTTGTAATGAAGGATGTCTGCATTAGCTTTCTGCTTTTAGGCTGGCGATAATGTTTCTGGCCACGTCTGTGTCAATTTTTCCCAACTCTTCAATCATCCTGGCTTTCGTTGCTGCATCATATGATGGTGCCTTTTCTGCAAGGTCAAAGCCATGCGCTGCGAATAGTTGATCGGTCCATTCGTTGCGTATACAATCCATGATCAGGTGAATTCTGGCAGTATTACCACGGTTGATGATACTATGCGTCTGACTGAAGTCCATGTACCAGCATTCACCTGCCTGCAGATGCAGTGTTTCATCAGCCACGGTAAAGTATACCTCAGGATTGGTGATGATGGGAATATGAATTCTGAAATTGCCGTGACGGTATCCACAGCCCATATCCTTATGAGGTTTAATCTCGCTACCGGGCGCGAGGGAAAGTAATCGTACGGCCTCCTTTTCACATTGCCATGTGTCCAGTATCTGTTGTACATAGGGCATTATTGCCAGGGCCGGGGTATTTTTATATGCCACGTCTGCCTGGGCATAGATATCGTCGTTCCTGCCAGTGGCAGAACGAAGGGAGATGCTACGCCAGTCGCCGTTAAAATCTTTGGTGTTGAAATGCAGTGGCCAGTCCTGTTGCAATACCTGCTGGAGTTCAGCAACAAGTAAGGCTTCGTCGTAGGTATCGGAGAATCTGATATAATTCATTGAAAATGCGTAAGGTAAGGCTAAGATAGGGTATTAATTGATTTGGAAAAGATGTTTTTATTAATAAATTTCAGAATGTGTAATTGGTGGCCGCCCCGGCGGGCCCCTTCCTGTCATTCCCATATTTTCTATACCTTTGCGTCCATGAGCCAGCAATTGGAGACATTGACCGACTTTTACCGGGAAAGATCACATATCAACTTTCCATTAAGTAATAATGATCTGCAAAGTGGTAAGTCTCATTTTAATGTAAATACCCGGAAATATTGCAATTTCAAATCGCCTTACAACAGGCGTGATTTTTATAAGATCACGTTGATACTGGGAACAGGGGAACTGTGTTATGGAGGAAACTCCATTATTATAGACAGGCCTGCCTTATTGTTGCCCTGTCCTTCCGTTCCGTATTCCTGGACTAGTTTATCTGACGACCAGGATGGTTATTACTGCCTGTTTAACCAGGAATTCTTCAACGAACATTACCAGTTTGATATTTTTAAGCGTTCGTCACTGTTCAAAGCATGGAGTGAGCCTGTTATATTCCTGGACGACAAACAGCTGGGGCTTATAACGCTTTATTTTGAACAGATGATGGAGATGGCGCATAGCGATTATACCTTTAAGTATGAGGCGATACGCAACCTGTTGTGCCTGTTGATGCATTCGCTGCTGGTAGACCAGCCCGATGGTAACTATACCAGCGAATTGCCTGCATCTTCCCGTTTGCTCAGGATGTTCGACGAGCTGTTGCATCAGCAATTCCCCCTGGATTCCCCGGCTCATCCGCTGACAATGAAAACTCCGGCCGATTTTGCCCGGGCGCTGAACGTGCATGTCAATCATTTGAATTCTGTAATCAAGAGTACCACTGGCAGCACAACTACCGCCATTATTAAGAGCCGGGTACTGGAAGAGGCAAAGACCCTGCTGCAGAATACGCAATGGGATATCTCGCAGGTGGGCTACTGTCTGGGATTCGAGGAACCCGCTCATTTCAATCATTTCTTCAAGAAAGCGATGGAAATCACCCCTTTGCAGTTCAGGCAGTCAAAGCTCAAGGCGATTCTTTGATTTAGACAATTATTCCTTTGAATTACATTACCCCTGATCTTCACACCTGATATACCTTTGTTGTGTCATTCACAAAAAAGGTATATAGGTTATGTTAAGAAGCGCATCAGATAGAAGAAAGAAGATAGCGACAATACTAGCTTTCATTTCAATTCCCTTGTCGGGGTTTGTTACAGATATTTATTTACCGTCTTTCCCTACAATGGCCAACGACCTTGGGGCGGCGGAACATGATATACAGCTCACGCTTACATGTTTTTTCCTTAGTTATGGTATTTCCCAACTGTTTGTCGGCAGCCTGCTGGACAGCATTGGGAGGTTTAAACCAGCGATGTACGGATTAGGCGTGCTGATTGTATCCTCATTACTGATCGGTATTACGAAGAATGTTGAGCTGATCTGTTTCCTGAGGATTATACAAGGTGTAGCCGTGTCATTTGTAGTGGTTTCCAAGCGTGCTTTCTTTGTTGATCTTTACTCAGGTGATAAGTTGAAACACTTCCTTAGTTTCTTCACCATTATCTGGTCGCTGGGCCCAATAGTAGCGCCTTTCCTCGGAGGCTATCTGCAAAAATTCTTTAACTGGCAGTCAAACTTTTATTTCCTGGCGATATACGCGTTCCTCATGCTGGTGTTTGAATTGATCTTCAGTGGTGAGACTATTGCAGAACGTAAGAAGGTGGATCTGGCGAGGATAAAAGGGGATTATGCCATGATGCTGGGCAATACAAAATTCCTGCTGGGTATCATTACATTGGGCATGGCTTATTCTGTGGTGATGGTATTCAACATAGCAGGTCCGTTTGTGATCGAGAACAGTTTTCATTTCGATGCTGTTGTGATCGGATATTGTACGCTGATACTGGGATTTTCCTGGATGATAGGCGGGATCATCGGCAAACGTCTGATTGCGCTTGATTTCAACAGGAAAGCGGCTACTGCCGGTATCGTGCAACTGACACTGATCACCGTGCTATTCCTGATAGGTTACGGTTATCAGCAGTTATGGTGCCTGATGTTATTCGCTTTCGTTATTCACATCTGTTCGGGATTTCTGTATAATCTCTTCTTCACTCAGGGCATGTTGTATTTCCCACAGAATGCCGGTATGGCAAGTGGATTGCTGGGAGGACTGGTGTATGTAATGACATCCATCTCCAGCTTTACACTTTCCCGGACAGGCAGCATAGTGACTCAACAGGATATGGTGCTCCGTTACCTGGTGATGTCGGTGATATTGACTGCGGTGATCCTGTATTCCGTTCGTGTGAGAAGGACTGCAGCTAAACTGGTCGTAGCGTAAAAGAACGAGCCTGTATCAGGCGTTGAAATGCCCCGAAAAGGTCTAACTTTTCGGGGCATTTCAACGCCTGATACAGGCTCATTTTATTCAGATATCTGATGAACGCAGGTGCTCATTTAGCAGCATCTCGTGACGCCCGTTTGTTCCTGATGCTTTCCCGTTTCTTTATTTCCTTTTCCAGCTATTGGTTTCCCAGCCTTCCGGTCTTTGCGGAGTGGCATTCTCGAACCGGATATTGTCAGTAAGATCGCCGGACAGATTGGTGACGATCTTATTGGATGGATTGACGAAACGTACCTGCCGGAAGATGATATTCCTGCTGTCGGTGAATGTTAACAGTGAATCCGGACTGTAGATAGTAGCATTCGAGATCTTTATATCAGTCGCATCTGTGCTCTGGATCAATTTGCTGCAATGGGCTTCTACATTTTCAAGATTGAAGCCGGTCATAGGAGATTCCGGTATACCGTCTACTCGCACAAGCGCTCTGGCGCTATCAACAACAATGTCTTTTGCATGTATGTTCCTGTAAACGGGCGTTAGTTTGTTGACAGGCAAGGCCGGCAGCCGGTCGGCCAGTGCACCTACATACATTCTGGCGCCCAGCATATCCCAGCGGAAGGCGTCCAGTCGCAGGCGCATACGTATACGCTCATAGTACAGGTTTTCACCACCACCACCACGGGGACGCCTGGTTTTAAAGCGCAGGCCTGCCTCTGTATCGTCAAACACTACATCGTGTACATACAGGTTCCTGATCATGGCGGCCGTTTCGCTGCCAACCGTAATACCTCCATGTCCCTGGCGCGCCAGACAAAAGCGGATGACTACATTCTCTGTGGGCATGCCGATGCGTAATCCATCTTCCCCGCGGCCGGCTTTCAGCGTAAAGCAGTCGTCGCCACAATTGAGCGTGCAGTATTCTATCAACACATTCCTGCTGGATTCGATATCGATACCATCCCCACTGGGAATACCCACAGAATTGACCGTAATCCCCCTTATAATGACGTTATCGCAATAAATAGGGACAATGTTCCAGAAAGGGGTGTTTTCGAGCTGTATGCCCTCTAAAAACACATTTTTGCAGTTGACAGCAGAAACAAACATGGGGAGGTAGACCGGACCGCCGTTATGGCCATCGTATACTCTCTCTTTAACTGGTTTATTGGCGGCCACCACATTCTCGATCACATCCTGGCGCATCACCTGCTTCCTGACAGGGCAATCGCGGGGCGGGCCTACCAGTTTTCCTTTTCCGGTAACAGCGATATTATGTTGTTCGTTGGCGTAGATACAGGCGCCGAGGGACATAACTTCCACGCCTTCCGTGCGGGTGAACACAACCGGGAGGTAATCGGCCACTTCTCCGCTGAAATTAAGAACAGCGTTTTCCTCCAGATGAAGATTAACGTTTGATTTTAATATGATGCGTCCGGTATGCCAGTTGCCGGCAGGGACGATCACTGTTCCTCCGCCGCGCTTGCTTACCGCGTCTATGGCTGTTTGGATTTCCTGTGTCTGGGTGTTTGCTTTTCCTTTGATGGTAATGGTGTATGAGGGGAATGCGGGCTTTTGAAAGGCCGGCATCGCAAAGGGGGCCTGAACAGGAGCAATGGTTGCCGGCAGTTTTGCAGGCCCGACTTCACCGATCGTTGGAACATGGGTGGATACCTGTGCAGTGGCGGTTAGACCGATACAGGACAGGCAGAGTATCAGGAGTTTTTTCATCAACGGGAAATAATTTGGAAGGTAATATAGGGAATTATTAGTGTTTGTTTGACAATTTAATGAAGGGTGGTTTATCAGGCATTCCGGTGTTGCTGTGTGTAGGGAGTTTGGGCTTGAAATCGCCTCTTGATAACGGCGACACTGTACAACCGATCATGAGGACATATATCCCGGACGAAGACTGCGTTGAGATGGCTTTTACTTACGTTTCAATCTACGTTCAAAGACGTAGGGGGACGTAAGTAAAAGCCATTTCAAAGCCGTTTGTAGTATAGTCGTACCGGGGTGGCTCGCCTTACTTTTATGTACTTGAGATATAGTCAAGGTTCGGTCGAGGTAGGCTCATCCTCCCTTCATCTTCCGTTCCGGAACGGAAGATGAAGGGAGGATGAGCCTACCTCGACCGAACCTCGACTGAACCTTATCCCTGGATTTTGACTTTCTGAACCGCGGTTTCGGTTCGTACAGATTGTATTAATTCAGGATTGGCTTTACATATTTGGTAAGAAGCGTAAGCTAAATTAAATTACTAATTATGAAAAAGAAAGCCATGGGCCGCCCAGCGGTGTATGAAGCGAGTTTTAAGGTAAGTATTGC
>NZ_JAKIRP010000005.1 GCF_021646545.1 Chitinophaga filiformis | reverse complement strand
TGGCTTTGCCATCTTTCATAAACGATTGGAGGAAGGTACGTTTGAATTACCACCATTCCTGCACGATCAAACACATGTGGTGATTAACTATAGCCAGCTGATATTGATCTTGCAGGGGATTAGTCTGGAAAAGGTGCACTATCGAAAACGATATAATCAAAGAATGCCAGCACGTTAACATCGCGCTAACAATATTTACAGAATGATTGGCTAACATTGCACCTAACGATGCAACACCCCAACATTGATTATAAGGAACGTTATGAACAGGCTGAACAAACCATCAGCCAGTTAAAGCACGAGCTGGCCGTATTGAAGAAGATGATCTTTGGTAGCCGTCACGAGAAGTTTGTTTCCACAGAGGCATCAGTACAGCAATTATCACTGGATATGAAAGCTGACCAAACGGCCACCAGCAGTATTATAAGTGCCCAGAAAATCTCCTATACCCGTAACAAAATCAATACGGATCCGGTTCAGCACCCAGGTAGAAATAAATTACCCGATCACTTACGCAGAGAGGAAATTATTATAGACCCGATAGATCTTCCACAAGGAAGCAAGAGGATTGGGCAACTGGAAACAGAAGTTTTGGAATACAAGGCTGCAGAACTATATGTTAAACGATACATCCGGCCCAAGTATCTGGCACCGGAATCTAATGCAGATTCCTCCCAGATAATAACAGCACCATTGCCAGACATGCCATTGCCGAAATGCATTGCAGGACCGGGGCTGTTAACTCAAATGATCATCGATAAATTTGTTGATCACTTGCCCCTGCATCGTCAAATGCAACGTTTTGAGCGTTCCGGAGTAAAACTTCCGTATTCGACGTTGACGGATTGGGTTGGTGCTGCGGCTAACCTGATAACCCCTCTTTATGGAGCTCTCGTCGATCAGGTACTTAATGCTGACTACATACAGTGCGACGAGAGTCCCATGCCAGTACTGGACAAGGATAAGAAAGGAAAAACTCATCGAGGCTTCTTTTGGGCCTATCAGGACAGTATAAACAAGCTGGTAGTCTTCGACTACCAGGAGGGGCGCAATAAAGATGGCCCCACACAAATGTTACAAAAATTTAAAGGTACAATCCAGACGGATGGTTACCAGATCTACGATACGATTGCCGAAAGCAGTGGAATAAATCTCATCCATTGCATGGCTCATGCGCGTAGATATTTTGTAGATGCGCTGGAACATGATCGCACCCGTGCGGAGCATGTTCTTCAGCAAATACAGCTACTCTATGAAATAGAGCGGGAATGCAATGCTCAGGCATATGATATAGCAGATCGTAAATCTCACCGTTTTGAGAAGGCTGTTCCTATCCTCGCTGAGTTAGGGGTATGGATGATTAACCAGTATCCACAAGTCCTTCCTAAGAGCCCAATTGGACAAGCACTGGCTTATAGCATAAAAAGATGGAATAAACTATGCGCATATGCTCAAACAGGACATCTGTTACCAGATAACAACCCGATTGAAAACTCTATAAGACCTATAGCACTGGGTCGAAAAAATCATCTGTTTGCGGGCTCACATGAGGCTGCGAGAAGATCCGCAATGCTATATAGCTTGCTTGGGACTTGTAAAATGCATAAGGTTGACCCTGTCGAATGGTTACAGGACGTTCTCAGTAGAATAGCCAGCTATCCCGTAAACCGAATCAAAGAACTTCTTCCACATAACTGGAAACTTAAGCAAAGTTAAGCCTCTCCTGAATTACCACATAGATGCTGTTGCTCGTAGGGATACAGGAGCTTCGTTTACAAAACTGGACAGGAACGCGCTTGAAAACAGGATGCACCTGCCCGATACCACCAATGGCAACTCAGCTGCAGCTGCCATGGATACCAATGATGATGGAAAGGAAATGAAGGAAGAATTTGTTGAAAAAAAGAAATAAACTTACTTAAGTCTAATTTTCGGTACGACATGGTGCATTCCTCCAATATGACACCGGCAGGGGAAATTTCCCCACTGGAATACTCCTGATGAGCTTATATTCTATTTAGACAAATGCGATAGCCCCTTTTATTACTTATTTCAAAATCTTTTTGGTTACAAATTCATTAAAAAAGAAATCCCTGTAAACATTGCCAATCGGTATTTCGTTCTTCCCTATATATATAGTATTGTTATCAACAGAATTTATTTTATTTACATTGATTATATAAGATTTGCTGACTCTGACAAAGAAACTTTTTGGAAGCAGATCATTAATAGTTTTAATATTCATCAGCGTAATCACTTTTTGATTTTCTAAATAAATAACCACATAGTCTTTTAAGCCTTCGATAAAAAGGATGTCACTAAAATGTACTTTGAACATTCTGCGGTCTGCTCTTACGAAAATATAATCGTCGGTTATGTTTTCTATATTACTGTTTATATAATCATTATGGAATAATTTGCAATACGTCTGTGCCTTTTCAACTGCTTTTTGAAAGCGTTCTAATTTTACAGGTTTGATCAAATAGTCAATAGCGTCTACTTCATAACTCTCAGAAGCAAATTCATGAAAAGCGGTAGTAAACACCACTAAAGTTTTTTTAGGAATAGTTCTGGCAAATTCAATTCCATTCACTCCCGGCATTTGAATATCAAGAAATACTAAATCAACAGCATTTTTTGCCAGGAATTCTCTTGTAGCATCTGCGCCATTAAATGAGGCTATAGACTCCAGATTTTCTGTCTGAGAAACCAGTTTCTGGATTGCTTTTCTTGCTAATGGTTCATCATCAACTATTATGCAGTTCATTTTAGTATTTTAAAGTTAAGGTAATGCAGTACGTTTCCGAATTGTCTTCTATTTTTAAATCATGTGAAGAAGGGAACAGGAGTTCCAATCTTCTTTTAATATTGGCCAGGCCTAATCCTCCGGATTTATTAACTGCTTTTACAGCGGGTTTTGAGTTTATGCATTTGAAAAATAGCGCAGTATGACGAACATCGAAAAACAAATTTACATACGATAATTTCGCTGAGTCATTATTGTGTTTTACAGCATTTTCGACAAATGAAATAAATAATAAGGGAGGAACCTGAACACCGCTCAATTCACCTTCCTTGGATATTAAGAAATTAAAATTATCCCGTCTAACTTTTTCCAGGTTTAAAAAGTCTTCTAAAAAATGGATTTCTGAAGTTAATAGAACTTTATCTCTCGAGCTGTCATAAAGCTGATAACGAAGCAGGTCACTTAGTTTCACCAAAACCTGCGAAGCTTTTTTAGGATCATCTTCAATCAGAACATTGGCATTGTTAAGCATATTAAAAAGGAAATGCGGATTGATTTGATTCTTGAGCTGTTCCAGTTCGGTATTAGTTTTTGCCAGGTCCAGATCATGAATCAGCTGCGCATCAGATATCCACTGCTGGAATAATTTAACTGCTGCCGATGCCGTAATAAGCATCATGACCATAAAGGAAAAGGTAAAAAAGTTGATACTGTCATCCTCGTAAGGCAGTAAATCAGGTTTAAAATAAAAGGAAAAAACTTCATGAGCGTAAAACGAAAGAATCATGCTTGTAAGCACAAAAAGACCATAACTCAGGTATTTTTTTCTAAATAAAAATTTAGGCACGGAAAAATATATGTTACCGTAGGCCAACAAAATTATCTGAAAAAAAATGACCAGTCGATTATAGGTTTCAGAAGGTTCTACATAGTCCGCCGGACTATAATACAAAACAACAATACAAAATACGATCGGTAATAAATGACGTTGAAATCGGTATTTTTTTGAAATGATCAACTGGATCATCCAATTGGCATCTATAGTTTTTGTGTATAAAGTTTTATTCATAAACCCATTTTAGGTTTCTGGCAAATGTAGCAATACGCAAAGAATATAAATCTTGTACTATACAAAAGCACATTAATTATAGACCAAAATAAGATTTAAAGATGGTAAACGTTTTCTAAAAGCGAAACTAAGGTTTCCATCTAACCAGGAATAATTTGTTTTGAAAATACAGCTTCTTTCGCTTAAATCTTATTGTGCGATTTATTTTACTAGATGTAATGGCTGCTTTAATATATAGAGTAGGGCATTTTGTATATATAAAATATGCGGAGTCGACAAAAATATACTTTAGCCGAAAATATTAACATTTAACGCTAACCCATAATAAATGAAAGCAGGATCTATGTCCTCTCTGGTACTTTTTTTTGCCTTTGTTGTCCA
Organism: Chitinophaga filiformis; assembly: GCF_021646545.1. Classification (GTDB taxonomy): domain Bacteria; phylum Bacteroidota; class Bacteroidia; order Chitinophagales; family Chitinophagaceae; genus Chitinophaga; species Chitinophaga filiformis_A. Next base: position 454,951 of record NZ_JAKIRP010000005.1, on the reverse strand, counting down.
TGCATATTCGCAGGAGAGAGTTACCCTTAGCGGCACAATATCTAATAAGTCCAATGATCTCATAGGATACAGACTTTATTCAACTTGCTGGCGATGTTAGCCAGGCAGCAGCGTTCACATCCTGAAAAGTGATGTTGGACAAGTTATCTGGTGATTTATGAAACAGGTCTGTAGAAAAAATCCTAATGTGCAATGAACGTAAAGGTCATTAATAATTATTCTAAACTCAAACCATGCTTATTTTTTTTGCCCATATCCTTGTTAATCGCAATTATTTTGTTTTTACAACACAATGATTCGTTACATACCAATAAATATGTACAGATTCAAAAGGACAATTTCTTTTTTATTAATTATAATTTAGGCCAATTCCCAGATATCATCTATAATCTTACCCAATTAGGAGATGCTTCGATTATTTTGTCTGTTTTAAGTATTTTCATTTTGTATGCGCCTAAAATGTGGGAGTCATTAATATCGGCATCGCTGGCTTCTTTTATATTTTCTGTCGGTTTAAAAAATTTATTTCGGGTGCCAAGACCTGCTGTGGTGTTTGATAATAATTGTTTTATTATCATCGGAAAAAAAGCTGTTGGGTATGCCAGTTTACCCTCTGGACACTCAATTACGGTCTTTACAACGTTTACTGTTTTGTTGTTTGCATTTATGCCCGAAAAGTTGCCCTATAAAATTTTATGGGTTCTTTTTACAATCATGGCTGGACTAACTATTGCGTTTACAAGGGTAGGCGTAGGAGCGCATTATCCGCTTGATGTTATTATTGGCAGTATTATCGGATATATCTCTGGACTGGCAGGAATCTTTATCAGCCGGAAATATAAAATCTGGGCCTGGGTTAACAATAAAAAATACTATCCGATTTTTATTTTATTAATACTGGCTAGTGGTGTGTCATTAGTCAGTAAGATATTTAATAAAAATTTAATAATATTGTATCTTGCATTAATTTGCTTGATTGTTCCAGTTTATAAAATGGCTTATGCGTTTATTAAAAGATAATATTAAAATTGTTCATCTTTCTTTATTATTAGGTTGTCTTAACTTCTTATTCTTTCATTTTCCCTTTTTCAAATTTGTTTTTGATAATATTGATTATAAAAGTTTTAATGGCATTACCATTATTATTTCTTTTATTATTCTAATGCCGGTCGCAAATGCTTTTTCCTTTTTTTTGATGTTCTATCTATTACGCTTTGTAGGAAAAATCATCGTGGTATTATTCTTTATTGTCAGCGCAATTGCAGTTTACTTTGTTAATACTTACGGTGTTATAATAAATGCAGAAATGATGGGTAATGTGCTAAATACCAATTATGCTGAGGCATCTGGTTTTTTTTCCATAAAATTACTACTCTATATAATGCTGCTTGGTGTTATTCCTGGCATTATTATTATTAAAGCCAAAATAGTAAATGTAACACTAAAGCGATTTTTCATCATCGCTTTAGCTAGTTTATTATTTATGGTAATTGTAGCATTTGCCAATTCCAAAAATTGGTTATGGGTTGATAAAAATTCGAAAGTATTAGGCGGGCTTGCAATGCCATGGAGTTACACAGTAAATCTTTCTCTGTTTTTTATACATAAACACCAGGAAAATGAAAAAGAAATATTATTGCCAGATGCTGCCATAAAGGATAACCGGAAATCGGTTGTAGTCTTAGTGATAGGAGAATCCGCCAGAAGGGAAAATTTTTCTTTATACGGGTACAGTAAAAATACAAATCCATTTCTTTCAAAGACCCCTGGTGTATTTCATTTTAATGCTACCTCCTGCGCCACTTACACTACTGCAGGTGTAAAGTGTATTTTAGAACATAAAAATACCGGCGAGTTGTATGAGATTTTGCCCAATTATTTATATAGAAATGGCGTAGAGGTTGTCTGGAGAACTACAAACTGGGGAGAACCACCTGTTCATATAAAAAATTACCTGAACAAAGAAGCGCTGATGAAAGATTGTAAAGGCGATGGATGCGATTATGATGAAGTTCTTCTGAAGGGCCTGAAAGAGCAAATAGCAGCAAGTACAAAAAATAAGGTATTGATTGTATTACACACAAGTACAAGTCATGGACCTGAGTATAGCCAGAAATATCCGCCTCGGTTCGAAACTTTTAAGCCCGTCTGTAATAGTGTTGAACTAGCAAAATGTTCTAATACGGAATTGGTCAATGCTTATGACAATACGATTGGTTATACCGATTATATTCTATACAATGTAATTGAAGATTTAAAACAATTAAAGGAATATAAAAGTGCAATGATTTTTGTTTCCGACCATGGCGAATCTTTAGGAGAAAACAATCTATACATGCATGGTTTGCCTTTAAGCCTGGCGCCGAAAGAACAATATGAAATTCCTTTTATAGTTTGGACATCTGATAACAGTTTAAAACAATTGAAGACAGAAAATTCATTGTCACAAAACCATGTATTTCACAGTGTTTTGAATTTTTTGGGTGTACAAAGCCCTGTTTATAATGAGGAATTGAACATTTTTTCCGCGAAATGAAAACGGGGTACAGCAGTAAACTTGAAAACTGGAAGCCAAACGAGCTATCTATGATCAAGACCAGGTAAATATGAATGACCTGCCGGACAAGGGACTGAACAACGTTTTAAAGCTGGATTATGCGTACGGGAGCGGAGATATTGAAAAGAAGCGGAGGGTATTAGTTCGATGTATCCTGAAAAATTAACTTTTGACGGATTTCAATAATTATAAATAGACAATGTCAGAACAATTATACTTTTTTAAATTCAATAAGGAAATTGCAAGAACTAAACTATCTACTTTGGTTAAACAGGAAGATAAATTTTCTTACAAACAATACCTCTTTGAAAATCAGAGCAATTTTAAAAAGAATTTGCAGTTCGATAATATAACAAACAAGATAGATGGGAAAATTGAACTGCTGTCAACCGATGAACTCTGGAGCTTATTCAATTGGTTTTATGAAAGAACTGAAAAACTAAATCCAAATATTGAATATTTCAGTATAAGTGATAGAACGCATGAGGAAATGCGCAATTATGGTTTAGATTTATTCTATGAATTCACTACTACATCACAAGTAAGATATTTTTATGGCTTATTAGGAGATTACGACTCATTAACAGATCAGTGGATTGAAGATAGCTGCGGGTCTGATGAGTTAAATGGTTTTTTAAATTATGTTATTTGCTATTGTGGTGAATTGACGATTTTTCTGAACAAGTATTACTATAAAAGCCATGAAACTGATGATGAGAATTTACAGATAGCACAACTAATTAACGATATCAATTCAAAGTCTAATAGCTACTTTCATAAATTGGCATTATCAGAATTAGAAAGATCAAAGGAGTATAATAATGAAACTATGCAATTGGTTCCTAAAGTGATTGAATTTCGTCGAGCCAACGATGGTAAATCTTCTTATACGATGCCTATGGAATTGTATGAAATTGAAAAAAGAGAAAGTGAAATTATCAGTGTTGCATGTTTACTACACACAGCTATAAGCCTTAAAGAAGAAATTAAAAATTATGATGGGCAAATCATAAGATTACACTCGTATTAAAAATAACTACCGCTGACAAATAAGCTTCGTAGGGTGAACTGTTCAAAATCGATAAAGCTGCAATATAGGCACAGCTAAATAGGCGTTATAAGATGGCATTGGTAACCGGCTTTTTAAAGCGCATCAAGCCAAAATTTAAAGTATTTGTTCTAATTTGCCTGCATACGGCAACGTTAATGCTTTCTCATCGTTCACTTCAAGATACCATCATGTCTAAAAGCCCTTTTTCTTTTAAAGGCAGAATCGGAAGAATGGAGTATGGCACAGGGGGGCGAAACGCTGCCACGCCCCACTTAGCAACCTGCACAGTATTTAATTTTAGATCAGAAAAGAAAAATGGGATTAGTTAAAAAGATGAATAAGCAAATTGGTAAATTTGAAATAACTGGCGAAGAATCAGGAAGAGTAACAGCTTTTTAATCGTACTTTTTACGTTAATTAGAACGCAAAAGAAAATCTACTATATGACACCCCAACCATCTACTATAACAAAACCAAACCTTGACACCCATGTCCGCCCACTTCAAGAAAGTGAATTACCAGCTGCTGACCACATTATGCGCCTGGCGTTCGGCACTTTCCTTTGCTTACCGGAACCCACCTCTTTTATGGGAGATGCCAGCTATGTACACACTCGCTGGAAAGCCAATCCTGATGCTGCCTTTGCTGCAGAAGTCAATGGTAAACTGGTAGGTACCAACTTTGCCAGTAACTGGGGCAGCGTTGGTTTTTTTGGCCCCCTCACTGTTCATCCCGAATATTGGGACCAGGGAGCTGCAAAACTCCTCATGGAGCCTATTATGGAAAGCTTTGCTAAATGGGGTATAAAGCATGCGGGTCTTTTCACTTTTGCACAAAGTGCCAAGCATGTAAATCTTTATCAGAAGTTTGGCTTTTGGCCACGATTCCTTACTGCCATCATGTTCAAACCGGTGGAACAGGCAAAAGATAAACTGCAATCATCAAAGTTTTCAGACGTGCCGGAAGGCGAACAGGGATCCACACTTCTAGCCTGCAGGCAATTGACGGATACGATATACGAAGGACTGGATGTAACCGGGGAAATTCAATCCGTGGCCGTGCAAGGGCTCGGTGACACTGTACTCCTTTGGGAGGATGCAAAACTAGTGGGACTGGCGGTGTGCCATAGCGGACCTGGAACAGAAGCGGGAAGCGACACCTGCTACATCAAATTTGGAGCGGTGCGTTCAGGCGCAAACGCCGGGCAGGACTTTAAAGGCTTGCTGAAGGCCTGTGAAAAAATGGCTGCTGAAAAGGGCCTGCAAAAAATAGTCGCTGGTGTTAACACCGGCCGACAGGAGGCGTACCAGCACCTGCTTAACAGCGGTTTTCGTACAGAATTCCAGGGGGTTGCCATGGAGCGTCCTAATGAACCAGGATACAATAGAGCAGGCATATATTTGATTGATGACTGGCGGTGATCCCGATGGTACTGGCCGGGAACGATGACCAAAATCAGTATTTATCGCTTTTTCAATTTCATTTCTCCTCGCAAATCAATGCTAATTTAAATTTTTTCAAATCAGATCGTCGCTGTTCAGGTGTAGGTGGACCATCGCACAGAAAAGCATTGCGCTGATTGGTGAGAATAGTAAGAAGTTCGTCTGTTGCCACCACAGGTGGTACCAGCTTAAATACTTTCACCTTGCTGCCCCGTACCATTTCATTCTTAGCCAATTCAAAATGTTTATCACACAAAAAACTCGACATCCTTGTAAACAACCTGGGAGCCTGGGGAACCCCTGCAGATGGTTTTGCGGTTTTAACCGATAAAGACGGGGAGAAAAACCTGCAGACAAATCTGCTGGCACCAGTGGGATTAGACCGGGGATTTCTGCCGCAAATGGTTAAGCAGAAAAACGGGGTGGAAGTTCTAAATGAATTAAGTTTTGGACCAGTGGTTTTGACTGCGCCACAATTTTAAATTTGGAGCGCAGTTTTGAGTAGTGTTTAAAAGCAGGATGAAATAATTATATTTGTTTTTTGCAAATCACCCAATATGGAAATTACCACACTTGAAGGTTTTTATAAAAAAGCTTCCGAGAATTTGAATAAAGACATCAGCCAGTTATTGCCGCAGGGGCTAACAAAAGAAGTGGGCCATTTTAATGTATTTGATGTCAGTGAATTGGCAAAGCTGATTAAGGTAAAACCCAATATGACCTATAACAGGCGTGCTTATTACAAGATCAACCTGATCGACGGGCGCAACCGGGCGGAATATGCCGATAAGATTATAGATATAGAGACACAGGCGCTGATGTTCACTACGCCTAAAGTACCTTATAACTGGATCGCGAAGGACATGGACCAGCGTGGCTACTTTTGCCTCTTTAGTGCTGATTTTCTTGCTCAGTCCAAAAGTGGTGTTGTACTTGATGAACTGCCTATATTTAAGCCTGGGGGTTATCCCTGCTTCCACATCAATGAACAGGAAAAAGAAGAGATCAAAACCATTTTTAGAAAGATGCATAAGGAGATCAATTCCGATTATGCTTATAAGTATGACCTGATACGCAACTACTTAATGGAACTGATCCATTACGGGCAAAAGTTGCAGCCTGCTACTGATCTTTACCAGGAGCATAACGCCGCGTCCCGTGTGTCCTCATTATTCGCCGAACTTTTGGAGCGCCAGTTCCCCATTGCCTCACCATTTCAGGGACTTAAACTGCGGACGCCTAAAGACTATGCCGATCAGCTGTCTATCCATGTTAACTATCTGAACCGTGTACTGAAACAACAGACCGGTCAGACAACCAAGAACCTGATCAGTAACCGGATCATTCAGGAAGCCAAGATATTACTCAGGCAAACGGAATGGAACGTGTCCGAGATCGCGTTTAGTCTGGGATTTGAAGAAGTCGCTCATTTCTCTAACTTTTTCAAGAAACAGACCGACTGTTCTCCACTGACCTTTAGAAACGAATAAAAGGTTTCTTTTTTGCAAACATTGTTTTGATTCTTGCAAAGGCCACCTGATGGGTTGTTGCCATCTTTGTTCCATCAAATTAAGCAAGATGGAATTAAGCAAAAACACAATTCTGATCACTGGCGGAACAAGCGGCTTTGGTTTCGAGTTCGCCTTCAGGCTCCTCGAACTAGGCAATACCGTAATCATCACCGGAAGGAACGAACAAAAGCTGGAAGAGACGAAAAAGATCCTTCCGGGCATCCACACTATTAAGAGTGACGTTAGTAAGGTCGAGGATATAAACGGTCTGTACGAAAAGGTGACTAAAGAGTTTCCTGAGCTGAATATGCTGATTAATAATGCCGGGGAGATGCGCAGGATCGCCCTGCATGATGATCATGATCTGTACGACCTTACCCGCGAAATAGAAATCAACCTGATGGGCCCCATACGTATGGTTCAGGAATTTCTGCCCCACCTGAAAAAACAGCAAACTGCTGCCATCCTGAACGTCACCTCTGGCATTGCCCTTGGTGCGTTTCCGATTGCCCCTGTCTATAGCGCCAGCAAATCAGGATTACGATCGTTCACGCAATGCCTGCGGGTACAGGTTAAATCCACCGGGCTCAAGGTATTTGAACTCATCGCTCCCGGTTCCACAACACCCTTGAATGACAGATTCAGGAATGGTGGTATGGTTGATACCAAAATGTTAGTGTCTCCTCAGAACATAGTAGATGAAGCTATTAAGGGGATGACCAGTGATACCTACGAGATCTTCCCTGGTCCTGCCAGGATCATGCGTATCCTGAGCAGGCTTGCGCCCAGGTTCATGCTTTCGCAAGCCACTAAGATGGGCGAGAAAGTCATGTCTGCCCAATAATTCCCCTGGTATTAAAAGACTTCTGCTAACAAACAAATCATTGTTATGAACGATCAAATAACTCCAACACCGCTGCTGAGCCGTGGGCGCAGAACGGCTTTCATCATCACCTTATTTTTGGTCAGCGCATTCAGCCAGATTGACCGGATACTTCCCTTTATCCTGGCTGAGTCAATTAAGAGAGAGCTGCACCTCAGCGATACGCAATTAGGGCTGATCAATGGAATTGCATTTGCAGCGATCTATTCACTGGCCTCTTTGCCGCTGGCCCGTTTAGCTGACCGCGGTGCATCCAGGCAGGTTTTGCTCTGGTGTGTATTGATCTGGAGCGTTATGACCGGACTAGGTGGTTTTTCGGTTGGTTTCATAACGATGGCGCTTTCACGATTTGGTGTAGCACTTGGGGAAGCCGGAGGAACGCCTGCCAGTCATGCGCTGATCGCAGGAAACATTTCCGGGCATCGGCGCGGTCGTGCGCTCGGTATTTATTCAATGGGCATCCCTTTGGGTACGATGATAGGGTTTGGCGTCGGCGGCTGGGCAAGTGATCATATCGGCTGGCGCGTTGCGCTATTGATAGCAGGAGGCGTTGGATTGCTACTGGTTATCCTTGTCCTGACGTTTACGGTGAAAACCGCCATTCCTTCAACTTCCAGCAGCGATAGAGGTAATACCTGGTCTGCAGGCCGTGAGCTGCTGTCGAAACCGGCGTTCCTGTGGATGTTCATTGGCGCAAACTTTTTAGGTTTTGCCGCTGCTCCATTTTATTCCTTTACTGCTCCGTTCCTGATACGGACCCACGGCTTGACAGCCAGCCAGGTGGGACTATCATTCGGCTTGCTACAAGGGCTAATGGGCATCATCGGCACCATAGGCGGTGGCCGTTTATTTGACAACGCTTTAAACCGTGGGGCAAGCCGTTTACTGCATCCGCCAGCTGTTGTATTCAGCATCGCCGCAATCGCAACAATTGCTGCACTCCTGGTGCCCGAAGGCTGGATGTCTATTGCGCTTTTTGTTCCTGCTATGCTGGCATTTGCGTTTCTGCTTCCATTTGCTTTTGGCGCAGGTCATCTGATAGCGGGGCCAGGGAAGCAGGCGCTGTCTTCCAGTTTGCTCATGATCGCCTCAGGGTTGTTAGGCCCGGCATTATCGCCGCTGCTCGTGGGCATGATCAGTGATACGGTCAGTGCGGCTCATGAAGTAAACGGTTTGCGCTGGGGAATGATGGTGGTTCCTCTCGCCAGTGTGCTAAGCAGCATTGCCATATTGATCGCCAGCAAAAAGATCAGGAAACACCTGTCTGAAACATCCAGGCAAAATGACCCAACGATTATGGACAGTCACCTCTCTCTCATTAAATAACATAAGTCATTGACCAGACCGCAAACCTGCGAGTTTGCTATCACGGCTGATTAAGCTGTGTGAACAGGTATTGTTTGGCCTTTGGGGCGCCATACTTGCAAATACTTTCAGAAAAATGAAAATTGATCAATTTGATGCTGTATGGTGGCCATCGGGCCAAAGTGGAAGAGGCAGGCTGTTTCCTTATGAAAACAAGTTTTACATCTGCCTAAAAATGAGCGCCTCCATAGCCCTTCGTCCAGCCCTTGTCTTCTGCAAGTCGGATGATCTTGAATGGGAAGATCAGGATAAGGGGTACATCACAGCGTTTGACAAGGCATTTTTTGCTAAAAGCGTCTGGAGCAATTTCGAGGCCATCGATCTTTTTAAAGAGGGCAACCCTATAAACATCGAATTGGATGAGGAAGATGTGCTGATACTTGTACCGATCTTCGATAAGATGTGTGGCAGCCTGGACTCCACCTATCTCTACAAGTTCGACCTGGTACGGACCTACCTTTTCCAGATCATCCATATCGCGATCAAAATCCACCTGCAAAGGACAAATATTGTCAGATCGCCTATACGCTATGTCCGCCTGACTACCTGCGGCATAGACATGTTCGTCAGGATCAAACTCAGTCATAAAAAATAATAGTTCCATACAATTAAACCAAGCAATTATGTTCAATCACAGTTTTTCGATTTCTGGCGCCCGTCGCGCAATAAGAGAAGCTTCCGGCCGTATTCTGGCGCTAACTTTAGTCATGGGTATTGCAATGCTGCCGTTGACCGGTAAGACACAGAGCCAGGATAGTCTCGCCAAAAAGGTCACTGAATATGCAGCGGATAAGTTTGCCGAACGCAGGCCATTCAGCATAGACTATAAACAATATGGCAATTATAACGCCTCGTCTACCCTTAGAGGACAAGACCTTCCGGATGGTGAGTTCACCCAATGGTCGCAATTGAGTGCAAGTGCGAACATTAATCTTTTTCAGAACCGCCGATGGTTGGTACAAGCCAACGGTTTCTACCGGTATGTTTCTGCTGAATATAATTTCCCGAAATCCTCGGCAGCTCCGTCACAAACCGTCAGCAGGGATCTTCATTATCATACAGAGGGTCTGAACCTTACCTATTTCTCTAAACTCTTTGGAAAGACCGCCATCTATAGCGGTAGTATCAATATGGATTGGAGTGAACGTTCACTGGAAAGGGTTCGCGGGACGTTTACCGGCGCTATTGTTCTTAAAGCGAACAACAGAACCAAAATCAATATCGGTATTTTGTACAGCACCGATCCGAGTATGTTCATCCGTGTGCTCCCTACATTCCTTTTGGAGCATAAGTTCAATGAAAGCCTGATGGCAGACGTCTTTTTGCCTCGGTATGCCTACCTACGAAAAAAAATATTTGGTAAAGGCAGGCTTTCCGCAGGTTGGGAATTGGATCCGCAAACCACCTTCTTTCTGGATGATCTTGACGAGAACGGCACAACCTATCAGTATCGCCAGGTTGACGTGAATCCAGGGTTGCTTTATGAGCACATTTTGCCGGCAAGCATCATATTGTCTTTGCGGGCCGGAGTGCGTATAAACCCATACGCCCGGACGTTTGAAAAAGACCGTTCGTTCACAGATTATACCTGGGAAGGTAGAGCTGACGCGGCACCGTACGTCAATATCGGATTTTCTTTTAATCCCTTTGCGAAGCCGAAGAAGTGAGTTTTTAGACAATTTCGTTCGTGCTGAAATTGCTTTAGCAAACTGAATAGTCTTTATGATTTTTAGGTTAAGTTGGTGTACTGCTTACCTGTCATAACAGCCGGCAATCTTCCTTTTTAACTACAACTTCGTGACTTTTGGATACATCTGCTCATCGACATTGGCTGAACTTTGCATCAACAATAATGAGAAAAATATGGATTTAAAGAATAGTACCATCCTGATCACAGGAGGAACCAGCGGTATAGGCTTGGAACTTGTCAGGCAACTTACCCAGCAGGGGGCAACAATCATCGTTACAGGTCGTAAGCAAGAAGCCTTAAATGATACCAAAAGGCGTTTTCCCAAAATACACGTCTTTCGGAGCGATGTAAGTGATCCGCAACATATTGAACGCCTGTATGAAGTGGTGACACAACAATTTCCTGATCTGAATGTGATCGTTAACAATGCAGGTGAAATGCGGTTGCTTGACGTTCACGATGCCAGTAAGGACCTGGAAAACATTACCCGTGAGATCGATATTAATCTCACGGGAACGATCCGGATGGTTCATCAGTTTTTGCCGCATCTGATCAAAAAGCCAACGGCGGCAATTGTGAATGTTTCCTCTGCCATTGCTTTTATCCCTTACTCCACCGCTCCGGTCTATAGCGCTTCAAAAGCAGGAGTTCATGCTTACTCCCTGGCCCTGCGCCTGCAATTAAACAAAACGAGTGTCAAGGTATTCGAATTGATCCCGCCGGGCGTCAATACCAATCTTCAGAATGATTGGGTACTGCAACCTAATCCGGGTCAAATGATGAATGTGGATAAACTGGTCAGTGTAGCCATCAAAGGACTTCTGAATGACACACCTGAGATTAAACCATTCGTGGTGAATGTGATAAAATTTTTAAGCAGGCTGATGCCCAGCCAATTGATGAAGTTAGGGCACAAGGAATTTGAAAAATTCAAAAAACTTAATAATCGGCAATAAACAATCAGATATGAAAAAATCAATACTGGCGGCGTTTATGCTGCTGTTATCACTAGCATCTTTCGCGCAGAAACTACCTGCAGACCAAATCACAGGGGTATGGCAATGTGATGATTACAGGATCGAGGTGTTCAAAGCAGGCGACACTTACTCAGCCAAACTCTTATGGTCGAAAGAGATGTTTGAAGCAGATGGCAAAACATCAAAGAAGGACGTTAAAAATCCTAATGAAAAGCTCCGGAGCAGGTCTGTGCAAGGTCTTACGCATATCACCGATCTTACCTATAAGGATGGTGAGTACGTGGATGGTAAGTTGTATAGTGTGCAGGATGGAAACATGTATAGTTTCAAAGGTAAACTGAAAGGACCTGATGAACTCGAGACCAGGGGCTACAAAGGTATTCCATTGGTGGGCAAATCATTTAGATGGAAAAGAGTTCGGTAAATTATAAAAGCAATACTCATGAAAGATAATAAAGACACGCTGTCGGGGTTTTGGTTCGTCATTTCCAATGCTTTTCCTCCAATAGGGTTCTTCCTATATTTCAGACACAGAAAGACGCATCCCAATAAGGCTAAAAGAGCTTTAACAAGCGCAATGATCGGCGTGCCGATAGCGATACTCGGAGGTTACATCATGAACACTTTTATCCTTAATTAGCCATGATGAAGAATATTATTTCAGCAGTGCTGCTGCTCATTTCGGTGACGCTCAGTTTTAAACATGCCTGGGATACCATACATTACAAAAACAATCCGGAGTCCGTTAAGATGATGGAAAGTTTAGGGATCAGCGAAACGTTCACTCCATATCTGGCTGCTGTAGCCATAGTGGTCGGCGTACTCTTGCTCATCCCTCGCACTTTCTTCGTGGGCAATATGCTAAATGCGATCCTGATCGTTATGATCATGGGGTTGGCGCTGCGAGCGGGGAATTACCGCATGGTGTTGATAGAGATCCCGTTTTTAGCGATGCCATTAGTGATGATATGGCTAAAGTATCCGTTTAAATTCAAATAACTTACACTATGGCAAACAACAAACCCTACCGGATCACTTCCATAACGGAAATACATCGTTTGATGGGGCTTCCTAAACCCCATCACCCGCTGATCAGCATCGTTGACCTGAAAGGTCTGAGAAATGATACAGGTATAGATGCGGTCGTATTCGACTTGTATGTGATATCAATGAAAAGAGGATGTGACGGCTTACATTACGGGCAACAAAAATACGATTTTGACGAAGGGCTTATGGCCTTTATGTCCCCCGGCCAGGTCTTGCGTGGTGAAAAGAACGGTGTACCCCCGGACCTGGATGGCTGGATGCTTTTTGTACACCCTGACTTTCTTTGGAACACATCTCTTGCTACCAAGATCAGGCGATACGAATACTTTAGCTATGCTACCAGTGAAGCGTTATTCCTCTCGGATAAGGAAGAAACAGTGATCAATGACCTGGTCAAAAATATTAAAACTGAATATTATTCCAACATTGATAAGTTCAGTCAGGACATTATCATTTCACACCTGGAGACCTTGCTGAATTATGCCGAACGTTTTTACCAGCGTCAGTTCATCACCCGAAAGGTCTCTAACCATCAGGTCTTAAATCAGGTGGAAGAGATCTTAAGAACCTATTTAAACAACGAAGCGCTGCTTTCTGAAGGACTGCCAACTGTACGATACTTTGCTGATGCTTTGAACATGTCATCTAAATATTTAAGTAGCCTATTGAAACAATTGACCGGTCAGACGATGCAACAGATCATACACGAGAAACTGATCGAGAAGGCTAAAGAAAAATTATCTACGACGAGGATGTCCGTAAGTGAGATCGCCTATCAACTTGGTTTTGAGCATCCTCAATCTTTTAATAAATTATTTAAAACCAAGACCAAACAAAGCCCATTGGATTTCCGGCAATCCTTCAATTGAAATACGCATGCAACCTTCGATTAATATGCTAAGGAAGCGAAGGTCGTCATCCGGTCGATATACGACAATTTCATTGAACGCCGTTTGAATGGACCGCTCAATAAAGACAATTGGACTTTTCAGAAAACTTGTCCTTCATTTTTGCCCGGACCTTTGTCTTATATTTTAATAGCGAAAGATGGAAGACAAAGGAACTGTTTTAGTAACGGGCGGAATTCGTTTTGTAGCCCGGCAGATCATTCTGCAATTGTTACAAAAAAGCTACCGGGTTAGGACAACTGTTCGTAGCCTGGCAAGTAAAACCCAATTGCAAAACTTAACAGCTCCTGAAGATTTCACGGCTTTAGAAACTAATGTCCGGCCCACCTCATTTTTTACCATATGATAAATGGATACTCCGCGTTGTGTACTATCTTTAAGTGATGGAAGCGCTTATAAATTTTATCCTGCAATTTGGTGACCTGAACAAACAGCAGATCGAGTTTTTGCTGAGCAAGGTTCAACCACTCGAATTCAAAAAAGACGACTACCTGTCGGAAGCCGGGAAGGTGCCCCGGTATGTGGCGTTTGTGTTGGAAGGTGTGTTCCGCTTTTGCTATTATAACAACAAGGGAGAAGAGATCACTAATTATTTTGTGGATGAAAGCAATTTTGTGGTGGATAATGAAAAATTTGAATCGCAGATCGCGGCCTCGGAATATGTACAGGCTGTTACTGACTGCCAGGTGCTTGTTTTTAACAAAAAGGATTGGGATGAGATATCCAACACCATTGTGGGTTGGGAAATGATCAAGGCCAACATGGTAAAAAAGTGCCTCACGCTGGCCATGGAGCGACGCAGTCCGCTGGTTTCAGAAGATGCCACCACGCGCTACCTGTCATTCATTGAGGCGTTTCCCAACCTCATCAACCGCATCCCGCTTTCGTATGTGGCCTCATACCTGGGCATCACCCAGCAATCGCTAAGTCGCATACGCCGTAATATCCGTTAAGTGCACTTTTTACCATTTGGTAAATGTTTTTTTGTTGGCATTTTCAACATTTGCTTATTCATTTAAACAATTAGAAAAGATGAGCAAAAAGATTGTATTGATAACCGGAACAAATAGTGGTTTTGGCTGGCTTACCGCCCATGCAGTGGCCGCCTTAGGGCACCAGGTATACGCCACGATGCGCGATACCAGGGGCCGTAATGCCAATAAAGCCCAGGCCCTTGCGGCCGTGGAGAATGTAACCGTTTTGGATGTTACTCTGACTGACGACGAGAGCGTGAAGCAGGCCATTGACACCATTTTGGTTAAAGAAGGCAGTATCGATGTGCTGGTGAACAACGCTGGTTACGCCATGTCCGGTGTGGCAGAGAGCTTTACCACGGCTGATGTGCACACCACTTTTGATATCAACGTTTATGCCCCCTGGCGACTGATCAAACAAGTGTTACCCGCCATGCGTAAACAGGCCGAAGGACTGATTATTAACGTGACAAGCGGCTTTGGGCGGGTATCATTCCCCTTCGCTACCATTTATGCGGCCTCCAAATTTGCGCTGGAAGGAATAAGCGAGGGGCTGCATTACGAGGTGAAACGTTTGGGCATTGATGTGGCCCTTGTGGAGCCGGGTGCTTTCCCTACCGAAATGCAGCAAAAGAACAACCCAGCATCTGATCAGGATGTGTTTGAGGGGTACAGTGCCATTGCCCATATACCTAACAAAATGGTAGCCGCGTTGGGCGGAGAGATGCAAGTTAAAAAACCGAACCCGCAGGATGTTGCCGACGCCATTATAACACTTATTGGCGCCCCAAAAGGCACCCGGCCATTACGGACCGTGGTTGACCCTATAACCGGCCAATACATTGAAGCCGCCAATCAGGCCATAGCCGGACAATTTGCCAAAGGACTGACGGTGTTCGGGATGGGTGAATTATTGTAAGACGAATAGTTAATGGGGACGGCAGTGGCGTCGGCTACTGCCGTTTCGGTATTCAATAACTTATGAGGCCATCCTTAAACAATTACATGACGATTCAAATTGGATTGAACAGGTAGTCGAACTTAAAAAAATAAATCTTGCATACGTAGGCCTGGCGCACCATGTTTGTGCCTTTTCAACTGCTTTTTGAAAGCGTTAAAGAGGGTAAACCTTTTCTAAAAGCTAAATAATAAGATACAAGCCCCAAAAAAGATATTTCAATCCACATCTCTCCAAAACGTTTTGAGCCACTGTGTTTCCAATCAGGAATATTTTGTATTTAAAATCCAGCTTCTTTCGCTTAAATCTTAGTGTGCGATTTATTTACCAGATGTAAAGGCTGCTTTAATATATAAAGTAAGGCGTTTGGTATATAATAAAATATGCGGGGTCAACAAAAATATACTTTAGCCGAAAATATCACCATTATCATGAGCTACATGGGTTTTGATAATATAGAATAAACACGCTGATCGAAAACACAAAAAGGAACTTTTGGGCTCAAACAGATCCGTAAGTAAAAACTCGTAATGTGCAATGAAGACAGAAAATTCATTGTCACAAAATCATGTATTTCATAGTGGTTTAAGATTTTTGGGCATACAAGGCCCTGTTTATAATGAGGAATTGAACATTTTTAAATAGCGAAAAAGCGATGAATTACCCTGTAAATATTCTCACTGAGATGCCTTTGTATGTAAAAAAATTATTTTACGAACATGCCAGCCCCGACCTTGTATACCATAACCTTGAGCATACACAAGCTGTGGTTCGGCATGTTTCTGAGATAGCAGATCATTACCAATTAAATGATCAGGAAAGATTTGTACTACAAACTGCGGCCTGGTTTCATGATACAGGTTATTTATTGGGGGAAGTGGAGAGACACGAAGAAACCAGTGTTGTTGTAATGCAATTATTTTTAGATAAATATAATGTTGAAGCGCATTTGCAGTATGAGGCAGGCAAGTGTATAATGGCAACGAAAATGCCGGTTAAACCAGTTAGCCTGGTTGAGCAGATACTGTGTGACGCAGATACCTATCACCTGGGAATGCCGGATTTTGAACACCTTGATGCACTAGTATGGCAGGAGCGGAAATTATATACAAATACGCAAATAGATAACCATATCAAACAGTCGCTACATTTCCTGCAATCACATCTCTATTTTACAGATTATTGCCGAAATCTTCTCACTGAAGGAAAGGAAAAAAATATCGCATTGCTTAAAAAGAAAATGAGCTTTTCGCAGAATAAATGACAGCCACACCGGGTTCAATGAACGCTTATATGCATCTTCTTATAAAATACCGCCGTTCAACAACAAGATTGTCGACAACAAGCTCATGGAATGGTGTTAAACCTAAGTTGTATTTGCGTTACCCGGTGAGAACCGCCGTTTTTTGGTTAAGCAGACCGTTTTCCTGCGGTGCAGTTTTAGTATGTTACTTAAGATAGCAATAATATTAAAATAAGTATGCCAGCCGCTAACAGTGCATTGGCAACATGGCTTGGTTAAACAAAATGCAAGCAGTAACTTTCCGGCGTCTTCCCATCGTGCCCCACCGAGAGTCTGGACTGCCATGAAAATGAATGCTGGATGGCCATGTGATTTTAATTAATCTGTTACTTTGCTGAGAATTAAATACTGTTAGGACTATCGGATGTATTACAGCCTGCTTATGCGGCATGGACAAATGTCCGTACACATTATAAAAGCTGACAATCCCGAAAGATAACGGATTATATTTCAGTATTTTAAAAAGTATTTCAATCATGAAAGTTTTAGTAATCGGAGGAACCGGCCTCATTGGGAAAGACGTATGTAAAAAATTGGAAAGTGCTGGTCACCAGGTGATCGTTGGATCACCAACCAGGGGTGTTGATATCCTGACAGGGAAGGGCCTGGAAGAAGCACTGGAGGGAACAGACATTGTGATAGATCTTTCCAACTCCCGATCACCGGATGGAGAAACAGCTTTACACTTTTTCAGTACCGCGGGTAAAAACCTGGTAGCAGCGGAGAAAATTGCAAACGTTAAACATCATCTTATACTTTCTATTGTTGGAGTTCCTCTTGCTCAACATATCGGTTATTTGCAGGCCAAGAAGCTACAGGAAGACACTATCGCAACATCTGGCATTCCTTATACCATTATTCGTTCGACACAATTTCATGAGCATATTTCAACGATAATCGCTGTTCAGGGTGAAGGCAAAGAGGTACACGTTTCAACAGTTGACTATCAACCGATCGCGGTTGCAGATGTCGTAAGCTATGTTGTAAAATTTGCTCTGGAGGAACCGAAAAATGGAATCGTTGAGATAGCCGGTCCTGATCGTGGCCCCATGAATGAATTTGTGAAAAAGTATCTGGACGAAAAGCATGAAGACAAAGTAGTAGTAGCCAACGAGGACAATAAATATATGTTCTTCGAGATACCACGATCTTTGTTGGTGCCTGCCGGAGATTTTTGCCCGGGGGAAATTAGATTTGATGATTGGAAAAAGTCGTCATAAACCTGACAGGCTGCGGCCAGTATAGGGCAGCAGGATAATTTTCACCCTGTTGCCCTATACCTTTGCCGGAGGCTTTACTCACCTGCATTCCTTAAGTGCCCCGATGAATTTTTGCATTTCTTCTGTGTTCAGGGAAGCGAATCCCAGCCTTATTCCATTGACATCTTCTTTGTATCTGTATAGGCTACCATCATTCATGAAAATACCTTTTTCTGCTAACCGCTTGGCAAGATCAGGTATCGAATACTCCGCGGTGAACGTGGCCCAAACAGCCATGCCGCCATTCGGCGTGTTAAAATGAATGAGGTCCCCCATACAAGAATTAAGCATGTCGCAGAAAATATCCCGCCGTTCTTTATACAACTTCAACGATTTCCGTAAATGTCTCTGCATCTCTCCAGTATTAAAAAGATGCGCTATAGATTCCTCAAACAACACGTCACCGCGGATCTCTACCATCTGTTTGAACTTGGAAGCCTGCCATATGAGATCATCTCCTGCAATCAGGTACCCCAATCTGATCGTAGGTGCTAATGTCTTCGAGATAGAACCAATATAAATCACATAACCGTTATGGTCTGCGCTGGCTAAAGGTAGTATTGGAGAATTTTCGTAATGAAAGTCATAATCATAATCGTCCTCAATAACCGGAAGACGGTACTGTCGGATGATATCCAAAAGTTTTATCCTTCTTTCTTTACTTAGGGTGACGGTTGTGGGGTGGTGGTGGTGGGGAATGATGTATAGAAGATCAGGTGGCGACTTTTTGCAGATGTTCTCAATTTCGTCAACATCAATCCCACTTTCATCAACTTTTACCTTGATCAGTTTCGCACCCATCTGTTCAAAAAGCCTATCGGCAAGAACGTAGTTTAAATCACCGACGATAACCGTGCTCCCCGGACTCAGGATCAAGCTTGCCGCTATAAAGATTGCCAGTTGTGCCCCATGGGTAACTAGTACATGCCTGGGTTCGATATTGAGTGCCCTGGTTTTAGCAAGAAAAAGGGCTAATTCGGTCCTCAAAGACATACTTCCGGCAGCACTATCATTCAAAAGCCTATTATGGAGGTGAACTCTTTTAGATAAGAGCCTGTACCGGTCATAAATCGAGTCAAACGGTGCCAGCCTCGCGTCAGGATAGCCGTCATTAATCATCAATTGGTGAGGAGTCAATGTTCTTTGGGAAACCTGTCTCGCAGCCACTTGCTTGTAGAAATTACTATCTTCCTGCTGGTTTGGCCCTTTGGCTGCCAAGGACTCGAAGGGCCTGGGATGTATCACCGGGAGTTGTTGGGCAACAAAGTTTCCCTTTCGTTCTATAACTCTGAGCCATCCCTCAACCTGGAGCTCTTCATAAGCCGATACCACCGTTGTGCGGTTAATTTTCAGCATTGACGCCATATCTCGACTGGCAGGCAATTGATATCCTGGTTTTAATTTCCCATTTCTTATTAGAAAGGCAATACCCTCCGCTACCTGCTTAAAAATGGGAATAGTGGATTGCCTATTGATTTCAATCAAATTACTGTATGGTAATAACTGTACTCCCATGGTAAATATGGATATAATCAACACTAAGTTTTAAGGTCATAATTTTACGATTTTTTTTGCCGACTTCAACTTGAGCTGGCCTACATAAGTATCTTACGCCCAATGGCCATTAAATCCATCGTATCATAGTAGCTGATTATGATAACGTTCTTCTGGAAGTTCACAATAGCAACAACAATTTTACGGAATGAAGAATTGAATGAACTAAAGAAAAAGCCACATTGAATAAACTGCTGTCAATAATTGGAATTGGGTTATGTCAGTTCGGCTCAGAGATCATAAGGATTTATAATATCCTGAACTTTCTTGCATTTTGGCTCCTTCTGTTCGAGCTAATACAAGTGGATAAGAAACAATCAATGACTATCAGTAAGTAATTGCAGTAAATTTCTGGTAAAAAAAAAACCTTCAAATCCAAAGATCTGAAGGGTTCGTTTTTTATTGTCGGGATGACAAGATTCGAACTAGTCTTTGGTTGTTAGTCTAGTGGCTTGTTTTCACGGATGAGCTTTTGGTTACTCACGGATTTACTCACCGCTAAATTTAGTTCGACTTACACACTCTACAGTCGGGCAGACTGGATTCGAAGTCTTTTGCAAATAATTAGTAATCAATTTTATGCATATCTCTTCTGTTGTATACTCACGGATTATTCACCGTAGTACAGTAGGAGACGATGTAAAGAGCTTTATACGATTATATTAAATGTCGATTTGCGGCTATTCTACCCAGGTAGGTTGATGTTTTCTTGTTTAGGCCCTAGTCAGGAAGAACAAATCCACTTTGCCGACTGGGTAAAGATATGATATTCTGGATATCTAGCAGTACCCCCGGTATAGAGCACAGTTCATGATCCGTTCTCGTCCGTCTGCTACGAAATTTATTTTCTTTTACTATTGCCATTCTTTGAATTTTGTGTGTGTACCAAATGTTGTTACAGCTCCCAAGATTGTTGCTTATGCTAGGATATAGAAACAAGAATTTCAGGACAGGGATTAGTATTGATCACGTAGCTCAGCCGTTAATGGAGCAATACATATTTAATGTATGGGTCTTGTGTTCGAGTCCCAGCGGGATCTCCAAACCCGATTTCCTGAGAATAGTCTCAAGAGGTCGGGTTTCTTTTTGTATGAAGTGCCTGTTAGATCTGCAACAAGCGCGAATAAACGAGCCGAAATATATTTCTGGATTTTGTGCGGCAGGGACATTGTCTAGAGGTTTAATGCTGTCTTTTTTATGCAGCTCTCTTACTATGATTCTATAATCCAGGATAATTTTTCTGCTACGAGAAAAAATCCCTCTATCGTGTTTGCCGGCGTTTTAATTCTATGCTGGCAGTGTATTACGTCCGTATCGTTGGTTGCCAAAGTGTTATTGGTACATATACCATACGGCAGCCGGAAGGTGTATTTATGTAGGTATTGACGTAGCGGGCAAGGTTTTATTTCTTCTTCATCTAAAATCACCGCTGAGTTGCGCTGTCAATCTTTCTAATTTTTATGTGTGTCTACTATGCACATCGCACTCCGCGAAGTGGGCAACAGAAATTAAGTGTATTGTACGAAAGGTTGTTCTAGGGATAGCGGTAGTAGTTTGTTGCCTTGTCTGATCCTCCATCCCGCGTATGCGGAGAAATATAAGCTAAACTCTGCCATAGGATTTTTATTTCGTTTTACCGATATTTAACTACCCGGTAACAAAACTCGCCGCTTTATATTGATAAATTAGCGCTATACAGATGTTTAATTTAAACCTCAAAATAAATGTAGTATGATGAAGATGAAGAATGCAATTTTGATGATTGGCCTCTTGGTGGCTTTTGTGGGCGGTAGCGTATAAGACTATTCATATGAACGAGTATATAACCAAATACATAAAAGACCTCAGTATCAATTCGCCAATCGACAGCACGAAATTCTCAGAAATCATCAATAGCATCGATTGTAACTTTCCGGACGATTATTTGGAATTTCTGCGCGAAACCAATGGCGGTGAAGGGACCATTGCTAATGGCAAATATGTGCAGTTCTGGCGTGCAGAAGATTTAATAAAGTATAATGGCGGATTCGGCGAATTTACGCCGGACTTTTTTCTGATTGCATCAGATGGTGGCGGCACTGGTTTCGCTATTCGAAGAAAAGAAGGCACCTTTGTTTCTTTCCCTTTTATTGGCGCTGATGAGGATATCATAGATGATGTGGGAAAGGTTTTTAGAGAATTTTTAGCCTATCTATCATTGCCCTGGACAAGGCCTGACGGGTTTGAGTTTGAAGAAGATGATGATGATAATGCCAGCATGAAATGGTAAATGAGGCATAAAAGGCGGTTAAGAATTACTAACTGAATATTAGGTAATCTCTAATGCTTAGATAAATAATTAAGAGCAACATTAGCCCAATGACTGTATATCCATATAAAGTTGATGCAATGACCTGCTCTTTCGGGCAGGTCATTGCATCAGCTTTAACATCGGGTGAAAGTTAGGGTAGATAAACCAATGTCTTAAGGTAAAGAAGTGGCCACCTGGAAAATATACGAGGCGTTAGGGATTGTGGCTTAGTATGTAAGCTAATATCAATACATTGGATCGATGAAGACCACGATTTTAAAAAAAATGGATAAGGCGCTAATTGATTTATTGCGGCTTTAATTAGCTTCAACATTATTGTTATTATATTACTAGTTTGTTGATTGAAAACGGCGTATCTAACCTATTACAAGCTGAGTCGATGATTGTCAAATCTGTTCTTGTATTTGAAGGAAGGTTGATTTTTGTCAGATAAAAGGTAGTCGGATCTGAATTGATTAATTCACATTTGAAATGCTCATTAAACAAAGTTGAAAACTTATTTTTCTGTTCTGATAGAGCTTGAGAACCAAATCGGACGGCATAAATAACAAGATTCGCAACCACTGATTGAATGCAATTCTCAAGGGTTGCTAAGCTAAAATTCTGATCTCGATCATGCTTGACTTTATTATATGCATCATACCAACGTAACGATGTAGTTGGTTGGGACTGATCCCAATTTGAAAAGGGGCTTATGGACTGTATAGATGGATAAGTATCTAACCTGAACCGATAATCTCTTAAAAAGAGCGCATCCATCAATCTGACATAATCTTTCGTGGTGTAGTATTTACCGAGTGGGGCCACCGCTGCTTTAGATATATAGTATTTCCAGAAGTTTTCGACTTCAGTGCATGCAAGTATGAGTAATTCACGAGTTTTATGGCTGTATGCGGCAAGACCGGAACGATCAGGATAAATATAATAAAACAATTCCTCCAATCGGTTAACGAGTAGCGTAATACTTTGTTCACAATTCCTTTTTTCACTCTCTATTATTGAAAGTGCTTGAAAGCACTCTAATTCACGATGTAAACCCGGACGCCAGATGGCATCTGTAACTTCCCCGACATTGGTTGACATAGGTCGAATATCGGTTGCGCCAAACGTTCGTTCAACCCAATCAGTTAATGGACCATTCTTACGTTCAATGGCTGTCAAACCAATTGAAATGGTGTAATAAGGGGCTTCTTTCCCATAAAAATGAACAAAATGCGTCGGCGTTTCATAGGCATAACCACGTGGATGCCTGGTATGAACATCTTTCGTGAAATTCGGTACAGTGGATCTTGTATTTGTATAAGTAATTGCTGTCATCTTTAAAGATATCGCATTAGTGACATTGATCTTTTAATTTCTATTAAGAAGAATATATAATTATTAATGTAATGCGATTCTCCGATGACTACCTACATTTAATCAGTTTTTCACAAGAGTGGGAAATGTGATCTGCTGGAAGGATGGTTATTGAACTTTCAGCTCCTGCTGAGAATATAACGGAATACGAAATCTTTCCCGATAATCACTTAAACTTATTATCGATAGTACAGATTTATACAAATCTATATTACTTGCTATCAACCTTCACTGCAGTTTGAAGCTAAGGGGAAAAGGCGACTTTGATAGGCTTTAAAAGCAGTATTGATGAAGGGAGATCAGATGCAAATTCAAGCTAACATACTAACCAAAAACTTTTTTCTATTTATCCAGCTTTTCCGTATATTCGCTGAAAGCTTACGCGGAAGCTTGCCACTCGTCTTAAGCAAAGCTGAATCAGCGCCGCCTTCAATTTTATGACTATCGAAACCATTTCCCGTTTCGAAGGATGGTAGACGAGTGACGTTTTTTCGTCGGGAGATTGGAAAAAGATGGATCAAAAAATCAATGGCTATACTGCAGCCTTCCTAAAGCGAATAGCTAAAAACATCAAGAAAACACAGCAAGTTCGTCATCATGAAGCCCTTGATATGGCTGCCATTTTCGTAGGATTTTCGAATTGGAAAGATTTTATTAACAAATTCGAAGTCGAAGCTAAGCGGAGAAAAAAAAACGTTGATCTAGCATCCCCTTTGGTATCAGTCCACAGTGAGTCGGCGAAAAGCTCTACACAGAAAATAGATCCCTATCGAAAACTCCTCATTACAGCTACCAATGAACTATTGCAAAGAGGGTTAATTACATTACAATCCCAATCCGGTAGTTATTTACATGAGCCGAAAGGACATGTGTTACTTGATTTATATGGCTTCCCATCCGTGGTTTTATGGAATGATATTGGTTTTGAAGAGTTGCGAATTACAGTTTGGTGGAAATACAATCATGCCTTACACCCTCAAGCTAATTTAACAGGCAATGCTCGCGAGAACTTTAGTTTGTCATCGCCGTTGGCATCGAGAATACATTACAAAAAATTCGTTGGTGTTACAGCGAGTGCATGGTTAGAGAGGAGGACTGGTAAACATCTCCAGGGTAGGAATCGCGAAAAGGTATTTGATGTGTATACTCGAAATGGAGAATTGTCAGAAATGGAAAAACTGCCCTGCCCAAAACCTAATGGCTTCCGTGCTGAAGGAAAATTCTTTTTTTAGGTATAATACCACAATACTTTGAAAGAAGCATAACACCCTGGACTGCTAAGGAAGAATGCTTAAATAAGCACAATGACCTTTTTGAGATGTTTTCAAGTGACGATGATGGTAATGTTTATTATCACGACACAAGAGCTCGATAATTTTTTAAAATTTTATTTTAAACTATAAGTTTCCACACCTAATTTGACATGTTTAATGAATTTTATCGCTTAAAGACAGAGGAATTGCTTAATCAACTTTTGCAAGTAAAGACATTCATCAAAAAACATAATCCGACAATTGGGCTTCTAACCGAGGAAATTCTTAGAAGATTTCTAGCCACTTTTTTACCCAAAGGCGTATCTGTTGAGCAAGGTTTTGTTGTAGGAGTTGATGGGGAGCTTTCTAAGCAAATAGATGTTATTATTTATGATAGTCTCAAGCATGCCCCATACTATAGAATAAATGATATTGTAGTAGTTCCAAGTTCATCTGTAATTGCCGTAATTGAAATAAAAACAACTGTGAAAAGTAGGACGGCTTTCCATGAAATAATCAGCTATTTTTATTCCATTTCTAAGCAACTACACTGCAACACGGGAACATACCTGTTTATTTACAACTCTGCAACCGTAGAAATGCTTGGCAGTTATTTTCACTCATTCAAACATCCTGGGAACTATCAAAAGTTTGACCATGACACTTTTCTTAATTTGCCTGATGTCATCACGGGCATCAATTCTTCATATCACTTAAAAAAAGATTACGTGACATTTGAGAGCGATAAAATGGGATACACTTCATACAATTACATTGATAATACTGACGAAGACATAAGTTCCTTAGAGTTGTTTTATAAAGACGTTTATAGTAGGGTTTCTAATTATCTGGCTCAAACTACTGGCTTGAGTTCAGCCAATGATTTCAAATTTGACATAAAAAGTGATAGAACAATGAAAAGTATTTTCGCTATAGAACTGTTTGACATGTAATGCTGCCTACGACAATGGGGGAAAGGAGCGCATTACCGTGAGTAGTTATACCCAGGAGGAACCTCTGACACCGCAATATCCGATTTAAAAGAGAAGGAGGTATTATCTTAGGGAGAGGATACTCCAAATATAACAGGGAGCAACCGTGCGATGACAGCAACCTGCATGGCTAGGTGTGAGAATTGTGAACGTCTGTACTCAGCATTTTTCCGGTTTTTTTTATGATAAATAAACATTTCAACCATTATTCGGTAGTATTAAATACCATGGATATTTATGTCTTCTCATACATAAAGCCGAAAAGCATACAACAACAGTCAAAACTATACTCATTTTTTTATGAAGAAACAAGCCTTTGTTAAAGAACCCATGTCAGGTGACATATTTGAGCGCTACTACAGGCTGATTGAAAGTATTAGATTGAAGATCGGGGAAGCCCCGTCAGAATATGGTCCCAAAATGTCCAAACATCTGTTGCTGCTGGAAACGATCGTTCATGCCCTTGACCGCGTCACCCAGGATGTGGAGACCAGTCGTGAACACGATGGAGACAGGTCAGACCTAATAATGAAGACTACTATTTCTATGCTTGAAAGTGCTATAATGGTACTTGCGGCCTGGCGGGAGGACAACAAAATTATCCCTGCACTGGCTTTGAATTTTTTCGTAGCCTTATCATCCACCTTGCGTTTCGACGAATTCAGTTCTGACGATTATATCAGACATATAAGTCTGTTAAGTATGAAAAAATGGGACGACGATCTGAAACAGTTTGAATACATGATCGTGGAGAAATTCAAGAAGATTTTGTTATCGGAGCAGTCCGACCCAGAAAAGTTTACAGGAATATCTGAGCTTGTAAATAATTACAACAATTACAAAGAATCAACAGCTTCATTATCCGCACATCAGGATCGAGAAGTTGAGTTATCTAAGGCGCTCAGTTTCGCTTATTCCCAGATGTTTAATACCCCCACGGCCCGGTATGCTTCTGACCATTTTAAGGTAAATAAGATTCTGTTTAACAGCAATATTGACGAACCTTCAGACATGATCGAATATGCCCGTAAGCAAGATTTTTTCTCTCTGCTGGAATCAATGTATGAGTTCGATGACGAAAAGGAAATTGCTGTCTGGGAAATGGATATAAAAATTAGCAATAAGGATAATGTATATGATGCCACCGAAGTTGGTTATTTATTATGGGCGATATCCAAAGCCCTATCAGGTATAGATGGTATTGATGTCGAACTGACTTCTTGGGGGGACGGGAGCAAATGGGCAAAACTCAAAATCCGGATCAGGCAGCTGTCAAGTAAAGTTGACCTAATGGAGATTTTAAAAAAGGCAGGCCAGATAACAGAAGGGGCATATCTGAAGAAATCAGTGGAAGAACTTCAAGGTACGGAGGCAGCAACCCGTAAGCTGGATCAAGAGAGCCGGAAATTAGAACAAGAAACACGGAAGCTGGAAAAGGAAACAAAGAACATAATGGATTCTGACAGGGCCTCTGTCGTCCATGACCTAGAAATTCACGAAAAAGTATTGGACCTCAGAGATAAAGAGCTGAATCTCGAGGAAAAACAACTCAATCTACAGGAGAAACAACTGAACCTGGAGGAAAAAGCAATTGGTGTTAAAATGAAGGAATTGGATTATATCATGAAGCTGTCGGAGCTTATGAAAAGCGGCTTGAAAAATGATTCTGATCTTCAGATTATGATTAACGAACAGCTTTATCTGAAAACGGAGAACGGTCAGCTTAGCCTTGGCAATCCTGCGCTGCTGGATATCAACCAAAAGATTGAACCAAAGACGGATTAATTAATTGAAGAAGTTGGGATTTAATCTGACAGTAGCCTCGACCTAATTGTACACCCCAAGCTTAATCCTCGAACTTTTCTCATATTATTTTAACTCATCGTTCCCTATTAATATTGAGGATAGTTAATTCATTAGTGATCTGGTTCGAGTTTCCGATACTTGGGATCACCTGAAGAAAAGGCGCCCAATTTGAGCGTTTGTTTGCTTAAACCAGGCATGGTGGCCTACCTTATTTTCTCAGATGATTTAAAAAAGTAAACACCCGAGATAGAGCGTCTTTTTAATCCCAAAGTACACTTCGCGGAGTGCAACCGCAAGACTATATAGTTCTGGACTTCTTCAACGATTGCAGTAGTGCTTTAGAAGGAAGATTACTCGGAAGATCTATCAATTTATAGATTCCCCATATCAGTTCCCAAACCGCTTCATTTAGGTCAAGTACAATTTGCCTGGTAATCAATGGTTTTGGATACTTGTTGTGGACTATCCCATTCCTTAAATCACGGAATTTCAAAACTTTATCCCAAATAGAGTCAAGAGATGAAAAGTCTCCAAAGTGTTTAATTATCAAGTAATATTTTTCGATTATATTTGAACGGTATCTGGGAATATCCGTGTCACCGTCGGCCAAATATATCCCTTTACAAACATCACGCAGCTGTTCCTCTAATGATATATAAATCATGAGAAATAAAGAATCAAGCAATATTTGAGGGTTGATATTTTCAAGTACCTCTAATTTTCGCCTCTCGTATTCATTAACATCCCCTAACTCTTCAAATTCATCGGCTGACTCTTTGTCCAGACGCTCCAGCTCCAACCTGGCAGTGTCAGTCTTCTGCCTCATCCAGGACTCTGATAGCGCCATATACTCTTTGTAGTAATCCTTACGATCACAAGAATCCCTCATTATATATTCGAGCCTATCCCCGGCTTCTATCTGATATTGTGTTCTTCTCGTTGTGCTTCCTGAGATCATCGCAAAATTTTTGTTTTAAGATAACAGCTGCAATATTAATAAAACCATGCGCACTCTTTTTACGTACAAAAATTTTCTAATATAAAAAATCATTCCCATTAGCGCACCAGAACTACATTACCTGCATTGGCTTACATCTTCTTCCATCTTCGCTAAACTCTAAGCCCCAGCCTTCTTTCCATCTTGTATAGCGTTGTTCAAAATCTTTATCACCCTGCTTCATACCATTAAAGCCTAATATTTCAACCGGTTGCACCTCAATTTCTCTCTGGCTGGCCGACAGCTTAGCTTCAAACTTTACAAAATCAAAACTGATAAAGGGATACGTTACTTTATCATGACGTCGATCCAGCATATCACTCAGTATCTCAGTAATCGCATCTTTTTCATGATCAGACATGCGCGCGCCGAAAATGATCCCTACAAGCTGGTTGGGTGCATAATGAAATAGACGCTCATGCGGTGTATATTCAAAATGACCGCCGAAAAGCCAAGATGGCGGCGGTGGCAAAATTAACCGATACTCTTTTTCGTAGTGCCATGAATGGTGCTTTTGCACAAAGTGGCTGTTTTGCTCAAGCCGTAATTCATCAATTTGATCAGCAGACAACGTTTCTCCATACACAAAAGCAGATAAACATTTGAAAGCATTAAGCGGCTCAACAACAGCCCTATAATCAATGGGCTGGAACTCAAATTCCTTAGGCATTCCATAGGTCATTTCTTGGGTTATCCCTTTAGGGGTTGAGCGTCTGATCTGTCTCTTCTTAAATTGCCCGTCCTGCTTCAATTTATTGTCAATTGCTTTGAAAATCAAACAAAAACCTCTGTGGTTGTTAGCATAATGCGCCCACATTAGTGTGTCGGAATCAAGCTTTGAAAAGCAGGTAAAGTAACGTGTAGGCGGTATGTAGGTGTTAATGAAGCGCCTTACGGCCAATTCCATGTTTATCAGGGTCTGCTCCTGAAACCTTCCAGCAAGCGGTGGCTCGTTAAAGAATGGCCTATCAGAAAGGTCCTCTAGTGTTATTGGCGACCTAGAACACATGTGGTTCGTCAAATCATCCAGCAACATCTTCTTAAAGTCTTTATCCTGTACTGTTAGCGCCTGGTCTAACAATCTACGCCAACGGACAGGGTCATTCGGAAACTCATAAAATGCCTTGCTGTCAAATGGATCGTTACATTCCCTCGGTGATCCAAAGTAAATTTCGTTGTACATTAGCTCTTTAATGCTTAACAAAGAGCCGTGTCTATATCTGTAGTAATGCATAGATGCAATATTCAGAAATTGTTCGAATATAAAATAAACAGATAATAGAAGAATCCATCCTTACGGTAAATTTTCATAACTTCCCCATATACTTTACATACAAATGCAAATGAAACCAGCGGAGATGAAAAAAGCCTTTCACAAAGGCCTGGTAGCTGCAGCACCAGGAATCCCGGTTGGAGGACAAAACACAGACTCGGCAATAGGGCCTATCAGTACAATGGGCGCCATCATTATAGTTCACGACACAACTTTAGCAAATCAATCTTTATTCTAAAGAGGCGTTCTGCGCAGCGGGCTTTTCAATTTTATTTATCCTTGATTTATTTATCTGTTGCTGGCGAATTCAATGATTTTTTTAGGCATTAGTTCATGCGTAATGTTATACTTGTTAAAAGCCTTTACCAAAGCCGTCATTGAGTGCTTAAGTTTTAGGTCATAATACGATTTTATCTTCAATCGGAACAGTTCCTTCATATCGGCATTGAGGCTCGCTGAATTGATTCGTTTTTCAATTAACAAGTAAGATTCAATTATCAAGATTATTGCGCTGGATTCGTATAGCATATCAAAACTTTTCTTCTTGAGTCTTAGTAAATCTCCACATTCTTCTGGGGCTAAACACGACTTGCAAAACGTATAGATACCGATATGCCCCCTGTCATCCGGATGCTCGAAAACATTTCTTTCAGTATCTTGTCGAACGGCATGTACTCTAAAATTGTTGATTTCAGAATCTAGTTGATTTAAAAGCAGGAATATTATGTCGCTTTCATTCTTTAATCGTTGTTCATTGTTGGATTCTGTTTGTTTACTTAGCGCTAGGTATAGGAGTATAGTTGAAATAAGCCCTATGACTGGCGCGGTTAACCCTCCTATTGCTGTTCCGAGTTTGTCCTTCTCTGTTAGCTCAAAACCACTTATAAATGCTGGTTTAGGAAAAATGTATACGCCAAGTATAATAACGAGACCGGAGATAGCTGAGATAAATAGAATTCTTAAGAGATTACGCTTCATGCTAAACATTATAGCAGCAAAATACTCCTTATTTTTCAGTTCCAACTTAGTCTATCTATAGGGAGGCGGTAGAGTAAAACCACTTTACCGACTGAGTAAAGACAGGGCTTTTTAGATATCTTGTAATGTATGGAGGCTGGGTTTGAATTCCAGCGGGATTGCAACAAAGAAAAAAGCCTTCAACTTGCAGGCCTTTTTTATTTCAAGCCTTTGCCCAGCTGTGAAGTATTATGCTACCTGCAATCAAAAAGACAAATCCGGCAAAGCGGATATTTGATTTTGACCTCTTATTATTTTTTTTCGTTAACATGATATTAACTTCTTTGTAAAAAATGTGCTTTATCTTCATTCACGGCAAAACTCATATTTTAAGACTCCAAAACCTTATGCGATCTATGGAATAACACCCCATACCCATATTTCATTTTCCTCATAACCCCGTTTATTAACCACTTTAACTGTACCCATGAAGAAGCTTTACCATCTTCTGGTAGGGATAGTTTTGACCCTACACATGAATGCAGATGCTGCGGATACGCTCACACTCAAACATACAGAGGTATACCTTAGACGTATCAGCCGATCATCAGAGCAAATACGTAAAAAACTTGTGCACCATAACAGTGAGGCGCTAGATCGTTATATTCGGCGGTTAGAGGCGCTGGAAAAGCGAGTAACGATACTGGACAAGCAGACCGCTGAACATTTATTTCCTCCACTTATTACCAAAGCACGTACATTCAGGAGTAACATAGCAAGGATGGAAAGCATGCCGACACAATACTTTGGCTACCTGGACTCACTCCAGGGAAGCGTAAAGTTTATTGAGCAGCGAGGCACTGATGGACTGAAAAAGTTTGGAAAAGCGAAACAGTCAGTAACTGCTCTTCAAAATGAAGTTGCCATTACCGAACAAACCTCTGCCATCATTGAAGAAGGAAAGCGGGATATTGCTGCTGTTCTGCAAAGTTTAGCTCCCAATATTAAAGAACTGGCTGCGCTTCAAGAACAATTCTATTACTATCGCCAGCAGGTTGAAGAGTACAAGTCACTACTCTCGAACCCTGACAAGGCTACACAGAAGTTTCTGGAAATATTGCGTAAACGATCTGACTTCGCAGCTTTTATGTCGAAGAACAGCTTGTTTGCAAGCCTTTTGGGCCTTCCCGAGAACTACAACTCAGCCCGATCATTGGAAGATCTTCAAACCAGGGCACAAGTTGAAAATGCTCTGGCACGGAGTATAGGATCAGATCAGGCAGGACGGCAAATGGCATCTGCCCAAATGGATGCGGCCCGGTCACAATTGGATAATTTCAAATCGAAGTTCTCATCTCTGGAGCATATAGACGAAACGCCCAATTTCAAACCCAAGCCCCTTAAGACAAAACGTTTTCTTGACCGGCTAGAACCAGGCGGAAACATTCAGTTTCAAAAGGCAAACCTTTATTTTCCTACTACTGCAGATATCATTGCTCAACTCGGATACAAATTTCATAAAGACGGAATAGTTGGCATTGGGATCGCCTATAAACTTGGTATGGGGCAGGGTTGGGACCATGTGGCGTTCAGCCATCAGGGATTCGGTATCCGTAGCTTTTTGGATTGGAAACTCAAAGGCAGTTTATATGTAAATGGCGGTATAGAAGGCAACAAACCAACAGGTTTCCGGCAACTGAGAGAACTTCGTAACTGGAATGGCTATCAATTGAGCGCATTGTTGGGTATTTGCCGTAAGATATCTGTTGGCGGCAATAAAAAGGCGACAACATGCATTCTTTACGATTTTCTGGCGTCCCGTCAAATTCCAAAATCTCAACCTTTCAAACTTCGTTTCGGCTACAATTTCAAATAATACCTAAAGTAATTAATAATGATGCTGCTATTTACCCGCAGCATGAAGATCTGGGTCACCTTCTTCATGCTCCTATTTTCTCATGCCCTTTGGGCTCAAAGTACAACCTTTGATCTCACCTCACCTGCACAAATTTATGAGCCCAGTAAACAGGCTACACAAATGGCTCGTGTTGCGGATATTCCTATATCTTACCATACCGGAAGGGCTCAAATCAACTTTCTATTATATGAGATCAAATCAGGAACCCTTTCACATACTATTAGCCTGGATTATTCAGGGGCCGGAGGGATACAGGTACAAGATCAAGGATCATGGGCAGGCACCGGCTGGGACGTTACAGTAGGTGGCGTAATTGCCCGTACTGCCATTGGGAGGCCTGATGAGCAGACCACCACGGGCTACGACGATGCTGCGGGCACGTTGGGACTGCCGCTATGGTCAACCCCCAACCCCACATTTTGGCTCAATGGTCTCACTACGTGTGAAAAAAAGGATATAGGAGAAAACAGGTTAGACCTACTGCCAGATATTTACTACGTTCAGTTCGGAGGTCAATCTGCTAGGATGATATTTGATAGAACAGGCCAGGTGTATTTTACTCCTTATAAACCCTGGAAACTATCAGGAAGCCTGACAAATGGTTTTACCATCACCACAGAAAATGGGACCCGGTATGAATTTGGAGACATTGAAAGCTCGACCTACGATGTAGAAACCGTTCCTGGCGATAACGGAAGCAACTTTACCTGCAAGTCAGCCTGGTTTCTGACCAAGATCATTTCTCCGAACAGGAAAGATACTATCCGGTTTAACTATACCGCCAACTCTTTCAATAACGAGGACGATTTGCCCAGTGAAACCAAGTATTCCGCTGTGCCGGGGCAGCCGGCGGGTTGCCTTAATCAGCTTCCTCCTTCTGACAATACCACTAAAACCTACAGTCATCAAACCACAAACTCCTTCAAACTAACTTCCATAGTTTATAGAAGCGGCAAGGTGGAGTTTACCAGTTTGAATGATCGCGCTGATATCAATACCGGCAATAAAGCGAGGCTAACAGAGATCAGTTTCTACAGCGCTAAGGGTTTGAACTATACACTGATCAAAAAGGTTAAGTTTAATCAGTTCTATTCCAGTGCAGCATCGTCTGATTTTCAGAAAAAGCGGTTATTCCTGAGTAAATATGTTGAACTAGGCGGAACAGATTCTATCAGTACCGGTTTTACCTATATCAACCCCGATGGTTTGCCCGCAAAGGATTCCTATAGCCAGGACCACTGGGGATATAACAATGGGGTCTTTAATAACAGTTTGATCCCTGCTTTAACAGATGGTTACATTGATTACCCAGGCGCAAACCGTGAGCCTGATTCCGCCTCTATGCAGTTAGGGCTGTTAAGTACCATTACTTACCCAACCGGAGGTGTGCGTACCTTCGAATACGAGCCGCATAACTACTCTTTTTACAGAAATTCAAGTATATACAAACTACAACACACTGATTCTACGGTGATAGGTGCAACAGCCAATGCCACCACTATGGATGGACCACATCCCTTAGTTTATAGGGACACTACCATGGTATTTGTTCCGAATATTTCAGGTCAACTATCCGTTACGTATATGCTGACTGGTGTTATTCCGACAGACCCACAAGCTACTGTGGAGATCTATGACGCCAGTTTTAACCTGCTTTGGGCTTCAGGCAATTCTAACGGAACAACCAGAACAGACAACATATATTTGACCAAAGGCGCTACCTACTACCTTGTTGCTGAGCGTACTGGCCTTAATGAAAAATGTTTTATTACACTTAACTACAGAGTTTGGGATTACTTCTTTGCGCCATCGGTGTTTTCTCAAATGGCAGGGGGGAACAGGTTAAAGCGGATCACCACCTATGATGGGTTCAATCATGCAAATGACCAGGTAGTACGTTTTAAATACCAGTTAAACGATAGCATATCCTCAGGATATCTGCTCGATAAAGCCATCTATTCCGGATATACATACGTGCCTTATTACTGTACCGGCATACCTGCAAACAAAGGTGGCGACTGGATGATGTTCACTCGTTATGGTAATAGTTTGGTAACACTGGGACGAACCCAGGGAAGCCCCATTGGCTATTCCAGAGTTATTGCACTATATGGAGAAAATGCAGAAAACGGATCGGAAGAATTTACTTACACCTTACCTGGCTTTATGGATTTAGGTGGAAGCGGATACCCTTACATTCCACGTACCAGTTACGCCGAGCTTCGAGGTTTGCCCATTGCAAAGCGAGTGTATGATAACAATGGCAGGCTGCTGAAGAGCAGCATTAACGAATGGAACTACAACCATACGGGAGGATCGCCAAACCTGCGCTGGGTATGGGGAGCCAAATGTGGCGTACAGCGTGTGTCCAATACATTTTCATCGGGCGGATGCCCCTCCGGACCCGATTGGAGCTTCAATATTGGGATGTATCAAACCTACCAATTTTGGCCCACCTTAAAATCAAAAACTGATAGCATTTACGATGTGACAAACGGCACCGGGCTTGGTATTAAAACCTCCTACACTTACGACTCCGTTTCTGCGCAAATTACCCAACAAGATGTTACCGGGAGTGATAATATTGTTGTATCCACTACTTACAGTTATCCGGCTGACTTTAGCGGAACGGCAGTGTATGATTCTATGGTAGCCAGAAACATGATTGCAGAAATTATCGAATCCCGCACGACCAGAGGGGGGATACAGATCTACAAAGAGAAAAACAATTTCGGTTTCTATAGTGGTATGATCGCTCCATTAAGCAAAGAAATCATCAAGGCAGACCAGCCTTTAGAAAACAGGCTAACCTTTGCCGCATACGACAGCAGAGGAAACCTTACAGAACAAGGTAAATCTAACGACTTGCGTGAAGTATATCTGTGGGGCTACAATGGTCAGTATCCGGTAGCTACCATTATCGGGGCTGCCTATTCAGATGTCATTGGTTTGGTTATACCTGCGAATCTGGATGCACCTGCCGATGACCAGACAATACGTGCAGAGATCAACAAAATACGCAATGCCCTGGCTGGTAAATCAGCCCAGGTTGTTACGAATACCTATTCACCCTATGGCAAGATCACCAGTGAAACCAACACGGCGGGGGTAACTACCCACTACACTTTTGATGGTCTGGGAAGGCTGACCAGTGTACGCGATCACAATGGAATGATCATTAAGCTGTATGACCACAAAATAGGTGCAACTATCAATCAATAACTCCAAATCGTTTTTTCAAATGATAAAGAAAATCTTTTTTCAAGTGCTGTTATTTATCTCGGCTGCACTTGTTGTTCATGCACAAAACACCCCAAAACTAAAATTCAGGCCAGCAGCAACACCTACGGCAATTCCGGCCGCCTATACAAACACATGGATAAATTATATCCGTGCCTGGGAGCCTAATCTACCCAGCAATGATACTGCTTACCTGAAGTCTTCAAGCCGGACCAGCGGAGAAGTGAGGCAGACCACTGAATACCATGACGGCCTCGGGCGGCTGATCCAACACGTAGAGAAGGCTGTGACGCCCTCCGGAAAGGATTTAGTAAGTCCCTATATTTATGACCAGTACGACAGGGAAATTTATAAATATCTGCCTTATGTACCCAAGACAGGCAATACCAGCGATGGTAAGTTCAAAACAGATCCATTCAACCAGCAAAGTGCATTCTACAAAGACACTATACTCAATCCTTCGGCTGCCGGAGAAGCTATTTTTTATGGGCGAATAAGTTATGAAAACGCTCCAGACGACCGACCTGTAAAAGTTTATGCGCAAGGCAACAATTGGGCATTGGAGGGTGGTAACAGACCGATGGAAACACGCTACCAGTTTAACACCGTGGCAGATTCTGTACGGCAATACCTTGTTTCTGGCATTACCGGCACTCCAACTTCCGGCGGGTTCTATCCGGCGGGCACACTGTTCAAGGAAACCGTTATCAAAGAGGACGGAATGAAGATCATTGAATTTAAAGATAAGGTTGGTAGATTGGTACTTAAGAAGGTACAAAACAGCTACACTCCGGGTACCGGCCATGTGGGATGGAACTGTACCTACCAGATTTTTAACGACAATGGCAAGCTGGCTTTTATTCTTAGTCCGAAGCTTATTGACATCATTAAGTCGCACTGGGTAGTTACTCCCTATATCATTGGAGAACTGGCCTATATGTACCGTTATGACCACCGAGAACGCGTAATCGTAGAGAAGGCTCCGGGTGCAGATTCAGTTGAAATGGTATATGACAAGCGGGACAGACTAGTGATTGCAAGAACCGGTAATCTGGCTGCTATGGGCATGGCTAAAGCCATTCTCTATGATTCACTGAACCGGGTAACCGGAGAAAGTTTATTCTATACGGGTTCCAGCCGTGAATACCTGCAGGCATTGATGGATACATCTACGGTTGCCAATCCCGCCGTAAGCGTTCCCTTTCTCACACCTTCGGTAATGGTGCCTCAGCATTACATTTACTATGACAATTACAACTTTCCGGGTGTAACGGCTTATGCAATAGCAGACCTGAGCAATACGAGGGTAGGCAGCAATCCCTATTCTGAAGGCATGCCTGGTGCAGCCAGCACTAAAACAAAAGGACTGGTGACCGGCAGGCGAGTATGGGACGACAGTAAAGACAGATGGCTGACTACAACTATATACTACAATGACCGACAACGCGAGATCCAGAAAATAGAGGACAACTACGGCGGTGGAAAAGACATCATGAACAAGGTATATGATTTCTCAGGCAAAATATTAACTACCTACCTCAAACACACCAATCCGCAGTCAACCATCACGCCACAAACTACGGTACATACCCTGTACCATTATGATGATGGAGGTCGTTTAGATTCGCTCATTGTAACGCTCAATGATAACACGACCCTCAAACGAGCCCTTAGCGTGATGAGCTACAATGAAACCGGCCAGCTACTCACTGAAAGGCTGAATCCCGGAGCCTCAACGCAGTTGGAAACCTTATCATACGATTATAACATCCGCAAATGGCTGCGTGCCATAAACAAAGGTTACGTTAATACGGTTGGCAGTACCTCCAACTGGTTTGGTATGGAGCTTTGCTATGATCTAGGATTTGACAGCAGTGAATATAACGGCAACGTATCCGGGATGAAGTTTAAAGGACGTGGAGATGGTCTTGCCCGAGCCAATGGCTACAGTTACGATCCGGCAGGCAGACTTACCGCTTCTTATTTCAGCCAGCAGAATTTAGGTAGTACCAACTGGGCGCAGAACGTCATGGATTTTTCTGTAAATGGTCTCTCTTACGATCCTAACGGCAACATTCAGTCCATGCGGCAGCGAGGCATGGACGGTATGGTGAAAAAGACGATAGATAGTTTGGAATATGGATACTTTGCATACAGCAATAGCCTGTACAATGTTACGGATAAAGTTAATGATCCAAATTCCAAACTGGGCGACTTTAAAGAGATTTGGAACACCCTTTTCCAGGACTACTGGTACGACGGGAACGGCAATATTGCTAAGGACAAAAACAAGGACATTGACACCATCATTTATGACCACAACAATCTGCCGGTCTATTACAAAGTGAAAGGCCGTGGCGATGTATACCTGGTACGGGGTGGAGATGGCAACCAACTGGCAAAAGTGGTAACTGATACCAGCAACACCTTCCGTACTGTGATCACGCAATATGCCAATGGATTTATATACCTCAACGGCAAACCTGAAGACGGTCCGGGCAACGACACCCTGCAAAGCATATCCCATGAGAGGGGGCGCATCAGGGCAATTTACAAGAATAATCAGCCAGTGCAGTTCGCCTTTGATTATTTCATTAAAAACCAGAAGGGCGACGTGGAAATGGTATTAGGAACCAGGTCTGATACTGCCTTATATGCTGCCACGATGGAGACAGCCGCAAGCGGTACAGAGAATGCCTTATTTGCAAATATAGATGCTACCAGAAGCGCCAAACCTCTGTCATATCCTACTGATAACACCACCAATCCAAATGATTTTGTAGCTAAGACGAACGGCTCTACCGGACAAAAGATAGGGCCTTCATTAGTACTGCGGGTGATGGCGGGGGATTCAATCACCATTTCCTCAAAAGCATACTACCAGAGTACTTCAGCAACCAGTTCAGTGAATACAGCCCAGGCTATTGTCAGTTCCTTTCTCTCTGCGATGAGCAATGTGAGCTTAGTAGAAGGCATACACGAGGCTACGGGAATTAACAGTCCGCTGTCAGTGTTTGACGGCAGTCTGTACTCCAGCGTAAAAAACCTTGATCCGAACCAAAACCAAGCGACACAGCCTAAAGCCTACCTGAACTTTGTGATGTTTGATGATCAGTTCAATATGGTTGCCGAGAATTCGGGGGTGCGGCAGGTGCAAGGAAGTACGGGCCAGTTGATCAGCCTGGTGGTGAATAAAATGGCCGTAAAGAAAACTGGTTTCCTTTATGTGTATGAGAGTAATGAAAGCGCAGTAGACGTTTATTTTGATAATCTGATCATCACACATAATGCCGGGCCGCTGCTAGAAGAACACCATTACTATCCATTTGGCCTTGAAATGGCAGGCATCAGCGCCAAAGCCCTGAAAAAGAGCTATATCAACAATAACTACTTATTCAATGGCAAAAAGTTTGAAACCAGTGAATTTGGTGATGGATGGAGTTCTAATCTATATGATTTCGGCGCCAGGTTATATGATCCGCAAATAGGCAGGTTCCACGCTCCTGATCCTCATGGTGCAAAGTACGGCTGGATATCGCAGTTTAATTTTGCGTTTGACAACCCTGTTAATTTTATAGACCCTGATGGTAAAGATGCAAAGCCGATCGCAGGAGGTGTAAAATACACCGGAGTGGATGCAGTAAACTTTTACAAAGATATCCAAAAAGCCAGAGCGGCGGGTACAAAACTGGTATTCCACTTTGTTTACGAATCTATGACCAAGAACATTTACCAAAATACGATGAATGCTTTAAGAAAGGGGCATTCGATGTTGCTTACCTACGATTCAGATAAAGACGCGGCTGATGATAGAAGAAGTGATGCACTACGAGGACGTGGAAAGGCAGGGAGTGGGCTATCATGGGATGAATATCCCTTTGCGATGACGAAGGAAGGCGGAAAGGGATCTGAAGTAATGGCAGTACCAAAGAAAGAACAAAACATCCAAGGTGGTCAGTTGGGGAGTTTGGTTAGATGGAGCGAATTACGAACAGATGATAAAATCCTGGTGATCCCAATGCCAGATAACTCCCAACCTGTACCGCAGCCAATACCAGACAGCGATGCGTTTCCGGTACTGAAGGCAGTTGAGGGTCTCTTACAACGCTTTTTGCCTCCATTAATTCCACCTATATTTGGACCTACACCGAGTCCTTTCCCAAATCCGGTAATTTTATAAATTAATTTAATATGCAGCTTACTCCTATATTAAAGAAAATCGAACATTACCTTGTTTCACAGAATTCAATTGCTGGTATCCGGCTTCAAAAAGGCATTTCAAGAGCAGAAATTCAGCAGAAAATAGCACACCTTAGTTATTCGTTTCCTCCGGAAGTATTTGAGTTGTATGAGTGGAAGAACGGAAGCGTAGACGTAAGTGACGATACCATAGGGGACCTGCTGCTTTTTCCATGGGGGATTTTCGAACCATTGGAATCTTCTTTAAAAGAATACGATCTAAATTCCAAAGAAGGTTACTGGGGACGAAAACATTTCCCGCTTTTCACAACTGGGGGAGGAGATTTTCTATTGATCAACTGCGACCAAAACGATGCCTCTTATGGCTATATTTTTGCGCAGTCTCACGCGTTATATGGGGATGAATTAATACCAAAGTATAAATCTTTACTGACGCTTCTTCAGTGTGTACTGGAATGTTATGAGAAAGGTGCTTACTCATTTGTGGACGGTGTATTGGTAGAAGACAGAGGTTTAAGGAACTCTATCAGAAAAAAATATGAAATTCCAAATGAATAGGTTATTGGACAGCAATACCTCTTGCTAAAAGCGTGCAGTTTCTCCACGGTTTTATATACATGAATACTTAGTCAAGATCGGGCATTCTGCCTGGTCTGACCGCTTATGTATATCACATAAGACCAGTGCTAGTCCGGTGATCGGAAAATGTCATTAAAAATAACGGTTCGGAAATTGACCGTATACTCCTGTATGGTTACTACTGAATGGCCCGCACAATAGTGTGGGCCATTTTTCTTTATTTTCACAGATATTTGATCTGAAAATACGAATACAAATGGTTATGGCAAGAGATAAATTAAGGGAGCGAATATCACCAGATGAGCTGTAGCAGGTGTTAGATCGTATGAACGAAAAATGTGACAAGGTCAGATAAGAACATCAAACTTGCGGATTAACTGCCGTCATCTATAGCAATACCACGTGGTTTTATATAGCCTTTCAGAATGGCTTGCTTCAGTGGTATTGATATTACATATTAGGCAATGTACCCGAGTCGTTCAAGCTTTTCTACTACTGCTTTCATAACTTTCCAAAAAAAAGCAGGGGTTATCCGGTAATAATCACCCTTCTCCGGTTTGCCAGCATCATTGTACTTTACCTTCGACAAATTAACCGACTGGACTACACCTGATCCGAAATCATTTTTGAATTCCACATATATCTCGTCTTCCCCAAATTTGTAGGGGTATCCAGTTATATTGCGAAAGAAATAATCATCTCCAGCTAGAATATGAAATAAATGAGCAGCATAAATATCATATGACGCGGGCTCTGGATCTTCTCCGTTAAAAGCCAAGGAGCATCTGTCCATAACCGAATAATAGCTTTCCACATCGGCCAACACGTAGGTCAACAACTTTAACTGTAAAGTCATTGGCAGCGTGGCTGCATATCTATCTCCTTCTCTAGGAAGTATAATCTTATCTTTATGATAAGTTATTCTCTTACCGTATAACTTAATTAGGCTGCGTAAACTTAGCAAATCCACCTTAAGCAACATCTGCAAAATATCGCGCACAAAATCGTTACCTAAGTAGAGCATTTGGTAGTGAGCATTCGGCATTTCATCGTCTTCAAATGTTAAT
Organism: Chitinophaga filiformis; assembly: GCF_021646545.1. Classification (GTDB taxonomy): domain Bacteria; phylum Bacteroidota; class Bacteroidia; order Chitinophagales; family Chitinophagaceae; genus Chitinophaga; species Chitinophaga filiformis_A. The sequence continues at coordinate 413,523 of NZ_JAKIRP010000005.1, read as the reverse complement.
GACGCTAAAACCTGGCTAACGATGCCAGACACTGCCCGGGTATTATCGAAATGATATACATCAGAACTGTAGAATTTGTCAACATACCCCACAAAATCAACATCACGACCATACTTATTATGAAAGATCCTCCTTATGTTTTTAAAGTCGCATACCAGAATGATTTTTTCAAATCCAAATTTATTTTTCTCTCCAGAATAAAGTTCGGTATCAAAATGTGCAGCAAAAACATTTAAAATTCTGAAGGTATGCTCGGGGTCCAACCTGTCTAGATCATCAATAATCAGTATTGGCTCTCCTTTGGCCTTTTTCATTGTCCTTGAAATAATTTGGGTGATTACATCATTCTCATAAATAGATCCCTGCCCGGAGCGTATCTTATTCAGGTACTGCAGCATTTTGTCGCCATCCGTCTTATTGGCCTCTTGATGATATTCAAAAAACAGCTTTACCAGCTCATTTAATTCTTCAGCATGTTCAACAACGTCTTTTCCAATTTTAGGGACCATAGAAATAATAGTCTTCGCGATTTTAAGCAGATCCTTTTTTACATATTGTGGAAGCGTATCTATTATTCCTAGTTTAATTTCTTCCAGAGTAATTCCCTGAATCAGAAACTGTATTATCAAATCGAACTTTATATAACGTATGATATCTTCATTACTAGCTATTGAATAGCTAACAGGAAAGAGGTGAAATGGTCGATATTTTTTCCCTTCCAATATTTGTTGCTGATTTTTGTCCTCAAAAAAGTCTTTTATGAAAGTGGTTTTTCCACTCCCATACTTACCGGAAAAAACGATGCGTTCGTTATTTTCTTGTTCGAGATGTTTAACGAATTCTTTGATGGGATACTCAAAAATTTGATCAAATCGCATATAATGTTTTTAGAGTTCATGGTATCCGACAGGGATATAGATCAAAATACGGAAATTCCCTGAAAACGGAATTCGTTTATCTTCTTCAAGTCTCCCAAACCGACCCCGCCGTTGTGGTGTCTTCTGACCGACAACATAAGGGGTAGGATACGGCGTCGGGCTGCTTCATGCTTCGTTACATGCTGGCGAGAGATAGTCCACCCCCAACCCGGCTAGCAGGGGAAGGCGCTGCCGCCGCGCCGTTCCCCGTCCCCCTTCCCGGCGGGGTTCCAAACAATGGTTAGGCGTTTTGTTTATATGTTGATTTGTTTTATAGTGACGGGTTGTTTTAGAGAATAGAAGGATCAAATGATGTCAAAGTAGTACAAGGTGGGTCAAGGCGAGTTTGTTCCGTTGGATATTTCGTAAAATTTATTTATTATTGATATTACTTATTGTTATATGGAGTCATCACCCGCACCAGGTAGCTCTATCTCCGGCTCGTGTTAGTTACGTACTGATTGTTAATTCAAAATATCGTAAAATGGAAAAAGTGAAGTTGAAAAATGTGGGTACGATCATGACAAGTGTAAACAGAAATCAGTTAGTTACTCTCGAAGATTTGGATGAATTCAGAGAGCGTCTTATCTCAGAATTTAAACAGCTGATTGACGAGAAAATTTCCCCGGTAATGCCACGCAAATGGCTAAAGTCTTACGAAGTCAGGCATATGTTAAATCTATCTCCTGGCACCTTACAAAAACTTCGATCAAACGGCACGATTCCTTATACTCGGATAGGCGGTGCTATTTACTATGATCGTGAGGACATCCAGCGATTACTTTCTACGAGTAAGATCCGTAGTTGAAAAGTCAGATCTATTAAATGAAGTAGCGAGAAATGTCTATGACGGCAAGTATTTGCCATGGCTATACTTGCCGTTTTTATTGCAAAAATGTTAGGGTTGTTTAAGAATATTGTCGATTGCTGCTGACAATTTGTCTGCCCTTAAATTCGCTCCCGAAAGTATTTCTAGTCTCGCTAGTTTTTATGTTCATCACAAAAAATAATTGATCTATTGACTATTCCTTTGGAAATGTAGATTTCTAAAAAGGTTGCTTTATATAGGCAGATGCAGATGCAAAGACTTTCGCCGTGTGTCCTCATTCTAAAAATTATATAAGGGCCCGGTAATCAAAAGGTCGCAAATGGGTCTTGAAAAAATGCAGGTAGCCAGCTATGTTTTGGTAATACCAAAACTTTCATTCACTCATGGCTTCGCATTCGTTTTTTTCATGCGGCCGCATTCAATGGGAATATTAAGTGTATTGAATATGGAGAAGAAGGATCTTAAGTCCCAAAAAAAGGGTGGAAGACCTATAAAGGCAGAAAAGAGAGACCAGCTGCTTTCGCTTAAGTGTACGCTGGCTGAAAGAGATCTGATTAAAACCAAGGCAAATAGTGCCCGTCTTTCTATATCTGAATATTTGAGAGAATTGGCGTTGACCGGAAGAATTGACATGCGGATGAAGACCTTACCTTCAGAAATACTGTCTATCACTGCTATATTGAATCACATGGCAGCGAATCTTAATCAGATTGCCAGGAAGCGGAATAGTAACGATGAATTGACTGTTATTGAGAGAGCTGATCTGAAGGTTCAATCTATGAGATTAAAAGAATTGGCTGGAGAGGTAAAAACTTATTTTTCATGATTGGATACGTGGGAACTGGAGCGTCTTTTTATGAATGCATCAGGTATTGCCTGGAGGACAAAAAAGGACTGTCTGAGGATGACAAACAGTATCTTTCTGCGCGTGAAAGCGTACAGCATAAGAATAGGGCAGAAGTGCTGTTTTATAATCAATGTTTTGGCAATAAATATCAATTAGCGAGAGAGTTCAAGGACGTATCCAGGTTAAGCAAGCGTGTGGAGAATCCGGTCTTCCATTTTGCGCTTAGACTGGCCCCGGGCGAGCTGTTAGATAAGGATAAGTGGATGGAGGTCGGGGCGGCGTGTGCGAAGGAATTCGGGGTTGCTGAGAATCAATATATCTGTATCCTTCATAAGGATACCAGGGAGCAGCATATACACGTAGTTGCTAACAGGGTCGGATTCGATGGAAAGGTGGCCAGTGATAGCAATAGTTATAGGAAAATGGCGGCACTTTGTCGGAGGCTGGAGCGGCAATTTGAGCTTAAAGAAGTCCTGAGTCCGAGGGCATTTTTGCCTCCTCATGAGTGGGTCAAGGGGAGGAGTGATACTCGTAGAATAAAATTAGCAAATGATATAAGGCGAACGCTTGTGAAAGTGAAATGCTGGGAAAAATTTGCTAAAGCTATGGAAGAACTCGGATATGTGTTGGTAAAAGGAAGAGGAATTGTTTTTATTGATGAGAAAAAAGTGAGGATAAAAGGAAGTGAAGTTGGCTTTTCCTTGTCAAGAATTGAAAGGTTTTTGGGCCATAGAAGTGATGTCGAAAACAGAAAAGACGGTCTCATTGCCGATCCTCGGACGGAAAGTAACAGGCCATCTGCCGCTGATTTATTAGCAAACAGTAATAGCAGTAGAAGGGAAACAGAGTATAAGGTAGAGGAATCGAATATTACTAGGGAACTTAAGAACATTTTAGAGTTGCTCTTGAGGTCAGAATATGCAGATAATCATATCCCTTTTGAAATGACAGAGGCTGGAATGAAGAAGAAAAAAAAGAAGAAGCGTGGATATAACCGCGGTTTAGGCTATTAATAAATATATGCAGAAAAAAGGAGTTATTATGGAGGAAGAGAGCTTAATTATTGTGCTAGAAGAATTGACTCAGGAACAGAAAAAACAGGCAAACGCCGCTAACGAAATAGTGGTGGCTGTAAAAGACTTAAAGTTGCAGGTTGACCAGCTGCAAGAAAAGCTTCGTGATACACAATCGTCCAATGATAGGTTAGACAGCGGTATTATTCAGAGGATTTTAAAAAAGGAGCTGTTAGATTTAAAATTGTCAATCATTAAGCAGCGGCACAATGTAATACACAAATTTCAGGTATTGCTATTTCCGGAGCGGGATCATAAATTATTCTATAAAGTTGTTTTCGGACGTTGGTTCCTTGGGATTATAGTAATGATATTCCTTAATTATAGTTATACACTTTTAACGAAGTGGACAGACGATAAGAAAGAAATTATTACTAAGCAATTAGAGGTTGATCAATATCGTAAAGCGTGGACGATCTACTATGGTAAGCAGAACAAGTCGAGAAAAAGGCAACTGGACAGCATTTATTACAATATTACTCGATAGGATATTGGTTCGTACATTGAAATGCGGATGTATTACTTAAATGGAAAAAAGAGGGGGAGTGTCTAATTTTTGGTGTAAATGCCTTCCCCATTGTTTGGAACCCTGCCGGGAAGGGGAAGGGGGAATGGGGCGGCAGCGGCGCCTTCCCCGGTTTCTAGGAACATTGTAAAGTATGACCTAAGGAGTCGTTAAACAGACGAAATTTTATAATCTTCAAAAGAGGATGACGGCCCTGCTTGGGGCCGTTCTTTTTTTTATCATGATTTTGCCTTAGCAGTTGCAGCATGGCGCGCTACGACTGCACTGCTAACAGTGACGCAAACAAGAGAGTAATATTACTTTATCCTGAGCCAGTTTTCCAGCGAAACAATAGCCCTGATCGGTTCTTGGGTTAGAGGCAGTCACGTCGTTGTAAAAGCCAAAATTGTTCTTTTTCTTAATATTGAGAACACTTACAAATTACCCGATCATTATAAACCGTTCTTCCAGCGCTCTGCGTGAATAGGTTTTAAAAATATAATCGACTTCTTCTTCTACTTGCTTGGGAGTAGTGAAGACTTCCAGTAGATGTTTAGTTGTATCGTATACGTGCCACTGGCGGACAATAATAATATTGTGGCTGGCTATAACGATATTTTTCATGTTGAGCAGATAAAATGTTATACGAGTAGGTTCGAACTTCCGTTTTGTGGTCCAGGTATGGAACTCGTAGTCGCTTAATGCCATCGGGTTGGGCGTAAAGAGAAGCGGCCCCATAGGTGTTTGTATCTTTATCAGCGGTATGGGGCCAATGGCTGCGAAATAAACTTTAAACGTACCCTCGTTTACAAGCGTTGCATGTTCTTTTGGCGTTTTTGTATAATAGCTAATGTCAAAAAACGTGGTAGTGAAGTGGAGGTAGTGATCGCCTGTTTTGGAGCCATTAGGCATGGGCACAGGAAAGACCACCCCAACTGCTACTTGTGGTGCTGTCATAAAACTTTGTTTTGGATGTTGATGCAATAAGAAAGTGGTACAGGGTAGATACCCTGCAACCATGTTGTTACGGAGCCAGCGTTAATGGCTCTTATATACCCCTCAAATCTGTATTATTGAATAATTATGGTCCGGCGCCGACCTACTTGCTTAGGTTAAGCTGGTGCGCCGCTAAAAAGTCAGTTCAGCTGATCGCGTCTGGAAATGATTGCCTCGCATTCTGCGATGGCAGCCTTAAGGCTTTGGATGGCTATCTGGGCAATTTTATCTTTGTCTGCATTACTACATTTGGGACCAGCATCCCTTATGCGGCGATAATAAGTTGGAGTACTGACGGCACATTCTTCCAATATTTTGTCCCTGAATTTGTTGGGAAGGGCAGAGAAAATACAGTGTACCGATTGTACGAAGGACGATGTGTTCGGAGCTGAGTCTTTAATTTTTTTCATTGATTTTGCATTTAAACAGGACACATGAATGCAGAAACCAACGTCTAAAAGAAAACGTGGGCCTCTACGTTGATGTTCCCTGGCACTGCCCAGCGCCTTGACCAAACAACGCGAGCGCCCACGCTAGTGCATGGCGCTACTCGACGTTGCCTTGTGGTCGTTAGAAATGGGCAGTTTCGGGAACCAAGACAATTTCGATGCGAAAATCTTTATGAAGATCGCAAAGCTATATAAAATTCTTTATTGCTAATGACTTTAATCCATTCGGGCTCAGTTTAATAACTGCAAGCTAAGAAAAAATACAATGTGGTGTAAGATCGGACTACACTTTTTTTAAAAAAACATTTCAACTTCAATTTGATGACAAACAAGGAAGATCAAGACTATCAGTATATTTTAGACCGTATAGCGGTCAGGTTGATAAAATACCGTAAGGATAATAACCTCTCATTGCGCCAACTTGCAGCTGATACCGGCTTAGACCATTCCTGGCTTTCTAAAGTAGAGCAGGGTAAGAAAGACCTAAGACTTGTTAGCATCTATAAATTAGCTGAGCGCACAACAGGTGATATATTGTACTTTCTGGGAGAGGAGGAATAAGGAAGAATGAGTTTTCGTTGAAACTCATTCTTATGGAGAGCTTATTGCGCAGTCTGTACTGACTACCAAATAATTTTACCCCTTCAACACTTCCATAGGAGAGGGCAGCTGTTTCCTCTCTTGTATCCTATCTTCCAGCCCTTTTGTTTCCTCTTCAATCCATTCCTCGTCTGCTTCAGTATATCCTTCAGTCGTTGTTATTTTCGCATGCCCCATCATCATTTGCACAACCTTAATAGCAACACCCATTTTTAATGCTATAGTCGAGGCGAAGGTGTGTCGGGCAATGTGAAACGTAAGCGTAAACGGTATTGCGGCCAACTCCTGCAAGATTTTAAGACAGCGATTGATTTCCTGATTTGTAATTGGTGGGAATACAGTTCCATTGGCAACAGCCTTGGGGTTGTCTTTGTACCTTTTGATAATAGTTACAGCCGTTGGCAGAATAGGGACGGCTGTGAACTCTTCGGACTTTTGACGATAAAGGTTACACCAGAACTTGCCGAAGGAAGTGACATCAAAATTGTCCATCGTCAAAGCCATAACATCGGCATAGGCAAAGCCGGTATAGCAACTAAAAATAAAAAGGTCACGCACGTAGGCTAATTGCGGTGTGACCAGCTCCAATTTCTCTAATGCCACGATTTGATGCCATTTCAGTTTCTTCACCTTAGTCTTTATTTTGAAAGACGTAAAGTCTACAAAAGGATCTTCCTTCAGCCATCTCATTAGTTTGCCCCAGCTAGCTATTTGCTTTAGCCTTTCCAGGTGTTTTGCCGTTCCGTTGATGTGGCAGGGATCATGTTTCTTTATAGGGTGCAGAGGTATATAGGTTTCAAGCTCTTTTATGAATGGGAAATCCAATACTGAGACATGCACATCCTCCTGGTTAAATTTGTACTTAATAAAATTTTGGAGGTATGCAGCTGTAGCAACGTAGTTTTTAAGCGTACCAGGGGCCAGATTTTTCCCCTCATGAAGTTTGTGCAGCTTCACCAGCGCCATTACTGTGTGATCTTTGTTTTTGACCACCTGCTTTCCGTTATAGATCGTTTTGATATCCTCAGCTTCGAAGGGTTGACATTTATCTACGAGATCTTTATAGATCCGTTTCAGGTTGAACCTGACATTGGCGATATGGTTATTCAGAAGCTTTGCTGCCTCAGACTTCCCGTTTACTTTTTCCGATTCTGAATTCCATTGATCTTTTGGGATTTTGTCTTTCAGGCTAATTTCGACAGGCTCGCCTCCGTTCACGGTGATTCGTGCATATACCACCGCCAGGTCCTTTGCGCCTTTCACATTGCGTACAATGAAGTCAATACCAAATGAGTTTTGTGCATCCATAACAATTCAATTTTTAGGTTTTTAATACCGTTTGTTATCACTCCCACTATCCACTCACCGCAAAGCGGTGAAATCATCACACAAACGGCATCAAAAGGCACCAGATGGAATGGTGTTATTTTTTGAATGCCAAAGAGTTACAACGGTTTTCGTGAGTAATATTCGGTAAAAAATTTACTCACGGATTTACTCACGAAAAGAATGATATAAATTGATATAATTTGCCAGCCTGAAAAAATAAAAAGCCCGCAAATACTGACTATTTGCGGGCTTTGAATCGAATTAAAGTGTATGCCGTCGGGATGACAAGATTCGAACTTGCGGCCTCTTCGTCCCGAACGAAGCGCGCTACCGGGCTGCGCTACATCCCGAAACCTCTCTCAGAGAGACTCAACCAATTTAACAACCTTTAAAAAAATAGCCAAATTTTTCTCCCCGTATTCCTTACATTCGTATGTAATTCAGCCTGAATATGAACCTCATTTATTTATCCCTGCCAGCAGTTATCATACTGGATATCTATATCTGGACATGGATATCGAGATTGTTATCTGCGCCGAGCGACCTCGCAGTATTCGCCGGCATTATCTGCATTTTCGTAACGATAGTATTACACTACGCATTATACAAGCTATTAAAATCCAAACTTAAATTATGAAGCGACCTATTATTCTGATGATCATTGTTGTTGTGATAATCCCCATATTCTGCATGTTTTGTTGTACCCGCATCGATGCGGGGCATGAAGGCATCAGGGTGAAACAGTATGGTAGTGATAAGGGGGTACAGGATATTTCCCTCGTGACTGGCCGGGTGTGGTTCAACCCACTGACAGAGTCCGTGTACGAGTTCCCGATCTTCGTACAGACGGCCGATTACAATCCGTTTACCGTGAATGCAAAAGACGGATCGGTATTTACTGTAGATCCGACCATTACATTCCGTGTCATTCCTGGTAAAAGCCCCGACATTTTTAAGAAGTACCGTAAAGGGATCGAGGAAATCACCAAAGCTACACTTTACAACTACGTACGGGATGCCTTCCGTATCCAGTTCAATAAGTATACGACTGATAGTATGATCAGCAGCCGGGAGACTTTCGAGAACTCTGTACAGAAACAACTGACGGAGTCCATGCTGAAAGAAGGCTTCGACCTGGAACAGCTGACAAGCGGTATTCAGTATCCTGAAACCATCACGCAGGCCATTGATGCCAAAAACAGGGCGGTACAACAGGCGATGCAGGTGGAAAACGAACTGAGGGTAACAGAAGCCAACGCTAAAAAACTGATCATACAGGCAGAGGCCGAAGCGAGGGCAAATCAGCTTCGTCAGCAGTCACTGACTCCTTTACTCATCCAACAGCAGTTCATCGAAAAATGGGACGGAAAAACGCCTTTATACGGCAATTCTCCGACCTTCTTCAAAAATGTTCAATAACAAAAAAGGCGTCTGATAAAACCGGACGCCTTTTTTAATACTATAAAATATCTTAGTTTCTGAACATCGTTATGACCAGCGCGACTTCTTTATTAAGTCCAACGGCAGCTGCAACGACAGCGGAGTTGTCACTCTGATCCACTTCGCGTTCTATCGTTTTTGCATGCACCACCAGCTTAAGATCGCCTTTAGTGTATATCGACATACCGCCTTCTTCTTTTTCATGACTGGTAGTGTCACTGGCTTCTTTCCTGAAACCGGAACTACGGATATCAGACGCCATGCTCATGAAGTCTTCACCCATCGCAACATACGTTACACGAACACGTGGGTCAGCGGTGAAAAACGCCTTCCTGCTCTCGTTCACATAAGTAGAGCTGTCATCATCAGTCGTTACCCAGCGATAGCTGATCTTGTTCAATGCCGGCAGAATACTGTCGCCAGGCATGTCCAGCATCTGTGTCATGTCTTTCAGGGTCAGTTTCCTGCTCTTGATACCTGTCAGTTCCTCCACCATTTCGTCTCCCAGTAAGATCTTCACCAGGGAAGGGTGTTTAATGGAATAGATCACTTCTACATGCTGGCCTTTGCTGGCATGCTCATATTGATCGCTGTCTACTTCCTTCTGTGTGCGTACATGTTTTCCCTGCTTGGTGTAATAGGAAATCGTCAGTTTGTAAGTGCTGCTCTTTGAGCTTTTCCTGTAATAACCATCCACGATGGTAGCAGGCACTGTCTCACCAAACTGTTTTAGTTCCTCATTCTCCAGCTTACCGTAGTGCATTGCAAATACGACGATCAGCACGATGGCAACAGGGATCGATACAAATGTCATATTGTGATACCACTGTTTGGGATATCTGTCCCACTGTGTGATTTCATCCATGTCTGTAAAATCGGCAAATGTCTGCGCCAGGAAGATGAAGCTTAAAATGCCCCCGATGATGGCCAGAAATACCGGCATGTTCAGATATAAACCCGCCGGCATCCATGCATACCAGGTCAGGAATGTAAGTAGGAACAGCGCGCCCCAGATAATTCTTCTTTTCATGTGTATAGGGTTGTAGTGTATAAAATAGGTAAGAGATTTATAACGGTCGTAATAAACTATTCGCAGTCAATGATTTGTCCCAGGCTGATGTTAAACTAACTGCAAATATACATTTTTTGTTATATGATAGTGAGCGGTTACCCGTTTTAAATTATTATTTTATTTACTATTTTGATGTATTTTACGGAGGAGTACGCTTGAAAGCCTCTGTAGTAGCTTGTTTTGGCTGTAGGTGATGAAAATGAAATAGTTAGCCGTAGACGCATATCTATACCTGAAAAACGATCCCTATAATTATATAATTCGATGCCGAAACTTTTACTACTATCCACATTCCTGTTATGGTTTCATACTCAGTCATTTGCGCAACTGGCCGACAAAGGGGCCGGATCTTTGAAGAACCTTGTGTGGTGGTTGGATTGGGCAGATGCGAAGATTGAAGACGGAACCACCAAAACATTTATTACTGCTGATGGTCTTACCATTACAGCCACCTTCTCCGGAGTTGCAGGAACGCCGCTGGCGCCCAGTACTATGGATACCTGGAATGGCGCTATGCTGAAAAACCTCTATAACTTCTCCGACCCGGCTATCAAACCGGCCATTTTTGTTCCAAACAATTTCAATAACAGCCGGTTCACTATTACCTTAAACGCTTCCCGCCGGGGAAAACCGGTTGCTTTTACATTGGTAGCCAGCGATGCGGAAGCAAGTAATTCACTGGAGACGCTGACAATGACTACGTCCGCAGGTAACTGGCGTACCCTGGAATTCTTCAGGAACTCATCGCAGGTAAATAACCCCGCATCCGGATGCGGTACACAATCGATCAGTATTTCCGAGACATATGCGGGTACACCGAACGTCGGACAATTACCCATCGTTGCTACCGATGTGCCGGTAGCGGGAAACGTAACGGTGGACGTCCGCCTTTTAAGATCCACGCATGGTAGCAGCGCTGTTGCTTTCGGTATTATCGCTGCCGTCGATGAAGGTGATCTGCCTGTCAGTTATGGTTATGCCACGCATCAACTGATATACGCCACGCAACAGCCATGTAATGATCAGGCGCCATTGCCTGTGACTACAAGGGACGCTAACCTGAAACTGGGTAGTATTGCCGGTGATGCAGATGCTGTTGGTATGACCGACGATAATCAGCAGGGGCTGGATGAGGAAGCTGTGACAGCCTTCCGCGACTACAATGGTAATGGCGTGTATGATGTCACTGTTCCGCTGAGTAACACCACAGGAAAAACAGCCTATCTCACCGGTTGGTTTGACTATAATCGTAACGGTACCTTCGAAACCAATGAATCTGCTACTGCAACAGTAGCGCCCAATGCAACAGTGGCCACATTGACCTGGAGTGCGCTACCTGGTGGATTTATTGCCGGAAGAGTGCCGCTGTATGGGTTCAGATTTCGTCTGTCAACCGATCAGCAGGCGCTTAGAACGCCTGCTGGTTTTGCTCCGGATGGAGAGGCAGAAGATTACCTTGTCAGCATCAAAGCGCCCTGCTCTGCGAATATCAATACACTGTCCAACATGGTGCTCTGTGCCGGTAAACCTGCGCAGTTAAACGCTACCGGCTGTATCAGTTATAAATGGACGCCCGCCACGGGATTGTCCGCCGATTCCATTCCGGATCCGGTGGCAACACCAATGGTTACAACCACCTACAAGGTAAGCGGCGTGGATGCTTCCGGTTGCCCGGGTTCAGCTACGCTTACCATCTATGTCAATCCTTCTCCTGTATTCACCAAAAGGAGCGATACTGCTATCTGCGCAGGGAATAGCCTGCAGCTTTCCGCAGTTTCCGATATCCCTGCTACATACAGCTGGTGGCCAGATTCTTCCCTGAGCAACAGCGTTATTCCTAATCCCGTTGCTACGCCGCTGACCACCACCAGCTATACCGTTACAGCCACTACGATATATGGTTGTACCAGTAAATCTTCCATCAATATCACGGTAAATCCCGCTCCGGATATGAGAGTAATGCCCGATACACCGGTAGTCTGCCTCGGACAGTCAGTGGAGATCCAGGCAAGAGGTGCAGATGTGTATGAGTGGTATACGGATACAGATTCACTGCTCACCACCAACTCGCTGATCGCTGTGGCGCCTACCTATGATTCTACATTCAAGATCTATATGGAACAGCGTACCTGCGCAGTAGCAGACACGTTCCTCGTGCCGGTAAAGGTGTACGACCTGCCGGTTACTGCTGTTACGAAATCAGGCGATATTGACTGTGCGCATCCGGAAGTGGTGCTGGAGGCCACCGGTGGTATTTATTACAACTGGCAGCCTGCCAATGGTATGGCCAATAACACGGTCGCAAATCCTGTAGTGTCTCCGCTGAAAACAGCCACCTACGAAGTGACAGTGATGGATGAGCATGGCTGTACGCAGGTGGAAACAGTCACAGTGAATGTCGACATTGCACTGGCATTTACGCGGGCTCCCATTCCCACAGCTTTTACGCCCAACGGCGATGGAAAAAATGATTGCTTCGGATTAAAGTTCTGGGGCGAGACGAATACATTCGAATTCTGCGTATACAACCGGGTAGGGAACCTGGTGTTTAACACACATTATCCCGGCGATTGCTGGGATGGTACGTTTAAAGGTATGATGCAGCCAGCAGGTTCCTACATATACATGATTAAAGCAAAAACGATCTGCGGCGATGTACTAAGGAGAGGTACCGTAGTATTGGCCCGCTAAAAAGTAGGGGAGGTGTCTCAGCAAAATGAGGCACCTTGTCCTGAAAATCGATATGATACAAAGAAGGGTGCCTCCATAGAGACACCCTCTCATCCTGTATATAGCGCTGGTTAACTTACTAATTGATGCCTAGCCGTCTTCCTATTTCAGCCGCTTTAAAATCTGCTATTCTGAAAGGATGGGCTTCCGTATTAAATACATATTCCGCTGTATTCAATCCTGCCTCCGGCGTAAACAACAGATATAAATACTTCATCGTTTCTGCAAAGAAATATGTCGGCAATCCGTTCTGTTGCTTCTTCGTCCGTACATCCGCTACTGATGAAAAAGCATTTGGCGTTTTACAGTATTTCATGATATCGTTGTAGTACTGCTTTCCCATCTGTAAATAGGTGGTATCTTTTGTATAATCATACAGATACCAGGCAGACTCTATGATCTCAGCATTCAGTTCGTAGGAGGGAGAAGCAGGCAGCTGTTTGCGATAATCATAGATCATCGGTTCCAATCCATATTTCCTCCACACGCCATTCCAGGTGGATTGAAGTTTAGCAGCCCTTTCTGCATCATCATCAATGCATAATAATGCAGGGAAGAATGCATCATAAAGCGTCACTGCGCTGTTCTTCATTTCACCCGAATACATATCTGTTTTCCTGTACCAGAGTGTCGTATCATTTTCTTCTGCATCGTACCTGTGAACAGCTGTAATAGTCTGTTCCCAGATATTTTTGATCTCCGGATCCTTAAACAGCAGCCAGGTCTTCAGCAGGTATTCATAGAAGACGTCTCCGCCGGCGCCGATAAAACTGACCGTTTCCAGCCATTCGCCTGTCTCATTGTTGATCACATTGCCTACAAGGTTGATCGCAGATCTTCTTCCATAAACTGCCAGTGTTGCCTTCCTGGCCGCCTGGTAATATTTCGGATCTTTTGTATAGTAACTCAGGATGCCCATCTCCAAAGTATACGCTGCTGCTTCAGCGGTATTGACTTTTTCTCCCCTGGCCTTACCGGTCTTCAGATTCACCCAGTAATAGGGTATACCTGTAGGTGATTTGAAGGCCTGCAACAAACGGTCACCCAGGTCTTTTGTCTGCTCCAGTACCTTCGGATTGTGTGTATACGAGTACATGGCAAGCAATCCTCCCAGCACACGTTTATTCATATCGAAGGTCTTCACATATACGTCCGTATCAAACCTGCAGCTGTCTGTAACGTATTTCTCGATCTCTCTGGCCTGCTTCTGAAGGCCCATCACTTTCATGGTACTGTATGCGTCAACAGGAGAGACCCGTAACGGCTCTTCATACCAGTCTGTATACTGTTTCGTTAACGGCAACAGCACGTCATGGCCCCATGCGTATCGTTTGTAGGTATCCCAGGCTTTAATAAATTCCTGTTTTACACTGGCCGATAACTCCGCTGTCTGGGCTTTCATAGGTAGGTAGCTGATCATGGCTGCGGCAGCCAGGATGCATTTTTTCATCAGATGCTAAATTATAGTCTGCAAAACTAATAAAGCGCTCATACTATTGCGCTAACAAATATATTTTTTACGTTATAACGATCTATGAGAGGCGTTGATGCTGATCGCGGTACTGTGAGGGTGTTTGTTTATACATGCCCTGAAACTGTTTGTAGAAGTGGCCCAGGTTGTTGAATCCACAGTCGTGGCAGATACTCTTGATAGGGGCATTGGTAATGGCTAATTGCCTGGCGGCGAACTGCATACGTAACTCTGCCACCAGGGCAGAAAGGGTTTTATTATAACATTTACGGACTGTCCTGTTCACATGATCCATGTTGCGACCGCAGATGGAGGCGAAGCCACGGGCACCCAGGCGGAACAAGTCCGGCTGGACGGGGAACTGCTGAACGGCATTATTCAGCCAGGCAGGAACGCCCTGATTATCAGCCTGATTTTCATTCGGAAGTAGTAGCCTGAAAAGTAATAAGAGGAAACTGTCCAGATGGATCGAAGAGCTCTGATGTTTCCAGATCTTTTCCGCCTGGTGACTCACATTACGGAGCATATTCACGTCCAGGTTGGTCTGGTAGGGAAGGGAACCCTTTTTCCAGAAGAAATCATCCACCCCAGTAAAGTACCTTTTGCGGAAATATTGTACCGTTTTCAGGGGAAAGGCCAGGTTCATCATCGTAATGCCCTGCCGGCTGGAGGCAAATGTGTGCTGATCTTCCGCGCGTATCATGACAAGATCGCCCGCATTCAGGGGGACTTTTTTTCCATTAATAAGGTGTGTACCCCCACCATGCTCTATCCAGAATATCTCGGCATAGTCATGGTTATGCAGGGATATATCATCGCGTGAAAGGATCTTCACCCGGGCAAGATGGAATATTTCACCTTTGGTAATAAAATGGCGTAGTTGAAACTTAGTGACTTTCATACCCTGTTCCCAGCTGCTTAAAGATAATGATTTTTCATGCAGATGTGCCTGCTGGAAATGCCGGTCTAAAATAATATTTATACCAGGGAGGGGGCTACTCCATAGGTCTTTTTGAAGGCAAATGAAAAATGGGAAAGATCTTCGAATCCTACTTCCAGGTAGACATCTGACGGCTTTCTCCTTTTTTCCTTGATCTGGAAATAGGCTTCCTGCAGTCTTTTCTGCTGTAACCAGCGACTCGGGGACTCATGGAACGCCTTTTCAAAATCTCTTTTGAAGGTTGCCAGGCTTCTGCCGGTTAGATAGGCGAAACGCCTGAGGTCCACATTAAACCTGAAGTGTTTGTTCATAAATTCCTCAAGATCAATTTTCCCCGGTTCGCTGAAGTCAAAGAGCACATTTTTCAGATCCGGCGCCAGGTGCAGTAATAGCAGTAATGCCTCCCGCTGCTTTAGAACAGCCAGTGGTTTATTGGTTTGCAAATGATGGTAGGGGCTAAGCGACTCAAAATAGTTTTTTAACAGTGTTTCCGACGGGAATTGTATAAAAGAGGGCCCAGAGTAGGGAATGATATCAACCGGGCTATTTTCGGCACTATAATCGCGCAGAAATGCCTGGTCAAAGAAGACGCTGACAGACTTCATTTCTCCTTCGGGACCGGGATATTTCAGGGCTCTGGTGAGCTGGTTCTTTTTTGCAAAGATCACCTCTCCGGACTTTAGTTCATGCCGTCCCTCAGAAGAATAGAATACCAGGCTGCCAGCTATTACCTGTGTCAGCACATGCTCCGGTACAAATTGTTCTGCCTCATAGTGTCTGTCCGTATAACAGGAATACAAGAAATATGGTATGAGCGACTCCGGATTAGCCATGATTATCAGCTTTTTAGCAAAGGTACGTCTTCAGGCTATTCCATACTTTGTTCGTTGGCTCAAATATTGTTTGCTGAAAAGCTCAAAGAGTGTGGTCAACTCATTCAGCTATACGAATCGAACGGTGACGCCGCTACGTGGCATCACAAAACCTTAACGCTAAAAGAGTTAACTTTATAGGTATATATCTTTTCTTAACCCAGTAGATTGTTGCATATGTTAAGCATGACGAGAAAAAACATCAGGATTACCCCCGATTTTAAGAGAGTGATTCCACGCTTTTTTAATTCAGGAAACGAACGCGCTCTTCAGATCATTAGCAAGGTCGTGGAAATGCCGGAAGATACCGTATGTGAAGTATTGGATAATGTATTGAGAGAATTTTCCTGCAGATACAAAGATATTAATGTGATCTTTGAGATGCATTATGCGAGGATCAGTCACCTGGTGCCAGCCGGATTGATGGTGACCAAAGAACGGCAACATTTACTGGGAGCATATTTTACCATGGAGTACTCCCTGGAAGCGGCTGCCCTTTTTAATCCTTCAGTAGTGGAAGCGCCCGACCAGTCAGGGCTGAAACCGGGAGAAAAGCGGGTAATAGTCAGTTTCCGGGCTACAGGAGAAAGTCATATTTCTTCTATTGAGTTCCGGGAGGGAGTGCTGGACAAGGATTGTAATATCCACCTTGATCCCCCGGCCAGATTCCTGACAGAGGGCAAACTGACCGGTGAAAAGCTGAACGATAAAGAGCATTTTGCCCAGCAGCTGTCACAGCTACGCCTCCCGGAAGATATTCACGTGGGGATATTACACCAGCTCACAGGAGATTTCACTTACTCGGAAATAGACGTCGTGCTGCGCACCCTGCTGAGAGGGATCAAAGATCCCTCGGACCAGCAGAATATGAAGCAGCATGTACTCGAATTAGTAGATGCTAGCTACGAGCTGCATTTCCCCGACTATACAGGTCTGTCTGAACGTGTCATCTTTCCGGTAACCTACACGGAAAAGAATGGCATTGAAGATGCCCGTTTTGTGAGATTTGTAGAGGAAGAAGGTTCCTGCACCTATTATGCTACATATACCGCATATGATGGTTCTTTCATCCTGCCAAAACTGATCAAAACCTGCGACTTCCAGCATTTCGAGGTGTCGCCTTTATATGGAAAGGGAGCGGTGAATAAGAACCTGGCGCTTTTTCCCAGAAAGATCAATGGAAAATATGCCATGCTGTCCAGAGTAGATGGTGTGAACAACTATATTATGTTCTCTGACGATCTGTATGAATGGGAGGACCCCATCCTGTTACAGCAGCCTAAATATCCCTGGGAGTTTGTGCAGATAGGTAATGCCGGTTCGCCATTGCTCACCGACAAAGGTTGGCTGATCATCTCCCATGGTGTGGGACCTATGCGGAAATATTGCCTGGGAGCGGCGCTCTTCGATCTGGAAGATCCTACAAAAGAACTGGGCCGCCTGAGATATCCTCTGCTGATGCCTAAAGAAGATGAACGGGATGGTTATGTACCTAATGTGGTTTATTCCTGTGGCGCCATGATCCATGAAGGACTGGTCTTCATTCCCTATGCAGTGTCAGATTATGCGTCTTCATTTGCCAGCGTACCGCTGGATAAATTACTGAAAGCTTTATTAAAAGGTGGATAGTCAGGCTGTACTGACTATCCTTTTGTATACTTCAATATAACGGTTTACCATCTGCTCCTGGCTGAAGTTGGCCATCGCATGCAGGTGGCAATTATACCGGTGAATATGCGGTATATCGCCGACAGCAGCTACTGCTTCTTCTACCGTATTGACGAGGAACCCCGTGGTTCCGTCTTTTATCAATTCCTTCATAGCGCCCCTGTTAAATGCAATCACAGGCGTACCACACATCATCGCTTCTGCTATGCTTAACCCAAACGGTTCTTCAAACATCACTGGATGTAGTAATGCTGCTGCGTTGCCCAGCAGCAGGCAGCGTTCCGCCGGACCAACATTCCCTTTATAAACAACAGTGTCGCCATTGATAAAAGGTTCCACTTGCTCCTTAAAGTAACGTGCATCCTGTATCAGGCCACAGATGATCAGTTGCATGTTCAGCTTCCGGGCAATCTCTATCGCCAGATGTGTACCTTTTTCAGGATGTATTCTCCCAAAACTCAACAGGTACTCTTCCGGTGTTTCCCGGAAAGAGAATAGTGATTCATCGATGCCATTATATACAGTAGCGATATACCTTAATTCCCTGCTGCGGTCACTGTTGCTGATAGATACATAATGCCCCGTATCATTGTACTTCTTGTATACCGGTATAATGTCCGGTGATGAGAAGCCGTGAATGGTCGTCAGCATCGGTGTGGGAATCAGCCGGGAATAGGTGAGGGGCAGGAAATCATAATGATTGTGTATCAGGTCAAATTCACCGGCCCTTTCCATCAGCGCCGATATATGAAGGCACTCCCATACCTTGAAGTCTGCTGGTTTTTCTCCCAGCGGATGATCGCATACGGATGCAAGTTTTGCACGGGTGACAGAATCGCCCGTGGCAAAAAGTGTTACATCGATTCCTTTTTTTACAAGACCCTCGGTAAGTACAGAGGTCACCTGTTCCCATGGGCCGTATTGGCGTGGAGGGGTACGCCAGACGATAGGAGAGAGAACTGCTATTTTCATTTATCTGTCTAACATTTCAGAAACGGCAAAATAGGCGATCCAGAACGCGATAGTGCTTTCAGCGCCCTGGTTTTCATTTACCCTGTCAGGCTGCAAACCATCAGAACAGCCACCGGTATCTTTGTCATATAGTGGCAGCTTCAATGCATTGTCACCCATGAACCACTGCCAGGAACGTATTCCCCTTGTAAGGAATTTTTTATCTCCCGTAATATAGAATGCCTGCTGGTAAAACAATACCATGGCCATGGCATCCAGCGGCTGCTGATCAAATAAAGCGGTAGTACCGCCTTTGCTGCACCAGCCATTATTGCCTACAGGATGTAATACTCCGTCAACAAACACCTTCGATTCCAGGAAACTGATAGACTCCAATGCAATCTGCAGGTATTCTTCCTGCCTGGCCAGTCCATAGGCATGCAGGAGGGCCAGTGGTATCATAGCGTTATCATACGTCAATACTTCCTCAAACCAACACCAATGTTTATCTGAATATCTGCGATATTCATGTACGAGTTTATCCGCCAGCTGTACGGCCCTGTTCATGTGCCCATCCAGCGGATGTTGTGATCCGATAAACATACATAACCCGATCAGGCTATTGGCGATACCCCTGAGCGAGATCAGATTGTCCATATGAGGCGCGGCTTTCAGGAAAATATCTTCCGCTGTTTTGATGGTAAGCGGCGATGGCCCGTCGGCTATCAGATATCCCAGCGCCATGATCGTCCGGCCATAAGCATCTTCCGAACTGCCATCTATGACGATGTGCTTATTGTATAGCATGAAGTTGTGGAAATAACCATCCTCCATCTGCATATAATGAATAAAGCTCAGATAAACAGACATCAACTTCAGCATCTCAGGGTGCCTGTTCTGTTTCCACGCCAGCACGGTTAACAACAGCGCCCGGGAATTATCGTCTGTACAATAGCCTTCTTTCCTGTTGGGTATATTACGCAGGGCATGCTGTATGATGCCCGTGCCATCTGTCATATTCAGTACGTGATCCGGATTAAAGGCTGGCAAAGTTATTTTGCCGGATACGGTTTCTTTTCTCTTAGTGGTTTTCGTTGTCTGTAAATGCGGATGCATGTTATTTTTTTTGGTGAACAATGGGCCACGTCGGTTATAGCGCTACAATATTATTGTAGGTAGGTGATTGTTTTCTCATGAGTTCATAGAACAACATCGCATGTTTACGGGCCACGGTGCCCCAAAGGGTATTCCTGGTCCTCATGAATGCCTTCTTACCCATCTCCTGTCGTTGCGCTTCATTACGTAGCAGGTTAATAGCGTTATCAGCCAATGCGTTTTCATCGCCTGATTGAATAATAACACCTGTGTCTTCATCCAGCATTTCATTTGCCAGCACAAAGGCATTGGATATGATCGCACAACCGGCGCTCATCGCATACATGAATGTACCGCTCATTGCCTGGTTGGGGTCTTTGGAAGTAAAGAGATAAATATCTGTAAGCGCCAGATATTTCAGCAGTTGATCTGTTGGAATAAATTCATTGACAAGTTTTACATTTTGTGTAAGATTATTTTCTTCGATCAGTCGCTGGAGACTTTCGCGGTAAGTTTCGCCCTCAGTCTCCACTAAATTGGGGTGAGTATTCCCCAGTATGACGTAAACAGCTTCCGGAAATTCCGCAGCAATCTTTACCATCGCTTTAATACCCAGCTCAATCCCCTTGTTGGGACTAAGCAGTCCGAAAGTGGTCAGTATCTTCCTGTTCTGCAGGTTGAACCTGTTCCGCAGTTCCACTCTGTTGGCCGGCGGAATAGGATGGGTACCATGAGGAATGATCAACAGTTTTTCCGGCTCAATGTCATAATCTTCCACCAGTAGTTTGTGTGAATGCTGGGTCATGATGATCACCTTGTCGGCCAGCAGGCAGATGCTTCGTACCAGCTTCAGCCTTTCACTGTCAGGGTGAGGTAACACTGTATGGAAACGGATAATAAAAGGCTTGCTCAGCAGGGAAAGGAAGGCCAGTACATATTCCCCCATATTACCGCCGAAAAGCCCGAATTCATGCTCTACACAAACCATTTTCACCGCAGGATTCTGGTTGATGGCTTCCGCACCTGCAATACAGGAATTCAGCCGGCAACCGTCCATGACCATTGTGACAGGTGCTGCATACAGCTCCGTATTGGCCCTTTTGTCTAGGGCACATATACTGATCTCAAACTCATGCTTCAACAGATGGGTTAGTTCTTTGGTGAGGTCGGCGGTAAAGGTGGCAATACCGCATTTGCGGGGCGAGTAAGTACTCACAAAGAGAATCTCAGGCTTCATGTCAAATGTATCCATATCAAAGTTTTTAACGAAGTAGTAGCAAATAGGTTCACCAAAATCGGCCAGTGTGGAATAAACCGGCCGGGGGTTCAAAGCTGTTATGTGTCTTAGTTAGTATCCTATGGATAGAATTACAAAAAGTGAACCAGTTGAACTGGCACGCCCGCGAGAAAGATTGGATGCCAATGCAGGGATATCGGGATAATTTCCTATTTTTCTTGACAAAAAAAATAACCCTATGTCGAAACAAACCAGACGACAGTTCCTTTCAGCAGCAGGTAAAACGGCTGCTGTGGCGGGCGTAGCTACAATGACCGGCGGAGTGGCCATGGCGGTGCCACCGGCAGAGAAGGTATTTGTACACCATGTTTATTTCTGGCTGCATAATCCGGACAGCCAGGAAGACAAGGCCAAACTTGTTGCCGGATTGCAAAAGCTGGCCAAAGGGGCTAAAACTATCAAACAGCACCATATCGGCATGCCCTCTACAACCAACCGCGATGTGATAGACCGCTCTTACCAGGTTTCCTGGTTGCTCTTCTTTAAAAATAAAGCAGACCAGGACATTTATCAGACAGATCCCGCTCACCTGAAGTTTATTGAAGAATGTTCTTCCGTGTGGAAAAAGGTGATCGTATACGATTCCGAAGATATTTAATGATACTTTGTATATTTGAATCAATAGTCAGTCCGCCAGCGGCGGACTGACATCCTATCAGCCAGGATTTTACCATTACAACAACCAATGCCAGCCTGATCGTCATCATTAAAGTGATTAATTATGCTGAAACGACTCATTGGACTGCTCTTTCCCCCAACGCGACAAGATCCTAATGCCGGTCTGAAAATGACCGGGAACAGAATTACAGTGAACGCAGAAGATTTTACCGTTTTCACATCCAATTACTATGAGGAGGCGGTTAGTACCGACAACCTGGAAGTTCGCATGCTGGATGGCCTGATCGGCCATCAGACAGACCATGTACGCGAGCAGGAAATATGTTATCTCTCCTGCGCCTACCAGGCAGAGAATAACATGTATATTCAATTACTTAGTCCCTACATTTACAAAGACCGGGTAACAGTCAATTTTCTGCTGGAGAAACACAAGCAGATCTCCATTTACCTGAATCCCGCTGACTACCGGGAATATTACTTCGACCTGGACTTCATGAATGCATAATCAGAAGGGGTGTTCCCTGAAGAACGCTATGCGCATAAAAACAAAAAACGAATGGCTGTCTGACCATTCGTTTTTTGTTATTTGTTGTTCCTGTATATGATATTATTGCATACCATCCATCATGCCCTGGTTGCCTGCTCCTGAACTCTTACGTTTGAACAGGGACGCGTCTATTTTCCCGAAGCGGTAGGCCAGGTTCAGCCTGATCATCTGCGGGTTCCTTAAACGGGTATAATTCTGGGTAAAATAAGCACTGTATGAGTACTGGTCTGTCTTCCTGGTACGGAAGATATCACTTATACCTATCGTCGCACTCAGGGCTTTGCTCTTCAGGAAGCTTTTCTTCAGTGCCAGGTCTATACCGTAGAAAGAACGGATATAACCCTGTGAAGAGCTTTGTGCTTCCATACCGGGAGGACCACCACCAAAACCGTTGTTCGTATTGATCGGCAGATTGGTCTTCGACTGATAGGTAGCTGTCAGTTGCAGTTCCATGGTGGCAGGTAATTTGAAATTACTGTTCAGCTTACCGAACACGCTCCATAACGCTTTCTGATTGGCTACTGCTGTCTGGCCGGCGTCTACCTTGGAATTGTACATATTGATGTTGGTAGACATATCCCACCACTTTGTGAAATAGTTCTGTACCGTAATCTCCGCACCGGTAGTATAACTGCCTTTGGCGTTGATGAAGGTGTTGATCAGGGCTGTACTACCGGTAGTCGGGTCTGTCTGACGATCTATATAACTGGTAATGGTATTATCAGTGTATTTATAGTATACAGAACCCAGGAATGTGTGATTACCTTTAAATGTTTTCAGGTAAGACAACTCCAGCGATTGTGTGAACTCCGGTACCAGACCCGGATTACCTTTTGTGATGTTCAGCTTGTCCGTCGAGTCAGCAAAAGGTATCAGCTGGAAGAAGTTCGGACGATTGATACGACGCGTAGCGCTCAGCTGTACTTCCTGGTCGTGTTTGAACTTCTGGCTCAGGAAGATAGTAGGGAACAGACTGGTAGGATAGCTGTTGCTGAATTGCTGTCCTGTCTGGACGAGTTCCCCGGTGTATTTTGAACTTTCCCCACGTAATCCCAGTTTGTAGCTGAAATTATGAATGCTGCTGCTGAAGGTTACATAAGCAGCATATACGCTCTCATTGTTCTTGTAATTGCTGGTATTACCTGATGTGAGATCGTATTCCTGGGTAGCCTCATTGAACAGGTAGTTATAGTTGGCGTTTTCGATATGACGGAAATTCGCTCTCAGACCAGCCTCCAGTTTGCTTTTACCCAATGGCTTTACATAGTCTGTTTGCGCGGTAATGTTCCGCATTTTACCGTTGCCGGAGATCTTTTCCAGTTGGTTGCTGGTAACAGCACCACCTTTGACATTATAGAAGTCTGTGTTATAGTTGGAACTATTGGTAGCGTTACCACCAAAATAGTTCGCATCTACCGTCAATTCTTCTCCTTCATGCGGGAAGAGATGTTTCATACCCAACACTAAACCGGTACCATTGAATACACGTTTACCAGATGTTACCCTGCGGCTGAAAGCCGTCATAGGACCGCCACTGAACAGCGTGTCTGTGTTGATGTCGAGGATGCTGGAAGGTTTGAAACTACCATGTACCCTGATACCGGAAATAGATAAAGTGGTACGGTTAGTAGCGAAATAATCAGCGCCCAGACGACCGAACATAAAACCACCATTGCTTTTGGAAGTGTTTTCCTGCAGCGTATGGATATTCGGTTCGCTGGAAATGTCGTAACGGTCTGTTTTACCCGTAGTACGGTCACGCATCTGGTTGATCATACCGCTGGCTGTCAGGTTCAGCTTGCCCTGGCGCAGGTTGAAATCGGCACCGCCATTGAAACCGCCACGTTTATCCACACCCGCACGGAGGTTGCCGTTATAACCCGTTTTACGGTTCTTCTTCAGCACGATGTTCACAATACCTGCACCACCGCCGGAAGCGTCATATTTGGCGCTGGGGGCGGTCATTACTTCCACGCTTTCGATAGCGTCAGCAGGGATCTGGTCGAGGGTAAGGGTAGTAGGGCGGCCGTCAATGTACAACTGCGGAGCTGCGTTACGCATGGTCATGTTACCGTCGATGTCCACATTGACAGAAGGCACATTCTTCATAACATCCATAGCGGTACCGCCGGCGCTGGAAATGTTCTTTTCTACATTGAACACCTTTTTATCCATATCCACTTTCATGAGTGGTTTGGAGGCGGTCACGGTTACACCCTGCAGCTGACTGATATCGCTGGTCAGTTTGATATTGCCCAGGTCTTTGTCGAAAGATGGCATTGTGCCCGGAGCCGGTTTCTTTGTCATGAGAGATACTACCTGGGAATAAGGCTTGAAGCCGGTGGCGGAAATCTTCAGGATTAACGGCCCCATAATAGGCAGTTCTTCCAGGTTGAATTCACCATTATTCTGGGTAATAACACCCTTTATCAGTACGTCCTTTTTTGTTTTTGTGGCGGAGTCGAAACGATTCTGAAATACGATTACCGAGGTATAGGGCATGGGTTTCCCTTCGTTATCCAGTATTTTACCGTAAAGGCGTCCTATGCTGGGTGGTTTGCCGCCGGCAAAACCTCCCGGCTTCTGCTGGGCGGATAATTGGAGGGAGAAAGTTAGCATGGCGAAAAGCCAGAGAATTCTTTGCATAAGTAACATTCTTATAGAGACAAAACTAATAGCGTATTTCCATTATACATAGCAAATGAGACAACGTCTGGAAATAATGCGACGAAATAGCCGGAAAATAGCGTTGGCAGGCTTCACATGATAAGCTGGTAAAGGCTTATTTGATGCCTGTAAGAGCGGCTACTGCTTCCCGGTAATTGTCGCCCACGGGTAGTTCCATGGCGCCGATAAACACACTGTTTTTTCTGATGGCGGTGATATGCGCCACGGCAATAATATATGATTTGTGAATACGGATGAATCTGGCGGGTGCCAGTTGTTCTTCTACTTGCTTTAATGGCATACGTGTCACAACGGGTTTGGTTGTTCCGGTAAGGTGAATTCTGATATAATCCTTTAACGCCTCAATCCAGATGATGTCAGCAACATTGATTTTCAACAGGCTGTAGTCGGAATTGACAAAAAAGAATTCCGGTGTGCTGGCACTGGAAGATGTTGCAGGCTGATGTTTCAGCTGGTAAAGCTCTCTCGCTTTATTACAGGCTTTGATGAAACGGGGTAGTGCTACGGGTTTTACCAGGTAATCTGTCACGTCGAGTTCAAATCCTTCCAGCGCATATTTTTCATAAGCGGTAATAAGGATGATCATCGGTTTATGAGCCAGGCTCTGTATAAACTGTAGTCCTGTCAATCCGGGCATCTGTATATCAAGGAAGATCAGGTCCACTTCTTTTTCCTGCAATACCTTAATAGCCTCAAATGCGTCTGCACATTTGGCTACCAGCTCAAGGTAGGGCACCTGGCGGATGTTATCTTCCAGCAAATCCAAAGCTAATGGTTCATCGTCAACAGCTATACAACGTAAGGTCATAACTCAATTTAATGTAAATGTAACTGCAAAGACACAACAAACCATCCTTCTTTTTTACTGATCAGCAGCTGATGATTGTCCTTGTAAAGGAGGTTAAGTCTTCTTTTCACATTTGTAAGCCCGATACCGGAGGTCTTGTCCTTTATTTCCGTGTACTCAGCATTGTACTTATTCATCACGGTAAACTGCAGTAATCCCTGCCGGGCACGCAGTTCTATGTCAATACGCGCATCAGGTATAAGACCCGTCCCATGTTTGAAGGCATTCTCCACAAAAGGGATCAGCAGCATGGGCTCTATTTCATATCCCTGCTCCGGCAGATCCATCACAACATTCACCTGTACTTTGGCGCCAAAGCGTTGCTGCTGCAGGTCAATATAACTCTGGAGATAATCGGTTTCCTTGTCCAGCGGTACCTTGTCTTCATCCGCCTCATACAACATATAACGCATAAGGGACGAAAGCTTGATCAGCGATGGTTCCAGCTGGTCTGACTGCTTTCTGGCCAGCGCCACCATGTTGTTCAGTACATTGAACATAAAGTGGGGACTGACCTGAGAACGTAACAGGGAAAGCTCCGTTTTAAGATTTTCATTTTCCTTTTCACTGGCCAGCTTGTCTGCATTCATCTTATCCCGGATCATTTTCCAGGCCGTACTACAGGCCAGGATAAACAACAGGGTGAAGAAAGTGAAAAGGATGGTAGGCCTTAATTCAAACTGCTTATGTGCAATGAACCCATGGATGAACAAGCGGCGGGAATATACCAGCGCAGCAAAGAAGAACAATAGTATGCCGCTGAACTGGAGATATTTTTTCCGGTAAATAAGTTTAGGGATAAGAACACCGGCATTCAGATAAAAAAAGAGGGTCAGTACAAAAGCGTTAGCGATATAATGTATCTGCCATAAATGTTCATCCGGATCAGGCGCATGCCGCTGATCGGGCGAAGGACGTAACAGGTAAGGAAGGGAAAATAGTGTCACCCAGGCAATCACATGCAGGAATATCTGCGCCCATCTTCCCGAATACCAGGCCTGCTTCTTATCAGTAGTAATTGTAGTCATTACCGCGTGTAACAGTTAAATAACCCAAAAGAACCCCAAAAATCTATATTATGTAAAAAAAATGAGATGAATGCCGCTTTTTTGGCGGCAAACTTGCAGTTTTCTTTTATATTGCTGTCTGTTAGCAGATAATTCGTTTATAATCATATCCTAAGCCCCGGTAAGAGCTTAAATTAATCCAATAGTATTGGGCTCGTTGTCAAAATAACTGATAAATTGATGAAGATCGATTATGCGAACAGTTGGTTACCAGCAATAGCCGCGGCTATTGAGGAAGGATATTTTGCCATTAATGAGCAGGATACGACCATAGGTTACAATAAATCCACGTTAGCCGCTCCCCGGATATCTCAAACACAAACAGCAGCCCCTGACTGTCCTGAGACAGCCCGGATGCTCCCCTTGGCACAGATAGCTCAGAAAAGGGCGGCAACCCAGATCGAATCTGCCGGCTTACCGGTGTATGTGCAGCATTTCTTTACCAGTTGCAAGCTGAAACCAATGATCAGACGGCTGTGGAAATTATTGAGTCCGCAGATTGCGGAAAAAGATGCACATTTGTCGCTCAATTTGATCGTACCCGTTATAAACGACCTGAAAGTATATTTGGAAAATATTTTATTTAACCTGATTAATAACGCAATAACATATACCCGCCCCGGTGTGATTCCTGAGATCAGTATAGAAACATGCAAAGAAGAAGATAACATAGTGTTAATGGTACATGACAATGGCACAACGATTGACCTTGAAAAGCACGAGGAACAACTGTTTCGTTACAGGAGGAGGTTTCATCGCGGTTACGGTAGCAATGGTATTGGCCTTTTTATGATCAGGGACCAGATCAGGACATTCGGGTGCAATATTGAAGTCACAAATGAATCGGGCATGGGCAGCAGTTTCTATGTTTATTTTAATAACCGCGTACACACCTTACAGCAAGATGAATAAAGTAAAGCATGTTTGCATTGTCGATGATGATGAATTATTCCAGTTTGTAATGCGGCAGCACTTTGAGCGGCTGGAGCTTGTAGAACGTATCCATAAATTCACCGATGGAGAACAGGCCCTGAATTATATTAAATCTCATCTCGATACACCGGATGAATTACCGGATCTGATCCTCCTGGACGTTAACATGCCATTTATGGACGGCTGGCAGTTTATGCGCGAATTTGTGCAATTGTCCCTCCCGGAAAATAAACAGATCAGAGTATACATTCTTACCAGTTCCACACATGAAAGCGATCTGCAGCGGGCGAGAGAATTTCCCACCCTGGCCGGATACCTTGTTAAACCCATCGGCAAGAACATTATCCGCGAACTGCTGACAGGAGCAGAGCAACATTAGTATTTACATCATACCTGGTTATTATTCTAAGGAAACAATGCCCGTGCAGCATTGCCTGTATCACTGCATCAGTATCATCTCTCCCCGTGATGACCGTCATCTCCCCATTTAACCGTTTACCGGACCTTTGCAATATAAGTACGGTTAAACATGAAAATCGAACAACTTTACACCGGTTGCCTGGCTCATGGCGCCTATTACATTGAAAGTAACGGAGCAGCAGCGATTATTGATCCCTTGCGCGATGTCGCATCCTATATCAGAAAAGCACAGCAGGATAACGCTGTTATAAAGTACGTATTAGAGACCCATTTCCATGCTGATTTCGTTTCGGGACACCTCGAGCTGGCAGCAGCCACCGGCGCTACAATCGTTTATGGCCCGGGAGCACAACCGGCGTTCCCTGCTCATATTGCTACAGATGGTGAGATCCTGACCCTGGGTGCAGTAAAGCTCAAAGTTTTACATACACCCGGACATACCATGGAAAGCGCCTGTTTTTTACTGCTCAACGAAGCAGGAGAGGAGACTGCACTCTTCTCGGGCGATACTCTTTTTATCGGCGATGTAGGCCGTCCCGATCTGGCACAACAGGCTTCCGGAAAAACGAAAGAAGAACTGGCCGGTACCCTGTTCGACTCCCTGCATAATAAGGTAATGCCTTTGCCCGGACATATCACGATATATCCTGCGCATGGCGCCGGTAGCGCCTGTGGTAAGAACATGAGCGATCAGACCACAGATACACTTGCTCATCAGCTGGCGGTCAACTATGCCTTGCGGAAGGATATGACAAGAGATGAATTCATACAGGAGGTAACCGAAGGACTAACACCCCCGCCTGCTTATTTTCCTATGAATGTAAGCATGAATAAACAGGGTTACGGGCATATGGAAGATATCATCAAACAAGGTATGCGTCCGCTTTCACCGGCCGCTTTTGAAGCTGCCGCCAATGAAACCGATGCCGTGATACTGGATACCCGTGGTCCGGAAACATTCGTAAATGGATTTATTCCCGGTTCTTTCAATATCGGTGTAGATGGTAATTTCGCCCCCTGGGCAGGTACGCTCATTCCCGGCGTGGAACAACCCATCCTTTTTGTTGCAGACCCGGGACGGGAGAAAGAAGTGGTCACCCGACTGGCCCGGATAGGGTATGATAATACCATCGGCTACCTGGAAGGAGGCTTTGATGCCTGGAAAGCAGATGGCCGGCCAACAGACAATATCACCGCGATTACGCCCGATGAACTGGCTGACCGAATGTTGTGGGTACCGGTAAACATCCTGGATATACGCAGAAGAAGTGAATATGGTAGTGAGCATGTAGAGAATGCCATCAATATTCCCCTGGATTATATCAATGACAGCGTACAAACGCTGGACAAGAAGCAGCTATACTATGTACATTGCGCCGGTGGATACCGTTCCGTGATCTTTATCTCCATTATGCGTATGCGGGGGTATCATAACCTGGTGGATATCCGGGGAGGTCTGAAAGCTTTGAAAGAAAGCGGGCGTTTTCAATTGACAGATTATCTGAGCCCTTTCCCGCTTTTATGATCAGCTGGCATGTGTATTGTGTTGATTGGCATATTAAACCTGCAACACATGAAAACACTTGGCATCATCCTGATTATTGCCGGTATCGCCATGATCGTGATACGCGGCTTCTCTGTAAAGACAGAAAAGAAAGTAGCGGACCTTGGGCCCCTGGAAGTCAATAAAACGGAAAACCGCTGGGTAGGCTGGCCTACTTATGCTGGCGGTATTGTAGCCGTAATAGGATTGGTGCTGGTATTAAGCGACAGGAAAAAATAAGGCATATAAGACCCGAATGGTTATTTTTGAGGCAAAAAGTTTCGTATGCCTGAATTAAAGAATGATAAACTACGGGTAGTTGTTGCCGAAAAAGGAGCCGAGTTACAAAACATCGTCCGCACGGACTTAGATCAGGAATATCTGTGGCATGCGGGACCGGAATGGGCTAAGAAAAGTCCCGTTTTGTTCCCGATAGTGGGTACCCTTAAAAATAACAGTTACACATATAAAGGTAAAAGCTACACACTGGGCAGGCATGGCTTTGCCCGTGACAAGGTATTTACCCTGACGGCACAGACCGATCATCAGCTTACTTTTACATTAAAGGATACTGAAGATACCCGTCAGGTATATCCTTTCCATTTTACTTTCCAGGTCGTATACACGCTGCACGATACGTCACTGAAAGTGACTTATCTCGTAGAGAACACAGGGAAAAATACCATGTACTTTTCAGTAGGAGCTCATCCTGCTTTTAAGGTGCCGCTGACTGAAGGAACCGCGTATGAAGATTATTACCTGTCTTTTAACGAAGAAGAGAACGACGGCGTATGGCCATTGTCAGCAGATGGATTGATCGAACTCACACCGGAGCCATTTCTCGTAAAGACACATAAGCTGGCATTGAAACATTCACTGTTCTATAACGATGCCCTGGTTTTCAAGACACTTGCCTCCAACATCATTGAGCTGAAAAGTGATAAGTCGCCCCGTGGACTGAAACTGCAATATGATGGTTTCCCGTATATGGGCATATGGGCGGCGAAAGATGCTGACTTTGTATGTATAGAGCCATGGAATGGTATTGCTGACAGTGTAAATGCTTCCGGAGAAATTACCGGTAAAGAAGGGATCCACATCCTGGATGCGGGTAAACATTTTGAGAGAAGCTGGACGGTGACGCTGTATTAATTCCCAGGGGTTTGAAAAATCACATGTTCCCGGGGTTGCACCCCGGGCTACAAACACAGGACTCCTAGCGGAGTCCTATTATGTTTTGTTAATGATTATTTGTTGTAATACCACGTTCCCTCGGCTACAAACAGCGTCTAACGGAGTCCTTTATTTTTTATTCGCCTGCTTTTTCTTTTTTCTTCTGATAATACCGTTTCGACTTATCGGTTGTTCCGCACGTCAGCGGGCTGCACCAGCGCTTCTTATTGTTCTTGGTATGATCCAGGAAGATCCATCCGCAGGTTTCACATTCTTTGATCCGCACATGCTCTTCATTGGTAAGTACGTCATAGGCCGACTTCATCACCATCCACAGTGGCGCCATCAGATCGGTATCATCCCTTTGCAGGGTGGCTTGAACACCTGTTGCGGTCTTTTCAAACTGCAGGCGGGACAGGGCACTGGCAAGCGCTTTATTGAATTTTTCCAGTACGGCGGGTGCGAGTGTAATACCATCGTTTTCTGCAATGGCGGAGAAGAAATGATACAGGGTTTCCCGGGTGCGCTTTAACTTCTGCAGTGCGGTTGCTGCCGCCGGTTCATCCGATGTGGCGTATCGCAGTAAAGCCATTCGCTGCGCTTCATCGAGGATGTTGACTTTCCTGCACCAGTCTATCAGCTCTTCATAGCTGCCCAGGTACTCATGCAGATTGGGACCTCTCCATGCATTTACCGTATTGATAAAATGAAAACAGAGTGCACCGCCATCCAGCGATAAAGTTGCTATAGATCTCTCTTTGCTCATCCGTATACCAAAGGTAAAGTAATTCGATTATCACTATCAAAAAATATTTTGCTGGTGGTAAAAGTTTGCTAATTTTATACCAGCGAATATACTTTAACAAGTAAAAAAGGATGGCAATGGCTCAGCAGAAAGCTCCACAATGGTTGATAGTACTGGCATTTATGGCTGTTTATATCGTATGGGGCACTACCTACCTGGCCGTGATCTATGGATTGAGGGGATTTCCTCCTTTTATGCTCTCTGCGCTACGCTACCTGATGGCAGCTCTGCTGTTGCTGGGATGGTGTTTTATTAAGAAAGAGAAGTGGCCCGGCTGGCAGGCGATACGTACCTGTTCCATCAGCGGATTGTTCATGCTGGTAGGTGGTAGTGGCATGGTAGCCTGGGCCGAACAATATATTACCTCCGGACAGGCAGCCATTGTTATCGCTGCCGAGCCCTTTTTCTTCCTGCTGGCAGACCGGAAACGGTGGAAGGAGTACTTTTCCAGCTGGTTCATTATTATAGGCTTATTGATCGGTTTTACGGGTATCCTGTTGTTCTTTGGTGGCAGTGATGCTACATCGGCATCCGCAGGAAATGTTACAACAGAATGGATGGGATATGTGGCCGTATTGATCGGCACCGTTTTCTGGGTAGGCGGCGCGCTGCACGCAGAAGGACGTATGGAGAAAGGCATTTCTAACATTGTCAGTTCCTGTATCCAGCTGTTTGCCGCAGGAATATGCAGCAGTCTTTTAAGCGGTATTTTCGGTGAATGGGGCAGGTTCCGTTTTAATGAAGTTCCTGCTGAAGCCTGGGCAGGATTGTTTTACCTGGTTATTTTCGGCTCCCTGATAGCCTATATGGCATTTACCTGGCTCATAACAGTGCGTCCGCCGGCATTGGTCAGCACCCACACCTACGTTAATCCCGTAGTGGCGGTGCTGGTGGGCTGGGTTTTCGTAAATGAGCAACTAAGCTGGATGCAATTGGTGGCGATGGTGGTGATTTTGCTGGGAGTACTGTTAACAAATTTCCCTTCTTATAAACTATCTTTTAATCAGCAACGCGCCTGATTTTTTTTGAATACCTTTGTCCGGAAGTTTAATTCAAGGAAGTAAATCGCAGTACAAAACTTTAGGTAAAATGAATTTTAATCTGGACAAAATTCCCGATCGTACACAGCAGCCACGTTCATTCGGTATTACAATGGTGACCGATAAAGGTCTGAGCCTGCAGGATACGAAAGACTTCCTGTCTGTATCCGCCCCGCATGTCGATATGGTGAAGCTGGCTTTCGGTACCGCCTATGTGACGCCTAACCTGGACGAGAAGATCAAAGTATACCAGTCATTTAACATTCCCGTGTATTTCGGCGGACTCTTACTGGAAGCTTTTATCATCCGCAATCAGTTTGATGATTATATAGAAGTCAGTAAAAAATACGGTATCAATTACTTCGAGGTTTCCGATGGTTCTCTTTCCATCCCGCATGCTGAAAAATGCGGTTATATCGAGAAACTGGCCAAACTGGGTACGGTATTGAGCGAAATTGGTTCCAAGGATAAAGACCGTGAGCATATCACCCCTCCCTATAAATGGATAGAACTGATGAAGGCAGAACTTTCTGCTGGTTCCCAATACATTATCGCGGAAGCAAGGGAAAATGGTACCGTAGGTTTGTACCGTGACTCGGGAGAAGTACGTGAAGGCCTGGTACAGGAGATCCTGACACAGATACCGGGTGAAAAGATCATCTGGGAAGCACCCCGGAAGGACCAGCAATTGTATTTCCTGGACCTGATCGGCTGCAACGCCAACCTGGGTAACATAGCATCCCACGAGGTGATTTCCCTGGAAGCAATGCGCGTAGGCCTGCGTGGCGACAGCTTCCATTTCTACCTTGACGGAGGCAAATAAGGTTTTTACAATATCATATAAGCGGGGCTGACCTTTTCCTGGGTCAGCCCCGCTTTTGTTGTGCATCAGATCAGGAATTAACAATGCTTCTCCTATGCTCATCTTGCGTTCATCTTACGTCTTTGAACGTAAGATGAACGCAAGATGAGCATAGGAGAAGCATTGTTTGTTCCTTGTCATATCCACCTTATATGCATGGTAAAACCCGGCAACAAACCGGGCAACAAACCGTCAATCGGCTCCGTAGATGCCGTGTGTTTGTAGCGTGGGGTTGTCAACCCCGGGGACCATAAAAAAAGGAAGCCGTCCTGCTGTGGCGGACGGCTTCCTTTTTTATAACCATTATTATTTTAAAATTCCCTCTATCTCCTGCAGTTCAGCTGCGTCAAACTGTACCTTGTCCAATGCCCCCAGGTTATTATCCAGCTGCCCTACAGAGCTGGCGCCTATCAGAACGGAAGTGATACGTTTGTCTTTCAGCAACCAGGCAAGTGCCATCTGGGCGAGCGACTGACCTCTTCTCTGCGCAATAGCGTGCAGGCGCTGGATCTTATCCAGCTTCTCAGGGGTGATCTGGTCAGCTTTCAGGAATCCACTTGGTTTGCTGGCCCTGGAGCCTTCCGGAATGCCTTTCAGGTAACGGTCTGTCAGCAGGCCCTGTGCCAGCGGCGAGAATGGGATACATCCTACACCATTGTCGCCCAGTACGTCCAGCAGTCCGCCTTCCACCCATCTTTCGAACATGGAGTATTTAGGCTGATGGATCAGGCAGGGAGTACCGAGGGACTTTAAAACAGCCAGTGCTGCTTTAGTTTGCTCTGCAGAATAGTTAGACAATCCTACATATAATGCTTTACCCTGACGAACAGCAGTATCCAGTGCGCCCATTGTTTCTTCAATAGGCGTGTCCGGGTCAGGACGGTGGGAGTAGAAGATATCAACATAATCCAGCTTCATACGGCGCAGGCTCTGATCGAGGCTGGACAGCACGTATTTGCGGGAACCCCATTCGCCGTATGGGCCAGGCCACATAAGGTAGCCGGCTTTGGTAGAGATGATCAGCTCATCGCGCAGGTAACCTGTAAAATCTTTCTGAAGGATCGCGCCAAAGTTCTCTTCAGCAGAACCAGGCAGCGGGCCATAATTGTTGGCAAGGTCGAAATGGGTGATCCCCTTGTCAAAGGCACGACGTACTATCTGACGGCCATTCTCAAAATTATCTATGGAACCGAAATTATGCCATAGACCGAGTGAAACAGCAGGGAGACGGATCCCGCTTTTACCACAGCGGTTATAGAGCATTGAATCATATCGATCGCCGGCAGGTACATAAGCACTCATATGGAATTTATTTTTTTTGGATAGCCAAGATAGCAGTTATTACTAATAAATTATAAATCCAGCCGGCTGCCGGGCCAATACTATTTAATTAGAGAGCAAGCAAAAACGATCAGCAGGGGAGTGCTGCCTGCTAAACGCTCTGGAAATAACTGTTCATATATTCACTGGGCGATTTATTAGTCACCGTTTTAAATACCCTGTTAAAATTGGTAATACTGTTAAACCCACAGGTATATGCCACAGTGGCAATATTATCATAGGTGCCGTCCGTGAGTTTTTTACATGCCTCATTGATACGTACCTCATTCAGGAAAGACACAAAAGTATGCAGCGTATGTTTCTTAAAGAACCTGCAGAATGCCTGCGGTGTCATATGGGCCTGTTTGGCAGCGTCTTCCAGCGTGATGGGCTGATCATAGTTGTGCATGATGTAGTTGTAAATGTGGCCGATACGGATACCTTCATGCTCACTGACATGCTGCGTCTTCTGACCGGAGGCCAGCGGCGCCAAGTCCTGGTAGGTAGACAATTGCTTTAATAGCTCAACGAACTGCAGCAGTTGTTCAGTACCTGAACTGTTCGTCACTTTCAGCATACGGCTGGATATTTCCGTAGCATGTTCCTGCGGTACCTTAAACCCCGACTGGTGCTGCTGAATAAAGTTCTTCAGCACTTTGATCTCCGGCAGGTTGAAGAAGCCTGCCAGCTCGCCATCCGGATTAAAGAAAATAACCAGGGCCACGATCTTCTTGCGGCTCTTGGGCTGAAAATAAGATGCTTCACTTTTGAAGATATGTGGTTGATTGGCGCCCAGCCAGAAGATCTCGTTCGCTCGGAAAGCATGCATGTTGTTGTCAGCAACGAGTGTGCCTTCTCCCTGCTGTATCCAGGTCAACTGAATTTCCTGGTGCCTGTGCAGATGAGGATAGAAATAGGGCAGTACGTCTTTCTGCACAATGATGGACTTGTCCAGCGGAACAGGTATGGTAAACTGTAGCACTTTCATCTGTTAGCATTTTTTTAAAGTATAGCAAGTTGTTGGCGCTTGCAGGAATGTGATTACAGGTGATTAAATTCTTCTATGCGGCAATTACAATTTATATTGGTTGATTGTCCTGACACTAATGAGTGTGAATCGTACAATTATTTCACTGATGACTCAATATTACAAATTTTAACCCGGATTCAGCAAAAAAATAAAATTGCCGGTGAAAAAAAGGTTAACTGTATCTGTATGATGCTGCTAAGGATATAAAACAGGTTAATATCGGCTAATAATTGATTACTATCAGGTAGGGTCCCTTTCCCTGTTTCTGATACTTTTGAAAAAAAATTGTTCTTCTATGGCTATTGAATGGAAAGGAATATTTCCTGCATTTACTACGAAATTTACAGCCGCTGATGAACTGGACCTGCCGTTGTTCGGGAAGAACCTGCAAGCCCAGATAAAGGCTGGTATTGATGGGGTTATCTTAGGCGGCTCTCTCGGCGAAGCCAGTGTCATTACTACTGCTGAAAAAGAAACACTCACAAAATATGCAGTGGAACAGGTTGCGGGAAAGATCCCGGTTGTCATGAACATCGCAGAAGGCTCTACCGGTGAAGCTATCAGACAGGCAAAGCTGGCAGCATCATGGGGCGCAAAAGGACTGATGTTATTGCCTCCTATGCGTTATAAAAGCGATGAACGCGAAACAGCGGAATACTTCAAAACAATAGCCGCATCCACAGAATTACCCATCATGATCTATAACAATCCGGTGGACTATAAGGTGGAAGTTACACTGGATATCTTCGATCAGTTACAGCAATACAGCAATGTACAGGCGGTAAAAGAATCTACCCGGGACGTATCTAACGTGACCCGTATGATCAGCCGCTTTGGCGATCGCTTCAGCATTCTGTGCGGTGTAGATACACTGGCTATGGAAGAGATGATCCTGGGTGCAAATGGTTGGGTTGGCGGACTGGTATGTGCTTTCCCGGAAGAAACAGTGGCTATCTATAAACTGACAAAAGCAGGACGCATTGCAGAAGCACTGGCAATTTACCGCTGGTTCCTGCCACTGCTGGAACTGGACCTGCATCCGAAGCTGGTACAGTACATCAAACTGGCAGAACAACAGGCAGGACTGGGTAGTGAAACAGTAAGAGCACCCCGTCTTAAACTGGTAGGTGAAGAGAGGGAAAGAATCTTAAAGGTGATAGACTCGGCTATTGCCAGCAGACCTGCATTACCTGATTATCATTCACTATAACTACAAGACTTAACAGCACCATGCAGATAGATGATATCATGCAGCGGTCAGCACAGGCTTTTGCGCAGTACAAAGAGGTAGCTCCTTCAGTACGCGCTGCATTCCTGGAAACGATCGCTTCTGAAATAGGATTAGTAAGGGATACGCTGGTAGAAGCAGCGCAGGCAGAGACCAATCTGCCTGCTGCAAGGCTCAATGGTGAGATCACCCGTACTACCAGCCAGTTACAGCTTTTTGCCAATCTCATAAAAGAAGGCAGCTGGGTGGAGGCTGTTATTGATACCGCAAAACCGGATGCAACACCAGCAAAGCCCGACCTCCGCAGAATGTTGGTACCCGCAGGACCAGTAGTGGTATTCGGCGCCAGCAATTTCCCTTTTGCTTTCTCTACTGCCGGTGGCGATACGGCCAGCGCACTGGCTGCCGGGGCTACGGTTGTCGTGAAAGGGCATCCTGCACATCCGCGTACTTCCCTGCTGGTATTTGAGGCAATGCAAAAGGCCATCAGTAAAAGTGGTATGCCGGAGTTTACCGTGCAACATGTTACCGGCGAAGGCAATGCTGTCGGTAAAGCGCTGGTAGTGCATCCGCTTACTACGGGCGTTGGTTTCACCGGCTCTTTACAAGGTGGAAAAGCTTTACTTGGCTATGCTGCGGAACGTGAAGTACCTATCCCGGTATTCGCAGAAATGAGCAGCATTAATCCGGTTGTTTTTTATCCGGATGCGCTGGCTACCCAGGCAGAACAACTGGCGCAGACCTTTGCAGGTTCTGTTACGCTGGGCATGGGACAGTTCTGCACCAATCCCGGTCTGCTGATCGGTTTGAAAAGCGCTGTCCTGGACAACTTCACCAGCCTGCTGGGTAATGCAATTGCCGCTGTTGCTCCGCAAAAGATGTTGCACAAAGGCATCTGTGAGGCATACGGCAAAGGCCGTACACATATGCTTGCCCAACAGGATGTAGTAGTGGTTAATCAATCTGCCGCTCCCGCAGACATGGAAGCCTGGCCATCCCTGGCCCGCACTACGGCGAGAACGTTTCTGAGCAATCCACACCTGAAGGAAGAGTTGTTCGGTCCCTTTTCACTGCTGGTAGTGTGCGAAGATAAAGCCGAACTGCTGGCTGTATTGAAAAGCCTCCACGGACAGCTGACTACCACCATCGTAGGTACTGCTACAGATACCGCTCAATGGAAAGATGTGATCGCGGTACAATCCACCCTGGCAGGTCGCGTTATTCTAAACAATCCGCCTACCGGTGTGGAAGTATGTGCTGCCATGGTACACGGCGGACCATTCCCGGCCACTACAGACCAGCGTTTTACTTCCGTGGGCACAGGCGCTATCCGTCGTTGGGTAAGACCCGTATGCTATCAGAACTTCCCTGACGACATGTTACCCGATGCGCTGAAGGCCGCAAACCCATTAGGGATATGGCGGCAGATAGACAATCAGTTTATGAGATAAACCATCATACCCTACTATGTCAGATCAACCAAAATCTTTCCAGCGGTCCTTCGGACTCCTGGATGCTACAATGATTGTAGCCGGCTCCATGATAGGTTCCGGCATCTTCCTGGTAAGTGCAGACATCACCCGTAATGTCGGCTCTGCCGGCTGGCTGATACTGATATGGATCATCACCGGTGTTCTAACACTGACCGCCGCATTGAGCTATGGAGAACTAAGCGCTATGTTCCCGCAGGCCGGAGGACAATACGTTTATCTCAGGGAAGCTTTTAACCGGCTGACCGGTTTCCTCTTTGGGTGGAGTTTCTTCACGGTGATACAGGCTGGCTCCATCGCCGCCGTGGGAGTAGCTTTCGCTAAGTTCTCCGCCTATCTCTTTCCGGTGCTGAGTGAAAAGAATATTGTGCTTGATCTGTCATTCATACAGATATCCGCAGCACAGATCACATCCATCCTTCTCATCGTATTACTCACTTTTATTAATACTCTGGGCGTAAAGGAAGGAAAGCTGATACAGACAGGATTTACCTTAGCCAAGATAGCTGCGCTGCTGGCATTGATCTTATTCGGCTGTTTTGCGGCTGATAAAGGTGTGTGGGATGCCAACTGGCAGACAGGTTTTAATCTCGGTAAAATGACCGAACAGGCAGATACATTGGCGCCGTACCTTGGCCTGGCCGCGTTTGGCGCTATTGCAGGAAGTATGGTGGGGAGTCTTTTCAGCAGCGATTCCTGGAATAACGTCACCTTCATCGCGGGCGAGATCAAGAATCCCGAACGCAACATCGGCAGAAGCCTCTTCCTCGGTACGCTCATCGTAACTGTCATTTATGTAGCTACCAACCTGGTGTACCTGGGTGTATTACCACTGAAGGAAATTGCCTTTGCAGAGAATGAAAGGGTAGGAGTGGCAGCGGCTGTAAAGATATTCGGTACCAGGGGTACTTATATCATTGCTGGCCTGCTGATGGTGTCCACTTTCGGCTGTAACAACGGACTTATACTGTCCGGCGCCCGCGTATGTTATACCATGGCGAAGGATGGCGTATTCTTCAAACAACTGGCCACATTGAACAAAAACGCTGTTCCGGGAAAAGCGCTGTGGATACAATGCATTTGGGCATCTATCCTGTGTCTCAGCGGCAAATACGGTCAGCTGCTCGACTATGTGATCTTTGTAGTGCTCATCTTTTATATTCTGACTATTGCAGGCATCTTCAGGTTACGTCGCACAAGGCCCGATCTGCCAAGGCCATATAAGGCGTTTGGATACCCTCTATTGCCTTTATTGTACATAGTATCCGCCGCCACTATTTGCCTGGCGCTATTGGTCTATAAACCTATGTATACGTGGCCCGGATTGGGCATCGTATTATTGGGAATACCGGTCTACTATTTTGTATGGCGGAATAAGTCGTGACTTATTGCTGTCCTTCGGAATTGTCGTCCATTGTTGCTACCTCCCCGTGGAGATATACATCATTGGTTTCTTCGAATACATTGCCATCTTCATAGCCTACCGCTACGAATACAGACAGCTTTTGTTTCGCGGGCCCTTTGAAGGTGCCTTTCACGGGACTGCAATCATTGAAGTGTCTTCCCACAGACAGTTTCACATGTTTGTTGGTGACCCAGATATTGTTGGTCGGGTCAATGCCTGCCCAGCCATATCCGGGTATCCAGGCTTCCACCCAGGCATGGGTGGCGCCTTCACCACGCATACCATCCTTATTGGGACAGATATACCCGCTTACATAACGGCAGGGAATGCGGCAGGAACGGAGTATATGTAGCATAATATGCGCAAAGTCCTGGCAAACACCTGCCCGGTGTTGCAATATCTCATCTACCGTTGTCTCGATATTGGTGATCCCTTTCAGGTACTTGAAATTCTTAAAGATATATTCACTGCAATGTTCAGTAACAGCAGCCACGCTCTTGCCTGGCTGCTTTATTACCGTAATGATATTGTTGATCGCGCTCTGCGTCTTTATTACATCGGGTTGAGCCAGTTCCAGTAACAGCAGCTGGCCTTCCATCTCTTCCTGCAGCTGCTCGAAAGTAGAATGGAAGTTGATCTGCAACTGTGAAGAGGCTGTAGTACGTACCAGCAGCTTACTTTCTATGGTGAGCACTTTATGCGGAGGCAGCAGATTGAAGTTGCCTGATTTATTCCCCCAGTAGTCAGTAAAGGTCTGTATATCAGGCTGACCAGTGATCAGCAGGTCATGCTGGAGTATTTCCTGCTCCGGACATTTGAACGGGAAGATCTTGATCTCATTTACGCTTTCTTTAACCGGTCTGTCGTACTCGTACCTGGTAACATGATGTATTCTGAAAATGGCCATATGCTAAGTTATGCGTAGGAGAAAAATTTTTGACTCAACAGGTTGGTAAAATATAGCAGATCATGGCGAAGATCTTCCAGGAAAGGTTTTAACGTCTGGTTGTTGAGATGATCTATTTCCAGGTGTTTCACTTTACTGTACAGCCTTCCAAAGTTCCTGATCAGCGCTGCATTCTCTTCAGAGATGTGTCCTTTGGTCACATCCTG
This sequence comes from Chitinophaga filiformis, assembly GCF_021646545.1. Lineage (GTDB taxonomy): Bacteria > Bacteroidota > Bacteroidia > Chitinophagales > Chitinophagaceae > Chitinophaga > Chitinophaga filiformis_A. The sequence goes on along the minus strand of NZ_JAKIRP010000005.1, from coordinate 372,313 downwards.
CAGGTGCCTGTCAATTCTGCCCAGCGAATATATAACGGAATGAGGAAAATCTTCATTGAATAATACCTGATGCAGTACATCGTGGGTATATTGATACGACCGGTAAGTTTTAAGATGAAGCTCATAACCCGAGAGAGACATCAACAGATGCCGCCACTGCATGATGTCTTTGATCTCATCCACTCTGTACTGATTGATAGCATACTGCTTGTCGGTCAGTACAATGGTTTCCAGGCAGCGTTCGATATATTTCCCCAGGTTCATAAATCCCCAGCCAATACCCCGGGCCATGGTGATATCAGTGATGCCTGTATACAGCACAGAATGCCTGGTGAAAATGTCCAGGATATCGGCAGCTTCATAATTGGACAGACGATTGTCCAGTGCCGGCTGATTGATCAGGTGGTAGAAGGAGTTAACCTCTTCCCATACTTCCTTCGTGATATAGTCCTGTATACCGCGGGCATTTTCCCTGGCCTTGCCAATGATGCATTTAAGGGAGTTATTGTTTGCAGTGTCTGTGAGGAGTTTCTTTAGCGCCGCGCCGGTATTTCCTTCAATGGTATTGATCTCTTCTTCGTTTGCGCTGGTAAAGGTCTGCAGAACGGGCCGCCAGGTAAGGGGGCCATTCACATCTTTGTCGAGCGATAAAAGGTTGTGGGTAGCCGTAACACGTAATAGTCCTTCTGCCCGCTCCATATAACGGGCCAGCCAGAATAGTGAATCTGCGATCCTGCTTAGCATGAATAAAATTGCGTTTGGTGAATCAATCTATAACCCAGGTATCTTTACTACCTCCTCCCTGTGAGGAATTGACGATCAGGGAGTCTTTGCGGAGCGCAACTCTGGTAAGTCCGCCCGGTACGATCTGTACGCCCTGTGGACCGCAAAGTGCATAAGGACGGAGGTCCACGTGCCTTGCCTGGAAAGTACCGTCTATGAAACAGGGAACGGTAGAAAGCTTAATGATAGGCTGCGCGATAAAGCTGCGGGGGTCGGCCTCAATCGCAGCCTTCGCCTTTGCCCACTCTTCAGGGGCCACCTTATTGCCCATCACCATACCATATCCTCCTGACTGGTTGGTCCTTTTGATGACCATCTGTGTGTAGTTGTCAAAAACATATTGCCGGGCATCCGGATCGCTCATCTCATAGGTAGGTACATTGGGAAGGATCGGCTCTTCATTGAGGTAATAGCGGATCATTGCCGGAACATAGGCATAAACGGCTTTATCATCTGCAACACCATTACCCACCGCGTTCACAATGGCTACATTGCCCATACGGTAAGCGCTCATCAGGCCGGGAATGCCCAGTGCACTATCCGGGCGGAACATCAGCGGATCCAGGAATTCGTCATCAATACGGCGGTAGATCACATGCACCTGCTCCAGGCCATTGGTCGTTTTCATATACACCTTATGGTTGTTCACCACCAGGTCCCTTCCCTCTACGAGGGGAATGCCCATCTGCCGGGCAAGGAAAGTATGTTCGTAGTAGGCTGAATTATAGATACCGGGTGTCAATAATACCACCAGCGGATTAGACAGCTGCCCGGGGCCCATCTGCAGGAGTATTTCATGCAGCAGGAGGGGATAGTTGCTGACCCGTCTCACATGGCTGGCCGCCAGCAGTTCAGGAAAGATCCTTTTGGTTACTTCCCGGTTCTCCAGCATATAACTGACGCCTGAGGGGGTACGGAGGTTGTCTTCCAGTACATAAAAGAGACCATCTTCCCCACGGATCAGGTCTATCCCGGAAATATGTACATACACATCATGAGGCACCTTAATGCCAAATACCTCGCGGGTATAATGGGGGCAGGAAGCAATCAGGGAGGCCGGTACGATCTTATCTTTCAGGATCTGCTGTTCGTTATAAATGTCCTTCAGGAACAGATTGAGCGCTTTCAGACGCTGTTTGATACCCGCTTCTATATGGTCCCATTCCCGGCCGGTAATAATGCGGGGAATAATGTCAAAGGGAAAAATGCGTTCGATACCGGCATCCTCGCTATAGACGGTAAAGGTGATGCCCTGGTTCATAAAAAGCTCGCCGGCCAGTCTGTCTTTCTGTTGCAGATCAGTGATATCGAACTGCTTAAGAGTGGCAATGACTTTGCTGTATTGCTCTCTGATCTGCTGCCGGTCGCACATCTCATCCCAGATGCCGGTGGCATAGTCGTATTGTTCCAGTAATGTTGGCAAGCTCATATCAGTGGTTTAGTGGGTAAGTAAGTTTTTGGGCGCCCAGCTACAATTTAATGTTTTAAGAGGAGAAATAACTGCAGTGTATTCAAAAATAGTTCAAATTTCAGCAGGGAATTCTGAAAAATGCGGGGTTTGTGGTTGGAATAATGATATATTGTATTATTTATAATATATTTTGTGCTTAATACTCATTCCCGGGAATGCGGTCTTTAGATTTCCCATTTATATCCTGTTGCGTAGATAGTTTTCAGGTAGCTGCCTGCACCCGCTTCGTGGAGTTTCTTTTTGAGGTTTTTGATATGCGCATAAATGACATTGTTATCTTCCCGGAGGCCGGCAATATCACCAGAAAGCTGCTCTGCCAGTTCGTGTTTTGAGATAACCTTGTTTTTATTGCCCAGGAAGTATAAAAGAAGATCAAATTCTTTCCTGGTAAGTGTAATGGGGGTATTATTGATCTGTACTGTTTTGGCCAGCAGATCGATAGTCAGTTCTTCCTGCCGGATAATATTGCAGTTCTCATATTTCCTCCTTCTGATCACGGAAAAGATACGGGCTGCCAGCTCCGGTAAATGAAATGGTTTGGTGACATAGTCATCCGCTCCCTTTTCCAACGCAGAGATCTTGTCCTCATATGCAGTATTAGCAGAAATGACAATGATGCCCACCAGTTTATTATATGCCTTTATTGCTTCCAGTAGCTTACTGCCATCTCCGTCCGGCAGTGCAAGGTCCATCAGGATGCAATCATACTCATACATCTCTATTTTCGACAGTGCCCGCTGATAATTATTCGCATATTCACATATATAATTCCCGTCAGATAAATAGGAGATCAAAACCTGCGATAGTGCCAGATCGCTATCGATGATCAATAGTTTCATGTCACAATATTATTTCCCAATTCTGAATAAATTCTGAATGCTAACAGTGTGGTGACGAGGAGATAGATATATAACTTTTTATCGTATATCATTCAATGCCCGGATGATTAATGAGAATCAATACTGTAGGGAGTTTGGTGGATCTGTCAGATGCCTTGTAACATCCATCCCATGGCCCTTACTATTCCTTTCCATAGCGGCTTATTTTTTCCTGATCCGAGTCGGTTACTACTGATGAGTGGTCTTTCTTTGCATAAAATTTACTGTAGTTGAAACATCTATACTTTATTCTCAGTTTCGTCCTGATCAGCATTACCGCTTTCGCGCAAACCGGTACTATCAAAGGAACGATCAATTCTGCCGATGGCAAGCCAGCCGCATTTGTAACTGTGGGTTTGAAGGATACGAAGAAGGGAGCAGTGACTAATGAAGAAGGACAGTTTATACTCAAAAACGTCAAACAAGGTGACTATGTACTGGTCATATCTTACACCGGTACTAAAACAATACATAAGCCAGTCACCGTTACTGCCGACCAAACCACTGATGTAACACAGGCGCTGGAAGCAACTGCTGCACAACTGAATGAAATAGTAGTAGCGGGTACCAAAACAAGAACGATCAACAAAACCCCTGTTAACATAGGCAAGATCCCTGTTGCAGCGATAGATCTGCCACAGGGTGTTGCTGTAATCGGACATGAAGTACTGGAAGAACAGCAGGTACAGCGCATGAGCGATGTAGTGAAGAATGTGAACGGTGTGTACATGGCCTCTTCCCGTGCCAGCACGCAGGAGGCTTTCAACGCAAGAGGATATGCTTTTTCCAGCACTAATATGTTTAAGAATGGTGCACGTGTCAATTCAGGTGTAATGCCGGAAATGAGCTCTCTGGAAAAAGTAGAGATCCTGAAAGGAAGCGCTGCCATCCTGTATGGTAACGTAGCACCTGGTGCAGTGATGAACATGGTGACCAAACAGCCTAAATTTAATTTTGGCGGTGAAGTGAATGTACGGGCAGGCAGCTATGGTCTGCTGAAGCCTTCATTTGACGTCTATGGTCCGTTTTCTTCAAAAGTAGCGTACAGAATCAACGGTACATTTGAAACAACAGACAGCTACCGCGATAAAGTGCATTCAAAGCGCTATTATGTAAATCCTTCTATGCTGTTTAAGTTGAGCGACCGTACTGAATTGCTGGTACAGGGCGATTATCTGAAACATGACTTCACTCCTGATTTTGGTATCGGTTCCCTGAACAATACCAGGATAGCGAATGTACCACGCAACAGCTTCTTCGGCACACCATGGCAGTATGCACATACACAACAAGCATCTGCAGGTGCTTCTATCAGGCATAAGCTGAATAATACCTGGACTTTGAATGGTATGTTCACCTATCAGCGATACAGCCGCGATTATTATTCTATTGAAAGGATCCAGGCCGATTCTACCGGTAAATGGGTTCGTCCGTTGAACAGGACTTTCAACAGTGAAGATTATTACCTGGCGCAGGTAGATCTGAATGGTAAGTTCAGAACAGGTAGCATAGAGCACAATGTGCTGGTAGGTGTAGATGCTGACCGCTACTATACCAAGGCTTATACCTACAACCAGCCTACCACATATGATACCATCAACATCCTGAACCCTGATCAGTATAAACAGCGTACCGATATACCAGCTGCTGAAAGGATCAGAAGTGTAACCACTCCGATCAACCGTATGGGTGTGTATGCACAGGATCTGATCAGGATCACTTCTAAGTTGAATGTACTGGCAGGTATCAGGTTCTCTTATCTGCAGAATGAAGCGCCGGCTACCTACGACTACAAATCCGGTCAGACTACACTGGCAGCCGCTAAATACGATCATGCATTCTCTCCAAGAGTAGGTCTTGTGTACAAGCCAATAGAGTCAATGGCGTTATTCGCAAGTTACTCCAACTCTTTTACTCCTAACAATGGTCTGAGTGTTGACAGTACTTCCCTGGACCCCTCTGTGATTGATCAGTATGAAGTAGGTGTAAAAAATGATTTCCTGAAAGGAAAATTGTCAGTGAATGTTACCGCATATCGCATTAAGAACAATAATTACTCACAGACGGCTCCGTTCCAGAAAGATGGAGTGACGCCTAACAACAACACCAACCTGAAAGCATTGATCGGTGAGACTTTAAGCCGTGGTGTAGAAGTGGATATAGCAGGTCATCCTTTACCAGGTCTGGATGTAATTGCCGGATACAGCTACAACAAGATCACCATTGAGAACAGCAGTAATGTAAGCGGTGGTTCCGTATCCGGTGAACGCCTGGTGGGTAATCCGAACCATACCGCTAATGCTAACGTGTTCTATACCTTACAGCAATCAGCATTGAAAGGATTGAAGTTTGGAGTAGGTTATTATTATCTCGGTCAGCGGTTCGGAGGCTGGAATAATACCATCAACCAGAGCCAGAAATATAACCGTCTCATCTCCGTACCGGGTTTCTCTACACTGGATCTGAGCGCAGGTTACGCTTTCAAACGCTTCTCTGTACTGGCTAAAGTATCTAACGTTACTAATACCTACAACTATTACGTACACGAGAACTACAGTATTAACCCAATACCACCTACCCAGTTCGTGGGTACCGTGTCTTATCGATTCTAAGCTTAAAACCATACACAATGAAAGCGGGTGTCTCCATATCTGGAGCACCCGTTTCCTGTTGTTGCAGCCTCGTCGTGTCCGGATTGTCATTTTCAGTTAAAATCCTGCCCATATACGTTAATATCTGTTGGCGGCCCGGAAGGCTTTTCCGTTAATTTTATAAGTGTTGAAACTCTCATGAAAGGCAATAAGTACCTGTAGCCCATCTCCACAATTCATTTGTTAACTGTACATTAAAAAACACGATCCATGAAAACAAGTGTACTACTATTGCTATGCCTGTTGCTGACGGGCACTCTTTCCGCGCAGAAAACTGTTTACATTCCACCGGAATTTTCAAACGCACCACTGAACACCTGGTCTTACAGCAAGTCCTATCAGTCCGCCAACTTTATTGTCTTCTGGGGCAATATAGTCGGTACGAACCCCGCCAGTCATTCAGATCCTAACCTGCGTTTCAATCCGCAGTCGGTCTGCGATACGCTCGAAAAGATCTATACGAAGTTCGTCACTGAGCTGGCGTTTTGCTCAGATGCTCCCACAAAGAACCTGGGCAAATACAAGATCATCATTGTGATGAATGACACCTGGGGAACCAATGGACCTTCCGGCTGGGCCTTCGGAGGCACTTATGGCAATACCATCGGCGCCATGTGGGTACATCCGAATGCTACCCGCGATGGAGCCGTGATCAGTCATGAACTGACGCACGCATTGCAGGGAATGATCTCTATACAGGAGAACACAGTAGGTGGAGGTTATATCAACTACGAACCCGCCGGTTTCTTCTGGGAGGCGCATGCCAACTATATGCGTACACAGATGTATCCGCGTTTTGCAGGCGATGATCTGCCTCGCTGGATGGGCACGCAGATGTTCCACCTCAGTTCTACCCGGCACCATTATGGTACTTTCAAATGGTTGTATACCATCCAGGAAACAGAAGGTATCAATATGGTGAACAGGTTATGGAAAGAGTCTGTAGCCAATGAGCATCCGTTGATCACCTATCGCAGGTTAAAGGGGTGGACACAGGGGCAGCTGAACGACTTCCTCTATGGTTATGCCAAACGGGAAGTAACATACGACTACCCCGTGAATAATTTTGGCAGTATCATGCGGGCAGCAAGGAATGCTTTGATGAATAACGAGCCGCATTACATCTGGCGTTTATATACTGTACTGACCCAGGTCAGCGCTTCTACCGGCCGTTATGTGGTGCCGGATGCCTTTGCCCCGCAGGATTATGGTTATAACATTATCCCCCTCTATACTACCTGTAGTTCGCGCAATGTGACGGTAAAGTTCAAAGGACATACAGAAGTGAACAGCACTGCCGGCTGGCGTTATGGTTTTGTGGCTGCTAATGCAGATGGTACTATTTCGCGCTATGGCCCCTTAAACAGCGCCAACGAAGCGCAGATCAGTTTCCAGATGAACAGCAATGAAACCCAGTTATTCCTCGTGGTAATGGGTGCTCCTACTACCCATACTTCTTATATATGGGAGCCCGGCTGGCCTAAGATCAAAAGATACCCTTATGAGATCCGTGTGGCCAATGCCGTACCTGAAGGATATCAGAGCAATTTCCGGGCTGCTTATAAAGCCAATGGGCATACCCATTCCAATGGTGGCGGCTGGGTATCCAATTCAGCTACAGTAGCATCCACTGCCTATGTTGGCCCTAATGCGATGGTGCGGGGTAATGCGAATATCTCCGGCAACGTGCGGATAGAAGGCACGGCCTGGGTGGAGAACGCGACTGTGCAGAACAGTGTGGTGATAGGGGGGAATGCCAATGTATGGAACGGTACCTATTCCGGAACGGCTAATATTGGTGAAAATGCTATCCTCAATAACTGTACTGTATCCGGCAATGCTGTTGTGAAAGGGAATGCCATGGAATGGGGGGTAACCTTCGGCGGCTCAGGTGTTACGGTGGGTGGTGATGCAGAAATAGGCAGCTGTAGTACTGCCGGTGTATATCTGCAGGTGCCGCACGGTAATAATGGTCGCACAGAATGTGATGGCAGACCGGCAAGCCATACCTCAAATGTAGATGTCAACGCTACTTATACCCGTTTCACGGATGCCCAGATGGCCTTTACAGGAACGATTACCTGCCCGGCGGCAGCGGGTATACTGGCGGTAGCGCAAGCTCCTGAAATGGCTCCTGAGGTATTGGTATATCCTAATCCTGCGAGTACCGTGATCAACGTTAGTATGCGTAATTTCCCGGCGAATGAGGATGTAGTGTTGTCATTATACGATGCAGAAGGGAAAGTGGTGCTGAATAAGAGAGTAAAGGCTTCACCGAACTTTGCGCTCGATGCAGCGGCTGAACGGTTGAAACCGGGCGTATACGTGTTGAAGGTGGTGGGTAGGAGTGTGTTTACGAAGAAGATAGTGATTACGAGGTAGGATCGGATAGTCTTGAGAGTAAGCGACGTCTTGTTATACGATGGTAATCAATGACTAAAGGTTGCACCTGCAGAGCTTTGTGTTAATGATGTTGTAAATTAATATAGAAAGGCTCCTGAGAAGGGGCCTTTTTTTTAATTTGGGACGTCGTTAACAAATAAATCAATTATGCAAACTATCCTGGAGGCAATTTTCGAACATTTTCTGGTGAAGTTTTTCAAATGGATCGGCGCCTTGGTCAGATGGCCTTTTTATTGTTTCAGGAAACCGTTTAAAGAAGTATTAAACGATGATGGGGTTGCAAATGTTGTGATTAGCGTAGTGGTTATGGTGGGTTTGGGTATTTGGTTGCTCGTTGAGAGGTAAAACATCGACGAAAAAGTTTGAAATATTATTTTAAGGATGTATGTTTGCTATTACTGAGCTTGCTGAAGAGCCTATACCGTTCAGCAAGACTATAGTAATAATACATTTGTTGCCCTTCTGAATGTCCAGGATCGAGAGGACCTTGTAAACGTTAAGACGCGCAAATGTTCGTAAGTGCAATTTTTAAGTCAGTTTAAAAGTCAACTAATAGAAGTCGTAATCCTGGTTATCTATGAATTAGTATTCCTAAAGGACTTATTGGTACGAGTTTGTTGTTTGCCCGGTGCTGCTGTCGTCACAGCATGACATTTCATGCTTAGGGGTCGTAGATGAAGAGGTAAGGTTTGATCCTAAAGTTGCTGAGCAGCTGAATAAATATCTGGTTAAATAAAATGAGTATATGATTAATTTTTGTTGTTCCCAATTAAGTTCTTGGTTTTATAATGCTGGAAGTAAAGGGTTTTCAGTTGTTCCTAAATTATATGAAGATGATACCTATACAATATTTCTACAGGCGAGAAACCAGGATATTGAAGTGAGAGAAGGAAAGTTATCAGTAGGTCAACAAGCAATAATCTATTGCCCTTTCTGTGGGTCTAAGTTATCTAAGGTTATTAAGCGGAATAAGGAAGGAATAGAATTTTATACAAAGAAGAATATTGATCTCTTAATATAGGTGATAGTTATCATAAATAACAAAGTCCAGCCCAGCTGGACTTTGTTATTTATGATAAGCGTGTATTGCTTTAGCGTCTCGGAGGAACATGTTCAGGCGTTTAAAAGCATCAGCCTGATCAAAGAGAAGCTCAAGTATTGCCCCCAAGTAAGTTATTTAAGTATAGCTTGCAGTTTAGACTTAGCAAGGAAAGCATCGAGCAGCGAATGTATATGAGAAAATATCGAGATAGTGAAAATTATTAATTCGTTAATGCGCTTATGATGAAAGTTAATTTCACTTCATGTTGTTTGGCATGGAGTCTAGTCTTCTATTGTAGCTGCAATACTGTTGATCGGAGAACTGTATTGCATATTCCTATCGAAGAAAAAGGAGTTGTAATTAATGTAGATTATGTAGCTGTAGGAGCAACTTCTAAAGATGTAATGCAAATCACTAGATTGTCATCAGATGGGAAATTAGAGGTATTGAAAAATCTTGAAGTTTGCGACACCATCTTAAGCTACAGTTTTAGAGACGATACGACTTTGAGCCTAATATTTTGTGACACTGTATTTATGTCTAGACCCAAAAAATTGGATACTGTTAACGTGAGAATTAATTAAAGGATAGAAAGAGCAAGACTTGTATAATATTAGGATTTGCATCATTGATCACGGCACCGAATACATGGTGGAGTATTTTTGTCCTGTTTTTGATAACTTAGGCAATACCTAGATAAAAATGCCCCGTGCTTACCGGGTATTTTTATTTAAGTATTGCTTGTAGTTTAGACTTAGCGAGGACAGCATCCAGTACCGAATTGACGCATTCTTTATCCTTCTCAGGAAGTTGGTTAATCTCATTGAGTCGCTTCATCATCTTAAAATCCTTTAGAATATTAATATCATTAGCTTCCCCTAATAAGAATCACATAGTAGTATCCAGGGCCTCGGCTAACTTCCTGGCCATATCAATAGAGGGCTGCATCTTATCCCGTTCATTCGTGATGATGCATTTATGGTGTTAAAAGCCTGATAGGTATTGATTTTGTAAAAATACTGACAAACAATGGGGTTTAAATTATGGTTATTTTCTTTAATTTGTATGAATGATCTATATTTAACCAAATATTGTCTGTCTTAAATGGGAACATATGTAACTCACGCTCTGATGATATAAAATCGTGTGGGCAAAGCATTACATTGTTGGGTAAATTGGCTTAGAAACAATATTGAATGTTAATGTAGGATGAAGTCAATTATATGCAGTTGTAGATGAAAAATATTATTCTGTCTGGAAATAAAGAAGTTTTCGCCATTCAAATTGAAACTGGATCTAAACCAGATAAAAATAAAGTGTGTTATTGGGTCTCAGGTAATAAAGTGGGTAATTTTACCAGGGTAGGTGAAATAAAAAACATAAAAAAATCATTTCAACAATTTGATCAGCATAATGAAGAATTTTATTTGCCTCAATTGGAACCATTTCATACAGAACAATTGAGGGACTTCTTTTTTGAAGGTTTATTTAAACTTGTAAATTCAAATTCAATTGAATCTTTAGAAGAATTTAAGCATAGACAGAGTCTTTGTTTGAATTGGGGGATCCAGGTTGACGGGTACAATGTCATTTTGTTAGCTAAGCCCAACCATGTGTTATTTTTCTATACTCCTCCAAACAAGGGATCAAAACTAAATGTGATACCTAATGATATATTTCGATCAGTGTTCACTGAATTTTTAAGATTCTGTGATGAGCATATGCTCGTTTAGGAACTATTTACTTTTTGATATAGAAACACATAGAGGCTAATAATTATGGTCAGGCACCAAGCTCGAATTCTCTGTGAAAAAATCAGACAGGGTGGATGAATATAGTTATTACAAAGTCGGAAAATCCGTATTTGTCGTTTAATAGTAGTTATGGGATAGGTATTGGATATATCTTTGATCAGCAATTTGAGGCCAAGCTCCATAGAGCAGCTGCTTAGAAGGCAGCAGGTCAATACTGGATTCGTACAGCGTGGCAGGGAAATTTGAATAAATTTAATAATTGTTAATGAAAATTTGACTCTCTCAAATTGATGGAACGTTATCTAAGTGCCAGTACATAAATAAATTACATTCCAATAAATCCAACCTATGAAGCAAGTTTTTCACTTACTACTTATTCTCCTTACCGTTCAAAGCTTTGCGCAATCCCGTAAATATCCTTATTACGATGGCCATAAATGGGGCCTTGTTAACGATAGCAATCAGGTAGTGATTCAGCCGAAGTATGATTCGGAGTTCTGGATCTTTAGAGAAAAGATCGCCATCGTGCAACAGCGAGGCTTATATGGTTCGATAGGGGTTGATGGTACAACGATAATACCCTGCCGGTATGATTCCATTTCCATTATCAAAGGTTTCACTGCTGCCGTCGGGTTGAAAGGTAAGTTCCGTCTGGTAGATGTAAGTACGGGTAAAGAGCTTTCTGAAGTTGTATTTAGCAAATGGGGAGAGCGTAAGCATGATAATCCAGCCATACTGCCAGTGGAAATTGGGACTAAATGGTATTTCATGAATATGGTCACCGGTCAGCTGATCAATAAGGAAGGTTATGATGGTGTCGGATTTGTTACCACTGGTTATTATGAAGGTGTGGTGCAGAAAGACGGTAAGTACGGTGTATTAAATCTTACCACCGGCACCCTGATTGCGCCCATCCTATACGATCACCTGGTGTACAAAAGCCAGGGAGCTTTTGACGCCATTGAAGGAGATAAAGTGCTGTCTTACACTGCTGATGGCAAGTCAAGGCCAGGCAATGCCGGCGCATTAACGCAACACCAATCGGCATCATCCGCTGCTGTGTCCTTCGACGCACCCAGGTCTGACGATTCCTATCTTGGCTATATGAGCTTGTATGTATATAAAGGCAAAGACAACGATTGGAAGGCGACTTATGAAAAACGAATTTATGCTAATTCACCGGTAACCCCTGTCAAAGAATTTCACTTGACTGGTTATACCAGCGTTGAAAAGTTTTACTATGACGAAACCAAGCAACCGAAAGCCCTGCTGAAGGCGGTGCGAAACGGTAAAACTGGTTTGATAGCCCCCGAAGGGGAGGTTATACTGCCATGCATCTATGATAGCATCCGAAATGAAGGCGGCTTCTATGTTCCCCGGAAAGATGGCAAAGAAGGGTTAGTTAAACCAGACTGGAAGGTGCTGAGCAAGCCCGTTCTTAAACATGTGTATTATGCTAACTACGAAGCGGAAGCCTATCTTGTAGAAATGCTAGATGGTAAAAAAGGCTACATGGATATGCATAGCGGTAAGATATATATTCCAGGAGTGGATAGATAACGGTGGGCGGGACTGTACGCCTCAGCAGCAATCTTCTATCGTGTGAAAATTGACACTTTGCGTGCTATTGCCAAGGACATGGAATTGTGCTGAAAACGAAAACAAGACCACGCTCACACGAAGATGAACGGAACTTAGTTCGGATGAAATCTGGCTAACTCTATTGCTTATATAATACACGGATTGACTATAATTTTTTTTGTCATGAAACGTAAAAAAAATAAAGAATGGTAAGATATGCTTATTGGCTAGTTGTCGGTTGGGTTTCAATTTTCATCTTACTATTTGTTCCTGGATTTATAACATTCGGTCATGGTATCGGAGATGTTTTTTATGCGTTTTATGTAATTACTTTTTTTATTCTTGTTTCCTTACTAAGGTATAAGGTTTTGAAAAGAAAAAAAAGTTTAGTAGTGGAATCTATGTTTGTGTGTGTGATTGCATTGTTTATTGGTTATGTTACATTGGAGTTTACACTACTTAGGGGGCCAGAGTATGTTTGGAATGGTAGAGTCTTTTATAGTAAGTAATAAATACCATTTTGTAACTGCGAATATTGAAGATATGTGTAAATTTATTAGACATAATCCTAATAAAAAGGAGATGTAATTTTATCCTTACCTGGAATATTAACGATCCAAGAAAATGAAAGCCGTCCTTAAGAACTTAACATCAATTAGATATGTTCTGGTTACTTTGACATTTTTTCTTATGCCTGCCAAGGTAAAGGCATGCGACTGCGTAATGTATCCTGTGAATTATTACGTGAAAAAATCCAGGTATATAATTATTGTAAAAGTAATCGAAACGGTTTCAGATAGCAGTGAGCTTTATCCGGAGAATAAGGATGCTATGTTGGAGGTGACAAGAGTTTTCAAAGGTAAAATTAAAGTAAAACGGCGATTTACTTTCAAAAGAGACGGTAACTGCGATCCCAGGTTTACTAAAAACGAAGAGTACTTATTGTTTTGTTTTCGAAAGAAGGGAAGTTATCATATTTATCATTGTTCTTATTCAGGCGAGAAGTCAGCGTCTTCTGCAATAATTAGAGAAATGGAGAAGGAATTGAGACATCAATAAATTTAAAATTATCTTGAATACTTAGTAAACTAACTGCCGGTATTTCTTTAAATTGGTTGTTGTTCTAGGAGGCCATTAATTTTACTAAGATGCTGCAACATAAAAAGTAGAGTATTTAAAAATTTCGAAAAACTACTAGTATGGAAGGAAATGAGATAGCCAGGCGATTAGAGAGCGATAATATTGAAGAGGTAATTTCTATGATGGACATAATGGTTAACGAGTTGCTTTTTTTTGTTAGCCGGTCTTTATATTCATTAGAAAAGAATGTTGAATGGAGACCATTTATTGCTGAAAGGATTTATAAATTAATCGATAGATCCAAGTGTGCCATAGACGATATGTACCAGAAGCGCGACGGGAGCGATAATGATTTACGTTTTTGGTTAAATTCCCTATTAGTGATGTTTGATCAAAATGAAGATTTTATTCTTAGCATTTTTAATCATGTAGCTAATAACGAAGATGATAACGAGATCATAGGACTAAATATTTTAGTGCGAAGAAAAGCTGTTAATACCGAGAAACTCATTATCGAGAAGTTAAGAAAAGCTGTCTTTACGGTTAAAAATTATGATAGGAACGCTTTTTATTTAGTTGCATTAAAGACCTTAAATGTAGATTTACCTGAGGACATTGTCGAGAAGGTGAGCTTTTACAATCAGCGTGTACAACATGCCTGGCAGAAGTTAGATTGTTGAATAGCATTTAACTGGGGAGGCAAATCAAGCAGATACTTTATCGAGCATGTTAAAACAACTTTTAGAGTTTTTGAGCCAGTAATCGCATTTCTCATTAAAAGGGAATCAACAATTTTATGGAGTATCGGGAAATAGAAATTGAAATACATGATAGTAAGCTTTTTACCAAAAACCTTGAAAGAGTTAATCAAAAGGAGTTGTTTTTAAAGCGGTCTGATAATTTAGAAGCGGATTTGAATCTGATATACTTTTTATTAGATTACATTCTGGATGAACGAGCTATAATCAAAGAAGAAGAGACAATCGCATATGGGTTATGGTGTTTAAAGCTTGTACGGCACGAGGAGTTCCTTTGCATTTTTGAATTTAATTGAGGTTTTTCTGATTGGGTTATAGGGGCGAAGAGCGCGACATATTATCTGGAACTTCAAAGAATGGTTTGCATAGAAATGGACGTACAATCTTCGATGCCGTCGTTAAATCAAAAAATCGCTGTGGACGATGGTGCCTTGGCGGGAGAGGAAGTTTACGGTATAAGATATGAGGCGCCTGAGCACATGAGTGGGTGGTACGTCACCTCAGATAGCTATGATGGAAACATTGCCAATTTGAAAGTAATTGATCTTTTTTCTTTTCTACCAAAAAGAAAAGATTTAATACAATTTTTAGCATTACCTCCTGGATATGAATTTCAGATAAGAGAAGGTAAATATGACGTTTGGTCCACTCCTTGATCGAGTAACGAAAGTATCCCAAATGTTAAAATAATAAGCTCTATTCGAAAAAGCGGCATCAAACGATACCCAATGAAGAACAAATTAAGTAAGACAGAAGAAGAATTTGTTATAGTACAAAAGGCAATATGTAAACAATATGGAGCTTTGTATTTTCCAGCACCTTTCGATAAAATGATTGGTGTAGCCATTGAGAGTTTTAAAGAGAAGAATGTGATGCCTATAAATGGTTTAAGACATCCTATCGAGTCAGAGACATCAGCTAATTGGTACATTTGGGCAGGAGATTATTCTGAAGCAGATGATTTCTTTAAACCTATGCATATTTACCATTTATTGGAGTTCTGTCCCCAGGCCTTACTATATTTGGGTTTGCCTCCTGGATGGCGTTTTTTATTTGATGATAACCAATATGAGGATGTTTGGTATGATGAGCAATTGTTGAACATCTGAAGATTGCCAGTAACACAATGCAAGGCTTAATTATCAAAGATGGTATTAGCCAGGACGACTTATTATCAGGTTTATCTGTCTTTTTCGGAAAGATGAACCTATCAGTCGCAAACTTAGACACATCAGCCATCCAAACCGAGAACGTGCTGTTAGAGTCATCACCACTGAAAGGCGATGTTCGCCTTGACCTTTGCATTTATTCCAGACATACATTCGATATTGACGAACTTTCAATCTTTATATGCAGTCACTTTGCTACATCGGTATTGATAAGCGACAATGACATCAATCCTTATTCCTGGATTTTAATTACTAAGGATGGCAGAAAAGGTACTGTGTATCAGGTTCCCGAAGAAACAGGATTTTTTAAATTGTCTGAGCTAAAAAGGCCCGCGTAAAATCAGATAAAATAATGACCAAATGTTTTCGGAAACTCAAAAAAAGATAATAAAGAAGCTTTTCACCATAACAACGCTGTTTTGCATTCCGGTTTTTATAGCATGTGTGAATGCCTATTCATTGTTGGACGAAATACCATTCTACTACGATTTTTTCGCCCTGGCACTCATATATTGCTCTCTCCTTTATCTAGCCGTCTGCCTCTTTTTTAGAAAAAAGAGATTTACGCTATTTGTGTACTTGTTAACCATAGGCTTGACGCAACTGATCACTGGTGTTATTTTATTCATTTACTTCTACGGGTATGCCTTCCAGGGGTACGAATTGAAAGACATACATTATGACTATTTGCCCTACATATTAGACTAAAACATTTCACAATTATCCACATCACCACCCCATACCTGTGGATAATCTCCACCCATCTAACCCACTACCTGCCAGCAGATTACGTTAAATTTATGCATCTCAAAACAATCTCTGATGGCAAAACAAACTTCTCTTTTTCCATTTACCCGTAAACTGGGTAATGTCATAGGCTACGAGCGCAATGGCCAATACTACCTGCGCAGTATGCCTGAATTCGTCCGGCAGAATGCTGCCACCCGTCGCGCGGCGCAGCGCTTCGGTATAGCCAGTAGTAAAGGCGCCCTTATCCGGCATACTTTCTACCCTGACCTGGATATTCGCTGCGATAGCGGTCATATCAATCGCCTGAACAAGGCATTCATCGCCGCAGGCGATAATAACACCGCCATAACCGGTTTCCGGCTCAACCAGCATGCAGGTATCGACCGTTTCTTTTCTATAGCCCCCAGGCTTTTCAGGAACGAAACATTACATATCCCAAAGCAAACGCTGGCCTACCACAAAGACATCACCGCACTGGAAGTAAAAGTGATCGCCGCACGTATCGATTTCCAGACCCGTGAAGTCACCGGTATAGACACGGCCATGCTGACAATCGACCCTCGGAAGCCTTTCGAAGGAACCGACATCGCGCTGAACGTACCGGGTAAAGGCACCCTTGTAATCACCTTACAAGTGCGGGGCATGCACAAAGACCGCCCGTCTTCTAACCGGCTCTACCTTGCCGCCGATATTATCGCCGTTGCCACGCCCCGGATACCGGATAACAAACCCACTTATCTGCGGCAGGAAACTGTTCTAAACCTCACACCCGCACACACCTGTCAAACTATCATCCAGCGGGAATAGTCCTCGCTGCCTCAGCGATTGTTTTGATGAGTAAACATCCATTGAATGTAACAACCAACCCCCATACCTTTGAACAACTGCAGTATAGCTCTGCAGCAGTCCTGCCGTTGCCCAATCCGACCGTTACCGATCCTCCGTTAAATTTTACCGCAATCACACAAGAAGAGATCAACACCGGATCATCTCCACGTCTGCTCCATGGTTACTTCATGTTTACAGTATAGTTTAGTCTATTGCATGCCAGGGATCCTGTATATTTAAAATATACCTTTGCAACCATGCAGACGATCAAAAGTGTTATAAGTAAATATTTCGAAGAGATCTCTATCGAAGAGCTGATTCAGTGTTTCGAAAGCGTCAAGGACAATGGCGATATTGGGTTCATTAAGTTCGACGGTGCGAGAACAACTGACCACTACACCGTTTTTATTTCAACGCCGGAGTCAAAATCAGATATCATCCGGGCAGATGAATCAACACTAAAAGTAGCTTTAGTCAAGGTATTGAAACAATATGTTGAAGTGAAGAAAAATGCGTAAACCCTTACCTTTGCCCACCTATCTAAACACACACCAATGCACGAATACTTCATGCGCGAATGCCTGTCCCTCGCCCTCCTCGCCAAACAACGCGGCGACAGCCCCTGCGGCTCCATCCTCGTCCGTAACGGCGAAATCATCGCCCGTGGCATCGAAGGCGGTAAAACCCACAAAGACATCACTTACCACGCCGAAATAGAAGCCATCCGCGAAGCAACCGCTTTACTCAACACCCAGGACCTGTCCGACTGCACCATGTATACCACCCACGAGCCCTGTATCATGTGCGCCTACATCATCCGCCACACGCGCATCCCCACTATCGTTATCGGCCTGACCACCGGCAACATCGGCGGCGCCAGCTCAGAATACCCTCTCCTCAAAGACACCGGTATCGAAAAATGGGGCGCCCCGCCACAACTCATCACCGGCATCCTGGAAGAAGAATGCAAAGCACTACACCATTGATCCTTTCCGGACAGCCAACTGTATCAAAACCGGACATTTTATACAAAGATGTAATTAATTATCAGCCACTTATCTGATTGGCACGTTTATTAACGTTTGACTACCATGATCAAGCATTACTTCACCCTGGCATTCAGAAACCTGTTTCGCAACAAGGTCTTTACGGTTATCAATATCGGCGGACTAGCCATCGGACTATGCTGTTTCCTGCTCATCGTAATGTACGTCCTGAACGAGCTGAGTTATGACCACCAGAACGTTAACGCTGATCGCATCTACCGCATACATCTCAATGCTAAAATGGGGGGCATGGAGTCAGAGAAACCGCTGACGCCCGACCCGATGGGAGAGTTGCTGAAAAAAGACTATCCGCAGGTGGAAGAATTCACCCGCATCTTCGATAACAGCACCATGCCAGGCCTGGTCAGGAAAGGCAATGAATTCGTCCGCGAAGCGCATACCGCCTACGTCGACAGCTCATTCTTTAAAGTCTTCAGCTTCCCGGCTGTTCAGGGCGATGTACAGACAGCCCTTAACGAACCAAACTCCGTAGTCATCTCCGCCAGCACCGCCTTAAAATACTTCGGCACTACTCAGGCACTGGGTAAAACGCTGGAAGTACAGGACAATGGCCTGTACAAAGTCAACGCGGTCATAAAAGACATGCCGGAGAATATGCACTTCCACTACGACATGCTCTTCTCCATGAAAAATCTCAACTACAAATGGGGAGACATCGGCAATCATAACTTCTACACTTACCTGCTCCTGAAGAAAGGAGCCGATTATAAACACCTGGAAGCGCAGCTGCCTGATTATGTCAGCAGGTATCTCCTGCCGCATATCATGGAACGGATGCACCTGAAAACGAAAGACGAGTTTGAAAAGGCCGGCAACCATGCCGTATACACACTGATGCCGCTCACAAAGATTCACCTGTACTCCCATCTGCCTAAAGAACTGGGCACGCCCGGCAGCATCCAATACGTATACGTCTTCTCCGCTGTTGCCCTCTTCATCCTCCTGATCGCCTGCATCAATTTTATGAACCTGACCACCGCTCGTTCCGCCGGCAGGGCTAGAGAAGTGGGAGTGAGGAAAGCATTGGGCACCGCCAGAAAAGAACTGGTCCTGCAGTTCCTGACAGAATCCGTTCTGCTGGTATTCCTGTCATTGCTACTGGCTATCGCGATGGTATTCCTCGCATTACCCCTGTTTAACCAGATCGCCGGTAAGACCTTACAACCCGACCAGTTTTTGTCTATACGGGCAGTGCTAGTGCTAATGATCCTGCCTTTAATTGTTGGTGTACTGGCTGGCAGTTACCCGGCCTTCTTCCTGTCTGCTTTCAAACCCGTACAGGTACTGAAAGGTAGACTAGTGCCAGGTAAAGGAGATATCAGCCTGAGAAGTATCCTGGTGGTCTTCCAGTTTGCTACCTCCATCATACTGATCATCGGTACGCTCGTCGTGTACCGACAACTGGATTTTATCAGGAAAAAGAACCTGGGATATAACAAAGACCAGGTACTGATCATTGAAAATACAAGTGCACTGGGCACGAAAGAACAGGCTTTTAAAAATGAAGTGACCCAGTTGACCGGTATCAGAAGCGGTACTATCAGCCCCTTTCTGCCTGTAGGCAATACCGCCCGCAGTAGTAACAATATTTCAAAACAGGAAGTAGTAGATGCCAACAGTAGCTTTAACGCGCAGGCATGGGCAGTGGATGAAAATTATGTACCGACCATTGGCTTGCAACTGTTGAAAGGAAGAAATTTTTCGAAGAACTTTACCGACGACAGATCCGTCATCATCAACGAAGCAACCGCGAAAATGCTGGGATATGATGATCCCGTAGGGAAACAATGTTACCTGTGGACAGGCCCCGGTCAGACAACCGCCTTTACTATCATCGGACTGGTGAAAGACTTTAACTACGAAAGCCTGCGGCAGGATATAGGCCCCTTATGCCTGTTCAACGGACCGGGCTCCGGACTCATCTCCTTCAAAGTAAACACCGCCGATATTAATACAGTCCTTGCACAGGTAAAGGAAAAATGGAGAGCTACCGCTCCTGATATGCCTTTCACTTATTCTTTCATGGACCAGTCTTTTGATGCCATGTACCGCTCGGAACAACAGGTCGGACAGATCGCTATGGCATTCTCTATACTGGCAATTATCATCGCTTGCATGGGCATCTTCGGACTGGCCACCTTCATCGCAGAGCAACGCACGAAAGAAATAGGCATCCGCAAGGTACTTGGTGCCAGCACCTCCGGCATCGTACAGCTGTTATCCAAAGACTTCATGAAACTGGTGGCTATCGCTTTTGTTACAGGGGCGCCCCTGGCAGGATGGATCATGCACCGCTGGCTGCAGGATTTTGCCTTCAGAGTAGAACTAAGCTGGTGGATCTTCGCAGCAGCAGGAGCCGGCGCTTTACTGATAGCATTGCTCACCATCAGTGTGCAGTCCGTCAGGGCCGCACTGGCTAATCCGCTGAAAAGCTTAAGCATTGACTGACGACTTCCACGTCAGCCACTTCTCAAATACAGCAATAAGGTTATTCTCAACAAACGGCTTGGTAATAAAATCATCCATACCCGCCGCTATACATTTTTCTTTTTCTCCCTTTACATTTCCCGCAGTCAGCGCTATGATCGGGATGTGAATATGCGGGCTGATCTCCCGGATCAATTGCGTGGCCTCATAGCCATTGACAATAGGCATCTGGATGTCCATAAAGATGATATCCGGCAATTGCTGCCTGCAGTTTTCCACCGCCTCCTTACCGTTCTTCGCTTCAATAATATGTGCAGCAGGGGCGATCTTCCGGATAATGGTACTCGCCAGTAGCATGTTGATCGGATTATCTTCCGCAATCAGAATGTTGATATTGGCCTTGATCTTCTTGTGTTCGCGGCTTTCTGCCCGCGTTTTCTCAGCTGTGTCTTTGATAAACAAATGGGATAGGGCATGGTACATTTCCTGTATCTTAATAGGTTTTAACAGACGCTGATTGACGTGCAGCTCCTCACATGCCCTCATGATCTTCTCATCATCTGCAGAACTGTGCAGTAAGATGATAGCAGGCTCCTTTTCCAGCTCCTCGAAGTTTGTCCTGATCTTCCTGATCGTTTCCAGTCCATCCATGAAAGGCATGTGATAATCCATCATGATCACATCATACTGCTGCTTCGTCATCAGGAACTGAAAAGCTTCGATGCCATTCGATGCCTCGTCAGAGTTGATGCCCTTCATCTGCAGCATCCTTCTCAGGATGGTCCGGTTATGCTCATTATCGTCAACGATCAGCACATTTTTGACAAGATCGATATTCTCCCATGCAATAGGAGCGCCGTCTTCTGTTTTTACCGTTATTTCGAAAAAGAACGTACTACCTTTCCCGGGAGAGCTTTCCAGTTGCAGCTGACTACCCATGAGTGCCAGCAGTTTGTTGGAAATACTCAAACCCAGACCAGTACCGCCATATCTCTTTGTTGTAGAAATATCTTCCTGTAAGAATGCCTCAAATATCTTCTGCTGCTTGCTCTTTTGAATACCAATACCCGTATCCCTTACCTGGAAGCGGATAGTGGTCATCCCTTCTTTTGGATGCGCTACAGGCCTGATCTCCAGTTCTATTTCCCCCTGATCAGTGAATTTTACCGCATTGCTTAGCAAATTAAGGAGGATCTGTTTCAGCCGTACTACATCTGCCCACATAAAACGGGGGAGGTCCGTAGAAACGTTCAGCAACATTTCAATCCCTTTCTGTTGCGCCTGGAAACTCAGGATGTCACTGGCCTGGCTGCTGAACTCCAGTAGATCGCACTTGCTGATGTCCAGCTCTATCTTCCCGGCTTCTATCTTGGAGAAATCCAGGATGTCATTGATGATGCTCAGCAGGGAATTGCCCGACTGGTTGACGATAGATACATATTGTTGCTGCGTTTCATTCAGCGCGGTCTTCATCAGCAGGTCTGTGAATCCGATCACACCGTTCAGTGGCGTACGTATTTCATGGCTCATATTAGCCAGGAACTCCGATTTCGCTTTACTGGCATACTCCGCTTGTAACTTGGCCTCTTTCAGCTCCTTTTCGGCCTTCTTTCTCTTCGAAATATCTGTAGCGATACCCAGGTAACCGGTAATGACGGTATTATCCCGTATGGGCGTCACCACCATAGAGACGATAGTTGCTGTGCCGTCTTTTTTTACATAGATCCACTCGCGCCCTTCAGACCCTTCTAATTCCGGGATCTGGGTGAAAACACGGAAGCCTTCAATGGGCGTCTTATACAACTCCGACAACTCTTTCCCCCTGGCCGCTACTTCATCGGGCGAGTGAAGCAGCTCCCAGGTATACTTCCCCGTAAGCTCTGCCGCACTATATCCCAGCAGCTTTTCCGCCCCCTTATTGAAGAGGGTAATAATCCCTTCGTGATCTGTGGCAATAATACTGACCTCCGAAGCAGACTGCAACACGTCCTCGAGCAACTTGCGTGATTGCTGAATAGCTACGGTGGCTTTCTTTCGCTCGTTGATGTCCTGGAAAGTGCCGAACAGCCTTGTACAGACGCCATTCTCAAAAGCAGCATGACCTATCGAGCGTACCCAGAGTTTATGCCCTTTGGCAGTCGTGATCTGTAACTCCAGCTGCCAGGGGGTACCCGTACGGATAGCATGGTCAATCACCGCATCCAGCTGCTGCCGGTATTCGCCCGTGTAGAAAACCATGGTATTTTCTGTGCTAGGCCTGAAGTCGGGCGGTACCTCATGGATCTCGCAGGTAACGGTCGACCAGAAAACCTCCTGTTTAACAAGATCAAATTCCCACCCGCCTATCCGCGCTACCTGGTTGGTGCGCTCCAGCATCTCCTTGGTACGCTTGAGGTCTATCTCCAGCTCATGCCTTTCCGTGATATCAACCGCATTGCCTATCACATAAGGAGTGCCTTTCGTATCATTGAACAGTATATTATTGAACAGCCAGATGCGGATATTGCCTAGCTTGTGCCGGGTATGCATGATGCCGGTCACCTTACCTTTCATACGGATCTTGGCCAGATATTGGTCAAGATCGCTATGATACTCCCGGGGAATTATATCGTATAAACTCATCGTCATGAGTTCCTCAATACTATAGCCCACACTGTCTGCACTGGCTTTGTTGACATACGTCAGTTTCCCTTGCAGGTCATGTTTACACATCATCCCCAACGAATTCTCAAAGAACGTACGGGCGCTGATCTCACTGTCTATCAGTTCCTGTTCTTTGATCTTTTCACTGGTAATGTCCCTGCCTATGGCAAAGATATTGCCGGTATGTGGCTCTGGAGTAGCTATCCATTGGATGTATCTGTAATCCCCGTTTTTCGTCCTGAAACGGTTGGAGAAGTTAATGGTTGACAGGCCCGATTGGAGGCTCTCCAGTTCCCGGGTGGTATTTTCGACATCATCCGGATGTACAAGTTCCAGCACAGAAACAGGCGTTAGTTCATGCTCCTCCCAGCCCAGTAAAGTGGTGAACGCTTTATTGACCCTTTTCAATCTGCCGGAAAATGACCCTACACATACCAGTCCTTCTGAAAGATTGAACAGCTTTGCATAATAACGGGTTTCCTCTTTCTGTCGCTCCGCCCGTATTGCTTCAATGGCATGATGGGTAATGATACTTAGTGCCCTTTGTTCGGCATCGCTGATCCTGCCGGGCTCGTGGCTCATTACATAGAGTGCACCCAATATAAATCCATGCACATCGATCAGCGGATAACCGGCAAAAGCCCGGATATGTGGTGCGGCCGTCACCGCTTTATTGTTGCGCGTTAGAGGATCAGATAGGGTATCTTCAACAGCGGTGAAGTCCTGTGCTTCCATTATTAATTGCATGAAGCCCCAGTCGGTGGTGGTTTCCTGTACACCCGGTATGGTAGTAGACGAAATGATCAGCTGCTTTTCATCCCCGGCAATTGCTATGACAGCGTAAGGGAAATGACAACTGAGGGTCACCAGTTCGGTGAACTGATCGAGGGCGGGTTGCGGAGTCAACTGCAGCAGCCCGTATTCCTTGAGCGCTCGTAGCCTAGCCTTCTCATTTTTTGGGGCGGCGTTTTCATTCATATGACATGGAACTATACTGCAATTTAATTAGATAATCAATACATATTGATTTTCAGTTAAAAAGGCAGAGCCAGGCAGAGACCTTTGTTCCCGGATTACTCATTTTTTACCCCTTGTTATAACATCTGGCTTATTTATGTTAATTTCTGCATACCATTGGTCAAAACCTGCAATATCCCGTTCGCCCTCAACCGGTATTTTTGAAAGAATTGATCAACCAATGTCTTTTTAAACTGAATAAGGAAACGTGAAGAAAACATTCTTTTGCATAGACGCACACACCTGCGGTAACCCTGTCAGGCTGGTAGCCGGCGGCGGACCAGTACTGCAGGGCAACAATATGAGCGAAAAACGGAACCATTTCCTGAAGGAATATGACTGGATCAGAACTGGACTGATGTTTGAACCCAGAGGCCATGATATGATGAGTGGAAGTATACTTTACCCGCCCCACGACCCTGCAAACGACGTGGCCGTACTGTTCATCGAAACCAGCGGCTGTCTGCCCATGTGTGGACATGGTACGATCGGTACCATCACTATCGCGATCGAAGAAGGGCTCATCACACCTAAAACACCCGGTATTGTACGGATGGAAGCACCCGCAGGACTGGTGCTGATCGAATATAAACAGGAAGGCCGCAAGGTAAAGAGCGTTAAGCTCACCAATGTAGCATCCTACCTCGCTGCAACTGATCTGATAGTGGAATGCCCTGATCTGGGGCCGCTGAAAGTAGATGTTTCTTACGGCGGAAATTACTATGCTATTGTAGATGTCCAGGACAACTTCCCGGGCCTCGAACACTACACCGCCTCTCAGCTGATCGGCTGGGCGAGGGAATTGCGTAAACGTATCAATGAGAAACACACCTTCGTACACCCTGACAATCCTCATATCAATGGATGCTCTCATGTGTTGTGGACCGGGGCTGTCATGGATAAGAGCTCTACCGCACGTAATGCGGTGTTTTACGGCGATAAAGCCATCGACCGCTCTCCCTGCGGTACCGGCACCTCGGCCAGGATGGCCCAATGGTATGCCAAAGGAAAGCTCAAAAAAGGCGATTCCTTCATCCACGAAAGCATCATCGGGTCCCGTTTTATTGGTACAATAGAAGAGGAGACCACCGTAGCGGGCGTACCTGCCATACGTCCGGGTATTGAAGGCTGGGCAAGGATATACGGATACAATACGATCACAATAGACCCTGAAGACGATCCATATGCATATGGACTACAGGTGATTTAAACAACGATATGGAAGTAATCATTATAGGCGGAGGTATTATAGGCTTAAGCAGCGCTTTTTATCTGCAGCAGGCAGGGTATACCGTAACAGTAATAGACAGGACAGATATGCAGCAGGGCTGTTCTTATGGTAACGCAGGTTATATCTGCCCCAGTCACTTTGTACCGCTGGCTACGCCTGGCATCGTCAGGCAGGGATTGAAATGGATGATGGACCCGAAAAGCCCCTTCTATATCAAGCCCAGCCTGAGCAGCAGTATGATCAGCTGGGGATGGCAGTTTATGAAAAGCGCTACAAAATCGCACGTGGAACGCTCAGCCGTTCCCCTGAGGGATATTGCGCTGCTGAGTAAACAGCTGTATGAGGAGTGGAGCCGTATTCCCGGACTGGACTTCTCCTACGACCCTAAAGGAATGCTGGAGCTGTTCAACACAGAAGAAAACGCACATCACGCGGAACATACAGTAAAAGACGCCCTTGCCCTGGGAATAGATGCCCGGCTGATAGATCACCAGACCCTACAGCAGATGGAGCCGGATACCCCCATTAAGGCATTGGGAGCGATCTACTTCCCCGGAGATGCCCAGCTGTATCCTAATCAGCTGATGCAAAACCTGATAAAATACCTGCGGCAACAGGGTGTACGCTTTATTGGCAATGAAGAGGTGACGGCATTTATTACAGAAGGGAATAAAGTGCAGGGTATTAAAACAACGACCGGTTTTCATACTGCCGACCATGTTGTGCTGGCCGCCGGAGTATGGAGCCGTGAACTGGCGCAGCAGCTGAGATTAAACATTCCTATGGTGGGGGGCAGGGGCTACTCTGTTACTTTTGAAGATGCGCCGTACAAAGTCAGGCATTCCGTGATCCTGAGTGAAGCAAGAGTGGCTATCTCGCCCATGAATGGCAATAAGATCCGCTTTGGTGGAACGATGGAGATCACCGGGCTCAATGCACCGCCACGTATGCAGCGGGTGGAAGGTATCCTTGCTTCCGTTAAAAGATATTTTCCGGCATATGATATTCCGTTACCCGCGCCGGAAAAGGTATGGTATGGTTACCGCCCCTGCAGTGCAGATGGGCTGCCACATATAGGTACTATGGAACGTTACCCGAATGTGACCGTAGCAACAGGACACTCCATGCTGGGTATCAGCCTGGGTGCCGCTACCGGTAAGCTGGTCAGCGAACTGGTGTCACATGTTCCGGCTTCTATGGATATCACTCCTTTTAAAGTAGAAAGATTCAGTTAAACGTACTTATGAAAAGACTTATTTGCTGCCTGGTAACAGGATGGTGCATGAGCGCTGGTATCGCCGTTGCACAGGAGAAAGACATCTCAGTACTTTTGTCGCACTACGAAGCTGACAGAGGAAGCCTGATGCGCTTTTACCAGATCGATAATTCGCCCGAAAGGACCGAAAGACTGAAAACATTCAACGCTGATTACCTGCAACAGCTGAATGCTTTCAACTTCGATAAACTGGGCGTGGAAGAGCGGGTGGATTATGTACTGTTCCGCATGAAATTACAGGAGGCAATACGTGCTTTGGACGAACAGGCCGGCCAGTATAAACAACTGTCTTCCTGGTTCCCCCTGGCCGACAAAATATACGCAGCTGAAAAGCTGAGAAGACGCGGTACTAAACAGGATGCACAGGCATTGGCAACCACCCTCCGGGATATGTCACTCGCCCTCCAGGATAAAGCAAAACAACTGAACACTGCCACCGGTATCGATATGTACCTGCTACGCAGAGGAGCCGGTATTACCCGTGGATTGCAGGAAGCCATTCATAGTGTGTACGAATTCTATAACGGATACGACCCGCAGTTCACCTGGTGGATCCCTGAGCCTTATAAAAAGCTGGACAGTACGCTCAAAGCCTACGGCAACGTATGGCAGCAGAAACTTAAGACATTGCCCGGCGGGAAGGATGATGGCAGTGGTATCGTAGGCTCTCCGATAGGAAGGGAAGAACTGGTACGGCAGCTGCAGAATGAACTGATCCCTTACTCACCGGAAGAATTAATTGAGATCGCCAATAAGGAATTCGCTTTCTGCGACGCAGAAATGCTGAAGGCCAGTCAGGAGATGGGCTTCGGAAAAGACTGGCACAAAGCCCTCGAAAAAGTAAAGAACACTTACGTACCGGCAGGCGAGCAGCCGGATGCCATCATGAAAATATACGATGAGTCCATGGCCTTCCTGAAGACCAAAAACCTCATCACCATCCCGCCACTGGCAGAAGAAACCTGGCGTATGATCATGATGACGCCCGAACGGCAGCTGGTCAATCCATTCTTTACAGGAGGAGAAGAGCTGAGCATTTCCTATCCCACCAACGATATGGAAGAAGGCGATAAGCTGATGAGCATGCGGGGAAATAACCCCCACTTTTCAAGAGCAACGGTACACCATGAACTGTTTGCCGGCCATGCCCTGGAAGAGTTTATGGGTAACCGCTACCGGATCTACCGCAATTTCTGGACGCCTTTCTGGATAGAAGGATGGTCACTGTACTGGGAAATGCTGCTATGGGACCTGAAGTTCCCGCAGTCGCCCGAAGACCGTATCGGTATGCTGTTCTGGCGGATGCACCGCTGCGCACGTATCATCTTTTCGCTGAATTATCACCTGGGTAAATGGACGCCCCAGCAATGTATCGACTTCCTGGTAGACAGGGTAGGGCATGAAAGAGCAAATGCGGCAGGTGAAGTGCGCCGCTCATTTAAAGGCGATTACAGCCCCTTATACCAGGTTGCCTATATGATTGGCGGTCTGCAGTTCATGGCGCTGAAAAAAGAGCTCGTAGATAGTGGGAAAATGACCTATCAGCAGTACCATGATGCCGTAATGAAGGAAAACGCGCTGCCGGTGGAAATGGTAAGGGTGATCCTCACCAATAAACTGATCGGAAAGGACTTTAAAGCCACCTGGCATTTTTACAACCTGTAGAATATCATTTCGCCGGAGCTACCTGGCATAAATAAAAAGAGGTTATATCAATTTTGATATAACCTCTTTTTAGTCTGATGAAGAAATAGTCTATTTAAAAGCTACACCCATTCCGATTGTTACCTGGTGAGAATTCCATTCGTACTTAGGCGCCGGAATAGCGTTGAGGTTTGACAGGCCCAATGCATAACGGCCAAAGAAGCGTACGTTAGCTACATTTACCTGTGCACCGGCAACAGCAGCTACATCACTCTTATTGAACGCGTCCCTGTTGGCTTTCAGCAGGTTCTCGTCAATGAAGTACATGTAAGTGTACTGAGCACCCAGGTTCAGCGTAATGGCTGGGATCGGTGTGTAACGTACCAGTAAAGGAATCGTTGCAGCGCTTATTTTAATCTTGTCCTTTCCTTCGGTGTTGTGATAGGTTACATACTTGTTAGCGAAATCTGGACCCTTTTTAGCTGACATCTGTGTAAAAAGCAATTCCGGCTGGATACCCCATTTCTTGTCTTTAGTAAGGTCAAATTCAAAGAAAGCGCCTCCCTGGAATCCAGGTGTCAGGCTTTCCTTTAAACCTTCGCCGGTCATCTTGGAGAGCAATAAAGCTGCCTTCAACCCGTAATGCAGACGCTGTGCATTGGCTGCAGTACCAGTCATGACTGCTAATATCCCTGCCAGTAATAATCCTTTTTTCATAGATACTATTTGACGATTACAGTAATCAAAAATGAATTACGTATGTTGCCACGCAATTCAGGCTAAAAAATTTGCGGGCAAACATACGGAATTCATGCAAGATCATAGTTAATATGGCCTTAAAAGTTTGTCAGCTCTTAGATATAGTTTCCTTGTCAGGGTTTAACTGCCTGTTGTTCAAACAGGATAGAACCTCCATAATTGTCGACGAAAAGCAAAAAAGCGTCTGTTATTGCCGCCGGTAGAATTCCCTTCTTTTTTTATTTTATTATTATTGTTTGGAGTAACATTGTGGTCACATATGGACCATCTTATCGTTATTATCTTCGCATTGATCGCCTGTGCCGCCCTGGCAGCGGTCATAAAGGTTGTCAGCAGGAGTCACCAGTTAAAGACCCGCATAGCCATTCTGGAAACACAGTTGTCTTCAGCAAACCAGATTGCCGGAACATTACGGCAGGAGGTGCAGGACAAACAATCCGTTATTGATGAACTCAATGCCCGCCTGCAGATCCTGCAGGAAGAGAGCATCCGAATAGAAAGCAACGGGGAAGCCCGCTTCCGTGAAATGGAAAACCGTCTGCGCGAACAACAGGAATTTATTGATCAGTCCAACGAGAAACTGAAAGATGCTTTTAATGCCCTCTCGGCAGAAGCACTGAAACACAATAATTCTTCTTTCGTAGCCCTGGCAAAATCTGCCCTGGAAACGCAGCTCACAGACGCCAAAGGAGACCTGGAAAAGAGGCAGCAGGCCATCGATGCTATGGTAAAACCATTATCCGAAACGCTGCACCGCTTTGATGAAAACATGCGGCAACTGGAAAGCAACCGCCAGCAGCAATATGGCCAGATCAACCAGTTCATCCTGGGCGTACAGCAAAGCACGGAAAAGCTGCAGAAAGAAACCCATAGCCTTGTCAGTGCCCTCAAAACCTCTCACATACGCGGCCGCTATGGAGAGATTGCCTTACGCCGCGTTGTGGAGTTTGCCGGTATGACAGAACACTGCGATTTCAGTGAACAGGTATCGGTGAATGGAGATGAAGGCGTGCTGCGCCCCGACATGATCATCCGCCTGCCGGAAGGGAAGACAATCGTAGTAGACTCCAAAGTGCCTTTAAGCGCTTACATGCGGGCATTTGAAACAGAAGATGAAGAAGAACGCAGGCTGTTGCTCAATCAGCACGCTGCCGCTGTGAAAGACCACCTGAAGAAACTCAGCGCAAAAGCCTACTGGAGCCAGTGGCAGCAGTCGCCCGACTATGTCATCCTGTACATGCAGATCGAATCTTCCTTCGGCGCGGCATTACAGGCAGAACCCGCACTTATTGAAGATGGCATCCGCAACCGGGTGGTATTTGCCACACCTACTACGCTCATTACGCTACTGCGTACCGTAGGTTTTGTGTGGCAGCAACTACACGTAGCGGCCAATATTGAAGAGATCCGCAACGCCGGTATCGAACTGTATAACCGTACAAATGTGCTGGTAAGACACTTCACAAACGTAGGCAGCAGTCTGAAAATGGCAGTCAGCCACTATAACGATGCAGTAGCATCACTCGAAAGCCGCTTTATGCCACAGGCACGGAAATTGTATAACCTTGGGCCGGCACTGAAGCAGACTTTGCCGGAAGCAAAGCCAGTGGAAACGGGCATACGCAGTTTAGGTGTTCAAACAGAAGAATTGCCGCTGGAGGAAAAAGAGCAGGACTAAGCAGCAATATTGATTATTTTGTCCCTGATTTATATTGCTTTAACAAGAACCACGTAAATTAATGGTATTCTCAATGCAAGGTCTGAAAAGAACTATGGGCTTGTTATGCCTGTCCGTTTGCACACTGCCGGCCCTGACATACGCACAGGAGCCTCCGCAAACGATCGCCCGTGATGGTTATACGCTCGAATACACGAATAAGTCGCCCGATTTTGATACTGCGGTGGGAAGACGGCTTATAGACGCTTTCTTTCAGGTTTATCCGCAGG
The DNA here is from genome assembly GCF_021646545.1 of Chitinophaga filiformis. Taxonomy (GTDB): domain Bacteria; phylum Bacteroidota; class Bacteroidia; order Chitinophagales; family Chitinophagaceae; genus Chitinophaga; species Chitinophaga filiformis_A. The sequence goes on along the minus strand of NZ_JAKIRP010000005.1, from coordinate 341,154 downwards.
AAGCTGCGCGATACAACAAGAAAGCAACTAAAAAAGTAGGCTTCGTGATTGACCCCGGCTATGAAGGTGTAGCCGCTACCAGCGGAGACGTGATCGTCTTTAATCCCGCCTGGTTCCGTGCACACCCGGGAGACATCGACGTGGTCACGCATGAGGCCATGCACGTGGTACAGGCCTATCCCAGCGATGCAGGCCCCGGGTGGATCACCGAAGGCATTGCCGACTATGTGCGCTACAAATTTGGCGTAGACAATGCAGGCGCAAAATGGGCCCTGCCAGCCTTTAAACCGAAACAACATTACACACAGAGCTACAGGATCACCGCCCGTTTCTTTGTGTGGGTGGAAAAGAACAAGAATAAAGATTTTGTGAAGAAACTGGATGCCGCAATGCGTGGCAAAAAATACACAGATAAGATCTGGAAAAAACTGACCGGGAGCACACTCGACGAATTGTGGAATGAATATGCTGCCAACCCGGCTATATGATAAACTGATCAAGGATGAAAGCTACCTTCAAACGAAATCTGCTGATTGGATTTGGACTATCACTGTTACTGCTCATCGTGAGCTCCGTCGCCTCTTTTTTTAGTATCCGCAACCTCCTGCAAAGCGCCTTCTGGGTAGATCATACCAATGCCGTGATCTACAGGCTCGAAAGCACCTTGTCTTTCATGAAGGACGCAGAAACCGGTCAGCGCGGATACTTGCTCACTGGCGATGAAGATTTTCTGGAACCCTACCACTACGCATATGACAGCGTACAGGCTAACCTGAAAGTTATCAGGGAACTGACGAAAGACAACCCGCAACACCAGTTCGAACTCGATAAGCTGCAATCATTGATGGCACGCCGGCAGTCCTTGCTGCAGGGATCCATCAACGCACGCAGGACCGGGCAGAGTGTTAGTTTTGACTCCCTGCAGGCAGGGCGGATGATCATGAAGGATGCCCGCGCACTTGTCGGTATGATGGAAGATCGTGAAAAGAAGTTGCTGGACACCCGCACCAAGGCGCTGAACCGTGTTGCCGCCTATACGCCGGTCGTCATAGTGATCGCGGCCTTGTTAGCCCTGCTCATCACTTCTGTTTTCTATGCCCGTGTTAAACGCGACTATGATGAACGCACTCAGTTGCAGGATGCCCTGGAAAGAAAGGACAGGGAGATAAACCGTCGTATAAATATTATCAGAAGCATCGCCGAAAATATCTCGGCTGGCGACTACAGTATACGTGTAAACGATGAAGAAAAGGATGCGCTGGGAGGCGTGTCCCTTTCCCTCAACAGAATGGCCGCCTCCCTGGAAACCTCCTTTAACCAGCTGGCAGATAAGGAATGGCATCAGACAGGTATGGCGGGCCTGAATAACCGCATGGTGGGAGAGAAAGATGTGAATACCCTGGCGGGAGATATCATTGAATTCCTTTCAGAATATACCGCCAGCCAGGTGGGCGTGCTCTATCTGGCTAACTCCGGCAACACACTGGAATTGACAGGCAGCTTTGCCTTTGTGCCGGCAGAAAACCGCCGAATTATTCCGCTTGGTCAGGGGCTCGCCGGACAATGTGCAGCCAGTACCAAAACCATCTTGCTAAAAGACGTTACAGCCGAAAATATTACCATCAGTTATGCCGCCGGTGAGATCCGCCCGGCGAATATTGTAGCCGTACCTATCCTGTATGAAGGATATCTGAAGGGCGTACTGGAACTGGCCTCGCTGCATCCGTATAATCATAGTCAGCTGGCCTTTCTCGAAGCGGCAACACATAACGTGGGTATCGCCATTACCACTGCAGAGAACCGTCGCCGTATGCAGGAACTGCTGGAAGAAACGCAGGCACAATCAGAAGAACTGCAGGTGCAACACGGAGAACTGGAAAATATTAACACGGAACTGGAAGCCCAGGCGCAGAAACTCCAGGCCTCAGAAGAAGAACTGCGTGTACAGCAGGAAGAACTGCAACAGGCCAACCAGGAGCTGGAAGAACGTTCACGCTTACTGGAAGACCGTAACCAGGTGATCGTGGAGCGTAACCTGGAAATACAGAAGAAAGCAGAAGAGCTGGAGATCAGCACGAAATATAAGTCAGAGTTCCTCGCGAATATGTCGCATGAACTGCGTACGCCTTTAAACTCCATTCTGCTACTCAGCAGACTGATGGCCGAAAACAATGACCATAACCTGAATCCCGACCAGGTAGAATCTGCCCAGGTGATCCAGAGCTCCGGTAAAGGGCTGCTCAACCTGATAGATGAGATACTTGACCTCTCCAAGATAGAAGCCGGTAAAATGGACCTGGAATTTGCCCCTGTGCCCGTGCATGAGATCTGTACCGACATGGAGGCATTGTTCGTTCCTATCGCCCGGGAAAAGAACCTCGCTTTGCAGGTAGATATACAACCCGAGGCGCCTGCGCTGATAGAAACCGACAAGATGCGCCTGGAACAGATCCTCAAGAACCTCCTGTCCAACGCCCTGAAATTTACCGCCAGGGGAATGGTGACCCTGCGCGTGGCTGCTGTTCCGGAAAATGCTGCACTCATCCGCTTCAGCGTAAAAGATACAGGCATCGGCATACCGGCAGATAAACAACAGATCATCTTTGAAGCCTTTCAACAGGCCGATGGCTCTACTCGTCGCAAGTACGGTGGAACCGGACTGGGACTCTCCATCAGCCGGGAACTGGCCAAACTGCTGGGTGGTGAGATCCGCCTGGAGAGTGAGCCGGGACAAGGCAGTGAGTTTATTGTGACCATCCCCGTTCATCCGCAGGCAGAAAAAGAACAAACTGCTCCGCCCACCCGGCAACAGGCGGAAGAAGTATGGCGGGATGCCGTAATGGGAGGAGATAAAAAAGACGATTATATCGCAACAGAAATACCGGCAGAAATACCGGACGACCGCCACAATCTGCAGGCTAACGATAAGGTGATCCTCATCGTGGAGGATGATACGAAATATGCAGACATCCTGCTTGACTTTACACGTAAACGCGGTTACAAAGGCATTGTGGCCGTACGCGGCGATCATGGCATTGAAATGGCACAGCGTTATAAGCCGTCAGCCATCCTCCTGGATATTGTGCTGCCTGTGCAGAGTGGATGGCAGGTGATGGAAGCGCTGAAGTCCAATCCCGCTACCAGGCCCATTCCTGTACATATCGTTTCTTCCCTTGGCGCAAAGAAGGAAAGCCTGCAAAGAGGAGCAGTGGATTTTATTGATAAACCACTGGCCCTCGATCAGATCCCGCGTATCTTCCAGCAGCTGGAAAACGCCCTGACCCGTAATCCTAAGAAGGTCCTGATCGTGGAAGAGAATCCTAAACATGCACAGGCGCTGGCCTATTTCCTGGAGAACTTTAACGTCAGCACAGAGATCACCGGCAATATCAGCAGCAGCGTAACTGCCCTGCAGAAAAAGGATGTTAACTGTGTCATCCTGGATATGGGAGTGCCCGACCAGCATGCCTATGAGACGCTGGAAACGGTAAAAGGTAACCCGGGACTGGAAAACCTGCCTATCATCATCTTTACAGGAAAGAACCTCTCCCGCGCAGAAGAGAACCGCATCCGCCAGTATGCAGATTCTATCGTCATCAAAACGGCGCATTCCTATCAGCGCATGCTGGATGAAGTAGCCCTCTTCCTGCACCTGGTAGAGGAAAGAGCAGATAACAAACCAGGCAGGAAACAACAGGCGCCGCTGAAAGAAGTGCTGCAGGGAAAAACCGTGCTGATAGCAGATGATGATGTGCGTAATATCTTCTCCCTCACCAAAGCCCTCGAACAGCATAAGATGCATATCCTGTCAGCGCTGGACGGTAAAGAAGCCCTCCAGCAGCTGGAAAATAATCCGCAGGTAGACATCGTCCTGATGGACATGATGATGCCCGAAATGGATGGTTATGAAACCATCAGGATGATCAGGGAATCGCCTAAATACAGACATATGCCGATATTGGCGGTTACGGCCAAAACAATGCTGGGCGACAGGGAGAAATGTATCAGGGCCGGCGCGTCTGACTATATCTCCAAACCGGTGGATATAGACCAGCTGGTGTCCCTGCTGCGCGTCTGGCTGTACGACAATAACAGAAGTTGATCATTAAGAATCTGAAAGAGTATGGAACCTTCCGCTAAAAAAGTGCTGATCATTGACGACGATAACAGGAATATCTATGCTTTACGCATGGTATTGAAAACGAAGGGGTTCAACTGCATCACGGCAACGGATGCACAGACAGGCTTACAGCTGCTGGAAGAGCAACCCGATATCGGGGTAGTCCTCATGGACATGATGATGCCGGAAATGGATGGTTATGAGGCCATTGCACGGCTCAGGGAAAATCCCTCCCTGGACCATATTCCTGTAATTGCCGTAACAGCACAGGCAATGGTAGGAGACAGGGAGAAATGCCTGGCAGCCGGAGCAGCGGCATATGTCCCCAAACCCATAGACCAGGACATTTTGCTGGATCTCTTAAAAAATGAATTCCATATGTGATGAACCAAATATTAAGTATCTTTCAGCTGTGAAGTAAAGTGTAAGATGTACGTGTTAACATGTAGTTAACGCTTTTGCGCTGCGGGAAAACGGATATTTACGCTAACAACTGTTAACGTATCCCAAAACAACTCTTATGCAGCACATGGATGATTCGGCAATGCTGATTGCGCTTAAAGAGGGCGAGATCAAAGCTTATCAGTACTTCTTCATGAAATATTATAAGCCGCTCTGCCTGAAAGCGCGTATGATGCTGAATAACATGGAAGAGGCAGAACAACTGGTGCGGCATGTTTTTGTGCAGGTTTGGGAAGAGAAGTTATATCTGGAAATAGAACATTCGGTTGGAGGATATTTCTACAGGATGGTACATAACAGTTGTGTCAACATTCTTAAAAGAGGTCAATCCGACAACCGGTTATCCAATGATCCGGGGTTCTTACTGATGCAGCAGGTTGTATTACCTTTACCCGGGTACCTGATGCAATATAAGAGACAGGTGGCGTTGGTACATAGTGGAGGTGTCAGTTTATCATTGTTTTCAGACAAAAGATATCCGCTGGACTTATCATCTATACTGAGAAAAGGCATCAAGGCGTTTAAAAACAAGTGTAAAGCAGCCCTTAAAGCCCTGATGTTTCAGATAAGACTATGAAATGCCAACGAAACCTATGGCCCGTAATGTAAGAACTATGTATTTCCCACATGAGTTATAATGAGGAACATATCTTTCAGTTAATACTGGAAAAGCTGAGTGGCGATATCAGCGACGAAGACAACCAGTACCTCGAGCAGGCTGCCCGGGAAGATCCCAACGTGCGCCGTTGCCTCGAAGAACTGGAAGGAGCCCGCGATGTGGCCGGACCCGATTTTATGAATGACCTTCATAATGAAAGGGCCTGGAGCAGCGTATTGTCCCTCTTACACGCCGACCAGGAAAAGAAGCCTAACCTGACCCTGGTGACGGCAGACGATACCCCTGTGGTCAACATGCAGGATCCCTCCTCAATGCCCAACGGCCGCAACAGATGGTGGCTGGCTGCCGCAGTGACCCTGCTGCTCATAGCCGCCGGGGGATACTGGCTGCTGAGAGACAGGTCTGCCATACCCCATAATGCCATCGCCATAAATACCGGTGATATACCCGTATGGGGAGATATGAAGTTATTGCTGGACAACGGAGATACCATCCGGCTGTCAGGTCAGGCAGGTGCCGATATCAATACAAAAGAAGCCCTTTTACACCCCGGAGCCGGCCTGCTTTCCTTTACTGCAGGGAAACAGAGAAAAGGCTGGAATACGCTTTTCGTGCCCACCGGCAAAGACTACAAAGTGGTGTTATCCGACGGGTCTACGGTCCATTTGAATGCATTTTCCCGTTTGCGCTTTCCTTTTTCATTCGATGGCAAAACCAGAGAAGTATACCTGGAAGGGGAAGCCTATTTTGATATTGCCGCCAATGCCAGTCAGCCTTTTATCGTACATACGGCTCAAACATCCGTCAGGGTATTGGGGACGGCTTTTAACGTCAATGCTTACGCTGACTCAATGGTGGTAACTTCCCTTGTACAGGGTAGCGTTATGACAAAGGTGGAAGAGGATGAAGGTGTTGTACTGAAACCCGGTACCGAATCCATCTACCGGAAAGGCTACAGCCAGCAAACCGGTATTTTCGACGAAGCCATCACACTGGCATGGCGCAAAGGAGAATATGTTTATTACAACAAGCCATTGGGAACCCTGGATGCTATACTATTCCACTGGTATGGAAAACAACTGTCGTTTGAAGATCCGCTACTGGCCAATAAAATGCTCACGGGTGTAATTGAAAGGAACCAACCTGTGACCGACTTCCTGGAAAGCCTTGATAAAACATCCGGTATAACCTATCGTATTACGGATGATAAGATATATCTTAGATCAAAATAAAGTCATATCGTGTAGAAAGCCAACTATGATCTGTATACCATAAATCTAAGGAATGGTAAAGCTTGTTTGTAAAGCGATCTGTATGCTGTTGATGTTGTGCTGCCTGTTGTCCCCGGTTACCCTTGTTGTAGCCCAGGAGATTGCAGACAGCCCAAGGGTTACTATTACCGGAAAGAATATTCCCCTCAACAATGTCTTTAAAAGTATTGCCCGGCAAACAGGCTATTATTTTGTATTCGATAACGCCATCATCGATGGTAAAGAGAAAGTAACCCTTTATTATAAAAACGCCCAATGGGAAGAAGTATTGTCCCATGTACTCAGGAACAGGAATATCACCTGGCTGAAACAGGGAAAAAGAATATACCTGCAGATCACTGAAACAGGCAAATTAACACAGACCAAAGAAGATACATTACGGGTAACCATACGGGGACGCATCACCGATGTGAACGACCAGCCTGTTCCCGGTGCTACCATCGTCATAAAAGGTACTTCCCGTGGCGTCACCACCGGCAACAACGGCGAGTTCGAATTGTTCGAAGTTGCCCGGCCGGCATTACTACGCATTTCATCCCTGGGTTATGCCCCTGTTGATACTACGCTGAACGGCACACACCTGCATGAAATACACCTGAAAGAAGCAGTCAATACCCTCGATGCCACAGTGGTGATCGGCTATGGCTCCAGCAGCCGCCGCCTGCTGACAGGCGCTGTAAGCAGGATCACCGGAGAACAGCTGGCCGCACAACCCGTAGCCAATGCATTAGCTGCCCTGCAGGGACAGGTGCCCGGTGTTCAGGTCACCAGCACCAACGGACTCCCGGGTGCTCAGATCAAATTGTATATCCGTGGACGGAATTCTATTGCTGCCGGTAATGATCCCCTGTTCATAGTAGATGGTGTTCCGTTTGATATTACCCCCCTGAACAATTCGGAAGACCTGTTTGGCGCTGCAGGGCGTATCAGCCCTTTTAACAGCATCAACCCTGCCGACATAGAAAGTATCGACATCCTGAAAGACGCGGATGCTACGGCCATTTATGGCTCCCGTGGAGCCAACGGCGTAGTATTGATCACTACCAGGAAAGGGAAGCCCGGAAGAGGCAAACTGGATATGAATGTGCGCACAGGCATCGGCACTACAGCCGGCAATATGTCCATGCTCGGCATTCACGATTATCTGGCCCTTCGCAGAGAGGCATTTGCCAATGATGGGGTACAGCCAACAGCAGCCGGTGCGCCCGATCTCTTATTGTGGGACACTACACAGAATATAAACTGGTTCAAAGAACTCACAGGAGGAACAGCAGCTATTACCAACGTACAGGCAGGCTTTTCCGGAGGAAGTAATTACAATACGTTTCTTGTGGGCAGTAATTTTTACCGCGAAGGCACCGTCATGCCTACCGATCTCGGATATAACAGGGAAGGTGTCCATATCAGCCTGCAGCACCACCATCCGGAACAGCGGCTGGAGGTCAACCTGACCGCCAGCTTTGTGGCAGACCGGAACAAGAGTATCGCCAACGACATTTTTCCCTTTTATAACCTGCCGCCCAATTACCCATTATACGATTCAGCAGGACGTTTATTCTGGGGCTCGTCTTTCGATAACCCCGTGGCCTATTTCCGCCAGCAGTCCAACAGTAATACACGAAATATGCTAAGTAATGTGGTACTGCGATACCGCTTACTACCAGGGCTGCAGCTGAAAACAAGTCTGGGTCTGGCAGATATCCGCATGAAGCAGTTCTTCTCATTTCCGCAATCATCACAGCATCCCAATAATGCGCCCACGAGTTTTATACGTACTGCCGAAAATAAGCGGCGCTCCTTTATTGTGGAGCCGCAGGCGGATTATGTGCTGCGTATAGCCAAAGGAAGCCTGCACACACTGATGGGCGGTACCTGGCAACAGACTTCAAGGAATGGCACGTTAGCGACCGGACAGGGATATGCCAGTGAATCGGCCATGCATGATCTTAATGGCGCCGATACCGTCATCTATAAGCCGGATAACTATACGCTGTACAGGTATGTTTCCTTCTTCACACGCGTTACCTACGACTGGCAAAGCAAATACCTTTTCAATGCCAGTTACCGGAGAGATGGTTCTTCCCGTTTCGGACCCGGACGCCAGTTCGGCGATTTCGGCTCTGTAGGCCTCGCCTGGATCTTTACAGAGGAACCCTTTATGAAGAAACTATCCTGGCTGAGCTACGGAAAACTGAGAGCCAGCGGAGGCATTACCGGCAATGACCAGATAGCCGACTACCAGTACATGAAAAATTATGGCAGCAACGGCAACTACGAGGGTAATAATACCCTGAGACCTTTACGCATTGTCAACAACAGATATAGCTGGGAAGAGAACCGTAAAATGGAGGCCGCTATCGAATTAGGTTTCCTGAAGGATCGCTTGTTCTTCTCCGCAGCCAAGTACTGTAACCGTAGCAGTAATCAGCTGGTAGGATACCAGTTGCCCGCCATGACAGGGTTCACCAGTTATCAGGCCAACCTGCCTGCAATGGTCGAAAATACAGGCTGGGAGTTTGAATTGAACAGCAGGAATTTCAGCAAAACAGATTTCACCTGGACTACCAGCGCTAACATATCTTTCTTTACCAATAAACTGAAGAAATTCCACGACCTGTCCGTTTCATCTTATGCGAACGCCTATGTACTCGGGCAGTCACTGAACATTGTAAGAGGATATCATTTCACGGGAGTAGATCCGCAAACAGGACTGGCACAGTTTGAAGATATCAATCACGATGGCCGCCTCTCGAGTCTGAACGACTTCGTGACCATCGCTAACATGGACCCTAAGTTTTATGGCGGTATCCAGAATGATCTGCAGTATAAGAACTTCAGCCTGGGCTTCTTCTGGCAGTTCATCAAACAGCAGGGCGTAACAGTAGCAGTCAAACCCGGCGACTTTGCCAATCAGCTGACAGAAAGCCTGCAACGCTGGCGTAAGCCCGGTGATGTGACAGATGTGCCGCGGGCTACTGCTACAGCGGGTAGTGTCGCTTATGATCTCAATACCACGCTGCTCTTGTCCAACGCCGTGTATGATGATGCTTCCTACCTGCGCCTGAAGAATATGATGCTTGCCTACGCCATGCCGGCGTCTGTGCTGAAGAAACTACACCTGCAATTATGCCGGGTCTATCTGCAGGGACAAAACTTATTGACAATAACAGGATATAAAGGTGCAGATCCGGAAACACAGATTGTTGTACCAATATTAAGAGTAATTACAGGCGGTATTCAGTTAACGCTTTAAGCTGACAAGGCCATGCTACATTATCGTAGAAGTTATTTTATTTTCATTCTGCTGCTGATCACTTCATGTAAAAAGCTGATCACAGTAAATGCACCGTCCGACGAAATACCGGCAGGATCAGTTTATTCCAGTGATGCCCTGGCAGATGCAGCAGTCGCGGATCTGTATTATTCACTCTCCAGCTATTTTGCCAGCAATATTCTACCTGTTATCAACGGTATGACAGCCGATGAACTGAACACATTCAATGGTACTCACCTGCGCTATGTAAATAATGCTATCCTGCCCACAGATGCTCCTCTGTTATCTTCCTGGAGAGAGGTCTATAAAGTAATTTACGGCGCCAATGCTGTATTGGAGGGATTGGCCACATCCAGCGGACTGTCAGCCGAAAAGGCCCGGCAACTGAAAGGAGAGGCCATATTCATGCGCGCATTCTGTTATTACTACCTGGTGAACTGCTGGGGCGATGTGCCACTGCTCACTACTACAGATGTCAACCAGACGGCACTTGCACCACGCACAGGGGTAGATTCTGTGTATGCGCAGATCATCACCGATCTGAATTACGCCAGCCAGTTATTGCCTGTTTATTACGCCACCGGCGAAAAAGTGCGGGCCAACAGATGGGCGGCCATCGCTTTGCTGGCAAGGGTTCATCTGCAAAGAGGCAACTGGGAGGAAGCCATCGTACAATCCTCACAGGTGATCAATGCAGGAAGCTATACGCCGCTCATCTCTGCAGATAGTGTGTTCCTCCGTGACAGCCGTCCCGCTATTTTACAGATATGGAGAAATGAAGGCTATACCTTTTTAGGACAAACATTTCTTCCATCCGAAGGCAGTTTCTCGTTTTATCCTTTTACAGAAGATTTCATGCAGTCGTTTGAACCTGCAGATAAAAGAAAGGACAGCTGGACAAGATCGTTCTCTTACGGAGGCGCGACTTATTACAACTGTTATAAATACAGGAACAGAACAGCCGCAGTAGCAGGCAGGGAAGAATACCTGATGGTATTACGCATAGAAGAACAATACCTGATCCGTGCAGAAGCATTGGCACACCTGAACAATATCCGTGATGCCATTGCCGATCTGAATGTATTACGGACCAGAGCCGGACTTCCTGCTTTATCGGATGCTACAATAAGAGATTCCTGCCTGCGACTGGTAGAGCGGGAGAGAAGGATGGAGCTGTTTACGGAATGGGGCGACCGCTGGTTCAGCCTGCGTCGTACCGGCCGCCTGGATGAAGTGATGAAGGCCATGAAACCAGGCTGGAAATCAACTGCAGCACTGTATCCTATTCCACAGGAAGAAAGGAACAGGAATCCCCGCCTTTCACAGAATAACGGATATCAATAAGCGATCTTTATAGCATATACACTGTCTGTACAATGTACCAGTAACTTATCTCTATAAACAAACAGCTGATTGATCCTTGCGTTTACCGGAATATCAAGATAGATGCTACCCTTATATCTGTTTGTATGCAGATCATATTGATCTATCACGCAATGTTCATGAAATAATCTGTCATCATCATTATCTGCTTTTATTTTGGCCTGTACGTACATCACGCCGTTATGTACACAACTGAATCCATTCACCATCTGGTCTGGCCCCTGGTTCATATAAACGTTTTTAGTGGCCATCGTAGCAGATATGTTGAAGCGTGATACGGTAAAAGTATCGATCGTAGTACCTTCACTGATCAGGTGCATGGCACTGTCGAAGGTGACGTATCTGTTACTGTAATAATAAAGGTATGTGAATAATCCGCTGATCCTGTCATAATTCAAGGAACCATCAGTGCTCATGCCACCATCGCGTCGTATTGCTGACAGTCCGCTTCCTGTAAGTATGTTATCGCCGTTAAGTGTTACACGCGTAAAGAACTGGTCTTTCTCTTTGATGTCCAGTTTACGCAGCATGATATGTTTACCATCACGTAGTACATGTGCCTGCGAAAAGCCGCCTGCCGGGAATGTGGCATATAGGCCAGACATGCCGGAGCCTGTACGGCCTGTTTTACTGATAGCGGGAATGTTGTATGCGTAAACAAAGAATTCACCTTTGTTCACTTCAGTAAAAAAGTAACTATCCATGGAATCTTTTAGAGACTGGCGCAGTGCAATGTGAAAGGTGTCTATGCGGCATCCCGCTTCCATGGAGGCAGAGAGCATAACAGCGGGATCATTGGTAGAAAAGTAAAAAGTACTGTCGTCATTCCCTGCAATGTCCAGTATCCGGTCATGTGTAGGAATGGCCATATAAGGTGTAAGAGGAGTAGTCTGCAGGTATGACCGGCTGAATCCATTGGGTTGCTTGTTCGGCGAAGGTGAAGTATAAACGAGTATAACAACAATTAAGAATGCCGCCAGTAACAGCGATGCAAGGTAATAAATACGTTTTTTCATAGGACTTGAAGGCATTACAGGAAGCCTCGTGCACAAGGCTTCCCGCTGTAACAGGTAATCATGTTTTTCTGACGATGGTAGCATTACCATCCAGGCTTACTGCACATTGTACATTGTTAGGCCCCGGGCAGTAGAGAACTTTAATCTGGGTAGATGTGCCGGTCACAATGGTGTCGTCATTGAGCATCCATTGCGGATCCGCGTTCAGCTTACCAGCTAAAGCAGTCCCGGCCGCGCACAGGGCAGCGAAGAACGCTAAAGATAGTGTCTTTTTCATGGTGTGTTTATTAGATGTAATTCATGCCTACTCTGTTCTGAAGGTTTTCGGCTCCCCCTATATTAATGCCGGTTGGTTCAGATTCAGAACTCAGAGAGTTGTTTGTGCAGGTGTCTGTTGGTCTTTATCCTGCAGCAGTACCCCAATAGTTGAAAATATGACAAAGATGATATTAAAGACAATGTGTGCGTTCCATGAAAGATGCTGTAATACACCTCCGCAGGAACACGGAATAAAATAACTAAGCCTCAGCATAGCCACCAGGTAAAAGGTAAAAAGACTGAGCAGGAAGAATGAAAGATAGAATCCGGTCAGTCGTGTGCGCGCAAATAAAAGAAAGCCAGCAATAATTAATTCCCCCACGGGCAATGCCCATACAATTACAGGAGCGTATAAGGTGATAAATGGCGATTGTCCCAGTTGCCTTCGGAAAGTATCATAATCCAGCAACTTACTTATACTGGTATAAATGAAAAGAAATACCAATAAAGCAGAAAGGATCTCCAACAACAGTTTTCTTGACATAGGATAATAACGCGTCACCAATATAGGATAAATTTCTAAATCATTTAAAGTATTTTATCAGAGTACTTAAAGTATGAAATAATAATGTGGTAACTTATAATATTGATTTAGCGACGCTGGGGAAGTGTTCCTGCAAATAATCACTGAAGAGGGATTTCAGTTTATGTACATCCGTCTCCATCGTGTTAAGTTTACCCCATATATGCAGTTGATGTGCACGTATATTGTCGTAGTTAATGCTATTCATATCCGGGTCTGCCAGCCAGGCCTGGTGCAGGGCCAGCTCACTCTTCAATGCTTCAAAACGGGTATCCAGCTGGAGGAATGCTGTATGAAAATATTCCAGCCTGTCCAGCAGGGAGCGGTCGAAATGATATTGTAATATATGTGCAAGCTGTATTTTCAGCGCGATGTTCTGGTTCTCAAGCGTCGCCAGTTGTTTTCTGAATGCCGTTAGTTCATTAAGCAGATCTTCCATTGCAAAACTATCTTATCTTACATAAAGGTAGATAGTTGCCTGCCCGCTACACAGGACGTGCATCAGCGTAAAAAATGATTTTTGTCATCAATTGACCAGGTTAGCCAGTTTCTGTTCGTTGAGGATGGTGATCACACCTTGTTTTATCTCCAGTAATTTTTCATCCCGGAAATCGCCCAGTGTGCGGATCATCGACTCCGTAGCCGTACCTGCAATAGTCGCGAGGTTTTCCCTCGATATATCAATTGAAAACGGCTGGTCAGTAACGTGATGGTATTTCTTCTTAAGGAAGAGCAGTGCCTCTGCTACTTTCTTGCGCAGGGAACTGTAGGCAAGATGTAATAACTGCTGTTCTTTCTCGGTGATATTTTTAGCCAGTAGCCTGATGAATTGCTGTGCTACTTCGCGGTTATTATTGATCAGGGTTTCGAAGTCTTCCCTGGGAATAGCAGTCAGTTCACATGCTTCCAGTGCTTCCGCATTCTCATGGTAATTACTGCCTTCCAGCAAGGCCACGTAACCCAGGAATTCGCCGGCACTATATAGGTTCACCGCGAGCTCCTTACCGTCATTGTTGACCTTGTATGTTTTAACACGGCCTTTCTCAATAAAATAAAGACTGGTAGGTCTGTTCCCTTCCTGATAGATCAGTTGTTTCTTTTTATACTTGTCTGTGTTGCCCTCTTCCATTAGTTTTTTCAGAGGATTGGTGCCTGTAGCAGTCAGCAGCAGTTGTTGTATTCCTTCCATATCCGCAGGTAATACTTGTTTTTTAAGTTCTGATTTTTTTAAACGGCTTTCTACCGCGTTCAGCAGATCAGTACCGCTGAAAGGTTTTGTAATATAATCATCTGCACCCATTTCCATACCCTTACGAAAATCACTGCGTTCGCTTTTCGCAGTAAGGAAAATGAATGGCGTATCTTCCACCTCAGGGTGTTTCTGTAGCAAATGTAATACACCGTACCCATCCAGCACCGGCATCATAATGTCACATACGATCAGGTCCGGCAGATGCTCTAAAGCCATTTCTACCCCGGTTTTGCCGTTCTCGGCTGTCAATACCTTATAATTGGCCAGTTCGAGTATCTCGGCGGTATTGTCCCGGATATCATCATTGTCTTCTATCAGGAGGATCGTTTTCATTATCATTCGTTTAGTTATACTTGCCGGAAAGTGACCGTAAAGGTAGTGCCTTCATTGAGCTCACTTTCACAGGCAATGTTTCCGTTCATCAGTTCTGCATATTTACTCACAATGTGCAGGCCAAGACCGGTTCCCTGGATATTGCTTACATTGGCGCCCCTGAAAAAACGTTCAAAAAGGTGTTGCTGGTCCTCCTGGGAAATACCAATACCGGCGTCTTTCACCTTCAATATTACACTATTTCCCGTATGTTCAGTACGCACCCTTATAACCGTATGTTTCCCAGAGAATTTGATGGCATTGCCCAGCAGATTTAACAGGATATGTTTCAGCAGGGAAGGGTCAAGATGCACCGAAGCCGGACCCTGATGCTCATATACGATCTGCTGTCCTTCCTGTACAATATCCTGCAGTTCCTGGATAGTACCATTGATATGCATGTCAATATCAAATGTACTGCTGCGCACCTGTACACCGCCTTCTTCTATTTTTCCCACAGAAAGGAAGTCGTTGAGTACTTCCGTGAGTAATGTAACGGAAGAAATGATCCGCTGGATATGTTTGCTGCGTTTAGGTTGATCGGCCTCCGTGGTATATTGGTTCACCAGAAAGGCGGACGACAAAATGGTACTGAGCGGAGTGCGGAACTCGTGTGATGCCATTGACACAAAACGCGACTTCAGTTCACTCAGCTCTTTCTCTTTATCGAGGGCCGCCATCACTTCCTGTTTGGAATGCTCCAGCTGTTCAAGAGCGTTGGTCAGCTGCTGCGTACGTTCACTGATCTTATGTTCCAGTTCATTGTTCAGCCTCTCTATCTTCTCCTCAGCTTTTTTCCTTTCGGTAATATTATTAATATAGGCGATCACGAAAGATCCTTCCTCATGTTCATATTGGCTTAGACTGATCTCTACGGGAAATTCCGTATCATCCTTCCTGACAGCAAAAAGATCCAGCCCTATACCCATAGGACGGCTCTGCGGATGATGGTTGTAATGGTTACGGTGGCCCACATGCCGTTCACGGAAACGTTTGGGCAGTAACTGCTCAATGTATGCTCCCACCAGTTCGTCCCGGTCATATCCGAATTGAGTCAGTGCAAAATCATTGATCAGTACGATCTGGCCCTGCTGATTAGTAACAAGTATACCAATACTGGCATAATTGAACAGCGCCTCGAAGCGCTGCAGTTCTTTATTATATTCCTTTTTGTAAACACTGTTACCTGGGAGCATTGTCTTCAGCTTATTGAACCACTTCTTCATACTATATATTTACAATGAAAAGAATACACGGTAAATATACTTTATAGACTGTAAAATTCCTCTTCAGGAACATACGGTCATATGATGGTGGTCACCCGCCGGAATGATAATGCTCATGTTGTTTATTTTTCCCTTACATTCCGCTGCAGCCATTTGGCCGCCAGCGTCGTCCAGGCCAGTCCGGCTTTGTTGCCTGGCCTGAGCCCGTAGCCATGTCCTCCCTCAGCATACATGTGTAATTCTACCGGCACCCTGGCATCTCTGAGGGCGCCTGTTACAACCAGCGCACTGTTGCCATAGTAATCATCCGCAGTGGCAAACACGAAGGTCGGAGGGGTAGAAGCGTCTATCCGGAGTTCAGGTGTAATACTGTGATTAGGGCCCTGGTCAAGATAAGCTGGATAGATCAGCACCGCAAAATCAGGCCGCGCAGAGGCGCTGTCGCTGGCGTCAACAGGAGCATAGGTATGTTTATTGTACAGGGTGCTGGCCCGGGCACTCAGGCTACCGCCGGCAGAGAAGCCCAATACCCCGATCTTTTCCGTCTTCAGCTGCCATTCAGCCGCCCTGCTCCGCACAATACGGATAGCGCGCTGTACGTCCTGCAAAGCTCCTTCCTGCTTCTGTGGTACGCGGTACTGCAGCACGAAGACCGTAAATCCCTGTTCCTTCAGCCAATGAGCTATTTCATAGCCTTCCAGGTTAATAGCAAGGATCTGGTAACCCCCACCCGGACATACGATCACCGCAGCGCCATTGGCTTTACCTTTCTCCGGTGTAAATACCTGCATCAACGGATCGGTTACATCGGTAAGACGGGTTACACCCTTACTGGTATCCTTTGTGGGAACTGCCGGTTTTTTAGGACCAGTTTCACCGGGTACTGCCCCCGGCCATAAATGGATAATATCCTTTT
Organism: Chitinophaga filiformis; assembly: GCF_021646545.1. GTDB lineage: Bacteria > Bacteroidota > Bacteroidia > Chitinophagales > Chitinophagaceae > Chitinophaga > Chitinophaga filiformis_A. The sequence goes on along the minus strand of NZ_JAKIRP010000005.1, from coordinate 324,402 downwards.
CCTGCGTTTGAGCCAGAACCTGCATAGATATTATTGATAAGACGAGTGTATAAAATAGATTTTTCATATCGAGGATCGTTTGGGCAAACAAAATAATAAAGAATCAGGAATTCTTATATTTGAAGCGACTCAAAATAATCATCGTACCGCCCAGGTACCAAATCCTCTATCTATGAAAAGAGCACGTTTCATCGTAACCTTCCTGTTATTATGCTGCATGTCGGCAGCCCAGGCCCAGACCATCACTGATGTGATTACAAGCGCGGATTGGGATGTACTATTCCCGCATCGTTACAACCCCGATGACCGGTCAGGTAGCGGTATACCTCCCAGCACTCCCGCTAAGGACTTTTACTCTTATGCGAACTTTACAGAAGCCGTAAGACAGATGTCCAACATCAGGATCATTTCAGAAAGACGTTGTGCTACCAACGCTTACAAACTGACCCGCGTGGACAAAACCACCGGCGCAACAGTGGTGATCCGTAAAGATGCTGACTTTGACATTTCCCCCAATGCAATTATCCGGGAAACGATCGACTACGCCACATTTGCAGGTGAAGGAGATCTCGCCGCCCGCAAAAGAGAGCTGATGGCATTTCTCGCCAACATCTCCCAGGAGACTACCGGAGGCTGGCCTACGGCTCCCGGCGGACAATACGCATGGGGACTTTATTTCCGCGAAGAAGTGGGATATGAAGGAACCAGCAACATCGGATACCGTATCGACGATGCCATGTATCCGCCTGCTCCCGGCAAATCCTATCACGGCCGTGGTCCTATACAGCTGAGTTATAACTATAACTACGGACAGGCAAGTGAATTCATCTTCGGCGATAAGAACGTATTGCTGGCCAACCCTGAGAAAGTGATCCAGGATGGCGTGATCGCTTTTGAAACAGGTATCTGGTTCTGGATGGCGCAACAGTATCCGAAACCTTCCTGCCATGATGTAATGGTCCCCGGCAAATGGACGCCAACGGCTGCCCAGACAGCCGCAGGCCTTAAACCGGGTTTTGGCGCTACCGTCAACATTATCAACGGTGGTATTGAATGCGGCAGCGGTACGGAGAACACCAAAGTACTCGGCCGCATCGGTCACTATCAGCGTTATACCGGCATCAAACAGGTGAGTATGGAACTGAACGGTGGTAATAATGCCGCTAACTGTGGCTGCGCTACTATGCCCCGGTTCACTATTGATAATACCGAATGTTCCCAGATCACAGCGCTGACGTTTACCTCACCGTCCAACGGCATAATGGGCGTAACTTCTTTAGCGCCTGTTACGTTGGCTGTATCCAAAAGCGATCCGCGGAACGAGATTACACAGACATTTATCAAGATCGGCGGACTCAGACTAGCAGGTACCAGCGTACAATGGACGCCCACAGCTTATGGTGCACACACCGCTACCGCTGTTGGTTTGAGGAATGGTAAAGATTCCATCGTCACTACCATCTCATTTACAATATGGAACACACAGACCTTTGAAGGTTGTGCTTCCCTGCCGGCATGGGAGTCTTCAAAGATCTATGAAACTGCCGGCAACATCGTTAAGTACAATAACGTGATCTATCGCAACCAATGGTGGGCCGGCAGTGGCGATGTACCGGGTACCAATACTACCTGGGCTATCGTAGGTACCTGCAATGGCAATGGCGGCGATGGTGGTGGTACCGGTCAGCCCTGCGACGGCATAGCCGGTTGGACAGCCGGTGGTATTTATCTCGCAGGTAACAAAGTGGCATATGGCAATAAGATCTATCAGGCTAAATGGTGGACACAGGGAGATCAACCCGACCTGAATAGCGGCGATGGCAAACCATGGACATTCGTAAGTAACTGTACTGCTGCTATTACAAGTGTGACTACCGCCTTCGTACCGGTAGCAGATCAGACCACTATCACCAAGGGATCATTGAACGTATATCCGAACCCTGTTACAGGCAATACCCTAAGTGTAGCAGTAGACGCCGGCACAGAAAAACTGTTGCTGTCACTCGTGAATACAAAAACAGGCCAGATTGTACTGCAACAAGTGGTTATACCTGCCGGCAAGGGCCCGCAACAGGTACAGCTGGACATCAGCAACGTACCCGCCGGCGTATGGATCTTAAAGGCAGATAAGGGCAGGTTAGGTGTGATTGGAACCCGCAAGATCGTGAGACTGAAATAAGGTAATTTTCCGGGGAGCTGTAACCAAAGGCATATCTCATGCGTTATTGTTACAGTTCCCTTTCCATAAACAGGGAAGGGGCTTAAATTAATTTTCATGAGAAAACCATTAACCTTTATTTCCCTGGCTGTAATTGTCATGGCCGGATGTAACAAAAAGAATGCACCTGCGCAGGATTGCGTAAAGTATGAGAAAGTCAATGTTACCAGGATCGATAAAGCATCATCCGGTACAGATGGCGCTACTACCGTTTATTTTAACGTAAACAGCGGCTGCGGACAGTTTCATAAATTCAATGAAAAGAAAAGCGGCAATACACGTACGATCGCTGTAGAAGCAATATATAAAGGTTGTATGTGTACTATGGATATTCCCGAAAGGAAAGCATCCTACAAACTGACAGAAAAAACACCTGGTACTTATTACCTGAAATTTGTATCCGGAGAAAATGAATATCAGATAGATACAGTAGTTATTAAATAATGAGAAGGGGCTGCGTCAGAGTTGATGCAGCCCTTTTTACTTGAGTCTTGATCGTTACTTTTCAGCGCCTTCGCTATTTCGATACATTCCCCCTTACATTTATTCGGATACGTGGTGATATAGGTCGTATAGACGCTTTTCATAGCCTTCGTTTATTTTTCCAACATCCCCTTACATGCTGACCCTTTACAGACGAATAGTCGTTCAAATGATTCTCAAGACCTTATATTTTTCCCTTTGACTCTCCCTTCTTTTATACGGTTGTTATTTTAATATAATTTTTCCTGCCGCATAATTCAAATAACGGATTATATTCCTAAATTCGCCTTCCGCCATATCGAAAACCGTGTTCGAGAAACCGTGTAACCGCTATACCTGCAATCAGCTGCTAATGTAAGTAATATTGAAATTGGCCAGTTTCAGTAACAATGAGAGTGCTTTTATTTTATAACCCGATCATTTAACCATTACAAATTTCAATCCTTCAAAATGTTACGACATTTAAAACAAAAACGTGTAGGCGTATTACTTATTACTGCCATTACTTTTCTATTGCCAGCCATCAGCTTTGCACAGGTCAAAGTAGCCTGTATCGGCGCCAGTGTGGCTGCCGGATATGGTGTAGCGCCATCAGAGGCATATCCCAGTCAGGTGGGCCTTATTCTGGGCAGCAACTGGAACGTGGGTAACTTTGGCGAGAGCGGTTCTACCTTATTGGTAAAGGCGGATTTTCCCTATGTACAGCGGCCTAATTATCCGCTTGCCCTCGGTTTTAATCCTAACATCGTGACCATTGAACTGGGCTCTAACGACAGCAAACCTAATAACTGGGCGCTTAAAGCTGATTTTATTGATGATTACAGCCGTTTGATCGATACCTTCAGGTCCCTGCCATCGCATCCGGTTATCTATATCTGTCTGCCCATCCCAGCCTATTCAGGTAACTTCGGTCTGGACAACAGGGTGATCTCTGAAGAGATTATCCCCCTGGTAAGGATCATTGCAGCACAGAAAAATGTGCACCTCATCGACCTGAATACACCATTACAGAATCATCCTGACTGGTATCAGAGCGATGGTATTCATCCTAATGCTACCGGCGCTCGTCGCATTGCAGAAGTGATAGCCGCAGAACTGGCGGCGCCCACTGATCTGAGGGCTACTGTTATCTCAAAAAATCAAATCAATCTGAACTGGACCGACAGGACGAATGAAACCAATTTCAGGATCCAGCGTAGTGTTGACAGCACTACCTGGACAGACATTGCTACCGTTCCTGCCAACACTACCAGTTATCAGAATGTGAGCCTGACCGCCACTACAAAATATTATTACAGAGTATCGGCTACCATCTCTATCGGTACCTCCGTATACTCCAACACCGTATCAGCCCGTACATCAGCTGGCCCGCTGATCCCCGCTATTACCAGTGGCGGATCAGCTACTACCACAGCCGGCGTGGCTTTTCAGTATACTATCACTGCAACCAATTCGCCGCAAAGCTACAACGCAACCGGTCTGCCGGAAGGTCTTTCCATTAACGCGCAGACTGGCGTGATCAGCGGAAGTTCTTTGTCATCGGGCGTTTTCAATGTAACCATATCTGCCACTAACACAGATGGTACTGCCTCAAAAAATCTGCTGCTGACCGTTAATATACCCGCTGCACAGTTACCTTACAATGGCAGCCCACTCGCTATACCCGGTAAAATTGAAGCCGAAGAATATGACAAAGGTGGTCAGGGCATCGCCTACAATGATACTGATGCCTCCAACAATGGTGGCCTGTTCAGGCCATCTGAAGGCGTAGACCTGGAAGCCTGTTCAGAAGGAGGCTATGACCAGGGATACACATTTGCAGGAGAATGGGCCAAATACACCGTAAATGTAACGGAGCCTGGTACTTATACACTGCAGGCCCGTGTGGCTGCTCCCGGTGTTGGTGGCCTATTTCATGTGGAGCTGGATGGTGTAAATATATCCGGACCCTTTGTAGTGCCTAACACCAACGGCTATCAGACCTGGGGTACTGCTACTGTTATCACGCCGGTACTGCCGACAGGTAAACACGTATTGCGCGTAATAATAGACGCAGGTGGTTTTAATATTAACTACCTGAACTTTAGTGTCAACAAACCGGTAATACAACACGCAGATACTGTAAAAGGAGTTGTCGTTTTACCGTTCACTGATACATTAAAGGCGTCTTTCAATCCGACCAGCTTCGGCGCTTCAGGCTTACCTCCCGGATTGAACATTAACACCAGCACAGGTCTTATCACCGGCACACCTACGCAGGCTGGCAATTTCAGTACAACGCTCAGCGCTACAAACATCAGTGGTACTGGCAATAAAACAGTCATCTTTGCTATCCAGGGTGGTACTCCTTTTAAAGGTATCCCTATTAGCCTGCCAGGCAAACTGGAAGCAGAAGACTATGACCTCGGCGGACAAAATATCGCATACAATGATTTTGATGCCAATAACCACTCAGGACAATACCGTCCCAATGAAGGCGTAGACGTAGAAGGATGTGGTGAAGGCGGATACGATGTTGGTGGTATGTCTGCCGGCGAATGGATATCTTATTCAGTGAATGTTACTCAACCGGGTACTTACACCTTACAGGCGCGTGTAGCATCACCCAACTTGCAGAAAAGCTTCCATGTAGAACTGAATGGTAAAAATATCTCAGGTGCTATCAACGTGCCCAACACTGGCGACTGGCAGGTATACCAGACAGTAAATGTAACAACGCCTGTGCTGACTACAGGAAGACAAACCCTGCGTATTATAATGGACACCGATGGCTTTAACCTGAACTACCTGAACTTCGTCAGCAATGACAATCCACAGGCCGGCTTCAGTTTACCAGGCCGTATTGAAGCGGAGGACTACGATACCATGTTTGGCATTCAACTGGAAGGTACCGGCGATGTGAATGGCTCACAGGATGTAGGTTTTATCGATGCAAATGACTGGATGGATTACAAAGTGACAGTGCAGACTGCAGGTACCTATAAATTCAATTACAGAGTGGCAAGCCCCGGCGGCGGACAGCTTCAGTTACGTGCTGGTACTAATACCCTGGCTACGGTAAACATTCCTTCAACAGGTGGCTGGCAGACATGGCAGACCTTATCCGCTAATGTAAACCTGTCGGCAGGAAACCAGGTATTACGCATCTTTGCAGGTACCGGTGGCTGGAACATTAACTGGTTTGAAGCCACGCAGGATTCAAGCAATAAAGCTGCAACACTGGCACTTACACCTGTTACTAATACTGATAAAGATATCGCTGTAAATATCTACCCGAATCCTACCGCTGGTGTATTAACAGTTGATCTGAGTGAACTAAAGGCGAGAGGGAAGGGGACATATATTGTTTACAACAAGGTGACAGGATTGCAATTTACTGTACCTGCTTATAACAATGTACTGGATGTGAGCAATCTGCCTTCTGGTGTGTATGTTATTAGTTTTAATGTAAATCAGAAACGTGTGCAGAAAACGTTTGTGAAATTGTAATTGATAATTTAATAATGGGATATGCTGTCTCCAAACAGCATATCCCATTATTATTGCATTACTGATTTCAACCACGGCCATGTTTTAGCCGTTCTAATAATCACGCCCCCTTTTTTGCTATTTATCTTTTTGAGATTACACTTTCCATCAATGATAAATTAATAATCGGATCATTTCTCATGTAATAGTTCCATAGGAAATGGACATCTTTCCAAAGTGGCTTTTGCCTGCTCATGCTTTTTCCTTGTAAAGGGGCATATTGCCAAAACTTCTTCAAGCGTCATATCGGGTCGTGTTTCGACCATAATATTATTTTTTATTAAAAACTCATCAGTTCTCTTTCTTTGTTTTTTTAGGAGTACATTTTCCATGAATGATCATTTGATGATTGGATTATTTTTCGCGCAATAGTTCCATTGGAAATGGACATCTTTCCAATGTGGCTTTTGCCCGTTCGTATTTTTTCCTTGTAAATGGGTCCTTCAACGCTTCTTCAAAAGCGAGATCGTCCATTGGATCTTCTGCGTTACTACGCTCTTTAAAAGATTTACGAGCTCCTAATGCTTGCTTATTTGAGATTACATTTTCCATACATAATGATTTAATGAGAGAATTTATTTTTTGCCAGATTTCGACAACAGTTCTTCCGGAAAAGGGCATCTTTTCAATGTGGCTACTGCATCTTCGTATTTTTTTCTTATAAAAGGGCCTTTTTCCAAAACTTCCTCAGGCGTTGTTTGATGCAGTGGCGAGTCCAATGCGGTAGCTTTTTTTGACCAATTACTCATTCTCACTACTTGTCTTTTTGAGATTACTTTTTTCATAAATGATTGGTTTAGTATCTGGAATTATTCATTTGCTGCTTCTTTCTATGCAGTATCTCTTCAGGAATGGGATACTTGGTTAGCATAGCTACTGCATCGTTGTGTTTTTTCATTGTAAAAGGACAATTTGAAGCTTCCTCAAGCGTGATTGTGCGCAGTCGATGGCCAAAATTGCGGTGACCCTTTTTTTGCTTTTTTGAGATTACATTTTCCATGAATGATTTTTGTTATTTATTGTTATGAATGATTTCTTGTACCGAGGAATGCATTATATGATTTGTTTTGTATAAAGCTCTGCCATCTATTATTTTGGAGTCCGAAAATTTTAAATTGATTAGTAATATCAATCCAGTATTTTGTAATACATATCCTATATAATCTTGTTCTTGAAGGAGTGCTACCTTCAACATATATAAAAGAATTCGGGTGATTAATAGTAAAAGTTTCAACCACTGCAGCCACAGTCGTCAATATCATCTCATGATCATTATTGCCTGAATTTACATTGTCAATAATTCTTTTAGTCTTTTCATCCATTTCTCCAAATGAGAGATTATAAAAATCGCGGCTTATCTTCATAAATCGTACTGTCTTCTTAATTTCTCCCTTTGGTCCAATACTTATAAATTCATACTCGGTCGTTTTTTGGGTTTTTGAAGTCAACCTAAACAAATAATGTTCTAAATGCATTTCACAGGTATTTATCTTAAACAATGGTTTTTATTCTGAACATATCACTATAAAAAAAACGCCACCCCTGACGTGTGATCATCAGGGGTGGCGTTTGTCTCTATCACTAAATTACACCTTTTCTTCAGTTCTCAAAATTTTCTCTCAACTTTTTCCAAAAAAGAAGGGATGAAGTGCGAAACCTCATCCCTTTTTTCTTCCATCTTAAATTCCCGTAAACTAATAATTAAATCCCTTCCTTTTGTACATCCAGATGTTCCTCCAGCCATCACCCTGCTGTGCCAGTGTGAGTTCGTCGGCAGTAAGTTTTACGATGACGTAAGTAACTTTATTACCCAGGCTGATATCACTACCTGTTATCTTCAAAGTCTTATTGAGCGTATCAAGTTCAAATATTGCTTTCGTTGATGCACCCTCATGCGTAAACGTGTAGTTTTTCGCACCCTTCAGATCGAAGGTCATTTCATCAGCGGCTACTCCCTCTTCTGTCAGATAGGCAATACCGTTCTGCCACCATTCAGGTGCTGTTGCACCGCCGGAACCATTACCATAACAGATGCCACCGGGGATGTCAGATGCCCATACCCATGTTTTGCCATCCTGTGCATTGGTCAGCAGGTTCCACATAGGACTGGAAAAATACTCAGGATCATTTTCAGACACAGATATCTTGCTGGAATCTGTTAACGGACCTCCCTGTGTATAGATCGTATAACGGATGATATAGTCACCTGCAAAGGGCAGATTGATAGTATCCTGTTTCTTCTTGGAGAAACCTCCCGTAAATTCCCAGAAGGGGATATAACCACCTTGCGTAAGGCTGTTCAACATCACTATATTGTCGTGTCCCTGTTCCTGTGTAACGGAAAACTTCACATCGCTTTTAGCGATGGATGGTCCGCCAAGGCTCTCTTCATCTTCCTTTGTACACGATACAAGCATAGCCGATAATGCAAGCAGGGATAAGGCGATAAACTTTTTCATAATGCAGTTTTTTGAATGATTGGACATTAGTTAGACCAGCCGGCATTTTGTTTATAAACACCGCTTGACAGATTGATTTCCTGTTCAGGGATTTTAAACAGCCCCTGTGTTTCCGCACGGAAAGTCACATTGAACTGGTTATCGCTGTTGCTATTGTCAATAGCGGCTTTAGCAACGCTTACGCCCTGACGCAGTAAATCCCAGTAGCGTAGTCCTTCCAATGCAAATTCGAGGCGGCGTTCATCCATGATCAGCTTTTTACCATTGGCATCTCCGGTCAGTGTTTTGCGGCTGGTGGTATTCAGGAATGCCCTGTCGCGCACCTGGTTATAGTAGTTCTGCGCTTTGGAGAGATCAACGTCAAGATTCAGTTCTGCTGCCATCAGCAGTACATCTGAATAGCGGATGATAACATCATCAAAATAGTTGTCGATCTGGAAGTTGCCTCCCTTGCTATCGGCATTGCCATCATTCAACGGCATATATTTTTTCCAGAAATAACCGGTGTACTGTGCCTGGTCACCGACAGAATAAGCTGTCAGGTTTTCATCCTCAATGGAAATGATGCTGGCGCCTCTGCGGGTATCAGTCGCATCGTAGGCATTCCATAATTTAGGTGTCACAGTACCGGCGCCCCATCCTTTGTAGTAAGGGCCAATCACCTGGCTACGGATACCGATATCCACCTGCATGCGGTTACCATTATGCTGGTCCCAGTTGCCCAGGCCTTTGTAGGTGAATTTGATAGACCATACAGTTTCTTTGTTGTCTTCTCCCACAAAAGACTTTCCGGATGCCTGCCACAGGCGGGGGAAGCTGTCTACCAGTCCATGTCCGCTTGCATTGATGACGTTGTCCAGGTAACTGATCATCTGTGTTTTGGTAACAGTACCAGCCAGGTCCGGCTGATTATAGTAACCGGTGTAGTACAGGTATACACGGCCTAACAATGCCTGCGCCGCCCATTTGGTTACCCGGCCGTAGTTGTTGGGAGAGATACCCTGATATGCGGTAGCAGGCAGGTTATTGGCTGCGTATTGCAGGTCTTCGGCTATCAGTTTATATATGTCAGCCGGAGCCGCCTGCGGTATATTATACTCGGAAACAGTGAGCGGTTTGGTAACCAGTGGAATATTACCAAATACACGCACCAGGTCAAAGTAGAAGTACGCTCTCAGATAGCGGGCTTCCGCACTGTAAGTGGTTTTCAGCGTGGTATCTGCTCCCCAGTTAACGCCGTCTATTTTAGAGAGCAATACATTGGCTCTGTAAATGCCGGTATAACCTCTCTGCCACAGGCCCAGGTTCATATTGGATGCTTCCTGGAAGCGGTCCCACTGTTTCCATACAAGGTCGGAAGTACCGCCGGCGCCAAAACAGTTATCACTGGCTATTTCCGATACCAGGTGAATATTGTCATAGTCACCGATATTGAGTTGACTGTATACAGACACCAGCGCCTGTAAAGCCTGTGCCGGTGTCTGGTAGAAGGAAGACTCCGTCTGTTCGTCTACAGGCGAAAGCTCCAGAAAGTCTTTGCTGCAGGCAGCAAAGAGTGCAATTGCTATAATGGATGCGAAGATCTTTTTCATGTGGATTGATTTACCGGATTAGAATTTAACGTTCAGACCAACCAGTACTGTCTTTGGTTGCGGATAAGTACCCAGGTCGATGCCGGAAGCCCATCCGGTAGGACCATAACCTACTTCAGGATCTACGCCTTTGTAAGGAGTAAAGGTGAACAGGTTGGTGGCAGAAACGTATAATCTCAGCTGCTGTAAAGGCAATGTGTGTAATACCTTTTTGAAATCATATCCCAGGTTCAGGCTTTTTATACGCAGGAAAGACGCATTGTGTACATACAGGTCGGAAGAACGGATCCAGTTCTGGTTCAGCTCAGCGCCATCTGTAACACGTGGGATGCGGTTAGAAGTACCTTCACCAGTCCAGCGGCCCAGTATTTCTGTCCTGTAGTTGCTGAGCGGGCTGGAGAAATCATGTGTTCCATCCCAGATCTGGTTGCCATAGTTGCCATACAGTGAAGCAGAGAAATCGAATCCTTTGTACCCCAGGTTGACGTTCAGACCGTAGGTGAACTTAGGATAAGGATTACCGATCTGCGTCTCATCCTTGCTGTCTATCACACCGTCTCCATTGAGATCCTGGAAGCGAACATCACCAGGGAGTGCATTAGGCTGTATCTTCTTACCGTCTTTACTTACATAAGAAGCTACTTCATTTTCATTCTGGAAAATGCCTGCCGTCTTATATCCGTAGAAATAACCCATTGGGTAGCCTACCTGTGCGCGGTAAAATTCCGGCATACTTGCGAAGGTGATGCCTGTTGATCCGTTGATGATCTTTTCCCGGTTGGGGATATCGGTGATCTCATTACGGTTCACACCGATATTACCATTCACACCCACTGTCAGATTATGGAAGGTATGATTGTAGCCCAGGGAAACCTCCACACCCTGGTTGCGTACATTACCTCCGTTGATCAGCACTGTTGATGCACCGGAAACAGCAGGTACATTCACTGGTACCAGCCAGTCTTTTGTTGTCTTGCGGTATACATCTACTGTCAGGTTGAAGTCTCTGAACAGCGTTGCATCGATACCCACGTTAGCCTGTTCTGAAGTTTCCCACTTCAGATCTGGATTTGATATCTTGATAGGCGCTGCACCGATATAAGGAAGGTCGCCGCTACCAAAATAATAACCCAGGTATTGTGTAGAGATGGTAGACAGGTATTGATAATATCCCGTAGGAAGGTTACCATTCCGTCCCCAGCCTGCGCGTACTTTCAGGAAGTCCAGCCAGGAGAGTTTGAAGAAATCCTCATTGGTAGGTACCCAGCCAATAGAGAAGGAAGGGAACGTACCTCTGCGGTTGTTCTGTCCGAAGCGGGAAGACGCGTCCGATCTTACCACAGCGGTGAACATATACTTGTCAGCATAAGAATAGCTGATACGTCCGAAATAAGAATAGAGTGTGGCAGAACTGTCCGCACCGAAGATGCGTTGTGTACTGTCTGTAGTACCGTTGTCGATAACGGCATTATCCAGACCTTCTTTGGTCAGGTCCTGTTTGTAACCGTTCAGGTAGGAAGCTCTTGTCTCGTTAGAGTTCATCCCTACCAGTACGCCTACATTATGCTTACCGAAATCACGCTGGTAGTTGAGGGTGTTATCCCAGTTCCAGGTGTGTGTGCGGTAAATGCCCTGTGTAGCGCGGGAGTGCTCATTCACCACGTTGGTAGACAGGTTGTATATCGGCGTATAACTTCTTGAATCTGTATTGCTGATATCAATACCGAAGTCTGTACGTAAGGTCAGTCCTTTAACAGGAGATACCTGCAGGTAGGTATTACCCATGATACGGTCAGTCTTGGCTTTGTTCTGGTTCTGATAGTCCATTACTGCCACCGGGTTAGCTTCCTGCACGTTGAATGTAGATTTAGCGTAGCTACCATCAGGATTGTATACAGGGAACAGCGGACTTACTGTGAACGCAGAGCGGATAGCGTTGCCGTAGATATTACCCACACCAACACCTCTTTTGCGGGATTGCGTGTAGGTCAGGTTTTCACCGAATATCACAATGTCTTTATACATTTTGTGCTCGCTGTTCATACGGAAAGAGAGCCTGTCGTATTGTGACTGGTTCTTCAAACCGATGACACCTTCCTGTTTTGTGTAGGCAACGGAAGAAGAGAACACAGAAGTCTCATTGCCGCCTGCAAATGCCAGGGAATGGTTCTGCATGGGGGCTTTCTTATTATACATCGCTTCCTGCCAGTCAGTACCCTTACCTAGTTTGCTGAGCTGATCCACAGTGAAATAAGGAACGGAACCGGAGTTAATCGCCATCTCGTTCATGATAACACCATAGTCGTGTGCATTAAGCACAGATACTTTATGTGAAGGATTCTGTATACCGTAGTAGGAGTCGTAAGACATTTTCATATTGCCTGCACGGCCTTTACGCGTAGTCACCAGCACAACACCATTTGCTGCCCTTGCACCATAGATGGCGGAAGATGCCGCATCTTTCAGTACATCCATCGCTGCAATGTCTGAAGCGTTCAGGTAGCTGATGTCAGAAGTAGGTACACCATCCACAATATATAGTGGATCAGCGTTACCAACAGTGCTTGTACCGCGGATGCGCACTTTCATGCCTTCTCCCGGTTGAGCCGAAGTAGCGGTGATCTGTACGCCGGGTGTCTGTCCTTGCAAGGCCTGATCTACACGAAGCGCGTGGTTCTGTTCCAGCTGCTGTGTGTTCACATGGTCAATAGCGCCGGTCACCAGTTTTTTCTTTTCGGTGCCATAACCTACTACCACGATTTCGTCCAGTCCGGTAGCACCTTCGGAAAGATTTACAGTGAGCGCCGATTTACCTCTTGCAGAGATCACCTGTTTGGTGAAACCGACAAGGGTTACTTCCAGTGAATCGCTGTCGCTCACCTGCAGGTTAAAGCTACCGTTAGCGTCAGTAATCGCGCCATTGTTGGTGCCTTTGATACGTACGCTGGCTCCTGGCAAAGGACTGTTATCTTTTCCGGTTGTTACCTTTCCGGAAAGCGCTCTTTTGGCTGTTTGCGCCATTGCCACGTTGACGGGCAACAGCATCGTCATCAGCAACACGCTGCTTAATCCGCATGAAACGGGGATCATGCAGGCAGTCACAAAATCTCTGATTTTGTAAGCAGTTTTCATAATGTTAGAATGTTAGTAGTTACGGGATGTTTTTATCTGATGGTCATACGTGAATACAATTCACAACGTGTCAATTGTCAAAACTTCTTCATTGTCATGTACGTGGTTAGTTTTTTAATGAAATCTTTTTCTCTGTACCATCATACGGAATGACGGTTGCATTCCTGTTGTCGAAATCCATGTTCACTGGTTTATCTTTTCCTACGCTCACGATACGGAAGGTCCTGTGCTGCAACATGCCGGGGAAATTACCTTCCCGCTTGCCTATTGTCAGCGTCTGGCCAGCTTCATCGTATGTGAGGTTAATGGTACTGTATTGCCCTTTTTCGTAATTATAATTGACACCCTCATCTTCATAGAGTGCAAATTTTCCGCTGGCACCTTTATATACATAAAGTGTGATCGTATCGGCCGGACGCTGTGCAGTGTACTGCATAGCCGGACCGAAAGGAACAATGCTGCCTGCTTTTACATATAAGGGGATCCTGTCCAGCGGAGCTTCCGCGGTAATATATTGTCCACCTTCAGTATAAGTGCCGTTGTAAAGATCGTACCAGCCCGTGTTGGCAGGGAGATATAGTTTACGACTGCGAGCTTTATAAGTATATACCGGATTTACCAGCAATGCAGGACCGAACATAAACTGATCACCAATGCTCCTGACAGCAGTATCCTTGTCAAAATCCATGATCAGCGCACGCATCATGGTGTAACCACGATGATAGGTTTGTCCTGCAATAGAATAAATATACGGCATCAAACGATAACGTAGGTTATCATAATAGATCATTGACGTCAATTCGATACTATTTTCAGCTGCAATGTTGAACGGTTCCCGATAAGGATACTGTCCATGCGAGCGGAACAGGGGGCAGAAAGCGCCGTACTGGAACCAGCGGGTGTTCAGTTCTCTCCATTCCTGCAGATCAGCTCCCTGCGGATCAGGCTGGTCATATTTATCTTCTACATAGAATCCTCCGATATCTGTTGTCCAGTAAGGCATACCAGACAAACCAAAATTCAATCCTGCAGGTATCTGTCTTGCCAGTTCATCAAAGCGTGAGGCAATGTCGCCACTCCAGGTAGCTGCCCCGTAGCGCTGCATGCCGGCATATGCTGAACGTGTCAGAATAAATACGCGCTGGTCTGGCTTTTCCTTGCGCTGACCTTCATAAATACCTTTTGCATTCAGGAGGGCATAAGTGTTAAAGTATTGCGTAGATGGCCCCAGCGCAGTAGGGTTCATCAGTTGTTTGCGGTAGTCGATAGTAGCGTTTGACAGCACATCGGGTTCTGTCGCATCCAGCCACCAGGCATCCACACCCTTGCTGAACAGGTGTTTGCTGAGCAGTTGCCAGAACAGCTGACGGGCGCCTGGATTGAATGCATCATAGAAAGTAGACACATATCCCTGGCCAATCCAGTCCTTGATACCATCATTAATACTTTGTTTATAGAGCCAGCCTTTGTCATTAAAGAGCGTGTAGTTCGGAATGTCTTTATAGAACTTAGGCCAGGCCGATATCATGAAGTGTGTATGATAAATATTGTGTAGGGAATCTATCATGCCTTTTGCATCAGGGAAACGCGCCGGATCAAACTCCTGGCTACCCCAGGCATCTTCTTTCCAGTAAGACCAGTCCATTACGATATTGTCCAGCGGTATCTGTCTTTTGCGGAACTCCTGCACAGTGCTGATCACATCACGTTGTGTTTTGTAACGCTCGCGGCTTTGCCAGTAACCTAATGCCCATTTTGGAACAATAGTAGCTTTACCGGTGATGGTACGGTAGCCGTTGATGACATCATCTGTGTGCTGACCATACACAAAGTAGTAGTCTATCTTTTCGCCCGCCTCTGATGTCAGCGCTGCCTTGTTCTCCAGCTTTGCAGGGGTAGGAGAGAGATGTTTAACAGAAACAAACGCCTGGTCAGATTCCGGGATCCATTCCACTTTAAGTCTGTGTTTCCTGCCCTTCTCCAGCTGGTGACGGAAAATAGAGGGGCCGGGATTCCATCCCTCCCTCCATTTGTCGAGTTTTAATTCCCCGTCTATCCATACTTTGGTGTAACCTGAAGCCATCATATAGAATTTTTCCTGTCCGCCGGTCTGAGAGCTGATGTCACCTTCCCAGGTAACAATGCCTTTCCCCATCGGATAGCCTGCAGGCATTTTCTTCAGATCAGGCAGAAAGGTAAAGTCGATCAGTGACTCCTGTTTTTGCAGGAAGATGCTGTCTGGTTTATTCCGCATGGCATAGGTAGCGGTCAGGCCACCGGGTTTGCCGTTTTTGTCGGATAACTGCAGGCTGCTCAGCTCTTCATATGGTCTGTCATCTCCGAAACGGGTAATAGAGTAGTTATCCCACAATATACCGTAATGCTTGCTGGATACCAGGAAGGGGATCACCGCAATAGAATTGTACTGGGTGAGGTCTACATCCTGGTCTTTATAATTCATTAACCCTGTCTGGTGCTGGCCCAGTCCATAGAAAG
The DNA here is from genome assembly GCF_021646545.1 of Chitinophaga filiformis. GTDB lineage: Bacteria > Bacteroidota > Bacteroidia > Chitinophagales > Chitinophagaceae > Chitinophaga > Chitinophaga filiformis_A. Next base: position 308,494 of record NZ_JAKIRP010000005.1, on the reverse strand, counting down.
CCTCTCCGGCAGGCGATTCAAATACCTGCTGTAATTTGTAAAGTGGCTTCCCATCAATCACGGCGGGGGTGAAGGTCTTACCGCCACCCTGTTTTTCCTGCAGTATCACCTGGCCTTTCAGGTCCTTAAATACCACTTCTCCGGTAGTCAGATCAATGCTGGCGGTTAATGTGCCTGTCTTTAATGTAACCTGGTTGTTTTTCTCCTCGCTGGTCCATTTCACTTCGCGGGTGCCGCTTACAACAGCCATAAGGCTGGGCGTTCCGGAAATGGAATCTGCCGGGCTGGCAGTTACCCTGATAATGTTGTCAGTAATTACCTGTAATCTTACCTGTTTAACTCCTCCGGCAGTACTTTTTTCTAACCGTACGAGCAAACCATCCTTAAATCTTTCAATTTTTCCTGCATAACAGAACTGCATGCAAAAGGTAAATGCCAGGACCGGGAGTAGTCTCTTTTTCTTCATATCCATGGAATTGATCTGATAATTATTGTTGGCAGCTGATAGAATATATTATTAATAGTTTCTATTGCTAACGTGTTGAGACAAATTTAGCAGTCCAGTTTAAGACCAAGGGGACGGTATTGTTTGTGATTAGGGGTGTAAATGTTAACTGCCGGGGAGTGGGAATGGGAGGATTTGATAAAGGAAAGGGTATAAATTGTTAATTCGGGTGTGCTAAATAAGATAATGGGATGCTCCGTCATTGATTGACTTTGTCATGTTTTATTTTTTGTTCCCTGTTAAAGGATTGAGGTGTATAGTCTTGTAACCTCTGTGAAAGCATCAAGCGCCAGCTGAAGAGAATCCGGTTCAATTTTGACTGTTATAATAGACGAAACATAATGAGGATTGGATAAATAACGTATTGGGAAGATAAAAAGCCTGCCGGATTAATTAGCTTTTTATTGGTGTATTGAAATTTAAATTGATTAAATGGGATCGTTATATGATAATTTTCAAATCTTTAACTTCTCATTAACTGGTAGCAATTTGAGGTTTCGTAATATCGCTAAGTAAACAAACCACCATTAAGGAAGTAATTAAGTGTTAATCCAAATGACAATAGAAAACTGTTTCTTTATTGACAAAATAACTGATTGTATAGAAGAAATTGCCACCGGGATAAAAAAGAAAACTATTCTCGACGAGGCATCAAAAAAAGATATCAGGGACGTTTTAAAAAAAAGAGGTTGGATTTTTAACTGGAAGTTTGAATGTGACAGAGAAAACAGCAAGGTATTCAAATTGATGATCAGGGGGGATACCGTTATTCAGGGACTGGCCTGCCTTGAAATAAAAAAAGGGTATATTGAAATGCACCTGCTGGAAAGTGCCCCGCAGAATTTGGGACCAAATAAAAAATATGCAGGAGTGGCCGGCAATCTGGTCGCCTTTGCGTGTAAAACAAGTTTTGATCTTGGATTTGAAGGGCACATTGCATTTACAGCGAAAACTCAGCTCGTAAAGCATTATATGGATACACTGGGGGCAGAAATTATTTATGGAAGAAGATTGGGGATATTCACCCCAGCTGCCAGAAAATTAGTAAATTCGTACTTTAAAGACTATTTCAATGGGAAATAATAACAACTATTATAAACTTGACGAAATTGGTTTTATTGGTGTACAGGAGGAAAGATCCCAGGCCAGTAAAAAATATCATGATAATAGAACCGCCAGGATATTTAAGGCTGCTAAAGCTGTAAAATCCATAAAGTCAAAAAAGACTTTGAAAGAGATATAAACGTATGCTTAAATAAAATAAAAGCCTGCCGCATTAACCCGGCAGGCTTTTTTATATCATCTCATCCCGCCGCCGCTTCTTCCAGCACCGCTATATCCAGTTTCTGCATTTGCATCATGGCGCTTACGGCCCTCTGTGCCCTGCCGGGATCTTTATCCTGCAGTAACTCCTGTAAACCGTCAGGCACTACCTGCCAGGATAAGCCGAACTTGTCCTTCAGCCATCCACATCTGTCCTCAGAACCGCCTTCCGTAAGCGCTGTCCATAATCTATCTACTTCCTCCTGCGTTTCACACTTAATGAACATAGACACCGCAGGTGTAAAAGAATAATGAGGTCCGCCATTCAGGGCGATAAAGTCCTGCCCGTCCAGTGTGAACTCTATCGTCATTACTTTCCCCTCCTGTCCGGGAACACCCGGGGGATAGCGGCTGATCTTTCCGATAGATGAATTTTTAAAAAGGGAAGTATACAGCTTTGCTGCTTCTTCCGCCTGGGTGTCGAACCATAAGAAAGGAGTGATCTTTTGCATAACAGAATTTTTTAGGTGCGTTGATAGAACAAACTTACCTTCAGAAATCGGCACAAAAGCGGTGTGAAGAGGACTTCTTAAAGGGGCGATCAGGACAGTATTAATTTTCATCATGATATACCATACTGAGCCATAAACTTTCGAATATAACCGTTAATTTGCATCACCGGCGAGATATGGGAAATACATTTACACAAATACCACTCAATATCCAGCAACGGTTAGCATTGGAAGCTAATCCCATCTGTATAACAGAGCTGGCTGATGGCGGATACCTCCTCAATTTTAATAAAGATCCACACGTCATCCGACTGGACAAATCATTCAATCAGGTATGGAAGAAAGACCTGCAGGCACAGACCATCAACTACGTCAACTGCATGATCACTGCAAGCCCTGATGGAAAGATGATGGCCCTTTCCGGTAATGAGACGATACGCATATTAGACCTCGACGCTAATTTGTTGTGGGCTCTTCCGCATGAGCCATGGGGTAAGTTCCTGGGATCGCCCTGCGCGTTCTCATCCGACGGACAACTGATCTGGTTTATCATACCCGGCAGTTCTGCGCTGGAGAATGACATCTTATATACAGTCAGAGCATGCGATTTTAAAGTAGTAGATACCTGGATGATGGATGGAAACCAGGACTACAACTACATGTTCTATCCTACACCCGATACAAAAGCGATGATCGTTGAGGCAGCTGCCGGACAGGATGCCAGTTTATTTTACCGGGTGCGATTAGAGGATGGGAAGATCAGCTGCGAAGAATTATCTGAGTGCCATGACAAGATCATGGGAAGCTTTTCTCCTGACGGAAAAGAATTTGTGACAGCGCCGCATCATGAAGATGGGATCGGATTGTTCTCGTTTCCTGAAATAAAAAAGACCGCTGTCCTGGAAAGTGACGAGCTGTTCGCAGAAAGGAATGAATACCCGACTACAGACGATGGCGACAGTGTTGAATATGTTGTATTGTATGTGAACGATAAGACGCTGCTCGCATTCACACGCTTTGGCAGGTTATTGCTGATAGACAGGGAAAGTCTGAGCTGCACCGGAGAGCTCATTCCTGAAGGTTGTGAGATCAGGGCCTACGATATGGCCGGCCGGCCTACGACTAAGCCCAATGAAGTGATCGATTATGCAGGAGAGATTGTCACCGTTACACTGACGAAGCAACGTCAGTTATTATTGACGCACAACTCCGGCGAAGTAAGAACATACAACCTCCCTGAAATACTTCTCTGATTGTTCAGTTCCTCTCGCATCATCACATGCCGGATATTATCCGCTGTATTCACTTTGTTTAGCTTTCTCCGGCATAATTCCCCTTGGGATAGCCCTCGGGCGCCTTCACTTCAAAATATTCATCGAAATCTTCCGCAGCAGTAGTTGTATAGAGCTGATTGAGTGAAATGATAAACGTAGTAAGATCAGGTGCGATAGTGTTCCTGTCATTATCCGCATGCCAGAACTCGATGATCTGCCCCCTGATGCCGGTAAACACACCCGCAGTATCATAACAGATACAATCACCGCCACCATTGTCAAAGATGGGGATCCAGGCCGGATGCCACCAGTTTTCCAGCTCAAAATCTTCTCCGATCATGGCAGTATGTTCCTTTGCGGTGGCCAGGGCATGTTCGAGCGACAGGAACATGGAATTGTTGACAAATGCCTCATAAGAATCATCACGCTGTCCGTTCTTCCACTGGTATAGTGCCCGAAGGTCTGCAGGGATCGTTACATTAAACTCCTTTTCAAGTGCTGTTATTTCTTCCGTCGAAAGTCCCGGTTGTAAAGTAGCATAATAAGCTGCTCTCTTGCTTGCCAGCAGACTGTCCAGTTTGTTGAGAAATGCTTGCATAGAAGTCGGTTTTAAGTGTTCTTATATGCTGAAGGCAATACGCCGTATTCCAGTTTGAAATATTTCGCAAAATACTTAGGATTATTGAATCCTACTTCATACGCTACTTCCGCTACCGTCAGCTGGCTTTTACCCAGCAACTGAGCCGCCCTTTTCAGACGGATGGAACGTATGAACTCAAGCGGCGTCTTTCCTGTAAGTGACAACAGTTTCTTATATGCCGATACCCGGCTCATATGCAGTTCGCGACTCAGTTCCTCTACAGAAAAATCCGGGTTGGAAATATTCTTTTCGACGATCTGCAAGGCCTGCTGTATAAACAGTTCATCCTGTGAAGAGATGGCTATTTCTTCCGGATGCGCGTCTATATGCTGCTGGAAAGTCTTCTTCAGTGATGCCTGTTGCGTAATGATATTGCGGATGCGCGACAACAATACCTCATAGTTGAATGGTTTCGTGATGTAGTCTGTAGCTCCATTATCTAAGGCTTCCAGCTGATCTTCTTCTGAGGCGCGCGCTGTAAGCAGGATGACAGGTAAATGTGCCAGGCGTTGCTGCTGCCGTATCCGGCGACAAAGCTCCAGGCCGTCCATTTCCGGCATGTTCACATCGCTCACCACCAGGTTGGGAACCGTTTGCTGCAGGATATTCCATCCTATCTGTCCATTCGGCGCATCGATAATATGGAAGTGAGCACTCAGGTTATCCTTCAGGTAGAACCTGAAATCTTCACTGTCTTCTATCAGCAACAGCAGCGGTTTTTTACCACTATATGTTATAGGGGCGGTCTCAGTAACAGGAGCCGCAGACATGATCGCAGTTGTTTCCGGCGCCGTGGTGACAGGCTTGCCCGATATACCCTGTACAGGCAGCTGAATGGTAAAGCAACTACCCATACCAGGTGTACTATCAACAGAGATGGTGCCGCCATGCAGCTTCACAAACTCACGTGTAATACTCAATCCAATACCACTTCCCTGATTGACCATAGAGCCGGGAATGTCGTGCTGGAAGAACCTTTCGAAGATCCGCTCCTGTTGTTCCAAAGGAATACCGATACCGGTATCTTTAACCATAATCGCCAACACTGACCCATGCTGTAGTTGTACATCCACAGAAATATTTCCCTGTTCCGGTGTAAACTTAAAGGCATTGCTTAACAGGTTAAAGATGATCTTTTCTATCTTGTCTGGATCATATAGCATGTTCAGCTCTTTGATGCTGCTATGAAAATCCAGGTGTATCTGTTTCTTTTCCGAGAGATCGGAGAAGGAGGTGGTCAGCTCTTTAATAAAGGCCACAATATCTCCTTCACTGGTGTACAATTTGATCTCCTGCACTTCCATCTTACGGAAATCAAGCAGCTGGTTTACGAGATTGAGCAGGCGGCGCGCATTACGTTGCACGAGTACCAGCTGCTGTTGTAAATTATTCTCCAGCCCTTTACCCAGTATCTTCTCCAGTGGTGTGATGATCAGGCTCAGTGGCGTACGGAATTCGTGACTCACGTTCGTGAAGAAGCGTATCTTTAGCGCATCCAGTTCATGTATACGCTGCGCTTCCTGTTTCTCCTGCTCAATACGTGCACGTAGCCTTTCCCTTTCCAGCACGATCCTTCTGGCCAGTATCAGCGCTCCGATAATAAGCAGTGCATACAATATAAATGCTAGCGGCGTTCTCCAGAAAGGGGGAAGTATAGTGATATGTAATTCCACCGGAGCAGGCGTCCAAACGCCGTCATTGTTGGATGCTTTCACGCGGAAGGTATAGTCGCCGGGATCGAGATTGGTATAAGTGGCTTTACGCAGATTAGCATCTGTTGTCAGCCATTCATTATTGAAGCCTTCGAGCATGTAGGCATACTGGTTCTTTTCTGGATGAAAATAATTCAATGCAGCAAAGGAAATGGAGAATACATTCTCCCTGTATTTTAACGTGATGCGTTTGGTCTGTGCGATAGATTGCTCCAACAATGTACGCCCGTTAATAGTTTCACCGGGTTCCATACTTTTATTGAAGATCTGGAAGTCAGTAAATACAATGGGCGGCACACTCTGATTAATAGCAATGGAATGCGGATAAAAAAGATTGAAACCATTACCCCCGCCAAATATGAGCTCTCCTTTGCTGGTCTTTAAGGCAGCATTTTCATTGAACTCTCTTCCCTGCAATCCGTCAGATTCATCATAATTCTTGAAGTGAAAGACATAGTCCGGCGATTGCCCTTGTATGCTTAGATTGGAGATACCATTGGCGGTACTCATCCACAATGTTTTATCCTTCGCTTCGAGGATGTTCAGCACCGTATTGTCGGGCAAGCCATTTCCCCTGCGCAGGATGCGTATCTTCTTCGTTGCCGGATCATATAGGTTTAACCCTTCACTGGTGCCTATCCATATCAGTCCACGGCTGTCTTCGAACATACAGATAACGTTCTTATTGCTCAGACCATCCGGTTGTTTATCAACAGTACCATGGTGCGTGAACTTACCTGCTTTGTTCATGACATCCATGCCATCAGCAGTACCTATCCAGATATTGCCGGCCCTGTCTTCCAGCAGGGCTGCTATATAAAGCGATCGCATGGTATTGGATGCTCCGCTAACGAAACGTTGGAACTTGCCGGTCGCTCTGTCCAGTATATTCAATCCTCCGCCTAATGTACCTACCCACAGCCGTTGCTGGCTATCTTCGAAGATCTCCCAGACGTTGTTATCACTAAGGCTATTGGGATCGGCAGGATCATTTTTATAATGGATAAAACGGCTGCCGTCAAAACAATCGAGTCCGCCGAAATACGAACCGATCCACAATTTCTGCGCACGATCTATCCAAAGGCTCACGATCACATTCCCGCTGGGACTATTAGGATTGCCCGCTTCATGCAGGTATTGTTTAAAGGTATTATGCTGACGGTCAAAGTAGATCAATCCACCGCCATTGGTACCTATCCAGAGATTGCCTTTTGCATCTTCCGCAAAACGGTTAACGTCATCGTAGGGAAGACTGTTGGCGGCAAATACCTGGTGCTGGTACAAAGGGAACTTAACAATATTCTCGTGATAGTAGCAGATACCTTTCTTATATGTACCAATCCAGATAATACCGGAGTTATCACGGTACAGGGCATTGATACTATTTTGACTCAGGCTTTTAGGATTTTCACTATTGTTAAGGAGGTACTGTATCGATTGCCTGTGTTTATCAATGATATTCAATCCGCCATGGTCTGTACCTATCCAGATCAGGCCCTGGTTATCCTGTGCGACGCCGCGCACGATATTCGTATTGAGCCTTACTGTACCGGTATTCTGGTTGTAGTGTGTAAAAGTGGCCTGGCGCTGATTATAATAATAGACGCCCTGTACATCAGAATTGCTGAAGATCCAGAGATCGCTGTCCTTGTCGGCCATCATCTGGTAGTCCTGCTGTTTGCTGCTACCGTTCTGTTCCGGCATCTGTACCTGGTAAACGATCTGGTGACTGCGGCCGTCCATTCTTTGCAGAAGGCCATCTGCATGCAGTATCCAGATATTGCCTGCTGAGTCTTCTGCAAGCGTAGCAACAGGACTGTTCTCTGCGGCTTTGAACTGTATCTTTGTGGCTTTATGTGTAGCAGGTGTATAACCGAATAAACCATTTTTCGGTACAACAAACCAATAGATGCCTGCCTTGTCTTTCAGGATCTGGCTCACGGAGTCCCCGGGAATGCCATACTGCCGGAGTACAGGCCGGATGTCGCGCTGGAAATTCCCTTTATCAGGATGATAGATGTTCTGGCCATTACGACTGGTGATCCATAGCAGGCCATCCGGGCCTTCCATGAGACCGCTGATGAAGTTGTCGGAAAGGGTAGTGGAATCGCTGAGGTCCTGGCGGAACACCTTGAAGTTGTAGCCATCGTAACGGTTCAGGCCCGACATGGTGCCGAACCACATAAACCCGCGACTGTCCTTCAGGATGCAATTGACCTGGTTCGCTGAAAGTCCCTGAGTAATATCTATCCTGGTCAGCTGGTATTGCGACGCGCTTGTTTGTCCTCTTAGTAAGGCGGGCAGGAATGCCAGCAGGAATAGAATAAATAGTTTTTTGTCCACTGGTGTAATTAACGCGGATATAGAATTTTAAATGTCTGTTCTACAATATAGCCCTCTAAGGTAAATAAAAAAAGAAAGGTCGAAAGAATTCGACCTTTGTGCTAAAATTCCACGTTATGGTACTCAGGTCCATAAAGAGTTCAATACTTTTCAAGTTAGTCCATCATGGCCGTAGTTGAAAGAATTTGCCCATTTCACCTGTCTTCATCTGACCAGATTTAGACATAAAACTGGACATACATCTACCTCACAAAACCTGTTCCCACGATAAAAGCTAACTAGTAATACTTTTTTATTTCTTTATGATGAAATTTTCGCTGGATGTTTGAGCTTATATTGGCTGATCAGCTATTTTCCGGGATGATTTCATTCATTCACTTCAACTGGAGGTAACTAATATCCGATCCCGGGAATATATGATTGACACAACAAATGTAATACCCCTATAAGTGATAACCAAAGGTTTGCTCTCTTTTTTTCGCAATCGTTTGCATTTAGGGTTAAAAAAGTGGAACTTGTTAATTCGACAATAATTTTATTTTTTCACGTGTATGAATAGAACTGGTCTCATTTTGCTGTCATTACTTTCTGCAGGAACAATGCACTTACGGGCACAGCAACCGGATAATAAGTTAAAATTATGGTATAACGAGCCGGCCGTGGAATGGTCCCAGGCCTTACCATTAGGTAATGGAAGACTGGGCGCTATGGTATTTGGTGGTACCAGTGAAGAGTTAATTCAACTCAATGAAGCTACTTTATGGTCCGGCGGACCTGTCAACAACAACATCAATCCCGGCGCAGCGAAATATCTGCCTGCTGTGAGAGAAGCGTTGTTCAAAGAGAAGTATCATGAAGCGGATAGTCTTTTACGGAAGATGCAGGGAGCTTATTCCCAGTCCTTCCTGCCATTGGGAGATGTGCGCATCCGGCAGCAACTGAAAGATACCGCTGTAAGTCAGTATTACCGCGATCTCAATATTGCAGATGCAAAGGCAGTGACCCGTTTCACCAGCAGTGGTGTTACGTATTCCCGTGAAATGTTCATCTCTGCACCCGACCAGGTGATCGTGATACGGCTGAAGGCGAGTAAAAAAGGACAGCTGAACTTTACCGCATCCACTTCCAGTCAGCTGAGATATAGTAACATGGTAACGGGTAAGAAGGAGATCGCGATGAGAGGTAAAGCGCCTTCTCATGTAGATCCTAACTATGTAGGTTACAATAAAGAGCCCATTAAATATGAAGCTCCCGGCAGTTGCAACGGCATGCGCTATGAACTGCGTATGCGTGCTGTTGGTCCCGATGGTAGTATTACAACAGATACTGCTGGGATTACCGTAAGGAATGCAACTGAAGTGACACTGTTACTGACAGCTGCCACAAGCTTCAACGGTTATAACAAATGTCCGGATAGTGAAGGCCTGGATGAAAAAGCGCTGGCAGAGGGATATCTGAAAAAAGCAGCGGCATTGTCGTACGACAATCTGTTGAAACGTCATGAGCAGGATTATCATTCCTTCTTCAACAGAGTTTCTTTGCGGCTGGATGGCGCCGACCAGAGCGCATTGCCTACAGATGAAAGACTGCGGCGTTATACAGCAGGAGGGAAGGATGCCGCACTGGAAAGCCTTTACTTCCAGTTTGGCCGTTATCTGCTGATCGCCAGTTCTCGTACAAAGGCAGCTCCTGCCAATCTGCAGGGCATCTGGAATAAAGAATTACGCGCACCGTGGAGTTCCAATTATACCATCAACATCAATACACAAATGAACTACTGGCCGGCAGAGGTGTGTAACCTGATGGAAATGCAAAAACCACTTTACCAGTTGCTGAAAGAACTATCAGTAACTGGCCAGCATACTGCACGCAATTTTTATAATGCCCGCGGATGGGTAGCACATCACAATACGGATATCTGGGCCATCTCCAATCCGGTAGGTGATATTGGCAAAGGGGACCCGCAATGGGCGAACTGGATGATGGGAGGTAACTGGTTATGTCAGTTCCTCTGGCAGCACTATCGCTATACAGGCGATGTACAGTTCTTAAAAGATACCGCATATCCTATCATGAGATCTGCGGCACTTTTCAGCCTGGATTGGCTGGTAAAAGATCCTGCTTCCGCATATCTTGTTACTGCTCCCGCTACTTCTCCGGAGAATGTGTTTGTATTGGAAAACGGTACCCGTGAAGCGGTGTCTGTTGCTACTACCATGGACATGACCATCATTCGTGAACTGTTCAATAACGTGATCAAAGCCGGTGAAGTATTGCAGGTAGACAATACGCTGCGCGATTCTTTACAGGTTGCGGCCGACCGCCTGTATCCTTTCAGGACCGGCAAAGACGGCAGCCTGCAGGAATGGTATAACGACTGGCCTGCTGCAGAGGTGGAGCATCGTCATATTTCGCACTTATATGGTCTCTTCCCGGGCGATCAGATCTCACCGTCAGCAACGCCCGAACTGGCCAATGCAGCCAAACGTACATTGGAGATCAGAGGTGATGGTGGCACCGGTTGGAGCAAGGCATGGAAGATCAATACCTGGGCAAGACTTGAACATGGCAATCATGCGTATAAATTATTGCGCGAGCTGTTAACCCTTACAGGTAAAGGCGCCATAGACATGCATGATGCCGGTGGTACTTATGCTAACCTGTTTTGTGCGCATCCGCCTTTCCAGATAGATGGTAATTTCGGTGGAACTTCCGGTATTGCACAAATGTTGCTGAACGGACAATCAAATGCTATACATTTGCTGCCTGCTCTTCCTGATAGCTGGGCCAGCGGTGAAGTAAAAGGCTTACTGGCATTTGATGGTCATACAATTGATATGAGCTGGAAAGAAGGAAAGATCACTAAAGTGACTGTGCATGCAACAAGAGCAGGCACCTGTTATCTCGTGTCAAAACATCGTCTGAAAGCTACTGGTAACGCGCAACTGGCGCCGATGAAACCAAAAGATCCATCCACCGGTTATCCATATGCCCTGAAGACCAGCGCCGGTGGCGTATATATTTTACAAGGAGTAGAATAATGTAATGCAGAAACAAATTACTATGCCTGACAACAAAAGAATAGCACTGATATGTGAAGATCCTGCCAACCTGTTTGACATGGCCAGGAATGAAGACCGGAAACTACTTGAAAGTCTTAACGCCCGTGGCTGGACGGCGGAAGCAAAAGACTGGAAAGATCCGCAGGCCGACTGGTCTTCCTACGATCTCGTCATCCTGAAATCGCCTTATGATTATCATAACAGGCTGGAGGAATTCCAAACCTGGCTGCACAAGTTATCTGCATTGGAAGTGCGCTTATTGAATCCGGTGAAGATGGTCCTATGGAATGCTGATAAACATTATCTGAAAGAGATCGAAGAGGCAGGATTTTATATCATTCCGTCCGTCTTCCTCGAAAAGGATACTACAACGCATCTTTCAACTTTATTCACCCGTCTGGGTACCGATAAGATCATAGTAAAGCCCTGTGTGAGCGGAGGTTCAAAGAATACCTTCACCCTGGTGAAAGGAGATCCGGAATTGGAAAAGCATCCCCTGAATGAATTGTTGCGGCAGGAAGCCTTTATTGCCCAGCCGTTCTTAAAGGAGATCCATGCAGGGGAGTGGTCGCTCGTTTTCTTTGGTGGCCGTTTCAGTCATGCGATCGTGAAAAAGCCAAAGGAAGGCGATTTCCGTGTACAGCCGCAATATGGCGCCACTATCCATGGCGTACAGCCTGATGCAGCCGTGATCAAAGATGCAACAGCCCTGGTACGCCGTTTTGCGGCGGATGCGCTATATACGCGTGTGGACGGTGTGCTGGTAGATGGTAAGCTGGCCCTAATGGAGCTGGAACTGATAGAGCCTTTGCTTTATACCGCATTTGAAGAGAGGAGCTTTGAGAACTATCTGGAAGCACTGGAAGAAACGATGATAGTCAGTTGATTATACACATCATTCATTTTCTCAGGGGCAGGTTGCGCTTATGCAGCCTGCCCTTTTTGCTTTTTCAGGCTACCGGCAACCAGGTGGCAAAAGGGCTTGAATTCGCTTCAAACCCCTTTGGATAAGTGTCTTGTCTCACTTCTTCAATATCCTGATACCGTCACATACATAACACTTTACCGGCATTTCCATATCGCTTCACCGTCATTTCTATATCGAATCGATATACATATGAGCCTAAAGTGATATCCAGATGATGGTATAGCGATATGGAGATATAAAAACATGAGCGAAGAAGTATACCATTGTAAACGAACATTTGCCGAAGTCAACCATGTTTGGTATATTGCTATATCAACTATCTTATTCTTGTTAACGCCTGAAAACCAATTATATGGCAAGAGCTAAAAATAACCTCCTGTTAGCCCAGGTATCCGGTACTATCGGAAGACAGCTGACCGTAACACAAAGAGCAGGACAGGCCATCCTGGGTAAAGCGAGGGCTAAAAAAGGAAAACGCTACAAATTCTCCCCAAAACAGCTGGACGTGCAGTCCAGGTTCACCAGTGCAACTGATTATGCCGCCGCAGTAAAGGACGACCCTGATATGGTAGCCGCCTACAAGGCCGTTGCGAAACCGGGCCAGAATGCGCATAATCTGGCCATAAAAGACTATTACAACGCCCCGGAGATCCATGAGCTTAAGGCAAACGAATACACGGGGAAAGCGGGTCAAAAGATCAGTATTCGTGCTACCGACGACTTCAGGGTGTACCAGGTCGTTGTAAGCATCTATACGGCCGATGGAACTCTGATTGAAGAGGGGAACGCATTACAGGGCAGAAATGGCATAGAATGGATTTATACTGCCCGGAATGACAATCCTGAGTACATAGGAGGCAAGGTGCGCGCCATGGCGGAAGACCTGCCCGGCAACCAGACATTCGAAGAAAGGGTATTGTAAACTGACATAGGCCCCCCCCGTTCGAATAATCCTGCCTGTAGACACTTTATAGACGCTACGTTTTGATCCGTAGTCTCATTGTAGTGCTACTGAATTACCTGCAACCGGTCAGAGAAGATATCTTTGTGGCATCATATTAACTATCTCAAATATGAGTAGGAGATCATTCTTTGTCTGCCTGGCCTTTATATTCAGTACCATCCGGGTAGCTGCCCAGGTTGCAGATCACTTATACTATTTCATTAATCCCGCTGATTCGCTCTTAGGGGTTAAAACCGGCGCCGGTAAAATCATTATACCTGCCCGCTACAGGGATATGGGTGTGACTGATTCATCAGCCATAAAGGGTGAGATCATCTTTATGATGGACTTCAACAGGAGTGATTCTTCAGCAGCTGAAAGCTATGGAGACGCATTCAACAGGCAGGGTAAATTCCTGTACCATCCCTTATTTTTTGATAACGGCCCCGACTATTTTCAGGAAGGCCTTTCCCGCTGCGTAGCAAACGGCGAAGTTGGCTTTGTAAACCGCCGCGGCGAAATACTGATCAGGCCTCAATGGGGCTGGGCTACGCCGTTTAATTATGGTTATGCGCAGGCTGGTGCAGGTTCCTATTACTGGGACCGGGCAGCAGACAGTGAGCATCCGCCTTTAAAGTCAAGGGGTGCCACTGATGAATTTTATATCAATAGCCAGGGAGAAAGAGTAGCACTTTCAGACAAGCCTTCTTCCGAAAAGGACCAGTATGTAGATGGAAAATATCTGCCTTACCCCTTTCATTATTCCGCCTTTGAGCAACAGCTGGTGGACAGCTTCAACCATCAGGAAGTACTCAGCAAAACAGCCTTCGTAAATTATGCTGGTCCTGTGGAAGGACGTGAGGCCCGGCTTCAGTTTGAAATAGTTGAACGGCCTTACGCAGGATTCCCTTATTATAGGTTGTTGGCCTACGACTGGAGTAAGGGCTATAACGCACACGATAATATGAGCTTCCTGGTAAATGAAAAAGGGGAGTGGTTCCACATCGATTATTTCGATGAGATAAAACCTTACCAGGTATGGCTAAAGGAAGAATTGGAATCGTGCAGAGATTTTCTCGAAAAAAGCCCGCATATGCCGAACCGGTTCAACGTGGAGGAATATCTCTCCAGGTTCTGAATGTTGACGGCTACATAATTGATCTGCCTTAGCCTAAAGTTTTTATAAAATTATCGAGGCTATCATCTTTTCCGAGGCCTAATTTCTGTTTGATCCTGTATCTGGCCATCCTGATACTTTTGGGCTCTATATTCAGCCGTGTTGAGATCTCCTTATTGGATAGTCCCATCAGTATATAGGAGCAGTACTTCATGTCCAGTCTTGTAAGGGAATTGCCGGCGCGTTGCTGCAGCTGTTCGAAGAAGCTGGAATGGACCTCCACAAAGTCAGTTTTGTGGTCTTCATATTCTTCATCCAGTTGTTGCTGACGTTTGATCAGTTTTTTGATCTCTTCACTGCTGCTGGTATCCTTATCGGCCAGTATTTCCATGATCTGGTTTTTCCCCTCCTTCTGCAGTTGTTCTGCGAGCAGTTCCTTCTCAAGCCGCTGCTGCCGCTCGCGTAACAGTGCCTGTTCTGCCAGCAGCTGATTAGTTTCTGCTTCCTGCAGTTTCACCTTCAGAATGACTTCCTCCTTCTCTTTGTCTATCAGTTCCTGCTTCCGCATAGATGCTTTCAGCTTGTAGTTATAAGAGATCAGCAGGAAGGAGAGAGCAGCAATGCCTGCAGCCCCCAGGCCAATATAAAGGAGGTTACGTTTTTCCCGGAAAGCGGCTTCCTGCTCCAGCAGGGCAATTTTTTGTGCCTGTTGTGCTGTGCGGTATCGTGCATCTATTTTTTGGGCATTGTTGATCTTTTCCTGGTTAAACGCTTCTTCATTACTGGATACATAACTTTTCATGTATGACAAGGCGAGTCTCGGGTCATCTTTCTGTTCTGCCACTCTTACCAGTGCACGATATATCCTGGACCGGGTGAGCGGCATTTTAACCGCGGAACCCTCCGTTTCGCTGAGTGCAGTCAACAGCAGCTGTTCTGCCTCGTTTACCCTGTTATTCCGGAGGGCATATTCACTACGCATGCCATAACAATTGATCAGTATTTCGGTGAGCCGGGTTGCCGTAGCAATCTGCTCGGCAATGTCCAGATAACGGTATACACTGTCCCGGAAAGAAGATGGGTAATGCTGGAAATAGATATTGGCCGTATTCAGTGCAACAGCGGCAGTATTGCTGCGAATGATTATCCGGCCACTTTCATGGTTGCTAAGCGCAATTGATCTGTTATAGTAAGATAATGCTGAATCAAGCAATGGCTGGCGGTTGTTTAGTTTATAGCAGTCATGGAAATACTGCCCCATGGTGTAGTAAGCGGTGTTCAATACATCCGGTTCGCCACTCTTCAGTGCCTGGACATAACATTCTCTCGCATAATTTCCCTGTCTGGCGGTATCTGTCCCGTAACTATAAATGCTGGCGAGATAGTGATAGCTGAGCGCTGCATAAGGCGCTCCGGCGGGTGTCTTAAAGCAATCCACCGCCTTCAGCAGTTTAGACGCAGCAAGATCATTTTCGTTATCAATAATATCCAGCCATCCATTCCTCAGCCAGACCATACCTTTCGCCAGGGAATCGTTCGCCTGGCTTACATAAAGAAGCGCACTATCCAGGGCGGCATATGCAGCCGGTTTATTCTTTTTTTGTACAAGCAGGTGTATCCGGGTGGCATAGAGCCAGGCTTTCGCATCTGCTCCGGGAGCATTGGCTGCATTGTTTGTGAGCGCGATGGCCTTGTCAAGGTCCGTTTCAAAATAGGCTCTTGCCAGCTTACATTGAACCATCACTTTCTCGTAGCCTGACAAATTGGCTTGCAAAAGTTTTTGTTCAAGAGAATCCCTATACCGTTGTTGGGCAAACGTAAGTGTAGGTAAACAGATTAATAATGATATGGTTATGATACGTCGTAACATCCCTTCAAAAATAGGGAAAAGAATCAGGTTTAAAAAAGGGGTAAAATACCAACCAATTGAAAATCATATAAGTTATAGTTTTTCGTAGACGCTTTGTAGACGCTTCCGGTTGTTCATGTAGCCTCATTGTAGCTGCTGTTTTTATGGTTTTCACTGCAACACTGACTAGGTTTGCAGCGTACAAAAAAACATCATATCATGACGAACCGCACAATGGCCATAGTTGCCTATATCACTATTATCGGATGGGTGGTTGCCTATCTGTCATATCGTAAGTCCAACGATAAAAGTCCATTGGTGGGATATCACCTTACCCAATCAATAGGCATTATAATCTTTTCTATAGTGTTGAGCATTGTTAGTGGTATACTGGTAGGAATACTGCCTGCACTGGCCACCTTGTTCTATATCATTTCGCTGTGCCCGTTTGTATTGATGCTGATGGGAATCATCACAGCGTCCAACGAGGCGCAGCGCCCTATACCATTGATAGGTAAGTTTGTGGAGGGGAAGTTTAACCTATAACTGAGGCAGCAGGTCTGGCACTCATTGATGTTAACCCCTCTAATTGTCGTGTACATAATAGCTGAAAGGGCCGGTCGGGAAACTGACCGGCTCTTGCTATGAAAAGATGTATCAGCGAATGCATCACTTCTCTTACAGAGAACCTTCATAATGGCTGGAATAGATCTTTTTCACGTCGTCGAAGGAGTCATAATAGCCGGTGATCATGCTGCCGAACTCGATAAAATAGAACTTCGTAAGGGGATAGAATGTTGTTTGCTTTAAAAGAGCATCGCCATCCACCAGAATAATATTCTTAAATTTAAGTTTCTTCAATCTGTTTTTCCATGCTGGATAATGAGCCTTGTTAACAGCAATCAATAAATAAATTTCTTCAGAGATGATGCGTGGAAGTGCCTTTTCGAGGTTCGTTAATTCCTGAAGAGAGGTTGGTGTCTTGGTGTTCAGAAAAAAAACAATGCCCGGATTTGAGCGCCGGAAGCGACCTTTTGTCTTTCCTCCACGTATTTTTTTAAAAGACTGTTCATTAAAAAAATGGATAAACGAGAACTGAAAGCTCCTGAGTCTGTTGCGGAGCATCAATGCATAAAAAGCATTCTCTTTGATAATATCGTTTTGCAATTCATCAAGTGAACTGATCTGTGTAAACGCACCACAATGACATTCATAGAAATGCTTTCCTGCAACAAAGGAGAAGGGATTGTTCATGTTCTCCTTGTAGGTGCGCACTAAATATTCGTTTAGTGCAGCAGTATCATTTGCATTCACGAGGGAACGATATTGCTTCCAGAAATCAATGGCTTTATAGGTAAGCGGTGATCCAATTACCGTGTCAGTTACAGTCCTATAGGCCGAATCACCAGCGTCGCCTCCTTTTACTACTATTTTAATGTTGCCGGTATCTATCCAGTACTCCCATCTCTTTCGCGTCTTGTTCCCTTCAACATAACGGAACGTATATAAGTCGGGGTATTTTTCCGGAAATGATATGTGGACGTTGTTTGTAAAGGGAATTGTCCATTCTTTGTTATTGGTGAAGCTTTGGATCTTTATGCTGTCAATCACATTTTTTCCTTCCGGCACTTCAAATGTTATAGTTGTCTGCGCAGTGCTGATCTCACAAACAGACAAGAGCAGCAGGGCGAGAATTGCTATTTTTCTGATTATCATAGGGTATATGCGCTTCAATAGGCGCGGGCATACAAATATAAGGTGTTTCGATAAGATCAATGACGGTCTGCCGACGCTGTCACATAAAGGGCTCTATTGTTCAATTTTAATGTATTCGACCAAATATTTAGACAGCAGTACACGACGGTATCCTGCCTACCGACGTAAACGCATAGTTTTTTCAAATTATAGATGTAGCTTCGGGCATTAACCAATACACCCGATGAAGATCTATCTGTACATTGCCCTAGCTATCGTACTCCTGTCACAGGCTGCTGTGTTTTTTATTGACTTTACAATAGTACAGGCATCTCTGGTAGCTGGCCTGATCACCTGCTGCTCCATTATCAATGTCATCCTGACTTATAGGACAGATTTTAGTAAGCGGTTCCGTTTCCCGAAAAAGACGATCCGCATCTCTGGCAAAAATGTTGAACTCACAAATTTAAGAGTAGCCAGCATGGGACTGATACTCGCACTGTTCGGTATATATTGCGTTTGCTCGCTGAAAGCACAAGTAGTTGGGTTGGTTTTTATAGCGGCCGGTTTTAACTACATTTCTTTTTTACGTATAGAGGTACGTAAACCGGTGAGCAGCGTTACTCGTTCTGCAAACCCTTGAAAACATGAAATGTAAAGTTAGATATCTGTTGTTAACCATGTGGACAGTTTTTATGCTAACGTCCTGTGATTTTAGTATTAATGATAGGCCTGGGCCACAAATGAGCTTTTCGGTTGAGGAGTCTAAGTCACATAACACCTTTTTAGCAGAGTATACTTCCACTGATAGTTTACTCAACGGGTTTAAGATCAATTCCGTATTTATTGAAAAGCAATTTCGGCGTAGAGACAAATTTTTGCGTCCAAAGGTAATCAATTGTTGTCGATCGCAATTGGTTATTATCACTAGAGACGGACTGCAGGACTATGGAAACGTTTGGGCTATTAGAGGCTTTAGTGGGTGTTGGTCGTCGTACAGTGTATATAAGAATCTTGAGGGGATATCACTGCCAGATTCTATTTCCATTGAGGTGTTTGCGATTAATGGTAATGATAGTAGTGAGATTAAACAAAGGTTTGTACTGCACAGAGAAGTAGTTTTCGCAGAACAGTTAAAAAATCAACAACAATCTTTAAGACCACGGTCATGCACTTTGACAAACGTCATCCGTAACACGACGAGGATTAGCAGCAAATTAATAAGGCCTGTCCAGCCTCCGGCAGAAAGCTTACCTCACGGATATGCGGATAAATGTTGTAACTTGCAATATAATCAGCGTAATATCCTATACCTATATTTATGATCAAAACTATTCGTATTCCTGTATTCCTATGGCTTGCTTGTGCTTTGGCAACGTTTTTTACTTCATGTAGCAATGCGGGCCTGGAAGATATCATTCCTAAGGACAGTGTCCAGACAAACTTGCTCAGAGACTTATACATTGATGGAAAGCTTGCTCAGCGGATCGATTATGACGCTGATAAAAAGATAAAGAGTATTTATATATACTCTCTTTCCGACACGGCGACCGTAAATCCCGGGCAACGGATCGATTATGAATACAACGCAGCAGCACAAGTTATCCGGGAATTGACCTATACACTCAGAGACAATAAATTAGCCACTGACGGTAAAGTTGTGTACCAGGCCGACACGATTTTAGTGTATGTTAATGATCAGCTCAGGTCGCATATGGGAATTATTCGTCCGGACAAGATCACTCATACCGGCGATAAGGATACGACACTTTATCCCGGGCTTTCCCTTCAGACGCTGGACTACTCCCTGTATACAATGGAAGGAAATGACTTGACCAGGTTTTACAACCGGAAATACTTCAGAAATCAATACATGGAATATGATTTTCACTATGAGGAGGTATTCTCATATGATACAACCATCAATCCGATATGGCCAATCATAGAAAATAGTCCCTACTTTGCGAGAGCATTTTTGGAGATACAATACAAAGGAATGCGACCATTTGCGTTTACTGTGTCAAAGCATAACCCGATAAAAGTTGATATTGCTCATGCAACACTTAATCTTTGGTATCCCAAAGGTGTTAGCTTTGAATATAAATACCTGCCAGATTTCCCGTATCCGGTTGAACAAAAATGTATTGATAGGAGTAATGGGTCGGTATATGCCACTTACAAATTTGAATACCTGAAGGTAGTCAAGTAAAACTAATGGTGTCAATTAGCACTAATATATTAATATATTAATATACCAGTGCTGGTTGACACTATACATCTGTCCCCAAAATGGTCCATTACAAAAACGGAAAATCAGGCTATCGATCAGCAATTGATTCCACGACAGATGAACTTATTCAAACACCTGTTTCATCCGGTATCTCCTCCAGACTATAATATATCTTCAAACCCATTTCCCTCGCTTTCCTCACATCTTCATCCGCACCTTTAGATGCGCCCTCTATTCTAAGCACAGCGTCGCATCTTTCCAGCATTCGATGTGCAACAGGATACTGAATTTCCTCCCAGGCTTCATCACCTGGCTGTTGGGAGCCGGCCAAACGGATTAATGGCAATGCCATCCATTCTCCAATAAATGGTATATGTCCTTTCCGGAATATTGGCAACGCCACTGCTTCAAGCCTTGCCAGATTCGCTTTCATCAATGTAGGATCATCGTTAGTCCCGCTACGGTACGGACCAGCAATTAGAATTAACATGTTTCTCTTTTTTACAAAAGAAACCAGATTTCCGCATTCCCGACTTAAGGTAGATTAAGTTATTTCGGCCGACGATGTTTTTTTCGAATGAGACTCAAAAATTCAGGAGTAATGCCAAGGTAAGATGCAATTTGTTTCTGGGTAACATTATTGGCGATTTGTGGATACTTGCTGATAAACCGGGCGTACCGTTCTTCTGCGTTAAGCGTTAGGTTCTCTATGCTCCGCAACTGCTCGCGTGTGTAAGCATTTTGCATCAGTATGCGGAAGAAACGTTCGAACTTTGGAATGGTAGTTAGCAAATGATCAAAATTAGCTTTACTTAAGTTTAAGACACAACTATCTTCAATGGTTTCTATAAACGTCATGCTGGGTTTTTCATTCAGGAAGCAATACATGTCTGTCAACCACCAGTCTGCCACAGCAAACATAATGGTCGATTCTTTGCCTTTTTCATCAAGACAATAAGATCTCAAAGCACCAGAATTAATATAACTCAGCTGATTACAAACCTGAGCCTCCACCAATACAGTTGTCTTTTTAGGTATCTCCTTATACACCAGAAGGGAAATAAAATAATCTCTTTCTTCCGTGGATATGGAAATATGCTTTACTATACTTCTTAAAATTGCATCATGTATATCCATGAAATAGAAATTCGGATTAGCGTTGCCGGGGAAGATAATGATAAAATCGTGAATAAAGCAGCTAGGATGTTGTCTTAATGGTGAATTACAGGCGGGCTCCTTTTAAAGAAAGCATCCACGAAACGGTATGCTGCAAAAGCGAAAAATGGCCCATACCTTCAACGATATGGGCCTGAAATCAGTTTCTTAAGGAAGTGTAATAACGACTTCTTTTGTTACCACAAATACTTCGCCTGTCACATATGTTAACGTAAGTGTTACGGTGTAAGTACCCGACCGATAGAAGTGATTAACAAGCGGACGTGCATGTAATGCAGGCGCTGATCCGTCACCCAAATCCCAGTCTATATTGCTGACCTGGTCTAAGTCTGCAGGTATGGGAGTGGTAACATAAATACCCATCAGTACTCAGGCTCGATAGGCGTAATAACAACCTGTTTGGTAACTACAAATGTCTCACCTGTTATATAGGTAAATGTCATTGTAATGGTATAAGTACCTGGTTGATAAAAATGCTTAAGAACAGGACCACCATTTAATACAGGAGCCGATCCATCGCCAAAGTCCCAGTCAATGTTGCCAATCTGATCCCTCTGGTCAGCGCCTGGGTTTGTAAGAAAAACAGAAGCTTGATAAATTGTGGTCGAAGCTACGATCGCGCTTACACGGACGTCAAAAGTGGGTGTTGATGCTTTTGTAATACCGGTATTTGCATACATGCCAATGCTGACAAATACCGCAAGGATCAACAACAGTGTTCTTTTCATTTGAAAGGGGAATTTAGGGTAAACAAAATAAATATCAACGTCAAAATAAATGATCGCTGTTAATACCAAAAAGTTAAAATACCGCAGTTGAGTGTATGCACTCACAACTTCATTTTACCGCTACTCGCTCCGCAAACTCCTGATAGGATTAGCCAGCGCTGCTTTGATGGCCTGAAAGCTCACTGTGAAAAGTGTGATCAGCAAAGCGCTTGCACCAGCTATCAGGAAGATCCACCAGGCGATCGTAGTATGGTAATCGTACTGTTGCAACCATTTTTGCATGAAATAATGCGCAGCCGGTGTAGCGATCAGAAATGCGACGAATACCAGTGCCACAAACTCCCTGGACAACATCCCCCAGAGGTTAGTGATGGAGGCGCCCAGTATTTTTCTGATGCCTATTTCCTTCATGCGTTGCTCTGCCGTGAAGGAGGCCAGACCAAAAATGCCCAGGCACGAAATGAAAATGGCAAGGCAGGTAAAGAGCGTGGATAAAGCGCCAATACGTTGTTCTGCGGCAAACTTGCGACCATATTCATCATCTATGAATTTATATTCGAAAGGACTGGAGGGATCCAGTTTCCTGAACACAGGCTCGATCCTGCTGATCGCTTCGCCGGCACTTAACTGTGGATTGAGGCGTATCGTAATAACAGGCCCGATACCAGGTACCATGAAGTAAACACTTTGCTGAACAGGTTTGTAGGGCGATTCCGTTACCATGTTCTCTATCACACCAATCACAGTAAATGGATTTCCATTCCAGCGGATCGTTTTTCCTACAGGATCGGTCAGCTGCATGTATTTAACAGCTGCTTCATTTAGAATAATGGCGGTATTGTCGGTAGAGAAGCTACGGGAGAAGTCGCGACCTGATTTAAAGTTCCAGCCAACGGTTTTGCCAAAATCGTAGGTTACTGCTGTCAGCGAGAAAGCCATTTTAGGCAGCTGCGTATCTTTATTTTCCCATTCGAAACGGTCGTCGAAGTAATTGGACGCTGTTGTAGGAGCGGAGGATTGCGCGAAACCTACAGCCCCTCCTGTGGCAAGCAGTTCACGCTGAAGCACATCATACTTGCCATTGAGGCCCGGAGTTCTCATATTGATCTTTATCAGCCCGTTCCTGTCATAACCAATCGGACGGTTCTGCGCCAGTTGTACCTGGCGGTATACCACAATCGTCCCGATGATCAGGACGATAGAAACGGTGAACTGTAAGGTCACCATTACTCTGCGCGGAGTGGCCCCGCCGCCGGCACGGAATGGCCCCTTTAATACTTTCAACGGTTGGAAGGAGGAAAGATAAAAAGCCGGATAACTGCCCGCAACAATAGCCGTGATCATGATAAACAGCACGGATATCAGCCAGAAGACGGTATTGGAAAAGGGGAAGATCATTTTCTTATCTGCCAGCTCATTGAACCTGTTTAAACTCAATATTACAATGCCAATGCTGAGCAGGAAGGCCACAAAGACTATCAGGAAAGATTCACTCATGAACTGTTTTATCAACTGACTGCGCAGCGAGCCGAAGGTCTTACGGATACCTACTTCCCTTGCTCTTTTCCCGGAGCGTGCGGTGCTGAGATTCATGAAGTTGATGCAGGCTAAAAACAGCACAAACAGCCCAATAAGGCCGAACAACCACACCAGTTGGATTTGTCCGCCGGAATGGATACCGTTCTTCCATTCTGCCCGCAAGTGCCAGTCTTTCATCGGATGAAGGAACAGGGCAATTTTGCCATCAATGGCTGGTTTGTTCAGCTTCGATTGATAAACATCCTTAATCTTGCCGGAAATTGCTTCCATAGAAATGCCGGGAGCAGTAGTGGCGAAGATATTGAATGAACTGTTGCTCCAGTTGTTCAGATTGGCTTTTACATATTGTTCGGTGCTGACCAGCAAATTCCAGGGACAGAAGAAACTTACATCTGTAAACGTTGTATTGTGTGGGAGATCTTCAAACACACCGATCACTTTTAAGGATTGTTTGTCGTCGAGTTGTAAGATTTTTCCCACCGGATCCTCATCTCCGTACAGCGAACTGGCCAGCGATTGATTCAGCAGGATGGTATTGGTTTCCGTAAAATCCTTATAAGATCCTGCCAGCATTTTCAATGTGACTATATCTGTGAAGTCTTTCTCTACATACATGCCCTGCCGGGAAAATTGCTTGTCGCCATATTTTATGATATGCTCATTCTTCTCCGATGCCAGTGCTACATGCGTAAAGTAGTTGTTGTAGTTACTCCTTAGCTCTGCTGCCAGCGGAATGGGAAAGTGATTGCTGTTGTCTGAAATGTATACTTCTCCGTTCGGCATCATCTCGCTTCTCGCGATCTTTGCGATGGAAGGGTAGTTCGTGTTGTAGCTATCAAAAGACAGCTCATCCCACACCCATAGCCCGATCAGCATAGCCACAGCCATGCCGATGGTAAGTCCGCCGATATTAATGAACGTGGTCGTCTTATTCTTGATAAGGTTACGCCATGCGATCAAGAAGTAGTTTCTAAGCATAAGGGCAGTTTGATTTTGGTCGGTAGAAAAACTGTTACAGCAAATCCCAAAAGAATGCCAGTTCAGCACTATGCTGTAAATCAGTTGTTTATGTACGCCACCTGCGGTGGGAATGTCCGCTTTTAATACATGACTGTCCGATATATAACATCAGTGGGTATTTATTGCCTTCAAACTGTTTTCAGGGAAATCAACCGGTCATCCTGTTTCAGCAAATGCTTGTTGCTATTTTTCCTTAATTTCTGCGAAACTGGGCCAGAGGTATCGCTGAATTGCGCGTAGGGGCTGCTTTCAAGGATTATTTATCCGAGCCAGGGGACTGGCTGCTGGGATTAATGGGCTTCGGAGAATGCCTGACTTATTATGACGAAGAGGGACGTGCCAGGTATAAATGAGCCTCCTGAAAATAGCTTAAAAGCCTGCCGGTCTCCGTCAGGTATCCGAACAAAAGAGCCCGTATCAAAAGTAAGATACGGGCTCTTTTGTTTTTTTATTATTTCCTAGCGGATCCTTACATATGTTTCCACGATCTCGTGGTTGATATTCAGGCTATCGATCTTTTCGATGCCGCTCTGGATGATCGTGTCTCCTTTGATCTGCATAACGAAGGAGAAGTCTTTATCTTCCCAGCCCCTGTAACTGCAGTACTCCAGGTGCTCGTTGTACACATCTTTCACCAGTGTATAGGTTCCGCTGCCGGAACCGTAAACCGCCGTTGAATCGGCGCCATGGTTCAGGTCATGTGTGAAGAAAGCGAAATAGCTGTCATTGAATATTTTGATGGTCTCTTGTCCTGCAACAGGCGCAGTAACTGTCGTGTCTTTGTTTTCGATAGACTTGGCGCTGATCAGTTTCCATGTACCTGTTAGTGGTGAAGTGGAAGTAGCAGTTGAAGGCTCTTTTTGCTGGCTACAGGATAGCAATGAGATCGCGACAGCGATAAACGGAAGATATTTCATGGATTGAAATTAAGGATTTGTGTCAAATATAGTGAATGGGGCAAAATCTTCACAGCGTTCGGCAATTATTCACAGAAATTGTATCCGGGCCAGCTTGATAAGCCGGGCGAGCAGTACGGCTCCTGTCTGATAAGGCTGGTATGAAGCGCCAACGGCACAGTTTTTAGGTTATATAATAGGTATGATGATGAACGAAGAACAAAAGATGGAAGCGCATTCCTTTTACCGTGAAGCATTGTCTATCCTCGTGGAGAGTGGGGATGACTTTCTGATTGGAGGAGGATTTGCCTTATTTCATTACACGGGGCTTTTCCGTGATACCAAAGACCTGGATATATTCTGTACTCCCACGCAATATCCGGGGCTTATGAAGCTGTTTGCCACCCATGGCTATAAAATCGAACTGACAGATGTACGTTGGCTGGCTAAAGTTTATAAAGGGGAGTATTATATCGACATCATTTTCAGCAGTACCAACAATATCTGCCTTGTCGATGAAAGCTGGTATCAGCATGCAGTGGATGCCGTGTTTATGGAATTGCCCGTGCGGTTGATAGCGCCGGAAGAACTGATCTGGAGTAAGGTCTTTATTCAGAACAGGGAACGTTTTGACGGTGCAGATGTCAATCATGTCATGTTACGGTATGGCAAAAAGATTGACTGGAAACGGCTGCTACAGCGGTGTGATCCTCACTGGCATCTGTTATTGGCACAATTGCTGGTGTTTCAGTTTGTATACCCGGCCGACTACACGGAGATTATTCCCCGCTGGCTGTTTGACGAACTGATGCAAAGGGCGCATCAGCAATATGAACTGCCTCCTTCACAGGAAAAAGTATGCAGGGGGCCATTGATAGATCAGACACAATATGCAGTCGATATTACCGACTGGCATTATAAAGGAATGACCATAAAAACGGTTTGATAATGGATGCTGAAAACACTGAAAACAAGAAGATGCGCATCGCTGCTGTTGCCGATATCCATATAGCTGACACAGATAAGAATAAGTGGACAGACTACTTCAAGGAGGTATCCCGCAGGGCAGATGTGCTGCTTATCTGCGGAGATCTGACCAATACCGGCGATGAAAGTGAAGCAAAGATCCTATGCGACGAATTGAAATCATGCACGATCCCGGTGGTGGCTGTACTGGGCAATCATGACCATGAAAAAGGCAGGCAGAAGCTGATCAGGCAGACGGTACAGAGTGAGAACGTACACATCCTGGACGGAGAGGCGGTCGTAATAGGAGATGTGGGCTTTGCCGGTGTAAAAGGCTTTGGCGGCGGATTTGATAACTTTATGCTGTCGATGTTCGGAGAAGATGCCATGAAGGCATTTGTACAGGAAGCGGTGAACGAGGCCCTGCACCTCGACAGAGCGCTGGCTAGAATTGATCAGCAGCATGAGCATCTGAAAAAAGTGGCGCTCATGCATTATGCGCCATTGATAGATACCGTGAAAGGAGAGCCGGAGCCTATCTATCCTTTCCTGGGTTCCTCGCGGCTGGCAGAGCCATTGATCCGCCGGCAGGTATCAGCAGTTTTTCATGGACATGCACACATGGGCACACTCGAAGGATCGCTGGCGGGAGGCGTGAAAGTTTTTAATGTAGCCAAACCCGTATTGTTAAAGGCAGGGTATGATATGCCTTTCCATGTGATCGAGATATAATTACTTACTCAAAGTAACGCCACTGCAGGAAAGTACAAAGGCCTTCCAGTTCCGGGAATATAGAAAAGGCATTCACACCAAGCGTGTTTAATTCATTCCGGATATTGGACAGACTGGCTGTTGGTATTTTTACTTTGATGAGCTTCAGGTCGTAACGATCGCTTTCATTCATATAACTGGTTTCACGCAATTCCTGTGTGGAAGGAACAGTGAAAACGCCCGACTGGTTGTTAATACGTTGTTTAATCAGCCGGGGGCGAAAGATCCTGGTAGCCGGCAGGTCAAAAGGATGTACCTCGTCCGGATTAAAGTCGAAATCTTCATCTGTAGGCATTAAGATCCAGACAACAGCATAAGCGCTTTCGGGCAGGCATTCCGCGTTGTGCCGGGATACTGCAAACCATAAAGCAGTGAGCGCACTGTTAGACCAGTCGAGCAGTCGTGTAGGCAATCCGAAATGCTGGCCGAGGGTCAGATAATCCCAGTCGTTCAATGGTGTTTGTTGCTGTACGAGCAATGGATTCGTACGTTTAAATTCATTCAATAAGGCTCTTTCTACCTCGAAGAGATCCCCCTTGGGTTTCAGCCTGCAAATTTTCGGGATCAGGGGATAATCAGCCCCTTGTCCGCGGAAAACAAAATCACCCATATTGCCACTACGTATATTTTCCTCCTTATTGACCCTGATCAGATCGAGATAGTCACGTATGGCATCCAGTTCAACCTCTTGCATACATTGGGGTTTTAGTTTCCATCAATCAATTTCCAGTATTGTTTTGGCAAGCGCGATTGTTTGTTCATCGCCGGTATACTTACCATGTTCGTCGGACAGCTTCACAACAGGTGTCCATCCTTCTCCTTCCGGACAGGCAGCAGTCATTTTGATCACAATATTCATAGCGGCAGGACCAGCATCGTTGGTCAGGCTGGTACCTATGCCGAAAGACATCCCTATCCGGTTGCGGCAATGTGCTGCAATACGCGCTACCTTGTCATAGTTAAGTGCATCAGAAAAAATAATGCTTTTGGTAGCAGGAGCAATGCCCATCTGCTGATAGTGGGCGATTACCTTATCGGCAAATAACAACGGATCACCACTATCATGCCTGACGCCATCAAAGAGTTTAGAGAACATCTTATCAAACTGTCTGAAGAACACATCCGTCGTATACGTATCAGAGAGTGCTATGCCAAGGTCTCCGCGGTATACCTGTGTCCAGTGTTCAAGTCCCAGTGCATTCGCCATTTTGAAACCATAGCGGGCTGCATGGAACATGAACCATTCATGCGCATGTGTGCCGATAGGTTTCGTTTGATACAACATGGCCATATGTACATTACTCGACCCGATAAAGGAACCCGCGCCATATTCTTTTAACGCCTTCATCACCAGGTGATGTACTGCATAGGAATGCCTGCGGCGTGTACCAAATTCGGCGACAGTCACTCCCAGCTGCAGGTAGTTCTCTATCTTATTGCGTGTACGCTCCATCACAGCTTCATCACTGATACGCTCTGTATCGGTCAACGGGTAATACAGTTCACAGATCAGTGACATTAACGGTACTTCCCAGAGAATGGTACGATACCAGGCGCCTTCCACGCTGACATGCAGCTGATCTCTTTCCTGTGTGATCTTCACCTCTGAAGGATCATAACGGTAACCCTCCAGGAAGTCGAGATAGACAGGAGAGAGGTAAGGACAGGTTATCCTGAGAAAATCTTTTTCCTGTTTGCTGAGCTGCAATGAGGCCATGCCGTCAACCGCTTTGCGCAGTATATTGGCGAAACCTGTTGGAAAGATATGTTTGCCCCTGTTAATAAAAGCATAGCGGGCTTTTGCATAGGGAAATAGTGTGATCACTCCCTGCTGCATAGTGAACTTGTAAAAGTCATTATCGAGGATCGAAGTAAGTATGTTGGTCCGCATAACTGGATACTTCCGCAATTCTGCTGCCAATCTGTTCCGAAAGAAATCCAGCAGGAAATCACTACCTGAATACCACAGTGTCAGAAGGATAGTACTGCTATTTATACTTATATTATAAAAAATTCAATATTTACTTTTTTCCTTTTTTCTCCCTGAAAAATTGTGAAATCTAACAAAAGGGTCATATATTTATCATGATTAGAATGTCAACCAGAATCTAAATTATTTAACGACCAGACATCTATTGTGGTGATGACACACTAGCTTGGAAAACCCAGGTACTATGCCTGATTTTAGTATTGAATTTTTGTGGTGAACAGATGCTTTGAAAGTGGCTGTGCAGTTTAAATAATTGCCACTTAACCTAATTGTTTTTTGTTACTGAATTGAAAAGATAAGCAAATTATCCAGGGGGAATGCTATGTACTGAACAACCACAGTACATACAGGCTTTGTTATTTGGTGCCGTGCCTTAACGCACGACAGTGGACAGTATTGTACCTATTGCCAGGCTTCCCTACGCAAGCATGTTACTCGGTTAAACAGTAATATTTAAATCACAATTATGAGAAAGAAAATGCTATTATGCCTGATGGTATTGCTATGCCATGCCTATATCAGCACGCTTCAGGCTCAGACCACCATTAAAATTACAGGGACTGTGTCTGACGATTCAGGTGCGCCCGTTCCTGGTACAAGTATCAAAATAAAAGGTGGTGGAGGTACTGTAACCGATGCCAATGGCGCATTCACGATCAGTGCTGGAAAGGGCCGCACATTGATATTTACGGCTATTGGCTATGAAACCAAACAGGTGAACGTAGATGGGCCTGTGCTGAACGTTACACTTGGCGTAGACAAAAAGATACTATCAGAAGTAGTGATCACTGGTGTAGGTACTGCTACGAGTAAACGTAAACTGGGCATCTCGGTAGAATCTGTTACATCAGAGAAACTGGTGAGCGGTCCTTCTACCAGTATCGACCAGGCGCTCATCGGTAAGATACCCGGCGCACAGATCTCTTCTGTAAGTGGTAACCCCGGCGATCCTGTCAACATCCTGTTAAGAGGTGTCAACACTGTACAGAATGGCACCAAACCCCTGATCATGCTGGATGGTGTGCAGGTTTCTGCCACAGACCTCAACTCGCTCGACCTGAGTAATGTGGAAAGAATAGAAGTAGTACAGGGCGCGGCTTCCGCTTCCATCTACGGCGCCCAGGGCGCCAATGGTGTAATGCAGATCTTCACTAAAAAAGGAAAGCGTGGTCCTATAGCTGTTACCTATTCTACCAATTATGCGGCGAATAGTTATATCAACAGCGGGCATGTTGAGAAGGCACGGCTTCATCCTTATTTAACCGATGGCAACAATAATATCGTTGATGCAAATGGGAATATCCTGCAATATACTGATCTGGGTGGCATTGAAGGCATATCCTATGCCTATGGTGGTGCTACCCGTTATGGTGTACTCGATCCGCGGAATATTGCCAACAAACCATACAATGCCAACCTGAAATATTACGACCACTTTAAACAGGTGTTCCAGACAGGAACATCCTGGAACAATAATATCAGCATTTCCGGCGGCTCTGATAAATCAGATTTCTCTCTCGGTGTTGCCAACAATCATACTGTGAGCCCTGTAATGAAGAATGGTTATGTAGACCGTTCCAACCTGACTGCTAACCTGGGAACAGAATTGTTCAAAGGATTCAAACTGCGTTCCATCACACAGGTGATCTATACTAAAAATACTACCGTGCCTGGTTTAGGCGGCGCAGGCGGCTACTTATATGGGAAAGGGAATACAGCGGGTAAAAATGACAATATCTTCAGCTTCCTGAATACTTCGCCTTTCTTTGACCTGACCTATAAAATGGCGGATGGTAATTCACCTGCCTTCCAGACAGCCGATTTCTTAAGTATCAACGCCTTCAACCCATACTTCGTAAAGCAGTATGCGAGCGGATTAGATAACAAGGTAGATATCGTACAGAGTTTTAACGCCAACTTCCAGGTGAATCATTTCCTGGAACTGGATGCCAAATATGGTATTAACTACAGAACAGAAAAGGCAACCTGGACTTACCTGAACCAGACACAGAACGCCAATACTATGTACTATGATGCATGGTCATTCCAGTTTGCCAACGATGCTTCGGGAGAAATAGATAACTGGAACTATAACACTACTTTCCAGAACTTCCTCGGAAGCGCGTATATCAGGACAGACTTTGAAAAAGACTTTAATATCCACCTGCCGATCCAGACCACTACACAGATCTCTTACGACTACCGAAAGAACAAGTATAAGGAAGAAGATGTGTATGGACTGGGATTGCCGCTGTCTCCACCGGTGAATATCTCTACTGCCAAACAATTGTTTGTGGCGCCTTATTCTACCACGACCAAGACAACAGGTAACTATGAGGAGTCATTTATCACTTACGGTTATCTCATCAACCAGAAGATCGACTTCGGTGATTATGGTGGCGTAGGCGGTGGCTTCAGAAGCGACTGGTCATCTGCTTTTGGAAGTGGTGCATCTCCTTTTACTTTCCCTAATGTATATGGTTACATACTCCCTTCTTCCTTTAACTTCTGGGCTGATAAGCTTGAAACCAGAATACCCTACTTTAAACTGAGAGCTGCATATGGTGAGGCTGGGATACAGCCTGGGCCTTTTGACAGGTATCCCACGCTGGACCAGAACACCATTGGATCTGATGTAGTGTATTCTGTACCGGTTACAGGGCAGAACCCGAATCTGCAGGTGGAAGTATCCAAAGAGTTTGAAGCGGGTACAGACCTCACCTTCAATGCCGGCCAGGGCAAATGGCTGAACACTGTGAATGCCTCTTTTACCTACTGGAAACGTAAGAGTGAAAATGTGATCTATACGGTGAGTGCGCCGCTATCTTCCGGAGCTACAGGTATCCTGAACAACGCGATCAACATGTCTTCCAAAGGGTATCAGTTCCAGCTGAACCTGCCTTTATATCATAGCAAGAACTTTAACTGGGACTTCACAACGAATTTCAGTCACCAGACGTCTATGATAGACAGGATCAATGGCGGTGCTGATATCATCCTCACTTCTGCGGCAGGTAGTACTGCACTGGTACTTACAGCAGGGCAGAAGATCGGACAGATCTATGGTTATAAAGCATTGACCAGTGTAGATGCGGTAAACAAAAATGGAACGAAATATATTTCAGAACAGGATGCAGGAAAGTACCAGGTAGTGAACGGGCATCTCGTTGATACCGCTACCAGGGGCATTCAGTTCTCTTCCGATGCCTATCCGCTGGGCGATCCTAATCCGAAGTTCAATGCTTCCTTTATCAGTGCATTCGGTTACAAAGATTTCCTGACATTCTCTTTCCAGTTTGACTGGATCTATGGCAGTCACCTGTACAATCAGACAAAAGAGTGGATGTATAGAGACGGTATCCACGGCGACTTTGCAAAACCTGTTACCATCAATGGTGTGACGGCTGCGTATACCGCTTATTATGGCAGTGCTTACAGTGGTTCCTGGGGTAGTCTGTATGGTCCGGGTAACAACGCTACCAAAGACTATTTCTATGAAGATGCTTCTTTCCTGAGACTGCGCAACGTTTCCATAGGATTTGACATTGCGAAGGTGATGAAGATGAAATACTTCAAGAAACTGCAGTTGGTGATGACAGGCAGGAACATATGGACGGTTACTAAATACACCGGCTTCGATCCGGAGGTGAGTTCCGGTGCTGTGAACTCTTCTTTCGACAGGGGGATAGACAACAGTACTATCCCGAACCTCAAATCTTATGCAGTGGGTTTAAATGTCGGATTCTAATGTTTATTAAAAAAGAGAAAATTATGATCAGGAATAAATACGTTTCAGGACTTTTAGGCCTCCTCTTTTTATGCAGCATCTTTTCCTGCAAGAAAGAGCTTAATGTGGGTAATCCCAACCTGCCTACGGTAGATGAGAATGTCAATAATGAGTCTGGCATCATTGCGCTGGCCATTGGATCAGTATATATAAATGGTTTTCAGAAAGGTGATGTCTGGCTGGGCGACAGCTATTTTTCATTGCCTTACGGCTATAGTGAACTGCTGGCAGATGTGGTAGGAGCGCAGGCTTCCAATCAGCTGGTAAGTACTGTCAGCATACCCGAATATTTTATATTGGATAATAATTCCCGGGTTAATACCAACATTTCCAACGTCAGTCAGCTGAGGGCGAATAATACCCGCGCGCAGACAGGCTCCGGATACAATCCCCTGTACTATCAGTGGTTGAATATGTATGCACTGAACGGCGCCTGCAACAAGGTGTTGAGCATTGTTGACAATATCACTTTTTCCGGTGAGGGCAAAACAAAGAGCAATACGATCAAAGCCTGGTGCTATTGGTGGAAAGGCTATGCATATGCTTCCATCGGTTCCATGTATTATTCCGGCCTGATCGTTGACGAGGATGGAGCAAGCAGCAACAACTATGTACTGAAAGATTCCGTCATCGCTGCATCCAACAAGTATCTGCATATGGCGGCCGATTTGTTGTCGGGCGGTATTTCCAATTCCGGAGATTACTCGTCTGTATTAGGGCAACTGATCCCTGCTTTCTGCCAGGTAGGCAAGGGCGGTGTGCTGACAACAGATATGTGGCTGAGGAATATCAATACCCTGCTGGCCAGGAACATACTCGTGAATAAGCTGGCGCCGTTTGTGAATGGCAATCCGGATGCTGTGATTGCGAAGGCTTCCACAGCGGTGATGACAGCGGCCGACTGGAATGAGGTATTGACGCTGGCTACAAATGGTATCAGGGCTACCGACTATGTATTTACCGGCAGGAGTGCTGCGGCAAACGGTTTCTTTACTGCGGATGGTGGTACCGTAGCCGCACTGACAACGGGTGTGAACACTTCTACTACTTTCAGGCTGAGCGAGCGTTTTGTACAGAATCTGAAAGCGGACGATAAGCGCCGGGAGAATAACTTCAATACGGCTACCAAATACCTGGATGATCTGTCATTCGGCACCCGTTACAGCATCATAGACGGAGGCGCCGGCACCAGTGGCGTCTATGTATATGGCACGAAGTCGACCGGTACTTATGAACTGTTCATCGGCCCCAGCTATGAAGAGAACGCGCTGATGCTGGCCGAGGCGAATATCCGTCTGGGTAATACTGACGCCGGACTTGCCTATGTAGATGCCGTAAGGACGTATATGGGAGCGGGCGTTGCTGCCGTGGCTGGCACCGGACTCACGGAAGCGGGTGCACTGAAAGAGCTGGTAATGGAAAGAAGAGCTGCGCTGGTGTTCAGGGGCCTGTCTTTCTATGACAACAGAAGATGGGGATGGACATACGATATCGCCAATGGTGGTGGCAGTTATGGTAATACATTCCTGACTTCTGCCAGTGTGGTGAATACCAATGTGACGATCAATTACAACTTTATGGACTATTGGGATGTACCGGCAGATGAAGCGGATCTGAATCCACCGGGCGAGGGTAGTGCGCCAATAAAGAATCCTAACTTCTAAGATAACGTTCGGGTTTTCACTAAAAAGGCTGTCTTGCATTTATGCGGGCAGCCTTTGCTTTTGGTAGGCTATAACTCCTCCTGCTGACCGGAAGATAGCGTGATGATCTCTTTAATCTTCTCATCCAGCCTGTTTAAGCCCTCTTCCAGCTTCTGCGTGTATATCAGGTCCATATCGCCATATTCTTCCTTTATGAGCCCGAGAAGGCTTTGTACGGAGGTAAGCGGGCCCCTCAGTTCATGCGCCTGGATAAAGGCGATCTTTTCCAGCAGTTCGTTCTTACGTTCTATTTTAAGCTTGTACAGATAGCCGTCAGTGATATCTTTCATGACCAGCGTAACGCCGATGATCTCTCCCTGCTCATTCCTGGCAGGATTGAAGGAGCTCAGCCACCAGGTTTCTTTTGTAGCGTATACGCGCTTGAATTCCCTGGCAATGGCGGTACCGCTTAGTGCCATGTTAAAACAGTGGTAGAAAGACTCTTTATTGGATGCATGTACAAACTGATCGATATTGAGGTTCTCTTCGATCTTTCTGCCGTAAAAGGTGGTGGTCAGGTCGACAGCGGCTTTATTGAAGTAAAGCACTCGCATGTTCCTGTCCAGCAACACGAAATTGTCGGTCAGGCTTTCGAAGAAGGCGCGTAGCCGGATGCCGTAATCGGCAATGTCGGCGGCCCCTTTTTCCTCACGTTCCTGCTGGCCGGTGATGTGTCTTTTGAAACTGGAGGTGGCAAAGAAAATATAGATAGTTGACAGGACATAGCAACCAAAACGGTCGATAATCCTCTCTGTGGGATCTTTGTAGTAACCGGTTATTGCGTTCGGGAAATACAGTTCAACAGCCAGCAATGAACCTGGGATGATAAGGCTCAGGATCAGCCATAAAAGATACTTTTCCCTCGTGGAAATATTCAATGCCAGCTGGAGTGTCGTGAAGAACAGCAATAATGTCGGTCCGTCAATGCCCCCATTGAAGAAATAGTTGGCACTGAGACCCGCATATACCACAATGACATAGCTGACAATTATAGACCGGTATTTGCGCATTTTACGGGACAGAATATAATACACCACCTGTATGGCCATGAGCCCCAGCAGGAGTAAGACAGATTTATCTGCGCCGATAAGTATGTCAATGATAAGAAAAGCAGCCAGGATCAGCAGGGTGATAGCGCCGGTTAAATTGAATACCCGGTGTTCAAAGGAAAACTCATCTTCCTTTCCCATTAACAATGCCCTGAGGGAGGGCGACCTGAAAGCAGATGATGATTTCCTGGTTGGCATGATATCGGACTATTCCACCCAAAATAATAAATTAATTTATTATACGTATTGTTTATTGGTTTAATGGGTAGTTTTTGAGAGAAAGTACCCGGAAAAGCCATTTTATTTGAGTATCATTACCGGTTCACGGGCATTACGACAGATAGCGTCAGAAATGCTCTTATGTGTCAGATAATACAAAAAGCTGTGCTTGCCAGGTAATGAAATGATGAGCTGGACTTTATGTTTTTCTGTAAAATTCAGGATGCCGTTAATGATGTTTTTATCACTGCTGTAGCAGATGTCGTGCTGGTAGTCGCGCAGGCGCTCATGTACATGCTGTTCTGCCGCTATCAACTGGTCGTCCGGATTGAGGTATTTTTCTTTTGCGTCCACATGCAGGACCAGTAACTTACTGTCGTTCCATTGGGGCGGGATCTGGAGATTTTCGAGTTTATGCAGGGAATCGAGGGTTTTATAGTCGACGGGCACCAGGATGGTTTTTACCGGCCGGTAAGTATAAGTGACCGGTACGATCAGTACCCTGGCAGGACTGGCCTTGGCGATGGGGATCAGGTTAGCAGCAATAAAACTGCCGCTGGAGTATTTGAAGTTATCGCTGCCCAGTACGACCATTTCAGGCGATTCTTCTTTGATCACTTCCAGTATAGCCCTTAACAGGGGCGCTTCACTGACCATGGAAACGACCTGCACCTTTTTGTTCGTCTTTGTGATAATATCCTGGGAGAGATCATCCATCAGCGCATTGGCTTCCTGCCGTTCCCTGGCCATATAATGAGGACTAACAGGGGCGTATTCAGCAGAAACCACTATATGGTCAAAAACAGTGTCGTAAAAGGATTTAAGCAGGATAATGCGTTCATAACCGTAATCTTTGCACCATTCTATTGCAAAATCGACTGCATTATCTGACGTGGGTGAGAAATCAACGGGAATCAGTAATGTTTTCATAACGATTTCATTTTTCTCTTTTACTAAGTTAAGTTTGTCCTGCCTAAATCTGAAAAAAATATACCATTAACCGGCAGGCATGAAAAGTGTGGTTACAACAGGCGTAAGGGCGTTTAAATCGAATGAAATGAAGATATTCCAGGAATTATTACAGCTCCATGAAAGGAGAAGGGGGTTTCACCTGATCACGGGAGAGGTGGTACAGGCCATGCCACAGTTAAGAGAGATCAGAACGGGCATGTGTCAGGTGTTCATCCAGCACACTTCGGCCTCTCTTACCATCAATGAGAATGCAGACCCTACCGTGAGGAAAGACTTCGAAATGTATTTCAGCAAAGTGGTGCCCGAGAATGATCCTGATTATCAGCACGATGATGAAGGCCCGGACGATATGCCTGCACACCTGAAAGCGGCGATGCTGGGTAGTTCCGTGATGATCCCGATCAATAACGGCAACCTGGCCCTGGGCACCTGGCAGGGCATCTATTTGTGTGAACACCGTAACCGTGGTGGAAGCAGAAGGCTGGTCATCACCGCCTGGGGAGAATAACAATAATCCGGAAAAACTGATACTATACCGTATGTTAAAAAAACTGATTGTACTCCCGTTACTAATACTGGGAATCTATTTAAATACTTCAGGTCAGCGCCAGTCCGTAGATGTGCAACACTACGGCATCTCCCTGACGGTGCGCGATAACACCGATAAGATAACGGGTACTGCTGAAATAACCGTACGTTTTCTGAACAACGTGGGGGAGTTGCGTCTGGATCTGGCAGGACCGCAGATAGCTGATACCGGTATGACTGTACTGAAGGTGACAGAGAAAGTAGCTGCAGGTCGTACTGCCGCCAGCGGGGGAAAGTCCGGAGCGCCAAACAGCGTGAAGAACATTCCTTTCCGGCAGGATAGCTCTGCCATCTATTTATCTGTCAATGGTGGGAAAGATGAAACCCATACCTACAGGATCGAGTATGCCGGCATTCCCAAAGATGGCCTCATCATCTCGAAAAACAAATTCGGCCAGCGTACCTTTTTTACAGATAACTGGCCCGATCGTGCACGTCACTGGTTGCCATGTATAGATCATCCGTCGGATAAAGCATCAGTGGATTTTGATGTGATCACGCCCGACAAATACACCGTAGTGGCCAACGGATTGAAAACGCAGGATGTGGTGATGGGCAATCACCAGAGAAGGACGCACTATACAGAAAAGGCGCCGTTACCTACGAAAATATTCGCTGTAGGTATAGCCAGTTTCGCGGTGGACCGTTCGGCAGATGTGCAGGGTATTCCTGTGTACAGCTATGTATTCCCGGAAAATAAGAAACAGGGCTTCAAAGACTATGGAAAGGCAGGGGAGATCCTGCGGTTTTTTATACAACACATAGGGCCTTATCCCTATAAAAAACTGGCCAATATCCAGTCGAAAACCATTTACGGTGGTATGGAAAATGCAGGCGCCATCTTTTATTCGGAAGAATCAGTCGGCTCCGAAGATATTGAGGAGCTGCTGGCCCATGAAATAGCGCATCAATGGTTTGGAGATGCGATCACTGAAACTGACTGGGAGCATGTCTGGCTCAGCGAAGGCTTTGCTACGTATATGACACACCTGTACATGGAGCACAAGTACGGTGCCGATACGCTGAAGATGGGTTTAAAAGCTGACCGGAAAAAAGTGATCGCCTTTGAGAAAAAGAGATTTACCCCTGTTGTCGATACCAGCGCGAAAGACAGATATACACAGTTGCTGAATGCAAATAGTTATCAGAAAGGAGGATGGGTATTACATATGTTAAGGCGTCAGGTAGGGGATAGTATTTTCTGGAAAGGCATCCGGAGTTACTTCGCAGCCTACGGCGGACATAATGCCAATACAACAGACTTCAGGAAGGTGATGGAAAAGGAGAGCGGACGGGATCTGGGCAACTTTTTCCAGCAATGGCTGTACACACCCGGTATGCCGGAACTGACCATCAGGCCTGGCGGTGAAGGCAAGTTTACCATCAGACAGCAACAGGATCAGTTGTTTACATTTCCGTTGGAATATGCTATAGACGATGATCCGAAGGTATATAAAGTGCAGATCAAAGACAGGGTAACGGTGATCAATATACATGCGAACCACACGATACATATTGATCCGCAGATAAACCTGCTGTTTACTTATGGTAAAGACATGTAGGGATAGGAAGGGTGAAGAGGACTGACCAATCCTGTAAAAAGCCTTTGGAATGAGGTGTAAATATTATCTTTGTCCGGCACTTCAATTCCGGACCCATAAATCGCTTCATCACCTTGCTGAAAAGATCATATCTGCTGTTACTGGCAGTACTCGCCAACAGTTTTATGTATGCACAGACAACCTACTTGTTTGTGGGCTCGTACAATGACGCGAAAGATAAAGACGGTATCTACATTTACAGGATGGATATGGAAACGGGACGACTTGATAAGGTCTGTACTTTTTCCGGCATCATGAACCCTTCTTACCTGATCCTTTCACCGGATGGTCAATACATTTATGCCTGCACTGAAACCCGTACAGCGGGGTTAGGCAGTGTAAGCAGTTACCGGTTTGACAGACAGCAAGGGGCTATCACTTTGCTGAGTAAGCAGCCCAGTGGAGGGGATAACCCGGTCTACGTCACCGTGCATAAAAGCGGTCGCTGGCTGGTGAACGGAAACTATACGGGCGGCAGTATCGCCGTATTTCCATTGAACAGTGACGGCACTATCGGGACAGCGGTAACGCTCCTGCCATTCACCGATAGCAGCATTACCGAAAGGCAGAAAAGTGCGCACATTCACTCCACTGTATTTTCCCCTGCACAGGACTATCTGTTCTCTCCCGACCTGGGAGCAGATAAAATACGGCGTTTCACTTTTGATGCCAGTCAGGCAAAACCACTGCAGGCGGATAGTTTCATTCGCACTACACCCGGTAGTGGTCCAAGGCATTTCACCTTTCATCCTAATGGGCGATTTGCCTATTGTATAGAGGAGCTGTCGGGATCAGTAACTGCTTATAAATACAACAGGGGCAGGCTGGATTCACTGCAAAGGCTGATGACACATAGTGAACCGCAGAAATTCTATGGTAGTGCTGATATTCATATTTCTCCCGACGGTCGTTTCCTGTATGCCTCTAACCGGGGCGTGGAAAATAATATAGCCATTTGCAGCATCAGTAAAAACGGGACCCTGACTCTTTTGGGGTATGAGCCTGTACAAGGCGACCACCCACGTAATTTTGTAATAGATCCCACGGGAAAATTCCTGATAGTCGCCAACCAGCTCAGCGGGAATGTGGTGGTCTTTAAACGGAATGCACAGACAGGACTGCTGACGAAAACAGGCGTAGAAGTGAAGATGCAGGGACCTTCCTGCTTACAGGTCATAACGTACAACGACTAAATACCTATGAAACGTTTGCTGCTGCCACTGCTGCTGGCCATTACCCATTTGTGCCACAGCCAGGGTATTATATCTTTTGCTGATAGTGTGAGACAACATTACAAGGTGCCTGAACTGGCATTCGCCGTGGTTTCTTCAGATAGTGTGCTGGAATGCCATGTGCTGGGCGTCAGGCGTGCCAATACCACCTATGCGGCACAACCGGGCGACCGGTTCCATATCGGGTCTAATACAAAGGCAATTACTGCTTTTATTGCCGCTTTGCTGGTACAGGAGAAGAAGATCCAGTGGAATACTACCATTTTGACGCTATTCCCGGAATTGAGATGGAGGACCCGTTATGTCTATGATACAGTTACGCTGGCGAATCTGCTGAACTTCAGAGGCAGGCTGCAGGGCTATTCCTACAATTCAGAAAGGCCTGCATTCAGGGACCTGCATGGCGATTATGCCGCACAGCGTATGCAACTGGCAGCCAACTTCCTGACGCAGGCCCCGCTGAAACCGGATAAAAACGGGCTAACACCTTCCAATGTTGACTATATCATGGCAGGTCTGATGCTGGAGAAAGCAAGTGGAAAATCATATAAAACGCTGGTACAGGAGCTGGGCGCACGGCTTGGGATTAATTTCCGCTTTGATTATCCCAACCTGAAAGATACCACGCAACCGTGGGGCCATGATGAAAACCTGCAGCCGCTTGTCCCCGCCGAAAGCTACAAAATGAACTGGCTGCTGGCGGCAGGCAATATCAATGTGAGCATCGAAGAATATACCCGTTTTGTACGGGTATTGCTAATGGGGCTGAAAGGGAAGAGCGATCTGTTGCCGAAGAAAACTTTCGAACAATTGCTCTTCGGGATGCCCTACTTCTCTTACGGATGGTTTAATCCGCCGCTGCCGTCACAACATCATGCAGCCTTCAACGAAGGAAATGCCGGCGCGTTCATTACTAAGGTGCATATTGTCAAAGAGGCCGACAGAGCTTATGTGATCTTTACAAATGCGGCGACTGCTGCCACAAAAGATGCCGTTGATGTATTACAGCGGGAGCTCACCCGGCGGTATGGAGAATAACAGATAACGTATATTTGTCAGGTACACATGATGGCAGCTATGGAATATGTCTCAAACCCGGACTTGTCCGGTATGCAATTACCTTTTGACTGGAAGGGAACACCGGTAGATGAAAGCGGAAAATTCGTGAATCATGAGTTCCCGCATATGTATTCATTCTTTGAATTCCTGAAGTGGCGCTTCCAGCGCAATCCCCAGAAGGCAGAGAAAAAAGCGGATACCTGGCATCCGGAAGTCGTGCATAATGAGGAGTTCCTGCATTCGGGCAGGGATTGCATCGTCTGGCTGGGGCATGCCTCTTTTTTTATCCGGCTGGGAGGTGTCAATATACTGATCGACCCTGTTTTCTATGATATCATCTTCTTCAAACGGCGTACGCCTTTTCCCATAGACCCCGCAAAACTGAAAGGCCTGGATTATATCCTGGTATCCCACAATCACCTGGACCATTGTGACAAGCGCAGTCTGCGTTTACTGGCGGATAATAATCCGCAGGCCACTTACCTGACAGGGTTGAAAATGGAGGGGCTGCTGCACAAACTGACGGGCAGTGAGCAGGTTCAGACGGCAGGATGGTACCAGCAATATCACACAGAGGCCCGTATTAAGGTTTTTTTCCTCCCGGCGAGGCATTGGTCCAAACGAGGGTTTCGTGACCTTAATAGCCAGCTTTGGGGCGCTTTTGTGATCCAGGCGGGTGGCAAGACCATTTATTTCGCTTCTGACTCAGGATATGGCAGTCATTTTACAGACGTAGGCCGGATCTTCCCGGTTATAGACTACTGTATTGTAGGGATAGGAGCGTATAAACCTGCCTTTTTCATGGCACAAAGCCACATCTCTCCCCAGGATGCGGTGAAAGCGGCGAACGATATGCATGCGAAGGTGATGATCCCTATGCATTACGGTACTTTTGAGCTGTCTGATGAGCCGATAAGCGACCCTTTTAATGTGCTGAAGGGGCTTGAAAAAAAGGGCGCTATACATGGGCGGCTGGAACTGCTGAAAGTGGGAGCCGGGCTGAATGTATAATGATCTGCGGATAATCAATGATAAGTGCCAGCCGGTTAATTATTTGTCATGTGCTTGCATTCTTAAGTAATTCGCTTTTACTTTACGGCTCACCAAGATCAAAATGTTCGAAACGCATATCAGTGACGGGGACTTACTGCAATTGCTGAAAGGAGATGATACCGCTGCTTTCGAGATGCTGTACAACAGGTATTGGAAAGTGCTATACACGCGGGCCAGCCAGCGTGTGGATGTGAACGATGCGAAAGACCTGGTACAGGAAGTCATGCTGAGCCTCTGGCGCCGGAGACATGAGCTCCCCGTTTTTAAGGAAGGCGAATTTGCAAAATACCTCCACGCTGCTATCAAATACAGGGTGATCAGTCATTATGCTTTCAGTACTGCCGAGATCAAAAAAATATCCTTATTCGACATACTTGACAGCCAGGAATTCAATGACAGGCTGGAAACCAAAGAATTAACCGCCAATATTGCCGCTGCGGTCAGTCTGTTACCCACGCGTATGCAGCAGATCTTCCGGATGAGCCGGGAAGAAGACCTCTCTATAGCGGAAATAGCACGTAAACTTAATCTTTCAGAACAGACGGTTAAAAACCAGCTGACGGAGGCGCTGCGTCGAATGCGTAGTTATCTGAAAACCAGTTCTTCCGGCGACTGGGCGCTGTTGGTGGCGTATCTCTTTTGTCATATCAGATAGGGGTTGGTACGCTTTTACCATGCCTTTACCATGCCTTTGGGTTGGACTTGCCCCGGACTTTCTACGGTACAAGTAGGGTCAGACTTCGCTCAAGATGGCCTGCGGTTCCATAGCTATAGGCGCTATAGACCTGCCTTACGCCTGCTATTCTATAGCCAGGGCTATAGAACAGTGGCTGTAACGCTATAGTAGAGAGCCTATAGGCTATAACCTTCACCGGACCTTGAGCGAATCTTCACCGGATCTTGAGCGAATCCTGAGCGAATCCTGAGCGAATATATTATTCACGCTAAGTAGCCCGGTTTCAGTATGGGATGGCGGTCGGCGCCTCTCTGGCAGCGGAAGGCTGTTTAGCTTTGTCAATCGGGTGGGCTTGGGAATGCTATTTAGCCGCATCAGTCGTAGCCCAGAGAGCCGAAGGCCCGCCATTCCCATCTGAAACCGCTGCTACTTCCGCTCTCCCAACGATAAATGTCAGCTCTCGCTTTAAGGGACGATGGATGCTGTTGGCAGGCCGCCAGTAGATGATGCTGATCTGCTGGCAATGGCAGGAATTGTTTCGGTTAAGATATCGTAGAGATAGTAGAGATATAGTAGAGATATAGTAGAGATTCGCTTATCCTCCCTTAATCTTCCCTTTAAAAGGGAGGATTAAGGGAGGATAAGCGAATCTCTACTATATCTCAAACGAATCTAAAGTAATGCAAATGTTAAAATAGTCACTTATATCCGTGTTGTTCTGGACGTATACCAGAGGCACACCGGAGGTGTACAAGAGGTGTACCAGAGTGTACAAGAGGTACATTAGAGGCACACCAGAGGTATACACAGGGTATGCCAGACGTGTACGTCGACATGGGCCACAAAAATACCTGGTTGCCGCGCGTTGTTATACGCCGGGGCCAATGGCATCTGTTACGCTAGTACGGGCCATACGTAGGCGGGAGGAAAAAGATGAGGTAAATCAGCAATAACAGTAACAGCAGAATTAGTAACCATAATTGGCGGTTACGGCGTTTCCATTTGCGGCAATCCGGTTTTTTATCCGGTTTGGCCGGTTTGGGGGTTATGATCACGGGGTCGCGACCGTCCTGTGTGATGATGATGCCAGGTGGATAGGAGGCGTCGGTTTGCCAGTTCACTATCACTTCGTAACTACCGTCTCCTTTGTCAGTGGCAGTTCCTTCCATTTCAGAGCCTGGCAGTCCGGCCAGCGTAAATGCATCGGATCTTCCCGGGCCTACTTTATTGCCATATTTATCTTTGGGGGTGAAGGTGACCCTTACAAGCTGGTGGCCATCGGGTAAAGTGCTGATTACGGTAGTTGATACGGTTGTTTGTCCGGGGTCTATTCCAATGTCAGCGTATAATGTCCAGGTGAGCTCGCGGGTGCCACGGCAGTTATCGCCGTAGGTAGCGACAGCATGGAAGGTGTAGTGCCCCTCATGGCGTAGCAGGTTGATGAGCGGGTTGCCAAAAACGCCGTCGGATTCCATACTGCCGTCGTCGTGTGCACCATCATCGTACAGATCAAATGTGTCGTTTCTGTAATCAATT
This sequence comes from Chitinophaga filiformis, assembly GCF_021646545.1. Lineage (GTDB taxonomy): Bacteria > Bacteroidota > Bacteroidia > Chitinophagales > Chitinophagaceae > Chitinophaga > Chitinophaga filiformis_A. The sequence goes on along the minus strand of NZ_JAKIRP010000005.1, from coordinate 263,860 downwards.
ACAGGTCTTTGCTGAGCGGCCTCTATCTGTTGTAGTGTGGCGTAGCGCGGAGGAATGTTGTCCCCACCGGTTTCTCCGGCCGGTATCAGTCCTCTGTCAGCCAATATGTTGCCTACGCTTCGTATAGGACTGGTTACAGTCAATTTTATAGCTGCATTGGCTGGCGGGTAGCCATTCGATCTATAGATGGCTACTATGGGATTGACGGTATCGCCGGTAAAGAATTTGCGCTGCTTCATTCTCTGCGCCATAAAGGGGCCGTCTTTCACAATAACGTTGATGAAAAAACGGACGTCTATAGCCGGTGGTGGAAACTCACCGCCCCCGCCAACACGGGTTGCAAGGATTTCCCATTGCCCGCTCCGGTCAGCGCCGGCAGGGAGGCTCAGGCGCATGAATTCCCAGGTTCTTCCGCGGGATGATTCCACACTTGCGTCCGAGCTGAGTATTACTTTGCCGGAGGGGGCTTTTAATGCCAGATTAAGTGGTGCGGCTTCCTTATCCCATCCCAGTACAACTGTAATGGACGATTCTTCGCATACTGCAAAAGGTATGGGTTTGGCCGCCCGCTCGGCGGCAGGGAGGACGTAGACAGGATCGTTGAGCGTTCCTGCTTCAAAGATGTTGCCGAAAGCCAATGAAAAGAATTTCTTCAGATCCAGTCCATCGCCGGCCCGCATGTATAGTCCGTTGTGCGTTTGGGTAAGTTGGGTAAGCAGTGGCCCATTCAATCCGGCTTCCGTGCCAAAACCTACTGCCACTACGTCAATATTGGAAAGGCTGCCTTCCACATTTTCGATCATAGGTGGTGTATTCTGTAGGCCGTCGGTCAGCAGAAAGATGGTCTTACGGTTAGCACCTCCGGTGAAGGTATCTCTGGCTGCCGCCAGGCCATCGCCGATACTGGTGTTACCTCCTGGCATCAGGTTGCCTATGATACCGCCTGAGAAAGGCATTGAACCTATCAGTGTGGTTTTGTTGGCATTGTCGACGGGATGCAGGGTAAACTCGACCGGATCACTGGCAGAGGTACTGAAAGAAACCAGGCCGATACGGTCCGCGCCAGATGTTCGTATCAGCTGTACAAACAAAGAAGCGGCGTCACGGGCTTCTGCTATTTTGGTCTGGCCGGTACCGGCGTCCATAGACATACTACCGGAGCGGTCAAATACGATCATCACGTCGCGGGCAGGAGAAGGGACTGGCGTCTCGCTGATATGGTCCAGGATAGAAACGGAAGGTGCATAGCCCAGGTTACATTTGCCGCCTGATGAGAGTACGCCCAGGAAACGGCCCGTCATATCAAAAAGTCCGGAACCGGAGCTACCACCGGAAACATCTATGTTCACGTTTATCATCAAGGCATTACTGGTAACGGTGGCGGTAGGATCAGTGTGTCTGCGGCTTACTTTTTTTACAGCTCCATTGGGATGATGTATGCCGAAAACCTGTTCGCCTACTGCCGGCAGGCTATTGCGCATGGGGATCGGAGGAATGCCAAGACCGCCGTCAGGTATCTTTATCTGGACGATTAGATAGTCAATGGGCCCTGAGCCGAACTGGCCTATTGTACCATGATGCAGATATCTGATCACCTTGTGAAAAATCGCGTTATAGCCGGGTGGTTTAGAGCCATCGGCATTTGTCTGGTAATTGAAGATGACAGACATGGTGGGTACTTCCATATCAGGGTCTGTAACACAGTGGCCGGCGGTGATGACAAGATCGGGCCCTATCAGTGTAGCAGAGCAGGTAGATACATGGTCGCCGTGTACAGCAACCAGCATACATACACTGGCAGCTACCTGTTTTTGTATGCCATCGGGTAATGCGGCCACGTTCTCCCATTGCGGCGGTGTGTTACAGAACCAGAACGGGTCGTATTGCGGCTCTGTGTAGTTGCCATCTTTCAGGAAAGGATCGCAGTTTGAATAACTGTCGTGAGATCCGCCAGGATTTTCTTCTTCATGACGTTCTCCTCTTCCAAACGATATCAGTTGTACGCCGCCGCCGCCATCGGGAAAATATGTGATGGAGATGCCGCCGGGGAAAAGGCTGGCATTAATGGGGCGTGTCCAGAACTCAGCGCCATCTGCTACAGTGAATACATCCGTGCCATAGCCTAGTTCTACCTCCAGGCGACTGTTGCCAGGGAAGCTGGCATTGGCGAAATGCAGTATGATCAGTTTAATACCGCCCGGTGGTGTTACGGGTGGAGGTGCAGGTGCTGGTACAAAGTCCAGATGGTCAGGCGCGCCAAATGCTGGGCCAATGCCTTGTGGACCAGGCAGGGTAACATGTGTTCCTGTTGCGTGGGACATGTGATTGGGGGTTTGAGGGAATAATCGGGGTTATCTATATTAATTTAACGGTTTCTATGGAGATGAGCAAAAGAATTTGGACAAGTTCAGGGTCGGGGGAGCCGTGATTATTGCCACTGATGGTGTCTATTGTATGGCATATGAAAGGCGTGATTAACCGCGCCTTCCATATGCTACAGCGTTCCTTTCTTCAATTAAACAATGCTGTGGTATGTGTAGTCTCTTTCAGGAAGATCAGTAGATCAAACAACCGGGTAAGCGAAACGTCATAGTATTCCCTTGCGACGTCACTTTCTATGCCATAGCCAAGAAATTTCATGGGCCTTTGTCTATCAAATGCACTTCGCTCTGTTGGGTTGAGCCCGGAGAAGTCAAGGAAGTAGTTGGCGTTTATGCATTCATTTTTTTGTAACACAGATTAAAGAGCCTAATCAATTTCCTTCTGTGATTGTTAGAAAGGCGCTTCGATCTGCATGTTATAAGTATGATCATGTATTGTATATCTGTCATGAAAATAAACTGTTGGTTGCTTGGATTTAATCAGAAAAGTTCAACTAACTTCAATATTGTTTTTGATTACTAAAAACTTCGTAGTTTTATAACACACTCTTGTACTTTACAATCACTTCTTTTTATGGATTTGCCGGTTCAAAATATTGTTAGTGAAGTTGATCTCAAAGCAACTGACGCTCTATTACCTTTGTTTGAGATAGTAGCGAATGCTATTGTAAGCTTAAAACAAACGAAAGATGTCGATAAACAGGAAAAAAAGATTCAGATTCAAATTATACGTGGTGAATTTCCGCAAAACGTTATAGTGGCGGATGCAAAGACCATACATTCCTTGAAAGTCATCGATAACGGAAATGGATTCACAGATGCAAATCTTAAATCCTATCAAACCGCCTATTCACGACACAATAAAGCTTTTGGCTGTAAAGGAATTGGTAGATTCACCGTCCTTGCAGCATTTGAAGAAATTTATATTAGAAGTACCTATAAGGAAGGTGATGTATGGAAATACAGAGAGTTTAAATTTGACCCAATTAGTGAGGTCACAAATATAAATACCAGGGAAAGTGAAGATTCAATTAGAAAGACAATTGTCGAGCTTTCCGCTTGCCATAATCAGGCTATAAAAGATCATACAGCACTTTCGGTGTCAAAAATTGCCGAAGAAATCATGCGTCATTGCTTAATATACTATTTGTGTGGGGATCTTCCACTAATTGAAATATTGGATCTCGAAAATGGCGAACTGGCTGTAGTTAATGATCTTTACAAGCAGGTATCGAAGGAAAAAGAACGAAACTTCGCGCTGGGTGGAGAGTCCTTTAAATGTTACATCACAAAGACGGAAAAAGTCAATAATAGAAAGAACCACTACCTACATTATTGTGCAAACTCCCGAGTAGTTGGATCAGGAAGAAGTATCGGAAAGATGAATAGTATCTTCAGCTATGCACTGATCGAGAATGGTAAAGGATATTATCTGGATATTTATGTAGTGTCTGAATATCTAAATAAAAAGGTATATCATTCAAGAAATGGTTTCACTATTCCTCAGCAAAGTGAACACGGGTTATATATTCGTGATGAGGTCGGATCGGAACTTTCTTTTGATAATATCGAAAAGGAGCTGGCTGATTTATTGGCTAAGGAATATGATGATTTTGTTAGAGCAATGCAAGACAGGAATATTAAAGAATTAAAAAACTATATTTCTTCAAAGGCGCCGCGCTACCGCAGATATATTGATAGAGAAGATATTTTGAATTCAATTCCACCTAATCTTTCGGATGAAAAGAAGGAAGAGGCTCTTTATAGAATCTCCTTTAATGAGAAAAAGAACATAGATCAAAAAATTCAGAGATTCATAGACAAGGGAGAAATTACTCGAGAGAATATTGAGGCGATAAAAAAAGAACTGGTGGAAAAGACAGCCTATGATGCTGACAATCTCGCTGAGTATATGATTAGGAGAAAAGCTATTATTGATTTGTTCAATCGTTTCCTTGAAGCAGACCAAAATGGGAAGTACAAGCTAGAAGAGGATATACATAACCTTATATTCCCTATGGGTGTGACTGACAGAGAAATTACTTATGATTCTCATAATTTATGGTTGTTGGATGAACGTTTTGCAACTTATACTTTTATTGCCTCAGATAAGCCAATCACTTCTATATCCCAGAATAAAAGCAGAAAAGAGCCGGACCTTTTAATGATAGACCATCCGCCAATGTTTGATAATCCCATAAGCTTTGCACCTGAACATTCAGGAGAAATTTCATCAATGGTTGTATTTGAATTTAAACGCCCAGGAGAAATCGCTCATCAGAAAAGTAAGGCGGATTATAGATGGGAGTTCTCTGAGTTAATTGAAGAATATTTTGATGATTTCTTATATGGTGATTCAAAAAAGAACTATAGAGGAAGTCAGGTTGTCGTGAGAAAGGAAACACCAAAATTTGGATATGTAATTGTTGATATAATTCCAGAGCAACTTGAGACATATAACATTGGAAAAGGATATCGAAAGACTCCTTTTGGTACTTTTTATAAGATCTATCCTGATCTAAATATGCATATTGAAGTATTAAGGTTCAGTCAACTTATTCAGGCCGTTGAAAAAAGGCATACTCCATTTTTTGACAAGTTATTTAGAAACTAATAGTGAAAGCCAATTTAGGCAGTGGGGCTGCAAATTGAGAATTGTCCTCGTTTAACGGGTACGAGCTTCCCATTACCCCTGCAACACTGCCGGCCGCATCTCTGGCATTTCCATATTTATTTGTTTAAATTGCTATGGTAAATTCCCCACGTTTTGAATACTATAGCTGCTTTGAAGCAAGGTAACCTTTTGGTATTTAACGAAGTCTATTATTCCTGGCACAAAAGGATCTACTATTTTATTCTCCAAAAAACAAGGTCATCCTTTATTGCAGAAGAGGTGACGCAGCTGACATTCATCAAGTGCTGGAACTACCGGGAAAATCTCGCAGACGACCTCAATATAGAATTACAGCTGTTCCGTATTGCCCGCACCACGCTGATCGACTTTCTACGGAAGGAAACCGTTTACAGGGAAAAGGTGGTCCATGTAATAGATAAGTATACCCTGCCGGTAGATGACCTCTGGGGGAAGCTGGCAGAAAAGGAACTACAGGTGAAGCTGGCGGATGCATTGAAAGAGATGCCTCCGATGCGTCGTAAAGTGTTCGAAATGAGTCGTTTTAAAGGCATGAGCCACCAGCAGATCGCACGGGAACTTTCCTTGTCGTCCAGAACAGTGGAAACGCACATTTTCCAGGCCATCAAACAGATAAAACATTATCTCGGGTTCCTGGCCTCTCTTCTGGCCTGGTTTGGCCGGTTTTAAAATATTTTGGATCGGACTACGTAGTTCGCCCGTTACAAACGTATTACTTATCTGTCAGCCGTATATAATATGATAAATGATGAATTACTGAAACGGTTCTTCAGCAATCAATGCACACCGGAGGAAGCCCGCAGGGTGGCCAATTACCTGCAGGAGCATCCTGATATGCTGGAGAAATACCTGCCGGAAGAGGAATTCCTGCAATTACAGGAAAGCGGCTACTTCCCGGAAACCGTTTCCCAACAGTGGCTGAAGAATATTCATCAACAAACGCTACCGGCCAATAACCGGAAGAAATGGATTAAACGACTGGCCATCGCAGCAGTAGTCACCGGCGTATTGGCAGGAGGAACCATGTTGTTGCTCCAGCGCGATCATCAAAAAATTAGTGCTGTTAATCAGGAACTGACAATAACGATTCCTACTGAACAACAGCAGCGGACCACCAACACCAGTCATAAAGCCATGGACATCGCGTTGCCGGATGGTTCTGTGGTAAGGTTACTGCCGGCAGCCAGTATTGTATATGACAAACAATTCAGGGAAAACAGGGACATTTACCTGACAGGAGAAGCCGATTTTACTGTAGCCTTCGATAAATTGCACCCCTTCGTAGTGTATAGCGGCGACCTATATACGACCGCATTGGGCACCTTTTTTCATGTGAAAGCCAATCCCGGCGAGGATATGATCAGCATAAGACTGAACAGCGGGAAAGTGATGGTACAAGGCGCCGTCAATAAAAAGAAAGTCATCAACGATGTGGTACTCACTCCCGGTAAAGAACTCAATTACTACCGTAAGACGGGAAAAGTTTTAGTGTCTGACTTCAATACCAGGGGCATGGACATATTAGTAAGAGCCGGCAATAATGACACAGGGTATACGAAACCAGACTGGTATAAATTTAATAATCAACCCATGTCGGAGGTATTGGATCAGCTGAGTAATTACTATGGAATAGCCATCTATTATTATCCTTCAGACGTGATGGAGATTTATTTCGATGGTAAATTTGAAAAAACAGACTCGCTGGAGAAAATCTTAACCGATATAACGCTGCCCAATAATCTGCAGCTGATCCGGAATGATAGCGGATTTATAATTAAGAGGAGATAAATCACCGATATAGTTCTATTCCACAAGTGGGCGCCGGTAGCGCCCCGGGGCTTGCTATGCTCCGGACTTTAAAAACACATTCCAGTTATGAAGATGTTCTATCAACCAAAATGGCGTCTGTACCTGCTACTAGTCATGTTGACTTCAGGCGTTTCAATGATCACCCGGGCTCAGGTTCGCATGCAGGTGACCGGCACAGTGCGCACAGATCAGGGCGACCTTCTCCCCAACGCCTCTGTAGTGGCGCTTAATGAAAAAACAATGTATTCCGCAGGCGTGGTAACTGACAGTAATGGTGTATTCCGTTTTTCCGGATTGCCCCCTGAAGGAAAATACTCTCTCAGCGTTTCTTACATGGGGTTTGAAACCCAACGGCTGAATAATGTTTTGCTGAAGTCGGGCGCCACGCTCACTTTTTCTATACGCCTCGTCAGGATAGTGGCGGCCCTGAACGACATTGTCGTTATCGGTTATGGTACTGCCAGAAAGAAAGATGTAGTGGGCGCTTTCAATGTAGTAACGGTGAAAGAAGCCGGTGCGGTAAATGCGACTAATCCCTCGCAGCTGCTCATCGGTAAGGCCGCGGGCGTACAGGTGCTGCAAAGCAGCGGGGGCGCCGGTGCAGATGCCCAGATTATCATCAGGGGTACTGGCAGCTTCACGGATATCAATCCGTTGTATGTAGTGGATGGCATCCAGGGCACAAAAAACCTTTTTAATACGCTTAATGCCCAGGACATAGCAAGTATCACCATCCTGAAAGATGCATCTTCTACAGCTATCTATGGCTCTGCAGCGGCAAATGGCGTGGTGATCATCACTACCAAAAAAGGAAAGACCGGCCCGCCTCGTATCAGCTTTACCTCTCAATGGGGCATCGCCAAAGCCTGGAAACAACTGCATCTGCTCAATGCTGCACAATATGTGGACGCGCTGAAAGATCTCGCCGCTACCAAGAATACCGTGCTGCCGGCAAAATTCAATACAACAGCCGTTTTACAGGACAGTACCGACTGGCAGGACGCCATCTTCCGTAATGCGCTGGTATCGGAAAATGACCTGAACATCAGCGGTGGAGGTGAAAAGGTAAATTATAGTATATCCGCCACTTATATCAATCAACAGGCCATCTTAACCAATGCTACCAACAAGCGATTCCAGGCACGTATAGGCCTCGAAGAAACGTTGGGCCGCTTCCGGTTTACACAGAACATCATCGTCCGGCAATATGTGAGCAAAGGCAACTACGCCAATATTATCAATGCTATACAATATGCCCCCTATAAACCCATCCTGGACCCATCTATCCAGGGCGGGTATTCTATCGTCTCTAACATCGATGACTTCAGCAATGCCGTTAATCCGATACAGGAGATTGCCATGAGAAGTCAAACGACCAAATCACTGGCTTTCTTCCCGCAGCTATCCGGCGAAGTACGTATCATCGATGGATTGAAATTCCGTTCACAGTTTGCAGCAGAGGTGAACTCCAGCAGAAGTAACAGCTATCAGAAACAGTACCAGGCATCCAATTTCCTGAACCAGGCCCGCCAGTCGTTGCTGACTTTTACGGAAAACTCGTACTATATGCTGGAAAACTACCTGTCGTACGACAAACTACTGGGCAGGCATCAGCTCTCTTTGATTGCGGGGCAGAGCTATATTGACCCGGGTATTACCAACGGCTCTTCCATCAGGGGAACCGGGCAACCCAATGATAATATCACCAATGTAGGTGTGGCATCTTCCCAATCCGTTACCAATACTTATTCCAACTATGCACGTCCTTCTGTGATCTCTTACTATGGCCGGTTGAACTATACGTATGATGATAAGTATATACTGACCACCAGCTACCGCCGGGATGGTGCTTCGAACTTTGGCCCTAACAACCGTTACGGTAATTTCGCTGCCGTAGGTTTATCCTGGCGCTTTTCCGAAGAGGCATTTATAAAAAATACGCTCCCGGTACTATCGGACGGAAAATTGAGTGCCAGCTGGGGGCAAACCGGCAATAACAATATTCCCAACTTCCTGAATACCGCAAAAACCTACCAGGGCACACCTGGCGGCGCACTGGTATACTCGCTGGGCAGTACAGAAACATTTATATCCGGCACCACGTTGACCACCCTGAGCAACCCGGATCTAAAATGGGAACAAACCAATCAGACGGATATAGGCATCGACCTGGCTTTCTTTAAAAAACGCCTCAGCCTTGAAGCTGACTGGTATGATCGTAAAAGTACGGGGTTGCTGGTAACCACCTTGCTTCCCGCCAGTATTGGTGTAAGTCCTACCGGTACGCAGCCTCGTAAAACAGTAAACGCAGCCGACGTCCGGAACAGAGGTTTTGAGTTGACAGTCGGGTATGCAGATAAAATCAACGATAACTTCAGTTTCAATGTGAGCGTTAATGGATCTGTTAATCACAACGAAGTATTGTCGTTAGGTAATCAGTTTTCTGCGCCTATCCAGGCTGGCGCCTTTACGCCGGTACCCGCCACTACTTACACGGCAGCAGGCAATGCCATCGGCTCTTTCTATGGCTACCGAGTGGATCATGTGGCCAGGGATGCTGATGAAATCAATATCCTGAACCAGGAAGCAGCAAAAAAAACAGGCAAACCAGATGCGAAGTATCAGGATGGTTTGTTGCCGGGCGATTTTATTTATAAGGATATTGACGGCGATGGTGTGGTTACGGGAAAGGACCAGGAAATATTAGGTAATGCCATCCCCAGATATATTTATGGGATCAATGCCGGTGTCACTTATAAGAACTTTGACCTGAACCTGGTATTGTCTGGTATCAGCGGATTGAAACTCCTGAATGGCCTAAAATTAAATACCAGCTTCATGTCTACAGGGCACAACGCCAGCACCGACATCCTCGACAGATGGCGTAAGCCTGGTGATGTAGCCGCTTTACCCAGGATAGGCCAGAATGTAACCGGCAACGGTAACCTCCGCCCATCTGACTGGTGGCTGGAAGATGGCAGCTATCTGCGTTTACGGAATATTACTATCGGATATAACACCCCGGCGCCGATGTTAAGCAATATTACTAAAGGCGCCGTTAAATCGCTCCGCATTTACATAGCAGCCCAGAACCTAGTTACGCTCACCGGGTACACCGGGTACGATCCGGAAGTGGCAGGCGACTACCTGTTTGCACGTGGTATTGATCAGGGACAGGTGCCACAGCCAAGAACTTTCCTGGCAGGTATTCAATTAGGGTTTTAATTTTTAAACGTGATCTTATGAAGAAGTATATACATCAAATAGTGCTGATAGCTGCGCTGATAACCATCTCTACCGGATGCAAAAAGTCGCGCCTCGACCTGGTGGACCAGAGTGCCTATGCATACGAAACCTATTTTACTAACATCGGCGCGCTGAACCAGGCTACTATTGCCTGTTACGCTACACTGTTACACCCTGGATTGTGGGCAAGGGAGTATTACTATATTTTTGACCTGATGGGACATGAAGCCAAGCGGGCCAGCTTTTTGCTGGGGGCAGAACAGGAATTGGGCGATTACAGTTTTGGTACCAACAATGCCGATCAGAGTGCCTTATGGAGTTCTCTCTACCGGATGATCTTCCGGACTAACCTGGTGATAGACCGGGCAGCGGCCTGGAATCCTACCGCCACCGCAGACCGGGCAAAACTGAATCAATATCTCGCAGAGGTTAAGTTCCTGAGGGCATATGCATATTTCCATCTAGTAACCTTATGGGGAGATGTGCCACTGTATACCGACTATCAGACTACACTTAATAACAACTATTTATCGCGCAGTCCTGCTGCTGAAGTATGGAAGCAGGTGGAAAAAGACCTGACAGAAGCAGAAGCAACTTCGGAATTACCTGCCGTATATTCTGCTACAGAACTGGGCAGGGCAACCAAAGGCGCAGTGATAGCGCTGCTCGGAAAGGTTTACCTGTATCAGAAAAAGTGGGCCCTTGCACAAACATCCTTCGAAAAGTTGATGGGCGCGCCATATGCCTACAGGCTCGACCCTTCATTTGATAATGTTTTCAGCACTACGAATCAGAACACGCCCGAAAATATCTTCCAGATCATGCATCAGCAGTGGACCGACTGGGGCATTGGCTCGCCTTACTATATGTTTGGTAATGGTGCGGAGCAGGTGGGTAAACAAACGCATACCGGTCGTGCGATGGAATATGGCTGGAACGATTGGAAGAACGTATACATCAGCAATGCTGCTGTGAAGGCATTTACGTATCCCAATCCTGCAACGGGTGAACCGTATACAGATCCCCGTGCTAAATCCACCTTCTATGGCACTGCAGCTTCAGGAGGAGAAACCATGTACTGCCAGCAGTGCCCTACAGGTGAAAAAGCGTTTCCATTTGATGCTACCGATCCGCAGGGCGACTATCGCTGGAAGAAATATGAGTATTACAATCTCGTGGAAAAATATGGCGATCCTAAAAGTCCTATCAACGGGCAGGTGATCCGCCTGGCAGATGTGATGCTGATGCTGGCGGAAGCTTATATCCAGCAAGGTAATACGGGCGATGCTCCACTGGCGTTGATCGACAGTGTACGTTCCCGCTCTCATGCTGTTTTGTATACCACGCTTGGCGGTAAAGATAATGCCATGAAAATATTGATGCGCGAGCGCCAGCTGGAATTGTGCGGAGAGCAATGCCGGTATTTCGACCTGCTGAGATGGGGCATTATCAAAGAAACTATTAATGCGGAAAAAGCTGCGGAGCCGGGAACCGGCACACAACCTTTCCAGGATAAACACCTGCTGTTCCCCATTCCTGATGTGGAGAAAAACTATAATCCCAATGTGGCCAAAGACATTCGAAATGGCTGGAATTGATACCAGGATCATCCAAAAAAACCTTAAAAAATTCCACTATGAACTTGAAAACGATCTACTCCATCCTATTATTAACCATCTTTTATCTGACCGCTTCACGGGAGGTAAATGCGCAAACGTATACCTGGAATCAGGTCCGGATAGGCGGATCTGGTGCGCTGCCTTCATTTGTGGCACATCCCAAGGTGCCCGATCTTTATTTCATCACCACCGATGTAGGCACTCCTTACCGATGGAATAAGAACCTGCAGAAATGGGAGCATTTGATGCTGTTCAAAAAAATACCCGTTACTTACTGGAACTGGGAGTTTCACCAGCGTTGCGGCAGCATTGGCGTAGATCCCAACGACTCCACCGGCAACATCCTTTATGCCACAGTGCAGGACAGTGAAGGTTCAGGGCCAGGCAAAGGGAACAAGGACATGGGCACCATCCTGAAAAGTACCGACAGGGGCGATACCTGGACGGACCTGCGTGTGCCCATTGTAGTGTATCCGAACAATACACAGATTTTTGGCGACCGTATACAGGTTGATCCAGCCAACAGCAACCGTGTATGGGTCGTAACAGACTCGAATGGCGCCTTGAAATCGGAAGACGCCGGCAGCAGCTGGTCGCAGGTAAGCGCCATCACTACGCCAGGCTACTGCTCTTTTATTCTTTTCGATAAAAGTTCCGGTACTGTTGCCATCAACGGGCAAAATGTTACCCGGAGAATCTATATAGGCCGGTCAACAGGTGTATATGCATCTGAAGATGGGGGCGGCTCTTTCTCGCTGATGAGCAACAGTCCTGCACATCCCTACCGGGCCACGATCCATGCGGATGGAACGCTTTATGTGTCTGCCGGAACAGAGAATTTGCCTAAAGGCGTTTACAAGTATAGGAACGGTGGCTGGCAGGACGTTTCCCCTGTAACTTTAGAGCCAGATCCCGATCCGAATAAAGCCGACAGATACTTTTCTAAAGTCGCAGTGAACCCCGCCAATTCAGATTATATCGTTGTAGGTACCCGCGGTACCTGGAATAAGGATCCTTATTTTATTTCAAAGAATGGTGGCGCCCCTGGCTCCTACACACCAGGAAAGATCAGCCGCGATAATTCGGAAGCGCCACATTCGAAGAATGACGGCTTATCGTTTAACGCCCCCGGGCATAACCCGATCGCATTTACCTGGGATCCCTTTTACCCGGACCGCGTATGGATCAACGATCTGCTGGATGTACTTTCCACGGATAATATCTTTGGTAGCCCCGCTAACTGGAAGATCCGCGTAGTGGGTTTGGAAGAGATCATGGTAACCGGTCCGCTGGTGGCGCCCCCCAGCGGCAAGAATCAATTGTTCACGGTTACCGCGGATGTTGGTGGGGCTCACCACCGTTCCCTTACGGAGCCGTTGAGGCAGGGCGCCGTTTCCAGCACGGCGCTGTTCACGAACATCTTTTCAGCGTTTAACATGCAGGGGGTCGCGTTCCAGTATACGGACCCGGATTTTCTTGTACGTGTGGGTAGCGACGGTCCGGCAGATAACAATCTCAGCGCATCACGCGCGGGTTATTCCACCGATGGTGGAGACACCTACACACTATTTCCTAAGTTGCCCGGCATACGCGGGCGTGTAGCCGTGTCGGCTAACCGAAGGAATATCCTCTGGCTGACGCAAATGGACGGCAACAGTCCAGGTAACGTGTACTGGTCGGACAATCTTGGCGCCGATTGGACCAAATCCACCGGCCTTGCTTCCGGCATTTTACCTGCCGGGCCGCAATGGATGTTGTATCCGGGAGAAAACCATCTGGCAGCGGATAAGGTGAACGGCGATTATTTCTATGTCTGGGACCGCGGCTCATTCTTTGTAAGTTCAGATGGCGGAAAATCGTTCGTGAAGACAGCTGCTGAGGGCCTTGCCGCCAACGCAGGCAGCAATCCGAATGGCTCTGCTTATGCCACTACTTCTAATATTGAGGTAACACCAGGGAAGACAGGTGATGTATGGATCGCATACCACAATGAAGGATATCCGCAATACAGCGCGCTCTATCATACAACAGATACGGGCAAAACATTCACCAGGGTAGGCGGCGAGAATTTTAAACCCAAATGGATCGCAGCCGCTATGTCCGATACCACACCCAATGCGCACCTGGCTTTGTATGTGACCAGTCAGGCGCTTCCGATTAATGGCATTCATTATGGCGCCTTCCGTTCAGACGATACGGGTCGTACATGGATCACCATTTTAGACAGGCTGCCGGGTGTAGCACCGAATATTACGGCGGACAACAAAGGAAGAATGTTTATTTCTGCTCACGGGAACGGTATCTTTTTCGGCACTCCGGTAGCAGGACCCGTTCAGTCGGTAGAAATAATCAATTCCGCGTCAGACACGATTGTAAAAGGATATTCGGTTAAGCTGAACGTAAAGCTTACACCTACTTATCCCACGAATCCCTCCGTTACCTGGAGCTCTTCCGATACCTCGGTGGCCAAAGTGGACGCCTTCGGGAATGTGAACGGTGTGAAGGCCGGTAATGCCACGATCACCGTTACGTCGGTCGACGGAGGAAAAACAGACACACACACCATTGTCGTCATACCGCCGACCATCTCCACCGGCATAGCGATAGACAGTGTCGTCTACGGCACCATGAATACACCTAAACAGATCATTACCACCATAACGCCCGCCAATACTACCAATAAAACGCTTATCTGGACAGTGGCGGACGCCAGCGTGGCGAGCGTAGATGCCAACGGCGTGATAACAGGTCTGAAGCTGGATACCACGACCCTCACCGTTACGGCTGCAGACGGCGGTGCCAGCAGGACCGTGCAGCTGATCGTCAACACCATCGTGACGGCCATCAACGCAGGAACAACAGGTAATCCGGCAACACCGTATCAGAATACTACCATCGGCCAGTATGTACCCGAAGGGGTGGGCGGCACCGCCGGGCTTTGGCACGCAGGATATACCGGGAACGTCCGTATCACGGCCACGGTTGACCTAAGCCAGGTAACAGCGCCTGCACCCCGCCAGGTGTATGAATACATGCGCTTGTCCAGGAACAATGTCACGCCGATGCGGTATTACCTGCGCAATCTTATTCCCAACGCCAACTACGTGCTACGCCTGCACTTTCTGGAACCCAGTGATGCCGATAAGGCTAATCGCATCTTCAGTGTAAAGGCCAACAATGGCGATAGCCTGATCAATTTCAATGTTTACCAGGCCGCAGGCAATAAGCTGAACACCGTTGTAACACGTACACTTGAAGCGAAAGCGAATAGTTCAGGCCTGATAGAGGTCTGGTTCTACCCGAAAGCAGGCGATGTCTATAGCGCTTCCATCGCCGCCATTGAGGCACGTATCATTCCACTTCAGGCGATCAGCATCCATTCAGACAGCAGCAATCTTTATGTGAGCTATACTGATACGTTGCGGGTGACCACTACGCCGCTGAACGCCACCAACCGGAATGTCTCATACCTTTCTTCCAATCCGGCTGTTGCAACTGTAGACCTGAATGGGGTGGTAACAGGAAAATCGGCGGGAACAGTTACTATCACTGCAACTTCCGCAGAAAGCGGCTTTAAGGCTACCAAGACCTATAACGTGATATATGTGCCCGTTCAATCATTAACATTGAATACGTCGTCGGCCAATGTATTTGTGGGATTGACCACTCAGCTGACTGCCACCGTTGCACCGGCGAAATCCAGCAATAAACTGGTGGTATGGACGACTTCAGACACGCTGCTGGCTAAAGTAAACGGTGCCGGTATTATCACTGGCATCAAACAAGGTGATGTTATCATAAAAGCCGCATCTGCAGAAAATCCGACAATCTTTGCGCAGGCCAATGTGCATGTGGCCGATGTATTAGCCACCGGGCTTACGTTGCAGCCATCCACCGCGATCATTGGGGAGGGAGATACATTGTTGATGGCATACACTTTCTCGCCCGCAAACACTACCAACAAAAAGGTTTCCTGGACCAGCTCCAACACAACAGTGGCTACCGTTGACACTGCGGGGATCATTACGGCGATCAGGCAGGGAACAGCTACCATCACCGCCAATGCACAAGACGGATCGGGCGTATCAGCTACACTGCCCGTAACCATTGTGCCATTTGACTCCTGCGGCGGCATACCCAACTATGGCTTCGAAAGCGACCTGATTAACTGGATCACTTTTAAAAAGGACTTGCCGTTTGTCGGCGCCGTGTACACAGTTAGCGGCAAAGGCCATTCCGGTGATAAAGCCGTAACAATGGGCTTCACTACAGACAAGACAGGCATGAACATTCAGGGTTCCATACCTGTAAGAGGAGGTAGTGTTATTGTATTTACCAATTGGGTGAAAGTGGAGAAAGATGCTACCGGCTATCCGTGGTGGTCTGGCTACGGCGTTGGGTTTATAAACAGCCAGGGCGCTCCCACAGGTAACGCCAACTATTCAAAAGAGGTGTATAATGTAGCGGCCTACCGGGACAACTGGGCGCAGGTAAGAGATACCATCACTGTGCCTGACAGCGCAACAGGGCTGACTTACTGGGTAGCTAAAGAAGGATTTGGTACCGTATGGCTGGATGATTATTGTATAGAAGTTTTAAAGACAAATCAATCGGCCGTTTATGGTATAAACGCGGGCACCACGCAAACACCTCCTGGTCCATATGCCAATACCACCTTTGCGCAATATGTTCCGGAAGGGCCTACTGGTACCGATAAGCTCTGGCATGCAGGTTATACCTGGGTACAAAAAGTGAACTCTCCTGTAGACGTCTCTCAGGTGACTGATCCGGCTCCGCCGCAGGTATATGAGTATATACGTATATTCAAAGACAATGTAACCCAGATGCGTTATTACCTGCGTGGGCTCACTCCTAATACTGTTTATACCATCCGCCTGCATTTCGTTGAGCCAGATAATGCGCAGAAGAATAACAGGATATTTAGCATTAAAGCCACCAACGGTCTGGACAGCCTTATCAACTTCAATATCTATCAGGCCGCGGGCAACAAATTGAATACCGCTGTTATAAAAACTATCAGGGCAAAAGCAGACAATGCCGGTTTGATACAGGTATTCTTTTACCCTAAAAAAGGATTGTATGATCCATATAGCGGCTCGGTGGCGGGTATTGAAGTGCGGACATTACAGCCGGGAGATACGCTGCAAGGTGTGACGAACACCGTCGCAGTAGCCGGCAATAAATTAAACACACAAGGCAACCTGGATTTTACAACGGAAGTATATCCGAATCCTTCCCATGGTGTGTTTAATGTAAGAATGACTTCTGCTTCGAAAGCGCCAGCGGTACTTAGTATTGTTAATAATGCCGGTAGCATTATTTATTCTACGAGGATAAATGCCGGTACTTATTACCAGCTTGGACAGAACCTGCAACCTGGTATTTATTATATTAATCTTAAGCAAGGGGGGCAAAGTAAGACGATGAAGGTGGTGAAACATTAAGTGGTTAGATTAGTAGGAGAGGAGCTGTCTCATGGTAAGTGAGGCAGCTTTTCTTTTTGGGCTGTAATCTTTCCCTGTGGTGATCATCTTCAGCTAGATGACAACTCAGTTACCCGGAATTTCCTAAACTGCAATTAAATTCTTACATTTCTTACACATAAAGTTAACCAGTTATGAAGTTCAAACTAATTCTATCGTTTTTGCTCTTAGCCATCTGTTTTGCTGCATTTAGCCAGGAAAAGCAACCCGGGAAATCCAAAGAACACAATACCGATGTCACTGAAAAGGGATTGATTAAGATATGCATCATGTACCCTTATGCCGAAGGTAAAACCTTCAATATGGAGTACTATGAAACGAAGCACATGCCCATGGTAGCGGGTTATTTAGGGTCAAATCTGGTCAGATATACCATTGAAAAAGGGCTTGCCAGCGGTATGCCTAATCAACCATTACCTTTTATGGCTATCGGAACATTTTATGTAAAAAGCTTGAGTGAATATCAGGCGGCTATTGCTCCGAACAGAGATGCGATCCGTGCAGATTTTGTAAACTATACCAACGTCGTTCCTGTCATTCTGGTGAGTGAAGTGGTGAAATAAAGCAGACTTTCATACTCCCCAGCCTTTGCGGGACGCATTTAGTATATTTGTTTGAAGATATACTTTACTTAATAGTTAAATGGCCAAAGGAACAATAGGTGCAGCCAGTGATTGGGATAAATACAATCACCTCTTTAAACGTCAGGAAGTACCTGCGAAAACAATACTTTTACGGGAGGGCGAAATTTCAAAAAATGCCTATCTCATAGAGAAAGGTTGCTTACGCACATGGTTTAATAATGACGGAAGCGACATCACCACGCAGTTTTTCTTCGAGGGAGACGGTGTTTCCTCTGTTGAAAGTTTCAGAACAAATGAGCCCAGTCTCTATAGCATAGAAAGTATAGAGCCTTGCATTATAAAGATTCTTTCCAAAAAAGATTTTGAATTTGTACTGGATAATTCCCCGGGTATAAAAATGGAGATGGAGAGGCATCTCTTCAGGAGATTTATCGATTGTCAAAAGCTACTGCTTTCGCATATTAAAGATAGCCCTCAACAACGTTATGAACAGATTCTACAGCAACGTCCGGATATCATTATGCGTGTTCCCCAACATTATATTGCCTCGTATCTGGGAATCACGAAAGTTCATCTCAGCCGTATAAAAAGTAAACTAGCCGGAAAAAGATAGTCTGCTGGATTTGATAACAAATGTTATCGTCGGGACCCATCGCGTAGATTAGTTTTGCTGGGAAATAAACCAGGTAAAATGAGAGTGGTAGTCGTATTTAACCATCCCTATGAGGGAAGTTATGCAAACGCGATTCTAAATGCAGTAACAAAAGGGCTTAAAACAGCAGGTCACGAAGTGGACCTTATGCATCTGGACAATGACGGTTTTAATCCGGTTATGTCTAAGGCAGACCTTAAAGGCTTTGTTGAACACAGAGCCGTTGACCCGCAGGTAATAGACTATAATAAGCGGCTGAAGGAAGCTAACCACCTTGTTTTTATATTTCCTATCTGGTGGGACTTAATGCCTGCAACTACCAAGGGATTTATCGACAGGGTCCTTACTCCAGGGGTTGCTTATGATCATCATCCAAGAGGCTTCGGATTGGTGCCCCTTTGGGAGAATTTAAAAGGAGTAACCGTTATCACAACGATGAATAAACCGAAAATTATGTATTCCTTACTTATTGGAAATCTGATCAGGAAAGCAATGCTGAGAAGTGTTTTCAAAACTATGGGATATAAGAATCTTAGCTGGATCAGCTTTAATCGTGTTAAATCGGTAGGGCAGAATAAGAGGGTAAAGTGGCTGGAGGATCTCGAAAGGAGATTTGGGAGAATGAACTAGATAAGTGGTCATAAAAGAAAATGATCAACGTCGAACCACAAGAACAAATCCATTAATTCAGGTTCGTTCAGAGTCGACAGGCACTTCTTACAAACAAGACAACCCGACCTTTTGAGACTATTCTCAAGAAGTCGGGTTGGGGTGATCCCGCTTAACCCCTAAACCATTTATTACTCGTGCTTAAACAGTTTTTGGGATATTTTATCGACCAGTCGCAAAGTGGCATTCGGTATCAACGCATTAAACAGCCTGGCCGGTGTGTAGCCAGCGAACGCATGCTCCGTTTTACCTTTATTTATACTACGTATGACTTCTCGTGCATAGACTGCCGGCATGGGAGCTTTCCCTGTATATCCCAGGCCTCTAGACATTTCGGTATCTACCCCTTGCGGCAGGACTTCAACGACTTTAAAATTGGTGTCTTTTAATTGGTATCTCAAGAGCCGGGTAAACGCGTTTAAGCCGCTTTTAGAAGAGAAATATAACAACTGGTTGGGTGCCGGGAAAGCTACAATTGCCGAAGAGACATTCACAATTAAATTGCTCGCAGCGCGATCTGCCTGCACGATGAATTGTTGCGTAACTGCGATAGCCCCGGAAAGGTTCGTGTTTATTTTTTCAAAGATCTGCGATGAAGTCATGGCCTTTTTGTCGATATAATAAGGCTCCGTTACCCCGGCATTATTGATCAGCACATCAACAACGATATTGTCTGCCTTCAGGCGCTTAAATAAGCCGTCTATTTCATCGGGTTTTGATATGTCTGCGACATAATAGGAAATGTGCTTGCCGGCTGCTGAAACTCGTTTAAGTTTTTCCTCATTTCTTCCATTGATGATCACTTTATTTTCCGCAGATAAAATAGTTGCCAGTGCCTCCCCAATGCCCGATCCGCCGCCCGTGATTAAAATCGTTCTACCTTTTAGCATTATTTAAAATTTAAGGAAGCAAAGTACAGAGGAAGGTTTATTTTTGAAAGTAGTTACCAAATAGTATTCTAATTTACAAAAAGATAGTGTAGCTGAAAATCATCAAGTTAAATTGAAAGAAAATATGGAAAATTGTTTGCCGAATCTGGAATCACTACAATTTATTTTACAGGTTTTGGGTGGAAAATGGAAAATACATATCCTTTCCATCCTGTATTTCGGCAAGAAACGGTTTAAGGAACTGGAGCGGGAAATAGGCAGCATTTCACCAAAAATGCTTATCAAGGAGTTGAAAGACCTGGAAGCAGCGGGAATCGTATACCGGCAAACCTTTAACACCGTACCAATTACAGTGGAATACAGCCTGACGGAAGATGGCCTTACATTAAAGCCTGTGCTTAACCAGATCAATGAATGGGCGGTGCACCTGAAGCAGAAGGTAAATAACCAGAGCAAGCAAAGACCAGGTGAACAAGGTTAACAGGGCAATCATCAGGATTGCGATTTCCTTGCTTTATAGCTTTTTACACTACCGGGTCGCGATTTACAACTCCAGCTTTTTCATCTGGAATTCTATGTCTTGTTTGGTTTTTAAAAACGTTTTTAGGTCTATTGCTCCTGATTGCCTTTTTTGCTGGATATCGCGGAGCTGTTCGTTTAGGCTTATTCTTTCTTTCTCTGCTTCTGATAACTCTTTTTGAGGATAAAGTTTGTCAAGTTCATCTTCCACATTTGTAGTTTTACTTAATACTTCATCAAGTGTATTGCCTAAAAATGCACAACTCTCATCATCTTCAATACTCCCTGCCGGCACAAGAAGAACTGAGGGACTGTTTTGAAGGTTTCTGAAATCATAGACGTAAAATTTACCCCCTCCATTAAAAGCGATCGGTAAAAAATCAGGAGCCCAAATCAAGAAGCCGTATGCAATATACTTTTCTCTGATCCCTTCGGGACTGAAAAATCCGAATTCTCTTTCGCCGTTTATTATGCCACCACCGTTTGAATATTCTAATAATTGCTTGTATTCTTCAGGCAATTGTAAATAAGGCGGAATCTGAAAATCAGTTACTGTTTTCCCCTCCGTATAATCAGAAATAATGTTAAACTCTTCTTCAGAGTATGGTTGAAGAAAATAATTATCGGGGATTTCGTCCTTTAGCCCTTCTTCTTTGTCGAAGAAAGTATATTTTGAGTACCACATTTTGCTTGTATAGTTGGTATGCTTGTTTGAGTTTGTTTGTTGATAAGAGTGTTCCTGGGATCACGCGGGTGCTCAAGGAAAAATCGGTCGATCTTCGGAAAGCATATTTTAGGCTTAAGTATAACTACGCAATATAAGGAAATAAACGTGTTCATTTTTCACCGCGACTACCGTATTATGCATTTTAACTAAACAACTCTTTTAAATTCTAGTTGAGACTAGCAAGCGTTAAACAGCTGCTGGCACGAAGCAGTTATCTTTTATTTAAGCATCGTGAGCATGGATACGTGAACAAAGACTAAGAGCGGAGCTGCAGTTCGCCAGATATCTTGTCATCCATTAGGGTATCAGCTATCATTATGTTTAGGGGCAGTTTTTCGCTACTGTACCCAACTGGGCTGGAACTCATTAAAGATTTAATGACTATACGGATAATTCATTAAAACCCCTCTCAACTCCACTCGATAAGATCCCCAAAATTTTTTTTCCCACCCTCTAGTACCAAACCCCCATTTCCCGGATAAGCTTATAAAACGTCCACTTTGGAAACTGATAAACTTAAGCGAATCTTCCGGCAATACCTCTTGGGACAAACCGGGGAAAAAGAGACTAGCACCATCGATCACTGGTATCAATCATTTGACAATGAGCGTGTTGCCCCACTCAGTAGGGAGGAGGAAGAAGCCATCCGCCTGGAGATCTGGCAGAACATCCGCCCGGAACTGGAAAGGAAGAAAGTCCATTATTTAAAGAGAAGCTGGGCTGCCGCCGCGGCAGCGGTCCTGCTATTAGCCGGAGGACTGACCTATTACCTGGTAAACACCAGCACCCCGGCGTATACAGAAGTAACCACCGCCGTGGGCGAAAGGAAGACCATACAGCTGGCAGATGGCTCACAACTTACCCTGAACGCAGGTTCTATTGTCCGCATACCTAAAGACATGGGCAAGGAACGCCGGCTGGATATCGTTGATGGGGAAGTCTTTTTTGACGTAAAGGGCAATCCTGCTGTTCCTTTTATCGTGGAAAGCGGCCCGTTGACCACTACTGTGCTGGGTACTTCTTTCAATGTAACTGCTTATAAAGAAGTGAACAGGATGAGCATCGCCGTGACAGACGGTAAGGTAAGTGTGCAGAAAACCGGTAGTACTGCGGATGTACTCGTGAAGGACCAGACCCTGACCTATGACCGGACGAAAAACAATACCACGATAGATGCCATCGACAAAAGCCTGCTGGAATGGCGGGAAGGAACTATGGTGCTGAACGATGCCTCCTTTGGAGATATGGTGGTGCTGATGCAGAAGAACTTTGGTCTTACACTGACTACCTCACAGGTAAAGATCAGGGAGACGAGGTACACCACTGAATTGTCAACTACTATGGACCCTGTAAAAGCCGCGGAGGTACTGGCTGCTATCCACAACCTGAAGATCGAAGTGACCGGCCACGTGGTCACACTCTTTGAATAAAACCAACAGACTAATAGAAACAGACAAACCAACGGACTAACACAAGCACAAGAAAACACTGATCAACCAATGTCACGGAAGTTCCACTAACGTACATCTTAACGCCTAAACTACGTATGAAAAAAATTGCCACGACCTTCAGAAGACGGCTATTGTTTGCCGTTCTTCTCCTGATGGGAGCTTCCCTTTTCCTGCCGGTATATGCAGGTAAGGGACAGATCCTGAAAGAGACCAATGTCACTATCCGTCTGAAAAGCGGATCATTGGAGTCAGCCATACAAGAGCTGCACTCGTCCACGAAAGTTACTTTTGCCTATGACAAACAACTGTTACGCTCTTTTCCCATCCGGGACTGCTCTTTCTCCAACGAGCGACTGGATGTAGTACTGGAACAGTTACTCCGCAACAAACAGCTGGAGTTTGCAGAGGTTAACAACATTGTTGTGATCAGTAAGGCTGCTGCCGGCAATACTACGCCTACAGCAGTGAAAGCGGGGAGAGAGGACATTGTAGTATCCGGTATCGTGCTGGATGAAACAGGTACTCCTATGCCCGGTGTGAGCGTAGCGGTACGTGGATCCAGTACCATGACCTCCACCGGCAATGACGGTAAGTTCAAACTGATCGTACAATCGGCCGATGCCGTACTGGCTTTCAGCTTCATCGGTTATGAGACCGTCATCGAAACAGTAGGTAAGCAGACGAGCCTGAATATACGCATGAAAGTTGCCAGCAAGTCGCTCGGTGAAGTAGCAGTAGTGGGTTTTGGTACACAGCGTAAAGTAAGCCTGGTAGGTGCACAGTCTACTGTGAAGGTAACAGAATTCAAACAACCGGCTGCAGATATCACAACCATGCTGGCAGGCCGTATCGCCGGTGTGGTAGGTGTACAACGTTCCGGCGAACCGGGTAAGGGAAGCGCCGATATCTGGATCCGGGGCATCTCCACCTTCGGTGATGGAAACAGCTCTGGCCCATTGATCCTGGTGGATGGGGTAGAACGTTCTATCAATAACATCTCACCGGAAGATATTGAGTCTTTCACCGTACTGAAAGACGCTGCCGGTACCGCTGTATATGGCGTACGTGGCGCCAATGGTGTGATACTGGTGAAAACGAAGACGGGTAAGGTAGGTAAGCCACAGATCTACCTGGATTATAATGAGGGCGTGAATACATTTGTGCGCCGTCCTGAAATGCTCGATGGTATCTCCTATATGAACCTGGCCAATGAAGCATTGACCACCCGGAACCAGAACCCGAAATATACGCAGGAATATATCCAGAATACTAAGAACGGTACCGATCCTTTGCTGTATCCTAATGTAGACTGGATGGACGCTGTATTCAATAAATACGGGCATACCCGCAGCACTAACCTGAACGCCAGCGGTGGTGTTGAGAACGCACAATATTATGTATCCCTGGGTTATTTCAGTGAGTCAGGCTTCATGAAAACAGACGATCTGGCGAAGTATAATTCATCCATGAAATATAACCGGTACAACTTCACCAGCAACCTCAATCTGCGTGTTACAAAAAGCACCAAACTGGATGTCGGTTTACAGGGATATTTTTCCAATGGTAATTATCCCGGAATCAATTCTGCCGATATCTTCCAGAGCGCGATGGATGCCGCACCCGTGGCCTATCCTATCATGTATCCCGGTGGCCTGGTGCCCGGACAGTCATCCAACGGTGGCTTCCGCAATCCATATGCTGACCTGACCCGCAGGGGCTACCGTAATGAGTTCCGCAATCAGCTGTTCTCCAATCTGAGGGCCACACAGGAGCTGGATGCATTGACCAAGGGACTGACCGCGAGCGTGATGTTTGCGTTTGATACATACAACCAGAACTATATTACCCGTTCCAAGAGAGAGGATACCTATTATCCTGATCAGAGCATGCCTTACAAACCGGATGGTACGCTGAATCTGGTGAAAACATATACGGGAAATGCTTACCTCGGATTTGATAATAATTCCAACGACAGGCAGACCAGCCGTAAATTTTATACAGAGGCTTCTCTGAATTACGACAGGAGTTTTGGTAAACACCGCTTTGGCGGACTGGCGCTGTTCTATTCCAGCGACAGAACGAATGCGCTGGCGGGAGATTTTATCAGCTCCATCCCTGAAAGATCATTGGGTTTTGCGGGCAGGGTAGCTTATTCCTATTCAGATAAATATTTCCTGGAAGTGAATGCCGGTTATAACGGTTCTGAACTGTTTGCACCCGGTAACCGCTTTGGATTCTTCCCCGCTGTAGGTGTGGGCTGGATCATTTCTGAAGAGAAATTCTTTGCACCACTGAAGAACGCTATTACGTTCCTGAAATTCCGCTATTCCAATGGTAATACTGGTTTGGGTAGTGCGAGAGAACGTTTCCTGTACATCACGAACCTGAGCACTTACGATCGTGCTTATAAATATGGAAAGACATTTAATGAACTCGGCGGGATCAACATCAACCGTTATGCTACGAATGTAAAATGGTCTGTATCCAACAAACAGGACCTGGGTATCGAGTTCCGCACATTGAAAGACCGCCTGTCAGTGATCGTAGATCTCTTTAAAGAACACCGTACCGGTATCTTCCTGCAAAGGGCCTCCAACGTAGATTTTATGGGCTTGCAGAACCAGCAGTTTGCTAACCTGGGTATCGTGGATAATAAAGGCTTTGACGCTTCACTTGAATATAGTACCCGGATCGGCGCGGTTGACGTAAGACTGAGAGGTAATATCACTTATACGAAAGACGTGGTGATAGAAGACGACCGCCCACCGCAGACTTACCCATGGATGGAGCACAGGGGCAATAATGTGCTTGCCCGCTATGGATACATCGCTGAAGGCTTGTTTGGCAGTGAGGACGAAGTGAACAAGAGTGCTGTACCAGGCGATAAGTCCAAAGTGAAACCCGGTGATATCAAGTATAAAGACCTGAACGGCGACGGTATCATCAACAGCTATGATGTGACCAAAATAGGCCGTGGCGATCTGCCAACGACCGTATATGGATTCGGCTTCGACCTGGGATATAAAGGATTCAATTTCGGACTGCTGTTCCAGGGTATTTCCGATGCAGATAGAATGCTGGCAGGATCGGCTATCATACCATTCAATGGTGGTGGCGGTCTCACCAACGCATATGCTATTGCGGAAGACAGGTGGACGGTGGATAATCCCAACCCCGATGCATTCTATCCCAGACTGGCATATGGAGAGGCAGAGAATAAAAACAATACACAGGCCAGCTCCTGGTGGGTAAAAGACGTCAGTTTCCTGCGACTGAAATCCGCACAGCTGGCGTATAACCTGCCTACTACCTGGTTGAACAGAACAGGTATCCGCAATGCGTCTGTTTATGTGCAGGGCATCAACCTGTTTACCTTCAGTAAGTTCAAGCTGTGGGATCCTGAGCTCAATACAGATAATGGTTCCAGGTATCCTAACATCAGGACCATTTCTCTCGGTATGAACCTGAAATTTTAATGCTACAAGTAATGATGATGAAAAAGCTATTATATCTATTCCTCGTTATAGTACTCGCGTCCTCCTGTTCAAAGTATCTCGATCAGGTGCCGGACGACAGGCTGACCTTAGATGAAACCTTCAGGACGTGGGGTACGGCGCAGCGCTTCCTTGCAGATGTGTACCGCAGTGTACCGGATGAATTCGGGCAGCGCAATCCCGGTTCTGAAAGCAATCGCGGTCTGTGGACCGGTGGTTGTGATGAAGCGGACTTCGTATGGGGTTTTGTACAATCCAATGACGTGAACATCGGCAACTGGGATGCTAACTCCGGTTTCGTGGGCGACTACTGGCGTAACTTTTATCGGGGTATCCGCAGTGCCAGTGTATTTATGGAAAATGCAGACGCGATCACAGATCTGTCGCCAGACCTTATTAAACAATACAAAGCGGAAGCACGAGCGCTGAGAGCCATGTATTATTTCTATCTGATGCGTATCTACGGACCGGTGATCATCCTGGGAGAGAAAGCGCCCGCTGTGGATGCAGACCTGCAATTACCGCGTAATTCCTTTGATGAGTGTGTGGAGTATGTGGCTGCTGAACTGGAAAAGGCAGCGGAAGACCTTCCGGTAATACCCAGGAATGATGAAGAATACGGGCGTATTACAAAGGGTGTTGCCCTGGCTTTTCGCGCGAATGCCATGATGTATGCCGCCAGTCCCCTGTACAACGGTAACACCGACTTTGCTGACATGGTCAACAAAGACGGTAAACACCTGATCAGCCAGACTTTTGACGCCAATAAATGGACAAAAGCAGCAGAAGCTTATAGGGCCTTTCTTTCCACGTTTGTACCCGGCACTTATGACCTGTTCAGGAAAAATGATGCGAACGGCAATTACGATCCTTATCTGTCCTGTCGTGACGTAATACTGACTGACTGGAACAAGGAGGTGATCTTCGCCAGAACAGGCAGCTCTATCAGTCCGAGACAATATGAGCTGACGCCTTATCACAACGGCGCCAGTTCCCGCGATGTAAGAGGCAGCGGCGGCTTAGGTGCTACACAGAACATGGTGGATGCTTTCTTTATGAAGAATGGCAGAAGTATAGATGATCCTTTATCCGGTTACGTGAAGGAAGGAACTTCGATGTTCCAGCCACCGAACGATACGCATGAAAAAGAGATCTATAACCAATGGGTGAACAGAGAGCCACGTTTCTATGTGAATATTACATTTGATGGCAGTACCTGGTTGAACAGATCATTCGGTGAGATCACCACACGTCTTTACAATACAGGTAATTCCGGTAAACAAACAGGTGGCGGCGACTATTCCCCGACCGGTTACATTGTGCGTAAGGCAATGGGACTGGGCGCATGGGATATCTCCAACCGTACCGTGATACTGATACGCCTGGCTGAGATCTACCTGAGTTATGCAGAGTGTGTGAATGAAGCTGATCCCGCAAATCCTGATGCACTGAAATACCTGAACCTGATCCGTGAAAGAGCGGGTATACCACAATATGGAACGGAAGGATTAGCTGTTCCGCAGGGGCAGGATGCCATGCGTGAGGCTATCCGTAAAGAGAGAAGGATAGAGCTGGCATTCGAAAATAACCGCTTCTTTGATGTGCGCCGCTGGAAAATAGGAGAGCAAACCCAGAACGGACCTATGTACGGACTGAATATCAGTGCTGACATGCCGGAGTTTCTCAAGGTGGTGCCTTTTGAGACGAGGGTGTTCAACAAGCGTCATTACTTTTTCCCGATACCATCCAACGATGTAAATAATGACAAGCAGCTTGTCCAGAACCCCGGATGGTAATAACTTTATTAACTGACACCAACTTGTTTTTGTGATGAATAAATTACGTTGTTTTCTGACGATTGCGGTACTGCTGGCCAGTATATCCTGCGGTAAAAGCAATACACCGGGCGGGGGAACTCAGGAGCCACCGGTATTGCCTCCGGTATCTTTTACATCGAAAGATGCTACTGCTGCTTTTAACACCTTCAACCAGTATTTCTACAGCACGACAGATAAGCTGTATTATTCCAATACAGAAAGGAAGGATATAGGCGCTATCTGGACACAGGCGGTATACTGGGACCTGATCATGGATACCTATAAGCGTACCGGCGACGCGGCTCACCGCAAGATGATAGAAGACCTGTACCAGGGTGGTTATAACCGATATGATAAGTATAACTGGGGTAACAAAGTGGTATGGTTTATTTATGATGATATGATGTGGTGGATCATCTCCCTGGCCAGGGCACATGAGATCACTGGCAACCAGGAGTACCTGAACAGGTCCATACAGGGGTTTCACTATGTCTATAAAGAATCATACGATCCTGCAGGCGGTGGTATGTGGTGGGACTTCAATCATACCGGCAAGAACTCCTGTATCAACTTTCCGACAGTGATTGCCGCTATGACCTTGTATAACATTACAAAAGATACCGCTTACCTGAACAAGGCGAAAGACATCTATAGCTGGTCGCTGGTGAACCTGACTGACAGTACTACCGGCAGGGCGGCAGATAATAACATCAAAGGCAATAAAGGATTTTCTGATTATACCTATAATCAGGGCACTTTTATTGGTGCTGCCGTGATGTTGTACAAGGCTACCGGTCAGCAGTCCTACCTGGACAATGCAAAGAAGGCAGCTGATTATACACAGCAGAAGATGTGTGATGCCGATGGTATTCTGCCGGCAGAAGGCGACTGGAATGAGCAGGGCGTTCTGAAGGCTATTTTCGGTCACTACATTATGACATTGGTGAAGGATGCAGGGCAGCAGCAATACCTGCCATGGCTCCGGAAGAATATCAATATGGCCTGGGGAAACCGGGATGCTACGAGAGGGATCACGTACCGGAATTACAAGGTGACATGTCCTTCCGGCATTGTGCAATCATATGAGGCCAGCAGCGCAGTAGAACTGATGCAGGTTTGTCCGCCGGAAAAATAGCCTATCCATATCCAGCCATACTAATTCCAGGGTGTATCAACCGGCCAGCTCCACGGCTTGTTGGTACACCCTTTTTTATTCGGTGATGCGCATGATCAGTTTATGGCCTTTCGTCTGGTTTGTTTCCATGAGCGTATGTGCCTTTTTGACGGTTTCCAGTTCGAAATCGCCGATTACCTGGATGGGAGAGGGGCTGATGATGCCTTTTTCCACCAGGGCTGTGACCCGTTTTAACAGGTCGCCATAATAGGAGAAATTGCCTTTCAGGCTATAGGCGTAGTTCGAGATATGAACCACTACAGCTCCGATATTGAACAGATTCTCCCGGGCCTCTTCTGTGGTGAATGCGGTCACGTCTACATAGGTGCCGTTCAATCGTACAATATTACTGCAGAGTTCAGACATCTGCCTGCCTACCAGGTCTATACAGTAGTCAAACAACTGGTTACCATTTGCCTGGATAATGAGGGGAATGGCATTAGCTGCTTTATAGTTGACGATCTGATCGTATCTGAGGCCGGCATTGATCAGTTCCTGTTTGCTACCGGGGTTACCGGCGGTGGTGATGATCTTGTTGATGCCATGGGAAAGCAGGATCTTGATCAGTACTAATCCTACACCACCGGCGCCTCCGCTGATGAAGACGGATTCTTCGGGGGATATTTTGAGCCGGTTGCAGCATTGCATGGCGGTCAGGGCACTGATGGGGAGTGCTGCCGCCTGATCGAAGCTGATATTGGCTGGCATCCTGGCAAGGATCTGCTGGGGGACACTGATATATTCAGCATAGGTGCCGTTTGATCCCATACTGCCGGAGGCACAATACACGTTGTCTCCGATCTCAAGATCTTTCACAGATTTGCCTTTCTGGACAATAACACCGGAGAATTCCCTTCCCAGGATATGTGAGTGCATGCGTTTACTTTCATTGGCGCCTATCCTCATCTGGTAGTCGATGGGATTGAAGGCGGTAGAATATATCTTTACCAGTACATCGTTATCGTTGATTGCCGGGGTGTCAGTTTCTGTAAAGAAGAAATTGTCGGTAGTGCCGAACTGCCTGAGTGTGATCGCTTTCATGTCTTGTCTTATTGTATCCAACCGGTTGAAAGCTGGATGGAATAGCTGCGCTAAAGATAAAGTCTTTGGCAAAAATAAGACCAAATTAAGGCCTCCCGGCTGCGATACAGATACTTGCCTGCAATTTGACATATTGGGCGGGAGAAACGCCCAGAAAGTGGTTAAAATCGTGGATCAGGTGGCTCTGATCATAGTACCCGAATTCGTGGATTATTTCAAACCAGTCAATATGGCTGTTTTGCCCTGCCCGTTCCTGCAACCAGGCCAATGCTTTCTTATAGCGCTGGTAGCGGCTGATCTCCTTGGCGCTGTAGCCCAGGTATTTTTTATACTTCAGCTGTATGCTTCTTTCGCTCTGACCTTGTTTACCGGCGATTTCCTTAATGGGGTTGATGACACTTTCAGGATGACTGCCTGCCACAATGTCTTCAGACTTTTCGTCCCGCTCAACCAGGTAGGCGGCTGAAAAATCCAGTATCCTGTTCACCCGTTGCTGCATATCGGGAAGTTGTTTCAGCTCCTGCCAGAGATTCGCAAAACAGTGTTCGCCCAATAACTCATCAGGGTGTTGCATGAAGTCGGTGTAAGACTGCAGGTGTCTGCCGAAGAAACGGTAAAAGGCATCCAGTTTAAAATTGGCTATTAACACGTCTGTGCCGGGAGACAGTACATAGTCGTGGGACAGCTTTATAGGACCGATGACTATACTGTTTTCGACAGGCAAAGGCTCATCTGGCGTAAGGTAGAAGAAGCCTGGCGTGCCAAAGTTGAAGATGAGGATAGTCTGGAAGCTGGGGGCAAATTTTCTCCTGATTGGCGACTCCTGGTGATTTGCAGCATAGTAAAACGGGTCAAATACCTGGTCCCATTCTTCGGGAACAGGGATATGACCGGTGATGTATCCTGTTGCAGCTGACTGACGATCGTTCATAGTGTAAATGTACGAAATCATCTGTGGGGTAAAATACAAAACGCGGCCTCGATAAGCCGCGTTTGTCATTTATCTATTGATCTTCAACAAAGAAGCGTGTTATTTCAGGAATGGCTGCAGCCATTGAATGATAGTCGTAAATGCTTCTGCAGAAAAGTCTTCCTGCAACGTGCTGCTCTCTTCCCGTGTGCAGGTCACACAATGTTGAAAGAGGTGGTTGGTGCCCGGCAAAACATGAGTCGTTACATTCCTGTTACCTGACTGTTTCAATGTCGTAGCGATTGTCTCAAGGTTCTCTTTACAGGTGACCATGATATCCTTATCACCATTCAGGGCCAGGAAAGGTACTTTGATCTGCTGCAGATAGGGGACTGGGTCAAACCTGATATGGTACTGATACCAGGGCCCTGTTGCCTGTGCGATGTAAGACTCCAGGAAAAAACGCATATGATCGTACTTGTCCGGGAAGTCTTTCTTAAAGGCGCTGTCATCTGCCTGTTTCCAGGCCGCGTAGGTACTGCGGAGTTTAGTTTCCAGTTCGCGGGTACCGGCATACCTGTAAGCGGTGTTAAACATCCGTGTGTTGATGGTATCATAGCGCTTACGGTCATAGTCACTGATCTTTGCCGATCGGGTAATGGCATAGTTCTGTAGTTTCAGGGCATCCAGTCCGTTGATGGCAAGGCCTGCCAGCGTGATCACAAAGTCTACATCATGGGAAGAACCGGCGGCAATGATGGCAGCGGCGCCACCTTCGCTATGACCTATGACGCCGACTTTAGCGATCGCTTTATGCTGTTTGAGGAAGTGAACAGCAGCCAGTGCATCATCAGCAAAATCTTTGGTAGTAGCGTCTTCATATTTTCCTGATGTTTCGCCTACACCCCGGTCGTCTGTACGCAATACAGCAAAGCCATTGCGGGTGAGTGAGTCAGCCAGCACACGGAACATAGCATGTCCCGCCATGGCACCATCTCTATCCTGTTTACCTGTGCCTGATATCAGTACAATGGCGGGATAGCTTTTCTCACCCGTCGGCGTAGTGAGCGTGCCACCAAAGCGGATACTGCCATCAGCATTGCTGTAATGCACGGAATCGCTGCGGTAAGGGAATACCTGGCCGCATATACGGCCAGGTAGCATTAAAGGGATAGAAAGGACAATCAGTAACAATCTTAACATATCAATTCTCTTTTTTCAGCAGTTCAATAACATAGGATATTTCGTCTACCAGTGCACTGGGGCTACCCATATAACCGGTGGAACTCCATCTTACCAAACCATTGCCGTCAATGATCATCTTCTGTGGAATACCGGAGCAGTGCATCAGTGCAGCGTATTTGGAATATGTGTCGTCCAGGTGACCAGTCTTTTTATTAGGTGCGTCGTACAGCACATTGATATTGTAATTCTTCTCTTTCACATAGGCTTTGATCTGCTCCCGGTAGTCAGGTTTGGTTTCCTGAGTGGCAATAAAATAGAAAGTTACTTTGTCGTCGTTTTTATATTTGTCCACCGCCATCTGCATACCCGGGAGTGCTGCTTTGCATGGGCCGCACCAGGTAGCCCAGAAGTCGATTACGACGATCTTACCTTTTTGTTTTGCCAGCTCGGCGAATCCGCCTTTCATTTGTTCCAGTTTGAATGAAGGGACGGATTGTCTGATCAGGGCTGATTTCAGGTGTTCCTGTTGCGCCTTCAGCTGGTCGGGATTCTTCATGTTGTTGAAGTAAGCCTCAAAGCCAGCTTCATTTTTATGTTTGGCGATGTACTCTTTTTTCAGCATGTCGATCATTTCAGGTGTAACCTTATTCTCACGCACACTGTTTTCCACTACCTGCATGGCTTCCGCGTGTTTACCATTCTTTTCAAGTAGGGTTGTATACAATCCGTTGAATTCTGCGCTAACCCTTTCCGGATCATGGTATGACTTTGCTTTTTCCATATATACGAGGGCACGTTTATCGTCGCCTGTCACATGCAGCAGCGATGCATGGCCGAAGAATGCAGGGCTGCTGTATTTGAGTACATACAGTTTCCAGGCAGAAGATGAAACGAACTGGCTTTCCGGCCCCGTTTTCTGTTGAGATAATTTTTCCAGCTGGTCAACGATGGCCTGTGAATAGGAGAGAACTGCGTCCGGCTTTACCGTATTATGTTCAACCGGGTTCATGATCACCTGCCGGTGAAATTCTGTCAGACAGATCAGCGGTGCATCCGGTATCATTTTATACATCGTGCTGTAGTCATTACGTTTGATGATGGCAGTATAGGCTACAGCCCTGTATACTTTCTGATAGTACATCTGGTCGATCTCCGTATTGACATTGGTGAATTTCTTCAGCGGGAATATCTGTACAAAGTGTTCCCAGAGACTATCCCGTACTTCGGATTCCCGGAACATCCTGTATATCCATTTATCCCTGGCGGTGATGCCAGCAGGGAATTTCTGAATAATGATATTGTTCATTGAATCAGCACTGGCTTTACTATGCAGCAGATCATTATAGGCCCGGGATACAGAGATCAGTTCTTCTTCAGTCACATCAGGCAGCCCGGTAATGTATTTGATCTGCTCCCTGATGGAGGAATCAGCACGGCGGCCATAGTGATTCTTCATAAATGTGGAAGCGTTGTAGAAAATCTTTCTGGCGCTCTCATGATGATCTCTTAGTTCCCATATCATCCATTGCAAGGCTAATACATCATCGATCAGGGCTATTGTATCCACTGCGTCCGGGACGGTTTGGTGGATCGATCTGGCGCGTATGAAGGCCCATCCTGCAAAAGCGCCAGGCAGTATTTTCTTGTCATTGCCTGTAAGCATCCATGCATAGGTCATTTTACCGCCTTTATCGGTCTGACCTGCAGCACTGAAATTGCAAACCATCAGGCAGGCATTGGAAGGTAATACATATCTGGCAGCCCAGCCGGAGTCTGTCATTTGCATGTTCAGATCATCTACCTGCCATTTAAAACCGGCAAACAGATAGATCGTGCCTGTTACCGGGGCAAGTCCTTTCAGTATGGTGCTGTCGGGATTGTAGCTGATAGTCACCGTGTCGCCGGCATTGGGATACATAGGCGAAACACGGAATCCCTTTTGTGCAGACACGTAGGTGGTGAGCAGCAACAAGATCATTGTTGCTGCGAGCATTGAATTCTTTCTCATAAATGTTGTTGATTTCCGTTGTTAATAGGTGCCTGACCCTCTCGCTTTCGAGCTGATGTCAGCCACTCTTCCAAAGCCTTCGAATACGTTAAGCGGTGTAGAAGTAATCTGGCCACTGAGTGCATTCAGCTGCAGTTCATATACCTTGCCCTTTTGCCCGTCCCAGGTAGCGACATACAGTATCCAGCCGGTTACTGTTGCCAGGTTATAGTTTGGATTGGGTTTATAGATCTTCATGCAGGTGATCGTTTCTCCGGCGGGGAAACCATCAAATGCCAGCGTTGCAGTATTGGTGCCCTGGTAATTGTATGCGTAGATCTTCCGGTCGGTGGCATAGAGATCTACATATCCCTGTTCGCTGGCCTGGAAGAATTTAGCGGCACTTATATCAGGCAGCATACTCATGTCGTGGGCACTGATGGCAAGATTGCCGTTGTCGGAGGTATTAAAGTTGATGATGTACAGCCAGTAGCCACTACCGGTTTTGTCTTTGAAGAAAGCATGTGTGTAGTTGTTGAAACCACGGTCCATGTACAACATGTCTTTCCCGATGTTACGCAGATCGAATGGCGGGTTTATGCTGTCTGGTGGTGCAACAAAGTCTATCATGGAGCCTGCTAAAGAGGCAGGATGAATGAACTTGCCATGCTGCTGATCATATACGCCGGCTACAACACTGTAGTTGGAACCCATTGCCAGGTAAGGCGCCAGTTCATAATCGCCGGGCACTGAAGCGCTGAACAGGGCATCTGTTTCATAAACAGTTGTGTACATATGCAGTCTGCCTGCGTTGATCAGGGCACTGTAACCATTCCCGAGCATCATAAATGCCTGTGGATCGATCACCGCATCATTACGACGGAAGAGTGCTTTATCTTCTCTCAGCAAAGAGAAGTCGCTGCCACTCATACGTGCTATATGTCCCTGACTGCCGGTCATTATCCAGTTCTGGGTAGTCTGAGAGCGTCTTTCCTGTGCAATAAAGCGCGGAGCGCCCACTATTTTACTACCGGTGGAAGCGGAGAAGATACCCCTGAGGTGTTTGGGTGTAATACCTGCTACCGGCACTGCATTTGCGGTGGTGATAAAATCAACGTCGGAGGAGTCCTGTTCTGAATGCAATACCATGATACCGTATTCAATACCTACAGACACAACAACGGTAAAGATCATATTCACCTTCAGCTGGTTGGTAGTATCTGTTGCTATCAGTTCTACACGATATTCACCTACTTTCTCGATGATAGGAACATTCAGGGTCTTTTCCCTTGAAATTGTCTTTACTTCTATTGTACCACTGGTACTCCCTGTGATATGCGGATACAACAGCCACTGGTAGCTCAGGGCCTTGGTATCGCCTCCATCATACCTGATAGCAGGATCGATCTGTAATGAGGCGTAGCGTTCAATGTAATAGGGATTGCCAATTCCGGCAGTATCTATTACAGGCATGCCCACTGTGGTATAGTCGTAATCGCCCAGGTCTTTCTTACAGGCGTTCAGCACCAGCAGCGATAGCAGGGAGGGGAATATATATCTGGAAATAAATTTCATGTCAGCATCATTGTTTGTTAATAATAGCCCTCATCAGGGAAAGCTTACCAATTGTCCGAATTCATCAGTGAGATCAGGATCGTGGCTGTCATTATAAGTCTTCAGTGCATCTTTCAGCATAGCTTTGATGTCAGTCATGGCAGCTGCGGTGAACTCGCCATCCTTTGGAGGTACCCTTCCGCTTTGCTGTAAAGGGAATTGTTCGATGCCGGTCGTAGCAATGATAAAGCGGTATTTAACAGTACTGTAAGTACCGAAATAGGCAGATAGGCTGATGAATCCATCCCAGTTGGAAGGCTTTACCACGTTATCGCTCCAGGTGAGGGTAAATACATCCTCTTCTGTAACACCGGGTTTGAAATCTTTGGTGGGCGCGATAGACAGGTTCAATGTAACAGATGAATCAGCAATGTCTGCCGTGCGGTATAAGACGACGGGAAGGTAACCGGTAATAGAATCAGCAGGAATGATCCCATCTATGAAATCGTAGTGTTCACCTGCTGTGGCGGTGGTGCTGTCAGCAATTGCCTGGCCGCGTACGACACGGTCATACGGCGCCGCGTCTCCCATGATCTTCACCCTGATCAGGAAAGTGTCTTTCGTAACTTCCGCCGGCAACTTCAGGAAGGAAAAAGACCTGAATGTGATACGGCTTTGTGTAAGGTCTGTATTCCTTTCAAAGAAATACACCCGCGGATCATTATTGTAAGAAGAAATATCCTTTTCACATGCTGTCAGGAAAAACAGCAGCAGCACTAACAGACCTGTTATTTTATTAACTGTTTTCATGATGATCTTTTTTTGTTACTGATTTAATTGCCGTTTCCGTATTCCACTTCATTGTCAGGCAAAGGCAGTACATATACTTTATTGTCTGCAGTTACGCTGGAATAAACGATGGAGGGCAGATTCAGTCTTTTGTAATAAAAGAATAGTTGTCCTTCACAATAGAGCTCCTTTCTGTATTCTTTGAATATTTCATCCTGTATCTGTTCGGTAGTGAGCGTGGCTGGAAGATCTGCCAGCACGTTCCTGGCTCTCCTCACCGTATTGAGGTAGTTGACTGCCTGCTCCGGGTTACTTTCTTTCAGCGCTTCCGCTGCGATGTAATACAGTTCCGAAATACGCATAATGGGCATCTTCCTCAGGTAGTTGGCGGATACACCTGCAGGCTGGGCCAGCTTGGTAGATACCCGCAGATTAGTAGAAGTGTTTTCTAACTGGGTAAGTGCTGTATACCTGATGTCAGCATCTGTTTCGTAAATGGCCAGGAACTCGTCGCTACTTGTTTTTGTCAGCACATTAGTAGAGGTAGGTGTAAAATAGGAAGCCGTAAATGCATCCATATTTGATTTATACAAGGCGAAGATGAGTTCTGAAGTGAAAACCTTATTGCCGGTGGAGACATCAGGAATATTTACCCAGCTAAAGGTATTTGCATTGATCACTTCTCCGGCGGCAGCGAATGCTTTGGTTTTGTCGCCCATATAGAGATAGACCCTTGCTTCCAGTGCTTTTACAGCATAGTAGTTGAATTTATAGAAGCGGTCACGGAGATAACCGGTAGCAGTAGTCGGTGTGGTGCTGCCCGGTACGATCGGGTCGGTTGTTTTCAATGCTGCTTCTGCAACAGCGCAATCGGCCAGAATACGATTGAGGATCTCCTGCACTGTCAGTCGAGGTAAGGCGTTTACTGTCAGCTGGTCCATGTAGGGAATAGCTTTTACTGTAAGACCGCCTGCAGCAGCAGGAGCGGGAGCGAAGAGGCGCAGCAGGTCAAAGTGCATAACTGCCCGCAGACCGTATGCTTCCCCTCTGATGATGGAATAGTTCACATCTCTGAACATGCGCTGGTCAGTTGTATTCAGATGGCTTATGAGACTGTTATCGTTAGCAATAGCATTGTATAATCCTTTCCAAATACCGTCTATCTTGTTTCTTACAGCCGCATTGGTGTAGTTGTATTGCGCAGCGTAATAATATTCATGAAAGGTGCTGGTGAAGCGGCTGTGCTGCATGGACAACACTTCTGTCAGCCCGAAGCTGAGTTCCTGCCCGTATACAGTATTTTCATTCATCTTCAGGTATACGCCTGTCAATGCATCCATGAAGCCTTGTTCATCCCTGAAAGCATCGTCTGTATCGATCTGTGTTTTGGGCTTTACGTCCAGGAACTTATTGCAGGCCGTAAAGAGCAATACCGGAATGAACAGCAGTAATATATTTCTCAATTTCATAGTTGCACTGTTAAAAGGTGATCTGTAAAGAAGTAGAGATGGTCCTTGCGAAAGGATAATCCAGCCCTCTTTCTGTTTTTACGGAACTGATCCGGGCCAGGTCATTCATATTTAAAGCCAGGTATACACGGTTGATGTTGGCTGTCCGCAGCCAGTTGGCACGGCTGAAGTCATATCCCAGACTGATGGAAGAGAACAGCAGTTCATGCAGGTCCTGTACAAAACGGGAGCTGGGTCTGGTGTCTGTTCTGTCAGCGATGTCTTTGAACAGGGTCCTGTCGCCCGGTTGTTTCCAGCGTTGTTCCAATGCGCGTATATCTACATTGTAATTGAAGTCGGCATTTTCCACCCTGTTTACGAGTGTGGAATTGTATTGTTGTCCGCCGGCCCTGAAAGTAAACGCGAGGTTGGCCGACAAGCCGCTATGCTGCACATTCACGCCAAACGAACCCTGGTATTCCGGATTGCTGTCGCCGCCTACTATATAGTCTTTGGCAGACCATACATAAGTCAGCGAGCCATCTTTTTTTAGGAATATCTCCTTACCGTTGGCAGGATCAATACCCAGCGAGGGCACCA
Source organism: Chitinophaga filiformis (assembly GCF_021646545.1). Lineage (GTDB taxonomy): Bacteria > Bacteroidota > Bacteroidia > Chitinophagales > Chitinophagaceae > Chitinophaga > Chitinophaga filiformis_A. Next base: position 225,157 of record NZ_JAKIRP010000005.1, on the reverse strand, counting down.
CCCAGATGGCTGTCATAGACTGACCCGGTTCGAAGCGGGTAGCAGGTTTACGGCTATCGCTATTGCCAGTGGTCGTGTTGCCTTTGTCCTCATCTGCTTCTTCATTGAGCTGCACGAGTGAGTTGGATACTTTGCGTATCCGGTTGGTGTTCTGTGCTACGTTTACAAAGACATTTACAGCAGTGCGCGTTTCGCTGCGGGAATATACGCGTAGGCTGGCGCCCAGCTGGAAGCCTTTGTTGCGTGATTCGCCGATGTTTTCTTTATAGGTATCGAAGCCAGCAGAAGGAGCCACGATCATATCGCTCAGCAGGTTCTTTGTATCCCGGATATAGTAATCGAAGCGCAGACTGAGACTGTTGAACAGGGTGATGTCTGCGCCAATATTGTTATCCTGTACCTGTTGCCATTGCAGGCGTGGGTTAGGAAGTGCTGCCAGGTCAAGACCCATGTCTCCGTTGTAGGTCCTGTCGGTGATGTAATTGTAGGTAGCGAGCGACTGGTAGGAGTTGAAGTTCTGCGTACCGGTCGTACCAATACTACCACGTAATTTCAGCACATTGATAAAATGGAGTGACTGCATGAATTTTTCCCTGTGCAGGTTCCAACCGGCGCCGGCCGACCAGAAGAGGCCCCAGCGACTATCAGCGCCGAACTGGGAGCTGGCGTTTCCGCGATAGGAGAGGTCCAGCAACAGGCGGTCGTCGTAGGAGTAGTTAAGCGCGGAAGTGAGTGCGATGGAACGGCTGGTATTTTCTGTTCCGAGGGCTTTGGTGCCTGGTTTGAAACGGTAGCCAAATGAAATATCGTCAATCTTGTCATTGGGGAAACCTACCATTGTCATACCATTGGTAGTGGTAACATCCTGTGTGACGGAATAGGCACCGTTGAGGAAAAAATGATGTTTGTTGAGGCGGAAGGAGTAGTTGGCCAGTAAGTCGGCGTTCAGGCTATTCATTTTTCCATTACGGATGCTGTATTCCCCACGGTCAAGATAGGCATCGGAGCCAGGCAGCACATTGGCATAAGAGGAATGATTGGCGGGAGTGAACTGCTCCAGGTCATTCTTCTGTGCCTGTATCCCTACGCGGGCGGTGATCCGCAGGTTGCGCGCTACGTCCCAGTCGGTGTAGAAGTTCTCGATCATGTTGGTATAAGTAGAGAAATCTTTTGAATTCAGGGTAGCGTCGTACAAGGGATTGCCTGCAGCGCCGTTATTGTATGTTTTGATATAGTTGCCATTGGCGTCTGTTATTCTCCAGTAGGGGTTCAGCATTGCTGTTCGCGTAAAGCTGCCATAGGGAGAGTTGTCAGAACGGTTACGGTCTATCGTAAGGCTGTTCCTGAACTGGAAATTCTTCTTCCGGTATATGAGGTTGATGATACCGGAAATGGTATTCCTGTCGGAGCCTTTCACGACACCTGCTATATTGTTATAGTTCAGGCTTACGGAATAGCGAAGTGCATCATCGCCACCATCCAGGGTTACAGCATGGCGCTGACCGATGCCGTTACGGAGTGGTTGTGACAACCAATAAGTATTCACACCTTCCAGGGCGGCATGCAGGTTGGTACTGTAGTCTCGCAGGAGATCTGCCTGGGTAGCAGGATTGGCGGAGGTGTATTTGCCTGATAGTACTTCCGCTTCGATCTTCTGCATGGAGTTGGTCAGTTTGTAGCTGCTGAGATCAGGAGCCGTGATGTCCATGCTGCCATTGTACGATACCCTTAGCTTGCCTGCGGTAGGCGGTTTGGTTTCTATCACCACCACGCCATTACCCGCTTTAGAACCGTAGATGGCTTTTGCAGAAGCGTCTTTCAGGAGGGTAATGCTCTGCACAAGGTTCATGTTCAGGTCGTTCACTTTCTCCAGTGTGGTCTGAAAGCCGTCCAGGATAAAGAGCGGCAGGTTGGGATTGGTGGTATAGTCTCCTTTCAGGTCGGGGAAGCCCGTTTGTCCTCTCATCTGAATGTCCGGCAACTGGTTGGGATTGGAGCCGGCATTCAGGTTTTCAACGATCTGAAATGAGGGATCGAGTATAGCGAGTGATTTCAGTACATTCTGATTGGAGACTGTTTTCAGCTGTTCGGCAGAAAAGGTAGCCACAGCGCCGGTGAAACTTTCTTTACGGCGGTTGAACAGGCCCGTGGAGATCACCACGTCATCCAGTTTGGTGGCCTCCTGTTCCAGGACGATCTGCAGGGCGTTGTCGTTCTTCACTTTCACAGCCTGGCGTTTGAAACCAATGGCGGTCACCATCAGGGTCACGTCCTGGTTGCCGGTGCGCAGGGTAAATACGCCGGAGGAGTTGGTGAGCGTACCGTTTTTGGTACCCAGCACCATGACGGTAGCCCCCGGTATGGGTTCTCCTTTTTCATTGGTTACCTTACCAGTAATATCTCCGGGCGGTAAAGCCGTTTCCGGGGCTTTTACAGCCTCTTTTTTCTTAATGATGACAACTCCATCCACAATCGAAAAAGTAAGCGCCTTATCCCTTAAAAGGAGGGAAAGTGCATCTCTGAGCTGGAGGTTGTTGATGTCAGCATCCACTTTTCCCGCACGGTCCAGGTCTTCCGCTGTATAGAAGAAATTAACTCCTGTCTGTTTGCGGATATCGGAAAAGGCCTTTTCCAGGCTCATATTTTTTCCGTGTAATGTGACGGTCTGCGCATTTACTGCTGCACAGACGTGCAGCGTACAAGCCAGCATAAGTACAAAGGATAATTTCATGATCATCCAGATTTTGGTTGGCAAAGCAAAGCCACGCTCTTTGTTTTTGCACAAAGCAGTTAAATACATAAATTTGTTTTGGTTGAAGAAATGTGATCCAACGTTACATTCGTCGCCCACCAAACCGGGATGTTAGCGCATCGCCGGTTTATTTTTTAATGGGAAGACGGTTTCAGAAATGTGTTTTGTAGTGTGCTATAACATGCTGTTTAAAATGTGAACAAATACAATTGTTGTGGTGGTTGATTAATTTGTATGGTTGGTTTATGATCTTACGGTTACTTTATTGCCGTCTATTGTAAAATGTACATTACCGGTAAGTTCCAGTATTTTAAATACCTGTGAGGCATTGACGTTTCTCGGTATAGTGCCACTGAATTTTTTGTCCGGTATTTCCTTGTATTCCACTTCCACGTCATACCAGCGTGATATCTGTCGCATGATGGTTTGTATATCGGCCCTGTCAAAATGGAAATAGCCATTCTTCCATGCCAGCACCTGCTCTTCATCGGCTGGTTGTATACTGAGTTTTCCTGTCCGTTTCTGCAGGGTAGCCTGTTTTCCTGGCTGCAGGGTGAGTGGTGTAGCGCTGTTTGCAGCAGTAACCTGTACACTGCCCGTTACCAGCATGGTCTGCACGGCGTTTTCGTCAGGATAGGCGTTAACATTGAAACTTGTGCCCAATACTTTTACGGTAACACCGTTGGCCACAGACAGGATAAAGGGCTTGTCTGCATTCTGTGCTACTTCCAGGTAGGCCTCACCGGTGATCTCCACTTTTCTTTCACTTCCGGTAAAGGCGGTTGGATATTTTAAAGAAGAAGCGGCATTAAGCCATACTTTGGTGCCATCCGGGAGCACCAGTTTAAACTGGCGGCCGCGGGGAGTGGTCATGGTATTGTAGGAGATGCCGGCAGAAGGAGCTCCTGATTTGTAATCCAGTTGTCCTTTACTGAGCAGCACCTTCGTACCGTTCTGATTGGCGATGACGCCGTTGCCGGTGCTGTCGAGTACCACCTGTGATCCATCGTCGAGTGTAAGCACAGCGCCTGTCATGCCAGGATTGACATCATGTAGCGGTCTTGTCGTTGTATTGGACGTAACCGGGTGGCTGGCTGGCGTGCGACTGTACCAGAAATAGGCCCCTGTTCCCAGCAACAGGAGAATGGCAGCAGCCGCTGCCCAGCGCCGGTATGTGTATATAGGTCTAACAGGTGCAGGTGACAGCTCATGGATCTGTGTTGTAAACTGTTCTATAAACCGGTCGGTTTGCGCCTCCGGTACAGGGAAAAGGTATTTGTCAGTCAGCATGGCATCCTGCAAGGCATGCTCCAGCAGCTGCCGGTTTTCCGGCGTCTCCATGAGACGGGCAAATTGTGCCTTTTCGGCTGTGCTGATGCTGCCGTCGAGATACTTTTCCAGTAATGAAGTAAAAACGTTTTGATCCATGAGCTCTTGGCCTGTACGGTTGTTCTGAATAAATAATTGTCCCCTTGCGTATATAAAGACGCAAGCGGAAAGGGAGGATAATAGGTCAACCTTAAAATAAATTCAGATTTTTATTTTATTAATACATTGGAGCAATAGCTATCAGCAGCATAAGTACTTCGGGGTAATTGGCCAGATAAGTCCTGAGGGTATTTAGTGCCTGCACAATATGCCAGTTGACGGCTGCTTTAGAGATATTTAGTTTTTCGGCTATCTGTTCATGGCTGAGATGTTCCAGCCTGCTCATGGTGAAGACCTCCCGTTGCCGTGGCGGAAGTTTATCTACCGCCTTCAGGATAAGCGCATAGGTTTCTTTGTACTGATATTGCCGATCTGGGATCAATATATCTTCCATAGGATCTTCAGCCGCCGTGTCTGTCTTCATCACTTGCTTACGCATGGCCGAGATGATCTGGTTACGGCCAAGGATGAACAGGTAGTTCCGGAAGTTTTCGATCTCCGGCAGCTTTTCCCTTTGCTGCCAGATCTTGAGAAAGATATCCTGGGTGATTTCCTCTGCCTCGGGGTAAGACTTCGTGAAGGTCAGGGCATGGGAGAATACCCTGGGATGATAGAAACGGAGAATAGTACGGAATGCAGGTTCGTCACCTGCTGCGACCTGTCCCAATAGTTCACGTTCATTATGTAATTCCGTAATATCCAAGTATGTAATGACTAGCTGAAGCGCTAAAGATAATAAACTTTGCAAGCTCTTTCATCCCACGCCTGCAAACGGAAGGGTTATTTTATGTCGTATGCCCGATAAGGGAATATTAACATCAAATGGCATAAATTGTATAAATTATGGCATTTGTGCCATCTGCTGCACTCACTACATTTGTAATGTTCAAGCAATCTTATGCCGGTAAAACAAAAGAAACTCATTGTAATTGTGCCTATGCCGGGTACTTTTCTGTTGGACATCGCCGGACCGGTAGACGTCTTTACCGCGGCCGACGTGATATTGAACGACATGGGCGCATCGCCTGGTGAAGGGTATAATGTGCTGCTGGCTTCTCCACTCACCACTAAAAAAATTACGACCAAAAGCCGTATGGAACTGAGCTGTGAGACCAGGGTAGATGCGATCGACAAACCTATCGATACGCTGATCATTGCGGGTTTCCCTATGGCCATGCTGGAAACCAGCGGCGCTTTTATCAGCTGGTTGCACAACACCTACCCGAAAGTGCGGCGTATCTGTTCCGTCTGTGTAGGCACTTATGCGCTGGCAGAGGCGGGTATACTGGAGGGTAAACATGCTACGACCCACTGGCAGTTCAGCCAGGATTTTCAGCGCAGGTATCCGGGTATTATGGTAGACACAAATCCTTTTTATACGCGTGATGGCAATGTTTATACGTCAGGAGGCGTGGCTTCCGGAATAGACCTCTCACTGGCATTGGTGGAGGAAGATTACGGCCGGGACCTTGCCCTGCAGTCAGCACGCAAGCTGGTCTTATACCTCAAGCGTACAGGTTATCAATCACAGTTCAGTTCATTATTAGAGGTGCATACGATGGAGAATTCCATTGCAGGGAAACTACATCCCTGGATCGTCCGCCATTTACAGGAAGATCTCCGCGTAGAGCACCTCGCTGAACATTGCAATATGAGCCTGCGCAACTTCAACCGTGTATTCATAAAGGAAACAGGTATGACGCCTGCAAAATTTGTAGAGAAACTGCGGGTAGAAATAGCCCGGAAATACCTGGAAGACAGTGACCTGAGCATGGAGCAGATCGCGGAGAAATGCGGACTGGGAGGGCTTGTATCTATGCGCCGCACATTCATGCGGCATATGATGGTATCTCCTTCAGATTACCGCCGTTCTTTCAGAACATCATTACAAACACTTAATTGATCACCCAAAAATATATAACGATGAAAGTAGCTATCAATGGATTCGGACGTATAGGCAGAATGACGCTGAGAGCGTTGCAGAACAAGACAGGCGTGGAGGTAGTGGCAGTTAATGACCTCACAGATATCGGGTTGCTCGCGCACCTGTTGAAATATGATACTTCTCACGGGAAATTCCCGGGAACAGTGACACACGATGACAAACACCTTATTGTGAATGGTAAGAACATCCTGTTGCTGAATGAGCGCTCGCCCGAAAAATTGCCCTGGGCGCAATTGGGCGTGGATGTGGTGATTGAATCCACCGGCCGTTTTACCCAGCGTGAACTGGCACAGCAGCACATCAGTGCAGGGGCAGGGAAAGTATTGATCACAGCGCCGGCCAGCGGTGGTGTGAAAACGATCGTAGCAGGTGTCAACAACGACCAGATAAGTGTGGAGGATGAAATCCTTTCCACTGCTTCCTGTACAACAAACTGTATTGCACCGGTATTATATCTGCTGGATAAGGAATACGGTATTGCATCAGGTTTCATGAGCACGGTGCATGCATTTACGATGGACCAGATGCTGCAGGATGGTCCGCATAAAGATTACCGAAGAGCCAGGGCTGCCACGCAGTCTATCATTCCTACCACCACTGGTGCGGCAAAAGCGATCGGTGATGTATTGCCCGCTTTGAAAGGAAAAATGGATGGTTTCTCTTACAGGGTACCCGTGATTGATGGTTCTATTGCAGATATGTCGCTCAACCTGGTGAAACCTGCTTCAGCAGCCGAGATCAATCAGCTGTTCAGAAAATATGCGGATACTTCGCTGAAGGGTGTACTGGAGTATACAGAGGAACCGCTGGTTTCTGCGGATATCCTGGGGAATACACACTCCTCTATCGTAGACGGAACCCTGACACGTGCGATAGGTAACCTGGTGAAAATAGTGGCCTGGTATGACAACGAAGTAGGGATCTCAAACAGGATCGCCGAACTGACGGTAGAACTGGCCGCACAGCAGGTGCCTGCGTGATAGGCAGCATCAGGAAGAAGACTGCACAATGAGGCTTGTGTTGAGTATTTTTCGTTCGAAGTCCTTTACAGGTTTTTTGCTCTCTATCAACTGTAATAAAAGGCTGGTAGCGATCTGTCCCATCTCAAAGGCCGGTTGTCTGACTACGGTCAGCGGTGGGTGCAGCAGTTCTATCAGGTCTGAATTGGAGAAGCCAACAAGGGCAATATCCTGAGGAATACGGATACCCTTGCTTTTTAACACACGCATACAATTGGTGGTCAGTTTGTCTGACGCCGTAAAAATAGCATCAGGCCGTGGGCGCAGTTTTAACAGCTGACTCACGGCCTGTTCTACTTCCTGTAGTTGCAGTCCGGCGTAACGGCTGTATTTGATCAGTGCCTTGCCTGGCTTTACTCTTGTATGCGCCAGCGCTTCCCTGTACCCGGCAATGCGCTCGCGGCTGATAGACAGGTTCTCAGGACCTGCAATAACCGCAATATGTTTGTACCCTTTATTGATCAGGTGCAGTGTAGCATCGTAAGCGCCCCTGAAATTATCCACCATCACCTTATGGGTCTGTATCTCTTCCACAATACGGTCAAAGAACACGATCGGAAAGCCTCTTTCGTGTAAAGCTTTCAGATGGTCCAGATTCTCTGTACCGCTGGATACTGAGATGAGCAGTCCGTCTATAGAGCGGGATGCCAGGTATTGCAGTGTCATCACTTCCTTGTCGAACGACTCGTGCGTCTGCGAGATCATTACATTATAGCCTTTGTCTTTCGCAACGGATTCAATACCGTTAATAGCCTGTGAGAAGAAACTGTTGGCAATTTCGGCAACAATGACCCCTATGGAGCGGCTGCGCTTTTCTTTCAGGCTTAGAGCGATGGGATTGGGATGGTAATTGATCCTGGTGGCATATTCAAGGACCAGCTGTTTAGTGGCAATACTGATCTCGTGGCTATCCCGCAGGGCACGGGACACAGTAGAGGTGGACAACCCCAGCGCAATGGCGATATCTTTTATAGTAGCAGCTTCGAATTTCATAACGTAATGAGTAAATATACTTATAATTTATTTTATACTATATTGGTGTCATTCTAACACGTATGAAAAACGCCTCACAGATGAAGAAAGCGCTGATATTTTTAGCAGCCGGATTAACCTGTTTTTCCACTATTTACGGGCAGCAGCTGTCACAGTCCTGGGTGCCTGACCTGGGAAATGGCTCCTATAAAAATCCTGTTATTAATGCTGATTATTCTGATCCTGATGCCTGCCGGGCAGGGAACGATTTTTATCTTGTAGCCTCCAGCTTTAATGCTGTACCTGGGCTGCCTATACTGCATTCGAAAGACCTGGTGAACTGGGAGCTGACAGGATATGCGCTGCAGAGACAACCACCTTTTGAGCATTTCAGTAAGGTAAGGCATGGCAATGGCGTATGGGCGCCTTCTATCCGTTATCACAATGGAGAATTTTATATTTATTACCCTGATCCTGACTTTGGTATCTATATGATCAAAGCAAAGAATGCAACAGGACCATGGTCGGACCCCGTGATGGTAAAAGCAGGGAAGGGGTTGATAGATCCTTGTCCGCTGTGGGATGACGATGGAAAAGTGTACCTCGTGCATGCGTGGGCCGGTAGCAGAGCCGGCATCAAAAGCATATTAACGCTGAACAGGATGAATGCAGCCGGAACGGCAGTAACAGATGAAGGTGTGCTGGTATTTGATGGTCATGGCGCACATCCAACGCTGGAAGGGCCGAAATTGTACAAGCGGAATGGCTTCTATTACATATTTGCACCTGCAGGAGGTGTAAGCACCGGCTGGCAGCTGGTATTGCGGTCGAAAAACATTTATGGTCCCTATGAGGAGAAGATCGTGATGGATCAGGGAAAGAGCACTATTAACGGTCCGCACCAGGGCGCCTGGGTGGATATGCCTTCCGGTGCCAGCTGGTTCCTGCATTTCCAGGATAAAGGTGCTTATGGTCGTGTGGTACACCTGCAACCTATGCAATGGGTGAACAACTGGCCGGTGATCGGCAATGATCCCGACAAAGATGGGAAAGGAGAACCGGTGATGACCTACCGGAAACCTTTGCCGGGAATTAAAGCTATGACGCCACAGGAGTCGGATGAGTTCAACGGACAATCATTAGGACTGCAATGGCAGTGGCAGGCAAACCCAGTGTCTACCTGGATGATGCCTTTCCCTGCCCGGGGCGTTTTACGCCTGTTCTCCGCCAGGATGCCTGATTCCTGCCGGAATTACTGGGAAGTACCGAATCTGCTCTTACAGAAATTTCCTGCGGATAGTTTCACTGCTACTACCAAATTAACATTCACGCCTAATCCTTCGCTGGAAGGTGAACGTACAGGATTGATCATCATGGGTACGGACTATGCCGGCATCTCACTTGTTAAGAAGGGGAATACCTTACAGGTAGTTTATGCGTCCTGTCTGCATGCTGATAAAGGAACAGCAGAAGAGCAGGAAGTACTGACCACCGTAAAAGACAGTACCTGCTGGTTCCGTGTACAGGTGGGCAAGGGTGCTGTTTGCCAGTTTAGCTATAGTCTGGACGGTCAGCAATTCATTCCTGCAGGTAAACCATTTACTGCACAACCTGGCAGATGGATTGGCGCCAAAGTGGGCATCTTCTGTACCCGCGCTACACAGATCAACGATTCCGGATTTGCCGATTTTGACTGGTTCCGGATCACCGCTGCACATTAGCAGGCATAAAATTGTAGTTGTATATGTCAGTCACTAAAACACATATAGTCCGCAAACGTTTGCGTAAATAAATACCAGCAAACCTTTCCGAATTAATGAATATAGCTGTAGAATTGTTTCGGGGATATCGGTAGAAGGATCCGATACAAACCAGTACTGCTTTGTATTGCCACTGTAGCAATAGTATTCCGTTGCGGATTAACAGAACTCAAATTTAGAGACATATATACAACATTACGTTATGAAAAAACTGTTATTGATGTACTGGCTGTTGCTGGGCGTTGCCGGAATGGCATTTGCACAGAGCCAGATTATAAAAGGGCGTGTCACCGATGCAGCAACAGGTGAGCCGCTCGTAATGGTGAACATACAATTGAAAGGTACCACAACAGGTGTGCAGACAGATGCCACCGGCGCATTTTCCCTTACCGTTCCCGATGCCAGAACAGGCGTATTGGTATTCAGTTATCTGGGATACCAGGCATACACACAAAACATTAACGGTAGCAGCAACATTATTGTGAAACTTGAAAAGGATAACAAACAACTCGACGAAGTGGTGGTAGTGGGTTACGGCGAAGTAAAGAAACGTGACCTCACCGGTGCTGTTACTTCTGTGAAGGGAGAACAGTTGAAGAAAATCCCTTCCACAAATGTAATGGAATCTGTACAGGGTAAACTGCCCGGTGTGGATATTACCAAAAGCAGTGGTGCTTCCGGTGCCAAAGTTAATGTGACCGTGAGAGGTAACCGCTCTATCCGTGCAGATAACGGACCGCTCTACATTGTAGACGGTGTGCAGTATGAGAACATCCAGGACATTAACCCGAACGATATTCAGTCCATGGAAGTACTCAAAGATGCTTCCTCTACGGCTATCTATGGTTCCAGAGGCGCCAACGGCGTTATCATTGTTACAACTAAAAGAGGCGCCAGTGGCAAACCACGTGTGACTGTCAATACATATGCGGGTTTGTCGCAGGTTGCAGGTTACCCTGCCATGTCTACCGGTCCGGAATACGTGGCACTGAAACGCGAAGCAAACCGTACCACGGGGCGCTGGAAGACGGAAGCAGACGATCCCCTGATCTTTAATGCATCGGAAGTGAATGCTATCCAGAATAACCTCTGGACAAACTATGCAGACCTCCTGATCAATGATGGTCTGCAGCAGGACTACCAGGTAGGTGTGTCTGGTGGTTCCGACAAAACGAAGATCTATCTCTCGCTGGATTATTTCGAAGAAAAAGGGCTTTTCAAACTCGATCATCTGAAAAGATATTCCGCGCGTCTGAACCTCGATCAGACGATTAACGATTATCTGAAAGTGGGCATGCAAAGCCAGGTTACCTACTACAACCAGAACAATCGCCGTGATCCGCTGAATCAGGGTAACAAGATCATACCGCTCGGTGTTCCCTATGATCAGGAAGGTAAGCTGGTCATATTTCCTAACGGCGGCACGATGATCAGCCCACTGGCGGATGAACAACCCAATGCATATCAGAACAATGGCCGGGTGACCCGTACCTTCGTGAACACTTATGTGGAGTTGACACCTTTAAAAGGCCTGTCGCTACGCTCCAACTTCGGTGTTACACTGGATAACTCCCGTACGGGTATCTATGCTGCCAAAAATACGATCGACCGTGCTACCGCTTCTGCTTCCCGCTCACAGCTCAATAGTGGCAGCAGACGTTTCCTTAGCTGGGAGAATGTGCTGAACTATCAGCATACCATCGGCGATCATTCCTTCGGTGTGACCGGCGTGGCCAGTATACTCTCCGATCAACGGGATTCCAGTTTCCTGCAGGGTGAAGGACAATTGCTCCCTTCACAACTATACTATGCATTGCAGAACAGCGTAAGCGGTATTGCGATCCGTTCCAGCTATATGGCCAACAAACTGATCTCCTTTACCGGCCGTATCAACTATAGCTATAAAGGAAAATATCTCCTGTCATTGACAGGGCGCTCCGATGGATCTTCCAAACTGGCGCCGGGCAACAAATGGGCATTCTTCCCATCTGTAGCCGGAGCATGGCGTATCTCTGACGAAGCTTTCATGCGTGATCAGCATATCTTCAGCGATCTGAAACTGCGTGCCAGTTATGGTATTGCCGGTAATGACGCGGTGCCGCCTTATGCAACCGCCAGTTATCTGAGCAAGATCCCATTCTCTTATGATGACACCAACTCCGCACTGGGATATGGTATCGGTAGCCAGATCGGTAACAGGTTCCTCAAATGGGAGCTGTCCTCCACTACTGACGTCGGACTGGATATGAGTTTCCTGAATGGCAGGATCAATGCCACCATCGACTACTACGATACACATACAAAAGACCTGTTGTTGCAGCGTACGCTGCCTAGTTCTTCCGGCGTTAGTTCTGTGATCCAGAATATAGGTAAAACGAGGAACAGGGGTATCGAACTGGGTATCAATACTACCAATGTAAGAATGAATGGATTCAGCTGGACATCCAACATCACTTTCTCAAAGAATAAGGAAGAGATTGTGGCACTGGCTGATGCCAACACAAATGATGTGGCTAACAGCTGGTTCATCGGGCAGCCAGTTAAAGTGTTCTTCGACTATGAGAAGATCGGTATCTGGCAAACGAAAGAAGCAGATGCTGCTGCGAAATACAAAAACAAACCGGGCGATATTAAAGTACGCGACCAGGACAATAATGGCGTACTGAATTCCAACGACCGTATTGTAGTTGGTAAACAGGTGCCTACCTGGAGTGGTGGATTCAATAACGATATCCGTTTCAGGAATTTTGACCTGAACGTATACGTGTTTGCACGTATCGGGCAATGGATCAATTCAGAATATGCGGCCAAGTTTGACCCGCAGGGACTGGAGAACAGCGCGCCGCTGAACTACTGGACACCGGAGCGTGAAAGCAACGAATATCCGCGTCCGAATGCAAGTGTGTCAAAAGACGGTACGCCTTATATCAAAACACTGGGATATAAAGATGGTTCTTTCGTGAAGATCCGCAACATCTCACTGGGGTATACACTGCCTGCCGGCGCGTTAAAGACCATGCATATGAGTAATCTGCGCATCTATGTAACAGGTAAGAACCTGTTCACCTTCAGTAAAGTAAAAGATTACGATCCGGAGAGAGGCGGTGACCTGAGCAATCCGCTCACGAAGATGTATGTGGCCGGTCTGAATGTAGAATTCTGATTTATTCAATTAACCTGACAAACCATGAAACGTTATATAAATCTGTTTATCATCATACTGTTGGGCGCCGGTCTGCTGGCCGCCTGCAACAAACAGCTGGAAGAGTACAATCCTTCCGGTCTCACTGTCGACCAGGTGTTCAGTACACCTGAGGGCTTTGAAACACTGGTAAATGCTGCCTATTCCTACAACCGCTGGTGGTACGGAAAAGAAGAGGGGTACAGCATTTCTGAAATGGGTACTGACTTATGGACCAGCGGTACCGGCGATAAATACCCTGATCTTACACAATACATCAATCTGCAGGCAAGCAATAGTGTGATGGGCGGATTGTGGAGGCAGCTGTATTCAGCTATCAACCTTTGTAACACGGGTATAGCCAGGGTTGGTAATGCCGGATTTACGGAAGAAAGAAAAGTGATCCGTGAGGCAGAACTGCGTTTCCTCCGGGCTTTCTATTACTGGCATGTTGTGGAAACCTGGGGCGGTGTTCACTTTACGCTGACAGAAACAAACGGTGTGCAAACAACTGCCAACCGTACGCCGGTAGATACGTTTTATGCACAGATCTTCCGCGACCTGGAAATGGCAGCGGCCAACCTGCCACGTACTACCAGCGATTATGGCCGCGCTACCAAACCGGCAGCAATGGCATTCCTGGCCCGTATGTACCTCACCCGTGGCCAGAATGACAGAGCTGCAGCGCTGGCTGATTCAGTGATCAATAATTATGGATTTGCACTGCAGGCTAAATACGCAGATCTCTGGCGCATGGACAACCTGCAGAACAAAGAGATCGTATGGGCCGTTAACTATATGAAGAACCTGGTGTTTAACGACAGACTGGACGCTACTTTATATCCTAACGGGCATTCGCGTGGCGCTAACAACGGCCACCTGATGTTTACGATGAAATATGATGACCTGCCGGGTATGCAGCGCGATGTTACCAATGGCCGTCCTTTCAACAGGTATATGCCTACATTGTACCTGCTGGAGCTCTTTAATGAAAAGGCGGATGCACGCTTTGATGCCAGCTTCAAAACCGTATGGTATTGTAATAATCCGGCAACAGGACGCAGAGGTATGAAACTGGGAGACAGTGCAGTGGTATGCACGAAATACGTTGTTGCTCCTGCGGACACTGCCGGTAAACCATATCGTGTGTATGACAGGAATACTTCTTATCTTCCGGGAGAGGGCGGTTCTGACCGTACCCATTATATTTCCCTGAAGAAATTTGAAGATGCTACCCGCGGTGGCAAGGATGAAGAACAAAGTGCCCGTGATGCCTATATTATCCGTCTGGGCGAGGTGTACCTGATCGCTGCTGAAGCACAGATTAACCTGGGCAACAAGGCTAAAGCGGCTGAATATATTACCAGACTGCGCGAACGTTCCATCATTCCCGGCCACGAAGCAGAAATGCGGGTGACAGATGCAGACATGACCATTGATTTCATCCTGGCTGAAAGGGCCCGTGAACTGGCAGGCGAACAGCTCCGCTGGTTTGATTTGAAACGTACCGGTAAGCTGAGCTCCCAGATCTCCGCGCACAACCCTGATGCGGCTAAGAATTTTCAGTCATTCCATAGCGTTCGTCCCATCCCGCAGGACCAGATCGATGCGGTGACGAACAAGAGTGAGTTCACTCAAAATCCGAACTATCAGTAATACTATTAAACCGAAAGCTCATGAAGTTGTATCTATTGGCGCTGCTTTTTCCGTTGATCAGTTGGATAGCGACAGACGATCCGCCACGCGTGTTTATGATTGGTGATTCCACAATGGCGAACAAGCCCCTGGAGGATAATCCCGAAAGGGGATGGGGACAGCTGTTCCCGCTCTTTTTGCAGAAAGGGGTGACCGTAAAGAACTATGCCGTCAACGGGCGCAGTACCAAAAGCTTCATTAATGAGCATCGCTGGGATAGTGTTTTAGCGCAATTAAAGCCTGGAGACTGGCTTATTATTCAGTTTGGGCATAATGATTCCAAAAAGGATGATCCGAAGCGTTTTGCGGCTCCGGATGGCGAATACAAGGACAACCTGCTCCGCTTTGTAAGGGAAGCACGTGCAAAAGGGGCTAATCCTATCCTCATTACCCCGGTACAACGCCGGAAGTTTGATGAGAAAGGGGCCTTTGCAGACCAGCATGGCGATTACCCCCGCGTAGTAAGAGAAGTGGCGGCCAGCAATAAAGTACCTCTCATAGACCTGCATAAGAGCAGTGAAGCACTGCTGGTACAGCACGGTGTACAGGGCTCTGAGAAACTGTTCAAAACCACCGGGCCGGGACATTATACCACATTACCCAATGGCGTTACCGACAATACTCATTTCAATACCTATGGCGCCACCCTGGTAGCAGGGTTGGTAGCCAGGGAGATCAAAGAGAAACATATCGGACTGGAAAAATACCTGGAGCAGACCGTTTTTGAAGGAAAGTACCGTTTTGAGCTGCCGGAGATCTATGAGCCGCATTTCAGAAGAGATACACTGAACATCGTTGCTTTTGGTGCAAAGGCCGATGGCATTACGCTGAACAGCAAAAGTATCAACGATGCCATCACTGCCTGCAACAACAAAGGCGGCGGTGTAGTGATGGTGCCTCCGGGGTTATGGCTGACAGGACCTGTTGTGCTGAAGAGCAATGTGAACCTGTACCTGGCGCCTAATGCCATCTTACAGTTCACGACAGATTTTGACCAGTACCCGCTGGTGGAAACCACTTACGAGGGCCTGAAGGCCATGCGTTGCCAGGCGCCTGTATCCGCCGTGAATGCAGAAAATATTGCCATCACTGGTAGTGGTATCCTGGATGGCGGTGGAGATGCCTGGCGTATTGTGAAGAAAGACAAGCTGACGGAATCTCAGTGGACTAAACTGCTGGCTTCCGGAGGTATAGAGGGAGAGGATAAAAAGACCTGGTATCCTTCAGCGAAATCATTCAAGGGTTCTCACACCAAACTGGCCGGCGTAATAGCGCCGGGTAAGACAGCTGCTGACTATGACGATATCAAAGACTTCCTTCGCCCGAACATGATCAGCATCACCTCCTGTAAGTATGTGCTGCTGGAGGGCGTTACATTCCAGAATTCTCCGGCATGGTGTATCCATCCGTTGCTGACCGAACATATCACTTTACGTAATGTATATGCGAAGAATCCATGGTATGCGCAGAATGGCGACGGACTGGATCTTGAGTCCTGCCGTTATTCCCGCATTGAAGGTTGCACTTTTGATGTGGGCGACGATGGTATCTGTATCAAATCCGGCAGGGATGAACAGGGGCGTAAACGGGGTGTGGCTACAGAAGATGTGATCGTTAATAATTGCACCGTATATCATGCACACGGCGGTTTTGTAATAGGCAGTGAAATGTCGGGCGGTGCGCGCAACCTGTTTGTATCAAATTGCTCTTTCCTGGGTACGGATATCGGACTGCGTTTTAAAACCACCCGCGGTCGCGGAGGTATCGTAGAGAAGATCTATGTGAATAATATCAACATGAAGGATATTCCGGCCGAGGCGATCCTGTTTGACATGTACTACATGGCGAAAGACCCTGTGCCATTGTCGGGCGAAAAACGGGAAGCGCCGAAGGTGCAGCTGTTCCCGGTTACAGAGGCAACACCACAGTTCAGGGATTTTCATATCAGCAATGTGGTATGTCATGGGGCAGAGAAAGCGATCTTCATCCGCGGACTACCGGAAATGCCCATCAGCGACATCCACCTGAAAGATATTACTATCAAGGCGAAGGCAGCGGGCGATTGTATTGCGGGTAGCAATATCAGTCTGACCAATGTCACGCTTGTTACGAAAGACAGCGGTAAGATCAATGTACAGGACAGCAAACAGGTGAAACTTGATATTACAAAACGATAAACGGCATGAAAAAACTATTGAATACCCTTTTGCTCCTCCTGCCTGCATTCGCTTTTGCCCAATCTGCAAAGATGGCTGAAACGATGATCCGGATATGGGGAGACTCCTTGCAGTTGGCAGGAAGACCCGCACACTGGACATATGATCAGGGTGTGGTACTGGAAGGATTTACAGGATTATGGAAGAATACAGGAGATGGTAAGTATTTCCGTTTCATCCAGACTGGTATGGATCACTATCTCGAAAAGGATGGTACCATCCGTACTTATAAGGCGGAAGATTACAACATCGATCATATCAAAAATGGCCGCTCCTTGTTGTTGCTGTATAAAGTGACCAATGAGGAGAAATATAAACTGGCAGCCGACAAACTGAAGGCGCAGCTGGATAAACATCCGCGTACAAACGAAGGCGGCTTCTGGCATAAGAAACGCTATCCTTACCAGATGTGGCTGGATGGTTTGTACATGGCAGAGCCTTTCTATGCAGAATACGCAGCGCTCTTTCATGATGAAGCGGCGTTCAAAGATATTACGCGTCAGTTCGTGTTGATGGAAGTGCATTCCCGTGATGCCAGAACAGGGTTGTTGTATCATGGTTATGATGAATCGCGTCAGCAAAAATGGGCCGATAAGACCACTGGTCGTTCACCCAATTTCTGGGGCCGCGCCATGGGTTGGTATGGAATGGCATTGGTAGATGCGCTGGAATATTTCCCGCAGGGACATCCAGGCAAAGACAGCCTGATACAGATCCTGAACAGAATGGCAGCAGCTGTTAAAAAATACCAGGACCCTGCCAGCGGTTGCTGGTGGCAGGTGCTGGATAAAGCGAAGGAGAAGGGGAATTATCTTGAAGCATCCGCCTCCTGCATGTTCGTATATGCACTGGCTAAAGGCGTGCGCCTGGGATATCTCCCCGCCAGTTACAGCGCTGTAGCTGATAAAGGTTATAAAGGGCTGACAAAACAATTTGTAAGACCTGCACCCGAAGGCGGCGTGAACCTGGAAGGTACCGTGAGTGTAGCCGGATTGGGTGGTGATCCTTATCGTGACGGCAGTTATGCTTATTATCTCAGTGAGAAAGTAATAGTGAACGATCCCAAAGGAGTAGGGGCCTATATGCTGGCATCAAATGAGATGGAGCAGGCGGCTATTCCTAAAACAGGGAAAGGAGTAACGGTAACTATCGACAATTATTTCAACAACGAATTCAGGAAAAGCGCTGCCGGGCAGCCGGAGTCCTGGCACTATGTATGGAATGAAATGGACAATGGTGGTTATTCTCTCTGGGGCCACATCTTCCATAACAGAGGGGCCACAACAAAGACATTGTCAGCAGCACCTACTGCTGCCACGCTGGCGAAGACTGATATTTTTCTCATCGTTGATCCGGATACCCAGAAAGAAACTACGCAGCCGAATTATATGACAGATGCTCATGCCGAAGAAATATACAACTGGGTGAAGAAAGGAGGCGTATTGGTTATCCTGCAGAATGACGCCGGTAATTCCGAGATCAAAACCTTCAATAAGCTGACGGGCCGTTTCGGCATCACTTTCAAGGAAGACAGCCGTAACCATGTAGAAGGCAAACAGTTTGAGCAGGGCGCTTTATTCCTGCCCGCGGGCAATGAAGTATTCCCGCATACAAAGAAGATCTACATCAAGGAGATCTCTACCATCGCGACGGCACAACCTGCAAAAGCCGTATACACCGATAAGGGGGATGTAGTGATGGCGGTATCTAAAGTTGGTAAAGGAACAGTATTCGCCGTAGGCGATCCATGGTTCTATAACGAATATCTTGACGGACGCCGCTTACCGGCATCTTTTGAAAACTACCAGGCAGCTGTTGACCTTACTGAATGGCTGTTCAAACAGGTAGTGCGTAAATAATGTAAACGAGGCATATGCAATTGAACAAACAGTTATTGAACGGCGAAGAGCGTCGGGTGCTGCCCGAAAAGGTGCTGCAATTCGGTACCGGAGTACTGTTGAGAGGTCTGCCAGATTATTTTATTGATAAGGCCAATAAAGCAGGCATTTTCAATGGGCGTATTGTAATGATCAAGTCTACAGACAAAGGCAATACAGACGCCTATCAGCAACAGGACAACCTGTACACGCATTGTATACAGGGCATTATGCAGGGCCGCAGGGTAGAGGAATATATTGTCAACGCCTCCATCAGCAGGGTATTGTCTGCCGCTGCAGAATGGGAAGGTATACTCGCCTGCGCTGCTTCTCCGGACATGGAAATAGTGATCTCCAATACTACGGAAGTAGGCATTACTTTATCAGATGATGATGTACATGCTGCTCCACCTGCTTCTTTTCCCGGTAAGCTGCTGGCATTTCTCTTACGCCGCTATCAGCATTTCAAGGGCGATCCGGATAAAGGCATGATCATCATTCCTACGGAACTGATCCCCGACAATGGCACTAAACTGAAAAATATACTGTTGGAACTGGCCAGGCGTAATCAGCTGGGCGAGCTGTTTATGCAATGGTTAACTGCTGCTAATCATATTTGCAATTCCCTGGTAGACCGTATCGTGCCTGGTGCCTTACCGGCGGCGGCACATGCTGCTGTTGAACAACAGCTGGGTTATGAAGATAAACTGATGATCATGTCTGAGCCTTATGCCTTGTGGGCAATAGAGACAGACAATGAAACCGTCAGGAAGAAGCTGGCATTCTATCAAACTGACGGCAGTGTAGTGTTAGCGCCTGACATCAACGTATTCCGCGAACTGAAATTACGCTTGCTGAACGGTACACATACGCTATCCTGTGGCCTGGCGGCTTTAGCCGGCTTTGATACAGTAAAGGATGCCATGGAAGATGCCGCGATGGAAAGCTGTATATCCGCGCTGATGAAACATGAGATAGTACCGGCTATTACAGATGTGGCCATCCGCGAAGACGCGGCATTGCGCTTCGCGGGAAGTGTACTGGACCGTTTCAGAAATCCATACATAGAACACCGCTGGTTAAGCATCACCATGCAGTATACTTCGAAGATGAAGATGCGCGTGATACCGGTATTACAACGCCATTACCAGCGTTACGAAGAAGTACCTGCATTGATGGCACTTGGCTTTGCCGCTTACCTGCTGTTTATGCGTGATGGCAATGCAACGGACGATCACGCGGGATATTTTAAAGAGAAATGGCAGCGGCTGGAACCTGCAGTGCTGGTACAGACAGTATTGAAGGATGCCGCTTTGTGGGGTACAGACCTGACAGTCTTGACAGGTTTCGCACACGCAGTGACGGTGATGCTGGGCGCATTGCTCAATGAGGGCGCAGTTTCACTTATCAGGAGAGTATCAGAAGAAACAACGATTGCTTAAAATAAAAACAGATATGACGACGGGGATGAAACGGAAAGTGTTAAAAGTACATCCGCATGATAATGTGGTTGTGGCACTTACTGACCTGAAAAAAGGAGACAGTGTACAGGAAAACGGCCAGGTATATACAGTAACGGAAGATATACCGGCAAAGCACAAATTTACGGAAACAGCGCTCAATGCGGGAGACGCCATAACAATGTATGGCGTACTTGTAGGCCGTGCAAAACAGGCATTGCCAGCAGGTGCTAAAATAGCGGTAAGTAACGTGCAGCATGCTGCCAGCGATTTCCAGCTGGCGCCGGCAAGAAGGACCTCCTGGCATATACCGGATATTTCCAAATGGCAGCAACGCACATTTATGGGTTATCACCGGGCAGATGGTGGTGTGGGTACGGGTAATTACTGGTTGGTGATACCGATGGTGTTTTGTGAGAACAGGAATGTGGAAGTATTAAGAGAAACACTGGTAGAAGAACTGGGATATGGCCGTCCGAAGAAATATGCGGCCTTTGCCCGCAAACTGGCGGAGAAATACAAACAGGGGGCAGACGCTAACGGTATACTGCAAACAGTGTATACAGAAGAAGACGGCGCTATGCAGCAACCCCGCCTCTTTGAGAACGTAGATGGTATCAAGTTCCTTACGCATGAAGGCGGTTGTGGCGGTATCAGGCAGGATGCGCAGACACTTTGCGGTCTGCTGGCCGGATATATCACCCATGCGAATGTTGCCGGCGCTACTGTATTAAGCCTGGGATGCCAGAATGCACAGATTTCTATGCTGGAAGAGGAGATCAGAAAAAGGTCCCCTCAGTTCAGCAAACCCTTATACATATTGGATCAGCAACAGACAGGCACTGAGCAGGCTTTGATCACTGCGGCTGTAAAGCAGACCATGGCAGGATTGATCCAGGCCAATAAGATCACCCGTCAGCCTGCTCCACTGTCGAAACTATGTATAGGACTGGAATGCGGCGGTTCTGATGGTTTCTCAGGTATTTCTGCCAATCCGGCTATTGGCTATACTTCCGACCTGCTGGTAGCCCTGGGTGGTTCGGTGATATTGTCCGAATTCCCTGAGTTATGCGGTGTAGAGCAGGAGTTGAGCGACCGCTGTGCAGACGAAAAAGATGCATTACGTTTTATAGAACTGATGCGTACTTATCAGCGCCGGGCAGAAGAAGCAGGTTCCGGTTTTGATATGAACCCATCGCCTGGCAATATCAAAGATGGTCTGATCACAGACGCTATTAAGTCGGCAGGAGCCGCTAAGAAGGGCGGTACTTCTCCCGTAGCCGCGGTACTTGATTATCCCGAGAAGGTGAGTAAACCTGGTCTCAATCTGCTTTGTACACCCGGTAACGATGTGGAATCAACAACAGCTGAAGTAGGGTCAGGGGCTACTATTGTATTATTCACAACAGGTCTGGGTACACCAACCGGCAATCCTGTCACACCCGTTATCAAGCTGTCCAGCAATACAAAGCTCTATGAGCGTATGCCCGATATAATCGATATCAATACAGGCACTATCATCGATGGAGAAGAGTCCATTCCGGAAGCTGGTGAACGCATTCTGAATTACGTGATCGATGTGGCCAGTGGAATTACAAAAGCCAGGTCCGTTATCAACGGACAGGATGATTTCATTCCCTGGAAAAGAGGTGTGTCACTGTAATCTTACTAACTATTAATTAATGTCAACAATGAAGAAGTTCCTGGATGAACATTTTCTCCTGAGTAATAATACTGCGAAACGTTTGTACCACGACTATGCGAAAGAGATGCCTGTGATAGACTACCATTGCCACCTGCCACCCGCGCAGATAGCAGCGGATACTGGCTTTGGCAATCTGACCCAGGCATGGCTCTATGGTGATCACTATAAATGGAGGGCAATGCGTACCAATGGCGTGCCTGAGAGCTATTGCACGGGCAACAGGTCAGACTTTGAGAAGTTTGAGAAATGGGCGGAGACCGTGCCCTACACCTTGCGTAATCCGTTGTATCACTGGACACACCTGGAACTGCAACGTTACTTCGATATTCATGATGTGCTGAATCCTGCTTCAGCGGCAGATATTTATTACAATGCCAGCGCACAGCTGGCAACCAGCGCTTACAGCACACGTAATCTGCTGCGTAAAATGAATGTCGCGTTGGTGTGTACAACAGATGACCCGGCAGACACGCTGGAGCATCATCAGCAGTTAAGACAGGATGGTTTTGAAATACCTATTCTGCCTGCTTTCCGGCCTGATCAATCCATGAATGTAGATGACCCTGAAAAATACAATCAATACCTGCAACGCCTGGAAGAAACTTCCGGCATCACCATTGCTACGTACACCGACTTGCTGGATGCATTGAAGAACCGGCACGATTTCTTTGCATCACAAGGCTGTTCTGTATCTGATCATGGTATTGAAGAGATATACGCCGAAGATTTCCAGGAGAAGGATATCCATGCTATTTTCAAAAAGGTAAGAGGTGGTAATAGACTCAGCCTGCAGGAAGCAAGACAGATCAAGTCTGCACTGCTGTTACAGCTGGCGGAATGGGACTGGGAAAAAGGTTGGGTACAGCAATATCACCTGGGCGCATTACGCAACAATAACTCCCGTATGATGCGCTTATTAGGACCGGATACCGGTTGGGATTCTATCGGCGATTTTTCACAGGCAAGAGCATTAGCCAAGTTCCTGGACCGCCTGGACAGCCAGGATAAACTGGCCCGGACGATCCTCTATAATCTCAATCCGGCCGACAATGAACTGCTGGCCACTATGATCGGTAACTTTAATGACGGATCTATTGCAGGTAAAGTACAATTCGGCTCTGCATGGTGGTTCCTGGATCAGAAGGATGGTATGATCAAACAGCTGAATGCCTTATCCAATATGGGATTGCTAAGCCGTTTTGTAGGTATGCTGACAGATTCCCGCAGCTTTTTATCTTATCCTCGTCATGAATATTTCAGGAGGATTGTCTGTGAGTTACTGGGGCAGGAGGTGGAAAACGGAGAACTGCCTAACGATATTGAGTGGATCGGTAAAGTTGTAAAAGACATCTGCTACTATAACGCACAACAATATTTTAATTGGAAAGAGTTAGGTATTGAAGCTGGCGTTAGCCGGTAACCAGCACCCTGTAGGGGTGCTATGTTTGTAGCGCGGGGTTTCAACCCCGGGAAATGTAATGCGTACGGTGTGTTCAACGCGTAGGACCTGTCACATTCATAGAAATCCGGGCAGTATAAAATGGGCCTGATCTGTTATATTCTAATTATGGCTAAGCTGTTTTTTTTGAAATCCAATCTGTTTACGTCTGATATTATTCTAAAAAACAGATTCAGCCCATTTTATACTGCCGGCACTATTTGAGAATTGCTTTCCCAGCCTAAGTTCTATTTACCTATTTAATGTCTTTCAAGTGATTGATAAAAGCTAATCGTATTTTATATCCTACACTTTAGTACCCTGATGCCTTACCTGAAAGAACCACTTCCGTAACAGCTCTTCCGCTACGGAAGTGTAAACAACTAAACAACTCTCAGATTTATGATTAACAATTCGCGCAAGCGTAATTGGGTTTTTTAAGCGGCTCACTGGAAGTCATTTCAAACTTTCCGGAGAGGGGAGAAGAAACACATGGATTTTCGAAAGCGATGAGGTCTGCCAATCCGTTCAACACTGTCTGTTCCGCACGTATCGCATCGTAGTCACCGTTCAGGATGAGCGTACCATTGAACCTTGAGCGGATACCTGCTATTAAGGTAGCCGGCGTAGAAGGTTCTGTCAGCAGATGGATGTAGGATAAACCATAAGTATCCAGCGCATCCACCAGGTATTCGTAAGTCGCGTCGATCTCATCATGATGCTGCAGATCATTTAACTGGCTGTAAGGCGACAGGCGGATACCGGTGCGGTGTTTACCAATAGTGTGGCTCACGGCCGCTACTGTTTCCAGTATGAAGCGTATCCTGTTTGGAATGCTGCCGCCATACTTATCTGTACGCTGATTGGTGTCAGGATGCAGGAACTGGTCCATCAGGTAGCCATGCGCTGCGTGTAGCTCTACCCCGTCAAACCCTGCTTCGATGGCCTGGGATGCTGCCTTCACATATTGCTGCACCATCTTCTGTACTTCTGAAGTTGTCATCGCTCTTGGAGTGGCATATGGTTGCCATCCATGTTGCTCTGTCCATATCTGTCCTTTGGCGGTAACTGCTGAAGGAGCAATCACCTCTGCCTTTCCAGGCATATTTGCCGGGTGCGATATGCGCCCTGTATGCATGATCTGCAGGAAGATCCGGCCTCCGTTCTCATGAACTGCCTTTGTAACTTTTTTCCATCCCGCTATCTGGTCCTTAGTGTAAATGCCGGGCATGTGTGCCCTGCCCATACCGTTTTCCGCAGGACCGGTCCCCTCTGCTATGATCAGGCCAGCTTTGGCCCGCTGGCTATAATAGGTCACCATCACGTCGTTCGGAATGCCCGCAGGAACGTGCGTCTTACTCAAGGTAGGCGCCATAACTACCTTGTTGGATATGGCGTAATTGCCTATAGTAGTGGATGATAATAGTGTTGGATACATGCCTGTCGTTTGGTTAATAATTCCAGAATGATTGTTCCAAAAAAAGGTAAAAAAATATCAATGCCTGATGCTATCCAATATATGGTCTGCCATACGTTCCAACATCTCTCTATCACCAAAAAGAACGTCCATCATCCAGAGGGAGCTGAAGCTGGCGTAAAGGAACTGGGCCAGTGTGGCAGGGTCTTTCTCTGCCGGGATCTCATTCGCTTGTTTGGCTTTCTCCAATAATTCCTGTAAAACGCTGATGCTCGCTTTGGCCTGTTCCTGAACGATCATTTTAATGCCAGCATCCATAGAAGCCAGTTCGAAGGATGTTTTGACCATCAGGCAGGTTTTACCCTCTTTCTTGTTCGTTACGGCTCTTCGTACGATACTTTCAATTGCTGTCATGGGCGACACCTTATCACAGCATTGTTTATAATCAAATAGTTTCTCTTTCGCGTAGTTCTGCAGGCACTGCTGGAAGAGAGCGTATTTGTCGCCGTAAGTATCATATATACTGGCCCGGTTCAGTTGCATACTGTCCACAAGGTCCTGCATAGACGTAGCATTGTATCCCTTCTCCCAGAAGAGATCCCTTGCTTTTTGCAGCCTTTCCTCAGGATCGAATGCTTTATTCCGTGCCATGACACAAAATTAGAATTTCAGAATGAATGTTCCAAATTATTTTAGAACGAATGTTCCGGAATTGTATTTCCTAAGGACAGGACGGGGAGATTGATCTACAAATTTCTTATATAAGTATTGATTATCATTATGGTACAGGTCGCATTTGCCAAAGTAAGCAGGGGTAGACCTTTCCGCGGATTTGTTCGCTGGCTGCCCCGTCCGCAGGCTGGCATGGTACTCTTTTTGCCAAATAACAGACGTAAACTGTAACACACGTTATTACTGATTACATCTAAAATTGTTAAACCAAAAAGGGTACAAATGAAAAAGCTCACTTTTTTTGCCGCTACTTTGCTGGCCGCCTGGATGTTACAGGCTTGTGGAGGAAGTAACACTGCCAAACATGAAGACGCAGTAGATAGTGCACAGGAAGTAAATAAAGAAACTGCACCTGTGGACAAAGAATCCTCTGACTTTGCAATAGAAGCTGCCAATGGGGGGATGATGGAAGTGCAGGCTGGTAAACTGGCACAGGAGAAAGCAACAAGTCAGCGGGTTAAGGATTTCGCCGCTATGATGGTGCGTGATCACTCCAAAGCAGGAGATGAACTGAAAGGACTGGCACAGAGCAAAAATATTGCTTTGCCGGACAGTATATCCGGAGATGCCAGAGATCACATCGAGAAAATGAGCAAGATGTCCGGAAAAGATTTTGACAAACACTATATGGATATGATGGTGGATGATCATAATGAAGACGTGGACAAATTTGACAAGGCAGCGAACAACCTGACCGATCCTGATCTGAAAACATGGGCAGCCAATACATTGCCGACACTGAGAGCTCATCAGGACTCAGCCAAGGCGATCCAGGCAGCTATGAAGAATAAATAACGCTGCGGCATTAATGTTAAACTAAGTAGTTGTTAGTCTCCCGGGTGATGAGTTGAGATTGTTGAGTTCGGGAATGTCGCTCCTGGTGGCTAACAACTCTTTTGTTGAAATATATAATTCTCCAGGTACGAACTTGTGTTTATATTTGTTCGCTGAGTGGAGAGTTATGTACGCAATAGTTGATATAGAAACCACGGGAGGCCATGCCAGCGCAAATGGTATTACCGAGATAGCCATTTTTATTTATAACGGCCTGGAAGTAGTACAGCAGTATGAAACGCTGATCAATCCGGGTGTGCCCATCCCAAGGTATATCCAATCCCTGACAGGTATCACAGATGATATGGTAGCCAGCGCACCTGCTTTCGAGGAGGTGGCGGGCGATATATATGCCCTTATACACGATAAGATTTTCGTTGCCCACAACGTCAATTTCGATTATTCCTTTTTGCAATATCACCTGGCAAAGGCCGGTTACCAGCTGCGCAGTAAAAAACTATGCACAGTAAGGCTCGGGCGAAAGATCGTACCGGGACTGCCGTCGTACAGCCTGGGTAATCTCTGTAAGTCATTGCAGATAGCAGTAACCCAGCGTCACCGCGCCAGTGGCGATGCCTCGGCAACGGTGAAGCTTTTCGCCCTGCTGCAACGGCAGGACGTGAACAATGCCATCGCCCATGCACTGAGCGCACATTCCAAGGAACAGTTCCTGCCGCCTAACCTGCCGCCGGAGCAGGTGACTGCATTACCAGGCAGTCCGGGCGTTTATTACTTCCATGACCAGAAAGGAAAAGTGGTGTACGTGGGTAAGGCAAAGAACATCCGGAAGCGGGTGAACAGCCATTTTACCGGCAACAGCGCCAGTCGCAAACGCCAGGAATTCCTGCGTAATATTTATGGTGTTTCACATGAGGTAACCGGTACGGAACTCATGGCCCACATACTGGAAAGCGTGGAGATCAAACGGTTGTGGCCTATATACAACTACTCACAAAAGCACATAGAATTTAAGTATGGCTTCTACTGTTTCGAAGACCAGCAGGGGTATCTCCGCCTGGCTATAGAGAAACGGAGGAAGTATACCATGCCATTACATGCATTTCCACTGCTCGTCCAGGGACATCAGATGTTACGGGGCCTGATCAGAGAGTTTGATCTTTGTCCGCGGTTATGCTTCCTCCAGAAAGGGAACGGCGCCTGTTCGCCCATTCCCGACCATACCTGCCGGGGCGCCTGCGAAAAGAAAGAAGGGCCTGAAACATATAACCTGCGGGTAAAAGCCGCCATCAATCACATGCAGCAACAACAACCCTCTTTTGTGATCATGGGCAACGGCCGTGATGCACAGGAACAAAGCTGTATACTGATGGAGAAGGGCCGCTTCTACGGAATGGGCTATATTCCCCGCGATACAGCCATTACAGAAGAACATGCAGTAAAGGAATGGCTGACACAGTACCCTGAAAATGAATATATTCTGAACCTCATCCACGCACATGCCGGCAACAATGTGCAGGAGCTTGTAAAGTTTTCTTAGAGATTATCAGTAATAATTCCCTCAAGCTAAAGTATTTTTGCGAACCTGAATGCATAACTGCTTGTTGATTTCCTTGTCAACAGCCTGTGAATGAGGGTTATTATTAATCATTTTTAATAGGTAATTATCAGATTCATGTTAGGATCAAATTTTCAGATTCCCGGGCAAACAGCTTTTTATAAGGGAAAGGTAAGGGATGTATACACCATTAATGACAAGCTGATGGTAATGGCCGTAAGCGACCGTATTTCAGCATTCGACGTTGTATTACCTCGCCCTATCCCTTACAAAGGACAGGTATTGAACCAGGTAGCTGCCATTATGCTGGAAGCCACAAAGGATATTGTTCCTAACTGGGTAAAGGCAGTTCCCCTGCCCAACGTGACCATCGGTCTGAAATGTGAAACCTTCCGTGTTGAAATGGTGGTACGTGGTAACCTCACCGGTCATGCCTGGAGAACTTACAAAAGCGGTAAACGCGAACTGTGCGGCGTAACGATGCCGGAAGGACTGAAAGAGAATGACTATTTCCCTTCTCCGATCATTACACCTACTACCAAAGCACACGAAGGGCATGATGAAGACATCTCCCGGGAAGAGATCATCGCCAGGGGGCTTGTAAGCAAAGAAGACTACGAGAGACTTGAAAAATATACACTCGCCCTGTTCGAACGTGGCAGGGAACTGGCTGCCAAAAGAGGCCTGATCCTGGTAGATACCAAATACGAGTTCGGCAAGATCGGCGATACCATCTACGTGATCGATGAGATCCATACACCTGATTCCTCCCGCTACTTCTATGCAGAAGGATATGAGGAAAAACAGAAGGCTGGCCAGCCACAGAAACAGCTCAGTAAAGAGTTCGTTCGTGAGTGGCTGATGGCAAATGGTTTCCAGGGTAAGGATGGACAGCAGGTACCTGAAATGACCGACGAATTTGTCACTAGCGTAAGCGAACGTTATATCGAGCTGTTCGAGAATATCACTGGTCAGAAATTTGTGAAGGAAGATGTATCCCAGGCGGATGCTGAAAAGAAGATCATCGATACGCTGCAGAAATTATAAGAAAATGTCAACCGACCGCAGATCAGGAACAGGAGCATGGCGCTTTATGTTCCTGTCTGCGGACTGTTAACAACGGACATCTGACTATAGACGAATATGAAACACCTGGCCACGCTTAATAAGTACTTTGTAAAATACAAATGGAGATTCCTCACCGGTTTAATCTGTACTGCTGTATCCATTGTATTCAGCGTGTTCCAGCCTATTATGGTCAGACAGATCTTCGATCTCCTCGCCCTGAACCTTGACAATTACAATCTCCTCAGCGATACTGGCCTGAAAGCCGCTTTCCGCGGACAATTTACCAATGTCCTGGCCTTCTATGGCATCAGCATCCTGTTGTTTGCCCTTCTCAGCGGATTTTTTCTTTATCTCCAGCGGCAAACCCTCATTGTGATGAGCCGCTACATTGAATATGACCTCAAGAACGAAATTTACCAGCATTACCAGGTGCTGGACCTGAACTTCTATAAAATGCACCGCACGGGCGATCTGATGAGCCGTATTACGGAAGACGTATCCCGCGTGCGTATGTACGTAGGGCCGGCTATCATGTACGCTACCCGCACCATCTTTATGATCGTGATAGTGGTATACCTGATGATAGAGGTAAACCCTTTACTGACACTCTATACATTATCTCCACTGCCGGTGCTGGCGCTGATCATTTATTACGTGAACCATATCATTCACCGTAAAAGTGAGCGTATACAGGCACAGTTGTCCAATATTACATCCATTGCCCAGGAGTCCTATTCCGGGATCAGGGTGATCAAATCATATATACAGGAGGAAGCCAGCATCAAACATTTCGAAGAGGCCAGCGAAGCCTACAAGAAAAGTTCTGTCAGCCTGGCTAAAACAGACGCCCTGTTCCAGCCGAGCATGTCCCTCATGATTGGTCTGAGCGTGGTGCTGACTATCTTTATCGGCGGCATACAGGTGATCCATGGTAATATTACTGTAGGCAACCTGGCTGAATTTGTGATCTATGTGAACATGCTGATGTTCCCGTTCTTTTCCATCGGGATGGTCGCTTCCATGATCCAGCGCGCCGCAGCCAGCCAGCAACGTATCAACGAATTTCTTGACATAAGACCGGCGATAGCCGATAGTCCCGGCGCCAAACCTGTCAGTATCAGGGGAGAAGTGGTCTTTAAGAATGTTTCCTTCACCTATCCTCATACCGGTATCCAGGCCATTAAAGACTTTAACCTCACGGTAAAACCAGGGGAGAAGGTAGCAGTGATCGGCCGTACAGGTTCAGGTAAATCCACGCTTGCCCAGTTACTCATACGTATGTATGACCCGCAGGAAGGAGAGATCCTGATCGACAAACAGGATATCCGTCAGGTAACCCTGGACAGTCTGCGTCATCAGATCAGTTATGTACCACAGGACGTGTTCCTGTTTTCAGATTCTATCATGAACAATATCCGCTTCGGTACACCGGAGGCCGGCCCAGAAATGGTAAAGATGGCTGCCCGGCAGGCATCGGTAGAAAAAGATATCCTGGGTTTTCAGGAAGGGTTTGATACCGTGGTAGGAGAGAGAGGCGTAACGCTCAGCGGAGGTCAGAAGCAGCGTATTTCCATTGCCCGTGGCCTGATCAAGAACCCTAACCTGCTGGTGTTCGACGACTGCCTTTCAGCCGTAGACGCCCGTACGGAGAAAGAGATCATTGGTAACCTCTATGCCTATCTGAAGGATAAAACCGCTATAATCATTACCCACCGCATCTTTGCGCTGTTTGAGTTTGATAAGATCATTGTACTCGACGATGGTAAAATCGTTGAAACGGGTACACATAATGAATTATTGGCATTAAACGGTTATTATGCAGAATTGTACGCACGCCAGCAGTCCGGCGAAGAGGAATCTGTAATAGAATAGTAATCATCTTCTTATATATGCCTGTAAACCAGTAGCTAAAGTAGTATTCTATCATTTTTCAAAATCATTTAAAATTATTTTGATATTTGTAAACTAATAGTATATTTGTTTCTTATTGGAAAAAGGATTTGATTCGTTAACAACTTAAATCTATCAACTGTGGCGTACGAAAATACCAATCAGCAGGAAAGAAATAATGACAGTATCTTTTCTAAACGATTGAAAGCGGGCAAAAGAAGAACTTACTTCTTTGATGTAAAGACCACTCGTGGAAATGATTATTTTCTAACCATTACCGAAAGCAAGAAACGCTTCAACGACAATGGTTATGACAGGCACAAAGTATTCCTGTACAAGGAAGACTTCAACAAGTTCCTGAATGCATTGACAGAGACCATCAACTACGTAAAAACTGAGTTGATGCCCGACTTCGATTTTGATGCCTACAATCATGATTACGTGCGCGATGATGAAGATGGTGAAGGTGCTGAAACTTCCGAAGCTGTAGTTGAAGCTGCAGTAACTGAAGCACCTGTTGCTGCATCCGCTTCTTCTCATAGCGAAGACGTAGACAAGTGGTAATCTAAGCTTAGATCATTCATTTTTATTTGATGATAAATAAAACCTCCGGTTTCTCC
Organism: Chitinophaga filiformis; assembly: GCF_021646545.1. GTDB lineage: Bacteria > Bacteroidota > Bacteroidia > Chitinophagales > Chitinophagaceae > Chitinophaga > Chitinophaga filiformis_A. Next base: position 193,632 of record NZ_JAKIRP010000005.1, on the reverse strand, counting down.
GGGGGTTTTTTTGTGCGGTATATCGAAATGCGGTATGTCCCATTCATACCCCCGGGGTTGCATCTGTCCGGTATTTCGCATGCATCATTGCCGTACCACAGGTTGGTCCTACCGTGTACCCGTTTGTTATAAAATTGGATATGCGTTCATAGAAATCAGGCGATCGGGTCGTATAAGCTTTGCTGATTTTATATCGAACAGGCATTCTTTCACAAAAACGCCCCGTGTTGTATGTACCTCCTTTGGCAACAAAACGTTATTAACAGAATGTGGAGCATAATGCATAAGGACGAAAGGCGCGATAGCCATAGGCGAAATAGTCAGCCCTGAAGCAGCGGCGGTTCCAGGTGGAGATCACTGGCCTTCGTTGTTTGAAGTATGTTGACACGACTTCGACAGGGGTTTAATGAGATTTCTAATCGCTCAATACGACCTCCCATCGCAACATAGAAAGAAACTTCAAAGAACGCAGCCAGTGGTCCCACATGGAACCGAAGCAATATCAATCAGCAAATGCTCCGCTCGAGAAAACAACAAAGGACTCCCGAAGGAGTCCCCTGTCAATAACTATCTGTTGACTAAACCTATTTCTTCATTTGTTTCCAGGCATTGATCAATCCATTGGTAGACGCATCATGGCTGGTAACTTTATCTCCACTTTCCAGTTCAGGCAGGATCTTGTTTGCCAGCTGTTTACCCAGTTCAACACCCCATTGATCAAAGCTGTAGATGTTCCAGATAACACCCTGTACAAAGATCTTGTGCTCATACAGCGCTACCAGTGAACCCAGTGAGCGTGGCGTGATCTGTTTTACGAGGAAGGAATTCGTAGGCCTGTTGCCGGTAAACACTTTGTATGGCAGCAGCGCCTTGATCTCATCTTCCTTCAGGCCGGATTTCTCCAGTTCAGCACGTACTTCTGCTTCTGTCTTACCATTCATCAGTGCTTCTGTCTGTGCAAAGAAGTTAGACAATAATTTTACGTGATGATCGCCGATAGGATTATGGCTGATAGCAGGAGCGATGAAGTCGGCAGGTACGATACGGGTACCCTGATGGATCAGCTGATAGAATGCGTGCTGTCCGTTGGTGCCAGGTTCGCCCCATACGATAGGACCGGTTTCGTAGGTTACCGCTTTACCTGTACGGTCTACATATTTACCATTGCTTTCCATATTTCCCTGCTGGAAATAGGCTGCAAAACGGTGCATATACTGGTCGTACGCCAGGATTGCCTCGGTGGAAGTATCAAAGAAGTTACCGTACCAGAGGCCAATTAAGGCCATAATAGCCGGGATGTTCTTTTCGAGCGGAGTAGTGCGGAAGTGGTTATCCACTGCATTTGCACCTTCCAGGAGTGCTTTGAAATTGTCGTAACCAACGGTCAGTGCGATGCTAAGACCAATTGCGGACCATAAAGAATAACGGCCGCCAACCCAGTCCCAGAACTCGAACATATTGGCAGGATCTATACCGAATGCTTTTACTGCCTTTTCGTTCGTAGAAAGGGCAGCAAAGTGTTTCGCTACAAATGCTTCGTCTTTCGCTGCATCGAGGAACCATTTACGTGCGGTGAGCGCGTTGGTCATTGTTTCCTGCGTAGTGAAAGTTTTGGAAGCTATGAGGAAGAGGGTTTCTTCCGGAGTTACTTTTTTAAGTGTTTCTGCGATGTGTGTACCGTCCACATTGGAAACGAAATAAGGCTGAATACCCTCTTTCCAGTAAGGTTTCAATGCCTCGGTCACCATTACCGGGCCCAGGTCGGAACCACCGATACCTATATTTACAATGTAACGTATAGGCTTGCCGGTATAACCTTTCCACTCGCCGCTATGGATACGCTGGGTAAAGCTTTCCATTTTCTTCAGTACCGCCTGTACATCCGGCATCACATCTTTTCCGTCCAGTACAACGGGATTACCGGAAAAATTACGGAGTGCAGTATGCAATACAGCCCTGTTTTCAGTAGCATTGATCTTTTCAGCACTGAACATGGCCTTGATACCTTCTTCCACGCCGGTTTCCTTTGCCAGCTGCAGCAGGTAGGAAAGTGTTTCTTCTGTGATGATGTTCTTTGAATAGTCGAACAAAATATCTTCAAAAGAGATTGTAAACTTCTTAAATCTGTCAGCATCCTCCGCGAACAATGTGCGCAGGTGCGTTTCCTTCATCTTGGAAGCATGCTGCTGCAATTGTTGCCATGCTTTTGTAGCAGTCGGATTAGTCGTTGGGAACATAAACACGCATTTTATGGCATCAAAAGTAATAAATAGTTGGATAGTCTCAGAACCAATCCGCCGGAAAGGAAGACCAATATTTAAAGATAATTCACTCAGACAGAGTAAACTATACTTCCGGTAATATATACAATGAAATCAGGAATAAAGACATCTGTCACGACAATCTTCTGTTGGTGATGAGTCGCCAGGTGCTGCTGACAGCAATAATAACCATCGCCCCGATGCAGGCGCCGACAATAGGCATCTCTGCAGAACCTCCCAAAGACTGACGCTTTATGATAATGCCACAGAGCGCCCAAAGCGCCACCAGGCCTACCACTACATTGTGTCTGCGTATAATCAGCAACGTTGCCGCCACGGTGCATAACACTATGAGAAAAATAGTCCCCGGAATGCTCATGCCATCCCATCCGAGGTATACCAGGAAGGCGGCAATATTAGCCACGGTTGCGATACATATCCATCCCAGGTACAGGCTGAAAGGAAGGTGTACGAATATTTTTTCAGTTTTGGTTGCCGGTGGATGCGGCAGTGCGACATTAAAGTTCAGATGGATGGCCAGAAGGCATATCAGCAGGGCTATCATGAGCAGGATGGAGAGTGGCAGCAGCTCATAATGCCAGGCGAACAGCCAGCAGGAATTAGCCATACAACTGATCAGCCACCAGCCGCGCAACCGCTCCATGAACAGTTCCAGGGCAGGCGTACGGTCCTTTGAGAATGCCAGCCATAACTGGAACACTATGAAAGCCAGCAGTGATAAATAGATAAGGCCCCAAATGGCGAAAGTAAATCCTGCAGGTACGAAGAGGTTGTCATATTTGTCGGAGATGTCGCCGGTATTCTTATTGTTGATCAGGTTCAGGTTGGCCAGCGCATTGACAACGATCACCATGATGTACCCAATTGTATTGAAAACCGCGCTGTTCTTGTAATAGAGGGTTTTATGGGAGGTTGTCATAGATAGCATAAGTTTTTAAATAACTGGAAATTAATATGATAAAAGTCCTGCAAATATTGTTCCCCTTTTTCCGTACATTTGCGCCCTATGACAGCAGAACAACTTAAAGCTATGAGGGACCGTCTCCATGTCCTGGGAGGTTTTCTTTAACGTCCAGGACCGCATAGCAAAAATAGAAAATGATAAGCAACTTACGTTAGCCCCCGGCTTCTGGGACGACAATGCCCGGGCTACGTCAATTCTGAAAGAGATCAAGGTGAACAAATTCTGGGTGGAACTCTATGAAAGCGTGCAAACGGCAATAGAGGACAGCAGTGTACTGCTCGACTTCCAGAAAGAAGGCGAAGCCACTGAAGAAGAGGTGGAGCAGGCATACCAGGCATCACTGGCAGCTCTTGACGAATTGGAATTTAAATCAACACTGAACGAGCCTGAAGACGAGATGCCGGCAGTGCTCACCATCAATTCAGGCGCCGGTGGTACCGAAAGCCAGGATTGGGCAGAGATGCTGTTACGCATGTACCGTATGTACGGCGAAAAGCAGGGTTGGAAAGTATCTGAAATTGATGTACAATACGGGGATGGCGCCGGTATTAAATCAGCCTCCCTGGAAATGGACGGAAGCTTTGCCTATGGCTTGCTGAAAGCGGAAAGTGGTGTGCACCGCCTGGTGCGTATCTCTCCGTTCGATGCCAACGCCCGCAGACATACTTCCTTCGCTTCCATCTTTGTATATCCGCTGGTGGATGATACCATTGAAATTGCAGTAAACCCTGCCGACCTCGAATGGGAATTCTACCGTTCCGGTGGTAAAGGAGGGCAGAACGTAAACAAGGTAGAAACCGCAGTGCGTTTGAAACACATTCCTTCAGGCATCATCATCGAATGTCAGCAGGCACGTACGCAGGGCGAGAACCGTGAAAAGGCGCTCACCATGCTGAAATCCCGCTTATATGAAGAAGAGCTGCGTAAGAGGGAGGAACTGAAAAACGCCGCCAACGCCAACAAGCGCAAAATTGAATGGGGATCACAGATCCGTTCCTACGTATTTCATCCTTACAAAATGATCAAAGATCACCGTACGGATTATGAAGTAGGTAACGTTCAGCCTGTTATGGACGGCGAACTGGAGGGCTTCATCAAGGCTTACCTGATGATGTCCAAAGGAGAAGATTAACGTAACTTTGCAAATATGCCCTGTGCTGATAAATTGAGAATGCTCAACTTATCAGCACTTTTGCATATTAGGCAGGACTGGCCCGGAGATACTGAAACCAGTACATATTAACCCGGACCAGGAAGCCAGCGCATCAACGCGCAACCTGTTTTGTGGCCCGGCGGCCCTGCTTAATGAGAGAAAAATCTAATTGATTCCTGCAAATAACTGGAAGAAAACAACAAGATCGAACATAAAAACTTCTGAGAATGCATAATGCTTATTTCCACTTTGCTGCACCTGCCAACGAGCCAGTGTACAGCTATGCTCCGGGTTCCCCCGAAAGGGAAGCGCTGAAAAAACAACTGGCCGCTTTCAAAGCCCAGGAATTTGATATCCCGATGTATATTGGCGATAAAGAAGTGCGTACGGGCAAAACCATTGACCTTCGTCCTCCCCACGAAATAAAACATAAGCTGGGCCATTTCCATGAAGGAGATGCCAGCCATGTAAAAGATGCTATTGCTGCAGCCCTGGCAGCCCGCGCCAAATGGGCGGATACGCCATGGGAACAGCGCGCTGCAGTGTTCCTGAAAGCTGCAGAACTTCTCGCTAACAAATACCGCTACGAGATCAATGCGGCCACCATGCTCGGTCAGAGTAAAAATGCGTTCCAGGCAGAAATAGACAGCGCCTGTGAACTGATCGACTTCCTCCGCTTTAACGTACACTATCTCGCAGAAATATATAACCAGCAACCTGTTAGCTCTCCGGGCGTTCACAATCGCCTGGAATACCGTCCGCTGGAAGGTTTCGTGGTGGCTATCACACCGTTCAACTTTACCGCTATCGCGGGTAACCTGCCAACATCTGCCGCTATGTGTGGTAACGTGGTGGTATGGAAACCTGCCTATACACAGGTACTGGCAGCACATGTGATCATGAAAGTATTACTGGAAGCTGGTCTGCCGGCAGGTGTGATTAACCTGGTATATGCTGACGGCCCTGTATTGGGCGATATCTGTTTCAGCCATCCTGACTTTGCAGGTATCCACTTCACAGGTTCTACCGGCGTATTCCAGCAGATGTGGAAGACGATCGGTACCAATATCGGCAAATACAAAACATATCCACGTATAGTAGGAGAGACAGGTGGTAAAGACTTCGTACTGGCCCACAAGTCTGCTAATGTAGATGTAGTGGCTATTGCGCTGGCCCGTGGAGCTTTCGAATACCAGGGACAGAAATGTTCCGCCGCTTCCCGCGCTTACCTGCCATCCAATATCGCGGATGCTGTGAAAGCGAAACTGGTGGCAGAACTGAAGACCATGAAAATGGGTACTACTGAAGATTTCACCAACTTTATCAACGCCGTGATCGATGAACGCTCTTTCGATAAGATCGCTAAATACATCGACAACGCGAAGAATGATCCTAATGTTAAGATCATTGCCGGTGGTAACTGCAATAAAACAGAAGGGTACTTTGTTGAGCCAACTGTTATCGAAGTAAAAGATCCGAAATATGTGACCATGTGCGAAGAGATCTTCGGCCCCGTGCTGACTATCTATGTATATGAGGCAGATAAATTCGACGAGATCATGGATATCGTTGATACTACTTCTCCATATGCACTGACAGGTTCCATCATCGCGCAGGACCGTTATGCTATTGACCTGGCCACTAAGCGACTGGTGAACAGCGCAGGTAACTTCTACATCAATGATAAACCTACCGGCGCAGTGGTAGGACAACAGCCTTTCGGTGGCGCCCGTGCTTCCGGTACCAATGACAAGGCAGGTTCCGCGCTGAACCTCTATCGCTGGCTGAGTGCAAGGACCATTAAAGAAACGCTTGTACCACCTACCGATTACAGGTATCCATTCCTGAAGGAAGATAAATAGAACGTGTATACGTTAAAATAGCAACGGGGAGATCGGAATGATCTCCCCGTTTTTTTTATGGTTGTATGTGCCTGGAAACGGTGTATACAGGCATGTGATGTCCCGTGCAAACTGACTCCGTTAGTCACCATGTTTGTAGCGCGGGTGATAGCCCGGGACAACAATAAACCGGGAAACAAAACGTCGATTGACTCCGTTGCGAAACCCACCGCCGATGTCCGGTTAATTCATCTTCTCCAACGCAGCCAGCGCCTCTTTCACATGCCTCGGACCATCGCTGAGATTGTTGAACACATATGTGATGGTACCCTGTTTATCCACGATGTAAGTCACCCTGCCTGGTATAAATAAGGTTTTCGGTACGCCGAATAACTTACGTACTTTATTTCCGGTATCCGCCAGCAATGTAAACGGCAATCTGTGATGGGTGGCAAAGCTCTTGTGCGACGCTACATCATCCCCGCTGATACCGATCACCTTTGCACCACGGCTGGTGAAATCTTCATACGCATCCCGGAAAGAGCAGGCCTCTTTGGTACAGCCTCCGGTTTCGTCTTTGGGATAGAAATAGATCACAAGCGCTTGTTTACCCAATACGCTGTTGATATCGAAAGTCTGACCGTCCTGGTCCTGTAACTGAAAAGAAGGCACTTTATCGCCCACTTTGAGCTGGGCATCGGTATTACCAAATAAGAACATAAAAAAGAGTGTGAGTATTACAGTTAGATTTTTCATCTGCTTACGTTGTGATAAATGTACGCCGGAAACAGAAAATAGCTGGGAAACTTTTCTTACCCGCTATTAATCATTATTTTTGGCGCTTTAAATCCACATATTTTGAAGACCATATTGAATGGTACGCAAGTGGCCATAACCGTAGACAGGCTTTGTCACCAGTTGATTGAAAATCACCTGGATTTCTCAAAGAGCGTGCTGATAGGCTTACAGCCGAGAGGGATCTACCTGTCCGACCGTATCTATCACACCCTGCGAAAATTACTGCCGGGAGTACATATTAACTACGGAAAACTGGACATTACCTTCTACAGGGATGACTTCAATACCCAGTTGCATGTACCCAATGAAACAACCATAGATTTCTCTCTGGAAAATAAGAAAGTGATCCTGGTGGACGATGTGTTGTACACAGGCCGTACTACCCGTTCGGCATTGGATGCAATGCTGGACTACGGTCGTCCTTCCGTGGTAGAATTGCTGGTGTTGATAGATCGCCGCTTTACGCGTCAGCTGCCCATTCAGGCAGACTATACCGGCCGTACCGTCGACGCTATCATCTCTGAAAAAGTGAAGGTGCGCTGGGCAGAACGTGATGGGAAAGACGAGGTCATCCTTGAATAAGCCCTACCAGTGGATGCGCAGATTGTCCGCATCCGGATTTTGATTTTGGGATTTGTAGTCAGGTCATTTATATTTGCATCTTAAATGTCATTATCAGTAAATCACCTTCTCGGAATACGCGGTCTGCAGCGTCAGGACATAGAGCTTATTTTTCAAACAGCTGATGAGTTCAAAGCGGTTCTGCAAAGACCGATCAAAAAAGTTCCTTCTCTCAGGGATACTACCATCGTTAATTTATTCTTCGAAAATTCAACGCGCACACGTATTTCATTTGAGCTGGCCGAAAAGAGGCTGGGCGCAGATGTGGTGAACTTCTCCGCATCCGGTTCCTCCGTCTCTAAAGGCGAAACGCTCATTGATACGGTCAACAATATCCTGTCCATGAAAGTGGATATGGTGGTAATGAGACACTCTGCCAGCGGAGCGCCTCACTTCCTCTCAAAACATATTGATGTGCCTATCGTGAACGCAGGAGATGGTATCAACGAACACCCGACACAGGCATTACTGGATGCCTTTTCCATCAGGGAAAGACTGGGTAGCGTAACCGGTAAGAAGATCGCTATCTGTGGTGACATCATGCATTCCAGGGTGGCTCTTTCCAATATCTACTGCCTGCGGCAGCTGGGGGCGGAAGTGACTGTAGTAGGCCCTCCAACACTGATCCCGAAGTATATGGAATCGGCGCTGGGAGTGAATGTAAGTTACAATATCCGTGAAGCGCTGCAATGGTGTGACGTAGCAAACGTACTGCGTATACAACTGGAAAGGCAGAATACACCGCTGTTCTCCTCCCTCAGGGAATATTCCCTGGCTTACGGTGTGAACAGGCAGCTGCTGGACAGCCTGCAGAAAGAGATCGTGATCATGCACCCGGGTCCTATCAACCGCGGTGTGGAACTTAGCTCTGATGTGGCAGATTCCGGACATTCTATTATCCTGAACCAGGTAGAGAATGGGGTGGCAGTCCGTATGGCGGTTTTATACCTGCTGTCAGGAAAGAAGGCGGGCAAAGTGGTAGAGTAATAGCGTATTTAACACAACTAAAAAATAAGCTGGTGAAGGGTATGCGTACCTTTCACCTTTTTTTATGTCCTAAACCGCATGATATTTGATCTAATTTGTAAGTGAATACCTAATGGTTCATTCGCGACGATCGGCTCCGTAGGTGCCGTGTTTTTGTAGCGCGGGGTTTCAACCCCGGGATCACAATAAACCGGTCAACCCCGGGTTTGATGATTGGCGTAATAGTCCCGCGTAATACCCACAAGGTCCTAGAAATTCGCATTCAATCCCAGGGTAAACGACCTGAAGAAAGGATATTGGTAACCAATGCTGGAAGCCTGCTCCGGATCATAATACCGGATCTTCATCTTATTCACCTCCCAGAGATCCTGGCCGGAGAAATAGATGCGCAGACTGTTGATCAGCGGCTGGTGCTTGTCGAAGTGGAAGGTATAACCGATCTGAAGATTCTTTAAACGGATATAAGACGCATTCATCACCCAGAAGGATGAGGGTAGCAGGTTCGGGCTATAACCGGCATACAGTCTTGGGAAATCGGCTTGCGGATTGGATGGCGACCAGTGGTCATTATGTATCAGCCAGGGCTGCTGCCAGTTGTCTACAAACGGCATGCTGTACTTCGCCGGCACCAGCACTTTTTTGGCGCCAATCCCCTGGAAGAAGATAGAGAAATCAAATCCTTTACAGGAGAATCCGGCGTCAAAGCCATAGGAATATCTGGGCTGTGTGCTACCCAGGTAAACCAGGTCACCATGGTCTTCGTCGGTATGGCTACCACCGCTGATAACACCGTCGTTGTTGACATCCTGGTAGCGGATGTCACCGGGAGCAGTAGTGGCACCCTGGTAAGCATGCCCAGTTACTTCTGCTTCATTCTGGAAATAGCCTGTGGCCCTGTAACCCACAATCGCATTATAAGGCAGTCCTACCAATCCGCGGTTGTTCCCATTCAGCCAGGCAGTGGCACCATTGGAACCTAATATTTTGTTCTGATCGTCAAACAGATTTGCATTCACCCAATAACTGAAAGGCCCACGGTTGTCACGCCAGCCCAGGTTCAGTTCCCAACCCCAGGAGCGCAGCTCCGCCGTATAGAAGGTGGGGGATACCCAGTTGACCTGTGGATAGGTCTGCGTGGCGATCTGCATACGGGTATTGTGTTTCACGAAGTAGTCCGCGTTAATATTTAATCTGCCTTTGAAGAAGGTCAGGTCCAGTCCGGCATTGGTGGTAGAAACGGTTTCCCAGTTGTTATTGCCGGGAATGTACCGGTCGTTCTCCTCGTAAGACATCAGCGGGTATGCCGTCGGATGTAATATCTGGTCGCGGTAATTGAAGTCATTGAGTCCGCTGCGCCAATTGAAGTTACCCAGCATTCCCCAGGATGCGCGGAGCTTAAATTCATCGAAGAAGGGGAATGCAGCAGCAAACCATTTCTCGTTGTTCAGTCGCCAGCCTGCAGAGAAAGAGGGGAATAGGTGCTGCCTGTTCATTTCCGGCTGCTGGCTGCTGTTATAAGTCAGGGCTGCAGCTATCAGGTTGGCCTCCAGCAGGTAGCGGTCATTGAAGTTATAGTTGATGCGCGTAAAGAGGGACGACAGCCCGCCTGCGCCTTTGAAGTGTATCGTGTTGACCCTTAATGGATCATTGAATGACAGCTGTGATAATTCATTAGACGTCACACCGGCAGCGGTCATGGTCCGTTGATGCTGGTAATGACTTTCATAGGCAAAACCGCCCAGTATATGCACGGTATTTTTCTTTCCCGCAGGAAGGTCGTAGTCAGCCAGCAATTGCAAGCTATGCTGCACTTCCATCAGGTAACCTGTTTTCAGCGAATTAGGATTGTTAACACTGTTGATATAACCACTGCCATCATAGAAATTAACGGTACGTTTACCAAGGCCGTCGTGACTGGTAGTCAGCTGCGGACTGTACACCGCTTTTAAGGTCAGTCCTTTGTACAGGTTCTCTGCTTTAAGGGTGAATACCGCATCTGCATACGACGTACGTTCATCCTGTTTGCCGGCATCCTTCAGCAGCGCGATGCTGTTGAAACCTGCTGTATACTGCTTCGTGAATGGCACATAAACAGGTACATAGCCGGGAGCCTGGTATAAAAAGTTCAGTAATCCGTAGTTACCATCCACCCGCCATCCGGGAGAAAGGGTGTTGCTATTGGCGTACTGCAAACTGGTTTCCAGGCTCAGTACATCACTGAAGCGGTTGTTGACGTTGATCTGTACGTTGGTCCTGGATGTCTTATCCGGTCCGGTATTGAACAATCCCTGGCGGGAGAACTGTCCGAGGGAGAGCAGGTACTGATGCGCTTCACTACCCCCTTTGGCAGTGATCGTATAAGTGGAGGTGGTACTGTTATTACGAGTGACGTTATCCAGCGGATTAAAGTCATCAAAGTAATTATAGTTCTGGGTACCATCCAGTTTCGGCAGGAAATTAATATCGGGGTCCCTCATCAGGGAAATGTCCTGTGCTGACCATACCGGTGGCAGGCCTGCGTTTTGCGCCGCTTCGTTCTGTAGGGAGGCCGCCTGCCACGAATGCATCCGTTTAGGAAGAGCGATAGGCTTTTCAATGCCAAACAGGCTGTTGTATTCAACGGAAATCTTACCCGGCTTTCCTCTCTTTGTTGTAACCAGCACTACCCCACCAGCGGCGAGCGGGCCATAGATGGACGCAGCCGCAGCATCTTTCAGAACGGAGATAGATTCAATATCGTTGGGATTGAGTAAGGTAATGGAACCGGGCGCTCCGTCTACCAGTACAAGCGGCTCGCTATAGTTGCCGGACGACAGGCCCCTGATCTGGAGGTTGAAGCCCTCCTTACCGGGCTGCCCGTTGTTGCGGGTCACCAGCAATCCGGGCGCTGTACCCTGTAATGCCGCCATAACGTTGGTAACAGGACGGCTTTTTAAACGGCGGCCTTCCACTTTTGTGATAGAACCGGTGATATTGGCTTTGTTATGAATACCATAACCGATGATCACGAGGTCATTTAATGTCTTTGTATCGCTTTGGAGGATGATCTCCAGGTTTTTTCTGTCCCTCAGGGCAATTTCCCGGGGCTCATAACCGATGAGGGAGAACTGGAGTACTGCCTGTCCGTCTCCTACCGGTATACGGAAACGACCATTCTCATTGGTGCTGGCGCCGTTGTGCGTGCCTTTTTCACGTATAGAAACGCCTGCCAGTGGTCTTTCTCCGTCGGTGATCAGACCTGTTACGACAAACTTTTCCAGTTCCTTATCTGCCGGTCGTTTGATGATACCGGGTATTGCGGGCGCCTGATCTTCCGGGTAAACGATGATCTGTTTATTGCGGATCTCAAAGGCATACCTGCTACCGGCAAATATCTGGCGTAGAACGGATGTAAGTGGCTGACGCTGTACCTGTAAGGATACGGTGCGGGCATTATCAAGAAGGGTGGAGGAGATGGCGAAGGTGAGCCCTGTTTGTTTCTCGATCAGGCGGATGACCTGCCGGAGGCTGGCCCGGTATACTTTCAGTGTTACCTTGATGGTATCTCCATCCTGGAAACTGGCATAGGGAATAGGACTATTGGTGGCACGGGATGGATAGGCAAATGACAGGCCTATACATACCCAAAACAGTAGTATGCACCAGCGCTTATAGTAAGCCGCCTTACGGAGTGCCTGTATCGTAAACTGCATTTCCTCCGTACGACTAATAAATTTCTACCAGGCTATCTTTTTGTATGGCCTTTACCTGTAATGTTTTGGACAGGATGTCCAGTACTTCAGGGAGAGTTTCTTTATGGAAAGTAGCGAGCAGTTTTTTGTCTGCCAGTCCTTCTCCTTTCAGAACAATATTTACTTTATAGTAATCCTCCAGTACCGCGGCTACCTCAGAGAGAGGAGCGTCAACAAAGGTCAGCTGACCCGTTTTCCAGGCAATGGGATTATTGTTCCGGTGGTGACGGGTGCTGATGGTAGTACCAGCCAGCAGCATTTCTGCTTCTTCACCAGGAGTAAGTATAACCGATTTCTTACCGTTTTTATAGACCGCCTTCACTTTTCCCGTCTGCACAAAGACTTTTACTCCCTTTTTGGTTTCTTTGACATCGAAAGAGGTACCCAGTACTTCTACATCCACATTTTTCAGGTGGACGGAAAAGGGTTTTTCCGGCATATGTTTTACGTCTACGAATATCTCACCTTGCTGTACAAACACTTCCCTGCTGTTTCCCTGGAAACGACGTGGGTATTTAACACTGGTGTGAGCATTCAGATAGAGGCGTGTGCCGTCGGGCAGCAGGAGGCTATCTGTGTTTTGAGCGGTTTGCTGAGCGATATATAAAGGCTGACGGTACATGGTTACCGCTATGACCACCACGACGGCGGCGGCAGCAGCGGCCCACCAGTAACGGGCTATTAATGGCTTTATCCTGCCTTTCTCCTCCACAGGGGCTGTGGGGGTGGTAATTGGCTGAGGGGCAACGGTAACGGGAGGGATGGCAGCAGCAGTCAACTGTGCGTCCAGGGTTTGCCATTGCTGGGAGATGTTATAAGATGCGGCTGCAGGTAATACGTCTCCCTGCCACAATGCTTTAGTTTCCAGGAAGATATCCAGATTGGCAGCATCCAGCTGCAACCATTCATCCAGTGAACGTTTGTGCTCCTCATTCCCTGGTTCCTCCAGGTAGCGGATAACGACATCGATATCAGGTTGCTGTTTCATCTCTTAGTATTAATACAATCAAAAATATCCTTACCATTAGTCTTTTTTAAAAAAACCTTCGTGATTGAGAGACCTTTCTTTATTGTCAGTGCTATATAATAATATATATAGAAGGTAAACAGATAATATAAGGTCTTTGTTCCCTGCTTACTGCTGGTTGAGCAGCCCCAGCCTGATCTTTTTCAGTGCGGTGGTAAGGTGCGTATAAACTGTGTTGATGGAAATATTCAGTTGTTGGGATATTTCTGCGGGAGACAATCCCTTGAACCGGCTCATTTCAAATACCCGGCGGCATTGTTCCGGCAACTTCTCAAGGATGGATAAGTATTGGGCTTCCAACTCTTTATGCTCCAATAAGAGATGTTCGACAGTAGATTCCGTGGAGGTAAGCTGTTGTTCCTTACTGTATTGCTGTTGTCTCTGAGCTTTCTTTATCCGGTTCAGACAGGTATTGACAGTGGCCCTTGCCAGATAATGCTGGATAGGGGCGCGCTCGTCCAGGTTGTCCGCCGTACGCCATAGATTAAGGAATACGTCCTGCACAATATCCTGTGCCTCGTCCTGGTCACGCAGGTATCGCAGGGCGATACTGAACATAGAGGAGGAAAACTGATTGAAGATGATCTCAAAAACCTGTTTATCCCTGTTCCGGACCCCATTAACTATATCTGTATTGTTGAGCGGCATCCTGTAACTAATCTTTTCTATTCTTTTATGTAATTGCTATTTGCAACGGACTAAAGTCGGCTATCAAAAACAGAACGTAGCAAAATTAGTCTATTCTCGCAATTAATCAGCCAATTGCCTGACCCATAGGCTCCTGAACCGGATATTTCGAATTTATAAAAAATTAAATCCGCCATAGTAAAGGGTTTTCAGTGAATTTCCCCAAATGCTAAAAAAAAGACAACTTTTTTTTTCAAAACGACTAATGGTAAGGTTCAAATTGGTTGTATTGTATGTATAGACAGTGAACAAAGCGGCACTTTGCAGGCGCCTGCTACACAAGTGCGGTTTTAATAAAGTTTTTTATACCATTTCGATTATTGTAAAAAACCTAAAACCAATTTGTATGAAAAGGACAACGTTTGGGTTGTCGGCCCTTGTTGCGCTGGTTGTTGGAGCCTTGGCTTTCACCACCTTCGATGGAGGAACAATCAGCGGCAAGATTACGCCGGCAGATGGGGCATCAGAAGTATGGGCTATTTCAGGAATGGATACCCTGAAAGCACCCATAACAGACGGGGCATTTTCCGTACAGCCCGCCAAAGCGGGTTCCTATACCGTGATTATCGACGCTAAAGATCCTTATAAAGACGCCACCCTCAAAGACGTAAAAGTCGAAGACGGCAAAGTAACAGACCTGGGGGAAATAAAGCTGGACTAACATTACCGCTTTAGCGTTTAAACTTACAACTCCTAAGCATGATAGGAAAGTTGAGACCTGTAACAACCGGCCGGCTCTTTTGGGCCGGTTTATTTTTTTCCGGAATTCCTTACGCGGAACAGGGAACAGACCTTCCGGCAGCTAAAGACAATCGCGTCTTACAACCTTTCAGATCATCCTGTTTCGCCCTCATATATTATTGATCGGATAGACGGTAGTGATGATAATTCCAGCAATGCTTGCCTGCTAATGGAATTATTTTTGATCTATCGTCTATCTTTATGCCCTTTTTGAGCCTTAACATCATGCGCACCATCATTCTTTTATTGATTTCCAACACCTTCATGACCTTTGCCTGGTATGGACATTTAAAATATGAAAACGTACCACTCTGGAAAGTGGTCCTTATCAGCTGGGGTATCGCCTTTTTTGAATACTGCTTCATGGTGCCCGCCAACCGCTTCGGCGCCCAGGAGGGCTTTTCCGGCTTCCAGCTGAAAACCATCCAGGAAGTGATCACACTCACCGTTTTCAGCCTCTTTGCCGTCTTTATATTAAAAGAACCGCTCCGCTGGAACTATCTCGTCTCTTTTTTATTCATTCTCGGCGCCGTCTATTTTATGTTTAAAAAATAATGACCTTCACCTTTTATCACATTTTCTTTAACGGCTATATTTAATCACTATTTTTGGCCACTGTTTAATAAACAAGAGCAATGGTCAAAGGATTGTTTTTAACACTTATTTCAGGATTAATCGCCGCTACCACATGGGCACAGCGCTCTCCGGTCGTAAATGCGGCAGATATCAGATTACAGTTAAGGAAACTGGATACGCTTGGTAGCGTTTTATATATCGCCGCTCATCCTGACGATGAGAACACCCGTTTACTGGGGTATCTGGCGAAAGAAAAATTATATCGTACCGGGTACCTGTCTCTCACCAGGGGGGACGGCGGACAAAACCTGGTAGGGGACGAGCAGGGCGAATTACTGGGACTGATCCGCACCCAGGAACTACTGGCCGCCCGCCGTATAGATGGCGCGGAACAATTCTTTACCCGGGCCCTTGATTTCGGCTTCTCGAAAAATCCTACCGAAACATTCACCATCTGGGACAAAGAAAAGATCCTGGGGGACGTGGTATGGATGATCCGCAAATTCCAGCCCGACGTCATCGTATGTCGCTTCCCGCCCGACAGCCGTGCAGGCCATGGACATCATACTGCTTCCGCTATGCTGGCAGAGGAAGCCTTTGACGCAGCAGCCGATCCCAAACGCTTTCCTGAGCAGTTGAAAGTACTGAAGCCCTGGAAAGCTCATCGTATCATGTGGAACACCTTTAACTGGAGCGGCCAGGTAGATAATTCTGCCGGAAACCTCTTCGAAATGAATGTGGGTACCTTCAATTACCTGCTGGGCCGCGGATATGGCGAGATCGCAGCTGAAAGCCGTTCCCAGCATAAAAGTCAGGGATTTGGCGTGCCTGCTTCCAGAGGTAGCTCCTTTGAATATTTCAGTCCTGTAAAAGGAGATAAACCCGTACATAGCCTGCTCGATGGCGTTAATACCACCTGGTCGCGTGTACCCGGCGGTAAACCGATCGGTGAAATGATCGACAAAGTCCAGGCGGCTTATAATATAGAGAATCCTGCTGCTTCCGTGCCAGCCCTGCTGGAGATCCGGAAAGCCATCCAGGCCTTACCTGAAGGCTACTGGCGTACACAGAAACTGAAGGAAACGGAAGATCTCATCATTGCCTGTGCTGCACTCTGGATGGAAGCATACAGTACTACGCAGGTAGTGGTGCCCGGACAGCGTATGGAGGGCAGTGTGCAGTTGCTGTGTAACAGTAATACCAACGTGACGGTAGACGAGATCAGCTTTGACGGAAAGGATACCGTCTTCAATAAACTGCAACTGGAGTATAACCGTTTACGTACGATTCCGGAATCAGTGACATTACCGGCTTCTCTGCCCGTGTCACAGCCATACTGGCTGCAATCGCCACACCCCATTGGGATCTACACCATCAAAGATCCTATGCAGGTAGGCTACCCGGAAAATAAACCTTCCCTGGAGGCAGTCATCAAACTCCGTATCAATGGGGAACAGCTGACCGTTACCAGACCGGTACAATACAAATTCACTGATCCTGTAAAGGGAGAATTATACGAACCATTGGTCGTAGCTCCGCCTGTAGTGGCCATGCTGAATACCAATGTATTCATCTTTACGCAAACGCAGCCACAACCGGTACAGGTGAAGTTGCGTGCGATGGGCCAGAAGACCAAAGGCACTGTACGTCTGCAGCTGCCCGCAGGATTCACCAGCCAGGAAGCAGAACAGCCCTATGAGCTGTCATCCAAAGGAGATGAAACAGTTGTAACCTTCCACATTGCTCCGCAGAAAGTAGCAGGCATTAACCGTACTGATACCCTGCGTGTAGAAGTGCGCGGCGAGGGTAAACTATATACCCAAAGCCTGCATACCATCGCGTACGATCATATTCCGGACATCAACATCTTCCCTGAGGCTTTTGCCAAACTCGTGACGGTAGATCTGAAGTACAACGGCCGCAAGCTGGGATACATTCCCGGTGCCGGCGATATGGTGGCCGCTTCTCTGCGACAGGTGGGTTATGAAGTGACCCTGCTGGATGAAAAAGAGATCATGAACGGCAACCTGCAACAGTATGACGCTATCATTGCCGGTGTAAGAGCATATAACGTTAATCCACGTATTAAATACTGGCAGCCACGCCTCATGGAGTATGTGAAGAATGGCGGTACCTACCTGGTACAGTACAATGTAAGTTCCCCGCTGGTAACCACCGATATGGGACCTTATCCTTTCACGCTGACCCGCGACCGTGTAACAGATGAAACAGCAGCTGTGACGCTGTTACAACCGCAGAGTGAGATCATGCATTATCCTAACAATATTACTGACCACGACTTTGATGGCTGGATACAGGAGAGGGGACTTTACTTCACTCAGATGGCTGACCCGGCATACGAGAAGCTGTTTGCAATGCACGACAAAGGAGAAGAAGCACTACAGGGTTCCACGCTGGTGGCGAAATACGGTAAAGGCAGATATGTCTACACCTCACTGGCATTCTTCAGAGAACTGCCGGCAGGTGTGCCTGGCGCCTACCGCCTGTTTGTGAATCTTATTTCAACAAAGAAATAACCCATCCATGAGCAATAAAAGGGAAAGCGGATCGCGGCTTACAATAATGGCTGTTCTCTGCATAGTAGTGGGGCTGGTCATCGGTTTTGGGATCAAAAGAGTGCATATCGGACTGCTGATAGGTCTCGGACTGGGATTATTAAGCGGAAACATGTTGAAGAAAAGATAAAGGAAGTAAAAACAATCTGTTATGACAGAAGAAAAACCGCCATTACTGCCGCATTGGTGGATGTGGTACGTATTTGTAATTATCTGGCTGGCATTACTGATAGCAGGCTTTTATTTGTTCACTAAAGTATTTTCATGAGCGTAGCTGATTGGATTGTACTGGTGGTTACACTGGTTGGGATCATCTTATATGGCGTCTGGAAAAGTCGCGGCCAGCGCGATATGCAGGGATATTTTCTGGACAACCAGTCAATGCCCTGGTACATCGTATTATTATCTATTATCGGCACGCAGGCAAGTGCAGTGACCTTTCTGTCTGCTCCCGGTCAGGCTTATACCGACGGGATGCGTTTTGTGCAATATTATTTCGGGCTGCCACTGGCCATGGTAGTGCTCTGTATCACCTTTGTACCCATCTTTCACAAACTGAAAGTGTATACAGCGTATGAATACCTCGAGCAACGCTTTGACCTGAAAACCCGTACCCTTACCTCTGGGCTGTTCCTGTTACAGCGGGCGCTGTCGACCGGTATCAGTATCTATGCTCCGTCCATCATCCTCTCTTCCCTGATGGGCTGGAATATTTATCTTACCAACATCATTATGGGCGGACTGCTCATCATCTATACCGTATCTGGCGGTACCAGGGCTGTGAGCTATACACAGACCTTCCAGCTGGTGATCATCTTTTCTGCCATGTTCCTCGCAGGGTGGATGGTTGTACATCTCTTACCGGAGAATGTCGGTTTCATTGACGCTTTACAGGTATCCGGTAAGATGGATAAACTGAACGTGATCGTCACCGATTTTGACTGGAAAGACAGGTACAACATCTGGAGCGGACTGATAGGAGGGTTTTTCCTGGCCTTATCTTACTTCGGTACAGATCAGTCGCAGGTAGGCCGTTACCTGACGGCACGTTCTGTGACCGAAAGTCGTTTGGGACTATTGATGAACGGGCTGGTAAAAGTACCCATGCAATTCCTGATATTACTGATCGGCGCATTAGTATTTGTGTTTTATCTCTATTTCAGGGCACCGGTATTTTTTAATGAAGCACAGATAAAAAAGGTCTACAAATCGGAGCAGGGGACTGCTTTTAAGGCCGTCGAAAATGAATATAACCGCCTGTCTGTTGTAAAACAGGCGCAGGTCACAGCAATGGCGGCCGCCATTAAGAAGGGCGATGAAGCAGCTATTGCCAGCGGCAAGGCAGCCTTGCAAAAGACAGAAAGTGCGGCAGAGGAAGTCCGCACCCGGGCCATTGCCCTGATCCAGAAAGCAGATCCTGCCGCAGACACCAACGATACGAATTACATCTTCCTGCATTTCGTTGTCAACAATTTACCAAAGGGCCTGGTGGGATTGCTCATTGCTATTATCTTCCTGGCTGCCTGGGGAAGTATTGCCGCCGCACTGAACTCGCTTGCTTCCACTACAGTAATAGATATTTACCAGCGCATGTACAAAAAAGAAGAAACTGACGGGCATTACCTGCAGGTATCCCGCTGGTGGACGGTAGCCTGGGGATTATTCTGTATCGTGGTTGCACAATTCGCCAGTCAGCTGGGGAGCCTGATAGAGGCAGTGAACATCCTGGGCTCCTTGTTCTACGGCGTTATCCTGGGCATCTTCCTCGTGGCATTCTACTGTAAAAGGATCGGCGGCACCGCTACCTTCTGGGCGGCAGTAGTCTCTGAAATAGGTGTTATTGCTATATGGCTGTGCAACATTGTATCTTTCCTCTGGCTGAATGCCATCGGCTGTTTCCTGGTGATCGGTATTGCGGCGCTCTTTCAGCTTGTTATTGGGAAAGAGCAATCATTAAAACCGGTAGGAGAGAAGAATTAATGAGAGGTTACACATTAACTTTAATTGATACAGGGAAATCATTAGGTCCCTGTGGATAGCTGTTCCCGGTAGAATCACCCGGTCCCGGGGTTGGCCACGCGGTCCCGGGGTTGAAAACCCCGGGCTACAAACACGAGGCTCCTAACGGAGCCTATCTTAAAAGGCCGCCAATAATAGGAAGGGCCACTAAAGAAAGAGGCAACAGTAAATATTGGTGGGAGTCTGGAAGCATATGCTTCATTAAGTGGTATGGAAGAACAACACTAAATATTGGTGGGAGTCTGGAGGAATATGTTTCAGTAAGTGATAAGATGTGCCTTAGCCGGCTGGTACACGCTTGATGCTGACGGATCAACAGCCAACGCCGATACGATCGAAAATGCTTAATAGCCATTCACTACCAGGCGGGTACAGCACATCTTACACTTACTGAAACAGATAAAGCTCATCGTATAACGTGAACAGATAAAGCTCATCGTATAACGTGAACAGATAAAGCTCATCGTATAACGTGAACAGACAACGCTCATCGCATAACTTTGAACAATCAACGCTCATCGTACAACGTTGAAATAATAACGTTCATCGCATAAGGTGGAAACGAATAACGTTTATGGTATATTACAGAGATGCGATGATCTTCTGATTAATCACTACGTAGTCATCGTTCTTGGCAGTCTTCGCCAGTTCAATCGCTTTTTCAGCAGTAGCTTTTGCACCTTTCTTATCACCGGCTTTAGCCTGGATACGTGCCTTCAGCGTAGCGATCCAGAAAGCGGTCGGGTTTTCTTTTACGGCTTCTTCTGCCCATGCCAGCGCCTGTTTCAGGTCGCGGTTTGTTTCGTAATAATAAGAAGCCGCCTGGAAATAAGGTTTTTTGTCACCTTTCATAGCAGCATCCAGCTGTGCCATTACTTTGCTATCGACATCAGCTTTCAGCGGTACAGTGATCATGGTTTTTTCCCAGATCAACAGCATGTTTGCTTCATTAGAGCTGATATCATCAAAAGTGATCATGAAGTTCTCAACAGCGAAAGGCAGCTCGGTTGGAGACACCTTCACACGAACTACATCATTTTCAGGTTTGTAAGCAGCAGGGCTGGTTACATCGAGGCTTTTGGTGAGGATGATCGTCCATTCTGACTGGCCAGGGATGGTCAGCAGACCATATTTACCAGCTTTCACTGCAGTGCCGCCGAAAGT
Source organism: Chitinophaga filiformis (assembly GCF_021646545.1). GTDB lineage: Bacteria > Bacteroidota > Bacteroidia > Chitinophagales > Chitinophagaceae > Chitinophaga > Chitinophaga filiformis_A. The sequence goes on along the minus strand of NZ_JAKIRP010000005.1, from coordinate 172,465 downwards.
AACGTCATCGCCGAAAGTGATGGTTGTAGCGCTGTTAGCGCCGGTTCTCCATACTTTACCGTAAGGAACGAGATCGCCCATAACGGTCCTGCCTTTCATAGCAGGGCGGGAGTAATTTACCTCAACGAATGATAATGCGAAATCCTGGTGAATGGTCTGTCCTGGGCTTGGAGCGGGCATTTTTACCTGCGCAAATGATAATTGTGCGCTAAGTATCAGAGAGCCGGCAGCCAGGTAACGAAATAAAGGTTTCATAATTGACTGGTGGTTTAATGAGCTGCAAAGATGAGTCATCTTTGTCATTCTGTCAACCCACTTATCATTCAATCAATCCGTTTCTGAAAGCATGCATCACCAGGCCTACAATATTCTTGGCACCGGTCTTTTCCAGTAGTTTCTGGCGCAGGCCTTCAACGGTACGTGGACTCAGGAATATTTCCTTGGAGATCTCCTGGGTGGTGTATTCGTTACAAATAAGACGGAGTACTTCCAGCTCACGGTCGGTAAGCTGTACTTCGTTGCGGAAGGTAGGTTTAAAGTGTTGCTTGTTCTTGTGCATCACCTTTTTAAGGAGAGCAAGGTTAACGTTCTCATTAAAGTAGAAGCCTTTTTCGTAGGTGGTGCAGATAGCTTCGTATATCTCGCCGGGTTCGGCGTTTTTAAGCAGATAAGCGTTAGCGCCGTTTTCAATGAGGTGTACAATGAAGTTGTCGTCTTCATACATGGTAAGAACGATCACTTTTACGTTCGCGTATTTTTCACGCACCTTTTTGGTGGCCTCGATGCCATCCATATTAGGCATTTTCAGGTCCATCAGGATAACGTCAGGCTGTTGCTCTTCCATTATCTGCAGCAGGTGCGCCCCATCTTCAGCTTCAAACACAACAGTTATATTCTCATACGGGGTGAGGGTATTAATAACGCCACTACGGAAGATCTTATGATCGTCGGCGATGGCTACCTTAATGTTGTTCACCATAGGGGGAGGCTGTTTAAGTATTTTGTTAGATTGTCCCTTGCTTAACAGCATGATAATGCTCACCATGACGGGATCTGCGGTCCCCAAGTCATAGGATATATCGACTGCTCAGCAGGACAAAGCTAGAAAAATTCATCTTATTCCTCAGGGCTTTGGAAATTTTCCACTCGAATTTCTGCTATTGTGCCGCAATCCTGACCTGGAAGATACCTGATATTACCACCGATAACGTTCAGCCGGCTCTCAATATTCTTTAATCCAAGGCTACCGGTTTTCTGGCGGGAGTTGTCCAGGGAACGCAGTAGTAGCCCGTTTCCATTATCCGTTACGTTGATTTGTAATAAGTTAGGGGTACTTCTGTAAGTAATTTCTATCTGAGTGGCCTGGGCATGTTTCAGGATGTTATTGATGAGTTCCTGTACAACGCGGTAGATGTTCAGGGCTTTCTCAAATTCCACTTCCTGCTGTCCGCCTTCATCTTTAAACAGGATTTTTACCTGTTTGTTCTTATTCATCAGGCTACAAAAAGAATCGAGTGCTTTGGAAAGTCCGAGGTTTTCGAGCGCCTGGGGATGGAGGCTTTGCGAGATGAAGCGGAGATGCTGTATGATCGTATCTGTAAAATCTTTGGTTTCCTTTAACTGCTCGTTTTCTCCATTACCGGTCTTCAATAAAGGTTGTAGTTGGTTTAGATTGAGTTTCAATACGGATAACTGCGCCCCCACTTCATCATGAAGGTCTTCCGCAATACGTTTGCGTTCCTGTTCCTGGCCTTGAAGGATGGCCATCAGCCGTTCTTTCTGTAATTGCAGATCTTTATCACGGATCGCAAGTTTGTGTTGAATTACCTGCTTTTGCTGGAAGATCACCAGTACCACTACCAGGATGCTGAGCAACAACATGACTGATGTCCCGATGATTAATATGTCTGAGAACCTCATGTGTGGCTCTTTTTTACTTTTAAAACGCCAATGAATAATAGTATCAACTGGATAATGCCTGCGCCGAATGTTATTGCAAATGTTAACAATGCGGAATCACCCTTTATTGTAAAACTTAACTTCAATATATTATACGCAAGCGAGAAAAGAAAGAAACCGCAGTGATAAATAAAAATTCCGGCATTATACCAGAAATTAGGAAGTGAATTGATGAAGATGGATTGTTGTACGAGTTCCTCGTCTCTCAGCAATTGCCAGAAATACAGCGCACCGTAGATGATGAGAATGAAAGTTTCCGCAGCGACTGAATAAGAGTTAAAGGTTACGGGGCCTTCCAATACAAAATAGTCGAGTAAAACAAAGGCTAAAACGGGCAAAATCAGGGCAATCGTTGTAAATCTGATAGCTTTGTGCTTAATGCTTTCTCTGAAGTATAGGGAAAGGATTACAAACTGTATGTAGTACATTGAATGCCAGAACCATAAGTTGTTTCCCGAAATGACAGCAATTAGTTTCGTGCCCGTTGAAAAAAAAATGCTACTAATGAGAAAATAAAAAATCCATCTCCCACTACTATCTAAACTGTTGAACCGAATAGTAAAGGGGATCAAAAGCAAGCATTCGATCCCCATCATGATGTAAAAAAAAATGAGATAAATGTGCACTTAACTCGAGTTTAAATGGATGAATCACTCACAATTTGCAGGGCATGGCAGACCCGTATCAAGTGCACCACCTTCTTCGTCATCTACGCCTTTAGCGGCAGCAGATGCTGAGAATGAATTTGCATCTGTGGTTTCTTTCTTCTTTTTGTAAAGAATGTTCTTTCCGTTCTTGTCAACGGCGTAAATCACCATTTTTCTGTCATCTATTCCGTCATTGTTGGTATCCTCACCGTAGTAAATACGTAATCCCGCAATGTCTTCCTGACAGGAAAGAAGCTCCAATAATTTTTCTTTTCCGAAGAAGTAAGCCTGGATGAAATCATCGTTTCCATGCTTCTTTCTCTTCCTCGTCATGTAATTGCCCCGTAAGCGTTCAGCTTCCTTCTTGGAGATAAAGGCGCCGGTGTCTGGGGGGAAGTGTTTAGGAATCTCCATAATTGTGCTGTGGTTTTTAAGTTGGTGGTAAAATTATTATAAATAATCACTTTGCAAAGCACATACGTATATAACATGTTTGTACCACGTAGTGTTTTGATAATATATTAATAGATTGATTATTAGATAATTAGGCTGCTTTTGTCCGTTTTAGAGGTAAAATACTAACGTAGTGTCCCATAAAAAATGCGTAGAACTACGTATTCTTTGCAAACAGTACTTTAACGCTTGTCTGGCGTCCATAACTTATCAATCTTTGCATAGTGAGTTAAGGATAAATTCTTTATCTCACAGCGAGCATAGTAAAATGGGCCTTTCTACCCATGTTTGTTCTTCCTTTACTAGACAATGCAGAGAAAAAAGGGCTATCCATATCGGCCAGAATGTGGTTAAGTGTGTTAACCCCTTCTTTTAAACTTTAAAGTTATGTGTTACCTGTTAATTGGAAACATTTCTGCATTGATCTCGGATGAGTGTACAGAACCTTTGGTGGATGCATTTTTACGTGTTTATTTACCAGACGGGCGTCATCCCATAGGAGCGCACCCCAAAAGAGAGAATTTTAACGGTCCCTGTCAGCTTACAGCGGGACAGGTCGAAGCGAAGCGGGATCGCTTATTAGCGGAGACCAGGTTGGATGAAAAGGGAAATTTTACGCTGACCTGGGAACAATTACATTTATTTACGGAACCACTTGAACTTGACATTTGTTTGCGCCACATGCCTGAACAGGCAGACATCAGAGGGATGGAATCCCATTACCATCTGAGTACGACGGTGCCACACTGGAAACGTTCGGGACAACAATATGTTGCGGCTTATGCATATATCCTGCCAGTTGAAAGCTGGCGGCAGATACGGGCCAATTATGGTACCTGGGTAATCGCAGGAACAGTAAGACGGTTACATGCCAGGGAGGGACAAGCACAGTTAAAAGTAGAAGCGTACAATGCCGGAAACCATCGCTTATTGGGATGTGCGCGTACCGATGAAAACGGACGCTATCAACTCCGGTTCAGCAGGAAACAACTGGCTGGCAGACTAATGCTGGTCGGTGATCGCCGGAATCTCAGCGGACCGGATATTTATTTTAAGGTGTACCGGGATAAACAGCTGCTCTGGGAAGAAGAAGTCCAGGTAGCTGATATGCCGGAACGAAAAGGAGTGAGGCCCTGTAGCATGATCAACATCACTATGCGGGACACACTCAAAAAAGCATCAGGCTATGTACCCGGTTGGTTGAGCAACTGGGCAGTGCCAGGACGAAAGTCCTCACTGGTAAGTCATTAAAAGATAAGGTACTATTTAACCTATATTCAGTACTACATGCCCTCAATTACTAAGTTTGGTGACCCACATACACACACATTCAGTAAAAACAGCTACCCCTTTTCCAGTTCCCAGGGTAGCTGTTTTTTTTATGCCTAAAAGTTAGTGTTGGCAATCAGTGACGCTCTTTCAGCATTCACGAAGTCCATCGGAATAATACCGAATCTACCATGCGTATTGGTGGTAAAATAAGTATTGATCCTTGGATTGATATTGCCGGATACCGTTGTAATGCTCGGTATACCAAAGATCAGTGATTTGTAGCCACTGGTGAAGTTAACGTACAGTACATTGTTGTTCTGCGTTTTCGCTTCAGTGAACAAAGCGTTGATGTTGTTCCATTTTGCATTGTTGTCAGGCACTACATACTGGTCCTGGATCTTCAGACTGGCATTGCTGTTGTTGATGGTAAAAGTCGTATTGTCGGCCCAGGCAGTAGCGTCAATACCCTTTGGGGTACCCGTAGCACCGAACCTTCTTAATAATACGATCTTTCCTCTTACCTGTCCCAGCGTCGGGATAGTAGCTCCTAAAGACCAGAAGCTGGAGTACTGCTGTACATAGGTGTCAAAAGTCTGCTCGAAGCTCCTGGTGTTGTCAGTCGCATCGTATTCTTCTTTCACACTCATCACAATCGTCTCTCCGGGATGGCTTGTCAGGAAGCTGGTGCAGGCCACCAATACATCGTTAAAGTTCAGGTTCTGATAAATAGAACCGTGGTGGATGGCAAAGGCATTACCAATGTGGCGGCAACGGATGTCCAGGAAACGAACGCCTGCTTCCAGCTGAGCGGCGATGGTCAGGTCCTGGCATTTGGCGGTGCCTGCTACAGGTTCAACACGGGCGCCACTGTCATGGGTACCCGGAATGGACAGGGCAGCAATGCTGCTGTTGTCAGGAAGGCTGGTCATCCAGCTGTTCATCGCCACTGCCGCTGCTTCAGCTGCAACGGCTACCGCATTGTCTGCCTTCAGCGCAGGCTGGGTAATGTCTTCTTTGTAACAACCGGAAAAAAATACTGCAGACAGCAGGATGCCTGCAACGGGCATGAAACGTTGTGTGTTCATCAGGGTAGGTTTAGGTTTATTAGGTTTATTAGGTTTATAAGGTTTTATAGGTCATCTGTTTACAGGTGCTTACAGGTTTTCATCAACACGGGTCATTATTGCCTGCACATTAATAAGACACACAAGATAACAGGCACAACTATCAGAAAAAAGGAGTTAACAATACGATAATAATCTGGCGACGACTGCCCGGACGGTCACGGCCCTCAGTGTAACGAGCCTTCATAAGGCAGTTATGCTGAGGGCCTTTTTTATTGCTGCTTTCCGGTTCTTCTGGCCTTGGCATCCTGTTCAAACAGGATGCTCTATCACTGATATCCCATTTATTACCCTTTATCAACCCATATATAAGCCATATATAACCCATATCTCTATAAATATGGGTTATATATGGGTCATATATGGCTTATATATGGGTTATATATGGGTTATATCCGGGAACAAGCTATAGTAGCAGCTTTACAAGGATTGTTTAAAATGCTTGTTTTGTTAGTTGCTGGTAATAAATACAGTTTGTATGATGTATGGATGTTATAATTATGGTTTGAGGCGAATTTTTGCATTTCCGGCGGCTTTGACGCGGCCGGGTATGTCGATAGTCTGGATGTCACAGGAAGACAGGGGGGCGACATAAAACGCATCAAGTCCACGTTAAAGGCATGTCAAAGGCATGTCAAAGGCATATTAAAGGCATGGTAAATGGATGGTCACAACACGGGCTACTTATTGTGAATAATAAAGGATGTCTTCGTGGTTGGTGATACCCCGGTTTCAGGCTGGGATCACTGGCTGTAGTTCTTTGAAGTTCCTTACTATCAGGCTTAGGGAAGGCGGGTTGGCCGTTGATGTTTATTAAACCCCTTGTGCGACGCGTGAGCACTTCAAATAACTAAGGCCAGTGATTCCCACCTGAAACCGTTATACTTATTGACTTCCGCTTATAATCAGGCAACTGTAATACCGGGCTGTAATATCTTGAGAAAACGTTTGTCGCCATCGTCCTGATAAGCAGGTCCTCATATGCTATAGTAGGGAGAGCGGAAGTAGCAACGGTTTCAGATGGGAATGTCGGGCCTTCGGCTCTCCGGTGATACGACAGATGCTGTTCCATCCATATCCTACATCCGATTCGCTTGACAACGCCCAATAGTCATTCAGAGAGGCGCCGACCGACATCCCATACTGAAACCGGGCTACTTAGCGTGAATAGCACATTCCCACCAGGCAACAGCCATCCCATACTGAACCGGGTTACTTAGCGTGAATAGCACATTCCCACCAGGCAACAGCCATCCCATACTGAACCGGGTTACTTAGCGTGAATAGCACATTCCCTCCAGGCAACAGCCATCCCATACTGAACCGGGTTACTTAGCGTGAATAGCACATTCCCTCCAGGCAACAGCCATCCCATACTGAAACCGGACTACTTAAATAACACATTTAAAACCGCGGGTGAAACCTTTGCAACGTATCCCTTAAAAACTCCCTGTCCAGATGAGTATAGATCTCAGTTGTAGTAATACTCTCATGCCCGAGCATCTCCTGCACAGCGCGGAGATCGGCGCCACCTTCCACGAGGTGAGTAGCAAATGAGTGGCGGAAGGTATGGGGCGATACCTGTTTCTCAATGCCTGCTGCTGCGGTAAGGTCTTTGATAACAAGGAAGATCATGACCCGGGTCAGCGCACTGCCCCGGCGGTTCAGGAAAAGGATATCTTCCTGTCCTTTTTTTACGGGTACATGCACCCGTACTTCATCTTTATAGATATTGATGTATTTGATGGCATCGGGGCCGATAGGTACCAGGCGTTCCTTGTCGCCTTTACCGACTACACGGATGAAACCCGCATCAAAATGCAGTTGAGATATTTTGAGGCTGACCACTTCGCTGACACGCAGACCGCAGCTGTACATGGTTTCCAGAATAGCCCGGTTACGCTGACCTTCCGGGGTGCCCGCCTTTACCTGTGCAATGATCTGCTCTATTTCATCAAAGCTGAGCACATCCGGCAATTGCCGCCGTGTTTTGGGGGCTTCGATCAGCAGGGTAGGGTCCTGGCGGATGATATCTTCCAGCATCAGGTACCGGTAAAACGCCTTAATACCGGAAATGATCCTGGCCTGCGAGGTAGCGCTCATGCCCAGGTTGGCGATCCATTGTACGCAGGCCTGCAGTTCGGATAGCGTTACCTGGTCAGGAGGCAGTGGTGTTCCGGCTGACTGCAGGTATTGCACCAGTTTCTCTACATCGCGGATATAGGCCTCAATAGAGTTGGCTGACAGGGATCGCTCCAGCTGGAGATATGCTTTGAATCCTTTCAGGTATATGTCCCACATGGGCGGCAAGTTACACAAAAAAGGCCCTCCCGGAATGGGAAGGCCTCTTGTATCATTCACCGGCAATTAGCTGGCCGGCTGTTTAATTAGAATTTTTCCAGACCGGAGAAGAAGAAGTTACCTTCGATCTCTGCGTTCTCGTCAGAGTCAGAACCGTGAACGGCGTTACGGCCTACAGACTCAGCGTACTTTTTACGGATAGTACCTTCTTCTGCATTGGCAGGGTTGGTAGCACCGATCAGTTTACGGAAGTCTTCCACAGCATTGGCTTTCTCCAGGATAGCTGCCACGATGTGACCGCTGCTCATGAATTCTACCAGTTCACCGTAGAAAGGCCTTTCTTTATGCACAGCATAAAATTCACCGGCTTTCTCAGAAGAGAGCCTGGTCATTTTCATTGCCACGATACGGAAACCGGCAGCGTTAATTTGCGCAAGAATACCACCAATATGCCCATTTTCAACGGCATCCGGCTTAATCATTGTAAAAGTTCTGTTGTTAGCCATATATTTAGATTCCTAATTAACTAATTTTGCGCGCAAATGTAACCAGAATTTGTTTAGTGATGAAAAAAAAGAGAACTTCGCACTTCATTTTTTGGCAGAAAACGGTTATATTTTATTGTTAATATAAAAGCAGGCACGCCTGTACTTAAAGGTTAAGAATGAAGAGGATAGAGGAAATTAAGCCCTTGCTGGAAACCCCTAAAAGAGTGGTAATAACAATGCATCAGAAACCAGATGCAGACGCAATGGGCTCATCACTGGCCTTATACCATTATCTCAGACAGAAAGGTCATGATGTAACCGTTATTTCCCCTACTAATTTCCCGGATTTCCTGATATGGATGCCTGGTGCAAAGGAAGTAATTGATTTTGAATCCATGCAGGATAAAGCGCTGAAAGCGCTGGATGGAATTGATCTGCTGTTTTGCCTGGATTTCAACGCGCTGTACCGTACGAAAGGTATGGAACCATACCTGACACAGATGGCCTGCACGAAGATCCTCGTGGACCATCACCTGGAGCCTCAGCCCGTTTTTGATTACGGTATCAGCGATACTACCGCAGCTTCCACTGCCCAGTTGATATACGAGATCATCTACAAACTGGGAGACGAAGACCTGATCAACGAAGATATGGCCCAGTGCATTTATGCCGGTACCATGACAGACACGGGTTCTTTCCGTTTTACCTCCACTTCGGCAAGGGTACACCGTATGGTGGCTGATCTGTTCGACCGCGGTCTGAAACATGAGATCATCCACTCTGCGATTTATGATAATTTCCTTGAAAACCGCCTGCGTTTCCTGGGCCACAGCCTGTTGAACCGCATGGAGGTATATTATGAATATAATACAGCCATGATCGCAATTCCGTATACGGACCTGAAGCGTTTCGACCTGCAGACCGGCGATACAGAGGGAGTGGTGAACTTCCTGCTGTCTATCCAGGGTATCAAGCTGGCAGCGCTGATCATAGACCGTCATGCGGAAATAAAACTATCGTTCCGTTCAAAAGGAGATTTCGATGTCAACACGTTCGCCCGGAAATACTTCGACGGTGGGGGCCATTTCCACGCAGCGGGCGGCCACAGCTCCGAGACACTTGAGAAAACCGTGCAGCATTTTATTGAAGCCATTAAAGAGAACGAGGAACAGTTACAATAAGTTATTCAATCCTACTAATACAGTCAAATGAAAAAGAACAAACAGTTGTTAGTTGCAGCATTAGGCCTCTTTCTGGCCAGCTGCGGTACCGGTGGCGCTAAAAAGACACCTGGTGGCGTAGACTTCGTTGTTCATAAGTCAGGAAGTGGTGCGCAGCTGAAGCTGGGTGACACTGTACTGCTGAACATCATCCAAAGTCTGAACGATTCCGTACTCGTTGAGTCCCGCAAGATGGCCGGAGGTCCCGTACCTTTCGTTATCTCTAAGTCTGTAAACAAGTACGACCTGATGGACGGTCTGGCAATGCTGAAAGAAGGCGACAGCGCTACTTTCTCTATTCCTATCGATAGCCTGCCTGAGCCTCATCCACCATTTGGTAAAAAAGGCGATAAGCTGAATGTGACTTTCATCGTAGTAGGAAAATATGCAGCTGCTGCTCAGAAAGCAAAAGACGAAAAAGTCATTAAGGAATACATGGATAAAAACAAGATCACTGCTACCGCTACTTCTGAAGGCGTATACGTATCCGTTAAGGAAGAAGGCACCGGTGCTCAGCCTAAAGCAGGCGATACCGTTTATGTACACTACACCGGTAAACTGCTGGATGGTAAAGTATTTGATTCCAGCCTGGATTCTACACTGAGACCAGGTATGAAGATCGAGCCTATCAAATTCCCTATCGGTCGCGGTTTCGTGATCAAAGGTTGGGATGCTGGTATCGCTGCACTGAAAAAAGGCAGCAAGGCAACCCTCATCATTCCTTCTACCTTAGCTTACGGTTTACAGGGTAGTCCTCCTGCTATCCCAGGTAACTCCGTACTGGCATTCGATGTTCAGCTGGTAGATGTTAAAGCTGGCGCTCCTGAAGCTCCTGCTGCTCCGGTTGCACTGCAGCCTGGTAAGAAATAATCAGCATTTACTGATATAAAAAAACGGCCGTTCATATGAGCGGCCGTTTTTGTTTTATGATTTGTTGGATTTCATTGGGTTCCCGGGGTTGTCACCCCGGGCTATAAACACGGGACTCCTGGCGGAGTCCTCAATACCCGTCAACCATCACCTCATACATCTTTACCTTCAGCTCTTCCAGCGACACATCCTGCACCAGGTTGCCGTCCTGTGCATAAGAAATAGCGCCTGTTTCTTCCGAAACAATGAGGGCCAGGTTATCACTGTGCTCCGTGATACCTACGGCAGAACGGTGACGCAGGCCGATACGGGTGGGCAGGTTAGGATTCTCTGACACAGGCAATATCACCTTTGCAGCCAGGATTTTGTTGCCTACAATGATCAGCGCGCCATCGTGCAGGGGACTTCCCTTACAGAAGATGCTCTCCAGCAGCTTCGCGTTGATGTTACTGTCGATAGCTATGCTCGATGCCGTGTCAAACTTCACACGATAAGTATTCGCGATTACGATCAGCGCTCCCGTACGACTCCCGGCCATACGGGCTATTGCAGTGATCACCTCGTTGATGATATTCTCTTCTTCCTTATAACTTTTGAACTTATCGGGCAGGAACAACTTGGTAAAGAAGCTGTCTTTACTGAGTGGCGCCTTCTTTCCCAATACCAACAGGAACTTCCTGATCTCCGGCTGGAAGATGATGATGATAGCGATCAGCCCGACATTGATGAAACTCTGCAACAAGGTGGAAAGTATAGGCATCTGCAGGCGCTGTACCACGAAGTAAGCAAGGTATATGATCAACAGTCCTACGAAGATGTTAAAGGCCAGGCTACCTTTCAACAGGCGGTACAGTTGTACCACCAGGAAGATCACGATCGCCAGGTCCAGTATATTTAACCAGTGAAAACGATAACCGTAAAAACTGAATAAGTTTTCCATAGATTGTAAAAATAGCGAATATTTTACTTGCTAAAGTGCATTCATGTACTGAGTGATCTTTACTGCTTCCACGGCTGCTTTTACATCATGTACGCGCAGGATATGGGCGCCCTGCTGCAAAGCGAGTGTATGCAGTATCGTTGTACCGTTCAACGCTTCAGCAGGTGTGATGTCAAGCAGTTTATAGATCATGGATTTCCTGGAAATACCCACCAGCAGCGGACAATCCAGCATGTGGAACACATGGAGTTTCTTCATCAGCGTATAGTTGTGCGCGATGGTTTTTCCAAAACCGAAACCAGGATCGATGATAATATCTCTGATACCCGCCTGCAGGCATTCTGCGCGTTTACGGATAAAGTAATCCAGCACTTCCTGAGTCACATCTTCATAGCTGGGGCGCTGTTGCATGTCAGCGGGGGTACCTTTCATATGCATGGCAATATAAGGTACCTGTAGCCGGCCCGCCGTTGGAATCATCTCCTTATCCAGCTCGCCGGCACTGATATCGTTGATGATGGCTGCGCCTGCATGTATAGTCTGTTCTGCTACATTCGCATAGTATGTATCGATAGAGAGGATCGCTTTGGGATAATGTTCTTTCAGTATCCTGACAGCCGGTAGCAGGCGTTCCAGTTCTGTTTCAGGACCAACGTCTATAGCGCCGGGACGGGTACTTTGCGCGCCGATGTCCAGGATCTGTGCACCTTCGTCCAGGAGCTGTGCTGCTCTTTCAAGAATAAGATCAATATGCTGCGTTCTGCTGCCGGCGAAAAAAGAATCTTCTGTGATGTTGATGATACCCATGACAACTGGTTTGGACAAATCCAGTAATGAGCCCTGACAGTTGATCGTGCCGGTATATTCGCCGTTCTTCCCTTCCATAGTATCCATTTGCATTTTATTGATTATTTTGCCAGACAAAAATATAATAATGTGGTGATCTGCAAGTAAGTATGTGTACACCACTTAAAATAGTTATCCATGAAACTGTTCCTGAACCTATTAAGAATTATCGTCGGCGTTTTATTCATATTCTCGGGCCTTGTTAAAGCAAATGATCCCCTGGGGCTCAGTTATAAAATGGAGGAGTTTTTTGAGGTCCTGCATATGACCTTCATGTCTCCGCTATCGCTCACCTACTCGCTGGTGATGAATACCCTGGAAATAGCGTTGGGCGCAGCTTTGCTGCTTGGATTCAGCATGCGCTTAACCTCCACTTTACTGCTGCTCATGATCGCATTCTTTACCTTCCTGACAGGTTATGCCCTGTATAGCGGAGAAATAAAGGAGTGCGGATGTTTTGGCGACTGTATCAAACTGACGGCAACAGAAACCTTCTGGAAAGATGTGATATTGCTGGTGATGATATTGATCATTTTCATCTACCGGAAGCGCATACAGCCGTTGTTTGGTAAAAAGCTGACGGCCCTGTTAGTGCTTGTATCAGTGTTACTGGCGGCCGGCCTGCAATGGTATACATTGTCTCATCTGCCTATCGTGGATTGCCTGGGATATAAAGTAGGCAACAATCTGCCGGAGAAGATGAAACTGCCTCCGGGCGCACGTCCTGCGGAGTATGAAACGGTGCTGATATACGAAAAGGATGGTCAGCAGAAAGAATTCACTCCGGAGAATTATCCATGGTCAGACAGCACATGGAAGTTCGTGGACCGTCGCGATAAACTGGTGCGCGAAGCAGAAGGAGAGGCGCCTGTAAAGGACTTTATCCTGACAGACCTGGATGGTGGCGATCAGACGCAGGCTATCCTGTCTGAGCCAACACCGGTATACCTGTTCCTGGTAAAGAATGTAGATGAAGCGGGTAAGGGCTGGGATGCCAAAATGCATGCCCTGCAGGAACAGATGAAGGCCGGTAAGGTTTATATTTATGGTGTGACAGCTTCCGGTAAAGCAGATATTTCGGCCTTTGCCGCTGCACATGGGTTACAGTTCCCCTTCTTACAGATGGACGGTACTGCCATCAAGACAGCAGGAAGGAGCAATCCTTGCCTGATATTGCTGGAAAAAGGCACCGTAAAGGGCAAATGGCATTATAACGATATACCATAAAATGCAATGTTCAGATTTCTGCTGCGTAAACTCAGTTATGGGATACTGGTACTGCTGGGCGTAGTACTGCTGGTATTCTTCCTGTTCAACGTATTACCGGGAGATCCGGCCCGTTTGACACTGGGACAGCGCGCAGATGTGACATCGCTTGAAAATGTCAGAAAGGAATTGCACCTGGATAAACCATTACCGGTGCAGTTCCTTTTGTATTTGAATGACCTTTCTCCGCTGAGTATTCATACGCAGGAGGAAGCGAAAGGTGTACTGAACTACATCACATTGGCCCACTTATCCGGCAGCAGGATACTTGTGCTCAAAACGCCTTATCTGCGCCGTTCCTACCAGGGAAAGAAAGACGTATGGGAAATACTGACGGAAGCCCTGCCGGGAACATTGGTGCTGGCTGTTGCTGCCATGCTGTTTGCAACAGTGGTAGGAATAGGATTAGGCATCATATCGGCAGTAAAACAAAATACCTGGATGGATACAGGGGCTGTATTTGCCAGTGTGGTGGGTATCTCAGCACCGTCCTTCTTTATGGGGATTGTGGTGGCTTACCTGTTCGGCTTTGTGTGGAGTGATTATACGGGACTGCATATGACGGGCAGTTTGTATGAAACAGATCCTTTTGCTGGGAGGACCGTCAATCTCCGGAACCTGATCCTGCCTGCCTTTACGCTGGGTATCCGGCCACTGGCAATCATTGTACAATTAACGCGCAGCGCTATGCTGGACGTGCTGCACCAGGACTATATACGTACTGCTTACGCCAAGGGCCTCCCCGGCCGGCTGGTGGTATTAAGGCATGCCCTCCGGAATGCGTTGAACCCCGTTATTACTGCTATCACCGGCTGGTTTGCCGAGTTGCTGGCAGGGGCGTTTTTCGTAGAATACATCTTCGGATGGAAAGGTATCGGTAAGGTGACAGTGGATGCGCTGGAGAAGTTCGATTTTCCGGTGCTGATGGGAGCCGTCTTATTTACGGCAGGTATTTTTGTGATCATTAATCTGCTGGCGGATGTTTTGTATAGCGTTATAGATCCCCGGATAAAACTATAACCTGCTCATTTTAAATAGATTAACCTCTTTTTCTAAAAATCTTCACTTTTTTTGTAACAAAGTATTTTATGGGTCGTCTTCTTTGTATAAACGCCCTGTAGCATCGGGAAGGGATAGGAGAGAAAAACGGTTGGGGTAATTAGTAACTTAGAACAAGGAATCTGTTATCTATGTCTTTAACATTATTTCTCTCCCAGGTAGTGCCCGTCAGGCAGAAGCTGTATCGCTTTGCCTACCGGCTGCTTGAGAACGAGGAAGATGCGATGGACGTAACGCAGGATGCCCTGATGAAGGTGTGGCAGCAGCAGGAACGGATGACCGATCTGCAGAACATGGAAGCCTGGTGTATGCGTATTGTGCGCAACCTGGCCCTGGACAAGCTGAAAGCAAGGAAATACAGGAGGGCGGAAGAACTGGACAAAGCAGGGGATATGCCTGCACAGCATCAGCCTAATCCTCATGCCGCAGCAGAGCAACAGGACGTGATGAACAGGGTACACCGCATTATTGCGGCCTTGCCGGAAAAATACCGTACTATTATACAATTGAGGGATATTGACGGATATAGTTATCAGGAGATAGCAGATATACTGTGTATTGATATGAGTGAAGTGAAGATAAACCTTCACCGTGCAAGGAAAACGGTACGTGAACAATTACAAAAACTGCAAGTGTATGGAGTTTAACAAAGTAAGGGAATTACTGGACCGCTATTGGGATGGTACCTCTACACTGGAGGAAGAGGAAGCATTGCGCAGTTTTTTCAGCAGGGAAAATGCTGATCTTCCTGCCGATCTGAAAGAGGCGCAGCCATTGTTCAGGTATTTTGCTGCGGAGGAAGAGATTCCGATGCCGGTATTCCCTGATATAGAGATCCCCGTGGTCGGAACGCCGGAGAAGCCTGTCAGACAAATGATCTGGCAGCACTGGATGAAATATGCCGCCATGCTGCTGGTAGCAGTCGGTATCGGATATGCGCTCCAGCAGGCGAGGTCAAGGCAGGAGGGAATAACGGCAGCACTGTCGGCGGAGCAGGATACTTTTGACGATCCCGAAAAAGCATTCGCTGCCACACAGAAAGCATTGAAACTGTTGTCGCGCAACCTGAATAAGGGCACCGCACAGATGCAGAAACTGGCTTATTTCAACGAGGCGACGGAGAAGCTCAAAACAAATTAAGGCCATTCTAAAAATTCCGAATAAAAAAAAAGACATGAAACGCTTTTTGTTACTGTTGCTGCTCGTTGCAGTCACCAGCACGCCGCTATTTGCCCAGCAGGGAAGTGGGATCGACCGTTTTTTTGAAAAATATGAAAGCGATCAGAGCTTCACCCTGATAAGCATCACCCCCAAGATGTTTAGTATGTTCAGTAAACTGGACATCAATTCCACCGAAGGAAAACAGTTCCTCCAGATCGTTAAAAAGATCAGGGGCCTGCGTGTCCTGGCGAAAGAAAACACGAAAGGAGGTAATCTCTTATTCAAAGAAGCATCATCCATGCTTAATAAAGAATTTGAAGAACTGATGACCGTACGCGATGGAAAAGAGGACCTTCGTTTCCTGGTGAAGGAAAATGCGAAGGGGAACATCGCAGAACTGATCATGCTGGTGGGCAGCGACCAGGAGTTCCTGGCAATGAGCCTCGTAGGAGACATTGACCTGAATGAGATCAGTCAGCTGGCATCTACCATGAACCTGGAAGGTTTTGACAAACTCAAAAACCTGAAGAAGTAACCCACTTTATCACCACACAACCCTTTTGAAATGAAGTATTGTACCATCCTTGTAGCAGCACTTTTGCTGGCAGTAAGTCCGGCAATGGCCCAGAAAAAATCTCTCCGTAAATTCTACCGTGAGCACCGTGGAGATGCGTTTTCCTTCAGGATCGGCGTAGGCAGGATGCCACTGATACTTGCCAGCTGGATAGTACCCGCCAGCGCTATGAAAGAAGACGGCGTACCACTAAAGCACCTGTTATCCAAAGTACAGAAGGTGAAGGTGTATACTATTTCGGGCGATGAAAGACCTCCTGTTAATGTTGCCGATATGCAGCAATTAAAACAGATGCTGATAGAGAAAGACCGGTTTGAACCGTTGATCGAAGTAAGGCATGAGAACAGTGTGGTGCATTTGCTGAACAGGGGCAAGGATGATGAGCTGGGCCGTGTGGTGATACTGGTACAGGATGAGACCGATTTTGTAATGGTGAACCTGCGTACCACCCTTCATATGAAAGACGTGAATATGCTGATAGAAGGGTTTGCAAAGAACTAAAGGTGTCATCCAAAGTCGAAAAAGGGTGCCTGATTTTTTGAACAGTTCCAATTAGGTTCCTAAGATATTGTCGTTAAAAGCGAAAGCCATCTCGTTTGGGATGGCTTTCATTTTATCACCGCTTGTCTAATCTCTTTTACTACAACTAACAGTATCAGCACCGAAATAGTTGAAGTAAAGGTAAGAACGGCCTTTCGTGGTATAACATGTCATTTTCCGTTCAGTCAATTTTTTCTCCGTGTTAACGGATATCTCTTTTACTTCCATTATGTCTCCTTTCGTCTGAAAATTCTTCCTGGTTACATATTTTGCAGCAGCCTGTGCTTCTGCAAAAGCCAAAGGTGATGGTTGAACCGGCTTTTTCATCCTTAGATCATAGGAAGTTTCTGCATTATCCTCATATGACCATCCAACTACCAGTATGGGGAATTGATAGTGGTCATTACTTTCATAGGTCAGTCCTACAATCTTTTTTTGGAAAATATATTCATAATAGACGTAATAATTAGTATCGATATCCTTCTCCCTGACAGACATCCAGCAACTATCCAGTTTTTTGTAACTAACTGCCAGCTTATCATCCTTCCCTCTATAATAATTTACATTCCGTTGTGTATCGCCAAGAGCGGTAATACCAATGCATGGATAAACTGCATTTCCGTCAATCTTTCCAATACCGTTCAGTGAAAAAGGATCGATATCGTTAAAGAGGATCTCATAATGGGATGTATCCTGAGCTCCAATTTGCGTATTTGTGCTGTTACCATCATGATCACTCGTTCTAATACATGAAGTTATCACGAGTGCCAGAAAAAGTATATGTTTCATAGTGCTTGAAGTTAATTGCCATAAGTATTATAAAGAAAAACCGTCCCGATTATTACTGGGACGGTTTTTCTTTATAATCCGACGCACCCTTTCAATACGTCAAAATATCATCTATTTTATAAGTCTGCCCTACTTTCACTACGACTAACTTGTTAACGATCCTCTTTTTGTCATAGTTATTTATATAGGAAACACTATAGACATTAGGTTTTTGAGCATCCTTGCTTATAACCAAAGTCTTCAGCCAGTCCATGTCCGTATCTTGTGCCTGCAGAAATGGATCGGCATCCAGTTCCTCATCTTTTGCTATCCTGTTCAGGATCTTTTTTGTGCAATATTGCTTTTTAATTGAAGTAAGTTGCGACTCCTCATCTGCAGAAATGTAACTGGTATAAAACTGTTTTAACATAGTAGCCGCACTATCATTCGGGGCCTTATTCTGGGCCTGGCAAAATGAGCTAAGGCATATCAGTATACTAACAAAACAGGAAGCTAAAAATTGTGTTTTCATATTTACTGTCTATAAATTTTATAAGGTTGAAGGCCCGGCTAACCGGATCTCCGGATTACCACCATCTACAGGTCTGTGTTATATTGCATAGGTGCGACAGCCTGGATATAGCGTTATATAAAGAAAAAACCGTCTCAATTATTATTGAAACGGTCACTTCTGTATATTAATAGCTTTATTTTATCTGATCACTACTTCTCTTACTACGGTTTCTCCCAGCATTTCATTTACCAGTTTGATAATGCGGTCTTTAGAGTAGCTCAGCTCCTGTTTTAGTGGAGCCACAGTGGTAGTGATGTGTAATTTGCTGTCGATGAGTTGTATACTTTCTGTATAACGGGAGATAGTTTTCCCCATGAGTTGTTCCCAGTTCTCCTGTATACGTACCTCAGTCAGCCTGGGTTTAAGCCGGCTTTTAGACATAAAATCTCTGAGTGCATCCTCCATTGACGTCATTCCGTATCGCATATGGCAAAGATAGGCATTTCGTCTGTACTACATCTCTACTAACTGAAAACTCTCTTCATTTTCTTTGAACGCTTCGCGTATTCTTGATGCATGCGTATCGGTGATGAATACCTGGCCGTATGCGGGACTACTCACTAATTTAATCAGTCTACTCACTCTTTCCTGGTCCAGTTTTTCAAATACATCATCGAGTAACAGGAGAGGAGGAAATTTTTTATGTTCTTTAATGACTTCAAACTGTGCGAGTTTCAGTGCAAAGAGAAAACTTTTACGTTGTCCCTGTGACGCACTTGTTTTCATGGCATGATCGTCGAGCAGGAACTGGAGGTCGTCGCGGTGTATGCCGCCGGTGGTTCTCTGCATCATCATATCCTTATACCGGTTGGCTGCCAGTAGTTCCGTGAACGTTTGATCATGCAGGCCTGACTGATATTGTATATTGACAATTTCATGTTTACCCGCCAGGTAATCGTACAGTTCCTGCACCTGTTTGATAAATCGCGGGAGAAAGGCGCGGCGCCATTCGAACACGGGCGTGCCGTGGTGCACCAGTTGTTCATCAAATACATCGAGGAGGGCATCCTGTTTACCGCCCTGGGTAGCGATGGTTTTGAGCAGACTGTTTTTCTGCTGTAATATTTTCTGGTAGGTAATAAGATGATCAAGATAGCCGGGATGCAACTGGCAGAGCAGGGCATCCAGCCATTTACGGCGTTCTTCACTGCCGCCGAGAATGATCTCCGCATCGTCGGGGGCAATCATTACCGCGGGGTACTGACCAATATGGCGGGAGAAACGTTCGTAAGACTCATCGTTGAGGGCAATGTCTTTTTTGCCGTCTTTGAGGGTACAGACCACCTTTCCTTCCTGGCCATCCCTGTCGAGAAACGCTTCAAGGCGGAAGCCATTGGTATGGTACTGGGTGTTCTGTGCTTCACTGCTGGTAAAGTAGCTTTTGGTGAAACATATATAATATATAGCATCGAGCAGATTGGTCTTACCGGAGCCGTTGCGGCCGGTAATGCCGATGATACGTTTATTGAAGGTGAAACTTTTCCCGGAGTAATTTTTAAACTGAACAAGTGATATCTTTCTGAGCGACAGCAATTAACTTTCTGATTATCAGTTATGAATTAGAAATAAATTTATCGTAACCTGCCTGCGCCTGCGGAAAGACTGGTAATCAGGCATTCCCGGAAGGGCACTATTTGCCGGCAAGTTGCTGCAAAGTTGCAAAGTATTTAGTTTTTAGGATTTTCCTGTTATATTTGCGGACAAATTAAGAAACAGTGGCTACAAAAACAGACGTAAAGACGAAATTCACCAAAGAGACATATTTGTACTGGTATGAATTGATGCTCTTGCTGCGCCGCTTTGAAGAAAAAGCCGGCCAATTGTATGGGATGCAGAAGATTCGTGGTTTTTGTCACCTGTACATCGGACAGGAAGCAATTGCCGCAGGTGCGATGTCTGCGACTAAACCGGACGACAAGTTCATCACTGCCTACCGCGACCACGCGCTGGCTATAGCAAAAGGAATGACTGCTGATGAGTGTATGGCTGAACTGTATGGTAAAGCTACAGGTTGTTCAAAGGGTAAAGGTGGTAGTATGCACTTCTTTGCTCCGGATAAAGGTTTTTATGGTGGACATGGTATCGTGGGTGCGCAGATCGGTACTGGTGCCGGACTGGCTTTCGCTGAGCAGTACAAAGGCACTGACAACGTAGCGCTTTGCTTCTTCGGTGATGGTGCTGCCCGTCAGGGTATGCTGCATGAGACCTTCAACATGGCCATGCTGTGGAAACTGCCTGTAATATTCATTTGCGAAAACAACATGTACGCGATGGGTACCTCAGTAGAACGTACCTCCAACGTACTGGATATCTATAAGTTAGCGAACGCCTACGATATGCCTAGCGCCACTATCGATGGTATGAGCGCTGAAGCGGTACACGAAGGCATCGAAAGAGCCGTAAAACGTGCACGTGCCGGCGAAGGTCCTACCTTACTGGAAATCAAGACTTACCGCTACCGTGGTCACTCCATGAGTGATCCGGCTAAATACCGTACCAAAGAGGAAGTAGAAGAGTACAAGGAAAAAGATCCGATCAACCAGGTATTGGCTACTATCCAGAAAAACAAATGGGCTACGGAAGCGGAAATCGAAGCTATCAACGAGAAGGTGAAACAAGAGGTGGAGCATTGCGTACAGTTCGCAGAAGAGTCTCCATGGCCTTCAGATGATGAGCTGCTGAAAGACGTATATGTTCAACAGGATTACCCATTCATTGTTGACTAAATAATGTGTAAAAGGTTAGCGATCCCGGCCGTTTAATATAAACGGGTAGATTCGCTAACCTTTTTTATATTTGCGGGAATTTTACACAGCCGTACCTGTACCGTAATAAGAAATAACAATTTAACGATCACATTTACAATGACCGAGACAAAAAATAAGACCGCAGCTGAAAATACTTCCGTGTCAAAGGAATTCCAACTGGAAGACTCTATCCACAAGGCGGAGGCGTTCTTTCAAAAGAATAAAAACAGCATTATCATAGCCCTGCTCGTAATAGTAGTGGTAGTGGGTGGTTCTTTTGCCTACAACAGATTCATCAAAGGTCCTAACGAAAAGAAAGCACAGGACATGGTGTTCCATGCACAGCAGTATTTCGAGCGGGATTCTTTCCGTGTTGCATTAAATGGAGACGGTAACTATTACGGATTCCTGCAGGTAATTGATAAATACGGCAGCACCAAAACAGGTCAGTTAGCAAAATATTATGCAGGCGTATGCTACGTAAAACTCGGTGAATTCCAGAAAGGTGCAGACCTGCTGAGCGATTTCAACAGTGGCGATCAGATCGTACAGGCTATGGCTTACGGTTTAACGGGCGATGCTTACATGGAACTGGGCAAAACTGAAGAAGGTATTGAATATTATAAGAAAGCAGGTCACCACAGCAACAATGAGCTGACTGCTCCTACTTACCTGTTCCGTGCAGGTATGGCACTGGAAAAAGCAAACAAACCTGCTGACGCCATTGCAGTTTATAAAGAAATCCGCGACAAATATCCTCAGACCGCCGAAGGCCGTGAAATGGACAAATACCTGGCGCGCCTGGGTGAAGTGAGGAATTAATTGATATTTTAATCTGGTCATGTCAATACATAATCAAAGCTTATTGAACGATGCTGGCATTCTCAATTTAGAGGATGCCAGTGTTGTTATAGTATATACTGAATGGAATGATACCGTGATCAACGAACTGGTAGCAGGCTGCGACCGTTCGCTGGCACAATACAACGTATCCAAGGTCTCTAAAGTAGTTGTACCGGGCGCATTTGAGCTGCCCTTTGCCTGTAAAGAGTACTGGCACCGTACGCAGGGTACATCAAGACAACCTGGCGCTATTATTGCTTTCGGATGCGTGATCAGAGGAGAAACCCCGCATTTTGACTATGTTTGTAAAGGTGTAACGGAAGGTATCATGCAATTGAACCTGGAATTACCGGTACCAGTTATCTTCGGTATCCTGACTGTCGACAACATGCAGCAGGCGGAAGAAAGACTGGGCGGCATACATGGGCACAAAGGGGAGGAAGCCGCTATCACCGCACTGAAAATGATATCTATGATGCGTCAATTGTAAGCATAGCCGCTAAGCCCCATATTAGTTACGTGAATGTTCATTGTCGCTACAGTTTCAGGCCGGTATACTTTATTCCTGTTGCCAGCAGCTACCAAAACTGCGGCTTATAACTAAAGACTAACTCAATGAACGTACAGCTTTTTATTCCATGCTTCGTAGATCAGCTGTTCCCGGAAACAGGCTTCAATATGGTGAAAGTGCTGGAAAAGCTGGGATGTAACGTTAAGTATAATCCCAACCAGACCTGTTGCGGACAACCTGCTTTTAATGCGGGATACTGGGATGAAGCCCGCTCCGTTGCCAACAAATTCATCAAAGACTTTCATACTGTCGATTATATAGTGGCGCCAAGTGGCTCCTGTACAGGCTTTGTGCGTAATTACTACGGCAAGCTGTTTGACAATTCCGCTGCACACAATGATGTAAAGATGCTGCGCAGGCAATTGTATGAATTCACGGAGTTCCTGACCGATGTGCTGCATGTTACAGATATCGGCGCAACACTCAACGGTGTGGCTACTTACCACGACGCCTGCGGTGCTTTACGCGAATGCGGTATCAAGGAAGGCCCCCGCAGCCTGCTCTCAAAAGTGAAAGGGCTGGAGCTGAAGGAAATGAATGATTGTGAGGTATGCTGCGGCTTTGGTGGCACATTCTCTGTGAAGTTCGAGCCTATCTCTATCGGTATGGGAGAACAAAAGGTGAACAACGCGGTGGCCAGCGGTGCAGACTACCTGATCTCTACGGACCTTTCCTGCCTGATGCACCTGGATGGTTATATCAGGAAACATGAACTGAACATTAAAACGATGCATATTGCTGATGTACTGGCCAGTGGCTGGTAAGCGGCAAAAAGACGAATTAAAAATCATCAGACAATGAACTACTGGCTTGTAAAATCAGAACCTTTTAAGTATTCGTGGGATCAATTTGTAAAGGACGGGAAAACCTTCTGGGACGGTGTGCGCAATTACCAGGCACGCAATAATCTGAAAGGTATGAAAAAGGGAGACCAGGTATTGTTCTATCACAGTAATGAAGGTCTGGCCGTAGTAGGTATAGCCAAAGTAGCAAAAGAACATTACCAGGACCCGACCACACCGGATCCTAACTGGGTAGTGGTAGACCTGCAGCCGGTAAAACCTTTCAAAACACCGGTAACACTGGCGCAGATGAAAGCTGAAAAACGACTGGAAAATCTTTCCCTCATCCGCCAGGGCCGTCTCTCAGTTTGTGCTGTGACTGCAGACGAATTTGAGACCATCCTGGAAATGGGCGATATGAAATAGTTTATGGAATTTTACTTCCTGCCGCATCTTCTTGTTATAGTATTTATCCTAAAAATAAATTCCTATGACAAGAAGATGTTCTGTTTTAAAGAATGCTGTCATTGTTATCCCCTCTATGTTTTTGTTTGCAACGCTTGCGTTAAGCGCCTGCAAAAAATCCGGGAGTACTGCCGCCCATCGGGCGCAGGCTGTACAACTTGATTATAAGTCAAATGATGAAATGGAAGCGAGCAAGGTGGCCGCAGGTACGGTCCAATCTTCGCTTGCTTTCACAGCCCCGGTCGTAGCAGAGGATGAAGCCGTTTATGCAGAAACTCCTCCGGCTCCCCCTGCTGACATCCCCAAAAAGATTATCAAAGAAGGTACTATTCGTTATTCGGTCCGTGACTATAAGCATGCGTATAAAGAGCTGACGGATGTAATTGCGCGTAGCGGTGGCAACGTTATCAATGAGGTAGAGCATCGTTCCGATGTGTCGTGGGAGACAGCGCTGGATATCAGGGTCCCTGCCGATAAGTTTGACAGTTGTCTGAATATGTTGGCGGGTGTAGAGGAGAATCTCCTGGTGAAAAGTGTCACATCAAAAGATGTTACGGAAGAATACGTAGACCTCGCGGCCCGGATGAAGGCTAGGAAAGAAGTAGAGCAGCGTTATCTCGACATCCTGAAGCAGGCAAAGACAGTAAAAGATATTTTGGAGGTGGAAGAACAGCTGAAGAGCATCCGGGAGGAAGTGGAAGCAGCTCAGGGACGTTTGCAGTACATAGACCACAACGTAGCCATGAGCGTTATCCACCTCTCTTTTTTCCAGACATTTTCCAATACAACGCCCCAGGGACCAGGCTTCTTTTCCAGTATCTTCTTCTCTATCAAGGATGGCTGGAATAGCATACTGGCAGCGCTTATTTCATTCACCGCCTTATGGCCTGTATGGGTAGTAGCGGCTGTGCTCTTTATCATTATCCGCAGATACAGAAAACGCCGCCGTTTGGCGAGAGCTGCTGCGTGATTTATTGTGGTTTCAGGTGGTTTATGGCATGGTGGCCGCTAAGGCTGCCATTGCCTTTTTACGTTCCAGCTGGCGGTGACGTTTGAAGACGCCCTTGGTCACAAAGTAACCGAGAGATGCGCCCAGCCATACATCACTGCTCCAGTGCCTTTCCTGGTAAAGGCGGGTAGTACCTGTCATGATAGCAATAGAATAAGCTACCCAGGGCACCCACGGATGCTCTTCACCATAAGCTTCTGCCAGCGCCGTAGCCACAGAAGTTACTGTCAGCATATGCCCGGAAGGGAAGGAGGTATGATATTTATCCATGGAGAAGGGGGCATTAAACACCAGCGGATCATCATAGTATGTTGGTCTGCCACGTCTTACCACAGATTTGGTGAAAGTATAGATCAGGGTGGAAATCAACAGAGATTTCGCTGTCATCAGTGAAGTATGCTCCAGCTGACGGTTTTTTGATATAACGCCTGCTACATACATACCACCTACCAGGTACGGAGAGTAGGCGTTTCCAAAAGGTTCTACCTGGCCGGTTACACTGTTCCAGAAATTAGTGTGATTACGGAGGAAGAATTGTTTCACTTCATAGTCTACCGCCAGCAGGCCTCCGGCTGTGCCAAGCACAATACCCAGCCGGGTAAAGTCTTTTCCGGTCCAATGTGCAGGCCTTGATACGGTGTATTTCAGGTCGCCCCACATACTTCCAAGGTAGGCGCCGTTTATGCGGTAACGTATAGTAGTATCCGCCGCGGTCAATGTATGTACCTCCTTTGTTTTTGTGCTATCAGTATGTTGGAGGGTTGCGGTGTCTGATGACTGTGCGTTGGCATTCAATTGCACTAACAATACGCCGCACAGTATAAGCGTCTGTAAAATCTTCAATTGCTGTTATTTATTCTAAGCGATAAAGTTACGGTAAATGTTAAAACCCGTATATTTAAAATTTGAAAATATCTTGTACAAATGAAGGCTAAATTAGTTGTATTAACAGGGGCGGGCATCAGTGCAGAGAGCGGGTTGCGTACTTTCCGCGACAGTGATGGACTCTGGGAAGGGTATGATGTATACGAGGTGGCAAGTCCGCAGGGATGGCAGAAAAACCCGCAGCTGGTGCTCGATTTTTACAATATGCGCCGCAGGGATGTGAAGGCGGCAGCGCCTAATGCTGCACACTATGGTCTGGCGCGGTTGCAGGAGAAATTTGACGTGCAGATCATCACGCAGAACATTGATAATCTCCATGAGAAGGCGGGCTCGAAGAACGTATTGCATTTACACGGTGAGATCTTCAAAATGCGTAGTGTGCTGGATGAGAACCGCAGCTACGCCATAGAAGACGATATCAACCTGGGAGATATGGCTGCTGACGGCGGACAACTGCGTCCCGATATTGTTTGGTTTGGTGAGAATGTGACGAGGATCGTGGATGCAGCGGAAATAGTTATGTCGGCTGATATTTTTGCTGTGATAGGCACTTCACTTGTGGTGTATCCTGCGGCGGGCCTGGTAGATTGCCTGAGGGATGGCACACCTTGTTATGTGATCGACAAAAAGCTGCCTGAAATGGCTTACCGTGAAGGTCTGGTGCAGATAGAGAAACCCGCTACGCTGGGAATACTGGACCTGGAGGAAGCATTGGCAAAATTATAAAAGACGCATTGCCCGGGCATCGGGAACGGTTAAACTGAAAGAGGCCATCCGCTACTAGTGGATGGCCTCTTTCAGTGTATGTGAAACAACTTTATTCAAAGCTTTCTTCAAATCTGATATTATATTCTTCCAGCTCTTTTAAGACTGGATTGTACACATCCGGCATGATCGGGATCTTTAATCCTTTGAGGCTGATCTTTTCCTGCAGCAGCAGCTTGGCCATGATACCCAGGGGCAGTCCTACTGTTTTGGCCATAGCGGTACGCAGGCTGTCTTCTCCCTGTGTGATCATATAACTGTGCAGGCGTGTGGTCATGCCTCTTCTCTCGAACTCTATTTCATGCGTCATTACGATCATGTCTTTGTCGGCAGGTTCCATGCCCAGTTTGGATTCCACGACATGCTGGAGGACGGCGGCATTGGTCTGTTCGCCAAGCCCGATAGTTTCGCCATTCAGCAGTCCGAGAAACTTCAGTTGCCGGAGTACCTTGGATTTGGCGCTGATACCGAGATAACTGGCGATGTTCTCTTCATGGCTCAGTTTTGCATCCTGTTCTATTTTCTGACTGGCCCAATCGTAATAGGTCAGTGCATTGGTCTGTATCTTTTTGGAATCGTCGGTCAGGCCCAGCTTTACGAGTGTGCTCCATCCCTCGCAGAAGTCAGGATAGCGCAGTGTAGCCCGCATAAAGGTGGGGATCTCTTCCAGCTTATAGGCATTCATGTAACCCATGGAATCCCGGTTAGGGTAGTAGGCCAGTTTGCCGAGGCTGGGAATATGGATCGTTTTAGGCTGATCGAACAGCTGTTGGTAGCCAATCTCCTTCACTTTACCTTTTTCCCTGTATATGGCCCCGGAAGTGCCTGCCAGTACGATATTACGAGCGTTCCATGATATCTTGTACTGCCAGGGATTATCATTGCTTTCGGGAGAGATCAGGCCGCCGCAATAAGAGCGGAATGCAGAGATCTGTCCGCCTTTCTTTTCAATAGAGTGAATGAGCTTCATAGCGCTCATATGATCAATACCGGGATCGAGCCCCATTTCGTACATGAAGAGCAGGCCTGCCTGTTCTATCTCTTTTTCAAGGGATTTGATCTCCGGATCGATGTAGGAGGCGGTCAGCAGATTCTTGCCGAACTGAAGGCAGTCTTTGGCAACGAAAATATGCAATGAGGGTGGAAGCAGCGATATTACAAGGTCTGTTTCCTGTACCAGTTTCTGTCTGGATGCCTGGTCGCGGATATCAATAACGGCGGGGGTAACGTAATAAGATTTGCCGGTCTTGGACTTAATAAGTGCAAGATCCTGGTCCGCGACAGTGATATGCCATTTTTGCCGCGGTGCATTTGATACCAGGTAGTCGATCAGGCTAGTGGCCGACTTGCCGGCGCCAAACAAGAGTATATTCTTCATATTAATTTGTTCATCTTTAATATGGTTACCGAACAGGGATTTAACATCAGTCGTGTTACTAATGTTCGAAATTTCAGCAAATTTCGTTTTTAACCTACCCGAATGCTGATTAACTGTCCGTGACCCTCTGATTTTCACCGGGTTAAAAACAAAATGTTTGCCAATATTTTATTTTCCCAATATTCCTCTTTTCTCTTATATGGAATATTAATTGCAGGAGTTGCTGCAAAATAAGGATTAAATGGAGTATCTATGGAAATTGTTGCTGTTGCATAGCGTAATTGTAGCATATGACAATTCCTTTTTTATTCACATTCTCTGTCAAAAAGGCCGGAATACGGCTTAAAATGGCTATATTTGCGTCTATTTATTTTTTTAGGAAATAAATTGTAAATCAACAATATACAATGTCAGAAAATACGGAAAATCAGCAAGACGGGAAGATCATCCAGATCAACATTGAGGAGCAGATGAAAACGGCCTACATAGACTACTCTATGTCGGTTATCGTTGGTCGTGCTCTTCCGGATGTTCGGGACGGTTTAAAACCGGTACACCGCCGCGTGTTGTTTGGTATGAATGAGTTAGGTAACAACAGCAACAAGCCTTACAAGAAGTCGGCCCGTATTGTAGGGGAGGTAATGGGTAAATTCCACCCGCATGGTGACTCCTCCATCTATGATACCATTGTACGTATGGCCCAGCCATGGAGCCTACGTTACATGCTGGTGGACGGTCAGGGTAACTTCGGATCTGTGGATGGGGATATGCCGGCAGCAATGCGTTATACGGAGATCCGTCTGCAGCGTATGGCAGAGGCGATGCTGGAAGACATCGACAAAGAAACAGTGGATTTCTCCCTGAACTTTGACGATACCCTGGAAGAACCTACTGTATTGCCTACACGTATTCCAAACCTGCTGATCAACGGTGCATCAGGTATTGCGGTAGGTATGGCTACCAACATCATGCCGCACAACCTGACAGAGGTAGTGGACGGTCTGATCGCTTACATCGACAACCGTGATATTACGATTGAAGAGCTGGTGAAACATGTGAAGGCGCCTGACTTTCCGACCGGAGGTATCATCTACGGTTATGAAGGTGTGAAACAGGGTTTTGAGACCGGCCGCGGAAGGGTAGTAGTGCGTGGTAAGATCAACGTAGAAACCTCCAAGGCAGGCCGTGAGCGCCTGGTGATCTATGAACTGCCTTACCAGATCAATAAGGCGGCACTGCACCAGAAGATCGCGCAGCTGGCTGACGATAAAATAATTGAAGGTATTTCCGAAGCGCGTGACGAGAGTGACCGTGACGGTATGCGCCTGGTGATCGATCTGAAACGTGAAGCTATCGCTAACGTGGTGATCAACCAGCTGTATAAATATTCAGAACTGCAGACCTCTTACGGTATCAATAACGTGGCCCTGGTGAAAGGCCGTCCGCGTGTACTGAACCTGAAGGAAATGCTGGCAGAATTCGTTGACTTCCGTCATGAAGTAGTAGTACGCAGAACACGTTTTGAGCTGCGTAAAGCAGAAGAAAAAGCGCATATCTTGCAGGGTTACCTGATAGCGCTGGATCACCTGGACGAAGTGATTGCCCTGATCCGTGCATCCCGTACGCCGGATGAAGCAAAAGACGGTTTGATGAGCCGCTTCGAACTGAGTGAAATTCAGTCTAAAGCAATACTGGAACTGCGTTTACAACGTCTGACCGGTATGGAGCGCGACAAGATCAAGGAAGAATACGACGAAGTAATGAAACTGATAGCTTACCTGAAGGATGTATTATCCGACGAAGGACTGCGTTTCAAGATCATCAAGGATGAACTGGAAGATGTGAGGAAACGTTTCGGTGACGAGCGTAAAACAGAGATCCAGTACCTGGCCAGCGAAATGCGTATGGAAGATATCATCGCAGAGGAAGATGTGGTGATCACTATCTCCCATCTGGGCTATATCAAACGTACTTCTGCATATGACTACCGCCAGCAGAAACGTGGTGGCCGTGGTGCACTGGGTGGCAAGACCCGTGAAGAGGACTATATCGAACACCTGTTCGTGGCCTCTACCCACCATACCATGTTGTTCTTCACAGAGAAAGGCCGTTGTTACTGGCTGAAGGTGTACGAGATCCCTGAGGGAGAGAAGAGCGGCAAGGGACGCGCTATCCAGAACCTGATCAACCTGCCTACTGACGACAAGATCAGAGCCATTATAGATATTAAGGACCTCGGTGATAAAGATTTTATCAGCTCTCATTATATTGTGCTGTGTACATCAAACGGTATCATCAAAAAGACCCTGCTGGAAGAGTTCTCCCGCCCCCGTCAGAATGGTGTGAACGCTATTACTGTCAACGAAGGTGACCAATTACTGGAAGCTAAGCTGACCAACGGTAACAGCGAGATCATGATGGCAATCAAGAGCGGCCGTGCTATCCGTTTCCCTGAAAATACCGTACGTGACACAGGTCGTGGAGCGATTGGTGTAAGGGGTATTGAGGTGGATAACGACAAAGATGAAGTGGTTGGTATGATTTGTGTAAATAAGGAGGATGCCACCCGTACTGTATTGGTGGTTTCTGAGAAAGGATTCGGCAAACGTACTGATATTGAGGAATATAGAATTACCAACCGCGGTGGTAAGGGGGTTAAGACAATCAATATCACCGAAAAAACAGGTAGCCTGATCGCGATCCTTGACGTAACAGAGAAAGATGACCTGATGATAACCTGTAAGTCCGGTATTACCATCCGTATGGCGGTAGCTGACATCCGCGAGGCAGGCAGGGCCACACAGGGGGTTCGTCTGATCAGACTGGACGATACCGATGAAATAGCAGCTGTAGCACGTCTGGACGAACAGGAAGAAGAAAAGCTCGATAACGAAGGTATGGAAGGAGAAGGAAGCGAACAGCTCCGGGACGACAGCTCAGAAGATCCGGGAACAGCGACAGCTGAGGCTTCGGAAGATGAAACGCCTGCAGAATAATTATAAGAAACCGCAAAATATTTGTGCGAACTAATAATGGTTAACCTGCGGCAGATTGTATTTATTATGGTTGAAACAGGCATTAAAATCTAAGGCCATACTCATAGAAAACAAAAAAATATTGAGCAACATGAAAAAATTACTGGTATCATTGGTCTTTTGCAGTGCAGGATTGGTTGCCGTGGCGCAACGTGCGAAGGTAAACAGCGCAGAAGATGCCCTCACTAAAAAAGACTATGATAAAGCGAAAGCTGATATTCAGGCAGCACTGGAAAATGAAAAAACCAAGGACGACGCTAAAACCTGGTATGTAAAGGGTAAGATCTACGAAGCAACTGCTACTGAGAAGAAAGATTCCAAAGAAGCACTGGAAGCATTCGAGGCTTACAAGAAAGCCCTGGATATCAATGCAAAATTACCTGAAGCCCTGCTGGAAATGAACCAGCGTATGTTTAACCTGTATGCTACCATCGGCAACGCAGGTTATGCTAACCTGAATGATCAGAAATGGGATTCTGCATATTTACATTTCAGAGACGCTTTTACCATTGCTGACTTCTATAATGGTAAGAACTTAGGTGGTTCTATTCCTGCAGATACTTCTATGACCTTCTACGCTGGTTACGCTGCTAACCAGGCTGGTAAGAAAGACGAGGCGCTGACCTATCTGAGAAAAGCTGCTGACCTGCATTTCAAGGCTGAACCAGCCCTGTATGTGCTCCTGGCGCAGACTTACGAAGAAAAAGGTGATAATGCCAACTGGCTGAAAACCATCGAAGAAGGTAAAGCAACCTTCCCTAAAGACAAGCGTTTTAACGATATGGAGATGATGTACTACTCCAAAACCGGTAAAACTGCTGAATTACTGGGTATGCTGGAAAAGAAAATGGCGGAAAATCCAAACGATTTCCAGACAGTACTGGACTATGGTATCCGCGTAGATAACCTGGCAAACCCTCGTAGCGAAAACGGTCAGGATGCTGCAAAACCAGCTAACTATGATGAGCTGATGAACAAGGCAGAAGGAGCTTACAAAAAAGCGATCGAACTGAAAGCTGATGATGCAACTGCGAACTTCCAGTTGGGCGCATTGTACTTCAACCGTGCAGTAGGCTTCAACAAAGAGCTGAACGCAATGGACAGCAAATCTCTGAACACGCCTAAAGCAAAAGAACTGCAGACGAAAGTAACTGGTCTGATGGATCAGGCGCTGCCTTTCTTCGAGAAAGCAGATGAAAACTTCACTGCTAAAGCTGCGAGCCTGGAGCCAAGCGACAAACAGACTTACGAAAGCTGTCTGTATGCACTGCAGAAGATCTATGCTATCAAGAACGAGACTGCGAAAGTGGAAGCTGTGAAGAAAAAGCTGGAAGGTCTGAAATAGTATTATTGATACATTTTTCATAAAAAAAAAGTCCCGGTTGTTTATACAGCCGGGACTTTTTTTATGTATGGACAGTCGTTATTTATGCGTCATGAAATGGTATGTCCAGAAGGCGCCCAGTATAATAAAAAGTACCACGAGCACAATGATAGCCAGTTCAATAAAGTAGGATACCTGGTGCTTGCGGCGCTTGTTGGCGCGCAGCTTACGTAGCATCTGCCATTTCATCTGGCGTAGCCACACGGGTATCTTTTCCTTCTGCTCAAATGCAGATAATCCCTCCACAGCCTCACTGCACATCTCACAATCAGCCATATGAAGTTCCACTTCATGTTGCTCTTCGGCCGACAACCGGCCCTGCACATAATCCAGCAATTGCTGCTGTGTAGGACAGGCCGTTGTGGTGAAAATATCTTTATATTCTTCGTTCATAAAATCGTCAATAATTAAATTCGTGCATACTTACTGATGCGTTCATACAATACTTTGCTATCCCTGCGGACCCAATAACAGCTTCAGGTTACGCTTTCCATTCTGGATATAACTTTTTACCTGTAACAGGGTATAACCGGTCTGGCCGGCAATATCCTGGTAAGATAATTTCTGGAGATAAAATAATTTGACACAGGTACGCTGTTCAGGGTTTAACTGTTCCAGCGCATGTTGCATATTTTCCAGCAAGTTATCCTTTTCTACGAATCTGTTTTTATCTTCTTCCTGTTCTGCAGGATTGTTCATGTGTTTTTCACTGACTTCTTCCTGTCTTACCTGGTTTTTGTGCCTTAACTGCATCAGGCAATGGTTCCGGGCTACCTGGTAGATCCAGGCCCGGAAGAATTGTACCTTATGCTTGTTGATCTCAGCTAATACTTTCAGGAAGATCTGTTGTACACTATCTCTCGCATCCTCTTCATTTTTAAGGTATTTCATACACATACCCAATAAAAGGATCGCATACCTGTCAAACAGGATGCCTATCCAATCGCTGTTCTCATCGGTCCTGAACCGTTCCAGCAGCTCTTCATCTGTTAATTCCTGGCTATTCTTATAATTCACTGGATAAAGATAAAATACTTATAATATAAAGATGCGTGAGCCATAGAATTTCCATAAAAATAAAAGCAATTAATAAACAGGGAAAAAGCGGGGCCGTCTGATTGCCTGACGGCGAATGGTGTGGTGGAAATGTAGGGAATATGACGGCGCCTGGTAAGCGTGCGTGGTACTCCGTTTAATGGGGTACAGGAATGCTTTATGGATTTATCATCTGTCAATGGGAAAGGACAGGGGAACACAAATCAGAGATTATCCAACGCTGCCTGTGCTTTGTCTTTCATGCTGCCGTTCATGCGTACCACTTCCTTGAACATACGACGGGCTTTGCCAGTCTGGCCCTTACTGCGGTAGCAGACAGCCAGCTGATAGCGCGACAGTTCACCGTACTTGCCGGAGCTTTCAGAAAGGTGTTTATAGCGGGAAATAGCCTCGTTTAAGTCACCCTGCTGGTGATATACCATTGCGGCCTTATAGAGGAATTCATCCGTACTTGTGGGCTCTGCAGCGGGCTTCTTTTCGGGGGCATCCTCTTTTTCTTTCTTTGGAGGCGCCTTAGGCTCCGGTTTATCTTCTGTTTTCTTCACTACGGTTGGAGTATCCTTATGTTCGGGTACAGCAGCTTTTTCCTTTGGTGGCTCTTTCACTTCTGTTGGTTTAGGCGCAGCAAGCAGGTGCTTTCGGGCGCTATCTCTGATGCTATCCTTGACAGCAGCAGCGGCTGCCGGTGGTTTGACAACTGCCTTTACGGAGTCCTTCACGACAGGTTTAGGAGTGAGAGGAGGGGCCGCAGCTGTTGGTGGCGCCGGCAATGGTGTAGTGGCTGTAACCGGTTCGGCTGGTTTTCGGCTCACTTCATTTTCTGTCCGTACGGGCGTAACAATGGCTGCCTGCACAGGGGGCGTTCCTGACTGCGCCGCCGGCATGTCTGTATTGCCAGCAATAGCCTTGGATACAGGTGTTTTGAATTTACTCTGCTGTTGTACCAGGTAAACACCGCCTGCACCAATAGCGATAGCTGCGACTATCCAGAAATAGATCAGAAAGCTTTCCTTTTTTTGTTCCTGGCGCTGGTAGCGTTCCACCTTATGCACCTGTGATATCCGCTTAATACTGTTGCGGATAAATTGTTGCATGCTTGTAGCGAGCGGTTGGTATTTTTCCCTGTACTGGGGTTGCTGGAGTACCTGTAATGCATCGAAACAGAGATCGCAATCAACGAGATGCTGTTCCACCAGATGTTTCTCAACATCGGTGAGACGGCCATCGAGGTAACGGGGAAGCTGATCCCTGTTCAGACAGCGGATGTTACTGAAGATCTTCAGTAGTTTTTCGTTGTTTTCCAAGTTACTCATAGGTTTCATTCATCAATAAGGAAGCCATTTTTTGTTTTGCCTGTTGTAGAATCTGCCTCGTTTTCTCAATGGTGTACTTTTTAGTGGCTGCCAGTTCTGTAAAAGTCTTATTGTTCAGGTAAAATTCTCTCAGAAAATATTTTTCCTCCGCGGGCAGTTTACCAAGCGCTTCTTCCATTGCAGCTGCAAGCAGTTGCTGTTCTTTGAGGTTGGTGGCTACCTTTTCTACTTTGTTTTCCATCTGTTGCTGTTCCCTTGATTCCGTACTGGGAAAAAATGGATTATTCTTTTCTGTCTGAGCTTGTTGTGCCCTGATAGTATGGTGTATCCATTCATTGGCTTTCGGGATCGTTTGGGTTTTAAGACTGGCGCTGAGGCGCTGCAGCAGCCTGGGATAAACTTCATCGGGTGCAGTTCCGGGACCATTGTTGAGGTAAGGGAGGCAAACAGCAACCATGAGGTGGCTGTATCTTTCCATGAGTACACCTTCTGCTTCCTGGTCCTTGAGTTTTCTTGCCCGGGAAATCAATTCTTTATCTGATAAATTAGTTAGCTGCTGTAGCATAGTGTTACCTATATTTACATATTAAAGACAAAAATGTTCATTTTGTTGTCTTTGACATATAATTATTTTAGACAATTAATATGCCATACGCGATTACTGTTGTACCGGTGATGCCATTACGGGCAGAACCATCTCACAAAAGTGAAATTATCTCACAAGCCTTGTGGGGTGAATGCAGTGAAATTATTATTACGGGAAATGATGGTTGGGTGAAAGTAAAATGCCAGTTTGACGGGTATGAAGGATGGGCTACTTTTAATCATCTGGAAATCATTGATGAGCAATTGTTCAACGCTCCTTATACCCATTATACGACTGGTTGGGTGAACAAGGTGCTGCTGAATGGCAAGCCTATGTATGTGCCTTTCGGATGCACGGTAAAGGCTGGAACAGAGCCTGTTACAAACTGGGGAAAGGCGGCGGTACAATTTGAGGAAAAGCTGGCGGCAACAGGCAAAGCGGATACTGTAGATACAGCTGCACTGACAGATGCGGCCTTCCTCTACCTGAATACAGCATACCTCTGGGGAGGCAAGTCTGTGTTTGGAGTGGATTGTTCCGGTTTTACGCAGACGGTATATAAGACATTGGGTATTGATCTGTTGAGGGATGCTTACCAGCAGGCTACACAGGGCGAGACGGTCGATTTTCTGCAGGAAGCGCGTCTGGGCGACCTGGCGTTCTTCGATAATGCAGAGGGGCGTATTACGCACGTGGGCATATTGCTGAACGATCATGAGATCATTCATTCATCAGGAAAGGTGCGGGTAGACCCGATTGACAACCAGGGAATTACTAATACTGATACGGGTGTAAGAACGCACAAGTTGCGCATTATTAAAAGATTCTTCTGACAAGGAAAGACGGCCTGTGTGACGGACGCTTTTAGTTATCCGGGCTCAGAACGGTGGGTAGGAGAAACTGATAAGACAAAATAGATAATTAAAGAAAATCCCATAGCAATAGTGACCGCAAAGGTACTGTAGCTATGGGATATTTTTTTGAAGACTGGCAGCGGCTAAGCTACCAGTCATTGAATTATTTGTCGCCGAAGGTCTTGTTATAGAACTCGATGCTTTCCAGTATAATGCGTTCAGCTACTGCTTTGTTCTGGAACTCAGACACTTTTACTGTTTTGTGCTCCAGTCTCTTATATTCTTCAAAGAAGTGACGGATCTCAGCAGTGAAGTGAGGAGGCAGTTCTGTGATATCGTTGATGTGTGCAACGCTCATATCGTTAGCAGCTACAGCAATGATCTTGTCGTCAGCCTCGCCGTTGTCGATCATCTGCATTACACCGATCACTTTGGCTTCCATGATACACATAGGAACAACGTCTACCTGGGAGAGGATGAGGATATCCAGTGGGTCATGGTCATCACAGTAGGTCTTTGGAATAAAACCGTAGTTAGCCGGGTAGTATACGGAAGAGTACAGTACCCTGTCGAGCTTGAGCAGACCACTTTCTTTGTCCAGCTCATATTTGGCGCGACAGCCTTTAGGAATTTCAATAATAGCATTCACTATTTTAGGCGCTTCAGATCCTGTGCTGACACTATGCCAGGGATTGTTCGTCGTCATCATCAAACTTGTTTTTTCGTTTATTAGTATTTTGGTGTGCCTGCATTTATTCCGCATTGCAAAGATATAACAGCGCAAAGTCGTTTTTCGGGACCTTGACAACTGTCTTACCGTATGCTAATGTGGAATTTAGAATAAAAGTTTGCTGGCGCGTCGCAAAAATAAGGAACTCAACTGTAATTTCGTAATAGACACAAAATTATACAGATTCGAGTAATCGTAATATTTTATTTAACCGGGAGTGGAGACATAGAATCCTGAGGCGGCATATTGGTAGAATCCAATGGTGCGCTTGCCGGCGGCAGATAGTTTGGAATAATACTTTCGAAAGTGAGAGATATTTTCCAGCGGCCGTTTTCCTTAACCAGTTGTAGTCTTTCCTTTTGTTGTGAAGAAGAATTCAGGACAGTTACTGTTGCCTTGTCGCCGTTTTCTTCTGTCTCAATTACCTTGATACCGGCTTTTTTGATCTTATCCCGTTCTGAATCATTACGGCGGGCATCAAAAAACGAGTAAAGCTGTATTACCTGTTGCGATTCCTTGGTTGCGTAATCCCTTGCCAGGTCAAAGTTCGATTCCTGTATTGCATGCATAAAATTCAATGCCACTTCCTGTGGGGAAGCACGCTTTTTGCAACTGCTAAGTACAGTACCGAATAATATTGCCAAGGTGAGGATACGCAGATAACTGGTCATGCAAAAATGTTCTATTATAATACAGTTAACAAAAATAGGAGGAAAGTGGAAAATTACAAAAAGCAGCCAGGCAGCGCGTTGTAAAATTTAAAGTTCCAGACCTGTTTTTGAAAATTGTTGGTTTCCCTGTTGTAAACCGGTATAGGCAAGGAATACTTTTAACAGTTTACTTTTAAAGCCGTGAACATACTTAAAACACTGTTAAGGAATTGTTAATGTTAATGCTCCTCCCTTTCCTTTGCTGCATCATATGCGCGTATGATGGCTTTTACCAGTCTATGTCTTACTACATCCTCTTCATCCAGTTGCAGGTAGCCGATACCATCCACATGACGGAGGATACGGGTGGCCTTTTCCA
Organism: Chitinophaga filiformis; assembly: GCF_021646545.1. Taxonomy (GTDB): domain Bacteria; phylum Bacteroidota; class Bacteroidia; order Chitinophagales; family Chitinophagaceae; genus Chitinophaga; species Chitinophaga filiformis_A. The sequence continues at coordinate 134,971 of NZ_JAKIRP010000005.1, read as the reverse complement.
ATCCTGATTTCTGATTCTTAGGGAGGTCGATCTGCGTCAGGTCTCCTGTAATAATGGCTTTCGCTGACGAACCGATACGTGTCAGGAACATTTTCAGCTGGAGGTCTGTTGCATTCTGTGCCTCATCAAGGATGATAAATGCATTATCGAGCGTACGTCCGCGCATATACGCCAGGGGAGCGATCTCAATAACACGGTTGGTCATGAAATAGCTGAGCTTATCGGCAGGGATCATATCGTCGAGTGCGTCGTACAGCGGGCGCAGGTATGGGTCGATCTTTTCCTTCAGGTCGCCGGGCAGGAAACCCAGGTTTTCACCTGCTTCCACAGCAGGACGTGTCAGTATGATCTTTCTGACCGCTTTGTTTTTCAGCGCTCTCACCGCCAGTGCTACAGCAGTGTAAGTCTTACCGGTACCGGCAGGTCCTATGGCGAAGATGATATCGTTTTTGTCGGCCAGGGCTACCATTTTCTTCTGGTTGGCTGTTCTGGCTTTTACGTTGCGTCCGTTAGGACCGAAGACCAGAATCTCGTTAGAATTACGGTCTTTGAAGTTGTCCACTTTTTCCTCATCGCCCAGGATCTGTTCGAAATAATTTTCGCTGAGGTTGCCGTTACGCTCGAGGTAGGAAATGATTTGTCCGATTTTTTCCTGTGCAGTAGCTACTTCTTCCGGAGCGCCGGAGAGTTTGAGCTGGGTACCGCGGGAGAGGATCTTTAACAGCGGAAATTTTTTCTTCAGCAGATCAAGTTTTCCATTGTTAACTCCGAAGAACTCGATAGGGTTAATACTATCTAAGCTGATAATTGATTCTGTCAAGTGATATTTTATTTTAGATCGTTTGAGGTGTCCTGGTGTAAGATGTTAAAGCAATTTACCTTAAACAGCTTACATTAAGAAACCTATAGTTTATAACCTTGTTTTTTGAAGGCGTTCCATCTTTCTGCTATGGCAGATATGCCAGCCACCTTCCAATGGTACTCCTAAAACTGGCAGAGAAAATATGAGCAGAAACCACGCCAGGAAGAGCAGCCGCTATACCAGGAGCGGCAATAACCACGCCAAAGCGTTTTTCCTGTGCGGTGTTCTGAGTTCCCTGTCAGGATTGCGGTATGCTGTCGCTGCCATCATTTCAATACCATGGGAACCGTAAAAAAATGAGTGATTTCTGCGTTACCGGTTTTCTCATTGCTCTACGGGAACAAGTACTTTCATTGCTAAATATGTTTATGGTTTGTGTCCTGTTACTGTATGCCAAAGATATCTATCCTTGAACATTTGCCGAAAAACTGAAATCCACATTGTGGAAAACGCAAAATTACGTGCTTATGGAATATAAATAGCTGTCGTCCTGTCAGATAGTTATAAAGAATAGTCTTTTTTAATCATATATTGAGTATTTTTAAAGGGATTATCGTTCGGGATCTATGATGAATGCCATAATGGGTAATGCGCTGTCGAAAGTTATACCAGCGATATTATTGGATCTGCACGGTTACCTCGTATATGTCAACCAGGGGGCAGCAGGATGGCTGGAGGTACCGGAGGGGGAATTTCATCCGGCAGGGGACATAAGTAGTCTGCATTTTAACGACGTCATAGGAAAAGGTACCGGTGTGAACTGGCCTATGCTGTGTCATCTCTATACAATGGGCAGAAATGCCTGTGTGGATATGTATTGCCATACCCGTCAGTGGGTCCGGTGGCAGCTTACTGCTGCGGGGGAATATTTCCTGCTGACAGGTATAGATATCACCAGCCGGCGTCCGCCGGGGGATAGTCATGCGCTTTTACGCTCTTTACCCTGCGGATTACAACAGTTTACTCCCGAGGGGATTCATTGCTGTGCCAACGAGCTGCAACAGGAGATATGGGAAGCGATAGATCCCTCCATGTCCAGGCCGGGATATAACCTGTTTGAGGAACCTGTCTTTCAGGAAACCGGTCTCTGCGAACTGTTTGAAGAGGTACTGCGTACCAAAGCATCCGCCAGGAAAGAAATGTTGCTGGGATATCGTGAACAGGAGACCAACGGCGTTGTACGGATATTGCCTTCGTATTATGAGGTCACTGTATTTGCTGTGACTGACGAACAGGGGGATATCACTACATTACAGCTGGCGATGAGAGACATCACCGAGAAACAACTGGCGTTCAGACGCCTGGAGAAAAGCTCCCGCCTGCTGGACCTGATCATAGAACATCTGCCTATAGGCTATATTCAATTTGATCATTTTGGGTTTATCCGCCGTATTAATCATACCCAACGTGAATTCTTCCAGTACGAATATGAAGAAGGAGAAGCTCCCTTTAACATCATGAGCGATCCTTTTTCCCGCTTGTATGGCCTGGACAAGCTCTTTAAGGATGTTATGACCGGGAATAAAGTGATCCGCGTGGAAAGGCAGCTGGACTTTTCCAAGGACAGTCGCTGGACAGCGCAGAGCCGTGAAGTATGGCTGGACCTGACCCTCTTCCCCCTGAAAGACCCGGTGGATAAGCAACAGATCGTTGCCGTACTGGTGAATGATATCACCGACAGGAAGCTGGAACAGCAGATGCGCAACCTGCTGCAGCGCAACACTGAACAGCTGCACCTCTTCTTTGACGCGGTAGATATGGGATATGCGACAATGGAAAAAGATGGTACCTTATCCTTCGCCAACCGTAAGGCGGAAGAGATGGCCGGCAGACAGATATTCCAGGGGGAGAACATTTTTGAGATCATGCCGGAACTGGGATATGCCACGCCGTTTAAAACCCGCTTTTCAGCTGCACTGGCAGGTACTACTTCTGCGTCTTTCAGTAGTTATTTTCCCCGCCGTTACAAATGGTATGAGTTCCTGATTACTCCCATGAGGGATGGTACTGTATCTGTCTTTATCCGTGATATAACGGATAGCCGCAACATGCAGAAAGACCTTTTCCGTGCTAACAAACAACTGAGTAAACTGAACAAAAGCCTCGTTAACCAGAATCAGCAACTGGAAGACTTTGCACATATTACTTCGCATAACCTGCGTGCACCCATTGCCAATCTCAGGGCACTGATGCAGATGCACAACGACTCGTCATTGCCACACGAAAAAGAGCAATACCTGTCCTTACTACAAGAAGTAATATTTAAGATCGATGAGACCTTGAACGACCTCGTAGATGTGGTACAGATCCGTAAGAATGTAGATATGGAGCGGGAGCCGCTGATCTTTTCCGAACGACTTCAATATGTGAAAGATGTGTTGTTTGCAGATATCGAAAAGAGCGGTATCCAGCTGACCACCAGCTTCGCAGCCCCGATGCTGGAATTTCCGCGCCTGTACCTCGACAGCATCCTGCAGAACCTCATCACCAACGCCATCCGTTACCGTACGCAGGAACGCCGGCCCTGTCTTCACTTCATGAGCTGGCAGGAGAACGGTCATACTATTCTCACAGCCGAAGATAACGGCCTGGGAATTGATATGGAACGCTTCGGACATAAACTGTTCGGTTTCCGGAAAACGTTTCACAAGAATAAGGACGCAAAAGGGATCGGCCTGTTCATCACCAAAACGCAGGTGGAGGCAATGGGTGGAAGCATCCGGGCGGAAAGTACACCGGGGCAGGGTACGAAATTTATTATTACCTTTAAAACAGAATAAATCCCTGTATGCAATTGCACAACATGATTTTTATCGTAGATGATGATCCGATACATCAGCAGATCGCGAACATTATGATCAAACGACAGGGGATTGGGGAGAATGTGCGGGCCTTTTCGGACGCGCAGGATGTGTTGGATTATCTGCGCCAGTACTCCTTCGAACCGGAGCAATTGCCTGATCTGATCTTGTTAGATCTTAATATGCCAGTGATGGATGGATGGGATTTTCTGAATGATTATGCCGGCTTTTATAAGGATCTTGCGAAGCAGATTGGGATTTTTGTGCTGACGTCGTCTATTGATGATAAAGACCGTAAGAAAGTAGATAATTACTCTTTCGTGAAAGGGTATCTGACTAAGCCTTTGTCCAGCGAGATCATTACGAAGTTACAGGCAAGCTGAGAGACTGCGAATATCTTTGATATAAGAGGGTTGTACCGGGGGGTACAGCCCTCTTGTGTTTTGTACTAGTACGTGTTGGAACACGGAATTTTTGTCTGGCTGACGGTAGTTTCTGTTGCTAAATTCATTATGACGTTATAAACCTTCTTTTTTTATTTAAGCTGACGGTAGTTTCTGCGCTGACCTTCTTGCTCGCGGTGCAGGCTGGGATCACTGGCTGAGTTCTTTGAAGTTGCTTACTATTGAGCTTGGGAAGGCGGGTTGGCAGTTGGATCTTTATTAAACCCCTGGAGCGGCGCGTCAGCATACTTCAAACAACTTAGGCCAGCGATTCCCACCTGCCGCTCGCTGCGCACGGTCTCCAAAATGATAGTAGGACAGCTAAATTCTTTATGGCAGCATAATCCTCCTGCTGCGTATGGGCGTCACAGAGAGTACGTGGGCTACGATTAGAAAAAGCAGAGGTAAATAGATGGATAGAGCTAAACCAAATTGAAAACCTGGGAATATTGCGAGATTATCCCTGCATGTTATAACGCTGGCTACAGCCCAGGGACGGCAATCAACCGGGCAACAAAACGTCGATAGGACTCTGCTAGGAGTCCAGGTGTTTGTAGCGCGGGGTTTCAACCCCGGGGATGGCAAAAAACGGGAACAACAATCAACCGTTTCAACCCCGGGATGGCAATAACGGGAACGGCAATCAACCGTTTCAACCCTGGGATGGCAATAAATGGGAACGGCGATCAACCGTTTCAACCCTGGGATGGCAATAAATGGGAACGACAATCAATCGGTTCAACCCGGGATGGAATAAACGGGAACGACAATAAACCGGTTCAACCCGGGATGGCGTTAAACGGGAACGACAATAAACCGTTTCAACCCCGGAATGGAATAAACGGGAACGACAATAAACCGGTTCAACCCCGGAATGGCATAAACGGGAACGACAATCAACCGTTTCAACCCCGGAATGGAATAAACGGGAACGACAATAAACCGGTTCACCCTCGGAGATGGCAATAAACGGGAACGACAATCAACCGTTTCAACCCCGGGCCGACAATAACCCAGGGGACGACGAAAAATGCGATAATGAAAAAAATAATAGCACTAAATTTTTACGCCTTCCTCAAAGCGCTGATAGTTGCTTCGGGATCTTTTGATGCGAAGACGGTACTGCCAGCTACAAGGACGTTGGCGCCAGCGTCGAGGATGGAGGATGCATTCTCGATGTTGATGCCGCCATCTACTTCGATGAGGGCATGCGCTTTATAGTGATTGATCATGTCGCGGGTCTGACGGATCTTTTCGAGACTTTTAGGAATGAAGTGCTGCCCGCCAAAACCGGGGTTGACACTCATGATCAGTATGAGGTCGATGTCATTGATGATGTTTTCCAGCAGGTGTACAGGGGTGTGCGGATTCAATGCCACACCGGCTTTCATGCCAAGGCCTTTGATCTGCTGAATGTTTCTGTGAAGGTGCGTACAGGCTTCATAGTGAACCGTCAGGATATCTGCGCCGGCCTTTTTGAAGTCTTCGGCATATTTCTCCGGTTCTTCTATCATGAGATGCACATCACAGGTCTTTTTGGTGGCCTTTCTGATGTGTGATATAACGGGTAATCCAAAGCTGATATTCGGTACGAATCTGCCATCCATTACGTCAAGGTGCAACCAGTCAGCTTCACTGCGATTTAACATTTCTACTTCCTTACCCAATTCCAGGAAATTGGATGCCAGCAGGGACGGTGCGACAAAAGTGTTTCTGTTTTCCAAAGCCACGCATTTAAAGTTGTTTACGAATATAGCTGTTATTTTTTTAGTTTGTCCAGTGCTGCTTTTGCTTCAGGATAATCTTTTTTAAAGGTGAGCGCCTTCACATAGTCGTCTATAGCATCTTCCCTGCGTCCTAAATTTTCATGGCACTGTGCACGGTAGTAATAGGCTTCTGCATTGGCGGGAGAGGCTTTGGCCGCCAGATCGAAATAGCGGAACGCTTCCTTCCATTCCTTTTTCCGCATGTTGATCCTGCCTAACGCGAGGTAAGCCCTGTCGTCGTCCGGGTCTGTAGTGATACTGCTGTTGTAGGTGGCGATCGCTTCTGTATAGTTGCCGGTCTCTTCATAGTACTGTGCCAATGACACCAGTGGTTCTGAGTTGACGGAGTCTAAACGTGCTGCCAGTTTATAGTACTTTACAGCGGCTGGTGAGCGCCGGATGGAAAGTAGGTCGCCCAGCTCCATTACAGCGCCGTAATCGCTCTGTAAACCGGCTTTATCGATGGCTGTGGTCAGGTGACTGATAGCCAGGGCAGTGTCCTTGTTATCTTCGGCAATACGGGCTTTCAGATAAAAGGCTTTATCGTGCGTACCTTCCGATTGTCCAAGTATGGACGCTACGCTGTCGGCCGATTTGTATTGTTTGTCTTCTATCATGGCGGTGGCCAGCTGGTACAGCAGGTAGGGATATCCCGGAGCAGTCTGCAGCGCCCTTTTAAAATGCGCGATAGAACGGGAATAGTCTTTCAGTACCAGTGCTGCTTCGCCTGCGCCTGCCCAGAAGTCGGTAACGTCTGGTTTAAGCTGTGCTGCCTTTTCAAAGTCCTTCTGCGCCAGTAACGGGTCGGTATTGAAGAGGAGCAGGGCCCGGCGGAAATAAAGGGCTTCATCGTTCGGGAATTGCGCGATGGAGTCCGTTAAAGGGAGCACCAAAGGAGCGTAGAGGGACGAGTCGGCATCATTATGGGTGGTCTGCTCTTCCGGCTTGCCGGACTGGCAGGAAAAGAAAAAGGGAATTGATAATGATAAAAAGAACAGGTATTTCATAAGACAATAATATAAAAAATGCTCGACCTTTTGGAGTTAGGTGTTGCTGATTGAGGGCATTGAAAAAAAATGGCCGACCAAAAGGCCAGCCATTCTGTGTGGATTGCATGCCGGATCAATTGGCAGTCAGCCAATCTTTCAGGGCTTTATAGTCATTTGGAAGCTGTACAGCTTTCTTTTCGAGAGAATAGAGGGATTGTACTCTTTCCGGAGTAACGATCTTGTCCTGCAGGGAAGCAGGTGCAGTATCGGCAAACTTTACCGGATGCGCTGTTTCCAGGAATACGCCGGCCGTATTGTTTGCTGCGCCTGCCTGCTGCAGGTATTGCTGAAGACCCAGGTAACCTACGGCGCCATGAGGGTCCAGCATATACTGGTGTTCCTTCCATACTTGTTCCATGGTGGCGGCGGTAGCTTTATCGTCGAAAGAGATCGAGGTCAGCTTTTCCTTCAGCGCCGGCAGGCTATTGGCGAACAGCTCCAGTATACGAACAAAGTTGCTAGGATCTGCAACGTCCATTGCATTGGATAACGTTGGTGTTGCCTGTCCGGGGGCATACTGACCTGTCTGCATAAACCTGGGAACGGTATCGTTGACGTTGGTACTTGCCACGAAATGTTTTACAGGCAGTCCCATTGCTGCGGCCATCATACCGGCGCAGATATTACCGAAGTTGCCGCTGGGTACAGAGAACACAACGTTGGGATAGTTTGTCTTCAGCTGTTTCCATGCCAGCAGGTAGTAGAACATCTGGGGCAACCAGCGGGCTACGTTGATGGAGTTGGCGCTGGTGAGCAGGCAGTGCGCCTGCAGTTCTGCATCCAGGAAGGCGGTTTTCACCATACGCTGGCAATCGTCAAAGGTACCAGCTATTTCAAGTGCGGTGATATTACCGTTCAGGGTGGTCAGCTGTTTTTCCTGCAGGGTGCTCACCTTGCCGGAAGGGTAGAGGATCACTACACGAACGCCGGGTACATTGTAGAAACCGTGTGCCACTGCACCGCCGGTATCGCCGGAGGTAGCCACGAGAACTGTTACCGGACGACTATCATTCCTTCTGAAATAACCCAGGCAGCCGGCCATGAAGCGGGCGCCTACGTCTTTGAAAGCCAGGGTAGGACCATGGAACAATTCCAGTGCATAGATATCGCCTGCCACCTTTTGTACGGGAAAAGGAAAACTCAGGGTATCTGCAATGATCTGACGAAGGGTAGCTTCCGGTATTTCATCACCTACGAAAGGCCGGATGGCAGTGTAGGCTATATCAAGATCCTGTTGTTTTTCGATGTTATCGATAAAATCCTTTTCAAAAGCGGGAATGCGCTCCGGGAAATATAACCCCTTATCCGGCGCAAGCCCTTGTACTACTGCATCCTCGAAAGAGACAATATGTTGTTTATTCTGTAAACTGAAATATTTCATTAGATTTTACGCTTTTGTAATTTTCACACCTTCCGTATTTATTTTCGATACATGGATCTTGTAATCCACGCCCAGCGGGGCGTAGACAGTATCCATCATCGCGGCTACCTTACGGGCGTTTTCTTCGCCTCTGCTCAGCATGAAGACAGAGGGACCAGAACCGGAGATGCCACCACCCAGTGCGCCGGCTTCCTTACATTTTACTTTCAGCTCATAGAAAGCTGGAATCAGTATAGCGCGTACCGGCTCTACGATGGCGTCTTCGAGCGAGCGGCTGATCAAGTCATAATTTTCCTGGTAGAGCCCTGCAACGAGTGCGCCTACGTTACCCCACTGGCGGATAGCGTCGGTCATCAGCACCTTTTGTTTGAGGATCTCACGGGCATCGGAAGTTTTCACTTCTATCTGCGGATGTATAACGGTCACCCAGAGTTCTGACGGCGTATGCAGGCCGGTAATGTCCAGGGGTTTGTAACTCCTTACAAGTGTGAAGCCTCCAAGTATGGCGGGTGCTACGTTGTCGGCATGTGCTGCGCCGCTGGCCAGTCTTTCACCTTCCATCGCAAAACGTACCAGCTGTTTAGGCGTAAAGGGATTGCCCAGCAGATGATTGGCGCCGACTACAGCGCCGGCTGAACTGGCAGCAGAAGAGCCTATGCCGCTACCGGGAGGGATATTCTTGAAAAGTTCCAGTTCTATTCCGGCATCGGGCTGTCCGTACTTCTGCAGCAATGCCTGGATGGCAACACCACATACGTTCTGGGCAGGATCCGTAGAGAGAGAGGCGCCATGCACGGCTGTAATGGTAACGCCCGGTTTATCACTCTTCCGCATGATCATTTCATCGCCGGGAGCATCCATGGCCAGTCCGATCACGTCAAAGCCGCAGGCTACATTGGCAACAGTAGCAGGGGCGAATACTTTTATACAGTCATTTCCCATGAGGAATCAAAATTTAAGATATACGTTACTGATATACGGTTTATCTGGCTGATCTGATGATATCAGCAAATATACCGGAAGCCGTTACATCTGCCCCCGCACCGGCGCCTTTTACGATCAGTGGTTGTTCCGCATAGCGGTTGGTGGTATAGAGTACGATATTGTCTTTTCCTTCCAGCTTGAAGAACGGATGATCCGGCGCGATAGACTGTAAGCCTACAGACGCTTTTCCATTTTCATAGCGGGCTACGAACTTCAGTCGTTTACCTTCTGCGTCTGCCTTTTCGCGCAACGCCAGGAAATGACCGGCATGTACATCCAGTTGCTCATAGAAAGCATCCACTGAAGGCGCTTCCAATGCTTCTACCGGCAGGAAGGAATGATTGGTGATATCATTCAGTTCCATCTTCGCACCGCTTTCACGTGCCAGGATCAGGATCTTACGCATTACATCCACACCACTGAGGTCAATACGTGGATCTGGTTCTGTATAACCTTCGTCCTGTGCAGCTTTCACTACCTCGCGGAAGCTGGCGCCGTTCACGAAATTGTTGAACACAAAGTTCAGACTACCACTCAACACGGCTTCGATACTGTTCACTTTATCACCGCTGCGGATCAGGTCATTCAGTGTGTTGATCACCGGTAAACCAGCACCCACATTGGTTTCGAACAGGAAGGAAGCGTTGTATTTACGCGCCAGGTCTTTCAGGCTTTTATAATAGGCATAGTCTGAAGAGCAGGCGATCTTGTTGCAGGTCACCACGGAAATACCATGCTGCAGGAACTCTCCATAAGTTGCAGCTACTTCCTGGCTGGCTGTATTATCAACAAATACGCTGTTACGAAGGTTGAGTGCTTTTATTTTTTGTGCGAAGGCCACCATGTCGGAGGCTTCACCTGCTTCCAGGAGTGTCTTCCATTCAGCCAGGTTGATCGCTTCATGGCCGAACGCCATTTTTTTACTGTTGGCGATACCGGTTACACGTACGTGCAGACCGAGTTCGTTCATCAGGAACTTATGCTGCTGGTCCAGTTGTTCGAGCAGTTTGCTGCCTACATTACCCACACCTGCGATGAATACATTCACCTGTTTCAGCGGTTCTTCGAAGAAGGCTTCATGTATTACGTTCAGTGCTTTTTTTACATCGGCTTTATTGATCACTGCAGAGATGTTCTTTTCGGTAGAACCCTGTGCTATAGCGCGGACGTTCACACCATTACGACCCAGTGCAGCAAAGAGTTTACCACTGGTGCCATGATGGTTCTTCATCTTATCGCCTACAACAGCTACGATGCTCATATCTCTTTCCACGATGAGTGGTTCTATGCGCTTTTCCAGTATCTCCTGAGAGAATTCACTGTCTACCGCAGTCTTTGCCTTCAGCATATCTGCTTCATGGATACCTACGGTGATAGAGTGTTCTGAAGAGCTCTGGGTGATGAGTATCACGTTCACACGTTCGGTCAGCAATGCTTCGAACAGTCTTTTTGAGAAACCCGGGATACCCACCATACCGCTACCTTCAAGGGTAAGCAGGGCTATCTTCTGGATACCGCTGATACCAGTTACGGGATAAGTACGGCCATTGCCATCCTGCGAATGGATAAGGGTACCGTAATCGTCCGGTGCAAAGGTGTTCTTGATCCAGATAGGAATACGTTTATCCATCACCGGCTGTATGGTAGGCGGGTAGATCACTTTGGCCCCGAAGTGAGACAGTTCCATCGCTTCTTCATAAGAGATATGCGGGATAGGAATTGCCTGTGATACCATCCTCGGATCTGCGGTCATCATACCACTTACGTCAGTCCATATATCCAGCACTTCTGCATGCAGCGCTGCCGCGATGATGGCAGCAGTATAATCGGAGCCTCCGCGGCCAAGAGTAGTCGTTTCACCATCGGCAGTTGCTGCAACGAAACCGGGTAGTACCACGAAATCGGCATTCAGCTGCTGGTAGTATTGTGTAGTCTGATGGTTAGTAGCGAGGAAGTTGACTGCTGCGTTGCCAAAATTATTATCAGTAACGATCAGTTCACGGCTATCTTTCCATACCGCATTCAGACCGCTTGCTTTCAGCTTTTCTGCGAGCAGGTAAGAGGAAACGAGTTCTCCGAAGCTCATGATCTTATCCAATGAGCGGGCACTCAGTTCACCTACCTGGAAGATACCATCACAGAGGGTTTCGAGGGTGTTGATGCGTTTCTTTACCTGGCTGATGATACCACTTTGTACGGTAATGGGGAATAAGGTGCGGATAGTATCCAGGTGTTTGTTCTCAATCTCCTGTAGTACGGTCCTGTATTGTTCCTGTCCTTGTCCGGCGAGCTGTCCGCATTGGATCAGCTTATCGGTAATGCCACTCATGGCAGAGGCAACAATGGAAAAACGCCCGTTAGGCTTTTTGTGTTGTATGATATTACAAACCTGTTCTATGGATTGGGCGCTTCCCATGGAAGTTCCGCCGAATTTTAATACTTGCATGTCTGAAGATGTTGATACGTAAAAAGTCCTGTCCCCTTACCGGGAGTACCACCTGGGTGGTCGTTGGATGATATGTGAATATTAACCCCGCACCGGGGTTGTAATAGATGTAATTGTAATAGTGCTGATACCCGCGCCGGAGATGGTGCGAGATGCAGATGTGAAGTATGTAACTATTGGTAGCACTATTATGAATTTACTTTTCGCTAACAAAAGTCTGGAATTACTTCCGGATTAACAAATGAATTGTCAAAGTTTTGAAATTATTTAAATTTTGGTGGGGAAAATTGTGAAAAATTGCTCATAACGAGCGGGGCAGGACAAGTTTATTGATTTTCAAGGGGGAAGGGGTGTTGTGGGGTTGCAGGGGTATAAATAGTATCCGACTTCGGTGCCAATTCGGTACCGATGTATAGCTATAGGTGCTATAGTCCTGCGTTACGCCTGCTATTCTATAGCCCAGGCTATAGAATAGTGGCTGTAACGCTATAGTAGAGAGCCGATAGGTTATAGACTCCACCGGATTCCTGGCGAATACATATCCTTAAGATGCCTTCGGTTTTGTTATGCGATGGCTGTCGGGTGTTGTCGATTATTCACGCTAAGTAGCTTCGGTTTCAGTATGGGATGTCGGTCGGCGCCTCTCTGGATGGCTATTGGGCGTTGTCAAGCGAATAGGGGTGGGATGTGGATTTGACTGCACCCGTCGTGTCGCCGGAGAGCCGAAGGCCCGCCATTCCCATCTGAAACCGGTGCTACTTCCGCTCTCCCTCTGTAGTAAATTAAGGACTGCTTATCAGGGCGATGAGGGATTATTGTTGTCATGTGTCTTTACCATGTCTTACCATGCCTTTGACATGCCTTTGATATGCCTTTGATATGCCTTCAAGGTGGACTTGACTTCATCACATTTATACCTGAATGGATAGTGGGGGATCACAGGTATACCGAACGCAGTGCTTGATTTTAAGCCCTTTATGCCCCTTTTAGGGCAATTTCGATCCTATTCCTTACATTTGCCTTAACCACGTTAATTCATGCCTTATTTCCGCAATTTCACATATCATATAGACAAGCGCCGCTGGAAGTATTGCTTCCTGCTGGAGGGCATTGTAAGCCGATAGGCCTTGTTTCCCGGTCTCCGTTCCTTATCTGGTTGTCCCGGTAAGGGGTTACTCACTTCCTTTTACAACTGATCTACCAGATGACAGGTACGGATATTTCGTCCGACAGCTTCCCTGTCGTATTTTATTGTCATAAAATTGTCATTGATATTCCACTGTCTCTTGCCGGAAGGCAGGAGGCTGAAAAACCATCCATCATGCCGCATTATCATAAATTGGGAAACGTCCCTCACAAACGTCATACACAGTTCCGCAAGCCCGACGGTACACTTTATTCCGAACAGCTATTTTCTACGGAAGGATTTTCGTCGAACTCTACCTTGTTATATCATTGTCATCCTCCAACAGAGATCGTGAAGGTGGATGAGCCATATAATGTTGCGCCACGCGTGGCTGAAGAGAAGATGCTGAAGCACCGCAGTTTTCAGGGATTCAATATTCAACCGGAAGATGATTATGTGCAAAGCAGGAAACCGATGCTGGTGAACAGCGATTGTCATATTGTGCTGGCTGCTCCACGGCAGAGTATGACGGACTATTTCTACAAGAATGCAGATGCTGATGAGCTGATATTTGTACATGAAGGCTCCGGCGTCTTACATACGCAATACGGGCAATTGCCTTTTGGTTATGGTGATTATCTGCAGGTGCCCCGGGGTACAATTTACCAGATGAAATTTACGGGTACGGAGAACCGCCTGTTCATTGTTGAATCATTCAGTCCTATCCGTTATCCGAAACGTTATCTTAGTCAGTACGGACAATTACTGGAACATGCGCCTTATTGCGAGCGCGATATCAGGCAGCCGCAGAACCTGGAGACTATTGATGAAGCGGGCGATTTCCTGATCCGCATCAAAAAGAAGGGCATGATGTATCCTATTCACTATGCACATCATCCGTTTGATGTGGTAGGCTGGGACGGATATGAATATCCTTTCGCCTTTTCCATTCATGACTTTGAACCGATCACAGGACGGGTACATCAGCCGCCGCCGGTGCATCAGACTTTTGAAGGACATAACTTTGTGGTTTGCTCTTTTTGTCCGCGTTTGTTCGACTATCATCCGGAGTCTATTCCTGCGCCCTACAATCACAGCAATATAGACAGTGATGAAGTATTGTATTATGTGGATGGCGATTTCATGAGCCGTAAGCACGTGACAAGGGGAATGATCACCCTGCACCCGGGTGGTATTCCGCATGGACCGCATCCCGGCGCGGTTCAGAAGAGCATTGGGGCAAAGGAAACAAAGGAACTGGCCGTTATGGTAGACACGTTCCACCCTTTGCAGATCACACAGGATGCACTCGGAATAGAAGACGGAAAATATGTGATGAGCTGGGCGGAGTAACAGGATTATTTTTCATCTTCCTCACCTGGTATCTTTCCTTTATCTTTTGCAAATTCTTCCGGAGTCTGAAGCGTATTATCCTCTTCAGGCTCCAGGTAGATATTGCTTGTGTCTTCTTTCTTTCCCTGCTTATTTATGTGCTCTTTTTTGAGTGCTTCATCCTGTTGTTTGCCGGCAGGCTTTTCATTAGCTTGATTGTTTGCCATATGTGTGTTTTAAGAACAGCACACTAATTCTGTGCCATCGTGGGGCCGACTATTTTAATTCGTAGTAAAGCGTACTCAATCAGAATCTATATTTTTATATTGCACGTTATTTACACAACGTAAACAGAAACGGATAATTAATGGAATACAGGCAATTAGGAGAAAGCGAATTAAAAGTATCAGCAATTACATTTGGAGCATGGGCCATTGGTGGCTGGATGTGGGGCGGAACAGAGCATAACGATGCGGTGAAGGCAATCCGTGCATCTGTTGATGAGGGAGTTACCTCGATAGATACCGCGCCGGTTTATGGACAGGGATTGAGTGAAGAATTGACAGGAGAGGCGTTGAAAGGACTGGACAGAACGAAGATCCAGGTGATGACGAAATTTGGAATGCGCTGGGACCTGGCATTGGGATCGCTGGCATTCAAGAGCAAGGATAACAATGGAAAGGACATCGATGTTTACAAATATGCCGGCAAGGAAAGTATTATGCTGGAATGTGAAAACAGTCTCAGAAGACTGGGAACAGATTACATTGATCTGTACCAGATCCACTGGCCTGATGTGACCACGCCGATCGATGAAACCTTTGAAGCCGTTCTGCGCTTAAAGGAGCAGGGAAAGATCCGCGAAGCGGGTGTAAGCAATTACAATGCTGCACAGATGAAAGAGGCGGAAAAAACAATAAAGCTGGCTTCGAACCAGGTGCCTTTCAGCATGGTGGAAAGAGAGATCGAAAAAGAGCTGGTGCCATATTGTATTGAGAACAAAAAAGGTATCCTGGCTTACAGTCCTTTGCAGAGAGGTATCCTGACAGGTAAGATCAAAGCTGGTCATCAGTTTGGGGAAGGAGATCATCGTCCCAATACCAAATTCTACCAGCCGGAGAACCTGAAGCGTATCAATGCGTTCCTGGACCAGATCAGGCCAATGGCGGAAAGTAAAAGTGTAACACTGGCGCAGCTGGTGATCCGCTGGACGATAGACCGTCCGGGTATTACCGTGGCGTTGGTTGGTGCGCGTAACGCGGAGCAGGCTATACAAAATGCAAGGGCGATCAAGGTAAAACTGAGCGCTGAAGAAATAAAATTCATTAATGACAGGCTGTACCAGGTACAGCTGGTCTGAAAGATGGCTATTAATATTGAGTGTGAATCAAATCTGTCAAGGCTAATTCAGGATTGTTTAATTATGATGTATCAGTTCATTATTGACTGATTGCTGCAATTGATCTAATATTCATTATCTACAGCTGTTACAGGTCAATTGAACAGTGAACCGAAGCCGGGTCATTCCAAAAGGAATGGCCCGGTTTGTTTTTTGTGATGGTGCCAGGTGAATTTCTGATGGCCTTCTTTGCTGTGTGGACGGTGTATCATGATACCGAAGAGCATCCGGAACTGGCAAGGACACAACGGGGCGGCTGGAAGAATAAAATTACTTTCAGCATGTTCTATCACCTGGAACATCATCTGTTCCCCGCGGTGCCTACCATTAAACTACCGGAACTGGCGAAACGTATAGATCAGGTATTGCCGGAGCTGGAGAAGAAGAATACCTTCTGATCAGCTAACGGTCTGCCTGATGAAGGGGATGGCGTCTGGTGAGTGCAGTGCGTCTGTTGATTCGAGCGATATTGCAGCCATTTCTGCTGCTCTTAAGCGCATTTGTTGTTCGTAAGATGCAATGGCGGTAAGAGTGTCAGGAAAGGTATCGTTGGTGAGACACTGGCCCAGTTCCAGTGCATCCAGCATCGCCATGTTCACCCCTTCGCCTGCGTAAGGGGGCATGAGGTGTGCCGCATCGCCCAGCATAGTGAGGTCGGCTAACGATTCCCATGTCTGGTCTAATGGCATACAATACAGTGGGCGGGGAATGAAGTGCGATGATGCATTTTCAAACAGTTCATCCCATACCGGTGCCCAGCCTGTGAAAGTCGTTTTGAACCAGGCAAAGACCTGCGCTTTATCAGAGAAGTCGATCCCACAATCCCGGCTCCAGTATTCATCCGTTTTACAACCGGTGTAGAATACCAAACTACCATCTCCTTTGGAACTTATGATCAAAGTTTTGTTGTCACTCATCACAAAGAGCTTTCCGTTTTCCAGCAGGCCATGTACGTTAGGGCTGGCTGTGGCGGCATTATACACGGCGCCTTCTACCATGGTGAGCCCCGCATAGAAAGGTTTAATGGGGGTGATGTAGGGACGGATCTTTGAGTTGGCGCCATCTGCGGCGATCACAATATCGGCAGTAGCGGTGGTGCCGTCGCGGAATGTCAGCAGCCAGCCATTATCCTTTCTTGTGAGCGATACAAAATGGCTATTCCACACAACAGTGTCAGGATGCAGGGATTCCAGCAGGAGCTGCTTTAACGGCCCACGATCTATCTCCGGACGGAAATATTCTTCTGCACCCTTTTCTCGGTCTGCATCTTCCATCACGACGCTGGCATGTTTATCCATAACACGCAATCTGTCTGCTCCCGGACGGTAATTTGCTTTGAACGCCTCCATCAATCCTGCTTCACGTAAGGCTTTTAATCCTGATTCATAGTGAAGGTCCAGTGTCGCGCCTTGCGCTCTCGCATCTTTACCGGCATCTCTTTCATAGACTTTCACATCAGCATTGTTCATTTGAAGTATTCTGGCAAGGGTAAGGCCTCCCGGGCCACCTCCGACGATGGCAATTTTCTTGTTTTTGAGGATACTCATATGTTGGATTATTAGTGCGCGGCTTTATTTCAGCAAGCCTTTTATAACAGCGTCACAGCAGTCGGAAAATACTTTATCTGTGATGATCTGTTTGGGCCTTTGCTGATAGTCGAAATATTCATTGATAAGATCTAATATCGGAGAGAATAACAGCGCTCTGTAAGCTTCCTGTGGCAGTTTCCTGATAATACCTGCTTTTGCGTTTGCTTCAAGAAACCGGTGGATAGGAGCGAAGAAGTCTCCTTCCTTTATGTCTTTTTCCTGGAATGCTTTATTCAGCAGGGGAGAGGACTTACCATATTTCATCAGTGCAAAGGCATGTGGATTGTTTTTAAAGAAACGAAATGCGTTGGTGCATAGTTTTTTTACACCTTCAGCAAAATCCATGTCCGGTTTGAACTTCTCCAGTATCGCTTTTTCATAAGCGCCCAGTACTTCATCAATGAACAGCTTAACGAGAAAGTCTTCCTTGTTCTCGTATTTGATATAGATAGTACGCGGCGATATGTTGGCCGCTTTCGCCAGCTTCTGCATGCTGAGGTTTTCCAGGCCTTCTTCAGCAATGATCTGCAGGGCGATGGTACGGATGGCCTCTTCTTTTTCCAGGTTTTTAGGTCTCATGAAAATATGTTGATTCAGTTTGACAGGACAAAAGTAAGTAAATGTTTGTTTACTTATAAATTATTTTCCCCTGAGCTTTTCAGCAAACAATAATTGAGCTGTTTAACAAAGCAGCGAGGGCCTGTATGGTTCTACCTTTGCTGTAAACAGTAAAAGAAATAATCATGGCAAAAGTTTGGTTTATCACAGGTAGCTCAAGAGGACTGGGACGTAGTCTGACAGCAGCAGTATTAGCAAAGGGAGACAAGGTAGCCGCAACAGCGCGGAATCCCGAGCAGTTGAAAGATCTTGCAACACAATATCCGGGACAGATCCTGGCGTTGCAACTGGATGTTACAGACCGTCAGCAGATATATAAAGTGGTGGCGGCGGCTATCGCACATTTCGGGCGGATTGACGTACTGGTTAACAATGCGGGGTTTGGTATCACAGGCGCAGCGGAAGCTTTTACGGATGAACAGGTGCGCAGTCAGCTGGATACGAACCTCTATGCGCCGATCGAAATTACACGGGCGGTATTGCCACATATGCGCAAACAGCGCTCAGGACGTATCCTGCAGATCAGTTCCATCGGTGGCAGGGTGGGGAATGCAGGATTGACGATGTACCAGGCGGCGAAATTCGGCCTGGGAGGTTTCAGTGAAGCTTTGGCGAAAGAGGTGGCACCACTGGGTATTTATGTGACCAGCGTAGAGCCGGGAGGTTTCCGTACCGACTGGGGCGGCGCATCCATGAGCTTTGCAGAGAAAGTAGAAGGGTATGAAACAACTGTAGATTGGGTAGCGGGATATTTTCAGACCAACTATGAAGCAGTAGGCGATCCGGATAAGGCAGCACAGGCGATGTTGCGTATTGTTGAAGAGCCTCAGCCGCCGGTGCATCTTGTATTGGGCAGTGAAGCCATCGGCATCCTGAAGGCGGCAGATGCTGCCAGGACTGCAGAGATGGAAAAATGGCTGCCGCTTAGTTTGTCGACCGACCATAACGATGCGTCCGGTTTCCTGGACACAGCAGAAGGGAAGAAGTTTCAACATAATTGATAATCAGCAGGCAGCAGCCCGTCCGGGATGCTGCCTGCTGATCTGCCGACGGCTGCAGTGGCTGTTAGCTGCTAAAGTTGTAATTTAGCATGGTAAACTTGCTATGCACTTATGAATCTGAGGCGTTTATTCTCATTGTCGAATATCACGACAGGCATCATGGTCCTTTTTCTTGTACTGGTATTGGTAAATCCGTCAGTAAAGGCGGGAGTCATGCAGGGACTGATGAAAGTAGGATTGTTCCAGCCGGCAATGCCTGAAGAGGTAAACACGGAAAGTGAGATAGCGGCTGATATGTCTTTTACGGACGGTGAGGGTAAGACGTTCACACTGTCTTCATTGAGGGGCAAGGTGGTATTTCTGAATTTCTGGGCTACCTGGTGTCCTCCCTGCCGTGCGGAGATGCCGTCTATCAATGCGCTGTATGAGCAATTTAAGGACAATAAGAATGTGATCTTTCTGACCGTGGATACGGATGGCAATTATAAGAAAGCTAATAGCTTTCTCAAAAAGCATCAATACAGCCTGCCATTGTATGTGGCTGACAGCCAGATACCCGGCGATCTGCTGGGCAGGTCTATTCCCACTACTGTGATCATCAATAAAAAGGGACAGATCGCATACCGGCATGAAGGGGCCGCGGACTATGGGAATGAAAAGTTCATGCGCTATTTTCAGCAATACATCAGTAAGTAATACTTAGTAAAGTCATTTATACTATTCCAGCTGCATTCTCTACAGTATTTATTTGGATTTAATATTCCGAAATGCTAATATTGCATTAGCAACTAATTTATGCTTCATCTGCATACATACCATAAAATATCCGATCAGCGTCACAGCAAGTACTACTTCCTGATGGCTACGCTGGCTATGGATTCCGCACTGTCCTAGTGCAGGTATGATACTGCCTTTACGGGCGTTCTGTTTTCCTTTTCGCATTTTATTTACCGACTTCTCCGCGCCCATTTACAGTGGTTCTACCTGTCATTTCTTCAATGCACTGAGGCATTGTTTCAACATACTATTACGTGTAGTCAAAAATATTTTCATACACCAAAATTTCTAAAACCAATCCATCATGCATACAACTTCAGATGCCGCCGTTTCGGCTGTTCCTGCCGACGTCCAGGACTTCCTCCCGTTAAATGGTACCGATTACGTTGAATTTTACGTGGGAAATGCCAAACAGGCCGCCCATTTTTATAAGACAGCTTTTGGCTTTCAGTCGCTGGCCTATGCCGGTCCGGAAACCGGTGTAAGAGACCGAGCTTCCTATGTGCTGGTACAGAATAAGCTGCGCTTTGTGCTGACCACTCCTTTGAATCCTGATAGCGACATCGCCCGTCATATCCTGGAACACGGGGATGGCGTGAAAGTGCTGGCGCTCTGGGTAGACGATGCCCGTTCCGCTTTTGAAGAAACGGTAAAAAGAGGGGCAAAGCCTTATCTGGAGCCTGTAGTGGAAGAAGACGAGTTTGGTACAGTGGTGCGCAGTGGTATCCGCATTTATGGTGATACGGTACACATGTTCATAGAACGTAAGAACTATAATGGACCGTTCCTGCCAGGATACAAGGAGTGGAAAACAACCTATAACCCGACAGACACCGGTCTGCTGTATGTAGACCACTGCGTAGGTAACGTGGGTTGGAATGAAATGAATACCTGGGTGGAATTTTATGAAAAGGTGATGGGCTTCCGTAACCTGTTGTCGTTCGACGATAAGGACATTTCCACAGAATACTCCGCACTGATGAGTAAGGTGATGAGTAATGGCAATGGCCGTGTGAAATTCCCTATCAATGAGCCGGCAGAAGGTAAGAAGAAGTCCCAGATTGAAGAATACCTGGATTTCTACCGCGGCCCGGGTGTACAGCACGTGGCGATCGCTACTAACAATATCATTGAGACAGTTACTGAACTGCAGAACAGGGGCGTGGAATTCCTGAAAGTGCCGGGTTCTTATTACGATACCCTGCTGGACAGGGTTGGGCATATCGATGAGGACCTGCTGCCATTGAAGCAATTAGGCATCCTGGTAGACCGGGATGACGAGGGCTATCTGTTGCAGATATTTACGAAGCCTGTACAGGACCGTCCTACTGTTTTCTTCGAGATCATCCAGCGTAAAGGGGCTAAATCCTTCGGAAAAGGCAATTTCAAAGCGCTGTTTGAGTCAATTGAAAGGGAACAGGCGCTGAGAGGTAACCTGTAAGGTTTAGGGTACAACTTTTAATCTGCCTGAATAGATCGGGAATCGGAATACATATTGCTGCTGATGCTCTGGGTAACGCCGGAGTAGGGTGGAACCGCAAGGAACACCTGGTAGGCAGGTATACCGGTTCCTGATTTTGTATTTGACCATTTCATGGTATTGTAAATGTTCCGGAATTTAAAATAATTTGCATAGGAGATCGTTTTCTTATGAGAGTACAAACTTTGTTAGGAGTATTGTTTTTGTTAGGAGGGATATTTCAATGTATAACGGCTGTATTGATCTACCAGGGCGAGCGCCATTACATTCTGCGTTTTGCCAACCGGAAGGTGGGAATGGTGATATATGCTACTTTTGCATTGATACTTTTCTTCCTGGCTTACCGGACTTTTAATATGCAACCATAGCAAAATGCTCCCGTAAGATAGGTTGAAGCGTAAAGTGAAATTGTAAAATTGTGTTAAAATATCTATGAAGCAGGTCGTTTTAGCAGTTTTAATCCTGCTGGGAATAGGCAAGGTGCAGGCCCAGCAGCAATCATTCCTGGATAACCAGAAAATGTTCCCGAAGGTGGGATATGCCTACAGGGACAAAGAAGAGCAGTTGAAGGAGGAATTCAAGAAGAAGGGGCTAGCTTATCCGGCTAAATACATCTTCTTACGATCTTTTAAGCTGGACAGTGAACTGGAGATCTGGGTAAAGAATAGTGTGTCTGATACATTCCGGTTGTTTAAATCATACCGGGTATGTACGCTGTCCGGAAAAATGGGCCCTAAACGGAAGGAAGGGGACAGGCAGGTACCGGAAGGCTTCTACTATATCAACGATTTCAATCCAAACAGTAATTATCACTTATCACTGGGTATCAACTATCCCAACTTCGCAGATAAGATCCTGAGCGACCCTAAAAAGCCGGGTGGCGAGATCTACATCCATGGCAGTTGCCTGACCATAGGTTGTATTCCGTTAACAGACGATTTTATCGAAGAAGTATATATTCTGGCGGTGAATGCCAAGAATGCAGGGCAGGACTTCATCCCGGTGCACGTATTCCCTGTTAAATTTGGCAACGCCCGTTCCCTGGACTATCTCACCAATTTCGCTATGAGAGAGAAGGAGAAGGACAAAGACAGCACCTCCACAGCCGAAAAACTGTGGGCCGACCTGAAAGGGGCGTACGAATATTTCGAGACCCATCATAAGTTACCGGTTATACTGGTAGACGAAAAGGGCAAATACATTATGTAGATATCTCAACAAAAATGGATAGAAAGGGCGTTTCGTTTAAGATGAAACGCCCTTTCGTTTTTTTACATTTTTCAGATTTTAACCTTCTGTTTGATTATTTTTTTATGAAAAGTCAAATATTTTTTGAAACTTAGGGCGAAAGGTCAAATCAATTTACTATTATGAACAGAAGAGAAGCCATCCGGAACGTTGCCCTTTTACTGGGTACCGCTATTTCCGCGTCCACGTTATCAGCCCTGGAAGGCTGTAACCCGAAGGCACCTGAGAACTATGCCCTGCAGGCGCAGGAGACGAAGAAAATACTGGCAGAGATAGCGGAAACGATCATTCCGGAAACGACTACACCGGGAGCTAAAGCCGCGAAAGTGGATGAATTCATCGTTACGATGCTGAATGACTGTTATAAGGCGGAAGACCAGAAACTAGTATTGGATGGTCTGAAGAAGATCGATGAAGCGAGTGAAACACAATTCAAGAAACCTTTTGCAGACCTGTCTGACGAGCAAAAAAACACGGTGCTGACTGCAATCGATAAAGAGCGTGTTGACTACAATAAGAGGGAGAATAAGAAGGAAGGAGATCCTACCCATTACTTCCAGATCCTGAAAGAACTGACCCTGACCGGTTATTTCACTTCAGAACCGGGTGCTACGAAAGCCCTGCGTTATGTACCTGTACCAGGTAAATATGAAGGATGTATCCCTTACAAGAAAGGGGACAAGGCATGGGCTGTATAAGTCCCTGCAGGTAAGAACAGAACAAGTATGTCAACAAAAAACAAAAGAATTCCATGAATCTGAATATGAAAGCTCAGGAGCAGAACACGTATGATGCAATCGTTGTTGGCTCCGGTGTAAGCGGAGGATGGGCTGCCAAAGAGCTCACCGAGAAAGGCCTTAAAGTATTAATGCTGGATAGAGGAAAGAAATTAGAACACGTTAAGGATTACGAAACTGCAACAAAAGATCCCTGGGAATTTCCACACCGTGGTCGTCTTACTGTTGACCAGCGCGAAACACATCCTAAACTGAGCCGCGATTATCCATACAGTGAACACAACGAGAAATACTGGATCAACGACTCTCAGAGTCCATATAATGAAGTAAAACGTTTCGACTGGTACCGTCCGGACATCGTAGGTGGTAAATCCATCATGTGGGGCCGTCAGTCTTATCGTTTGAGCGATATCGATTTTGAAGCGAACCTGAAAGACGGTATTGCTATTGACTGGCCGATCCGTTATAAGGACCTGGCGCCCTGGTACGACTACGTAGAGAAATTTGCGGGCATCAGTGGTCAGGCGGAAGGCTTACCGCAATTGCCGGACGGCCAGTTCATGCCTCCTATGGAAATGAACTGTGTGGAGAAAGATGTGAAGGCGAAAGTAGAACAGGCTTTCCAGGGCCGTAAGATTACCATGGGCCGTGTGGCTAACATTACCCAGCCATTACCGGGCCGTACACAATGCCAGTTCCGTAATCTGTGCAGCAGGGGCTGTCCTTTCGGTGCTTACTTCAGTACACAGTCTTCCACATTACCAGCTGCGGTAGCTACCGGCAATCTGACGCTGCGACCAGACAGTATCGTAAACTCTATCATCTACGATGAGAAACAGGGCAAGGCTACAGGCGTACGTGTGATAGACAAGCATACCAAACAGATGACCGAATATTATGCGAAGGTCATCTTTGTGAACGGTTCTACACTGGGTACTACCTTCGTGCTGCTGAACTCTATCTCCAGCCGTTTCCCGAACGGTCTTGGCAACGATAGCGGAGTACTGGGTAAATACCTGATGGACCACCACTTCCGTACCGGTGCTTCCGGCCGTGCAGAAGGCTTTGACGATAAGTATTTCTTTGGCCGCCGTGCGAACGGGATCTATATTCCCCGTTACCGTAACATCGGCAACGATAAACGTGATTATCTCCGCGGTTTCGGTTACCAGGGAGGCGCCAGCCGTGGCGGTTGGGCGCGTGGTATCGCGGAACTGGGTGTAGGTAAAGACTTCAAAGATATGCTGTCTGAACCCGGCTCCTGGAGCATGGGGCTGGGCGGTTTTGGAGAATGCCTGCCATACGAAGACAACAAGGTAACATTGGATACCTCTGTTAAGGATGACTGGGGACAACCGGTATTGAAATTCGATGCTGAATTCAAGGAGAATGAAAAGAAGATGCGTAAGGATATGATGAATGATGCAGCGGAAATGCTGGAAGCCGCCGGCCTGAAAGATGTAAAAACATATGATGGGGGTTCATATCCAGGTATGGCGATCCATGAAATGGGCACTGCCCGTATGGGACGTGATCCTAAGACTTCCATCCTGAACGGCTGGAACCAGATGCATACTGTAAAGAACGTATTTGTAACAGATGGCGCCAGCATGACGTCAGCATCCTGCGTGAATCCTTCACTGACCTATATGGCAATGACTGCCAGGGCAGTAGATTATGCGGTGAAAGAACTGAAGAAAGGAAATATTTAATATCGGTTAGGAATTAGGAATTGGGTGTATGCCGGAGAGGATCCGGGTACCTGGTTCTTAATTCCTAACTTAATTTTAGACTATGCATCTCAACATTAGAGCGGAGAAAGAAAACACCTATGATGCTATCGTGGTTGGCTCGGGTATCAGTGGAGGATGGGCAGCAAAGGAGCTGTGTGAGAAAGGATTAAAAACACTGGTGCTTGAACGCGGCCGCAACGTCGAGCACATTAAGGACTATAACACCGCTATGAAGGCGCCCTGGGAGTTCCCGCACCGCCTTAACCAATCACTTGAACAGAAGGACAATTATCCCATCCAAAGCCAGTGCTATGCTTTTGATGAAGCAACACAGCAGTTCTGGGTGAATGACAAAGAGAATCCATACAATCAGATAAAGCCTTTTAACTGGCTCCGCGGTTATCATGTAGGCGGCCGTTCCCTGATGTGGGGCCGCCAGGTGTACCGCTGGAGTGATCTTGATTTTGAAGCGAATGCGAAAGACGGTTTCGGCGTTGACTGGCCGATCCGTTATAAAGACATTGAGCCCTGGTACGATTATGTAGAGACGTACATTGGTATCAGCGGACAGGCAGAAGGTTTACCACAGTTGCCCGACGGAAAATTCCTCAAGGCGATGGAAATGAACATACTGGAGAAACACGTAGCCGGCAGGATCAAAGAGCGGTTCAATGACCGCATCATGACCATCGGCCGTGCGGCCCATGTGACGGAAAAACACAACGACAGAGGTCCTTGCCAGTTCCGTAATCTTTGTGCCCGCGGATGCCCTTTTACGGGTTATTTCAGCAGCAACGGGGTAACACTGCCAGCGGCCGCCAAAACGGGTAATCTGACCCTGCGGCCCGATTCTATCGTGCTGGAAGTGATCTATGATGAACAGAAAGGGAAGGCTACCGGTGTGAAGATACTCGATACGCATACCATGCAGACAGTGGAGTACTATGCGAATATCATTTTCCTGAACGCATCCACCCTGGGTACCGCGTCCATCCTGCTGAACTCTGTTTCAAACCGCTTCCCTAACGGATTTGGTAATGACAGTGAGCAGGTAGGGCATAACCTGATGGACCACCACTATGGCGTTGGCGCCGGTGGGGAATATGACGGTTTCCAGGACCAGTATTATAGCAGCGGACGCCGGCCAAACGGTATCTACATTCCCCGCTTCCGTAATGTGAATGCGGCGACCAAACGTAACGACTACGTACGTGGTTTCGGTTACCAGGGAGGGGCTGACCGTGGCCGTGGTACTTCTTTCGATGGTATTGGCACAACGCTCAAGGAATCACTGTCGGAACCCGGTACCTGGACATTTGGTGTGGGCGCCTGGGGAGAGCATCTGCCTTACTATGAGAATAAAGTAACACTGAATAAAGACAAGAAAGATAAATATGGTTTGCCCACCCTGGACATTGACTGTTCCTTCAAAGAGAATGAACTGGCAATGAGAAAGGACATGGCGGAAAGTGCGAAAGAGATGATGGAAGCAGCGGGCCTGAAGAATGTGGGTACTTACGATAGTATGCCGCCTCCCGGACATTGTATCCACGAGATGGGTACTGCCAGGATGGGACGCGATCCGAAAACTTCTGTGCTCAATGGCTGGAACCAGGTACATGCGGCGAAGAATGTGTTCATTACTGATGGCGCATGTATGTCGTCTTCCGCTTGTCAGAACCCGTCTATCACTTATATGGCGTTGACGGCGAGAGCCTGCGATTACGCGGTGAAAGAGCTGAAGAAAGGGAACCTGTAGTTTGTTGAGGTTAAATATTAAGCCTGCTGGTGTGATGACCGGCAGGCTTTTTTGTTTAAAGGAATAATGCTAATATCGTAACATATTTCCTATACCGTATTTTATGAAAGAGCATGTCAGCCATGATAACGCGCTGTATGAACAGATAGCGCTCGATTATTTTCTACAGCATATTTTCCCGGGGAGAGATTATTTCTATAACATGGTTTATTATAAGCCTGTTATTGATCCTGCTACAAGCGGTTTCCGTTTATCGGCTGTCGGCGGGGAATTGTCTGCAGAAGCGTATCAGACAGACAGCTCGGCAGAGAACCCTGATCTGAGCGGACAGCGCCTGGTTGTTGCTGTGCCGCCGGATGTTAAGATAACTGAGGAGCATGAGGGAATAGAAGATCCTCATGCAATGGCTTTGTACCTGACGGTATACACAAGATTACCATTGATGAACGGGCATTGCATGGTGGATGTCGAGATACATGGATACAGGTTTTTCGATAGGTTTTTTATTGAGATAAATCGCGGGGATAACAAGGTGGTGAACTGGTTTGTTACCGGAATGCGTTTTTAGCAGAGATTTTTTTGCTGGATGTTCTTAAATTTATTTACTTCGTATCAACGTTGCTTTTTCTGTTAATCCTTTTTGTTCGGGTACATTCATCATTCCCAATTTGAAATTAACACCATACATGTGAATCGCGGGATTGTTTATAAGGTTTCTTATAACGAATGCTGTATGCTATTATCAGCACCGGCTTGCCGGACATGAAGTTTTATTAATGATAAAATAAAAAGTTAATCCTGTAAATAACCATACATCTATGAGATACCATCAATGGCTTGTTAACACAATTGCGGCAGCAATGTTATTTGTGAATGTTGTATCAGGGCAACAGCCCATTATACCTGATCCTTTCTCCAGATTGTCTGCACCATCGCCTGCTACTGCATCCTTAGTGAAGTTTACAGACATTCCTGTGAGTGGTTTTACGGGCATGCCCGAAATAAATATTCCCTTGTATGAGATCATTACATCCTTCGTGAAAGTACCTGTTTCGCTGAACTATCATGCGGCCGGTATAACCGTTGCCCAGGAAGCGTCCAATATCGGTTTGGGCTGGGTTTTACATGCAGGAGGTGTGATATCCCGGACGGTGTATGGCAGTGCTGATAACAGCACCTGGCAGTTGTACAGGATGGACAGAGAGAATGATTTTGATGTCAGAGACCCGGTAGATTATCAGCATGCATATGCTCTTTCTCAGAACACCATGGATGGTGTACCCGATCTTTATATGTACAATTTCCCTGGTTATAGCGGGAAGTTTATTGTTGCAGATCAGATCAGGCAATTGCCGATGACCAACCTGCGGATAACGAAGGTGAGCAATGACGAATTCCATATTGTAACGCCTGATGGGAATAAGTATGTTTTCAATGCAACAGAGAGCAGTTACAATAAGTCGGACGGCGCCGGAAACACGAATGTTGTCGGATGGTACCTGACGAAGATCATCTCCGCAGACAAGGCCGATTCAGTTGTCTTCACTTATGCTAATACCCGTTATGTGAGCGGCGGCGGAGAGAGTTTTATACAGGAGTTCTACCAGGGTAGCTCCGGTGCATGGAATGAAGAAGGCGCGGAGGCGCATAGTTTTTTTACGAATACGCTGAGCGGTAAACAGCTCACAAAAATTCAATTCAGTCAGGGAAGTGTTGAGTTTACTGTCTCCTGGAATACACGAGCCGATATAGCTGCCGGAACTGCCGGAATGGTACCGCTGATCAATGCAATGGTGGTGAAAAACAGGGCAGGAGTGGTACTGCGGACGATCAGTTTCAGGTATGACTATTTTTCGAATAGTGGCACTGGAACAGATAATAAACGGCTTAAATTAAGCGGCGTATACATCAATGGTGGTAATAGTACTGATACATTGAAAGCGCAACGGTATAACCTCTTGTATAACCCAATGGTGCTGCCGCCCAAAAGTTCCAGAGGCGAAGATCATTGGGGATATTACAACGGTGCGGACGGCAATACAACATTGATACCTTCCTATGCGAATTGCGTTGATCGTCCGTCTCCGCCTGATTGTAACAGTTGCTCATCACAACCGGGTACCTTCCGTTTTACAGGTGCCAACAGGGAAACGAATGGAGCTTATGCGGCAGCTGGTATGCTGGAAAGGATCATTTATCCGACGGGAGGGTATACTGATTTTGAATGGGAACCGCATGACGTGGTGAACTATGATCCGCCGGTCATTACTTATCAGACCAGGAGTATCGGTTCCACCGGATCTTATCCTACCAGTACCGCTTTTAAAAGGGACAGCTCGGCGGATTACTATATTGATCCTGTTGCCAATCCCAAAGGGATCTGCGCCACATTTACCGGCAGATTGAATGTGCCTGCCAATGCAATAGACGATGCAGCAAGGATTGATCATGCAGCAGGGAGTGTTACAATTTACCGGCGTGCAGACAGGATGGCCATCGCGACGTTTGTATTCCCTTACAATGAGCATAACCAGTATATGCAGACAAGCAACCTGACGCTGGATGCTGGTCAGCATTATTTTGTACTGACAGAGGTGAGAGATAACGGATTTTCTGTAACAGGTAACCTGAGCGGTAAAGTCGGGACAGTCGTCACTGCTGCTCCGAACAAGATAGTAGGTGGCTGCCGCCTGAAAAGAATGACCTTCCGAGACCCTGTAGCTGCTAAGTCCATGGTAAAATCATATTCCTACAGGATACCTGGCGATGCAGCCCTTTCCAGCGGAAGGTTATACAGGATGCCGATGTACAACAGGCCTGTTGTGAAATTTGTGCAGACAGGTACCGGATGTAGTTATGCCATGTATACGGGTATCCGTTTATCTTCCAATAGTATGATATCACTGGGAGCAGGCAGTCATATAGGATATACTTATGTAAAGGAAAATACAGGGGAAGGTGCAGCGAATGGATACATCCTTTACCATTACCAAAACAATATGAGTTTTCAGGGAGAATTCAACCCGACCTGGAGGAATGGCTATCTGCGCTCAAAGACAACTTACAACAATCTGTCCCAGCCCGTGAGTAAAGAGCGGAATGTATATAGCCAGGATAGCAGAGGATTTACCTCCTTTACAGGCAGTACGGTTGATTACTATGTCAAACATCCCTGTGCGCCTACCGGCAATTTTGAAAGTGATAAACCTGTTTTTGCAGGAGGGAAGAACTGGTTATACCCTTCAGAGTGGTTTCACCTCGATTCTACCATCACTGAAACGTATGATATGGATGTTCCTTCGAGAGTGCTGACAACTTCAAAGGCGTTTGCTTATGACAACGTATTGCACCTGCAGACAAGCAGAATCATGGCGAAGGCTTCCGACGGAACAACTCTGATCACAAACATGCGGTATCCGCTCGATTACACACTGCCAACCGGAACGCTTACCTCCGAGGCGCAGGCTATAAAGCATATGCAGACGGCAAACATGCATGCGGTTATTGAATCGTATGAACAGCGGAAACTGGCATCGCAGGCACTGCAGACGAGTGCCGCGACGTATATGGCCTATAAGTCTGTCACTGCAGCTTCAGGTTCTGTAGTACTGTTTGATAAACAATACAGTGCTGAATTGGATGTGTACTCTGGAACCTTTGTTCCTTCAACGGTTGCCGGCAATGGTGTAGCGAAGAGCGCTGCTTATGTGTTAAAAGCAACGGCGCATCAATATGATGCCAGTTACAATATTATTGAGGCCGAAAAGCAGGGAAGTGATCTCGGTGCCTATATATGGGATTATAACCGCAGTTACATGGTAGCGCAGTTCAGCAATGCCCGGCAGGCAGATGTAGCTTATGCCGGTTTTGAGGCGGACGGAAAAGGGAACTGGACATATGCAGGTGCAGCAATAGCAGATGCCACAACAATCACCGGGAAGTATTGTTATAACCTGGCGGCAGGCGCCATCAGTAAAACAGGATTGACGGCAGCTAAAAATTACACGGTGTCTTACTGGACAAAGAATACCGCGCCTTATAGTATTACGGGAACCGCAGCAGGTTATCCGCTGAAAGGAAAGACCACGAATGGCTGGACCTGTTATGAACATACAATAAGCGGGCAGTCAACAGTAACCGTCAGTGGTTCCGGGTTCATTGACGAGCTGCGGCTTTATCCGGCAGATGGAACTGCGATCACGTACACATATGATCCGTTGGTGGGTGTGACCAGTATCTGCAATGAAGGCAATAAGACCAGTTATTACGGGTACGACAGTGATGGCCGTTTGGTGACTATCAGGGACCAGGATGGAAAGATATTAAAGCAGATGGAATACCAGTATCAGGGGGCTGTTACGAGATAATCAATACTATTTTCACTCATCTCCCAATTATCTTCCCAAGGCTTTCATTATCATGGTCACATTTGCTATTTTACTTCCTCACTCAAGTTTACAGGCTCAATGAGAAAGATTGTCGTAATGAGCGCATTGGCATTGTGCGCGCTTACCGCTACGGTATCCGCCCAATCCAGGCACTCTTTTACCCTCGCAAAAAAAGATTTCCTGCTCGATGGTAAACCTTACCAGATCATTAGTGGCGAAATACATCCGGCGCGTATTCCCAAAGAATACTGGCGACACAGGATTCAAATGGCTAAGGCCATGGGATGTAATACCATCGCGGCTTATGTATTCTGGAACTATCATGAACAGGAGGAAGGCAAGTTCGATTTCTCTTCTGAGAACAGGGATATTGCTGCATTTGTGAAGCTGGCACAGGCTGAAGGCATGTGGGTATTATTACGTCCGGGTCCCTACGTATGTGCGGAATGGGAATTCGGTGGTTTACCGCCTTATCTGTTAAGAATTCCGGACATTAAAGTACGTTGTATGGACCCGCGTTATATGGCGGCGGCAGAACGGTATGTGAAGGCGCTGGCAGAACAGGTGAAGGGCCTGCAGGTTACAAATGGCGGTCCGATCCTGATGGTACAGGTAGAGAATGAGTATGGCAGCTTTGGTAACGACAAACAGTATCTGTATAAACTGAAAGAACTGTGGGAGCAGAACGGCATCAACGTACCATTCTATACAGCAGATGGTCCGGTAGCTGCGTTGCTGGAAGCAGGTACGGTACCGGGTGCTGCTATAGGATTGGATTCCGGTAGCTCAGAAGGAGATTTTGCTGCCGCAAACAAACAGAATCCGGATGTGCCATCGTTCAGCAGCGAGTCTTATCCCGGCTGGCTGACACACTGGGGAGAGAAATGGGCCCGTCCCGACAAGGCAGGTATTGTGAAGGAAGTGAAGTTCCTCATGGATACCAAACGCTCCTTCAACCTGTACGTAATACACGGAGGAACCAATTTCGGCTTCACTGCGGGCGCTAACTCCGGTGGTAAGGGGTATGAGCCGGACCTGACCTCCTACGACTATGATGCGCCTATAAATGAGCAAGGCGGGGCTACCGGCAAATACATGGCACTGCGTGAGGTGATCGGTTCCTATAGCAAAAAGAAACTGCCTGCAATACCGGCGCCCATTCCCACCATCACCATTCCGGATTTTTCATTGAAACCATACACCAGCATATGGGAAAACCTCCCTGCTGCAGTGCAGTCTGTTCAGCCTAAAACATTTGAGGCTTACGGACAGGACTATGGCTTCATGGTATATAAAACAACACTGATCGGCCATAAAAGCGGTAAGCTGGATATCGTTGAATTACACGATTATGCAACCGTATTCCTGAACGGGAAATACGTAGGTAAGATAGACCGCCGCCTGGGAGAGCACAGCATCGAACTGCCTAAATCGGACGTGAAAGATCCTGTACTGGAAATACTCGTAGAAGGCATGGGACGTATCAACTTTGCACAGGCACTGATCGACCGTAAGGGGATTACTGACCGTGTAACGTTGAACGGTATGACGTTGATGAACTGGGAAGTGTTCGGCCTGCCAATGAAGAGCGAATTTGTACAGCAACTGCAACCTGCAAAGTCGGCGGAAGTGAAACGTGGTGAGTTCTTTAAAGGTACTTTTACGCTCACAAACACAGGAGATACTTATCTGGACATGAGCAATTTCAAGAAGGGTATGGTATGGGTAAATGGCCATAACCTGGGTCGCTACTGGGAGATCGGTCCGCAGAAAAGATTGTACTGCCCTGCACCATGGCTGAAGAAAGGAGAGAACGAGATCATCGTGCTGGATCAACACCAGGTGGAAGCAACGACAGTGAAAGGCGAGAAGACACTGGAGTAAGAGAACGGATATCAGTGAAAACGTCACAGCAGAAATGAACGCCCGGTGGAAGCAACGACTGTGAAAGACGAGAAGACACTGGAGTAAGAGAACGGATATCAGTAAAGAGAAAATGCTTGCGTGGAAGACTGGATATTGGCGGAAAAGAAAAAACTGGGTAAGAGATAAAATATAAGAATAAGAGAAAAAACACTGAAGTAAGAGAAAGGAGATTGTTAAAAATTGAAAAAGCCCCCGGAGATTTGACCTTGCCGGGGGCTTTTGTTTTAAAACAAGCAGTTATTTTTTGGTGATCCTCGCTACATAACCACCACCCTTCGCCAGCTTTACAGTGATCTTCGAGTGATTGTCTATAGTGCCGGACTCCATTTTACAATCTTTTGCGTTCCTGTCTGCATTGATCCCGTCTTTCCAGCTATCGATCTTATAGCTGCCTTCTGGCAGGAAAGAAAGATCGATAGTCAGTTCGCGTGGTGTCCAGTTGGTCATTGCGCCAATGTACCAGTCGCCATCAGGGGCCTGTCTGGCAACGGCAACATATTCGCCCACTTTGGCGTGCAGCGGAATGGTTTGCTGCCAGGTGCTAGGTACTGTTTTCAGGAATTCCATTGCCACCGGCTCATGATAGTAATGTGTAGGCAGGTCGCACAACATCTGCAGCGGACTTTCAAACACTACATACATCGCCAGCTGATTGCACCGGGTACCAAGCGTCATCGGTTCGGCAGGCGCTGCTGCCCAGCTGTCCCGCTGTACATTGAGCATGCCGCCGGGAGTGAAGTCCATCGGGCCGGCCGCCATTCTGATGAAAGGAATAGTTGTTGTATGCTGTGGCGTGATCCAGTCGGCAAACTTGCTGATCTCATTACCCAAAACACCTTCGGAGGTCAGTACATTCGGATAGGTGCGGATCCAGCCGGTCGGTTTGTACGCGCCATGAAAATCCACCATCAGTTCACGGGCTGCAGCGGCTTTTGATACCTTCTCGTAATAGTTGACCATATCCTGGTCATCGCGCTGCATAAAGTCGACTTTGATACCTTTTACGCCCCATTCCCGGAACTTGTCCAGCGCCATGTCGAGTTGTTTATCCAGCACCAGCCAGCTGGTCCAGAGCAGGATACGTACATTCTTTACTTTGGCGTAGTCCACCAGCTCTTTCACGTCGATACCGGGTGTCAACTTCATCAGGTCGCGGGTATCGCACCAGCCTTCATCCAGCAGCACGTATTCAATGCCGTATTTAGACGCGAAGTCGATATAATACTTGTAGGTGTCATTGTTGATGCCGGCGCGGAAATCGACGTCGTAGATGTTGTTGTAATGCCACCAGTCCCATTGCACCTTACCGGGCTTTACCCAGCTATAATCGCCGGTAGCCGGTGGCGCCAGCTGATATACCAGTTGATTGGTGAGCAGGTCGCCATCCTGGCGGGCAATCATCACAATCCTCCATGGAAAGGATTGCGGCCCCTGGATAGCGGCCAGGTAATTCTCCCACGAGCTCACCTGTTCATCCCTGTCGCTGGTCACCTTTTTTTCGCGTGGGTAGGCTGGGAAGACGGCCTTTAATTTACCACCGCCCTGGCCCAGCAGCCACATACCGGCATAGTTGAAAAGGCCGGATTCTGTAACCAGCAGTTTGGTATTTTTTACTTCAAATAATGCGGGCAGACTGGCCAGTTTCTTATCGTCCAGGCTGTCCAGCTTATAATTGATGTATTTGCGTTCATTGTGTGAGAACATGCCGTCTTCCTGCGGGTACCAGGAGCGGCCTTCCTTATCCATTACAAAATTGGCCTGTTCGTCCAGCACTTTATAAGGTTTTTTGCTACTGGTGATCCAGTGCCATGCGATCCCGTTATCGTATGCCCTCCATTCGAGCGCCAGGCCATTGCTGAAATCAAGATGCAGTTCATTGTACTTGTCGGCGATGGTCTTCGTCTTCTGCATAATAACAGGCGTGAGAATACCATCATGAGTGCCTGGTCTGGCCTTGCTGACTTTCCAGGCGCCTGGTTTTTCGGCGTCTGTTCTGAACGATACGACAGAGGGTGCGATCAGTTCCTTATTATCCTGCGTGAGGCTATAGGAAATGTCTGTACCCACGGTGACAGTAAGTGTTACCGATTTGTCGGGAGAAACAAGCGTGTATTTCTGCTGGGCATGGATTCCTGATAAGCAAAAAAGAAAAATTCCTGTTATGGACAGGCCTTTGTACGTCATTATTAGTGGAAGTTTAGTGTCTTTTCTAAGCGCGATTAGTTGGCCAGCAGCGCGGCGGCAGCCCACAATACGGGTGCCTGGCCGTGAAGATCGCCGGTTACGCGGGAACGGTTCAGATAATACTGCTGATCGTTCTTTTTATTGGTGCCTTCGCAGACGTCTTTCACGTCGCCGGCTTCATTGATATATCTTACGAGTGCGGTCCATGCGTTCCTGGCTACGATGCCATACTCTTTCTCTTCCAGCCAGCCTTTCTTCACGCCGGTCACCATCGCATAGGTGAACATGCCGGAGCAGGAAGTTTCAGCAAAGGAGGCAGGATCGTCGAGCAGCTGGTGCCACATATAGTTTTTGTCCTGCAGTTTCTTCAGGGAGGCCATCATTTTCTTATAACCATCCATGATCCTTGCTCTGTCCGTATGACCTGCCGGCAGAGCAGTGAGCAGTTCGGTCATACCTGCCGCCATCCAGCCGTTACCGCGGCCCCAAAGAAAGGGAGCGTCTGCGGCATGGTAGAACAGGCCGTCCGGCTGCTGAATGGCATCCAGGTATACGACCATTTCGCGGGCGGCGCGGTCCAGGTACTCTTTATTGCCCGTTGCACGGAAAGCTTCTACCTGTAGCAGGGTGATCATGTACATATCGTCGATCCACATACGGGTCTGCCAGGAGAGGCCTTTGGATTGCAGTTCCTGCTGACTGGGCAGGGGATTTTCGGGCAGTTCCCACTGTTTATCAGCAAAGTTTTTACCTTCTTCGAGGTATTTGGACTGATTTGTCTGCACATACAATTCCAGGGGAACAGCGCCAAATACGCTGTGGTCTACGTGGTCTGGTTTAGGCATCAGGCTGTGGGATTGTGCCAGTAAAGGTTCATAACGTGCAGCCAGTTTTTCTACCAGTGCCTTGTTGCCGCTGGCTTTTGCAAACTGCAAAGCGCCATACCAGGTACATACTTCGGGATAGGTAATAGATTGGGGAGGGCCGGGATTGCCAAAATTTGAAAACGGACCAGCTACATAGTGGTTGGCAACAAATAACCCAATTACTGCTGGCTCTGTCCCCATAGGCCAGTCTTTAAAACTTTTCTGAGCAGATACAGTACCAGACGGTACCAGCAGGCCCGTCAAGGCCATGATTGCCAGGTGTATTCTCAATTTGCGCATACAATGCTAGTTATCAGGGTTGTAAATAGAACATAAAAATTGACGAACGATTGCGTAAAGTAATATATTAATATTCGCAATGCAAGATGTGGGGTGAAAATTTATATGACGGAGGCAAATTTGCGTATAAAAGCTTAACTTAGAAATAAAGGGTCATTTTCCATTCTTCACACCTAAATTACCTCGTTATGGGAACAGTGCGTGACATCCTTCGGGTGAAAGGCCATGTGGTTTATTCTATCCAGCCAAATGATACCGTATTTGACGCTTTAAGCGTGCTCGTAAACAAGAATGTAGGAGCACTGGTCGTGCTCAGCGACAACGACAAAGTAGTAGGTATCTTTTCAGAGCGTGACTACGCCCGCCGCGTGATCCTCAAAGGCAGGGCTTCAAAAGAAACGCTGATCAGCGAAATTATGACGGAGAATCCCTTCACAGTTGCGGAAGACGATAGCATCCAGGACTGTATGGTAAAAATGACGGATAAGCATATCCGCCATTTACCAGTTACAGATGACCAGCATAGGCTGGTCG
This sequence comes from Chitinophaga filiformis, assembly GCF_021646545.1. Lineage (GTDB taxonomy): Bacteria > Bacteroidota > Bacteroidia > Chitinophagales > Chitinophagaceae > Chitinophaga > Chitinophaga filiformis_A. The sequence goes on along the minus strand of NZ_JAKIRP010000005.1, from coordinate 98,242 downwards.
GCATGATTTCCATTGGAGATGTTGTAAAATATGTGATCGATGAACAGCAGTTCATCATTGACAACCTGGAAGGTTATATAAAGGGTACGCGTTAACCGCCTACCCTTTGTTGTTCGCTACCCGCCTCCCTCTCGCGGGCAGCCTTGATATTGCTGTTACCAAAGTTCCATGTCAGGGCCAGGTTCACGCGTCTGTTCTGCCAGCGGTTGTTGATGTACATGTCAACGTTGTTAAACTTAGCAGAACCGCGGAACTGTTCTCTGTTGGTGATGTCTGAGACGTTCAGCTTAATGTTGAGTTTCTTGTTCATCAGTTGCTTCTGTACGCCTAAGCCAATGGCATAGGAGGGCTTTATTTTGTATACACCCCAGACGAATGGACTTTCATAATACGCGTTTATCTCAAATTTCCAGTCGTCCGGTAAAGTGAACGTGTGTGTAGTCTGATAATTAAAGGCAAAGGTATTAGTGGTCAGGCTGACGGTAGTGTCCTTAACATCAAAGTAGTTGTAATTGCCATTGATATTGTTGGTGATATTCCACCACTTGAAAGGATCGATCGGGATAGTCAGTGTTAAGTTGTACACATAACTACGTTCAAAGTTCCTGTCGTAATAAGTGGTCACCTTGGTTGTATCATTCTGCACCATATACTCGAGCACTACGTTCTTGGTCTGCGAGTAAGAAACTGCCAGCACATACTTCTGCTTGAGTGTGTAACTGACCTCCGCTTTGTGCGTGTATTCCGGCAGCATGTAAGGATTCCCCTTGAAATAATTGTATTTGTCGATATAGAATACAAAAGGGTTCAGGTCTCCGTAGTTCGGACGGGAAATACGCTTGGAATAGTTCAGCCCTATCTTATGTGAGTCATTCAGTTTGTGGTCGAGCGAGAAGCTGGGGAAGAAGTCGAGGTAAGACCGCTTGACGTGCGACTGCAAGGTGACAGAATAACCGTCAGACTTTGTTTGTTCTGCGCGCAGCCCTAACTGGAAATCCGTGTTACGGATCGTCTTTTTGAAGATGGCATATGCAGCATAAACATCTTCTGTATAAATGAACTGATTGCTTTGGGTAACGGCGTTCACGTATTTTCCATTGAGCAGGGAATCGTACCTGAGATTGTTATCCGTTTTTACGGAGCTGATCTTAAAGCCTGTCTCCAGTTTGGTGGTTTTGTTGAATGGCAGTACGAGATCTGCTTTCACGCTCCGGATGGTCACTTCGTTGATCGGCCTGTTGAGTATAGCATGTGTGTTCTTAACAGGATTTACAACGTAATACATGCTGTCGTTCAGCGTCATGTAGTTATTGTCCTTAAATCTTGCCCAGTCGGCATCAAAACCGATCTCTGTTCCCAAAGTATCCAGCTGGCCTTTGTAGTTGAGGTTAAGAGAGACATTGGAGAATTTGTTCCTCACATAGGTCCCTGCGTATAATGTAGAATCCAGTTTACCATTGCTGCTGATAGGCGTGTGGTTGAAGCCATCCTGGTTGAAGGCGTTGTCATATCCACGCATCAGTACACCGATGGTATGTTTGGAATTGACGAAATAATCCAGCCCCACTTTATAGTTATTGTTCCTGAAGCTGCGTCTGTTAAATGCATTTAGTTCAAAGAACTGAGGTATATCTCCCTGGATGTGACGTGCCAGATAGCGGGTCTGGAAGAAGCCTCTGGTACCGTTGTTATAGTTACCGAAGGCGTTGAATTTTTCCGTTCTCCAGTTCAGGTTGATGCCTGCATTATAGAAGCCATATTTACCGGCGCCTGCGCCCAGGTTAATGGACCCATTGATACCGGTAATAATGGTCTTCTTTGTTTTGATGTTAATGATCCCGCTTTTACCGGCGGCATCGTATTTGGCGGAAGGACTGGTAATGATCTCTATGGTAGCGATATTCTCTGCAGGGAGGCTTCTGAGCAGGTTGGCCAGCTGTTCGCCAGACAAATAGGTCAGCTTACCGTCCAGCATGATAGTAGCGCCCTGGTTACCCTGGAGGATAACGTTATCGTCTTTATCTATCTGCACTCCGGGCGCCCTTTTCAGCACATCCAGGGCGGTACCGCCGGAAGCAGCAAGGCTGCTTTCGACATTCAGCACGGTAGCGCCGTTCTTCCTTTCGATGAAAGGTTTTTGTGCGGTTACATTTACTGCCTGCAGTGTTTTGCTGGCAGTTGATAAACTTAAAACAGGCAGTTGGATAAGCTGGTGGTTAGCATCAATGGTGAAGGCCGATGTACTTGCGGAGGTATACCCCATTAAGGTAGCTTCTATAAAATACCTTCCCTCGGTAATCTTATCGAAGGTGCAGCTACCGTCCTGGGAGCTGAGTTCTCCCTTTACCAGGGAGGAGTCCTTTACATGACGCAGCAATACGTTTGTAAAGGGGAGGGGTTGCCCGTTTGTTTCCGTGGTTTTGACAGTGATCTTTCCCGAAACATGCTGGGCATAGCTGGTCCCTGTACCGGCGATGGCCAGGAACATGATAAACAGAATTCTTTTCATAAGTTCAAATCTCAGAGTGACGGCATGGCTGTATCTTAACTGGCGCTACCCACTCTTGCCCTATGCTGAGCAGGTAGAAAGGAAGCATTTCAGGGTTGGTACCTGCATGCTCCATTCTCAGTCGATGCAATGCCCTGCCCTCCAGTGCAATAATGGCAAGGATACCCAGGGTTATGATGATTAGTATGGATACCTTTTTCATGCAGGTTGTTTTTAAAAAAGACGACCGGGTACAGAAAAGGTTGCAAAAAGGTATGAAAATTTATTTCAGTAAGCGCTGAATTGTGATGAGTGATCGCTGTTCCAACAGAACAGTCCTGTTGTTACTCAGTTCTTCGAGCAGGCCATCCTGGTTATAACGGACGGTCAGTAATTCCAAACCTTCGTTATATGAGATTTTAAAGTCATCATGTAACTCTTTCATCAGCTGCTCGATCTTTTCAGGGTTGTTGTCAATACAGCAGGAGAAACTGATGGCCGCATTCTGCATTAAATTTATCTTGATCTTCAGTTTGTGGAAGCGCTCATAAACGTCACTGATCCTGTCTTCTGTAATGAAATCGAAGTTGCGGGAAGTGATGGTCAGCAGTACCTGATTTTTCTTCAATACTATGATGGGCGGTAACTGCTTTGTGTCAGATTCTTCCCTGATGACGGTGCCGGGAAGATCTTTGTTCAGAAAGCTCTTTACATACAGCGGGATCTGTTTGTTCTGCAGCGGTTTGATCGTCTTAGGATGAATGACCTGCGCGCCGTAGTATGCCATTTCAATCACCTCGCTGTAAGTGATCTCAGGTATGTTGATCGTGTTGGAAAATAATTTTGGATCTGCATTTTTCAGGCCTTCCACATCCTTCCAGATGGTCTGGCTTTCTGCATTCAGCAGGTTGGCAAATACGGCTGCGGAATAGTCACTGCCTTCACGGCCCAGGGTCACGCTTTCATTCTGATCGGTACTGCCGATGAAGCCCTGTGTGATGATGATGTTGTTCTTCTTAAACAGCGGTACTACTTTTTCCTGCACGTTCTGACCGGTCACGGTCCAGTCGATATTGGCATCACGGAAGGTATCGTCGGTACGGAATACATCTCTTACATCCAGCCATACGTTGTTTACGCCAGCCAGGTTAAAATATGCGCTCACGATGGCTGTACTGAGCAGCTCACCGAGACTTACCAGCTGGTCGTAATAGTAGTCGAACGAACGCACTGGTTTTTCTCCCAGGGTCCATTCCGCTTCAGTAAAGAATTGCTGTAACTGAGCGAAGAGCGGATTATCACGGGTACCCAGCAGTTTATCTGCCACATCAAGGTGTTGTTGCTCAATGTTATGCAGCAGCTGGGCGGCAATTTCACGTTTACGCAGATAGAAGTTCTGGGCTACCTTTTCCAGTTCATTCGTTGTCTTACCCATGGCCGATATGACGATCAGGATCTGCTGGTCCGGGAATGACTGTACGATGGCTGCAACCTGCTGAATACGTTCAACACTTTCTAAACTTGCACCGCCAAATTTGAAAACCTTCATATATGCTTAATCTTCCGTGAAAAAATACGGGGCAAAGTAAGACAACTTTAAATTTGTTTTAAAATTTGTTTGCCTGAAAATGACAGTTCCATTAAAATAGCGCCTGTTTCGGTAAATTAGCTAAAGGAAGAATGCATGTGGCAGCTCACAGTTATGCGAAAACTAATCCATTATACATGAATAACAGAAAAGTAATGACCCTGGACGAATTCACCATCCAGGAGCTTAGGAACTACCCCGGTGCAACAGGACAACTATCTGGTTTACTGCGTGATATAGGTTTGGCCGCGAAGCGGGTCAATGTGGAGGTCAACAAGGCCGGTATTGCCGACATTCTCGGTGAGGCGGGAAAGGTCAATGTACAGGGAGAATCGGTCAAGAAGCTGGATGAATTCGCCAATGATCAGTTCATCAGCGCCCTGCGCAGCAGCATCTATTGCTGTGGTGTGGCATCGGAAGAAGAGGAGAACTTCATTGCATTTGACGACGAGTACTCCAAGAACTCCAAGTACGTCGTATTGCTGGACCCCCTGGATGGCTCGGGTAATATAGACGTGAACGTATCCATCGGCACCATCTTTTCAGTATATCGCCGGCTTACGCCTACGGGTAGTGTCTGCGAACTGGAAGATTTCCTCCAGCCGGGTTATGTACAGATCGCCGCAGGATACGTCATCTATGGTTCCTCCACCATGCTGGTATATGCTACCCGGCGAAGCGTACAGGGCTTTACCCTCGATCCTTCCATCGGTGAGTTCTGCCTGTCGCATCCCAACCTGCGATGCCCTGGTGAAAGCGATATTTTTTCCGTCAACATCGGTTACTATCACCTCTACGAGGATAAGATCCGCAATGCGATCGACTATTTCCTGGCCAAGGATGCAAATGGTAAGATCTACCGCCACCGTTTCGTAGGGTGTATGGTGGCTGAGGTACACCGTACCCTTATCCAGGGAGGTATTTTTATGTATCCTGCCTACGGAAAATATGCAGGGGGGCGTTTGCGTTTATGTTATGAGTGCAATCCCATGTCGTTCATCATGGAAAAGGCTGGCGGACTGGCTATGGCTACCGGCAGACAACGCCTCCTGGAACTGAAACCATCTAAATTACACCAGCGGGTTCCCGTCTTTTTAGGGTCAAAAAACATGATGGATGTATGGCAACGAATAGTAAATAGTTAGAAAAAAAGTAAAATATGAGCTTTTGGTATAACTATTGCTAAACCAGCACTAGTTATCTTTGTCTATGTAAATTATTTATTATCTATTACCATAACTATGACCCGGAAGCTCACATTTACCGTCTTTTCTTTTTTTCTGGCATTTCATCTGCTCGTATTTTCCTGCTCAAGGTCGGCAGTACCAGCCAAAACCACGCCTGCCAAGGGGAATCCTCCGGCAGCTGTGAGTGAAGACCCGCCTGCGGGAGGGGATGCCAAGCTGATAAAGGATATTCTTTATTACACTAATGAATTCAGGGCGTCAAAAGGACTGCCTCCGCTGAAACTCGAATCCTACTGTTCTCGCCTGGCGCAGAAGCATAGCGAGAATATGGCATCCGGTAAGGTTGCATTCGGACATGACCAGTTTGAGATCCGTAATGATGCGGTGACGTTGAAGTTCCATGGGGTGTCTGGCGTGGGAGAGAATGTGGCGTATGGCAATCTGGATGCGAAAGGTGTTGTGGATGGCTGGATTAAGAGTCCTGGTCACCGCCGGAATATGCTGGGAGACTTCAATATGATCGGTATTGGGGCTGCGCCTAAAGGGAGGATTACTTACTTTACGCAGTTTTTTGTTAAGAAATAACTGAAGATTTGTTTAAGCGCCTTTTTCTGGCTGAACTTGAGTTGGTTATGTCCGGCTTAAGTGCAGGTGGAAAGGGCGCTTCTTCGTTTGAAGTGTTGATTATTCACGCTGAGTAGCTTCGGTTTCAGTATGGATGGCGGTCGGGCGTCGTAGATTATTTACGCTAAGTAGCTTTGGTTTCAGTATGGGATGGCGGTCGGGCGTCGTAGATTATTTACGCTAAGTAGCTTCGGTTTCAGTATGGGATGGCGGTCGGCGCCTCTCTGGATGCCGATTGGGCGTTGTCAAGCGAATAGGATCTGGTATCTCTATTTGACCGCATCTGTCGTGTCGCCGGAGAGCCGAAGGCCCGCCATTCCCATCTGAAACCGGTGCTACTTCCGCTCTCCCTACTGTGATTTCCGGGGGGCTGCTGCTCAGACGTACTTGTTCCTGTCTTGGCACGATTGTCATAATTCCTTCTTTTATCGTCATAATGCTGCTTTTTACCGTATGGGCTTGCAGCCTGTTGCTATTTGCATTAATTTAGACGCATGGAAAAGAGGAAGATTATTGAAGTAAAAGACCTGGTAAAGACATACGGCGATTTTACGGCAGTTAAAGGCATCAGCTTCGATGTTTACGAGAACGAGATCTTCGGATTATTAGGCCCTAACGGGGCTGGTAAATCCACCACCCTCGAGATCATTGAGACACTCCGCGATAAGACCTCCGGAACAGTGATCGTCGACGGAATCGATCTGGACAAAGATCCCGAAGCCATTAAAAAGGTGATTGGAGTACAACTGCAAAGTTCCGGTTACTATCCAAGACTCAACCTGACAGAACTCATCACCCTTTTTTGCGGGCTGTATAATCAGGACGTCAATCCTAAAGAACTGCTCGCTACCTTCAATCTCGAAGACAAGGCTAAGGCCCAGTTCAAAAATCTTTCCGGCGGACAAAAGCAACGCTTTTCTATCGCTACAACCCTCATCAATAAGCCCAAGATCATTTTCCTGGATGAACCTACTACCGGCCTGGATCCACAGGCTAGACGCAACCTCTGGGACCTGATCCTCGAAGTACGCTCAAAAGGTACTACCGTTGTCATCACCACCCACTATATGGATGAAGCAGAATTCCTGTGCGATCGCTGCGCTATCGTAGATAGCGGCAAGATCATCGCCCTGGAATCTCCCGATACCCTGATCGATCAGCTGGTAGCAGGAGGCTTTGAGCGGAAGAAGGAAGTGAAAAAGGCCAACCTCGAAGATGTGTTTATTCATATGACAGGGAAGGGATTGAGAGAGGAATAGAGCAAAGTGCTTAAGGCTGGTAGTGCTCATTCGTGATGCAGATTGGTGATGGCGAATCGTGATGAACATTGTAGTTCGTGGCTATGAGCCAGATTGTTGATGGTGAATCGTGATGGACATTATAGTTCGTGGTTATGAGCCAGATTGTTGATGGTGAATCGTGATGAGCATTGTAGTTGGTGACTATGACGCAATTTGATGATAGTGATTCGTGACTATTATTGCTGTTTGTGATTGTGATTCCTAATGTATATTCATGACTGGTCAATTCTAATCCTTAATATTTAGAGAATGGATCTTGAACAATTAAAATATCCCATTGGAAAATATGAAGCGCCTGCTGAAATCAGCGCTTCCATTTTGAAGGGATATATCAACGACATCAGGTATTTGCCATCGCTGGTGGAAATAGCGGTTCAGAACCTGGATGCCGCACAATTGGCAACGCCTTACAGGCCTGGTGGCTGGACAGTGGTACAGGTAGTACATCATCTGGTAGATAGCCATACCAACGCATTGACTCGTTTCAAGTGGGCATTGACAGAAGACAATCCTACTATCAAGGCATATAATGAAGCTGCATGGGCTGAACTGCCGGATGTGGCGAAGACGCCGATCAATATCTCACTGACTTTATTACATGCTTTACATACCCGCTGGGTGAACCTGATGGATAACCTGACGGAAGAGCAATGGCAGCGTACATTCGTTCATCCGGAAACCGGAAAGACGCTGGTATTAAGGAATGTTGCCGGTAGCTATTCCTGGCACGGCAAACATCACCTTGCACATATAGAAAGACTGAAGGAGAGAAATAACTGGCATTAAATTATCAAACAGAAGGACTATGGCATCGTTAGAGTGGAAGACATTAAGTTCTGAATACATTTACAAAAGCAATTGGTTAACAGCTCGTAAGGACACCTGCGAAACACCCAGCGGAAAAATTGTAGACGCTTACTATGTACTCGAATACAATGACTGGGTGAATTGCGTTGCCGTAACAGCCGATGGACGTATCGTAATGGTAAGACAGTTCAGACAGGGCATCGGAAAAACCATACTGGAAATTCCCGGTGGTACCATGGATGATACTGATCCCGATCCTGAATTTGCTATGCGCAGAGAACTACTCGAAGAGACAGGATACGATTTTGAAAAGCTGATCCCATTGGGCGCTGTAGCTCCGAATCCTGCATCCAGCAACAACCTCACGCATATGTTCCTCGCTACGGGTGGAAGAAAAGTGCAGGAACAGGACCTGGATGAACATGAGGAACTCGAAGTAGTGCTGATGGATCTGGAAGATGTAGAACAGCTGCTGAAGGAAAATAAGATCATGCAAAGCCTGCACGTAACATGTCTGTTCTATGCATTGTTAAAGTTGAAGGAATTGAAGTTGTAGTCAGATTCCAATAACGCCTGCACGGAACATACCTATTTTATGCATTGCTAAGGCAGAAGGAATTGAAGTTGTAGTTGAGTTCCAGTAACGCCGCACGTAATATGCCTGTTCTATGCATTGCTAAAATTGAAGGAATTGCAATTGTAGTTAAGCAATGATGGTAGAGTTAATCAACTAACCTCTTTATAATAGTAAGGCCGCATCATTGTTTTGATGCGGCCTTACTATTATCCCTATTTTGAGTCAATCTACAATAGACCGTCACTAAGTAGCGGACGGTTTCAGATAGAGCTTGCGGGCATTAGCCCTTCGTAGCTGCTGGCACGATTGACAGGGGTTAAATCAAACTATTCAACGCCCATACGCTTGATAATGCCAAATAGCAAGTGCGGAGAAGGGGTACAGCCCGCAAGCCTATCTGGAACCGAACAAGATCTATCAATCTCCACAATAAAACAACAAACCAAACAAACTAACAAATCACATCACCTCCGCCACAACAAAAAAGCTCCCGCATACCAGTACAATATCCTCCTTATGCGCCTGCTGCTTCGCGGCCAGGTAGGCCTGTTGCACCGTAGGGTAGTCATGCCCGCGTAATCCATGCTGATGCGCCGCTTCGGCCAGTTCTTTTTCATCCATTGCGCGTGGTATCTGTGCTTTACAGAAGTAATAAGTAGCTGCAGGAGGGAATAAAGGCAAGACCTTGCTCACTTCTTTATCCTTCACAAAACCTGTTACAATATGCAGGTGGCGGTATACCATATGCTCCAGCTGCTGAACAACCTCGGTGATCCCCGCCTGGTTGTGTCCTACATCAAAGATCGTCAGCGGATCGCGGGAGATGATCTCCCAACGGCCGCGCAGCCCTGTCAGTTTTTTAACATGAGAGAGAGCTGTCATCACCGTCTGCGGCGGCAGTTCCCAACCAGCGTGTTGTAAGATCTTTACGGCCGATAAAACGCCCATGATGTTTTTCATCTGGTATTGACCGGTAAGATCAGTACGGATGGTTTTAAGATCGCCGCTATGACTATGTTGTAATCCCAGTTGAAGATGCCCTTCGGAAAATTCAGATTGCTGCACCAGCCATTCCTGGTCGGCAAAATGAATAGGCGCTCCTAGCGCTTTGGCTTTCTCTATAAATACAGCCTCCACTTCAGACTGTGTTTCTGAAACCACCACAGGTACACCTGCCTTGATGATACCCGCTTTTTCGGAAGCGATTTCCGGCAGGGTATTGCCCAGGATCTGCATGTGGTCATAACTGATATTCGTGATGACCGACAGTTCAGGCGTGATAACATTCGTGCTGTCCAGTCTACCGCCAAGGCCTACTTCGATAATAGCAATATCTACCTGTTCCAGCGCAAAGTACTGGAACGCCATTGCTACAGTCAGTTCAAAAAAAGAAGGCTCCAGCGATTCGATAGCAGGCTTAAGCTGCTTTACGAACTCCGTCACAAAGGTGGTAGGTACTAATTCTCCATTGATGCGGATCCTTTCACGGAAGTCGAGGAGGTGAGGGGATGTATATAAACCTGTCTTATAGCCCGCCTGCTGGAAGATGGCCGCCAGCATATGGCTGGTAGAACCTTTACCATTCGTACCTGCTATGTGGATGGATTTGAATTGGTGCTGGGGATCGCCCAGTTGTTTGCATAATTCGATCGTATTATGCAGGTCCTTCTTAAAGGCGCTGGCGCCTACCCGGGTAAACATGGGCAGTCGCTGATAAAGATATTCTAGCGTTTCCTGGTAATTCATATACTAAATAGTGATGCCGGAACAAAGTTATTTGTTCCGGCATCCAAATGTAAATTAACCAGCAGAAATATCGTCAAAAATACTTAGAACTGTGTGGCAGGACATCCCAGTTTTCCTTCACCGCGCTTGATAGGAATGATACGCAGGGCAATGAAACCATCCAGACGGTTCTTGTTCTTCTGGAACAGGTTGGATAACATGGTGGATGAACCGATCACCAGCGGCCCCAGGCGAAGTCCGAGACCGGCATCAAACTGGCCATTTCTGTTGACAGATAATGGCAGGTAACCACCGATATAACGTGAATCATAGCGGGGTGTTACCTGGAAGTAAGACACCACATATGTTTTACTTGGATCAAATTTACCGGCATTCAGCGCCATCTTACCAGCCGCGTTAACGAAGAAACGGCCGTCGATGTTGTAATCCGCCGTCAGATTCAGCGCCGCAGGTGTATTCATACGGAACTTGTCTTCAGATGCGATCGGAGTGAAGTAAGTCTGGATACGACGGTAGTACTGCTGCCAGCTCTCGTTGTTGCGCAGGCGCAGGTCGTTAGGATTGACGTCTTCTGTACGGAGGTCCAGGTCTGTATTACCGCGCGCTTTTTTATACGTGATGCTACCAAGGTCGGTGATGGACACGCCTAAACGCAAACGGTAGTCGTCTGCTTCAGGATTCCACTGTGAGTCATCATAACCAGTAAGACCGTCCATGGATTCACGCCATTCGTAAGTAACGCCGACGTCCATACCGAGACCCATATTACCAAATACTTTGTAGTTGCTCAGATTAGGTCTTTCCCAGTTGGCGATACCTTCGCTATAACCCACTTTCAGGGTACCATCGTTGATCTCACCGCTGGTGCGGGAGTTCATTACGAAGGTGGCATTATCTACCTGTGCATAGCCGGCTGCAACACCTGATAATAATTTCAGGGTAACACCGCCCTTCAGCACATTCGCACCATCATCTTTCAGCACGCGGGCGTAGGTAAAGCCAAATTCATTCCACCAATGGAAGCTGCCATTGGCAAGTGGCATATCGTAACGGCGGTTTACCAGGTTTGGATTCGGGAAGTCCTGTGCGAAGAAGTTGGCTACATCGGTAGAAATGTTACCGCCATTCGCCATGGAGCGGACGCGCCAGGTGAAGGCCACCGATTGCAATTCGTCGATAGAATAAAGCACGGAAGGCATCATTACGTCTACATTACCCCAGCCAAACTGTTTACCGGTACCGGCACTGTCCAGGAAATAATCGCGGTTCTTTTTCAGCGCTTCCAGTGAATCTGGCGGATGCAGCAGGATAGAGCGTGGAAAACGGATATACGTATTACCGGCGGCAGCATTGATGCCGGCGATGTTGACATCCCACTTATAGTGCGTACCTGCGGCAGAAGCCGGGTTGTTCGGAACACCGTGTATCCCAGCATAATGGCTGTTGGAATATCCCCCTAAAGTAAATTGAGCCTGGGCTTTGAACACCCCGAATAATGACATAACGATAATAGCACATAACAAGTAGGCGGCTCTAAACAGTCTAAATGGCATAAACAGTAATTAGTTGGCAGTTCGGTTTCCCCCCAATAACGCAAAAACAGGGCCGTTTATTGGCGGGCACTACAAAAGAAATAGGAAAAGACGGACCGTCTTTTCCTATGCAAATATATTTAAATATATTATTGTACTTTAAAATAAAATCTTATAAGTGCGAATTGCACTTCAGGTGCGTCGTCGTTGACGTTGTATTTTAATTGGGTAGCCGCTCTTTTGGCGATCTCTATCAGACGGGAATTATTCAGCGTAGATCCTTTCAGGGAGTGGGATGCTGCGATCACGTTACCCTGCCTGTCCACCTTGATATTGATGGCAACATAGCCCGATTCATCACCGTCGTAGGTGAGAGATGGTTTGCTCAGCAGGGTACGTCCGTTGAGGCGGAAATCTGAACGTCCGCCACCCAGACCGCCACCGGTGTAACCGCCGCCATCAGGATTACCGTTGATCTGTCCGCGGTCGCCGGGTTTACCCGTATTGCCTTCTCCGGTGGAGTTATTACTGCTCTGGGCATTGTTACCACTATTATTGCTGCTGGAGCTTCCGCCGCTGTATACGGCTTTAGGCTTCGGCGAAGGTGGTACAGGCGCCGGAGGATTATCTGAGTTCTTTTTAGGAGGTGTTTTGGATGGTTGCGGCTCCAGGTTCTTAGGCGTTTCCCTTGGTTTCTCCACCGGTTTTTCCGGTTTGGTGATCTCAGGGGCTTCCTCATCGTCCTGGGTAGCAATATCTTCCTGTGTAGCATTGTCGGCAGAAGGCACAGGCTCATTCTGCGGGGTGGAAGCGCTGGCTTCACCACTGCTGGGTGGATTCGGGTTGAGGGGCTGTTCTTCTCCCATACCTTCATCCGAAGTACCGAGATTTACCTCCATACCAAGATCCTGATCCGGTAATGGCGGCGGGGCAGAGAAGCCTGCCAGCAGCAGCACAACTAACACCAATGCGTGTACGGCAATCGTGGCGCCGGCTGCTTTTAAATTTTTGTCTGTGTTGTCTTCTTTTTTCGGCATACACCAAAAGTAAGGATATTTTTTAAAGTGTACATCGTCTGCCTGCCTCAGTTTGGCGCTTTGTTACATTAATAACTGTTTTTCATGTACAATTATTATTACGGGCATCGGGTTTATTGAAGTACTTTTGTGTAGCCTTAGAGTTTTACGATACAATGTCACTCATTTTTTCTCTGTATAGAAAAGCGTACGCCGGCTTATCTCCTTCTACCTGGTTATTAGCGGTTGTTTTACTGATCAATCGCAGTGGTGCGATGGCCATTCCTTTCATGACGGTTTACCTCACCCAAAAACTACACTTCTCTGTGCAACAGGCAGGTATAGTGATGGCTTGTTTCGGTATGGGCGCTATCTGTGGATCGTTTATTGGCGGAAGATTGTCTGACAGGATCGGCTTTTACCCCGTACAGTTTTGGAGTTTATTAATGCAGGGATTGATCTTCCTGGTGCTGGGGCAAATGGAGACATTACCGCAATTCTGCGTTTGCATCTTCGTACTCAGCTGCGTAGGCGATACCTTCAGACCGGCCAACGTGGCGGCTACTGCTTATTACAGCTCCGTCGAGAACCGCACACGTTCTTACTCGCTGAACAGGCTGGCCTCCAACCTGGGATGGTCCGTGGGCCCTGCATTGGGTGGTATTCTGGCAGGATATAGTTATCATCTGTTATTCTGGGTAGATGGCTTGACCTGTATTATCGCAGTAACGGTCATGCGCTTCCTGTTGCCTCCAGTAAAGACGAAACCACAGGTAAAGGCAACGCCGGAGTGTGCCGTAGAACCGGGCGCACCAAGTGTATACAAGGACTGGATCTATATTGCTTTCATTTCACTGATCACCATCTTCACAACAGGCTTCCTGCAATTGTCTACCATGGTGCCATTGTACCTGAAATCTGTTGTGCATATGGAAGAAGCGCATATCGGTATGTTGATGGGACTGAATGGCCTCATCGTGGCGTTTATTGAGATGGTACTCGTGTACAAACTGGAAGGAAAGATGCATAGCCTGCAATATATTACGCGAGGGGTATTGCTGGCGGGGCTAGGCTATCTGAGCTTTAACCTGCTGCCGCCTGTTGCTGCAGCCGGATTGTTGTTTATCCTGATGTTTACGATAGGAGAGATGCTGAGCATTCCTTTTATGAACTCTTTCTTTGTGCATCGTAGTGGTGAGCATAACCGCGGACAATACGCTGGTTTATATACGATGGCATTTTCTATCTCCAGCATCTGTGCACCTACGCTGGGGTCTTACATGGTAGGGCGCTTCGGCTTTTCTGCCTGGTGGTATTGCACGGCGGCCCTGTGTATGAGCACTGGCGCCGGTTTTTATTTCTTATACAAAAAGGTATTGGCGAATAGTATGACGACTGTCGTACATGAGCATTCATGATAGTTTCGCGCTTGACGAATGCGTTGCAGTGTTAACCCTCCCATTGATTTCGCGTGAAGAACTGATAGTTGAGATAGTTAGCGCTTCGCGAATGTGTGCAACTGCTATCCCTCTCCCAACTGGTTGCGCGCGTTTCATATGCTGATGCGTAGCCCTGGTTCCCTGGCGTTACTTTTCGTTTCCCGGGTTGTTGCCTATCGTATGGACCGACCTTTTGCAACGAATGGCCCTTGCGCTCCCCAGGGCCAGCTACAGACGCGTTGCGGCGCCACGGCGGGTTCAATAAAGCGAAAGGTCCTGTTCGTTTCCTCAGGCGCAACGCCAGGAAACAAACAGGACCTTTCGGTGTTCAATGCTGCTTATTAGTAATGTGCAAAGTCTTTCGTGTAGTCGCCCTTGATCCTTTCAATAGGAGGATTGAAATAACCATATTTCAGGTGAGGGAACTCCTCATGGATCAGTTCCTGTAACTGTTTAATACCCAGGCAGTCGCCTACTTCGGTCACACCCAGGCGGCCGAGATACCAGTCAGGATCGATATTGAAGTTCCTCCATTGGATCATCTGGAGATCGGTATCTCTGATCAGTTTACGCAGCGCTTCGTATTCATCCACGCTGTCGGTCATGCCAGGGAAGGTGAAGTAGTTGATAGAGGTCCATCCACCGAATTCACGCACCACTTTCAGGCTCTCAATAATATCTTCAAACACATAGTTGTTCGGGCGGTAGTAAGGCGTATAGTACTTCTCCTGCGCTGAATTGGTACTTACGCGAATACTGTTCAGGCCTGCCTTACAAAGCTCACGCACTGCGTCAGGCTTACTGCCGTTGGTGTTGATATTGATACTACCCTTAGGGGTATGTTTACGTATTTCGATGATTGAGTCGCGGATGGTTTCCCACATCAGCAGCGGTTCTCCTTCGCAGCCCTGTCCGAAACTTACGATAGGGAAAGGGGCTGTTTCCAGGTGGGGAACAGTGTATTCCACGATCTCTTCGGCTGTAGGCTTGAAACGCAGGCGGTCCTGTGTGGAGACGATGGTTTCTTCTTCCGGCTGGAAAGAGATACAACCGATACAGTTGGCGTTACAGGCGGGAGAAGAAGGTATCGGACATTCCCAGCGGCCCATGAAGTAGTTACGGGCAGCTGGGCAATGATATGTCAGCGCGCAGTTGTCGGCCAGGTGTTTTACCAGGCGGTTGTGCGGATATGCGTCCAGCAATTGTTGTACGCCCTGTTTTACCTTTTTATCGTCGAAACCGGCACATTCCTGACGGATGTCCTGTTCGATACGGGTAGCAGGCACGTAAAATTTCCCATCCAGCCAGCCTACTGCGGTATAGCAGAACAGCGGCAGGGTGGGTGCGTCCGGCATGGTTTCATATGCGGCCAGGTAATAGCCGGTATGTGCAGGAGGGATGAAGGCTGCTACGGCCCATCCTTTGTCACAGAGCTCCATTTCGCCGGTTTTGGCGTTGAGACCTATACCACGGCGGCCGGGCAATTCATACAGGGAACCGCCCTCAGGCAGTTCGATCCATTCGTCAGGCTCGATAGGCCATGCATCCCAGCCGCTACGGCCGGTGGTGAGCATGGTGGTATCTTCAAAGATGTTGCCTTTCCCGTCAGAGTAAAGTATGTATGGAGACTGTTTCAAATGATCAAATCGTTTCTTGTTGAGTTGGTAATATTCCCTTGCAGTTATCAGAGTCGGCTTCTGAAAAATGCGTTCATTTCATCCGTCGTAACGGCGCCTGTTTCATCCAGTACTTCAAGTTGCAATACCTTATTGTTTTTGAAGTCTATTGTGAGCAGGTCATTCCGCAAAATTACATTATTCAATTGGTTCCAGCCAATCAGCTTGTCAGAAAAGGTACCTGGCAGCAGTACACCCATCATGTCTATTTTCACAAAACAGGGCTGGAAGATCTTGTATTCGGCCCATCCGATATAGGCAGAAGCGATACCTGTCAGGAACAGCAGCACGCTGATGAGCGGTTGCATATGGCTCAGGAAGTAAAGACAGCCGGTTAAGCTCACAAAGGCCTGCACCGTACGCGCCAGGCTGTTGGCCGCCTGTATGTTGCGGAAGCGCTTCATGACAAACGGGAAGGCCAGACTGCCTAAGCCCAGCAGTATGAAAAAGATGGCCATGGCCCAGTTGGGAGACGGGCTGTTGTACACACCTATTCCATTCATTAAAAAGAGTATGCCTGCCAGGCCATGCATTACTGGTTGCAGACGAAGACGTGTTACCGCATTAGGGTGAAGAATCCGTATCTTATATTGTTTCATATTGTCGTTGATCAGCTATCGGGCTTAATTGTTTTAATATTGTCTGGTACTGTCCGGCCAGCATCCATGGCTCGCAAAGGACCTTCGTCATATATAACACTGTTTGGCAGTATATCAGCGCATGCGGTGGAAAGCCTCGCAGAGAATCGTCGTCTGATGTAACACTGTCCGGCCCAGTATATCAGCATATGCTACCTGGTGCTTCACAGAGAAATCTTCACTTTGTATAACACTGTCAGGCCAGTATATCAGCATAATGCTACTAGTGCTTCACAGAGAAATCTTCACTTTGTATAACACTGTCAGGCCAGTATGTCAGCTTAAAGCAATCACGTGAACTGTATTGCCAGGTGAATGCCTGATCAGTTCTGCCTGGCGGATTGCGTGATTGTGACCTGGTTTCGTCTGCGATGATTAATGATCCATCTGACAATCCTGCCGGTATGGTGTCCGCCTTTAATCCTTATTCGAACATATCAGCAGGTTGCACAATTTGAACAGCACGCGCGCACCGACGTTGGCGTCCCACTCATTGAGCGAAGTGCTGACCTCGTTCAGGTCGAAGCCGATGAGCTTACGACCGCTCTCTATCACCTTGCGGAAGAGATAGTACAGCTGTTCCGTTTCAAAACCACCTGCTACCGGAGTACCGGTAGCAGGGCACAGTTTCGGATCGAGGCCATCTATATCAAAGCTGATATATACCTGGTCGGGTAAGGTGGCAATGATATCGTCACAGATCATTTTCCAGGTATCTCCTTCGTACTGACGGGTTTTGATATCTCTATCGAAGAAGGTCACCACCTTACCATCGCTGTTATTAATGAAATCTACTTCCTCTTCGCAGTAATCGCGGATGCCTATCTGTACCAGCCTGGTGAGCTGAGGTACTTCCCGGATGGCATTATACATAATGGAGGCGTGGGAGTATTTGAATCCTTCATATTCCTCGCGCAGGTCGCAGTGAGCATCGATCTGAAGGATACCGAAATCGCCCTTGTGCTCGCCGATCGCTTTAAAAAAGCCGAGGGGAGTACTATGGTCGCCGCCCACCAGCGCTACCAGTTTATCGTTTCTGAGTAATTCTTTTGTATGGCGGTACACCCATTCGTTCATGGCAACGGTACCGGCGTTTACGTCTACGAGCGTTTTCTTAAGGAATTCATTATCACTGATATCGCCGCCTTCGGTGAGGAATTTAAGGTAGAGTTCCGCTTCTTTTCTGAGATAATCACTGCGCAGTAAGAGTTGTTTGTCAATATCGCGCATGAAAAAGCCACTTTTCCATCCATCTTTTGCGTCTGGATCGTAGAGGTCTACCTGCAGAGAAGCCTTGAAGATCTGTTCGGGGCCTCTGGCAGTACCATGGGTGTAAGAAACCGTTACTTCCCAGGGAACAGGTAATAATACCAGTTTAGCATCTTCCTCAGTTGTAGGCAGCCCAAATATATTGTTGGACAACAGGCTGACAGAATTAGGATCAAATTGAGATAAATCCGCCATGATAATGTAATTTGATAAAAAAGAGGCCACCCTGAGGCGGTCTCGTCGTAGGGATCAACCGTTTAAACGATTTTTCCGGCGCAAAGATAGTAATTTATGAACCACCGACCATAGGATAGGGCCCACTGTCGGGCCTGCATGGATGTGTGACCTTTTTATGATAAATATCATGTCTTCTTTTATGTAAAAAAATGAACTTGAACTTCATTTTGGTGTAATTTTGCGGTTGATCAAGACTGTATATTGATTGTAAAACAAGGTGTACGGCTTTTTAATAAAAGGAATGCATTAAGGAAGAATCTGAATTATTTGCGATATGAAGAAATCTAACATTATCCTGCTGATACTTATTGCTGTGGCTATAGGAATAATTGTAACGGTGGCAGGCGATTTCAGTACTTATGAGACTTTTGCCACTGCAAGGCAGAAGGAGGGAAAAGAATTCCAGGTGATCGGAAAACTGGATACTACTAAAGTAATGGAGTACAATCCACAAAAAGATGCCAACCTGTTCCGCTTTTATGTAATTGACAAAACAGGGGAAGTAAGACCCGTTGTGTTCTATGGCACTAAACCTACTGATTTCGAGAAAGCGGAGAGTGTTGTACTGACCGGTAAAATGGCAGGCGGAGAGTTCAAATGCAGCAAGATACTGATGAAATGTCCGTCCAAATATAAGAACGACCAGGTGGCTATTGGCAAAGCATAGGTAGCCCGCCGGAATCATGCGGAAAAAAGATTATTCATTCTATTGTCCGTGGACTGCCGTTCACGGGCTTTCATACTAGCAGGTTTTGAACACAAATTATATAGGGGAGCATCTGTTACCCGGACAGTTAGGGCATTTTTCAGCGGTATTGGCTTTTGTTGCATCGATGGTGGCTACAGCAAGCTATTTCATGTCGGTGCAGTCTAAAGAGGAACTGTTAAAAGAATCATGGAAGAAACTGGCCCGCTGGGCCTTCATTATTCAGGCACTGGCCGTTTTCTCTACTTTCGGCAGCCTGTACTACGCTTTATACAATCACTATTTCGAGTACAAATATGTATGGAGGAACTCTTCCCGCGATCTGCCGGTGAGTTATCTCCTGTCCAGCTTTTGGGCCGACCAGGAAGGTAGCTTCCTCCTGTGGTCCATCTGGCATAGCATTCTGGGCCTTATCCTCTTACGTGTAGGTAAGAAATGGGAAGCGCCTGTAATGACCGTACTGTCTTTTGCGCAGATTTGCCTCGGCAGTATGCTGATCGGTATTTATATATTGGGTTACCGTGTGGGCAGCAACCCATTCCTGCTGTTGCGTCAGGCGGAAGAGAACCTGGGACTACCCTGGGTGTCTAACCCTAACTACCTCGACTTCATCACCGACGGTAATGGCCTGAACCTGTCCCTGCAGAACTACTGGATGGTGATCCACCCACCGGTGCTGTTCCTGGGATTTGCGTCTACCATTATTCCTTTCGCATATGCTTTTGCCGGTCTGTGGACCCGCGATTACAAAGAATGGATCAAACCGGCATTGCCCTGGTCACTGTTCTCGGCCATGATGCTGGGTACAGGTATTATGATGGGAGCTGCCTGGGCTTATGAATCGCTCACCTTCGGCGGTTACTGGGCGTGGGACCCGGTAGAAAATGCCTCCCTGGTGCCCTGGTTAACGCTGGTAGCAGGTATTCACACGCTGCTGGCGTTTAAGTTCTCCGGTCACGCGCTGAAGTCTACCTTCTTCTTTTTCCTGATCAGCTTTATTCTCATCCTGTATTCCACCTTCCTGACCCGTAGTGGTGTGCTGGGGGATACCTCCGTACACTCCTTTACCGACCTGGGGATGAGTGGACAGTTGCTGTTGTACATGGCGGTATTTACGATACCTGGTTTTGTGATGCTGATCGCAAGAAGGAAAGAGATCCCATCCGTCGTAAAAGAAGAAAGTACTTACTCCCGTGAGTTCTGGCTGTTCATCGGATCGCTGGTGCTGATGATCGCCGCTATACAGATCACTTTCACCACTTCTATCCCTGTATGGAATAAGATCATTAACGGACTGGGTATCAAGAAACTGCTGAATCTGCAGCAGGATATTGCGCCACCGTCCGACGGTGTATTCCACTACAATAAGATCCAGATCTGGATCGCCATTGTACTGGGCCTGCTGACCGCTGTGGTACAGTACCTGAAATACAAGGATACACCTAAAGGGTTCTTTACAAAGAAAATAGCCATCCCGACTATTCTGAGCCTTGTAATTACAGGGCTAATAGGCATCTTCGGCAATATCAACTATGATCTTTACGGCGCTGGTTTCCTGGTGGCTATTTATATCATGTTGTTCTGTAGTGTTTATGCTATCATTGGTAATGCGGCATACATCTTCATTGGCCAGAAAGGTAAACTGAGAGCGGCGGGTGCTTCTATCGCCCACGTGGGCTTCGGTATGGTGCTGCTGGGTATCCTGATCTCCGCTTCCAAACGCGAAGTGATCTCTATCGACCGCATGAAGATGCTGGACGGTGGTTTCTTCGGAAAAGAAAGCAAGGAGAACCCCAGGGAGAACCTGATGCTGCCTAAGAACTTCCCGGTGCAGATGGGAGACTACCACGTGACTTATGCCGGCGACTCCATAGCGCCCGGCGATGCGAAGACTTATTACCTGGTGAGATATGAGCGCCGTGATCCTGAGAACGGAAATATCCTGGAGAAATTCACCCTGCATCCTGACGCCTTCCTGAGCAACAAAGGCCAGCAACAGTTGACGCCGAATCCTGATTCCAGGCACTATCTGACGAAAGATATCTTTACTTATATCACAGCTGTGCCTATCAAGGACGAAGCGAGCGACACTGCCCAGTACAGCTCTCATGAAATAGCGCCGGGCGACTCTGTATTCTTCGCCAACGGTTATATGATACTGGAGGGTATACAACCGCAGCCGAACAATCCGAACTATAAAGCAGAGCCGAACGATCTGGCTGTGGGTGCGCAGCTGAAGGTATTCACCAAGAATAACGAACAGTATAACCTGTTGCCGGTATATTGCCTGCGCGACAGTACACGTGAGATATCCATCGCTGACACCGTAGCACCGCTGTCCTTGTATGTGCGTTTCAGCAAAATACTGCCGAAAGAAAAAAAGATCCTGTTACAAGTAAAGGAATCGGATACTTTTAAGGACTATATTGTGATGAAAGCCTTTATCTTCCCATTCATCAATGTACTATGGATAGGCATTCTGATCATGATCATCGGATTTATAATGAGCATTGTATACCGGGTGAAGGCGAATAAGGCAAAAAAGATTCAGTCATAACATTTTGATCCGGGATGCGGGGGCCAGAACATCCTGCATCCCCGGATCAAAATAATACACCACTCCCATGAAAAGCAGCTGGCTGCGAATATCCCTGATTGTAATATCAATCCTGGTAATTATATATTACCTGGGTCCAAGACCCGCTAATCCCCGGTACGATCCATTACTCCCCGCCGTACCCCAGCAATCCTACGCCTTAGAACAATATGTGAGCGTCAAAGAGCATCGGCACAAGCTGAAGCCCAACAACGAAGCGCGTATTGTATGGTATGATACCCTGCATCAGAAGACACCTTACAGCGTAGTATACCTGCATGGCTTTTCAGCCAGTCAGGAGGAGGGCGATCCCGTACACCGCGACTTTGCCAAGAGGTATGGTTGTAACATGTACCTTTCCCGCCTGGATGGCCATGGTCTGGACACTTCCGAACCGCTGCTGACCATGACGGCCACTGGTCTCTGGAACGACGCCAAGGAGGCGCTGAGTATTGGCAAGGCCCTCGGAGAGAAAGTGATCCTGGTGACCTGCTCTACCGGTGGCACGCTGGGGTTAAAACTGGCGGCAACCTATCCCAATGACGTCTTTGCGATCATTAACATGTCGCCTAATATCGCTATCAACAACGATCTGGCTTTCCTGAGTAATAATCCGTGGGGATTGCAGCTGGCGCGGTTCGTCTGTAAAGGCAAGTACCGGGAATCTGTTCCGGAAAATTCCGAGGTAGGGAAGTATTGGTATAACCGGTACCGCCTCGAGGCTGTTTCTGAGCTGCAAAATCTGCTGGAGACTACGATGGAGACTTCCGTCTTCCGTGCTGTTAAACAACCGGCGCTGAACCTGTATTACTACAAGGATGAACAGCATCAGGACGCGACGGTCAGGGTATCTGCTATTTTGGATATGGAGAAGCAGTTGGGAACACCGGCTTCATTGAAGGAAACAGTGGCGATCCCGAATGCCGGGGCGCATGTGATGGGGTGTTATCTGACGGGGAAGGATATTCCGTCTGTCGAGAAGGCGATTGATTCGTTTGCTGAAGAGAAACTGGGGTTGTTGCCGGTGAGGTAATCTTTCAAAGTTTATTACGGTTGACTTATGGCCGATATTTATCATTGTAATTGTGTAGGTAGTGCTGATTGGTCTTGTTGTTTACAAAAGAATAGAGCAAGGTAGCTAATCGTTTTTCTAAGATATTGATCCGCAATGGCGTAGCTGTTGCGGATTTTTTTTGCTTCGTGATATTGCTTCGGTTCCAGGTGGGACCACTGGCTGCGTTCTTTGAAGTTTCCTGCTATGGAACGATGGGAGGTCGTGTCGGGCGATTGGAAATCTCATTAAACCCCTGGTGGGGCGTTTGGGCATACTTCAAACAACGAAGGCCAGTGATCTCCACCTGGAACCGCCGCTGTTTCAGACTGACGATTTCATTTAGGGCTGCCGCATTTTTGCGTTATGCATTGGGCTTTAATGAATTAACGAGGTTTGAGCTTATGCTGCATTCTCAATCTGACCAATAAATTCAGTATCTAAATCAGGCCATTGAGGTAGACCTGAGACGATCTTACCATATCCTTATCATGCCTTTACCATGCCTTTGATATGCCTTTGATATACCTGTTATGATTCAATAGTATTTGCTCTTACCATGCCCTGGCCATGCCTTTACCATGCCTTTGCGCCGCATCAGTAACAATTCGATTTTGCCTCACCGCCGCTTCAAACCTTCTGCCATTTCCGCATCTTTTAGACCCTGGCCCATACTGAATACGCTTTGATCTCTATATCTCCATATCACTATACCGCCATCTGGATATCATTTTACCGTCATATGTATATCTTCGATATAGAAATGTCGGTGAAATGATATGGAAATGATGGTGAAGTAAAGAAAACAGAAAGGGAAATCATGCTCCCAATGTGCATTTTTAGTAAGCTATCTTGAGGAATTGACCATAAAGGAGGTGCTTTGCTTTTGAACCAAAATCAGAAAAATGGGAAAGAGGAGGATGTATAGGTTCGTCAAAGAACATTTGTGACGAACGTTACAACCCGTAGGAAGGGGGAAAGGACCGGACGTTATCCCAAGACGGATTCAATCTTTCATAGGCAATGGAGCCCGTTTTCCGGGTGTAAATGCTGAAAATCATCACTGAAACAATGCCCTCTTACGTATGGGCGTGGATCGGAAGAAGATAATGCGGGCTATCGACTTTTTAGCATATCTTTAGTATAACTTTAAGATTAGTTTAGGAGTTTTATGCGCCGTCTCATCGCTTTTATCATCCTGTCAGCCAGCTTGTTGTGCCTCGCTGGGCGCAGTAGGGTTGTTGCCCAGACGCGTCAGGGCGCGGACAGTATTGCGGTGAGTGCAGTTGTTGTAGGCTCCGATACCATCCCTTTCATCACGCTCCGGATCGTGGAGGTGATAGATAAGCTCCCCCGAAAATTCCGTAAACAAAGAGAAGCCTGGACTCGCCTGCGCAATGCAGTGTATGTGACTTATCCATACGCCAAATCGGCAGCCAGAATACTGAAAGATGTCAACAGCCACCTGGCCTCACTGCCGGAAAAGCGTGACCGGAAGAAATACCTGGCTGAGGTCGAGAAAAAGATGAAGGCTGAGTTTGGGAACAAACTGGAGAACCTCTCTGTGTACCAGGGGAAGGTGCTCATGAAACTCATTAACCGGGAAACGGGAGAGAACTGCTATGAGATCATCAAGGAACTAAAAGGTGGATTTTCCGCCAGGATGTGGCAGACGGTGGCCTTCTTCTTTGGGGGTAATCTGAAGAGCGAGTATGATGTCCAGGAAGATAAGGATATTGAGGCCATTGTCCAGGAGATCGAGATGTATCGAGGCTCCAGAGCGTATAATTGATTCCTCATTGATTAAAAATCAATCAATTCCCAACAGAGGCGTACCTGCTGACCTTATCCAGGCGTTTACCTCAGGTTGATAAGTGCGTTGCCCGTTTCATACTGCTTCTTTTTCTGCTTGTTATAATCATTTTGCAATTATTTCTGTGTTAATGCCGACAGGTGTCCGGTCGGGACAGTGCGGAATTATTGTTGCTTTATTTTCTGCTTATTATCATCCTGTAATGGTCTGTTTTAATGTGGTGATAGGGCTTCCGTTCCGGGGGGCGCGTTGTTGTAGTTCAAGTGGGGACTCGGGGCTTCACATAAATGCGTCGTCGCGGAACATAGTATTTACGAGGTTCCCCCAATCGCTTTCAAAAAGTGGACAAGCATTGTCACAAAAACGGACAGATCTTTTACCTGTAGTATATACATTCTGCTGATTATGAATAGCATAACTATGGGGTATATTTTTTGAGCGTTTGGTTATGCCAAAAAACCGGTTATGCTCAGCAACTATTGCAGGATGGCCTGGCGGAATTTGCGCCGGCACGCTTTCTATACGATTTTGAATGTACTTGGGTTATCCCTTGGTATTTCCTGCTGTCTTATTCTCTTTCAGTTTATTACTTATCATCTCGATTTTGATGCGCATCATCAGAAAAGGGACTACCTGTACAGGGTTGTTTCTGATCTGCATCTGAACGACGGTTCCGTGCAATACGACAAAGGCGCTCCGCTGGCCCTGGCGGCTGCCATACGCGCGGAGATACCCCAGGTAAAGAACCAGGCTTTTTTATTCTGCAATTACAGAGATCAGGCTATTACCGTTACGGTACCCGGACAGGGAGGCGCCCGTCAGCTGTTTGCTGAACATGGCAATGTTGCTTTTGCAGACCGCCACTGGTTTGAGTTGTTCGATTATGAATGGAAGGCCGGAGACTCCAACAGTGCGCTGGATGAACCGAATACCGCTGTGCTGACCAGCAGGCAGGCGGAAAAATATTTCGGGAATGCGGATCCCGTGGGTAAAACGATCCGGCTGGATGATAAAGTGGAGGTAAAGATTACAGGCATATTGAAGGATTATCCTGCTAATACTGATACAAAGGTGGACGTATTCGTTTCCCGGGCTACTATGAGAGTATTTTATACCGAGATGTATCCGGCTATTGAAACAGAGTGGGGCTGGATCAATTCATCAAATTCGCTGTATCTGTTGTTGCCGGACAACGTTAATGCTGCGGCGGTCGATCGTGCCATTGCAACTGTGAAACAACGGCATATGGGCGAGATGGCGAAGTACTATAATTTTCATCTGCAACCATTAAAGGAAATGCACTTTGATGCCAGGTATGGGGGGATGGTCTCCAGGTCGCTGCTGACGACGCTCGGCATTGTGGGGTTTGTGATCCTTATTATTGCCTGCGTAAATTTCGTCAACCTGGCTACGGCGCAGAATGCAGTGCGTGCAAAAGAGATCAGTACCCGCAAGGTATTGGGAAGCAGTGTAATGGGCATCTTCTGGCAGTTCATGACCGAGACGGCCTTCATCAGTTTATCTGCCGCGATGCTTTCAATACTGTGGGTGTTGCTGGCTTTGCCTTTGCTGAACCCCTGGCTAGGGACTGGACTGGAATTTCATCCTTTCCAGGATGTGCCGCTGGCGGCAGCTTTGTTACTGCTGATCGTCCTGATCACATTCCTCGCCGGTATGTACCCCGCGCTGGTGCTCAGCAGATTTAAGCCTGTGGGATTGCTGAAGCACACGTCGGGTGGTAATAAACAACCCTGGCTACGCAAAGGCCTCATCGTTTTTCAGAACCTCGTGGCACAGTCGCTGATCATCTGTACGCTGGTCATTACCCTGCAACTCAATTTTCTGAAGAACACCGATATCGGATTTAAGAAGGATGGGATAGTGATGGTGCCGGTTCCGGAGCAGGGTAAAAAGGATATCAATTACCTGAAGAACCAGTTGCTGCAACTGCCCGGCGTGAAAGATGCGAGTTTTTGTTATCGGCCGCCGTCTTCGGAAAGCTTCAGGGCGGGTTCGGTGAAATTTGATAACCGGGAATGGGAGGATTATACGGCACTCTGTACCCTGGGAGATGCCCATTATCTCAACACTTTCGGACTGCAGCTGGTGGCTGGCAGGAACCTGGTGGAAAGTGATACCGTCCGGGAATTCCTCGTGAGTCAGGAGATGGTCCGCAAGCTGGGTTTCTCCGACCCGTCGCAGGTGATCGGTCACCAGATGGTGGCGGGTGCCCTGAACGATCATCCGGGGACCATTGTAGGCGTTGTAAGGGACTTCAATTTGCATTCCCTGCACAGTAATATAGAGCCGGTGCTGATGGCTACCCTGCGCCAGGATTATGCGTTTGTCGGGATTAAGATAGGAGGGACGGAAGCCATGAAAAGTATCAGTCAGATAAAACAGCTCTGGGAGTCGGTTTATCCGGATAATATATTCGAATATCATTTCCTGGATGACCAGATAGCGGCGTTTTATCAGAAGGAAGACCTGCTGAACAAGCTGACTGGCAGTGCGGCGGTATTGGCTATTGTGATCAGCTGTGTGGGATTACTGGGGCTGATCTCTTTGCTAACCGTCCAGCGGACAAAAGAAATTGGTATCCGGAAGGTGATAGGCGCATCAGTGATGAATATCGTCCTCTTATTTTCGAGTGATTTTCTCAAATTGATAGGGGTAGCCCTGTTACTGGCAACCGCAATCGCCTGGCTGGCGATGAGTAACTGGCTGGAGGCGTTTGCTTACCGGATATCTGTTCCCTGGTGGATATTTGTGCTGGCGGGGCTTGGGAATATCGTTCTGGCGCTGGCGACTATTTCCTACCATGCGGTGAAGGTTGCGATGATGAACCCGGTGAAAAGCCTGAGAGCCGAGTGATAGATGGTCTATCTATTCATATGAGCCGCGATGGCTTTGTAATTCATTTCCAGTTAGCAACAGGTTGCGGTGATGAATTGGTAATAAGGGCCAATGTATGTGGTGACCTGTAAAGCGCGAGAGCCCGGCGACACGGCTTTCCGGCCATCCATACTAACTGCAGCGGCATTGTGACATTTCTACCGTAAATTCACAGATGCGTTTGAGATTTATCATTATAACCTGCCTTCTTGTATGGAGGACTGCCGCTATGGCACAGGATCTGAGTTCGATACCGGGTGTTCCGGAGAATGCCCTGATCTTTGTAGACAGCGTAGAGAGCAAAAAGGGAATGGAAGGACTGGACCCGAGTAAGATCGCCCTGATAGACATTGTAAAGGGCGCTAAGCTGAAGGAAAAGTATGGTCCGCGGGGAGAAAATGGCGTCATCTTCATAGAAACTGTCGACTTTGCCCGCAAGCGTTATACCCGGATGTTCAGTGAGATCTCTCAGCCATACGCGAAGGTGTTAAAGGAGCATGGAAGCGACAGCAGTTTTCAGTATGTGCTGGACAGTTCCCAGATCAACAATAGTGTACCCCAGATGCTGGCAGCGATGGAGCGGAAAAACATAGAGGACATTGTTGTTATGCCGCCTAACGTGGCAAAGGATCTTGTAAAGGATTATGAGCCAAACGACAAATTGTTGTGGGTGTTGATCCGTAGTAAGACGACGAAGTAAACCCTTATCTTTGCACTCCACCAAAAGAAAGGATATTTCCGATGAAACTAGACATATTGGCGATAGCTGCGCATCCGGATGATGTGGAGCTGGCCTGTGCAGGTACCCTTATGGTACATGCGGCACAGGGGATGAAGGTAGGCGTACTGGATCTGACAAGGGGAGAGCTGGGTACCCGCGGCACCCCTGAAACAAGAGCAGAAGAGGCGGCAGCGGCTGCCAAAGTAATGGGATTGGCAGTAAGGGACAACCTGGGGTTGCGTGACGGTTTTTTCCGTAACGATACGGAAGAGCAAATGAAACTAATCGCAGCAATTCGTAAGTACCAACCCGATATTGTATTGGCCAACGCATTTGAAGACCGTCATCCGGACCATGGAAGGGCGGCCCGTCTGATTGCTGATAGCTGTTTCCTGGCTGGTCTGAGAAAGGTAGAGACATTTGAGGATGGACAGGCACAGATGGCATGGCGTCCGAAACAGGTCTTTCATTTTATGCAGGACCGTTATGAAACGCCTGATTTTGTGGTAGATACGAGTGCGGTGATCGAGCGTAAAAAAGAAGCTATCAGGTGTTACAAGACCCAGTTCCTGGGAACGGCATCAGATAAGGAACCACAAACTTATATTTCTTCTGCCGCATTTTTTGACAGTGTGATCAACCGGGATGTGACCTTCGGAAAAATAATCGGGGTGTCGCATGCTGAAGGATTTAGAACAGCTAAAGTACTGGGAATCAGTAGCTTCAAAGATATCATTAACAATGTTACATGATGTCTGTGGACATATAACTACATCAATAGTAACGTTTTGGGTGAAGAGATGGTCATTGGTACCGCTTGAGATGTAGGGAGTGTGACCGGACAATTTGCAATGGATTAACACAAATAATAAAGCCCGGCCTTTGGCTGGGCTTATCTATTTTTGACCCTGAAGGCATCAGGGAATCGTGTAGAATTATAGCAATACTACGCCATCTTCTCCGGGGAGAAGGCCAACATTACAGGACATGGCACCATCTTGCGCGTTAACCATTAGATGAACAGGTCTTGTGTAGCATCAAATTCATCATTTTTGCCGAGACTGTTTTTAATTAACGGGATGAGTGCAATTCCAATCGTAAAGATCACCAAGAGTACGTTTTTTAGTTTCATAGCCTGTCGTTTTATTACTTTTTATTTAAAATTCGGGTACTACTATAGTAACTAAATAACGTGCCAAATTGTTCGGTTTGGCTGGAAATTATGTTAAGATTGTATTAATGCGCAGGTTTTTTACGCGGAAAAACCGGGAATTGCAATACGATAGCAGTTTTTAGCCCTATATAGAGATTTTCAATGTGAGGTATTTGAAAATCTATTTGATTAATAATGAATAGAGCCGCAATTTTGCACCCGAATTAACCAGCAAAGACATATAGCCATTCAGGTGAATGTAACCGCGAAATATCACGTAAACACGATATTCAGCAAAACCAACCGAGGGTATCATATAAATTGAACACCGGGTATACCCGTGGCGTCATGTAAACAGGTATTAAACGTAAATAAATCATATACGCGCAATGAAGAATGTAACATTATCATTAGGCTCAAAGTTTCCTGAGTTCAAGAAGACAGCAGTAGTATCTATTGAAAAAGGTAAGGAGTTCTATGAACTGTCTTCCGAAGAACTGAAGAATTCCGGCAAATGGCTGGTGATGTTCTGGTGGCCAAAGGACTTTACGTTCGTTTGTCCTACAGAGATCGCTGAATTCAACAAGCACTACCAGGATTTCGTTGACCGCGATGCTATACTGATCGGTGCTTCAACTGATACAGAATATGTACACGTTGCATGGAGAAGGGATCACGAAGACCTGCGTGGTCTGCAGTTCCCGATGCTGGCTGACACTTCAAAGTCACTGGCTGATGAACTGGGTATCCTGGAAGCTAACGAGAAGATCGCTTATCGCGCTACATTCATCGTTGATCCGGAAGGTATTGTACGTTGGGTTTCCCTGTACGACCTGAATGTAGGCCGTAACGTGAAGGAAGTACTGCGTGTACTGGATGCGCTGCAGACAGACGAGCTGTGCCCTTGCAACTGGGAAAAAGGTGAAGCTACACTGACCAGCAAGGCTAACTAATTTCTACGGTCCATAGTCAGATGTCCCATACAGGGTCCGGCTATGGACTTTTTATTTCTGCTAAATATTTAAAAAAAATAATATTATGTTCGCAACTTCAAATACAGATACCGCTGTGCAGTTATTGCAGGCAGTAGGGTTGACAGAAGCCAATCTTTCTGATCGCCTGCGTACCCTGGCCGATACTGACGCCCGTTATCTGAAAGATCTTAAGATAAATGTAACCAACTCATTATCAGCTACTACACTGACCAAAAAGGAAGCATACCTGCTGGGACTGTCTGTAGCCGCGAATGAGAAACATGTGGAGCTGCAGGCTGCGTTTGAAAAGCTGGCTACGCAGGAAGGTGCTACAGATAAGGAGATCGCTGAGATCTACAGCTGTACTTCGCTGATGAATGCCAACAACGTATACTACCGTTTCCGTCACTTTGTGAACAAGGAGTTCTATACAGCTACACCGGCAGGTATCCGTATGAGCATTATGGCCAATCCGGTTTTGGGCAAGGAATTCTTTGAACTGGTAAGCCTTGTGGTATCTGCGCTGAACGGATGTGAGATGTGTGTGACTTCCCATGAAGAGGCTTTGCTGAAACATGGCACTTCACAGCAGCGTGTGCTGGAAAGTGTTAGATTGGGTGCTGTGCTGAGAAGTTTAATTGTACTTTTGTAATTGTAATTGCCATAAAAGCGGCCCTGTTGTAAAATAGATAGCTGATTTTATGTTTTTTTTAAAATGTGGATATCTTGGTTGGAGGTCTTTTTTAGATTACTATAGCTAATGATATTCAATGAATTAGGAGGTGTGATTTGTAATTTACATTTACACATTCCGCTATTGTTAATAAAATCGGATTGTAATTATTTGCAAAATCAATAAAAAAGCGCGACTTTTGCAATCCAAAATTTTTCTATCATGGCAAGAGTATGTCAGGTGACAGGAAAGAAGCCGATCACGGGTCACCATGTTTCCTTCTCTAATATTAAGACAAAGAGAAGATTTCTGCCCAACCTGCAGAAAAAGCGTTTCTTCCTGGCGGAAGAGGATCGCTGGATTTCTTTGAAAGTATCTGCTGATGGTTTAAGAACTATCAACAAGAATGGTTTGTATGCAGTAGTAAAGGACTTGCGTGCAGCTGGACAGAACATCTAATTGTAAGCATTCAACTTAATTTGTATACAAAATGGCAAAAAAAGGTAACAGGGTGCAAGTAATACTGGAATGTACAGAACATAAAACTTCTGGTCAGCCAGGTACTTCCCGCTACATCAGCACCAAGAATAAGAAGAACACTCCAGAGCGTCTGGAGCTGAAAAAGTACAATCCGATCCTGAGAAAGGTGACTGTACACAAAGAAATTAAGTAATTGATCGTTATTGTTGAGCGTTAATCGTTAGCATGTTAGTGCATTCCTTCGCGATTAGCAATTAACAGGTAACCTTTGACTTTAACTTTAACTTTTAATCTAGAATATTATGGCAAAAGCAGCCTCCAAGAACGCGAAAGTAAAAGATGCTAAGGCAGCCGCGGAATCTAAAGTGTGGACTAAAGTGATCAGAGCGGTACGTTCTCCTAAAACCGGTGCATATACTTTTAAAGAAGCTATCGTGCACAAGGATAAGGTTCAGGAGCACATGAACCAGAAGTAATTCGGCTTTACCAATTATACTAAAAAAGCTGTCCGTTATCAGGACAGCTTTTTGTGTTATCTCAAAAATGGTACCCGTCAAGTATTTTCTGTAACTTACGCACCTTAACAACCGACAAACGTCAATAAACCCGGGGCTTATACCGTAAAATACCAGTATATTCGCCCTTCCTCGTCCTGTTGACGTAGGAATTGTCGGCCGCAAAAGAATCACCATGAGTTTTTTCAATAAACTATTTTCAAGGGAGAAGAAGGAAAGCCTGGACCAGGGATTACAGAAGACCAAGGAGAGTTTCCTTACCAAAATAGGCAGGGCCATTGCCGGAAAGGCCAGTGTTGACACAGAAGTACTGGACAACCTGGAAGAAGCGCTGGTATCTGCTGATGTTGGTGTGGATACTACCGTACAGATCATTGACAGAATAGAAAAACGCGTATCGAAAGATAAATACCTCGGTACCAGTGAGCTGAACAGGATCCTGCAGGAGGAAATTGCAGGATTGCTGGTAGATGCTCCGGACAGCGGTTTCCGTGATTTTGAGACACCGGAGGGAAAGAAACCGTACGTGATCATGGTAGTAGGCGTGAACGGGGTGGGTAAAACAACCACCATAGGTAAACTGGCCTACAACTTCAAAAAAGCAGGCAAGAGCGTATTGCTGGGCGCCGCAGATACATTCAGGGCGGCGGCAGTTGATCAGCTGACCATCTGGAGCGACAGGGTAGGTGTGCCTATCGTAAAGCAGCAAATGGGATCCGATCCGGGCGCGGTGGCTTTTGATACCGTACAAAGCGGGGCTGCTAAGAATTCGGATGTGATCATTATAGACACCGCGGGACGTCTTCACAACAAGACCCACCTGATGGATGAACTGAGCAAGATCAAACGCGTGATGAAAAAGGTAATACCAGACGCACCTCATGAAGTACTGTTGGTGCTGGACGGCTCTACCGGTCAGAATGCGCTGGAACAGGCCCGTCACTTTACTGCTGCTACAGAAGTAACTGCGCTGGCTATCACTAAGCTGGACGGTACTGCCAAAGGTGGTGTTGTACTGGCTATCGCCAACCAGTTCAAAATACCGGTGAAATACATTGGTATAGGTGAACGGATGGAGGATCTGCAGGTGTTCAATAAGGAGGAATTCGTAGATTCTTTGTTTAGCTTAAATGATTGATAACTAATAAATAGTATTAGTTACCTTAGCATAATAGAGAGACCATACCAGGTCTCTTTTTTTGTTAACCGGCGGCCGCGCAATTGTGATTGCGGGAACCGGCATACAGAAAGGCTTGTACCAGCTGGCGGAATTGTGAACATGATAGGCTGCTTATCAGGCAGCGTTCCTGAACGCTGGTTTCATTTTAAATGCATGGAGGCAAGGTGTAGCGCCGGAAAGTTGTTAACACATAATTCGCAAGCGAATAATTGACAATTCGCAATTTAATGTTACCTTTGCAATTCTTTAGTTAAATAACCCCCACTAAGGCTTCATAGTCACATAACAGTAAGTCTCGCTGTTCTCTCCGTTCGTGTCTGGGATGTCTTCGTGGCGGTAAGCAAACAGGTGTCAGGCCAGTTTGCCAGATAAAAACATTCGCGCTTGAAGACAAAAACTTTAAAGAAAGATAAGGTTAATATTATTACGCTTGGCTGTTCCAAGAACATGGTTGATTCCGAGGTGCTCAGTGGTCAGTTATTGGCCAACGACATCGATGTGGTGCATGAAAACATCAAAAAAGACCATAATATAGTTGTTGTCAACACCTGTGGTTTTATTGACAAGGCCAAAGAGGAGTCTATCAACACTATCCTGGAACAGGTTGAATTAAAGAATCGCGGACGCCTGGAAAAAGTATATGTTACGGGCTGTCTAAGTGAACGCTACCGCGGAGATCTGGAATCGGAGATACCGGGTGTGGACGCATGGTTTGGTACCATGGAGCTGCCACTGATACTTAAGAAATTCGATGCTGACTATAAAGCGGAGCTGATCGGCGAACGTTTGCTGGCTACTCCCACGCACTATGCTTACCTGAAAATAGCTGAAGGCTGTAACCGTACCTGCTCATTCTGCGCTATCCCGCTGATGAGGGGAGGGCACGTATCACGGCCTATTGAGCAGCTGGTAGCAGAAGCGGAGAAACTGGTGAATTCAGGCGTAAAGGAGATCATGCTGATTGCCCAGGAACTGACCTATTATGGTCTGGACCTGTACAAACAGCGCCGGCTGGCCGACCTTTTAAGGGCGCTGGCAAATGTAAAGGGACTGGAGTGGATACGCCTGCATTATGCTTACCCGCACAAATTTCCGATGGAAGTGCTGGACGTAATGAATGAATTCCCCAATATTTGTAACTATATTGACATGCCGTTGCAACATGCGGCTGACAATATGCTCAAATCCATGAAGCGCCAGATCACCCGCGTGGAAATGGAGGAACTTGTTACAGCCATTCGCGAAAAAGTACCTGGTATCTGTCTGCGTACCACGCTGATCACCGGTTATCCGGGAGAAACGCTGGAAGACGTGGAAGAACTGAAAACCTTCCTCGAAAAAATGCGCTTTGACAGGGTTGGCGTATTTACCTACAGCCATGAGGAGGGCACCAGCGCATACGAGCTGGAAGACAATATCCCTGCAGAAGAGAAAGAACGCAGGGCGCAGGAGATCATGGAAGTCCAGCAGGAAATTTCCCTGGAGAAGAACCAGGAAAAAGTTGGCAAGGTTTTCCGTGTGATTGTCGACAAAAAAGAATCAGGCCGTTACCTGGCACGTACAGAGTTCGACTCTGTTGAAGTGGATAATGAAGTGATCATTAACACCAGCAAACGTCTGAAACCCGGCGATTTTGTCAATGTAAGGATCACCAGGGCATATGATTATGACCTGGAAGGTGAACTGGTATGATGCAACCAGTGATGTCCATTGTGTTGACCGGACCATATAACACTTTAAAAAATTAATCAGTTCAGGAGAGCTGAGATAGTATACCGAGGCTCCCGACGGAGCCTGAACAAAGCAAATCAATGACTACATTTGAAACATTAGGCTTACAAGAGCCGATTTTAAAAGGAATCCAGGACCTGGGATTTATTGCACCTACGCCAATACAGGAGAAAGCTATACCTGTGTTATTAGGGGGTGACAGGGACTTTGTAGGTTTGGCCCAGACGGGCACAGGTAAGACGGCAGCATTTGGCCTGCCGCTGTTACAGCAGATTGATATTAAACAACGTCATCCGCAGGGATTGATCTTGTGTCCGACACGTGAGTTATGTTTACAGATCACCAATGACCTGAAGAACTTCAGCAAGCACCTGGGTGATGTAAGCATCGTTGCCGTGTATGGTGGTTCCAGCATCGTGCAGCAGCTGCGTGATCTGAAAAGAGGAGTGCACATCGTAGTAGCAACTCCCGGCCGCCTGCTCGATATTATCGAAAGAAAAGCGGTGAATTTTGCCAACGTACGTTATGTTGTACTGGACGAAGCAGATGAAATGCTGAACATGGGTTTCCAGGAAGACATCAACAATATATTATCCAATACACCTGATGAGAAGACCACCTGGTTGTTCTCCGCTACTATGCCGCAGGAGGTTCGCCGTATTGCGCAGAAATACATGTCAGATCCTTTTGAACTGACTGTAGGTAACAAGAACAGTGGCAATGCCAATATCGAGCACGAATACTACGTGGTACGCCCGCGCGATAAATACGCGGCGCTGAAACGTATCGTGGATTTCAACCCTGAGATCTTCGGTATCATCTTTACCCGTACCAAGATAGAATCACAGGAAATTGCAGAATCACTTATCCGTGACGGTTATAATGCCGATGCACTGCATGGCGACCTTACACAGCAACAGCGTGACAAGGTAATGAAACGTTTCCGCGAGAAATCACTGCAGGTACTGGTGGCTACAGATGTTGCTGCCCGTGGTATCGACGTTGACAATGTAACACACGTTATCAACTACGAACTGCCAGACGACGTTGAGAACTATACTCACCGTTCCGGCCGTACGGCGCGTGCAGGTAAATCCGGCGTATCCATCGCTATCATCAGCGGTCGCGATATCGGAAAGATCCGCCAGATCGAAAGAGTGATCGGTAAGAAATTCACCAAAGTAGAAGTACCGGATGGTTTCGCAGTATGTGAAAAACAGCTGTTTGGACTGGTACACAAAGTACACAACGTAACAGTAAACGAAGAGCAGATAGAGCCTTACCTGGAACGCATATTCGAAGAGTTTGCGTCCATGACAAAGGAAGAGATCATCAAACGTTTTGCTTCCCTGGAGTTTAACCAGTTCCTGGAATACTACCAGGATGCGCCTGACCTGAACGTGAAGGAAGAAAGGAGAACATTGGGAGATGGTGCTGACCGCAGAAGCAGCAACAGTAAATTTACCCGTCTGTTCATCAACCTGGGTTCTGTAGATGACTTTACCCGTGGTGACATGTTACGCTACCTGTGCGATACCAGTGGCGTACGTGGTAACAAGATCGGCCGTATTGACCTGAAGGGTGTTTACTCCTTCTTTGAAGTAGAGAACGATGTGGTGGAGAAATTCCAGCAGACGTTCAAGAAGGCCGAATACAATGGCCGCAGCGTGCGCATCGAAATGTCACAGGATGGCGATAAACGCCGTTCCGGTGGCAGCCGTCCTCCACGTGAAGGCGGTAGCGGTGGCAGACGTTGGGAAGGTAGCAGCAGCGGAAGCGGAGCTGGCCGTCCCGGTTTTAAAAAGAGATATTAATAGCTGAGCGGTTAGGGGCAACAGTTCCGGACCGGCAGGCATAATATTCAGTCCATAGATGGTAGTCATTCGAATGTCTGGCTATTGTCTGTGGACTTTTTCTTTTGATATTACCGCAGTCTTAAATGGTCTGAAACTTGCTTTTTCACCAGAGTATGCGGGACAAAATGCGAAAATTTACGTTATATTGTCACCCTTAGTGCACCGTAATTATGACAACAGAAAAAAAGCCGAAACTACAGGCAGTAGTACCGTTTTCCTTGTTCTCAGCCAGGGATGTAGAGCTTTTCCAGGAAGGAAAACATGCACATTTATATGAGAAATTCGGTGCACACGCAGTGGAATATGAAGGGGTGAAAGGTACCTATTTTGCAGTGTGGGCGCCTAATGCCGCCTTCATCTCCGTGATCGGCGATTTCAACGATTGGGACCATTATAGTCACACTTTGTACCCCAGATGGGACAAGTCCGGTATATGGGAAGGCTTTGTGCCACATGTGAAGAAAGGCGCTCTCTATAAATATTTTATCCGTTCAAATTCAGGGGAGGAGCTTCGCAAAGGCGATCCTTATGCCAATTACTGGGAAGTACGTCCGAGAACGGCTTCCGTGACCTGGCACCTGGACTATAAGTGGAAGGACAAACGCTGGATGGAAAGCCGCAAATCGCACAACAGCCTGGAAAGCCCGTTCACTGTATACGAAGTGCATTTGGGTTCCTGGCGCCGTCCGGACAAGCATAATCATGAAGTATTCTACACATATGGAGAAATCGCTGAAAAGCTGGTGCCCTATGTGAAAGAAATGGGCTTTACGCACGTGGAACTGATGCCAGTGATGGAGCATCCTTTTGATGGCTCCTGGGGCTATCAGGGTACAGGGTATTATGCGCCTACGTCAAGATATGGTTCTCCGCAGGATTTTATGGCCTTTGTCGATGCCTTTCACCATGCAGGTATCGGTGTGATACTGGACTGGGTGCCATCCCATTTCCCTTACGATGCGCATGGCCTGTACAGGTTTGACGGTTCGCATGCGTATGAGTATGCGGATATGCGTAAAGGATATCATCCTGACTGGAACAGTTATATTTTCAACTATGCACGTAATGAGGTGCGTTCATTCCTGTTGAGCAACGCCGTTTTCTGGCTGGATAAATTCCATGTGGACGGCTTGCGTGTGGATGCGGTGGCGTCTATGATCCACCTGAACTATTCCCGGGACACGGGGGCCTGGGAGCCTAATATACATGGGGGAGAAGAGAACCTGGAGGCCATCTCTTTCCTGAAAAACATGAATGAAACGATCTATCGTTTATTCCCCGATGTACAGACCATTGCGGAAGAGTCTACGTCATTCTATGGCGTGTCCAAACCCGTCTTTATGGGAGGACTGGGGTTTGGCATGAAATGGATGATGGGCTGGATGAATGATACACTGGCCTATTTCAAACGCGATCCCTATCACCGTAAATGGCACCAGGACCAGTTGTCGTTCAGTATAGCCTATGCGTTTACGGAAAACTTCATGTTGCCACTGAGTCATGATGAAGTGGTACATGGCAAATCGCCCATGCTCTACAAGATGCCGGGAGATGACTGGCAGAAATTTGCCAACCTGCGCCTGATGTATGGTTACATGTTCACACATCCCGGAACGAAACTGCTGTTCATGGGAGATGAATTCGGGCAGACGAGCGAGTGGAATTACCGTTCAGAGCTGGACTGGCATCTGCTCGTGCATGAGTCACACCAGGGCTTACAGGAGTTCGTGAAGCAACTGAATCATTTGTATAGATCAGAGCCCGCGCTTTACATCAAACAGTTTGACTATTATGGTTTTGAATGGGTAAATTTAACGGATTATGAGATCTGTGTGCTGTCCTACCTGCGTAAGGGGTACAAACCGGAAGAGGATATACTGATCATCCTGAATATGACGCCTGAAGCGCGTGAGCACTATGCCATGGGCCTGGAAGGCGGCGGCGAATGGGAG
Organism: Chitinophaga filiformis; assembly: GCF_021646545.1. Classification (GTDB taxonomy): domain Bacteria; phylum Bacteroidota; class Bacteroidia; order Chitinophagales; family Chitinophagaceae; genus Chitinophaga; species Chitinophaga filiformis_A. The sequence continues at coordinate 59,821 of NZ_JAKIRP010000005.1, read as the reverse complement.
GAGATCCTCAACAGCGACGATCGCCGTTTCTTTGGCAGCGGCGTAGTTAACACCGGTATTCTTACTGCGCAGCAGGAACCATTTAACGGTAAAAGTCATGTATTGCGCCTGCGTATACCCCCGCTGGGCGCGACTATTTTGAAAAGAGTTGTACGATAAGAATGTAAGTGGTTGACAAAGATGAGATTATAAACATATAACAGTTTTTCTTTCTCTGTTAAACTTTTGTTTATTTTTGCCATCTAAAATACTGCCCTTACTCAGGGAAGCAATCCTACTGACGCGGGCGTATTATTAACCAAAACCATTCTTTTTATGAAGACCTATCTCCGAACTACCGGATGGGGATTAGCCGCATTAGTATTGCTGGCTTTCGCTTTCCATGCCTGCCAGAAGGACAACTCCGCGTCCATGTCACCTGGTGAAGGGCAACAAAGATTAAGTGTTTATTTCGCTGACGATCCGGGTTACTTCGACAATGTATTCCTGGACATCCGTAAAGTGGAAGTACTGGTAGATACCTGTACGACTGATGCGGATGACGACAACGACCGTTGGGACAATGACTACGAGCGTTGCGGCTGGTGGGAAGACCACCGCGGTGACAAGGATGACTGCGATGTGTGGGATTCTCTTGGCATCCGTGCCGGCGTGTATGATGTATTATCCCTGCGCAATGGCGCTGACACGCTGCTGGGCGACGGCATCGTACCTGAAGGCCAGGTGAAAAAGATCAGGATCACCCTGGGCGACAACAACTACCTTGTGAAGGACAGCACTACTTATCCGCTGAAATCACCTTCCGGCCAGGTAAAAATTGTTATCCAGGTGCGTCATGACGAGTGGGAAGAATTCTCTGACAAGAATTTCCGCCTCTGGCTCGATTTTGACATTGACCGTTCTATCATCCAGACCCGTCAGGGACAGTTCATTTTGCGTCCTGTGCTCCATGTATTCACATTGAAACAGACCGGCAGCATTTCCGGAAGGGTTACTCCACGGGATGCTTTCCCTGTGATCACTGTGTACAACGACAAGGACACATCCTATGCTTTACCCTGGATAGACGGGCAGTATAAGGTGAGAGGATTGAAAGCAGGTACATACAATCTGTTTGTAAATGCTTCAAATGGTTATAAGGACACTACCATCACGGGTATTACCGTGAAGCGGGGTGATAATACGAAGGTAGCTGACATTAAGTTAAGTAAATAGGAACCAAAAGAGGTTAAAGCAAAAAGACGATTTGAGTACCGGCGCAACGTTTGTTGTGCCGGTTTTTTTTTATGAGTACTTTTGCTGAAATTATTCCTATGAGAAAAGTGAGTGTTTTTTTATTTCTACAGTTCATGATATTGGCCGCTTTTGCGCAGATGCCGCAGATAAAGCCCAACAAAGTGGACGCACAGCAGCGCAAACAGGGCGAATGGCAGGAGGAGATGCCCGAAGTGCGCGGGGAACCGGGCTATACCTGGGAGGGGGCCTATGTCGATAACCTGAAGGAGGGTGTATGGAAAAAATACGCTTTATCCGGCGCGCTGATCGCAGAGGAAACCTACAAGCATGGTCAGCTGAATGGCTACAGCCGTTATTTTTATTCCAATGGCCTGGTAAGCGCTGAAGGATCTTTTGTGGCAATGGGGATTGATGGAGAGATAGACAATTACCGGATCGTAGACCCTATTACGGGAGAAGAGCGGTTTGAGGAAGTGAAACGGGATGGCAGTTCTCAGCGGAACGGGATGTGGAAGATATACGATGAAGAGGGTAAGATGACGAAAGAATATTACAGAAGGGGCGAGCCGATCACGGAAGAGGAATTTGGAAAAGAACCCGCAAAACCTGCAACTGCAAAACCTGCAACACCGCCACCACCACCGGCATCTCTGCCACATCAGAAAAAGAAAGGCAAGTCGTAAGCATGTTTGGAAGGAACTGTGCAGACAAGAATTCTGCCTTTGCGTGAAGCAACTGTTACACGGTCTCAGTAAAGAAAATCTTCAGGCTCCCTGGTCGATGGCCAGGGAGCTTTTATTTGCGGTATATATTACGCAGCATTCCTCTTCCGGCTGAGGGAGCCATTCCAGCGCGGATCGCTGAAAAAGGGCCTGTTATCAAACCAGGAGAGCCATACGACGGTAACGATGGTTGCGAGCGCAGAACCTGCTGTCACGTCTTCCAGGAAATGCTGGCTCATATACATCCGGGAATAAGCCACCAGGAGGGCCAGCACGAGATAAAGGTATCCGAAAGCTTTCCGCGGAGTAATGTATGTCAGTACAACAGCCATGGTGAACGCGCATACAGTATGTCCGGAGGGAAAGCTGAAATTGTTGGCCAGTACTTCGACATCAGGCACGTAGTAAATAGGGCGGGTATGCTGGGCGAAATAGAGCCTGGGTCTTGGTGCAAAGAACAGGTTCTTCAGCGGTACGTTGATCAGTGTAGTCAGTATGAGGCTGGAGGCCATCAATACACTGCTGCGGTAACTGACGAAAAGCAGGAGCAGGCAAGCCACTACAGCGGAGACGGAACTACCGGCTTCAGTCATGTACGGAAAGAAAACATCACCCGCAGGGAAGTGAAGTCCGTTGATGAAGAAATAAATATCCTCTTTGGAATATAGTATTTTGAAGACAAGAACCAGGATAAGCAGAATGAGATAGGGAATGAGAAAGGGATAGAGCTGTCGGGTGTTGGCAGTTAGTTTTTGCAAGGATGCTTGTTTTAACGATTAAAGTATTCAACAAATATAAAAAAAAGGAACGCCTGGTATACATGAAATGCATGCCAGGCATTCCTTTTTAAGGAAAGAGAATGTTGAATGGGGAGTAGCTTTTACACCGACGAATTGGAATTATCCTTCTTCCTCTTGTTGTGAGCAGCTTCACCACCTTTTTTACCGATTTCGGCCATGTGCTGCCTGTTTCTGCTGACAGCTACTCCACCTTTACGTCCGGCCTCCCGGGCTTCAGCAGAGTTAAATTCGTGAGCAACACCCTGAGCATGCGCTGCGCGGCCGCCTTTACTGGCTATAGCGCGTTGCATCGCTGCATCCATGGATGCGAAACCACGTTTATCTTTGCGGTTTGTAGTACTCTTTTCTTCGGATGTAGTTGATTGTTTGTTCTCTGCATGTGCTCCTGAATCTCTTGTTTCGCGCATCTGATCCCTTTCCAGTTTTTCCTGTTCTTGTGTGAATTGATTGCTTTGTTCTGCAGCCATAAGAATGAATTTTGAAAGGTTAAAAAATGGGTTCCATTTAACGGAGGAAATAGAATCGAATCGTGAGAGTAGGCACAACTATTATGCCGCGTATGCCAAATTCGTAGTATAACCCATTGTATAACAGCTTTAGCCAGCGGAAATTCTCACAATAAATATCATGATCGTGGAGTAGTATTAACAAACTGTAGCATGAGTACGACACTCATGAAAGTAGGGAATGGGGCACGAACGACACCAATTAACTTATTAAGAAAGTAAATGAGATGTTAAGAAATGCAATTATTAATCTCCTGGGAATCATTTTGTAACCTGATATTAACAGAACTCATCTGTTCACTGAATTTTAGCTCGTTCATTTTGTTCATTTTGGCTTTACGACGTTGATATGCTTTGTGTATCAGTTATAACATGTTAATTTTGGATAACTCTAAAGTTGGCATAGGTTATGAAAAGGCACTAAGATCTCAATCTAATGTGCCCTTTTTTTTTGTGTAGGGTTAAAACTACAAATCCCAAATTCTCTGCAGAATTTGGGATTTATAATTAAAAAGATAATCGAAACAGTATACTACCTGATAATGATATTTTCAAATTTCCTGTCCACTACAATATTTACCACATTCCCCACAAAGTTAGCAGCAGTAAGCTTTACAGCCTTTCCATCCACAATGTATTCCTTCGCTTTGAACGGTAAGCCATGTACGTGTATGTTATGTCTTCTGTATGCAGCGTTGTACTGACCGAAATATTTTTTACGCAGTGCGAAACGATTTTTTTCTGATGTTTGTTTGAAGCGGATATCGTTATACTGACCGTTTTTATATCCATAATGATCGCCTGCATCTTCGTACAGAAAACTGCTTGTTTCGTGATTAGAATAATACACCTGTAAGATCATCTCTTCTGTGTTGCGCTCATCTACGTGCTGGATCTTCGGATAGTTCGGAATTACTGCCCCTGCTTTTACGAAGAGCGGCATCTCATCGAGCGGCGTGGCTATTTTGATAACCTGTCCGCCGTTATAAACCTGGTCATTCCAGTAATAGTACCATTGTCCTTCCGGCAGGTATACTTCTTTCTCTTTCATACCCTGTTCAGACACATGACTGATCAGCAGGGAATCTCCCAGCATAAATTCATGTGAACGATCGTAGGTTTGTTTATCATGCTGGGCAACAAATGCGAGCGGGCGGATCATTGGAGTGCCCCAGCGGCTGTATTGCCAGAAAGTAGTGTAGAGATAAGGCAGCAGGTGATAACGCAGCTGAATGAATTTCTTTGCTACTGTTTCAAATTCCGGTCCGAAGCTCCATGGTTCCTGATTGAAGCCGGTTTCATTACTGGCCGAGTGTGTACGCATCAGCGGATGGAACACGGCTAATTGTATCCAGCGTACATACAGTTCTCCATCAGGTTCACCGATAAAACCACCGATATCACTTCCTGCAAAGGAAATCCCTGACACAGAGAGGCGCTGACACTGAATAGAAGCCAGCCACAAGTGATCCCAGCTGGATACGTTATCGCCCGTCCAGAAGGAAGTCCACCGTTGTGCACCTGCATAGCATGAACGAGATATCACGAAGGGCCTGTTAGGCATGAGGTATTTCCTCATACCGGCCGCGGTCGCTTTACTCATCAGGTGTCCGTACACATTATGCGCCTTACGGTGACTCACTGCTTCTCCGTCGTAATCGTGGCGCACATCTTCCGGGAAAGTACCCATTTCAAATACGGCAGGTTCGTTCATATCATTCCATACACCTCTCACACCTACGTCCACCAGTTCTTTGAAGAGACCAGCCCACCATTTGCGTACTTCAGGATTCGTATAATCCGGGAACACACATTTGCCGGGCCATACATCGCCTTCCATGAGTGCACCATCCTGTCTTTTACAGAAGTAATTGTTTTGTATACCCTGTTTGTAAATGTTGTAATCGGGATCTACCTTAATACCGGGATCGATGATCACCACTACTTTGAAACCCTGTGCCGACAGTTCTTTTATCAGTCCCACAGGATCAGGGAATCCTTCCTTGCTCCAGGTGAAACAGCGGAATCCTTCCATGTAATCAATATCCAGGTGGATCACATCACAAGGGATCTGTCGTTTACGGAACTCGGCGGCTATTTCCTTTACTCTTTTGTCGGGGTAGTAACTCCAGCGGCATTGCTGATAGCCCAGGGCCCATAAAGGAGGCAATTCTGCAGTACCGGTGATGCTGGTGTATCCTTCTGCTACTTTCAGCAATTCAGGCCCGTAAATGAAGTAATAATTCATTTCACCGCCCCTTGCCCAGAAGCTTGTCACATTTTCTCTTTCTTTACCGAAATCGAAAATGGTGCGGAAGGTATTATCGAAGAAAATACCGTAAGCTTTTCCACGATGCAGACCGTAGTAGAAAGGAATGTTACGGTATAAGGGATCTGTATCTTTCTGAAAGCCGTATGCGTCTGTACCATAGTTCTCGAGGCGCTTGCCATGCAGGTTCAGATCAGTAGGTTTATCACCCATTCCGAAGAAATATTCATCTTCCTGTATCTGCTTGCTGCAGTATACAATCTTACCACCTTTCTGGAGATAATACTGCCAGTGAAATCCGAGTTCATCCTGGTTGATGATGAAGCCTTCGGGATCAGTGATGGTAAGGCGCATATCATCTCTGGAGATATAAATGCGTAAAGCTTCTGTATATATTTCGAAATTCTCTTCGAATTCGTGCAATCCGAAATTAACCGGAGATTCTTCAAGCCGGTCACTGACTGCATAAGAGAAATCTCTCTGAAAATTACCGTCAGCTGCGTAGCGGAAGCGAACGATCTTATCTGAAACGATCCTTACTTCCAGTATGGTTTCTGATGTATAAAAATAGAAGTAGTTCCCTTCTTTTTTCCACTCTTTAATTATATCCGGATAGTGCTTGGCCGAATATTTACCCGATGAGGTTGTTACTTGCATAATTGGCTTTTAAGTTTCCCGAATCAACGTTCCGGATATGATACCGGTGATAACAGTTGTAGCACCGTTGTGAACACCTTGATTCCCATTCCCTGTCAGCACCCAAATTAGATAAAAATATTGTTATCACATGCTTTTACGTTGGATGCTGTTAACTAATCGTTTGCTGGTAAAATTAACACATTCGCTAAAATACCAATGTAACATATTCGTGTATACCTTATCTTGAGAATCAATAATGTACTTTTTGCTTTAACCTATTTTTCTCCGGGGGTGCTTTAGCAGCACCCCTTATTATGTACGGTTGTTACAGTTTGAACCTGCCGAAACTAGCCAGCTTTTTACTGCCAGCCAGCCATACACGTTTGCCGGCAGGAGCAATGCCAGCCACATGATATCCTTCCTTACTGATCTTATACCAGTTAAGACCGCCATCTTCGGAAATATCTGTACCTGATGTACCGGTTGCAACGAATGTATCATGGCCGATGTATTGTACGCAGGAACGATAACCACCGGGAGGTGCGGCAACAGCCTGCCACGTACGGCCACCATCTTTTGTGATCAGGCAATTGCGTGCGGTGGCAGTGTCTTTAGTATAATCACCGCCCACGGCCACGCCACGCTGCTTATCGGCGAAAGCCACAGAGAATGCACCTGTACCCGGACTACCATGTGTGAAATTCCACTCTATAGGCGTCCAGCGTTCCCATCCGCTGATGAAACGAGTATTCGTACCACCTGTTACAAAGCAGGCTTGTCCGCCGGGCATAATACGTACACTCGTACCGCTGGCGGCGAAGATCGCTTCACCTTCTTTCGCAAGCGGCAGCGCCTCAAAAGGATCGGCCTGCCAGGTGTTTCCGCTGTCTTTTGTACGGATGATAGTAAACCTGCCGTTGATGGGATCACCAATAGCAATGCCCTCTTTTGCATTACGGAAAGCCATACCATCAAAGAAGATGCCTTTGGTGTGGTTGGAGTACACTTCTTTCCAGGTAGCGCCGCCGTCGGTAGTGAGTACCAGATGGGCAGGTTCTCCGGCATTTAGCAGTAGCGCCCGCTTGTCGCTGAAGGCAACCAGTGAACGCCAGTCGCAGGAGTCATAACCGGGTACCGTCATCCAGTCCCAATGAGCGCCGTGGTCGGTACTACGGCCTACTTTGCCTTCCGTGCCTGATACCCAGATAACACCGTTATCGGGCATGCTCATTCCCCGGATGCTTTTAATGGGAGGGGGATCGTGGGGATGAATGCTGTATCCGGACTGAGCCATTACATGCGAAAAAAGCAATGGTAACAACAGGGTCAGAATGAATGTTTTATATTGCGAAGCCTTGACTGTAGCTGCTGAAGTTTTTCCGGACATATTTTTTTGCGTTTTTAATGGGATGTATTGGAGGAAGAAAAATACAAAATCATTAGAAAGTGTGCGGTAGATTTATATATTTGCAAGCACTGCGTTATGGTGGACTCAGTATTTTAATAACCTCTATTACTTAAAAGCATTGCAATCGCGGGCGCAGATGACGAGGACCTTATTAGTATTTTTCCTATGTACCCTATCCGTATCTGTGTTGAGCGCACAGGACAAGCCCTACATTTTCGATTCTTATGGCGTAAATGAAGGTTTATCCCAGAACTCGGTATATGATATCCTGGAAGATAATCAGGGATTTATGTGGATTGCTACGCATGATGGCATTAACAGATTCGACGGATATGGGTTCAATGAATACAGGTTTAATCCAAGTTTACAGGAACGGGCTGGTCAGGGAAAGGGAAACCTGGTGGTCCGCAATAATAACGGAGGACGTGCATTGATTAATCGCTTTGCCCTGAAAGGGTATAAGGGTTATTCCCTGTACCGTAACCGGAGGCATCAGCTGTTACTGACGCATAACTACGGTATCAGTCTGTACGATGAGTATAAGAACTCATTCGAGAGCGTGCTGGAAGATACTACCTACGAGAATAACGGCGAGCGCGACAGCGGTAATAAGTTCAGGATACTGGGAGAAGATTCCGTGCAGCATAATTTATGGGTATGGCGGCCTGCCAAAGGGCTTTATGTACTCGACGATTCCACCTATGCCAAAAAGAAGGTCATATTGTACCCTAAACCCATGTTACAACGTGGAATAGCGGCCAGCGCAGTATACAAGGACGGCAACACTATCTGGATGAATTTCGAACCCGGTGAGCTGCTGGCCATGAATACACAGAATATGCGGCTGACTACTTACTGTCTGCCCGGCATTACTTCACACATCGTACTCCGCAATCTGAACAGCGATACCCTGATCATTGCCAGCAAAGGGCATCTGATCATTTTCAATAAAAAACAGAATAAGTACAGCGATCTGTCGTTCGACCAGCGGGATCCTAAAGACGCGAATTTCGTTCCTTTATGTCTTGAGCTGGATCTTAACGGCAACATCTGGATAGGCGGCACAGACGGCGTTATGATCTATAATATAAAGCGTAACGAGATCGTGAACCGCATTGTATCGTTCAACGGTTCGGAAACACGCTCCTGGAACGTTGTGACGTACCTGTACAGGGATGCCGCAGACAATATGTGGGTAGGCACGGATGGCGATGGCATCAAAAAGTATTCTCCCAATAAAAAGGTCTTTAATCTGTACCGCTCTCCCGCCACTACGCACAATATGGTGAGGGCCGTGTATAAGCATGACGACGGAAAACTGTATGTGGGGCTGTTGAACGACGGACTGGATATCTATGAGAAAGGAGGGAAGTTCCTGGAACGTATTCCCGGCGATGAGGGAAAGAGTATCTTTCCTGCAAAGAATCTGAACGCCATCTGCCGCGAGGATTTTGAGCATCTCTGGTTTCATTTCTCGGACATGCATATTGGTCTTTTCAACGTGCATACACGCAGGTTTGAAGACTTGACAAAATATATGAAAGCCATTGGCTTACCGCCGCAGGAAGATATTTATCCTTTTGTATTTAAACGTACAAGCGGAGAGGTGTATTTCAACTATGGCAGATATCTGCTGCAGATAGTGCGGGGAGACAGGGGCGGATACAAAGTGGCGATCGTACATGAATTTCCTGAGGAAATACTGACGACGTACTATGAAGATTTCATGGGAAACAAATACGTAGGTACGAAGGTGGCGGCTTATGTAAAGAAAGTGGGTAGTACACGCTGGGATCTGATCACGCTTCCGCCGGGCACCATTGTGAAATCCATCGCCAAACGGGCAGGAAAAGAGCTGTTGCTGGCCACTTCCAAAGGCTTGTTCATGCTGGACGAGGATAACCTGCGTAAAAAGCATTACAATAGTTATGATTATCCGGCGCTGATCAACGATTACCTGTATGGTGTATTGCTGGACGAGAAGGACAGGATATGGGTGAGCCATAACAAGGGATTGTCGCAGATCAATCCTGCGAATGACGAGATCACAACCTACAATTACGAAGATGGTTTGCAGTCTAATGAATTCAATACCGGTGCCTTTTTCAAGTCGGTGGACGGAGAACTTTTCTTTGGCGGCATACGTGGTTCAAACGGTTTTTATCCTAAAGACTTCCGGAACAATCCGTCCAAACCCAAGGTGGTGATCATGCGTATGGAAGTGCTGGACAAACCGTATGAATCGGATACGGCGCTGTCGCTGTTGCGCAGGATAGAATTGCCTTACAATCATAATACAATTGCCATTGAATTTGTGCCGCTGGAATTCACTAATCCGCTGAAGAACAAGGTACAGTACAAACTGGATGGGGCTGATGAGGATTGGGTACAGGCCGGCGCCTTCAGGATGGCCCGTTATACGAATTTACGGCCGGGCACCTACACGTTCAATGTGCGTGCGTCCAATAACGATGATATCTGGAACTCAACTCCTACCACGCTGGAAATAACGATACGGATACCCTTCTGGCAGTCGCTGTGGTTCCGGTTCCTGTTATTGTTACTATTATTGGGAGTAGCTTACTATTTTTCAACGTTGTACCTTGACTATAAGATCCGTCACGAGAAGCTGAAGCTGGAGAAAGAGCAGGCGGTAGATCAGGAGCGTGCAAGGATTTCCAGTGATATGCATGACGACCTGGGGTCGGGGCTGTCTACGATCCGCCTGTTAAGTGAGATTGCGAAGCGGAAAATAACGGACACCTCGCAGACGAAAGAGCTGGAACGCATATCTGAAGCGGCGGGAGAGCTGGTGGATAAAATGAGCGAGATCATCTGGGCGATGAATTCCTCGAATGATTCACTGGAAAACCTGATCGCTTACATGCGTAGTTTTGCAGCCGATTTCCTGGAGCATGCCCATATAACCCATCAGTTTTATATCCCGGAATCCATACCCAATATCAAACTAAGTGGCGGAACCAGGCGTAACATCTATCTGGCAGTAAAAGAATCCTTACATAATGTGGTAAAACATGCCCAGGCCTCGGAGGTAGTAATACAAATAGAGATGCATAAGAATATGACGATTATGATAAAAGATAATGGCAAAGGCTTTGATCAGGAGAAAGTGAGGTTGTTTGGAAATGGCCTGAAGAACATTCAGAAGAGAATGCAGGCGGTAGGGGGACATGCTGATATCACATCGCATCACGGTACGATAGTTTTGTTAGATATCCCGTTAATTTAGTCTAGATTTGTAAGTAACATAAATGTGGTATTCGTTGACCTCTGTCTAAACATAACAACTGATTATAAATGACTGTATACTCGAAAAAGAAATCTCAGGATAACATGGATATTATTTCTGTGGCGATTGTAGAAGACAACCATGATATCCGTACAGCCATGGAGTTGCTGATTAATGGCTCGGATGGGTATGCTTGTATCGGAGCGTTCAACAATGCGGAAACTGCGGTGGAACAGATCCCCAATCTGTTGCCGAATGTGGTGCTGATGGACTTTAATCTTCCCGGCGGTATGAATGGGATCGAGTGTATTGCCCGGTTAAAGGGGGAATACCCGGACATGCATTTCATGATGTTGACGGTATACGAAGATGATGACAAAATATTCCAGGCACTGGAAGCGGGGGCCAGCGGATATATCCTGAAGAAAACGCCGCCGAGCGAACTGCTGGGCGCTATCCGCGACCTGCATGAAGGCGGTTCTCCCATGAGCTCACAGATAGCGCGGAGAGTGGTAGCCTATTTCCAGAAACAGGCCAAGCCTAACCCGGCGCTGGAGGCATTGACTTCCAGGGAGAAAGAGATCCTGGACCAGTTGTCGAAGGGATTCCTGTACAAGGAGATCGCCAGCAATCTGTTTATCAGCATTGAAACGGTACGCAGGCACGTACACAATATTTATGAGAAACTGCACGTGAGAAGCCGGACTGACGCTGTGAACAAGTATTATAACAGATAAGCTTTTGTTTCCCGGGGCATACCAGGCGTAGACATGCAGCACCTGCTGCAAATGAGCTATACGATCTTACTTACAGGAACTCAACTTGACCCGTAATCAGCTACTTAACTTATTGAATAGCAAAGGGCGCAAAGATTGTCTTTGCGCCCTTTATAATTTACTGGATAATGAGTGGTTTACTGTTGTTCATTGTTTGTCCCGAGTTTCCCCAGCGCTTTGCGCATAAAATGTACCGCAAGTGCCATGGAGGCAATCAGCAAACAGGCCAACTTAAATAAGAGACCGGCTTTCATAGGTAATGTCTTATTAAGAATAATGAAATAATGTTATCTCATCATCTGCCAGGAATTGAATCTTTCCAGCAATCTGATGAATCTGTTACTTAGACGGTTCATAGAGCGTTGCTCTTTATTTACCAGGTAAGTAATGAGAAGTGCAATGGTGAGCACTGCTAACAGTGTGATAAAGAATGTAGCTTTCATAGTTTAGGACTGAGGTTTGTTTTCAAAAAGACGATGTTGTAAATATAAATTATTTAGTTATATAAATTGTCATTTCTGAATCACTTTGTGAATAAATTTTTACCCCCTTTTGTACAATATTTGAAGAAATTATATTTGTTTTATCCCTGCGAACCGGGAAAAACCTTGCCAGGAGTGAAGATGCTTTTTGGCGCCGCCCTCAAATAATTGTTATTCATTTATTTAAGCATAGTGTATAACTAATACTTGGGATGATACGCTGAAACCTTTATTTTTGCCAGCAACCGGCTTTTGCTAAAAGTTTTAGTAAATTTGCCTTCCGGACGAAATGCCCCATTTGACTGATCTTGAGGAACCTGGCATAAATGGTGCATCGAAACCGGCATTGTAACAAAGTAAATTGGAATTTCTATATAATTATGGCTACTACGGATAAGAAAGATCTCTTGAGCTCCTATACCGAAGATTCGATACGGTCACTCGACTGGCGTGAGCATATCCGCCTGCGTCCGGGTATGTACATTGGTAAGCTGGGAGATGGTTCCAGCATGGACGATGGTATCTACATTCTGTTAAAGGAGGTGGCTGACAACTGTATTGACGAGCACACCATGGGTTTTGGCAAGCAGATTGACATCAGGGTAACGGAACACAATGTGACCATACGTGACTATGGGCGCGGTATTCCGCTGGGAAAAGTGGTGGATGTGGTGAGTAAGATCAACACGGGAGCCAAATATGATAGCAAAGCCTTCCAGAAATCTGTGGGATTGAACGGGGTCGGTACCAAAGCGGTGAACGCACTATCCACCTATTTCAAGGTGGAATCTGTCCGCGACGGCCGGGTTAAAGTAGCAGAATTTGAACGTGGCGTACTCACAAAAGAACATAAGGAAGCAGCTACAAAGGAGCCTAACGGTACCCTGGTGACCTTCATACCTGATGATACCGTTTTCCGTAACTACAGGTTTATCCCTGAGTTCCTGGAAAACCAGATCTGGAACTATTGTTTCCTGAACGCCGGATTGACCATTAACTTCAACGGCACAAAATATGTCTCCAAAAATGGTTTGCTGGACCTCTTACAGCGTAAAACCAATGAGGATGAGCTGCGTTATCCCATCATTCACCTGAAAGGGGAAGATATAGAAGTGGCTATCACCCATGAGAATCAATATGGTGAAGAGTACTATTCCTTCGTGAATGGTCAGCACACTACGCAGGGCGGTACGCACCTGGCAGCCTTCCGTGAAGCATTCGTAAAGACTATCCGCGATTTTTATAAAAAGGACTATGATGCTACGGATATCCGTGCTTCCATCTGTGCCGCTATTTCAGTAAGGGTACAGGAGCCGGTGTTCGAATCACAGACAAAGACCAAACTGGGCTCCCTCACGGTATATGAGAACGGTCCGTCCATGAAGGCGTTTGTACTGGATTTCCTGTCCAAACACCTGGACGATTTCCTGCACAGGAACCCTACTACAGCCGAGGCGCTGAAAAAACGTATTGAGCAGAGTGAGCGTGAGCGTAAGGAACTGGCCGGTATCAAAAAGCTGGCGAATGAAAGGGCCAAGAAAGCGAACCTGCACAACCGTAAGTTGCGCGACTGCCGTATCCACCTGAACGAAGAAGTGAGTGGTAAGGACAAAAATGACCTGGAAACCAAACGTTTGAATACAACTATATTCATCACGGAAGGTGACTCTGCGAGTGGTTCCATTACCAAGTCCCGCAACGTGGAAACCCAGGCAGTATTCAGTCTGAGGGGTAAACCCCTGAACTGTTTCGGTCTGACTAAAAAGATCGTATACGAAAACGAAGAGTTTAACCTGCTGCAACACGCATTGAATATAGAAGAAGGTCTGGAAGGGCTGCGTTATAACAGGATCGTGATAGCCACTGATGCAGATGTAGACGGTATGCATATTCGATTGTTACTGCTGACTTTCTTCCTGCAGTTCTTCCCCGACCTGGTAAAGAACGGGCACCTGTACATCCTGGAAACACCGTTGTTCCGCGTGCGTAATAAACAACAGACCTTCTATTGTTACAGTGATGAGGAAAGGCAGAAGGCCATCAAAAAACTGGGTGGCAAGCCTGAAATAACCCGCTTTAAAGGTCTGGGAGAGATCTCTCCCCAGGAATTTGGCGCCTTCATCAATGAAGATATGAAGGTGGAACCGGTGATCCTGTCGACAGATACACATATCCAGAAACTGCTGGAATACTATATGGGTAAAAATACGCAGTCAAGACAGGAGTTCATTATCAGCAACCTGCGTTATGAAAAGGACCTGGTAGATGAACCGGTAGCGGAATAGCAGCAGGTATTTACATCAGCATTATTTAACAAGATCAATGGCACTGTTACATATCGTTTTCGGTGAATCATCCGCCACAGCACTGAACGGTGCATTTGAGCTGGATGAGCAGCTGAAAGGAGACATACTTTACTTTGAAGATGACCTCTCGATAGGTCCTCTTTTTATCCTTGACACTAAAGATGGCCAGGCCGCCCGCAAACAGTGGTGGAACCAGCTGGCTGGCATACAGCCGCCACCCGTTGCTGAAGGAGCCGCTGAAGCGCAGGCAGCAACGCCTGCTCCGGCAGTGGCAGAAGAAGAAGCGGGCGACCAGGAGAAATTCAGGCAGCTGAAAGCGCTGTTGAAATCTGAACCGGAACAACAGGTGTATGTATGGGCCGGACAGAATTCCAGGGATGTATGCGGATATTACTGGCTGGTAAGTCAGCTGTACGACTTTGCAGGGCGTATTCACATTATCTACCTCAATAACCTTCCTTTCCTCAACGAAAAAGGAGGCGTATTTTACCCTACTCATCTGCATCAGATCCTGGCAAAAGAATTTCTGAAAGCGAAGAAACTGGCAAGGCCGGTTTCCCTGGCAGAATTTGAAATAGACGGAGACGAGTGGAGCAGGATGATGAACGAGAATGCAGGTATACGTTTACTGGAAGGTGGTAAAAAGATCAAAGGAGAACCTGCTGCGTTCTATGATAAGGAACTGTTGCAGCAAAGCACCCCAGAGTTCCAGAAAGCATCGAAAGTGGTCGGACTGGTGACCGGTAAACTGAAGTATCCTGTGATGGACCAGTTCCTGGGATGGAGGCTGAAAGAGCTGATCAAACAGGGCAAACTGGAAAGTAAGGGTGAGTTGAAAACGATTAAGGACTTTGAAGTAAAACTGCCACCTGCTGAATAAGCGGTAGGCTCGTGGAATTACTATCCATTAAGCGAGGAAAGAAAATCTAACAGATAAACACATGATAAAAGTAACGCCTGTACAGCTGGTGGGAGAAGATGAAAGAGGCAGCAACTATGAATGGAACACCGACCGTAGCGGCGATTTCATCCTGTGTTACCGGAAGGCCGGCAGTAGCAGCGGACAACATTATCATGAGGGGAAGGCGGATTATAAGGATCCGGAAATCCTGTACCTGTTAAGTGGTAAAGCAGCGATGGACTGGTGCCCGCTGGGCGGAAGCAGGATAGAGCGCGTGGAGATGGAAGCGCCGGCAAGAATAGAGGTGCCAGTCAATGTATGGCATCAGCTGATAGCAGTGACCGACTGCTGCTTTATTGAACTGAACTCTATGGCTGACGTGCGGAAAGATTCCATACGCATCTGGAGAGATGAATTTGAAAAGATGATCAATAAATAAGATTATGAGCGACATCGATAATACACAACCGACAGACGAATCATTACATAACATCCTCCACCTGGGGGGCATGTATGAGAACTGGTTCCTGGATTACGCATCGTACGTGATCCTGGAGCGTGCGGTACCCAGCGTGGAAGACGGTTTAAAGCCCGTTCAGCGCCGTATCCTGCATGCGATGAAGGAAATGGACGACGGCCGTTTTAATAAAGTGGCCAACGTCATAGGTTCTACCATGCAGTACCACCCGCATGGTGACGCCTCTATCGGCGATGCGATTGTTAACCTGGGACAAAAAGACCTGCTGATCGATACTCAGGGTAACTGGGGTGATGTGCGTACCGGCGATGATGCTGCGGCTGCACGTTATATTGAGGCTCGCTTGTCCAAATTTGCACTGGATGTAGCATTCAATCCCAAGACCACGCAATGGCAGCTGAGCTATGATGGTCGTAAGAACGAACCATTGGCCCTGCCCATGAAGTTCCCGCTGCTGCTGGCACAGGGAGCGGAAGGTATTGCTGTGGGCTTGTCTACCAAAATATTACCGCACAACTTTATAGAACTGCTCGAGGCTTCCATCAAGCACCTGAGAGGGAAGAAGTTTGAATTGTATCCCGACTTCCCAACCGGGGGGATGATAGACGTAGCCAACTACAATGATGGTAAACGTGGCGGTAAGGTGCGTGTACGCGCGCATATCGAAGAGAAGGATAAAAAGACCCTTCTCATCAAAGATGTGCCGTATGGCGTTACCACAACAGGTCTGATGGAGTCTATCGTAAAAGCGAACGATACCGGTAAGATCAAGATCAAAAAGGTAGTGGACAACACTGCTAAAGATGTGGAAATAGAAGTACAGCTGGCGCCGGGTATATCTCCGGATATCACCATCGATGCCCTGTATGCTTTCACTGATTGTGAGATCTCTATTTCACCGAATGCGTGTGTGATCATCGACGATAAACCACGCTTCCTGACCGTGAGTGAGCTGCTGAAGTCTTCTGTCGACTTTACCCAGGCACTGCTGAAACGCGAGCTGGAAATAAAACTGCAGGAACTGCAGGATAAATGGCACTACACCTCCCTGGAAAAGATCTTCTTCGAAAAGGGCATTTATAAGGAGCTGGAACAGAAACACAAGGACTGGGAAGCAGTGATCGTTGCCATCGACAAAGGATTTGCACCTTATAAGAAGAACCTGAAAAGGGAAATCACCCGCGAAGATATCCTCAAGCTGACCGAAAAACCGGTTCGCCGTATCTACAGGCTGGATATCAACGAACTGAATGAACAGATCAAAAATCTTGAGGCAGATATCAAACAGGTGAAACACGACCTGGCTAACCTGGTAGACTTTACTGTAAACTATTACGAAAACCTGCTGAAGAAATACGGTAAAGGCCGTGAGCGTGTTACCGAGATCAAGACTTTCGATACCATTCAGATACAGCAGGTGGCAATGGCCAATACCAAGATCTACGTGAACAGGGCAGAAGGCTTCGTTGGTACATCATTGAAGAAAGATGAGTTCATAGCAGATTGTTCTGACCTCGACAACATCATCATCTTCCGCAGAGATGGTAAGATGGTCGTTACCAAAGTAGCGGATAAGGTCTTCGTAGGTAAAGACATCATTCATGTCGATATCTTCAGAAAAAATGATGAACGTACTACCTATAACATGATCTACGTGGATGGCAAAACCGGTATGAGTTATGCCAAGCGCTTCAACGTAACAGGTATCACGCGTGACAAGGAATATGATCTGACCATCAAAGGGGAAAAGAACTCCAAGGTGCATTATTTCTCTGCCAATCCGAACGGAGAAGCTGAAGTGGTAAGCATTCGTCTGAGCCCTAACTGTGCGGCAAGAAATAAAGAGTTTGACCTGTACTTTGAGACCATCGCGATCAAGGGACGTAACTCCCAGGGGAACCAGGTAACGAAATACCCGATCCGCAGTGTGAAATTCAAAGAGAAAGGCGTATCCACCCTGTCCGGACAAAAGCTCTGGTATGATACAGAAGTGGGCCGTCTCAATACAGAGGAAAGAGGTGTTTATATCGGTTCATTTGAAGGAGAAGATAAGATCTTTGTAGCCTTCAAGAACGGTACTTACGAGCTGACTAACTTTGAGCTCACGAACCGTTATGATCCAAATGAGCTTGTTTATATTGAGAAGTTCAATCCTGAAAAGATCGTTTCCGCTATCTACTTTGATGCAGACAAGAAACAGTTCAACGCCAAACGTTTCAAAGTCGAAACGCAGACATTGAACAACAAGTTCTCGTTCATCAAGGAAGGCGCAGGTAACTACCTGGAGATGATCACTACACATGCAGAACCTGTGGTGCTGCTGAAGACCGGCAAGAAACGGAATCCGGATGAGGAGGAAGTGGACCTGGCTGAATTTGTGGAAGTGACAAGCTACAGAACAGTAGGTACCCGTATTGCCGGAGAAGAGCTGATCAGCGCTGAACTGGCATCTGAAGAGGAAGAGCCGGATGGCGATGGTGTTCAGGGAGAATTGTTCTGATAATAGGTAATCAATCTATAGTAGCCGTTCCGCACTCCGCGGGACGGCTTTTTATTTAATTAGCATTGACGGTAACTGAGATTAGCAGCAAATAAGTGTAGGTGTGAGTTGCTTAGGAAAGAAAGAACCGGGGAATGTGTCCCAATAAAAACGGGTGTATCAAATGATGATGCACCCGTTTTTATTTATTGCTTAGGCTTTTTCGGCTGTGGTTGTAACTCTTCGTTGATCTCTTCCGCCGTTCGCGGTTTTGTCATTTTCTTCTGCTTCTGATTCAGCGGTGCTGCTACCGGAACTTTACCCTGTGGCAGTGCATCATGGAATACTTTTTCGATGTGGACCCATTTGCCTGCTTTCCACTTAAAACCTTCATAGTCCAGGTCTGGCACGAAGGTAGAAGGTTTGGAAGGCTGGTTACTTTCCGAAATCAGGTGATCGTATACGATCATGTCCATCTCAGGATTATAGCTTAAACTGATGGTAGCATCTTTTTTAAACTCCAGTATAAAACGGTTGCGTGTCTTTTTAGGAATAGTATCTTCCACGAAGCTGAAGAACGGGCCGCCAAATACCGGCTGACCGTCTTTGAAAGTCAGCATATCGAGCAGTTTCTTCTGACTGCGGATGTTGTTAGGATCCCAGCCGAAGAGTGTATAATAGTTCTGGTTGAAGTAACGGCGCTGCAGCACTTTATAATAGAGACAGCCATACCAGTTTTTATTGCCGGCAACGGTGTCGGGATTGTTCATATAATCAGAATCGTCGAACAGCGGAAACAATTTCAGTTCACCTCCTTCAGTTCTCATCTGGATAGCGCCATAGTGATGATAAAAGCTTGTTTCCAGTTCCAGTCCCCAGGTAAAGATCCGGAAGGTACTGTCTGCCGGATACTGGATAGAGATGGTTGTCAGGGAATCAAACCTGAAATCAAAAGAGTAAGGTGTTTTCAGCGCTTGTACCAGTTTCGGAATAAAACGGTCATTGGCCTGCTGCCTGGCGGCTTCATCCCTGCCTCTCAGGATGGTGGCCGAGAGGATCTGCAGGGAATCCTGCTGTGAACGCATAGCAGCCTCGTTAGCAGGGCTTATCCTTACACGCTGGGCCTGAAGGCCGGTGTACGTGAAGAAAGTGCAGCATAACAATAGAAGACAGGCTCTGATCATAATTTTATTTGAAATGAAAACTTTATCTACAGGCTTATTACGTTATATGATACAAAATTATTGTATGATGGCTGAAAATTCCAATAGTCCTTTACAGCGATAGTCCATCAGCGGGTGAGGGAAGGGCAGATCCGGTTTCGTGGAGGGGATGAATACGGTGGTCATTCCCTTGTCCTTACCGAATTGCATATCACTCAGCGTGTTGCCTACCATTACGGACCGGGAGAAATCAATATCCGGGAAGTCTGCCTTTGCCTGGAGGGCCATACCCTCGTTGGGCTTACGGCAGGGACTGTCATTGTCGAGGTCCGGGCAATGGTAGATCTTATCTATTCTGCCTCCCTGTTGGGTGATGATGTCCAGCATTTTAGCGTGGATGTCGTGCAGGCCCTGTTCTGTCAACAGCCCTTTGCCTATACAGCGTTGGTTGGTGACCATCACAATACGGCCAAATTTGTGCGCCAGGGCAGGTAAAGCGGCAAGAACGCCTTCTTCAAAGCGGAACATATCCCAGTTCAGCACATAGCCGTCTTTAATCTCGTTGTTGATCACCCCGTCCCTGTCCAGGAATAATGTCCATGAAGCGTCAATATGCATAATCTTACATTGCAGGTTTTATGAACGGAAATCTGTTTGTACCTGCTCGTAATCAGCCGGAATTCCGATATCGATAAAATAAGTGTCGCTGATGAAACCATACAGCTGACCGTTCTTCACCTGAGGTTCCAGTACCTCCTTTTCAAAAGAGAACTGTGCAGGCAGTTGAAGGCTTTCCATGTACGCCCTGGAGGTCAGGTAAACGCCTCCGTTGATCAGTCCTTCCTCGCAGTATTTCTTCTCAAGGAATGCGGTGATACGCGCATTTCCGTCCAGTTGCACACTGCCATAGCGTTCAAACTGCCGCATAGGTTTCAGCGCCAGTGAGAGTTGACTGTTGGACTGCTGGTGGAAGTTGTAAAATGCAGCCAGCGACACGTCAAAGAAGGTATCTCCGTTCACGATAAAACACTCGTTCTCTTTCAGATGGGAAACGGCGTTGAGAATCGCGCCACCGGTGCCCAGTGGCTCGGCTTCTATTGCATAGGAGAACTGTATGGGCAGTCCTGCCTGTTCGCACCATTCGATCACCTGTTCTGATTTATAACCCAGCGACAGCACCACATGCGTGATACCCTGTTTAATCAGGTATTGCAGCAGGTAGTAGAGGAAAGGCCTGTCATTGACAGGCGCCATACATTTCGGTTTATCGGCCACCACACTGCGCAGACGTGTACCCAGTCCGCCGGCCAGTACTATACATTCCCTGATCATGGGAAGAGATTATTTTCAACGATTTCACAAATGATATGTCCGATGGTGATATGTGATTCCTGGATACGAGGTGTATCGGAAGAAGGCACATTCAGCAGGTAGTCGCTGCCATCTTTCATTTTACCGCCTGAACGGCCGGTCATACTGACGATGATCATGCCTTTCCCTTTGGCCACTTTATAGGCTTCCAGGATGTTGGCAGAGTTGCCGGAAGTAGAGATGCCTACCAGTACATCGCCAGGCTGGCCGATGCCCCGCAGGATGCGTGCATATACCTGGTCATAGCCATAGTCGTTGCCTACAGCGGTGAGGTAAGAGCTGTTGCAATGCAATGCTTCGGCGTACAGTGGCGTTCTGTCTTTATAAAAACGGCCGGAGAATTCAGCAGCCAGGTGTTGTGCATCTGCTGCGCTGCCACCATTACCGCAAAAAAGGATCTTATGTCCCTGCTGCAGGCTGCCCGTAATGACGTTGGCTACCTGCTGGATTGTATTGATCAGTGTTTCATCCTGGCAGATGGCCTGCTTTACTGCAATGCTTTCCTGTATTGTTTTGATGATATTGTTCGCCATAAGATGTAGTCGTTTTGGTTAGAAGATCAGATACACCAGGTATTGATCCCATTGTGGGTGAAATGATAACGTTTTACGTCCCCGCCGAAACTTTTGAGCGCTTCCACCACACTGTAGCGGGTATTGCCCGGACAGTAGAAGATCATAAAGCCACCGCCGCCTGCACCGGAGATCTTGCCCCCGGAAGCACCTGCACGTTTCGCAGCTTCATAGATATCATCCAGCTGGGAATTGGTAATACCTTTTGCCATGTTCTTTTTATGCTGGAAACCAAAATCAAGAATCTCGCCGATCTTGTCGATACTGCCACGAAGCAGGGCTTCCTTCATCATTACCGCCTGTTCTTTCAGGTGGTGCATCGCCTCAATACTCGCTTCCTTTTTTTCGTGTACATTCTTCTGCTGCTCGGAAATGATGCTGCTGGATAAACGGCTGGTGGAAGTGTAGTACAGTACCAGGTTATTCTCCAGTTCATCCAGGTATTTTTCTTTTATACGAAGGGGATTCACGATGACCTTGTCGCCGTTGTAGAATTCCATGAAGTTCACACCACCAAAGGTAGCTGCATACTGATCCTGCTTACCGCCTGCCTGTTTCAGATCTTCCCTTTCGATCACATAAGCAAGATGCGCCATGTCATATTCCCCCAGCGGAAGTTTCAGCCATTCAGCAAAAGCGCCCAGTACCGCCACCACAAGGGTAGAGGAGGTACCCAGACCGGAACCGGCGGGTGCATCCACGAAAGTGGTTAGCTTGAAGCCGGAAGGAATGCCATAGTCTTTCGCCACACGGTTGATCACACCTTTCAGGATGTCCAGCTTACCATCGAGGGGAAGCGGAAAGGTAGCATCACAAACCAGTGTTTCGTTCCTGTCGGCACATTCGAACAGGACTTTTTTATCAGCGATGGGTTCTATGGCTGCACGCGCATAGAGCGAAATAGTGGCATTCAGAATGGCTCCCCCGTACATGTCCGAATAAGGGCTTACATCTGTTCCGCCTCCTGCAAGGCCAATGCGTAAGGGTGCTTTGCTACGATAAATCACAGTATTTCCGTTTTTATAAGTGCTGCAAGATAAAACAATTGCGCATGCATATGAGTCTATCTTGTTTAAAAGAAGTTAAAATATGTGTATATGTCTTATAGCAAAAAAATAACCGGAATGATCGGTTAGAGATCGTTCCGGTTGTTTTTTGGGCTGACTTTGGCGGTGGCCTTCCTGCTCACGGTGCAGGCTGGGATCACCGGGTCGCCGCTAGTCGATGTATTTCCCCCGCCAGACGTTCCCACGAATACTGTTTCTTCTCCACACGTACGGCTGCCGTCATATCAGCTTCCCGGTTGTCCCGGTAGTATTTCTCAATAGCGGCGGCAATATCTGCAGGTTCTGGTTCACACTGAAAACCTACGACATTGTCAGGCACCATTTCTACCAGACCACCTACGCGGGTTACGACCATCGGCTTTTCGAAATGGTAAGCGATCTGTGAAATACCACTCTGGGTAGCGCTCTTATACGGCTGTACCACCAGGTCGGCTGCGCAGAAGTAGTGCTTAACAGCTTCGTTGGGAATGAAGTCAGTATGCATAAGTACCCTCTCACCCAGTTGTAGCTGTTCCAGCAACTGGTGGTAAGGGGCGGCATCCTCATAGAATTCTCCCGCCACGATCAGGTGTACGTTCAGTTGTTTCATCCGTTCGTCGGCCATGGCACGGAGCAGGAGGTCCAGCCCTTTATACTGGCGGATGAAACCGAAGAAGAGGATGTATTTTTTGTCTTGTTGCAGTTTCAGTTGTTCCCTCGCCACGGATTTAGATACTGCAGGACCGTAGTTGTCGTAGATCGGGTGGGGGATCAGGGAAGCCGGTTTGCCGGGCTCGAACAGCCGGAGGTCGTCCAGTACGGACTGGCTCATGGCGATAAAAGCATCCACGGGTTTCAGGAAGTACCTGGTAAAAGGCACATCTCCGGGCCTTTTTTCGTGTGGTATCACGTTGTCGAGGATGGAGACCACCCTGGTATTTTTGCCTTTCCCGAGGCGGAGCAGGCTACCCAGGCAGGGTCCCATCAGTGGTAGCCAGTATTTGGTAACGATGAGGTCTGGTTGCCATTTGCGGATCATACGGCCCACTTTCAACCAGTTCAGCGGATTGACAGAGTTGATCAGCCTGCGTATTTTCAGGTGAGGAGGCGCCGGTTCTGTAGCGTACTGGCTTTTACCGGGGAAGAGGAAGGAAGGATACTGTACGGTGAACGTCCAGATCTCTACTTCTGCATCCTTTTGCAGTTCTTCCGCCAGCCTTTCATTGTAGGCGGCAAGTCCGCCCCTGTAGGGCCAGGCCGGTCCGAGAAAGAGGATTTTCTTTTTGCCCATCAGCTATTATTTGGTTCGGTCCAGGATAGTTTCCACGAGATATTCATTCCTTTCAGGCGCATTCCTGGTTACCAGTTCACCGATGAAGCCGGTAAGGAATAATTGCGACCCTATGATCATGGCCAGCAATGCGAGGAAGAAAATAGGGCGTTCGGTCATTTTATACTGGGAATAGATGATCTTCTGTACTGCCAGGTATAATGCAATGCCGAAACCGACGATGAAGGAAAGCGTACCCAGGGCCCCGAAAAGGTGCATAGGGCGTTTTCCGAACTTACTGATGAACATAATGGAAGCCAGGTCCAGGAAGCCGTTAATAAAGCGTTCCAGGCCAAACTTGGAGGTTCCATATTTACGTGCGCGGTGTTCCACTACTTTTTCACCGATCTTCCTGAAACCGTTCCATTTGGCGATCACAGGAATATAGCGGTGCATTTCTCCATATACCTCAATGCTTTTAATCACTTTCCTGCGGTAAGATTTAAGTCCGCAGTTCATGTCATGGAGCCTCACTCCGCTCATGCGGGTAGTAGTATAGTTATATAATTTTGAAGGAAGATTTTTAGTAAGAGCGCTGTCATAGCGTTTTTTCTTCCAGCCGCTGACAAGGTCAAAGCCATCCTCTTTGATCATACGGAAGAGTTCCGGTATCTCGTCGGGGCTATCCTGCAGGTCAGCGTCCATGGTAATGATCACATCGCCCTGTGCGGCCCGGAAGCCTTCATTGAGAGCGGCAGATTTACCGTAGTTACGCTGGAATTTGATCCCTTTCACATTCGGGTTTGCTGATGCCAGCTGCTGGATGATATCCCAGGAATTATCAGTGCTGCCATCGTCTATCATCCATACCTCATATGAGTAGTGATGTTCCTGCATGACACGGTCAATCCACGCGGCCAGCTCCGGCAGTGATTCTTCTTCGTTTTTTAAAGGAACGATAACGGAAATATCCATGTTATATAGCAATGTGTTTAGGATGCTTTTCTATCTAATAAAGTGCCAATCTGAGTCCGCTACTTTTTACGGAGTGCTAATGCTATTATGGCAGACACGACAAAATACTGGAAAAGGCCGATCAGATAGGACATGAAGCTGCCTGCGATGGTCACTGAAAAATCCTGGTTTTTGATATCTGCCAGGCCTTTGTCATACTCATCTTTAGGAGTGCCAATGGTGCGCAGCATAGGGGCCATGCTTTCATAACTTTTGATAGCGGCCTCTTTCATTTTCACAACAATGCCCGGATCAATAAAATTGGCCAGCACATAAAGGAAAATAGTGCTCATAAGCGATCCGATCACAAAAGTGGTAAAAACAGGCTGTAAGGCTTCCTTGAAGCTAATAAGACCGCCATTGGCTTTTTTTCTTTCGAGACCAGCCAATACGCCGGTTATTCCAAAAGCAACGAGGAGGAGAATGCCGTATTTCAGGCTAAAGAGCATAGGTATATCGGTAAAATACAGGGCGACGCCAATAGCGATAGCTACTGAACCGGCTATCAGTCCCCATTTTACACCGGGATTAGGATATGATGCATTACTCATAGTACACGAATGACTTTTTAAAGTTGGGCGTATTGGCCGTTGATGGTTCCTTTCACACTTCCTTTCAATTCCGCGCCAATATACGCTGAATTTTTTGACCTGCTTGCCAGGTGAGCTGCCGTGAGCACCCAATCCTCTTCCGGATCAAATATGGTCAGATTGGCCGCTGCACCTTCGGTGAGGCTCAGTTCAGGCAGATTGAATATTTTGCGGGGCTGCGCAGAGAGCATCTCCACCAGTCTTTCTACAGATACTTCCGGCAGATGTTTGCGGAATACGCCGAAAGCGCTTTCCAGTCCTATCATGCCATTCTTTGCATATTCAAACTCTACTTGTTTGGCATCCCAGTCCTGCGGCAGGTGATGGGTGGCGAAGCAGTCGATCACCCCTGTCTTCACTGCATCCTGCAGCGCTTTTACATCCTCAGCGCTACGCAGCGGCGGATTGAGCTTCAGGTGGGTATCGTAGGTGACGAGGTGTGCATCGGTAAGGGACAGGTGATAAGGCGTTACGGAGCAGGTCACCTTGATGCCTTTGCCTTTGGCTTCGGCAATAAGATCCGCTGATTTTCGTGTACTGATGCCTGTGAAGTGGATACGTGAGTCGGTATATTGTGCCAGCTCAAGGTCGCGCTGGATAATCAGTTCTTCTGCAATGGCAGGTTTTCCCGGCATACCCAGCTGGGTGCTATAGATGCCTTCGTGCATCAGGCCATGGGCGGAGATGCTCAGATCATCAGGAAGCTGGATAATGGTGCCGTTAACGGCTTTTACATATTGCAGGGCTTTCAGCATGATACCGGGCGACTGGATAGGTTTCAGTCCGTCGGAGAAAGCCACAGCCCCTGCATGCTGCATTTCATACATTTCAGCAAGAGAGGTGCCCTCCAGGTTTTTAGTCACCGCTCCGATAGGGAGCACCTGTACGACACTGTTGCGTGTGCGGCTGAGCACATACTCGATCTGCGGCTTGGTATGAAGCGCCGGCTGTGTATTGGGCACTATCAGCACAGTGGTGTATCCACCCCTGGCAGCTGCGGCAACCCCGCTCTGGAGGTCTTCCTTATATTCCTGGCCAGGATCGCAGAAGTGCGCGAAGATATCCGTCCATCCCAATGACACATGCAGGTTGTTGCCAGTCACCACCCGGGCCTGAGCGGAAGAAATATCCTTCCGGATCTGGCGGATGATACCGTTCTCAATCAGAATGTCCTGCTGTTGCCCGTGAAAAGGGGATGATGGTGCAACTATCTGTACGCTTTTGAGTAATATGTGCATGCTTTAATACTAACTGTGTCTATAGCTTGTCTGAGAAAAAATACCGGCAGCAAAAGTAATAGAAATTCAGAATAGGGCGTGCAACCAGGAGGATTTTACTTTTTAATTATTAATAATTATTTATATATTTGCGTCAATTTGAACCATTTCCTTAATGGGGGACCTGCATTCGTAAATGAAAACCCAAAGTATTGTCGAAGTTATACCCGACCTATGATCGTTTCGTAACGTGCTTACGGCCTTTAACCCTGTTAATCGCTGTCATTTGTTGTTCGTCTTACAAGTTATGTGCACAACGGCTGGATGCTATAGGAAAAGAGAAACCAATAAAAATTACAGGAGGCCTTGGCCTTGAACAGATTGCCTACTGGTCGTCGGGACTGGGAGAGGGGCGCAGAGATCCCTACAATTTCTTCCTGAACGGTAACCTGAACATTGACCTGTATGGATGGTCCGTACCTTTCAGCTTCACTTATTCCAACCAGAGTAATGTAGCGTACTCCCAGCCATTCAATCAGTATGGCCTGACGCCTACCTATAAATGGGTAACGGGACATATCGGTTATTCCAGCATGAATTTTTCCAGCTACACCCTGGCAGGTCATCTCTTTAACGGTATCGGTG
Source organism: Chitinophaga filiformis (assembly GCF_021646545.1). Lineage (GTDB taxonomy): Bacteria > Bacteroidota > Bacteroidia > Chitinophagales > Chitinophagaceae > Chitinophaga > Chitinophaga filiformis_A. The sequence goes on along the minus strand of NZ_JAKIRP010000005.1, from coordinate 32,681 downwards.
TTGACCTGGCGCCTCCGGGCCGCTTTAAGTTTAGTGTCATGTACGGCCGTCTGCAGAAAGCAGTGGAGGCCGATACCTCTCGTCCGGAGATCATACCTGCATACAAACGCATGGGATATGGCTTTAAGGCAGGATATAGTACCGGGAAGGATAATATAGAGGTCATGGTTTTCAGGGGGAAGGATGATGAAAACTCTATCCGCCCCGTACCACAGGGGTATACATTAACGCCCCAGGAGAATGTGGCGATGGGCGTAAATGTCTCCAAACAGTTCTTCAACCGGCTTTTATTTAATGCCGAAGTAGCAGTAAGCGCCCTGACAAGAGATACCCGTGCGGTATCAGACAGTACGGGCGATATAAAGGCGCCTACAGGAGGGCTGATCAAAAAGAACAGCAGTACAGCCATGTATACGGCCTATAAGACTGGTCTGAGTTATAATGGAGGACATTACACCTTCGGACTCGGATATGAGTGGGTAGCACCGGAATACAAGACACTGGGCGCTTATTACTTTACGAATGACTTTGAAAACATTACCGGCAACCTGCAGGTACGTATGCTGAAAGACAGACTTACAGGTGCTGTCAACGCGGGTGTGCAACGTAATAATCTGAACAATGATAAGATCAGCACCATGCGCCGTTTTGTGGGCGCGCTGAACGTCAGCTTTGCGGCTACAAAGAAGACGAACTGGAACTTCAGTTATTCTAATTTTCAGTCGTTCGTCAACATCCGTTCCGAATTTGATTACCTGAATCAGCTGACTCCTTACGAAAACCTGGATACGCTGAATTATACGCAGGTATCCAGCAATGCCTCTCTTGGATTTAACTACAGCATTTCCCAGAGTAAAGAGAAAATGCAAATGATCATCTGTAATGTTTCCTATATGGAATCGTCAGACAAGCAGGGAGGAGTGAAACAGTCATCGGGCGCTACCTTCTATAACCTCAACGCCTCTTATAACCTGCAGCTCATACCGAAGAATATGTCAATCATGGCTGGGTTTAACGCGAACCGAAATACTTCGCTGGACCTGGAAGCTGTTACGTTCGGACCGACGCTGGGCGTAAATAAAAGTGTATTAAATAAAAAAATGAGATTGTCCGGTACGCTGACCTGGAACGGCAGCTTTACCAATGGTGAAAATACTTCCCGCATCCTCACGGCAAGAGCAGGAAGCGCCTATACGATCAAAAAGGTGCACAGTCTGAACCTGGGTCTTACAGGCCTTCATCGTGATAATACAAAAGGAAGCAACAAAAAGATATCTGAGTTAACCACCACACTGGGATATAACTATAATTTTTAAAAGTACAGAGAACCTTGCTTAGACGTACTAAATACATATGGGAGCTGCTGGTGATGCTGCTGCTATGCTGCGGCAGGACGTATGCCCAGACAAGTTATCCTGTAATGGCTACCATGCAGATCAATCCTCCGTACAGCCTGTACCTCAGCGACTATACAGCGCCTGACGTGCAACGTATGCAGGTACACCTGCTGTTAAAAGACCTTACTGTCAGTGATTATAAATGCCGGCTGAAAATAAAGATCGAAGGCTTCGGCGTAACACTACAAAGTAAACCCGGTTTTTACACCGCGCCTATCATCTTACAGGGAGGTGAAATGATCACGCTCAGCGGACCTGAACTGGCTACCTATCTGAATCCGCAGAACCTCCTGATACAGGGACTGGATAACAGTGCGCTGACGAAGGAAGGCGCCAAGCTTCCCGAAGGCATATACAAGTTTACCGTGGAGGTAGTGGACTACACCCGCAATATTGTTGTATCCAACCAGGGAAATGCGGTCGTGTCTACCTTTCTCAGTTATCCGCCTATTATCAACCTGCCGATGGCCAATACCAAGGTAGATGCTATGGAACCACAGAATCTCGTATTCCAGTGGGTGCCCCGGCATACCGCCTCGTTTAACGCGGCTTTTAATGTGGCTTATAAATTCAAACTGGTAGAGCTGATCCCGGCAAACCGCGATCCTAATGATGCCCTGCGTACTACCCGCCCTGTGTATGAAACTATAACGGCGCAGACCCTGCTGGTGTATGGTCCGGGTGAACCGATGCTGACGCCTGGTAAGAGTTATGCGGTGCAGGTACAGGCTATTGAAGCGGAAGGAAAGGACATGTTTGTCAATGATGGTTTCAGTGAAGCAGTGAGATTCACTTACGGTGAAAAATGCGGTGTGCCGGCAGATGTGATCGCAGCAGTGTCGGGCAAGAATGAATTGAAACTGACCTGGAGAACAGGTGTTTCCCAGCAGGCATTTACTGTACGTTACCGTGAGGCAGGCGATAATCCTTCGCAATGGTATGAGGAAACAAGTTATCTGCCACAGTATACTATTACCGGTCTTAAACAAGGTAAGAAATATGAATACCAGGTGAATGCCCAGTGTATATGGGGATATGGCGATTACTCTGCCATACAGTCTTTCACTATGCCGAATGAAACCATGGATAAAGGCGATTTCGTCTGTGGTAAGGTTGTAGGTGAAGGAGAGATCTCCAATCGCAAAGGACTGGAGCAGCTGAAAGAAGGAGATGTGATCATAGCGGGCGACTTTAAAGTAGCAGTGAAGAAGGCGGAAGGCTCGAATGGTTTATTCTCCGGTAACGGAAAGATCAAAGTACCATTCCTGAATTTTATAACCTTGCCGGTTGTATTTAAGAACATCAGCGTGAATACCGATAAGAAGATGTACGCCGGTGTGATAGAACTGCAACGCGAGGATATCAAAACGGTGACCGACAATATGAATGAGTCGCTGGATGGCTACCTGGAAAAGATAAGCGATATCGTGCGTACGATAGATACAGCAGGATTGAAGGCTGTAGATGCAGCAGGTATGCTGGCTGAGCTGGAGAAAATGAAGGGATGGGATGAACTGGACAATGCTACGCTGGAGAAACTGGGTGAGATACAGACGAAACTGCAGGAACTGCAGCAGTTGCAGGAATCTGAGAACATGACACCCGAAGAAAAAGCCACTGCCGCGAAGAAAGTGGCGGAGCAGCTGAAGAACCTGGCAGATCAGGCAAAAGCAGTGGTCAAAGCAGCGGTAGAAGAGCTGAAGAAACTGGTGAATATGTTCCGTAAAGGCCTTTCGGCATTGCGACAGGACTATACGCCTGAAAAGGTGGCTGTGCTGAAGAAGGATTTTGAAGATAAATATAAAGTAGCGAAAGAATTCATCGATAAGAATAATGCACTGTTAGGAGTCAAAGTACCTGAATCGCTAGATAAATCTGTGATGAAGGTACTGGATGTGACCGACAGTGTAATAGTGAAGCTGCCGGAAGAAATAACAGCGTACAAGCTGGCCCAGAAAGCGCTTGACGAGGTGACAGTACTGAAGATACTGGATGAAAATAAGTCACAGGCAGAAGAGGAAAAGGTGGTGAATGCATTGAACATAAAGGATCAGCCGTTCAAAACATTTATCATCAATGCGTTGAAAACCGCGAAGGAAGATGATCTGATACCGGATGTGAAAACATCCATCTTAAACTGGGTACATGATGTTCTTGAAAAAATGCAATAAGCGTATGCGTTGGTATAAACTGATATTATTGACATGGATCATTGCGTTACCGGCCATCACAAAGGCAGGCGAGTTGCCTGCCAACAATGAGGAGGTTGTTCGGGAAGGGGTTATTGCATTGAACAAAATGATCCGCCAGAACGAGTATAATGACCGTCACCATCAGTCGTGGAAGAACAAATACGTGCTGATGCTGGATGGGAATGGAAGGTTTGTTGAACAACGGTCGGTTGTAGGTAATACCGGCCTGCTGTTAGATGATGACGAGCTTACGGCCATCAATGACGAGCTCTTAAAGGTAAATGATCAGAAGACCTTTGGTGTGTATGAGATCGTTTACAACAACTGGTATATTGATCTGTCTAAAAAAATCCCTGATGATGCGAATATCTCTTATCTGACGGACTATCAGCCATGGTCGAAGGATAATATCCGGAATATGATCATGAGCGAGATGAAGGCGATCAATACAGAGATCTTTCAGAAAGCCGATTTAAAGGGGTTCGAGAAAAAAGTGGGTATTGTTTGCGGCCGCGTGGTGGTATTGTTAAACGGTATGAAGTATCGGACGAATGTTGTTTTTGATGCTCACGGTGATGAAAGCTGGACAGCGGAAGAACTGCAAAACCTGGATAGCAGGATTAGTCCCTATCTGCCGAACATGTCGGATGTTAAGAACTATCTGATTGAATATCCTCATGCATTGAAAGTAGCATTTAAGAACAAGGATAAGAAAGCGGACGTGCCTTTTATGCCATATGAGTATAAACCGGCAAAGGGCTCTTTCTTTGATGCTGTATGGGTACGAAGCGATGCGCAGACGGGTAATGCAGGAGGAACTGGTGGAGGCAGGGACCCGATAAAAGAATCAGGAAGCAGGGTATATGACTATGCGCATGTACTATCCACCGATGAGTTGAAGGCGCTGATCGATGGTTTTGTTGAAGTAAGTAAAAACCAGGGTGGCTATAACGCCCGTGTGTTTATTTCGAATTATAAGACGTCAAATGAAGATGTAGCGAAGATCAGAGAGATTGTCAACAATCCTGGTCCGACGGATGTCATACTCTGGTTCTATGTTGATCTGGACAAGACCACACATGGCGCGCTCTATTTAGGAAAGGCAGTGCCCCAGCAGCGTGAAGTGGGCATGTTCATGCGTTTGGCGATAGACATAGTCGAAAGCCTTGGGCTGGGCTCTTCCAATTTTACATTGACAAGCCTGTTCGATGCACTTTCTACCTTTATTAATAAGGCGCAGATCCCTGAACGCTTCTACAACCCTGAAGCAGTGGATAAGGACGGGAACGCTGCTTACAACCCGATCCTCTACAAGATCTTCCTGAAGTCAGGGCAATTGAAAACCGCCCAGTGGTCGATACTGCCGGATGTAATCACGCCAGCAGAAGTACAGGCGGGCGGATATCCAATTTCGCAGGTAGAGTTTTCCTTCTATTGTGGCGCTTACAATGGCCTTGTTGAAATGGTGGCTTCGATGCCCAAACTGGCAGGCTGGCTGATCAACATTATACTTAACGAGGGAGGGGCCAGAGAAGAGCTTACAACCGCTATTACAGCGTTTGCCAATAAATGTAACCTGAGTTCGACCGACTATTATGTAGGAGTGATGTCGCCTTTGGTGCCGGCTATAAAACTCGGGGCATGTATTACACCTATTATCGTGCGGGAGGTAAAGATGGCTTACTCCGGAAAGAACGTCTGTATGTATGCCGCCACCACCGGTAAGGTCGTGTTTAATATCGTCATGCTGATTATCCCGTTGTCGAAAGCAGGCAATATTGCAAAGATCGCAGACGTCCTGAATTACATCGATCCGTTCGCCTTGCTGTTGCGTGGTATGGGATTGACCGGTAAGCTGGTTTTTGTAGGAGGCAGAGCGCTTTATTCGTGGGGGAAATTTTATCTTTCAGCTATTATACGGGAAGGAAGGATTGTTCTGCAGGTGCTGGATGACGGTATGCGGGTGCTGACAAGAGGTGAAATGCCTGTAATGGAAGTTGCCGTGGCAGGTGGCAGAAGAATAAAGGTGAGCGTTCCGCCAGGCACTGATCTGAATGGCGATTGGCGCGTTATTCGCTATATGCAGGATGCCAATGGTGCTGAGATCGTTTCGGGTGAAGGAGAACGGGTGGTACAAGTGGCTAAAGGATCGGATCAGGAAGGTATACTTGGTATTACTGATGATGCAGGTAAGGCTGATGGTGTGGCCGATGATGTGAAGACGGGAGAGAATGCAGCGGATGACGTGAAGAATGGGGAGACGGCTGAAGAACCGAAGGCCGGAGGAACAGAAGAACCTCAGGCACCGCAGGTTGATGCATATTCCACAGTGAATGGAAGGGTTAATAAGCCGGCAGACCGCATAGACAAGTATGAGACTTTTGTAACTATCGATGATGTACCTGAAATCTATCGCGCAGATCGGGAGAGATTTGTAAAACTTGCAACAGATCCGGCACACGTGGGCAAGCCCATAGAGTCCAAGGTAATGCAGGAAGCAATGGCTGGATTGGAAGCGGAGAGACAGGGACTTGTTAAAGGGCCGATAAGGAGAGGACCAAAAGAAATCGAATTTTACGATCACGATGATATTCCCTGGGATGTTAAGGGACCGCCATCACGTAGTGGAATGAAACCGAAGGACGCCGTAAAGTCTATTGTCAAAAAACTGCGGTCGACTTTTGTTGATCCTGTTACAAATAAACAAGTGACTAACATTCGTGTACTATTGGATTGTACTTATTTGAATCAGGCAGATCATACCAAGATATGGAATTTGTTAAAGGCTGAATTGACTCCGGATGAACTTGGCCGTATTGTTGAAGTTAATGTTAGACTATAAGATATGAAAAGTATAACTAAAGAAGAGTTGTATGCGCGGTTGCAGGACCATAGTTTAAATGTAACCGGGAAGGTTAGGAAGGATAATATTGGGACACTGAATGAATTAGCTATAGAACAGATCGAAGTACAAGACATTATATTGTACAGTTTACAAGCTATAGATGCTTCATTCAGCCAATGCAGCTTCCATAATGTCGATTTTTATGGATCACACTTTTCTGATGCAACATTGGTGGATTGTAGCGTAATAGATTGCATCTTTAGAAAGTCAGAACTCTTTCGCGTACATCTTAAAAATTGCAGATTTGTTAACTGTGATTTTTCAAGCACAGATTTCATGGATGCCACCCTGGAGAATTGCACATTTGAGAATTGCAACTTTAATGCGGCGCTTTTCACAGATAACAAAATAAGTAATACTACTTTCAAAAATACGGATATCTCTTCTGCTGTGATTGAAGACAACGAAGAGCAGAACGTGATATGGGAATGAACAGTAGTAGCAACGATTTAAGATAATATGATTTAATCCGGTTTATAACCCGGCCCTATACTATGATCAAACACCTATACCTATACATCATCGCGTGCTTCTGCACACTCACTGGATTTGCCCAGCAGCGCACGCCGCTGGAGCAGCATATCCATGACTGCTGGAAGATCATCCAGGAGCGCAGGGTAACAGAGGGTATTAACGGCACCAATCTCTACGACAAACTGAAAGATACCTCGGGTGGCTTCCAGCTGCCATTAGGTATCGGTGGTACCAATAATGGTAATCCGCCTGTAATCGTAGACAGTATACGTTTCCTTTCCAATCACGCAGAGATCACCACTTTCATGGTGGTCACACTTCCCGGTACAGACAAAGAACTGATGTTTGCTGCCAGAGGCGTGCCGCTGAGCAGTGCCGGCGGACTTGTAGGTACTGCCCGTATGGAGCTGGTGAACCAGGTGCCTTTATATCTTTTCGGAGATAGTACTGCTATTACTTTTATACCCGGTAAGACCTATGTGGAGTTTGACTGTAACGGGTTTAAGAAAATAGGGCTGAGTGCAGAAGTAGACCTGAGCCGGAAACTCGTGAAAGTGAACAGCGATGGTTCACAAAACCTGACAGACAGGGTAAAAGGTAAATTCGAGGTCACTGCCTCAAATCTGAATGACATCCTTGCTGCTGTTGCAATTGATCCTTTTCAGGTGAGAGGTGTGAAGAGCGTCACCTTCACCGTACAGGATGCAGTGATCGATCTGAGCGATGATAATAACAGCAGCGGAATGGTGTTCCCTGCGGAATATACTGCTGATGACAAATCTTTATGGCGTGGTTTCTATCTGCGCAGTTTCACAGTTGAACTGCCCCGTGAAATAAAAGACAGGACCAGCAACAAGCCGAAAACACTCGCAGTAAGAAATGCACTCATAGATGAAAAAGGTTTTAGTGGAGAGGTGTCTGCTAAAAATTTAATCCCCCTGAAAGATGGCGATCTCGGTGGATGGTCATTCTCTGTGGATGAAGTGAAACTGAATTTCGTCGCCAACCAGCTGACTGCAGGCTCGCTTGCTGGTGGCGTCAATGTGCCCATTACAGGAGACACTACCCGTTTTGATTATAGCGCGGTCTTCCATCCGGGTGAGGAATATGTGTTTAATATCAAGCCTGCTAAGAATGTTGAGTTTCCCATATTTACTGCTGATGTAACATTATTACCTTCTTCCTACCTGGAAGTAGCGGTGAAAGATGGTAAGTTCCAGGCAATGGCAAGCCTCACAGGTACCTTGTCCATCCTGGGGAAAGCTTCTTCTTCCGGTGACCAGAGCAAAGGTACCAAACTCACAGTACCCGATCTCAAATTTGAGCAGCTGGTGATTTCCACACAGGCGCCCTACATTCATAGCGGTACGTTCGCTTTATCAGGCAGCTTAAACCTGCCGAAGATGGGCGGATTTGGCATGTCTATCAGTAAGATCGCTTTTGTGAGAGATGGAGAGAAGCGAGGGCTGGCATTTAACGTAGCAGTGAACCTGATGAATGCAAAAGATGCAAAAAATGGTTTTGCAGCAGATGCGTCTCTTGCCATCCTTGGTAAAGTAGACCAGGGGGATGATGGAAGGCAACATTACCGCTTCAGCAATGTAAAGGTGAGCCGTATTGCGATAGACATCAACCAGGGTGCTTTTGCATTAAAAGGAAGCCTTGATTTCTTCGATGGCAATGAGATCTATGGTGATGGTTTCAAAGGTAATATCGGCGCCAGTATCAACATGTGTGGCGGCGCCCTTAAGCTGGATGCAACCGCCCTGTTTGGTGCTGTGCAGGACCATAAGTACTGGTATGCAGACATTATGGTCGATTTCCCGACTGCCTTCCTCATTATACCGCCGGCTATTGCCGTGAAAGGTTTCGGGGGAGGTCTTTACTATGGAGTGAAGCCGATCGCATTGACGGACGATGCTGCTAAATATGAACTGGGCGCTACTTCTACCGGCATACGTTATAAGCCGGATGTGAATGCTGGTATAGGAGTGAAGGCCTCTATCAAGTTTATTGCAGGAAGTGAAAAAGCGATCAACGGTCTGGTAGCGTTTGAGATCTCTTTCAACAAAGGTGGTGGTGTGAACCGTATCACTTTCCGCGGACAATGTAATGTGCTCAGCATCCCGATGCTGAAGGGTACAGACATGATGAAAGCCATGTACGCAAAACAGCTCGAATCCAACGACGGACAGTCTGATAAATACGATCCTAACCAGGTAGTGCCGGAAGGCGTGATATCTGTAGGATTGATGGTAGATATTGACTTTGAGAACAGCATCTTCTTTGCTAACCTGAAGGCGTTTATCAATGTAGCGGGTATTATACAGGGTTCTGGTCCCCGCGGATTGGCAGGTGAAGGCGAGATCTACACGGGGCCCGATGGCTGGCATATGTTTGTAGGTACGCCAGATCAGCCGATCAGCATCAGCATACTAAGTCTGGCGCGTGCCAGCTCTTACTTCATGGTAGGTAAAGACCTGCCTGGTAGTCCGCCGCCACCGGCCAACGTAAGCGACATACTGGGTGGTATGGACATGGACTATATGAGGGATATGAACTCCCTCAAGAGTGGAACCGGCTTCGCCTTCGGTGCAGGACTGAACTTCGACACTGGCGATATGTCTTTCCTGATGTTCTATGCGCGTTTTGCGGCAGGTTTGGGCTTTGACGTGATGTTGAAAGATTATGGAGATGCCTTCCATTGTGAAGGTAGCTCCGGCCCGATCGGTATCAACGGATGGTTTGCCAACGGTCAGGTGTATGCTTACTTCCAGGGTAAGATCGGTATCAGGGTGAACCTGTTCTTCAAGAAGGGGAACTTCGATATCATTGACCTGGGAGCAGCCGTTGTGTTGCAGGCTAAACTCCCGAATCCAACCTGGATGAGAGGTATCGTAGGTGGTAAGTTCAGGATATTGGGAGGTCTGATCAGCGGTACCTGTAAGTTTGAGGTAACACTGGGTAAAGAATGTAAGATCGTCAGCAATAACATCTTCGCAGAAGCAGGCGTACAGGTGATAGGCGACTATGCACCAGCTAAAGGCGCCACTGCCGTAGATGTATTCACCGCTCCACAGATCGTTTTCAACATGCCTGTAGGACAGGTATTCAATATTACAGATGATGCAGGTAAGCGACTCAGCTTCCGCGCAAGGCTGGAGTACTTTAACATCAGAGAAGGCGCCAGCAACATTCCTGCTACGATGGAATGGAATGATGATAATACCGTGGTGATCCTGAATACACCTAACATTCTGCCTGGGGAGAAAACACTCCGTATGACTGCCCGCGTAAGCTTCGAACAGGAAAGCAATGGCAGCTGGACGCCTTACCTGGTAGATGGTGTGCCGTATGCAGAAACCATCGAGAATGATTTCGTAACAGACAAAGAACCACTGGAGATCCGCCCTGATAACGTAGCCTATACCTATCCGGTGATCAATCAGCTAAACTATTATAAAGATGAAACTGATAAGGGATATATTCTCCTGAAGAAAGGACAGGACAACCTGTTCGCGAAGAGTGATGACTTCAAACAGATCTGCCGTATTACTGCGGACGGTGAGCCAGCGAGAGAGTTCCAATTATTCTATACTACAGGTAAAGTGAGCTTCTCCATGCCGCGTGATCTGAAGAATGGTAAGACGTATACACTGCAACTACTGCATGTGCCTACTGTGGAAGATCTGTCGATAGACAGGAACGTAACCACCACTACTACCAGCCAGGGCGCAGGTACGGGCAGTCTCACAGTACAGACGAAGCAGGCGGAAGGAAGTGTCAACAATCTCACAGAGCGTGTGATATACACCTTGCCGTTCAGGAGTTCCCTGTATAGCACATTCACGGAGAAGATCGACCGTTTGCCGGCTACATCAAGCAGCTGGCCGCTGGACAACGGTATTGACGAATTGCGGTATATGGTGAATAGTAATGAGCTGTTTGATGCCCAGGAGGTAGATATAAATGGAAACAGTTCTATACTGCAGTTTGAAGCTATACTGGATGATAACCCCTGGTATAAGGAATACATCTATCCTTATGTGTATGCAGGTTACCCGGTAGCGCCTCTGCTGAAACTGGGCTGGAGAAATACCGATATACTGGGGGCACCGCCTGTGAAAGCGATCTACCTGAGGCAAAATCCAACAGGACTGAAGCTGAGTGCCAACAGTACTGCATCAGGACAAGGGTATGCATCATTCGTATACAATCTGCCTTATTATTTCGCATGGGACTTCGTACACATGCAGGCAAATGTGGTCAATGCTATGATCAGCGGTGGCGTAACTATCCCGGCAGAGATGAAGACAATCATGGAGAAACAATTCAGACGTATTACACCGGGCAACTACAGGTTTAAGATCAGGTATGTGTTGCCGGGTATCAATACAGTAACATCAGAAAAAACAATCACCGTTCCTTTTTCGGGAATATAAATAGAAAAGTATTTTATGAAAGCAGTCAGGATGATGTGTAAAGGGATCGCTGTTGTTTGCTTGGGCTTTCTGTCCATGCAGGTAACAGCGCAGCAGCAGACTTCTGCGAAGATTGCCGTCATGGCGTCTCCGGCAGAAGACTCGATCATGCTGCGTTGGGCGCCGGCAAATACTGATTATTGGCAGAAGGCAAATGCGCAGGGATATATGGTGAAGCGCTATACCATCTTAAGAGATGGCAAAATGTTGCCACAGCCGGAAGAGAAGTTGTTGACAGCGCAACCCTTAAAACCACTGGCATTGCCACAGTGGGAGAAGGTGGTCAATGCCGACGAGCGCTGGGGGGCTATTGCAGCACAGGCCTTGTACGGAAAAGATTTCAGTATTAATGGTACGGGGGCTGCGGGCAATAATGTCATGGCGCTCTATCAGAAATCTACCGAACAGGAAAACCGGTATAGCTTTGCGTTGTTTGCAGCAGATCAGTCCTGGCTGGTGGCAAAGGCATCTGCGCTGGCTTTTGTAGATAAGGATACCCGGAGGAATGAGAAATACCTTTATCGCATTTTCATATCCGGTATTAAAGGTGATACAGGGTATGTGTATACCGGCGCTGCCGATAAACGGCCATTGCCTGCTCCCCGTGACCTGCGTGCGGAAAAGACAACAAAAGCAGTAATGTTAAGCTGGGATAAAGTGCTGTTCGGTAACCTGTACAACGCATTCGTATTAGAACGTTCAGACGATAACGGAAAAACTTTCCAGGCTGTTACAAAAGAACCCATTGTCAATACAGAGAAAGCAGAAAATAAAGATCCGCAGCAGCGGATGTTCTATATCGATACCATGCCTAAGGCGGGTGAGCCGAAAGAGTATCGCGTACGCGGTATTACGCCTTTTGGCCAGGTAGGTGCAGCGTCTGATACCATTCATACTACAGTGATGGAAGAAATGAATGCACATCCTTCTATTACTGCAATTGCCTTTGGACTCAAAGGTGTGGTGATCAAATGGATGATGCCTCCCTCTCCGGTAAAGCTGAAAGGGTTTGATATTGAACGTGCCGCTGGCTTGAAGAAGAAGTATGCGAGGATCAATACGCAGTTGTTGTCTGCTGAGGATAGCGTGTTTTTAGATCAGCAGCCTTTGCGTTCAAACTATTACCGTGTAAGGGCATACACCGCAGATGGAAGATCGACGGTGTCTTTCGCACAGTTCTTCCAACAGCTGGATAGTGTACCGCCTGCGGCACCAGACAGTTTATCGGGTCTGATCAGTGATTCGGGTATTGTATCATTGAAATGGAAAGCAAACACTGAAGAGGATATATACGGCTATCGTGTTTTCAGGGCAAACGGGCCAGATGAAGAGTTTGTACAGGTAACGAGGGCCCCCGTGAGAACAAATGCATTTACAGATACGATCACTGTGAAAACATTGACCAAATATATCTATTACAAGCTCGTGGCACTTGATGGACATTTTAATCCATCTGATTTCTCTGTAGTATTAAAATTAAAAAGACCTGATGTAATACCGCCTGTGCCGCCTGTATTTACAGATGCGCATACAGATCAGCAAAGTGTGTTCCTGCAGTGGCAGCCGAGCACCAGTGAAGATGTCGTAATGCATAAAGTGATGCGTGCAGCCGATACTACATGGCAGGAAATCGCTGCCTTTAAGACTGCAGACAGCATTCTCCAATACATCGATACTACAGCCAGAAGAGGTGTGAAATATAACTATGCCATTGCTGCCATTGATGACAGCGGCCTGAAAAGTATATCCAAAACACTTTCGCTGCAACGCCTTGATATGGGGTCACTGGAAGGTGAAAAGACACTGAAAGCTGCAATAGATCGTGATAACAAGCATATCCAGCTGAAGTGGAAAAGAGCGGAAGGCACTACCCGCATCTGGGTGTATCGTTCTGCAGAAGGAGGGCCGATGCGTTTATTCAAAACGCTGGATGGAAATGTACAGGAGTTTATTGATACAGACCTGCTGGTCAATACAATATATCGTTATAAAGTAAAGCTGCAGCGTCAGAGCGATGGTGCATCCTTATTTACAGAAGAAATAACAGTTAATTATTAGTACGTTATTTATGTTAAAGCATAAAGTAATTATAGTATTCATTGGTTTGTTCCTGCTACCGTTTTTTGTGTTCGCACAAACAACACCGACCACTATTTATAGTATTAATTGGGGCGGAAGTGTTTCCATGCCGGGAGGGTGTGCAAACAACAACATCGGCGGTGCTGTAACAATAGGTAATACTACTCCCGCATATCGGCTGACGTGGGGAGCACAGGGGGCCTGGGATGGGGAGGGCTATAATATCTATTCCTCAACGAAACCCAGCGATTTCGGTTTAGGCGGGCATACCCCGACCCCGCAGAATTTTGTGGAAGATGGAAACGGCGGAGGTAGCATTAGCGATTGGAATGAAGCTACAAATTGCCCAAGGGTGAGTTATAGTTTTAGCGCCTCTTATACATCATTTGCGGTGGTGATGACCTCTGATAATCCCAAAGCCCTGTATTGTCAGTCAGAAAGATTTACACTCAGTCTGCCGGGATCCCCCAGCTCAGTAGACTGGTATATATCTGCTGCTTCGGGAACGCCGGTACTTTACAGAACTGCCGGAAATACGCTGGCCGTGAACTACGATGAGATAGCTGCATTTATGACGGCAAGGGGAGTGAATCCGGTGAGAACGACTTTCGCCTTTACTGCTGTTGCCACTTATGGTGGCTTTACCGTGAATGTGCCGGCTGCTGCTGCATTCAGTTATGAGACGGATTTGCCAAGACCAGGTGGCATCAGTACGGAAGCGCCTAAATGTTTCGGACAAAACGGCATTATTCATTTCACTGATATCCGTACCCCTTCAGGGGCTGTGTTTACCGGTAGTCCGGCGTTTTATATTAAACTGGACAATGGCGTAACCGTTACAAATGTGCTGATAGATAAAGCAAATGTTGATGCAGCGGTGCCCCCCGGAACGTATAATGCGGCGGCAGTTGAATTTGCCGGTTCTACAGAGAGTTCGGCCTGCGTCTGGAAAAGCCCCGGTCCTATAGTGATAGCCGCTGCTGCGCAGCTCATACCTGTTACCAGCATTTCGTGCTACAACGGCGCGCCGGCAGTGACGCTAAGCGCATCAGGGGGTAAAGCACCCTATCAGTTCAGTATCGGCAGTGTGGTAAATCCGGCGGGTAACCTGTTTACCGGATTGACACCGGGTACGTCTTATACCGCTGTAGTGACGGATGCGAATGCCTGTAGCGTCAGTAAAACGGTGAACATGTTGCCTGCAGTTACCGTGAGCAATGGCGCTATTGTAGCTCCTTCCGGTAGTTCAGCAAATGGTAGTGTAACACTGGTGGCCGCAGGTGGTAGTGGAGCTCCTTATACTTATTCTAAAGATGGTACTAACTGGCAGACCGGCGCTACTTTCAGCGGACTCGGAGCTGGTACTTATCGCTTCTATACGAAAGATAACGCGGGATGTGTCTCCGCTACTCCGCTGAACATCACTTTACAAGCGCTTGATTTTACCGTGGCAACTACAGCGGCTTCCTGTTCGGATGTGGCTGATGGTGTGATTAAGGTGACAGTCACAGGAGGAGCGCCGCCTTATTCTTATAAATTGAATAATGATGCATATCGTGCCAATACGCCTGTATTCAGCTTCCTGAGCGGCGGTACATATACCGTGTGGGTAAAAGACGCCAATGGTGTGGAACTCAGTAAACCAGCAACGGTAGCTGCTCCGCCAGCAATGGCAATCACCAAGGTTGCAACTACAGATGCAATATGTCGCGATATGGCCAATGGAACCATTACAGTGACTGCTACCGGAGGTAACGGAGCCTTCACTTATTATATCAACAATGCATTGCCACAGCCATCCAATGTATTTACAGTGAAAGCAGGCACTTATACCATGCGTGTAGACGATAGCAAAGGTTGTACGGTTAGTGCAGCAGCTGTTACAGTCAGTCAGCCGGCATTGAAAGTAGCTGTCAGTACAACGGTAACAGATGTGGCCTGTTATAACACACCTACAGGGGTTATTAATGTTAGCGGATTGAACGGCACTGCTCCTTATACTTTTAACATCGACGGAGGTGCATGGCAATCTGTTACAAAATTCACGGTAGCTGCCGGTACATATACCATCGCTGTAAAAGATGCGAAAGGCTGTGAGAACAGCGTATCGGGCATTAAAGTCAATACTCCGGCCCAGCTTATATTGCAGCAGGATGTAATTACACCGGTGAGTTGTTACGGATATACAGACGGTCAGGTGAAGGTATTTGCCACCGGTGGAACAGGTACCATCCGTTATTATATCAATACGGCTCCGCTGGTAGCTACTGCCGGTACCTTTACAGGTTTAGCTGCTGGTAGTTATACCATCACTGCCAAAGATGATAACGCCTGTACTGCCACTATCAATGTGAACGTAGCACAACCTACGCAGATCGATGCGCAGGCAGTGGCTACAGATGTACGTTGTTTCGGACAGTCCAATGGCAGTGTACGCGTGAATAATGTAACAGGTGGTAATGGCGGATATACTTTCGCAATCGACAACATCACATTCGGTAGTTCAGCACAGTTTGATAATCTGCCTGCAAAAAATTATACCATCTACATCAAAGACCTGAAAGGTTGCCATGGACAGGAGACAGCAGTTGTATCGCAACCGTCCGCAGTTGATTTCACAATGACGGGATCAGATGCATTATGTAATGGTGATGCTACCGGTCAGCTGAAAATAACAGCCAGCGGTGGTACAAACACTTATACTTATTCTGTTGACGGTGGTGTATTCGGTACTTCACCGATCATAACAGGTCTTACAGCTGGCAACAGGACCATCACCGTGAAAGATGGCAATGCCTGCCAGTTGTCTAAACCATGGTTGACAGGAGAGCCTCCTGCATTGATGTTAGCGGCTACCAGCATTGGCAAAGTAAGTTGCTTTGGCGGTAACAATGGCAGCATTACGGTGAAAGCGACGGGTGGAACAACGCCATATACTTATGCGCTGAATAGTGGTGCATTCCGGTCTTCCGGCTTGTTTGAAAACCTGAGCGCAGGTACTTACAACCTCACAGTAAAAGATGCGCATGGCTGTACAACTACGATCCAGGAAACAGTTAATACATTCAGCAAAATAGATATCGACATTACAACAAAGACAGACGTGCTGTGTGCCGGTGCTGCCACAGGCGCTATCAGCCTTGCTGCCAAAGGTGGCGCAGGTACATATGCCTACAACTTCAACAATGCCGGCTATCAGTCTGAAAGTAACTGGTCAGGTCTGCCGGCAGGTAATTATCCGCTGGTAGTAAAAGATCAGAATGGTTGTGAGCAGTCTTTCTCTTTACCTGTAGCAGATCTTTATGCACCATTGTCGGTAGACCTGGTGTCCAATCCGCCGGCCAGCTGTGACGATAAGGGCTCCATTGTGATAAGGTCCACCAGTGGGGGCCTGACGCCCTATGCATATAGTCTGGATGATGTGAATTATACATCCTCTACTACTTTCGATCAGTTGTTGAACGGAGACTATACCGTGTATATAAAAGACGCTAATGGTTGTATCATTACCAGGGTATTATCACCTTATGGCCCGGTTACTATCAGAGGTGTTGTAACGCCGGCTGCCGTATCCTGTAAGAACGGCGCTAATGGTAGTCTCACGGTATCGGGTGTGACCGGGGGCAACAAAAATTATGAATATTCGTTGGATGGTATCACTTTCCAGTCATCCCCGGTATTTGCAGGCCTGAAAGCAGGCGCTTATACGGTGCATGTACGCGATATTCCTTACAGCTGTCATATTGTAATAAGTAGCAGTATCGGTGAACCCGTGTTGCTCGAGCCAATACTGACAGACAGGAAGCTGGTGAAATGTTTTGGTGAGAAGAATGGCGCATTGACGCTTACAGCAAGAGGTGGTACAGGTAACTATGAATGGTCTGTTGACGGTGTAAATTATCAGTCTACCGGCGTGTTTGAGCAGTTAGCTGCTGGTAATTACACCGGTTATGTGAGAGACGCCAATGCTTGTATCAGCCAGTTGCCGGTAACTATTAGTCAGCCGAACGCCCTGGCCGCACGTGTAAGTACGCAACAGGCTCCTGGTTGTTATGGTGACGCTAATGGTAAGATTGAGCTGGTAGCTACCGGTGGAACGCTGCCGTACAGCTATCAGTTAAATAATAGCGTGCAGACTTTGCCTGCCTTTACAGGCTTACCTGATGGGCACTATGCCATGAAGGTGACAGATGCCAATGCTTGTAACGTATCTTTCTCAACAGACCTCGTGCAACCGGCCTTGTTTACTTTATCGTTGGCTGCAAAGGAAAATGTTCAATGCTTCGGTCGTTCAGAAGGCCGTATTGAACTAGCAGCAGCAGGTGGAACAAGTGCTTACAGCTATACGCTCAACAATCTGCCGGCACAATCCAGCCCAGTGTTTGAACATCTGCCCGCAGGTGAATACCTCTTACTGGCAACAGATGCGCACGGCTGTAAGGCAAATATTGCCGAACGCATATCACAGCCTGCACTACTGACTTTCAGCAAGGAAGTAAAACAACCGGTATGTAGTTATTCGGCAGATGCCAGCATTGCGGTAACAATGAATGGTGGAACAATACCATATAGTTATAAATGGTCTAATGGCGCCACAGGTTCCCGTATAGACAAACTGGAAGGAGGTATCTATAGTGTGACGATGAGCGATGCACATGGTTGTCAGCTGACAGATCAGACAGTGATCAACCAGCCTGAAGACATAAAGATCGACCTGGGCTTCCGCGATACCGTACTGTGTGTAGGGCAGCAATTACATCTGAGTGCCGGTAACCCGGGTAAACAATACCTATGGCAGTCAGACGCCGGTTTCAATGCCACCACACAACAGGTAACAATAGGAGACGGCGGCAATTACACCCTGACAGTAACCAATGCAACAGGTTGCTTTGCAAAAACTGCGTTCTCGCTGCAAACATCGCTGGAAGCGCTGACGACAGAGTTCCTCGTATCCAGTTACAATGCGGTGGGCGACACAGTAGTGATCATGGATGTATCCCGTCCGAAGCCATCGCGCCTGGAATGGACGATGCCTATAGCCGGCCGTGATGCAGGCAGTAATGCAGATGGCAGCATCCGCCTGCTTATTTTCGATAAGCCGGGCACTTATGATATTGGCTTGCTGGCAGGATTGGGAGAATGTGCGGCCTCTATACAAAAGAGCATTACCATATTACCGCGTGATGAACAAGGTAATATCGACAGCCTGCTCGGATACCGGGAAAAGCTGATAAAAGAGATCATTGTATCGCCAAACCCCGCTTCCACACAGTATAAAGTAGACATCCGCCTCACTAAGCAGGCGGCAGTCAATGTAAGGGTGATCAGCTTCAACAATGGTCAGATCGTTGATATGAAGCAATCAGCAGGGTCGGATGCTTACCAGTTATCTTTTGATGCAGAACGCCTGCAACAGGGCATTTACCTGATAGGAGTGCAGGTTGGCGATGAGTACCAGGTGAAGAAATTATTAAAATTATAAACCAGAAAAAGGGGGCTCAAAGAACAAAGAGTCCCCTTTTTTTATGTCCGGGCCTGATTCCTTGAAGGTATTCCCAAAAAATACTGCACCTTTGCGCCGCCCTTTGAAAAAATGAAGGGTTGGATTTAAAGATTATTATTGCTACCTTAAGGCACTTTATAGGCGCATATGTCGTACAGCATATTGGAGGACAATGAATTAATGGACAAGGTCAGGCTTTCTGACGGGAAGGCCTTTGACGAGATTTACCGTCGCTATTGGCGTAAATTGTACGCTTTATCCTTGTATCACCTGAGAGACAGCAGCGCTGCAGAAGACATTGTACAGGAGATCTTTGCAAGCCTCTGGGCTTCCCGCGAAAGAACGGAGATCAAACATTTGTATACCTACCTGGCTACTGCCACCAAATATTCCATTTTTCACTACTTTGCCCAGCCGGTCAGGAACACGGGGTCCCTGGACGATCTGCATGCGCTGGCTGCAGACCAGAGCACTGCCGATACCCGCCTGCTGGAAGAAGAGATCCGCCGGGAGATAGACCGCCTGCCGGAAAAATGCCGGCTGGTATTCCGCTATAGCCGTGAAGAAGGCCTGGCCAACAAGATCATCTCTGAAAAGCTCAATATTTCCACCAAAGCTGTAGAAAAGCATATGACCCGGGCGCTCCGCCAGTTAAGGGTACAGTTTAAGCATATGCTTATGTCAATATTGTTCTGAATCTTCCTCCGGAAAAAATATTTTTATCAAGAGGTAGGGTAGCCTGCTTTTTTCCACACTATTATATTGGATACAGTTTGCTGTGATCTGGTCACTAAGTTTTTTTTATCTGCATTTACTATCGATTATGACTAAAGAGCAGCTGACTGACTTAACTGCAAAATACCTGGATGGCACCGCGACAGCTGCTGAAAGGGAATTACTCGAACAGTGGTATTATTCCTTTGAGGGTGGAGAACTGGTGGTTGAACTGCCGGAAGGAGAAGAGGAGGATGCACTGGAAAGGCGGATGAAGGCGAAGATCGATGAACTGAACGCAAGAGAGGGCCGCCGGAAGCGCTTAGTTATGAAGGTAAGACCTTACCGCATGGTGGCTGCTGTTTTACTGGTGCTCACCGCCGCGTTACTGTCTGTATTTTTCAGTGGCCGTCAGGTGTACAATGCGCAAAGGGAGCCCCGGTTTGTGGTGCTGAAAGATGGTACCAAAGTGTGGCTCAATTCGGCTACGAAACTGGTTTATACAGATTTTCCTTTTACAGGAGAACGCCGGCTTAGCCTGACAGGGGAGGCCTATTTTGATGTAGCAAGCGACCCGGACAAGCCATTTATCATCCAGTCGGGCAATATGGTGACACAGGTACTGGGTACCGCCTTTAATATAAAAGCATATCCCGGAGAACCGTTTGCCATCACCGTGACGAAGGGGAAAATAAAGCTGGAAGATAAAAAGACGAAAACCGTTACCTTTTTAACGCCGAATAAACAGGTAAAATATGCAAACCAGCAGCCACCGGTACTCGTAGCTGTAAAAGCCGATGTGGCCTATTCCTGGACAAAGGGACAACTCGAATTTCACGATCAGTCATTTGAGGAAATTGCCAGGACTATCAACCGAAAGTATAATGTGAATATAGTTTTTGCCAACAAATCACTGGAGCAATGTATGATCACCGCCACCTTCGAGAAAGAATCGCCGGTTTCACGTGTGATAGATCTGTTATGTAAGATCAACAATGCGACCTATACCTTTAGTGCTGACAGCACTACTATTACTTTGGAAGGAAAGGGGTGTCAGTAATCGGGGGAAGATTGTCATAAAATTAAGGAAGCGTACCAAATATCAGGACATCATATGCTAAAAATGACCAATAGCACGTAGCATAAATAAAACGTCCCTGCCAGAAAGTACAGGGAGCGTTTTACAGCAGGGTATTTCATGTCGCCAAACCTGCATACCCTGGATTCATCATTTTATAACAACAAATCGTATTAAAGTTATGAAAAAAACAGCGTATACACGGAAGACGTGTATCCAATACTTATTATTCCTCATGCGATGTTCGGCTTATATATTGGTATTTTTCTATACCTTTTCGCTTTCGCTGTTCGCCAAGAGCACCGAAGGTCAGGATATTAGAGAGGTAAAGATCAATCTCGCGGCCAGCAAAATGAAGCTGGAGACGGTCCTGGAAAGGATCCAGCAGATCACGCCTTTCCGTTTTGTGTACAATTCATCGCAGATCAAAGCTGCGGCGCCTGTAAGCATCAATGTCAGTAATACTTCCGTAGAGCGGGTACTGCAACAGTTGCTGGAGCCTAATGACATGATCTTTGAACAGAATAAGACACAGATCATTATTACCCGCAAATTTCTCACACCCGGTAACGGTCTTACCCTGGCCAACGTGGTGCCGATGGCAGTGGCAGATACTTCCATTACAGTACGTGGAAAGGTGAGGGATGACAAAGGCCAGCCCCTGATCGGTGTTACGGTAAGTGTAAAAGGAAAGAACCGCGGTATTGCTACTGATGCCAATGGTAACTTTACGCTGAGGGCTGATCATGCAGACTCCCTGGTGTTTAAAACCATTGGTTATGCCAGCGTGACTATGAGCGCTGCCGGCAATCTGGACAACATCACCATGCTGCCAGCTACTACCAGTCTGACCGACGTTGTGGTGGTAGGTTATGGTGTACAGACCCGCCGCGACCTGACCGGCGCTATCTCTACCGTAAAGGGCGCTGATATCAAAAACCTGCCCGTAAGTGATGCGGCCCAGGCTATACAGGGTCGTGTGGCCGGTGTAGACATCGTTCGTTCCGACGGATCTCCCGGTACTACTCCCAGCATCCGCGTACGTGGTACAGGTACGATCAATAACTCAGAACCACTGATTATCATCGATGGTGTGCCGGCTCCCAGCCTCAGCGGCCTCAGTGATATCAACAACAACGATATTGCCTCCATGGAAGTACTGAAGGATGCGTCCTCTTCCGCTATCTATGGTACCCGTGCTGCAAATGGTGTGATCATCATTACCACCAAAAAAGGATCCTATAATGAGAAATTAAATACTTCTGTCAACATATACCGCGGTATTTCCAATGTACGCCGTTATATACCATTACTGACTGCTCCTGATCTGGTAAAACTGAAACAGGAACGTTATACCAACGATGGTCTCAGCGTGCCCGCATTCTGGCAGGACCCATATTATGCAGTACAGCGTACCGACTGGCAGAAGGCTTTGTTCAATACAGGACATGTGACCAATGCAGACGTTTCCATCAAAGGTGGTAGCGCCTACTCCAACTACCTGTTCTCTATGGGTTACTACGATGAAAAAGGTCTCATCACCAATACCTATTTCAAAAGATATACTGTCCGTATCAACTCTGAGCACCGTATTAACAGTCGCCTGAAAGTAGGAGAGAACCTGCAGCTGACTGCCCGTAAAGGTAACTCGCTCGATACCTATTCTTCCCAGACAGGTCTGATCTTCAGCGCACTGCGTTTCAATCCTGCTATCCCCGTAAAGGATGATATGGGCAACTATGGTTCTTCACAGGCAAACAATGAGCTGGGCGATATCAACAACCCGGTATATACTGCAGAAACGACAGATGCATGGACGAAGAACTATCGTATACTGGCTAATGCCTTCGCTGAAGTAGAGATCATCCGCGACCTGAAACTGCGTTTGAACTATGCTTTTGACGGTACACTCAGCAACTCCTTCAGCTTCCTGCCTAAAACACTAACACAGGTACGTACCCGTGACGATGCGGAATTAACACAGAGCAATACCAGCACCAGCACTCATCTGGGAGAGGCATTCCTGTCTTACAATAAAACACTCAATAACGTACATCAGCTTAGTCTGACCGGTGGTATTTCTTACCAGAAATACAGCGGCAACTACTTCAGCGCACAGCGTAATGGTTTCGATGATGAATCGCCTTATGTACTGGTGCTGGACAACGGTAGCATTGTGTACAACGCTGCGGGTAACTATTACGCTACCAACATCCTGGCATCAGGATTTGCGAGAGGTTTCTACAGCTATAAAGGTAAATACCTGCTGACTGCTACCATGCGTGCGGATGGTTCTTCCAGGTTTGCAGAAGGTAACCGCTGGGGTTATTTCCCGGCTGTGTCTGTGGGCTGGCGTATATCTGATGAGAACTTCTTCAAGGATAATGTACGCTTCATCAACAACCTGAAAGTGACAGGTGGATGGGGTGTACTGGGTAACCAGAACGTTACTGAATTCCAGTACCTGGCTACTATCATCAAGAACCGTAAATACAATTTCGGTGATCAGCCGTTTACCGGTATCTGGAACTCCAGCTTAGCCAACCCTAATATTACCTGGGAAAAGGCGCATATGACCAACATCAGCGCTGAACTTGGATTCCTGAATAATGCATTGAATGCGACCATCTCTTACTTCGATAAGAATACGATAGACATGCTGGTGCCTGCTGCGAAACCAGACCTGCATGGTACTTCTCTTGTTCCTGATGAGAATATCGGTAAACTGAACAACCACGGATGGGAATTTGAAGTTTCTTACCAGGGTGGTAAAAAAGCATTTACTTACAACATTGCGGCAAATGCTACCGTTATCAAAAACAAGGTAACAAGATTGTATTCCGCTAATACTTATATCGGTTCCAGCAGCTATGGCCGTCAGAACCAGGAGATCTCACGTACATATGAAGGACAGCCTATCGCTTCTTTCTATGGCTGGAAAACAGCCGGTATATACCAGAACCAGGCCGAGATCGACAGCGATCCTAACATCGCTAAAGACGGCAGAAAGAGCAACATTAAACCAGGTGATGTACGCTTCGTGGATGTAAATAACGATGGTGCTATCACTGAAGCTGACAGGGTATACCTGGGCGATCCTAATCCACGTCTCCAGTACGGTTTACAGGCTGGCGCAAGCTTCAAAGGATTTGACCTGAGCCTGTCCTTTACCGGTGTGGCTGGTGTGAAACTGTACAACGCCGACAAGATGCAGGGCCTGGATCCGACCTATTCTTATAACTACTATGCACAGCAACTGGAACGCTGGCATGGCGAAGGTACCAGCAACAGCGTATCCCGCATGACGTTAAGTGATAATAACGGTAACTACCGTACGTCAGACAGGTTTATTGAAAAGGGTAATTATTTCGCACTCCGTAATGCAGCATTGGGATATACCATTCCTTCCAGCTTATGGGGTAGCAAGTCATCTACAAACATCCGTGTGTATGTAGCAGGACAGAACATGTTCATCATCACTAATTATACCGGTTTGAACCCTGAACTGGGTTATACAGACGGTAATAAGCAGAGAGGTGTGGACGTAGCCACTTACCCACAGGCAAGAAGTTTCACCGTAGGTGCTTCAATGAATTTCTAACGTTTCATTTAACCAATGGATCATGACAACAACGATTTATAATAAACTTTTTATAGCAGCTGCGGTGCTGTTAGTCTCCATGTCTTCATGCGACAGCATCCTGGATGTAACGCCGAAAGGCACTTATACAACAGCCACTTACTGGCGTAATCAATCTGATGCGGTCAACGGCGTGACTGGTATTTACAATATACTGCTGGAAGAGGATTTCACAGGACATGCGGAATTTACTTTCGATATCCCTTCTGATGATGAGTATCGTGCAGGTGACCACTCGGAAGATGTGGCTATTGAAAATCTTACTTATGATGCCGCAAATCCGCAGGTAAGATTTAGCTGGAGATGGAAATATGAAATGATCAACCGTGCAAACAGCGCATTGATATACATACCGAAGATAGAAGGGATGGATGAAACCATCAAAAACCGTTGTCTTGGTGAAGCCCGTTTCCTGCGCGCATTTGCTTACTGGCGTCTGATGCTGATATATGGGGAAGCACCGGTGGTTAGTGAAGATGACGTGCTGACAAGTAACTATGTGAAACCAAAGGTAAGTATGGATAGTCTTCGTTCTATGATCGAGACTGACCTGTTGGCCGCCGCAGACCTGTTACCGGCGGTTTACGAAGGCAGTGACAGGGGCCGTGCGTCCAAAGGTACTGCCTGGGGCCTGCTGTGTAAACTGTACATGTATTGGGAAAAACTTGACCAGGCAATCATTTATGGAGAGAAGGTGATCAACAGCGGTAATTATAATCTTGCACCTACCTACCTGGCTAACTTTACACCTGAGACCAGCAACAACGATGAAATGTTGTTTGCGGTACAGACCAGCGATACCTGGGGATATTCAGACTTCACCACTTACCATACACCGCGTGAGTGGAACGGATGGAACTTCCATCAGCCGCTGAAGGGCCTGGTAGACGAGTTTGAACCAGGCGATGTACGTAAAGGAGTCTCTATTATGTCGCCCGGAGATCAGATTAACATTGGTACAACTATCGCCACTTATAGTGCGTCTATGTCGGAAACTGGTTATCACTTCCGTAAGTTCTCCTGGTGGAAACCAAACGGAGGTTTGAACTACTCACTGAAAACACCTTTGTTGAGAACAGCTGATGTTGCGCTGCTGGTAGCAGAAGCGAAGATCCGCACACAGGGCGTTGGCGCTGGCGATAAAGAGATCAACATGGTGCGTAAAAGAACAGGACTGGCAGATGTAAGCGGCGCAGGTATGGCTGCGGTTATCCATGAGCGCCGTTGTGAGCTGAGTGGCGAGAATGAACGCCACCAGGACCTGATGCGCTGGGACAAAGCTGGTCTGCTTGATATCACTACCTACTATAACAAACCCAAGTTTGGCAAGAACGATAATATACTGGTACCCGCCCGTACGTTTATCCGTCCTAAACATTATTACTTCCCGCTGCCACAGTCTGAAATAGACAGGAGTAATGGTGTACTGATCCAGAATGAAAACTATAAATAGCATTTCATAATTTTATCTTCGGAGATGGCTGACATCGTGCAGCCATCTCCTTTAAAGTAATTTTCCTTCATGCAATTGAAAAAGATCATTGTTGCCTTATTGGTGAGTAGTCTGAGTGTGCCAGCCATGGCGCAGTTGAATAAGACGGCCACGGAAGCATTTTTGAAAAGGATCGTGAAAGACAGGGCTACTGCTTTTACCTTTGAATACCTGGCTGCAGACAGTGGCAGGGATGTATTTGAAATAGAGAGTAAAGCGGGGCATATCGTATTACGGGGTAACAATGGCGTCAGCATTGCATCTGCATTGAACTATTACCTGAAGAATTATTGTAACAGCAGTATTACCTGGAATGGCAGCAACCTGCAATTGCCGGCGAAATTGCCGGTGGTAACGCAGAAAGAGCATCATGCTACGCCGTACAAATATCGTTACTATATCAACTACTGTACGTTTAACTACAGTATGTGCTGGTGGAACTGGGAAAGATGGCAGCAGGAAATTGACTGGATGGCGATGAATGGTATCAACATGCCATTGGCGCTTACCGGTGAAGAAGCCATCTGGCAGGAAGTGTACAAGGAGATGGGCTTTACGGATGCCGAGCTGGATAAATTCTTCAGTGGTCCGGCTTATTTCTCCTGGTTATGGATGGGTAACATCGATGCCTGGGGTGGTCCTTTGCCGCAACACTGGAAGGACAGTCACAAGGCTTTACAACAAAAGATACTGGCAGCGGAACGCAATATGGGCATGACGCCTGTATTACCGGCCTTTACCGGGCATGTACCGCCGGCTTTCAAAGATAAATTCCCTGGTGAGACCGTTAAGAAAACGAACTGGGATGCAGGGTTCCCGGATGTTTACATCCTCGACCCAGGTAGTCCTATGTTTGATAAGATCGGTAAACGGTTCATAGAGGTACAGACAAAGGCTTTTGGAACAGACCATTTTTATTCTGCGGATACTTTTAATGAGAATGTACCGCCAACTAATGATTCCAGCTTCCTGGATGCGATGAGTAAAAAAGTTTTTGCATCCATGGCATCAGCAGACCCAAAAGCGGTGTGGGTAATGCAGGGATGGATGTTTCACTATAACGCAAGTTACTGGCAACCAACACAGATTGGCGCACTGCTGAAGGCGGTTCCTGACGATCATATGATCGTGCTGGACCTGTACAGTGAAAGTCACCCGGTATGGTATAACACAAACGCATACTACGGAAAGCCGTGGATATGGAATATGTTACATAACTTTGGGGGAAATACCGGTATGTGGGGAGGAATGGATTCAGTGGCACACAACCCGGCTGCTGCATTACACAATCCTGCTTCCGGTAAAATGGCAGGTATAGGTCTTACGCCAGAGGGCATTGAACAGAATCCGGCTTTATATCACCTGATGCTGGACAATGTATGGCGCGACCAGCCGCTGAATGTGAATGATTGGCTGAAAACCTATGCAAGACGACGTTATAATACGCATAATGAGCTGATAGACCAGGCATGGCAGATACTGTATCATACGGTATACAGCGGTGGCCCAACGGAAGGGGCGCCTGAGTCTATTATAGTAGCCCGTCCTACACTGGACATTGCGGCGGACAGGGTGAAAACGAAGCTCAATTATGATCCGGCGAAACTGATACCTGCCTGGGACTTGTTCGTAAAGGCTATTCCGCAGGTAAAGCCTACCGCCGGATTCAGGTACGACCTGGTAGATCTTACAAGACAGGTACTGGGCAATTATGCCAGCCCATTACAGCAGAAAGTTGCCAGGGCTTATCAGGAGAAAGACCTGGCTGCTTTCCGGCAATACAGCAAGGAGTTCTTAGCATTGTTGGATGACATGGATACTTTACTGGGTACCCAGGAGGGCTTCCTGTTAGGCAAGTGGGTGAGCGATGCACGCAGCAACGGTATCACCGAAGGGGAGCGTAACCTGTACGAGTTCAACGCGAAAGACCTGGTAACGTTGTGGGGTGATAAGGATAGTCCGCTGCATGAGTATTCCAACCGCCAGTGGAACGGTCTCATTAAAGGCTTTTATAAGCCCCGTTGGGAGCAATTCTTTAAATTGCTGGCAACGAGCCTTCAAACCGGTAAAACGGCCGATTTAGCGGCTTTTGAGACGCAGGTAAGGGCATTTGAATGGAAGTGGGTGAACAGTCATGATAAATATGCTGCACAACCGAAGGGGGATGCCGTGAAGACAGTGGCGAGACTGTATGAGAAATATAGAAAAATGATTTAGTCATAAACTTATTGTGGCCGGTCGATAGTGAGACGTTGACCTGGTTACATGTTGGGCCTCCCTACTCCGGGGGCCCTTTTTTATTTATATGACTCGGTAGGAGCATCTGTTTGCAGCGCCGGAGGCAACACCCGGGAAAACGATAACCCGGCTTTCAACCGCGGGGGATGATAAGCGGAACAGCAAATAACCGGGCAACAAAACGGGGATGGACTCCGTTAGGAGTCCCGGTGCTGTGCGCGGGGTTTCAACCCCGGGGAAACGATAACCGGGTTTCAACCTCGCCGGGAAACGATAACCAGCGTTTTACCCCCGGAAAATGATGAGAATATACATCATCAGATAACAGCGTCTTTTTTCAGGAAGTACAGCTGATGTGGTGCTTCGATAGTATGATACAGGTCGAACCCTGATCTTTCGTACCAGTTTACATTACGCTGCATGGATGTTTCCAGCAGGATGGGATGCTTTACTGCGGCCGCATGCTCAATCACGGTATCCAGTAATGCGGCGCCTTTATGCTGGTTTTGCTGTGATGGAGAAACACCGATAAACCACAGATATACATAACGGCTGTGAGGATATTTTTCTTTGATCGTCTTCTGCCTGGTCAGAATGAAAGGCAGCATGGTAAGGCCGGGACCTCGAAATACGAACTGCAGGCTTTGCCAGATGGAACGGAGATTCGTTGTCTCTTGCCAGGAGTGTAGTACCAGTGCACATCCAT
The DNA here is from genome assembly GCF_021646545.1 of Chitinophaga filiformis. Lineage (GTDB taxonomy): Bacteria > Bacteroidota > Bacteroidia > Chitinophagales > Chitinophagaceae > Chitinophaga > Chitinophaga filiformis_A. Next base: position 3,782 of record NZ_JAKIRP010000005.1, on the reverse strand, counting down.
CATCGGAATGATTGATAAATATTTTTCCGGAAGCATAACATTGCTCAAATGCATAGGCCATGAGGGCTTCGATCCTTGAAGTCCGCCGGGCATCTTGCGGGAGAATAGCATTGACGCTGATGTTGCTGTCGAAAGACGCAGACAGGATGTCGATGATTAGTTTTTTGTCGGAGTAAGTGGCTGTTCTCATTAGGATTATTCATGTTTTCTAAATCATTTCCAGAATGCTGCGTATTGCCTGGCTTGCTGCTCCTGTGCTTTCTCCAGCGCAGTTTTGCTTTTGAACAGTTTCATATGTGTATGTCGGGAGTTTGTTTTGTGATACAAAAGAACATTATAAACTTATGGCAACAAAAGATTAATGTCATCCTGAACCAATGGCAAAATCCTCTTACCTAAATGGAAAACCTCCGTACAAAAAATCTCTGGTCCATGTTCATTAATGGAGTAATTGTTTTCAGCGTTTATTATTGCTTCTTCCAGGTAAATTGGGTGTTTTTTTGTATTAAAACCACCTTTAACTACTGTGTTTAAAAATTCTTTCCAATTTTTGACAGTTTCGGTTGGCCTATTTTTATGAAAATGATAGTAAAGCCAAACCTCAAAACATTGGTTGCTTTGTGCAACAAACCAGTTCGGATGCTTCGCGATATTTTCTCTAAGTTCCAAAATCTCCTTTCCCCAGTCGTCGGTATCGATAATAAACCATACCTCATCTTCGTCATTAAGTGGGTAAGAGGGATTTAAATTATCCTTTGAAGGAATTAAACGTCTGCAAGCATTATTAAATAGTCCCATTGGCGAGTTTTTTTTCCATCCTCAATTGGAATAGTTTGAACAATGATTTGAGACACTATTCTATTAAAAAAATGGAAGTAAGTAGTCTCCTTGCTTTCACCCTCACAAAAGATATAATATAGCTTTCCTTCCTTAGCTGGTTCTCGTCGTGTATATACTTTACTCCGTCTCATCCTGATATTTATGCCAATTTAAATCGTGTAAATTTCCTAAAAAGGGTATTGCTCCATATCTCCCTCCTAAGTAGCCCTTTCTGATGTCAATTGTGCTATGTTCTTTGAAGTCGCTTAATGAATACAATTTAGTTGCTCCTATGACGTTCTTTTCGGCAAACCAGATTTCATCCGGTCTGAAAATTTCCTGATCTAAGAGGTTTGATTCATGGGTTGAAAAAATAAGCTGTCCTTTGGTTAAAGCATCTTTAGAAAATTTATCTATTATCTCTTTAACAATGAGTGGGTGTATACTTCTTTCAATTTCATCAATAATATATGTCGGAGTTCCGTTTGCTATGTCATTTAATGCCGGTAAATATTCTAATAATCGTCTGGTCCCATCAGACTCTTCAGCAAATTTAAATTCCACCTTTTCCTGCTTTTGTCCAAGGTGCTCAAACAATAACCGTTTGACAACGACCTCACCATTGTGAGTAACAATAGCAACGTCTTCCATAGCTGTCTTGTTCGCCATTACAGCGATCTTTCCTTCAGGGTTGGCTTTCAATTGGCTTTTTATATCTTCAACTTCTTTTTCATTATCCTTTCCAAAAAAATCATCGATAGCTTCAATCTCCACCTTTAAATTAGAAATACCTGTATTGAACGACTCCATTACTTCGACTGCAAAATCCTTGAAGTGTGGTTTCGAATCTATTTCAATAACTAGTCCCGATGCCTTCGTTTCAGGGTAAATGATTGTTAAATCCTCATCTAGCCAAGTATAAGCGGTTTTTACATCAATGAAATGATCATTAGTAATGGTGTTGAGAAGAGAGAATAGCGGCTGATTAGGTTTTAATAGATCAGTCTCAATTATTTTTTTAAGCGTTCTATTTTCGTTTTTGCTTTCAAATTCATCGAAAAAACTGATTGAGTTCTTTGAATTATCAGATTTCCTATGAAAGATCATCATGTCTTCTCTTTCCGGTCCCAGAGAGCTGAAATATTCATCTATTATAATACCCTCATTTATCGCAACTGAGTAATAGTAGATTGAAGAATTTGTAAAAAACTCAATTGACAATTCTACAGGTTCACTAATGGCTGATTTCGAGAGCTTAAATTTTTGAGCGTTAATCGAGTTGGGAATAGTTGACTTCGTTAGCATTCTTTTTAGTAACGAAATTGATCGAATCAAATTAGATTTTCCTGATCCATTCGCCCCATATAAAGCTGTTAGTTTGAGAACTTCTATTTCTTCGTTTATCTGATATTTATGATGATTGAGCCTTTTAGTTCTTCCTGGTAACAAGTTAAACTCCGTTTCCTCCCAAAAGGAGAATAAATTTTTAACAGCAAATCTAATTAACATTTCTTGTGAAAATTTCACGCAAAATACACAAAAATATTACTCCGACAGCAGTTGATGGGTGATTTTTCGGATACATTCGTGAATTATTCTCAGAGGATGATTAGATTAGCAGTGCCTGGTCAACAGTTAAACTTTACTTTCCCGATAATCACATAGGTAATACGGTTTAATAGTTTTCTTGCAACTTTCACAATTGCTTTATTGCTATTCATTCTAGGTAAAAGTTGCTTGTAATAGACTAATAATGCTGGATCTTTCCTGATAGCCATCCAGGAACATTCTATAAGTATTGTTTTAAGAATAGCATTTCCCCGTTTGGTCATACCAGTAATGCGTTCTGTCTGGTCCGCTATTACGGCAATCTGGTGTGAGTCCGCAATAACTAGATAAGTGATCTATATTTTTGAATCGTGAGATGCCTCCAATCTCTGTAAGGAAAGTCATTGCTGTTAACATTCCCACGGAGGGAATAGTAGTTAATAGATTTACTTTATGTCCATAAAGAGGCCCTGTAGCTAAACTTTGTATTTCTTGTTCTATTTGTTTGCGTTGAGTCATTAGGAAGTTCGCCTGCTGAAGATAATATTGAAGCGATCGTTTACTGCTGGATTCTGTAAATGACAATTGGCTTAACCATTTTGTGAAACGGATTGTCCATTTTCCTGTTGTGAACTCTTCCGGAACGGTAATGCCATAGATCTTCAAAAAAGACTTGATTCGATTCTTGGCAACGGTTAAATCCTTTACTGTCCTATCTCTGCTTCTTATCAGGGCTCGATCTGCTTCTTGTTTTTCTTCAGGAACAAAAATAGCCTTTAATTCATTGTTTTTCAGTCCACGAGCTATCTTACGACAATCAACCCTATCTGACTTACGTTTTAGATCTTTATTGCTACGGGAACGTCTGCGGGATTAATTACAATACAATCTATCCCTTGGGCTTTAAATGCCCGATGTATCCAAAAACCGCAAAAACCAGCCTCATAGGCTAAATGAAAGTTTGCATTGGGATAATGTTGTTGAAGATAACTACCCAATTTTGATGGGTCTGGTGTTTGGCTAAATGTCTTTAACTCAAATTCATCACTATAAATGCTTACCATCCAACTTTTATAGTGGACATCTAAGCCTACATAGAGATTCCGTCCCGTAAAATCGGTAACTTTAAGTGACTTTGTAAACATGGCTCAGAGATTTTGTAATTAAAGTTACATTTCATCTCAAAGCCATGTTTTCTTTTTCAAACATACGAACTTGACCGAATCTCTACCGAAGGTTAAGCCTGGATTTTGAACTGCTAAATTAAGCACCTGAATGTACCAAAAGTTGTATTAATTCAGGATTGGCTTTACATATTTGGTAAGAAGCGTAAGCTAAATTAAATTACTAATTATGAAAAAGAAAGCCATGGGCCGCCCAGCGGTGTATGAAGCGAGTTTTAAGGTAAGTATTGC
>NZ_JAKIRP010000004.1 GCF_021646545.1 Chitinophaga filiformis | reverse complement strand
TGCAATAATCTGACGCCTAATCAGGCTCATTTAGCCAGTGGAGCATTAAAGCGAAGATGGATCGCTAAAAAGAAGGTAAAAACAACAGAAATAGCAGTGTAAAGCTTAATTTGCACATCTGTAAAGCTTAATTTGCGCATCTGTAAAGCAAATAATGAATTATTTCAATAACCTGTAAAGTCAATCCTGAAACTTCTTGCAAAACTGTAAAGTTTTTCTGTACTAAGACATAGTCCTGAAAAAGTTTACTTTTTTCCCGGTTTTAGCCCGCTTTGATACCGCTTTGATACCGCTAATCCTACGTTAATCCTACGTTCATGAACGTAGGATTAACGTAGGATTAGCGGTATCAAAGCGGTATCAAAGCGGAACCTTAACGGCTCCTTAAAGGCAATATCTCGCTTACCATTATTACATGTTTCCCGTATGTGTCCAGCACACGACCAGGATATAACCAGCATATGACCAGGATTAACCTCCGATTATCCTCCGATTCAATCGGAAGATAATCGGAAGTTAATCCTGGTCATATGCAAGTCATATGCAACTTACATCCTGAAAATAGGTAACATAGATGCTATTTACTGATGAGCTAGTCCTTCAAGGTATGAAGCGCCCTTTTTTTTGTTATATTACTAGTCCAATGACCAATGGCGTTCATGAAACAGTGGGCTAGCCCGGTTCGTCTATTTTTTCTGTAGTTGCTCTACCAGATTTCTCATTTTCCTCATCAATACCGTAAATAGTAAAAAGTCCGTTATGATGAGTTCCACGATCGACAATAGCCTGATAGCACGACGGCGTTATTTCTATGCCGCCTATTGGGTGATGGTCACCCTCATTTTTCTATATGACCGTACTTACCTGATCCAGAAGGCAGGACTACCTAACTTTTTTATCTGCGTGGTGGTAAGGGTTTCTCTGCTCATAGCACTGGCATGGGCAAATATCCACTGGCTTATTCCCCATTATCTTTTGCGAGGCAGGTACAGTGGATATTTTGCGTTGGTATTCCTGCTGCTGATCGCTTATTTACTGGTGCAGAGTTTTTACGATTATTATCTGTTCGGATATGTGCTGGGACCGAGCAGATACGCTACGCTTTCCACCTCCCTGATCTATAATTTTACGCATACTTCTCTCTACCTGTTGCTCACCGTTGCCCTGAAATTCAGCATGGATTGGTATGAACAAAAGAAGCTATTACAAGAAATACAGGTGGAGAAACTACAGGCGGAAGTGAATTATCTCCGTTCGCAGGTGAACCCACACTTCCTGTTCAATGCGTTGAACAACTTATATGCACTGACGCTGAAAAAGTCGGACGAGGCGCCGGAAGTGGTGTTGAAGTTGGCAGGATTGATGGAGTATATGTTGTATGAAAGTGATGAGACGAAGGTGCCGCTGGAAAAGGAGATCAACTACCTGAACAATTACCTGGAACTTGAAAAGATCAGACAGGGCAATAATGCAGATATACGCCTGACGGTAACAGGCAATATTGAGCAATGCTGGATACCTCCTTTCCTGATCCTTCCGCTGGTAGAGAACGCTTTCAAACATGGCGTAAGCAGGACCGTGCGCAACGCCTACCTGCATATCCGGATCAATGTATCAGCAATACTTGAAATATGCATTGAAAACAATAAAGGCAATATACAGCAGCCGGCGCAGAGTGGGGGGATCGGCCTGTTGAACCTGAAGAAACGGCTGGAGTTATTATTCCCTGGTAAACATGTTTTGGATATCACTGATGGCCCGGACAAATACCAGGTAGCGCTAAAAATCAATCTATGATGCTGAAATGTGTAGTGATAGATGATGAGCCTTTAGCCAGGGAAATACTTGCAGGTTATATAGCACGGCATGAGGGGATGGAGCTGGCCGGCAGTTTCAGTAATGCATTGGAAGGACATGAGTTTTTAAAACATCATCCGGTAGATGTATTGTTCCTCGATATTGAAATGCCTGAAATAAGCGGCATTGATTTCCTCAGGGCAATACCACAGGCGCCGATCACGGTGTTTACAACCGCTTTCCGGGATTATGCCTTTGAAGGGTTTGAATTGGGGGTGATAGATTTCTTACTAAAACCGATCTCTTACGATCGTTTCTGTAAGGCAGTGGATAAGGTCAGGGAATTCCTGTCGCTGGAAAGAGAAGATACCGGTCTTGAAACAAGTGAAGATGTACCGAACTTTATCTTTGTTAAAAGCGGGGTGCAGAAAATAAAGCTATTCTTTAGTGATGTTACGCATATTCAGGGGTTGAAGGACTATGCCATTATCCACGCATCCACCGGCAGGATCGTTACAAAAGGTTCTATCAAAACGATGCAGGAGCTTTTTCCCGAGGCGCTGTTTATAAGGGTACACAAGTCATTTATTGTCGCAAAAGATAAGATCAGGCGGGTGGAGAAGAACCGGATCATCATTGCAGATCATCAGATCCCTATAGGCAGAAATTACAAAGCGGCCATGGACAGGCTCATCGCAGGGCATTAAGGTGTTGGTATATTATTCCGGTAGTTGGTATACTAGTTTTTCTATCTCTTTATTTTTCGACTAGTATTGTATTGGATAATATTCATTGTTAACTAAAAGATTTTGCCATGAAACATACAACATTCAAACAACCGTTAATCACATTATTGGCGTTTGTGGTACTTTGTATTGCCATGTTCGGTTTTGCTACAGAACGTGGATTAGACACATATGAGATCTATCTCAATAACAAACTCATCCTGAAACAGGCAGTGAATTCACCGCTTAACTTAAGGAAGCTGCAGCTGAGTGATGCGAACAGTAATGACCGTCTCCGCATTTTCTACATACATTGTACAAATGATGGCGTTGGTACGGGGCGCAGTATTTCTGTAGAAGATGAAAAGGGGAATGTGTTGAAGAAATGGGCATTCAAGGATGGTGAAAAGGGCATGGAAATACCTGTAAAGGAACTGCTGCAGGTGGAAAAGAAAAATACGGATAGGGTGCTTAGTTTACATTATGTAGCGCAGGAATTGCATGAGGGGGATATGATGCTGGCGTCGGTAAGGTTTGAGTAGAGAAAAAATAAAATTAAAGCTATAAGGGCATAGCATCTGATTCAAATGCTATGCCCTTTAGTCGTTTTGTGATATGTGAGATTGTCTCACATATTAGTATGCAGCCAGAATATCCATTGATTTCACTATCAGATATTTTTCGTATCTTATATTACTAACTTCTCCTAATACCAACCAACATCGACATACTCTGGGGACACTACAAAATTGCTTTTTCATTAAACACCGCTTTTATGAAAATCAGCTCTTTTTTTATTAATGCTTTGCTGGTATTGATGCTGTATGCCAACTGTACCAAAGACAAGAGACCAACTGCCGAATTGAATGAAACGGAACGTAAACTGGTAGGGTACTGGTCTACCAAAACGATAACAGTTGAGCACCCAGGCCAACCTACACTAGTGATGAATAATCTTTCCGATTGCTACCACATTATATTCAAAAATGAACCTTATTTTATCTCAAATACAGGGCTTTACGCTGGCACAAAAGCATCGGAAGACTGGAAAGACTGTTCAAAGTCAGGGAACGCCTGGAAGGTTGGTAGTGATGGTAAATTACTATTGGCATCCAACGATACGGTTTATGCGGATATATTGATCCTGGAAGAGGATACTTTGGCATTCAGATTTAATAGCAGCTGGATACCTGGCGAGGTGCTGACTTTTGAATTCAGATAGGGATCAATAAACACCACAGGCTTATCCCTCCTTAATATTCCCTTGTCCTTCCTATATAAATATTCCTGGCATTCAGATACGTATCTGCGGTAGGACCAGGACTACCACTGGAACCCTCCATCTGCATGTTGATAATGACATACAGCGGCTTTCCTACGAAGTTCGCATTATGCACCGCTTTCCATACCCCATCAATGTAATAGTGAATATCAACATTAGTGGCGCTCACTTTCGTGATCCAGGCCCGGTAAGTGTGCCAGCTGCCAGGAGAGGATACGGTTGTAAGCGTGCTGGATACATCGGATGATGTTCTGAACGTATTCTGCCAGTTGGTAGCATTGCCTTTGAATTCCATAATATCACTCTCAGGCGGCCAGCTGTTGACGCCTGTCAGCCAGAAGGCCGGCCAGGAGCCTTTGACGGTCGGTACCTGGAAATCGCATTTTACTTCCCAGTTCGGGAACTGGTCATTGACTAATACATGCAGCTTCGTATTCACAGCACCGGAATGATACCTGATAGGCAGATATGGATCACTGCTGCTGTTGCCTTCATTCCAGGTGATACGGGTTGCTTTAATAGTGAGTACGCCGTTGTTTAAATAAATATGATTATGATCTGTAGGGCTTCCATACATACGGGCTGTACCATTATGATCAGAGCCCCATGGATACAGATAGTTCCAGGCCGCTTCAAATGCGGAGTAGCTGGCAAAAGTGGAGTTGTCGATCACTGTTTCCCAGGTGGCTGCAGCTACGGCGGCTTGTTGTTTTTCTGCCAGCGAAAGGCGGGGTGATTGTTCGGGCGCAGCTTGTTTCCGGCAGGCAAACAATGTCGGGGCCGTTATGACAAATACAAGTGCAATCAGAGTTTTCATAATGTGAAGTTTAAAAATGTGAGAAATCATGCGGGTTAATATTGGGAGATAAACCTGTGGTTATAGTTGCGTAATAGAAGGATAAGGTACTTCTGCCTGTAAAGGTATGAAGAAACATTTAGTGTCCTGTTGACACGACCGAAATATCGAAAAATGAATAACAACCCTTCGCTAATTCGCGAAATAAAACGTGAGAGACGAATATTTGTCTTTGTAAACGATTGATAATTAATATTGTTGGAGGGTGGCCCGTCACTTGTAACAACCAGGGTAGACATTTGGCGGTGTTTTGACAGACCTCAGGAAAAGGCCGGGGCTATTGTTGTCCCAACATTTTGATTTCCAACTTAAAATGAGTAAATTTTAAGGAAAGGTAAATGTCCGGCCAATTTGTCCAGATATGAGTTTTCAATTGTCATGTATATAAAGCAGCCGAATCAGCGTATCAATCTGTCAATTTATAGCATGAAAAAAATGAACAATGTAATGGCCAACGGAAGTCCGCAGGTAACGGGCGGTGAGGATAGTACCACGTTGTTGGACGAGCGGATAAAGCTATTGGAAAATGAGCGTAGGATACTCCTTGAGCTGGGGGACGACATCACGAAGGTGAGGGAGAAGAATGATCTGATCGTTTTATTTTCATCCAGACTTAAAGCAATATTCCCTTTTTCCCACGCCATTGTGAGCCTGATTGACCACGAAGCGAGGGTGTATTGCCCCTTTTTGCTTGATCCAAAGTCTTCCCCCATTAAACATCACCCCGTTTACCCTTCGCTTGTTGCCGGACACTTTCCGCTGGATGAGCCGTTTATCCAGCAGGTGTTGAAAAATGACGCGCCCAGTGCCTTTATACTGGAAGATATCATGGATGCTCCGGGAAGCCCTCCTTTCTTAAGGGTAAACTATGAAGGGGGAGTGAGGGAGATCTTAATGACGCCCCTTAAGAGCAAAGACCAGGTGATCGGTTTTCTGCACATGTATGTGGTGAATGTCCATGGCTTTACGGATGAATTCAAAAGCATCATAAAGGGTATTGCCCCGCAGATTTCGGGTGCGGTGATCAATATCATCAGGAACGAGGAAATAAGCCGTGAAGAAAGGCTCAATGAAGTACTGTTGTCCTTAAGTAATGAAATGGTAAAGGTCAGGACCCGTCAGGACATGCTGAATGTGCTTAACTCCGGCCTGCGGGAGGTCATTGGCTTTTCCCACAGTATGATGACGGTGATGGACGAAGCGGAAGAGTACTACAAAGCTTATCTGGCCGATGCGGAGGCCGGGATCCGCGAGATGACGGATGTTGGGGATGCACTTGACATGCCTACGCCTGTTGAAGATGGTATTTACGATATCGCTTCCCTTTATTACAAGCCGCTGGTCTTTAATATGGCGTCTTTCGATATAGACAAAGCGCCTTTATGGTTTAAGATGCATTACGAAACAGGCGCCCGGGAAATGATCGTGAAGATACTGGGCGACAACGGTTCGGCCAAGTATAGTCTGATGTTGTTTGCCGACAAGGTGGGCGCCTTTGGGAAAGAGGCGGTAAATATCATTCAGCGTATATCTGGACAGGTTTTTACTGCCATCAGCAACATATCGGCCAACGAGGAGATACTTGAAAGAGAGAATGAGAAGTCTTTCCTCCTCGATTTCAGCAGCGATATTGCTGGTGTAAGAAGTAAGGAAGACCTTGCGGAGGTTGTACGTAAATGTCTCAGGAAGCTGAAGCCACAGCTGGGATACGTTATCCGGACGATCAATGAGGACCGGTCTACGATGAGTGCATATATTTTTGATGCGCTTAATATTCCCGATGATGATGATGAACTGCAGGAGATAATTACTACAAGGTTTCCTATTGAAGACGGGTTGCAGAACAGGGTGCTCAATAGCGAGATTCCCCTTTTCTTCAGTGTAAACGTGGAGATCAACAAGGGCAATCCTTCCCGGTATCTGCAATTCTGGAAAAGAATGGGGCTTAGAACAATGGTGGGCACGGCTCTGCGTACAGGAGATACCAAACTTGGTATTTTATGGCTGGGTATCGAAGAGATTAATATTCCCCTGCTGCAGGGCATATGTGCACAGACTTCCGTTGCCATGTCGAATATTATGGCCAATGAGGAATTACTGCGTAAAGAACGCGAACAATCGTTCCTGGTGGATTTCAGTCGTAACATTGCCGCCGTACGGACAAAAGAAGAGCTGAAGGAAAGCATTTCCGAAGTGCTGCGAAAAGTGTTGAAAGTAAAACTGGCGATGATCCGAATCATAGAGGATGATGGTGTTACGCTCAGTCCATATATCTATGACGAAAGTATGTTTGAAAAGGTGAATGATACCTTTAAAATGATGGCGTCCAAAAACATTGATGTAAATGAACCGCTTACTGCAAGGGTGCTGGGGAGTGAGGAAGCGGTAATCTTCAATGTGGAGGAAGAGTTGCGGTCGGGCAATCCGGGCCAATACATTAAGCTCTGGAAAGAGGTGGGGGCAAAGAATGCCTTCGGCGCAGCCTTGCGTGTAGGTAATGTAGCGGTGGGCACATTCTGGTTGCTGATAGATGAGATCAATCTCACTATTCTCAGGGGCATCTGTGCACAGGTGTCTATCGCCATCTCAAATATCCGTGCTAATGAAAAGGTCCTTGCTTATAAGCAGAAGCTGGAAATGGAGAACGATTACCTGAGAGAACAGATCGGTACGATCTACAACTTTGCGGAGATCGTGGGTAGTGGCGCCCGGATGCAGAAGGTATACCGCCTGATATCGCAGGTGGCAGAAACCGGCTCAACCGTACTTTTACTGGGTGAAACAGGAACTGGTAAGGAGCTCATTGCACGGGCTATTCACAACGCATCTCCCCGTAAGAGCAAATTAATGGTAAAAGTGAACTGCGCTGCTTTACCTGCTCATCTGATAGAAAGCGAACTTTTCGGTCATGAGAAAGGCGCATTTACCGGCGCTATAGACAGAAGGATTGGTAAGTTCGAGCTGGCGAACAACAGTACCTTGTTCCTGGATGAAATAGGCGAGATGCCACTGGAACTGCAGGTTAAATTGTTGCGTGTGCTGCAGGAACGGGAACTGGAAAGAATAGGCGGCAAGTCTACCATTAAGGTGGATGTGCGGGTGATTGCAGCTACCAATCGTGATCTCGAGGCCGAAGTGCAGGCGGGGCGTTTCCGATCTGACCTGTATTACAGGCTGAACGTGTTTCCTATCAACCTGCCGCCTTTGAGGGAAAGGCCGGAAGATATTGAGCCCCTGGCCAATTTCTTTATCTCCAAATTCAGCAAGAATGCAGGCAAGAAAGTAAGTCGCATAGCTCCCCAGGTGTTGCAGGAGTTAAAAAGTTATGATTGGCCGGGCAATGTCAGAGAGCTGGAGCACCTTATAGAAAGAAGTATCCTTTTGTGTGAGGGAAATACGTTAACAGAAATCCATCTGCCCCGGCATGAGGAAAAGCAGAAAGAGATCACAGGGTTCTATAACGTTACACTGGAACAGATCGAACGTGCGCATATTATTGGAGTGCTGAAGAGGTGTAGTGGCAAGATCTCCGGTGCCGGCGGAGCAGCAGAAATCCTGGAAGTGCCGGGTACTACGCTGCATTCCAAGATGAAGAAACTGGGCATCTCAAAAGCAGATTATTTTATAAAATAGGCCATTATGCAGGCAATGAAAGGCTGGAACATACGCTGTTCCGGCCTTTTTTGTTTCATACGGAAGATCCGTTCACGGTATTTAGTGAAAGCCGGTAACAATTCCCTTAATAAAGTGAAAGTAAAAGCCCTGTTTTTAATGTAGTGTATTGATTTATAGTTGATTGTGTGGGTGGCATCCTGCTTGCAAACTAGTAAGTGAAATCAAATGAACGCTTTAATGTATTCCCCGCCAAACCGGCAAAAAATGGAAACCGGGGATAACGGACAAGACTAAACAATATTTTTTAACTCCAGCCTGGATACAGGCATCATTAAAAATTAAGATCATGAAAATCGTAGTAATTGGCGGCACCGGACTTATCGGCTCAAAAACAGTGAACAGGCTTCGCGCCCTTGGCCATGAAGTAATTGCAGCATCTCCTGCATCGGGTGTGAACACTATTACAGGCGAAGGTCTGGCGGAAGTAATGGAAGGAACGTCTGTTGTGTTAGACCTTGCTAACTCTCCTTCCTTTGAAGACAAGGCTGTAATGGAGTTCTTCGAAACTTCCGGCCGTAACCTGCTGGCAGCAGAGAAGAAAGCGGGCGTTAAACATCATATTGCTTTGTCGGTAGTAGGCACGGAAAGATTGCAGGATAGCGGTTATATGCGCGCAAAGCAGGTGCAGGAAAATCTGATCAGGCAATCGGGTATCCCTTTCACTATTGTACACTCTACCCAGTTCTTTGAGTTCCTGGGCGGTATTGCTGCTTCCGGCGCAAAAGGAGAAGCCATTCATTTATCGCCAGCCCCCGTGCAGCCTATTGCATCAGACGATGTAGCCGCTGCCATGACGGATGTTGCTATAGGCGCGCCGCTCAATGGTATGATAGAAATAGCCGGTCCGGAAAAAATTGGTCTGGCTACATTGGTGGGCCGTTATCTGGATAAAATGGGCGATCCCCGTACCGTGGTGGCTGATCCGCATGCCTTGTATTTCGGTGCAGAACTGAATGAGCAGTCGCTGGTACCTGGCGCTAATCCACGTATTGGTAAAATTGATTTCGAAACCTGGTTTGCCAACCAGCCAGTTAAAGTATAACCGGAAAATCTAACCTGCTTTCACGACCTGCCATGTGCTGTCTGTAACGAAGATGACGGGTGTCAGCTCGTTGCGGCTGTTGTAACAGGTATGCGCTTTCCACCCGTTCGCGCATAATTCTTCCCTAACGCCGGCGCGGTATGCCGCGACATCCGGTCAACAACGTAACGACACATCAGCGCCTGGCGGGTCTGAACCATTCCTCCATAACATAAATAAGCTACTATGAACATCCGGGGATACCAGTGGTCGGTACTGAAGAAACTGCTCAAGCAACGTTTCAGTGAACTTTCTGACGAAGACCTGGTGTTTGAAACAGGTAAGGAAAGAGAGCTGTATATCAGGCTGGAGCGTAAAACCGGTAAGTCTGAACAAGATGTAGCCCTTATTATCAAAGGTATGCAACAAGCATATTTACAGCACACAACATTGCTGTGAATATGGGAATCTCATCATCAGTATTGACGTCAAGAACAATAGCATCATCATTATTATTAACACATTAAAACAGCAAAAAATGCAAGAATTCCTCTTAGTCATCCACAGAGATCTGACCAGCGCTAATCCGGCACCTTCCCCGGAGCAGATGAAAGAAGCCCTTAAACCTTATCAGGATTGGGTAGCTGGTATTGCAGCTCAGGACAAACTGGTAGCGCCTCCTAAACGTTGGGATGTTGACGGCCGTGTAATTAAGCACGATAAAAAGAAAGACCATGTATTCAACGGGCCCTATGCTGAAGGTAAAGAATCCATCGGAGGCCTGTTCCTGATAAAGGCTAAAGATTATGACGAGGCAGTAGAGATTGCAAAAGGCTGTCCGATCATTAAATACGGCGCTATCGTTGAAGTGCGTATGGCAATCACTGCTGCCTGAAAACGCTATTGAACAAGCACAGGACAGGATGTAGAAAAACAGACGAACCGTCCTTAGAAGTACATACAAGACTACCCGATCCATCAGGTACTCAGATCAAAGGAGCCTGTATCAAAATAAGATACAGGCTCTGTTAAATTTATTTGCTATGATAAAGTTTTCACAATTCTTCCACTCTTCTATCGGCAAAAAACTGGTCATGTCGATGACAGGATTGTTCTTATGCCTTTTCCTTATTGTACATCTGGGCGGCAATCTAACCTTGTTTGCCGGTGATGAAGGTTATGCCTTTAATATCTATGCCCATTTTATGACCCATTTCCTGCCTGTTGAAATCATCAGCTATGGGCTGTATATATCTATACTGATCCACGCCTTTTATGCACTTGCGCTGACCGTGAAAAATAACCAGGCGCGTCCTGTGAAATATGCCGTAGCTCCCAAAACGCCTGTTAAGTGGGCTTCTCTCAATATGGGATTGCTTGGCAGTATTATTTTCCTGTTCCTGATCATACATATGAGTAACTTCTGGGCCAGGTACAAGTTCCTGGATGGTACTTACCGCGAATACCGGAAGGAACTGCTAACGGGAAAACTAACATCTGCCGTGTACGAGCCGGTTTCTCCGGATTTTGAGTATGCAGTGACTACCGAAAACAATGTCGAGATCGTGCGGGTAAAAGACCTGTATGCGATTGTGGCGCATAGTTTTAGCCTGTGGTGGTATTCGTTGTTGTACCTGGCAGCCATGGTAGCGGTATCCTATCACCTGTATCACGGTTTTCAGAGCGCTTTCAGAACGGTGGGCATGGTACACAAAAGATATACGCCTATCATTCAGTTTACGGGCATATGGCTCTTTGCCGTCATTATTCCACTGGCGTTTGCATCAATGCCTGTTGTGTTTTATATAAAAAGTCTGCTTTGATGCCGGGCGGATATACGAAGACTTGTTAGTTGTTCCGCTGCTGGTTTAACTGATCAATATTTTTTTCCATCAGGGCTTTGTCGGTTGGCGAATGGGCCAGCTGCAAAGCCGTTTGATAGTGTTGCAGCGCTTGATCGTCATCGATATCAGTATATAAGTTGCCTAACAGCGAGTGGTAAAAATAATTGTCGGTTAAGCGGAGTTTTTCTGCTTCGGTTATTGCCTGTTGCTTGCCTTTGACTTTGGCGAGTGCGAAGGTGCGGTTTAATGCAGCAATGGGCGAGTACTCCAATACCAGCAGGTGATTATAGAGGTCGAGGATGTTCTCCCATTTTTCTCCGGAGTCGGCCTTGTGTGTATGCCAGTAGGCAATGGCAGCCTCCAGGTGATATTTAGTAACGGTGGGGGTGGCGGCAGCTTCGTTGAGGAAGTACTGGCCCCGCTCGATCAGTTCCCGGTTCCAGCGTGTTGCATCCTGATCGTCGTACAGAATCACTCCTCCTGTATCGTTTAATCTCGCGTCAAAGCGGGAGGCATGAAAGCACATTAATGCCAGCAGTGCTTTTACGATGGGTTTATTGGTATGCGGGTATTCCACCAGCATGTAATTCAGCCGCATGGCTTCTACACAAAGGTCTTTTCGCAGTACGGTGTTACTGGAGGTAGAGTAGTAGCCTTCGGAAAAAAGCAGGTACAATGTTTTGAGTACGGTTTCCAGCCGGTCATTAATTTCTGTGAGGGTGGGCTGTTGTATTTTGATATCTGCCTCTTTTAGTTTCTCTTTCGCCCTGCTGATCCTTTTGTAGATGACCTCTTTATTGGTCAGATAGGCATCCGCGATTTCCTGCACCCCAAATCCACAGAGCAGGTTGAGCGCCAGTGCTATCTGTGATTCTGTGGGAATAGAAGGATGGCATACGGCGAATATCATCGCCAGCTGGCTGTCGGTGATATTCTGTTCGGAAAGATCAATTTCGATCTCTTCTCCCTCCTGCATGTTATGCTGTAGATCGACCATCAGCTTTTGCTGAAAGAATGTGTTCCTTTTCAGCCAGTTCTTTGTCTTGTTTTTAGCAACCGTATATAACCACGCAGTAGGGTTATCCGGTATGCCGCGTGCGCTCCACGACTCAGTGGCGGCAAGAAATGTATCACTTACAATATCTTCTGCTACTGCTATATGTTCGATGCCAAACAGGTAACACAACACCGAAACTATTTTCTGGTATTCAGTTCTGAATAAATGAGGTAACAGCTCTCTCTCTTCCATGCAACAAATAAAAATGCCTTCCTGCAAAAATAAGAAGGCATTTTTATTTGTTGTGCAAACAGTTTTATTTCACTGCCATACGTACCTCCACAGTTCCTCCCAGTTCAAGGATAGGTGAACCTTCAGCTATTGCCAGTGCTTCCTCATAGTCGGCGGCTTTTATAACGATAAAACCGCCGATGGACTCCTTTATTTCAGCATAGGGACCATCTGTCACACTCTTATCGTGCTTCAGCACCCGCCCGGTGGCTTCCCAGGGCTGCGGGGGCCTGGCAAGCTTATCTTCTGACTCCAGGCTGCGTAGCCAATCGCGCCAGCGGCTCAGGTGCGCCTGCAATTCCTCGGGCGAAGGCTGGATTTCTTTCGTTTTATAATCCCGGCGGAACACTAATAAGAATTCATTCATAAAATGTGGATTTAGTACGTCAGTAATTATGCTCAACCAAATTGCCCAACCTTGTAGGTACCTACGGCATCAGGCATCGGGAATGCAATATTAAAGCGATTCCACGTATTAATATTGGAAATGGCCAGTGTCAGGTCCACAAGCTCTTCTTCGGTGAAGTGATCTTTCACCTCTGCATACACCTCATCAGGCACTTTGCAGGCAGTTACCGCTTCTGCCCAGGCCAGCGCAGCCCTTTCTTTTTCTGTAAAATAAGGCGTTTCCCTCCATGCGCTCAGGCCGTACAAGCGTTGCTCCGTTTCGCCGTGCGCACGGGCATCTTTTGAGTGCATGTCCAGGCAATAGGCGCAGCTATTAATCTGGGATACCCGGAAGTCTACCAGTTCCACCAGCTTTGGATCCAGGGAGGACTTCTTCAGATAGGCACCAACATTAAATAGCGTTTTCAAGGCGTTCTGCCCCTTTTGATAAAAATTAACCCTCTGTTTCATTGTACTAGGTTTTTGTTTCTGTATTAATGACAACCGGTTTTTGTTTATTGGACAAATTCCGGAGAATTTTTTTTGACCTGCTAGATAAGAACGTCGTTCTGAGGTTTTACTGGCGGAGGTAATTCCTTCTCGCCCAGCATTTCGCGCAGATCTATCTCAATGTTCCGGCAGAGCTGTGAAATAGGAACGTCGTTGGCGCTGCCTTCAAAAGGATTCTCGGTACTTTCTCCTACCTGCTCCAATGAGGTGTACATCCAGGAAATAAGGACACTGAAAGGAATTACCAGCCAGATCATATGTCCCTTCATAACACCTGTCACGATATTGTTCAGTTTATCGAATTCCTGTAACATCCCGAAAGGGAGCAGGAAACAGAATATGCGCACAAAGAGGGTATGGATGACAGAATACTGCCTGGGATAAGGTGTGTTCTTGATCGTTTCACACTGTCCCTGCAGGGAGTAGAGAGTGTTCAGGGTCCGTTGCATTTCGAGGTGCTGGAGTGGCGCCAGTGGCAGACTGTCAGCAGCTTCTTTAACGGTCTTATTTTGTAAGTTCAGCAGCTGTGTCGTTTTGTTCCGGGCACCGGATATGTAGCGCTGTTCCTCCGCAGACAGATATTTTGCCAGTTCCTCATCCAGGGTAGTTTGCCGCTCGGGAATGGTGTAATACTTTTGGTATTCAGCATTAGCACCGCTGTCGGCCACTTCCCATACGCGCTCCTCGCGCAAATGATAGCGCAGGGCTGTCAGCCAGGCAAAATGCCGGTAGAACAGTGTCCGGATCTGCGCTGGATCCTGCAGGTAATCCCGGCACACAATGGCCCAGGCCCTGCTGCTGGTACCAATATTACTCCAGATCTCCTGTGCCTGCCAGGTACGATTATATGTCTGGGTATTTTTAAAACCCACGATAAAGGCGGTGGCGGTACCTAAAAGTGATACTACCGTCCACGGAACTACCAGCCATTTTATTGCAAGTACATGATACAGTAGCACCGGCAGGGTGCCCAGGATGATCAGTGTGTATGCTTTTCGCCTTGTCCAGAGAAGGAAATCGGATAATTTATAAGATTTGCCAATGTGCATATAGTATGACTAATGTTTAAAAATCTGGTGAGCCTGGCTATTCCGTTTTTCCTTCATTGTCTGATGGCTCATCCTGCATGGAAGGTTCGTCCAGAAATTCACATCCCTCACAGGAATTGTTTTCATGTATTTCTTCCAGGGCTGTTTGTACCTGTGTCACCGGTGTTGTCTTATCTGGAAAAAGCTTGTGGATGATTTGGTTAAGTGCTGTCATAACTTGTAGTTTAGGTGATTTGACAAGGAGAATACAATCGATGTGCCATGCGGTCAAGTTGTTGATTATTATTCGATTGTGCAGGGTTTGGATAGGGTAGGCTCACTTTATATCGTGAATGAACGGATTTTCCACGGTATATAGTGAAGTTTTGGAGGTATCAATAACTATATCCGGACATTAGATTAAATTGCCTTTAGATACACCTGTATTGGAGCTGAGCGTGCGTAGTACCAGATCTTAATTTACTATAAAGATACCCCGTATTTATTATTTAGACACTGAATGCAGCACCCCTTCAAAAACGTTTCCTTTTGCTCATTGTACCATCTATAATATATCACCAGGAAAATATTACGCTATGAAAAAAATGGTCATTCTGATGTTTATTTTTTTAAGTGTGCTGGATGGATATACACAGTCATGTGATTTTGCCGGAACCGCTCTTTTGCCGGATGATATAGATACTTCAGTAGTGCGTCCAGACAGCTCCCGGCCATATGCATTAGTTGCCGGAGGCAGTAAGGGCATCGGGTATGCGCTTGCTGAAGCTTTAGCTAAACGAAAGTACAATCTGATCCTGATCGCCAGACATCTTGATAGTTTGCAAGCTGCAAAACAGAAGCTTGAATCAGCATATGCCATTCATGTTGAAATATTGACACATGATTTAAGTAAGGAAGAATCGGCCACTGAAATTGCGGAATGGTGTATCGAGCGGAATATTCGGCTGAAGGTGCTTTGCAATGTAGCAGGGCATGGCGGACCGAGGGATTATTTACTTACATCGCTTGATACGTTGCGGTATATGGTCAGGTTGAATGTTGAATCCATGATGGCGCTTACCCTTACATTACTGCCCCTGTTAGAGAGGAACGCGCCGTCCTATATCCTGAATGTTGCCAGTATGGCTGGCTTTGCACCTATTCCCATAAAGAATCTGTACTCTGCTACAAAATCGGCCGTTGTATTTTTTAGTTATTCGTTACGCTATCAGTTAAAGAAAAAACATATCAGTGTGAGTTGCCTTTGTCCTGGTCCTGTGTTCACCAAACCGGAAGTCAGACGGGAAACGGAGAAAAGATTTGGCTGGTTCGGGAAAAAGATGGCAGTCAGTCCGAAAAGGGTAGGCGAAATAGCCGTAAAGAAAACATTGAAAGGGCGACTGATCATCGTGCCAGGCACCCTTGCCAAAGTTGTTTCTACACTTTTACGCGGACTACCCAGAAGAACAGTCACTTCTCTCTATGCCAAAGCAGGGGATTAGCCGCTAAATCATCTGCCGTTAAATATGCCATGTAATGAAGTCGTATTAGTTAGCAAGGAGCTTGTTCACCGTTTCATCAAACTCCCGTTTAAATTTCTCATGATATTCTTTGGACGCAGGACCATAAAAATTTGTTTCAATAGCGCTGACCTTTCCTTCTCTGTCTACGAAGATCGTTGTCGGGAAGTTTTTAAGTGATGTGAGCTGCGGCAGGGTCTTTTCTGCTTTTTCAGGATCAGATGCCCTGACGCCTGTGATCAGCATCTGGTAGGGTACATTGAACTGTTGCCGGAATTTCCTGAGACTATTGGCAGACCGGTTTTCATCGGTGCTCAATTCGTAGGCCAGTGCAATTATTTCTATTCCCCTGTCTTTATTCTTCCGGTAATAGTCGCTCAGAAAAGCTGTTTCATCCATACAGTTCGGGCACCATGATCCCATGATCTGCAGTATCACGACTTTGCCTTTATATCGCTCATCGTTAATGGAGACCGTTTCACCGTCAATGTTCCTGAAGCTGAAGTTGAGTTTTTCTCCCGCTGTATTCTTTACAGCTGTCACAGGGCTTGCAGGCTGTGGTAAGGTTGCGTGTTCATCGCGTGCCGCTACCCAGTCTTCTTTGCCACGTGCACCATTGTAAAAAGTGCCGGTCATGTTATCTCCCTCGATCCTTGCCAGGAAGAGCATGGCATGGCTACCGTCGAAGGTGGAAAATAATATGGAGTCTCCGTAGATGGAACCTTCCAGGTAACGATAATCTGCTGACGGCGTGATAATGGATCCGGAGACCTTATTGCCTTTTTGTGTGAAATCGCCAACAGCCGGACGTTTAGTCTGGTTGGGCCGTGTGATTTCCATCGCCCATCTCCCTTGTATGTTTCCTTTCGCCTTAGCGGGTGTTGCAGGACGGTTGGCCAGGTGAGCAAAGAAAGGAAGGATCACTTCTCCGCCTTCTGTACCTTTTACCCATACGCCATTCAGGCTATCGGTGCCGACTTTCCTGATCCTGAAATAAGACTCAAACACGGGCATGCTCATAATGGCCGAGTCTCCGGTGAAAGAGACGTTTTCTGTTCTGATCTTTTCCTCTCCATTGACAATGTAGGCGACGAGCTGCTGCCGGTCATATTGTATCTCGAGGCCGAAAGGGATCTGTTTCCCATCATTCCGCACCAGCGAAGCCTTCCATTGTCCCCGTTGCAGGGGCATTTGCTTTTGCTGTGCTGTGGTGGCCAATGTGCAGATCAGACAGCATGCTGTTACTAATTGTCTCTTTATCATAAAGATAGCTGTGGTTGCTAAAGTTACCTGTTGTTGTTTTATTTGCCAAATGATGTAATACCAGCTTTCAGATAAGCGGCATAACCGGCAGGATCATAATCCGCCCCTTTAGGCGCTGCGAGTGGTTGTTGCGTGGACGGGTCCAGCAGCACATAGAAGGGTTGCGCGTTCGCATTGAACTGCCTGGCCTGTATGTCACTGTCGTCGGCGCCAAATAAGATCGTGATCAGGATACCTAATCCCACATAGATCACGATGATCGAAAGGCCATATATGAGCGCGTCTATTATCCCCTTACGTCTGTTTTGATGCCGTTTGGTAAAGAAGCCGACAGTTAAGGGCAACATCGGAAAGATACAGGGTAAGAGCACAGCTGCAAAACCACCCAGCAGGCCACCCAGAAAGATAGTTAACAGATGTGGATGCGACAGGGAAGCTGTCTGTGTATCCATTTGCTGCAAGGTACTTAATACTGCAGCTGTATCTGTGGCTGCAAGGCGTCAACTTCCGATAGGTCTTGTATGTCTGAGAAGATCAGTTCTCCGGTATCTGTACTTGTAGTCTGCGCATATAGCTGACTGTTTAGACCGGACAGGAATAATACAAGCAGCAGACTGTATAGTATCGTTTTCATGGCTCCTTTTATTTTATGTCTACGCTAAACGGAATAGTTCCCGGAGGGAGGCATTGCTGATCGCTGCATACCATGAAGGTGATGTCTCCTTTAACAGTAGTGCTGCCTGCCTGTAATTTGATCTTCTGTTGAAAGACCACTGTTTTCTCAAAGTATTTCACTTCTTTACCAAACTGTTGTTCCATTTTGGTGACTGGTTGTGGTTGCAGCAGGGTACCCTTCAACTGATATGACTCGTCTGGCGTAAAGGCGATGGATGTTCTGACAGGACCTTCTTCAGGTGTATCTAATGCGTAGATATGCCATCCCTGCTCCATCGTTGCTTTTATATAGATGGTGGCTTCAGTAGCGGATGTCTTTTTCGCTGCATAACTCCATTTTACAGGTTTTAATATCTGTGCATGTATCGGCGTCCAGAATAGTGCGCATAATATGCTGAGCACGATGAATGGTTTCATTGTTGCATTATTTATAGTGTGAAACATTATTTTAAGCATGTTAAGTTTTATACAAATTGAAGGCAATTAGCCCGGAAGGCTTAGCGGAAAACAGGCAGACAGGCAAATTGATATGTGAAGTGGACAGGCGGGAGGGGGAATCTGAATTTTGAAACTGGTATTTTAGAAAATAAGATATTTTTGAGCGTATAATGAATGACACCGACACAAAACGACTTTCCCGACTGACAGCAATCCTGACGCAATTGCAGACGAAGCGTCTTTTGACGGCCCCTGAGCTGGCCGATCGGTTTGCTGTCAGTATAAGGACTATTTACAGGGATATAAAGGCATTGGAACAGGCAGGCGTACCAATTCTGACAGAAGAAGGTAAGGGGTATACCCTGATGCAGGGATACAGGGTTCCTCCTGTAATGTTTACGGAAAGTCAGGCTAACGCCCTGATCCTCGCAGAACAGTTGGTGCTGAAGAATAAAGACGCTTCCTTTGTCAAGGATTACCTGGAAGCGGTCGACAAAATAAAGGCGGTATTGGGCTATACCGTAAGGGATAAAGCTAATCTGCTGGCAGAAAGGACCCGCTTTGATCAGAATATTAACGGCGAAAGAAATAGCAATAATTTATCGGAACTGCAGTTTGCGCTTACCAATTTCAACCTGACCAGGATTGAGTATACCAATGAAGGAGAGCAAACAACAAGCAGGTTAATTGAGCCATTTGCATTATTAAGTACCCAGGGGAATTGGTTGATGGTGGCCTGGTGCCGTTTGCGTAATGAGTTCCGGTATTTCCGGCTCGACAGGATTAAAAAACTGCAGATCCTTGATGAGAAGTTTACCCCTCATAATATGACCTTACAGGAATATTTTGACCGTTATTATTAATTTCTTTTTGACCCCTGACATAGGGCTGTCGCAGGTCCCGTTTAGCTTTGCGTCATAAACAAAAAAGTAGTTTTTTATGATTAGTCAATTAGCAAACCTGAACTGGATCAGTGTATTAGTAGCATTTCTGGGTTATTTTCTGCTCGGCGCTTTATGGTTTACTTTGTTTTTCAGCAAACAGTACAGAATTTCTTTAGGGCGTGAAAATGAGACCCTGCAGAATAAACCTATTTTCATCGTCGGACCTGCACTTTGTTCTCTTGTCATTACAGTTGCAAGCGCCGTATTGATCTATGCTTTGCATGTAGAGTCTTTTGCTGATGCTTTGAAGTTTTCTCTGCTGGTAGGTATTGGATACCTGTTTGCGAATACAGTGAATATTGCCATCAACCCGAATATCCCCCGGCCAATTCTATACGGAATTATTAGTGGAACCTATCATTTAGTAGGCATTTTCTTTGTGAGTATTATTCTGGTTACAATGAAATAATGATGAAAATCATGCAGGATAAGGCTATAGAAACTTTTTACCCGGAAAACCGGCTGCAATGGAGGAAGTGGTTGCAAAAGCATCACCACACAAAACAATCCATCTGGCTAATCCAGTACAAAAAAAAGGCAGATAAGCCTACTATAAGCTGGAGCGAAGCGGTAGAGGAAGCACTTTGCTTTGGCTGGATAGACAGTACGGCAAAGTCAATTGACGATGAAAAGTTCATGCAGTTCTTCACCCGGAGGAAAGCGAATAGCGTATGGTCAAAGATTAACAAAGGAAAGGTGCAGCGGTTAATAGATGAAGGGCTTATGGCACCAGCGGGTTACGAAAGTATTGAGGTGGCGAAACAAAACGGTTCCTGGTCCATTTTAGACGATGTGGAAGAACTAAAGATCCCCAAAGACCTTGAGAAGGCGTTCAGGTCTCAACGGGGGTCAAAGGCGTATTTTATGAGTTTAAGCAAGTCTGTCAGGAAGAGTATGTTGCAGTGGGTTACGCTGGCGAAGCGGCCGGAAACCAGGCAGAAGCGGATTACTGAAATAGCAACGCTTGCCGGTCAGCAGCAGAAGCCTAAGCAGTTTTGATAAAGAGAGGAGGCTTGTGTAGTGCAGGTGTATTCGTTCTCCTGGAAAAAATTGATTAATATTATCAAAACAATACCAGGGATGAAAGACCATAAACAGGAGGCGGCAAAAGCTGCTGTATCGCTCATCAGCGCAGGGCAGAACATCGGACTAGGTGGGGGCAAAACAATAGCTTATCTGGCGGAGTTGCTAGCTGAAGACCCACCGTTGATGCAGTCGCTGACTGTTACTACTTCATCATTCGATACCAATGTGTTATTACACGCGAAAGGATTCAGGCTTGTAGCGCCCTCGCTTGTCAGCAAGCTTGATATCTATTTTGACGGTTGTGATGTGTTTGACAGGCAGCTGAATGCATTGAAGAGCGGCGGTGGTATTCATGCCATGGAAAAGCTGCTGGCTTCAGCGGCAGACAGGTTTATACTGTTAGGAGATGCTGGTAAGTTTCAGGCGGCATTGAATCCGAAATATCCTATAGCTATAGAGTTCTTGCCGCAAGCCTTAGAGATAGTGAAGAGGAGGATAGGTGAGCTGTTCCCGGGTACGCGATTTGTGCAGCGTATGAGTACCGAAAAGATCGGCGCATTGATATCTGACAATGGTAATATGCTGGCTGACGTGTATTTCGACTCATTTCCTGACCCGAAGCAGTTGAACGTCGATGTGAAAATGATCCCGGGGCTTGTAGAGCATTCTTTGTTCTACGGAATGGCACATCAGGCGGTGATATCTGGCGACGATGGCGTGCGGCATATTTATCCGGAATAGCGGTCTTCGGAATATTGCCTGCCTGTTGAAGTGATGATATGGCCATCTTACGATGTGTTTTGTCCACATAGCAGATTGTTGATTGACCGGCATTATCCGTGGGAATACATTTGAGGAGTTATTTAAGAACATTAAAAATTGATCAAATGAAAAAGATAGCAGAACTCCTCGGTGGTGCGATATTAACGGTCGTGCTGGCAATAAAGTGTACGCTTAGCAGTGTGCAGGACACGATATCTGCAGAAACAACTGCAGCCGAAACGAATCGTCCGTTGCATGTACATGTTACAGCATCCGGTATTCAAAAACCAGGAAGTAAATAAACAGTAAACAACGGGACTTGCTAAATAAAGCCTTCAGATCTTCCGGTCTGAAGGCTTTATTGTGATGTCTGGTGTCAGTATGTAGCGTTGTATTAACTAGTTCCCGCCTGACACAAATAAACGAATAAAATATAGTATTGGGAAATGTGAAAATAGTATCTCTTTTATAGCAAACGTTTGCATAACTTCAGTAGTGTAGCATATGAACCTATAAATCCCGGTAGAGGAAATTGTAACCTATATTATTCGGAAACGCCATGTAGCAAAGTATTGTAGCATGCCCTGTTCCTATATTCTGTGTATATAATCACCCTATTGTTCATCCTTAAAACTTACGTTATGAGAATCCAATAACTTAATACATCCGCAAACAGGATGTGCATGTCTGTATGCAACCATAGTGCTACGTATAGCTTACAAGCCCATACGCGAACAGAAGAAGCATACCTTAATTACCTGATATTTTATTCCCTCAAAAAACTATTATGAAAAAAAAGTACGCTATTGCAAGCTTATTGCTACCGCTATTCTTATTGTTTTTATCACGCTCGCCCATGGCGCAATCATTACCTGCCAATTTTCAACGGGTACAGGTTGCAAGTGGTATCAGCAGCGCTGCTGCACTGGCTTTTCTTCCTGACGGCCGCATCCTTGTATGCCAGGAAACTGGCCAGTTACGTGTTATCAAGAACGGTAGTTTATTATCCACACCAGCTATCACACTTTCTGTTAATGCCAGCGGAGAACGAGGCCTGATTGGGATTGCTGTGGATCCCAACTTTGCCACCAATCGCTACATTTATCTGTATTACACCCATACATCCGGCCCACATAACCGTGTAAGCCGTTTTACCATGAATGGCGATGTAGCCGGCGCTGAAACAGTATTGCTGGATCTTCCTACATTAAGCGCCATTTATCATAATGGCGGCGGCTTATCTTTTGGCAACGATGGCAAGCTATATGTTTCTGTGGGAGATAATAAAGTCGGCGACAATGCCAGGAACCTGGATAGCTATATGGGAAAATTGTTGCGTATCAATCCCGATGGCTCTGTTCCTACGGGGAATCCCTTTAGTGGCGGCGCGGCCCGTAGCCGCGTCTGGGCATATGGTTTGCGAAACCCGTTTACAAATGCCGTTGATCCGGTAAGTGGCAAGATCTTTATCAATGATGTTGGTGAATCCACCTGGGAAGAGATTAACGATGCTTCTGTTGGTGGCCGCCATTTTGGATGGCCGGATCAGGAAGGTACCTGTTCGTCCAACTGTACTGGTTTAACCAATCCGCTTTACAGGTATAGTACCAACAGGGCCGGCACTCCTCCCGATGGACAAGGTTGTGCTATCAATGGTGGCACATTCTTCAATGGTGCAATCAGCAACTATCCTGCTGTCTATAATGGTAAATATTTTTTCCTGGACTATTGCGGCGGATGGATCAACTATTTAAATCCTGCATCTCCCACAAGGACTGCTTTTGCAACCGGTTTGGGCGGCGGACTTGTTTATATAAAACAGGGTATTGATGGTAATCTTTATTTCCTCAGCAGGGATAACGGTGTACTTTACAAACTTATCTATACCGGTACACAGGCGCCCGCAATCACGACACAGCCACAATCCCTTACGGTGCCACAGGGGCAAACTGCGACCTTCAGCGTAGTAGCTACCGGTAATCCTTCACCTACTTATCAGTGGCGAAAGAATGGGGGCAATATCACTAATGCAACGGCAGCCAGTTATTCGATCACTAATGTACAACCGGCAGATTCCGGTCTTTACAGCGTAGTGGTGACTAACAGTGCAGGTAGTGTTACCAGTAGTAATGCAAGACTGAGTGTTGCTAAACCTAACGTTTTGCCTGTTGCTGCTATTACCACGCCTCCAAACAATGCCAGATTCCGCGCGGGAGATACCGTTTCCTTTGCGGGTGCCGGTACTGACACTGAAGACGGTACTCTTCCGGCTACTGTATTTCATTGGTGGGTTGATTTTCATCATGCGAATCATGTACATCCGGGACCGCAATTGCGGGACAGTGTGAGCGCAGGAACGTTTGTTATTTCAGATGAAGGTCATACGGAAACAGATATCTGGTATCGTATTTATCTTTCTGTAAAAGATAGCAGGGGAGGGGCCGATACCACTTATGTGGAAATGCTCCCTGTAACGTCCAATATAACGTTGAGAACTGAACCTGCAGGCCTGCAGCTCCGTCTCAATAATATCCCTTTTACCACACCGTATTCCTCTGCGACTTTATCCGGCATGGTAAGAGCAATGGATGCTCCTTCTCCACAAACGCTTAACGGAGTAACTTATATTTTCGATCGTTGGGCACATGGAGGCGCCAGGGCACAGAACATCAGGATCACTGATGATGATACCACCTTTGTGGCAATATTTAAAATAGCGCCTGCCGCTATCAACCTGTCACCGGTACAGGATGCATATGTAAGGGATGGAACAAATGCAGCCACTACTTTTGGTGTCAGCGATTCCACACTCCTTATCACTAAAGTAGCTCCCGCAGGACAGGTGAATAATGGCCGTGAGTCCTATCTTACCTTCGATCTGACCAATACGGCACGCGTATCATCTGTGGTACTAAAAGTATTTGGTTATGTAGATGCTGGCGGTGGAGTTACCAATGTACCGGTTGGGGCTTACCCGGTAAGTAATACTACCTGGTCTGAAAAAACGATCACCTGGAATAATAAGCCGGCAGCCGATACTACGCTGTTATCGTCTGCCATACTTACAAACGAGGCTGCAAGATATTACACATGGGACGTGACCAGTTATATACAGCGAGAGCTGGCAGCAGGACGGAAAAAAATAACACTGGCACTGAAAAGTCAGCAGGCGCACGATGCGCGCGTACTCCTGAATTCGAAAGAAGCGGGAGCTAATCGTCCGCAGCTTGCTGTAATTGCTGATTCTATAGGCGATCCAAATTGCGTCCCTGTTGTAGCGAGCACCGATGATGGAAATGTGGCTGCGAATGCAATTGACAACGATCTGAATACCCGGTGGTCGGCAAGCGGAAATGGGCAGTGGATACAGTTCTGTCTGGGTAACACGGCAAGTGTCACCGGTGTAGATATTGCGTTTTACAAAGGAGATACGCGTCGTGCGCTGTTTGATGTGCTGGTCAGCCCGGATGGCGCCAACTGGACTAATGCGGCTACCGGATTGCAAAGCAGTGGTACTTCACTCAATTTTGAGAGCTTCACTTTCGCCGCCAGAACTGCGAAGTATGTACGGATTCTCGGACATGGCAATAGTGTAAATGAGTGGAACAGCTATGCGGAGGTGAAAATTAAAACAACCACGGGCTTTACTGCCGGCAAGACAGCAAATCTGTCGGCATTCACAGTATATCCTAATCCTGCCGGAGCGACCTTTACGGTGAAATTCAATCTGCCATCAAATGGCTACACTACATTGGCCGTATATGACATGAGTGGTAAGCAATTGTTAGTGCCTGTGAATGGACGGTTTACAGCGGGAACATATACAAAAACAGTATCTGCAGCTTCATTGCCGGCAGGTATGTACCTGGTGAAACTGGTTCATAATGGTAAAGTAAGCAGTGTAAAGATTATTAAGGAATAAGGACATTTTCTTGAGGTTCTTCAATCACATGGAAGGCCGTGCTATTGAAGTTGAACAGAAAACCCGCTGCCGGTTTGGAGCGGGTTTTCTGTTTTAAGGTGCCGATGATTAATAATTATACAAGTATCCTACCCATTGCAAAACCAGTGAGTTCAGCTGCTATCAATCCTTTTTGCTGAATGAGCACTTTCAACTTCGTTCCGATATCATTCAGCAGACGAAAAATAGACATCGCTTTTTCGGGGTGAGAGAGATGTTCACTTTCAACATTCTGACCGCCTGTACGTAAATAATCCATTAGCCCGAGCGCGCGCAGAAAATAACCTTGTTCAGTAAAACCACAACATTCCAATCCATTTTTTAAACCCCAGTGATGCAAGGCGGAAAAGTTCACGTGAGCTGTGATATCTTGTTCTCCGATATAGTGATAGGGATCCGCATTTATCTGATGGCCGTGATAACATACGAGCGTCCCACTGCATCTATATTCACGATATAACTCTATAGAAGGGTAGCCATAATCAATCGTTAACACGAAACCTTTCTTCAATGACCGGGCGATTTCTTTGAGCCAGTCTATTGCCTGTAAATTGATCTCTGTACGAAATCCTTTTGGCAGGATTATATGTAGTTGCTGCAGATAGTCTTTAAGTAACTGTTGTGCAGGCAGTAATACTTCACAGAAGCCGTTGTCATAGTCCACAAATACTTCCATTAGCTCATCAGCCATAACAACCTCGTGCACTGAGAAATTGTCCAGCAGTTCGTTAGACAGTACGCAGCCGTTAAACTCACCAATATCAGCAATAGCATCATACCATTCCACCTTTTCGGATAGGTGGGCTTTTTCCAGTTGCCGCATGAATGGGCTTTTTTCAATGATACAGTATCTGAGCTGATTATACAGCGGTTTGTTGGTTTTCAGGTATTCCAGCAGATCATGACAAAGCGCACCTGTTCCCGCACCGTATTCAACTATGGTAAAAGCTTCGCGCCCCATCAGATCCCACATTTCTTCCAGCTGACGGCCAATCATGGCGCCAAATACGGTACTCAGGTTGGAACTGGTGTAATAATCACCCTTCGCGCCAATTTTATTGCGGTCGGAGGTGTAGTATCCCAGCTGGGGGTAATACAATGCCATTTCCATGAAATCCCGGAAGGAGATAGGCCCCTTACTGCTGATCTTTTCTGTTATGATTTCGGAAAGCTGCATGGTCGTTTTTTTAGTTATCAGCTCAACTGTTTGATTTGGGGCTCTAAATGACTGATCTATAACTTAAAGAGACACAAAAACTATGCAAGGAAGGTTTTGACGACGGGGTGCCGGAGATAAGGGCCAAATCTTTCAAATCATTGTAACCGGCAAATCCGTATACTTGCATCTCTGAATGAGGGCTATGCGTCATTATCATGTTAAAATAGCCTATCAAAAAGTAACCTATGCATGAAACTGTTTCAGTAGATGAAGCGATATCAAAAGGGCACCGAATGGTAAATTATCCGGTGATGACAATTATGCTCGGGATGGTGATCCTAAGCCTTTATTTAGGGTGCTGGGGTGGGATGCCAGTCTGGATAATACCGGTAGGCCTTGTACTTTCCTTTACGTTTGCCTGGCTTTACTGGAGTTTTATGATAACGAAGTGGAGGATCTGGGCCTTTGAGAATGTACGTAATGTACACGAATTGAAAAGAAGAGCAATTATGGAAAACCTGATCTGGCAGGACAACAGCATATTTGAAAAAACGGAGATCCGCAAGGCAGTACATAAGGAAAAGTGGCAGGCATTACAAAGTAAATTTGAGCGGGAAGATGTTTTTCATGATGATTTGACTATTCCGACACAAACAATAATTTACTATTCAAAGGGGAAAAAATATCTTGAGACAATAACAGTGCTGATATGCCTGCCATTAGCTATTTTCCTGATGCTAAAAGCAGACCAGTATATCATTGTTGCCATCTTCACTGTTGTAGGTGGTGCATATTGGGGATACAGGGAATATAAAGGCGTTATAAAAAAAACGCCACAGATTATAATCAGCAACAAGGGTATTCAAACTGTCTCAACAATGTTTTATGAGTGGAAAGATATAAAGCATGAGGAGATAGTTATTGAGGGGTACGGCGAACATGCACGATGCTACCTGAAGTACGACCATCCGGGAGGGTCAGAACATTTGCAGATAGATCACTTTGATACAGACAAAGCGGCGTTGGATAAGCTACTTACAATATATCGTGGACGAAGCGGGAGAAAGACCCGCTAGTTTCAAAGCAGTTAAACTGGTTGTCTCCCGACCTACGTCTATTTCAGTTCAATACCTTCTACCTCAATTAAATACTCTCCAAAATCGTTTATTTTATCAATAAGCTTAATAGATTTCCTGCCAAGATCAGTTAGCATGTAATCAACCCTTGGCGGCTTTGTTTGGTAAACCTTTCTTTCGATCATACCTTTCTGCTCCAGGTCGCGCAGCTGGCTATACAGCATCTTGTCGTTGATATGTGGAATGCGCTTTCTTAAGTCGCCATACCTTACCGGTCCTTTGCGCAATGCCAGCAGTATTGGCATTTTCCAGGTGCCGCCAATGAATGCCATTGTGAGTTCAATTGGGTTATAGTATAATCTGCCCTGGTAGGTGAAGTTCGTCATAGCACAAAAATACAATTTACAGGTACTACGTTGCTTTACATACAAATAAGTATGTAAAGGCAGGCTTATTGGACGATAATTTAACTTGCGGCAAATGTTTGATATGTCAGAAAACAGTACTACTACACAATGGCGCACGATTCCGATATTGCCCAGTGTATCTATTGTGGAAACACTTGATTTTTGGGCTATGTTAGGATATACTATTACCTATAAACAGACCCGGCCTTATCAATATGGTGTGGTAGAACGGGGAGGATACGCCTTGCATTTTGGTTATATCAAGGGGATGGATAAGCATACTAATTCTTATACCGGATGTCTGGTAATTGTGAAGGATGCAGCTGCGGTGTACAAGGAATTCGCTGATCGCTTCAGGCAGCATACCGGTAAAGTACCTCATACAGGTATTCCAAGAATATCGAGGATGAAGCCTGGTGCAACGCGTTTTACGCTAACGGATGTCTCTGGTAATTCAGTGATTTTTGTAAGCAACAGCGAGCAGGATCAGGAGGTATGGGAAGAAGCCGATGACCAGGATCAGAGTAGAATGATGAAGGCTTGGGCAGTTGCCAGGCGTTTCCGGGATTATAAAAACGATGATGTTATGGCTGCCCAAACCCTTGATGTGGCATTGAAACACCGGGATGGAGCATCTCCGCTTGAAGTAGCCGAAGTGCTGTTAATGCGTATGGAGTTGGCGGAGGCAATTGGGGATGAGAAGCGGGCTGCTGAATGTCGGAGTGTCTTGCAGCAGTTGGGTTTGAATGAGGAAGATTTATCGCATATCAAAGAACGGCATAAGACAAGTTGAGCCGGAAGGCGCCTCTTTGATCTGTCGATCAGTAAAATCTCCGGCACTCATCTCACGGCGCTCCTACTATGCAGGTAGGAGCAGCTTTTCGACCTGCAGCTGTAAATTCAAATAATACCGCCGCGAAGAGTGCAAGCAGCAATAAGATTACGATGGCGCTTTTTCCGTATTGTTTAATGTTTTCCATAGCCGCAAATTACAGCGGAGAAGATCGAAAGAGAAGCCGCTTTAACTGAAGTGGACATATTTGACCGCGAAGTGAATGGAGGCTATCAGTTATCCCTGGGTTGTTTGTTGATAATGAGTGTGATATGTGAGCGTTTTAAAAAGAAACGCTCCCGGGCGCTTAAATCTGAAGCCCTGAAAATTTAGCAGAACAGCATACTACTATTCCAAAATAAAGTTATTTTTATGTGGTAAAAGTTCGAGGCATATACCATTCAGTGAACACATTGTTATAAGTATTAACTTATAAGATTTCCTTATACTTTTATTAATTTATTTAAAACAGTTTACGATGAATCGTCATGCTGCTCCGTACCGGGGCAAGTTTAATGTCTTTCAACCAGTTTCTTATATTTTGTAGAACGATAGTGTACGTTATGGATTGACTTACCTATGGGATTTATGACCAAAATCTTGAACAATGAAAAAATTAACCGCCCAAACGGTGGTGGCAGCAATGTTATTGCTTGCCACGCTATTACCTCATTCGTCGTCTGCACAAACCGATATCGACGCGCTGATGATGGCAAAGAATGAATTTTGTGTAGGACCTATGTATAGCTACAGCAGGTGGAAAAATTATTGGGAAGGAACACGGAAAAGGGACAATCAAAATCTGGGGACCGTATCCACAAAGATGCTTGCTGTAATGGGGAACTATGGGATCTCAAAGAAGTTAGCTGTACTTTTTAATGTACCCTATGTAAAAACAAATGCATCTGCAGGGACATTGCAAGGCCTGGATGGGATACAGGATCTTAGCCTTTTTCTGAAATGGCGGCCATTTCAAACAAAATTGGGCAACGGAAAATTATCTGTGCTGGGTATTGCCGGCGTGTCTCTTCCTTTGAGCGATTATACGCCAGATTACCTGCCGCTCTCGATTGGCTTGCATAGCAAAACAGCTTTAGGACGACTAATGGTGGATTACAAGTGGAGGGACTTTTTTGCCACTGCTTCTGCCACCTACCTGCTAAGGGATAATATTAAAATTGACCGGGAGTCCTATTATACTACCGAAATGCACAATACCCATGAGGTAAAAATGCCGGATGCCGCCAATTATAATTTTCGCGCAGGCTTTAGAAATAAACGGTGGATAGCGGAAGCCGTAGTAAATATCTGGAATACACTGGGAGGTTTTGATATTACCCGGAATAATATGCCTTTTCCCAGCAACAAAATGAACGCAACTACGGTCGGTTCAAATTTTAAATATGTCCTTCCACCTTTGCCGCAATTATCAATAGTGGCAGGTGGCAGCACTACCGTTGCCGGTAGAAATATGGGACAGGCAACAACTGTTTATGGCTCCGTTTTTTACATTCTGGACTTTTCACGGAAATCCAAGGTTACTGACCCAACTTCAAACGCTAACTGATATGAAGAAGATAATTTTTTACCCTGTCATCGTTTTGGTAACAGCAACAATAACCATCATTGCCTGCAACAAGGATATCGAAGGGAGAACAGATAATATTCCTGCTCTTTCTCCTTCCAGCATCGACGTGAATGCCGGAACATGGAAGCCGGTACTGCTTACATCGCCATCGGAATTTTCGGTGGCTGCTCCGGGAGCTACTACGTCCCCTGACTATATTGCACAGATCAATGAAATAAAGTCCTGGCAGGCAAACCTGACCAATGAAGAAAAAAGAATAGTAAAATACTGGAGTGCCGGCGCTGTACTACGGTGGAATGAGATAATGCGCGAACTGGTCGCCAAACATAACTTACCGCCTTATCAAAATGAGGACGGAACTTATCCGGTGCCGAGTGCCAGTAATCCTTTGGCATACCCTCAGTTCCCATTTGCCAATCCTCCCTATGCAGCAAGAGCGTATGCTTATGTATCAGCTGCGCAGTATGATGCACTTATTGCAGCCTGGTACTACAAAACTTTGTACAATCGTGCCGCACCTTACGAAGTGGACAGTACTTTGAATGTACTTATTCCAAGATCTGATCTCCCTTCTTACCCTTCAGAAGATGCGGTGTTAGCAGGTGTAGCAGCAGAAATGTTGAAACTGCTGTTTCCAGGCGATCAGGATTATATTCAAAAAAAAGCTGAAGAACAAAAAAGGGCGCGTATTATTGCCGGCGCCAACGTTCGCAGCGATATAGAAGCGGGAGATGCTTTAGGTAAAGCAGTAGCGCAAAAATTTGTGGCAAGGGCAAGAGGTGACAGGGCCGGCGCAGCTGGCGGCAATGCTGCATTATGGAAGCAACTGGAGGATGATTGTATGGCAAAGGGAGAGACTCCCTGGAATAGCCTTGAGACGCCCAAACGTCCTCCTATGCTGCCGTTGTTCGGAAAAGTAAAGCCCTTCCTTTTCGATTCGCTGACAGTTATCGCATTACGTCCTGGCCCGCCACCTTCAACTTCAAGCGCTGAGATGAAAGCAGAGGTTGAAGAAGTGTACAACCAGACGTCCAACGCAAGCCGTGAAGACATTCGTATTATACATTTCTGGGCTGACGGCGCAGGCACTTACACGCCGCCCGGCCACTGGATGTCGATTGCTGCTGAAGACTTTATTAGGAAAAACTTTAGTGAGGTGCGCTGGGCGCGCAATATGGCGCTTCTTGCTATGGCTGAAATGGACGCGGCTATCGTTTGCTGGGATACCAAGTATTACTATTTCAATCCCCGTCCATGCCAGATGAATCCAAATATAAAGTCACTTACAGGCGTTCCGAATTTTCCGTCCTATATATCCGGGCATTCAACCTTTAGTGGTGCGGCTTCAAGGATACTGGGATATCTTATTCCGGAAAGAGCAGCCGCATATGATGCGATGGCTGAGGAAGCTTCCAGGTCCAGGTTTTTGGCCGGGATTCACTATCGCAAAAGTGACTGTGCAGTAGGGCTGGTTGTAGGGAAGCGTGTGGGCGACTATGCAATACAAAGAGCAAAGACGGATGGTGCAGAATAAAATATGTTAACTTCATTTACAAAGTATTAGTCGTTACCTAACGTTATTGACTAATTCAGATTGTAACATTTTAAGCACAGGGAGATGAAAAGCGATAAAGACCCGAAAAGCAATGTCAGTAAAACTTACCATGATAACCAGCCAACACATTCATGTGGCGCTAAGTGATAGCAGCCCGACCCACTAAATGAAGGGGAATAACTGCGCCGGGATTGTAAGTAAAGGATTTTTTATCTCCCTCTCAAGGCAAAAACGCTCCAGGTCATTGACCTGGAGCGTTTTTGCCTTTGTTGGATATCTGCTCAGACATCATTATCCACGTGCGACTGCATGTCAGTTACAGCCCTGTCTGCTTATCTTTTCGCTGATAATCTGTCACCTTTTTTACGATAACCCTTTTGTTAACTTAAAACACCCCTAGATGAACAAACATTTCTACCTGGTTATTTTTGCCTGGCTTATTGGTTTGAGCACTACCCAGGCGCAAAATGCGGATCAGCTGTACTACAACAACTTCGCATTGCAATTTCACTACAAAGCAGCAAGTTTCGTCGTAGACACGCCATTGGTATCTACAGCCCCACAGGCCTTCCTGTTATGGAGCGCCAACGTGTACCAGGATTCCACGAAAAGTTCTTTATCGCTCGATCAGTTTGATGCCAACGGCAACTTCATCTCCGAGCACGTGGTACCGCAACCCGGCAAGCTGTTGCCTTCCCTGCTGCCAAAGAAGATCCTCCGTATGAAAAGTGGTAAAGGTTACTATCTCTTAGGCTACGTGATCCAGTCCACTAACCTCATCAATGGTATCCCTGTGTACTCCACACCAGTACTCATTCGACTGGATCAGCAGCTGAACCCTGTCTGGGTACAGAAGCTACACTTTTCCGCTGTTAGCACTGTTAACGCCAATACGCTCATTGAATACAATGATCTTATTGAAGCTGTTAACGGCGACGTGATCATTGCAGGCCGCTACAGCCCCGCGCCAGCAGGTCAGCAGATCAACGTACTGGTAACCCGCCTCACCAACGCAGGCGCCATCGTATGGAACTACCACTACACCACCAGCTTCACCTGTAACGCAAACGCCCTGGCGCTGACAGAGGCGACCGACAACAACATCATCCTGACTGGTTATGTAGAGCTGTGTACCAGCGGCTTTAGCGGCCCACGCCAGGTACTCTTCCTCCGTCTCCAGCCAACCGGTGTCCCCGTTACTGGTTTCGCTTATCTCGGCGCCACCACTGAATCGGCCGGTACCAAGATTGTGAAACGTACCAACATTGCCGGCAACGATGCTTTCTTCATCTCCGGTTTCACCGATGTTACAGCCGCCACCGGCGCACCTAACAGACAGGTGCTGATAATGGATGTAAGAGAAAACGGTGCTATCATAGGCGCTTTCCATGTCGGCGATGCCGGTACTGAAGAATCCAACGACCTCGTTATCCGCAACCTGGGCAACGAAAACTACCACCTTTTCCTCACCGGCTTTACCACCAGCTACTATACCGCCGTGAGCAAAGAAGCGTTCTACCTGCAAATGCGCTACGTGCCTGGTACCCTTGGGCTCGTGGAGTTCAGCACCTTCCCTCAGACGGCGCCTTACACCGAAAGGTATGGCCTGGAAATAAAAGCCGCCGGAAAAGACAAGTTCGCGATACTGGCCAACGCCAATTACATCATCAACACCACGAGCAGCAACACCAGTACATTTAGCAACGTGCTTCTGCGCGATCTTAGCTCCACCAGCCAACAGTGTATCAAGTTACACCAGCCGCCGGTAAGCGCTATGAACTTCAGTCCCAAACAACTCACGGTATCGCGGATAGCTCTTTCTTTCAAACCTTATGCAGAGAAATATATCCTGTTCGAGAAAGTATATCCGAAACTGCTCTGCGGCCAGTTCAAGGTCAATGCATACGATGCGCTCAATAGTGGCGTGATAGAACAACGCTTAGCCGCGCAAACTTTGACATTGAACAAAATGGCGCCGGTAACTAAACCGGAAACTGTGAGCGTTTATCCTAACCCAGCCAGTAACTATGTCTTTGTCGAATACGGAAAACCTATCACCTCGAAAGTCCAGGTGAAAGTGTTTGGTGCTGGTATGAACTTGCTAAAAACTATTGAAATCAATGACAACAGCAGGAAAACGTTGTCACTCGACGGTCTCCCGTCAGGCTTGTATTTCATACAGGTGGGCGATAATAGTAAGAACGAAGTCTTTAAGATTATAAAAAGGTAAGAACGACCTGTTTACGTCAAAGAGGGTGTCAAAGGCACCCTCTTTACATTTAGCTTAATTATGAGCCTGTCCCGTATTTACGGGCCATCATCAGCCGTGTGCTGCAACAGCTACTTCGTCCCATTCTTTCCAGGTCTGAAGCTTGTCGGCGTAGACACGCTGGGTTTTCCGGTAGCCGAGGTTACCGAGGAACAATCTCAACGGAGGATTTTGACTGTCTATCAGCTTCAGGATAGCAGGTACGGTTGCTTCCGGCTTGCCATAATCGCCAGGTAACATCCCTTCCGTTTGGAAAAGTTCTGTCCTTGCAGCATCATAGGCTTCAATGGTTTCACTGAGCACGGCAGATTTGCCGCCAAATTCTGTCATATATCCATTGGGTTCTACGAGTGTGACATGGATGCCCAGGCTACTCACTTCACTTGCCAGTGCTTCACTGAGACCTTCCACAGCGAACTTTGTAGCGTTATAGATACCCAGTGTTGGTAGGGACCATATGCCTAAGACACTTGACAGCTGGATGATATGCCCATGGCCCTGTTCACGTAATACAGGCAGTGCGGCCTGCGTTACCCATAGCGTTCCATACACATTTGCCTCAAATACGTCCTTCACGTCCTGTTCCTTCACCTCTTCAATCGCACCAAACACGCCATAGCCGGCATTATTGATCACTACATCCAATTTGCCAAATCGTTCTTTTGTCTGATTGATGGCCCTGATAGCGTCATTCCTGTCGGTAATATCGAGGCGGATCGGCAGAAAACGGTCGCCATAACGGTCAGCAAGGTCTTTCAGTCCATTAATGTCACGAGATGTCGCCGCTACATTGTCGCCACGTTGCAGCAGCGCTTCTGCCCAGAGTTTACCAAATCCTTTAGATGCTCCTGTAATGAATATTGTCTTTGCCATTTTCTTATGTTTATTGTTAACTTTGATATGACAAAGCTACCAGCAATTGAGGCGGGCAAATAACCCATTTGAGCTGAAGAATAGCACAGAATTACGAAAAGTGATTTTTATCCGACTTTCAGGTCGCTGTAACAATGAAATAGGCGGAACGGAGCATTGTAAACGAAGAAGGAAAACTGTAAACCAATTAACGTAGATGGACAAGATCAGTCATTACAGGAGCATAGCAGAGTTGCATGAGAAAAGCGGCTATCCGCAGCCACAACATCCTTTACTCAGCCTGATGACCTGCAAGGAACTTATGAGTTATTCACTTGGCGAGTCAAGATTCACCGGCGATTTTTATATGATCGCCCTGAAGAAGATTAAGTCAGGGTATGTACTATACGGCAAAACCAGGTATGATCACAATAATGGGTCCATGGTTTTTATGAAACCCCGGCAGATCATTGAGGTGAGTAATGTGCAATTTGCAGAGAAAGGATTTGTGATTTTCGTTCATGAAGATTATTTGTCTGGTCACCCGTTGCATGAGGGTATTAAGAACTACGGTTACTTCGAATATGAAATCAATGAAGCGCTTCACTTGTCGCCTGCTGAAGAGCAGATCATGTGGGATCTCTACGACAGTATTCGCGCCGAATACGAGAACAGTACAGATGAATTCAGCCGGGACATCATTCTTTCCCATATAGATTCCATCCTCAAGTATTCAGATCGCTTTTATAACAGGCAGTTCGTTGACAGGAGCAAGCACGTATCAGGAAAAACAATAAAGAAGTTTGAACAGGTGCTGCAGCATTATTTCGAGACCGGTGCATCCCGCCAGCAAGGATTACCGACCGTTAATTACATGGCGGGAGAGCTTTTTCTTTCCAGCCGTTATCTGACCGACCTGCTTAAACAGGAAACCGGTAAGACAGCCCTCGATCATATTCATATCCACCTGATTAAAGAAGCGAAAAACAGATTACTAAGTTCAGATGAGAGCATTGCAGGTGTTGCCTATGAGTTGGGGTTTGAAAATCCTTCTTATTTTACCCGCCTTTTCAAGAAAGTGACAGGGATAACGCCTGTGCAGTATAAGGAGCAGGGCAGTGCCTGATATTGCTGGCGGTAAAGTTTTTCCTGGTAAACATTTGCGGCGTCAAAACGCTATAAGCAGAATGCGTAGTCCAACTAATTTACTTTTTCAGTCACGGATTGATGAAGATATTGCTAGTGTCTTGTTCAGTGCACTGGCAGGGCCTATGTACTCCGGTTTTTTACTTTAGTTGTTTAAAATCACTGTCCACGAGCCCAACGACTACAATAAAATTTTGATACAAGTCTTTTGAGTTACTGATTTCGTTTTTTAAAATGTTCTCATATTCTTCCAGAATTTTAAGTCTATCAAACTTCAATGATTCTATGCCTAATGAAATATAATTGTTATTGGGGGACCAATCTGCGTCCAATAACCATAAGTCGTAGCCATCATACCAGGTGTGTCCGGAAAGATAAAGCTCAAATCCATTATATACCTTTTGGGCTCCGAAATTTATAGCTATAATTTCTTTATTATCAGCCAAACGTTGTAAGTCAATGTTCCACTCGCTTACTATCTTTTTTATCCTATTTCGAATTACTTCAATCATGAGTGTTACATTAATTTTGGTCTGCTGATCACTTTTGTAAAGTCGACCAACGCTAAATGATCTTTCAGCAGACGGATTTACTTAAACCAATCGAAGATCAGTAGTTTATTCATGTTGGTGAGTCTGATGTTCTCTTTGAGTACTATTCCAATACTGAAGCTATTACCTGCCGGAGGCGGGTCTTATCTCCTTTATAAGCTTCTATTTGCCCGATTCTTTCTATAGGAATTCTTAATAGCTATTTTGCCATCCTTAAAAGTAAATAGATCGCATCCCATAACCTCAACCTTGGTGCCATCTGATTTGGTTCCTGTAAAAATCCACTCGGAGAAGCCTCTGTTCCCTGAAATGAAGTGTTTGGCATTGGCCCAATGAGCATCTGGGAATGTTGCAAATACGTTTTCGAATGCTTTCTTAACCTGTTCCTGCCCCGTAAATTTTTCTCCATCAAAATTTGGTCCCGCCGAAGCCTCAAACACACAGTCATCAACCATGTGTGACATTATCGTCTTCACATCATGAGCATTAAATGCATCAGCAAAAGACTGGAGAAAATCTTCTGTTACTTTGTTATTTGATTGCGCCATAAGTAGAATTGGAAATAGTAGAAGAAATGTCAAAAGTCCTGTTTTCATATAAGTTTGTTTTGAAACGGACTAATCTGCTGCTGCTGTTCCGTTCACATGTTTACAAAGCATATTTTATAAGCTGCAGGTAAATTTTGTTGTTAACTACTTCGTTCTTTTCTCAAGTATGTTGAGATCGCATGGCAAATA
The DNA here is from genome assembly GCF_021646545.1 of Chitinophaga filiformis. GTDB lineage: Bacteria > Bacteroidota > Bacteroidia > Chitinophagales > Chitinophagaceae > Chitinophaga > Chitinophaga filiformis_A. The sequence continues at coordinate 537,815 of NZ_JAKIRP010000004.1, read as the reverse complement.
GCAAATTGTCAATTGGTATAAAGAAAAACAATAGGTCCACACAACCAGTCTTTTGGAATTACACTTGCGTTATCATAAGACAACACGGTCCGACTTGCGCTTCCCGGCCGTTAAAAACCGCTGCTCTTGTAAGGTAGGAAAATGGAAGCACTTAAACGAATAAAATCCGCCGGCTATGACTGTTAAGACACCAGGAAGGCAGGCAATTCAGCAGCATCGTCTGCTGTCTCATGATTTTCCTGTTTATCACGCATGAGTTCAGTTATAGCAACGTTTATAAAATAGGAAACATATGTACCGAGTGATGCATAGAAGCCATATTAACGGCGCCTTCAGAAATACACTTCGATAACCACTTCCTTATTGATCCGGCGAAAAAAAATATCATTGTAATGGACTCAGAGAAAAGAGATCAAGCAGGAAAAGGTAGTGAATTGATATTTATTTAAGAGGACCGCGATATATAAAAACAAACATAAATACGTAGTATCCCGTATTTTTTTAAAATAAGTTCAAAAATATTTGTTTAAAATCAATAATGCTGTAAATTCATCTTCCGGATCTGCTGACGGCAGGATTAAGTAACAATTACCCCAAATAACATTGTTAACTTCCCTATTCTGCTTTCGCTATTGTACCTGATTTCCAAATCATATATGTCGTTGTATTGTTGTTTGCTGATAAATATGAATAACTAGGGGGCGACCTTAAAAGCGGTTCAGGCAATCTTTTGATCCCATTTTGAAATTTGTTTTTTGCTAATCCCTTAATTCCGTTTTGCAATGAGCAATTCAACCGGAACTATCGAAGCATTTGCCATACGCGTTTCACAAATGCTTGAACCCCTGGTTTATGAATTGAAGCCCCACAGAGCTGGTGATTTCCTGCAGGAAATAGGCATCAATATAAGTGAAGCACAGGTACTGAACATATCCACGGCACTGGGTACAATTACAGATGCCATGGATGATCTGCTGATCATTATAAATTCCCTGACAGCGGCAGTAAATGAAGGAAATATCGAAGAAATAATAGCAAAGGGAAAGGAGGCTGTCACTGCAATTAAAAGTGTAATGACAGCCGTTAAAAGCCTTAAATCGTCCGGTGACGGCATTTTTGATGAGATTCCCAGCGCTGATGAATTATTGAAGAGAGTATTGTACCGGTTGATCGTACAATATCTTGAACAGGTACCTGGGCTGGTATCGATGCTGCAATTCCTTGGCGTACTCGAGGTCATTCCCCAAAATGTGAATTCCCCTGATCCCAATGCTGTTCCCTACAATAAATATGATTTTGATTTCGGCAAGATAGGTGGCTGGTTAGGCAACAGCGCCAAACAAATGCGCGATATGTATGGATGGGGAACCTCTGATATCAATGCCACACTGTTGTTCGGACGTCTCGAGAACATACTGGTGGAACTGGGAATGCCAGTTATATTCAATTCCTCCCCGACAGACCCCACGATGGAACTTTTCGTTGCTGAGGCTACGATCAACAAAAATGTACAACCCAATGGCCTGCAGTTTCAGTTGAATTTACCCATAGCGCAGACAACGCAGGAAATAAAGCAGGGAGACTGGACATCAAAGGTTAAGCTGGATGCTGACATTCCGCTTTCAGCATCATTACTTTTACAACCCGGCGGCCGCATATATATTGCGCCTCCTGTAACCGCCACATCCCTGCAGGGTAACATAGAATACACAATTACTGGTAAGAAATCCGGTGGCGCTCCCTTTATCCTGCTGGGTATTCCGGGAGGTACGCGCATACAGTTGAGCGAAGTGATAGTACAGGTAAAATCACGTCTTGAATGGAATGCTACAGAAAACAAGTCGTCCGGCAAGATCTCCTTTGAAGCATCCCTGAAACAATGCAAGATCGTCCTGAAAGCTGACGGTGCAGACAGCTTTCTCCAGTCCCTTCTTCCACCGTTAAACCTGGAAGTGGATTTTGACCTCAGGTTGGGCTGGTCGAGCGAAGGAGGATTTTACATAGAAGGAAGCAGTGCACTGGAAATAAATCTGCCGGTCAACAAACAGGTTGGCCCTGTAAGTGTTAATGGGCTGTCTATCGGCTTCAAGCCGAAAGCAGGCGCTTTCCCGCTGGCTATAGGCGCTAACCTGAAAGGTACCCTGGGGCCGATCACGCTGGCGGTACAGGATGTAGGAGCTTCTGCCACACTGTCTTTTATACCGAACGGAAATATGGGATTCGCCCATATGGATATCGGCTTTAAACCTCCCAAAGGAGTAGGCATATCCATTGATGCAAAGGTTGTAAAAGGTGGCGGCTTTCTGCAATTCGATCCCGACAAAGGCGAATACGTTGGGGCCTTAGAGCTTTCAATAAACAATAGTATCCAGGTTGCAGCTGTTGGTATTATCAATACAAAACTGCCTGATGGTTCAAAGGGATTTTCTCTACTGATCATTATCAGTGCTACGTTTTCTCCGGGCATTGCATTGGGCATGGGTTTCTTCCTCGGAGGACTGGGTGGTATGCTTGGCATTCACCGTACCATCAACGTACCTGCCCTGCTGGAGGGAGCGCGCAATAATTCAATATCGAATATATTATTCCCGCAGAACATTGTGGCAAGTATGCCAACATTGCTGCCACAGATCAAAACACTGTTCCCCATACAAAAGGACCAGTTCTTTATAGGCCTGATGGCCCGTATTACCTGGGGCGTACCTACACTGGTAAAAATTGATTTTGGTATTGCACTGGAGTTTCCCAGCCCCGTCAGACTAGCCATACTTGGTGTACTCAAGATCGCATTACCTTCTGAAGATAAAGCTATTTTAAAACTGCAGGTGAATTTTGCAGGTGTAATAGATTTTGATAACAAATACCTGGCTTTTGATGCGGCGTTATATGACTCCCGCATTCTCACTTTCACTTTGGAGGGGCAGATGGCCGTGCGTTTAAGCTGGGGGCAGAATAAAGCTTTCCTGATGTCTGCCGGCGGTTTCCACCCGTCTTTCTCACCACCTGCGGAATTGCGCGTTCCGTCTATGAAAAGGATCACGCTTACGATCCTGGCAGGCAATCCACGTCTGGTATTGACAGCCTATTTTGCTGTAACGTCAAATACAGTGCAATTCGGTGCCCGTATTGATTTTAGGTACAAAATCTCCAAGTTCAGCGTCGTAGGGTTCCTTTTGTTCGATGTATTGTTCCAGTTCTCTCCATTCCGTTTTGAAGCCCGTATAGCAGCAGGGTTAGCAGTGAAATGGGGGAACTCCACCATATTATCTATCGCCCTCGATTTCACACTTACCGGTCCAACGCCATGGCACGCACGCGGTACCGCTTCGTTCTCCATCTTATTTATCTCAGTGAAAGTAAGACTGAACGTTACCTGGGGAGAAGCTAAAAAACTGATAGAAGAAAGCATTCCTGTATTGCCGAAAATAATAGAAGCGTTTTCATTGCCGGCCAACTGGACAGTAGAAGCTCCGGTTGACCGCCCTGCGCTGATCACACTGGGAAAGATGAACGCTGCGGATAACGAAGTGTTATTACAGCCCAGTGGCTTCCTGAAAGTAACTCAGACCATCATGCCACTGAACCTTGAGATCAGCAGGTTTGGAAATGCCGCGCCAGGCGACATTAAGTCCGTTAACATAAAGTCTTTTAAACTGGCTGGAAATAACGTGGGTATCCAGGTGGTGAAAGAAGTATTTGCGCCATCAGCATTCAGGAAAATGAATGATGCCGATAAATTAAAGGCCGCCTCATTTACACAGGAAGCCGGTGGTATAAGGATACAGGAAACAGACAATGCACTACATGTTAATTATGCCTTTAACCGCCCGGCAAAATTCGATATCCGCATTTCTGATTTTGACGCTAACCCTTCTGAACAAACATTCGAAGTGGACCTGCAATCCTTCAAAAAAATGGCAAAAGGCGGAGCCATCGGACAATCGCCTTTGTCAGCACTTTACCGGCAGACTAAACTGAAAAAGAATGCTGTCAGCGTTGCAGAGGAAGATTATATTATTATAGACAATGCAACAATGCAGCCTCTTACTGTAAACGGGTTCTCACGAGGCAGCCGTGCCGTTGCTGAAGATACACTGGCAGCAGCACTTAATCAGCAGCCCACATTACAGGGAGGGGTCAGCATTGTTCCAGCCTATCATTTAAGCGAATACCAGTTAAACTAAGATATATGAGCAATTTGGCTACATACGGATTTCTTCCCTGGTGCCGGAAAGGAATTGCTGCGAAGATTGAAGAGACAGATACTTTGGGCGGTAATTCCACCGTTATTGAACGTGCCTCACTCACCGCAGAACTGCAACTGGAGTTCCGGAAACTGGACAATACCACCGGCCAGCAAAACATTCAGAAAACCATTAAACTTACCGGCCCGGGCGATGTACTTGGCTTCAGCAGACAGGCTATCGTACGCATTGAGCCCTACGCCGGAGATACCAGCTTTGCTGCAAACGGATTACCATTTATAGAGTTTTATGAGGAGGACTTTCCATGGAGGTACACCCCTGCAAAAGAACATACTCCTTCCGGGATACAGGAGCAAACAAGGCTGAGGCCATGGATCAGCCTCATTGTGCTGAGTGAAGATGAATTTACTTTACAGACACCGGTAAATGCCCTTCCATATATTGCAGTCAGTGAAGAGGTAGTGCAGAACGGTTTTCCCCGGCCACAGGACGTATGGGCATTTGCACATGTCCAGATAAACAACCCGGTTACAACAGGTAATATTGCATCGGAAGTGGGTGCTGAAATCGATAGTGATCCCGATGTAGCCCTGAGCAGGTTACTATGTTCCAGGAAGCTCCAAAAGAACAAGGCATATACCGCGTTTGTGATCCCGGCTTTTGAAACCGGACGACTGGCGGGACTGGGTATTTCTACAACAAATGTATTAGCCCAGCAGCCGGCCTGGAAAAAGGCCGGCCCGTACTCTGCCCAACGGCCTTTTCATTTTCCCGTTTACTACCAGTGGAGTTTCCGTACCGGCAGCTCCGGAGATTTTGAAACGCTCGCCGTTGGCCTGAAACCCATTGTATTGGGAGAAGACGTCGTGGATATTGCACATATGCCGCTGGATATAAGCAATCCCGGTTTTAATCTCTCGGCAGGAGAGGGTGGCACACAAACCATTAATCTTGAAGTTGCGCTCAAACCTTTGAACCATGTGCCCGACTCCTGGCCTGCAGCTGATCCTGCCGGACCGGAAGGAGTGAACAGTGCCGACCTGGATACTATCGGAAAACTGAAAGATCTCCTGAACTTATCTGCAGACCTGTTAAAAGCAGATGGAGTAGCACAGGCAGGGAATAACCCTTATTATAATACCAGCCTCGGAGATGATCCCATGCTGGTGCCGCCGGTTTATGGTATCTGGCATGCTAATATTGAACAGATAGGTGATCCCGAAAATTATGTCTGGATAGAACAACTGAACCTTGACTTCAGATACAGGGCAGCCGCGGGCCTGGGAGCAACTATCGTACAGAAACACCAGGAAGAGTTTATGAAACAGGCCTGGCAGCAGATCAATAAAGTAAACGAAGCAAACCGCAGAATCGAAGAAGCCAGGCTGGCAAGTATGGTTAACCAGTCGCTCGTAAAGAAACATATTGTAAGCGCCGGTAATGATATTGCCGTAGTGATCACAACCCCTGTCCAGCACCTGGTGAAAGAAAATAACAACAGCACCGTACAACAGGTTTTTACGGAGAGCCGTATTCCTAATGCGGTAAAATCTGCTGCTTTCAGGAAATTAACACGCCCGGGAACTACACTCAGTAAAGTATTGAAAAGCGATGTGAACCTTAAAACTGCAGCTCCTGCAGGTAGCGGACTGATAGACCGTAAAACAGTGTTGCAGAACTTTAACCTCGACGAGACAAACAGTAAAGTACTACGGTCGGCCTTCCTGAAATCTTCCCCCAGTGGCTCGCTGGAAGCAACGGATATTTCGAAATATGCAGTAGCTGCTGTTGCCTATTACCAGGGAGAGATTTTTAATACAGCCAAAGAAATACTGGTGACCTCCATCCGCGATACGGTGAAAGCGTTTACAAATGTGACTTTGGCACAACTGACAGCCCATATAGACAATCACCCGTCCTATACTCTTGCCGAAAAGAATACTACCAAATCCATCCTGCCTAAGCTGGCCGCGTCTTCTTTCCCTCTGAAGAAGAACCAAACCGGTGATATTATAGTAACGATGGACGCTGACCAGTTCAGCAGCCTGTTTGATAAAGGCGTGAATGCAAAACGCTTTGAGAACGTTATCCTGAAGAACACGGAACCACTGAATTACGATGATATCCGTCCTCTAACCACTGGTCAGCAGGTGGTGGACCTGCAACAATCTATCAACGGCTTCAGTAATATGGTTACCGGCACAGAGGGCGTAAAGACAAGCCCCGTCTTTTCAGGAATAGAGACAATAGCCGGAAAGATCCTCACACAGCTGGACCCTGCCAGCACAATGGCCAGGAAACTCTCATCTACTATCAGTATTAATAAGGATGGCGAATTTGTACCATTACAATCCCTGAAACCGGTAATGGCATATCCGGAATTTGAGGAGCCGATGTATAAATACCTGCTGGAGCTCTCCCAGAATTATATTTTACCGAACGTGGATAAACTGCCGGACAACTCAATCTCTGTTATAGGCACTAACCAGTCGTTCATAGAAGCTTTCCTGGCAGGAATGAACCATGAGATGGCAAGAGAACTCTTATGGCGCGAATATCCCACAGATCAGCGAGGGTCTTACTTCCGGCAGTTCTGGAATACACAGGACAGTATTATACCCCTTGATGATGATCCGGCAATCGATAAGGAACTGAAACGCGATATTACTGTAATGGACCTATGGCAGGGCGCCCTCGGCGATCATACACCTCGCGGACAGGAGTCAACGCTGGTGCTGGTGATCCGCGGTGAGCTGCTGCGCAAGTACCCGAATACTATGATCTATGCGCAGAAGGCCATGTATAATCCTGCAAATGCTACCCATGCCCGGCAACTGACAAGCCAGATAAACGATACGAACAGCAGGTTCCCCTTGTTCAAAGCACAGATAGGAGAAGATATTACACTGCTGGGGTTCAGCCTGACAGAAGAAGAAGCGAAAGGGGAAAGGATCACCGACGTGAATACCAGTCCTGCAGGAAAAAATCCAGGGTGGTTTTTTATCCTCAAAGAAAGGCCCGGCCAGGTCCGTTTCGGCCTGGACGACTGGCAAAGCGATGATGGCAGTACCATGCCCCCGGCAAATGTCAAACCAGCCACCTGGAATGACCTGAGCTGGGAACACCTGGTAAGTTCTAAATCAGCACTGGAAAACTATCATATTAATTTCTCTACGGCCGTTGAAATCCAGCAACCGGAGAATCAACCAAAGTGGAACAGCAATGCCGCAGACCTCGCGGCTATCCTGTTCCAGGACCCTGTACTGTTTGCCAGGCACGCTGCCGAAATGTTACCTCATTAATAAAATTTTCACTTGTAATATGTCTAATCCCATTGCAGCAAATATTGTTTCCCCGGCGCTGGATAACATCCGCAACAATGTAGCACAAAAATCAAGCGTGACACCTTTTTTATTAATGCCGTTGCGCCTTGAGACCCGCTTCATGATAAGGAAGCGGGAAGTGCCCTCTCCGGATTTGAAGGTGGAACAATTAATGTACAACCTGGCAGACCTGAATTCACTATGCAATATTGCGCTTGCACAGACAACTGTTCCCAATATAAAAGCAGTAAATGATAAACTACTCTCCTCACAGGCAATAGCTCAGACTATTACGCAATGTACCATACAGGAAAGAGCACAGCTCATACAATTGAGCAACGATGTTGGCATAAATGTGGATTCGCTCGCCAATAAGCTGATACCGCTTAACAGGCAGATAGCAGTAGCTATGTATTCGCAGATGAGTTCCCTGAGGGATGTCATCGGCGGATTAAACGTCCGGGTATCAAATCTGGCTGCCACATCAAGAGAGATAATAGATGAACAACAACAGGTATTAGCCGCATTGCAGAACATTAATAAAGGGCCGAGGCATATACCATACTACAATATTAAGAACAAGAAGGACCTGTATAAGTACACCGAGAACTTAATTAACAGGGCCAGGCAGTATTACAGGTCCGCAGCCATCAGGACCAATGGTCTTTCCCGTATAGATCCAGAACAGGTGAAGCGTATCCAGGAACAACATGTAAAGGTAAAGGAAGAGTTGTCCAAAGCGCTGACATCTATCTCAAATATTCATCCTGACCGGCACTGGAAGGCATTTACAAGTAACAGGGTCCAGCCCATGATTGCAGAAGCGCAGGAACTGGCCCTCAGGTTTGAACAGGATACTTTACCCAAACTGGCCAGCTTACCCGGCTTGCCATCCATGCGTTCCGGTGAGATCTTTTTTCACGGGATCAAAACGCTGATGAAAATAAGAACATTCAACGAAGACAATGACCAGAAGTATGATACTATAAAAAAACACAAAAAGTACCTGCAGCCGCTTATCAAAACCCTGGCAGCCAGAAAAGATATGCAGGTGGAAGAATCAAAGCCAGGACACACTGAAATGGTGAACGGCTTATATGCCACTATCCGGCAGGAACTGTCCCTTTCTATGTCTAAGATTTCGCGTTACTCTGCTGCCAACCGTGCGCAGGCATTCGGCAAGCAGGCAGTACTTTCTTTTTATGAAAAAGAAGCTTTTGAGGCTGTTTCCGCATTTGTTAATCCGGAAAGGGAGACAGCCTGGGAGCTGGCAGGTCCTGCTTTCGAGGATGTGAAGCAGTTATGGGTACGGATATACCCGGACGATATTTTCATAAATACGCATGAAAAAGACCTGACAGCAGCAGAGATAGAAGCAGGAAAACAGTTCTGGAAAATGTACTGGGCTGCCTCCGGCAATATAAACATCGAGAAATCTGCATGGAAGACCCTGTGCACAGCCTTGGGAGGCAACCGCGCTTCCTGGGTGGCGAGACGGCTGGACCCACGTTCAATACCTGCGAATGGCGTTGCTTTTGATAATAATGCGGTCCAGCAAATGAACAGTGCGATTGCTCACCTGGTCCACCTGCGGGACGCCATAAAAGATTACCCTTCTCTACCAGATCCGGTCATGATGTTGCAGGAAATGAACAGTGTAGGATTCTGGAGTCTTGAATATCATGGTGCCGAGGTGGAAAAGCACATCAGGTACGCTTCCACTGCCAATCCAGACAAGTTCACAGAGCTGTGGGGCAGTTTCCATAGCATGTTCTCCTGTTTTTACCAGATCGTATCCAAAACACATGCACTCACACCTGTACAACGGCAGCAAGTGATGTCAGAACTATATCGTCTGGATCAGGCAGCCATTGTTGTCAACAATATCAAAAGCAAACTGGAGAAAGCCGGCGTACAGTCATTCGATGACTATCTGGATGAAATTTCAGTCCCTTTTGAATACCCGGTAGTTACAATAAAAACACAGGACTGGACAAAAGCACCACACTCCAATGTGCTGCCCGAACGCTTTGCAGTAGTGGCCATGCAGGGAAATAACTTCTCGCATATTGTAGTGGGAAACCCGGTACCACCGGACCTGCAGTTAGGCCTTGATCCAAAAAAATTTGATGATGATCAGCTTTTTCACATGGATGCAGAGGGCAATCTGCAGGTAGACCCCGGCCTGAAATGGATGACCGACTATCCCACTGCCGAAGGGGTAGGAATGGGTATCAGCCTGGATATTACAGATGCTCAATGGGACCAGGGGTTTGACAGGCTCATGGTGTTGGGGATCCGCAATGAAGATGCGATGGCCTCAAAAGCACAATTGGAAGAATTATTAACCAATCATATATACAGTGCAGATGGCATGTCAATATTAAAGACAGGCACTCCCACCAATAATACACAACAAAGTAAATCCGGTTTTTCCCCGGATGAAGAAGATGATCAGCGTTTCAATATAGAAATAAAAGAGCAACGGTATAATGCCTACGAAACTAATCGTTACCTCAAGGCCGATGGAAAATACCTTGCTTCTCTGTTAGGTGTAAGTGACAGCACAATACAGTATGTAAATAACGGCTTACAGACTGAGCGCGGAAATGCGTACGCCATGAACCGTAGTTTATGGAATGCTACAATGGGACATTATATGGAAGAAATGTGGGATGGACTTTTTAATTATGATAATATCCGCCGTACAGAAAATTTCTTTGTAAACCATGTGACTGCGCGTGGCGCTGTACCGTCGGTACGCATTGGTATGCAGCCGTATGGTATAATTGCCACAACAGCATTTTCGAGACTGAAATTATATGACGCTTTACCCACACTGAGCAGAGGGGAGCTATACATTCTCGGTCCGCAGGTGGAATACCCCAAAGTTCACCCCTGGGGAGTACCAGACAGTAATCTTGACGCGAAGTTGCAACAGCGGTTTGAAATGCGATTACACGGGATACTGAAGATATTGCATGATCTGTTTACAGAAATAAGGAATAATAAAGTGATCCATTCCGGTAACCTGCAGCATGGCGATCCGCAGCAACGGTTCATGACAATGCTGGGGTTACATGCTACTTCACTGGATTATTTCTACAGGTATAATATCAATATCGCAAAGGGGCCCAGATCTAACCATAATGGGTTTGGAACTAACTTTTTACCATCAGATGGATTTGGTCCTCAAAAACTGGCGACCTATTTCAGAGAGCATATGAGACAGGGCATTTACTATCCTTCATTTGAATTCAAAGATGAATTCCTGGTGAACTACGAACCATATAAGCTTGCTGATATGCAATATGCGCGTGTTAACCAGCAACTGGAGGATTCCAGGATATTTATAACAAGGCAGGTCACCAAATCGTTCTTTGCGGCTGCACCGCTGATAGATACCGTAGCGTTATCAGCCGAAAAGACGCTCAGTAAGTTACCGGGCCTGGAATATGATTACATTACCTGGCTGCTTGGGAATAATGCACACGAGATATTCGGGAACAATAAATTTACAGGCGCCGGTGCTCTCCCTGCCAATTCAATGTTATTTATGATGCTCCGGCAATCACTGCTGCAAAGCTACCAGGAGGCAGCGATGAATATGCTACAGGAACAGTCCATACTGGACGAAAAGTTCAGAAGAGGAGCAGGCGGCACACATCTGTATTACAACATCTATGAAACACCTGCCATCTTCACAAAATGGAACTACCTTTTGAATGATGCCAATATCATGCTGAACGGGCATATGCTGACAGGTGCACCTGTTGCCTCACAATTTTTCAACTACCTGAAAGACAATCAGCTTACGCTGGCTAAATACATTCATCAGTGCATTTATAACGGGATACCACCAGCATGGGCAACCAAACAACAGCCTTTTATGCAAAAGGTAAATGCTGTTCGTAACGCAATGGACCGGCTGAAAAATATTACTACCGCTGATCTTGAAATGCTGATGGCCGAACATGCTGACCTTTGTACTTACAGGCTGGATGCCTGGGAATTAGGGTTAGTAAACCGGCGGCTTGAAAAGCACCGGGTGCAACAACCTCAAGGTATCTATTTAGGCGCGTATGGCTATGTAGAAAATTTAAAACGTGACAGTAATAAAACGCTTCACGACGATCCGACAGCATTAACACCATTCAAGCTGGATGCAACAAAGCCGGTTTTCCATGACCCGGATAACCAGGGTGCGTTGCATGGTCCTTCAGTTATGCACGCCATCAGTGCAGCTGTTCTGCGTAATGCATATAAGAGTAATGATGCCTCTGCAGCCGTACAAAACAGGCTGGCAGTCAATATCTCATCTTCACGCGTAAGGATAGCGCTGCAATTAACTGACGGCATCCGTAACGGACAATCGTTAGGCGCATTGCTTGGGTTCAGATTTGAACGCGGTTTACATGAACGTTATCAGACCGCTGAACTGGACCGGTTCATTCAACCGTTCCGTAAAGCTTTTCCCTTGCAACAGAAAGTTTCTGAAAGTGCCGGCGAGGATGGTGCAACCTATGTAAGCCAGGTTGTAGATGGCGCTGCATTGTTAAAGCTGGTACAGGACCATGTGAACTGGAATAGCCCTTCGGTAGGCATATATGGCGATAAAACGCTGGGACAGATCATGAAATTACTGGGTGTAAACCAACTACCGGCAACTATTCTTAATGTGGTGGACAGTACTCTCGGACCGGTCACTCCTGCGGAGCGAACCCTGGTCCTGGAAACCATTATTGATGAAATTGACCGTATTGCAGACGCTTTCGATGCACTGGGCGACCTCGCCGTTTCAGAAAGCGTATACCAGATGGTGCAGGGCAATCATGTAAGAGCTTCCGCAGTGATGGCAGCCCTGGCAGAAGGGAAAGGAATACCGGACCCGCAGATCATAGAAACCCCGCGCACCGGCCATGTAGTGACACATCGTATGTTGCTGAACCTTGAGGCGAAAAGCAACGGTCAGCACCCGCTTGGCTGGAACAGCACCTCCTCCGCCAAAGCATCGGCCGAACCTTCACTCAATTACTGGCTGGGAAATATATTGGGGCCTGCAGCTCAATATAAATACACACTCAGGACAAAGGAAGCCGATGGCAGCATCACCGAAATCACAAGGTCGCTGGAAACATCAGGATGGCAGCCTATTGATCTGTTCAGCTTTCCGGGAGCTGACGCAGAACTGAACGAAACACTGATCAATTTATACAAACTGGAGATAGGGGAATTTGATAAACACATATCCCTTGATGCATCACAGCGTGGTAGCAACTGGCAAGATAGTGACAGGTCTCTGGCTGATCTTAGTTTGCTGCTACAACATTTACGCAGCATGATAGGTAATGCCCGGTATATAGGTGCCAATGAATTACAGGACCCCTGTATCCCTGTCAGTGAAAAAGATCCCGGCCTCCACCTGCATGCAGAGTTTGAGAACAGGATAGAAAACGCTTACAATGCAATATACCAGCTTAACCACCAATTATCGGCAGAAGACTTCATCCAGCCAATATTGAATGGTACAACAGCAGTGGCTGATGTGGTGGTATCTGCCGCCATGTTCGATACCATTACAGGCTATCTAAAAATAGCCCTGACCTTCGGGATCCCACAGGCGCTCAGCTTACAGTTTACACCGGGTACTCATGAACAATTGCGAAACAACGCAGCATTACAATCCTTACTGGAGGTTTACAAGCAGACCAGGGAAAAAGAAGAGGAAGCTGCTGCATTGCTCAGCACTATAAATGGCGCTGATGTATATGTAAAAGATAAAGTAGAGAAATTATCTGAGATAGCGAAGGTCATATTCGGCAAGAAGTTCATTGCTATTCCACACTATACCTGCAGTGGCACTGAGATCAAGGCCCAGTTAAATCTTCCTGAAAATAAAAAAATTACCCGTAATGGAAATGCGATGTTGATGGATGACTGGATGCACCATCTGGGTAAAGTCAGAAAGCGTGTGTATGATACAAGCCGCTTCCTGCAACTGGCAGATGTATACGACCTGCCGGCAACTTCAATGCAGCCCGTACAACTACCCTATAATGACAATGATTATTGGATGGGCTGCGAGTACCCTGACAATTTCACACCTGCAGGTGATAAGCTTTCCCTGTTGCTTCTGAATGAGCATCTTTTCGAAAATACGGGTAGCCAGACAGGGCTGCTGATCGACGAATGGATCGAAGTAATTCCAGGCAAGAGCGAAACAACCGGTGTGGCTTACCATTATAACCAGCCCAACGCTACCGCGCCTCAAACAATGATGCTGGCAGTTACACCCGGCACCGGCAGCACCTGGAAATGGGATGATCTTGTATATACGATCATCGACACTGTTGAACTGGCAAAGAACAGGGCAGTGGAACCGGATCATATTGAAAAGTCGATGTTGAGTCATGTACTGCCGGGAATTTTCTCGGAAGTGGTACCTCCCAGGGAGAAGGCAAGCGATCCTGCATATGGCCTCAAACCAACAATGGATTTTTCAAACGTTCAGACGCTTAAAAAATAAACAGTTCATCATGGCCAGAGTTAATAATTTTTCATGCGAGCCGTTCAGATCATGGAACCGTTTGGAGCCACGGCCCCGCACAGCAGAATTTGATAAGGTGCTCGAATGTGGTGTACATGATGCCCTATGGATGCTCACCCGTCAATGGCAATTTGGAGAGTTAAAAGGCGATGATACCGGTTCTGCGATCTTCGCAAAGATACTTATGCAGTCAACCTCGCTATCACGCTTTAAAACAGTAAATGGAACCGCTCAGTCTTATTTTGACGACCAGCCACTGGAAGCAACGATAGAAGACATGCCGGTACAACTGAACTACAAGGACAGGCTGGAAGCTGCATACTTCTGTATGAACTGCCTGGACAGAACTGCCAAAAAACTGAATGTACCACAATATGACCGTAAAACGTACCGTGCCCGGCTTCATCAGTTATACGCTATCGGGGATATCCCCGCCGTGGAGGCTGGCGACCCAAGGGATGAGATCCTTTCTAAAGCAGAACTGCTGACTAACTCAACCCTGGTGATGGTGGCCGGCGCTTCTGCCCGCTTGTATTTTGACGGACTAACATTATACCAGCAGTTTACTATCAGTAATAACAACGTGATAAGCGCTGTAAGTAATGGGAATGCCCAGCACCAGGAATTTGTAAAACAGGCGCTGGAAATGTTTGCAGACTGGTTTAAAAAGACGCATGGTACTAAATTCTCTGCATCTGCCAATGCTACGGCCTGGATGCCTCAGCAACTGGAATACCAGTTTGCATGTGCATTACCAAACGGGAAAGCAGATAATACAGTACTTACAGCTACAGAATACAGCTCGGGCGACCTGGAATGGTATAGCCTCGATGTACAGAAAAACACACCTGTCGAAGGGCTCAGTGGTGCTGCCACCCCGGAAGAACAACAACTGGTCAAAACTGAACTGCTGAGTGTTATTCCAAGGGAAGCAAAGTTTGCCGGCGCTCCCAACTCGCGCTGGTGGCAGTTTGAAGATAGCAGGATAGACCTGGGGAATATCAGTGCAGATACAACCGATATTTCCAAGATGATCTTTACAGAATATGCCTTATTGTACAATACAGACTGGCTGATCGTTCCCTACGAGGTAAAAAGTGGCACGATCAGCGAGATCAGGGGTATAGTTGTGACGGATGTTTTCGGTGAACAATCTTTTGTAGCACCTGCCCTTCAGGGCGAGACAGATAATTGGCGCAGCTGGGGCATGTTTAACCTGAGTGTTGCCGGCGGTAATAGTGAAGAACCAGCCGATACACGGTTATTCATCCCTCCAGCCACCATTAAAACCCTGGAAAGTGATCCCATAGAAGAAGTTCATTTTGTGAGGGATGAGATGACCAACAGTGTATGGGGTATCGAAGTAAAAATGGATGACCACCTCGGCAGCAGCCTGGACCTGCATACCTTTGCGAAGAACTACCAGGAATATGTTGCCGCTTTCGACGAGCAGCCACCGGCCGTTACCCAACTGCCCGATGCCATGTACAGGTATACGCTGGCCAACGCTGTTCCCAACAACTGGATACCGTTCATACCCGTACATACCGGTGATTCAAACCGTGCGGTCAAGCTCCAGAGAGCTGCCATGCCCCGGTTGTTCAAACAGAATTATTCCCATGTCCGTCCACGTACCCGCCTGTTACGGGAGGGACTGGATACGCAGAATGTACAGCAAACACCGTACTATATACATGAAGAAGAGGTTCCCCGCGCCGGTGTACACGTGTGCAGTACGTACCAGCGTACGCGCTGGTATAATGGAAAGATTATCAACTGGTACGGTATTACAAAGAAAACAGGCAGAGGAGAGGGGGCCAGTGGCTTACAATATGATAAAACAGCAGCAGTTAAATAATATTACTACAATGAATATAGGTTCCAGACAAGAAACACAGCGGGCCTTTCAGCGGGTAGTTGAAATACTGCCGCGGGCTATGGAGGTGCTGAAGCCAATACGGAATGTGCAGAACATAAGTATTGGCTTTAAAGAAGTGAATCATTCAGATACAGGTATTATTGCATTGCGCGTGTATGTAGATAAGAAAAGCAGAGAGATAAGCGGCGATCAGAGAATACCCGAATTTATCGGCGGGATACCGACCGACGTAAACGAAATGCCAGCAGTGCGTTTATTGTCTGGTGAGCCGGAAATAGTAACTGCCGGCGAAGATCTCTATTCAGGCGTACGTCCTGGTACGCTTGGTTGTTTTGCAAACCGGAAAGACAATGATGAGCTGGTGATCTTATCTGCACATCATGTGCTGATGGCTAATCTCCGGAGCAAAGGAGATCTCGTCAGCCTGAATCCTAATGCCTGCTTTTGTTCCGATTGCTGTGTCACATCCGTAGTGGGGAGAGTGGATGTAGGCTTCAGAAACCGTTATATCGACGCAGCGTTGGCTACAATAGACAACAGTGATGGTGAATACCTGTTCAGTAATACCATTAAAGGTTTAGGAGTTAAGCTCCCGGATGGTACATATTCTGATGATGACGCACCACTCAATGGTATTGGCCCTGTCATTCCATATTCCTCTCCTGATATAGGTTCAATAGAAACATCAGTAACACTCGGTGAGTATGTGCGTAAAGTAGGGGCTAAAACCGGCCGCACTATCGGGACGGTATTTGAAATTTACCCTGCATGCTGGTTATACAAATATGGTAGCAAAACTGAGAAGATCAGTTTTTGGGAGCAGATCACTATAAAGGCAGTACCTGGGGTACCGGAATTTGCCAAAGGGGGCGACTCAGGCGCTATCGTGGTGAATGACAATAACCAGGTTGTAGGGCTTCTTATGGCCAGTAGTGAAACTTCCGATCCTGATGCGGATGGGCGGGCATTTATGAATTGCATTCATCATGTATTGAGCTACCTGAAAATAAATATCTACGACCCACCCAAGCCAGTGATCACAAACATGAGCAGCGGAACTCCTTTTACGGCGGCATTGTCGGCCGGTACTTCCACGGCCGACCAGGGTACAATTGTAAAATACCAGTGGAAGTTTCCGGATGATGTATTTTATAACGGTCCTACCGCACAACATACATTTCCAGGAGCAGGGGAATATGGAGTTACCCTGACCATTACAGATAGTCATGGTCAAAGCAGCCGTACAATGACGAAGCTGCAGATGACTGCGAATGGCATTCAATCAATAAGCCCGGCCATAAATGTGACCAAAATGGTGGAAAAGGTGGAAACGGCGGGCAGGTTCACTGCTGATCCAAAGTTTGAGCCAATGATGATGCTATTCCGGGAATTTAAAGAAGAGGTGCTCCAACTGGTAAATAAGAACCGGAAAGTCGCTGTTGCATGGCAGCGGAAGAACGGTCCTTCCTTTATGGCTCATTGTTTAAAGAGTGCCCAGACCCCGGACCACATGATACCTAAAACAATAAAAGGTGTTGACGTGCAATCCTTGCTGCAACAGATGTCTGTGGTGCTGGAAGAAGAAGGCAGCGTACCATTGGCCATCGCCATACGGAAATACCGCTTGCAGGTTTTCAACGCATTTCATCAGCATAGTCATATCGAAGACATTTTTGCTGCGATTGAGATTAATGTTTCCTAAATGTGAATAAATGCGCTCAGAAGATACAAATAACATTGAAAGAGATATTTCCGCAGGCTATACAAAAACGCCGCTTAAAAGCAACCCTGCACGATACAGGCCCTTATTATGCGGCATACAGATCTCCAATAAGGGAGATTACATTGCAAGCACAGGAAATAAGACCAGCATTGGTGCTCCGCCAATAGGAACACTGGGGTGTTTCGCACATCTGAAAAGTGATGGCAGCCCGGTGTTGTTATCTAACTACCATGTAATATTCAACGGTATGCTGGACGCAACGCTGGATGTAGCCCGTACTAAACAAATGCATCAACCAAAGGAAGACAATTGTTGTTGTTGCTGCTGCGCCTCCGATAATATTGTTGGGCAAATTTGGGACGGGCGATATGGACAGAAAGGAGTGGATAAGAAATTAGATGCGGCCATAGCAAAGATCTCGGCGGAGTACTTTAAAGAAGCCGGGGGCGTGATGAATGTCATCAGGGGATTTGGCCCCAACGCAATTGACGCTCCCATCACTGGTGTAGCACAAAAGAAACAGGTGTTGTCCGAAAAAGGAAATAACATATGGAGTGCCGTTTCATTGTATGAAAAAGTATATAAAGTAGGCATCAGAACGGGTTACACAGAAGGAATTGTGACCCGTATTGAAGCAACGTCCACTCCAAAGAATGGTGAGGATGCTGACAAACTAAGCTATATCTATCAGATCGAGATCAAGTCTGCCAAAAACGGTGTTGAATTTGCGGATGAAGGAGATTCGGGATCTGTTATAGTGAATGAGCAGCTCCAGGTCGTGGGACTATTAATGTCCAGCGGTGAATTAGGTGTACATAAAGTTGGGGAGAAAATAGTAAATGGAGTGAAAATCCCGGTCAATGAAATATATGACCTCACTTATGCTAACCATATTCATGAAGTAATGGACCAACTGGCTATTGACATTTTTCCATCCCCTATTGCCCATATTACCCAGAATGTACCTTCCGGCGGCACGGCAGCACCTTTTACGGCTTCGCTTAGCGGAAACGGGTCGCAGGCTAACTCAACGCAGATCACAAAGTACAAATGGGATATCTTTTCGCAGGACGATGACGAAGCAGTTGCCAGCTATACCGGGAAAGATGTACAACATGTTTTCAACCAGGCGGGCACTTACACAATTCAGCTGACGGTGATAAATGAGCGGAAGCTATGCCATATCGCGAAGGAAGTAGTGAAGATCACCGGAGGCGCTTCATTGGTACAGGAAACATCGAAGGCGATCATTATGGGTACTGCCGGAAAGCGACAACCTGCTGAGTTGTTTGAAACCGTTATGCAGGGCTTGCAGACATCAAGAGAGGGGCGGGTAATGCTACGGGTAATCAAAAGGCATCAACAGGAAGTCATTGCTCTGATCAATCACAACAGGAAGGTATTGGTGCCCTGGCGGCGAATGTACGGACCTGCAGCGGTGGCCCATCTGATACGTATGGCCAGGATACCCGGAGCAGAGATACCGAAGGAAATAAAGGGAGTGCCGCTGCAAACCATCCTGATCAATACCTCATTGCTGCTGGAAGAGAATGGTAGTTCATCTTTGGCAACAGCTATTCGCAAATATCGGTTAGGCATTATTAATCTGTTTGACAGGTTCACACTATTTGATGAATTATATACTTTTTTACGCATTCCATTGATGCGTCTATAAAACCCCTTCTCTCAAGATATAAGTTATGGAGATTACCAAAACCCCTGAAGAAAGATTGGCTGATTTTAAAGCCATTGCCGTTCAGTATGCTGCAGCACGCGAGTTCCTGCTGCAGAAGAAAAATGTGATAGATGTGGGCATAGGATATAAAGAAACCAATGGTTCCAACATAGAAGTGATGTGCCTGCTGGTATATGTGGAGCAGAAAATAGCTGCCGCAGATCTGCCGGAAGAAGATCTTATACCACCTATGGTGAATGGCATACTAACCGATGTGATGGAAATAGAAACTATAAATGCGCAGGACGCACAGGATACAGATTTGCCTCCCGGCATTAACGATAAAAAGCAACGTCCCCTGATGGGCGGGATCCAGATAGACAATACCAAATCTGAAAAACGCATTGTAGGTAATACGACCCTGGTAAAGAGAGGGGTGGGAACATTAGGCTGCTTTGCAAACAGAAATACAGACGGTGCGTTAATGCTATTATCGAATGATCATGTGCTGGCATGTGGCGGAGCCGTTAAGGGAAGTCCCATCTATCAGCCAAATGTACATGGCTGCTGTTGCTGCTGTTATGACGACAGAACAATTGCACATTTTGAACTCGGGGCGCGTCCCGCTCCTAACACAACAGGCAAGGTGGATGCGGCCATTGCGCTGATAAAAAAGCCGGATTTAGGTGATCGTGTTTTCATTTCCAATAAGATTAAAGGTTTAGGCGAGTACATTACTGTAAATGGTATAGAAGCTCTTACCGACGATGATGCCCCTATCAGGGGCGTACAAGCAATGGAGCTATATATGGGACAAGTAGTACCGCCACCAGGTGTGTCGAGCGACATGGGCTTTACACCTGTTATTCCCGGAGCATTGGTGCGTAAAGTGGGACGAACCACAGGAAGAACACTTGGAATTGTAATAGCAGTGAATGTGCCAACTTCATTTGATGGACGCAGATATATTGAATCTATTGCTATTGAGCCGGTTGACAAGTATGCAGAGTTTTCGCAGGGAGGGGATTCCGGGTCTGTAATTGTTAACAAAGAAAACAAGGTAGTAGGCTTGCTGATGGGCGGCCGTTATTTCGATAAGTCGAAAGGAGAAAAACCCACACCAGCTTATCCTGACAGGACATACGCCTGTAATATCCATAATGTACTGGCGGCCTTGAACATTTCAATATACAGTCCGCCGAAAGCGCAGATCTCATATACCTTACTGGGAGATGGCATGAGTGCGCCTTTGAGCGTGCAGTTTTCTGCAGTTAACTCAGCCGATAACGACGGTACAACCCTGGCATATATGTGGAGAATGGGTGATCCGAACGATAACGGTATCATGAGCACCAACACTGGCCCTGATCTCACGTACCAATTTAATGTACCTGGTACTTATGAAGTAACACTAACCGTCATGGACGAACATGGAATGTCTGATCGTACGGCGGTACAAATCAATGTAGCGATGCCCGCTTTCGGGGATACATCCGGTAGTGCCGTCCTCGTTGGGCCCGATATAAATGGCAGGCAGCAGGATAAAGACGGTCTGGAGATACTGGAGGATTACTATAAAAGAGCTATAGCAGGGAGCGAGATCGGTTTCCTTATAGATACAATGAAAACAGAAGTTTTACAACTGGTGAATCACAACAGGAAAGTAACGCTCGCCTGGAGGAGAAGGATGGGGCCTTCATTTCTTGCACAGTTTCTTAAGAGTGCTGAAACGCCGGGTAGCTTGCTGGTGAAAGAAATCAATGGAACTACGCTTCAGTCATTGTTAAGGGCAATGGCTGTTGTATTGGAGGAGGAAGGAAGTATTCCTTTGCGGGATGCCCTACAGAAATACAGCTTATCAATATTAAATGCCGTTAATGAACATGATAGTGTTGATGCATTGATGGCAGCTTTTGATGTGAGATCAATCCGCTAATGGGCGAACTATCTGTAAATGCTGGAAGATAGCGCGGGTCATTGCCGGTACGTCATAATCCTGAAAAGATAAAATAGCTGGTAATGTTTCCGCTGCATATTTGTAATGACGTGATCGATCATAATATTGCAGCATAAAATCTGCAAACAGGTTATAATGTCCCTGTACCAGCCATTGTTTTAATTGTGCTATAGTGTCTGCGGGAAACCGCTCACTTAGTTTCTCCGTGGCAGCAAGTAATTCTTCACAAGGAAGGCTCCCATAGTCTGCCACAATATGCTGCACGCGGTATTGCCTGGGTACGTCCAGATAGATAGTACTGCCTTTTTTTAATTCATTTAAGAACCACTGTGGTAATCTGCATTTTCCGATTGCCGGCGCCTCCTGTTCTGTAAATATGAAAGGAGCATTCTGATATTGCTGCCATGCAGTTTGTAAGAGATGTTCAAATACAGGTTGAGCAGGTTGTTGTGTTGTTTGCCCCAGCTCTCCAAATACGGAACCGCGGTGTGAAGCCAGTGCTTCAAGGTCTATAACAGGAAAACGTTGAGATGCTATAAAATGCAAAATAGCCGTCTTTCCACTACCTGTGGGACCGGCTATTACAATTACTTTCGGGGAGGGGACAGATGGTGTGAAAACCATAAAAGGACGCCTTTTAGCAAGAATTTTATGTTCTGTTATTCACTTTCCCGTTCGCTTTCTGGTTCATTTTCGCTTAAGCGCCTACCTGCGTGGACCAATGCCAGCTGGAAAGAACACATACACTACATCACTACTACTTACTCGTTACTTGTTACTCATTACTTGTTAAAGACTCATTATTCTTCTTTATCAAGGCGGGGTATTCTCTATTTAGTCCAAACCTAACACCGTACATACGATCGAAATACTTACGTTGTAAATTTAAATAATCATCTCCGGATTACAAAGAGAATGCAATGCTTTTTTTTAAGTATATCCGCACAGTGATCACCTTTGGTTTTTTACAACTGTCGTGCCAGCACGGTAAACACCCGAGATAGAGGCGTATAAATTTTATCAGAATAAAATCGTAGTAATCAATTTAAGGATTTCCAGTTGTGTGGGAGTAACTCGCTAAGTCTGTTCACGGGATGGTTGTTAATTCGCTCAAAGATATCTTTCAGCCATTCATAAGGGTTTACATTGTTCATAGCACAGGTGCCAATGAGGCTATATAACATCTTTCAACAGGCTACCGGGTGTGGCTAGTCGTTAAACGGACTCGAATCAGCTTAACATTGGCAACGTGAGATAGTTTCGCCAGAGCGCCGAGGTATGCGCTTCACCGGACTTTTAATCACCGATCATATTGTACTAGTCGAACTTTCCCCTTTTTAGGTAAAATGAAAAAATGGATCGGTTATGTGTCCAGTTAGATATCCTGTTGAGAAATTGGAGAGAGGCTGTGTACCCGGATAATGAAGGAGACCGCCTGGAACTTTTTCCATGGCCCGTCAGCCGCTCATGCAACCACTTGCAAGGGTAATTTGTCTCCTTATTATCCGAAATACACAGCATACGAATATATTTTCTACCAGCAGGTTCTTATTCGAGGGATATGACAATTTTCCCAACATGTTTGCCCTGCTCCAATCTTATGTAAGCTTGCTGAACCTCATCCATTGGGAATACTTTGTCAATAACCGGATGGATGTTATTGATTTCTATAGCTCGATTCAAAGCAGTAAAACTTTCCGCACTACCTACCGCCAGGCCTTGTATACGGATAAAGGACATGTTTATTTTATGATCATGTATATTCAACGGAAGGTCGGCTCCGGAGATAAATCCTGCTGTACCTACAAAACCATTTTCCTTAACAGAGAGCAATGATTTTGCTATAGTATCTGATCCTGCAATATCCAATGCAATATCAACACCTTCACCGTTCGTTAACGATAATACGTTTTCATGCCAGGCGGGATACTCAGTATAATTAATTACCTCATCGGCTCCCAATGATTTCAGCCGCTCTGCTTTTTCACTGGTACTGGTAGTTGCAATTACCATTGCTCCAGCGGCTTTTGCTATCTGTAAAGCGAAAAGGGAAACTCCGCCAGTGCCCTGAATCAACACGGTTTGTCCTATTCTCAGGTTTGCCTGGTTGACTAAAGCATGCCAGGCGGTAAGAGCTGCAATAGGCAGTGTTGCAATTTCTTCAAAACCAAGATTCTGGGGAGCTCTAACCAAGCCATGCTCAGGAATACAAACATAATCGGCAAGAACACCAGGTGTTTGCCAGGCTACCCGTACCTGGTTGCTGATCCGATCGATATTGCCTTTAGTCCAATTTTGGACGTATTGAATGGCTACGCGATCACCCACCTTCCATCGCGTAATATCTTCGCCAATGGCTTCGACAATGCCGGCACCGTCAGAGGCAGGAGTATAAGGGAAAGAGAGATCTTTGTAAAAACTTCCGTTGACTAAAATAGTATCCAGGTAATTTAGGGACACTGCCTTGATCCTGACTAATACTTCGCCTCTTTTAGGGCTTGGTTTGTCTATATTGCTAACTTGCAAATTTTCAACTCCAAAACCGGTCAATTGTACTGCTTTCATTTGTTTCAAATTTTATAGTACAAATTTGGGATGGCGCAATTTATTTAAGCAGTAACCTGCCGTGAAATAACAGTAATATTCTTGGAATAACTTTTAGAAGCATTTCTAAATTGTATTTTTGATGTATGGATTATCTGCATGACACCTTTGCAATTGAAGTTGCCACTTTTGAGGAGTGGCGCGACAGGAGCCGTAAAAACAATTTCTTCGAGCTCGTCTACATTCTTGATGGTGTGGGAAGCCAGGGTGTTAATTACATACAATACCCATATCAGAAAAATGGATTTTTTCTTTTACCTACAGCCAAATGTCATAAATATATCATCAAAGAACCAACGAAATTTTTGTTTATCCGTTTCACTGGTAGCTATTTTGTTCCGGGGGCTGCAGATAAAGTTGATTATAGCCAATGGTTCAGCAGACTTAATTTCATCATGGGTAATCATAACTATCATCCGGGAGAATTAATAGATGACGTAAATGATAAAGCACAAGTAAAAAGATTACTCGACGTGATTCTCTTCGAATATGAACTGAAAGATACCTGTTCTGCTTTTATTATACAGAATACACTCGTATCGATCCTCGGTGTAATTTCCCGCAATATCCAGCGCAGAATATTGAAAGGACGATCCTTTGCAGACGGTAAATTTGCTGACTTGCTTAACTTCATTAGCTTTAATATTTTAGATACTGATAAAATATCTGTTTCTTATCTATCTGAAAAATTTCACGTTGCCGAAACATACTTTAGCGAATATTTCCGAAGGAATGCTTCAGAGCGATTTCAGGATTATATAATAAAATCCAGGCTACGGATTGCTGAATCGAGAGCCCGGTACTCAGAATTGCCGTTACAGAATATCGCACTTGAATTGGGCTTTACTGATAGTAGCCATCTCAATAAAATGATGAAGAAACATTTTGGGAAAGGTATGCGGGAAATTAGGAAAAAGAAGGATGAGACAGAACTTTGACAGCTGTTGATATTGGATGGACAGGTAATGAGACAGTTTCCGGAAAATACATTGAATTTGCTACTAGCCGTGTCATAGAACCGCTCTGGTATGAAGTGACAGCGAGGCAGGCTTTTACCCGGAGATAATATAGTAATAAAAATTACTATATTGTAACAATGTTAGCATTTATTTTATTCATAGGAAGTTCAGGGTTTCTAGCATATGCACATAAGAGTGTAGAATTTAATGAGAAATCCGGTGCTGTTTTCGGTGCAGCGATAGCACTTTTTTTAATCATTACGAAGATTTTAGACCGATCAGCGAAGAAAAATAGCAGAAAGTAGTCTTTTTGAAAATTTAGACAAATGTAATACCCTGCACATTGCTGGTTAGCATTGAAAATGCTATCAATAAAAAAGTCTGTTATTTAACTTTCAACCGCGAAATAGTAATGGCGACTAAAAAAATCTTTTACGATATTCAAAGACTTTGACCTTTCTAATTTCCAGTAGGATAGCGAATACGCATTACGGGAATATGTTGACCACACACCGTCCGACAATCTCATTGCGACTATTAAAGAAGAATTAGGTTTTAAGCTACCTACCTATTACATTCAATTAATGAAGTTGCATAGTGGCGGAGTTCCTAAAAACACTTGTGTGCCAAACAGCAAGGAAAATGACCAATTACAAAACTTAATTCATTATTCGCACTCGTCGCAGAACTAACGGGTACTTCATAAAAACCCAAAGCCCGACTTCTCTTCGAAGCCGGGCTTTGGATGACCTCAGGTATCGGAAACTCGAACCAGATTGTTGATGAATTAACAAAAATACTTGGTATCTAATCTCAATAAATTAAAATACCATGTGGAAATTCGAGGTTCATCTTAGATATGCTGTAAATAGTATTCATGAATATATTTTATCATGTATGATCTAAAAATGCTTCAGTTTCAATTTTAAAAGATTACAGGATACTTTACAAAATGCTTCTAACGATTTGAGTGGAACTTAGCAGAAATTATAAATTTAAATTCGTCAAAATCTGTTATTTGAAATTTGTTGATAAATTCTTCAGCAGAATTTATCGAATGAAATGATTCCTCTCTAAAGCTAAAGTACCTGTCAATAAATTTACCATATGCTTGGGTTGAAGGCGCAAAAACATATTCCCATGTTTCTGTACTATAATCAGGATATAGTTGAAGAATATGGGGAGGATCGATTTCAATTTGTTTCAGCGATATCATAGAACAAAGTTTGACTAATGCTTCTGCGAGATTATCTACAAGTTTTTGAGTTGATCTATACTCGTTTAAAACAACATATATCGAATAGCCTTCGAACTGTTCGATAAATGCAATTGCTTTTCCTGTTTGAACCTTTTTACTTATAAAAACTTTGTAGAAAGCACTAAAGTAATTACTAATGGCCTTCAAAGAGGATGAAGCATGTTTTCTTGTATTCTCTCCCAAACTTTTAATATAGTTCTCATCCAGCAGCCCCTTTAGGTACGCATCTCTAATTATTTTCCCAATTCCAGATACGATACTAAATTCCAATAAAGTCACAAGGTCTAGTGCGCTAGATCTAATGCCTGTACGTTTTTTTATATCTAAATGACCGTATTCTTCTGAAAGTTTGGTTATTTCGGCTATCTCAGTTTCTGTTATGTTTAAGTCATTAGCGTATACTATTTTTACATCCATATTAACAATTTTTAATTATGATGGAAATCAAGAATCGATAGAGATAAGTGCTTTAAAGATAGGGATCAAGTTTGTTAATATGTTAGAAAACAACAGCGTTATAAGTATTGAACCTAAAGCACTTCATTACCTGTGATTTCCAGGTATCACCTTAAAAGCCCTTTATAATATCACTAAGGTTAGGTTCAAAAGTCGGTCATATACCTATTGACTGCTGTTTTTACTAGATAATCTTTTGATATTCGATGGACCATTCATTATCCTCATTGCCTTTTAAATGTGAAATATTATTGTCATAATTTAATAATTGAAAATTGAATTTTTTATCCGATTCAGGGATAAAAACCTTCAAGAATGATATTTGATTTGTCTGATTATTAAAGCAATAATTTTGAATTTTAAATTCTAAGGTCTTATCACCGGTAGAACTCGAGATTGTATATGCATTCCCATCTTCAATAAATAGCCTTTGACTAGTCATGTATTCAATGGATTTGTCATATGATTTGTATTCCCATTCTCCGTTAAGAATAGATACTAATGATAGTTTCTTATAATGCTGTAATTTAGCTTCTAATTTTTCTCTTTCTTTTTCTAACATAGATACATCGTCTTTTAATTCACTCGTTTCTGAAAGAAGTTTGAGATTTTGTTGATTTTCCTTTGATAATTGTACTTGCATTTCTTCCATTTTTGTTACTGCAGCTTTTTCTTCTTCAATTATCGACGTTAGTAATTTGGTCTGCTTTTTATAGTTTTCTTTTAAAGAAAGATATCTTTCGGTTGGCATTATTCCTTTTCCTGCAATTCTTAAATTATAATTAGTGCTTTTAGTTTTTATTAAGGTTAAAAAAGCTAAGATACCCATCCGAAGGATAGGAAAAATAAAAGTGTATCCAAGTGCATAGCATAAAGGAGTAAGAAATGATGATTGTAGTTGTAAATTTTTGCTAACGAATTCTATGTAAGATTTATATCCATCTCTCTCTAGGTCGGTAAATTTATAAAATGTCAGCACCATAGGGATTTTCCAGTTATAAATGAGCCATGCTATTATAAAGGAAGTAAATAATGGATTTGTAACACGATCTTTTAGATCATAAAAGAAATCAGCAATTTTTTCCATAACGTTTATTTTCAGCAAGTTTATATTGCTAAAGTAATGCTTAATAATTGTTCCTTATGGACTCTTGTCGAATGCTTAATTTATTAATCAGGCTATTAGTGGAATTAAACTGTTACAGCAATCTTTACTTCGATGCTTTCTGAATCTCCATACATATCATTGTTTGCTCTTTTCCCAAAATAAAAGTGATTTTGGAACTCGAACCTTTTTAAATGTTGATAATGAATGTGATCTAAAAAACAAAAACGCTCCAAGTCTTTCAACTTGAAGCGCTTCATTTTCCGTGACCCCTCAGGGACTCGAACCCTGGACCTACTGATTAAGAGTCAGTAGCTCTAACCAGCTGAGCTAAGGAGTCTTTTTTTCCCGCTGCTGCGGGGTTGCAAATTTAACACCTTGTTTTCTATTTCACAAAACTTCTTTAACTTAAATAAAAAAAATCGGGTTTTTACACCCGGAAAAAGGAGACAAGGAATGGAAACAGCATATATAGTAGCCGGCTTTAGAACCGCCGTAGGCAAGGCCAAGCGGGGCGGCTTCCGCTTTTACCGGCCTGATGACCTGGCCGTGGATGTAATTACCGGACTATTAAAGAGCGTCCCTCAGCTCGACCCGAAAAGGGTAGACGACCTGATTGTTGGTAACGCAGTCCCCGAAGCAGAACAGGGCCTGCAGATCGGGCGTATGATATCTGTACGCGCACTGGGAATAGAAGTTCCCGGTATGACGGTGAACCGTTACTGTGCCTCCGGACTTGAAACCATCGCCATTGCGACAGCCAAGATCCAGTCAGGAATGGCACATTGTATCATAGCAGGAGGGACCGAGAGCATGAGCCTCGTGCCCGTAGCCGGCTGGAAGACGGTTCCCAATTACACTGTCGCCAGTACAACGCCGGAATACTACCTGGGCATGGGATTAACAGCGGAAGCAGTAGCGCGTGAATTCAATGTATCCCGTGAAGACCAGGATGCATTTGCTTACAGCTCGCACCAGAAAGCCATTAAAGCGATCCAGAATGGTTATTTTAAAGAAGGCATCCTGCCGATAGCTGTAAATGAGGTATATGTGGATGAAAAGGGCCGTAAACAGACCCGTACCTACACCGTGGACACAGATGAAGGCCCAAGAGCAGATACCTCTCCTGAGGCCCTGGCTAAGCTAAAACCGGTATTTGCTGCCGGAGGTAGTGTGACAGCAGGTAACTCTTCCCAGACATCAGACGGTGCAGCCTTTGTTATCGTGATGAGCGAAACCATGGTAAAAGAACTGAACCTGCAGCCTATCGGTCGACTGGTAGCCTGTTCTTCAGCAGGAGTACACCCACGTATCATGGGTATCGGACCGGTAGCGGCCATCCCGAAAGCACTGCAACAGGCGGGTAAGTCATTGAACGATATCGACCTGGTAGAACTGAATGAGGCTTTTGCCTCCCAGTCCGTAGCGGTGATCCGTGAACTGGGCATCGATCCGGAGCTGGTGAATATCAACGGTGGAGCGATCGCATTAGGGCACCCGTTGGGTTGCACCGGGGCTAAACTAACGGTACAGATACTCAGTGATCTGAAACGTCTGGATAAGAAATATGGTATCGTTACAGCCTGCGTCGGCGGCGGACAAGGAATTGCCGGCGTCATAGAAAGATTATAGTAAAATATGCATACTGAGTAGGGGTTGACTAATCGAATGGTAGTCAACCCCTTTTCTTTTTGAGTAATGAACAACAAATAAAATAATCTGCTTGAATTAAAGTTTTTATTAATTTGGATCCGCAAATGGGACCTGTGTAATAGCCTACATAAATCATTTTCCCTATATATCAATACAACCATATCAAACTATCTATGGATCGCAGACAATTCCTTACGCTTCCTGCCAAACGCCAGCAAACAGCAGTCAAAGCGGAGACTACTGGCTTTCGTACTGATTCTGGCATTACAGCATATACGGGAGAATTTGGTACTGCCCAGGCAGTGCACCTGCTGAAACGAACCATGTTTGGTTCCACGCCCGAAGATATAGCATGGGCGAAGGGCTTGGGTATGGATGCAGCGGTAGATGCTTTGATCGATACCGTTACCCCTGTTACCACACAACCACTGAATACATATGGAGAAGACGAAACAGGTATCGCCCCCGGTGCTACCTGGGTGAATTCAGCGCCAGCTCCTGAAGAAGGAGACCTTGACAGGAAAAGATGGTCTTCCTATAAAGCATGGTGGCTGAAAGTGATGATAGATCAGTCACGCAGTATCCAGGAAAAAATGGTGCTCTTCTGGCATAACCATTTCGCAACAGAAATGGATATGATCAATGATGCCCGCTATGTATATAAGCACAATGTCATGTTGAGAAATAATGCCACCGGCAACTTCAAAACATTGACCAAAGCTGTTACGCTCGATCCGGCTATGCTTAAATACCTGAACGGCTATCTGAACGGAAAGGAAAGCCCGGATGAAAACTATGCCCGTGAGCTGCACGAGCTGTTTACCGTGGGTAAAGGCCCGGATTCTGCTTACACAGAGGAAGACGTAAGAACTACCGCCACCGTATTAACCGGTTACAGGATCAATCCGCTGACGATGGAGTCTTATTTTGACTCTACACAGCACGTGATCACCAATAAGGAATTCTCAAGTTTTTATAATAACGCTAAGATCACTGGTAAAACAGGTGCCGAAGGCGCCAGTGAACTGGATGATCTGCTGAATATCATTTTTGCGCAGCAGGAAGCATCAAAGTTCATCTGCCGTAAACTGTACCGCTTCTTCGTGTATTACCTGATAGATGATGCAGTTGAACAGAATGTGATCATTCCTCTGGCAGAGATCTTCCGCGCTAACAAATTTGAACTGAAGCCTGTACTCAAGGCCCTGTTCAAGAGTGAGCACTTCTTCGATCCGCTGAATATGTCAGCGCTGATCAAGAGCCCGATGGAGTTTGCTGTAGGCCTCGTACGTGAATTCGGTATCGAATTCCCGACAGACTATATGGCGGCTCACGAATCCCTGGATGCCATCCGCCGCCATTGCGCCAGCATGCTGCAGGACATCGGAGATCCCCCACAGGTGGCAGGCTGGGAAGCTTATCACCAGGCGCCTCAATATCACGAGATCTGGATCAATACAGACACCCTGCCTAAACGTAACCTGATGACTGACTCGATCATCAGTACCGGCGGTTTCGGTGGCGTGAAGATCGATGTGCTGGCATTCACAGAAAAACTCTCGGATCCTTCTAATCCTGTTACATTGATTCAGGACGCGCTGGACCTCTTATACCGTATCGAATTATCTGACGCATCAAAGGCAAGAATAAAGAACATCATCCTGCTCAGTGGACAGAGCCCTGACAGCGACTACTATTGGACAGACGCCTGGAATACCTGGAAATCCAATCCTACAGGTGCTAACCGCAACATCGTGGAAAGCCGCCTCCAGACACTGTACAAGTACCTGATGAATTTATCTGAATATCAATTAGCCTGATCTAGAAAGACCTATAAACTATGAAACGCAGAGACTTCCTTAAATATTCCGCCCCGGCAACGGTTCTGCCTACCTTTATAAATGGATTTTCTGTAAAGGCTTTCGGCGCTTCATCGCTGCTGAATGCATTGCAGAAATCTGCAGAAGATAATGACCACGTGTTGGTGATGATCCAGATGATCGGTGGTAATGATGGTCTTAATATGATCGTTCCGCTGGACGTATACGCGGACTATCAGAACGCTCGTAAAAATATCGCCATCCCCGAAGGAGCGGTATTACCAATAGCCAACAATATTAAAACAGGTTTCCACCCTGCTATGACAGGGCTCCAGGAACTGTATGATAATGGTAAAGTGTGTGTGATCCAGAGCGTAGGGTATCCTTCTCCGGACTATTCCCACTTCCGCGCAATGGATATCTGGATGAGTGGTTCCGACCAGAACCAGATCCTCGAAACCGGTTGGGCGGGCCGTTACCTGGAAACGCAATTCCCGGGCTTTCCTGACGCTTACGAAGGCGCTGAGCCACTGGCTATCCAGATCGGTTCACTCACGTCTCCGGTATTCCAGGGCAGTGATGCAAATATGGCGGTGGCAATCTCCAGCTCTACCGATTTCTATAACCTGATCGAGGATATTAATGACCCTGTTCCTAATACCCATGCAGGTGTTGAACTGGAATATGTGCGTCTGATCGCTAAACAGTCCAATAAATTTGCTGATTCTATCAAAAAGGCTGCTGCGAATGTTACCTCGCAGAGCCCTTATCCTGACAACAGGCTGGCAGAACAGCTGAAAATAGTAGCGCGCCTGGTAGCAGGTGGTCTGAAGACCCGCCTCTACATGGTAACGCACGCCTTCTTCGATACACATGCTAACCAGACACAGGCAGGCGATACCACCAAAGGTGATCACGCAAACCTCCTGGGCCAGCTGTCGGATTCCATTAAGGCTTTCATGGACGACCTGACCAAACTCAAGGCTTCCCGCCGTGTAGTGGGTATGACCTTCTCTGAGTTCGGCCGTCGTATCAAATCTAATGGTAGTATGGGTACCGACCACGGTGCTGCTGCTCCGATGATCGTATTTGGCGACTATGTACTGCAAGGTGTGCTCGGATCTTCTCCCGATATCCCTACAGACACCAACGTGGCCGATAACATGCCTATGCAGTACGACTTCCGTTCTGTATATGCTTCCCTGCTGGAACAGTGGTTCTGCGTGGACAATGCTACCCTGCAGGCCATTCTCTTCAAGGATTACCAGCGTTTGCCTATTGTAAGTGGTATCGCCTGTGGAACACTGACGAGCATTGACGATGTGAATAATGGCAGCAATAACCTGATCACCAACTACCCGAATCCATTCGTGTCTACCACCACCCTGAAATATAAAACCAGGGGCGGACACACCATGGTGCAGGTCTTTGATACCATGGGACGCCTGGTAGCAACGCCTGTAAATAAGATCCAGCCGGCCGGCGAATACAGCATTACTTTCGATAGCGGTAACCTCGCCAGCGGTATCTTCTACGCACGTCTTCAGAATGGTGTATACCAGTATGTAAGATCGATGCTCAAGGTAAAGTATTAATAATCAGCACGGAAAATATCCCGGAAGTCCATAGCAGCCATGCTATGGACTTTTTTCATTATAAGACCACACCGCCAGCCATCAGTCATTTTGTTCATCTATGGACTATTAGGACTTACGGGCAACATTGTTGCATTTATTCCCTACCTTTGTTACCGTTCAAACTCATGATCTGAAGCATAAGGTGTTATATAGGATATTGGCTATCATGCTGTTGGGGGTATTTGTATTTAATACTACCCCCCGGGCATTTATACACCAGTTTTTCCAGCATCACGATACTGAAGATGAAGCTCCGGTAGCAAAGCATGGTCCCGCGTTTTCCGTTAAACACGTGCATTGCGGCTTCCTGCAGATAGATCCGGAACCTTATGAACACGCCAATACATTCTACTATGTACTGGTGAAGGAAATTACCTGGCATTACGCCATCCCGGTTATTCCGGTTATTGAATATCTGCCATACAGGACACTTTCCCCCCGTGCGCCACCGGCAATAGATCTTGTTTAGTTTTTTACATACACTCTTATGAAAGGGCATCTGCCCGTATTGTTGCTATAATAGCAACTACTGCGTTGCTATATAGATAATGTGTCTATAAACAAATCTTTCTATGCACTATTTACGTGTCTTCATTATAGCTTTAGTTACCAGCTTGCTTATATATATTCCCGGTTTTGCCTCAATAATGAGTGGCGATGATGCCGGCAGTTCGCTTAAAGGAACAGTGACAGATAAGTCTTCTCATAGTCCTTTACCTGGGGCTACTATTTATTTGCCAGACCTGCATGTTGGTGCTTCTGCCAATGCTCAGGGACAGTACGAGATCAAAAACCTTCCCAAGGGTAAATTCCTGGTGGAAGTGCACTATATAGGTTATGCCGCATTTACAGAAACTGTACAGATCAACGGTGTCACTCAGCAGGACTTTGCCTTGTCAGAGACGCTGCTGGAGAAAAATGAAGTGGTGATCACCGGTGTGAACATGGCCACTACATTGAAGAAAACGCCTACACCGGTAAGCATTGTAAGGAGGGATTACCTCGATGCCAATATCTCCACCAATATCATTGATGCAATTGCCAAGCTGCCAGGAGTGAGTCAGCTGACCACCGGACCAGCCATCTCCAAACCTTTTATCCGTGGTCTCGGCTATAACCGTGTAGTGGTGGTAGGAGACGGTGTTCGACAGGAAGGACAACAGTGGGGAGATGAACATGGTATCGAGATCGATGATTATAATGTAAGCAAAGTGGAAGTACTGAAAGGACCCGCTTCACTCGTATACGGTTCCGATGCACTTGCCGGTGTTGTGAATATCGTACCTCCCGGTAGTGTTGCTCCTGGCCTGGTAAAAGGTAATGTTGCGGCTAACTATCTCACTAACAACGGACAGATATCCTACCATGCAGATATCACTGGTACTACCAAGGGGGGACTGAGCTGGAGCGCCTTTGGTACACAGAAGTTTGCCCATGATTATAAGAATAAATACGATGGTTATGTATTCAACTCCAAGTTCAAAAACACCAACTATGGTGGTAGCCTGGGGCTGAATAAACAATGGGGTTCCTCCATTCTCCGCTTCACTTCCTTCAACCAGGAGTTAGGATTGGTGGAAGGTGACCGTAATGAGAACGGACAATTCATCAAACCGGTAAACAATAATGGTGTTGAGGATGAAGCAGTAGCTACGAACGATGATTTTAAATCCTATAGCATCGGCGTACCTCGCCAGAAGATCACACATAATAAACTGGTTTGGGACAATAATGTTTATCTGAATAATGGAGGCCGCCTGGCGCTGACCCTCGGTTATCAGTGGAATCGTCGTAAAGAACTGGGAAATGTACTGGCGCCGGATGAACCAGACCTGTTACTGAAGTTGAATACATTCAACTATGGACTGAAATATTATCTGCCGGAAATGAACGGCTGGCAGACTACTATCGGGGTGAATGGCATGCAACAGAAGAATAACATCGGTGGGGAGGAATTCCTGATCCCATCTTACGACCTCTTCGATGCCGGTGTGTTCGCAGTAACCAGCAAAACTTTCGATAAGCTGACAGTAAGCGGAGGTCTACGTTTCGATAACCGCCATATGAACATTAAAGGCCTGGAGTTGGGCAGCGAAACAAAATTCGCAACTTTCGATCGTGACTTTTCCAATGTATCCGGTAGTGCAGGATTAAGCTATGCCGCCAGCCAGCAGGTAACCCTGAAGCTGAATGTGGCCCGTGGTTTCCGTGCGCCAAACATTTCAGAACTGGCAGCTAATGGTGTACACGAAGGAACTATCAAATACGAATATGGTAATGAGGACTTAAAGCCGGAAGTGAGCACCCAGGGCGATCTGGGACTGGAGTTTAACTCACAGCACATTTCCCTTACCGCCGGTGTGTTCTACAATCATATCAACAATTTCATCTTTGCCCGTAAGCTGGTAAATGCTGCTGGTTCAGATTCTATCCCAGCTACAGATAACGATGAAGGATATTCCGCATTCAAATATCAGCAACACACTGCGAATCTTTATGGGGGAGAACTGATGCTGGACATCCATCCGCATCCGATCGACTGGCTGCATTTTGAGAACACATTCTCTTACGTACGTTCTTCTATTTCCGATGGCGCTGATTCTACAAAATATCTGCCTAACATACCAGCAGCACGCTGGCTCTCCGAGCTGAAAGGGAAGTTCAAAAAGGTAGGAGGTGTAATGCAGAATGCATACATCGGCGTACAGCTGGATAAAACATTTGCACAGAACGATGTTTTCTATGCATACCAGACAGAAACTGCTACTCCGGGGTATACCTTGTTGAATGCAGGTATCGGTACTGATTTCGTAAATAAAAAGAATAACAAGGTATTGTTCTCCCTGCACCTGGCAGCTAATAACCTGACAGATGTAGCTTACCAGAATCACCTCAGCCGTTTGAAATATGCTCCTGAGAATGAGGTAACAGGCAGGGTAGGCGTATTTAATATGGGAAGGACTTTCAGCATGAAAGTGTCTATCCCGATCGATTTTAAATAATCAGTTATTAATCATCAGCTAACAGGAAATAATGCGAAAAGCAGCATTATTTCCTGTTGCTGTTTATGGGCAGTGTTGTCTCAATGCGCTGATCAATGATCTGTCATAATTCAGCTGTACCGGTTTATCCGGATCCACAGTTATATCTTCCAGCTTTTCATTAGCCTTATCCAGCCGTAACCATGCAATGGTGGATTCATGATCTTTTTCGCTGGCAAACAGTTGCAGGAACAGTTTGCTATTGTCCTGCCGGTCTATCCTCACTTTGATATTCGCTTTCTCCGCAAGATCTGATTTGAAGTCAGAGCTTTGTATAATGTCCGTAATTGTTTTATAGCATTCAGGAGGGTAGGGGCCAGCCTGTGGTTTCAATATTTCTGTTTTTGGGGTGTTACGGCCCGTATCCACAGTTTGTTGCTTTGCCGGCGCCTCATCTGTGACGGCCGTCACGGTAGAGGTGTCTGCCTTTGTTTCTGTTTTCTGTGAGGCCGCCACACAGCCCGTCAGCAGGCTAATGGCGAAGATGTAGAGTAGGTGATTGGAGTGCATGAGTGATCTTTTGAAGAGATATTACAAAAGTCATGCAATGAATCTGTTTATAAATGACGAAGGCTGACCTTTCAGCCAGCCTTCATTTTATTTATTTTCCGGCAACTTTGCCGTGTCTTCATCATAATACACAAAAAAGTAGAGATATATCACCCTGCTGATGCGCATCAGCCAGGGTTGTAGCAATAACAGCAAAACACCATTCACGCCCAGCCAGATAAAGATGCTGTTGTCTGCCCATGATAAGCCAAAGATGACCCAGTAGGCAATCAATGTTGCTACTGAGAAGGCTACGCCTAAAGCATAACTGACATACCCGGTGCCAAACCAGAAACCTGTTTCCAGTTCGTATTTCTGTCCGCAAACGGGACAGCGTTCATGCATATCGAACGTCTTTCTGAGGTTGGTATATGCATTTTTTGTCTTAAACATATCTCCTCTGCGGCAATGCGGGCATTTCATAGTAAGCATGCTCAGGAAGTAGTTTGGTCGCTTATTGCTCATGGGCGCAAAGATAAATTATCTCTCTGCAATCTGTAACCTTTCTCCAATTTGTTGTCTCCACATGGCATAATACAATCCCTTTTCCTCAAGTAATTTATCATGCGTACCCGTTTCTATAATGCGGCCTTTTTCCAGTACATAAATCCTGTCAGCATGCATAATTGTAGATAACCTGTGTGCGATCATGACAGTGATATGCTCCCTCGTGGAGGTAATATCACGTACTGTATTGGAAATGGATTCTTCTGTAATAGAGTCCAGTGCCGATGTCGCCTCGTCAAACACCAGCAGGCGCGGACGGCGCAACAGCGCACGGGCAATTGATAAACGTTGTTTTTCACCACCGGATATCTTCATACCGCCTTCCCCGATCACAGAGTTCAGGCCATTGTCTGCGCGCTCCAATAAAGTGTTACAGCTGGCCTGTTTCATCACCTGCAGGATCTCTTCGTCTGTTGCCTGTGGATTCACAAACAAGAGGTTCTCTTTGATAGACCCGGAGAACAGCTGGGTATCCTGTGTAACGAAACCGATCTGGTATCGCAGCTCTTCGATATCTATCTTACGGCTGTCAACCCCGTTGTAATCAATAGAGCCTTCCTGTGGTGAATAAAGACCTACCAGCAGTTTTACCAGGGTTGTCTTACCGGAACCGGAAGGGCCTACAAAAGCCACCGTTTCACCAACATTGACGTTGAAGTTGATACCATCCAGCGCCTTGGAAGTAGCAGTCTGGTGTTTGAAACCCACATTCTTGAACGTCAGTTTGTCTATACGGTTGATCCGTACGGGGTCAACCGGGGTAGGTTCTATTGGTGTGTTCATGATCCGCTCGAAGTTCAGCAGCGATACCTGTGCTTCACGATAAGCCAGGATGATATTGCCTAATTCCTGCAATGGTCCGAAAATGAAGAAGGAGTACAGCTGCAGTGTGAACATTTGTCCTACGCTCACCGTATCCCGGTATATCATAAAGAGGAGCAGGAACAGAATGGTCTGGCGCAGGAAGTTTACAAAGGTTCCCTGTATAAAACTGATACTGCGCACGCTGCGCACTTTCTTCAGTTCCAGCATCAGGATACGGATGGTGGTCGAGTTCAACCTGCCTATCTCCTGGTGTGTCAGCCCAAGGCTTTTTACCAGCTCAATGTTGCGGAGGGATTCTGTAGTAGCACCCGCCAGCATGGTTGTTTCTTTGACGATGGTCTTCTGGATGGTCTTGATCTTCTTGCTGAGTACATTGATCAGCCAGCCGAGGATCAGGCTGCCGCCAAAATACACGAACACCAGGCTCCAGTGTACGCTGAAGGCATATACCATTACAAATATGACCCCGATCAGGGCCACGAACAGTACATTCACAAAGGATGTGATGAATTTCTCACTATCGGTCCTCACTTTCTGCAGAACAGCCAGCGTTTCGCCGCTTCTCTGATCCTCAAACTGCTGATAAGGAAGCCTTAACGAATGGCGGAGGCCGTCAGTGTAGATCCTGGCCCCGAATTTCTGGATGATCACATTCACAAAATAATCCTGGAATGCCTTCGCAATACGGGACACCATGGCTACTCCTATGGACGCCAGCAGCCATAAAATAACACCTTTTACATAATCGGATTGCGGACGCGGAAGTCCGTTGGCAGAAGTGTGCGGATGATTCGCAAAAAGGTCTACGATCCTGCCGAATATATAGGGATCCAGCAGGGAGAATACCTGGTTAATGGTAGCTAATAATAAGGCCAGTCCTATCAACCATTTGTAACTTTTCAGATAATATAAAAACAATTTCATGATACTAATGACGGTCTAGATGACAAAGGTACATTAATATTGATGTTGCAACATGTTTGAGCTGCCACGGTAGAAAAAAATAGAGTAACTTAATACTCAGAATCGGTAACAGCTTATCTAGCACCAGCTAAAATCACCAAAACGGCATTCCTCGTCTGCATCTTTCTTATTGTTTTACAATCAGCCCCCTCCGGCTGAGCAATATTAATTCTAACGTTTATGAAGACCTATGATGAGAAACACATCAGGAACATTGTATTATTGGGAGCCGCAAAGAGCGGAAAAACAACCCTTTGTGAAACCATGCTCTTTGAAGCAGGTATTATTCCCCGACGTGGTACCGTAGAAGAAGGGAACACTGTTTCCGATTACCACGATGTTGAACATGAGCGGGGAAGCTCCGTCTATGCCACTTGCCTGCATACCGAATGGCGTGATTATAAGATCAATATCATTGACACGCCCGGACTGGAGGACTTTATCGGCGAGATCATTTCCTCTATCCGCGTCTGTGATACCGCATTGCTGCTCCTGAATGCACAGTATGGAGTAGAAGTGGGCACAGAACAGATATGGGACTACGTGGATAAATATCAAAAGCCAACTATTCTGGCAGTCAATCAGTTAGATGCAGAACAGGCGAACTTTACACGTACAGTAGACGAGGCACGCCGTGTTTTCGGTTCGGCGGTGACAATCATGCAATATCCCGTCAACCAGGGCACCGGCTTCAACAGCGTCATCGATCTGCTTAAAATGACGATGTACCGTTTCCCCGACGGCGGTGGAAAACCTGAGAAGCTCCCCATTCCCGACAGCGAAAAGGAACAGGCGGAGCGGCTGCATAATGAGCTGGTGGAAAAAGCGGCTGAAAACGATGATACCCTGATGGAGCAGTATTTCGAAAAAGGCAACCTTGATGAGGATGAAATGAGACAGGGACTAAAGATCGGAATGCTGAAACACCAGGTATTCCCTGTTTTCTGTCTCTCAGCCATCAATAATATGGGAAGTGGCCGCTTAATGGGTTTCATCGATAATGTGGCCCCGGCTGCCGTAGAAATGCCACCGGAACAGGCAGAAGACGGCAGCGCTATCCCTTGTGATCCTTCCGCATCACCGGTCTTATTTGTGTTTAAAACCCTGCAGGAGCCCCATATAGGGCGCCTTTCGTTTTTTAAGGTACTTGCAGGCGAAATAAAGGCCGGTGTCGAATTATACAATGAAAAGGGCAATACCGCGGAAAGGCTGAACCAGTTGTTCATCACTGATGGCCGTAACCGGCAAAACACGGATGTATTACGCGCGGGGGATATTGGGTGCACGCTGAAACTGAAAAATACCCTTACCAATCACACCCTCAGCGACAAACAGTCGGGTAAACAGGTAAAACCTATTGAATTCCCGACTCCCAAAGTGAGAGTCGCTATTGAGGCTACCAATAAAGCAGATGATGAAAAGCTGGGAGAAGTACTGGCCGAACTACACATGGAAGATCCTACCCTGGAAATAGAATATAACCGCGAGTTAAAACAAGTGATCCTGCATGGACAGGGAGACCTGCACCTGGCGCTTACGAAGTGGCGGCTGGAGAATATTTATAAGATGCATGTGGAATACATACCGGCAAAAATCCCTTACCGGGAAACCATCCGGAAACATGCTGCTGCTACCTACCGCCACAAGAAACAATCCGGTGGTGCCGGCCAGTTTGGAGAAGTATACCTCACTATCGAACCCTATTATGAGGGCATGCCACCCTATAAGGAACATCCTGTGCGCGACACAGATGAAATTGACCTTAACTGGGGCGGAAAGCTGGTGTTCAACAATTGTATAGTAGGAGGCGCCATTGATGCCCGCTTCCTGCCTTCCATCCTCAAAGGAGTGATGGAGAAAATGCAGGAAGGACCACTTACCGGCTCCTATGTACGGGATATCCGGGTAAGTGTCTATGATGGTAAAATGCATCCTGTAGACAGCAATGATATTTCCTTTAAAATAGCCGGTATGATGGCGTTCAGAGACGCCTTCCATCAGGCAGCCCCGCAGCTGCTGGAGCCGGTATATGATATCGAGATCTCCGCGCCGGATATGATGGCGGGAGATGTTATGAGCGAGCTGCAGAGCCGCCGAAGCATCATCACAGGTATGGATACACAGAACAACTACCAGGTCATCAAAGCCCGTACCCCGCAGGCAGAGCTGGATAAATTGTATGCAGCGCTGCGGAACGTTACACAGGGTAAGGCTAAGGTCAAGGCAGTGTTTGCAGAATATGCACCGGTGCCAACTGACATACAGAAGAAACTGTCTGAGGAATATAAGAGCGCAGAACTGGTGGCATAACTGCTATTTGTCCCACCAGTCTTCTCTGTCCAGACTTCTGCAATGAATAGCCTCTGCCAGGTGGTCGATCCTGATCTGTTCACTGGCTTCAAGATCGGCCGCAGTACGGCTTACCTTGAGGATCCTGTCATAGGCGCGCGCAGAAAGCTTAAGCTTCTGCATGGCGTTCTTTAAAAGGTCTTCTCCTTCTTTACTCAGCCGGCATACTTTCCGTAGCAGGCTGCTGGTCATCTGTGCATTGCAGTAAATGCCCCTGTAAGCCCTGAATCTGGCGCTTTGTATCTCTCTTGCCATTAATACCCGTTCCCGTATACTTGCGCTGGGCTCTCCATCGGAATGGTCCAGGAGGGAATGTACGGGCACGGGTGTCACTTCTATATGGAGATCTATCCTGTCCATTAAAGGTCCGGATACCCTGTTAAGATACCGCTGTACAGAACCGGGCGCACAGGTACAGGCCTTATCCGGGTGATTAAAGAATCCGCAGGGGCAGGGGTTCATACTGGTAACAAGCATAAAGCTGGCAGGGAACTCCACTGACATTTTTGCCCTGGAAATAGACACCCGTCTTTCTTCAATTGGCTGCCGCATTACTTCAAGCGCCTGCCTGCTGAACTCTGGCAGTTCGTCCAGGAACAATACGCCATTGTGGGCCAGTGATATCTCTCCGGGTTGAGGAATAGCGCCTCCGCCGATCAATGCTGTATGACTGATCGTATGATGTGGAGAGCGGAAAGGTCTTTGCGTGATAAGCGAAGCATCTGCCGGTAGTTTACCTGCTACAGAATGGATCTTGGTTGTTTCCAGTGCCTCCTGTAAACTGAGTGGCGGCAATATGGTACAGAGCCTGCGCGCCAGCATCGTTTTACCTGCACCCGGAGGACCGATCAACAAGGCATTGTGTCCGCCGGCTGCAGCAATTTCTAACGCCCGTTTTATGGTGTACTGGCCTTTCACATCGTTAAAGTCAATATCGAAATGCTGCTGCCCGTTGGCAAATTCCGCTCTCGTATCCACAAATACCGGCTGCAGGGTATCGGGCGCCTGCAGAAAGTCGATCACTTCCCGCAAATGTGTAACGCCATAGACTTCCAGATTATTTACCATCGCTGCTTCACGCGCATTCTGTGCCGGCACGATCAGTCCCTTGAAGCCTTCTTTCCTGGCCTGAATGGCAATAGGCAAGGCTCCCCGGATGGGTTGTACAGTGCCATCGAGCGATAATTCTCCCATAATGGTGAACTGCGATAACAGGTCCGGACTAATCTGTTCCGAAGCGGCGATCAATCCCAAAGCAATGGGCAGATCGTAGGCAGAACCGGCCTTCCTGATATTGGCCGGAGCCATGTTCACAACTGTTCTGAAACGGGGAAACCGGAAACCGATGTTGATGATAGCAGATTCTATACGCCGTTCGCTTTCTTTGACAGCGCTGTCTGGTAAGCCGACAATATAAAACTGGGTGCCTTTGGGAGCGACGTTTACTTCAATAACAATGGAAATGGCTTCTACGCCTTGTACGGCACTGCCGTAGGTTTTTACAATCATAGATAAGGATAAAATTAAGAATGAATAAATATGGATGCCGAATTTATGGAAAGGCCTGCATCCAATATTTATTCATTCTGTGCATTTTATTTTATCTCGTTCAGTAAGTCCAGTACCTTCTCTCTCTTGAGAATGAGATATCCGATCTTCTCTTTTGCCACACCGTCTTTCAGCTGATAAGTGAAGTATAGGTTATCATCTATTACCTGCGATTCAAAATATTTAAAACGGATGTTCTGTGCATTTTGTAATTCCTCCGCAATCTCGTACAGGTGGGTAGACAGTATGAACAGACAATTAGTGCTCTTCAGCAATCCATTCACCACGGCCAGTGAACAGTTCTTGGCATCTTCCACATTGGTGCCTTTGAACATTTCATCTATCAGTACCAGCCATTTCTTGTTATCATTTATTTTGATGATAGTATTCTTGATACGCTGCACTTCATTGTAGAAATAACTTTCACCTTTGAAGATGTTGTCCTGTACCTGGATGTTACTAAAGATCCCGTTAAAGAAGCTCAGTTTCATACTTCCGGCCGGCACTCCCATACCAATATGCGCGAGGAATACCGCTACGCCCACTGCCTTGATGAAGGTTGTTTTCCCCGCCATGTTAGCCCCTGTCAGGAAAAGGAAGTGCGACTGTGGTTTCATCGTGATGTCATATGCCACTGGTTTGGGCAGAATGAGATGATACAGGTTATCCAGCTCTACAAAGGGATGAGGTGTATCTTCAAAAACAGGGAATTGCAGATTAAAATGTCTTACTGCCTTTGCCATGGCATAATATGCGTCCAGCCGGCGATAAATATCCAGTAACTCGGATATGGTTTTCCGCTGTCTTTTACGGATGTAATGGTCATACCGCAGGATCTGTACAAACGATACAGGGCCTCCTTCACTGGCAACAATAATATCATTGAATTCTTTCTGATACAGCAGATGATGTGCCCTGTCCAGCAATTGCTTGAGTATCTTCGGTGTCTGATTGGTATTGAAGTTCGTTTCCAGCTGGCGGAATCCTTTCAGGAGATTGAGCAGCTGGGTAAAAGAGAATTTGATAAAGCTATAGTCAGGCGAAAAAATGGTTTTAGTTAAAAGCGCACTTACCAGCAAAGCCACGCCGTCCGGGTTGCTGATAGGCTCTATCTGTGCTTCCAGATAATTTTCCATCACGACAATGGTACCGTTACTGATAATATCCGCCGGCCAGCTATCTTCCTGCTGCAGGATATATTGCAACACTTTCTGACGCTCCTCTATGGAAGCAATATCTTTTAAAGGATTGCTGTACAGGTACCGTAAGTAATCCTTGCCGCCTGTGGTAGTGGTAAAGTCCAATTTATGAAACAGCGAAAATTCTTCTTCACGGTTAAATATGGAGAGATCATAGTAGGTTGTTTTGTCCAGTTCCATGCACAGGTATTTTTAGTGAATATACGTATAATAGAAAAAAACATTGGTATCATAGGGATGCGCTGTTCCCGATAATTATGTATAGATGCAATGCGCCGCCATTTCCATAAATGCAGAGAATGGTAATGTTACAAAAGAAAATGCTCTTATCAATGAGCGATAAGAGCATTTTCTTTTATC
Source organism: Chitinophaga filiformis (assembly GCF_021646545.1). GTDB lineage: Bacteria > Bacteroidota > Bacteroidia > Chitinophagales > Chitinophagaceae > Chitinophaga > Chitinophaga filiformis_A. The sequence goes on along the minus strand of NZ_JAKIRP010000004.1, from coordinate 493,673 downwards.
AGTTGAATAAGATGATCAACGGTTGAATAACAAGCGCTGTCCTCGTTCTGATTCGTTGAATTTGCCGTTTTCGTAAGCCAGGTGACCGTTCACAAAAGTGTGTGTAATAGCGGCAGGGAAGGTGTGTTCCTCAAAAGGAGACCAGCCACACTTGTAATACACGTTCTGCTTGTCTACCATAGTGGCCTGTTGCAGATCAACGATCACACAATCAGCAAAATAGCCCTCCCGCAGGTAGCCCCTGTCTTTGATCTGGAAACATACTGCCGGTGCATGGCACATCTTTTCCACCACTTTTTCCAGGGTGATATTGCCGAGTGACGCATGTTCCAGCATCAGCAGCAGGCTATGCTGCACCAGTGGAACACCGGAAGGCGCCTGTAAATAAGGCTGATGTTTTTCTTCCCAGGTATGTGGCGCATGGTCTGTTGCAATAATATCCAGCCTGTCATCCAGCAAGCCTTTCCAGAGCGCATGTTTATTGTGTACTGCTTTGATTGCCGGATTACACTTGATCAGGTTGCCCCTCCATGCGTAGTCATCGGCAGAAAAATGTAGGTGATGTACACATACTTCTGCAGTAATGCGTTTCTCTTCAAGCGGCAGCATATTGCTGAACAGCTGTAATTCCTTTTCCGTTGAAATATGCAGGATGTGCAGTCTTGAATTGAATTTTTTGGCAAACTGGATAGCAGCGAGAGAAGACTCGAAACAGGCTTCCTCATTGCGGATGATCGGGTGATAGTCTACGGTGAGATTTTCCGCACCTACTTCCTGTTTATATTTTTCCAGATTGGCCTTTATGATCTTTTCATCCTCACAGTGAGTGGCGATGAGCAGTTCACTGCCTGAAAAGATCTGTTCCAGTGTGATGTAATTGTCCACCAGCATGTTACCTGTGGAAGACCCCATAAAGATCTTTACGCCGCAGATCTGATCTTTTTTAGCGTTTGTTTTCAGTACTTCTTCCACATTGTCGTTGGCCACTCCCATGAAAAAGGAATAGTTTGCCAGTGAATGCTGTGCAGCAATCTTATATTTATCTTCCAGTAATTCCTGTGTAAGTGCTGCCGGTTGTGTATTGGGCATTTCCATGAAACTGGTGGTGCCTCCGGCAACTGCCGCACGGGCTTCAGTATAAATGGTGGCTTTATGAGTAAGGCCCGGTTCGCGGAAATGGACCTGGTCATCAATCACGCCGGGCAGCAGGTGTTTGCCTTCCCCGTTTATTTCTGTGTATTGACCACTCACATTCAATTGTGGAGCTATTCTGGCGATACGGCCATCTTGTATATATACGTCCTGAACAGTAGTGGTGCCTTCGTTGACCACCGATATATTGCGGATGATGTAATTCATGGCGCAAAGATAGTAAATAGACGATTTGTCCCCAGACTAACTATACGCGGCAGAAACTCAACCTTCCAGGTGGATGGAAAAAACGATCATCCTGGAATTCAGCTTGTCGATCACATTGGAATAACGCAGGTGTTCATCTTTCACGTGTACGTTACCGATACCGTTGCTGATCTTGAACTCGGGAGAGAAGATAAAGCTGGGGAAATAAAACTCAAATCCGGCTCCGAACTCATAACCATAATCGCTTTTTCTGATCTTTACCAGATCTTCCGCACGGCGGGCCCTCGCATTGGAAGCAAGGTCATAGTCGTACTTCAGACCCGCAATCGTATACACGCGCATGTTACCAATACGGTCCGATTTGAATTTCAGCTGCAGTGGGAAGCTGAGCAGGATAGACTCAATGTTTTTGGTCGTTTCTCTTGCAGGATAATTCTCTTTATAATAGAGGTTCTTAGAGGCAAATAATAACTGCGGATTGAAGCGGATATCAAAATACTCGCTCAGGCGCACGTTTCCCAGCAGGCCCAGGTTAAAACCGAAGGTCCTTAGCGGTTCTGCTACCATAATAGAGTCCTGTTTCAGGAAGATCTCATCATGATATAGCTTGAAGTTGGAATTGTTGCCTGCAAGTGTGATACCAAAGTAATAGGGCTTGGCGTCATGTTCTTCCATGTTCATCACAGACTGCGCTTTCACGCTACCTGTATTCCATAGGATTATGAGAAGTACTAGCGGGATGCGCAATAAATAGAGCTGATGCCGAATGTGAGCTTTTTGCATGTTACTGCTTGGAAACCGGTATTAATTAAAATATTACACATTTCCTGACCTTGCGGGAACGCTTTCACTGATGCTGGCAGATAGGTGTATGCAGCTTCACTCCTGGCTATCCATTTCCCGATCAACGGTGTAATATAACGAAAATATAAATTATATAATTGTTTAATAGGAAAAACGGTTGGATTGGAAAATTCCAATATCACCAGTTTTCCTCCCGGCTTTAGTACACGCAACATTTCAGCCAGTCCTTTTTCCAGATTCTCGAAGTTACGTACGCCGTATGCTACCGTTATAGCATCAAACGTCTTGTCTGGAAAACTTATTGTCTCACTGTCGCCCAGCTGAAGGGTTATTTTGTCGGATAGTCCCAGTTTATTGATCTTTTCACGCCCGTGAGCAAGCATGCCTTCGGATATGTCAATGCCGGTTATTGTATTGGGTTGCAGTATTTTATTCGCCATAATTGCGAAGTCCCCCGTGCCGGTAGCCACATCAAGCATTTTTTTGGGCTGTAAGGTCTTTAATTGTTTCAAAGCCTTCTTACGCCATTGGATATCAATGCCCAAAGACATGAAATGGTTGAGGAAATCATAGCGGTGCGCAATGTCATTGAACATGGTCGCTATCTGTTCCTTCTTACTGAGTTCTGATGTGGCAAACGGTACAATCTTCTTATCTGACATAGCCCGCAAAGTTAGGAGAAAATAGAGAAATGCCGGCAATAAGTAAATTTTCATGAACTTTGTGCCCGAAGAGTAATAATATGATCATCAAGAGCGCAGAATACCTCATCAGTAATGTTGACTGGCAGAAATGTCCAACACCGAACCTTCCGGAATATGCCTTTATAGGCCGTTCCAACGTGGGAAAATCTTCCCTGATCAACATGTTGGCAAACAATGAAAAGCTGGCTAAAACGTCCGGAACACCCGGTAAAACGCAGCTTATCAACCACTTCCTGATCAACCAGGCCTGGTACCTGGTGGACCTGCCGGGGTACGGCTTTGCCAAGGTTAGCCAGTCGCAACGCCGTTCGTGGGAGCAGATGATAGAGAATTATCTCCGTAAAAGACAGAACCTGGTCAATGTATTTGTGTTAATTGACAGCCGTCATACCCCCCAGAAACTGGATATCGACTTCATTAACCAGCTGGGAGAGTGGCAGATCCCTTTCTCCCTGGTGTTTACAAAAGCAGATAAGAACACCCAGGCAGAGACCAGCCGGAATATCAAGGCGTTCCTGAATAAGCTCAGGGAATCCTGGGAATTCCTCCCGGCTCATTTTGTAACCAGCACGGTGAAAAAGACAGGAAGAGATGCGATCCTGTCAACGATAGACGAAATGAATACGGAATTCCGGGCCATTGCCTAGCCCGCCCGGTAGTAATTACTTAAGGCTTTACCCTTAAATACACACGGCCAATATGAACATTGGAATGCACCGATAACAGGGACAAGGTATCAGTCCCCGTAATCTTGCAGCTGAATATCCGTGGATTCCAGGGATCGCTGTCCGTTACCAGGTAGGGCTGATGATCGCTTTTCAGGGCCATCAGGAATGTTTCCCGGGAAATGAGCGAACCACGGCTATAGGTGAGCATATTGTTGCCATCGAATTTCAGGATCTCTGAAGACGTAGTGTCATGTTTGACCAGGTCTTTGGCCCCGGAAGGGCTGGAATATAATAGTCTCCAGCTGCCCTGCAGCTTTTGGGAAGAAGTGTCTGAGATAGTCTCTTTTTTGCACGAGGAGTTGGCAAATACTAACAGTAGTATGACAGTTATGTAGGCACGCATGTTCGACAGCTATTCAGTAAATCAGTATAACAGTATATCAGTATAACAAGTATAAATTAAGCATTTTTTTTTAAATTAAAGCCTCCTGGCCGGAAGAAGAAAAGGTAAATTTAAAGGACAATACACGCAGAATGCGTCCTGTACTGCGTTTCATACGCCTGTTTTTACAAAGAGTTAACATTACAATATTTCAGCGGAATTTGCGTTCCCCCGCCACAAAGCCCCACCTGGCTGGGAAATGCCCTTTGCGGACACTTTTAACGTGTTTGCAGCCCGTTTATAACAGGTATTGACATGTGTTATATAATCCATGCTGTGGGTAGGCAACATGGAGATCTGTATCGATTTTTTCTGGGGGAAAAAAGCCCCCGGATGCGGAAGAGCGCATCCTGACAGCGGGGAAAGTAATATCAGCCTGCAGGCTTAGTTCACTACCTTATCCGCACAGCAGCTGCTGGCAAAGGCGTCTGGTTTTGCTTTGAAGGCAAATCCCATTCCCAGTATATAACCCATCGCCTCACGCAGGGCCAGGTTACTCTTGAACTGGGGGTTCGTGTTAATGTCTGCATGTACTTCCATGTCCACATCATATTCGGTGAACAAGTCACACAGTTCATAGGCGATCTCAATACTCTTCGCTACTTCAATGAGCATACGCTCTTTGATGGAATAAGAGTCGCGTGTTTTGTCATTGTGGATGAACATGAAACCTCCATGTCCTTCACGCAGGAAAACGATCACTGTTGCAAATTCTGTTTCTGCACCTTTTACCTGTGAGTCCGTGCCAATACACACTTTTAAGTGAAAGCCCTTTCCGGTTTCCCGGACAATTGCCTGGCGTACTTCTTCCTTAATGGGCAAATGAATCGGTTCGCCGTTGAATCTTCTCCATTTCATGATAATATATATGATTAGAGTGAATAGGCGTGGTAGTTAAGATTACATTTATGCCGTTCTGTCGTTATAAATCCTTGCTGGTAGGGGGAATATTGTAAGTAATATACAAAAATTAATCAGCAATCAGATGAGAGAAAGCAAGAATTAACGGCATCTTATTCCGGAAGAGGATAACATTTCAAAGGAGTGCATACCGGGCCATCAACTAATACTGGCCGGTACTCAACAACACCAGCGTACAGGCTTCCATTGTTTCAATGCCTTTATTTTCAGCTAATGTGGCCAGTTCCTCATTCTCTGTACCCGGATTGAAAATAATGCGCTTCGGGTGCAATTGCAGGATATAGTCGTAATACTCCCGCTGTAGCACAGGATTCATATACAGGGTAACAGTGTCCACATCTGCCTGTACCGGATGCTCTTTCGTAACGGGAATGTCGCCTATCTGCGCCTCCTTTTTGCCGATAGCAAGTACAGGATGCCCGTGTGCAGCCAATCTGGATACAGCCAGGTAGCTATATCTCGCCGGGTTGGGGGAAGCGCCTAATACAACCGTGAGTTTCTTGTCGTTCATAAACAATCCTTTAAATGTACCCGCCAGGGTATAAACCCCGGCAGGTACTTTCTATGAAGAGCAAACATTAAACCATAATCATCTATATGATGTGATACCGACGCCTTGGCAGTCGGCCGATAATATTTTTCATGGTAGGCGGATTAATACTGTTTCTGAACTTTCAATAAAAAGTGAAACATATAGACAAAAAAATATTACTTGAATAATTTCATGAGGGTGCCATAGAACCAGCTCTCCTCGGCCTTTACGAAAGAGTTGATCACCTTGTCTGTCTGGTGGGCAAACTTATTAATACCCTGAATGGACTCTTTGAAGGCTTTTACGTGTTTGTCTTTTGTATCTCCTTCCACATCCTGCAATTGGTTCAGGGTTTTGAGAATAGGATCCAGCTCGCGGCGTTTTCTCTCCCTGGCAATTTCAGTAGCTACCTTCCAGATATCTTTTTCGGCGGTAAAATATTCTTTCCTCTCCCCGGGAATCAGCACACGTTCTACCAGTCCCCAGTTGATCAGCTCCCGCACGTTCATATTGGTATTGCCACGGGAAATATTCAGTTCCGCCATGATATCGTCGGCACTCAGCGGATCAGGCATGATCATCAGCAAGGCATGGATCTGGGCCATGGTGCGGTTAATACCCCATTGAGCGCCCAAAGATCCCCAGGTCTGTATAAACTGTGCTTTTGCTTCTGCCAATTTCATGTAATCCTCATTTCGTTACCCAAATGTAATGCTAAGTTATTGAACTTTCAAAAGAAAGTGAAAGAAAGAAGGCGGGAATTACACAGAAGGTAACTGTGTTGCTTGGTTTTCAGCTGTTTTAACCTCTGGAATGTAAGGCTACTCTATTACCATCGGGATCGAAGAAGATGGCGAAATATCCCAGGTCCTGTAGTTCAGACACGGGACGTTTATCCAGCTCTATCTTGCCACCCGCAGCCTCTACACGCTCCAGCACATCTGTGAGATCATCGCCGGCATGCAGGTAGATGAGCGTACCGCGCTGACTGGGAAAATATTCGGAGCCCTGCACAATAGCTCCGCCAATACCATTATTGTGTTTGTCGAACGGGAAAAATGCTGTCCTCTTCAGCCCCAGGTGCTCTTCAGGCATTTCATAGTTGAATATTTTGCTGTAAAATTTCCTTGCCCTGTCAAAATCATGTACAGGGATTTCGAACCAGCTTAGCGCATTCTTAGGAATCTCCATTGATCAATAGTTGTTGGGGAGCCAACTTAAATTTAATCAATTATACAGCAATTCCCAAATTCTGAAGCTGAATAACAACGTGTTAACGTGATCGGGGATGAGTCAAAAAAAACAGGCGTCCCGTACAACGGAACGCCTGTTTTTATAGTTAGTTGTTGAAATAACAATTATACCAGCATAGTTACCGGGTTTTCCAGATAGCTCTTCAGCGTAGCCAGGAAACGTGCACCTACAGCACCGTCCACGCTACGGTGGTCACAGCTGAGGGTCAGTTTCATGATGTTCACCACTTTGAACTGTCCTTTCTCGGAAACTACAGTTTCTTTGATACCACCAACAGCCAGGATTGCAGAATCCGGAGGGTTGATGATAGCAGTGAATTCATCGATACCCATCATACCCAGGTTGGAGATAGTGAAGGTATTACCGGAGAAATCCTGCGGCTGCAGTTTCTTGTTTTTGGCTTTGTCATACAGTTCTTTCGCTTCACCAGCAATCTGGCTCAGGGTTTTCTGATCAGCAAAGCGGATCACCGGAACGATCAGACCATCTTCGATTGCCACAGCGGAACCGATATGTACGTGATGGTTCTGGCGGATGAAATCTCCCATCCAGCTGCTGTTCACATCAGGATGTTGACGCAGTGCCAGGGCAGAAGCCTTGATCACCATATCGTTGAAGGAGATCTTAACAGGAGACACTTCATTGATAGCTTTACGCGCTTCAATGGCTTTGTCCATATTGATATCTACTTTCAGGTAGAAGTGAGGAGCAGAGAATTTGCTTTCGCTCAGGCGTTTAGCAATTACCTTACGCATCTGGCTTAACTGAACGTCAGTGTAGCCTTCCTGGCCTGCCGGAGTGAATGCAGCAGCTTTAGCGGCTGGAGCAGCACCTGGTTTGGCTGCAGCAGGAGCTGCGGATGGAACGTAACTGTCAACATCTTTCTTCACGATCCTGCCACCGTCGCCGGAGCCGGTCACTTTGCTGATGTCGATGCCTTTTTCTTCAGCCAGTTTCTTAGCCAGCGGAGATGCTTTCACACGTCCGTCTTTGCTTTCTGAAGCTTCAGGCGTAGCTGCCGGAGCTGCAGATGCGGCCGGAGTAGCTGCAGGTGCTTCCTGTTGTGCGGCTGGTTTTGCACCACCGGCACCTTCTGCTGCCAGGATCGCATCTACGTTAGTACCTTTCTTACCTACTATCGCGATGATGCCGTTTACTTTAGCAGCGTCACCTTCTTTTACACCTACATATAACAGTTCACCGTCAGCGTAACCGATCACTTCCATGGTAGCCTTATCGGTTTCTACCTCGGCCAGTACATCGTCACTCTTCACGGTATCGCCTACTTTTTTGTTCCAGGCTACAATCTTACCTTCCGTCATGGTATCGCTTAACAGCGGCATACGGATAACGGTTGCATTTTTCAGTGCTTCTGCAGCTGCTGCACTGTCAGCGCTGCTGGCTGCCGGAGCAGGAGTAGCTGCTGGAGCTGCCTGCGCTGCAGGCTTGGCTTCCTGTGCCGCCTGGCCATTATTATTACCTCCACCGAGTAAAGACTTATAGTCTTCACCTGGTTTTCCTACAATTGCTATGATCTCATTTACTTTAGCAGCCTTACCTTTCTCGACACCAATATATAATAGAGTACCTTCCACATAGCCCATTACTTCCATGGTGGCTTTATCTGTTTCCACCTCAGCAATTACGTCGTCTGCTTTTACGGTATCTCCTACCTTTTTATGCCATTCCGCGATCACCCCTTCAGTCATTGTGTCACTCAAAAGGGGCATTCTGATAACTTCTGCCATAGTATTTTTCCAAATTTTGCCCAAACCTACAAAAGAAATGCGAATTGTGAAAGTTAGATTACAGAAGATATTTCTGTAAGCCCCTTTAAAAATCCAGTTCCATATTCAACTTATCTTTCAGTTCCTTTATCAGCGGATATTTTTCTGTCATCTTCTGGAACTGCTCACGGCTGGAAAGTGGCGCAGGGCCAATATCTACCGTTTGTTGGGTTTCATCGAGCCCTAAGGTCAGCACGATAGCCGGGTTACGGAATTTTTCCTTGAAGAACGCTGAAATAGCCAGTTTTTCTTCTTCCATAAAACGGAATTGCACAATATTCCGGCTTACGATGGTAATTTCTTCTGGCCCGGCCAGGTTAATAGTAGCCAGTTGCAGATTGCTCACAACTGTCATTTTGTTAGCCTGCCTGAAAGTATCGATGAATTCATCCCAGTATACAGAAAGTGCGCCCAGGGTCATAGGAATGGCCTGCTGTACGGTCTGCACCTGCTGTTTTGCAGCCAGCGCTTCCTTCATAGCGGCAAGTCCAGTTAGTTTAGGCTGAGGTCCTGCTGCCTGGCCTGGCCGGGATGCGGTGGCCGTTGCCGACGTTACAGTCGCTGTAACAGCTTGCACCGGAGGCGCCTGCCGCTGTACGGGCTGTGCAGGTGTTTGTTGTATATGCTGGTTCACTGCCGGAGCTGGTGTCTCAATGGTCAGTCTTGCTTCATTGGCAGCTATAGAACTGGTAGTAGCCGGCTGGCCTGCCACAGGTTTAGGCCCGGGCGCCGCCTGGATAAAGGAAGACCTCAGTTTCTGAGGCACTGCACCATCAGCTACCAGTTTTTTTTTTACTACCTCTCCGGTTTGATCATCACTGACTAAGGTAACGGCCTGCTGAAGGAAACATAGCTTGATCAGCGCCATTTCCACATGCAGCCTTTTATTGCGGGCCATCCGGTAGTTGATCTCCGTCTCATTCAGCAGGTGCAGTGCCGTGATCAGGTAAGACGGGCTTACCTTGCCGGACATCTGCTTATATCTGTCCTTGAGATTACCGGATACTTCCACCAGGTGCAGCACCTTTTCTTCCTTGCTCATCAGCAGGTTACGGAGAAACTCCGCCCAGCCGTTCAGGAAATTATCTCCTTCGAAACCTTTCTGTAAGATCTCGTCAAATATCAGCAGGGCCGTAGCTACATCCTGTTGCAGCACAGCATCCATCACTTTAAAGAAATAATCGTAATCCAGGATGTTCAGGTGCTCCAGTGTGTTCTGGTAAGTAAGATGTCCGCCGGTAAAACTGACTATCTTATCCAGCGTACTGAGTGAGTCACGCATACACCCATCCGTTTTCTGTGCTACCAGGTGCAGTGCGTCAGATTCTGCCTGGATATGCTCTTTCTGGCAGATCTCCTGCAGATGGTCTACGGTATCCTGGATAGTGATACGTTTAAAGTCGAAGATCTGACACCGGCTCAGGATAGTCGGCAGGATCTTGTGCTTTTCTGTAGTAGCCAGAATAAAGATGGCGTAAGAAGGAGGTTCTTCCAGCGTTTTCAGGAACGCATTGAATGCAGAAGAACTGAGCATGTGAACCTCATCTATGATGTAGATCTTGTATTTTCCTGCCTGAGGTGCGAAACGTACCTGTTCTACCAGCGTCCGGATATCATCTACTGAGTTGTTGGACGCAGCATCCAGTTCATGGATGTTGAAGGAACTTCCTTCATTGAAAGAGGTACAGGAATGACATTGATTACATGCTTCCCCATCAGGCTGCAGGTTCTCACAGTTGATTGTTTTGGCCAGTATACGGGCACAGGTTGTTTTACCCACACCTCTCGGACCGCAGAACAAAAAGGCGTGTGCCAGCTGATTGTTGCGGATCGCATTTTTAAGGGTGGTCGTAATATGTGATTGTCCGACTACGGTTGAAAAATTCTGTGGACGGTATTTACGGGCTGAAACGATAAAATTCTCCATATATACAACGCATTCGCGAGGGCCGAAAGTACTGAAAATTGTCCATAGTCCCTAGCCACTGTCCCATAGTTCCTGGTACCTGCCGGGATGGTAATTACTTACATATTAAGAAAAGTAGACCGTCAATGCGCAACAGACAGCTCGCTGAAGTCGAGACAACGGTAGAGGAAATCTTTTTTCATCAGCAGAATGCTGTTATTGTAATGGTCAGAAACGGCAGCGCTGATGTCGTGCATAGCTTCCAGTTCTTCCGGCAATGGCGGGTGCGCCAGCAGATAAGGATACTGGTATTGAATAAAATGCGCCACCTTTTGCTGAAGGTCAGGTTCCCACTGGTCGCTGATATGATGCTGGAACAAAAGATCCTGCAACAGCTGCTGCAGTTCTTCTGCCTCCTGCCGCAATATCTGGATGCGGTAATCTGCTTTTGCGGGAGGAATATTATTATCACTGTAAAAGATCGGAATACTTTCCATGATCATGCCGGCAATTTCATTGAGGGCAGCGGCTCTGTTCTGATGTGAAAGAATGCGTTTATACTGTTCCTGTAAATTGGTGGCAGCTTCCAGCGCATGTCGCAGCGCAAAGGTATAATGATAACGAAGGGCGAGCAGATCATGTTCCTGCAGCCAATCGCCATTCCTACCGATCTGCTGCTGTAGTTTATCCAGTATCTTCAGCGCTTCATGACTGCGGTATTGCACATTCCCGTAAGTGAACTGCGTTACCTGTATCTCTCCGCTGATGATTGCCTGTAAAGTAGCTGCGTCCTGCATATCCCGGAAATAATGGCGGATCCGTTGCCGGTGTTCACCTGCGTAAAGGGTGGAAAGGGTATATAGTGTTTGTTCTTCTTCAGAAAAAGGTTCCAGTCTGCCGGGAGGAATGTCAGAGAATGGCCTGTCGTCATAATAATTGTTATACGGAGCGGGAAAGGCATACTGCTCATGGAACGCTTCAATCTCGCGGATAAACTCTTCCGCAGGCGCCCATTGTTCCGGCTTTTCTTCCGGTGTCAATACCTGGTAGACCTGTTGGGACATATGCTCCTGTAGAGTTTCCGCATCGTGAAACAATGTCCATGCACTTTGCGTGATCGTCACACCGGGAATATTTGCCTCAAGATAACGTTGTTCGCGTTCCTCCTGTGTAGGGTGCGATGCCCAGCGGTCGCGGAACTGCACCTGGCTCCTCACAGTGGTGCCAAATTGGTCATCATTATATTGTGGCAGTTGCTGGTGGTCCAGCGGAGTACTGTGCTGCTTCGCGTGATATTTTATCAGCATGCTGTGTGCTTCATAAATATTCCGGATAAACCGCTGTTGCCGCGCCCACGTCGTTGCGCGCTGCAGCAGCTGCTGGAAACAGGCATTGCTCATTTCGGCCCGCCGCATGGCCGAGATGGCGGTCTCTGTTCCACAAATGGAAAGCGCTACCTCATCCGCATTAAATTCCATTTCACGGCTTAAGCGCATATACTGCTGGTTGATCAGTTCATGCATATTCCGGAAAAGAAAATGTAAACCTGCTGCCAGCAACACAAACAGCCTGGATAATAATGCAGCTAACAGGCCTTTGTTGGAGAGCCATATGATAGCGTTCCGCCAGCCTTTATTTTCATAAAGAATATTGTAAATGATCTTGTTGATCGTATATACGTGCAGCACCAGCTTCATACTGCGTTGGGAGAAGTGCCCGAACTCGTGTGCCAGCACCATTTTAAACTCGCTGATATTAAGGCTGTTCACCATGCCAAGCCCTATCACCAGGTTTTTATCCGCTTCACCGAAAAGCCCTGTAATACCAGGTGAGTGAAAAACTACTGCGTTGACATCCGGTACGAGATAGACTTTTTTCGGATAGGGCGCCTTGGTCTGTTGCACAAGTTTGTGTATAAAATCAAACAACACAGGTTGTTCTTTCTCCGTAACCACAGTGCGATACGGCACAGTGGTCTTATGTCTGCTAAAGAGAAATAAAGCAATAAAAACTGCCTGCAGTATACCAAGCAATAAGAGCACAGCACCAGACACCGACATGAATATGCCGGATATGCCCTGGTAAGAAGCGTACGCAATAAGCGTACTGCCGCTCCATGTAAACGCTGCCATCAGCAGCAGAGAGCATAATAATAAAATGACATAAGTGACATAAAACAACAGGACACCGCCTGTCATTCGTAGCACTTCTTGCTTAAAGTACGTACCTGACATCATATTGCGTATAATTCACAATAGTTTCGGGAGCCTCCGCATTGGCTGTTGGACATAGTATTAACTTGTTATGGTGGAGCATATCAGCTCATGATAAATATACTCCTATTTTCTATGTTGACATATAACACGAAAGGGAAATAATTTTCCATCTCACAGCTTTTAATTAAATTCGGTACATTAATGTAGCCTGTTAAAAGACCGGGTTTGGAAGAGTCAGCAGCTCTTAATTGCTTGTTAGTTTAACGCCAACTTTTTTCATCTTTTAATTGCATACGATGTATCTATCGCTTGCTTTTGGATTAATCCCATCCATTCTCTCCCTGTTCGTGATTGTTGTAAATGCCCCATCAGTAAATGCCATCACTGTTCCGGCAGTTATTAATGTCATCGTTCCATCATTTTTATTGCCTGTACTGTTATTCGCGTTGGTGCTAATTCTCCTTTATTATATCTGGTGTCTCCGGAAACAAATAATATACATAAATCGTACCGGGAAAGAAATGATGAACACCCGCCTGGATATGATCAGCAACATCAGTCAGGAAGTGCGCACGCCATTGAATGCTATCATCGGGTTTAGTGAACAGCTGTCTTATACTACGCTGGATTGCAACCAGCGGGAACTGCTGGCGTCTGTTGAAAATGCAGCCGGTATGCTGATGCAGATACAGCAGAACATCCACGAACTGGGCTGGTTACAAAAAGGACAATTGTACCTTGACACGTATCCGTTTTCGCCCTATATAATATTTGACACTGTTACTGCACAACTGTCTTGCCGCGCCCACAACAAGCACCTCCGGTTTGAAGTTACCTGCGAAGGTGAACGGCAGCTGGAAGTGACAGGCGATGGCGAACGCCTGAGCCGTATCCTTGTCTGCCTCATAGAAAATGCGATCAGATATACAGACACTGGTAGCGTACACTGCCATATGCAGCTAAAGAAACAGGTCTCGGGACACGTACAGGTAAATATACAGGTAAGGGACACTGGTAGAGGGATCTCGCCAGACCGATTGCCCTTTATATTCGAACAATATATGTATAACGGAACGCCTGTTGAGGGCGACCTGCATGGAGCCGGACTGGGGCTGGCGCTCGTCCGGGCGCTGGTGGAACTACAAAAAGGGCAGATATCTGTAGAGAGCACGCCGGGAAAAGGTAGCAGTTTTTCCTGCTCCCTCACCTACCCGGGCCTACCCGCACCGCAAACCATTGTTGTTACCCAGCAGGAGGTCGGACAGATGACCGGACAGTTCATGAAAGACCGGTACATACTGGTGGCTGATGATCAGGAAATGAACCTGGCCCTCCTGGAAAAGATCCTGACCCGCTGGCAATGCAGATTTGATAAAGCACCAGACGGGGTTGCTGCCTATGAATTATTTGTCTGCAACAATTATGATATGGTGCTGCTCGACCTTCAGATGCCCCGTATGACGGGCATGGAGGTAGTGAAAAGGATCCGGGAAGATAAAGAACCTTCCAAGGCGCAGGTCCCTGTACTGGCCCTGACTGCAGATACGACTATGCCTGGTAACCAGGCATTCATCGATGCAGGGTTTGATGATTATTTATTGAAACCCTTCCGGGAAAAAGAGATCTATGACGTCATTATCCGGCATCTCCGGCCTGTTCCCGTTAATGTTCCACGTTAGACGTAAGAGAAACAATCCTTTTAAAAGGAGATTCAGAAGAAAACTTCTTCATATCGCTTAGGGAGGAACGTCACATTTATAGCCGGTGGCGCCGCGCAGAACGATAACCCATGTTTTCATCATAAATCATCATTAACAAAACATAATAGCCCGCTTTTGGCGCGGCCGTATGTTTGTAGCTTTGGGCCACCCCGGGAATATGTTTGACAACCGATTAAAGAATAGGATGACGGTGGAATTCTTTTGTCCTGTCAAAAAGATAACGGTAAGTAATGAGCTTACGGCTGGGTTGCGTACCCAGGCTTTCAGCAATATTCAACATCTTCGGATTAAAGTCGCCTATCCATTGTAGCTCATACTGCGTATAGGGAAGTTTATGCTGTATGACCTTGGCGCCTTCTACGATCATAAAGGCATCCACTCCTTTACCCTGAAACTCAGGCACTACGCCAAATACGATTCCTGTGAATTTCTTACACTTCTTCATCAGCTTCATATACAGGAACTGTAACTTCTGGAACAGGCCGAACTTTCCATTCATATGTTTGAAGAACTGGTTTAGCTCCGGCAGGTTCAGCCAGCAGGCAACAGGTTCATTGTTGTGGTAGGCAAACCAGACGATCTTTTCATCCATCGCAGCAGACATCTGCTTGAAAATATTCAGGGCCTGCTGCTTGGTAATATCCTTACCACCTTCATGTCTGGCCCATGCCTTATTGTATACTATGCTGAAATCCTCCGCATATTTAGCCAGGTTCTTTTTATTGAGATGTTCTGCATGAAAAGCCGGATCTTTTGCGATGGCGGCATGCCGCGAAAAGAATTTTTCCTGTAGCTGCGTATCTACGCTCATGGAATAACAGATCTGACTGAAGAATGGCTGAAAACCATAGGTTTCCAGCAACTCTTTATAATAAGGCGGATTGAAGTTCATGCCATAAAGCGGCTCATAAAATCCTTCTACCAGTAGTCCCCACCAGCGGTCGCGCTCCCCGAAATTAATAGGGCCGTCCATAGCTTCCATACCCCTCTCTCTCAGCCACTCGCGGGCAGCGTCAAACAGCAGGTTGGCTGCTGCCTGATCATTGATGCAATCAAAGAAACCAACACCACCTGTCGGCTGTTTATCTCCCTTTGTCTTGTATCTTTTATTTACAAAGGCGGCAATACGCCCTATCAGTTTACCTTTATTGTCCTTAAGGATCCAGCGTATACACTCTCCCTGTCTGAACGCCTTGTTCTTTTCCGGATCAAATACCTGTTCGATATCTTTATCCAAAGGACGTATCCACTCAGGAATATGTTTATTCAGGGCCACATGTGTATCAATAAATTGCTTTGCGGTCTCTTTATTATTTACGATCACCAGTTCCATAGGGAGCGAATTTGAGGTGCAAAAATAGTGTTTAAAGTCGATAGTCGATGGGGTAGCGGAAATGGGCCCTGTAACTCCGTCATCTGTCGATAATGGTTGCTAATGCAGGTACTTTTAACATTTATTTTTCAAATGGACAATTACTTTTATAACGTGTCTGTAGCTAGATAGTGTCCCGGCCTTTCATAATCCATTTACCCACTTATGCTTAAAAAGAGAAGGTGGCTGTTGCCTGCCATTGTTATTCCTATCATTGCGATCTGTTATTTTCTGTTTTCAGGTAAAGCTGCCGACAGCAGCATTACAGCCAAAGTACGTAAAGGTAATTTCCGTGATGTTGTAGCCAGTTCGGGAGAACTGGAAGCGGAGAATACTGTGTACGTCTCTGCGCCTGCAGATCTGCAGGCCAACCAGATCTATGATGAGATCAAGATACAGGATATGGTGGCAGAGGGTTCTCATGTAAAAGAAGGCGATTACATCGCCACACTGGACCCAACGTTGGTGAATAAACGTATCAGCGATGCACAGCTATCCTTCGAGAAGTCTAATTCAACAGTCACCCAAACGGCACTGGATACAGCACTTACTTTAAGGGAGGCTCGTGATCAGATGACCAATCTTCAATTCCAGATGGAGCAGAAAAAACTGGCCCTGGAACTGAGTAAGTACGAGCCTCCCGCCACCATCCGGCAGGCGGAGATTGACCTGGAAAAGGCACAGCGTGACCTGGTTCAGATGAAAGACAACTATAAGATCAAACAGCAGCAGGCTGCCACAAAGATGATGCAGGCACGCCGTGAAGCAGAAGAGTTCAGCCGGCAGATAGCAAGACTTGAAGAACTGAAAAGCCGCTTTATTATTAAAGCCCCAAAGAACGGACTACTGGTGTATATTCATGACTGGGCCAGTGGTGGTAAAAAGAAGACCGGTTCTGTTGTCCGCTCGTGGGATCCCCGTGTAGCCATGCTTCCCGACCTCTCCACCATGTTGTCTAAAGTATATATCAATGAAGTTGACATCAGTAAAATCCACCAGGCACAGAAGGTAACCATGGGACTGGATGCGTTTCCTGAAGTGAAGATGGAAGGCATTGTAAAGACAGTGGCCAATATCGGTGAAACCCGCCCCGGCGCTACGGCAAAAGTTTTTGAAGTAAATATCAAGCTCAATAAAGTGGATTCCATTCTTAAACCCGGAATGACCACCTCCAACAATATCCTGATCAGCGAATTGCCTGGCAAGCTGATTATTCCGCTGGAAGCCGTTTTTGCCAGTGGCAAAACCAGTTATGTTTATAAAAGCAAATCAGGTAATATCTCCAAACAACAGGTAGTACTGGGCAAATCCAATGATGAAGAAGTGATCGTTGAAAAAGGGCTGGCGGAAGGAGATGTCGTGTATCTCTCTGAGCCGGCATCAGCAAAAGACATGAAAATAACGACATTAAAATAATGTAATGCTGGACCGCAATTTCAACAACTTATACATCGCCCTGGATTCCCTGGGTGCGAACCGGCTTCGTTCTTTCCTTACGGCATTGGGAATTATTTTCGGTGTAGCCGCTGTCATCGCCATGCTTGCCATCGGTAGGGGGGCACAAGCGGAGATCCTTGAGCAGATGAAGCTTGTAGGAGTAAATAATATTGTAATCAAACCCAAGGCAGAAGAGAAAAAAGAAGAAGAACAGCAAAAGGAATCAGACGAAAAATCAGCCGCTAAAACTGCTGCTGCAAAGAACCGTTTTTCCAAAGGACTAAGCCTTGCAGACGCGGAGAGCATCCGCCGCATCATTCCTACTGTGGCTGCTATCAGCCCGGAGATGATACAGGAACAGGATATCATTTATGGCAGTAAAAGCAATAAACTGAAAGTGATAGGAGTGGAACCCGCCTTCTTTGAGATCAACAACATTAAAATTGGTGCAGGCACCCTGTTCAATGAGCGACAACGTGTAGCCGGTGAAGGCGTATGTATCATCGGCAGTGATGTAAAGCGCAAATTCTTTATCTCAGAAGATCCGCTTGGAAAAACTATTAAATGCGGCACTCAGTGGCTGAAGATCATCGGCGTTACTGAAGAAAAAACGATCAGTAAAGCGACCAAAGACAACCTTGGTATCAGGGACTATAACCTGGACATCTATATACCTATTCAAACATCGCTGATCCGTTACAAGAATCCTTCCCTGTACCTGGGCGCAGGCGACAACGGAATGTTCTCCGGAAGAAGCAACGAGCCTCCTCAGAACAAGATCTTCCACCAGCTGGATGAACTGGTGATACAGGTACACTCAGCGGAATCATTGTCTGAATCAGCCACCATCATCAGCCGTATGTTGCGCCGCAGGCATAACGATGTGCTGGATTTTGAGATCACAATTCCGGAGCAACTACTCAAACAACAACAGAAGACCAAAGACGTATTCAACATTGTACTCAGCGCCATTGCAGGTATATCACTCCTCGTAGGAGGCATCGGAATCATGAACATCATGCTGGCTTCTGTATTGGAACGTACACGTGAGATTGGCATCCGTCTGGCATTGGGGGCACAGAAGAAAGACATCGTGATGCAGTTCCTGTTTGAGTCAGTCCTGATCAGTCTTACGGGAGGTGTGATTGGTGTGATCCTTGGCATTTCAGGCGCCTATCTGGTGGATAAACTGGCCGACATCCATACCATTGTTTCAGGCATTTCTATTTTCCTGTCCTTCGTGCTGGCGTCTGCCGTAGGACTCATCTTTGGTATTTCACCTGCCCGTAAGGCTGCTCATAAGAACCCGATTGAATGTTTGCGACATGACTAAAATACCTATTCTGTTTACTTTCTGCGGACTATTCACCTGTACTGTTACCTGCGCTCAGCAAACCCTGTCCTTACAGGGTGTTGTACAACAGGCGCAGCAACAATCGCCCTCTTATTATAGAGCCCGTAGCAGTGCGCTGAACAGCCTTTATGCGTTCAGATACTATGTAGCAGGTCGCCGTCCGCAATTAAGATTGCAGGCCACCAACAGCAGCAGCTTCCTGGGAAACATAGAGAGTATCCGCCAGCCGGATGGTACCTATGCCTTTAGTCGCAGCTCCTATTCATTTACCTTTACCAGCCTGATAGCCGAGCAGGTAGTACCCTTTACAGGCGGATTATTATCCGTTGCTACCAACCTGCAACGTAATGATGTATTTGATCCTACTTCAGGTATCAGCTATCTGTCCACACCATTCTCCGTCAACTACTCGCAACCTATGCTGCTGTATAATCCCTATCGCTGGGATACCCGTATACAGCCCTTACTATATGAAGAATCCAAGAAACAATACATAGAGGCACTGGAGAAGACAGGCCTGGAAGCTTCGGGGTATTTCTTTGACGCATTGATGGCGCAACAGCAGGAGCTGATCCTGCGGCAGAACGTAGCCAACACAGATACCTTATACAGGATCTCCAAAGGCCGATTTGAACTCGGAAAGATCGCAGAGAATGAGCTCTTGCAGATAGAACTGAACCTGCTCAATGCCCGCAATAACCTGGAACAGGCTACGCTGAACAAAGAGATTGCCTATCGCGAGCTGACGCAATTCCTTTCACTGCCCAAAGGCAGTACGGTGCAGGTTGCCCTGCCGGATACCGTCCCTTCACTACAGATCCCGCTCGACATAGCGCAACGGGAGGCACAGGACAACCGGCAGGCGGTGCTTTCCTTCCGCCGGCAGCGTTTGCAGGCTGAACAGGAAGTAGCTGAGGCAAGAGGCAATAACAGCTATCAGCTAAACCTCTCGGCCAACTTCGGGCAGGCCCGTCAGGGTACCAGCATTAAAAACGCATACGGTGGTGGTAATTTGCAACAAAACCAGTTATTGAGCGTAGGCATCTCCATACCGATTATTGACTGGGGAAAGGCCCGTAACAGGGTCAGACAGGCAAAAGCGAACCAGGAACTGATAGAGGTCGACATTCAGCAGCAGGAACGCAATTTTGAACAGGAGATCTATCTGCAAACGCAACAATTCAACATCCAGCAGAAGCTGCTCGAAAGTGCAGCCAAAGCAGATACCATTGCGAGGCAGCGTTATGAGATCACCAAACAGCGATATTATATCGGTAAAATATCCATCACGGACCTCAATCTGGCTCAGCAGGAAAAAGACCTGGCGAATCAGAACTACATAAATGCACTGCGTTCGTTCTGGACGTCTTTTTACACGGTAAGATTGCTCACGCTGTACGACTTTGAAAAGTCGCAGAAGATAAAATACGAGTTCGCAGAAAGATGAGTCCGGACTTGGCATTATTTTTTCTACTCGCTTGATATGAAGCGATATGCAGGTTTTACCATCGTAATTATATTCCTGATAATTTTCCTTGTAATGAGTTATTCCAGGCAGCAGAAGCGTGTGAAGCAGGTATTGTCAGAAAATGAACGGCTGATAAATGAGAACCGCGATCTGAAGCACTCGCTTGATGTCAATAGTCAGACTGCTCGGCAAATTGCGGATAGGAGTGAGGTGCGGGTGCGTTCTGAAGGGCATTTTGTTGAACGGCGCACTTATTACCGGCGCAACTGGAAGCAGTTCATTGCTGTCACCACGAGCGACTACCGGACCGGTTTCCTGGGAGGCATCAAGGATCTGCAAATTATCGTGCGGAACCAGTCCGAGTATCCGCTGGATAACGTAGTGGTGGCCGTGCAATATATGAGAGGAAATGGTGATGTCTTTAAGACGGAAGAATATACTATCAATGATGTGCCGGCGAAAGGGACGAAATCTGTACAGGCGTCTTCCAGTCGCAAGGGCCAGAAAGTCTCGTTGCGGCTGCTCAGTATTACCAGTCAGCCGATGAACTTTTGCTGGTCTGTAAACAAGCCGGCACCCCCTGGTGATCCTGATCCTTATTTGTGTACACCGCAGTGATACCTGTTATAATGGCATGTGGTTCATACGAGAACAAGCAGAGAAGATGGAGAGAAGAAGCACAGAAGAAGCAGTATAGACGGAATCAACTGCGTTTTCGGGTTTTTCTGCCATCTTGTCTGTTTTATACCTGTTTTAATATGTTTCGCCTTTTTTCGGGCCTGTTGATACCGCTGCGATGCCAGTATGGGCCTGCGGGCTGTACCCCTTTTCGAGTCTAAGTATTAAGCATTGTCAAGCGTATGGGCGTTAGTAATGCTATTTAACTCCCATCAATCGTATGGACACTCTCCAAGGGCTAATGCCCGCAGTCTCCATCTGGCTCGCAGCTGCTTTCTGGCTGCTACCTGCTTTAATATGTTTCGCCTCTTTGGACCTGTTGATACCGCTGCGATGCCAGTATGGGCCTGCGGGCTGTACCCCTTTTCGAGTCTAAGTATTAAGCATTGTCAAGCGTATGGGCGTTAGTAATGCTATTTAACTCCTATCAATCGTATGGACACTCTCCAAGGGCTAATGCCCGCAGTCTCCATCTGGCTCGCAGCTGCTTTCTGGCTGCTGCATGTTTATGTTTCTTTCTTATTGCCCCAATTGATACTCGACTTTTTCAATTCTTCCCGGTTTCTTTTCTCGTTTAAGCGATCTCATGTCTCGAGCTATTTTAATGAGAAACTTGACCAATTTGCCGCTTCGGACCTACTTATACGAACGAGATGTAACCTAAATAATACTGTCTGTCAGCTGATTACAAAGTAAGGATTTCATATAATCTTTGTAAAGCTGCTACTATAGCTTATTTCCGGATATAACCCATATATAACCCATATATAAGCCATATATGACCCATATATAATCCATATCTAAAGAGGTATGGGTTATATATGGGTTATATATGGTTCATATACGGGTTGTCGAAGAAAGCAAAGCGAGATAACATCAGGTTCAAAGACCAGGCGGAACGGTTTAAATAAGAAAAAACTTCCTTATCCGGCCGGAAGGACTTGACAGTAATAGCCTTGAGTTCTTAAGGAAGAGACAGCCGCTGGCCACTATTGAGTTTGAGATACATGATTTAAGCACGGCTAAGTCGGACCAGGGCGTCAGTGAATTGATGAATGACCGGGTCCGATAGCAATTAACCAGTTAGGCCTCACATAGAGTAAGTGAATCCTGAGTTCGACGATTTACAGGCGTCAGGCTGTTATTACTGCGGGTTAGATGGAGACTGCGGGCATTAGCCCTTGGAGAGTCTCTACACGATTGATAGGGGTTAAATAGGATTTCTAATGCTCACACGCTTGATAATGCCAAATATGTAGACTCGAAAGGGGTACAGCCCGTAGGCCCATCTAACGTAGCAGGTATGTCCCCCTTTAAATATTACAGTAATTCCCGGGCCATCTCAAGTGCATGATGCTGAACAGCGTCAGTCTGCACAGCGGCTATTAATACAGCAAGCCACATGAACTCCTGACAACACCCTGATATAAAACAGGCTGACACCCTGACGCGCGTCAGCCCGGTAGCGGATTACTTAAATTACCTTTGCCCCGATGTTAACGATTAGGAATTTGATATCACCGGTAACCATCCCTGTTAATGTTGCGGAACTGTATAACCAGGCATTCCCGCCTGAAGAAAGACGCAATCTGACAGCACAGCAGGAGTTGCTGAACAATGGTGCTCTACGACTGGCATTACTCGAAAACAGTAATGCGTTTGCAGGCTTTGTATTCTATTGGGAGCTGACAGATTTTGCGTTTATTGAACATTTCGCCATCGCACCGGAACAGCGAGGCGGTGGAATAGGCAGCGGCGTCATACGTCTGCTGGAGCAGGAACACCCACGGATGGTACTGGAGGTAGAACCGCCACATTCCGATGATGCCATCAGGCGTATCCGGTTTTATGAAGGACTTGGATTTAAGGCGTATGCATTCCCATATCTGCAGCCGCCATATCAGGCGGGAGGAACGCCGCTCCCGATGCTGTTAATGCAGAAAGGTATGCCCCCGGAGGAACATACCTTTACAAAAATCAATAGTGAAATCTATCGTGAGGTTTATGGCTGCCTGTAATTTATCAGTTGCCGCCTCTGTTAGCCCGCTCACCGCGTGAAGGCGCTGCTGAACGCTCAGGAGCTTGTGGCCTTGACTGCTGCACTGGCATCTGAGGACGAGCCTGCGGTTGCATTTGCTGGCGGGGTTGAGGCATCTGCTGACGAGGCTGAGGCATCTGACGTGGCTGTTCCTGCGGCTGCGGACGTTGCATCTGCGGTTGAGCCGGTCTTACAGTAGGTCCCGGGGCCGGAGTCGGCGTCATAGGACGGGACTCTGGTCTTTCGAAACGCTCGGGCCTTGGACTGTAGTTAGGCGCCGGGCTGGCAGATGGAGCAGGCGCTGGCCTGGTTTCAGGTGCAGATGGTCTGCCAGGACGATTGTTCCTGTCAAATTCCGGCCGCATCGGACGGCTTTCAATTGTTCTGCCGGGAGCATTGTTGTCAGGCACATCCGGACGGTTAATATTATTCCTGTCTATTGTTCTGTTAGGCTGATTGTAATCAGGACGACCATCATTGTTCCTGTCCGGAATGTTGTCCGGACGGCCGTCATTATTCCTGTCTACACGCACTGTTCTTCCGGGCGTAGATGGCCTGTCAAAGTTATTTCTGTCGTTATTATCACGACCATTATTGGTGAACGAACCGGAACGGCTGGCCTGACGCAATGCAGCCGGCTGCGGACGGTACATCCTTACCTCACCGCGATCTACAGTAGCACGGCCGGGGCGGTTGTCGCTTACTATACGTGCCGGACGGATCTCGCTACGGGTGTAACGTTCAACGTCACGGGTGGCAGGACCACGATAGTATGTCCGGTTGTTGATAATGGTAGTATTGTTGATGATGGTGGTATTGTTATAAACGTTTACACGTCTGCCTCTATCCACATAATACCTGTGCACATAAGGGCTGGTGATGTACTGACAAGGTACGAACGACCAATATCCCACAGGAATATTAAAGTTTACACCTATTGTCATACCGGGACCTAAAGGCGCCCATCCGTAGTAATCAGGACTATTTCTCCAGCTTACCCATGCCGGTCCCCATTCAGTACCTGGTACCCACATCCAGCCATAGGCATTATCGAAGGCCCAGCGTCCGTAGTGAAAGGGAGCCCAGCCCCAGTCATAGTCAGACATCCAGGTCCAGCCGTAATCTGTATATACCCAGTGCCCCGCGGTAGAGTAGGGCATGAAGTCGGGTCCTGCGTTAGGTATCCATACCTGTCCGTAGCTGCCATAGGTCGTCCAGCGGCCATAGGGGCTCAGGGCATCATAGAAGCCTGATATAGAAACCTGTACCTGCTGTGGTGGCATTGTGGTAGCGCAGGAAACGCCTGTCACAGCCATCGAAACGGCAATTACAGAGAGAGTAATATATTGTTTTATGTTTTTCATATCTGATTGTTTTAAAAAGGGTGTGGCAACTTATAATTTATCCCAAAACAAGAGCTGTATAGCGATTTAGTTCTACACGAAGGCTATAAATTTTAATTGTGAACGAATGCGTGGTATATTAACAGTTGATCAATTGTTAAGGCTGAAAGCTGGCCTGAGCATCTCTTTAAGTTGATGGAACGGTGTCAGTTTGATAGCTTGACTGAAATAAATCAATATCTGTGCCTGAATCTTTAAATCCTTTACCATAGCTGGTTTGCTCAGTTTGGTAGGGCGGTTTTTTAGCAAAATCTTCACAAAAACCGTTAAAAAAATGTTAGACAGAAGAGAGGCTGAAAGGCAGCAGTACTAACGGTTGACGAGTATTTCTAATATCAGGAATCGCTTATAATAAAAAAAGATTATCTATTGAGATCAGGGTCACTTGTATAAGCTAAAAACCCTATCTTGCATCTCGCATTCTTCGCCTGATACATTAAGAACTAATTGACTTACAATTGATAATTAAGTTCGATGGGCAATCGTCCATGGGATGCTTTACTATTTTTTGAATTTAGCCTATTAACAATTACCTTTGCGCCAAATTTAATAAACCGCTCATTTTTAGCATTTATAAACCTCTTAAAAATATGCCTAACACAGGTAAGATCAAGCAAATTATCGGTCCCGTGGTTGACGTCCACTTTGATGGAAAGTTGCCCGAAATCTACAACGCACTGGAAATTACCCGCGAAAATGGTCAGAAGGTAGTGCTGGAAGTACAGCAGCATCTTGGTGAAGATAGCGTTCGTTGCGTAGCAATGGACTCTACAGACGGTTTTGTGAGGGGTATGGCTGTTATCGACAAGGGTACTCCCATTAAAATGCCAGTGGGCGATGGCATCAAAGGCCGCTTGTTCAACGTGGTAGGTGAGGCTATTGATGGCTTGGGTGATGTTGACAGCAGCAATGGTTATCCTATTCACCGTAAGCCGCCTAAATTCGAAGATCTGGCAACAGATACTGAAGTACTGTTTACCGGTATCAAAGTGATCGACCTGATCGAGCCTTATGCAAAAGGTGGTAAAATTGGTTTGTTCGGTGGTGCTGGTGTGGGTAAAACCGTACTGATCCAGGAACTGATCAACAACATCGCGAAAGGTTACGAAGGTTTGTCCGTATTCGCAGGTGTGGGTGAGCGTACACGTGAAGGTAATGACCTGATGCGTGAAATGATCGAAGCAGGTATCGTAAAATATGGCGGTAAATTCCTGGAGTCCATGGAACATGGCGGATGGGATCTTAGCGCAGTAGACAAAGAAGAACTGAAGAAATCACAGGCTACCTTCATCTTCGGTCAGATGAACGAACCACCAGGAGCCCGTGCACGTGTGGCATTATCCGGTCTGACAATGGCAGAGTATTTCCGTGATGGAGATGGTACTGCAGGTGGTGGTAAGGATATTCTTTTCTTCGTTGACAACATCTTCCGTTTTACCCAGGCAGGTTCTGAAGTATCCGCACTGTTAGGCCGTATGCCTTCTGCGGTGGGTTATCAGCCTACACTGGCAACTGAAATGGGTCTGATGCAGGAGCGTATCACTTCTACCAAGAATGGTTCCATCACTTCCGTACAGGCGGTTTATGTACCTGCGGATGACTTGACTGACCCTGCTCCGGCTACAACTTTCGCCCACCTGGATGCTACTACCGTACTGGATCGTAAGATCTCCGACTTAGGTATCTATCCTGCTGTGAGCCCGCTGGATTCAACTTCCCGTATCCTTTCTCCATCTATCGTAGGTGAAGCACACTACAACTGTGCGCAGAGAGTGAAAATGATCCTCCAGCGTTATAAAGAGCTGCAGGACATCATCGCGATCCTGGGTATGGATGAATTGAGTGATGAAGATAAACTGACAGTATCCCGTGCACGTCGTGTACAGCGTTTCCTGTCTCAGCCTTTCCACGTAGCAGAACAGTTTACTGGTCTGAAAGGTGTACTGGTACCGATCGAAGAAACAATCCGTGGTTTCAACATGATCATGGATGGTGAAGTAGATGAGTATCCTGAAGCAGCATTCAACCTGGTAGGTAATATCGACGCAGCTATCGAGAAAGGTAAGAAACTGCTGGAAGCGGCTAAAAACTAATATTTTCACCCTTAACTTTTAATATGTTATTAGAAGTATTAACACCTGAAAGAAAACTGTATTCCGGCGAAGTGTATGGTGTACAGCTGCCAGGCATAGACGGTCTCTTTGAAGTGCTGGACAGGCACGCTCCGTTGATCGCTGCCCTGGGTAAAGGCAGGATGAAGGTGCTGAAAGATAAGTCACAGAGCGAATTCTATAACATAGAAGGAGGTTTTGTGGAAGTATACAGAAATAAAGCTACTGTGCTTGTAGAAGGTGCAGAAGTGAAGTAAATAGTTGAATTGATCAGACATTAAAGATCAGGAATTAACGCAGGTAACATTGACGATAATTCCTGGTCACTGATCAGAAAGAAATAGGCCGGGTAGGATTACCCGGCCTTTCTTTTTGTCCTAACTATTCCAATCTAATTAATAAATAACCCTGTTAAAAAGAGCGCAGTAAGATTACTGGCCAGGGCGTTGCACAAATCAGGTCCAGGCTGCGCAGAAAACGAGTCCTGCAGCGGCACTAGGGCCTGTTCCTATGAAAATGAATATTTTATGTCTCTTGAATGATTTTATTGCTTAAACCGTTTAAAACAAAGTTTGTAACCCATTAAAAAAAGGGTCTCAATTACTTATGTCAATTGTTCAGTTTTTTATTATAAATCCAGGAAGGTGTAAACGTGTTCTGGTTTGTCCTTCATAGGTATTATATTCGTTTCGGTATAATTAGTTCCCTTCCCTTCGGTGTCCTATAGCAGGTTTACAAACAATAGAATGCTCTGACTACATTACTTTTTTGCCTAAGCAAGATATTTGATTTTTTTTAAATATCCTCGTGCGAAACAGGGCCTGGAGACAATGGTAATGTTCCCAACGACGTTAGTCATTGGGCTTCAAAGTGTAGGCATATAATAATTTTTATAAAATTTTTTCCACAAGTGGTATTACAGCTGGCTTGCCGGCATACGGAGGGGTATACACGTCGTTAATTCAACAGAGGATCTATCGGGAAGTTGGCCATGATGGCAAAGTTGCTGCCCAGGTTCTTCAATGCCTGCGGCCATATATTCTGTTCTTTCTCCTCAAATACAAGCGGTACGTTGCTCTCTGACAGGATCCATGACTTTTCATTGAGCTCATTTTCAAGCTGTCCGCCACTCCAACCCGAATAACCAATAAAGAATTTGATTTTGTTGAGATCTAAACGGCCACTGTTGATCAACGATACCACCTGATCGAACTCCCCGCCCCAATATACACCCTGCTGGATCTCAAAGCCGCCATTGATCAACTCCGGCTGCTGGTGTATAAAATGGATGGTATCTATCTGTACCGGACCTCCGTAGTAGATCTTGATATCATTTACAAGCACTTCAGGCACAAGGTCACTTAAATGCTGGTCAAACACTTTGTTGATCACAAAACCAAAACTTCCTTTGTTCTCCTGATGTTCACACAATAAAACTACGGTGCGCGCAAAGTTCTGATCTTTTAGGAAAGGGTCAGCTATCAGCAGCATTCCAGGCGATAAAGAAACCATAACACAAACAATTTTATCACTAACCAAATTTAACTAATTGAAAGCAAGTATAATAGTATTTATTCCAGATTTACTTGCCAGAATCATGTATTATTTCAGGGACAGCGAAAAGTTCGGTTTCCGTGGGAAAGTGTCGTAGGTACGCTCGCGGCGTAGATAAGCTCAGCTAAGAGCGTCCCTGTATGTAGCGCGGTATGCAGCCCCGGGATGACAATGAGTGCAACCTCTGGTAAAAGTAAAAGGAGGCTAGAAAGCCTCCTTACCATTTTATCAACCAAAATCTAAATCGCTTATGGAAACGAATCCATGTCGATGTATGTAGAAATTTAAAATTGCTAGTTTGTATAACCAGTACATCAAATTTAGTACCAGTTTGATAAAGCAAATGTACAGAAGATTAGGGAATAACAAGTATTATTTCCCAGTTAAAATTACGTTAAAGTGATATTTTATTGCTAAAGTGAATACAGTTAAAGGTTTAGAGGGATTAATTTTGTATTAACGTTGCTATAGCAAATAATGATTTTTAACAATTCCGGTGCTGGTACCCTCGTTGTTTGTGAGTATCTTGTGCGCCTTACTATCGAAGTAGCATGGTACCATTGAAGAAAGTATTTCCCATTATTGTGGTGTTAATTACCCTGTCACTACTGGGAATCATCTGGATACAGGTGAATTGGATCTATAACGCGTCTATTGTGCGCCGCGAGCAGATGGAACAGAAAGCTGTGGGCGTAATGAACAATGTGCGCGAACAAATGCTCGCCCGTAAAGCGCCTCCTATGCGTTTTAAAGTGGACGGGTCGAATATCAGGCCGGCCGATAAAGGTCTGGCTATTGATAAGTATGAAATTACCACTACTATCGATCTGAATGTCAATGTCAGCGACCGCTTTACCATCGATGAAGTACAGAAACTGATAGCTACCGGGCTTCGCAATGAACACCTGGATACTACCTTTGAATTCGCTATTCTGGGCAAAGGCCATTTTGGCAACAGCAACGGCGTAAAAATGCAATCTCCCGGCTTTACACAAATGGTGGAGAGCGCCGGAAGGGATAGTATGGATTACCTGTTCCAATACATTCCCCTGCTGAATAGTTTTGAATATGCTACCGGTGAAACAGAAACATTGCTGGTAGTACAACCCAAGAATAATCTCCTGTTGTTATTATCGCTCGGCAGGATGATGGCCGGAGGCCTTTTGTTCACTGCGGTTATCATCACAGCGTTCATCCTCACCATCCGTACCATGCTGAATCAGAAGAAGATCTCCGAGATTAAATCTGACTTCATCAATAACATGACACATGAGCTGAAAACACCATTGGCAACGATCTCGCTTGCTATCGATGCGATCGGCAACGAGAAGGTTATGGACAACAAAGAAAAGATCCGCTACTTCTCAGGTATCATCAAAGAAGAGAACAAACGGATGAATAAGCAGGTAGAAAGCATTCTTCAATCAGCATTGCTGGAGAAGAATGAAATTGCTTTAAAATTGCAGGTTACTGATGTACATGAGGTGATCTCTCATACAGTGGAAAATCTGCAGCTGCAGCTGGCTTCCAAGCAGGGACAGGTAGAGCTTCGTCTTGATGCCATCAACCCGATTATCATGGCCGACGATGTACATTTCTCCAACGTTATATTCAACCTCCTCGATAATGCCATCAAGTATTCCAAAGAACACCTGGAAGTGGTGATCTCTACATATAACACGCGCAAAAGTCTTGTTATCACCATTGCCGACAACGGTATTGGTATGAGTCGTGATACGATTTCCCGTATCTTTGAAAAGTTCTATCGTGCACATACAGGCAATGTGCACAATGTGAAAGGGTTCGGATTAGGATTAAGTTATGTGAAAGCTATCGTAGATGCCCATAAGGGTAAGATCAAAGTAGAAAGTGCTGTAGGTAAGGGTAGCAAGTTTACAATGGAATTTCCGCAGGAATAAAAATAACTGACGTAGCTATGGCATTAATTGAAAAAGAATTAGCGCATTTCAGGCATCCTATTGCTGTTCCCGGTATGGGAGTGGCCATGCAGGAAAAGCTGAAGGAGACACGTGTATTGGTAGTTGGCGCCGGCGGACTGGGATCACCGGTGATTCAGTATCTGAGCGCCAGTGGTGTTGGTGTGATTGGTATTGCCGATTATGGTGTGATCAATGATGAAGATATGCACAGGCAGCCGCTCTACCTGATGCAGGATATACGCAAACATAAAGCAAAGATGGCCGCCAGCCGTTTGTGGGCCAGTAATCCTTTTACAAAACATTATCCGTTACTGTTACAGGTAAAACCGGACAACATAAAACAATTGCTGCAGGGCATGGACCTTGTTATTGATTGTTCCCAGCATGCTGCCACACACCTTGTGATCAATGATGCATGTATGTCTGAAGGAAAACCTTTTGTGATCGGGGAAGTGCATAACTGGGTATCCTGGTGGGCCGGTTTTAATATCGCACCTGTCAGTGGAGATGCTGCAGCATCCTATCGCTGCGCGCTGGAGCTGATAGATGATCACCGTAATTTTGATGCCGGCGCTATCGGTGTAACACATGGCGCTACCGGTATGATGATGGTGAATGAAGTGCTGAAATTCATTGCCGGCGTGCCCGACGGTCTGGCAAATAAGTTCTACAGTATGAACTTCCTGCACAATACCTATGAAGTAAGTACGCTTACTCCTAATGCTGCTATACTGGCAGATACAAGGGGCAAAGGTGTGCTGACCGCGGAGGACTACGGCCTGGAGATCGTTCCTGACATTGAAGATTAAACATAGTTCATGCTCCGTAAATTAAAGTTGCGTCCCATACTTTCATGGATACTGGCCATCTATCTGATGAGTGGTGTGGCATTGTATTTTGTGCAGAAGAAAATAATCTTCCATCCGGAACCGCTGACAGCAGATTATGCTTTCAAATACGACATACCATTTGAGGAAATGCGTATCCGTATCAATGACAAGGAAACGTTAAGCGCTGTCTTGTTTAAGGCAGCGTCGCCGAAAGGTATGGTGATCTATTTTCATGGTAATGCCCGGAATATCTCCAAATATGCGAGCAAAGCGCAGCAGTGCATCGATCATGGTTACAGCGTACTGATGATGGATTATCCCGGCTATGGTAAATCTACCGGGCCGTTAACCGAAGCAACTATCTATGCCAATGCATTACATATGTATGAAGTGGCGAGGAAATTCTTCCCGCCGGATAGTATCATCATCTATGGTAGGTCGTTAGGAACAGGCGTAGCCGCCCAGCTGGCCGCCATCAGGGATTGTAAACGGCTGGTGCTGGAAGCGCCTTACTACAGCATTGTTGACCTGGCAATGCGGATGGCACCCATTTATCCATACCAGTTTATGCTGGAATACAAGTTTCCCACTAACGAATATCTGCCTAAAGTAACAGCGCCCGTTGTGATCATGCATGGGACGGACGATCAGACAATTCCGTTGGCATCTGCTAAGAAACTGGAAAAGCTGCTGAAGCCGGGAGACCGGTTTATTCCTGTTCCGGGCGCCGATCATCGTAACCTGGACAACTATCCTGAGTACCGGAAAGCTTTAGATATCGCGTTGCAGTAATCTACTCTGTCTGGCTGTAACGTGCAGTTCATGCGGTAACCCTATTTTCAGTGCATAGTTTTCATTGGTATGCCCCACGGGG
Organism: Chitinophaga filiformis; assembly: GCF_021646545.1. Classification (GTDB taxonomy): domain Bacteria; phylum Bacteroidota; class Bacteroidia; order Chitinophagales; family Chitinophagaceae; genus Chitinophaga; species Chitinophaga filiformis_A. Next base: position 462,300 of record NZ_JAKIRP010000004.1, on the reverse strand, counting down.
AAGCCGAAACAAACGGGATAATCATAATCCTGAACAATATTCCTGATGATCTCATATTCGGTCTGGCCAAAAGGGGTTTCAGTCTCTTTACTATCGGTAAAAGAGCCGACTACCAGCCCGGCCAGGTCTTCCAGCCATCCGGCCCTTTTCAGATTGTACATCATCCGGTCTATGTTATAACGGTACTCGCTGATATCTTCCAGGAAGAGGATCTTTCCTTTGGTATCGGGCTGTGACTCAGTACCCGAGAGGTTGGCGAGGAGGGACAGGTTACCGCCGATGAGCTGACCGCTAGCCTTGCCGGTGCGGTTCAGGTCGTGCGGTGCGCACGCATAGCGGTAAGGTGTACCCTTAAGTGCCAGGCGAAGGCTGTCCACATACTCATTTTCCACCGTGTCCGGCCTGATGCCGCTGCACATCATGGAGTGGATGGTTGGAATACCGTATTGCTGATGAATGTGCGTATGGAGTACCGTGATGTCGCTATAGCCGCATATCCATTTCGGATGTTTGCGGAACTTCTTGAAATCCAGGTCGTCCAGTATGCATACCAGTCCATAACCACCACGGCCAAAGATGATGGCCTTAATATCAGGATCGTCCAGCATGTCCTGCAGCTCTTCCAGCCGCAGCTCATCCGGAGCGGAAAAATTATGGAAGCTGGTGCCTACCGTAATGCCCAGATGTACCTGGTACCCCCAGGAACTGATCACTCCAGCGGCATATTCTGCTGCCTGCTGGTCCATTTTACTACTACTGCAGGTGATGCCTATAAGATCACCTTTTTTGAGGTACGGCGGAATTCTCATTGTTCTATGCTTTAATTACCTTTGCAGACTATTTGGGGGAGAATATCCCAACCCTGACAGGGCTAAGTTGATAAATACTTTTCGCTCTTCCAAAAGCAAAAACAGAATTTCGATTATTTAAGCATTCTTTAAGCGAACATGGGAAAATTTAACAGATATCTAATAACAGCGGCATTGCCTTATGCCAATGGCCCGGTCCACATCGGCCACCTGGCAGGCTGTTATATTCCCGCCGACATTTACGTGCGCTATCTGCGCGCTAAGAAGGCGGATGTAAAGTTCGTAGGAGGAACAGACGAACATGGAGTGCCTATCACCATCAAAGCGATGAAGGAAGGAGTAACTCCTCAGGATATTGTGGATAAATATCATAAGATCATACATGACAGTTTTACAGACATGGGTATCTCCTTTGATATTTTTTCCCGTACCACTAAACAGATACATCACGAAACCTCAGCGGCTTTCTTCAAAACCATGTACGATAAAGGACTGTTTGAAGAAAAAGTGACTGAGCAGTTTTTCGATGAAACTGCCGGTGTATTCCTGGCTGACCGTTATATCACGGGTACCTGCCCTAAATGTGGCAACCCCAATGCATATGGCGACCAGTGTGAGAAGTGCGGATCTTCCCTCAGCCCTGATGAGCTGATCAACCCGCGCTCTACCCTCAGTAACGCCGTACCTGTCAAGAAACAGACAAAGCACTGGTATATGCCTTTACAGAACTATGAACCATTCCTGAAGGAGTGGCTCCTGGAAGGCCATAAAGAGTGGAAAAATAACGTATACGGTCAGTGTAAAAGCTGGCTGGATAGCGGTCTGCAAAGCAGGGCAATGACCCGCGACAGCAACTGGGGTATTAAAGTGCCGCTGCCTGATGCGGAAGGGAAAGTATTGTATGTATGGTTTGATGCGCCTATCGGGTACATTTCTGCTACCAAAGAGCTGACTGAAAACTGGGCAGATTACTGGTGTAAAGACGATACCAAGCTGGTACACTTTATTGGTAAAGATAATATCGTGTTCCACTGTATCATCTTCCCGGCAATGCTCAAGGCACATGGAGGCTTTGTGCTGCCTGACAATGTACCGGCCAATGAGTTCCTGAACATTGAGGGAGATAAGGTATCGACCTCGCGTAACTGGGCAGTGTGGGTACACGACTATGTAAAGGACTTCCCTGATCAGCAGGATGTACTGCGTTATGTACTAACCAGTACCGCGCCGGAAACCAAGGATAACGACTTTACATGGAAAGATTTCCAGCAGCGCAACAACAGTGAGCTGGTGGATATCTTCAGCAATTTTGTGCATCGTACTATGGTTTTGATGCATAAACTGTGTGGTGGTAAAGTGCCTGCATTCCATCCTGAAGTGAAGGATGAAAAAGACGATGCAGTACTGACCAACTTACTGGCTTCAAAGCAGAAGATCGAAGAGTCTATCGAGAATTTCCGTCTGCGCGAGGCGTTGGCTGAGGTGATAGAGGTATCCCGCCAGGGCAACAGATATCTGCAGGAAAAAGAGCCGTGGATACTGGCTAAAAATGCGGAAGAGAATCAGAAATTGATTGACAACTGTTTGCATTTATGTTTACAGCTGACAGCCAACCTGGCTATCCTGGCAAATCCGTTCCTGCCATTCACTGCAAAGAAGATCTGCCATATGCTGAAAGTGGTGGACCGTATGCTGGATTGGGAAAATGCAGGCAGCCTGAAACTGGTGAGCGTAGGTTATTCTCTGCGTCCGCCTGAGTACTTATTCACCAAGATCGACGACGCCAAGATACAGGAGCAGATCGATAAACTGCATGCTGGTTTGATCAAGCCTGCGGCTCCTGCAGCTGATGCTGCAGCACCTGCAGCGAAGGAAGTGAAGGAAGAGATCCAGTTTGAAGATTTCGCTAAGCTGGACCTGCGTGTAGGTACTATCCTGGAAGCAGAGAAAGTACCTAAGGCGGATAAACTGCTAAAACTGCTGGTCGATATCGGTTCTGAAAAGCGTACCGTTGTATCAGGTATCGCAGCGCATTTTGCACCGGAAGAAGTGGTGGGTAAACAGGTAACACTGGTAGCTAATCTGGCGCCGAGGAAAATGCGTGGTATTGAAAGCCAGGGAATGATCCTGATGGCGGAGAATGCTGCAGGAAAGCTGGTGTTCGTGAATCCGGATGCAGCTGTGGATGCAGGAAGTGAAGTGAGATGATTTAGTTTTTAGAGATATAAAGGCCCTTCAGAGCGTGAGCGCTGGAGGGCTTTTTATTTAGGAAGGAAGTGATAATCGAATATGAGATCTCCTATACTCCGCATCAATTCCTTAAAGGGAGCAATTTTCATTGTATTGATCTTTGGCCTGTCGATATCTTCCCCAAATGAAAGTGTCATGAGATGCATTCTGGCATGACAGTTATTTTTTGCCAAAGGTTTCTCAAACATTTGGTCATACAATGCAAAAGAAAAATCATCCCTGGTAGCAGATGAACTGGTAATCATCACAGCAATAAAAGTATTCTCATGTTGATTCGCCTCAGGTATTGAGAGAACAATGTGTGGATGTGGTTCGCCGTGACTGTTTCCGTAAGGATGAGGGAGAAGATATACGTCACGTTGGTTAACGGTCATATAGTTTATTGATTGTTTTTTTTGAACGGTTAACAGCAAGAGTTGCTTCTTCGGTCTTGTTTGTTAATGGTGGTTTGAGTGTGTTTTTTTGTAATATCCGCAATATGCTATGTAAAACAGTAATAATCTCTGATGTAATATCAAGAGATGGCTGTAATGGTTTAAATCCCGCATGAGGCATATGGCCTTCCAGGATGTCCCTTTGCCCGTAAATATACTCAATCAGTTTTTCAGTGGATGTTATTTCAGCACGCAGATCTGTATCTTTTAACTCAGGTGCTTTCTCCATAAGATAAGCATGCATTTCTTTTAAAATTGCCAGGCGAGCTTGCAGTTTACGATTAGCTTTTTTAAAAGACCAGTTTATTGGGAGAAAATTCCTTAACACGAAATACCAGGAGAGTAGTTTCTTATACCCCCTGTTCTCCTTATATTGAGAATTTAGAACTGAATTTAAGTCAAGACTAATCATTATGTATTTCGAACTTTTATTCGTCTGATAATTAATACAAACGCAGTATTCTAAGTTACAGCTTAATCGCTGATTTCTGTACTTCCGTCATTCACGTCAAAATTATCAAGAATTAAGATATAAGGAAAAACTACAACCTAAATGAATGAACTGAATGACATCTGATTGTATGCAAAAAATGAACAAATCATCATCATCCATTTCCCCCGCTCAAATCCGATCTTTTTTCCTCCTTTATTATTTCCCGATTGCGTAAACCTTTTCTATGACAAGGAGGTATTTTTGCGCTGTTCTATCAACAATCAGCGCGCCGGTCCATCTATTGGACCATCACTCAACATCGTAACATGAATTTCTTCTCCCGGAAACCAGCAGTTAAAAAGAAACGCAGCCTTTTTTATCGTATATCCGCCTGGCTACACCTATGGCTGGGGCTGATCACCGGTATCGTGATGCTCATCGTATGCGTAACCGCCTGCATATGGGTATTTCATGATGAGATTACCAGGTTAATGGAACCGGAAACGGTAATTGCCCGCCAGGATAAACCGGTGATCACTCCGTCACAAGTGAAGGGAATAGCCGCCGCGAAATATCCGGGTAAAAAACCAGGATATGTTACTTATCAACAGGGAACAGCTATTTACCTGAGCCTTGGCGAAGGAAGAAAAGGCAACACGGTGATGCGGCTGAATCCTTACACCGGCCAGGTGATTAGCATAAAGGAAAATAAACCCGGCGAAACTGATTTTTTCCGCTTTATCCTCAATGGCCACCGTTTTCTTTGGATGCCTGCCGAAATCGGCCGTCCGATCGTGAACTACAGTACCCTCATTTTTGTGCTCATCCTCATTACAGGAATGGTATTGTGGTGGCCGCAGAAATGGACGAAAGCTACACGCGATCAGAGTTTTAAGATAAAATGGAAAGCCTCTTTCAAAAGAGTGAACTATGACTTGCATAATGTATTGGGCTTCTATTCATTACTGGTGGTGCTGGCGATGGCGCTGACCGGAATGGTATATGGCATCAAATGGTATAGCAAGGGGCTGTATTGGGTCACTTCCGGCGGACAAACCCTGCCAGATTTCAAGCGGCCGCAGTCTGACTCACTGCAGGCAGGCAAGTTGTATACACCTGAACAGGCAATGGACCTTGTATGGGGGAAAGTACTCAGTAAACATCCGGAAGCAGAAGGATTTTTTTACACTTTCGCAGATACATCCAAACCGAAAGCTGCTATTAATATAACCATTTATCCCACCGTTGGCAAGTTCTATAACAACCGGAGTTATGCCTTCGACCAGCATACGGGGCAGCAGCTCAAGGGCGATAAAGTATTCGAGATCAGTTTCCAGGAAGCTGGCTTTGGAACGAAACTGCGTAAGATGAACTATGATATTCACGTAGGCTCGATACTGGGCTTGCCCGGTAAGATCCTGGCCTTCTTTGGCGCACTGATCGGCGCCAGTTTGCCCGTTACGGGTTTCCTGGTATGGCTGGGACGTAAAAAGAAAGCGAAGAAAAGTGTGGGCAAAAAGCAAGAGACAGCGAAGGCATTGCAGCCAGTTTAAGTAAGCACGCCATTATATTGTTTTCACAGGCCGTCCCGGTACCGGAGACGGCCTGTTCGTTTTTTTCTTCCTTTTGCCTCAAGTCTCCCAAAAAATCATATATTCATTAATCGATATTAACGAAAAGACTCACTACAATGCCTTAGCGCTTGTAGCTTATAAAACGCGTTCTATGAAAAGACACATCAATAAGGTGGCCGTTTTAGGTTCAGGAGTAATGGGTTCTCGTATAGCAGCTCATTTTGCAGGAGTCGGAGTTCAGGTGTTGTTACTGGATATTGCCCCTAAAGAGTTAACTGATACAGAAAAAGCTAAAGGACTGTCGCTGGACAGTAAAGCGGTCAGGAACCGCATCGTAAACGAAGCATTGCAGTCTGCCCTGAAAGCCAACCCTTCCCCCGTATACCAGAAGGATGTGGTAAAGCTGATCCGTACAGGAAATTTTACGGACGATATGAAGGAGGTTGCCAACTATGACTGGATCATCGAAGTAGTGGTGGAAAACCTGGATATCAAGAAGTCAGTGTTCTCAGAAGTGGAGAAATACCGTAAACCCGGTACGCTGATCACTTCCAACACATCGGGTATTCCTATTCATCTGATGGCTGACGGTCGTAGTGACGATTTTAAGAAACATTTCTGCGGAACGCACTTTTTTAACCCACCTCGTTATTTGCGCTTACTGGAAATAATTCCTACACCATATACTGACCCGGAAATAGTAGACTTCCTGATGAACTACGGAGATCTCTATCTGGGTAAAACAACCGTGCTCTGTAAGGATACCCCTGCATTTATTGCCAACAGGGTGGGGGTGTATTCCATCATGGCCATCTTCCACCTCATGCAGGAATTGAAGCTGAATATCGATGAGATAGACACGCTGACCGGACCGGTGATCGGAAGGCCCAAATCGGCTACTTTCCGTACAGCCGATGTCGTGGGAGTCGATACGCTTGTAAAAGTAGCAAAGGGTGTGGCTGATAACTGTCCGCAGGACGAAGCCAGGAATATATTTGTGATCCCTCCATTCCTGCAGAAAGTGGTGGAAAACAAATGGCTGGGCGATAAGACAGGCCAGGGTTTCTACAAAAAGACAAAGGGAGAGGGCGGTAAGGAGATTCTTACGCTGAACCTGGAAACGATGGAGTATGGCCCCCGGCAGAAATCTAAGTTTGCCAGCATAGAGGCCGCCAAACAGGTGGAAGATCTGAAGCAGCGACTTGTCGCGTTATATAATGCAACCGATAAAGCAGGAGAGTTCTATCAGCAGTTCCATGCACATCTGTTCTCTTATATCTCTCACCGGATACCTGAGATAGCGGACGACATCTACAAAGTGGATGATGCCATGAAGGCCGGTTTTGGCTGGGAAATAGGACCCTTTGAATCGTGGGATGTAGTAGGTGTTGAAAAAGGCATTAAGGCAATTGAAGCTAAAGGCCTGAGTGTGGCCCCATGGGTAAAGGAAATGCTGGAAAAAGGCGTTAAAAGCTTCTATAAAGTAGAGAACGGGAAGCGGTATTACTACGATGTTAAGACACATGTTTATAAACTGCTGCCTGGTGCAGATACCTTCGTTATCCTGGAAAATCTTTCCGGTAATGTTGTCTGGAAGAACAGTGCCTGCAACCTGTATGACATAGGCGATGGCGTGGTAGTGCTCGACTGGAAAACGAAGATGAATACCATCGGCGGAGAAGTGCTGGAAGGTGTGAATAAAGCCATTGACAGGGCAGAGAAAGATTTCCGCGGACTGATCCTTGCCAATGAAGGCGCTAACTTTTCTGCAGGTGCTAATGTGGGCATGATCTTCATGTTTGCAGCCGAACAGGAGTATGATGAGCTGGACATGGCAGTACGCATGTTCCAGAAGACCACCATGCGCCTCCGTTATTCTTCTATTCCGGTAATAGTTGCTCCACACGCGCTTACATTGGGTGGTGGCTGTGAGATGTGCCTGCATGCAGATAAAGTACAGGCTGCGGCAGAGTCTTATATCGGACTGGTAGAACTGGGCGTAGGCCTGATACCCGGCGGTGGTGGCACCAAGGAAATGGCATTGCGTGCGGCCGACGAGTTCAAGGAAGGCCGCATAGAAGAGGAGCCGCTGAAAGACAGGTTTATGACCATCGCGATGGCGAAAGTGAGTACTTCTGCTCATGAGGCATTCGATCTGGGCATCCTGCGGAAAGGACATGATGAGATCACGCTGAACCAGAGCCGCCTGATTGCTGATGCCAAACGCAGTATACTGCAAATGGCGGAAGAAGGGTATACACGTCCTGTAGAAAGAAAAGACATTAAAGTACTGGGTCGCACAGCCCTTGGAATGATGCTGACAGGCATCCACAGCATGCGGTTCTCGAACTATATTTCCGATCATGACGCAAAGATTGCCGGCAAGCTCGCATACGTAATGAGCGGAGGGGATTTGTCAGAAGCGTCTTTGGTAAGCGAACAATATCTGCTGGACATTGAAAGGGAAGCATTCCTCAGTCTGGCGGGAGAGCGTAAAACACTGGAGCGGTTGCAGAGCGTGATCAAAACAGGGAAACCAATTAGAAACTAAACCACCTGATGTCGACTATTCTTTCCCTTCAGAACATTTCAAAAAGATATGGTGCCGTACAGGCATTGTCAGGAGTATCATTTGATATTCCCACTAATTGCGTATTTGGCATACTGGGCCCGAATGGGAGCGGAAAAACTACGCTATTGGGCATTGTTACCGACGTCCTGAAAGCGGATGCCGGTTCTTTTACCCTGTTGGATGCGCCACCTTCTGCCCTGCAGCGGCGGAAGATTGGTACCCTCCTGGAAACGCCTAACTTTTACCACTACCTTTCCGGCTACCGGAACCTGCAGATAGTGGCCAATATCAAGCAACAAAGCGAAGCGGACATTCCCAGGGTGCTGGAGCTGGCCGGATTGACGGCCCGCCAGCATTCGGCCTTTAAGACCTACTCCCTCGGTATGAAGCAGCGTCTCGCTATAGCGGCGGCCATGCTGGGAGATCCGCAGGTCCTGATACTGGACGAGCCGACCAACGGACTGGACCCTGTGGGGATAGCAGAGGTCAGGAATCTTATCCGCCAGCTGGCGCTGTCAGGTAAGACTATTATTATGGCCAGTCACCTACTGGATGAAGTGGAAAAGGTATGTACGCATGTAGCCATCCTGAGAAAAGGCCAGCTGCTCGGCTCGGGACCGGTGAATACCGTTGTGTCCAGGGATAATTTTATTGAGATAGGCAGCGCAGACAGCCATGGATTGGCGCAGCTGATACAGCAACATCCTGCATTTGTGGCGCTTTTGCCTGCGGGAGATGGGCTGCTGCAGGTAACCTTCAGGGATTCAGTTGACCCGGCGGCACTGAATAACTGGTGCGCACAGCAGGGCATCTGGCTCAGTCATCTGCAGATGAGCAGAAAGAGCCTGGAAACAGCATTCCTGGAATTAACCAATAACTAATACTCTTCGCATCACACATATGCTGCAAATCATAAAAATAGAATGGCTGAAGGTAAAGAATTACCGCACTTTCTGGGTGTTCATCGCCCTGGGCCTGCTGTCTATTCTGGCACCTAACTTTATCATTCATGATGTCTTCGCCAGGAGAATCCCTAAAGAAGCACAAACGTTGCTGGGGCAATCTATATACGATTTCCCAACGGTCTGGCAGACGGTAAGTAGTGTCGGATCTTATACCTCCGGGATTTTCGGCCTGTTGCTGATCACACTGGTGACCAATGAATTTACCTACAAAACGCACCGTCAGAATATTATTGATGGATGGGAACGTAAGGATTTCGTAATCTCAAAGTTATTCTGGATCGTGACATTGTCGCTGGTAGCGTTTCTGACCTCCCTTATCACGGTGTTCATTTTTGGCGGTTTTTATGGAAAGGCTGCGTTTAGCCTGGAAAACAGCCATTATATACTTTATTACCTGTTGCAGGTGGTTGTATCGCTGTCACTGGCTCTATTCCTGGCAATGGTGGTAAAACGTACAGGGCTTGCAATTATATTATTTATAGGGTATACGATGTTCCTTGAACAACTGCTGGTCTTTATTGCAAAACGCAATTGGGGCAACATTGGTGGCTTATTCCCGCTGCAGGCGGGAGATGAATTGCTGCCCTTTCCTATTGTGGAAAAAGTAGAGAAATTAGCTGGCTATCAGGCACCTTATGATAGCCAGGTATATCTGGTAGTAATGGTCTTATATGTAGGACTCCTGGTAGGATTGGTGTTCACAAGGATGCTTCGTACTGATCTGTAATATAGTATGTTAATTATATGTTATTTGTAAAAGATAAGGTAAAACAGCCGTAATGTTTCACCTATCTTTTGCGTTTTTAGTCTGTTACGCATTATCACACGACCGTGCGTTATGGACTATCAGTTAAGAATATTAAATTTGTCGAAAAGTAAATAGCAACGTTTGTGAAGGGAAACGAGCAGGAAAAGATCATACTTGTTACGAATGATGATGGTGTAACGGCTCCTGGTATCAGGGCCCTGATTGAAGCGGTAAGCCCGCTGGGTAAGGTTGTAGTGGTAGCCCCGGATAGCCCGCAATCGGGTAAAGGACATGCGATCACTATTGGCGTGCCGCTGCGGCTGGACCAGGTGGACATTTTTGAGGGCATTGAAGCCTGGCAATGTTCCGGTACACCGGTGGATTGTGTAAAGCTGGCCCGCGACAAGATCCTGCATCGTCTGCCTGACATCTGCGTAAGCGGGATCAACCATGGTGCCAATCATTCCATTAATGTCATCTATTCCGGCACTATGTCTGCCGCAATGGAAGCCGCGATAGAAGGAGTGCCATCTGTAGGGTTTTCTTACCTCGATTACAGTTTCCATGCAGATTTCTCTTTGTGTAAGGAGGTAGCCTATACGGTAGCTAAAAAGATGCTGGAATCTGAACTGCCGGAAGGTACTTTGTTCAATGTGAACATACCAGTTATAAAAAAGGAAGATTACAAAGGAATTAAGATATGCCGTCAGGCAGATGCGAAATGGGTGGAGGCCTTTGATGAGCGCCGTGATCCGCGTGGTAAAAAATACTACTGGCTTACTGGTGAATTCATTAACCGCGATAACGGAGAGGATACTGACGTATATGCATTGGCCAACAACTATGCTTCCCTGGTGCCTGTACAGTTTGACCTGACAGATTATAAGCTGAAGAAGAAGATTGAGAACGACTGGAAACTCTGATGTGTCATTAACGCACATTATCAAAACCTACTATGTTAAAACGAGATAATCTCCCATTGGGCATCGTGCTGGGTATGTTTACCCCGGTATTCGCCTTTTTCCTGTACTACCTGTTGATTTTCATGCCTAAGCATGTATCCCTGGATGAATTTATTACCCTTATTTTGGGAAACCGCCAGATGTTGCCAAAGCTGATCAGCATCTGTCTTCTCCTGAACGGACTGGTGTTCTATTTCTATACCCGGAGTCGGAAAGACGTAACTGCAAAAGGGATCTTTCTGGTCACCATGCTTTACGCCATCACTATCATCTTCCTCAAATTATTACACGGATAAACCAATGAAGGAGGGAATGAATCAGGAATAATACCTGGTCTGACCAATTGCTGGTTAATTCCTGATTCCTAAGTTATATTTGTCCTATGAAGTATTACATCATCGCCGGTGAAGCTTCCGGTGATCTCCATGGCAGCAATCTGATCAAACAATTGAAACAACAGGACACCGCAGCGGATATCCGTTGCTGGGGTGGCGATATGATGCAACAGGCGGGAGGAACGCTGGTGAAGCATTATAAAGATCTTGCTTTCATGGGATTTATTGAAGTGGTGATGAACATCCGTACAGTACTGAGGAATATGGACTTCTGTAAAAAGGATATCCAGCAGTACCAGCCGGATGTACTGGTGCTGATCGACTATGCAGGTTTCAACCTGCGTATCGCGGAGTGGGCCAAACCGCTGGGATACAAAGTGGTATTTTATATCTCTCCGCAGGTATGGGCATGGAAAGAGAGCCGTGTGAAGAAGATCAGACGGAGCGTTGATAAGATGCTTTGCATCCTGCCATTTGAGCAGGACTTTTATAAGAAATGGGATTATGAGGTAGAATATATCGGTCATCCCCTTATTCAGGTTATAAAGGAGGCAAAAGAAAAGCCTGCCGACAGGCCATTGTCAGATAAACCCATTATCGCCATTCTACCTGGCAGCCGTAAGCAGGAGGTAAGTGTAAAATTACCGATCATGCTCACCATGGCCAGACATTTTCCCGATCATCAGTTCATTGTGGCGCAGGCTCCAAGCCTCGATGACGCTTTTATAGCGGGATTGACAGGGGCGCACCCCAATGTTTCCACCGTTAAAGGACAAACATACAACCTGTTACGTCAGGCAGAAGCTGCATTGGTTACTTCCGGAACAGCCACACTGGAAACCGCTTTGTTCGGAGTACCGGAAGTGGTTTGTTATAAGGGAAGCGCCATCTCTTATTTCTTCGCCAAGCGATTGATCAAGGTGAAATATATTGCGCTGGTCAACTTAGTAATGGACAAACCTGTTGTAAAAGAGCTGATCCAGCATGAGCTGAATGAAGAGAACCTTCTGAAGGAACTGACCTTATTATTGAAAGATTCCACGGTGCGCAACCGTATAAAGACCGATTATGCGGCCCTCTGGTCGAAACTGGGAGAAAAAGATGCCAGTCGCCGGGCGGCAGAAGTGATCTATGCGGAAGCAGGCAGATAACGCCTAAAGAAAGAAAGGAAGCTGCTTATTCGATAAAGTCGGCTCAATGATGACGGCTAAAAAGTTTTACCAGCATTATTATCAATGCGATCAGGAAAACGATAATAGAGATCCGGTTCATACCGTGCATCATATATACATAACGATTCTTAGGTGCAGAGGGATCTTTTTTACCTATGTAGAGGTAGCGTAGTATTTGTTGCCAGATGCTTTTCATAATAATACAAAGATAGTTTTTATACATCTACTTCACCAAGGGCCTGACTCATGAAGCGCTGGGTGTATTACGCTTGCCGGATCACCACAGGGTAATATTCTATAGGAAAGTGGTAAAGGACAATGAGTAATTAAGCGGGAATGTGTATTACTTTGTCAGGATCAGCATTATGAAAATTTTTCCGGAGACGGCGCCTGGTTGTCACTACAACCGAAAGAGCAGGAAGTTTCTAAGTTCTCAGATACATTTAAAAATTAATCATGCGAAAACTATTTCTTTTATTTAGTAGCGCACTATTGGCATTTTCCACAGCCAGCGCGCAGGACCACGGTCTGGAACAGCCCTATATCCCGGAAACCGATCAGGCTGTGCTGCAAAAGCTTGATCAATGGCAGGATTGGAAATTTGGTATGCTGATTCACTGGGGGGCTTATTCCCAGTGGGGTATTGTAGAGTCCTGGAGTATTTGCCCGGAAGATGAGGGATGGACTCAGCGTAAGCCTTATGGTATTCCATATTATGATTACGTAAAGAAATATGAAGAACTGGCTACGACTTTCAACCCTACCAAATTTGACCCTTCCAAATGGGCAAAGGCGGCTAAGGGCGCAGGTATGGAGTATGTTGTTTTCACAACTAAACACCATGATGGTTTTTGTATGTGGGATACTAAACAGACCGATTATGGTATAGCCGGCTCCAAAAGCCCTTTCCGTAATGATCCAAGAAAGAATGTGGCGAAAGAGGTATTTACTGCATTTCAGCAGGAAGGCATCCATACCGGAGCTTATTTTTCTAAACCTGACTGGCACAGTGAATTTTACTGGTGGCCTTACTTCCCTCCGAAAGACAGGCATGTGAACTATGATGTGACAAGGTACCCTGACCGTTGGAAAAACTTTAAAGAGTATACCTATAAACAGATCGAGGAACTGATGACCACCATGGGTAAGATTGAGATCCTCTGGCTGGATGGTGGATGGGTACGCGCCCGCAACCAGGGTGTTAAAAAGGCAAACGACATCACGGCAGCGGAGATCGACACCAGGCCAACCAAACAAAATGAAGATATCGACATGGCCGGTATCGCTAAAATGGCCCGCAGCCATCAGCCTGGTCTGATCGTGGTGGACCGGGCAGTACACGGTCCGTTTGAAAACTACCGTACGCCGGAACAGCAGATCCCGGAAAAGCCGCTGTCCTATCCATGGGAAACCTGTATGACGATGGCCGGCTCCTGGTCATACGTACCGGATGATAGATATAAACCTGTAAATAAGCTCATTCACAACCTGGTAGACATTGTGGCGAAAGGCGGTAACTACCTGCTGAACGTAGGTCCAGGTCCTGATGGGCAGTTGCATGACGAGGCTTATACCACTATGGCTGCCATTGGAGCGTGGATGAAGGTGAACGGGGATGCCATTTATGGTACCCGTTCAATAGCTCCGTACAAAGACGGAAAGGTGTGTTTTACCCGCAAAAAGAATGGTAATGTATATGCCATCTACCTGCTGGATGAAGGAGAAAAATTGCCTGCACAGATTGCATTTGAAGGTCTGAAACCGGCAAAAGGAGCAAAGGTGACCGTACTGGGTGCTAAGGAAAAGATCTCCTGGAAAGCCACTGCTACAGGTACTCAGATTACCATCCCCGCTGCTTTACAGCAAAAAGCATGGCAACATGCAGTTGCTATACAGCTCTCTGCGGTAGCGTCATAAATTGCCGTCAGCAGATGAAATCATAACAGCCTGCAAAAGCTGTGAACAAAAAAAATGGCTGCCTTTGAACAGGCGGCCTTTTTTTTTGTTGTCTAAATAAATGTGTGTAAAAAATCCTTGAAAAACCCCATCCGTTCAATTTGATCCTTAGCATGGCAAACCAAGAAAATTTTCTTCAATAACTAATCATTAACTAAAATGAGAAGTTTATTCGTCAATATTGTAGCAGAGTCATGGTATGACATTGCATGACATTTTATGACATTGTCTGTTAACACAAATTGAACAGGGTATAAAACTTAACGCATGGTAGGTAATGTACAAATTCTCCTTGCAGAAGATGATTATCAATACGGTAATATCATTAAAAAGCAGCTGGAAGCCGTAGGATACCAGGTGGTGCACTGTTTCGATGGTGAGGTAGCCTGGAAGAAGTTTCAAAGAGACGATTTCGATCTTTGTATACTCGATGTGATGATGCCCAAAAAAGACGGCTTCACGCTAGCGCAGGATATCCGTAAAAAGAACGGTATGATACCGATCCTCTTTGTTTCTGCAAAATCGGCCGACGAAGACCGGCTCCATGGTTTCCGCATAGGCGGGGACGATTTTCTGGTGAAGCCCTTCAGCATGCGCGAGCTGATCATGAGGATCAGGGTATTCCTGCGAAGGACCTTGCCCAAAGATGTACCAGGAGACGGCATCTATAAATTGGGCGAAGATGTAAGGTTCAACTATGAAGAAAAGGAACTCCGAAAGACGGGGGGCGAGGCTTTCGCTACCCTGACAAAAAAAGAGGCAAAGGTATTAAGATACCTGGTCGAGAACAGTAACAAACTGGTAAAACGGGATGAGATCCTGCTGAAAGTCTGGGGAAACAGCAGTTTCTTTTCCAGCAGAAGTATGGACGTATTCATTACCCGCTTACGGAAGCATTTTAAAACACAGCCGGGAATAGCTTTGGAAACCCTGCATAATGTGGGTATCAGGCTAAACATCCTGGAGAGCAGCAAAGATAAAAAAGACGAGTCTACGTCAGCAGATACAGATAATCAGGGTGACGACTAGCAAATATCCAAACCCCATAACCACCAAAACAATGACTTACGGCAGAAATGACCAGCCACGCTACCGGCAACAGGGCAATGGCAGTCGTCATGAGAGTGATGAGCGCAATCACCGCACACAAAGACACAACGGGAATCAGTACCGGGCTTCCCGCCCCAAAAACGGATCACGCTTTCCGCCCCGCATCAAACCGCCAAAGGAAGAAAGCAAGATCTATTTCATAGCCCTGCTCCCTAATGCCGAAATTGGTAAGGAGATCATCCGGTTGAAACAGGAGTTTGCCGAAAAGTATGACGCCCGCCGGGCACTCAGGGTGCTGCCGCATATTACTATGCAGGTTCCCTTTACTGCCAGTCCCTCGCTGGAAAAGTGCCTGATACCCGGATTGACGGCATTTGCAGCGTCCATGCAGCCTTTTGAAATAAAACTGAACGGTTTCGGTGGCTTTTCTTTTACCAAACGGAAAGTGTTGTATATCAATGTGGAAAAGAATGCAGGGATCGTACAGCTGCACCAGCAAATGATGGAGTTTCTCCAGAAAGAGTTCGGGTTCAGCCATATGCTGGCCCGCTATGGGTTTAATCCGCATGTATCCCTGGCATTCCGCGATCTGTCCGACCTTGAATTTGAACTGGCTATGGAGGAATACCGGCACCGCCCCTTCGATGCATCCTTCCAGGTCCGCAATCTATACCTGCTCAGGCATAACGGCACCTCCTGGGAGGT
This sequence comes from Chitinophaga filiformis, assembly GCF_021646545.1. Taxonomy (GTDB): domain Bacteria; phylum Bacteroidota; class Bacteroidia; order Chitinophagales; family Chitinophagaceae; genus Chitinophaga; species Chitinophaga filiformis_A. Next base: position 446,335 of record NZ_JAKIRP010000004.1, on the reverse strand, counting down.
GCTGCATAAATGCAGGCTGGGAGGAGCTTAACTAGCACTTTTCTGCCATGCTTCCTATGTAATAAAATCGTAACTTTATTGCAGATGGAAACAGTGGTAGTAAAACAATATAACCTCGACGAGGAACAGGAAAAGAAAGAAATCGTTCGTCATTACCGCGCTTTACTGAGGTCGCTTAAACCCCGTTTGAAGAAAGGAGACCGTGAATTGGTACGTACTGCCTTCGAAATGGCGGCAGACGCACATAAGGAAATGCGCCGGAAGTCCGGAGAGCCTTATATCTTACATCCCCTCGCAGTAGCGCAGATCTGCGTTGACGAGATCGGCTTGGGTGTACGTTCCGCTATTTGCGCCCTGCTGCACGACACCGTGGAAGATACCGAAGTCACCCTGGAAGACGTTGACAGGGCCTTCGGGGCTGAGATCGCCCACATCGTGGATGGTCTGACCAAGATCTCTACCGTGATCGACTCAAACACGAGCACCGCCCAGGCGGAAAACTTCAAAAAGATCCTGCTCACACTGGCAGACGACCCCAGGGTGATACTTATAAAACTGGCAGACAGGATGCATAATATGCGTACCCTGGATAGTATGAGCCGTGAAAAACAGCTCAAAATAGCCTCGGAAACCGTATTTATTTATGCCCCGCTGGCCCACCGCCTCGGCCTGTACAATATCAAGTCCGAGATGGAGGACCTGTCTATGAAGTACACTGAGCAGCAGACTTACCGGGACATCGCCAAACGCCTGAAGGAAACAAAGCGTGAGCGTACCCGTTATATCAATGAATTCATAAAGCCTATCAAGGAGGTGTTGCAGGAGGAAGGTTTCATGTTCGAGATCTACGGACGGCCCAAATCCATTCACTCCATATGGAACAAGATCAAGAAGAAAGGCGTCACCTTTGAAGAAGTGTACGACCTCTTTGCGATCCGTATCATCCTGGATTCTCCTTTGGAAAAGGAAAAGTCAGACTGCTGGAAGGTCTATTCAATTATTACAGACTTTTACCACCCCAGCCCGGAAAGGACACGCGACTGGCTCAGTAATCCGAAATCCAACGGCTACGAGGCTCTGCATGTGACGGTAATGGGTCCGCAAGGTAAATGGGTGGAAGTGCAGATCCGGACCAAAAGGATGAATGACTATGCGGAAAAAGGCCTGGCCGCCCACTGGCGTTATAAGGAGGGTAGCAACCAGAGCGTCAGCACAGAAGCCAAATTTGATCAGTGGTTCACCCAGATCAGGGAGATCCTGAACAACCCGGACTCCAATACGCTGGATTTTCTGGCAGATTTTAAAAGTAATCTCTTTACCGAAGAGATCTATGTATATACACCGAAAGGCGATCTGAAGATATTGCCTGTGAACTCCACTGCCCTCGATTTCGCTTATGCGATCCATAGTGCGGTAGGGAACAAGTGTATCGGCGCCAAAGTGAATTATAAGCTGGTACCTATCAGCCATAAGTTGCGTAGCGGCGATCAGGTGGAGATCATTACATCCAATAAGCAGAAGCCTACGGAAGACTGGCTGAATTATGTTTTAACGGCCAAGGCCAAATCCAAGATCAAAGATGCCCTGAAGGAGGAAAAAAGGAAGGTGGCCATGGATGGGAAGGAACTGCTGGAACGTAAGCTGGACCATCTGAAGATCTCCAATAATCAGCACAACATCAACGAGCTGGTACAGTTCTATAAGCAGCCATCGCCGCTGGACCTGTATTACCAGATCGCCGTTAAGAATATAGACCTGAAGGAACTGAAGCAGTTTACCGTACTGGGAGATAAGCTGGAGGCGCCTAAACCGCCGCCGGTGAAACAGCCGGAACATATCTCGGAAGATCATCTGAAACATCAGATCCCTTCCAAGAAAGATGCAGAACTGATCATCTTCGGGGAAAGTTCAGACAAAATAGCCTACAAACTGGCTAACTGCTGCCGTCCGATTCCGGGAGATGACGTATTTGGGTTCATCACCGCCAGTGAAGGCCTGAAAATCCACAGAACGAACTGTCCTAATGCCGCCCAGTTGCTGGCAAACTACGGCCATCGTGTTGTAAAGACCAAGTGGGTGAAGAACAGGGAGATCTCCTTCCTGACAGGCCTGAGGATCGTTGGTATGGACGATGTAGGGGTTATCCATAAGATCACCAATGTGATCTCCGGTGAGCTGAGGGTTAACATTGCAGGTCTGACCATTGAATCCAGTGAAGGCTTATTTGAAGGGCTGATCAAGGTTTTCGTACATGATAAGGAGGAGCTGGATGAGCTGTTTGAACGGCTGAAGAAACTGGATGGTATTCAATCAGTAAGCCGTCTGGAGGATGAGTAATGCTACCCGAAATTAAGATCTTATAATAATAAGACGGGCTGCAGGGCGTTTATTCCTGTGGCCCGTCTTTTTTTGTGGATTGGCCCCCCGGTTCCTGATTATTAATTCCTAATTCGGATTCGTGCTATTTTTCCTTAATTTTGCCACTTCGTTTTTAAAAATCAATATCAACTCTTATGGTAGATGTTTTGCTGGGCCTACAGTGGGGCGATGAAGGCAAAGGAAAGATTGTGGATTACTTTGCAGGTAAATACGATGTCATAGCCCGCTTTCAGGGTGGGCCCAACGCAGGGCATACTTTATATGTGGATGGCCAGAAGGTAGTATTACATACCATTCCTTCCGGTGTATTTCACAAGAATACCATTAACCTGATCGGTAATGGTGTGGTACTCGACCCTGTGACATTTAAGAAAGAATGTGATAAGATCTCTTCTTTAGGTGTTGATCTGAAAAAGAATCTTTTTATTGCGGAAAGAACGCATATTATCGTACCTTCTCATCGTGCTCTTGACAAGGCCTCAGAAATAGCCAAAGGCAGTGAAAAGATCGGTTCTACGCTGAAAGGTATCGGACCTGCATATATGGATAAAACCGGTCGTAATGGTCTGAGAGTAGGTGATGTGCTGCGCAGCGATTTTAATGAGCGTTATAACAAACTAAAAGAGAAACATCAGCATTTGCTGGCAGGATATGATTTTACTGCAGAAGTAAAGGCTGAAATAGCAAAAGATATTGCTGACTGGGAAGCAGAGTTCTTTGATGCCGTGAACTACCTGAAGCAGATGAATATTGTGAACGGGGAGTATTTTATCAACGAGAGGCTGAAAGCAGGCAAGAAGATACTGGCAGAAGGTGCACAGGGTAGCATGCTGGATGTGGATTTCGGTACTTATCCATTTGTTACTTCTTCAAGTACTATCTCTGCGGGCGTATGTTCCGGACTGGGCGTAGCGCCTAAATGGATAAAAGAAGTGATCGGTGTAACCAAGGCATATTGTACACGCGTAGGTAGCGGACCATTCCCTACCGAGTTGCATGATGCTACTGGTGAGAAACTACGTGCAGAAGGTAATGAGTTTGGCGCCACTACAGGACGTCCACGTCGTTGCGGCTGGATTGATCTTGTTGCCCTGAATTACACCTGTATGCTGAGTGGTGTTACACAATTGGTAATGACTAAAAGTGATGTGCTGGACGCATTCGATGAAGTGTACGCATGTACTGCTTATGAAATCGATGGTCAGCAGACAAAAGCAATGCCATACCAGCTGAATGATACAGAAGTGAAACCTATATGGGAAAAGCATAAAGGATGGAGTGATGAAACAGCAGCCAAAAGCAGGCACTTTAACGAGTTGCCGGCCGAGATGAAATCTTTCGTAAAAGCAGTGGAAAGTTACCTGGATGTACCTGTGAAATTTGTGTCTAACGGACCAGGCAGGGACCAGATTCTGGAGCAGGAAAAAGCTTAAAAAATTACGGAAAAAAATCGGCAAAAAAAATTTGGCTAATACAAAAAACTGTTAAAACTTTACGCAAAAGTAATACGCTAAAGACTTAAGTGAACCTATTATGAAATCAAAATCTGATAACGAAAAAGAGACCAAAAAGACGAGTTCTCCAAAGACCACGAAAGCCACGCCTAAAGCTGCTAGTAAGCCAAAGAAGGAAGAGGAGGACGATGATGAGGATCTGGATGAGGAGGAAACTCCCCGTAAGTCTGCTGCTTCTAAAAAATCAGATAAGTCGCCTTCAAAGTCAAAGAAGAAGAATGACGATGATGAGGATGATCTGGATGATGACGATGATGATGTGGACCTGGACGACGATGATGATAATTGGGGCAAAGGTGATGATGAGGATTATGATCCTGATTTCGAAGAGTTTGACATGCCTAAACCTAAGAGCAAACGTGGCCGCCCTGGTAAAAAGAGCGCAGATGACGATGATGATCTGGGCATCGATGACGAGTTCAAAGACATGGGCCTGTTCAACGACAGGGGTGGCTTTGATGACGATGACGACGATTTTTAAGCATTAAAAGCACGCATTATCAGGATATTTTACGGTTTCCCGGTTAATGATCCAAACTTATTTAAACAGCAAATGTTGAATTGGAGTAATCAGTTCAACATTTGCTGTTTTTTGGATAATAACAACTACGCTTCCATCTATCACCAAAACGAGGCTATACTGGCCGCAGATGCGCTGGATACGCTTTCCTGCAATGCCGGCAATGCATTCCCCTCATTGCTCCAATATCACAACACTCACCGTGACTGGCTGTTTGGTCATCTTGCTTACGATCTTAAAAACGAGGTGTTTCCGGGCTTATATTCGGATAATAAAGATGGAATAGGCTGGGGTGACCTTTTCTTTTTCAGGCCCCGTATCGTCATGTTATTGCGTAATAACGAGGTGCAGATAGGAGGGTGGGAGATGGACGAGGCAGCTGCCCGTGCCGTTTATACACAATGTCTTGCTGCAAAAGAAGAGAAAGTGCAGCAAATACCGGCTGGCAGGGTACAGGCCCATCTCGACAAACAACAATACCTCAACGCCGTTACCAGTTTACAGGAACATATACACAGGGGGGACTGTTATGAAGTGAATTTCTGCAGGGAAAATTTCATTGAAGACGCTATCGTACATCCCCTGTCTCTTTTTAAGCGCCTGAACAACGTTTCTCCATCCCCTTTTGCGGCTTATTACCGCACAAATGACCTTTACCTGGCTTGTTCCAGTCCTGAACGTTTCCTGCAGAAGAAAGGCCCGGTTGTTATTTCTCAACCTATAAAAGGAACGATCAGGCGTGCAGAAACACCCGCTGCTGATGATGAGCGCCGTCGTGAATTGCAGCAGAACAGCAAGGAAAGGGCAGAGAATGTAATGGTGGTTGACCTGGTGCGTAATGACCTGTCCCATACCGCTACACGGGGCAGCGTACAGGTGGCCGAGTTATTCGGGATCTATTCATTTGCGCAGGTGCACCACATGATATCTACGGTGACGGCTACCCTCGAAGAGGGAGTATCTTTTACAGATGCGATCAGCCAGGCTTTCCCTATGGGGTCTATGACAGGTGCGCCTAAACTGAGTGTGATGCAGCTGATAGAACAGTATGAGCAATCCCGCAGGGGGGTATTCTCCGGCGCCCTTGGATATATTACGCCGGAAGGCGATTTTGATTTCAACGTGGTTATACGCAGCATACTGTATAATGCCAGCAAAAAATATCTTTCTTTTCAGACCGGTTCTGCTATTACCTATTATGCCGATCCGCTAAAAGAATGGGAGGAATGCCTGTTAAAGGCAGAAGCTATGAGGAATATCCTGGAGGGTTAAGGACAGGCTACTTATCTTCCTGGAAGATATTTTCCATGGCACCACGGATATCCGGGTATGAAAACACAAACCCTGTTTCCTGGATCTTAAGGGAAGATACCCGGCAGCTTTTCAATACTTCAATACTCATCTCACCCAATGCCAGTTTCAAGGCAAATGTGGGTACATATACAGGAAGAAAACTTCTGCCCTTTGCTTCCTGCGCCATCGTCATTACCAGCTCTTTATTTTGCACCGGATGGGGAGCCGCTGCATTGTAGATGCCTTCCAGTTCATGATTGACAATAGTGCTCAGGTAAATACGGGCGAGGTCATGAAGATGTATCCAGCTAACATATTGTTCCCCGTTACCCAGGATGGTCGCAAAGCCGAATTGTAAAGGTTTATAGAATTCTTTCATAGCGCCGCCGGCCAGGTTGAGTGCAATACCGGTGCGAAGGATGACCACTTTTTTCTGCAGCTCCCGCATTTTCAGGATACTGTTTTCCCAGGCTACACAGGTATTTCCAAGGAAATCGCCGGCTGGCGGATCGTTTTCCGTAAAGGCTGGTCCGCTTTTGTTCTCGCCATAGTAGCCGATTGCGGAGGCGCTGATCACCTTTTTAACTTTATTTGGATACTTGCTAAGGGCGTCGAATAACAGCCCAGCACTTTGTACACGGCTGTTCAAGATCTCCTTTTTACGGGCGGCTGTCCACCGTTTGTCCCCAACATTAGCGCCTGCAAGATGGACGATGTAATCCGCCTGCTGTATAGCTGCTTCATCAATTGTCTGACGGGCAACATCCCAGTGGGCATAGCTGATAAGCTCATTATCTGTATTACCGTCGCTATTTCGCCGGCTCAGGATAATGACTTTATAACCAATGTCTGTAAGCAACTTAGTAAGCGCCCGGCCCACGAGACCCGTGCCGCCGGTAATTAACACCGTATCCATAATCGTAAAAATACATAATTCAGCATTAGAAATTACGAATTGAAAGTGATGAATAACTGCAGTTCCCCTGTTTCCCCTGAATAACAGGCCTGAAACACCCCGATACAGGAAGATAACCGAATTGGCTTAAGATAATTCGTAATTGCGTATTTTAGTGTTGGCGGCCGGAAATGCTCCACGTTTTCCTGCCCATGTTTCACAATGAATGATAGCGATTTACCGTTAAATCTATATCTAAACTTGCAACCTTTTAAAATATTAGCAATGCGCATTCTATATCTCTATGCTTTGCTGGTCTTATGGAGCGGGGCTGTAATGGCCCAGAAAATATCCTATACAGAACCAGAAAGGGATGATTACAAAAGCACGGAATTTGAAATTATTGGCAGGGTATCAGGAAATATACTGGTATACAAGAGCGACAGAGGTGATTATGTCATTTCTATCTATGATAACACAATGGCGCTGAAAAGCCGGGTGAAACTGGATTTTCTGCCCAAAAAGCTGATCAGTGTCGATTTCGTGTCTTATGCGGATAAAGTATTCATGTTGTACCAGTTCCAGCGTAAGGATGCTGTCTATAGCTTCTGTGCTACCATGGATGGTAATGCCCGTTTTGCCGATGCGCCGGTAATGGTGGATTCTACCAGGATAGGGTTTTACTCCAAAGAGAACAAGGTGTACTCCGTAGAATATTCGGAAGACAAGAATAAGATCATGGTGTATAAGATCAATCAGGACAAGGAGAACGACAATGTGTTCTACACTTTCCTGTATGACAGCGCCTTTAAACTGATCAACAACAGCCGGGTATCGCTGCCGATGGAAACAAAGAAATCCTTCCTCAGCAACTTTAATCTCACTAATGAAGGGGACCTGATTTTTAATAAACTGGAACGTACTAACAACCGGGATTATATCATCAGTGGTAGCCTGATCATTAAACGGGCTGTGGTAGATTCATTTGAGAATGTATCTATGCAGCTCAAAACCCAGCTGCTGGACGAGGTGAAGATGAAAGTTGACAACAACAGTAAAAAGGTGCTGATTACGGCCTTTTACTACAAGCAGAAAAGGGGTAATGTGGAAGGCCTGTATGTCAGTAAATATGACTACGGACAGAAACAGCTGCTGTACGAGAAAGAGGTTGCATTTACTCCTGAGCTGAAAAATAATGCTAAGGGAGAATCTTCTACCAACGCAGCTTTCAATGACTATTTCATCCGCAAGATCATCAATACCAGCAATGGCGGTTTTATCATCACAGCAGAGTCTTATTACACTACTTCCCGGTCACAACCCTGGAATCGCTGGAATTATATGTATGGTCCTTATGGCATGTATACACCCTACTATTATTCGCCATATTCGCCATTTTACTATAATCCCTGGTACAATAATTACAACTCCCAGGATCGCTATCATTACGATAATATAGCGGTGCTTTCCATGGATAATGAAGGCAACCTGCTCTGGAGCAATTTTGTACATAAGAGCCAGTATGACGACGGTTCTGACCTGTATCTGTCATACATGATGGTCAACATCGGGAGTGAGCTCCGTTTCCTGTATAATGAGCTGGACAGACGCAGTTTTATCCTGACAGACAACAGTGTACAGCCCGACGGTAAAGCCACTCGTAAACCAACCTTACGTAACCTGGATAAAGGCTTTACCTGGATGCCACGGTATGGTAAGCAGATCAGTGGCCGGTCTGTGTTGGTGCCCTGCATTTACAGGAACTATATCTGCTTCGCGAAAATTGATTTCTAAGGGGGCAACGATCATATAATTGACCTGTTGCCTCATGTATTAGCATATTTAGGAAAAAGCCGTCTCATATGCAATGAGGCGGTTTTTTTTATGTACTTAAAAGAAGTAGTTTTTAAGATAAAATGTGGAATTTTTTGATAATCGGTTATGATTTGTATGCTTTTTTTTGTTAGTTTATACTATCGACCAACTTCAGCACGCTCAAAAAATCAATATTATCGAAAATATACATACATACGGTGATGCAGATCTTATGGCTCTATTACAAACAGGTGATATGGCTGCATACGAATGTATTTATAACAGGTACTGGCCCCTTTTATATGCCTATATCTATAACCGCCTGAAATCAAAGGAAGTTACAGAAGAACTGCTCCAGGAGGTGTTTCTCTCCCTTTGGAACAGGCGGGCCGAGCTCCGGTTGCAGCAAACCCTCTCTGCCTACCTGTACACGGCAGTTAAATACCAGATCTTCAACTATATCAAAGCGGATAAGGTACGGAAAACTTACGCCAGCTCTTTTGCCCGCTATAATGAGACTTTGCGGGATAATTCAAATGAGGAATATGTTGCCTTTTCTGACCTGGCCAACGCAGTTGACAAGGAAGTATCCCGCCTGCCGGAAAAATGTCAGCAGGTGTTCAGAATGAGCCGGAATGAGCACCGCTCCATTCACGATATTGCCAATGCGCTGAATATCTCCCATAAGACGGTGGAAAACCATCTTACCAAGGCCCTGAAGCATCTACGCCTGGCTTTCAGGGAATATTTCTGGTTTTTATAAATTTTTTCCTGCCTGATAGGTGTATCCCCTTTTTCAGTTTACATACTATATAGACGTGTTAGACGTGCCACTGCCATATACCAAAATAAGCCTTAGTTACTGATGGACAATAGAGAATTTAAATATTTACTGGACAGATATACAAAAGGTCTCCTGGATAAACAGGAAATGGAACACCTGGAAAAGTGGCTTGACTCTATGGAAGATAAAACGGCATTTGACAACCTTTCTCAGGAAGAAAGGGCAACTGCAAAAGAAAAGATGTTCAGCAGTTTGCAGCAACGTATCGGCCAGCCGGCAAAAACTGTCCGTATGTTTCGTCTGTCGCAAAAGATAGCAGTGGCTGCAGCAATTGCCGTGATCATTGTAGCAGGGTATATCTGGCGAAAGAGTGTACTGGACATCGTGGCCCCGCATAGAACCACTTATGCCTACAGTGACAAAGGACATATCCATAAGCAGATCCTGTCTGACGGCAGCATTGTATGGCTGAAAGGGAAGAGTAAACTCACTTTCCCTGCTGTGTTCAATGAGAAGGAACGCCCTGTGACACTGGAAGGAGAAGCCTTGTTTGAAGTAGCAAAAGATGCAAAACGTCCTTTCGTTGTATACTGTGGCTCACTCACTACAGGCGTATTAGGCACCAGCTTTAATATTCGTAAGAATGAAAAGGGAGAAGTAGCCATATCGGTATTGACAGGATCTGTAGTCGTAGGATCGAAATCGACAAGAGAGCAGATCGTCAAAACAAACGAAAGTATCGTTTATTCAGAAGTACATGCATCTGTAGTGAACGTACATCCGTCACGTACAGATATACACGAATTTATCAGAGGAACAGAATATGACATGGCGTTCAATGACGCCGGCATGAACGATGTAATACAGAAAATAGAAAAGAAATTTGAAGTAAAGATCAACCTGGAAGATACCGCCATTCGAAAGCACGTCATTACTGCGGACATGACAGACCAATCTTTAGAACATACGATGGAGATGATCAGCCAGGCTCTCAACCTGGATATAGCGATCAATGATAAGATGGTATTAATACGAGCAAAAAAATAAACTATGAACTGTAATTCAACCAAAATCAGGATGTATCACTATCACACTAAAAGAGTCGCCTATGAGGAAAGTAAACAGCAAAAATAAAAGCAGGAGGTGACAGCCCCCTGCTGAAATTGATTTAGCCCTGAAATACTGCGTGACAGCGCAGTAAGGGAATTCCTTTGTCTTATTCAACCAGAAATCTAACAAAGAAACAGGCCTATGTCCATAAATGTAAAGACAAATGCTTTTATAACCAAATCCGTCATTATCACATCGTTAAGTACGATGATATTATTTGCAGTCAGCCCCGGAGCCTTGTATGCGCAGAATATCCTGCGTAGAAAGATATCGCTGCAGGCAGATGATATGAGCCTGAAAATGGTACTCAACCAGATCAGGTCTAAGGCAGATGTGAAGTTTGTATATAGTTCCGATCGCATTGCTATGGATAAAAAAGTCACTGCAAATGCGAATGAAGAAGAACTCGGCAAAGTGCTGGATAAAGTATTGGGGAAACTCGACATTAACTTTGTAGTAAACGATGATTTCATCATCCTGAAAGAGAAAAGTGAACAACATAATATTCAGCCGCAACCGGCTGCTCCTGCAGCAGATACGGTGATCAGGGGGAAGGTGCTCAGTGAGAGCGGCGATCCCTTCCCGGGTGCAACAATCGTAGAAAAAGGCACCAGCAATGGCGTTACCTCAGGAGGTGATGGTGCCTTTACACTAAGAGTAAAACAAGGTGCTACGCTATCGATCACTGCTATCGGTTATCATGTTACGGAGATCGGTGCTGCGCAGGCAGGTACGATCAAACTGCAGGCTGCCGTAAAGCAATTGCACGATATTGTTGTGACAGCAGCAGGTATCGCGCGTCAGAAGAATAGTCTTGGTTATTCCGTCAGTACAGTAGGCTCAGAGAAACTTGCACAGAAATCGGAACCTGACCCTGTGCGTGCACTGACAGGTAAAGTGGCCGGTGTGAATATACAGTCTGCCGGTGGCGTAGCCGGTGGTGGCACCAATATTACCATTCGTGGTAACTCTTCCCTGAATGGTAACAATCAGCCGCTGTTTGTAGTAGATGGTGTTCCCTTCGACAACTCCAGCTTTGCGAATGTTGGTTCATCTTCTGTCGGTGGCGTGGGCGTGACCAACCGCGCATTCGACCTTGATCCAAACAATATACAGAGTATGACAGTACTCAAAGGTGCGGCGGCAGCTGCATTATATGGTTCAAGAGCAGCCAACGGCGCTATCATCATCACCACGAAAGCGGGTAAGAAGAAAAGCCGCAAGGGCACAGAGATCACCTACAATACTTCTTACGCTATTGAAGAAGTGGCCGGATTGCCTGAATACCAGACACGCTACGGACAAGGTACGAACAATGACTACAGGCAGGGTGTGTATGCGTCCTGGGGACAGCCTTTTCAGGGCGTTCCCAGTATGCTGCCTACCCGCGCTACTATTCCTCATCAGTTAACACGTCAGTTCAGCGCTGCAGTATTCCCCGAATTTTATGAAGCCGATGGTGTGACGCCAATACAGGTTCCCTATAAATCCTATGCAAAAGAGAATGCTAAAAATTTTTTCAGAACAGGGAGTGTATATGAGAATGCGATCACTATATCATCCGGTAGCGAGAAAGGGAATTTTAACGCAGGCTTTTCCAATACAGATAACAAAGGTGTAGTGCCGGGTAATGAGATCAAGCGTACTTCAGTGAATATCGGTGGTAATATCCGGCTGGAGAATAAGTTCTATGCCAGTGGCTCTATCAACTATGTGACCACCCGCCAGAAAACGCCTCCTGTAGGCGGATTGACAGGCTCGATTATGTCAACGTTGATGTATGTGCCCACCAGCTATGACCTCACACACTACCCTTTTGAAAATCCGATAGATGGAAGTAATGTATATGACTACACGGGTGTGGATAACCCGTATTGGTCAGTAAAACATAGTCCGAATAAAAGTGACGTGGACCGTTACTATGGCAACCTCATTGTAGGTTTTGATCCTTTCTCATGGCTGAATGTTCAGAATACGATCGGTTTTAACGCATACACAGACAGGCGATTGAGTGTAAGAGGGAAAGGATCATCTTCTTATGCAAACGGTAGTATCACCAGCGATAATATCTACCGCCAGGAACTGGATAATACCTTGTTGCTGACAGCAACACATGCCATCACACCAAATCTCTCTGTCCGCGCCATTTTAGGTAATAACGTGAACCAGCGTTTTACAGACAGGAAGGCATTTTACGGAGATAATATCATTGTTGCTGATCTGCATGATATGAACAATACCAGCTCGGTAACGGGTGTACAGCTCACCAACAACAGGAACCTGCTGAAGCAACGTTATTATGCGTTCTTTACAGATATAACCTTTGACTATAAGAACTTTGCGTCATTGAACTTCGTGGGGCGCAATGACGTATCATCTACGCTGCCTGCCAATAACAGGAGTTATTTCTATGGTGGTGTGAATGGTTCATTAGTATTTACAGAAGCTTTCCAGCTGCCAAAAGAAGTGTTGACTTTCGGTAAAGTGAGAGCTGGTTATACAAGGGTAGGTAATGAAGCGTCTCCTTACCAGACAGCTAATTTTTACCAGATCAATGCAATTCTGGGTGGTAGTACAACCCCTTCAAATGTCGGTTTGCCCTTTACACCGCAGAATGGGGCCGTGTATAATATCGTTACGCAATCCAACCTGCTGACAAATGCCAACCTGAAACCTGAGTTTATTACAGAACTGGAGTTGGGAACGGAATTACAATTCCTGGACAACCGCATCGGTATAGATCTGACTTACTATAATAAACGCAGTACCTCACAGATCTTTGAGGTAACAGCAGCCCCTTCTTCCGGTTACACTACTCAGATCCTTAACCTGGGCGAGGCTACCAACAAAGGGATAGAGATCGGTTTTACAGCTACGCCTATCCGTACAGCGAATGGTTTTAACTGGGATATCAACGCCAATTTTACCCGCAACAGGAACATGATCAAAGACCTCGGTGGTTATGAAAGTTTCAGTTATGGCGGTACCAATGGGACCAGCAGTGTGCATATTGTAGGGCAACCTTACGGATTGATCCAGGGTACTGCCTATGCACGTGATGAAGAAGGTAATATCCTGATCGATCCTGCTTCCGGTAAGCCGTTGGTATCTGGCTCACTGAAAGCGATCGGTAATCCTAATCCCGATTTCATACTGGGTATCACCAATACGTTCCGGTACCGGGGGCTGACACTGAATGTGCTCTTTGACTGGAAGCAGGGGGGACAGATGTATTCCAACACCGTTGGTCAGATGATGGCCCGCGGTGTGACCAGAGATACGGAAGAACGTGAGTTCCAGATCGTTTCTCCTGGTGTAATGGGCGATATCAATACACTGAAAGCACTGCTGGATGAACGCGGACAGAAGATCCCCAACAACGTGGCAATGTCTTATGAAGATCATTTCTTCAATGGAGGTATGGGGCCTGGTGGTGTGAATGAAGGATCCATCTTCGATGCGACTGTGTTCAGGCTACGTGAGATCTCGCTGGCATATGATCTTCCGAAGAGCCTACTGGGCAATTCTCCATTTGGTGCTGCCACCATCTCACTGTCAGGAAGGAACCTCTGGTACAACGCGCCTAACTTCCCTAGGTATTCCAACTTCGATCCGGAAGTGAGCTCACTGGGTGTGGGTAACTCACAGGGCTATGATAACCTGTCCGTTCCTACTACAAAAAGATTTGGCGTCAATCTAAGGTGTTCCTTCTGATGTGGGATATTGATCACTCAACCTGTCATGAATTATGAAATTGAAATATAGTACATATACACTCCTGGTAACCGGTATAGCTTTCATAACCGGCGCCTGTAATAAGTTTGTCGATATTAATACCGATCCCAATAACCCGACCACTGCACAGTTGTCGCTATTACTACCTTCTACAGAAGTGTCTATGGCAGCCAATATGTATGAACTGAACAGCGGTACCTCCACCTTTATGCAACACATGGTATCGTCCGGTGATCTGAGCCGGTACCAGCAGCAGGGTACCAGTTTTGACGATCCCTGGGATGGTTTCTACAGCCAGACACTGAACGACCTGGAATCTATCATCAGCAGCGGTACTGCGCAGCAGGAGTGGGGATATGTTGCCGTTGCGAAAATCGAGAAAGCTTACCTCGTAAGCCTGATGGTAGATATGTGGGGCGATATCCCGTATTCCCAGGCAGAGAAGGGACAGCAAACAGTTAGTCCTCCGTTGGAGAAAGGAGCGGAGATCTACGAAAGCGTATTAACGTTGATTGAAGAGGCACTGCAGGATGCAGGAAAAGTGGGCACTTCCACACTGGTGCCTTCCAGCGCAGATATGATCTATGGTGGCTCAAAAAACTCCTGGATCGCCCTGGCCAATTCGCTGAAGCTGAAACTTTACAACGGGATCCGCCTGGTAGATCCTGCCCGGTCTACGACGGCGATACAGGCATTGATCAGTAATCCTGCTACACTAATAGGAGGAACGAATAATAGTAATGCAACGGATTATACTTTCAGGTTCGGATCTGCACAGAACCCGAATAACCGTCATCCCTGGCATCGTTCCGAATACCAGTCCAGCAAGAACTTTTACATGTGCCAGTCTTTTATTGATCTGCTGTTCAATAATGATGACCCTCGTTTGAGGTATTTTATCTATCGTCAGAACGCCACTGCAGGGCTGAACAATTCTACTAACAGCAATGGTTATTACGGCCGTAATCCCGGTGACGGCACTGCGGCACCGGCTGACCTGAACAGGCGTTCCACCTTTGGTGTGTATCCGGCGGGAGGGTTGTATGATAATGCAGCCATCAATAACATTCCTGACACATATAGTTACGTCACGAATGTAGGCGCTACTTCCAGTCTGAAAGTAGTGGCCACTTCGGATGGTACAGGCGCCGGTGTTATTCCGCTACTGACAAACGCCATGGTAAAGCTGATCCGCGCAGAAGCCGCATTAGCGCTGAATACTGGTGATGATGCCAGGCAGAACTTCGCTGATGGCGTTACTGCACATCTGAACAGCGTGAGTGCTTATGGGGCTGCAAATGGTGGAGTGGCTTTATCGCCTGCCGCTATCAGCGGGTTTGTGAATAAACTGCTGACAGCCTACGACGCTGCAGATGCTGCCGGTAAGATGAATATGGTGATGACGCAGAAATACATTGCCTGTTATGGTAATGGAATGGAGGCGTATAATGATTACAGGAGAACTGCATTGCCTGTGTTACGTGCACCTTTGTCGCCATTGAACGCATTCCCTTTAAGGCTTTATTATTCCCAGACCGAATTATCTGCAAACACCAGTTTTGGTGAAAATGCCAGCGCACTGCAGGTAGCACAGCAGACTACACCTGTATTCTGGGATAAATAGATCATCACAAAAAAACTAACGCATGAGATATCTGATAATAGTCATACTGATCATCTACACCGGGTTCCTTTCCTGCAAGAAGGCAGACTATGAATGGGAACAATATGAATACACTGCTGTACCTATTGTGACCGTCGATACGACGAAAACAGCATTGCCCACCAGGCAGGCGGGGAAAGTGGCATTCTTTAATCTGAATGATCCCAACCTTGCTGACCAGGAATTTGCCTTTGCCCTGGACTGGGAAGGATTTGATAAAGTGACAGTGACATCCATTGAAGTATATACGAGTTATAATAAAGCTGAATCCAGCGTGCCTGCTTATCCATTGGTGATCTCTTCTCCGGGAAACCAGTACACGAATATTGCACAGTTTCCGCTGCCCAGTATTATCGGTTCGCGGGACAAATTGTACGAAACAGTGACTACTTTTCCCAAAACATATTCGTTCACTGCTACTCAGTTAGCAACCATCAATAATATACCGCTTGGATCTGTAGCAGTAAATGACTATTTTCTCTTCAAGTTTATACTGAACCTCGGCGACGGCCGGAGAATTGTAACTTTCTTCAATAATATTTGTGATGAGTCACGCGGTGAACCCGGCGATTGCAGAGTTGGCGTGAGATTTAAGAAACAGTAGTTACCGTCGTAAACAAGTTATCAATGAGCACAATCAGAAACACAACGCTATCATTCGCTCTGCTGACTGCGACCTGGGCCACCGGGCCCAGGACAGGTCAGCCTGTATAGCAATATAAAACCTTACTTATGGCAGGAAAACTCTATGGTATGCTGTCGTTGCTGTTATGTGCAGCTACAGCCTGGGGACAGACAGTTCCCTCTCCAAAAGAACATTTTGGTTTTAACATCGGCGATGATTACCAGCTGGCTACTTACACTCAAACAGAGGCTTACTTTAAAAAGCTGGCGACTTCTGACCGTGCTGAGTTGGTAGATATCGGTATGACGGAAGAAGGAAGGCATCAGTATATGCTGATCGTTTCTTCTCCGGAAAACCTGAAGGCATTGAGCCGCTACAAAGAAATATCGCAGCAGCTGGCGCATGCAACAGGGCTTACAGATGAAACAGCGCGTCAACTGGCTACGGAAGGTAAGGCTGTGGTATGGATCGACGGTGGATTGCATGCTACTGAAACAGTGGGTGCGCATCAGCTCATAGAAACGATGTATCAGCTGGTAACACGTACGGATGCTGAAACAATGAACATCTTACAGAATGATATTATCCTGCTCACACATGCCAACCCTGACGGACAGGAGCTTGTATCTGACTGGTATATGCGTATGGCTGATCCGAAGAAACGTGCATTGAATATTCCCCGTCTGTATGAGAAGTATGTGGGGCACGATAACAACAGGGATTTCTACATGATGAATATGAAGGAAAGCCAGAACATCAGCCGCCAGTTGTTTGTGGAATGGATCCCTCAGATCATGTACAATCATCACCAGCGCGGTCCTGCAGGCTCTGTGCTGGCCGGCCCTCCTTACCGTGATCCTTTCAATCATATTTATGATCCGTTAATCGTGACCAGTATTGATGCAGTAGGTGCAGCTATGAACAACAGGCTGAATGTCGAAAATAAACCTGGCTATACACAGCGTAATGGTTCTACATTTTCTACCTGGTGGAATGGTGGCTTACGTACTACGCCTTATTTCCATAACATGATCGGATTGCTCACGGAGATCATCGGTGGCCCTACTCCTGAAAACGTACCGCTGGTACCTGACAGGTTGGTGCCCAATGGCGCTACACCCAATCCGGTAGTGCCACAGGAATGGCATTTCCGCCAGTCGATTGATTATTCTGTTTCGCTGAACTATGCGGTATTGGATTATGCGGCTCGCTACAGAAGCGAGTTACTGTTTAATATTTACAGGATGGGTAAGAATGCGATAGACCGTGGTAACAGCGATCACTGGACATTCTATCCAAGATACATAGATTCTATCCGTGTAGCGTATAAAGTGGAAAAAAAGCGGGACACTACCACTGAAGGTGAAACAGGTGGTGAGTTTGCGTTTGGCAGGGAAGATACGATCGCTTCAAAATATTATGCAGGCGTGTTAAAGAACCCTGACTACAGAGATGCCCGCGGTTACATTATTTCTGCAGATCAGGCGGACTTTCCCACAGCTGTAAAATTCATCAATGCATTAAGTCGTTCGGGCGTTGCCATTCATAAAGCAACAGCTGCTTTCGTTGTAGAAGGTAAACAATATCCGGCGGGGTCTTATATCGTGAAAACTGCGCAGGCCTTTCGTCCGCATGTAATTGACATGTTTGAACCACAGGATCATCCGAATGATTTCCAATATGCCGGAGGACCACCTATTCGTCCTTATGACGCAGCAGGCTGGACCCTGGCTTATCAGATGGGAGTACAATTTGATCGTATCATGGAGGGATTTGATGGTCCTTTCACACAGCTGCCCTACGGTCAGATCGAATCACCTCTGGCAACTACTTTACCTGTGGCTAAAAAAGGTTACCTGATAGATGCGGCATCCAACAATGCCTTTATTGCTGCGAATGATCTGTTGAAGGCAGGCGTGAAGGTATCCCGTACTGCTAATGGTACATTTTATGTACCTGCCGGAATAAACACGCAGCGCATACTTACAAGGGCAAGCGCTGAACTGGGCATTCGTGTTACAGCAGCAGATAATACACCTGCACAGCTGAAAGCAATCGCTGCGCTACGCATAGGTATCTGGAATACATATGGCGGTTCTATTCCTGCGGGATGGATAAGCTGGTTGATGGAACAATATCACTATGATTACAAGATGCTTTATTCACAGGAAGTGGATGCAGGTGAGCTGCGTAAAAAATATGATGTGCTCATCTTTGTATCAGGGGCCATCCCGGATACAGGCAAGCCCAGAAGAAGTGAGAATAGTTATAACAAACCTCCTAAACCGGAAGAACTGCCCGATGAATTTAAGCCCTGGCTGGGACGAATCAACAAAGATACTTCTGTGCCACAGCTGAAGAAGTTTCTGGATGCCGGTGGTAAAATTGTTACTATTGGCACAAGTACCAACCTCGCATATCACCTGAAATTACCGGTGGAAAACGCGCTGGTAGAGAAGAATGCAAAGGGGGAATGGAAACCAATACCCGGTACAAAATATTACATTCCCGGTAGTTTGCTGACTGCAGATCTGGATACAACAGCGGAAGAAAACTGGGGAATGCCTGCGAAGAATGATGTATATTTCGATAGAAGCCCGGTATTTAAGTTTACCCCCGGCGCAGAGAGTGCAGGCCTGAAGAAGCTGATCTGGTTCTCTACTGCAACGCCATTACATAGTGGCTGGGCCTGGGGACAGAAATATCTGAAAGATGGTGTGGCCGCATTCGTAGCACCGGTAGGAGCCGGCAAATTGTATGCCTTCGGACCAGAGATCACATTCCGTGGTCAGTCACACAGCACCTTTAAATTACTATTCAACCAATTGTACAAATGAGAAGACTGATTATATCATTCCTTTTTTACCTGCCGGTATTGGCTATAGCACAGAACAAAGATAAAAAGGCAATAGCGGCGTATTTGGATCAACAGGCGCCTGCATATGCAGATATTGCAAAGAAGATCTGGGGATACGCAGAAGTAGGTTATCAGGAAGAAAAAAGTTCCGCCCTGTTGCAATCTACATTACAGCAGGAAGGGTTTACCCTGAAAGCTGGTATAGCTGGTATTCCAACTGCCTTTGTTGCCAGTTATGGCAGCGGGCAGCCGGTAATAGGCATTCTGGCGGAATATGACGCATTGCCGGGGTTATCGCAGGTAGCGGAGCCACAGCAGAAAGCAGTACAGGAAGGTGGCGCGGGGCATGGTTGTGGGCATAATCTGTTTGGCACTGCTTCCGTGGCTGCTGCCATCGGTGTGAAGAACTGGTTGAAGCAACATAACGGGAAAGGCACTATACGTGTGTATGGATGTCCGGCGGAAGAAGGTGGCTCAGGTAAAGTGTATATGGTAAGAGAAGGGTTATTTGATGATTTGAGTGCGGTACTGCATTGGCATCCCGGTAACGACAACTCTGCTACTATCTTTCCCTGGTTGTCCAACAAGAATGCAAAGTTCCGCTTTTATGGCGCAGCTTCACACGCCGCTGGCGCACCTGAAAAAGGACGTTCTGCACTGGATGGTGTGGAAGCCATGGACTTTATGGTGAACATGATGCGTGAGCACGTTCCCCAGGAGACGCGTATTCATTATGTGATCACGAAAGGAGGTGATGCGCCAAATGTAGTACCTGCCTTTGCAGAAGTGTATTATTATGTACGTCATCCGGATATGCAGGTGGTGAAAGATGTATGGGGAAGACTGGTAAAAGCTGCAGAAGGCGCTGCGATGGGGACAGGTACAAGAATGGATTATGAAGTGATAGGAGGCGTGTACAATATGCTGCCTAATGAGACCCTCTCAAAGATAATGGATAGCAATCTGCGGCAGGTGGGTGGGTTTACCTACACATCCGACGAAAGAGAATTTGCAAAAAAGATCCAGTCTACACTGATCGATAAATCAAAGTTGCCCAACCTCGATACCGCAACTGCAACCATACGGCCTTTCATATCAGATAAACATGATGCTATCGGTTCTTCTGATGTGGCGGATGTGAGCTGGGTAACGCCAACAGCTGGTATCTCTACTGCTACCTTTGTACCTGGTTCCTCCGGCCATAGCTGGCAGAATGTAGCAGCCGCAGGTAGCAGCATTGGCGCTAAAGGAATGATGGTGGCCGCAAAGACAATTGCTCTCACGGCCTATGACCTGTTTAATGATCCTGCTGCTTTAGAAACCGCAAAAACTGAACTCAAAAAACGTCAGGGACCTTCTTTCAAATACGAGGCCATGCTGGGTAACCGTGCCCCGGCGTTGGACTACCGTAAAAAATAAATGCTTATGAAACATACCTTATTGGGCTGGCTGCTGATGGCAGGCATTTGCTGTACATCACAGTTACAGGCCCAGACTGTGCCATCACCTAAAGAACACTTCGGATTTAACATCGGAGATGATTATAAACTGGCAACCTATACACAAACAGCCGCATATTTTGAAAAACTGGCCGCCACTTCCGACAGGGTAAAACTTGTGGATATCGGCCTGACAGAAGAAGGACGTCATCAGTACATGCTGATCATATCCTCACCTGCCAACATCAAACAACTGGATGATTACAAACACATCTCCCGACAGCTGGCAAGGGCTGAAGGCATTACGCCGCAGCAGGCGCATGATATGGCAGATAAAGGAAAAGCGGTAGTGTGGATAGATGGTGGATTGCATGCCACAGAAGTGGTAGGTACACACCAGCTGATAGAGACGGCCTGGCAACTCATCAGCCGCAAGGATCCGGAGACCATGCGGATACTGGATAATGTGATTGTACTAATGACACATGCTAATCCCGACGGACAGGAGCTCACCAGTAACTGGTACATGCGCAATGCAGACACTTTGAAACGTTCAACAGAACAATTGCCTGTGCTGTATCAGAAATATATAGGACACGACAACAATCGTGACTTCTATATCATGAACATGAAGGAAAGCATCAATATGGGAAAGCAACTGTTCCTGGAATGGATGCCGCAGATCATGTACAATCATCACCAACGTGGTCCGGAAGGTTCCGTATTGGCGGGGCCTCCCTACCGCGATCCCTTCAACTACTTCTTCGATCCGCTGATGATCACAGGCATTGATGCGCTGGGAGCGGCCATGTATAACAGGCTGAATGCAGAAGATAAACCCGGCTATACACGTCTGAACGGTTCCAGTTTTTCTACCTGGTATAACGGTGGGCTGCGCACTACAACGCAGTATCATAACATGATAGGATTGCTCACAGAGATCATTGGTAATCCTACTCCGGAGAAAATACCGGTTGTGCCACAACGCCTGATCCCGAATGGCGCTACGCCTAATCCCGTAAAGCCAACAGCAGACTGGCGCTTCAGGACCTCTATTGATTATTCTGTATCACTCAACTACGCAGTGCTCGATTATGCCGCCCGTCAGCGGGATGAGGTCCTGTACAACATTTACAAGATGGGTAAGAATGCAATAGATAAGGGAAATACAGACTCCTGGACTTTATCGCCCAAACGTGCAGAAGCAATTACTGCCGCCTATAAGAAAGACAAGAATGATACTACTAAAGATGATGGCAGCGATCCTTACGGATGGATGAGAAGAGGCAGTAATATCTCTATGCAATACTATGATGCGGTATATAAGAATCCGGCAGAACGGGATCCCCGTGGCTATATCCTGCCGGCAGATCAGCCGGATTTTGCCACGGCAGTGAAATTTATCAATGCACTGATCAAGGCTGGTATTTCTGTGCAAAAGGCTACCGCGCCATTTACGGTAGGAGGGAAGCCGTATCCGGTTAACTCTTACATTGTACGTACGAACCAGGCTTTCCGTCCGCATGTGCTGGACATGTTTGAACCTCAGGATCATCCTAATGACTTCCAATATCCCGGCGGTCCTCCTGTACGTCCTTATGATGCGGCAGGATGGACGCTGGCTTTCCAGATGGGCGTAAAGTTTGACCGTATCCTGGACGATTTCAGCGGGCCATTTCAGCAGTTACCATATGGTGAGTTGCAGTCTCCTATGAGCGAGCCATTTACGCCTGCAGCGAACGGTGGTTACCTGCTAAGCCCTAACGTCAATAACGCCTTCATTGCGGTCAATGACCTGATGAAAGCAGGCGTGAAGGTGTACCGGTTGCCGGAAGGAGCTGAAGGTACAGCACCAGGTACTTTCTTTGTGCCTGCAGGGCCACAGGCCAATGGCATATTAAAGACAGCGGCCACTCAGCTGGGTGTGGTCACAAAAGCAGTGAGCAAACGTCCCAAAGGAGCCATAGAAGCAGCAACACTGCGCATTGCCCTGTGGGATACCTATGGTGGCTCCATGCCTTCCGGCTGGATCCGCTGGATGATGGAACAGTATCATTTTCCCTTCCAACGCGTATATTCCAAAGATATTGACGCCGGTGACCTGAAGAAACAATACGATGTGATCGTGTTTGTGACCAGGGCGATTCCTCCCGTTTCAGGGGAAGAAAGCAACCGTTATGGTTTCAGGCAGACGCCTCCCAACCCGGATGAGATTCCCGAACAGTACCGCCATACATTGGGCCGTATCACAAAAGATACCTCGGTTCCAAAACTGAAGGAATTCCTGGAAGCGGGTGGTACCGTTATCACTATCGGTACCAGCACCAATCTGGCTTATCACCTGGGACTTCCGGTACATAATGCCCTGGTGGAAAAGGCTAAGGACGGCAAGGAGCAGCCGCTGCCCGGTACCAAATACTTTGTGCCCGGCAGCATCCTGCAGGTAGCTTTTGATAGTACCCGTACAGCGGCCTGGGGAATGCCGTCTTTGGGAGATGTAGTTTTTGATAACAGTCCTGTCTTCAGGCTGGACAGCGATGCCGTAGCGAAAGGCGTACGCCCGGTGGCCTGGTTTGCCACGGACAAGCCTTTGCGCAGTGGCTGGGCCTGGGGACAATCCTACCTTAAAGATGGGGTGGCCGCATTTGAAGCGCAGGTAGGCAAGGGTAAGTTATATGCCTTTGGCCCCGAAATTACTTTCAGGGCACAGCCACATGGTACTTTTAAGCTATTGTTCAATGGATTATATGGAATTAAGTAGCGGATAAATGGCACATTGAAAAAGACCGCCTCATGTTATGTGTGGCGGTTTTTTTATTTTAGTACCTTAGAAGAATAACCAAAGTTAATATGGAAGAATTTTATGATGCAGCCTCCGAAAAATACAAGAAGTATTTATTGCAGGTAACTTATAACGACGAGACTTATTATACCGTTTCCGGCGCCGATACGTCAGACAATGATACCGTTAGATTGCTGACAGATAAGGATGGCAGGATCTGTTTATATGCTGACCTTCCTTCTTTAAGGAAAGGCATCGAAGAAGGCATTATTACGTTTGATACCCCCAACATGCAGGCCTGGGGAAAAGACATCAACGAAACTGATACTGCCTATACAGGCTTTGATTTTTCTTCCCTGAAGGCAGAATTCCTGGAAGCGGATGATGATCCGTTATTGTACGAGATCTATGGCGCGCTGGGAGTTGTAAAGGACTATGCACAGCAGGAGAATGTCGATGACTTGCTGGCTCTCCTGAACAGTGATATCGTAAATGAATACATGGAGATCTGTGCTGATCTTTTCCTGTGGTCATCTGATACGGATTCGTTCAGAGAAGACTTTGATTTTGAAAGTCTTGTGCCTGTGTTAAACAAGATCTATGCACTGCTGGAGCCCCGTTTAAAGATTGTTTAACGGAAGCCGTTATACCAAGATTTTGGAGACCACCGCTTATCAGAAATTATCATCCGGTTTTTACAACCGTCCTGACGTTTTAACTATTGCCCGTGAATTACTGGGAAAGATCATCGTAACAAAATTCAACGGTGAGCTGACTTCTGCGCGTATCGTGGAAACGGAGGCCTATGCCGGTGTTATAGACAAGGCTTCCCACGCTTATGGCGGCAGGCGTACTGCCCGTACAGAGATCATGTACCATGAGGCAGGTGTAGCATATGTTTACCTGTGTTACGGTATCCATCAGTTATTCAATATTGTGACCAATGAACCGGATATTCCGCATGCGATCCTCATCAGGGGAGCGGAGCCAATAACAGGTGTACCCGTTATGCTACGTCGTACGGGAAAGAAAGTGGCAGATTTCACCTTAACCAGGGGGCCGGGGAATGTATCAAAGGCTTTGGGGATCACTACCGGTCATACGGGTGAATCCCTATTGGAAGATGAATTTCATCTCGTGTCAGATGGTTTTATACCTCCGGCAGAGGATATTATTGCTACTCCCCGTATAGGAGTGGATTATGCCGGGGCAGATGCCTTATTACCTTACCGTTTCATTATCCGCAGCAATAAATATGTAAGCGGAAGGCCCTCACAAAATAGCGTTCGTTAAAGTCTTCCTAATCCTTTTTTAATACCGCGCTTCTTCAGATAATAAATATTTATCTTTATTACATTATAAGGGACAATCTCAATACCTATTTTATGCGAATACTACTATCCCTGATGGTCATCAGTTGCTTTTCTGTATCTGCAGCCAATGCCCAGGCCACTGACAAGGAAAAAGCCCTTGCCAAAAAGAATGAAGCCATTCAACTTATGGATGATGGTAAACTGGCCGAGTCTATTACCTTATTAGAAGAAGCGCGTAAGCTTGACCCGGCAGAACCGGAGATAGTGTATGAAATGGCGTTAGCCAGATATCAGCAAAAGAACTTTGAGGAAGCCATAAAGCTGCTTAAAGGACTGGTGAAGAAGAAGCAGGCAACAGGCAGGGTATACGCTATGATGGGCAACGCGCTCGACGAGATGGGGAAACCGGAAAAAGCCATCGATATGTATGATGAAGGCATTGAGAAATTCCCGGCAGAAGGTAACTTATACCTGGAGCGGGGCGTAATGGAGCTGAGGAAAAATGATCATAATGCGGCCCTGAAATTCTTTGAAAAGGGAATACAGGCAGCGCCTATGTATCCGTCCAACTACTACAGGGCAGCGAAGGTCTTCTTCGACTCAGATCAGGAAGTATGGGGTATGATCTATGGAGAGATCTTCATGAACATTGAACGTGGATCTAAACGTACAGAGGAAATCAGCAAACTTTTATATTATACTTACAAAGGAGAGATTAAATTTGAGTCTGATACCACTGTGTCGGTAAGCTTTGCAAAGCAGAACAATACCATTCTGCTGGACCCTAACCAGAGCAAAAAAGCGCAAACCAGTTCTTTGGCTAATGCCCTGGTGGAGCAGCTGATGGCGTCAATGGGGAATTCTTTTGCAAACGGAGCATACGAAATGACGCTGGTAAAATCGATAATAGGAGAGAAGATGGTCAACCTGGCGTCTTTAAACCGCATAAGGACAAAATTTCTGGACATCTATGCACAGGAAGGGCGTGATACGAGTTATCCCGTAGTGCTTTTCGATTTCCAGCGAAAAGTGAAAGAGGCCGGACACCTGGATGCCTACAACTACTGGATACTGGGGCAGGGTGATGAGAAAGTATTCGGGGAATGGAGGAGCGAACATGAACAGCAATGGACCGATTTTATGAAATGGTTTAAGGAGAACAGGATAAGCATCACGGCGGAAAATGCCTTCGTGCGCTCACAGATGATCCTGCAGGATGCAATAAAGAAAGCAGCAAATAGCGGCGCCGGTGTCAAAGCCGATCGTTAAGCTGCATACGGAAGGGGCTACCAGGAAAATAACAGCTATTTATACCATATCTGATAATGAAAAGAGAACGAAACCTCTTCCTGCTTGGGATTACCATGACCATCAGCGCATGTGGTCTATTCGGTTTTCACAGAGATCAGGAAACCCCTTCAGCCAGCGCGTACTTTAGAGGTACGGTAAGTCCGGCGCTCAGTCAGCAGGTACTGGAAGAAAAGGTGCGCGAATTCTTTGACTGGTACACCACCCGGGTGGACTCCCTGGTGGATATTCAGCTGGTGGATAACTCAGGAGTGGAAGATACCGGTCGTTATGCGGTCAACTTTGACAGTACAGCGGCTTATCTGCATATCTTAACCAATGCAGGCATATTTACCCGTGACTATATAGAGGATAAGAACGCCTATTTCCAGCTTTGTGCAGCCAGGATCCGGCAGGATAGTGTACGGACGGCTACGCCGTATGGGCTTGATGCTGATCTTATCCTGTTGAGCCAGGAATATGAGGAGGATATCTCCAACTTCAGCCAGGCGAGCTTTGCAAATTATTCTGAAACAGAGAATGGGGCGTCTATAGACGTCACAATTGTTTATACTCTGCGGATTGACTTTGTGATTCAGGGGGACCGGTTACTGATAGATAAGATTGATGTCGTAACACCGGAAGGGCAGGAAGAGGGGGAAACACATTAATTATTCATGGTTTTCATAATATTTTGATTTTCTCCTGCTTTAAAATACCTTTGGAACGCTTTCAAAAGTTGAAAAGAGAATTCATATTGTGGTAAAGTTTTTCCGCTCAGGCAACCCGCTAACGGTACTGTTGCTGTTGATATATACGCTCCTGGTAAAATTCTATTACCTGATCCATCCGTCTTCCTTTCTGGTAGACGGCAACGAAGGTTTGTTATACGGCCTGTTTGTGAAATGGATGGAAATGGCATTTGGAAAGAGCCCTTTTCTGTTCACCTCGCTGGCAGTTTTAATATTATTACTGCAGGCCCTGCTGGTAACAAAGATCGTAAATCACCAGCGACTGTTTGCCAGGCCGACTTACCTGCCCGCCATGAGCTATATGCTCTTTACCTCCCTATATGAGGGCTGGAACATATTTTCCCCGGCTTTGCTGGTTAACCTGGTGATGCTGTGGGTATTTTCCAGTATTACCTTGTTGTACACGCGTACCTCTGCCAGAGATGTGGTATTCAATATAGGTTTTGCCCTGGGAGTATGTGGATTGTTCTACTTCCCGGCTACAATATTCTGCCTCTTGTTATGGTTAAGCCTGCTCATCATGCGTCCGTTCCGTCTGGCGGAATGGATTATTGCCTTGCTGGGCCTGATTTGTCCGATATATCTGCTGGGAACGTATCTTTTTCTGACGGATCAGTGGGTGTTATTTGCAAAAATTCCAAGAATAGGGCTTGAAATTCCGTTTATTAGCCACTACAAGGTATGGGGAGCCATGGCTATAAGTCTGTTCTTCTTCATACTCGGTTGGTTATTATTGCAGCGCACCCTCAAAAAAATGCTGATACAGGGCCGTAAGATCTGGAGCGTATTGATCGTATACGTATTTATAGCCATGATGGTGCCCTTTTTCAACGTACATTTTTCCCCGGCCTACTGGGTACTCGCTATTTTACCCCTTTCCCTGTTCGTAGCCAACGCATATTGGTCTATTGTCAACAACACGGTAGCGAATGTTATCCACATCCTGACATTGGCTTATGTCATTATAATGCAGTATTTCAGCAAAAATTAGCCGGTTTCGGGGGTAATTGTTAAAACCGGACGAACGGCTATGGAAATGTGGGAGCGGCGTAGTAATTTTGTGCCTTTTCCGGTAATTTCGATTAATGGTCCAATGGCTATTATCCGCCGGATAAAAGCATGAATAATATCTTAGACCGTAACATTCAACAAATTAAACATGAAATTTGGCGTTGTCACCTTTCCAGGCTCTAATTGCGATCATGACATGATCGATTCACTGCGTAACGATCTTGGACAGGAGGTAATAGAGCTGTGGCATAAAGACTCTGATCTGAGCAAGTTCACTAAAGAAGACTGTATTGTACTGCCAGGTGGCTTTTCCTATGGCGACTACCTGCGTTGCGGCGCTATTGCCCGCTTTAGTCCTATGATGCAGAGTGTGATAGAGTTTGCCAATAAAGGTGGCCGTGTGATTGGGGTATGTAATGGTTTCCAGATCCTGTGCGAGGCGGGTCTGTTGCCAGGCGCTTTGCTGCAGAACAGCCATCAGCAGTTTGTATGTAAGAATGTATACCTGAAAAGTGAAAATACATCCGCATCCCTGACCAAAGATGTGACCGGACGCGCTTTGAAGATTCCGGTGGCACATGGCGAAGGCCGCTATTATGCAGATGATGCTACACTGGAAAGCCTGTTTGCCAACAACCAGGTGCTTTTCCGTTACTGCGATGAATTCGGTAATGTGGTGGATAACGCCAATCCGAATGGCGCGCTGCGTAACATCGCCGGTATCTGTAATAAAGAGCGTAATGTATTCGGTATGATGCCTCACCCTGAAAGAGCTACCAGCTCAGTATTGGGTAATACCGATGGCCAGCTCATTTTTCAGAGCCTTATCAACAACAATTGATTCTCTGGTGGAATAACCACCAATATTTAAAAATCGAGCCAACCAACCAGTTAAAAAATCCAGTATGAGAAAATTACTAACAGCAGTTTTGCTATTTGCGTTGCCGGTTCTGGCAAGTGCGCAGATAGAAAACCCGGTAAAATGGGATTTTACCGCCAAAAAGATCGACGCTACTACCTATGAACTGCACATGACAGCTACCATAGATAGCAAATGGCACCTGTACGCACAGGAAGCAGGTGAAGGTCCGGTACCTACTACTTTCAAACTGACAAAAAACCCGTTGGTGGTACCAGTAGGTAAGATCCGTGAAGTAGGTAAACTGCACAAGGCATTTGATAAGAACTTTGATTCCGAACTGAAATACTACGAAAACCAGGTGAATTTTGTACAGAAAGTAACCGTTAAGGGAAAGGCTGCTACTAAAGTAAAAGGTAGCGTTGAATTCATGGTGTGCGATGATCACCAGTGCCTGCCGCCGAAAGAAGTGGAATTCGCTATCAGCGTAGGAGGAAAATAAGTCATTACTACAGATGAGCAATCATCGGTCAGGTAAACAGAATTGAGTAAACGAGTTCCCACGGAACTCGTTTACTATTTAGAATGGTAATAAGTCTTTAAAGCCTATTATTTATATGAAGCAATTGCTTACGTTCATTATCCTTATCACCGCAGTATTTGCTGTCAAAGCTCAGGAGAACCCCGCTCCGGCAGCTGTCGCAAAATGGGAATACACGGCGGAGAAAAAGGGCGAACATGAATATATATTACATCTGAAAGGTACCGTAGAGAAAGATTGGAAATTGTTTTCCACTACCATGAAAGATGATGAACCTAATACCCGTGTAGTGGTTGACAGCGCAGCCACTGTTACCGGCATCACGGAAGAGGGAGAACTGAAAAAAGCGCCGGAGCCGCTGTTCGATAATGCAGAGATCAGGTACTTTGAAAACCAGGTATCTCTCCTGGTAGCAGTAAAACTGAATGGCCCTGTAACGAAACTGGAGGGGGCTGTCAACTATATGGCACTGAAAGGTGACGAAGTGGTGGGTCCCGAGGAAGTAAAATTCCGGTTTAATGCAGATGCAAACGGTAACCTGGTAAATGTAGCTGCTGGCCTGCAGGAATCGGCAGCTGGTGGACAAACGCTGAAGCGCGCTACCATCGACAAAGACCATCCGGTGAATAACTGTGGTGGCGAAGAGGGAACCGCTAAAAAAAGTCTCTGGGGGCTGTTTATTCTGGGCGTAATCGGTGGTTTTATTGCATTGCTGACGCCTTGTGTGTTCCCAATGATACCACTGACAGTGTCTTTCTTCACTAAGAAGTCGAATGATAAAAAGACAGGAGTAATGAACGCGAGCATTTATGGCTTCTTCATTTTCCTGATCTATGTGTTGTTAAGCTTACCATTCCATTTCCTTGATTCACTGGATCCTGAGATCCTGAATAATATCTCCACCAACGTTTGGTTAAACCTGATCTTCTTCGTGATCTTTATTGTCTTTGCCATTTCGTTCTTTGGGTATTTTGAAATTACCCTGCCAAGTGGCCTTGCCAGTAAAGTGGACGCAAAAACAAGCGTAGGAGGTATTATTGGTATCTTCTTCATGGCATTGACACTGGCACTGGTATCCTTCTCCTGTACCGGTCCAATCCTGGGTTCTCTGCTGGCAGGGTCCTTGTCGACCGACGGAGGCGCCATGCAGCTGACAGTAGGTATGGCTGGTTTCGGATTCGCGCTGGCATTGCCTTTTGCTTTGTTTGCGATGTTCCCTAACCTGCTGAAATCACTGCCTAAATCTGGCGGCTGGCTGACTTCAGTGAAGGTAGTGTTAGGTTTCATTGAAGTAGCGATGGCAATTAAGTTCCTCTCCAATGCCGACCTGGTAACACACTGGGGACTGGTAAAACGTGAGGTATTTTTTGCTGTGTGGATTATCTGCGGTTTTCTCATTGTGTTGTACCTGTTGGGCAAGATCCGTTTCCCCCACGATTCACCGCTGAAGAAAATCAGTCCTACCCGTTGGGTACTGGCGTTGATCTTCCTTGCAATGACTATATACCTGTTGCCGGGTGTAACAAATACAAAATATGCTAACCGCAGATTGATCAGTGGTTTCCCTCCGCCATTAAGCTATAGCGTTTATAAGGAGGCTGCTAAAGGAGTTGAAGCGAACGTCGTGAATGACTACGAAGCTGCACTGAAGCTGGCGAAAGAGCAGAACAAACCGATCCTGATAGACTTTACAGGATGGGCATGTGTGAACTGTCGTAAAATGGAAGAGAATGTATGGCCGGATGAGACAGTAAAAGCCTTGATAGAAGAAGATTATATCCTGGTATCATTGTATGTGGATGACAGGAAATTGTTACCGGAAGATCAGCAGTTCCTCTTTACTACCAACACCGGCCGTAAGAAGGAGATCAAAACTGTCGGCGACAAATATGCTACGATGCAGACAGAGAATTTTGTGAATAATTCACAACCTTATTATGTGTTGATCAGTCCTGATGAGAAGCTGTTGACGAAGCCTGTAGGGTATACTCCCCGTGCAAGTGAATATGCGAGCTGGTTGAAGTGTGGTCTGGAAGCATTTAAGAAAGGAAAGTAATAAACATATACAACT
The DNA here is from genome assembly GCF_021646545.1 of Chitinophaga filiformis. Classification (GTDB taxonomy): domain Bacteria; phylum Bacteroidota; class Bacteroidia; order Chitinophagales; family Chitinophagaceae; genus Chitinophaga; species Chitinophaga filiformis_A. The sequence continues at coordinate 415,090 of NZ_JAKIRP010000004.1, read as the reverse complement.
GAAAGAAACGGCTGTTCGCTACAAGTGGACAGCCGTTTTTATTATGCGAAAATTATCATTTACCCCATTGTGTATAACTGTAGACCATTTTTATTATATGTAATTTACAATATCGTGCTAACTATATGCCTGTCAGTTTGTTGTATGAAAAATAATTTGTTTGGTTTGTGGCGTGTATATAAATTCGCGATTCGTGCTTTTGTGAACCATTGTTTTACCCAATCAAAAAACCAATGACTTTTATTGCATCTGTAATTGCAAAGAAGGGCGTAGCAGTGATCGCTGATTCTTTAGCAACGTTTAGTAAGAATGTAGTAACCTACGAACAGTTCATGGATTATTTAAAGCGTAAACAGGGGAATGCGAACAGCAATGAGATCAGCATTAACAGGAATGAGATAGCCCGCTTGTTTGAGAAGAAACCGTCTCATACTACAGATTTCGCTGACAAGCTTTTTCAATTTGATAAGTTCACCGCAATTACATTAGCAGGAGCTTCACAGATAGGAAGTAAGACGATCGAACATTTGATACAGGAATTGGTCGCCGTTAATTTGGAAGATGAAAATTATTATAGTAAATCCGTTACAACCAGGGTAACGGATTTTTGCAGGTTTATGGAAGAAAAGGTGAGGGCATGTATTGCAGTGAAAGAGTATATAGGAAGAAGTATATTGTTGTTTACTCACTACGAGCCAATTACTGAAAAGACGATCATATATAGAATAGTTATAGGCAAGGCGGTGGTGCAAAGTATTGAGGAACGTGAGTGGAAATATGTGAGTTATGAAAGAATACCTGAGGACCGTTATGTAGTGAGCGAAGGCCAGGATCATATAAGCAAAAGAATTTTTGGAGAAAAGAACCATTCATCTTTGGACTTTATTCCATGCATATTAGAAGAGATAATGGAGGATTTCAATTTGCCGTTGGAATCTATTTCCTCTGTTTATACACGGCAACTCGCTGACAAGATCGATTTGAAACTGAGAAATAAGAAAGGAGATTCGGAAATACAGCAATCTTTATCAAAATTAAGTCTGCAGCAGGCTGTTAATATGGCTTATCTCTTTTTGAAACTAGAAATGACCTTTCAGACATATGTAGAGAAAATTCCTACAGTAGGCGGGGTGATAAAAATAGCGGTGATAGATAAACAGGGATTCAGATATATAATCGGCCACAATATTTTAAAACCATATTAGTTAACGTCAAAATTTATAATTATGATCATTTTTGTAGATGAGGAGGAAGAGAAAAGGAAGGAAGAGCAAATCAGGGAAGAGTTGAGAAAGGAAAGGGTAGATAGGGTTGTGAAGATTTGGGAGAAAATACTTGATGAAAAAAAAAGAGGTATTTACAAGACCTTAGAGGAACGTATCGAAGAGGATTATTACAATAGTCTGGGAGTAGAAGACCAGTTCTTTTACAGTGAAAGGCGAAGAGTGCAAAAATTCCTTGAAAGTCTTAAATAACAAAGGCCCGCATGACGATGCGGGCCTTTACCATATATTTTCAATTCCTTAGAAATTATAATTCACTAAATCCGTCATCGCCACTTTCTCTTGTGTACCGGTCACCATATTTTTAATACTCACCACCTGTTCCTGCACCTCACTTTCGCCCATAATGATTACATAAGGGATATTCCGTTTATTCGCATATTTCATCTGCTTATCCATTTTGGATGCCTCGTGGTATAATTCAGAAGAAATACCCTTATTACGCAACTGCATCAGTAGTTTAAAGGCGACGCTGGTCGTTTGCGGATCGAGGTTGAAGAAGAGTACCTGTGTGCCCTGTTGCGCTTCAGCAGGGAATAGCTGCAGTTCTTCAAGTACATCATAGATACGGTCTACACCAAAGGATATACCTACGCCGGAAAGACCTGGCAGTCCAAATAGGCCGGTAAGGTCGTCATAGCGGCCACCGCCACCAATACTACCCATTTTTACGGCAGGAGGCGCTTTTACTTCCACGATCATACCTGTATAGTAGTTCAGACCGCGGGCCAGCGTAACGTCCAGTATAGGCGTGGTTTTGAATGCATCCGGCTGCGTGTGCAGTACATAGGATAGTTCTTCCACGCCTTTCAGGCCAGTGGGAGAGTTTCTGAAGAGAGTACTTAACTGTTGCAGTTTTTCCTCGTTGTTGCCTTCAATACTCAGGAAATTCTCAATGATGGCAATTTCACCAGGAGCAAGACCTCGTTGCTGTAATTCTTCTCTAACACCTTCCATACCTATCTTATCCAGCTTATCGATGGAAACAGTAATATCTGTCAACAGATCGGGTTGTCCTGCCAGTTCAGCCAATGCGCTGAGTATCTTACGATTATTGATCCGTACTTCGTATCCTTCCATCCCGAGTTTGGTGAAGACGGTATCGTAGATTAACAGTAGTTCTATTTCATTTAATAATGAATTACTACCTACTACATCCGCATCACATTGATAGAATTCGCGGTAGCGGCCTTTAGCCGGACGATCACCACGCCATACCGGCTGCATCTGATAGCGTTTAAAGGGCAGCGCCAGTTCATGCTGGTTCATTACCACATATCTCGCAAAAGGTATGGTGAGGTCGTAGCGCAGGGCTTTTTCGCATAATAAGATGCCCAGTTCCCGGCTATCCTTTGCCTGTTGGGCGCGTCCCAGGATATCACCGTTGTCCAGGATCTTGAATATCAGCTTATCGCCTTCTTCGCCGTATTTACCAGTAAGTGTATCCAGGTTCTCCATCGTAGGGGTTTCCAGTGGCTGGAACCCAAACAGTTCAAATGTTTCACGGATGGTCTGGAAAATGTATTGCCGTTTTCTTACCACTACCGGTCCGAAATCCCGGGTACCTTTTGGTATACTGGGTTTTATCATTTTATTCAGTTATGCTTTATAAAGTAATTTATTTTTTGCCTGCCACGATCTTCTCACAGGCTTCGTAGATCATTGTATACACTGGTTCAAACAAAGCGTCATCATACCACGGGTCGGGCACGGGCTGCTGATCATCCAGCAGCAGCTGCAATTTAGCTTTGTCTGCCTCAGTTCTTGCTTTAAGGAGTATATCCCTGTAGTTATCCAGGTCCATAGCAAAAATGCGGTCGAACCGGTCAAAATCTGCTGCCTGAAACTGCCTGCCGCGCAGGCCGGAGATGTCTATTCCATGACGCTGGGCTACTTTCACTGACCGGCGGTCAGGAGGATGGCCTACGTGCCAGTTGCCTGTACCAGCAGAATCTATTTCCCAGTCAAGTCCCTGCAGAATGGCCAGGTGCCTTAATATTCCTTCTGCGAGGGGCGAACGGCAAATATTCCCCAGGCATACCATCAGTATTTTCATAATTTCCGCAAACCTACAAGATTTTAACATTATTTTTTGCTTCCGCTAAAATCCTGAACTGGTGCATATTAGCCCCTGTTGGCTGTAAAATGAGAAAACCGGATGTTATGGAATCCCGATTTTTCCGCATCTATATGGTAACAATGATTAATACTATACTTTCTTTTTAATGAGTATGTATTTTGATGATTACGTACAACATAGCAATGAAAGTACCAGTATTTAACATGGTTTTAACAAGTTCTTGTTTAATTAGATGTAGATTGAATATGAAAAAATGTGTGTATGCCGGACGGTTATTAAAACCTGCCGTAGTGGCCGGTTTGAGGTGAAGGGGATGGGGCCGGAACCGCTTTTTTTTAACATTCCTCTAAAAGAACAGGTATTTATTTGGAAATATTTTTTTGTATACTTGTAATTCGCTAACAATGCTAATGCAACAAGAAAGATCTGGAAACACGCGGACTAAGGTGAATTATCGTTCGCTCGGGGAATTAATCAGAGGTGTATTTTTTCTGCTCTTAGGCCTATATGCAATCTTTGCGCAGAAATATAACCTGGGACAGTTCCAGGTATCTCAGACTGTACTGAACATTTTTGGAGTCATACTAATTGCGTATGGTCTTTTCCGTGTATATAGAGGAACGAGATACCTATTTCATCAAAGGGATTAAATAAGAGACGAACATATGATGACCAGAATAATGAAGCGAAGCCAGATCGCTGTAATGTCGTTAGCTGTAGCAGCTTTACTGGCATCCTGCGGACCAGCCAACAAGTCCGGGGTAGAGCACGATACGCCAACTGCAGGGACCATCAGAATAAGTGTAGATGAAACCTATCGCCCACTGATGGAAGCCGAAATTAAGGTTTTTGAATCCTTATATAAGAACGCGCATATCATTGCTGAATATAAGCCTGAAGCAGATTGCTTTAAGGATCTGTTGGCTGACAGTTCAAGGCTGATCTTTGTAACAAGAGATTTCAGCGAACAGGAAAAGGCATATTTTAAGGAGTTGAAAGTAACGCCGCAAAGCCTGCTCCTCGCCTGGGATGGTGTAGCACTGATTACTAACCGTAGTAATCCGGACAGTATCCTTACAATGGACCAGGTGCGGGAAATTATGGACGGGTCTGATTCCACGCAGAAACACCAGATAGTTTTTGATAATCAGAATTCAAGTACGGTAAGATATGTCCGCGATTCGATCAACAAAGGGAAACCGTTGCCACCGAATGTAATGGCGGCGAAAACTAATCCCGAAGTGGTTGATTACGTGGCTAAAATGAAAAATGCGATTGGGGTAATAGGAGTAAGCTGGATCTCAGATCCGAACGACTCAACTTCTATAGAATTTACGAATAAAGTGCAAGTGGTCAAGGTGAGAGCAGATTATGGTTCGGAATTTGTAAAACCATATCAGGCATACATCGCTCTTGGTTCCTACCAGCTAAAACGTGGTTTGTTCTATTGCTTGAAGGAACCATATTCAGGATTGGGATCAGGGTTCGCCACTTTCCTGGGGAGTTATGAAGGACAGATGATCATTGCGAAATTCAGACTGTTCCCTGCGAGATTGAATGTGGTATTCAGGGAAGCGAACATTAAGTAAAAAAACTAACACAACTAAAATTAAAAACCGGATTGCTCATGAACAGACGGAAAAGTTTAATTGTTGCATTGCTGTGCGTCGCGAACGGCGTGATGGCCCAATCTGTAGAAGATGGATTGAAAGACCTGTATTATGGCAAGTATGAAACAGCCAAAGGAAACCTGGAAAAAGCAATAGCTGCCAAGCCAACAGATGACAGGGGTTATTACTACCTGGGTATTGCGCAGCTGGGCCTGCACGATGACGCCGGTGCTGCTGCGACTTTTCAAAAAGGATTGCAGGCCGTACCTACTTCACCTTTATTGCAGGCAGGTCTGGGCCGTATCGATCTGATGAAAGGCGATGCCGCTGCAGCAAAACAGAAATTTGAAGCAGCCAGCACTGCTACTGAAGGACGTAATGGTGATGTGGCACGCGCTATTGCAGATGCAAACACCGAAGTAAAAGGTGGTGACCGTGGCTACGCATTGTCAGTAATGGAAAAACTGCTGAACAATGAAGGCCGTAAAAAGAAAGAAGTATATACTGCAAAAGCTGCAGATTATATAGAATTAGGTGATGCTTACCGCCTCCTGGGTGGTGAGAATGGTGGTAAAGCCATCACTTCTTACGACAAGGCGCTGGAACTGGAACCAAACAACGCTGAAGCAGTAATGAAACAGGGGCTGGTAAACTACAACGCCAAACTGTTGCAGGATGCTGTGAACGATTGGACAAAAGCTACCAACCTGGATCCTAACTACGCACCAGCTTACTATGAACTGTACCAGTTCTATATCACTCCAACCAAGGCTCAGCTGTCACTCGAAAATGCAGCTAAATACCTGGAGAAATATATGGAAGTGGTAGGTCAGGGTGCCGGTAAAATGGAAAACGAATACAACCTGGCAGCCATCGCTTTCTACAGAAAAGACTATGATGCTGCTATCAATAAAACTAAAGCAGTATTACCTCAGACAACTGAAGGTAATAAAGGTAAATTCGTTCGCCTGCTGACAGATGCTTATCTGCAGAAAGGTGATACCACTACCGGTAAACAAGTGATCGAAGAGTACGCTAAATCAGTTGGAGATGCTAAACTCCAGGCTAACGACTACAAACTGCTGAGCGCTATCTACCAGCAGCATGTAACTGATTCTGCGCAGGAAGCTATCAATGATTCACTGGCAGGTATGTACCTGGAGAAATATGCACTGGCTGATACCGCAAAAGATGTTGAAAAATACAGAGCCGTTGCAGACAACTTTAAAGCAATGCACGACTTTAAACGTTCAGCAGAATGGTACGGTAAACTGGTGAATGAGTTTACTGATGAGCAGAACAGCGGTAAAGTACAGGATATGTTCTTTAAAGGTACCATGGAAATCTACGCACGTGAATATGATGCGGCAGATTCAACCTGGGGTGCTTTTGCAGCTAAATATCCTAACAACGAAGCTTTAGGTATTTACTGGAGAGGTCGTGCCAACATGGCGAAAGACCCTGAAGCAAAATCAGGCGTAGCAGTTCCTTACTTCCAGAAATTTTTTGAGATCAAGGGTGACGAGAAGATGAACAAACCATCTCAGCTGATGTTCCCTTATCAATATATGATGATCTACTACTATAATAAGGATGATCAGGCAAATATGAAGATCTGGATGGATAAAGTACTGGCTATCGATCCTAACAACGCTACTGTAAAAGCGATCCAGGAAAACCAGGAAAACAAAGCAAAAGCTGCAGCTGCTAAACCAGCTCAGGGTAACAAAAGATAATCGATTTTAAATAATAGGAAAGCCTCCTGTCGCCTGACAGGAGGCTTTTTTATTGCCGGTTGGTGAAAAAAGATAATATTTTAATCCTTCATAAGATTTGATTTTTGCATTAGTTAGCCTATTTTTGCTCATTCGGAGAACGATTTATACAGGGAAGCTTATGTTTACAGACACAGAATTATTGTCCGCAACCACTCCTTTCAGCTATTTTCCCATTGTTTTGCAGCTTGTAGCTGCACTGGGCTTTGTTGGAATTACCATGCTCGCTACCCATTTTTTGGGGCCAAAACGTAAAACCAGCGACAAACTTGCTACCTTTGAAAGTGGTATTGAACAAAAAGGTAACGCACGCCAGCCAGTAGCCATTAAGTACTTCCTAACCGCCATTCTGTTCGTGCTTTTTGACGTAGAAGTGATCTTCTTTTATCCTTATGCGGTGAATTTCAGAGAACTGGGCTGGGATGGCTTTATGGCCATGTTACTGTTCGTTGCGTTCTTTATGGGCGGCTTCTTCTATATCCTGAAGAAGGGGGCACTGAAATGGGAAGACTGATTTTTATATAGCAATATTAGCAGAAGGGTTGCCGGTGGCTGGCAATCCCGTGTGCGTTTAGGTCAAATCTGATTGTGAAAATTTTTAAATCTGACATGGTATGGCACGTCCGGTCCAGTATAATGAAAAAGTGAAGAGTGTGGAAGTACCCGAGGGGTATGCAGGGGAAGGGTTTTTTGCTACAACATTCGACCAGGTAATTGGTCTCGCACGTAAGAACTCTATCTGGCCTTTACCTTTCGCTACCTCCTGTTGCGGTATCGAATTTATGGCAACCATGGCCTCTACCTATGATATGGCCCGTTTCGGTTCTGAAAGAATGGCCTTCACTCCCCGCCAGTGTGACTTATTGATGGTAATGGGTACAATTTCAAAGAAAATGGGCCCTGTATTACGCCAGGTATACCTGCAAATGGCTGAACCCCGCTGGGTAGTAGCTGTAGGCGCCTGCGCATGTAGCGGTGGTGTATTTGATACCTACTCCGTATTGCAGGGTATAGACCAGGTTATTCCGGTGGATGTGTATGTTCCCGGTTGCCCTCCGCGTCCTGAAGCGATCATAGACGGTTTTATGCGCGTACAGGAACTGGTTGGACAGGAAAGCCTGCGCCGCCGTCATAGCGATAAATACAAGGAATTATTGAACTCTTACGGTATCGAGTAGTCTACCACACCAAAAGAAGATCATATCCGAAAAGTCAATCTGAAATAGAAAATTGAAATCGTAATGTCTTTGACAAACGACTATATAAAGCAAAGGTTAGCAGAAAAGTTTGGGGAATCAATCAGCCAGGTGGAAGAATCCTTTGGGATGCTATCATTTGCAGCTCCGAAAGACCTGAACCTGAAAGTAATGCAGTTCCTGTACGATGATGAGGAGCTGCAATTTCGTTTTTTAACGGACCTCACAGCCGTACACTATCCCAACAGGATCGGGGAGGAGCTCGCAGTAGTATATCACCTGTACAATTTCAGGGAAAGAGTGAGACTGCGCTTCAAAGTGTACACCAGCATTGAGGATACACGCGTATTCACAGCTACCCGGCTGTTTGAATCAGCCAACTGGATGGAAAGGGAAACATACGACTTCTTCGGCGTGAACTTCGTAGGACACCCGAACCTGAAGCGTATCCTGAACGTGGATGAAATGACCTATTTCCCCATGCGTAAGGAATTTCCGCTGGAAGATCAGACCCGCACCGATAAAGATGATGAAATGTTCGGCCGCGGCGGGCATATTGGCATTTAATAATTTATTCGTTTGAACATGTCAGAGCAGCAACATATCACACTGCCGGAAGGCTCCATAGAGAGGCAAACACAAACCCTTAACCTGGGACCTACCCACCCCGCTACACACGGGGTATTCCAGAATATCCTGGAAATTGACGGCGAGCGTATCGTGAGTTCGGAATCTACTGTAGGGTATATCCACCGTGCATTTGAGAAGATCGCAGAGCGCCGTCCTTATTACCAGATCACTCCTTTAACTGACCGTCTGAACTATTGTTCGTCGCCCATTAATAATATGGGATGGCACATGACCGTAGAGAAACTGCTGGGTATTCAAACCCCCAAGCGTGTAGACTACCTCCGTGTGATCATTATGGAACTGGCCCGCATTACAGATCACCTGATCTGTAACGGTGTGGTAGGTGTGGACAGCGGCGCCTTCTCCGGCTTCCTGTACCTCATGAAGTACCGTGAGCTGGCATACGAAATATACGAGGAGATATGCGGTTCCCGTCTGACAACCAACATCGGCCGTGTGGGTGGTTTCGAAAGAAACTTTACGCCTGCGGCTTTTGAAAAAATAGAACGTTTCCTGAAAGAATATCCGGTGGCGCTGAAGGAGTTCGAAACCCTGATGAACCGTAACCGTATCTTCATGGAAAGGACCCAGGGCGTTGGCCCTATCAGTGCAGAAAGAGCCATCAACTACGGCTTTACCGGTCCTAACCTGCGTGCTGCAGGTGTGGATTACGACGTGCGCGTGGCACAGCCATATTCCTCTTACGAAGATTTCGAATTTAATATACCGGTAGGCACCACCGGCGACTGTTACGACCGTTTCCTGGTACGTAATGCCGAAATGTGGGAAAGCCTGAGCATTATCCGTCAGGCGATGGATAAGCTGAAAGACCTGCCTTCAGATGTATACCACGCAGATGTACCTGCTTACTATCTGCCTGAAAAGAGCGCGGTATACACCAAAATGGAAGCGCTGATCTACCACTTCAAGATCATCATGGGTGAATCTGATATCCTGCCGGGTGAATTGTACAATCCTGTAGAAGGCGCCAACGGAGAACTGGGATTCTATCTCATCAGCGATGGTGGCCGTAGCCCGTACAGGCTGCACTTCCGCCGCCCATGTTTCATATATTACCAGGCTTATGCAGAACTGATCAAGGGCGCCATGCTGAGTGATGCCGTTATCTGTATGAGTAGCCTGAATCTGATAGCAGGTGAACTGGATGCTTAATTATTAATATTTTCTTTCATAGTTATGTTTTCTGAAGAGAAACTGAATAAGGTAAAAGAGATCATCGCCCGTTACCCGGCAGGGAAACAGAAGAGCGCCCTGATTCCTGTGCTGCATCTGGCACAGGAAGAGTTTGGCGGATGGCTGAGCGCGGAGACCATGGATTATGTGGCTTCCCTGCTGCAGATCAAACCGATCGAAGTGTACGAGGTGGCTACCTTTTACTCGATGTTTAACCTGAAGCCTGTAGGTAAATACGTATTTGAAGTATGTCAGACAGGCCCTTGCATGCTGCGTGGTTCAGACAACATCATTGACTATATCAAAAAGAAACTGGACATCGGCGTGGGTGAAACCACCAAAGATGGCCTGTTCACCCTCAAAACGGTAGAATGCCTCGGCGCCTGCGGATACGCTCCTATGATGCAGCTGGGCAAACACTACCGTGAGCACCTGACCCCTGAAAAGGTAGATGCTATCATAGAAGAATGCAGGGTTAAAGCAAACTAAAACTTTGAATGACCGGAATACGGTCTACAATTATAAAAAGTAAGATGGGACGCAAACTACTTTTTGACAAAGCGCACATAGAAGGCATCCGGTACTATGATGTATACCGGGCCAACGGAGGTTATGGATCAGCAGAAAAAGCGCTCAAAAGCATGACACCTGACCAGGTGCTGGATGAGGTAAAAAAGAGCGGTCTGAGAGGTCGTGGTGGCGCCGGTTTCCCTACCGGTATGAAATGGAGCTTCATTGCAAAACCGGAGGGCGTACCCCGCTACCTGGTGTGCAATGCGGATGAATCTGAACCAGGTACGTTCAAAGACCGTTACCTGATGGAATTTATCCCTCACCTGCTTATAGAAGGTCTGCTCATCTCCAGCTATACACTGGGTTGCAACAGCTGCTATATCTATATCCGTGGTGAGTATGCCTGGATTCCTGACATCCTGGAACAGGCTATCGCAGAAGCAAAGAAGAATGGCTGGCTGGGTAAGAATATCCAGGGTACCGGCTTCGATCTCGAAATATATGTACAGCGTGGCGCGGGTGCTTATATCTGTGGTGAGGAAACTGCCCTGATAGAATCCCTGGAAGGTAAACGTGGTAACCCGCGTATCAAACCTCCGTTCCCGGCTGTAAAAGGGTTGTGGGATTGCCCAACCGTGGTGAACAACGTGGAAACACTGGCTGCAGTCGTACCTATTCTGCGTATCGGTGGTGATGAATATTCAAAATACGGTCTTGGTAAGTCTACCGGTACCAAACTGATCTCTGCCTGTGGTAATATCAACAAACCAGGGGTATACGAGATCGAAATGAATATCTCTGTTGAGGAATTCATCTACTCTGATGAATACTGTGGTGGTATCGCTAATGGCAAACGCCTGAAAGCGTGTATCCCCGGTGGTTCTTCCGTGCCTATCCTGCCTGCAAACCTGCTGCTGAAAACAGCAAAAGGTGAGCAACGTATGATGACGTATGAAAGTCTCGCTGACGGTGGTTTCGCTACAGGTACCATGCTTGGTTCCGGTGGTTTCATCGTACTGGACGAAGACCAGTGTATTGTGAAGAACACACTGACATTCGCCCGTTTCTATCACCATGAGAGCTGCGGACAGTGCAGCCCATGCCGTGAGGGTACCGGCTGGATGAAGCGTGTACTGCAGAATATCGAGAATGGTAAGGGCAAAATGAGTGATATAGATCTGCTGTGGGACATCCAGCGTAAAATAGAAGGTAACACCATCTGTCCGCTGGGCGATGCTGCTGCCTGGCCGGTAGCAGCTGCTATCCGTCACTTCCGTGACGAATTTGAATGGCATGTGCTGCATCCTGAAGAAGCTACTAAACGTAACTACGGACTGGCACATTACGCAGATCCACTGGAAATAGCTGCTCCTGCTGCTGTATAAGAATCAATTTAAGCGATGCAAAATGGCTGAAGAAAAGAAACTCTTTAAGGTTAAGATCGATAATATCTCCGTGGAAGTGGAGCCGGGTACTTCCATCCTGAATGCTGCCCGTAAAATTGGTGGAGATATCGTGCCGCCTGCAATGTGTTACTACTCCAAACTGCAGGGTAGCGGTGGTAAATGCCGTACCTGCCTGGTGAAAGTAACCAAAGGATCAGAAGCTGATCCCCGTCCTATGCCTAAACTGGTAGCCAGCTGCCGTACCAACGTAATGGATGGTATGGAAGTGGCTAACATCACTTCTCCTGAAGTGCAGGAAGCACGTAAAGGAGTAGTGGAATTCCTGTTGCTGAACCACCCGCTGGATTGCCCTATCTGCGACCAGGCCGGTGAATGCCATCTGCAGGACCTCAGCTATGAGCACGGTGCAGATACTACACGCTACGAATTCAAACGCCGTACCTTCGACAGGATCGATATCGGCGATAAGATACAATTACACATGACCCGTTGCATCCTCTGCTACCGTTGTGTGTTTACGGCTGATCAGCTGACTGAAAAGCGTGAGCATGGCGTACTGGGACGTGGAGAGGCTGCGGAGATCGGTACTTATATTCAGCAATCACTCGACAACAACTTCATCGGTAACGTGATCGATGTTTGTCCGGTAGGAGCCCTGACAGATAAAACCTTCCGCTTCAAGAACCGTGTATGGTTCCTGAAACCGGTAGATGCACACCGCCAGTGTGAAGATCCAAAATGCTGTGGTAAGACCGTTCTGTGGATGCGTGGTGATGAAGTATTCCGTGTAACTGCCCGCAAGGATAAATACGGTGAAGTGGAAGAATGGATCTGCGATACCTGCCGCTTTGATAAGAAAGATGTGAAAGACTGGGTGATAGAAGGCCCGCGTAAGATAGAACGTCAGAGTGTTATTTCCCAGGGTCATTATGTAGGTGTGCACAAACCGAAAGATACACTGGTAGAGGTACTGGATGGCCGTCAGCCTAAACTGCTGCTCGATATTCACAATATCAGTGAGGTGAACAGACCGGAGATCGATCTGTCTAAGATAGACGGACCGGCACATTCAGATGACTTTAACAAGAAGTAATTCACTCTTTATTCGTAATTGATATAATTCGTATTTGATGAACATAGACTGGTTCTTTATCCTCGAGAAGATCGTACTGATATCAGGCGTACTGGTGATATCACTGGTGGTAGCTATGTATTCCACATGGGGTGAAAGAAAAGTAGCAAGTATAATTCAGGACAGGATTGGTCCCAACAGGGCTGGTTTTATGGGATTGCTGCAGCCGCTGGCTGATGGTGGTAAACTCTTCTTCAAGGAAGAGATCATCCCGGGCAATTCCAACCGTTTCCTCTTCATTCTCGGACCTTCCCTGGCAATGATCGTAGCTTGTATGACAAGCGCAGTAATTCCCTGGGGAGATACACTGACCATTGCAGGTCGCACCATATCGCTGCAGATCGCAGATATTAACATCGGTATCTTATACATTTTCGGCGTAGTGAGCTTAGGCGTGTATGGTATCATGCTCGGTGGATGGGCTTCCAACAATAAATATTCCCTGCTGGCATCCGTGCGTGCAGCTTCACAGATCATCTCTTACGAGCTGGCGATGGGGCTGTCACTGATCGCACTGCTGATGATGACAGGTTCTTTAAGCATTAAAGAAATTGTAGAACAGCAGCGTCATGGCGGCTGGAACGTATTATATCAGCCACTGGGCTTCCTGATATTCCTGGTATGTTCCTTTGCTGAGTGTAACCGTACACCATTTGACCTGTCAGAAGCAGAAAGTGAACTGAATGGTGGTTATCACCTGGAGTACTCTTCCATGAAACTGGGCTTCTACCTGTTCGCAGAGTACATCAATATGTTTATCAGCTCTGCACTGATGGCCAGCCTGTACTTCGGTGGTTATTCCTTCCCATATATGGACAGCCTGGGACTGGCGCCTAACCTGGTGACCATCCTGGGAACAGCAGCCTTGTTCATCAAGATCATCTGCTTCCTGTTCTTCTTTATGTGGGTACGCTGGACGATCCCGAGGTTCCGTTACGATCAGCTGATGCGTCTTGGCTGGAACATCATGATTCCGCTGGCACTGGCTAATATGTTGATAACAGGAGCGATCGTACTGTATCGCAGCACACATTAATTAACGACTTTATTTTAATAGCATCATATGCAAGCTTTAACAAGTAGGGCAAGACAGGTAGACCGCAAGCCGATGACCTTCATCGAGAAGATCTATTTGTGGAATATTATTAAGGGGATGATCATCACCTTTAAGCATATCTGGAAGAGGAAGGAAACAGTGCGTTATCCGGAGCAGAAGCGTCCGTTCAGCCCTGTATTCCGTGGTCTGCATATATTGAACCGTGACGCTGAAGGACGCGAGAACTGTACCGCCTGCGGCTTGTGTGCAGTAGCCTGTCCGGCAGAAGCGATCACAATGGAAGCAGCAGAAAGAAAACCAGGTGAAGAACACCTGTACCGTGAAGAGAAATATGCTGCCCGCTATGAGATCAACATGTTGCGTTGCATTTTCTGTGGTTTTTGTGAAGAGGCTTGTCCGAAAGATGCTATCTATCTGACAGAAACATTTGCACCTGCTAACTACAAACGCGAAGGTTTCATTTATGGCAAACAGGATCTGCTGATCCCGGCACCTGGTGAAAAGAAAAAAGCATAATCAAAGACAGTCTTAGCTAAAAAACATAATAGTCATTATAGCAATGGGAATGAGTTTACAACAAATCGTTTTCGGGGTACTTTCAATCATCTCTATTATATCCGCCCTGGGCGTGATATTGAGCAAGAACCCCGTTACCAGTGTCCTTTGCCTGATAGTAACGTTTTTCACCATAGCGGGGCACTATATTATGCTCAACGCGCAGTTCCTGGCTGTGGTGCATATCATAGTGTATGCGGGAGCGATCATGGTATTGTTCCTGTTTGTGATCATGTTAATGAACCTGAATGCAGAAATAGAACCACAGAAGCGCAGCTGGCTGAAATATGCCGGTGCTATCAGTGGTGGCGCCCTCTTGCTGGTATTACTGGGCGCACTTCGTGAAGCCGATGTAACTCCAATACAACCCGGAGCGGCAGATATAGGTCTGATCGCTAACCTTGGTAAAACTTTATTTAATCAATACGTAGTTCCTTTTGAAGTCAGCAGTATCCTGTTCCTGAGCGCTATGGTAGGTGCGGTTGTAATCGGGAAAAGGGAAGCATAACCACAACATCTGTAAATCGTCATTGATCAATTTGTAATTCTTTTTAAGATGCCTGTTCAATATTACATTTTCTTAAGCATAGCACTCTTTTGCATTGGGGTGATGGGCGTGCTGATGCGCAGAAATGCCATTATTATTTTCATGTGCGTGGAGCTGATGCTGAATGCCGTAAACCTGCTGCTGGTAGCCTTTTCTAAAATGTGGGCAGACGCTGGCCGTGTAGATGCCGGCGGGGCACAGATCTTTGTATTCTTTATCATGGTGGTGGCCGCTGCGGAAGTAGCCGTAGGACTCGCCATTATCGTAATGGTGTACAGGAATTCACAGTCGGTGGATATTAATATCATGAACAGGCTGAAGAACTAACAGCTTGAATCGTAATTGTAAATCGTAATTAGTATTTGAATAGATGATACATCTAGTTTGGCTGGTACCATTTTTACCATTATTAGGTTTCCTGGTGAATGGATTGGGAAGAAGATACCTCTCCAAATCACTGGCGGGTATAGTAGGAAGCGGAACTGTATTAGCGGGCTTTGTAATTAGCTTACTGATCTTCCTGGAAGTGAAAGCCCCCGGATTTCAGGCACAGACAGTTTCGTTGTTTGACTTTATTTCTGCAGGCAGCCTGCACATTCCATTCGCATTCCAGGTGGACCAGCTGAGCGCTTTATTTTTGCTGATCATTACCGGTGTTGGTTCACTGATCCATATTTACTCCACTTCTTACATGCATGATGAAACCAGTGAAGGGTTTGCGCGTTATTTCGCCTACCTGAACCTGTTCGTTTTCTCCATGCTGATACTTGTACTGGGCGCTAACTATGTGATGATGTTCATCGGATGGGAAGGCGTAGGGCTCTGCTCTTACCTGCTCATCGGCTTCTGGTTCAAGAACACCGCTTATAACAACGCTGCCAAGAAAGCTTTCATCATGAACCGCATTGGTGACCTCGGCTTCCTGCTGGGTATCTTTGCTATGATCGTGAAATTCGGCAGTGTTACTTTCCCTGAAGTATTTGAAAAAGCAGCAGCAATTGGTCATGGCGACAAGGTAATACCTGTTATTGCCATCCTGCTATTTGTGGGTGCAGCCGGTAAATCTGCCCAGCTGCCACTATATACCTGGTTGCCCGATGCGATGGCCGGTCCTACTCCGGTATCTGCCCTGATCCACGCGGCAACGATGGTGACAGCAGGCATCTACATGATCGCACGTAGCAATGTGTTATACACCCTGGCTCCATGCATCCAGACTGTTGTTGCTATCATAGGCTTGGCTACAGCGGTGCTGGCAGCTTCAATCGCCCTGAAACAGGATGATATCAAGAAAGTATTGGCTTACTCTACTGTGAGCCAGCTGGGATATATGTTCCTCGCACTGGGCGTGGGCGCTTATACGACTGCAGTGTTTCACGTAATGACGCACGCATTCTTCAAAGCCCTTCTGTTCCTTGGTTCCGGTTCTGTGATCCACGCTATGGGTGGCGAACAGAATATCAATAAGATGGGTGGCCTGAAAAAATACATGCCGGTTACGCACATCACTTTCCTGATCGGCTGTCTGGCTATCGCCGGTATTCCTGGTCTGTCAGGTTTCTTCTCCAAAGATGAGATCCTTGCTGAAACTTTCGCGTTCAATAAGATCATGTATGCAGTAGCTCTGATCACAGCGCTGATGACTGCCTTCTACATGTTCCGTTTATACTACATCACTTTCTGCGGCAGGTTCCGCGGTACGCACGAGCAGGAACATCACCTGCACGAAAGTCCTGTGGCTATCACCATTCCGCTGATTGTACTGGCCATCCTTTCAGTAATTGGTGGTTATGTTGGCCTGCCGGAAGTATTCGGTACCCACAGCATGCTGAAAGAATACCTGGCGCCTGTATTTGCCGGTTCGGTACCATTTGTTCATGAGCATGAGCACCTGGCGCATAATACTGAATGGCTGCTGATGGGATTAAGCTCTGTGCTGGTGATCATCACTATCTTCTTCGCACGCAGCTGGTACCGCAATTATGAAGACAATGGAGAACCTCGTACCGGTATTGCCAAAGT
The DNA here is from genome assembly GCF_021646545.1 of Chitinophaga filiformis. GTDB lineage: Bacteria > Bacteroidota > Bacteroidia > Chitinophagales > Chitinophagaceae > Chitinophaga > Chitinophaga filiformis_A. Next base: position 398,090 of record NZ_JAKIRP010000004.1, on the reverse strand, counting down.
ACTGGAAAACAAATGGTACGTGGATGAGTTATACGATGCTATCATAGTGAAACCTCTGATGATGCTGAGCCGTTTCTTTGAAGAAGCGATCGAGAAATCAGGTATTGACAGGTTGGTAAATGGTGTAGGCCGTGGCGTACAATGGAGCAGCCAGCAGGTAAGACTGCTGCAGAGCGGACAGGTAGGCTTCTACATCTTCGCCATGGTAATTGGAATGGTAGTTTTATTCGTGATAGGCTTTCTGCTGAAATAGGAGAAACCAGCACCATCATTAAAAAAGGACAAGTTTAGATAAAATTATGTTGACAGTATTACTCATATTGATTCCTTTAGTTGCGGGCCTGATTACGTTTGGTCTGAAGGGGTCTGGACCGAAAGCGCTGGGTTTGATAGCATCCCTGGCTTCGCTGGCAGTAACGCTTGGTGCCTTGTTCCAGTTCCGGACTGCTCCGGCCAGTCTGCAGTTCTCTGCAAACTGGATACCTCAGCTGGGTGCGCAGTTTAGTGTGGGACTTGATGGAATGGGCCTCATGCTTTGTTTACTGACAGCCATTTCTTTCCTGCTGATCTTTATTGTTATTTTCAACAGGGACTATGAGCGTCCAAATAGTTTCTACGGTCTGATGCTGCTTTCACAGGCCGGCCTGGTAGGCGTTTTCACTGCTTATGATGCTCTGTTGTTCTACGTTTTCTGGGAGCTGGCACTGATTCCCGTGTACTTCCTCTGCTCACTCTGGGGAGGCGAAAAACGTATTCCTGTTACATTCAAGTTCTTCGTATACACCTTTGCAGGTTCATTGCTCATGCTGATAGGCCTGATCTATATCTACCTGCAATCACCTGACCAATCCTTCAGCTATGCCAGCTTTACCAATGGCAGCGTAGCGCCGCAGGACCAGTCATGGTTGTTCTGGCTGTTCTTCGTAGCCTTCGCTATCAAGATGCCGGTTTTCCCTTTCCATACCTGGCAGCCGGATACTTACGAACAATCTCCCACACCTGTTACAATGGTGCTTTCCGGTATCATGGTGAAGATGGGTTTATTTGGCGTAGTGCGTTGGTTGCTGCCTGTACTCCCGAAAGGTGCTTATATGTGGTCTGATGTTGCCATCGTATTGTCTATCATCGGTATCATCTATGCGTCCTGCATCGCTATCGTACAGTCAGACATCAAACGCCTGATCGCTTATTCTTCTATCGCTCACATCGGCCTGATGAGCGCTGCTATCTTCACTAACAATGAGCAGAGCTTACAGGGTATGATGGTGCAGCTGTTCAACCACGGTATCAACATCATCGGGCTCTGGATCATCGTAGAGATCATCCAGCAGCGTCTGAAGATCAGGAACCTGAACGAGATGGGAGGGATCGCACAGTATGCACCGGGCATCGCTATCTTCCTGGTGACCATCAGTCTCGCTAATATCGCATTACCACTGACCAATGGATTTGTCGGGGAGTTCCTGATGTTCAGCGGTCTGTTCCAATATAATGTATGGTTTATGGCGGTTGCCGGAATAGGTGTGATCCTGGCGGCAGTTTATACACTGAATATGGTACAGAAGGTGATCTTCGGTCAGAGCAATGCGCTGACAGAGACTACTACAGACCTGAAAGCAAATGAGCTGCTGGTGCTGAGCATCATTGTAGTGATCATTCTGGTACTGGGCGTATATCCAAAGCCTATGCTGGAATTGGTAAGCAGCACTACTGAATTGGTTAACAAGGTTTATTAAAAAGTTGTTCTTTCGTAACACAGGAATATGAATGCATTAATATCTACTGCTTTATCGGGCGTTGTAATGATGTTTGCGGGTTTATTTGTAAGTAATAAGCAGCGCATTAAATTTGTTGCCATCGTTGTTCTGCTGGCTTGTCTGGTAGCCAACCTGGCTGAGTTATCCACCATTGAAGCAGGTGACCGTACACTATACGGCATGATCACTATCAGCCGTTTCAGCATTCTGTTCAATGCTATTGCATTGGGCGCTACACTGATCTTCTTTCTGCTGTCGGGCAGTGCATTTGAGCATGTAGGAGAGCATGTGGCAGATTATTTTGCGCTGATCTTTTTCATTCTTTCAGGTATCACTTTAGCTTCCACTTTCAGCAGTTTATTAATGCTTTTCCTGGCAATAGAGATCATTTCTATTCCACAGTATATACTGGCAGGCAGTGATAAAAAGACGCCTAAGAGCAGCGAGGCTTCCCTGAAATACTTCCTGATGGGCTCTTTCTCTACCGGCATCCTGCTGATGGGTATCACCCTGATCTATGGCGCTACCGGCACTTTCAGTGTGGCTGACCTGGGATTGGGCGCTGGTAAAGTGAATACACTAGCCCTCTGCGGTATCATCCTGGTGGCATTCGCATTATCTTTCAAAGTATCTGCAGCACCGTTCCACTTCTGGACGCCTGACGTATATGACGGTTCACCAACCGTATTCACTTCTTTCATGGCGACCGTAGTAAAGGCAGGTGGTTTCATCGCTTTCATCAGGATCTTCCATGGTGCGTTCATCGGAGAGCGTATCACTGCAGACTGGCAGATGCTGCTGGCTATCATCACAGCCGCCACCCTGATCATCGGTAACTTTACAGCAGTATTCCAGCAAAGCGTAAAACGTATGCTGGCCTACTCCAGTATCGCGCAGGCAGGTTTCATGCTGCTGGCGGTAATATCCATGAATAGATACGCCACAGAAGGTATTGTGTTGTATGCAGCTGCATACAGCGTGGCTACTATCGGTATCTTCGCTGTGATGATCAAACTGAAGGATTACACTTTCGATGGTTTCAATGGTTTGGCGCGTACACAACCTGTACTGGCTGCTACCACCGCCATCTTTGTATTTTCACTGGCAGGCATCCCGCTTACAGCAGGTTTCTTCGCCAAATACTTTGTACTGACGGCCGCTATAAAACAGGGTAACCTCTTATGGCTGGTAATTGTAGCAGTGATCTGTGCAGCCATTAGTGCTTACTATTATTTCCGCGTCATCATTGCGATGTACTTCAAACAGGGTGAGCCGGCAACAGCGCCTATCACCGGCGGCTTCAAGGTGATGCTCATCATTACAGCAGCCATCGTGGTATTGCTGGGGCTCTTCCCCGATCTATTATTACAGCTTATTTAAGATAAATGAAAAAACCGGCCACCTGGCCGGTTTTTTTGTTGGTGCTGCTTTTCAAACGAAGTGGCGTTAGTGTGTCGCCACAGAAGAAAGAGTTTGCTCTTGTTGAGTGATACTTTCCAGTAAAGTAAGCTGGTTCCTCGCCCGCAACAGGTTATGTTGCTCATATTTTGCCCCGTAGTAACTATCATTGTTAAAATAATCCGTCAGAAAACGGATGGCCTGCATATAGACCATGAACTGTCCTGCATACACAAGATGCGCCTGCTCTGTAACACTCAGTTCATCTTTCATTTCACTGAGATACCCATTCACGATCGCTGTGTAATATTCCTTTCTCACCTTGACTTTGCTGAAGTCTGTTTCTTCCTCACTGGCGGGAGAGAGGTAAGTACGCATCATATCTCCAAAGTCACTGATAAAATAACCCGGCATTACAGTATCCAGGTCTATCACACAGATGCCTTTGTTATTGGCATCAAACAATACGTTACTGATCTTCGTATCATGGTGCATGACCCTCACTTTAAAGTAAGGACTATGCTGGATCGATGTGAATATCTCTGTCAGATATTTATAATGTCGGATAGTATTGATGTCGTTCGCCGCTCCCGCAACCCGTGCAGGATTGCCGTGTTTAACAGCCTGCTCAAATTGTGCATAACGTAAAGTAAGGTTATGAAAATCCGGCAGGGTAACCTGTATCTCATTGGTATCAATACCCGATAACAATCTGGTAAAACGCCCGAATTGCCTGGCAGCTTCATATGCCAGCTGCTCATTGTTGACCACATCGTAACTGTGTGAGTTGGCTACAAAGGGCTGCAGACGATAATATTCTCCCTCGGCCGTAACGACCATATCTCGTTTATCTGTAGTCAGCACCGGCTGCACAAAGAAATAATCAGGATGATGTTTTTTCAGGTGATGTCCTATAGCGCGGATGTTCTGCGCAATCAGTGCAGGTTGCTTAAACACCTGGTGATTGATACGTTGCAGGATGTATACTTTATCAGCATGGGATACCTTCCAGGTGGCATTAATTAGCCCGCTGCCGAATGCCTGTATATGGCATTCATCCATCACTAATCCATAAGCTGTTAATATATCCTGCATTGCTGGTTGATAAGATTGCGATGCTTCAAACATAACAATAAGAATTGAGAGAATGATTGGGCAAACGGTTGCGCAAATTTATCTGCCTGGTGCGATTACCAGCCGGGAGTCGATAACAACCTGCTGATATTGGTCCGGGGGAAGTTTACCCGACAGAAGTTCGAGCAGGATCTCGGTGGCTCTTTGTCCCTGGAGATAGGGATACTGCTCTACGGAAGCCAGGGGAGGAAAAGCCATATAGCTGCTCAGCGGCAGATTGGCGTAACTAACGAAGGTAATGTCCTTGTTGATCTCCAGCCCCTGTTCAAGTGCATATTGCACTGCATCCTGTGATACGTAATCATTGAAGGCCACGATAGCGGTGACCTTCCTTTTATGTGCCAGTAGCTGTTGCATGGCGTTGCGGGTGCCTTCTTTGGTAAGATCGGCGTTCACATTGAGGCTGGCGTCGTACTTTAACCGCTGTAGCCGCATGGCTTTCTGATAGCCAGTGGTACGTTGCTGACTGGCGATCAGTTTCTCAGGACCATTGATCATTCCTATAACGCGGTGGCCGCGCTGTAGCAGGAGAGAGACGGCTTGTATGGTGCCCGATTCCATGTTGGAAGCCACATAGTGGATATCACGCATATTGGGAATGCGGTCAAAGAATACAACAGGTATGTTATATTTCTGCAGCATCTCAAAATGTGCGTAATTCACTGTATTCTTGGCCAGGGAAACCAGCAATCCGTCCACCCGGTGATTCTTCATTATTTCCACGATCTTCTGTTCCCGTGTGGTATCATCGTGAGATTGTCCCAGCAGTACCATATAATTGCTCTTATTAGCCGTATCTTCTATGCCACTGATGGCGGCAGAGAAGAAGGCTTCGGACAATTCCGGTAATACTATACCGAGCGTAAAAGTTTTTTTCTGCTGGAAGAAAATGGCTGTCTGGTTGGGTTCATATTGCAGTTCACGGGCCAGCTCCTGAACTTTCATCCTGGTTCTCAACCCGATACGCGGATGATTGTGCAGGGCCCTGGAAACGGTCGAAGCAGCCAGGTTCAGCCTTTTGGCAATTTCTTTTATGGTGGGAGGATTAGGCATCGGGCCATTTGTATAATAAAAGTAGCGGAAAAAAACTTTTTATTAACTTTAAATCATGCAGTTCCGTGACACATTTTCCCTCGCCTTTCGCTCTGTTAGCGGCAATCGTTTGCGCGCAGGGCTTACTATAGCCATCATTGGTTTTGGTATTATGGCCCTGGTGGGCATATTTACCGCCATAGACAGTATGAAAAACAGTATCTATAGCAGCTTTGCCAATATGGGAGCCAACAGCTTCAATATTCAGAGCAGGGCACTGAAGATACGCATCGGTGGTGGCGGAGGGGCCACAAAAGGCGACAAAAAATCCAAAGTAAAAACGTCCAATAGTAATATTCCTATTACTTACAAGGAAGCTATGGACTTCAAACAACGGTATACTTTTCCTGCTGTAGTAAGCTTGTCTACCAATGCCACGGGGAATGCCACTGTGTATAAAGACGACAAAAAGACGAATCCCAACGTACGTGTGATAGGAGGGGATGAGAACTACCTGCTGTTGTCCAATTATACGCTGCGCGATGGCCGCAACCTGAATCTGCTGGATGTGGAGTCAGGCAGAAATGTGGCCTTGCTGGGTATGGACGTAGCGAAGAAACTGTTTGGCGATAACCTGCGGAATGTTGTGAACAGCAGCATCCGTGTGGGGAATGTGCGCTATCGCGTTGTAGGTGTATTAGAGCCGAAAGGGAACAGCGGTTTTATGAGTGCCGACAATGTGGTTATTACAACGGTGAATAATACACGTAGAATATTTGACCGTCCGAATGTGACATACAACCTGGGGGTTTCTGTAAAAGATATCACTAAGATGGAAGCTGCGATAGGTGAGGCCACTGGGCTGTTCAGGATCATTCGTCACCTTACGCTCAAAGAAGAAGAGAATTTTTATATCAATAAAAGTGACAGTGTTGCAGAGATGCTGTTTAACCTGTTAGGCGTGGTGGTATTTGCTGCCATCCTGATCGGTGCGATCACATTGTTTGGTTCTGCTATCGGCCTGACAAACATCATGCTGGTATCAGTAGCAGAGCGTACCCGTGAAATAGGCGTTATCAAGGCGCTGGGCGCCACCAGGAAGGTGATATGGCAGCAGTTCCTGTATGAAGCTGTTATCATCAGTCTGTTGGGCGGCTTGTTGGGTGTGATACTAGGCATGCTGGTAGGAAACATCGTATCATTGTTATTGAAAACCGATTTTATCATTCCGTGGTTATGGATAACGACAGGGATAGTGATCTGTGCGGCTGTAGGGCTTGCATCAGGCATTTATCCTGCCATTAAGGCTTCTCGTCTGGATCCGATAGTTGCGCTACGTTACGAATAATTAACAGGCTATTGCCAACATCCAACTAATTCATGGCTTTATTAGGTGTAGTATTTGCTTCCATTCTGCTGCTGGTATTGCTGGTAGCTTATTTCCGGTTAAATACATTCATTGCATTCCTGATCGTATGCCTGTTTATGGGCCTGGCCCTGAACGTGGTCAGGGAACCTGCGCAGCGAATGTCGATTGCTGACATTACCCAATCCATCCAGACGGGGATTGGTAAAACCTTAGGCTCGCTCGTCATCATTATCGTGTTTGGCAGTATGCTGGGTAAACTGGTGGCTGAAAGTGGCGCTGCGCAACGCATTGCCAACGGGTTGATGCAGGTGTTCGGCCGTAAATATGTACAATGGTCGCTCATGCTGACGGGTTTTATTGTAGGCATCCCTTTGTTTTACAATATCGGTTTCGTACTGATGGTGCCGCTGATCTTCACGGTGGCAGCACGTACAAAATTGCCTGCAGTATACCTGGGTATCCCGATGCTGGCGTCATTGTCTGTAACACATGGCTATTTACCGCCGCATCCTTCGCCTACCGCCCTGGTTGGAGCCTTCCATGCCAATATGGGATTAACGCTGTTGTATGGCCTCGTGGTGGCCGTTCCTGCCATTGTACTGGCAGGTCCCGTTTTCAGTCGTTTTCTTAAAAAATACACGCAGGAACCTGCACAACTATTCACTGCAGCTGCGTTGCCTGATGATCAGTTACCCGGTATGGCTACCAGTATTGTAGCGGCTTTGCTGCCTGTATTGTTGCTCGCAGCTACTTCGTTACTGAAACTGAAGGCGGTGCCTGACAGTATTGCCTTCAACATTGCCAGCTGGCTGGGAGATCCTGTGATCGTGATGTTGCTCGCAGTGTTGAACGGTGCTTATGTACTGGGCATCCGCAGGGGCTGGCCGATCAAAAAGGTCATGGGCACTATGGAAGATGCTATCCGGGATGTATCTGTCATTATCCTTATCATTGGGGGTTCAGGGGCACTCACGCAGATGCTGCTGGACAGTAAGGTCAGCGATGTGATAAAAGAAGGCCTCGGCAGCATGCACATGAATCCGTTGATATTGGCATGGACCATTGCCGCACTGATCCGCGTAAGCGTAGGATCTGCAACGGTAGCCGGATTGACGGCGGCAGGCATTGTCGCGCCGTTGGTAGTGGGCACGACAGTACACCCGAGCCTGATGGTATTGGCTACGGGTGCGGGAAGCCTTATGTTCTCTCATGTAAACGACGGCGGCTTTTGGATGTTCAAGGAATATTTTAATTTGTCAGTGAAAGATACTTTCAAAACCTGGTCAATTATGGAAACGATCGTTTCAGTAGCAGGATTGATCGGGTGTCTGATCTTAAACCTCTTTATCTAACTTACAAGCAAAACAGTGATCTATGACACCAACAGAGAATTTTGAAGCATTAGGATTATCATTACCACCAGCACCGGCGCCAGTGGGCGTATACAAACCATGCCTCGTAGATGGCAAATATCTGTATTTGTCCGGTCATGGTCCTGTACAGGATGATAAGAACCTGATCATTGGCCGTATTGGTGTTGACTTCGATATGGATCTGGGTAAGCTGGCTGCCAGACAGGTGGGCCTCACTATGTTGTCTACCATTGTGGCTAACCTGGGTAGTCTGGACAAAGTAAAACGTGTGATCAAAGTATTGGGTATGGTGAACTGTTCGCCTGACTTTGGCCGTCATCCTTATGTTATCAATGGTTGCAGCGAATTGTTTGCAAAAGTATGGGGTGAAGAAAATGGTATTGGCGTACGCAGCGCAGTAGGCTTCGGTTCATTGCCCGATAACATTCCCGTGGAAATCGAAGCACTGTTCGAGCTACACTAAATCAATCAGGTGTGAAGCGCATGCTATTGCAACGGCTGATGCTTCATTGCCAGGTCCTAATTTACAATCATGCATTGGTACGAATTACATAATATCAATACTGTTGATACTCCTGCGGTACTTGTTTTCCCGGAGCGTATGCGTGAAAACATTCTGCTGTTAAAGAAGACAGTAGGAGATGTACAGCGTCTGCGGCCGCATATCAAGACGAGTAAGATGACAGAAGCCGTGCAGTTGCTGAAGGAAGAAGGTATCAATAAGTTCAAGTGTGCCACTATAGCAGAGGCAGAAATGCTGGGACAAGCTGGTGCTGCGGATGTCTTTCTGGCTTATCAGCCCGTCGGCCCGAGAATCAGCCGTCTGTTGCAGATAGTGGAACAGTATCCTGATACAAAGTACGCCTGCCTGGTGGACAACCGTACTGCCGCTATGGCTATCGCTGCCTTGTTCCTCGCTGCGCAACGCACGATTCCTGTATATCTTGATCTGAACATAGGTATGAACAGAACCGGTATTCCTGCTGGAGATGCAGCACTTGAGCTCTATCAGGAACTGCAGCATATGCCTGGAGTTACTCCCGTTGGTTTACACGCATATGATGGTCACCTGCACGATCCGGATGTTGCCGTACGGCGGGAGAAATGTAATGCAGGTTTCGCACCTGTAAATACGCTGGCAGCTGCTATCACCGCAGCAGGAGCGGCGGCTCCGCAGATCATTGCAGGTGGTACACCTACCTATGCATTTCATGCAGAACGTCCCGGAGTTGAATGCAGTCCGGGCACCTTCATCTTCTGGGACTGGGGATACCGGCGGGAACTTCCTGAACAGGAGTTTGCATATGCCGCTGTAGTGGCTACCAGGGTGATCTCCGTCATCGACGACAAGCATCTCTGTGTGGACCTAGGACATAAATCCATTGCATCTGAAATGCCGCAACCGCGCGTGCTTTTCCTGGATATACCTGGCGCTATACCAAAAGGACATAGCGAAGAGCATATGGTTGTTGAAGTGCCTGATACTTCTTTATATCCTGTAGGGACGGTCTTCTATGGCATTCCTGCACATATCTGCCCCACAGTTGCTTTGCACGATCGGGTAGCAGTTGTGGAAGATAACAATTGTGTTGCCTATTGGAAGGTAATAGCCCGGGACAGAAAGATCATGATCTAACTTATCAAAAAGAAATACTGACATGTTTATAATAGATGCGCATCTTGATCTTAGCATGAATGCGATGGAATGGAACCGTAACCTGCGATTGCCGGTAGAAGAAATCAGGAAACGTGAGGCAGGTCTGACAGACAAACCGGATCGTGCGAAAGGAGTGGTTTCATTCCCTGAGTTGCGCAAAGGAAATATCGGACTGGTAGTGGCTACACAGATTGCGCGTTTTGTAGCGCCCGACAACCCACTTCCCGGCTGGTTCTCGCCGGAACAGGCATGGGCGCAGACACAGGGGCAGCTGGCCTGGTACAAAGCGATGGAAGATGCGGGGGAAATGGTCCAGATCACCAATCTGGCAGCGCTGGAGAAACATCTGGCCTTATGGAATGATGGTACGCCTAACACCAGCAAACCTATTGGTTATATTCTCAGCCTGGAAGGAGCCGATTCTATTGTTGATATCAGCTACCTGCAGCGTGCTTACGACAATGGACTACGTGCGGTGGGTCCTGCCCATTATGGCCCCGGCCGTTATGCACAGGGAACAGACGCCACCGGATTTATGGGTCCCAAAGGACATGCCCTGCTGAAGGAAATGGAAAGACTGAACATCATCCTGGATGCTACGCATTTGTGTGATGATAGTTTCTGGGAGGCAATGGAGCATTTCCACGGACATGTATGGGCCAGCCATAACAACGTACGTGCATTGGTCAATCACAACCGTCAGTTCTCTGACGAGCAGCTCAAAGAACTGATCAGCCGTGACGCCGTAATTGGCGGCGCAATGGATGCCTGGATGATGGTGCCTGATTGGGTAAGAGGTGTGTCTCAGCCGAAGGAAATGGGGGCCTCCCTGGACGTACTGGTCGATCATATGGACCACATCTGCCAGCTGGCAGGCAATGCATTGCATGTGGGGATAGGATCAGACCTGGACGGGGCTTTCGGAAAGGAGCAAAGTCCTTATGACCTTGAAACGATCGCCGATCTGCAGAAGATACCTGCTTTATTTGCTAAGAGAGGATATTCCGCAGCGGATATTGATAACATTATGCATGGCAACTGGCTAAGGTTCCTGCGTAAAGCCTGGAGTTAATCGCTAATAATATAACTGTGACAGGACATTGGTCATGTCGTTATTCACTGGTTTCAGCTCCAGGAAGCCAGTGAATTGCTCCGGCGTCAGGATTGTCTTCAGCTTTCTCTGAAGACCGTTCTGAAAGCTTTTTAGCTTGGTATCGTATGCTTTTTGATTGCTGTTGTTCAGGGAAAGAATGGAAGCCCGTTGTTGCAGAAAGTTGGTAACGGTATTCAGTATTTTAGGTTGCTGAGCCTCGGTTAAGCTCAGCGCTGCTTTTAATTTGCTGGTAATGGATTGTGCATTACCTTCAATATTGGAAAGTGGGGCTTGCGGTACCTGCGCATGGCTTGTTGAGAATACAAAGATCAGCCCTGCCAGCAGTAACAATGAAAATAACAACACGTTTTTCATCGAAAGGGGATTTATAAGGAAGTTAACGCATTTGTTGCTTCCTGGAAAGGGGGAACTGTCTGTATTTTCTCATAATGTCAATCTTTATGCCTATCTCATCTGTAATAACGTGGGGGAAGTCGTTAATAGGCTTACTCATTATGGCGCTTGCAGTTTCCTGCAATCCGGCTGGTGTCACCCCTACACCACTCGAAATGCTTAATGTGCATTACGGAGACGATCCGCAACAGGTCATGGATATTTATCTGCCTAAGAATGCGACGCCGGAAACGACGCGCATTATGGTGTTTATACATGGGGGTGGGTGGAAAGCCGGTGATAAATCGGACTTTACCGCGTACATCAATAACATGAGGAGCAAAAACGCGGATGCGAATTATGCGTATTTTAATCTGAATTATCGGCTTGTAAAAGATAGTACGAACATTTTGCCGGTGGCCGAGGAAGATATAATTGCAGCCCTGGAATACATCTGGGGCCGCGCAAACAGCTTCCATATTTCCCCGCTCACAGGACTGATAGGAATTAGCGCCGGCGCCCATCTTGCAGCCTTACAAGGCTGCAGGCATAATAAGGAAGGATATATCAGATCGATGGTCTGTATATATGGTATATATGATATGAAACGTTTTTATGATCAGGGAGGGATAGGGGCATCACTGGCCAGTATTGCGGTTGGAGGTTCTCCTGATCAAAAGCCGGAGCTTTATCGTTTCGTCAGCCCGTTGTTTTTTGTAACGGCACAAACGCCGCCTGTCTTACTGATGCATGGTACGCAGGATACATTAGTACATTACCCGCAGGCAGTGGCCATGGATAGCGTACTGCAGAAGGCAGGTGTCGTGCATGAATTATACAGTTTTAAGGGAGGGCACGAGATGCCGGCAGACGTAGCTGACCTGGCGGCAGAGAAATTGTTCTCCTTTACCAGCATGTACACCAAATAAAAAGGAACACCATGCGATGTTCCTCTATCCTCAAAAACATATCCGTTTATTTCATTACCAGTTTAACCGGTTTAGGCACTTCATTCATATCCTTGTCCAATACCACATATTCGGCCTCTATCGTCTTATTATCGAGCCATTTCATTTGTCCCGGGCCCCACTTATCAAACTGCACGTCTCCCTCAGGAATGAGCTTATTATCGCGATAAGAGAAGAGCTGGAAGCCATTGTTGTTGAAACCTGCGATCAGGTCAACTGAGGCGCATATCACGTATTTATGATCGGGGGAGATGACGGGGATGCCCCATACATGCGTGAGTTCTCCATTATCGGCGTTGATCAGCACATAGTCGCTGGATTCATAATAACTGCCAAAAACGAGATATTGATGGATATCGGGCAGGTAGCCGGCATAAAAGAAGAGACTATACTGGTCATCGTCTTCTTTGGTATTATTGGCAAGGATGCGTGTCTCACCGTTGTTCAGCGTAAACGCCAGGGTATCGCCAGTACGTTTTACATGTGCTTTGTCTTTGTGCAGAAGGCTGGTTTCCGCGCTGTCATAGCCGGGATCCGGCAGTTTATCGAAGGAGGAATGTTCCAGCGGATAGATGGTAAAGGACTTGTTACCGACAGAGAAGGTGTCTGTGTTAACAGGTACTTTTCCTATTGAGGGAGCTTCTTCTATATGTGAAGTATCTGAAGCGCTATCACTGATATCCTGTCCGTTGCAGGCAGCTATCATGCCTGCAACAAAAAATAGAGGTAAATACTTTTTCATATGATGGCGCAAATATAAATAACCGCATAAAAAAATCCCGTCTCATTTAGAACGAGACGGGATTTTTTAGAAAGATATGTAGTCTTATTCAGCTACTACTTCGAATTCCAGTTCAGCTTCGTTGCCTTTACCGAAATCCAGTCTTGCTTTGTAAGTACCTAACTCTTTTACATCATCCAGGATGTGGATGCGGCGACGATCGATTTCGTAACCTTTCTGCTCTTTAATAGCACGTGCTATCTGCACACCAGTTACGCTACCGAAGATCTTACCGGAAGTACCGGTTTTAGCGCCAATTTTAACGGGACCTGCTTTCAGCACTTCCACAACTTTGGCAATTTCAGCCAACATTTTCTCTTCTTTAGCTTTCTGCACTTTCAGGCGCTCCTGAAGTTGCTTCAGGTTAGAAGGGCTGGCTTCTACCGCAAATTTCTGCGGGATCAGGAAATTCCTGGCGTAACCGTTTCTAACGGTTGCCAGCTCATTTTTCTGGCCCAGGTTATCTACGTCTTGTATTAAGATTACTTGCATTGTTAATTAGTTTTAAGGACCTTTAATTACCTGGCACAGACCAGGAAACCGGTAGGTTTGTTTATTTTAAAAGGTCAGTAACGTAAGGTAACAAAGCCATTTGACGGGCTTTTTTAATAGCCTGCGCTACTTTACGCTGGAATTTCAGGGAGTTACCAGTGATACGACGAGGTAACATTTTACCCTGGTCGTTCAGGAATTTCTTCAGGAACTCAGCGTCTTTGTAATCCACATACCGGATGCCTAACTTCTTGAAACGGCAATATTTCTTAGCGCGTTTCTCCTGTTTTACGGCGGTTAAGTACTTAATTTCTTGTTTTACTGCCATAATTTTAAGCTTCTGCGGTTTTAGAATCAGCGTTCACGCCATGTCTTTTGCGGCCATTGTACTGTACAGCATATTTGTCTAATGCTGTGATCATGTGACGCAGTACATTTTCGTCACGGTTCAGCTGGATTTTCAGCTTCTCATTGAGGTCGGATGGCGCGCTGTACTCCAGTACCAGGTACATGCCCGTGGTCTTTTTCTGGATTGGGTACGCCAGTGATTTTAATCCCCAGGGATTTTCGTGCGTTACATCTCCGCCGTTCTCTTTAATGAGGTCAGCGAATTTTTTCTGAGCAGCTTTGTAGTCTTCCTCAGACAGCACAGGGGTAAAAATCACCATCAATTCGTAGTTCATAAATTTCCCTGTTTTTAAATTTGTTAAAAAAAATTAGGAGTGCAAAGATACTGAAATTGCTGACACCAGCAAATAAAAGCGGGGAATTGCTTTTCGGTGGGAAAAGCCGTCTCCGGGCCCCCATTTGTTCCCCGGGTCGCACCCCGCTGTGGTCCTATATGCTATAAAATCGAAATGCGTTCATGGAAATCTGGCGATTTGCCCCTGTCAACTTTACCGCTTTATATCGAATACCCTTTTTTCGACAAAAAAAACGACAGGCTTTATCTGGACAAGATATACACAACACGTTTGAATATAGTATGTATTCGGTACCAACGGTGTACCAATAGCCTCATCTTATGTTCATCTTACGTTCAAAACGTAGGATGAACATAAGATGAGGCTATTGGTACCGGATTGGTACCGGGAAGATATGCCTTTGCCTAATAGTTGGACTTATGACAATGCTGAGCCGGTTCAACTTCGCCTGAGATTCGCTTCGACTATACTCAAGATGTATAGCTATAGGCGCTATAGTCCTGCATTACGCCTGCCGTTCTATAGCGACGGCTATAGAATAGTGTCTGTAACGCTATAGTAGAGCGCCTATAGGCTATAGCCTTCACCGAATCTCAACCGAATCCTGACGGGATATATACCCTTGATTAAATGGTGCTATGTTGTGTAACTAGCTGTATTTCAATTATGTTAGCTACCTGTGAAGCGCACCGGTTAAAAAACAGGAGGGTCAAAAATTAAAAACCGGCCCGTATTGCAATACGGGCCGGCTGGATTAATGGCTTTTTCAAAAAGATCAGTGGTTAACAAGTATCTTGCTTGTCTGGATGCCTTCCTTGCTTTGTACGCGCAGGATATACACACCATTAGACAAATTACTGATATCCAATGTCTTGATATTTCTTCCTTTGTTTACAGTAGTCAGGGTAGTCTGTCTCACATGTCCCTGCATATCGACCAGCTGTAAAATGGCCTGTCCAGGTCTTTCGATATCAAGGTACACCTGCAACTGGCGGCCAAAGATACACCAGAAAAGTTTCTTTATCAGATCTTTAAGTGTAATAACCACTCTTTCGTTGCTGCTATAGCTGACTGATCCGTCCAGACCCACTGTTTTCAGTCTGTAGTAAGAAAGTCCGAGCCATGGGCGGGTATCATATGTTACATAACTGTTTGGCAGTGAAGTGGTACCATGTGCTGCCACGGTATCTACAGCTTCGAACTGCTGCTGATTGCGGGAACGTTGAACCACAAAATAAGCGGTATTCAGCTCATAAGGGGTGCTCCAGGTGAGTTTCACATCTCCGGTATCAACTGTAGCAGAGAAGTCTTCCAGCGGTGCCGGATGGGCCAGTACGTGCAGGTTATAGTTTGTCTGCACTGGATAGTGGTCAGTAGTGGTGTTGCTATAGCTGTTCACCAGTTTTTCCACTTCTATCCTTACGCGCGCAGATCCCGGCAGGTAACTCAGGGCCATTTCATCAGATGCCACTACGTTGTCGATCACCGTGTTGAAGGATGCGGTAGATTTCTGGCCCTGTAGACTGAGCGGCAGGGTCAGTGGTTTGTAGTGGGTGCTGTCTTCTATGAAGTCTATATAGGAAGTGGTGGTATCCGGCGCCAGTTCTGTGGTAATGGTCTTGTTCAAGGCATCATTGAAGTCGCCAAGTATTACCAGGTTAGCTGTCGGATATTGTGCATCCAGGCTGTCTTTCAGTTCTACGTTTCCGTTTTTACGCCTGTGCCAGGATTCGATCTTATCTGCGGCGTTGCCGGTATTGGCTTTCGCATGTAGTAATACGAAGCGGATCACGGCGCTGTCATTGTTCAGCTTAGCCCGGGCTTCCAGGAGGAATGGGAACCTGCCGGATGACCAGTTATAGTAGGCATCGCTGCTGCCGCCGCGGCGGAGTACGCCATAAGAGCTGAATCCCTTTATAACTGATGTCTTATAGAGGAACGCCAGTTTCTGGGCAGAGGCGTAGTCAACGTCCTTGATACTATCTGCATAAGAACCAAAATCGGATATGACATAGCTGTATCCCGGCAGCTGGCTGGCCACTGCTTTGAAGCGGGTAGTGTCTACCACCTCTGCCAGTGCAAAGATGTCGGCATCCAGTTTTTTGAGGATGGTGGTCACATTTGCCTGTTGCAGGCTGTCATTGGCCGGATTCTGTACAGGGCTCCCGAACCACTCAATATTCCAGTTCACCACTTTCAGTGAGCGCAGGGAGGTGCCGGACAGCTGAATAGCAGGTACATGAATGCTATCGCTGTCGAAAGTAATGGTGCCGGTAAAATTCTGGTCTGCGGCTGCAGGCTGGAACTTCACCCATACCGTACGCGGACCATTGAGGGAATCAGGCAGATAGGTCAGCTCCTGACCGTATACGCCATTACTGTCTTTCGCGATAGAGAATCCGGAAGACGCAACAAGGATCAGGCTGTCAATAAAGTCATTGGCCTGGAAGGTGAATGGCAATGGTGCAGATTGTTGTCCTGCCGGCACATAGTCAAAGTCAATGCTGCTGGTATTCAGATCCAGGGACGGTTTGGGCGCCTCAGTACTGTTAGTGATATGGAAGTTATCCAGAGTCCAGCGCGCCGCGCCAATGGCGGGGGAGGAAGTATATACAAAAGCGATGTATACATTGGGCTGTTTGAAAGCTGCCAGGTTAATACTGTCTGAAACGGTCCAGGTGTCTGACAACAGGGCTGGGAAACGTCCGTTCACCGGTGTCCAGGTAGCTGTGTGCGGATTGCTGGCGCCATCATAGTTGGTGGACACCATGAGTTGCAGGCCAGGACCGGAGAATGCTGTCCTGCTGGCAAAATCCAGCAAGGGATAGTCGAAGCCGGAAAGATCGAAGGCTGGCGAGATTAACCAGTCCTCGTTTTCTATCGGACCGCCGCTATATCCGTTTATCTGTACGCCGTTCCCGTTCTGTCCGAAGGTGGTACAATCCCATTTCTGGGCGCCGGTTACGCTGTATTGTCTGAAACCACCGGTGATGCTGCCTGTAATGCAGGTATTGAAGTCAAACGACAACTGCTGGGTACCGGTGGTGAATGTCCAGGTACTGTTGTCAGTGATGCCTGCAAATACATTGTCGCTGAGGTCCAGTATGGCGCCATCATCAACTGTAATGTAATAGCTCTGTTGTGGTTGCAGGGTTACTGCCAGTGTCAGGGTCCTGTTACTGATGATCACTGCTGCGCTATCCACAGGGAATACCTGTTGTGTGCCGGCTGTGACATTATGTAGTATCAGCTGGCCATTACCCGTCTTGATATTTTCACTGAAGAAGATGGAAGGCTGGGTGGACGGCGAAACGCCGGTACTGTTGCTGGCCGGAAGCAGGCTGTCGATAGCCGGCGGAGTAACATCCGCACCTGTGCTGCCGGCCACAATATTGTCGATGGCAAATGAAGGACGGGAGCCGGCCCCGCTGATCTGGCGGTTCACCCAGCGCAGCTGTACCAGGGGCTGGTTATCGCAGGCTGCTGGTAATATCAGTGATCTGTGCGCTGAATCCAGTGGTGTGGTTACGCCGGAACCGGTTTGCTGGGTGGTGCCGTTCTGGTATTCTACACCGGTGATATTCGTAAAATTGCCGGTATTGCCAATACGGTACTGCAGGGTCACTTCGTTGATACGGGTGTTGCTGGTACCGTCGTACGGGTTACGCAGCGTCATCACATCGTACTGAAAAGCGATATTCGTCTGACCGGTGGTATTCAATGCCAGGACCAGCGAGTTATCCACACTACCGCTATTGAGGAAACCCAGTTTCCCGGAGTAATTATATACTCCATTGGCGGTGCTGGAAGCGCTGCCTGTTACAAGGGCCTTGTCAGAAGCGGGTGGCAGCACGTTAAAGCTGCCAGAAGGCGAACCCGAGAGTGTCCAACCCTGCCATCCATCCGGAGAAGTGGTGGATGAGGGTGGCAAGGTGCTGAAGGGCTGCTGATAAGGCAGCGTCTGGGCAGCAGGTTGCGTCTGCGCGTTGGCATTGGCGAAACAAACTGCAGCAAAGAAAAGGAGTAAAGGTCTTTTCATGTAAATAGAGGTTTAGAAAGAGGGTCTGGGTAAAAACTTACATCTCAACAGTCACCGGGGTCAGGACTGTTAAAACTACAATATTTGTCTTAGAGTTGAGGGACCGTTCATATGATTTATTTGTTAAGCCAATGAGCGAAAAATGCCATTTCTGCATGTAAGCCCGCTTGTTCGAACAAGGGACGAATTAGCGACGAATAAGCATCGAACAAGTGACAGTATGAAAAACCCCTGTTTGGGGAGCCTCGCAGACAGTTTGTCAGCTTAATGTCTGCTGGCATATCCTTTGTCAGGAGATCTAAAAAATTTTGACACCCATGCAGAAAGGAGCAATACGTGTTCAGACAGAGAACATTTTCCCCATTATTAAGAAATTCCTCTATTCAGACCATGAGATCTTCATCCGCGAGCTGGTGAGTAATGCGGTGGATGCCACACAAAAGCTAAAAACCCTGGCTAGTGTCGGAGAATTCAAAGGTGAGCTGGGCACCCCTGAAATTACCGTAAAACTGGATAAAGAGAAAAAGACACTGACCATCTCCGATATGGGAGTGGGTATGACCGCCGAAGAAGTAGACAAATACATCAACCAGGTAGCGTTTTCCGGTGCAGAAGAATTCCTGAAAAAATACAAAGGCCAGACAGACGGCGCCAATATCATTGGTCACTTCGGTCTGGGTTTCTATTCTTCCTTCATGGTGAGTAACCAGGTAGAGATCTTCTCCAAATCGCATAAAGAAGATGCGCCTGCTGTGCGCTGGGAATGTGATGGTAGTCCTGAATATATGCTGGAAGAGACTACGAAGGAAAGCCGTGGTACTGACATCGTGCTGCATATTAATGAAGAAAGTGAAGAATTCCTGGATGAGCACCGCATTCAGACCATGCTGGAGAAGTTCTGTAAATTCCTGCCTGTACCTGTAAAATTTGCAGATAAGCAGCTGAATAATACCAGCCCTGCCTGGACTAAGAAACCAAGTGATCTGACACCAGAAGATTATCAGAATTTCTATAAAGAATTATATCCATATGCAGAGGCGCCATTGTTCTGGATCCATCTGAATGTGGATTATCCGTTCAACCTGACAGGGATCCTGTATTTCCCTAAGATCAGCAAGACCTTCGAGGTACAGAAAGATAAGATCAGCCTGTATTCCAACCAGGTATTCGTGACGGATGAAGTAAAGGATATTGTTCCTGAATTCCTGATGCTGCTGCATGGTGTAATAGACAGTCCGGATATTCCGCTGAACGTAAGCCGCAGTTATCTGCAGGGAGATCCGAATGTGAAGAAGATCAGTACTTATATCACCAAGAAAGTAGCTGATAAACTGGATGAGATCTTCCGCAATGACCGTAAGAGCTTTGAAGAGAAATGGGAATCTATCGGTCTGTTTGCCAAATATGGAATGATGACTGATGATAAGTTCCAGGAGAAAGGAAACAAATTCCTGATCATGGAAGATATCACTGAGGAAGGCAAGTTCTATACACTGGAAGAATACAAGCAGGAGACAAGTGCTTTGCAGACCAATAAAGATGGAAAGTTGGTCGTGTTGTATGCAACAAATGCAGTACAGCAGGATAGTTATATACAGGCTGCGAAGAACAAAGGCTATAAGATCGTGAAGCTGGATACTATTGTAGATGCTGCGTTCATCAACAATATGGAGCCAAGATGGGATAGTATGATGTTCACCCGTGTGGATGCTGACATAGCAGATCACCTGGTGGATAAGGATGAAAAATCAGAAAGTGTATTGACATCTGACCAGGAAACCAAGCTGAAGGAGCTGTTTGAACATATTCCGCAGCAGCATGTGAAAGTAGAACTGAGGGGCCTGAGCGCCGATGCCCAGCCTGTGATCGTAACACGCCCGGAATTTATGCGCCGCATGAAAGATATGGCCGCAGTAGGTGGCAGCGGTATGAGCTGGTATGCAAGTATGCCTGATGAGATCAATATGACCATCAATGCAAACCACCCGATCTATCTGCAGATCCTGGAAGAAAGTGACAATGATAAACAGCAGAAACAGGTACGAAATCTGGCGGATCTGGCGTTATTATCTCAGAACCTGCTGACGGGTGCGGACCTTACCGCTTTTGTGAACAGAAGTGTGGAATTAATGAGTGCTGAAAAGAAAAATTAATCTGCTGTATAAGTAAACAATGTAGTAGGTTTGCAATAAGAAATAACAACCCCGATCCCGTCTCATGAGCCATGAGACGGGATTTTTCATTTATGCAACGCATATGAAAAGAAGAATAATTAAGAGATTTGTATATGCGCTACTGCTTGTTTCATTATGCACTACAGTAGCCTGCTCCAAAAAGAATGATGCCGCCCTGCCCGGCGGTAATGGAACGGACACGATTCCCGATCCTCCAATAGGAGATGTTTTTGACCCTCAGACCCCGGGTATTACTATAAAGACGATGGATTACAAGGGAGGCAACATCGATGATTATCTGCTGTATATTCCTGATACGTACAATGAGAAAAAGACGTATAAATGGCCTGTTGTCATCTTTCTGCATGGTGTAGCGGAAATAGGAACCGATGTAAATGTGATCAGAAAAGTGGGGTTGCCTAAAGTGGTAACAGGAAAGCAGTTTGTAATGATCGCACCGCAATGTACTGCGTCCTGGTGGAATACTGATGTTCTGCAAAAACTGTATCAGGAAGTGCTGAAGAAGTATCATGTGGATAGTTCGCGTGTTTATTTAACGGGATTGAGTATGGGCGGGTTCGGCACGTGGACCTGGGCGCAGAGCAGTCCGGAGAAGTTTGCCGCTATTGTGCCTATCTGTGGTGTAGGTACACCTTCAAGGGCTTGTGTGTTGAAGAATATGCCGGTGTGGGCATTTCATAATGCAAATGATCCGACAGTCGGTGTAGCCGGCTCGCGGGATATGGTAAATGCATTAAAGACATGTGGAAGTAACCTGGTTAAGTATACGGAAAATCCTACTGGTGGACATGATGCATGGACGAAAGCATATGCAGATGATGCATTATATACCTGGCTGCTGCAACACAAAAAATGAAATGTTATAGCAGGTTAAACCATATAAAAGGAGGAGGGGATAAGTAATGGTACTTAGTTGTGCGCCCTGATGTCAATTACTTTCAGTTGCAGATTCATTTTACCGTTCCATTCGTTTTCATCGATAGTAAATACCATATCGAACGGTTGTTTACTATTCACGATGTGGAATTTTTCGGACATGTAGAATCCTATGCCCGTTAATGCGTTAGGAGATTTGCCCTGTTTTACGGAGAACTTAATATGTTCATCCTTCACAAGCCTTGAGTAACCGCTATCAGTTACATTCCTGACAAGGAAAACGGGACGCAGGTTTTCCGGGCCCAGTGGCTCAAACTGTCGCAGGATATTAAAAAAGGCGGGGGTAATATCTTTCAGTTGTATTTCGGTATCGATCAGTATTTCCGGTACCAGCAGTTCCGGATCTATGGTAGTGGCAACTACTTCCTCAAATTTCTTTTGAAATGCAGCAACGTTTTCAGGCTTCAATGTCATACCGGCTGCGTAGAAATGACCACCATAGTTTTCAAGCAGTTCTTTGCACTGGTGGATGGCTTCATATACATTAAAACCGGTCACAGAGCGCGCAGAACCTGCTACCTGATCGTTACTCAGTGTAAGAATGATAGTAGGGCGGTAATAATATTTATCGATCAGGCGGGAAGCGACGATGCCTACTACGCCTTTATGCCAGTCAGGTTTATAGAGAACGGTTGACTTTTTATCCTGCAGTGTAAGATCGTTCTGTAGTAATTCAACTGCTTCTTTGGTGATGTTGCCGTCTATTTCTTTCCTGTCAAAATTATCGGCATGCAGCACTTTGGCAATCTCCATTGCTTTTTCCTTATCTCTTTCCACGAACAAATTCACTGCTTTTCTTGCATCATCCATTCTGCCGGCAGCGTTAACGCGTGGCGCTATAACAAATACAAGATTGGAGATGGTCAGCTGTTCTTTCAATCCGCTTAGTTCTATCAATGCCTGTATACCCGGGAGTGGCGACGAGTTTACTTTCTTCAACCCATGAAAGGCCAGCACACGGTTTTCTCCGGTCATGGGAACGATATCGGCAGCGATACTGGTGGCTACGAGATCCAGGTAATTATGTACTTTTTCGTCTGGCACACCTCTTTTCTGTGCAAAGGCGGAGATCAGTTTATAACCGATACCACAGCCACTTAATTCTTTATATGGATAGGGGCAGTCGTATTGTTTCGGATTGAGGATGGCCACTGCCGGAGGTAGTATGGCATCGGGCAAATGATGGTCGCAGATGATAAAGTCTATACCATTGTCGGCCGCCCACGTGATCTGGTCAATGGCTTTGATACCACAGTCCAGTGCAATAACCAGTGTGAATTCATTGTCCCTGGCGTATTCTATACCTTGTTTGGAAATGCCGTATCCTTCTTTATACCGGTGAGGGATATAAAATTCTATATTATTATATAGAGAGTGCAGAAAGTCAAAAACAGTAGCTACGGCGGTGGTACCGTCTACATCATAATCGCCGAAAACGAGGATCTTTTCATTTCTGAAAAAGGCCTGTTCAATACGTGAGACAGCTTTATCCATATCTTTCATCAGCCAGGGATCGTGCAGATCTGTGAGGGTCGGCCGGAAGAACAGGCGTGACTCATCGTAGGTATGCATTCCTCTTTGTACCAGCAATCTGCATAATAAAGGATGAATGCGCAAAGACGACTGGAGCAATGCCTCCTGTTTAGGTTGATAAGATCGGACTGTCCAGCGTTTTTGCATCAAGGCGAAAGTTAGTATCTAAAGTTAGCGTTCTGTTTTCGGAAGATAAGTTTTTATTGGTTAAAAAGTACGATCGGTGGTGTATCTTACTAATGTTTCCAGGCCGGC
Source organism: Chitinophaga filiformis (assembly GCF_021646545.1). Classification (GTDB taxonomy): domain Bacteria; phylum Bacteroidota; class Bacteroidia; order Chitinophagales; family Chitinophagaceae; genus Chitinophaga; species Chitinophaga filiformis_A. The sequence goes on along the minus strand of NZ_JAKIRP010000004.1, from coordinate 374,981 downwards.
CCTGATGTCATTTTCAGGAAAGCTGTGCAGAATGGCCAGTGCATCATCGCGGTACTCGAACATTTTCTGCTGTGTATATTCAATGCCACCGGATTTTTTGACCAGTTCAATCACTTCAGCAACACGGTCTTTATCAGTATTGTGATTTTTGACGATATTAATAATACGTCTTCTGACATCGGGAGTGGCATGTTCGAGCGTATAGATGAGAGGGAGGGTCATTTTCTTTTCCCGTATATCAATCCCTGTAGGCTTACCTATTTTTTCCGAGCCATAGTCGAAGAGGTCATCTTTTATCTGGAAGGCTACGCCTATTTTTTCACCGAAGAGACGCATTTTCTCTGTTGTTTCATCGTCGTTGGTAGTGCTCCAGGCGCCAGCAGCACAGGCGGAGGCCAGGAGTGACGCTGTTTTCCGGCGAATGATCTCGAAGTAGATATCTTCTTTAATATTAAGCTTGCGGGTCTTTTCTATCTGCAGGAGTTCGCCTTCGCTCATTTCCCTTACTGCTTCTGAGAGGATCTTTAAGGCTTTGAACTCATTGTTGTTTACTGAAAGTAGTAGGCCTTTGGCCAGGAGATAGTCTCCTACCAGTACGGCTATCTTGTTTTTCCACAGTGCATTGATAGAGAAGAAGCCGCGTCTTTCATTGGCATCATCCACCACATCGTCATGGACGAGTGTTGCTGTATGAAGTAACTCTACGAAGGCCGCGGCATGATATGTGCTTTCCTGTATATTATTATTAAAGAGTTTGGCAGATAGAAGCACAAACATAGGCCTGATCTGCTTGCCTTTTCGTTTAACGATGTAATGCATGATCCTGTCCAAAAGGGGGACATGACTTTTAACAGCGTCTGCGAATTTGCTTTCAAAATCTTGTAATTCCTTACTGATCAGGTGTTTAATTTCGTCCATAGGTGCTCTAAAAAGATTGCTAAGCTATGCTTAAAATGTCAAATTTTAACAATTTGGCCCCTAATTTGTATATATGGGTGTAACATAACTTTAACATTACTTTGTTATAGTTCTAACAAATATGCTTATTCGTTATATACCAAGGCAAATTAAGGTATAACATTTGTTTTGCCTAAGCACTAGTAGTTAACTAGTTATCAATGAAAATAATATTGTAACAAAAATTTGAATATTCATTTGAGAATTTTACCTTTGCTGGGTAAAAAAACGGGTTATTAGTAAATTTTTAACAGTTTTTAAATAGAAAACAATTATGGCAAGCAAAAAGTACTTATTACTGGCAGGCGCTATGAGTCTCCTAGCGGCGTCCTCCAGTTTTGCACAAGTTACCCCTGTTTATGATGCCCTGGATTCAAGTAAAGTACCAGCGTCAAGACAGGCCCAACAGAACAATTTTTCCAACCATCAGTATGATTTCCCTGCGAAACCTCGCGATATGTGGGAATTAGGTTTCCATGGTGGTCTTCACCTGATCAATGGTACAATCCCAGCCAGACCAGGTTTTGGTGGTGGTGTTTCCCTGAGAAAATCTTTGGGTCATACTATCTCTGTAAGAGCTGAATACACCGGTTCTTTCGATAAAGGTATGGACTACAGATTAAGACCAGCAATCACTACCGGTAGCAATGCATGGGCAACAACTGCAGCAGCTAACAACGGTATGATCCTGGCTAACTATAAAACTGCTACTCACCAGTTGTCTTTTGACCTGATGGCTTCTCTGAGCAACATCCTGTTCTACAAGGCACAGCCTAAAATTAACTGGTATGTATTCGGTGGTTACAGCCTCGGTCTGATCGACGTTGACGTTGATGCGTTAAACGGTAGTGCTGCTTATAACTACAGCCAGATCAACTTCGCAGCTCCTCGTAAAGACATCAAGGATCAGCTGAAAAACCTGTTAGACGGTGATTACGAGCAGAACGCTCCATCTCAGGGTAACAGAGCTAACATCGGTCGTAAAGACAACAACCAGATGTGGCGTCATGGCGCTGATTTCGGTACAGGAATCGCGTACAGAGTTTCTAAACGTTTCAACATCGGTATCGAAGAGAAATATACTTTATACTTTGATGACTATCTGGACGGTTATTCTTCTCCATTTACCAGTCACAAAGATGCGTTCAGCTATACCAGCATTCGTCTGAACTTCAACCTGGGTAACACCGCTAAACGCGTTGAGCCATTATGGTGGGTAAATCCGCTGAACTACGCTTACAACGAACTGAGCGCTCCTCGTCACATGAAGCTGCCTACTCCGGTACTGCCTGATGCTGATGGCGATGGTGTTACTGACCAGTTTGATCGTGAGCCTAACACACCAGCTGGTGCTCCAGTTGATGTTCACGGTGTAGCTAAAGATACTGATGGTGACGGTGTTCCTGACTTCAAGGATAAACAACTGGTTACTCCAACTTACTGCCAGCCAGTTGACGCTGATGGTGTTGGTAAATGCCCAGATCCTGAGTGCTGCACAACAAAAGTTGCTACTGCAGCTTGTAACACACTGGTTCTGCCTAGCGTAAGCTTCAAAGGTAGCTCTACCAAAGTTGCAACTGACAACGAAGCTATCCTGGCAAGCGTTGCCAGCACACTGAAAGCTAACCCATCTTGTAACATCCTGGTTACCGGCCACGCTGGTGCTAAAGGTAAGAAAGGTGGTGTTGACCTGAGCAGCAGAAGAGTAGATGCAGTTATCGACTACCTGGCTGATAAACAAGGTATCGATCGCGGTCGCTTCATCAAACAAAACACTCCTGGTGAGTCTTCTACTGTTGATTTAGCTCCTGCTAACTAATAGTATCTCACTGAGAAGATATAAAGCCCCGTCTCGCGAAACCGAGACGGGGTTTTTTTATAAGCGGATTTTTTGATATTTGTACATCTGCGCAATTCCACCTAACTTTGGTGGCTTTTTTATTAAATACATATTTCGTGAGAAAAGACATTAACAGGGTAAGCCTGGCCGGTTTAGTAGTAGCTTTGGGTATTATCTACGGTGACATTGGAACCTCTCCGTTATACGTTTTCAAGGCAATTGTAGGCAATAACCCTGTAAGCGATCTCCTGGTTATTGGTGGTATCTCCTGTATCATCTGGACCCTGACTTTACAAACGACTATTAAATATGTGATCCTGACACTTCGGGCCGATAACAAAGGTGAAGGCGGGATTTTTTCATTATATGCGCTAGTCAGACGGCATGCAAAATGGGCCGTCATCTTCGGTATGATAGGAGGGGCCGCCCTGCTGGCTGATGGGATCATCACCCCGCCCATTACGGTTACTTCCGCCATAGAAGGTCTGCGGACACTGGAAGTATTCAAAGACCTCAGCCAGTTCACGATTGTAAAGATCGTACTGACCATTATTACCTTAATGTTCGTAGTACAGCAATTCGGTACTGTATCTATCGGTAAATTGTTTGGCCCTATCATGGTGATCTGGTTCTCTATGCTGGGAGTGCTGGGGCTGTCGCACATCGTAGATGATGTGGCCATCTTCAAGGCTTTCAGCCCTCACTATGCTATCGAACTGCTGACTACCTATCCCCGTGGATTTATGATATTGGGTGCAGTATTCCTTTGTACCACCGGGGCAGAAGCACTGTATTCCGACCTTGGCCACTGTGGTAAGGGCAATATCCGCGTTTCCTGGACCTTTGTAAAGGCCTGCCTGATCCTGAACTATCTCGGACAGGGGGCCTGGTTACTGACCCAGAAAGGACAGGTTATCCCTAAAGACCAGAACCCATTCTTCGCCATCATGCCGGAGTGGTTTGTCATCTTCGGTGTATTGATTGCCACCCTGGCATCCATCATCGCCAGCCAGGCACTGATATCCGGGTCGTTTACCCTTATTTCAGAAGCTATGCGTCTGAACCTCTGGCCCAAATTAAAGATCAATTATCCTACCGAAGAGCGCGGACAGCTGTACATCCCTGGCATCAATACCATGCTGTTTGTGGGTTGTGTGGCCATCGTACTGATATTTAAAGAGTCCACTGCCATGGAAGCGGCCTATGGATTGTCTATCACCATCTGTATGCTGATGACCTCCTGCCTGTTCGCCTTCTATTTATATACACGGAGGGTCCGGCTCAGCCTGATCCTGATCTACCTGGTGATTTATTTTACCCTGGAATTCTCTTTCCTCTTTGCCAACCTCGTGAAATTCATGCATGGCGGTTATGTAACCGTGGTCGTGGCAGGAATACTCTTCCTGATCATGATGGTATGGTTTAAATCCAGGAAGATCAAGAACCGTTATGTGGAGTTTGTAAGGCTGGAAGACCATCTTCCGGTGATCCAGGAACTCAGTAATGACAGTACCATCCCTAAATATGCCACCCATCTGGTATACATGAGTAGTGCTGATAATCCAAAGGAGATCGAGCATAAGATTATTTATTCCATCCTGAACAAGAAGCCAAAGCGGGCGGATATATACTGGTTTGTACACGTAGATGTTGTGGATGAGCCTTACCTGAGTGAATATTCCGTACAGACGATCATTCCTAATGAGGTGATCAGGGTAGAATTCAGACTGGGCTTTAAAGTGGAGCAGCGCATTAACCTCATGTTCCGTATGGTGGTGGAAGACATGGTACGTAACAAGGAAGTGAACATTACCAGCCGCTACGAATCCCTGAGCAAAAACAATGTAGTAGGGGACTTCCAGTTTATTGTAATGGAGAAGTTCCTGTCACACGATAATGACCTGCCTCTCTACGAGCGTCTGGTCATGCGTATGTACTTCTTCCTGAAGAAGATCAGCTTATCAGAAGAGCGTGGTTTCGGACTGGATTCCAGCTATGTAACGATCGAAAAATATCCGCTGGTTGTGTCGCCGGTCACGAACCTGCAATTACGACGGATCATACATTCTTAATAGAAAAAGGCCAGCATTATGCTGGCCTTTTCTGCTTCGTTAGTCTATATAGAACCCAAATTTACCCATTCGTTCATCTCTCATTGCTTCCATGATCTCTGTCTGGGTATTCATTACATAAGGGCCATGCCAGGCCACAGGCTCATTTAAAGGCTCCCCGTCACAATAAAGGATAATGGCATCACTGCTGGCTGTGATATTGATCGTATCCCCACCGTTATCAAAGAGCACCAGCGACCTGTCTCCGGCCGTCTTTCCATTCACAGTTACATTCCCCCGCAACACATAAAATAAGACATTCCTGCCCTCTTTAACGGTGATATCAGCCTTGCTATCGGGTTGCATGGTGATCAGGCAGGCATTGACCCCAGTAAGGGAATTAACGGCACCTTTATGGCCATTCCAGTTGCCTCCTGCAATAGCCACCTGCACCTTACCTTCATCTGCAGTCACTACGGGAATATCGTTCTTCTGCAAGCCGGTATATTTGGCAGGATTCATCTTCAACTTCGCTGGCAGGTTAATCCAGAGTTGCAGCAATTCCAGGTCTCCACCTTCTTCCTTAAAGGATTTCTCTACATATTCATTATGTATCAGTCCCCTTGCAGCTGACATCCACTGTACGCCGCCTGCATCAATTCTGCTATGATAACCGTGAGAGTCTTTGTGTACCACGTGTCCGCTGATGATCCAGGTCACTGTTTCAAATCCTCTGTGCGGGTGCGGACCGAATGGCATACCGCTGTTAAAAGGGGGCAGGGTCATTGGTCCATGATGATGTAATAACAGAAATGGGTCCGTCGCCTTGCCGTCCTGATAGGGCAAAGGACTATAGAAGTAATAATCGCTCAGAGAGCCGCTTATCGGATGGTTGTTTACAACCTTGTTTACTGTCTTTTGCATAAGCAAATTTACGAAGGATCACGAGGCGAGGGAATGGATAGATGTGGGGAAAGGGTGGATGATTTTAGGGACAAAAAAAGTCCCCCGGGGAACCGGAGGACTTTTCTTTAACACAACTAAAAAACAATCAAACGTCCGAATAGATCAATCGGGTTTTTTCCCATCTAAAAAGGTGTTAATCGTATTAATTTCCGCCTGGTTGTTCTGACCGTCGGAAATAGTATAGTTAGAATAGAAGTTTTCTGCTGATCCAGCGCCGTTATCGAGGTTGATATTACGACGGATGTAGGCAGGAACGTTTTCTATTTCTGTGTTATTATCTATGCCTTTTACATTGAAGCTGATGCTGCGCAGTTTTGCTACGCGTTCAGCCTGTTTGCGTTTTTGTTCTTCCAGTTGCTCTTCAAAAGCCTGCAGCTGAATATCTGAAGGTGCATCCGGTGACTGGTCTTCTTCTCTGAAAACCATTTTCATTTCCGGAACGTCCTGGGATGCAGGCGTGTTGTTACCTGGCTCTATGTAGATGTATGCAGGGCCTGCAGGGTAGCCACCGGCTGCAGGAGTAGGCTGTATAACATTTACACCGGCTCCGTATCCTGCCATTGGCTGGGAAGGCACTGCTGAAGGCTCAACGTTGAGCGTAAAGCTTTGTCTTTCCGGCTGCTGGGGAGCGGGAGGAGTGAAGGTAGTTGCAGGCTGGGTAACCACAGGTTCTACCAGGCGGGGCGCCATCAGGTCCGCCGGTTCAACGAATAATGTCTGTTGCTGATTATTCATTTTCTTTTCATCACCATCTTGGCCCAGCTGCATTACAATCTTAGGCTGTTCCTGGGAAGGATCCTGTGGGGTCGTTTTTACCTGCTGAATCGGTTTCTGTTCAAAACCGGTCGCAATGATCGTCACGCCCAGTTTGCGGTCCAGCGTGGAGTCATAGCCTACACCAAGGATCACATCGCAATCCTCACCGGCCTGGCTTTGTACGTATGCCTGTATTGTATCCATTTCATCCAGGGTGTGTTCGAATTCACCTTCTGAAGAGGAAATGTTTATCAGTATCCATTTAGCACCACGGATGTCATTATCATTCAGCAACGGAGAAGTCAGTGCATCTTCGATCGCTTTCTGCGCACGGTTTTCACCTTCTGCAGTAGCAGCACCAAGAATGGCAACACCGCCATTACGCATAACAGTACAAACGTCCGCAAAATCCACATTGATCTGACCCGTTGAATTGATCACATCAGTGATGCATTTTGCCGCAGTTGCAAGCACGTTATCTGCTTTCTCGAAGGCAGCCTTGAATTTCAGATCGCCGTATTTCTGGCGAAGTTTGTCATTGGAGATGATAAGCAGTGTATCAACATATTCTTTCAATCTGCTGACACCTTCATCTGCCTGGGCCATCCTTTTTTTCCCTTCATAAGAGAAAGGAGTTGTAACAATCCCCACCGTAAGAATACCGAGTTCCTTACATATACGTGCGATGATAGGCGCGCCACCGGTGCCGGTGCCACCACCCATACCTGCAGTAATGAAGGCCATCTTGGTATTCACCTCTAAGATCTTTTTGATTTCTTCAAAGGATTCTTCCGTCGCCTGTTCACCGATGCGTGGATTGGCTCCAGCACCCAGTCCCTGTGTTAAATGCGGTCCTAACTGTATTTTGTTAGGCACAGGGCTGTTTGCAATAGCCTGTGCGTCGGTATTGCAGATGATAAAATTCACACCCTCGATGCGTTGGTTGAACATGTGGTTCACCGCATTGCTCCCACCACCACCAATGCCTATCACCTTGATGATGGAAGATTTTTCTTTGGGAAGATCAAAATGTATCATGACTCTATCTCTTTTATGGGTTAGTTAGTATAATTAATAATGCCCACAATTCTTATCTACGTTATTAATTATCCCTTATTAATTATTTGATTTTTAAATCGTTTGTGGCTGCAACAATTGCGCCATATACCGACAATACCCTGTTAAAGTTTCGCATCTTCTTCTTCCGTGAACATGTCTATGATCTTTGTCTTCATCCTGTCCAGGAATGTTTTCAGCGAAGCATTCCGTTCTTTTACTTTCCTTTCCTGTATCTGCTCAACGGTCGGCTCATCATCTTCCCAGGAATCTTCTTCAAGCGAAGCTGCTTTGGCCGCCTGCTCTTTTGCCAGGTAGCTGGTATTGATCTTTACATAATTCTCTTCCAGTGCTCTGCGGTCATTCTCATAATCATTGTAACCTTTGAGGATGAGACCTACGCAGGTAGCGTACATTGGCTTGGTCAGTTCGTCGATATGACCGCTGGCCAGGTGTTCGTTCGGATAACCGATACGAGCGCTTACACCGGTTGTATATTCAGTTAACTGTATAAGGTGTTTCAGCTGGGAACCACCACCGGTCAGGATAATACCGCCATTCAGCATCTTATTGTCCATACCGATCTGTTTCAGATGATACACCACGAAGTCCATGATCTCACTCATACGTGCCTGTATGATGTGGGCCAGGTTCTTTACAGAGATCTCTTTCGGGCTTTGTCCACGCAGACCAGGAATAGTGATGTATGCGTTATTCTTAGCTTCATCAGCCAGGGCATAACCGAACTGCACTTTCATCTGTTCTGCCTGTGTTTTCAGTACACCCAGGCCGTTCTTGATATCGTTGGTAATATTCTCACCACCGTAAGGGATCACGGCTGTGTGTTTCAGAATACCTTCATAGAACACAGCGAGGTCTGTTGTACCACCACCGATATCTACGATAGCAACACCTGCTTCGAAGTCCATATCACACATTACCGCTGCTGCAGACGCCAGTGGCTGCAGTACGAGGTCATGTATTTTCAGACCGGATTTCTCCACGCTACGGTTGATATTACGGATAGCGTTCTTGTCGCCGGTGATGATGTGGAAATTAGCGCCCACCTTCACACCTGACATACCAATAGGGTAGGTGATGTTCTGGAGGCTGTCCACGATATACTGCTGTGGTATTACGTCAATGATCTGATCACTGGCGGGAATCACAGTTTTATATTGGTCATTGATCAGCTGATCGATGTCTTTCTGAGAAATTTCGGCATCGGTATCGCTACGCACAATGTCGCCGCGTGTCTGCAGACTCTTAATGTGGTGTCCTGCAATACCAACATATACTTCATTGATCTCGAGATTCGGATTAGAAGCGTAGCAGTTTTCCAGGGCCTGGCGAATAGCCTTGATAGTCTGATCAATATTCAGCACCATTCCGTGCTGAACACCGAAAGACGGGGCTTTACCAAAACCCAGGATTTCCAGTTTCCCGTATTCATTCTTTCTTCCTGCGATGGCAGCAATCTTTGTAGTTCCAATATCGAGACCTACAATGATGGGAGCTTCCTGATTCATGGCGTTCTATTATTTTTTGTTGTGTTGACAGATTTTTTAACCGGCTTATACACTGCTTTCGGCGCCTTTTTATCAGCTGCCGCAACCTTCTGTACCTTCGGCTTTGAAGATGCCTGCTTTGGTGTTGTCGCCTTTGCTTTTGTTGGCTTAGGCGCTGTCACTTTGGCCTGCGTCTTCATCATTGATGTTGTTTCTGCTTGCGTTACTTCATCGTGGTGTATGAGGAATTTTGCGGCAGAATCATTTCCGGCAGTGCGTGCACTATCTGCAGATGCCAGTTTCCTTGATAATTCCTCACCGTTCCTTCTTGTACATACAACCTCATTTTCATAAGCAACATTAATCCTTGCGTAATTGTTCCAGCCCACTTTATTCAGTCCCTCTTTATAAAACGCCAGCAGTTTGCTGAACTTCTTTTCTACATCTGTTCCATCTCCGAAAGCGATAACATGATCGCCCAATTTCGGGATGATCTCAAACTCGCGCGTTGGTGTGACCACCACCTGTTCTACCTGTGCAGCCCAGAAGGGATCTTCCGCAATGTAAGTGCCCAGTGACATAACACCTGCCGCCAGCAAGCTGTCTGCTGTTTTAGGCTTTACAGCTTCTGCGGGATAGTCTGTGAACACTGGTACGCGGGCGGTGTAACGGGCAGATACCGGGATCCGGTCTCCTTCCGTATCAAAGTAAAAGCTGTTGCCTGCTGTCGTGAATACACGTGCTACCGGCTCGCGCTGTGTTACTTTTATGTTCAGTTTGCGCTGGTTATCAATGAATATCTCTGCATTTTTTACCCAGGGATCGCGTGATACGATCTTCTCGAGATTAGCAGTGTTGATATTCTTGATTGGCTTGCCGACAGGGTTTAAGTCCGTGTCTTTCGTTACCAGCGCTTTAATGTCTCTCTCTTCAATAAAGAAGTTGGCCTCATCCCCCTGCAATTTCACAACGATCCCTGTGCATTTACCATCATTCTTGTCATTCACTGCAGCTACCAGGATGACAACAAAGCCCGCCAGCACGCCTAGCCACATCAGAGTGGTGCCGATTCGTTTTAGTACTTTACGGGTTTTGGTTTGCATTGGGTGTTATACTTTTTTTTATGCGTCTTTCTTTACTTCTTCATTGTCTATGATGCCTTTTCCATTCAGTATTTCCTGTGCAGGCTCCCGGAACTGGTCTATATCTCCTGCACCGGCTGTGATGAATAGTGGTGCACTGTTCGCTTTTATCCAGGGTAATACGTCCTCTTTTTGTATCACTTGAACGGGCTTGCTGATCTTCTTTGCTATCATCTCGCTGTGCACTCCTTCAATCGGTAATTCCCTTGCGGGATAGATGGGGAGTAATAATACTTCATCTGCCAGCGACAGGCTTTCTGCGAAACCGTCTGCAAAGTCGCGTGTACGAGTGTACAGGTGCGGCTGAAACAGTACGATGCATTTCCTGTCGGGGAATAATGCACGGGCACTGGTGATCAGTGCGCGCAGTTCCTCCGGATGGTGTGCATAGTCGTCTATATACACCTGATAGTCATTCTTCACCAGGTATTCAAACCTGCGTTTGATACCTTTAAAGTCAGCAATAGCTGCTTTGATCTTATCATCCTCAATGCCCAGCAGGTGTGCTACAGCAATGGCTGCTACGGTGTTCTCTATGTTGTGGGTGCCGCCGACAGGAAGATAGATGTTAGCTAATTTCCAGTCTTTCTGTAGCACATCGAACATGTAACCACCTTCTGTTGCCTGTATGTTGGTGGCATGTATATCCGCTTTACTGTCGTTCAGGTGATACCATATATGGTTATCTCCTTTCAGCTCATCAGCGCGATGTAAACCCAGCTTAGCCACCAGTGTGCCATTGGCTTTGATGTTGCGGGTGTACTGTATAAATGCTTCCTGTACTTCTTCTTCTGTGCCGTAGATATCCAGGTGATCTGCATCAATAGCGGTCAATACAGCTACATCAGGATGTAGTTTCAGGAATGAACGGTCGTATTCATCAGCTTCTATCACAGCCACCTGTTTGCTGCTGCTCCAGAAGTTACGGTCATAATTGGCGCTGATACCTCCCAGGAAAGCGTTGCAGCCATAACCGGTATGTCTGAGTATGTGTGCGATCAGGGTAGAGGTGGTGGTTTTACCATGTGTACCACCTACTGTGATCGCATACAGGTTCCTGGTGATCTCCTGTAATACGTCGCTGCGTTTCACTACTTCATATCCCTGCTGGTGGAACCAGATCAGTTCTGAGTGGGAGCCAGGAATAGCGGGTGTATATACCACCAGTTCTGCCTGTTTGTCAAGCAACGCTACATCGTCAGTATAATGGATCTGCATCCCTTCCTCAGCTAACTGGCGGGTAAGCGCAGTCTCGGTACGGTCATAACCGCTCACATGCACACCTTTCTCATTGAAGAAGCGTGCAATGGCGCTCATGCCAATGCCTCCGATGCCGATGAAGTAAACGCGTTTTATGTTGTTCAGATCCATTTTTCGATGATGTATTACTGATTACCCTATTAGTCCCATTACTTCTTTTGCTATAACCATGTCAGCGTTGGTGTTACCCAGTTTTCCGATGTTTTCTGACAGTTGTTCCAGCAGTGCTTTGTTTTGTACCAGGCTGAATAATGTTGTTCCAAGCTGTGTGGCGGCATCGTCATTTTTGATCATGATGGCTGCCTTTTTATTCACCAGGCTTTGCGCGTTGAAGGTCTGATGATCTTCTGCTGCAAAGGGATACGGTACAAATATGACCGGCTTTTTTACTACACACAATTCAGCAATGGCCAGTGCACCTGCACGTGATATAACCACATCTGCAGCTTTATAGGCAAAATCCATCAGGTTGATGAATTCAAACACCTTCACGTGAGATGAGTATGCAGCTGCTGCACTCTTTGCTGTTTCAAAGTATGGCTTACCTGTTTGCCAGATCAGCTGAATATCTTTCTCTACAAAGCTGGACAACAGCGGATGCAGTGCTTCGTTGATGGCTTTGGCCCCGAGGCTGCCACCAACAGCGAATACGGTTGTTTTACCGTTCTTCAGGCCGAAGTGCTGCAATGCGTCTTCCCGTGTTACTGACGACTGTGTGATATTATTTCTTACAGGATTACCTGTGAAAATGATCTTATCGGCCGGGAAGAACTTTTCCATGCCTTCGTAGCCGGTACAGATCTTCTTTGCTTTTCTTCCAAGCACCATATTGGCTTTTCCTGCAAAGGAGTTTTGTTCCTGTATCAGCGTCGGAATGCCTTTACCCTGTGCTTTGCGCAGGATAGGGAAACTGGCATAACCGCCAACGCCCACCACAGCCTGTGGCTGGAAGCGTTCAATAATGCGGCGTGCCTGTCCCAGGCTTTTGATCACTTTAAAAGGCAGCAACAGGTTTTTCAACATGTTACTACGGTTTAACCCGGCAATTTCGAGTCCTTCGATCTTGTAGCCTGCCTGCGGCACTTTCTCCATTTCCATCTTTCCCCTGGCGCCTACGAAAAGGATCTCCGTTTCCGGGTCTATTTTCTTCAACGCATTGGCAATAGCAATTGCCGGGAAGATATGTCCTCCTGTTCCGCCGCCTGCTATGATTATTCTGCGTTGCATTTTGTATAGTTTTACTTTGGTTGTTTAAGCTGCCGGTTGCATACCGTTTTCTTCCATCACTTTAGCGATCCGTTCCTGTTCGATCCTTTTACCTTCCAGTTCTTCCACGTTGCGCGATACGCTAAGTATAATTCCTATAGCGAGGCTGGTAAAGATGACGGAGGAACCTCCCATACTCACCAGTGGTAGTGTAACCCCTGTTACGGGGAACAATCCCACATTGACTGCCATATTTGTAAGTGCCTGTATTACAAGCGTGACACTGAGACCTACTGCGAGAAATGCGCCAAATGCATAGGGGCATTTTCTGTATATGCGTATGCTGCGTAAGAGTAGCAACATGTAGGCCATCAATATCAAAAAGGCGCCAAAGATACCATACTCCTCGATAATTGTTGCATATATATAGTCACTATATGCATGAGGAAGAAAATTTCTTTGTGTGCTATTGCCAGGACCCTTACCCAGTACGCCTCCGCCGGCAATCGCAATATTAGCCTGTTGCACCTGGTAAGGCAGCTCTGAATTCTCTTCTCCGGTGAAATGTTCCAGCCTGTTGATCCAGGTTTGCGTACGCATTTCAAGTTTTGTCAGCTTCGCAATGGCAAACATCAGTAACACCAGGACGACTACAGCTAAGACCATGGAAGCCAGGAACCTGACAGGTACCCGGCCTATAAAGCACAGTATCATGCAGCTGGCGCCCAGCAGCAATGCTGTAGACATGTTTGCCGGCATGATCAGCACACAGATGATACTTACCGGTATAATGATGGGCAAAAAGCCCTTCCTGAAATCAGTGATCACATGCTGCCGTTTGGACAGCTGTCTGCTTACATACATAAATATGGCCAGTTTGGCCACATCCGATGTCTGAAATGTCAGGTTGATAACTGGCAGCCTTATCCAACGGCTGGCGTCGTTGATGTTGTGTCCGAATGCCAGTGTGTAGATGAGTAGTGGTATAGAGATAAGAAACCCTATCTGCGCGGCACGTGAGTAAATGGTATAATTCACCCTGTGTGCGAAGTAGATGATCAGCAGCCCCATGCCCAGTACACTCAGCTGTTTGAAAAGATAGTACTCCGTATGACCTCCCTGTTCGCGATACGCCAGCGATCCCGTGGCGCTGTAAACAGCGAGCAGGCTTACCAGTGACAGGAAGATCACGATCGTCCATATCACTTTGTCTCCTTTTGTCCTATGAAGTACGTCCATTTCACTCTTTTGGCGCCGGTTGTCTGAGTGTATTACTTTCAGACAACAAGCCGGTTACAGTTCTTTGACTGCCTCCTTGAACTGCTTGCCTCTGTCTTCGTAGTTCTTGAAGAGATCGAAGCTGGCACAAGCAGGGGAGAGCAATACAACATCTCCTTTCGCGGCATGCTGGAATGCTGCCTGAACAGCATCCTTCATGTTGCGTGTATCTACCATCACCGGTGTATCGTTTGATAATGCTTCCTGGATAGGGGCATTATCAACACCGAGACAGATAATTGCTTTTACTTTTTCCTTTACCAGATCACGGATCGCGCTGTAGTCGTTTCCTTTGTCCACACCACCCATGATCAGCACTACAGGATGTTCCATGCTTTCCAATGCAAACCACAGTGAGTTTACGTTGGTTGCTTTACTATCATTAATGAAATCCACTCCGCGCACAGTAGCTACATACTCCATGCGGTGCTCCAGGCTCTTGAAAGAAGTAAGACTCTCGCGGATCTTCTCTTTCCTGATGTCCATGGTGCGTCCTGCAATACCCGCTGCCATTGAATTATACAAGTTATGTTTGCCTTTCAGCGCAAGATCATACATTGATACGATCATTGGCTCATCATTCACCTGGATGTTCACCTGTTCGTTTGCCATAAATCCTCCTTGCTTTAATGGTTCCATGATAGTAAAGGGTATTGTTGTTGAATAAATAGTTTGCTTCCTTAAATAATCGCTGATCTCGGGATCATCCATGCAGTAGACGAAATAATCCCCTGGACGCTGGTTCATTGCTATGCGGAACTTTGACGCCACATAGTTCTCCATTTTGTAGTCATAACGATCCAGATGATCTGGTGTTATGTTCAGCAGAATGGCAACATTTGGTTTGAACTCTTTGATATCGTCCAGCTGAAAACTGCTCACCTCCACGATATAATAATCCGCCGGTGCTGTGGCTACCTGCCTTGCATAACTAAGGCCGATATTTCCTACCATGGCTGCTTTCATTCCTGCTCTTTCAAAGATGTCAAAGGTCAGCGCAGTGGTGGTGCTTTTACCATTGCTACCGGTGATGGCAATGACCTTGCTGTCTTTGCTGAACCGGTAAGCGAATTCTATTTCAGAGATCACGGGCACCTGTCTTTCACGCACTTTCTTCATCAACTCACTTTTCTCAGGTATACCAGGGCTTTTGATGATCTCATCGGCGTTCAGGATCACATCCCAGGAGTGTCTTTTTTCTTCAAACGGAATGTGGTTGACCGCCAGTTCCTGTTTGTAGATATCTTTTATAGCACCGCCATCAGATACAAATACATCATACCCGCGCTGCTTCCCCAGGAGGGCCGCACCGATGCCGCTTTCGCCGGCTCCAAGTATGACGAGTTTCTTTTGCATGTTTATCTCATTTTCAACGTTGCTATAGATACTGCTGCACAGATTACGGTAATGATCCAGAACCTTGTTGCAATTTTACTTTCATGATATCCCAGCTTCTGATAGTGGTGGTGAAGGGGAGACATTTTGAAAATGCGTCTTCCTTCTCCGTATTTCTTTTTGGTGTATTTGAAGTAGGAAACCTGCAGCACAACGCTGAGATTCTCTACCAGGAACACACCACAGAATATTGGTATCAGTAATTCCTTTCTTACGATGATCGCGATGGAAGCGATGATACCTCCCAGTGCAAGACTACCGGTATCACCCATGAATACCTGCGCCGGATAAGCATTATACCAGAGGAAGCCAACACATGCACCCACGAAGGCGGCAATGAAGATGGACAATTCACCCAGGTTAGGGATGTACATAATGTTCAGATACTCCGCAAACTGAATGTTACCCGATACGTAAGCAAAGATGCCCAGACACACACCGATCACTGCGGAGACGCCCGTGGCGAGGCCATCGAGGCCGTCCGTAAGATTGGCGCCGTTCGAGACGGCTGTGATGATTACGATGACGATCAGGATATACAGGATGAATGTATATTTCTCCGCACCTTCTCCCATCCAGGAGATCAGTTTGGCGTAGTTGAACTCATGATTTTTAACAAAAGGAATGGTGGTGATCGGCGTCTTTACATCAGCGAACCGGTGACCATCTTTTGTAACCCTTTCTTTATGGTGCACATCCCGTTCGTAGGAAGCGAGCTTTTTGCCGCTGATGATCTCGCGGGAGATCACTACGTTCTCATTGAAATACAGTGTGCTGCCTATGATGATACCCAGACCGATCTGTCCGAGTACTTTAAACTTGCCTGCCAGCCCTTCTTTATTCTTCTTGAATACCTTGATGTAGTCATCCAGGAATCCGATCAGTCCCAGCCATACGGTACATAAGAGCATGAGCCATACATACACGGTTTTGATCTGAGCGAAAAGGAGGGTGGGAATAAGAATGGAAGACAGAATGATAAGACCACCCATAGTAGGGGTGCCTTTCTTGGAGTTCTCTCCGGCCAGTCCCAGGTCACGGATGGTTTCCCCGATCTGTTTGCGCTGCAGGTAACGAACAATGCGCTTACCTAATAACAAAGAAATCGCTAACGACAGCAGCAATGCCATTGTAACACGGAAGGTGATGAATTGAAACATCCCGCTACCGCTGAAGTTTAATGATTTGAGATAGTTAAATAAGTAATATAGCATATAGTTAGTTAGTCTCTGTCAGTTGCCTGTAGTCGTTACTTACAGGTTTAGTTTCGTTAGTTGTCTCAGCATTGTTGTTATTTCCCCATCAGTTCCAGCATTTCGCGCAATACCTGCTTGTCGTCGAAAGGATGTTTTACCCCCTGGATCTCCTGGTATTTTTCGTGGCCTTTGCCGGCTACCAGGATAATGTCTTCCGGGTTGGCCAGGCTTACAGCTGTTTTAATGGCTTCTTTTCTGTCGGTGATAGACAGTGATTTTTTCTTCTGATGAACCGGTATACCCGCTTCCATCTGATGAATGATGGCTACGGGGTCTTCCGAGCGTGGATTGTCGGAAGTCAGGATCACTTTATCACTGTGTTCAGTAGCTACTGCTGCCATCACGGGGCGTTTAGCCGTATCGCGGTCGCCGCCGCAGCCTACTACTGTGATAACCTGTTCGTTGCCTTTGCGCAGGTTTTTGATAGTGGCCAGTACATTCAGCAGTGCATCTGGTGTATGTGCATAGTCGACAATGCCAATGATCTTTTCCTGTGCGGACATGATATAATCGAATCTGCCTTCAGCGCCAGACAGGTCGCTGAGTGCCTGCAG
Organism: Chitinophaga filiformis; assembly: GCF_021646545.1. Taxonomy (GTDB): domain Bacteria; phylum Bacteroidota; class Bacteroidia; order Chitinophagales; family Chitinophagaceae; genus Chitinophaga; species Chitinophaga filiformis_A. The sequence goes on along the minus strand of NZ_JAKIRP010000004.1, from coordinate 357,756 downwards.
TACTTCCTCTTTATCCTGTCCCAGTAGTATGGCAGCGCCATATACCGCCAGTAAGTTGTATGCATTGAATTCACCTATCAGGCGGAAATGCACCTCTTTTTCATTCACTGTCATGATCAGCCCTGTCAGGTTGTTTTCGAGGATCTTACCCTTGAAATCAGCCACTGTGCGCAGGCTGTATGATTGTTTCTTTGCGCGGGTGTTCTGCAGCATTACATTGCCCCGCTTATCATCCAGGTTGGTGAGTGCAAAGGCAGTGGGCGGCAGTCCGTCAAAGAAGGCTTTTTTCACCCTGATATATTCGTCGAAGGTCTTATGGTAATCCAGGTGATCGTGTGTGATGTTGCTGAATATTCCACCGGTGAACTTCAGTCCTGCAATACGTTGCTGATGTACCGCATGGGAACTGACTTCCATGAACACATATTCGCAGCCTTCGTCTACCATTTCTGCCAGCAGGGCATTCAGGTGTATAGCGTCGGGTGTGGTATGTGTAGCCGGAACGACCTTGTCGCCGATCTGGTTCTGCACTGTAGACAGGAGTCCGCAGTGGAAACGCAGTTTACTGAACAGGCGGAAGAGGAGGGTAGCGATGGTGGTTTTACCATTGGTACCTGTTACACCTACCAGTTTCAGTTTATGCGACGGATTATCGTAAAAGTTACCTGCGATGATACCGGCAGCGGTAGCGCTGCTGTTCACAAGCACATATGTCACTCCGTCTGCCAGATTTTGCGGCAGTTCTTCACAGATGACAGCTGCGGCGCCCTGGCTGAGGGCTTTATCTATAAACAGGTGACCATCTACATGTACGCCTTTTATTGCAACAAAGGCATCTCCCTGGCCAATGGCCCGGGAGTCGATGCTCAATGAGTTAACGACAGTATCAGTACTGCCGTGTACCTCACGGATGCTCACATTGTATAGTATGTCGCGCAACGTCTTCATTCTCTTAGCTCAGTTCTATTACTATTGTCTGGTTTCTTTCCAACTGGGAGCCGCCGGGTATTGACTGGCTGGTCACCTTACCGGCTCCTTTGATAATCACACGCAACCCTGCATTCTCTAACAGGTACAGTGCATCTTTTAAGCCCATCCCTGTTACATTGGGCACTCCACCTTTCACATGCTGTACCGGCGTAAAGACGATCTTTTTATCGTCTACTTTAGCGCTTACCCAGCTGCTGTTATTCACATTGCCCTGCATTGGCAGGTTCAGTTTGTTCAGTATTGTTTTCCATTCGCGTCCCTGTCCGTTTTTAAACGCCAGCAAAGTATCTATTGCCAGGGTAGCGCGCATGGGCTTTTGTTTCTCAAGTGCGATCGCGTACAGCTTGTCTGCCACTTCGCGGAACACAGGTCCTGCTACTGCGCCTCCGTAGAACTTCACCGCATTCGGTTTGTTCTTGATGACCACCACACAGGTGAACTGTGGGTCATTGGCCGGGAAGTACCCTGCAAATGAAGACTGGTAGATCTTATCTGCATATCCCTGTTTACCATTGGCTACCAGGGCGGTACCGGTCTTACCGGCAAATTTGTAGTACGGCGACCACAAGGCTTTGGCCGTACCATTGGTCACCACACCCTCCAGCATCTGCTTTACCTGCCTGAGCGTATTTTGTGAGCAGATACTGTCCAGAACGATTTCCGGATCAAAGTATTCCACCGGCTGACCATATTCCATGATAGCGTTTACCAGGTAAGGCTTCATCATGGTACCGTTATTAGCCACTGCATTGTACAACATGCAGGTTTGTAACGGGCTTATCAACACTTCGTATCCAAAGGCCATCCATGGCAGGGTGGTGGAACTCCATGTCCTTGATTTTGTATTCTTGATCACCGGCTTGCCTTCCCCTACGAGGTCGACACCGGTGGGTTTATCCAGTTTCAGTTTACGCAGGTGAGCCACAAAGTCATTGGGCCTTTTTGCGTAACACTGCAGGGCCAGTTTCGCCATGCCCACGTTAGAGCTCAGTTCGAAGGCATGTTTAATGCTAACGTTTGTTTGTCCCGGGTGAGGTTCGGAATCAAACACTGTTCTCTTTCCTATCTGCCAACGGCCTTCATTAAGGTTTACCTGATTGTTCATGGTGACGTATTGGTCATCCAGTGCGGCGATCACGGTAGCCAGTTTAAAGGTGGAACCAGGTTCGCCCACCTGTAAGGCATAGTTCATGTCCTCCCAGTAGCTGCCATCTGGCTGGCGGCCTAAGTTGGCAATGGCTTTTATCTTACCGGTTTTCACTTCCATCAGGATGCAGGTGCCGTGTTCAGCTTCATTGCTCACCATCATATTCATGAGCGCTGTTTCCACGATGTCCTGCATATTGACGTCTATGGTGGTGACGATATCACGTCCGTTTTCAGGTTCGATATCGTATCCTTCCACGGGAACGAATGTTCCACCGGCGATACGGCGCATCAGTCTTTTACCGGTAACGCCTTTTAAATATTTATCGTAGGTCCTTTCGAGACCTACGTTCTGCGCATTTTCCCTGGACAATCCTATTGTACGGTTAGCCAATAGTTTGAAGGGGTTGATGCGTTTATTTTTCGTTTCTGCGATCAGGCCGCCTTTGTTCCTTCCCAGTCTGAACATAGGGAAGTCGCGGACTGCCTGATATTGGACAAACTGTACATCTCTTTTGAGGAGGAAGTACCTGTCTTTGTTTTTGTATGCGTCCTGCAGGATACGTTTGTATTCAGCAGGTGTATGATCGCCGAACAGGGCGGAAAGACGAATAGACAATGAGTCAACATTGTCCTTGAAGATCTTTCCTTTATTTTCCCGCAGGCCATCAGCGGCGAAATCCACCCTCAGGTTAAAGTAAGGGATGGAAGTGGAAAGCATTCTGCCTTCTTCTGAATAAATCGTGCCACGGTCAGCGTCGAGAGAAACATACCGGGTGTGCAGGCTGTCTGCCATACTACGCCAGTAGTTACCTTCTATGTTCTGGACCATGAACACCTTTACGAGGATTGCCACACCAAACAGTCCCATGCCAATAAAGCATAGATACACACGCCACAATATGTCTTTCTTTACTTCCACTGTTTGTTATATAAAAGGTTATTCCTTTTTCTCCAGTTCAATTTTCTGTGGCGGAGAGTTAAGCGGTTTTAGTCCGAGGGGCTCTACTGCTTTACCTACTTCGCTCATTTTGCTCCGGAACATCAGTTCGCTTTTAACGTTGAGGTACTCCCATTTGAGTTCCTTTATTTCCCTGCCAAGCTTGTTGATGCGCCGGATCTTTTTTTCTGCCAGGTGACTGTTGGCGATATATATCAGTGCGAGCACGGACAGGAATCCGATGAACGGCATGTTTTGGGTAATGGCTCTGTAGTTGATACGAAGGCGCCATTCCTTTTTATGTTCATGCTGTTCCGGTTGTTCTTCCGGGGTTTCGTCTGCGGCTGATATGTATGCTTCTTCGTCCTGCAACACTTTTTATTATTTATGCTACTAAGCCAATGTAACCTGTCGTCAAACAAGTACATTGGCATAGCGGATTCATAATCAGTCTTATAATTTTTCGGCAACCCGGAGTTTTGCACTTCGGGACCTTGTATTGCGCTTCAGCTCTTCGGGGCTGGCAGTTACTGGCTTTTTTGTCACTAATCTGAAGCGTTTCGGAGGCGTTTCAAAAGAGAACGTATCCTCCTGCACTTCAAATTGTCCCATTTTCATAAAGTTTTTTACCAGTCTGTCTTCCAGCGAGTGGAATGTGATGATGGCGAGTTTCCCGCCTGGTTTCAGCACTTCCGCTGACTGGGTCAAAATATCTTTCAGGGCGCCAAGTTCATCATTGACTGCAATTCGCAGTGCCTGGAACACCTGTGCCAGGTATTTCTGCGGATTGCCTTTTACTATCGGCTGAATTACAGATTTGAATTCACTGATGGTACGCATAGGTCTGGCCTTGCGTTCCTGTACAATGATCTTTGCGAGGGTGCGGGCGTTTGTTACTTCACCATATTCCTGAAAGATCAGTTGCAATTCTTTTTCGGTAGATGATTGGAGGATAGCTGCGGCGGTTTGCGTGGTGCGCTTGTCCATCCGCATGTCCAGGTCACCGTCAAAGCGGGTGCTGAATCCTCTTTCTGCGGTATCGAACTGCCAGGAAGAAACTCCCAGGTCAGCCAGGATACCATCTACCGGGACTGACTTGTATAATTTCAGAAATCGCTGCATATGCCGGAAGTTCTGTTGAACAAAGGTGACTCTCGGGTCATCTATCCGGTTGTTATAAGCATCTTCATCCTGGTCAAACACGATCAGTCTGCCGTTTTCATTTAGTTGTTCCAGGATTGCCCTGGAATGGCCCCCTCCTCCAAAAGTGGCATCTACATATACACCATCGGGGCGTATCTGCAGGTTTGTGATCACTTCCTGCAGTAACACGGGCAGATGATATGCTGAACCTTCTTCCATACTCGGTTAAATCGAAATATTATTATCTCCGCCTCCCATTACTTGTTGGGCCAGGTCACTAAATGATCCTGGTGAGAAATTTTCAAAGAACTCCTGGTATTTACCTTTATCCCAGATCTCTATCTTATTGGTTGCCGCCGCCAGCACAATGTCTTTTTCAAGTGAGGCGTACGACATCAGGTTTTTTGGTACCAATAACCTCCCTGCACTATCCAGTTCACATATTGTAGCTCCATTCAGAAAATAGCGCCGGAATTCCCTAACTTTCGGATCGAAGTCGTTCAGTTTACTGATACGCTCGAAAATTGGCTGCCATTCATTCATGGGATACAAAGACAAGCATTTTTCAAACCCGCGGTTAAGTACAAACTGCTCCCCTGCGCTCTCTGCCAGCTGCTTTTTAAAGCCAGCGGGGAGTAGAAAGCGCCCTTTTGCATCCAGCGTAGCCTCATATTCACCGAGAAAGCCTGTCATACTTGGGGGCGAAAGTCCTTGAAAAACACTTTTCTAACACAAAATAACACTTTTTCCCACTCTCTAACGAAAAAATGAAATATAAATTTTTTCCACAGCAGTTTTTTGCCTATAATATTGAGTTGTGTGAGCTTTATTGTGTAATGAATGTGGATTGATGTGAATAGTGTGTTAGTAACGTGTTTATAAGTGTGTATTTCTTGTTTATAACCGGGTGGGGTTAACTTGTTGTCGATATGCTGTATCACGCTAAGTGGCTCATTTTCAGACTGGAATGGTGTTTCCGGCTTCCCCGGTTATTGATACGCGTATCGCGCTAAGTAACTTACTTCCCGTATTTGACACTTCCCTATTGTTATGTAGATCACGCTAAGTAGCTCAGTTTCAGTATGGGATGGCGGTCGGCGCCTCTCTGGCAGCGCAAGGCTGTTGGGCTTTGTCAATCGGATTAGCGTCGGAATCCGATTGAACTGCGTCAGTCGTATGCCAGAGAGCCGAAGGCCCGCCATTCCCATCTGAAACTGGTGCTACTTACGCTCTTCCTCCTATGATATTTTGTATCTGATTATCAGTGGGTTGGAGGTCCGCTTCCCTAAGTACTTAATACGCCTTACCATGCCTCTGACATGCCTTTAATATTGGGTACGCACCTCTTATAAGGTAGTTCAAGGCCCCCCGATGCGTCTGGTATTCGCCTGCAAAGAGCTGAGAGAGGCGATAGGTATGCTGGCCGGCGGTATCAATGCCCGTTTCCGTGCCATCAACTGGCCCCCGATCAACTATTGGTATAAGGACGTTCCAACCGCCCCATACGTCCTGTATACGTCCTGTATGCGTCGTGTATAATCCATGTTCAGGTCCACCTTAAAGGCATATACCACACGCACATAGGTTGATTTGAACACAACGGATTGCTTCCGAAAGCCAGGTTTTTGGTTTTCTGTGGTAAAAAGTGGAGAAAATTGATTTCCGTGGTAAAAAGTGGGGAATATGATGCGGGTGGTAAAAAGTGGTGGGATATTTTCGTCAAGAGACCAGGTCTGATAAACAGGGGTGGGGTAAAGCGTAGTCTTCCTTGCGGTCCCGGCTTTTGCAAAATTTTAACAGCTTCGATTCCCGCCCTATCTTACATTTACATTTAATTCTTAACTTTGCCCTCTTTATGCGGAAAATAGTTTTATACATCAGTCTTTTAGCGGCAGTAACAGCTTCGGTATCATGTAATTCGGAGCTGCGCAGAATTGAAAAAAGCAAGGACTACGAAGCCAAGCTGGCGTACGCTGACAAGCTGTATGCTAAAAAGAAGTATACTTCAGCCCAGGCTTTATACGAGTCTTTGTTCCAGGTATATAAAGGAACTGATAAGTATGAACCTATTTATTATAATTACTGCTACTGCTCTTATAAGATGAAGGACTATGTACAGGCCGGATTCTATTTCAAGAACTACCTGGATAACTTCCCGAACAGCCCGAGAGCGACTGAAATGGACTATATGCAGGCTTACTGTTATTATAAGCAGTCGCCCAAAGTGCAGCTGGACCAGACCAATACCCAAAAGGCTATTGCTGCCATGCAGACCTTCATTAATAACTATCCCACTTCCGATAAAGTACCTGAGGCCAACCTCGTAATCGAACTGTGCCGCAGGAAGCTGGAAAAGAAAGAATACAATAACTCAGAGTTATACTATAACTTAGGATATTATAAGGCCGCTGCCATCTCTTTCAAGAGCCTGATGCGTAACTATCCGGATTCAGATAAGAGCGATGAGTATAAGTATATGGCTATCAAGGCTTATTATCAATATGCCAAAAATAGCATCTGGGAAAAGCAAAAGGAACGTTACGACGAGGTGCTGTCAGAATACCTGGATTTTGCTGATCATTATCCTAACAGCAAGTTGAAGGGAGATGCCGAGAAATATTATACCTTAGCACAAGGCAATATCAAAACGCTCGATAGTTATACCAATACCAAGCCCGAGCGCCTGAAAAAAGAAGCTAAAAGAGCTGAAAAAGCAGCTGATAAGGCTGAAAAGAATAACAAAACGGAAAATTCAGATAACTCAAAGAAATCTGAAAAAGCCGTTACCGAAACTAAAAACAATTAATAAACACAATAATTCCCTGGAGAATGAGCAAAATAAAAAGAGGTCTCACCAGTAGCATTAATCCGATGGTAGAAACTAAAAATACTACCGAGATCAAGGGCAAAACTGGTAACCTGTATGAATCTATTGCAGTGATCGCGAAACGCGCCAACCAGATCAACATATCTGTGAAGGAAGAACTGCACTCCAAGCTGGAAGAATTTGCCAGCCACACAGACAACCTGGAGGAAGTGCATGAGAACAAGGAGCAGATCGAGATCTCCCGTTTCTATGAGAGGATGGCTAATCCGGCTATCCAGGCTACACAGGAATTCCTGGAAGACAAGATCTACTTCCGCAGGAACGACGACGACTTGTATAGTTAAGTAGTTTGACTGAAAAATATCTAACTTCATGGCGGCAGAAACATATTTCTGCCGCCTTTTTGTTTAATAGCCAATAGGTCATGCTTCAAGGAAAGAAAATATTACTGGGTGTATCCGGCAGCATCGCTGCCTATAAGGCAGCTACGCTTGTAAGGTTGCTGGTAAAAGAAGGTGCAGACGTGAAAGTGGTCATGACGCCATCTGCCTGCGATTTTATTACTCCACTGACCCTGGCTACCTTATCCAAACATGAAGTGCCGGTGACCATCAGCGATAACCAGAGCTGGAACAACCACGTGATGCTGGGCCGCTGGGCGGACGTGATGCTGATAGCCCCGGCTTCCGCCAATACATTGTCCAAAATGGCCAATGGCGCCTGCGATAACCTGCTGATGGCTACCTATCTGTCTGCCACCTGCCCGGTATTATTTGCACCAGCCATGGATGAGGACATGTGGCATCATCCTGCTACCAGGAACAATATCAGCAAACTGCTCTCTTACGGGCACCAACAAATACCGGTAGAAAAAGGAGAACTGGCCAGCGGCCTTTTCGGGGAAGGCCGTATGGCGGAGCCGGAAAATATTGTGAAATACCTGGAAGGGCATTTCAGCAACAGACAATATTCCAATAAGCCGGAAGCAAATCCTGATGCCGCCGGCTCGACCGGTCAATCTGTGTTTACAGGGCAGTCAGGCGCCGGTGCTGCACAGCACATTGAGCAGCAACAATTTGTCTCAGCCGGCCTGCCGCTAAGGGGAAAAAAAGCATTGGTAACTGCTGGTCCTACGCAAGAACCGTTGGACCCTGTACGTTATATCAGTAACCATTCCAGTGGAAAGATGGGAATTGCCATCGCAGATGCGCTGGCAGCCGCCGGAGCTGAAGTGACCCTGGTACTGGGACCGACAGGCCTCTCTGCCGTTCATCCTGCCGTTAACACTATCCGGGTGGTGACTGCGGAAGACATGTTCAACGGCAGCGCTGCACATTTCGCCCAGGCAGACGTTATAGTAATGGCGGCAGCTGTGGCAGATTACCGTCCAAAACACGTGGCAGACATTAAGATGAAGAAAGGAGAAGGAGACGCTCTGACGCTGGAACTGGAAAAAACAAAAGATATCCTGCGTACCCTGGGCGCTACCCGCACTGATAAGCAGGTGCTGGTTGGGTTCTCACTGGAGACGAACAACGAAAAGGAATATGCACTGAAGAAACTCCGTGAAAAACACCTGGACCTTGTGGTAATGAATTCCCTGAATGATAAGGGGGCCGGCTTTAATCACGATACCAACAAGGTAACTTTATTTGACAAGAAAGGCGATGCAAGGGATCTGCCGCTGAAATCGAAAGTGGAGGTGGCACAGGATATAGTAGCAGCTATTGTGGACATTGTTCACCTTAATAGCGCTCCCCTGGTAGTCTAAACATATGCTCTATATAACAGAATGATCACAATGGCTAATAACGCTCACTTATGTTATGCAAAACACAGGACCTGGTGTTTTGCACTCATCATGTCAATAGCAGGAACCCTAATGGCCCTGATACCTGCACAGGCACAGGAGCTCCGTTCAAATGTGACCGTCACTACCGGCAGGCTGGTAAATAATAACACCAGCAGGAAGGTATTTGTTACCCTGCAGAATTCCATCCGGGAGTTTCTGAATGGCCGCAGATGGACAGACGAAGCGTATACGCCTGCAGAACGAATAGAGTGCAATTTCATACTCAACATTACTGAAGACCTGGGCAATAATACCTTTAAGGCTACCCTGACCGTACAGGCTACGCGTCCGGTATACAATGCGGGATACCTGACCAGCCTCCTGAACACGCAGGACCAGAATGTAGTGTTCCGTTATGTGGAATTTCAGCCCCTGGAATTCAGCGATAACCGTGTAGTGGGAAATGATCCGCTGGCATCCAATCTTACAGCTATCCTGGCTTATTATACCTACATTATTCTCGGACTGGATGCAGATTCTTTCGCTGCCAGGGGAGGAGATGATTTTTATAAGAGGGCGCTGAACATAGTGAGTAATGCACCTGACGGCAAAGACATCGCCGGATGGAAACCTTTTGAAGGTAACCGTAACCGCTACTGGCTGCAGGACAATCTGCTGAATGTGAAATTCGCCCGTTTTCATGATGTGATGTACCAATATCACCGGCAGGGACTGGATATGATGTATGAGGACATGAATAAGGGACGTAATGCGGTGATGAACTGTCTGAACATGTTGTATGCCATCTATCAGGATATACCCAATTCTATGCTGATGTCGACGTTCTTTACCGCCAAAGCTGATGAACTGCAGAGGATCTTTGCGAAATCACCTCCGCAGGAAAAGTCACGGGCGGCGCAATTACTTGCCATAATGGACGTCACCAATGCTGCGAAATATCAGCAGATGAAATAGCTTTGCATTCTGAAGAAGGAAAATCATTTATGTATAGAATTATAGCAGTTTGCCTGGTGCTGTTGATAACGGCGTGCGGGGGGGCGGATAAAGTACCGAAAGACGTTCTGCCAAAAGAAAAAATGCGCGATGTGCTACTGGATATGAATCTGGCGGATTCATACAGCGGCATGGCGGATGATGAACAGGCGAACGTGATCATCAGTGACTCGGTGCGCAAGCAACGGGCGAAAGTTTATTACCGCCAGATCCTGGATCTGCACAAACTGACCCCAGCAGAGTTTAAGCGCAGCTACGCCTATTATGAGTCGCACCCCAACAAGTTCAAGGAAGTGTATGATATGATGTTTGCATCTATCACCAACGAAAAAAACATGCTGGATCTGAACCTGAAACGGAAGGAGTATGTTACAAACCGCCGTTCTCTTTTGCCGGTTAATAATAATAGCCTAATTTCAGGCGAACAGGATACATTAATTCCATTTGTTAAGAAAAATAAGAGAGGCATCAATTTCGACCATCTGCCACCAAAGCCCCCGCTAAAACTGGCCAAACCTAGGAGCTGACGCCTCCCTATTTAAAAACATCACCAAAACATGAACAAAGTTGTAGCTAATGCTGATGAGGCATTGCATGACATCCGTGACGGCGCAACCTTAATGCTGGGCGGATTCGGTTTGTGCGGCATCCCCGAAAACAGTATTGCCGCCTTAGTACGTAAGGGCATTCAACAGTTAACCTGTATTTCCAACAATGCCGGTGTGGATGATTTTGGCCTTGGACTGCTGCTGAAAACCCGGCAGATCAGAAAGATGCTTTCTTCTTATGTGGGAGAAAATGCTGAATTTGAACGCCAGCTACTCTCCGGTGAACTGGAGGTGGAACTGATCCCCCAGGGCACCCTTGCTACCCGTATCCAGATGGCTGGTATGGGCATTCCCGCTTTCTTTACCCCCGCTGGTTATGGTACCGAGATCGCTGCCGGGAAAGAGTCGCGCGAGTTCAATGGCAAGCAATATCTTATGGAGCTGGCCCTGCATGCAGATTTTTCTATCGTTAAGGCCTGGAAAGGGGATACGATGGGCAACCTCGTATTCCGGAAAACCACACGCAATTTCAGTACATCCATGGCTAAAGCGGGCAATGTCACCATTGCCGAGGTGGAGCACCTGGTACCGCCGGGGGAACTGGATCCTGACCAGATCCACGTACCAGGTATTTATGTACACCGTGTCTTCCAGGGAAGTAACTATGAAAAACGTATAGAGCGGAAAACCATAAAAATGGGTTGAGCCCTCATAACTTACTGCAACCTCAAATCTGAAAATCGTTATGTCTTTAGATAAATATGGCATTGCCAAAAGAATAGCACAGGAACTGCGCGATGGTATGTATGTAAACCTGGGCATTGGTATTCCGACCCTGGTGGCTAACTTTATTCCGCCGGGTATCTCTATCATGCTACAGTCCGAAAACGGCTTGCTGGGCATGGGACCTTATCCCGAAGAGCAGGAAATGGATCCGGACCTGATCAATGCAGGTAAGGAAACGGTTACAGTACTGCCGGGTGGCGCTTTTTTTGACTCTGCCGAGAGCTTCGGCATGATCAGGGCAGGAAAGGTGGATCTTACTGTATTAGGCGCCATGGAAATATCTGACGCAGGCGATATCGCCAACTGGAAAATACCCGGTAAAATGGTAAAAGGAATGGGAGGAGCGATGGACCTGGTAGCATCCGCAAAAAATATTATCGTGGCAATGATGCATACAAATCCCAAAGGGGAAAGTAAATTGCTACCAACGTGTACCCTGCCGCTGACGGGTGTATCCTGTGTGAAAAAAGTGGTAACCGAACTGGCCGTAATGGATATTACCCCAGAGGGTTTCCGCTTACTGGAAAGAGCCCCTGGTGTAAGTGTGGACGAGATCGTAGCTAAGACAGCAGGGCGGCTGGTAGTCAGCGGAGATATACCTGAAATGAAGCTGAATTAAGTGCCTGGATTAGGAATTGAAATGCCGCGATAGCTCTTCGTGTTAAATTCTCAATTCCTAATTTTTTATTTTTTCATAAGTATTATCCCTCATATTTGCAATACCCTTAACTTGCTATTGTAGAATAAAACAAAATCAGCATCTTTGCTGTATCAAATTACTGTTGGTAATCACGCAACAGTAATATATGTGAACAGCATTCGAATCAAGATCCGATAAGAGAAGTCAATATTCCCTGAGGGGAGAACCAAAACTTTAAATCGTACAATGTAAAGCGCATTGTGAAAATTGTCGTGAAACGTTCAGAGAATCAAGCAACACTATGAAATTAAGACCACGTACGTATCTATCCTGAATGGAGAAGAATACTGAATGATTACAGGTACCGAATGGTATATGTTGGAATTTAAGTTCCTGTCATGTGATTGTTCGAAGTGTCCTATTTATCTTATACTTTTTTTTTGAATTATGAAAGAATACTGTGTCACACTTAGCGGATTGCATGCCCGTGTCTGGGTTTGTGCGTAGCATCGCCAGAGGTTTCCGTATCATCAGCAGTTTCCAATATTGGGTTGTCAGTTTATTACAGGTGTCCATCCCTGCCTCAAGCCGGGAAGAACCCCTGTCCTATGTAAAAAAGACGGTTATCCGGCGTCAGGCCGGGTAACCGCTACCCATTTTTACCCCATTAATTTTCCGTAACTTAACAGTCCAATCAAAAGTTAAAGTGTTCGAAGTGCAATCGGGTTCTTTATGTTATAATGGTAAGTTTATTACGGCGTCCGAGCCTATATTAACGGCCGATAACCGTTCCTTCCGTTACGGAGATGGTTGTTTTGAAACCATGCGGGTGTACCAGGGGCGGATCTTATTGGCAGACCTGCATTTTGAGCGGTTGATGTCCAGCATGAACCTCCTTCATTTTGATGTCCCCCAACAGTTTACAAAAGCATATTTTACAAGGCTTGTGACAGAGCTTTGCAGCCGGAATGGTCATGACAGGCTGGCCAGGGTAAGACTGACCGTTTTCAGGTCAGATGGAGGCTTGTACGACCCGATAAATAATCTGCCGAATTTTATTATCCAGAGCTGGGAATTGAACAAGAACATACTGGAGTTAAATGAAACCGGGCTGAGGCTGGATATTTTCCCTGATGTGAGAAAGGCGAGCGACAAATATTCTTATATAAAGTCCAATAATTGCCTGCCTTATGTGATGGCTGCCATGTATGCAAAACAACACCGCATTAATGAAGCAGTGTTGCTGAATCCCTGCGGAAGAGTGGCCGATACCACTATCGCCAATCTTTTTATAGTGCATGGCCGCGAGATCGTCACGCCTCCTTTGTCCGAAGGAGGAGTATGCGGTGTAATGCGTAAGAACCTGTTACGTATGGACATGCCTTTCACAGTTACAGAGAAACCTATAACAGTGGCTGATCTTGAAACAGCAGATGAAATATTTCTTACCAATGCCGTTACCGGCATCCGCTGGGTAGGTTCATTCCGCGATAGCAGTTATGGAAATGCCACTGCGGTTATTCTACATGAGCTCATCCACGAAGGATTATAGATAAAAATATGCGATCACTTTATTTAGTATTATATACTGAACCTGCACGGCAGTGACATATTTTTAGTGGAACTTTCTTTGTTTTATCCGGTTTATCTTGTACCTGCGATTGTTTATTTGAGAATGCAAAACTAACCACTCTTATGCCTCCAAACATAAACTTATGCTGGTTGCGACGTGACTTACGTCTGCTTGACCATGCAGCATTGTACCACGCTTTGAAATCAACAAATCCCGTTGTACCTGTCTTTGTGTTCGACACAAACATTCTGAATGATCTTGAAGACAAACGTGACAGACGCGTCACTTTCATTCATGACACATTGAATGATCTGCAGGTAAAGCTCAGTAAACTGGGGAGTACGCTGGATGTTTATTACGGCACTCCGCAGGAAGCATTTGAATACTGGACCACACAGTATGATGTGCAGGAAGTGTTCACCAACATCGACTATGAGCCTTACGCAGTAAAGCGGGACACAGATATTGCAAAGCGGCTGAAGGAAAAAGGTATTGGCTTTCATCAGTACAAGGATCAGGTTATCTTTGATCGTGATGAAATTTTGAAAGATAACGGAGAACCATATACGGTGTTTACACCGTATAGCAAAAAATGGAAAACATTATTGAATGATTATTCTTTACAAGCATATCCTACAGAAAAATATTTCGGCAATTTCTTTAAGCAGAAAGTGAAAAAGGTCCCCAGCCTGCGTGCTATCGGATTCGTTGCAGGAGACAGGGGATTTCCCTCTATGAGAGTAAAGGACAGTGTGATAAAGAACTATGATAAAACCCGGGACCTGCCTGGTGTTGAAGGTACGACACACATTGGACTGCATCTGCGTTTCGGCACGATAAGCATACGTGAATTGGCTGACCGCGCTAATCAGCTGAACGAGACATTTCTCGGTGAACTGATATGGCGTGATTTCTTCCAGATGATCCTATGGCATTTTCCACATGTTGTCGGGCACTCTTTCCGTCGTGAATACGACAACATACAATGGCGGAATAATGAAAGAGAATTCCAGCAATGGTGCGACGGACAGACGGGTTATCCTATTGTAGATGCAGGCATGCGCGAATTAAATGCAACAGGTTTTATGCATAACCGCGTACGTATGATCACTGCAAGCTTTCTTACGAAACATCTGTTGATAGACTGGCGTTGGGGAGAAGCTTATTTCGCTAAGAAATTGCTCGATTATGATCTGGCAGCAAACAATGGTAACTGGCAATGGGCGGCAGGTTGCGGCTGCGATGCAGCACCTTATTTCAGGGTGTTCAATCCAACGTTGCAAACACAACGTTTTGATCCTTCATTCGAATACATCAGAAAATGGGTGCCCGAATTTGAAGAGCTGACTTACGTACAGCCCATGGTTGTACATGAGCAGGCACGTAAAAGAGTATTGGAAGTCTATAAAGCCGCATTAGCTTCTTAGGTCATCGTAAATAAAAGAAGTGCGGAAGTAATACAACCATTAAGACATAAACAGCCCACAGACGATTTGCTAATCATTTGTGGGCTGTTTTTATTGTATACTGTTAATGTTTATGCATACACAGACATCAGTCTGTCAACCGCAGCTTTACCTGCTTCTCCAAGGCCAAGACTGAAATCATTTACATACAGATCAATGTGCTGACGCATCACTGTTTCATCCATTTCCTGTGCATGATCAGTTACATAGGATGATAATGCAGGATAATGTTTATAGGAATATTGCAGACTGTCATGTATCAGTTGATCTACCTGTTGTTTGATATGATCAGGAATATCTTTACGGATAAAGATGCCACCTAAGGGAATAGGGCTGCCGGTAGTGCTTTCCCAGTATTCACCAAGATCAATAATTTTTACAAGACCTTTCTGCTGATAAGTGAACCTGTTCTCATGAATGATCACGCCCGCATCAACACGGCCGTCCAGCACTGCATTTTCGATATCCGAGAAAAGCATTACCTCTTTTTGTTTTGCTTCCGGAAAAGCAATAGAGAAGAGTAAGTTAGCTGTTGTATTTTCTCCGGGGATAGCTATCTTACAATCTTTGATCTTTTCCTGCGGGATATCTTTTTTAGCGATGAGCAATGGTCCGCAACCTCTGCCCAAAGCGCTGCCACTGTTGAGTAGTTCGTACTGGTCTTTCACTTTCTGGTATACCCCGAAACTGAGTTTGGTGACAGCCAGTTTGCCCTGCATGGCCCACTTGTTCAGTGTTTCAACATCTTCAAGCTGTGTCTTGAATGTGAGGCCCTTTGTATCGATCTTGTTATTCACCATCGCATCAAAAATGAATGTATCATTCGGGCATGGTGAGAATCCTAATGTTAGTTCCATCGTTCAAAATATTTAATCAATGCATCATTCAATTCTTTAATAGCCAGCTGGATCTTCCATTTGCTCTTATCTCTTACTTCTACATAATTGGAGATACTCCGTAGTTGCAGAAAGGGAATTTTTTCCAGCAGGCAGGCGTAATGAAAAGCCGCGCCTTCCATACTTTCGACTTCCGGATTATACTTGTCGACCAGTAGCTGACGGGTGCGCTCGCTACCGCTGACGGTATTGATGGTTACACCTGAAGCAGTTGGGAGTCCGGGCAGGTGAGGAAGGTCTGTCAGCGGATTGATAAGCTGCCTGTTAGTAAACGGAGGCTGATCCGGCTGCCATAACTGTATATCAAACAGGTCTTTATAAGCCTGGTCGTCTTCAACGCCCAGGTCGCCTAATTGTTCTTTATCAACGATCACTACTTTCCCCATTTCCCAGGAATGGTCAAAACAGCCGGCAATACCGGCCTGAATGGCAAAATCCGGACGAGATGAGGCAAATTGCCTGCCCAGTTGGTAAGCGGTGTGCATCATGCCGATGCCGCCTATCAGGGTGGTTACCTGGCAATTCCGGTAGTTCCTGCTGGCCAGATGGTCCATAAAAGGCTGGATTTCAAAGGTAGTAGCTGCGGTAACCAATATTTTCATGGTGCAAAGGTAGGCGCTTTTGGTTTTTGTGTAACGATCGGTTCTGATCGAATTATTGTATTTTTGCGGAAAATATAGAGTACATAATGATCTATTTAACGCGTGTGGAGAACTTCAATGCGGCGCATAAGTTATCCAATCCCGCTTGGAGTAAGGAAAAGAACGAGGAAGTGTTCGGTAAATGTGCTAACGAAAACTGGCACGGTCATAATTACGAGTTACACGTCACTGTGAAGGGAACGCCTGATCCGGAAACCGGATTTGTATTCAATGCCAAGACACTCGGCGTACTTATCAAGGATTATATCGTGGAAAAGGTCGACCACAGGAATCTGAATGTGGATGTTGATTTCATGGCCGGCATATTTACCTCCGCTGAAAATCTCGCTATAGGCATCTGGGATCAGCTGACGCCTCACCTGCCTGCGGGGGTGGAATTACATTGTATTAAGCTGTATGAGACACCTCGTATCTATGTAGAATACTTTGGTGGTAAATAAGCGATGACATATCCCATACCATGGATATTCAGGATTGCCGATTATTAGACTAAGTTAATTATAGTAATGGCTTACAATAAGATAGAAACGTATGATGAAAAGATAACGAATGAGCTTATTCATCATTACAAGAGCAGTATCGAGTTATTGGGAGAAGACGCGGAGAGAGAAGGATTAATGAAGACGCCGGAACGTGTGGCCAAGGCAATGCAATTCCTCACTGAAGGCTACCAGATGGATGCAAAGGCCATCCTTGAAGGTGCCAGGTTTACAGAAGCATATAGTGAAATGGTGATCGTAAAGGATATTGAGTTGTATTCGCTGTGCGAGCACCATATGTTACCGTTCTTCGGGAAGGCGCATATTGCCTATATTCCTAATGGGTATATCACTGGTCTGAGTAAACTGGCCCGCGTGGTGGATGTGTATGCACGCAGACTACAGGTGCAGGAGCGCATGACCCATCAGATCCTGGATGCCATCCAGGAAACACTGCAGCCGCTGGGAGTAGGAGTGGTGATAGAAGCGCAGCATCTGTGTATGATGATGCGTGGTGTGCAGAAGCAAAACTCAGTAACAACGACGTCTGCATTTTCAGGACAATTTGAAGATGGCAGAACGAGGAATGAGTTTATGCGTTTGATTACGAAATAAGTTCAATGAAGAGATACGAACCGTCTGGTGTATGCCAGGCGGTTTTTTTTTCACCTCAACACATTCACCGCTATATCATACACACGCTGACAATAATCACTATCCTCAATCACCGCCGGCAGCACCAGTGTATAACTCCAGGTATCCCTTAATATCAGCACGGAAGAATAAGGATCGATCGCCTCTTCTACATCATCTTCTATCTTCGTCGTGATCTCAACATTGTATTCCAGCCTGTGTACCCTTCTGGCAAGTATTACAAAGCAACCTTCACCCCGTTCATGTACGGCATACCCGTTTTCCTGGTATTCCTGGTATGCTTTTTTGTCTTTTGCCAGCACATACTCATACACCTCATCTTCTACCACCTCCACTTCTTCCACAATGAGGTGTGCATCCTTCGTTTTGAGGTCATTAATAAAAGCCGGGAAGAATTCATTGAACTCTTTATTTGAAATTATGGTGTAATCATTTCCTGTTATCATTGTAGTACGTATTTTAATCCCTGTTAAAGAATTACCTGTGTTCTACTGAACGGATCGAAATGCTACATGGAGTTAAGGTCAATGCAATTTAAACAACCGCAGCTATAATCCCTCTTTTTTGGGAGGGATTTTGATATATCATAAAGAGTATGAATATTTGCAATCCAGTTACCAAGATATATGCAGAAATATTAATGCATGTGTCAGGTAGCGTAAACCAAATCAGATGAAACACGCTTACGTTTTTCCAGGACAGGGTTCTCAGTTCCCGGGTATGGGCAAGAATCTGTACGACAGCAATCCTAAAGCAAAAGAGCTTTTCGAGAAAGCCAACGAAATTTTGGGCTTCCGTATATCAGACATTATGTTTTCCGGTACCGAAGAAGACCTGAAACAGACTAAAGTAACGCAACCGGCAGTATTCCTGCATAGCGTGATCGCCTTCCTGTGTGCAGAGCCTGCGGCAAAGCCGGACATGGTAGCCGGACATTCCCTGGGTGAATTTTCAGCCCTGGTGGCCAATGGCGCTCTGACATTTGAAGACGCATTGCGCCTGGTATTCATACGTGCTACAGCTATGCAGAAAGCCTGCGAGCTGCAGCCTTCAACAATGGCGGCTGTACTGGCACTGGATGATGCGAAAGTGGAAGAGATCTGTGCTGCTGTAAGCGCAGAAACAGGAGAGGTAGTGGTGCCTGCTAACTTCAACTGCCCTGGTCAGCTGGTGATTTCCGGTTCCATCAAAGGTATTGACGTAGCGTGTGAAAGAATGAAAGCAGCTGGTGCCAAAAGAGCCCTGGTACTGCCTGTAGGTGGTGCATTCCACTCCCCGTTGATGGCCCCTGCCAAAGAAGAGCTGAAAGCAGCTATTGAGAAAACAACTTTCAGCACACCGTCCTGCCCGGTATATCAGAACGTGGTGGCGA
Organism: Chitinophaga filiformis; assembly: GCF_021646545.1. Lineage (GTDB taxonomy): Bacteria > Bacteroidota > Bacteroidia > Chitinophagales > Chitinophagaceae > Chitinophaga > Chitinophaga filiformis_A. The sequence continues at coordinate 338,828 of NZ_JAKIRP010000004.1, read as the reverse complement.
AAGCTATCAGCAGTCCGGCTGAGATCAAACAAAACCTGATCGATCAGCTGACTGGTGCGGTACGCTGGACACAGTCCGTACAGGCTATGGTAGCAGATGGTGCAACTACATTTACAGAAGTTGGTCCTGGCAAGGTATTGCAGGGACTGATCGCGAAGATACAGAAAGATGCCGTGGTGAACGGGATCAGCTAATTTGAAAGAGGGATCAGAACTAACTCCTGATCCCTCTCTATATTTAAAAGTCGATGCTGGCATTCCACCACTCCGGGTCGAAGTTGGCGTTTAGTTTCTTATAGAAGTTGATAGCAGGTTCATTCCATTCCAGTACCTGCCAGTTAATACCTTTCAGCTTTTTTTCCCTTACTTCCTCGAATAATCTTTCAAACAACATATTGCCTATACGCCTGCCTCTGAAGCTTTCGGTCACGATCAGATCTTCCAGGTACATTCTGCATCCTTTCCAGGTAGAATAACGGATATAATAAAGCGCAAAACCGACAATTGTTTCTTTCCCATCTTCCGTATGGACAGCCGCAAATGCTTTCCAGACAGGGTTCTTACCGAAGCCTGCGTCTTGAAACTCTTCAAGTGTTACAGTTACTGCCTCAGGTGCCTTTTCATATTCCGCCAGCTCCTGTATCAGCTCCATGATTCTTGGACAATCTTCTTTTCGTACGTCCCTAATAGTAATTTTTTCCATGTTCCTTCAGGATTATTTACCTGCACTTGCTGGCAGGTGCCATAATTTTTGGTATTTTGGTGAAGATAGTAACTAAAATTATATCCATGAAGGATATCCTGCTCAGCTATGCAGCTTATAACCTTTGGGCTAACAATAGGGTGGCGGACGTATTGAAAAAGTTGCCGGATACACAGCTGGACCAGGAAACAGGCAGCAGCTTCGGAAGTTTACGCAAGACGGCATACCATATGTGGGACGTCGAAAGCTTGTGGTACCAGCGTTTACACCTGGTCGAACAGGCTGTCCGGCCCTCTACCGGTTTCGAAGGCACGTTTGACGAAGCGTGTACCCGCTGGCAGCAGCAGTCCCAGTTGCTGGCCGACTGGGTAAAACAGGTACAGCCTGTCAGACTGCAACATGTGGTGGCTTATTACGATACCCGGAAACAATATTGTAAATCAACCGTTATAGAAATACTGATGCAGGTATTTAATCATGCAACGTTTCATCGCGGTCAGCTGGTAACTATGTTACGGCAGGCCGGTATTACTAAAATTCCCGTTACTGATTACAGCGAGTTCGCAAGAAGCAGAAAATAGTAGCATCTTTGCAGCTGGTCAGCACAAGGCAGACAATAATATTTCAATGAGTGCACAGTCATTTTATGCTAATGTACCGCAACACCTGGTAGCAGTAGATTGTATTATTTTTGGGTTCGAAAACAGTAAACTGAAGTTGCTGATCATGCAACGGAAGGTAGATCCCATGCAGGGCGAATGGTCTTTGATGGGTGGTTTTCTCCAGAAAGATGAGAGTGTGGACGAAGCTGCCGCGCGGGTATTAAAACAAACTACGGGATTGGAAAACATCTACATGGATCAACTGGCCTGTTACGGAGACGTAGGCCGTGATACCGGTGCCCGTGTAATATCCATGGCGTATTATGCCCTGATCCGCATCAGGGAACATGAACATAATCCCACCCAGCAATACAGCGCACATTGGCTGGAACTGCATCAGATCCCTAACCTCATCTTCGACCACCGCCAGATGATAGCCGACGCGCTGAAGAAATTGAGAGATAATGCTCATTTTCACCCTATTGGCTTTGAACTGCTGCCCGAAAAGTTTACCCTTTCCCAGTTACGCAGCCTCTATGAAGAGATTTTCCAGCATGAGCTGGATAAGCGCAACTTCCGTAAGAAGATACTGTCCATGAACATATTGGAGAAACTCGACGAAAAGGATAAAACAACCTCAAAGAAAGGAGCACATCTGTACCGGTTCGATAAACAGAAATATGAAGAATTAAAAAGGAGGGGGCTGGTGTTCGAGATATAACAGTATCTTGTAGGAGAAAAGAGGCGAAATCATTACACTACATCTGTTTATTATTGTGCAAATTCCGTAATAAGAACGTACTCATCTACCTCATGATAGTCATTTCCGGGAGCTTTTTGCGCCAGGGAGCAGTATTTGCCCAGAAAGGAGTTATCTCCCGGCTGCAGGCCGACACCCTGACTACAGACAGCACCCGGTATGTAGATCTGATGAACCAGCTGGCCGGCCAGTTCCAGCACCGTCAGCTGGATACTTGTTTTCTTTATCTCTGCAAAGCACGGGAAGTGGCCCAGCGACTGGGATATGCGAGCGGGGAGGCGGCCGCCTACCGCGGACTGGGAAGCTATTATACCTATCGCGACAACAGCTATCTTTCTTTCCGTTTTTATCTCGATGCCCTGAACCTGTATAAGGAGCTGGAAGACAGCGCCGGTATCTGCCAGACCTCTATGCATCTGGGGGTATATTACCAGTTTGAAAAACAATATGACGAAGCCGGTGCGTACATGAAACGGGCCCTGGATATCAGCAAGCGCCTGAAAAATGATAGCCTCCTCATGGTGTTGCGGGCCAATTATTATTTCATGTATGTCAGTAACCTCCGCGCCGGCCGAAGCAGTGATTTCGTAGACAGGAAACGGGCTAACCGGGCATTGGCTATTGCCCGTCAGAGGGCAGTAAGGATGGGAGATGAACGGTTGCTGTTCTATACCGGCATGCTGCAGGCCCAGGAGCTGATTTACAGTAAAACCGCCGAAGCAGAAGGCGTGGCTAAGCTCACGGCCCTGGTGGCCGACGCTGAGCGGAAAGGATATGTATATCATGCCATGTATGGCTCGTCTCACCTGGCTTCCTACAAAGCCCGCAGCCATCATGCTGACTCGCTGATCTTTCAGCGGCAAATGGTGCGCCTGGCCCTGGAAGGAGGGTTCCGGGAACTGGCTTTGCCGGTGGTTGCCAAACTCTATGCCTGGTACGATAACCACAATATGAGCGATTCTGCCAGTTTCTATGGCTCCGTTATGCTGGATATAGTGGAAAAGGAGGAACAAAGTAAAACGCAGGGAGAACTGGATTACATAGACTATTACATGCAGGAGAAAAAGCTGCGTGCCTTGCAGTTGCAACATGATTATCAGCAGCAGCTATTGGATAAAAAGGCGATGGAGATCCGTGGCAGGTACGCGGTGATCATCTTTCTGACCATATTGTTGATATTGACAGTATTGTTGCTGGTGGATGTAAACCGTTCCCACCGGCGCTCCCGCCGGAATGCTATCCAGCTGGGGCAGAAGAACCGCGAAATCAGTGAAAAGAATGCACTGTTGCGTACCAACGATGATTTTAAGAATAAACTGATCTCCCTCATCGCGCACGACTTCCGGGTGCCGCTGAATCACATCATAGACATCACCGATCTGCTAAAGGACCAGTCACTGGAATATGATGAAGCGATATCCCTGTTCCGGAAGCTGGAAACCAAGTCCCAGCATACGCTGCATGTTTTTGACAGCATCCTGCGCTGGATCAGGTCACAGCTGAGCGGTTTCGTGTATGCTCCGGTGGTTTGCCGGCCAGCTGATATGATCCGGGAGGCATTGGAGATCCTGAAGGATAATTGTAAGGAGAAAGCATTAACTATACGCCTCGACGTTTCAGACGATCTGCAACTGCTGGCCGACAGGGAGATGCTGCAGTTCGTACACCGGAACCTGTTACACAATGCCGTGAAATTCAGTCCCGCACAAGGTACGCTGCATATTACCGCTGTTGTGGAGGGTGATAAGGGCACTATTTCTTTCAGCGATGAAGGAAGAGGTGTAGATCCAGCTGTGTTGCAGTACCTGTTTGAATATCGCAACAGGGAAAAAGACCGGGGCAGGACAAATGGGGGCGCCGGGCTGGCGCTTATTATCTGCAAAGACTTTATGGATAAGATGGGCGGCACTATTCAGGCTATCAATAACCCCGGGAATGGCAGTACGTTCTCGTATACTTTGCCGCTTGTAAAAGAAGGCACAATTCAGGAACAGTGAAAAGAACATGGACACATATCATACTCCTGATAGTTGCCGGTCTGATGGCCGGAAGGCCGTCGTTTGCCCAGGACAATGTGATCCGTCAGCTACGGGCCGATCTGTTACGGCAGCGCGATAGTACCGGTTATACAGATGTATTGAATCAGCTGGGCATGCAATATCACCTGAGTAATACCGACAGCTGCTTCTGGTATGGTGTAAAAGCCCGTGATATAGCTACCCGTCATGGCGACAAAAAAGGCCTGGCCGGCGCCCTGAATAACCTGAGCATCTTCTATGCGCTGAAAGCCAATACCAAACAGGCTATTGAATACGGCTTCAAATCCCTGCTACTCTATCGTGAGCTGGAAGACCAACCCAATATCTGCCAGCTGCTGATGAATCTCAGTGTGTTCCATGACATGGATGGGATGAAACCAGAGTCCAACCAGTACCTCTACCAGGCAATGGAGCTGGGAAAGACGCTGACGCAGGATTCTATTTACAGCCTGGTGCTGATCAATTATGCCCTGCGTTTTGAACAGGACAGTACCCGCCAGGATTCTGTAAGATGGGCACTGGGAAAGTCTAAAGAAATTATCCGCAGGTACCCTGGCAGCAGAGAGACCTACTATATACAGGCATTGGACGCCGATGAATGGATGAAAGACGGGGAAGGGGCAAGGGCAGTACAGAAGATCAATGAGTTGGCGGATAAGGCGCTGAAGGAAGGTCTGGTGGTAGTGGCCATTGATATGCTGGACCATATTGACACATATAGGCAGAACGGTTATCCCGCCGATGCAATACCCGCTAAGGAACGGGCTTTTGCCATAGGCAGCCGCTCAGGATATCTGAATATGATGCTGCCTACGGTTGCCAGTCTGTACCGGCATTATGCCAACAGCAACAACGAAGCAAAAAAGGCATATTACGGCCGGGCACTGTGGCAACTGGTGAGAAAGCGGCTGGAACTGAAATCCAGCAATTACATGAACTACCTGGATTATTTCCTGAAAGAGCAGGAGCTGAACGAGTGGGAACTGAGCAACAGGGTGCAGGAACAAAAGATCAACAAGGCCAATATGAAGCGAAAGAGCCGTCAGCAACTGATCGCGTTTATGGTGGGTGTATTGCTGCTGGTAGGAGGCTTTACCTACGCCCGCTACAGGTCTTACAAAGGATTGCGCCGGCAGGAACGCTTACTGCAGGAAATGAACGACGCCATTTCAGAAAAGAACCAGCAACTTAACATCCATGATGATTTTAAGAATAAGCTGATCGCCATCCTGGCGCGCGATTTCCGGGAGCCGTTGAATGACATCATCCGGGTGTCTGCCATGTTCAGGAACAAGGATATGGATCAGGCATCCATGCAGCAGATCATTGACGAAGCCGTTGTGTCTTCCCGCAAAACACTGGTTATTTTTGATAATATCCTGCGCTGGATAAAATCCCAGCTGTCAGGCTTTGTATATAATCCCGCTCCCTGCGACCTCTTACTTCTTTTTGAACAGGCTATGCCTCATACCGACCAGCATCGGATAAAGCTGGATATTCCATCAGGCCTTTACCTGGCGGGCGATCAGGAGATGTTGCTCTTCATTAACCGCAGCCTGCTGCATTGTGCAATAAAGCTGTCAGCAGGAGAGGGCCTAATAGCGGTACACGCTGTACAGGAAGAACTTGTGAAGGTGCACATCACGTTTACGGTAAGCTCATTTACGCCGCAAATGGCGGCTCATTTGTTTGAATACAGAAGAGGGGATGATATGTCTGTAACGCTGGTGATCTGTAAGGACTTCATGGACAAAATGGGAGGGCATATCAGTGCAGAGGTACAGGGAGTGCAACTGAGGCTGGGGTATAGTTTGCCTTCGTTTAATTAGGTCAGGAATTAAGAGTTGGCTTGCCTGTTTTCAGTTCAATGTTGCCTGACCAGCGTTATTCACTGTAACATACCACCCTGACAGGTGGAAATTGCATGCTCAAACCCTAATTCCTGACCGTTTAATTATTTTGGATCGTATGCCCACTTCAGATAGCTGGCACCCCAGGTAAATCCACCGCCAAAGGCAGCCAGCACCAGGTTGTCACCTTTCTTCAGTTGCTTTTCGTAATCCCATAGGCAAAGTGGCAAAGTACCTGCGGTAGTATTGCCATATCGCTGAATGTTCATCATTACTTTTTCTTCCGGCAGACCCATACGGGAAGCGGTAGCGTCGATGATACGCTTATTGGCCTGGTGAGGCACCAGCCATGCTATATCATCTGCTGTCAGGTTGTTACGCTGCATGATGTCGTGTGCTGCATCCGCCATGTTGGCTACGGCATACTTGAACACCATTTTGCCTTCCTGGTATACATAGTGCTCCCTGTTGGTTACACTCTCAATGCTGGCAGGCTGTGCAGAGCCACCGGCTTTCATGTGCAGGTACTCACGGCCATGACCATCGCTTTTCAGGATGCTGTCGATTACGCCCAGCCCTTCAGTATTAGGTTCCAGTAATACGCCTGCGCCGCCATCGCCAAAGATGATGCAGGTAGTACGGTCAGTATAGTCAATGATAGAGCTCATTTTGTCAGCCCCGATCACCATTACTTTCTTATAGCGTCCGCTTTCAATGAAACGCGCACCTGTGTCCAGTGCATACAGGAAACCGGAACAGGCGGCACTGATATCAAAGCCGAAGGCGTTTTTAGCACCTATTTTATCAGTTACGATGTTGGCGGTAGCCGGAAACACCATGTCTGGCGTAACAGTGGCCACGATCAGCAGGTCGATCTCTTCCGGGCTGATCCCTCTTTTACGGCATATTTCCTGCGCTACTGGTACACATAACTCAGAAGTCCCCTTACGCTCTCCCTTCAGTATCCTTCTTTCTGTGATCCCCGTACGGGTAATGATCCATTCGTCTGTTGTATCTACCAGTGTTTCCAGTTCTTTATTAGTGAGCACGTAGTCAGGTACATAACCACCTACCGCTGTAATAGCGGCCGTTATTTTGTTCATATTAATAAAATAGATGTTTTAAACGAGGCGTAAAAATACATAAGAATTTGTAAATGTAAGTATAAGGTTACTTACTGCCCCGTTCTTGCTAAATTTTTACTAGGTTTGCCGAACAATAGAAACATTTATCTTCCTGTATGATTGCTTACCTCAACGGAAAACTGTCCTATAAATCCCCTGCTTTGGTATACATTGATGTTCAAGGGGTTGGATACGAAGTGCAGATCAGTCTTAATACCTACTCCCGCATACAGGGACTGGAAAATTGCAAATTGCTGACCTATCTGCATATCAAGGAGGATGCACATACACTTTATGGCTTTTTTGACGAAGCGGAACGCCATATGTTCCTCTTACTCATAGGCGTCTCCGGAATAGGCGCCAATACCGCCCGGATGATGTTATCTTCCCTGCAACCAGAAGATATTCAACGGGCTATAGCCATGGAGAACGAAAAAATGCTCGAAAGTATAAAAGGGATCGGCGCTAAAACGGCAAAACGGGTAATTCTGGAGCTGAAAGACAAAATCAGTAAACATAAGGATGCCGGTCACCAAATATCTCTAACACCAAACAATACAATTCAGGAAGACGCGTTAAATGCATTAGTCACCTTAGGAATTGCCAGAAACGTGGCAGAACAGGCAATTAATAAAGTGCTAAAAGCTGAACCACTATTGCAAGACCTCGAAGCGCTTATTAAAAAGTCGCTGAAAGGTCTATAAATTATTTATTACCCTGACCTCTATAAAAACCTATTTCTCTTGTCAAGAAAGACATATTATGGTGCTATTGCAGTAATAGGAGTTGTTTCTTTGTTTATTTTTGATACTGCCGCAAGGAATCGTTCGGGTTATTCTAACAACTATACTAACAGATACTGGCAACCAAACATCATCACAACCGCGGCGTTAGATACCGTTAAAAAGGATACGCTGAAGTTTCCGATCAAAGACCGTTACGGTACCAGTATTACAGATCCTGTCAAGAATCAGATAGACTTAAAAGATCCTGCAGGTTTATCCCGTACTGTTGATTATGATCCCGTCACTAAGCAATATACAGTAACAGAAAAGATTGGCGACCACTACTACCGCAATCCGACCTATCTCAGCTTTGATGAATTTTATAAACTCCAGTCGGCTAAAAGTGAAGAGGACTATTGGAAGAAAAGAGCCAGCACCCTCGGATCTCTGAACCAGAAAGGGGACGGACCCGAATTGTATAGAGGCAGCAAGCTGTTTGACAGGATATTCGGTGGTAATAAGGTGGATATCAAGCCCCAGGGTAGCCTTGAACTCACCTTTGGTTATGAAGGCCAGAACATTAAAAACCCCGTGCTCACAGAACAGGCCCGTAAAACGGGAGGTTTCGCTTTTGATATGAATATCAATATGAACCTGACCGGTAAGATAGGGGACAAACTAAAACTGATCACCAACTTCAATACTCAGTCTACATTTGACTTTGAAAACCAGATCAAACTGGAATATACCGGCTACGACGATGAGATCATCAAGAAGATCGAAGCCGGTAACGTAAGTTTCCCCCTGCGCAGTTCGCTGATATCCGGAGTACAGTCCCTGTTTGGTATCAAAACCCAGCTGCAGTTCGGTCGTCTTACGGTTACCTCCGTACTGTCCAACCAGAAATCACAGAAACAGAACCTGCTGATCAAAGGCGGTACCCAGGTACAGGACTTCACCCTGAAGGCAGATGAATACGAAGACAACCGACACTTCCTGCTCGGCCAGTTCTTCCGCGATACATTCAACAACGCTGTGGCCAACCTGCCCATCATCCAGTCGCTGGCATATGTGAACAGGATAGAGGTATGGGTAACCAACAAAACAGGGGCCACCACCAATGCAAGAGATATCGTCGGTTTGATGGACCTTGGTGAATACGACCCGTTCAACGACACTTATCAGATACAAAACAGTTCCAGGCTTACCGACAACAGGGCCAATACCCTCTACTCCACGATCATTTCAGATCCGGCAAGCCGTTATACCGGAACGGTGGTCAGCCGCTTACGGGCACTGAACATCGAACCGGTCCAGCAATACGAAAAGACTTTCGCCCGAAAACTGGACTCCACGGAATATACCCTCAACAGGCAGTTAGGCTTCATCTCGCTCAATCAGCAATTGCAGGCGGATGAAGTTTTGGCCGTTGCATACCAGTACACTTATAATGGCCGTGTGTATACAGTGGGTGAATTCTCCCAGGACATTCCGCCAGATCAGAATAACAGCGCCAACCAGCGTATCCTGTTCCTGAAATTGCTGAAAGCTACTTCCGCACGTCCGAATCTGCCCATCTGGGACCTGATGATGAAAAACATCTATTCCACAGGCGCCTACCAGATCAACAGGGCTGACTTCAGACTGGATGTTTACTATAAAGACCCGGGTACCGACAGCCGTGCACCGAGCGACAAACGTTACCTGCCGGATGCCCAGGGTGTCTGGGAGGGGGCTCCGCTCATCACCATCCTCAACCTGGACAGGCTGAACAACCAGAATGACCCGCAGCCCGACGGTGTGTTTGACTACGTAGAAGGGTATACCATCAATTCCCAGACGGGACGTATTATGTTCCCGCAACTGGAACCCTTCTCCCAGGGTATAAGAAAAGCCTTCGGTGGTAATGCCGCCCTGGAACGACAGTACCTGTATAAGGTGCTGTACGACTCCATTAAAGTGGTGGCGCAGCAGTTCCCACAGTTGAACCGCTATGTCCTGAAAGGATCCTATAAGTCCGCCAACTCATCCGAGATCCAGTTGGGCGGCTATAATATCCCGCCCGGCTCCGTAACGGTAACTGCCGGCGGACAGCAACTGCGTGAGAATGTAGACTTCATTATCGACTATAACCTGGGCCGTATCAAGATCATCAACGCAGGTATCCTGAACTCGGGGGTGGCCATCAATGTGCAGTTTGAGAACAATGCCGCCTTTGGCACCCAGGTGAGGAACTACTTCGGTACCCGCTTCGACTATGTGGTCAACGACAACCTGACACTGGGATCTACCATTGCCAGAATGAGTGAACGTCCTTATTACCAGAAAGTGAACTATGGCGAAGACCCTATCAAGAATACCGTGGTAGGCTTTGACGTGAACTATAACTCCGAGTGGAAAGGGTTGACCCGCTTCCTGAACAAACTGCCTAATTACCAGAGCAATACGCCTTCCAATATCATGTTCACCGGCGAGGTGGCCAAGTTGTTCCCCGGTCACAGCAAACTGGTAAACGCTGCAGGTACCGGTCAGGGACAGGTGTTTATCGACGATTTCGAAGGCTCGCAGAGTGGCTATGACCTGAAGTTCCCGGCTACTGCCTGGGCACTTGCGTCTACACCAAAAGATGCAGTTGACAGCGCCAACAACCTGCTGTTCCCCAATGCAGATAAACCGAATGATCTTGCCTACGGTCATGACAGGGCCAGACTGGCTTGGTATATTATTGAGCCTACCCTGCAGATCCCTAAATCGCCTGCATTACCCGACGGTATCAGCACTGACGATCAATCTGACCCGCGTGTCCGCCTGGTATATCAGAAAGAGGTATTTGCCAACCGTTCCACCGACTTTGGTCAGAGCCAGTTAAGTACACTTGACCTGGCTTATTATCCGAAGGAAAGAGGTCCGTATAACTTTATTACCAGTAGAGATAGTGTTGACGCTGATGGTCACCTGACACACCCTGAAAAGGCATGGGGCGGTATCATGCGTGCCATCGACAACAGTGACTTCCAGACACAGAACGTCGAGTTTATCGAATTCTGGATCCAGGATCCCTTTATTAAAAATCCGAACAGCACCGGCGGTCAGTTGTATTTCAACCTCGGTAACGTATCGGAAGACATCCTGAAAGATTCCCGTAAGTTCTTCGAGAACGGATTGCCTAACCCGACCACGGAGCTGAATAAAACAGATTCCTCTGTCTGGGGCCGCATTCCGAAATTCCAGCAGCAGATCACCCAGGCATTTGACAATGATCCGGAGATCCGCCGTTACCAGGATGTGGGTTATGATGGTTTGCAGACGGGTGACGAGGGGGCCTACCGTAAGTCCTATCTCGATGAACTGCAGAGAAACTTTGGTCCGAATTCCAATATTTACAGGCAGGCATTGGGAGACCCATCCAATGATAACTACCGGCACTACAGGGATTATACCAATACTTCGATCCTGGAACGCTATAAATTATTCAGCAATCCGGAAGGCAACTCGCCGGTGTCGCAAAATACCACCTACTCCTCCGCAGCTACCAATATTCCTGAATCGGAAGACCTGAACAGGGATAACACGCTGAATGAAACAGAGGAATACTTCCAGTATCGTGTAAACCTCCGTCCGAATATGGCGGTTGGTACCAACTATATCGTGGACAAGATACCGGCAGAAGTAACACTGGCAAACGGTACTAAGACAATTGAAAACTGGTACCAGTTCAAGGTGCCGATCAGTAGTTTTGGCGCCAAAATCGGCAGCATACCCGACTTCAAATCCATCCGTTTCATGCGTATGTTCCTGACAGGATTCAAGGATACAGTGGTGGTACGTTTCGCTAAACTGCAACTGGTGCGTAACCAATGGCGTCAGTACGACTATAAACTCCAACCGGGCGATCCTGTTCCGAACGACGAAACAACTACTTTCAATACTTCTGCTGTAAATATCGAAGAAAACTCCTCCCGCAAGCCTATCCCATATACGCTGCCTCCGGGAGTTGTGCGTCAGAACACTGTGAGCACCAATAGTACTGTATTGCAGCTGAACGAACAGGCCATGTCCATCCAGGTGTGCAAACTGGAGGACGGAGATACCCGCGGCGTGTCAAAGAACCTGAACATGGACCTGCGCCAGTACAAGCATATCCAGATGTACCTGCATGCTGAAGCATCTGAAGATCCTAACGGTCTGAAAGACGGCGACCTGCGTGCCATCATCCGTATGGGTAGCGACTTTGTGGAAAACTACTACGAATACCAGATACCACTGAAGGTTACAAACTGGGGAGGCTCTCATACTGCTTACGACATCTGGCCGGAGATCAACGATATGGATCTCCTGATGAGCAAACTGACCCAGTTGAAACAGAAGCGTAACCAGTGTGATACCTGCTCTCCTTTAAGACCTTATGTCGAGCAGGATGAAAAAGGCAACTACCTGAGCGTAATGGGTAATCCGAACCTGGGTGATGTAAGAAGTATCATGTTAGGTGTGAACAACCCTAAAGATGATGGTCTGCCTAAATGCGGTGAGGTATGGTTCAACGAATTACGCCTTTCCGGTCTGGATGAAAAAGGCGGTTATGCCGGTATGGGCCGCGTAGATATGCAATTGGCAGATCTGGGTACTATCAGCGTGTCTGGTAACATGCACACTGCTGGTTTTGGTAACCTTGACCAGCGTGTGAACGAACGTTTCCGTGACAACTACCTGCAGTACGATGCAGCCGCCAACCTGGATCTGGGTAAACTGCTGCCGAAAAAGGCCAGTCTCTCCATTCCGGTTTATGCCGGTTATTCCAGGGCTGTCAGCAGGCCGGAATATGATCCGTACGACCTTGACATCAAACTGAAGGATAAGTTAAGAATGGCACGCAGTGATTACGAACGTGATTCCATCCGTAAAGCTGCAGAAGACTTCACTGCTATCAAGAGTCTCAACTTCACTAACGTGCGCCGCATGAACCTGAACAGGAAGCGGAACCGCCTCTGGGATATTGAGAACTTTGATATCAGCTATTCTTATACACAAACCACCAGTCATAACCCGATCATTGAAAGTGATGAACTGACGAAACACCGTGGCGGCCTGGGATATACTTTCACCGGTCAAAGCAAGTTTATTACACCGTTCAAGAAATTGATCAAGGCGAAAACACCATGGCTGGACCTGATCCGCGACTTTAACTTTAACTATATACCATCGCTCATCAGCTTCCGGGTAGATATCAGCCGCCAGTTCGGCGCTACCCGTATCCGTAACGTTGGTGGAGATGGTACTTATAAACTACCGGAGACTTATAACAAGTACTTCACCTTCGACAGGTATTATGGCCTGAAATGGGATCTGTCGAAGAGCCTCAGTATTGACTTCAATGCGGTGAACAACGCCCGTATTGACGAGCCAAAGGGGCGCCTGGACACCAAGGAGAAGAAAGACAGCTTATGGAACAATTTCTTCAAACTGGGCCGGACCACCAATTACTACCATACGGCCAACATTACTTATACACTGCCTACCACCAAGATACCTTTACTGAGCTGGACGAGCATAGCCGTGGGGTATTCGACAGACTACCGCTGGACCGGCGCTTCCCTGCTGGCAAAGTATCTGGGTAATGCAATTGAGAACTCCAATCAGAAAACACTGCTGGCTGAATTCAAGTTCTCAGACCTGTATAGCCGATCGCCTTTCCTCCGCGCTATCACCGGTACGCAACAGAAGAAGAAGCCGCAACCGAACAATAATAACAGACCAGGTACGGCAGGCAATCAGCAGAATAAAAAACAACCGTCCAAGCAGGATGTTACACCGGAAATATCGCCTATCCTGAAAGCGGTGATGAAACCTCTGCTGTCACTGAAACGTATCAATATAGACTATTCAGAAAACGGCGGTACCCGCTTACCGGGTTATATAGACAGTACCAAAGTACTGGGTATGAACTGGGCCAGCTGGGCGCCGGGTGTGCCATTTGTGTTCGGTAAACAACCCGATAAGGCATGGCTGGACGACTTTGCGAAGAAAGGCCTTATCACACCTGATACGACCTTCAACATCCAGTTCCAGCAACAATTCACACAACGCTGGCAGATACAGGCACAACTGGAACCAGCAAACGACCTCCGGATCGATCTCAGTATGACCAAGTCATTTACCAAGACTCATACGGAGTTGTTTAAGAACCTGTCTGATTCCGGTTTCCAGCACCTGAGCCCTTATGATGCAGGTGGCTTTGAGATCACTTATATGGCTATCAAAACCATGTTTGGCGGTATTGATGCAGAATCAGGTACCACCCAGACCTTCAAGGATTTTGAGCGTTACCGTCAGACGATTTCCAACCGCCTGGGCGCGCTCAACCCTTACAACAACGATCCCGGTGTGCCTGTCAACAATCCGAAAGACCCGACTTACCGTTATGGTTATGGCCGTTATGCACAGGATGTACTGGTGCCGGCATTCCTGGCCGCGTATACCGGCAAGGATCCTGAGAAGATCGGTCTGCTGAAGAACGCCGGTTTATCCAATGTGCGCAGCAATCCTTTCAGTAATTATATACCGCGTCCAAACTGGCGTGTAGCGTATAATGGATTGACCAAACTGGAACCGTTCAAGAACATCTTTACCAACGTGTCGCTCACACATGCATATGTGGGTACCCTGAGCATGAGCTCTTACAACTCTGCGTTGTTGTATGAAGACCCTCGCCTGGCAGGTTATCCGGGATTTGTGGACACGGTATCCGGCAACTATATTCCATACTTCCTGATACCAAACATCACGATGACCGAACAGTTCGCGCCATTGCTGGGTATAGATGTGACCTTCACCAACAGCCTCAACCTGCGTATGGAGTTCAAGAAGAGCCGTTCACTGAGTCTCAGTCTGATCGACTACCAGCTGACAGAGCTCCGTTCTACTGAGCTAACCCTCGGAGGCAGCTACCGTTTGCGCAACGTGACCTTCGCATTCCTGGGGCAGCCTAAAGACGGCAAGAAGGTGCAGAACGACATGAACTTCAGGCTGGATATGAGCTTCCGTGACGATAAGACGGTAAACAACAGGCTGGATGCAGACCTGGTGATCCCGACCAGCGGACAGAAAGTGATTGGTATATCGCCGTCCATCGACTATGTGTTGAACAACCGTCTGAACCTGCGCTTCTTCTACGACCGCAGGCAAACCATACCGGTTATTTCCACCGCTTATCCGATCACCAATACCAGAGGCGGATTGACATTGCGGTTTATGCTGGCACAATAACAGCACTTTCAATATCATTTTTCACAGAGGGGTGTCTCAAACAGAGGCGCCCCTCTCTGTTTTTTATACCCCTTGCGAAAGCCGGTTGATGGCTGTGCTGATGCAATATTAGGGAGATTATC
Organism: Chitinophaga filiformis; assembly: GCF_021646545.1. GTDB lineage: Bacteria > Bacteroidota > Bacteroidia > Chitinophagales > Chitinophagaceae > Chitinophaga > Chitinophaga filiformis_A. The sequence continues at coordinate 323,641 of NZ_JAKIRP010000004.1, read as the reverse complement.
TTCGTCATTTGGGACAATGTCCACCAACTGCAAAAGCATGTGCATGAAACGCAAAAACGTGGGTACGAAACGCCGAAATGTGGGTTCCTGAAACAGCAGAAAATGACCACTTATACGTTGTGAAATATTTGTATGTTTCTGTATTTGGTTCCGTTTTGGTACCGCTTTTCATCTGGAATTGTGTTCAGGGACGCCCTTTACGTCCGTGATTGATTGAATTTTGCATGTTTTACACTTTTTAAGTGTAAACCTATTTCAGGATCGTACAGATACCGCTTTGATACCGCTCATCCTACGTTGATCCTACGTTCATGAACGTAGGATCAACGTAGGATGAGCGGTATCAAAGCGGTATCAAAGCGAGGAAAAAGCGGCAAAAACATCCCCGGTTCCACAAGACATAAAAGCATATCCGGGTGCTCTGTATTAGATATTTGCAGGATGTATCCAGCACATGACCAGGATGTAACCAGCATATGACCAGGATTAACTTCCGATAATCTTCCGATCAAATCGGAGGATTATCGGAAGTTAATGCTAGTCATATGCAACTTTGAACTAACTCACATGGGACGATGCTAACCTATATCTCCGCGAACATGACATAAATCATTTGAAATTGGGTAAGCCTTGACCTATTTTTGCAGCAAATGAGGTATTTCTTCGTCATATCGGTATTCCTGGGGCTGCTGTTGCAAAACTTCAGCCAGGTAGTGATTATGGTGAAGTATAAGATCGATCAGGCATACATTGCACGTGTATTGTGCGAAAACAGGGACAAGCCCGACATGCATTGTAACGGTAAGTGTTATCTCAGAAAGAAGCTGCGGCAGGATGAACAGCAGCAGCAGAATGGTACTACAGGCAAGGAAAAGTACGAAGTCTCTTTCGTAGATGCGCTGCAGGAATTTGATTTTTCCCCGATTGCCCCTTCCTCAAAACTCATCGTTTATTATCAGGATCCTGAACTGCATACTCCTTTATTCTCTTTCTTTCACCCACCCCAGGTGTAAAGGTCAGCAATACAATTACAGCACATTTATTGTGATGCATTTATGAGCGATGACGCAGCATACCGCTGTAGTCTGTCTCATTGATCAGTCATTCCATCTATTTACTTATTGACCACTATTGCCCGTGATGGCAATTGTACCGGCAGTGATGTACATCACCTGTCATGCCGTTGCACGCCCTATTGCGGCAGTTGAACTTATCGAACCAATGAAATATTTATTACTGATAATAACAGGAGTATTGTTTTTTGTACAGTCACGTGCGCAGATGCAGGGCCGCGTGATTGACGCGCAGACAGGAGAAGTATTGCCAGGTGTAAGCGTCCAGTTGTTACACGCAGACAAAGGCTGCCAGACAGATGCCGCAGGACGTTTTACGCTACAGGGCAATAAAGAGAACGATTCCATCAAAGTATCCTTCATAGGATATAAGTCACAAAAGATGGCAGTAAACACACAACAGCCCTTTATTGTTTCACTGATGCCCGACATCGCCAGCCTGAATGAAATAATAGTGACCACCAGCAGGGACAAACAATCCCGTACAGATGCACCGGTTGCTATCAGCACCATTTCCACACAAGAGATGAGGGACACCAAAGCAAGCTCCCTGGAGCAGCTGTTGAACAAGGTGAGCGGTGTATACATGGTAGACCTGGGTAATGAACAGCATACCATGGCTATCCGGCAACCTATCGGTTATAAGAGCCTCTTTCTTTATCTGGAAGACGGCATTCCCATTCGTACTATCGGCGACTTTAACCACAATGCACTGATCGAGATCAATATGGCGGCATTGCGCAATATTGAAGTAGTGAGAGGGCCTGCCTCTTCCTTATATGGAAGTGAAGCAGTAGGAGGGGCCGTGAATTTTATCACCGCAGCACCATCACTGAAACCTACTGCCAGGATACAGGCAGAGATCAGTGACCGGGGATATAAACGTACTGATTTCAGTGCATCCGGTACATTTAATAAAGTTGGTATCACCTTCGGTGGTTATTATGCGGATCAGCGGAATGGTTATATGGATCACAGCGATTTTCACAAACTGGCTTTTACATTGCGGGCAGATTATCAGATCAATGAACGCACGAAATGGATCAACGCTGCTACACTGACCGACTATTATACCGACCAGGTAGGAGGATTGGACAGCGCTCATTTTTATGGAAAAGATTACCGCAATTTTCAGACATTCTCTTATCGTAAGGTGAATGCATTCCGCTACAGGAGCACCTTAGAACATACCTGGAGTGCAACAGACAGAACTACGGTAACTGCATTCTTCCGTAATAACAGCATAGGACAGAATCCATTTTATGCCATTAAAAACAACTTACAAAATCCACTGAAAGCTGCAGGAGAGATCAACGATGACAGCTTTAACAGTTATGGATTGATCATACAACATAAGAAGCAATTCCCCTGGCAGCACGCATCTTTAATTGCAGGTGTGAGCGCTGATTATAGTCCTGCAGCTTATTACTCAGAGTTTATAGATATTACCCGCGATGCTGCAGGTTACTATACAGGTTATACAAAGAAAGATTCTTTGCTGACAGACTACAATGTGGGTTTGCTGAATACAGCTGCCTATGCGCAGTTTGACATGGAATTGCTACGCGGCGTAAAACTCGTTGCAGCTATCCGTTACGACAGGATGGATTATGATTTTGACAATCACCTTACACCTTCTGCTTTCACAGGTGCGCCCGATGAACGTAACAACTTCAATGCGCTTACACCAAAAGTCGGATTGACATACGACTTCGGAAAAAACCGCGGCATGTATGCCAACTATAGTGTGGGCTTTGCTCCGCCTAATATCTCAGAACTGTACAGAGGCGTGAAAGTACCGGTGCTGGAACCTGCTACTTATCGCAACTATGAAGCTGGCGGCTGGTTTGGTTTTGCGAATGATAAGGGATATGTGGATATAGGTGTATACAATATGCAGGGCAGAAATGAGATCATCAGTGTGAAACTGGATGATAACTCTTACGAGAACCGTAACACAGGCCGTACTATGCACCGGGGTATAGAATGGAATGTGCGTTATACACCCATACGTTCATTGTGGATCCGTTGCAGCGGACAATATGCAGAACACTTTTTCAATGAGTATGTGGAAAAAGGTGTGAGTTATGATGATAACCAGATGAGTGGTGCACCTAAAGTGATCACCAATACAGAGATCACCTGGAAACCCGCTTTCCTGAACGGTTTCCGGCTGGGAGGAGAGTGGCAGCATGTAAGCCGTTATTATATGGATCCGCAGAACACACGCTACTATGGAGGTTATGATCTGCTGAATTTCCGTACCGGATACAACTGGAAGCAGTTTGAATGCTGGCTGAACTGTCGCAATGCTGCGGATGTGATCTATGCTACTACTGCAGAAAAAACGGCTTACAGCACTTCTTACAGACCAGGGCCGAAACGTACTTTCAACATAGGTGTTGCTTATACATTTAATGGTAAAAACTAATTGCGATGGGAATCAGACAATGGATGATATTACTGGCTATATGCACGGTTGCATGTAACAACAGGAAGGAGAAAATACAGGTACTGTCACATGCGGCGCAGGACGCCTCGTGTCCTTACCTGACCACTACTACAGATGGTAAAACGGTGATCAGCTGGGTGGAAGCGCCACCGGGGGCAGATACAGGCACTTTGTATTATGCAGTGTCTGCAGACGGAGGCAATACATTTTCTGTACCGCAACGCGTACCTACAGCTAATGGCATATTGCCGCACGCAGAGAATATGCCTAAGATGGTATTCAAGCCGGATGGAGAGATCATCGCTATCTATGGCGTAGAGCAGAACGATGCGCGTAATAAATATGCGGGAAGAGTATTTTATACGCGTTCCCTGAACGGCGGGAAAAGCTGGTTACCAGCACAGGCATTGGTAACAGATACCGGTAGTTATGATCAGCGGTATTTTGATATTGCGTTACTGCCTGATGGGGAAGCAGCCGCTATCTGGCTGGATAACAGGAAGGACATTGATGCGGAAGGTTCTTCTCTCTATTTTGCTGTTACTGCCGGCCATGGAGGTTTTAAACAGGAAAGACCATTGGCAGAAACAGTTTGTCAATGTTGCAGAACAGATCTTTATACGGATGGAGATGGTGGTATTCATATCGCTTTCAGGGATATTATCAATGATTCTATCCGTGACATGGTGCATATGGTGTCCACTGACAGAGGCGCCTCTTTTTCGACCATGAACAGGATCAGTGCCGATAACTGGGTAGTGAGAGGTTGTCCGCATACCGGGCCGGCCATGGTGAAGAACAAAGAAGGCATGCATTTTACCTGGTTCACGATGGGCGGAGGAGAAGGTGTCTATTATTGCCAGTCTGCAGATAACGGACAGACCTACACTCATAAACAGAAAGTCAGTTCTTTCCCCCTGGCCAAACATCCGCAGATCACAGCATTGGCTGACAATAAGATCATGCTGGTGTGGGATGAACCGGTAAAGGTGAAAAATACCTTTAACAGCCGCGTAGGTTTCCAGGTAAGGGATGGAGCAGGGAAGGTGCTGGATACGGGCGTATTGACGCCCGATTCTGTTTATGCGTGCTATCCGGTGATAAAGGGATTGGATGATCATACTGTGCTGGTGGCGTATACGCAGCGGGAAGGGGAGTTGCAGCAGGTAAGGTGTAAGGTGTTGAATGAGTAGGAATCAAATAAAAAGGGGCTGGCCTAAAAGTGTTTTTTACTTTTCGGCCAGCCCCTTTCATGTGCCACAACCGGAACAATTTATTCAATGAGAGCTAAATGAATCCGTTGTGTGAGAGGTAGGTAAATGCCGATTAATATCCTCTGTTAATGTGTTTTATTTGTTGATTTTTAATAATTTATATGGTGGCTTCGAAGCTAAAAAAAAATCATTAAAACAACGTTAACGTTGTTTTTTATTCCTACCTTTGTAACGATTAGTTTTATTAAATCCTTAAAAGAGATACTAATGTCACGCCACCAAAACTTAAAAAGAATTAGACATGTACATGCTAGACAGCTCTATGCAGCCAGTCAGAACGGTAGAGGATGCAACTGCTCTTTTGAAGGACATCAAAAAGATCATCGCTACCAACAGGATCTGGTTTAATAATCGCTCAACGAAAAACATGCAGAGTTTAGCTGATCTAGGGATCACAGTAGCAATGCAAATAGAAATTATTAAAGATCTGGCTCCAACAGATTATTATTGTGGGCCTGAGCCTGACGAAAAATATCCAGATCGAGTTGTAGCCGTGTTTGGCTATGATTTCAGAGGAACGGAGTTATATATAAAATTTTCGATTGGATTGGATGGTACAGCAGTTGTTTGTCTATCATTCCATGAATCGGAGTATCCTATGCAATATCCATTTAACTAATTATTTATGAAAAGTCCATATACAGGAAAAGAAATGGCACGGTGTTCACGCGCCGAGATAATAGATTTCCGTAAGGAATCTTTCTCCATTCTTTATCACTTTTATTGGGACCAGGAAAGTGGAGAAGAGTTAACTGACGAGGAGCTGGAAAACTTAAATTTAAACCAGGTATATAATCAATATCGCGAAAAGTATAATCTTCCTTTTCCTGACCAGATAAAGGAAATAAGGGATAAGTACGGGTTAACTCAGACTAAAATGGCTGAAGTATTAGGGTTTGGTATCAATATGTACAGACAATACGAAAATGGCGAAATACCTAACATATCAAATGCTAGACTAATTCAGCTGGCAGAAGATCCGGCAGAATTTAGGAAACTTGTCAATACCTCTATCAACGTTCTGGATGATAAAACACTGCTGGAGGTAAATACAACAATTGACAGGTTATTAAATGAACAGAGTGATTTTCATTATAATGGTCTGCCTCAATACCTGATGTCGGGAGACCATACTGATAAAGTAAGTGTTTATACCGGATATAGAAAGCCAAGTTTAAGGCGTCTTACAGAAATGATAGTATTCTTTGCTTCTGAAGTTAAGCCCTGGAAAACCCAATTGAATAAGCTTCTTTTTTATTCTGATTTTTATCATTATAAGAAAACCGCCTACAGTATCAGTGGGGCGGAGTACTATGCGATTCCAATGGGACCTGTTCCAAACAACTTCAATAGTATCTTTGAGTACGTGGCACAGAATGAGGATGTGACTATATGTTATCACGAATTTCAAGAAGGAAGATATGGAGAAGAATTCTTGCCAAGAGAAGGAAGAAATTTTCAACCCCGTCTATTTTCTAAAGAAGAACTGGAAACGTTGAAGGCAGTTAAGTTGGCGTTGGGTAAGAAGCAAACTAAAGAGATCATTGAAATAAGTCATGAAGAACTTGCATGGAAAGAGAATATAGGTGCTAAAGCTAAGATTAGTTATAAGTATGCTTTTGATTTAAAATATATGTGAAAAAGCCAAGGTAGATATGATGAATCCTTTGGTAATAGTAACCGTGATGACTATACTTTAGCGAATGACAAAGCTATGAAACATGGGGAGGCCTTAATAAATCGCGAATAACGACCACATAAAAAAATCCCGCCGGCTTACACCGGCGGGATTAGATTCATTTCTCAGTAACTAAAAGCTCCGGCCCAATCCTGGCGAGTTGCCCAGCGACCGTAGTTATTCCTTTTAGATCTGTCGGAGTAGAAGCGCCATTCTGCTTTCCACCTGGGATAGTAAAGGCGCAACAAATACAGTGTTGCAAATGTAAGCATAGGGATATGGTTTTTTAGGATAGATAGTCGGCATCATCAAAACGTTAAATAGTTAGTTAGGTCACCTCCGCGTGGAGGTATAAAGCAGCTCCCCTCAATTGCTTACATCACACATAGCCCCTCATATACGTTAATTGTTTCAAATATAAGTACAAAATGTAGCATTCGAAATAACATCTAAGTGTTATATGAGTAATTTTTATTCTTTATCGAAATAGTAGGCATTGGCCTGTTGTACGCAGGTCATTACCAGATCGTTGATGCATACATGTGGGGGCAGGGTAGCGCAATAATAGATGGTATCTGCCACATCCTCACCTGTGAGCGGCTGGAAGCCTTTGTAGATGCTATCGGCCTTCTCCTTATCACCCTTAAAACGCACTTCTGAAAACTCGGTAGCTGCTGCACCGGGATGTACCGCAGTTACTTTGATACGATAGGGAAGCAGGTCAATACGCATACCTTGCGAGATAGAATCCACAGCAGCTTTTGTAGCGCAGTATACATGTCCTTTGGCATACACCTGTTTGGCGGCAGTAGAGCCCAGGTTAATGACATGTCCTTTTCTCTGTGCCTTCAGCCAGGGGATCACCACTCTGGACACATAAAGCAATCCTTTTACATTGGTATCGATCATGGTGTCCCAGTCAGACACATCGCCATCTTCAATGCTGCTCATGCCAAGCGCCAGGCCGGCGTTATTGACAAGGATGCTGACAGCTTTCCAATTGTCAGGTATATTGCCCAATACGGTATTCACTGCCTGCTGATCTCTTACGTCAAAACAAAGGGGAAGTACGGCAATCTTATGTTCCTGTTGCAGCTGTTCCTGTAGTGCTGTTAGTCTTTCCTGTCTTCTGCCGGTGATAATTAAATCATAACCATTCGCTGCGAACTTCTTTGCGCACGCCTCACCGAAGCCAGAGGTAGCTCCGGTAATTAAAACTATTGCCATAATCCGATTTTATTTCACCAAAGTTACAGTGCCTTTCTTTAAAATACTTTTACCGGTTAAATCTTTTCCGGCCAGTATCCAGATGTAGGTGTCCACTGGTGCAGGCATGCCTTTGATAGTACCGTCCCAGCCTTTGCGGAAGTCGGTGGAAGAGTAAATTTCCTGTCCCCAGCGATTGAAGATGCGGAAGTATTCGTATTCCGTGATGCCCACCGGTATAAAGCGGAAGCGATCGTTCTGTCCGTCGCCATTGGGACTGAAGGCAGTGGGGACATATATTTCCGGACCGAAGTAATACTTTACATTGATGGAATCATACCCGAAACATCCCTGTGAATTGGTGACCTTCAGCAGATAGGTGATATCCTCATTGCCGCTGGCGACCGGGTTCGCAATGTTGATGTTGTTCAAACCGTTCGGGGGCGACCAGGCATAGAAATCGCCGCCGGTAGCATTCAGTTGCAGGGGCTGCCCTTTGGCAAGGATGGTATCGTTGCCGGCAAAAGGATTGACCTCGTAAACGATCACCTCCTTGGAAACCGTAGCACTGCACGACCGGTCAGTAAGCAGGGAAAGTGTGACGGTATAGTTGCCGCCATCGTGGTAGATGTAATTGAGTTGAGTGCTGACAGCACTGGTAGGCTGTGCCGCGTCGGGTATACCAATGTCCCAGCGCCTGCTGGTAATTTTGCCATAGGTATACGTAGAAACATCATTGAAGCGGATCGGTTCTCCGCGACAAAGACCTTCCACGGTAAAATCAGCGTTTAAGCCTGGATAATTGTGTACAAAGCCTGTTGTACTGTCTGTACATGAAAGGCCCCGGTTTACGACCAGTTTAAGCTCGTAAATGCCGGTATCGGGGTACAGGTGACTGAAGACAGTTTTGTCGAAAGTGATAGTATCTGTGCCATCTCCAAAATCCCAGTAATAACTGGAGGTGAAACCTGCATTGCTATAGTTAGGGATGGTCACACTCAGTTCCGGGCTGGCTACACAATTCATCAGCACAGAAGGAAAGCCTGCCTGGATATTGGTCTTACAATTAAAGACTGTCAGCAACAGGTCTTTATGGTGGGTGCCCAGCAATACCTTGGTGTGCCGGTCGTATTCGCTTACACAAACAGAGATCACGAACTTGCCTTCACGGTTGGGCGTACCTCTGAGCATGCCCTGATTATCGATGGATATCTGTGGCGAGCCGCCCATGGGATTGGCGCCCGAATAAGGCGTTACGTAGTTGACGGTAGAATTGTAGGGCGGCGGATTGGCAGCTACGCCCTCACTGCGCGTAGAGCCGCCGGTAAGCGCACTACAGAGGGTGTAGGTAAGGCTGTCCCCATCAGGATCGAAGGCGGAATAGTCAAAGGTAAAAGGTAGACTGTTACAGATGACGATCGCACCGTCGTGTTTAAAATGTACGCTGCTATTGGTAGGTCGTTTTTCAGATCCCGGAATGGTGGCATAAAAGGTAGACCCTTCATGTTCTGAATCATAAATGTTGGTCAGCTTTTCCCCGCGGCAGCAGCGCTGATACGTGACGTAATATCCTCCATAGCTGGGCGGCAGTTCCACCGTGTCGCGGTAATAGGCTACCTCCAGGTTCTGCGTACGGGGAGCAAGGCAGGGATTTTTAAGTGTATCGCGCAGCGATTTCGTTTCGCTGATATAAAGCTGCCTTGCGTTCATGACGCGAATACCGCTGGCGTTATATATATTGACAGGAACTGGATTCTCAAAATGATCGAGACATCCCTGGATGGGACCACAGGTGAAATCAGCATCCCGGTATAATTTAAGGACGATCTCGTACTTCAACAATCCTTCCGCTCCGGGGCCGAGGTACGCATAGTAAATTTCGCCGCCAATTATATGGTAAGCATCTGCTCTAACGTGGACAAAGGTGCAGCAAATAGCCAGAATAAGGAATCTGTACATCAAAAGGGGCGCGTGACTGTAAAATGACTTTCGTATAGGAATTTACAAAAAAATCCACCGTTAATAAAATCATTTTTTCCAGTATACACGCGGCTTTCGAAGTACCTGTACAGTAGTTCGTTACAGTTGATAGTATGTCATTAAATGAAGTAATTTCTATCTGACAAGTGTTACTGTACCTTTTCTTATTACTGTTTCGTTGTTTATATTTTTGCCTTGCACCACCCAAACGTAGGTGCCTACTGCTGCCGGCGATCCGTTGAAATAACCGTTCCATCCCTGCAAATACTTGCTGGTACTATACATAAGCTTCCCCCAGCGGTCAAACACGCGGAAGAAGTCCATCTGTACCATACCTACGGGCAGTGGACGGAAAATATCGTTTTGCCCGTCGCCGTTAGGTGAGAATCCGGTGGGCACGTAGATGTCGGGACCGGCCATAAAACGGATCTTGATATCGTCCCTGCCGGAGCAACCCTCTTCCGTATAGACGGTGACGGTATAGGTAATATCACGATTGATGGTAGTGATCGGATTGTAGACATTTGGATTATCCAGGCCATCTACAGGTGTCCATACATAAGTAACGCCACCGGAAGCATTCAGCTGGAAAGGTTGGTTCAGTATGGCAATGGTATCGTTGCCGGCAAAAGCTGGCACCGGAGGTATTACATTGACCAGTACGGTGTCGGAAATGGGTTTCGGACAACCCAATACGTCGGTCACAGTAACGACATATGCAGTGGAGTCTGTTGGACGGGCAAGGGTAGTAGCACTCTGCGGAGAAGTCAGTGTGGTGGTAGGCGTCCACTGATAGTTCGAGCCTCCCGATGCCCTCAGTGTCAATTGTTCGCCATAACAGATGGTAGTATCTTCACCGGCATAAGCTACTGGCGGGTCTACTACTTTCAACGTCACTCTGTCTTCATCAAAGCAATCGCCCAGGTCTCCCCGTACCCTGTATGTTGCAGAAGGGCCAGGAGGAACAAGGGGTACAACAGTACCGGTACCTACCACAGTATTAGTGGAATCGAACCAGGTAAGCGGATAATTGCCGTCGGCGATCGCGCGGATGTTCACTTCATCACCTGTACATACAACACTGTCAGCCATCGCTGTCACCACCAGTTCGGTTCTCACGTCAATGGCAACCCGTTTGCTGTTGACACAACCTGTTCCGTCCGTAAAGGTGACAGTATAGGCCGTATCAAGCCTTGGAAATATTGTTGGATCGGCTGTATTCGCGTTATTGATATTATATGAAGGCGCCCATGTATATGTTCCATTTACCACATTCCCGTCCACAACGCTTTCCGCATGCAGCTGAATGGAGTTGAGGTAACAAAGTAGCGTATCTGGCGTAGTGGCCAGCGGCGGTTTGTCATATATAACAAGATCTGAGGTATCAAAACGTTCACATCCCCGTTCTGTTTTCATCTGCAGTACCACCTGGTAATTGCCCGGCCCGGGGTATTGGAAGCGCGGACTTTTCTCCAATGAGGTGTCGGCGTCGGAACCTGCTACGCCAAAGTCCCAACGGTAATAATTGATATTGTCGGTAGCACTGGAGGTGGTGGAAGTGTTGGTGAAAGTAGTGGTAGTATTGCTACAAAGTCCGGCGAAGTTGACATTAGGCCGCAACAGCGGATATACATAGGCCATCGCTGTTGCAGTGTCGCCACAGTTACTGCTTTTGTCCACCCACAATTTAACTTTATAAGTACCTTCCCGGGCGTAGGTATGCTGTATCGGGTCACTGCTCGTCGTATGCAGCGTATCCCCATCTCCAAATTCCCAAAAATAGGGTTTCCCTTCTGTACTGTTGTTAATAAAGGTAATCGTGTAGCCAGAGCAATCGTTATACTTGTCCGGCATAGAGGCGACGACCGCCTTTACACAGGTGGTCACATGCACATGGAAGTCTTTTCGATGAATGCCCAGCAGTACGCCGTTCCGGTATTCGTAGGCGCAGACCGTCAGTACATATTTTCCGGGACCGGGTGCAATACCGGAAATAATGCCGGTGTTCGGATCTATGGTAGCTCCGGCCCCCAGCGGACTGCCGCCCGAGTAGGGGCTTTTATAAGGAACCGTTCCGTAAGGCGGGGCAACGGCTGGAGGTGGTAAACTGCCCTGAGGAGTGGTTTGTCCGCCACCATAAGCATCACAGAAGGAATATACGAGCTGGTCGCTGTCGCTATCGGTTGCAGAAAAGTCGTAAGTGAATTGTTTATTGGCACATACCAGTACTGCCTCATCTTTCTTAAAAGTGGGGCTGGAGTTGGTCAGCTGACCATCTTCACCTGGTAGTTCCGTGAAATAGGTAGCGCCGTTTCCGGGCCTGTTTTGTTCGTTGTTCGGGTCTCTTGTGTCGATGAGATTTTCAATGGTATTATCGCGGCAGCAGCTCTGGAACGAGACGGTATATCCCATTGGGCTGACAGGAACGGTGATATTCTGCACATATGTACCTATCTGGAAACAGATATCAGGGCGATTGACGATGCAGGGATCTACCTGTCCCAGCTGCCTTACTTCTTTACTGGCGCGCGGTACTTCTATTGGGGTGCCGTATGCGCCATTGTCTACCTTACTGAAAAGAGAAAAGTAAACAGCCTCCGGTAATTCTGCTATATTATCCCCCCTCTCACAAATACGGAATAGCTTCAATGTTACCTGGTAGGTCAGGTTGTTGCCATTGCGGCTGATGTATTTATACGACATTTCTCCTCCGATGATGTGGGAGGCTTGTGTAGCGTATCCAAGGGTAAGAATAATTAGCAGTATAAGGGTTCTTTTCACGTTCAATATTGTTGGCAAAAAAGAATAAACTGTTCCAATAGTTGTGTGCTGGCTTCCGGCACTTCCCACATTCCCATATGTCCGGTGTCTTCAAATATATAGATACTGCTGATGCGGGGCAGGGATACCTGCGGCAGCACATTCTGCATGGGTACGGCATTATCGTCTTTGCCTATCACAAACAAAACAGGTACGGAGATAGATGATAGCACTGCTGTACGGTCAGGGCGTTGCATCATTGCTTCGTAATAAGCTACCTGGGATGACTGCGGGCATTGCAAACACATTTGAATATACGACTCTATTTGTTCAGGATGTTGTTTTTTATAGGCGGGACTGAACATATTAGGCATTGTCTGTTTCACAAAAGCCTCATTGCCATATTGCTCAATCATATTGATAGATTTCCGCCGGGCTTCTTTTTTTTCTTCGTTGTCCGGCGCGGCGGTAGAATGGAACAACCCCAGTCCCTGTACGAGGGCGGGATATTTTTCTGCCAGCGCCAGGGCTACGTAGCCGCCCATGGAATGACCTATCACTACTGCTTTGGAGATGCCTTCCGCTTTTAAAAGATCCTGCACATATTCAGCCATGCTTTCCATGCTCAGCGTGTCTGTTGCCGGCGTATTGCCTGTACCGGGAAGGTCAGGCGCTATTACATAGAATTGTTCGCTCAAGGCTGCCAGTTGTTGCTGCCATATCTGGTTGTTCTCGGAGAAACCATGTATCAGCAGCACTGCTGGTTTATTCTTTAGATCGCTATTTTGGGTCGAAGGTTTAGTGGACACGTGAAATAATTTTTTAATCAGGAATTGGGTACTGAAAATCTGAACTTCAGATAGAAACTATACAATATCATTATTATACAGAACGCAACAGCTGCTTTGGATATAAGATCCCCAAACCTCACGTAGAACGTAAATGTATCGCCCGGTGTTACATTTCCGACAATAACTCCTTCTTTCCAGTATGGTAATGGCTGCTGCATCCTGCCCATCGGGTCTATGATACAGGAAATACCAGTGTTGGCGCTGCGGGCTACCCAGCGCCGGGTTTCGATAGCTCTCAGGCGGGCGTATTGTGCATGCTGGCGATGGCCTTCTGTATTGCCCCACCAGCCGTCGTTGGTAATAACAAACAGCAGGTTGGCGCCTCTTCTTACATGTTCTGCCACAAACTCACCGTACACAGATTCATAGCAAATAGTGGGCAATACTTTAATGTGTGTGCGATTATTTTCCAGCAGTTCAACGCCTGGAGTATGTCCATATCCTCCTGTGATGCCACCCAGATCCAGGGCCAGTTCTTTCATAAAGGCGAGATAACGCACATAGGGTATGATTTCCACGCCGGGCACCAGTTTGGATTTATGATAGATCTGTACGCCGTAGGAGGTATCCAGCTGGATAGCCGAATTGAATGCGTCATACCTGAGCGTCCCGTCTTCCGTACTGCGGGCCATTTTAGGCGTTTCGTCAATCACATCATAGCGTTTCAGGGTGGTTGCGCCACTCACCAGCGTTGCCTTGGGGTAACGTCTCAGGAACTGCCTGATCTGCTCCGTTTCGTCCTCATAGGTCAGTTTATTTTCCCACACGCCATGTGTAAATAACGCAGTTTCCGGCCATATAATATATGCCGTGGTATTATCGGTTTTCTGCGCAGATAAAGCCAGTAGTTTATCCAGCTGCATCCGCTCATTCTCTTCAGCAAATTTGTCGTAAGGGTCAATATTAGGCTGTACGATCACCACCCGGGCAGTAGGGCCTTTAGGCGCTTCGAAACTATACTGTACCAGCGAACTGAGTAGAAACGGGATCACAATAGCGACGGCAGGTTGCCAGCCTGTTTTCCACAGAAAAGTACCCAGCGGTACAGGGTACTGCCTGCGCTGCAGCCAGGTGTGATAGATGAGGATATTACAAAGCAGCACCCACAGCGTACCACCGCTTACGCCGGTATATTCATACCACTGCACCCATCCCGGATGCATGGCAAACACATTACCCAGGCTGAGCCAGGGCCAGCTGAATTCCCAGTTGAGGTGGATGTATTCAAACGTCAACCAATATACTATCAGTGCAAAATAACCGGCTGTTTGCCCTACCCGTGCTTTTGTGCGATGATATCCCAACAGGGGGATGCTCATCAGCAGCGTATTGATCAGGTTAGCAGCCACGCCGCTGAGGGGTACGGTGGTATTGCCCACCCACCAGGTGGTGGCCACATTCCAGAGGAACAGCGTCAGGAAGATACAGCCGAAGTACTTAGCGCGGTGTGTTACAAGGTCTGTTATCCGCAGCAGCGGAATAAACGCAATAAATATCAGCAAGGTAAGGGGAGAGGTTGGCCATGCGGCCCATAACAGCAATGCACCGGCAAGGCTTAGTAGTATGGGTAACCAGCGGTTCATAGTCAATTGATTTTGTAAACGGTTATCTACGGCATGCAGATAACCGTAATATGATTTCTCTGTTCGCCCGGCTTACCGGACGAGAAAGAGCGAATATAAAAGTAGTATAGGAAATAAATTATTAAATAATAATAAAAAAGCCTCCTGGCTCTATGCAGGAGGCTTTTATTAATTATGTTGAGCAGTGATGATCAGGCATCAGTTATTGTTCAACTGTATGTTGTGTATCATCAGCTACTTCGGTCAGTTTTGTTTAGCAGACCGTAGCAGAGATTATCTGCTGTAGTTCGGTGCTTCTTTTGTGATCACTACGTCGTGCGGGTGATTTTCCTTCACAGTAGCAGGAGATATCTTGATGAACTGAGCTGCTTGCAGTGCCTTTACATCTTTGGAACCGGTGAGGCCCATACCTGCACGCAGACCACCAACGAATTGCTGGATCACTTCAGACAGCATACCCTTGTAAGGTACGCGACCTACGATACCTTCCGGTACCAGCTTTTTGATATCATCTTCTTCCTGGAAATAGCGGTCCTTGCTACCTTCTACCATTGCTTCCAGTGAACCCATTCCACGGTAGGATTTGAATTTACGGCCTTCGTAGATGATTGTTTCTCCGGGGCTTTCTTCCACACCTGCAAAGATGGAACCGGCCATGATGCTGGATGCACCTGCAGCCAGTGCTTTTACCATGTCGCCTGTGTAACGGATACCACCGTCAGCGATCACCGGTACACCTGTTTTCTTCAGTGCTTCGGCGGCCAGCATGACAGCAGAGAGCTGAGGGAAACCAGCGCCTGTTACTACACGGGTAGTACAGATAGAACCAGGTCCTACACCAACTTTTACAGCGTCAGCACCTGCATTAGCCAGTGCCAGTGCACCTTCGCCGGTAGCTACGTTACCAGCTATCACTTCGAGTTTAGGGAATGCTTTCTTGAGTTTCTTGAGACTGTTTATAACAGCGATGGAGTGACCGTGTGAACTATCAAGACAAACTACATCCACACCTACATTGATCAGTGCCTGTGCTCTATCCAGTACATCAGGAGTGATACCAAGAGCAGCACCTACCAGCAGACGGCCATAAGCGTCTTTTACAGCGTTTGGATAGCTGGATACCTGCAGGATGTCTCTGTAAGTGATGAGGCCTACCAGTTTACCATTTTTAGCAACTACAGGCAGTTTCTCTATCTTATTCTGCTGGAGGATCTTTTCTGCTTTTTTCAGATCAGTTCCTTCAGGTGCAGTGATCAGGTTCTGAGAGGTCATTACTTCACTTACCAGGCGTTTGTGGTTTCTTTCGAAACGCAGGTCACGATTGGTAAGGATACCTACCAGTTTACTGGCATCATCTACGATTGGAATACCACCGATGCTGTTTTCTTTCATCAGGCGGAGTGCTTCTCCGATAGTAGCATTGGCATGCAGGGTAACCGGGTCGAGTATCAGGCCGTTTTCACTGCGCTTTACTTTTCTAACCAGTTCTGCCTGTTTTTCAATGCTCATATTTTTATGCAGAATACCAATGCCTCCCTGACGAGCCAGTGAAATGGCCAGGTTAGCTTCAGTAACAGTATCCATGGCAGCAGACACCATTGGTATGTTAAGGCGTATGTTTTTGGTAAGTTGCGTTGAGATGTTTACGTCTCTGGGTAGTACCTCAGAGTAGGCGGGAACCAGAAGTACGTCGTCAAAAGTAAGTCCGTCCTCTACAAATTTCGGTTTTGATTTTCCGGCAGGCATGTTGCAACTATTTGTCAGTTATTAAATAATTGCACGCAAATGTACGCCTATTTAGGCAAATAGAAAAATGTTGATGAAACGGCTGATGTGAAGTTTACTTTAACACTGTTAGTAAATGGCTGCTCAGCAGCCCTGTCATGATCGCAATAAAGAAGCTCAGGAATGTGCCTATCACCACATATTCAGTCAGTTTGGTCTCTTTCGGTTCTTTCAGATCTCCGAATCTGAAGACGGATTTAGCGGCCAGCAGGAAACCTACACCTTCCCATTTGCCCATCAATATAAAAGTCAATATCATCAGGCGTTCCAGGAATCCGATCCATTCACCGGCGTCCTTCAATGATTCTATTGCTGATATATGCTGACTCGGATTGCCGTTGGGCGTCCAGCGGGATATTGTGTTTTTTGTAATAATAGATGCGGGTTTCAGCACAAACAGGATAGCAATACATATAATAAGGCCTTTAACAGTGATGATGTCTGTATACTGCCAGGTTATTTTTTCGTGAAATGCCCAGACGAAACCTATTACTATGAGGTGTGCCAGCTGATCTCCGAAAAACCATGCCCGCTGATATGCAGGCTGTTGATATTCCAGTTTTACGCCATCTATGAGCAGGTGGGTGAGCATGATCACGAAAGCGATCTTCCAGTTATCAAAATTCCATGTCACCAGTAATATGAGCCAGAAATGAATGAGCGCGTGTATATAAAGGTATGGCGAACGCCATTTCAGCGATTCTTTGTTGGTAACCCATTTGTTGTTCTGCAGAAAGAAATCACCCAGGATATGTGCTAAAAATAGTTGCAGAAAGAGTATCATATCATGTATGTGTTTTTGAAATACATTCTTTAATACATTTTCGGTAGTAGTGCTCTAATGCCATCACTTCCTCATAATGGGCCCTTTTTTGCCCCTCACTGATAGTAGATTGTGTACGTCCGATCTGATCCCCCAGTTCTTTCTGTGAAAGTTCACGGTTCGCAATAGATATGGCCACAAGTTGTGCTGTTGCCGGCGTCCATTTGTCCAGCGCAACAGCTGCCAGCCGGAACATCAGGTTCAGCTGCGTATCCAGTTCCGGCCAGGGAGTTTTAATACTTAAACGCTGTTTTTGCTTCTTTAATTCTTCAAACGTTTCTCCCGAATAAACAAAAACCGGTCCGTTTGATTCGGTAATATGGGGCGCACTATAATTTTTTTCGCCAATACCGATGCCTATCCTGACATCCAGCTTTTCTATTGACTTAATGCAGGCTTTTATACGGATAGCTGCCAGCAATGCCTTCCACGGTTTGCTGACCTCCAGCTGGAAGCTATCTCCTCTGAATATCTCCCAGGTTTTTGGGGATTTCCCCCATTCTCCCAGCAGTTCTTTTAGAGGATGCAGCCAGATACCCGGGTCGTTTTGACCCCGTGAGTTGATAATGTCGCCTGTAATAATGCTCGTCATACTATGAATATCGGTTATTTAGACGATATTTTAAAATATCGGTTGATTAGCCGATAATTCAGAATATCGGTCCAATAGCCGATAATCTTGAGAGAATCGGTTGATTAACCGATAAATGCCGTCAGAAATCACTTCCCCCAACAATTGCTACCCTGTAATATCAAAAACTACCTTGAGAGAAACAAGGAGAGACCAAGGAGAGAATAAGCAGAGAAGACGGAGAGAACGAGCAACAGAAACAGGGCAAGAACAAACGCAGCTCCTGGAAATGCCAGCAACCGGGAACACAGGCGTCCGTCATGAAATAGCACTCCTTTAGGAGTGCTGTGTTTGTAGCGCCGGGTTTCAACCCGGGGGAGGAACAAGCGTAACCCGGAAATGCGGCGTCATCCAAACGCCCCCGGGGGAGGAACAGGCGCAACCCGAAATACAGGCGTCCGACCATACACATCTCCCCCTAATTTATCACCTGATATTTCTGCCCCGGCAACCCTTTCAATACATGCTGCATCTCCAGTTTCAACACCAGAGAGGCAACCTGGCTACCAGGTAAATAACTTTCCCGGCGGAGCTGGTCGATGTGTTTCTCATCATTTCCGGTGAAAAGCGTCAGGATATGTCGCTCTTCTTCGTCCAGCGTTACAAACAATCCCAGCTGAGGATCTGGTTGCACTTTAGGCGCCTGATGCTGGTCCCATCCCATCGCCTGCAACAGATCAGCTGCACTGGTGATCAGCATGGCCCGGTTCGTTCTGATCAATTCGTTACAGCCGGCGGCATGTGGATCACCGATGCGGCCGGGAACAGCAAAGACATCTTTGTTGTAGCTGTTGGCTATATCTGCAGTGATGAGAGAGCCTCCTTTCAGACCGCTTTCCACTACGATAGTAGCGTCGGCAATACCGGCCACGATACGGTTGCGCATTGGGAAATGCTGTTTGTCGGGCTGGGTATTACTGAGGAATTCAGTGAGCAGTCCGCCGTTTCCGAGCATTGCCGTAGCAGTGCCTTTATGCTGTGGCGGATAGATGCGGTCCAATCCATGTGCCAGTACGCCAACGGTGGGAATACCATGTAGCAGCGCCTGTCTATGGGCTATAATGTCTATGCCGTAGGCCATGCCACTCACCACTATGACGTTATGTGCAGCCAGGTCTTCCACCAGCTTCGCACATATTGCTTTGCCATAATCGCCTGGTGCACGTGTGCCTACAATACTGACTATCCTGCCGGCATTGAGATCTGCATTGCCCTTATAATACAACATCACAGGACTGTCTGCACAATGCTTCAGCCGTTGTGGATACTGAGCGCTGGTATAAAAGACAGGCTGTATATCGTTTTGCGCGATGTATTCCATCTCCCGGTCTACCTGGTCGTAATCGCAAAATTCCAGGATGGCAGCGGCCCTTACAGCGCCGATATCGGGAATGTGCTCCAGTTCATATTTACTGGCTTCAAAAACTGCACTGGCTGAACGGAAATGTGCAAGTAACTTTTTGGCGACAACATCTCCTATTTGTGGAATTTGTGTAAGAGCAATCTGGTGGCGTAATTCCTCCTGCATAATTGCGTATTTTTGCGGTTAACATATCTAAGTTAAAACTTCTTCTGTTTACTCCCATGCAATACAAAAATATTTTACTCACATGTGCATTGCTTGCAGGAATGAGTGCCTGTAAGACCACGCAGCCGCCTGTTTCACAGGCGCCATCATCCACTATTCTGCAACCTTATGGTCCGGCCTGGGCCGCCCTCTGGCAGCAGAAAGCAGCAGAATACAAAGCCCTGTGTTTCCAGGCTTATAACATTGCGAGAGTAAGATTGGATGAAAGCCTCGCACAGTCATCCACACTACCGCCAGCAATTGTCACAGACATCGATGAAACTGTGCTGGATAACAGTCCCTATACAGTGCATACCGCTTTGAGAGGTGAAGGTTATGCAGAGAAAACATGGATGGAATGGACCGCAAAAGCCGCTGCAGATACAGTGCCTGGTGCATTGTCCTTTCTGCAATATGCGGCATCGAAAGGTGTACGTGTTTTTTACATTACCAACCGCTCGGAAGCAGAACGTGCGTCAACGTTAGAGAACCTGCAACGCTGGCATTTCCCTGATGCTGACAATGAACATCTGTTCCTGAAGACAACTACTTCAGGCAAGGAAAGCCGCCGCCAGCAAGTAGCACAGACACATCACATCATCTTGCTGATGGGCGATAACCTGAGCGATTTTGCAGCGATCTTCGACAAACAACCTGTCGAAAAGCGTGAACAGGTTACACAACAATCCGCAGCTGATTTTGGAAAGCGGTTTATTGTATTGCCCAATCCAATGTACGGAGATTGGCTGCCGGCAATGTTTCAGTATGATTACAAGCGTCGGCCGGCGGAAATGGATTCGTTGCTGAGAGCGCAGATGAAAGATTATAAATGAGGTGACGTTTAATTGTGCCCCCGGGCTACAAATACACGGCCCGCCGCATATCATCCACAAAAAAAACAGGAATAACGCATTGAATGAACAGCGTTATTCCTGTTTTTATTTTACGTATAGCCCTGCAACTACAGCTTCAATATCTTGAATTCCGTTCTTCTGTTTGCGGCCCTTCCGCCCGGAGTACTATTATCCGCTACAGGTAGCGTTTCTCCGTAACCTTTCGCCTGCAATCTTTCAGCCGGAATGCCTTTATCCACAAGGTATTTCACTACCGCCTGCGCACGGCGTTCAGACAGGATCATATTGTCTTTGTCGTTACCGATATTGTCTGTGTGTCCGCTGATCTCTACGATCAGAGTTGAGTTCTCCTGCATCAATCCTACAAGCCTGTTCAACTCAATTTCAGAACCGGGTTTAAGGTTGAATTGTCTGGTATCGAAGAAGATGTTGTACAACACCATTACGGCACTTGTATCCAGCGGCACGAGAGGAATATCCCTGACGAACATGGAATCGTCTGTCTTATTCTTCAGAGAGAAATTATCAGAATAGAACAGGTAACCTTTACGGTTCACGTTAAAGGCATAGTCTTTACCTGTTGGCAATGGTATCAGGTAATTGCCTATTTTATCCGTGCGTACAACAGCGGCTGTCCTTCCTGTTTCCAGGTCCGTGAGTTCCACATTACCTACAAGGCGACGTTTGGTTTTGGCGTCATACACATAACCTCTCACAAAGAGTGTTCGCTGCGGACGTGCTTCCGGGTACAGCTCAAAGCTATAGATATCCAGTTGTCCGCGGCTGTCAGATCTGTCTGATGCGAAATAAGCAGTTTTACCATCTGCAGCAACTATCAGGCTGGCGTCTTCGTCAACAGTGTTGATCGGATAGCCGAGGTTAACTGCTGGTCCCCAGCTACCGTCAGGCTGACGGCGGGAGAAGAAGATATCCATATCACCAAAACCCGGATGTCCGTTGGATGCGAAATATAAGGTCTGGTTATCGGGATGTATGAAAGGAGTGGTTTCGCGTCCGGGGGTGTTGATGTTCGAATCCAGTCGCTCCGGAAAGCCCCATTTACCGTTGGGCTGTAATTTACTCATGAAGATCTCTGAACCTGCATCCGCAGTCTCACGGGCAAAGTACAATGTCTGCCTGTCTGCCGAAAGGCTGGGTTGTGAGTCCCAGTCGCGTGTGTTGATAGGAGAGCCCATGTTCATCGGTTCTACCCACAGGCCTTCTTCCGTTCTGATAGTGTAATAGATATCGCAACTACCTCTTCCTCCGGGGAAGTCGCAACCGGTGAACACCAGCATATTCCCATCCTGGGAGATATTCTGTGCACCTTCGTTGTTAGCAGTGTTTACCGGCGAACCGAAGCCATAGGCCGGCATCCAGCCGAGGCTATCGTCCTTTTCAGACACGTAAAAGTCTTCATTCTTGCTGTTCACGCGACGGGTGAAAACCAGGGTATGGCCATCGATAGTCAGGGACGGGAAATATTCCGGATCCTTGGTATTGATGCTGTCGCCCATGTTGCGTGGTTTGAAAGGCACCGGTTTGGCCGCGGCTTTTGATGCGAATGTGTAAGCTTTCTGAAGTGCTTCCGCTCTGGCGCTTCTGGTTTTGTTGGTCTGAATGTACAGATTAACATTGGCCAGTGCTTCGCTGAAGCGTCCTTCACCTGCCAGTGCTTTCGCGTAAGACAGCATTGCGGGTCTGGTGGATGGACTGTCAAGCCTTTTCAGCGTTTCGTAATTGATGATGGCTTCCTTATATTGTTTCATTTCCGCGTACGTGATGACCATCTGCCCGTAGGCGTCTGTAAATCCGGGTTCCTGTCTTACAGCATCTTTCAGCAGGTCAATAGCATCCGTCATACGGTATTCCCTTACTGCCATCTGAGCATCGTCAAAAGTTTTCTGTGCTTTTTTCTTCGCGTTCTCATAGGTTATGACCTGGGCGCTCAGTTCCAGACATAACAGGAAGCAACTGCTCATCAATAGAAAGACTCTCTTCATAACTTTTTAGATTGGCTAGGCCGCCAATATATGAAAAAAAGCACAAATGTAAGGCGTTAAAGTGATGTAGGGTAAAGGTTTTAAGGTACATTGATGTACTTATGCACCTGCAGCGAGAGCTGCCATTTGGGATTTTCTTTGATGTAGTCGATGATCAGGGGAGTGATCTGGGCTGCACGGTCCCATTCCGGCTGCAGGTAGAGCTTGCAGTGAGGGCCTGCCAGTGCAGCATATTTTTCTGCCCAGGCAAAATCAGTTTTGTTGAATATCACCACTTTGAGTTCATGGGCTACGCCACAGATCTCCGGGAGAGGCGCCTTGAATTTCTTTGGGGATAGTGTGATCCAGTCCCAGTGTCCACTTAAAGGAGAGGAGCCGGAAGTTTCCATATGGGTACGGAAGCCTTCCTGGTGCAGGGCGTCTGTCAGTGCATCCAGGTTATGCATGAGGGGTTCTCCACCTGTAATCACGGCAATACGGCCGGGATGTACAGCTGCGTCCTGTACAAGTTCGCTGATAGCGATCAGCGGGTGGCGGGAAGCGTCCCAGCTGTCTTTTACGTCACACCAGTGGCAGCCTACGTCACATCCGCCCAGGCGTATAAAATACGCGGCCTGCCCCTGGTAGTTACCTTCACCCTGGAGGGTGTAGAAACGTTCCATTACAGGGAGCTGAAGAGATGTTGCGATATCGGCTGTAGTTGTTGACATTTTGCAAAGGTACGTAAATGGGGAGAATCACTGACGGATCAGTCCCCGGAAATGCAGAACGCTTAACGCTTTACACGCCGCGGGGCGTACAAAGTGTTAAGCGTTTTACAGGATATTCTTAGTTCATGTTTACTTTCTGACCCAGAGAAGCGTGGTAGGTGTTTTTCAGCAATGCTGCGATGGTCATAGGACCTACACCGCCCGGTACCGGCGTGATGAAGCTGGTTTTAGGTGCTACAGCGTTGTAATCCACATCGCCTACCAGTCTGAAACCGCTCTTTTTGCTGGCATCTTCAATACGGTTGATACCTACGTCGATCACGACAGCACCTTCCTTCACCATGTCAGCAGTAACGAAGTTCGGGCGACCGATGGCTGCCACGATGATATCTGCCTGGAGACAGATCTCTTTCAGGTTTGCTGTCTGTGAGTGGGTGAGTGTCACGGTGCAGTTGCCCGGATTGGCGTTACGGCTCAGCAGGATGCTCATCGGCGTACCTACGATGTGGCTGCGTCCGATCACTACCGCATGTTTCCCTTTTGTAGGGATATTGTAGTGTTCCAGCATCAGCATAATGCCGTAAGGAGTTGCGGGAATATAAGTAGGCAGTCCTGCCACCATTTTACCGACGTTCATGGGATGGAAGCCATCCACATCCTTGCTGGGATCAATGGTGTTGATCACCAGTTCTTCGTTGATATGTTTTGGAAGAGGAAGTTGTACAAGTATACCGTCAATATCTGCGTTTTCATTCAGCAGTGTGATATTGTCCAGTAAATGCTTTTCAGAGATCTTCGCATCGAAGCGTAAAAGAGTAGAGTGAAAACCGATTTCGGCGCAGGACTTCACCTTAGATGCCACATAAGTTTCGCTGGCTGGATTATTGCCAACCAGGATGGCTGCCAGGTGGGGGACTTTTTCGCCCAACGCTTTCAATTCAGTTACCTTATCTGCCAATTGGGCTTTAACAGCCGCTGAAACAAGTTTACCGTCTAAAATTTGCATGCGCAAAGGTAGGTTTTCCTTTCAAGTTCCGCAAAACAAGTTCCCTGTCATCAATTATGAATATAATGAATAGGTCACTTGTTTTGCGACAGACACAGCCTGTACATCAGTGAACTTGTAATAGTAGTGGAAATTTTAAAGGCAGGGTAAGAATTGCCAATATAGCTAAATTCTTGGAGATGCAGACAAAATTTCCGGGGTTGCCTCATCGGCATATTTTTCAAAGTTGTGTACGAACTTATGTCCCAGCGCATTAGCCTGCTTATCGTATGCTTCCTTGTCGGCCCAGGTATTACTTGGGTCCAGCAATTCTGCAGGTACGCCCGGGCATGATTCAGGAATGGAGAAGCCGAAGACAGGATGATCCTTGTAGGCCAGCTTATCCAGTTGTCCTTTCAGGGCTGCAGCGACCATAGCACGGGTGTAGGACAATTTGATACGTTGACCGGTGCCATATGCGCCTCCCGTCCAGCCGGTATTGACCAGCCATACTTTTGCTTTATGACGGCGCAGTTTCTCACCGAGCATGGAGGCATACTTAACAGGATGCAGGGGTAGGAAAGGAGCACCAAAACAGGTGCTGAAAGTAGTTGTAGGTTCGGTAATACCGGTTTCTGTACCGGCCACCCTGGCGGTATAACCAGATAGGAACTGGTACATGGCCTGCTCCGGCGTTAGCCGCGAGATAGGTGGTAATATGCCGTATGCATCGCAGGTCAGGAAGAAGATATTTTCCGGAATGCCGCCGATAGATGGTATCAGGGCATTATCGATATAATGTAATGGATAGGACACACGGGTGTTTTCCGTGATGCATTTATCCGCATAGTTCACGTGTGTGGTACCCGGATGGCAGATGGTATTCTCCAGCAGTGCACCTTCGCGGATGGCGTGGTAGATCTGGGGTTCCTTTTCTTCACTCAGGTCTATACACTTGGCATAACAGCCGCCTTCAAAGTTGAAGATGTTGTCTGCAGCCCATCCATGTTCATCGTCACCGATCAGCTTACGGTCCGGATCTGCACTGAGCGTGGTTTTACCGGTACCACTCAATCCGAAGAAAATAGCGGTATCGCCTCTTTCTCCCTGGTTGGCAGAACAGTGCATGCTCAATACACCATGATCGTGTGGGAGGATGTAATTGAGGATGGTGAAAATGCCTTTTTTGATCTCGCCCGTGTAAGCTGTTCCGCCGATGATGATCATTTTCCTTGTGAAATTGACCATGGCGAAGTTTCCCTGGCGGGTGCCGTCTGTAGCAGGATCTGCCAGGAAGCCCGGCGCCTGGATCACGGTCCATTCCGGCTGCATATAATCCAGTTCCTCTTCGGCAGGGCGCAGGAACATGTTATAGGCAAACAGGTTCGCCCATGGCGTTTCGGTGATCACTTTAATGTTCACACGATAAGCCGGATCGGCGCAGGCATAACCATCCCTTACCCATACATCCTTACCTGTAAAGTAACGGGTGATCTTGTCGTACAGCTTATCAAAACTACCCGGGCTAACCGGAATGTTGAAGTCATTCCAGTTAACGGTAGTAGCTGTAAGCTCATCCTTCACAATAAATTTGTCCTTGGGAGACCGGCCGGTAAATTGACCGGTATTAACGGCAAGTGCGCCGCTGCTGGTGATTGTCCCTTGTCCTGAAGCTACTGTTTGTGCAATCAGTTCTGCTGGCTCCAGTTGATAATAAATATGGTTCGTTTGCCGTATACCTAGCTCTAATAGGTCGGCAACAGGATTCCTTACACTGCTGACTTGCATAGTAAGATTGTTTTGGTGTAGTAAGCAAATCTATGCTTTTTTTGATATTGTCAAATTAAAGGCTGCAGATTTGCATAAATTTAGAAATTGTAACTGCTAAATGGATATTTGTTTGATAAATATCTAAAATGGATCTGGCTGTTTTATAGGAAATGGTAAAGAATTAAGGGGTTGCTATACGCTTAATCTTACATCGTATAAGGGTATATTTCATTATATTACAGTCAGGTAAATGTTATCCGATATTTATTTCTGTCTCCGCCTGAATTCCACAGCTTTAATTTTATCCTGACCAAGAAGTACGCTTTATGTTCCTGCATAGCATAAAACAGGCGTCCTCATAATAATATTGGAAGGGAGACTACCGGAGAGGGTAGTGCTTATTGTGAAATTTCAGTAGGTTTGACGCGCATTTACATACACCACCGTAAAAAAAGAATATGAAAAATTTACCATTAGACTCTCAGATCTTCATAAAGAATCGCCAGCGCTTTATTGCAGAAATGCAGCCCCAGTCTATCGCTATCATCAATTCCAACGATGAGTTGCCCACCAACGGGGACGCACTTCATAAGTTCCAGCAGAATGCGGATCTGTATTGGCTGACCGGTATAGAGCAGGAGGATACGATGGTTATATTGTACCCCGACAATCCGGACCCGAAATACAGGGAAGTGCTGGTACTGGTACGTCCTAACGAGTTAAAGGAAAAGTGGGACGGCCACCGGTTAAGGAAAGATGAGGCCTTCGCCGTTTCCGGTATCTCTACGGTAGTATGGCTGGACGCCCTGGATGGCTTACTCCAGCCCTGGATCCATGATGCCACCAATATATATCTGAATACAAACGAAAATAACCGTAAGTCCAGCCTGGTACCGGTAAGGGATTACCGCTACGCGGACGAATTGCGCAGCCGCTATCCCTTGCACAATTACCTGCGCGCTGCTGTAATATTCAAGAAACTGCGTGCCATCAAGTCCGCAGAAGAGGTGAAGGTGATCCAACAGGCTATAGATATTACCGAAAAGACCTTCCGCCGTTTGTTACAGTTCATCCGTCCCGGTGTATGGGAACATGAGATCCATGCCGAGATCCTGCATGAATTTCTGCGTAACAGGGCAGACGGGGAGGCATATGGCTCTATTATCGCCAGCGGCGACCGTGCACGGATCCTCCATTATATATTCAACAACCAGGAATGTAAAGACGGGGAACTGATCCTCATGGACTTCGGAGCTGCCTATGGCGGCTACAATGCTGACCTTACCCGCACCGTGCCGGTAAATGGTAAGTTCACTGCCCGTCAGCGGGAGGTATACGATGCCTGCCTGCATCTGCATAACTATGCGAAATCTATCCTTAGGCCGGGACTGACCATCGCAAAATACCATGACATGGTAGGTGTGGAGGCAGGAAAAGAGTTTGTGAAGCTCGGTCTGCTGAAAGAGGGAGACATTAAGAACCAGGATCCTGAATCGCCGGCATACCGCAAGTACCTGTATCACGGTATTTCGCACCACCTTGGAATAGGAGTGCATGACTTGGGACCATCCTTCTTCCAGCCTATTCCTGAAAATTCCGTGATGACAATAGAACCCGGTATTTATATTGAGGAAGAAAAAATGGGTATCCGCATCGAGAACAATGTATGGCTGACAGCGGGCGGCAATGTGGATCTCATGAAGAATATTCCGATCACTGCTGAGGAGATAGAGTCGTTGATGAAGAAATAGTGTATATATTTACTAAATATTTAATGCTAAAAATGTGCGATCGTCTATGGATACAATTTCCATAGGCGATCGGCTTGAATACAAATGAAGCAACTACCTAACATCCTTACGCTCAGCAACCTTTTTTGCGGCGCCCTGGCCGTTATTTATATCCTGCATGCGCCGCAGTATATTGCGGAATTCAACGGCGTAGAGTATACTATCACCAACCCGGAGCCGGTGTACTGGGCATCTGCCATGGTAGTGCTGGCCGCTTTATTTGATTTTACTGACGGACTGGCGGCCAGGTGGCTCAAATTGCAATCGCCTTTCGGCCGTGAGCTCGATTCCCTGGCAGACGTGATCAGCTTTGGCCTGGTACCGGGCCTGATGTTGTTCCGCCTCTTGCGCAGTGCTTATATGCGTATGCCCGATGTATTTGACGTCTCTTATATAAACCTGGCGCCTGCACTGCTGGTGCCCTGCTTTGCCGCCTACAGGCTGGCCAAGTTCAACCTGGATACCAGGCAGTCAGAGAATTTTATCGGTATACCCACACCGGCCGTAGGATTGCTGGTAGCATCCTTTCCGCTGATCATATTGTACAACCCGTTCAACCTGGCCCACTGGCTGCAGAATATATGGGTGCTGTATACTATCATAGCTCTCTTATGTTACCTGATGGTAGCGGAAATACCGATGCTTAGCCTGAAGTTTAAAAGCCTGCAGCTCAAGCCTAACTGGGCCCGTTTAGTGCTGGTGGCACTGTCGGTAGCAGGTATTCCTGTGCTGAAATTTGCTACAGTGCCTTTTGTGTTTGTGTGCTATGTTCTGCTGTCTATTGTGTCAAAACCTTCTACCGGTAATGCCGTTAAGTAGTTGTTTTTTGCGATTTAAATCTTAGGTTTGCGTCAAAATTTTTAAAAATGACGTTTACTGCACATATTAATGTGATGCCGCTGAAAGAATTACTGGACCCTCAGGGTAAGGCGGTAATGAGTGGTTTAAAGAACCTGGGCATCAACAATGTACACGACGTAAGGATTGGCAAACATATCACCTTGCAGATAGATGCTGCTACCAAAGAAGAAGCTAAACAACTGGCTGAAGTGGCCTGTCAGAAACTGCTGGCTAACCAGGTAATGGAATCTTTTGAAGTAAGCATCCAGTAAAAAATCAGCAATTACGGATTACGAATGTCGAATTACGAATGAGCCTATAGCATCTATGATCGTCGCTGCATGTCGTTCGTAATTCGTAATTTGTAATCCGCAATTGTATGAAGTTATATCTTGTTCCTTCTCCTATAGGCAATCTGGCCGATATCACCTACCGCGCAGTCAAAGTACTGGAAGAAGCGGACCTGGTGCTGGCGGAAGATACCCGCACCTCAGGGATATTATTGAAGCATTACAACATCAATAAGCCCATCACCCCCTACCATCAGCATAACGAACATAAAGTACTGCAACACCTGGTACAGCAGCTCCAGGCCGGCAAGACCATGGCCCTCATCACAGATGCAGGTACACCGGGCGTTTCCGATCCGGGCTTTCTCCTCGTACGTGAATGTACCCGCGCAGGCGTGCCCGTAGAATGCCTGCCAGGCGCTACGGCCTTCGTGCCGGCGCTGGTCAACAGCGGTATCCCGATGAACCGTTTTTCTTTCGAAGGATTTCCACCCTTAAAAAAGGGACGTCATACATTGTTTACCCAGCTGGCTACGGATGAGCGTACACTGGTGTTTTACGAGTCTCCTCAGCGGCTGGTCAGAACGCTGGCCGACCTGATTGAATATTTCGGACCAGACCGTCAGTGCTGCGTTAGCAGGGAACTCACTAAAATGTTTGAAGAAAATAAAAGAGGGACCTTACAGGAGGTACATGATTATTTTAATGAAAAAGGGGTGAAGGGAGAAATAGTCCTGGTTGTCGAAGGTAAATCATAAGACCCGCTTGTCAATTTCATGTGAATTCCTATCGATAATAAACTTAGATTAACGTAATCTCAGACCAACGTAACTCAATTTAACGCAAATAAGAACTTAAGGATGACGCAAACGAGAGTAATGAAATGCCTGCTGGCATGCCTGCTCATTGCCGGTTGGCAAAGCGTACAGGCTCAGCCTGACCGCTGGCAGCAAAGGGTAAAGTATGTGATGGACATCGATATGGATGTTGCTGCTCACCGCTTTAGCGGCAAACAGAAACTGCAATACACCAACAACTCGCCGGACACACTTTTTAAAGTATTCTATCATCTTTACTGGAACGCATTTCAGCCTAATAGTATGATGGACGTTCGCAGCCGCGAACTGGGACAAACTGTGTTATACAGGGACAAGAATGGTAACGAAAGACGTGACTGGGATGGCCGCGTGACAGACCGCATTTCCAAACTACAACCTGACCAGATCGGTTATCAGAAGATACTCTCCCTGAAAAGAGATGGCGTTAGTCAGCAATATAATGTTATCGGTACTATCCTCGAAGTGCCTTTAGCCAAGCCGATCCTGCCGCATACCACTACTACATTCGATATGGAGTTTGAAGCGCAGGTACCTGTTCAGATCCGTCGCAGCGGCCGTAACAACGCTGAAGGTGTGGATTACTCCATGGCGCAGTGGTATCCTAAGATGTGCGAATATGACTATGAAGGATGGCATCCTACGCCTTATATCGCACGCGAATTCTATGGCGTATGGGGTGACTTTGATGTGAAGATCGCGATCGATAAAAAGTTTGTTGTAGCAGCTACCGGATATCTGCAGAATCCCAACCAGATCGGATATGGATATGAAATGGCCGGCAGCAAAGTATTACGTCCGGCAGGTAATAAACTCACCTGGCATTTTGTAGCGCCTAATGTGCACGACTTCGTGTGGGCGGCTGATCCTGACTATAAACACATTACGCAGCAGGTAGATGGCTTTACGGCGCACTTCTTCTACATCGAGAATGATATCACCAGAAATACCTGGCCGCAGTTAGCCAAAATGATACCTGATGCATACAAGTACATCAAAGCGCATTATGGTCCTTATCCTTACAAAAGCTATTCCTTCATCCAGGGAGGAGACGGCGGTATGGAGTATCCGATGGCAACGCTGATCATGGGTAATGGAAAGTTAGAAGGCTTATACGGTCTGGCTGCACACGAATGGATGCATACCTGGTACCAGGGCATGCTGGGCACTAACGAAAGCCTCTATCCATGGATGGATGAAGGGTTCACTACTTTCGCAGAAAACAATGTTGTGTATCACACACTGGATTCTCTGAAAACGCCTTCTCCGCAGACAAGTGCATACAATGGTTATTTTTCACTGGTGAGAAGTGGTTATGAAGAACCTTTGAGCACACACTCCGATCACTATAACAGCAACTTCGGTTACAGCCAGTCCGCCTATTCAAAAGGCGCTGTATTCCTGGAACAGCTGGGTTATATCATCGGTGCTTCCACGCGTGACAGAGGTCTTTTAAGGTACTATTGGGAATGGCGTTTCAAACATCCTAATGTGAATGATTTCATCCGCGTGATGGAGAAAGAAAGTGGTTTGCAACTGGATTGGTACAAACAATACTTTGTATATACTACCAAGCATATTGATTATGGTATTGACAGTGCATTTGAGAACAGTGGTAAGACAATCGTAAGGCTGCAGCGCATCGATAATATGCCTATGCCCATCGATCTGCTGATCACAGCCAAAGATGGTAAGAAGGTAATGCATTACATACCGATGTCGCTGATGTTTGGCGCCAAACCTGATGAAAACAGTACTGTACCTCGTGTAGTGCATGACTACTGGCCATGGACTAACAGGACGTATGATGTCGAAGTGAATATACCGCTGAGTGAGATTGCAGAGATCGAAATCGATCCGAGCGAAAGAATGGCGGATCAGGACAGGCGTAATAATGTAATGAAGAGATAACAGATAAATAATTTCAGCTGAGAACAGGTTGCTTTTGAAAGAAGGCAGCCTGTTTTTTTTTAACCTCGTATTAACTAAGCCGTTAGAGAGATTTACGTATTGTTGCAAGCTGAAAAACTGAGTCCATTGTGAGAGAATAAGAGCGTGCATTTTTCCTATCCTATATGTAGTTAACCTTTTTAGCTGCTGCATGAAAATGGATAGCCCGTCTGTAAGCAATAAGCGATAATTATGGAAAGAAAAGAGTTGCTGGTATCCCTAAGAGTATTGGATGCAGAAACAAAACTTGATTGCTCAGGAATGTCTGGTGTTAATACTGGATGGAGTTTTAAAGAGAAAGATGATAAGCAGATTGTCTTTGTAAAAGGTGGTCGATCAGGTAGGGGCAAAAAAAAACCCAGAAGTTTAGCTAAAAGCCAGGGAGCAACTGGGAACCATGCATCTAAGTTAACAATAGTTTATTAGCTGACAAAATAAAATTTAAAGGTTATACCGATGAGATACAAAGGTTTTGAGGCAATAATGTCTAATGACCGGTTAACAAGGTATGTTACTGCAATGGGAGCAGATACCCGCAAGGCAATGAAATTATATCGCCTGAATCTCCAGGTTTCACAGGAAGTGTTTACAATTATTTCTTGTTTTGAAGTTGCGTTACGAAATGCTGTTGATAAACATTACAAAGTTAGTTGGGGAAATGACTGGCTGCGGGATGCCGCAACAATTGGAGGGGTATTGAACAATCCAAAATGCGGTAAAACTCCCCTTATGATTAATGATGCTGTTGCCGAGCTGGGGGCAGGTTATAGTCATCCTGCATTAATAGCCAGGATGAAGTTTGGTTTTTGGCGGTATCTGTTTGCCCGGCACCAGTATACAGCATTTGGCCGCACATTATTAAAGATCATTCCTAACAAGCCTAAAAGTATTCATGGATATCATTACGATAATACTTTTGTTTTCGGAGAACTGGAAAAGATAAACGGCATTAGAAACAGAATCGCTCATCACGAGCCAATTTGTTTTTCCAACGGCTTACCCGTATGCGATACAACCTACGCGAGGCAACATTACCGGCTTATTCTCGACTTATTTAACTGGATGGCCATCGACGCGGGGGCCTTATTGTATGGGTTAGATCACGTGGATGCAATGCTCCATGAGATAGATCATCTGAAGAAAAGAGCGTTTATGCCTTCCTTATCTGTTCTCCCATAAAAAAGGCCGTTCCTTTCAGAACAGCCTTTCTATGACAATAGTCTATCTATCTAAAAAACAAGCGTGTTATTCGAGCACATCACAGTCAAACCCCTGCTTCTTCACAAATGCGATCACATCATCTTCCTGCACTTTCATTTCCGTAATGCGTAATACTTTATCGCAGTCTTCCAGGTCAACATGGCAATGACCTACTTCAAATCTGTTACGGATAGCCTGCAGTATATTTTGCCTGTCTTCTTTTGTAGCTATATTGGTTTTGAATATACCTATCATGGCAAATGGTGTTAAGTAGTTTACAGCTAAGCTTTGCATTATAGATTCGTTTCTGTTTTCTGTTGATCTTTTGGTTCATTGTAAAAGCCTTCGTTTCCCCAGCGGTTAGGCATGCCACAGCGGCGTAATTTCTCGCGCAGTTTATCTCTTTCTTCTTCTGACATATTCTCCATTTTCTCCATCATTTTCCTGCGCCATTGTTGTTTGGCGCGCATACCCCAGGCACCGCCGCCGTTACCATGCCATCCGAATATCAGTTTACCGAGCAGGCAAAGACCAATGGCCTGCCAGAAGGTGATGAGCGGACCGTGGAAAAGCTCCGGTATCAGCCAGTTCCAGAGAAATTGTACGGCGAAGCCAATGAAACAAAAGAAGAGGGCACCAAGTACGATGAACTTGAACACATGCACAATCTTCGGAGTACGACGTTTCATATATAATCTTTTTAATCTTTTAAAAGTTCTTTGTACAGTTCCGCCAGCCGTTCACGCAGGTACAGCACTGCATATCTTTTTCTGGACAATAAGGTATTGACGGATATACCTGTTTCAGCAGCCATCTCCTTAAAGGACTTGCCTTCTATTTCATGTTGCAGAAACACCATGCGCTGGTCCTCGGGCAATTCATCAATAGCTTCCATAATAGACTCGGCTATTACTTTACGGGTCATGGGCGCATCACTAAGCGCACCCGGGTCAGCTATCATTTCTGAAAGGAACAGGGTCTCTTCTCCATCCTGCTCACGGGTATGTTCGCTGAAGGTGGATTCACGTTTTTTGCGGAACCAGTCGGTGATCTTATTACGGGTTACAGTGAACAGCCAGGCAGTAATAGAGTCAATCTGACTACCCAGGCGGGAATATTCTGTAAACTGGAAAAAAACGTCCTGTAATATATCTTCCGCGTCAGCTACATTATTCACCCGTTTCCGGATAAAATGGAGTAAGCGTTTGCGCTCCTGTCGCACCGTTTCCTGGATGCGCTCATTTTGTTCTGCAGCCATAGCCAGAGGCGTTTTTTTAAGGAGCAATTCTTTCATCTTACTAAGGGAGACGAAAAAACAGAATGGATATTTTACAGTTTACGAAGTTTTTATAATATTTCCGGGTTTATTTTAAGAGAGAGGTTGATTTCCAGTTATTTATTTACTACAACGATGTGTTTTTCCTGGAAAAATTCTTCCGGGAACAGTTTATAGATATTTGTCAGTCGGGGGCGTACACCGCTTTCCGCTATTTCCTCGGTAAGATCGCCTCCTTTCAGGCAGATCAGGCCCGGTTGCTGCTCATGTGCAGGGGCTTTCTTCAAAACCGGCTTACTCCAGCGCCATAGGTCCTTTAAGGGAGCTACCGCACGGGAAACCACAATGTCGAACTTCCGGTCTTTAATATCTTCCACACGGGTATGGGCTGAGGTGACATTTTTCAGACCCAGCGCTTCCGATACGCCCTGCACAACCTTGATCTTTTTACCGATGGAATCCACCAGGTGGAACTTCACTTCGGGAAAGAAGATAGCCAGGGGAATACCAGGGAAACCGCCGCCCGTACCCAGGTCGAGTATTTGCATTCCTGCGGGAAAGTCGGCAACGGCGGCAATACTGAGGGAGTGCAGCACATGTTTTTCGTACAACGCATCGATGTCTTTACGGGAGATCACATTGATCTTTTCATTCCATTCCTGATATAAACCTGCCAACGCTTTCAATTGCTCCAATTGTGTATCCGTAAAGTCTGAGAAGTATTTGAGTACGATATCCATGATGTAGTGATGGTCTGTAAATTGGTGCAAATGTAAAGAGGAATGCGCCAATAAAAAACGGCTGCCCCTTTTGAGACAGCCGCTGGTATATCTTTAATCTTGAACTACCACCTGTTTTTCGACTTGAACAGCAGGGCAGGAGTCAGGATGATATAATAGAAAAGCATGAAGAAATCCATGAACAGGCTGAACTTGAAAAGGTCTGCCTCATCCAGCTTGCGCATGGCCATAAAGGAGATGATGGATTGCAGCAACAGCTTACCTCCCAGGATGCCCAGCGTATACATACGCAGTGGCTCATAGAAGAGACTTGCAAAAAGTAAAGGGTAGAACAGAAAATGGGTCAGTGAGAACATTCCCAGCAATAGCTTGTGGCCGAAGCGGTAATGTTTGCCGGTTGACATATGCCTGGTTTTCTGCTGGAACCATTTTTTCCAGGTCGTTTTGGGCTCTGAGTAAGTAAATGCCTGTTTGTTGATCACCACTCCTACATTATGACGGTTGGCAGCGGCATTGACAAACAGATCATCATCGCCGGAAGCAATATGATGGTGTGCGGTAAAACCTTTGTGACGGTTGAACAGTTCACGTTTGTAAGCCAGGTTACGGCCTACTCCCATATAAGTAATGCCGCTGAGGGCAAAAGAAAGGTATTGTAAAGCACTGAAATAGGTCTCGTAACGGATCACCTTGTTCAGCAGGCCCGGTTTCTTCTCGTAAGGGCTGTAACCCAGTACGATCTCTTTACCATCAGTAAATCCCTGACTCATCAGTGACAACCAATAGGTGCTGGCCGGTTTACAGTCAGCATCTGTCAGCAGTATGTTTTCGTATTTGGCACTTCTGATGCCCATGGAGAGCGGGAACTTTTTTCCGGGGATGAACTTGGCGGCCTGTTTGATCTCGATATGGCGGTAATGAGGATATCCGGGTTCGATAGAGCGGAGGTAATACTTGGTGTCGTCTTCCGAATTGTCATTGACTACGATCACCTCATATGCCGGCTTTTTCTTGTCGTGATACCGCTGTAACAAGACCGACGGCAGATTCTTCTGGAGATTCAACTCCTCATCTTTCGCACAGATGATAACGGAGCACTCCATATCCGGATCGATATCATTTTCGAAGGTACGGCGATAAAAAGCTACCCGGGAAAAGAAGAACAGGTAATACAATATTTGTATGGCTGCAACGGTAGCAAAAGCGTAAAAGGCTAATAAGCCCAAGTTATACAACATAGCAACAACAAATATATACGTTTTTAGTTATCTGTATAAGCCTGTGGAAAAAAAGATTTTTAAATGAGAATGAGGAGTTTATCCTCACCCGGAGAGCCTGCTGCTTTCCCGGCCCGGAATGAAGGTTTCTGCATAATTCCCCTTATTTTTGCCCCCTGAAAATGGCAGGAATAGCCTCAAGCATTCAGATACCGAGATGAACTTTGAACTGACAACAACAGATAGCAACAGTAAAGCCCGTGCCGGCATGATCACTACCGGTCACGGGAAGATCGAAACGCCTATTTTTATGCCGGTAGGCACCGTAGGCAGTGTAAAAGCAGTGACGCAGGAACAGTTGCGCGAAGATGTGCAGGCTCAGATCATCCTGGGGAACACCTACCACCTGTACCTCCGCCCGGGAATGGATGTGCTGGCGCAGGCGGGCGGATTGCATAAATTTAACGGCTGGGAAAGACCCTTGCTGACAGATAGTGGCGGGTACCAGGTATTTTCCCTGGCAGCCAACCGCAAGATCAAGGAGGAAGGTGTTGTATTCCAGTCACATATAGACGGCTCCCGCCACCTGTTCACTCCTGAAAATGTGATGGACATCCAGCGGACCATCGGGGCCGATATCATCATGGCCTTTGACGAATGCCCGCCATATCCTTCGGAATACCGGTACGCCAAAAAGTCGATGGAACTGACCCATCGCTGGCTGGACCGCTGTATCAAACGCCTGGCGGAAACACAACCTGCCTATGGTCATGAACAGACCTTATTCCCCATAGTACAGGGCAGCACCTATAAAGACCTCCGTACGATCTCTGCTACGGAGATCGCGGCCAGGGAATGTGCCGGTAACGCTATCGGCGGCCTGAGCGTAGGTGAGCCGGAACAGGATATGTACGAAATGTGCGGACTGGTATGCGACATCCTGCCGGAACAGAAACCCCGTTACCTGATGGGGGTGGGTACTCCCTGGAACATCCTGGAAAACATTGCCCTCGGCGTGGACATGTTCGACTGCGTAATGCCCACCCGTAATGGCCGTAATGGTATGCTGTTCACCTGGAATGGCGTTATAAATATCAAAAACAAGAAATGGGCGACCGATTTTACCCCGGTAGATGAAAACAGCGCCTGTTTTGCCAGCAACCGTTATACCAAGGCCTACCTGCGCCATTTATTTGCCGCAGGGGAGATCCTGGGCATGCAGCTGGCAAGTATCCATAATATTGCTTTTTACCTGGAACTGGTGAAAGAAGCCAGGAAACAGATCCTGGCCGGTAATTATGCCAGTTGGAAAAATAGTATGGTGCCACAGTTGAAACAAAGACTTTAGATTTATATTATCTTGCCGTTATATGACAAAGATAGACTGGTACATCCTGCGTAAGTTCATAGGTACCTTTATTTACTCCCTCATGATCCTCCTGATCATTTCCGTAGTGATAGACGTGACGGAGAAGATAGACGACTTCATGAACAACAACCTGTCTTTCTACACGATCGTAGTAGACTACTACTTCGGCTTTATCCCGCATATCGCCGCATTGTTGTTCCCGCTCTTCATTTTCATTTCCGTGATCTTCTTCACTTCCAAGATGGCTTACCGAACGGAGATTATTGCCATCCTGTGCAGTGGGGTCAGCTTCCGCCGTTTTTTACGTCCTTACTGGGTAGGGGCGCTGCTTTTCGGAGGATTACTGTGGCTGGGCAACAGGTGGACCGTACCTATTGCCAATAAGATCAGGACCAGGTTCGAAGCCGCCTATGTGCATAAACAGAAGGCTCAGCAGAACATGTATGACAAGACCATCCGTGTGGACAGTTTTACCTACGTAACTTTCGGATCTTACGACCCTAATTATAAAAGCGGTGGTAACTTCCTGCTGGAAGATGTACGCGGGCAGAATATCATGTTCAAAATGAAGGCCGACAGGGTGACCTGGGACTCTACCACCGGGAAATGGAAACTGGACTATGTAACCATGCGCTCTATTAACGGGCTGAAGGAACACTGGTGGACGAAATCAGACACTTCCATCAAGATCGCCCTGAATCCCAAAGAAATGTACGAAGAGAAGAATATCCAGGAAGCCATGACCACTCCCGAACTGGACAGGTTCATTGCCAGGGAGGAGCTGAGAGGGGCCGAAGGACTGAATACATTCTACGTTGAAAAATACAGGCGTACGGCCTCCTGCGGAGCAGTGATCATCCTCACACTGATTGGTGGGATCATTGCTTCTAAAAAAGTAAGGGGAGGAAGCGGATTGCACCTGGCTGTCGGAATTGTGATCAGCGCCAGCTACATTATCTTCCTGCAGTTTTCCACGGTATTTTCTATTAAAGCAGACCTCAATCCCTTACTGGCAGTGTGGATACCCAACTTCCTGTTTGGTGGACTCGCCTTCTGGTTGTATTTAAGGGCACCGAAATAGAAAATTTCACATTTCTTTAATTTATTGCCTTAACAATAATATTTACTTCTTTGTATATTGGAAATCAGTTGTTTGAAAGTTATTGCCTTTATAGCTACCTGTAATTCTATGATTATAAGCAGCTAAGTTTTCAACAAATCATTACTTTTGACAATTGATCCGATTTTTTGTTATCATTACCTAATCAACAGTTTAAAATGGGGTATATAAAAGAAAAATTCAAGGTAAAGGCCGATGAGCTCAATGCGGAAGTGAAGGACCTCGTGAAGAACCATGGCAATAAGAAGATAGAGGATGTTACATTGGCCCAGGTGTACCAGGGAATGCGCGGCATAACTGGTTTGGTGACAGAAACATCATTACTGGATGCAAACGAAGGGATCCGTTTCCGTGGATATTCCATTCCGGAACTGAGGGAGAAAATGCCAAAAGTTAAAGGTGGCGCCGAGCCTTTGCCGGAAGGATTGTTTTACCTGATGTTGATTGGAGAACTGCCGTCAGAAGCAGACGTACAGCACCTCTCTAACCAGTGGGCGCGCCGTTCTCATGTACCTAACCACGTTTTTGCCGCAATTGATGCACTGCCGGTAACCACACACCCGATGACCATGTTCACTGTAGGTGTAATGGCTATGCAGACAGAATCTGCTTTTGCGAAAGCATATGCAGAAGGCATGAATAAAAAAGATTACTGGAGTGTGATGTACGATGATGCAATGGATCTGATCGCACGTCTGCCACGTATCGCTGCATATATCTACCGCCGTAAATACAAAAACAATAACCACATACAACCGAACGGTCTTCTGGACTGGGCTGGTAACTTTGCTCACATGCTGGGTTATGAAGACGAAGGTTTCAAAGAACTGATGCGTCTCTACATGACCATTCACGCTGACCACGAAGGTGGTAACGTGAGCGCACATACTACTCACCTGGTAGGTTCTGCGCTGAGCGACGCTTACCTGTCATTCGCAGCAGGTATGAACGGTCTGGCCGGTCCGCTGCATGGTCTGGCTAACCAGGAAGTGATCAAGTGGATACTTGATATGCGTGAAGAACTGGGTGGTGGTATTCCTACCAAACAGCAGATCGAAGATTACGTACGTAAGACCCTCAGTGACGGTAAGGTAGTACCTGGTTACGGTCACGCTGTACTGCGTAAGACAGATCCACGCTTCACCGCACAGATGGAGTTTGCAAAGAAACACCTGTCTGATGATGAACTGGTACGTATCGTATGGCTGGTATATGAAACCGTTCCACCAATTCTGGAAAGCCTCGGTAAGATCAAGAACCCATGGCCTAACGTAGATGCACATTCCGGTGCGCTGCTGGTACATTATGGCCTGGTGGAATATGAATTCTATACTGTATTGTTCGGCGTATCCCGTGCGCTGGGTGTACTGGCTTCCCTGTGCTGGGACCGTGCACTTGGTTTCTCTCTGGAAAGACCGAAGTCCGTTACCACAGAATGGATGAAACAATTCGTGGAAGGTAAGGTAGAAGCTGAGTAATCGCCACGTTGTAATAATATTTTAAAAGGTAAACAGTGTATGCTGTTTACCTTTTATTTTTGTACCCTGCTTATTGAGAAAAGCCAGACCTTTAAACAAAAATAGCATGTCCGCAGGCTGGGAGCATTCACCCACCTGAGGAGCGTAGTCTATGGATTTTAAGAACGCCATATTATCCAATCCGATAGAGTATCTGAAGGGAGTAGGCCCCCAGCGGGGAGAACTGCTGCGTAAGGAAATAGGTGTGCACACCTTCAGAGACCTGCTGTACTATTTTCCTTTCCGCTATGTGGACCGCACAAAAGTGGAAAAGATCATCAGTCTGCATATGCAGATGGATTATGTGCAGATCCGTGGAAAGATCACCCGTCTGGAAGTGATAGGAGATAAGCGCGCTAAACGCCTGGTGGCCACTCTGCGGGATGAGACCGGGGAGATCTCCCTGGTATGGTTCCAGGGCTGGCAATGGATGGAAAAGTCGCTGCAACAGAACGTCTCTTACCTGGTGTTCGGCAAGATCTCTGTTTTCAATGGCTACCTGCAGATGTCCCATCCGGAAATGGACCTGCTGACAGAAGAGATAGCCGCCGGAAAACCATTCCTGGAACCGGTGTATTATACTACCGAAAAACTGAAAGCCCGGGGACTGACGGCCAAAGCCATCGGCAAGCTGACCAAGGCTTTGCTGGAACAATTATCCCCCGGAGAAATACCCGAAAATATACCTCAGTCCATCCTGCAGCAATACCGGCTGATGGACAGGGCAAAGGCCTATTTTAAGATCCACCTGCCGGCAGGAGAGGATGATGCCAACCAGGCCCGCCGCAGGCTGAAATTTGAAGAGTTGTTCCTCGCCCAGATCAGGATCTGCCGGCTGAAGATCAGGCGGCAGCAGCTGTCGCATGGTTTCATATTCAATAGCGTAGGCGAAGCCTTTAATACATTTTATAATCATCACCTGCCATTCTCGCTGACGGGAGCGCAGAAACGTGTACTCAAAGAGATCCGTCAGGACACGACCACCGGCAGGCAAATGAACCGCCTCATACAGGGTGACGTGGGTAGCGGAAAAACAATGGTAGCCCTGCTTACAATGCTGCTGGCGGTAGATAACGGTTTTCAGGCCTGCCTGATGGCGCCCACCGAGATCCTGTCACAGCAACACTATAAAAGCATCGCCGGTCTGTTGGAAAATATGCCCGTGAAAGTAGCCCTGCTTACAGGGAATGTGAAGGGGAAAGCCCGTAAACAGATACTGAAAGAAGTAGAAGAAGGAGAGATCCATCTGCTGATAGGTACCCATGCCCTGCTGGAAAACCAGGTCGTTTTCAAGAACCTGGGCATGGCCATTGTTGACGAACAGCACCGGTTTGGGGTAGCGCAACGTGCCCGCCTTTGGGAGAAGAACGTTATACCACCGCATATACTTGTCATGACGGCAACTCCTATTCCCCGTACCCTGGCGATGACCGTGTACGGAGACCTGGATGTATCAGTCATAGACGAACTTCCGCCCGGCCGTAAACCTATTACGACCGTACACCGGACAGAGTTCCAGCGGCCACAGGTCATGGATTTTATCAAAGACGAGATCCGGAAAGGCCGGCAGGCATACATCGTATATCCGTTGATTGAAGATTCTGAAACGCTGGACTACGAAAACCTGATGAAAGGGTATGAGGAAGTGAAAGCGTTTTTCCCTGAGCCACAATACTATATCAGCATGGTACATGGCCGCCAGCCGGTAGAAATGAAAGATGCCAACATGCAGCGTTTTGTAAAAGGCGATACGCAGATCATGGTAGCTACTACCGTTATTGAGGTAGGGGTGAACGTGCCCAATGCCTCTGTAATGGTTATTGAAAGCACAGAAAGGTTTGGCCTTTCCCAGCTGCACCAGTTACGCGGACGCGTGGGAAGGGGAGCAGAACAATCTTTCTGTATCCTCATGACGGGTAATAAGGTAGGCGCTGATTCAAAAGAACGTATTCAGGTAATGGTACAGACGAATGACGGTTTCGTAATATCTGAGAAAGATATGGAACTGCGGGGACCCGGCGACATTGAGGGTACCCGCCAGAGTGGGCTACTTGATCTGAAACTGGCTGATATTGTGGAGGACAGGCCCATACTGGAAGCCGCCCGCGCCAGTGCGGAAAAAATACTACAGGAAGATCCGGACTTGTCAACACCTGAGAATCAATCCTTACAGCGGTTTCTGGCCGCCCAGCAAGGAAAATCTCAGTGGAGTAAAATTTCCTGAGCAACTTTTACGTTTATTATCTAAATGCGCCCCGGCAAGCTGGTATATTGACCTGTTTTAAACTCCGGCCCGTTTCCGCCATCTTATATTATATCCGCCGGCGTTTGGGATGATACTACTAATTGAATTGGCGCTGTTCTTGCGGTAACAAATGTACCGCTGTCTGCGTTATTACGTATTATATAAGTGATAAAGAACTAGGAATAAACATTTTAAATCTACTCCGTTGAATTTTACTTTCCCTATAGGCTGCTTGGCTTTCCTTTTTTCGCTTTTTACAGGCGTAATAGCCAGTGCGCAGGTACAGGTACAGGAAATCTATGACAACAAACCCCTGCAGTTTACTGAGAACAAAGGACAGTGGAACGGTGATTTCCTTTATAAAACTGATATGGGCGGAGGGGCGGCCTTTCTGAAACGTACAGGCTTTACGTTCCTGTTACAGGACAAAAAACAACGCGATGCACTAGCCGAAAGAATACACGGCCATGCACACGGTGGTAAAGACTCTGTTATCTGGGTGCCCGATCCCAGCTACGCTGCCAACGCGAAGGCCAATGCTGCTAATCCGGCTGCCCGCAAGGAGGATGGTGATGCCAGTGCACCGCTGCCTCTTCCTGTCGTGAAAGGGCATGCATATGAGGTCACCTTTCTGAATGCAGGAACGCCCGAAATATCTGCTGAAAAAGCGTCTGAAAGTTATGCCAACTACTTCATCGGTAATGATCCTAAAAACTGGGCATCCGGTGTGAAATCTTATCAGCTTGTTAATTACAAGGCGCTGTACCAGGGCGTTGACATGCAGGTATATTCAGAAGCAGGTGTGCTGAAGTATGACCTCATCGTACAACCCGGTGCTGATCCTTC
The DNA here is from genome assembly GCF_021646545.1 of Chitinophaga filiformis. Lineage (GTDB taxonomy): Bacteria > Bacteroidota > Bacteroidia > Chitinophagales > Chitinophagaceae > Chitinophaga > Chitinophaga filiformis_A. Next base: position 280,420 of record NZ_JAKIRP010000004.1, on the reverse strand, counting down.
CCAGATACAACTGCAATATACCGGCGTGGATAAACTGGAAATCAAAAAAGAACAGCTGATCATCACTACTTCTGTAGGTACCGTTACAGAGCAGATGCCTTTTGCTTATCAGTACATTGACAATCAGCGTGTATCCGTAAAAGTTTCTTATGTGCTGAATGGGTTGAAACTGAAGTTCAAAGTATCTGGTAAATACGACAGCAACTATCCACTGATCATTGATCCTTCTTATATCTTTTCCACCGTATCCGGTTCCCAGGCTGATAACTGGGGGTTCACCGCTACATATGATAACGTGGGCGCCTTCTATGGTGGTGGTATCGTGTTCAACGTAGGATATCCTGTTACGCCTGGTGCAGTACAGAATACTTATGCCGAAGGTGGTTTTGACATCGGTATCAGTAAGTTTTCTGCGAATGGCCGTAACCTGATCTATGCCACCTACCTGGGTGGCGGCGGCAAGGAGCAACCACATAGTCTTTTTGTGGATCCTGCCGGTAACCTGGTGATCTCAGGAAGAACTACTTCCGGCAATTTTCCTGGTCCGGCTTCTAATAACGGTCAGCCGGTAGTAGTCGGTAATCGCGGAGGATGGGACATTGCCGTAACAAAACTCAATGCTACAGGTTCTGCTATCATCGGTTCCATCATTGTGGCCAGTACCGGTGATGACGGTGTGAATATCCGTGAGGACAGGACCCTGGGGGCTTCAGTTCTGCTGCGCAACTATGGTGATGATGCGCGCAGCGAAGTGGTGATAGATAATACCGGTAGTATTTACGTAGCCAGCTGTACCCGCTCTGACAGGTTCCCTGTCACATCCGGCGCGTTTCAGACTTCCTTTGGCGGTGCGCAGGATGGCGTAATACTGAAAATAGATCAGAACTGTTCCAACCTGCAGTGGGCGAGCTATATCGGCGGCAGCAAGGAAGATGCGGCATACGTACTGGCGCTGAACGGCGGTACATTATACGTTGCCGGCGGTACTGCCAGCAATAACTTCCCTATCAGGGGAAACCCTATCTACGGAGCTTACAGAGGCGGTATATGCGATGGTTTCATTGCGCATATCAGTGCAGACGGTGGAACATTGTTACAGAGTACCTATATGGGCGCCAATACTGTGGCGGCTGATCAGGTATATGGTATCCAGTTGGATTCCAGGGGCTTTGTGTATATCATGGGAACTACCGAGGGTACCTGGCCTACACAGCAGGCGCCTAATACAGCAAGCTTCTACAACGACAACTCGAGACAATTCATTTCAAAACTGCAGCCAGACCTGTCTGCATTTGTATACTCCACCACCTTCGGTAAAGGAGCTTCCACACCCAGTATTTCACCGGTGGCCTTCCTGGTAGACCGTTGTGAAAACGTTTATGTATCCGGCTGGGGGGGCGGTATTGATATTGACCTGCATTATCCGAATTCCAATACAGCAGGCTTACCGCTGAAGAACCCCTTACAGCGTACTACCGATAGCCAGGATTTCTACTTCTTCGTATTACAGCGTGATGCTACAGACATCCTGTTTGGCAGCTACTTTGGTGGCAATGGTACTTATGAGCACGTGGATGGTGGTACCAGCCGTTTCGATCGTAATGGGGTGATCTATCAGGGTATCTGTGCATGGTGCCCTACCAACAGAACAGACTTCAGGCCGCGTTATCCGACTACGCCGGGTGCATACGCAACAACTGCTCCGCCTAACTGTAACCTCGGTGCATTGAAGATCGCCTTTAACCTGGATGGAGTAAAAGCAGGTATCAAAACACTGGAAAGAAGAACGAATTACTGCGTACCGGCTACCATTACTTTTGTGGATACTACACGTATACCGGCACAGACCTGGACATGGAACTTCGGAGATGGCTCCGCACCTGTAACCGGTAGCGATACTATTCAACATACTTACAATAATCCCGGCAACTACAGGGTAACACTCGTTAAATGTGATCCTGCCAGTTGTAATGGTTGCGATACAGCCGTACTGGACCTGCGCATCCGTACAGACAGGGCTGACTTTGATATGACTGCGCAGCGTCTTCCGCCATGTGAAGACCTGAACTACCAGTTCAACTTCACCGCACCGACGCCACCAAGACCTTTTACAGCTACGTCCTTTGAATTGAATTTTGGCGATAATACACCTCCTGTGGCCGTAGGGCCGGGCAATTTCCCATATACCCACCGCTATGCAGCAGAAGGTGTTTACAATGCAACATTGACACTGATCGACACGAACTATTGTAACGCGCCACAGATCGATACCGTACCATTGCGCGTAGCGCAGAATGTAAGAGCTTCTTTCACTGCGCCTGACAGCACCTGCGTGCCTGCTACTATTGAGTTTGTGAATACAACCATGGGCGGTGAGACGTTTACGTGGAACTTTGGAGATGGTACTACATCAACAGAGGTGAATCCTGTACATGTCTATCCCAATGCAGGAAGCTTTACAGTATCATTACATGTAGTGGATAGCAATACCTGTAACAAAACAGATGACACTACGATGGTGATCAATGTATTCCCGCCGCCAACAGCCGACTTTACTTATGCACCAATGAAACCGGTAGAAAATACGCCTGTCACTTTCACTAATCAGTCTTCTCCGGATGCTGTCAGCTTCCTGTGGGAATTTGGAGACGGAGATGGTTCTACAGAAGTGAATCCGGCGCATCAGTACAATAAGACCGGCATATTTGATGTATACCTTATATCCTCAAACAGCGCGGGTTGTACGGATACAGCCCACAAGCAGGTGAGTGCTATTGTAATACCGCTGTTTGATATCCCATCCGCGTTCTCTCCGAACAGAGATGGTGTAAATGATGTATTCCTGGTAAAAGGATTCGGTATCGACAAGTTTAATATGAAGATCTACAACCGCTGGGGCCAGATGGTATTTGAAACAAATAGTCCATCGATAGGATGGGACGGAAGCTATAAAGGTGCAGTACAAGCGATGGACGCCTATGCATATGTGATCAACGTACAGTTCAGTGACGGTACCACGGCTACCAAGAATGGAAGCGTAACCTTGTTAAGATGATGATATGAAGCAGATTTTTAAACACATCGCAGGTTGTATAATGTTGTTAACCGCAGCATTTGAGGGAAATGCACAGGATCTGCATTTCTCACAGTACTTCAACTCTCCGCTTACTACCAACCCTGCTAATACAGGCTTCATTCCGGATGGTAATTACCGTATCGGCATCAATTACCGTAACCAGTGGGCGAGTATCCCCGTTCCCTATAAGACCATGTCGGCCTTTGGAGATTTTCAGTTGTTCCGCGACAGGCTTGAATATGGCTGGTTAGGTATAGGCGGTGTAATATTAAGGGATGTGGCAGGCAGCGGTAACCTGACCTCCACCAAAGCATATGCCTCTATTGCCTATCATCAGTTGCTGGGACAGAGCAGCCTGTTATCGCTGGGCTTCAACGTTGGCTCTGCCAGTAAAAGGGTAGATGTAACGAAACTGACTTTCGGCGACCAGTGGAATGGTAAGTTCTTCGATTCCCAGGTGCCTACTGCAGAGCCTTTCAGTCAAACGAAGATCTCTTACTTTGATATGCAGGTGGGGATGAACTATGCCTATTTTCCGACAGACAATATTTATGTCAATGTTGGCTTGTCAGCGCAACACGTCAATACGCCGAGGGAAACGTTTTTCGAAGGAGACAACGAGATCGCACGCCGGTATATTGGTTTCCTGAATGCCAGTTTTAAGCTGAACGATAAAGTGATAGTAAATCCCTCTGGTTATTATGCAAGGCAGGCAAGAGCAACAGAAACAGTGTTTGGTGGTAACCTTGCCTATAACCTTTCGGGCGATGGGGTTACACAGGTTTATGGAGGCGCCTACTACCGTATGAATGATGCGGCCGTTTTCCTGGTAGGATATCAGCTGAAGACAGTGAAGATCATGTTCAGTTATGACGTGACCACATCATCACTGGGGCAGTTCAATAACCGCCGCGGCGCTTATGAGATTGGCATCATTTATACCGGCTTGTATCCCAACCGTAGTTTTTCAGGCGCCAGAAGGTCCGTTATTTGTCCTTCTTTTTAACAGGTGCTTTTTCCTATTTTTGTTACATGATCGATTTTGCGAAAGTAAATACCCGCCATCTCGAAGCTTTACGTGAGATAGTAGGGGCGGCGTATGTGATAGTTGACACAGAAAGTCTGGACAACTATGCACATGATGAAACAGAAGATTTGCACTATCTCCCGGAGGTGGTGTTGAAACCGGATACTACTGAACAACTGAGCCGCATCATGCGCTTGTGCCAGCAGGAAAGCCTGCCGGTCACTCCGCGTGGCGGTGGTACAGGTCTGAGTGGCGGCGCACTACCCCAATGGGGCGGCGTGCTGATCTCCATGGAGCGGTTCAACCGGATCCTGGACCTGGACGAAAGGAACCTGCAGGTGACTACAGAACCCGGTGTGATCACCGAGGTATTGCAGGATGCCGTAAAAGAAAAAGGCTTATTCTACCCCCCGGATCCCAGCAGCAGAGGCTCCTGCTTTATCGGGGGAAATATTGCAGAGAACTCCGGAGGGCCTAAAGCTGTTAAATATGGAGTGGTGAAAGACTACGTGCTGAACCTGGAAATGGTACTTCCCTCAGGGGATGTGATCTGGACAGGGGCTAATGTGCTGAAGAATGCCACCGGCTATAACCTGACGCAGCTGGTAGTAGGCAGTGAAGGTACGCTCGGCATTGTTACCAAGATCGTGCTTCGCCTGATCCCTTTGCCTAAGTTTAACTTATTGATGCTCGTACCTTTCCGGTCTGCTGAAAATGCGTGTGCAGCGGTAAGCGCTATCTTCCGTGCCGGGTTCACGCCGTCTGCCATGGAGTTTATGGAAAGGGATGCGCTGGATTGGGTGAGTAAGTACGTAGATAGCAGCACTGTTAAAATAGAAGATGATGTGCAGGCCCACCTCCTGATAGAGGTAGATGGGAACTATCCCGATGTACTGATGCAGGAAATGGAGGGAATTGCAGGTGTAGTGACGGAATTTGACTGTGGGGAGATCCTCTTTGCAGAAGATCATCAGCAGAAAGAAGAGCTCTGGAAATTACGCCGCCGCGTGGCAGAAGCGGTGAAGGCCAATTCTGTTTACAAGGAGGAAGATACAGTGGTACCAAGGGCAGAACTGCCGGTATTGCTGAAAGGAGTAAAAGACATCGGACGTAAATATGGCTTCCATTCTGTGTGTTACGGACATGCAGGCGATGGCAACCTGCATGTGAATATCATCCGGGGAGAGCTGACGGAAGAGCAATGGAACGGAACGCTGAAAGAAGGAATCCGCGAGATCTTCCTGCTGGTAAAAGAGCTGGGAGGAACCATCAGCGGAGAACATGGTATAGGCCTGGTGCAGAAAAGTTATATGGATGTGATTTTTGATAACACCTCAATGCAGCTGATGCGGCAGATCAAGCAGGTGTTCGATCCATCCAATATCCTGAACAGGGGGAAGATTTTTGATTGATGATAAACCATTTAAAAGGACAGTAATATGAAACGTTTATTGTTGTGTTTTTTACTGCTGACAGCTGTACAACTGGTACATGCACAGTATTACAAAACAGATACAGCCAGGAAGAAAGAATTTGATGCCTCCCGTATTATTGTGGGCGGCTCCCTTGGACTGGCATTCGGCGATTATACCAATATCAACATATCTCCGCTGGTAGGTTATCGTATTTCCCAGTTATTTGCAGCCGGTCTGGCCATCAATGCACAGTATGGGTCTGAGCGTTTCCGTGATTATTACGGTAATACAGGTCAACGCAACCAGTACAGCATCCTGGGTGGTGGTCTATGGGGGCGCGTATATCCGCTGGACTTCCTGTTTATACATATCCAGCCGGAATATAACCACATCAATCTTAAAAGCACTTATTACGACACTGACCCGAAAACAGTTATCAAGGAGAGTTATGGCGTATCCAGCCTGTTGATGGGTGGCGGCTATACGCAGCCTGTTGGCGGTAATGCGGCATTCAGTATTATGGCTTTATATGACGTGTTGCAGAATAGCAGATCGCCATACCAGAATGGTCTGATACTGCGTGTAGGCGCAACAATCGGATTGTAAGAAGAAATTATTTGATAAAAGGGATCGGGTAGCTAATGCCTGATCCCTTTATTTTTTTAGTTGATCTTTTACCGCAAGTAGCGTGCGGTTAAAGTATGGGCCTGCGGTCGGCGCCTCTCCGGGGATTCGATCGCTGTGTAGGATCTGTCAAGCGTATGGGCTTGGGAATATTTATGGAGCGTTATCAATCGTATACCCGAAGAGCCGAAGGCCCGCAGTCTCCATCTTTAACCGTCTGCTACTTCGCTGGCTTCCACCGGGTAGCCAGGCACTATCAGGATACAGCATATAGGATATGGGATATGGGATGCAGGATGGAGCGCGTATTGCGACAAGCTTCCCCGATGTCTGCGTATTTATACAGTAGGTTGCCCGTGTAAGCCGGCAGCATTAATTGTTAACCCCCAATTGTTTTTATCAAGTTAGGAATTAACAAAGATTATCTGTATTTTAATTAAAAATTGGCCCCCCTCAAGGTCAATAAGCTGAAAACTAAACCACGTTGTATGAAAACACTGTACTGTTCACATGCCTGTACATGCAGGCTGATACTATTACATCACTTCTAACCTGGAAAGAAAAAAGCATTAAACGTTATGCGTTATGGCCAGCTATGGATAAAAATTATGTGGTATGTCAAACAACGGCAACTACATGTTCATAACGTGTTAAATGTTAAGCGGGTTTCTTTCAAGTTACCTGCTTCTTTTTAAGCACTGTTGCCTTATCAGCTTCAGCATAGTTTCTGTAGTTGCCGGCATCCGTATATGCCCGATCCGTTTGATGGGGACTGATCTGTGGTTTAAATGACCCGCTGCTTTATATTAGCTGTCGTATTCCCGGCAGTTTTTCAGTATTTTAGCCAATTATAGAACAAACAACTCTCAGTAATGAACGATCGTCTAATGCATTTGAAGGAGAGAGACTGGACAGAAACAAAAGCACATTCCAGCTGGCAGATATTCAAGATCATGGCCGAGTTTGTGGATGGCTTCGAATCTCTCGCCAAAATGGGCCCCTGTATCTCTATATTCGGTTCCGCACGTACTAAACCCGGAAGCAGATATTATGAATTAGCGCACGACATCGCCAAACGGCTGGCTGATGAAGGCTTTGGTATTATCACCGGCGGTGGTCCGGGGGTAATGGAAGCTGCCAACAGAGGAGCGCAGGAAGTAAAAGGGAAATCAGTGGGCGTGAATATCTCTCTGCCTCACGAACAGAACCCTAATCCGTATATTGACCATGACAAGAACATGCACTTCGACTACTTCTTTGTGCGCAAAGTAATGTTCACCAAATATTCCCAGGGCTTCGTGATGATGCCGGGAGGCTTCGGCACCATGGATGAATTCTTCGAAGTAGCCACCCTTATCCAGACTAAGAAAATGACGGAAACCCCGATGGTACTTGTAGGCAAGGAATACTGGAGCGGACTGCTGGAGTGGATCCGCAGCACTATGATGGAGAAGGAAAGTAATATTTCCCCGGAAGATCTTGGTCTGTTAAAGCTGTTTGATACAGCCGATGAAGTGGTGGAATACTTCAGGGTATTCTACACAACGAACAAGTTGCGGCCCAACTTCTAGGATTTATTGCCATATTTTTGCAAAAATTTACAACATGGATATAATTCCTGCTGCTGTAGAAGCGTTTGCAGAAAAGTATACAAGTCCTGAAACAGATGTGTTGAAGCGGTTACACCGGGAAACATACCTGAAAGTAGAGCAGCCGCATATGTTAAGCGGTCAGCTGCAGGGACAGTTCCTGAGCCTGGTGAGCCATATGCTGCAACCGGCAAAGGTGCTGGAGATCGGGACGTATACCGGTTACTCGGCAATCTGCCTGGCGCAGGGATTAAAGGAGGGAGGTGTATTGCACACCATTGACATGAACGAAGAAAGGGAAGAAATGTGCCAGCGCTATTTCGCAGAAGCAGGATTATCCGGAAAGATAAAAATGCATATCGGTAAGGCAGCAGATATTATAACCCGGCTGGATGAAGTATTTGACCTGGTATTTATCGACGCAGATAAAACAGGTTATGAGCACTATTATGATCTGGTCTGGGAGAAAATACGTCCGGGGGGATTTATACTGGCAGATAACGTGCTCTTTCATGGAGAAACACTATTGGAACCATCAAGACAAAGTAACAATGCCAAAGCAATGATCAGTTTCTGCGAAAAAGTAGCAGCTGATGGCAGGGCGGAACAGTTATTGCTGACGCTCAGAGACGGTCTGATGATCATCAGAAAGAAAAGCTGATCCACTTACGCGAACCACACCCATTAAATTCAACATACATGCAACTAAGGAGATCTGTTTTAGTGTGTAGCTTGCTGTTTGGCTGCATGCCCATGCTGAGGGCGCAAACGCAAAGCGCAAGTACCCAGCAGTATATCGCAAAGTATAAGGATATCGCTATTACTGAAATGCAGCGCAGCGGTGTACCTGCTTCCATCAAACTGGCCCAGGGTATCCTTGAAACACAGTCGGGGGGCAGCTGGCTGGTACAAAACTCCAACAACCATTTTGGCATAAAATGTAAGAATAACTGGACTGGCGAAAGTGTCAGGTATGACGACGATGCCCGCCAGGAATGCTTCCGCAAATACCCTTCCGCAGCCGATTCCTACAGGGATCACTCAGACTTTCTGCGGAATAATCCCCGTTATGCGTTCCTCTTCCAGTTCCAGGAAGAAGACTATAAATCCTGGGCCTATGGGCTCAAACAGGCGGGATATGCTACCAGCAATACCTATCCGCAGCAACTGATCAAACTCATCGAAGACTACAACCTGCAGCAGTATACGCTGGAAGGCGAGGGTGTGACCAAAGCCGGAACGAGCAACGCCAAGACAGGCGATGAAGTAGTGGCATCCAAACCATCTAAAACGCCGGTTGCCGGCACCGGTAAATCGACCGGTATCACTAAGGCCAATGCGCCCAAAGGCGTATTCCAGATCAACGACCGTAAAGTAATACTGGTACCTGCCGGTACCTCACTGATACAGATAGCCGATCAGCGGGATATTAAACTCCGTAACCTGGTTCACTACAACGACCTCCCGAACGACGATCCTTTACCGAAAGAAACTTTCATCTTCCTCCAGAAAAAGGGTAAATCTGGTAAGAATGATTACCATACAGTTGTTGCCGGAGAGACCATGTATGACATTGCGCAGTCAGAAGGTATCCAGCTGCGCTGGTTACGCCGCCGTAATAAGATGAAGGAAGGCCAGGAACCTGAGGTAGGAGAGCGGCTGGCATTGGCGGGTTATGCTAATAAAACGCCACGCCTCGCGAAATATCCACCTGCAGAAGATCCTACAGAGGGCGATTTCAAACCCGGACAGATCGTGGAAGATGTCAGAACAGAAATGGAAAGGCAGCAGGAAATAGCACAGCAGAATGCCGCACAGCAACAACAGAACAGTGCACCGGCCCAGCAGAACAATCTGCCTCCGGGTATGATGGATGACCTGAAGAAGCTCGGTGAGGTGAAATCAAACGGTGGTGGCGCCGCACAGAATACGCCTGCATCGTCAAAACCTGCGGCCACCCAGCCAGCATCTTCACAACCAGCGCCAAAACCAGCGCAAAACAATACACAGCCTGCGACGCCTGTGCAATCAGCACCAGCATCTTCACAGCCTATGTATACTTCGAGGCCGGCGCAAAATGGTACACAGCCGGCAGCACCCGTGCAATCAACACCAGCAGCTTCACAACCTGCATATTCTTCCAGACCACCTGCTACTACGCAGCCGTCTGGTACGCAACCGGCACCGGCGCAACCAGTGCCCGCGTCTGAGGTACCTGCTGCACCTGCACAAACGACACCACCTGCTCAACCCGCAGGAGATGCTGCCGGAAAAGGAGGTCCTATCAGGGACGGCAATTCATTATATCACGAAGTACAGACGAAGGAAACACTGTATGGCATTGCGAAACGTTACAACGTAACGGTAGAGCAGTTACAGCAATGGAATCATCTGGAAAGTTTCGACATCAAAATAGGACAACGGCTTTTGGTCGGCAAAATCTAATCACATAAATCGGAATCACATGTCTGTTATCCAGGTACACGATAAAAAGTTCGAACCATACATCAACGCTGAAAAATTACAGGAGCGCATAAAGGAACTGGCCACAGCCCTCAATAATGATCTGAAGGGAGAAAAGCCTTTATTCATCGCTATTCTGAATGGCTCCTTTATGTTTGCAGCAGATATTTTCAAGTACCTCACCATCGAGGCCGAAATATCTTTCATTAAACTGGCCTCTTACAAGGGGATGAAATCCACCGGTAATGTAGTGCAGGCCATTGGTCTCGATGAAGACCTGTATGGCCGTACAGTGGTTATCCTGGAAGACATCGTGGACACCGGTAAGACCCTGAGCCAGTTCCTGCCACAGCTGGAACATCAACAGCCTAAAAAACTGATGGTGGCTGCCCTGCTCACCAAACCGGAGGCAATGCAGTACCCTATTAACATTGATTACCTGGGTTTTTCAGTCCCTAATAAGTTCCTGCTGGGTTATGGATTGGATTATGACGGCCTGGGACGGAACCTGCCGGAAATATATAAACTGGTGGAATAAATAACAGAACGTAATTTTAGCGCCCCGGGGTAATGCAATCGCATGTCCCCGGGGTTTTTTATTAGTGCATATTCCCTCCTTCCTTTTCCCAATTTTATTATATTTATGTATAACTGATAACTGATGCAAAACTGATGCAAAGGCTCCTTATGCTGCTTGTCAGCTTAATTATCCTTGTACCTGGGAGAGCTCAGAAGATATGGATTTCAGGGGCAGTCGAGGACAGCATCTCCCACAGTCCGCTGCAGGGAGTGATCGTCACAGTAAACAATGATACCGCCAGGGTTATTACGAACCAGTACGGACTTTTTCGCATTGCGGTGCCCTCTCAGGACGCGATACTTTTATTTCAACATAACAGGTACTTCCCGAAACGCTTGTCTGCGGGAGCATACAGTCGTATGCTTGTTCAGTTAAGCGCCAAAGAAGAGATCCAGGACGATGTGGCAAAAAAAGCCAAAGCCATTGCCCGGGAACGTTCTTCCAATGGTTCTAATCCCAACTATGGCAACTCCGCCATGGGAACCCGCGCTTTCTTTGATGAAACCTATGGCACATTGTATGAGAATAAGTTTGTCGAAACAGATATAAAGAACGCCTCTATGTTCGCCGTAGATGTGGACAGGGCTGCCTACAGCAATATCCGGCGTTTCGTAAAGCTGAAAGAAAAGATCCCCGTTAATGCGGTACGTATAGAGGAGATGATGAACTACTTCCATTATCATTATCCACTACCGCCTCCCGGTCAGACCCTGGCAATCTACAGCAATTATGCCACCTGCCCCTGGGCGCCAGACCACCGCCTGTTACAGATAGCTGTCCGCGGCAAGGCCGTCAACCTGGATAGTCTGCCTCCCAGCAACCTCGTTTTCCTGATAGATGTATCGGGGTCTATGTCCCTGCCTAACAAGCTGCCGCTCTTACAGGCCGCTTTCCGCATCCTGGTCAATAATCTGCGCAGTAATGACCATGTAGCGATCGTGGCATATGCTGGTACACCAGGCATTATCCTGCCCAGCACTTCCGGTAGTCAGAAGGCGAAGATCCTCAATGCAATAGACAACCTCAGCGCTGGCGGAGCGACAGCCGGGGAAGCGGCTATTAAACTGGCGTACAAGATAGCGGAAGAGAATTTTATCACGAATGGTAACAACCGTGTGATCATGGCAACAGACGGCGACTTTAACGTCGGGCAGACCAGCGATTACGACATGGAACAGCTGATACTGGGTAAAAAGGAGACAGGCGTATTGCTCACCTGCCTGGGTTTTGGCATGAAAAACTACAAGGATTCCAAATTAGAGACTTTGTCCAGTAAAGGGAATGGCAATTTTGCCTATATCGATAACCTCGAAGAAGCCAATAAAATCTTTGCCCGGGAGTTTGGCAGCACCCTGTTTACCGTAGCTAAAGACGTGCAGGCTGATGTGCTCTTTAGCCCGCGCACAGTGAAGTCTTACCGGTTGATAGGGTATGAAAACAAAGTGATAAACGATGAAGATTCGGCTACCGATAAGATATCTGGTGGCATCATCGGGTCGGGTCATTGTGCGGTAGCTATGTATGAGATCGTTCCGCAAAATGGAATGGATGAGGACAGTTCACTGGCTACCATTCAGTTGAGGTACCGGGAGGCAATTGACACCACCATTAAATACCTGCACTATACTGTGCCGGGAGAACTGACCGAGTTCCGGGACGCCTCCGGCGATTTCAGGTTTGCCAGTGCAGTCGCCCTCACGGGAATGTTGCTCAGGAAATCCGCCTTCAAAGGAAATGGTACCTGCAATATGGTGCTGGACATCGCAAAACGATCGCTGGACGACGATCCGGGCGGTTATCGCAGAGAATTTATTGCCCTGCTGAGAGAGCTGAAGAAATCGAAGAAAATAGAAGATTAAACCCCTTACCGCGTGATCTTATAACATTTTCTGATCAGCTTCTGCTGGAAATCGAACGGCATCGTCTGGGCCGTAATATCCTTTATTTCAGCTGCCAGTATACGGTCGCTCTCCAGTACGAAACGGCGGTAATTGTTACTGAAGTAGATAACGCCGCCCGGTTTTGTAGCCCTTAACACCTTGTTCAGGATAGAGACATGGTCCCGCTGGATGTCCAGGAAGTCTTTCATACGTTTACTATTGGAGAAAGTAGGAGGGTCGAGCACTACCAGGTCAAATTCATCTTCAGAAAGGGTATCCAGGTATTGCAGTACGTCTGCGTGAACAAAGCGGTGGCTAGCCACGTCAAAGCCGTTCAGCCGCATATTTTCCTCTGCCCATGCCAGGTAGGTCTTGGAAAGGTCAACCGAGGTAACCTGGGAGGCGCCGCCTGCTGCAGCATATACAGAGAAAGAGCCGGTATAACAGAAGAGGTTCAGCACCTTTTTGCCGGCGGCCGCATCTCTGACCATACCACGGGTAGTACGGTGGTCGAGGAAAAGGCCAGTGTCCAGGTAGTCAGAAAGGTTCACTTTGAAAGAAAGACCGGCTTCGTGTACGGTCATTTCGTGGCTTTCGAAAGACAGTTTCTCATATTGATCCTGCCTGCTCGCCTTGCGCTGGCGTTGTTTTACGAAGATCTTTTCCAGGGGTACTTCCAGCACTTTGGATATTACCTCCAGGCTGCTGTCCAGCCAGTTCTCGTGTTCTTCTTCTTCCATGCCGTGCTGGCGCTGGTATTCCGCCACATAGATGTGGTCTTCATACAATTCTATACTGAATGGGAATTCAGGAATATCATCATCGTATACTCTGTAACAGGTAATATTTTGCCGGCGCGCAGTTTTGCGCAGGTGTTTGAACACCTTTACCAGGCGGTTTTCCAGCATCTGAAGTTTTGACGGATCGAACATGTAACCTGTAAAAGTAAAAAATATAAAAGTAAGAAAGACAGAGAAACCGGAGCTACCAGCGGAATTAAAAAGAGGTTATATCAAAACACTTTTGATATAACCTCTTTTATGAAAATGTGATTGTATGTGTGTTGGTACTGCTATACTGCCATGATGAAACGACAGGCTGGAATAGCTGAAGTACTTAGCTGAAGATATCCCTTACCTTTTCGAAGAAGCCTTTTTCAGACTTTTCCGGGTTTGGTTTGAAGTTGTCGGAAGACTGGATCTTCTCCAGGAATGCCTTTTCTTCGCTACTCACCTGCTGAGGTGTCCACACATTGACATGTATCAGCTGATCGCCTTTCTCGTAAGAGTTTACGGAAGGGAATCCTTTGCCTTTCAGGCGGAATATCTTTCCGCTTTGGGTACCGGCAGGTATTTTGATCTTCGCTTTACCGTCGATGGTAGGTACTTCCACAGAAGTGCCGAATACCGCATCAGGGAAGGAGATGTAGAGGTCGTAGGCCACATTCAGGCCATCGCGTTGCAGTTCCGGATGTGGTTCTTCTTCAATGAGTATGAGCAGGTCACCGGGAGCGCCGCCTCTTTCGCCGGCATTACCTTTTCCGCTCATGCTCAGTTGCATACCCTCCTGTACACCTGCAGGGATGTCGATGCTCACCATTTCTTCGCCATAAACGCGTCCTTCACCTTTACAGTGGCCGCATTTGCTGGTAATGGTCTGTCCTTCGCCATGACAGGTAGGACAGGTGGTTACTGTCTGCATCTGGCCCAGGAATGTCTGGGTCACTTTCCTTACCTGACCGGAACCTCCACAGGTACCGCAGGTCTGGAACGCATTTTTATCTTTCGCTCCCATACCGCTACAGTGGCTGCAGGGAACATATTTTTTCACCTTGATCTTTTTGTTGGCGCCTTTCGCGATCTCTTCATAGGTAAGACGGATCTTGATGCGCAGGTTGGAACCACGGGTTCCCCTGCCGCGTCTTCCGCCACCACCGCCACCACGGTTGCCGCCAAAGAAGCTGCCGAAGATATCATCTCCGAAGATGTCCCCAAAGTTGGAGAAGATATCATCCATGTTCATACCGCCGCCGTTGAAACCGCCACGGCCTCCCATGCCTGCATGGCCGAAACGGTCATATTGCGCCCGTTTGTCGGTATCGCTCAGCACTTCATAGGCTTCTGCCGCCTCCTTGAATTTCTCCTCCGCTTCTTTGTTGTCGGGGTTTCTGTCAGGATGGTACTGCATAGCCACCTTACGGTAGGCTTTCTTTATCTCATCCTGGGAGGCGGACTTGGCTATACCCAGTATTTCGTAGTAATCTCTTTTGGTAGACATATATCACACTAAGGCCGGCAATTTGCCGGCATGGTTAATGAAAGCATTTCTGTCAGAACGTCACTTATTTCCCTACTATTACCTTGGCATGACGTATCAATTTGTCATTCAGGTAGTACCCTTTCTGCATATCGTCAATTACCTTTCCTTTCAGTTCTTCTGTGGGTGCGGGAATCTCAGTGATGGCATCGTGTAGATCAGGATTAAATTCGGTGTGCAAACTCTCCATAGGTTTAAGGCCCTTGGCTTGCAGGGTCGACTTTAATTTATTGAAAACCAGCGCAACACCATCTTTTACGGCATTAATGTCGGTAGCAGTTTCTATCTGTTTGGCTGCACGGTCGCTATCATCCAGCACATCCAGCAAAGAAATGATCACTTCCTTGTTGGCCGTCTGCATCAGTTCAATACGCTCTTTGGCTGTACGTTTCTTGAAGTTGTCAAACTCCGCAACCAGGCGAAGGTATTTATCCCTTATTTCATTGAGCTCCTGTTGTTTCTTGTCCAGTTCGCTTTCATCCGCCAAGGCATCGTTGAGGTGTGTGGTGCCGCTCAGGTTCTCATCAGCATTAATATCCGGCATGCCTTTACCATTTTCGGTGTCCTGTCCGTTTGTCTGCATATCTTTTACGTTTTCTGTTATGAAGTAATATTGTCTGCAAAGGTACGTCAGACAATTAACTTGCCAAGATGGAAAGAGAAGACAAATTGACACGAGATAAGGAATGCCTTTAAATACCGGTACAGATAGTATAGCAATAGGGTACCTCTGTCTACCTACAGGCGCTATAGTCCTGCGTTACGCCTGCCATTCTATAGCGATCGCTATACAATAGTGGCTATAAAGCTATAGTACGGAGCCTGTAAGCTATAGTCCCCACCGGATCGGTACACTATCTTAAAGCTATCCTTCCCCTAAATTCCCCCTTCCTAATCTCAATTGCCTTACCTTTGCAGCCTGGAAAAAATTGAAATGACCAAAGTTTTTTTAAAGAAAAAGATACAGAACCGTGTGCTGCAGGGCCATCCATGGATATTTGGGAACGAAGTGGGGACAATTGAGGGACCGGTGACCGCTGGCGACACGGTGGATGTATTCACACATCAGGGCTTTTTCATCGGCAGGGGATATATCAACCCCCAATCCCAGATTCTCGTGCGTTTGCTTACGCGCGACAAAGATGAGCAGATCGACGCTGAATTCTTTTACCGCCGCCTGCTGAAGGCATGGAAATACCGCCAGCAGCTGGGATATGTGGAAAACTGCCGCCTGGTGTTCGGTGAGGCAGATGAGATGCCTGCTCTGGTGATCGATAAGTTCAACGACCATTTCGTACTGCAGACGCTGGCATTAGGCATGGACCGCTGGAAGGGCGCCATCGTGGATGCCCTGAACAAAATATTCTCCCCCAAAGGGATCTATGAGCGTAACGATGTACCGGTACGTGAACTGGAAGGATTGCAGCAGCAAAAGGGCTTTTTGAGCGCTCCTTTCGACACCAATGTGATTATCAATGAGAATGGGCTGAAGTTCCATGTAGATATCGAAAATGGCCAGAAAACGGGCTATTTCCTGGATCAGCAGGATAACCGCCGTGCGATCCAGCATATTGTAAAAGGGGCCGACGTACTGGAAGCATTCTGTTATACCGGTACCTTCTCCTGCCACGCAGGCCATTATGGGGCGAAAAGTGTTCTGGGACTGGATATTTCGGAACATGCCGTAAATACCGCCCGCAGGAACGCTGCCCTGAACAACCTGGAAGATGTATGTAAGTTCCAGGCAGTCAATGCATTTGATGTATTGAAGCAGTGGACACGTGAAGAAAAGAAATTTGACGTAGTGATCCTGGACCCGCCGGCATTCACGAAAAGCCGCGAAAACATCCAGAAGGCCATCACTGGGTACAAGGAGATCAACCTCCGCGGTATGAAGCTGCTGAAACCAGGTGGATTCCTGGTAACAGCTTCCTGTACCAACCTGGTGCCACCATCCCTTTTCCTGGAGATCATCGATATGGCCGCAAAGGACGCTAAAAAGAAACTACGTCAGGTTACCTTCCAGACCCAGGCGCAGGATCACCCGATCCTCTGGAATATTGAAAATACAACCTACCTGAAATTCCTCATTGTAGAAGTACAATAAGGGAATCTGGTTGAAATATCAGAAGAAAGCCATTTCGATTACCTGCCTCAGGCGGGGATGATCGAAAACGATAAAAAAAGGGGCCCGTGCTGCACGGACCCCTTTTCTCTTATAAATAGTTAAAAGGAAATATCTGATTAATTATTTGACTACGTTGAACTTGCCTGACTCCACAAGGTTACCCTGACGGTCCCTTAACTGGAAGATATATACGCCACTGTAATATTTATCCAGTTCAACTGTAGTGCGTGTGTTCAGATTTTTGAACTGATCTATTCTTTTTCCCAGGAAATTGAAGACAATAAGATCATAACCTTGCTCGTTATTGTTCTGGATTTCGAAATTAATCCTGCTGGTAGCCGGGTTGGGATATAGCTTCACGATCTTACTACCCCCATCAGAAAATGGAGAAGTTTTAGCGCTTTGTGCCCGTCCTGCTAAGGACGCCAGGCAAAGGAAGCAAGTAAGTAATAGTGTAGAGGTTTTCCACATACCCGTAAAGATAAAGATTTTTTCAAATATTAGCTGATTTATTTCACAATATCATCCTATGTAAAAATAACAAATGGCAAGCCAAAAACGAAGGCTTGCCATTAGTTTTTTAAAAAAATTAACGCTTTCTGATAACTTTTATTGCAGGCTGTTAAGCGTGTTCTTAACAGCTTCAAAATCAGGCAGATCGCTGGCGGTTTCTAACACCTGCGCATATCTGATGAGTCCCTCTCTGTCCACCACAAAAGCTGCTCTTTTTGAAACACCTTTCAGGTCAAGCACAAACGTCTCATAAAAGGCGCCGTAAGCCGGTGAAGCTTCCTTGTTGAAATCTGACAGCAGCGGAAAATTCAGGTTTTGTTCCGCCTTGAACTTATTGAGCGTGAAAGGCGAATCCACAGATATGCCTACTACTGCTGAGTTTAAACCGTTATAGGTCGCGATATTGTCCCTTATACTGCAGAGCTCTGCTGTACAGGTACTGGTAAAGGCCATCGGAAAAAACAGGATGACCAGGTTCTGTCCTTTAAAATCCTCGAGAGAAACTTTCTGCCTGTCGGTATTTACCAGGGAAAAGGCAGGAGCTTTTGCACCAATTGTTACATTCATCTGTTGTCTGTTTACGTGATTAAAGTGGGATGTAAAGATAACAATTGGTGCAACAATCAGAACCTCGGACAGTGTATGCTTTCCAGCGTACTGTTCCTGCTGTTGAGGAACCCTTTGAATACCAGCGACACTTCAAAACCTCCAAAGCTCTGACTGGCCGTCTTCAGCTTGGAGATATTCGCATCATAGGTCACGCCCACCTCATACTTATCCATGTCAAGACGGAAAGACGGGATGATCGCATCCTTATAACGCATATAGGCTCCGAAATAAAATGCTCTGGTACTTTCCAGTCCGTCGTCATACAGGCTGTAACCCAGCAATGCCCCACCCAGGTATTCTGAATAGGCGCCCATGTGGATCTCGTTGTACTGGGCGATGAATTTCAGCCTTTCCTGCAGCGGGAAGGTAATACCCGCGTTAAAAGTGAACTTGGGATCCAGGGCGATGGTAGCATCTTTGTAGAAAGACAGCTTCGGGCGGTTAAAGTGGAACATGGCTGCACCTATATAATAGGTCACCTGCTCATCCACGCCCAGGGTACTGTTGAAGCTGATACCGGCGCCTGCATCCAGGTAAGAATATCCGCGCAGCGCCAGCCTGCCCTCTTCGCCTGTGGGCGCCGTAGGGTCGAACTGGCCACCGGTATACTGGTTGTTGAAAGTCAGCTTGGTAGCATCAAACTGCCGCTGTACAATACCACCGGTGAAGCCTACCGACAGGAACATGCTTTTGTCCTGGCTCAGGGATTTGTGATAGTTGACAGCCGGCAATGCCTGTACTGATTGCAGGCGGGCAGTACCCGCCCTGTCGTATGTGAACTGGATACCAGCAGTTACAAAATCCTCACTGCTTCCCACCGGGAACTTCATCTCCGCACTTAATGCTCCTGTCTGGTATGGTATAGTAACGCTGTTCCACTGATTTCTATATACGGCCTGAATACGGTAGTCTCCGTTGAACAGACCTATCAGGGCCGGATTACGTAAGATCGGAGTTTCATAAAACTGGGACAGGTGTATATCCTGTGCTACCAGTGTTTGTGTGCCGAACAGGCACAGTGCCACGAACAGATTTCTACAATTCATTCTCATGCTGGCAAGTTTTTAAATTTCATATGGTTGTTGATGGGATGCTGGCAGGTATGGCTTACCTGACCAGCATTACATTTCCTTTAAGGGTGAAAGTTTCGTTAGAGTCGCAAACCAGTTCTGCTACGTAGATAAACACGTCCGGATTCACTGGCTGGCCATTCACACGACCATCCCATCCATATGCCGGATCCTCTATATTAAAGTTGGTCCTTTCAAATACCTGTTGGCCCCAACGGTTATATATTCTGAAAGATTTGGCAGATTTTACTCCCTTACCCCTGATGTAGAAGATGTCGTTTGCGCCGTCACTGTTCGGTGTGAAAGTGTTCGGCAGGAAGATCGCACCTGATGAACATACCAGCCTGATGGTAACGTCATCCAGCGTGGTACAACCATAAGCGTTGGACACTCTTACATGGTAGGTGGTATTTTCTCTTGGCGTTGCTATTGGTGTGAGGCAATCCACGCAATTCAGCGAGTTGGCTGGCCACCATTCTATCTGTGTAATATCGCTGCTGCCTGTCACCGGTAACTGTATCACTGAACCTGTCGGAACTTCCATATCCTCGCCCGCATCCACAACAGGAGCCGGATGTACGGTAACGGTAGACGTTAAGGTGTCAGTAAAGCAATTATCGTTACCATATCCTACTACCTGGTAAGTGATGGTGGATTCCGGAGTGGCCATCGGATTAGCGATATCCGGATTGCTCAGGCCTGTTGAAGGTGTCCATTTATAGGTAACTGCGCCTTCAGCATGTAGCTGTATAGCTCCTCCCGGACAAATATCCCCACCAGGATTCACCTGTACGGTGAATGGCTGTGATACGGTTACGCTAACATCTCCTTCTGCGCTACAACCCGCAGCATTCACAGCTACGACGTGATAAGTAGTGTCTATATCAGGTGTAACAATCGGAGAAGCACTTTTGATGTCAGAAATGTTATAGTCTGTCCAGGTAATATCCACACCCGCCTGTGTATTTGCCTGCAGTGTAACAGACTGGCCACGGCATATGCTGGCTGCAACCGGTGTTGGTGATAAAGTCGGATAAGCTTCTATCTGTACATTTTCAGTGGCAGTATCGCTACAGATACCACTGGCAGTAGTAATGATCAATTGTACCGGCTGAGGGCCTGCCTGCGGATAAGTAATAGCCGGAGGTGTCTGTACATTATATTGCTGATTATTGGTTGTCCAGTTCCAGGTAGTACCCGGCAGGTTCCGCGCGTCCGTTCCTACCAGCTGCACCGGCTGGCCGACGCAGACCGGTGTAACCGGTGCTATCTGGGCTACAGGTTTCGCTTCTATGTCTATCTGCATGGTAGTATCCTTCACACAGCCATAATAACTGGTAGCAGTCAATGTTACAGTGTAAGAACCTGGAGCATCATAGATGAAAGTTGGGTTAGGTCCGGTGGCCACATCATCTGTACGGCCGGTCACACCGAAGTCCCATACATAGGTAGCCGCCATGCCATCTTCAATAGAAACACCTTTAGTGGAATCACTGAATTCTACGGTTCCTCCGTCACAAGCCTGCGTCACATCTGCGCTGAAAGCAGCGGTGATCCTGTCTACGGTGATTTTCGGATTACCTGTTGCCGGTACTGTACATCCACGGGCGTCTTCCAGCAATACAACCGGGTAGTATACCCCTTCTTTCTGATAAGTATAAGATGGAGAAGCAGGCGTGGTGGTACGTACGGAATAACCATCTCCAAAGTCCCAGATGAATCGCTGTGCAGTTGCCGATACAGCTGTCATACTAGCTGTCAGCGGCCAGCAGCCTGATTCCGGAGTTACTGTGAAGGTACCGTCAGGACCTGCAATTGTAATGTCTCTGGGTCCGGCAACAGGGCTTGCGCAACCACCTTCAGAGTAAACCGTTAAGGTAACCGGGAAGGTGCCGGGCCTGATATAGTTATGCATTGGATTGTCTTCGTCTGACGCACTACCGTCGCCGAAATCCCAGGAAGTTCTCACATAATCGGTAGAGCGGTTGGTGAACTGCACCGAAACCGGAGGACAGATATCGCCCGCTACATTCGGGAAGACAAAGTCTGCGATCGGATTAGGCACCGACAGGAAGTCTGTTCTGGAAACGTTAGCCGTACAACCGTTAGGACTTGTTATAGCCAGCGTTACAGAATATCTTCCAGGTGAAGTGTAGATATGTGCCGGATCTTTATCTGTGCTGGTACCGCCGTCTCCGAATGTCCACGCGTAGGTCAGTGGCTCTGTCACAGAAGTATTTTCAAACTGGAACGGTACATTCAGACAGGCAATGTTGCTTTGTGCAGTAAATCCGGCGGTTATATCAGGAATCACAACGCTTTGGATGGATGTGTCTTCACAACCTGTGTTGTCCCTTACTGTCAGTATTACCTGGAAGGTATCGGTCAGGCTGTAAGTATGCGTGATGTTCACCGGCTGGGTAGTATAGGCCACCGGAGTTGTTCCATCACCAAAGTCGAATGTCCAGGAAACGATTGAATTGCCGGCGCGGGTGGTAGACTGGTCAGTGAAGCTAACCGGTTGGTCTTTACACTGGCGTGGGTCGACCACGAATCCTGCCACTGAACCGTTCACTTCTACTGTCAGCGGATCAGACACGTGTGGACAACCGTTCACGTCGTTGGCTGTATAGACAACATTATAAGTGCCGGTATTTCTATAGGTAACTATTGGTCTGCTGGTACCGCTACCTGTTCTTCCATCACCGAAATTCCATCTGAAGGAAGTAACAGTACCTGGAGGGAAAGGGTCTACAGTTAAAGCTGTCGAAGTACCGAGACAAACCACATTTGGAGTAGCGTAGATCACTGGTTTTGCTGTAAAGACCCTTACGATAGCAGAGAAGGTGGAAGTACAGCTACCATTAGATACGCTCAGCACAACAGTGTAAGTACCATCCGCAGTATATGTATGCGTAGGAGATGGCGTATTGGCGGTTGTACCGTCGCCAAAGTCCCATGAATAGGTACCTACAGGGCCGGTGCCCCAGTTGGTTTCGTCAGTAAACGTCCGCGTGAATGGATTGGCACAATCAACAGCGCCTATCGCGAAGTCTGCTATCGGCGCGAGTGTTTCAATATAATTAGGCTTGGTCAGACTCTGTGAACAACCGTTGTTGGTAACGGTCAGTGTCACATCATGCATCCCGATCGTATTGAACACATAATTTGGATTTCTCACAGCGGAGGTACCTGCAGCACTACCATTTTCCTCAAATGTCCACAGGTATGTCAAACCGCCTATTGCCGGGGTGGACTGATCGGTAAAGTTGAATACTGTTGGCTGACAGCCACTGTTCTGGTTAACTGTAAAGTCAACATTGATCGGACTGCCGGCTCTTACATCGTAAGTGGCGGTTTGTGTACAACCTGACTGGGTAGTGATAGTCAGGTTGACAGTATATCGGTTCTGAGTAGTGTACACATGTGATGGGGTAGGAGCGGTAGAAGTAGTCCCGTCTCCGAAATTCCAGGCATATGATACTACAGGGTCAGGGCTTACGATAGTGGTGCCGAAAGTTGCGTTCAGTGGTATACAACCTCTGCTGGTACCGGTGATCGCAAGTGTCGGCCTCCTGATGGTAATAGAGTTAACAGCAGAGTCTCTACAACCTGCTGCACTCGTAGCCACTACCTTCACATTATAGGTACCTTCTGCGGTAAAACTGTGCAGCGGGTTCCGTTGATTACTGGTAGAGCCATCTGCAAAGTCCCAGGCCCAGGTGGTAGCGCCGGTGCCGGAAGGTGTAAACTGCACATTTGCGGGCACGGCGCAGGCCGTGGTTGGCGACATAGTGAAATTTATTGTCGGCGGACCGGAAATAGTGAAGTTCCGTGTAACAACAGCTTCACAACCATCCGCAGAGATAGATCTCAGTGTTACAGAATACGGCCCTGCAGTAGGGAAGGTCCTTACCGCATCTATCGTGTTCAATACAGTACCATCCGAGAATGTCCAGGTAGCAGATACCGGAGCTGGCAGAGTAGTATTTGTAAAGGTCACATTACTATTGGTACAGGCCTGCGTAACAGTAAAATCTGCTGTTGCAGTAGTAACCACGATATAGTTGGGCAGATTAACGGTTTGTGTACAACCATTTGCAGTGGTGGCTGTCAGCCTTACCGGGAAACTACCGGTGGTGGTATAATCATGGCTCGGATGCTGGTCCGTGCTGGTTGTGCCGTCACCGAAGTCCCACAGATAGCTGATGGCCGGCGGTGCGCCTACTGTGTTGATAGTAGTCGTATTGGTAAAATTAACAGTCGTTGGCGCACGGCATCCACCCCTGTTGTTGCTCGTAAATGATACCTGGGGGGTAGCATTTATCTGCAGTGTCTGGGAGCCACTGTTGGTACAACCAAAGCTGTTAGTGACAATCGACGTAGCTACAATACTGCCACCCCTGTCGTATACATGGGATGTAGTAGAGCCGGTTGCGCCGTTCCCGTCCCCGAAGTCCCAGCTGATGCTGGTGATACTTCCGTCTCCAGGAGTCGACTGGTCAGTGAATGTTACGTTCACCGGCGTACAACCTGCAAGCGACGATGTTGCAAAATTGACCGTCGGCCTGTCGTATACGTTCACTACGTGTTGGGTGGAGCTAACCTGCCCGTTGGGAAAGGTTACCGTCAGGGTCACCGTAAAATTACCAGGTCTGTTAAACGAACGTGTGGGGTTCCATAATGTGGATTGAGCGCCTCCGTCCCCAAAGTCCCACGTGGCTGAACCTACGGGGCTTGACTGATTTGTAAATTGTACGAACACTGCTCCGCAACCACTCCAGTTGTCGGCGGTAAATGCTACGGTGTTCTGTGCTTGCGCTTTGGCGCCTGAAAGCAGAAAGAGCACTATAAAGCATGACAATGCATACCAGAAGTGCTTAAATTGGCGTAGGTATTGGTGTTTCATTTTCCGGATATGGCCGTTGTCTTTTGACGTCAGCACAGGTGAAAAATAAAGTGTAAAAAATAAAAAAAATAAATAATGCGATTAAAATACTGATCCGTAAAAATTAAAACGTAAACTTTGCACAAGTAGTCCAGGGGCTGTCCCAAAATCACACAAAAGTTATTCAACGCAGCACTTAACGAACAATTTACGGATGCACAAGCTCAACAATATATAGCAAAAATATGATTTATAAATGTTATACATACGTGGCACTTGTAGGTTTACTTATTTCAGTAATGAGTAGTGCCAGCGCCCAACAGGTAGATGTGCCTGTATTTCAGCAGTCTATACAGAAAAAGGATGCACAGGTATTTGATGTTAGAACAGCCGGAGAATTTAACACCGGTCACCTGCACAATGCATTACAGGCCGATTATACGAAAAAGCAAGAGTTCATTGAAAGAGTACAATACCTTGACAAACAACAAACTATATACGTATATTGTTTAAGCGGCGGAAGGAGTACTGCCGCCGCCAGGTGGATGCGTGAAAACGGCTTCAGAGAGGTTATCGAACTGAAGGGAGGGATCAATGCCTGGAAGCAGGCAGGCCTGACTGTAGAAGGAGCAGCTGATCAGCAACAGATGAGCGTTGATACTTTCCGCACTGCCATTGCCTCGGGCGATGTGCTGGTAGATGTGGGCGCTGAATGGTGCCCTCCCTGCAGGAAAATGGCGCCTGTCATTGAGGCGTACCTGAAAGAAAATAAAACTGTACACCTGTTGAAGGTGGACGGCGGGCGTGACCGCGAGGTTATGCAGGCTGTAAACGCCACTTCCCTGCCTACCTTTATTCTTTACAGGGACGGCAGGGAAGTGTGGCGGAAACAAGGTGTATACGACAAGTTATAACCCGTAGATATCGCCGAACTTTTGGGTGGCATAATCCAGGAAGTATTTGAAATTCAACGGCTCACCGGTTATTTTCTCACACAGCTCATTGGAAGTATAGTAACGGCCATAGCGATGTACGTGCTGGCGTAACCAGGTCAGTAGTTCGTCGTATTTGCCGCCGGCGATCTGCCCGGTCAGTCCGGGGATCTGCTGTTGTGCAGTCGCAAAGAACTGTGCTGCGTAAAAACTGCCAAGGGAATAGGTGGGAAAATAACCGAAGCTGCCATGTGACCAGTGGATATCCTGTAAAACGCCCTGAGTATCATTAGGGACAGTTACGTGCAGAAATTCCTTATAATAGGAATTCCATATGTCGCGAAGATCTTTCGTCTGATAGGTTCCCTCCAGCAATCCTTTCTCAATTTCATACCGCACCATCACGTGAAAGTGATAGGTCAGTTCATCGGCTTCCGTACGGATGAGGGACGGCTGTACCAGGTTGATGGCTTTATAGAAGTCCTGCAAACTTACATTGCTCAGATTATCAGGGAATAAAAGCTGTAACTGCGGATAATGATGCTGCCAGAACACCAGACTACGGCCTACATTATTTTCCCATAGCCGGGACTGCGATTCATGGATGCCCAGACTGGCAGCCTCACCTGAAGGCAGGCCGTAGGCGGCGGTGTCGAGCCCCTGTTCATACAAGGCATGGCCGCCTTCATGGATACAGCTCCAGGTCATATTCCCGAAATCTTTCTCATCAATGCGGGTGGTGACCCTTACGTCCTGCGGACTGAAACTGGTAGTGAACGGATGTTCTGAAACATCCTGCCTGCCCGCAGCCATATCGTAGCCCATGGCTTTCAGTAACTGGATACCAAATTCCCATTGACGGTTGCGGTCATAGTGCAGGTGCAGGAAATCCTTCTTTACCTGTGGCCGCTGTTCAATGGTGCGTAACAAGGGGGTAAGCGCTGTTTTAACATCACTGAATATCTTGTCCAGCATGGAGGTGGTAGCGCCTTTTTCATATTCGTTCAGCAGGGCATTGTAAGGATGGCCTTCATAGCCCAGGATGTCTGCTTCTTTTCTTTTCAGTTCCACCATTCTGTTCAGTACAGGTTGAAACACAGCATAGTTACCTTCCTTCCGTGCATTGATCCAGGCATGATAACATTCGTTGGTGGTCTGCGACAATTCCGCCACAAAGCTGGCCGGGTATTTCTTGTTTTTCTGATAGTCTTCCAGTGACAAAGTGATGTTCTTTGCAGCTACAGGGTCCAGCGCTTCTTTTTCCTTATTAAGTGTTTCCAGCAGGTCGCCCAGCTGTGGGGCAGTGAACAATTCATGGGAAAGCGTACTGAGCGTAGTGATCTGTTGTCCGCGGAACGCAGCCCCTTTCTCCGGCAGATAGGTTTCTTGGTCCCAGCTAAGTACGGCAATCGCATTCCGGATATCAGCGATCTGTTGCATCTTTCCCTTATAAGCTTCGTATTGGGTTATTGTAGATGAGGTCTGTGCCATGCTTTTGATTTTGTGCAAAAGTAGGGGTAAATTACCGTCGATATGAAGATCAGGGATATTACCAATGCCATAGCGGCATTTGCACCATTACAATACCAGGAAAGCTACGACAATGCCGGATTGCTGTTTGGCAGCCCGGATTGGGAAGTAACCGGCGTGTTATTGACGCTGGATGCTACCGAAGCTGTAATAGAGGAAGCTATTGCCAGGAAATGCAATCTGGTGGTGGCTCATCATCCTATTGTTTTCGGTGGACTGAAAAAGATCAATGGTAATAACTACGTGGAAAGAGTGGCCATCAAAGCGATCAAAAATGATATAGCTGTTTATGCGGCCCATACCAACCTGGATAATGTAAGGAACGGCGTCTGTGAGATGATGGCCCGGAAACTGGCCTTACAGGATTGCAGTGTGCTGTCGCCTAAAAGAGAGCTGCTGCGCAAACTCTATACATTTGTGCCACAGGCAGATGCTGAGAAAGTGCGTACGGCCCTCTTTGCAGCCGGCGCCGGACACATTGGCGCTTACAGCGAGTGTAGTTACAATGGTGAAGGAACGGGCACTTTCAAGGGCGGAGAGGGCACGAACCCTCATGTGGGCAAGGTCGGCGAGCGGCATTATGAAGCCGAAACAAAGGTGGAGGTGATATTTCCTTTATATTTGGAACAATATGTGATCAGGGCATTGGAGGATAGCCATCCGTATGAAGAAGAGGCTTATGATATCGTGAAACTGGAGAATACATACGGAGAGGTAGGCTCCGGACTGGTGGGATACCTGAAAGAGCCGATGGATGAGGAAACGTTCCTGCGCTGGGTGAAACAGCAGTTCGATACGGGATGCGTGAGATATACACCACTCAGGGGAAAGCCTGTTAAAAAAGTGGCCCTTTGCGGAGGAGCGGGTAGTTTCCTCCTGAAAAAGGCGATATCAGCAGGGGCAGATGCTTATATTTCAGCTGATTTCAAATACCATGAATTTTTTGATGCTGAAAATCAGATAGTTATAGCGGATGTAGGACATTTCGAGAGTGAGCAGTTTACGGTTGAATTATTTTATCATATATTGACCGAAAAATTCCCTAATTTTGCGCCTCTTAAATCTACAATTCGTACAAATCCGGTAAATTACTTATAAAAACATACATGGCTACTGTAAAAGAATACTCCGTAGAAGAAAAATTGGCGTCTGTACTTAGGCTACAGAAGATGGACTCCAGACTGGACGAAATCCAGGTGTTGAAGGGAGAGTTGCCAATGGAAGTAAAGGATCTGGAAGATGAGATCGAAGGGCTGAACACCCGTCTGTCTCATGTAGAGGACGAAATCCGTGGCATCCAGGACTTTATTGCCAACAAGAAGGCGGCGATTAAAGAGTCAGAGGCCCTGATGAAGAAATACGAGAAGCAACAGGATAACGTTAAGAATAATCGTGAGTTCGAAGCTATCACCAAAGAGATCGAAATGCAGTCGCTGGAGATCAAACTGGCTGAGAAGCATATCAAAGATGCGAACGAAGAGGTGAAGGACAAGAGCCGTAACCTGGATAGCGCCAAGAAGCTGATCGCTGATAAGGAGTCTAACCTGAAGCACAAGAAAGGCGAACTGGAAAAGATCATCGCTGAAACCGAGAAAGAAGAGAAAGCTTTCCGCAAACAGAGCGATGAAGCACGCACCAAGGTAGAAGCCCGTTTACTGGCTGCTTACGAGAAGATCCGTACCAACTACCGTAACGGTCTGGCTGTGGTGACCATCTCCCGCGATTCCTGTGGCGGTTGTTTCAACGCTATTCCTCCTCAACGCCAGGCTGAGATCCGCCAGCGTAAGAAGATCATCGTTTGCGAGCATTGCGGCCGTATCCTGGTTGATAATGACCTGGACGCAACCGTGACTATCTAATAAATAGTGCGATATACCTCATTTAAATAGTATAAAGAAGTCCCGGCTTTTATGCCGGGACTTTTACATTCAGGCCGGAAGGAAGTGTTAAAATTTGGTTTGGAATTTGGTTAGATAGGCCCGGAGTTATTAATCAGATATCTTTGTTTCATGCGCACATCATTCCTGCTGGGATTAATTTTAAGTATTTCGTTTTCGGTATCAGCACGGCAGAAGGTTTACGACTTCAATATCCGTTGTCAGCAAGCCTATGACGCCATCATGCAGCTACGTCTTGACGCAGGAACGGCCCTGTTGGAAGAAGAGAAAAAGGCGAACCCCGATAACCTCATCCCGTATTTCCTCGATAACTATACTGATTTCTTTCTCCTCTTCTTTAATGAAGATCCGGCGTTGTATGCGCAGAGAAAGCCACTCAGAGCCGAGCGGCTTGCACGTATGGAAGAAGGACCAACGAACTCGCCCTATTATCTGTACACCCAGGCCGCAATCCGCTTCCAGTGGGGAATGATCCGTGTAAAGTTCAGTGAACGCTGGGATGCCGTGTGGGATATCCGTAAAGCCTATCTGCTATTAAAAGATAACCAGAAAAAATTTCCTCAGTTCCTGCCCAACAACATGCTGGCAGGATCAATGCAAACAGTTTTCGGTACCATTCCTGAAGGATTGCGCTGGATCTCCAATACACTTGGAATGAAAGGCAGTATCCGTGAGGGTATGCAGTCGGTACAACAGGTGATAGACAGTAATACGGAAGTTGCGAGATTGTTCCGGGAAGAAGCGTGCTATTACTATTGCTATCTGAAATTATTCATAGAGAACAAGCCGGAAGATGTATGGGGATTTATTCAGAAATACAAGCTGGATACTAAGAACAACTATCTCTTTGCCCTGATGGTGGCTAATATTGCCATGAATAATCAGAAGGCCTCACTGGGTATTAAAGTGCTGACGGAGCGGAATGATAGTGTGCAGTACGAAGAGATCCCCTATGTATATTACCTGCTGGGGCAATTGAAACTGTGCCGGCAGGACGACGATGCGAATGTCTACCTGTTGAAATTCATTGACCGCTTTAAAGGGAAATTCTATCTCAAGGAAGGCTTGCAACGTCTTAGCTGGTATTACTACCTGCATAATAATATGGAAGCTGCCAATAAATACCGTAATATGATCCTCACCAGGGGAAATACGGAAACCGATGCAGATAAGCAGGCATTGAAAGACGCCAAAAGCGGTAAATGGCCACATCCTTTATTGTTGAAGGCCCGTCTGCTGAGCGACGGAGGTTATTTCCAGGAGGCGCTGAAACTGTTGCAGGCAAAGAAAGCAGCTGATTTCGGAAGCATGGAAGAAAAGCTGGAATATGCCTATCGCCTGGGTCGTATTTACGATGAAATGGGGCAGGATGATAATGCTATCATTATGTATGAGGTAACGGTAAAAACGGGCTCTAACAGGCCGGAATATTTTGCAGCCAGGGCATCTTTACAGATGGGATATATCTATGAGAAAAGGAATGACAAGGCTAAGGCGCAGAAGTGCTACCAGGCCTGTCTGGATATGAAAGGACATGACTATAAGAATTCACTCGATCAGCGCGCGAAGGCAGGCTTGCAACGTTTAAATGGAGGTTGAGCCTGTCACTACGCAAATACAGTTCGTAATATGTGTATTAATTTGCGGAATAATCCAATGTGATATATTCGTATTTCCAATACTCCTTATGCTACAGAAACTAACTATCAAGAATTACGCGATCATTGATCACCTGGAGGTGGATTTCTCCGGCAACCTGAATGTAATTACAGGGGAAACAGGTGCCGGTAAGTCGATCGTGCTGGGTGCGTTGTCATTAATATTGGGAGAGCGTGCAGACCCGGGAATGTTGCTTGACAAAGAAGCAAAGTGTGTGATAGAGGGTGCATTTAAAGTTAAAAAATCGCAGGTGGCGGCCTTCTTTCAACAGTATGAACTGGATATGGAAGATCAGCTGATCATCCGCAGGGAGATCAGTGCTGCCGGGAAGTCACGTGCATTTGTCAATGATACGCCCGTTAATCTGAACCAGCTTACAGAATTAAGCCAGTACCTGGTGGACCTCCATCAGCAGTTCGATACGCTGGAGCTGGAAAAATCCGATTTCCAGCGGGAAGTACTGGATGCACTGGTGAACCAGCCGGCTGTAATGCAGCAATACCAGCAGCAGTTCCAGCGCTATTCCCAGGTACAGCGACAGCTGAAGCAGTTGAAAGACCAGCGTGACAGCGCCAATAAGGAACTGGACTATAATAAATTCCTGCTGGATGAACTGTCGGATGCTGCATTTACGCCTAACGAGATCGAAGAGCTGGACGCAGAGCTGAAGGTATTAAGCCATGCGGAAGAGATCCGTAACACGTTGAGCCGTGTATATTTCCAGCTGAATGAAGATGAACAGCCTATCCTCCAGCAGCTGAAACAGATACAGTCTTCCGTACAGGCATTGGCTGCGTTCCATAAAGACGCTCCGGCGGTAGCTGAAAGACTGCAATCTGCCTATGTGGAACTACAGGATATTTCATCGGAGATAGGCCATATGAATGACCAGGTGCAGTTCGACGGCGCACGTATAGAACTGGTGAATGAACGGTTGTCAATGGGTTATAAACTGCTGAAGAAGCATGGTGTACAGACTACGGCAGAATTGCTGCAGATCCAGGAAAAGCTGACCGGCAGTGTTGAAGGGGCATTGAACCTGGATGAAAAGCTGGCAGCTCTGGAAACCGAACTGGAGGCATTGCAGGCCGTCCTTCAGCAACAGGCAGATACTATCACGGCTGCACGTGTAGCTGCAGCAGCACCTTTTGAAGAAAAGGTAAATGCCCTGCTGGCACAGGTAGGTATGCCGAATGCCCGTCTGAAAGCTTCTATCGCTCAGGGAGGACTCAACCCTTACGGACAGGATACTATTGAATTCCTTTTTGATGCCAATAAAAGTGGTCAGTTCGCGCCTATCAGGAAGGTAGCTTCCGGTGGTGAGCTGAGCAGGCTGATGTTGTGCATCAAATCGCTGGTAGCACAGTCGGTAGCCCTGCCTACACTGATATTCGATGAAATTGATACCGGTATCTCCGGAGAAGCGGCCCGTCAGGTCAGCTTTATCATGGAAGATATGGCCCGTGGTCACCAGATCATCTGCATCACTCACCAGCCGCAGATTGCGGGTAAGGCAGATGCGCACTACTTTGTGTTTAAGGATGCCCGTGATGGTAAGGTAACCACCAACGTAAGGCTGCTGACAAGGGAAGAGCGTATCAATAAAATTGCCCAGATGCTGAGCGGGGAGAAGCCTACGGCAGCAGCACTGGAAAATGCAAGGGAGCTGGTGAAATAGCTAATCAATTGATCGCTTTTCAATTAATCTTTTTTTTTCAACTATAACAGCTATTTTTGCCGAAATTAATTTTTGAACCCAATGGCTCATAACTTATTAAAAGGAAAAAAAGGTATCATATTTGGTGCGTTGGACGAGAAGTCTATGGCTTGGAGCACAGCATTACGTTGTGTGGAAGAAGGCGCCGAAATTGTGCTGACCAATGCTCCTATAGCATTACGTATGGGAGAGATCAACAAACTGGCTGAATTGTGTAAGGCTCCTGTTATACCCGCTGATGTTACCAATATGGATGATCTGAAAAACCTTTTCACTAAATCCATGGAGCATTTTGGCGGCAAAATAGATTTCGTACTGCACTCTGTGGGTATGAGTATCAATATGCGTAAAGGCAGATCTTACACCGACCTGGATTATGATTTCTCTCACAAAACATTCGATATCTCAGCTATGTCCCTGCACCGTGTGCTGCAGACCGCGTACCAGCTGGATGCTTTGAATGAATGGGCTTCCGTAGTAGCGCTGACCTACATCGCTGCTCAGAGAGTGTTCCCTGACTACAGCGAAATGGCAGATGCTAAATCCATGCTGGAATCAGTAGCACGCAGCTTCGGTTACCACTATGGTTTCAAGAAGAAAGTACGTGTGAACACCATCTCCCAGTCTCCTACCAAAACAACTGCCGGTAGCGGTGTGAAAGGTTTCGATGGTTTCATCGGCTACGCAGAGAAAATGAGCCCGCTGGGTAACGCCACTGCACAACAGTGTGCTGACTACTGTATCGCCATGTTCTCTGACCTGACAAAGATGGTGACTATGCAGAACCTGTTCCACGATGGTGGTTTCTCATTTACCGGTGTATCCGCAGAGGTAATTGAGCAGATGGAAAAGTAATCAGTCGTAATAACATAATTAAAAGCCGTGAAGAGGAGTACTCCTTTTCACGGCTTCTTTTATTTATAGCGCCGCCGCAGTGCGCCGAAGAAACGATGTGTTTTTACCCCGGGTGAAAGCCTGGAAATGAGCGTATGCTTCCGTGTCCTGACAAGGATGTGGCGAGGTACAAGCAATGGTTCTCCTATGGCTAACTTACGTTCATCCTGCGTCTTTGAACGTAAGATGAACGTAAGTTAGCCATAGGAGAACCATTGCTTGTACGGCGTTATATGCAGTTAAAAGCGAGGGTTGTTCCTGGGTATCCCGGGTATAACAAAAGTCATTAACAAACCACAATAGGACTCCGGTAGGAGTCCACCGTTTGTAGCGCGGGTTGCAACAACGGCCATTAACAAACCACAATAGGACTCCGGTAGGAGTCCGGTATTTGTAGCGCGGGTTGCAACAACGGGGAGACGCGTGAATCCCGGCAACCCCGTGAATCCCGGCCCGTGAATCCCCATGAAACCCCGTGAATCCCCGCACCCCGTGAATCCCCGCAACCCGTGAATCCCCGCAACCCGTGAATCCCCGCAACCCGTGAATCCCCGCAACCCGTGAATCCCCACAACCCGTGAATCCCCGCAACCCCGTGAATCCCGGCAACCCCGGGGAGACGCGTGAATCCCCGCAACCCCGTGAATCCCCGTAAATCCCCGGGAACCGCAGGTATCCCACGTTTTATGGCCCTGGATGATAACACAACAACGTATTTACCGCGTATCATTTTTGCCCACGGCAATTGATACATGGCATAACATACATTACCTCACGTTATTTATAACACGAAAATATACCCAGTTTCAGTTGGGTAAAGGAAAGACAATCTTTTGGGGCATACAATTCCAGTTCACTCCGTGCTCGTACTTCTGATCATGTATGATATTTCTGATCAGGATATAAAAAAAGCCGTTCCTCCTAAGAAAAGGAACGGCTAAACTTTTTAAGCATAGGCGAATTGCTGAGGCAACAATAATGGAAAATAATCCGTCTAATACTCATCTTCGTTGAAGAAAAAGTCGTCTTGCGACGGATAATCAGACCAAATATCTTCTATTCCCTCATAAATTTCCCCCTCGTCTTCCAGTTCCTGCAGGTTCTCTATCACTTCAATCGGTGCACCGGAGCGGATGGCGTAATCTATTAATTCGTCTTTCGTAGCTGGCCATGGAGCATCCTCCAGGTATGAAGCTAATTCTAAGGTCCAGTACATGTTATCGAAATTTTTACTTTCTGAATTTTCGCAAAAGTATTATTTAATTTGAAATAAACAACTATACTATTTTAAAGGTTAAATTACTTTTCTTTGAGTATGCTAACCGCACGCAATCTTACCAAAAATTATTCCAACTTGCACGTCCTGAAAGGTGTAAGTATATCCGTAGCCAAGGGAGAGATCGTTACTATCGTAGGGTCTTCCGGTGCTGGCAAAAGTACGCTTCTGCATATACTCGGTACGCTGGACACGCCCAGCTCGGGGGAAATCTGGCTGAATAATGTTAACCTGGGACTTCTGAAAGGGAGCGCATTGGCTGATTTCAGGAACAAACATATGGGTTTCATCTTTCAGTTTCACCACCTTTTACCGGAGTTTACTGCCTTAGAAAACGTCTGTATCCCGGGGTATATTGCAGGCACCCGCAAAGCGGCAGTAAAAGAAAGGGCCGCCTTTCTGCTGGAAACCCTGGGCCTGTCCAACAGGCTGGAACACAAGCCGAACCAGTTATCAGGAGGGGAACAGCAACGCGTAGCGGTGGCCAGGGCCCTGATCAATCAGCCGGACATTGTCATGGCCGATGAACCTACGGGCAACCTGGACTCGAAAAATGCCAGGGAACTGCATCAGCTTTTCATCGAATTGCGGGATAAGTTTCAGCAGACCTTTATTATTGTTACCCACAACGAAGAGCTTGCTCCTATGAGCGACAGGCAACTGGTCATGAAGGACGGGGGAATAGTAGGGGAGCTGCTGTAGTGTTAAGTCCATGTCAAAGGCATGGTAAAGGCATGTCAAAGGCATGGTAAAAGCGTACTTTTTAGCTCCTGGTGTTTATATCAAACGTCATTGACAAACCATAACAGGACTCCGTCAGCAGTCCCTGTTTGTAGCCTGGGGTGGAACTCCGGGATTTGCAACGCCGGCCCTCACATCCTCGCCTTCCATGGTATTTCGGCTACCTGGAGCTGATGACCTGTCCAGCGGGCCAAAACAAACAGATAATCGCTTAACCGGTTCATATATTGCAGCACCAGCGGTTCGATGAACTGCTGCTGTTCCTGCAATCCCACACACAGGCGTTCGGCCCTTCGGCATACGCAGCGGGCGATATGGCAGGTGGATACTGCCACGTGACCGCCGGGAATAATGAATGACTTCATTTCCGGCAATACCTCGTTCATCTTATCTATATTATTTTCCAGCAATGTGATATCTGCCGCCTGCAGGTCCGGGATACGCATTTTAGTGTCCTTTTCAGGATCGCATGCCAGGGAAGAGCCGATCGTGAAAAGGCGGTCCTGGATCTCCCGTAGCAGGGCCACCGTATCGCCATAGGCCGACAGGTAGTCGCTTACCAGGCCAATATAGGAATTGAGTTCGTCTACGGTACCGTAGGCATCAATGCGAAGGTTACTTTTAGGCACTTTGGTGCCCCCGATCAGTGCAGTTTTACCCTGATCGCCTGTTTTGGTGTAGATCTTAAATGACATCAGTGAGTTTGTTTACTGATTGGATTTTGCGGTGTCAGCGAGCACCTCTTCATTTTTCCTGTCAGATTCTATCAGGCCGTCACGCAGACGTACTACGCGGCGGGCATGGGCTGCTATATCTTCTTCATGGGTTACGAGCACCACCGTATTGCCGGAGGCATGTATTTTCCCGAATATCTCCATGATCTCAATCGAGGTCTTGGTGTCGAGGTTACCGGTAGGTTCATCCGCCAGTATCAGGGAAGGATCATTGACCAGGGCGCGGGCAATGGCCACGCGCTGACACTGACCTCCGGAAAGTTCATTGGGTTTGTGTTTGTAACGCTGTCCCAGACCTACTTTTTCCAGCATGAACCGGGCTTTATCTTCCCGCTCTTTTTTGGAAATACCAGCATAGATCAACGGAACGGCCACATTTTCCAGTGCGCTGAGACGCGGCATCAGGTTAAACTGCTGGAATACGAACCCGATCTCCTTGTTGCGCACCCTTGCCAGGGCATCGTCTTCCATTTTGCTCACATCATGGCCACTCAGTATATATCTGCCGCTGGTAGGCGTGTCAAGGCATCCCAGCATGTTCATGAGGGTGGATTTGCCGGAGCCTGAAGGGCCCATCAGCGCTACATACTCATTCTTAAAAATGTCCAGGTCAATACCTTTCAGTACGGGTAGTTCATTTTTACCAATGAAGTAGCTTTTACGGATATGTTCCAAATGGATGACGGAATTCGGGCGCATAGATTTATAGCATTACAAGGTTGATCTATTTCTTGATAACTTTCGGCACTTTGAAATATTGCTCGTTGGCAGCGGGGGCGTTCTTTAAACCTTCTTCCCGGGTTATGGAAGGGACTACAGTATCTTCTCTCAGCACGTTTCTGTCCGCCGTCAGATGTAATAATGGTTTTACGTGAGTTGTGTCCAGCTCATTCAGTTTCTCCACAAAGGTGATCATCCGCTGAAGATCTCCCTGGATCTCCTTTTTCTCCTGTTCGCTGAATTCAAGCCTTGCCAGGTCTGCCAGTTGTTGTACCAGCATCGCATTCACTTCCATAAATCAAATTAAATGAAAAAATAATAAATATCGGACATGTCCGCGTTAAAGTTACCTTAAATAGTCGATAGTCCATAATGGGCAAATTCCTTATTTTGCACCCCATTATGGCTACATCAAAAGAAATAGTGGTGAGCGGCATCCGCTCTACCGGGTATTTACACTTAGGCAATTATTTTGGCGCTATCCGCAACTACATCAGGATGCAGGAAACATTTAACTGTTATTTCTTTGTAGCTGACTGGCATTCCCTTACCACACATCCTGATCCTAAAGACCTGCGCGCCAATGTGTTCCGCGTGCTGGCAGAAAATATTGCGTCCGGCCTGGACCCTGAAAAGGTCGCACTGTACGTACAGAGCGACGTTCCAGAGATCGCGGAGTTGTATCTGTTACTCAATATGATGGCTTATAAGGGGGAACTTGAAAAAGTGCCAACCTTTAAAGATAAAGTGCGTCTGCAGCCGGAAAATGTAAACGCCGGTTTGCTGACTTATCCTGTACTCATGAGTGCAGACATACTCATTCATCGTGCTGTAAAAGTACCGGTGGGTAAAGACCAGGAGCAACACCTGGAAATGGCACGTAACTACGCACAACGCTTCAACAAACGTTATGGTGATCTGTTTCCGGAGCCGGTTGCATTCAACTTCGGAGATGATCTGGTGAAAATACCCAGTCTGGATGGCACAGGAAAAATGAGTAAGAGTGAAAATCAGATGGCGACTTTATATCTGGCTGATACCGATGATCTGATCCGTAAGAAACTGAATAAAGCAAAGACCGATAGTGGCACGCCTGAACCGGGTGCCCCAATGTCGGAAGCCGTTACTAATCTTTTCCTGCTGATGGAACAGGTAAGTACACCGGAGGTGATCAAACATTTCCGCGACACCTACGATAATCAGACTATCCGCTACGGAGATATGAAAAAACAACTGGGAGATGACATGGTGAACTTTATCGCTCCCATCAGAGAGAAAGCGCTCGCTTTACAGAATGATCCGACTTACCTGAACCGTATCATGAAAGAAGGTGCAGAGAAAGCCAGGGAAAGTGCGGCACAAACTTTGCAACAAGCGAGGAAACTCATTGGAATTCACTACTATTAATCACTCGTTATAATGCCGCATGGCAGTGGTAGCAAGTTTTTTCAATTGATAACCAAATAATTTGTAAATTTTAGGTTATCAACTAATTACTTGCTGCCACCAGCCGGCTGCAATTGAATGATTAGTGACCCCTGATATTATCATGGCAAAACAAAGCAAGATTAAACACATAGCTATAGCCGGAAACATTGGAGCCGGAAAAACCACACTTACTGAGCTGCTGTCAAAACATTATAAATGGGTGCCCCAGTTCGAAGATGTTGAGCATAATCCCTACCTGAATGATTTTTATGAAGATATGCCACGCTGGTCTTTCAACCTGCAGGTATACTTCCTGCACGGGCGTCTCAAACAGCTACTCGACATTCAGAACGGAAATGAGATCGTGATCCAGGACCGTACCATCTACGAAGATGCACACATCTTTGCGCCCAACCTGTATGAAATGGGGCTGATGACCAAGCGCGATTTTGACAACTATTTCAACTTCTTCGAAACGCTGAAGTCCATGGTAAAACCTCCGGACCTGCTCATCTATCTGCGTGCATCCGTGCCTACACTCGTAGCACAGATCCAGAAAAGAGGAAGAGAATATGAAGAAAATATCCGCCTGGATTATCTGAAAAGACTGAACGAATATTACAATAACTGGATAGAAAAATATTCGGAAGGACCGCTGCTGATCATCGATATCGACAAGAATAAATTCCCGGAAAGCGAAGAAGATCTGGGAGAGATTATATCGAAAATAGACTCTCAGTTATATGGTCTGTTCTGATCATTACGATATAGTTTTTTTAAATAAAGATTAATTTCCTAATATTGTCTCCTCACATATGTGAGGAGATTTTTGTTTGTTAACACGTTGACCCGCACTACATAACATCCCTTCTGAAAAACTAACTGATCCACAATCATTCCAAGCAAATGAAAAAAATCATTGCGACCATTGTCTGCACTATGTGCACGGCAGTTATTTGCGCGCAACTTGTCTGGCTGTCTGTCGACAAACAGCCTTTTGCCGGTACTTACAGCCGGAACTTCCATCAGTTGTTGACCGCCTTACAAAACCAGGCAGCACTGGCCTATATACCTGTTGTAACTGCAGGTGTAAGCACGGAACGGCGCTTCCTGCTAAAGGCCCTCAGCACACATGCTGCCGCACTGGCAGTGCCTGTCAGGCATGGTGGGTTTGGACTGCATTTACAGCAATCCGGATATACTAATTACAAACGGCAAGCCATCGGTCTGTCTTACGGGAGAACCCTGGGCAACCGCTTCAGTATTGGTATGCAGGCTGATTATCTGTCGGAAGCCATTCCTCAGTACACAACAGCTGCTACCATTGTGTTTGAGTTGGGGTGCCTGATGCATCTTACGCCACAGCTGCATATGGGGTTACATGTATTTAATCCTACTGCGGGCAATTCTCAAAGCCTGGGTAAAAACAAGGTGCCTGCTATTTACAGTGTCGGTATGGGATATGAAGTAGCGCCCACCTTTTTGTTGAGTACAGCCGTCACACATGAGACAGATGCTGCAACACTTGCCAAAGTGATGTGTGAGTATCGTATTATAAAGCAGTTGTCCCTGCAGCTGGGCATGTCTGCTAACCCACAACTCAGTAGTGCGGCTGTCAGTATTTCATTGCAGCAGCTGTATATACAGCTCTCTGCCAGTCATCATCCGCAATTAGGTCTCACACCGGCAACTGCAATTGTATGGCAATTAAAGCAGCGGAAATGATGTTTACGATCTGCAATTTGGGCTCATACCGGCAACTACAATTGTACGCTAATGAAAGTAACGGCCATGATCTTGCGAGGTGTAATCAGGCATCGCAACCGCAACTGTAATCATGTAGTAATTAACGAAGCGATAATGACGTCGCGATCTGCAATCAGGCATCACTGTAATTGTGATTTTATGCCCATTAAAATAGCCATGCTGATCCTGCTGTTACTGCTGTGCAACAATAGTTATGCACAGCAGCCGGAACCCGCACTGAATGCGGTAGCAGAGAGCCAGCTGGAAGGCCACGCAGCAAATGCGGATAATATATCGGAAGATGATGGGCACTGGCAACAGCTGCAGGGATATACGCGGCGCAAAATTGACCTGAATACGGCTGATGCAGCGGCACTAAAATCCCTCGGGATACTATCTCCTGTACAGATCCGCCAGTTCCTGGCATACCGGCAGCAAATGGGTAAGCTGGTCAGCATTTATGAGTTACAGGCCGTACCTGGCTGGGATGAGCAACTGATCCGCAGCATACTGCCTTATGTACGTACAGGCAATGACCTCGAGCCCCGGTATACACTGAAAGACTATCTGAAAAGGGGAGACCATACCCTCCTTTTCCGCTACGGCCGGCAACTGGAAACCAGCAGGGGATATCAACATACAGACAGCACTTCTGCACATTACCTGGGTAGCCCGGATAGGTTGTTGTTACGTTACCGGTACAATTTCCCCCGGTACATGAGCTGGGGCGTTGTGATGGAGAAGGA
Source organism: Chitinophaga filiformis (assembly GCF_021646545.1). Lineage (GTDB taxonomy): Bacteria > Bacteroidota > Bacteroidia > Chitinophagales > Chitinophagaceae > Chitinophaga > Chitinophaga filiformis_A. Next base: position 240,221 of record NZ_JAKIRP010000004.1, on the reverse strand, counting down.
TGCAGGCGAAGCCTTTTTCAGGGGAGGCCAAGGTCGGGGTTTCGATTTCTACAGCATCCACCTGTTTGTCAGGCAATATAAATGGATCAGGGCACTTGCTCTGGGTGACTTCACCGTGAATATGGGGCAGGGATTGTTGAACTGGCAATCCCTGGCCTTCGGAAAAGGAGCCGCCGTTATGCAGGTAAAACGGGAAGGAGAACTGTTAAAGCCATATGCTTCAGCAGGGGAGTACAATTTTTACCGTGGCGCAGGTGTGACCGTGGCGCAGGGAAAATGGGAGGGTACTGCTTTCATATCTTCCCGGATGCTGGATGGGAGCATCACAGAGAACAGTGGCTATCACCGCTCTCATACAGAACTGGCTAAGCGGCATACATTGGGACAATATACCATAGGCGGCAATGTTACGGTAACAGGTCGGGACTGGAGGGCCGGACTTAACATGATACAACATCAGTTCTCGCAGCCGGTAGTGAAAGGGACAGCTCCCTATCAGCTTTTTGCATTTGAAGGTAAAACACTTACAGGAGTGAGTGCAGACTATGAAGCCAGCTGGAAAGGCCTGCATCTTTTTGGTGAGGGAGCGATGAGTGCCAATGGGAAAACAGCCTGGATCAGCGGACTGCTGGCCAGTGTTACTGCTAATGTGGATATGGTGCTGCTTTACCGCAACTATAACAGGGGCTACCATTCGCTTTATGCGGATGCCTGGGGTGAGTTTTACAAGCCTGTTAATGAAAACGGCGTTTATACCGGCATTAGCCTGAAAGTGAACACTCATCTGAAAATAGACGCCTATGCAGACCAGTTCCGTTTTCCCTGGCTGCAATACCGATCATCCGCACCGGGCGGAGGAAGGGATCTGCTGGTGGCACTGACCTATACGCCTGATAAACAGACGGAGATCTTTCTCAGGTACAATTATACTGTCAAACAACAGGATGGGAAGGACGATGTATCCTTTTTTCCGCCGCCTGTGCGGGTAGACCGTCAGAGTTGGCGCCTGCAGGTGAAACTGGACGCAAAAAGGGGCATTACAGTAAAAAACAGAGTGGAACTGAGCCGGCGCAGGGAGGAGGGAAAAGCGCAACGGGGGTTCCTCCTGTTTCAGGAGTTACTTTATGCGTGTACCCGCTGGCCACTGCAATTATATGTACGTTATACCATGTTTGCAGCCGGAGAGGCGGAAAGTATGTACACCATCACTTCAGGCATGCTGTATGAATATGCGGTATCCCGCTTGTCAGGAGAGGGGCGTCAATACCAGTGCCGTATGCGTTGGAAAATGAAGAATGGATTGACATGCTGGATACGCTATCAGCGAACAGTATACGGTCGTGTAACCAGCATCGGAAATGGCTGGGATGAAGTAGCCGGCAACAGGGTAGGGGACCTGCATTGTCAATTGCAGTACTCATTTTAGGAGGGGGACAGAATGAATGTTAAATTTTATTCGATATTTAACTGTAAAATATACACGTACATATATTATTTTTTTTCTCTCTTAAAAAAAGGTTAAATTTTTCTTGGTGCGGAGGAAAAAAAATCTCTAAATTGTGCTCCTCAACCAAAATCTAAATCGTAATATGAAAGAGGTCGGAATCTCTTTATCCTGTCTTACTGCTAGAGATACAACAATGTCAACCTGTGCTCGACGGTATTCCATTTCCGTTGGTAAGATGGATCAGTGTCATTCCGCGCCGCAAACAACCATCCAGGTTCTTGCCGCCTTCACCCCGGATGGTTATTTCAACAACAAAATTTTTGGTAAACATAAAGTGGTTTTTGCAAGTTAGGGGCTTGTATAGTCTGTGCTATGCCAATTATTACAGGCCTCGGGACTAATTAATTTTTTATTGTCAATTAAATCTAAATCGTTTATGAAGAAAAGAGCGTTACTCTTTTTCAACGTGCTTATGGTGAGCGCTACTCTGACGTATGCTCAACAACGTCAGGTTCAGGGAAAGGTCACCGGGGCAGATGGGTTGCCTATACCATTCGCTACAATTCAAATCAAAGGGACAAATACGGGAACCACTTCAGACCAGGATGGAAATTTCAAACTGAATGTAAATGGCAACAATGCAGTATTGATTGTTAGAAGTGTGGGTTATCTTGCTCAGGACATTGCTGTTGGTGCAAATGGAAGCGTGACCATATCACTAAAGAATGACGATCAGAACCTCCAGGAGGTAGTTGTAACTGCTCTGAACGTAAAAAGAAATAAAAATGAACTTCCTTACTCAGCTCAGATCGTAAACGCTGAAGAGCTGAACAGGACCAGAGATGCGAACGTGGTAACTTCCCTGTCCGGTAAAGTATCCGGTCTGGAAATCCGCAAAAACAATACGCTGGGTGGTTCTACCAATATCGTACTGCGTGGCGCCAAATCACTGACTGGTAATAACCAGGCATTATTCGTTGTAGATGGTGTGCCCGTGGACAACTCAAACACAAACAGTAAAGACCAGCGTACCGGTCGTTCCGGTTACGACTACGGTAACGCTGCTGCAGATATCAACCCTGATGATATCGCTTCTGTGAGCGTACTGAAAGGTGCGGCTGCTACAGCGCTGTACGGTTCACGTGCCTCTAACGGTGTTGTGATGATCACTACCAAAAAAGGTAACCGTGGTCTGAACGTTACTGTGAACAGCGGCGTGAACATCGGTAAAGTAGATAAAAGCACTTTCGTAAAATATCAGAAAGACTATGGTGCTGGTTACGGCGACTACTGGTTTGAAGAAGATATCGATGGTGACGGCACTGTTGACAAGATCGTGAATACCGTGGATGACGCTTCTTACGGTCCTAAATTCGATCCAAACCTGCTGGTGTATCATTGGGATTCCTTCTATGAAGGTTCTCCAAACTATGGCAAAAAAAGGCCTTACACTGCAGCTGCAAACGATGCTACGAAGTTCTTCAGAACTGCTGTTGGTACCAGCAATAGTGCTGTGATCGATGGTGGCAGCGACAAAGGCAACTTCAAACTCGGTTACACCAAGAGCGTTGACCAGGGTATTATGCCTAACAGCCGCATCGGTAAAGACCTCATCAACTTTGGGGCTTCTTACAACCTGACTTCCAAGCTGACTGCCAGTGCATCCGTAAATACTTCCCTGATCAAAGGAAAGGGCCGTTATGGTACTGGTTATGACTCTAAAAACCTGATGACTAACTTCAGGCAGTGGTGGGAAACCAACATTGACGTGAAAGACCAGGAAGCTGCTTACAAAAAGGAGATGAAGAACATCACCTGGAACCAGCAGTATCCGGGCAATCTTTCTCCGGCTTACTGGGATAACCCATACTGGACAAGATATGAGAACTATGAGAACGACCAGCGTACACGTAACTTCGGTAACATCGCATTGAACTACAATGTGACCGACTGGTTAAATGTACTGGGTCGTGTATCACTGGATACTTACAATGAAATGCAGGAAGAGAGGATCGCTGTAGGTTCAATCGATGTGTCCCAGTACCAGAGATATGAACATACTTTCAGCGAGTACAACTATGACCTGATGCTGAATTTCAACAAGAATATCTCTGAAAATCTGAATTTCAAAGGTATTCTCGGTGGTAACGTCAGAAGAACGAAGAACAACTCCATCCTTTCCAAAACAAATGGTGGTTTGCTGATTCCTCGTCTGTATGCACTGCTGAACACTGCTAACCCAATGGAAGCTCCAACTGAGATCGCTACTACTGAAGAAGTAGACGGTATCTTCGCTTCAGCTAACCTCGGTTACAAAGAATTCTTATTCCTCGACCTCTCTGTAAGAAGGGATCAGTCTTCTACTTTACCTGATAACAATAACAGCTACTACTACCCAGCTGCTTCCTTAGGTTTCGTATTCTCTAAACTGATGCCACAGGCAACATGGTTGTCAAGCGGTAAGGTAAGGGTGAACTACGCAGAAGTGGGTAGCCCCGCTCCGGCATTATACACCAAAAATTACTACCAGGTACTGACAGGTATCGACGGTAATCCGCTGGCATCTGTTGATGGTACCAAATACAATCCTGATCTGAAATCAGAGCGTACAAAGAGCTTTGAAGCAGGTCTGGAAATGGCCTTCCTGCAGAACCGTATCGGCTTTGACGCGACCTACTACAGACTGAACACTGTAGACCAGATCGTTCCACTGCCAGTATCAACTGCTACAGGTTTCGACTACAAAGTGATCAACGCTGGTGATATCCAGAACCAGGGTATTGAGTTGTCAGTTTTCGGTACTCCGGTAAGAACTAAAGACTTCTCCTGGAATGTTAACCTGAACTGGTCCCGCAACCGTAACAAGGTGAAATCCTTACCTGGTATCAGCACACTGCAGCTCGCAAGCTTCCCTGGTAACATTACTGTTAATGCTTCTGTGGGTCAGCCTTATGGTACTATCATTGGTACAGACTATGTATACAATGAAAAAGGTGAGAAGCTGGTTGAGGATGGATACTATCAGATTTCCCCTACTTCCAACAACATCATCGGTAACGCAAATCCTGACTGGATCGGCGGTATCACCAACACACTGAAATATAAAGATGTATCCCTGAGCTTCCTGGTGGACGTACGTAAAGGCGGCGACCTCTTCTCTCTGGATATGTACTATGGCCTGGCAACAGGTCTGCTGCCAGAAACAGTGGGTAAAAACGACCTGGGTAACGAGTCAAGAGCTCCTCTGACCAACGATAACACTTCCGGTGGTATCATCGTACCAGGTGTAACTGCAGATGGTAAACCTAACACTACAAGGATCGCTAACGAATACGGAACTTATGGTTACGTATCTAATCCTGATAAAGCATTCGTATACGATGCAAGCTATGTGAAACTGCGTGAGGTGTCTCTGACATATTCTCTGCCTGCTTCTCTGACAAAACGTATGGCGCCGTTCAAAGGTATCGACTTCTCTCTGATCGGTCGTAACCTGTGGATCATCCACAAGAACCTGCCTTATGCAGATCCGGATGATGCTATCAGCTCTGGTAACTATCAGGGTTATATCGGTGGTAGCTATCCTTCTACAAGAACTTTCGGTGCTAACGTAAGATTCAGGTTCTAGTAGGTGAATTAAACTCAAAAAAAGTAAAATGAAAAAGATATTCTTATACGCATCACTCTCTATAGCAGGTATGGTTTCGACAGTATCCTGCACCAAAGACCTCACTTCACTTAACAATGATGTGAAGAAACCGGACGTAGTAGCTGCTTCTGCACTGTATGCGAGTGCAACCAAAGAACTGGCTGACCTGTTGACAAGTACAAGTGTGAATCTGAACATTTACAGATTGATCGTACAACAATGGACAGAAAACACCTACCTGGATGAGTCTAACTACAACCTGATCAAAAGGAGTATTCCTGATGCGGTGTGGAGTGCGCTCTATACAGATGTATTGAAAGATTTGAGCGAAGCAAGGAAAGTAGTGGAAGCTGACGCCTCTATCAGCGCTGCTACCAAGAAGAACCAGCTGGCTCAGATTGAGATCATGTCAATTTTCGCTACATCAGTTGCTGTAAATACTTTTGGTAACGTACCTTACAGCAAATCGCTGGATATCGACAACCTGTTCCCGGTGTATGAAGATGGTCTGACTATCTACAATGACCTGCTCACCCGCCTGGATGCTGCCCTGACATCTTTTGATGCAAGTGCTGAAGGTTTTGGTACAGCTAATATGCTGTTCCCTGGCGATGAGATCAATAGCTGGATCAAATTTGGCAATTCCCTGAAATTCAGATTAGGTATGACCCTGGTTGATGCAGCGCCTGACAAGGCTGCTGCTGCTGTTACCGCGGCAGAACCTAAGGCTTTCAATACCATGGGCGAATTTGCAAGGTTCCCTTACTCAACCGTTCCTCCAAATACTAACCCGCTGTGGGAAGATCTGGTACAGAGTGGTCGTCATGACTTTAATGCTACCACTTTAATGATCAATCAGCTGAAAACGCTGAATGATCCAAGAATTGGCCAGTTCTTCACGACTGTTGACGGTCAGTTTATCGGATTACAATATGGCACTAAAGGTTCTTATGTTGCCTACTCTCACCCGGGCGATAAACTGGAAAGAAAAGATCTGCCAGGTGTGTTTATCGACTATTCCGAAATTGAGTTCCTGCGTGCTGAAGCTATCGAAAGAGGCCTGATAACAGGTGTTGCTGCAACCCACTACAACAATGCCATCACTAACTCTATCGTTTCATGGGGTGGTACTGCCGCTGAAGCAGTAACTTACCTGGCTCAGCCTTCTGTAGCCTATGCTACAGCTACCGGTACTTACAAACAGAAGATCGGTCTGCAGAAATGGATCGCGCTGTACAATCGTGGTTTTGATGCATGGGTAGAAGCAAGAAGACTTGATTACCCTGTATTCGTACCAGGTCCTACCGCCAGAAGTCCATGGCCTGTACGCTTCACTTATCCGGTTTCTGAACAGAATCTGAACAGAACTAATTATGACAAAGCAGCCAAAGATCTGGGCGGCGATGGTGATAGAGTGACAACAAAAATATTCTGGGATAAATAATCCGCTCCGGAATAGACAATAAATGCTGTAACTGCACAAGATTTAGAATTGATAACAGGCCCTCCTCAATAGCGATAGCTTTGAGGAGGGCCTTTTTTGTTAATCCACTGAACCCTGCCCCTTCATTTTTGTTATACAGGAGAAACCCATTGTAAACATTGTAAATCAATCAACAGAAAAACTTAGATTGGATTTTAATTAACGCCAAAATTCGTAAAACGACATATCGGGTACTACTCCTTCAGGACATTGTTTTATTCACGCACCTCTCCGGTGTATAAAATAAATCCGAACCGTTATGCTAAAACATTTACTGTGCTTGTTAATTCTTAGTTGTTTAATGACAGGGCTTTACGCGCAACAGCGTGAAGTGACTGGTAAGGTGACCGGAACCGATGGGGTTCCCATACCTTATGCCACTGTCCAGTTAAAAGGTACCAACAAGGGGACCACTGCCGACCAGAACGGTAATTTCCGTTTAATCGTGGACGGCGATAATAACATACTCCAGATCAGAAGCGTGGGTTTTACGCTTAAAGAAGTCCCCGTCGGCTCAGCTACTACCTACGATGTTACATTAGTACAGGATAACAGAAATTTACAGGAAGTGGTAGTCACTGGTATAGGTATCAGACGTGAGAAAAAAGCGTTGGGATATGCCGTACAGGATGTAAAAGGCGATGACCTTGTAAGGGCCAGCCAGGGTGATGCGCTCAGAGCCCTGTCAGGAAAAGTGGCCGGTATGCAGGTTGTTGGTTCCGGCGGTACCCCAGGGGCCGCTACCTTTATAAAACTCAGAGGTACCAACTCCCTGACCGGTAATAACCAGCCGCTCTTCGTAATTGATGGTATTCCGGTAGATAACTCGCAGAATTTTTCCGGCGACCCTGCTGACGGAGAAAACCAGTTACTGCAGGGCGCTACCAATACCAACCGTGGTGCTGACCTCAATCCTGACGACATTGAAAGTATTTCCGTACTGAAAGGTCCTGCCGCTGCCGCGCTGTATGGGATTGACGCCGCTAACGGCGCCATCATCATTACTACCAAAAAAGGTAAAGCCGGCAAGGTCTCTGTAGATTTCAGTACCGGCGTATCCTTTGATGTGGTGAACAGGTTGCCTAAGATCCAGAAACAATTTGTGAAAGGATCTGGAGGGATACTGGCGCCATTCACTTCCAGTAACCGCTATTCCTGGGGGCCTAATATAGATACAATGTACTGGACAGGTGTTCCTAACGAATATGATTTCCACGGTGATCTGGTAGGTGCTTCAGACCCTAACGCCAATATCAAGTTCGTACCTTATGACAATACGAACGATTTCTGGAGAACAGGGGTTACTTATAACAATAGCCTGGCATTTACAGGTGGCACTGAGGCGGCCACGTACCGCATGTCTGTTTCCCATAACTACCAGAATTCCATTGTGCCATTGCAATACCAGCAACGTACCGCTATCGCACTGGCCGGACAGTTGAAAGTATCTGAAAAGATAAGGACATCAGCTAACCTCAATTTCAATGTTACTAATGGTAGTATGCCGCAGAATGGTAGTAACCTGTCAGGTATTATGCTGGGGCTAACCAGAACGCCTATCAGTTTTGATAACTCAAACGGTGGACTGGCCGCTGACGATCCGCGCACTTATCTGTTCTCTAATGGCTTACAGCGTTCTTACCGGAATGGTATATACGATAACCCATATTGGACCCTTAATAACACCCCTTACACTACTGCTGTAACCCGTCTGCTGGGTAGCTTGCAGGTGGACTGGGATTTTATAAAAGACTTCACACTGACTTACCGCATTGGTACAGATGTTTATAGTGATAACCGTCACCAGTATTACGAAATACAATCCGGCGCCTACAATGGCGGCCGTGTGTTTGATGACAGGTATACTTACAAAAGTGTGAACTCAGACGCGATCATCACCTACAACAAGCAGGTCTCCAAAGATTTCAGGGTAAACCTCCGGGTGGGTAACAACTTATACTCCCGCAGAATGGATGAGCTGTATGTACAAGGTGATGGTCTGACCTCTCCGGGATACGACAACATCAGTAATGCCACCGTACAGAAATCCTACAACTATATCACTCCCTACAGGAGGATATCGCTTTATTTTGATGCGAACTTTGACTACCGGTCTATGTTGTTCCTGCAACTGACCGGGCGTAATGACTGGTCATCCACACTGCCACCGGATAATAACAGTTTCTTCTATCCCTCAGCCAGCTTAGGTTTTGTATTTACAGAACTGGAAGGCCTGAAAGGTGGAAATGTGCTCAACTTCGGTAAGATCAGGTTATCAGTTGCCCAGGTGGGTAAAGACCCCGGTTCTTTCGTAACAAAGTCTTTCTCAGTGCCTACCACTTTCCCGGATGGTTACACCACCGGTGTTTCCTTCCCATATGATGGAAAAGGTAGTTTCTCCCTGGACAATGTATTGGGTAACCCTACCCTGAAGCCGGAAAAGACGCTCTCTTATGAGGCTGGTATACAGTTACAGTTCTTCGACAACCGTTTCGGAGTTGATGTGACAGGTTACCATACAAAGGGAACCGACCTGTTAGTGGAATCTCCGATAGCAGGGTCTGCCGGATTTCAGTATGTAAACCTGAACGCAGCTTCTATCAGGAACAATGGTCTTGAAGTCACCCTCAGTGCTAAACCGATCGTCAGCAAGGCCTTTACGTGGGATATGTTTGTGAACTACAGCATGAACCGCAGTAAAGTACTGGCATTGGCCCCTGGTATTAATCAGGTGACCGTCAACGGTTTTACAGGTACAGTGGTGGCACACCTGCCAAATGAGCCCGCAGGTATTATCTATGCTTATGGCTGGGAAAGAGACCCGCAGGGCCGCATTATCGTCAGTGACAACCCCGATGACTTCGGTTATCCGGTAGTATCCAACATACAGAAAAGAGTAGGTAATCCTAACCCGGTATTCCTGATGGGTATCGGCAATACTTTCAGCTACAAAGGATTTTCATTGTATACCCTGGTAGACTGGAAACATAAAGGTGACCTGTGGAATGGTACACGCGGATCGCTGCAGGCCATTGGTACTTCCTACTATACCATAAACAGGGGAGAGATGCACACATTCCCTGGTGTATTGGGGCACCTGAACGATGCGGGCGAGATCGTGCATAATGAGGGTGGCGCTGAAAAACCCGGTGCAGGAGCAGTAAATACTACCGCAGTGCCACTGGATGAAGCCTGGTACCTTGGAAATGGTGGTGGTTTCGGTGCACAGACAGAGACATTTATAGACGATGCCTCTTTTGTGAAATTGCGTGAAGTGAGTTTATCATACGACTTTCCAACAGACAGGTTCAAAAACTCCCGGGTTATCAAAGGCATTACCGTTAGTGGATTTGCCCGTAACATTATCATATGGACACCGTATAAGGGCATAGATCCGGAAACCAGCCTGACAGGGGCTACCAATGCACAGGGTATTGACTACTTCAATATGCCTGGTACCTCCAGTTATGGCCTGAACTTTAAGTTTAAATTCTAACCCTTTAAAACGAACGACCATGTTACGGATTACGAAATATATACTCACACTATTGTTCCTGTTGGCCATCTCGCAGGGCTGCAGAAAAGACTACTTCTACAATGGTATCAACGATGACCCCTCTCAGCTGAAGAACCCAACAGCTACGGCGTTACTGCCCGGAACGATCCTGCAGAGCGCTTACATCTGGGGTGGGGATGCTTCCCGCCTCCCGTCTATTTTTATGCAACAGACGACAGGAGCAGCTAACCAGTCAGCCAGCGCCAACGTGTACAATATCACGCCTGATGACGTGGACAACATGTGGTACGCCGGCTTTTATGGCGCTATTCTGACCAATGTTGATACATTGATATCTATCGCTACTGCCGCCGGCCAGCTGCACTATGCAGCATTGGGCAAGATCCTGATGGCAAATGACCTTGGACAGGTGACTGATTTCTGGGGCGATGTGCCTTATACAGAAGCCTTCAGAGGCTTGGGTAATACGCAGCCCAAATATGACAGTCAGCAGTCTATTTATGCTGAGCTGCACCGGTTGCTCGATGAGGCTATTGCCAGCCTTGAAGTGGATGACGGATCTCCGTTCCAGCCAAATTCCAATGACGATCTGATGTTTGAAGGCGATCTGGAAAAATGGCTCAGGTTCGCCCATTCACTGAAAGCGAAGTTCTACCTGCATACTGTTAAGGTGGACAATACCGCGGCAGCGAAAGCGCTGGCTGAAATTGCCGAGGGCTTCCAGGACGGAGAAGCTGCATTTGTCAGATTTGTAGGTAGCAGTGCCACTACTACCCAGGCGCCCTGGTACCAGTTCAATACCCAGCGTGCAGACATTATATTCACAGGTCATCTGAATGACATCATGGACGCAGCCGGCGACCCCCGGTACGACGTGTATTTCGATCCTTCAGATCCGAGTGCCCTGGGATCATTGTACGGTTCCCCCAATTCTCCGGTGTATTTCCTGTCTTACGATGAACTGAAGTTCATGGAAGCAGAGCTGCAATTGCGGAACGGTAATACTACAGCGGCAGCCGAAGCCTACAATGAAGCGGTGAGGGCAAATCTGATCCGGACTATCGGCGACGCCTCTTATTTGTCTGAAGTAGACAGGACAGCCGCCAATATCACGCTTAATGACATCATGACTCAAAAGTACATAGCGTTGTTCCTCAGTCCTGAAGTATGGACAGACTGGCGCAGAACGGGTTTACCGACGCTGACAGCTACTCCGGGAAATGTACTGGGAGGCCAGTTGCCAAGGTCGCTGTTCTACCCAAGCAGTGAAATTCGCTATAATACCAATACGCCAGCCAATACAAGGCTGACACGTCGCGTCTGGTGGGATGTTCCATGACCGTATTACTTCCTTGTACCGACGTTTGAAAAAGAGACCTTTCATTTTAAGGTCTCTTTTTTACATTTGTACCGCAAAAGCAAAATAATATGGAAAATCAGCAGGAAGAACAGAATCAGCTTAATATTGAATTGAGCGAGGAAATAGCGGAAGGTGTGTATGCCAACCTGGCCATCATTACCCATTCCAACGCAGAATTTGTGGTAGATTTTGTAAATGTGATGCCGGGATTACCAAAGGCTAAGGTAAAATCCCGTATCATATTGACTCCTCAGCATGCCAAGCGCTTCATGAGAGCCCTGGTGGACAATATCAAGAAATATGAGTCTGTGCATGGAGCCATTCAGGACCAGGATCCTGTTTCCCTGCCCATGAATTTTGGCGGACCTACTGCACAGGCGTAATCATTCTCTCTGAAACGCTGAACGGAAACCATACAGGAAACAGGATTTAAGAAACAATGAGTCAAACATTCTCCTATCCCCATCTGCGGGAATTTACCAGGGAAGTATTTATAAAAATGGGGTGTCCTCCTCAGGATGCCGACACTGCCAGCGAAGTATTGTTATCTGCGGATCTGCGGGGAATCGACTCCCACGGCGTAGCCCGTCTGACCGGTTATGTACGGTTGTGGGAGGCCGGCAGGATCAATGCTACGCCGAATGTACGTGTGGTGCATGAAACACCCAGTACAGCCGTTGTAGACGGCGATGCCGGGCTGGGGCTGGTAGTAGCGCCCTTTGCTATGAAGGTGGCCATTGAGAAAGCAGCAGCAGTTGGCAGTGGCTGGGTAAGTGTTAAAAACTCCAATCACTTTGGTATAGCGGGCCAGCATGCCATGATGGCCCTGGAAAAAGATATGATCGGGATGGCTATGACAAATGCCAGCCCCCTGGTGGCGCCAACCTTCGCTACTGAGCGTATGTTGGGCACCAACCCCATTGCAGTAGCCATACCTGCCAAAGAACAGCCGCCTTTCGTGGCCGACTTTGCCACCACGACCGCTGCCAATGGCAAACTGGAGATCCTCCAGCGGAAAAGCCAGGAAGCGCCTACCGGCTGGATCCAGGATAAAGATGGGCAGTCCAGCACTAACCCGCATGAGCTGAAATCAGGAGGTGCATTGCTGCCGCTGGGCGGCGACCGCGATCATGGCAGCCATAAGGGATATTGCCTGGGAGCAATCGTGGATATTTTCTCCGCCGTGCTCTCCGGCGCCAATTACGGGCCCTGGGCGCCGCCCTTTGTGAGCTTCCTGCCCCTGGCACCCGATCCGGTGGGAGAGGGGCTGGGACATTTCCTGGGCGCTATGAGGGTGGATGCATTCCGTCCGGCAGATGAATTCAAGGAACATATGGACAAATGGATCACACGTTTCCGCCAGGCAAAGCCTGTAGCCGGAGAACAGGTGCTGATACCTGGCGATCCCGAACGGGAAATGGAGAAGGAGAGAAGAACCGCCGGGATTCCCTTACTGGACCCCGTGGTGAAAGATCTGCAGGAAGTAGCAGGAAAATTTAAATTGGATTTTTAAAGTCGCCATAAACACACGAACTTGCGGCTTTTTAAAGCTCAATATCTTGTAGCGTCAAACATATAACAACTCAACAGTAATGAAGATCTTAAAATTTGGTGGTACGTCTGTAGGTAAACCGGAACGTATGCATGCCGTGGCCAGTCTGGTGACTGCTGATAATGCTCCTAAAATAGTAGTATTGTCTGCATTATCCGGTACTACCAATGCTTTGGTAGAAATCGGGCAATCCCTTTCAGAGGGCAAAAAAGAACAGGCAAAAGGCCAGATAGACAAGCTGGAAGCACATTACAGAACTTTTTGCGAGGCCCTGGTCAAGCAGGACGCTCCACGCGCCAAGGCTACTGCTGTTGTTGACGAACATTTCGAGTTCCTGAACATCATTCTTAAGATATCTTTTAACGAGGCTTTAAACAAGGATATACTGGCACAAGGTGAACTGCTGTCCACCCGCCTGTTCAGCATATACCTGGAAGAAGCCGGCGTAGATGCAGTGTTGCTGCCTGCGCTGGACTTCATGAGCATCGACGAATACGAAGAGCCTGAGATCCCGAAGATCAAGATCAAGCTGGGTAACCTGCTGGAAAAGAACAAGGGTAAAACCATCTTCGTGACCCAGGGTTACATCTGCCGTAACGCAAAAGGTGAAGTAGACAACCTGAAACGTGGCGGTAGCGACTATTCTGCTTCCCTGATCGGCGCCGCCATCCAGGCCAGCGAAGTACAGATCTGGACAGACATAGACGGTATGCACAACAACGATCCAAGGGTAGTAAAGAAAACCTTCCCGATCGAGCAGCTGTCTTTCGATGAAGCAGCAGAACTGGCTTACTTTGGCGCCAAGATCCTGCATCCTGCTTCCATCTGGCCTGCACAGCACTTTAACATCCCCGTGAAACTGCTGAACACCATGCAGCCGGAAGCAAAAGGTACTATCATCACTGAACTGCCAAGTGGGGACGGTGTAAAAGCCATCGCTGCTAAAGACGGTATCATCGCTATCAAGATCAAATCCAGCCGCATGCTGCTGGCTTACGGTTTCCTCCGTAAGATCTTCGAAGTGTTCGAAAAATACCGTACACCTATCGATATGATCACTACTTCTGAAGTAGCCGTATCATTGACAATAGAGAATACGCCTTACCTGGACCAGCTGCTGAAAGAATTGCAGCCTTTTGGTTCTGTGGAACTGGATCACCATCAGACCATCGTTTCTATTGTGGGTAATGAAGTAGCTGCTACACCTTCTATCCTGAAGAAACTGTTTGATGCGCTGAATGAAGTACCATTGCGTATGATCTCCTACGGAGGCAGCCGTCATAACATATCTATCCTGATAGGCGGTCAGTACAAAGAGAAAACATTACAGCTGCTGAACAAAGGGTTGTTCAACCTGGAATAGGCGCTTGAAAAAGTATATAATAAACGGCAAAGGGTGTATCATATGATGCACCCTTTGCCGTTTATTACATGTTGTTATTTATCCTCGAAGTAGCCTATCTTCCGCATGTAGTTCACCTCTATCGAATATACATCATACTCTTCTGTCACCTTTCCCTGCAGTATATAAAACCCTTCTTTCTGGAAAGGATATTGGCGGAGAATATCCGGGAAATGCACCGTATCAATAAAGTCGCCATTCACGTCCATGAAGGTACCGAAGCTCATTGGAACGCCTTTACTGGTATGAATTCCCTTCGTGCACACAAGGTAGCCCAGCGTGGAAATAACCTTGTCTTTATGTTCCTTAAAATGTCTGGCAGGAATATATGCACGCTGGTCATGTTGCAGGATGTCAAACGGAGAGCACAAGGGGAAACCCAGCAATGCAATTTCTTCGAATGCATGTTCATGTTCATGATATGACAACATCGGCAGCTGGCATTCGGGCACCTGCTCACGGAATAAAGGTTGTATATGTTCTGCGCGTGGTCCTTTGTTTTTCAGTAGCAGGCTACTCTTCCACAGCAATTCTTTTTTCGTGTGCATATCAAAGTTGAATGCACCGATCCTTATTAGTATATCCAGTTGTTCCGGTGGAGGGGACACACGTGCAACGAACTCTTCCAGGTTCTCGAAAGGCCCGTACAGCGTACGTTCTACCAGTACATCCTGTATCCATTTTTCTTCCAGTCCTTCAACATGAATGAAGCCGGTATATACCGTATTGCCTGTTATTCTCGTGTAGTACTCACTGTTATTAATGCAGGGTGCTTTAATGGTGGCGCCTGTTTTATACAATTCACGAAAGTATAGTTCCCTGTTATAAAAACCGCCGAAGTTGTTGATCACTGCTACCATAAACTCAGCAGGGAAATATGTCTTCAGGAAAAGGCTCTGATAACTCTCTACTGCAAAACTTGCAGAGTGTGCCTTTGAGAAAGAAAAGCCGGAGAAGCTGGCTATTTGGCGCCAGAGTTCCTGCGTCACATCATCAGGTCTTCCGAGCCGTTTACAGTTCGTGAAGAATTGTTGTTCTATCTTCTGAAAGTCGCCCTGTCCGCGGTATTTACCAGCCATGGCTCTGCGCAGGATGTCTGCATCAGCGAGGTCCATATCGGCGTATTCATGCACTATCTTGATCACATCTTCCTGGTATACCATGATACCGAATGTTTCGCTTAATACTTCCTTTACAATTTCATGCAGGTATACCACTTTCTCCTGGTTGCGGTAGTTATGCACATATTGCCGCATCATACCTGATTGCGCTACACCCGGCCGTATCACCGAGCTGGCGGCTACCAGCGTGAGATAGTCCTCACATTGCAGTTTCTGTAACAGCTGCCGCATAGCGGGCGACTCAATATAAAAGCAGCCGATGGTGTTCACTGTTTTCAGTGCATGCTGTACATGCGGATCCTGTATGAATTTTTTTACATCATGAATGTCGATATCTACGCCTTTGTTTTCTTTGATAATGGCAAGGGAGTCCCTGATATGTCCGAGACCACGCTGACTAAGTATATCGAATTTAAACAGCCCGATAGCTTCTGCCTGGTGCATGTCCAGTTGTGCGGTACTGAAACCTTTCGGCGGCATATACGTAGCGCAGTGCTGATGAATGGGTGCTTCGCTGATAAGGATACCGCCTGCGTGTATGCTAAGATGGTTGGGAAATGCTTTTGCTCCCGACATCAACTGGCTGTAGCGAAGAATGTTCCTTTGCACACTATCGCCGGTGAGATCAGGTTGGAAAGGTGTATCCAGTATTTTATCTATTTCATGTTTCGGAAGACCATATACCTTACCCAGTTCACGAATGGTGGCATTCTGCTGGAAGGTAGTAACTGTGCCTAATAGAGCGGTGTGTATGTTGCCATATTTCTTAAAAACATAGTCAATGATCTCGTCCCTGTCCCGCCATGAGAAGTCGATATCAAAGTCGGGGGGAGAGCTGCGATAAGGATTAAGAAATCTTTCGAAGTAAAGATTCAGTTCTATGGGATCAACGTCTGTGATCTTAAGACAATATGCGATAATAGAGTTAGCGCCGCTGCCCCGGCCTACATAGAAGAAGCCCCGTTCCTGCGCATAGCGGATGATGTCCCAGGTGATGAGAAAATAACAATCGAAGTGCTGATCCTGTACAACGCCCAGTTCTTTTTCAATGCGTGCTTTGGCTTCTGCATTGTCGGGCCCATAGCGTTGGAGCATGCCATCATATGCCAGTTGCCGGAGCAGGGCATGGTCTTCCGATTCACTGTTCGTAAAATGTTTTTTGTTGCGGGGTGTTTTAAAGTTAAAATTGACCTGACAGGCATCCATTATCCGCACGGTATTACTGATGATGTGAGGATATTGTTCAAAGCTGTCAAACAATACTGCAGGTGGCAGGAATTGCTCGTCTGCCTGCGCTGTAGTATGTGGCAGCAGCTGACTAATGAGGATGTTCTGATCTATAGCGCGCAATACGCGATGCAATTCATAATGATCAGCATCCTGAAAGGTAACGGGCTGCAGTATGACGAGTTTGTCCTGGTAGGACATAGTGTCTATGCGAAACAGTTTATTGATCTCACGGCGCCGGATACCTACCAGTTCATGCGCATGCAGATCGTGCAGCGGAAGGGTTCCCCATGCATAGATCGCAAATACGCCCGGAAAGGCTGGCGCACGGTCAGGAAAAGGAAGTGCTTTATGCAGATGGTCGGAGAGGAAGCGATTGATATGAAACCACCCTTCCATATTACGCGCCAGCAGGATGTATTTCAGATCGTGTCCGTTTCGGCATTCCAGTCCTATGATAGGTTTGATGCCTTGTTCCTGGCATTCCTTCACGAAGTTCCAGGTATCGGATGTGATATTGATATTGGTCAGCGCCAGTGATGTAATGCCTGTTTCACGCGCGATCCTGACCAGGTCTTTCGTATCAATGGTGCCGTAGCGCAGGCTGAAGAAGGATTTACAGTTGAGATACATATCAGCAGAGCGTTTTATCTCACTTTAGGATAAGGCATAACATCCGGTTTCCTCACGGTTCCTCTTTTTGCCGGAGGTACTGCATTGGTTCCCTTCATCAGGTATTGCCATCCGAAACGGTTTTTAATATTGTCGATAGCCTGATAGAGTGCGATCATTTCCTGTGTATCATCGAACAGGCTGATCTGGTAATTGCCCTGTACCAGGTGACTGAAGCGCACGCCTATCAAGCGGATGAGCAGTCTGCGGTCATAGAGTTTATTAAACAGTTCTTTTACTTTTTCCAGTAGTATATGATCGCTGCCGGAGTAGGGAATGGTCATCTGTTTGGTAACGGTTTCAAAATCGGAATAGCGGATCTTTACGGTAACACAACCGGTGAGTTTGTTTTGCTGGCGTAGTTCGAAGGCGATCTTTTCCGTCATGCGTACCAGTTCTGCATGGATGAACTGCATGTCGATCGTATCGGAAGAGAAAGTATTTTCTGTCGAGATAGATTTCTGTTCATGATAGGGTACAACGGGCGATTCGTCGATACCATTGGCTTTATTCCACAGGGAGATGCCATTCTTCCCCAACCATGCTTCGAGTAAGTTAACGGGTATTTCGCTCAGTGTTTTCACTGTTTCCACGCCACGGCGTCTTAGCTGACCGGCTGTTTCTTTACCCACCATGGGTAGTTTTTCCACCGGCATGGGAGCGAGGAAAGCTTTTTCTTCTCCAAAAACGATTTCCATTTGTCCGTTGGGCTTGGCCTCGTTGGTAGCTACTTTCGAGATCATTTTGTTGGAGGCCAGTCCGAAGGAAACGGGCAGTTGTGTTTCCCGCATGATATGCTGGCGTAGTTCTGCTGTCCATTTCATGGAGCCGAAGAATTTGTCCATGCCGGTCAGGTCGAGGTAAAATTCATCTATGGAAGATTTCTCGTAAAGCGGCGCCTTTTCGGCTATGAGCTCGGTGACTTCTCTGGAAAGCTGGCTGTATTTCTCCATGTCCCCTCTTCTGACAACAGCGTGGGGGCACAGTTTCAGGGCCATTTTCATAGGCATGGCAGAATGGATGCCATAGCGGCGGGCCTCATAGCTGCAGGAAGCTACTACGCCCCGATCGCTCATGCCTCCTATCAGCAAAGGTTTCCCCTTCAGGCTGTTATCATCCCTGCATTCTACTGATACGAAGAAGCTGTCCATATCAAAATGAGCAATGGACCTGTGCTGCAAAGAAATCATAAGTTATGATAATGGTTCATGCTGATGAATAGTACACAGGAAACAGTCTATGGATAGGCGGTATAGATGTGACATAGGCTATGAGGGCATGGCCTGTCCACAGACTATCGCCCATGTACTATAGATCTGAAACAAATTTACTAATATTTTTAGTTAATACTAATAATGTTAGTATAAATAACCAGGCAATAACAAATTACAGGGGATAATGGTTAATTAATAAAGTGCCATAAGGCGGGTACAGTATTTGTCAACTTACTTTCAAACAAAACACTTTCTCATGAAAAAGCCTGATATTGGCCAGGAGCTGTTGTTATTGTTGTTATTGATAGTGCCCATGGTCTATCTGGGAATTATCTGGCCCTCCCTGCCAGACGTTATGCCGACTAATTTCAATGTAAAAGGTGTTGCCGAACGGGTGGGGAGCAAAAGTGATTTCCTTTTGTTAATGACGTTCCTGTTCTTTACTAACCTGTTGTTATATTTTCTGTTCCGGTACATTCCGCATGTAGATGAGCCGGATATCCACCACAAAGACATGACTGTATTTCACCGGAAATACTATCAGATCCGTTTCATGATCCATATCTACCTGGCTATTTTTACAGCGGCTATCATTTTTATGGCTAGTCAGGGCCATCCGTTTGTGATAGAGCGTTGGGTATTTACAGGAGTAGGATTACTGATCGGAGTGATAGGTATCTACCTGAGGCGGCTTGAGCCAAACTATTTTGTGGGTGTGCGAACGCCCTGGACGCTGAGAAGTGATGATATCTGGCGGGAAACACATGCTTTCGCCGGTAATCTTTGGTTATATACTGGTATCGTTATGATTGTTGCAGGATTCTTCCTGCCGGTAGTGACAGGCACCTTCCTGCTGATCTTTGTAGGAGGTATCCTGGCCGCGCTGCCTTATATTTATTCTTATCGGTTATTCCATACTGACAGAGGATAAGGTACTCTTAGTGGTCACTATATAAAAAGCAGAGAGCCCGTATCAAAAGTTGATACGGGCTCGTTTTATTTTGGAACCTGATGGAATCAGATAATCTTTTATGTGCCTATAAGGATGTTCCCTTATTTGTTACATCCCCCTTCACTTTTATAATGCAATTGGTCTTGCTATTACCACAGCCAACCTCTACCTGCACCGGCGAATGTACCTGGCCATGGAATACGTGAAGCCAGCAGGATTAACGCAATAGCAAAGAATATCAGAGATGTTTTATGTTTCTGTGCATCCAGCGTTGTTTTCTTCACTTTTGCACGTCCGATGTGTACAAGTGCAATGGCAACGATAGCGACAAATACATGTTCAACTGCGAAGTAACGGTAATAAGACTCTTTCATGACGCCACCGCCCATTGTCTGGAATGCTTTCAGTCCCAGTGCGCTGGTAACGAAATAAAGTAATAAACCTACCAGTAACTGTATATCAAGAAAGATCATGAAGAAAAGACCTGCTTTTTTATCAGCGCCGGTATAAGGTGTCTTACCGCTAACGCCCTTCAATGCACGGATCACGGCCCATAATCCTGTCAGTACGATTGCCCACCTTAGCAGCGAGTGAATAATTAACAACGTGTTATGCATAATATTGAGTTGGATTTACGGGCAAAAATAAGTTAAGCTGACCGGAATATATTTGGTAATTATAAAAATTATATGCTAATTTTGTTAGTAACGTACTAAATTATTTAGATTATGTCAGTAGTATGCCGCAATTTAAAATTCCTGCGCAAGCAGAAAGGCTGGACGCAGCAGGAGTTTGCTGATAAATTAGGGATCAAACGTTCCCTGTTGGGCGCTTACGAAGAAGAACGTGCAGAACCCCGCACGGAGGTGCTCGAACTGGTCAGTGACATGTTCCGTATATCCATTGACGACTTATTACGTCGTGATGTAGGTTCCCAGAAAGAGAGTTTCCTTGAAAAACGCAGACAGCAGAAGATGGCGAATGACCGTCAGCAGATAGAGTTCGTACCCGTAAAAGCTGCGGCGGGATATCTGGCAGGCTACAACGATGACGAATTTATTGAAGAACTGAACACTTTCACATTGCCTATGATGGGCGCAGGCAGCTACAGGGCGTTCGAGATCGCAGGAGATTCTATGTTACCTACTCCTTCCGGATCAGTGATCGTTTGCCATAAAGTAGATGGCTGGGAAGAGATCCGTAACAATGAAGCCTATGTGGTAGTGACCAGTCGTGAAGGCATTGTTTATAAACGTGTGCTCAAAAGCAACCGCACTAAAGGAAAGATCACACTGGTGTCGGATAATCCGCAATATGAGCCTTATGCCGTTGGCATGGATGAAGTGCTGGAACTGTGGCAGTCAGATGCGGTCATCAGCAAGACCGGCCAGCAAAGCCGTCTGAGCGTAAATCATCTGGCTGATATGGTGAGCCATCTGCAAGATCAGGTGAGCATGCTGAAGAAGAGGATCAAGGATTAAGATTAATACAAAGACATTGTTGTTGTATAGAGGAATGCTGTATGTAGATAGCGGCAGGGACGTTATTGTGTTGTTAATTCCCCGTTAGATTGTCGAGGTGAATGAGATGATTGTATCGATGATGATATTGTTGTTGTGTTATACGGCCCCATATTAAAATATGCGTTACTAATATTGTGCATGACGCCCACCGCGTTTATCCCCGGGGGTGAAACCTGCGTCCCCGGGGTTGAAACCCCGGGCTACAAACACACAACCCCTATCGGGGTTGATCGATGTTTTGTTTTGGTTACCGGATTTTCGTGGACCGCGTTCGTTTCCTGGGGGTTGAAACGCTCGTTCCCGGGGTTGAAACCCCGGGCTACAAACACACAACCCCTATCGGGGTTGATTGATGTTTTGTTTTGGTTACCGGATTTTCGTGGGACCGCGTTCGTTTCCCGGGGTTGAAACCCTCGTTCCCGGGGTTGAAACCCCGGGCTACAAACACACAACCCCTATCGGGGTTGATTGATGTTTTGTTTTGGTTACCAGATTCCGGGGGCACCGCGTTCATTTCGCCGGTTGAAATTCAGGGCTACAAACACATCGCTCCTGACGGAGCTTACCAAAGCGATTGGTATTAACCAAATATCTCCGCCGCTGCTCTGAACGTATTACAATGCGCATTGACAATATCCCTGATATGTGTTGAATACCCTCCGCCCATCGCTACGGCGCAAGGAATATTATGTTGCTTCATCGTCTGAAACACCAGCTCATCCCGCTCTCTGCAACCGTGTAACGTGACCTTCAGCTTACCATAACGGTCAGTTTGCAGAATATCCACTCCTGATAAATAAAATACAAAGTCGGGTTTTACCTTATCAATCAGTACGGGCAGGCAGTCGCGTAGTGTACGGAGATAGTCACCGTCATGCATACCATCGGGTAGGGGTACATCCCAGTCGGACGTTTCTTTGTGAAATGGATAGTTATGCGCACCGTGCATACTGAACGTATATACATCCGGTCTGCCGGCAAATAAGGCAGCAGTGCCATTTCCCTGATGTACATCCAGGTCGATGATCAGCACCTGTTTTACCAGCTTTCGCTGCAGCAGATAATTCGACGCAACAGCAAAATCATTCAGCAGACAGAAACCTTCCCCATGATCAGCGAAGGCATGATGTGTGCCGCCTGCCACGTTCAATCCCACGCCATCATCCAGTGCATGCAGCGCACAGTCTATTGTTCCCTGGCAGATCACGGTCTCACGTAATGTCAATGCTGGTGATTGTGGGAGGCCAATACGGCGTTGCTCCTTATCTGACAATGTCTGGTGCTGTAGTTTGTGCCAGTATCCCAGAGTATGGGTGAGCAGGATAGTCGCTTCATCCAGCGGAGCCGGCGTATGTATCTGTTTGTCCGTGATCACACCTTCCCGTAATAACTGCGCCGGAATAAGCTCGTACTTCACCATAGGGAACCGGTGACCTTCCGGCAATGGGTGTGCATATATAGGATCGTAGGCAACCAGCATTAATTGACTTTTAGAATGCTGTTTTCAGCGATAACGAATACTGCCTCATCTGGATCAGGTTCCAGCATGGCGAGGCCCGTAAAACGCCCGAAAGCGGGCAATATGCTGCAATGTCTTCCAAAGTAGAAACAGGGCAGGCGTAAACGCTGTCTTCCGGCGCCGGCAACAACGATCCCCGGATGTAAATGCCCGGAGAAAGTATAACCCGCTGCATCCTCTTCTGAACAGGGCTCATGTATGAAATGAATATCGCGGATGATAAGCGTATCAAACACTTCAACATTCAGCGCTTCGTAAGTAGCGGCCGGTAATATATCATGATTACCTTTTACCAGTTTAAAACGGATATGTGCAAATTGCTGCCGCCAGAGTTTAAAGTAAGGTACATCATTGTTCTCCCGGCTATGGAACATATCTCCTACAATGATGATCTGGGAGGGATTATAAGCTGTAATAAGCAACTGCAGGCGATAGAGGTCGTCCTGCCCGATGTTGGCAGGAACAGCTATTCCTGCTTTCCTGAAATGGGCGGATTTACCCAGGTGCAGGTCAGAGACGATCAGCGCCTGTTCTTCTTTCCAGAAAATAGCCCTGTGGGCCGATAAATGCCAGGTCTGGTCCTGGTGTCTGTAAATCACTTCCTCCATAATCTCCGGTAAAACTACTGTATCTCTCCCAAACTATATCTGTGGACGCATTTTTTTGATCCTGTCTTCCAGTTTTTCACTGGTCAGTTCCTCCCGGAGACTGTCTACCTTGATCGGAAAACAGAAAGGTGTCAGCGCTTCGGGAGCCGTAATAATAATATCGCTGTTGTAAATACGCTCCAGGCTTTCGCGCAGGCGGGCTTCTTCCATCTGGTAGAAGAATGCCTCGTTAAAGGCCTGCCGCAATAACAGGTTCTGCGGATCGTAATCCCTGAACACATTGAACAGCAGGGAGGCGGACGATTGCAGGTGGCGGCTGGCTTTATGCTTGCCCGGATAACCCTGGAATATAAGACCCGCAATGACGGCAATGTCCCTGAACTTGCGGCGGGCCATTTCAGTCGAGTTCACACTCGCCTGCAGATCGTTACTCAGGTTGTCAAGGGAGAACAGATCATGCACATCGCCATCGCTGACAGGGATCGGCTGATCGGAAAGCAGTTCGAAGCCATAATCGTTCATTGCCATGGAAAAGGTAATAGGCTGACGTTTACTGATCCGGTAAGCCAGCAGGGCGGCCATCACCTCATGTACCAGGCGTCCTTCGAAAGGGTAGACGAACATATGGTAACCGTCGCGGGTATGGATCATTTCAATCAGCAACTGATTGTCCGTTGGGACGTGCGACAATTGTTCCTGCAGGTCGAATAGCGGTTGTAATATTTTAATCTCCGGCATATCCGACTTGCCGGATAATGCCTCGTTGTAGGTGCGGCGTAATATCTTCCCGAGATTGGCGGAGAGAGGGAGTCTTCCTCCCATCCAGCTGGGCACAATGGCCCGCTTAGCGTTCGATTTCCGTACGAGCACCGTCATGTCCTTTATCATCACAAACTCCAGGGTACGGCCGCCCAGGCTGAAAGCATCGCCTGGTTGCAGGCGGGCAACGAACCATTCTTCGATCATACCGATAAATCCTCCACTCATGAACTTCACTTTCAGCATCGCATCACTGACGATGGTGCCGATATGCAGGCGATGCCGCATGGCCAGCATACGGCTGCGGCAGATGAAGAAGTCGCCCTCTCTTTCCAGTTTTTTGAACTCATCGTAGCTGTACAGTGCTTCTCCACCGGTAGAGAGGAAAGACAATATCCAGCCCCATTCATCTTCCGTCATATCGCGGAAGCAGAAAGTACCGGTCACCTCTTCCCATATTTCAGGCGCATGAAAACCGTCAGAAATGCCGAGTGTCATCAGGTATTGCAGGAGTACATCAAAGGCGAGTAAAACAGGCAGGCGGCTTTCCACCAGCTGTTCTTCCATAGCCGCCTTCAGGGCAGCTGCTTCCACCAGTTCCAGGCTGTGCGTAGGCAGGAACCAGATCTTACTGGTAGCGCCGGGCTGGTGACCGCTTCTGCCGGCCCTTTGCAGGAAGCGGGCTACCCCTTTCGGACTGCCCACTTGTATCACCGTATCTACTGGCCTGAAATCCACACCCAGGTCAAGACTGGACGTGCAGACCACTGCTTTCAATACACCCGTGTGCAGCGCTTCTTCCACCCATACGCGTAGCTCCGCATCAATAGATCCATGGTGCAGGGCAATAGCGCCCGCCAGTTCGGGGCATTGGCGTAATATTTCCTGGTACCAGATCTCTGTCTGTGAGCGGACGTTAGTGAATATAAGGGTGGTCTGGCTGTTGAGGATCACTGGCAGGGCTTTGTACAGCAACCTTGTACCTAAGTGACCAGCCCAGGGGTATTTTTCGATCTCATCCGGCAGGATGCTTTTCAGTTCTATTTTCTTACCGAGTTTGGCGCGTACAATTACCGCTTCCGCATCTGGCTGCCCCAGTAGTACATCCAGCGCTTCCTCCAGGTTACCGATAGTAGCAGATATGCCCCATACTTTCAGGGCAGGGCGTCCTGCTTTTTTTGCCAGTCCCCGGAGCCTGCTGAGACCCAGTTCCACCATAACACCACGTTTGCTGCCCAGCAATTCATGCCATTCATCCGCTACAACCGTTGTGAGATGTGTGAATACCTTTGCATATTCTTTCTGTCCCATCAGCAGGTGCAGGCTTTCCGGCGTGATGATCAATATCTCCGGCATCTGTTTCTTTTGCTGCTGGCGGGTAGAAATGGGAGTATCCCCGCTGCGTATACCTACCTGCCAGGACATATTAAGTTCCTGCAGCACTTCCTCCATTGCGCGGGCAATATCTTTTGCCAGTGCGCGTAGCGGAGTGATCCACATCATTTGCAGGCCGTTCTTCGTTTTCTGCTGATAATCCTTTGGGTGTTTATTGATCCAGTCTATCACCACGGCAAGGAAGAGAGAGAAGGTTTTACCGTAACCGGTAGGGGCGTTTACAAGGCCTGATCTGCCTTGCAGGTAATGCTCCCAGGCTTCTTCCTGGAAAGCAAAAGGCTTTCTGTCATGTGCAGCGAGCCATTCTGTTATCACTTGCCATCCGCGCGCTTTGTTTTTCATTGGGTAATGAAATTAGGGAAAAGCGGGGATATGTCAATGTCCCGGCAACGTACATTTGCCTGACTTTAGATTCCTGTATGAAAATTGAAACGAACTTCCAGTATCTTATCGCAATGATCGTAATAGAATCCTATTTGCAGAAAGGGTTTGATAAGCTTTCTGAAACAGAGAACAGTCTACTATATGAAATATCCAGATCGTGGAGGATTGGGAGATCAATAATTACCGGTGGTGCCGGATTATTTCCTTTCCAACGTTAACATCCTTGTCTGCACCACCAGCGTATCCTGTGTATGTATCGTTTTTAACGCATCTGCATTGAAACTACCAAACGCATATCTTTCTGACACAGCACAAGATGTAGTTGCGGTCCTGCTGTAGAATTGATAGCTGATGATCGGAAGAGTAAGATGACCTCCCTCCATCACTACCGGCATTTGATATCTGCCTTTGCAGGTCAATGGATTCCAGGGTACTGAGGGGAAACAATAGGTAAGCATCGGATGCCGGCGAATGCGTATACCCACATTTGAACAGCTCAATTCACCATCATCGGCTGCAGCTACCGGCAGACTGTCGCGGCCTAGTAATATGGCAGCGTTGTTCTCATAATAAACCTGGTTAAAGATCAGTTCACGTGCATTACCCTCAGAAACTGACCTGAAATAGACACTGTCGGAAACCCGGTTATCAAATACCACCTGAATGGCTGATTCTGCCGTGCCAGCTGTCAGATCAAAGGATCCATAGAACGGGTGGCGTTCGAGATATGCCTGAATGAAGTTGACGTCTGTAATGATTTTATCTTTAGTATAAAGCGTTACAGGATCGTTTTTGATATTAGCCGCGCTTTCATAATTGCCGGTCGGGTAAGTTGCCACATCATCATCTCCACAGCCAAAGCAAAGCAACAGCACACATATTAGTAACAAGGATGATTTCATATTGAAGGATTATTGCTTATAGAGTTTTACAAAATAGGTTTGTACAGCGAGTGTATCTTCTGATCGTAATTTACTGAGAATATCTTTGTTGAAATCGTCGCTGATATAACGCTCGTACGTATGGCAAATAATGCCCGGAGCGATAGGGCGGGCGAAGTAGTATGTCAGCACAGGTATCACCAGATGATCATCCTCCACATTCAGCTGCAGCTGTTTACGGCCGGTGCAGTAGCTATCCGGATAATTGAAATAACTACATGCATATGTTGGAGGATTACGGCGTACATACTTTGCGACGTTCGCACAACTTAATTCTCCTGTTACTGTAGGCTTTATGATAGATTCCGTATTGGCCACAAGCAGTCTGGTATTGGCAGAAAGTGCGTTGATGCGGAAAGTGTCCTCATAGCTGTTGCCCGGATCGAGTGTGTAGTACGCAAAGTCACCCCGAATGGTTACGGAAGTGAAAATAAACGGCGTGTTGATGCCTGGTTGTTCTCTGAAAGTACTATCCGTCAGCCAGCTGTTGATCCTTCTTTCCAGGAAGTTGTGAATAAATGTCTTTTCAGTGATAGTTTTATTACCGACGTACAACGTGATTGGGCCGGCAGTGGCAAGGCTGTTGTTGGTGTAGGTCCCTTCCCGCATGACATGAGTATTGTCATCTTTTTTACAGGATATAAGGATTGCGATGCAGAGTATTAGTACAGATATATATGCTTTCATGGTCTGGGATTGGCTCGTGTAAGATAAGAAGAGGGGAGAGTAAAAACAAATGTGAAATTAGTGACATGGGGCAGGTTGACAATCTGGTATGAGGGGGAGTACTTTCGAGATTATAGCGAGATCAAAATGATGGTGATTTATATTAACATAATCCGTGCTGTTTTCGATTGGATAGTATCTATACTTTGAAAATAACCTTTCAGTTCGGGATCTATCCATTCTATTAGCTCATATATCATGGACCTTATTGCTAAAGCGTTAGTACAATCGACCGTGTTGGCATTGAAGCAAAGCGGCTCACAATGATTCATGCGATTTCTGTAGTTCTTTATTTCTTCCAGTTTCTGATGAATACTCGCTCTGGTTTCCTTCGCTGGTTTATTAGGAAAAACGTAAATCGGTTGTCCACGTATCAAGGTATAATGGTGTGGAACGAAGAAAGCGGCCCAGAAGCCAAACATTTGATCGGATATTATTTTTCCTGCCGTAACCGGAATCGATCTGTTCTGCAGATGGTATTCAGTTTTCTGAATACAGCTACGTAAGAAAAATTTTGATCGGGCTAGCGAGGGATGGCTCATAAACCCATTTTTTTGATTAATTATCCAATCAGGATCGTTAAAATATGCAGATAATGTCGCATTGAGGGCATTTCTGAAGACAACCTCCAATTGACTTAACATCGGGTGAAAAGCCTGTGCTAGCCTTATGTTGGCAGCATATAGTCTTTTTGCTCTTCTGTTATTATTTCCCGTAGCGATAAGGTATCTGCTAAAACGTTGTGTTGAAAGATATTGATTTCTTAAAGCTATTTTCATTTAAGCAATTTCGGAAAAAATACTATCTTTGTTGGCATACAGGCCTGGTAAAGCCTCTTTCCTTCGTGGAAACGTAATCAGGTAAGGAAATTAGGGCTCAGAAAATCTGAGCCCTAATTCATTTTATACCTCAATACCTATCAGAATAATCACGAGAAACTTTTCGCATTTATTCCAACATCGTCTCAGCAAAATGTTTCATCGCCTTTTGCATGAATTGTGCAAAAGCCGGATTTTCTTCGCCATTTACTTTCGTATACCGTCCGTCTGAAAGATAGAGTTCTCCGAGGCCTTTGTAGTAATCCCGGAGGCCCTGTTCTTCCGTTCTTCCACTGAATTTTGTGATCATTTTACAATGTCGTGCGATCAATGTTTGTACTTCCTGGCTGAAAGGATCTTTTTCGCTGGAAGCCAGTAATTGTTTTGTAACCGTATCCAGCTCCTGCTTCATCTCATTCACTTCCTCTTTACTGAGTTTACGCAGTATGTCTTCTCCTTTCAGTACCCTGTCTTTGCCCCAGCGATTCATCGCCTGCTCTCTATATTCGGCTATTTTCTCTGGTGATAATCCGTCATATAGTTCTTCTACCTCAAGCATAGTTTTGTTTTTTAAGTGATACAATGTTTTATCTATTGTATCGATCAATGTACTGATCCGTTCCTGTTTTGCACGCAGCGCTGCTTTATGGTTTTCCAGTGCCTGTACAAGATCAAATGCCGGATCATCCAGTATTTCCCTGATCTCTTTTAATGGAATATCAAGTTCCCGGTAAAACAATATCTGTTGAAGCCGTAGCAGTTCCTTCTTTCCATACAGCCGGTACCTGGCTTCCGTACGGATGGAAGGCGTCAGCAACCCCATTTGGTCATACAGGTGTAAGGTGCGCACACTTACACCTGCCAACTTTGCCAGCTTTTTTACAGCATAATGTTCCATGATCGATACTTTGAGATACAAACATAACCTATGACGTAAGGTAAGAGTCAAGTGTTTTACCAGATTTTTTTGTGCTGTACCAACCGGTGTTATGATTACCACACATCATTACCGCAACTCATCCAGCGTCACCTCCTGCTGTCCCACCGTCAGTTGATGCATAACACCACATTTCAACGCATAATTATCTTTCTGATGTCCCACAGGAAAGCCGAAGCACACCGGGTAATTAAAATCCTTCACTTTCTCCATCACAATGTCATACACTGTCCTGCCAAATTCTTCTCCGGGATCATCGGGTTTGATGCGGTTAAAACCACCGATGATCAATCCTGCGACATTATCCAGTTTATGTGCGCGCTGAAGGCTGTTGAACATGCGGTCAAGGCTATAAAGGTATTCACCTACTTCCTCGAGGAAAAGGATTTTGCCGATAGTATCCAGTTCCGAATTGGTAGCAAGCACACTCTGGATCATTGAAAGATTACCCCCCACAAGCACTCCCTTTGCAGTGCCTGTACGGTTGCGGGAATCGGAGAAAGTGGTATAGTGCAGTTGCTGACCTGACAACGCATCCCTGATAGAAGAAATGGTTTGTTGTACGATAGGTTCAGCCTTACTGAAATCATCAGGAAAACTGTTACACATCTTTGAATGCAAGGTAGCAATGCCATACAGGCGATTAATATGACAATGCAGTACCGTAATATCACTAAAGCCGATGATCCATTTTGGTTGTTGAGCAAAGCGGGAGAAGTCCAGCTGATCTACGATACGTGCGCTCCCATAACCACCGCGGGCGCACATGATTGCTTTGATGGAGGGTTCGTCCAGCATTTCCTGCATATCCTGCCGGCGTTCCTGGTCAGTGCCTCCGAAGCTGAAGTCAGTCTTATTAACAGTGCTGCCTACACGTATTTTAAAACCCCAGCTTTGCATGATGCTGATGGCAGGCTTTATCTCTTCCAGGGTAATGTGTCCGGCAGGACACGTAATGCCAATAGTATCGCCGGGCCTGAGGTACGGCGGGATCAATAATCGTTCTTCATAGGGTTGCAGGGCAGCGGCGGCCTGTTGTAAACGGGTGAGCGCCGGTAATGTGGTGAGTCCTGCTGTAGTGGCCAGTGCTGACAGGAAGTGTTTACGATTCATAACATTAATGTAAGCATAATTTATAAGCGATATGGCGTGTTTTTTGTCTTTCTTTGTATAAAGAATATACCATGAAACACCTTTACTTTTTGGGGGCAGCACTTCTGCTGATGATAGCACCGGCAATGGCACAGACAGCCTGGAGAATAGAACCGGGTCAATATATCGGAAATACAAAAATAGGCGCTACCGCAGATGATATGGCTGCTATGTTAGGTCCCGCTGATGGCGGAGACGCTGCTATGGGAAAAGCATGGAGCATCTGGTACAGCCACAAAAAAGATAAAGCCATCGATTCCAGCAGATACCTGGCTGTTTATTCCGTTAGAGAAGAAACAAGCGGTAAGGAAGCAATGGTGGTGAAACAGATCCGTGTAAACACATCTTCCTTTACAACGGAGAAAGGACTGAGGGTAGGCAGCTCTTATATCGAAGTGAAAAAACTATTTCCCGCTATCAAGGTCGTGGCACAGTATCAGGATAAACTGAAAGGCAGGAAGATCACACTGTACGATGTGCGTAAAGAAGGTATCGCATTTGAAATGACGACGGTAAAAGGTGGTAAACAGCTATGTACAGCCATTACTGTACATCCTCAGGGAGAAGATATCAATACCTATATTCTCTTTCCCGGGTATGAGGGATTAAAAAAGTTGTAAGCAGCTTAGTATACCACCCTGTGTGTAGCCTTGATCACTGACATCACGAACACACTTTCCATGTGACGAATATTATCCAGTTCACCCAGTTTATTTACATTGAACTCATGATAGGCAAGCATGTCTTTCACCTGCACCTTCAGCATGAAATCAAACTGGCCTGAAATGTTGAGACATTCCATCACTTCCGGGAAAGAGGTGATCTCTTTGATAAATTTGGTGCCTGCTTTTTTACCATGCTCTTTCAGGGAGATATAACATAACACGGTGAGGGCTTTGTCAATCTTACTGGGATCAACGATGGCGGCATACTGCCTGATAACGCCTGCCTGTTCCATTTTACGAATACGTTCATAAACGGGAGTGGCGCTCAGGTTCAGTTTTGCTGCCAGATCGCGGATGGTCATCTTGGCATCTTCTTCCAGCAACTGGAGGATAGCGATATCCTTTTCATCCAGCGCAATGTTTTCAGTTGCGTTTTCTTTTTTGTTATTTCCCAGGTTATTCATGTCAGTATAGAATAATGTTCCGTTTCAAAAGCAAAATTAAGTACAATATACTAATTCGCTTCAATATTCCTTCAAAATTCCTTATTATTTATGTGTTCGCAGTAGCTGCTGTAAATCTTCCAGCGTATTGATCTCTGAGAGCGGTTTGTCTTTCCGCCAGCGGAGGATGCGGGGAAAACGGAGTGCCACGCCTGACTTATGCCTGTTGGAGGCTGCAATTCCTTCAAAGCCGATCTCAAATACGAGTTCGGGTTTCACCGTCCTGACCGGACCGAATTTCTCCAATGAGTTCTTTTTCACCCAGTTATCCACCTCGCCGATCTCTTTGTCTGTCAGGCCGGAATAGGCCTTCGTAAACGATACCAGCTGATCTCCGTCCCTGACGGCGAAGGTATAGTCGGTATACAGATTTGAACGGCGTCCATGTCCTTTCTGGGCATAGATCATCACTGCATCAATGGTAAGCGGGTCTATCTTCCATTTCCACCAGTCTCCGCGTTTACGGCCCACCTGATACACGGAATCCCGTTTCTTCAGCATCAGTCCTTCGCTGCCTTTTTCCCTGGCCTGCAGCCGGAAACGGGCCAGTTCATCCCAGTCGTGGAAAGTAATAGCCGGCGACAACCGAAGGGCCGGGTGATTGATCTGCTCCACTACCTTCTCCAAAAGTAAGCGACGTTCCTGCAGTGCGGTTGTACGTATATCCTGACCTTCCCATTCCAGCAGATCATAACTGAGGAAGGCCACCGGGGCCTCCTGCAATTGTTTGCGGGTCACGTTCTTCCGTCCGATGCGGGTCTGCAGCGTCTGAAAGGGCAGGGGCGCCCCATTGGCAAAAGTGAGGATCTCTCCATCCAGTACGGTACCCTCCGGAAGTATGTCCAGCAAGGGCTGATATTCAGGGAACTTTTCGGTAATAAGCTCTTCTCCGCGCGACCATACGAACAGTTGTCCGTTACGTTTGATGATCTGTCCGCGGATACCGTCCCACTTCCATTCCGCCTGCCATTGTTCGGGAGTGCCTAACTCCGAAGGATCGCCTTCCAGGGCATAGGCTAGATAAAAAGGAAAAGGCTTGGAGGCATCAGCTTCTGTGATGTTCTCGCTGAGCAGGGCCTCTATGGTGGTCTGCTGCGGGTCCCAGTTCCCGCTGATCATATGGGAGACGGTAGCAGCGGGGATATTGTAGGTGTTGGACAGCGCATTCACCATGGTTTGCTGGGATACGCCGATGCGGAAACCACCGGTGATCAGTTTATTGAACACAAATCTTTCACTGGTATCCAGTTCTTCCCAGGCCCTGAGGATGAAGGTCTGTTTGGTGGCTTCGTCTGCATTTTGAAGTTGTAAGAGTTGTTCTATCCAGTAATGCAAAGGGTGGGCAGAGAGGCTTTTACCTGGCGGCAGCAGGAGGGCAATGGTCTCCGCCAGATCTCCCACGGTATGATAACACTCTTCATACAACCAGGCGGGCAGACCTGTCATTTGCAGACACCAGGTGCTAAGCTGGGTGGCATTGACGGTTCGTTTGGGACGCCGGCCGGTGAACAGTGCCAGCACCCAGAGGCGGTCAGGAGCATCTGCAGCCGCCAGGTAGCGGCTTAGCGCATCCAGTTTTTCATTGGTCTTGGTACTGTTGCTCAATACTTTTATGAGTGCGGCAAATTCTTTCATAACCAGGCTTTATTGATCATTAGTGATGGTATCCCAGGCTTTATTGATCATTAGTGATGGTATCCGGCATCCCAGCTTCCTCGTCCATGTCGCCGTATTCTGTCTTTACTTCCTGTGCCGGAATCCCGTTTTCAGTCAGGTAACGGGCAAAAGCGCTGCTGAAGCCATGGGTAGTATATACCTTCTCAGCGCCGGTAGCTTTCACTGCCTGTAACAGGCCTGTCCAGTCGGCATGGTCTGACAAAGCAAAGCCTGCGTCCGCATTACGACGGCGCATATGTCCCCGTACCTGCATCCACCCGCTGCACACGCCCAGGGCGTACGGATTGAAACGCCGCATCCAGAAACTATCTGCTGCGGACGGCGGGCCAATGATCAGGTTGTTCTTATAAGCCGATGCCGGGGTTTCCGGCGTAACACGATGGATCTCCGGTAGGTCCCAGCCCTTCTCCCGCAGCAGCTGGTGGGGGATGTAGATGGCCCCATGCGTCCAGATCTGTGTTGTCACGTCGCGCAGGTTGTGCAACAAGCGCTGGGCTTTTCCGAGGCTGTAGCCCAGCAGCACGCTGTTCTTGCCGGCCGCCTGGTTGTCCTGTATCCACTGCCGGATATTGCTGAAGATAAGGCCCTGGGGCTGCCAATTGTAGATAGGAAGGCCGAAGGTGCATTCCGTAATGAAGGTATTGCAGGGAACAGGCTCAAACTGTCCTGAAATGCCATCGTTTTCCACTTTATAGTCACCGCTGAACACCCACACTTCGTTTTCCTGCTGTACCCGTACCTGTGCCGATCCGATAATATGCCCGGCAGGGTGGAGGGATATGGTGACGCCATTATAGCGGATGGTTTCTCCGAAGGCGACGCCCTGTACACTGATATCCTGCCCTAGCCTTAGCTGTAGAAGAGGGACGCTATCATGATGGCAGAGATAATGTTTGTTGCCATACCGGGCATGGTCGGAATGGGCGTGGGTAATGACAGCCCGTTCCACGGGTTGCCAGGGATCGATGTAGAAATCGCCTGCAGGGCAGTAAATGCCCTTGTCCGTAAACTGTAATACCTGCATATAAAGCAAAGTATACAATTATCATGCGTGATGAGGGGGGATGCTGATATTATTTTGATATCCGCGAGAAAGGGTAGAAAAACAAAGAGGGTGCCGTTGTAATTGACACCCTCTTTACGTTGCAGAAACAACAGTAATATTTACTGGAAATTCATCCTTACATCACTGCTATCGTTCTTTTGTATGATGTTGATGTTCTTATTCTCAAAATAATCAGGCATGGTGGCGCCATCTTTCAGGTATACCGGCTGATAATTGAGATTATTGAACACTTTTTTCGAAGGATCGTTCAGGCTACCGTTGAAGTAGACGCCTTTATCAGTCAGCTGTTTCACGAAATACCAGGTCAGCTCAAAGCCTTTAAAGGCCATGTCTGACGGACGGGATTTGTAGATGCGCTTGAAATAATCTGTGATATAGCGGCTGTATGCGTTGGTCTTATCATTGAAGTAGGGAGAGGTGTAGTAGATCTGCATATCCTTAAACTCAGGCTCTTTAAACTTCATGATATCCCAGGTAGGCATACCATAAATCTGGATAGGATAAGTGCCGGTCTGTACGCTGAGCTTACGCAGGATGGCCTTTGCATTGGTCTCATCCAGCGCGGTAATGATACAGAGGTTAGGCCTGTCGGTCAGCAGGAACTGGGACAATTCTCCATCTGTCATCGCATCGCTCCAGATCACTTCCCGGATGTGTGATTTCTTCGGATTCTGCATTTTCTCGTAGTCGGCCTTGAAATCGGCTGCAAGGCGTTTCTCGAAGGCACTGTTACGATGGAACAGCAGGATGTTCTTAGTGGCAAATGTTTCCTGCAGATAGCGCTGAAGGGCTTCTCCATGTGTGCGGAGCATGCTGTTGGTGATCAGCAGGAAAGGGTTGGCGGTGATACCACCATCATTTGGATAAGTGGCAGATACCAGGTTAACCTCTTTCTGACGGGCTACGTTGCTGAGTTCCTGTATCTCCGGAGCGCTTACCGCTGCTATAATGAGGTCTACGCTATCCAGTAATTTATTCCTTGTCAGGTTGCTGATGCTGTTCGCTCTGGATTTACTGTCATATACATGTACATTGAGCTTTACACCTTGCTGTTGCAGGCTGTCGAGCGCCAGCTGAGCGCCTTCGTAAAAATCAAGACCAGGCAATACGTAACGAGGCAGCGTGCGGCCGGAAAGTTCTGTACCATTTGTGAAAACGGAGTCAAGATACAGGGGAGCAAAGAGTGCAATGTTGTAAGCGCTTTTTTTCACTTCGCGGGCAAATGCCGGTACATTGAAAGGGGCTGCTTTTTCATCATTCTTTTTCTCATCCTTCTTCTTTTCTTCCTCTTTAGGCTTTGTGACAGTTGTTGGTGGAGCAGTCGGGGTGCTGCTGCTACTGCTTTTGAACAGTGAACAGGCAGACAGCAGAATGGTCAGTGCACATGCAGTGACCATCAGACTGCATATTTTGGATTTACTCATAGCGATGATTAATTACAAAAATCGTTCCCAGGCGTTGAACAAGAAACGCTTAACACTGAGGTGCAAATGTATAAAGTGCTCAGCGTTAAGCGTTTCTACTCACGGCGAAAGGAATTATTCCCATTCGATAGTAGCCGGTGGCTTGGAGCTGATGTCGTATACCACACGATTAATACCTTTCACTTTATTGATAATATCATTCGACATCTTAGCCAGGAATTCATATGGCAGGTGTGCCCAGTCGGCGGTCATACCGTCAACCGAGGTTACTGCACGAAGGGCTACAGTGAATTCATAGGTTCTTTCGTCTCCCATTACGCCTACGCTCTGTACCGGCAGCAGGATGGTACCCGCCTGCCATACTTTGTCGTACAGCTCTGCTTCACGCAGTCCGTCGATATATACGGCGTCTGCTTCCTGCAACATGGCTACTTTCTCAGGGGTGATCTCACCCAGGATGCGGATAGCCAGACCCGGACCAGGGAAAGGATGACGGCCCAGGAAGATGTCGCTGATGCCTATTTCACGGCCTACACGTCTAACCTCGTCTTTGAAGAGGAAACGCAAAGGCTCTACCAGTCCCATATTCATCTTCTCAGGCAGACCGCCTACATTGTGATGGGATTTAATGGTAACAGAAGGACCATTTACAGAAACGGATTCTATCACGTCAGGGTAAATGGTACCCTGACCGAGGAAGGAGATATCTTTCAGCTGGTTAGCTTCCTGCTGGAATACTTCGATGAAGAGACGGCCAATGATCTTACGTTTTTTCTCAGGATCGGTCACGCCTTTCAGTTCTCCGTAGAAGAGATCTTTGGCGTTCACGCCCTTTACGTTCAGGCCCATGTGCTTGTAGGAGTCCAGTACGGTTTCGAATTCGTTCTTACGGAGCAGGCCGTTATCAACGAATATACAATACAGGTTACTTCCTATTGCTTTGTGTATCAGTTCGGCAGCCACGGTAGAGTCTACGCCACCGCTGAGCGCCATTATTACTTTTTTGTCGCCTACCTGCGCCTTGATCTTTTCGATGGTTTCCTGAACAAATGCTGCTGGTGTCCAGTCCTGTTTACATCCGCAGATGTGTACCAGGAAGTTGCGGAGCAGTTGTTTACCCTCCAGCGAATGGGTCACTTCCGGGTGGAACTGCAGGCCCAGGATCGGGTGTTTGGCTACGGTCTCTGATTTGAAGGCTGCCACCGGGATGTTATCAGTATGGGCGATGATCTCAAATCCTTCGGGCATACGCACGATGGTGTCTGAATGGCTCATCCATACCTGGCTGCGGGAAGAGATATCATACAGGAGCTTTTCTTCCTTGTTCTCATGATCCATAAACGCGCGGCCATATTCGCGGATGGAGCTTTTGGCTACTTCACCCCCAAATACCTTTGCTGTGAGCTGGGCGCCGTAGCAAACACCCAGTACAGGAACTTTTGCCGCCATGGCAGCTATGTCAACGGTTGGTGCACCGGCATCGTTCACTGAAAACGGACTACCGGAGAGAATAATGCCTTTTATTGTATCATCCCATTGTACCGGCTGAAGACAAGGCTTGATTTCGCAATAAATGTTCAACTCCCTGATACTGCGTGCGATCAGCTGCGTATATTGAGAGCCAAAGTCTAGTATAAGTATCTTTTCTGTCATGGTGGTGCAAAGATAAAGGCCAAATATGAAATCCCAAGTCCGAAAATGGGAATAGTCTATAGATGATTGTTCTTATATTCGTAATATACATGTGTATAAATCGCCATTTTACAACCCAAACAAACATTACCCTTATGAAAAAGATCATTTGTTTTTCTGCTATTACACTATTGATTGCTTCCCAATACAGTTGCAACGGCCAACGCGTTAATGGCAGCGGCAACGTGACAACACAGACCCGTACCGTGGGAGATTATGAGAAAGTAGTGCTGAAAGGATCTATGGATGTAGAATTCACCCAGGGCCCTGCTCAGGCAGCAGTAGTGGAAGCTGAAGATAACATCATGCAGTATGTGCGGCTGGAAGTACATGGAAGTGAACTGGTAGTGGACCTGAAAGACCATATCTCCGTAAAAACAAATAAAGGGATCAGGATAAAACTGACTGCTCCTGATGTAAATTCCCTGTCACTCGCCGGTTCCGGCAACATACATATTACCAATACGCTGCAGAACAGCGATGGGGTACGTGTGAAATTGTCCGGCAGCGGTAATATTGACGGGACAGTGAATAGCCCGGAAATAGAGGCTTCTTCGGCCGGATCCGGTAATATAAAGCTGACCGGTGAAACCAAAGACCTGGAAATAAGCCTGGCAGGCAGTGGTAACTTTGAGGGCGGTGACCTGCACTCAGAAAACGCCCGGGTATCTATTGCCGGTAGCGGTAACGTAGACGTACATGCCAGCGTGAAACTGGAAGCGAAGATCGCAGGTTCCGGCGATGTAAGATATAAAGGCAGTCCCGAAGTAAGCTCCAGGATCGCCGGTTCAGGCTCCGTGCGTAAGGGCTGATACCCCGGCCGTTCGGGCAATAATATAATTCAGGATTATTTTAAGCTACGTAAACAGATAACTGATATGGAGAAGCCAGCAATGACTGCCGGAGAGGTTGCCAGCCAGTTACGCCGGCCGGAAGGTGAAGATGGGATAAAGGTGGGTTTTGCGATGAATAAGTCGAACGCGGCGCTTTACCAAATGGTGTTGGATTTCCTGGCCATAAAACCTGGCGACCGGATACTGGAAATCGGGTTTGGGAACGGGCATTTCATTCCGGCGCTCTTTGAAAGGGAGAACGCGATCCGGTACACCGGTCTTGATATGTCTGAAACAATGGTAACGCAAGCTACCCGGGAAAATGAGGCCCGTATTTCAGATGGCAGCGTAACGTTACAGCTGGGCAAAACAGAAGACATGCCTTTTGCAGCAGGAGCCTTCACGAAGGTCTTTGCGGTGAACGTATTGTATTTCTGGGACGAACCTGTCGTGGCGCTTAAAGCGATACATCGTGTATTGGATACCGGAGGACAGCTGTTACTGGGTATTCGTTCTAAAGAAACCATGCAGCAATTGCCTTTCAGCGCCCATGGCTTTACCTTATATAGTGCAGAAGAGGCCAAAGCATTGCTGGAAGCGAATGGATTCCGGGATATCGAGGTGCAGACAAGGATGGAGGCGCCCAGAATGTCAGGTGACGGCAGTACGATGGTGGAGTTAGAGAACATTTGTTTACGCGGAATAAAATTTTAAGTTCTCTTTAACAGTTATGTTATTGAACAAAACAGCATCTTTGTACCTGTTAAACAAGTCATTAAGTCCTTTGGCCACGGTACTGCTGTAAACAAATGCAGAGGATATGGCAGTACCTGGCTAAGGCACTAGATGGAGTTGAAAATTACGATTATTGGTGCCGTTTAGGTGAGGGTAACGGCCTTACAGGTACGGCAAAAAGATATATACACGCCTGCGGGAAAGTAATACGCTTTCCGCAGGCGTTTTCTTTTAAAGGAATGCGTGCAATGGCATTAAATGAGAAAATTGACCTGGGGCTAGTCCGATAGCGTAGCAATATAGTATGTATTCGGTACCAACGGTGTACCAATGGCCTCATCTTATGTTCATCCTACGTTTTGAACGTAAGATGAACATAAGATGAAGCCATTGGTACACCGTTGGTACCGGATTGGTACCGGGAAGATATGTGTGAGCCGGGATGACGGAACAGGAAGGCGCAGCCCATGTACGAACCCCGATAGAACAAGCGATCAGTCATTCATGCGGCCGGATATTCCCTGATATTGAACAAGCGTTTATTAACGACCACTATTCATATAACAAAAAAATATCCTTTGGCTAATATTGTTTTTCGTAAGTTTACGGCTTCAATATTGTTGAACCTCCTATTCCTTTTATGATTGAACGACCTAAGATCCTGGTTGTATATTATACGCAAACGGGACAACTGAAAAGAATCATCGATACAGTGCTTGGCCCTTTACAGGATAAAGCAACCATTGTATATGAAGAATTGAAACCATTGCAACCATTTGAGTTCCCATGGAAAAAGCAGGTTTTTTATGATACAATGCCGGAAACAGTGTTAGGACGTCCAAGAGGTATTCAGCCGCTAAAGGTGAATCCGGATGAGCATTTTGATCTCGTTGTACTGGCTTACCAACCCTGGTTCCTGTCTCCATCTCAACCTACGGCAGCATTTTTGCAGAGTGAGATAGCAGGCCGCCTGCTGAAAGGCAAACCTGTTATTACATTGATGGGCTGCCGCAATATGTGGCTGAACGCACAGGAAAGAGTGAAGGAATATTTGCAGAAGGCAGGAGCGAAACTGGTTGGCAATATTGTACTGAAAGATACTTCTCCAAACCTGGTAGCGCTGATCACGGTACTGAGATGGCAATTCAAAGGAAAAAAAGAAGCAACAGCCCTGTTACCACCGGCAGGTGTACAGGAGAAAGATATCATTGAATCAGTCCGGTTCGCTGAGCCGATAGCTAAAGTGCTGGAAACCAGGCAGTGGGATGCATTGCAGCCACAACTGCTGGAATTGGGGGCGATAGACCTGTTACCTAACCTGATCTTGCTGGAAGGCCGGGGTATCAGAGCTTTCCGTTACTGGTCGAAGTTCATCAGCGCCAAAGGAGGTCCGGGAGCACCAGAACGCCAGGGAAGAGTAACAATGTACAGAGGATTGCTGCTAATCGGTATTTTTGTATTATCGCCTATAGCCAAAATAACATCTGTTTTCAAGCTGGCGTTAAATAAGAAACAGCTGCAGCAGGATGTAGAATACTATAAAGGCATACATCTGCGCTAAGCCCAGCCGTTGTCATTTAATACTTATCATGTGACTATTATCCGGGACAACATGTACTTGACTGTTTTACGGTAATATCCGTAGAGTATTCTATATTTACGGGCGTTTGTGTATTTCAAAAGGATGAAGAGGGGCAAATCGGACATTTCATGTAACAAGTAAACGGGGATGATTTGCCAGCATTAGCAGGATTTGGGAAGGGCCAGCCGGACATTCATATAACCAAATGTAACATACGTAATGGGGACATGACCTGTCTGAACGAAAGGCCACGCGTTTGCACTGATAACATACCATTGTAAATCAATAGCCAGTCTTTAAAGGAGGATGGGCATCAACTAAAAAAACAGGAATCTATTTCAAATGAAGGAAGTTTATATTACAAGGCTATCTAAATTTTTGCCAAATGAGCCTGTAGGGAATGATGAAATGGAAAACATTTTGGGCATGGTGGATGGAAAGCCTTCCCGCGCCCGGCTGAGAATTCTGGGAAATAATAAGATCAAAACACGTTATTATTCACTGGATAAAGAAGGAAAATCGACTCATTCGAACGCTGAAATGACAGCCGCGGCTGTAAACAATCTGTTTGATGATAAATTCCCTATCAGCAAAATGCAGTTGCTGGCATGTGGTACAACTTCACCCGATCAGCTGCTGCCTAACCATGCGGCTATGGTGCATGGGTTGCTGAAATGCCAGCCGGTAGAATTAATAGCAGCCACAGGCGCCTGTGCTGCAGGCATGCAGGCTTTCAAATACGCCTGGATGTCTATTAAATGCGGTAATACCAGCAATGCGGTAAGTACCGGTTCTGAGAAATTCTCCAGTTGGATGCTGGCAGAAAAATTCCAGCCCGAAACCGAGAACCTGAAACAGCTGGAAGACAACCCGATCATCGCCTTTGAAAAGGATTTTCTTCGTTGGATGCTCTCTGATGGCGCCAGCGCAGCCCTGTTCCAGGATAAACCGAATGAAACTGGTCTGTCCCTGCGCGTAGACTGGGTTGAAATAGCTTCTTATGCACATGAACTGGAGACTTGTATGTATGCCGGTTCCATCAAGAATGAAGACGGTTCCACCAAAGGCTGGATCGATATGACACCGGAAGAGTGGGCACAGCATAGTGTATTCTCTTTCAAACAGGATACCCGCCTGCTGGGTAAGAACATTGTTCCGTCCGGCGCTAAAATGTGGAAGGAGCTGGTAGA
Source organism: Chitinophaga filiformis (assembly GCF_021646545.1). Lineage (GTDB taxonomy): Bacteria > Bacteroidota > Bacteroidia > Chitinophagales > Chitinophagaceae > Chitinophaga > Chitinophaga filiformis_A. Next base: position 198,496 of record NZ_JAKIRP010000004.1, on the reverse strand, counting down.
GCGTCATAATATTGACCTCGATAAACTGGATTATTTCCTGCCACACCTGTCTTCCGAATTCTTCCGTTTCAAAATCGATGAAGAGATCACCCGTCTGGGAGTACCTATTCCGCAGGAAAAATGGTTTACCAACCTGACCCGTGTAGGTAATGTAGGTACAGCATCTCCTTATTTCATGCTGGAAGAGCTGATGAATAATAATATGCTGAAAAAAGGGCAGACCATAGTAATGATGGTGCCTGAGAGTGCAAGATTCTCATATGCTTACGCACATATTACTGTGGTGTAGGAAGCGGATTGGATGTTTGGGCAGATGAACAGGTTAATTCCAATGGCGTTGTTGAGTTTGATGAAGAGCATCCAATATTAATTCCTGATCCTTAAATAATTAAGAAGGGGCGTAAGCTCCTTTCTTTTTTAGTATATGATATATAATATAAATGTAAATTTGGCTCAAACATAATACACATGAAAAAAGAGGAAGTTCCCCAGGATGGTGACAACATGCATGAAGGTACTTTCAAACAGTTGTTTTATGCCACCGACAATGCGGGTCAATATGTACCGGTAACCAGCGTAGGCTGGGAGCCTGAGAATGTAGCGATGAAGCAGGCGTGGGAAGAGATCAATGAACGTGTGGAAAAAGCCAGGGCGCAGGTAATAGCTGGTGAAGTCAGTCCGGTAGTATACTACATGGAAAAGACCATCATGGACCTGCCATTACTGGCCAGTTATGTAGGTAAGTTCCAGTGGCAGGTAAAACGCCATATGAAACCAGCCATTTTTAATCAGCTGAGCGATAAAATGTTGCGCAAGTATGCCGCGGCATTTAAGGTCAGTGTGCAGGAATTGAAAAATATCAAATAATCAAGTGTAGAGAGACCCTGCAGGACCAATTCCTGAAGGTCTTCAATAAATTATATCCAAATGGATGAGGTACTGGAAGTTATGAGTGATATTCAGTTCAACCACGAGCAAACCGCCCATTGCGAGAGTGGGGTTATTTCAAATATCTTCCGCCATTACGGTTTGCACATCAGTGAGCCGATGGCGTTTGGTATAGGAGCCGGTATTTTCTTTGGACACCTGCCTTTCATGAAGGTGAACGGGGTGCCGGGTACAACTTACCGCGTGGTGCCGGGTGCAATATTCAAGAGAGTGTGCAAACGCCTGGGGGTTAAAATGGAGTCACAGACCTTTTCCAGTCCGCAGAAAGGTATGGAAGCGCTGGACCGTGTGCTGGAAACAGGTAAGCCCGTGGGACTGCTATCCAGTGTATATTACCTGCCTTATTTTCCGCCGGCATATCGTTTCCATTTCAATGCCCACAACCTGGTGGCATTCGGAAAGGATGGAGACAACTACCGTATCAGTGATCCGATCATGGAGACGGTTACGCAGATAGACCCCGCGAGTCTCGCAGAGGCCCGCTTTGCTAAAGGGTTCCCTGCTCCGAAAGGAAAGATGTATTATCCGGTAGAAGTACCTAAGAAGGTATCGCTGGAGCAACCTATACGTGATGGTATCAAACAGGCATGCAGCGATATGTTGCATATTCCCCTGCCATTTTTCGGTGTAAAGGGTATGCGTTTTCTGGCGAAACGGTTGAAGCATTATCCTGAAAAGGTGGGCGACAGGAAAGCAGTGTTATATCTGGGTAATATCATTCGTATGCAGGAGGAGATCGGCACCGGTGGTGCTGGTTTCCGCTTTATGTATGCTGCCTTTTTACAGGAATCAGCAGGTATTCTGAAACGGGATGAACTGGCAGAGATCTCAGCAGAGCTGACCAGCATCGGAGATACGTGGCGCAACTTTGCCTTCAATGCAGGCAGGGTATGTAAGAGCAGAAGTGTGAATAATGTATCGTATGCGGAACTGAGTGAAATGCTGATGCAATGCGCGGCAGAAGAAGAAGTGTTATTCCGTAAATTGTCGAAAGTAAAATTATAATGACCAGCATTCTGGTGCAGGACCTGCACAAAACATATAAGGGAGCGCTGGAACCATCATTGAAAGGCCTGAGCTTTAGTTTTCCGAAAGGGTCCATCGTGGGCCTGCTGGGACCTAATGGTGCTGGTAAAACTACTACTATTTCCATCCTCTGTGGTTTGATAAAAGCAGATGCAGGGCAGGTACAGATCTTTGATCTGCCGCAGAATGCCATGAACCGGGAAGCCATTAAAGGGCTGATAGGTATTGTGCCCCAGCAGATCGCATTATTTCCCCATCTTACTGCTGTTGAAAACCTGGAATACTTCGGCAACCTGTATGGACTGAAGGGCAAATCTTTGCGCAGCCGTATTGACGAATACCTGCAGATATTCGGGCTGGAAAAGAACGGTGGTAAACAGGTAAGGCATTTTTCAGGTGGTATGAAACGCCGTACCAATATCATTGCCGCCATCTTACATCAGCCGCAGCTGCTGGTGCTGGACGAGCCTACAGCTGGTGTGGATGTACAATCGCGCAGTATGATACTGCAGTTCCTTCGTGACTATAACCGGCAGGGCGTAAGCATCGTATACACTTCGCATCTGCTGGACGAGGCACAGACCCTCTGCCAGGAAGTAGCCATCATAGATGAAGGCAAAGCAGTAGTACAAGGCGGCACCACTGAGCTGATTGCAAGGCATCCTGAATGCCGCAACCTGGAAGACGTGTTCCTGCATTATACCGGACACGCATTGAGAGATTAATAAAAACCGGATGTTACGACTACTGGCTACTATACGAAAAGAATGGTTATTACTGTTGCGCGACAGGACAGGGCTGACGCTGTTATTTGCCATGCCGGTGGTATTGATCACCGTAATGGCTATGATAGAGGATGCGCCTTTCCGTGATTACCAGGAGTTGAGATTTGACATCCTGACCGTGGATAATGATCATGGCCGCCTGGGAAAATATATCAGGGAAGGATTGGAATACAGTGCGCAGTTCCGGGTGATAGATTCGATGAAAGGCCAGCCCATTACGGAACAACAGGCCAGGGACCTGGTGAATGAAGGTGAATACAAGATCTGCATCATCATTCCTCAAGGTGCTACCGGCGCTATTGTGAGCAATGCGAACAAGATCGTTAATGATATTTCGAAGCGTATGGGCATGCCTGGTGTATTGCCTGTAAGCAGCCGTAAAGACTCACTGAATGTGACCGTTTATTTTGATCCTGCTTCGAAGAAAGCCTTCAAAAGCGCTATTCATCAGGCCCTGGATAATTTCCTGACGCAGGTGGAAACAGACCTGCTGCTGGAAAGGATCAAACAACAGCTAAGAAGAAAGGATGTTCCGGAAAGCGATTCTATGGTGATACAGCTCAAGGCTGTAGGACTGAAAGAACAGCTGACGGGGCCATCACAGGAGATAGACGTAATATCCAATTCTGTGCAGCACAATGTGCCGGCATGGAGCATCTTTGCTATGTTCTTTATCGTGATTCCTATTGCGGGCAATATGATCAGGGAAAGGGAAGATGGCAGTCTGCTGAGAATGAAGCTGATACCGGGTTCTTACCTGGCGGTTCTGACGGGTAAGATGTTGTTTTTTGTAGCGGTATGTGTGGTGCAGTTCTACCTGATGATGCAGGTAGGTATTTACCTGTTGCCACTGTTGGGATTGCCCAAACTGATGCTGGGACAAAGCCTGCTGGCGGCATTCATTGTAGCGGTAGGGATCGGTTTAGCGTCTACATCTTATGGCATATTGGTGGGTACCGTGTTCAAAACACCCAACCAGGCGTTGAATTTTGGTGCTATATCCATTGTTATCCTGTCTGCCATTGGCGGTATCTGGATACCATTGGAAATTATGCCATCGCATATGCAGTTCATTGGTCACCTGTCGCCGCTTAGCTGGGGCCTGGATGCCATCAATGATATTTATCTGCGCAATGTGGGCGTAGGGCATATCTGGGGGCATATGGGCAAGCTGGTGTTATTTGCGGTAGGCTTATTGTGTATCGCAGCAGTGATAGAGAAAAGGCGGCTCAGCTAAGGGAATGGGTTAAGTGTGAGCGCATTGACTATTGGAGGTAAAACTGTATTTTTACGGCCACCTGGCGTGAAAATTGCGAATGGTGGCCAGGCTCCCGGGATAAACGAAAGGGGATATAAACCTGCAACAATACTATGGAAGAATTAAAACAGAAATTGAAAGTTCAGATTATTGAGGCGTTGAACCTGCAGGACACACGTCCTGAAGATATTGATGACAATGCACCTTTGTTTGGTGATGGTCTGGGCCTCGACAGCATTGACTCCCTTGAGCTGATGGTGTTGCTGGAAAGGCATTACCAGATCAAAGTAGAAGATCCCCGCGAAGGAAGAAAAATATTACAGTCTGTTCAATCTATGGCAGAATTCATTCAGTCCAAACAACAACCTGCGTAAGTAGCAATCCAGAGATGGCGGAAAGAGTGTTTATAACAGGCTTAGGCATGATCACCGCCATTGGTGATAACGTCGCAGAGAATCTCCGGAGTCTGCGCGCGCAAAAGAGCGGTCTGGGTTTCACCAGGCAGCTGGACACTATTTATAAGGAAGTTTTACCGGTAGCTGAAGTCAATCATACCACAGCGGCACTCCGTGAAATGGCTGGCGTTGCCGGTCAGGAGGGATATACCCGTACTACTTTACTGGGACTGATCGCCATGCAGGAAGCACTGAAACATGCAGGTCTCAGCAGCGTGGAGGATACATCCACCGGCTTTATCAATGCTTCTACTGTAGGTGGCATGTGTGATACAGAGAATGTTTATTTTGATATCGCTGACCCGGCCAAGACGGGTGATTTCTACAAGTATATCGATACCCTGGATTGCGCCGATTGTACACAGCAGATTGCTGATGTAATGGGCATCAACGGACCTATCACTACTATTAGCACCGCATGTTCCTCCTCTGCAAATGCACTGATGTATGGCGCAAGGCTGATCAAAGCCGGTCTGCTACGCCGGGCGATCTGCGGTGGCACGGAAGCGTTGACCCGCTTTACCCTGAATGGTTTCAACTCACTTAAGAATGTAGATAAACGCCCCTGCCGTCCTTTTGATAACGACCGCAACGGTCTGAATCTGGGAGAGGGTGCGGCATACCTGGTGCTGGAAAGTGAATCGCTCGTAAAAGAGCGGAATGCTACTGTACTGGCCACATTGGGTGGTTATGCCAATACCAACGAAGCGTTCCATCCTACAGCTCCTTCTCCGGAGGGCGATGGCGCCTATGCTGCAATGAAAACAGCCATGGAAATGGGTGGTTGTACACCTGCTGATATTCAGTATGTCAATGTGCATGGTACTGCTACACTCACCAATGACGTAGCGGAGGGAATGGCCTTACAACGGTTGTTTGGCACTGAGGTACCGAAGTTCAGCAGTACCAAACCTTTTACGGGTCATGCTTTGGCGGCAGCAGGTGGGATAGAAGCGATCTATGCTGTATTGGCCATCTCTCATCAGACAATATTTCCTAATCTCCACTTTAAAGATAAAATGCAGGAATTGTACATTACACCGGAAACCCGATTGCTGGAGCAGTATCCCGTACGTAATGTGCTGTCAAATTCATTTGGGTTTGGCGGCAGCAATGCTTCCCTGCTGATCAGCAAATATGAAGGGTAAGTGTTATATACAGGGATTGGCCGCCATCACACCCCAGCATACGTTTGAGGGAGACCTGTCGCAGCCGGTAGTGGTTACGGAGGGAAATATGCTTTCCTGCATGGAACCGGATTATCGTTCCTTTATCGCCCCGAACAGTCTGCGCCGTATGACGCGCGTGCTCAGAATGGGGCTGACGGCCTCTCTGAAATGCCTGCAGGACAGCGGTATTGCCGTTCCCGGTGCTATTGTGACCGGTACTGGCAAAGGCAGTCTGCAGGACACAGAACGCTTTATCAAAGAGATCCGTGATTACCAGGAGCAGGCCCTGAATCCTACTCCCTTCATTCAATCTACCTATAATGCTGTAAATGGCCTGATTGCACTACAGCAAAAATGTACAACATACAACAACACGTTCGTACATCGTGGCTTTTCGTTTGAACATGCGCTGCTGGACAGTATGCTGTTATTGCATGAAGGCACTTCTGATGTATTGGCAGGAGCATTCGATGAGATCACACCGGAGCACTTTTTCATAAAAGGGCGTATTGGTCACTGGAAGAAGGAAACAGTGTCTAATGACAGGCTGTATGAGCATGTCTCTCCCGGGACAATCTCCGGAGAAGGCGCCATCTTCTTTTTACTGGCTCCGGCAGCTACGGCGCAGAGCTATGCACAGATTGGAGGGTTGGAGATGTTATATAAACCATCCTCCGAAAAACTAAAAGCCGCGTTGCCCCTGTTCCTGCAGCAACATGGGTTAGAGCCGAAAGATATAGACCTGGTGCTGACTGGTGCAAATGCCGACAGCAATCATGAGCACTATTACCAGGTGCTGAACGATTATACGCATTGTCCTCAATTGCCGTTCAAACACCTGAGCGGTGATTATGAAACAGCGGGCGCCTTTGCCCTCTGGCTGGCAGCGCAGGTATTAAAACAACAACAGATCCCATCACAATGGTTCCCAATGTTGCAGCAGCAGCCTGCAGGATTGCGGAATATTCTCATCTATAATCACTTCTTTGGAGAGCAGCATACGTTTATGCTGGTACAGGTGGTGTAACCTGTAAATAGCCCTGAAAATTAAAGGGCCACCTGTATCAGGCAGCCCTTTGAAGAATTTTATCGGATGATCTTTTATTTAACGATCCTGTAAACCGGGTATCTCAGGTATCCTGGTTCCGAATAAGGTGAATGTTCATAAACAAAGCGCAGCTGGGCATCTCCACTCCTGGCAAAAGTGCTGTCGGCCGCTCTTTTTTGTTTTAACTGCTCCTGTAAGGCAGGGTTTGAGCGCAGATAATCTGCCGCAATATCCTCAAAGACATAATGTGAATATCCCTCTTTGCGCGCCAGGATGGGATCAAAGAAGTTCCATGCAAAGAAAGAGTCGTCTCCTGTAGGTTCCAGTGTTTCTATCAGGTAACGGTTTGCGACCTGGTTCATCGGAATGTAATAGTCGCCCTTCCTGAAGTGGATAGTGTCTTTGGTAGCAGACACCTTCATATCGCTATGGATGTAATGTCCCTCATACGGACGCTGGGCAGTCTTATAGTCGTCGATATGGTAGGTCTCCACATAGATGGCCGTATCCTGTGTAAAACGTCTCATCTGGACATTATTATTCTTCAGGAGGTCCAGTACATTCCACCAGCCCTGTGGAATAACATAAGCCAGGGGCTTCTGCACATAGTTCCCTGCAACGACATTATCATAAAACTTTACCTGCTTTTCGAAAGGTTTGGTGCGGTCGTAGTAGAGGCGGGGCTGACCGGATATTTCGCTGGGCTTGTATCCGGCAGCATAACCTTTAAAATTGATATAGCTGTAGTGGCTGGTATCCACATTCCACTCCAGCGGGAAGGAAGCCTGCGTTTTTTCCTGCTCTTTGGTCTGTGCGCGCAGTGTTTTAATCTGTTCGCTATGTGTGCTGACGAAGCTGATGAATGATTCCATGAGCGCATAGGTAGCCTGGACCCTTTGTGGGTAAGGTTTCAACATATGTGTTTCAGGCACAAATCCGAACGTATGGAAGAGGGTGGTATAACCACTGGAATAGCGGGGGCCGTCTGCATAAGTGATCCAGCCGTTTTCAGGTGTCTCACCGAAATGATTGACGTAAGGAACGAGGTCATAACCTTTTTCCTTCATCAGTTGGTAGATGCCGGGCTCGAATTCCTTGTGGAGGAAGCTACCCATGATACCGCCCATTTTGTTATGTTCGGTCGATAACAGGGTCATGATGTGCTGATAATCAGCGCCGTTGCTCACGTGATTGTCTATGAAGACATCCGGATCCGCCAGCTGATAGATTTGCTGGAAAGAGCGGGCATTACGGGAATCGGCTTTGATAAAGTCACGGTTCAGGTCATAGTTCCGTGCATTGCCACGGGAGCCAAAGGCGGCAGGACCATTCTGATCAACCCGGTAATTGGTGCTACGGTTCAAAGCACCTCCGATGTTGTATACGGGGATGACGGCCAGGACGATATTTTCAGGCAGTTTCTTTTTACCCAGAGCCAGATCGCGCAGCAACATCATGGATGCGTCTATACCGTCGGGTTCACCGGAGTGGATACCGTTATTGATGAGGATGATCCGTTTATTCTTTTTGCGCAGGCTGGTAAAATCGAAATCGCCGGAAGGGGAGTAGACGACCAGGTGCAGGGGAATACCGGCATCTGTGAGGCCCATTTCTTTCATGGAGATCTGCGGGAAGCGTTTATCTAATTGCCGGTAATAGGCGATGCATTCCTCATAAGTAGCTGTTTCCTGTCCCTGTGTTTTTTCGAAGCGGGTGGTCAGGTCCTGTGCTGCTGCGGGCAGCCAGACGTAGCATAGCGCCAGCAGGGTAGCGGTTCTGATGATTTTCTTCATGTATTAAAAGCGACGTTTGTAAAGCGTTGGTTGATTTAGTTCTGTTGCGCCTTATGATCAGGCAGGCGGCATGTTGTCAATGCCGGGGCAACAAAATAGTGGATTATCTTTGGTTTTTATATGTCTGTTGTGTGTCCATAGGAAGAAATACATGGGCGGCAGAAAGATCGGGAAAGGTTGCTTAGATCAGCCGCACCACAGGCGGACTGTATGTTTGTAGCGGCGGTAACCAGGGGAGTGGAATGGGACGAGGGAGAGAACACGGAGAGAACACGGAGAGAACACGGAGAGAACACGGAGAGAACACGGAGAGAACACGGAGAGAACACGGAGAGAACACGGAGAGAACACGGAGAGAACACGGAGAGAACACGGAGAGAACACGGACGTGCCAGGTCCCTGTGGAATGTACCGGCAAAACAAAAAGCCCTTCCTGCTGACAGGAAGAGCTAAAAATTATTTTCAGACTAAAGCGCTTACGCGAGGGCGTTTACTTTCTTAGAAAGTTTGCTCTTCAGGTTGGCTGCTTTATTTTTATGAATAACATTACGTTTAGCCAACTTATCGATCATAGAGATCACATCAGACAACTTATCGTCAGCAGCCGCCTTTTCAGTCAATTTCTTCAGATCACGGATAGCATTACGGGTAGTTTTACCGTAGTAACGGTTACGCTCATTCCGTTTTCTGCTCTGACGTACGTCTTTTTTCGTTGCTTTATGGTTTGCCATTTTTCTTATTTCAAGTTTCGGACGGCAAAGGTATGCATTACTTCAATAGAAAACAAATAAAAACGAAATTCCCGGAATATTTGCCCGGATTTCCGTACTATAGACACAAAATTAATTAAACTGAATAAAATCAAGTGAAAACCGGTTAATATAAGAAAAGCAGTTTAAGTGTTCCTGATTAAGCTTTAAAGCTTCAGCATTTTTCCGTTTTTCTTTCACAAAAAAGCTACGATATTTGCAATCCCATATATTATATAAGGGGCATTCAACAGAATAGCAATTTGAATCGAAGCTTTAGCAAAACTCGTTGTAAATGAAGGACTTCTCATTTGTTACCAACTCACATCCTGCCTACATTGAATCTTTATACCAGGATTACCGTAAAGACCCTGGCGCAGTAGACCCGGAATGGAGCAAGTTTTTTGAAGGATTTGACTTTGCGGTAAATAACGTTAATGGAAAAGCAGGAGCGCCGGGAGCGGCGGGCGCCGGTCTTCCGGTAAGCAGTGACCAGTTAACAAAGGAACTCAATGTTTACAGACTGATACAGGCCTACCGTAAAAAGGGGCATCTGATCTCGAAAACGAACCCCATCCGCGAAAGAAAGGACAGACAGGCTAACCTGGATATCTCTTTTTACGGCCTTGGAGAAGCAGATCTGAAAACTGAATTCTATGCCGGTCAGGTACTGGGCCTTGGTAAAACAAGCCTGGAAAATATCGTGAACCGACTGAAGCAGGTATATGCTGCTGCAGTGGGGTTGGAATTTACTTATATCAACGATGCTAAGAAAGTAGAGTGGTTACAGCGTGAAATGGAAACTACCCTGCAGCAGCCCGTATCCCTGGAAAGGAAGAAACGCATCCTGCTGAAACTGAACCAGGGTGTAATGTTCGAAAAATTCCTCCACACCAAATATATCGGTCAGAAACGTTTCGGTCTGGAAGGTGGTGAAAATACCATCCCGGCCCTGGACGCTATTATCAACACTGCTGCCGCCGAAGGCGTGCAGGAAGCGGTGATCGGTATGGCGCACCGCGGTCGTTTGAACGTATTGGCCAACATCCTCGGTAAAACGTATGAGCAGATCTTCAACGAATTTGAAGGACATGCCGTACCGGACCTGACAATGGGTAGCGGTGACGTGAAATATCACCTCGGCTTCCGTTCCCTCGTGGAAACACCATCCGGCAACAAAGTGAACCTTCAGCTGCTGCCTAACCCTTCTCACCTGGAAGTGGTAGACCCGCTGGTAACAGGTTTCTCCCGCAGTAAAGCCGATGTGATCTACAACAGCGATTACGACAAGATCCTCCCTATCCTGATCCATGGCGATGCTGCGGTAGCAGGGCAGGGCGTAATATATGAACTCATTCAGATGAGCAACCTGAAAGGTTATTACACCGGTGGTACCATGCACCTGGTGATCAACAACCAGATCGGGTTCACTACTGACTTTGACGATGCCCGTTCTTCTGACTACTGTACCAGTATCGCTTCTACCGTACAGGCGCCTGTATTCCATGTGAACGGCGACGATGCGGAAGCGGTTACGAAAGTAGCTGAGATAGCGGCCCGTTACAGACAGGAGTTTAATTCAGATATCTTTATCGACCTGCTGTGTTACCGTAAGCACGGGCATAACGAAGGTGATGAGCCTAAATTTACCCAGCCAAGCCTGTATGCACTGATCGATAAACATCCTAACCCAAGGGAAGTGTACACCCAGAAACTGTTACAGGCAGGTGAAGTGGAAGTACAGGAACTGGCGAAGGAAATGGAGAAGAGCTTCTGGGCGGACCTGCAGGAACGCCTGGATGAGGTAAGACAGAACCCGCTGCCTTATACTTACCAGAAACCAGAGCTGTGGTGGTCGGCACTGCGCAAATCACAGCCGGAAGATTTTGAAAAATCGCCGGTGACCGCCATTAAAGAAGAAGAAGTAAAACGCCTGTTCGGCAAGCTGATGGCATGGCCAAAAGAGTTCGTTCCATTACGTAAAGTTGAAAAGCTGCTGCAGGACAAAATAAAACTGTTCGAATCAGAAGGAAAGCTGGATTGGGCAACCGGTGAGCTGCTGGCATATGCAAGTCTGCTGACTGAAGGCAAGGATGTACGTATGAGCGGTGAAGACGTGAAGAGAGGTACTTTCTCCCACCGTCACGCTATCCTGTTCGACGAAAATACAAACGCTACTTATAACAGGCTGGCTACATTGCAGGAAAAACAAGGCCAGTTCCGTATCTACAACTCACTGCTGAGTGAATTTGCTGTACTGGGTTTTGAATATGGTTATGCAATGGCCAATCCAAATGCCCTGGTACTGTGGGAAGCACAATATGGTGACTTTGCCAACGGTGCGCAGACGGTGATTGACCAGTATCTGAGCAGTGGAGAACAAAAATGGACAACACAGAATGGCCTGGTAATGTTATTGCCGCATGGTTATGAAGGTGGTGGACCAGACCACTCCAATGCCCGTCCGGAAAGATTCCTGCAGGCATGTGCTGAATACAATATCATCGTTACAAATATTACAACATCTGCCAACTTCTTCCACGCATTGCGCCGTCAGTTAACCTGGCCGTTCCGCAAGCCGCTGGTGAATTTTGCACCTAAGGCCAACTTAAGGCACGTAGGTTCCTACTCGCCAATATCAGCCTTCACAGAAGGAGGATTTAAGGAAGTACTGGATGATGATTTCATCGATGATCCATCTAAAGTGAAAAAGGTACTGCTGTGTACAGGTAAGATGTATTTTGACCTGAGCGAAAAACAGCTGAAAGAGAACAGGAAAGATGTGGCTATTGTAAGACTGGAACAACTGTATCCGCTGCCGGTAACACAATTGGAAGCGCTGAACCAGAAGTACAAAGCTGCTACCTGGTTCTGGGTACAGGAAGAGCCGCTGAACATGGGCGCAGCTTCCTATCTGCAGATGAACCTGAAACAGATCAACTATGGTGTGATCAGCCGTAATCCAAGTGCAGCAACTGCGACCGGATATGCGAAGGTACATGCGCGTGAGCAGCTCGAGATCATTGAGACTGCATTTAACATTTAGATGAATAGAGAATAAAGTGAAGAATGATTTCACTTTTAAACATTGATTGCACACAGAAATTAGAAATATGGCTATCGAAATCAAAGTTCCTACGGTAGGAGAATCTATTAGCGAGGTAACAATTGCAAAGTGGTTGAAGAAAGACGGAGATTATGTGCAGCAGGATGAGGTGATCTGTGAAATGGAATCTGAAAAAGCCACCTTTGAACTGAATGCAGAAAAGGCGGGGGTATTAAAAATTGCAGCCCCTGAAGGCGCTACTTTAAAAGTAGGCGATGTAGCTTGTACAATTGACACGGATGCTGCTGCTCCTGCGGGTGCGGGCGCTCCGGCCGCAGCTGCGCCTGTTGCTGCATCTGCACCTGCTCCTGTTGCCGAAGCTGCTCCTGCAGCACCTGCGGTAAATAAAGGAACCATTGAGATGAAGGTGCCTACTGTGGGCGAATCTATCAGTGAAGTAACATTGATAAAATGGCTGAAGAAAGACGGTGAGTATGTAGAACGTGATGAAGTGATCTGCGAGCTGGAATCAGAGAAAGCCACTTTCGAACTGAATGCCGAAGAAGCCGGTGCGTTACAGACGCTCGGTAAAGAAGGAGACGTATTAAAGGTAGGTGATCCTATCGCTAAAATAGATACCAGTGTAGGCCGTCCTGCCGGTAAAGCGCAACCAGCTGCTTCTGCTGCTCCCGCTGCGAAACCACAGGCCGCTCCACAGGCACAGCAGGCGCCGGTGACCGCTATCCCGAATGATGTAAAGGCTAGTCCTGTAGCTGCTGCAGTAATTGCAGACAAGCACGTGGATCCATCCTCTATCAAGGGTACCGGTGCACATGGTAAGATCATGAAAGATGATGTATACGCAGCGCTTCAGCATCCGGGTGTGGCTATCGGTCAGGAAATGTTCACCCGCGCAGAACGTCGCGAGAAGATGAGCAACCTGCGTAAGACAGTTTCCCGCCGCCTGGTGGAAGCGAAGAATACAACAGCGATGCTGACTACCTTCAACGAGGTGGACATGACAGCTATCATGGAACTGCGCGCTAAGTATAAAGAAGTATTCAAGAAACAGCATGAAGTGAACCTGGGCTTTATGAGCTTCTTCACAAAAGCATGTTGTTTTGCACTGAAGGAATTCCCTTCTGTAAATGCATATATCGACGGAGAAGAGCTGGTATACCATGATTTCTGTGACGTATCTATCGCTGTATCAGCACCGAAAGGTCTGGTAGTACCGGTGATCCGCAACGCAGAAAGCCTGGATATGGCGCAGATTGAAAAGAAAGTAGTGGAACTGGCTACCAAAGCCCGTGACAACAAACTCACCATGGATGAAATGACCGGTGGTACCTTCACTATCACCAACGGAGGCGTGTTCGGTTCGCTGATGAGTACTCCGATCATTAACATTCCTCAGTCTGCCATCTTAGGTATGCACAAGATCCAGGAACGCCCGATGGCTGTCAACGGACAGGTAGTGATCCGTCCGATGATGTATGTGGCGCTCAGCTACGACCACCGTATCATCGATGGTCGTGAGTCTGTAAGCTTCCTGGTGCGTGTAAAAGAAATGCTGGAGAGTCCTGAGCAGTTACTGTTCGGTAAGGATCCGCTGAAAGCATTACTGAAATTGTAAAAAACGCTAAACGCGGAACGCATATAATTGCGGAAACGCTTAACGCCTGATTGCATTGTTGCCAATCGCGTTAAGCGTTTTGCATTTAAAGCGGCCGCATCAATCGCTATATGATCCGCTGGGAAAATTATTTAGCTGCTGCAGAGAAGATCATTGTCGCTTACGATGGCTCCCTGCCATTGCACCACTTTCTGAAAGGATTCTTTAAGCAGCATCCTTACATGGGCAGCAGGGACAGACGACAGATCTCTCAACTGGTATATCAGTATTACCGGCTGGGACACCTGTGGAAAGGGGCGAAGAGTACTTCTGAAAGAATATTGATGGGATGTTTCCTGTGTGAACAGGAAGGGAATGAGATATTACGGTTCTATCATCCGGAACTGCATGAAAAGATCACATTGCCGGTAGATGAGAAACTGTTATTGCTGGGACATGCAGATGTGACGGATGTATTCCCGTTTACCAGGGAATTGTCCGACGATATTGATAGTCTTGCCTTCAGTCGCTCTTTCTTCGTACAACCGCAACTGTTTATCAGAACGCGTAATAACAAGCAGTTTTCGATATTGCGCCTGTTGGAAAAGTCGGCGGTGGCATTTGAAGTATTGGGAGACGATACCATTGCATTGCCTAACAGTACGAAAATAGATGCGATCATTACAGATAAGAGCTGGTATGAGATACAGGATGCCTCCTCTCAAAAAGTAGGCGCCTTATTCAATGCACAGGCCGGAGAGCTCTGGTGGGATAGTTGTGCTGCCAGTGGCGGGAAATCGATCCTGTTGCTGGACAAACAACCAGGCGTAAAACTACTGGCAAGTGATATCCGGACCTCCATTATCCAAAACCTGCATCAGCGCTTTAAAGAGGCTGGAATAAGGCATTACGAGAGTGTTGTGATGGACCTGACAGCACCGGTAGCATCATCAGTTATTAAAGACCGCCGTTTTGATCATATTATCCTGGATGCACCCTGCTCAGGATCAGGTACCTGGGGACGTACGCCGGAAAGTCTTTCTTTCTTCAGTGAGAAACAGATCACAGAATATCAGCAGCTGCAAAAGAAGATCGCTGCCAATGTAGTGCAACTGTTAAAACCCGGAGGGACGCTGATCTATATAACCTGTTCGGTGTTCAGGAAAGAGAATGAAGAGGTGGTGAGATTCCTGGAAGAGGGGAGTGGGCTTGAACGACAGGAAGGAGGTGTGATAGCCGGATATGAACAGCGGGCGGATAGTATGTTTGCGGTAAAGATGTTAAAAAAGTAATTGCCTTATAAACCTTATGAAGAGAGTATTGTATTTGTTACTATTGCTGGCAGCATGTAAATCATCGTCATCTGATGAAAAAGTGGACAGGATCGCATTGATCAGAGAGAAGGTATTGAATGAGCACTTCACTACACCATTCCGTCCTGAAACATTCCAGGGAGACATTGAACACATTTCCGAAGTATTTTATACAGAAACGAAGGCTGGCGATGGATACATAGAAAGGGACTCTGTGTTGAAGGAATACCTTTTTAAAGACCACCGGCTGTACAGGATCGTTACCACTTCCAGGAGAACAACGAATGATACGCTCACTATACGGTATGATAGCGCAGGTAGAATATTAGCGCTTATCTATTCGGATGATTATAACACTTATAATGCCGACCGATTCAGATATGATGCTGCCGGCAGACGTGTTGAAAAAGTAAACCGTTTTTTTAGTACTGAAAGTCATCAATTTTATGAGTATAGTAAGATGGGCGATACGTTGCTGATTTCCGCGGGGAAAGGCAGTAATAAGGAACAGATTATCATCAGCGAAAAGAAAGGTATTCTAATGGCGGTACATCGTATGTTGAATCAGGATTCCATGTCCTGGTCGAGGGAGGATGAATATAATAGTTTAAATCAACTTGTGGGTATGTATACCTATACAAATGGTAAGGCTGATTACAAAGTGATTAAGAAGTACGATAGGTATGGGAATATTGTCTTGTGGGAACATTATCATGCCGATAGTCTGACTAAGGATAGCTTTGGTCAAATCAACAAAGCTATGAGTTTTACATCCGAATATGAGTATGATAAAAAAGGAAACTGGACGATTGAGAAAGCCACACCGCATGATAAAACCTGGACGTCGGTAACAACGAGAAAGATCACTTACAGGTAGCATTTCAAAACTTCGATCTGCTCTCAAATAATCTTTAAAGGAAAATAAAAAGGTGCTTCGGATAAAGAAGCACCTTTTCTATATCTGGATTACAGCATTCTACTGCAATACACTTCTCTGTATAATACCCCCCGCAATCACATCATCTCCTTCGTAGAAAACGGCTGACTGTCCGGGAGCGATACCTTTCACGTGTTCATAGAAGTTCACCTTTACCTTTCCGTCTACATTGTAAAGATTGCTGAGAGCCCCTTTGTCTTTATAGCGGATCTTGGTGATGGCTTCCATCCCTTCCGGAATGTGATCGTACTTTATCAGGTTCAGACCTGCAACGGTCATTTCGTTACGGTTAAGTTCATCTTCATTACCCAGCACTACGGTATTGGTTTCCGGGATGATCTCAGTGACGAATACCGGGCGTCCCAGGGCAATATCCAGCCCTTTACGCTGTCCGATAGTATAGAAGGGGTAACCCTTATGATGACCGACGATCGTGCCGTCTCTCAGCACGAAATTGCCACCATTTACCTGTTCTTCCAGTCCATCCACTTTACGTTTCAGGAAACCGCGATAGTCATTGTCCGGCACGAAGCAGATCTCATAGCTTTCTGCTTTTTTTGCCAGTTCCGGATAGCCGAAATCAAACGCCATCTGGCGGATCTCTGTCTTGCGGTATTTACCCAGGGGCAATATCGTACGGGCCAGCACATCCTGCTGGAGGCCCCATAATACATAGCTCTGGTCTTTCAGGTCATCAATACCCTTGCTGAGAACGAAGCGGCTGTCTTCTTCCCTGATCTGAGCATAGTGTCCTGTTGCAATAAAAGCACAGTCCATGGCATCTGCACGTTTCATCAACGCACGCCATTTTATATGGGTATTGCACAGAACGCAAGGATTAGGGGTGCGGCCTGCTATATATTCGTCTACAAAGTTATTAATAACAAAATCCCCGAATTCGTCCCTGATATCCAGCACGAAGTGAGGAAAACCGTGGTGTACGGCTGCTGCACGGGCATCATTGAAGGAATCCAGGTTACAGCACCCGGTTTCCTTTTTGCTGGAGCCGGCAGATGCATAATCCCAGGTCTTCATGGTGATTCCCACCACTTCGTACCCTTGTTCATGCAGCATCAGGGCGGTAACGGTACTATCTATACCGCCGCTCATCGCTACCAGAACCTTACCATGTCTGCTCATTGTTAATAATATTAAGTGCGCAAAATTACAGAAATTAGTCGAGAAGGCTCCCCGGGGGTAATATTATGACATGAATGGGAAAGAGTAATTCTACTCCGATATTAAGTATACACTATGGACTGTCAAGTATTCGTTTTATATTTAATGATCGGAGTTCTGCGTTTAATAAAAAATTTAATATGTTACCTATTTTGAATAAAGCTCATGTATTGAAGCATCCGGAACTGGGGGTGTCTGAGAGCTATTTTAACTATCCGGAGAAAATATTACAGTTTGGCACAGGCGTATTGCTGAGAGGATTAGTGGATTACCTGGTGGATAAAGCCAACAAAAAAGGAGTGTACCAGGGACGGATCGTGGTGGTGAAATCTACCGGAGGCGATACGAAAGAGTTCAGCCAGCAGGACAACTTATATACAACTAATATCAAGGGCGTTTCCCAGGGGGAACTGGTGAATGAGGTGCTGATCAATGCTTCCGTTAGCCGTGTTCTGCAATCGAATGCATATTGGCAGCAGGTATTAGAGGCAGTACACCAGCCTGCGCTGCAAACAATCATATCCAACACTACAGAGGTGGGAATCCAGTATGTAGAGGAAAAAATAGACGGCGTACCGGCATCTTTCCCCGGAAAATTGCTGGCTGTACTCTGGGAGCGGTTCCAGTATTTCAAGGGGGCTTCACATACCGGATTTGTGATCGTGCCTACGGAGCTGGTTGTTAACAACGGGCTGTTACTGAAGGAGATAGTGCTGAAACTGGCAAAATATAATGGCCTGCCGCTGGCTTTTCTGCAATGGATAGAAAGCGATAACTACTTCTGCAGCTCGCTTGTTGACAGGATCGTACCGGGAAAACCGAAAGACCTGACCGCACTCGAGGCGAAAGCAGGATATAGCGATGGTTTGTGGATTGACGCAGAGCCTTACCTGCTCTGGGCAATTGAGGGAGATGAGCGTGTAAGGGACATCCTGGGATTCCATCAGACAGATGCCCGGATGCTGATAACACCGGATATTACACCCTTCCGTGAACAGAAACTCAGGATCCTGAACGGAAGTCATACAATATCAGTACCGCTGGGCTATCTCTGCGGATTAAACACCGTTTTCGAATGTATGGAGAATGCCTACATGCGCTCCTTCTTCCGGACGGTTATTATCGAAGAGATCCTGCCTACAATCAGGGAGATCTGTCCTCAGGCGCCGGAGTTTGCGGAAGATGTACTGGACCGCTTTGCCAATCCGAACATTGCGCATAAGCTGCTGAGTATCACTTTCCAGGAAAGCATGAAGATGAATGCCCGTAACGTGCGGACCATCGTCCGTTATTACGAGCAGCAGAACGCATTACCGGTTTCTATGTGCCTGGGCTTTGCCGCCATGCTCTTGTTCCTGCGGCCTGAAAAGCAGGAAAACGGACAGTATTTCGGTCAGCGGGGAACCGAATATTATGCTATCACAGACGATAATATCGCCATCTTTGCAGCCTACTGGGCGGGCATAACAGGCAGGGGAGGTGCAGCCGTTACGGAAATGGTTCAGGCCATCAGTGCAGACAAGCGTTTATGGGAGAGCGATCTGTCGCAGATCCCTGGTTTTGTGGAGGCAGTATCCGCACATCTGCAAGGCATGTTACAGGAAGGCGTAAAAGCATATGCAGACAGCTACAGTAAAGTATTATAAGGAACCAGATCGTTTATGAAACAATTTTTAGATGCTGATTTCCTGTTGCAGACAGAAACGGCTAAACAGTTATTCCACGATTATGCAAAAGCGATGCCCATCATCGATTATCATAATCACCTGCCACCAGATGAAATAGCGGCTAATCGTCAGTTTGAAAACCTGACAGCCATGTGGCTGAAAGGAGATCACTATAAATGGCGTGCAATGCGTGCAAACGGTGTAGCAGAGGCAGATATTACCGGCGATACAGACGACTATACGAAGTTCAAACGGTGGGCAGAAACCGTGCCCTATACCATGCGGAACCCGCTGTATCACTGGACGCATATGGAGCTGTTGAATCCTTTTGGTGTAAAGCAACTACTTGATAAAGACAGCGCAGAATGGGTGTACGGATATTGCAATGAACAGCTGCCTAAGTGGACTACCCAGGCCCTACTACAACATTTTAAAGTAGATGCGTTATGCACTACCGATGATCCCTGCGATTCACTGGAATATCATCAGGCCATCAGCAAATCGTCTTTTAAAGTGCGTGTATTGCCTACGTTCAGGCCTGACAGGGCAATAGCTGTGGAAGATGTGACAGCATTTAATACTTATGCAGATAAACTGGGTGCCGCAGCAGGCATCAATACAGATACATACAGTCAATTCATAGATGCGCTGCGCCGTCGCCATGACTATTTTCATGCGAACGGCGGACGCCTGTCCGATCATGGTATCAGTACATTTTATGCAGGTAGTTTCACGGAAGAAGGATTGACCGCCTCTTATGCAAAACTGCGTAAAGGACAGGCGCTTACACCGGAAGAAGCGGATGCTTTCAAAGCAGGCACCCTGCATATTATCTGTGAATGGAACCACGAGCGTGGTTGGGTACAACAGTTCCATGTCGGCGCTATCCGCAATAATAACAGCCGTCTGTTAAGCCGGATCGGTGCAGACGCAGGTGTGGATTCTATCGGTGACTGGCAGGTAGCACAGGCGATGTCTGTATTCCTGGACAGGCTCGACAAGAAAGATAAACTGGCAAAGACAGTAGTATATAACCTGAACCCTTCATATAATGAGGTATTTGCCACCATGGTCGGTAATTTCCAGGATGGCACTGTGCCCGGAAAAATGCAGTTTGGATCTGGTTGGTGGTTCCTCGACCAGAAGGATGGTATGGAGAAACAGATGAATACGTTGAGTAATATGGGGTTATTGAGCCGGTTCGTGGGAATGCTGACGGATTCGAGAAGTTTTCTCTCTTACTCACGACATGAATATTTTCGCCGTATTTTGTGTAACCTCATAGGTAACGATGTAGAGAACGGAGAACTGCCGGGAGATATCAAGTGGTTGGGCAAGATGGTGCAGGACATCAGTTACAATAATGCCAGATCTTATTTCGGATTTTAGACCCTAAAGCGCATGAAGCCAGTTAAAGTAATTTCGTTTGGAGAGATATTATTACGCTTATCACCGGAGTGGAACAAGAATAGCGCAGCCTTGTTTGTAGGTGGCGCGGAAGCTAACGTAGCTGCAGCACTGGCACGCTGGGGCACACCGGTTTCTTATATCAGTAAAGTACCTGACAATGGCATTGCCACACAGGTATTAGAACAGCTGGAAGGCCTGGGAATAGTGACAGACCGTGTACTGAAAGGCGGTGACCGTATCGGGATCTATTTCCTGGAACAAGGAACCGACCTGAAAAATGCAGGTGTTGTATACGACAGGAAATATTCATCTTTCAGTCAGATGCAACGTGGTTCAGTGGATTGGGACAGCCTGCTGGGAGACGCAGAATGGTTTCACTGGAGTGCACTGACACCCGCCCTGAATGAAGATACAGCCGCTATCTGTAAAGAAGTGCTGGAGGCCGCATCACGCAAAGGCCTGAAGATATCGACAGACCTGAACTATCGCAGTAAGCTGTGGCAGTATGGCAAACAGCCATTCGCGGTAATGCCGGAACTGGTACAGTATTGCGATGTGGTAATGGGCAATATCTGGGCCGCCCACCAGATGCTGGATACTACATTAAA
Organism: Chitinophaga filiformis; assembly: GCF_021646545.1. Classification (GTDB taxonomy): domain Bacteria; phylum Bacteroidota; class Bacteroidia; order Chitinophagales; family Chitinophagaceae; genus Chitinophaga; species Chitinophaga filiformis_A. The sequence goes on along the minus strand of NZ_JAKIRP010000004.1, from coordinate 177,490 downwards.
CACTGTAGCGCTGGAGACGGCCACAAAAGACACCTACCTCGCGGAAGCCGCATCCGTAGCCAAAGAGATTACAGAGAAGTATCCCCGTTGTAAACAGGTGGCTTTTACTTTCCGTTTTTCCAATGCATTTACGCATAACCTCTATTATGCCACCTGGTATGAAGGCGGAGAACTGAAGGTATCAAAACAATATGAGACGAATGAAGTGGTAGACCGTGTGGGCAGCGGCGATAGTTTTATGGCAGGGCTGATACATGCACAGGTAAGCGGAATGGATGCACAGCAGACCATTTCATTTGCAGCAGCAGCAGCCTGGTCGAAGTTATTCGTCAAAGGAGATTTTAACTTAACAGATAAAGCAGACATCTTAAAACTGATATAGACATGGCAGCACCAGCAGCAGAGATCATTGCCGCATTTGAGCGCAGTAAAGTAATTCCCGTATTTTATCACGATGATGCCGCAGTATGTGTAGAAGTATTGCAGGCCTGTTATGATGCGGGGCTCCGTGTGTTTGAATTTACTAACCGTGGAGAAGGTGCACGGCGCAATTTTGCCGCTATGCAGGAGAAGAAGAAAGCAGCTATGGCTGACATGTATCTGGGTATCGGTACCATTAAAAATGGTGAAGATGTAAAAGTGTTTGCAGATATGGGGGCTGATTTCATTGTAAGCCCCATCATAGATGCAGGCGTGGCAGACAGCTGCCGCAAAGAGAATATTGTATGGATACCCGGTTGTATGACCCCGTCTGAAATTGCAGTGGCTGAAAAGCACGAGGCGCCGTTGACGAAGTTGTTTCCCGGAAATGTGCTGGGACCTGGTTTCGTAAAAGCGATTAAACCACTGTTCCCTAAAATGAAATTTATGCCAACAGGAGGAGTGGAACCAACTAAAGAGAGCATAAAATCATGGCTGGACGCAGGTGTAGTCTGCGTCGGCATGGGCTCCAACCTGCTAAATAAAGACTTGATAGACAAGAAGGACTGGGCTGCATTGCGTACGCAGATGTCCGGCCTTGTGGAATTGGTAAAGGGCATAAGTAAATAACTGCCACGCGAAAACCAGGGTTTCAACAGTAAAAGATGCAAACGTTTGCATTATTCACCAGACTGTTGTAAATTGATAACGCTTTATAAATTCCAAAATGAAAGGCATGGATTCCACTACAATTGGCAAGTACCGTTGGCGCATTTGTGCATTACTCTTCTTTGCTACAACAATTAACTATATAGACCGTCAGGTGATAGGTCTGCTGAAGCCTATACTAATGGCCCCGGACCAGTTCAACTGGACGGAAAAGGACTTCGGTGGTATGATGTCCGCTTTTGCGGCAGCATATGCAGTAGGGCTGCTGGTCTTCGGCCGCCTGGTGGATAAGATAGGCACCAAAATGGGGTATATTTTATCTATCGTTGTATGGAGTATCGCTGCGATGGGACACGCACTGGCAAAAACAACATTCGGATTCGGGGTGGCGCGTGTATTCCTCGGACTCGGAGAATCCGGAAACTTCCCGGTGGCAATTAAAACCGTGGCAGAATGGTTTCCGAAGAAAGAACGTGCACTGGCTACAGGTATTTTTAATTCAGGCGCTAATATTGGGGCAGTAATTGCACCGATTGTAGTTCCCTGGCTGGCAGGCGCCTATGGCTGGCAGCATGCGTTTATCTGGACGGGATTGATAGGATTTGTATGGCTGATATTCTGGGCGGTGATGTACGAAATCCCTGCGCGGCACAAGAAACTGACACAGGCAGAATATGATCATATTCACAGTGATGATCAGCCCACTACGGAGGAGCTTCCTGCCGGTGTTAAACCGGTAACTGCAGCAGCAGTAGCTTCCGCGTCGGCACCTCATGAGAAGAAAAGTATAAGCTGGAAACAGCTGTTAGGAGTCAAACAGACATGGGCATTTGTATTTGGTAAACTGCTTACAGATCCTATCTGGTGGTTTTTCCTCTTCTGGCTGCCCTCTTACTTTGCCACTACATTTAACCTTGATTTCAAAAAACCTAATCTGCAGTTATTCGTCATCTATACAGCTACCACGATAGGAAGTATTGGCGGTGGATACCTGTCTTCCTGGCTGATCAAAAAAGGCTGGCCGGTGTTTAAAGCACGTAAAACATCCATGTTGCTTTTTGCTATCTGTGTAGTACCGATTATGTTTGCCAAAGCCACTAACAATATATGGGTAGTTGTAGGTTTGATCAGTCTGGCCGCAGCAGCACACCAGGCATGGTCGGCAAATATCTTCACAACAGCTTCGGATATGTTCCCCAAGCATGCGGTGAGTTCCGTAGTAGGCATCGGTGGAATGGCCGGATCGATAGGAGGTAGCCTGTTTCCGATATTAGTAGGGTATTTGCTCGACTATTATAAAGCGCAGGGCAACATTGGTGCAGGATATAATATCCTGTTCCTGATCAGTGGTTCAATGTATTTGCTCGCCTGGCTCATCATGCATCTTTTTGCACCAAGGATGGAGCAGGTAAAGCTTTAGATACGCATCATATTAAACTAAAAAAGGCTCATTGTACAATGAGCCTTTTTTAGTTTAATATGATGAGATTACAGGCTCACCCCACGTTTCCATGGAATGAAGTCGTCCTGATTTAACAGTTCAGCTTTCGTCTTTAATTCTCCACTGGCAGTTTTGATCACATATTCCAGGATCTCTTCTCCCATTTCTTCAATGGTCTTTTCACCACTGATGATAGTACCTGTATTGATATCGATGATATCCGGCATACGGTTCGCCAGTTTCGTGTTGGTAGCGAGTTTTAAAACAGGAGCGATCGGGTTGCCGGTTGGTGTGCCGAGACCTGTGGTGAACAAAACGATGTTAGCACCGGAACCTACTTCTGCAGAAGTGGATTCAACGTCATTACCGGGTGTACAGAGCAGGTTTAGCCCTGGTTTGGTGACATATTCTGTATAGTCCAGCACATCCACTACAGGAGAAATACCGCCTTTTTTAGCGGCGCCGGCTGATTTAATAGCATCAGTGATCAGGCCGTCTTTGATGTTGCCAGGCGAAGGGTTCATATAGAAACCTGAGCCTGCAGACTCTGCCTGACTTTCATAAGCCCGCATGATGTGGATGAATTTATCGGCAGTGTTCTTCTCAACACAACGGTTGATCAGTTCCTGCTCCACACCACACAGTTCAGGAAACTCGGAAAGGATAGAACTGCCGCCCAAAGCTACCAGCAGGTCAGAGGTATGGCCTACCGCAGGGTTGGCTGATATACCAGAGAAGCCATCAGAACCACCGCATTCGAGGCCGATAACCAGTTTGGAGAGCGGGGCTGGCTGACGGGTTACCTTATCAGCTTCTACCAGTGCAAGGAACGTCTCCCTGATTGCGTCTGACAACATCTCAAATTCCGAAGGACTCTTCTGCTGTTCAAACACCAGTACCGGCTTGTCGAACTGTGGGTTCAATTTGTTCAGTGCAGCTTTCAGTATGGATACCTGAGCATGTTGACATCCCAGGCTTAACACTGTTGCTCCCGCCACATTCGGATGATGGATATAACCCGCCAGCAGTGCACAGAGCGCATCTGAGTCCTGGCGCGTACCTCCGCAACCACCTTCGTGTGTCAGGAACTTGATACCATCGATATTGGAGAAGACAGTATTACGTTTGTTGGTAAGCGTTACTGCTTCTGCCTTATAAGTTTTTATTGCATCCAGGTTACCGCTTTTGTATAGGGATACGAGGTCCTGTACCTGCTCGTTGTATACTTCTGTCGGAGCAAATCCCAGCCCTTTTTCAAAGGCCGTTTTGATCACACTTACATTGCGGTTTTCGCAGAAGACCAGTGGTATCACCAGCCAGTAGTTGCGGGTACCTACCTGTCCGTCTTTACGTGGAAAGCCCATAAAGGTGCGGTCTTTCCATTTGCTGACATCAGGTTTCTGCCATTCAATGCTGCCTTCCTTTTCATGAAAAGCGTTGGCATCATGCTTAATATTCTCAGTAGTAATGATTTCTCCCTTGTGGATGGGGGTATTTGCTTTACCAACAAGTACACCGTACATAGTAATAGGATCGCCGGTCTGAATGTCGGAGATCATGAATTTATGTTTAGCGGGAACATCTTTCAGCAAAGTAATTGTGGAACCATTAAACCTGACTGCTGTGCCACGCTGCAGGTCCTGCAGGGCGACCAGTACATTGTCATCAGGATGTATTTGTAGAAACGTATTCATAATAGCTAAAGTATAAAATATCATCACCCACTGTTAATACTAAAATCTTAATCCTTGATAAGATTTTGCCTTTAGAACAGTCGGGACCGCACAAGTGTTTAGCTAAAACATTTTAGCCCTTTAAGATTAGCCCTCCTGTTATTTCCGGTATTTTATGCAAACGTTTGCAATTTTCGGCTTTAAGCGTTACCTTTCATTCAGGTTATGAAAAAAGATGCAACTGATACAGCATCCCCAACATGAATTATCATTTCTTAATTTAATATGTCGAGATTATGACTGCAGAAACCAGGTATGCCGCCAGCCCGGCAGAAGTGCTGAGCTGGAACACCGCACAGACCAGGAAGGAACTTTTGATAGAACAGCTTTTTGTACAGGATGAGATTAAACTGGTGTATAGTCATTATGATCGTTTTGTGACCGGCGGGATCTTCCCGGTAACTAAAGCCCTGACGCTGACACCGCCGGACCAGTTCAAAGCCGCTTATTTCCTGGAAAGGAGAGAGCTTGGTATTATCAACGTAGGTGGCGCCGGTGTGGTAAAAGTGGACGGCGAAACTTTTGAGATCGGGTTTAAAGAAGCATTATACATCGGAAAAGGCCGGAAGGAACTACTGTTCAGCAGTAAGGACGCCACCGCTCCGGCTAAGTTTTACCTGAATTCAACGCCGGCCCATCATGAATATCCTACCCGTCACATTACCCGTAAGGATGCAGAAGTAGTAACGCTTGGCACGATGGAAACAGCCAACCATCGTACTATCAATAAATTGCTGGTAAGTACTGTGCTGCCCACCTGCCAGCTGCAGATGGGGATGACCGAACTGAAACCCGGCAGTGTATGGAACACGATGCCTGCGCATACGCACGACAGGCGTATGGAAGTTTACTTTTATTTTGAAGTTCCGCAGGGGCAGTCAGTATGCCATTTCTGGGGGCAACCACAGGAGACAAGACATATCTGGATGCAGAATGAGCAGGCAGTAATTTCTCCTCCCTGGTCTATTCACTCAGGTGCCGGTACCAGCAACTACACTTTCATCTGGGGTATGGCCGGTGAAAACCTGGATTACAGCGATATGGATGTTTGCGCAATACCTGATCTCAAATAAGAACCATGAAGCGGATATTTTTATTGTTAATGGCCACAGGTATTTGCCATTCCAGCCTGCTGGCCAGTTCCACGAAGCATGCAGTTGCTGCACCGCTAAGCATTACGATCAAAAATCCTTCTGCTATTGCCCGCAATGAAGAACTTGTGGAAATACCATATGCCAGACTACATGCGGTCACCGGCCCTTTTAAGCTGATCAACAAACAGACTGGAAAAGAGCTGCCTTACCAGCTGGCATATGAGGGGGCTCCGCAGCCTCAGTTGCTACTGGTGCAGGTGAGTGTTCCTGCTCATGGCAATGTAGTTATTACAGCCGTACCGGGTAAACCAGCTCCCGTAGTATCCCGCACTTATGCGCGTTTTGTGCCGGAGCGAAAGGATGATTTTGCCTGGGAAAACGACCGTGTTGCCTTCCGTATGTATGGAGCCGCATTGGAAAACTTTCCCGCTGAAAATGCGCATGGCGTAGACGTCTGGACAAAACGCACCAGTGAGCTTGTGTTGAATAAGTGGTATAAAACCAACGATTATCACCATGATAATGGACAGGGACTTGATTATTATCATGTAGGCATGACGTTGGGTGGTGGCGATATTGCGCCATATATGAATGACTCTATCTATTATCCGCGTAATTACAGAACCTGGAAAGTACTGGACAGTGGCCCTTTGCGCTGTACCTTCCAGCTGGGTTATGAAGCCTGGCAGGTAGGTAGCACAACGGTGTCTGTTGTGAAAACGGTCTCACTGGATGCCGGTTCTCAGCTCAACAAAATGACTGTACAATACACGCTGAAGCAAGGGGATAGCTTACCGGTAGTAGCCGGTATCGTGAAACGGCCGGCGCCTGGCACTATCCTACTGGATGAGAAAACAGGTATTGCAGGCTATTGGGAGCCGGAGCATGGAGCTGATGGCATCACAGGTGTGGGACTGGTATTGCCCGTCCATCAGGGGCCTATGGAGGTAACAGCACAGCATTTGCTGGCCCATGCCAAAGCAAGTGCTAAACAGCCCTTTGTGTATTATTTCGGTGCAGCATGGAACAAGGCGGGCCGTTATACCAGTGCTGCGCAATGGTTCACTTATCTGCAGACGTTTGCCGAAAAGCTGTCAGCTCCACTGGAAATAAACATCAATCAGTAAAAAGGTATAATACTTATATGATCTTACAATCATTTGACCTGAGAGGTAAAACCGCGTTGGTAACAGGATGTAAAAGAGGGATAGGCTTAGGGATGGCTGTAGCACTGGCAGAAGCGGGAGCTGATGTTATCGGTGTGTCAGCATCGCTGGAAAAGGAAGGCAGTGAAGTGGAAAAGGCTGTCAAGGCTACAGGTCGGAAGTTCTATGGGTACCAGTGCGATCTGGGAAATCGTGAGGCGTTGTATGCTTTCATCAAAGAGGTAACAGCACAACATCCTGCCATAGATATCCTGGTGAATAATGCCGGCACTATTCTGCGTAAGCCAGCGGCAGAACATCCGGACGAATACTGGGATGAAGTGATCAATATCAACCTGAATGCGCAATTTATCCTGACCCGCGAAATCGGTAAAGGAATGATAGCGCGTGGCAGCGGAAAGATTATCTTTACAGCATCGCTTCTCACCTTCCAGGGGGGGATCAATGTACCTGGCTATGCCGCCAGTAAAGGAGCGGTAGGTTCACTGGTAAAAGCCTTTGCCAATGAATGGGCCGGTAAGGGGGTGAATGTAAATGCGATTGCTCCGGGATATATTGCTACTGATAATACAGCTGCATTGCGTGCAGATGAAAAACGCAGTGCTTCTATACTGGAGCGTATCCCTGCGGGGCGCTGGGGAGAACCGGCCGATTTCAAAGGGCCTGTTGTATTCCTGGCTTCTGCGGCAGCCGATTATGTACACGGTACGATTCTCACGGTTGACGGAGGGTGGATGGGGCGATAAACTGCACCTGAATATTGATCTATGAGCAAAAGAACAGAAAAGACAATTGTTGATATTGCGGAAGAGCTGAAACTTTCCGTATCTACCGTTTCCCGTGCGCTGAACGATCATCCCAATATCAGCATCCGCACAAAGGAAAAGGTAAAGAAGATGGCGAATAAGCTCGGATACCGCCCCAATGCGATGGCCGCCGGTTTGCGCAACAGTAAAAGCCGCACCGTGGGCCTGGTTGTGCCGCGTATCTCTATGTTCTTTCCTGCTACCATCAGTACAGTTATACAGAACAAACTGCACGAGCACGGGTATCATGTGCTGATCTGTCAATCCAATGATTCCCTGGAACAGGAAATAGCGCTCGCAGAAACCCTGTATTCTACCAGGATCGATGCACTGGCTGTTTCCAGTACACTCTATACAACCGACTTTTCACATTTTGACATTTTTAAGGATAATCATATTCCGTTGGTATTCTTTGACCGCGTACCGAAAGATTACAAGGTGAAAGTGATAAAGGGCGATGATTACCTGGGAGGTTATACCGTAACAGAACACCTGATAGAAAAAGGCTGCAGGGATATAGTACACATTTCAGGACCACTGACCTGTAACCTGTACACAGAACGCGTGGCAGGATATAAAAATGCCCTGCGTAAGCATAAGATCCCTTTCAAAAAATCAAGGGTTTTCTACCAGGAGCTCACGAAAGAAAATGCCTTACTGACCTGTGAGAAGATCTTTTCCAGGCAGCCTTATCCTGATGGGATCTTTGCTGCTAATGACACGACGGCCATCACTATACTGGAATACTGCCGTAAGATCAATGTGCGGGTACCGGAAGATCTCAAAATAGTGGGATACTCCAATGATCCGCGTGCAGAGATCATTACACCTTCCATCACTTCCGTCGATCAGTTCCCGGCTATTATGGGAGAGCGGGTAGCCAATGCACTGCTGGACCTCTTACAGCAGCCCGGAACAACACCACAGCGTTACTCGGAAGAATTGGTGCCTATCCAGCTGATAGAGCGTGCATCTTCAGCAGCGCCCGTTTCAAAACCTAAAACAAGCGTAAAGAAGAAAGTAAAATAAAAGCAGGTATGCTGTCAACGGCAAGCCTGCTTTCACTATCCTTTTAAGTGCAAACGATTGCGTAAATATAATTGGTAAGTAGCCGCAGAATCAGTAATGCGGTTGATAAAATTACACGAGATGAAAAAACTACAACTCCTTTTCTGTGGATTATTGTTGTCGGGCAGTATCACTACTGTATATGCCCAAAGCAGCCGCAAACAGCAAATGAACGAGCTGGCGAATAAGACGCTGGACCTGGCGGTACGTCAGTATAAGCAGATGATGCAACACGTACCGGACAGTGTTTTGCCGCGTACCACCAATAATGCAGACGGTAGCCTGGTTACCGCTAAAACAGGCTGGTGGACTGCAGGGTTTTATCCCGGTACACTTTGGTACCTGTATGAATATTCAAAAGATAATACGCTGAAGCAGGAAGCACTGAAACGTACCGCACAGGTAGAGATCGAAAAAAATAACAAGGGTACACATGACCTGGGTTTTATGCTGTATTGCAGTGCGGGAAATGCGTACCGTATCACCAAAGATCCTAAGTACAAAGACGTACTGCTGACCAGCGCACGTTCCCTCTGTACACGTTTTAATCCGAAGGTGGGTTGTATCAAATCATGGGACCATGGTAAGTGGGAATTCCCGGTGATCATCGACAATATGATGAACCTGGAATTACTGACCTGGGCTACCAGGGCAAGTAAAGATCCTTCCTTTGATCGTATAGCCCGTACGCACGCCAATACAACTATAAAGCATCATTTCAGGCCGGATTACAGTTCCTATCATGTAATTGGATATGATTCCACCACCGGAACCGTACTGGCAAGGAACACTCATCAGGGTGCAAATGATACTTCTGCATGGTCCCGCGGACAGGCCTGGGGCTTGTATGGTTACACCATGATGTACCGCGAAACAAAAGATAAAGCCTACCTGGAGCAGGCAAAACATATTGCTGATTTCATGCTGGGACATCCGCGTATGCCGCAAGATCTGATCCCTTACTGGGACTACGACGCACCTGGCATTCCGAACGCAAAGAGAGACGCTTCTGCGGGCGCTGTGGCGGCATCTGCCTTGCTTGAGCTAAGCCGTTATACGAAAGGCGATATATCTTCCCGGTACTGGAAAGCAGGGGAGAAGATGCTGGAAAGCCTGGCTAGTCCTGCTTATCTGGCAAAAGAAGGTGAGAACAACAACTTCATCCTGATGCATAGCGTAGGCTCTCTTCCGCACAATTCCGAAGTAGATGTACCACTCACATATGCCGACTATTATTTTGTAGAAGCTTTGTTACGATACAAACAATGGTCTAAGTAATGCACAGACGTCACTTTATAAAAGCAGTTCCGCTGGCTGGCATGGCCGGGGCGGTTAACTCAGGCAACTTCCTGCAGGCAGCACAACAGCCGGCAGGAAGTGCTGGTTTTGAGACAGACCGGGAATATTGGGTACAACTCCTGACCCGCATCGCAGAACCGGTCATGAAAAATCTGAGCCTTGGGCAGCTCCGGCAAAAAATGCCGACCGAGAAAGCACCCGGTTACAATAAGCCGGTCGAAAAGGTGACCTATCTGGAGGCTTTTGGGCGCACTATGGCCGGGATCTCTTCCTGGCTGGAGCTGGGTGCCGATAATACTCCTGAGGGCAAAATAAGGGCTCGTTTTATTGATTATGCGTTAAAGGCCACAGAACAGGCAGTGCAACCTGGCGGGCCTGATTATATGAACTTTACAGGCCAGTTTGACGCACAGCCCCTGGTGGACGGCGCTTTTCTTGCACATGCCTTTATCAGGGCGCCCAGGCAGTTATGGCACCCCCTTCCTGCTGCCGTCAAGCAACAGGTAGTTGCCGGCTTTAAGAGCCTGCGCAGTATCAGGCCGGGATACAATAACTGGCTGCTTTTTGCTGCCATTATCGAAGCGGCATTGCTGTTGTTTGGAGAAGAGTGGGACGGTATGCGGGTGGATTATGCAGTGAAAAAGCACCAGGAATGGTATAAGGGAGATGGGATGTATGGCGACGGGGCCGACTTCCATTTTGATTATTACAATGGTTTTGTCATACAACCGATGCTGACAGATATCCTGAAAGTACTGTCAGATGCTGGTAAGATCAATCCGAAAGAATACGATCAGGGTATCACCAGGATGCAACGTTATGGCGTTATCCAGGAACGGCTGATCTCTCCTGAAGGTACTTTCCCGGTAGTAGGCCGTTCCATGACTTACCGGAATGCTGTTTTTCAGCCACTGGTACAACTGGCGTTACATGAGCAGCTGCTGGAAGAACTGAAGCCCGGACAGGTGCGGGCGGCTATGACCGCTGTGATGAAGAACATCTTTGAGACGCCTGGTACGTTCGACAAAGATGGCTGGTTGCAATTAGGTTTCTGTGGCCATCAGCCGGAAATAGCAGATGTATATACATCCACCGGCAGTTTATACCTGTGTACTACAGGATTCCTGGCATTAGGACTGCCAGAAAAAAATGCTTTCTGGACGGCTTCCCCCGAAGAGTGGACCGCGCAAAAAGCATGGGCGGGCAAAACAGTGAAGAAAGACCATGCGCTTTAGTCGGTATTGATGTCTATCAGTCCATACCTGATACCGAAAATAACAAGACCCACACGGGTTTTAACTTTCAGTTTGTCGCAAAGACTGCTCTTGTAGTCATCAATGGTTCGGGGACTTACAAACATCTTCTGTGCTATTTCCTTGTACGATAATTCTGTACAAAGGAATTGCAGGAATGTCTTTTCCTTAGGTGTCAGTTCTATCTTTTCGCTAAGTGATAATACATCTTTCTGTAGGCCGGAGATCACCTTTCCTGAAATGTAATCAGGCAGATAGAAATCTTTCTTTATGATAGAATCAAAGGCTTCTTTCAGATCGTCAGGTTCAACGTTCTTCATAATATAACCCTTGGCGCCGGATTTCAACATCTTAATGATCACGGACTCATCGTTCAGCATAGAGAGCGCAAGCACCTTGATCTGAGGGAAATGGTTATTGATCCAGGTAGCAGTTTCATAACCGTTCATACCCGGCATGTTCACATCCAGTATCAAGATGTCGGGCAGCTGTAACTCACGGTTATTGATGATCTTGATCACTTCTTCCCCGTTACTGGCTTCAAAAAGTATGAAGTAATCAGTAAAGGTATTAATCAGCCTGCCAAGTGCTTTTCTGACGAGCACATGGTCATCGGCAATGGCAACACTATATTTCGCTTTCCTGGTTATGCTCATGAAATGATTGTTTATTTACGGGTATAGTGATACGAATGGCGGTCCCGCTATTTTTCGCACTATTGATATGGAATGTACCTCCTATCAGGGATGCTCTTTTTCGAATGTTCATCAGTCCTAGTCCTTTTGACCTCTCCTGTTTGGCGAAAAGCGCTTCAGGATCGAATCCAACACCGTTATCCTTGATCTCAAGGACAAGGATATCTGTTTTATGAGAAAGTCGGATTTCTACTCTACTCGCTTTGGCATGTTTCACGATATTGTTGAGCATTTCCTGTATGATGCGGAAAAGTATGATTTCTGTCTGATGGTCCAGCAGGTTCCGAATGTCAGCAAAATTAAAAGAAGTTTCGTACAAATTAGTCCTCTTTAGTCGCTCCAGTTCGAAATCAATAGAATTGACCAGGCCTACTTCCGTGACGCGGTCGGTGTGTAAACTGCGTGAAAGATCTCTTAGTTCTGTGATGGCTTTTTGCAAAGCCTTCCTGCTCTCTTCTATATATTCCTGTGCTTCACTGTTGTTCTCTACCGGTACTGTTAATAAGGATAAAGCTACGAACGTGAGGGATTGCCCGATATTATCGTGTATCTCCTGAGACAAATGTCCGAACACATTCTCCTGGATTTCAAGTTGTGACCTTAATAGTTCCTGTTCATACCTTTCTTTCATTAATCTGAGTTCCTGCACCTGTGCCTGCCTGCTTTTCTGATTCAATATCAACATAATAATGATGAAGCCCACCAGTAAAACAAGTAGGAAGAGGGATGTAAAAATGACTAGGAATACCTCCTGAAAATCAGATTGCATATGAACGAAATGCTAAACAATAAATATAGGATAATATTTACCATAAGATTTATGATATAAAGCGTTTTATAGTTATAGAATGGCATTAGTGAGATGGCATTCAGTACCCCCGTTAGCGGCGGACTGCAGGTATAAAAGAACAGCAGGCCGGTGGATACCCAGAAAGCGGGCTCGTGCAGCAGGCTATGCGGCCCCGGATATTTGATACGCTCATAAAAGTAACAGATGCTGGCTGTTACCACTATAATGCAACCCGATAGAAATGTGTAAGTATTGAAAGTGTCCAGCTTTTGTATAAAGACCAGGTTAATAAGTGCCAATAGTGGATAAATGATCAAAAGGACTCCCATTACATTGATCATTCTCTTATTGGCCATGAATGAACGTAGCAGAAAGATCAGGTAGGTGAAGTTGATTATTCCATAAAAATTATAGAAGATCAGGTTGTGCTTATTATGTATGTTATACCACCAGGCCATCATTTCTATAGCAATGGTCACCAGGATATATATGATAAACGTATTCAGGTACCGTGGAGGGTTTTTCTGAAGCTTAGCCAGCAATGCGATGATAAAGCAGATAATGATGATAAATACATGCATAGGTATTCGTGATAGAACCGCTTTAGAAATCAAGAGCATATATATATGTGCACATGACATAGAATATGAGTGGCAAATATTTTAAACTGTTATTAATGACTTTGATGCGGCTGGTAAATTAGTAAAAGTGGCGATAAAATAAATTCAGAGGCTATAAAAAAAGCTGCCGGATACCATCAGGCAGCTTAGAACTTGATTTATGAGGATGGGGAAACGCTATCGGTTCGCAGGCTGCAGCTCTGTAGTTTCACAAACGCTTTTCCACTGCGGGTCGCCTACACAGCCGGGAGGGCAGGGCAGTCCCCAGTTGAATGCCACCATTTCTGGCCCTTTCGGTGTGGAAACATACATGTCTTTGTTTTCGGTTTTACCGGTTTCACTGATTTTCTGTCTTGTAGCCACAAAAACGATAGTTTGTCTATCCTGCAACAAAATGTTTTCCGGAAAAACAGAAGGGTATACCCCGAAATAAACCCTGATGCCGTCAGCTCCAGCTTCTTCAGCGGTAGCGATGTATTGTTTCAGTTCGTCCAGGCTATACCATACGCTCAGAGAATCGGGTTTGCCAAGACGCTCAGAATTCGCTTTCCATCTCTTCTGTGTATAATTTTCGCGCAGCATAGTGACGTGCTTGTTGTCTACGAACTGACCTACTTTCATGGTTTTAGCGGCTGACATAAGATATTGTATTTTAGGTTTATCAATCATTAACAACCTAAAACTAGGTTTTAAGACATGGGAAAAACATTGTAAGTTTATGATTATCATAACATTACAAACATAGGAAATTTATAATTACTTCCAGCTCAGATTATATATAATTTTATATAATATAAAAACCGTGTATTTATGCCCCTTTTTCCTTGAAACACGAAGATCATTCTGCGTAAATAACGGTGTAAATTTACCGGATAATATCGGTGGCAAAAAAAAATCACATATAAGAAACGCTTTTTCCAGGTAATTAACCTCAGAATCATACACGTATTATATATGGCTTGAAAATCGGTCCGCCGGATACCGTGAAATACCGGATACCTATTTACCGTGATTTACGCAGTTTGCATTTACGTATTTATACATTTCCTCTTGATTCATTGCCGGTTTTTTCTCCCCGCTTACCTGTATAGGAATTGCTGTTTATCAGTTATTTATCTCTTTGAAGTGCTCTATTGGCATGACTCACAGGCATTTTGCTCTACCGGCATTTATTTTCGTGTTGTAACAGGTATCTCAAAGTGAGGATTCAGATGTCTCGCATACACTCTTAATGACAACTTCCTGAACTTTATTTTCTCTAATATTGAGAAGGCAATTAAGCCTGAATGCTGATTTAAAATATTGTACCCTTTGAAAACCCTAATTGTATTGTCCCCCCCAAAGTACCATAACTGGCCTGCTTTTTAGCAGGCCTTTTCTTTTGTATAGTTCAACTACGTTGTACCTTCAATGATATATTCCTTCAACGCCGAAAAGTCATAAAAAAAGCGGAATGAAATAACCGTATCAGCGGTGTTGTTATCCGCCGGATTGAATAACGTTACCTCCGTTTCGCTCTCAGTGATCCAGGTATTTTGCACACCAGACTGCACCTTCCCCGTAAACGGCTCGCCGTACAACTGACTCAATCGCCATGCCAGTTGCTCATTGGCTTCCTGCGGATAAAGAAATATGCGGTTAATAAACCCATCTTCGTTGATGCCTGTCAACAGGTGCTGCAGGTTAATGCCCGGATCGTCTTTCTCAATTGTACCTCTTGCCGTTCCGTTAAATGCATGATAATGAGCAGCGTCAGGATAAACCCGAAAGTTATTCTTACCGGTATAGGAGGGAAAAGGTAGCATGCCGGGTATTTGTTCCGGCTTTTTGCCCAGCTGTATATCACCAATGCCCAGGTTGTGGAACCTGAAGCTGTGCTGATGTGGGATTGCTTTCATATATACGGGTTAGTATATATAAATCTACGTAAAAATTAAGAGGGATGGACAAGAGTAAATCCTCTCATCCATCCCTCTTTTTTTTATGAGTAAGGAGATTATTTCTTCGGTTTTGCTCCCATCTGGAACACCAGACGCCCTCCTTTCATGATATCTGCATGGCTGATGCTGTTAGTCAGCACAGGCTGTCCGTTCAGCGTTACCTGCTGTACATACACATTCTTATCGCTCTGACCAGGCGCCTCCACAGTGAAAGTATTGCCATTCTCCAGCTGGATGGTGGCTGCTTTAACCGCCGGACTTCCCAGTATATACTGGTCGGAACCCGGACATACCGGATAAAAACCCAGAGAGGTGAATATATACCAGGCGCTCATCTGGCCACAGTCATCATTACCTCCCAGACCGTCTGCGCCGGGATGGTACATCTTCTTCAGGATCATACGTACTCTTTCCTGTGTTTTCCATGGCTCGCCTGTCCAGTTGTAGAGATAAGCTACGTGATGAGATGGTTCATTTCCATGTACATAGTTTCCGATGATGCCGTCGCGGGAAATGTCTTCGGTCTCAGCAAAGAATTCGTCCGGCAGATGCATGGTGAACAGGCTGTCCAGGTGACCGGAAAAACGCTTCTTGCCTCCGTTCAACGCAATCAGCGCTGCCGGATCTTGCGGCACATACAGACTGTAGTTCCACGCATTACCTTCAATAAAACCCTGGTTATCTGTCTTCAACGGATCGAATGCAACACGGAAAGTACCATCGTTCAAACGTGGACGCATATATCCGATACTTGCGTCGTACACATTGCGGTAGTTCTGGGAACGTTTGATGAATTCGTCATAGATATCCTGTTTGCCCAGCTTCTTTGCGACCTGCGCTATACACCAGTCATCATACGCATATTCCAGCGTCTTGGATACAGAAGAGCCGTTTTTATCTTCAGGTACATAACCTTTGTCGATGTAATAACCCAGGCCATCGTAAGTGCGGTGTCTGGCTGTTGTTACACAGGCTGCCAGCGCTTTCTCTGCATCAAAAGGTGCATTGCCTTTAATGATCGCATCTGCAATGAGCGATACGCTATGATAACCGATCATACACCAGTTCTCATTGGCGTAGTGCGACCATACAGGCAGCATATGCTGTACGCTCTGATCATAATGCGCCAGCATTGACTGGATCATGTCTGCATTACGTTTAGGCTGTATCACGTTGAACAACGGATGCAATGCCCTGTAAGTATCCCACAGGGAGAAAGTAGTATAGTTGGTGAATCCTTCTGCTTTGTGATTGTTCTGGTCCAGGCCACGATAACTGCCGTCAATATCCATGTAGGTAGTCGGGCTCAGGAAAGCATGATACATGGCGGTATAGAAGTTGATCATCTCATCGTTGCTGTTCAGCTGTGCGGTGATCTTATGCAGCTCTTTGTTCCACTGCGCCTGTCCGTCCTGCTTTACTTTTTCGAAATCCCATCCTGGTATTTCTGCACGCAGATTGGCCAGTGCGCCTGCTGTACTTACAGGAGAGAGTGCGAATTTGATCTTGACCTTTTCACCCGCCTGCACTTTGAAGTCAAACCAGGCCCTGATATTACGGCCGGCCATTTCAGGGAAATCGTGTGCTACGTCAAATTTACGCCAAAAGCCCTTGTACACGTCATTGGCGTAGTTCTGATGACCATAGTGGGAAATAGGTTTGGAGAAAGACATCGCAAAATATTCAATCCTCGTACGCGCCCATCCGTTAGTCTGCCGGTAACCCGTTATCAGTGTGTCATTCTCAACTCTTACAAATGTCCACACATTTTTATTGCCATAGTTATAAATGCCGGCCATCAGATCGAGCACAATATGTGCCTGGTCTGTCGCCTCCGCAAAAGTGTACTGATGAAAGCCCACCCTGTTGGTTGCGGTCAGCTCAGCGGTGATGTTATATTTATCGAGCTTTACTTTATAGTAAGCTGCTTCAGCTACTTCGTTATCGTGTGAGAAAGTGGAACGGTAGCCGCTTTCCGGATTGCTGGCCGTACCGGGGTTCAGGTACAGTTTCCCTGTTGTGGGCATGATCAGGAAATCTCCCAGGTCGGAGTGACCGGTGCCGCTGAAATGTGTATGACTGAATCCCGTAATGGTTTTGTCGACATACTGATACCCTGCGCAGTATTTGTACACATCCGGATTGTAACGTCCATTCATCTCATAGGGAAGCGTATCTGTTTCCGGGCTTAATTGCACCATTCCAAAAGGAACAGTAGCACCGGGATAGGTATGTCCCATTTTTTCTGTACCGATAATGGGTTTTACATATTGTACCAGATTTTTGTCCTGCGCCTGCAGGGAAAGCTGGGTGCATAAAGAAAATGCGGTGAATAAGGAAAGACGGGTAGCCAAGCGTGAGCCCATTGTCAATAAGTGTTTTAACGATTAGAGAACCTTGCAAAGTAATAGTTCCGGTATAAACAGGATGTCACAGCCGGGTAAAAGACTTTAAATGAAATGTAAATAATGAAAAAATGAGGCATTTTCAATATTTTGTCGGCAAATTCAGCGAGCAGTGACAAAACCGATATTAGTAATAAAATTTGGGACAGCCTCCATCACACATGAAAATGGGGAGCTGGATGAGACAATAGTAGCCTCCATAGCCAGGCAGGTAGCAGATCTGAAAGAAGAATATAATATCGTACTGGTATCGTCAGGAGCAGTGGCTGCAGGCAAGAAATACCTGAAACAATACGGTGGCACAATGAGTGAGCGTAAGGCGGCGGCAGCCATCGGTAACCCTTTGCTGCTCAGTAAGTACGCCCGGTACTTTTCCCCGTACGACATTGCCATTGCGCAAAGCCTTTGTGAACGCAGGCATTTCAGTAACAGGGCACAGTTCCTGCAACTAAAAAAAACATATGAAGAACTCTGGGCCAGCGGTGTAATACCCGTGGCCAATGAGAATGACGTGGTGAGTGACCTGGAGCTGAAATTCTCCGACAACGATGAACTGGCTACCCTGATAGCCGTGGGCTTCGGTGCTTCCATGCTGCTGTTCAGTACTTCCGTAGGTGGCGTATTGGACAGGCAAGGCAAGGTGGTACCACAGATAGATGCGATCGATGAATCAGTGCTGTCGCTGGCAGATACCAAAAAATCGAGTCTGGGACTGGGAGGAATGGTGTCCAAGCTGACCTTTGCCCGTCTGGCTACCCGCATGGGCATCAAAGTGGTGATATTTGGTATCCATACTCCCGATGGCATTCTGAATGCCATCGCCGGGAAAACAGGTACCTTGTGCCTGCCGCAGCCATGCAGTATGCCGGCGCGCAAGAAATGGCTGGCCAGCGGTAGCCTGGTGACCGGCAGGGTGCTGGTGGACGAGGGTGCGTTGTCAGCTCTGCAGAAAAGACGTAGCTTGCTGGCAGTGGGCGTGTTGACCGTGCTGGAAAGATTTGAGGGAGGTGAGGTATTCGAGATCGTGGACGAAGAACACAATGTGATTGCAGTAGCACGTGCCAAGGTCTCTTCCGACCTGCTGTCGGAAGACGGTAAAACGCAGAACCTGGAGATTGCACATGCGGATGATATTGTGCTGTTATAAAATAAACAAGTAAAACTGGCGGAATATGGAATCCATACAACCTTTACTGGTGCAGGCACAGGCAGCCACACGTTCTGTGAAAACACTGCCCGATGAGCAGAAGCAGCAATTGTTGCTGCAGCTGGCCGACCGGATTGTAGCACATACCGCTGATATTGTAGCGGAAAACAAAAAGGACCTGGACAAAATGTCTGACCAGGACCCGAAAAAAGACAGGTTATTACTGAACGCCAGCCGTATACAGCAACTGGCAGACAGTCTAAAAGATATAGCTCACTTACCCGACCCGGCCAACCAGCTGCTGCTGGAAAGAACACTGCCCAATGGGTTACAGCTGCAGAAACGTACCGCCCCCCTGGGAGTGGTGGGCGTCATCTATGAATCACGCCCGAACGTAACACTGGATGTTGCTGCTTTATGCATTAAGTCCGGTAACGTCGCTGTACTGCGTGGCGGCACAGATGCATTTCATACGAATATCATTCTCGTTAAGCTGATCCAGGAAGTGCTGGCCACCTTTAAAGTTGATGTGAATGCAGTGCAGTTATTGCCGGTGGAAAGGGCACTTATCGGAGAAATGCTAACAGCTGTAAAGTACATTGATATCATTATTCCCCGCGGCTCCCAGCAGCTGATCGATTACGTACGCGCTAATTCAAAGGTGCCTGTGATCGAAACCGGCGCCGGCGTTTGTCATACGTATGTGGAAAAGACGGCGGATCTTGAGATGGCCAGTAAGGTGATCACCAATGCAAAAGTATCCCGTCCTTCCGTATGTAATGCACTGGATACTGTATTGGTAGATGAACAGGCAGCACCCGGATTACTACGGCTGCTGGCTGACGCCCTGCAGGATTATGATGTGGAGATCTTTGCAGACGAAGTATCATACAACATACTGGAGGCGCTGGAATACCCGTACCTGATACGTGCTACGGCAGCAGATTTCGGACGGGAATTCCTGGACTTCAAATGTTCCGTAAAAGTGGTGAACGGTGTGGACGAAGCCCTGCAGCACATTCAGGAGTATTCATCCAAACACTCTGAAGCTATTATATCAAAAGATACTGCAATCAGTGAACGTTTCCTCAATGAAGTGGATGCTGCCGCCGTATACATGAATGCCTCTACCCGGTTTACCGACGGAGGTGTGTTCGGATTGGGCGCAGAAATAGGCATCTCTACACAGAAATTACATGCAAGAGGACCTTTTGCACTGGAGAAACTTGTCACTGAAAAATGGTTTGTAAGAGGAGATGGGCAGGTTAGATAACCAGCTCATCTACCTTTTTAAAATGATACCCCTGTTGCTTCAGATACCTGATCAGCGCATCTAATTGTAGATAGAATTTGTCCTTTCTTCTGGCGTCTGTACCTGCATGGATGAGTAATATAACCCCATTCAGCTTTCCCGGCCTGCGGGTTTCAAATGCTTTTACTGCATGCAAAATAGCTGCGCTGCTTTTGTAGGATGCGCCCATCTGCGGATAAGTGTAGTCGGCGTTACTACTGGTACCCGGTGTAAAACAAACGATCTGTAATCCTATCTTTTCCGACCACGCAGCAATAGTATCATTCCACCATTCATAGGGTGGGATATAAGTATGCACCTTTGCAGTATCAATGCCCAATGCCTGCATCTTCGACAGGTTTGCCTGCATATCAGCGCTGAACTGCTGTCGTGAAACGAGCAGGCTGTCCCGCTTTTTCCAGTCGCAGTAAAGCAGGTGTTTATCTGAATGCGGGCCTAAGTAATGACCATTGGCATACAGCCGTTTAATATCCCGCTGAAAATGAGTGTTGCTATAAAAATTCCCCGTAAAGAAAAAAGAACCTTTTACCTGCTGTTGCTGCAGCACATTAAAGATGTGCGGTAAGCCTTCCCCAAATTCATCCCCCGTAAACACCAGCGCCATTTCCTTCCTGGTACTGTCCATTCTCGTAATGCCACCTTGTGTGATAGTATATCCTTTTTGCCGTGCAGCATTTTCCTGTGCTGCCAGCAGATAGATCAACACAGCAGTACCATCCATGGTAGGCTCATTGGTGCTATAGTCTCCATAGTCGTCGTGATATACCGCCAGGTTGCTTTGAAACTCAGCATATTCGTCCGCATCCTGCAATTGTATACCGATCAGGTTTTTGAAGATGTTGGTATATACAGGTCCGTCCACCAGTCCGCCGTCTATCGGGTATTGTTTCAGATGAGTGAAAGAGGAGTGAGGGTCGGAAGGCGTGTCGCCATGTTGAGGTAAACCATATACCATAGCTGTGCCCCAGGGATTGCAGCCGAATATCCAGTCAAAACAGGCCTGCTCCAGTTGCAGGTAAGTATTGTCCCCACTCAGTTGCCTGTACCAGTAACACTGGATGGCAAAGGCCACGGTGAGGTTGTTGCTGCACCAGATAAAAGGAATGCCCCGGTAGAATGCATTCTGCGAAGCCTTGCGCCATACGCGTTCAATGCCTTCTTTATAGTAGCGGATCAGTGTATCCCGTTGTGCCCCTGTTGATAATCTGGCCAGTTCCGCATGACCAGGATTGACGAACGGATACCATTGATAGTGGCGGGCAGTATCCTGTCCGAGCCAGGGCGTGACAGGTTCCTGTCGTGCAAAGTTCCATGCATTATTGAGATAGGAGCCGCCCAGGGAAGCCGCTGCCAGTTCCATGTCATCCGTCCAGTTATCTTCTTCATAGAAATAAGGAGAGCGTCCGGGAGCTGTCTGACAAACGCCCGGTTTCAGCATACCCAGGTTATAAGCGGCGCTAGCCTTGTGCTGAAGGATGTCTGCATAAGAAGGCTGCAAATCCGCAAACAGCTTTGTGCCCAATGCAAAACAGCTACTGAACTTTCCAGCCGTAGAAGCTACACCCGTGCTGCGGTTCTTATATTTTAACAACCCCTGCGGCTGTCCAGTACAGAAGTAAACGGGACGTTCCAGTCCACGGCCATAGAAATTGGTATCCTGCCGCGGAATGCGCATACCCTGGTGGTCGCGGTCATCACCTACCTGGTTATACATCCTGTCGTCCTGGGGGTTCATTTTAATAAGCCAATCCAGGCCCCATTTTGCCTCATCGAGCACGTCTGCAATGCCATTATCGCCAAGTAACCCATTGGCCTGTAATGAGTCTGTAAATACATTTGGGAAGTCACGATAAGCTGCCAGCAGATGCCAGGTGGCGTTGGCTGAAGTAGTAACATATTGCAGATAGTCCGAAGCATCATGCCATCCGCCGGAAACCGGCACAAACACGCTATCAGGTCCATAAACGGGAAAGCCGTCATGCGTATGACAGGAATCTTTCAGGAAAGGATTGAAGCCATTCCGCTGCTGCCGCATATACCGCAGGCAGAAGTCGGCTGTGCCTTTATATACTGTATCACTAATAGAGAATACCGGCGACTTTGCCCCGCCTGCCTGTAAATAATATCGTCCCGGCAGGGTAAATGAAGAAAAATCCAGCCTGCTGGTTTGCCGGAACGGCCCATAAGCACCCGCCGCCCTGCCCGCAGCATGTTTGAATACTACCTCACCTGTAGCGGCATTGACAAGCTCAAAATATTTTAATGTATCTTGTTCTTTACTGCACCAAACTGCCACCTTACTGCTGTGCGGCGCATAACCAAGCTGGTTAATGCGTATCCAGTTGGCAGGAAGTGGAAGGCTGATAAATGCGGATAATACCAGCAAGAGCAGCTTTTTCATATTACGCAGTTTTTGGTGGAAGTACTGTGAAAATATAAATTTATTCGTTTTTCTGCATATAGTTATGCGTTTTTTGCGTTTTTGTGTTTATATTGAAACGTGAATATGCGTTTTTGTGCGGCTTTAATCAAAGAAATTCTACCTTGTTATGACACCAGGCCTTTTATTTTCTATTGTCATTGCGTATTTCGTTATCCTATTGATCGTAGCCTGGTATACCGGCCGTAATTCAAACAACGACTCTTTTTTCATAGGGAACCGTAACAGCAACTGGATGCTGGTAGCCTTCGGGATGATCGGTACCTCGCTTAGCGGCGTCACTTTTGTCAGTGTACCGGGCGATGTGGGTAAGACGGCCTTCGGTTACTTCCAGGTGGCTTTGGGAAATATGATGGGATATGTGGTCATCGCATTCGTGCTGCTGCCTTTATATTACCGGCTGCAACTGACCTCCATTTATAATTATTTCAGTACCCGCTTCGGGACGAAGTCGTATAAAACAGGCGCATCATTCTTTATATTATCAAGAACCCTGGGCGCTACCGCAAGGTTGTACCTCGTGGTGAACATCCTCCAGAACTTATTGGAAGAGGCCTTTAAAGATCAGTTCCAGGTGCCTTTCTGGCTCACCACACTGATCATCCTGCTCATGATCCTGCTGTATACGTTTGAAGGAGGTGTGAAGACGATCGTGTATACAGACACACTGCAGACCACCTGTATGCTGGCAGGTCTCGTTATTTGTATCGTGTATATCCTGAACCGCCTTGACATGAACATAGGCAGCAGCCTGCAGGCAATGGGCACCAAAGGTATGTCGCAGATCTTCTTTACAGATCCTAACAGTCCGCTGTTCTTCTTCAAACAGATCCTCGGTGGCGCCTTTATTACGATCACCATGACAGGTATGGACCAGGAGATGATGCAGAAGAATATCTCTGTTAAACGCCTGGTAGATGCGCAGAAGAACGTGATGACACTCAGCCTGATCTTCGGTGTGGTGATACTCCTCTTCCTGTTCCTCGGTGGTTTATTATACCTCTATGCTGAAACCATCGGCGTAACAGCTGCTTCGGATAAACTGTTTCCTACACTGGCCCTCGATGCGCAGCGTATGCCGGCAGCTATTTCAGTGATCTTTATTATAGCCCTGATCTCTGCATTATTTCCCAGCGCGGACGGAGCCATCACAGCACTGACCTCTTCTTTTTGTATCGATATTCTGAACATTCAGCGTAGAAACGACCTGTCAGAGAAAGAAAAGAAGAATACCCGGCGGATGGTGCACCTTGGTTTCAGTGCGGTGTTCCTGTTGATAGTATTAGTGTTTAAGCACATCGATAGTCAGAGTATGATCTCTGTAATACTGAAGATAGCCTCATACACCTACGGACCTTTACTGGGTTTATTTGCCTTTGGTATTCTGACCAAACGTACGGTAAATGACGACATGGTACCGGCTATCGCAGTAGCGGCGCCTGTGCTCTGTTATGTGTTGGAGATGACGCAGACATATCTTTTCAAAGACTATAAAATAGGCCTGGAACTGCTTGTTATTAACGGATTGTTTATGTTCATCGGTTTATGGCTGAGTTCCCGGAACTTTCAGAAAAAAGGACTACTGTCCTGATCTGTAAAAATTAATGCTACAAATATGCTTACAACTGAAATGTCTTCCCGGTTCAATGACCTGGAGAAGATGAGTGTCCGCGCCCTGCTGGAAGGGATCAACAGCGAAGATGCTACGGTGCCACAGGCAGTAGCGAAAGCCATTCCCCAGATAGAAAAACTGGTAACGGCAGCGGTGGAGAAAATGAAGCAGGGAGGCCGTCTGTTCTATATTGGCGCCGGTACCAGCGGAAGACTGGGTATCGTCGATGCATCAGAATGTCCGCCTACATTTGGCGTGCCCCACGAACTGGTAGTAGGTATTATTGCCGGAGGCGACAAAGCCATTCGCAAAGCGGTGGAATTTGCAGAAGACGACAGGCAACAGGCTGCGAAAGACCTGGATAGTTTTAATATCAATGATAAAGATGTGGTAATAGGCATCGCTGCATCGGGTACTACGCCTTATGTAATAGGAGGCGTGAAAACCATGCGGGAAAGAGGTATTATGACAGGTTGTGTAACCTGTAATACAGGCAGTCCGCTGGCAGCCGCAGTTGAATATCCTGTAGAAGCTGAAGTCGGCGCTGAGTTCCTGACCGGCAGTACCCGCATGAAATCAGGTACAGCACAGAAGCTCATCCTGAACATGATCTCCACGTCCATCATGATACAGTTGGGAAGAGTGAAAGGGAATAAGATGGTAGACATGCAGTTGAGCAATCATAAGTTGGTAGACCGTGCTACACGGATGGTGATGAGTGAACTGAACGTAGATGAAGCCACAGCGCGTCAGCTGATAGCAGAAAAAGGAAGTGTAAGGGCAGCAATAGAAAGCAGAAAATCATGAACAGGAATCTTCAACGTCTGTTTACAATTGCACAAAAGCCGGTAAGGCGCATTATCGGACTGATGTCGGGTACATCACTGGATGGACTGGATGTGGCACTGTGTGCTATCAGCGGTAGCGGAATGGATACCCGGGTTACGGTGGAACATTTTGAAACAGTACCTTACCCGATAGCAGTGAAAGATGAGATCAGGAAAGTGTTTGCAAAAGATACCATCTCTTTCCGGCAGCTTTGTCTTCTGCATCCATGGCTGGCACACCTGCATGCACAATGGATACTGGAATGCCTGCAAAAATGGAACCTTACCCCGGAAGAGGTTGATCTGATCGCCTCTCACGGGCAGACTGTTTATCACAGTCCGAAGATATTACACCGCCTGCCCGATTTTCCAAATGCAACTTTGCAGATCGTTGATGGGGACCATATAGCGGTTAGCACCGGCATTATCACGCTAAGCGATTTCAGGCAGAAACATATTGCCGCCGGTGGAGAAGGAGCACCACTCGCTTTATACGGAGACTACTGTTTATTCTCGAAAAAAGGAGAAGACAGGATCATGCTGAATATGGGCGGTATCGCCAACTTTACTTTCCTGCCTGGCGATCTTGATCCATCAGGTGTCTTCGTAACAGATACAGGTCCCGGCAATACGTTGCTGGATGCCTTTGCAAGAGCCTTCTTCCAGGCGGAATACGATAAAGATGCCTTGTTCGCTAAACAGGGTACTGTCAATGAAAACCTGTTGACAGCATTGAAGGCGGATCCGTTTTTTAAAGAACCATTCCCACGTACAACTGGTCCGGAGTTATTTAGTAAGGACTATGTAAAAACAGCACAGGAGCATAGTGATACAATCGGTCTTTCCCCTTATGATATCATGGCTACACTGACCCGATTCAGTGCAGATACGATCGCAGATGCGCTGCAAAGTGTATTGCAGACAGATAAGCACTACGCGGTATACGCAAGCGGCGGAGGGGCACATAATCCGCTGCTGACAAGCCTGATCAGGGAAAGGCTACCACGCCTGGAATTCCATACCACCGACGAATTAGGCATCGCCGGAGATGCAAAAGAAGCCGTACTCTTTGCCATACTCGCCAATGAAGCAATTTGTGGGGAAGGCATTGATTTCGGTAAACCCGGCATGCCTGCCATCACCATGGGCAAACTGTCATTTCCTGCATAAACCCGCATTATCGTTTTTAATCCTGCTAAAAGCAGCAAAAAAGTGCGGGTTATATTTTGTTTTCTGCGCTTTTTTGCGGAAATTGATCTCATATTCAACCAAAGTAATCATCCCGGATGTTAAAGGAAGAACGCCACGCATACATACTTCATCAGGTAAACTTGCATAACAAGGTGTTGTCTTCTCATCTGAGTGAACAGATACAGGTATCGGAAGATACTATCCGCCGTGATCTTGCGGAGTTAGCACAGGAGGGTAAGATCATAAAAGTGCATGGCGGCGCGCTTTCCAATTCATTTCATCAGGGTATAACATCGCAGGATGTATACGCGGTAAAAGATAAAAAGACCATAGCTTTAAAAGCCGTCGAACTAATACACGACGGTATGTTTGTATTAACTACAGGGGGGACTACGATCGCAGAGCTGGCCCGCGTGCTACCCAGAGATCTGCAGGCCACTTTCATCACCGTAAGCCTCCCTGCTGCTTTTGAATATGCCAATCACCCGAATATAGAAGTGATCGTGATAGGTGATAAACTATCCAAAGGATCAAAGATCACAGTAGGAGGAGAGGCTATTTCAAAGATAAAAATGATCAAAGCTGACCTGTGTTTCCTTGGAAACAATGCTATTGATGTAGAAGATGGGTTAACCGACAATGACTGGGATGTAGTACAGGTGAAAAGGGCCATGATCAGCACTGCTAAGAAAGTAGTGGTATTGACCATTTCAGAAAAAATGGACACGTCCGAACAGTTAAAGATCTGTGATGTGGATGAGATAGATATATTAATCACTGAGCTGCCACCAGATGCTAAGAAATTGCAGCCATATAAGAAAAAGGGTATTCAGATTTTATAAATAAAACAGCTATTACAGTTCCCGGCACATTCCGGGAATCTATTGAACTATCTAAACAGCTTATCAACCAGCCTGTAATCAATCTTTATTCATAGCGGATATTCCCGGATGCCGGGAAGTATCTATTCTGATATTGATGGCTTAACTTTTAAAAATCAGTTATGAGAACTTATTAACTATCCCGGTTATAACGGGAATTCATTGTACATGTAAACGCGTTTATCAACCAATGTGTGGTCAATCAGTTATTCGGGAAAAATACTCCTGAGTGACGGGGGATATCCATGCCATTACATTTCGCTTACTATTTAAACATCAGTTATGAGAATTTATCAATTATTCCGGCGCACCAGATGCAGGTATCTGCTGCTTTTGCTGGTCATGCAATGCCTTACTGCCTTTACTGCTTTTGCGCAGGTGAAGCTGTCGGGTAAAGTGACAGATGAAACGGGCGCTACCCTGCCCGGTATCACTGTGACTATCAAAGGAACCAAACTGGGTGCTACCACCTCAATAGATGGCGTCTATACTATCAACGCTGATCTTAAGCCCGGCAGTTACACACTGGTATTCACAGGGATAGGCTTTACTCAGACAGAAGGCGTGATAACAGTTGGTACTGCCACATCCTATACACTCAACCAACAGTTAGCCACTTCTGTGTCCAAACTGGATGAAGTTGTGGTAACAGGTGCTTCTCTCGGTACTACGCGTAAACAATTAGGTACCTATATCAGCACAGTAAAGTCGGATGAACTCTCCAAAGGTGCTACAGGCAACGTCTTGACAGCATTGCAAGGTAAAACTGCGGGTGCGCAGATCACACAAAACTCCGGCGACCCTGCAGGTGGTATGTCTGTGAAGCTGCGTGGTATCAGTACTATCAGCGGTTCTACTGAACCATTGTATATTATCGATGGAGTGATCATTGATAACTCTACCACCCGCGTAACAAACGCAGATGCTTCTTATGCTGGCGGCAACTTCGCGGGTAACGTTGGTCAGAACCGTATGGTAGATATCAATCCTGCAGATATTGAAAGCATTGAAGTACTGAATGGTGCTGCTGCCGCTGCTATCTATGGCTCACGCGCCAATGCAGGTGTGGTGCAGATCTTTACAAAGAAAGGTAAAGGAGGTGCACCGGTGGTTAGCTTCTCTACCGGCTTTAATGTGAACGAGCTGCGTAAGAAACTCGACGTAAACCAGGCGCCTGTTAAGTTTGGTGGCACCCCCGATGTATCTACACAAACGATCCTCACAGATACTATCTTGCGCACTACTCCGGTAAAACGTTACGATTACCAGGACTATATCTTCCGCACAGGCATCGGTACAGACAATAATGTGTCAGTAACAGGTGGGCAGAATAAAACAAGATATTATGCATCTGCCAGCTATCTGTACAATCAGGGTATTGTGAGAAATACTGATTTCAACCGTTACAGCTTCCGCCTGAACCTCGATCAGGAGCTTAACAAGTGGATCAGCTTTAATGCTACCATGAACTACATCTACAGTAAAACGAACGAAAAACCTGATGGCAACTCTTTCTTTTCTCCGACCAACTCAGTAACCATCATTGGCAACTATTACGATATCCACCAGCGTAATTCATTGGGTAATCTGCTGGCAGTAGGAGAACGCGGACGTGTTAATCCTGTTTCTGTTATCGAGGATTTTCAGCAGCAACAACAGACCAGCAGGTTGATTGCCGGCGCTGGCATTAAGCTGACGCCAATCAAGAACCTGACAATTGACTATCACATGGGTATTGATAACTACAGCCAGGACGGTACCACCTTTATTCCTCCTTTTGCATATAATGTAAGCCTTGGTTTCTTTGGTGGAGGCGCCACACTCGATCCTACCCAGAATGGTTACGCCAGTACAGGTATCAATAATTCCTTTCTGATCAATCATGATGTGAATGTTACCTATGATGCGCAGATCACATCCGATCTGGCGTCTGTAACGCAGGTAGGATATTCCCTGCAATACCAGCGTGGGCATTATTCCCTGCAACAGGGTAGGGGCTTGCCTCCGTTTGTGCAGACAGTAAGCGGCGCTGCTACGCCTATCACCGGTGCCGACGAGCGTACCCGTTTGTCTATTTCTGGTCAGTACATACAGCAGAACTTTAAATACCGCGATCAGCTCTTCATCACCGGTGCTTTGAGAATGGATGGTTCTTCCGTATTTGGTGAGGATGAGCGGAACCAGATCTATACAAAACTGAGTGGTAGTTATGTATTGTCAGGTACCGATTACTGGAAATCATTGAATGTATCCAACTGGTGGAACCTGTTCAAACTCAGGGCTGCTTATGGGCAGTCGGGTAACCTGACGGGTATTCCTGCCTATGGCCGTTTTAATACCTACAGGGCCGTGGCCTTTATCGGTGCTGCATCTTTCACCTCACCAACCACTTACACCAACCCTGATATCAAACCTGAAAGACAACAGGAACTGGAGTTTGGTACAGATCTCGCCTTCTGGGACAACCGTATCAATCTCTCCGTTAACTACTACAGCAAGAAAGTGGAAGACCTGCTGATAGCCCGCGCTATTGCACCAACACAGGGTTACAGCACCCGCCTGGATAACATTGGTTCACTTTCCAATAAAGGTTTCGAAGTTGTATTAAATGTAGCGCCTGTGAAGAGCAAAAGTTTCAACTGGGACATGACTGCTATCTTCAACCGTAACAGGAACAAAGCACTCGACATCGGACAATCCATCCTCCTGTATTCTACTGTGAGTGGCGCGCCTGTTGCTATTGCTAACGGTCAGCCTATAGGCTTCTTTTATGGTACCTTCTTCGCCCGTGATGCCAGTGGTAACAAGCTGACAAAACCTAATGGTGTTCCTGTTACAGAAGCAGGTGTGCAGCAATCACCATTCTCTTACACGCCCGCAAGAGATCCAAATACCGGATTGCCACCTACTACAGGCGTAACTGCTTTACAACGGAAAATAGGCGATCCTAACCCGGATTGGACAGGTACCCTCACCAACGATTTCAGCTATAAGAGATTGAGCCTGCATACACAGCTGGACATTGTACAGGGCGTAGATGTATTTAACGCTGATTTCAGAACAAGGCAAGGTGTGGACAATGGTAAGATAGCAGAACAGGAAGACCTGGGACTCCTGCCCCGTGGATTCATTGCGGGGAATTACAATATCCAGGAATGGAGAATAGATGATGGTTCTTTTGTGAAACTGAGAGAAGTGGCCTTCAGCTATAACTTCGGTAAGATCAAAGGTCTGAGCGATCTAACACTCAGCGTAGGCGGCCGTAACCTGTATTCGTGGGATAACTACAAAGGATATGACCCTGAGGTGAATGCGGCAGGACAAAGCACCGTATTGCGTGGTATTGATTTCGGTAGTGTGCCTGCTCCCAGGACATATAATGTAGCGCTTCGCGCCAGATTCTAAATCATCAAAAAGTATTTTATGAAAATGTATCTCAATAAATACAGTCGTTCTTTTCTGGCGGGCATGCTGCTATTAGTGGCTGCATCCTGTAAAAAAGAATATACAGATCCCTCAGGACCAGCTTCAGATGATGCTGTCAGTACCGCCAATGCATTGACAGATGTAGCCGTAGGGTTGCAGAACTGGTACACTGCCAATAGGACAAGTACTTTATATACTTCGATCGCCACCGCCAGTCTGCTGACCCGCGGCACTTATGTTGTCAACGCAGGTAACGCAGATGAAGGCCAGCTCAATACGGGCGCCTCAGCGGTGCAGAATACGAATGCCGTTGTTACAGGAATGTGGGCAGTATCGAACAAGATCATTTTTGATGCCAACCGCGTACTCAATGCTACGAATAGTGTGATCACAGAGCCGGGTTATGCCAGTGGTGTGATTGCTTATGCTTCCATATATAAGGCGCTGGCACTGGGTAATATTTCGATGTTCTGGACACACGTTCCGGACACTGTCGGTGTCGATGTACCATTCATCACCAGCCAGGAAGGATACAGGAAAGCAGTGCGTGTACTTGATAATGCGCTGGCCGTTGTGAATGCCAATGCTATCAGTGCAGGTTTCAAAGCAAATATACCTGCGGGTATAGATATTGTGAATGCCCTGTATGCGCTGAAGGCGCGTTACGCTTTGTTTGCAGGCGATTATGATGTTGCCCTGGCTGCTGCCAACCAGGTAACTGCTTATTCTACCTTCAACTACAATTCACTGATCACGAACCCGATCTTCACACTGGTCACAGCTACCAACAATATTTACCAGGTGGTGGATTCTGCAATGGGACTTCCTGTAGGACTGCAACCTGATCCTGCAGACAAACGAGTGCCCTTTTATGTAGGTATCGGCGCCAATCCGCGTTTTCGGGTGAAAGGATTCTTTACCGCCACCACACAGAGTATTCCTGTATATCTCCCAGGTGAGATCACGTTGATCAAAGCGGAATGTTATGCGCGTAAAGACGACCTGATAAACGGTTTGCTGGAATTGAACAAAGTGGTGACCAAACAACCATCTGAAGATGCGTTTGGTGTAGGAGCAGGATTGACCGGGGAAGTAGCGGCCACAAAAAACAGACTGCTGGAGCTGATCTACAAGCATCGTCATATAGAACTGTTCATGAGCGGACTTGAACTGGAAGACCAGCGCAGATTCGGCAGGCCGGAGGCAGAGCGTAAACGTAGCTGGCTGCCATTCCCATTTGTAGAAAGGAATGATAATAGCAACACGCCGGACGATCCGGCATTTTAGGATAGGGGATACTTTAAAAAGGAGCCGGAGCTTATCTATACAGGTTCCGGCTCCGTTCATTTTAGAGACAGGATTGTCTATTCAGGAATAGTTTGTTATTTTAGGAACCCCGGATTTTGTTAACGTCCGGTATATGTTACAGGATTACTTTCCTTCAAAACACTGATTCCACTATGAGAAAACGTTGCTTATTGCTGCTGACAGCAATCTTATTTTGTTGCCCTTTTGCATTTTCACAGAAACGAATTGGCTATGAGAAACCCGGAAACCAGGAGAAAAGACTTGCCTGGTGGACGAATGACCGCTTTGGTATGTTCATTCACTGGGGCTTGTACGCCTTGCCTGCCCGTCATGAATGGGTGAAGAAGTATGAGAAGATGACAAATGAAGATTATCAGAAATATTTTGAACAATTTAACCCGGACCTGTACAATCCGAAAGAATGGGCAAAGGCTGCGAAAGCAGCCGGTATGAAGTATGCAGTGATCACAACCAAGCATCACGAGGGCTTCTGCCTGTTCGATTCGAAATTCACCGATTATAAGGCTACCAACACGGCCGCGAAGCGCGACCTTGTTAAGGAATGGGTCGAAGCTTTCCGTGCTGAAGGTTTAAAGGTAGGGTTCTACTATTCCCTGCTGGACTGGCATCATCCCGATTTTACTGTGGATAAGCATCATCCGCAGCAGCCGGCTAATGACAGCGATACTGCCTATGCGCGATTGAACCAGGGGAAGGATATGAGCAGGTACCGTCAATATCTGCATAACCAGGTTAGAGAACTATTGACGAAATACGGTAAGATCGATATTATGTGGCTCGACTTTTCCTATCCCGGCAAGAATGGTAAAGGCCATGATGACTGGGGAGCTGCGGAATTGATGAAAATGATGCATAAACTGCAGCCAAATATTATTGTGGACAACCGTTTAGACCTGAACGATTATGAAGACGGATTTGACTTCGTAACACCAGAGCAGGTGGTGGTATCAGACTGGCCTACTGTGAATGGTAAGAAGGTAGCCTGGGAGACCTGCCAGACCTTTTCCGGCTCCTGGGGGTATCACCGCGATGAAGACAGCTGGAAAACCCCTGAACAGTTATTACAGCTGCTAATCGGCTCTGTGGGCAAGGGCGGTAACCTGCTGCTGAATGTAGGGCCCACTGCCCGTGGCCAGTTCGACCATCGCGCAAAGGATGCATTAAATGCAATGGGTGTGTGGATGCAGCTGAACAGTAGGTCCATATATGGCTGTACGCAGGCACCGGACGAGTTCAAGGCGCCTCCCGGCACCATGCTGACTTATAATCCTGAAACCCGCAAATTGTATGTACACGTGCTGGTATGGCCATTCGGCAAACTGGTGCTGCCTGGGTTTGATCAAAAAGTTAAATATGTTCAATTCCTGCACGATAATTCAGAAATAAAGTATATTGGAAAGGAAAATCAGGGAAGTAAGGATCTTGTGCTTACACTGCCTGTAAAAAAACCTTTGGTAGAAATACCTGTGATAGAGTTGACTTTGAGATGAGATGAAATATTTTTTTTTAAACCTACAACTGCACATCAGCCTGTTCCTTCTCTTACAATTTTCGGGAGCAGGCTGTTTGTACGCTCAGCACGCGAGTGATGCTGCATGAGCGAAGCACCCCGCCGCCCATCTTCACTTACAGAACAGCGATTTCTCCATCACGTTCGGATACCGTTTCCCCTCTCTTAAACATAAAATACTGGGAGTCATATAATAAATTATAAGAGTATAAATACTTTTTTGTAAGTTCCTGGCCTGAATTTAAGGAAGCTAATATTATAACAGTTATGCAATTAAAACGGTCTTATTTTGTACCGCTGTCCCTGTTGCTGGCGGCGACACTATGCTCACTATCATTACCGCAGCAGGAAGAAAGAGCAAAGAATCTGAAAGTATTGCCTAAAGACATCAGCCATGAAGACCTCGAGAAAGAGATGCGCAGTTACAACAAGGCGCTGGGCGTAAAATGCGACTTTTGCCATGTCAGACAGACAGACAATCCAAAGAAAATGGATTTTGCCAGTGACGACAAGGAAGAAAAGGAAACAGCCCGTGAGATGTTGAAAATGACCCTGCGCATCAACAAGAAGTATTTTAAATCCGGTAAAGATGAAAAGGGCGCTCAGATGATGACGGTTACCTGTTATACCTGTCACAACGGGCAAAAGGAACCTGCATCCAAACCGCCTGCACCACCGGCACAGGAAGCGCCTCAGCAGCACTAAGCAGTGTTTGGAGGAAATAGTTAAAAACGATATCTTTATATAGATACATCTACTTATTTGTCGTATTAACTATTGCAAACCTCACAACTTCAAAAGACACTTATGACTGCTTTTAACTCCCTCGTTGCCCTGGCACTGGTATTTTTCATTGCCCACGTTATGCTGCTGTTTACCTCCTTTGGAAAAGGCGGGTACCGGAAGCTGAGATATTTTTACTCTCATCTTACCTTATGGATCAGCGGCGGACTGTTGTTCTTACTGGCTGTGTTGTTTGCTGGTAAAAGCGAATCGGCCATACTGGACGTATTTGATACGCCAGGCAAGCAATTGCTGATTCCCGGTATTGTGGTGGTGCTATCTTTAACAGCTCACACCATCGTACACTTCCTGGTGATACCAAAATATCAGCTGCAGAAGAAGTAACGCTTTCAGAAAATTTTTTAGAAAGGCCGTCTCATGGAGGCGGTCTTTTTTTATGTCAAAGAGCTTGTTGTCATTCGTCACTGCGGGGGAAAGTGCGCGCTTTCTTTCGCCCGGTCACTACACGTTTTTCTAATTACAAGACAAAGCTAAGTAGAAAAGTCATGCGGAAAATACGCATTTTTAATATGTCGAAGCGTGTTTTAATTATTGATTTTCAGTTAATTGAATGATATTTAGTTCAATAGTCGCCAATGGGGGTAATCTGGCTCTTCTTTGGGCAATACAGGCTTTAACATCAGTAGAGATATAGTAGAGATTCGCTCATCCTCCCTTAATCCTCCCTTTGTGAACGGAAGATTAAGGGAGGATGAGCGAATCTCTACTATATCTCTACTATATCTCAAGTACATTGTAAAGGGTGGCCATATACCGTCTTGATACCGCTTTGATACCGCTAATCCTACGTTGATCCTACGTTCATGAACGTAGGATCAACGTAGGATTAGCGGTATCAAAGCGGTATCAAGACGGACTAAAACCGACATTTGTCTTAGTACAGAAAAAATTAATTTATCTAACTTTAGCCGCGTAAATCACTCAATCGCTCATGAAAAGAATATCCTCGCTTTTGCTGGTTTTTATCCTGACCTGTACCTACAGCACCTATGCTCAGAAAAAATCCACCCCCGCTCTCCGTGAAGGCACGCACAACTTTACCCTCCAGTGGATCAGCTGGGACAAGCCGGGTAAAGTACAGATCCGCAAAAAGAACAAGAGCACCTATGCTATCAAAGGGGAACAGCGGGATGCACAGAGCAACAGCTTTGTAACGATTGACGGTACATTGAAGGTAGCTTCTCCGAAGGAGCTGATATTCACCGGTACTATGAAGAGTCAATACGAAGGCATTAACCAGGGCAATGTGTGTGAAAGAACCGGCATTTATCATTTCCTGGCCAAAGGCGCCAGAAAGTACTGGAGACTACAGGAAATGGAGAATTGTGAAGGGAATAATGTGGTAGATTACATTGATATTTATTTCAATTGATAATGCTAAATACATTCCCCCAATGGCAATCATAATTCAAGGATTGAGCCAATGCGTGCTGTGTGGACAAACGCTGGACAATAGTAAGGAGATCACGGGGGCGCCACCGTTAACAAGTAATATCAAAGACCCCTTGTTCATATTTAGTGATGCCGGTATGCATGTTAGTTGTCTGGACGCGCATCCCCTGAAGGAAAACCTGCTCTACCAAATACAACAGGGCGATAGAGTAAGAGGGGCCGCTAACGCAAGATGTATTGTTGATGGAGAACTGATTACGCATCCTGATGACATGCTGGGGTTTGGTATGCTGACATCAGATCTGGGTGAACCGCTGGCAGCGTTCAACTTTATCATCCTGAACCGGAATAATAAATACAAATGGGATAAACGGAATGCGTTTATCTCTTTAGCAGAAGAATTTATCCGGAGTAGGAAATGGGAATCTTATGGTCCATTCAACAGCCTGGAATACTTTATGAAAGAATTAGCATGAATGGTGATTTATTACTTCGTCGTCCTGCGTACCAGCACCTCACACTTTATCACCTCCGTTCCCGCTTCCTTGCCCTCAAAATAACAATCCGCGGCCCTTCTGCCCATGACTTTCGCATGTTGTTCTACCGACGATAGCCCCGGTGATATCAGCTCAGCAAAGATCTCATTGGCAAACCCGAACACGCCCAGTTGATCAGGAACGGTAATGCCCAATTGACCAGCGGCCTGCAATACTCCAAGCGCTACATAGTCGGTTACCGTCACAATCGCATCCGGTGGGTTTTTCAATTGTAATAAATCCATAGCTACTGCAATTCCTTTTTCTTTCGTCAGCACGTTACCCACGATATAATTCCAGGGAACAACAATATCAGCTGCTTCCATAGCAGACAAGAACCCTTCTTTCCGGTCGCGGAAGGTAGGCAGCTGTTCCGGACCGCCGATATAAGCAATACGTTTATACCCCTTGGCGAGCAAATGTAACACCGCCTGACGGGCAGCATCTCTTGTGTCGTTTTCGACTTTACAGCTATTTATAACCTCAGCAGTGCGGTCAAACTGGACGAGCTGGATGTTGTTGTGCATAATCTCTTCCAGGTGCTTAAAACGGCTCGTTTCAGCGGAAACGGATATGATGATGCAATCAACGTTGAGATTGATCAGTTTCTGGACCGCCGCTACCTCTTTTTCGTAAGATTCATCTGACTGGCAGATGATCAGGTGATGCTGATGTTCCGTACACGCTTCCTCGATGCCCGCTATCGCGTTGGAAAAGAAATTCTCGTTGATCTTGGGAACGATAACGCCGATCGTGGAGGAGGCCCCCTTACGCAGATTGGCGGCGTTGGTATTGTGCCGGTAATTCAGCGCCTGCGCCTTTAACTGCACCATCTGCTTCATCTTTTCACTAATACCCGGATGGTTGTTTAATGCCCTCGATACATAAGATGCCGATATGCCCAGCTCATTCGCCAGATCATAGATTGTCACCCGCTTATTCTTCTTCATTGTGTACCAGATTATTAAATCGATTTCTAATTTATCCTGAATGCTGTATATGATTGTTTTTTAGCAATTTATGATATAATATTCTTAATCAGAAAATGGCATGTTTGAAATCGATTTCATAATACTTAATTTCAGTACAGCTAGATTCCACGAAACACCCTCATTTCCACTACTGTAGTCAGAAAAACCCTCAACCAAAAATTCACGCTATGAAAAAGTTGAACAACCTGTTAACACTCCTATTGATCCTCCCCCTTATGCTATGGGGACAGTCAAGCCCTCCTTCAATCGTCACCGGTACCGTCAAAGACACCCGGGGAAACCCATTGCCCGGAGTAACCGTCACCGTTGCCGGCAATGAAAAGACCGGTACACAAACCGACAACAATGGTCAGTTCCGGATCAGTGTCGCAAACTCGGGAACGCTGAAGTTCAGTTTTATCGGTTATCAGGAAGAGCGCATTCCTGTGGCCGGGAAAAAAGAATTAATGGTCAGCCTTACAGAAACGGCCACAGCCCTCAGCGATGTGATCGTAGTAGGCTATGGTACCCAGAAGAAGGTAAACCTGACAGGGGCTGTGGTGACCGTCAATTCTGCAGAACTGAATAAACGTGTGGTGACCAACCCAGCCACTATGCTGCAGGGAAAATTGCCCGGCCTCACGGTGGTGGAGAACTCCGGAGAACCGGGTAACCAGGGGGTGAGCCTGCGTGTCCGCGGACAAGGCACTTACAGCGGCGCCGGTAATGATCCACTGGTCATCGTAAATGGTATACCCGGTAATCTCACGGCGCTCAATCCCAATGACATTGAATCGGTCACCGTGCTGAAAGATGCTGCTTCCGCTTCCATCTACGGTACCCGTGCCGCCAATGGCGTTATACTCGTCACAACAAAACAAGGCGCTAAAAACGGTCTGCACCTGGAATACAGCTACAATATGGGCATCACTTCACCTACCCGCATGCTGAAGCTGATCACCAACTCCGTGGAATACATGGAGCTGTATAACAAAGCCCTCGTTCACTCTGGTCAGGCGGCAGCATATCCCGCCAGCTTTATTGACCAGTACCGCAATGCCACCGATAAAACACGTTATCCCGACGTAAACTGGCTGGACGTGTTGTTTCGTACAACATATGTGCAGAACCATTACCTGAACGTCAGCGGTGGCAGGGCTGGTACGAACTATACGGTGGGAATGGGCCTCACAGACGAACCGGGGACCATGCTGGGATTTGCGAATAAGAAATACACCCTGCAGTTCAACCTGACTTCCGAAGTGAACAAAAGGGTCACATTCGGTATGAACATGAACTTCAATTATAATGACCGCAAATATCCCCGTCAGGGTGCGCAGGACCAGTTCCTCGCTGCGCTGTCGCAGGCGCCTATGTATGGTCCTATCGTACCTGATGGCACCGGGCATTATACTTTCAGAGGCGATCCTTACGTGTATCACAACAAGAATCCTGTCGCTATTGCTGAAAATGTACAGGCTTCAGATCGCGCTTATTATCTGCAAAGCAATCTCTTTCTGAATGTAAAAGTGCTCGAAGGATTGAGTTGGGAAACAAGAGGCGGATTTAATTTCAGCTTTAATAAAGTGAAAGACTTCCGCCCCGTGATCCCGCAGTACGATTGGTTTACAGGCCAATTCGCCACGAACCTGGACGTTGGTACCAAAGGACTGATCGTTACAGACAAAAACAATATTTATCCTGTTGTGTACACGCAGCTGACCTACAACAAGAAGTTCGGCGACCATACTTTTAAAGTGTTGGGAGGTGCACAGGAAGAATATTTCAAAGAGGAAAATCTGAATGGATACAGACGGGATTTCCCCAGCAATGACCTGCCTGAACTGAATGCCGCTGGCGCCGACGGACAAACTACCGGTGGCACCGCCTTTGAGTGGTCATTGCGTTCTTACTATGGCCGCCTGAATTACGATTACAGAGATAAATATCTTTTTGAAGCCAACCTGCGTTATGATGGATCTTCCCGTTTCAAAAAAGATACCCGCTGGGGATTGTTCCCTTCTTTTTCTGCAGGATGGCGTATAGGGCAGGAGCCTTTTATGAAAGGACTGTCCTGGCTCACCGATCTGAAACTACGTGCGTCATGGGGCAGACTGGGCAACCAGAACATAGGTAACTATCCTTATCAGAGCATCCTGACTGTAGGATATAACTATCCGATGGATAATACCGTATTATCACCGGGCGTTTTACGTACCGCCCTGGTAGATGAGAACATCCGCTGGGAAACTACCCAGGTGTTTGATGTAGGCGTAGACTTTGCCGTGTTTGACAACAAGCTCAGTATAACGGCCGACTGGTACAATAAGCGCACTTTCAACATCCTGCGTGCTGCACAGGTGCCGGGATGGCTGGGATTGAGTGCGCCGACTGTGAACAGAGGTACGATGCAGAACATCGGCTGGGAGTTTGGCCTTAATTACAACAACAGGATAGGAGAGGTCACTTATGGTGTGGGTGTAAATTTCCAGACTTATAAAAACGAGCTGGTGAAATTTGGTGCACGCGAAATAACAGGTACTGCTATCAAGGAGGAAGGACTGCCCTGGCAGACGTTTTACCTGTACGAGGTGACAGGCATTTTCCAATCGGATGATGATATCAAAAATTCTCCGCAACAACAATACACGCCTAAACCCGGTGATCTGAAATACAGGGATGTGAACAATGACGGAAAGATCAATGCATCTGACAGGACCTATGTAGATGGCGCTTTTCCCGATTTCAACTACTCTTTTAATCTTAATGCTGCATGGCGGAATTTCGACTTCAGTGCATTCTTCTACGGTGTACAGGGACAGAAGTTCTATGTGACCGGTTGGGGGCTCGAACCTTTCAGGCAATCCACACCGCCAACCACGGAATGGAGAGACGCATGGACGCCTGAGAATAAAAACGCCACACTACCGCATATCTATGTGCAGGGTTATGGTCCTATCTCTTCTTCCCCTTCAGATTTCTTCCTGAAAGATGCCTCCTTCTTCCGTTTGAAGAATGTACAGCTGGGATATAATGTGAAAGCTGAGTTATTGAAAAGGGCCGGTATTACCGCGCTTAGAGTATACTTCGCGGGCGATAACCTGTTTACGTTCACTCGTTATCCGGGGCTTGATCCCGAGCGGAGCAGCGGTGGCGACTTTGTGAACTATCCGCAGAATAAAGTTTATTCCTTCGGTGCAAGGGTTACTTTCTGATCATTAAAAAACACGTCATGAAAAACATTATATACTTTTTACTGCTGTCGTGCATGATGGCCTGCAGCAGCGATTTTCTTGATAAAGATCCGCTTGATAAAGTATCCGGTAAAAATTTCTGGAGGTCTGAAGAAGATGTAAAACTGGCGCTTACCGGTTGTTATGCGCTGTTGTCTGCACAGTCTGATAACAACTCCATTTCCGAAGGATTTGGTGCATTCACTATGTACTGGGATGGTATTTCTGATGATGCATGGCCACGTTCCGGATCTTTCAACAGTATTGCTACCTCACAACTGGAACCGACGACGGGCGGCATTGTGAACGATATGTATTATCTGAATTATAAGGCGATCGCTACCTGTAATTATTTTCTGGCGAATGTAGATAAGGCTAAACTGAATGCCACCACTACAGCGCAGTATAAGGCACAGGTATATTTTCTGCGGGCCTATTATTATTCCCAACTGTGCAAGACCTATGGAGGCGTCATCATCACTTTACAGCCGGAGGAACTGAATTATCCACAGGATATGAAGAAGAGTACAAAGGAACAGGTGGTGGAGCAGGTGTTGAAAGATATAGATACTGCTTTGGTTTCATTGCCAGACGATGTGTATAGTGGTAAGATCGTAAAGGCAACAGCACTGGGACTGAAGGCAAGAGTGCTGTTGTATAATGAACGTTGGGCGGAAGCTGCTGCTGCTGCAAAGCAGATCATCGATGGTGGGAAGTTCCGTATAGCGGATGAATTTTATGGTTTGTTTGTAAAGCCCGGCCAGAACAACAATCCTGAGATCATCTTTTCTGCCCGTTACCAGTTGCCTAACCTGATCAATACTATAGATTACCAGATGGGATGGGATCAGTGGGAACGTATACAACCCATTAAAGGTCTGGCAGATGCGTTTGAGTGTAAGGACGGGAAAAAGATCACTGAATCTCCCCTATATGATCCTGCGCATCCGTATGATAACCGTGATGCCCGTTTACGCAGAACGATCTATGTGCCGGGGGATCCCTGGAAGTATAGTGCGGAAGGTATCTTTGATCCGGCGAAAGACGGTAATAACAGGACAGGATTTCTTGTGAAGAAATACCTCGATACTACAAGGGCCCCAACCGACTATTCCACCCGTAGCGACCAGGATTTTGTGCTGATCCGTTATGCCGACATTTTGCTGATGTATGCAGAAGCAAAGAACGAGGTGAGCGGTCCTGATCAGAGTGTATATGATGCAGTGAATGCGGTACGTGGCCGTAAGAGTGTGCAACAGCCACCATTACCTGAAGGCTTGTCGCAGGATCAGATGCGTGAGCGCATCAGGCAGGAAAGGAGAGTAGAGTTTGCCCTGGAAGGATTACGGTACTTTGACCTGTTAAGATGGAAGACGGCAGCAACGGTGTTACCCGCGGTTGTCAATCCCGGTGGTGTGAACAGGAAGTTCTTTCCAAAGAATTATGTATTTCCCTTCCCGCAGGCAGAAGTGGATAGTTATTTGTCGCTTGAGCAGAATGATGACTATTAATGTGTTGATATACCTTGCTATTGTAAGTTGAAACACTGCATACAAAAAAATAGTACCAGGGATAAATGAAAGCGCTAATAGTTGCTTAAACGACAAGCCGCTGTCATGTGTCCGGATAATAGATGGTGTATCAGACTTTGAAGTGCTTCCAAAAGTGTCTGACTTTTTTGGGTGCTTCAAAGTCTGATGCACCATCGTTTTATCCGGGTAATGATGGAGTCAGGAAATCATTTAAGCGATGCTCAGGAACTGTTTTAAGTTTTCTCCCGCTTATTAGTACTATCATTACGGTGATCAATAATTAAAATAAATAAATTATAATAATCTCCTATAGTCTTTGACTGTATTACATTTCATCTATTATCTAATTTTATACAGTAGTAAAAAATACTGATAGCAGTTTGGAAAAATATTTATAACTTAACATAAGCAAATTCGTTATAAACATCCCTCACCCCAATTTCCTCTACAGCGTAATGAAATGATGGTGTAAGCGCTGGCACGAAGATGAAATACATGTGAGGCTGCAATATTTCATTCGTCACTGATAGCAATAATACAGGTATATAGCCGGGCGATATAGTATGCCAATCACTAATAGCATTTGTTTTATAGCTTGTTGATAAGTTCATGTGAATGATATCATGAAGACTGTTGCGAACGGACGCTCAGCCCCAAGGCGCCGTATGAATTGGATATGGATAAGTGGGGCGGCTTTCCTGTTGTCCTTTCTGGCCGCAGGCATAATGATCTTCTTTGGTAAAGAATTGGAAGATCTTGGGATCACAGGAAACATTTATTACATCATTCTCATTCCTCTTGGATTCAGCAGTGCAGCTTTCCTGGCCGGCGCAATGAAGTCGTATGCTTCCTTTACATCGAATGAAAGCGTTACTTATGGAAAGCTACAGCTGACAGGCCCCATCGTGATATTTGCCCTCGTTGTAGGTGGTGGATTTATTATGCCGAATTACTACAATACGAAAGGACAGTTTGATCTGAAAATGCGCATTGTCAGCAATGATCAGCCCCTGAATACCTTGAATGAGGGTACGATTACATTATATATAGGGAAAGAACCAAAGACGGTGAGTATCCACGAAGGTGAGGTGGCATTCTACAATATACCGGAGGAATATGACAACAGGAAAGTCAGGTTATTGACGGCTATTAAGAACTACCAGTTGGCAGATTCCAATGAAGTACTGCTCTCTAAGCGAGACGACTATGTAGATATCCATGTTAGCAGGACCAGGGAATCAATGTCCACATTGGTGAGAGGTTCCGTGCTCGATGAGCAGAATATGGCTGTAGTGCATGCATGGCTCGATTTCTCCAGCGGCCTCGCTACCTGTTATACAGATGCTAATGGTAACTTTTCCCTGACAGTACCATTGCCCTCGGGGGAAAAGGTGCAGCTGAAGATAGTCACCGATGGCATCACCCGGTTCAACGAAGTAGTGACCATTTCATCAGCAATACCAATTGATCTGAGAATAGATAAGACCCCTTAATCTGATATATATGCCAAAAGGATGTTTGAGATGCTGCCTTGCAATATGTTTGCTATTGCTCATGCATGTTTGTTTCGGTCAGAACGTCAGGAGGTTTAAAGGAAGAGTGGTGCTTTTCGATGGTAATAAAGCACTGAATAATATCTCTGTCAGGCTGGTGGACCAGGGCAGAGGCACTACCGGCACGGACGGACAATTCATCATTCCCATCAACAGTAACGTCAGCATGGTAACACTGGAGCTGGTGGATAGTGATCAAAGTATCCTGTATCCCCCCGGAGGGAGTGTAGCAGTACCCAGGGATAGCAGTGTTGCCACTGTATTCATTGTCGGCGATTCTCCTAAAGATATACTTACCCGTGCTGTTGCCAGAAGTAATAATGAGATTAAGAACGGCTTGCTGCAACTGGGGGTAAAACAGGATGGCATAGAACAGTCTTTAGTCGCCTTCAGGGATGAAATCCAGAAGATGACCAATATCAAACTGGAGGATCTCAAAGATCAGATAGACCTGGATAGAAGAAGGCAGGACTTCTACCCGGTCCTTGCTGCTGCTATCAGTAACTATACAAATGAGGCAAAGGATCTGAAAGATGCGTTTAAGTTCACTGTCAGGCATGCATTTGATGATCCGCAGGCGATGCAGATACTTACAGATGCAGTGAATAGATATAATGAAGCATTCGAAGATATCAACAGGAAACGCAGTGGATATGAGAAAATGGTGGCAGACCTGTGGGAGAGTGAAGCAAAAGCCACTGAGGTAAGGGAATGGTTCAACTATGCACTGGGAGATCTGCATAACGTTAACATCTTCACATTGAATCTAAAGATAAGAGACATCAATGAATACAACAGGGGAGGGATCAAAGGATCAAAAAGGAAGGAATTTAAGGACACCGTGATGCGGGAAATTGAAGAGGCACAACTGTCGCTGGAAAGAAGGTTGCAGGAACTGGATAACAGGGCGAAGATCCTCTTAAGCAGACTGGCCATGTAACAGACAGCTTATTAACAGTACTATAAAACGACACTTATGAAACAGTTGATAAGGATCAACCAGCTATACCTGCTGTTGCTGATCATTCTGTTTACCGGTCCGCAGTGCGGAAAATCCAAAAAGGAGGTGATCCCTGTACCTTCACTTAGTTCGGTATCTCCCGTAAAAGGTATAGTAGGAGACCCGGTAACCGTGAGTGGGCAGAATATCGGTAATGCTGACAAGATAACGTTCAATAGTACTGCTTCTACAATTGTAGGTAATACCGGTACTGCTATTACAACGGTAGTGCCTGCGGGTGCAACTATCGGCATGAATAAGATTGCGGTGTACACCAGCGGAGGTAAGTCGAATGAACTGCAATTTGAAGTGATAGAAGAGCCGGACAATGTAGATCCGTTGCCGCCAACGTTGAGTAAGATCATTCCAGCCGCCAACTTCACAGAATACCCTGTATTGATCTATGGCGATAATCTTTCAGGCGCCATCAGTGTAACCTTTAATGATAAAGATGCCGTTGTTTATACAAACAACAAAAAGGTGATCACGGTTACCGTTCCGAAAGACCTGCCTGCAGGTACGGTGACTGTAAAGGTGGCTACTGTCAAAGGGACGTCTACACTCAACTTCCAGGTGTCAGGACCACCACCTTCCGGACCAGCCAGTGTCAACTTCTCCATTATCAACATTCCTCCTCCTAACTATGTACCTACTATCTCCAACAACTGGAGCTGCGGATTATTTTCGCAAACGGATGGGAATAACTTCGTTGATCTCAATACAGACGACGGCACCTTCAATTATGACGTGACTGGCACTTTTGAATATCACTTTGATAAAGACAAAGACTATAATG
The DNA here is from genome assembly GCF_021646545.1 of Chitinophaga filiformis. Lineage (GTDB taxonomy): Bacteria > Bacteroidota > Bacteroidia > Chitinophagales > Chitinophagaceae > Chitinophaga > Chitinophaga filiformis_A. Next base: position 132,599 of record NZ_JAKIRP010000004.1, on the reverse strand, counting down.
ACCTGAACTATGTTGAGTTTACCAACAAGACGACAGGAGAAACCTTCGCAGGACAGTTCTCTGCTACAACGGCTAATCCCTGCGTGTTGAAAATGGTGCTCATCTCTTCCAAAACAGGTACTGTCTCAACATGTACGTTCGACAGGAAGGCTAATAATCCTGATGAGCAATGTGATCCGTGAATCATTTAATGTAGCACATAGCGTAAGCTGAGGCTGTAGGTGTTGAAGTCGGGGTAGTTCTTTCCTTTTATATCATTTGCATAATATGCATTGATTAAAAACCGGCGGGTGAGCTGGTATTGTAGTCCGCCGCCCACCTGCATCGTATAACGGCTGTAAGACCAGCTGTTATCCTTGCTGAACATAGGAATATAATTAAACAATATAAAGGGGATCGTTTTCCTGGGGATTAAATAACTTAAGTAGAGGGATATGGGAGAGAAGAATGCTGCCGGCGCATTATCTCTTTCAAACCCATATTGCAAACCTAGCTGGGAGAAGAGGAACAGGCGCTCACTCAAAGGCTGATTGTATAGGAACTGAGACAGCAGAAAGATCTGGCTATACCCTAATACCTGCTGCTTCTCCCGACTGATACCAGTCGGGAAGATGATACTGCTTTGCATAGTGAAGTTGTAATTTCTCCTCAAAGGCCTCCACCTGATCCTTGCTGCTACAGAGGTAATGGCTCTCGCAAAGCGGCTATTGCCTTCTACATCGCTGTCAAAGACCTTGAATATGGAGCTGGTCCTGTCCTGGTCTATTCTTCCCATCATGATATTGACATCCACTCCTGCATTAAATCGTGCATGTTTTGATACGCCGTACGTTGCCTGTAATGTGCGGTACAGGTACGTTTGACGGACGCTGAGATCACCCAGATGTCCGTCGTCATCCCTGTAGTTATTGGCCGATATAATAGATGCAAAAAAGTTTAATTCCAGCTGCTTGTAATTAACGAGTACAGATGATACAGCCGGGATAAAAGGAGATAAGCGCGAGACGGAGTCTTTCAGACGTTGGAATTTCTCTTCCAGTTGCTGGTAGCGGCTGGTTGTGTCCTGCTCCTGCGCGAGTATGGCATGGGTGGTAAATAACATGAAAATGCTTAGTATACACGTTTTCATAATTATTGGAGTTAAATGATGTGACAATCTGAAAAGGTGGGGTAGAGATGCCGGGGGGATTGTTAGATAAATTTACTCAAATTTTATCAGAAATTAATCACGGAGAAAGATAGATAAGCTGTTATGTTCACCCGTATTCAAAAGAAAAGGCGCGGCTTGCAATCACGCATGTGGTCCTTCTTTCATTGGAAGGGCGTTACATTTATTCAAACAAAGATATGATAATAAAAAATTAATAGGCGGGTATTGAACTTTGGAGTCAGTAGTATGTTACCGCAGACTTAATAAAAACCTAACATTGAAAGCCATTCTCACCCCTTAGCTTTGCGCTGATGGCACGCCATTTATTCGACGAAGACAAACACCTGCAACTCTTCATCTCCGGCAGCGAAGATGCGTTTGATGCTATCTTTAAACGTTATTATGAAGGCTTATTGCAGTTTGCCAAAGTGCTGCTGCCTTATCCTACTGATGAAGCCGAAGATATCGTTGCAGAGATGTTCTGTACGCTGTGGCATAACCGCCGCCAGATTGCTATTTCTACTACTTTAAGCGCCTATTTATACGTCTCTGTCAGGAACAGGGTGTTTGATTATTACCGCAAGCGAAAGACTATTTTCAACCTGCCTGAAGAAGTACTGGCCGAAACTGCCGGTGAAGACCATCAACAACCTGACCATCAGCTCATATATAAAGACGTTACCTCACAGATCCGGCAACTGATCACGGGATTGCCTCCCCAGATGCAGCTGGTATTTAAGATGCACCGTTATGAAGGATTCAGTTATGATGAAATTGCGGATCTATTAAATATATCTGTTAACTCCGTGAAGACACATATGTTCCGCGCATTGAAAATCCTCAAGACAGCCTATCCAATATTACCAATATGTTAACTCCGTTTTTTCTGTCACGAGCGGGATCATTCTTTTCGTCCTAGTCTTGTAAACAGAAAAAAGATTGGAACAGAAGGAACTCTACTTACTGATCACCCGGCATTTTAATCAACAGACCGTCCCATGGGAAGAAGACTTCCTGGCTGAATGGCTGGAAAGTGCAGAAGAAAACAGACAAACCTATCGCGTACTGCAGGAGATATGGCTGGCAAGCCAGCAGGAGCATGATGGAGAGCAGGTAGCGCTGGCTTTGGAAGATGTAAAACAACGCATCCGTAACCGCCGGCAGGAAGGACTCATAAAGAGATATTTCTGGCAGGCGGGTGTAGCTGCAGCTATTGCAGGTATCGTTATAAGCAGCATCTTCTTTTTAAGACAGCAGCCGCGCCAGCAGGAAGTCGCTTATATAGAGAAAAAGACGCTGCCCGGACAGATGTTGAAAGACACTTTGCCTGATGGCACTATTGTGCAGCTGGCGCCAAAGAGCATCATCAGATATACACAGCAATTTGGACAGCACGACAGGAACATTGTCCTGGAAGGACAGGCCTTTTTTGAAGTAGCCAAAGATGCACACCAGCCTTTTACAGTGAAGGCAGGCGATCTGTCCGTGCAGGTGCTGGGTACGCGGTTTAATGTAACCTGTTATAAAGGCGTGGACAGTGCAGCGGTATCGCTGGTAGATGGAAAGGTGCAGGTAAATGTACCTGCACAGCAACAGCCTTATGAACTGCAGCCGGGACAGGAATTATATTATGACAGTCACGACCGGCATGCCTATACCCGGAACTATGATGTGGAAGCCATTACAGGATGGACTTCCCGCATACTCGTGTTCCGTAATGAGCCACTGTCAGTTGTAGCCAATAAACTGGAGCAATTATATGATGTAGAGATCTCCTTCGCTAGTCCTGCCATGGCCGGTTATAAACTGTTTGCCAGGTTCAATGACAAACCATTGAAATATATACTGGATGTGATCAAAGCAACGGACAATCTTGATTACACGATCGACGGAAAACAAATCCGCTTCACCACAAAGTAATGCCTATCACTCACGCTAAATGCCTGAATTTATGTTTCGTTTTTACCAACATCTGAGTATCGCACGCGGCAAAGCAATCTTATGTATGTTGCTTTGTTGTGTATTATCCCTTCCATTCGCTTCGGTACAGGCAGGCGCACGGGTAGACCTGCACAAGGTACCCTGTTCACTGACGGTACAGAATAAGCCATTAGAAGAAGTGTTCGAAATGATCGAACAGCAAACACATTATGCTATCATATGCATGGACCAGTCCGGGCTCATGACCAGGAAAGTGAACCTGAATGCACGCAATACAACATTGGAAAATGTATTACAGCAACTGGCAGGACAGGCCGCCTTTAATTACAAATGCCTGGACAATAACATCATTGTAAAGGCAGGTGCAGCACCGGTAGCAGTGGATGATCCGGTGGAAAAGGTCATCTCCGGTAAAGTAACTGATGCAAAGAAACAACCACTGCCAGGAGTATCTATCATGGTGAAGGGTACAAAGCGTGGTACTATCTCAAACGAGAACGGTGACTTCCAGATCAAAGCAAATGAAGGAGAAGTATTGCAGTTCTTCTTCACAGGTTATCAGCCTTTCCTGCTGACCGTAGATAAAAGCACCAGTTATCAGGTAACCCTGCAGGATGATGAAAAGAAATTGTCTGAGGTATTGGTAACGGCTTTAGGTATTAAGAAAGAGAAAGCAAAAGTAGGTTATGCCGCACAGGAAGTAAAAGGTGCTGACCTGGTAAAGGCCCGAGAATCAAACGTGATCAGCTCTCTGACAGGTCGCGTAGCTGGTCTGACTATCAGGAATACCACTGACCTGTTCCAGGACCCGGGTATCTCCCTGCGTGGTGCCAAACCATTGATCGTAATAGATGGTATTCCTGACCAGACTGCCGATATGTATAAGATCAATGCAGACGATATTGAGAGTATGACCGTACTGAAAGGCTCGTCTGCTTCTGCATTGTATGGTTCCATCGGTACGAACGGCGCTATCATGATCACCACAAAAAGAGGTGGTTCAAAAGATCTGAGTGTTGACTTTAATTCTTCTACACAGTTCCAGACCAGCTTTATCCGCATTCCTAAAGTACAGACCACTTATGGTAACGGTTTCAAAGGTGAATATGAATACATAGATGGTTCCGGTAGCGGCCCTGAAGGCTTCGGATGGATCTGGGGACCAAGACTGGACCAGCGTGATCCGTCCACACCAAGTGGTTATTTTGAAACGCCTCAGTTCAATAGTCCTGTTGATCCTAATACAGGTAAACTGGTACCGTTGCCATTCCTGTCACGCGGTAAGGACAATGTGAAGAACTTCTTCCGTACAGGTGTTATCACCAGCAATAATATAAGCTTCACCAAAACGGGCGATAATGGTAGCTTCAGGGCTTCCGCTTCACATATCTATCAGCAGGGTATTGTACCGAATACAGATCTGAAGAATACTTCCTTCAACCTGGCGGGTACATATAACCTGAGTAAGAACTTCAGCGTGAATGGCCGCATCAGCTATAACAAAGAATACACGCACAACTTCCCGGAAACAGGTTATGGCCCTACCAACTACCTGTATAACCTGATACTCTGGACTGGTCCGGATATCGATGTGCGCGACCTGCGTAATTACTGGGTACCTGGTAAGGAAGGTGTTCAACAGCGTCATTACAACATCTCTTACTACAATAACCCATACTTCCAGGCTTACGAATACCTGAGAGGTTATGATAAGAATAATACCTTCGGATCAGTTGATCTGAACTATAAGATCAGTCCTTCGTTTAACGTGAAATTCCGTAACGGTATTAACCAGTACAGTCTGAACCGTAACTATAACGAGCCCAAGAGCTATATCGGTTATGGAAATAAATCAAGAGGACAGTATACTATTACTTCAGGTACCTACTTTGATATTGTGTCTGACCTGATCGTTGATTATAACCATACTTTCAGCGACAAGTTTAAGATACACGCGCAGGCAGGCGGTTCCAACTACTACAGGAACCAGAAAGCTGATTCCAGTAATACCGATGGTCTGACCATTCCGGGATTATACAACCTGAGTAACTCTGCCAATGCCGTACAGTCATTTAACTGGCTGGAAGAACGCAGAACAGCGAGCGTTTATGGGGTTGTAGACGTGGAACTGTACAACGCGATCTACCTCTCTGTTACTGGCCGTAATGACAAGATCTCTACATTGCCTATCGCTAACAATAGTTTCTTCTATCCATCCTTGTCAGGATCAGTGGTTGTATCACAGCTGGTACGTCTGCCTGAGTGGTTCTCATTCCTGAAGGCAAGAGGTGCGGTGTCCAGGGTATCCAGCGGTACATTGGATAACAGTTACACGTATGGTTATCTTCCATCTTATGACAAGAGCACAACATGGAATGGTAAACCTGGTCTGACTTACAAAAATGTGATCTATAATCAGTCACTGCATCCACAGACTTCTGACAGCTGGGAAGCCGGTGTGGAAACGAAGTTCTTCGGCAACAAACTGGGACTGGAGCTGACTTACTTCCAGACAAAAGACTTCAACAATATCCTGGAGATCCCGGTATCATTAGGCAGTGGCTTTACCAGCCGCCTCGAGAACGGTCACGTTTATCAGCGCAGAGGTATAGAGATCGTAGCTACCGCTACTCCTGTACGTAAAGAGAAATTCAGATGGGATGTATTGCTGAACCTGAGCACGTATCGCCGTTACCTGAAAGAGATCACGGGTGGCGACAGGCTTGGATACCTGAAAGCAGGTGACAGGGCTGATAAGATCTTCACAACTGTTTATCAGAAAGATCCTTCCGGTAATGTTGTATACAGGGCTGATGGGTTCCCGCTGGAAGATAACATCCAGCGCCTTGTGGGTAACAGCGATCCTGACCTGATCTATGGTCTGGAGAATAGTTTCTCTTATGGCAATTTCAGCTTCCGTTTCCTGGTAGATGGACGTATCGGTGGTTTAATGTATTCCACTACCAATCAGAAAATGTGGTGGGGTGGTACCAATCCGGGTACGGTAAATCACTTCAGGGATGAAGCAAATGAAGGTAAATCTACTTACGTAGGACAGGGTGTGATCGTGACCTCCGGTCAGGTGAACTATGACAGGGATGGTAACATCATCAGCGACAACAGGACTTTTGCACCGAACACACAAGGCGTGAACTACATCGACTATATGACCAACACGAGCAATGCGCAGTTCGTGAATTACAACTATTACTCGCAGACTTTCCTGAAGCTGAGGGAGGTAACACTGACCTACCGGCTGCCATCTAAATGGCTGAAAGGTCACATCTTCCGTGCAGCCGATATTTCCGCTGTGGGCCGTAACCTGTTGCTATTCTCTAAGATGCCGAACGTAGATCCGGATGCTGGTTCGGATAACTTACAGACACCATCTACCAGGAGCATTGGTGTGAACCTTAATCTTAAATTCTAATGTCAGCTACCATGAGAAAAATATATAGCATAGCGGTACTGCTGTTGATCATCACAGCAGGCTGTAAGAAGTTCGATGATTTTCAGACAGATCCCAACAAGCCAACAAGCGCTACACCGGACCTGCTGTTGTCTACCGTAATCCAGAAAGCATTCCAGTCTACCACGCTGGGCGCCACACTGGCTACCCGCCAGATGGTATTTGTGAACAGTGTATCTAACGAGCAATACTATGGCTGGACAAGAGCCAGCTTTGACACCTATAAGGACCTGCGCCAGGTGGCAAAGATGGAACAGGAGGCAAACAGGATGCAGAAGCCGGAGTATATTCCGCTGGTGAAATTCTTCAAGGCCTATTACTTCATGCAGCTGACGAATACGTTTGGTGATATTCCTTATTCAGCAGCATTAAAAGGAGAGCAGGACACTATTTCGCCGGTATACGACAAACAGCAAGATATCTATATCGCTGTGCTGAATGATCTGAAGGCAGCAAATGCGCTGATCAGCAGTACTACGCCGGAAGTACAGGGCGATATCCTGTACAATGGTTCCATGCAGCAGTGGAAAAGACTGATCAATACCCTGTCCCTGCGTATCCTGATGAGCTTATCACTGAAAGAGAACAATACAACGCTGAATGTGAAAGGACGGTTTGCAGAGATCGTAAATGATCCTAACACCTATCCGCTCATGACAGGTAATGCAGACAACGGTCAGCTGGTATTCTATGATGTGCTGGGCACGCGTTATCCGACATACAACGACAACGACCTGCAGACTGCTTATTACCTGGATGCTACTTTTGTAGACCTGCTGAAAGGACTGAAAGATCCGCGCCTGTTCCGTTTTGCAGAGAAAGCGCCTAAGTATGCTTCATTGCCTGATAATGATTTTACCGCTTATGGTGGTGCGAAAGGCAGCGACCCTGTAAATGACAACAGTAACAAGGTGCTGGCAGGTGAAGTATCCAAGATCAAGTCACGTTACTTCAATAACCCGGTGAACGAACCAAGTATAGCCATCGGTTATGCAGAACTGCAGTTCATCCTCGCAGAAGCGGTAGTGCGTGGCTGGATCAACGGAGATGCGGCTGCTTATTATAAGAAGGGTGTACAGGCATCAATGCTGTTTTACGGTATAGACCAGGCCACAATTGACGCATACCTGCTATTGAACCCATTCCCGGCTACGAATCAGCTGGCAGCGATCATGACACAGAAATATATCGCTTCCTTTATGAACAGCGACTGGCATTTCTTCTTTGAGCAGCGCCGAACTGGTTTACCGGTATTTGATGTATCTGGTTCCGGTGTGCTGAACAACAAGAAGGTACCGAAACGCTGGATGTACCCTGTAACGGAATTACAGACCAACCAGGCGAATGTGGAAGCAGCTGTCAGCAGCCAGTTTGCAGGCGATGATAATATCAACGGCGTAATGTGGCTGCTGAAAACAGAATAAATAGTATTTTATATTTTTATGTTCATGATGAAGAAAATATACCTGGCTTCCTGCCTCAGCCTCCTGCTGGCAGGAGGCCTTCAGGCCCAGCAACAACGGGAAAAGAAAGTAGTATTTGTTATTGCGGATGGTATTCCGGCCGATGTGCTGGAAAAACTGAACACGCCCAATATTGACCGTATCGCTGCTGCCGGCAGGTATACCCGCATGCATGTGGGTGGGGACAAGGATACCTATAACCAGACACCTACCATCTCAGCAGTGGGGTATAACAGCCTGCTGACGGGCGTGTGGGTGAACAAGCACAATGTGCCTGACAACGATATTAAAGCGCCTAACTATCATTATTATAACCTTTTCCGGCTGTTTAAAACACAGTATCCGCAAAAGAAGACCGCTATCTATTCCAGCTGGCTGGATAACCGTACCAAACTGGCGGGCGATGGACTGCCGGAGGCTGGCAATGTGAAGATCGACCTGCATGCGGATGGTTACGAACTGGATACGGTGCAGTTCCCTCATGATAAAAAATCGGACTACATGCATCGCATTGACGAGAAAGTGATCGATGAGGCCAGTGCCGGTATTAAGAAGGATGCGCCTTCCCTGACATGGGTATACCTGGAGTATACAGATGACATGGGCCATGGATATGGCGACAGTCCGCAGTTCTACAATGCGGTGGAAATGATGGACAAGCAGATGGGCCGCCTCTGGGAAGCGATCACTTACAGGCAGCAGCATTTTGCGGAAGACTGGATGCTGGTAATCACTACAGATCATGGCCGTGACGAAAAGACCGGCCGCCATCATGGAGGACAGTCGCCCCGCCAGAGAAGCACCTGGATGGCGACCAGCTATAAGCCTGCAAACGATTATGCCCGTTATTATGAACCAGCAATCGTGGATATCATGCCGACTATTGCCAGTTACCTGAACATGAATATTCCTCCCCATACCGCGAGGGAGGTGGATGGTATTCCTATGATCGGGAAGGTGGCTATCGCAAATCCCACCGCCAATTTTATACAGGGGCATATCGATATCAAGTGGGCGGCTTTACAGGATACCGGTAAAGTGAAGATCTGGGTAACAACGACCAATCTTTTCAAGACAGGCGGAACTGACGAGTACCATCTGCTGGCAGAAGTACCCGTACAGGACCGTCGTGCGCTGCTGGATGTAACAAAACTGCCATCCAACTTTTATAAGATCGTATTGGAAACAAGTGCCAATACGGTGAATGAGTGGTTAGATCTGGATGCCAAGTCCAGGTAAGTAACGTTCTTTCAATATCCTTAAGTGGTGTAATTCATGACCAGGGATAATATAAGCCAATGCCCTGACAGAAAGAGCGTTGTTGTTGGACTTACCGATAAAAGCTTCCCGGTCTTTCTTCAGATTACGTAAGAGGTAAATAGACGATTCACGAACGATCCTGAATTCATCTGCCAGGTCCTGCAATGTGCGGTCGCCGGCATTTGAATTCAGGGCGTAATCGTCCTGCTCAAAGCCTGGTAACCCCTGTTGCTCTCCCCGGGCAAAACATAAGAGCCGGTAGGCAAGTACTCTTTCTGTATCAATCATATGTCCCAATGTTTCTTTAATGGTCCATTTACCGGGAGCATAGGAGTAGTTTGCTTTTTCCTCGGGAATAGCGGTAAAAAAAGCGTAGGTGCTGTCTTTTAATTCCTGCAGGACAGCGGGAACTTCGGCGTTGCCTACACACTCGATGTAGACGCCCTGGTAGGGCATAAATTCGCCAGGTTGAGGTCTGGATATCATGGGTGCGATTTTTGCTAATATTAAATAAAATTCCGTAAAAGCGCGAATTCGTGGCGGCAGATTTGGATATATTTGCATTAGTAAGAGTATTGCAGTGAGCAAGATATCCGGCTGACCGTTCCCTATCGTTTTTTAAAACCCGCATTGAATGGCATACATTGGTTTCATTAACCTGGCACTGATTATTGTAAACATTGTTGTGTCATACAAAGGATTGAAAGATCATTCCTTTTTTGACAGATATTCGTTTGAAGTGGACAATATCCTGGTATACAAGGACTATAAGCGTCTTGTCACCTCGGGCTTTCTGCACGTCAGCTGGATGCACCTGTTTTTCAACATGTTTGCACTTTACGCCTTTAGTACAAGTCTGGAGTTGCGGATGGGACTCTCGAGTTACCTCACGCTTTATTTCGCCAGCCTGGTAGGGGGTAATCTGTTGTCGTTACTGATACACCGCAATCATGGCGACTATAGTGCGGTAGGTGCTTCCGGCGCTGTCTGCGGAATCATCTTTGCGTCTATTGCCTTGTTCCCGGGCATGAGACTGGGTTTCTTCGGTCTGCCCTTCTCTATTCCTGCCTGGATCTATGGGTTGCTATATGTGCTTTATTCCATTTACGGTATCAGGTCGAAAAGGGATAACATCGGGCATGAAGCACATCTCGGCGGCGCGCTGATTGGCATGCTGGTGGCGGTTTGTATGGTACCGGAAGCAATTGCGGAAAATTATCCCACCATACTGTCCATTCTTCTCCCAGGCGCACTGGCCGTATATCTGATCATCACCCGTCCTCATTTGCTGCTGGTTGATAACCAGTACTTCAAGACCCATGTCGGCGACTATGATATTGACGACCGGTATAACCTGGACCGGATGGACCGGCAACAGGAGATTGATTTCCTGCTGGAAAAGATCCATAAAAAGGGGATAAAGAGTCTTACCAAGAAGGAGCGGGACACGCTGGAGAGGTATTCGCAATCGGTGTGAGAGATTGGTGATCAGGTAATCCTGGTTAGGTTGATCGGACAATAACAACCGAATTATATAATTCCAGCGATAAATATAAAAAAACGCATTCGCCGGGGTGAAACCCCGGACTACAAACACACGGCTCCTACGCGGAGCCGATCATGTTTTGTTAAAACCCGTATTTCCCGGGGTTGTCACCCCCGGGGCCACAAACACACGGCTGCGTCAGGAGCCGATTGTATTTTGTTTGTATGCCGTAGTGCCGGTATCCATGGAGTTTATATTTAATATCCCGTAATGTGTATCTTTGTAACAGAGAAACAAAGTGTTCATAATTTCTTAAACCGGGGGCTGAGAGAACAAGGAGAGAACAAGCAGAGAAGACGGAGAGAACAAGCAGTCCCTAAATACCAACAACTTGAAGAAGACATTTAAGGTCATCGGGTGGACAGTTTTAACCCCTGTATTACTGGTAGGCCTATACCTGTCAGCAGCCTATTTATTATCCCGTATTGCCGTGGCAAAGGAGGAAACTGCTGCCGCAGATATCCCGCTTTATATCCTCACCAACGGGGTGCATACCGACCTGGTAATGCCGGTACGTAACCAGCACATAGACTGGAGTAAAGAAGTGCTTTTTGAGAATACAACAGGCAAAGACACTACTGCACAATGGATCGCTTTCGGCTGGGGCGACAAAGGCTTCTACCTGGAAACGCCTACCTGGGCAGATCTGAAGTTCAGCACTGCTTTTAAGGCAGCTACCGGACTAAGTAGATCTGCGATCCATACCACTTATTACCACAACATGAAAGAAGGTAATGACTGTATCAGGCTGAATGTTGACAGTGCCCAATATGTAAGGCTGATCAGTTATATCCGGGAGAGTTTTGACAGGGATACCAGCGGAAATATTATACATATCGTCACCAATGCCAACTATGGAAGGACAGATGCATTCTATGAGGCCAAAGGAAGTTATAGCCTGTTCCATACCTGCAATACCTGGACCAACGATGGGCTGAAACACTGCGGACAAAAAGCCTGTCTATGGACGCCCTTCGATAAAGGCATTTTCTACCAGTACAGGTAATGTGCATACCCTGACGGGGTATTTGTGTAACTTTGCTTATCATGGCTATTCCAGAAAGTTATTCATTTCCTGATTTCCTGCTTTCTGCTGATGTTAAGCAGGATGATATCCATGTATTGTCTTATCAATCAACCGAAAACCGGATGAGAAATAAGATCATGCTGGGACATCACCTGTTCAGCTTCCTGCTGGAAGGAGAGAAGCGCGTGTACTATGCAGAGAAACATGCGGTGATAGATAATTCGCAATTCCTGCTCTTATCGTCCGGTAATTGCATCATGAGCGAAAAGCATGCATCTCATGGCGGAGCATATAAAAGTGTCATGCTCTCCTTTGAGCAGAATGTGCTCAGCAGCTTCTTTCTGAAATACCCTCATGTCTGCCCCGATACGCCGGAAAGTAATACAGCAGGTGAACCCTTTCTTGTTTTTAATAAAGATGGATTCCTCAGGAACTTTATAGACTCATTATGGCTGATGCTGGAGGGAGGAAAACCTTTATCCAGGGAAATGAAGCAGCTGAAATTTGAAGAGCTGCTCCTGTATATCGCAGACCGTTATCCGCAGCAGTTGCAGCGTCTGCGGGCTACGGTACATGAAACACAGGAAGACATGGTGATCAGGAGGTCGGCAGAAACAAACCTCTATAATAATGTGACCGTAGAGGAACTGGCTTTTCTCTGTAATATGAGCCTGTCTACTTATAAAAGGAAGTTCAGCAAGGTGTATGGTACAACGCCTACCAAATGGTTCCTGCAGAAGCGGATGGAAATGGCGGCTACCATGCTGCTGGCAAGGGGAGAAAAGCCTAGTGAGGTTTATCACAAAATAGGTTATGAGAATCACTCCAGTTTTACACAGTCCTTCAAACAGATCTATGGTCTTACACCCAGTGAATACCAGCAACAGAAATTGACTGTTCAGCCTTAGCTTTTGACCTGTTAGCCCTAATGCCCGCCCTTAGCTGCATAGTAGCTTTGTATCACATAAAACAAGGCACTATGAAAAGAATAAGCACACTGATCGCGATGGTCATCCTCGGTTGTTCTGCTGCCATGGCGCAGACCTTCACGCTGAAAAGCAATGATCTTAGCGGACAATTTGTGAATGATCAGTTATGGAATCAAATGGGATATCATGGAAAAAATATTTCCCCGCAATTATCATGGGAGAATGCACCTGCCGGTACACAGAGCTTTGCTGTTGCCATGTATGATGTAGATGCTCCGACAGGCAGCGGATTCTGGCACTGGATGATATACAATATTCCTGCAGATGTAAAGGAGCTGAAAGCCGGTGCAGGAGACCTTAGCCGCAACCTTTTACCTGCCGGCGCCGTAAATGGTATCAACGATACAGGAGCACCCGGTTATATCGGTCCTGCACCATTGCCCGGACTTCCTCACCAGTATCTCATCACCGTATATGCATTGAAAACAAAACTGCAGCTGGATAAAAATGCGCCAGCAGCACTTGCAGGTGTATTCCTGAATTTAAACGTGCTTGCAAAGGCTTCGATTGTTGCTTATTCACAGCATCCATGATAAGTGTAAGAGTCAGTCAGAAAGAAGTAGGAGGCTGGGGAATCATTTAAAAGACTATCTGTCATCATTACCCGGATGTAAAGAGAGGGTAGTAACAATAAATGAACATCCTAGCAGCGCATAAAAAGATCAGCTAAGTACCCACGTATATAAATAAGAAGGACCTGTATCAAAGTACGATACAGGCCCTCTTTAGTCTGATATTTACAGACAATTATTTAGTTTTTGCCGCTACTTCTTCCTGCTCTTTTTTGATGATGCGCTCAGCTTCAGTTCTTGCTTCATCACCTTTTACAGCTACGTCGGGGAGCACGCCAATACCTTCCCAGCCCTGGTCAGAATCGGGTGCTGCTACCATTTTCACCGGCAGGAATACTACCAGGTTTTCTTTCAGCGGTATCATGGAGCCTGCGATGCCCGCACCGGCGGTGGTGTCGCCTATGACGGTGGCCCTGTGCATTTTCTGCATGGCAAAAGCGAAACCTTCTGTCGCAGAAGCCGTACGTTTATTTACCAGTATATACAGTTTGCTGTCTGCCATTCTTTTACCAGGTACAAAAGGGTATGTCCATTCCTGGATATCTTTTGTCCTGTCTTTATGATAACCATGCAGGTAATAACGCTCATCACCCGGATTAAAGAAATAACCTGCGAGGAAGCGGCCCATCATGCCGGTACCACCGCCGTTATCCCTGATATCAATAATGATGTTCTTTGAATAGGCAGCCATGTTCATCGCGTTGGCAGCCATTTCAAAAGCCTCCTGGTCTCCGTGGAAACCACCGGATATTTTGATATAGGCAGTAGATGTTTTCTTGTCGAGTTCAACGGCATCAAAGCCATAGTTATTCCGTCTTTTCCTTTCCAGTTCCTTTTGCTCGTCTTGCGGCGTGCTGGTGTTGGAGAAGCTCCTGGTGAGCTGTTCAAAGTAATCTTTACTGAAGAAGATGGTCAGATGTACATCTTTATGCACGTCACGCAGGTCTTTTGTGATCTTTTTGGCAAGTTGTTCTGCAGTCAGATTTTCGTATGCCTTCTTTGTTTCCTGACTCTTTAAAGCAGCGATGTATTTCTTTGAGATATCCGGGAAGGGATAGCTCGCGTCCAATCCTTTACTGATCTTTTCAAGGATCTCGTGTGTGGTCTCTTTACTCACTACAGGTGCAGCCTCTTTTGCAACTGTCGCTGTAGTTTGCGCAGACATGAAAAGAGGGAGGGAAAGTAAGCCCAGCAGGGCGACGGGTTTATAACAGTTTAGTTTCATACAAAGTTGTTGGTTGATTAATATATAAGCAGCTTCTTTTGGATCATCGCTTTTTCATACTCATGCGGATATAATGCAAAACCCTTTTCAGCCAGCGTCTGCATCAGTTGTTTGATGTGTTGCTGTACCGTTTGCGGCAGTGTATAAAAGGCCGCATCCACCTGGATATGCCGTCCTTCATCCAGGGTTGAGTTCTGATGTCTGACCGCGATCTTTTGTCCTTTATAGTTGAGAATGATCTTGATCCTTCCATCATCATACCCGTTATCATCACTGCTGCCATACACGATCAGCGGATCTGCATTGCCATCGCCATCGAGGTCTTTCACTTCACAGAACTTTGTCCAGAACCAGATGGAGGTTTCCTGACCACCGTCAGCGTTATTACTGTTGATAAAATCTTTCAATTCCCATGTCTTCACAAGCCCGTTACCATCTATCTTCAGATTGACAGCGTTTATCTTCTGGTGCAGTGTGTCCTTCTTTGTTATATTGTCTATACTTTCAGAAAGAACGAGATAGTAGGCGCCGGATTGGTCCTGATAGCTGTATACTCTTCTGATGGGGTGTTGCAGGTTAAACTGCTTAACAACATCATCTGTAAATATTGTTGCGATAACAGCCGAGGAAAGGATCTCACTATTATTCTTTGCTTGTTGGGCATATAATCGATTGCCGCTTATCGCGATAATGAACATAGCTGCCAGGAACATCCTCATACTGATGAATCTTAAACGGATTGTTATAATCTTAAACAGATTGTTAGTATTTTAAATCAATTGTTAACGCTGTAGGGGCGGGCAATTGAACCGTGTGCAAGTTATCATTATTCACTAATTATTGCAATCTGTCCGCAACAGATTTCAGCGCTTTAACAAAACAATAAGAAGTGTTATTCTATTTGAAAAAATAGTTTCTCTTGATAAGGAAATTGGATGATGTAGCTGATCCTGAGCTGGCGATATGTGTGGATAAACGCATTAAAAAGGAAAAGCCTCTTAAGTAGAACTTAAAAGGCTTTCCTGACTAGACTAAAAATAAACAAATAAACTAAGCGCTTTAACCATTGACCTGTCTTCTCAAATGGTGCGAGGGAAAAGGCGCATCTTGTTATGCGTTGCAAAATTACTTGAACAAGTTTTTCGAAAGTATCCCTGAAATCCGGCATTTATGTATTTTGTTACTGAATGTAAATGCAAACCATATAGTGATATGAAAGTGTATATAACAAGGAATATTCCCGAAGCAGGGCTGAAACTGTTAAAAGACGCCGGTCTTGACGTTACTGTGTGGACGGAAATGTACCACCAGCCAGAGGAAGAGCTGATTAAAGTGCTGCAGCAATATGATGCGGTCCTGGTGTCTGGTCCTGTAAAAGTGGACCGTCATTTCCTGGAGTCCTGCCGTCATCTGAAAATAGTCTCCCTGATGTCGGTCGGTTACGATAATGTTGATACTGAGGCCGCAAAGACATTAGGCATCGCCGTAGGGAATACGCCCGGCGTATTAAGCGGTGCAACAGCAGATACTGCTTTCCTGCTGATGCTGGCTGCTTCGAGGAAGGCTTTCCATATGCACAAGGAAATTATACGTGGCAACTGGAATTTCTGGGACCCTACCGCCAATCTTGGTCTGGAACTGGGCGGTAGAACATTGGGTATTGTCGGCCTGGGCAAGATAGGTTTTGAACTGGCAAAGCGATGTGTAGGCGCGTACAACATGAAGGTCATCTATCATAACCGCGGTAGAAATGAGGAGGCTGAAAAAGCATTTGGGGCAGTACGGGTGTCTTTTGATGAACTGTTGCAGCAGAGTGATGTGGTATCTGTACATACAGCCCTGACACCGGAAACGAAAGGCCTCTTTGAGAAAAATGCGTTCAGTAAAATGAAGCCCTCTTCTATTTTTATCAACACCGCCAGGGGAGGCGTGCATAATGAAGAAGACCTGATCGCTGCGCTGGAGAACGGCACTATCTGGGGAGCTGGTCTGGATGTTACCAATCCGGAGCCGATGGCTCCTGATAACCCCTTGCTGAACATGCCCAACGTTGCCATTCTCCCCCATATCGGCTCTGCCACTGTGGACACACGCAGCGCGATGGCAGCGATTGCCGCAAGAAATGTGATCCTGGCCCTGCAGCAGCGTCCTTTAGAGCATGCCGTGGTAGAAAATATACACCTGGCGTAAACAGCATGCCCTGGTAGCTGTAAGGCAAAGCAGCGGCGGCCCATTACCAATTCCATCAACTGTTGAAGACGTTGTTTGGATCTGGTATTGTTGTCCCAGAGAGATAACCTGGGACAACAATACACAGACCGCCTTCAGTGGGCTGAACCACAACGAATAGCTTTATTTGATCTTTGCGCCGGTTCTCTCTCTGTCATTCTCATAGAGAATGATACCATTCACTTCATTCTTTTCGCCACGGGTGAATTTGATCTGTACATCAGCGATCTTCAGGAAAAAGAAATCCTCTTTTTCTGCATACAATGGAGTAGGTTGTTGTCCGCTGGGCTGTCCTGTCAGCACACCGTCCTTCACTGCTACTGTGATCGTAAACCCTTTCATATCATATTCGCCGGTATATTGCTGTAGCTTAACTTCCGGTACGGATATAGCGTTCCGCAATTTAGGGAGCGTATAAGGCCTGTTATAGAGGATTGACTGGACGGATTCGCCTATTCTGCCGATAGTATTGTCGGAGGCATTGTCCAGCAGGATGATACATACATCATCTTCCGGGATCCTGATAAGCGTAGTGATAAAACCATGAATGCCACCGCCATGATTGACCCTTCTTTTCCCTGCGATGGAGTCAATGATCATTCCATAACCATAATTATTTTTGACCGGCGTGTAGGCTCTTTCCCAGTCAGCTTTTGAGATGATCTTATACTGTTGCGCAGCCTGATGCCATTTGTACAGATCCCTGGTGGTACTGTACATGGCGCCCGCTGCAAAAGAGACGGAGGAGTCTACGCTGGGCGCCACCTTACTGCTGTCCTGGTTGATGAAAAAATAACCGGTGGACTTATCCTTACTCGCAAGCCGTTTGAAATCAAAGCCGCTATTGTTCATCTGGAGAGGATTAAAAATATATTCCCTTACCAGCTGTTCGTACGTTTTGTTGGCCGCCTTCTCAGCAATGCATCCCAGCAGGCAATAGCCTGAATTGGAATAATTCCATTTAGAGCCGGGAGAAAAATCCAGTGGTTTGTCTTTGAACAATGCCATGAGCTTTTCACGGCTGATAGGTTTGAAGACCTCGCTTTCCATGAAAGTCCGGTCATTGGTATAGTTGTAGATACCGGAAGTATGCGTCAGCAGATGCTGTATCGTAATGCTGTCTCCCTTGGGAAAATCGGGGAAGTATTTTGATACTTTGTCCTGTAGGCTGAGTTTCTTTTCTTCTTCCAGTTTCAGTATGACAACGGCTGTGAATTGTTTGGTAACAGAGCCCAGCTGGAAGATAGTACCCGTATCATCGCGCGTAGCGTCAGCCACATTACGGAAGCCATAGCCCTTGTGCAGCAGTATCCTGCCATGCTGTGCTATCAATGCGGTACCATTGAATTTGTACAACCTGTTGTAGGTGCTGAGGAGAGTGTCCAGCTTTGCAGCTGTTGTATCCTGGGCATGCGCATACTGCAGGCCACCAAGGAGGAAAAGGAGGCATATTAACTTTTTCATGGTGGATGTGAGGTTTGAAGACGGGGGCTATGTTGTGTACCTAAAGATAAAGTTATATTTTGGAATTATATTAATCCACGTCTCATGAAAAGAATATGGCTACTGGCAGGTCTTTGTTGTCTGGCTTTTATCACCGTCAACGCCCAGAAGAAAGGGAAACCCTTTAAAGTGATTGGTTTTTATACGGCGCTGCACGATCAGGCGCATATCAGTTTTGTGCATGAAGCGAACCGCTGGTTTGCAGCTAAAGCCAGGGAATATAACTTTACCTACGATTCCACCAATGACTGGCGGAATATGAATCCTGCTTTCCTGTCCCGCTACCAGGTGGTGCTATTCCTTGATACAAGACCGGATACGCCCGCACAACGGGAAGCCTTCCGGCAGTATATGGAACGTGGAGGCGCCTGGATGGGATTTCACTTTTCTGCATTTGCGCTCACACCCTCCGACTACCCACAGAACTGGGACTGGTATCACAATGAATTCCTGGGATCAGGTTCCTATGGCAGTAACACCTGGCGGCCCACATCTGCTATTCTGCGGGTAGAACATCCGGAGCATCCTGCCCTGAAACATCTGCACGCTACTTTCAAAGCTTCGCCCAATGAATGGTATCGCTGGTCTAATGATCTGAAGACCAACAAAGACATTACCATCCTGCTGTCTATTGACTCAAGCAGTTTTCCGCTGGGTACAGGCCCTAAACAACATGAGATCTGGCATAGCGGCTACTATCCGGTAGCATGGACGAATAAAAAATACAGGATGATCTATATGAATATGGGGCATAATGATATTGACTACGAGCATCATACCAACAAAGATCTTTCGCTTACATTCGGCAACAAGGAACAGGACCAGTTCACACTGAATGCACTGCTATGGTTGGGAGGCCGTTGACATTGCTGCAATATCTGTTAATGACCTGTTTCAACTACCTTTTCATATTCGTAGTGCCCTTTGATGTGTTTGTTCAGGTAAGTGCCTTTGGAGCCGGAGGTCTTCATGGCATGATACACTTCTTCCGGGACGTTCTTGTAGTCGTAGACCAGTCCTGAAACAAAGATGACCCGCAACGTGGACGTATCTCTGTCGTAATGCATCCTATATACAACAGTAGAAGGCATACTACCCGTCATACAATAGCCGGGCCAATGTCAGCAGCTTCAGCGGTGCTTTCTCCTGCCTTCCAGTATCCTGTAAAAAGAGCGGCTTCTGATCTCTTCCAGGGTGAGGCCGGTAGCCAGAACTTCTTCTTCGGATATAGCACCGCAATTGATGGCTTTGAGGAAGAAGTTCAACAATCCCTGACCGGTAGCTGCATCGTCAAAAATGTCTTTTGTCAGTGTAGAGATAGCCGCACGTTCTACAAATGTTTTCAACCGGAAAACGGCATCATCATAATTGCTCAGGAAAAAGTGATAAGTAGCGGCATAACGCATGGGCAGCTGTGCAGGATTGAGGTCCCAGCCCTGATAGAAACCATTGATCAGGGAGTGCATGGTATGGCCGTAACCTATGCGCCATGCATGATGTACGCTCTCATGGTTCTCCTGCACCTGTGCAAACGTAAGCTGATCGCCTTTATGCGGTGCTACGGGAATCACGTTGGTAGCGCCGTCTGAGAGGAAAATGCCGGTACTGCCCAACGCCACTTTCGTCATATGATGTGCGAAATCGCATACGGGGTGGGCCATCGTCTGATATTTCGCTGTAATACCGCAAGAGGCGGTATAATCGTAAGTACCAAAGTGCGCCGCAATACAACGGCCCTCACTGGCGCGTACGATGCGCATCAGCGGATTTCTGCCTTCATCATCCATGATGATCTGTGTAGCCTCTACCATTGTTTCCATTTTGAGAGCACCTGGTGCGAGGCCATGCGCCTTTTCCAGCAGTTCAAACAGTCTTACGAGTGTAGTGACCTGTTCCGGAATAGTGACCTTAGGTAACATCACCACAAAATTATCCGGTAACACGCCATCTGTCTGGTCTAAAAGCGTTGCCAGGAAGAGGTCCAGTGTGCGTACAGCACGATGTTTAAGGTCTTCCGTAAATGGTTTGATACGGATGCCGATAAATGGCGAGATCGTTTCATTCCGCATACCCTGCGCCAGTTCCTTAGCGGCAGCAATGGCGGTGGCATCTTCTTCATCGTCCGGGCGATTGCCAAACCCGTCTTCAAAGTCGATACGGAAATCTTCTACACCTTCCACAAAGAGTTTCCTTGCTATCTTTTTGTACACAGTATAATGGAGCCAGGCAGGTTCCTGTTTCCTGGCTGCATCAGACAGTCCTTCCAGCTTTTCTTCCAGTCGGGCAATATCTGCCTGCCGTTGCGGCAACCGGTCATGTCCTTCCAGTTGCAGGGCTTTGGCCAGTGCTACAAAGTTGGGCGCAAATGCACGCAGGTGTTTCAGTGCAATTTCTCCCATCCGCACGCAGGTGTCGGCCTTAAAGAGATTGGCGCCACCATATACAGTATGTACGGGCTGCCTGTCGGGTTTATCGCCCGGGTACACCTGCTGGAATCGCAGGTTCGCCTTCCCGAGCTCCTGCAGCAGCTGTTCTTTTTCATTGTCTGCTATTGCCAGTTGCATAATCTTATGGAGTTTTAAGTGCCACGGTACGTGGAATAACCAAATGGGTTTACTAAGAGGGGAACATGATAATGCTCACTGCCGCTGATATAAAAGACCACTTCTATAAAAGGATAAAAAGTGGTGATGCCACGGCTTTCAAAATAGATCTTCGTTTCAAACCGCAGCTTGTAAATGCCGGCAGGTATGATCACATCTTTTGCCAGCAGGTCTGTGATCCTGCCCTCTTTGTTGGTAATGCCTTCTGCTATGCAGGTCCAGAGCTGTTCTTCCTGGCGGGATAAGCTGACCGCTACATCCTGTGCAGGTTTACCGCTGGAGGTATCGAGAATATGTGTAGTGATCTGGCTCATGCACTTAATAGTTTTTTCAGTCTGAGGGCGGTGATCTTTTCCTGTTCCAGCATCGCGATCTTTATTTCTTCTTCAGGACTGTTCTTTAACCGTTCTGTAAGAATAGACAGCATTTCAGGAGCAGACTTGCCTGTGGCGCATACAATGAAGATGTAGCCGAATTTATCTTCATACAACTTATTCCCTTTGGCAAATGCCTGCAGTATAACGGTGGAGGCATCGATGGTGCCTGCCTGTTCCCGGCTGGCCCATTGCGCGGTAGCGGCAAATTTCTGTTGCAGGGAATGGAGGTCGCCTATCTTCGGATGATGAGTGAAAGCTTCCCGCCAGTCCTCTTCTGAACACTCGTGCCAGTGTTTTGCGGCGGCAGCCAGCAGGGCGTCTTCGTCTTTTACCGGAAATTCTTTTTCCATTTTTTCAATCCATGCGGTAGCGCCACAGCAGGTGCTGAGCGTTTCTTTTAGTTGTTCTGGTGTTAATGCATTAAGTGCTGTCAAAGTCATTGGGTGGAATTTATATAGTAGTGGGGAACCTGTTCACATTTTTGTAATAGATATAAACGGCAGGTTCTTTTCCCATTGCAGTAAACCATTGCTGGCAGTAAGGGGCCATCCAGATGGCATCTCCTTTTTTAACAGGATACCATTCATGGTCCAGCATGTAAACGCCCTGTCCCTGCAGGTACAGCAGTCCATGTTCCATGATATGTGTCTCTACGAAAGGGAGGTGCCCGCCGGCATCATAAGTGAATATATTCACGGCCATATCAAAGGAGAGATCGTCCGGCAGCAATACCTGTAATCGTAATGCAGGATCTCCGAGAAAAGCGGGTCCTGGTACGGCAGCTGCATCTCCGAATATCACAGGCGGATGATCATGTCCCGCCAGTTTTTCATATACCTTGTGGAAAGTGACGATCTGTGTACCTTCGGTGAAATGCTCCAGCCGGTAGGCATGTCCGGCGGGAACATAGCAGAACTGCCCGCCGCTCATTGCTTTGGTTTGTGTATCTGCCTTCGCTGTGCATTGACCAGAGATGACATAGAAAAAGATCTGCGCGGTTTCGGTATTGCCCGCAATGACACAATCTTTTTCAGCGGTGATCAATGTTTGTCCGAGCCTGGCGCCCATCTGTTCATTGATGATGACATTCACCCTGCAATGTGTCCATCCGGGTATTACACTGTTGACGTATCCGTCCGGGCAGATGACTGCATGATTTCTTTTTACTACTGATCTCGTCAATGCTGATATTTCCATATTACCCCTTTTTGTATACTTCTTTAAGGCGATGAATAAAGTGATCTGATACCTGTATAGCAACGGCGATATCTGCTGCGTCCACATGTTCCTGCGGATGATGACTGATGCCTTTGTAACATCTTACAAACAGCATACAAACCGGTGCTACGGCAGCTACCACTACTGCGTCATGTCCGGCGCCGCTGATGAGCTCTTTCACATTATAACCTGCTGCCGTGATAGACTGTGCCAACAGGTGATTGAGCGCGGTATCACATTCCACCGGTTTTATTTTTTGTACAATGTCCCAGTCGGCAGTAAGCTGTCGTTCGGCACATATCTGCGAAGCAATATCTTTCAGGGAACGGCGTACTTTTTTAAGCAGTAGTTTGTCTGTACTTCTGATATCGAGAGAACAGGTCACCTCTCCCGGTATGACATTGCTGGCCGCATTGGTGACCTCCAGGAGGCCTACGGTTGCTACCAGGTTATCATTGTATTGCAGACCGATACGTTCTACTGCCAGTATAAACTCTGCCGCCGCGCATAATGCGTCTTTCCTCATTTCCATGGGTACCGTGCCGGCATGGCCTGAGGTACCGTGAAACCGGACACGGATACGCTGTTGTCCGGCGATGCCCTGTACTACGGCAACAGGCAGGTTCTGGTTGTATAATACGGGTCCCTGTTCAATATGGATCTCATAATAGCCCAGCCATTCTTCTGCAGGAATAGCGTCTGCCGCCAGTGCATCTATATTTCCGCCGATGGTCCTGATCGCATCTCTGAGTGTGATGCCGGCGCTGTCCGTCTTATCGAGCAGTTTCGTATCAAAGTGACCGGTAACGGTAGCGCTGCCAAGGTAGGTGGTATGAAAGCGTACGCCCTCTTCATCGCTGAAGGCGATTAATTCTATATTGAAAGGAAGGCTGGTCCCTTCCTGTTGCAGGTGTGTGATAAGGTCAAGCGCCATGGTCACACCTAGGGGGCCGTCAAATTTGCCCGCATTTTTCACTGTGTCTATATGTGAAGCAATAACCAGTGTATGGGCATTGGGTTCATTGCTCGGCCATCGTCCCCTGACATTCCCGATATTGTCTATTCTGGCTTCTAAACCGGCTTCCTGCATCCACGACAGCACTTTACTGCAACCGCTGATGAAAGCGGAAGAACCGAATGTTCGGGTCACGCAGTTGGCATCTTCACTGATGCATGCCAGTTCGTGGATCCTGGCCAACACTGCGTTTGCTCTTTGTAAATAATCCATATCAGACATTTGGGAATTAGGAACTCATTATCGCCACGCCCGCCACACGGCTCGTACTGTCAATTATCAGCAGGCACGCCAGTTGCCTGTTGTCAGTCAAGGAATTTATGGCTCCGGGTTTTACCCCTGGAGGCCAGATTTACCCTTTACCCCTCAGTATCGTTTTCCCCTGGTAGAGGGACGTAAAATTTCCCTGGTCAAATACCTTTACGCCGCGTATATAAGTCTGTTCCACCACACCATAAAGCGTCTCGTTAACATAAGGGGTCAGTTTATGTTTATGGAACAATGTTTCGGCATGCACGGTGAATAACCGGTCGGGATCCCATACGACAAAGTCAGCATCATATCCCGCTGCTATTTTACCCTTCCTGTTCTGCACACCTGCCAGTATCGCGGGTTGTTCACACAACCATCGCGCGATCTGCGGTAATGTCACGTCCCGGCTCCGGCCTGCCGTCCATAATGCCGGCAATGCAAGCTGCAGGGAAGAGATGCCGCCCCAGGCCGTGGTAAAATCGCCGCTCTCCAATTCCTTCAGTTCCGGCGGGGAAGGGGAATGGTCTGTGGCAACAAAGTCTATCACACCTGCTTTCAGGGCTTCCCACAATTGCTGGTTGTTTTCCCTTTCGCGGATAGGAGGGGCGCACTTAAAACTGGTATTACCATCCGGTACTTCCTCTCCATTAAAATACAAATAATGCTGGGCAGTTTCAACAGTTATTGGCAATCCTTTTTCTTTTGCCGCTATGATATTTTCAATGGCATCTGCAGCAGAAAGATGCACAATGTGTACCCGGCAGCGGTGTTTTTCGCAGAGGCGGATCATCAGATCTATCGCAGCCTGTTCCCACGTCTGTGGCCGCGAGGCCATATATTGCCTGTGCGAACGTTTGTTGTCCTGTGCGAACGCAGGCTGGCCCTCTTCCATTAATTCGCAATGCACCAGCAGCGGCAGATCATACCGCGCAATGATGGGCATGACCTTCTCCAGGTCAGCTGCTGTAACATTGGGAAATTCATCAATACCGGAATGTGTCAGAAAGGCCTTAAACCCCTGGACGCCCTTATTGATCAGTGGTTCAATCTCATTTTCATTACCTGGAATAACACCACCCCAGAAACCGCAGTCCGCATGTAACTGTGCGGCAGCAGCGCTAAGCTTTTGTTCCAGCGCCTGTACGGTAGTGGTAACGGGCGAGGAATTGAGGGGCATGTCCACCAGCGTGGTAATGCCACCGGCTATAGCAGCGCGTGTGGCTGTGTCAAAGCCTTCCCAGTCTGTTCTGCCAGGCTCGTTAATATGTACATGGGGGTCGGTGATGCCCGGCATCAGGACCTTATCCCCTATATCAACGATGCTGGAGGCATTGTCGGGCAGGTCAGTCTGAATAGCGTGTATCCGGCCGTCTTTGACGAGTACTGCCGCCTGCTGTAAACCGTCAGGTGTGAGTATATTATTTCCTTTTATAATGAGGTCATACATATCGAGGGGTTCTAAGTAAAAGTAGGCAATTAATTCTTTATATTAGGGTATGTTATCATCAAATAAAATGCCCCATTATGAAAATCAAATTAGGAGAGAACAGTTACGGTAAGAACGCAGTGCAATTGTCGAAGATCATCCGCCATCCTGCTTACCATGAATTCCGGCAGATAACAGTGAACGTATCACTGAAGGGGGATTTTGATGAGGCGCATACGACAGGTGATAACAGCAAGATCCTGCCGACAGATACCCAGAAAAACACCGTGTATGCTCTGGCGAAAGATTACTTTAAATCTTCCATAGAAGACTTTGCTATATACCTGGCTAATTATTTTGTGACAACCCAATCACAGGTAGAAGCCGCTACTATTGAAATAACAGAACACCGGTACCACCGCATGCAGTTTGACGGGGTGGAACACGCTCACGCTTATATCGGTGGGGGATCAGAAAAACAGACGACCCGGGTAGTAAAGAACGCTTCCGATATCAGTGTGCAGTCTGGTATTACGGACCTGCTGATCCTGAAAACGACGGACTCCGGTTTTGAAAAGTACATCAAAGACAAGTATACCACGCTGAAGGAGACGGCCGACCGCATCCTGGCAACAAAGTGTGAAATAAACTGGACTTATGGGAACCTGCCTGCTGATTATACCGCACAGTTCAACAGCATACGTGAGTTATTGCTGCAGACATTCGCCGGCCACAAGAGCCTCTCGGTGCAGCAGACGCTGTATGCGATGGGTAAGGCAGTATTGGAAGCGTATGATGGTATCAAAGAGATCCATCTGCAAATGCCGAATAAACATCATATCCCCTTCAACCTGGAACAGTTTGATCTGCAGAACCAGAATGAGATCTTCATTGCCACCGACGAGCCTTATGGCCTGATAACAGCAACCGTGACGCGTGGATAGCGTGTTATAGTGGCCTAGTGCAGTACGGGAACATCATGCCGCACCTTTATCAGTTCTGCCGCAATGCTGACGGCAATCTCCGCCGGCGTCTGACTGCTGATGTTTAATCCCACCGGCGCATGGATCCTGCTCAATAGTGTTTCGCTGATCCCTTCCGCCCTGTAGGTATCGTACATCTTTTCAATTTTTGCGGCGCTGCCCAGTATCCCACAGTACCTGAACGATTTATGTAACAGCGCTCTCAGTGCAATATCATCCGTACGGTAACCAACGGTCATGATCACTACGTAATGATTGTCGCCCGGCGGGATCATTACTTTCAGCTGACTATAATCACGTACGATCGTCTTTTCATGCGCCGAACTGTTTTGCAGCAGTGTGTGGACATGTGGGCGGTCTTCGAAAACATGAACGTAAAAATCGAGTCTCTCCATGATATCTGACAACGCCAGTGAACAATGCCCTCCACCAATGATATACAGGAAATCGCGGTAACCGATCTTTTCGCGGTATACCCAATCCAGTTCTGACTGCATGGTATAGTAAAAGTCCGGCTCACCATGTATCTCGCTGGTGAAGCGCAGGCCCAGTGGCGACAGTTCCAGGATGCCCTGCTGGTTTTGCGAAAGGCAGGCAATGATCTTATTGACGGGTGTGATACTTTCCGGCAGCAATTTATACAGCAGGATAGACTGATCGCCGGAGCAGATCATACCGCTCTGGTGTCTGGAAGCTTCCTTGTCGTGGAATTGCCTGTGTATCGAGTAGGAAGTTGCGAAATGGCCCAGTTGTTCCTTCGCCATTTCCACAAACTTATGTTCCATGATACCACCTCCGATGGAGCCTTCTATATCTCCCGCATGATTTACGGCCATAAAGAAGCCCTGTCTGCCCGGACTACTGCCATGACTGTCCAGTACATAGAGCAGCATAACCGGTATATTCTGCCGCAGGCTTTTACAGATTAATTCCCAGGTGGCTAACTGTTTCTTCATTTTGCTGATTAGTTTCCTGAATGGTTTTTGAATATAGCGCCATCAACACTTTTTCTGGTGTCATAGGTGTACTGAAAGGGATATCAGCGTTTGGGTGGAATGCCCTTATTGCATTGCTGAGTGCAAACCAGGCGCCTATGCCGTACATCAGTGGTGGTTCTCCCACTGCCTTGGAACGGAATACGGCGAGGTTGTCATCATTGGTTTGTAATGCGTCTATTGCTATGGTTTTCGGCACGGAGTAAATATCCGGTACCTTGTAAGTAGATAAGGCATTGGAACGTAACCTGCCATCTCTGTCATAGATCACTTCTTCCATTGTCATCCATCCGATGCCCTGTACAATGCCGCCTTCAATTTGTCCGCGGTCAATGTCTGTATTCATACTGTGACCAAAATCATGCACCACCTTTACTGTATCGATGGTATAAGTTCCCCTGAGGCAGTCGACCGTCGCTTCCAGGATGGCGGTGCCATATACGTGATAAGCAAAAGGATGTCCCTTCTCTTTTGCCTCATCGAAGTATATTTCAGGGGTTGTATAATGTGCATGTTCGGAGAGATTAACCCTTTGCCGGAAGGCGGTATTAACCAGCTGCTGCCAGTTCCAGGAAGAAGGTGTGCCCTTCACCAGTACCTGCTCATTCACCAATGAAATATCTTCCGGCGCTACCTCCAGGCCATCTGCAGCTACGCGTTTCAGGCGTTCCAGGATGGCGGTACAGGCCATTAAGGTAGCTTTCCCGTTCAGGTCAGCAGTTGCACTGGCGGCAGAAGGAGAGGTATTGGCAATGGTGTAGGTGCTGGTATGATTGAGTTTTATTCTTTCAGGAGCGATGGCAAAGGTATGTGCAGCCACCTGCAATATTTTGGTATTGACACCCTGACCCATCTCCACGGCGCCGGTACTGATGTTGACACTGCCATCGGAATAGACATGCACCAGCGAGCGGGCATTGTTCATCATGGTGTTGGTAAAGGAAATGCCGAAGCAGACGGGCATGCAGGCAAGCCCTTTTTTATGCAGCTTGTGGGAAGCATTGAAGCTGCTGACTGCCCTGCGGAGATCCTCGTATCTGTATAATGCTTCCGCTTTTTCCCAGCAGGCCATTGCTTCACTTTTGGCAATCTGTCCATAGGGAAATTCCTGTCCTGTCTGAATAAGGTTTCTTTTCTGAATGAGCGAAGCGTCTACCTGTAATGCCTGTGCAGCTTTAGCGATAGCAGCCTCTATGACAAACATGCCCTGCGGCCCGCCAAAGCCTCTGAATGCGGTATTGGGCGGCAGGTTGGTCCGGCAGCTCCAGGCGGTGGCCTTTACATGCGGAACGAAATATGAATTGGTGCAGTGGAATAATGTTCTGGCCAGTACTGCGGGAGAAAGATCAGCAGAAGCGCCCGCATTCTGGAAGAAGGACACTTCGTAGGCGATGATCTTATACTCATCGTCCAGTCCTATTTTGAAGTCGGCCGCATAAGGGTGCCGCTTACCTGTCATGACCATATCCTCCATCCTGTGAAGGGCATATTTGACAGGTCTTTTCAGCAGCCATGCAGCCAGTGCGCAGAGCGAAGCCCAGGTGTTTGCCTGGTCTTCCTTCCCGCCGAAGCCGCCTCCCAGGCGCGTAACGATAACCTCAAAGCGGTGCATGGGCTGTCCCAGCACGGAACTTACCGCCCGCTGTACTGCAGCCGGCCCCTGTGTCGAGGAATAGATACGCAGGCTGTTGTTCTCCTGCGGAATGGCGTAAGCGCCCTGTGTTTCTATGTATAGGTGTTCCTGGCCGTTGATGTCTACACTGCCTTCAAAGATGTGTGAACATTGTCGCCAGGCGTTGTCTATATCGCCCTGTGTGAAAGTACGGGGTGGGATGATGAGTTCTCCTTTGGCCTGCGCTTCCCTGGGATCGGTAATAATGGGCAGTGGGTCGATTTTTACCCTGATCTTCTTTACGGCAGCCCTGGCTGCCTCGCGGGTATGCGCCACTACGAAAGCCACCGGCATACCGCAGAAGTGGACATGATGATCGGCCAGCAGCGGTTCGTCTTTGATAATGCCGCCTATTTCATTTTGTCCGGGGATATCTGCAGCGGTGAGTATACGTACCACGCCCGGCACCTGCAGGGCATCCTCCAGTATCAATTCCCTGATGGCGCCATGTGCTACCGGCGAGCCAAACGCTGCGCCAAACAAGGTGCCACCAAGTAGCGGCACATCGTCCAGGTACATAGAAGTACCGCTGACATGGGTATTGGAATCAATATTTTTCATACCACGTTATAATAACAGTTCCACCTGCAGAGAAGGGAACAGGGTGATGAAATGCGCTTTTATAAGTTGTTCCAGCAACAACCGTTTGTACACTGCTGTGCCTCTGGCGTCACTGATGGGCGTGATCTCCGACTGTGCAATGGCGCATGCCACCTTTATCACCGCCCCACTGGGCGCCTTTCCTGTGAGGAAGGCAGCGGTATCGGGGAGTAATGCCGGTATGGGGCCTACGCCGCCTGCCGAAATTCTGACTGTGCCGATCAGGTTTTCCTTCATAGTGATACAGATTGCCGTATTCACACTGGCAATATCCAGGTTGGTACGTTTGCTGACCTTTTCGAAATGGAAACCGGTATTGGCGTCAGGCACGTCAAACCAGCAGCGTGTCATATATTCTTCCGGACGTTTATCCAGTTGCTTGTAGCCTTTATACAATTCCCGCAGCGGTAATGTTCGGTTATTGATGCCGTCACTCAGTTCAATGGTAGCATCCAGTGCCAGGAAGAAGATGGTCAGATCGCCTATGGGAGAGGCGTTGATAAAATTCCCGGCAATGGTAGCCATGTTGCGGATGGGAGTGGAAGAGATCAGGCTCATATAACTTCCCAGTGCGGGAAAATGCGCCCGCATGATGGGAGATGCCAGCAGGTCGTTCACCGTGCAGGAAGCGCCGACCACACAGCGGTTGTCCTCCCGGGTGATGCCTTTGAGCATTTCCTGTCCGAACAGGAAGCGGAGGGGTTGTTCCTGTATTTCTTCCGGTTGCTGAACATACAGATCAGTTCCTCCGGCTACAAATCGGGGCACCGTTCCCGAAGGCGGAGCCAATTCCCCGTTTAACGACAAAAGGAGGCGTTTAAGCCGCTCTTTTATGCCCGAGAAGTATCCGGGAAGGATTTGCTGTTCTGCGGCAAATTGGGCCGGTTCCTCGTCATTTCGCCCCGCCAGTTCGATAGCAACGGCAGCGGCAGCTCTCTCAATGGATTTATACCCCGTACAACGGCAGATATTTCCATCAATAGCGGTAATGGCATTTTCCACGATAGGCGGCTGTTTGCTGAGGCAAAATCCGGCAAGGGACATTACAAATCCCGGGGTACAGAAACCACATTGGGTAGCGGCATTGTCTACCATGGCCTGCTGTATGACATTGAGCGCCGGCAGCATATTGACGCCTTCGATGGTCACGATATGTTTGCCGTGTGCGTTGCCCAGGGGCATCAGGCAGGAGGTAAAGGAACGGTAAACCAGCGAGCCATGTTGTAACTCACCTGCCAGGATGGTGCAGGCACCACAATCGCCTTCATTGCAACCGGTTTTTGTACCGGTCAGGTGCTGATGGTAACGTATGAAATCCAGCAGCGGCATACCAGGTGGGAGGCTGGTACCAACATCTTCATTATTGAGAATAAACTTCAGCACGGGTAACAAATGTGGTTTGTCTGAAGTTAACGAAAATTTTCCATCTATACCAGCTAAAAACCGCATTCATAGAACGTTTCCGGCAAATATTTTAGCCGGCGGGCCGCTTCAGGTCAGGTTGTAATATCAGGCGTGGCTGCCGGACTGATGCTGTCACTGCAGCAGGTGGGGATATCAATCCTGCGGCAGGCACTTTTCTTCGATGGTCAGGGCGATCCTGTCCAGTAATTCCCTGTTCAGATGTTCTGTTTCCTCCACATAATCGGGAACCAGTCTTTGTTTATCATTCTGGTAAAAAATGATCTCCGTGCCATTTACCGTGGCAGAGATCTTATACTCATGGCCGATCTTTTCTATGCCCGCCTGGATAATGTATTGTTCCCCGCCATATTCAACCTTTAATTCATGCGTTTCCATAATGTCTGTTTCTTTTACCAAAACAAAATGGGGGCCATTGAAAGCAGGCATGCTTTCCGTAATTTTGTAACCGAACGGTTGCTTAAAATACGTTTATCAACGATGAGAAGGGATGTTTTCCAGGCAATAGCTGACCCTACCCGGCGCGAGATCATCAATCTGCTGGCACATCAGACATTGAACCTCAATGCGATAGCTGACAACTTTGATATCAGCAGACCGGCAGTGTCCAAACATATCCGTATCCTGACAGAATGTGGGTTACTGATGATCACCCAGCAGGGCAGGGAGCGCTACTGTAAGGCCAACCTGCAGAAGCTGCAGGAAGTGTCTGACTGGACAGAACAGTTCAAGTCGTTCTGGATGCAGAAGCTTGATGCACTGGAAGATTTCCTGGAAAAGGAAAAGTGATGCTTACTCACTCCATGGAGAGTGCAGGATGCAATCGCAGAAATTCTTACGCTGGAAGTTGGGTATCATAAAAGCGCAGACGTCTGCCTTGATGTTTCCAAACGTGGTATCTGTCTTGTGTTTAAATCCATCGAAGAAGGTCGGGATGATCTTTTTCTTGAAATCAGTTCTCGGAAAGGCCTTAATGATCTCGTTCCTGTGCGCTTCACTCAGGTGTTCATATCCTTCCCCCATCACATCGAGGCCCACACCCGAATACATCAGTGCTACCTCCGGTTCCTTATATTCAGCAATACCAATAGTGGTATGCAGGGCGATGGTGTCCCATACGCGTTGCAGCGCCTGTTCCGGATATCCGTGGCTTTTCAGGAAATCCCTGGCGGCATTGGCGCCGTCTACTTCAAAACGTTTGTCAGGGCTACTGTAATGAGGCGTTAGTCCGAGGTCATGGAAAACAGCACTCACATATAGCAACTCCGTATCATGTTTGATATTACCTCTTTTCGCATTGAGGGAGGAAAAGAGAAATACGCGGAGGGAGTGATTATAAAGAAATTCTGTACCATATTCCAGCAGTAGTTCCGTGGCCTGTTTGGCTACCTGACTGTCTGGGATATCTATTCCGGCTAGCTTTGTTAATCCTGTTACTGGCATAACTTTCAATTTATGCCACAAAATTACCGGCGGGGGAGGAGGCGGTAAATGCTAAAAACCGTAGATCAGATACCAATTTTCACAAACTGTGTCCGGTATTCGTTAGGGGAGAATTGCGTTTCTTTCTTGAAAAAGTTACTGAACTGGTAGGGAGTGGCAAAGTTCAGCAGATAAGAGATCTCTTTTACGGGCGTGGAAGAAAATTGCAGCATTCTTTTGGCTTCTGCTACCAGCTGGCCATTGATAATGTCTTTGGCTCTTTTGCCGCTACAACGTTTGCAGAGGTCTGCCAGCTGCCGGTAGGAAATACCTAGTTTCTCTGCGTAATCGGTCACTTCATGGGTGTTGCGGTATTCTTTGCTGACCAGTTCTACATACTGACGGTATAGCTTGTTGTCATTCGTGCTGTGGCCCGTGTGTAGCAGGCTGTTGATGTTCGCCACTTTTATCATGAGGATCTTCAGATAGGCTGCCAGGGCATCGGCTTTATTGACATAGTCTGGCTCCCTGAATTCATCCAGTATGGTTGTCATCAGGTTTAACAGCATTGCTTCATCCTGTTCATTTAACTGCATCTGCTGGTGACCGGAGGGATCGTTGAAGAGCACTGCCTTGCAGTTGCTGGCGCTGGCAGGTGCTTTTTCCCAGAAGCAATCCCCAAACTGCAGCACATACCCTTCCAGGTGGTGCTTGTCATTCACTGCGTAGATCTGCCCCTTGGAAATAACGAAAAGACTATGCGGTGTAATATTGTATGTTCCGCCATCGATTAAAATAGTGCCATAGCCATCTTTAACGAGGATCAGTTCATTGAATGAAATACGGCGTTGTGTATTGTCTTCGGACAATTGCCCGTTGACATCCTCTACTGAGAAAGAATCCTTCAACGCAGGGTTGATGTCAATGTTCAGTATATGAGCCGTATGCATGGAGCAAAATTACAGAAATAAGCGGCTGGCAGGATATACAAACAATTGATAGCGGTATAGGCTGCAGGGTATCTTTCCGGTACCAATCCGGTACCAACGGTGTACCAATGGCCTCATCTTATGTTCATCCTACGTTTTGAACGTAAGATGAACATAAGATGAGGCCATTGGTACCGGATTGGTACCGGATTGGTACTACAGGGAAACAAACCGTCAATCGGCCCGGTAGGTGCCGTGTACCTGTAGCGCTGGGTTCCAACCACGGGCGACAAAAAAAACAACCTCCACCCGAAAGGGTGAAGGTCGCCATCACGTGGAAATCGAGCATAGTGTTTGTTCTAATCAGGATATGGTTTCCGTTATATCTTTGCCGGTGTTGCTTTCCGGTAGGGGCAACGCCGATTGTATACGTGATGCAAGGTTCACGTTTTTTCTGAATGTAGAAATAACCGAAAACGGGGAGGAAAAAGAAAACCGCGGGGATGCCGCGGCTTTCTTTATTACAGATTACAGATCTTTCAGCATCCATATGGTGCAGGCAAAGTGCCCGGAATTGCCTAGTGCCTTATCCAGATGCCGGAAACCGGCTTTTTCATACATACTCACGGCTTTGGCAAAATCAGGGAATGACTCGAGGTAAAGCTGCGTGTACCCCTGTTGCTTCGCGGCAACGAAAGTATGTTCCATCAGCGCTCTGCCGATGCCTTTGCCCCTGGCATTGCCGGAGAGGTAGTATTTTACCAGTTCGGCACAGCCTTCAGGAAGGCCTGCTGTGGGAAACAGTCCGCAGCCTCCGAGTATCACGCCATCTTCCTCGGCAACAAAATATGCGCTGCCTGGCACCTGGAACAGGTCGTACAACCTATCTGTTTCAGGATCGGAGTACACAGTTCCTTCCTTTGGAATATCAAATTCTTCAAATGTATCGCGGACGATCTTCGCTAATGCAGCATTATCTGTGGTGTCAATGCTTCTGATGGTGATTGGCATGGTGTGTTCTATGGTTATCTATATGCTTATTGATTCTCTCTGCCGAAAGATACTGAAAATGAAGGTAAACGGCGTTATAGATCTCATACAGGCAGCATCACCTTCCTGAACAATTTTTTGATCAGGTTGATCTCATCGGCATATGCAGTCTTCTTACGGGTACCGAAGTACAATGTATTCTTCAGTTTAGTAGCGCCTTCCCATAGTAACTTAATCTCGCCGCTTTCAATCTCTTTTCTGCAGAGGAAGTCAGGTACTACCGCTACTCCCTTTCCGCTTTTAAGGCAGCGTACTATGGAGTTTAAGTTGGGTACAATATAGTTGGGCCTGAAGTCGGGATGGTGATTGAAATTCAGTTTCCAGAACCTGAACAGGTGTTCCATATCGCCTGTAGTTCCATACCACTTCTGCCTTTTCAACCATTCCTCAATTGCTTCCATATTCTTTCCTTTAGCCACCTTGTTAAATGCTTTTGCATCTACGTCATTGCCTGCTACCAGTACGATCGTTTCTGAAGAAAAGGCTTCGTGATCAATGTTTCCGGAAGTGCCTTTCTGCGGTGTAATGATCAGGTCAAGTATACCTTTATCCAGGTTATCCAGCATTTCCGGGTAGTCGCCAAATCGGATGATAACATTAAAGGGCAATGTAGAAATGTACTGTTCCAACGTGATCTGAAATGTTTCAAAGCACATTCCCACGCTGATGGTAGGGGTATGTTTCTCTGTACTTTTCTGAAAGTTCTTTTCGGCATCTTCCAGCTTATTGAGCGGTTCAATAATGAAGTTGTAGAAGACCTTCCCCTTCTCTGTAGGTACCATTTTCCTGCCTGTTCTGTCGAATAATTTATATCCCACATAACTTTCCAGTGAGCTTAAATGCAGGCTGACACCCGGCTGTGAGATGAACAGGCTTTCTGCTGCGCCGGTCAGCGTACCTGTTTTATATATCGCTTTAAATGTTCTGTACCATTCCAGATTGACCATAATTATACTATTATAATTCTGATACAAAGGTATGATTTAACTTGTTTTAATAATACTGGTACCCGGGGTACTTTTGCCTTGTCAAAAAGAAAATAACACACTATGACAAAGGTATTTATCATCAATGGAGGTCAGCAGTTCGGCCATTCCGGCGGCCGGTTCAACGAGACCATCTCAGCAGCTACCGCTGAATTTTTCCGTAACAGGCCTGGTTTTGAAGTTAAAACCACCAACATCAATCATGACTACGATCTTAAGGAAGAGGTCGCAAAATATACATGGGCGGATGTTGTGATCTATCACACGCCTATCTGGTGGTTTCAGCTGCCGCACGGTTTCAAGCAGTACATAGACAAAGTATTCACAGAAGGGCATGGTACCGGGATCTATCGCAGTGACGGACGTTCGGCTGCCAATCCGGCCATCAATTATGGCACCGGCGGCATGCTGCACGGGAAAAAGTATATGGTCACCACCTCATGGAATGCACCCAAGGAAGCATTTACACTGCCGGGCGAGTTCTTTAAACAAACAAGCGTAGATGAAGGGATCCTGTTCGGCTTTCACCGCATGAATGCATTCATCGGATTGCAGCCATTGCCAGGCATGCATTTCCACGATATAGAAAAGAATGCTGATGTGAAACGGGATCTGGGCCAGTACCGGGAACATCTGGAGCATGTATTTACAAAAACTGAATTAACAAAAAATGGAATACAGAACGTTAGGTAATACAGACCTGCAACTATCAGCTATTACATATGGCGCATTTGCTATAGGTGGTAATATGTGGGGCGGTAATGAAAAGAAAGACTCTATAGCGGCCGTCCAGGCCTCGCTGGAAAATGGTGTAACAACAATAGATACGGCGCCCTTTTACGGTTTTGGATTGAGTGAGGAATTGATTGGGACTGCTATCAAAGGCATGGACAGAAGTAAAGTACAGCTGCTCACAAAATTTGGACTGGTATGGGATGGCAGTAATCAGGGGAAGGGTGAATACTTCTTTGATGCATCAGAGAATGGGAAAACAATCCCTGTATACAAGCTGGCGTCAAAAGCGAATATTATCAGGGAACTGGAGGACAGCCTGAAACGCCTGGGCACCGATTATATAGATCTGCTGCAGCTGCACTGGCCGGATGCTACCACGCCGGTAGAAGAAACGATGGAGGCGCTGAACACATTGATCAGCCAGGGAAAGATCAGGGCAGCTGGTGTCAGCAACTATGATCTTCCATTGATGAGGGAAGCGGAGAAAACAATTCAGCTGGCATCCAACCAGGTGTCTTACAGTATGCTGAACAGGAGTATCGAAAAGGATATAGTGCCCTATGCGATCGAAAATAATATGGGGATCATCGCTTATAGTCCCTTGGAAAGGGGACTACTGACAGGCAAGTATTTCAAAGATGCCGCTTTAAAGACAGATGACCACCGTAATGGCTATTTTGGCCAGTTCTCTGCTGAAAGGGTAAAAAATTTCCTGGATAGCATCACGCCACTGGCAGAAAGCAAAAATGCCTCCTTATCACAGCTGGTGTTACGCTGGACTACCTTACAGCCCGGTATAACTATCGTCCTTGCTGGGGCCCGTAATGCTGCACAGGCAGAACAAAATGCACAAACCATGAACCTGCAATTAACGGCGGATGAGATTGGATTTATCAATAAGGAACTTGAGAAAGTATATGCCGGATTAGCTGTATAGAATGGAAGTGTTAAATAACTAATATATACTTTTGGCGAGGAGTTTCTGATCCTGGTAACTAAAGTTGCCAGGATTTTTTTATATTTCAGGTAATGTAATGTCAACCTGACCCATAAAAAGTATGTAGATGAAGACCACCAATTATTACAATACGTTTATTGAAGTTGCGGAAGACTGCCCCGTAAAAGCTGCCGAAGTTCCCCCGATGAGAGGAGAGAAGACCATTGCCAACATTGAATTTGAATTGTTGATAGATAACCCGTATGAGTTCACTTCTGATGATGTGCTTTTTCATGTCTATGCTGCAAAAAATCATCTGAAAACAAAGGAATTTGATTTGGAAAGAGAGCAGTTCTTTTCCAAAGGCCAGGCGTGTTTCCGTGCCTCGCCTCTTACCAAACGCTACGGTTGGGGCGCTCATTTTGATGCCGAAGGGAAGATGGCAATCTATGCAGTAGAATCTGAGGAATACAAGCGTTTCTCCAAAGACAGAAGCCTTACCCAGGTGAAAGCAGTGCGGTCGAAGAAGGCTTAAGGAACTACTGTTTTTGATGGACGGATAGCAGGGAACATCGCAGATACGCAGACAGCAAAAGAAAAAAGCGCCCCAGACGAGGCGCTTCGCAGACATAGGATTACATAGGACAGCTTATAGCTTGATAAACTTGAATTTCCTTATATCTCCCGGACGGGTTTCTACCAGCATGATATACATGCCGCTGGTGAGGCGTGTGATAGGCATGGTGATAGTTGTTTGTCCGGTAGGGATGTTGTACTGCTGGATGGAATATTGCCTGCCGGAAACATCCACCAGTAATATCCTGTATTTGGCAGCCTGTGTAACACCCTGTACATGCAGATTGATAACGTTGGTAGCCGGCACCGGATAGATGTACATGTCGCGTGCGGTCAGTTTAACCGTATCTGAGTAAGCGAAACTGTTATCATTACTTACCAGCTTTAAGCGGTAGTAAACATTACCAAATTGCGCTGCAAGGGCAGGGAATTCCAGGTCTTCGTACTTGTAGTAGAAAGAACCGTTACTGTTGGTTGCCTGTTGTGTATTGATGAGGGAAAAGTCTTTATTGTTTGTACTTCTCTCCAGCTCGTAGTGTAGTAAGCCTTCTTCATTTCTTGTTCTCCATTCGAGGAATGCATTACCTCTCTGCAGACTGCCGGTGAAAGATGTAAGGAACAGCAGTTGCGGAGACAAGAGGTTATTCAACTGATATTTTACTACACCCAGATCCGGCGTTGCAAAATAGATATCTGCATGGTCTTCGTAGAACTTAAAGTCTATGGACGAAGAGCAGGCAATGTATGCGAGCATATCTGCTGATAAATTTGACCATTTGGCGCCCTTGTTGGTGCTGAAGGCGATGTGCGTATCTGTAAAATTGGTGGAAAGAGAAGTTGCGAATATATGCCCGTTGGCAGCGTTGGAATATATTACTTTTCTGAAGTCGGAAGACGGTAGTGACAATGTCCACTGATCGCCGCCGTCTGTAGTCTGGAAGATGCCCTGGGTGGTAGCGACAGCCATCGTTTTTTCATCGAAAGGATTGGCTTTCAGGTCCCAGACCATGTCATAACCATCTGTCAGGTCCAGTCCCTGGATCTTTTCTCCCCAGGTCGCACCACCATCCTGTGAAAGGTGGACTTTGCTGCCGGCAGAGATGTAGACTGTTTGTCCGCTGTTGCCGGCAGGAATATATGCAGCCGTCAGTAAGCCATCGAAAGTGAGCGTTACAGGTATGGCTTCCGGATTGGCGGCATCACTGAAATCGACCCGGTAAAGGGTTGAGAAGGAAGAATAATAAGAATAGGAAATCCAGTAGCGGTCTTTATTGTTAGGGTCCCGCTGAATGAATCCCAGGCCTGTTGCAAACTGGTCGGAAGGCAACTGATTGAGTGTAGCACCCAGGTCGTCGCTGTAAAACAGCTCGGATGGATTAGCGAATCCATCGCTGGCCCGGAAGAGGAAAATACGTCCGGGAACAGTGGTATCTGGTATGACCTGCATTTCGCGCACATTTACCAGGTCGTACGCCTGGATATTGTAAGCGGCTGATTTACCGGTGGTAAGATTTTTAGAGACATATCCGCCCAGGACGGAGTAGTATAACTGCCTGGAGTTACCATTGTTGCCCAGCGCTGCCGATGACGCTACGCAAAAGGGCAGTTTGATCTGGGTGAAAGTTTTTCCCCCGTCGGTGCTGTGTTGCGGCCAGGCATCGGAAAAGATCAGCAGGTCGTTGCTTTTCTTTGGATGGACGAGCAGGGAGGTGCCGTAGTAGTAGACCGGCGACCTGGGTTGAAAAGTGATGGATGTCCAGTGGGCTCCTCCATCGGTACTTTTCAGTATTTCATTCTCATCTGTCATCCAGAGGTTTTTGTTATCGCCCGGATCGTATACTATCTGTACAATATTGTCCAGGGTCTGGTCGGTAAAGGTCACCGGTACCTGTTCAAAAGTTTTCCCGCTGTCCAGGGTATGGAAAAGCGCCTGAGAAGCTATTCCAAAATTGATAAAGGAACCTATAAAAAACTCTTTATGATCTTTGGGATTGAAGGCAACGGCGGATAAAGCTCCCTTGCCGGCCAGTTCCTCCCGCCAGGTAGTACCTTCATCTGAGGAAATTAATAGTCCTCCGTTCACGCCTTCAGAGCCCAGACCTCTGGCGAGATAGATCTTTTTGGGATCGTCAGGGTGAAAGAACGAATTGTTGACATGGACACTCTGGTTCTCCCTGCTGTAATAAATGCCGGACATATTTTCACCACCATCTTTAGTAAAATAGACTTCCGTGATCACCAGGGAGAAGCCTTCCATGTACTGGGTATTAAGGACGGCGATTTTTCCTTCCGGGTCATAAATATCATAGGAGGCCACCCATGCACCAAGGTATTGGTCCGGAGTAATATAGTGCCTGATAGTGGCTTTGGTTTCAATGTCGACTACATACAGGCCGCTCATTGACATATCGGGTGCATTGATGGCCACAAAAGAGAATGATTTGTTGCCAGGCAGCAATTTGAAAGATGCTATCCGGGTGCGGCTGTTTTCAAAGGAATAAAAGATCTCCCAGCTCTTGCCCCTGTCATTGGAGACCATGATATGGTTGATCAGGCTGATGGCATATAGTCTTTCGGGTACAGAGGGATCCTGGGTCACGTCCCATAGTTTCCCATGGTCGCCGGTAGCTTCATAGGAAAACTGCTGGGCATTGGCTGAAAAAAACAGTAAGAGGAATAAGTTAAAGAGTAAAAGTTTTCTCATGTATTTTGGTCGATTGGGTGCTGTGTGAAAGTACCCCGCTTCTCCCAAAGCGCATATGTAATTAACAGGACAGGCCCCGGACAAAGTGTGACATTTGTCCTATAGCCCCGATAAATACTCGAAAAGCGAAGTATTATCAGCCAGTTGCATCTTTTTTGTAATGCGTTCTTTCCGTTTACGGCAACCTTCGGGAGTGATGTTCAGCAGCGAAGCAATTTCCTTGGTATTCAGGTTCATGTATATGTATGACAGGAAACGGACATCGTTTGAGGTCAGGTTGGGATGATTCTGACGGAGGGCGTTCAGGAATCCCTGGTTCACTTCCTGGAAATGGGTACTGAAGTCATCCCATTCGTCGTCGGTCCGCAGGTAACTTTTGAGCTGGGAAATGTGCCTGGTACTGTCCTTACTTAAATCAGGTATTTTAGAAAGGGCGGTGATGATCTCGTCGATCAGTTCATTTCTGCCAGAGAGGTACAGGGCTTTGGCGGACAGCTTACGGTTACGGATCTCGATCTCGTTTTTCAGCCTTTCCTGTTCCAGGAGGGCAGCGGTTTCCTTCTCCTTCAATTGTTCTTCCAATAGTAATTTCTGGCTCTTTTCATTCTCAATTTCCAGGGCCATGATCTTGTGGCTTCGCTCGGCGATTACTGCTTTCTGACGGTTTTCCACAGTTTTGATCCGTATCAGCCAGATGAAAAAAGCGATGATAATGGCGATAAAGGCCAGCGCTGTATACAGCAACCTGCGCTGGTTGGTGATCTCGGCTTGATTTAGTGAAAGTGTATGTTTTGAGTTCAGCAGCTCAAATTTCAGCTTGCTGTTCTCAAATTGCTGGCCGTTCTTAATGATGTTGATTGAATCCCGGAACCGTAGTACCGAGTCTTTATTAGCCAGTGCCAGGGCATAGGCGTGGTTTTTAAAGTGGATATCCGACAATGTCTGATGGAGCTCTATTTTTTCTTCCAGGTTGGGAGACCGGGCCAGGGCTTCGCTGGCGTAGAAGAGGGCCTGGTCCAGGTTGTTCTCTTTCAGTTTCACCGAGGCAAGCAGGGTGTTGATGGTGATCTGTTCGTCCCGGTAACCGGAATCGCGGGCCATCGTGAGCAGCTTTGTGGCCAGACGGTCAGCCTCGGTCGTATTACCCTGCTGGAATTGGTTCTGGGCATAGGTGTACTGGGCGCTTAGCAGTCTCCGGGCATCGTTCTGCATATAAGCAGTTGCTTCCCGGAGGTATTCCCGGGCTTTTTCCAGTTTATGCGTTTCGTTGTGTACAATACCCAGATTTAAGGCGTAGATGCCGATCCTGATCTTATCGTTTTTTTCTTTTGCGATGTTGTAGGCTTTGAGGAAATATTCGATAGCCTTGTCGAAGTTCTTTTCCTTGGAGTACAGAATGGCAATATTGTTCAGGACGGTCATTTCCAATGTGGCGTCCTTTTCTTTCATCGCTATGTTATACGCACTGAAAAAGTGCCGTAATGCCTCGCCATAGTCCAGCATGAAGTAGTAGGTCAGGCCGATATTGTTGGTGGCCAGGAACAGTTGTTTCTGCCAGTGGTTGTCGGTAGAGAGGTGCTGGGCCTCTGTGAGCAAGGTAACGGCCTGCACGAACTTTTTGGCGAGCATAGAATCTATGCCTCTTTTAATGAGGGAATCACAGTAAGGTTTGCCGTTAGGATGAGCATACAGACTGGAGAATAGGATGCCGCTTATTAGTAAATACTTTAAATACTTCATTGATGTGAGGAGATGGCTTGAAATACAGATTTTGGTTGGCAGCCCCGCCGTTGGCGAGGTGGTTTAAAATAGTAAAAAATACATAAAGCTGTGATATGGCTTGCATGTAACCAGCATATGACCAGGATTAACCTCCGATTATCCTCCGATTTGATCGGAGGATAATCGGAAGTTAATCCTGGTCATATGCTAGTCATATGCTGGTTTGATCCTGGTTTGATGCCAAAATGACCCTCCCGGGAGAGAGACTTTTAGCTCCAAGTGGGTATAACGTTTATGATAACAGGATGTTACAATATGATCCGGTCGTACGTGGTGCCGGTTGTTATATGTTGTCAGGGGAGGATGATATTGTTAGCACCAGCAATGGTTTTTAGCGAAGGGAGGAATAATAAAAACGTCCCATCCGGAGATGAGACGTTTTTATGCTGTATACGGCAGATCTTTCTATGAAGGGTGTGACAATCAATGCATCGGCACATCTGTCAGATCCTTACCCGCAATCACTTTTCTCAATTCTGGATTTTCTTTCTTTTCACGTGACAGTACCTTGTAGGTGATGATGATACTGAGCAGCATACACACGGCGCCAATTAAGAAGTGTATTCCCGGAAAATAGAATGGTGCTTTATCTGTGGTGAAATAACTGAATGTGCTGTTCATGATCAACGGGCCGATGATAGTAGTCAGACTCATCAGGCTGGTAAGAGCACCCTGCAATTCTCCCTGTTGATTAGGCGGCACATGTCCGGATATAACGGATTGTATAGACGGACCGCAGATACCGCCCAGGCAGTAAGGGATCAGGAAGGCAAACATCATCCAGCTCTGTGT
Organism: Chitinophaga filiformis; assembly: GCF_021646545.1. Taxonomy (GTDB): domain Bacteria; phylum Bacteroidota; class Bacteroidia; order Chitinophagales; family Chitinophagaceae; genus Chitinophaga; species Chitinophaga filiformis_A. The sequence goes on along the minus strand of NZ_JAKIRP010000004.1, from coordinate 89,749 downwards.
AGCGAACGCAAACAGCACTAATCCCAGTGTGTAGAGGGAAAGGCCGAGATAGATACTTTTTTCATTGCCCATCCTGGGAACAACTACCCTGGTCAGTCCTGCCTGTACAGCGCCTACAAGTACACCTACTACGGCGAGGGAGATGCCCACCATTTTCTCACTCCAGTGAAAACGGTAGATGGTGAAGAAGTTCCAGTTACCCTGCACTGACTGAGCACCCAGGTATATAAGGAAAAAGCTGAATGCCAGTCCGCCGATTTCAGGATGTTTGGTGAGGAATTTCAGTGAGCCAAGAGGGTTTGCACGTTTCCATTCGAAAGGACGGCGGTTTTCTTTGCTCAGTGATTCCGGCAATATAAAGAGCCCATATATACAGTTTAGCAGGCATAGAACGGCAGCGGCATAAAAGGGCGCCCTGATACCCCAGGTAGCCAGTAATGCACCGAGAGCAGGCCCGAGCACAAAGCCCAAACCGAAAGCTGCACCGATCATACCGAAATTTTTGGCCCTGGTTGTTTCATCTGGGCTAACGTCAGCAATGTAGGCGGTGGCAGTGGTAAAACTCGCACCTGTCATACCTGCTATGACGCGTCCTATGAACAGCCAGCCATACGTAGGGGCTAGTGCCAGAATAATGTAGTCGATACCGAAACCCAGGAGGGAGAGTAATAAAACGGGGCGGCGGCCAAACTTATCACTCAGATTACCGACTATCGGTGCAAAAATGAATTGAGTGATTGCAAAAACGGATAACAAAAATGCGCCATAAGGGCTGGCTTCGTTCACTGATATACCTTTTAACTGGGCAATCAGGTCAGCCATAACGGGGATAATTAATCCCCATCCCATGATGTCGATCAATAAAGTAATAAAAATAAAGCCAATTGCAGACTTTCTGGATGTATGCATAGAATTGAAATTGAGACTTATGAAATTGAATACTGTGGCCTTCCGGCAGGGTAATACATTAGAATGTATATAGTGATATGGCATAGTGACCACTTATGCATATCATATACCTATCTGCAAACGTGTTATTATCGATGCTAATATGATTGTTGTTGATCTGTATTTGCATATACTGCTTCCTCTGACGCAAACTTAGTGCGAAATACTTAATATCAGGGGAGGCAAATACGCCAAATTACAGGGGGAATTGCGTCAAAGTGAATGGTTTCGCATGGATGTCTCATAGTAACTATTTGATTGATAAGATATAACTAAGTATGTTTATCAAGCTTGAAACAGTAGCTGTTTCATGATGCAAAAGTAATCGGTACAACAGGCGACTGCAACCCGCTAAAGGTAAAGCTGTGGAAAAAACCGGTAAAAGCAGGGATTAGGTCGGTGAATCTGTAAGCGAAAAACAGTTCCGTTTTTTACAATGCTGCCTTCAGCAATACGTTTATATTTGTATTGATGATTTTCAAAGAAATACTTCCAGGCCCGAAATTACAGCCATATATCAAGTGCTTCTACTACTACGAATCAGATTCGGACAGGAGCTACGATGACATTGTGTTCCCAAGCGGAACGATGGAAGTGATTTTTAATGTAGGAACGGGCAACTGGCGATCAAAAGAAGGCGATACTTTCTATACGAATCCACCTGTTGAACTTTGGGGTCAGATCACAAAGCCTTTAATGATACAATCCGTTGGCCGGAACGTTATGCTGGGTTTCAAGTTTTATCCGCACTCGGCCGCTTACTTTTTTGAGGGGCAGGTATCAGCATTTAATAATAAAATAGTTGACGCCGCTGACGTCCTGGGACCGTCATTGAGAGCATTGCATGACAGGCTGCTGGAAACGCCGGAGCTGCAGGCAAGAATAGCGTTGATGGAAACATATTTATGGAAGAAGCTGGAAGCGTCAGAAAAGAGACATAACAAGATAAGCTTTGTAGGAGATATCGTTCATTATCTTAAGAAGAATTACAGCGATGATAATATCGTTTCATTATCTCATCGCCATAATATATCTACAAGGTATCTGAATATGCTGTTTTCAGAGTATACCGGTTTAGCCCCGAAGTTATTTTACAAAATAAACCGCTTCCAGCACAGCCTGAACCTTATTTCCCAGCAGGAGGAAAAAATGACCAGTATTGCATACAGTTCAGGGTATTTTGATCAGGCACACTTTATAAAAGAGTTTAAGCTTTTTACCGGTGTTACGCCCAACACTTTTGCCAAACAGGCTTCAGCGCTCAACCAGGTATTGGCAAGCAGTTAATCTTTTCCGTTTTATACAATTTGTACTTGTCTTACTGTAATAGCTTTGCTATCAGATAAACAGGAGATACATCCATTCAAAATAATATAGCGTATGAAAAACAGATTTGACGAATTTTTAGCACTGCATCACAGCAATGACTTATTACGTATCGGAAACGTATGGAATGCACAGAGCGCTAAAGTATATGAAGCGCAGGGATTTAAGGCAGTGGGTACATCCAGTGCTGCTGTGGCAGCATCCCTGGGTTTCTCTGACGGAGAGGAGATGGCCTTTGATGATTATTTATTCGTTGTTCGGCGGATCCTTGCATCAACCAATGCGATACTAACAGTAGATATAGAAGGGGGATATGGGCGTACTGCAGAAGATATCAGCAGTAATATCAAACGCTTGTATGAGGCAGGCGTGTCTGGTATTAATATCGAAGATTCTGCTGTAACCGGTGGTGAAAGACATATCAGGGATGCAGGAGAGTTTGCACAGCAACTCCGGCAGGTAATGGAGCTGCTCAATAAGGATGGCGTTAAAATGTTTGTAAACTTAAGATGTGACAGCTTCTTGCTCAATGTGCCGGATGCATTGAACGATGCGCTTGCGAGAACAGCAATTTACCAGGAAACCGGCGTACATGGATTGTTTTTCCCTTGCATCAGCAAGATAGCGGATATTGAGAAGGTCACTGCATCGTCAAAACTACCGGTAAGTGTGATGTGTGTACCTGGCCTGCCATCGTTTGATGCCTTACAAAAGGCGGGCGTAAAAAGAGTTAGTGACGGACCATTTTTGAACATGCACATTTACAAAGAGTTTGAGCATACTATCTCAAAGATCAGATCAGAAAATAGTTTTGCCGGTCTGTTTTAACTCGAAATTCGCTGTATCTTGGCGGAAGCGGGAAACTAATCAATGCAAAGAAGGACATTGATTGGATAAGATCCGCTAATGTCCCTACCATGAAAATTCGATATATACTGACGGTTTTGCTGACAATGTATACATGTGCTATCTGTGCGCAGTCAACGGGAAAGAGAGATACAGTCTTTCTATTGAGAGAGAAGCGAACTACCGGCTATCACGCTGTTTTTATTGATACCAATCCGGCGTCAGGATATTACAAAGCGATCTCCGATTTCAGTTTCACCGGCGATGATAAGAAAATTTACGCCAACACATTGGCACTCGTCAAAGATAAGCGGCTAACAAGATTTACCAGTAAAGAGTTTCCCAGGAGGTGGATACAGGTATATCAACATAAGGAGAAATTTTACGTTTATCATCCCAGTGATTTTATGTATCATTCTATGGTCAGAGTAACGGATTCTACCTATATAGACTATTGCGGGGAAGGCCCTCTCGCAAATAGAATAATATCCTTTAGCAAAGTTGATAGTACTACATACCGTTTCACACTGAAAAGCCCCTATACAGGAATTCACAAAGTCGTGGTTCATATCATTGATCCGAAAAGAGGCATAGCGGTTTTTGAGGAATCTGTTGAGACAGGAGAAAAATATTATAACCTTATGGTCACTGCCGACAAGGTAAGGGGCTTGCCTGTTGTTGTGAATTATTCCCCTGATCAGAAAGAAGTGGAATTTGATTTTGATGAGCCTGATTACTGGAAATTAGTGGAACCGACATCAAGAAGAAGAAGAAGTGTCGGGCCGTAGTATAATCCCCTGTTATAAATATTTGGAAGTTATAACAGGGGATTGTGTTATACCGGCATTTATCCAAGAACTGCGAGTGCTGCTACAAAACGAGGAGTACGCATCTGCTGTACAGCCTCATTCAGCAGGGCTTTCCCGTACATGAACTGCCCTTCATAAGTAGCCAGGGATATTTTACCAGCTCCCATCTGCGGGTAGAATTCTTTCAGCGTGATGCCTTCCATGTCCTGGTTATGTGCATAATCCTTCGGTTTACCTTGTGCCGCAAGTTGCAACATCAGCATGGAATAAATGATCCTCCCTACCTGACGCATAATATAAAAGCGGGCAACTTTATAATCATCTACTGCACCGTCAAAATATGTATTAAGAAATACTTTTTCCTGTTCTTCGCCATGCACAAAGAAATTGGCAGCATTGGCCAGATCGATATACCGGTCGTTTAGAGAAGATACGCTCCAATCGATGATCCAGATCCTTTCTCCATCGCATAAGACATTACTTGGATTCAGATCGTTGTGGCTGAATACCTGTTCCTGATCATTCCATGGATACTTGCTTCTGATAGTATCATAGTTGCTGAAACATTCATCGAATACCGGACCTGACAAGATATTGTTTTTCCGGAAGCCTGCTATCATGCCGTCAATGGTTCCCCGCAGATCATTACCGTCTGCCTGGTATGGTACCTTGTGAATAGCCTTGATAGTTGCGGCCAGTGCCTGTGGTAATCTATCAGGTCCGAAAACAGTGCGCACCGGGGTACTGTTGATAAAGCCACTGATAGAAATGCCATTTGTTGTATTGTGGTAGTGCACAGCTGGAGCAATGCCTGCATCTGCCGCCAGTTTCAGATTAGCAGGAAACGAAGTTGTGCTATCCAGTTTCAGCACATAAGATTGATCGTTAACAATGATCTTAAATACAGGAGTTGCCGAAAGTCCGCCGGCCAGCAATGAAATATCACTAACGCTGCTGGTGCCGAATGTTTGCTCTAAAGCCGCTTCAACGGCAGCTGTCAACGGGGCAGGGATGTGTTGGGAGAGGATGTGTGACATATAGCATGGGTTTAAATGGTAATTCCATGCAATTTAATGTAAATATATTTTTTTGATTATGAACAAATCTGAAAGAAATACATGCCCGGGGGTATTACAGAAAATCTGCGGAAATGGATATACGTTTCCATGCTTCCAGTTCTGCGGCCATGTCGGCAATCTTTTCGGATGCCCGCTTGTAGGCATCCTGCCCGAGGTATAAATGAAGGGGTGGTTGGTCACTTTCTGCGAGCTCAATGAGTATGGCTGATGCCTTATCAGGGTCGCCCGGCTGTTTGCCATTGCCTGCCAGATAACGCTCCCGTGCAGATTTAACCGCGTTATAACCTTCAATGCTGCTTTCAATATTTGCCAGGGAGTTTTCTGTAAGAAATCCGGTGCGAAAACCGGAAGGCTCCGCGATGGTTACCTTAATACCAAATTCTTTAACATCCAGTGCAAGCACTTCGGAAAACGCTGCGATCGCAGCCTTGGTAGCCGAGTAAACAGACCAGCCAGGTGCTCCGGCAAATCCTGCAACTGAACCAATGTTAATAATGTAGCCTGATTGTTGTTGGCGCATAAGGGGTAATACGCTCTTTACTACATGAACAGCAGCCAGCACGTTCAGATCAAAGATCTTCCTGATGTCCTGTTCGGCAGTTTCTTCCACGACGCCCATCATGCCATATCCCGCATTATTGACAAGAACGTCAATGCGGCCGAATGTGGTGATTGTCTGCTGAACAGATTCATTGATACAATCTGGATTGTTCAGATCAACGACCAGCGGAAGAAAGCGCTCCGCATCTATCAGTCCTACTGCTGCTTTTAATGTTTGTGCGTTACGTGAAGTTGCCGCCACACGGTAACCGGCTTCCAGCAGTTTTTTTACCAGAGTAAGTCCCAGTCCCTGTGAGGCCCCTGTTACATACCAGACTTTTGCATTGTTCATAGATTTTAGTTTTAGCGGTCAGGGCTGGTTAAGCGGTTACCCTGGCAATACAAAGGTGCGACGGATTCAGGTGGTGGTTACGTGATGTAGGTCACAAACGGCGAGGGGTATCGATATCATTATTATGATACAGTAGTATAAATCATCTTATTTTACCAGGGGTAGTGGGTTATCTAATTTTGTCTCATCAAAGGAAATACTATTATGAAAATTTATTTAACAGCTATTATCAAAGCAAAAGAGGCATACAGAGAGGAGGTAGCTGCTGTATTGCAAAATATGGTGCTGCATACGCGTAAAGAGGAAGCATGCGAACTTTACAGTTTACATCAGGGCATTGAAGATAAGAACCTGTTTACCTTTTATGAAATATGGAAGAGTAAGGAGGGATTAGATGAACATAATCAGCAGCCATATATTAAAGCCTTTGGAGCGCTTGTTGAAGAGAAATTGGAGGAAAGGCCGGTTGTTTTATTAACAAGCCTAATATAAGGATAATGAACTTCAAACATCAAACAATGAAAACAAGAGATTTAATAAGCATTGCAGTATCGGTAGGCGTATTATTGACAAACAGTTTGTCATTGTATGCTCAGCAGGCAAATCAACAAAAGGTTGATAGTGCATGGTATTTATCCGCTTACGGAAAGAATGATGAAATAGGTGCCGCTAATCTGTTAACTCCACAGGTGGTTATGGAGGCTGTTAAGCTGGTAAAGACCGGAAAGACTTATCCATTGGCAGTCCCGGTGGACAAACATCTGCCGGCATTTCGCCATCGTTCCTTTCATTTATATAATATTCAGCCCGGCCAACAGGCTGGACAAACTGCGGGTCCAAACAAGTTCAGCTTCAATGATGAAATGGTGAACGCCTGGACGGGGGTTGGAACGCAGTTGAATGGCATCGGCCATATAGGCATAGACAATGTTTATTACAATGGGAATAAAGCTGCAGACTTTGTTACTGTAGAAGGTGTAAAGAAACTTGGTATAGAGAAAGTGCCGCCTATAGTGACACGTGGTATTGTGCTAGACATGACCGCATATTATGGAAAAGCGATTGTTCCAGGTGGTACCGAATTTGCAGTAGCCGATATACAGGCCGTACTTAAAAAACAGGGTATAACGATCCGCAAAGGAGACGTGGTGCTGTTCAACACCGGGTGGCTGGAACTGATCGGAAAGGATAATAAACAATTCCTCGAAGTAGAACCAGGCATTGGAATGGAGGCGGCACAATGGCTGGCCGATCAGGGTATTGTTGCCTTCGGGGGAGATACCTGGGCTTCGGAGGTGTATCCAAATCCCAAAAGCAATGAAGAGTTTCCTATCAATCAATTCATGCTGGCCAAGCGGGGAATATATAATCTGGAGTTGATAGATAGCCGGGCATTGGTGCGGGATAAGGTCTGGGAGTTCCTGTTTGTGCTGGGACAACCGTTGTATATTGGTTCAACCCAGGTGAATGTAAATCCCGTTGCGATCCATTAGTACTTTGCCCGGAGTACTGTAGCAGGGTTAAACAACCACGTCTGTCAGACTAAACAAAAAGCCAGAGATATTATCTCCGGCTTTTGCCGTGAGGGGATGGTCTTTTTCTTTTGCAGGTATGTAGAAATGTCGTGTGAATCTCCAGTAACAGAATGTAACAAAATACGCATGCTTTAAGCTTGACTAGTCAAAGCAACGCTTACCCAATTCCTATGTACCAATCAAAATTGAAATAATCCTTTAGGTCTACCTCCTGTTTTTTCTGATATTTTAAGCGTAGATAATTCCATAACATTTTAGGAAGTACTTTATGTATTAGATCGTCATATGTAAAGTCAATGATGGATAGACCTGCGAATCTAGTGAGGAATCCGTGACCTATTACTTCAAGCTCATTTACTGCCTCCTCGCTGATATATACCGAGAATACATATCTGTCATCATCTTTGAAGACGTCAAATTTGCGCTGGTTGGGCTGCATAAAACGATGCTCTGGAGTTAACATTTTGAAGACCTCACGCAAAATAATGGCTAAATCAAAATCTGCACTCACCATGCGTTGTGTTAAAAATTGACTAATTGCAGTTATTGTAGCGTCTCTGTACACTATTGATGCATCGGTTTCAAAAGGATTGATATCTTTTAGGCTTTGCCTTATAATCGTTCTTCTTTTTTTTGCCTCAGGGGAATCAATCCCATTGAGTGTTTCCAGCTCTATTTTAAGCGGTGAATAGTGGGGAATATTGAAGTTAAGTGTGAACAACTCTTGATTAATCAGCTTCGCCTGAATTTCGTTTACTTCAATTTCAAGTTCTTCCACGGTAAGGCGTTCTACGTCAAAGGAAATGATAGTATCAGTAGAATTGTTTACGAGTGATGTTGCCGGGACATGTGCCGCATTCTTGCCATCAAAATCAGGCTTCTTTCCTAATGGAGGACGTATGATAACCGGTTGATCGTATATGACGCGGAGAAGCTCTTCGAAGTCTTTTTCAAATTTGCTATCATCTGTCATATTGTGCGAAATCAGATGCTTTATAAAAGTTGGTGAAGCATCTTTAAAAGTTCCTTTTCGAATAACAGGAATAAACTTTTCCGAATCCTGATCTTCATATATTTGCTGTGAAATAATTGAACTTTCATACCCTACGCCGCCTTTTCTATCATCTGCTTTTTCTTTATAGGTAGGCGTCATGATTAATAATACCCTGTCGGCTTTGATGACTGCCTGCTCCATAAACCGTGTCATGTTACTTCCTGCGCGGAGATCATATCTGTCCAAAATAACGTGGATCCCGCTTTGGGTCAGTTTATTGGCCAGGTTCAGTATCCATGCCTTGTGAGGTTCATCATCCCATGAATAGGATATAAATACAATTAAAGCATCTATCTGTGGGTCAGTAATATTATCCATTGTGGTGACTTTTGTTGATTAAAACAATAAAGGGGATTTGAAATTTGCTGATGAAGTTTTATGGTGACATGCATCAACATACAAAGGCTTTTTATTCATGCCTATCATAGGTTGGAATTTTAGTATTCCTTAAACATTGATAAATATAGCTTAAATAAGAAATTTCTGATAATTTTTGTTGTTATCGACTCGAAGTTTCCCAGTAGTCCATTGCTTTTTCCGGGGAGCCGAAATCCGCCATTACTTACCGGTGTTCATTAGCGCTATCTTAACTGCTGCATCATCGGTGCTGTTATTCATTATTCGGTTAGCCATTACTTCTTTCCACAGATATTTTCTGCCTTGCTGTACCTGCCCGACCGAAAGGTAATGTTTACCCAAATATGTACAGGCATCGCGTACGGACCCTTGCTCTTCAAAGCCGGTACTATCTGCTAAAAGATGATACCAGGAGCGTGACGCTTCTGCTTTTCCGATTTGCTGGTAGTATTGGGCAATCTGCAAGTGAATATCCGGTTGAAACCGTCCGCTGTTCTTATAAGCTTCAATTCCCTTTTCCGTAAGTTCAGACAATTCTTTGTCTGCAATGGTCGTCATCAGCCAAAGTAGCATAAGATCCGGCTGCTTAAACCGTTCTGGTTCTTTTGCTGCAAGGTTTCGTAGCAATGCTTTGGCTCCGCCTTCATGGGCGCCAAGCGTTTGTTCCTGGTAATAAAGCGTCATTGCCTGCGGAAAGAGCAGATCAAAGCCATCATCCTTTAGCTTATTCTTTGCCACAAAATGATGTAGAAAGGACACTGCAAAGGGAGAACTCATCAGGTTCCCATAACCCAGCCGGAATGCCTCAGATGCAGGTACCGCATTACTGAATAAAATAAAGGTCAGGCGCTCGGAGGGAACACGCACTATCAGTGCCGCAAATGAGTCGCCATATCCATAGTGCCAGTGTACCTGTTTATCTTCAAATAACTGGCTGGCCCAGCCAATGCCATAGGGATGCTTCCTTCCCTGGGGTGTCACCACCGGAGTAGTGATCCTGGTATAGGTATCCTTGCTGATCAGGAGGTTATTGTCGAGGGCATTAGTGTATTTGACCAGATCCTCCAGTGAAGTAAACAGGTTTGCTGAAGGATATAAGATTGTCTGCGTGGCCTGGTTCTTATCCGGAATTGAAAATCTGCCGGTTGCTTTGTCCAGCTGATAGGTGGTAACGATCCTGGATGGATCCAGCGTTTTGTCTTTCGGGTATCCCGGATATGTATGTTGCATTCCCAGCGGCGTAGCAACGCGTTTCTTTACTTCATCTGCAAAAGCCTCATAATGTGTAGTGTTTCCACTTATATGTTCGTAAACACCATACACGAAATTATACCGCCCGCCGTTGTAAATGTATTCCGTTCCCGGCACTCCTTCAGACGTATGGCTCAGCGCGTGCCAGATGCGCACATCAGGACTTGGAAGGCGCTCAGGGGTAAAGCCTACCGACAGAAAAGGGTAGTCGAGGACATAGTCGTTCAGAGAGGCTTTCCCTTCCTGGTCATATTGGGCCATGATTACTGCCGCAAAAGTTTTCGTCAAAGATGCCACGGGGAAGATGATATCCTGACGCATAGGCGCCTTACGCTCAAGGTCAGCAAAGCCTTCGCACTGCACAAAACTCAGCTGACCATCTTTTACCACCGCCGCCAGCATGCCTGGAATGCGCAACATTTGCATGGTGTGCTTCAGGTTTGAGCGGAGTTGATCAGAAGGGGACCCTGGTATGGAAGGGAAGCCTTCGGCCAACAGACTACTGGTCATCAGACCTGTGGTGATCAGAGAAGATTGTCTGAGAAAGGTACGGCGCGAGGTCATGGTAATTGGGTTACTTTATGTTGTCTTAAATCTACGGAATAATTTGTTTTGAATTATTATATGATTCCGGTGTTAAAGATGCGTTGATAATAGTCCAATTGACAATTAAAACAGATATGTCCTGTTGATAAGGTCATGTTTTTCGGCAGTTGTAACATTTTATACCCTATTTCAAAACATATGCACCCCCTTATTACAAACGGAGCGGTATAACTTTGTCTTATTATTCCACGATGAAAATGCTGGTTATGAAGTTTTTATACCGCCATCCGGCTTATGTTCTCCATTTTTTATGCATCACCTCTGCGGGTGTTCCTCTGGATATGAACAATAAAATAACATCTTAAGGAATAAAGAGCCGTGACCTCGGCATCGACGACGTTGTGCGAAACATAGTGAAATTATTATAATAAATAGCTTTGTAAAGAATGAGAAAAACTACTGTTACCTTATTGCTGATGGCTTGTCTCATGGCAAGCGTTACATTTGCCCGGAAGAAAAGTGACGGGAAACCGGAAAGGCTTATCAATATTGACTTCCGCCAACAGAAAGGCCCTTTGAATACGATGTTCAAGGAGTGTGTAGGTGCAGGCAGGGCTAATGAGGGATTAAGGGCCGACTGGCAGCAGCAACTAGCCTATGTGAAAAAAGAATGTGGTTTCAGGTACATACGAATGCACGGACTTTTAACAGACGACATGGCCGTTTATAAGGAGGATAAGAATGGCAATCCCGAATACAATTTCATGTACGTCGATGTGTTGTTCGATTTTCTGCAAAGCATCGGAATGAAGCCTTTTGTTGAATTAGGATTCATGCCTGGCGCGCTTGCCAGTGGCAATGAAACCATTTTCTGGTGGCGTGGTAACGTAACCCCGCCGAAGGATTATGATAAATGGGCCGGTCTGATTCATGCCCTTACAGCACATTTCACAGAACGATATGGTGCTGATGAGGTAAAGACCTGGTATTTCGAGGTGTGGAATGAACCGAATCTTTCGCCCGGATTCTGGTCAGGAACACAGCAGGACTATTTCAAGTTGTATAAGTATTCTGCTGAGGCCATTAAGCGTGTAAATAAGGAATACAGGGTAGGCGGTCCGGCAACAGCGGGTGCGGCATGGGAAAGTGAATTTATCGATTACTGTTATAAAAATAAGGTGCCGGTAGATTTTGTAAGCACACATGCCTATGGTGTAAAACAGGGATATCTTGATGAATTTGGCAACTCCGGTACGGTACTCGATAAAAATCCTGCGAGCGTCAGCGGTGATGTACTTCAGTCACGGAAAGAAATTACTGGCTCACCACTGCCTGATCTGGAACTGCATTACACTGAATGGAGCGCGTCTTATACGCCATCCGATCCAATTCACGATAGCTATCATGAAGCCGCGTATGTGCTGCAAAAGCTAAAGCAGGTGGGCAATGCGGCGAATTCTATGTCGTATTGGGTGTTCACTGATATTTTCGAAGAGGCGGGACCCCGATATACACCTTTTCATGGAGGATTTGGAATGTTGAACATCCAGGGTATTAACAAGCCGGTATTTTATGCATATCAGTTCCTGAACCGCCTGGGAAATACTGAATTGGTGAATAAGGATTCCGCTTCCTGGGCTTGCAAAGATGTATCAGGGAATGTCCAGTTGCTGGCCTGGGACTTCACCAATACACACCCGGGAGATTCAGTTCATAACCAGGATTATTACATCCGTGACCTGCCATCAAAATCCAAAGGAAAGCTGAAGATCAATATTTCAAACGTACCCGACGGTACATATGTTCTTGAAGTATATAAAGTGGGGTACCGGAGCAATGACGCTTATGCTGACTATCTATCGATGGGGAGGCCGTCGCAACTTACAAGGCAACAGGTGGAGCAGATTAAAAAAAGAAACGATGGCGCGCCGGTTTCGAAGGAGACCATTACAGTAAAAGGCGGGAAACCTGTTTTAAAGGAGCTTGAGATGCGGGAGAATGATGTTTTCTTTCTTAGCCTGGCAGCTCCGGACAGCAAAAGCCAGCGATAGTGTTGGGATATCTTGCCACCGTACAGCCTCCAACAGGGTTTCTCGTCCTGCAAGATAATCGAATGATAATGCAAAGAGCCCGTGTCAAAAGTAAGATACGGGTTCTTTTTATTCGGATACCTGACGGAGACCGACAGGCTTTTAAGCTATTCTCAGGAGGCTCATTTATTTTTGGCACGTCCTCTTTGATCTTTAGCTAAACTCACCAGTTATTTACGGTCTGCGGGAGGCAATTGTGGAACTAATTTGCCCGGGATCTGGAGCAGGTTTACCAGTTAGCCAGGCTGCCCTTAAGCGCCAGTATGAAAGGATTATTTATTTGTTTTTTCAGATTTTTTGGCAGAAATTATCCATAGATCATGAAGTTCCATAAACATATACCGGCTTATCCTTTATCTGATTACATTCAACATATCGTGTATGTTAGTGGCTCAAATTCCGCCATCCCGTATATCAAAGAGCTTCCGGATAGAGGTGTCAACCTGGTCATTGAACTGCAGGAAAAGACCATCAATACTGCTTTCCTTGACACTGATCTGAAAGAGAAGAGGGTGATGAAAAATGCCTGGATATCGGGTACACAAACACAGGCTATTTTATATGAAAACAGGCAGGATTCAAGTATTCTCAGTGTACGCTTCACAACCGGTGGTTTTTATGCACTAACAAAGATCCCTATAACAGCCATCCATCCTGTTTGTCTGGAAGCCGAATTGCTTTTAGGTAATTCCTTTAAGGATTTATACCAAAAACTTATTAATACAGCTGATGTCCTGCAGTTGTTTGGACATATTGAAAGTTATTTCCTGCGATACACTAACGATCTGCGCTTTGAAGATTCTCTGGTGAAATTTATTGACAGGAACATTGAAAAACCCATTGATTGGTTAATAAAAAAATCCGGTTACTCCCAGAAACATGTCATACATATCGTCAAACAACATACTGGTTTTTCAACCAAATACCTGCAAAGGCTCCATAGGTTTCAAAAGGTGATTAAGGACATTCAAGCCTTTAAGGAGAAGACAGACTGGTTGTCGCTTGTCAATGAGTATGATTATTATGATCAGGCACATTTTGTCAAAGAATTTACCCAGTTTACCGGCATCAAACCGACGCAATATTTGCTATCACAAATGGAGATGGAGGAAAATAGTCTTGTTGCGGATATGATTTTACAACCTCCTGCTAATCCTTAGGTTATGGGCAGGTAAATTTTTTACAATGGGTTTAAGTGGGAGGCCGCTAAATTTGTGTAAACAAAAAAAGTAACCCACATGACACCTTTTAAAATAGAAGTACCACAGGAAGTTTTGAGCGATCTATCTGCAAGATTAAAACAGACGCGCTGGACTGATGAGCCAGAAAACGCTGACTGGCATTATGGTACCAACCCAGGGTATTTACGTGAACTGGTAGATCATTGGCAGCATAAATATGATTGGAGAACACAGGAAACCTATCTGAATAAATTTCCTCAGTTTAAGACAGAAATAGATGGTATCAATGTGCATTTTATATATGTTAAGGGAAAATCTAAGAATGCCAAACCTCTGATATTAACGCATGGCTGGCCCGATAGCTTCTATAGGTTTCATAAAGTGATCCCTATGCTTACTGATCCCGAAAGCCATAACGGCAATGCAGAGGAGGCTTTTGACCTTGTCATCCCCTCCATACCTGGGTTTGGGTTTTCGGACAAAGTTCCCCAAAGCAGTGACCAAACTGCCCGTTTATGGGCTAAGCTGATGACAGAGGTATTAGGATACCAAACGTTTTTTGCCGCGGGAGGCGATATTGGTTCAACAATCAGCAAGTCATTGGCCAATCAGTATCCTTCACAGGTTTCTGCTATCCATATAACGGACGTTGGCTATCCAAACGGACAGGAAGACTGGTCAACGATGTCAGCGCCGGAGCAGGAGTTTGGCCGCTTTATTCAACAATGGTTTTTTGCCGAAGGAGCGTTTAACCTTATGCAGACGACAAAGCCTCAGACACTAGGTTACGGCTTAAACGATTCCCCTGTGGGCCTGGCATCCTGGATAATTGAAAAGTTCCATGGTTGGTCGGGTAAACCTGAAAATATGGACGGTCACTACACGAAAGACGAACTAATCACTAATATCATGATATATTGGATTACACAAACCATTAATACCTCGATCCGTACATATGCTGAGGAAGGTAAGGCCGCCTGGTCAACAGGGCTAAAATCGGAAATGAAGGTTGAAGTTCCGACCGGCGTGTCCTTATTCCCGGGAGAAGCTCCTTTTCCAATAGAATGGGTCAACAGGAAAGTGAATGTGCAACGATTTAATATCATAGAAAAAGGCAGTCATTTTGCCGCGTTGAATGTGCCTGATCTATATGCTAAAGAACTTAGAGATTTCTTTCATGGCAGCTTGTAAACGGTCAGTCAGAAAATTTGGCTAAATTTGATTTATACATATACATGCTATGGACAGTGTATCGTTTAATGATCTTGACAGACGCTTCGCTTCAGGCTCACCTCTGGAGCTAAGCGCCTTGTTGCCAGCCGGTATTCAGGATGAGATTGGTCATTTCAATGTCTTCAATGTATCAAAGATCCGGCAGACCGTTCAGGATCTGCCGACCCAACCTTATCAATGCCGTACGTTTTATAAAATCAGTCTGTTGATAGGCCATTCAAAGATCGGCTACCCTGATGGCATTAAAAGCCTTTCGCAGCCAACGTTGGTATTTACGACGCCCAAAAGTCCTATAACATGGTTGCCGATGGAAAGACAGTCGGGCATGTGTTGTGTGTTCACGCCAGAGTTCCTTCATCCAACCAGGAGCGGTGTGGTGCTGGACGAACTGCCGATCTATAAATCGCCTGAGCATCCTTTGTTCCCGCTTGAGAAGGCGGATGTGAAAATTGTGAAGAGCATCTATGAAAAGATGCATACCGCCATCGCCTCAACTTATGCTTACAAATATGATCTGCTGCGTACTTACACACTTGAGCTCATCCATTTCGGGCAACAGTTGCAGTCAACGATAATGCCTCATCCCAATCACAGCAATTTCGCACGCACAACGTCCCTGTTTATTGAGCTGCTGGAGAGGCAGTTCCCGCTGGACAATCCTCATCAGCAAATCAAGTTGCGAACTGCAGGGGATTATGCTAAGGAGCTCTCTATACATGTCAATCACCTGAATAAAATATTAAAAGAAACCACCGGCCTGACAACATCTGCACTGATAGCCGGAAGGATACTGAAGGAGGCGCAGATCTTACTACGTCAAACAAACTGGACTATCGCCGAAATCGCCGATAGCCTTGGGTTTTCAGACTTTGCGCATTTCGCCAAGTTCTTTAAGAACGAAACCTCTATTCCTCCAGGTACTTATCGCTCCCAGGCAAAAAGTTTGAATTATACATAAAATGGATTGCTGATAACATAGACTCCATTTGGCAATTGCCGCAATTTTGTACTGTCTTTTAATCAAAACAGTACAACAAATGAGCACATCAAAAATTGCGTTAATAACAGGAGGAGGAAGGGGTATCGGTCGGAATATTGCACTAAGCCTGGCAGAGAAAGGCAACGATATCATTATCACTTACATTAACAACAAGGCAAGTGCGGAAGAGGCGGTAGCCGCTATTCATGCACTGGGCCGTAAGGCTGCAGCCCTGCCACTCAATACGACAGATGTTAAGAGTTTTGAAGCCTTTGCAGTACAGCTAAGCAATACATTGGACACCACATTTGGAAGGACTCGCTTTGACTTCCTGATCAACAACGCAGGTACCAGTTATACTGCGCCCATTGAGGCAACCACTGAAAGCAAATTCGATGAGATGATGAACATCCATCTGAAAGGTATTTACTTCCTCACTCAGAAAATGTTACCACTACTGCAGGATGGTGGAAAAATTGTAAACATTTCATCTGCTGTATCAAGGATCTCCTACCCGGGTGCTTCGGCTTACGGAATTATGAAGGGTGGCCTGGATGTATATACCAGGTATCTGGCGGCTGAACTTGGGTCAAGAGGCATCACAGCAAATGTAGTGGCGCCCGGAGCTATCTTTGGTGGTGCTGCTATGGAAGACAGTCCTGAGATGCGCAAATTTGTAGAAGGTATCACAGCGCTGGGGCGTGTCGGTGTGCCTGATGATGTGGGTGGTGTAGTGTCCTTCCTTTGCAGTGATGACGCCAGATGGGTGAATGGACAGCGGATCGAGGTAACTGGTGGTGTGGGGCTGTAAGTGTCTCCGGCGACTTTAAAACATTACTTAGAATGTCCGCAGGCATTGGTTACAGCAGAAACGCCTTTGCCCCGGATTGCCCGACGCCAAAGGGATTGGACAAGAAACGAAAAAGGGACCGATCATTTTTTTGATGATCAGTCCCCTTTAGCGGTGTGGGAGGGACAATTATCGAACTAATTCTTTGATAATCTGAATGAAATTCAACAGCTTATAAGAAGGGACTTTTTGCAATAGATTTGTTAATTCTTCCTGGATGCAATAATTTTAATAAATACAGCTAAATCTTCCAACTTAAAATTATTCCGGAACGATGAGTAAATTGATAAAAGAAGAACGACTGTTATTTAACGAAATAAAACATCTAATTGAAAGTAGCAGGCAGAAGGTGCTGGTGAAGGTAAATACAGAATTGGTATCATTATATTGAAACATAGGGACAAAATTAAATAAGTATGTTTTAGGAAATCAAAGAGCTGACTACGGGAAGGAGGTTGTAAAGAAATTGTCTAACCAGCTGATAGAAGCCTTTGGTAAAGGTTGAGATGACAAGACGCTACGGCATTGTCTCCGCTGTGCAGAGACTTTTTCAGAGGCACAAATTGTCTCCGCGGTGCAGAGACAATTAAGCTGGACACATATAAAATCAATTGTTTATCTCAAAGATCAGCTGCAACGTGAGTTTTACCTGACAATGGCGTCAAATGAAAGATGGAGCAGCCGCCAACTACAGGAGCGGATAAATTCTATGTTGTATGAGCGTACAGCTATTAGCAAGAAGCCAGAGTTAATAATTCAAAATGATCTTGAACTCTTACGGAGCAATAAAGAAATGACAACGGATCTTACATTTAAAGATCCATATATTCTGAATTTTTTAGGGCTACAGGATAGCTATAGCGAAAGAGATCTGGAGCAAAGTATTATATATCAGTTGCAGTTATTTATTTTGGAGCTGGGTAATGACTTCGCATTTTTATCCAGGCAAAAACGTATTTCTATTGATGATACGGATTATTATATAGATCTTTTATTTTATCATCGTAAGTTAAGACGTCTGGTTGCAATAGATCTAAAGCTCGGTAAATTTGAGCATAGCCATAAAAGCCAAATGGAATTATATCTTCGCTGGTTAGCTAAATATGAGCAACAACCACATGAACTATCCCCAATCGGATTGATACTTTGTGCTGATAAGAATGATGAATTGATAGAGCTATTAGAGCTCGATGCAGCGGGTATACATGTTGCACAATATCTTCTTGAGTTGCCTCCAAAGGAGGTCTTGCAACAGAAATTACATTTGGCAATACAGTTGGCAAAACAGCGCTTTCAGGTCGGCTCCATACAGAAGAAAAAAGATCTATAAACTAAGCGCCATATTAATTTAAAAATAGACCTTCTTTTATTCAACCATGAAAAAAACTGCTGTTATTACTTTTGGCGTTAAGTGTCTTTACAATTTTCAACATCTACAGACTAATAATCACTCAATCTGAGACCGCACATCAACTTAAATAGGATCAATTAAAAAAAACGCCTTTAGCCGGATTGGTCTGAAGGCTCAAATTTTCGCCAAAAGCAAAAACGCCCGGCTTTTTAGCCAGGCGTTTTTTTGCGGACCAGACGGGACTCGAACCCGCGACCTCCGCCGTGACAGGGCGGCATTCTAACCAACTGAACTACTGATCCATCGTAGTTTCCCGTTTGTCGGGGGTGCAAATATATGAACATTTATTTCAATTGCGCAAATAAATTATGTAGAAATATTTACAACTTTTAAAACGCCATGCCTGCTACGCGTAAAAAATACCCTTCTACGCCACTGCTGTCCTAATTTGTACATTGGGCACTTTTAACTAGATTTACACCTTTTAGGGGGTCTACTAATGTACAATTTGATATGGATCGTATGCCATCCGAGGAAGAGGTGTTGCTAAAAATGAAGCAGGGAGATGAGTCTGCGTTCACGAAAATCTACCGGCACTATCACGCCTCGCTTTACATCTATGTGTTGCGGTTTTGCAAGGTCCCTTCACTCGCCGAGGATCTGGTGCATGATGTATTCCTCAAGGTATGGGAAATCAGGGACCGTATTAATCCTGAGTTGTCCTTTACAGGATATTTATACAGGATCGCCAGGAACCATGTTATAAAGACGATCGACAAACTTGCCACCGATAAAGTACTCCGAGACCAGTTATACAGCCAGCTGAATGAAACCGCCGGTGCTCAGCCGGAGCAGGAGGTAAGGGCCAAGGAATATGAACGTTTATTCCAGGAGGCACTGGTGAGAATGCCTCCCCAGCGCCTGAATGTATTTAAATTATGCCGCCAGGAGGGGAAAAGTTATGATGAAGTAGCCTTTTTGCTGGGAATTTCCAGAAATGCCGTCAAAAAACATATGGTCCTGGGCATGCGCTTCATATACGATTATGTGCACCGGCACGGCGATATTCTGCTCGCCATTTACATCGCCAAAAAAATTCTTTAACTTTTTTTTAAGACAGGGGTACCCTCTTTGCTCATTTGCGGATAATATATACAGTACCCGCAAAAGGTGCTCATCATTTATGTCATCATCCACGGACCACAACGAAAAACTTTTACAAAAATACCTTGACGGCCAATGTACTGTGGCTGAAACGGAAGAATTATACGCCTGGCTTCAATCGTCCGGTTCTCACCGCTCCCTGCTGGCAGCTATGCAGCAGGAGTTCAAAAAGACGATGGCAGAGCACCATGAGATTCCTTCAGAACTGAGCGACAGAATAGAAACAAGACTTTTACAGAACATCTCACGTGATAAAGTGGTGAAGATCAGGCAGCGTGTACACGTACGCTGGGCAGCTGCTGCCGTAATACTGCTGCTGCTGGGAAGCGGTATGTATTATTATATGAGCAATGTCTCGTCCCGCAAGACGTTTACCACAAGTAACAATGCGGTGGCTGATACCGGAGATATTGCGCCAGGTACTAATAAAGCTGTACTGATACTGGCAAACGGCGATGTGGTAACGCTGGACAGTGCCGGTAATCAGGTGATCAACCAGGGGCAAACCATCGTGCGCCAGAAAAACGGGCAGCTGGAATATGCTGTACAGGGTAACAGTGACGCTGTTGTTTATAACACGCTGAGTGTACCAAGGGGCGGTCAGTTCAATATCGTGCTGCCTGACGGCAGCCGTGTATGGCTGAATGCGGCTTCCAGTATGAGATATCCTACCGCCTTTAATGGCAACCGCCGGGAGGTGGAATTGCAGGGACAGGGCTACTTTGAAGTGGCTCCTAATGCACGCCAGCCATTTTTTGTAAAAGTGAACAATCTCGAAGTGCAGGTACTGGGTACCAGCTTTGATATCATGGCCTATGCCGATGAAAAGAGTATTAATACGACACTGCTTGAAGGGCTCGTAAACGTAAAAAACGGGACAACGGAACAACGACTGAAACCAGGACAACAGGCCATCGTAGACCCTACTACAGGTAGCATGGTAGTAAGGCCGGCAGACGTTGATCAGGTAATAGCCTGGAAAACAGGTTTTTTTGAATTTGACAACGCCAGCCTGGGAGATATTCTGCGTCAACTGGCCAGATGGTATGATATTGACATTAGTTACAACCAGACGGGAAATGAACGGCTCTTTGGGGGACGTATTAGCCGGAGCTTACCTTTATCTGATATTCTGCATATGCTGGAAGCAAATGGACCTACATTCTCACTGTCAGGAAGAAAACTAACTGTTACATCGGGGAAATAAAGCCTGTACTGTACTAAATCCACGTAAAGACAGTCAGGGGTATTATTCAAGTAAAATGATTCGTTATGGAAGTAGCAACTGAAACAAATTAACTAAAGAAGCAGCTTGTCCTATGAAACAAGAACCGGAAGCGCTTGCAACACTTCCGGCAGATTTGTCAGGGACATTCTGAAAACCACGTCACGTTAACAACTATTGATCTTCTAAATTCCCAAACACTACAAAAGTATGCATTTAAACTTTAGTGGTAGGGCTTTCTGTGCGCAGACGCCTCTACCAGCCAAAATTGTCAACGTTATGAAACTGACCACCTTTTTGTTGCTAGTGGTTTGTTTGCAGATCAGCGCAAAAGGGGTATCGCAGCAAATCTCTATAACTGAAAAGAAAGCTCCCCTCAAGAAAGTGCTTCGTCAGGTGGCACGTCAGGCAGGAATTTCCATAGTGTACGATGAAACATTACTCGCAACGGCCAGTCCTGTAACTATAGATATTAAAAATGCTACCGTAAAAGAAGTGCTCGATATCTGCCTTAGCAATCAACCATTTGCCTACACTATCGATGGCGCCCGTATCATCGTCAAAGGCCTGCAGGGCGCTAAACCGGCGGCAGACACTACCATTACCGTAACCGGAAAGGTGACGGATGAAAAAGGAGAGCCTGTTCCGGGGGTAAGCGTTCGCGTAAAGAACGGCAGCACCGGTACTGCTACCGATGTCGATGGCCGCTTCAAACTGAAGGCGCCCGCCGATGGTTCCCTGGTGTTCAGTGCCCTTGGCTTTGCGCCCTATACACAGGCGGTAGGTAATGGCAACCTGTCTGTCAGATTAAAAGGTTCCGAAACTTCCCTGACCGAAACCGTCGTAGTAGGTTATGGCGTACAGAAGAAGAGTGTGGTAACCGGCGCTATCACCAGTGTGAGAGCTGCCGACCTGGAAAACCAGCCTATTACCCGCGTTGAAAGCGCCCTGCAGGGAAGAACCTCCGGTGTTACCATCGCGTCCAGCTCTGGTCAGCCAGGTTCCGGGTCTTCTGTACGGATAAGGGGTCTCACCACCTTCAACAACAACGATCCGCTGTGGGTAGTGGATGGTGTTGTGGTTGATAACGGTGGTATCGGTTATCTCAACCAGTATGATATTGAATCTATCGAAGTACTGAAAGATGCGGCTTCCCAGGCTATCTATGGTGCACGTGCTGCTGCGGGTGTTATCCTGATCACTACCAAGAAAGGCAAGGCCGGAAAGCTGAGTGTGAACTACAATGGCTATTTTGGCACTTCCGCTCCGGCACGTAAACTGAAACTGCTGAACGCCACCCAGTATGCTACGCTGATCAACGAGGCGTCTGTGGCGGGCGGTGAAGGTATTAAATATGCAGATCCTCAGTCTCTGGGACAAGGTACCGACTGGCAGGCAC
Organism: Chitinophaga filiformis; assembly: GCF_021646545.1. Lineage (GTDB taxonomy): Bacteria > Bacteroidota > Bacteroidia > Chitinophagales > Chitinophagaceae > Chitinophaga > Chitinophaga filiformis_A. Next base: position 67,634 of record NZ_JAKIRP010000004.1, on the reverse strand, counting down.
AGATCTTCAACAATAACGCGATCCGTCAGAATCATGAAATCAGTGTCAGCGGTGGTAGTGAGAAATCTACCTTCTACTCTTCCTTCGGTTATCTCAACCAGGAGGGTATCGTTGCCAGCGACATTTCAAAATATCAGCGTATCAACTTCCGTCTGAACTCTACACATAAACTGTCAGAATGGGTAACCTTCGGCCAGAACGTGGGGTATGCATACGATAAGTCGATCGGTCTTGGTAACACCAATAGTGAATTTGGCGGTCCGCTTTCTTCTGCTATCAACCTGGATCCCATTACACCGGTTATCGTAACCGATCCTGCGGTTGCGGCAGGTTATGATCCAAGAGCGCCAAAAGATGCAAATGGAAATTACTATGGTCTTTCCAAAACCGTGTTCCAGGAGATCACCAATCCGCTGGCATATATTGCAACCCGCAAGGATAACAGGTATAACTGGTCTCATAACATCGTAGGTAATGCTTACCTGGAAATATCACCGATCAAGGGTCTGAAATTACGTTCTACTTTAGGTTCAAAGATCGCTTTCTGGGGAAGTGAGACTTTTACTCCGATATCTTACCTTAACTCGTCTACCATATCTTCCCGTAACAACTTCAACCGCGGCTATAACAACGGTTTTAACTGGAACGTGGAAAATACCATCTCCTATACAAAAGCATTCAGTAAGCATAACGTGACCTTGCTCTTAGGACAGGGTGCGTATGTTGACAACCATACAAGGTCCAGTTCTGTAACCTTCTATGATCTGCCGGTAACGAGTCTGAAGGAAGCGTCACTGAAATACACTGTACAGCCTTCTCAGAAGGACGCAAGCGGTAATGAAAATCCGGATCACAAGCTTTCTTCCCTGTTTGCACGTGTAAACTATAACTATAACGAGAAATATCTGGCAGAAGCTATAGTGCGTCGTGATGGTTCATCCCGTTTCGGGTCCAACAACAAATATGGTATCTTCCCATCCTTCTCACTAGGTTGGGTAGCATCCAGTGAAGGCTTCCTGTCTGGTAACGAAATCATCAATTTCCTGAAAGTGCGTGGTGGTTACGGTGTGGTAGGTAATGATAATATCGGCGACTTCCTATTCCTGTCTACTGTTGGTGGCGGAAGAAGCTATAGCTTTGGTACCGGCGATACATACCTGGTTGGTAACAGTCCCAACGCACCTTCCAACCCTGATCTGAAATGGGAATCCACCAGCCAGACAAACATCGGTTTTGAAGCGACAGTACTGCAGGACATTACAGTGTCATTCGACTTGTTTAAAAAGGCAACGAAAGACATTCTGCAATATCCACGTATCCCATTCTATGTGGGTGCAATTTCCAATCCGGCTGCTAACGTTGCAGATATGGAGAATAAGGGTGTGGAACTGGAATTAGGTTATCGTAAGAAATTCGGCGACTTTAATTTCTCTGTCAATGGTAACATTTCCTATCTGAAGAATAAAGTAACCAACCTGGGTCGTGGTGTTGCCTACCTCTCTGGTGGGGAATCCATCCAGTCTACCAGCAGACCTATCACACGTACTGCTGTTGGACAGGCATACAGCTCATTCTTCGGCTTCCAGACCAATGGCATTTTCCAGACACAGCAGGAAGTAGATGCGTATGTAAACAAAGATGGAAAGAAAATACAGCCTGATGCCGTACCTGGCGATTTCCGCTGGGTAGATATAGATGGAAATGGCAAGATAGAATATGAAGGCGACCGTAAATTCCTTGGTACACCAACTCCAAGCTGGACGTATGGTTTTACCCTGAATTCCGGCTATAAAGGTTTTGACCTGGTATTGTTCGTACAGGGTGCAGCTGGTAATAAGATCTTCCAGGGACTGCGTCGTCTGGATATCCTGACCGCTAACTGGCAGACCAATGCATTGGGTCGCTGGACAGGTCCTGGTACAAGTAATGACTACCCACGTCTGACAACAAAACCTGGTAACGAAAACAACAACTTCACCAACCCATCCGACTTCTACCTGGAAAGTGGAAACTATGCAAGGATCAAATCCCTGCAGATCGGTTATAGCCTTCCTGCTTCCCTGTTGAAGAAAGCATACATCGAGAAATTCCGTGTTTACCTGATGAGTGAAAACCTGCTGACCCTGACCAAATACAGTGGTTACGATCCTGAAATTGGTGGCGGCGTGTTCAGCATTGACAGAGGCATCTATCCGCAGGCCCGCTCTTTCATGGTAGGTGTAAATGCTACGTTCTAATTTTTAAAGCTGATAACAAGATGAAAACAAGACAAATTCCATATATAATAGCCATGGCCATGGGATTAAACCTGGCTGCCGGCTGTAGCGATAAATTTCTCGAAGTAAAACCAATAGGTACCGATCTGGAATCCAACTACTACCGTAATGCAACAGAAGCCTTCAATGGTCTGATCGCCGTGTATGATGTGGTGAGCTGGCAGGGTGGAGGTTATGTAACCAAAGTAGGCGCCATGGATGCTGGTTCTGATGACCATCTCGCTGGTGGTGGTGGTGCAAGTGATGTAACTGCCTTCCAGGTATTTTCGAAATACACCCTCGCTCCCGATCAGGGCCCTCAGGAGGAATTATGGAAAAAAGGCTATGCAGGTATCTTCCGTGCAAACACCTTGTTAGGCAAGCTGCCTGATGTTCCCATGGATGAAAATCTGAAGAAACGTTTCACTGCAGAATGTAAATTCCTGCGCGCATTCTTCTATTTTGACCTGGTGCGTTTATTCAGGAACATTCCCTTGCTGACTACACCTGTATCCACTTCAGAAATGTATAATGTGGTACAGTCTCCCCCCGCTGATGTATACAACCTGATCGTCCAGGATCTGAAGGACGCTATTGCCGAGCCTAACTTCCCTGATCAGGTGCCTGTAGATTCTCTTGGCGGACGCGCTACAAGAGGTGCTGCGCATGCATTATTAGGTAAAGTATACCTGTATCAGGAGAAATGGCCGGAAGCGGCTGCAGAACTGGCAGAGGTGAACGGTACTCCCGGACAGACCAATCCTAAATATGGTTATAAACTGTTGGCCAACTACGGTGATCTGTGGAAATTCAACGCCAATAAGTTCAATAGTGAATCAATATTTGAAGCGGCATTCAGTTCCAGATCAGGTGGTAACTGGAACTGTGTAGGTTGTACTGAAGGTAATGTGCTGAACATTATGGTAGGCCCGAGGGGATATACTGCGTTGAAGCCTGAAGCGCCACAGATGGTATCTGGCTGGAGCTTCCTGGTAGTTACCAAAAGTCTGTTTGATGCCATTCACTTCGATCCGCGTTACAATGCAACTGTGTTAAACATGGATAGCCTGAAGGCAAACGGGATTGCAAACTATTCTCCTGGCCATGATGATACCGGTTGGTTCCTGAATAAATTCGCGGCGAAAGTAAGTGACAAGTCTACAGGACCTGGTAACATGGAACTGAACTTCCCGCAGAACCTGTATGAGATCCGTCTGGCAGATACTTACCTGATGGAAGCGGAAGCGCTGGTTAAATCCAGTCAGGGCGGTGGTGCCGGCACACGTGCCTACGAATTACTGAATGCTGTACGTGCCCGCGTAGGACTGAGTCCTGTTGAGGCAACCGACGACAACATTTTCAAAGAAAGACGCCTGGAGCTGGCAGGTGAAGGTCACCGCTGGTTCGACCTGGTACGCACTGGCAGAGCGGCTGCTGCGCTCGGCGACCGTGGTTTCAGAACAGGAAAGCATGAAGTATTGCCTATCCCATTACTGGAACTGGAGAATACAAAATTGCAGCAGAACCCTGAATGGAAATAAGCGTCTAACAGCATTCATGATCTAACAAACAGCACAAAATGAACTTTCAGTATATAAAACATACACGTATCATAGCAATGGCCGCTCTGCTGGCCGGCGCAGTTTCGGCCTGTACACCGGAATCATCTGACAAAGGGCTCGGGCCATTGCCTGTAGCGTCTTTCACCGCCGAGCCGCTGAACGGCAACCCGAACAAGATCGTTGTAAAAAATACAACGCAGGGTGGTTTTCTGTTTGAATGGACGGACGACGCCGGACACAAATCCAAACGCGAAACAGATACACTGAGCTTTTTCCTGGCCGGAAAGTATAAGATCCAGTTTACAGTATTTACCAATGGCGGATATGCAAAAACGGCGAAGGAAATTACAATTGCCCAGAATGCCCAAACACAGGATATCCTGCAAGGTGGTAATATGGAAGCTGGTAGCGAGCAATTCTGGACACCGTTGAACACCGGAGGTGTACAGACCGGCATCAAAATAGAGAATGGAAAGATGGTTTTCAGCAATACCGCCAATAGCAATGGCGCTATTTATCAGAAGGTAAGTGTAACAGCTGGCAAATCGTATATTTTCTCAGGACGTGTTAAGGGTAGCGGCGCTACTAATTCCTGGTTTGAAATTTACATCGACGCTGCTGTGCCTAAACAGGGTTCTGATTATAGCGGAAATAAATTCATTTCTCTGAATACCTGGTCTGGCTGCGGAGCCGTGGCGTTCGACGACGATATCGCTAAGATAGGTTGTGACGGTACCGGTAAAGATAAAAATGGTGTTATAACGTTTACTAAAACAGGAGACATTTACATTGTGATCAAAGCAGGTAGCTCAGGTGGTACATTGGGCACCGGCGGTATCACAATCGATGATGTGAAGTTCCTGGAAGAGAAATAAAGTCTATTTTGGATTAGGAATTGGGGACCCGGGAATAAGGTGTATATACGCCTGACTCCTGATCTCCGGTTCCTAATTTTTTTATTTACAAAACAGCGCGTATGAAAACACTGAAATACCTCCCCTTCATCCTGTTAGGTATGAATGTTATTTCCTGCTCAGGCAAAGGGGAGAACGATACTACGACAAATCCTGTGACTCCGCAGGGGCCTGTAGACAAACACTGGACCTTTGAAACAACTCCGGTATGGGCAGATGAATTTGATTATAACGGTTTGCCCGACAATACCAGATGGGGATACGATATCGGTGGTGGCGGATGGGGAAACAATGAGCTGGAATATTATACCAACAGCCTCGACAATGCCTCGGTAGCTAATGGCAAGCTGACCATCACAGCCAGAAAGGAAGTGAAGGAAAACCGTAATTATACCTCCGCACGACTGGTGACAAGAGGAAAGGGAGACTTCCTGTACGGTCGCTTTGAGATCAAAGCAAAACTGCCTGCAGGTAAAGGTACCTGGCCCGCTATCTGGATGCTGCCTACCGACTGGGCATACGGAGACTGGCCAAAGTCAGGAGAGATCGATATTATGGAACACGTAGGATATGATCAGGATGTGATTCATATCACCGCACATACAGAAGCTTATTACTTCAGAATAAACACCCAGAAAACAAGCGTTAAGAAAATACAGAACGCCAGCACGGAATATCATGTGTACAGGATGGACTGGACGCCTTATGCCCTGCGTGGTTACATTGACGATCAGCTCATCTTCGAGTTTACTAATGAAGGGAAAGGATATAAAGTATGGCCTTTCGATAAGAAATTCCATCTCCTGTTGAATATTGCTGTTGGTGGCGATTGGGGTGGCGCACAGGGTATGGATGAGTCCATTTATCCGGTAACAATGGATGTGGATTATGTAAGAGTTTATAAAATGATTGAAAAATGAGATTCCGTAATAAAACATCTATCAGCCTCGCTGTATTGCTGATGACAGGCCTGATCTCCTTTGCAGGATGCAAGGATAATAAAGGGGGAGACGTTCCCGGCCCCACTGTTGACCCGCCAAAGACCGACACCACAGACGTCAACATGTGGCTGACCACAGGTGATAAAACCGTGCTGTTTCAAAAACAAAAGGTAAACCTGCTCTTTAAGGACACTGTTAACATATATCCCGATATCAGCGTTGATGATGAACAGACCTATCAGAGCATAGACGGCTTTGGTTATTGCCTGACAGATGGCAGCGCCATGCTGATCAATTCCCTCTCCGCCGACGTACAGGATGCACTGCTGAAAGAACTGTTCCTGACAGACAGTACACATATTGGCGTGAGCTATCTGCGCGTGAGCATTGGCGCCTCCGATCTGAGTGTAGCGCCATTTACTTATAATGATCTTCCGGCAGGAGAAACAGATGTCAATATGACGAAATTCAGCATTGACATGGAAAAGAAACACCTGCTCCCCATACTGAAAAAAATAATCGCCCTGGCGCCCAATATCAAGATACTGGGATCACCCTGGTCTGCACCCTCCTGGATGAAAACAAACAATGCATCCAAGGGAGGCAGCCTGAAACCTGAATATTATGCCGCTTATGCCTTGTACTTCGTAAAGTACATTCAGGCGATGAAAGCAGAAGGTATCACCATTGATGCGATTACACCCCAGAATGAGCCCTTACACGGCGGTAACAATCCGAGTATGGTCATGCAGGCCAATGAGCAGGCTGACTTCGTAAAGAATCACCTGGGCCCCGCTTTTAAAGCAGCAGGTCTGACTACAAAGATCATTGTATATGATCATAATGCAGACAAACCTGAGTATCCGGCCGCTATTCTGAAAGATGCGGATGCTTACCCTTATGTAGACGGCTCGGCCTTTCATCTGTATGGTGGCAGCATCACGGCACTGACACAGTTGCATGATGCTTACCCTGAAAAGAATATTTACTTCACAGAACAATGGGTAGGCGGCCCCGGCAACTTCGGGAACGATCTGAAGTGGCATGTCAGCACGCTGATCATTGGTGCTACCCGTAACTGGAGCCGTAATGTGCTGGAATGGAACCTGGCTTCCGATCCTAACTATGGTCCGCATACAGAAGGTGGTTGTACTACCTGCCTGGGCGCATTAACAATTGGTTCCGGCGTAATTCGTAACGTTGCATATTATATCATCGGTCATGCATCTAAATTTGTACGTCCCGGTGCAGTAAGGATTGCCTCCAATATTACAAGCCAGCTGGACAATGTGGCGTTTAAAACTCCTGATGGTAAAAAGGTGCTGATCGTCGTAAATAGTGGCACAATACCGCAGACATTCAATATCCGGTACAAAGAAAAAGTAGTGACCAGTACCCTTGCCAATGGTGCTGTAGCTACATATATCTGGTAAATTCTAACATAGTTTTTATAAATGAGAAAATTCGCATTGATAGGGCTGTTGCTGGTGGCCTACACCGGTTATGCGAAGAGCGAAGCCCTGAGTAACAGGAAGGATTCCACTACGCGTAAAGGCGTTACTGTGTATACTACTGCAGAGAATACCAAACTGCGGTTGACTGAAACAGGCACCTTGTCTTTTGCTCCCATGAAACAGCCGCTGGAAACGGAAGTGTGCATCTTTGTAGATCCCTCAAAGCGTTTCCAGACACTGATGGGAATTGGAGGCGCACTGACCGATGCTGCTGCTGAAACGTGGGCCAAAATGCCCAACCAGAAGCGGGCGGAGTTGATGAGAGCCTATTATGATCCGGTAGATGGTATCGGGTACACCTTAGCCAGGACCAATATACAGAGCTGTGATTTCTCCAGTGACTCTTACAGTTATGTAAAAGACAATGACAGCCTGTTGAGAACATTCAGCGTAGAACATGATATGCAATACCGTATCCCGTTCATTAAGGCGGCTATCACTGCTGCCGGCGGGAAGTTACCATTGTATGTGAGTCCCTGGAGCCCTCCGGCCTGGATGAAGGACAACAATGATATGCTGCATGGCGGTAAACTGTTGCCACAGTACTACCAGTCATGGGCTAACTTCTTTGTGAAGTTTATCAAAACTTATGAGTCACTGGGTATTCCTGTATGGGGCCTTTCTGTACAGAATGAGCCCATGGCAAAACAGAAATGGGAATCCTGTAATTACTCTGCTGAAGAGGAGAGGGATTTTATCAAGCGTTACCTTGGACCCACCTTACAGAAACAGGGCCTGGCTTCGAAGAAGCTGATAGCCTGGGATCATAATCGTGACCAGGTATATCAGCGTGCCAGCACCATCCTGGAAGATCCGGCTGCAGCTAAATATGTATGGGGTATCGGGTATCACTGGTATGAGACCTGGACCGGCAGTAGCATGATGTTTGACAACGTACGTCGCGTGGCTGAGACTTTCCCTGACAAGAATCTCATCTTTACAGAGGGATGTATAGAATCTTTCAAACGTGAGCGTATCCATGAATGGTTCATCGGTGAACGTTATGGTCTGTCTATGGTGAACGACTTTAACAACGGTACCGTTGCGTGGACAGACTGGAACATCCTGCTGGATGAAAATGGTGGCCCAAATCACGTTGGTAACTTCTGCTTTGCACCCGTGCATGCAGATACTAAGTCAGGTGAATTGATCTACACCAATGCTTATTATTACCTGGGACATTTTTCCAAATTCATCCGCCCGGGTGCAAAACGTGTGATTGCATCATCCAACAGAACAGACCTGCAGACAACAGCCTTCATTAATAAAGACGGCAAGCTCGCAGTGGTTGTGTTGAACATGTCTGCAAAAGAGATTCCTTACAAACTCTGGATCAAAGGTGAAGCAGCTTCCGCAACCAGTTTACCGCATTCCATCGCAACACTGATAATAGACTAGGTTAACCATTATGTATGAAGAAAGGCCTCGGTTTCCCGAGGCTTTTTTCATGTAAGTATTACCGTGTTATACTCAGCCGTTCATCCATTTTTTAATGGAATTTTGTGTTTAATTACTACCTTCAATAACGTTATATGTGACCCGATTTTGAGTTGACCCGGATCCTCAGTACCAGAACCATTCACGTTAATTGAAACCATTATAAATCATCCAGTTTTTAATTATTACCATTAAACCCACCCTTTCACATTATGAAAACGACCTTTACCTTTTGGGTATGTTTTGCCCTGTTTTTTATCACGAAGACCTATGCGCAGGTCACCACCACCATCAGTTATACCAACGCACCGCTTAACCCGGGCAACTGTAATGTGTTTAACACAAGTACTCTCGCAGTTATCGGTGGTTTGACCCATTATCCCGTTTGCGGTGGCGTCACTTACAACGGAACAAATGCCATTAAACTGGTATCAGTGGGAGCGGCTACTCCCGGCGGTACTACTGCCACTGCTTATGGTATAGGGTATGCCTTCAAAAAAGGGCATACTTATGCTATACAGGTCACTGCAGCTGGTTCTGCTCCTTCAGGTACTACTCCTCCCACACTGTATGCAGGGTTTTATGCGCAATTGCCGAATCCTGCCCAGACATTACCTGCTGTATGCGGACCGGTATCAAGTTCGGCCTGGTCGGCAGTACAAACGGGTAATGCATTCAACGTACTGGGAACAAACGTTGGTGTCTACAATTTCACGGCGTTTACTCCTACCAGTGATCTGAATGTGATGACTATCCTGGTGCAGAGTTTTAAAAACGGCGGTGTGGATACTGTGAAGATCAGTAAGATCACTATTACTGATCGTGTATCGCTTCCGCTGACGCCTGCAAGTGTTTCGAAAACCTGTGGTACTGCCATTACACAGAACTTTGTGATATCTAATCCGAATGGTGCGGCCGGCATTACTGCCTATAACTGGAACCTGGGAAGTGCCAGCAGCGGCTGGATGTATAACGGTGCTCCGGCTCCACAGTTCCTGACTACCACTTCCAATGTCCTCACACTGACGGCCCCGGCATGTAGTGCACCGATTACCAGTATAATAGCAAATGCGGTGGTGAATGGTGTAACTTTCGGTGCAGGTACCTCGACTGCTACAAATGTAACGCCCAGCTTCTCATTGACCGGGCCATCAAATTTATGCACCAGTGCTACTTACTCTGTGAATAACCTGCCCTGTAATGCTTCTGTTGCCTGGTCAGTATCGCCGCAGGGAGTTGTTAACCTTACACCATCGGGTAATACAGTCACCGCAACAAAGACCTTTGACTATTGGGCTACTTTGACTGCTACCGTGTCGGGAGGATGCCTTACCTCGCCGGTTGCACTGACTAAAACCATTACGGCAGGAAGCACAGTACAGGCGACATATACAGCTGGTCCCAACGGGCCTTACACGCCAACAGATATGCCAACAAGTCCGATACCTAATTACAGTTCGTCAGACTACATTACCTATTTTGGTACAATAAATTCCACCGGCTTATCCAACATCTCGTGGTCTACCACCGGCGATGCGCCTTATGCATTCAATTCCAGTAATTCCGGCTTCACGTATACGGAAAGAAAGAGTGGTGCATTGGTATATGTAGTGCTCGACGCTGTGGGCTTCTGCGGTCCGATTCATAAAGAATATCCTTTTGTATCCGTTCTGACAGGCGCCAGTGCAATGTCACTGAATATTGCACCTAATCCGGCCAGAGGTTCATTAACATTAACTACCACAGCTCCTGTTAATGAAGCCACTGCTACGGCCAGGACAGCCAAACCATCCGCTGGTAGCCTGTCTCAGAAGGTATATGCTGTGAAGATCACAGATATCACAGGCAAGGTTGTTAAGCGTATTGAAAATAAATCAGGTGCCACTCCGCTTAATATCTCACTGGCCGGTATCCGCTCCGGCTACTACCTGCTGTCTGCATTTGACGGAAAGAGCTGGACAACGAAGAGCATTATTGTAAATGAATAAATCCATAGTAATACAAAAGAGAAGCCGCCTCAAAAATGAATTGAGACGGCTTCTTGTTCTTCACTCTTTAATCCAGTCGGTAATTCTTAATACTCAACTGATGGTTTCCATTTATAATGATACATTCACAAAGGCGACAGTCTTAACAAACAATATTATTGTACATCCCACCATAATCTTGTAGCCCCGTTATCAGGACCTTTCAGCAATCCAATAGCCTTGGCCACTTCCGCGCTGTTGGTGTTGTATTCATTCTGTGGGAAAGGTAAACGTCTGATCTGTGTAGTGCTGCTGATTACGCCACCGCTGAAGTTATTCACTACAGGGAAAAGCTTAGGGTAGCCGGTACGGCGGAATTCCGTCCATGCTTCCTGTCCTTCAGGGAACATAGCGATCCACTTCTGTGTAATGAGACGTTCCATTTTGGCCTCAGCAGTTGCAGCGTTGTCCCATTTGATGGTGATGGTAGAAGGAGCGGCAGCATTATTCACGCTGTTCTTCGGATCTGTATACGCAGCAGGTGTGCTGGTATTGTCATTGACATAAGCCCCTGCATTTGCACCCCATTGCTCCATAGATGTAGTGATACCCTGGTTGTACAGCGTCTGTACATCACTACCTGCATTCGCCCAGTTACGCAGCGCAACTTCTGCTCTCAGGAAGTATACTTCTGCAGCAGTCATGATCTGTACAGGTGTAGTAATAGAGAAGGAAGGCGTACCGTCCGTCAGGTTCAGCGAAGAATATCCGGTATAATCTCCTTTGGATACGTTGCCCCCAATGGAACCGATACGGATACCCTGGTACTGGGACGGGAAAGCGGGATCGGTAGACTTGTCAAAATATTTACCGATGCGCGGATCGTTGTAGCCGCTCATATAACTCTGAATGGAAGCCCCGATGCGGATATCCAGCCAGTTCTGTGCTATAAACACCAGTGGGTTGCTGAAGCCGGCGCCTAGTACTTTTACTTTCATGTTACCGGCATTGCCTGTGATCACACCACCATTGGCAGGGTCCAAAGCTTTTTCAGCCTGTTGCTGTGCCAGCTCAGGAGCCGCTTTTACAATGTGCATGGCCAAACGTAAGCGGAGGCTATTTGCATATTGCAGCCATTTCGTGAAATCTCCATCATATACCAGGTCAAATCTGGAAAAAGCGAACGGCAATGGTTTTCCGTTACCCGCGACCTGCGTGCGCAGGTTATTGGTAGCGGTATCCAGTTCCAGGAAGAAACGTTTGTACACATCTTCCTGACTATCGTATGGAATAGCGCTTTTGCTGGTACCCACCTTGCTGTAAGGGATAGGTCCGTAGATGTCTGTAACACGGCTCATACCGGTTACCTGCACGATCTGGGCTACTGCCCATACAGCAGGGTAAGCGGTATCCACACCGCTTGTACGCAGCCTGTTTACGGAAGCCATGATGTTCAGGTAACCTACTTTGAATGGCTCGCCATTCCAGCCGCTTACGAGGGAGTAAGACAGGTTGTTTTGTCCGCCGTTGAATGGGTTGGGGGACATAAAATAGCCTGAATAGCAGTCAGCATTCAGATTTTGTTGTAACTGGTAAGAGTTGGGATCTCCACCATCAGAAAAGTTGATGATAGAACGCTGTGCCCTGGTGAGGAAAGCGCCGATATCGTTAAAATCTCCTTTCAGGTCATCCGGGGTAATGCCGGTATTGTCCTGGTTATATACTTCAAAGTTCTTTGTACAGGCACTGGCTCCCAGCAATACTGCCGCCGCAATAGCCCACATGCTTTTTATATAGTAACGTTTCATTTTCTTCAGTTTAATGGCAACAATGATTAGAAAGTAGCATTCAGTGACAGACCATAGCTGCGGGTAGCAGGAGGCATGAAGATATCCACGCCAGACAGACCGTTAGCGGTTGACAAGGTCAGCTCAGGGTCGAATGGCGCTTTCCTGGAGAAATACACCAGGTTACGTCCTGTCAGTGATAATTTCAGTGCTTTTACGAAATTGGTGTTCTTTACAGGGATGGTGTAACCCAGTGAAAGTTCGCGTAAGCGTACAGTAGTTGCGCTGTACATATACTCTCCGGAAGCAGCCTCACGACCACCAACAGTGGAATACCATTTCTGCGCGTCTACCATGGATACTGCATTGCCATTCGGATCAACGCCATTTACAGCTACACCACCTGCATCACGTGCTTCACCAGATACTTTAGATACACCATACTGGTCCATCATGGATTGAGTGATGGACATTACCTGACCACCGAATTTGCCATCGATCAGGAAAGACAGGTTGAAGTCTTTATACTGCAGGTTGTTGTTCCATCCCAGTTGCCATTTCGTATTGGAGTTGCCGAGGAATACGAAATCACCACCCTGTTTAATAGGGTTGCCATTTGCATCGATCATGATACGGCCCTGCGCATCACGCTGCAGTACAGTACCATAGATGTCTCCGAAAGAACCACCTACCTTGAACTTAGACACATAGTTGGAACCAGATGCACCACTCAGTGTAAACTCAGGAGCGTTAGGAGATAACTCGATGATCTTATTCTTATTGGTAGAGAAGTTAAGACCAGTGTTCCATTTCAGTTTGGTATCGCGCAGTATTTCATAGCGTACGATGGCTTCAACACCCTGGTTCTGGATATTACCGGCATTGATGAAGAAGTTGTCGTAGAATGATCCCTGCGGAGCCCTGATCTGTAAAGTCTGGTTCTTGGTGTTGGTCTTATAATAGGTCACATCCACACCCAGCCTGTTCTCAAAGAAATGCCATTCGGTACCGAATTCCAGTGAATTGGTCTTTTCAGGTTTCAGATCAGTGAAAGGAGCTGTGGTGTTTGGACTGAAACCACCACCCGCGCTGAAGTTATATACTGACGGATTAGACTGATAAGCCAGAGGAGAGTTACCTACCTGTGCAAAGGATCCACGTACTTTAGCGAAGCTGATGAACGCGGGCAGTTTCGCTACCTGGCTCAGGATCACGTTCAGACCCACAGAAGGGTAGAAGTAAGAACCGGAAGGGGTAAAGGCCAGGTTTGAAGCCCAGTCATTACGTGCGGTCAGGTCCAGGTATGCCCAGTCTTTGTAGGAGATGTTAGCGCTACCGAAAACGGATTGTACCTGGCTATGGTTTTCCTGCAGGGTACCGGAGTTCAGTGGATTGAAGGTCTTGAAGTTCTGGATCACGAACAGGTTCGGAATGTTCAGACCATCTTGTCCGGAGTTGAATTTCTCACCTTTGGTCACTACGTCCCTGATGCTTCCGCCCAGTACACCGGTGATGCGGATCTTGTCGCTAACTGGTATGTCGAAGTTAGCCAACAGGTCGCCATACTGCTGATTGGTAGTGGTATTACTATATACGTAGACACCATTGGCAGGGGAGAGGGTCTGTACGGTACCGGCATAAATTTTCTGCTCGAATACATCGTTGATCCTGTCCAGGCTTCCACGTGCGGTGATGTTCAGCCATTTGTTCACATCGTATTTCAGGCTGGCATTCATCAGCAAACGGTTACGGTCCAGGGTATTCGGATCGCGGTGGAGGATCCACCAGGGATTCTGCTGAACGTCTTCGTTGAAAGGCCAGTTCTGTACCATTAAACGTCTGGTAGGATCAAACACTTCAAAGTTGTCCTTGTACGGCTGCAGATCTTTTCCACGGGGGAAGAGATACAGACCGGTCAGCGGGTTAAAATAAAAACCGCTCAGGATCGTGTTGTCAATAGTCTGATTGATATAGTTAACGTCAGCTTCCGCAGTCAGTTTATCGTTCAGGAAATGTCCTGTTTCCTTGAATGTGATGTTGTTACGGGACAGCTTGTTCGTAGGCTGAATACCTTTCGCAGAAGTATTGGCGTAAGAGAAATATGTCTGCATCTTATCTGAACCACCTGCCAGGCTGATAGAGTTGGTCAGGTTCTGGCCTGTCTGAAAGAAAGAGGACAGGTTGTCCTTGCCCCCGGATATTTTACTGCCCCAGCTCTGTGTGTTAGTCGCGTTAGTCTGGCCGTAGCTGTTCTGGAACTCCGGTTTGTAAGCCACATTGCTAAGAGTCAGGCCGGAACTGAAATTGATTACCGTACGACCGGCTTTACCACTTTTCGTCGTGATCAGGATGACTCCATTGGCACCCTGGCTGCCATAAAGTGCAGCAGCGGAAGCACCTTTCAGCACGGAAATACTTTCGATATCATCCGGGTTCAGATTAGAGATCGGGTCTCCGCCATCATAAGCACCGCTACCACCATAAGAGCTGTTAGGCTGCGAGGTTAGGGAGTTATTCATAGGCACCCCATCTATCACATAAAGCGCCTGGTTACTACCCAGACCAGATTTGGCACCACGCAGAATGACCTTAGCAGAACCACCTACGCCGGAAGAACTTTGAGAGATGTTCAGACCTGCTACCTTACCATTCAGGGTATTGATCAGGTTCGGATCTTTCGCTTTGGTCAGTTCCACACCGCTTACCTGCTGCGTAGCATAGGTAATAGATTTCTCTGATCTTTTGATACCCAGCGCTGTCACTACAACAGTGTTCAACTGTTTGTTGGATTCGGTCAGCGTCACCTGGATATTGGTCTGGCTGCCTACAGTGATCTCTTTTTTCTCAAAACCAACATAGTTGAATACCAGTACATCGGTGCTTTCCACCTGGAGGGAGAAATGTCCTTTTGCGTCAGTCAGTGCGCCACGGGTCGTACCTTTTACCTGAACAGCCACGTTGGGAAGGGGCTGACCAGTAGCATCCACCACAGTACCTTCGACGGTAGCCGCGGGCTGCATGGCGGTGGGAGTCTCTTTTTTCACTGCTTTAGGACGGATCACAATGATCTTGTCCATGATAGTATAAGAGAGCGGTTTATCTTTCAGGCACTTGTCCAGTACTTCGGACAGGCTGGCTGATTTCAGATTGATATCTACAGCACCTGTACCCTGCAGCAGTTTTTCGTCATAAACAAACTCGTAACCTGTCTGTTTACTTATACTGTTGAAGATGTCGTACAGGGCAAGGTGTTTTCCTGCGATCGTGACTGTTTGGGAATAAGACCTGGCGCTCAGATTCAGAGAGAACACCAGTGTTAAAATGGCAGTTAATTTCATAACCAACAATAATTTACTGTGCAAGAAGCCCTTCCTCGGATAGGCCTTGCATGTCTCGCGTAGTTCCATACTTTTGTGTTCTTGGCTTAATAATCGATTTTCAAACGTTAAGGAAATTGGTAGCCATCTATGCCGGGTTCCGATGGCAGTCGGAATCCGGTTTTCTACCTAAAGCTGACGGTACGTGATTTTTCTACGTGGTCATAACTGGAAAAATTTAGTTTTTACATAATGTTGTCCCCCTTGGTCGTAAGGGCTTTACTGTTGTTCCCCGGGTTTCACGGTCACCTTGTTCCCGTTCACCTCGAATTGTACCCTTTGGGTAGCCTCCAGTGCTTTTAACAGCTTGCCGGCCTCTTCCCGCCGGGATATAACCCCTGTCAGGTCTATATCAGACACATCTCCCTGGTAGTTCACTTCGATGTCATACCAGCGCGACAGCTGCCGCATGATAGTCCGGATATTCGTGTTCCTGAACCGGAATTTGCCCTCTTTCCAGGCAAGCGTCTGTTCCATGTCAGCCGCGGCGATCACAAAATGATCATCTCTGGATGATAAGTTTGCCTGCAATCCTGGTTTTAACACACTGGAGTTGTTGCCGTGCTTTAGTTGCACTGCACCGTCCACCAGGGTGGTTTTGATGGCCTGTTCGTCCTGGTAGGCCATGATATTAAAGCTGGTGCCTAAAACATTCACCTGAACATCATTCACTTTTACCCGGAAAGGCATTTCAGCCTGTTGTGCGATCTCGAAGTAAGCCTCCCCGGTGATCTCCACAAGCCGTTCCCTGCCGGTAAAGGCAGTGGGGAACCGGATGCTGCTGGCTGCGTTCAGCCATACACGGCTGCCGTCTGCCAGGGTCAGTTGGTATTGGCCGCCATGAGGCGTCGCTACCGTATTGTACATCACTTCACTGGTTTGTCCCCCTGCATTATAGCTGAGGGCTCCGTTCCTGTTCATGATCTGCGTGTTGCCCTGTTGCGCCAGTGCCCCGTTATTGGCACTGTCCAGCGGTATAACTGTGCCATCTGCCAGCGTAAGCATAGCCCTGTCAGAGCCCGGCAGCAGAGGCCTGTGACGTATAGCTGCTACCGGGGCCGCCTGTTTGCCAGACTGGGACATATAAACACCGGTGGCAATCATGCCCGCAACTACGGCCGCTGCCAGTGAACCATATACTAATCTTCTGCGCCTTACAACCCTTAAGCGACGGGCATCCGCTTCGCCGGCCCGGAAAATACCGGTCAGCATGGCAGACGCTTCTTCCTCACCGAATGCCATATCAGGTGCTTTCCCGTATAATGTTTCCATTATATCGGCCTTGATAGCAGATGTATGGGCGTCGTCAGCGACTTCCTGCATCAGTTGGAGATATTCTTCCTCACTGATCTCGTTACGCTTATACTTATCAAGTAATCGCTTTATTTCAGCTATTGTCATAGACGATTAGTTTGGCACTGGGTTGATAGTAATAAAGACGACCGGCGGAAAAAAAAGGAGTATTGGGGCGTGAAATTTTTTTTGGAGATGATATTCAGTTAGTTAGATGGGGTTTTCATAGCCGGGGCGCTGTTATATATGGAGTTGCTCTTTCACAAAGCTCCTGACGGTTTGCATAGCCAGCTGCATTTGTTTCTTGACGGTATGGATGGAAATATTCATCCGGGCAGAGATCTCTTCGTTGCTTAAGCCCTCTTTCCGGGCGATATAGACCTTTTTACGTTCAGGGGGTAGGTTAGATACTACTTTATTCAGTAGATGGTCATATTGGCGTTCCTGGAGCCGGTGATCGGTATCATCTACAGCGCTGGGCTGGTGCAGGATGAAATGGTCCAGGGCTTTTACCTGGTTTGCCTGTTTTTTGAAACTGTCATATATATGATTGCGGGTGAGGATGAACAGATAGGCGGTCAGGTCTTCCACGGCGGGCATAGTTTCCCTCTTCAGCCATATTTTCAGAAAGACTTCCTGCACGACTTCCCGTGCTGGCGTAGTGTCTTTCAGATAAAGCATGGCCACGTTGAACACCTGTTTGCTGTAATGGTTAAATACAAGTGTGTATGCAGACTCGTCACCCCTGGCTATCTGCAGTAATAGTTTCCGCTCCTCCGGTAAGGATGAATTTGACAATTTACCTATCGTTTGAATGCTGGCGTAAAAGTAGGAACAAAAAATGAAATGGGCTCTGCCGTCCATAGATCTCTGGTACTCAATTATTATATTGTGGCTCAAACTGGAAATTACATTATGAGAAAGGTCTTAACGTTTTTATTACTGGGAACAGCACTGTACCTGCCCTCGGCAGCACAGAAACGGGCTGGTAATCCTATCGTACAGGGGTGGTATGCAGATCCCGAAGCAGCAATCTGGGGTAAAGAATATTGGGTATACCCCACGTACTCCGATAAATATGAGAAACAGGTATTTTTTGATGCTTTTTCCTCGCCGGATCTGGTAAAATGGACCAAACATCCTCATATTCTGGATACAGCGGCGGTAAAATGGGCTAAAAAAGCCATGTGGGCGCCGGCTATTGTAGAGAAAGATGGCAAATACTACTTTTTCTTTGCGGCTAATGATATCCAGAGTGATAATGAGGAGGGAGGCATAGGCGTTGCCGTGGCAGACAAACCAGGAGGTCCTTATAAAGATTACCTGGGTAAACCGTTGATCGATAAATTCCATAACAAGGCACAACCAATAGACCAGTTCGTTTTCCGGGACAAGGACGGACAACACTATATTATATACGGCGGATGGCGCCATTGCAACATTGCGAAACTGAATCCTGATTTTAAGGGATTTACTCCTTTTGAAGACGGTAATACCTTTAAAGAAATCACTCCGGCTGGTTATGTGGAAGGACCGTTCATGTTCATCCGTAATGGGAAATACTACTTCATGTGGTCAGAAGGAGGATGGGGCGGCCCACATTATTCCGTTGCCTATGCCATCGCCGATTCCCCGACAGGGCCTTTTAAACGTATAGACAAGATCCTTCAGCAGGATACCTCGGTAGCGACCGGTGCAGGCCACCATTCCGTGATCAACGTACCCGGCACTGACCGGTGGTATATCGTTTACCATAGGCGTCCGCTCACGGAAACGGCAGCCAATAACAGGGTAGTGTGTATAGATGAAATGCATTTTGATGAAAATGGGCTGATTGTTCCTGTAAAGATCACAAAGGAAGGAGTGAAGAAAGATAAACTGAAGTAAATCATACGGAAACGAATATTGAAAAGTGGCTGCCGACCCGGTAGTCACTTTTTTTTTGATAACTGATTAGTTCATAGAGACAAAATCACACCAGCGGTCAAGGTAAAATACTATCAGATGAACATATTGGTGAAATCAAGTGTTATAAATATGCTAAAACGGTTTACATACGATCAGGAGTTGTTAAAAAAGTATTTGTTTTAGCGGCCATTTGGTTATAATTATGTAGAACGCATTTGTTATTGTATGAAATGTTAAATTTGAGTACATTCAATGTTAAGAGCCGTAAACGAGAGAGCGTGAAAAAGGGCGGTAATCAGCAAATCAGTTATGAAATCAGGCGGAAATGCCAACCTTCCATGTAGGGAAACTTGTCATTTATAGAATTTTTGAAACAAACATGAACAGTGAATTGTATTACTCGTAAGAGTAAGGCAACTTTGGAACTAAAACTATTGAACCGTTACTATTGAACAATTTTCTTCGAAGCCAAAATTATAACTACTAGAGTCAATCAGATTGCTAAAGTGGAGTAGGACAATGAACAATTATTTTATCACTTCAAATCACTAATGAGTCTTTACTGGCTATTTGCCGGATGACATCTGCATGTGTGCGTGTAACGGGGAACAAGTCCCTGTTACATCACAGTGAATAAGCCGGGGGAAAGTCCAACTGAAATCAAAAATCAAAACTTAATGGAATCATAAACAATGCTATGCAAATAGCATAAGGGGAAAGTATTTTCTAACAACAACCAAATATAACAGTATCGAGCAATGAAACGAAACATTGTCGCATGGCGACCAGACCTTCTATGCCTTCAAGTGTCAAGCACTTGTCTATTCTCTAACCAAAAACTAAATCGATAATGAGACATCTACGTTTGCTGGTTGTTGCGATGCTACTCTCCACAGTAGCATTTGCTCAAACAAGGCAGGTACAGGGAACTGTTAAAGATTCAAAAAGTGGAGCCCCTCTGGGTTCCGTGAGTGTTAAAGTGCAAGGAAAGAACATCTTTGCAATTACTGGTGCTGATGGTGCATTTACCCTGAAAAATGTGCCTGAAGGAGAAATTACACTGGAAACTTCACTGATAGGTTATACATCAAAAGGCGTCAAAGTCGCCCCCGGTCAAACATCTGTTGATTTCACCATGGAGGAGTCCTCTTCTCAGTTAGGTGAAGTAACGGTAACAGCATTGGGTATATCAAAAGAGTCCAAAAAGTTGGGTTACTCTGTTACCAAAGTGGACGGAGCATCGCTCACACAGGCGCGTGAAACCAACGTTGCTTATTCCCTCGGTGGCCGCGTGGCGGGTCTGAGCGTAAGTGGTACCAATGGTGGTCCCGGTTCTTCTGCACGTGTGCTGTTAAGAGGTATGGCCAGCTTTGGCGCCAGCAGTCCGCTGTACGTTATCAACGGTATTCCGATGGATAACTCACAGAGAGGTGCTGCCGGTGAGTGGGGTGGTTCCGACAATGGTGATGGTATATCCAACATCAACCCCGACGATATTGAAAGCATGACTGTACTGAAAGGTGCTTCTGCTTCTGCATTGTACGGTACCCGTGCTACCAACGGTGTAATCCTCATCACTACCAAGAGTGGTAAGAAAGGCACTATGCAGGTGGAATATAACATGAACTATACGCTGGATAAAGCGATCGATTATACTGAGTACCAGTACGAATACGGCCAGGGGCAACAT
This sequence comes from Chitinophaga filiformis, assembly GCF_021646545.1. Classification (GTDB taxonomy): domain Bacteria; phylum Bacteroidota; class Bacteroidia; order Chitinophagales; family Chitinophagaceae; genus Chitinophaga; species Chitinophaga filiformis_A. The sequence goes on along the minus strand of NZ_JAKIRP010000004.1, from coordinate 46,989 downwards.
GGTGCAAAACCTGTTAACGCTACCGATGCCTTGATCAGCACCCGTTTGAGCTGGGGCTCCAGACTGGACGGATCAATGACGCCACAGTTTGATGGTAAGTCATATGCCTATTCTGCTGTAGATGATAATATCAGCCGCTTTTACAGAACTGGGCCAAGTTTTACAAATACGATTGCGGTTTCCGGTGGTGGAGAAAGAGGTGTTTTCCGTGTATCCGCTTCCTCCCTGGACAATCATTCCATCTTAAGGAACAGTGGCTTGAAACGTAAGACCTTCAACCTGAACCTCGAACAGAATGTAACCACTAAACTGAAAATAAGTGCACTGGTAAACTACATTGATGACAAGTCCCAGAACCGTCCGCAGTTGAGTGATGGTCCGCTGAATGCGAACAATGGTATCTTCCTCGCTACAAACATCGATGAGGATATCCTGAAGCCAGGCTTCGATCCCAACAACAATGGACGGGAGATAGTATGGAATGATGATAACTTTGTAACAAACCCATGGTTTGTTGTGAACCAGTATGTCAATAACATCGACAGGAGACGCTGGATCTCTGCACTGACTGCCCGTTATGATTTCTTTGACTTTTTATATGCGCAGGCACGTATTGGTTATGACAACATCAATGACAGGAAATTCAGAGTAACCCCATGGGGTACTGCCTACTCTACCAGCACGCTGCCAAATGGTACACTCGTGAGTGGCGACATGGACCTGCGTAACGAACAAACCACTGAAATGAACGCAGATGGTTTGATCGGTTTCAAGAAGAACATTGTAGAAGATCTGCAGCTCGACCTGGCAGTGGGTGGTAACCTGCGTAGAAGGACCTGGGAGATGGTTGGAGTAGCCGGTAACCAGATGATTATACCATATGTTTATGCGTTCAACAACGTAACCAATTTTAGCAGGAACTATGACTATGAAGCAAGAGAATCACAATCAGCGTACTACACTGCGGACTTCTCTTACAAAGGTTTCCTGACCATTGGAACAACCGGCCGTTACGATACTTACTCTACGTTGCCAGCCAATAACAGAAGCATCTTTGTACCATCCGTGTCCGGTAGCTTTATCTTCTCAGAACTGGTGAACATTCCTAAGCTGAACTATGGTAAGTTACGTGCTTCCTGGGCAAACGCCAGTGGTGAACCTGTTGATGCTTATACAGACAGATCTTACTATAGTGTTGGTAGCACGATCGGCGGTGTCAGCACGGGAGAATTCCCAACTACACTGCCCAACCTGTTCCTGAAACCATTCACGCTGAAGGAATTGGAAGCAGGTCTGGAACTGAAATTCTTCAATAACAGGTTAGGTATTGACCTTGCTTATTTCCATCGTAAAACGAAGAATGAAATTATCCAGGGTACCATCTCTCCAGCTACCGGATATGACAGGGCATATTTCGGAACCGGCTCTACGCAGAACACAGGTTTTGAAGCTGCTATAAACGGTACGATCGTTTCTACATCCAACTTTACCTGGAATGCATCTGTGAATGGAACCTATATTAAGAATAAGATCCTTGATATCTACGGTGCAAACAGTTCCAGTACCGTGCTGACACTGGGTACTTACCGTCCGCTGAATGCCAACACCGCCCTGGTGAAAGGTATGGCTGGTCCGCAGATCCTGGCATACGACTTCAAACGTAATGACAAAGGAGAAGTGCTGCTGGATGCTTCCGGTCTGCCACAGAACGATGGTGTGCTCAGACCAATGGGTAGTGTGCTGCCAAAGTTCTTCGGTGGTATTAATAACGAATTCTCTTTTAAAGGCTTCAACCTGTCATTCTTAATTGATGGAAAGTTTGGTCACAAACTGCTGTCTGCTACGAAAGACTACGCCGTATTCCGTGGCCTGGATAAAATGACGCTGGAAGGCAGGGAATCAGGTATAGTAGCTGATGGTATCATTGAAAGTACAGGGTTGAGAAATACGATCAATGTAGATGCGCAAACCTATTATCAGGCATATGCGAATAAGATCTCTAAGAATAGTGTACTGGACGCTGATTTTATCAAACTGCGCCAGGTGACATTGGGCTATACGCTGGGCAGCAGGATGTTGGGTAGACTGCCTTTTGAGTCTATCGGTATCTCCCTTGTAGCACGTAATCTGCTTACCCTCATGCGGAATTCTGATAACGTGGATCCTGAAGCCGGATTTTCTTCACTCATTAACTATGCAGGTATCGAAGGTACAAGCTTGCCAAGTACACGTACCTACGGTGTGAACGTGAATGTCAAATTTAAAAAATAATGAACATGAAAAAAGGTTTGCTATATATAGCGCTGGGTCTGACACTGTTCTCATCAGGTTGTACCCACGATTTTGATGAAATTAACACCGATCCGATTTCTGTAGATGGGGGTAGATATCTTCCCAATCTGTTACTTGCGAGAGCACAGTATAGCTATGCTAACAAAGGCTATGCACAGTTGCTGTTCCAGAGCATGTGGCCCCAGTTGTTATCTTCTACCTATAATTACTACAGTAACGGCGATAAATACGTGGCATCATCCGGTATAATAGGTTATCAGAACCAGCTTTGGATCGATGATTACCGGGCTGCAAGTCTTGCTGCAGAAATGACCACACTGGCTAATGAAAAGCAATTGTCCAACCTCGCCAATGTCGGCATCATAATGAAGATCCTCATTATGCAGCACATAACAGACTGTTATGGTGACGTTCCCTATTCCGAAGCACTATCTGGTAAATCCGGCGTATTTACACCGAAGTACGATACACAGGAAGAAATTTATACTTCCATGCTGACGGAACTGGAAACTGCCATCAATGCGCTGGATGTAGCCGGAGACCAACTTTCCTCAGATCTCTTCTATGGCGGTGACATTGATAAATGGAAGAAATTTGGTTATTCACTGATGCTGCGTTCTGCCATGCGCTTAGTGAAGGTCAATCCTACCCTGGCGCGTCAATATGCTGAGAAAGCTGCTGCGGGTGGCACCTTTGAAGGTATTGCCGACAATGCTTACGGCCGTACTGATAACTCTACCGGTAATGGTAATGGTACAAGCGGTGCCCTGCTGGTTACTGAAGACTACAGGGAAGTAAAATGGTCTAAACGCCTGATAGACTATCTGCGTGTTAATAACGACCCCCGCCTCGGCGTGGTAGCTGAAGTGCCACCAGCTGGTCTCAAAAATGGTACAAACAGCTCATTGGCCGGGAACAGGGATTCCAGCGTACAGATTGGCATGCCCAATGGCTACGATCTGCTCGGCGGAGCTACCGATATCACTAAAAGGCCGGATTATCCCGGAAGTACAGGCGCGGCTGGCGATGTATACCTTTTGGGTAAATATTCCCGTCCTACCACAGCTGTGTATCTCGACAGGAGTGCTCCGGAATTTGTGCTGACCTATGCTGAAACAGAACTGTTGCTGGCAGAAGCATCTGTACGTGGCTGGACAATACCAGGTACTGCCGCTGAGCACTACAGGAATGCCGTTTCAGCTGCATTGCAGTCACTGGCTACCTTCAGCCCCGCCGCTGCGATCAGTGCAGCAACCGCCGATGCATATGCTGCTTCGCATCCGCTGGATGTTAGTTCAACAGAAGCTTCTCTGAAGATGATCAACGAACAATACTGGGCAACCAATGGAACGCTGTTTAACTTTATTGAAGCGTGGATTAACTGGAGAAGATCAGGTTATCCGGTGCTGACTCCTGTTAATTACCAGGGTAATTTTACCGGTGGTACTATACCAAGGAGGATTGCTTACCATTCAACAGAAGGGTCTACTAATCCTACTAATTACCAGGCTGCGGTAGGTCGCCTAGATAAGGGAGATACCTATACTTCCAGAGTATGGTGGGATGTTCCATAATGTAACTATTGAACTTATGCTAATGCGACCCTTAGTGGTCGCATTAGCTTTTATTCCGAGAGAGTTCCTCTGTAAAAAAGTATTCGATGATCAGCAATTCCACAGCAGGACACCAATGCAATCAATACCTGATGAAAAAAATTAGTATCCCTGCTATTTTTCTGTTGTTAACTATTGCAGCTTCCCGTACAGTAGCCCAGCAGCCGTTATTCCAGCTATTGGCTTCCAAAACGACCGGCATCAAATTCAGTAATGCATTGAACGAAACCGAAAAACTGAATGTACTGGCCTACGAATATTTCTATAATGGTGGCGGTGTGGCCGTAGGAGATATTAACAATGATGGTCTGCAGGACCTGTTCTTTACCGCAAACATGACTCCCAATAAACTTTATCTCAACAAAGGCAACATGCGGTTTGCCGATATTACCAAAGAGGCAGGAAAAGGATTGGAAGGAAAGCCTGATGGCTGGAAGACCGGCGTTACCATGGCCGATGTGAATGGAGATGGCCTGCTCGATATTTATGTATGTTACTCCGGTAAAAAGGGAGATGAACTGCGCAGGAACCAGTTATTTATTAACGAGGGCAATGCGAAGTTTGCAGAAAAGGCAAAGGAGTATGGCCTGGATGATCCCGGATATAGTACCACCGCTGTTTTCTTTGATATGGATAATGATGGTGATCTCGATATGTTCCTGCTGAACCACAACGTTATCAAGATTGATAACATGGAGTTTACCCGGTTCCGCAATGAAACAGATTCACTGGCCGGCAATAAACTGTACAGGAATGACGGGAATCATTTCGCCGAAATATCAAAACAGGCAGGTATCATCCAGAATCCGCTGACCTTCGGACTGGGGGTCGCAATAGCGGATATCAACAAAGACGGCTGGCAGGATATTTATGTCACCAACGATTACAATGAACGTGATTACCTCTATATAAATAAACATGATGGCACCTTCGCAGAAGATGCTACCAACTGCTTTGGTCACCTTTCTCAGTTCTCCATGGGAGTTGACATCGCGGACTTTAACAACGACGCCCTGCCGGATGTCATGACCCTGGACATGCTGCCGGAAGACAATCAACGTCAGAAGCTGCTGCAGTTACAGGAAAACTATGAGTCCTTTGAACTGATGATTTCACAGGACCTCTACAAGCAGTACATGCGCAATATGTTACAGTTGAATAATGGCGACGGTACTTTCAGTGAAATAGGACAGCTGGCAGGCGTATCTAATACCGACTGGAGCTGGTGCCCGCTTATTGCCGACCTGGATAATGATGGTTACAAGGACATTTTTGTTACTAATGGGTACCTGCGCGATTATACCAATAAGGATTTCCTGCGTTATTGGGGAGACTACAAGGTAAAAAAGGCTATTGACCGCGAACCCGTGCTGCTGATGGACCTTATTGCTGCTATGCCGTCAACATCTTTACAGAACTACATCTTTAAAAATAATAGGGACCTCACATTCACAAACATGCGGAACGAATGGGGACTGGATGCCGGAGGCATTTCCAGTGGTGCAGTATATGCGGATCTTGATAACGACGGTGACCTTGACCTGGTGGTCAACAAGATCAATGAAACAGCCGCGATATACCAGAATATGAGCCGCGAACAAAACAAGAGGCCCTATCTGGCTGTTAAACTAAAAGGAAACAATAAAAATACCGGCGCTATAGGCGCGAAAGTGTACGTCTACAGCAAAGGTTTGAAACAATATCTGGAGGTCAATCCAAACAGGGGTTATCTGTCCGCCGTATCCACCCAGTTGTTATTCGGCCTGGGTGATGATACGCGGGCAGACTCTGTTTGTATCATCTGGCCCGACGGTAAAACACAACACCTGAAAGATGTTACTGCTAACCAACTGCTGACTGTCTCTTATGCCCCTGATGGAGGGCCAGCGCATAATACAATGCAGGCGCCTGCCAACACCTACTTCAGCAATGCAGACAGTCTCTTTACCTACAAACATGCCGACCTCTCCGGAAATGATTTCAAGCGCCAGCTACTGATGATGTTCATGTACTCCAGAACCGGTCCGGTGTTTGAAAAGGCGGATGTGAATAAGGACGGATTGGAAGATCTGTTCATCGGAGGGGATAGTGAACAGCCGGCAAGGATCTACTTTCAGAAACCGGGTGGAGGATTTGTAATGGGCACAAAAGTCGTCCCTGGCAGTGATATGCCGTCACAGGTGGCTGCAGCTGCTTTCTTTGACGCTAACGGCGATGGTGCTCCCGATCTGTATGTAGCAAAGGGTGGATATGGCCTTTTTGAGCCCAATACGACCGCTTTGCAGGATGAGCTGTATCTCAACAACGGCAAGGGGAATTTCTCTCTTTTAAAGGACGCTTTGCCCAATGTAAGCGCTAGCAGTAAATCATGCGTACGGCCCTGCGATGTTGACAATGATGGCGATATCGACGTCTTTGTAGGGGGGCGTGTTATTCCCGGCAAGTATCCGACGCCACCGGTATCATATTTATTGATGAATGACGGAAAGGGCCAGTTTAGTGCAGCAACGATTCCTTTCACTACTGCGGGCATGATCACCGATGCCCGCTGGACAGACATTGACAAAGATGGCAGAAAAGACCTGGTGACCTGTGGTGAGTTCATGCCTGTGATGGTTTTTGCCAATAAACAGGATGGATTCAAGGATGTAACAGCGCAGTATTTTGATCAGCCGCAAACAGGCCTTTGGTTTGGTTTAACAATGGCTGATGTGGACGGGGATGGACAGGAAGATATTATTGCGGGCAACCTGGGACAGAACACTCAGATACATGCCTCTGTAAAACAACCGGCGGAACTCTACTATGCCGACTTCGATAAAAATGGTTCTATTGATCCCTTCCTGAACTTCTACATTGAAGGCGTAAGTTATCCCTTTGTAAGCCGTGATGAACTCAATGAACAGATCTATCCCATGCGCCGCAAGTTCTCTTCTTACCGCAATTACTCCAACGCTACAATGAAAGACATTTTCTCTGCGGAAGAACTGAGCCAGGCCGGGAAATTGACCGCTGTGGAAACAAAGACATCCTGCTTTTTATACCGCAATGGAAAGTTTGTATCAACGGCGCTGCCTGTAGAAGCACAATTCTCGGTTGTGTCCAGGATCCTTCCTGCGGATTATGACAAGGATGGAAAGCTGGATCTGCTGCTGCTGGGTAACCAATGCGATAACCGGCTTAAACTGGGCAGCTTTGATGCTGGTTACGGCTGCCTGTTAAAAGGCGATGGCAAGGGAAATTTCAGCTACATCTCACAGCCGGCTTCCGGCCTTTGCGTGAAGGGAGATGTGAAATCGGCGACTGTCATGAATCTGGGTAATAAACCATATGTCATGATAGGTGTAAATAATAAGGGGATCACCCTGTTTAAAGTGAACTAAGTATGAAACGATTAACGGTCCTCCTGCTATTTGTATGTCAGTTTGGATACACACAACAATATAAAACCGGCTTAACAGACTATATACAGCCGGCAGTCTTTTCACTGTCAATGGTCATGATGCATGACGTAGTAAATCCCCCAGCCGCATGCCGTTTCTATAGCTACGCAATGATGTCAGCTTATAGCATCGTAGCAGCACATAACAAGCAGGTCCCTGATGCAGCTGCATTCATCAGATCATATCCCGGCATTGCTGTTCATGATGGCGGACGTAAGTACGATTATCGCATAGCTGCTGTGTACAGCATACTGGAAACTGGTAAACTGATGTTGCCCTCAGGATTTATGCTGGAAAAAGATGAGGAGAAGTTGTTACTTCTATTTAAGAAAGATAAAGTACCAGATAGTATTATCCGCAATTCTGTTGCTGTTGCAGAAGATATTGCCAGACAAACCGTGCAGTGGTCGCGTCCGGATGGTTATGGAAAGCTCAGCACGCTGGTACGTTATACACCGATGAAGGGGGAAGGGTACTGGTATCCTACACCACCGGCATATATTGAAGCCGTGGAGCCGCATTGGAAAACCATAAGGCCCATGATCATAGATTCCTGCAACCAATTTGTGCCGGCCGATCCGGTGCCTTTCAGCAAGGACACTGCAAGTGCTTTTTATGCATTGAATAAGGAAGTGTTTCATGCCGGTATGAATCTCAATACGGAACAGCGGGTTATTGCTTCATTCTGGGATTGCAACCCCTTTGCTGTAAGTACTTATGGACATATGGCCATCGGTTTTAAGAAGATCACGCCGGGAGGCCACTGGATGAATATAGCGGGTATTGCAGCCCGCAAGGCTCAGCTGGATTTCGATAAGACAGTGCTGCTGCATTCGGTAGCTGCAGTAACCATGATGGATGCATTCATCAGCTGTTGGGACGCAAAGTTCCTTTCTAACCGCATTCGTCCGGAAACCTACATCAACCGTTATATAGATGTGAAATGGAAACCCTTGCTGCAAACGCCTCCATTCCCTGAATATACCAGTGGCCATAGCGTGGTATCTTCTGCCGTGGCCACCGTGCTGACTTATATGCTGGGCGATAATTTCGCCTATGAAGACAACTCCGAGGAGATGTTTGAGATTCCCGCACGTAAATTCACCTCCTTCCTGGCCGCATCGCGGGAAGCAGCCATTTCCCGTTTATATGGGGGGATTCATTATCGTGATGCCATTGACAATGGTGTAGCCCAGGGATATAAGGTAGGAGAGAAGGTACTGGAAAAGATTAAAGCTGCCGGTATTAGACCGGTGTATGGCGGTAGTATGTAAAATCTTTTGAGGTATATTTGGGGCTAACGTCATTAATGATCGGTTATGTTGCCCGAAATAAAAATCCAGAAGGAAGAGATCCTGTCAGACAATTGGTATATACTCCGCAAATTTACCTACGATTTTAAGCTGAAAAACGGTAGCTGGCAAACCCAGACCCGTGAAGCGTATGACCGCGGGAATGGGGCTGTAATTCTCTTGTATAACACAGAACAAAAGTCGGTTATCCTGACCCGCCAGTTCCGTCTGCCATCTTTTGTAAACGGTAATCCCTCCGGTATGCTGATCGAAGCCTGTGCGGGTTTGCTGGATAAGGATAGTCCCGAGGACTGCATCCGCAGGGAGGTGGAAGAAGAAACCGGGTACAAAGTGTCTCATGTCCGTAAGATATTCGAAGCTTATATGTCGCCGGGCTCGGTTACTGAGATCCTTTATTTCTTTATCGCCGAGTACGCTGCAAGTATGAAAGTGCACGACGGCGGCGGTGTGGAGCACGAACAGGAGGAAATAGAAGTGTTGGAGATCCCCTTTGAAAAGGCGCTTGCCATGATAGACGATGGCGGGATCAAAGATGCCAAAACCATTATGTTGCTGCAGCACCTGCGACTGAAAGGGATATTGTAGTAAGGTGTTGAAGATCAGTTTGTTGGGTCTTTGATGCTATTACTTTCTCTGTATCAGGTCTTGATGATGCCATTTTTTGCCCGTAGCTTTGCGGCTCTAAAGGGAATAAAGGGAAATAATGGGAAAAAAGACAAAGCGGCATCTCCGCAGGGTGAGGTATGTCTTGTACAAGGAAACATTGCTTGACTTCAGGGAACACTTGTGGACTTTCCTGGGCGCATTTACCGGTATCGGGTTGATTGGACTGCTGCAAAGTAACTTTTTATCCCCCACAGATAATTTATTCCTCATCGGCTCCTTCGGAGCATCCTCCGTACTCATTTATGGCATCATAAACAGTCCCCTTGCCCAGCCCAGAAACCTGGTGGGAGGGCACCTGATCTGCGCTCTTGTAGGTGTTACCATTCATAAACTGATACCCGGCGAGTTGTGGCTGGCCGCCGCGCTGTCGGTGGCTTTGTCTATTGTATTGATGCAGATCACAAAAACACTCCATCCACCCGGAGGCGCTACAGCCCTGATCGCTAATATCGGGTCAGAGAAGATCAAAGCTATGGGATACCTATATGTATTAAGCCCTGTGTTAACTGGTGTACTGATCCTGCTGATGGTAGCCCTGATCTTTAATAACGTAACTTCTCACAGAAAATATCCACAGCATCGGATCTGGCATACTACACGAAGAAGGCGTGCGCATTGAACCAAACCGCGTTGTGAATCCGGAGAAATAATGTATGGGGTAAGGTCAGGGAATGAACAAAATGAACAGAGGCGTGAATAATGGTTAGGAATGACCAGAGAATGAATGGAAATAGTATTAATTTTATCTCATTCTCAATAACCATACAAGAAATCCAATGAAAAACGCCTTTCCCCGTTTCCACAACAGTTTCTTTGCCCTTATTATTGTTCTGCTTGGCTTCACCGTAGTGAGTTGCTCGAAAGATGACGACGATGTAACGCCCACGCCAGACTTGAACGCGTTGTACAATCAATCCATTAAAGATGCGATGGTTGATAATGGTTCGGAAGCAATAGATAGCCTTTGGCCTATTGCAGCAAGCAATCCTAATTTGCAATGGAAAACCATCAACGGACAAAACTATGTACTGATGGCCACCTTTATGCGGTATCCGGAAAGTTATCCTGTGGGAGACTCCATTACTACTACCTGGGGGGATAGCTGGTTTTTTATCCCAACTCAGATGCTACGCAAACTAGGCCCGGTTTTCACGCCGACCTCAGATACAATTCAGCGTATCAGCCAGCTGTTGGGACTTCCACCGGTAAATAGCAAGAGTAATACACATATCGCCCAGATATGGGTGCACGCAGAAAGGCTCTTCCGTCCGGCAGGAGACAATTCCATTACAACTACTACCACGGGTTCAACACTGGTAAGCACAGTTTCTGATGAATACCGCTTATGGTTTAATAATAATATTATTTACTCCTACTACCGTCCGATTAATGCCGCCACAGATTACTATTATCCGTGGACAAGGCTCGGCTATACGTTTGACTGGGCGCCAGGAGCAAACAGGGTAGGCCTGAGTGAGTATGTACTGAAAGCAAGTTCGGGCTGCTGGGTGGAAAATACCACCACCGCTGCCGGCTTTTTCCAATAATCAGAGGTCAGTCGATTCGTATAGTAAAGAAAAGGAGTTGTCTCATTAATTGAGGCAACTCCTCTTTTGCCCCATACAGTATCTGAAATAGTTTGTACTGTATACGGTGCCTGGTATTAATTAGCTTCTGTATACTTCTTAAAATTATCCAGGATAGCCTGCCAGCCACTCTGCTGCATTTCAACAGAATGTGTTTCTTCTGCTTCGAAAGTCTCTACGATCTTGGTGGCATCGCCTATGCTGCTGAAAAGGATGCTCACCTTTCTTTCATCACCCAGGGTATACTCGATCAGCTTATGTTCTTTCACCTGTGTATACACGCCGCCAAAGTCAAAACTGAAACTACCATCTTTAGCTGCCATAGTAGTGCTGAATTTACCACCCGTCCGCAGGTCATTTTCAGAAGCAGGTACATGCCAGTCATCTGAAGCAAAAGCCCATTTCTTAATATGTTCAGGCTGGTTCCAGTATTCCCATACTTTTGCTACTGGCGCCTGAACGGTGGTTTCTACGGTAATTGCGGTTTTAGCGGTTGTTGTCATATCAGAGAGTTTTTAATTGATTTATTTGTTGTTGTTAACGATACAAACTTACGACGGGAGGTTTATAGCGAAGAGGGGTGAAAAAGACAAAGAAGAGGCGATTTACGACCTCCTTATTTGTGAGTAGAGTTAAGGAAATATTATGAGTATAAAAAAGCGCCTTGCAAAACGTATCACCGTTTCACAAGACGCTCCCTGAGAACAATAACGTGAACGTCAATTACTTGTTGCTCACAGCTGCCGTGTTATTAAATAAAGGATTCAATCGGCAATATTTCTTTCCTTCAAAGCTGATCTCATAATCAGACTTAAAGTGGGTGCTCTTTCTATAATAATCAGTTGTAATGATCTGCGCTCCTGAATTGCATGCTGCAACAAAGCTGGATTTATCGTTCAGTCGTGCTTCTTTGGTATCTGAGTCAGCCCTCGTGCGGATGATGTAACCTTTCGCTACGAGGTCTTTTATTTCAGGACTGTTCGGATTGTTCCTGATCATCATACCTGCTTCCGGAGTACCTGGATCGGAGTTGGAGAATACAACACGGCCCTTCAGTCCTGGATGACCAGCAATGTAAAGATCTCTCTTATCATCTTTGGCATCGAGGATGAAAGCAAATTTACCTTCCGCAGCTTTTACTGTTGGCCAGTTATCATGCAGTACTGCTTCTTCCAGTGTCTTATATTTTCCTCTCACCATATCCGGCGTAATCAGATGCTCCTTACCTAACCCATCTATCAATGCCTGATCCAGCTGATCGAAAACTTCTGTAGTGAATGGTTCCGGTTCAGTGATTTCCTTACTTTTTGAAGCACCATCTTTAGGCTCCAGTGTAATAAAGACAGGGTAGTGATGCGGATGCTTCTCTGACCATGCTTTTAACTCTGCTAAAAGGTTCTTCAATGTCAGATAATCATTACGGAAGTCCAGATCCGGAATGTGCAATACTTTGAACCCTGGTTCTTTCATAAGCCCTTTCTCATCATAAGGTGCCTGTCCTTTCGCCCAATCCAGCCCTTTAGGATGTGCATATTTACCGCCTTTGGCATCTGCATAAACATCGATCTCCAGGTTCAATAAACCCATATCCAATTGCTCTGTAATAGAAATGTGTTCGTAATCAATTTTACTGGCCGACACTGAATCGCGCTGCTGGAACATTTTGAACAATGCGGGGTCGATGGCTTGCTTGTAACTGTTGTGTGAACCGATGACCTGTATTCTATTCATCTTCACGCTGTCTGGTACTTCGTTATGCAGCAGGCTCAGGGCCGCCGTTAATATTAATCCTGAAAGTGCCTTCATGATATATTGTTTTAAAAACAGCCGGCCTGTGAAAGAACCGGCTGTTGGGCTTTATGATGTATCTTTTATTATTTAGTATCTGCAATCCTTTAATTATTGCTCATAACCTGGATTCTGTCTCAGATTACCATTCAGCCTGATTTCCGTAATAGGAATAGGATAGAGTCTTCTTCTGGTATCCTTATTCATGCTCAGGTTATCGTTTGGCAAAGGATATTCTTTTTCAAACTGGTCAAAGCGGATCAGGTCATTACGGCGCCATCCCTCCCAGGATAGTTCACGGGCACGTTCATCCAATAATCCCGGCAGGTCAATACCAGCAACCGGAGGTGCGCCGGCACGGGCGCGCAGCAAGTTAACCAAATAATCAGGTGTTTGCAATGCGCCATTGACAGTGGTTGGTGCTGCACCACGTAAAATAGCCTCAGCTTTCATCAGGTATATGTCTGCGAGACGGAATACCGGTACATCATTACCATTCAGACGGGTAGCCTGGATAATGGCAGGATCAGGATAGTACTTAATGGAACGTACACCTGATGCCTGGCTGGCCTGTGTATTGCCAAGGTCCATTGGTTTGGGTGGTACCAGTACCAGGTCTGGCGTGATCACAACCTGGGTATTACTGTTCGGATAATATACCGGCTGACTAGTGAAGCCTCCATTACCATCAGGGTAATATTGAGGGCCTACCAGCCAGGTATTGTTCCTTACATCGCCGTTCAGGTTGAAGCGGTTATAGAATTCAGGTGTGGTGCTCATCGCAATACTCAGACCAACATTAAATCCGTAAGCCTGCGCCAGGTAATAGTAGAAGCCGAAACGGGTGAACTGATTACCAGGTATCTGCTGATCGTAAGGAATAGCAAAGATAGTCTCGTTGATCTGCGGACCGTTATTCGGTAGGAAGATGTCACGGAACCTGCCATCCAGGAAGTAGTTTTTATTGTTTTGGATACTGTCTGCCATAGCAACAACATCCTGATTACGGTCATTGCCCGCCCCTAAATAAACAGATGCATTGAGGTACATCTTTGCCAGCAGGGCAAATGCCATTGCTTTTGTAGGACGGCCATACTGCAATACATTGGTAGCAGCATTGCTCGATTTAGATGGCAGCTGTTGTGCGATAGCTTTCAGCTCTGATTCAATGAATGCGAAGATCTTGGCTCTTTCCTGCGTGGCAGGTAAAGTAGCTACCGGAAAGTCAGTGATCAGCGGCACATTACCATAAGTATCCATCATGAAGAAATAATACAACGCACGTATCGCTCTTACTTCAGCAATATTGGCTGCTTTAGTGGTAGTGTCTACGTTGGAGGCGGTCGTCAGATTGATCAGACGGTTACAGTTGTTGATACCGCCGAAACCCCACTGCCAGATACCGGTCACATTCGGATGATCAAATGTCCAGGTATGATAGTGTAATTGCCTGTACTGACCACCATCATCGAAGTTACCATCACGGGCTGGAATGATCGCTTCATCTGTAGATAGCTCCTGCATACGCCAATAGGCGATAGCGTAGTTGGAGGCCAGGTTTGTATACATAGTACCAAGTAAAGCAGCATAATCCTGGGAGGTGGAAGGGAAGTTGCCGTTTACATATTGTGATTCAACATCTACATCTAATTTCCTGCAGGCACTAACCGTAACAAGTGCTGCAATCGCAGTGATGAATATATTTTTCTTTTTCATCCGTTAATATTTTTTTATTGTTCCCTATGGAACACTCATTTCCTTAATTAAAATGAAGCACTCAGACCAACGATATAAGTACGTGTTTTAGGATAGAAGTTATTATTGTCAATACCAGGAGTAACACCACCGATATTGATCTCAGGATCTATACCACGATATTTGGTGATCACGAACAGGTTATTGGCGGTAGCATAGAAACGGATGCTCTTTACTGCCTGCGTACGTGGTTTGAAAGTATAACCGAGTGACAGGTTATCCAGACGCAGATAGGAGCCGCTTTCTAAGAAACGGTCAGAGATCAGGTAGCCGTTGATGTCATTGTATGACTCATTTGTAGTGAACTGCGGGATATTCTGAATTTTTGAATCAACAGGGTTGTTCAATCCTGCGAGTGTAGCATTCAGGATCTTATTGCCTAATACGCCACGCACCAGGAAATTCAGGTCGAAGTTCTTATAATAGAAATTGTTGCTCCATCCGTACATCAGCTTTGGCTGAGCATTGCCTGCCAGTTTCGCATCTGTGGTGAGGGGCTGTGTTGCAGTAACACTGCCATCTGCTTTCTGATAAGTACTTACGCCGTTATCGTTCTTACCCAGGTAATGCCACAGGTTAAACGTACCTAAAGCATAACCAGGCAGGATGATCTGGCTGTAGTTACCAGATTGCCCTTTACCCCCCAGCTGTGCGGTCTGGATATAGTTAATAGCAAATTTTTCGTTGGAGAGATTGGTGATCTCGTTCTTGTTGTGCGCCAGGTTGAGGTTCGTTCTCCAGGTGAAACCGTGCGATTTCACAACTGTAGCGCTCAATGCCAGCTCTATACCACTGTTCTTGATGCTACCTACGTTGGCAGTATAAGTTGGTACGAAGTACTGTGTAGTAGATACCGGATACTGATCATAGATCAGATCAGAAGTCTTCTTGATATAGTAATCAATCGAACCGCTTATCCTGTCTTTCAACATACCGAAGTCCAGACCGATGTTGGTAGTAGCTGTAGCTTCCCATTTCAGATCAGGGTTATCGTTACGCACCGGACCGATCGCATTGGTAACATTACCATTGTACAGGAACTTGGAGTTACCTGCTGGTGTACCATAGATCAACAGGGAAGAGAATGCGTTAAAGCCTGCACTGTTACCAGACACACCATAACCTGCTCTCAGTTTCAGTACGGTGATCAGGTCAACATTCTTCATGAATGGCTCACTGCTGATATTCCAGCCTGCAGAAACTGCAGGGAAATATCCCCAACGATTGTTGATACCGAATGCTGATGAACCATCATTCCTCAATGAAGCCATGAAGAGGTACTTATCGGCATACGAATATTGCACACGACCATAGTAAGAGATAAGCCTGAGGGTAGAGATCGGATTATTGTCGAAAGCTAATTGCGACGTATTCGCCGGATTTGACAGGAATAAGTTGTTATAAGTCAAAGCATCATTAGAGAAATTCTGGGTGGTGATACCGAAACCATCATTAGTACGGTCCTGCTGATAAGTATAACCAGCCAGCAATTTAATGGTATTGGCGCCGAAAGTTTTGTCGTAGTTGAAATAAGATTCCACTACAGTACTTGTATTCTGATAAGCCTTCCTTGTAGCCACACCGTTCAGGTTAACAGCCAGGCCTGAAGCATGGTTGTAATAACTGTTATAGTTGTTCTGGTTCCTTTGAGAAGACAGTGATAAAGTATATTTCAGCCCTTTGAAAATATCAGCCTGTACCAGACCTGTGATCAATGTTTTGTTATCATCCGTTTTGATGAAGTTATTGTCGATCAGCGACAGTGGATTCAGTGTGCCATTACCGGTTCTTGCATAATATTCCTTATATGTACCGTCCGCATTGAAGGGACTTACGGTTGGCAGATAGAATAACATATTGGAAAGCACCTGTGTCTGCACAATGTCGTTGCTCTTAGTGTGGCTGTTGGTAACAGCCAGACCTAAACGCAGGCGATTGTCAAAGAAGCGCTGTGTAACATAGCCTCTTATAGTAGTGCGCTCGAGGGAGGTGTTCTTCAGAATACCATCATTCTTCAGGTAGTTGAAGCTGCCACCATAGTCTGTAGTAGCATTGGCGCCACCGAAAGAAACGTTGTGATTATGGGAATAACCTTTTCTTTCCACCAGTTTCTGCCAGTTCGTGTTGGAACCGTCATCATTCAGGTCGGGAATTAAGGTCTGGCCATTCTTTTTGAGATATGCGCGCAGCTCATCACCCGTCAGCATGTCCAGTTGCTTGGACACTTCTTCCATGGCAACATACGCGTTGTAGGAAAGTCTTGTCTGACCTGTTTTTGCTCTTTTGGTAGTAACGATGATTACGCCATTGGCTGCACGGGCGCCATAAATAGCCGTAGCTGCAGCATCTTTCAATACATCGATACTTTCAATATCAGCCGGCGCAAGCAGGTCAATAGACGCACCCGGTACACCGTCTATTACATAGAACGGTTCCATCGCACCACCGGTGGTACGGATGGTGGAAGGACCTCTTAATACTACAGCCGGAGCTGCGTTAGGGTCACCGCTTTTCGTCACGTTGAGGCCAGCTACTTTACCCTGTAATAATTCAGCAGGAGTAGTGAGTACACCCTGATTAAATTCTTCTGACTTGATAGTCGTAATTGAGCCTGTTACATCTTTTTTGCTTGCAGTGCCGTAACCGATCACCACTACATCTTTCAATTGTTTTGTATCCGTTACTAATGTTACATTGATCACTTTTTTGTCTCCGACAGTAATTTCTTTTGGAAGAGATCCCATTAATGTAAACAGGATCACATCTTCCGGGCCTTTTGCTACAATCGTGTAGGCCCCGTTTGCATTTGTAATAGTTCCGGTACTGGTTCCTTTGACGGAAACAGTCACACCGGGGAGAGGTGCATTGTTCTCGTCTGTTACTATACCTTTAATAGTGCCATTCGTCTGAGCAAAAGCAGAAAAGCTCAGAAACATTGCGAAGAATAAAGCAGGAAATGCTTTACCTGCAACGCTACAGAATGACCTTAATTTTAAAAAATACATTCTCTTCATGTAGTTTAATTGTTAAGGATTGCTGAAGGAGTATAGATGCTGATATGTCAAAGAACCATAGCTATGGAAATGCAAAAGTATCTACAAGGAATCCATCGATCAAAGCACTTTACAATAGCATAACAATTCCTTTAAATAGGGTAGGGAAAGCTGGGATGAGTGGTCTATATATTATATGAAGTGGAGAGGCGGGGTACTTGATTGAGTATGTATAAAAAAAAGCGCGATTGCTGCTTAAACAACAATCGCACTTTTTTATGTAGTCACTATTTTATTGCATAGCAACTATCTTTTTTAGAAGCGGTAACCTATTGTCATACGGAAGTTTCGGCGAGGTTCTACGATGTAACTATAATAACCGGATGCATTTGTTGGAATCGATGCTGCAGTAAGCAGTTTACGATCGTCCAGCAGGTTGTTTACGAGAAGGCCGACAGTGTATTTTCCTCTCGAATAGTTCAGTCCTGCGTCTGTACGGAAGTAGTTAGGAATGTTAGACTTCCTGGTATTTGTCCCTACAGCACGCTCTGCCTGCCACTGGATACCGGCAGAAGCACCAAAGCCTGTCAGCGCGCCATGACCCACGCGATAAGATAGCCAGCCGTTGGTAACATGTGCAGCAGTATTGGGTGTAATGTTACCTACAGTTGATGTTGCTTCCGGTTTGCCAGGAGCATCTTTGCTTATTTTGGAATCAGTGTAGGCGTAGTTGATATTTACGTTTAAGCCGGGTACGATTTCACCATTGACATCTGCTTCGATACCTTTTGTAACAGTCTCACCCAGTGCGACAGATACGGGAGCACCACGGCTGTCGTTGATACCCAGTGCTACCTTCGCATTCTGACGGGCAATACGGTAACCAGTTAATGATGCTACCCAACGACCATTGAAGAATTCTTTTTTAATACCCGCTTCGATGTCATTACCTCTGATAGCCTCGAATGCCTGCAGGTTTGAATCCAGTCCTGACTGAGGTACGAACGACTGATCATACAAAGCATATACAGAAGTTGACTTGTCAATGGAGTAGCTAAGACCTACGCGGGGAGAAAATACGTTATCTTTTATTTCGGCTGCTTTAGTTTTACCTACAGTTTCTGCATAAGTGAATCGCAGTCCCAGAGATAAACGCAGTCTGTTGTCGAAGAAGCCAAGTTCATCCTGTGCATATACAGATGTATAATTCACAGATGAAATATATGCGCTTGCTCCGGCCCTGGTCCTTACACTCTGTGAACGGTCTATAACAGGAATGGAGTCGAACGGAATACCATATACAGGATGGTACACATTGAAGATGGAGTCTTTCAGACGAAGTTGAGGTTCCAGTGTACGGAAGTCGCCCCAGAACTTCTTGTTACCCATGTCAACACCAGTCAGGATCCTGTGACGGATGCTACCGGTATATTCCTCTCCTGACAGTGACATCTGTGCAAACCTGTTTTCACCAGCTTCATCACCAATACTGAAGTAGCGGCTCATATTACCATTTCTACCCACAGTATCGGCCCATACACTGTTGGCTACCATGCTGAAGTTAAAATAAGCAACCTGTGCATGCGCCTGCCATTTGTCATTCAGCTGGTGATCTAAATAAACGTAAGCACTATGATCTCTGAGACGGCCAGGCTCCAGGGATGGATCTCCGTAAAAGAAGTCGTTGGAAATGCCTTCATCCAGCAGTTTATTTCTGGAGAACTGATAATTACCATTTCCAAGGTATTTCGAGCCCTGGAAAGTATATTCTACTGTGATGGATGTTTTATCGTCTACCAGGTATTTTAGTACGGGAGCAAACAGATAGCGGTTGCTGTAGTTGTATTTTGTATAGAAATCTTTCTGCTGACCGGCAACGTTCAATCTGTACAGCAGTTTACCATCTTTGCTCAGTTTACCGTCAAAGTCAAGCGCCGCACGGTAGGTACTGAAGCTACCCATGCTGATGTTAGCAGAACCTTTGGTGATACCGGTAGGTTTTTTAGTAACCACGTTATAAAAACCACCAGGCTCACCGGCAGCCAGCATAAAACCTGCAGGGCCTTTTACGAACTCAATGCGTTCTATCATAGCTGCATCTTCTGCAGTAGGACCCCAGCTGGCTTCAATGTTCATTCCATTGCGGAAAGCAGGGATCTTGGAACCTCTCATGCGGATCTGTGCATATTGGTTATCCCAATGTCCTACACGTGTGGCGCCACTCACGTTGCGCGTAATGCCATCTACGATGTCAAATGTCTGCTGGTCAGCCAGCAGACTGGCAGAGATGACCTGTATATTCTGTGGTATCTCGAGCAAAGGTGTTTTCAGACGTAGGGAACCCGATACCGCATCTGCTTTATATTTATTTCTGGCACTGTTGATGATCACTTCCTGTAACTGCTGGTTGGAAGCTTCCAGCTGGATAGTGACATTAACGATTTCGTCCTGTGCAACATCCACTTCCTTTGTCGTTACTTTATAACCGATCAGCATTACCTGCAGTGTGTAATGACCTGCGTGCATTCTTTTAAACAGGAATTCTCCCTTTTCGTTGGTCAGGGTACCTCTGTTCTTTTCCTTTATTTGTACTGCTACAAAAGCGGCAGGACTACCGTCGCCGGTAATGACGGTTCCTTTAATGGCAGAAAGAGGTTCGCTGATAGAAAAGGCTGGTGTGCCTGCAAGCAGGACACATAATAGACATAACAATCCGAACAGTTGGTTAAATTTAGTATACATATAGGCTGATTAGCTGATGAATCGAATATTGTGAACGCGGCGCAAATCTAAATGAGGAAACAGGGGATGATTTATCAAATTGGGAAAATGGTTTTCGCAATGCGGAAAAAAAATGATACACGATAAGTTTATTAGCCCTTCTTTATCGTTTTGCTTATAACGGGATAGCCTGATTGTAAGGCTTTTGTGATTGCAATATGAAAAATATAAGCCAGGCTAACCATACCGCGGTGACCTGCCCCAAATCAGCGTTATTTGAAATTTGCAAGTAATGGATTGATATCCTCAATGATGGATTTTGCATCCCGCCTGAACTTTGTTCCATCAAAATCATAAACAAGATGGAAAGCAAAAGTAAAATAGCTTTGATAACCGGCGGTGGCCGTGGTTTAGGAAGAGACATGGCACTCCGGATCGCTGAAAAAGGAATGGATGTGATCATCACCTATAATAGCAGGGAAGAAGATGCGCTGAATGTAGTAAAACTGTTACAGCAGAATGGACGGAAGGCCGCTGCCCTGCAATTAAATACAGGCGATATTAAAAGCTTCGAAGGTTTCTTTAGTCAGTTGAAAGGGGAGCTGAAGGATAGATTCAATGCAGAAGGCTTTGACTTCCTGATCAATAATGCCGGCGTCGGGCGTAATGCGCCCTTTGCGGAAGTACCCGAACAGATGTTCGATGAATTAATGAATATACATTTCAAAGGCGTTTATTTCTTCACACAGGAAGCTTTAGGTTTGATGAATGATGGAGGCGGTATCATCAATGTATCTTCCGGCCATACCCGGGTAACGATTCCGAGATATTCCGCGTATGGCTCCATGAAGGCTGCAATAGAAACAGTAACGCGCTACTGGGCGGCCGAGCTGGCGCCAAGAGGCATCAGATCGAACGTTATTGCACCGGGCGCCATTGCAACAGACTTCTCCGGAGGTGTGGTAAGGGATAACCCTGACGTAAACAAGTTTGTAAGGGAAATGACAGCCCTGGGACGTGCAGGTGTACCCGAAGATGTTGGCGGGGTGGTAGCTTTCCTGTGTACGGACGATGCCAGGTGGATCACTGCCCAACGTATAGAAGTATCTGGTGGAATGCGCATCTGATATGCTGAGGATGGTCAGAAGGAGATCTGACAAAAGTGCTACCTTTAAGGTAAATGGTGCACTGGATATGATCTCAAAATCATCAATAACGGATTTTTATAAGAATTCGCAGGCCGAATACCCGGCAGGGATCGAGAAGGAAGTAGGACATTTCAACATATTCGAAATAGAGAAACTGTTTGATAAGAAGACAGGTTCTCGTATCATGCCTTACAGCAGGCGATCTTATTACAAGGTCAGCCTGCTCAGGGGAAAGAGCAGAGCGGAATATGCAGACAAAGTGGTGGATATCCGCGAAGGCGCATTGCTATTTGCTACACCCAGGATCCCTTATCACTGGATTCCCCAGGATGATAATCAGACCGGGATGTTCTTTATTTTCACGGAAGATTTTTTAGCTAAGAATAAAGTAGGTGTTGTAGTAGATGAACTGCCGATTTTCCGGCCAGGAGCATTGCCAATATTTGAGCTATCAGAAGCAGAGCGGACGGAGCTGGAGTATATCTTCAGAAAGATGCAGAGAGAGCTGGCTTCCGACTACATATACAAGTATGACCTGTTGCGTAATCTTGTTCTGGAGGTAATCCACTTCGGTCAGAAGTTGCAGCCCATGGCTGCGCTCGACCCTGTTCACAACGCATCTGAAAGAATATCTTCTCTGTTCGTGGAACTGCTGGAACGCCAGTTTCCGATAGAATCGCCTCAGCAGCGGCTCAAATTGCGTGCAGCCAAAGATTATGCGGACAGGCTGGCGGTACACGTCAATCACCTGAATAAGGTGTTAAAAGAAGTGACGGGGCAGACGACTACCGATATCATTACTAAACGGATTGTCCAGGAAGCGAAGATCCTGTTGAAACAGACAGATTGGACAGTTTCTGAGATCGCCTATACTTTAGGGTTTGATGATCCGGCTCACTTTTCGAATTTCTTCAAGAAACAGGCTTCTTTTTCGCCTGTGGCGTTCAGGTCATAGGAACTGTATTAATCGAATAAATCCCTTTTAAGACTTTGACTTAAAAGGGATTTTATTTAATTGATGAACAGGGTTTAGCCACAATATCGTGGTTTAATATATTCACCTCAATAAGTAAAAGATTCCATTACTAGTTGGTACAAGCCAATACTTTCAATTATCAGCAATATCGAAAGAAAAATAACCGATACTCTTTGCTTGTAGCTAAACTTTCGAAACGGAATAATACCAGCGGACAAAGACAGCAATAATGAGACTAAAGGAAAAATAACCAAAATAGCCAGACTTAAGGCATAAGGTACTTCCCATTCAGACAAGAATGATGGTTCGGTTAAAGTTGATCCATCCGGAATGGTGACAAAACAAACTATGGTACTCAGTAGTGATACCAGGATAGCAAGAATGAATAGTATCAATCTCAATTTATTGAAAGCTTTCCTCTGAGTGATATCCCTTTCTTCGAACGTTAGGTCAAGTATGTCTTCAGCCAATTTTTAAGCGTTTAGTATAAAAATAATGGCTAATATAAGGTAATCTTCCCTGAGATGCAGGTCGACGTTAATTATATATATTTGTCTGAGCCCTTTAACACCCATCCATATGAATATCGGCCAGCAAATACTGTTTTTCCTTAGTGCCCTGGGAGCTTTTAACGGCCTGGTACTCGGACTTTATATCCTGCATAAAAAGCGAAAATCTATTCCATTTCTTCTTTTGGGTATCCTGTTGCTGGCCATCAGTATTCGTGTGGCTAAATCAGTTTTCATCTATTTCAATCCCCAGCTCCCCAAGATTTATCTGCAGATAGGACTTTCCGCCTGTTTTCTCATCGGCCCTTCTCTGTATTATTTTTTCAGGGCAGCAATGGGAAGGCTTACTGTAATACCGGCCAGCTGGAAACGGGAGTGGAGCGTGCTCTTGGGCGTACTTGTGGTAGGCGGCGCTGTGTTTCCCTATCAGAGATGTCCCAACTTATGGAACCACTTTGTTGCCCAGCTCATTTACGTGGTATGGGGTGTTTACATAGTAGCTACCGGTTTTTTGCTCCGAAGCACCTTAAAAGCCTGTTTGGTGAACCGTTCCGGCTTAAACGCAACAGAGCAGTTCTGGCTGTGGGTATATGGGTCTAACTGCCTGCTATACCTGGTTTACCTGCTAGCCTTATTGCGCTACGTATACGGTATATATATAGGTGGTGGAATCACGTTCACCTCCATCTTGTATCTCACCATTTTCTTTTTTGTAAAGGGCGCCAGGATGGATCAACTGCTCACTGCCCCGGAAACAACATCCCTTGGCAAACCTGAAAAGAAGAAAATAGCCGACAATGACGCCCAGGCCTGGGCCGAAAAACTGGGACAGGCCATCATGGATAAGGCGCTGTATAAAGATCCTAATCTCAAGCTGAGTGACCTGGCCCGCGCCATTAATATCCCTGCCCACCAGTTATCCCAGCTGCTGAATGATAACCTGGGCAAAAGCTTTTCTACTTACATTAATGAGTATCGCATCAACGAAGCCTGTAAACTGATAACCACCAAGGAACATCTGACGTTTGAAGCTATCGGGTACGAGGTAGGGTACAACTCCAAGTCTACTTTTTATGCCGCCTTTAAGAAGGTAACGGATACCACTCCGGCACTTTTTAAGGAAACTACCCTAAAAACGACTAACTAATAACTGGTTGAAAATCTGAAATTTGTGATTTGTCGTCAGTCCGGATTTATAAATCCGGACTCCTGATTTACAATGGCAGACCATCGGTGTTGGAACCCTTACTAGGTTTGGGGAAACCTATAGTCGATGGCGAAAGTCTTTTCTTTTTTTTGTTTTCTTATAATGTTTGGCCCGTTTACCCGGGCGCAGGATTCAACCATTAAGACCCGGCAGTTGCAGGCCATAGAAATCAATGCCGCTCCTCCGGCGGTCCGGCAACAGGCCGATAAACTGGTGATGACGGTAGCGGGTAACCGGCTGTTCAAAACGGCAGCGAACGGTTTTGATGTACTGAAAAAGGTACCCGGCCTTGAGGTAGGAGGGGACGGTGCCTTATTACTGTATGGGAGGATCACTCCGACAGTTTTTATTGATGGCAAACCGGTGCTGATGAGCCCTGAAGCACTACAAACCTACCTCGCCGGTCTTTCATCCGACATGATCGCGTCTATAGCGCTGATCAATAACCCTTCCTCCCAGTATGATGCAGAATATAAAGCGATTATCGATATACGGTTGAAACAGGATCTGACCCTGGGCTGGAGGGGTAATATAAATACCAGTTTGCAGCGGAATGCCTATACCCATAACGATAATCAGCTGCAGCTCAGCTACAAGACGCCTAAACTTACCTACATGGCCCGGTTGGGTTATACAAGGGGGACCACTATTTACCGGTATCAGGCACTGCAACATCTGGCCAATACAGATATCATGGCCACGAATAACAAGGTGCCCACCAGTAATAATAACTTCAGTTATCAGCTGGGAGCGGACTATAACTTTAAAAAGAACCAACATATCGAACTGCAGCTGCGCGGCTTCCTGATAAACCGGAACGCTTATGCATACAATACGTTATATACAACCGATGCTACGGGGCAGCACCTTATTTTCAACACGCAAAGTATGAACCGCTACAACCCCACCCAGCGAAATTATCTGGTTAACCTGAATTACTCCGGTCAGTGGGGAAAGACCCAGTTGCAGCTACTAGGCTCATATGTACAGGCCAATACCCGGCAGCAGGAAGATATTCAAACGAGTGATGTCATCAGTGCGGCTCTGCTGGATTACTGGAAAACAGCACTAAGGCAGGACATTCGTATCCGTACCATACAGGCCGATCTTTCGCGGGAAACCGGCGTAGGTATCTTCCGCACGGGTGGTAAGTTTGTCTATACCTCTACCCGCAATAACATTCATTATGACACACTGACGACCGAGCACGTTTTTGCGCCCGATAGCGGACGGTCTAACAACTTTCACTACGATGAATATATCTCTGCAGGTTACCTGTCTTACGAAAGGAAACAGGGGAAATTTGATCTTGCAGCCGGTCTGCGTGCAGAACATACCCGGAGTATAGCCAATTCCATCACACAAAACGAGGTAACTAAACGGAATTACCTTACCTGGCTGCCCAGTATAAGCGCTACTTACACGATAAGTGAAAATCAACAGATAGGCTTCTCTTTTGCCCGCCGTATCACCCGGCCGACGTTTGGCCAGCTGAATCCATTTCGGTTCTATAATAGTCCTTTAAACTATGTAGTGGGCAATCCCTACCTCTTGCCTTCCAAAACAAATACGATGGCCTTAACTTACACTATCAGGTCGTATACGCTTACTTTGAATGCCGGCCGGGAGACAGACGCTATGCTCCGCTACCCGGAATATGATACCGTTACCAATGTGCTGGAATATCTTGGTAAAAACATGCCTCATAAAGATTTTGCCAACATAACCGTCAGCATTCCCCTTACAGTTACAAAATGGTGGCGTATGCAGCACAATATCAGCAGCGACTACAGAAAGGAACAGATTCCCTATCATGGCGTTACCTATGCAGTAGGCGTAACAGACTTTACAATCAGGGGAAGCCAGGTGGTTACCTTACCTAAGAACGTCACATTTGATGTGTCCTATTCCTATCGTTCACGCAGCGGTATCAGTCTCTATATCGCAAAGCCGCTATGGAATGTGGATATGGGACTGCAACGCTCATGGCTGAAAGGGAAGCTGAATACGCGGGTCAATTATTATGACATGTTCAATAGTACCACTTTCACCATTGTGTTCAGGGAAAAACACATCATTAATAACCAGCTGTCTCACTGGTATGGCCAGCAGCGGGTAGTCCTGACACTTAACTATAGTTTCGGAAAATCTACTTACAGGGCAAAGCAGGTGAATAAGAACGAAGAAGAGAACAGGGCAGGATTGTAAGAGGATCTTAACGATTTAACGTCTGTGAAAGTTCTATTTCCCTTACACTTCAGCGCGCCCGTATCTTAGTTTTGATACGGGCACTTTCTTTGTGTTTGTTTGATGGTGTTTGTCATCGTTTAAGCAACGCGCAGCGGCTTCATTTATTGCTGGTATCAGGATGCCCTGATGTAATTAGGTAATCTTTTATGCGCTGCTAACGATGTTAGTTTATTTTTGCTGCATCTCCCTTTATTCTTATATACCAGTTAGCCGAAAAAGTATTGTATTTCTCATCTGGTTTTACTATTTTTATCAAGTAGATAACCACGTGAAGTTGACCTGTTGACCAATAGAAAATTCCATTACAAAATCCAATGAAACACTAAGCCCCCGCCAGCTGTCTTTCATTCTGCATTGAACATTTCCATATGAAAATCAGAGCGCTCAATTTAACCATTGAAGCAATCACTGCCGCATTGCTATTACTTTGGATCTACACCGGCCTCAGTAAACTGATCCAATATGACAAATTCCGATTTGAGGTTGGCCGTTCTCCCTTTCTGCAACATATGGCTCCGCTGGTCGCAGCCATAGTGCCCGCAGGCGAGCTGGCGATAGCTGCAATGCTGATCTTTAAGCGCACGCGTATAGCCGGCCTGTATGCATCGTTATTCCTGATAACGCTGTTCGCCGGTTATGTGTATATCATGTTGCACTATGCTTATGATCTGCCTTGTAGTTGCGGTGGGATCATTGAGTTGTTAACCTGGGAACAGCACCTGATAGTTAATCTTATGTTCACCCTGCTTACTGCAATCGCCATATTGCTGCAAAGCCGGCTGATGGTGCTTAACAGGCAAAATATATCATTGTCTTAACGCTTTTATTGATCAATAAAACAGGACCCTCTTCTTCTGTATAAGCGGAGGCGGCCCATGGTGGCTGTTATTTTATTTCCTAACCACAAACGAGAACACATGAAAAAGATTAAATTCAGTTTTGCCGCACTGGTAGCTGTAGCTGCCATCGGATTGACTATTTCCACCAATGCAGGCACAATCATTAAAAAGACACAGGACGTTTGCTACCGGACAGTTACAATTCCTGGACTTCCTGCTGATCGCACCGCTACTTATGGCGGTAACCTGATCCTGTCATTCGGTAACTCAGTAAAGAGTGTTGCCGATCCTAACAGCGCTGCCAATTGTAGCGGCGACGATTATTTCTGTTGTGCAACTACGTTCCAGTCGCAAGGGAAAACATACGTTTGGGAAGTATTCATGACGGATTTGTAAGTCTTCATGGTCTTGCTCATAGTAGCAATGCCGTTGAAGGAAATGCGACGCAACGATGCCGGGTAGCGATAAACTGCCTGGTCTCATATTATTTAACAGAGACTGCTCCCGGGCAGTCTCTGTTCCTGTATTACTTTACAATTATGAAACGAACTTTAATATTCATCGGTTGCACGATGATGGCAGCGCTGACTTGCCTGTTTGTACTGGTATTGGTAGCAGGTATGCCTAATGACAGGAAGAACGGTTTTGACAGGCAGTGGGTGAAGGTGAACGTCCGCCAGCAACTGTCATATAAGTTACCACTTACCGGAGAACGATTGTTTGGTTGGGGAGATAGTATTTATTTATCAGCACCTTCACACCGGCAGATCTACAGTCTTGATAATAGTCTGCATATAAAAGACACCGTTGAGCTCACGGTAAATAAACAGCTCAGACCTCCGGTGAATTTCTTTGCTGACGCGACGCATATTTATGCGCATGAATATAACAGTGGAAAGTTATTCTTTAAAGAACTTCATGCAGCGCAGTTTGACTCTGCAAGGCTATCTGCGGGGCCCTTTGTAAAGTCTTTGCAATTATCAGATTCATTGGTAGTGATAAGAGGATTTGTACCAGGTAGTTTTCAACCTGTGTTTATGCGCATCAATATTCTTAATGGTGAACAGCGTAAGTCGAACCTGTTATCTGAAAAGGCAGATGCAGGTTTCTCTACTGATGGGATCTTATGTAGCAATACTCAAAAAGATCGCCTGTTTTACATACCTTATTTTGAAAATGGTATTTATTGCATGGACAATGAATTGAACCTGCGCTATAAGCAACATACCATCGATACTGTCTTTCACAATGATATCAGGGTTGCAGGCAGGGGAGACGGTGAAATGCAGAAGTTATATGCCTCCGCCCCCCGCGTAAAAGTAAATAAACGCGCCTTTGCGAATGATCGCTTGCTGTTCATCGAATCTGATCTGCAGGCGGACAATGAGCAACGGGATGCGTTCAGCAAGTATCCTGTATTGGATACCTATTATGTTGAAAACGGCAGTTATGCCGGAAGTTTCTATCTTCCGGTAGATAAAAAGAAAGTATTATCCTATTACGTTAATGCTGAAAAATTGTATGTTCTTTTAAAAGATGAGATAACATTATATACAATTACCCTTCCTTCATCTTCTTTCCATAGATAAGTGTCTATTTTACAGTATATATCCCGGTATTCCTTAATTGAATTAGGATATTTTTAAATGAGTGCTTGTTTATCGCATATAATTCCCTTAAACTTGTGGAATCATATTGTTCACCTTGCTGATGGCGAAAAGATGGCTGCTTTCTTTTTGTTGTTGGTATAAATCCTAAACCTGTTTAACCGATAATTCTTCTGAAAACCATATCAAGCGAATATTAAAAGATATCAACTGGTAATACGCAACGGCATCAGATAAGTTCCAATGGAGTGGTCATTGGTAAGTAAACCCACTAATATCTGTTAAAAGACCGTTTCCCTCTCCGCGTCTGCTGCAACCTGTAGTGAGACTTACATTTTTATTTTCAGTTGATCCAACAAGTACCTTCAAAATTAAAAGACCATGAAAAAAAGATGTAGTCTGATTGCTGCCATTCTACTAATGGTGTCCCTCAAACTAACCTATGCGCAGAATTACAATTATGCAGAAGCATTGCAAAAGTCGATGTTCTTCTATGAATGCCAGCGGTCTGGCCAACTTCCTGCAGATAACCGCGTAACCTGGCGTGCCAACTCTGCTATGAATGATGGTAGTGATATAGGCCGCGACCTTACAGGCGGCTGGTACGATGCAGGAGATCATGTTAAATTCAATTTCCCGATGGCCTTCTCTGCCACTATGCTGGCATGGGGTGCGATAGATTTTGCCGGAGGATATAATGCCTCAGGGCAAATGAAATACCTGAAGAGTAATCTTCGGTTTGTAAATGATTATTTTATACGCTGCCATACTGCTCCCAATGAATTATATGGGCAGCTAGGCAACGGAGGTATCGATCATGCCTGGTGGGGTGCAGCCGAAGTGATGGCCATGTCCCGTCCTGCTTACAAGATAGATCAGACCCACCCGGGTTCCGATCTTGCCGGCGAAACTGCAGCAGCAATGGCGGCAGCCAGCATAGTGTTTAAAACAGATGATCCGACATACAGTGCTGCATTGCTTAGCCATGCTATACAGCTGTACAATTTTGCTGACAACTACCGTGGGAAATATTCCAGTTCCATCACCGATGCTGCGGGTTATTATCAGTCTTTCAGCGGCTTCAATGATGAACTGGTATGGGGGGCTATCTGGCTATATCGTGCTACAGGCGACGCAGCGTGGCTGGCAAAGGCAGAGAGCTATTATGCCAACCTGTCTTCAGAGCCTCAGAGTACCATTAAATCTTTTAAATGGGGACTTGCCTGGGATGATAAATCATACGGTTGTTATGCCCTGTTGGCAAAACTTACGGGTAAAGCTCAGTATAAGGAAGATATAGAACGTCACCTCGACTACTGGACAGATGGTTACAACGGACAGCGTATAACCTATACACCTGGTGGCCTGGCATTCCTGGATGTATGGGGCGCTTTAAGATATGCTATCAATACCAGTTTCCTGGCTACCTATTATAAGGATGCGGCTACAACAACAGCAAAAGGAACAAAGTATTACAATTTCGCAGTGCGGCAAATGAACTATGCACTGGGAAGCAATCCACGCAACCGCAGCTATGTATGCGGCTTCGGCACTAATCCACCTGTTAATCCACATCATCGTACCGCTCACGGATGCTGGTCCAATAACCTGAATGGTCCTCCCACTGCAACAAGACATATCTTATATGGTGCGTTGGTAGGAGGTCCGGGAAGTGACGATGCCTATACAGACGATCGCTCGAATTATGTAAACAATGAAGTGGCCTGCGATTATAATGCTGGTTTCTCGGGCCTGCTGTCAAAGCTTGTGGAAGATTATGGCGGAACGCCGTTGGCAAATTTCCCGGTTGCGGAGACGCCTTCCGGAGAATTTCTGATTGAAGCAAGGCTGAATGGTAGCGGCAATACTTATACGGAATGGTCGGTATGGGTGAATAATCATACAGCCTGGCCGGCACGTATTGCATCAAAACATGCTTTCCGCTTGTTTATTGATATTTCCGAAGGATTAGCCGCTGGCTATACTCCGGCAAGTTATGTTGTATCGTCTAACAATGCAGACGTTACCTTTACTCAGTTAAAACCATGGGATTCTATTCAGCATATTTACTACACTGAAGTAACCTTTAACAGTAGTATCAAGATCTGGCCCGGCGGACAAGGCGAATCCAGAAAGGAATCGCAGATACGCATACGCCTGCCTTATGAAGCCAATGCGGCTGCCTGGAATCCTGCAAATGACTGGTCGTCAAAAGGTCTTGATGGCACCCTTAAGGAAGTTTCCAGCATTCCGCTGTATGTAGACAACGTACTGGTATATGGCAGTACGCCGACGCCTGCCCAGGTGGTACGCGTTACAGGTGTAAGCGTAAGCCCTGCAACTGCTTCCCTGGATATCAACAATACACTGCAGCTTGCTGCTACGGTAGCTCCTGCCAATGCGACCAACAAAACCGTAAGCTGGACTTCCAGTGCTCCGGCTATTGCCACTGTAAGCAGTGGTGGACTTGTAACAGCACTGGCAGCAGGTAAGGCTACAATTACAGCTACTACAGCTGACGGTGGATTTACTTCCAGCGCCACCATCACTGTTACCAATGTGGTAGTGCCTAAACAATATACCATCACAACTGCTGTAAGCGGTTCAGGAGCTGTCTCCCTGAGTCCTGCAGGTGGTACCTATCCCGAAGGCTCTCAGGTGACCATTACCGCTACACCGGCAAGTGGATATAAGTTCAGTAACTGGAGCGGAGCCATCTCAGATACTATCAACCCTGTTACTGTAACAGTAAATAGTAACATCTCTGTAACTGCAAACTTTGCACCCAATTCCAACCAGGGCAATTGTAGCAGTCCTTCTCCGGTAACACTTCCATTCAAAAAAGATGGTGCGGGAGAATTCTGCTTCGTGATCTCTGGTAATATTTCTTATATCAATTCATGGAACCTGAGTCTCCTGGAGATCAATGGGGTAGACTACACCAATACCTGGTCTAACAGCCTTCCGGCAAGGGTGAATGGCAATTATTATGTTCATTATGTTGGTCCGTACGGATGGTCGCATTTTGAAGCAAACGGAACTGAGTCTGCTGCAAGAACTACGCTTGCAACCAGCACAGTTGCGCCAAAATATACGAATGCCGTTTATCCTAATCCAGTTACGCAACACAGCTTCGCTATCCGTGTGGCCGATCCGGCTGTTACCGATGTGATAGTAATACTTACAGATATGTCTGGCAAGGTGGTGCTGCGGAAGAGTGCAAAAGCGAATGAGACCTTTATCATTGATCCGTCTATACCAGCAGGTATCTATCATGTTGATGTTACCAGCAGGAAGAAAAAAGTGATCAGCACAAAGTTAATGATCCAGTAATCGGGTTTTATATAGAACAGTCAGCTGAAAATAAAGCGCCTTCGAGTCCGCGGGATTTGAAGGCGCTTTACTTCAGGTGTCAGCATATGAAACAGATGATTCGTAATTTGATTCATTTACAGTATCTTATGGCGCTTTTCAGTATTGATTTTCTCTCATACTGGATTAATTAAGATATTGCATAGTTTTAAATAAAGCTTTATTGGATGCTGACACTGGATACATTTGACTTAATGGTAGATCAAACGATCGTACGTCACGGAAGAGAGTATTACGAGAATGGGGCCGTTACCGAGCTGACAGAAACCGGTAAAGACAACTGGCAGGCGAAAGTGAAGGGATCTGAGTTATATACTGTCCAGGTTGAGATTCTCAGGAAGGACTACATAACATCCTATTCCTGCAGTTGCCCTTATAAGGGTAAGACCTGCAAACATGTTGTAGCCGCGTTATTCGTTCTTAGGGGAGAATTAGCAAAAAAAACAGTACGCAGGAAAGCACCTGAAAAAGACAGCGCGACGGTTGAAGTCCGCGTAGCCAGTAAGAATATTAGCAGGGATATTGGTAAAAAATATACCAGCCTGATTAAAGGCATTATACGACGCAATACAAAAAAGAGCTTTGTTGATTACAGATCTGTTCACAACCTGGCAAATGAGATTAGTATTGTGCTTGAAGAGGGCTATAATCATTTCCATAAGGGCAATTTTAGCCATGCTTTTGTTGTAGCACGATCAGTGTTAACAGAAACAGTTAATCTTCTTACTTATTGCGATGATTCAGGTGGATATATTCAAGATGTCATCTACAGTTGTGTGCAATTGATAAGGTTGATCGTTGCAGCGGAAGAATTAGCGTTAGACGTAAAGGAAGGAATCTTTGTTTTTTTACAATCAGCGACAAATGATCCTGTCTACTTTGACTACGGTGGCGACTTTGGATATGAGATGGTAGATATTTATCAGAGTATTGCGCTACAATTAAATAAAGGGAATGTGTTTCTTAGTTTCGTTGATGATCAGATAGCAGCTGCGAAGGAGGAATCTTACAGGAAGAAGTATTTTCTTGTTCGAAAAATTGTCTTTTTGAAAGCTATTGGAAATATTAGTGATGCGCAGCAACTTATTCAGCAATATTTACATATCGCAGAGGTGAGGCAAGAAGAGGTGAACAGTGTGATAGAAAAAGGAAATTTTCCTTTAGCGAAGAAACTGATAGCTGACGGGATCGAGATTGCCAGAAGTCAGGGATATCCGGGAATTGTTTCGGACTGGGAAGAAGAATTACTAGGTATTGCTGTTTTGGAGGATGATAAAGCAACGATCAGACATTACACAAAGTATTTCGCTTTTCTGAAAAACTTCGATCAGGCGTATTACAATCAATGGAAAGAAACGTTTACGCCTGCCGAATGGAAAGAAGAAATAGAAAAGTATATTGAGGGAACAATAGCAAATGTAACATCTGAGTATCAGAAAAATGAAGGTAAGGTGTGGTATTCACTGGAAACGCCTTTACTTAACGCGCTTGCCCCGGTTTATATTGAAGAGAAATATTTTGACAGATTGCTTGCACTTATGAGTAAGGAGGCAGATCTGGATAGGGTTTTGAAATATCATGATCTTTTAATTAGGGAATATCCGTTGCAATTGTTGGCGATATATCTGCCGGCATTTGAGTATGAGGGTGACGTAGTGGGCAGTCGTGCTGAATATGCTAAGTTGGCTACCAAAATGAAAATGGTAATACAAGCTATTCCGGAAGGGAAGGAACAAATCATTGCTATTGCGGAAAAGCTAATCCATAAATATCCCCGGCGCCCTGCTATGATAGAGAAGTTAAGTACAGTTCTCGAAATGCGGTAGCTGAAGCAGCGTAGATGGGTGTAACCTCTGTTTTTATTGCTGAACTCCCCGGCGTCATTCCCGTTTTACTGTTGGGCGGCCTCGATATACTCAGATAATTCTAACTTCTATATACAGTCAATGCGGATCTTTTTTCTTTTTCAGACAAGTGCATGGCTGTTTCAAGCCAGCTGGCCATATTGACGCAACAGCTGAACAGTATTTTCGACTGCACCTCTGGATGTCATGGCATATTGTATTAAGGTTTGGTCTTTTTCATTCCTTAGTTCCGCTACCTCACGCTTATAATGTTTCAGGAATGGGAGCAGCAGGTCCTGTTCATTTCTTTTGACAAGGTTGAAGACCGTTTCAGGAGTACTTGTGATAATCAGTTTTAACAACCAGTGAGGTCTGAGGGAAAAGAACGCTCTGAAATACTTTCTCGCTTTATTACTGCTGGTAAACCCGTTTAAGAAGTTCTTCAGTACCATGGGGCCGATATTTTTCTGTACAACGTCCAGATACGATTTTAGCTGTTCATGTTCGTAAGGGACAATCAGTGTCAGAAATCTGGGATTGACATCAATAATCCGGCTGAAAAAGGAAGTGCTCAGCTCTTCATGTGTTGAGTTGAAAATGGTCCAATTTAGTCCCATCATTTGCAATATTAATTTCTCCTGAAGGTCTTCCACCTCAGGAGACTTTTTCAGGCCAGCCATGAATGCATGAAGGGGATGCCAGTCGCCTCGCATGTTTTCAGTGATCGTAGTATGGTTTGCCACCCATGTAAATATCTTGTAGCAATATTGGTATTGATCCATGGTGCTCAGGTATCCGTATTCGCCGAAGGCACGTGCCAGATATACAGAAAGCCATTGGATGGCATTTATACCTCCATTTCCCCAATATGCCTTTTGATTGTCGAGGTCTGCACCGGCAATGATTGTTGTTCTGATGACGCCGGCAGCAATTTCCAGCTCTTCCTTTGTTTTGATATTAGCAAGCTCCTGGACAACCATGGCCAGGTTGTGTGGCCCCAGTTCATAGTTTTCCAGCAATCTGGCAGAGGCGCCTTTTTGCAATAGCTGCTCTAATATCTGCGGGTCGGTGGTGGTTTCAAATGTGTTTTTAAACTGTTCGTCCAGCTGATCGGCTTCCGTTTTACTAAGAGACTCTCTGATAGTATTCCAGATGGCCCTTTCTTTTTCAAATTTGTTACGTTCTGTGCTGAGGTGTTTTTTTATCTCCAGAAAGGAAGATATGGGGAAATCATGTTCCATAGTTCTATCAGGTTATACTCCATTAAAGCAAAGCCTTGGATTTTTTCGGGTTGAAGGCTTTAATGCTCGTTGGCTGGAGGACAAATATTAAACTTTTTTGCTTTAATCTGGAGGGAATCTTTCAGTTTTTCCAACAGACCAGCCCAATTACCTGCTTACTGAAAGTTGGCTGTTGGCACATCAGATGCAACCGGTGTAAAGTCTATGTATTAAATTATACCCTTTGGGGTATAATATTATTGTTTTAACGTCATTTTATACCTTTTAGGGTATAAAAATAAAAGAATCACTATTTTTATACCCTAAAAGGTATAAAATGACACTCTTGTCAAAAGTTATCAAGGCCAAGCGAAAAGAGAATGGCTTAACCCAGGAGGACCTTTCCTTAAAGTCAGGATTGGGATTACGGCTTATTCGCGAAATCGAACAGGGAAAAACCTCTATGCGTATGGACAAAGTGAATCAATTGTTGTCCCTGTTTGGAATGGAACTCGTGCCGGCACCTAAATCAAGAAGTCATGAATAAAACCGGGAAAGTATATTACGGCGACTTACTGGCAGGTTTGATCATAGAATCTGATACAGGTTATAAGTTTGCCTACCATTCAGCTTACTTAGCTGATAAATCGGCAAAGCCGATAAGCCTGACTATGCCATTAAGAAAAGAAGCATATTACAGTACTACGCTGTTTGCATTTTTTGATGGACTAATTCCTGAGGGCTGGTTATTAAATATCGCCAAAGAGCATTGGAAAGTTAAAGGTAATGATCGCTTCGAATTATTGTTACTTACATGCAAAGATACTATTGGTGCAGTGAGTGTTGTCCCTGAAAATGAAACTGAATAATATGCCAAATTGTTTATTCTGCTATAATGACGCCGGAGATCAGGAATACCATGGCAGGTGTGCTAAACGTTTTTTTAATACGGAAACTATGCCTGAACTGACGCTGGACAAGCAGCTCTTAAAGGACCTCGCAGAAAAAACTATTAGTAAACATATAGCAGTAACGGGGGTACAGCCGAAGTTATCTGTTACACTAGAGAAAAATACAGGTAATGGTCGACTTACGATCGTGGGAGTATGGGGAGAATATATATTGAAGCCGCAGCATGATGAATTGCCAGCCATGCCTGAAACGGAGGATCTTACAATGCATCTTGCGGGCATATTCGGCATTGCTGTTTGCAATCACACATTGCTGAGAGCAACTGATGCCACCCTTGTTTACATTGCCAGGCGTTTTGATAGAGTGAACGGAAAGAAGGTGCACGTAGAGGACTTCTGCCAACTGGCTGAGTTTTTAACAGAAAACAAGTACAAGGGATCTTATGAAAGGGCCGGTAAATTAATTCTGACCTATTGTACAAATTCCGGACTTGATGTGCTGAAGTATTTCGAGTTATTACTTTTTTGTTATCTAACAGGAAACAATGATATGCACTTAAAAAATTTCTCTTTACTGCATCTGGAGAATAGCATTGCATTGAGCCCGGCTTACGATCTGCTGAATGTAAATCTCGTATTTCCAAAAGATCAGGAAGAAATGGCATTATTACTGAATGGGAAAAAGAAAAATATCAAGTTAAGAGATTTTGAAGCGCTTGGTACTGTATTAAATATTCCGGAAAAAGTAAGGTATAACATTTACAAGAAATTTAAGTCTTACAATACAGAAGTGTATAAGCTGATTCAGGCTTCGTTTTTGGAAGCCGGGGCAAAAGAAAGGTATTGGGAGATATGGAATGACAAACAGAAAATATTTGAGTAATGAGACCTTCCTTCTTCTTACCCATCGTTTCCTTACGATATTCCAATCCTCATTCCATGGAACAATGTAGTACGTTATAGCACCTCCTCCTCAACTTCCACCGGTACAGCCAACGCCTGCTTTTCCTGGTACTTGAACCTGACCGTAACAATCACGCCATCCTTGCTCTGTATATTCAATGTCCCTTCCAATTGTTCGGCCAGTGTCTCCATAAGCATCATTCCCATAGACTGTTTGCGGGGTTGATTATTGTCGTCTGCGGGCAGTCCGACGCCATTATCGGCTATTATCAGGCTCAGTTGGCCCGGGCTCGTCTCCTGCAGCGATATCATTATAATGCCATTACCTGTAAATGCATATTTAATGGCATTGGTGATGGCTTCGTTCAGGATCAAACCGATGGGAACGGATTGTGATACGTCCAGGTTCACAGGCGCTATCTGAAGATCAAACCGGATCTTATTGACACCAGAAAAACCATCTTTGAGGAACTCAACGAGATCTTTGATGTAGGCGCTCATGTCGATGATAGCCATATTTTCTGACTGGTACAGCTTCTGGTGAATAAGAGAGATGGCCTGCATGCGGTACCTGCTTTCCCGGATAGCATTGAGGGCGTCTTTATCATCCAGAAACGCAGCTTGTGTGTTCAGGAGACTCATAACTATCTGCAGGTTATTTTTCACACGGTGATGTATCTCTTTTACCAGCCATTCTTTTTCTCCTAACAGTTTATTCTGGGAGGTGATGAGATGCTGGAGCGATTGATTTTTCTCATTGATCTCATCTTGTTTCTGCTCCAGCTGCCGGTTGCTGCGCAGTTTAAGATGATAGCGGTTATATACCAACGCCAGCATGATGGCTAACATAATCGCCAGTATACCGGCGCCTGTGATAATTGCATTCCTGACAAAACGGGCCTTGTCCAGTGCGGCACTTTGTAGTTGTGATGTACGGGTGAGTAATTCAATGCTTTGCTGTTGCTGTTTCGTTTCAAACTGCACCTGTAAGGTACTTATCTGTCTTGCCTTAGCGATGTTAAACAGAGAGTCTTTAACAATTGTATACTGGCGATAATGCTCGAGGGCTTCCTTGTAATTACCCATGGCAGAATCGGCTCTAAAGAGATCAATATGAGCGGTTGACTGCAGCTTCAGATTCTTCGCTTTAAGGGCAATAGCGATCACATTTAAGCCCAGTTGATGGCTCTTCGTATAATCGCCGTTTTCGAGATAATATCTGGCGTCAAGATCGTCTAAAGATGCCTGCAACATGTCAGGCAGCTGGTCCCTGTTCTTACGTGCCTGACGTATATAAGGAAGGGCGGCAGCTGGCTGTTTGAGATCCATGTAACAGCCGGCAATAAATACAGACATCCACGTTTTTTCTCCAATGTCTTTCGGCGGATAGCTGCGTTCTGCTTCTTTCATCACGGAAAGGGCCTTGTCGGGCCTCTTCATTGCCGCATAACAGGCCGCAATATTGACAGAAATGGTACGCAGCGCAGTCGTATCTGTGAACTTAAGCGCTATCGGCCAGGCTTTTTGATAGTACTTTAATGCCTCATCATGCTCTCCCATATAATAGTAAAGGAGTGCAAGCCTGTTGTAAACAGTAGCATGTGCATCCATCGTATCTTTAATAGACTCGATCACTTTTACAGCAAGCAGGCTGTACTTTAATGCATTACCGAAATCTCCCAAACGGTTATAGCCTGTTCCCAGCAAGGAATATACATCAGCGCCGGGTTCCACTTTAATTTCATCATAAAGGGCTACCGATTGAGACAGGGCTTCCGTTAACAATTTAAAGTCATATGTGACATTATAAAGATCGCCCAGCATATACAGCGTATGCGCCTGTTTTTCTTTCAGGCCTGCCTCTTTGTAAAGTTTGATGGCGTCTTTGTAATAGCTGATCCTTTTGTCAAGATCTTCGCTGGCCTCCACTCCATAATAATTAGCTAGTTCGATATATGTATCTGCCAGATAAGCTTTCTGCTGGTATTTTTCGAAGATATCTTTCGCTTTCAGCGCATACTCTCTTCCTTTCGCTGTAATCTGCTGCTCACGCAGGATATTTGAGTATAGCAGACAGCCCTGGCCTTCCCATACTTTGTCTCCGGCTTTTATGGAAGATGTCAATACTTTTCCTGCGTATAGTGCAGCGCTATCCATATCGGCACGGGCTGTGCCCGGCCTCATAACATATGTGTACCCTGCGTCCCGCAAGATGCGCATTTCTGTAGTGTCAGGACGCTCTTTTTTAATCAGCTGTTGTAAGACTGTATATGAGGGCAGCTGCTTTTGCGCCAGGCATGGCAGCAGACACCCGATCATACAACAGGACAGCAACAATAGCCTGTTCATAAACCTTGTTATTTTATATAAAATTTTCCAGTTCGGCTGGTTCCGTGCTCCTTATTTTAGTTACTTTCTCGACGTATTATGGCATTGGTTAGCATGGGAAATTTAAGATTGGCTATCTGAAGGATAGGGGAAAAGTACAACATTTTTAATGATCATGCAATCCTGGTCTCTGAATGTGGCTGTCTATTACGTTTTTCAGGCGAAACCTTTACCGATGAAAAGGTACAATACGATTTTAAAAGATGGATGTTGGTGTCGGGAAAAGTTAGCTTGTTCCTGCTTCTGAACTTCTTTTATTTCTGTACTCCTGAGGCGAAATTCCCATTGTTCTTTTGAATATCCGCGAAAAGTAATGCTGGTCAGACATACCTACTTCCAGGGCAATTTCCTTGATTCGCTGTTTAGTAAACAGCAGATACTGACTGGCTTGCTGCATTTTCAGGTGATTATAATACTCGATAGGAGAGAACCCCGTTTTTTTCCGGAATAACAGGGAAAAATGAGAAGGTGAAAACTTGACATGCTGTGCAATATTCTCCAGTGTGAGGTTTTGACCTACATTCTTTTGCATAAAGTCGATAGCAGTATCTACGGTGTCAGTTCCGGTATTATTCATCCGGGATTTGTTTTTCTCCTGGTAAATAAAAGTAGACAGATAATGCCAGAGATACATATTACTATACATCAGGTGCTCCATACTATAACCCCGTTCCAGTGGCGTATATATGTCGTTGAATAAGCGGATCGTTTTTTCACTGTCCGGTATAAACCCGCTATAACTGTTTAAATGTTGATGTATTTGTTTAACCCAATCATCAGCTGATTCACCCTTGAAATGAATCCAGAAAATTGTCCAGGGATTATCTGCATTGGCTGCATAGGTATGTCTTGTTGAAGCGGGTATCAGATAAAAATCACCTGGTGCTATTTTATATTGCTGTTTATCGATGATCACACTTCCCTCGCCTTCATGACAATAGATAAGAATATGCTGATCTGTGCCATGCAAACGTTCCCTATAATGGTAACGGGCTTTCGGGTAATACCCCATGTCAGTGATGTATAATTTTCTGATCAGTGGATGTGTACTGCATTTATTGTTTAACACAGACTTTGGAATGATAACGGCCTTCTGCCCCTGGAAGCCGTCCTTTTTTCGCTGCCCCTTTACCATAGTTTATCAATAAAAAAAGTAAGAATGTCCACAAGAATAATCATATAATCGCTCCTTATTAAAGGTAAAAAAAGTTTTTTTGTAAATAAGTATTTGGTTCTTTGCCTTTAGATAAGAATAATTCACACTATATCACTTCCACACAAATGAAAACACACGTTAGAATCTGTAAAGAAGAAGTAAGAATATCCACCTGTACTGTTCGTAAACACATTAAACTGGTATTGCTGGCAGCAATGATGGCTGTTCATGTTGCTGTGCCGGCACAAAACAGGATCTCGCTGGCCGGAGAATGGCAATTCCGGATAGATAGAGAAGATCAGGGTATGAAACAGCAATGGTATACCCAAAAATTGAAGGACCCCGTGAAATTACCCGGCGCTATGCAGTCACAGGGGTATGGCGACGAACCCTCCGTCAATACAAAATGGATCGGTGATAGATTTGAAGCCTTTCTGAAGGAAGAAAAATATGCACCTTACCGCAAAGATGACAACTTTAAATTCCCCTTCTGGCTAACTCCCAAAAAATATTACATGGGTGCTGCATGGTACCAGAAGGCTATTAATATTCCAACGCAATGGGCTGGTAAACACATTAGTCTTATACTGGAACGTTGCCATTGGGGAACCACCATCTATGTGGACAATCAACTTATCGGAGCAGATAGCAGTCTGGCTACCCCGCATGTATACGACCTCAGTCATCTCAGTCCGGGTGAACATACGCTCTCGATCCGTGTAGACAATCGTTATCTCTCAGAAGTAGGTATCAATGCTCACAGTGCCAGTGATCAGACGCAGGGTACCTGGAACGGCATTGCAGGAGACATTGTGCTGGAAGCCCGCAGCCCGGTCTTTGTAAAACAGGTGCAGGTCTATCCTGATATCGTCAGCAGGAATATTCAGGTTAAATTAGTCCTTGGTCATACCGGTAATATAGTTCCCGAAGGTACTCTTTCGATAGCCGTGGAACAGTTACCCGCCTTAAAAAAGTCTTTCAGCAACAATGACAGCATAGTATCATTTACCTATCCAATGGGGGACCGCCCGGTACTGTGGGATGAATTTACCCCCCGACTATATGAACTCACCGTTCAACTGCAAACAACGGATAAGAAAAACACTGATAGCAAGAAGATTAGTTTTGGAATGCGCAGTGTAGGTACTGCCAACTCGAAAATTACTGTCAATAATCGTCCTGTATTTCTGAGGGGAACGTTGGAATGTGCTATCTTCCCATTAACAGGTTATCCTCCTACTGACACTGCCGCATGGGCACGGATTTTCCGTATTATAAAGGCGCATGGACTCAATCATATGCGTTTCCATTCATGGTGCCCTCCGGAAGCAGCATTTATAGCCGCGGATCATGCGGGTGTGTATCTTTCTGTTGAAGTGGATTGCTGGGCAACAGTAGGAGAGGGATTATCCGTAGACAATTTCCTGTATGAAGAAAGCAACCGGATCATTGATGCGTATGGTAATCATCCTTCCTTTTTGATGATGGTACCCACTAATGAACCTGCAGGTGGTAAAAACCGTGATCCATACCTGGCGACGTTCGTAAAATACTGGCAAAACAAAGATAAACGACGACTTTATAGTGCAGGTTCAGGATGGCCAGCTATTGCCGAAAATGATTATCACGCTTTGCCGGAACCGCGTATTCAGGCCTGGGGAGAAGGCGTTAAAAGCATCATTAATGCGCAGGCCCCTAATTCACAATTTGATTTTAAAGATAAGATCAAAGACGACAAACCGGTAGTAGCACATGAAATAGGGCAGTGGTGTGTATATCCAGATTTCACAGAAAGAAAGAAATATACAGGTCTGTTACAGGCACGCAACTTCGATATCTTCTACAACTTCATGAATAGAGAACACCTGCAGTCGCAGGCACATGATTTTCTCATGGCCTCGGGAAAGTTACAGGCATTGTGTTATAAAGCAGATATTGAAGCAGGTATGCGTACGGATTATGCAGGTTACCAGTTATTGGATCTGCATGATTTTCCTGGTCAGGGTACTGCACTGGTAGGGATCCTTGATCCTTTCTGGAACAGCAAACCTTATTTTACACCCGCAGCTTTCCACCGTTTTTCTTCTGCTACAGTACCACTTGCGGTGATCAGTAAGTTTACATGGAAGAACTCAGAAGTATTTACGGCCGCTGTGCAGATTGCCCATTTTGGAAAAGAGCAGTTGCGGAAAGTACCGGTAAAATGGAAGATCACCGGCAAAAACAAACGCGTAATAGCGAATGGCACCTTAAATGCGGATCTCGACCTGAAGAACGACAACCAGGCGGGTAATATTTCCTGCAAACTGTCCGGTATCGGCAAAGCAGAAAAGCTCAACCTGGAAGTCACATTGGATGGATTAGGGGCAAATGACTGGGACTTCTGGGTATATCCTGACACGTTAAATGTGCAACCCGGTGCTGATATCACAGTCACAGACGGACTTACACCTGCCATATCTGCAAAGCTTGAAGCGGGAGCTAACGTATTATTGCTTTTAAATAATAAAATCACTGAAAAGAAAGGTGCTGCTATTAAAACCGGAATGTCTACTGTCTTCTGGAATACAGCATGGACTGAAGGGCAGCCTCCTCATACATTAGGGATTCTATGTAATCCGGCGGCGCCTCTTTTTAACGATTTTCCAACAGAATATTATTCTAACTGGCAGTGGTGGGATATTATCCATACAGCTCAGCCGATGCACCTCGATAATTTACCTGCTGAGTTAAAACCATCTGTACAATTAATTGATACCTGGTTTGAAGCCAGAAAGCTGGGTATATTGTTCGAAGCACGGGTAGGAAAGGGAAAGATAGTGGTAACTTCTATTGATCTGCAACATGACCTGGACACAAGGTTAGCCGCGAGGCAGCTTTATCATAGTTTGCTGTCATACATGCATACAAAAGCATTTAATCCTTTAGTCGCAGTCAGGCCGGAACAAATACAGGAACTATACAAATAAAAAGAGAAAG
The DNA here is from genome assembly GCF_021646545.1 of Chitinophaga filiformis. Taxonomy (GTDB): domain Bacteria; phylum Bacteroidota; class Bacteroidia; order Chitinophagales; family Chitinophagaceae; genus Chitinophaga; species Chitinophaga filiformis_A. Next base: position 3,510 of record NZ_JAKIRP010000004.1, on the reverse strand, counting down.
GGCTGTTTCAATCTGGAAATAGGGTAATTTTGAACCATATGAACAATGCTGAAATATTAGCCGCTTTTTATGTCAGAAGGAGGCATTATGATACTTATCTTGAAGCCAATGATATCCATTTGCATACATGTCCGGGCTGTGGCTTTCCCTCGCTAAAAGGCCGCCGTGAATTTTTCATATGTCTTGTTTGCTTTTGGGAGGATGATGGCCAGGATGATAATGCTGAAAGCATGTTGAGTAACCTGTTCGAGGGAGTGAAAATTTCAGGCCCTAATGGTAGCCTTACTTTGACTCAGAACAGGATTAACATTGGCCGTATACTGGAAGCGAATGCAGAACTGATCAATGGTGAAATTGATTTAGATACCGCACGGGTTCTAAAGACGATCGCATTTTTTCAACAACGCCTGGAAGAGATCGACGACAGAATCATGGGTGACGAGTCGCCTTATGATCATATCTGGACAGAATCGGGCGAAGTAAGGAAGGACTTGCAGATGGCGCTTGTTGTGCCGAAGGTATGACCGTACGGTTATTGGTACATGCCGTTTTAAAGCAGTCGTTATTGATTAAATGACAATACGCCAGCAGAAATATTCCCTATATCTAAAGAATGAATGGTGTGATATGGATATATGGTATCAGTAATTATGAATAAAAGCAACAAATGATATACAATTTTTTACCCTATATTTTTGGACTAACATCTTTTTTATGCGGACTTTATTTGTTTTTGCGTTCATTCGGACTTTGGAAACCCAGGCATAAGACTGAAGAACAAAGAGTACGTTACGTCAATCCATTAGAAAAATATAGGACATTTTGGAAAGTCTGTTCCGTCATTTTAATCTTAAACGGTTCTTACGACTTAATAATGCGTAACCCCGACAGATATAGGATTGGAAATGCTGAGAGCAAAGCAGAATGGGCTTTAGAAGATAGGGCAATTCTTATAAAAAATTGTATGAGAGATGCCGGGCCGACTGCCACAAATTATCCTCAGATTGCAAGTGAATATTGCGCTTGCTCAATTGATAGAATCATGACAACGATGACAAAAGATCAGTATGTAAAGAGTCTTTCAAAACCTCAGGAAGACCAGATGAAAGAACTTTTGCCGATTTTTCAAAGCTGTCTGGACAAACTAAAACAACGTATCGACAGCGAAGATAAGCAAACAAAGTAGCAGCCTATTCTTTCTTTTGCACAATCAAATCTATTGGTTGGTAGCTGGCGTCTTACCTATGCGGATAAAATATTGCCGATGGCAAACAGGTAAGCGACTATGGAGATAACCCTCATGGTATTGCCATATTTATCATTACAATCAATTATTTATTCAAATTTCGTTTTCTGTATTGATCCGGGCTTTCTCCCCTGAGCGATTTATAGTAATGATAAAAGTGGCTGCTATCGTGAAACCCAAATTCTTTCGCTATTTTTTTTACAGGATTCTTCGATGATGAAAGCCTTGTTTCGATCAAGGCGAGTTTATATGCGTTGCAGTAACTACGAAAGGACTGGCCGTATATTTTTTTGAAAAAATTACTAAAATAGCTTTCCGAAATATGAAAGCGCCGGGCTATGTTTTCTATTTTCAATAACTCTGGACGGTAGATATTCTCATGCACGTAATCTATCAGGTGATCGGTTTCAACGGCCTGGGAATATTTCATTTTAGAATGATCTGTGCTCATTTTGCACAATTCGATCAACGATAGAAATTGCTGATAAAACCATGTTTCGTTGACAGGGCGCTTAGCCAGATATGACTCGGCCAAATTGGTCATGGTACGTTTCATAATCTGGTCATAGGGAGCTATTACCTGTATTTTATTTTCCTTGACCCACGCATGATGCATCAGTTGTTTGATCCGATCAAGAATTTTCAGGTCCCCGTTGAAGGACGAATGCATGGTGATAAAATCCGGCGTAAACTTAACGATCGTAAAGTGGGTAGCCACAGCAGGTTCAAAGGAATGGAGATCCGCGGGTGAAATCAAATATACATCTCCGGCGCCATAGTCGATTTTTCTTCCGTTCAGCATATGTGTTCCTGTTCCACTGTGGATATACACAATCTCATAGTAAGTATGACTATGAATTGAATAGTGTGCAACCTCGTCTTCATAATCTACTACCTCTAATGCGGAAAATTGCTTTAATTTCATTAGCTACCTCAAAATTAGAAACAAAGATAATTACATCATAAAGAAATAGATCTACATTACTTTTATAAAGTGAGGGCCTGAATTTTACATAAAAAAGAAGGAAAGTAATGGAAATGCAATTTTTGACACTGGATGGTAAATCTTTTGCCTATTATGGTGAAGGACAAAAGAACAATCCAGCTATTGTTCTGCTGCATGGCTGGCCGGAAACTTCAGGTATATGGGAACAGATTATTCCTGCACTAAGTTCATCTTATTATGTTTTGGCAATTGATTTGCCTGGGCTTGGTGAAAGCGATGCTATAGAGAAACATGACACTGGAACGGTAGCGAATTGGATATTGAAAATAACCAGGGAGCTGGGCATAAATAAGTTCAATCTCATCTCACATGATATCGGCAGTTGGGTTGCTAGTACCTACGCGCTCTTGTATCCCCAAGACCTTGCATCACTGGTACTGATCGATGCTGGCATTCCGGGCATACTTCCCGATGCTTTTTTTGCCCTGGAGAATGCACAGAAAGCATGGCATTTTTATTTTCACGCGGTGCCGGGGCTGCCTGAATTTTTGATCAAAGGGCAATTGAAGGAATATTTCTCCTGGTTTTTTGAGAACAAAAGTTTTGTCAAACATGCGATCACAGGGGACAAAATTGCCAGCTACACCAAAATGTATGAAAACAAGCTGACGAGCAGCTTTGATTATTACCGGAAATATGAGGAGAGTGTTTCGACCAACCGGCGTTTGCTGCGCAAATTGCCAATTCCAGTGTTAGCTATCGGCGGCAGCCATGCGGTGGGCGACAAGATGCTACCTGTTGCCAGGGCATTGTCTGACAACTGGCACTTCAAACAGATTGATCATTGTGGGCATTATGTACCTGAAGAGCAGCCCGAGGAACTGCTTTCGATACTGAAATTATTTCTTGCCTCCAACCTTTAGCAACGCCTACCTCATAATTCCTGATGAATAAGAAAAGCCCGTGCACTGCGCAGGCTTTTTCTTTGTGATCCCGCTGCGATCCGAACCATTTAATGAACTTTATTAATGAAACGCTGTCAATCTTCGTAAAAGAGGGTAAGAATGGCTCAAGTTGAAAACCTGGGGGGCAAGGCTACGCCTACCCACTTGTAAGGAGGGAACAACACCTATCAAAATAATTCGCGCTGGCCGGCAAATTGGACAATATTTCAGCTACGCAGGCAAAACTCCCCAATCAGAAAGAAGCCATTCGTAAGCAGTGAAGACGTTTTTTATGTAAGCAGCAATTCCTTCACCGTATACCTCCCTGGCAAATTCTCCGCTTCCACAATGACTTTACCGCCTGCAGGCAGCGC
>NZ_JAKIRP010000003.1 GCF_021646545.1 Chitinophaga filiformis | reverse complement strand
GGATGATCGTAAAGAAAGCAGAAAACTCCGAATGGAGAGCTGCCCTGCAAGAGCTACGCTGGAAGCAAAAGGGTATCAGGGAGCGCTGAACGACATCTTGAAGGAAGGAAAGAAACAAGGAGACAGACTTAAAGCAAGAAGGCTTTACCAGTCTGATGGACATAGTAAAGCCTTGCTGAAACTGTTTATGTTTAATGAACCGCCGTATGCCGAACGGCACGTACGGTGGTGTGAGAGGACAGTAGGGGAAGTAATCCCTTACTTCCTACTCGATTAGTAGTTACGGTACTTATTCCATCTTATCTCCCAGTAACTTTATCAGCGTTCTCAACTCATCCCTTTTATACGCTTCCTTTTCATCCTGGAAGCACTTCAGCAATTCTTCCAGCAGGAACTGTATAATTCTCCTGGTCGACTGTGGCTGATAGTAGGAGGGCGTCATTGGAATGGACATCCGTTTCAGGTATCCCTCTACATCCTGGTGTGAATAGATCTGTCCCTGGATAGGGTCAATGAAGAAAAGTATCCGGTTATCTTCTGGTCTGGGCGTTTCGCTAAAGTCATAGAAAGTATCGAAATAACCCAGTATGAACTGCCGGGGAATATTTACAGCATATACCGGAAGGTCCAGCATAGCGCAAAGGCTCTGGTATACGATGCCGTTAGTCAGCGGGTTGCCCTTACGGGATTCTATCACCTGGTTGATGAAGAACTGGTTCTTACGTACGTAGGCTACTTCTTCACCTTTCAGTCCGAAGTAGTTATAGATCATGCTGTTCAGGACATTGATCTGTTCCAGCGGGGTAAGATAATTATTCAGTTCCAGCCAGATATTCCTTTTGATCCTTTCAATTTCGGCTACAACGTTACCTGGCTGCATATCCGGAAACTGGTATTGAGCTACCAGGATGGAACCCTGCAACAGGTCAGGCGATTCCGTCTTACTCCATACCTGCAGTGCTACCTGTAAATCTTTATAATGCACGCGGTGTATAAGCTGCTCGATCCTTTCCTGGATGGATTCATCGACCGTGTTTTCCCATAAGTGCTCGAGGTTGGGAATGATCTCTTTTCCAAACAGCAATATTTTGTTGGCAACAGTATCATACACCTCCTGGTCAGGATCATCCAACAGGTGGAACAAAGCATTTATTTCCTTGGTCTCGTGCATAAAATGAATCTACAGGTGTCCACTTATTCCGCCTTCTTCTTCCGCGGTGGTGCCTTCTTCTTTGGAGGATTGGCTTTGACATCTTCGATGATGGCTTTAGCTTCTTCCAGTGTTATGTCAGCGGCGGTGTCAATCTTTTCTTTCGGTATCTTGTAATTCCTCAATCCCTGTTTTATATACGGTCCGTAGGGGCCTTTCAGTATCTGGATCTTCTCTTTTTCGAAAATTTTTATGGTACGTTCATCCTTTGCTGCTCTCTTTTCGACTATCAGCGGGGCTATTTCATCCAGCTCCACTGTGTAAGGGTCCATTTCCTTTTTCAGGGAATAGAACTTTTTATCGTGTGCTGCATAAGGTCCGAACCTTCCAATGTTCACCAGTACATCTTCGTCCTCAAACTTACCCAGGTTGCGGGGCAGTTTGAAAAGTTCCATCGCTTCCTCTAAAGTAATAGTTTCTATACTTTGAGTGGACTTCATTTTTGCGAATTTCGGCTTCTCCTCGTCTTCCGCTTTACCGATCTGGATCATCGGGCCATAACGTCCCATACGTGCCACGATCGGTTTACCTGTTTCGGCATCAGTGCCCAGCAGGCGTTCGCCTTTTACTCTTTCTGCCTTTTCCAGCGTGTTTTCTACGTCTTTATGGAAAGGAGTATAGAAGTCGTTCAGCATCTTGTTCCAGATCTTCTTTCCATGTGCCACCTCGTCAAATTCTCCTTCGATCTTCGCGGTGAAACCGTAATCCATCACAGAGCCGAAGTACTGGTTCAGGAAGTCTGTTACGATCATACCCAGGTCAGTCGGGAACAGCTTTGACTTTTCAGCGCCTGTATTTTCCGTATCGGTGATCTTAGTGATCTTGTCAGCTTTCAGGCTCATGATACGGAAGTCCCTTTTCACTCCTTCTTTATCACGTTTTTCCACATAGCCACGTTTCTGAACGGTGGTGATGGTAGGAGCGTAGGTAGATGGACGTCCGATACCCAGTTCTTCCAGTTTCTTTACCAGGCTGGCCTCTGTATAACGTGGCGCAGGACGGGTAAAACGCTCGGTAGCCTTCATTTCTTTCAGGTCAAGTACCTGTTTTACCGTCAATGGTGGTAAAGAACCGTCATCTTCGTCTTCATCGCTCAGTTCTTCATCATCTTTACCTTCCATATACACCTTCAGGAACCCGTCAAACTTCAGTACTTCACCACTGGCTGTCAGCTCTTCATGGTTGGTAGAGATGTCTATTTTAGCAATAGTCTTCTCCAGTTCCGCGTCGCTCATCTGGCTGGCGATGGTACGCTTCCAGATCAGTTCATAGAGCTTTTTGGTATCACTGTCATCAACAGACGCATTTTCCATATAGGTAGGGCGGATCGCCTCGTGCGCCTCCTGTGCTGATTCATTTTTGTTCTTGAACTTACGGTGTTGATGATATTTCTGTCCGTAGTTGGTGGCAATGGCGTTCTGGATATCTGCGAGCGCTGTATCTGACAGGTTCACAGAGTCAGTACGCATATATGTGATCTTACCACTTTCATACAACTTCTGCGCCAGCAACATTGTTTTGGAAACACTATAGCCAAGTTTACGGCTGGCTTCCTGCTGGAGGGTAGAAGTGGTGAATGGGGCGGCAGGCGATTTCTTACCAGGTTTCACCTGTATATCCTTCACCGAATAGGCTGCGCCAACGCACTGCTGGAGGAACTTTTCGGCATCTTCAGCAGTCTTGAAACGGGTTGGTCCTTCAGCCTTAAAAGTAATATTTTTGCCTTGAAGATCTTTAGCAGTGAAGAAGGCTTCAACCTTAAAACTGCTAACGGCATTGAATGTATTGATCTCACGTTCCCGCTCTACGATCAGTCTTACCGCTACAGATTGTACACGGCCTGCAGACAATGAATTGCGCATGCTCATCTTACGCCAGAGCACAGGAGACAATTCAAAACCTACTATTCTGTCGAGAATACGCCTGGCCTGCTGGGCATTAACCAGGTCCATATTTAATAGGCGGGGTTGTTGTACGGCTTTTTCGATGGCTGGCTTGGTAATTTCATGGAAAACGATACGTTTGGTGACCTCCGGGTCAAGACCCAGTACCTCACACAAATGCCATGATATGGCCTCACCCTCACGGTCCTCATCCGTTGCTAACCAAACTTCGTCAGTTTCCTTCGCAAGTTTCTTTAATTCCTTTACTATCTTCTCTTTATCCTCAGGTATAGTATACTTAGGTTTAAAGTTATTGGGGATATCGATACCCATATCATCCTTCTCGAGATCACGGATGTGACCAAAGCAGGATTTTACCTCGAAGTCTTTGCCCAGTATCTTTTCTATCGTCTTGGCTTTCGCCGGAGACTCAACAATTACTAGATTTTTTGCCATGAATGCCGTCTTTATGAGCTACTAGATACGAAAATTCCGTATAAAAAATACAAATACGAATTTTGCAAGTATATAAAAGTAGCTTGAGAATAAAAAATAAGACTGTTTCAACGCATTGAAGGTAAATGTAATATTTTTGATAAAATCATTAAAAATGAACCGTTAACAGTTTAATACTTAAATTGCTGGATAAGAGCCTTGCTAAAACGCGAAGTAATCTGACCATATAAAGATATGAGTGCAATACCTCCGCATGCTTTCTTTGAAAACCGGTACACCATAATATATATTTAACCTTAGACTGAATGGATATAGTAATTATTGGCGCAGGGAATGTAGCGCATTGTTTTGGTCATTTATTGAAACTGCATGGTCACCAGATCCTGCAGGTGATCAGCCGTAGAAAGGAAAGTGCTGTTGAGCTGGCAGAATCATTGCATTCTACCGGTACAGACGATCTGCTGGATATTAATATGGAGGCAGACCTTTACCTGATGGCCGTAAGTGACGCCGCTATCCCTGAGCTAAACGACGAGCTGAGACTGGGAAAACGTTTTGTAGTGCATACTGCCGGAGCAGTACCCCTCGATGCCATTAAGAAGATCTCCCTCAATACGGGTGTGATCTATCCCTTGCAATCCCTCCGCAAGGAAGTCCGGAATTATCCCGCCATCCCATTGCTGCTGGAAGCTGCTAACGATGAGGTTATGCGTAGGATAAAATCGGTAGCACAAAGTATAAGCCCTGATATTCAGGAGGTTAATTCACATCAGCGTCTTCAGCTGCACCTGGCGGCTGTGCTGTGCAACAACTTTACCAATCACCTGATCGCCAGGGCCAAGCGCTATTGTGAAAAGGAGGGACTGGACTTTACCTTGCTGCAGCCCATCATAAAGGAAACCTTTGACAGGCTGGAGAAATTCCCGCCGGAATCGGTTCAGACAGGCCCGGCCGTGCGTAATGATGAAAACACTATGTCCCGCCATCGTGCCCTGCTGGAAAATGAAGAATACCTGAAATTGATCTATAAGGTCATGTCAGATAGTATTTATGATTTTCATCGCAGCTGACATATGAAAATCTGTGGTACTTTTGCCAAATTCAATCAGAAACCAGGGATCAGGAACCAGGATTTTCATACAGCATCCTGACTCCTGAGCCCTGGTTCGCGAGTTCTAATTAATTCTCAATGAACATTTTATCTCTTTTTAAACCTATTTCCACCTTTGTATTTGATGTTGATGGCGTGCTGACCGATGGTACCGTGCAGTTGTTACCGAATGGAGAGCAATCACGGAGAATGAATATCAGGGACGGCTATGCGTTACAGCTGGCGGTGAAGAAAGGTTACCGGGTCGTGATCATCTCTGGAGGCAGATCTGAAAGTGTAGTCAGCCGCTTACAGGGCCTGGGCATAAAAGATATCTATACAGGCGTTTTAGACAAACAGGAGAAACTACAGGATTATGTGTTTGAAAATGACCTGCGTTGGGAAGAGATTATATTTATGGGAGATGACATCCCCGATTACCGGGCTATGCAACTGGTAGGCTTACCGGTTTGCCCCGCTGACGCGGCTCCCGAGATCAAAAGCATCTGCCGGTATGTATCGCCTATCAACGGAGGCAATGGTTGTGTGCGGGAGATCATTGAAAAAGTCCTGAAGCTGAACGATCACTGGATGATGGACGAGGAAATCGCCAGCCGTTAGCGGGTGAGGCTACATGATATGTAACTGGAATTACTTTTACCGCAATTATTAAAGTATGAAATTGCTGATTGCCTTTTTAAGGTTGATCCGATATCCAAACCTGATCTATATAGCACTGACCCAGTTCCTGCTGCAATATTGTGTAGTAGCGCCGGTGCTGGAATATAACGGAGAAGGGCCTTCTCTTTCCTGGCCTTCCTTTTTTCTGTTGTCGCTCTCTACCGTGTTGATAGCAGCTGCAGGAAATATCATTAATGACTACTTCGATATTAATATAGATATTATCAACAAACCTGAAAAGATGGTGCTTGATAAGATCATTAACCGTCGCTGGGCCATGGCCTGGCACACCATATTTAATATGGCCGGTGTGTCGATCGGTTTTATCGTTGCCTGGCAGATCGGCCAGATCTACCTGGGACTCACCCAGGTGGTTTGTTCGCTGATCCTCTGGTTCTATTCCACTTCCTTCAAGCGTCAGATCCTGATCGGCAATGTGCTGATCTCCTTGCTGACAGCCCTCGCAGTAGTAGTAGTAGGTTTTTATGAGAAGCAGATATATGAGAGCTTCGAAGCTATCATGTCGCCAGCAGGCAGAAAGCTGATACAGATCATTGGCGTATACGCCCTGTTCGCTTTCGTTATCTCCCTTGTGCGCGAGATAGTAAAAGACCTGGAAGACATGTTAGGCGATGCAAAAGACGGTTGCCGCACTATTCCCATCGTATGGGGTGTGGAAGCGGCCAAACGCATCTGTTATATGCTATTATTAGCCTTACAGATTCTCATTGTGCTGGTAGAAATAAGAATAGGCTTCATCGGATGGTGGCCTGCTATCATCTACCTGGCAGTGTTTGTACAGGCGCCTGCTTTCTATATTTATACATTGCTGAAAAAGGCCCATTTGCCGGAACATTATCACAAAGTAAGTTCATTGGTAAAATGGCTGATGCTGACCGGCATCCTGTCTATGATCTTTTTTAAAATATTCCTCTGATGTATACCGGAAAACGTGTGATCCTCGCCTCGCAGTCGCCACGCAGGAAACAACTGCTGGAACAGGCAGGTATTCCTTTTGAAGTGAAAGTAGTAGATACGGCTGAAACTTTTCCGGCTGATATGGCTATTCCGGAAGTACCTGTACATATTGCCAGACAGAAGTCTGCTGCTGTAGCAGCGCTGTGTAATGCGGATGATATTATCATCACTGCAGATACTGTTGTTGTTTTAGATGATACCATTATCGGTAAACCTAAAGACAGGGAAGACGCCATCCGTATCTTATCTGCACTCAGCGGCCGGATTCACAGGGTTATTACCGGAGTTGTGATTAAAAGACAGCAGGAAGAACTGTCGTTCTCAAAAGAAACTGCTGTACATTTTAAATCGCTGACCACCGAACAGATCACCTATTATGTAGACACTTACAAGCCTTACGATAAAGCCGGTGCTTACGCTATCCAGGAGTGGATAGGAGCTGTGGGAATAGATCGGATTGACGGTTGTTTCTATAATGTGATGGGGCTACCAGTAAGCAATGTGGTAGAAGCACTTGAATCTATCACAGCTGAAAATAATTAATCAGCGGCAGGTGTATCAAAAGTCCTGATACGCCTGCTATTTATTCGGATACCAGATGCTGGCTTATCATCTTTGAGCATTCCTGAAGCCTTCTTTTTTCATATCTCCTCTACTTTTTCTTCTTCTCTGTATTTTGTTTAACCCTGTATTCGACGATCCTTGTGATCAGTGCCAATGGCATGGGCTCATCCAGTGGGAACTGTACAGAACCTTTTCCCTGTTTATATACTGACAATTCTTTCTCAAATGCTTTGATACCTGTTGGTGCAGGGTAGAAACCAATATGATTTTTAAATGCTGCAAAGTGCACCAGGTTGCCTTTCAATACAAAGGTTGGTATGGCGTATTTGATGGCCTCTGTTGCCTCTGGAGCCGCCTTACGGATTGTGGCGCGCACTTCTTGTAACCGGGCCTGGACGTCTTCCGGAAACTCTGCAATGTAGGTATCGATGTCTGGAGCAATGTTTTTCATACGTGGGGTGTTTTATGCAAATATACAAAGCACCACCATTGGGAGGGAACAATGGACTTATAAATAAAAGGGTATCAGCACTAACTGATACCCTCCGTTATATGGCTGATTAATGAAGACTAACGTCCAAATTCTTCTTCCAGCACCAGCAGGTTCACATCCTTGTTCTTCAACCAGGTGGCGGTTTTCATCTTCTCCAGGTTGATCACACCTACTACGTAGCTGTAGGAAGCAGATTCATATTTTTCAGAGATGTTATAGAAGTCTGCAAGATGTACCTGGTCAGCCGTGCGGTAACGCAGATATACTTTCAGTTGTACATCATTCGTGAAGGCTGGCTGATTGGATTGTTTGATCTTTTTATACTCGTAGCGATAGTTATACAGTAGTGCAGAAATGTCTGACAGCACAGCACTGCCGGTAGCAGTACCACCTGCGCCTTTGCCCACGAAGAACTGTTTATCGGTGAATGCACTCTCCAGCAGGATACCATTGTATTCGTTGTATACATCATACAACAGGTTATGCTCTCTGATAAGATGTGGCAGTACATATGCATTCACATGTCCGTTTTGCCTGCGGCAGTTACCGATCAGTTTAATAGTACAATTACGTTGCTTCGCGAATTGTATGTCAAAATCGTTCAGGTGATGGATACCATAGTTGAATACTTCTTCCGGTTTTACGAAAGTACCGAAGGCATGTAACAGCAAAATGACGATCTTGAATTTAGGATCGAATCCTTCAATATCGAGGGTAGGATCTGTTTCTGCGAAGCCCTTGTCCTGTGCCTGTTGCAGCGCGGTTTCAAAGCTCAGGTTCTCTTCAAATATCTTAGTGAGGATGTAATTCGTAGAACCGTTACAGATACCTTCTACGGCGTTCAGCAGATCATTGTCGTAGTATTCTTCCAGATTACGGATGATAGGAATACTTGCGCAGCTGGATGCTTCGTAGAGGAAAGGTACTTTGTTTTCCACCTGCAGCTGATACAGTGCCGGCAGGTTTTCCGCGATCATACGTTTGCTGGCGCTCACTACTGCTTTGCCATTACGCAGCGCGGTACTTACTATTTCAAATGCAGCTTCAGTGTCATTGATCAATTCTACCACTACATCAATGGTAGGATCGTTGAGAATTTCATTTTTATCTGTAGTAAAGTAACTGGCGTCAATAGGACGCGATTTGTTAGGATCTTTAATACATATCTTTTTGATACGGGCATTGATACCTTTAGTTCTGTTGAGTACCTCGTATAACCCTTGTCCCACACAACCAAATCCGAAAATACCTAAATTGATGATCTTGTTTTCCATGTTCTATACTTAGTGCTTATATACTTCCTTTAATGCAGCAGGTTGATAAAAAGCAAACTGCATTACTTTATTAGTGAATAAAATGATGTTGTTACTGTAGTACGGTGATCTGTTTCCCCGCAGGCAGGTTCAGTTTGTCCAGTGCCTGTTTCAGGTCGTTGATCAGATCTTCAGCATCTTCGATGCCTACAGACAGGCGGATACAGGAGTCCTGTAATCCAGTCTTCTTCCGGAATTCTTCCGGGATGTTACGGTGAGTCATTGTTGCCGGATGATCCAGCATACTTTTTACTCCCCCGAAACTTTCCGCCAGTTTGAATAGCTTGGTGCTGTTCACCACACGAATCGCATTCTTAATGTTATCGCTCCTGAGAGAGAAGCTGACAAGTGCGCCGTATTGTTTCTGCTGTTTACGTGCGATATGATGATTTTTATGTGTGCTCAGTCCGGGGTAAAATACTTTATCTACGGCAGGATGTGTAGACAACCAGGTAGCAATGGCCATGGCATTGCTGCATTGCTTATCCAGGCGCAGGCAGAGGGTTTCAATACCTCTGATGGTCAACCATGCCTCAAACGGGCTGAGTATACTGCCGGAAATATTCTGGTTGAAACGCAGCTGGTCTGCCAGTGTTTTTGAATTCACCACTACCAGTCCGGCAATGACGTCGGTGTGACCTGCCAGATACTTGGTAGCGCTGTGTATCACGATATCAGCACCCAATGGCATGGGCTGTTGTATCAAAGGTGTACAGAGTGTATTGTCTACCACCAGCAATACATTATGCTGTTTGGCTATCTTGCTGATGGATTTGATATCAGATATGCGTAAAGTAGGATTGGTGGGAGATTCCAGCCATATCATCTTTGTATTGGGAGTTATGGCTGCCAGTACTTTGTCAGTATTACTGGTATCCACGAAATTCGCTTTGATCCCAAAGCGTTCAAACATATGCTGGAACATCTGGAAAATGCCACCATAGGTATCTTCTACTGCCATGATCTCATCGCCGCTTTTCAACAGTTTCATCACGGCGTCAATGGCAGCCATTCCGCTGGCGAAGGCAAAACCTGCATGCCCTTCTTCCAGGTTGCAGATAATATTTTCCAGCACCTTACGTGTAGGATTGTTAGCACGGGAAAATTCAAATCCCTTATTGATCCCCGGAGACTCCTGCACAAATGTCGAAGTCTGGTAGATAGGAACGGAAATGGCGCCCGTTAATTCATCCACCGGGATGCTATGCAATAATTGAGTAGCTATTTTCAATCTTCAAAGCAATTATACTGTTATTATACCCTGGTTGGCATATGCACAATCAGACGTTCATTCAGTCAATAACTACCAGAAAAAAGGGCATAAAAAAAGCCCTTCCGTCGTTGGAAGAGCCTTCAGGTATTTTATTACGATGAATATCAATCTCTGCCAACTTATCTTCCCTCGGTTATCATATAACCGGGGCCGGAATTAGCACCTTTCCCTACATTGCTGCAGGTTGGTTGCTAAGGCATCGCAGGGCCAAGTCCCTCCGCCTTTCTGGATAAGTCATGTGTAAGAACTGGGTGCAAAGTTAAAGGTACTTTGATGAAATTTCCAAAAAGGAATATTTTTAATTTTTTGCACGTACTTGTTTTTTCACTAATTTGTTTCCCTTTGATTGATTTTTAATCACTCTGTTAACCAACCATTTATGACCATTGTGAATGTTGATCCGCTTCTCGCAGAAGAGCTATTTCAACACATCTGGCAATTCCGCTTATTTACCCAATCCGGTCTTACAACACTGGAGGGAGAGCCTTTACACATCGATCATCCCGGTCAGCACAACCGGCATGCAGGACCTGATTTTACCGCTGCACGTATCCGCATTGGCGAAACATTATGGGCAGGTAATGTGGAACTGCACCTAAAAACGTCTGACTGGTTCCGGCATGGGCACCAATACAATCTGCAGTACCGTAATGTGATCCTGCATGTGGTATTTGAGCACGACATGCCGGGAGGGACAACCAGGGGTATTCCTATCCTGGAATTACAACGTGCCGTTCCTAAGTTACTGCTACAGCGGTATGAGTCCCTGCGACAGTCGGCAGCGCTGATTCCCTGCGCCGGGTCGCTAAACGGGGTACCGGAACTTGTCTGGATGGGTTGGAAAGACCGCCTGCTGATAGAGCGGCTGGAACAGAAGGCTGACCAGTTGAAAGCCTGGCTGTTACAAACGCAGTATGACTGGGAAGAAGTTTGCTTCCGTGCTATGGCAAGGGCGGCCGGCATGCCCGTGAACGGGGAAATATTCCTGCATGTAGCCCAGTCCCTGCCCTATAAATTATTGCTTCGCCATCAACATGACCTGTTCCTGCTGGAGGCGTTGCTGTTCGGACAGGCGGGTATGCTGGAAGATATCGCTACCGACCTTTATATGAAGGGGCTACAGCAGGAGTATACTTACCTGCGGCACAAATACCGTCTTACACCACTGGCAGCCCAGAACTGGAAATGGCTGCGTATGCGGCCCGCATCCTTTCCGAGTATGAAGATCGCCTTCCTGGCCGCACTGCTGCATAAGATTCCTCACTTGTTCTCCCGGATGCTGGATGCCCCGGATGCAGCCAGCCTGGAAAAGATGCTGCAGGTCCGGCCATCCGATTACTGGCAGACGCATTACAGGTTCGGTAAACCCGTCAGCCGGACACAGATGCCAGGCACCCGCGCTATTCATAATATTCTGATCAATACACTGTTACCACTGTTATATCTCTACGGCAGGGAGAAGGGGAACAGCCGCTACCAGGAAAAGGCGGTCAATTTCATGGGGCAGCTTCCCCCGGAGGAAAATCATGTTATGGAAGAGTGGAATGCATTAAATATCAAGGTGAAGACTGCCGCGGAAAGCCAGGCCTTATTGCAGCTGAAACAATACTACTGTGATGAGAAACATTGCCTGAGGTGTGCCGTCGGAGCAAGGTTACTCCGGTCTGATATTGCCTGAAGCAGCATCTCATTTGTTCTTTCAGGTCTACCTTAACGACACTGCAAAGGCATATCAAAGGCATGTCAAAGGCATGTCAAAGGTATGGATAAAGCGTACATGTATTCCTTCAGGTTGTCTGGTATCTTCCCGTTACCAATCCGGTACCAACGGTGTACCAATGGCCTCATCTTATGTTCATCCTACGTCTTTGAACGTAAGATGAACATAAGATGAGGCCATTGGTACACCGTTGGTACCGGATTGGTACTATACTGATCATTCGCCACAATAGAGCCCGTAGGGGGGCTTGTATTTGTAGCGCTGGGTTTCAACCCCGGGTCGTAATAGGTTTCAACCACAGGACGTAATGGGGTTTCAACCACGGGAACATAACGGATTTCACCCCGGAAATTCAACGATTTTCCCGTTGCCCACCATTCTGTAACCATTTCCCCGTTATGGCGTTATATATACATGGGCGTGGGTTTACAGACAAAAACAAATTTACACATGACAGAAAAAACGTGTAGGTTTGTAACAGCAGGCATACCAATATAATGCCCCTTACGTTTATATAGCATAGCCCGGCGGCTATACTCCCTTAACTAAACAAATCTATACAGGTGAAAAGACTATACTCATCCTTGCTTCTACTGGTCATGGCGGGTAGTTTGTATGCCCAGGAGTCAAATACGGACGGACTTTCAAAGAAAGAACAACGGGAACAGCGCAAATTGAAGCGTATTTCGTTGTTCAAACAACTGGAAGAAGGGGAGAACCTGTATCAGAGAGAATTCTCAGCAGGTGCCAGGCTAAATACCGATGGCTGGACCGGGTTGTTTGAATTAGGTTACCGGAAGAACAGAAACAAGGTGAATTATTTTCAGCTTGAATTCGGTGAGAAAAAGCACCCTAAGGAAGATAAAAAGGCGGGACAACCCAAAGGCGTTGACCCTTATGGATTTATCTACTCAGAGAAACCTTACATATACGGCAAGCAAAATAACTTCTACCAGGTGAAACTGGGAGTAGGGCAACAAAGATTGATCGGTGGTAAAGCCAACAAGAATGGCGTACTCGTGAACGCGATCTACTATGGCGGCCTGTCTGTGGGCATGCTGAAACCTTATTACCTCAACATCGTGGACCCCAATACCGAACAGGGCATACAGGTTAAATATGGCCAGAATCCATTATATGACCAGGCATTCCTTGACAGGGCCTCTATTATAGGCGGTGCGGGATTCGGTAAAGGCTGGGGCGAACTGAGCATCGTTCCCGGTGTACATGCAAAAACTGGCCTGCGGTTCGACTGGGCCCGTTTCAATGAGGTGGTAAGCGCCCTGGAAGTAGGTGTGAATGCGGAATACTATACCAAAGATATCAATATAATGATAGACCAGGATGCCAAGAAATTCTTCTTTAATGCATATATCGCTCTTCAGTTTGGAAAGCGTTGGGATAAGAAATAGCTGAGAAGTATTAAATTTGTGTCCTAAAGAAAGGATCAGAGATGGAAGAAACACCGATTACAACCGCAACGCCATGCAGCACAGCACCTGCTGCCGCTGCTCCGAGAACAAAAAAACCGGATTGGCTGAGGGTTAAGTTGCCAATAGGAGAGAGTTATAAGCAGGTACGTAACCTGGTTGATACACATAAGTTACACACGATCTGTGAGAGCGGAAATTGCCCTAATATGGGTGAATGCTGGGGAGCCGGTACCGCTACTTTTATGATCCTGGGGAATATCTGTACCCGTAGCTGTGGTTTCTGCGCGGTAGCTACCGGCAGGCCGGAAGCTGTGGATTGGGATGAGCCTCAACGGGTTGCAGAAGCAATATACCTCATGAAAGTGAAACACGCTGTGATCACTTCTGTGGACAGAGATGAGCTGAAAGATGGTGGTTCCATCATCTGGGCCAATACAATTAAAGCAGTCAGGTCACTGAATCCGGATACAACCATGGAAACATTGATCCCTGACTTCAGGGGACAGTGGGAAAACCTCCAGCGCATCATTGATGTGGCGCCGGAAGTAGTGTCCCACAACCTCGAAACAGTTGAACGCCTCACCAAACAGGTGCGTATCCAGGCAAAATATCACCGCAGCCTGGAAGTGATCCGTCGCCTGAAAGACGGTGGCATGCGTACCAAAAGCGGTATCATGCTCGGTCTTGGTGAAACTAAAGAAGAAGTGGTACAGGCTATGCAAGACCTGTACGACAATGGATGTGATGTGGTGACACTCGGACAATATCTTCAACCTACCCCAAAACATCTGCCGGTTGTCCGTTTTGTTCATCCTGACGAGTTCGCAGAATTGCGTGAAATAGGATATAACATGGGCCTGGATTATGTCGAGTCAGGACCATTGGTAAGATCTTCGTACCATGCAGAAAAACATATTCATAGTGGACGCGCGGTCAAATAAAAGTTAAACTGTTGTTTAAATTTACATCAGTGGTAACATGTTTCTGATTGCGAGTCACTATCTTTGCCGTGCAATTACGGGAAGGGCATAGCTATAATTCCCTCAACAGGAATTATAGTTAGCCCGTATGTCGGCTTTTATCCCAAAAATTGTAATCTACCGTTAACAACCTGAACCTACCTGTTTGCAGTTTGTGCATATGCTAAACTGTGCCCGTCGTATGCGAGATTCACTTTAGCATCGAAATCCTGAATTGATTAATATATATACCGGACAATATCGTCGTTGTCCTCCGATTGGTGTAAAGAAGAATCTGATTGTCAAAACCTTTTATGAAAAGAGTATTTTATCTGACCGCCGTACTAGGTGCCGTGTTATGCAACACAACCACTTATGCGCAAAAGGTCTCCGATTCATTGCTTCCTCAGGCAACCTTGCAGGCTTGCATTCAGTATGCACTCAACCATCAGCCCGTTGTAAAACAGGCCCGACTGGATGAAGACATCACTGAATATACCATTAAAGGTAAGCTCGCCGACTGGTATCCTCAGGTTGGGCTGGACTACAATCTGTACCATTACCTTAAGGTACCGACTTCCTATTTCAACGGTAACTATGCGCAGATTGGCGTAGCCAATACATCTGCTGCATTGTTCCAGTGGAACCAGAACCTGTTTAACCGCGACCTCCTGCTGGCTGGCAGAACCGCCCACGACGTCCGTAAACAGGCTAAACAGAATACAGAAAGCTACCGGATCGACGTGGTGGCCAATGTAACCAAGGCTTATTTTGACCTCCTGCTCACCCAGAAGCAGATCGATGTGCTGAATGAAGATATCGTTCGCCTGGAGCGCAGCCTTAGGGACGCCTATAATCAATACCAGGGTGGACTGGTGGATAAGACCGACTATAAACGGGCTACCATCTCTCTCAACAATACCCGTGCGCAGAAGAAGACAGGAGAGGAGCAGCTGAAAGCCCGCGAAGCTTACCTGCGCCAGCTGATGGGTTACCCTGTCGCAGGCCCGCTCCCGTTGGTCTACGATACTGTCCAGATGGCACAGAGTGTACAGCTGGATACCACCGTGACTGTAGCATACGATAACAGGATAGAGATGCAGTTGCTGCAAACACAAAAGGTATTACAGGAAGCGGAACTAAAGTATAATAAATGGAGTTTCCTGCCTACAGTGTCAGCTTTTGCGAACTATAGCTTCAACTACCTGCACCCGGATTTTCCGAAATTATACAGTAACAACCTCCCCAGTTCCCAGATAGGCCTGAAAGTGTCCCTGCCCATCTTCCAGGGCTCTAAACGTATCTACAATATCCGCCAGTCGGAGTTGCAGATAAAACGGATAGATCTGGACGTGGAAAATCTGCGCAATCAGATCAACACAGAGTATACACAGGCGATGGCTACTTACAAGGGCAATTTTAACCAGTTCATGGTGATGAAGGAGAACGTGGACCTTGCCCGGGAAGTGTATAACCTCATCGAACTACAGTACCGCGAAGGCGTGAAAACCTACCTCGAGGTGATCACCGCTCAAACTGATCTCCGCTCAGCGCAACTCAACTATTTTAATGCAATGTACACTGTACTGTCAAGCAAGGTAGATCTGCAACGGGCACTGGGAACAATATCAACTAACTACTAACAAAGAAACTGGCCGGGCTCACCAGCCTGGTCATTGAAAGGACAAATATTTTCAGATGAAAACAAAGCAACACATTCTCCTCATTGGCGCTACAGGCTTATTTTACCTGGCTTCCTGTAAAGGCCCGGCTCAGAAAGCAGCCATGGTATTGCCTCCTACTCCGGTAAGCGTTGTCCCTGCTACGCTGGGCACCGCTGTTTATTACGATAAATATCCCGCTACCGTAGTGGCACTGAACCAGGTAGAACTGCGTGCACAGGTATCAGGATACATCACCGGCATTTTCTTCAAAGAAGGTGAAGTGGTACAGAAAGGAAAACCGCTCTATGAAATAGACCGCCGTAAGTATGAAGCTTCCTACCGTCAGGCAGAAGCCAGCATTGCTCAGGCAAAAGCTAATCTTACCAAGGCGCAGAAAGATGCAGACCGTTATCATAAACTGGCAGAGCAGGATGCGATTGCCCGTCAGACGCTCGATAACGCTGATGCTGCGCTGGATGTAAGCCGCAGCCAGCTGGCAGCAGCAGAAGCAGCCTTACTGGCAGCACGTACAGATCTCGACTACTCCGTTATAAAAGCGCCTTTCACCGGCCGTATAGGTATTTCACAGGTGAAACTGGGTGCTCAGGTAAGTGCCGGAACCACATTGCTCAATACAATGTCTTCCGAAAACCCTATCGCGGTTGATTTCGTGGTAAATGAAAATGATATCCCACGCTTCTCAGCGCTCCAGGGTAAGGCAGTAAGCGCCGGCGATTCTACTTTCCGCCTGCAGCTGCCTAATGGCAAACCGTACGATGAACCAGGCCGTATCGCTGTCATTGACCGCGGTGTGGATAATTTGACTGCTACCATTAAAGTACGTATCGAATTCAACAACCCTAAGGGCGAACTCAAAGAAGGTATGAGCGGTGTGATGAATGTCCTGAACGATCAGTCAGGAGAGCGTGTGATCATTCCTTATAAATCAGTGATAGAACAAATGGGTGAATTCTTCGTATTCGTTGCAAAAGATACCGTTGCTGAACAGCGTAAAATACACCTGGGTCCACGTATGAGAGACAGGATCGTAGTAATGGACGGCGTACAGCAGGGTGAACTGGTCGTAACCGAAGGTTTGAACCGTTTGCGTGATGGTGGTAAAATCGATACTACAACGGTGAAGAAAGCACCGGACGCAGCTGCCGCTAAGAAATAGATAACAGTTTGAGTTTGAATCAATAGAAGAAGAAACATGATTGCAAATACTTTTATACGCAGACCGGTTACCGCAATAGTTATATCTGTTGTGCTGATACTGGTAGGGTTGCTGGCCATGACCAACCTGCCGATCGGTCAGTACCCTGAAATTTCTCCTCCCACTGTACAGGTAACCGGTACCTATATTGGCGCCGATGCCCAGACCGTTGAACAGACAACGGCCACTCCCGTGGAGGTACAGGTGAATGGTACCCCTGGCATGACCTATATGACCAGTAACAGTACCAACAGTGGGGCCATGAGCTTGACTGTTAACTTTGAGGTAGGTACAGATATCAATATCGCGGCGCTGGATGTACAGAACCGTGTAGGTATCGCACAGCCAACCCTGCCTCAGGAAGTACAGCGTCTCGGTTTGACAGTAAGAAAGCGTAACCCCAGCATCCTCATGCTGGTGGCTTTATACTCTCCTAACGGAACACACGACGTTACATTCCTCGACAACTACACCAACGTATTCATCAAAGATGCGTTACTGCGTGCGAAAGGTGTGGGTGATATCTTCACCCGTGCTGATGATTTCAGTATGCGTATATGGCTGAAACCCGACAAGCTGGCCCAGATGGGGGTAACAGCAGAGGAAGTGAGAGCGGCCATTACCGAGCAGAACGCGCAGATATCTGCTGGTACAGTAGGTGCTCCTCCGCAGAAAACCGGGCAAACATATGAGTACACCATTTTCGTAAAAGGCCGTCTCGTTACTGCCGAAGAATTTGGGAACATCATTATCAAAACCCGTCCTGAAGATGGCGCTGTTGTATACCTGAAAGATGTAGCCCGCGTACAGCTGGGTAAGTTCAGCTATAGCAACAACTCATATGTAGATGGTAGGAGAGCGTCTTACCTGCTGGTATACCAGGCGCCAGGTAGTAACGCGATCGAAACTGCAGAAGCTGTGTATGAAACCATGGCACAGCTGAAAAAGACCTTCCCTAAAGATGTGGACTACGTGGTACCATTCGAATCAGTTTCCGTGATCGAGGTATCTATACACGAGGTGGTAGAAACTTTGCTGGAAGCACTTGCCCTGGTGGTAGTGGTGGTATTCCTCTTTCTGCAAAGCTGGAGGGCGACCATTATTCCGGTACTGGCTATCCCGGTATCCATCATCGCAACGTTTATCTTCTTCATACCACTCGGATTTACCATCAACACCCTGACCCTGTTCGGTTTCGTACTGGCCATCGGTATAGTGGTGGATGACGCCATTGTGGTGGTGGAGGCGGTCCAGCATAATATGGACCACGAGCAGATGACACCTAAAGAAGCGACCTATGCAGCGATGCAGGAGATCTCCGGACCCGTAATCGCCATCGCGTTGATCCTGGCGGCGGTATTCGTACCGGTAGGGTTTATACCAGGTATCGTAGGACGTCTGTATCAGCAGTTTGCGATCACTATCGCGATCTCTGTACTGATCTCTGCTTTCGTGGCATTGTCCCTCACGCCGGCCTTATGTACGCTCATCCTGCGACCAATGCACCTGGATAAGAATTCCAAGGGGTTGAACAGATTCTTCTTTAAGTTCAATACCTGGTTTGGTCATGTAACCAGCCGTTATTCACTGGGTGTGAAGAAAAGTATCCGCGGAGCGCGTTATGTGATTATACTGCTGATCTGTATTGTGGTAGGAACTGTGATGTTATTCAGAGGCAAGCCAACGGGCTTCATTCCTACAGAAGATGACGGTCGTGTATACATCACTTTTGACCTGCCTGAGTCAGCTTCTACAGAACGTACCATCTCAGTAATGACAGAGATGATGCATACACTGGATAGTGTAAAAGCGATCGGTCACTACGCTGCCCTCGGTGGTCTGAACGTAGTAAGCTTCGCCACAAAATCAAACAGTGGTACCATCTTCTGTCAGCTGAAACCATGGGATGAACGTAAGGACAAATCACAGCAGATATTTGCGCTCGTAGCACAGCTACAGGCCAAACTGTCAAGGTTTAAAGAAGCCAACGTAGTGGTAATTCCTCCTCCGGCTATCCCGGGTCTGGGTTCTACAGCAGGTTTCTCCTTCATCCTTCAGCAGAAAGCCGGCGGTGGCGACATCAAAGAGTTTGAAGGCGTATTACAGAAATTCACAATGGCCATCAACCAGCGTCCTGAAATAGCAAGGGCATTCTCCTTCTTCACAGCGCGTACGCCTGGTTACCAGCTGGAAATAGACCGTGAGAAAGCCAAGAAAATGGGTGTGCAGATATCTTCTATCGCCACTGCGTTACAGACCTATCTGGGTAGTGCCTATGTGAATGACTTCACGGTATACGGACGTAACTTCCGTGTGGTAACACAGGCTGACTCCACTTATCGTGGCGATATCAAGGACCTGTCCCAGTATTTTGTACGCAACTCTTCCGGTACGATGGTGCCGCTGAGTGCTCTGACCTCTTATAAAGTGACAGAAAGCGCTCCGGTAATTTCCCACTATAACCTGTTCCGCTCCGCGGAAATAAACGGTAGCCCTGCTCCCGGTTACAGTAGTGGTGACGCCATCAAGGCGCTGCAGGAAGTGGCCGCACAGGTATTGCCTGAAGGTTATGGATATGAGTTCTCCGGTTTGAGCCGTGAGGAGATCCTGTCAGGTTCGAAGACGGTTTACATCTTCGCCTTGTCTATCGTATTCGTATTCCTCTTCCTGGCAGCTCTTTACGAAAGCTGGTCAGTGCCTTTCTCGGTACTGCTGGCAGTACCTATCGGGGCCTTTGGTGCGATCGCAACCCTGACCTTCCTGCCTAATATCACCAACAACGTATATGCACAGATCGGTCTGATCACGCTGATCGGTTTGTCGGCAAAGAATGCGATCCTGATCGTGGAATTTGCGAAAGAACGTGTGGACAGAGGTATGGAACTGGTAACGGCGACAGTAGAAGCGGCCAAGCTGCGTTTACGTCCTATTATCATGACGTCCCTGGCGTTCCTGTTAGGTATCATGCCATTGGTAATAGCCAGTGGAGCAGGCGCGGAATCGCGTAAAACAATGGGTTGGACAGTGTTGGGTGGTATGTTTACTGCTACCTTCCTGGCGATCTTTATTGTGCCGGTACTATTCGTAACAATTACCCGCCTGGCTTACGGTAAAGAAAAGCTGAAAGCTATGCAGGAAAATCATAAAGCGATGCAGCAGCACGAATTATAAACGGGAAACTATTGCATAGAAAAGAAAAGGCGTCCGCATTTGCGGACGCCTTTATTATTTAGTGTTGTTGTGGGCTTTCATCTGATGGTCATGGCAAAGAAGATCACTGAGGCGAGAATGGATGCTGCAATCATTGCCAGCAGGGCAATGAGCAATATCTTCCAGCCTATATGTACCCTCATCTGGTGAGGAGGGGGTGCAACATTTTCAACATGAATGTCTTTTCTTTTTGCGTACCAGGTCGAAGTAGCAACCGCTGTTCCGGCTTCCAGAGCAACCTGTTGCATAATCGCTGTTTTCAGGTGAACAGGAGGCTGCGCCGCTTCCCTGAAAGCCAGGCGTTCAAGCTTGCGTTCCACTTCATCCTTTTCGGTCTGTACTTCCGGAAAAATATCGAGATAGAACTTATATTCGGATTCTTCTTCCGGTGTAGCGAATCCGAGAAGTACTTTTTCAAGATTTCCATCTGATATATAACGCTCGTAGTCCATAGTCGTTATGAGGGTATTTTCTCAAGTTAACACATCCTTATTGAGGGTCGAGAAATATGCTTATTTATCCGTTCTGCGAATTTGGTGAAAAACTCAGAGAAAAAGTTGTCCAAACTAGCGAAATGGTTAACAGTAATAAAAAATATAAAAACCGGTCTGAAGGGATGTTTTCAGACCGGTTTTTCTTTGACTGATAATGTTTTAGTTAGTTTTTTTCTTGTTGAACAGATTACCGATCGTACTCTTTACAGCCTGTCCTGCCTGTTTGCCGGCATCCTGTAAAGGTGCTGATTTAGTACCGGTACTGGCAGTATCTTTCTTGCCGGTCAGCTGCTTGGTGATTTCATTCTTCACACCTGCAATAGCATTGTTCTTTACAGATGTGAGGCTGTCTTTCAGGGCTGTTTTTACTGTATCCACCTTATTCTTTACAAGTGTGGAAGCCTGGTCTTTCAGGTTGTTCAGCGTACCTGAAGCAGTTTCCTGCAGGTCGGTTTTGTAAGTTGGCTTCATAACATTACCACCCAGCAATACATTCAGGTGAACGCTATCGCTGATATTAACAGGAATACCTTTGCTGCTTGCCTTTGATGCCAGGCCGGTGATCAGGGCATCACCCTGTTTGCCGATCACGCTGCGGGGAAGCGTCATCTGCAGGGTATAGTCCAGTGACTGGTCAAAGCCATGGGAACCACCTACGAGCATGCTGATATTGCTGAAGTTCACTTTGAACGGATTAACCTTCACACGGCCATTCTCAAAAGCGAAATAGGTTTTGATATCTTTCAGTGAAAGGTTTTTCAGCTGGCTCACATTCAGTGTATTGGCCAGTTGTTCTACCGGCGCAAATTTCTGTAGCGCACCTTCCAGTACCAGCAGGTTACCATCACCAGTAAGGCTGCTTAACAGTGGCATCATATCCTGTCCCAGTTTACCGGAAAGTTCCAGCTGGGAATTGATCTTACCATTCAGGAATTTAGCTGCTGGCATGAGCGCCTGTACGGTATTGAAAGCATTGAAAGCCTGTTGTACGTCCACGTTCTGCACGTTGTAGGACATGTTGATGTCCGGATTGGTTTTACTGTTTTTCGTGCTGTAGCTACCATTTACTTCCATAGCACCCTGTAAGGCGTTTGCCTTGATCTGCTGCATGGATACTGTTTCATCTTTCAGTAACAGGTTACCGGACAGGTTCGACATATCCAGTTTATCGTAGTGTACTTTATCTACCTGTGCCTGTAATGCGAAGTTCAGGTTAGCCGGAACAGCGAAAGGAGCGCTGGCAGTATCAGCAGGTGTTGCTGCCGCAGTTGTTTCAGTCGTGCCCATCCATTTGTCCAGGTTCACTTCATCTGCTTTAACGGCCAGTTTACCATCCAACGGCTGATTTTTCAGCACATAGGCCAGCATATTATTCACTTCACCGTTCGCCTGGAAATTGGTTCCCAGGTATTGTCCGTCGAACTTAGACACCGTCACGTTCTTTGGATTGAACTGCATAGAAAGGGTGTTCACCTTTACGCCATCAGGATAATCTTTGCTACGGTACAGGAGATTGCTCACCAGGATGTTACCCGCTGCATAGAATTTATCATAAGCCTGTTTTTCGATAGCGCTCATATTTCCTTTTGCGCTTAGATCTGCATCCACAAGACCACTCAGGGCTGTACCATCTTCCAGTTTCACAAACTGAGATACTTTGGAAAGGTCCAGTTTACCTTTTGCAGCACCATCCACATACATGTCAGAGATAGGCGTTTTTACCAGCAGGCGCATGTCCAGCGGTGTATTATCCATTTCCACGTGTGCGGCAGGCATGTCCACCACAGTATGATCGGGAACACCATCAGGATTTTTCACATGGAGTTGTACCTGGATATTCTTCACTGGTTTAGGCAGATCAGGATATTGGAAGAAACCATTCTTCACGTCCAGGTTCAGGCCAAAGGCAGGCATCTGGGTGGCGCTGTAGGTGCCTTTTACGTAACCGTCAAAAGCAGCGGTACCCTCGGTTCTGATCTTGTCGAAGTCCTGCATGAAAATAGCCGGTACAAGAGAGAGGATGTCTTTGAATTTGGTAGACGGCGCCTTCATGGAGAGGTCCATGCCGTAGGTGCTGTCGTTCACCATTTTAAAGAAGCCCTGGAAAGCCAGTTCCAGGTTATTCAGCGTGGCCTTTCCTTTCTGGAAGGTGTAAGTGCTGGTTTTGTTGTCCACCTGTATATCAGCGTCCATAGTTGTTTTTGTACGCAGCAGGTAGGGGATGAGTCCATAGCGGAAGGTGATGCCTTCAGCCTGGGTATTGGTCTGCAGGGTGAAAAGGTCTTGTGTGAAGTCTCCTTTTCCCTGATGATCAAGTCCTTCTATGAGTAATGCCATATCACCTTCCTGGTCGTCATAACGAATGGTGGCATCTTCGATACTATATTTCTGGAGGTCCAGGGCAAATTTGGACGACGCGGTATCTGCCGGAGTTGCCTGTGCGGTATCAGGCTTCATGATATCCCAGTTTACCAGTCCCTGTTTATTGATAATTGCGTGTACTCTTGGTTCCTGGACGCTTACGTTGTAAATATCCATTTTATCCCCTTTAATAACGCTCATGAGGTTCAGCGCCAGGTCGATCTTCTTTACTGCAAACAGTGTATCGCCGGCAAAGGGAGCGCGGTTCACAACGCTCAGGTCTTCCAGTGCTACGGCCAGTCTGGGGAAATGTCTTATCAGACTGATATCCACGTCTTTAAAGTCAACGTCTGCAACAAGTTGCTTGTTTAGCTCCGTCTTAACGAGAGACATGATCTTACCTTTGAAGAAGTATGGGATTGCAATTGCTGCTATAACCAATACCAGCAAGAAGATTCCTACGATTTTGAGGATTTTTTTGAACATGTTTTAGATAAATGTTTTTTACTATGTATGAAGGTAGCAAGGAAAACCCGTATTCGGAAGTTTGATTTAGGTTAAATTTGCCCCCTGAAAATAATATATTCTTGATTATGACGCCGGAACGTAGGGAAAGGTTACTATCCGTATTAAATAAAAGACAGGCAGGGTTGACCGTAGTACTGGAAAATGTACAGGATCCGCACAATATTTCAGCTGTAATGCGTACCTGCGACGCCGTAGGTATCCAGGAGATCTATGTCCTGAACAACAAAATTCCCCGGCATAAGAAATGGGGCGCCAAGAGTTCTTCCAGCGCGGCCAAATGGCTGACTATCCATCAGTTCTCCGATACGGCGGAGTGTGTGGCAGCACTCAGACAAAAATATGATAAGATCTTTACGACCCATCTTGCTGCGGATGCTGTCAGCCTGTACGAAATTGATTTCACTGGTTCTGTAGCGTTGGTGTTTGGAAATGAGCATGAGGGCGTGAGCGATGAGATCCGTGCACTGGCAGATGGTAATTTCATTATTCCACAGGTAGGGATTATCAAGTCGTTGAATATATCTGTAGCGTGTGCGGTTAGCATTTATGAGGCTTTGAGGCAAAGGACAATTGCAGGGTGTTATGAAAAGAGGAACCTGCCGGATGGACAGTTTGAGGAGTTGCTGGAGAAGTGGGGGTTTGAGGAAGAGGAGTAAACGTCGATACTATCAAAGCATATCAGGGTGTCAAAAGTAATGGAGACAAAAAATAGCCCGTATCAAAACTTTTGATACGGGCTATTTCTTTGAATATCGATATACCTTATCTGGCAGCTGTTTCGGGTTGCGCAATAGCCTGCTTCGCCCGTTTTACTTCTTCGAGATAAGGGTTCCTGTAAGTTTCTATAAACTGTTTCTTGGCATCGCGGCAAGAACTCACACCACCGATAAATTTCAGTGTTCTGATGTAATACCAGGCTAAGTCAATCTGCCCTGGTAAAAAGCCTGACCTTGCACTTGCAGGATAAAGGTGATGGTTATTATGCCATTCTCCGGCAACGATTCCTGGCCACCACTGGTTGATGGACCTATCTTTTGTGTTAAAGTCAAACCCTGCCACCTGTTTGTCTTCCCCTTTGGCATGTCCTTCGTAATTGAAAGTTCTTACACCAACGCCCCATACACAGGCGCCGGCCAGTAAGGCTGCTACCAGGTAAAATCCGCCAATGACATAAAACACAGCGATCCAGAACGCCCAATTTGCAAATGTAGTAATGATCGTCCTTAAGGGGTGTGCTACAGATCCCCATTTAAGATAGCTGGCATAGCTATTGGCTTTTACACCTGTATGGCTTAACATGGCTGCCACTTTATTATAATCTTCTTCACTTAGGTTTTTAGCTATGGGCTGATGGTTGGCATCTGCCAGGAAGCAGTATAAAAAGCCACCCTCTGCATTATAAGGATCACCTGGTTCGTCTGACAATGCATGATGTACATGATGTGATACAACATATACTTCTTCTGCCAGCATTTTAATAACGAGATTAGCTGTAAAAAAGCGCCAGAATTTATTGCTGAACTGGTACGCCTGGTGAGTGCCATAGCGGTGGTACCAGATGGTGCCGTGTGTACCAATGAAGATCATCCCATACACAAAAGCAGCCAGTAAATACCAGAAGTTAAAATCCTGTACCTGCATTACAGTAAAAATGATCACGAAAGGAGCAAGGAGCAGGATACAGAACCAGGAGAAAAACGGCAGCCAGTTTTTACGTGATGCCGTAATATTAGTTCTGCGGAAAAATTCAGTAAGCAATTGTTTAACAGTTGGCTTTACAAGTAAACCATTGCTGTCTTTCCAGCCATAGCTGGGAGCCGCTAATACGTTCTCAATAAATGACATATTTCTTCAGATAAACAGTTGTAAATAAATTTCATAGGACCCACCAAAGGAAAAAAGGAGATGAATGCGAGAGCTATAAAGGAAAGAAGAATAGTTATACTACAGCGTAAAAAAATAATTCAAATGCAAGATGCTCTAATCATCGATCTGAGCTCAATATACGGTATATATTGGGAATCTATCTGTTAAAGTTATCAAAAATGAGTAATGGAACTGCCAAGGCCGGTAGGGATATTAAATCTTAACGCCGCTCTTTTCCTGCATTTCTTCAAATACCTGTTGGATGCAAACCTTTACAATTGTATCCATTTCATCTCTTGTTAAAACTTCCGGATATTTTTTAGTGATGAGTATCTGGCTCTTGTAACTAACAATGTATTCATATTGATCAAATTGCACATTGATCAAAGACTCTACGGAAAATGATGTATCCCCGTTTCTCTTGAAGTCAATAAGTGAATATTGCAGAGAAAGACTATGAATTACGTCTTTGTCGTGGTTAGCCTCAAATTCAAGTATAAAGGCAGGGAACCCTGATACGGAATTATACGTAGTCTCGTTGAAAAGCTTTCTGTTGATGATAGGCGTTTCCTGTGTTTTCCAGAAGAGATCAGTAAACTGCTCATGCTGATATTTGAATAGCAGAAATAGTTGCCCTATTGAATTCGCATATAGCTGATTGATATCAATATTATCACGATTGGCAGATTCAGTTTTTTTATTTTTCAAATGCTTTCTCCAGATATCAATTTGCTTTTGCAAATCATCATTTTCTAATATTGATTGTCCTTTTGCTGCATCAATACTTAAATTAAGACTCCAGATTAATTGCTCAGAAATATATTCTATAAGAGCTCCAGGATCCCCTGCATCCGCCTTGCTCAGGGTCCGTAAATACGCTTTTTTATCAACAGACTTAATCACCACAGGTGGCAGATGATGCTTAAACAAAACATAATTCATCAACAGCCGGGACAACCTTCCATTACCATCATCAAAAGGATGAATGCGCACAAAATTATAATGCAACATCGCCGCTAATACCACCGGATGCATCTCATTCTTTTCCTCCTCTTCCCGCAGCCACATCATTAATTCCCCCATCCTTATTGGCGTCTCTTCAGGAGAAGCATAGTGGAATATCTCTCCGTTGGGTAAGCGTACAGAATTGGGGTATTCTTTATAATTACCTACTTTGATTTCGCGGCGCGTATATTGCCCGTCTGGCGTGATTGCCTCTTTCCAGAACGGACGTACTAATAACAGAGAGTGCAGATTTTTAATGACAGTCTCATTAAGTGGTCTTTCGTGATCAGCAGCTAATTCTTTTATGAGCTCATAAGCAACATCGTGGCCTTTCATTTCCTCATATTCTCTTAACTCATGATTGCCGGTCGTTCTGTCGAATATCAGTAATAATTCGGTTTCACCATATGTAAGCGTATTACCTTCCAGATGATTGGAATTATAGTTGAATTCCAACCTGAACTTTTTGTCAAGCCTTTGCTGGTATTCTGTTTTCATGGGAAGGAGCTGTCGCAATTGTTCTGTAAGCAGCATTACTTTTTCAACACTGGATGCCATCTGCAGTAATTTGTTTAAAATTACTCAATTGAGATAATGCAGAAAAATCCATTCTACTCATTGCATTGAGTAGTCATTCATTCTGTTCACTGTTACTATCCCGCAAGAGAACATTTTTCACATCTTCGAAATAAACGCTGCTGCATCCGTCCACGCAATATCCGGATACCGATGATTATCCAGCGGCGCAAGTTGTACGCTGAACATACTCTGTATATACTGGCTTTGCTGCCAGTGGGGATACAGTTCATTTTCACCTTCCGGATGCGCTGCCCGTTCCTGTTGATTGTATGCTGCCAGTTCAGCCAGACTGCCCATTTTAACCAGCTTAAATTCCCTTTCCTTCACAGTACCGGCAGTAGCGGCTAATTCCTTCGGACTGACCTGAAAACCAGCAATACGCAATATTCTTGGTGCAGCGGTATCCAATGCTACAGCAGCGGTGTAAGCGGCAGCATTATCCATAGTAGTAAAGTCAAGCCGCCAGTCAGGATCTTCCCAGTAACCGACAGTATTATTTTGCAGATCGAGCAGGGGAGTGTGGTTGCACAATAGTTCTGCAAAAGCGCCGGTGAGAATGGATGTCGCAGCAATGGGCGCTCTGTCCAGCCGCTCGTGGAATTCACGCCTCAGATCAAAATTGCGGTTCTCACCACGGGGTTGTTTGGTGAAGTCTGCGGCAAAATCGGATGGAATAAAACGCGGAACGCCGGCATTAACGGCAGCAGCAAGCAGAATGGTCTGCACATCTACGATAACATCATGCAGTCCCTGCAAGGCGGAAATCACACAATCCACTCCCTTACAGGCCAGGGTCATTTCATGGATATTGGTCATATCCGTCTGGATGATGCCGATATCATGATGCTTAAGTGCAGCTATTTTCTTCAATGCTGTATTGGGTCTGATAAGAACGCGTATATCGGTACCTCTTGTGAGCAGTTCACGGATGATCCTGCTACCGAGATTACCTGTTGCGCCTGCTACCAAGATCTTCATATGATCGCCTTTTTGAAGTATACAGCATTATTGATGCCTGTTTTATGGCAACAAAAAAGCCGTCCACAAAAGTGAACGGCTCTTCTTATAATGAATCTGTTATTTCATCATGCACTGCAGGTTACACAACCTTCTTCCATGGTACATACTGCACCTTCCACAAATTCAACTTCATCGAGTTTGGAATCAACAGCTGCTTTAGCACCTTTCGCTTCAGCCTTCTTTTCCACCATTGGTTCCATCTGCTGACCACCCTGTTTTTCAACGGTGAACTGTACCGCCTGTGCAGCAGCCTGTGTACGCAGGTAGTACATACCTGTTTTCAGACCCTTCTTCCATGCGTAGAAGTGCATAGATGTCAGTTTAGCTGCAGAAGGAGTGTCAACGAACAGGTTCAGTGACTGAGACTGGCAGATGAATGCACCACGGTCTGCCGCCATATCGATGATAGTACGTTGTTTGATCTCCCATACTGTTTTGTACAGCTCTTTGATCTGAGTTGGGATTTCAGGAATATGCTGAATAGATCCGTTGGAAGTAATGATCTTGTTCTTCATATCATTATCCCAGAGTCCCAGTTCTACCAGGTCTTTCAGCAGGTGTTTATTTACTACTACGAACTCACCGCTCAGTACGCGACGGGTGTAGATGTTTGAAGTGTAAGGCTCGAAACATTCGTTGTTACCCAGGATCTGTGAAGTAGATGCTGTAGGCATTGGCGCCAGCAACAGGGAGTTGCGGATACCATGTTTCTTAATCTCAGCTTTCAGCGCTGTCCAGTCCCAACGTGGAGATGGTGTTACACCCCACATATCGAATTGCAGGATACCTTTGGATGCAGGTGAACCTTCGTAAGTTTCATATGCGCCGTCTTTTATAGCCAGGTCTTTGGATGCAGTTAATGCAGCAAAGTAGATGGTTTCAAAGATCTCGCTGTTCAGCTTTTTAGCTTCTTCACTTTCGAACGGATAACGCATCAGGATGAAGGCATCAGCCAGCCCCTGTACACCCAGACCGATAGGACGGTGACGCAGGTTACTGTTACGCGCTTCGTCAACAGGATAGAAGTTGTTATCGATGATGCGGTTCAGGTTCAAGGCAGCCTGATAAGTTACTTCATATAATTTCTCATGATCGAATTTACCATCTATCACGAAGCGTGGCAGTGCCAGTGAAGCCAGGTTACATACTGCAACTTCATTTGCATCGGTATATTCAATGATCTCTGTACACAGGTTGGAACTCTTGATAGTACCCAGGTTCTGTTGATTGGATTTGCGGTTGGCAGAATCTTTATACAACAGGTATGGAGTACCGGTTTCGATCTGTGCATCGAGTATAGCAAACCACAGGTCCTGTGCTTTTACTGTTTTACGTGCGCGTTTTTCCTGCTCATACTTTGTGTAGAGTTTTTCGAACTCTTCACCCCAGCACTCATGCAGTCCTGGTGCTTCATGAGGACAGAACAGGCTCCAGTCGCCATTTTCTTCTACACGTTTCATGAACAGGTCAGGCATCCACAGTGCGTAGAAGAGGTCTCTTGCACGCATCTCTTCCTTACCATGGTTTTTACGCAGGTCGAGGAATTCGAAGATGTCAGCATGCCATGGTTCCAGGTAGATAGCGAAAGCTCCTTTACGTTTACCACCGCCCTGGTCTACATAACGTGCGGTATCGTTGAATACGCGCAGCATTGGGATGATACCGTTGGAAGTACCGTTGGTACCACTGATGTAAGAACCTGTAGCACGGATATTATGAATGCTCAGACCAATACCACCAGCGCTCTGGGAGATCTTCGCAGTTTGTTTCAATGTATCGTAGATACCCTCGATACTGTCATCCTGCATGGTGAGCAGGAAGCAGCTGGACATCTGTGGTTTAGGTGTACCAGCGTTGAAGAGGGTAGGAGTAGCGTGTGTGAACCAGCGCTCACTCATCAGGTTATATGTCTTGATAGCAGAGTCGATATCGTTTTTGTGGATACCAACAGCCACACGCATGAACATGTGCTGCGGACGTTCTGCTACTTTACCATCCACTTTCAGCAGATAAGAGCGTTCCAGTGTTTTGAAGCCGAAATAATCGAAAGCAAAATCACGATCGTAGATAATGCTGGAATCCAGGATCTCAGCATTCTTTTTAATGATCTCATATACATCATCAGCAATCAGTGGAGCAGGTTTGCCTACTTTAGGATCGATGTATTCATACAGCGTCTTCATTGTTTTAGAGAATGATTTCACTGTATTTTTATGGAGATTGCTCACCGCAATACGCGATGCAAGCAAGGCATAGTCAGGATGTTTTGTAGTAAGCGACGCTGCAGTTTCTGCGGCAAGATTATCCAGCTCACTGGTAGTTACCCCATCATATAAACCCTGTATCACTTTCTTAGCTACATCTATGGCGTCTACGTATTCCGCATTCAGTCCGTAGCAGAGCTTCTCGACACGAGCAGTAATCTTGTCAAACTTAACAGCTTCTTTGTGGCCGTCGCGCTTAATTACAAACATGGGCAGGTGAATTTAAGAGGTTGAGTAATTTATGAATTATGGTTAGTTGGCAAATTGTGCAATAGACTGCAATTATTATGCCTTTATTAGAAATCTTCGTCCAGGCTGAAGGTCTGTGTATCCTTACCAGACATCACACCTGCTTTCTGATAATCGCCCACTCTCTTTTCGAAGAAGTTGGTCTTACCCTGCAGGGAGATCATTTCCATAAAGTCAAACGGATTTGCCGTATTATATATTTTAGCATAACCCAGTTCACTTAACCAGCGGTCAGCAACAAACTCGATGTATTCAGACATCAGTTTACTGTTCATGCCGATCAGTGCTACCGGTAATGCTTCTGTAATAAATTCTTTTTCGATGGAAACTGCATCACGGATGATGGTGTGTACCTGCTCCTGCGACAGTTTGTTTTCCAGCATGCTATACAGCAGGCAGGCAAACTCACAGTGCAATCCTTCATCACGGCTGATCAGCTCATTGGAGAAGGTCAGTCCCGGCATTAATCCTCTTTTCTTCAGCCAGAAGATAGAGCAGAAACTACCACTGAAGAAGATACCTTCCACAGCTGCGAAAGCCACCAGTCGCTCAGCGAAGTTGCCATTCTCGATCCAGCGCAATGCCCATTCTGCTTTTCTCTTTACAGCAGGTACTGTTTCGATAGCATGGAACAGACGATCCTTTTCTGCCGGATCCTTTACATAAGTATCTATTAATAATGCATACGTTTCCGAGTGGATGTTTTCCATCATGATCTGGAAACCATAGAAGCAACGGGCCTCAGGTAACTGTACCTCACTCATGAAGTTGACAGCAAGGTTCTCATTCACAATCCCATCACTTGCTGCAAAAAAAGCTAATACGTGTGTAATGAAATGACGTTCTCCATCATTGAGGTTGTTCCAGTCCTTCATATCTGCACTCAGGTCAATCTCCTCTGCTGTCCAGAAACTAGCCTCATGTTGTTTGTACTTCTCCCATACCTTCGGATAGTTGATAGGCAGCAATACAAATCTGTCTTTGTTTTCCTTTAAAAGCAGTTCATTCTCTAAATTCATCACTCAGTAAATTTTATATGGTTAACGTATACAGACAGAAAGGACATGACGGAGGTATTATTCTCACGTTATAAAACATTGAACCCTTTCTTGATACCCTTTGATACGTGAATGTTCCGACCGGATTTCATGTGCCTGCTGGTAAAAATTCCTGCCTGGCTGCCGGGGTGTTCGCAATAAATCCCTGGAGACTTAACAATCGCGTCGTGAACTGATACAAATGTACACATGAATGAAAACCCACCCTTTTTTAGTTTTTAACAGCCTGTGGAAAAACAGCTGATGAATTCCGAAGACATACTATGATAGCGCGCTCAGGCGAAACCGGAATATTAATAAATACTTAATCCCCAGGTTTCATGCACAAACTCATGTGAGTAGCAGGATCCGGCAGAAAGTTTTGTTAAAACATATATGTAAATTGACTTTCAGCCATTTATTGCACATATTTACAAATAAATCATATTTCTCTGATGGCATCTCATGTATTAAGCCTGCGCCATATTGTAAAATCTTATCATGAAGTAGTGGTGCTGGATATTCCCGGTCTTGAGCTGGACTATGGCGTGTACTGGCTGTTAGGAGGCAATGGAGCCGGTAAAACCACCTCCATGAAGGTCATGGCCGGCCTGATTCCGTTCCAGGGCGATATACTGCTCGAGAATAACATCAGCTGTAATAAACAACCTGTACAATACCGCCGCCTGGTGAATTACGCAGAAGCCGAACCCCTTTATCCGGGTTTTGTGACCGGTAGTGACCTGGTATCCCTGTATGTGAAAACCAAAGGAAAAGGGTATAAGGATATACAGGAAGTGATTGATCTCTTGGGAGTTGCGTCCTTCATCCACCAACCAGTAAGCAGTTATTCCAGCGGTATGCTGAAAAAGGTGTCTTTGTTGCTGGCTTTTACCGGTCAGCCGAAGGTCATCCTCCTGGATGAACCCCTGATTACACTTGATACACAATCAGTTCCACTGTTATACACAATGGTGGATGAATTTCACCGCCAATATGGCGTCACGTTTTGCATCACTTCCCATCAGCCGGTAACCGCCGGATCGATCCACCTGAAAGTGGAAGGCAAAAATATTGTGAAGGTCTAATTATTTATCCCCAATGGCTTTATCCAAGATATTCACAATACGCTATTATGCAAATAACACAGGATTTTTCCTGGTGATATTCTATTTCTTTTTTGGCATCGTTCCCGGTGGACAACTGCTATCTTACCACCATACGCTCATAAAAGGCTTTACCGGTAATATGGACTTCCTGGCCCTCGTATGCCTGGCCTGGTTGCTGTATAACCTGAAATGTATGGCGTTTGTCGTTAATGTATTATCCACAAAAGAACATACCTTCCTTTACGGCACCCTGGGCGTACTGGAAGGCGCTACCAAATGGCGTACCTGGTTATGGCTGCACCTAACCCTCTATGCGCCCGTACTGGTATATAGCTGTATTGCTGCGGCAATAGCCATACAGTTACATTTTTATGCCTCCGCTGCCATTATAGGCCTGTTTAATATTATCATGATCCTTGCGCCGCTCTGGATCTATGATCACAAAATGAAACATCCCGGTACAGTATCTTTTCTGGCCAGGTGGCAGCAATGGCTGAACAGGACCATCAGAAAGCCTGTCTGGTCATTGTATGGCTATGAGTTGCTCAACAACAATATAAAGTCGCTGGCAATCGCCAAAGTAGCATCAGGCGCCGTGGTCATTGCCACCGTTTCGCTGATGGGTAATGAGTATGACGAACGTTTCCTCCTGGTGGGTTTTCTCGTATGTACCCTTGCCCAGGTGATACTGATATACAATCACAGGCGCTTTGATGATCTTTATCTGTCCCTGCTGCCACAGTTGCCGGTACCAGTGTGGAAAAGATACCTGCAAACGGGTTTACTGTATCTGATGTTGTTATTGCCGGAAAGTATCCTGCTGGCCTATAAAGTAGGGCAACAGGCGGCGCCAGTGCACATCATGATGCTGGTGACTACAGGCGTATCTGTTTTAATGCTGTTACGAAGCATTTTATATTTTCCACGTATGGACCAGGACAAGTATTTCCGCTGGGTGTTGATCGTTATCGTAGGTCTGCTTTTCCTGGGACTGGCCCGTTTGTATTGGTATGGAATTATCCTGCTCCAGGTGCCTGCCTTTACTATTTTTTACAATAGGTATTACCGTTATGAGGCTCCGCTGGAAAAGGTGGATTAGCCCCCTACTTTCAAAGTGGAAATATGGGTATATTCGTCCGGAGATCGTAAACGGGGGCACAGAACACAAACATATTTTAACCATTGACTATGGGTTTTTTATCAAAAATCTTTGGTAGACGCAACAATGCCGGCGCTGAAGATCAATTACCGGTTGTGCACATAGCTGATGATGACGAACGTATGAACTGGGCTATTGAAAAAGCCAATGCTACCTTACATTATTTTCAAACCTGTCTGCAGCAGCCGGATCCGGAGCAGCAATACTTTTCTGTAAAGGTGCTGATCGACGATGGTGTGAACCGTGAACATCTCTGGCTGATCTCTCCCAGTTTTGATGAAGAGGGCAATCTGTATGGAATAGTCGGTAACAAGCCGGTTTATGTCAATTCCGTTACGGTCGATCAGAAGATTGGTATAGATCCCCGTTTTATCTCCGACTGGATGATCATCGAAGAAGGACGGCTGATAGGAGGGTATACCATCCGCGCTATCCGCGATGGCCGGCCAGTACATGAACGGGCTGAATTTGACCGGCAGGTAGGCTTATATATCGATGAGGGAATTGATTACTTTGTACACGATTTTTCCACGCCTGAAGGCGCCATTCTATGCCTCGAAGACGCCTACGATGAACAGGATATAGAAAAGGCCCTTGCCTGCAAGAACTTTATAGAGGAAGCCAGATTGCTGTTGCTGAAAATGAATGACAGATTCAGTGGTAAGGAAGTATTAGAGACTACGGCCGACATCTTACGTACATCATTCATCAAAAGCCTTAAAAAAGATGGCTTTCCGGTTTTTAAAGACCTGCGCCGTGCTTACCCTTATCGTAGGAAGATTACAGACAACCTTTACCTGATCACAGAAATATGCGTTTTTCCTGACGGAAGAAAAAGCAAACAGGAGATCTACACCTTTAAAGGCGAAGACGGTTGGAGAGTACTAAACATAGTAGAATAACAATACACAGGTCCAAACAATCCATGTCATGATGAAGAAGATCTTAAGTCAGAGCTTTTTGCTTTTATTCGCCGCTTTTACAGCAGCTGCACAGCAACCATTGAATGTAGGCGTAGTCGGTCTGTCGCACGATCACGTACACCTGCTGATGCATCAATGGAAAAAAGGTCAGGTAACCATCGCCGGCATTGCCGAAGCAGATGCACAACTGGTAGCCCGTTACAAAAAAAGTTATCAGCTGCCTGATTCCCTTTTCTATCCCGATCTGAATACGCTGCTGGCGCACAAACATCCGGATGCGGTACTCGGTTATAATCCGGTGTCAGAACATATTAATATCGTAGAAGCCTGCGCTCCCAAGGGCATTCCGGTGATGGTGGAAAAGCCACTGGCTACCACCGTAGCCCAGGCGGAAAGAATGGCGACACTGGCAAGGAAACATCATATTCCGCTGCTGACCAACTTTGAAACTACCTGGTATAATACCAACCAGTACGTGTATGACATGGTGAAAAAACAGGATGCCATCGGCCCTGTGCGTAAAATGGTGGTGCATGACGGTCATGAAGGTCCGCGGGAGATAGGTTGCAGTGAAGACTTTCTGCGCTGGCTCACCGACCCTGTAAAGAACGGGGGAGGAGCGCTGATGGACTTCGGATGTTATGGCGCTAACCTGATGACCTGGCTGATGGATGGCAAAGCACCGATCGCAGTTACAGCAGTTGCCCGCCACATTAAGCCGTCCGTTTACCCCAAAGTGGAAGATGACGCAACTATCCTGCTGGAATATCCGGAAGCAACCGGTATCATAGAGGCGTCCTGGAACTGGCCGTTCAGCATCAAAGATTGGGAGGTTTTCGGTAAATCAGGTTATCTGCATGCATTGAATCCCAGCGATCTGCAACAGCGTAAGAAGAGTGAATATCAGCCGGTTAAGGTGCCGGAAGCAGCCTATACGGACAATATTACGTATCTTGCAGCTGTGCTGAATGGTACCCTGAAGCCCGGCAACGATCTGTCTTCCCTGGAAAACAACCTGATCGTGGTGCGCATCCTGGAAGCCGCCCGTACATCTGTGAAGGAGGGAAAACGTATTGTTCTTAAGTAAAGAAGGTTTCGCGAACTAATACATAAACAGCCACACCGTTGTCATAAGCAACCGTGTGGCTGTTTGATCATATTACTATCCATAACACTATTAATAAACACCTATGTCTAACACATCACAGCAAGCCCGGTCCGCCAAAGATCGCGCCTGGATCATTACCCTGACCATCCTTTTCGGCGTAATGGCCCTTCTCCTTTTTTATACCATTATCTGCATCTGGCCCTCTGGTTATGTGAGCAGTAAAGACCCCTTCAAATTGTTCGGAAGTGTCTATACCATTACGGCTGAACACCGTTTCCTCTTGCTGATGGTACTGGGTGGAGCACTGGGTGCCAATATCCACCTCATTATATCATTCACCGCTTTTGTGGGTAACCGCACCTTTGTCACCACCTGGATACCCTGGTACCTGTTAAGGCCATTGATCGGCGCCGGTATGGCGATGTTTTTCTATATGTTGCTGAGAGGAGGTATCCTGACCTATAGTCCGCCGGTAGCTCCGGAACTGCCTGAAAATAACCAGGTAACAGAAGCCGTTTCCACTCCAGCCGTTACAGAAGGAGAGGTGAATGCCAGTGCCGTACCGGAAGAATCTACCGTACACAGTGGAATTACGCAGGATTCCGCAGTTGTGGATTCCGCCGCCGCAGCTAACGATTCTACCGCTGCAATACCTGCTGCCGAAAAGCACGAGGCTACAGAACAACGTGACAGTGTGCCGCTGAACCCTTACGGTATGATGGCAATCGCCTGCCTGGTAGGCCTGTTCTCGAAAGAGGCATCTGAAAAACTGGAAGAAGTGTTTAAAACGCTGTTCAACGTGAAAGAGAAAGTGCAGTATAAAGACCCGCTGCCGGCAGATGGGAATAGCAATGGTAACGAGAACACCAGTAATCAGACAGATGTTGCTGATGCAGGGCTGGCTGATTCGAAGACAGAACCGACGCAGGAGATATAGTACTTATGCTATCCATCATACTTCGTTTAAACAAGGTCTAAACAATGCTTCTCCTATGCTCATCTTACGTTCATCTTACGTCTTTGAACGTAAGATGAACGTAAGATGAGCATAGGAGAAGCATTGTTTAGACGACAGCTGAACGAAGTTATATCCTCTTCTCTTTCCGCACAAATTTCCGGTGAATGATCTCCTGCACCGGTATTCCCTCTATCTTACTTTCCAGCCAGGAAATGATATCCAGATACAGGAAGGATCGCCTCTCATAAGGATTTTGTGACAATTGCACCAGCCTTTCTTTCAGGTCAGCAAAGGCGCTGCGCAGGGCTTTGGGATGCGCATAGATATTTCGCCGTAAGAATTTCAGGATCTCCTCCATCATCTGGCCAAGGTCTTTGTTCTTGGCAATGAAGTGGTAAACTGATTTGATCAGGTATTCCACCAGGCTGTAGTTTTCCAGCTCATAATGGGCTATAAGGTGGAGAATGCGTGCAAAACATTGAATATCAGCGCGCAGATTGCCTATCCGCAGGTGAATTATCTTGTTCAGATAATCGATCGCCTTGTTATTGTCTCCGCTGCCGAAATACAGACACGCTATCTTGTAGTAGAAGAGGAGCACCCTGTGCTGGTCTACCTTCAGCTGATGCTCGGCTATCTCCGTTTCCAGCTGTGGCACGAGGGATAATCCCTCACTGAAAGTCCCTTCGAGGAAGTAATGGTTAATGCGTGCCGTATATACGTACACAAAAGCCGAGGTCTTGGTATTCTCGTTGAAGCTCTCCTGGTTTTCGGCGATGAAGGTTTCAAGCTGGTCCAGGTCGCGCATGAACTTTTCATGGTTCATGGTATAGAAATGGGCGGTCAGCAGGTTGTGCATAGCCTTGATATACAGTTCCACATCGGTCCGCTGCAGGGAAGGGTATTCCTTGAACAGGTCCACCCATTTCTGGGTATAGCGGTAGAACATGACAAAGTCCTGGAGGATGTAGTAATACCAGCTATAGGCCTGGTAGAGGTGGATCTTCTCATAGAAACTCATATCCGTACCACAGTTGGCCGGCAATTCCTGTTCGAAGAACATCTTTACCATGTCGGCGTCTTTTTTGTCCCTGGCGTGACCCAGTTTCAGGTACAGGCCGTACATGCGGAGGGACAGGGTGGAAAGCCGGCTGATATTGCTGAGCCGGTGCTCTATCTGGCGCGATTCTGCGCTCAGTTCATCAGCCCGGTTCTCCAGGCTGCGGGTAATGTGCCGGCTCTCGATCTGTTTCTCAAATTCTATAATTTCATAGCTTAGCATGACCTCTTCCTGCTCAATTGCCATCGCTTTTGCCCGGGAAAGGATCTTAAGGCTCTGGTTATAAAGCCCTTTACTGTACAAGACCCGGGCATAGTCCAGCTGCTCCCGCAGGTCTATCAGTGGATCTTTCTGCTTGTACAACAGGCGGAGGCTGGTAAGCAGCTGTTTATAAAGAT
The DNA here is from genome assembly GCF_021646545.1 of Chitinophaga filiformis. Lineage (GTDB taxonomy): Bacteria > Bacteroidota > Bacteroidia > Chitinophagales > Chitinophagaceae > Chitinophaga > Chitinophaga filiformis_A. The sequence continues at coordinate 665,405 of NZ_JAKIRP010000003.1, read as the reverse complement.
GGGCCTTAACATTGCTGAGCTGCTGTTTTTTGATTGCGGGTATCTTCTTGAGAATCAGCTCCTCATCATACTCCTTTAACTTGTCCAGGGTATTGAAAAGTTGAATGAAGAGAACGTCCTCCTTAGTGTTATTTTTATTAAAAGCAAGTTGAAAATTGCGCTTTTCAGCTTTTGTGAGTGTTTTAATTAATATAAAGAGGGCGTCGTGCTGGTTGTTGGACATCGTTAATAATGTGTTATAATTCACTGACAATCAAAATAATAATCGATGTCAGGCGTAGTTATATATCGTAATTAAGTCAAATTTAGCTATGTGGTAATTAACATTGACTATTAGCTTTGAAGGTACAAACAAACTAGGAAGCATAAAATTATCAATTTCGCCGGTGTCAGTGTCTTGAAGATCTTAACACAAGGCGTTTCAAAATGTAAAATTACGGATGGGAAAAACATTATTTGACAAGATCTGGGACAGCCACGTGGTGGTTAGCAAGCCCGGCTTTCCGGATGCAGTATACATCAACACGCATTTTATTCACGAAGTGACCAGTCCGCAGGCTTTTGACGGACTGCGCAAAAGGGGGATACCGGTTTTCCGTACTGCTAAAACCAGGGCTACGGCAGACCATAATGTGCCTACCATCGATCAGCACCTGCCTATTAAAGAGGCCCTGAGCCGCAAACAGGTAGAAATGCTGACCACCAATACTAAAGAATTTGGAGTGGAACTGTACGGCCTGGGGCACCCTTACCAGGGTATCGTACACGTGATCGGGCCGGAACTGGGTATTACCCTGCCGGGAATGACCATCGTGTGTGGCGACAGCCATACCAGTACACACGGCGCTTTTGGCGCAATTGCCTTCGGTATCGGTACATCCGAGGTAGAACAGGTGCTGGCTACCCAGTGTATCCTGCAATACCGTCCGAAACGCATGAAGATCGAGGTGAACGGTAAACTGAAGAAAGGTGTGGTGTCCAAGGATATCATCCTGTACATCATCTCTAAAATATCCGCTTCCGGTGCTACCGGCTACTTTGTGGAATATGCCGGTGAGGCTATCCGCAGCCTGAGCATGGAAGCCCGTATGACGATCTGTAACATGAGCATCGAAATGGGTGCCCGTGGTGGTCTGATCGCTCCTGACGAAACTACTTTCGAATATATCAAAGGCCGTGAGTTTGCCCCTAAAGGTGCAGACTGGGATAAGGCGCTGGCTTACTGGAAAACACTGTACACAGATGCAGATGCTACCTTCGACGAAGTGCTGACCTTTGACGCGGCTGATATCGAACCAATGATCACCTACGGTACCAACCCTGGTATGGGTATAGGTGTAACCCAGCACATTCCTACACTGGAAAGCCTGGAAGAAAAGGAAAAACCATCCTTCAAAAAGTCCCTCGACTATATGGGCCTCGAACCAGGCAGCGAACTGCTGGGTAAAAAGGTGGATTATGTGTTTATCGGTAGCTGTACCAACTCCCGCATTGAAGACCTCCGTATGGTGGCCGACTTTGTGAAAGGAAAGAAAAAGGCGGAAGACGTGGTGGTATGGATCGTGCCGGGTTCCAAACAGGTGGAAGCACAGGCGAAGAAAGAAGGTATCGATAAAATATTTGAAGAAGCCGGCTTCAACTTACGTCAACCAGGCTGCTCTGCCTGCCTGGGTATGAACGAAGATAAGGTGCCTGCAGGTATGTATTGTATCTCTACTTCCAACCGTAACTTTGAAGGCCGTCAGGGACCTAATGCCCGCACCTTCCTGGCAAGCCCGCTGTCAGCAGCAGCAGCAGCCATTACCGGTAAAGTAACAGATGTAAGAGAACTGGTATAATCAACTGAAAAATGTCCTGGAACGCAGAATTATATAAGGAAAAGCACGCTTTTGTATTCGAACATGGCAATAACCTGATCGAATGGCTGCAGCCAAAGGAAGGGGAGACTATCCTCGACCTGGGTTGTGGTACCGGCGAGCTGACTTCCCAGATAGCAGCTTCCGGCGCAAAGGTAACGGGAATGGACGCCTCGGCATCTATGATCGCCAGTGCGCAGGAGCATTACCCGGATATTACTTTCAAAGTGGGAGATGCTACTAACTTCTCCCTGCCTGAAACCTTCGATGCAGTTTTTACAAACGCTACCCTGCACTGGATACGCCAGCAGGAAAAAGCGCTGGACCGCATCTGGCAGCACCTGAAGCCGGGAGGGCGACTGGTACTGGAAATGGGTGGTAAAGGCAATGTGGACGATATTACCGGAGCACTGGAGAAAGCCTTGCACAACAGGGGGTACAGCTACAAGCCGCTTTGGTATTTTCCTTCCGTGGGAGAGTATACGTCCCTGCTGGAAGAATATGGATTCCGCGTGAACCAGGTACTTTTCTTTGACCGTGAAACTGAACTGGCAGACCCAGATAACGCTATCGTGGAATGGCTGCAGATGTTTGGTGCACACTTCCTTGAACAGGTACCCGAAAAGGATAGGTTGCCTGTCCTGCAGGATGCACAGGAAGCCTTGCGCGCTACCAATTTCCGCAACGGTAAATGGTATGCGATGTACAGACGCTTACGTGTAAAAGCAGAAAAAATTAATTCGGATCTTTAACTTGTAAAATGAAAGACCTTCTCCGAAGGCTGTTAAATAATGAGTAAGAATTTTCAACATCTGGTTTCCACCGCAGTTCCTATTGCGATAGAAAATATTGATACTGATCAGATCATCCCTGCCCGCTTCCTGAAAGCAACAACAAGGGAAGGCTTTGGAGAAAATCTCTTCCGTGACTGGCGTTACGAAAGCAACGATGCACCTAAGAAGGACTTCGTGCTGAACAATCCTATCTACAAAGGCGAGATCCTGGTAGCAGGTAAGAACTTTGGTTGTGGTTCCTCACGCGAGCATGCAGCCTGGGCTATCGCCGACTATGGTTTCAAAGTAGTGATCAGCAGTTTCTTTGCTGACATCTTCAAGAACAATGCACTGAACAACTTTATCCTGCCTATCCAGGTGACCGACGAGTTCCTGGACAAGATTTTCAGCGCTATCGAAAAAGATCCTGCTGCCAAACTCGAAGTAGACCTGGAAAAGCAGACGCTGAAGATCGTTGCTACCGGTGAAGAAACACGTTTCGATATCAATCCTTACAAAAAAACATGCCTGATCAATGGCTACGATGATATTGACTACCTGTTGAGCCTTCGTAAGGAGATTGAATCTTACGAAGCCAGCCGTGAGTTTAATTTTTAACATTTTACTTCAGCAGTTTCGCCGTACTTTTCTAAGGAACGGCAGACCGCTGTGGTATGCAATGAAGTAAACATCAATTCTAATCAACTGTAAACTAAATGGGCGTAGACAAAAAGATACTGGTAATTCCCGGTGATGGTATCGGACAGGAGGTAACTGCCTGGGGTCAAAAAGTACTGGAAACAATTGCTGTAAATTACAAGCACAACTTCGTTTTTGAAGAAGGCATAATGGGGCATGTTGCAATCGAAGCTACCGGTAATCCGCTGCCTGACGAAACACTGGACAAAGCCCGCAAAAGTGATGCGATCCTCTTTGGTGCCATTGGTCATGCCAAATATGACAATGACCCTACACTGAAGGTACGCCCTGAGCAGGGATTGCTGAAGATCCGCAAGGAGCTCGGTTTATATGCCAATCTGCGGCCTATTAAGTTGTTTGATGAACTGCTGGAAGCATCCAGCATTAAGCCGGAAATACTGCGCGGAGCGGATATCCTGTTCTTCCGTGAGCTGACCGGTGATGTGTACTTCGGTGAAAAGAAACGTTCGGAAGATCGTAACACTGCTTCTGACCTGATGATCTATCATCGTTATGAAGTAGAACGTATTGCCCGTAAAGCATATGAAGCTGCCCGCAGCCGCCGTAAAAAGCTGTGCTCAGTAGATAAAGCGAATGTACTGGAAGCCAGCCGCCTGTGGCGCGAGGTTGTACAGGAACTCGCGAAGGAATATCCTGATGTGGAAACAGAACACATGTTCATCGATAACGCTGCTATGCAGCTGGTGAAAGATCCTAAACGTTTTGATGTGGTGCTGACAGCAAACCTGTTTGGCGACATCCTGACCGACGAGGCTTCACAGATCGCTGGTTCCATGGGGATGCTGGCGTCTGCATCTGTAGGCGATAGTACAGGTTTCTATGAGCCTATCCATGGTTCCGCGCATGACATTGCAGGTAAAGGTATTGCCAACCCGCTGGCCTCTATCCTGTCTGCTGCACTGATGCTGGATATTTCCTTCGGACTGAAAACAGAATCACTGCGTGTGATCAAAGCAGTAGAAGCAACATTGAAACAAGGCTTCCGTACCATGGATATTGCCAACAAGCATACGGAAAATCACTTCGTGATGGGTACAGACGCAATGGGTGCAAAAGTGCTGGAGAACCTGAATTAATTCTGCCAACACAATTGCCAACTAAAGTAAATTATCCAATAACACAATTAATTTAAGATGAGCGATAAAAATCGTGTATACGTCTTCGATACTACCCTCCGTGACGGTGAACAGGTGCCTGGATGCCAGCTTACAACTGTTGAAAAGATCGAGGTAGCTAAAGAACTGGAAGCGCTGGGAGTAGATGTTATTGAAGCCGGGTTCCCTATCTCCAGTCCCGGCGATTTCCAAAGCGTGGTTGAAATATCCAAAGCGGTAAGCGAGCCGGTTATCTGCGCGCTGACCCGTGCCAATACCATGGATATTGATGCAGCAGCAGAAGCCCTCCGTTTTGCTAAACGTAAGCGTATCCATACAGGTATCGGTGCTTCCGATATGCATATCAAATATAAATTCAACAGCACCCGCGAAGATATCCTGAAACGTGCCGTAGACGCTGTGAAGTATGCCCGCAAGTATGTGGACGATATTGAATTCTATGCAGAAGATGCAGGCCGTGCCGACAATGAATACCTGGCAAAAATGATCGAAGCAGTGATTGCTGCAGGTGCTACAGTGGTGAACATTCCTGATACGAATGGTTACTGCCTGCCTGACCAGTATGGCGCTAAGATCAAATACCTGATGGACAATGTATCAAACATTGACAAAGCCATCATCTCTGTGCATTGCCATAATGACCTGGGGCTGGCTACTGCCAATACCATTGCGGGTGTTATGAACGGCGCACGTCAGGTGGAATGTACCATCAACGGTATCGGTGAACGTGCTGGTAATACTTCTCTGGAAGAAGTGGCCATGATCCTGAAAACCCACCATGCACTGGGTTATCACACAGGTATCAACTCAAAACGTATCTATGGTATCAGCACCATGGTGGAGACCATGATGCGTATGCCTGTACAGCCTAACAAGGCGATCATCGGCCGTAATGCTTTTGCACACAGCTCCGGTATTCACCAGGATGGCGTGCTGAAACACCGCGAAAATTACGAGATCCTGAATCCGGAGGATGTAGGTATCTCATCCAATGCGATCATTCTGACTGCACGCAGTGGCCGTCACGCATTGAAACATCACCTGGAGCGCCTGGGTTATAAGATGGATAAGATAAACCTGGATGAAGTATATCAACGCTTCCTCATCATGGCCGATCAGAAGAAAGAGATCAACGATGCTGATCTGCAGGAACTGATGGGCGATGGCGACGATAAGAACTATGATGATAAAGCGATCAAGGTAACATTGCTGCAGGTAGTATGCGGAGATCCGCTGCGCCCGATGGCAACTGTGAAACTGAAGATCAACGGTGAAGAGAAAGAGGCCAGCTCCGCAGGTAATGGTCCTGTAGATGCCGCTATCAATGCTATTCATGAGATCATCAAAGACCAGATAGATATCGACGAATTCAATATCCAGTCTATGCGTGGTGGTAGTAAAGATGTGAGTAAAGTGAATATGCGCGTGAAACACAATGGCCAGGCTTATTATGGCTATGGTTATTCTACCGACATTGTGAACGCTTCTATGCATGCCTATGTGGATGCACTGAACAAGATCTTCTAAGCAACATTGATATGAATGAAAAAAGCCTGTATCACATTTGATGCAGGCTTTTTTCATTCGGATATAAGATTAGTCAGGAATTCATTTAGGCGACTCTCCGGAGGTCCATTTGTCTTTATTTCCTTTTTCTATTTGATGTCTTTGAAAGCAATATTCATCAGAGGGTATTGCTTGTGCTCTTTCAGATAATAGTGCCACCATTCTGTAGGTAGCGGCACGAAACCATATCGCTCCATTGTACTGCGTAATAGTGCCCTGTTGGCCGCAATTGTGCTATCGGGTTCTGCATAATCATGATGTGCTTTTACGGTAAAGTCGTCATAACCTGTCGGCATAAGGACCGGTTTACCGGTACGCAGGTCCACAATGGTCAGGTCGACTGCTACACCGCGGTTATGTCCTGAACCCACATGCGGGTCTGCCGCATAGCGGTCGTCCGGTACGATCTCCCACATCATCTCTGTAACACTATAAGGCCGGTAGCCATCAAATACCAGCAATCCCAGTCCTTTCTTATTCAGTTCCTGCTGTACGGCCTTCAAGGCTTTGGCGGCGGGCAAACGCAGGTACACAGCGGGGTAGGGGTACAATACCTTATGCGTGAAATTGTCGGCGGTAGCATAGCGGATATCCTTGCGGATACCCGGAATATAGGTCATGATATTGACGAATGCCTGGTTGCTGTCGGCAGATACCAGTTCCTTATACAGGCCGACGGTATTTACCACCGGCAGGCCGTATTTGTTCGGCGGTATCTTTTGAGCAGAAGCTGAGTAAATATTGTTTGTCAATATGACATATAAGAGCAAAACAGCTGTCTTTCGGAAAGTCCGGTAATTGATTTTCAACCTTTTTTTATTTAAATATTCATAAATATGGTAATAAAGTACAAATTACTGGTAAAAAAGGATAGCTTTTGCCTGCTTAAAAGGGTTATTTTAGAACCCTTAAATCAGACAAATTATGAACCTGTTTAGATTAGACAACAAAGTGGCTGTGATCACCGGTGGTGGCAGCGGCATAGGACAGGCAATTGCGAAGGTATTTGCAGCGCAGGGGGCTAATGTGCACATCCTTGAGCTGAATGAGGACGGAGGTAAGCAGACAGCGGCAGACATTGCTGCGGCAGGAGGAAAGGCGCAGGTACATGGCTGCAACGTAGCACAGCAGGCATCTGTAACCGCTACTATGGATGCGATCATTGCGGCGGCAGGCCGTATCGACATCCTGGTGAACTGTGCCGGCATCGCACATGTAGGTAAGCTGGAAACCACTACAGAAGAAGATCTGGACAGGATATATAATGTGAATGTAAAGGGAACATACAATTGTATGTATGCGGTGATAAAACAAATGAAGGAACAAAAAGGCGGCGTGATACTGAACGTAGCGTCTATCGCGTCCAGTGTGGGCATTCCCGACAGGTTCGCCTATTCCATGAGTAAGGGTGCGGTACTGACCATGACCCTTTCCGTAGCGAAAGACTATATACAGGATGGCATCCGTTGTAATTGTGTGTCTCCTGCGCGTGTGCATACGCCTTTTGTTGACGGATTTATTGCGAAGAACTATCCTGGTAAAGAAAAGGAAATGTTTGATAAACTGTCCAAAACACAACCGATCGGACGTATGGCAAAACCGGATGAGGTGGGCACCCTGGCATTGTTCCTGTGTGCTGATGAAGCAGGTTTCATCACAGGTTGCGACTATCCGCTGGATGGAGGATTTATCAGACTGAATAATTAAGAATTTGTGAAAAGCAGATTACGAATGAGGGATTAGGTATATTCGTAATTCACATTCTTAATTCTTCATTCGAAAATCAATGCACAATTCCATGAAAGCTTGGCCATTATTACTTTCAGCGACTTTATTCTTTGCCTGTGATCCACGTCCAAAACCGGCATCCAACGATGTAGAAGATACCTCCTCTGCAGGAGAGGCCTTTGAACCGGTAGCAGCGGCGGGAAAGGTTAGTGTATCTTTTCCGGTGACCGATACTACTGAGATCAAGATCCTTTTTGAACTGAATGGCCAGACGAAAGAGAAAAGCTTTGAACTGCCACTGGCGAAAGATGTTGAAGAGAAGGACCTGTACCGTTTGGTATGGGATAAGCCGAACAGCTGTTACATTGGTGTGTTGAAGCAAAACCGTACTACCCGTTACTACCACGCCAGTGTGGACGACAAGGGCTATCTGCAGATCAACCACGTAGGAACGCCTCCCGCAGGTGTATGGCAATATGCGGAAAACAGGATGGGATTAGGAAAAGTAAGCGTGTCTGCAAAAGCGAAACTGGAAGATACGTATAAGAAGAACTTACAGTCAGGCAGGATCATCGCAGACTTTATTGTGAGAGTAGTACCGCTGGCAGCTAAAGATTCCGTGCATATTTACGCTGAATTCGGCGGAGCTAACAGGACCATTTCTCAGGCTGTACCGGCAGGTTACAAAGCAGGAGTACTGGTGTCAGCAGACAAACCGGCCGAATGTTTTATAGCGCTGGAAAAAGATGGTAAACTACTCAACACTGTAGAGATCAAGGTAGATGGCGGACATTTAGAGATCAACAATTTAAGATAATAGCATGTGCTGCACAGCAGCCATCGCATAAAGCAAAAGCATAAACAGTAAATTTTTATATGAAACTGATCAGATTTGGTTTACCGGGTGCAGAAAAGCCAGGTATTGTAACAGAAGCAGGTACATTCGATGTAAGTGCATTTGGAGAAGACTTCGGCGAAAAGTTCTTTGAGACAGATGGTTTACAGCGCCTGGCTGCATGGTGGGAAAAGAACAGCGGCAGCTGTGCACAGGTAGCTGCAGGCACACGCCTGGGATCCTGCGTACAAAGGCCTTCCAAGATCATCTGTATAGGTCTGAACTATGCTGACCACGCAAGGGAAACCAATGCGCAGATACCTGCGGAGCCTATCGTATTCTTTAAAAGCACTTCTTCCCTGGTAGGGCCTAACGATAATCTGATCATTCCCCGTAACAGTGAGAAAACTGACTGGGAAGTGGAACTGGCGGTTGTGATCGGTAAAAAAGCCAGCTATGTGGATGAGAAAGATGCCCTGAGTTATGTAGCTGGTTATGCATTGCACAACGACTACAGCGAACGCGCTTTCCAGCTGGAACGTGGCGGACAGTGGGTAAAAGGAAAGAGCAACGATACCTTTGCTCCCCTGGGCCCATGGCTGGTTACCAAAGACGAAGTGAAAGATGTTGATAACCTGCGCCTCTGGCTAACCGTAAACGGTAAAACCATGCAGGACGGTACCACTGCCAACCTGATCTTCAAAATACCTTTCCTGGTATCTTACCTGAGCCAGTTCATGACACTGCTCCCGGGAGATGTGATCTCTACAGGTACACCGGCGGGTGTAGGACTGGGTATGAACCCACAGGTATACATTAAACCAGGCGATGTGATCGAACTGGGTATTGATGGATTGGGCAGTTCCAAACAAACGGCTGTCGCGTATAAATAAACACTATGAAACGTTACTGCCTGGCATTGGACCTGGTGAATGATCCGGCTCTGATAGCAGAATATGAAGCCTACCATCGTGAGGTATGGCCGGAGATAAAAAAGAGCATCACTGATAGCGGTATCACCAATATGGAGATCTACCGTATCATGGACCGTCTCTTTATGATCATGGAGGTGAACGACAGTTTCTCCTTCGACGCGAAAGGAGCGGCAGATGCTGCCAATCCTAAAGTACAGGAGTGGGAGCAGCTGATGTGGAAGTATCAGAAGGCCCTGCCTGTAGCGAAACCCGGCGAGAAATGGCTGATGATGGACAGGATCTTTTCACTACATTGATGAAGCGGAATAGCAGTAAGGAAGTATAGCTTTATAACCACTGAAAAGGAAGCTAAACGTTATGAAATAATGATTATAGACGCACACCAGCATTTCTGGCAATATCACCCTGTAAAGGATGCCTGGATCACTGACGATATGAAAGTGATCCAGGAAGATTTTCTGCCACACCATCTGCAACCTGTGTTGCAGGAAAATGGTGTGGATGGTTGTGTAGCAGTACAGGCAGATCAGTCGGAAACAGAAACCAATTTTCTGCTTGATCTGGCCGCTCAACACAATTTCATTAAAGGTGTAGTAGGATGGGTCGATCTTCGCGCAGATGACCTGTCTGAAAGACTGGAACATTTCAGTCGTTTTGAAAAGCTGAAAGGCTTCAGGCATATTGTACAGGGAGAGCCAGATCCTGCCTTTATACTGAGGAGTGATTTCTGTGAAGGGATACGGGCATTGTCAAAATACAATTTCACCTACGATATACTGGTATATCCTGTACAATTACCCGCAGTGGCGGCTTTTGTACAGCAGTTTCCCGGTCAGCGGCTGGTCATAGATCATATGGCCAAACCTTATTTCAAAACGGGAGATATCAGCGCCTGGGAAACGCATATGCGTGCGATCGCACAACATCCGCATGTATACTGCAAACTAAGTGGGCTGGTGACAGAAGCTGACTGGCAGAAGTGGGATGCTGCGCATTTTACACCTTTCCTGGATGTAGTGCTCGAAGCCTTCGGTCCCGAACGCCTGATGTTCGGGTCTGACTGGCCGGTATGTAAACTAGCGGCCAGTTACGCGGAAGTAATAGGGATTGTTACTGATTATATCAGCCGTCTTTCTGCCAGTGAAAAGGCAGGTGTCATGGGCGGAAACGCTGTCAGGTTCTACGGTCTGTAGTTCCTTGGTCAATTAAAACAATTTAAACGATTCACATGGATCTGGGATTAAAAGATAAAGTATTTATAGTTACAGGTGGCGCTAAAGGCATTGGTGAGGCAATCTCCAAACTGATTGCTGCAGAAGGCGGTATTACCGTAATTGCGGGCAGAAGCACAGAAGACAACAATAAGACAGTAGCAGCTATCACTGCTGCCGGTGGCAAAGCCGTTGAGGTAACTGCAGAACTGGGAGAAGCAGCCGCCTGTAAAAAGGTGATCGATTTTACCGTGGAAAAATACGGCCGCATCGACGGATTAGTAAATAATGCCGGTGTAAATGATGGCGTGGGCCTGGAAAGCGGTAGTCCTGAGAAGTTCATGGCATCTTTGCAGAAGAACATCTCCCACTACTACAACCTGGCGCACTATGCATTGCCTCACCTGAAAGCTACGAAAGGTAATATCGTAAATATCGGTTCTAAGGTAGCAGATACAGGCCAGGGAAATACATCCGGTTACGCAGCCTCCAAAGGTGGTATCAATGCGCTGACCCGTGAATGGGCAGTAGAACTGATACCTCATGGCATCCGCGTAAATACAGTGATTCCTGCAGAGGTATGGACGCCGCTGTATGAAACCTGGATCAACTCTTTACCGAATCCACAGGAGAAACTGGCGTCTATCGTAGCCAAGATCCCGTTTGAAAAACGCATGACCACTTCAGAGGAGATCGCTAACATGACGGTGTTCCTGTTGTCAAATGTGTCATCCCATACCACTGGACAGATCGTATATGTAGATGGTGGTTATACACACCTTGACAGGTCTATCAGCTAGTTGCCAACAGCAATTTTCACTATATAAATTTTACATATGGCCGGAGCCGCGATGCCCACTTCCACAGTTAAGGCAAACACCGATACAAAAAAGAGTTACCTGTTCGCATTCATACTGGTAACCAGTTTATTTTTTCTCTGGGCGCTGATCCACAATATGAGCCCTATTCTTATTCCACACCTGAAAAAGGCCTGTCAGTTGTCAGATATGCAGTCTGCATTTATTGACTCCGCAGTCTTTGCTGCCTACTTCCTGATGGCACTGCCAGCAGGAGCGGTGATGAAGAAGTTTGGATATAAGGCGGGTATTATCCTCGGATTGGCCCTGTATGCATTGGGCGCTTTTTTGTTTATTCCGGCCGCCAATACGCGTGAATACAGCTTCTTCCTGGGAGCACTGTTCATCATTGCTACTGGTCTTACATTCCTGGAAACAGCTGCCAATCCTTATGTATCTGTATTGGGTAGTCCGGAGACCGCTACAACACGTCTGAACCTGGCACAGTCATTCAATGGTGTGGGGGCAATGATCGCGCCGATATTGGGTGCAAAGTTCATCCTCTCCGGTACAGAACTGAGCAAGGAGCAGATCACGGCAATGTCGCCAGATGCATTGCAGCAATATCTTATCGGCGAGGCCAGCACTGTAAAGGTGCCCTACCTTGTGATCGGTATCGTTGTACTGCTGATCGCTATATTGTTTGTTGTCACCAAAATGCCGGAAGTAACTGAACAGGAGGATACAAGCATCGATGCAACAGCAGGCGAAAAAGGTAGCATATTCAGGCATCGCCACCTGATTGCTGCCGTAGTAGCAATGTTCTTTTATATCGGCGGACAGGTAGGTGTAAATGCCTTCTTTATCCGTTTCGCAAAGTTCACAGCAGGAATAGGAGAGAAGGAAGCTGCGGTATTGTTAGGTTCTGTGGCAGGTTTAGGTTTCATGGTTGGCCGTTTCTTCGGTACGTTCCTGATGCGCACCTTTAAACCACAAACCTTATTAACACTGTATGGTGCTATCAACGTGGGATTGATCCTGATCGCAATGACCACCAAAGGACAGATAGCCGTATGGACTGTACTGGCAGTACCGTTCTTCATGTCTATCATGTTCCCGACTATCTTCTCCCTGGGTATTAAAGGCCTGGGACCTGATACAAAGTTCGGATCATCACTGATCATCATGTCTATCGTAGGTGGTGCTATCTTCCCTCCGCTGATGGGACTCATCTCTGATAATTCCAATATCCAGATGGCTTACATCCTGCCGCTGATCTGCTTTGCAGTAGTGGTGTGGTTTGGCGTGAAAGGATATAAGCTGGATAAAGCACACTAATAAACAATCAAATAGTTCAATAGAAGGGTGTCAGCATGGCGCCCTTTTATTTTTTATTTTGTTGCTGACAATGATAACGTATGGAAGATTTGCAAATTAAAGATCCGGGTATCAGATACATATATAATCTGATCGTGAAAATGCTCGGAGAAGATGTTGTTGAACTGGTAGACTTCTGGGAGGCTGATTTATGTGCTGTTGGGTTTAAGAAGAAAGATAAGCTGGTTTATGTATCAAACTGGAAGTTCAGGGATTGTGCGCAGGAAGACATGAAATATTATGCCGAGTTTGAGGTGATTGATGAGACTACATCAGAAACACAAAGCGTCGCGAAGGTACTTAAGGAGGTTAGTGAGGAAGTGTTGTTGAAAGAGGTGTATGACTATTGGAATGGCTGAATTTTTTGTCTCCGGATGGAGTATTGAAATATCTGAATGGTGTATATTCAGCCACTGATCTGTTCAGAAAATGTCCTATTTTAGCTAACGATGTCAAATTCTCTCGATCATATAGCCATCAATAATTTTAAATCCATCAGGAATTTGGAGCTAGACGGCTTCAAACGGATCAACCTTTTCATAGGTCGTCCTAACGTAGGGAAATCCAATATCATAGAGGCTTTATCATTATTTTCATTGCCGTATCTAAGGGAAAATGCACTCAAAAAATTAAATAGCCTGATCCGTTTGGAACATGAAACGGAATTGTTTTATAATGGTAACACTGCGAATAATGCTGTGATCAGGACGAATGGAGGTGACGTCCAATTGAAATATCACCCCAAGGAAGGATTGAATATTGCTTTATTGTATCCCGGTGAATCATTCGATTTTCATGTCGATGAAAAACTATTAGTAAAAGGTGGGAAAAGAAGCGATTCTTTTGAACCCCCAATCAAACGATATACCTATAAATCTGACGTCGCCTATAAAAAAGGGCATAGCAAATATCTTATTCCACCTTTCGGATTCAACCTGTTATCGGTTATAGAACAGTACGGAGAACTTAAAAGCCAGGTTACTGCGCTGTTTAAAGAATATGGTTTAGACATCGCTTTTGATAAGAGCAGCCAGACTGTTAAAGTGATCCAATCTACTGATAAGGATGGCATGTTCCTGATACCTTACAATTCCATTGCAGATACCCTTCAACGTGTTATATTCTTCAAAGCAGCCATCGCTTCAAATAGAGATAGTGTACTACTGTTTGAAGAACCAGAAGCGCATTCGTTTCCTCCATATATGGCGCTTCTTACACAGGAAATGATCCATGGCCCGAACAATCAGTATTTTATCGCTACCCACAGCCCTTTTATACTAAATGATCTGTTGGAAAATAGCCGGAATGAACTATCAGTTTTCTTAGTTCACTATGAAAATAGTGCAACAAGCGTTAAGCGACTTTCTGACCAGGAGTTGCATGACGTCTTTCAAAACGGAGTAGATTTATTCACCAATAGCGAAAGTTTTATTTGATGGATTTAGCAGTCATCCCTGAATGTTTTGTTGACACCAATCTTCTTGAAACTTTAGTACCACCAGTAACACGATATAATCATCAGAAAGGTTGTGGTACTGTTACTAAAGTAATGAAACAAAACTTCTCAGATCGTTTTGCCATTGGCATTATAGACAAAGACAAGTATGAGGTAGATTATCTTAAAGAATTTACCGTTGTCTGCCAGGCAGGGGCTTTAATATTGCACAGGCATTCCAATATTGCCAGGCATCATTACATTATTCAGATAAGTCCCGCCATGGAGCGGTTCATACTGGATAATGCTACACTTGCAAATATTTCCTTATCTGATTTTAATTTACCGGAAGATCTTGAGCAGCTTAAGAAAGTATCAAAATCTGTGAACTCCAAGTATGATGAGCGCTTCAAACGCTTGTTCATCGCAATGCGCGAGGCCGGGGCAAGAGACCTGATAAGACTGGCGGATTGGGTTAGTTATCTGAAAGAGAATACGTATCAGGCGGATTTGCGAGTGCTTAAGAAATTTTAAACACAACATTGTAACGGGCGCGAAAAGATAAGCTAGCTAGTTTATGTCACGAAACGTGCTTATATGTCGCGCAAATGCATTTTATGTCACGAAAAGGCACTATATGTCATGTAAAAAAGGCTTCCAGGTACTCCCTGAAAGCCTTTCCGCCTCACTTCGCCAGCACTACCAGCGGCTTCCCTTTTTCCACTACATACGTCGCAAGTTCCTTCGCTTCACCCTTTCCCACATTCTTCACTTCATGCTTCACGCCGTATGGTATGAACAACACATCACCAGCCTTGAGCGTTACCGGCGGTTTCCCTTCAAGTTTATACTCTAACACTCCTTCAGTCACATAGATAATCTCTTCTCCCGGATGGCTATGCTTGGGAGCTGTTACGCCCGGCTTAAAATCCACAAGTACCTGCACGGCTTCACGTCCGGGAATGCTGAGATCATGTTGCTGAAGATCAGTACGGCCAAGGCCTTTTAGCTGCGCACTGGCAGAGCCGGGGATGATCGTTGCTGCCATCATAACTACTGTAACTATTGCGCCTGCGAGAATGTTATTACGTTTCATGTGTTTAATTTTTTAATGTTCAGAATTGTAACGTAAAGGTATACCCGGTATACCACCCTGACCAGCAGCATCTCGCGGGGTGGACAAGATTTACCGGGAAACGGGCATTCCGGTACCTAAAACAGCAAAGGCCCCCGGAAAACTGTCCGGAGGCCTTTACAAAAAGAGATGCAAGCTATTTCTTCACCGCAATAATGATCCCTGTTGCCCATACCATTTTCGTGAGTAACAGGTCTTCTCTTGCTTCGAGGTCTTTTATCAGTTGTGTTGCTTTTTCTGCATGTCCTTCCGGCCAGTTAGGCTGCGGCAGCATATCGTCGATAATGTAAAGGCCTCCTTTGTTGAGCATGGTCAGTGCTTCTTCCAGCATCAGGTATTTACCATGCCAGGTATCGGCAAAAATGAAATCGAACTTTCTGCGCCTGTTTTCCTTGAGCCATTCGCCACCATCGGCGTGTACGAGTTTCAGGCGCTTGTCGTCGCTTAAAAACTGTTTGGCGATATCCAGGAACTCTTCTGCATTATCTACAGAAATAAGGGTGCTTTCCTTATCCATTCCGTCCAGTATCCAGGACGTGGAGAGGCCGGTGCCTGTGCCCAGTTCGAGAAAGCTGCCATAGGGTTTGGATGCTGCCAGTGTACGGAGCAGGGAGCAGGTGAGCGGGTCGGAGGCCATAGTAAATCCGGAAGCGTTCGTGGCGTCGGCAATGTACTGGTAGTGTTCTGGGAATTGCTGTAATATGTCTTCTGTCATGGGTTATAATGTTAAACGTATTTCGACAAGGTAATAAAAAAAATCGCTTACTTTCGATATTATGAACCGCCTGTTATTACTGATATTCCTGTTCATTTCCACGGGCACAGCTGCACAGCAGATGCAGCTGGAGATCAGTCATATAGTAGCCAGCCAGCCCATGCAGCTGCGGACGGGGACCTACACCAATGCTGCAGGAGATACTTTCAATATCACATTGTTCAAATACTATCTCAGTAATTTTTCACTGATAGCTGCCAATGGCAGGAAGATCGCACTGCCGCCGGCGTATTTCCTGGTCAGTGAAGACAGTGTTGCTTCGAAGAAGATCCTGTTGCCACAGTGCCCGGAAGGGGAGTATACACAGCTGTCTTTCATGATAGGTGTGGATAGCGTGCTGAATTTCAGCGGCCCGCAGAGCGGCGCATTGGATCCGTTATATGGGATGTTCTGGACCTGGAACAGCGGTTATATTATGGCGAAACTGGAAGGTACTTCCCCATCCTCCCGGCTACCCAACCATATGCTGCAATTCCATATCGGCGGATACAGGGCGCCTCACGTTACCCAACGTATGGTGACGCTGTCCCTGCCTTCACCACTGCGGACCGGCCCGCAATCTAAACCCAAAGTTATCTTGCAGGCGGATGCCATGAGCTGGTTCAACGGTGCTACGCCGGTCAGCTTCCGGCAGATGGCTGGGTTTATGACGCCTGGTACACCGGCCGACCGTATTGCAGATAATTATCAGCACATGTTTTCCGTTAAAAATATCGTAAACCAATAACAGCAAATGTTCCGGAAAGCGGCATATATCCTTATCGCCTTCTGCCTGT
Organism: Chitinophaga filiformis; assembly: GCF_021646545.1. GTDB lineage: Bacteria > Bacteroidota > Bacteroidia > Chitinophagales > Chitinophagaceae > Chitinophaga > Chitinophaga filiformis_A. Next base: position 648,371 of record NZ_JAKIRP010000003.1, on the reverse strand, counting down.
GGTTGTGGATCATGGGCAGGGACCGGTATGCGCTTACCGCTCATTCCCCGGCAGTGGAATACTATCAGCTGAAACTGCCCGATAGCCTGCCACCCCCGGTATACGACTTTAAGAACAATCCGCTTACCAAACAGGGCATAGCCCTGGGAAGGCGTCTGTTCTATGACCCGAAACTATCGCTTGACAGCTCCGTTTCCTGTGGTTTCTGCCATCAGCAGTTTGCCGCTTTCGGGCATTTTGACCATGCTATCAGTCACGGGGTACTGGGCCGTACGGGTAACCGCTCGGTACCGGCATTGTTCAACCTGATCTGGCAGAAAGACTTCATGTGGGATGGCGGCGTGAATCACCTCGATATTCAGCCTTTAACGCCTATTACAGACGAAAATGAGATGGGAATGGACCTTGGAGTACTGATTAAGCGTTTGCAGGGAAATGCCACCTACAGGAAGCTTTTTAAAGAAGCTTACGGAACCGAACAGGTGACCAGCCAGCGATTGTTTAAAGCCCTGTCCCAGTTTATTGCCACCATGATCTCTTTTGAATCGAAATATGACAGTGTGATGCGCCGGGAACCGGGTGTGACATTTACTGCGGAAGAACGGGGCGGATACAGGACCTTCACCCAGAAATGCGCCAGCTGCCATAAACCTCCTTTCTTTACAGATTACAGTATCCGGAATAACGGACTGCCTTACCTGCCTTCCATGAATGATGTGGGCAGGATGCGTATCACTAACAATACGGCCGATTATCTGAAGTTTAAAGTGCCCTCACTGCGTAATGTGCTGATCAGCGCTCCCTATATGCACGATGGCCGGTTCTTCGATATTTTCCAGGTATTTGCCATGTACGATCATGGGCAGCAAAAAGGGAATACCATTGATCCTCTTGTGAAGAACGGTATTCCCCTGACAGAAAAAGAACAGCGGCAGCTGTATATGTTCCTGAATACTTTGACAGATAAGAAATTTGTGACCAATAAGGAATTGAGCGAAGTGCTGATCACTGATTAAGCGATACTTTGTTTTTGTTTGATGCAGTTGTCAGCTACCTGTTCTTTGGTGCACTGCAGAAAACTCTTCGTAAAACAAGTTCATCATCCGAAGCAAACTGCAATGTTGTATGACAGCTGTAACAAATGTTATTGCTCAACTACAGCGGCGTTGCTCAAACCCCACTCTTCAATCAGGCTGCTTACTTTCTTCTTATATTGTTTCAGTTCTGCAAGCGTCTGCTGTATAAAGCTGTTATCTTCCAGTTTGCCTATTACAGCTTCCATTTCTGCTTCGCTTTCATAGGTCATCTGACGGAAAGGATTCTGATAATCTTTCGCCCTGGAATGATGGATACCCTCTGTGAGGAAAGTTTGTATATGCACGGATTGCAACAGACATTCCTTGAGGAAGGAAGGTGTAAAGTCCCTCGCTGTTTTATCCTCTATATACAACAATGAAGCAATGGCATGCTGCAGTTTGTCCGTTGAATAATGTTCACCGATGATTCTATAGTTTTCGTGTAATGCAGCCCAGCTGTTGACAGCGCCCGAGCGGATCCTGTCCTTAAGATCCAGCAGTGTTTCTTCTTTCATCAGCTGTCCGCCTACATTGTACCACGGGCCCCTTTCTGCAGTTTCCACAATAGCGCGGAGGGAGGTAAAATGTCCGGGATGTTCTTCCAGATAGCTGAGGATGTTACGCACGGCATATAGATTGATCAGCTCACGGAACAGCGGATAAGACCTGTGTACTTTCAATAGCTGTACTTTACGTGAACTGTTCTCTACATTGGTAGCGAATATCTGCAAGCCTGCTACTATTTCAGGATCGTGTATTAATAACTCTTTTCCTTTCTCCTGCAGGTCGTGTTCAGACAGCTGATCCGCCAGCGGATCATGTTGGCTGTACCATGCTTTACCGGTGGCGATTTCCATCAGTGTCATGGCATGGATCATCTCTTCGACGCTATCCGGCGCCAGGTAATCATATTCTATCAGCTGTGTTTTATCAGTACGTTTATCGCGGTCAATATATTTCCATGAGTTACGTGCCAGCGCATACATGTTATGCAGGAACCAATAGCCGGTCATGATCTTGAGGCTGTTGCTCTGTTCATCGTTCAATACAAGGCTGAATGGATAAGGTACATCCATTTCATACATGTAAGTGCCCTTGGCGATCAGCGTGAAGCTGGCAAAGCGGGAATTGTGTTTCAGACTTACGCATAGTCCGGGCCAGAAACCACGCCCTGCTATTACTTCACCATCTGCTCCGCGGGAATTGTGATTGGAACCTATCGTAGCGCCGGCAGCCATGTTGCTCTGTCCCATGATCAGTGCAGCGCATAGGAAAGAGTTATTATGATGCTGCTCATGCGCGGGAAATATCAGTGAATTCAATACCTCGCAACAGGAGATCGTCGCATTGTTGCCCAGGTAAGAGTTGATCAGACGGGCGCCATATTTCAACTGCGAATGAGAGGCCATTACAAAACGTACTGCCTTCACACCATAGAACACACGGCAACCATAACCAACAATGCCATTCACCAGTTCGCAGCCTTCACCTATCTGGCTGGTGGCATCAGAAGAACTGTTGATAGTAACATTTTTGATCTTGTTGGCGCCTTTGAGATACGCATCTGTACCGATATGCACATCCTTGATGATCTTACAGTTCTTGATCACCGAGCGGTCGCCCACCATACCATAGTAGCCGCGTTTTTTATCAAACTGATTTTCGGTAAATCGCTTGAATTGTTCCTGTAACGCCTTATCGTCACGGTTGCGTGTCCATAACCAGGCATCGCCAGGCAGCATACCATCAAAAGGCATGACGCTTCTGCCGCCATTCTCGTTGCACAGCTCCAGCCAGATGCGCAGATGTTCCGGCTCGCCTTCCTTCACAATACCATTGCCGAACTTCGAATGATCGGTAGTAGCCATCTCGTTGACATTAGAGATGATCACTTCATTACCGATGATATAATGGGAAAGAAAATTGACGTTATGAATAGCGGTATTGTCGCCAAAATCGCAGGAGGTGATGGTGCTGTTATACAGTCCTACCGGTAGCCTTAGATTATGGAACTCCAGGTAATAAGGTTCCAGTTTACCGATGCGCACCACGCCAAAGAAGTGGCAGTGTTTCACCAGCTGAGGGCTGAATTCATTGCCTACAAAGATGTTGTTCCAGTCATCGGAAGTATTGTCGTTGCGTACTAATATCTCTATCTCAAGTGCGCTGAGTTTACGGTAATTGCGTTGCTGTTTACCCAGTTGTTTATTCCGCAGGTAGTATTCATCCTGACCTTCAGGCAAATAGGATGCCGCTACAAAATTGTAGCCTAACTCTGTGAGTGGCTTCTTCTGTATCACATTCATCGGAAAAGAATTGAGGTTATTGATTATTCTACGGTAACTGATTTTGCAAGATTCCTCGGTTTATCCACATCAAATCCTTTCAGTACGCCAATATGATAAGCAAGCAACTGCATGGGAATAACTGAGATGATCGGCGCTACCAGTTCATCTGCCGCCGGTACTTCGATGACGTCATCTGCCATACCGGGAATAGTCTGGTCGCCTTCTGTTACTACTGCGATCACTTTACCTTTACGCGCTTTTATTTCCTGGATATTAGATACTACTTTCTCGTAATAGCTGTCGCGGGTCGCTACAAAAACAACCGGCAGGTTTTCATCTACCAGTGCTATTGGGCCATGCTTCATTTCTGCCGCCGGATAACCTTCAGCATGTATATAAGAGATCTCTTTCAGTTTCAACGCCCCCTCCAGTGCCACAGGGAAGTTATAACCACGGCCCAGATAGAGGAAGTCGCGTGCATCTTTATATTTCTCTGCTATCTCCCTGATCTGATCATTCAGTTTCAGAGTGGTCGCTACCTTTTCAGAAATGGTATCCAGTTCGTCCAGCAGGTGCTGGAAGCGTTGTTCTGTAATAGTGCCTTTTTCCTGTGCCACTTTCAGTCCTATCATGCAGAGTACAGCCAATTGTGCTGTAAATGCCTTGGTGCTGGCTACGCCAATCTCCGGACCGGCATGGGTGTAAGCACCTGCATGGGAGAGACGTGCTATGGAAGATCCTACCACGTTACAAACGCCCAGTATGATAGCCCCTTTCTCTTTGGCGCTTTCCATGGCCACCAGTGTGTCTGCTGTCTCGCCGGACTGCGACACTGCTATGATCACATCGCCTTCACCTACTACCGGATTACGGTACCTGAATTCTGAAGCGTACTCGACCTCTACAGGAATGCGGCACAGTTCTTCTATCATGTATTCCGCCACCAGTCCTGCATGCCAGGAGGTGCCACAGGCCACTATAATGATACGTTTTGCCTGACTAAGCAGACCTGCATGCTCACGGATGCCACCCAGGGTGAGTGTACCGCTCTTCGCATCCAGGCGGCCGCGCAAGCTGTCAAAGATGGTTTGAGGTTGTTCGAAGATCTCTTTTAGCATGAAATGATCATACCCGCCTTTCTCAATAGCGGCCAGTTCAATATCCAGCTTCTGGATATAGGGGGTCTGACGCTCATTGGAAATGTTTTTCAGGATCAGTTCATCTGCCTTTATAATAGCGATTTCATAATCGTTCACGTACACTACTTCCTTGGTGTATTCCACGATGGGAGAGGCGTCCGAAGCCAGGAAGTGTTCTCCCTTGCCTACACCGATCACCAGGGGACTGCCTTTACGGGCGGCGATGAGCGTATCGGGATTTGCTTCATCTACCAGCACGATCACGTAAGCGCCTACCACTCTTTTTAAAGCGATACGCAGCGCCTCTTCCAGTCCGCACTGATTGCTTTTTTGTATTTCTTCTATGAAGTGGATCAGCACTTCGGTATCCGTGTCACTTTTGAAAACATGGCCTTTTTTCAGCAACTCCTGTTTGAGTTGGGAATAATTTTCTATGATACCGTTATGTATCATGGCCAGGGTACCGCTACCGGAGGTGTGGGGGTGTGAGTTGCGGTCACTGGGCTCTCCGTGAGTCGCCCATCTTGTATGGCCGATAGCCACATGACTGCGCACATCTTTGCCGGTGAGGTGGTCTTCTAGTTCGGCAACTTTTCCTTTTTTCTTGTAGACTTTTAGTCCGCTGCCGTTGAGTAAGGCCACGCCGGCACTGTCATAACCGCGGTATTCTAATCTTTTCAATCCTTTTAATACGATGGGGTAGGCTTCTCGCTGGCCTATGTAAGCAACTATTCCGCACATAAAGTTTTTCAGTTTACATGGATAAGACGTGCAATATGGATAAAAAATGTGAAAAACGTACAAAAGATTGCGAAGAATGACTCATAATAACGAAATGAGCCTCATTCTTTTAGCCGCATAAGCAACAATACTTATGTGTTTTATGCCTAATCAGACTTATCAAATTGCATGCCTGCTGAGAAAATTCGTAATTTGTACCCCTTAATCGAACAAGAGGTCCTATGAGATACATCGTAATAATCTTACTATGCTGCCTGGCATGTGATCCACCTCCACCTGAAAGGCAACCCATTCCGGTTGCCGAAGACAGTACCTTTCTCACCGGCACTTTTTACCTGGTACGCCATGCTGAACAGGGAGCTGGTGAAGATTCCGCACTCACAGAGGCAGGTCATCGCAGGGCAGGAGCGCTTTACAGGTTATTACAGGACTCAGGGATCCAGAAGGTTTATTTCACCCATTATCAGCATAGTATACAGACGGCCGATTCCATATGCCAGTACCTGGCAATCGATACCGCTTCCTATCTGCCCGATTCTACAGGGGAAGATCTGTTGTATGAGATCACCCGTCACAACGACTGGGGAAAGAAGCTGCTGGTGATAGGGAATAAAAATACACTGGTGCCTATCATGCATTCCTTAAAAGCAAAACCGAAGATCGATTCTATAGCGGAACAGGATTATAGTAGTTTGTTTGTTGTGAAGAAGTACAGGGATAGTGTGAAGTGCAGAAGGGTTAGCTACGAATAGCAAAAAGATCTTTTATGATATTGTGAAGGGGTACCGCCCCGGGCTACAAACACGTAGCTCCTGACGGAGCTGCGCGTTCTGAGGTCCCGGATTATTTTACAATAAAATGCCTTTCATTAGTGTGTAAGCCACTGAGAAGTAGATCAACAGTCCCGTTACGTCAACAAGTGTGGCCACAAAGGGGGCGGAAGATGTAGCAGGATCCGCGCCCAGTTTCTTTAAGATCAATGGCAGCATAGAGCCTGAAAGCGTTCCCCATAGTACAACACCTACCAGCGACAGCCCTACAGTTGTGCCGATCAGGATAGTATGGTCGCCATAAGTGTGGAAGAAGGAATTCCACAACAGTATACGTGTGAAGCCAATAATACCCAGTACGCCACCCAACAGCAATCCGGAAATGATCTCTCTCCTCATCACGCTCCACCAGTCGGAGATGGTGATCTCACCCAGCGCCATTGCCTGAATGATAAGGGTGGATGCCTGTGAACCGCTGTTACCACCGCTGGAGATGATCAGTGGAACAAATAAAGCCAGTACAACGGCTTTTGCTATTTCATCCTCAAAGAAACCCATAGCAGTAGCGGTAAGCATTTCTCCGATAAACAGTATGATCAGCCATCCTATCCGCTTTTTCACCAGTTTCATTAAGGGAATATCGAGATAAGGCTCGTCCAGCGCCTCGGTACCACCGATACGCTGTATGTCTTCCGTATGCTCTTCATTGGCGATCCACAGGATATCGTCGATGGTGATGATACCCAGCAGTATGCCGGCATCGTCGACCACAGGCAGCGCTACACGGTTTTCCATGCGGAACACCTGTATGGCCTCTTCCTGGTCGTCGTTCACATGGAGGGCAACAAAGCGGTCGTCCATCAGTGTATGGACCACCGTATCAGGCGATACCAGCAGGAATTCCCTGATACGGAAGTCATCTATCAGCTTGCCTTTTTCGTCTACTACGTAGATCACATCAATGGTCTCACTGTCCTTGCCATACTCCCGGATATAACGCAATACCTGTTTCACTGTCCACTCTTCCCTCACGGCTATATAATCCGGCGTCATGATACGCCCTACGCTCGTCTCGGGGTATCCCAGCAGGCTGAGAGTAATTTTACGCTCTTCGGGGTCCAGTAGTTTGATCAACTCTTTTACCACATCACTATGCAGCTCTCCCAGGAAGGCCGTACGGTCATCCGCCGGCAGCTCATTGAGCAGTTCTGCTACTTTGGTGGCAGGCAGCTCACGGATCACGTCTTCCTGTACATGAAACTCCAGGATCCTGAAGGCAGCAGCAGCACGGCCTATGGACAAGTGATTCATTATCACGTCAGCATGTTCCGGCATCTCGTGAATGAGCTCGGCTATGTCTGTGATGAGCTGATCATCCAGGTACACTTTCAGTTCCGGGTAGTTCTGCTCAGCGACCAGCGTCTCAAATTTTTCCTGTAAAGCTTCATTTTCCATATTCCAAAATGCTGTCAGTGAGGCGAAATTAAACAAAGTTGATGTCCTACGTCACAATATCTCTGCCACATGCTTACGGATATTCGTAGAAATCGTCTCCGTAGGCAGATCATTGGCATCTAATCCGAAAGGGTCTTCAATTTCCTCGGCAATCAGCTCAAGGCTGGCCAGCACGTAAAAAATGAATACTACCACAGGTATGATGAGGTAATGAAGCGTAAAGACATAACCCAGTGGCAGCGTCATTACGAAGAAGAAGATAAACTTCTTGATAAAGACACTGTAAGAGAAGGGGATAGGGGTATTCCTGATCCGCTCGCAGGCGCCGGAGATATCTGTAAAGGATTGCAGCTCCGCATTGATGGTGATCAGCTGGTCGCCGGAGATCTGCCCCTGACGGTATAGCTCATGTACGTGCGCCATTATCATGCCGGCTATCTGGTTGGGTACATGTTTATCAGCATCTAACTGTATGCCTGCCGGCAACTGCAGGTCCTCAATGATATATTTATTACGCAGGTGGTTCTTCAGGCTAAAGGCAAAATTAGGTATCATCAGCCGGAAGAACTCACGGGAAGCGGTATTGGAAGCCGGCAGTATAGCAGCTACTTTAAGGGCAAGGTTGCGGCTGTTGTTCACCAGGGAGCCCCATAACCTACGGCCTTCCCACCAGCGGTCATAAGCAGTATTGGTGCGGAATACCAGTAACAGGGATATCACAAAGCCCAGTAATGAATGGATCAGGGTGATCTGCTTGAGGTCACTGTTGGGCGTCAGCTTTAACAGGTCCAGTTCAAGGAAAGCGATCAACGCCGAATAGGCAGACAGGGCTATAAACATTGGGAACAGCTTCCTGACGGTGTCGGCTTTATGGAAGCGGAAGATAAAAGTAAACCAGACTTTCGGGTTGTAGTCAATCATATTTTTCTATAGAGATTTACGCAAACCTAAAAATTTTACACATGATTTTGATAACTTCCTGCTTTACCTTTATTTTACGCTTCGTTTACATAACATTATGATCAAGCCATATTTATACGTCGACAAGACAAAAGGCAAGGGCCGCGGTGTATTTACAAAAGATAAAATACCAGCCGGCACCCGCATAGAAACTTCCCCTGTACTGGTTCTGTCTTACGACGATACAGCGATTGTCGATAAAACTAAACTGCACAATTACATCTTCCTGTGGGGTGCACGCGAAACACGCTCCTGTATAGCACTGGGTTTCTGTTCCATCTACAACCATTCCTATGAGCCTAACTGCGAATACGAAATGGACTTCGATGCTGAAACCATGAGCATTATCACCCGCCGGGAGATAAAGAAAGGGGAAGAACTGTGCATCAACTACAATGGAGATGTAACCGATACATCACCAGTATGGTTTGATGTAAAGAAGAAATAGTACAGTAGGGCCATTTAATACCGCTTCACAGGTCTCAGCCGGAAAAGCCTTCACCAGCCAGAAAGCCAACTCTTTGAAGAAATAAATAAGGAATTGAGAAATTCCTTATTATTGTACCAAAATATATAAGCGCTTATATAATTTGCCTTATGAGTTTTTATGCTTCTTTAGGATACCTGGTCTTTGGCAGCCGTTTAAGACGGCTGAGCGAATACTTCCTTATGGAGGTCAATAAGGTATATGAGCAGTCTGGTATTGCTTTTGACGCCAGCTGGTTTCCCGTATTCTACATCTTGTCCCGCCAGCAGAACATTCCACTGATAGATATTGCCGAACAACTGGAGGTCTCTCACTCCGCCGTCAGTCAGCTGATCACCGGTCTGAAAAAGAAAGGCCTAGTTAAGACAGCCCCCTGCCCGGATGATGGTCGCCGGCAACTGGTTATGCTCAGTAAGAAAGGAGAGGAGCTGCTACAACAGGTACAACCTGTATGGGGCGCTATCACGGAAGCCATGAAAGAACTGACAGACGAACATAAACAAAGCAGATTATTGCTGGAGGCGGTGTCGCAGGTGGAAAGTGCTGTGCAGGAAACGCCTTTATCCGTACGGATCCTGGCGTCTATGAAAAACTAATTCGATTCAATCCAATTTACAATGATACACCAATTCAAGTACGGAATTGATCAGCTTACCGTAGGTAAAGCGCTGGATGTGGCGGCTGGCCGCCTTCCCGGCGTACTGGTACCGGAGGTGACTGAACGCATAAGAACCAGTGCTGCACATGTACAGGCCATCGTAGCGGCACACAGTACCGTATATGGTATCAATACAGGCTTTGGGCCCTTGTGCGATACCAAGATATCCGAAGAAGATACCCGTGCCCTGCAATACAATATTCTCCAGAGTCATAGCGTAGGTGTTGGCAATCCTATTCCTGAAATGGTGGCCCGCGTCATGCTGGTCACCAAAGTTCATGCGCTGGCGCAGGGCTATTCAGGGGTGGCGTTGTCCACCCTTGAACGCATCATCTGGCATATCGAACATAACATTACCCCGGTGGTGCCAGAAAAAGGCTCTGTAGGTGCTTCCGGCGACCTTGCGCCTTTAGCGCATCTCTTCCTGCCATTGATAGGTCTGGGTGAGGTGTACTATAAAGGACAACGCCGGCCTGCATCGGCGGTCTTACAGGCAGAAGGAATGGATCCTGTCGTGCTGGGACCTAAAGAGGGACTGGCGCTCATCAATGGTACACAGTTCATCCTGGCCTTTGCCGTGACTGCTTTACAGCGGATGCACAATGCACTCGAAGCGGCAGATATCATCGGGGCTTTATCTCTCGAAGGCCTGATGGGAACATCCCGTCCTTTTGATCCACGGCTACACGCCATCCGGCCTTACGCCGGCAGCCAGCTGGTAGCACACCGCCTGAAGACCATGTTGGAGAGCTCTGGTATCATGGCGGCACATGTTGACTGTGGCCGTGTACAGGACCCTTACTCCCTGCGCTGTATGCCACAGGTACACGGGGCCTCGCGCACCGCTTGGCTGCACCTCTGCGACCTGACCACCATAGAGCTGAATGCGGTGACTGACAACCCTATCATCTTCAGTGCAGAAGATACTATCAGTGGTGGTAACTTCCACGGACAACCACTGGCCTTACCGCTCGATTATGCTACTATAGCGGCTGCGGAACTGGGCAACATCTCTGACCGCCGCTGTTATATGATGATTGAAGGCCGTTACGGGCTGCCTAAATTACTGATAGAAGATGCCGGTCTGAACTCCGGTTTTATGATACCACAGTATACTACAGCAGCCCTGGTGACAGAAAATAAGACTCTCTGTTTCCCAGCCAGCGCTGATAGCGTACCAACTTCCCTGGGCCAGGAAGACCATGTTTCCATGGGTTCCATCAGTGGCCGCAAACTGCACCAGGTAATAGACAATCTCGAATATATACTTGCAATAGAACTGCTGTATGCTGCACAGGCAGTAGATTTCAGACGCCCCCTGCAATCAGGCCCGATCCTGGAAGCTGTTCACTCCTTCGTACGTGAAACGGTGTCTTTCGCAGCGAAAGACAGGATCTTTGCAAATGATATACAACTGCTGCACACAATTGTCGCCAATCAATCTTTAGTAAATGTGGCCAACGAAGCGGCCCTGGATAATCATTTATCACTAAACGGTATTTATCATGACCAGTTCGGAATTTATTAAAACATATGCGGCTCACCCGCACTATAAAGCACCCCGGGGGAATGAGCTGCATGCACGCTCCTGGCAAACGGAAGCGCCCCTGCGCATGTTGCTGAACAACCTCGACCATGAAGTAGCTGAGAACCCTGATGAACTGGTAGTATATGGTGGCATCGGCCAGGCAGCGCGCAACAAGGAAGCACTACAGAAGATTATTGAAATATTGCTTGAACTGGATGAAGACCACTCTTTACTGGTGCAGTCAGGTAAACCCGTAGGTGTGGTACGCACACATCCACAGGCGCCACGTGTGATGCTGGCCAACAGTAACCTGGTGCCTAAATGGGCTACCTGGGAGCACTTCAATGAACTCAGAGCAAAAGGACTGATGATGTATGGCCAGATGACCGCCGGCAGCTGGATCTACATAGGTACGCAGGGTATCTTACAGGGTACCTACGAAACCTTTGTGGCCTGTGGTAAGCAGCATTTCAACAGCGATCTGAAAGGTAAGCTGGTGGTAACTGCCGGTTTAGGTGGTATGGGCGGCGCTCAGCCACTGGCAGCCACGATGGCAGGCGCAGTGTTCCTGGGAGCAGATGTAGATGAAACGCGTATTCAAAAGAGAATAGCGACCCGTTATATAGATCGTATTACACACTCTTATGAAGAAGCCATTGCCTGGGCGATGGACGCCAAAGCCAAAGGTGAAGCGCTTTCCATCGGATTAGTAAGTGATGCAGGCGATATGCTTGAACGCTTGTTACAGGACAATATCATCCCCGATGTATTAACTGATCAGACGTCTGCACACGATCCCGTGAATGGTTATATACCCAACGGATTGTCTTTACAGGAAGCGGCTGATCTGCGTAAAAAAGACCCTGCTGCATACAAACAACGCGCACTGAAAAGTATGGCCCGCCATGTAGGCTATATGCTGGCATTACAAGAGAAAGGCGCTGTTACCTTTGATTACGGCAATAACCTGCGCGAATTTGCACGTGAAGGCGGAGAAGTTAACGCATTCAATTTCCCGGGCTTTACGCCTGCGTATATCCGTCCCCTGTTCTGTGAGGGTAAAGGTCCTTTCAGATGGGTTGCCTTATCAGGCGATCCACAGGATATCTATACTACCGACCAGGCTTTAATGGAAGCATTCCCTGAAAATAAAGCATTGATCAACTGGCTGAAAAAAGCACAGCAACAAGTGGCCTTCCAGGGTTTACCGGCACGTATCTGCTGGCTGGGACTGGGAGAGCGGGAGAAGGCAGGACTAATCTTCAATGAGCTGGTAAGAACAGGTAAAGTAAAGGCGCCTATCGTAATAGGGCGCGACCACCTGGATTGCGGCTCAGTAGCATCTCCCAACAGGGAAACAGAATCAATGAAAGACGGCTCTGACGCAGTATCTGACTGGACATTGTTAAACCTGATGGCTAACACTGGTGGTGGTGCTACCTGGGTATCATTCCATCATGGTGGTGGTGTAGGCATGGGTTATTCACAACATGCAGGTATGGTGATACTGGCCGATGGTACTGATCGCGCCGCCGCTTGTCTGCAAAGAGTGCTGTTCAATGATCCGGCGCTTGGCATCTTCCGTCATGCAGATGCAGGTTATGAAGAAGCAAAGGAAACAGCCAGAAAATTTAATATCTGACGCATGGAACTAATTGGCCCCTTTTCACAGATATTACCGCTTACAAACCTGCCCCTCAAAGGAGCTTTGCACGATGAACAGCTGCTGATCATCGAACAGGGCGGTGTTGTAACAGACAGCGGCAGAATACTCGCTGTGGGCGATTTTAAAGCATTGCAACATCAGTATCCTGACTGCGATGTCACACACATTACAGTGCCTTCGGTGCTGTTGCCAGGCTTCATAGACTGTCATACGCACATCTGTTTTGATGGCTCCCGCAACCGGGATTATGCCATGCGTATTGCAGGTAAGTCCTATCTTGAAATAGCCCGCGCAGGCGGTGGCATATGGGATTCTGTCACGAAGACAAGAGTGGCAGATCAGGAAACACTGATGAACAATACAGCCGCGCGTGCAAACCGGCATTTACACGAAGGCGTTACTACTATCGAAGTAAAAAGCGGTTATGGCTTGAACCTCGAAGGAGAACTGAATATGCTGCGTGCTATCCAGGACGCTGCCAGTCATACGAAAGCCACGCTCATTCCTACCTGCCTGGCAGCGCACATGCGACCTAAAGACTTTGAAGGAACAGAGGAAGCTTATCTGAACTGGATCATCAGCAACTTACTGCCCGTCATTCAATCAGAACAACTGGCGCATCGTGTTGATATCTTCATAGAAGAAACGGCATTCACACCAGGGCCTGCGAAACATTTCCTGCAACAGGCTGCTGACATGGGCTTTACTGCCACTGTACATGCCGATCAGTTTTCCACCGGAGGTACTGCTGTTGCCATCGCTTCCGGTGCGCTTTCTGCGGATCATCTTGAAGCCAGTGACGACGCTGCTATTGCACTACTGGCCGCTGCAGATATTGTTGCAGTGGTATTACCGGGTGCGTCATTAGGTCTCGGTATGCATTATGCACCGGCAAGACGTTTGCTCGATGCAGGTGCTTCGGTGGCTATTGCAAGCGACTGGAACCCCGGCTCTGCGCCGATGGGCGACTTGTTATTACAGGCTGCCGTATTAAGTGCGGCAGAGAAATTATCGACTGCTGAGGTATTCGCAGCCCTCACAACCCGCGCTGCAAAGGCATTACAACTACACAACATCGGGCAGCTCGCCCCCGGATCCGTAGCAGACATGCAGGCATACCCCTGCGCTGATTACCGTGATATCCTGTATTACCAGGGTAAAATGAAGCCAATAAGGGTCTGGAAAGAAGGGGAGCGGGTGAAGTAAAAAAAACCGCCTCATTTTCATGAGACGGTTTAGTTGGCAAAATATAGTTTTCGTTTATTGTTTTACCACTTTACGTGTAATGGCTTTTTCTCCATAAGTCAGTTTCACGGTGTACACGCCTTTAGGTAAATGGTGGCCTGCGAAGCTGCTGTTGTACTGTCCTGCGTCCAGACGGCCGCGTTTCAGCACTGCTACCTGTTTACCATTGATATCGTATACTGCCAGTACTACATCTGCTGGTTTTTCCAGGAAGAAGCTGACAGTGCTGTTATCACCAAACGGGTTAGGATAGCTGGTCAGGGAAGTGCTCAGTTTAACAGGTTCCTGCAGTGGTTTTGCTGCTGCCAGTTTTGCTGCGGATGTTGTGGAAGTGATCACCAGTTGTGGTGCAGTCAGACCTGCTTCTTTTGATCGCCATACAATGCGCGGATCAGCCACCGTGTTGCTCAGCAGGGCCAGGGAAATACCATTACGGCCAGCTGCTTTTTCGCTCTGTACATAACTGGTGATATCCCATGAATAGTATCTGCCGGTGGAGTCAGTTACTGTTGTTGTTTGTAATGCAGCTGTACCTGCAGCAGGTTTGTTGTTCCAGGTCAGTACCGATTCTGTCCAGGTGGTATTGCCGACAGCGTAAACACCTACAGGAATGTTGGACACACGGTTATCTTCAATCCTGCCAAATACTTTCAGTACAGCAGAAGAGATGTTGCTTGCACTGCTTATATCGAAACGCAGATAGGCCTGACGGTCGTAACCCGGTGAGGTAGCAACATTCAGTTTGGATGATAATACTGCAGGATCAGTGGTGCCATAAGTAGTAGCTGCATAATCACCGTTCCTTACATAGGCGTCCTGCAGAGGAGCTAATGTAGTCTGCGTTGAAGAAGAAGAACTAACGATCCTCACTTCAGTCAGGCTGTTCCAGGCATTTATACTGTTACCATGACACAATATTCTTACGTGTTTTGCACTACGTGCAGAGAAGGTAAATGTTTCCAGTGCATTGGAAGTGCCGCTGCTGCTGAGGCCTGTGGCAGCTGATGACCACGTGTTGCCATCAGTGCTGGTCAAGATATCGAAGAATGTTTGTCTTTGTGTACCGTTGTAGAACGCAATGTCAACACGTGATACAGTAGTGGTGGTTTCAAGACAGAACTGTATCCACTGACCATCGCCTTCGGCAGACCAGCGGGTGCTGTAGTTATTGTCCTGTACATTGGCAGGTACGTTGCCATCATTAGCGCTTGCTGATACAGGTACGCACACGTTACCGCCCGGAAAATCATCCGCAGGACTCAATATACGCTCGCGGATCCATAGGCCTGCAGGTTTTAACCTGGCCGTGGTCCAGGGACCGTTAGAGCAGGTGCCGGTGATCCATACAGCACCGGAACGGAAGTCGTCAGAATAGTTCCAGTTCGTCCAGCTGATCTTTTTGTTGCGCATCAGATCGATGAACTGCTGCGCCATAGCGAAGTCGTTAGTGCCATCACCACTGGCTTTCTGTGTACCGAACTCCGTAACGAACACCGGCAGTCTGTCAGACGCTGTATTCAGCTGATTCAGGTATGGTGTGCGGTGATCCATCGCATAGAAATGGAAAGTATACATCACGTTGGGATACGTCAGCGGATTGTTGAATATATCCTGCAGGGAACCATCGCCGGAAAGGCCCATGGTGGACCAACCGTGCGTACCGACGAGAATAACGGCATCATTATCGATAGCACGGATGAACGGGATCATCTGGTCTGCATAGGTTTTGATCCTTGCCCAGGTAGCGCCTGAGTTAGGTTCATTACAGATGTCGTAAATGATGTTGTTCTTGTTCTTGTGTGTGTTGGCAATGGCCGAGAAAAAGGTCTTTGCGTTTGAAAGGTTCTCGTTCGGATCGCCGGGCGTCAGCTGGTGCCAGTCAACAAGCGCATACATACCACGTGCAGTGGCTTCTTCAATGAGACGGTTCACTTGTGCAGTGAAGCCTGCAGGATCGGTTTCATAACCGCCTTCCTGTACATAAAGGGAAATACGTAGTACGTCTGCACCCCAGTCATAGGCAAGGGCATCGAGAGAGGCTGCTGTCAGACAGCTTCCCCAGCCATACCACTGGATGCCATGTGTGCTCATGCCTCTGAGCTGGATAGGATTACCATACTGATTGCATAGTTTGGTACCGATCACCCGGAGCTGACCATTTCTGGATACCGGTGTCTGTGCGTGGATCTGTGACCATATGCCGGTCAGGCATAACAGCAACGCCGCAAGTTTGAAAGAAAGGCGTCTTCCGTTCTTTTTCATTTGGATAGTTGTTTTGAGGGTGAGAAAATAAAAAAGTGATATGTTGATTTTGTAATGGTTACATAGGCGGATATTGATATGGTTATGCCATAGGTTGATGCTACAGATTACATATACTACTAGTCGCTATAGGTTGTTTAATTCGCTTATCGCAATATAGGTACAAATTTTTAATACGAGCTAATTTTAAGTAACAATACTACCTTTACAGTATATGAAGAAGCCTGATTTTTACCGGCAGCCCGTTGCATGGACGGGAAGGATAGATGGTACGGATGAAGAATTATTGCGCTGGCATCAGCGTATTAATGTTGTGAATTTACTCACGGGTACATTGCCGGCATTAAAGCCGCATCAACAGGGCATTGCGTTCCTGGGATTTGCATGTGATGAAGGCGTACGCCGCAATAAAGGGCGTGTAGGCGCTGTTGAGGGGCCTGCAGCATTGAGGCGTGCATGCAGCAATTTTCCGGTACACTTTGATAACGAGCTGGTTTTTGCAGACACTGGTGATATCATCTGCAGGGATCATCAGTTGGAAGAGGCACAGGCAGCATTGGCTGATACCGTGCTGGCTATACGTAAAGCCGGTTATCTGCCGGTGTTACTGGGTGGTGGTCATGAGATCACTTACGGACATGCACAGGGTATTTACCAGCACCTGCAGCAACGCAAGAGAAGTGAGAAACTGGGACTGGTGAATATAGATGCGCATTTTGATTTGCGTATACCGGGGCAGGAGGGAAGTACTTCCGGCACTGGTTTCTGGCAGCTGGCGCAGGACTGTAAACTGGAAGGCATTCCCTTTTATTACCTGGCCCTTGGCGTACAGGCCAACAGCAATACCCAGCAGTTGTTCCGCATAGCGGGCGACCTCGATGTGCAGTATGTGGATGCAGACGCTTTCCACCTGCAGGATAAAGTGCTTTTACAGGCTGCTATAACCCAGTTCCTGAGGGATGTGGACCATGTATACCTGACGGTGGATTTAGACGTTTTTTCGGCCGCTTTTGCCCCCGGCGTGAGCGCTGTTGCTTATAATGGTATCCGTCCGGATGGTTTGTTCCTGGAATCTTACCGCAGTATCCTGCAAAGCGGTAAGCTGGCAGGCATCGATATTGCTGAACTGAACCCTTCGCTGGATATTGATAATCATACTGCCAAACTGGGCGCCTCCCTTCTGTTTGAGATGGCGAGTAATCTGCATTATCACTAAGGTCGTTTTAATCGCTTTATAGCTGCAAAATAGTATCATTATCCCCCGGTAAGGTATGCGTAGTTCCCGCAAATATTGCCGGGGGATGTTGTTTTTTAGAGAGCTTTTCTATATTTGGGGTCATAAAAAAGATTAACCATGACGTTCATCCCCAAAACAGCTATCATCGCTGCGATAGCTTTATGTTCCATCTCAATGGCTGACGCCCAGAAAATTAAAATTACAGAAGGTAATTTCTCTGCATTAAAGGGACAAACAGAGATTAACACAGAGTACTCATATGATCACATCAAGGTGGGTAACTTCGATAATGAAGATGATTACATCCAGAAGAAGAAAGACGAGTACAACAAGAAAGAAGCCGGAAGAGGCGATACCTGGGCAGTTGCCTGGAAGGAGGATCGTGCGAACCGCTTTGAGCCTAAGTTTGAAGAACTGTTCTCCGAAAATGCCGGTATCAAGGCTGGCAAATCTCCCAATGCGAAGTACACAATGATCTTCAAGACCACTTTCGTTGAGCCTGGCTTTAACGTGGGTGTGGTGCGTAAGAACGCATATATCGACGGAGAGATCTGGATCGTGGAAACAGCGGATCACGGTAAGGTTGTTGCTAAAGCAACGGTTGACAATTCACCGGGCAGAATGTTTGGTGGCTTTGACTTTGATACCGGTGCGCGTATCGCTGAAGCTTATGCTGCTGCTGGCAAAACGTTTGGAAGGAAAGTGAAAAAAGAAGCTGAATAATTATTGCGCCTGCAGAAGCTGAAGATAATAATGAAGCAGTGGTGGATACCTGAGATGCATGGTGTCCACCACTGATTCTGTGATCAGAATACGATCGTCTTGTTGCCATGGATGATGATCCTGTCTTCAACATGCGCCACTACTGCTCTGGTCAGCACCTGTCTTTCTATGTCGCGGCCCAATGCCACCAGATCGCTTACATCATGCCTGTGACTTACACGGGCCACGTCCTGGTCAATGATCGGTCCTTCATCCAGATCGTTGGTGACGTAATGCGCTGTAGCACCGATCAATTTTACGCCGCGTGTATAGGCGTTCTTATAAGGATTGGCGCCTGCAAATGCGGGCAGGAAGGAGTGATGTATATTGATGATCTTCCCCGGAAATACGCTGACGAAATCGGGAGATAAGATCTGCATATAACGCGCCAGTACTGTGAAATCAGCCTTTGCCTCCTGAATCAGCCGGATAGCTTCCTGTTCTTTCTCCGCTTTGGTGGCAGGAGTAACTGGCAGATAATGGAACGGGATACCAAAATCTTCCGTCAGTTCTCTCAGATCTTCATGATTGGAGATCACCAATGGTATATCCACGGGCAATTCGCCGCTGCGCCAACGCCAGAGTAACTCCATCAGGCAATGGTCGTAACGGGATACCATAATGGCCATTTGTTTACGATGGGAGGTATAGTCAATATGCCAGTCCATCTGTAATGGTCCACCTACTTTTTCCTGAAATTGTTTTTCCAGTTGTTCACTTGTAATGCCGGTATTTTCCAGGTGAAATTCCATGCGCATGAAAAATACCCCTTCTTTAGGGTCGGTACTGTGCTGACTCGCATCCAGGATGTTCGCGCCACAGGTATAAAGGAACTGTGATACGCCGGCAACGATGCCGGGCCGGTCCGGACAGCAGATCAGTAGCCTGCCGGTAATATCGCTCTGCATAAATCGAAATATATTGTCAGTAAAATACTAAATGTTATTTTACTTTTGGCCCAATTTTGAAGCATGAAGAAGATAGGATTGATGTCAGATACGCATAGTTACCTCCATCCGGACGTATTCAGGTACTTTGACAAGGTGGATGAGATCTGGCATGCGGGGGATATTGGTAACACTGAGCTGGCGGATAAACTGGAGGCTTTTAAGCCCTTCCGTGCTGTATATGGGAATATAGATGGGGCCGAGCTACGGGTGCGGTATCCGCTTCACCTGCATTTTGAATTGGAGCAGGTAAAAGTTTACATGACACATATAGGTGGCTATCCTGGGAAATATGCCCCCGGCGTAAAGGACGAGCTCCTGAAAAACACGCCCAAAGTGTTTATTTGTGGTCATTCGCATATATTGAAAGTAATGCCTGATCCGGCTTTAAAGCTGCTGCATATAAATCCCGGAGCCTGCGGTATACAAGGGTGGCATAAGGTTAAAACATTGTTACGTTTTGAATTGTCAGAAGGAAATATCAGCCAACTTGAAGTAATTGAGTTGCCAAAATAGGGAGGAAGTTTATACGTGAATATCATACAACTGAGAGGATAATGCAAAAATGGCTCGTTCTGTTGTCGGGGTGCCTTTTGTTATGTCTGGCTGTTTCAGCACAGAAAACTTCGCTGTTCAGAAAAGTGGGGAGCTGGCTGGAAGCTAAAAATGATTCAAATTATATCGAGGAGCATACCAGGGACCTCACTGTCCGCGTGTTTGGTTCCCGTAAGTACAATTATTACGATATCGTAGATAACAAGATCGTGGATGACGGGATCGTGGATAATGGTATTGTTTCAAATACAAAAAGCTCGCAGGAAGTACTGTACCGGCCGAATACGCCTTTTAACGTCGGATTTGGCTTTAACTACCGCTTTATAGGTATTAATGTCGCATTCAACCTTCCTTTTATCAATAAGCAAAGTGGTGACTACGGCAGAACAAAAGTGCTGGACCTGCAAACGCATATTTACTCCCGCAAACTGGTAGTGGACTTCTATGGACAGGTTTACAGAGGGTATTATATTGCCAATACAAGAAGGCTGTTCAGCAACCTGGGATCGGGCAATGTGGAAATGATCCGGCCGGATGCCCGCAATGTGAATATAGGCCTGGATGTGCAGTATGTCTTCAATGCGCAACGATTCTCTTACCGGGCGGCTTACCTGCAGAATGATTATCAGAAGAAGAGTGCAGGATCTTTTCTTATAGGAGGGGGGCTCTTTGGGATGAGAATGAAAGGCGATTCGGGATTGATCCCCTCATATGTTGAGAAGGCCGGGTTTTTCAACGGAGAGAATTTTTACAGGACGAGGGTCTTCAGTGCAGCTGCTAATGCCGGTTATGCCCATACCTTCGTTTATAAAAAACATTGGTTTGCCACGCTCTCTCTTACCGGCAGCTTAGGATTGAACTATACTACCCTGAACAGGGCAAAAGAGGCTGACCTGAGAAAAATAGGTTTACAGCTGAATAATAATATCCGTATTTCCATCGGGTATAACTCCTCCAGGTACTTCGCCGGTATCCACTATGTCGATTTGACCACCAGAAGCCAGTCGCCTGTGCCAGGCACTTACCAGACCATGGGGGCAGGTAATTTCCGTATCAGTTTTGCAAGGAGATTTACGTTGAAGAAGCAGTTGTTTTGAGTGCCGGGACTTCGGCTTTCTTGTATATCTGCAAACTACTGGTCAGATTGCCAGATCATTTCCGGTAACCAACACTCATATATCTATGGGTAGCCTGGTCAGACTGCAGATCATTTCCGGTAGTCATGTTAGGCTTTCTTTATTTTACAGCAGCTTGCAGCCAGGTAAGCCTGCTGAATTATTCCCTTTATCATCCCAAAGTCTTTAACTCTTCCTGCAAATTCTGACGCGCCAGGGCTTCGCGTTCTTCCCTGAACAGACTTGTTTTATAAATGACCGGAAGCTCCAGAAAATGGGTTAATACTTTCTTTCTGCCAGGCTTGTATAACATGTCGGGATAAATGCTGTATTCCTTCCTGATCTGTTGCGTATAGGTGATATAATCCGCCGCCGGTGCGCTTAATATAGACAGGTCAAAATCCAGGAAGTAATCCAGGTCGGTATTGTGGCTGCTGTTCACATGTGTTTTGGTAGCGCGGATAAAGTCCATTACCTGTTCTATACGTTCCGCCGGATAGCTGGTCTGGCGTAGGAAAGCCGCAGCGGCCATTGCGCTCTGTTCTTCATTATCCGTTTGTTTTACATCATAGATGATGTCGTGGAAGAAGATGGCCAGCGACAGTCTTTCGTTGTCTGCAATGCGATCTGCATAGGTATGTTGCAGTTGCAGCAACGCCTGCAGGTGATGGAGGTCGTGATAATGACGGTGCGATTCGGTATAATGACTGATGACAAGCCGGAAGCCTTCTCCGATCAGGGCCTGATCTTGTGTATATGGTTGTAGCAATTGCTGCCAGGTGGAATGCAGTGATTCGGTTAGCATAGGCTTAAAGTTAAAATAAAAATCCCGCCTACTGGAAGCAGGCGGGATCTCTTTATCGTTCATAGCCAGTGGCTATTATGCTTTTGCTTTTGCCTTTGCAAACTGTGCACGGATCACGTTCAGTGCACCACCTGCTTTGAACCACTCGATCTGTTGTTCATTGTAGGTGTGGTTTACCAGGATCTGGTCTTTGCTGCCGTCTTTGTGGTTAGCCACAACAGTCAGTTGTTTACCAGGAACGAAAGAAGTCAGACCAACGATATCGAAGGTATCATCTTCCTGGATCTTTTCGTAATCTTCCTTATCAGCGAAGGTCAGCGCGAGCATACCTTGCTTTTTCAGGTTGGTTTCGTGGATACGTGCGAAAGATTTAACCAGGATAGCGCGAACACCGAGGTGACGAGGTTCCATTGCAGCGTGTTCACGGCTGGAGCCTTCACCATAGTTTTCATCACCTACAACGATAGAACCGATGTTAGCCGCTTTATAAGCACGCTGTACAACAGGTACGCCTGCATAATCGCCGGACAGCTGGTTCTTTACAGAATCAGATTTGTCGTTGAATGCGTTGATAGCACCGATCAGCATGTTGTTAGAGATGTTATCGAGGTGACCACGGTATTTTAACCACGGACCTGCCATTGAGATGTGGTCAGTAGTACATTTACCTTTTGCTTTGATCAGCAGTTTCAGGCCTTTCAGGTCGGTACCTTCCCATGCAGCGAATGGCGCCAGCAGTTGCAGACGGTCGCTGGTTGGAGATACGATTACCTGAACACCGCTACCGTCAGCTGCAGGAGCCTGGTAACCAGGATCATCTACAGAGAAACCTTTGGCAGGCAGTTCGAAACCGGTAGGCTCATCGAGCATTACTTCCTTACCATCTTTGGTTTTCAGTTTATCTGTCAGCGGATTGAAGGTCAGATCACCTGCAATAGCGAAGGCAGTAACGATTTCCGGAGATGCCACGAAAGCGTGTGTAGCAGCCAGACCATCATTCCTCTTAGCGAAGTTACGGTTGAAGGAAGTGATGATGGAGTTTTTACGGTTAGGATCGTCGATGTGACGAGCCCACTGACCGATACAAGGACCGCAGGCGTTAGCCAGTACAACACCACCGATCTGGTCGAAAGTATTCAACAGACCGTCTCTTTCGATGGTATAACGTACCAGTTCAGAGCCAGGAGTGATAGTATATTCAGCTTTAACGTCGAGGTTCTTGTCAACCGCCTGTTTCGCCAGGGAAGCAGCACGGGAGATATCTTCGTAGGAAGAGTTGGTGCAGGAACCGATCAGGGCAACTTCCAGTTTCTCTGGCCAGTTGTTTTCTTTTACAGCCTGTGCGAATTTAGAGATAGGCCATGCCAGGTCCGGAGTGAAAGGACCGTTCACATGTGGCTCCAGTTCGCTCAGGTTGATCTCGATCACCTGATCATAGTATTTGGAAGGATCTGCATATACTTCAGTATCCGGACGCAGGTGATCTTTCACACCGTCAGCCAGGGCTGCGATATCAGCACGCTCAGTTGCTTTCAGGTAAGCAGACATTTTGGTATCGTAAGCAAATACGGAGCAGGTAGCACCTATTTCCGCACCCATGTTACAGATAGTACCTTTACCGGTAGCGCTCAGGTTATCAGCGCCTTCACCGAAATATTCAACGATGCAACCGGTACCACCTTTAACGGTCAGTACACCGGCTACTTTCAGAATTACGTCTTTAGGGGAAGACCAGCCGCTCAGTTTACCTGTCAGTTTAACACCGATCAGTTTTGGCATTTTCAGTTCCCATGGCAGACCTGCCATCACGTCCACAGCATCAGCACCACCAACACCGATAGCCAGCATACCCAGACCTCCTGCGTTAGGAGTGTGAGAGTCAGTACCGATCATCAGACCGCCCGGGAAAGCATAGTTTTCCAGTACAACCTGGTGGATGATACCAGCACCTGGTTTCCAGAAACCGATGCCATATTTATTGGAGATAGAAGACAGGAAATCGTATACTTCCTTGTTGGTGTCCACAGCCGTCGCCAGGTCTTCCTTGGCGCCAGTCTTGGCTTGAATGAGGTGATCACAGTGTACGGTAGAAGGAACAGCTACTTTATCGCGTCCGCAGGTCATGAACTGTAACAGGGCCATCTGTGCGGTGGCATCCTGCATAGCTACGCGATCAGGCGCAAACTCCACATAAGACTTTCCACGCTCATAAGCCGCGGTGGTAGGTGCATATAAGTGAGCATATAAGATCTTTTCTGAGAGTGTGAGCGGGCGTCCCAGCAGTTTACGGGTAGCTTCCACTTTACCCGGCAGTGCCGCATACACTTTTTTAATCATTTCAATATCAAACACCATGGAAAAAAATTATTTAAGACCGGTTAGAAAATGCACCGCGAAATTAATTAAATTCAACAAGTTTTTAAAAGATATGTAGGTTATTGTCTATAAATGATAAGCCTGGAAAACGCCCGGTTGCCCTGCCGGCCCATTGTGTGAAATGCCGCTAAATCACTGCCAGCTTAATATCGGCTATTTACAGGCGGAGAAATCAGGACTTGTTTTTAACCCGGGATTGTAATAAATTTGATATATGAATAGGTTCAAAGACTTCGTGGAATGGCAGGCCTTTGGGGTTTGCACAGCTATCGGCAATAAGCTGGGTATAGCTACGTCCCGTATCCGTCTGTTTTTTATCTATACCTCCTTTATCACCATGGGCTCCCCGCTCATCGTTTATATGATCATGGCCTTCTGGGTGAATATGAAAAACTATATCCTGAACGCCCGCAGGAACCCCCTGAGATACTTATAATTAAGATTTAGCATTCTTTTTGCAATACAGTCATTCAAAGAGAATGGCTGGGAGACTAATCCCTGATAACAGGGATATTTTGCATTAGGATAAGTTTATATATTCGTGCCACAATCAGGATAAGGAAGCGAAATTTTAACCAAATACACATACAAAATGAGAATGCCTTCATGGAAACACCTGGCAAATGGTGTGCTGCTTTTATCTACCGCGTTATTTATGGCTGCATGTTCGAAAAACGATAACGATGGCAAATCCAGAATTCAGGTCGCACTTACCGATGATCCAGGAGACTTTAAAGCTGTTTACATTGATGTTCAGGAAGTAAATGTCAACTACAGCGACAGCGATGACAATGGCTGGCAGACTTTAGCCGGCATGAAAAAAGGACGCTACAACTTACTTACACTTGTTAATGACAAGGACACTGTACTGGCAGATGCTGAAATCGCATCCGGTACAATTAAAGAAATCAGACTGGTGCTGGGAGATGACAACTGGGTTGTAACTAACGCCGGTGACTCTATCAAACTGCAAACACCAAGTGGGCAGTCTTCCGGTGTAAAACTGAAGATCAACATGCCTGTATCTGAAGGGGTTGCTTACAAACTGCTGCTCGATTTCGACGTAGCAAAATCCATTCATGAAGCAGGTGCCGCAGGCAAGTACATACTGAAACCGGTTATCAGAACTGTTCTTCAGGCACAGGGCGGTAGCATCAAGGGTGTTGTATTGCCTGCAGTAGTACCTTCTGCCGTACTGGTACTGAATGGTGCAGACACTGTTGCCAGCACTTACTCCGGTGTTGGTGGCGCTTATCTGCTGAAAGGTATTGCAGCTGGCAGCTATACCCTGCACTACATCTCTACCGATTCTACCTTGAAAGCTGCTACAAAACAGAGCGTAGTAGTAGAAACTGGTAAAGTGACAACCGTGGATACCCTGACTTTGGTACACTAAGTTTGTCAGTTACAGTCTGCAACGACTTCAATAAAAAAATCCATCCGCATGCAGCCGGATGGATTTTTTTATTGCTTTATTCTTAATCCAGGTGGAAATTTGTCATTGCGTGGTAGTGATTCTGCAACTGGTTCACAGTGATAGAACCTTTGATCTCCCGGTGTTCGTCCCGGTAATCGAGACGTGTAGCCGGCATCCCATCTGCCAATGTATGCAGTTTCACTGAGAACGGGCCACGTACATAGATCTGTCCACCGCCGTTAACAGAGAGGGATTCGTCTTTTTTGAATTTTAGTCTGAATAACTGCTCTTCATTCAGTGGAATCGGGTAGAGGTCATTCAGGTCGTACCAGAACTCCTGTTCTCCTGTTAGTACACAGACCTGTTTGTCCTCACGGTTAACTTCCAATACCTGACCTTCCACAGTGTTTCCTTCGTACTGCACCAATACTATATCTCCTGCTTTTACATCTTGTAAATTGATCATGGTGAATAAAATTTTGGGTGTTTGTGTTATATATTATAGTCTGTAAAGAGCGGTAGTAGTCTTATCCTAAGATAAGCATAAGATAAGAAATAGTCCATAGACCCCGGACATTTTCCCATCTTCTGTTCCAGTACAAAAGGCAGGCCATCCGGCTTCCATGGACTATCAAAATATCATCGTTTATAAATATTTGGCTATAAACGTGTTACCATTACTATAAGGCTATAAACACGCGGCCCGCATTATTTCACCACTTCACGGATCTTCACCAGTTGTTCCAGCAGATCTTCCAGGAGGTCGAGATGCAGCATGTTGGCGCCGTCTGACTTAGCTTTGGACGGGTCAGGATGGGTTTCAATGAATAAACCGTCTGCTCCGGTAGCAATGGCAGCTTTAGCGATAGTACCGATCAGTTTGGGATTACCACCGGTAACACCGCTGGTCTGGTTCGGCTGCTGCAGGGAGTGGGTGCAATCCATGATCACCGGTACGCCATGTTCCCTCATAATCGGAATATTGCGGTAGTCTACCACCAGATCCTGATAACCAAAGGTGGTACCACGCTCGGTCAGCCACACTTTATCGTTACCGCCCTGTTTTACTTTTTCTACAGCAAATTTCATTGCCTCGCCACTAACAAACTGTCCTTTCTTCACATTGACGAATTTACCGGTTTCCGCTGCTGCCAGCAGGATATCGGTCTGGCGGCACAGGAATGCCGGGATCTGCAATACGTCCACATAAGCGGCAGCCATAGCAGCTTCTGCTGCAGAGTGGATATCGGTGGTAACAGGCAGGTTGAATGTCTGCCCTGTTTTCTGCAGGAGGTCCAGGCCTTCCACATCACCTACGCCGCTGAATGAGTTGATGCTGGTACGGTTTGCCTTACGATAAGACGCTTTAAAAATATATGGAATATTCAGGCGTTTGCAGATGCCTGATACCTTTTCAGCTACATGCATCAGCAGCGCTTCATCTTCTACTACGCAAGGCCCGGCTATCAGAAAGAAGTTATCTGGGTTATATTGATCCTTAAAAATTGACTTCAGGTGTGTTTGTGCTGACATGATTTTTGTATTTGAGAGTGCAAAGTTATGCTATTCCATGGGATTACTTTTCAGCAAAGGGAATTGCTGCGACTCGCCGAATTGTCATAATATTGTAATTCGATGCCGTAGGATGTTCACTGGGCTTGCATCTGTTCCAACAGGATTCCCGGAATTGTTACCGCATTGTCATGCCCTGAGGTTGCCTGTTCTGAATTATTGCGGAAGCTGTTAATATTACGCCCAAATTAAAAGTCATTCATTCGAGATAGCATGAAGAAAGATAAAATACTGGTAATCGGCGCCTGCGGGCAGATTGGTGTTGAACTTACACTGGCATTAAGGAAAATGTACGGCGATGCAAATGTGGTTGCTTCAGATCTGCGTGAAGAGCATGACCTGCTGAAAGGAACAGGCCCTTATGTATCCCTGGATGTGATGAATAAGGAGATGCTGCACGTATTGATTATCCGTCATAATATCACCCAGATCTATCTGCTGGCGGCGATCCTTTCTGCTACCGGTGAAAAGAACCCTTTGCTGGCATGGCATATCAACATGCAAAGCCTGCTGAATGTACTGGATATTGCGAAAGAAGAAAATATCGACAAAGTATACTGGCCAAGTTCCATTGCGGTATTCGGGCCTAATTCCCCGAAGGAATCCACTCCCCAACATACCGTTATCGAGCCTACTACCATTTATGGTATCAGTAAGTTTGCCGGTGAACGCTGGTGCGAATATTACAGCCACCGTTATGGCGTAGACGTACGCAGTCTGCGTTATCCTGGTCTGATCAGTTACAAATCAGCTCCGGGTGGTGGTACGACAGATTATGCTATTGAGATCTTCCATGAAGCATTGGAAGAAAAGAAATATACCTGCTTCCTCTCTGAAGGTACTTATCTGCCAATGATGTATATGCCGGATGCTATCCGCGCCACCATTGAGCTGATGGAAGCCGATAAAGCAAAGATCAAGGTGCGCTCTTCCTACAACCTGGGCGCTATGAGTTTCTCTCCGAAAGAGATCGCTGCAGAGATCAAAAAGCACATTCCTGAATTCACCATTAACTATGAACCGGATTACCGTCAGCAGATAGCCGACGGATGGCCACAGAGCATGGACGACACCCTGGCCCGCGAGGACTGGGGCTGGAAACCGGAATTCTGCCTGGAGAAAATGACGGTAGATATGCTGAAGAACCTCAAAAAATAGGTACTTATCGTACATTTGGCTTCAGGCAAAATTCATTTTGCATATGAAGCTGGAGAACGGAAAATATCTGGGGAATAACAGCCATACTTTCCATATGGATGGGCTTATTGTCAGTAAGACGACCTACCATGAGAAGGTATTTGAAGGATGGCATTTCCATGAGAATAACCATCTATCCTTCATACTGGAAGGAGGGAACCGGGAATACCGCAAAAATGGCGAGGAAACTGTTCTTCCCGGAAGTATTAGGTTATACCACAGCGGTGAATGGCATCGTAACAGCCATACACAACATCCATCTCAGAATATCAATCTTGAAATAGAAGACAGTTTTTTAAGTCATTATGAGGCCAGCTTTACCCCCTGGTCTCATAGTGACTTACATACATTGCAAACCCGCGCCTCGCTGACAGCCATAAAGATCTATCATGATTGTCTGGCGGAAGATCAGCACAGCCACCTCTCTATCCATCAACAGGTACTGTCTCTGTTACAAGGAGCGGGTAACGCCCATCAACCTGAAAAACAGTTATTAGCTGGTCGTGCCAGTGAAGTAGCAACATTGCTGCATGACCGCTGGAATGAGAACATTTCCCTGCAGGACCTTGTCGCTATTACACAACTCCATCCTGTCACTGTTTCCAGGCATTTCTCTGCTTATTTCAGGTGTTCCCTGGGTGAATATATGCGGAAGATCCGCGTACAAAAAGCACTGACCATGATCCGACAGACGGAAGAGCCGCTGACAGGCATTGCTTATCAATGCGGGTTCTTTGACCAGAGCCATTTTATCAGGGCCTTCAGGGAGCAGACCGGATTCCTGCCCAAAGCATTCCGCAAGCTCTGATATCGCTCAGTTAAATCCATACAATTTTGTCTGTGCTATATGTCTGACCTTTGGTAAAAACAGGGTTATGAACTATCAGAAGATATGGCTTTCAATTGTTTGCAGTATTTTTTTACTGACTGCCAGGGCGCAGGTGCTTCCTGCAGCTGAAGTCTCTGTTGCTATCGACAGGATGGCCGCCTTATTGAAGGACCATTATGTTTATCCGGAGAAAGGTGTTGCCATTGCAGATCATTTGCGGACTATTTATAAATCCGGAAAATTAGCACCAGCCAATAGTTGGAAGGCCTTGGCGGAAATGGCAACAAAGCAGCTGAAAGATGTTAGTCGTGACGGGCATCTGTATGTCCGTTATGATACAGCCACAAGCCGTAACCTATTACGGCAGCAGAATGCTGCGGGTAAGCATCCGGAAGGCAATACTATTGCAGAAGAAGGCCCAGATCCTTTCTTTTACGGCGCCGCTGCTGCAGAACATAATTATGGCTTTGAAAGTGTGAGAATAAGTAAGG
This sequence comes from Chitinophaga filiformis, assembly GCF_021646545.1. GTDB lineage: Bacteria > Bacteroidota > Bacteroidia > Chitinophagales > Chitinophagaceae > Chitinophaga > Chitinophaga filiformis_A. Next base: position 618,793 of record NZ_JAKIRP010000003.1, on the reverse strand, counting down.
ATAATATCGGTTATCTGCATTTGTCTGAGATCAACATTTCCCGGAAAAGTCTGCCGGTATTATATGCTACCATGAATTTTGTTGCCAACACCCGGGCATTGGTCATCGATCTGCGTAACAATGGTGGAGGCGGCAGTGACACCGGGGCGGTATTGGAGAGCTTTTTTCTGCCGGAAAAGACACCGCTTATCACGTTCTCAAACAGAACAGGTAAGCAATTTACAGATAGCACGGTATCCTGGTTGAAAGAAAAGCGTTACGATCGTCCCGTCTTTATTCTGATCAGCAACAAGACTGCATCTGCCGCAGAAGCCTTTACATTTTCCATGAAAAAAACAGGACGGGCAATTGTGATCGGGCAACCTTCAGCTGGTGCGGCAAATATGAATGCATGGTACCCTGTGAATGAACACATTTATATCTCCATATCAGAGATGGCGCCTGTATGGCATGGCACAACGGATACCTGGGAACAGAAAGGGATACAACCTGATTATACAGCAACAACAGAACAGGAAATAAATGCCTTCATCCAAAAGAAAATAGGAAAACCCACATCGAAGTAACGAAAACCGAGACGTATCAAAACAACGAACGCTCTTATATACACATGACAGATTAGCTGATTTCTTCAGTTATTCCCATAAAAAAAGCCCGTATCATACTTTTGATACGGGCTTTTTTGAAACACTTATAATCTTATTAATCAACAAACCCAACCGCTACGGTTGAATTACTGAATTCGTCAATCAGGATGAACGCACCATTGGCAGGATTAGCATCATAGCTATCTGCAAATATCGGATGTGCGAGCTTCACTGTAATTTTACCAATATCATTCAGGCCCAGCTCTTTCTTGTCTTCCACGATCTTATTTGAAGTTACATCTATCACATGTTGTATCAGCTGCACCTTTGCTTTCACGCGGTTAATGCCGTGTTGCAGCAAATATGCTTTACCTGGTACAAGTTTCTGCTGATCCATCCAGCATACCTGCGCAGAGATCTCTTTCAGCAGGGCAGGGGCATTGTCAGGTTTGGAGAACATGCTGCCACGGCTGGTATCAATCTCATCTTCCAGTGTGATCACTACGCTCTGACGTGCTTCGGCGGTGGTGAGCTGTGTTTCGAACTGTTCGATGGTTTTGATCCTGCTTTTCTGCTGGGAGGGGAGGGAGATGATCTCATCGCCTACATTAAAATGACCACTCACCACTTTACCTGCAAAGCCACGGAAGTCGTGATAAGCCTCTGTTTTCGGACGGATCACTGACTGCACTTTGAAGCGGGCAGGGTGGCTGTTATCAGCATGATCGAAGCTGATCTGCTCCAGGTATTCCAGTAGTGAATCGCCATTATACCAGCTGATCTTTTCAGAGCGGGCAGCCACGTTTTCACCATAGAGTGAAGAGATCGGAATGAATTTAATAGAAGGTGCTTTGAAAGCCGCATTGGCAATCAGTGCCTGGAAATCTTCCACGATCTGATTAAAGCGTGCCTCATTATATTCTACCAGGTCCATTTTGTTAACGCATACCACCAAATAAGGGATACGCAGCAGGCTGGCGATAAAGAAGTGACGGTATGTTTGTTCTACGATACCTTTACGTGCATCGATCAGTATCAGGGATACCTGTGCATTGGATGCACCGGTTACCATGTTACGGGTGTATTCGATATGTCCGGGAGTATCGGCAATGATGTATTTACGGGTAGGCGTAGAGAAGTAGATGTGGGCCACATCAATAGTGATCCCTTGTTCGCGTTCAGCTACCAGGCCGTCTGTCAGCAGCGACAGGTCTGTAAAATCAAGTCCCTTACGTTTGCTGGCAGCATGTAATGCCTCCATTTTATCCTGTGGAATAGAATGTGTATCATACAACAGCCTGCCTATCAGGGTGCTTTTTCCATCATCTACACTGCCGGAAGTGGTTATACGTAAAACCTCCATGTTATATTTTTTGAGTGGCGGAAAGCCTTGCTGTCCGCGACGATTTTATACTAATTGATTGAATCCTGTAAACAGAAAAGAAGCTGTAAAGCCGGCGATCATTAAAAGTAACCGGCCTGTTTTCTTTTCTCCATCGCTGCTTCAGAGCGTTTGTCATCGATACGGGCGCCCCTTTCAGATATTTTGGCTTCCAGTATTTCACCGATGATGTCTTCGAGTTTATCAGCTTCTGAGATCACCGCTGCGGTACAGGTCATATCACCAACGGTACGGAAGCGAACTTTCTGGCGGAAAGGCACTTCTTCTTCAGTGGTATTTAGGAAAGGAGAGTAAGGCCAGTACATGCCATCGCGCTCGATGATCTCTCTTTCGTGAGAGAAATAGATGGATGGGATCTGCAGGTTTTCGCGGCGGATATAATTCCATACGTCCAGTTCTGTCCAGTTGGAGATAGGGAATACCCTTACGTTCTCGCCCAGGTGTATTTTGCCGTTCAGCATATCGAACAGTTCAGGGCGTTGCATTTTAGCGTTCCACTGACCGAATTCATCTCTAACAGAGAAGATCCTTTCTTTCGCGCGTGCTTTCTCTTCATCACGGCGGGCACCACCGATGCAGGCATCAAATTTCAGTTCTTCGATAGCATCCAGGAGAGTTACGGTCTGCAGGGCATTTCTGCTGGCGTATTTGCCAGTTTCTTCCTGCACTTTACCCTGGTCGATGCTGTCCTGTACATTTCTTACAATAAGATCAAGACCCAGTGATTCCACCAGCCAGTCGCGGAACTGAATGGTTTCGGGGAAGTTATGTCCGGTGTCTATATGCAGTAACGGGAAAGGAACTTTACCCGGATAGAATGCTTTCTGTGCCAGTCGCACGATAGTTATAGAGTCCTTACCACCCGAGAACAGGATGGCGGGGCGTTCAAACTGTGCAGCTGTTTCACGTAAAATATAGATGGCCTCATCTTCCAACGCCTGCGGAAACTCCCACTGTATTTTATTGGTCATAAGTCTTTATTTAGATGTCCCTGCGGACCAGTTTATCAATTTAATCTTTTGTATGTTGTCTTTATCATTATCCGTGCAATCCGCACTCTTTCTTGGACAGTTCCCACCACCATCTGCCGGCGCGGGGATGTTCTCCTGGTTCAATCGCACGGGTACATGGAGCACAACCGATGGAGATAAAACCTTTATCGTGCAATTTATTGTACGGTACGTTTTTCTCCTTCAGGTAGTTGATCATTTCATCGTACGTCCAGTTGATGAGCGGATTGTATTTATACAGTTGTCTGGCTTCATCCCACTCGATGGCGTGTAGTGACTGCCGGTTTTCGGACTGTTCAGCGCGAAGACCGGTGATCCATACTTTCACACCCTGGAGGGCGCGGTTCAGCGGGACAACTTTGCGGATGTTACAACATTCTTTGCGGTTCTCTACAGATTCGTAGAAGCTATTAGGTCCTTTTTCCGCCAGCAGTTTCTCGACTGCAGCCGTTTCCGGGAAATAGACTTCAAAGTTTTTCTTGTAGCGGGCGCGGGTGAGGTCCATCAGGTCATAGGTTTCCTGGAACAGACGTCCGGTATCGAGTGTGAATACCCTGATCGGCAGGTTATTGCGCCAAATCATGTCGGCAATCACCTGATCTTCCTGTCCAAATGAGGTGGAGAAGGCCACCGCTCCGGGGAATTGTGCTGCCAGATACTGCATGGCAGCGATTGGATCTAGTCCTTCCAGTGCTGTACTGATATTATCCATGTGATCTATCTCAATAGCCTGGCATCCATCGTTAGATGCCAGTAATACTTCCTTTAGTTAAAATTGGCAGTTTCTGCTGTCTACAAAAATACATAAACTCTATAAAAAGGATAGACTTTTTTTAGTAACAGGTTATGCAGGGGGTTGTTTATTGATTATCATTTATTTGTGTTGGTTGGATGATTCGGTTTGGAAGGCCGTCGTCCGGTTTCAGGTAGGGATACCGGGCTGTACCCCTTGCGCGTACTAATCATTAAGCATGGTCAATCGTGTGGGCTTTGGAATGTCGATTTAACTCCTGTCAATCGTATGTGGACGCTGCAAGGGCTACGGGCCCGGTATCTCCTCCTGAAACCGTCTGATCAGGCCTTCCGCTTGGGGTGAGGGGAGGGGAAAATAATGTCCGACTTAAGTGCCAGTAATAGCCCCCTAATAAACTATGTTAAAAAAAGTGGCGGTTGATAAGCCGAAAGTGAAAGCTAAAAGCTAAGTCTAATGTTATTTCGAAGGTTAAGGTTTAGGTTTAAGTCTAAGATCAGAGTACAATAGGCAAGTTTTGAGGTTAAAGAACAAAAGTGCTAACACTAATGGATGGCCAGTCACAAATGGAAGAGAGGAATAATCTCCAATGAATATTAAACAGATATATAACTATTGGACGCCATTGAAAGAGGACCGTCCCTCATCACCTTAAACTCAGTTGGGAGCCAGGAAGTAGCGGAACGGTTTCAGATGGAGACCGCGGGCCTTCGGCTCTTTGACCCACGCTGGATGAAGTTAAATAGCGATCCAATGCCCACACGCTTGACAACGCTCCATAGTCATGCTGCCAAAGAGGCGCCGACTGCGGTCCCATCTGGAACCGCAACGCTTTCCGGATATCCAACGCCAATCCCGCCATCACCATTCATTTCGCGTTTATCACTTGAAAGCAATTGAGCGCACGTTAATCACAAAGTGTATAAAACAAAAAAGCCGGAGATCAACCCCGGCTTTTAAAAAGATTATAATATTGAAACATTCCTCGTCAATATATCCTTCAGCGTTTTATTCTCAAGGATCTTCAGCGTCGCATCCCGCACTTTACTCATGACATCATTCAACCCACATACCGCTTCATCCCGGCAATTCTCGCATCTTTCATAGTAATTGAGACTCACACAGGGAAGCAGCGCAATCGCACCATCCAGCAAACGGATAATCCTCGCCAAAGGTATCTCTTTAGGAGCCTTCAGCAGGTAGTAACCACCACCCTTGCCTTTCTTACTCCCCAGTATGCCGGCATTCTTCAATTCCAGCAGGATGTTCTCCAGGAATTTGATAGAGATGTTCTTTTCCTGGGCAATTTCAGAGATGAGAATGGGACCCTTATCTGCATTTTCTGCCAGGTGTATGAGCGCGTGAAAAGCGTATTGCGTTTTTTTAGACAACATATCGATTGATTTGCATCCCTCCCAGATGTTCTTGTTACTACAAAGATAACAGCTTTTTACGTCTTAAAGGCTCAGTACATCTTTCATACTGAAGATCCCTGTTTTACCTTTCAGCCATTCCGCAGCAATCACGGCGCCGGAAGCGAATCCTTCGCGGGAATGGGCGGTATGGGTAATGGTAATATCGTCGATAGCGGAGGTATAGGTGATGCTATGGGTACCAGGCGCAGGATCTATACGCTTAGAAATGATGGAGAGCTGCTCAGGTTTGGAAGTCTCCTCATTTACCCATTCCTGTTTACGACGTACTTTCTCCATCAGCTGCTCGGCGAGAGTAATGGCGGTACCACTCGGCGCGTCCCGTTTCTGGGTATGGTGGATCTCCTCCATTTTTACCTCATACTGGGACTGATTCGCCATTAATTCTGCCAGGCGTTTGTTAACCTCGAAGAAGATATTCACGCCCACGCTGAAGTTACTGGCGTAAAGGAATGCCCGGTGCTGTTCCAGGCACAAAGATTTGACAGCAGGGAGTTGTTCCAGCCATCCGGTACTGCCACAAACGACAGGCACATTAGCGGCGAAACACTTCAATATATTATTATAGGCGGTTTCAGGACCCGTAAACTCGATAGCCACATCTGCCTTGCTGAGTTCTTCCTTCTCCAGCAGGTGCTGACTGTTCAGGTCAATACGATGAACGATCTCATGTCCTTTAGCTACGGCGATGGCCTCAATTGCCTTTCCCATTTTTCCGTAACCGATAAGCGCTATTTTCATAATATATTGAGTTAGATAGTATTAGTAGAAATTCGTAAAAGGGGAGAAATCACCACTTGTTGCCAAGGGCGATCTGATTGCTGTACTTCTTCTTACCACCTATGGAGAACCGCAGACTGAGCCCAAGTGCCTGATTATTAATAACGGTTGGTACGATCTTCATACTCAGGTCATCCGACATGTTGAAGTCTTTCAGGTGGGCAAATACAGTGGCATCCACAATATTTAATCCATAGGCAAGCACAAATACCAGCACGGAGTAGTCTACATATTCCCGGTAGGCATCCCGCAGGAATTTAAGACCATTGTCACTGTACAGTCCAACATAGTCATCCACCGTATCAGCATTGCCGTCCGAGCGGATACGATAGGCGTTCCGGAAGGTACGATAGTTGTCCATGTTGATAATAAAGGTACCGGTAGTGATGCCGAGGGCGGCATATACCAGGGGGATCTTCCAGTACTGCCTGTTGTAGGCCTGTCCGAGGCCCGGTAGTACGGCAGAATAAAAAGCTGCCTTCCGCGGACTATGAGGAGTGGGAGCGACAGGTTTTACTGAATCTCTTTTAACATACAGTTCAGTAGTGTCTTTCCGGCTGTCCGGCTGCTGTTTACGCAGGTAGGCAGCCTTGGTGCTGTCCTGGGCCAGCAGGGTAGCGGGCAGACAAACAAATACCGGTAATACCAGTAAGTAAAGACGTAGTAAATAAGAAAATGTATTCCCGGACTGTTTAGCCACCGTATAAGTCTATTTTTTCTAATATGCTATCGAGTTCCTCGTCAGAGTAAAACTCGATGGTAACGCTACCTTTTCCATTCTTGCTTCTGTCCAGTTTCACTTTTGTGGCAAAATGACTTGCCAGGTTATCTTCAATCTTCTGGTAGGCTGGTGGTAGTGAGCTTTTTGCAGCCTTTTTCACATTGCCTTTGTCAATATGGGTGGTTTTACGCACCAGGTCTTCTGTTTGACGTACGGAAAGCCCATGTTGCATGATCTCGTTAAAAACGAAGAGCTGTTTCTCTACATTTTCCACAGCGATCAGTGCTCTGGCGTGTCCCATGCTTATTTGTCCGTTGCGGACAGCTACCTGGATATCAGGGGGCAGTTTAAGCAGGCGTATATAGTTGGTAACGGTACTTCTTTCTTTACCCATACGGTCGGCTACCTGTTCCTGAGTGAGTACACACTCTTCCATCAGGCGTTTGTAGCTCAGGCCGATTTCTATGGCATTCAGATTTTCCCGCTGTAAGTTCTCCAGCAGGGCCAGTTCCAGCAGTTCCTGGTCGTTCGCTTGGCGGATATAGGCCGGAATATCCTTTAGACCTGCCATCCGGCTGGCGCGTAAACGCCTTTCACCTGCTATCAGCTGGTATTTGTTAGGGCCCACCTTGGACACGGTAATAGGTTGTATTACATCGTGCAGCGAGATGGACATACTTAATTCCTGTAAAGCTTTCTCGTCAAAGTCCCGGCGTGGCTGCTTAGGGTTCACATCCACCTGATCGAGCGGGATACGCTCAATACCGGTAGCCCTTGCCACGACCTGCTCACCCAATACGCTGGTGGTCTGTTTCAGGTCGGTATCAATATTTTGCAGCAGCGAGCGGATACCTTTACCCAACGCCTCTTTCTTATTCGGATTCCCCTTACTCTGATTGCTCATTGTTAATTGCTAATATTTTATCTTCCAGGTTAATACGTGTGAAGTTATTCTTTTGCAGAATTTCTTTGGCCAGGTTGAGATAGTTGATCGCACCGGTACTGGCGGCATCGTACATGATCACAGACTTACCGAAGCTGGGCGCTTCACCCAGTTTGGTATTACGGTGAATGATCGTGTTGAATACGCTTTCCTCAAAGTGTTGTTTCACTTCATCCACTACCTGGTTGCTCAGGCGCAGACGGCCGTCGTACATGGTCATCAGGATGCCCTCTATGGCCAGGTTGGTATTTAAACGGCTCTGAACGATCTTAATTGTATTTAACAACTTACCCAGACCTTCCAGTGCAAAAAACTCGCACTGTACCGGAATGATCACCGAGTCGGACGCCACCAGGGCATTCACCGTGATCAGACCCAGGGAAGGGGAGCAGTCTACTATAACAAAATCATAATCATCCTTTACAGCATCTATCACCTGCTTCATCACCTGCTCCCTGTTGGGATGGTTGATAAGCTCCAGCTCTGCACCTACCAGATCAATATGAGATGGCAGCACTTTCAGATTCGGTGTATCTGATTCCAGGATCACATCTTTGGCCTGCCCGTCATTAACCATGCAGTCATATAAGCTCTGCTGTATATTACGCAGGTCAAAACCTAAACCGGTGGTACTGTTAGCCTGCGGATCCGCATCTACCAGCAATGTTTTATACTCCAGTACAGCCAGGCTGCTTGCCAGGTTAATAGCACTGGTAGTTTTTCCTACCCCACCTTTCTGATTTGCGATTGCAATTACTCTTGCCATTGTTGATTAGGTATTTCTTAGGTTTTACTATAGGATAATAAATAGGGCATGGCTCAGAAAGACGCTGGTCTCGTTCACCATGAAAAGATATGCGTTTTACTATAGATTGATACTGCTTCCTATTGCCGGCAGCAATAATTCCAGTCCTGCGGCTGAAAACTGTTGCTGCGTTTTTTCCTTATCTATCTTAATGTACCCAAAGGTGTCGTAGTGTACGCCGATAATGCGTTTACAATCAACGAATCCTGCCGCTACAATCGCATCGTCAGCTCCCATGGTGAAATTATCTCCTATTGGTAAAATTGCAAAATCCAGTTTAGCATACTTAGGGATCAGCTGCATGTCAAGAGTCAGCGCTGTATCCCCCGCAAAATAAAAATTCCCATCCTCAGTGGTAAACACAAATCCCATTGGATTGCCCCCATAAGACCCGTCTGGCAGGCCACTGGAATGGTGAGCTACCACACATTTCACTGTGCCAAAGTCAAAATGCCACTTGCCGCCTGTATTCATCGGGTGCACTTTCTCAAGGCCCTGTCTGCCCGCCCATTCGGTCAGTTCAAAAGCACCTACAACAGTTGCGTTTGTACGTTTTGCCAGTCCTACGAGGTCGGCCACATGGTCTGCATGACCGTGGGAACAGAATATATAGTCAGCCTCTATCTTGTTGATATCTACCGCCTTAGCCAGTTCGTTGTGTGTAATGAAAGGGTCAAAAACAATCTTCTTCCCCTTAATTTCAACCGCAAAACTGGAATGTCCGTAATAGGTGAAATTCATCTTGCAGGTGTCTATGTAAACAAAGTATATACTTATCCAAAGTGTACAAAAGTACAACGATTAGAGAATAATAAGGTCTACCCCGCTATTTATTTATTCACAGCTGGTGCACATTTCAATTGTTAATTAACTCAAAATGAGATGTTTAATATTATTTGTTAAAGTAAATGCAAAATCTGCTTTCCGGTACAATATGTGGACGGGTAGTTCGTCATACCATGATACCGCCCGCTGGTACCAAAAAAACGGATAGGTGTACCGAAGGGATTATTTTTGTAAGGACAAATTCTCTACATGCGTTCTGGATTCAACACGATAGTACTGTTAATCATACTATTACTACTCGATCTTTATGTTTTCATGGCCATTAAGGCCATTTTTAATGGTTCATCAGCAAGAGTGCGCAGCTTTGTATTTGGGGGCTACTGGGGACTATCAGCCCTGGTAATAGTGACGATCGCCCTCTTACCTTACCTGAACTGGCAGGAATGGCCTGTCAATGCCCGTTCCTATGTACTTACTATCATATTCGGACTGGTTTTCGCAAAGGTGCTGGCGGCAGTATTTCTCCTGCTTGATGATGCCCGGCGCGGTATCCAGTGGATTATCGCCAGGTTTTCTTCCGGCGGAGGGGAGGCCGTGGCTGCCAATGCCATCTCCCGGTCAAAATTCCTTTCCCAGATGGCATTAGTACTGGGAGGCGGTATGTTTGCCACGCTTGTATATGGTCTCTCTAATAAATACAATTACCGGGTGCATAAGATGAAACTCGCTTTCAAAAACCTGCCTCCCGCTTTCAAAGGACTTAGAATCGTACAAATATCTGATATTCACTCCGGTAGCCTGACAAACAAAGAGGCAGTGGTAAAAGGAGTGGAGCTCATTAATGCACAAAAGGCTGACATCGTGCTCTTTACCGGCGACCTGGTGAATGACCGGGCCACCGAAATGGATAGCCTCATGGAGGTTTTCAGCCAGGTGAAGGCGCCTATGGGCGTGTATTCGACCTTGGGCAACCATGATTACGGTGATTATTACGCCTGGCCCGATAGGGATGCTAATGGCTTTAGTGCCCTGCGCAACCAGAACCTGGAAAGACTGAAAGCAGTGCATGGGGAACTGGGCTGGAAATTGTTGATGAATGAACATGTTACCCTGGAGCGTGGCGGACAACAGATTGGTTTACTGGGAATTGAGAACTGGAGCGCCATGAGCCGCTTCCCTAAATACGGTGATATGAAGAAGGCATACACCGGCGCTGCTCACCTGCCATTCAAGATCCTGATGTCGCACGACCCCACCCACTGGGATGCCCAGGTGAGAACAGAATATCCTGATATTGACCTGATGCTGGCAGGCCATACCCATGGCATGCAGTTCGGTGTGGAGATCCCCGGCTTCAAATGGAGTCCCGCCCGCTTTATCTATAAGGAATGGGCCGGTCTTTATAAAGAGGGCGACCAGCGCCTGTACGTGAACAGAGGCTTCGGTTTCCTGGGTTATCCCGGCCGTGTAGGCATTCTGCCGGAAATTACTGTCATAGAGCTGACATAACTTGTCGGCTCCAGTTTCGCAGTCAACGACATTCCGTCCTCATCCACCGATAAACGGCTATAGTCTATCGGCTATTTACCCTATCTTGCAGCTGTAAAATGCTCCGTGCATGCGCTGCTGCTTTCTATTCTTATTTCTGTTATGTAGTAAGGCTGTCATGGGCCAGTCCCTTGCCGAGTTGGAACGACAACTGGATTCCCTGCTGAAAAAGAGGGAGAAAAGTGAGTTGATCCTTGGTGTAGGGTATGGCAATAGCCCTGCCTATGGCAAAAAAACACAGACATATGAGACGCCGATAGTCATGAAACCTTTCCTTTCCCCAACGGTCTCCTACTTCCATAAAACAGGATTATACGCCAGCGCCAGCAGCTATTACCTTTTTCAGGCAATCGGCAAACCCTGGTTCGAATGGGACCTTTCGGTAGGATATGACTATTCAAAGAACAGGAAATTCCTGACAGGTATTTCCTATACCAGATATCTCTTCACCGATTCCGTTGATATTCCGGTTACACCTATCAACAATGAATTGTTTGCTTACTTCTATTACAGGGACTGGTGGTTGCAACCCGGCATCAGCCTGGACCTGGGTTGGGGCAGCACACAAGAGAGGATTGCTGGAGGCCGATTGAACCGGAACATTTCCGGAAAAGATTTCAATATCGTTACAGCAGTACGTCACCCGTTCATCTTTATCGACGTTTTAAAGAATGATGACGCCATTTTATTGACGCCGTCTGTCGGGCTGACGATGGGAACTGCCAATTATTACAGCAATCTTAAGTCGTTCCAGTATCTTTCCCGCTCTCCGAAATTACATTGGGAATGGAGCGATACCCCGCCACCGGAAGATATCCAGCGGTCGTTTCTGAGCAGCAAGACCGCCACCGGTTTTGAAATGCGGGCAATTGACCTTACCGTCAATGCATCTTACATGATCGGCAACTTCACGATCTCACCCTCCTATACTATTTTCAAACCTTTCCAGGGAGAAGAAAAACAACTCACCGGCTATTTTACGGCCAGGTTAGGGTATACTTTTAAGTGATCCTATTTAGCATTTTTACTCTCACGTTACTGTTTTTTGTATTTTGTTATCCACACATTGCTAATTGTTAATAATTGTAGCACGCATTTTGCTATCTGTCAGGATAGGGGTATGCTTTGTGAGGAACGTTATATTAATCAGACCAGAAAAACCTTTAAATCAATCAATAAAATCATCCTCTTCTGTTTAAAAAACAACTATTATGAAAAAACTGTTTCTCGCGATCGCAGTACTCAGTGTGACTGCCGTTTCTACCGCAAATGCTCAGACCAAATTCTTAAGATTCGGTCTTAAAGGAGGTGCTAATCTGGGTAAACTGGACGGTCAGGGTTACAAAGATGGCTTCAATCTGGGATATCACCTGGGTGGTTTTGCACAGGTTAACCTGACAAAAGCCTTTGGTGTACAGGGTGAATTGATCTTTTCTTCCAGCACAGTAAAAACTACAAGTAATTTCGGCGAGGTCGTTGATCCTGAAAACCTGAACGATCCTGCAAACAACGACAAAAAGATAAAACTGAACTATCTGAGCATCCCGCTGCTGGCGAATATCTCTTTGGGTAGCCCGCGTGTTAAACTGCAGGTAGGTCCTCAGTTCAGCGCCCTGGTGAGCGACAAGAATGTATTCAAAGGTGCTGATGATGCCTTTAAGGGTGGTGACGTATCTGGTGTGGCCGGTTTATGGCTGCAGCTGCCAATCATCAATATCAGTGCACGTTACATCATTGGCTTCACCGACGTAAAAGGTATAAGTACTGTTACCGACAGAGGCAACTGGAAAAACCAGAGCATTCAGCTGGGTGTAGGTGTGACTTTGTAAAAGCAGCTTAAATAATATTGAAGAGTCGCCTCGTTATAAAACGGGGCGACTTTTTTAATATCATTATCTTTTCGTGGCATTATACTTGACAATATACCTATGCTTATAAAAATGAATGGAAAGAAGGCCGCAGGCTGACAATTTGGCCACTTTCCCGATTAAACTACGCAGATGAATAGATTCTATTTTGCAAACTCGGAAGAAGAGATGGAGTTCATGCCGATTATCCCTTTGAATGAAGAGAATGATGGCCTGGAGGACGAGAAGATACCTGAAGAACTGGCATTATTACCGCTAAGAAATACTGTACTTTTCCCTGGAGTGGTACTGCCAATTACTGTTGGCAGAGATAAATCCATAAAGGCAGTAAATGATGCCTATAAGGCAGACAAACTGATAGGGGTTGTAGCACAAAAAGACAGTACCATAGAAGATCCCAACCTGGTCGATCTTACCGATGTAGGTACTGTGGCCCGTATCGTTAAGCTCATTAAAATGCCGGATGGCGGCACCACAATCATTATACAGGGACGAAAACGTTTTAAGATCAGTGAAATAGTAGCAGAAGATCCTTACTTCAAAGCCCGTATCGAACTGCTGCAGGATGAAATAGTGACAGATGATCCGGAATTTGACGCCTACATTTCTTCCATTAAAGACCTGGCAGGGCAGATCATCCAGCTATCGCCCAACCTGCCATCCGAAGCCAGTATCATCCTGAAGAACATTGAAAATGAATCCTTCCTGGTACACTTCGTGTCTTCCAATCTGAACTGTGACCTGAAAGATAAACAGCAACTGCTCGAGATCAACAACCTGCGCACTCGTGCAGAATTGCTCCTGAAATTATTGCAGGTAGAACTGCAGCTGGCAGAGCTGAAAAATAAGATCACCAACAAAACCAAGGCAGATCTTGACAAACAACAGCGGGAATACTTCCTCCAACAGCAGCTCAAGTCCATCAAGGAAGAGCTGGGAGGCGATTCTAATGACCGTGAGGTAAAGGAATTGCAGCGCAAGGCGGAAAAGAAACAGTGGACAGAAGCCGCTGCCGACTTATTCCGTAAAGGCATTGAAAAGCTGGAACGTATGCACCCCAGCACGCCGGATTACTCCGTAGTGTACAACCACCTGGACCTGATGCTGGATCTGCCCTGGAAAGAATATACCGAAGACAGCTACGACCTGAAAAAGGCGAAAAAGATCCTGGACAATGACCATTATGGTATGGACAAGATCAAGGAACGTATTCTCGAATACCTGGCCGTTCTCAAACTGAAAGGCGACATGAAGTCTCCGATCCTCTGTTTTGTAGGTCCTCCGGGTATCGGTAAAACGTCCCTGGGCCGTTCTATCGCCAGCGCCATTGGCCGTAAGTACGTACGACTGAGCCTTGGTGGTCTTCATGATGAAAGTGAGATCAGGGGGCATCGTAAAACATATATCGGCGCTATGCCAGGTCGTGTATTACAATCCATCCGCAAGGTGAAAACTTCCAATCCTGTTATGATCCTCGACGAGATCGACAAGATCGGTAATGACCACCGCGGCGATCCAAGTTCTGCTATGCTGGAAGTACTGGATCCGGAACAGAACGGCACTTTCTACGACAACTACCTGGAGCTGGAATATGACCTGAGCAAGGTGTTATTTATCGCTACCGCGAATAATATTAACGCTATCAGCCCTGCTCTTCGCGACAGGCTGGAGATCATAGATTTAAGTGGTTATTCCATAGAAGAAAAAGTGGAGATAGCCAAACGTCACCTGATCCCTAAACAGAAGGATGCACACGGTCTGAAAGCGCTGAAAATGCGTATCAGCAACAATATCATCGAAAGAGTGATCCAGGATTATACCCGTGAAAGCGGTGTGCGAGAACTGGACAGGCAGTTTGCCTCTATCATGCGTTCCATTGCCAAAGACGTGGCGCTGGAAGAGGAAATACCTGAAAGCCTGACAGAAGAGCATATCGAGGAAATACTGGGTAAGTCCCGGTACTCCAATGAGATCTACAAGGTGGGCAACCCGGCAGGTGTAGCAGTAGGACTGGCCTGGACCTACGTAGGAGGGGACATCCTCTTCATTGAGACCAGCCTCAGTGAAGGTAAAGGTGAGCTGAAGCTGACCGGTAACCTGGGTAACGTGATGAAGGAATCCGTGAGTACCGCACTGAGTTACCTGCATGCACACGCCAGGGAATTCAAGATCGATCCTAAACTGTTCAGCCAGCGCAATGTCCATGTACACGTTCCGGAAGGAGCAGTACCGAAAGACGGGCCAAGCGCCGGTATCACGATGCTGACAGCCTTAACGTCTGCATTTACAGGCAGAAAGGTGAAGTCATACCTGGCTATGACAGGTGAGATCACCCTCCGCGGACAGGTATTGCCAGTAGGAGGTATCAAGGAAAAGATCCTGGCTGCCAAAAGAGCAGGTATTAAGGAAATTATCCTCTGCTGGCAGAACGAAAAGGATATCAAAGAGATAAATCCCGACTATATCAAAGGATTAAAGTTCCATTTTGTAAAAGAAATGAACCAAGTGATCGATATAGCGTTATTAAAGAAGTAACATTTCCCTGCCAGCCTTTTTTAACAGTTGTGGCTGGCAATGGATACTAATGTTGATTGTTTTAAGGGTTTGGGAATGCCATATGCAAAGCGTATGGCATTCCTGTTTATAATCAAATGATTACGTTGTTTACGGAGCCCCATGTAAGATCAAAACCCAGGGCCCTCCTCAAAGTCAGATGAAAAGTCAGGATGCCGGAAGTAAACTCCTGCAGACCCTTAAAGATTACTAAGACCCTAAAGGCACCTAAACACACTGAATACATTGAAAGGCGACAAAGTCTGTTTCCAATAACCTCTCCGCCTGATAACCGGCTTACTTTAGTGTTTTATAACCTATTATTATTTAGTTTTATGCCTCTTTATGAGGAAAAACATCATTGCGCTGCTGATTGCGCTCCCATACCTCTGCCTTTCTATGTCAACCGCCAGTGCCCAGGTACTGGGAGGAAAGAGCGTATTCTCCTTCCTTGATCTGCCCGTTTCCCCGCAAATAGCTGCTCTGGGCGGCTCCAACGTCAGCTTACAGAATAATGATATTGCTTTATCTGCGCTGAACCCAGCCTTGTTAAGGGAGAATATGCACCAGCATTTGCAGATGAATTACACCAATTATTTCGCCGGTGTGCAGTATGCCCACGCCATGTTTGGCTACCACCTCGAAAGGTATGGTACTACGCTTGCCGGCAGTGTACAATACATTGATT
Source organism: Chitinophaga filiformis (assembly GCF_021646545.1). Lineage (GTDB taxonomy): Bacteria > Bacteroidota > Bacteroidia > Chitinophagales > Chitinophagaceae > Chitinophaga > Chitinophaga filiformis_A. The sequence goes on along the minus strand of NZ_JAKIRP010000003.1, from coordinate 602,918 downwards.
ATGGCAGCGTCACCCAGACTGATGCAGCCGGTAACGTTCTGGGAAGTTTCAAGCCGCGGGACATCGCCTTTCAGCTAACAGCTTCCCGCAGATACCTGGAGCGGTGGTACTACGGCATCAGTATCCAGTATGTTCAATCGTCCTATCTGCAATACCGTGCGTCCGGATTAGCATTTCACTTTGGCCTGAATTACCAGGACACCGCCCATCACTGGCAGGCCGGTCTGGTAGTACGTAACATGGGAACACAGCTAAAGACTTATACAAAAGACAACCAGGAACCTTTACCCTTCGATCTGCAGATTGGTATCTCAAAAAAGCTGGAGAATCTTCCCCTGCAATTCTCTGCTACTATACACCACGTACACCAGTTTGATGTCCGTTATGCCGATCCTGACTTCCAGGAAGGTAACATTATCTCCGACGGTGACACGACTGGCAATGGCAACACCGCAGACAAAATCTTCCGGCATTTTATACTCGCTGCGCAATGGGAGATAGGCCGTTATATAGAACTGACAGCATCCTACAATCATCTCCGCAGACAGGAACTAGGTTTACCGCAGCAAAAGGGTATGAGTGGCATCTCCGGAGGACTTGGCATTATCACCCGCAAGCTGCAATTAAGATATACACGCTCCTGGTATCAACGCAGTGAGGCCTTGAATCAATTGGGCATCAATCTGCCATTAAAGGAATGGAGATACTAAGCCCACCGCCAATATCTGCCATCAGCCTACCCCTAATAGGGAGCCTGGAGGTACGAACGGTTTCAGGAGGGAGGACCGGGCCTTCGGCTCTCCGGCGACACGACCAGTGCTGCCCAATTCATCTTCCAAATCCCATTCGATTGACAACGCCCAATCGGCGTCCAGAGAGGCGCCGACCGGGCCCCCTTCCTGAAACCGCGAGAAACATCAGCAAACGCCAACCAAACACCAACAAAACACCAAAAAAAACGGGACTACAGAACGCATCTGTAATCCCGCAAAAAAGTATATCAACAACAGCTACTCTTCCAACTGTCTCTTATACAACTGTATCGTATTCTCCAATCCGAAATAAAGCGCATCACACACCAGCGCATGCCCTATAGACACTTCTTTCAGCTGAGGAATATGCAGCTTAAAGAACCGTAAGTTATCAAGATTAAGATCATGACCCGCATTAAGATCTAAACCAATAGCCGTAGCAGCACGTGCAGTATTTTTATAGTCATTGAACAGCTGAAGATTCTGTGGCTGTGTACGTGCACGCTCATACTCTTCCGCATAAGGACCGGTATAAAGCTCAATACGATCTGCACCAGCAGTCTTCGCCGGCTCTACTTTATCTACTTCAGCATTCAGGAATATAGACACACGGATACCCGCTGCTTTTAATGTACCAATAACCTCCCGGAGAAAAGACTGGTTCTTAACAGTATCCCAGCCGGTATTGGAAGTGATAGCATCAGGAGGATCCGGTACCAGCGTTGCCTGATGAGGCTTTACAGAGAGCACAAGATCCATAAAGTCTTTTGAAGGATATCCTTCAATGTTGAATTCCGTTTTCACCAGCGGCTTCAGATCTCTTACGTCCTGGTAGCGGATATGCCGTTCATCCGGTCTCGGATGTACGGTGATACCGTCTGCGCCGAAACGCTCGCAGTCCTGCGCTACTTTTAATATATCCGGCATATTACCACCACGCGCATTGCGGAGAGTGGCAAATTTGTTGATGTTTACGCTTAGCTTGGTCATAATACAAAATTAGTGGAATTACGTGGATAGTAAATGAAGAGGGGAATAACTTAAAAGTAAATAGCCCATAACTATCACAGTTATGGGCTATTGCTAATATAGTGATTAATCAGATTAGTATCTGTAGTAATCTGGTTTGAACGGACCTTCAGCAGGGATGTTCAGGTATGCTGATTGTGCAGGAGTCAGCACATCCAGTTCCACACCGATCTTCTTCAGGTGCAGACGGGCAACTTTCTCATCCAGGTGTTTAGGCAGTACGTAAACTTTGTTTTCGTATTTGTCTGTATGCTGCCACAGTTCCAGCTGCGCCAGTACCTGGTTGGTGAAGGAGTTACTCATCACGAATGATGGGTGACCGGTAGCGCAACCCAGGTTCACCAGGCGGCCTTCAGCCAGCAGGATGATGTCTTTACCGTCGATAGTATATTTATCTACCTGAGGTTTGATCTCAACTTTAGTATTACCATAGTTCTTGTTCAACCAGGCAACATCAATTTCGATATCGAAGTGACCGATGTTGGATACGATACACTTGTCTTTCATCAGTTTGAAGTGTTCAGCAGTGATGATATCGCGGCAACCGGTAGTGGTTACGATGATATCAGCTTCTTTCACAGCATCGCTCATTTTCTTCACTTCATAACCTTCCATAGCAGCCTGCAGCGCGCAGATAGGATCGATCTCTGTAACGATCACACGGGCGCCAGCACCTCTCAGAGATTCTGCGGAACCTTTACCTACGTCACCGAAACCGGCAACAACGGCAACTTTACCGGCGATCATCACGTCTGTAGCACGACGGATAGCGTCTACACAGGATTCGCGGCAACCATATTTGTTATCAAATTTGGATTTGGTAACGGAGTCGTTGATATTGATAGCAGGAATAGGCAGAGTACCATGCTGCATACGCTCATACAGACGGTGAACGCCGGTAGTGGTTTCTTCACTCAGACCTTTCGCGTGTTGGATCAGCTCAGGATATTTATCAAATACCATGTTGGTCAGGTCGCCACCATCGTCCAGGATCATGTTCAACGGACGGTCCTGGCTGCCGAAGAACAGGGTCTGTTCAATACACCAGTCAAATTCTTTTTCATTCAGGCCTTTCCAGGCAAATACAGGTACACCTGCAGCAGCGATGGCAGCAGCGGCGTGATCCTGGGTAGAGAAGATGTTGCAGGAGCTCCAGCGAACCTCAGCACCTAGGTGAACCAGGGTTTCTATCAGTACGGCGGTCTGGATGGTCATGTGCAGACATCCGGCAATACGCGCGCCCTGTAAAGGCTTGGAATTGCCGTACTCTTCCCTCAGGGACATCAAACCCGGCATTTCGGCTTCTGCAAGTTCAATTTCTTTACGTCCCCACTCGGCCAGAGACATATCTTTTACCTTGTAAGCAAGGGTAAAGTCAATGTTAGAATTAGCAATTGTAGACATTATTTCTTGTTTTGTGCAAATCTACCGTTATTTTATGGGTTTAAACTATGCATTTGTTCTTTTTTTATTTAGCCAAACAGAACAATAGCACTTTTATAACCCGCTTGACCTCACAAGACTGCTAAAAATATGTTGTGACACCGTTTTAGCATAAGTATAATAATTTTTTCCACTATAAATGTGGATTTATAATTTATTGAGCATTAGTACTTCATAGTACTTATCCACATTCGGACATGCCATATATCCACAGAATATATAAAATTGTTTGTATAAGTATGAAAAAGTAAATATGTTTGTATCTTATATATATGTATTGTCTTTTGTTTTATAAGGTAATACTGTAGGTGGTTCCCAGAAATGGGGGTGGTGAATTGTTTGATGCGAACTACCAAAAAAATCCGGCACATCACAGTGCGCAGGCTAACCATCTTTATTGAGCAGTGACTTTTTTTAAAGTATTTGATGGATTATTACAACTTTACACAGATTACTATGTTCAAGCTTCCCAATCCTATGAAACGCAGTTCCATTGCAGCGTTGCGTAAATTGCCGAATGCCATTTGCAGGATCGTGCTGCCTTTGTTATTGCTGCTGATGTGCAGTGAGCTCAATGCGCAGACTGTTAAAGCTGTGATCAATCCTTCCGGTGGTACTCCTGCGTCTAATGACCTGAAGATCGAGATACTCAGTGACGGTGGAATCAAGGTCACGCGGAAAGGATTGTTAGAAAGTTATATCAGAACAGACAGCTCTCAGGGTATGAGAGCTTTTTTAGATTTTAAGAACAGCTCTTATCTGGTTCCCCCAAACCTGAAAAGTCCTGCTGTTTGTTACATTTCTCCCATATCAGGTAGCGGCGAATACTGGGATCCTTACAAGGTACATATCGTAGGCACCATCCTCGATAAATATAAAAACTATCCTACCGGACAAACCGGTACGGTAACTATCATCGTGTCTTACGTGAAGAATACCAATTATTTCTTCATGGACTATGTATTACACCTGCCACAGACCAGCGGCTTCACGAAAGCACTGCTGTATCAGTCAGAGCAGGTAGTAATGGGTGCTGCCGCGGGCGATGATCCTGATGCTGCCAGTACCTGTTCTTACGGCTTCATAAGCCCTGATGGTACTACCGTCGGCGTGTATCGTGATGCCAGCTGCGCCCTCACTCCCGAAGCGCCCAGAAGCCACGTATACCGCTCACTGAGGAAGTTCGATTCCTGGGAGGTTTCCCTTCCCGGTCACCGTTTCTATATAAATGACGCCGGTTACTTCCCTTATAATACTGTTGCCGGCGGTATTGACGGCAACGCCCGTTCCATGGGTATCATGAAACAGTTAGGCTCCGTGTTCCGTGACGGATCGCTCGATCCTGACCCGATGAACTTTAAAACATATCGCCTTCTTTCCGGATATGGAACGAGCATGACAGAGTTCGACACCATCGCGGCGATGAAAGATACTATCCCTGTTCCCGGATTTGCGGCCGTGAATATCAAATTCTCCAACGGCACCTTATCAGGTAATGAAGGAAATACATCCGACGGCGAAAAGGCGGCACAGGGCCTTACCCTCACCGTATCCGGAGGCAAGCTGAATGCACCTGCCTACGTACTGGTAAAATACGATGCGGCATATGCTGCCAACTATTCACATCCCGCTGTACCTGGAACAGATTTTACTCTCACAGAGGAAGCTTTCCTTGTACCTGCAGGCGACTATACCACGCCTAAAAACGTGACTATTCCTAATCTGCATGTAATTGGAAATGACCAGCTACAATATAGCCGTACCCTTCGTCTTAAACTGGTAAGTACCTGTACTTCCCTGTTAGGGATCTCCGGAACTTCCGAAGTGGATTATACCATTGTCGATGATGAGCCGAGAACGCTGACAATGAATATTGACAGTACGTCCCTGTTTGAAGGAAATTCTTCCAAGGCAAGGATCACCATGCCAATTGGTATTACCTGTCCGGAAGATATCGTGATCACTTTTTCCCGCGTCGGAACATCTACCGCTGGCGATACTGACTACGTAGTACCTGCTAATGTGGTAATACCTGCTAACCAGACAGGTACACCTGTATTCACTTTCAGCGCGAAAGCAGACAGAGTGCTGGAAAACACAGAGAACCTGTCCCTGAAATTCCAGGGTACCATCTTAGGTATCGGCGTTGCCAGCCAGAAAGACATACAGATCAAAGACAGTACCTTCCTGAATCCTGCTTACTCACAGATCCAGGCCGACTGTATCTCTCCTGATGCAGCACGACCTGTTCCTGAAGGGTATAGCGGTTTCCTTGGTCTGCACCTGCCTCCGGGAGTAACTACAGAAGTCACCATCACCCTGCAGGACATCTATGTGGATTGGGACAATGCTACTGCGGAAGACCAGGTAGACTTTGACCTGAACTATTATTCCGGTCTGGAGTTCAAAATAACGCCAGGTACTACAGTTACGAAAGTGCCTTTTACCGTCTTCGCAGATAAACTGATAGAGAGCGCTACACCTGAATATTTCGACCTGGATCTGGTAGCGATAGATGATGTAGGCGCAGGCCGTGTATATAATTATACCGGTCCGCAGATAACTATCAGAGACGTGGATGCCGACAGTTCCAACAAAGTGATCCTGACAGCTACGCCATCAACTATTAAAGAAGGAGATGCCGGTGCAACTGTAACAGTATCATTACCACCGGGTGTTACAGCATTGTATGATATTCCGGTAGTTATATCAAAAGGTCTAAGCTCACAAGCAAATGATGCTGATCTGGCAACAACATTGCCAACCAGCGTAGTGATAAAAAAAGGACAGAACTCCGTATCCTTCCCGGCTAAAGTGATCGCCCAGGCGGATAACGTACTGGAAGCTGACGAAAGCCTGTGGATCGTAACCCAACCTAACGGATTCACCACAGACTCTTCCCTGATCACCATCCAGGATGCTACAGGAGATGTGCCAGGTAACAAGGATATGAAGATCGAACTGGTGACGCCAACTTTAAAAGAAGGTAGCAACAGCGGTATCAGGATCAGTTTTGTAAATACAACAGTTACCGCACAGGATCCGATCGTTATCACTTTATCACACGACGCTTCCTCAGCAGCTGCAACTACAGATTATAACGTTCCGGCTACTATCACACTGCCAGCCGGTCTGAATACATTTACTATAACCGGCGGGTTCACTGCTGTCAGCGATAAGATCTTTGAAGCAGATGAAGCAGTTACCCTCACAGGTGTGGCTACTACTATCCCAGGCCTGACGGTAAGCGGTTTCAGTGGATTGATCCAGGATGGTACCGGAGATGATCCTGCAAATAAACAGATCACCGTTACATCCAGTCATCCGGAAATGGATGAAGGCGGCACGGGCTACAGCTTTACTTTCAGCCTGCCTGCCGGTTTCACAACAGAAGTACCGATCGACATTACACCAGCGCTTGTACCACCATCTACTGCTGCTGCAGATGATTATACTTTAGCTACCACTCCGCTTACATTGACCAGTGGTAACAGTGTAACAACAGCAGTAACAATTGCAGAAGATGTTGTGGTAGAAGGAGATGAGAACATGGTACTGGGTGGTACAGCTACTTCTCCGGCTATTACCGGTCTGACAGTAGTACCAGCTACCGTGGTTATTAAGGATAAAACAAAGATCTCCGGACCAAAAGTTACTACAGATATAACAGATATCGTTGAAGGCGGCGCAGGGGCATTCATTACGATTACTTTACCATCAGGTACAGTGCCTGCCACTCCTTTGACTATCAACCTGACAAGAGGACTCAGTTCCCAGGCTGTTGCCGGCTTTACCGGTCTGCCACAAACAGTTACACTGAGTGGTAACTCCGTTACCATTCCGGTGCCTGTAGCGGCCAGCATGGATAACATACTGAATGATAATGAGAAGCTGGTAGTGATAGTAGAAACCGAAGGTTATCCGAAAGACTCAGTAACGCTCAACATGATTGATGTTACTGCAAATGATCCCGCAAACCTGAAGGTCACTTTCACACCGCAGCCAGCAAGCCAGGGTGATCGTGTAAAAGAAGGTGTTCCATATACAGTGCGTGCCAGCCTTCCTCCGGGAGTGACGCCATATAAACCCGTGATGTTGTCAGTATACGCAACGTCGGCATCACAGGCAGTGTCTGCAGACTATACCGGAGTGCCTACCAGTTTTACACTGAATCCGGCAGTAGGTTATGCAGACTTCACCATCAATCCAACGGCAGACAAGATCATTGAAAGTCCGGAACTGTTACAGTTCACCGGTGGTGCGACGCTGATGCCAAACTTAGTAGTTGACACTTTTGATCTTTATATAGACGATGCTACCATCAGTGACCCGACTAAAGCGGGCCTCCAGATATCATTCGATTCTACTGCCATTACCAAAGGTGGTGGCGCAACAAAAGTAACGATCGGGTTTGCTGATCCAGCAGTGATAACAACTATCCCTATCACTATCAACATTACACCGGATCCTTCTTCTACTGCTGATATCACTAACTATGTTGGTCTGCCAACAACAGTGACCATCGCAAAAGACAGCAATAAGGTAACCTACTTCCTGAGTGTACCGAACAACTACAAACTGGAAGGAACTACCATACTGCAGTTTGCCGCCAGTTCGACAGGCTTCACCTTCTTACCGGTACCGGCACTGAACATTCTGGAAATAGCAGGAGCGGCGCTGACAGTAGAGAAAGTAAGCGACGCTGCAGAACCATCAACAGATGGTGCATTTATCATCAAAATGCCGATCATTTCCACATCAGATGTTACCGTAAGCTATAGGGCAATATATAGCGGTACCAATATCGAGCCGCTTCCAACATCTGTAGTTATTCCGGCCGGCTCTCAGGAAGTGACCGTACCTGTGCGTATAAAGGATGACCTGATACTACAGGGTGACCAGACATTGAGAGTAACACTCACAAACGCGGTTGCAGACAATGGTGGTAATCCTATCAACATGACGGTGGATATTACACCTGTGTTGATAACAGTAGTAGATGATGAAAATGCTACTACCGGTCCAAAATCAGATGCCCGTAAGATATTAATAGAAAGGATCAGTGATGCGACCCAGCCATCTACTCCGGGTGCATTCAGGATCCGCTTTAATGATTCAACACTGGTGGCATCAGACAATGTGAAGGTGATCTATAACCTTGGAGGTACTGCAACGCCGGGCACTGACTACAATATCTTACCTGGATATGCGATCATTCCGAAAGGAGAGAGCATGGTGTATGTGCCAGTATCACCTGCCGGCATCCACTACGCAGGACCAGATGTAACAGTACAATCTACATTGACAGACGCTAGTTCTGCATTGCCTAATGTAACCTGGACATTTGTCAACAACCCGGTAGCTACGCTGATCATTTACAACCATAACATCGATACGCCAACAGTAAACCTGTTTGCTGCTACCAGCCAGATCACAGAAGGAGAGGAAGTTGAGTTTGTGATCAGATTGAGCAGGACTATTACAGTAGATCTGCCTGTAACGCTCGATGTTACCAATGATATTTACAGAACACTTACACTTTCAGGTGGTACAGTAAACGGTAAGAGCATTGAGGTAACGGTTCCGAAAGGTAAACAGGAAGCGCGCTTTAAAGTGAAAGTAGACGACAATGAACTGAGTGATGATGATGGATGGATCAAAGCAGCAGTAAAGGATTATGATCCGCTCAGCGCCAAGCCTCCTTATTATACCGGTCTGGCAAGTGAAGTGATCAATTCCGTGGGTGACGACGATTCACTGAAACTGACCTTTACTGACAGTCGTTATGCAGTGAAAGTAGCGTTCGATACCATCGGCCAGCCATTACCATTCAAGCTTCGTTTGAATCGCGCCAGCTCACGTATCATCACTGTATACTATGAGTTCTATACACCGGCGCCAACTGAGATCCCTGCTAATACACTGGCAGCAACACCAGTAAAAGACTATGATAATACAGTATCGCCTGTATTGATATTACCTGGTGAAACAGAAATTGAGATCCCGGTATTAGTGAACAGTGTCGAGAAGGATAAGGTCTTCGGTATGCGATTGCTGAGAGCGACCGTATCATCTAACCAGCATCCGCCAACCCTCGATTCTATTATCGCTGCCACTGGTCTGATCCAGATCTGTATGGATTGTGATGTGGATGGTGATGGTGTACCAGACTATGTAGAGCGCTTCATCACAGACGGCAGATGGAAGGATGATAACGGCGGTAACCTGCGCGTACATCCGGCAATGTCACCAAACAATGATGGATTGGGTAATGATGCGATGCAGATCGAGAACATAGAGAAATATCCGGAAAATGAAGTGACAGTATTTAACCGTTGGGGCGGTACCGTATTCACAACGAAGAATTATAACAACCAGACGAACAACTTTAATGGTAAGGGTAATGTCGGTGGTGCTAAAGGCCAGGATGTTCCGGATGGTTCTTACTTCTTTATCATCCATACTACGGATGCCAATGGTAATAAGAAACGTTCTACTGGATTCATTGTAATAAAAAGATAGCGATGACTGCTAAGACGAAAATCCTTTTAAATCTACTTGTAGCGGCTGCATGTTATGTACCGGCGAAGGCTCAGCAGAGTCCTATCTATTCCCAGTACATGCTGAACGGAATTGTCATCAATCCTGCTTATGCCAGTACGGATGAATCAGCCAGTTTAACAGTAGTAGGACGTAACCAGTGGGTAGGAGTGGATGGTGCGCCTAAAACAGCTACCATGTCGTTTTATACGCCGATGAATCAAAAAGGGACCAGCATTGGTTTCTCGGCCATGAGAGAATCGATCACCGTTCAGACACGTACCGACTATAACCTGCTGGCAGCACAGAAGGTATCGCTGAATGAAACTTTGCAGCTTGCCATGGGACTGCAGGCCGGGATGTCGCAATACAATGAAAAGAATAGTGAACTGACCACCACCGACCCTACATTCGCTTCCAATCTGAGTTATTGGAAAACGCAGGTGGGATTTGGCTTCGCCCTCTTTTCTGAGAATTTTTACCTGGGTTTATCTGCGCCCGCCTTCAAAAGTTTTGATCTGGGCAACAGTGTAAATAAAGTGAAGACAATTTCACACTATTATATGCAGGCTGCGTATGCAGCAAGAGTAAATGACGACGTACTGGTAAAACCTTCCATATTGCTGAGACAGGCGAAAGGAAGTGGTTTTCAATATGATATCAACACAAGTGTACTTCTAAAGGAGATAGTTTGGCTGGGAGCTTCCTGGCGTTCGGAGAAAACGGTGACGGGTCTGGTACAGGTGAGGGTAGGACCTTATTTCCAGATCGGTTATTCCTACGATACGCCGATGTCATCCAACCTGAAAGGAGCACAGACGGTATCACATGAGCTCATGCTGAATTTACGTTTCGGATGGAGTAGTGATCACGAAATTCTGCCGCGTGTTTTCTAATTCATGAGCTTATATTACCGAAAACACATACTGATTTAGCAAATTCCCGCATAACAAATGCGGGAATTTTTTTTGGCCTTATATTCTGTTGATAATGAAGGGCTAGCGTAGGTTTCCTTCTTTTTAGGAAAAAGACGGAGGCTAAAATCCATGTTTAAACATTTATCGTATGTATGTATAGATAGGTGAAGAGGGATAAGAATATTTTCCGGATACACCTGAAGAATTTTAATTAGAAAAGTTGTGTCTTTTAATGGTTAACTTGGGAAACAGCCTGGTATTTTTACCAGGCTGGATTTTTTTATAGCGGTTTCCGCATGACGTAGTCCCTCATCCAGTAATCGTTACCGATATACGTATCTTTCTCTTTCAGGATGGTAAAACCCTGTTTTTCGTAAAAGAACCTTGCCTTATTATCCCTTTTTACATCCAGTTCCAGACTGGTGGCATTCGCAGCTTTTACGCGTTCAATCACGGCCTCAAGCAGGAATTTGCCTACACCTTTCCCCTGGTAGTCGCCATGCAGGTATATCTTCTGCAGCTTGTAAATGCCCGGTTCGTCGGTAGTACTATATGATGCAAACCCAATAGCCCGCTGTTCATCGTACAAGAGGAGAAACGCATGTTTTTTTTCTTCCATCTGGCTGGTCAGTGAAGCTGTGCTGTACATCATGCCTATCATATATTCGAGCTGTTCCGGTGCCATGAGGTCCTTGTAGGTCGGTCTCCAGATCTCGTCTGTAAGCTGCTGTATGAGTGGAATATCGCTGATGGTAGCTGTTCGTATCTGATACATAATTTATCCAGTGATTGTTATGCCTTTCCTTTTATTTTTTCTATTACTTCCAGCAAGCGTTCTATCGGCGTATATCCTTTAGCGATGAGGAAGTACTCCTTACCGTCGTCCAGGATTGCTGCCGGAAAGCTCGTTATACCCCATTGTTCCACTTGTTTGAATTCCTGAACAGTATCATACCTGTTGGCATCTTCTTTCATTTTTGCCAGGAATTCTTCTACAGGCAGCTGATATTTTGACAATAAATGGCGATAGGTATCATCGTCATTCAGGCTCTTGCCATCATAGTTTAAAGCCAGCTGCATATCGTGTGCAAAAGACAGCGCATTAGCGGGCTGATATTGTTTGAATACAGTGAGTGCAATGCTGGGTTTCTCTGAATCCATGACATCGTCTGTGTGCAGATATTCTTCCAGAAATGCCGGTCCGAATTTAACACCGGTTACTGCCTCAACCTGTTTATGCGCCTGGCTGATATAGTTGTACATAGCTGATGCCGGCCTGTGATTGGCACTGAGGAACATCCCTCCGGAAAGGACTTCAACTTCCATTTCGTTTTCGAACCGCTGAAGTAATTCCTCTATAACAGGTGTAAAACCATAACACCACCCGCAAAGGGCGTCGTATATGTAGATCAGTTTCATGTATGCTGTTTACGTTGGCAACTCTTACTATCGTTATTTTTTCTTCCGGCTGATGAAAGCCTCCAGTTCTGCGGCGCTGAAGCTACTCAGGTTATGAGCAGCTGTTAATCTGCCTTTACGTGCGGCCAATGTGCCGTAGTAAATATCATGGAATCCGTCTGTGCTGTGTGCATCCGGGTCGATAGACAGCAATACGTTTTTATCCATGGCGTAGGGGATCCATTCCCAGTCGATATCCAGCCTGCGTGGATGCGCATTGATCTCAATAACGACGTTGTTGGCAGCGCAGGCATCAATAATTTGCTGATGGTTTACCGGGTAACCGTTGCGGCTCAGAAGTAGTCGCCCGGTCATATGTCCAAGAATAGTGGTATATGGATTTTCTATGGCTTTTAACAAGCGCGCCATTGCTTTCTCTTCATTCATCTTCAGATTGGAGTGAACGGATGCAATAACCAGGTCAAATGTGGCCAGTATCTCATCCGGATAATCCAGGCTGCCGTCATTCAGAATATCGGCTTCGATACTCTTGAATATGCGGAAGGGCGCCAGTTGTTTATTCAGTTCGTCGATCTCTGCGTGTTGTGCCTGTATCCTTTCAATACTGAGACCATTGGCATAAAATGCAGAGCGGGAGTGATCGCTGATAACGAGGTATTCAAAGCCCTGTTCTTTTGCTTTCACGGCCATTTGCTGCAGGGTATGTTCGCCATCGCTCCAGGTACTGTGACTGTGGATAATGCCTTTAATATCCTTGTGTGTGATCAGTGCCGGCAGTTGCTTTTTAATTGCCAGGTCAATAGTTGCTGCACTATAGCGCAGACAGGGCTCAATGTAATCCATACCGGCGAGGCTGAAGATATCAGCTTCAGTGGCATTTTGAGGCGCACTGTTCACATCGTATATGGCATTAAAGTATTCCCGGAAAGGAACGGATGCAGTGGTGGTGAACAGTGTTTTACCAAAATTTTCAGCACCGGCGGGATATATCCTGACTTTGATATGTTGTTCGTGTTGCCACAACAGCGCATCTTCCGTAGCCGTCAGCTGCGTCAGTGATGAAAGCTGTCCCAGTTTTTCCTGCAGGGCAGGAGCGGGGAGGGCAGCCACCAGTTCTATTTCATCAATAATATTTTCGGTACGGCGGAACTGGCCTGTGAGTGAGACGGCGGCAGGCGCCAGTATTTGTTGCAGTTCTTTTTCCAGCGACAGTGCAAGTGCTTCTGCCTGGGCATAGAGGTAGCGGCCCTGGTTACTGAAGTAGAATTCTATGCTTTGTTTTACAGCGTCCTGTGTTTTCTGACCGAATCCTTTCAGGAGGGTCAGGCGGTTTTCGTTACAGGCATACAGCAGTTCTCCGAGGGTTTCCACTTCGAGTTCCTTCCAGATGGTAGCGATCTTTTTAGGCCCCAGTCCCTTTATTTTCAGCATTTCGAGGATGCCGGGAGGTGTTTTAAGCAGGTATGATTCGAGGGCGGAAAACTTTCCCGTCGTCAGCATTTCCTGGATAGCTTTGCCAATGGAATCGCCGATGCCTTTTATTTTAGAGATCTCTTCCGGCGGCGTGACCTGTAATTGCACAGGGAGTTTTTCCACGGTAAAGGCTGCGCTGGAAAAGGACTTAGCTTTAAAGCTGTTATCCCCCTGGATATCCATTAGTTTGGAAATCAGGGAGAAGTTATCGGCGATGGCGTAGTTATCGAGCATAAATTGGATTGAAATGCGAATTTAATGGATCAAGTTGAAAACCGGGGAGGGAAAGGAGATCAAATTGAAAACCAGGGGGAGGGCCACGCAGATCAGCGCTATTAGGAGCTGCCGTGTTTTTAGCGCAGGGTTTTAACCCCGGGAACGCATAACACAATCATTCGCGACAATAGGCTCCGTTAGGAGCCGCGGTGTTTGTAGCCCGGGGTTTCAACCCCGGGGCAAATGACAATATCGCAACTCCGGGGTGACATAACGCAATCATCCGCGACAATAGGCTCCGTTAGGAGCCGCGGTGTTTGTAGCCCGGGGTTTTAACCCCGGGTGGGTGCAATCCGCGGTTAGAACCCCGGGTGGATGCAACCCGATGTTAAACCGCCGGGTTGCATCCACCCGGATTGGTACAAAATAAAAAAAGATCCTGGTGGTGACCAGGACCTTTTATTTTCACAGTTTGTAAAGTCGATCTTACAACTCTGGAGCGATTGGCGCTGTCGGAGTTGGAGGAGTTGTAGATGCTGGTTTGGAAGATTTTTTCCTTGCAGCAGCTTTCTTTTTAGGAGCAGCTTTCTTAGCAGCGGCCTTTTTAGGAGCAGCTTTCTTAGCAGCAGCCTTTTTAGGAGCGGCTTTCTTAGCAGCAGCTTTCTTTTTAGGAGCAGCTTTCTTAGCAGCAGCCTTTTTAGGAGCAGCTTTCTTAGCAGCAGCCTTTTTAGGAGCAGCTTTCTTAGCAGCAGCTTTTTTAGGAGCAGCTTTCTTAGCAGCAGCTTTCTTCTTAGGAGCAGCTTTCTTAGCAGCGGCTTTTTTAGGAGCAGCTTTCTTAGCAGCAGCTTTTTTCTTAGGAGCAGCCTTTTTAGCAGCAGCTTTTTTAGCCGCTTTCTTAATTGTTGCCATTGTTTTTTGAATTTTGGGTTAGTAATTAAAATTGGGTATTAAAAAAAAACTTTATGGCAAACACTGTTCCAGACTTACGCCTGGGCAGTGGTGTCAAGTGATCTTACGGAAACGATGGTTCTGTTTTCACGTCCTTTTCTGAATTCCACAACACCATCAGCTACAGCGAAAATGGTAAAATCTCTACCAATTCCTACATTCTGTCCAGGATGATAAACGGTACCGCGCTGGCGAATGATTACATTCCCAGATACGGCTGCCTGACCACCAAATATTTTTACTCCAAGCCTTTTGCTCTGAGAATCACGGCCGTTCTTAACGGAACCTTCACCTTTTTTATGTGCCATTTCTTATGTAACGTTTTAAACTTTATCTAATAAAAATTAAGCAATCTCGTTGATCCGGATCTTCGTAAAGTGTGTACGGTGACCAACTTTCTTTCTGAAACCTTTTCTGCGTTTCATTTTGAAAGCAATTACCTTATCACCCTGAACGTGGCTCAGGATCTCTGCTTTAACCACTGATTTTACATCAGTACCAACGGTCAGCTGGCCGCCATTATCTATTAACAACACTTCAGAGAACTGCACTTTATCTCCAATATTTCCCTGCAACTGTTGTACAAAGATTTCCTGGTCTTTTTGTACTTTGAATTGCTGACCTGCGATTTTTACAACTGCAAACATAGTTATCCAAAAATAATTTCCTGCAAAAGTAGGATTTGTTTTCTAATTGACAAACTTTTCTCAGCTTTTTGCTATCAGACCGTTTACAGGACTGATTCCACTGAGAATTACAATTTATATTTTCAAAGATACATACTTTATTTTAATATAGTTGATTGTAATCGCTATATATACTACTGTTTTCGCTGATAATAGCGGCCACAGAGCGGTTTCCCGGACACGCACAATTACCTGCGAACCCTTGCAATATGGGCTTTTATAACAATTTTTATTTTATACATTTGTCCTTTCACTTATCCTAAAATAAAAGGCATGAAGCTTAAATCACTGCTTGCCAAACCATTTGCTTCCATCGTAGCTAACAAGATCAGGAAGGAAATGCAACGGGCGGTAGAAGACCAGGAGGCTATTCTGGAGGAGTTGATAAAAACAGGAAGGAAGACCGAGTTTGGAAAAGATCACCAATTTGATAATATCAATAACTACAATGATTTCAAACAGGCAGTACCTGTCAGGGATTATGAACAGTTCAAGCCCTATATCAATAAAATAAAGGACGGGAAACAGAACGTACTGTGGAAAGGACAGCCTATTTACCTGGCTAAGACTTCCGGCACAACGAGTGGCGTCAAATACATTCCTATTACAAAAGATTCCGTTTCCAATCATATAGATACCGCCCGTAATGCCTTGCTGATGTACATGGCCGAAACCGGCAAAACCGAGTTCGCCAGCGGAAAACTCATTTTCCTGTCCGGTTCTCCCGTACTGGAAAGGGTGGGAGGCATCCCTTACGGTCGTCTGAGCGGTATCGTAAACCATCACGTGCCCCGCTATCTGCGCACCAATCAGCTGCCTTCATACGAAACCAATTGCATCGAAGACTGGGAAACAAAGCTGGATAAGATAGTTGATGAAACCATCGATCAGGATATGACACTGATCAGCGGTATTCCACCATGGATGCAGATGTACTTCGACAGGCTGATTGAAAGAAGCGGAAAGCCGGTGGGAGAGTTGTTTAAGAACCTGGATGTACTTGTATACGGTGGTGTGAACTTCGAACCTTACCGTGCAAAACTGATGGCTTCCGTTGGTCGCCCAATCAATACAGTTGAGACTTTTCCGGCATCTGAAGGTTTCTTTGCTTTCCAGGATACCCAGGAACATAAAGGACTTTTGCTGAATACCAACTCGGGTATCTTCTATGAATTTATTCCTGCAAACGAAATCTTTAATCCGAATCCTACCCGTTTATCCCTCAGGGATGTACAGGTGGGGGTCAACTATGCACTGGTGGTAAGCACCAATGCTGGTTTGTGGGCATACAATATTGGTGATACGGTGAAGTTCGTATCCACTAATCCTTATCGTTTACTCGTCACAGGCCGTATCAAACACTTTATTTCCGCATTCGGCGAGCATGTGATCGGCGAGGAAGTAGAGTATAGTCTGATGAGGGCTGCAAAGGAGGAAAACCTGCGCATCACCGAGTTCACTGTAGCTCCTATGGTGGCGCCACAGGGGGAACTGCCCTATCATGAATGGTTTGTGGAATTTGAAAATCCTCCTGCCGACCTGGCTGCTTTTGCTAAAAAAGTGGACGGATATATGCAGGAAAAGAACATTTATTATAACGACCTGTTGACCGGAAATATCCTGCAACCCCTGAAGATCAGACCGGTGCGCAAGCAGGGATTTATCGATTATATGAAGTCAGTAGGTAAACTTGGTGGACAGAATAAGGTACCCCGTTTAAGCAATGACCGATCATTGGCAGATGAACTGAGCAAGTTCCTCCAGTGAGCACTTTTTTATTAGGAATTAGTAGTCAGGAACAAGGAGAAAGTACTCCTTCTGCTTAAATCCTACGTTCCTAATTCTCTTATTTCCCTTATTATTGCATCAATGAGCAAGAAGAACATAGCCATATTTGGCTCCACAGGATCTATTGGCATCCAGGCATTGGAGGTGATTGAAGCACATCCTGACAAGTTCAGTGTGGAAGTATTGACCGGCGGACAGAACGCCGGACTTTTAATTGAACAGGCATTGAAATTCCGTCCGAATGCTGTTGTGATAGCCGATGAAACACAGTATGACAAGGTTAAGGAAGTATTATTCGATAAAGGAATTAAGGTATTCGCTGGCGCCAAAGCAATGGTGGAAGTGGCTGCCTGGAGTAATATAGATATGATGCTGGCCGCTATAATGGGGTTTGCCGGTCTGGCGCCCACCCTGGCGGCTATCGAACAGGGCACACCCATCGCCCTGGCTAACAAGGAAACCCTGGTAGTAGCCGGCGATATCGTAATGGCAGCTGCCAACAGGAGGAATGTGCCGGTAATCCCGGTAGATTCTGAGCATTCCGCTATTTTCCAGTGTCTGCTCGGTGAGTCGCTCAGTAAAGTTGACAAGGTGATCCTGACCGCTTCCGGCGGACCTTTCCTGGGTAAGAAGCCAAACTTCCTTATCAACGTGAAGAAAGACCATGCACTCCAGCATCCTAACTGGAGAATGGGCGCGAAGATCACGATTGACTGTGCCACCCTGATGAATAAAGGTCTGGAGATGATCGAGGCCCGCTGGTTATTCAACCTGCCGCCCGATAAGATCGAAGTGGTGATACATCCACAGTCCATCATCCATTCCATGGTAGAATTTGTGGACGGGTCGCTGAAAGCACAGCTGGGCGTACCTGACATGAAATTACCTATACAGCTGGCTTTAGGTTTCCCGGACAGATTAGCCAACGATTTTCCGAAGTTCTCTTTCAAGAACAATCCTACGCTGACATTCGAACAACCGGATACCAAGACTTTCCGCAACCTGGCCATTGCCATTGAGGCGATGCACAAAGGAGGAAATGCTGCCTGTGTAATGAATGCTGCCAACGAAGAAGTAGTACATGCCTTCCTGAAGAACAGGATTGGTTTCCTGCAAATGACCGAGGTGATTGAAGAGATCATGGCGAAGGTGCCGTTCATTGAAAAACCGACCCTGCACGACTACTATGAAAGCGATCAGGCTGCCAGAGAATACGCGAATTCTATGATCAATGCGATTGTAATTTAATATTACATTAACGCTGTACTGCAGTTGAACCGCCTATATTTGCCGGACTATCCCATAGATTATTAACATTATATATTTACGTCAGATTCATCTACATGACCACACAAGAAATATTGGTAAAGGCCGGGCAGTTAATACTGTCACTCTCAATACTGGTAGTATTACATGAGCTTGGGCACTTTATCCCTGCCAAGCTTTTTAAAGCAAGGGTTGAAAAATTCTATCTGTTCTTTGATCCCTGGTTTTCCCTGTTTAAAAAGAAGAAAGGAGATACAGAATATGGTATAGGCTGGTTACCCTTAGGCGGATATGTGAAAATATCGGGTATGGTGGATGAGAGCATGGACCGCGAGCAGATGGCCAAACCGCCTCAGCCCTGGGAATTTCGTTCCAAACCAGCCTGGCAGCGTCTGATCATTATGATAGGAGGTGTGACCGTTAACCTGGTCCTGGGTTTCCTGATATACGCTATGATGCTGTGGCACTGGGGCGAAAGCTACCTGCCAACCAAGAACCTGACTTATGGTATCGCTGTAGACTCCCTGGCACAAAGCATTGGTCTACGTGACGGTGATATGGTGCTGTCTGTTAATCACGAGCCTGTAGAAAACTTTAAAGCTATTCCTGCCGAGATCATCCTCCGCGAAGCTACCAGCATCCAGGTGTCACGCGCCGGCCAACCGATGGATATCAAGATCCCTGCAGGTTTTATCCGTGAAATGATCAAAAGGAAGGGAACCCTGATGGAGGTTCGTGTGCCATTCACTGTTGATAGCGTATTACCGAAATCAGCCGCTGAAAAGGCCGGTATCCGCAAAGGGGATAAGACTTTGACTGTTAATGGTCAGCCTGGTTATTACTTCCATGAGTTCAAAAAGTCCTTACAGGCTTATAAGAATAAAACTGTTCCGGTGCAGGTATTACGCGAGGGAGACACCATTCAGTTGTTCGCCCATGTACCGGAGACTGGTATGTTGGGTATGGCTCCTGCCAATCCTGAGAAGGATTTCAAACTGGCTACCCGCGAGTATACCTTCTTTGAAGCAATCCCTGCAGGTTTTTCCAAATGTATCAATACGCTGGTGAAATACGTGCAACAGCTCCGCCTGATCTTTGTATCGAAAGAAGTAAAGGCAAACGAGTCACTGGGTGGTTTTATCAGTATTGGCAACCTGTTCCCTGCTCATTGGGACTGGATCGCCTTCTGGGAAATGACGGCTTTGCTGTCCATCATCCTCGCTTTCATGAACATCCTGCCAATTCCGGCCCTGGACGGTGGTCACGTACTGTTCCTGCTGTATGAGATCGTTACCGGCCGTAAGCCAAGTGAGAAGTTCCTGGAATATGCGCAGATTGTGGGTATGATTATCCTGTTTGGTTTGCTGATTTATGCAAACGGATTGGATATTTGGAGGAGTTTGTTTAAGTAGCTGATAATCATGGATTATATGAAAAAGAGGCCTTTCGGGGCCTCTTTTTTTATGTGGTGAATTTGCTTCACGGCGTTATTGACAAAGGTTGTTAGTTAAGCGCATTTTGATTGTTGCAGGTCGAACCTAAAGGCATTTATACGTCTGGTATAAAGCGCACTTTAGTTTCCTTCAAGTCCACCTATAAGGCATGTATACGCCATGTATAAGGCATGTATAAAGCGTATTTGCTACAAACCGGATACAAAGATCGGTCAATTCTCCCGCATTACTCCTTACTGTGATGGAAATTCGTTAGAATGTCGTACCTTTGTAAGCTGCGAAAGCAAACTGGGGTCGCCTGGTTTTGACAGCATAGATCTTTGAGAGTGTAAGCATGTCGTGCGTTGTATAATTAGCACGTAAATCTGAATATACAACCTTTAAATGGCGAATCTAACTACGCCATGGCTGCCTAATCAGCGATTAGCGCACCCATTTTGGCCGCCGCAAGTTCCCGTCTGCTAGAACTGCCGCCGCCTAAATCAAAACCTTAGCGGAATAGGTACTCATGGTTTCCGTGAGTGGGTACCGAAACAACAACGGATAAGGACCAGGCTGGTTAGTTGCGCCCCTGGCACGGTTCCGACACAATAATGCGCAAATAAACATGTAGAAAGCTTTCGGCGAATATGTTTGGACGCGGGTTCGATTCCCGCCGACTCCACACACCTGGATTTCGAAATTCGAATAACCGGAAAAAATTGAAAAGGCAACTTGTAAAAAGTTGCCTTTTTTTATGCCCATAACTGGTAGATCCAATGGGTGGGTATGCCGTGCCGTCTTCCCTCCGGGCTCAAACGTCACCGTCGCTACTACGCCCCGTCTTGTTTCGTTGGCGTCAAACAACGGAACTATGCGCACTGCACCAATGAACCTGTCTGCAGGCCCTTGCAATAGTACCCCTCATAAAAATTGATTTAAATGTTCTCATTGAGAACACTATACCATGACTACCGGTCTAAACCGGTTTGCTCCAGACAATAGTTCCAAATGAGTTGTTCGCGCTCCGCCGTGAAATATCTTGTGCTTTTCTTAGCCGGTTTCCTGTCTACAAAATAATCGCCTGACTTGCCACGCACATTTTCCGCAGTCGCCAGGTATACTATGGTATCTGCACCCGACTCAGGACTTCTGAAGAATGAACGAGCCAACTTGCTGACAAAATTCAGTACCGGGCCGAGATCACTGCCAACACCGAAACCGGTCGCTACCGCACCCGGATGAAGCGTATACGCCCTCACATTGGTAATACCATCCCGCTGCAGCTGCCCTGCCAGGTGCTGGGTATTCCAAATCAGGAATAACTTCGCATTGCCGTATGCCCGTAGTGGATTATACTGTTTTTCCAGCTGTATATCGCCAAAATCCGGCTTTGCATTTAACTGGTGAGAGTTAGACGCCACATTGATAATGCGGGCATCAGCACTCTTTATCAGCAAATCGATCAACAAGTGAGTGATCAGGAACGGGGCCAGGACATTGACTGCAAATGTCTTTTCAAAATTCTCCCGGGTGGCCTCCCGACTTTTACCCATCAGACCGCCCGCGTTGTTGATCAGTATATCAATCCTCGAAAACTGCTCACGTATACCCGCACACATCGTGTGGATGTCCGCCAGGTTATAAAGGTCGGCCGTTACCGCACTGACTTGATCGTTCCCGCTCTCGTCAATGATCTCTTTCTTTATCATTTCCGTTTTTCCAGAATTTCTTCCATGGATGATTATCTGATAGCCCTGCTGCGCCAGCGCCAGTGCTGCCGCCTTGCCAATGCCACTGGTAGCACCTGTGATCAATACCGTTTTTGCCATTCTTACTTTTTTGACAAAGCTACCAGCATAATGGTATACTTTTGATGCCAGTTACCTAAAGGATACCAAAATGGCGAAAAAGGAATTAAGCATCGAGCAGAAGATTAAGTATGTACAAGACACATTGTTCGTGATCAGTGGCAAATGGAAATTGCCCATCATGATGGCTATCAACAGCGGCAATAACCGCTTTCGCGATATCCAGCGCGCCGTACCTAATATCACCACCCGCGTACTTTCAAAAGAACTCAAGGACCTGGAAGAAAACAGGTTAGTAGTGCGCACTGTGTATGACTCCCTCCCTGTTACAGTGAGCTATACGGTCACACCGTATTGCAAGAGCTTAAAACCAATGGTAGATGAAATGATCAAATGGGGCGAAAACCATCGTGCAGAGTTGAAGAAGACAAAGCCAACGTAATAAAACATCTCCCAACACAGTATCCGTCCAGCACGCAGGTGTCGATTTTGTTGCTCATTTAAATTCTTTGCTTTTAGTACTTTGTAAAAGCAGGGATCATGAGTTTCAGTAACGGCCTCGTAGCCTCTTTCCGCGCAGCCTATTATCAATTAACTAACAAGCCGGTGGAAATAGCGCCCGCCAGGCGAACAGCAGTAAAGCACCCGTCTATTTCCCTGGCATGTTACAAGCGCTGGTGACGAGCGGGATAGTACGCAACAGCGCTATGCTTTTTCTACTTACAGGCATTATACCGCCAGTATGGTACTTTGGAGCAGGTACTAAGGTGATGGCAGTATGTCGGTAAATTTCACCTAATTTACGGATGTAATCCCATAGCCCAGGAAACGTTTTATGAAAAATACCCGCTTGCTCTTCGCCATCTTTAGGCGCTGTAAGGTTTTTGTTTTATGCAGCTCCTTATTATGTGTACAGGCTACGGCTCAACAGGTGCCGGCACTTATGGAGGGTTTTCTGCATCCACCGCAATCGGCCAGGCCTATGGTGTTCTGGCATTGGATGAGTGGCAATATTACCAAAACCGGCATCCGGAAGGATCTGTTGGACATGAAACGTTGTGGCATAAGTGGCGTGATGCTCTTCAATGTGGACCAGGACGTGCCACCAGGGGCTGTACGTTATGGTAGTGATGCATGGTATGAGCACGTGTTGTATGCCATGCGTTTGTGTGATAGTCTGGGTCTAACGTTTATCAATACCAACTGCCCGGGATGGTCGACCAGCGGCGGTCCCTGGATCAAGCCAGCACAGTCGATGAAAGTGCTCACCTGGAGCGAGCATGAAGTGAAAGGAGGTTCGCTCCAGCGGATGGTGCTGCCGATGCCAC
Source organism: Chitinophaga filiformis (assembly GCF_021646545.1). Classification (GTDB taxonomy): domain Bacteria; phylum Bacteroidota; class Bacteroidia; order Chitinophagales; family Chitinophagaceae; genus Chitinophaga; species Chitinophaga filiformis_A. The sequence goes on along the minus strand of NZ_JAKIRP010000003.1, from coordinate 579,869 downwards.
CGACCAAATTGAATTACTACCGGGAGATTGCCGTGATGGCAGTTCCCTCCGATAAAGACCGGGAGCTGCCCTTAAGAGAGCTTGCGACGATCACTTACTCAGTCCCCAGCGTGACGATGCCTACCAACCGGTTGATGGACGGAGATGATCAAACAGGTGTGTCGATACCCATTAGTCATGCAAAGGAATATATTGAATTGTCATTCCGCCAACCCCTTACTGCGAGTTTGCTCAACGTGCGACTGGGCACCGGCGCCTGGATCTATACTTTTGCAGGCCGCATCACCTATTCCACGGATGGCAAACATTACCAGCCTTTGCGCGATTTCAACTACTATGGTCACATCTTTCAAACGAGTATTACCATTCCATTCGACACCGTAAGGGCACTGAGTTTCCGCATTTATTGTAAAAGTGCTTACCGCAACATCCCACTGGCTACAGATATCCGTGAAATAGGCTTGTCTACCTGTCTGCGCCTTGAAAACAAGGAATCCCTGATCGGCAGGAATTGGTCTAACGTCGACCGTCGTCCAGGTAGCCGCGTAGATAATGGGCAAACAGCTGCTATAGACCTTTCGGCGTTAACAAACGCCCGGGGAGAACTGGAATGGAACGTACCTAAAGGCAACTGGACCATACTGCGAATGGGGTATACCAGCTCGGGCACTACCAATCATCCTGCTCCTCCCGAAGCAACGGGCCTCGAAGTGGATAAACTGGATGCGGCTGCAGTAGCCTTTCATTTTCAGGAGGCGCATAAGAAGATGTTGTCAATGACGCAGGCCAACAGTATTGCGTCCTGGAAAGGTATTATCCTGGACAGTTATGAAGCCGGATTGCAAAATTGGTCGCACGATTTTTTGCGTGCATTTGAGCAGCAACATGGCTATGATCTGAAAAGATACTTGCCAGTGCTAACCGGCAGGATCATGGGCTCTTATGATGCATCAGCCGCTGTGCTTTGGGATTATCGCAAAACGATCAGCACACTGTTTGCCAAAAACTTCTATGGAACCACGCAGAAGCTTGCCCACAATCATGGTATGAAATTGTATGTAGAGCCTTACGCAGGCTTTTTCGATACCTGGCGCAACGCAGCCTACGCAGATATGCTGATGGGAGAGTTCTGGATGTATTTTGGTACCAACAATATCAAGCTGATCTCCTCAGCAGCGCATGCCTATGGTAAAACATTTGTAGGGGCTGAGGCCTTTACCGCCGTACCACAATATGGTGCTTACCAGGATATGCCATCGTACCTGAAAGCGCGCGGCGATCTTGCCTTTACAGATGGCCTTAACCTGCATGTGCTGCATTCTTATGTACACCAACCACAGGATGTACCGCCCGGATACACACTAGGACGCTTTGGTTCGCATTTCGGAAGGCTGAATACCTGGTGGCGTCACGCACCGGCATGGATCGATTATTTATCAAGAGTGCAACACCTGTTACAGCAGGGTAGCTTTGTGGGCGATGTTTGTGTGATACGCAATGACGAACTCGACTACCTGGCTGGTGAAGATCCCACCGATTCCATTAGAGCAGCATTGAAGGGATACGATTTCGATTTCTGTTCTCAGGAAGAGGTACTGCAAATGAGGGTGCAAAACGGCCGCCTTTACCTGCCGCAGGGCCAGGATTACCGGGTACTGGTCTTGCCGCCAAATCGCATGCTGCAATGGCCAGTGCTGAAGCACTTGCAACAGTTGATACAGCAGGGAGCCATCGTAGTTGGATTACCGCCGGTTAGCCCTTCAGGATTGACAAGCGCCGGTCAGCTGGCCGCGTATGAAAAGATCCGATCGGCTGTATGGAACAATAAAACAGAAGCGACGTATGGAAGAGGCAAAGTATATACCGCTGGCAAATTACAAGATATCCTCCGGGACAATAATATTCTTCCAGACGTCGAAACAACAGGAGGGGACTCGCTCCGGTTCATTCACCGGCGAACCCGCGATGCCGATATTTATTTTATATCCAACCAGGCAAACCGGGAGCTGCGTGAAGTAGTGAAGCTTCGCACGGCAAGGGGCCGTCCGCAGCTATGGCACCCTGTGCAAGGAAAGATACACGATATTGATAACTATACGATCGCAGACAGTAGTACCAGTTTCCTGCTTTCACTAGCGCCTTATGGTTCCACCTGTGTAGTATTTACAGAGGGGAAAGGCAATTCCGGAGCCGTCAGTACAGTGCAGGCCTTAAACGTTCCGGCACCTGTTTATTCAATGTCCCTGGGAAGGTCCTGGGAGCTACAATTCCTTGATGGCATGGGAGCGCCAGCCAGCATGCAAATGGACAGTCTGCGTCTGTGGAATACCTTCGCTGAGCCAGCCATTAAATACTATTCGGGTACTGTGGCATATTCTCAAACGTTTCATCTGCCCGATAGCTTGGCTCCTTACCGGAGTTGTGAATTGCAGCTGGAACAACTTTATGATCTTGCCGCTGTAAGAATAAATGGGAGAGAGGTGGGCGTCATATGGACAAAACCATATACAATCGACATCACTTCCTGGTTGCACCAGGGTAGCAATAGTATCGAGTTACAAGTCACTAACCGGTGGATTAACCGTCTCATTGGTGATGAGCAGGATAGTACGCAGCAGCGATATACTTTTTCTACGTATAAACATTATACCGCCAGGGACTCAGTAATGCCGTCGGGATTGGCTGGAAAGGTGTTGTTGGGGTTTTATAGGTAGCGGAAGTGATCGAAGTATGTTGCGGCGTTTATGCCCGACAAACCCCGTTAAGGATAACAGTGGTTACACTGTCACCCTGTCCGACCCGGCAACACCAGGTCTGATCCGGATCCTCCAGACCGCTATCTCCTGGCCGTATTGTTCCGTATTCTTCCGTATTCACAGGTCATGACCGGTAGCATTACAGTTTTATATATTTTAACTTTTTTATATAAAAGACAAAGTTCTCCAGTCCTTTTTTATCTTTGCACCGCAGAAATCAACAAGAACCTATACCTATATAGTTATTAAGAGGGCAACATTAAAAGCCTGACAAGCAATAATCCAATTACAATTCCTTTACCCATGAAAAAAGCATTACTCCCTATCCTGCTGTGCAGTTTTTTTGCATGTAAAAAAGAGCAGCCCGACCCCGTAAGTCCTCCGCCAATGGAAGATAAGACTACTAAAATTACCGTATGGGATGCTACACAATGGAGTGAAAGCAACCCTAAAGGTATTCCCATAGAAGGAGCGACTGTAGAACTGTATGCAACGCAACAGGACTATCTTATTAAAAAGCCTGCGCTCACCGCTACGACTGATAAAAACGGTATTGCCTCATTTAAAGACGCAAAGGAAGGAGAATATTTCATCGTAGCCTTTAAAGATCAAAAGACCAATACCTGGGCTGACGATCTCGGTCATACGAAGGTATCAGATACGCTGTTCCAAAGTTTTGGATCCATTAATGATCCGCAGCAGCCTATACAAAGGAATGCAGCCCCCGGCGATTTTATGTTTAGGGATCTGAATGGCGATGCCCAAATAGATAACAATGATGTTTCAGCTGCACCTTTCTTTAAGGTTATCATCAACAATGAGGCCCCTGTTGCAGCTAGTGCCATTATTGGTTACCCTGTAAACCATGAAGGCGCGCCAATCAATACCATGGAAGAAGTAAAAGCTGCTTTTGCTATACTGGCGCAGCAAATAGGTACTACCCACCAGGGATTTGTTATGCTGGATGGTGTGCTCAGCGATGAATCAGATGGTAATATCATCGGAGTGGAAAGTAATCTGGCTGCCGACTGGCAAAAAATTGACCAGTTTCAGATCGGTAGTTCAAACGCAGTTATAAGGCGTCTTTGGAACGAACATTACTCAAGCATTTTTAAAATAAATCAGCTGATGGCTGATATTTCGAGGATCGCACCCGGAGAGACCGAAATTCGCTCACAGTTACATGCATTCCGTGCTTTGACATACCTCGACTTGTTCAGGTATTTCGGCGATTTGCCTCTTGTTGAGGAATCATTTATGCCGTACGACGCCAGCCGCAGTTCGGCGGGAACAATAGAGGCTTATATTTACGCCGACGTGATGAATTCTTTTAACAATATGCCGGTGACTGCGCCAACAGCAACTCCCTGGTATGCGACCAGGGCCGCTGTAAATATGATTCTGGCAAAGCTATACATTGAAACATTTTATATAGACGGTGTTATGCATGTCACGGACACCGGTTGGAACACGTACGAAAAGCTCCGGCTTTCAGATCTTTCACAAGTGTTTGTATCGCCTGCTGGTACTGAAATTATTTGGGCTATCTCTCCAGGTTTGACAAGCCCATTCAAGGAGTATTTCGTTAAAGCAGGACAGACTGTCAACTTCTTTCCCGTTACGAGATTGACTGAATTATATCTGTTACGTGCGCTCGCATACGTACTCTGGCACAGTTGGGGAGCTGTAGGAGAAGAGCTTAATATCGTTGCAAACAGATCAGGTAAGACAGTAGGTGTTATCAGCAATCAGGACGATGCCTTACGGGAACTGGAAAAACTATACTCCGGGGAATTTTATCGCGAGGGTTTCCGTTACAGATTCCTGCACCTGACAGGACAGGCGGCCACAGTACTCGCTGATAAGGGGTATATTTCATATCATAGACACATGCCGATCCCCGATTCGGTATTAATGAAGCATCCGATTATGACACAGAATGTAGGTTACTAAGTATCCTGAGCGAAGCGTTAAGAAGATAACAGTTTTATCAACTGATATGGAACGTAATGCGTTCCATATCAGTCGATAAAAAATGCTCCAATATCGTATCTTTCACATTTTTTTTTAAACCGGACTTGAATTTCTGGCCTATTACGATAATGATAGTATCGAGCTATTAGTCACCAACCGGTGGATCAACCGTCTCATTGGTGATGAGCAGGACAATACGCTGCAACGATATACCTTTTCTACTTATAAACATTACAGTGACATGGATTCGGTAGTCCCATCGGGATTGGGTGGAAAGGTGTTGTTGGGGTTTTATAGGTAGCGGTAGCGTGGAGGCGGTTTGTCGTTCACACGCGACAAACCCATTAAGGATAATCTTGATTATTGTAGTACAAAACATTCTAAAAAGGGAACTTGTTCCTCATTCAGTTGTCAAGGAATACTTGACGACTAAAGGAGGAACATTACAATTCCGATTTTATTTTATGTAACACAGCTTTCATGAATTTCCTTTGTTAGGGTATACTACAGCAGAGATACAAATACGCCGATAATCTTCAAGCCTTCAGCAGCAGAATGAGAAAGTTCTATAGCTGTAAAGCTGTCGTCATCAGACAACGGCTGTAATGTAATAGATTGATGTTGCCAGCCGTCTGCATCTACTTTTTTTAGACTGTGGTATTCTTTAACTGTATAGCCGGCACCGAAATCCGCGTCCTGGATATCATAATGCGCTACCAATACAATAAGCCCTTCCCGGCTGCCGCCCTGATATTTTTGAAAGAGGCATAACGAGCCATTTGGAATGCGCCTGTTCATTGACTCACCAACTACCCGGCATACAAAATAGTCTCTGCCAGCATGTTTGTAATTATCCGGTATGACAACCCATCCTGCTATATCAGATTGTTGCGTATCACTGAAATCACCAGCTGCCACCGATATGTCATAGTAAGGTGCGTAATTTCCTTCGGGAGCCTTGACGCTGTTAATAATTACTTTTTCCATTACTGGTGATGGCATTAGCGTCTGCGATGTATACGTAGGTATATAGCGTTTGAAATAATTCCGCAAATGCAGATCGCAGGTATAAACAAAAACACCTTTGATTCCGCGGTAGAGCATGTTCTGGTAGATATTAAGAATATATCCTTTCAATTTAGAAATGTCTTTGATACCTGCCTTGGTTTTTTTATCGTAGAAATGCTCCTTGTGAATCTCAATCTCATTGGTCGTAGGATTATAGCTGATCTCCTTACCGAATATTACACCTACGTAGTTGAGGTCATATCCCTGTGTCGTATGAATACATCCTATTTCCCGGGCAGCATTTTCAGAATGTATCCACTGATTGTACTCTTGATTCCATTGGAATGTGATACCTTCAATTTCGATATCCATTGCAGTCGGTTCCTTCTTCGACTTCCATTCCCACGAATAGCCTGCGGTCATACGCGCCAGTCCATGCTCGTTCTCTTTTTGGGCGATCGCCTCAGAGAAGTCAGCGATGCTATCAAACAAAACAAAGTCGTAGTCCTCCTGTTTAAACTGGGGGGCATTCTTTGGTAAACGAAGGTGTAATAACTGTTCTATATAAGTGATATAGTCATTGCCACCTTTAACACGTAATTGCGAATGTAATTGTAGTTGTCTGGAAGTTTGTTGAACATGAAGAAACCGGTCTTCTCCTACATCCGAAGGCTTTACGGATTGCTTGCGGTCATAAAAGAATATTTGTTTTTGACTGCTTCTTAAAACCCAGTCGAGCTCAGTCCCTTCATGTCCGAGCCCCAGGATGCGGTTATTTTCGTCGAACGATCGGAAATTGGTGATATTCTGGCGTTGACGCAGCCGGTGGGCTTCATCTACGATCAGGATATCGTAGTTGTTCCCAACAACTTCGGAAGGACCTACTACCATGTTTGCATGAAGTCCCCTCATGCTGCTGAATACAGCTTTAAGCGTATTACGAAAAGGGGTCATGGGAACTACCAGTGCTACTTTAGGCGACGGATATTTCTCCTTTAACTGCCTGATAAGCTTTCTGTCTGGCGAAGTGGCGTCTTCACCGTCTTCTGCTTTCATGTCCAAATCATATAGTTCCTCAAAAGGAGTCACCAGCAATTTTATCAGGAAGATGGCCAGCACTGTTTTGCCCGTGCCGGCACCGCCTTTTACAAAAGCTCTGGTATCCGGGCTGTTCAACATATCAACCAGTTCGAGGACTGATTGATATTGATCTGGTGTAAGCGCCTTATAAGGTGAGAATTTGAAAAGATTTGAATTGTCGATATCTTTTAGATCCTGAATAGCAATCTTTTCATCCTTGAGCTGTTGCCAGATGTCTGTAAATAATGTATGGTAGTGCTGCTTCTCGTAGTAGTTATGAAATGTCAGGCCCAGATTCCCGTTCAATAAGTGATATTTTTCAGAAGAATCATCACCATTCAAATAACGAATAAGAGAGGACTCAATATCCAGGGTTGCCGATTTATGGAAGTGAGGACTGGTAATGAGATGAAGCCAGTCCATTTGCCCCTTTTTATGGTGTGCCAGATGTGTTTGTAGCCGATCAATAGCGCTGGTTGATTCGCCTACATACGCTTGCTTTTGTGAAGGGCTGCTCAAAATATAAACTATCGGCCACAGATCTTTAAGCCAAACATCCTGGGCAAGTAGATTTATTGTATCTCGGGTAAAAGGATAGCGACGAATAAAAAAACTTTTGCTTTCCTGGGGGGTATTCATAGCTCGGTGTACTTTTTGGCATTTCCTTTGGCTTTGTCTGCAGGATATTTTTCTGCATTCTTACGTATTTTTTCCAATACGATTTCCTCCACATCAAAGTTGTATTTCTCTGCCAATAGAAGGGCAAAAGAAAATACATCTGCCAGTTCTTCTTTTACTTTATTTCTGTCTGCATCCTCGGCATCTTTCCAAAGGAAGGTTTCCAGTAGCTCACTCGCTTCAATACTCAGTGCCAATGCAAGGTCCTTGGCATTATGAAACTGTGTCCAATCCCGCTCATCCCGGAATGCTTTAAGGGCGTTAATTAGATTCTCCACGTAAGCAACATTTTAACTATTCAAATATAGTATTTAATATTCCCAATATCCATCTTGTCTATATATATTCAATTTGAATAAAGTATAGCGCCAAAAGCGATGTTGGCTGGTTTATCTTACTGTGGGCGATTATCGGTTTTAATTCATGAGTATTTAAGCCGGGCTCACATTTCTTACAATTTCGGAATCTGATTCCGAAATTGTAAAGATTTGAGGTTTTTTAGTCTTAATATATTGTATATCAAAAAGATAGGTAATGTAAGGCTGTATGCTTTATTGTACGAATCCTTTCAATATTCTCTAAAATTCACAAACTTTAACACCTCAAAGTCTCTAATTTCAATACAAATGGGAGTTATGAGAGCGTCATCCGCCTCGCCTACTTTAAACTCCGATAAAACCTCGACTCCCTAAACTCCTTTAAAAAATACTCCTTCGTTATCCGCTCGCCATTTTCAAGATGCGGTCTCGGTATCGTCACCGCTACATCAAACAAGTTCATTGTCGCAGTTCCTGAATAATACTCCAACGTATCAACAGCGCCAGAATATCCGCTATATGAATAGGATGGAACAGAATCAAATTTACATTGCATAGATTTTTCTGCCTGTTGTAACTTTTCCTTTATTTCTCCTTCAGAATAAAGCGCTTTAATTGTTCTGACAATAATCTTATCATCTCTGGTTAGGCATGCAGGAAGCAGCAACTTCATTACCTTGTCATACTTCTTTTGTCCTTCATAAATGCAGGCATATAGAAAATCATACTCATCTTGCTGTCTGCGATACCCAGTGCCACAACTGTATGAAACTTCATATTTTTTAGTGGCCATTTCTAAAAATGAAAATGCTTTATCGAATTGCCGTTGCTCGATGTAAATCTTAGTTAGGTAAAGCGCTGCATGGCTTTTGTAATTCGACGAATAGCTACCATAGCCATAAATATTTGAAGTAGTATTATCAGGAATATCTGATGAATGATATGAAGAGGCTAAATAGTACTTTTCTTTTGAGTTGATAATAGTCAAAAACATTTTTTTCGCTTCTTCAAGTTTGTTGAGGTCCCAAAGCGAGCATGCAAGTGAATAGTATTTTTCATAGTTATTGGAATCCGGCCGCCGATTGCTTAGATAGCCGTATATTTTTACGTTCCCCTCGTCATTTTCGTCTGGCCTGTGATGCAAGTAATCAGAAGTTATCTGATACCTTTTAATAGTAAAACTTGTCACAACGGGACGTGTGTATTTAAGAACCGTATCCTGGCAATAAGATTTGAGCACGGCTGTCAGCAGAAAGATAAATAGTAAATGCAGGGATTTATTCATCGGATTGTCAATATTCGGCATGTTCGCCGTTCATAGTAAACGCGAAGATATTCTTTTTGTAAGATTAATTTTCTTACTATCAGGTTATTTATCTGGCCGCAAAGATCAAACTATCAACAAGCCATAAACGGAGCCATGGAAGGCGCTGATCAAAGTCCCCCTACCTCTTCACTGCATACCCCGCATACAAAATATTCATATCATTACTCTCCACCAACCTGAAATTCTTCCCCAGGTCTTCGTACGTCCATTCCCCTTTAACTCTCTTCCTCAGATAACTTAACATCTTCGGAATAGAAACATTCGGTTGTGAGCCTTTATGTTCAACCCATTTAAGGCCGTTTTCGGACAAAAGCTGTTTGATCTCTTCGGGTTTAATAAACATCTTCCATACATGCAGGTTAGGAGGCATAAATGCCCAGCGTTTCCATTCCTGCCATATCTTGATGGCCACGAGTTTGCTTATGAAGGTACGATTAAGCGTATCATAGAAGAAAATACCGCCTGGTTTAAGCACCCGTGAGATCTCCGATATTACTTTGGGGAGGTCTCTTACATGTTCCAGAACATCACAACAAAAAACGCAATCAAATGAGTGGTCAGGATAAGGCAATTGTTCGCCTGTGCCTTTTTCATACTTTATATTCAGTCCGCTTGCGGCAGCATGGTTGCGGGCTGTTTCGAGGGAGTTGTCAGAGGGATCAATACCCGTGGTAGTGAATCCCATTTTGCAGATCTCTTCTGTCAGTATACCGCCGCCGCAACCTACTTCAAGTGCGGTTTTGCCCTTAGGTTCGTAGTTCAGCTTTTTAATGATGGTACTTGAATAGCCCACCCGCCATGGATTAACGGAGGTCTTTAAAAGGTGTAAGATGGAGTCCGGGTTCCACCAGATATCTCCTTCTGCATTGTAAAGGTTATTGTCAATCTTGCTGTAGACGTTTTGGTTACTTTTTTGCATACTGATTGATTGTTTTGGGGTATGTACAATTAAGCATCAGTTGTTCGTTGTCGCTGGTCATTCAACGGTATATTCATCGCATTCTTCGCGTAAGTGTTTCGTATCTTTGGTTTACCATCCGGGGTGTCCTGCTTACTGAATTTACCCCCTTTTTAGAAAAGAATGAAATTCACGGTGAGATGAGTATCTTTCTAAATCTCCTGTAGAAGACTTAACCCCTGATGTTCGATCGATAAGCCTGACCCATTTAATCCCCCTGCCCTAAAATTTTCCCCAACTTAAGTCCAACTCATGTCCTATTCATGTTCGGTTCAATCCCTGTTCTTTTAGTTCACTTTAGGCTGATTATAAGGACATTATATTAGCACTATAGGGATATATAGAAGCACTTTTTATGACCTTATAGTGCCGGTAAAGAACAAGGACATAAGCGAACAAAGAAGCTAACTATCAGCTTGTTAATGCCGATTTCTTCGTAAATTGAACTATAATCTATTGCATGTTATGGCCCAAAACTTCAACATTATTACTCAGGGTCTTTCCGGCCATGTCGGAGACCTTATCTTTTACGAGCGGAACGGCAAACCATTCTGCCGTAGAATGCCCCAGTATGGCCCGGACAGCATGTCCGCCGCCAGTAAACAAAGCAGCCGTGAATTTGCCAGGGCCAGTAAGGCCGCAAAATCGATCCGTTTTGCCCTGAACGGCATCTGGCAGCCTGCCCGGGACGAAACGACCGTATTCAGGCTAAATAAGGCCGTTTATGCGGCGCTGAGGGAAGATACCCTCCGTCCACGGGGTAAACGTATATTCAATGCCGCTGCCCTGCATCAGCACCTCAAAGGATTCAGGTATAATAAGAAGGCCGTCATGACCATCGGCGGAATAGACACCATCCGCCAGGAGAATGGCAACGTAATGGTAAAACTGCCCGCTAACTGGCAACACTGGCTGAAACCGCCTAAAGACGCCCGGTACATCCAACTCCAGGCCGTGGCACTGGATATGGACCTGGAACAGTATACCTGCCTCGGCGCTACAACTGCCGCCAGCTGCGTGCCACTGGGAGAGCAACAACACTCCCTGCTGCTGCCGGTTACGCCAGTCTGCGCCACCGCAACCATCGTTCTCTTACAGATCCGCTTTTTGCATACTAATGCAGGTATTCAGGCCACCGGTACCGCCAGCAGCGAACAGGCATTTGTAACAGCCGTGCTGGAACCGGTATTACCATTGGAAGAAAAGAAACATCCGCAACCACCGGCTAAAACCGCCAGGATAGCGAAGAGAAGCCGCTCTGCAGCAGAAATGCTGGCTGATAAGCAACCGGAGATGCCGATGTGTGTTCAAAGAGAAGAACGCAAGTACACAATAAGAGAAAGGTTTATACAAACAGGGTTAATTCAGCTAACAGATCTACCGGAAGGGCCTGTATAAATGTCATCAATGTAGAACACAATAACACAATTCAACACTAAAAAGCCTGGAAATTAATTCCCCAGGCCCTTTAGCATGCTTTCTATTGCCGTATGAATTCCTTCACCAGCACCATCGTACAATTCGTTGTTGAACGAAGCCTGATCTGCTTCACAGGCTGATACGCCGGATCAGTATAACAGGCTAGCGCAGCTTCCGCTGAAGGAAACCGGATAATCGCATTCATGGTCTTCGCATTACCTTCTACCGCAATTGCATGAAGATCCGAAGCCACTACCTCAGCCCCATATTTCTGCAGCAATTCATACACAGGAGCAGCGTAATTGGCATACTCCTCCATATCAATGATATCGTAACTATTGATATAATACACCGCCATTGGCAAAAATTAGTGGTTAGAAAATATATTCCGGTGGAGTAATGCCTTTGCAACGCAGATAAGTTGTTGCCTGCCCTCTGTGATGTGTGATATGGTCCAGGGTGCCAAAGAACCCAACAATGGAAGCTTCATCCTTTCCCATTTTATCCACCGTGTTTTCCAATGCTGCGAAGGCCGCTTCAAGCCAGGCGATGGTGGTGTTTTTATCCGCCGTTACTGCGGGTGGTTCCCATGCCGGTTCTTCCTTTTCGATCAGGGTTGCTTTGAACCAGTGAATCCCGTAACCGATATGATGCATCAGTTCCCGGAAACTCCAGACTTCTTTCGTTGGCCTAAAATCATAATGCGCAGCCGGCATTCCATTCGCCACCGCCAGGATGTAAGTTTTTGAATTCTCCAGCTTGGCCAGTAATTGCTTTTTCATACAATGTTTATTTTGATAAACAAAGCTAAAAAGCATACCTGGCGCCGACTTAAGATATCTTGCTGTTTTTTAGATCCGCAGTTGAGAAGGGGATTTTCCGTATATGTTTTTATACGAAGCAGAGAAATGCTCCAGACTATTGAAACCACTGGAGAAGGCAATATCAGTAATCGGTAAATGGGTATTCCTGATCAATAAAGTGGCTTGTGCCAGCCTCACTTTTAACAGATAGGTATACGGTGTAACACCTGTTAATTGCTTAAACAACCGGCTGAAATGAAAGGGACTTAAATGACCAATTCCCGCCAGTTCGGTCAACGAAATATCATCCGTAAAACGGTCATTGATGTAATACTTAACCGATTCAATGATCGGCAGATAAAACTTCTTCTGTTTGTAGCTTAACACAGTAAGCGTTTGCTGTGGGTCGCCGGATGATACGACCATTAACAGCAGATTGGCAACAAGCTGCTCTATAAACAACGAATCATGCCGTGATTTTGCAAGTTCACGGAAAATGATATGATGCAGATGTTCCGTTTGTGGTGTGGCCTTTATTAACACCGACTGTATATCCGGGTTGTTGAAAAACCAGGAAAACTCACTGGTCTGTCCTTTGAATGACTCAAGATGCTCAGCGGGTAATGAAAAGATAGTACACTCATCAGGCAGATCATGTACATGTCCCACCCTGTGTTCATACCCCGGCTTGCAAACCAGGAATAACCCATGATGAGCATCCAGGTCATTTCTAAACACTTTAAACTCGAAATTCCCTTTGCGCACATAGGCAATTGAGAAAGTCTCCTGTGACTCTATCTTCGACACGGTACATTCTGTGCAGCGACATAAGAAGTCATGCACTGTACACAATTGTGACTCGTAAAGTCTGGTAATATCCGCCTGCATAGCTATGTAAATATACGACAAAGTAAAGCGGCACGAGCGACAACAGTATGTCAGCTGGAGAGTGGCATATCTGTTTGTTAATATTACCCGGAAATGAACAGCCACTAAACCCGCCTCGCTATAGAATATCAATGGAAGATATAAGACGGATAATTATCAATTGAAGTACACTTGTCAGGAGATGAAGGTAAGTGGTGAATTTTACCGACTACTCATTAAATATATCTATTAAAAAATAAGGCAGCCGGCCTAATAAAAAAAATTTTACTTACAATGGCTTTTCTCTACTTTTGGAAACCTGTCGATGTAAACGGATATTACTATTTCCAAATCTCAAGACTAGTTAAAACTTTAGAGTGCTTGTTGTGTGGGCAATCGTCGGCATAGTCCGTTTTATTGCTGCACCATTAGTATCCTGTTCGTTGTTCCATCAAACCATAATTGTTAAGCAATGAAATCCCTTAATGATGGCCCTTCAAAATACCCCAATGTTAGCTTGGCATTTGCTTTATACGCGTCCGCGATTTGAAGCAAAGCTGAAGAAAGAAATTACCGATCTGCAATACGAGTGTTATTTGCCGATGCGGACCGTTACCCGGAAATGGAGTGACAGGATTAAAAAATTAAAAGAGCCGCTCTTTCCCGGCTACGTATTCGTAAAAATTACAGGAAAAGACCGCTATCGCATACTGCTGTTAAGCGGTAGCGTCGCATTCGTATCATTCGAAGGCGAACCTGCTATATTACAGGAAAAATTAATTGAAGATGTACGCAGGCTCGAAATGCATGATACGGAATCTATCCCGTACTATTCTGCAGGAGAAAAAGTGATGATCACGCAAGGTGCATTTGCGGGATTCGAGGGAGAATTGATACGTATACAATCAAGGCTCAAAGTAGTCATAAAGCTATCTCCCATCAAACAGGCGCTGGCCGTGGAGGTGGACAGTTCATGTATCAGCAGGCTGGTGTACTAGGAAAGAAATTTTTTGAAACTATAAAAAATTATCTATTTTAGGGGACGCAAGAATAGTTAACCGAGACGTTAGAATAAGCATCCACCAACATTTTCAGCCTATCATAGAACTTTTGTGACTCATGTTCCTGTGACTTGATTGGGCGAAGCCGTGTTAACCAACGAAAACAAGTGTAGAGTATACATAAGAAAATACGTAGAAACACGCAAGCATGTCGTATAAATACGCAGAAATTCAGGGTAAATATCACCGCACGTTGTCCCACCACCAGTCACACGTTTTTTGATATTGTATCTACCGTTTATAACCAATTCGAAGGTAAATGCTCAGAAATTATTTCATTATCGCCTGGCGGAATCTGCTCAGACATAAGGTATTCTCTTTCATAAACATATCTGGCTTATCAGTGGCAATTGCAGCTTGTCTGCTGATTCTTCAGTATATCCTGTTCGAGTTTAGCTACGATAAATTTCACACAAGGGCGAACACAATATACCGCGTAAAACAGGAGCGCTACCAGGATGGTGCGCTGGCAGAACGCTCTGCCAGAAGCTTCTCCGCCCTTGCAGACGCAATGAAAAGCGATTTTCCGGAAGTGCATAATGCTACTACCTGCTTCCCGCTCGAATGCATCGTATCTGCTGCAGAAACAGAGAATATCACCCGCTCTTACAAGATGCCCCGCGTACTGTTTGCGAGCGCATCATTCCTGAAGATTTTCAATTTTCCAATCATAAAAGGCCGTGATGCATTGGATGAACCGAATTCCCTCATCCTTACAGCATCTACAGCAAAGCGGTTCTTCGGTAATGCAGATCCTATCGGAAAAAAGTTAAGGGTCGTGAATTTCAATCAGGGTACGGATATCGACGGTTTTGTGAAAGGCGTATGCAGCGACATTCCCGCTAACTCACATTTACAGTTTGAAATGCTGGTGTCCACAAATCCGAAAGATGTTTCGTGGACCTATGCAGACAACTACACGTATGTTGATCTGAACGACAATGCAAGCGCAGAGCGGTTGGAAAGCAAGTTACCCGCCTTTCTTGCCAAATATACTTCCGGTCTCACAGGCAGCAACAAAGTTAAGCTGGGACTACAACCGCTTACACAGATCCATCTTTATTCAGATCTCACCGGCGAACCTACCGTAAGCGGTGCGGGCAAACTGGTGTGGTTCATGGTATTGATCGCAGTGCTGATCCTGATGATCGCATATATCAACTACATCAATCTCTCTACCGTTAAAGCAATGGAACGCGCGCGGGAAGTCGGATTGAGAAAGGTGTTCGGATCAGAACGGCTTACCTTAATGAAGCAATTCTTCTTCGAGTCATTACTCCTGAACTTCGTTGGTATTGTGATCGCTATCCTCATTGCACTGGTTTGTCATGAGCTGTTTAACCAGCTGGCAGGTGTCGATATACCGATGGGATTCTGGACCAGTTACTGGTTCTGGCTGTCTTTCCTGGTATTACTGCTGGGCGGCGCACTGGTATCAGGTATCTATCCGGCTTACCTCTTATCCGGCTATCAGCCTGTACAGGTGTTGAAAGGAAAGTTACCACTGACAGGTGCAGGGATCAGTATAAGAAAGATACTGGTAGTATTTCAGTTCGCCGTATCTATCGCCCTGATCATTGGTACGTATGCTATCTCCCGGCAGGTGAATTACATGCGGGAAACAAACCTCGGCATGAATATCGATCAGACGCTGATCATTGACGCACCCGCCAATAAACTGGAATCCCAGGGAGGACAGAACTTTTATCAGCGCATTAATACCTTCCGTACATCGTTGTTACAATCGCCCAATATCAAAAGCGTCACCGCTGCTTCCAGTATGCCCGGTCTGGACATATTGTGGAACAGGCCTTATCAGCGCAGAGACGATGTGTCTGCCAACAAGGGAAATATGTACGCAACATTCTCTATCGGCCCCGAGTTTATTAATCAGTTTGACATAAAAGTGATAGCAGGACAACAATTCTCTATTACACCCGAGCAGATAACGGATAGCGCAAAGGCCACGATCCCTATCATGATCAATGAGTCTGCTGTAAAGGCTTTTGGCTTTGAAAGTGCGAAAGATGCGGTCGGAAAGATCCTCATCGACAAAAATGGATTTGGTGTCACATTCGAGTATGAGATCGTTGGTGTGCTGCAGAACTTCCATCAGAAATCATTGAAAGAATCTTTTACTCCCATTGTATTTCGCCTGGAAGATGGCTCGAGCATAGAATACTACGCAGCAAAAGTAAGCGCTACCAACATAGAAAAAACGATCGCCTATATTGAAAAGAGCTATAAGGAATTGTTCCCGTCAAGCCCCTTTCAGTATGCATTCCTCGATGAGTTCTTTGACAGGCAGTACCGTACAGATGTGCGTTTCGGAAAGATATTCGGTCTCTTCTCCGGTTTCGCCATTTTTGTTGCCTGTCTCGGCCTCCTGGGCCTGTCGCTGTTCACCAGTATGCAGCGAACAAAGGAGATCGGTGTGAGGATAACACTTGGCGCATCCGCGATAAGTATCTTCGTTTTACTGGTGAGGGACTTTATGAAACTGATACTGATCGCCTGCTGTATTGCATGGCCTTTGGCATGGTGGGGACTATACCAGTGGCTGCAACATTATCCTTTCAGGATCGGCATCAGCCCCTTATTGTTCTTTATTCCAACTTTTATAGTGCTTTTCATTGCGCTGTTAACAGTCGCCTTTCACACATGGAAAGCCGGAAGATTGAATCCGATTAAAGCCTTAAAATATGAGTAAGAAAAGATTGTTTATGTCGTAGACCAATTGATTTAATGACCCCAAAGTGCTTGCCTGGCCAATCATTCCTTGCCGGTGAGTATTTGTTTCCTGTTTTGATGTAGCATTCAGGCAGACCGGAAGGTCTGCACGTGTTGTTTTCCGGCTGCCCACCAGGGCGGTCTGGCGGAGCTATTTTCTTTTCAAAAAATATACTGCTTTGTATGATAAAAGAGTTAATCCATACTGTTTTTGAAGATATTGCTGAACGATACCCCACAAAGACTGCTGTGGAAGAAGATAATTATAGTATAACTTATCAGCAGCTGAACAAACAGGGCAACCGGATCGCACATCTGATATTGTCGCTCAATATCAGCAGCGGTACTAATGTTGCAGTGATATTGCCTTCCGGCGTGCATCTGGTCAGCGCACTGTTAGGCTGTCTGAAAGCCGGCGTTGTTTATCTGCCCTTATCCCGCAATACCGGTATTCCTGCTCAAAATATTTTTCATCAGACCAATCCCGGGTTCATTATAACAGAGAGTGATCATCAGCCTGCGCTGGAGGCTATGCTGTCCCAATCAGGCGGGACGATGCCTCCATTGCTGGTATTTCCGTCTTCTATGCATGGACTGCTGAAAGGGCTGGACCTGCAGGATATAGGTGTAATAACTGCGGAAGAAGAACCTGCCATGTTGTGGGAATGGGATGGTGGCAGATATGTACGTACAGATGTATCACTGGACGATCAGCAGTTTACAGATCCGGGACTGGCCATCGACAAACAGTCGGATGCTTATATATTTTTTACCTCTGGTTCTACCGGCATCAGCAAAGGCATCATTGGCTCTTACAAAAGTCTTGCCCATTATATACACTGGCATCGCGGCGCTTTTAATGTGAACGACGGTACACGTGTCAGTCAGCTGGCGCCTGTAACATTTGATGCTTCTCTGAAGGATATATTGGTGGCAATTACCGCCGGCGCCACACTACATGTGCCGGGTGCAGGTTTGAAGGAACAGAGTGACCTGCTGGCAGCCTGGTTGCATGAGAAAGACATCACACTGCTGCAAACAGTACCATCTATATTCAGGCTTATTACAAAATCGCTGAAAGAGAGAGGCCGTGATCTTCCATCACTGGAACAAGTGGTGCTGGCAGGAGAAAAACTATATGGAAAGGACGTGCTGAACTGGCGTCAGGTGAATGGAGAGAAGACCCGCCTCACCAATATGTATGGCCTCACAGAGACCACCATATTGAAAAGCTGTTATCATATTCAGACATGGAACTGGGACCCGGGAGAGACGATCCCGGTGGGTGTACCTATCAGCAATAGTATGATTGCCGTGGTAAACCAGGATCAGATATGTGCGCCGGGCGAAATAGGAGATATTTACATCAAGAGCCCTTTCATGACCAAGGGCTACCTGGATACCTCACTGAACAGTAGATTATTTGTGCAGAATCCGCTGGTAAGCGACAGGCAGGATATTGTTTGTTACACTGGAGATATCGGTCGTTACCGGGAAGACGGTAACCTTGAATTGCTGGGGAGAAGAGATGAGCAGATAAAATTGCATGGCGTACGTGTTGAACTGGATGCAGTTAAAGCAGTGGCATTAGCGCAGGAAGGCATCGAACAGGTGGAGTTGTTGTTACACACGAACGATGAGTTCCAGCAGGAACTGATCTGCTATTATAGTGGCAAGCAGTATGAACCTGCAACACTGAGAGGGTTATTGGAAGCGGCGCTGCCAAAGGAGTATCTGCCCGCTTATTATGTATGGCTGGCTGCTTTCCCATTGAACATAAACGGTAAGGTCGATAGAAAGAAACTGCCCCGTCCCTGGGAATTACTGGAGGATGATAACTATGAAGCACCGCTGCCGGGAGTGGAAACACAGTTGTTGAAGATCTGGCAGCGTATACTGGGCAATGAGAAAATCAGCAGGAATGCGTCTTTCTTTGTTTCCGGCGGCTCTTCATTGAAGGCCATTCAGCTGGTGTCTCGTATCTATCGTGAAATGGAAGTGCAGCTGTCTATTGCCGATGTATTTAATGCCTCGTCTATCGCAGCGCAGGCAGCATTGATCTATGCAGCTGGCAAACATTTCCAGCCCATTATCACGCCGGTCGCACAACAGCCGCATTATGGACTGTCGCACGGACAGAGAAGATTGTGGGTACTGGAACAGTTGCACGATAAGCTGGCCGCCTATTCAAGACCCGACGCCTACAGGTTGCAGGGTAAGATAGACGTATTGGCACTGGAGCACGCGTTCAGATCGGTGATAAAACGACATGAGAGTTTACGTACCGGGTTCATTGCTGTGGATGGAGAACCCAGGCAGGTGATTATTCCTGCGGAATCCGTGGAATGGAATATCGCTTATACTGATCTACGTGCGGTGGCTGGACAGGAGCAACAACTGGAGGAACTATTAAGCAGGGAAACAGCCGTACATTTTAATCTGGAGCAAGCGCCACTCATCAGGGTAAGCCTGGTGCAGCTGGCAGCAGAGGAATATGTCCTGATACATGCGTTGCATCATATCATTTCAGACGAATGGTCCATGCAGGTGCTGATCCGGGAGGTGCTTGAACTGTATAACGATCCGGCATTGGTATTGCCTGAGCTGACATTCCAGTATAAGGACTATGCAGCATGGCAGGCTACACAACTAAGCGGAACAAATCTGAAAAAGCATGCAGACTACTGGTTGTCTCAATTACAGGGAGAATTGCCTGTGTTGGAACTGCCTGTAGATTACGAGCGGCCTGTGGTGAAAAGTTATAAAGGTGCACAGGTAGCTGTGACGTTACCAGCAGCGTTAATAAGCCGTTTAAAGACACTGGCGGAAGGAGA
Source organism: Chitinophaga filiformis (assembly GCF_021646545.1). GTDB lineage: Bacteria > Bacteroidota > Bacteroidia > Chitinophagales > Chitinophagaceae > Chitinophaga > Chitinophaga filiformis_A. The sequence goes on along the minus strand of NZ_JAKIRP010000003.1, from coordinate 560,057 downwards.
GGGTGCTACCTTATTCATGGCACTGGTATCGCTGGTAAAGACCTTATTATACCGTTATTCGGGACAGGAAGATATTATCACCGGTATACCAGTCGCCGGCAGAAGCGGAGCAGGCCTTGAGCAGCAGATAGGTTTTTATCTGAATACGTTACCATTGAGAAGCCACATAAACGGCGACCATGGTTTTGTGCCTTTACTGCAACAGATCAAAGAACATGCGCTGGCATTGTATGCCCATGAGGTGTATCCTTTTGACCTGTTGGTAGATCAGCTGCAGTTGCAAAGAGATATGAGCCGCTCACCGGTATTCGACGTAGCCATTATCTACCGGGAAGAACAGACCGCACTGCAGACGCCTGCAATGCAAGGTGTACAGGTATCACAGATCGGTATGCCCGTGCACACAAGTCTGTACGATCTCACTTTCTGGTTCTCACATGTCGGCGAGACAGTGAAGCTCACACTGGAATATAATACAGACGTATTTGCAGCACAGCGGATCACAAATGCATGTGATCATCTGCTGCAACTACTGGCGAACATACTGGCTGACAGCCGGAAGCCGCTGAACAAGATCAGTTATCTGTCTGCCACGGAATCGGAGTGGATACAGCAACAGCTGACAGGAGCGCAGCTGCCATACCCCGCTGCAGGTACATTGATCTCCTTATTTGAAGAACAGGTACAACGGGCACCCGATCAGAAAGCGCTTGTGATGGGCAATGAGACCTGGTCATACCATGACCTGAATGTAAGGGCCAACCAGTTGGCAAATTACCTGCTACTGCAGCATAGAATTGTGCCGGGAGACGTTATTGCCCTGAAGACGGATAGAAATGAATACCTGCTACCGGGAATACTGGGTATTCTGAAAACCGGCGCCGGCTATTTGCCGGTAGATCCTTCACTGCCGGAAGCAAGGATATCCTATATGTTGAAAGACAGTGACACGCAGATAATACTGACGGACCGGCAGGAGGAAGAGGATGCATGTACAACTGTATATATGCCGGACGTATTTAAGGCGCCGTATACCTTACTGGTGGACAATCCACCAATAGCAGCCAGTGGCGATAGTCTGGCCTATATGATGTATACTTCCGGGTCAACCGGCACTCCTAAAGGCGTATTGGTGCCTAATAAGGCAGTCATCAATCTACTGCATAGCATGACTGCTATGCTGGAAGTGACGAGCAGCGACAGGTTGCTGGCGGTAACTACTTATTCATTTGATATTTCTGTACTTGAGTTATTCCTGCCCTTGCTTAATGGAGCAACCGTCATCCTCGCAGCAAATGATGTTGTAAACACGCCATTCCTCTTACAGGAAATGATCCATGCACAACAACCAACCATCATGCAGGCAACACCCTCACTATGGAGTCTCTTATTTGAGCATGGCTGGAGTGGTCACAATGGTATGAAGTTGTTGTGTGGCGGTGAAGCGCTTAGCCGCACACTGGCTGTTCAGTTATTGGGTGCAGCTGCAGAAGTATGGAATGTGTATGGTCCTACAGAAACAACAATATGGTCTGCCGCTCATAAAGTAACAGCTGCCGATGCTGTTATTCCCCTGGGAAGACCTGTTGCGAATACAAATATTTACCTGCTGGACGATCATTTTATGCCGGTGCCTGCAGGTGTACCGGGCAATCTTTTTATAGGTGGCGCAGGGCTGTCAGATGGTTACTGGAAGCGACCGGCACTAACGGCAGAGAAGTTTATTGAAATACCATCAATAGCAGAAGGCGTATTGTACCGCACGGGCGACAAATGTGCCATTGGCTTTGACGGTGTATTGTATTTCTCAGGCAGGGAAGATGAGCAGGTGAAGATCAGAGGGTATCGTGTAGAGACAGGAGAGATCGCAGAACAGATCAACCAATACGAAGGCATCTTACAGGCTGTGGTAGTGTTGAAAACTGTTGACAGGGAGCAAAAGCTGGTGGCTTATTTCGTCGCATCTGTAAAAATAGATACGGCAGCGTTACATAATTACCTTTCTGCATTCCTGCCGGCATACATGATACCATCTGCATTTGTACAGCTGGAACAATTGCCTGTGAATGCGAATGGAAAAATTGATAGAAAGGCGTTACCACTGCCGGAATTGCATGATACGCGGGAATATGTGGCACCGGTAACAAAAGCAGAGCGTAGCATCGCCGCCATATGGCAGGAGATATTGGGTGTGGATACTTTGAGTGTAACAGATAATTTCTTTCACCTGGGTGGTCATTCACTGAAGGCCATACAAGTGATTGCGAGAATATACAGAGACCTTCAGATCAGGGCGGAGTTAAAAGACCTGTTCCGCTATCCCGTATTAAGCGCATTTGCTGCAGCAGTAAAAAAGGCAGACCACAGTGCATATACGCATATTCCGGAAGTGGCGTCGCAGGAATATTATCCCTTGTCACACGCACAACGCAGATTATGGCTGTTACATCAGCTGGAAGGTAATGCAGTGTTATACAATCTGCCAATGAGCTACTACTTTAATGGCCCATTGCACGAAGTGGCATTGAAGAATGCTTTCAACACATTGCTGGCCCGTCATGAGAGCCTGCGTACGCGCTTTGTAATGAGAGGCGATAATCCGGTGCAGGAGATTATCTCAATAGAGCATCTCGCCTTTACAATCGTCAGAGAAGACCTTCGTGGAGCGCAGGATGCACGGAGGGCTGCTGAAACAAGAGCATTGGAACTGGCATTACAGCCATTTGATTTGTCTGACGCTCCATTGCTGCGGGTGCACTTATTGCAAACAGCAGATGACGAAAGGTTATTCTTTTTATGTATACATCATATCATAGCAGACGAATGGTCTATCCGCCTGCTGATACGTGAACTGTTGTATTACTATAACAGCTTCCGGCAGGGAAGCGTTACACCGCTACCATCCTTAAGGATACATTATAAAGACTATGCTGCATGGCAGCTGGAGGCGCTGAACGATGCGCAGCTCATGCTCCACAGGAAATATTGGAAAGAACAGCTGGGTGGTACATTACCCAAGCTGGAATTGCCGGCAGATAGGCTAAGGCCGGTGGTACAGCATTACAGTGGCGGGCAGGTCACTTATCAATTTAACCAGGAAGGTATCAGTGGCCTGGATCTTTTGTGCCGACAGGAGCAAGCCACGCGTTTTATACTGCTTACGGCCTTGGTGAAAACCCTGTTATTCCGGTACAGCGGACAGGAAGACATTATTGTAGGTACGCCGGTAGCTGGCAGGGACCATACAGACCTGGAGAATCAGATCGGCTATTATCTGAACATTCTGCCTTTGCGCTCTTATCCCGGTGGCAGGACTCCCTTCCGTCAGTATCTGTGGGAACTAAGGGAAACCGCCTTCAGTGCCTATGCACATCAGGCATATCCTTTTGATATGCTGGTGGATGAACTGGGACTGGAACGCGATATCAGCCGTGCGCCATTGTTCGACATTGTGATCACTTTGGAGAATACCGCTGAAGATCTGTATCCTGAGATGAATGATATAGAGATCACTGAAGTGGTACTGAAGCCTGGGCTGAGCAAGGTTGACCTGCATTTTACATTCCGGGAAACCAGCGAAGGACTTTATCTGAAGCTGGAATATAGTAAGGAATTGTATGATGAAGACCGTATGCTACGCATGATGCAGCACCTGGAAAGCCTCATGATAGCAGTGGCCCGTGATCCCGAAACGGAACTGGCAAGGTTGAACATGCTGCCTGAAGCAGAACGTACGCAGATATTGTCGGTATTTAACAAAACAGAATTCGCCTACCCACAAGGCCTGACACTGGCAGATCTTTTTGAAACGAAGGTGAAGCAATCGCCGGATGCCATAGCACTTGTATCGGGCGACAGGTCGATGACATACAAGGCCCTGAATGAGAAAGCCAATCGCCTGGCAAAAGTATTGCGGCAGCAACATGGCGTTGAGCCGGGTACACCTGTTGGTGTAATGGCTGGTCAGCAGGAGTGGCTGATTATTTCCATTCTTGGTGTATTGAAAGCAGGAGGCGCCTATGTACCGATCGATGCGTCTTACCCTGTTGAAAGGATCAGGTATATTATAGACGATACTGGCTTACCATTACTCATAACAATATCAGACTATCTGCTGGATGTAACCTATTTCACCGGACAATTGCTGGTCGCCGATATTGAAATACCCGAATTACCCAAAAGCGAAGATAATCTGCCGCCACTTTCCGGCCCGTCCGATCTGGCATACATTATCTATACCTCCGGTTCAACCGGTAAGCCCAAAGGGGTAATGATCAATCATGCCGGTGTGGTGAATATGGTGCATAACGAACTGTCAGTTTTTGGTACTACCACAACCGACAGGGTATTGCAGTTTGCATCTCCTTCTTTCGATGCTTCCGTAGCAGAGATCTTTATGGCCTTTGCTGCCGCAGCAACGCTTGTGTTGATTCCTGCTGCCTTAGGGAGGGATGGCGCCAGGGTAACGGAATACATGGAAGCAGCAGGCGTTACAGTTGTGATATTACCAGTCTCTTATCTGACAGCGTTGGATATTACCAAACTGCATTTCCTGCGAAAGATCATTACAGCTGGTGATGTTGCACATGTGCCTACAGCAGTTGCATGTGCCGCTTTCGCTGATTACTATAACTGTTATGGTCCTACAGAAGCTACAGTATGGGCCAGCTCTTACCAGGTAACCTCTGCAGACGCAGGCCTGGGCAAACTGCCCATAGGAAAACCTGTGCATAATGTACGTGTGTATATACTGGATGAACTACAGCAGTTGTTGCCTGTAGGCATCAGCGGTGAAATATGCATTGCAGGCGCGGGCGTAGCCATGGGATATTACAATAATGAAATGCTGTCAGCGACGAAATTTATCAAAGACCCTTATGGAGAGGGATTTTTATATAGAACAGGTGATACAGGACGCTGGCTGACCGATGGTAACATTGATTTCACCGGACGACTGGATGACCAGGTAAAGATCAGAGGTTATCGAATTGAAACCGGAGAAGTGGAACAGGCACTGTTAAGCTATCCGGGTGTCAGCGCTGCGGTAGTAAAGGCTTTTGGCAGTGATGCGGATAAATACCTGGCGGCCTATTACACAGCAACAGGCACTATAACAAGCGCTACACTGCGTACTCACCTGCAACAGTTTTTACCTGAGTATATGCTGCCATCGTACTTTGTACAGGTGGAGCAATTTAGGATGAACAACAGTGGTAAGATTGACCGTAAAGCACTGAAAGCGCCACAGGCCGATATAGAGGTAGCGGTTGAACAACCTGTAACACCGACAGAAGCTGTATTACTGGAAATATGGAAAGAGATACTGGGGAATGAGCAACTGGGTACAAAGCATCATTTCTTTGATGCAGGTGGACATTCCCTGAAGGGTATACAGGTAGTAACCCGCTTATATAAACAGCTGGGTATAAGAATAGAATTGAAAGACCTTTTCCTGTACCCGGTATTGTCTGATCTGGCAGCAGAGATTGACAGGACACAGGCAGGCAGTTATTCGCCCATCAGTCGAGTGGCTGCACAGAAGTACTATAAGTTGTCGCATGCACAGCGTAGACTATGGGTGCTGGACCAGTTTGAACCGGAAGGTTCTATTGCTTATAACCTGCCGGTATGCTACCGGCTGGAAGGTCAGCTGGATCGGGATGCATTGACAACAGCATTCAATACTTTGATAGAACGTCACGAAAGTCTGCGCACCGTCTTTGAAGTGGTGGACGGCGTACCCATGCAGCGTATACGGACAGCAGCAGAAAGCGGATTTGCATTGCAGCTGGAAGATCTGCGAGATCACCCGCAGGCGGAAGAGCAGGCTAGAACCGCAGCGATGCAACTGGCCCTCGAACCATTTGATCTGAAGAATGGTCCGTTAATGAAAGCGAAATTGATGCAGACAGCAGATGAGGTATACCTGTTCGTATTGTCCATGCACCATATTATTTCAGATGAACGCTCATTACGCGTTATACTGGAAGAGCTGATTGCAGTATATAACGCAGCGCTTACAGGAACACCATACGACTTACCGTTACTGAAAGGACAATATAAAGACTACGCGGCATGGCAGGAAACGGAGCTGACAGGAGAGAAGGTGCAGCAACACCGTGCATACTGGCTGAACCGGTTTGAAGGAGACATTCCGGTGCTCGACCTGCCCGTTGATCATCCAAGACCTCCTGTGCAGACCTATAACGGCGGACAAGTATATATTAAATTGCCGGAAACATTAAGTAATGGTCTGAAAGAACTGGCAGCTTCAGAAGGCGCTTCGCTCTTCATGGGATTGGTGACATTGGTAAAAACGTTATTATACCGTTATACAGGACAGGAAGATATTATTATCGGATCGCCGTCGGCGGGACGCGAGCATCCTGACCTGGAACACCAGATAGGATTTTTTATTAACACCCTGGTGTTGCGCTCTCAGTTTGATGGGAGGGAAAGTTTCCGCAGATTATTGCAGCAGGTAAAACAGGCCGCGCTTGAAGCGTATTCGCACCAGGTATATCCATTCGATATGCTGGTAGATGAGCTGGACCTGGAGCGGGATATGAGCAGAGCGCCACTGTTTGATGTGGTGGTAGTACTGGATAATACCAGTGAACAACCACTGCCTGCAATGCCGGGCTTACATGTTGAAGACGCGTTTATACAATTACCGGTGAGTAAGATCGACCTGCGCTTCTTCTTTACGGATACAGCTTCCGGTATCGGATTGACACTCGAGTATAATTCTGACCTATACAATCCTGACCGCATACAGCGGATGACTACTCACCTGCAGCAGCTCCTGACGTCGGTCTTGTCGGCTCCGGAAAAGAGCCTTCAGACATTTGAGCTCTTATCTGATGTTGAGCAGGACCTGCTGGCATCTTTCAACGATACAACCGTTATTTTCCCGACAAAGGAAACACTGATAGATCTTTTCGAAGAGCAGGCAGAGCTTCATCCGGATGCTATTGCATTGGAAGGTCCGGGATGGACTTGCAGCTATCGCACATTGAATGAGCGTGCAAACCAGTTGGCAAGACTGCTCCTCGATACACATCATGTGGAAAAAGGAAACATTGCGGCCATTATGCCCGGCCGGAATGAGTGGCAGATCATTGGCTTATTGGGCGCCCTGAAAGCCGGATTGGCTTATCTGCCGGTAGACAGTCAACTTCCGAAAGACCGTATCCGCTTTATGCTGGAAGATGCAGGCGCGAAAATATTGCTGACAGAATCTGCTTTCATGTTTGATATTGATTATTTCAGCGGATCGCTGGTAGTCATGGATATCGAACTGTATAATGCAGACCTGCCGCTGGAAAATCCGGCAGTTGCCGTAGCAGCAAATGACCTGGCTTATATTATTTATACATCCGGATCTACAGGTCAGCCGAAAGGCGTAAAGATCGGGCATAGCAGCGCTGTAAACATGGTATTCAACCAGCAACACATCTTAACAGTCGGCAGAGAAGACAAGGTGTTGTTGTTCTCTTCCTTCTCTTTTGATGGCGCCGTTTTCGAAACCTTTATGGCAATATGTGGAGGTGGCGTATTGGTAATACCGGAAGAGAATACCGTAAAGAGTGCAGAGCAGCTTTTAGACTATATCACCGCAACAAGTATCACTGCAGCTGTATTCCCGTCTGCTTTTGCGGCTTTGCTGCCACCGGAAAGGTTGTCTGCATTGCGTTTCATGATCACCGCAGGAGATGTGGCGCCGGTGGAAGCTTTAGTACGGGCCGCTGCATATACCACTTGCTATAATGGCTATGGACCTACCGAGAATACAGTATGTACCACCTTGTACAAAGTGAGTGCATCTGATACCGGCAGGCGCGCCCTGCCGATTGGCCAGCCTGTCAGTAACGTACAGGTGTATGTATTAAATGCCGCATCCGCCATCCAGCCGGTGGGTGTAGACGGTGAACTGTGTATTGCGGGTGCTGGTCTGTCGGCCGGATACCTTGACCGTCCGGAGTTGACAACAGATAAATTTATTGACAATCCTTTTGGCAGTGGCTTGCTGTATAGAACGGGAGATAAAGGCCGCTGGCTGCCGGATGGTAATCTGCAGTTCAGCGGACGTATCGACAATCAGGTCAAGATCCGCGGTTTCAGGATAGAGAAGGATGAGATAGCGCAGGCATTGTCCCTTTTCCCGGGCATTAACGGCGTTGCTGTTGTTGTGAGGACTTCGGGTGACGATAAGTATCTTTTGGCCTATTATGCGGCTCAGAATGCGATTGACGGTCTTGTATTACGGCAGTTCCTGGCAAGAAGTTTACCGGAGTATATGATACCCTCCAGGTTCATACACCTGGAAGCCTTACCGCTAAACAGCAGTGGTAAGATCAGCTACCGGCATTTACCGGTTCCCACCGATCAGCCGGTAGCAGCCGAAGAAACAGGAGGAACAGTAACAGAACAGCGCCTGCTGGTTATCTGGAAAGAGATATTACAACGAGGCGATATTGGCTTTTCCAGCGATTTCTTTTTATCCGGCGGCCATTCACTGAAAGCTATCCAGCTGATCACAAGAATATACCGTGAGTTTGGCGCCCAGTTATCCATCGGGGATATTTTCGGCAATACTATACTGGCAAGCCTGGCAGCCCTGATTGATCAGGTGCAGCAACAGCAGTTCAGGGAAATTCCTGTGGCACCGGAAGCTGCATACTACCCACTATCACACGCACAGCAGCGCTTATGGCTGCAGACATTGCGCTTAGGGGATGTACAGGCATTTAATGGCATGGAGGTTTACCGCATCATTGGTCAGTTGAGACGGGATGTACTGGAAGCAGCGTTTGCAGCAGTAGTGGCGAGACATGAAAGTCTGCGGACGATATTCGTCACCCGTGAAGGTACTCCCATGCAGCAGATACTGGAGGCTGATTGCCGCATCGCGTATGAAGATCTGCAGGGTGTGCAACAACAGGACGAAGAGATAATCACGCGTATCCGCCTGGCAGGAGAACATAAGTTTGTGCTGGACCAGGGACCGCTGCTGCGGGTATCGTTGCTGCAGACAGGGGCAGAGGAACACGTATTGCTGTTGGTATTGCATCATATTATTTCAGATGAATGGTCTATGCAGGTGTTAATAAAAGATCTGCTGACCAGCTATAATGCCGGCGTGAAGGGGGACGCTGATCCGCTGACGCCCTTGCGTATTCAATACAAAGATTATACGCTATGGCAGGCGCAGGAACTGACCGGTGAGCGCCTGGCTGCACATGAGCAGTACTGGTTGCAACAGTTAAGTGGAACTTTGCCACAGCTCACTTTACCGGCCGACAGACCAAGACCGGCAAGGCCTTCCTTCAGTGGAGAACAGCTGACATTCCGTTTTTCTGAAGAAAGCAGTGCTGCATTAAGGCAATATGTAAAGGAGAACCAGGCTACACTATTCATGGGATTATTATCGCTGGTGAAGGCCCTCTTATACCGGTACAGCGGGGAGCGTGATATTATAATCGGAACGCCGGTAGCAGGAAGAGATCATGCAGACCTCGAAGACCAGATCGGCTATTATCTTAATACACTGGCATTACGCACTCACGTGGACGGCGATGCCGGATTCAATGTGTTGCTGCAACAGGTGAAGCAAACAGCCACAGCTGGGTTTGAACACCAGGTGTATCCGTTTGACAGACTGGTGGAAATATTGGGAGCAGGAGAAGATGTAAGCCGGAACCCTGTTTTTGATGTGGTGATGATACTACAGAACATCCGCCTGGAGCCATTGGATGCACTGGAAATCGAAGGACTGGACGTTGTTCCGCTGCCAGGGGAACTGAAAACAAGTAAAGGTGATCTGCGATTCCTCTTTGCGGAAGAAGAAGGATATATCAGCGGTAATATTGAGTATAGCACAGACCTGTTCGACAGGGAACGCATAGTGCAGATCATTAAAGACCTGCAGGCGTTACTGGTATTGGCCCTTCAGTCGCCGGAAGCGCCGGTCTCCTCGCTGGCTTACAGAGATGATGAATCACACGCGGCATCATTCAATGCACGGATATCAGCGCCTGTGTATCCGCTGCTGACAGATGTTATTGCAGCACAGGCAGTACAACAGCCGGATAAAATAGCGATCATGGATGGAGAGGGCGCCATTAGTTACGAAGAACTGACAGCGCGTTATACGGCGTTGGCAGCCCACCTGGGGCAGCGTACAGCTATACAATCAACGGTAGCCGTTGCATTGAAAGCAGGTATAACACAGGTAAGTAGTTTGCTGGCATGTTTTAAAGCCGGTATGATATATCTGCCGATGGATGCTGCAATGCCAATACAACAATTGACTTATATACTGAAAGAGGCTGCACCTGCCATACTGATTACAGACAGGGAACAGGTGTCTGTCTGGGAAGCAATATTGCAGCAAAGCGGCCATACCGCTGAGATACTGGTGCCATCAGCGTTGGAGAAAACAGCTATAACAGTATCCGCGCATGTTACTGCTGATATGTCTGCCTATGTATACTATACCTCCGGTTCTACAGGAATGCCAAAGGGCATCATAGGAAGTCAGGGAAGTATCAGCCACTATGCACACTGGCATGCCGCCGCTTTCAATATTGGGGTGAATGACCATATCAGTCAGCTGGCGCCGGTAACATTCGATGCTTCTTTAAAAGATATTTTCCCTGCATTGATGACAGGGGCTACATTACACATACCATCACCGGCTATCCGTCCACAGATGGAGCTACTGGGAGCATGGTTATCTGACAACAATATCACCATACTGCAAACCGTTCCATCACTATTCCGCCTGATCACAGCCAGCCTGCAAGGGCCATTACCTGCTATCCGGCAGGTGATACTGGCAGGAGAACGTTTGTATGGCAGAGATGTGATCAACTGGAGAGCGCTACATGGCGCAGCTGCCAAAGTATCCAATCTATACGGCCTGACAGAAACCACTGTATTAAAGACTTTTTATCATATACCGGAAACCGGCATTGCACCAGGCGCTGTTATTCCTGTAGGGCAGCCTATCACGCATACTGCTGTCGCTGTGTTGAACAATAATCATTACTGCCAGGAAGGAGAAATAGGAGAGGTGTATATCAGCAGCCCCTTCATCACCAAAGGTTATCTGTCACCTGTAAGTAAAGACATTTTTGTACCGCATCCTTTTGTAGAGAACATGCAGGTAGTGCGAACAGGAGATCTGGGGCGTTACCTTCCGGGAGGGATCCTTGAACTGTTGGGCAGGAAAGATGAGCAGGTGAAGTTACATGGTGTCAGGGTAGAAACTGCCGGCGTACGCTCGGTTATTCTGGAGCAGGAAGGTATTACGCAGACAGAGCTGATCCTGCATGAAGAACAGGAACTGATCTGTTATTATGCCGGCCGGCGGTATGAAGCGGAAGCATTAAGAAAGATATTGGCGGATGTGCTGCCACAAAGCCATCTTCCGGCAGCTTATATCTGGCTGGAAGTATTCCCCATGAATATTAACGGAAAGGTAGACCGTAAACGCCTGCCACGTCCGGAGCTGGTATTGGCCAGCCATCAGCGGGAATTGCCCCACGCCGGTATAGAACGGCTGGTGGCAGACGTCTGGGAACAAATATTGGGCACGACAGCTATTGGCAGGAACGAATCCTTCTTTACCATGGGAGGATCTTCGCTGAAAGCTATACAATTGTTATCCCGCATCTACAAAATGTGTGAAGTACAGCTGAGCATTGCAGATGTCTTTGAACATCCCACAGTAGCAGGACAGGCCAGGTTGATATTGGGAGCACTGAAGACAGCCTACATGGCAATTGCGCATGTGCCCGAAGCGGAAGATTATGCGCTTTCTTATGCACAACAGCGTTTGTGGGTACTGGAAGAGCAAATGGAAGGACAGGCCACGTTCAATATATTCATGAGTTACCGTCTGGAAGGCACGTTATTCCCGGCCCTGCTGCAGCAGGCATTTAGCACGCTGGCACTGCGGCATGAGAGTCTGAGAACAGTATTTGTGCTGAATAACGGAGTGCCAAGACAAAAGATCTTAGCGCAGGCCAATGTAAGTATTCAATATGAGGACCTGAGGGCAGCAACTGACAAAGAAGAGATAGTAGAGGAGTACAAAAAACAGGCGGCCTTATCACCATTCGATCTAAGTGAAGGCCCATTAATGCGTGTAAGGCTGCTTCATTGCGATGAAGAAGATTATGTGCTCTTATTCGCTATCCATCATATTATAGCAGATGAGTGGTCGCTGCAGATATTGGTAAGAGAAGTGCTGAATCTATACAACGGTTACGTAGCCGGTATGGAAGTAGCACTACCGCCATTACCCCTGCAATACAAGGATTATGCACATTGGCAGTCCACGGCCATGGATAGTGTTCGCCTGAAGGCGCAGCGTAGCTACTGGCTGGCAAAACTCGGAGGAACACTGCCCGTGCTGGAACTACCGGCTGACAGACCGAGACCGGCAGTGCAGACCTACAACGGACAGCAATACCTGTTTGAATGGAGTGCTGAGATCAGTAACAAGTGGCGTTCCTTCCTCGGGGAACAGCAGGTAACGATGTTCATGGGACTATTGTCGCTCGTGAAGTTGTTACTATTCCGTTACAGTGGTCAGCAGGATATCATTGTAGGAACGCCTGTCGCAGGGCGCGATCATCCGGACCTCGAAGGGCAGATCGGCTACTATCTGAACACACTGGCCCTAAGAAGCAACATCGACGGAGAAAGCGGGTTTGATGCACTGCTTTCTGCAGTAAAACAAACTGCATTGGAAGCATTCGATCACCAGCTGTATCCTTTCGACAGATTGATAGAAGAGTTGGGCGTGAACAGAGATCTTAGTCGCTCGCCATTGTTTGACGTAGTATTGATACTCCAGAACGTACAGGTGGAAGCTGCTGCACTGCCTGAAATGGCCAATGTGCTGATCACACCCGCTGCAATTGATCCGGGTATCAGTAAGGGCGATCTGCGTTTTCAGTTTGAAGACCAGGGCACACATATCAGCGGCAGCATAGAATACAACACAGACATTTATGACAGGGTGCGTATTGAGCGTATGTTACTCCATCTGCAACAGCTGATAGCAGCTGTGACGGCGCAACCCAGCCTGTCGTTAACCGCACTTAATTATCTGACAGAAGAAGAGCGCGAAACAGAACGCTTACAATCTGATATGTTCAGCGCTACTATAGACAAAGGTTTTTAACCATTATAAAATCATCATCCATGAGTTTAAATATAATTGGCATCTCTGCCTTTTACCACGATTCAGCCTGTTGTATACTCCAGGACGGCGTATTGAAAGCCGCAGTGCAGGAAGAAAGGTTCAGCAGAAAAAAGAATGATCCCGATCTGCCAAAGGCGGCCTTTAATTATTGCCTGAAAGAAGCAGGCATTACCATCTCCGACATTGACTGTATCGCCTATTATGAAGATCCGGTAAAGAAATTGTCCCGGCAACTATGGAGTGGCAGCAGATTTATTACTGCAGACAGTATACGCAATACAGACCATGCAGCCGTAGAACGGCAGATCAGGGAGCAGTTTGGTTTTGATGGTCCCATCAGATTTTATGAGCATCACCAGTCACATGCTGCCAGCAGTTATTATTATTCCGGCTTCGACCATGCCGCTATTCTTACGGTAGATGGCGTAGGAGAGTGGGCTACCACTACCTATGGTATGGGTAAGGGTGCTAAGCTGGAGCTGTTTGAAGAAGTATCTTTCCCGGACTCACTCGGATTATTATACAGTACTATTACCAGCTACCTGGGTTTCAGCGTAAACAGCGGAGAGTATAAGGTAATGGGACTCGCTCCTTACGGTAAGCCTTTGTATGTTGATAAAATAAGACAGCTTATCAGGAACGGAGAAGCTGGTCAGTATGAGTTGAACATGGAGTACTTTGATTTCCTGAAAGGAGAGAAGATGTACAGTGAGGCCTTGCCTGCATTATTCGGGTTGGCGCCAAGAAAAAAGGAAACAGCAATACTGCCGGTGCATGAAGACATTGCGGTTAGTCTGCAGGTAGTGCTGGAAGAGATCCTGATAGAGAAGGCGCGTTATCTGCATGAAAAAACAGGCGCCGAAAATCTTTGTATGGCCGGTGGTGTCGCCTTGAATTGTGTGGCAAACGGAAAGATCCTGAAGAACAGTCCTTTTAAACAACTCTTTGTACAACCCGCTGCAGGAGATGCCGGATGTGCACTTGGGGCAGCGGCATTGGCGCATACTGATCTATCCGGAGAGGCAATGACCAGCCAGCTGGAGCATGTTTACCTGGGGCCTTCCTATGGTTCAGCAGAGATCAGGAAATTGCTGAGCGCTACTTCTCTGCGATATACGCAGCACCAGGATGACGGTGAGCTTGTAAAGCAGGTGGCACAACGTCTGGCGGAAGGTAAAGTGATAGGCTGGTTCCACGGCAGGATGGAGTTCGGGCCGCGTTCACTGGGCGCCCGCTCAATACTGGCTGACCCAAGGGGCGCCGATATGCGCGACCGCATCAACGCAATGGTAAAGAAACGTGAAGCGTTCAGACCCTTTGCACCTGCTGTATTAGAATCAGCAACAGGCGAACATTTCGACATAGACCATCCTTCACCTTTTATGCTGGAAACCTGCCAGGTGATCTCTTCCTTTGATCTGCCTGCAATTACCCACGTAGATGGATCGGCCAGGGTACAGACAGTGAGTGAAAAGACCAATCCGCGATTTGCTGCATTGCTGAAAGCCTTTGCAGATTTAACAGGATGTCCTATTCTGCTGAACACTTCCTTCAATGTAAGAGATGAGCCGATAGTATGTAACCCGGAGGAAGCATTGATATGTTTCGTTACCACCGACATAGACTGTCTGATACTGGAGGATTTTATCATTGACAACGAAAACAATGATACCAGCATATTGGAGATGATCAACCAGAATCTCCTGGAGCGTCCTTCATTCGAATTGAACCCTAACGTCTACACTTTTATCTGATCTTAATTAAAAAAAGGAGTATGTCTGTACGACCATCATCAGCATTAAGAGAGAAAGCAGACGCCCTTGCTTTATTGTTAAGCAGTGGGCAGTCATCCAATATAGCAATAGATACCCTGTTCGAAGAGTTGGGTATTACCAATGAACACATTGCAGATACATCATTATCCCGCTCCACAGCAACCGGGCATATAGGTATTTACAAACCGGAAGAGGTAGACGGCGAAATAGTATATAGCCGTGATGTTTCCAGGAAAGCCCGCTGGACCTATTTTGCCGATATTCCCATGATCCCTGCAAAAGGAACCCGCAAAAGGGTCGTTCTGCTGGGCGAGTCTGTAGCTCGTGGATTCCTGCTGGACCCTGGTTTTACGCCTGCACAGGTGCTGGGTACTTTACTAAATGGTAATGCCGATAAGGATGAATTTGAGGTGATAGACCTGGCAGAGACTAATCTGGGTATGGCGGGTCTGAAGGAGCGTTACCGTGAGGCACTGGCGCTGGAGCCGGATATGGTATTGTTCCTGGCGGGGAATAACTGGCGCGATGACCTGGTGAATATGATATTAACCGACAAAACATATCTATCCCGCGTAAGAGAGGCATTGGTGCTTAATCAGGATATCAGCAGTGCAAGAACGATATTAGAGGAGTTATTTTCTACACTGGTAGGTTCTTTCCTGGAGTACGTACGGACCGTGGGAGGTCCTGCATTACCGGTAATATTTGCCATACCAGAGTTCAATCTGCTGGATTGCAGAAGTACGCCTGGAGAGCGTTTTATATCACGGCTGCCTGATAATGGCATTGCCGGTTGGATAGCCGCCAGAGATCAGGCAGAGCTGGTATTAAAAGAACAGGATGCGCAACGCGGTATATCACATGCCAGTAGGATGATAGCATTGGATCCCAGTCATCCGTACGGATATGAACTGCTGGCTGATGCACACCTGCTATTGCAGGAGTATGATAAGGCGCGTGTTTATCTGGAAACGGCGAGAGATACGGCCTTGTTCTGCCGCACCAATAGTAAACCGCGTATGTTCAACATCACCAGGCAGACGATCCTTCGGGAAGCGGCGGGCCACAAAATAGATGTGGTAGACATTCCCGAAGTGTTCAGCAGGCACCTGAATGGAAAAATACCCGGAAAGGACCTGTTCCTTGACTATTGCCATTTTACGGCGGAGGGTATACAGGTGGCCATGCAGGCCGTAGCTGAGCGGATATTTGTGTTGTCAGGTAATACAGGTAATGGTAAGGTGTCTGCCACAAGCATCAGGCCCGATCAGGAAGTACATGCCATGGCGCACTTGTTTGCTGCCATTCATAATGCACATTGGGGGCAGCAGTATGGGATACTGTATCATCACTGTTTGAAGGCACTGCAGTACTCTAAAGAAATTGCCCGCACAATGATCTACTACTGCGATATGATGAACCGCAGTGCTTCCAACAATCTTTGCAAAACACTGGAAATACTGGTAACAGGCAATACGCGCCTGGACAGATATGTACACGCCCTCTTACACCCCCGTTCCGGCAAGACGATGGAGATCGATCTGGTGAATGCAATGGTAGCTGCGTTGCAGACAGCGGGCGTTAATCTCATTAAGTATGTAGATGATCTCAGGAATAAGGAACATGGTGTATCTATACAGGCAGTTAACCTGCTGGAGACATTTTATCACGCTACTTCATATGATGAATACCAGGGCACAAAAGCAGCCTTTTATCAGGCCAGGGATGCGCAATCAGTCTTCTTCCTGGTAGCTGCTAAAGATGAACCGGTATTCTTTGATATCTCACTCCGTGTGCCTGGATTGCCGGAAGAAGGTAAGATCACCGTGTTGTTGAATGGAGTCCAGGTAAGTGAAGTGGCAGTATCAGGAAAATGGACACGTCATTCACTGACAGTACCGGCAGATATCTGCACAAATGGTATCAATACAGTCACCATCTGCTGGCCGGTGCCGGAACGGCTGGCAGCTGCAGAACAGCGCGCCACAGCCGATGAGGCTATCCTGGACGCCGCTTTTTACGTATTTGGTGAGATCGTCACATTTACTGCTACCAGCAATGCGGCTACTCACTTTGAGCTCAATTAAACTTTTGTTATGTGCGGTATAACCGGGATAATTTACAATAACAGGCAGCAGACCGTTGATGAGAATATACTAAGGCAGATGGCCGGGAAGATGGAACACCGCGGACCAGATGATGCCACCAGTTATGCAGACGGGCATGTCGGGTTTGGTTTTCGCCGTCTGAGCATTATTGACCTTGCACACGGTCAGCAGCCCTTTTTCAGCGCAGATGATAACATCGTGATGATCTGTAATGGAGAGATCTATAACTACAAAGAGCTAAGGGCTGATCTGCAGGCCAGGGGGCATCTGTTCCGTTCTGCGTGTGACGTGGAAGTGATCCTTCATCTGTACCGTGAATATGGGACCGGGTTCCTGAACAAGCTGAACGGACAGTTCGCTTTTGCCTTGTACGATAAAAGCAAACAGACATTGTTTTTCGCCAGGGACCATTTCGGCATTTGCCCCTTGTTTTATAGTCAGCAGGAACACGTGTTCCTGTTCGGATCGGAGATGAAAGCCCTGCTGGAATTCCCCGGTATGCCAAGAGATGTGGACCTCAGCGGACTTGATCAGATCTTTTCTTTCCCCGCGAATATCGCTCCTGTAACAATGTTCAAACACATCAGGAGTTTGCCGCCGGGATATTACGGATTATTCAGCAATGGAAAGCTGGAACTGCATGAGTACTGGGACCTGGAATATCCGGAAGAAGCACATGTTTACGAAGAGAAAACAGAATCTTATTACATAGAACAGCTGGATGAACTCTTGCAACAATCTGTGAGGTACCGGATGCATGCCGATGTACCAGTAGGCTTTTACCTGAGCGGAGGATTAGACTCGTCTATTATCGGTGCTACTATGCGTAGCCTGAAGAATGGCAGAGACTTCAGTTCTTTTTCGATCTGCTTTTCCGGTTCGCCCGACAACAAAGAGATCAACGAACAACGCTACCAGCGGCTTATGAGTGAACACATCGGGTCTATGCACCATGAGGTGGAGTTTAACTGGAAAGACCTGGACAATAAGTTGAAGCAGGTGGTATATTTTTCGGAGGCGCCATTGAAGGAAACATATAATGTCTGCTCGCTGGCACTGTCAGGAAAGGCAAAGGACCAGCAGATTAAAGTAATTCTCTCCGGGGAAGGCGCTGATGAACTTTTTGGAGGATATGCCGGTTATAAGTTCGATTACCAGCGGGCGAAGAATGGTGTGGTCAAAGACCTGGATTACCTGATGGAAGACCAGGTAAGGAAAACCTTGTGGGGGAATGAAGATTTTATCTACGAGAAGAATGAGTACGAATTTAAGAGCACAAAAGAAGCGCTTTATTCCACCGGCGTTAACGACGTGTATACACAGTTTGACTGTTTGCGGCAGCCGGCAGTTGCACATAAGCGTTTGAAGAACAGGCATATTTTCCACCAGCGTTCTTATGTGGACTTTAAATTAAGACTGGCGGGACATCTTATTGCAGACCATGGCGACCGGATGACGCTGGCTAATAACGTTGAAGGCCGCTATCCCTTCCTGGATGTGCCACTGGTGGAATTTGTACGGCAAATACCACCCGGCCTGATGTTGAAGAATATGAAGGAGAAGTATATTCTCAAACGGCTGGCAGATAAATATGTGCCAAGAGAGATCATAGACCGTGAGAAATTTGGGTTTGTGGCGCCTGGTAGTCCGCAGTTACTGAAAAACAACAACGAGTGGGTGAATGATCTGTTATCCTACGACTACATTAAAAGAAGAGGTTATTTCAATCCGGATACTGTAGAACGGCTGAAAGCCATGTATACGCATAAGGACTTTATTCTGACCCCGCCTTATGATATGGACCTGCTCATCATCATACTAACGTTCAATATATTCTCTGAGGTCTTTGAAGTTCCTTCTTTATAGGCCGCTATTAAAACTATTCTTATGAGTTTTCTCGATACACTGATAAAAAAGTCGAAACAAGCGATCGGTTATGTGGTCGTACTGGGTTTGTTTAATAGCTTATTGAACGGAGGTTTGCTGATGTTTATCAACAGTACGATAGCCGGTAAGCCGTTTCCCGTATTTCCTGCGTACAACTGGGTGGTATTTATTGTAATTGTGACGGCGTCCTTAATCTGTTCGCGGTACTTTCAGGCTTACATGATCCGGCTGACCAATAACATACTGTTCGATTTTGAATTGACGATACTGACCAAGCTGCGCCATGCGTCTTATGAAGATTTTGAATCGCTGGGAAATGAGAAAGTGTATACCGCTATCAACGACACTAAGGTGCTGGCACATGCACCGGAAGTATTCATGAATGCATTCAACGCTTTTGTGGTGATCCTTTGCTGTTTTGGTTATCTGTTCTGGATAGCACCCATGGGAGCAGCATTTGTGTTGCTGGTGATGGCGGCATTGCTGGTGTTCTATATTGTGCGCAACAAGGCAATAGAAGCAGATCTGAACAAACAGCGCGATCTGCAGAATGTATATTATAAACACCTGGAAGATCTGTTGCATGGTTTTAAGGAACTGAAGATGAGTATTACCAGGAATCTTTCCATATTCGACAATTTCCTGATTAAGAACAGGGAGGCAGGACGAAATATATCCATAGGTACATCTGTAAAGTACATGGATAATGAGCTGATAGGTAGTTACAGCTGGTATATCGTAATGGGCATTACTATGTTTGTGCTGCCGGTACTGTTTCACCTGGATATAGCGAAAACGTCTGCATTTCTGATCACTATTTTGTATCTTATAGGACCGATCGCCATCATATTGACATTGGTGCCTACCTATACTGCCGTTAAGATATCTGTGCAGCGCTTGAATGTATTTGACAGTATGCTGGATGCACTGGATAGCCATACTGCTGCTACTGTTGACCTGGCGGATGAGCCGTTCGACAGCATACGTTTTGAAGGCGTCAGCTACCGTTATGATAAGGGAAAAGAACAGGGCTTTCACCTGGAACCATTTAATCTTGCCATTCAGCGTGGAGAGATCGTGTTTGTAACCGGAGGCAATGGCAGTGGCAAGAGTACATTTGGCTATTTGTTGTCCGGGCTTTACCGGCCTTATTCAGGTAAGATCTATCTGAATGAGCGCGAGATTAACGATGAGAATTATGTAAATTACAGTGACAGCATGAGCGCTGTGTTTACCACCAATTATTTATTCAACGACAACTATGATGGTTTTGAGTTAACCGCCGCCAATGCACAGTTGTCAGAATATATTGAGCTGATGGATATGGGCAGGATCCTGAAGCTTGACGGAGAGCAGAAGACCCTGGGCAAGAAATATTCCAAAGGACAGCAGAAGCGCCTTGCACTTATTTACGCGCTGCTGGAAAATAAAGAAGTAATTGTGCTCGATGAATGGGCCGCAGAACAGGACCCTCGTTTCAGAAGATACTTCTACCAGCAGATTTTGCCCTCATTAAAAGAGAAAGGAAAGACCATCATTGCCATCACCCACGATGATGACTATTATGATTGTGCGACGCGGATCATCAAGTTTAATTATGGAAAGATAGTAAGCGACAGCCCGGTATATGCTGGCAAGGTTGTCGAAAATTAACCCTTTAGTATGGTAAATGTCAATCTGTTTTGTATACCCTTTGCAGGAGGTAACCGCTATTCATTTCTGTCGCTCGAAAAGGCAATAGGCGGCGCTCTGACTACGATCCCGTTGGACTATCCAGGGAGAGGCACGAGGTATGGTGAACCTTTGTTAAAGCGCCTGGATGTATTGTGTGAGGACCTGTTTAAGCAGGTAAGAGGAAAGTTGCAGGAACCTTATGCTATTTACGGACATAGCATGGGGGGACTACTGACCTATCTTTTAACGAAGAAGATAAGGGAAGAACGATTGCCGCTACCGGTTCATCTGTTCATCAGTGGTAGCAGAGCCCCCTCTATGCGACGGGATATGCCGGACTATCATAAGCTGCCAAGACCTCAGTTCATAGAAAAATTACGTTCGCTGGGTGGTACAACCGACGAAATATTGAACAGTGAAGAGATCCTGGAGTTATACGAGCCCATACTCCGGGCAGATTTTGAAGCGGTGGAAACTTATGAGTATGCGCCCTGTGATCCGTTTGATATACCGCTTACTGTTTTCAATGGTTTGTCTGACAGGATCAGCCGTGAGCAGGCAGAAGCCTGGCAGCGGGAGACGACCTTTCCAATCGTGCTCCGTGAATTTCCCGGAGATCATTTCTTTATTCTCGAACACACTACTGTAATAGCCAGCCTGATCGTACGGAACGTTCATGCCGGATTTTCCTTAAAAAACACCATATAGTTATGCGCTATCTAAGTATTCTTTTTTTGTTGCTGATGGGCTTCTTCTCAGCTAAAGCCCAGGTAAACGCCAATGGCCAGATAAACATCAAAAAGGGCGATGTGCTCAAATATGCGGCCAAAGGGCCTGACGGCAGCATTATAGATTTTCTGATCACTGTCCTGTACAAGGATAAGACAGGGGTCGGTTTTCAGTATAAGGTCATCAACGGAAAAAAGACCATTCAGGGGAAATGCCTGGTAACACCGGAAGGTACAAAGGATGGAAGCAGTCTTAACTGGGACAATCTGAATCCCGGCGAAGAAAGACACGTGAAGAAAGACCAGACATTGTTCTTCTATTCACAGAAGTTTTACAAGGAACTGGTGAAGAACAAGAAAGCGATGTACGGTGGCACCACGTACGTGTTGAAACCAACACCAGCGGCTTCACAGATCAAGATCAATAACAAAAAGGTGAAATCCCTTTATGTAACCAGCCAGGATGGTAAAGAAGCCTTCTGGATACTTGATAACCCCGATTTCCCATTGTTACTCAATTCCACCGGAAATCAGCAGGGACCTGACATGCTGCTGGTGAATGTAGGAAAATAAATAAGGAAACTCCATTTGTGTTCATGATACAGGAGCGTTGTAATTCTTTGGTTGATATACTTCAGCAGGCTGCGGAGAGGGCTACCGGCATCACCTTTATTCTGGCTTCAGATAAGGAACGGTATCTGTCGTATGATGATCTGCAAAAGCATGCATTGCACGTGTTGTATAACCTTACGTTGCAGGGAGTAAAACCTGGCGATGAGCTGGTTATGCAGATAGAGGACAATGCGTTTTTTCTGACAGTTTTCTGGGCTTGTCTGTATGGGAAGATCATTCCTGTTCCCATTGCCATGGGCAGTCAGGAAGGCCATAAAGATAAGCTGTTTAACGTGTGGAGTACACTACATCATCCTTTTCTGCTGAGTGAGGATAACTGGGCGGCGCCTGCCCGCAGGTATGCCGAAGAGAAGGGTTGCCTCGCAGCGTGGGAAGAGATGAGTGTACGGCATATATCCATTGAATCGCTGACTGCTGCCGAAGGCAGTGGTACGCTGTTGCCATCAGCACCGGAGGATATAGCCTATATACAGTTTTCTTCCGGTTCAACCTCTCATCCCAAGGGTGTTATGTTAACGCACGGGAACCTGCTGGCCAATATCAGCGATATCTGCGAGCGTTCTGCCACCACTGCTGCTGATAGGGCCTTAAGCTGGTTACCACTAACGCATGATATGGGACTGATATGTTTTCATTTGTCCTGTGTAATTGCCGGCATCAACCAGTATCTGATAGCAACGCCTCTTTTTATCAGGCGGCCACTATTATGGATGGAGAAAGCGCATCAGCACCGGATCACTCAATTGTATTCACCGAATTTCGGGTATCAGTATCTGCTGGCGGCATTATCGGGTATTGACAGGCCTGCCTGGGACCTGGAAGCGGTGAGGATCATCTATAATGGTGCAGAGCCTATTAATAAATCGCTCTGTGAAGACTTCATGCAGGTGATGAGCAGTTTCGGGTTAAGGGCGCATACCATGTTCCCGGGCTATGGACTGGCAGAGGCCTGTGTGGCGGTAACACTTCCCACTCCGGAAGAGCCACTACAGTTTGTTTCACTGGATAGGAACTACCTGCAGACAGGTGATCGTGTCAGGTATGTGCCGGACAGGTTGCACTTTGCCTGTGTAGGTCACCCGATGAGCTCAACCAGCATTGCTATTACGGACGATCAGGGTGAATTGCTGGCAGATGATCATATCGGTAATATATGGATCAGTGGGCACAATGTGACAAGTGGTTATTATAACAATCCGGAAGCAAGCAGCCGGGCCATTGAAAATGGTTGGTTAAAGACGGGGGATCTTGGTTTTATTACTGGAGGAAAGTTATACATAACAGGGAGAGCTAAGAATATTATCATCATTAACGGACAGAATTATTATCCGCAGGATATAGAGCATCATGCACAGATACCGGGTATTAAGCCGGGAGATATCGTTGCGTGTCAGGCATTGCCTGCCGGCAGCGACAAACACGAATTAGTGCTGTTTGTGCATTTCCGCAGATCAGTACAGGAGTTCCATCCACTGGTCATACAGTTGAGGGCACAACTGCTGACTAAACTAGGCATCGTACCGGATAGGATCGTAATGGTGAAAAGTGTGCCCCGTACAACAAGCGGCAAAGTGCAGCATTATCTGTTAGTGCAACAGTTTGAGCGTGGCGATCATGACAGTCAGCAGGAGGCGTTGTCCTTGCTGGATAAAGCGTATTACAAGGTAGACGAAGACACCGTGAGAGCGATCGTACAGGAGGTGTTCAGTGTCTCTGCTGACCCACATGAAGACTTTTTCCGGCATGGATTGAACAGCCTGGAGGCGGTGAGGTTGGTATCCCGGTTAAGGGCAGTTGGGTTTGAGCTGACGGTAAGGGAAGTGTTTGAGCATAACACCATCAGTTCCCTGCAGCGATACCTGTTAGGAAAAGAGCATAGTGAAGCAAATACGATCCCGGTAACAACCCCGCGTTCACTGTACAGACTTTCCGCCGGACAAAGGCGCTTCTGGAATTTTTGTCAGCTGGAAGGAGCGAGTGTAGCTGCTAATATTGCCTGTGGCGGGCATATACAAGGGCCGATTTCAGTTGATGCCTTCACACGGGCGTTTGAACGTATCGTGTCCCGTCATGAATCGCTTCGTACTGTGTTTGTTGTACAGAACGGAGAGGTATATCAGCGGGTGTTGCCGGCAGATGAAGTTGGCTTTAGGGTGAATGTGGTGGATCTGAGCAGTGAAGAAGAACCATTGTTGGCCGCGAAAGCAGCAGCACTGGCACAGGCTTCAACTGAATTTGACCTATATCGTGGCCCTTTATTACGGGTAACACTTTTCAGGTTATCTGCTACCAAATACTACTTCGCATTTGTCATTCACCATCTTATCAGCGATGGTTGGTCTATAGATGTGATCAGCCGGGAGTTGGAGCAGTTATACTTGTCAGGAGATACGGCTAGCTTACCAATGCCACGTATCCAGTATAAAGATTATCTGGATTGGTCAGAAGAACGGGCAACGGAGACGGACAATTGGTCTTCGTTATTAAGTGGCGTATTGCCTGTTACTGATCTGAGTGTATGGGGCGGTCACCGGAATAACGCTCGTAAAGGACACATCGTATATCACTATTTAAATACAGAACTGGTAGCTGGCTTGTCAGGCATCAGCAATGAGGTGACATTATTTACCACCTTATTATCTGCATTCAGCCTATTGCTGCATCGATATACAGGTCAGTCTGAGTTGATGCTGAGCACAGATAGCGCCGGCAGAACACATCCGGACCTGGAAGACCAGGTAGGATATTATTTACAGTTGTTACCCCTGCGTTTTAAGCTGGCAGGCGATAAGAGTTTCCGCGACTACCAGCGGGATGTACATGAACAGTTACTGGATGCATATGCTAACCAGGAGGGCAGTGAACAACTATTATCAGGTTTACAGGAACCTGGCATCTACGATATTTTATTCCTTTATCAGCACTTTAACGGATTCTCTCGTTTAGGTGAACAGCTGAAGATTACAACAGAAGACCTGGACAATGGTAGCAGTTTAAATGCAATGCAGCTGGAATGCTGGCCATCTGCAGAAGGTATAAGCCTGAAGTTGCGTTATGATACTTCCTTATTCAGCGAATGGCAGATGAGCCGTTTACTGGAACATTATAGTTACCTGTGTGCTGCCATAGCAGCTTCACCTGATATGGCGCTGAATAGTTACGATATTGTGTCAGCTACGGAGTGTGAGCGTTTATTATCGTTCAATCCTCAGCCGGCAGGAATAACACAGGTAACGGTTACAAAGTTAATCAGCAGACACCCTGGCACAGCGATAGCTATCAGGGATGGAGAGAGCGCATTGAGTTATGCCGAACTGGAATCAGCTTCTAACCGCCTGGCGCATTACCTGCGTTTAACTTGTGGTGTGGGTGCTGGCAGTATAGTGGGCTTACTGGCAGGCCGTTCTGCAAGTACGGTTATAGCCTTGCTGGGTATATTGAAGTCAGGAGCGGCGTATTTGCCTATAGATACTGATTACCCTGTAGAACGCATCCGTTATATGCTGGAAGACAGTGGTGCTGTGCTGTTGTTAAGTGATAAAATAATACCTGAATTGAATTGCCGCCAGGAATTATTGTCGACCGATTTATCGGGCTATGCTGAAAGTTATCCTGCCTGGGAGATAAACGGTAATGATACCGCGTATGTGATCTATACTTCCGGTTCCACTGGTCAGCCGAAAGGTGTTCAGATCAGTCATGATTCACTGACAGATTACGTGGAGACTTTCAGTGAGTATTTTGGCATAAGTAGTGCAGATGTGGTATTACATCAATCCTCCTTATCGTTTGATACCGCTGTAGAGGAATTATATCCGGTGTTGATGGCAGGCGGTGAGTTAGTGATAGCGCCGGAGGGCGGTAAGGCAGTATCCGCCTTATGTGAGTTGATCCATCGTCATAGCGTGACGTTGTTAAGTACAACGCCACTTGTCGTTGGTGAAATCAATCATGGTGGGTATGATCTATCCAGCCTGAAGATACTGATCAGTGGAGGAGATGAATTAAGGCCGGGTCAGATAGATAAGTTGCCTTTATCATTGAATATTTACAATACCTATGGCCCCTCAGAGAGCACGGTATGTGCCACATATCATAAAATAGAAGATCGCTCAAAGGCAGGCTTGCTGGGTCGTCCGATCCGTAATCGTGCCGTGTATATACTGGATAGTCAGGGGCGCTTGCAGCCGGCAGGAATGAGAGGCGAGATTGTTTTGGGCGGAACAGGCATCAGCAAGGGGTATCTGCATCGGGCTGAATTGAACGGCGAACGATTTATACCGAATCATTATGGCGCTGGTATGTTGTACCGTACCGGAGACCAGGGCTGGTGGACTGCTAATGGGGAGCTGGTATTTGGAGGTCGAGTTGACACACAGTTGAAACTACGCGGCTATCGCGTAGAACCCGGAGAGATAGAATATGTGTTGCAGGGGTATACAGGGATAGAAAGCAGTGTGGTAGTGCCAGTGGAGATAGGAGGCGTATTACAATTGGTGGCTTACTACAGTGGTCAGACAGTTAGTGCAGATACATTAAGATCATATTTATTATCGTTGTTACCCTGGTATATGGTGCCTGCTCACCTGATATGTTTGGAGCAGCTGCCTCGTACGGTGAATGGGAAGATAGACCGTGAAAGGTTGCCCTTACCTACTGTGTTGGAAGTAGCTTTGCCGGAAGGAGAACACGAAGTATTATTGGCAAGTATCTGGGCAGGGGAATTGGGAATAGCAGTGATTCACCGAGGCGATAATTTCTTTGCGCTGGGCGGTCATTCACTATCAGCCGTGAGGGTCTTGTCCCGTCTCTATGAGCAGACGGGTGTACGCCTTGAGTTACGCGATCTGTTCCTTCATCCTGAACTACAGGCCCAGGCATTGTTACTGGGACAGCGAGAACAGACAGGCTATCAGCCGATACCAGTAACGGCAAACCGGTCACATTATAAATTATCAGCCGGACAACGGAGAATATGGTTATCAGAAGCAACAGCTGATGCTAAGACTGCCTTTAACATAGCAAAGTTCTGCAGGTTATCGTATGAACAGGATTTTAACGATCAGGCTTTCATAGATGCATTTTCCTGTATCGTGTCCCGCCATGAATCGCTTCGTACTGTGTTTGTTGTACAGAACGGAGAGGTATATCAGCGGGTGTTACCAGTAGATGAAATTGGCTTTAGGGTGAATGTGGTGGATCTAAGTAGTGAAGAAGAGCCACTGTCGGCCGCGAAAGCAGCAGCACTGATACAAGCTGCAACTGCATTTGACTTGTATCATGGCCCTTTATTACGGGTAACGCTTTTCAGGTTATCTGCTACCGAATACTACTTCGCATTTGTCATTCACCATCTTATCAGCGATGGTTGGTCTATAGATGTGATCAGCCGGGAGTTGGAACAGTTATACTTGTCTGGAGATACGGCTAGCTTACCAATGCCACGTATCCAGTATAAAGATTATTTAGACTGGTCAGAAGAACGGGCAACGCAGACGGACTATTGGTCTTCGTTATTAACTGGCGTATTGCCTGTTACTGATCTGAGCGTATGGGGTGGTCACCGTAATAATGCACGTAAAGGCCACATTGTATATCATCATTTAAATACAGAACTGGTAGCTGGCTTATCTGGCATAAGCAATGAGGTGACATTGTTTACCACCTTATTATCAGCATTCAGCCTATTGCTGCATCGATATACAGGTCAGTCTGAGTTGATGCTGAGCACAGATAGCGCCGGCAGAACAGATCCGGACCTGGAAGGTCAGGTAGGATACTATTTACAGTTATTACCCCTGCGTTTTAAGCTGGCAGGCGATAAGAGTTTCCGCGACTACCAGCGGGATGTACATGAACAGTTACTGGATGCATATGTTCACCAGGAGAGCAGTGAACAAATATTATCAGGGTTACAGGAACCTGGCATTTACGATATTTTATTCCTCTATCAGGATTTTAGTAAAAAGAATAATGAAGGGCTGAAGGTTACAACAGAAGACCTGGACAATGGTAGCAGTTTAAATGCGATGCAGCTGGAATGCTGGCCATCTGCAGAAGGTATAAGTCTAAAGCTGCGTTATGATACTTCTTTATTCAGCGAATGGCAGATGAGCCGTTTGCTGGAACATTATAGTTACCTGTGTGCTGCCATAGCAGCTTCACCTGATATGGCGCTGAATAGTTACGATATTGTGTCAGCTACGGAGCGTGAGCGTTTATTATCGTTCAATCCTCAGCCGGCAGGAATAACACAGGTAACGGTTACAAAGTTGATCAGCAGACACCCTGGCACAGCGATAGCTATCAGGGATGGAGAGAGCGCATTGAGTTATGCCGAACTGGAATCAGCTTCTAACCGCCTGGCGCATTACCTGCGTTTGACATGTGGTGTGGGTGCTGGCAGTATAGTGGGCTTACTGGCGGGCCGTTCTGCAAGTACGGTTATAGCCTTGCTGGGTATATTGAAGTCAGGAGCGGCGTATTTGCCTATAGATACTGATTACCCTGTAGAACGCATCCGTTATATGCTGGAAGACAGTGGTGCTGTGCTGTTGTTAAGTGATAAAACAATACCTGAATTGAATTGCCGTCAGGAATTGTTGTTAACCGATTTATCGGGCTATGCTGAAAGTTATCCTGCCTGGGAGGTGAGTGGAGAAGATACCGCGTATGTGATCTATACTTCTGGTTCCACTGGTCAGCCGAAAGGTGTTCAGATCAGTCATGATTCACTGACAGATTACGTGGAGACTTTCAGTGAGTATTTTGGCATAAGTAGTGCAGATGTGGTATTACATCAATCCTCCTTATCGTTTGATACCGCTGTAGAGGAATTATATCCGGTGTTGATGGCAGGCGGTGCGTTAGTGATAGCGCCGGAGGGCGGTAAGGCAGTATCCGCCTTATGTGAGTTGATCCATCGTCATAGCGTGACGTTGTTAAGTACAACGCCACTTGTCGTTGGTGAAATCAATCATGGTGGGTATGATCTATCCAGCCTGAAGACACTGATCAGTGGAGGAGATGAATTAAGGCCGGGCCAGATAGATAAGTTGCCCTTATCATTGAATATTTACAATACCTATGGTCCTTCAGAGAGCACAGTATGTGCCACATATCATAAAATAGAAGATCGCTCAAAGGCAGGCTTGCTGGGTCGTCCGATCCGTAATCGCGCTGTATATATACTGGATAGCCAGGGGCGTTTGCAGCCGGCAGGAGTGAGAGGCGAGATTGTTTTGGGCGGAACAGGCATCAGCAAGGGGTATCTGCATCGGAATGAATTGAACGCCGAACGATTTATACCGAATCAATATGGCGCTGGTATATTATACCGTACCGGCGACCAGGGCTGGTGGACTGCTGATGGGGAGCTGGTATTTGGCGGTCGAGTTGACACACAGTTGAAACTACGCGGCTATCGCGTAGAACCCGGAGAGATAGAATATGTGTTGCAGGGGTATACAGGGATAGAAAGCAGTGTGGTAGTACCAGTGGAGATAAGAGGCGTATTACAATTGGTGGCTTACTACAGTGGTCAGACAGTTAGTGCAGATACATTAAGATCATATTTATTATCGTTGCTACCCTGGTATATGGTGCCTGCTCACCTGGTATGTTTGGAGCAGCTGCCTCGTACGGTGAATGGGAAGATAGACCGTGAAAGGTTGCCCCTACCTGAGGTGTCGCAAGCCGCCTTGCCGGAGGGAGAACGTGAAGTATTACTGGCGAGTATCTGGGCGGCGGAACTGGGAATAGCAGTGATTCACCGAGGTGATAATTTCTTTTCCCTGGGCGGTCATTCATTGTCGGCAGTGAGGGTATTGTCCCGTGTCTATGAGCAGACAGGTGTACGCCTTGAGTTACGCGATCTGTTCCTTCATCCTGCATTACAAGCCCAGGCATTGTTACTGGCGCAGCGGGAACAGACGGGTTATCAGCCGATACCAGTGGTACCACAACAGGAATACTATACCTTATCGCATGCGCAACAGCGCTTATGGGTGTTGGATCAGTTTAAGGAAGTAGCAGTGGCTTATAACATACACCTCTGTTACCGGTTGAAAGGCAATATAGATATTCCTTTGCTGGAAGCTGCATTCAGATATGTGATCGCGCGTCACGAAAGTCTCCGGACTAGGTTCGTTACCCAACATGGTGTTCCCTTTCAGCAGATTGCAGATATGACATTTCATCTGGCATATGGTGATCTGTCGGCCGTTGCAGACAAAGAACAGCTGGTGCTTAAGGCTGCGGAAGAGGCAGTGATCGCGAGTTTCAACCTGGAAGAAGGTCCTCTTGTACGTGCATGTATCTGGCAATTGGAAGCGGAAGAATATGTATTTGTACTGGTAGTGCACCACATCGTTGCAGATGAGTGGTCCATGGGCATATTGATGGAAGAGCTGCTGGCAGTGTATAATGCTTACCGCGAGGGGAATCAGCCTGGCTTAAACAATCTTGCTATACAGTATAAGGACTATAGTGTCTGGCAGCAAACAGTCTTACAGGAAGAAAGAGCTGCTGCCGCCAGAAAGTACTGGACACAGCTCCTGCATGAGCCCCTGCCCTTGTTGTCTATGCCTACAGACCGTCAGCGGGAACCTGTCATGACTTATAGTGGTGAACGTATTGATGTAGTTATTCCTGCCGGGGCGTTTAAAGCACTCCAGCGTTTAATGAAAGAGGAAAACAGCAGTCTGTTCATGGGCTTGTTGTCGCTGGTATATGTGCTCTTATACCGTTACTCGGGACAAAAAGATATTATAGTAGGAACACCGGTAGCCGGACGGGATCATCCTGCTTTAAAAGACCAGATCGGATTTTACGTCAATCTGTTGGCTTTACGCATGCAACTGGATGCGGCTGCTGGTTTTGCCAGTTTACTGCGAAAGGTGAAAGCGTTGTTGCTGGATGCATATACACATCAGGAATATCCTTTTGACCTTTTACTGAAGGAACTGTCTCTCAGGAGGGATTTAAGCCATTCTCCGCTATTCGATGTGATGATGGTATTGCATGATGGCAGAAAGTCGGTAGGACTGAAAGATATCAACGCTACTGAAATAAAATTGGATACTGGTTTCAGCAAGTTTGACCTGACCTTCTTGTTCACCGAAACGGATGAGGAATTAGCGCTTACATTGGAATATAATACCGCCTTATTTGATAAGGAGCGGATACAGGGACTGGGGAACCATTTTATACAACTGGCAGCAGCATTTGCAGCAGATCCCGATTGCCCGATCAGAGATGCAGCAATGCTGTCAGATGAAGAAAATGCGCAGTTACTGGAAGCGTTCAATGGCCTGGTAGCACCAGTGTCTGAAGAAACGCTGGTGAGCAGGTTTGAAGCTCAGGCGAGGCGTACACCACAAAAAATCGCTTACCTGGATGCGGGCACACAGCTGGACTACAGAACATTGTCCAATCGTTCAACGCAATTAGCCAGGTACCTGGTTACTGCCGGTGAGGTTAAACCAAAGGAACCCGTAGCGCTGATCATGAACAGGAGTGAGTGGCTAATAACCGGCATGCTGGGCGTGTTAAAAGCAGGCGCCGCATACCTGCCGGTCGACGCCAGTCTGCCTGTGGAAAGGATCCGGTATATGCTTGCAGATGCAGGTGTTAAAGTGGCCCTATCTGCAGTGCCATTTAGCTGCGAAGATGTAACCGTATTGCCGGCAGATGTGCGCTGGGAAGAGATTGGACAGCAACAGGATATTGTTATACCCGAAGCAGATGATCTGGCATACGTTATTTATACCTCCGGATCTTCGGGAAGGCCCAAAGGAGTAATGGTGTCTCATTCCAGCATCGTACAGTTGTGTGACTGGCATACGACAGCCTTCCAGGTGAATGCAAATAGCAGGGCGACCCTGTTTGCCGGCGTTAGCTTTGATGCTTCCGGTTGGGAAATATGGCCCTATCTGCTGAATGGAGCAACCTTATACACGATACCGGAAAGCGCCAGATCGGATATGGAATTGCTGGGGAGCTTCCTGGCAACGCATGATATTTCTCACTGTTTCCTCCCAACAGCAGTTTGCAGAACACTGCTGAACAGCGGAGTTGCACTAAATACTGATCTGACACTACTGACTGGAGGGGAAGCCCTGGGGCATATACCCGCACCAGTGTGCAAATTGTATAACAACTATGGTCCTACGGAATCGACAGTAGTAACTACCTCTTTCCGGGTTACCAACGCAACAAAAGGTGCTGTGCCTATCGGAAAGCCGATTGCAGGCAGAAAGGTGTATATACTCGACGAAAACATGCGTTTGCAGCCGGTGGGAGTGAATGGCAGGATATATATAGCAGGAGAGGGACTTGCACTGGGGTACCTCGGATTGCCGGATCTGACGGCAGAGCGCTTCTTAAGCAATCCTTTCCATAGTGGTGTGATGTACGACAGCGGAGATACGGGAAGATGGCTGGCTGATGGGAACATTGAATTCACGGGTCGTGCAGATGAACAGGTGAAGATCAGGGGAAACCGCGTAGAGCCGGCAGAGGCTGCACATCAACTGATGCAGCACGAGCAGATAGAACAGGCAGTTGTATGTGCATTCGGCAACGCCGCCGACGTTTTTCTGGCTGCATACTACGTAGGAAATGATGAGATTCCTCCGCAGACACTGAGAGCCTGGTTGCAGCATCATCTGCCCGAGTACATGATACCTGCCTATTTCATAAGGGTACCTTCCATACCACTTACAGTGAATGGAAAAACAGACAGGGATGCATTACCAGCCCCTGTTCCCGTTACTACCGACTTTACCGCACCGAGGAATGAAACGGAAGAAAAACTGGCTGTTATATGGCAGGATATACTGGGCGTTTCAAGGGTGGGCATAGATGACAATTTCTTCCTGCTCGGAGGACAATCACTGAAGGCAATACAGGTGTTGTCAAGAATACATAAAGAGTTTTCCATAAAACTGGAATTAAGCAGTTTATTCCAGCACCCCATACTCTCAGATTTTCATGATGAAATAGCCGTGCTGATATGGGCGAAGAGCACGCAAACCAATGTAACCACTATTACGAATCCCACAAAAATTGACGAGATACTATTATGAGCATAAGCTTATTGTTAGCCAGGTTGAAGCAATTGCAGGTGAGCCTTCAGTTGAAAGATGGTCAGCTGAGCATTAGTGCCCCTGAGGGGGTACTTACGCCCGAACTTATCCAGGAACTGAAGAAGGAAAAATCTGCCATCACCTCATTCCTGCGTAATCTGCAGGGAGGAAACTACCGGAAGATCAAACCCGTGCCCCAACAGGAGCACTACCAGGTTTCCCATGCGCAGCGCAGACTGTGGCTGATGGACCAGTTTGGAGATACCACTGCCGTATATAACATACCCATGATCTGCAACATTCGCGGTAACCTCGACATAGCGGCAATGGAGAAGGCATTTCAGACGGTAGTACAGCGCCATGAAAGTCTAAGGACCGTATTCCTGTTGTCGGATGGGGAACCGCGTCAGAAAATATTACCTGCTTCAGCCGCCGGTTGTCAGCTGATATATGAAGATCTTCAGGTATTACCTGATCCCTCTAAGGCTGCCTGGGAAAAGATACAACATGTCATATCCACACCTTTCAATCTGCAGGAAGGGCCATTGCTAAGAGTATGCCTGCTGAGGGTAGCTCCGCAGGTATCCCTGTTTGCTTTCTGCATCCATCACATCGTTGCAGATGAATGGTCTATGCAACTGCTGGTGAAAGAAATACTGTCCTTATATGACGCTTATTCCCAGGGGGTAACCATCACACCTGCTGTACTGGAGATCCAGTATAAAGACTATACCGCATGGCAGCTGGAATCATTGCATGAGAGCAGTGGACAGGAGCAGCGAAACTATTGGCTGGAGCATTTGAAAGGCCCCCTGCCGGTACTTGAACTGCCGGCAGATCAGCCTCGTCCACCAGTGCAGACCTACAACGGAGAACGTGTAGTGGCGATGATCCCGGCAGAAAAACAACAATTGTTCGCCCACCTGGTACAGAAACGTACCGCCTCTGTTTTTATGGGATTGGTGGCTATCGTAAAGACCCTATTATATCGTTATACCGGGCAGGAAGATCTTATTGTGGGAACACCGGTGGCGGGAAGAGAGCATCCTGACCTGGAAGACCAGATAGGCTTTTATGTGAATACATTGGTATTACGTACGCAGTTAGATGGAAAGAAAGGATTTAATGAGCTGCTGGATAGCGTGAAGGATATGGCTTTGAAGGCCTATGCCAATCAGCACTATCCTTTCAACCTGCTGGTGGAGGAACTGGGCATGAAAAGGGATATCAGCCGTTCACCCATATTTGATGTCATGGTAGTACTGCAGGATGCTAATGAAAGCATCCCCTTGAAACTTCCTGGTGTAGATGTGCAGGAACTGGATATCCCTCTCTCTGGTAGCAAGTTTGACCTGACATTCTACTTCAAACAGAAACCCGAAGGCTTGCAGATAGAACTTGAATACAACAAAGATGTTTTCAGCCGTGTCAGGATAGAACGGATGGTTACACATCTGGAAGGACTGCTGGTGAGCGCAACAGCATCACCGGACCTGGCCATCAGTGAACTGCCATATATCAACCCGGCAGAATCGCAACTGATATTGGAGCAGTTTAATGATACCTCAGTTGCATTTCCGGCATTTGTGCCGGTACCTGCACTTATTGCAAAGCAGGCTGCATTACACTGGGAGAAGACGGCCGTTATTGCCGGAGGAAGCCGGTTAAGTTATGGTGAGCTGGAAAGAAAGGCAAAGCTGTTAGCTGCTTACCTGCAACAACAACGGAAGCCCGGTGATCAGGCGCCTGTAGGTATATTGCTGGAGCGCACTGAGTGGTTGCCTGTTGCTATACTGGGAGTATTACAATCTGGTGTTGCTTATCTGCCGGTTGACTATAACGCACCGGCAGAACGTATCCGTCAGATACTGACTGCCAGTGGAAGCAGTGTCGTATTGACCAGCGAAGGATTGCAGGCGCTCTTGTCTGGCTATGATGGGCAGGCAGTGATTGTCAGTGATGAAGCGATATACAGTAGTTCAGCAATGCCGCAGTTATTGCAGATAACTCCCGATACACTCGCATATGTTATATATACTTCAGGATCTACAGGACAGCCGAAAGGCGTGATGATCAGTCATGCGGCGCTTTATAACCTGATGCAGGCAATGAGTCACGAAACAGGCATCAGTGCCGCAGACAAATGGCTGGCAGTTACAACGGCCTCCTTTGATATGTCTGTCGTGGAATTGTTGCTGCCCTTAGTGAACGGAAGTCAGCTGGTCATAGCCACAGGTGAAGAAGTGTATTCGACAGATGCATTACAGGTGCTCCTGGATGATGGTATTACGATGATGCAGGCTACTCCGGGTATGTGGCATTTACTTATAGAAAGCGGATGGCAAGGTAACCCGGCGTTAAAGATCATTACCGGCGGCGAGGCACTTGGCATTTCACTGGCGCAACGTTTACTGGACCGTTGCGATACTTTATGGAATATGTATGGCCCGACGGAAACCACCGTTTATGCCACCTGGCATAAGGTACGGCAGGCTGCGGATGCAGTACTGATCGGCAGGGGTATTTCAAACATGAAGGCTTATGTATTGGATGCCAACCGGCAATTGCTTCCGGTTGGTGTACCCGGCAGATTATTCGTCAGCGGGGCCGGAGTGTCGGCGGGCTACCTGGGACAACCGGAACTGACAGCCGGCAGATTTACAGATAATCCCTTCCTGCAGGGAACACTCATGTATGATACCGGCGATATCTGTAGCTGGACGGCCGATGGATATCTCAGGTATTACGGCCGTGGCGACCATCAGCTGAAGATACGCGGATACAGGATAGAACCGGGAGAGATAGAGCATATACTGCTACAGTATGCAGGTGTTAACCATGCTATTGTATGTGCCTTTGAGCGGGAGAACGAGAAATATCTTGCCGCTTATTATACAAGCCAGGACAATGTATCCGAAGAGATCATACAACAGCATTTACGACGCTATCTGCCCGATTACATGGTGCCCGCCTATATTCTTCGCCTGGAGGAATTTCCGCTGACGCCGAATGGAAAGGTGGATCGTAGTCTGCTGCCCGAACCCGAACGTAAACAGGTACAATATGTAGCGCCCAGAAATAAGACAGAACAATTGCTGGCCACTATCTGGGAAGAAGTGCTTGGTGTGGAACGTGTGGGTATTACCGACAACTTCTTTGCATTGGGCGGACATTCCCTCAAGGCCATACTTGTATTGTCCAGGATTCAGAAAGAACTGTCACTGAAACTGGAACTGCGCGACCTGTTTATGTTACCCACCCTGGCAGATCTCTATGCGGAAATAGAAATTATGGAATGGGCCAGGGACAGTCAATATGAAAAATTGAGCACCAATAAAACCGATGAGATCATTTTATGAGCATCCAGCGTTTACTTTCCCGGTTAAAGGAACTAGAAGTTCAACTCAGGCTGAAAGATGATAAGCTCAGTATTACTGCGCCTGATGGCGTACTGACCGCCGACCTGATTGCAGAGATCAGGTCAAATAAAGAGTTGATCACCCGTTTCCTGAAAAATATAGAACATGCTGCTTTCCGGAAGATCCCTCAGGTAGCGGAAAGCCCCTATTATGAATTGTCGCCTGCACAGAAAAGAATGTGGCTGTTGGAACAGAAGGGACAAGGACAGTTAACCTACAACATGTTCAACGTGTATACCCTGGAAGGTCCGCTGAATAAAGCGGCCTTGTCCGGGGCGTTTGCAGCATTGGTTGAACGTCATGAGAGCCTGAGAACACTGTTTGCGGTTGTAGATGGCCTGCCGAAATTGCGTATCATACCTTTTAGTGATTGCGGGTTCGAAGTAACGTGGTCTCAGCCGGAAGACGCGGAGGCTTATGTGCAGGCTGTTGCCAATACTCCATTTGATCTGCTGACAGGGCCGTTATTTAAAGTACATGTGCTGGAGACAGGTGTACAGCAGTTCCTCTTGTTATTGTCCATGCATCATATTATTTCCGATGAGTGGTCAATGCAGGTGATGTTACAGGAATTACTGCTCCTGTATAATGCTTTCGATGCAGATGCGATGCCCGACCTGTCACCCCTGCCTGTTCAGTTTAAAGATTATGCAGCCTGGCAGCTACAACATTTACAGGGAGACAGGATAAATGCACATCGTGATTACTGGCTGGATCATCTAAGCGGTAAATTACCTGTGCTCCAATTGCCCCTGGATAAACCAAGAGCAGATGTATTGACCCACCAGGGGGCACAGTACAATTTCACATTCAGCGAAAATACCGGGCCACAGTTGCAGCAGTATGTGCAGTCGAAAGGTGCAACGCTTTTCATGGGACTGCTGGCATTGGTGAAAGTGTTGCTGTACCGTTATACGGCAGCTGAAGATATTATCATCGGTACTTCTGTGGCAGGCCGTGAGCACCCCGACCTGGAAGGAGTGATTGGTAACTTTCTGAATGCACTGGCATTGAGAACGAGAATAGATGGTACCGCAGGATTTGATCAGCTGCTGGAAAAGGTAAAGGAGACAGCGTTGAATGGGTTTGGTCATGAGATGTATCCCTTTGACCAGCTGGTAGAAGACCTGGGCATCGCACCAGCGCCTAACAGGCATCCCCTGTTTGATGTGGTAGTGATTATGCAGAGCGAACAGCAACGTCAGCGTGCTTTCCCCGCCATGAATGGTATTACGATAGATACCAGGGCGGTAGATCTGCATATCAGTAAGGGGGATCTGCGCTTCCAGTTTGCATACGAAAATGGTGTACTGGAAGGTGGAATTGAATACAATACAGATTTGTTCAATGCTTCGAGGATAGCCGTGATAGCAGCAGACCTTAACCGTCTGCTGTCTTCCATTCTTGCCAATCCAATGTTGCCGCTACAGCAGCACGTTTACCATGATAAAACCATCCCACAGGGAGCGGCAGACTTTGACAAGGTGATGGCGGCTCCGCAGTACCCCGCATTACATGTTGTGCTTAATGATACTGCACGTAGATTTGCCGGGAACATTGCGATATCGTCAGGTAAAGAGCAACTGACCTACAAAGCATTAGATGAGAGAAGCCGGCGGCTGGCACAGTTACTGGCATTGCTGGGTGTTTCTCCGGAGACCCGTGTTGGCGTATTCCTGCCTTCCGGAACCCGGCAGGTTGTTTCTCTGATTGCCTGTTTGCACAGTGGTGGCGTATATATGCCGCTGGATATACAGCAGCCTTTAACCAGGAGTCTGCAGATCCTGAAAGAGCAAGCCCCACAGGTACTTATCACAGGAATGGAGGACCTGGAGCAGGTAAAAGCTATCGGTCAGCAACTGGATACCAGGGTGCCTTATCTGCTGGGATTACCTGGTTTGACATCAACTTTGCTGGAAGACCTGGAACTGGATGATATTTCACTGATAGATAGTTTGGCCGAACAACTACAACTGTATGCTTATAATGGGACAGATTACGTATTAAGCGGGATTACGCTACCAATAGTAGGAGAGGAAACCATCCCCGCATATGCAGGTACCTATATCTTCTTCACATCCGGTTCAACAGGAACACCTAAAGGAATTAAAGGTGATCTTCAGAGTCTGGCGCATTATATACACTGGCATCGGGAAACGTATCAGGTAGGAAGTAAGGACAGCATAAGCCAACTGGCGCCTGCCACATTTGATGCCTCGCTGAAAGACATACTGGTAGCTTTAACAAGTGGCGCTACACTTTGCATTCCTGAGCCGGAAGAACGTTTTCAGATGGCGTTACTGGTGAAATGGCTGGCGGCGGCTAATATTACAATCCTGCAGACTGTTCCTTCCCTGTTCCGGCTGATCACCAAAGAACTGGCAGCTGCTAACAGCCGTTTACAGTCACTCCGCCTGATAGTACTGGCGGGAGAAAGATTGTATGGCCGGGATATTCAGCAATGGCGGGCAGTTAATGGCAATGATGCATTGATGGTGAATATGTATGGTCTTACCGAAACGACGATACTGAAAAGCTACTACCCGCTAACACAATGGGAGGGGGCCGCAGGCGACATCATACCTGTAGGCCAGCCTATCGCCAACACCAGTATAGCTGTTGTCAGGAATAACGTATTGTGCGTAGCCGGCGAAATTGGTGATGTGTATATCAAAAGTCCTTATGTAAGCCTTGGCTATACAGATCCGGCGCTCACAGAAAAATTGTTTGTAAGGAACCCATTAGTGAACGACCGGGTGGAATACGTATGCCGGACAGGTGATGTTGGCCGCTATCGCGAAGATGGTATGCTGGAATTACTGGGTCGTAACGACGAGCAGATAAAACTGCATGGCGTGCGGGTGGAACTGGGTGCAGTGAGCAGCAGCATACTGCAACTGGAAGGTATTACACAAACGGAGCTGATCGTACAGCAGACCGAAGATGGCGGGCAGGTGCTGCTTTGCTATTATACCGGTCAGCAGTGGAAGAGCGAAAACCTGCGGCAGGAACTGGAGCAAGTACTGCCTGCAAGCCATCTGCCGGCATACTATCTGTGGATGGATGCATTTCCGCTGAATATTAATGGTAAAGTAGACCGCAGGAAATTGCCGCAACCGGAGGCATTGTTGTCGGCAGATAAATATAAAGCGCCTTTGCCGGGAATAGAGCAGGATATCAGCTTGCTCTGGAAACGCCTGCTTGGCATAGAGCGTATTGGCCGCGAGGAATCATTTTTCGTGATAGGAGGTTCTTCCCTAAAAGCCATACAACTGATTTCCCTGATCTTTAAAGAAAAGGAAGTACATCTTACTATCAAGGAAATTTTTGATCATCCTACCATAGCAGCGCAGGCAGTGCTGGTAAGCAAAGCGCAGAAAGCATTATACGAGACTATCACTCCGGTGCAGACACAGGAGTACTATGAGCTCTCGCATGCGCAAAAAAGGATCTGGATAGCAGCCCAACAGCAAAATGTCTCATTGTCGTTCAATGGACTGGAGATATACCGCTTGCAGGGTACGTTAGACAAAGCTGCGCTGATAGCAGCGTTCAATGCACTGTTACAACGGCATGAAAGTCTCCGCACTACGTTCGTACTGGTAGACGGATCTCCTAAGCAGCGCATACGTACAGTGGCAGAAAGTGGTTTTGATGTGCAATATGCCGAGCTGGGTGCAGTTCCGCAGGAGATGATCAATGCGATAGCCAGGACGCCTTATAACCTGGCGGAAGGCCCGCTGCTGAGAGTGCAGCTGGTGAAAACCGGTGAACAAACACATACATTGTTGTTTGGCATTCATCATATCATTTCTGATGAATGGTCTATGCAACTGATGTTGAGGGAACTGCTGGTGTATTATAACGCCTACAGTAATAAACACGACATTTCACTGTCTCCCTTAAAAATACAGTACCGCGATTATGCTGCCTGGCATAGCAGGCAGCTTTCGGGTACAGCCGTTCAGACACTACAGCAATACTGGTTGCGAACATTGGAAGGTCCCTTACCACGATTGATATTGCCGATGGATCGTCCACGGCCGGCAATCAGAACTTACGATGGTGCTCAGTATAGTTTTACTATCGACACCGCCAATGCCCGTGCATTCGTTGCTTACCTCGAAAGAGAAGGTGTGACTCCTTTTATGGGATTGCTTGCGCTGGTAAAAGCTTTGCTGTTCAGGTATACGGCAGAGGAAGATATTATTATCGGTACACCGGTAGCGGGTCGTGATCATCCCGACCTTGAAGACCAGATAGGTTATTATCTCAATACCCTGGCCTTACGCACACAGGTGTCAGGTAATATCGATTTCGGCGAGCTGTTACAGCGGGTAAAGAAAACAGCCTTATCAGCTTTTGACCATCAGCTATATCCGTTTGATGCATTGGTGGAAGACCTGGGTGCGGGAACAGACCAGGGCAGAAACCCCTTGTTCGATGTGGTAGTGGTATTGCAGAATATCAGGGTACATGACGGTCCGGAAGCCGCATTGCAGGGACTGAGTGTGGAAAGGGAGCGGGTAGATGTGAAAACGAGTAAAGGTGATCTGCGTTTTCAGTTTGCGCTGGATAATGGCTCACTGGAAGGCAGTATTGAATATAACACAGCATTGTTCGATGAGAAGCGGGTGGCTAATATGGCCGGCGACCTGGATCGGTTGCTGGGGGCAGTAATCGCAAGGCCCGGTTTGCCATTAAAGCAGCATGTATACCATAATCACCTGGTACCCGCTGCAGCAGCAGATTTTGATAAAGTAATGCCGGTGCAGGAATTGCCCACCCTACACACTTCTTTCTCTGCGATCGCCGCACAGTATCCGGCAAAACATGCCATTGAAACACCGGAGGAGAGCATCACCTATGCCAGCCTGGAGGCCGATAGCAACCGCTTGAGACAGGCATTGCATGCACTGGATATAATGCCCGGGCATACGGTGGGTGTACTGCTACCTGCCGGTATACGCCTGGTCACCACTTTACTCGCTTGTTTGAAAGCAGGTGTGGTATATATGCCATTGGATGTGGATCAACCTGTAGGGCGACTAAAAAATATACTCGAGGCACAAGCCCCGCATATACTGATCGTTGGATCAGAGCATATGGAGAAATTCTCTGACATAGGCGTCGCCGTACCCTACCTGCTAGGTGTACCATCTTCTATGGGTTCCCTTGTAAAGGGATTGGAGCTGGATGATATTTCAGCTATTGCAGTAGCCTCGCAGGAGCTGCAGTTGATGCAACTTGAAGGAGGAAGCTACTGGCCTGCCGACATTCCTGCAGTGGAGGATAGTCCGCTGCCAGTTGCCGGTAACAATGCAGCCTACATTTTTTATACATCCGGTTCAACAGGTGCGCCTAAGGGTATTATCGGCCGGAGCCAGAGCCTTGCCCATTATATTCACTGGCACCGGGAGCACTACGTCGTTGATGCCGCTGACCGTATCAGTCAGCTGGCGCCTGTTACATTCGATGCCTCACTGAAAGATATACTGGTAGCATTAACAGCTGGAGCCACACTTTGTATGCCTTCAGCGGAAGACCGTTACAGGCCACATCAGCTGGGCCGGTGGTTGTCAGATGCAGGCATTACCATCCTGCAAACAGTACCTTCCTTATTCAGACTTATTACAAAGAGTCTCTTACAGGAGCAGCGCAATATACCTTCCCTAAGGCAGATCGTACTTGCAGGAGAGAAATTGTATGGACGTGATATCAGTCAGTGGAGAAAGATCAATACAACTGCCCGTATCGCTAATATGTATGGTCTGACAGAAACAACTATTCTGAAATGTTATTACGAAGTCCCTGATGGAGAACATGAAGCAGGTTCTGTGATCCCGGCAGGCACTCCTATCAGCCATACCAGCGTCGCTGTCATCAGCAATGATGTTTTATGTGTAGAAGGGGAGATAGGAGAGGTGTATATCAAAAGCCCGTACATGACGCAGGGGTATACAGATGCTTCTCTGACCGCACAACTCTTTGTACAGAATCCATTGGTGAAGGACCGGGAAGAACTTGTTTGCCGGACCGGTGACCTGGGACGTTTCCATAAGGACGGCACACTGGAATTGCTGGGACGCCGTGACGAGCAGATTAAATTACATGGGGTACGTATAGAGCTTGCGGGTATCCGCAGCAGCCTGCTCAGGCTTAGTGGTATTACACAGGTAGAGCTGATACTGCATGAACAGGAAGACGAACAGACCCTGTTATGCTATTATAGCGGTCAACACCGGGACAGCGGGGAACTCCGGCAGCAGTTGGCGAATGAACTACCTGCCAGTCACCTGCCCGGATATTACATATGGATGGAAAGCTTCCCGCTCAACCTTAACGGGAAGGTAGACCGTAAGAAGTTGCCCCGGCCGGAAGAGATCATGGAGGGAGAGCAATACGAAGCTCCTCAGAACGGCACGGAGCAGCAGCTGCTCGGTATATGGCAGCGACTCTTGGGAGTGTCCCGTATTGGAAGGAATACTTCCTTCTTTGTGGCAGGAGGTTCTTCGCTGAAGGCAATACAGCTTATTTCCCGCATTTATAAGGAGCTGGATGTACAGCTCACCATCGGTGATGCATTTAATCACCCGACCATCGCTGCACAGGCAGCATTGCTGGACAGTGCAAAGAAGGCCGGATATCAGGAGATCAGAAAAACGCAGGAAAGTGCCTTTTATCCCCTTTCTCATGCGCAGCGAAGGTTATGGGTGGTTTGTCAGCGTTTATGCGAAATACAGCCTTTTAATGGCCTTGAAGTGTATTATCTGGAAGGTGACCTGCAACCGGAGGTATTGTCAAAGGCATTTGGGCTCCTCCTGGAAAGACATGAAAGTCTGAGAACGGTGTTCGTACTGGTAGATGGCGAACCGCAGCAAGGTGTTCGTCCGGTTGATAGCACAGGCTTCAGCATGATCTATGAAGACCTCTCTGCCGACCCTGCACAACAGGAAAAGATCGCGCAACGCAAACTGGCGATTGCAGGTACGCCTTATGAACTGGATAAGGGCCCCCTGTTAAGGATACAACTGATAAAGACCGGACCGGCATCATATACCTTGCTCTTTGGTATCCATCATATCATCTCGGATGAATGGTCTATGCAGATCATGTTGCGGGAACTGCAGTTGCTGTACAATGCAGCGCTGAAAGGAACAGCTGCAGTACTTCCCCCCTTAAGGATACAGTACAGGGATTATGCACGCTGGCAACTGGCATCAGCAAACGATAGCCTGTTCACAGCACACCGGGAATACTGGTTGTCCAGACTGGGAGGCGAGCTGCCCCGCTTATCCCTGACTTCCGGTCGCCAGCGGCCGGCCGTTCAGACTTACAATGGACAGCATTTCCATTTCAGCATAGATGCATCTCTTGCGGATGGGTTCAGGCAATTGCTGAACAACAGTAACTGTACTTTGTTCATGGGATTGGTAACATTGGTGAAGACGTTACTGTACCGTTACACCGGACAGGAAGACATTATCATTGGCACGCCTGTAGCAGGCAGAGAGCATCCGGACCTGGAGAACCAGGTAGGATATTACCTCAACACAATTGCGCTACGCACAAAGCTAAGTGGAGAAGAAACCTTCAGCAGTTACCTGGAGCAGGTAAAGAAGATTGCCCTGGAAGGATATGCACACCAGGAATATCCGTTTGATCACCTGGTGGAAGAACTGGGTGCAGGTACGGATATCTCCCGCAATCCCGTTTTTGATGTCACTGTGATATTGCAAAACGTACAGGTGAATAAGGGACAGGATACCGTTATGGAAGGAGTGACCATACAGGCGGAATTGCCGGAGCTGCATATCAGCAAGGGAGATCTCCGTTTCCAGTTTATAGAGAGTGAAGGTGGTATAGCCGGCAATATTGAATATAATACCGATTTGTTTGATGCCTCACGTATAGAACAGATGTTCGTGGACCTGAAAGCATTGTTGACCAATGTCGTTGCTGATCCCGGTATATTACTCCGCCGGATCAGCTATATGGAAGATACCCAGGCGGCCCGTCTTGAGAAGCAACAAATTCATTTCATGTCTGACATTGATGAATCTTATTAACAACCCAAAAAGAAACCCTGATGATCGACGCTTTAATTCCGGAGAAATATATGGTTGAATGGAGCGGATGGCCGCTCACTGACAACCGGTTTGGTGAAGAATTTGATCGGGACGCCCGGATAAGAATGGTAATGGGTGGCAGGAGACTGATCCCCTATTTGCTGAAGAACAGGAGACAGCTGAAAGGTGATATCCTG
Source organism: Chitinophaga filiformis (assembly GCF_021646545.1). GTDB lineage: Bacteria > Bacteroidota > Bacteroidia > Chitinophagales > Chitinophagaceae > Chitinophaga > Chitinophaga filiformis_A. Next base: position 515,261 of record NZ_JAKIRP010000003.1, on the reverse strand, counting down.
GAGATTGGTCCGTTTTTCACTCCGCTGTTATACTCCCCTGAATTAAGGGAAGTGCTGCCAGCGTCAGCAAGTATCACTTTCCTGGAAAACGACAGGGATGCCTTACAATGGCTCCGGGACCAGGGCGCTTGCCGTTTACTCAATCTTGATATGAATGCAGTGTCCTTTGCGGAGGATCTGCAACAGCAGTTGGCTGGTGAGGTATTCGATAATATCATTATTTCCCAGGTACTGAACTATGTAGACTATAAGAGTCTGCTTGCAGAGTTGTTTACACTGGTCAAATCCGGCGGGCATCTTTTTATTAATAATGTTTGTGACTATGGCCTGCCCATACTTTTTTCAGGAAAGCGGCCTTCCGATAATGAATCTGTGATAGCAGCATCGCTGGCCGCAGGATTTAGCATAAAAGAACAACGTGTTATCCCGAAATATTTCAGAAAAGAGCCGGCTGACAGGCTGATACTCGTTCTGCAGCGCCCCTGAAATATTGCAAGATTCCCAAAACTTCATTCCAGATGTCGAAATCATTTATCCATAGCGTTATAGAAAATAAGGCTGCATTGCTGAAAGACAAGGTAGCTATTGAAGAGTCCCACGATGTAATCAGCTATGAAGCACTTTCTAAGGAAAGTAACAGATTGTCTCATGTGTTATTGTCGCTCGGTATTACTCCCGGCAGTAACGTCGGCGTTGTTATGCATTCCAGCATCAGGCTGACTGTTGCCATGCTGTCATGTTTCAAGACCAACCAGGTGTATGTGCCCCTGGATATTGACCAGGCGCCGGCGCGTGTATTACAGATGCTGTCGCTTACAAATCCGTCAGCGCTGATCACCTTTTCAGAAGATCTGGACAAGCTGCAACAGTTCCTCCTGCAACGGAAAGTGCATATCCCTTTGCTGATAGGTCTCCCTGCGGCAGCGCATAGCTTACTGGCAGATTTGCAGCTGGATGCCAGTATGATTGAAACACAGGAGTCAGGTTATACATTGGCCCGATTGACAGGTGATAATTATACTTGTGAAACACTTACGTTGTCTGCCTTCAGTACTACATTGCCAGAAGTACCACAACAGGCGGATGACAGCAATTATATTTTCTTTACTTCCGGTACTACTGGTACTCCCAAAGGTATTCTGGGATGCCATGAAAGCCTGAGCCATTATGTCCATTGGCATGCGGGGGAACTAAAGATGGATGAGTCAACCCGGATCAGTCAGTTGGCCCCGGTCACTTTTGATGCATCATTGAAAGATATACTCACTGCATTGAGCACTGGCGCAACCCTGTGCATACCTGATCCTGCTGTGCGTTATCAGTTACCGGCCCTCGTAAAGTGGCTGTACAATTCCGGCATTACGCTGCTGCAAACAGTGCCTTCTTTGTTCCGCCTCATCACCAGGACCATGAAGGAGCAGCAGATCATCTTACCACAATTGAAATACGTGGTGCTGGCAGGCGAAAAGTTATACGGAAAGGATGTGCTTAACTGGCGTGCTGTTGCCGGAGAGCATACTGTTATCTACAATATGTATGGTCTTACTGAAACGACCATCCTCAAGTCCTGCTATCGTATCCCGCATTGGGAATGGCAGCCGGGAGAAGTGATCCCGGTAGGAAAAGCCATCAGCAATACTCAGCTGGCCGTTATCAATGAAAGTGGTTTATGTACAGGAGGTGAAATAGGAGATGTATATATTAAGAGCCCCTATGTAACCAAAGGTTATATTGATCAGGAAAATGTTCAGACACTATTTGTGCAGAATCCGCTGGTAAAAGACCGGCAAGATATTGTATGCAGAACAGGCGACCTGGGACGTTACCGCCCGGATGGTACGCTGGAATTGCTGGGACGGCGCGATGAACAGGTAAAGATCCATGGCGTGCGTGTAGAGCTGGATGCAGTTAAATCGTCCATGCTGAAACAGGAAGGGGTGGATCAGGTGGAATTGGTCGTATATCAGGACGATGACTTTCAGCAGGAATTGATCTGTTATTATGTGGGTAATCCCCGAAAAGATGCTGACCTGCGTGAGCTATTGGGAGAAGAATTGCCTGTCAGCCATCTGCCGGCACATTATGTGTGGCTGGCCAGCTTTCCGCTGAACATTAATGGTAAGGTGGACAGAAAGCGTTTGCCCAGACCGGAACAACTCGTGGCAGGGCATCAGTTTGATGCGCCGCATGCCGGACTGGAACAGCAATTGTTAACCATCTGGCAGGCTATCCTCGGCATCACAAATATCAGCAGGGATGCTTCATTTTTTGTGAATGGAGGATCGTCCTTAAAAGCTATCCAGCTGATCTCTCGTATTTATAAGGAGCATGATGTACAGCTCACCATTGCCGATATCTTTAAACATACTTCCATAGCCGGACAGGCAATACTGATCCGCGAAGCGAAGAAAGCGGTTTTTCAGTCCATCAGGCCCGTCGCCGTACAGGCGCATTATGCGCTGTCATATTCTCAAAGGCGTTTATGGTTGCAGTCCCAAAGATTGCGGGATGCACAGCCTTTTAACGGACTGGAGACATATCGGCTGAAAGGAAAACTGAACAAGGAGGCATTAACTGCAGCATTTTATACGGTGCTTGAGCGGCATGAGTCGCTAAGAACTGTTTTCATATTACACAACGGAGAACCTAAACAAAAGATCAATAGCCTGGCAGAATCAGGTTTTGCAATTACCTTCCAGGATATCAGTGCAGGGGAAGATATTGAATTGATCATTGCACAACGTCAGAGAGAAGTAGTAGAAACACCTTATGATCTTGATAAAGGACCCCTGCTTCGTATTGTGTTGCTGCAAACCGCCGCGGAAGAATTTACATTACTGTTTGGTATCCATCATATCATTTCTGATGAATGGTCGATGCAGCTAATGATAAAGGAATTGTTACTGCTCTATAATGCGTATCATGATGGGAAGGGTAGTCCATTATCACCATTGCAGCTGCAGTATAAAGATTATGCTGCCTGGCAGATAACACAGGTAGAGAACAGTGAACATAGCACACACCGTAAATACTGGCTGGAGCAGCTGGCCGGCGACATACAGGCATTGTTGCTGCCGGCAGACAGGCAACGGCCACAGATACCCACTTATAGAGGAGCGCAGTATCATTTCAATATTGATAAAGAAAGAAGCATTGCTTTCCAGGCATATCTGAATAAAAAAGAAGCCACCCTGTTTATGGGATTGGTAGCATTGGTGAAAACCTTGCTGTTCCGTTATACAGGGCAGTCAGATATCGTAATAGGTACACCTGTTGCTGGCCGCGAGCATACTGAATTGGAAGACCAGATCGGTTATTATCTCAATACAATTGCACTTAGAACACAGGTAGATGGCAACGAAGGCTTTTCGGTATTGCTGGAGGCTGTAAAACATTGTGCTGTAAACGGATTTCAGCATCAGACATATCCATTTGATCTGCTGGTAGACGAGTTGGGCGCAGATGCAGATCCCGCCCGTAACCCTTTATTTGATGTGGCGGTGGTATTGCAGAATGTGCAGTTGGATACTTCGGCAGTACAGGAAATGAAGGGAATAGAGATAGAAACGGCGCCTTCGCTCTTATCCATCAGTAAAGGAGACCTGCGTTTTCAGTTCAGCATCCGGAATGAGGTGCTGGAAGCCGGTATCGAATATAATACTGATCTGTTCAACGCGAGCCGGATCATTACCATATCTGAAGACCTTGACAGGCTGCTCACGGCAATACTAGCAACCCCCGACAACAGTCTCCGGACATTGACGTATCATAATAGGTCGGTGCCGGAAGGGGCAGTAGCTTTTGACAAACGACAAGTCGTAAAATCGCATACACCAGTATTCCAGCTGTTTGCTGAAACAGCCGCGCTGTATCCTCAGCTGGTGGCTGTCCAAGAAGAAGCGGCCAGGATTAGTTACGAAGAATTGGAGAAGGACAGTAACCGGTTGGCGAGATTGCTGAAAGCAAAAGGAGTGACCCCTGGAGATGCTATCGGTGTCGTGCTCACATCCGGTATCAACCTGGTTACGGCTATGCTGGCGGTGATGAAAAGTGGTGGGGTATACCTGCCGCTGGACCTGCGGCAACCACAACGTATATTGTCAGGGATATTGCAACAACTGAATCCGGTAATATTGATCACTGACAGCAATTCCCTGCAGCATGTCAAAGGAATGGCAGGAGATATTCCCCTGGTGCTTGAAATGCCCGCATCCGGAGAAGAGATCCTGAGTGAACTGGACATTGCATTCTCATCGCTGATAGGTATTGAAAAACGTCCGTATCGTTGTTTTACACCGGAAAGTATGTTGCCAGCGTATGAAGTGTTGCCGGAAGAATTATCTTCCGCAGCGCTGGATGTTATTATCCCGGATGACGCGCCTGCTTATGTATTTTATACTTCCGGTTCAACTGGTGTGCCCAAGGGCATCAAAGGTAGTCACCGTAGCCTCAGTCATTACATACAATGGCATAGTAAGGAATTTGCAGTCAGCATTGACAGCAGGATCAGTCAGATAGCGCCTGTCACGTTTGATGCATCCCTGAAAGATATACTTGTGGCACTTACTTCGGGGGCTACATTATGCATACCCGCTCCTGATACCCGTCAACGTATTCCTTCGCTGGTGCAATGGTTGTCTGATATGCGTATTTCCATTCTTCAGACGGTTCCCTCCCTGTTTCGCCTTATTACACGTGAAATGGAGGAATCGCGTATTAACCTGCCGGCACTGCGACATGTTGTACTCGCGGGAGAACGTTTGTATGGACGCGATGTGCTGAACTGGCAGAAAGTAAATGGTGGCGCACGTCTGTCGAATATGTACGGACTGACAGAAACCACTATTCTAAAGAGCTGTTATCATATAGATAATTTGGATTGGGAGCCGGGAGATGTGCTGCCCGTCGGGAAACCTATCGCCGATACGAGCATTGCCGTCATCAACAATGGATTACTTTGTGTGGAGGGAGAGATCGGAGAGGTTTATATCAGTAGTCCATATGTTACCCTGGGGTATACTGACCCCATACTGACGGATACTTTATTTGTACCTAATCCATTGCTGGAAGATGACCGGTTCCTCGTTTGCCGTACCGGCGATATAGGCCGCTACAGTAATGATGGTATACTTGAGCTCCTTGGCAGAAGAGATGATCAGGTAAAACTGCACGGTGTGCGTATAGAACTGGACGGCATACGCCAGGCATTGCTGGGGTTGGAGGACATACGCCAGGTAGAGCTGATCGTACAGCAGGACGAAGAGCTGGTGCAGGAGCTGATCTGTTACTACAGTGGGAGAGAATATGAAGCCTCCACATTGAGAGCTTTGCTGGAGAAAGAACTGCCGCTTACGCATCTGCCGGTGCATTATATTTATATGGAGGCCTTTCCGCTGAATATCAATGGAAAGGTAGACCGGAAAAAGCTGCCCAGACCTGCGGACCGCAAGGAACAGGAAGGCAGTGACGAACCACATGAGGGTGTAGAACAGCAGCTTGCCGGTATCTGGAAGGCTATTCTGCGTGTGGATAAAGTAAGGCGCAATACTTCATTCTTTACCATTGGCGGCTCTTCATTGAAGGCCATACAGCTGATATCACGTATTTATAAGGAGCTTGAGATACAGCTGACCATCGCCGATATCTTTAATCATACTACAATTTCTGCTCAGGCAGTATTAATCAGCGGAACGAATGCGGGAAAATATCAGCAGATCGCTCTGGCGCCCGTTCAGCAGGACTATCCGCTTTCACACGGGCAGCGTCGCTTGTGGGTGATTGATCAGCTGGAAGAAAACCTCGTGGCTTATAGTCGTCCGCTGGCTTACACTTTACAGGGCGCCCTGAACCAGGCCGCTTTGCAGCAGGCTTTCCTGAAAGTGATAGAAAAGCATGAAAGTCTGCGTACGATTTTCCCTTTGGTCAATGGAACTCCCAGGCAGAAAGTAATGGTAGCAAATGATCTGGATTTCACTATCGTTACACATGATCTCAGCGACGGTAGCGGCACGGTAGAGCAATATAAACAGTTAATGGCAGCTACGCCATTCTCTCTTAGCCAGGGACCATTATTGCGTGTTTGGTTATTGCAATTATCAGCAGATCAGCATACGCTTTTGCTTGCTGTACATCATATCGTTTCCGATGAATGGTCTATGCAGGTGTTTGTGAAAGAAGTGATCACCGCATACAATGCATTTCATAGCGGAAAGGCTTATCAATATAAACCACTACCGCTCCAGTATAAAGATTACGCGGTGTGGCAGCTGGAACAGCTGAGTGGCGACAACTTACAGGAGCATAGGGATTTCTGGCACAATACGCTCTCCGGCGAATTACCCGTATTGGAACTACCGCTCGATCATGCCAGAGGTAACAATCGCACTTATAATGGTGAGCAGCTGCGTTTTCATATCCCTGCTACACTCAGGACTTCTTTAGAAGAAGTGACCGGAACAGCGGGTGCCACTTTATTCATGGGATTAGTAGCTACTGTGAAAGCGCTGCTTTACCGTTACACAGGACAGACAGATATCATCGTGGGTACCACAGTAGCGGGAAGAGAACATTTACAGTTGGAAGAACAGATCGGTTTTTATGTGAATACGCTGGCGCTGAGAACTGTCATTGATGGCAATGCAGCGTTTCCGGCATTGCTGGATCAGGTGAAACATGTTATGCTGGCGGCATTTGAGCACCAGGTATATCCTTTTGATAAACTGGTAGATGAGCTGGATATACCACGTGATCTCAGTCGCTTTCCCATTTTTGATGTGGCAGTGGTCATGCAACAGGGTATGCAGGCGGAAGAAGTTATACCACAAATGAATGGTCTGCAGGTAGAAGAAGACAGGGTGGGTGTTACTACCAGCTTATATGATCTTACCTTCTGGTTCCTCGACCGTGGAGATGGTATTACGCTGACATTGGAATATAACACAGATCTCTTCGCAAGAGAAAGGATTGAGCTCATGGGTCGGCACTTCGGAAAACTGCTGGAACAATTATGTGGCGGAGCTGCTGTTATTGATGCGGATTTCCTGGATGCCGGGGAAAAAGAGAGACTGTTACATGTATTCAATAAAACAGTAGCACCGATTAGCAAAGATACTTTGCCGGCACTCTTGGGCTTGCGCAGCCCTGTCTGGGCAGACCTTCCTGCAATATTGTGCGAAGAACGGCAAATGTCTTTCTCAACACTGGACGACTATACTAACCGTCTGGCTACGCGTCTTATCAGCCATTATGGCTTAAAACCAGGTAATATAGTTGGGTTGCTTTTACCACGGAATGAGTGGGCGGTCGTTTCTGTACTGGCCGTTTTGAAAGCAGGCGCCGCATATGTGCCGATGGATGTTACTTATCCTGTTCAGCGGATCAGTTATATTCTCAGAGACACTGCGGCGGTATTAGTGATTGCAGATGAAGAAATCACTATCGCAGATGTGCCGGTACTGTCTACATCCGCTATCCGCACAGGTATTACACAATGGGAGAGCGGTCCCTTGCCGCTTGTTGCTCCGGAAGATGTGGCCTATGTAATGTATACATCTGGCTCCACCGGCAATCCTAAGGGCGTTATTATACAACATAAAGCACTCCTGAATTATCTGTTATGGGCCAATAGCTGGTACTTCAATGATCAGCGGGGCAATGTTTTCAGTGTGTTTACATCCTTATCTTTCGACCTCACGATTACAGGGCTTCTGTCAGGATTGCTGAGAGGAGACAGTGTGCAGCTCTTCCCCGGAGAGAACATCGAACAGGTATTATCTGAAACTTTCACCAGTGCTGTAGTAAATGCGGTGAAGCTGACGCCCTCTCATATCAGTGCGCTGGAACTGCTCAATATTACGGCTACCAAAGTCCATACGATCATCGCCGGAGGCGAAGAATTGCATAGTGGACATATCAGGATATTACGACAACTCAACCCTGATATCAGGATCTTTAACGAATATGGTCCTACAGAAACGACAGTAGGATGTACTGTTTATGAAGTGAAGGACGACAACCGTATCTACATAGGAACACCTGTGGCCAATGCGCAGATCCTCGTACTGGACGACAGGCTGCAGTTGTCGCCTGTAGGTATTGAGGGTGAGATCTTTATCGGAGGTACCGGGGTGGCAGCTGGTTATCTCGGGCAACCACAGCTTACAGCCGGGAAGTTTATACATCATACCTTAACCGATCATCTCTTATATCGTAGTGGCGACCGTGGGCGCTGGTACTTTAACGGACAATTAGGATATGCCGGCAGAAGGGACGAACAGCATAAGATCCGCGGTTATCGTATCGAAACAGCAGAGATCGCGCAGGCGCTGTCTGCTTATGAGGGTGTGAAGGAAGTGTTTGTTACTGTAGTGACACAAAAAGAGGATAAACAGCTGGTGGCCTACTATACGGCAGATCATAGTATCACTACAGCGGATTTGAGGACATACTTGTCGCAGTCCCTGCCAGAGTACATGGTTCCCAATTGGTACGTACAGCTGGAGGCTATGCCGCTGAACAGCAACGGAAAGGTGGATAAAGTAAAACTACCCGTTCCGCTGACTACCACCGGAAACCAGTACATCGCACCGCGTAACAAGCTGGAGAAACAACTCGCAGCAATATGGAGAGATATTCTTGGTCTGTCACAGGTAAGTGTAACGGACGACTTCTTTACCTGCGGAGGACATTCATTAAAAGCCATGCAGCTGGTAGCCAGGGTGTATAAAGACCTTTCTGTGAAGATCTCGCTGAAAGATGTGTTTAAACATCCCACGCTGGAAGCGCTGGCATCCTTCATACAGCATTCCAAACGTGAACAATATATAGCCATACCATCAGCAGCACCTGCGGCTTATTACCCTGTGTCTTATGCACAACAGCGGCTGTGGGTATTACATCAGTTTGATGGTATTGACCTGGCGTATTCTATCACAGAGGTGTTTGAATACGAGGGTAAGCTGGACCGGGAGTTGCTTGCAGCAGCATTCGGGATCCTCATCGCCCGTCATGAAATATTGCGTACCGTATTTGATACTATAGATGGTAAGCCGGTGCAGATGGTGAGACAATCTGCCGGTTTCCATTTGCATAGCGAAGCTGCCGATAGCAGTCTGCAGGCGAAGATAGCGGCATTCACCCGCCAGCCTTTTGATCTTAGTAATGGTCCTTTGTTAAGGGCCGCTGTATTTAGTGATAGTGACACGCATCATTATCTCGTGCTGGTTATTCATCACATCATTGCAGATGAATGGTCGCTACAGGTACTGAAGCGCGAACTTACAACTATCTATACGGCGCTGGAGAACAAGGAAGAGGCTCGTTTGCCGGTGCTGTCTGTTCAATACAAAGATTATACAAGCTGGCAGCGCAATAATCGTGATAGTGCGTCACTATTGGCGCAGCAGGCATACTGGAGGAGTAAGCTGCAGGAAGATCTGCCTGTACTGGAACTGCCTGCTGATTTCCCTCGTCCGCCTATACAGCGTTTTGAGGGAGGAAATTATTACCATACTATTCCGGCCGAGGTGCTGGCAGCACTACAGTCACTGGTGGCTGGTAAGCAGGCTACCTTGTTCATGGGATTGGTGGCGGCCGTGAAATCTCTCCTGTATCGTTATACGGGGCAAACAGACATTGTTGTCGGTACGCCCGTAGCCGGAAGGGAACACCCTGATCTGGAAGACCAGATAGGCTTGTATGTGAACACCCTGGTACTTAGAACCACGCTCACAGGAGACGAGGGCTTTGCCGGCAATCTGTTGGCTGTAAGAGAGACAGCGCTGGAAGCGTACGCTAACCAGGAATATCCTTTCAATCTGCTGGTGGAAGACATAGACATTAACCGCGATGTAAGCCGCTCGGCAATTTTTGACGTCATGATAGTGCTCAGGGATGCAGATGAAGAAGTGCCTGTAGGCGGAACAGTCCGTCGTGACGAAGAGCTGGATATGCATCTTGGGGGCAGCAAGTTTGATATTACCTTCTATTTTAAACAACAGGCGGATGGTCTGCAATTGCAGATAGAATATAACAGTGCGCTGTTTACGCATGCCCGCATCACACGTATGGGGCAACATCTGCATCGGCTGATAGAAGCGGCAGTAGCTGCACCGTCTACACCAATATCGCGATTGTCTTACCTGAGTCCTGAAGAAGAACATGACTTGCTGCATAACTATAATAACATAGCAGAGGAATTCCCGCCCTTTACACCGCTGGGGACACTGATCGGCAGACACGCAGCAACTACACCGGGAGCGATAGCGCTTGTTAGCGGTAAACGGCAGATAACGTACGCTGAGCTTAATAAACGCGCCGACAGACTGGCCGCCTATCTGCAGCACAACGGTTATGCGGGCGCTAATAAACTCGTAGCCGTGATGGTGGATCGTAATGAATGGCTACTGATTGCCATACTGGGGATACTTAAATCCGGTGCCGGTTATCTGCCACTTGATATCACCGCTCCGCCAGAAAGATTACAATACCTGCTTGAGACCAGTGAGGCAACTGCAGTTGTTGCAGGAGTGGAAGAAGTGCCCTTACTGTCGTTCTATCAGGGACAGATAATCACAGAAGAACTGTTGTCAGACGCAGTAGTCAGTGTTCATGAAATCCAGCCAGCGGATGTAGCTTATGTGATCTATACCTCAGGTTCCACCGGTAAACCAAAAGGCGTAATGATCCCTCATGGCGCGGTTTATAATCTGTTCCAGGGGCTTAGCAAAAAGACGGGTATCAACAATACCGATAAGTTACTGGCTATTACAACGGCTTCGTTTGATATGTCTGTACTGGAATTGCTGCTGCCATTGATAAATGGGGCTACGGTGGTATTGGCCAGCAGGGATGAGGTCCACTCTCCTGAGGCGCTGCAGCTGATGATGCAGCAGGGAATCACTTTTATGCAGGCAACGCCGGGTATGTGGCACCTGCTGACTGAAAGTGGGTGGAATGGAACAGAAGGACTGACGATCATCACAGGGGGAGATACCCTGAGTGCATCGCTGGCACAACGGCTGCTGGATAGATGTAAGGTGTTGTGGAATATGTATGGTCCTACAGAGACTACTATTTACTGTACCTGGTATCAGCTTACGAAAGCGAATGAATCACTGATCTTAGGCCGGGGTTTATCCAATATGCCGGCATATATCCTGGATGCTAATCTGCAATTATTACCGGTAGGTGTTCCGGGCGTAATATATTTCAGCGGACCTGGTATTGCCACTGGGTACCTGGGACAGCCGGAGCTGACAGCCAGTCGCTTCATTGATAATCCGTACCAACCCGGCACGGTGATGTACAATACCGGTGATGTCTGCTCATGGACGGAGGAAGGATTGATCCGGTTCAATGGCAGGGCAGATTTCCAGGTGAAGATCCGTGGTTACCGTATAGAGCCGGGTGAAATTCAGGCCCTGATGATCAGGCTGGAGGGCATTACCCATGCTACTGTACTGGCTTATGGTAATGGCGCCGATAAATACCTGGTAGCTTACTATGCTAGCGACAGGAATATACAGCCAGATACCGTCCGCGAATATCTGCAGCGTTTCCTGCCGGATTATATGGTGCCGGCTCACCTGGTGCTGCTGGATGCTGTTCCGCTGAACAGGAATGGCAAAGTGGACCGTGCCCGTCTGCCAGTGCCCGGACTAACCAAAGGTGCTTATATAGCCCCGGAAACAATGACGGAGAAGGTGCTGGCTAAGATATGGGAAGAGGTACTCGGTACAAAGAACATCGGCAGGAACGACAACTTCTTCACATTAGGAGGACACTCACTGAAAGCGATACAGACAGCCTCCCTGATCTATAAACGTCTTGAAGTAAAACTACCGCTGAAAGAAATTTTCCTGCGGTCGGTATTATCCGACCTGGCTGCCCTGATAGACCAGAGTGGAAAACAATTATTCAGCGCTATACCGCCGGCGCCTGTACAGGAATATTATCCGCTTTCCAATAGTCAGGAACGCTTATGGATTCAGCAGCAGATGCTCAACAACCTGGAAACGTTCAATATGCCGTATACCTACTGGCTTAGAGGACCATTTAACAGGACTGCATTTGAAGCAGCTGTACGCCTGCTGGTGGAGCGTTATGAAATATTGCGCTCCGTGCTGTTCCTGGTGAACGACAAACCTGTGCAGCAGATAAAACAATATGACGATTTCGATAACTGGATAAGCTTTGAAGACCTGCGGGCGCTTCCTGATGCGGAACAGCAAAGCCTCGTAGCGGCGGAAGAATGGGCCGGTATTCCTATTAATCTCAGGATGGGACCATTATTAAGATTAAAGCTGTGGCAGGTAAAAGATGACCAATACCTTTTCCTGGTATGTATACATCATATCATTGCAGATGAATGGTCGATGCAGGTCATGATGCGTGAACTGGTAATACTGTACTCCGCATGCCTGGAAGACAGACCCAATCCATTGGAACCGCTGCCCTTGCAGTTCCGGGACTTTGTGATGTGGACGAAGAATGAGGAGAACATCGCAAAGATGTCGGAACACCGGGAATACTGGGTAAATCGCTTCTCGGGCGATATACCGGTGCTGGAACTGCCGGCTGACAGACCAAGACCTGCTATACCGGATAATACGGGCAAGAGATATTACAGCAGGATGCAGGGAGTACTTAACGGAAAACTCTTCACCCTGATAAAAGAACAGGAGGCCACACTTATGATGGGGCTTGCTGCTATCGTTAAGCTGCTGATCTATCGTTATACGGGAGACAAGGATATTGTGCTTGGATTGCCTGTTACCGGCAGGGAACATCCCGATCTGCAAAATCAGATAGGCTTCTTTCTGAATACCATCGCGCTTCGTTCGCGGATTGATGAGGAATGTGGATTTGATGCCTTGCTCAGGGAAGTGAAGGCGAATGCTATTGCTGCTTACGACCGCATATCATTCCCGTTTGAGTTGCTGGTAGATGCCGTGAATGAATACAAGCCGCTCAATAAGCGCACGCTGTTCAATGTCATGCTGGTATTACAGGATGAAGACAGGAAGGAAGAAGACCTGTTGAACCTGCAGGATATGCTTGTGGAAGAAGCATCAGTAGCCACAGAGATCAGTAAGTTTGATCTCACATTCTTCTTCAGAAAACAGGGAGATGATCTTTTACTGACCTTGGAGTATAGTACAGTGTTGTTTGACGAGGCCAGAATGGTCCGTCTCTGTGAACACATATATCAGTTGATCATCAATGCAGGAGAATATCCAGCTTTATCGCTGAACCGTATAAAATTTCTTCCTGCGCAGGAAGAAACGCTGCTGTTGACAACACTGAATGATACCAGTGCAGATATTCCTTCAGTGACCATTGTAGACGCCTTCAGGAAGGTAGCTGCTATGCATCCTGACAAGAATGCACTTATTGCTGGTAAGACAAAGTACACATTTACAGCATTAGATAGCTTGTCAGATAAACTGGCTGCTTATCTCATACAACACTACCAGGCAAAAGCGGGAGATGTGGTGGCGATCATGGTCAACAGGAATGAGTGGTCGCTTATCAGTATACTGGCTATTCTCAAAACAGGAGCCGCCTATCTTCCAATAGACAGTACCCTGCCTGAAGACAGGATCAGGTACATTCTCGATGATGCGGCGGCCACATTGTTAATGACAGATCATGACGGATGGCCGTGGAGCGGAAGGGTACTGGCACTGAATGGGGCTGTAAAGGATATTGATCAGACGGTGCCCGGAACACTGCCAGCTGTAAACCAGGAAGCTCCCGCATACATCATCTACACTTCCGGTTCTACAGGTATGCCAAAAGGAGTGCTGATCTCTCATGCATCTCTGATGAACTACCTGACATTCGTTAACCGTCACTACTTTGACAATACCACCGGCCATGTATTCGGCGTATTCTCTTCATTGTCTTTCGACCTTACCATTACCAGTCTGCTGAGTGGCTTACTGCGTGGTGATGAAGTATGCCTGACGCCGGAAGAAGATGTACTGGCAGCGCTGAAAGAGGTCTTTACAAACGACAGGCTGACGGCGGTAAAGATCACACCGGCACATATACGTGTACTGGCAAGCCTACAGTTAGAGAAAACGGCTGTCAATACTGCCATTGTAGGTGGAGAAGCCCTCCTGCCAGATCATGTTCTCACACTGAAAGAGTTGAACCCTCAGATGAGGATCTTCAATGAATACGGTCCGACGGAAACAACGGTGGGTTGTACAGTCAGTGAAATAACATCCGCAGATTATATTACTATTGGTAAGCCTATAGATAATGCACAGATCTATATTCTCGATGAACTGCAACAACTGCAGCCTGTAGGTGTAGAAGGAGAGATCTATATCGGTGGCGCAGGCGTGGCTATTGGCTATCTCAACAGGGAAGAACTGACTGCTGCCCGCTTTGTTACTGATCCTTTTGGTCCTGGCAAATTATATCGCAGTGGTGATAAGGGAAGATGGAATCATAAAGGTGAGATTGAATATACAGGACGGGCGGATGAGCAGATCAAACTGAATGGTTTCCGTATCGAACCAGGCGAGATCGCGTCTGCCATCCTGAAGTATCCCGGCATAAAAGAGGCCATCGTAACCAAAACATCACTTCAGCAGGAAGAGTACCTGGTGGCTTATTATACAGCACAAACAGCAGTAGACCGGAAAGAGCTGCAACAGCATATCGGCAGGTTCTTACCTGCATTTATGGTACCTGCATGGTTCATACTGATACCTGCTGTACCATTGACCACCAATGGTAAGGTAGATAAGACCCTGCTGCCAGCGCCGGAAATAGATAGTCTTACAACATTTGTAGCACCCCGCAATGAACTGGAAAGTCAGATGGCTGTAATATGGGCAGAAGTATTGAACCTGGATGCTGTGGGTGTTACCAGCAGCTTCTTCGAACTGGGAGGTCACTCCATGAGGGCGGTGCAGCTGGTATCAAGGATGAATAAGGAGCTTAACCTGAGATTATCACTGCGCGATTTCCTTGGCCATCCCACTATTGAATCACTGTTAGCACTCGCTGATACACGTGGAGAACAGAAGGGCACTTTGTTAAGCCTGAACAGGAAAGAACCGGATCTGCCCCGTATGTATTGCTTTGCGCCCCTGATAGGTACTTCCTTGTTATATATGGAACTGGGTAAAGCGCTGCAGGGAACATATAACTGCTATGGTTTACAGGATGCAGGCTTTGATGATGGTAAAGATTTCGACACTACCATCGAACAAAAGGTTAGGCGGTTTGCGACGGCTATACTGGAGAATGAACCAGGAAAGGAAGTAGTACTGACAGGTTTCTCTTTCGGTGGTACTATTGCCTTCGAAGTAGCGAAGATGCTGGAGGAAAAAGGAATACGTACCACTTTGCTGCTCCTGGACAGAGACATCAGGGATAAAAAGAAACGTAAACAGTCGATAGAGCTTTCAAGGGATGCCATTCAGCAGGAGGTAAACTGGCTGCGTGACTGGCTGGCAGATGTAGGGCTGGAAGATACCCACAGGAACCACCTCGAGCAACTGTTCTATCATAATCTCCGTCTCAGCGAAGCGTATGAACAGAAAGGAAAGATAAAAGGAGATATTATCGCCTTTAAGGCCAAACAGAATATTCATAATGATTTCCTCCACATGAAAGATTGGGAACGGTATACCAGCGGCCGCTTCACGCATCTGTTCACACAGGGAGACCATTATGATGCCATCACATTGCCCAGGAACCTGCAATTGGTGGTAACAAGCATCACAGACAAGGATAAGTAACCCGTTTTGTTAACGTTAATATTGTTTTTATGGAAAATGAAGTGGTATACCTCAGACCCAATGTGGTATTAGAACCCTTAATAGATAAGTGGTATGCCTGGACGCACCTGATCTATCCCCCAACAGCGGCTATGAACATACAGTCGAGGCACCTCAGGATCATGAGCTCTTATGTACAGGCGCCGCAGGTGCACGCTGCAGCTATCCGTAATCCGAAAATGCTGGGAGGACCGTTCATGAACTATGATACGAACCGGGCAGAGGATATTAAACAACTGATCGCTGAAACAAAAGAAAGCAGGAAACACATGCTGGAACTTGCCGAAGCTATCAAGGATCTGGACAACCTCTTGCAGCAGGAAGCGCACGGGTTCTCGCTGGATCCTTTGTATGAAAGAGTACCTGATATATTGAAAGGACTTGTTGAGATCAATTACGATCTGCATAACAATCCCGGTTTCCGTTTTTTCGAGCAGCTGATGTATAAGAGTGAATATTACAACGAGAACGCGCAGAGTCTGGCTATGTGGCTTACCACCAACGATGAACGCCCTTTTGTACTGAGTACAGCAAGGTTGAAAGATACGACCAGTATAGAACTGAATATTCCTTTCTCCAGCAGCCTGGTAGACCGCCTGCATCGTATGAGGACGGTTCCGGGTAGTTTCAGTGAAATAAAAGATGCATTGGGCATCGCTGATGAAGATCTTGAACTGTTCCAATCATTTTTCACAACAGAGGCCCCTCCTAAATACGAACGTTATACCGGTGATAAAATACGGATGCGTTACTTCGGACATGCCTGTATCCTGGTAGAAACGAAGGAAATATCAATTCTCGTGGATCCTGTTATCAGTTATTACGGTTACCAGGCCGAGGTGGAAAGATTCTCTTACAGCGATCTGCCAGAGGAAATAGACTATATCCTGATCACACACAATCACCAGGACCATATCCTGTTTGAAACCATGCTCTATCTGCGTCATAAGACCAAAAAGATCATTGTACCGAGAGGCAGTATGGGGAACCTGCAGGACCCGAATCTTAAGCTGATGTTCAACATGATCGGTTTCCATAATGTAGTGGAACTGGAAGAAATGGAGTCTATCACTTTCAGTAACTGTACAATTACCGGCCTACCTTTCCTCGGTGAACACGGTGACCTGAACATCCGTTCGAAGCTCTGCTATCATGTGAGGATCGGTTCACAGTCCATGTTATTCCTCGCTGACTCATGCAATATAGAACCCCGCTTGTATGAACACGTCGTGAAACAGACGGGGCCCGTGGATATCATCTTCCTCGGTATGGAGTGCGATGGTGCGCCCTTTACATGGGTATACGGACCACTGATGACGGAAGAGATACAAAGAGAAAAGGATCTTTCCCGCAGGCTGGCAGGGTCCAACTTTCCCCGCGGACAAGCGCTCGTGAGTACATTTAAACCCCGTGAATTGTATGTGTACGCAATGGGGCTGGAACCCTGGATTGAATTTATCAGCAGTGTAAGATATCATGAGGATGCCAACCCCATTGTAGCATCCAATAAGCTGATCACAGATTGCGGAGAAAACAACATAGCCGCAGAGAGACTGTTCGGCGAAAAAGAATTATTGTATGAAATCTGATTTATAACATCGCTAAACCTTCATGTATGAACTTAACTAAATCTATTGCTCACATAGGTGAGGATAAACTGCCCGTGTTCCTGAAATTTGAAGAGCAGGTAAGCACTGATTTCTTCGCTGACTGGTACCATGAGAAACGCGAACTCATGGAATCGACACTGCTGAGAAATGGTGCTATTCACGTAAGAGGCATTAATATAGATTCTATTGACGCTTTTAGCGGGTTAATGAAACGTCTGCATCCTGCCTCCTCCAGTTTCCTGGATGGGAATTCCAGCAGAAGCAAACATACCTCCAATGTATACAATGCCTCCGAATACGATGCAGCGTCTATCATCCGCCTGCACACTGAATTTTCCTATTCTAATCTCTGGCCGGCGCATATCTTCTTTTGCTGTATCAACAAAGCAGATACGGGAGGTGAAACAACCGTCGGCGATTGCAAGAAGGTGCTGGAATTACTTTCTCCTGCTATAGTAGAAGAATTTGAAGCGAAAGGCATTACTTATATCCGCAATCTGCACGGCGGTGCAGGACTTGGTCCTTCCTGGCAGGAAGCATTCGAAACGACAGATAAACAGTTCATGGAGTCTTATTGCAATGAAAACGGTATCACCGTTAAATGGCAACCTGACGGTGCCGTGCGACTCGAACAGACAAGACCCGCCATCAGGAAACATCCTGTTACCGGCGACCGCTTATGGTTTAACCAGGTAGATCAGTTTTATCCTGTCATTTATGGTGAGGAAGTGTTTGAAACCCTGATGTTCCTGGCAAATAATGATCCTAATGGACTGCCTATGTATGCCCGTTACGGCGATGGCTCAGAGATACAGAAAGAATATATCGATGAGATCATCCGGGTAATGGACGACGTAACAGTTCCTGTTCCCTGGGAAAATGGTGATCTGTTGATGGTGGATAATATGCTGTCGCTACATGGTCGTCTGCCATTTACCGGAGATAGAAAGATATTGGTTTCGATGGCCTGAGTCCGGAGATGCTTCCCCTTTTCGTAAACTCCCTTTCAATTTTTTGTAATGTTTAAGTTCAAATCATACAATATCAATCAGCTTGATAAGATTCCCCAATTAATGTTACTGGATCACAGGCAGATGGAGGACATCAGAATAGTTAGTGAGATCTATCCTTTTAAGACGAATAACTACGTATTGGAGAATCTTATTAACTGGACAAATGTTCCCGACGACCCGATCTTTCGCCTGAACTTTCCACATAAGGAAATGCTGACCGAATTACATTATGATCAATTGAAATGGGGAATGCGGAACATGGATGAGGTATCCTACCGTAATCTGATCCATGATATACGGTTGTCATTGAATCCACATCCTGCTGGCCAGGTGGATCATAATACACCTTATTTCCTGGGAGAAAAGCTGGATGGTATGCAACATAAATACCGTAATACTATACTGTTCTTTCCCAGTCATAGCCAGACCTGCCACGCTTATTGCACGTTCTGCTTCAGGTGGCCTCAGTTCGTTAATGAACCGGGCTTCAAGATGCAGGCGAAAGAAATAGAGCCGCTGGTAGCCTACCTCAAGGCTAATCCTTACATCTCAGATGTGTTGCTGACAGGAGGGGACCCTATGGTTATGAGTCCCCGTATCCTGGCAAATTATCTGCTGCCCCTGCTGGAAGTGAAAAGCCTGAAGGTGATCAGGATAGGGACGAAATCGCTCAGCTACTGGCCTCACAAGTTCGTGACAGACACCGACAAGGACGAGTTGTTGGAGTTATTAGCCAAAGTAACCGCTGCAGGAAAGCACCTGGCTATCATGGCTCATTTTAATCACTACGTGGAGTTCGAGACAGCAGTGGCGCAGGAGGCCATATTCAACCTGCGGAAGATAGGAGCCGAGATACGTACACAGGCGCCATTACTGAGACATATTAATAATAAGGTAAGGATCTGGTCAACCATGTGGGAGCGCCAGGTGCAGCTGGGTTGTGTGCCTTATTATATGTTCCTGCCCAGGGATACGGGCGCTCAGCACTACTTCGCTGAATCATTGGAGACGGCATTGCATATTTATCGTGGCGCCGTACAATTGACAGGTGGTTTGTGCCGCACAGCCCGAGGCCCCGTAATGTCTATGACCACTGGTAAAGTAGAGTTATTAGATATTGAGGATGACGTATACCAGTTACGTTTTCTGCAGCATAGGAATGGGTCGCTGGCATATAAGACATTCAAGGCCCGGGGCAGCAATGACCATCCGAAATGGTTTGATGATCTATCCTGTTATGATGAGCGGTACAGGGAATTTTTCAGTGACCAGGACGATTATGACAGGAATGAATTGCGGTATGGGAATATTTCTTTGCAAGTGTAAAGAACAAAGGCTGATCCGGCAAAAAGATAATTGCAATGGCTGACAAATAAAAAGCCGCAGGCAAACGCCTGCGGCTTTTCGGGTTTAACAGAATCTCATCCGGGATGAAGCTAGAACTTGAAAACAAAATTGGTTGACAGACGTCTTGGCATTTGTTTTTCCAGTGTTGTCCATCCGCCGAAATATTCTTTATCAGCCAGGTTGTCCAGCTTTACACCGATACGGTATTTACTTGCATTATAGAAAATGGATGCATTCAGCACTGTGTAAGAAGGCAAGGTGAATAAGCCGGTTCTTGCATCATTGGTGATAATATTATCGCTTGCATAGTTACCACCGAAGCCGATACCTAATCCCTTAACAGTACCTTTTGTAAAGGTGTAGCTGATCCATGCATTTGCCAGGTTAGCCGGACCTGCGGAAGTTGGTCTTCTGCCCTTTAAAGCGGCAATAGCCTGTACCGCCTTGCTGTCATTATAGCTATATCCTGCTACGATGTTCAGACCAGGAATGGGATTGGCGATCAGGTCCAGTTCAATACCTTTACTTTTCTGTGTACCATCCTGAACAGTGACATTATAACTTTGTCCGTCGCGTACCACTGTTTCTCCACGTGTAATATTCTTTACCAACAGGTCGTAGTAGCTGGCAGTAGCGGTCAGCTTGTGATTGAACATGTCAACTTTTACACCGCCTTCCCATTGGTTAGCCTGTTGCGGCTTGAAAATATTGGTATAGTCGTCCAGTACCTTTGTACCCGGAGCAACGTTACGGAAACCATTCATATAATTACCAAACACACTTACCTGGTCTTGTACGATCTGGTATACCAATCCGAATTTCGGAGACACTGCAGTCTGTCCATATTTACCACTGGTCACCCCAGTAGCGTAGTTTTTACTTCCCTTGCTTTCGAAACGGTCAATACGTACGCTAGCCATCACACTTAACGCGTCTGTCACGTTCAACACATCCGAAACATAAGCGCTGTAAACCTGGTTGCTGTTACCATCTTTTGTACCGCCAAGGCCGGCCAGTTTAGCATCTACTGCAGCTTTGGTAAGCGTGGCATAGCGTGGATCATTGTTACGCGTAACGTTTACATAGTCGAATAGTGCATAGGCACTGTTATCATTTACAGCACTTACATCCGCGAAATCAAGCCCAAATACCAGTCTGTTACGCAGGCTGCCGATCCTGAAATCTCCTATGAAATTCTGTTGAATATCGGTAGTGGTAGTGGTAGAGTTCTGATAGTAAACAAAGCGGCTGATCAACGTGTCGTTAGCAGCGATAGGACCGGTCGGACTTCCATCCAGGAACATCACATAAGAGTAATTACCGTCGCTTTTACGCACGCTTCTTGACAGGTTGGTCTGTGATATCCATTGATCGGATATTTTATAGGTAGCCTGTCCGTATAAATTGATGGTAGGTGTTTTGTAAGTAATATCGTTGCTGGTGTAAGACCTGTCAAAGTCCATATTTAATTCAGCAGGAGTGTGTGCAATCAGCGCACGGCTTCTGTTCATGAATACCATGAGCGCATTGGTGCTCTGCGCGGTATAGAACTCTGCATTCACCAGGAAAGACAGCCTGTCATTTGCTTTAAACGAAAGACTAGGGGCTAAAAAGAATGACTTTTTGAATCCGGCATCCTGGAAGCTCCCTTCGCTGTGATAAGCAGCGTTTACACGCAATAAGGCAGTTTTGTCTGCATTTAACGGTGTATTCACGTCAGCAGCAAAACGGCTCAGTCCAAATCCTCCCGCGGTATAACTTACTTCTCCACCAAAATGATCGTATGGTTTTTTGGTCACAATATTTAATAATCCGCCAAAAGAAATAAAGCTGCTACCAAATAAAGTACCTGACGGCCCCTTGATAGATTCAATCCGCTCTACATTTGCCGGGTCTATACCTCCATTGGTGAGACCAGGAACACCATTGATCATCGTAGGTTGTACGCTGAAGCCGCGCATGGAAAAATAACCTGCACCATCATTCGGACGGCCGGTAGAAGACCATAGCCTGTTCACACCTGGCGTGTTTTTTAAGGCATCGTCAAAGCTGACAACCACCTGTTCCTGCATCAGCTCTTTTGAAACCACATTGTATACCTGTGGATTCTCCAGGTTCTTCAGCGGCAGGCGCGCCACGTATTCAGACTCCTTTTTAGCAAATTTGCTGCGGCCTGTGTTTACCTCCACTTCCTTCAGCTGTATGTCAGATAATGATAATGAAATGGCTACCTGAACAGTTTTGTCGCTTGATACTGTTACCGTCTCTTCTTTGGAACCGTATCCCACCAGCGTTACCTGCAAGGTGTAGGTACCAGGCTTCACATTGCTCAGAACGAAAACGCCATTTTCATCTGTAACAGTAGTTTTCTTTGTGTTTTTGAGTCTCACCGTAACCTGGTCAGCTGGTTTTCCATCAGTAGTGGTAACCGTACCTCTGATAATTCCGTTGCCATCAGACTCGTTATCGTTAGCCAAAAGAACGCCGGGGCAAAGCATCATAAGCGCCAAAAGCAGCAGTAGAAATGATTTCATATAGCATTGATTTCGGCCGCGAAATTGGTGTATTATGGGGTTATTTGTTTTAACATTCGGGAATAAGTTTTACGCTATCGGGAAAAAATGCTGGTTGCTGACGGCTTAACTTATCTTGTCATTATGTTTTTTATTGCTTTTTATCGGGGGGAAATAATCGTATTAAAAATAAAAAAGCAAAGGGTAAAACGCATTAAAAAAAGGCCTCCATAGTTAATGCGAAGGCCTTTTTAATGAAGTATATTAGTCAGATTATTATAATGTTTTCGGCGTATATACTTTTAAAACGCCATCATCCTCATTGCTTATGATCAGGAGGCTCTTGCCGGTAGGGCTGTTTTTGGCTGGCACAAACAGTACTCCTTCAGGAGCATCGCCCGATTTCAGTATCTGAAGAAAGCTTGGAGCATTCGGTATAGATACATCGTAAATTGCTATAGCGTCTGCACGTTCCATGCCAATGAAAGCAATGTTCTTATTACCTACCTGTCCAAGAGTAATACCTTCCGGCTCAACACCTTTGTCATCACTGCGGGCATCGTCATAATAACCAGCGGCATTGGTCTTTACTTCTAATTCATTTTTACTGTCATAGATGAGAGAACCGTTAACGCCATTCCAAACGCTGAAGGAACGTGCACCAAAAGAGAAAAGTGTCTCATAAAGACCATCTCCGTTAGCATCGCCCAAAGTCTTGGTAATGTTCAGACGGCCCAGTTTAGCATCCGCCTGTAGCTCTGCAGCGTTAGGAAAAGCAGTAGGATCCAGTGCAATGTTTTTGATACGGTCAGCTTCTTTAAAAGCGGTGTATTCACGTACATCGCCTTCATTTACAGTAAACAGGTAAGGGATGCCTCCTGTTTGTAGTACAGCAATGGCATCAGGCTGATACATACCTTTAACAGACCATTTACCGAAGCCAACGCTATTATCCTTATCTGATGGATCGATGGTATTGGTATCGTTATTATAGTCCTTAAAGCCCAGTGGGAAAATATCGGTAGCAGTTTTTGTTGTCAGGTCAATCTTCCCGATAGCGTTATTTTCCTGCAAGGTAACCCAGGCAGTTTTTGAGTCTGGTGATACAGTGATATATTCTGGTTCCATGTCCTGGGCAAAGCTGGCATTAGGACCGAATACACGTAATCCTCTTTGCTGCAGGGCCGCCTGCTGTGAAGCGAAGCTGCTGAAATCAATTGTGACAACACTGTAGTTATCTTTTACACTGATCACAGAAACAGAGCCTATAGGATCGTTAGTATAAGTTGCATCGGGTTCACCCTCATTGGCAGTAAGAATATAGTTACCATCCGGGCTGAAGGTTACCATGTCCGGTAAAGATCCGGTAGCGATGGTTTTTATCTCCTGGTAATTGCTGGTATTATAAACAGTTACTTTACCAGGCTGTTGTTTGTCTAAAGCCTCTATGGCCGCGGCCAGCTTACCGTCGCTTACAGATACACTGTTAACTGCGCCGCTATTGGTCAGAATGGAGTCAACTAACTTCATTTTGGCGGGATCACTCATGTCTATAACATCGATCTTATTCCGGCCGCCGTTGTTTACTACAAATAGTCTTTTAGTGGAGGGGTCGTAAGCGCTGATCTCAGCTGCGCCTGCTATACCAATATCCAGTGTGCCAATTTCGGTGAATGTAGCAGGATCTTCATTAACAGTGGGCTCGTTGGGATGGTCGTCCTTGGAACAGGCAGCAGTCATCGCAAGGATAACAAAAGGTAACAGGTGTTTTAATTTCATATGTGTCATATAGGTTTTGAAGTCCGCAAGGGTACTAAACACATATGAACATATTATTAAGAAAATGTTTTTTAATTATTAATATCTGATGCCTCTGAGCACCATTCTTACTCTCCGGCACTTGATGGTATCATATTACGACGTTACCGATTCTAATGCCAACAGGGTAAAGTATGTATAAAATGCCCCTGACCGTTAGGTGGGGCCTTATAATTCCTGGCTTGGATCCCAGAAGAACTTCCTGAAGTTTACAACCTTGTCGCCTTTTACTTCCACTCCTTCCTTTTCAAGTAGTTTCTTCCTTGCTGCGATACCCGCCGGCTCTCCTGTCAGTTG
This sequence comes from Chitinophaga filiformis, assembly GCF_021646545.1. GTDB lineage: Bacteria > Bacteroidota > Bacteroidia > Chitinophagales > Chitinophagaceae > Chitinophaga > Chitinophaga filiformis_A. Next base: position 490,863 of record NZ_JAKIRP010000003.1, on the reverse strand, counting down.
TCCCTGGCTGTTCACCACACGCTGTGCTGGTACAGGTGGTTTTTCATGACCACAGGCGCCCATGGCATGCCCTACCATGCGGGAGTAGTTTCCCTTACCCAAGGCTTTAGCAATCGCTCCATAAGAAGTTACACGGCCTTTAGGTACTAATCTGGCAATCTCATAAACGAGTTTATTGAAATCCGGATCATTCATCATACAGAATAATTAATCTTTATGAAGATAGAGAATTCTGAATAACCAAGGTCCAGATTATGTAAGATATCAGATCAAGAAACCCGATATCCTGTAACCCAGCTTAGGTTTTATGGTTATTCAAAACTACAGGAGGGGATTTTCCGGTTTTTTGAAGCAGCTATTTGGCTGATCTGAAGAGCAAGTTTGAAGTGTTGACGGATGCGTTTGAGCAGTTATCCAGCTCGGAGAAAATATGGGATATTTCAGATAACCACCACAATCTTCCCATCCGCCGAATTGCTATCCATCAACCTATGCGCTGCAGCAATATCGTCCAGCTTAAATGTGCAACTGATATTGAGCTTTATATTACCCGCTTCCACATCACGGATAAACGCCTGGAAATGCTCCTTGTTCACCCTGATCTGACCAGTGCTGTACATAGTTAGACGGACCGTTGCCGGAATATATTCCATAGGCGCAAAATCACTGATGGACCACTGCTCTGAGAGCATACCCGCCATGCACACGGTACCTCCCTGTGCGGCACATTGCAATGAATCCTTTAATGTTCCGGTACCCACCAATTCAAGTATTTTGTCTATACCGGCAGGAAATGAGGCCTTAACTTTTGACGACAGATTACCATCATCAATGAGTACTTCATCAACACCATTATCTAAAAGCAGCTGTTCCTTTTCTGGTTTCCTGGTGGTGGCCACTATATACAGCCCCTCCTTTTTCGCGATCTGGGTAGCAAGCATGCCAATAGAAGAAGTGCCTCCCCTGATCAGTAAGGTTTCGTTCTTTTTAATGCCCAGTGCAAGATGCAATGATCCATAAACGGTCTGGAACATCTCTGGTATAGCGCCCAGTTGCTCCCAGCTTAAATGACTATGGAAAGGCGTAAGAATAGATCCGGGGAGTACCGCATATTCTGCATAGCTGCCGTCATACGCTCTTCCCATTTCGCCCATGAACGCAGCTACTTTTTCTCCTTTTTTAAATACTCCTGCCGGATCATTTTCAACTTCACCAACGCATTCAATGCCCAATACCCGGGGAAAAACAACGCTGGGCGATAAGCCTTTGCGTGTCATTAATTCTGACCTGTTCAACCCAAAAGCTTTTACCTTTATCAACACCTGGCCATCACCCGCAACAGGTACCGGTCTTTGCTCCAGTATAAAGTTTTCGGGACCACCAGGGTAGTATAATACTGCTGCTCTCATATATCCTTTGTTTAGATAATTATTAATTGCTTTATAGTCCGGGCCTGCATACGACTACCATCATTTCGGATGGTCTTCATCATAATTGAACATATACCGGTAGATCTTCCATGCTTTAGCTTCTTTACGAAGCACAAAGAAATCTCTACTCTGTATCGATTGTTGTCCGTTTACCGGATCATGAGTAGTAGCTACGGCTGTTGCCTGCACAAATGCATAGCGGGTATCTAATGCAATATCATGGACGGTGAAATCGATATGAAATTTTGTCCTTTTGAGGTAACTTCCATTATTCCTTGTGGATAGATCCAGGGTGGTAAATGTCTTAGTATCAGCGGCCATAAAAAGGCCATCCGAAGTGTAAAACAGATGTATCAGCGGAATATTCGCAGTATTTAACGTATCTGCATATGCAGTCAGTAATTGTTGAATCGCCTGCTTTTCTTCCTGAATGCCCATGATTATCCTTTTTGTAATGCAAAGGTGGCATCTTAAGGCAGGATCAGCCAATGAGGTATGTTAAGAAATACCCTTAATATAGTTTAAGGGTGCGGCTTTTGTGTCAGGTCTTTGCGCACCTTACTGAGGAATTCCGGAGTGATCCCAAGGTAAGAGGCTATCTGCGTGTTAGGCAAGCGGTTGGCAATATGAGGGTATTGTTCCAGAAATGACTGATAGCGCTCTTCTGCTGTTGAACTGATATTCTGCAATACCCTGTTCTGCAGGGCTATGAATTTTTGCTCGATGATGATCCTGAAATTGCGGTCGAATTTGTGATGGTTGATATAGAGGGAGAGCAGATCCGGATGTTTTATCTGTAAGATAACAGATGATTCCATCGCTTCTATATAAAGCTGGCTTGGTTTTTCAGCATAAAAGCTGGCCAGATCAGTAATCCAGTCATTCTCTGCTGCAAACTGGATATTGTGCTCCTTTCCATTCTTATCCACTGCATACATTTTAAAGCAACCGCTAATCACAAATGTAAAATGACGACATACATCTCCCTGTTGAAGAATAAACCCGCGACGCTTTACTTTACGCTCCGTAAAATGCACAGACAATTCATCACGCTCCTTGCTGTTGAGTGGGAAGTAATTTTTGAAATAGTTTATTAACTGTTTTACTGACGTATTTTCAGTACTCACAATCCAAAGAATGAAAGTTTATAATATAAATGAGTATTCCGCCATAGATGGTAAAGATAGTTAAATATGGAAGATCAGCGGTGCCCGTCCATAGGTAGCAGACGAAGGCTCTTTTAGTACTTTTTATCGCCCGAATGAAGATGTGATCAATGTGCTGAAGGAAATATCACATGGATGGTGGTACCAGTACCTACCTCCGAAACCACTTTCATTCTGATGCCATGATAGTCAGCAATACTTTTTACAATAGACAAGCCTAGTCCATAGCCCTCGCCATCCGTCGTATTCTTCTTCCGGAAACGGTTGAATATGGTGTCAATATCTGAGGGATCAATGCCTATTCCCGTATCCCTGATAGCAATGGCATAGGAGCCATCTGTCCTAAGCGTATCACTGATATGAATACTTCCATCGGGTCTGTTGTACCGGATAGCATTGTTGATAAGATTGTAGAATAACTGGAACAACAGATCATGGTTCAGTTTGCGCAACATAATATGCGGCTGCAGGGAGGCCGTGATGCTGATATTCTTGTCTTCCAGCCGGTGTGTCAGTTCCTGTATGATCTCGCTGATCATTTTCTCTGGCTGGATATTATCCTGCCTGGTATATTGATCATTTTCAATCCTCGATATTAATAGCAGTGAATGAACGATCTTCTTCAGGCGGTTGAGTGTCTTCATCATTTCCATGATCTTCTCCATCGCTGTTTCGTCAAGGTCATTTGACAGCAGCAGATTTTCCATCTTGGTCTGCAGGATGCCAATTGGCGTCATCAGTTCATGAGAAGCATTGGAGGTGAACTCCCTTTCCCTGTCAAAGTCTTCTTTTATCCTGTTCATCAATGCAATCAGGGAGTTGTCCAGGTACCTGAAGTCAATGGTTGTAGTCCGGATAGGAGGAGGAATTTCCTTGAAGGGAAATACAGGATTGATCAGTTTAGTCTGAATGATCGTTTGCAAAGGTTTTAGGAGGATACGCGTAAAAGAAATGTCCGTAAGCAGTGTCAGTATCGTCAGCATTCCTAATACATACAGGGCAATCCTTTGCAGCGGACCATTATACTGACTGATAGACGCAATTGTTTTACCAATCTCCAGCTCGTACAACTGGTCATTGTACTCGAAGGCCTGGTTCAGGATCCGGTACATGACAGTATCTCCCTCTATAATTCTTTGCGCGGTCTGGATAGTATCTGATGAGTAAATATGCCTCGCCCGTTCAAGGGAAATATACTCTTCCCGGAGCAGGGTATAACTGCCATATGTGGAATCTCCCTGCAGATAATAGTCTATACCGTTCGTCTGAATATTCGTCATTACCTTTTTTGCCTGCTGCTTTAACAGGCGGTTCGTGCTTTGAAAAGCCACCCTGTCTATGAGGGCAGGCAACAGTATAATGAAGAGAATGACCGTTGCTATCTTGGACAGGGTAGAGGTAAGCGTAAGTTTGGTAAGCAGCTTCACGATATGGTTATAGTTTAATTTTATATCCAACCCCTCTGATGGTTTGCAGCCATTCTACCGGTCCATGTTCAGTCAGTTTTTTACGGATGTTCTTTATGTGCACATCAATATAGTTGGAATCATAATCATCGTCCGAAAAACTTCCCCAGATATGCTCACTCAGCTGCATGCGTGTTAGTGGACGGTTCTTGTTCAGCAGCATATAACTCAGCAAGTCAAACTCTTTTTTCGAGAGGCCAATATCTGCATCTCCATACAATATCATCCTGGTATTTAAGTTGACAGTGAAATCGCCCAGTGCCACGAGGTTGTCTCTAAGCCCGGATTTCCTGCGACTGATCGCCTGCATACGTGACTGCAGTTCCAGCAGTGAAAAGGGCTTCGGGAGATAATCATCTGCTCCCAGGTCCAGCCCCTTTATACGGTCTTCCAGTTTACCACGGGCAGTGAGAATAATGTAAGAAGCTTCCGGACAGATCTTCTTGGCATCTTCCAGCACTAATAATCCATCCTTGTCTGGCAGACCAAGATCAAGCAGTATAAAGTCATAAGGACCTTCTTCCATGAGCTGTCTTGCCTGTTTGGCGGTAAAGGCAAGGTCACAAAGATATCCTGCCTTTATCAGGAAATCTTCCATTTCCAGTGCCATCCCTCTTTCATCTTCAATGATCAGTACTTTCATATCAATCAAAACTGGTAGTAAAAGCTCGCGGTGAAAAATGAATTGGCCTTTCCCGGATCAGACTGCGACTTTTGTCCGAGTAGAGAAAGCTGGTACTCTACCTCTATCATATAGCTCGCCCTGTTATAAGCCAGCGGCAGTTTCAGATTGTAGGACAGCAGATCATAGCTGGTTGTTGTCTCGGTAGTAGACGTGCTGCCTGTCCCGCCTCCCGGAGTGGTACCTAAAATGGGGGGAAGAATGCCCAGCAAACTATCTCTGATAGTTTTTTCCTGTATGTAATAGGTATAAAACCGTTGTGTGCCGGCTGTTACATCTATCAACGGCGTAAGTGTGACGATGTCTTTTGAGGTCAGGCTAAACAGGTTGATCTGTTTGCTGATACCCAGCGTAGAGAAGAAGTCATTCGTCTTTCCAAATGCGTAATCCACTCCCAGCGTAGTTGTGAGCCAGCCGCTGTGCGTAAGCCCCACAGCTGCTGAATGAGGATTGGCCGCTTGCAGGAAAGGAGAAAGCTTAGGATAAAAAGTATAATTATAGCTCAGCTCTGCCGACAAACGTTTACTCAGTTTAAAGGAAAAGCCTGCTCCTGCACTGTATGCAGAAACAACACGGTCATGGTCATTCAGTAAACGATAGCTGGTACCGGTCAGTGAGAAGCCTGAGCGATGCTGATATTTGGCTACTGCCGCTACATAGGCCATTCTTTCATCTGCTTTCTGACCGTAATAGTTCGCATTGTTGGCATAACTGGTTCCAATAGTAAGTGTGGATTTTTCAGCGGTAGCTGCACTGTCCTTTTGTAATGTACTGTCTGTCTGCGCCTGGCAGAAAGCACTGGCTAATAATATTGGCAGTAAAAAGAATATCTGTTTCATGGTTTTTCATTGAAGCGCTGTGCTATGGAACACGAACACCTATTTTCTTGATGACAATCTTTGGCTTGATGATTTTCGGTGTTTTTACAGGCGTTATCACTGATGGAACGGCTATAGGTTTCACCTGTTTTTTAGCCTTGGGAACCTCTTTAATAACCGGTTCCACAGGCAGCTCCTGCGTTGGTTCTACTGTTTCCGTCTCTACCGGCTTTTTGACAGGAATGGTGTCCATCCGCACGGCATCCGGGGGAATTACCTTGTAAGTAGGTTGGGGTAGTGTAGTACTACCCCAACTATAGAGGGAAATGATTGATAGTATAGCGGTTATTCCTACATGGCGATATATAGCCCCTTTGTTCATATTCACGACAGTATTAATAATGTGTTACCTCAGGCCTACCTTCATATTTGCTCCGACATGAGTAGCAGTTTTGATAGATGGCACTTTCACGGTATTGTGCACAGCTCCTGCAGCCTTGATAGATGAGGAAGCGGCAATTTTAGTATGATTTTTTACACCTGCATCTACTGATTTTACAGCTGCTTTTGTACCAACAGCAGTTTGTTTAATGTCGCTGTTGACATTTGTGGCGATATGCTGCGTGCTTTTAACAGTAGCATTAGTGGTGCCGACAGTTGTCTGTTTAATCTCACTGTTGACAGCAGTACCAACATTCTGCGTGCTTTTAACAGTGGTGTTAATGGTACCTGCAGCCGTCTGTTTTATGTCATTGTTGACAGCAGTGGCGGCGTTTTGTGTGCTTTTAACAGCCACGTTACTGGTACCCACAGCGTTCTCTTTTATGTCGCTATTGACAGCAGTCGTGGTGTTTTGTGTGCTTTTAACAGTCACACCGCTTGCACTGTTTACACTATTCTTTAATACATCTGCATGCTCTGTAGCAGCTGCAGAAATGTTTGTTTTGTCTTGAGCAGCAATGGCTGTACTGTTTTTAGTATTTACTCCTGTTGATGCATTTGCAGCTCCAGTAGACGCTGTTTTTACATTGCCTGATTTAACATCAGCCTGGGCATGAGTCTGCCCAGACATTGTTCCGTTCACTGAATTTGTCCCGACGGTCGCCGATTGTGTTGTCTTAACAGTTGCTTGCTGGGCAAATATAGCGTTTGAAAATAAAAAAGCAGCAATGACAAAAAGTGTTGTTTTCATACATTTCCAATTTTAAGTTAGTATTTATTGCTTGTTGATGCAAACTTAGATGCCCAACATGAAGAAAAAATGAAAAACGGCTTGTGGGGGAGAAGGCAGAATGCCAGAAAAATACTTGAAGCACGTTAAAATAATATCATGTGCAACAGGGGAGGCCTTCTGGTGTCATGGCCTGGTATTTGGGGTTCTCTGGGCAGGAACGGCTATTTTTTGCAATCGGGCATCGAAGAGGAAGTGATATCTTTATATAGTAACCATCACAGCTATGAATATTCTTACACAAATATCCACACATCTGCTGGACGTCATCGAGGGAGAAAACTGGACTGATGTAAATATTATGGATAGCCTGAAGGACGTAACAGTACAGGAAGCCACTTTGAAAACAAAAGCTTCGCCCAACACGATCGCAGCGCTGGTAAATCATCTTATCTACTGGAACCGGGTGATGATACAACGTATAAACGGGATCAGGGTAACCATACCTGATGTTAACGGATTTGATGTTCCCGGCTTAACAAGTGAACAGGATTGGACGAACCTGAAGAAGGAACTGGTAGCTTCTGCTTATGAACTGGCAGAGGCAATAAAAAAGGTAAATGAAAGCAGGTTGCCGGAGCCAATTGTGGCAGATCATTCATCCACTTATAGAAATCTGCAAGGTACGGTGGAGCATTTGCACTATCATCTGGGGCAGATTGTGATCCTGAAAAAGCTGATTAAGGCCGGTAATTAATTACACGGCCTCAATCATTTTCCTCTTCTTTTTCATCACTATCTTTCTCGTCATTTTCTTCAGCTTCCTCGCCAATCTTCCTGACAATGGAAGAGATTGGCCCTTTCATATGCTCCTCAGGATCCGGTCCGAGTGTTTCAGGGTCTGGCTTTATGCTGGAATCTTCTTTTTCTTTTTTGACGTCTTTATCTTTAGGATTGTCCTGTATCATAAAATATCATTTATTTATTGTTCAGGTAACAAAATCATGCCAAGGCATTAACACAATGAGCAGGTTTTACAGGCAAATGAATGGATTGTTTGAATTTCGCAAATGATGGTTTGATGTTCGTAACTGGTCTGATACCGTCCCTTCTTAATTTTGCTCATTCTTTATCGTAAACAGCACTATTCATGAAACTAACAGGAAATAAAATTTTAATTACCGGCGGCGCCAGCGGTATTGGACTGGGGCTTGCAGAAAGATTTCTACAGGAAGGCAATACCGTGTTGATCTGTGGAAGACGCGAATCTGCCTTAAAAGAGGTTACAGCTAAATATCCATCCATCATTACCAAAGTATGCGATTTGTCAGCAGAAGCTGGACGGGAAGATCTTTATAACTGGGTTGCCACCCAGCACAGTGATCTGAACGTACTGGTGAACAATGCAGGTATCCAGAACTGGATGAACATCACAGATGCGGACTTTTATCAACGTGCAAAAAATGAAATTGCTACGAACATCGAAGCACCGGTGCATTTGACTGCGCTATTCATTAAACTGCAATCACTGCATACGATTGTGAACGTGACCTCCGGACTGTCATTCGTACCACTGACTAAAGTACCTGTATACAGCGGCACCAAAGCCTTTTTCCATTCCTTCACACTTTCGTCAAAATACCTGCTCAAGGCAAGAGGCATAGAAGTGATTGAAGTGATACCGCCCGCACTGAATACCGATCTTGGTGGAAAGGGCCTGCACGATGCGGCCCCTCCGGTAAGTGATTTTTTAGACGCTATATTCACACAGTTAAAAGAAGGTAAAACAGCATTGACTTTCGGATTCACTGAAGCCGTGTCGAAAGCCGGCTCGGAAGAGCTGAATAGCGCTTTTAACAGGCTGAACCCAAGCTGACGGGGTGGTAACTCAAAAAGCTCCTGCCTGGCTTATTAGGCTTATCAGATGACACTATTTTACAAACAATAGTGTCATCTGATTCTGCGGGGACAGCCCCGGGATGATAATAAGCCGGGAACAAAACACCAATCGGCTCCGCTAGGTGCGGGGTGTTTGTAGCGCCGGTTTCAACCCGGCAACGTGTCTTTATAACCGGTTGACAACCGCGGGTAATCGGAATTGTTTTAACGTGAAATAAACAATGCCAAACATAGTTCCGAACAGAAAGGTAAACGCCCACATCATGACATGCTCCTGTGGCCGGAAAATATGCACGGAGAATGTATATAGAAGCTTTTGCGGCTCGGTAACGGCATCCCAGCTATTGAAACGCAGGTACCTGCCTATATAGACGCCATAGCCGCATAATATAAAACTAATGATCACAGAAATCTTTACCCATCCGTCTCTCAGGTGCCCTGACAAAAACTGTTCTATCTGCATAAGCGATACAATCCCCAGTAGAAGACCGTTCCATGCTGCCGAAGTTACCAGTAGCAGATCAAACCATTTAGGAACGGGCGGCTTTTCTGTATAATGAAAAAGATCTGTTATGATATAAGCAGCATTCGGAAAGAATGCCAGCCAGCAGGTGAGGAGAAGTATTGCCCTGAGATTGAACCTGTTCTGCCGGATCAGCGAACGGCTGAATAATAAAGGCAATATTGCCAGGAAGGTATTCCAGATGTAAAAACCGTAAACCAGCTCTTTCGTGTACATCACCCTTGTTAACAACAACAGCATGGTAAAGGATACTGATACCAGCAGCATTCTTTCAAGTGGAGAAATGTTCTTTAACATTGACAAAATAATTTAAAACATTAGTGTGCAATAACACTGTTTCTGAATATAGCGCTGTTAGCAGTGATGCGATTGATGATCCTATTGTACTTGTATCTCATCTTGAGCATAAATTTCCCAAGCGTGTTACCACCTGCTTTGAACAGCTTCCTGTGCGCCATCCACACCACGAGTGCCGTAGAGAAGAAGAAAACATAATAGACCTTCAGGGCGATTGTTTTCCCTAAAGCGGTCTTACTATTGAAGATGATCGAAAGCCGCTCGGTCTGAAACGCAATATGAGGCGCTTCATCAATGAGTATATCGGTACAGATCTGCTTCAGTAACTTACAGCGGGTAGCATCTTTCATGGACTGATAGAATATTTGTGCGGTACTTTCAACAACTGTAACGGTGAGTGTCCATATTTCCATATTGGCGTTGAAATACCTCACTTTTCTGAAAAGAGTATCGCCGAGGTCCGCTTTGATCCTTGGCTTTCCTATTCTGTCCAGGTAAGTCCCTAAATTGTTGCCATGTTTCTGTTCTTCCTTTATAAACAGCGCGGTAGCTTCAATATAAGCCAGGTCATTTATCTGCTTTGCGTACCTGGTTACTGCCTGCAGTAGATGCCGGCCGTCAGATGTCTCTCCCAGCTGCCAGGCTTGCAGAGAGTGGAGTATTGTTGAAATTTCCTGTTCAGAAATATCGGGGTTCAAAGACCAGTCTATACGTCGCTGTTTTGCGTTTTCTTCGAAGTACAAAATCCACTGATTACTTGTCTTCATGTGTTATATTTTTCATAGTGAGTACAGGTCGTAATTGTTCTATATATACTTTGTGTTTCAAAGTGTAAAGGCAAAAAAATGACAAGACAATGCCTATATCAGACTATCAGCATTATGCTTGTCCTGATTCAATGAACCGGGTTACTGAAGTGTACAAAAGATGATGCTACCATCGGGTTCGGGAACCATTATGGTATCCTTTGACGTGCAACTGCCGGCAATAGGTAAACATATAGGTATTCGGCTAACTGCATTACCATGAATGGGTTACAAGTTAATGCAGGCCGGTGTTCCTCAATGTCTGAAAAGTGTTTTTAAAGCACTTTGAATGACAAAGTAAATGAATAATTTTTAACTTTCAACAAAATATTTTTGCTTTCCTTTTACCGCTCATAAAGCTTGCCTTTGATACTTATGATCTTTTTATAAATTTAGAATAAACTATCTCTAGAACATATGCGTAAACTGTCTATTGTCGCCTGTGCCTTACTAAGTACCAGCTCTATGTGTTATGGCCAGGAAAGACCCACCATTGATTTTGAAAAATACGACCCGCCTTCCTCCCTGGTAGTACCGGAACATAAACTGACAAAGGCGAAGTTCCCTTTTATAGATGTGCATAATCATCAGAATGGCTTGTCGTCGGGAAACCTGCGGGACCTGCTACAGGATATGGATGCCCTGAACATGAAAGTGATGGTGAATCTTAGTGGTGGAAACGGCAGCCGCCTGAAAGCGCAGACAGACAATGTAAAGAGTAAGGCGCCAAACAGGTTTATCATTTTCGCCAATATTGATTTCAGCGGCATAGGAGAGGAGGGCTGGACGGAGAAAGCCGTGCGTCAGCTGACAGAAGACGTGAAGAATGGTGCAAACGGTCTGAAAGTATTCAAGAACCTGGGACTTAGTGTACGTGATAATAACGGCAAGCGGGTAGCCATTGATGATCCCCGGCTGGATGCCGTATGGGACCAGTGTGGTAAACTGAAGATCCCCGTCTTGATACATGCCGCTGATCCCAAACAATTCTGGCAGCCGGCGGATAATAACAACGAACGCTGGCTGGAATTGATTACTCATCCGGGCCGCAAACGCAGTAATACTGATCCGGCACCCTGGGAACAGATCATTGAGGAGCAACACCGCATGTTCAGGAAACATCCGGCTACCACCTTTATAAATGCGCATTTCGGCTGGTACGCGAGCGACCTGGCTCATTTATCGCAACTGATGGAACAGATACCGAATATGTATGTTGAATTTGGAGCAGTGATTGCTGAACTGGGGCGTCAACCGAGGATGGCAAGACAATTCTTTGAGAAGTATCAGAACCGGATCCTTTTCGGTAAAGATTCCTGGCAGCCGGAAGAATATACCACGTATTTCCGCGTACTTGAAACTGCAGATGAATATTTCCCGTATCACAAAAAGTATCATGCTTTCTGGCGTATGTATGGTATGGCGCTGCCGGATGATATATTGAAGAAAGTATATTATCAGAATGCGTTGAGGATCATTCCTGGAATAGATAAGAGTTTGTTTGAATAATATCACATTAAAAAAGGGGCTGATTTCTCAGTCCCTTTTGGTTATAACATCAATCGTTATTTGTTACCGGACTAACATAAATAGCTTCCGGAAGGTCTGCAAATACATGTTCTGTAACCGCGCAAAGCCACATCGGATGGTTGACAGGTTCGCCCATATATGTTTCCATTATATAATTGCCCCCACCTATGGAATCACGTAAGTCGCTAACCAGTTTAACCGTATCCGATCCCTCAAAAGGTTCGTCGCTGATGTCAATAAAACATTCGTTGGTATCACCACTAATCTTGTCAAGCATAGTATCCGCACCTTCAACCATTTCCAGCTCGCTGATACTGCCTTCCCATCCCGGAAGATCAATGTACCACCTGTTTGAGGGAGACTTGTAAAATCTGAATGTGTGTCTCATCTCCGAATATTTAAAGGTGGCAAAGGTATTGATTTCTTCCTGAACACAACGCTAATCAACCTGTATCCAGCCATTCAGCTCTTCATAGTTAACAAACTGGTAGATACCATTGCTGCCTAAAACGTTAATATCTTTCCCCTTGGGAATCGTCGTTTTCACAGCCGCTATGCTGTCGGGTGCGTCGAATAAGCGTGTGCTTGTTTTAGTGAGCAATCGTTTATACGGCTGTCCGGATACAGATTTGCTCTCTACAAATCCTTCCCGGCTATCAGGCAGCACTACTTTATACCAGTTGCCTGTGGCAGCCATCACATACATAATGTAGTTTGCCGGCAATTTTTCCAGAGAGGTGCTGTTTTTTATGGGAGAAGCATACAATGGCGTTGCAGTTGTGCTGCGGGCAGTTTGCCGGAGTAGGCTGGTATTGGCCTGTACTGTTGCAGGTTCTGGTCTGTTCCTGCTTACAAATGGTAGTGGATCAACGGCGCCGCTGTTGGTATATATGCCAAAATGCAGATGAGTGGGTGTTGTACGGGCATTACCTGTATTGCCCATCAGGCCCAGCGTATCGCCCGTACGTACTCTTTGCCCTTCTCTGACCAGTTGTGAGTCAAGATGTGCATAATACAGGGCATATGGTTTCCCGTTTGGAGATAAAAAGACCACTTTCCCTCCCAGGTTGGTCTGTCGGGTACTGGTAACAATACCATCCGCCGCTGCCACTACCGGTGTCCGGAATTTGCCGAAGATATCGATCCCTTCATGACTACGGGCGCCTTTATCGCGTCTGTCACCCCAGAAACTGCCGATCCGGTGATCCATATTGCCTGCCACCGGAAATGCCAGTGAGGGGGCTGTATTGATGCTCACAGTATATTCACCGCTTTGCAGTAACTCTGGTTGCAGACGAAGTAAAAAACGGCCGTTTCGCTCTATCTCGTACTGTAAGCTGCCGGTAACAGTATCTGCCGTAGCCAGCAGCCGTGGTTTCTCACTCCCTTCTGCCGGTTGCCAGAGCTCGGTGAAAAGTTGCAGGCGGACTGATGATTTTACAGTGATCTGAACATCCAGCCTGTCACCACGACGCGCTGTAAAAAGATAACCGGCAGCATCCGGTTTCTCTGCAGCAAAATACCCCGTTTCCCTGTAAGGCAACGTTACTGTCAATGGACGGACCAAGGCCTTTTCTGCAGCCGCAAACCACAGGCTGCCCATTGTACTGGTACCCAGTCCGGCGTCTGTAATACGGCTGGCATACTGCTCATGGGCGGTTTTCTTTGCAAATAAGCCCCGTTTTGACGACGAACACGCCGTGCATACAAGAAGGCAGTATATGAAAAAAAGCCCCGTAATCGGGCTGTTATATGCTATTCTGTTGATCATAACGATGTGTTTCAGAGTAAAGCATACAATTGTCACGCCAGTCGTTGACAAGTCAACTCCCCCCTCTTTGGATGCCCTTCCCTGTTACTCATCCTACCTTGACCGAAGGTCAGGCGAATCTCTACCGGATTCATGCTATCGGTTCTATTGTCCTGATGTGGGGATATGACCAGGATGTAACTAGCATATGACCAGGATTAACTTCCGATTATCCTCCGATTTGATCGGAGGATAATCGGAAGTTAATCCTGGTCATATGCTAGTCATATGCAACTCATATGCTCCGAAATGCCTCATTATTTTGCAAATGACTCGAGCAAAGCCGCCGTTTTCTCCGGTGCTGTGATCATGGCATCATGCCCTGTTGCCAGCGAATAATACTTCCAGTCCTTACTATTCTTCGTTTTTTCAGCAAAGGGCACTATCGAAGGCAGCATTTTGACGGTACAGGCTATGTAGATCAGGGGAAGATGATTACCGTAGGGGTGCTGTAATGTCAGTTTTTGTGTAAATGTCCGGAAAGGATGACCTGACAGTCTTGCATTTACCCAACTGGCATCTGCAGGCTTGCTTACTCCGAATGTCTCTGCGGGCCATGCCGGGATAGTAAGGCCGCTGTCTTTTTCTGCGGCTTTTGACATGGCATCCTGCACCGCTTCCGGCTGAATAGAGAATGCACTCTGGCCGTTCTCCGGTAGTATCGCATCCAGAAATACCAGTTTGCTCAGCCGCTCAGGAATTCTGTCGGCAACACCGGCAATTACGGTTCCTGCATAGCTATGGCCTACAAGTATCACATTATGCAGATCTTCCATTTCAATAAGGTTGACAATATCTGAGATATGAGTTTCCAGATTGACGGCAGGACTCAGTATATTCTTGTGCTCTGCCAGTCCGCTGAGCGTAGGCGTATATACAATACCTCCATGTTCCCTCAGCTGACTGCTTACGCGTTGCCAGCACCAGCCGCCATGCCAGGCGCCATGTACCAGTACATATACGGGATGTTTGGAAGAAGGTGATTGTGCGTGTGTATCCGTTAACATGAAAACGGATATCAACAGGAGGAATGCCAGTCTGACTTTTCTTATTTTCATAATGTTTATTTTTGAGGCAAATTTATCCCGGCCTATTATGGCTGGCAATAACTCACCCGAAAGTGAGCCTTTAAATGAATCTATATGGCGAGCAAGATTAAGGAGAATTCTACCAATGCATATAACCTGAAAATACTGGCTGCTTCCTGTGAAGTGAATGAAATTCTGAAGATGATCAGTCCCCGGTGGAAGATGCAGATCCTGTACTGCATCTCACAGGGCGTACGGCAGTTCAGTCGCCTGAAAGAAGCCTTTCCTTCCCTGTCGGATCAGGTATTGGGGAAAAGGTTGAAAGAGCTGGTGGATGAAGGATTGGCAGAAAAAACAATGTTGCCTGATACAGTGCCTCCACAAACCATTTATACGCAGACAGAGAAAGGAGCCGCACTGCTGGCTATTATCCTGGACCTGCATCTGTGGGGCAAAAAAGACTGGGGATCTGGTCCTATGGAGTTCTGTAAATTTTCTAAGTAGAAAGTGAGAAGTATAACAAGATGCTCAGCGTTATTTTAACAATGATAAACCGCTATCAGGCATTCGAATAGCAGAAGGTGTATCAGACTTGATGATACACCTTCGTTTTGCTGGGATTTCAACAAAAGATGTGACTTTTTATATACAGATATATCAGTGTCAAAAGCTGTAGGTGGCCGACGTATTGAGAATTTCTCCCGTTGAAATACCTTCTTTTTTCAAATCCCCATCCACAAAGATCTGCACTTTTAATGATGAAGAAGCATTTACTCCCGATCCGACTACTGCTGCTGTTACCAGTACAGTGCCCGGTGGAACGGTGATCTCTGGACTGGTCCATGTGGCGCCACTAAGTCCGGTAGCAGTTGTCTGATGGCCATCATAAGCATAGGCAGCTGCAGTGAGTGTGCAACCTGCACTGGCGATAGCTTTGAATACAACTTTATGGGAAGAAGATGATGGTTTGTTATCATCGTCTTTTGAACAGGCAGTAAAAGTTGAGGCGAACATCAATGCCAGAAGGGCGTTTCTTAAAAATTTCATACATGCAAAGTTTGGTAAAATGCCTACTCTTTCAGTTAATCAGTTTTCGGCGTCCCTGTTATCGGAAAACAAAGTTATACTTGCCCGTTAGCCATGACAATACCGGGAACCCATGATTTATTTCTACCTGTTTCCAGGTATTTCTTTAATTTTACCCACCATGATCCGTGTACTTAACCTTGTAGCATTATTCGTAGTAATCTCTTTATGTAGCAAAGCACAGTTGCCCCTTGATCAGCAGAGATATTATGATAGCTTGACAACCATATTACAGCATACACGCTCCGACAGTATAAAGGCGAGAGCTCATTATGCACTGGTATATTACTGGGTGCCCAGAGATACGGCAAAGGCCAGGCAATGCCTGGATGAAGCACGTAGGTTGAGTAAACAGTACCCCTTCCTGCAGGCTATTTCCTACGGACATGAAGGCTATATCTATTATAGTTCCGATATCGACAGGAGTGATGCTTCTTTTGCCGTCGCAGACAGTCTTCTAAACAGCTTTGCCACAAAGGAAGCATACCAGGCAAGAGCAAACGTATGGATAAACCGTGCAGCCATCCGGCAGAGAAAAGATGATGACAGGGGCTACATTGATATTGTGCTGAACAGGGCCATTCCATATGCACTCAAAGCAGGCGATAGTGCTATTGTGGCTTCACAATATGTAGGTGTAGGTCTCGCATTTATGAACCTGGAACAATACGACAAAGCTGAACCTTACTTTGATAAAGCTATCAGGATCTTTCAATCTATCAACACACAACCATCAAGATTAGTGGCCGCGCTGAACAGGGCAGGAGAGAATTACGTCTACCTGAAGAAATATGATGAGGCGAAGAAAATAGTCGCCACTGTAAAAACACTGCTTGCTCCCTATCCCGATTCAGAGTTGTATGCCGTGCATTATATGGTGGAAGGATTGTGTTATTTACATGATCAGCAGTATACACAGGCAGAGGCTAGTTTTAATAAAGGAATAACGGCTGCCCGGGGACCTAATAAAGCTTATGTGATACAGGAACTCTCATTCTATAAGGTAAAAGCATTACTGGCCAATAAAAAATATGAACCGGCAAAACAGCAACTCCTGGAACTTTCCAGTAATGAGGAAGTGATGGAGCTCGGCAGCAGCAGACTGGAAATATATGAGGGACTGGCAACGAGTTATGCAGGCCTCGGACAGATGAAGCCTGCCTATGAATGGATGAAACAGGCCCGACACCTGAGCGATAGCCTGCATGAAAGTGATCTCGCTAATGATATCAATGACCTCGAAATAAAGTACCAGCGCGCTGAAAGTCAGAAGGAGATCATTACACTGAAAGCAAAAAATGAACAGGCAGCCCTCTCAGCAAAGAACAGCCGTTTATATATATTACTTCTTGCTTCAACTACTTTACTTTTACTGATAGTGGCCACATTTGCATTGTTGTACTATCGTAGTAACAGAAAGTTGCTCATGCAAAAAGAACTGAACCATCGGCAGGAATTGAAGGACATTGAGCAACAACAACGCCTGCAATTCGGGCAGGCCGTGTTACAGGGGGAGGAACAGGAACGCCGTAGGCTCGCCAGAGATCTGCATGATGGCCTGGGAGGAATGCTGGCAGGTGTGAAAATAAACCTGTCAGGCCAGGTAGAGAAGATAGCAGCTGAACAACAGGGGGAACTCCGGAAGACCATCAGCCAGCTGGATGATTCAGTGACAGAGCTGCGCCGTATTGCCCACAATATGATGCCGGCCAACCTGTTGAAGTTTGGGTTGCAGACCGCACTGAAAGACTTAAGTGAATCGTTGATGACAGCTGCTGTAAAAATAGATTTTCAGGCTTATGGTATTGAACCGTCTATGCCGGAACAAACACAGATAAACATCTACCGCATTGTACAGGAACTGCTGGCAAATGCTATGCGTCATGCAGAAGCCAGTAATATTATCCTGCAATGCAGCCAGGATGGAGATACCTTCCTGATCACTCAGGAAGACAATGGGAAAGGTTTTGACACTTCCGTCAACGGAAAGGGTATAGGACTTAGTAATATCAGGAACAGGGTAGGCTTCCTGAGGGGAATGATGGACATTACATCTGTTATCAACGAAGGAACTACAATAAATATAGAACTACATGTCGGATAATAAGACCACACTTGCCATTGTGGATGATCATCCAATTGTACAGGAGGGACTACAAAAACTGCTGGTTAATGCGGCCGATATCAGCATTGTGGGTTGTTTTACCACAGGGACAGACTTTATCCATTTCCTGAAGAGGCACGCTATAAATATTGTGCTGCTGGATATCAGCCTGCCTGATGTTAGCGGCATCGATCTTTGCAGGGAAATAAAGAAGCTATCGCCAGATACCAGTGTGCTGGCATTGAGCAATCACAGTGAACGCAGTATGGTGCTGCAGATGTTGCAGAATGGCGCAACAGGGTACCTGCTGAAGAACATCTCCGGAGAAGAATTAATATCATGTATTAACGAGGCATTGAACGGACAACTCACTTTCAGTCATGCGGTGAAAGAGATCTTGTCCAGGCCCTCTGTGAATGAATTAAAAGATATTCCCAGGCTGACCAAAAGGGAAAAAGAAATCCTGCAACTCATTGCCGATGGTATGACTACAACTGATATTGCCGGAACATTACATTTAAGTCCGTTGACAGTAGAAACGCATCGCAAAAGCCTCTTGCAGAAATTTGAAGTCAAAAATGTGGCAGCGATGATCAGGGCAGCGATTGAGCTGAAGCTAATACCCTAATTGCCATGTTCCGCCCTCTGTTTAACGATCTGTAATATATTATTCTGAATATCTTCCATGATCCAGCCGGCCCACCAGCTGGCATAGAAGTTAAAGGATGTGGTCAGTTTGAAGTGACTGTACAGATGTAATCTGTATGTATGATCGTTTAGAGCCTCAAGCTCATAAGTGCCGTTCAGTACATCAAAATAGTCGCCGCCCACTACTATATGTTCATCCATCGTGGTAGATGGAATATCATATGGATTTGCCTTAATAGTAAAACTCATTTTCTGCTGATGTAGGTAATCTGTTACAGTTTCGTCGAATATCAGGCCTTTATCAAAGATGGCCTTACGGAAGGCGCCCGGTCCCTCAAAGTTCAGTTCTGCTTTTATCGGACGGGGAAATCCGAGGAACCTTGTGAACCATCCTTTATCCTGTGCTTCGCTGATTTCTCTTACGCGTGTTACATTATTCCAGATCTGTTCTTTATTGGCATGGATATCTATGTAGGTATCCGCCTTGTAGCGGCCAGGTATTTTGGCAATGCGTTGTTCGATAGGAGAGATGAACAAGGGTAGCAATAGAATGAGCGAGATGTACATCTTCTCATTTTTATGTTTTTTGATCTTGTAGTGCCCTGCTATTAAGCCTCCTATGGATGCCGCTACGAGAAAGAGCGGCATGATCATGATCCAGCATGCCCAACCTTCAATTTTAAGCAGTATTGTAACAATAAAGAAGATAGAGAGTGGTAGCCATGGCATGCATATACGGTAGGCTCTTGAATATACCTTTTCAATGGGAGCAAGCTTGATGGCTAATGCGCCGAGACCGAAAGGGACAAAGAACAGGAAGGCAAAGGTCATCAGCTTAAAAAAATCGCCTGGCACGGTCTCGCTGAAAAGACCACGGACAATTAACGCAAATACAACCGGTACGAGGGTTGCGATCAGGTTGTTTTTATCTGGAAATTTCATATGTAAGGGAATATGCATTAAAGATAGTCAAACGCAATAATATCGCCGTCAGGAAAAATTTATTTGACGAGGCAACCCTTTCTCTGTAAACTGCATTTATAGAAATACAAACCCGCTGTTCTCTTGAATATACCGGAACTCATAAAAGAAGCTAAAAAAGGCAGTACGGCGGCCCAGCGATACCTGTTTGACCTGTTGTCAGACAGGATGCTGATGGTATGCCGCCGCTATGTCAGGAATCAGCAGGATGCCGAAGAGCTGTTGCTCGATGGCTTTTATAAGTTCTTTAAGTCCCTGCCGGACCTGCATTACCAGGGAGACGCCGCCCTGCATAACTGGGTGAAGCGGATCATGATCAACGAATGCCTGATGTTCCTGCGCAAGAAGAACGCATTTGTGGTGGTATCAGAACATGTGGCTGAAACAATGGCCCTGGAAGAGGATGTGCTGAACAATCTGTCGGCCGCAGAGATCTTCAACCTGGTGATACAATTACCCGCAGGTTACAGAACGGTATTCAACCTGTATGTCATTGAGGGTATGAATCACGCGGAGATAGCCGCCTTGCTGGGAGTATCAGAAGGCACCTCCAAGTCACAGTTAAGCAAGGCCAAATCCTTATTACAAAAAATGCTCACGCAGCAAAATATTGAGTATGTCAAACGAAAAACACAGTGATAGCTGGATAGGTGAACTGGATGCTCTGGAAGCTTTGCCAGGTGAGGCACCGTTTGATAAAGCGGTGGCATGGGGCCGTTTGCATCAGCGGATGGACGAAAAAAAGACTAAAAAGAGAGTGATCTGGTACTGGGCAGCGGCTTGTTTGCTGCTTGCGTGTGTAACGCTTTTTTTCACGAGACAAGAGCACCAGACGCAGCTCACGCCTCCCGCATCCTATGTTGAGAATCCATATAAAAAGAAAGCAGATAAGGACGACGCGGATATTAAAGAAGTGCCTGTTATCGCAAAGCGCCCGGCTATACTGGTTCAGGAGGATACGTTCGCCAAAAAAATACCGGTTGCCGTCAAAGAAAGGAAACCAACCGCTATTGCTGACGTAATGGCCATACTACCACCAATCATAAAAGCCATTCCTCATCCTGATTCGATACTGGCAGAAACGACAGCAGTTGCGGCAGCACCTAAAAAAATGAGGGTGGTCCACATCAATGATGTAGGTGGTGACGTGATTGGTAATGCCTATGTATATCCTGAACACAAACAATTCAAAATAAGTCTTAGCGGTCCGGCTGGTTTCGCCAGCCAGATAGTGGCCGACAAGAACCAGAAAACAACTTCCTCGCCCAAAAATTAACTAACAACATGAAAACGAACATTTACTTTCTGATGCTCTTACTGAGCATCACCGGGACAGTGCATGCCCAGCAAAATAAACCCGCTGCCAATGAAGACCGGATCTTTGACCTGCCAGCTAATGAGATCAACAAACGTTTTTTCATCGCGCTCGATAAAGGCGATAAAATGCAGATAGAGCTGGTAGATATGAAAGACCTTGCCCGTGTAGGAAATATCGATTCACTGCTGAAGATATTTCTGAAAGATCTGACCCCGCTGAAAGATTCGCTGACCGACGAACTTTCCGTAAAACGCATCGACTATGTAATGGAACCGCCGGCCGCAAAGAAGATCCGTATCAGGCAGGAACGGCCTGCAGGCAAAAGCTTCCTTGTACAGCAGCAGGATGTGGCCGCCCTCAAGCTGGAACAGGATACCGTCCATTTCATCGGTGTAGTGCCCGTTCCCGGCACAAAAACTATCCACCGGTACAGGATCAGTTTCTTCGTGAACCATCTGGATGACCTTACCACCTATGCAGACGGCCGTTTGCAGGCACGCCTGGTCAGCCTCAGGGAAAATGTGTACACTAACTGGGTGAGAGGTGATAACGGCATGATGCATCTGAAAAAAGACTATAACATATCGTCCAAATCATCAGCGGGCTCCATTTACACGCACGGCGACTATCTGGCCTTCACACCATCTGTGGCCATCCAGAACTACAAAAACTACTTTGTACCATCTTTCAGCCTGGGTGTTACCATCATAACAGGCACCATGGGCAACCGTGGAAAAACGCGTGAAATAGGCGCCTACTGGGAACCTGACTTCTTCTTCGGAAAGGACAGTGAGGGCCGGGTGAAAACTTACCGCAACGATTTCCTGACGCTGGTATACGGCGGTGGACCAGGAAGAAAAGAAGTGGAGAAAAAGGAGCCTTACCTGCAGTATGTTTTCTCGGTGAGTTATCTTATCCACCGCAGCGGGGACTATTTTGAAAAGCATACCTTCCGGGCAGGTATAGGACGGATGTCGCTGTTTGAAGGAAAAACAAAAATTGAACCTGTCCTGTACTTTCATGAATTCTTTAAAGGCGTTACGCCCGGTATAAGACTAATACAAAGCTTTTAGTGGTCTGCCTCAAATACGACCGGCTAGCACGAAAACAGAGAATTACGGGAATTCCCGTAATTTTCGCTTATGTATACGAGGAACCTTACACAGCAGCTGGAAATCGACTATGTGATCACCGATAAGTGGCCTATGCCCCTGCATAAGCATACCCACTATGAACTGCTTTATATCATGCGGGGAAAAGGGCAGCATACGATCAACGGGCACGGTTATAACTATGGAAAGGGAGATCTGTTCATTCTTGCCCCACAGGACAGTCACTTCTTTATTTTTCAGGAGAGAACCGCTATCTGCTTTGTAAAGTTTCATGAAGACTTCTTCCATGATTTCCTGCAGGATGCAAGGTTTAAAGCGCTTTTTAACCGGCTGTCCTCACCCTACCGTAAACTGTCTGCAACAAGCAATAATAAACAACAGATCGTACCACTGATGGAACTGATCATCGCGGAACACCGGAAAGAAACAGCTTACCAGCATATTATCATCAAAAATGCATTGTCCCTCATCATGGCGCTCACCGTCAAAGACGAAGGCGAGCATACCGCCACAGCCAAAGACGACAAGATCCAGTCTATCCTCAATTATATTCATCAACATATCGCAGACAAGCACCTGCTTTCTGTTCAAAAAATGGCAGACACCTTCCTCATCAGCAAAAGTTACTTTAACCAGTATTTTAAAAACGCTACCGGCTGCCCCTACAAAAAGTACGTGCAGGAATACGCATTGAAACTGATCGCTCAGCAACTGGTGGAAAGGAATAAAACAGTATCTCAGCTGGCGGAGGAATTCGGATATAGTGATGAGAGCCATCTGAACAGGTCATTCAAGGCCTATTTCAATCAGACGCCTTCTGCGTTTAAGAAACAGCAACAGGCACTTTGACCTATCTTCAGTTTGTACAGGATAATCATTGTTTCGTTCAATTTTCCTGCCTTAGCATCATCTCAACTTTGCAGGACAATTAAAATGCCACGGTTATGCACATTGACCATACAACGCTGCGAACAGATCATCTGGAGGAAACAAGGGATTTTTTCATCCAGGTTTTTAATCTTGTGGAAGGCCCGAGACCTGCGGCTATTGCCAGGGCTATGCCGGGACACTGGCTCTATTGGAAAGATACTCCGCTGGTACATCTTATACCCAGTTCATTTTATCATGACAGAAATGGGAATGCTGCAGCAGAAGCTATTGATCATACCGCTTTTTTTATGGAAGATTATGAGGGATTTAAACAAAGGCTGACCGATCTGAAAATAAAGTTCTCATCTATGGATCTGCCGGATATAGGTCAGCGGCGGATTTTCCTGCGTACGCCAACGGGGATATTGCTGGAGACGGTGTTTAGAGGATAGAAATAATTAATTATGTAAAAGTAATGTTATTGAAAAAGTAGTAAATTAGGGCATTGACTTTCTCCCCATGACCACTAAAAAATGTTCATTTTTTGGTTAATCTTATAAGGTGTTAAATGATTAAGCATATTTTACGAACAGATCCTCTGTTAGAGGAGGTTATTGTCATGGGAAGGAAAAATGCGCGGACATTGGGAATGTTCCCCGATGGGGCATTTTATGAACACGCAGGCAAAAATTGCATTTTGGGTGCAATTGACGCTGACAGGTTGGTAGGATATCTGCTATTTAGAATTATTCGTAGTAATCAGCTAATTTCTATTACTCATTTATGTATTGACAGCAACTACCGAAACAATGGGGTTGCTGGCAGATTAGTTGATTTTCTGAGAGACAAATTTCAATATCAGGTTAAAGGAATTACACTTACTTGCCGGGAGGATTATAAAGCAGCTTCCGGATTTTGGAAAAAGTATGGCTTTAAACCGGTAAGAGAAAAACGCGGGAGAAATAATGATAATAAGTCTCTGATAAAATGGAGATATGATTTCGGAAATAACGATCTATTTTCATCCACATCATTAGAAACGGAGAAAATACAGGCATTGCTTGATTCCAATATAATTATCAAGCTTAGGGACGAACATTCTTCTGAGAACATTGAGGCAATGTCATTGCAGGCTGATTGGCTGGAAGACGAAGTAGAATATTTCTATGCGCAGGAAATTTATAATGAAATAAACCGCGACGCTGACAAAGAACGAGCTGCGAATACAAGGAAGTTTATAGCCGCATTTGAGATGGTGCGTTTCAAACCGCATAAGAGAGATATAATTTTCGAAGAATTAAAGGCTATTATGATAGGTGTATCAGAGAACGATTTATCTGACCGTTTGCAGATGGCTGAATGTATTGCCAGTGGATTAAAGTATTTTATCACAATGGATACTGGCATCCTTGATAAAAGTGAAGAAATTTATAATGCCTATAATGTCAGGATATTGCGCCCATTGGATTTTATTCTTTTCACAGATCATTTACTAAATTCTAAAGACTATGCGACTTACAGGGTGGCAGGGGCGAGGTATGATTATAATAAGATTAGCGTAAATGATATTAACCAACTGGTGGATGTATTTTGGCAGCCAGGCATGAAGGAGAAAAAGCCTCACTTTCATCGCCTTCTTTCGGATATTGCCGTAGATGTGAACAACAATACCGTAAAAATAGTAAAGGATCCTCAGGGGAATTGCCTGGGAATATTTGCGGCGTGTTTACAGAATGATCATGCCCTGATAAGGATAATAAGAACTAGAAAAGGTAAAATTCAGGATGTTTTATTTCAACAGTTGCTATATGATATATGCCAGCTGGCGCTTAAGGAAAAGAAGTATCTGATACGTATTTCTGAGGATAAGCTTACCATTATTCAAAGCGAAATATTGCAGGCATTTGGTTTTGAAAATAAAGGGGACAGCTGGGATAAAATAGTCCTGGAAGGACAGTATCTATTCGATGATGTATTAAGGAATCCTTGGGTAATTGACAACAGTAGAGAACTTAAACATGTCCGGGATCGCGTGGAAAAGATAGATAAAGGTGTTTTGGACGATTTAATGTTGCAGGTGGAGAGAAGGTTATGGCCCCTGAAGTTCGTTGACCCGAACATTCCTACTTATATAATTCCCATAAAATCCCTTTGGGCCTCTCAGTTATTTGACCATTTCGCTAGTAGCCAGAGTTTATTTGGCTCCCGGGCAGAACTAGCATGGAGTAAAGAAAATATCTATTACAGGAGCGTAAAACCTGTATCGGAAAAGGCACCGGCAAGGATCTTGTGGTATGTTAGTGAAGACCCCTTTTCTGCCATAGATCGGAATGGAGGGATAGTCGCATGTTCTTATATGGATGAGGTTTATACAGGAGAGGCGAAGAGTTTGTACCAAAGATTCAAAAACTTTGGTATTTACGAATGGTCGGATATCATTAAAATGACCGGAGGAAATGCTTATAAGGAAATTAAAGCTATCCGGTTTAGTGACACGGAAGTATTTAAAAAGGTTATATCTTTCAAAAAAATATGTGCTGTGATGGAAAAATGTGGTCGACTTCCCAACTCTTTCGCTAGTCCCGTGGAAGTCAGCAAAGAGGTATTTAACGAAATTTATAAGCTTAGTCAACAGTCGACACATGAGCAAAGTAATGCTGATATCAATTAAGCCGGAATTCGCAGAGAAGATTTTTAATGGAGAGAAATCAATTGAACTACGCAAGGCAACACCCAGTGTTGAGCCAGGAGATATGGTGATAGTATATTGTACCTTACCCGTTAAAGCTGTAATAGGTTACTGTCGCGTGGAAAAGATTCTTAAGATGGCACCACAACAATTATGGCTTGAACATCAGAGTCGTCTTGGTATCGATGAAAAACGTTTCCAGGAATATTATAGAAATGTAAATACCGCAGTGGGTATCTCATTAAGGGAGATTTGCAGGCTGAATGATGATATAAGTCTGGATACGATTAAGCAAAGATTTCCGCGGTTTAGTCCTCCCCAGACATTCCGGTATTACGATAATCAGGTATTTGAACAATATCTGGACTTACAAGGCAAAGAAAGAGAACAGTCCTGTGCCTGACGGTTGACCCCGATACACGCTTGAATTTAGCGATGTTCCCTAAATTTGTATCAAACGCTCCAAGAGATCTACGCCATGAAAAAGAACATACTGGACCTTTCCGGCAACAAAGGCCTTCCTTTACCGCTGGACGCGGCCATTTCCTTTAATCCCTTCATCGACTATCTGCGCAGGCGGGTAGCAGGAGAGAAAACGGCCAAGGCTGGTATATATAAGAATGCACTGGCATTGTTTGAAAAGCATAATGTGCAGAATCTTGACCTTACGCTTGAGAACATTCATGAATACGAAGAGTTGCTGGAACAGATGTATGTCTGCCTGTCCCCGCCACTGGCAGATGAAAATGAGGTGGCCTGGGGACTTGGCTTCCCTTTCCAGCCGGTTATTTTTTACGGTACTGCAATGTTGTTCGAGTTAATGCATGGAACAGTAGCGGATCAGGATAAGTATGTAGTGACCAAAACACCCGAACAGTACCATCAGAACAGATTACAGCTGGTGTATTCTTTCATCTTACAGCGGCTGTACAATTTCCGTATTCCCGTACCGGTAGAGCAATACCATGCAGGTGTGAATACCGAAACAGGACTGTTGCAATATTTTGCCGTGCATATCAATACTGATTTCCTGCAGGTAGAGCCTGTCGGCGAACTGCCAACCCCCGACTTTACAGAGTTGTCTGTACGTCTGGCCGAAGAGGAAGGATATGGCGTCTTTGAAAAGATGATGCCCCTATCGATGTTCCGGTTCAGAGGCATAACGATGGTGACAATATCAGATGTTACTGCCGAGAAGGCTGTTGAGAATATAGAAAGTGTCAGACTAGCCAGAACGCCGGATAATGATGAGACCAGCTATCAGCATGTGATCCAGTCCCTGAAAACAATAGTAAGAAATAAGACGATAGAATTTGATCTGTTTCCATTGGTAACGGTGAACAATGAACCCGTATACGGATATCGGAAAGGTGGAACAGGTATCCTGTTCGATGTATGGGGCGAGCGCTTGTCGCCGGAGGTTTTCCGTAAACAGGCAAAAGGTTATTTCTCGAATCCGAACTCTTTTTTCTCTAAAGATATTTTTGGTCCGAAAGAAATAGAGATCCCTTTCCTGGATCATTTCCGGAAACTGAAGGTCAGGTCTCTTGCTTTGCTGCCGGTGTTTTACAACCGTCAGCCGGTAGGAGTAGTGGCCATGCATACATGGGAGAATAATACTTTTGATGAAACAGTCGTTTCATTGCTGGAGCCTGCATTGGCGGCGTTGGGAAGCCTGATGCAGGTTTATATTGACGAATTTAATCTTGAGATAGAAAATATCATCAAAGAGAAATTTACCTCTATACAACCATCAGTACAGTGGAAATTTAATGAGGTGGCCTGGCACTATCTGCATGACAGAAAACGAGGCCTGCCCGAAAAGGCAGAAACGATCCATTTCAATGATGTATTTCCGCTATATGGCGCCGTGGATATCCGGAACTCCACTCTTGAAAGGAATAAAGCCATTATATCCGACCTGGATAGCCATCTGAGCCTGCTCATGAACACCTTAACTGCTTTGCAGCTGCAACATCAGTCTGTATTGCAGGAAGAGATGATCTATAAATGCAGTAAATGGAAAGAAGTACTGAAACAGGAACAGCTGAATGGCAGCGACGAGAATAAACTGGTGACCTTCTTCAAGGAAGAGACAACACCTTACCTGACGCATCTGTCAAAGCATAACGGTAATAATGAACTGCTGACAGGTTATATGCTGGCACTGGAAAAGTTCAATAGCAATGTATATGGCAACAAACATGCGCTGGAACTGTCCATGCAGATGATCAATAATGTGGTCAATAACTATTTTGAATCAGAGAAAGACCAGCTGCAAAGATCCTACCCCTGCTACTTTGAAAAGTTCAGGACAGACGGAGTGGAATACGATATCTATATCGGACAGGCGTTTGCTCCCAATCATCCATTCAATCACTTCCACCTGAAGAACCTGCGCTTATGGCAATTGTCTTCTATGGCAGCAGTGGCACAGCTGACTGCTGCTTTACTGCCGGAAATGCCTATTCCATTGCGTACCACACAGCTGATCTTCGTACACAATCATACGATCGATATCAGCTTCAGGGCCGATGAAAGAAAGTTTGATGTGGAGGGGGCCTATAATATCCGGTACCAGATGATTAAAAAGAGGATCGATAAGGTACATATTCATCATTCCGAAGAACGGTTGACGCAGCCGGATAAGATCGTGCTGATCTACTTCGACCGCAAGGACATTGAAGACTACCTTCCCTTTATTCATTACCTGCAGGAAAAAGGAACCCTGAACGACGATCTGGAAGAACTTGAACTGGAAGACCTCCAGGGATTGGCAGGATTGAGGGCACTCAGGGTAGGTGTCACCCCCGGTAATTTTGACGAGATGTCGAAAGTAAGGCTCACTAATTAGCGAAATGTCGCCATAATTTTTGGGCTGGATATTTGTCTAAATGACTGATTCTTATTCGTTTATGCAGATGGCATCCAT
Source organism: Chitinophaga filiformis (assembly GCF_021646545.1). GTDB lineage: Bacteria > Bacteroidota > Bacteroidia > Chitinophagales > Chitinophagaceae > Chitinophaga > Chitinophaga filiformis_A. Next base: position 462,497 of record NZ_JAKIRP010000003.1, on the reverse strand, counting down.
CTTGCCTAATATAGCTGAATCAAACTCGTCAGTCATGAGCCACAACGAAGCAAAATTACCCGGACCCCGGATTGAAATCTATACCCTCGGATCGGCCGCCGCTAATATGCTTGATGGCCGGCAGGCCTTTAAACTGGAAAATGTCGAGATCCTGTGGTGCAAACATGGCGCCGGTATAATAGAGGCTGATGGGAAGAGCAATGCGGTAAGCGGACAACAGATCTACTGTTTTCTTCCCGGCCAATTGAGGAAATTTCAACTCGATCATTCCGCCAGCGGCTATTATCTTTCTTTCCCGCCCGACTCTCTTTATCTGGCCCCTAATCTCAAGGAGATGATGTCCTCTTTTGAAGAATCTATCCTCAACATGCAGTTACTGAGTTTCCGGGCCGACGAGTCTATGCAGGAAGAACTGGAGGAAATGGTCAGGAAAATGAAACGCGAGTGTGAGAATAATCTGTGGATGCGTTCTGAAGTATTATCTGGCCTGCTCAATGTGTTCATGATCTATCTTTCCAGGGAACTGGGAATGGTAGGAAATACACTGGTAGTATCAAGAGAAGGAGAGATTGCGAGAAAGTTTATGACAATGCTGAAACAGCAATTCGTCACCAGGAAAAAAGTAGCCGACTACGCAGATGCTTTAAGCGTTACACCTAATTACCTCAATTCCGCCGTAAAGAAAGTAACAGGCTTCACTGCCAGCTATCAGATCCACAAACTGATCATCCTGGAAGCAAAACGCCGCATGCTGTATTCTGACTGTAGCCTGAAAGAGATCGCGTTTGACCTGGGGTTTGACAACCAGGCGCATTTCAGTAAATTTTTTAAATCCAAGACCGGCATGAACTTCACCCGGTTTAAACACAGCCTGGTAGAGACTGTGTAAGATCTGCTCCGGAAGAAGCTGTATGCCGTTTCTTCCGGAATAAGATCTCTTATTGCGCATATGCTGCCAGTGCTGTTTTAACGGCTGCTGATGACGGTGCATAGAAAGCAGGGCCGGACAATAACGTCAACTTTACCAGTGGCTTGAACCTCGCCATCTTTTTCCCTTTCAGATGTAACTGTGTGTTGTACGCATCCAGCGCTCCTTTCACCACATTCTCCGCTACCTCGGCTGTAGGAGAATCAATACCTGCATCTTTAATATCGCTGGCATGTGAGTAAGCGCTTACGCCCAGTCGTAATGCTTCTCTCATACCGATACTACCTACCGTATACATGATATCTGCATTGAACGTATTTCTGTTGCCAAGTCCTACGAGCAACAACTGCTTTGCAGGAATAGTGCCCGGAGGAGGCGTGATAAGCAATGTTTCAAATGCATGTCCTGTAAACTTGCCACTCTTGCGCAATTCAGTAATGATGCCGTGTAATGCTTCGTCGAGGTGTAACATACCATTCAATTGCGCCGGCAGGGCAGGAGGATTGGTGATATCGCCTTCTGTATATTCGAACACACAGGCGATCTGCAGCGGAGTGACCTGTGCCGAAGGACTCTGAACCTTTACTTCTACCGCAATACCGGCGGCTTTACCCGCAATACCGGACGTCCCGATAGCTGGCAGGTCCTGCGCCTGCATGGTTGCAGCAAATAGTAGAAAGAAGCATAATCCCGCCAGGTTTGTTTTTAATGTTTTCATGTGATCAGAACTTAAATGATAACTGTGTATTGATAAAAAAGGAATTAACGGAAGAGGTGAGCTGCTGATCAATGAAGGCCCCTGTATCAAAGTATTGAGCGCCGCAACTCAGTTTGATGAACTTACTGAACACATATTCTGCACTGAGCAGATAAGCGGTACCTATATACTTTTCGTCAGATCCTGCACCCGGTACATTAAAGGAACCACTGGGCCTGTAAATACCATCGCCCGTAGCATAACGCCAGTTGAGCACTACATCTGCCTGCGCAGAGAACCGCTCGCTGAAAGTCAGCGTACCATAAGGATGAAGGTCTATCAGGTTGGCAGGCCCTATGCGCGGATTGAACCCGAAATACCCTCCCTTCGGATACATGGGGTTGAAGGTGCCCAGGCGGCCATCCCCCGGCTTTTTATCGCCGGAGATGTAATCATTGCGCAGGTTAATGGAGGGTTTATACAATGTATTTTCAAAGGAATAACCAATGTCAATAGCGGTAGTCCAGGCGCTGATATGACCATCGCCGAAGGAGCCGAACTGATAGGCGGATTCGAGGTTGTAGATAAAACCGCCACCATATTTCCAATACCGGACAGCCACCGTATGCCGTGTTTCGTTCGCGGTGCCTTCTTCAAAGGTGGCGCCATCTTTATGATACCCCAGGTAATACATATCGAGGTTTCCCTGCCCGGGAATGATCACATAGGAATATGCTCCCCACAGATTGATTTCATGCGTTGGTTGATTATCGAAGACACCCGGATTTATTTCGTCATCCATCATGGCAAAGACATCTGCACCAAAGGAAGGTGCATTGTACATGATCTTTCCTCCGGTAAAATATTTGCGTACGTTCGTGCCCTCCCGCACAGATATCAGTCTGCCGGTACCATAGTCCAGTTCCTGCCTGCCTGCTCTGACGGTAACAGACCGTTTCTCTTTTTCCCATGTTTTGAGCCGTACATCAACAAAGAGATTTTGCACGTTCAACTCGTCTTTATTCACCGGAGGGGGATCCAGTTTACTGAGACTTTCCAACGCACTGCTCAGCTGTGCAAACACCCTGACTGATGGCCCGAGGTGGAGGTCTGCATGCAGATTGTAACGCTGTAATAAAACGTGATTGTTTCCTTCACCATTTTTCTGCCAGTCTTCATGACTCGTGGCAGCATATTCATAACGGGCTTCACCACCAAAGGAAATGTAATAATGGTCTTTATGGAAGAGCGGAAAGTATTTGATCTTACTATGCCAGTTCCGGGAACTGTCTTTATTGAGATAGGAATAATCTTCATTGTAACGCAGCAGTTTGAACTGCTGTGCTGCCAGCGGTTGCAGCCGCAGGCAAAAAGAAACGATAAAAAGAAATATGATCTTATTATTCATGTCAGTTCGTATTCTACCCGGACCCGTGCCTTCAGTACCATACTCAGAGGACTGTTAGCCTCCGCATCTTTGATACAGGATTCGAATAATGCTTTACTTATTTTAGGAACATCAGCTTTTACGATCAGATGTGACTCTGTAATGGCGCCGTTAATAAGACTTACATAAGAAGTTGTTCTGATGATGTTGGGTACATACCCCGCCTCTCCTAATACAAAACTGAGTTTCATAGTGTAACAGCTTGCATGCGCTGCTGCCAGCAGCTCTTCGGGATTAGTGCCGGGAGCGTCGCCAAAACGGCTGTCAAAAGAATACAATTGCTCATCCAGCGTATTACTTTCAGTTGTGAGTACGCCGTTCCCTTCCTTCCCGGGGCCAGACCATACAGCAGTAGCGTGATGTTTCATAAAGCATGATAGATTTAATTGATGTATGATGTCGGGTTGATTGTCTTAACAACGTTCTGTTATCAAAGGTATCTGAAAGAAGCAGATTGCCAGATCAACAAATCATGACAAGTGTTGTACATTTCCAATAAAGCAGAAATAAGTAATTTTGATCCGGAGCACTTCTAATTACAGGCCATGGCGAAATCAACTCATAAAACAACTGCTCACACTTCGGATCAGCAGGAAGCGCTGGAAAAGAAGATACGGCAGCAGGAGATCTTACTCTCGCTGAGTGCAGAGATCATCCGTATAAAAAATAAACCGGGTCTGATGTCAATGATCAGGGAGACACTTGGTCAGTTGTTTGCCTTCTCGCATGCCACTGTTACCCTGATCTGTGAGGATAGAAAACACTGGAAAACATTCCTGGTGGACAGTCAGTCCACCGCTCAGCACCACAGGCAATACAAAGACCTGATCACTCTTACCTATCCTATACAGGATGGAGTATATAACAAGGTGCTGGAAACGGAAGGTAGTGTCGTATTTGATCTGGATGAACTGGTGGCCGCCGGTAATGCGCCTTCACATATTGTTATTCAGCATGAAGCCGGCATTAAGGAAATAGCCGCCATCACACTTATCTGCGATAATATACAACTGGGAGTGCTTTCATTTTATGCCAAAACACATGGGGCATTTACCAGGGATGCCAGAGACATTATGGAGCAGATCGTGGGGCAGGTATCACTGGCTGTAGCAAACATCCAGCAGATGGAAGAGATCAACCGGTATAAGCAGCAACTGGAGGAAGAAAACCATTATTTCAAAGAGGCTAGTGCTACCGGATACACTTACAGCGATATTATCGGGACAGGTGAAGCTATGCAGAAAATGTTCCATCTGTTGGGACAGGTGGCCTATGCTAACAGTACGGTGCTGATCCTGGGCGAAACAGGCACCGGCAAGGAGTTGGTAGCCCGTGCCATCCACAACTCTTCTCCCAGGAAAGATAAGTTAATGGTAAAGGTGAATTGTGCCGCTATGCCAGCCAGCCTGATAGAGAGTGAACTGTTCGGACATGAAAAAGGCAGTTTTACCGGTGCTACAGAACGCCGCATCGGAAAATTTGAGCTGGCCAGTAAAGGCACCTTGTTCCTCGATGAAATAGGAGAGATGCCGGTAGATCTGCAGGTAAAACTGCTAAGAGCTATCCAGGAGAAGGAGATTGAACGGATAGGGGGTAAAGGCCCGATTAAGGTAGATGTCCGCATTATTGCAGCTACGAACCGTAATCTGAAAAAAGAAGTAGCGGAAGGCCGTTTCCGGGAAGATCTGTTCTATCGGCTGAATGTATTTCCCATTACCCTTCCTCCACTCCGCGAACGGAAGGAAGACATTCCTGCACTGGCCAATCACTTCGTAGGAAAATATTCAAGGAACGCAGGCCGTAAGGAAATGAGCATTTCCAGCAAGGCGATGAAAGAGCTGATGAGTTATGACTGGCCGGGCAATGTCAGGGAACTGGAACATCTGCTCGAAAGAAGTGTGCTGCTCACAAACGGCAATGTTATCAGGGAAATAGATCTGCCTGTGATCTATAAGAATACTGTGAAGGAAGAAAAAGACTATACTAAAACACTGGCGGAAATGGAACGGGAATATATTGTCGAAGTATTGAAAAGATGTAATGGTAAAGTGTTTGGACCTGGTGGCGCTGCAGAAGTACTGGGGCTACGTGTATCTACTTTAAATTCCAGGATAAAGAAATTAGGTATCAAAAAGGAAACGCTGATATCCTGATCAGCATTTACATACATAACTGCTAGTATATAAATGAGAATCCCGCAGCATGCAGCCGCGGGATTCCTTTTATAGAGAGTAGGTTGGTAATTATTTGCGGTAGTGCGCACGTAACATCCAGGCCATTTTCTCATGCGTTTCCATCAGTCCTGTGATAAAATCACTGGTGCCTGCATCTTTATAAGTATTTGCAAATGCATCAACGTTACCCCTCAGGAACTCGATAATACTTTCGTGATCTCCCAGTAACTCTTTAATGAAGCCCAGGCTATCATTGGTCCTTTCGCTGTATTCGGTCAGGTGGGTCAGTTCCAGGAATCTTTTCAGTGTAGCCGGCGGGTAGTGACCGATAGCACGGATCCTTTCAGCTACGCTATCCATGATCTCATCCAGCTCTTCGTACTGTGACTCAAAGAACAGGTGCATGGAGTGAAAATCGGGTCCTTCTACATTCCAGTGTGCGTTACGGGTCTTAGTATAAAGTAAGAACTCGTCAGCCAGTAATTTAGCCAGTTGGTCAGCCACATGCTGTCTGTTTGCTTCTGTAATACCAATATTCGTATTCATATATCGCTTGTTTAATGCTGCTAAGGTAGAACATTCTTATTGCTTTAAATTCTTCCGGCAATAATTAACACATCATTTACAGTAAAGTCTACAACAGCAAAAAGCTTCAGAGCCATAGTAAGGAAACGCTATAAACAGGATAGGGGACGGCGCGAGTAGCTACAGTAAAGCCTACAACAGCAAAAAGTTTCAGGGCCATAGTAAGGAAACGATATAAACAGTCATAGGGAGAGCGAAAGTAGCACCCGGTTTCAGATGGGAATGTCGGGCCTTCGGCTCTCCGTCGATACGACAAGTGCTGCCCAATCGGTATGCAAACCCTATTCGCTTGACAACGCCAAATCGACATCCAGAGAGGCGCCGACCGACATCCCATACTGAAACCGGAGCTACTTAGCGTTGAATAATTTATCCGATCAGCTGTTTGATAATCTCCAACCCCTCTGTCACCCTGTTCATATCCCGTTCAGCCCCCATCGCTATCCTGATATACTCGCCTGCATTAACACCCGGTGCGGCAAAGATAGTACCCGGCATAACTTCCACTCCTTTCTTCAACAGCGATGCATATAGGAACGCAGCCGTAATACCACCCGGCAGTTTCAGCCAGCAGTGAAAACCATTGTCATGTCCGTATACCTCATACCCCGAAAGCACCGCTCTTGTTTTTACCTGCCTGCTGTTACCTTCAATACGTTTTTCCCGGATCAGGTTTTCCAGTTCTCCACTGGTAATAGCTGCCGACACAAACCTGGTAAAGAAAGTGGAAGGATTGCTGGAAGTCAGTTTCAGCATCATGATGATTTGATCCCGGTATTGTTCGGGAGCCGCAATGAATGTTACCTTAACATCCGGCGCAAAAGGTTTGGACAGGCTGTAAATGTACCAGCCAAGATCAGGCGCCAGTTGTGCGAAGTTGGCAGGAGGATTGTCTTCCAGGAAACCATAGGCATCATCATCAATGATGATCTGTCCGTGTTTACGGGCAATATCGATCAGTTCCAGGCGGCGTTCCAAAGGCATAACGACACCAGTAGGGTTGTTGATGGTAGGCATAATATAGATGGCCTTCACATTGTGCTGTGCCGTGGCTGCTTCCAGTGCCGATGGTAACATCCCTTTTTCATCGGTTTTGCAGCCGATCAGCTGTATATTCAGCAGTCGGGCAATGGTCAGAAAATTGGAATAGGTAAACTCATCCACCGCTATGGCCTTTCCCTGCAAAGAAGCAGCTAATAGTGACACGATAATAGCCTGATGACCGGAAATGGCCATGAATATACGATCTTCACTAACAGCGGGTCCCTTACGCGAAATCCATCCGGCCGCCACCTGCCTGTCTTCCTGGTTGCCGGCGGCGGGTTTGATGGTAAACCACTCATTGTACGTTGAGTAATGCCTGTCAGTAATGGGTTTAAATACGGCCTGCTGGTCGGCAAGTACCGGGTAATTTGAACTTAGCGATATCATGGAGCTGAGGATTTGGACCGCCAAAAATACAACTATTTCTCTTCAGAGATCTTACCTGCCTGTGAAGCCAGTAAGGTAATACCTGAACCCAGCACTGCGATGATGGCAAAAGACCAGCGCAGGTCTGTGGCTTCGGAAATGAAACCGATCATCGGAGGCCCCAGCAGGAAACCCAGGAATCCGACCGTAGATACTGCGGCAATGGCAACACCGGGGGCCAGTGTTTTAGACTTACCCGCCAACGCCAGCACCAGCGGTACTACAGAAGATACGCCGATGCCCACCAGGAGAAATCCAATAGTGGCAGTGACAAGGAAGGGAAAACAGATCGCCAGCAATAAACCGGAGGTGGTTAGCATACCACTGATCTGTAATACTTTTTTTGCACCCAGTCTTGTAACAAAGCGGTCGGCAATGAACCTGCCGCCGGCCATGGTGCTCATGAAGGCAATATATCCTGCAGTAGTGAGGTGTTCAGGTACCTGCACTGTCTTCTGGAAATAGATACCGCTCCAGTCGAACATGGTACCTTCTGTTACCAGGCTGCAGAATGCGATCAATCCGAGTTTAAGAATGCTGCTGTCTGGTTTGGCAAAGATGGGTTGTGAACTGTCGGAAACTTCATCCGCCGGCAAAAGGTATCGATAGAAGATCAACACCAATGCCCAGCAGATGATACAGATGAAAATGAAATGTTGTAACACCGGCAGCTCCATGTTGATAGCGATAGTGCCGAGCCCTACCCCGGCAAAACCTGCTAAACTCCACAGACCGTGGAAAGAAGCCATAATGGACCTGCCATATAATGCCTCAATTCCAACAGCCTGTGTGTTCATGGATATTTCAAAAACATTATTCATAAAGCCAAAACAGAACAATAGTATCACTAACTGCCATATATCTGAAGCCAGCCCGATCGCAGAAAGCATGAGGGGGAATAACAATCCGGCGCTGATCAGCACTTTCCGGCTACCCAGACGGGTAACCAGCCAGCCCGATACCGGCAGACTTACCATCAGGCCGATAGGCAGGGCAAACAGTACACCTCCCAGTGCGGCATTGTTCAGCCGGAAGATGGCCTTAATGTCATGTATCCTGCAGGCCCAGCTGGCGTAGGTCAGTCCGGCGATGAAAAAGAATACGCTTGTTGCAATACGGTGAGACCGCTTCAGGTTAAGATGGACAGTCAGATCTTTCATAAATCGTTACGAGGTTAAGGTCATAAGGCCAATATGCTGCTCCAGTTCGTCATAGTCCGAGATCTTGATGATGTCGTTGATGTGGGCCAGCTTCTTGTTGTCAATACCGATAAACTTTATGCCAAGTTGCAGCGTGGCCTGGTAGTCCCAGTTGCCATCACCGACATATATAATATCTGACAGCTCGGGCGACTCATTATGCCGCTTGTTCATCTTATTGATGGTATGGCTGATAATATCCCGTCTTGCAAAAGCATCCTGTGCAAATGAAGCCGCACTGCAGTCTTCAATATTAATGCCGGCACACTGCAATTTAAACAAGGCAGATTGTTTCCATCCACCGGTAGCGAGACCTATGCGCAGATCTTCATTACGGGCCAGTGTGCTGATGATCTTTCCTGCTTTGGGGATTTCCCGGAAATGACTGGCTTGTTTTTCATAAGCGGCTTCCAGTAATGTGCAGAAGCAATCAATGAAGTTCTCTATCTCCGTAACGGTGCACGGACGGTTCCTGCGCTCAAGCGATAACTGGTTGAGGATACCGGAGTCGGTGGTGTTCTCGTAATGTCCGTAATTGGTATTAAAGTCGGAAAAATTGAAAGTAGCGGCAATGGCCTTAGTAAAACAGAGATCGTCTATCTCTGTCGTATTGGTCAATGTGCCATCTATATCAAAAATAATGTACTTCATAAAAGCAGTTTTAAAACTTGATAACAGATTTCAGACTGGAAATGTCATTGTTACGCTGACGTTTGGCAACATTACATCCCAGGTCTGATACAGCATCCTTAAATTCATCGATGCCATATGATTTTGTGATGATCTTTTCCAGTCCCAGCACCTGGCCGTTGATGAGATCCACAGCATGTTTGAAAGTGTCTTGTGAATCGATGGAGCCGATGATGGAAATACTGCGGTCGGTGATCTCACGCGGATTGATGGTCTGCTGATTGTTACGCAGTCCTATCAGTGCAATCTTTCCGCCATCGGCTACTGCATCGATCGATTTTTCCAGCATGCTGCCTGTCGTATCTACGATCAGGTCGTACTGGTGTTTACGAGGTGCAAAATGACCAGACAGGTACCAGCCTGAAGTGAGAATATCGTTGTCGGTGATAAGCTCAGTTCTATTGGCAGAAGTCTCATAGATGGTGCCTGCCTGGATACCGTATTGTTTCAATGCCAGGTAGAACAATAGTCCGACAGGACCACCGCCCAGAATGGCTACATTATAGAATGGAGTGACTGCCAGCTTCTTCACCGCCGTTAGCACACAGCTGAGTGGCTCTGACATGGCGCCCTGTTCAAAAGGTACATCATCTGCCAGGGGATAGATGAAGCGTTTCGTAGTCTTAAAGTATTTCGTGAACGTACCGTCAATGGAAACGCCCGCCTCGGTCCTTGATTTCAGGAAACAGTGATTACGTAAGCCTTTCCTGCAGTTCTCGCAATAACCGCAGTAGTAGGTGGGGTCGATAATGACACGGTCGCCCACATTGAAGTTTTCAACGCCTCTGCCTTTTTCAACAATTACACCGGCAGATTCGTGGCCGATGATCACTTTCTCCTTAGCATTATATTCGCCGGAGATGATGCTGAGGTCTGTGCCGCAGATGCCGGTAGCGCGGATCTCTACGATGACTTCATCGGGCAATGTGATGGCGGGGTCTTCCCGTTCTTCCAGTTGAATGTTCCAGGGACCGTGATAAACGATAGCTTGCATGGGTAACAATTTTTTAAAGCTGACTGAATAATTTGTCCAGCCTGTCGCAGATTTCCTGTACATCGTCGACAGTGGCCGTGAGAGCGGGTCTTACTTTTACAACATTGCCAAAGCCATATCTGGAACCTCTCAGAATAAGTTTATGTTCTTCCAGTGCTTTGTCGATGATCCTGTTGGTCAGCGGTACATCCGGAGCGCCGTCTTTATCAACGATCTCCAGACCCCACATATATCCCATTCCTCTTACGTCGCCGATGAAGTGACCGTATTGCTCTTTCAGTCTGTTGAGCAGCTGGCCGAGTATAACGCCGTTATCGCGCACGTTTTCGAGGAATCCTTCGCGGGATACGATCTCCATCGTTTTCTGAGCAGCTGCCAGGGAGAGCAGATTGCCACCTGACGTATACGAGTGCTCAAATTTTTCCAGCACGGCAAATTCAGGCCTGTAAAGGATAGCCGCAGTAGGGATGCCTATGCCGCCTAATCCTTTTGCCAGCGTGATGATATCTGGTTGCATATCAAAATGCTCACTGGCGAACATGTAACCTGTTCTGCCGATGCCGGTCTGTACTTCGTCTGAGATGAGAACTATGTCCAGTTCATCACAGATCTTTTTGATCCTTTCAAAATACCCCGGCGGCGGTACAACGTTTCCGCCGTTGCCCAGGATGGGTTCCATGATGATGCAGGATACGTTGCCGGAGCCGCCGTATTCTACATAGTCATAGATGGCTTCTGTGCACAGGTAACCGCAATTGGGATACTTGGCAGAATAAGGGCACCTGTAGCAATAGGGCGCAGGTACAATAGCGTGTTTGTTGGAGATGGTATTGGCGAACGACTTTCTTCTGAAAGCGTTGCCTGAAATACTGGTCGTAAAAAGTGTTTGTCCATGATGGGAGAGGGACAGGCTGAGGACTTCATTTTTACCATTGAACTTGTTGGCTATTTTAACAGCGCCTTCATTGGCCGTAGAGCCAATGATGTCACGCATCCAGCCATCAGTAATGCCTTCAGGAGCATGTTCCAGTATGCTGTTCAGCACATTGGAAGCAAGTTCGCCGGTAAAAGAGGAGGAAACATGTATCAGGTCTTTTACCTGCTGCTGTAGAATGTCTACCACTTCCGGATGACTGTATCCGAGAGCGAGGTTAAAGGTACCTGAAACGGCATCGATGTACTCTTCGTCATGCGAAGTATAAAGGCGTATGCCACTGCCTTTAGTAAACTGAATGTTAACAGACATGGGGGTTGGGTTTTACATAAGAAAATCAAAAATGGTGGAATGGCGTAAGATAACGGGTCACATAGACTGAGTTACATAACGAACAAATGTTTCTTGAACTTCCTGCAGGGAATCCGGGTTATACAATTTTTTTTAAGACGTGGTGGACCTGAAAATGTGTCTAGCTTCATTATCAAAATTCACGATGCCAAAGTAGAATGTATTTATGAGAATTTCTTTTTTTTGTTTTAAACGAATCCTTTATTTTTTATTAAATAGGATTGTAAATTGTTGATGTGAGAGAGGAAATGAGATGAGCTGTAATGCTTTGTAGTTAACGGTTTCATAGAACTGCTGCATTCATGCTGCATGCAGTGGACCTGTTAAACTGCTGCATGTATTTTATGGTATAACAGTGTTATAAAACAGCAACTGAAATGATGTTGCGCTCACATGTTAGTAACTCCGTAAAACAGGTATGGCTGCTCCGGTATTGATGCGGAACAGCCACTCCCGTATTACTTTTCATTTTCGTTTATGAGAACAACGCTAGCGTCGTTATTCTATTACGGTAACCTTTCCTTTGTAAACACCCCTGATACGACGCTCACCAAATTCAAGTACATATGTGAAGGTTTGGTATTGCGGACCTTGTACGAATGTGAGACTGCCCCCTGTAGGTTTACTGAGTATCTCTCCTGTTCCGGTTACTTCCTGTCCGTCTTTGTAAGTGACATTCTGATAGAGCAGTGCCACATCAAAATTCTTATTGCTGTCAAATGCCGCCGAATCAGATGGCATATAGGTATAAGTGACTTTATCTGACAGTGTTTCCAGCAGGAATTGAACAGTATGCACCTGGCCGGAAAAGGAGGCTGACTGCTTCATGTCAGTAAAGGCAACTTCAACGCCGCCTGTCCAGTTTTTCCTGATGGCATAGTCCGTGTGAAAAAGGGAATCATTCAGTGTAAAACCATTACGCGGATCTACACCATCATTGCCACCATATACGCACCCTGAGAAGTATAAAAATAGTATAGCAGCCGCAAGGCTGAGAGTTGACATCTTCATTAGTTGTAGGTTTCTTGTAGTCTATACCGATAATGATGCAAATATATAAATTGTTTCTGATGACTATATAAAAAAAAGACTGTCTGCCATAGGCAAACAGTCTTCTTATAATGAAATTTTATCAGTTATTTGATAACCTTCACTTCTCCGTTGTATTCACCTTTAACGGTAATGGTCTTGTACTTCAGTTCATACACTACGCTATAAACTTCCTGGGTCTTTTTCACAGTAACTGAGCCACCGATCAGGGAATCCTGGTAAGTGGATGCTTCTGTAAATTCACCATCGGCGAATGGCTGCTTGAAGTATACATATGCATCTTCAAAATTCTTGGTGCCATCGTAACCGGTAGAGTCGCTGTTTTTATACGTATATGTCTGGCCGGAAATAACGGTGTCGAGGTCAATACCAACAGCGCTGGCAGTTCCCGCAAAACCATCAACAGCGATGTCTTTATCTGCAAATGCGATCTGTCTTCCGTCAGTAGCCCAGTCAAACAGGTAGCCATAAGGAGTATTGACAGTTTCTGTGTTGTAGGTAAAGCCACTTACAGGAGATTGGTCCGGATTCTCATCGTCTTTACTACAAGCAGCAAGGAACAGTGTGGCAGCGAACAGGCTAAAAACTAATTTCTTCATGATCTGTGAATTGGTTCTATTTGGTATAGGTTAAACATCGTCGTTATGACGAATATCTTAGGTTTTCTTGTTATCAGATTGACGGATACAGTAAAACAGTCATTCAGTGTAACATCCAGTTGTACGGTAAAAAACAATCATGCCCCCGGGGGCTTGCGGGCGCAAATATAGTAATATTATTTATAATGTTAATGGGTGGAAGCAAACATAATGGAAAGAGTATGCCCTGGCGGTTAACATGACTGCCAGGGCAAGTATACCTGGTTGATCTAGGACTGGCTATTCAGGGCCGCCTGTAGTTCTGCTTCATTTGTAAGGTCGAGCCGTAATGGGGTGATGGAAACAAAATCATTCTCCACTGCCCACCTGTCGGTACCTTCTTCTGCCGGTTCCAGCGGGGTAACGGTAAACCAGTAGTGCTTACGGTTCATGGGGTCGGTACCCGGTACGATCTTTCCATCATAAAGACGAACAGATTGCCGCGTCCAACGGATGCCTTTGGGCAGTGGTGGAAAATTGACGTTAAAAAGGCTCAATCCGGGTTTTTCGAGCAACAATTGAAGCACCATTTCCACATAATTCTCAAAAGCAGGAAAATTGGGTTCTGATTTACCCACAGGCGTGCTCAGTGCAATGCCTTTTATACCCAGTAGTACAGCCTGCTTGGCGGCAGCCAATGTACCTGAATGCCACATGCCGTTACCGAGATTCGGCCCCATATTGATGCCTGAAAGCACAACATCTGTCTTTGCGTAAAGGTGAGTACCTAATGCCACGCAGTCGGCCGGTGTGCCGTTCACCCTGTAAGCCTCTATACCTTCAAAGTTGATAGGAGAAGCCTTGAAGGAAAGTGGCCGGGAATGCGTTACCGCATGTCCCATAGAAGACTGTTCCACATCCGGCGCTACTATTCTTACCTCTCCGAACCGCTTTGCCACTTTTGCAAGGGCAGCTATGCCCGGACTGTAAATGCCGTCATCGTTGGTGATTAGTATTTTCATACCTATGCGGCCTCCAAATTCATGCCATCAGGGCATGGTATCCTTTTTGCAAATAATATGTTATGAAAGCGCATTTACTGCATAACCCCAAAGCGGGCGATAAAGATCATTCCGAAAATGAGCTGGTAAAACAGATCAGTGCTCATGATATCCGCTGTATATATTCCAATGTCAAAAAAGAATGGGTCAAAGACCTCACGCCCGATGCAGACTTTGTGATCATTGCAGGAGGCGATGGTACTGTCAGAAAGGTCATACTCGAATTCCTCGGCGGTAAAGCGGATAGAAGATATCCCATTGCGTTACTGCCCATGGGTACTGCCAACAATATCAGCCGATCGCTGGATGTGGTAGGAAATCCTGATGATATTATCGGTTCCTGGCATCAGCATCGTATCAAAAAGTTTGACGTGGGTAGGATAGCCGGCTTTCATGAAGAGATGTTTTTCCTCGAAGGCTTCGGATTTGGCGTATTCCCCGTGTTGATGGAAGCCATGAAACAACTGGAAGAACCCGATGAGCCGGAAGAAAAGCTGAAAATGGCCCTGGAAATGTTGCATGACGTCATAGATAACTATACTGCCCAGGAATGCCGGCTGGAAATTGACGGTGTGGACCACTCCGGCAAATACCTGCTGGTGGAAGTGATGAACATCCGCTCTATCGGCCCCGGATTGAACCTGAATGGTGATGCAGATGTAGGAGACGGAGAAATGGAAGTGATCCTGCTGGGAGAAGATAAAAGGAAAGCCTTTTCAGCATACATACAAGACAGGATCTCCTCAGCTGCACATAAAGACTACGATCTTCCCGTTATAAAAGGCAAAAATATCCGGATAGGCTGGGAAGACGAACATGCCCATATCGACGATGAACTGATAAAAGTGGGGAAGGGCAAAAGCTACATTGTCAGCATTTTGAAGCGGGAACTGGAGTTTTTAGTCCCGGCCTGAGTATAGATTGCTTGCTTCCTCCCTGTATAAGTGGTAATTTGCAGCTTTTTATGTGATATTACCTTTATATGAATTTGTTAGAAGTATCGGGCGTGCGCAAGCAGGAAGGCAATGAAGAAGTGCTGAAGGGTGTGAGCTTCACACAAAAGGAATTCCAGAAGATAGCCATAGTGGGAGAGTCCGGGTCGGGTAAAAGCACCTTATTGAAAATTATAGGCGGACTGACACAGGCAGACGGTGGACAAGTGCTGTTTGAGAACGTGCGTGTGAAAGGCCCGCTGGAAAGATTGTTGCCAGGACAACCGGGTATAGCTTATCTTTCCCAGCATTATGAATTGCGCAACCATTACAGGATGGAAGAGATCCTGTCTTACGCCAATACTAATCTATCTGACGAAGAAGCAGACGCACTTTATGAACTGTGTCACATCAGCCACCTGATGAAAAGAAAGAATGATCAGTTGTCAGGAGGGGAAAAACAACGCGTGGCATTGGCACGACTGCTCACCACTGCTCCCCGTCTGCTCATCCTCGATGAACCTTTCTCCAATCTCGATCCCATCCATAAGAATACATTAAAAAAAGTGATCCGTGAAATAGGTGAACGCTTCGATATCACCTGCCTGATGGTATCACACGACCCGGTGGATACTTTGTCCTGGGCCGATGAGATCATCATCATGAAAGACGGACAGATACTACAACAGGGAGCTCCTCAGCAGGTATACAGCCAGCCTGTGAATGAATATGCTGCCGCCCTGTTCGGCAGTTACAACCTGATACCTGCTGCAGCTGCGAAAGATTTCAAAGGCCTGCCAGGTATCAATGTGAACGGTAAAAGCCTGTATATCCGCCCCGAACGTTTTGAGATCACGGATAAAAAAGAACATACATTGAAAGGAACAGTAACGGAAGTACATTTCATGGGAAGCATCTATGAAATAGCAGTACAATTGCCTTCCAGTGTAGTCACGGTTAAAACAGGCAATAGCCATCACCGCAAAGGAGAGGAGATCCACCTGTCGTTATCCCCGGATGATGTCTGGTATGCCTGATAATAACCCCGGATGACGTAAATTCACGCCATGAAATTGACCCAGGAGCAGGCCGCCATCATCAAAAGTAAAGGAGATATCAGGATCATCGCCGTAGCCGGCGCCGGTAAAACCACCACATTGGCCGAATACGCAAAGGCAAGGCCTGATAAACGCATTCTATACCTCGCCTTCAACAAAACCGTCAAGCTGGAAGCAGAGAGGAAATTTGCAGCGATGAAGCTCTCTCACGTGAGGGTGGAAACAGCCCACTCACTGGCGTTCTATTACATCGTAAGAGGCTCAAAATATACCCTCAAAAGTGAAGGATACAAGATCAATGAGATCGTAGAGATCCTCAACCTGCGGGGCCTTAAAGGGAAACATACAGAATCGATCCTCGCTACACATATCAACGCCTATCTTGCCTATTTCTGCAACAGTGCGCCTGCCCGCGTGCAGGAACTCGACTATGAAGATATATTGACAGATAAGGAAGCCATCGAATTCGCCACTAAATACAAAAAGGACATCCAGTACCAGACCCGCCTGTTCCTTGATAAAATGAACAAGGGGGAGATTCCCATCACACACGATTTCTACCTGAAGAAGTTCCAGCTGGCCCGTCCTGTCCTGGACTATGACATCATCCTTTTTGATGAAGGACAGGATGCTTCCGGCGCGATGCTGGACGTGTTCCGTTCGCAACAGGGTACCAAGGTACTGGTAGGAGACAGTCATCAGCAGATCTATGGCTGGAGGCATGCAGTGAACTCCCTCGATAAACTGAACTACCCTTTATTTACGCTCAGTACCAGCTTCCGTTTCGACCAGGACATTGCTGATCTGGCGTCTTATGTCATACAGTGGAAAAAGCTGTACAGCGCTCCCCTGACGGTGAAGATCATCGGCTTTGGGAAATCTCATAAGAACCATACCCGCGCGGTAGTAGCAAGAACGAATGCGGGTTTACTGGTCAAGGCAATTGAACTGCTGATCGAAAAGAAAGAGATCAGGACCATCTATTTTGAGGGCCGACTGGAGAATTATACTTATGCCAATGAAGGCGCTTCTGTATATGATATCCTGAATCTTTATACAGGGGACGTAGGACGTATCAGGGATAAAACTATTGCCAGCATGGATAGCATGGACGACCTGGAAGAGTATATTAAAACCACCGGAGAGGCGCAAATGGGGATGTTGGTAGACATGGTGAAGAAATATGGAACAAAGATCCCCGGGTATATCAAAAAGCTGAAAGATTGTCACCTGGAGCACGATGATAAAGAGAAGGCCGATATGATCTTTTCTACCGTACATCGTTGCAAAGGAATGGAATATGACGAGGTGACGCTGACAAACGACTTCATTACCCACGACAAGGTCGTGAAACAGGCAGAGAATATCGACAGGGTTAATATTTCGAAATTATCAGAAGAGATCAATCTCCTTTATGTAGCCATTACAAGGGCTAAAAGCCATCTGTATATTCCGCAGGAGATCCTGACAGGACAACAGAAACTAGTGCCGGCCATTAAGAAACGAAGGGCCTCTGCGGCAGAGACAAAAGGGGAGAACTATGTGTACGCAGGAGAAAGAAAGTAGTATGCAGTATCGCTGTTAATTCTTCTTGAAGTTCAGCAGGTCTATCATCAGGTTAAATGCGTCCATAGCACTGGGACTGTTTAGTTTTAACGGTTTGATGATGTAGCCTGATACGCCCAGTCTTTCCGCCATGGTTTTGTCATCACGGTCGCCGGAAGTGGTCAGTATAAAACGCTTGATCTGCTTAAATTCCTGGCGCCCGCGCATATATTCCAGTACTTCAAACCCGTTCACCTTAGGCATGTTGATGTCGATCAGCATTACATCCGGCAATGGGCCGCTGCCTGAACTGATCTGTTCATCCAATAGCATAATTGCTTCCTCACCATTTTTTGCATTGGTCAGTTTGTAAAAGATATTCAATTTATCTAGTGAACGTTTAATGTCTATCACATCCAGCGTATCGTCTTCTACCAATAAAATATTGATCGGTTGCATTGTTACTCTTTTGACCAGGTGAACGAAAAGACAGAACCTTTCCCTGGCGATGAATTTACATTGATCTGTTGCTTCTTCATGTCGATGATTTTCTTGACTATTGCCAGTCCCACGCCCGTACTTTCGAAGCTGTCTCTGTCTTTTAAAGTCTGAAAAATAATAAAAATCCTTTGTTGGTAGTGCTTTGCAATACCATTTCCATTGTCTTCAATGAAAAATTCATAATAATCGGGCCATTCTTTATAATATACTTTAACGCTGGGAGCCGGCTTGTCATTGTGTTTGATGGCGTTACTGATCAGGTTGGAAAAGATCTGAAAGAGCCATAGTTTCTCGGCGTGAACCACAGGCAGATTGCTGATCTGTACCTGTGCATTGGCGGTATCAGGCAAATTTTCCACCACTTCTTTCACGAGGGCATTAAGTTGCACCTCTTCCTTTTCAATGTCCTGTTTGTCTGCTTTGGCATAGGAAAGCAGCCCTTCAATCAGGTTTTCAGCCCTGTGAACACGCCCTTTGATGATGCCCATATATTCATTCACCTTTGGTGTCAGCTCCTGTTGATGATCTTCTTCAATCCAGGACACAACGTTACTAATGCCTCTCAGCGGGCCTTTCAGGTCGTGGGACACGATCTGGGCGAACTGGTCCAGTTCCTCATTGGAGCGTTTTAACAGGGTAATATTCCTGGACAGTTCTTGCGACATATGGTTGAGGGCATTCCCGAGGGAGCTCAGTTCATCTTTACCAATGTCTTGAATGGTGACATCATAACGCCCGCCGGCAATATCGTTGGCCATATCTGTCATTACCCTGATACGCCTGGATATCTTTAAAGTAACAAAGATGATAATGAATAATCCTAGCACGATGGATGTGGAAGTCAGCAGTAAGGACAATCTGTTCGTGCGCGTCACAGAGGCTGCCAGCTCCTGTTTCCGGATCTCGCGCATGGCGTATTCTGAGGCGGAAAATGCTTTAAACTGTTCCTGCAGGGCCGTCTGGATGCTTCTTTCGTGACCGGAGGCAAACTTCTCCTTATATACCCTGTTAAAGGTATCCAGGTGCTGACGGCTGATGGCGGCGGACATTTTGGCCTGTTTCAATGGGTCTGTATATTCTTCCGTCCATTGGTCATTCAGCTCCCTGATGTGGGTAAGCATCCTGCTCTGGGCAGAATCGGTAATGAGTCCCGCCATTTCTTTTAAGAGCTGCTCGTTTTCAATATTGGCAGTATCATACGACTCCACGAACGACTTCTCGCCCGTTAGCAGGTAGCCCCTAAGCCCATTCACCATTGTCAGCAGATTCCGTTGAAACCTGCTGCTGTTACGCACCAGGTTGGTGGACCTGGTAAAGTAATCATTGTTCTCCATTACCGCATTCGACAGGCTGAAGTTGACGAAAGTCGTGATGGAAAACAGCACCAGGACGGACACAAATCCCAGAAATATGTAATGAGATATCTTCATTGTACCGGCAAGTCTAGTAAAAAAATGCTACAAGCCCAATTTTGAAGATGCAGGAGGAGAGGACCAAAACAGGACTATCCCGGAAAATAGCACGGCCGGCATAGCCCTCCGGTATAGTTTTGGTGGCATCCCTGGCAATGTCTGCACTGCTACATACATCCATTTCGTTGTGTGGCAGTGTATATAACGACGCTGTATCGTATGACGTGCTGGTAAAGGCTTATGTGCCGGGATGATGGTTTTATCGATATCTTGCGGCGTAGCCACCTGCCATTCGTCATTTCATGACGCACGTTATTGACTAAATTCATTAAGTTGAAATACGCCATTCAAGGCAATAAGGAAGCGATGAAGTAAACAGAAAACCTGAAATTGCCGGAGGCTTTACACAACAAACGATAAACCGCACAATACTGTCAAACTGAAACTGAAGCAAACTATGGATGACCAACTCAAAAACGGGGAGCATACCGGTACATCCCGGCGCTCTTTCCTGAAGAAATCCTCCCTGATCACCGCGCTGGCCCTAACGCCCGACACTGTGATCAAAGCCGCTGAGAAGGGCATTGATGAACAGATCGCATCGGCTATTGAAACAATGCCGCTGAATGTCACCATCAACGGGGTGAAACAAAGCGTCAGGATAGAACCACGTGTTACCTTACTGGACCTGCTGCGGGAACGTCTGCACCTGACCGGAACGAAAAAGGGATGCGACCACGGACAATGTGGCGCCTGCACCGTACATGTGGACGGCCAGCGGGTGAACTCCTGCCTGACCCTCGCCCTGACAACGGAAGGCCGGAACGTGACCACCATCGAAGGACTGGCAGATGGCGACAACCTGCATCCTATGCAGGAAGCTTTCCTGGAGCATGACGGTTTCCAGTGTGGATACTGTACACCCGGACAGATCATGTCTGCCGTATGCTGCATCCGGGAAGGGCATGCCAATACACCGGACGAAGTACGTGAATACATGAGTGGCAATATCTGCCGTTGCGGCGCCTATTCCAATATCGTAGATGCTATCATGGACGTAAAACAGGGAGGGAAAAAAGTATGAACCAGTTCAGTTATGTGAGGGTCACCTCCAAAGAATCTGCCATTGCGGCGATGGCAAAAGAGAAAACCGCTATGTTCCTGGCTGGCGGTACCAACCTTGTAGACCTGATGAAGAGTGGTGTAACAAGCCCGGAAAGGTTAGTAGACATTAACAGTGTTCCCCTGGCAACAATCGAAGAAACTAAAACCGGTCTCCGTATAGGTGCGCTGGCAAAAAATACTGCTGTGGCAGAAAATCCGCTTGTCGTCAAACACTTCCCGCTCTTATCGCAGGCCCTGAAAGCAGGCGCTTCTCCACAGCTGAGGAACATGGCCACTGTAGGTGGTAACATGATGCAGCGTACCCGTTGTCATTACTTCTACGACAGCGCATTGCCCTGTAATAAGCGTAGCCCCGGTTCCGGCTGTGGCGCCATAGGAGGTTTTAACAGGATGCACGCCATTTTTGGCGCCAGCGACAAATGCATTGCCGTACATCCCAGCGACATGTGCATTGCACTCACTGCCCTGGATGCAGTCATTACCGTGGCGGGGCCTAAAGGAGAACGGAAGATCCCCTTTGGAGATTTTCACCGTCTGCCGGGCGATACGCCTGAACAGGACAACAATCTCCAGCGGGGAGAGCTGATCATTGCTGTAGATATTCCTTTCAACCAGTTAGCGGAACATACGCATTACCTGAAAGTACGCGATCGTGCGTCCTATACATTTGCACTCGTGTCAGTAGGTGCTGCTATGCAGATCAAGGGTGGCAACATTGCCGACGTACGACTCGCCATGGGAGGTGTAGCGCATAAACCCTGGCGTTTGAAGGAAGCAGAGGCCTGGCTGAAAGGAAAGCCTGCCACAGAAGAGAACTTCCGCAAGGCGGCCAGTATGGCCATGACCAATGCGAAGTCGCAGGGAGGTAATGAATTCAAACTCACCCTAGCGCCCAACACCATAGTGGAAGCGCTTAAAACAGCTGCCGCGCAGGCATAACATCTTCTAAACGTTTAAAACCCACCATATGGGAATCGATAAAAAAAGTGAGCCGATCAACCGGGTAGATGGCAGGGCCAAAGTGACTGGTAAGGCGAAATACTTTGCAGAATTTGAAGTGCCGGGAGTTACTTTCTGTGTAATGGTGACCAGCCCTGTTACACGTGGTACCATTACAAGCATCAATACCAAAGCCGCCGAACGCGCACCCGGTGTACTGGCAGTATACACTCACCTGAACATGCCCGCCATCCCTGGCTGGGCAGATCAGGGCAACAACAGTAAACTTTCTTCCGGCGGAGAGCGATACCGCATGTTAGGCAGTAATAAAATACTCTTCAATGGTCAGCCTGTTGCTGTGGTCATTGCTGATACCCTGGAACGCGCGCAGCATGCCGCTTCCCTGGTAACAGCCACCTACAACAAAGCCGAACATCATACTGACCTGCTGAAGAACAAGGACAAAGCAGCGATGCCTCCCCGTTTGGGCGACTATACCCGCGGTAGTGATACCAACGCACACAATACTGCTCCCGTAGTGTTGAAGGCAGATTATACCGTTCCCATTGAAGTACACAATCCTATGGAGCTGGCAGGTATCCTCGCCTTCTGGGAAGGAGATGATAAACTCACCGTATATGCCAAAACGCAGGGTGTAAAATCCACCCAGCGCACGCTTGCCGGTGCATTTAAGATCGACGAGAAGAATATACAGGTACACTCCGAATTTGTAGGCGGAGGGTTTGGTATGGGCTTACGCACCTGGCCTCAGGAAGTAGTAGTAGCCGCCGCTGCCCGTGCACTGAAAAAGCCGGTGAAACTGGTGCTGACCCGCGATCAGATGTTCACGCTTGTAGGTTATCGTCCTTACACCATTCAGAATATCAGCATGGGCGCCACCCAGGATGGTCAGCTGACAGGTATTTACCATGAAGCTACCGCCGAAACTGCCAACTACGACGACTTTACCGAGGGTACCGTTGCCATGACCCGTTTCATGTATGCCTGCCCGAACGTAACTACTAAATACCGCATTGTTCCACTTGACAGAGGCGTACCTATCTGGATGCGTGGTCCCGGGGAAGCTACCGGCGCATTTGCACTGGAATCGGCTATTGATGAAATGGCATATAAAGTGAAGATGGACCCCCTGCAGTTCAGGCTGAAGAACTTTGCAGAAACTGACCCGGAAAAGAACAAACCCTTTTCCAGCAACAACCTGAAAGAAGCCTACCAGCTGGGCAGCGAAAAGATTGGCTGGGCCAAACGTAATCCCACCCCTGCATCCATGAAGGACGGCGAATGGCTGGTAGGTTATGGCATGAGTACCGGTGTATTCGGCGCTCATCGTGGTGAGTCTACCTGTCGTGCACAATTGAATGCCGATGGCACTTTACTACTACAGAGTGCTACCAGTGACATTGGTCCCGGCACCAGTACTGCCATGGTGCAGATCGCCCACGAGGTAACTGGTCTGCCTATAGAAAACATCCGCTTTGAACTCGGTAATGCCGCCTTCCCACCCTCCGGCAGCCAGGGTGGTTCTTCTACCGTATCTTCTGTAGGATCAGCCGTATTCGATGTGTGTACTGCCCTGAAAGGTATACTGACAGAAGCAGGACTGGCATTCGATAATGGCACTGTGAAGCCGGCTGCCGGTAAGTCAGACAGTTTGCAGCAGGTACTGTCGAAACAGAACAAGACTTTCTTCGAAGTAACAAAATCATCCAAGGGTGGTGCGGAGCTGGAGAAGTATTCCCTGTATTCTTTTTCCATTCACTTCGCAGAAGTGCGGGTACATCCTGCTACCGGTGTTGTAAGAGTGAAAAGAGTTGTAACAGTCGCTGATTCCGGCAGAATTGTAAGTCCCAAAACTGCAGCCAGTCAGATGATCGGCGGTGTAACCGGCGGTATCGGTATGGCGCTCACAGAAGAAGGTATCATCGACCACCGCTTCGGACGTTTTGTGAACAACAACCTGGCAGATTATCATGTGCCTGTAAGTGCCGACGTACCGCACATTGAGACGATCTTCATAGACAAGCCTGATCCGGTCACTAATCCGATGGGTTCGAAAGGTATGGGTGAAATCGCTCTGATCGGCTTCTCTGCTGCAGTCGCAAATGCTGTCTATCACGCTACCGGTAAGCGTATCCGGGAGCTTCCCATAACGCCGGATAAGATATTGTCTGCTTAATTTTTTAAGGCCTCCATATTCTGGGGGCCTTTCTTTTTGCCATTTCCGCCGATATTGACGCGTTGTCTGCTGCAAGTCTTCCCTGGCATATGCAGTTTCGGGAATGCTGTTCATCCGCCGTGTCAGACGTACCAGCTTTGCTTCAGTGTTCTAAGGCTTATGGAGTTTCTGTGGTGGTTGTTGTGTTTGTCGTCTGCTGCGGCTTCAGGTGGGACCACTGGCTGTAGTTCTTTGAAGCCGCTTGCTATTGGGCATATTCAATCGGGCGGGCATTAGGAATGCTATGAACCCACTGGTGCATCGTATCAGCGCCTGCTTCAAACAACTAAGGCCAGGGTCTCCACCCGAAGCCTTCCGCTGCCTTCGGGGGGCTGTGGTGGTATTGGGTTTCATTGTCAATAGGGATACTTTTATTACCGGAATCATCCCTCATTGACATGCCTATTATGCTTTTGACATGCTCTTACAGTGTTTTTATATTGTATTATATTAATCGTGTCTATAAGAGGCAAAAGGCAGAGTCGAAATTGTTGCCATATGTGAGCCATCCGGGGAGATCATATTTGTTGCCCAATACATCTTTTTAAGAGTATTAGGAGAACTTTTGGAGTGTGTCCGTTTCTTCTACACTTCTGTTTGTGGTGCATACGTTACCCATAAAACTAGTTGGGAGTCCGGCGGAGGGCTTCGGGTGGAGACCCTGGCCTTAGTTGTTTGAAGCCGGCCGACACGTCCTACCAGGGGTTAAATAGATATCCCACCGCTCCTCCGCTTGAAAATGCTCAATAGCACGCAGCTTCAAAGAACTCAGCCAGCGGTCCCACCTGAAGCCAGCAGCACCAAAACACAGCACCAAAACACAGCACCAAAACCCAACACCAAATCACACAAAACACAGCACCAAAATCAGAAACTCCAAAAACGCAAATGAAGCACCACATGTGCATATATTCCTCCCGAATTGTGGATAACTTTTACATCCCACCTCCTCCGACCATCAAAGACTAAAACCATGTCAAAGGCATGTTAAAGGCATGGATAAAGCATGTCATCGTGGCCCAATTTTGGCCATGCCAATAATTCAGACAAGCCCTTCTGTCAATCCCCTGAAATCCCCCCGCCGTGACAAAGAAACCGGAAAATCCCCCTGTGAAACAACAACGATAAAAATCGTAATTTCACAGATTGCCCAACCGCGAGGCGACAGGCAACGAAACGAGATATGCATACAATCAACGACGTCCACCAGCAATTTGCAGAATACTTCCAGATACCGGCGCTAAAGCCGTACGCCTACCTGCTTTCAAGAAAGCTGAGTGAAGGCCATATCTGCCTGCACCTGGGTAAACGTATTGAAAATAACGGAGAACTGCCCGCATTCTGCGACAATCTGCCGGTGGGTAGTAAGCAGTTACAACACATACCGCTGATAGCAAAGAATGGCAGTGATACGCAGCCATTTGTGCTGTACCAGGAACGGCTGTACCTGCAAAGGTACTTCCGGTATGAAACGATCTTCCTGCGCCGCATCCACCAGTTCCTCGCCACGGAAAAGACAGTGCTGCAGGAAAGACTGGACATGCTGGAAGCAAACCGCGCATTCATTAGCAGGCTGTTTGCCGCAGGGCCGGCATTCAAAGCAGACGGCGGCGATCCGGCAGACTGGCAACTCAGTGCTGCCGTAACAGGAGTGCTGAACAATTTCACGATCATCACCGGCGGCCCGGGTACCGGTAAGACCACTACTGTGGCGAAGATCCTGGCTATACTCTACAATCTCGATCCGTCTCTCAAAGTAGCACTCGCAGCTCCTACGGGGAAGGCCGCGGCACGTATGGCAGAGAGCCTGCGGAACACACAGCTGCCGGTGGATGAGACCATTACCGCACAGTTCCAGAGCCTGACACCGAGTACTATTCACCGGCTGCTGCGCTCCAAAAAAGATAGTCCGTACTTCGCATATAATGCAGAAAATCCACTCAACTTCGATGTCGTTATCGTGGATGAATGCTCGATGATCGACGTAGCCTTGTTTGCCAAACTGCTGGACGCTATTGGTGCAGGAACAAGACTGATACTATTGGGCGACAAAGATCAGCTGGCCTCCGTAGAGGCAGGTAGCTTGTTCGGCGATCTTTGTCAGGCACAGGATGCACTGAACCTTTTTACGGCCGGCAGGCTGGCACTGATCAATTCCTTTATTGCCGATGAACAAAGGAAACTGCCGGTTACACAGGTGAAAGAAGGCGACACACATCCGCTTTTCCAACACCTGGTAGAACTGCGTCGTAGTCACCGGTTCAGCGGAGAAAAAGGGATCGGTAAGTTCAGTAAGGCGATCATCGCTAATGACCGGACGGCGATACAAAGCTTCCTGACGCCGGGAGCCGATGAACAGGTCGTCATCGATCAGACGTATTCAAAAGAATTGTTCAGGGATTTTGTATCAGGTTACAGCGCGTTTATTGTGGAGAATGATATCCGTGCAGCGCTGCAACTGTTGAATGATCTTCGTGTGCTGTGTGCGATCAGGGAAGGAGAGGAAGGGCTGTACGCTATCAACAGGGCTATTGAAAAGATCCTGCATGATAAAAGGCTGATCCGTGTAAATGCAGACTTTTATGAGAACCGTCCCATTATCCTGACGCGTAACTATTACGAACATGGCCTTTTTAACGGCGATACGGGCATTATTCGCCCGGATGAAGATGGAGTGCTCATGGCATGGTTTGAGGACAGTAACGGGGAGCTGAAGGCTATTCTGCCCGGGTATCTAACGGAGGCAGAAACCGTATTTGCCATGACCATCCATAAAAGCCAGGGATCAGAATTTAAAGAAGTGATGGTGATCCTGCCAAAAGCGAAGGATGTGCCCATCCTGACACGGGAATTATTGTATACCGGTGTTACCAGGGCAAAACAGAAAGTGTATGTGCAGGCATCAGCGGACGTGCTGACGCTGACAGCAGAACGCTTCGTGGAAAGAGCTTCGGGTATCGGTCAGCGTTTTACGGATGACCATCCCTGACAATTGAATAACACTTATGGCACTATATCTGAAAGTGTCCAATTCCCTGGAGGTACTCTCCATGGGATTGGCACAGGAACTTAAAGCTTCTCACAGCCGGGTGTTTGAACAACATCTCATCGTTACACAGACGGAGGGTATGAACAACTGGCTGAAACTGCAGATGGCGGAATACCTCGGTATTGCCGCCAATTGCCGTTTCCTTAAACCGAATGACCTCATCCATCAGATCTATTTCCTGATGGATGGCCACTATACTGAAATGCTTTCCGGCAGGAACCTTACCTGGCTGCTCTACAAACTGCTGGGAGAAGACGCCTTCCGCGAAACTTATCCCGCCGTGGCTACTTATTATCACAATACTGAACCGGATAGCGACCTGAAACGAATGGCGCTGGCTGAAAGAACAGCTGACCTTTTTGACCAGTACCAGATCTATCGCCCGGAGATGATCCGTGAGTGGAATGAACAGGCCGAAGATCCGCTGGCAAAGATGGACTGGCAACAATACCTCTGGGGCAAAGCCAAGAAAGTATCAGGTAATACGCTGCCGGATAAAACGATCGTCGGACAACACATCCTCGATATGCTGAAGAATCCTGATCAACAGGCCCTGCTGGCGGAGCGTATGAGTACCGTACATCTCTTCGGCCTTTCCATCATCACAGCATATCACGTGCAGATACTGCATGAACTGTCTGCTTTTATTGATGTTCATTTCCATATTATCAACCCGTCGCCGGAGCTTTACTGGTTTGAAGATAAGAGTGAGAAACAGCAGGCCCGCTGGCGGTTAAAAGGCCGTCCGCTGCTCGAGTCAGACGTGGCGGGTAATCCGCTGCTGATGGGCTGGGGCCGGGTAGTACAGGATACCTTCGGGCTCTTCTTCCAGTATGATGCTTTTATCAATGCCTACGACAGCGAAGGAGTAGTAGTACCGGAACCGGATACCTTGCTGAATAAGATCCAGCATGATATTTTTAACAATGCCAATGAGAACAGGAACCGCATCTTCCCCGAAGATATTGAAGATGGGTCCATCACTATCAATAACTGTTATACCGTTGCCCGTGAAGTGGAAGTATTGTACAACTACCTGGTGCATCTGATAGACAGAAAAAAAGAGACATTGTCGCCCCGTGATATCGTAGTCATGGTGAGGGATATTGATGCCTATGCGCCCTACATTAAAGCGATCTTCAATAACGCTCCTTATAAATTCCGCTACACGATAGCGGACGAAAGTTACGCAGACAGCGATAACCTCTTCAATGCACTGCATGCCATCCTACGGTTGAATGAAGAGAACTTTAAGGCGGAAGAGGTGTTGCAGCTGCTGGATTCATCCTATATCAGGAAACGTTTCGGAATCAATAATGTGCCATTGGTACGTTCCGTAGTAGATCAGGCAAATATCCGTTTCGGCATACATGGCGCGAAGGAAGATGAAACCTTCCTGGTGAGCTGGAAATATGGTATCAGGCGGATCATGTTCGGCATCTGTATGAGCGGTGGTGAAGAATATGGTAAAGGTGATGACAGTTTCTTCCCGCTCGATATCCTGGAAGGCAGTGATAGCCTGGAAGTGATACGTTTCTGTCACTTCGCCGAGGTATTGATCACAGCTGTGGAAGAGCGTAAGAAGGAACGCAGTATCAGCGGCTGGGTGGAGTATATAGAAAACCTGCTGCACAACATGGTGTACGAGCCCGATGAAGAAGTGGATGAAGACTATAACACGCTGATGCAGCAGCTGGCAGACTATAACCTGCTGAATGAATATATGAGTGATACCGTGACGTTTGATGTGTTCAGTCACAGTTTCCTGCAAACGCTGACGGGTACTACCCGCACAGGCCTGTTTGTGAATGGCGGTATCACCTTCTGCTCGCTGATCCCCATGCGTAGTATTCCTTTCAGGGTGGTAGCTATGCTGGGACTGGATTACGATAAGTTTCCCCGTCGGGAGCAGCCCATTGGTTTTAACCTGATGGAGAAGAATAAACAACGGGGCGACCGTAACGTAAAGGATAACGATAAACACCTTTTCCTGGAAACAGTATTGTCGGCCCGTCAGTACTTATACATCAGTTATGTGGGACAGAGCGCCAAAGACAATAGCCGTATGCCCCCTTCCGCACTGGTGGATGAACTGCTGGACTATATAGAAACCGGTACGGATGAACCGGACCTGGTGCGAAGTCAACTGGTGACCCGGCAACCCTTACAGGGCTTTAGCAGGAAGTATATGACGGGAGATGAACGCTTGTACAGTTACCTGAATACAACCGTGCCGGAGCGACCCATTACACGGGCCGGTAAGGTGATGGAGCCGCTGGTACTGGAAGAGGTAGACCTGGATGAACTGGTACGCTTCTTTAAAAATCCTTTCAAAGCATACTATAACAAAGTATTAGGCATCTACTATAACGATGAGCAGGTATTGCTGAATGAAACAGAGATCTTTCACCTGGACAGTCTGCAGAAGTGGAACCTGAAGAATGAGTTGCTGCAGATGGATGCGAATGCCATCGCTAATATGAAGATCCGCCTGGTGAAGACTGGCAGACTGCCCTTGAAGAATATGGCATATGTAGCTTTGCAGCAGATTGAATCGGAAGTACAGCCCGTGCGGGATAAGTACAGGACCTGTATCAATGGTGCTGAGGAGCAATCCGTACAGGTGAACCTGGACATAGAAGGGACCTTGCTGAAAGGTACTATTCACAGCGTGTTCGATGGTAAACTGGTGCAGGTGTCGTGGTCGAAACGGGAGGATAAATACCTGATAGAGGCATATATCCGTTATCTCGCAGGCAGAGCAGCAGGCGTGCTGACAGGCATGTGTTTCATTTCAGGAGCCAGTAAGCAGGAGGCCTTTGAGGCAATGCCACTGGAGCAGGATGAGGCATTAAGAAGATTAACAGCATTAATGGATATATTCAGGGATGGTTTTGAACGTATCACACCATTCTATCCTGACTTTGATATTAAACCTGCAGATGTGGCAGACCTGGACTTCGGCAAGTTTGTGAAGAAGGTGGATAAGGCCCTGGACAAAGGAGACGATCGTACAGTAGATCCTTATATTTTCCGCGAATATGAAAACGGCTTCTTCAGTGATGAAGCCACACTGGATACTTATAAGATCATCTGCGCGCATGTACTGCTGCCGCTGGCAGAATTGATACCGGGTTATTACAATTAATACAGGCAAGAACACAATGACTGAACATATTAACTACCAGTATTTTGACGCAGGTACTGTGCCACTTCAGGATAGCAACCTGATAGAGGCCAGTGCAGGTACAGGAAAAACGTATTCCATCGCCATTCTTGTATTGAGGCTGGTGTTGGAAAATGCATTGTCTGTAAAAGAGATCCTGATGGTGACCTTTACAAAGGCTGCTGTCGCTGAGTTGGAAGAGCGTATCCGGATGTTTGTGCGGAATGCTTACAAGGCCAGTCAGGGTCTGGAAATAAAGGACGACAACATCCTGCGGCTGGTAGAAGAAGCAGTTGAGCGTAATGGCCTGGAACAGGTACAGCAGCAGTTGAAAGACGCGGTATTGTTCCTCGACGAAACAGCGGTATTGACAATACACAGTTTCTGCCAGAAGACATTGAACGAATTCGCCTTTGAAACCGATCAGCTGTTTGGTGCAGAGATGATACAGGATACCCGCACGCTGATAGAGAAAGAAGTACAGAAGTTCTGGCGCAAATATGTGACTACCCTGCACATCCGCCTGCTGGAAAAGATCTGGGAACCAGGCATGATGCCTGGTATCACAACTGCGCTCAATGAGCATATGGGAGGTAAGCGCTATTTCGCCTACGAACCAGGTAAAAGATATCAGATCAAAGCAAAGGAACAGGAGGAGTGGTTACAGCAGCTGGATGCGGTGGATGACAGGAGAGATGCGGCTGAAAAGGAGCTGACGACCTTTGTGAAGGATAATATAGACCGGCTGAAAGCATTGTGTGAAGGCAATCAGTACGCGAAGAAAGCGCTCCTGCCATGTGTCGATGATCCGGCGCAATTCATTGGTGTTATAAAGGAAAAGCGTAGCTCTGCAGGGTACATCGCCAAATTGTTCCCCGATCTGCTGGAACGCCTGGATAAAGTAGCCGCCCTGGATGAAGAACGTAAAGGCATCGTGCAGCAGGTGATCAGCCGCTTGTATTGTTTTGCGATAGAGGAAATTGCAGCAGGCGTTAAAGGTTATAAGAAACGTAATAACCTGCTGAGCTATGATGACATGATCACTAACCTGCACCGCTCACTGGTGGAAAAGAATAATCCGCAATTAGTGAAGGTGCTGCAGGAAAAATATAAGGCAGTATTTGTGGACGAGTTCCAGGATACAGACAGGATGCAATATGAGATCTTCGAGAAGGCATTCGGCACAGACACTATCCTGTTTTATATCGGCGACCCTAAACAGAGTATCTATGCATGGCGTAAAGCCGACATCTTTACCTATTTTAAGGCCAGAGCCAGCGTGCAGCATGTGTATGGTATGAACCATAACTTCCGCTCCTCTGAGCCGTTTATAGCGGCGATGAATACCTTCTTCCTGCCGGTGCCGGATTTCGATACTTTCTATTTCAATGGGGAAGGGAATGCGATCAACTACATTGAAGTGGAGAGTCCCGAAAGGAATACAAAAGGGCGTTTATTCAGAGGCGAAGAAGCAGATGTACCTATCACGGTTTTTAATGCTTCCAACAGCAATGAACTGACCGAAAGTGTAGCGGCACAGGTAGCTTTGCTGTTGAGAAGCGGGGAATATACTATCGGGAATGAAGAGAACCGACGCCCTGTCAAACCTTCTGATATTGGTATACTGGTGCGTACCGGCAGACAGGGAAGGGAAGTGAAGGCCCAGTTGGCGAAACTGGGAGTACCTGCTGTAACGGTAGATGACGCCAGGGTTTTACAATCCGAAGAGGCTACCTATCTCTTATACCTGCTGGAAGCAATGCTGGAGCCAAACAGATCTTCTATCAACCGGGCCTTATTGTCGCCTTTTACGAATCTCAAACTGGAAGATGTGCTCCTGCTGGATGATGAAGTTACACTGGCTTTTTTTGGCAACTACAAGAACCGCTGGCAGCAGGATGGTATTTATACTGCCATGATGGACTTCATTACAGACTTTAATGTTCGTAACATATTACTGCACGCACATACAGAAAGCGGGGAACGTGTTATTTCCAACCTGTTTCAACTAACAGAGCTGGTGCATCAGATCCAGAGCCGTAAGAATTTATCGATGACGGAACTGGTATCATGGCTGAAACGGGGAATAGATGGTATGGCCACAGAAGGAGATGAATATGAGCAGCGGGTGGAAAGTGATGAAGAAGCGGTGAATATTGTGACCATTCACAAGAGTAAAGGCCTGGAATATAAGATCGTCATGGCCCCCTTCCTTGATTTTGTGGAGAACAAGCACGCTGAGTTCTTCAGCTTCCGTGATCCTGTTACGGGCGATTATGTGGGGGTAGAAAAGAAACGTATGACGGATGAACAGCGTAGCTCCTATGCCCGTCAGGCAGAGCAGGAGAACAGACGTCTGTTGTATGTTGCCATCACCCGTGGTGTATATAAGTGTTTTGTATTCCGTAATAACAGCAAGTACTATAGCAATTCCACCTTATTGACCTTTCTGCAGGCGCTGATAGCCGCAGCGCCGCCTCCCGATATTATAAAGTTTGAGCAGGACCTGCCGGTAGCGCCGGAACAGGATGCGAACCGGAATACCGGAGCAGTGGCGAATACCGGTACAGACGTACCTGTCAGGTTTGTGCTGAAAGAGCAGAACTGGCGGAAGATGAGTTATACCATGCTGGCAGCAAAAGCTGAACAGAGCCTGAAAGGACGTCCTCTGCAGCAGGAAGATCCATATGAGACATTCATCTTCCATACGCTGAAGAGAGGTGCGAAGACAGGTAACTTGTTGCACTTCCTGTTCGAGAACATCAACTTCTCTGAAGATAGCCGCTGGGAGAAATGGCTGACAGAAACCATCCGCCGCTTTGTACCGGGGCAGCAGGAAATATACGCACCTATGCTGCGCCAGCTGCTGGAACATGTGTTACATACCGACATCCATGTAGGAGGACAAACCTTCCCGCTGTCAGCCGTTGTATGGCATAAACGTATCCCGGAATTCGAGTTCGACTTCCCTGTGTCAGCCTTCTTTCCTGATATGTTGAATGGTCTTTCTGACGACAGGACCAGCGTGATCGTTCGCCGTTTCCATGAGCATGGCAGTCATGAGCTGGAAGGGATCATGAATGGTAAAATGGACCTCTTCTTTGAGCATGAAGGAAAATTTTACATCCTTGACTGGAAATCCAATTACCTGGGCGACTCACCGGCAGACTATGCGCCGGCTGCTTTGTCTGTCGCCATGAATGAGAACAACTATCACCTGCAATACCTCATCTATACACTGGCAGCGAAGAAGTATTTAGAAAGCCGCCTGCATGCATTTAACTACGAAAAGCAGTTTGGTGGCGTGATCTACTGTTTCGTAAGAGGGATCAGAAAAGGGCAGCCTACCGGCATTTTTACCAGTAAGCCACCCTTGACGAAAATATTGCAGCTGGAGAATAGCCTGTCGCCCAATATCAATAAAAAACAGCCACCACAGCAAAAGCTGTTTGATATCTATTAAACCATATTGTTTCACGCAGGCCGCTTCATCAGCAGGTCTGCCACATATCCCGCACTAAGCGGAATAGGGTCGTATTGGTTGAATTCTTCCATCAGCCTCGATATATTCGTTTTATACAGAGGGGTCTCCATTATAACATCAAATGCTTCACTGATCTGATCTGCACGGGGATTTTCTGTATGCAGGTTAATACCATACTTCATGTATCCAATCCTGGCAGATGTTTCGTTCTTGCACTCGTCTGTCCCAGCTGCAATGATGGGAACGCTGTGCTGCAGGCTTAATAACACGCCGCCATAACCTCCATTGGTGATAAAGGCGTCTGCATAAGGCATCACATCCTTGAAAGGAATATAATCTTCAATGATCACATTCCGGTAAGGATATCTTGTACGTAATACTGCCGTATTTGATCCGCCTGTTGTGACGATAGTGAGCACATTCGAATCGCGGAATGCTTCCAGCGCAGGAATGATGATCTTATTAATATCTTTTTCTGTTCTGCCCTGTGTAACCAGTACGATCTTGCTGTATTGATGCAGCCTGTTATCAAACCAGGGTGCTCCTTTTTTCCCAACTGAATAGGGGAGCAGGGCGCCTATATA
This sequence comes from Chitinophaga filiformis, assembly GCF_021646545.1. Taxonomy (GTDB): domain Bacteria; phylum Bacteroidota; class Bacteroidia; order Chitinophagales; family Chitinophagaceae; genus Chitinophaga; species Chitinophaga filiformis_A. The sequence goes on along the minus strand of NZ_JAKIRP010000003.1, from coordinate 428,308 downwards.
CCGGATGTTGCTTCCCATATCTCTGCGCTGGTATTCCAACCCGGGAGTGCCTATCTGCAGGACGAGGTCAGCGTTCTTTACAATACTGTCCAGCATATTGACACCTTTGTTCCTGATGCCATATCTCCTGAAGACCTGCTCATGTACTTTACGGGATTGTTTGAACAGTATCTTATCTATGAGAAAACGTAAAGCTGCTTGTTTTAACCGGCCGAAAAAATGATAGGAGGGAGGCATACCAAGACCATAGGGAGGCAGGTCGCGGGATGCTTCTGCCAGCGGTACTACGCCAATGGCGATCACAGGTACGCCGAGTATCTTACGAACGATAGGAGCGGCGGTGAACATGTTGTCCACTATCAGGATATCGAAAGGAAATGCCTCATAGATGTAGCGGATGTCCTCAAAGTGTCTGACGGTAGCTACATGTTCATCATTTACAGCCCTGTGTTTTCCCGGTGTGTAATGATAAATGTACAACTGGTGGAATTTAGCGGTATAGTATTTCGATGCATACCATCTTACATCACACCCCAAATCCTGTAAATACTTCGCTAAACCTGTCAAAGGATCAATATGGGCATCAGTTGAGATAGTAGCAAATAATACTTTCTTACCGGCAAGTTGTTCGATACTACTTGTCATAATAAAATATTAAAAGCGTATGTGATAATGCTTGTAAAAGAATAGCGTTACTAAGGTTTACAGCATTAACCTTAATGGTTATTATGTTGACAGGAACGTTGCACAGGAGTTGTAGGTTCAGCGTGTAAGTGAAGTTGTTCGTTCGATAGAGTGATACAAAGCTAAGGGATTTCTGATGATAAAAACACGCGCTTGTCGAAAAAAGAAATGTTGTAGTCCCCTTTTAGGATAATCTATTAATTGTCAGCTTAACGACTTATTTTAGGGGCATTTAAATCCGGTTCCATGTATTATGAAAGGCGTTAATACCCTGCCATTAATCTTGTGTCTGAGTCTGGCTGTAATCTTTTGCAGGCATCATGCCATAGCACAGCAGACGCCTGTTTCCCGTTATGACGTGTCCTGGGATACACCGGGTAAAAGTGCTGCTGATGCCATGCCCTGTGGAGGAGGAGATATTGGGCTGAATGTCTGGGTGGAAAATGGAGAGGTACTATGCTATCTGTCAAGAAGCGGCACATTTGATGAGAACAATGCCATGTTAAAACTGGGAAGGGTGCGACTGAAATTATCCTCAGGGCCGCTTGGGCTGAAAGGATTTAAGCAGGAGTTAAAACTGCAGCAGGGAAGTGTGCGGATCCGGGATGAGCATACGGATATGGAGATATGGGTGGATGTATTTAATCCCGTAGTACATATCGATATAAAGAATGATGATCCGGTGAAGGTGACCGCTACTTATGAATCATGGCGATATGCAGATCACCTCATTACAGATACCAGAGAATGCCGTACAAATTCCTATAAGCGCTTACAATCATTCCCCATTACAACCTATAAAGATGATATAAGTTTCCAGGGAAATGATGTTGTTTTCTATCACCGTAATCGTGCCGGTGTGCAGGATGTTTTTTCATATACGGTACAAATGGAAGGGATGGGAGCAGTGACGGACCAGTTGTATGATCCTTTAAAGAATAACACCTTTGGCGGCATGATGCGGGGCGATCAGATGGTAGCAGCAGGAATAGATTCAGGTACTTACGCAGATGCGGCTTATCGCGGATGGTCTTTGCAGAGTAAGAAAGCGGTGCGTTCACAGCATCTGACAATAGGGCTGGAAGTGGCACAAACTGCCGGTGTCAGTGAGTGGAGCGAAGCGTTGCAGTACATAATGGAAACTGCGGGTAGCAACCGGGATGCAGCCCGGCGTAAAACACTGGCATGGTGGCAGCAGTTCTGGGACAGGAGTTACATATACATAGATAGTAAAGATACGGCAGCAGTAACTGTCGGACGCAACTACCAATTGTTCCGTTATATGCTGGGATGTAACGCCTTCGGCAAATGGCCGACTAAATTCAACGGTGGTCTTTTTACGTTCGATCCGCGTTATGTCAGTGCACAGTATCCTTTCTCTCCCGATTTCCGCCTCTGGGGTGGCGGTACGATGACAGCGCAGAATCAGCGGCTGGTATACTATCCATTCCTGAAAAGTGGAGATGCCGATCTGATGAAAGGACAGTTTGATTTTTATCTGCGGATAAAGAAGAATGCGGAACTCCGTAGTCAGACATACTGGGCGCATCCTGGCGCCTGCTTTACAGAACAGATTGAGAACTTCGGCTTGCCTAACGTCACCGAGTACGAACCTAAAAGACCTACCGGCGCCGATCCCGGCGTGGAATATAATGCATGGCTGGAATACCAGTGGGAAACAGTGTTTGAATTTTGCCTGATGATGCTGGACGCGAACCGTTACACCGGCATATCAAATCCTGAACATATTGCATTCATCGAAAGCTGCCTGACTTTTTACGATGAACATTACCGGCAGCTCGCAAAGAAAAGAGGTGTTAAAGAACTGAATGAAAAGGGACAATACATACTGTTCCCAACATCAGCAGCGGAGACCTTCAAAATGACCTACAATTCCACAACAGTTATTGCTGCTTTACAGGTCATCCTGCAAAGAATGTCTGAACTGCCGGAAATACAGGAAGACACATTGCGTCTGGGCAGGATCTTACAGATGAAGAAAAGAGTGCCGCCTATTGCGTTGACAGAATTCACCGGACATACAACCATTGCACCGGCGCTTGCCTGGGAAAGGGTGCAGAATACGGAGACACCACAATTGTACCCGGTTTTCCCCTGGGGTATCTACGGAGTGGGTAAGCCTGACCTGCATATTGCGCGCAACACCTGGGAATATGATCCACATGCGGTGAAATTCCGCAGCCATGTAGGATGGCGGCAATACAACATTTTTGCTGCGCGCCTGGGACTGACAGCAGAGGCGGCAGCACTCACGAAACTAAAGTTCGCCAATGGTCCTCACCGCTTTCCCGCCTTCTGGGGGCCCGGCTTTGACTGGACACCCGATCATAACTGGGGAGGAGCCGCCATGACCGGTTTACAGGAAATGCTGTTGCAGGTGGATGGAAACAAGATCTACCTGTTACCCGCCTGGCCGGCAGAATGGAATGCGGTGTTCAAACTGCATGCACCCTACAATACCATTATCGAAGGAAAGGTGAGTAATGGTAAAGTGGAGCAGTTGAAAGTGACACCCGCCGCCCGGGAGAGGGACGTGATCATCATGTAAAACACGGTGGCATGTGGTTTGTACCCCATTCATATCTTTCCCCAATTAATGATAACGGATGAAAAACGGTACAATGATGCAATACTTCCACTGGTACGTACCAGGCGACGGAAGTTGGTGGAACAAAGTAAAACAGGAAGCACCGAAACTGGCTGCCCTGGGTATTAACGCCGTTTGGCTGCCGCCTGCCTATAAAGGTGCAGGTGGTATCGACAGCCGTGGTTACGATGTATATGACTTCTATGACCTTGGTGAGTTTGATCAGAAAGGAACAGTACGTACCCGTTACGGTACCCGCCAGGAATACATCGACGCTGTCAAAGCTATTCATGACGCCGGTATGCAGGCATATGTGGACATTGTGGTCAACCACCTGATGGGAGGTGATGAAACAGAAAAGATAACTGTCAGGAGAGTAGATCCTGAAGACAGGAATAACTTCACTTCTGATCCAATGCTGGCCGAGGCCTATACCAAATTTGTTTTCCCCGGACGTAAAAGAACTCATTCTGCATTTATATGGGATCATCAGTGTTTTACCGGCATAGATCATATCACCGGATCTGACGAAGATGCGATCTTCAGCATACAGAATGAATACGGTGAAAGATGGGAAGATGTAGTGGACGAAGAAAAAGGCAACTTTGATTTCCTGATGGGTGCTGATATCGAATTCCGGAATCCCGCAGTGCGTGAAGAAATAAAGCGATGGGGAGAATGGTATTACAATACTGTGAAGCCTGATGGCTTTCGACTGGATGCGGTGAAACATATTACGCCTGGTTTTATGAAGGAATGGCTGGACCACATGCGGAAAATTACCGGCAGGGAGCTTTTTGCTGTAGGAGAGTACTGGGCTGCCGACGACGTAGAACCGGCATTGAAATATATCGACGCCATTGAAGGAAGAATGTCCCTGTTTGACGCATCTTTACATCATAACTTCTTTGATGCAGCCAAAGCGGGCAAGGAGTATGATCTTACTACCATCTTTGAAGGCTCGTTGGTATTGCAGCAGCCTGCCCTTGCGGTGACTTTGATCGACAATCATGATACACAACCACTACAGACGCTGGAAGCTCCCGTTGAGAACTGGTTCAGGCCAATAGCGTACTCCCTGATATTACTGCGTGAACACGGTTATCCCTGTGTTTTCTATCCCGATCTGTATGGTGCAACCTACACCGGCGAAAATGAGGATGGAGAGGAGGTTACGATAGAGCTGGCGCGTGTGGAGGGACTGGACAAACTGCTCGCCGCCCGGGATCAGTATGCTTATGGCCCGCAAAGGGATTATTTCGACCATCCCAATTGTATTGGCTGGACACGGGAGGGAGATGAAGAACATAGCGGTTGCGCTATTGTGATCTCCAACTCAGAGGAAGGAAACAAACACATGGAAATTGGAAAGCGTTACGCAGGGAAACCGTTTAAGGATATATTGGGCAGGCGTGGGGAGGAAGTCGTGATAGACCAGGAAGGATGGGGCGATTTCCGCTGTGCTGCGGGTGCAGTATCAGTATGGGTGCCGGGGGAATGATAGTAGCTGGTACATCGCGAACAGCAAACGGGGATTTTTCCTTTTATCCCAAAATTCGCTGTATAGCCGATTGCTTCTATTATATTTACCCTGAAACCATTTATCAATCAATTTATGACCAACAAGATCTTATTGCCCCTGCTGCTTACAGGTGCAGTCATTGCGCGGATGGCTGTATTGCCGGCACAGGCGCAGATGAAACCCTCGCCTTCCAGAGTATTGGCTGTTGACTCTTCCGTAGTAACCAAACATGAAGTGACGATCAAAGGCCAGCGGGTGCCTTATACCGCTACCGCAGGCAGCATTCCCGTGTGGGATGATGAAGGCAAACCTATTGCCGGTGTGTTTTATACTTACTATGAAAGAGATGATGTAAAAGATAAATCCGGCCGTCCGCTGGTGATCTCCTTCAACGGAGGCCCCGGTACGCCTTCCGTATGGATGGAGATCGGTTATACCGGTCCGCGGATGCTCAACATAGATGATGAGGGCTACCCGGTACAGCCCTACGGTATGCGCGATAATCCGCATTCCATCCTGGATGTTGCCGATATAGTGTATGTAGACCCTGTGAATACAGGCTATTCCCGCCCCGTGAGTAAAGATATTCCCGGCAGCAAGTTTTATGGCGTGAATGCTGATATCAAATACCTGGCGGAATGGATCAATACTTTCGTAACCCGCAAAGGGCGCTGGGCCTCTCCCAAATTCCTGATAGGCGAAAGCTATGGTACCACCCGTGTATCCGGACTGGCGCTGGAGCTGCAGGATGCGCAGTGGATGTACCTGAATGGTGTTATTCTCGTATCGCCGACAGAACTGGGTATACTGCGTAACGGACCATTGGACGCTGCCCTGAAACTGCCTTATTTTACGGCTACTGCCTGGTACCATAAAAAGCTGCCCGCCGACCTGCAGCAGAAAGATCTGAATGATGTACTGCCTGAAGTGGAAAACTTCACGATCAATGAGCTGGTCCCTGCATTGTCAAAGGGCGGCGCGCTGGATGATGCACAACGTAAAAACATCGGCGCCCGTATTGCACGTTACAGCGGATTGAAGGAGCTGGTGGTGCAGGAAAATAACCTGGATGTGTCTACGAACCTTTTCTGGAAAGAACTGCTGCGTGACCAGGGATATACTGTCGGCCGGCTGGATTCCCGTTACAGGGGTATAGATCGTCAGACAGGTGGCACAAGCCCTGACTATAACGCAGAGCTGACTGCCTGGTTACAGGCCTTTACACCAGCTATCCACATCTACCTGCGGGATGAACTGAATTACAAAACAGACCTGAAGTATAACATGTTCGGCGATGTGCATCCCTGGGACAGGAAGGATGACAAGACAGGTGAGAACCTGCGTCAGGCCATTGCCCAGAATCCTTTCCTGCACCTGCTGGTGCAATCCGGGTATTACGATGGGGCCTGCGATTATTTCAATGCCAAATACAGCATGTGGCAGCTGGACCCCAGCGGCAAACTGAAAGACCGTCTGAAATGGGAAGGTTATCGTAGCGGGCATATGATGTATTTGAGAAAGGATGATCTGGCTGCAGCAAATGAGAACCTGAGGAAGTTTATCATGGAATCTATCCCGGCCAAAGGACAGGCCGCAAAATATTAAAACAGGAGGCTCCGTACAGGAGCCTTCTTTCTTTACCGTAATATTGTGTATGCAAAGGCTCATCGCACATATCAGCAAGTTTATAGACCTGACGGAAGAAGACAAGGAGATCATACTGTCCTGCCTACAATACCAGGAGGTAAAAAAGAAAGAATACCTGCTCCGGCAGGACGCCATCTGCAATGCCAATTATTTCATTTTAAAAGGTTGTTTCCGCCAGTATTACATTGATGAAAAAGGATCTGAACAGATCATCCATTTCGGTATCGATAACTGGTGGATCACTGACTATAACAGCCTGGATAGAAGAATGCCCTCACAATACTTCATACAGGCCGTAGAACGCTCTGAAATAGCTGTGCTGGACTGGAGAGTTCAGGAGGAGCTTTTTGCCAAAATACCAGCCCTGGAACGTTATTTCAGACTAATCCTGCAAAGGGCATATGCTGCCTCCATGCAGCGCATCCGGTACATCTACGATTTTACCGGCGAAGAACGTTATTATCATTTCAGCAACCTGTATCCCGAATTCCTGCAGCGCATCCCGCAATATATGGTGGCATCCTACCTGGGTTTCACACCCGAATTCCTGAGTAAGATCAGGGCTAAGAAAATCTGAACAGTCATTTCTTGAAGGGAAACGCCTTTCTTTTCCCAGGAAGAAAGAGCCATCCTGGCCCTCACCGAAGAGGTGACCCTGATCAGCAATCATGTGAGCGATGCCACGTATAACACGGCCATACAGGTGCTGGGCGAAAAGCTGACCGCCCAGGTAATGATGGCGGCCGTGGCTATCAACTCCTGGAACAGGATAGGGATTGCCACCAGGATGATGCCTGCATGAATATAGTTAGTATAGTATAGCAATATAGTGGGACCTATAACCTACAGGCGCTGTACTATAGCGTTAAAGGCACTATTCTATAGCCATCGCTATAGAATAGTGCCTTTAACGCTATAGTACAGCGCCTGTAGATAGACAGTGGATACGGATACGTACCATAGTCGTACACTGTTGTTACCCTCCTGACCACATGCCTCCGCAATTCATATAAGTAATTATCTTTATGCCCGGCCTAAACCTGCCTGTAATTAATGAAAACCATACTTATCCTGGAAGAACTGGCGCTTTTCCTGCTCGCCATCCTTGCTTTTCACCTGCAATCGCCATATGCCTGGTGGCTGTTCCCGGCATGTATCCTGTTACCCGATCTTTCCATGCTGGGCTACCTGGCCGGCAACCGTACCGGCGCTTTTATTTACAACCTGGTGCATCACAAAGGCATCGCGCTGGCCGTTTATCTGGCTGGTCTGTACTTCCGCCTCGACTGGATCGTTTTCACCGGCATTATCCTGTTTGCCCATTCGGTAATGGACAGGATGTTTGGTTACGGTTTAAAGTATGAAACCGGTTTTAAAGACACACCTGGGTAAGATCGGGAAATAATAGTCTTACTTTTTCAGATGTCTGATCAGGAATGCGGAGGTCGCTTTGTCGACCGTAAGCCCATTACTGTATTTCATCCAGTGATGGGTATCGTCGGGAATAGCGAGATACTCAAATGGCACACCTTTGTCCTCCAGCCGGCGGAAAAGGTCGATGGTCTGGCCGAAATCCACATTGCGGTCGTCATCAGCATGAATGAGCAGTACCGGCGAGGTCCAGGTGCTGACATAGGCCACGGGCGAGGACAACCATGACACTTTTAAAGCGGTATCAACATCCGGAGCCGGGTTGGCAGTAGGAGGAGGTAGAAATTGCGTACGGTTATGCACACCGTGTACATCTACGCCTGCGGCGAATAGTTTTGAGTCCCTGCCCAGGGCGTGTGCGGTCAGAAAGCCTCCATAGGAGCCACCATATACACCGATCTTTTTAGCATCCACCTGCGGTTGCGCCGCCAGCCATTCACCGGCAGCTTTGATATCCTGGTATTCTGATGCCCCGATGATGCCGGCATGCGGCGGCTTATGGAATTCGTAGCCATAACCGATGCCCAGTCGGTAGTTCACCGACAGTACTATAAATCCCTGGCTGGCCAGGTATTGGTTCACAGCGTAAGCATTGGCATAATAGTCCATGTAGTGCCAGCCGAGCAGCATCTGGCGCTGAGGGCCGCCATGGATGTATACAACGGCAGGATGTTTTGCTGCCTTGTTTTTTGGTTCAAACAGCTGCGCATGCACCAGTGTGCCATCAGGCGCTTTGAAGGTAACCGGCTTCGGTGTCACCATCTGCGCCGCAGGGAAATTGCCTGGCAATAGTTCCTTGCCTATTACACTGGGAACGCCTTTCTGAAAAGGCATCACTGCAGGCAGTAAGGGTTGCTGTGCAGTACCGGCAAATGTGGCAATCGTCTGGCCATCGCCGGTTACGACAGGGTATGTTTCAATACCATCCCCCGAAGTGAGTATTTCCATCGCTGCTTTATCGACCGGTACGCGGGCGAGATGCCTGCGGTCTATGTCGGTAGCTGTGGAACCCGTATTGGCGCTGAACACGATCCATTTCCCGTCAGAAGTTGGCTCAATATGTTCGGCCATAAATGCGCCTGGCGTAAGTAACAGTGGTGTGCCTCCTCCTGGTGCGATGGAATAGAGATGTGGCCATCCATCGTGGTAGGAGAGGAACACGATCCTGTCATTCACGGGCCAGTTGAGATTCGTACCACCATCCGTGGTTGGAATGGAACCGCGTAGGGTAACGGGCGCTTTCCATAGCAGCCGGCCTTCTCCGCTGGCTACATCTGCTGTCCAGATAGCCCAGGGCTGGTGTCTCCTGGCCAGTAGTGAATCGGTAGCACCACCGGTACCGGGTATACGGATAAAGGCGATCTGTTTGCCATTGGGCGACCAACGGGGCGAAAAGTCTTTGGAAAAGCCAGGGGCCATCCATTGCAGCGGAGTACCTGCGTTGCGGTATACACCAATATAGGAATGATCATTACGGTTGTTCGCAAATGCAAGTCCGGAGCCATCGGGCGCCCATACAATACTGTGACAGGATCCTTTGAGCGTAAGCAGGTTCCGGGCGGGAGCAGCGCCGTCTGTGGGAGCGATCCATATCTGACCGCCCTTGATGAACGCAACGCTGTCGCCACGGGGGGAGATGACGGGAAAATCGCCTTCTGACAATACTTTGGCAGTACCACCAGCAAAAGGTACTGACCATACTTCAGTTTTGGGAGGTATGGGCTGGTGGGTGGCATTCACAGGATTACTGCTTTCTTTTCCACCATGATCACCTCCACGGGTATACACTACCCATTTACCGTCAGACGATATAGACAGGCTGCTGATCTCCTGTCCGTCGTCCTGCGTGTAGCCGGTGAGTTTCCGGGGAGTAAAATCAGGACCGGTGGCAACATATACATTCCTTTTTCCCTGTTCATTCAACGCCCAGGCAATACTACTGCCGGTGGATGCGCTGGTAAGCAGGGAGGGGAAGGGATAACTGGTAACCGCCTCCATCGTAAACTGTTGAGCGTTTACGCAGTATATGTGCAGGAGAAGGGTTGTGGAGAGAAGGATACTTCTGATCATGAGTAGCAGGAGAATTAAAATCAGGAATTAAGAATCAGGAATGAGAAAATACGAATACAAATTGACATTCCGATACTTTAGTCAATTCATTACAGCCGGCATCGGTGAAGAAGCGCTGCTGTACTGAGTTGCTGGTTCCTGACCCTTAATTCCGATTTCAGTGGGCTACTGTTTCTGCTGCTGTATAATATTCCTGATCACAAATTCAGTCAGCGCGTTGCGCCCGGCAATACCAAGTTTGCCGGCGATCCTGTACCTGTGATTTTCGATAGTACGGATGCTCACATTTAATTCATCAGCCATCTGCTTGGTGCTTTTGCCTTCTGCGATCATTTTTATGATGCGGTTTTCAGCTTTACCAAGCCTGTGATACAGTGCCTGTTGTGCGGTTGATGAGTTAGCAAGAGATACACTTCTGGTTTCGTCAGGTGTATGCACATGATTGAACTTGGCAAAACGGCCCAGTCGCGAGCGAATACTGAGCAGCAGGTCGCGTTTTCTGAACGGCCTTGCCAGATAATCATCTGCGCCAAGGTTCATGGCCATGCGCATTTCCTGTTTGTTATCTTTTACACTGATGAAGATCAGCGGAATATGATCAAAACCAGGGTCGTTCCTTAGTGCCATAATGAAATGATGCCCGCCTGTTCCGCGCAGGTGTGCACCACAAATGATAAGATCGGGTTGCTGTTGCTGGCAGATGATGATTCCTTCTTCTTCTGAGGAGGCTGTATGGATGTCATAAGATTGGGTAATCAATAACTGCCGGGTCTGTCTTACAAATACCTGATCCTCATCTACAAGTAAAATTTTATAGACTGCAGTATTCATCAGAAAAGTGTTTGCAGGTTGATATACAGGTATGAATGTAACCGATTACAATACCCATATACATGGCGGATACTGGTCAGGCATTAATGGCTCCGGTCTCCGCAGGCCAGAATTACTCGTGTAATAACAGAATGGAATGGTCGTGTGCATTTTAAATTGGTTAATATTAATGAGTTAGCGGTAGAATGCAGACACACGTATGGCATAGTTTTTTTCCGTTGCGCGTGCAGCCTCCATCAGCTGTTTTTAAACATGGTCTTTCAGGTAGAAGATATGGGAATGGTCTTTCCAGTGGCGTAAATATGAATAGAATAACGGGTGCGATTTCAACTAATGATCTTCGTCATATATAAAATAAGCGCTAGTACTCAAAAAAAGGTGAGCATATACTTACTGCTTATTCCCGCCGGGCCTGGTAAAGCGATCTAGGTAACTACATTTATATTAGTAAATATAGTGATTTGTTCACATATAGGAATTTTATGCTGTGAATGAGGGAACAGAGAGAATCTCATAGAAATAGGGTAAAATAATATTACAGAAAATGTCATTTTGAAAATATGCGTACAAGGGTGATAAGAAAAGTTATCCACATTTCGGGTCGTTTCCTTGTTTAAAAAATGTGAATAACCACATTCTTCGTTGGGCCGGTAAGGGTAGTTATAACGTTCAGCCACCATATGTTTATTGTATGAGTTAAAATATATATTTGAATGCCCCGAAGCCTTCATCAGCAAGGTTATTCCAATGGTCATATGTATATAAAATATCATGTGATTGATCCCGGAAAATGGCCATTTTTATATGCCAAATTGCATAGTATGTGCCCCAATTTCATTTGTAATGTTTTGATTTATAACCGAGAAGTAGGAGGGGTTAATGCTCATTAATTTTTAAAAAGATATTGTTTTATCAATAAATATAGATATTTTTATATTCGAATTTACTATATCCTTGACTGTCGGATATTTATAAATCATAATCCTAAACCAATGAAGAACGCTGCCTTATACGAATTGTGGACTGCTCTGAGAGCAATTTTCCATATGCCTGACCACCGTCCCCGGCTTGCCCGGATCTATATATATAATAAGAGGACAATTGGTGCACGGCGTTTCTAATGAGAGCAATACATTGGTACAACAGCATTCAAAATACACTACTTGCAGTAATCCTAAGCCTATGCGCATAAATTATAACTCTCGCTTAAATCTGCAAACGATGATGCAGCAGCGAGTTGGCCTGGTCTTTACCGATATTAAAAAGATGTCTGATCGCTGCCTGTTCATGCTACTTTTTATAGTAGGTATGACCTGGTTGCCAGCGAAGGCCAATATTCCGACAGCCGGAAAAAAAGCAGCTACCGGTATTACCGTTAACGGTAAACCATATACCAAATCCGTTGACATTTGGGTAACATATTCCTACAACGGTTCCGGTGCTGACGGCGCCGTAAAGGTGGGAGACCAGATCGACTATAAGATCTTTATTAAAAATACCGGTGATGAAGCCCTCACAGTGCGTGTAGTGGACACACTGCCTGTACACACCATTTTCTATGGTGCTTCTCCAGGCGGTACGCTTAATAATGATGTACTGTCATGGAACAACCTGCCACTGGCTCCCGGCGCACAGACCTCAGTTTCCTTTTCCGTGAATGTGGATGGTGCTTTAACCGGTGTAGACTATATTAATAATACCGGTTATGTAGACATCGGAGATGGACTGGGATTAAAGCACACTTTCGCACCTGCGGTTGACAACAACATCAACTCCGCTATAGGTGTCGACAAAGGATGGCCTGCTACAAGGACCCCGGTTGATAATGGTATGAACTCCATCGCCTGGATGAGCGTGAACTACACCGGTACTGGTCCGAACAATACTATCCAGTCAGGCGACCTGGTTACTTATGTAATACACGTACAGAATACAGGTACCGAGCAACTGAAAGATGTGGTGATTCAGGACTTCGTTCCCATATATACCAACTTCTACGATGCACCCGACGCAGCACCTGACGCTAATAACCTGCTGCAATGGACGATCCCTTTACTGGATCCGGGACAATCAGTTGTCCGTTCTTTCCGTGTAAGGGTGGCGACAGACCTGACAGGCGCTAAAGCTATCGTAAATACAGCGACCGTAAATAACGGGAATGGTAAAGGATTCGTTGAAACATTGCCATCCCTCGCTACCGATCCTAACCAGCCAGATCCAAATGGCGCAGGTAAAGAATCTACTACTATTCCTATCGTGAGTGTGACTTCTTTCGAAGGATGGAAAATAGTACTGAATGCCAGCGGTGAGGCCAGTGTAACTTCAGGTGAAGAACTGTCATATATTATATATGTACGCAACACAGGTAACGTTACTATCCCTACCCTCCAGGTAAGTGATCCTGTTCCTGCACTGACGACTTTCGTATCTGCTACAGATGGTGGTATCCACCTGGTAGGTTCCAACACAGTAATGTGGGCAGTAAATAACCTGGCTGCAGGTGCAATTGCCACACTCCACTTTAAAGTAAAGGTTGATCCGCTGCCTGATGGTATCAAGAGTATCGATAACACAGCAAGGATACAGATCGGTGGTAACTCCGACTCTACGTCCAAAGCAACATACCACTGCGACCCTAAAGAAGCAGGTTGCGATAAGGGAACCGTAACAAGTATCAAGACAGCCGGTAAGGCTGCAGGTATGGTGATCTCCAACGTGGTAACACCAAACGCAGATGGAAAGAACGACCACTTTATAGTAAGAGGAATTGATAAATACCCTGACAGTCAACTGTTCATCTTCAACCGTTGGGGAGGCATTGTGTACCAGGACAAAAACTATCAGAACACCTGGGATGCGACAGGATTAAGCGAAGGTACCTATTACTACCGCCTTGAATTGAACAGCCCTACCGAAGGAGTAAAGGTTTTCAAAGGCTGGGTAATGATTATTAGATAATGAACTGTGATCCTAAAAGTGCAATTATGTACATGACAAAAAAATGGTTTACTGTAGTATTATTACTTTGCCTGGCAGCAGGTTCCCGTGCACAGCAAAGTGTCCAGTTCAGCCAGTATATCTTTAACGGATTGAGCATCAATCCCGCATATGCAGGTTATAAGGATGTACTGCATCTTAACGCCGCTTACCGCCAGCAGTGGACCGGTATAGACGGTGCTCCACGTACTGCCAGTGTATCGCTGGACGGTCCACTGAACAGAGGTAACAAAGACGCAAACGTTGGTCTGGGTGTACAGGCCATGATGGATAACCTCGGTCCTCAGAGCGCTGTTTCTCTTTATGCTTCCTATGCATATCGTATACGCCTCGATGAAGAAGACACGCGCCGCCTGTGCCTCGGTATCGGCGTAGGTGCAACACAGTATGGCCTGAGCGGTAAAGACCTGATCTACCTGGATAACGGCGACCGTATCATTCCTGATGGTTCTGCCAAGTCTACCGCTCCTGATGCACGTGTAGGTATCTATTACTATACTCCTTCACTTTATATTGGTCTCTCTGCACTGGATCTCTTCTCCAAGTACAGTAGCTCCGGTTATAAATGGAGAGGATATACATATGAAAGTATCCGCAGAAAACAACATGTTTATTTAACTGCAGGTTACATGTTCCCGGTGAATGATAACATTTACCTCAAACCATCAGTGCTGTTCAAAACCGACTTCGCAGGTCCTGCAGGTCTGGACGCAACATTGATGATGCACATTGATGAACTTTTATGGATTGGCGGTTCCTACAGAACGAATCTCTCTGTATTCAACAAGAAATCAGTTGTAAGTAATACATCACTTGACAAGGCCAATGCGGCAAGTGCTATCCTCGAATATTACGTCTCTCCCAAGTTCCGTGTAGGTTATTCCTATGACTACAGCATGAACAAACTGGCAGGTATACAGGGCGGCTCGCATGAACTTTCGATCGGTCTATTATTTAATTCAAAGCTTTTCAGCACATCCAATCCCCGCTATTTTTAATATTTAAAAGATCATCAAATCTCGATATGCTACGTTGTTACGCGATATTATTATGCACCACTCTGATGGTTCCGGTGATGCTGTTTGGCCAGGAGCAGAAAAGCGTGCGGGTAAGGGCTGATGAGGCTTTTGAAAGACAGGAGTATGCTGTTGCAGGGTCCCTGTATGGCAGGATCATTGCAAAGAAGAAAACCAAAACTTCTATTGATCTCCTGGAACGTATAGCTCTCTGTAACCGTGAAATTGGCCAGTATGAAGACGCTGCCTTCTGGTATGAGAAAATGGATCAACGTCCGGATTGTCCGCCAGTGGCACATCTGCAATATGGAGAAATATTAAAAAGTGCAGGTAAATATGTTGAAGCAAAACAACAGATAGCCAAATTTAAAAGTTCAAAGCCAGATAGTGTCCGCCTGGCGAACGCTATGATGGCTGGCTGTGACAGTGCTATCGCATGGAAGACCAACCGTCTCGACATGGCGATGGAGAACATCAAGGAACTGAGTTCTTCCGGCTCGGATTACGTAAGCGGTGTAACAAGGCAGGGTCTCCTCCTGGTATCCAACGGCTACCGTAAAATGACCATGAACCTGTTGCCTGAGAAGAATCCCAAAATTGATACACGTACCAATCAGCCCTATTACAAGGCATATATCTTTAAACAATATTCACAGGGCGTGGCCAATACTTTCGTTGAAGAAGTAGTGCCGCAATTATTAGCCCTGGTACCTTATCACATCGGACCTGTATGTTTTAACGCCAGGGAAGATACCATCTATGTAACACTGAACTCATGGCAGCAGGATATCGCCAACCGTAAGAAACGCGGTCCTGTAAATGGTGAACGTACAATGATGGTGTTCTGGTCTGTGAAATCAGGTGATGAGTGGAGACCACTCGAACCACTGAAAGAGATCAACTCCAACGGTGCTTCTACCGGGCACGTTGCCCTCAGCCGCGATGGCAGGACCATGTACTTTGCTTCCAACAGAAAAGGCGGTCAGGGTAAAATGGACATCTGGTTCAGTGAAAAACAGAAGAACGGCAGATGGGGTAAACCTAAGAACTGCGGTCCGATCATCAACACTCCTTTCGATGAAGCATTCCCGACCTATAATGAAGAAGACATGTTGTACTTCTCCAGTAAAGGTCATCCGGGTATGGGAGGTTTTGACATCTTCCGTGTAGCCGGTAAGGGAACTGAATGGCATCGCCTGCAGAACCTGCGCTATCCGTTCAACTCCGGTGGCGATGATCTGGGTTTCATCATGAAGGCGAATATGTATGAAGGTTACTTCTCTTCCAACCGTCCCGGCGGCGGTGGTAGTGACGATATCTACCGTTTCATGGATACTCACTTCACAGAAAGGTTCAACAACGACCAGGGTATCCAGCCTTATAAAGATCCGGAGCCGGGATCAAATCCAAACCCGGTTATACTGGCACAGAACAAGCCTGCTGATAAACCACAGGTGGCAGAATCAACAGGGGTGGCAACGCCTAAACCGGATGAACCGGTGGTGGTATCTCCGAGACAAACTGTAACTGCGCCGATCAGCTTACCGGGAACAGTGGCTACTACTACAACTCCGGCAAAACCTGCTGACGAACCAGTGGTACACTCTCCGAAACAGCCTGTAAGTGCTCCGATAGATATTCCATCTACAGTTAGTACTACACAGCACCCGGTTTCAGAACCACTGGTAGCTAAAAACGAACCTGCGAGCGAGCCGGTTAAAGAACCGGTAAAAACGCCTGTCAAGCGTACACCTCCTGTTAAACCAGGAACCGGCAAACCAGTGAAGACGCCTGTGGTAGCTCCTCCAGTACCTGTAAACGAGCCAAAATCAGAATACGAACCAGAACCAGTTGCAGAAAAACCAGCTGAGAAGATCGAAACTGTAGCCGTTGCACAGCCGCAACAAACCAGACAGGATATTGAAATGTCAGAAATGGACCATGCTATCCAGAACAAAATGGAGAATATGGAGTTCTACTACGACTATAACAGTGCTATCCTGACCACTAAGTCAAGGAACCTGCTGGATAGGGTTGCCGTGGTGCTGAACCAGTACCCTGACTGGAAACTGCAGATACGTTCCTACACCGATAGCCGTGGTTCTGACGCCTATAATAAGGACCTCTCTGCTTTACGTTGCTACGCAGTAATTGACTACCTGGTAAGAAAAGGTGTAGCTTCAAACAGACTTTACTACGAGAATATCGGTAAAGATCCCGAAGATCCATGCGGTAAAGGTGCACCTTGTACGGATGAACAGTACATGCGCGCAAGACGTACCATGTTGAAAATCATTCACAAGTAAGATCGTACTACCAGAATAAAGGAACGCCCTCCCGGTACAATACCGGGAGGGCGTTTTGCATATAACAAAAAAAATTATTTTTGGGATGGTACCATACCACGTTAGGTACGACACCTTTATAGAGAG
Source organism: Chitinophaga filiformis (assembly GCF_021646545.1). Taxonomy (GTDB): domain Bacteria; phylum Bacteroidota; class Bacteroidia; order Chitinophagales; family Chitinophagaceae; genus Chitinophaga; species Chitinophaga filiformis_A. The sequence goes on along the minus strand of NZ_JAKIRP010000003.1, from coordinate 411,070 downwards.
TCTGGAAAAGAGCGAACTAAAGAGTTTTTTGTATTAACCATACGCCTTAAAATACCATTTGCCTGTGAAGACCGGTCTTATATCTGCACATACTTACTTAAAGAGCAACCTGACGTAACAACAACCTGTGGCTTGGATTATTGTAAGCAGAAATAAACCAGTAGTTCCATATCGTCTCAAAAAAACCGTTATAAATGAAAGTAAATTCTACCTTTCGTAGCGCATTGTCATACCATCGCGTAAGACATGCCTTGCTGGTACTGCTCCTCATGCTGGGCATATCCCCCCTCATGGCGCAGGTAAGTCCGCAGGTGCCCGCAACGACAAAGAACCACAACAAACAGGTGATAGGATATATCACCCAATGGGATGCCTGGAAAGACGTGGCTGGCATCGTGCCCAAAGGAGGTTATAACCAACTGAACGTGGATTATTCGCAGTACACCATCCTTAACTTCTCCTTCTTCGGTGTAGCGAAAGACGGTTCCTTGCACAGTGGGGACTTCCGCAACAAAAATATTTACCAGGTGGGCGCTGTACAGGAACCCGGTGCGCTCGTAAATGAGGACATTTACAGCAGCTGGGATATGTTCCTGCTATATGGTGAGCTGGATGCTCCATTATATTATATCTCTGAAGGCAGTTATGCCTATACCCTGGGATACCGTAATGAAGGCAGCGGCTGGAAAAACGTTAACACCGGCAAAACCGGCGCTTTCCCTTTATCTGTTCCTAAACAGGGTGGTGCACAGGGCGTACTCGACCTGGCTCATTCCAAAGGTGTAAAAGTAATGGCTTCCATCGGTGGCTGGAGTATGTGTAAACACTACCCTGAAATGGCTGCCGACGCTACCAAACGGGCTAAGTTTGTGGCCAATTGCGTTGACCTGATCAACATGGGCTTTGACGGTATCGACTTCGACTGGGAATATCCTAACGATCCAGGTATGAACATTGAAAGATACAGCACTGCCGACTATAACAACTTTGCAACGCTGGTAGAAGCAGTAAGAGCCGCTATTGGTCCGAATAAACTGATCACAGCTGCATTCGCCGCTTCTCCTGCCAAACTGCAGGGTTTCAACTGGTCTCGTCTGAATAATTCAATGAATTATTACAACATGATGACCTACGACTACAATGGCGGATGGTCTAATAAAGCTGGTCACAACGCTCCACTGTACGACTATCCGGGTGCAGAATACAGCAACTTCTCCGTAGATGCTACTGTGAAAGCGCTGAAAGCCCTGGGCGTAAACATGTCTAAAGTGAACATCGGTGCTCCTTTCTATGGCCGTGGTGTAGTAACCAGCGGTGCGGCTGCACTGAATGCTGCTACTACCAAACGTGCTGAGACTGTACAACCGGATGGTCCTATCCAGACCTGCGCTGACTATACCAACTGGGCGAAAGACCTGTGGGATGGTACACCTAACTACAGTTACATTCTGCAGCAAACAAGTTCTGGCTGGACTGAAGGCTGGGATGATGTTGCAAAAGTACCTTACAAAACAAAAGGCAATTATTTCCTGAGCTACGACAACGAACGTTCAGTAGGAGAGAAAGCTAAATATATCAAGGACAATGGACTGGCAGGTGTTATTATCTGGCAGGTATACGGAGACATGCTGAACATGACCAGCAGTACCGTTGCTAAGGGCAAGCTTATCTATTGTCCTAACACTACTTCTCCGCTTGTAAATAAGATCAATGCTGTATTTGCTGATGGCAGCACTCCGACCAACCAGCCACCATCAGTGAACCTGACTGCACCAACTGCAAATGCATCATTCACTGCACCTGCAAGCATCACTGTCAGCGCTAATGCTACAGACAGCGATGGCAGCATTGCCAAAGTTCAGTTCTTCAACGGCGCTACCAGTCTGGGTACCGCTACTGCTGCTCCATACAGCATTTCCTGGAGCAATGTAGCTGCAGGTACTTATAGCATCACTGCTGTAGCGACTGACAATGCAGGCGCTGTTACCACTTCATCTGCAGTATCAGTTACCGTAAAATCAGGTACTGTTGATCCTCCTCCTCCCGGCGGTAAAGTAGTGGTAGGTTACTGGCATAACTGGAACCTCGCTTCTGCTCCTTATATCCGCTTACGCGATGTAGACAGCCGTTTCAACGTGATAGAAGTAGCTTTCGGTACTACCGGCAGCGACTATTCTACTGTAAGCTTCACTCCGGAAGGAACAACCGTGGCAGATTTCAAAGCTGATATCGCTACGCTGCAGTCACAGGGTAGGAAAGTGTTACTGTCACTGGGTGGTGAGACTGGTACGCTCATGCTGAATACCACTGCCAATAAACAGTCTTTTGTTACCAGCATGAAAAACCTGCTGGATACTTACAACTTCGATGGTTTTGACATCGACATCGAAGGTGGTACCTCTTTGCAGCTGAACAATGGCGATAACAACTTTATGGCGCCAACTACGCCTAAAGTAGTGAACCTGATCGCAGCCGTGAAAGAGATCGTTGCTTACCGTCAGGCACAGGGTAAAACCTGTCTGCTGACAATGGCGCCTGAAACTTACTATGTACAGACAGCTTACGGCGCTACCTATTCTCCGCTGGTAGGTGCTTATCTGCCTATCATCTATGGTCTGCGTAACGAACTGTCCTGGATACAGCCGCAGCTGTACAATACCGGTTCTGTAATGGGCCTGGACAACAAGGTATACAACTCAGCAACAGCTGACTTCATCGTATCTATGACTGAGATGCTGTTACAGGGCTTCCCTGTATCAGGTACCAGCCAGACTTTCCCTGCACTGCGTGAAGATCAGGTAGCATTCGGTCTGCCTGCTGCTCCTGGTGCTGCTGGTAGTGGTTATACTGCTCCTGCCGAAGTAAAGAAAGCACTTAACTATCTGACCAAAGGGCAATCATACGGTGGTGGATACACCCTGCGTAAAGCAGCTGGTTATCCCGGTCTGCGTGGTATCATGACATGGTCTGTAAACTGGGATAAAGTGAACAACAGCGAGTTTGCTGCCAACTACTATCCTTATTTCTTCGGTTCTACTCCGGGCAACCAGTCTCCGGTAGTGAGCATCACTTCTCCGGCTGCAGGCGCTGCTTTCACTGCACCGGCTTCCATCACTATCACTGCAAGTGCATCTGATGCTGATGGTACTGTTTCTAAAGTTGAATTCTATAATGGCGCGACCAGATTAGGTCAGGCCACTAGTGCTCCCTATACCTATACATGGACTAACGTAACAGCAGGCACTTATAGCCTTACTGCTGTTGCTACTGATAATGGCGGTGCTGTTGCCACATCATCTGCAGTATCAGTTACAGTAAACGGCACAGGTGGCAATACCTGCGACGGTATTGCTGCCTGGTCAGCTACCGCTGTTTACACTGCTAACATGCAGGCAGTTTACAACGGTAAGATCTATAAGGCCAACTGGTGGACACAGGGCGACCAACCTGATACCCACAGCGGCGCCGGTCAGGTTTGGGCATATGTAAGTGATTGCGGCGGTACTAATCCTGGCAACCAGGCTCCTGCTGTAAGCATCACTTCTCCTGCCAGCGGTGCTACATTTACAGCTCCTGCTACAGTAACCATCCAGGCTACTGCTTCAGATGCTGACGGTACCGTGTCTAAAGTTGAATTCTTCAACGGCAGCACTAAACTGGGCGAAGCTACTGTAAGTCCTTATTCTTACACCTGGAGCAATGTTGCAGCCGGTTCTTACAGCATCACTGCTAAGGCTACCGACAATGGCAACGCTTCAACTACCAGCGGTACAGTAACTATCACAGTAGGCGGTGGCAACACCGGTAACTGTGCAGGTGTGCCAACTTACCAGCCATATCCTGCCGTGTACAACATGGGCGATAAAGTGGTATACAATGGTAACCTGTATGAAAGCCTGTCCAACGGACTGTATAACGTAACTCCTGGTACAGCTGACTGGTGGTGGAAACCACTGGGTGCATGCGGAGCAAGTGCTGCAACCGTAGCAGCCGTATCTCCTGCGCCTGACAATGTTGTAAATGAGAAAGTACTAGTATTCCCTAACCCGCTGACAGGTACTACACTGAAAGTACAGTTCAACGCTGCAGCAGGCGAGAAAGTACTGATCGAACTGTGGAGCACCGGTGGAAGTGCCGTGATCCGCAAACAATACATCGCGGCATCCAAAGGCCAGCAAACAGTTGATCTGGATGTTTCTCAGGTACCAGCAGGTTCCTGGATACTGAAAACAAGTCATCTGAAGAGCGGTCGTAAGGGTACTGCGAAAGTAGTGCGCCTGTAAGAGGTAATTTAGAAGTCAGAGAATCAGGAACTGAGAATGTCATTCTTAGTTCCTGATTCTTAACTTTTAATTACTGATTTTTCTATCAACCATATCATTAAAACGAGAGTCTGTATGCTGCTTTTTACACCTTCCAATACTGTAATTCTTTAAGTGCTCTTTCTGTGGAGCCGGCCATAAGGCCCCTTCACTTCCCTCGAAATAATTTATCGCTGATGCTAAAATTCCATAGGTATGATTAAAAATTTTACACATTTATGTATTAAGAGCTTTATTATTCCTGTCCTGATTGCAGCCGGCCACCTAACGGTGCTGGCGCAATCAGGTATTTACGGAGGCGGCCCCATTTACAAGAACCGCAGTTATGCTATCAATGAACTGAGAAATTCAGGATACACCTATGTAGTGGTGTGGACCATTCACATTGATGCCAGCGGCAACTTTAACTTCAATGCTGAATTCCCCCTGGTGCAGAATGGCGCCTATGTTGGGGGCAGTTCCTATCCCAATTTTGTGGATGACATGGCGCGGCTGAAGTCTGCGCCCACTACCATCAACAGGCTGGAGTTCTGTCTCAGCGCCTGGGGATCTTCTACCTTTACCAACATAAAAAATCTCATTGCTGCGCAGGGTACAGGTAGCAGCAGTATCCTGTACCGTAACTTCCATGCATTGCGGAATACCTTCCCGATGGTGGATGCGATAGGCTTTGATGATGAAAGTGCGTACGACGTAAGTTCGGCTACCGCGCTGGCAGTCATGCTGGGCAATCTGGGTTTTAAAGTCAGCCTGGTGCCCTATACCAATTCCGGTTTCTGGACAAGCGTAGCTACCAATACCAATAACCAGCGCCCCGGAACGGTTGACAGGATAGACCTCCAGTGTTATTCCGGTGGCCGCAACAATTCTCCCTGCAACTGGAACTTCGGTACAATACCGGTGTATGCCGGTTTGTGGGATGCAGAGAAAACAACCGCACAGGTACAAAGCCAGCTGACCACCTGGAAGAATACGTGCAGTGCACGTATCAAGGGCGGTTTTATGTGGCTGTATGATGATATTGATAACAGTACACAAACCGCAGCTTATGCAACCGCTATCAGGAACGTATTTGGCGGTGGTACCCTCAATACGGCTGCTGCTACGTTTTACAGGGATTGCAATTACGGCGGACTGGCAATCAGTTTGCCGACAGGCGATTATACTCTTGCCAGACTGCTTTCCTTTGGCATCAGGAACGATGAAATTTCATCAGTAAATGTAAACAGCGGATATAGTACACGCCTCTACGTAAACGATAACTTTGGTGGCAATTCCCTCGCGCTTACAGCCAGTAATGACTGCCTCGTAGATGAAGGCTGGAACGACCTGGCAAGCTCCCTGATCATCCGTGCCGGTTCCGGTGCACGAACTGCTGATAATGCAGTACAGAAGACCAGCATTCCTTCGGCGCCGTTAGTAAAAGGATTTATCCTTTATCCTAATCCTGCGAACAGTCAGTTGATACTGGCCGCAGATGAGGACCTAACCGGCGTATTCATGCAGGTATTTGACATGACAGGAAGAGCGGTCCTCTCGTTCAGGAATACCAATAACAGGCTGGATCTTTCCAGGCTGCGGCCGGGCGTATATACGCTTGTATTTAACAGGAGCGGCAACAAGGTGTCCCGGCAGTTTATTAAGCAATAACCATTTGAAATATATCCTGATTACAAGTTCTGCTTTACACTTCTTGTACATGAGCGTATAAAGGGAAACACATCTCTGTCCGGAGGCAATAGTGGAACTTGTAATATGGCATGCACGGTTCATGACCGGCTTATTTTTTATCCCTCAAAACACAAAGCATGAAAACAACGAAATGGATCAAGGCGTGTCTGCTGCTGGCAGCAGGTGCGTTTATCTCCGTACAGACATTTGCCCAATTCAAGGTAGTAGGCTATATGCCTTCCTGGTCGGGCAGTGTGAGTGCCATTCAGTACAGCAAACTGACGCACATTAACTACTCTTTCGCATTACCAACTTCTACAGGTGGCCTCCAGGCCATCGAAAATCCTTCCAAATTATCCAGCCTGGTTAGCAGCGCTCATGCCAATGGCGTGAAAGTGCTGATAGCAGTGGGTGGTTGGAACAATGGTAACGATGGCGCGTTTGAAGCACTTGCTGCAAATGCCACCTATCGTACCAATTTCGTTAATACCATGATGAGTTTCGTAAACCAATACGGGCTGGATGGTGTGGACATCGACTGGGAATATCCGGACGCTGGTGCATCTGCAAATAACTACCTGTTATTGATGCAGCAGTTGTCAACTGCGCTTCACAACCAGGGAAAACTGCTGACAGCAGCAGTTGTTGGTACCGGTGGCGCCAGCATCCTGAACGGAGTATTCAATGTAGTTGATTTCCTTAACCTCATGGCTTATGATTATAATAATTACGAACACTCTACCTACAATTATGCATCTCAGTCGCTGTCTTACTGGGTTGGCAGGGGTCTGCCTAAGGCAAAAGCTATATTAGGTGTGCCTTTCTATGCCCGTCCATCATGGAACAGCTATGCAACATTGTTGTCACAGGGCGCCAGCCCAAATTCCGATTATTTCGGAAGTGACTATTACAATGGTATTCCTACCATCAAAGCTAAAACCAACCTGGCATTCGATCAGGGCGGTGGTATCATGATGTGGGAACTGTCTCAGGATGTTAACAACGCTAACTCGCTGCTGAGTGCTATCTACCAGGTGAAAATTGACCGTGGTGGTGGTACGAATCCTCAGCCCGGTTCAGTGATCCAGGCAGAAAGCTATAGTTCTATGTCAGGTGTACAAACGGAAGCCTGCACCGATGAAGGTGGTGGATCTAACGTAGGTTACATCGAAACCGGCGACTGGATGGCATATTCCAGCATTAACTTCCCGACTTCCGGTACTTACAAGGTAGAGTACAGGGTAGCCAGCCAGAGCACTGGTGGTCAGTTATCACTCGACCTTAATTCAGGTTCTATTGTACTGGGTTACCTGAACGTACCTGCTACCGGTGGATGGCAGACCTGGACCACTATTTCACACAACGTGAATGTGGCTACTGCAGGTACTTATTCTGTAGGGATCTATGCACAGGCAGGTGGCTGGAACATTAACTGGTTCCGTATTACAAAAGTATCTACTGCTGCTGCTGCTACTGTAGCTGCAACAAATCCGAAAGACGTGGTATTCGAAAATAAAGTGGCTGAAAAAGCGCCTTTATTATATCCGAACCCGGTTGCTACTTCACTGAACCTGAAAGGTGACTTTAACCAGCCAGGTGGTATTATCACTATCTATGACCTGAACGGTAAACAGGTGCTGAACGCCAAAGGTGGTGTCAGCAACATCAGCGTAGATGGTCTTCCTTCCGGTACATACCTGCTGGTATATACGAAAGGTGATAAGAAAGTGACCCAGAAATTCGTGAAGAGATAATATAAACTGTAGTCTCCGGCAGAGAGTGTTTCCCTTTTTACACAGTCCCTTTTATTAACCATTTAAAAACAAAACCCTTTTATGATGAGATCACTAAAATTGTCCCTCATGTTAACCGCTGGTCTGGCGCTTGCAGGGAGCGCCGCATCAGCCCAGAACTGGCAGCTGGTCTGGCAGGACGAATTTACGAACAGTATAGGCCCCGATTGGGTATTCGAAACCGGTACCGGTTCCGGCGGATGGGGCAACAATGAATTACAGTACTATCGTCAGGAAAACGCTTCAATTGAAAATGGCCAGCTTGTGATCACTGCCAAACAGGAGAGCTTTGGTGGCATGAACTACACCTCTGCCCGTATGAAAACCCAGGGCAGAAAATCATGGACATACGGCAAGATAGAGGCACGTATTGCCATACCTTCTTTCCAGGGCTCATGGCCTGCATTCTGGATGCTGGGTAGCAACATCGCCCAGATCGGATGGCCGTCCTGCGGAGAAATAGATATCATGGAACATGTGAACACAAATGCAGAAGTAAATGGAACTGTACACTGGACAGGCACCAATGGCCTCCATGCTTCCTATGGAAGCACTACGCCGGTGAATGTGACCGGGTACCATGTCTATACCGTTGAGTGGGATGCCAATGCCATTAAATGGTTTGTAGACGGCGTACAGTACAACGTGATCAACATTGCCAACAATGTAGGCAGTACAGAAGAGTTCCATCGCGATTTCTTTATCCTGCTCAACTTTGCGATCGGTGGTAACTGGCCTGGCTTTACCGTGAACAATGGTGCGTTGCCGGCTAAAATGTATGTGGATTATGTAAGAGTATACCAGAACGGTGGCGGCACCAATCCGGGCTTCTCCACTACCATCCAGGCAGAGTCTTACAGCGCTATGTCTGGTGTACAGGTGGAAGCTACCACTGATGCAGGTGGCGGTTCAAACGTAGGGTACATTGAAACAGGCGACTGGATGGCGTATCCCGCTGTTACTATTCCTACTACCGGCACTTACAGGGTAGAATACCGTGTAGCCAGCCAGAATGGCGGCGGCCGTTTGTCGCTCGATGTAAATGCTGGCGCTAACGTGCTCGGTTACGTTGACATTCCTTCCACAGGGGGATGGCAGAACTGGACCACCGTTTCACACAACGTTACTATCAACGCCGGTACTTACAACTTCGGCATCTTCGCCCAATCCGGTGGATGGAACATTAACTGGTTCCGCATCACCAAATTGTAAACCACATCCTTTATTAAAAAACGTAAAACAGTTTACCCTATGAGCAAAATGTTAAAATATATAGCAGGAACGTCACTGGCATTGCTGGCGGCTTCCATTACAAACGCACAACAAAAAGAGCCTTATCGTCTGGGCAGTCCTGCCGGTATCCTGCAGGATATCCGCTCGCAGGCACAAAAGCCACATGCAAGACTGGTAAGCGCTACAGAATTGAAAATAGGCGCAGGTGCTGTCCTGACAGGTAAAGTGAACGCCCGCCATACAGATGGTAAAAACATGGAAGCCGTGATCGGTGAGATAGAGAACACACCAGGTTCTTCCTTCTACCTGCAGGTAAAGGATGGAGAGGTAACAGGAAATATCATCCTGCGCAGCAGCAAAAAAGGTTACAAATATTATACAGATAAAACAGGCACGGCCTATGTAAAAGAGGTACACCTCGATTCGCTTTTATGTATTGATTATAACAAAGCACCAGATGGAGAAACCGCCGGAAGGATAGCACCTGCCAATACCAGTGTGCTGGGCGCTCTGGCCCTGCCGGAGCTGCAAAGTCTTCCGGGAGCGAATGGTGTGGTATTGCTGGACTTTGACGGGCAGTACGTATCAGGTACATTATGGAACAACGGTAATCCTATCAATGCAGCGCCTACAACACTGACAGAAGCGCAGCAGCAGGAAGTGTGGGAGCTGGTGAGTGAAGATTTCCGTCCTTTCAGACTGAATGTGACCAACAGTGAAGCCGTGTACAATACATATCCTGCCAACAGGAGAATGCGTTGCATCTTCACACCGACCAATACTGCTGCTCCCGGAGCTGGTGGTGTTGCCTACGTGGGTTCTTTCAACTGGGGTAATGAAACTCCTTGCTGGGTATTCAATGGTGGCGTAAAAGGCGCTGGTGATGCAGCCTCTCATGAAGTAGGTCATACTTTCGGTCTTGGTCACGACGGCCGTACCAGCCCTTCAGAAGGTTACTATGCAGGTCATGGCGACTGGGCGCCTATCATGGGTGTAGGTTATTATGAGCCAATCGTACAGTGGAGTAAAGGTGAGTACACCAGTGCCAACCAGCTGGAAGACGACCTGGCAAAGATTGCCAGCAGCACTTATGGTGTTGGTTACAGAACAGATGATGCAGGTGGATCTACCGGTGCCGCAGCTGTATTGAATGTGAGCGGTGGCACAGTAAATACCAACGGTGTGATCGAGCGTACCGGTGATGTGGATTTTTACAGCTTTACTACCGGTGGTGGTGCAGTGTCGCTGAACTTTGCAACACCTACCCGTCATCCTAACCTGGATATCCTCGCTACCTTATATAACAGCAGCGGCGGCGTAGTGGCTACCGGCAACCCGACAGGTTTGTCTGCATCTATCAGTACAACAGTGGGCGCAGGTACCTATTACGTATCTGTAACGGGCACAGGTTATCTGAATCCGGCCAATACCGGTTATTCCAACTATGGTTCCCTGGGTAGCTATGCTATTACCGGTACCATCGCTTCTTCTGCAACAACAGCAGCTACCGTTTACAAAGATTGTAACTATGGTGGTTACGCTGTTGCATTACCGGTAGGTAGCTATACATTATCGCAGCTGCAGGCAAGAGGTGTAGTGAACGATGATATCTCTTCCCTGAAGGTAGCCGGCGGTTATGAAGCGATCCTCTACAAGGATGATAACTTCGGTGGCGAGGCATACCTGTTCAGAGGAGACTTCTCCTGCCTGGTAGACCTGTCGCTCAATGGCGCACCGCTGAACCTCAACGACTGGACTTCTTCCATCGTGATCCAGCCTTCTACCGCTAAAGCAGCAGCACGTACTACTGGTGCACTGCAGTATATCGAGAAGGTAAGTTCAGCAGCAGCTGAAAGCAAATTGGGTACTACCCTGAACGTACTGCCGAATCCGTTTGTAAATGATGTAGTGGTGAGAACTACCGCCACTACGAAGGAAGGATTCCTGTACGTAACTGTGTTTGCGCTGGATGGTAAAACAGTACTGCCGGCCAAACGTATTGTGAACGGTGAGAAGATAGACCTCTCAGGCGTAAGCAAAGGCGTATACCTGATTAAGATCTTCAACGGTAAGGATACTGAAATAAGGAAGATCATCAAGCAATAGTGACTTTCCTGCTTGCCGGGATTGTGTAAAAAAGCAAAAAACAGGATTACCACCTACTAAATGTGGTAACTCCTGTTTTTTGCTTTTTTTGTTTTCCCCTTTTCTACAGTAGTAAATACATTCCAAATACTTTTAATTTAATTTTTTGTTATAAAATAGTGCATAATAAAAAGAATTGTTACTATTTTATATGTCGAAAAGATGGAGATTTAACATTGTAATGAAAACCCGGAGCCATTAAAACTGCCGTATAATTTGTATTGGGAAGTACGAATTATATAAACGACGTGATATGAATACACAAGATGCCGAGTTAGTAGTAAGATTAATAGAAGATGATGTAAGCGCCTTTGATGCCCTGTACTGGAAATATCACCAGGCAGTCTATCGAAATATTTTCAAGTTTGTTAAGGAACCCATTGCAACAGAAGATATTTTGCAGGAAGTCTATGCCCGCCTGTGGGAAAAGAGAAAGGACATTAATGCCGGCCAATCCGTTGCCGGATGGTTGTTTGTGATCAGCTTTAACCTCTCGGTGGACTACGTCCGGAAGAAACTGCGCGAACATACTTTTCACAAAGAATTATATAACCTGAATATTGAAGGCAGCAATTGGGAGGACAATCCGGCTGCCTATGAAGAACAATATCGTTTACTGGAAGATGCCATTTCCCAGCTTTCTCCCAAGAAACAGAAGATTGTTACTTTATGTAAACTCGAAGGCAAAACATACGATGAAGTAGCGGAAGAACTGAAAATTTCAAGGAACACCGTTAAGGAACATTTATCTATAGCGATGACCCGGATCAATGAGTACGTACAGAAGAACAAGGAACACAAATATGTGCTGCTGCTCCTGCTGTTCATGAAAAATTAGTTCGTAAACCATAATGGACTGTCATTGACAGAGAATGTAAATGCCATAGAACCAGTGGCAGGACCGTTATATAATTAAATATATATGGAGAAACCAACCAGAGTAGAGTAAGACACATTATAAATAAGAATATGTAATATTTCTCGTAAACGCACCCACCCACATCCTGTGGGTCGCCGTATTTAGGGTAAATAATCATCAAAATAGTGCAGAACAGGAAGGAATACCTCAAGCAACTGTTGCATCAAAAGGAGTGGAAACAGGAAGACCGGGATTGGCTGCTGCAGTATTTGAATGAAAACGATCTTACAGACCTGCAGGAAGTTGCAGCAGAAGCTTATGATGCTGACCTGCTCAACACAGATCCTGTCCTGGAAAGAGAACACTCAGAGCGTATACTGGAAAAGATCCATCAGCGCATCAGCGCCCGCAGGCAACCGGAACCTGTTGTGAGAAGGATCAGCTTCAGTCGCTGGAAAGTAGCCGTTGCTGCTATCATTATCCTGATAGCAGGGGCAGGCATCCTGGGCCTGCTCAGAAAACCCGTAAAACAGCTTTCAGTTACATCCGGGACACAACGGAAAACAGTGACATTGCCTGATGGTTCGGTCGCTTACCTGGAACCGGGAACAACTTTGAAGTATACCGGCAACTATGGAAGAAAAGAACGTAATGTAACGCTTACAGGAGAAGCGCTGTTCAAAGTACAAAAAGATGATAAACTCCCTTTTATAGTTGCTTCATCGCTGATCAGCACTAAAGTACTGGGTACTTCCTTTAATATGGAAGCAAAGAACGTAACAGAGGCAAGAGTAGTAGTACTGACAGGCATGGTACAGGTTGAAGCAAAAGGAGAAGAAGATCAGAAAGATAAAGAGGTGATCCTCACTGCCAACAAAAGAGCGGTATATAACAGTAACACGCATTTGCTGGAAATGTCTGACGCCACCGACGATGCAAGGTTTTATTCGCAGAAGCAGCAGGGACGGTTTATTTACGATGGAGAGGAAATAATAAAAGTAGTAAACGACCTGGAAAGGTATTACAATATAGAAATTAAAGTAGACGGAAGGATACAACACTGTGCATTTTACGGAGATGTAAACATTGTGGATGACCTGGAGAAGGCACTCGATCTGATCGCAGTGTCGCTGAACGCCAAAATCAATAAGGATAAAAATGGAAACGGCTATGTAATTGCCGGAGGTAACTGTCATTAGACAAAAAGACACAACTAACAGTTAACCTGCCTGATACCTTAAGTAAATGTACTGAGCATACCCAAAGTATGCTAGCCAGCTTGTTTTTGACCAGTTTATAAATATTGCACACAACCAAACTAAATCGACTTATGACGACTCAGGAAAGAACGCCATCCGGTTAACTATATCCTATAAAGTTAACTCAGTAAAAAAACATGTACTGCACCGCAGCTGGTGCCCTATTGCCCTGGTCTCGCAAGGACCGGTAATGGGATCTCTATTTCCCGAACTGAACCAAAATCAAATCATAACCGATGCTCAAAAAGGCGACCCTATCCCTTCACCTGATAACGCTCGCACTACTCGTGTTGCTACAAACCATCACAGTGCCGGCAGCTGCTTCAGGAATACAGGATGCCCTCGACAAAAAGATATCACTGGAATTGAAGAATGTGTTATTGAAAGAAGCACTGGACAAGATCGGAAACCTCGCAGAAGTATCTTTCATCTATGCAGGCAACAAGATAATAGTAGCCAACAAAGTAGATGTCAGCGCACGCAATGAAAAAGTGGGCGATCTGTTGAAGAAATTGCTGAAGCCCTTGTCACTATCCTATACGGTCCTTTATGACCGCATCGTGATCCGGCCCGTTGAAAAAAAAATGGACAACCTGACCGTTCCGGAAAACGACCGGCAGGTAAGCCAGCGCACACAGGACGTAAAAGGTACAGTGATGTCTCCTAAGAATGAAGCCCTGCCCGGCGTAGCCATCCTCATTAAAGGCACTACCCGTGGTACCACCACCAATGATAAAGGTGCTTTCGAACTGAAGAACGTTCCGGCCGACGCTATACTGGTATTTAACCTTACCGGTTACCAGCAGCAGGAAATAAGTGTTGCAGCTTATAAGAGTGGTGTCATCAATGTACAGCTGCAGGAGAAAACAACCAAACTGCAGGAAGTAGTGGTAACAGGTTTCCAGGATATCGATAAGAGCAAATTCACCGGCGCCTCCGCCCGTATTAAAATGGATGAAGCGAAGATTGACGGTATGGCAGATGTAAGCCGCATGCTGGAAGGGCGTGTGGCCGGTGTAGCCATTCAGAACGTGTCCAGCACATTCGGTACCGCTCCGAAGATCCGCGTACGTGGCGCTACCTCTATCAATGGCGATAACAAACCATTGTGGGTAGTAGATAACGTGGTGCTGGAAGATGTAGTGAATATCTCTAACGACCAGCTGTCCAGCGGCGACCCTACCACCTTGCTCGGCTCTGCAGTGGCGGGCCTGAACCCGAACGATATCGAAAGCTTCGACATCCTCAAGGATGCGGCAGCTACCGCACTGTATGGTGCACGCGCCATGAACGGTGTAGTGGTGATCACGACCAAAAAAGGACGCGCCGGCGCTAAACCGGTTGTTACCTACAGCGGCAACTACAGCACACAGCTGAAGCCTAACTATAGCAATTATAATATCATGAACTCCGCCCAGCAGATGTCAGTACTGGCAGAGCTGGAGCGGAAGGGCATGCTCACTTCCGATATTCTCTCCCGTGGAGATATAGGCGTGTATGGTAAGATGTATGAAATGCTGAATGCGGATGACAACGGAAATTTCCCGCTGGAAAATACACCCGCTGCCAAACGTCAGTTCCTGCTGCGATACGCTTCCGCCAATACAGACTGGTTTGATATTCTCTTTAAGACCAGCTTTATCCAGGAACATTCCCTCAGCATATCTTCCGGTACAGATAAAAGTCAGTCTTACTTCTCAACCAGCTATTACCATGATAATGGCTGGACCGTTGCCGATAAAGTAAGCCGTTACACACTCAATTTCCGTAACAACTATAAGCTCTCTGACAGGGTCAGCACAGGTTTCTCTGTACTCGGTTCTGCACGTCAGCAAAGAGCGCCCGGTGCACTCACCCGTACCAGCAACCCGGTAGAAGGCCAGTATGACCGCGATTTTGACATCAATCCATTCAGCTATGCCCTGAATACCAGCCGTACCTTAACAGCCTACGACGAGCATGGTGAACTGGAATATTTCAGGAGGAATTATGCGCCCTTCAATATCATCAATGAATCGGCCAACAATTACCTGAACCTGAGTATGATGGACCTCCGTCTCCAGGGCGACTTCTCCTGGAAGTTGGCTAAGAACTTACGTTATGAATTTGTAGGCGCCCTGCGCTATGTAAAGTCTTCCCGTGAACACCAGATCACCGAGAACAGTAACATGGCCAATGCTTATCGCGCTGCCGACAATGCCACCATCGCAGAGAACAATAAGTTCCTTTACCGCGATCCTGCCAATCCGGACGCATTACCGGTCATCGTGCTGCCTTATGGTGGTTTCTACAACCGCACAGAAGATCAGCTCATCAACTTCGACTTCCGCAACAGCTTAAACTATAATGCTACTATCGGCGATCGTCACAGCCTGACAGCCATGATAGGACAGCAGGTAAAATATGCAGACCGCCAGAATTCATCCAACACCGGTTACGGTTACCAGTACAATAATGGCGGTGTACCTTTTACAGACTACCGGATCCTGAAGCAAACTATCGAGAGCAGTTTTCCTTACTACGGCATGAGCAAGGACTATGACCGCTTTGCTGCCTTCTACGCCACTGCTACCTATGCTTACAACAATAAATATAACCTGACAGGTACGACCCGCTATGATGGCTCCAACAGACTGGGAAGGTCGAGCACAGCACGCTGGCTGCCCACCTGGAGCGTATCGGCTTCCTGGAACGTTGACAGGGAAGCCTTCATTCAGGACCTGGGTTGGGTAGATTACCTGGCGCTCAGGGCCAGCTACGGACTGACCGCCAGCATGGGACCTGCTACTAACTCTAACATCGTATTCCAGACAATTAACAGCAAGAGAACACATCTCGATGAAGTGGAGTCAGTGATCAAGATCGCTCACCTGCAGAATGATGACCTGACCTGGGAAAAGCTATACACGACCAATATCGGTCTGGATGGTACACTGTTCAACAGAAGGCTCAATTTCACGATCGATGCGTACAGCCGTAAAAGCTTTGACCTGATCAGCATCATCAAAACTTCCGGTATCGGTGGTGAAACTTTTAAAGCAGCCAACTATGCCGACATGAACTCAAAAGGTGTGGAAGTGCTGGTAGGTGGTGATGTGATCAAGAAGAAGGATTGGGGCTGGAAAACCAATGTAACATTCGGTTACAACACCAACAAGATCACCAATGCCAAGAACATCCCCAGGATCTTTGACCTGGTGGTAGCAGAAGGTGGCAACAAAGAAGGTTATCCCGTAAGAGGTCTTTTCTCTCTCGAATATAAAGGGCTGGACCCACACACAGGCACGCCGCAGTTTGTGAACCAGCATGGTAATACAAGCAAAGACGTATTCCTGCAGGACCTGAACACATCTCACCTGGTATACCAGGGACCGGTTGATCCTCCGGCAACAGGTGGATTCTCGAACACCTTCCGCTACAAAGGTTTGTCCATGAACATATTCGTGACTTACCAGTGGGGTAACAAGATCCGCCTGTATCCTGCTTTCAAGACAGCATATTCTGATCTGGATGCGATGCCGAAAGAGTTCTATGACCGCTGGATCATGCCGGGAGATGAGAAGGAAACACAGACGCCATCCATCCTCGACGGACTGGAGCAGGTAATGCTGGGCGGCGCTTATCCTTACAACAATTACAACTACTCCACCGCGAGAGTGGCAAAAGGAGATATGATCCGTCTGAAAACAGTATCACTCACCTGGCAGTTGCCCGCTACGCTGTTGAAAAGAACCGCGCTTAACAATGTCACACTGACCGGTGCGGCTATTAACCCATGGCTGATCTATTCAGACAAGAAACTGAGAGGACAGGACCCCGAGTTCTTCAACACAGGTGGTGTAGCCCAGCCTATACAAAAGCAATTCACTCTATCACTAAAAGTAGGTCTCTAAATAAACATGGTTATGACGAAATTTTTCACAAGGGTAGCAGTCATAAGTGGCTGTCTGATAACCATAGCCGGATGTAACAAATACCTCGACAAATCTCCGGATAGCAGCTGGACAGAACTGGATACCCCTGCCAAGGTATCACAGCTGCTGGGTACTGCCTATCCGCAGGCCAACTATATAGTTTTTGCAGAAGCGATGACTGATAACGTGGAAGATAAAGGCGCCGGTGTGACCGACAGGACTAACCTGGACCCTTATTTCTTCAATGATGTATCAGCTACAGAACAGGATTCTCCCGAATACTACTGGCAGGCATGTTATACGGCTATTGCAGCCGCCAATAACGCATTAAAAGCATGTGAGGCAGCGGCCGATACCAGCCGTTACACTGCACAGAAAGGAGAGGCACTGGTGGCCAGGGCATATGCACATTTTATGCTGGTAACCTTTTTCTCCAAATTCTATGATGCAACAACTGCTTCCAGTGATCCCGGTATTCCTTATGTAACAGAACCTGAAAAAGTGGTGATGAAACAATATGAGCGTAAGACGGTGGCTTATACGTATGACATGATAGAAAAAGATCTGCTGGCGGGTATGCCGCTGATCAGTGATGATAACTATGATGTGCCACGTTATCACTTTAATAAGTCGGCCACTTATGCTTTCGCTACACGGTTCTATCTCTTTAAGAAGGACTATCAGAAAGTACTGGAGTATGCTAACAAGGTATTTCCCAACAATGACCTGGCCAGCAATATGCGCCCCTGGAACACTACTTATAAAACAATGACCCCCGCAGTGATCTGGGATACTTATGCCAGGGCTTCTGAGAAAGCCAACCTGCTGCTGGTGGAAACACAATCACTGTATGGCCGTTATGTGGCGCAATACAGATACGGACTGACTTACAACATCCAGCAGCAGATACTGGGCAGTAATGTAACAGGTGGGTCTTTTGCTTATCCATTATACTACTATGGCACCAGAGATTACTTCGTGCCTAAGCTGACAGAATACTTCGTAAAGGCATCTGTAAATGCTACAATTGGTGATCCTTATGTAATGGTGCCGCTGTTCACTACAGAAGAAGTATTGTTCAACAGGGCAGAGGCTAATGCTTATCTGGGTAATAACAATGATGTGCTGGCAGATCTGAACCTGTTTGCCAGCAAACGTATCACCAATTACAGCGTTTCTACCCACCGCATCACTACCACGAAGATCAGGAACTACTATGGCATCTCAGATGTAAAGAACGGTTTGTTACAGACCATACTTGACCTCAAACGTGCTGAATTCGTACAGGAAGGACACCGCTGGTTTGACATTCAGCGCTATAAGGCGCCTGTGACGCATTATACGGACAAAGGCGAACAGATGGTACTGCAGGCAGACGATAAACGCCGTGTGTTGCAGATCCCTTTATCGGCCACTACCTCCGGTATAGCCCTGAATCCCAGATAATCTCAACCGTAAAAAGAACGCATAAATATGAAACATATAAAAATATTCTTCTTGCTGTTTGCAATGGCGGTATTGGCTGCCTGCTCAAAAGGAGATGATGATCTCAGTGGTGTGCAAGACATCCCGGGCCTGGGTGGCGATACCTGGGTTCCGGGATCTTTAGATGCCTGGTTGCACGATACGATGACTGTTCCTTACAACATTGAAGTAAAATACAAATGGGACCAGTTTGAGTTTGATGTGACCAAAACCCTGGTGCCACCCCGCGAAGAAGTGGTAGTCCCTGCTATCAGGGCCATCAAGAAAGTGTGGATCGATAATTACATCAATGCCGCAGGTGAAATTTTCTTCAAGAAATACAGCCCTAAGTTCTTCATCCTGTCAGGCAGCGCCAGCTGGAATGACAATGGTACCATCACGCTCGGTACTGCAGAAGGAGGCCGTAAAGTAGTGATGTACCTGCTGAACGATTTCCGTACCAAAGATATGCCTGGTTATACCAAAAGAGACACCGGAAATGTGAAACAGATCTTCCATGTCATCGAACATGAATTTGGCCACATCTTGCATCAGACAAAAATGTATCCTCCTGAATTCAAGAAGATCTGCGCCGGCTATTATACCGGTAACTGGAACAATATCGCTGATACGACAGCCCGCAAAGACGGCTTCGTAACAGCGTATGCCATGTCAAACGAAAATGAGGACTTCGTTGAAATGATCTCCATGATGCTGATAGAAGGAAAGGCGGGTTTTGACAGGATCGTGAACAGCATTCCGGAAGGATACAGTGTGAACGGCTCTTCCCAGGCGCAGGCCAAAGACAGGTTAAGACAGAAAGAAGCGATGGTGGTAAACTATTTTAAAGCGGCTTACAACATTGATTTCTACAGTCTGCAGGACAACACCAGAAAATCTATCGTACAACTGCTGTACTAGGTAAGGCTTTATCAACCAGATCAATTTCGAACTCATTATGAGAAAAAATCTATCATTATATTTTTTACTGATTATCGTTGCAATTGCTTCCTGCCGGAAGTATGACGATGTTTTTGATAAATCTCCGGACACCAGGATCAATGAAACGCTGGCAGCATATAATGATGCGTTGACAGGTGCTCCCTACGGGTGGCGGGCGCTTGTATATCCTTCCGGTTTACCCAATACAGCATTCGGGTTCTATTTCAAATTTGATACCGCCAACAGGGTGGATATGTTTTCAGACTTCGACTCTTTGTCGTCCGTTACTGTAAGAAAAAGCAGTTTCCGTCTGAAGTCATTACAGCAGCCATGTCTGTTGTTTGACACTTACTCCTATATCCACGTGCTGTGCGATCCCGATGCCAGTCAGAACGGTGGCTACTATGGAAAAGGATTATTCTCTGACTTTGAATTTGCGATAGATGGTATCTATGGCGACACTATAAAACTTACAGGACGTCTGAATGGCAGCAAGGCCATTCTCGTTAAAGCTACCTCGCAGGAGGCACAGGATTATTACGATAAAAAACGGAACTGGGAGTTCAATAATATTTCCCGGTTCCTTACTTATTTCAAACAGCTGACCGTAGGTGACAACAAGTATGATATCTATGTTGACAAGCTGTATCGCCAGATCACTTTCGTACGTCCTGACGCTAATGATGTAAAGACCATTACGGCCAATTACTATTTCGATGGTAACGGTGTCTCATTCTCAAGCCCCTTCCGTGATGGCGCGCTTACCTTTTCATCGTTTGCGGATATTAAGTGGGATCGCGCCGGACAAAAAATGACGATGAAAGCAGGTGAGCATACTGCTGTTGTCACCGGTGTAATTAAACCACAGGTGTTGGATCTGAACGCAGGGCGACGCTGGTACAACCAGGCTGCGTCAACAGGTTCTTACTGGACTTCTACGACAGGGTTCCATGTCAATGGTGTAGATGACGCCTACAACGTGTCCGGTATTGCAGGTTTCCGTTTTATGTTCTATTACCCCAATTATGGTGAAGGATATGACTTCGCCGGTATTGTACCGGATGGTTATGCCTATGGTCCGGCGTTTACGCCCACATTCAGATCCAATGGTACTACCACTTTTGCATATCCCGGTGGAGGTTGGGGAGAGATTCCCGACGCCGCAGCTGCTACTATGAGCCTTATTGTTACCAAATACCAGGAAAGTGAAGGATTCTACTTCGTGCAGACAGGCAATACTTCCTTTGATATGGTGAATGTAAAGGATGCCCGTAGCTGGATCAGCTGGCAGCAATAATATCATCACCCTATCATTCATCCAAGAAAGAAATATTTAAAACAAACAGCCATGAAAAATCAGCCTGTTTCTGTATTATACAAGGCTTCTTTATACCTGGTCATACTGTTGTTGTCTGTCCTCCGCCTTTCGGCACAGGTAGATATCACGATCGGGTCCAATAGCGGGGCCAATACCAGCTCGGCATATCCCTGCCCGATACAGGATTATTACGAAGGTTCCAGGGCACAGTATCTGTACCGGGCCAGTGAACTGATAGCTGCAGGCATGCAGCCAGGGTTTATTAACGCAGTGAAGTTCACTGTGAATAGTCTGAACAGCGCCAGTATTATAGACGGATACACTATTAAGCTCGCCACTACCGCGAAGACCACCCTGGATGCGAATGCCTGGGAACCTTCCGGTAATGCAGTATTTGGCCCTGTGAACTATCAGGTGGTTACAGGTGTAAATAGCTTCCCGGTATTACCCACGTTCTTCTGGAATGGTACGGACAACCTGTTGGTGGAAGTGTGTAACGGAGGCAATGGATTTACCGGGAACCCGAGTATAAGATGGACAACAGGACTGAGTTTTAATGGTTCTCATACTTACAGGAGTGATGGTCTGGGTAGCCTCTGTGGTACCGCTACTACGAGCAACTCCGGTACAATGACCACCCGTCCCGATATTATACTGAACTATACACCGGCTGCTGCATGTGCCGGCGTGCCGGAAGCAGGTACGACTGCTACTACGGCAACTACTGTATGCGGCGGTAACAGTTTCACACTAAGCCTCACCGGCAATACTGCCGCTACAGGACTGACCTACCAATGGCAATCTTCAACTGACAATACCAACTGGACAGATATTCCCGGTGCTAATACTGCTTTCCTGAACAGGACACAGTCGGTGAGCACTTACTACCGTTGTGTGGTAACATGTACCGGCAGCGGCAGCAGTGATAACTCTACCGCTGTACAGGTAGTAAGCCCGGCACTCGTTCATGGCTGGTTCACCATTGATAAGAATTCCCCAGCCGGTAACGGTAACTTTACTTCATTCAATGCTGCTTATGATTATATCAAATGTGGCATAGATGGCCCTGTTGTATTCAACGTAGCAGCAGGCAGCGGTATATATGACGAGCAATTGATCATCACAGCGGTGAGTGGTGCTTCTGCAACCAATACGATCACCTTCAACGGTGCTGGCCAGACCATCACCTACCTTCCTACCAAACAGTCAGAGTCTGCTGTGATCAAACTGAATGGTGCGGATTATTTTACTTTCAATAACCTGAAAATAGTGCCCAAAGGAACTACCTCTTCCCAATGGGGCTTCGGCGTTCAGCTGATCAATGATGCAGACTTCAATACGATCGACAGTTGTATTATTCCTGTACAGCAAACGCTTACTTCTTCTTCCTACGCCGGTATCGTAGTCAGTGCTTCCGATACCGACCCGGTTGGCAGGGGAAATACCAGTTGCGACGATAATATTTTCAGTTATAACACCATTACAGGCGGTTATTACGGCATTACCCTGGTAGGTAGCTCCTCAGTAGCCAACCAGCGGAATAAAGTATTAAACAATACCATCAACGAGTTTTATAACAGGGGTGTCTATGTACATGGCGCATTTAATGCCATCATAAAGAACAACACCTTTAGCAGGGGGACACGTTCCAGTGTGACCACCTTCACTGCAATTGGTCTCACAGACCTGAGCACAAAAGTGGTAATAGATGGTAACCGCATCAGCAATCCATTCGGTGGCGCCCTCACCAACACTTCAGCTTTCTATGGCATCTTCCTGGAAAATGTAGACGCAATAACCGGCCTGGAAAATGAAGTGATCAATAACCTGATCTACGGCCTGAATGGTAATGGTATCCGTTATGGTATTTATAATAGCGGCTCCAGCAACGTCAGGATCTATCATAATACCATCTCGATGGATGGTACATCTACTACAAACACTTCCTCTTCAAGAATAGCTGGATATAACCAAAGCTCTACTGCTGCAGGAGTGGAATTCATCAATAACATCATTACGCTGACAGGAACATCGAATATCTCACAATACGGTATTTACTTCGGTACTGCTTATCCCACAAGTGATGTTATCTCCGATAAGAACGACATCTTCATCAATCCACTGGCAACAAACAAGCACACCGGCTTCTATGAAAAGAACCTGCCTACCTTGAGCGAATGGCAAACTGCCAGCCAGCAGGATGCAAACTCCTTCGCGGTAAATCCTTTCTACCAGGATATTGCTGCAGGTAACTATTCTGCTACCAGCGCCATGCTGAATAACAGAGGTGCAGTAGTGAATGTGGCCATAGACATCAATAATGCAACACGTAATGTGAGTGCGCCCGACCTCGGAGCATATGAGTTCACACCTCCTCCCTGCGTAACGCCTCCTACAGGTGGTACTGCACAGGTGAGCAAGCCGGTAGTGTGTGCAGGTAACCAGGTGGTGTTAAGTCTGACGGGCAACACGATGGGAATGTCACAAACCTATCAGTGGCAGTATGCCACCACCGCCGCTGGTCCTTATACCAACCTGGGAGCTCCGTCTGAATACGCTGACAGCACCATCACCGCAACAAGCACCCTGTATTACAGAGCGGCACTGACCTGTGGTGTAACTACGGGTTATTCTGCACCTGTGTTACTGACAGTGAACAATGCATTGCCAGGCGGCACATATACGATCGATAAAAACACTCCGGCCAGCGCTACCAACTTTGTCAGCTTCAATGCTGCCAAAGAGGCCATGCTGTGCGGTATTAGCGGACCGGTGATCTTTGACGTCGTAGCCGGCCGTACAACTTATGAAGAACAGCTGATACTGGATTCTATTCCGGGTACTTCCGCCATCAATACCATTACTTTCAACGGTAATGGCAACACGATCCATTTCAGTGGTGATAACACAGCGGAAAGAGCGGTGATCAAACTGCGTAAGGCAGATCATATCACCTTCGACAGCCTGAGAATAGATGCAACTGGTACAGGGGGATTTGGTTATGGCGTTCAGCTGTTCAATCATGCCGACAGCAACACCATTACCAGGTGTGAGATCATTGTAAAAGCGGATGCAACAGGCACCCAGTACAATGGTATTGTTGTGAGCTCTTCTGATCAGGATGCAGATAACTCCTCAGGTAACAACTGGTGTGATGCCAACGTATTCAGTAAGAATAAAATTACCGGTGGATACTATGGTATCACCCTGACAGGTATCAGCAACAACGCAACAAAGAACAATGTGGTGATAGGAAACAAGGTATTGGATTACTACAGCGCAGGTATCAAAGTAAGATACAGCTCCAATACCCAGATAGCGGAGAATACCATCGACCGTCCGACCCGTCAGAACCACGACTGGAGTGTATATGGTATCTCGCTCGGCGGACGTGCTGACTGGGCCAAGATTGCCCGCAACAAGATAGCGAATGCTACGCCGCAGGTGGATGATTATACCTACTATGGTATTGCACTCGACAACCTGGACATTGAGGAGACAAAGCCGGATACAGTGGTGAATAACATCATCTATAGCATGAACAGCACTGGTACCCGTTACGGTATCTATGTGAGCTGGACCGGCAACATCGTTGTAACACACAATACTGTATCTGTTGACCGTGCAGGAAGTAATCAGACATGGACCGGTTCTACAGGCGCGTATATCAACTCCAGCGACAATATTAAATTCACTAACAACAATATCACCGTAACCAGTACAGGCACCGGTCCGAAACATGCGATAGAGATAAGTGGCGGAACCGTTTCCCACCAGTATAACAACTACTTCGTAAAAGCCGGCGGTACAGAAAACTACACCGGCGACTTCAACGGAGAGCGCAGAACACTGGCCGACTGGAAAACAGGGACAGGTCAGGATACTGCTGCAACAGACTATGATCCTATCTATACAGACCTCGTTGGTGGTAACCTGTCTCCATTGTTCTATAAGATGGATAACACAGGCACACCGGAAGGTATTGCTATTGACATCCTGGGTAAGCCAAGAAGTGCGACCACACCAGACGTAGGCGCGTATGAAATAAGCATGCCGCTTTGCCAGACGCCTATCAACGCCGGTAAAGCAGTCGTGACTCCTAACTCCGGCATCTGTATGGGTACGATGGTGTCGCTCGATCTGATAGATAATACAACGGCCGGTAAACTAACTTACCAGTGGCAGGCTTCCTACTCCGCAACCGGCCCATGGATCAATATCAGCGACACAGCATTTATCCCGGCATTTAAAACAGAACTGGGTACTAACAACTATTTCCGTTGTCAGCTGGTATGTAGCAATACAGATACTGCATGGTCGGTAGTGGCTTCAGTAAACATGAATCAGCCACTCATCAAAGGGGTCTACACTATCAACCCAACCGGTACAGGCAACAGGAACTTTACTTCATTCAAAACAGCGGTAGCAGCAATGGAGTGTGGTATTGCCGGTGAAGTGATCTTTGACGTGGTACCGGGTACTTATACAGAACAGGTGTACATGCACCGGATTCCAGGCGCATCAGATACCAGCCGTGTAACCTTCCGCAGTCAGAATGGTAATCCGGCTTCTGTTACACTGACCTTTGCAGGCACTGCAGCTAATAACTATGTACTGAAGCTCGACAGCGCCAGCTACATTACCTATAAGAACATCACCATTACTGCCGGCAACGCTGCTAACGGACGCGCAGTGGTATTTGACGGTACTGCTATCAAAGACAGCCTGCTGAACAACAATATAAATATGCCTGCTGTGACTGTGGATAATACCGATGCAGTAGGTGTGTTTGCAGAAGATTTCATCGGCGGTAATATCGCTATCATCGGCAACACTATTAAGAATGGCGCCAGCGCGATCCACTTCTCCGGTCTTTCTGATGTGGAGCAGGTGCGTGGTCTGATAATAGACAGCAATAAGGTAAGCGGCATGTATGCAAGCGGTATCCATATCAGTAATGTGACCCGTCCGGTGGTGACAAGGAACGAGATTGATATCAAAGATCCGCTGGCTGCATCAGTTTACGGTATCATGCTGTATCATGGTGATACTGCTTACAGGGTAAGCAACAATACCATCACTATCAGTAATACAAGCGGTTCAATATGGGGTATTAACCTGCAAGATTGCCAGGCTTCAGCTGCTGCTACCGGCCTGGTAGAAGCGAATAAGATAGCAGCGGTGACAGGCAACACCGGCATGATCTGGGCACTGGCCAACAACTCGTCTACTTACAACACTACTGTAAACAACGTGATCAGTGTGAAGACGACAGGCGCCGTAGCTTATGGTCTGTACAGTAACCAGGGTAATAATATCAACTACTATAACAACTCTGTATACAACGTTTCCACAGCAGTTGGCGCCAATGTAGCGGGATACTTCTCCCACACGAATGCTACTGAAGGCAACGTCAGACTGCGTAACAATATCTTCACCAATGAAGGTGGCGGTGTGGCAGCAGAATATGTATACAGCGACTTTATTAACAGCGATTACAATACTTATTATACAACAGGCCCGGTACTGATCTCAAGAAGTGGTACAAGTGATGATTATGATAATCTGACAGACTGGATCGCTGCTTCTGACCTGGATATCAGTTCCATTGTACACAAACCTGCCTTTGCAAATACAACTACACTGGAACCTGAACTGAGCAACCCGGATGTATGGGCCATCCATGGCCGTGGTGTGCAGATAGCAGGCAACGATCATGATATCAACAAACAAACCAGACCCGTTACCCTGACAGCAGGTGTGCCTGATATGGGCGCTTATGAATTCCTGCCAACGGCACAACCGACAGTACTGCAGGCTATCCCTGCCACACCAGCTCCTGGTATCACCCAGCAGTTCCTCTACGGTTCTGACACTGTAGCGAAGATCACCTGGGATCCTAATACCGCCGTACCAACAGGCATCACCCTGAAACGTTACTCCGGTGTGGTACCGCCAAACCTGGCTCCGGGTACACCTTTCATGTACTTCTACACAGACGTGGATGTAACTGGTGGCGGTGCATACAAATTCAACCTGGAACAGTTCTACGTAGATTCCTGGCTGGGTTACCTGGACAGAGAAAAGAACATCCGCCTGGGCAGAACAGATGCTGCCAATACCTGGATCATCAATGATAGCAGTACAGTAGATGTGGCAAGGAATATCATTGCAGATACAGCCCTACAATATCTCGACAAATTCACTGGCTTGAGAGGTAACCTGATATTCGAACCTTCAGGTCCTGCCAGTGCAGATACTTCTAATATCGGTACCCGCTTCTGGGTGGCTTATGGTCACGACAGGTCTTTCATGACCAACAATAACCAGAACCTCGCTCTTTACCTGGTAGCCGGACAAACAGACGCACACGTAGTAGTGAAAGTAAATGGTACCGCATGGGGTAAAGATTACCTGGTACCAGCCAACACGTCACTGACTACCGACATGATACCTAAGTCAGGATTGAGCGATGCGCGTCTGACAGGTGAAGGCTTATATCCTTACGGTATCAGTATCGAGAGCGATGCGCCAATAACAGCATATGCGCATCAATACAGCTCACAGACTGCCGGCGCCACCTTGCTGATGCCTGTAGGTACCTACGGATATGAATACCGTCCGATGTCAGCCCGCCAGGCTGGTGATGCGAATTCCTTCTCCTGGTTCTACATCATTGCTGATAATGACAGTACAGTAGTAGAGATCACGCCATCACAGGCAACCGTTGGCGGACATGCCGCTGGCCAGCCGTTCACCGTGACGCTGAACAGGGGAGAGGTGTACCAGGTGTTGGGTGCGATGAAAGATGTGGATGAAGGCAATGATCTCTCCGGTAGTATCGTACGCGCAGTACAGAATACAAATGGTAAATGTTATCCGGTAGCAGTATTCTCCGGTAATAGTTACAGCGCTTTCGGTTGCGGCGGTACTACAGGTGGATTCGGTAGTGATGGTGATAATGTGGTGCAGCAAAATCAGCCGGTACAATCGTGGGGTAAGACCTTCATGACAGCGCCAGCTTCCGGTATGGCCGATCCTGTGCGCCTGATGACAAACATCTACCGTGTACTGGTGAAAGATCCTGCTACCGTGGTGACAAGGAACAACACACCGCTGACTGGCCTGATCAACAACAGCTATTACGAATTTGAAAGTAAGACTGCCGATTATATCGTGGCTGACAAACCGGTAACTGTGGCGCAGTACTTCACTATCGATGGCTCCTGTAACAATGCACCGGGAGGTGACGTAGACATGGTGTACATCACACCGGTAGAGCAGGCCATAAAGAAAGCGACCTTCTACCGTAACAATGAGGCCAATGTTCAGTACAACTTCATTACACTTGTTATCCATAAGCAAGGCCTGAACTCCCTGTTAATAGATGGCAGCAATGCATTCAGTTACTCTTACAATCACGCGAACAGACCAAACTATGTAGTGATCACAAAACGCTGGAGCGCAGGTGATGCCCTGAGCACTGTGACGAGCGATTCTGCCTTCACCGCTATTACTTATGGTTTCGGTACGGACGTAAGTTATGTATACAACGTAGGCATGCAGATCAGGAACCTGAATGTGCAGCCTGCCATTACCAACGTACACAACGGAACAGGCAATAAGAGCGCCTACACCTGTGCGAAAACACCGTTCCGCCTCACTGCGCTGCTGCCAGTGGTACCAGCTACGCTGACATGGCAACTGAGCCAGGTGGCGAACCTGCAACCTGCTACAGATGTGGTGACAAACAACCCGGTACCTGTGGATACACTGGTGATTGATGGTCAGACATACTACAAATATGAGATCGCTACTGATTACACCTTCACTGCTCCTGGTACTTACCAGATCCCTGTGAAAGTGACAAACCCTGATATCGCCAGCTGTGATAACAGTATCACCACTTACCTGCCGGTAAAGGTGATTGCCGCGCCACTGGTTGATTTCTCTATCAGTTACAACGGATGTATCAGCGATATCGCTGTATTCAACGGAACAGCAGTTACTGAAAACAATGCAGCGATCACTAAATGGCAATGGACATTCGGCGATGGCACTACAGCAAATACCCGTAGCATCACCAAACAGTATGCAGCTGCCGGTAGCTATGCCGAAAAACTGCAGGTGATCACGAAAGATGGTTGTGTAGGCGATACTGTGAAAACGATCGAAGTGAGTGAACCGGTAGCAGCTACGCTCAATGCCGACACACTGAGGATCTGTGCACATACCGATGCCACCTTCTCCGTACAGAACCCTGATCCGAACGCTTCTTACAATTGGTACAATGCCGCTACAGGTGGTGCATTGATCAAAGCAGGAGCTACGCTTGAAATAAAAGACGCTACAAGTGCTGCGGTATACTATGTAGAAACAACAAAAGGTGGTTGTGCCGGTCTGGCGCGTACACCTGCGGTATTACTGGTGTTACCGCAACTGGCCACCCCTGTGCTCAGAGTAGATTCAGTAGGTGTGGATCTGATCCGCTTCACCTGGAATGAGATCAGCGGAGCGGCGGGTTACCTGGTATCTACAGACAATGGCGCTACCTGGATCACACCATCTTCCGGTGCGCAGGGCCTGGAGCATGTAATAAGAGGTCTTAAACCACAGCAGTCAGTAACACTGCTGGTGAAGGCTACCGGTTGCGAGGATAAAGTGTCCCAGTCAGTTACCGGTAAAACATTGCCAGACGGTGTATATATCCCTTCAGGCTTCTCACCAAACGGAGATGGATTGAACGATGTGTGGAAGGTATATGGTGCAGTGGTAAGAGAGCTCCATTTCATGGTGTTCAACCAGTGGGGTGAGAAGATATTCGAATCCAACAGTCAGAACCTCGGATGGGATGGTAGTTATAAAGGCAAGGCACAGCCTTCCGGTGTATACATCTACATCTGCAAACTGAAATTGGCTGATGGTACCTCGGTAGACAGAAAAGGTACGCTCAACCTCTTGAGGTAATATAAAAAATGGTTTTATGGAGAAATGGACATTGCTTTTAACCAGACAATTCTTTGCTTGCTATTGCTCTCCGCCTTCGGGCGGGGGCACTGGCAGCAGGAAGTTGTTCCTCAGCAGCCTGACAGCTACATTGTTCATCCTGCTGACTTGTTTGCAAACCTATGGTCAGAACTTATCCAACAGAGGTAAAAGCTTCTGGGTGGGATATGGCCATCACCAGTTTATGGAGCCCAACAGGGGCAATTCTCAGGAAATGGTCTTGTACCTCAGTGCAGAAGAACCCGCAAATGTAACGGTAACCATAGATGGCACTACCTGGACAAGATCTTACAGCATCCCTGCCAACACTGTTATTGCTACAGACCAGATTCCCAAAACAGGGACCTTCGATGCGAGGTTATATTCCGTACCGCCTACTTTCGGTGGTACAGGAGGAGAGGGGCTCTTTATCAAAAAAGGGATCCACATTGTAAGTGATGTACCCATTGTAGCGTATGCACACATCTACGGATCAGCATCTTCGGGTGCTACCATGCTGATGCCTGAAGAAACATGGGGGTATTATTATGTATCGCTGAACAGCCAGCAGGACTACGATTTTGACTGCTTCTCCTGGATGTTTGTGGTAGCGAAAGATAACAATACCCGGGTAGAGATCACACCCTCTGTACCCACCCGTAACGGTAAACTGCCTGGTGTGCCTTTCACGGTTACATTGAACAGGGGAGAGATCTACCAGGTGATAGGTGCATCCTTAGGCGGCAGTGCCGGTCACGAAATGACAGGTACTACGGTAAAGTCTATTGCCAACGCAAATGATACCTGTTTCCCTATAGCGGTATTCTCCGGTAGTAGCCGTACTACGCTCGCCTGTGCCGGTAATTTCGGTTCCAGTGGCGACAATAACATCCAGCAGGTCTTTCCTTCCCAGGCATGGGGAAAACGTTATCTCACCGCGCCTACTTCTACCGATAACACGGCGGGTAGTTTTATGACCAATCCTTACAAGGTGGTGGTGAAAGATCCTACGACGATCGTGAAGCGTAATGGTGTGCAGCTCACCGGTCTTAAGAGCAATTCCTACTACGAATTTGAAAGTAATACACCCGATTATATAGAATCAGACAAACCTGTTCTCGTTGCCCAATATATGGCCTCCACCGGCGCCTGTCCCAATACAGGGGGTGATGGCGACCCGGAAATGGTATACCTCAGTCCCGTTGAGCAATCCATTAAAAGAATAGGTTTTTACAGGAACAACAGGGAAAGCATCCGGGTGAACTATCTCACCATGATCATTCCTACAAAAGGTACAGAAACACTGACGATCGATGGACAGAAGAACGCATGGACCGTTGCCATTCCCCATCCTAATAAACCCGGTTATTCAGTGGTTATAAAAAGATGGAACGCTGGTCAGGCGCAGGCCATTGTACAAAGTGATTCTGCATTCACGGCTGTTACCTATGGTTTAGGTTCTGTGGAAAGTTATGGTTACAACGCAGGTACGCTCATTAATAACCTGAATGTAATAGGTGTTATTCACAATGAACAGGATACCTCCTCTTATAAGAACGAATTTACCTGTACGCAAACACCTGTGGAACTGTCGGTACTCCTGGCATACAAGCCAACGGAGATGCAGTGGAACATCAGCAAGCTGGGGAACATGATCACGCCCAATGCTGATGTAACATTAACCAATCCTCAGCCTACGGGAGAAGAACTGGTGAATGGCGTACCCTATTATAAATACACTTTACCGGGTACGTATCTCTTCAGTACAATTGGTACTTACGAGATACCCATTACTAATACACACCCCAGCATTGAAAAATGTGATCATAAAGAAGAAGTAAAGATCACCGTAGATGTTAAGCGTAAGCCAACAGCC
This sequence comes from Chitinophaga filiformis, assembly GCF_021646545.1. GTDB lineage: Bacteria > Bacteroidota > Bacteroidia > Chitinophagales > Chitinophagaceae > Chitinophaga > Chitinophaga filiformis_A. The sequence goes on along the minus strand of NZ_JAKIRP010000003.1, from coordinate 379,289 downwards.
TCCTTTAAAATTGATTTCACGGGTTGTACCATGGATACGGTGTACTTCAAGGGCGACAGCAGCGGTAATGGGTACGAAATAGACCGCTGGAAATGGGTGTTCCCCGGAGCGATACAGGATAGCGGCGCATTGGTGAAACGCAGGTTCCCGGTAGGCCAACAGAATATACAGCTGAGTGTGATCTCTAAAGAAGGCTGCCTGGCAGATACTATTATTCCGGTGATAGTGGCAGCGAAGCCAGTAGCTGATTTTACTACTGTACCTGCCGCCATTTGTGAGGGTGGAGGTATCAGCCTGACGGATCAATCTACCTATGGTGGTACAGCTCCAATGAAGAACTGGTACTGGAACTTTGGAAATGATACTACTGCATCCCTGGATAAAGCAACTGCGCAAACAGCACATTATTCGAAATACGGCACCTATACAGTGTCGCACGTTGTAAAGGTGAGCGAGCTGTGTGTGAGTGATACTGTGAAGAAGCAGGTACAGGTTAATGCGAAACCGGTATTGGGCTTTACTTATCCGAAGAACTGCCTGGAAGTAGATGGTCTTGTACAGTTCAATAGCACAACGACTGTACCCGACGGACAGGCTATCAGCACTTATGCGTGGAACTTCGGCGATGCCAATGCGACGCCACAGAATCCCAACACATCTGCTGTAGCCAATCCACAACACAACTATACAAGCTTCGGCACTTATAATATTAAATATACTGTTACCACTGCTCAGGGCTGTACAAAAGACACGACGGTGTCTGCAACATTCAACCTGAAGCCCCGTCTGGTATTCGCAGCACTGCCTGCAGTGTGTGTGAACGATAAGCGGGTGATATCGGTAGCAAAAGGAAGCGTAACGAACGGCGTGACAGGTACCGGTACTTATAAAGGCCCGGGTGTGTCTTCCACTGGTGTATTTAATCCGCTGACCGCAGGGGCAGGTACGCACACGGTTTGGTATGTGTTCACCACACAGGCTGGTTGTACCGATTCCATCTCTGCTACTATTACTGTGCATCCGAAGCCACAACCTGCATTCGCAGCCAACGAGGATATCTGTCTTGGAGAAGCAGTGAATTTCGCAGACCAGTCGACCGTTGCTACGGGTACCATCACTAACTGGAAATGGTTCTTTGGAGATGGTACTAACGAAACACGTACAGATAATATTCCTTTCAACAGGACCTACACTGCCTGGGATACATACGATGTGAAACTGGTAACAGTAAGTAACAACGGCTGTATCAGTGATACCGCTTCAAAGACGATCGCAGTGCATGCTATACCGGTTACGGACTTTGGCTTACCAACCAGCATCTGTATGCCTGAAGGTACTGCGCGATTCACGAATATGTCTACCATACCTGACAATGCTGGTCTGACCTATCAATGGGCCTTCGGCGACGGTGGCGTATCTACCATGGCATCTCCGGTTTACAATTATCGCACGGCAGGTTCATACACCGTCTCATTGACCACCACTTCAATACATGGTTGTACTTCGACGAAAGAAAAGGTGCTGGATGCCTTCTTTACGCAGCCACAGGCCGACTTCACCGTTGCACCGGATACACTGTGTCAGGGAGCTGACAATATCTTCACAGACAGAAGCGTAGACGACAATGACGATATCGTTTCATGGGCATGGACCTTCGGCGATGGAAGTGGAGCGACAGAACAAAACCCCGTGAAGCGTTACAGTCAGCCAGGTGACTACCCCGTACAGCTGGTAGTGGCCAATGGTGCGGGTTGCGTATCTGAACCGTTCACCAGTAATGTGGTAGTATACCTGCAGCCGGTGATAGATGCAGGACAATCCTTCATCGTACCACAGGGCACGCTGGTAACATTTAACGCCACTGCCAATGATTCTACGGTACTTAAATTCCGCTGGACACCGCCAGATGGTCTGTCTGATCCTACTGCGCTGCGACCAACCCTGCAGGCGATGGAAGACCAGGTATATACACTGACGGCAATAGGAGAGGGAAGTTGTACCGCCGTAGATGAACTGTCAGTGAAAGTATTCAAACCCGTAAAAGTGCCTAATGCATTTTCTCCGAACGGCGACCAGATAAATGATCGCTGGGAGCTGACTAACCTGTCGGAATATGCAGATTGTACGGTGGAGGTATTCAACCGTTACGGACAGCGTGTGTACTATTCAGAAGGTTATAAAACGCCATGGGATGGTACTTATAAAGGCCATCTGTTGCCACAGGCTACTTACTACTATATCATAAAACTAAAGAATGGATTTGCACCACTAACCGGGTACGTAGTCATTTTACTTTAACAACCGCTAAAAATATCGACCAAAATGAGAAATATACTATCTATCATCCTGGTATTGCCCTTTCTGATCTTCACAGGGAATACAGCAACAGCGCAGACCGATCCGCATTTTTCCCAGTATTATGTGTATCCGGCATGGCTTAACCCGGCGCTGACCGGTGCATTTGATGGCCAATATCGTATCTCAGCCATCTATCGTAATCAATGGGGGAACATCAGCGATCCGTTCTCAACCTACGGTGTAGCTGCTGATTTCACCACGAACAAGCAGTTCAATTTCGGCGCCAGTGTACTGAACCAGAAGGCCGGCGATGGTGGTTACAACTATACCACCGCCTATGGAAGTGCTTCTTATACCGGTGTACGTTTGGGTGCAGCGGGTACACACAGGGTCGTGTTCGGTTTACAGTTCGGCATGATCCAGCGTAAGTTCGACGCTTCCAAGCTCACCTTCGGTGATCAGTGGAATCCTATCACCGGTTACAATCCCGGTACACCCAGCGGTGATGCCTTCAGCAGAACATCCTCTACCTCATTTGATGCAGGCGCCGGTGTATTGTATTACGATGCGGAGCCAGGAAAGAAGTATAACCTCTTTGGTGGTTTCTCTGTATCACATCTTACACGTCCTACAGACCAGTTCAGCAAGAACGGTGATGCCCGTTTCCCAATGCGCTTTACAGGCCATGCAGGTGTGAAGCTTGCTATTACAGATGTGATCAGCGTAACGCCTAACCTGCTGTACCTGAGACAGGGCAATGCAGAAGAGAAGATGGCCGGTGCTTACGGGCAGCTGTTTGTAAATCCTATGACAGATGTATTGCTGGGTGTGAATTACAGGTTCAAAGATGCAGTATCTACACATGCAGGTTTTACCTACAAGAACTTTACGCTTGGTGTAAGTTATGACATCAATACATCTGAGCTGAGCAAGATGGCCAGGGGTTCCAACAGTTTTGAACTGTCGCTCACCTTCATCGGCAGAAAGCTTTTCCGTTCACAGGAAGTGGAGTTTGTTTGTCCGCGTCTCTAACCTGAACCTTCATCCATCAAACGTATCAAAAGAAAAACATGAAACATATCTTTCTTACAGCAGTATTGTTTTCAGCGGTTACCATAAGCAAAGGACAGGTTGCTTATAACTACCTGCGGTCTGCTGACTATTATTACAAGAATGCAGAGTATAGTTCTGCAGCGCCGTATTATGAGAAGTACCTGGCAGGTGCCAGGAAGATTGTAAGTGACGCTGCATACCGGCCTTATAACACGCAGCCTTCTGCAAAGAAATCGCTGGCCACAGTAAGCACCGAGCAACAGGCTATCTATAAACTGGCAGAAAGCTACCGCTTGCTGCATGATTACAGCAAGGCAGTGCCCTGGTATGCAGAAGCAATGGAGTTTGATAAAGCAGCCTTCCCGCTGGCGCCTTATCATTATGCAGTAGCCCTGCGTGCGCTGGGAAGACATGAACTGGCTGAAAAAGCATTTACTTATTTCCTGGAATCATATACACTGCAGGATACTTACCGCGAAACAGCACAACGCGAATTGCAGAACCTCCGCTTCATCATCGCAGAGATGGGCAAGCCTGATCTGAATATGTATAAGGTGGAGAAAGCGCCTGAAGTGATCAATCCCATCGGTGCCAACTATGCCCCGGTATGGTTTAAAGACAGTGTACTGGTATTTACCTCCACGAGGCCCGATAAAGGTGCTAAAGGACATGCTTTCGTAAACCGTCTGTACAGCGCCAATTATGCGTCCGGACAACCGGATACGGTTAGCCTGCTGGCCATTGCACAACCAAAGGATGTTGACCAGGGAGTAATTGCATTGAGCCCGGATGGTAATACGCTCTTTATGACACGCTGGACGGTGAAACAGGGTAAGAAGAGCGCAGCGATCTATAGCAGCAAAAAGAGCGGTGATACCTGGAGTGAACCAGCATTGCTGGATACGGTGCTGAATGTACCTGGTTACAGTGCACAGCAGCCGTTTGTAACGCCGGATGGTAAACGTCTTATCTATGCCAGCGACAGACCAGGTGGTGTTGGCGGTTTTGACCTGTGGGAAGCAGAACTGAATGGCGAAGGAACACCTTTCTTTACAAAGAACCTTGGTCCGGTGATCAACACTGCCTGGAACGAAGAAGCGCCTTATGTACATGCAGCTTCCAATCTGCTGATATTTTCTACGGATGGCAGGGTAGGTATGGGGGGCTTTGACTTCTTCTATGCGAAGGATTCTGCGGGTGCCTGGAGTACACCGGTGAACTTCGGTTATCCTGTGAACTCTGTAAAAGATGATATGTATTTCATCAGCAAAGGTAGTAAAGAGAATATCCTGGAGAATGTCTGGTTATCGTCCGACCGTGCGGCCGCCTGTTGTCTGGAGCTCTTCTCCTTACAGAAAGTAGTGCCACCACCACCACCGCCACCGCCAGCACCAAAACCGGAGCCAACGGTGATTGCGCTGGAACCGCCAACAACAGACGGACCTATTGTACTGGAGAATATTTACTATGACTTCAATATGTCTTATCTGCAGCCCGCGTCTTTCCCGTCATTGGACAGGCTGGTGGCGATGTTGAAAAAGTATCCTGCTATCGTGATCGAACTGAGTGCACATACAGACAGCAAAGGTTCCAATGAGTTGAATGAAAAACTATCTGAAGCCAGGGCGAAGAGCTGTGTAGATTACCTCGTAGGTCAGGGCATTGAATCCAGTCGTCTGCAGTCAAAAGGATATGCCGCTACACGTCCGATAGCGCCTAATACAAATCCTGACGGATCTGACAATCCAGAAGGCCGTGCGCGTAACCGCAGAACGGAGTTCAGGATCATCAGCGGCAGATAAATAAGCTATCCGCACACCACTTAAAAAACAAAAGCTTATGAAAAGAAAACCATTGTTGTTGCTGCTGCTGACGTTGTTGTCGCAGGGGATCTATGCACAGCAACAGCCGCATTATACGCAGTACATCCTGAATCCATTCATCATCAATCCTGCTATAGCAGGTATTGAAAACTACTGGGATGTAAAGGCAAGTCACCGGCACCAGTGGACCGGTCTGAATGGTGCACCGGTTACGACTTACTTAACCGTTCATGGTCCTCTTCGCAAAAGTGATTACCCACAGGCCAGTGTGACTGGTCTGACGCCTCCTGGCGAAAACCCCAGGGGCAGGGCATACTGGCAGGAGTATACCACACCGCCTTCCCATGCAGGGATGGGAGTGACCATTCTGAACGACAGGACCGGCCCATTGAACAGATTCTCGATTAGTGCTACATATGCGCATCACATTCCGCTGTCATCGCGGCTGAATGTAAGTGGTGGTATCTCCATAGGCATGCAATCCGTGTCAGTAGACGCTGCCAAGCTGCAGTTTCAGCAGCCTGGCGATCCCGTGGTAGCTTCCAGCGAGCTGCTTAACAAGTGGCGGCCGGAAGTGAATGCGGGCCTCTTATTGTACGGTGCTGACTTCTATATGGGTGCGGCCGTCCAGAACATCGTTCCCCAGGAAATAGCCTATGATAATGGTAAAGTAGTGGGTGATTCTCTATACAGGGGAAAGCTGGTGCCGCACCTGTTCTTTTCGGGAGGTTACAGGCTCTGGATGACGGATGACGTGAGTGTGTTGCCTTCGGTGATGGTAAGGCTGATCACTGCAGCACCGGTAAGCTATGATGTGAATGCGAAGTTCCTGTACAGGGACCGCTTCTGGTGGGGAGCTTCCTATCGCATCAAAGACGGCTTTGCCGCTATGCTGGGTGTGAATATCAGTTCAACGGTGAATATTGGTTATTCCTATGACTACACTACATCATCGTTAAATACGGTCAGCAAAGGCACGCACGAAGTGCTGATCGGTTTCCTGCTGGGCAACCGTTACGGCGATCTCTGTCCGAGAAACAATTTTTAATCATAGGGATGGAATGACACAATTATAAATTTTTAACAAAAACATCTTCACTAAACACAAACAAACAATTTACTTATGAAACGAATTTCCAGCTACTTCTTTGTCGCATGTATGTTCTCACTGATGATCGGTATTGCTTCCTGTGGAAAGGATGGCGCTGCTGGTCCTGCAGGTCCGGCGGGTGCAAACGGTCCAAAAGGCGATAAAGGAGATAAGGGGGACCAGGGGGATCCGGGATCCGTTAACATTACTTATTCAGAGTGGTTGGATACACAATTTGCGCTGGATACAGCTTCAGGCGAATACGTATGGGGTGTGGACGTAGAAGCCATTGATGCAGAGCTGCTGAGCACAGGTTTTGTAAAAGTTTATTTCAACCTGTATACGGCTGCTCAGCCAAACATTTCGTCTGTACCTTATGTAGAGGGCGACCTGTATATCAGGGAAGTATTGACAGAAGGCGGTTTACTGTTGTTCAGCAACTTTAATGTAAGCACACAGACAGATAACAACGGTAACAAGAGATTCCAGGTAAGATATGTAATTGTTCCGGGTAATGTTGCTGCGCGTGGCAGGAGCATCGACTGGACCAAGTATGCTGAAGTGCAGGCACTTCTTGGCATTAAGAACTAGTTTACTAATGACCATCTCCATCAAAACCACATGTAAGATGGCTGCTTTATCCAGGGCGGCCGATTTTTCAAACTTCTTTATTGCCCGGTGTTTTTAAAAAAATAATGACATGAAAAGATATTGTGACCTGACAGATGAAGAGCTCATAAAACTGTACAGATCCGGCGACGACCGTGCTTTTACGGTGCTGGTACATCGCCATAAGAACAGGATCTTTACAACTATCATGCTGTTGGTAAAAGACCGATGCCTGGCGGAAGATATATTCCAGGATGTATTCATCAAGATCATCAACGCCTTCAACGAAGGCCATTACCTGGACAACAGCCGCTTTATAGCCTGGGCTGTCAGGATAGCGCATAACTGCTGCATCAGCCATTTTCGTAAAAAGACGGCTGCTTTTGTCCTCATCTACAGGGATGAGTTAGCCCACAGCGATTATAGACACGTGGATAGCCAGGAGCACCGCATCATTACGCGGGAAACCCATGCTTCCGTACAAGTATTGATCGACCGCCTGCCGGAAGCACAGCGTGAAGCGCTGATCTTACGGTATTATGCCGACCTCTCTTTTAAAGAGATCGCACAGATCGTCAATGTAGGTATTAATACCGCATTGGGAAGGGTGCGTTACGCTGTTATGAATATGCGTAAAATGATGGAAAGAGAACAAACACCTGAAGCTGTGTAAAAGCTCCTCCCGGAGCTTTTTACCGGTTTTATCCCCATACCGCAGACATGATGCAGTCCGGCCATTTTTTTACTGGCCATCTCCCTAAAAAAGACTAAATTGAACAGGCAATTACTTATTGCTTTTGGGATACTTTTGCATTTACAGGAAGCCCCGGAATCATGATTAATTTATAATAGTTTTAGCCAAGTTAGCCAAGTTATATAGTTAACCCGTAATCAACAGTATCCCCATATTATTACAGGTCTGAAATGAAGCCCAGTTTTTTTGTATGAAGAGGATTTTCCTGCTCATTTGTTTCCTTTGCTGTCTGCATACCCTGTTGGCACAGACTGGATATAACGTATCAGGCACTGTCAGGGATACAACCGGTCAGGAAATGATCGGGGCTAATGTATGGCTGATAGCAGGCCGTGATACAATGCATACTATCGCTAATGATGCCGGTAAATTCATTTTCAGGAATGTACCGCAACCGGTATTTACTATCCGCGTGACTGTGATCGGATACGATACATGGTACCGTGAATTCTCATATAAAGAAGCAGGTACTGAGATAGATCTGCCGCTTATCAAACTGTCTATTAAGACAAGTACATTGAAGGAAGTGGTGGTAAAAGGCGCAGTGCCGCCTGTTGTCATTAAGGAGGACACTATCGAGTACCGCGCTGACCAATACCGTTTACGCGAAAATGCAGTAGCGGAGGATCTCTTAAAACGATTGCCCGGTATGCAGGTGGATATGGAGGGAAACGTAAAGACCATGGGCAAAACGATCACCAAGGTGCGGATCAACGGGAAAGACTTCATGATCACTGATATCAAAACCCTCACACGTCTGCTGCCGGCAGACCTCATTGATAAAGTACAACTCATAGATGACTATGGCGATCTGGCGCGTGCCACCGGCCGCAAGGTAGGAGAGCCGGAAAAGATCATCAATATCCAGACGAAGGCCGATCTTGAAAAGGTATACCAGGGGCAGGCATTGGGTGGTATAGGCAATGATGGCCGGTATAATGCTGCCTTACTGGCGAATTATTTCAGTGAAAAACAGCAGCTCTCTATTAACGGTAATACCAACAACATTTCTGCACAGGTGGGCAATACTATCACCTCTACCGGTAACATTAACTACCGGGGTAATTACTCCGAGAAATTTTCAATGAATGTGGGCATTATTGGCGGACGCACCACCAGTGAGATAGAGTCGCTCAGCACTTCACAAACGGTGACTGACGATGGCACGCTGTCAAGCATTAATACCAGCAATAACAGCAGCCGTAATGATAATTATAATATCAATATAGGCACGGAGTACAAGCCGAAAGAGGGGGATATGGTCAATTTCAACCTGAACTATAGCGGCAACAAATCGTTCAACAGCAGTATGAACAGTGCTATACAAAGCGGCTTGCAGCGTAAGGATCAGATTTCCAACAGTCTGAACACCAACAATACGCCCGTGTTCCTGGCGGGTTTATTTGCTTCTCATCGCTTCAAGGGACTGGGAAGGGTCGTTTCCCTCGGGCTCTATGTCAATACCACGAAGAACGATAATCTGCAGGACGGTACCGACAGCCTGCGTTACTATAATCCCGACAGCACGATTGCAAAGGATTCTTTATTACACCAGCTGCTTGATAAGAAGAACAATACTTTCACCGGCAATGGCCAGTTGTCTTATATAGAGCCACTCGACTCTGCTAACAGTCTTGAATTCCGCTATTCGATCAATTACAACCATACTGATAACGGGCAGGAAACCCGTTGGGTCAATCCTGACGGTAAGATCGATTTTATTGACTCGCTCAGCAATCGTTACATTTACACGATGGTGCAACACCAGATAGAGTTGAACTTCCGCAGGGTAAAGAACAAATGGGATTACAACTTCGGTGTGCGCTTACAGCCGGCCAGTCTGACCAGCAGCATGGCGGGAGGGGCGAACAAAGCGGTGGTGAGCAGTAATAAGCTGGTGCCTGTTTTCCGTATTCAGTACAAGCTGCCTAAGCAGGCCATGATGAGCCTTTCTTACGCCGGCAATGTGATCTTTCCGACCTATCAGCAATTGCAACCGGTGCCTGATCTGACCAATGCACAGTTTCCCATTATCGGTAACCCTGATCTGCGTCCTTCATTTGCACATTCTCTATTCTTCAATTATCGTAATGCGGGAATGAATACTTTATTCATTCACCTGTCGGGTAACTATACGCAAGATAAGGTGGTGACGAATGTCTCTCTGGTGAAAGACAGTTTTAATACTGTTAAACAGGAAACCCGTTTCCTGAATACTGGTGGTGATTATAACTTCCGCTTCATCTACGGATGGTCTTACCGCCTCGCTGATGGGAAATACAACCTCTTCCTGGACGGAAACAGTTCTTACAACAATAATATCCTGTACATGGACAACGTCCGTAAAACGGGCCAGAACCTGATGATGACGCAATCTCTCAGGGCCAACATGCTGCGGGAATTAGCAGAGCTCACGGGTGGGGTGGCTTATACTTACAACCGGAACGTATACATACTGCAGCAGAATAATATCACCAATATCCATACCTGGAATTTCAACCTGAACGGCAAGGTGTATTTCCTGAAAACATTCAGCCTGGGAGCTGATATTAATAAACAGTTGAACAGTGGCTACAGCGGAGCGCTGTCAGCTAATCCGCTGATGATAAACGCTACTTTAGAGAAGATGCTCTTTAAAAGAAAGCTGACGGTCCGCCTGCAGGGATTCAACCTGCTGGATGAGACATCGAGATTGTCGCAGAGTATATCGGGCAATACCGTGACGGAGAATCAAAACAGATTGTTAGGACGGTACTTTATGGCCACTTTGCAGGTGGATATGAGGTTGTTGAAGGGGAAGTAGGAAGGCTTAAATTATCATTGTTTGGCAGTTATATTACTTTTTTTCTTTTATCTCCTGAAGAATAACATTAACCGTCGATGTAATTTCTGGTGGAATTTTTAAGTGGATATTTTCCTTGGTCTGCGTTAATATGAGACAGGCATAATAAATAGGCGCAAATAATTCACGTAATGTATTTGCCATTTCGGGAGAATGGAATATCTGATAGACAAGATTAAATTGGCCATGTAGCAATAGCTGTCGTAATAAATGCCGTGATTGGATAGGGTCATTCTTCACAAAAGCGTGTACTGTTTCGTGGAGATTTTCAAATTGCCCCGACGATATTTTGTTAATAATTGGTTGATGTTTTCCAGTTAGCAACTGCATTTTTTCGATGGCATAGAAATCCTCAAGGAAAATAGTCAGATATTTGGCCTTCCTTTTTTCCAATGGACCTCCCTGTGTGAAAATTAACCAGAGATTGAAGAACCGTTCTACCAATCTATATAAATGATTCTTATTTCCAGTCTCTACCTTTTCTACGATTCCTTTATCACTTAACTGCTTCAACTGTGCAGAGAGCGCATTATTATTCATTTTAGTCACTTCTGCCAGTTTTCCTGTACCCACGGCCTCCCAGACAAAGGCTAATTGAAGCACAATTTTTCTTTGGGAAGGGGGTAATGAATTTAATCTTTCCTGATATAATGGGGTAACATTGTCCATCACATGATGTAAGTATTCATACCCCGTATCCTGAGCATTAGTAAGCAGGATATTTACAAAAAATTGTAGCGTTCTTGGCAATCCGTCTGTAAGTAGACGGATTGTCTCCAGTTGCCCGGGGCGTGTTTCTACAAAAGCTCTAAGTTGTGGAATGTCAAACTGATCACTCCAGCTAAGCAATAGAGTTTTTACTTCCTTGGTTGTTAATGCTCGCAATTCCAGTACGCGAAAAAACTGGTAGAATGGTTTATTGTACTTGCAGAAATGTTCAGTCATTCTTGTGCTGCCCCCAATAATCCGAATATTATCATAATTAAGAAGATATTCTCTTAGTATGCTGGCTTCATCCTCAATATTTTCAAAGATACGATCTATATTATCCAATAGCAGGATGATTTTCTTTCCTGATTGAGTGATTTTTTGCTGCAAATGATCGAATAATTTCCTTGTGTAGATGTGTATATCGTCATTCCATTCAAATGGAGTTTGAGTTATTCCATGCTGCTCCAGTTCCCCAATGATCTCTTCCAAAAGGTCATATAACCTATAAATATTTGCCTGTTCCTCAGCAAGATTGATGGGGATATATTTGTCTTTTAGCGCTGGATTGGAGCCTATCTCAATCTGTATCCTTTTTAGTAGCGTTGATTTGCCACTGCCCCTACGTCCAATTAGCAAATAATGCTGAACAGATCCCTTCATGGGATTTCTCATAATGTCCTGGATAATAATATCATATTCGGACAGACGGATAAGAAAGTTCGCCTTGATGGTTTCCTCATCCGCGTTAGCCGATTGATAAAAGAGATGTCGTTGATAAATTGAATTGTTCATAATAAACGGGGTATTTTCTCAGCCAGAATCTTTTGAGGAAAGGGGAAATGAACTTATAAACATGTCTGGGGGATTCAATTAAATATCCGTCGTTTGTCAATTGATCTATAAAATCCATATAGTCATCCTGCCTTTTATAACTGTCATGGCAGGCAATGTCATAGATTTCCCGAATCGTTATTTGTTCCCTATGTGCCGCATGTTTTAATATTTCATTAACAAATTTAAAATTTACCGATTGGTAGTCTTTCAGTCGTTCCAACCAGTCTTCAAAATTCTTGTTTTTCTTAAGTACATTTTCAAACGCATTATCGATATCTGACGTAGATATTTCCGGTTTATTCTGCTGTCTGGCCAGATGATCAATCTCTTCCAACATCAGTTGGATGTAGTAAGGTAATGTATGTTCCACTACTTTTATTAAGTACGCTATGGCTGGTTCAGATAAACTTATAGTGGCGTCTTTAGTTAACTGTTGGATAAACTGTCTTGTTTCGTGATTAGTGAGTGCATCTGTTTGTATGGGATGGAGGTCGTTGATGAGTTTAGGTCTGTCAATGTTCCTGATTACAAATTCCAATCCTACTGATCCTGCGTAGACAATAGAGAAGTTCTTAAATTTTTTATAGCTACGGATCTCTCTGAGTGTATGTAGTATTGCTATTGCGTCTTCTTTCTGATCTGACTTGCTCATCCTGCTGATAACTTCTGCAAATTCATCCAGAAATAGAATTGTATGTACTTTTGTTTCTTCAAGAGAAAGAATAAGATTCTGTAACTCCAGTTCGTAGTTTAATTCTGAGGTTTTAAGTTTGAGGCCTGAAGTGGTAATCTCTTCGATAGCATACTTCTTAAAACATGATTGTAAATAGGACTTAACAGATTGAACACGGCTTCTGTTAAGGCATTGTATGACCAGCGTAAATAAACGTTGATAAAATTCACTTCTTGATGTAACCCCTTCGATATTTTGGTAAATGCATACATACTGATCAGTGCAGTTTTCCGCAAGATCCATCATAATGGATGTTTTACCCACCCTTCTGGGAGCCACAAAAAGTATGTGATTACCTTTTTTTATTTCGCGCCAGAATTCTTCGTTAATTCTCTCTCTTCTAAAATATCGTCCCGCAGTAGCTGCGTCTCCTGTGATGGTATTTGGGGATAACCAATTCATTGTCAAACGTGTTTCTTCAAATATATGCCAATAATTTTATTGGCAAAATTTCTGCCAATAAAATTATTGGCATATATAAATTTGAGGTAACTCATTTTACTTTGCCCACAACCTTCTCCTAAACACTACTTCCACATTTACCGGCCTGGCTGAAATATCCTTTGTTTTACTTATCCGTGTAACCGGCACCAGGGTGCGCAGCCCAAATTGCCATTTACCAGCCATATAGTCGAGTTCCACCACGCCATTGATATGAAGTCTTGACAAATCTTGTTTATCCGCCGCAGAGGCGGGAAAAATGCCATCTTTTACGATTCTCATGGTAGAGTCCATAACCGTCAGCCGCATAAGTGCCTTTTGCATGAAATTGGCCTGTATACCCGCACCTATCTGCCACCTGGAATGGACGCGGATCTGGTATTGCAAGGCTAGTCCCCAACCAAATTGCTTTAGTAAAGAGCTGGTGGTATCAAAGGGCGTCCATGTGGTGCCAACGTCCGTTTGTATATTGGATTTAGGAACAGCGCTGACTGAAGGTTGTACATCCAAAGACAACGCGCCTTTCCATAGCCTCCTTTCAATTCTCACAGTAGGGATCAGGCGCCGGTAGAATTGTTTTTTTCCGTTAGGTCCCAGGAAATAGAAACTGCTATCATAGAATGGTAGCGCTACATTCAATTGGGCATATAAAGCCCAGGGTTTTTCTGCATGCTGATCGCCTGAGCGACGTAATACAAGCGGATCTGCTTTATGTTGTAAGCTGGTTTTATACCCTGCAACAGGAGCGTGTATAAATGATAATTGCAGTGAGGGATGGTCTTCCATTTCCCTCACTGCGTGTTTGTCTGTATTGGTCTGAGCACTGGCTGACAACTGTTGTTTCTGTGCTACCAGTGGCTCAGCGACAGGCGTACGCGTTGTTCCCCCGTAATGTTTTCCGTCAGATGCAGATGGCTTTGACAGCTGTTTGTCTGTTGCATCCTGCCTGGCTAAATTCTTTGGTTCGGTAAGGGGATATTTGCCGGCAACAGGCTGTTTGAAAGGCCGTTTGCCGGTAGTCTGTTGCTTAGCGGTAGACTTTTTTTCGATAGGAGGAAGGTCGTTATTTGTAAGCTGCTTTAAAGGTTCCTCGCCTGTTGCCAATTGCTCTGCTGTTTGTTGGCTAGTAGTTTTTCCAGCTACAGGTTGTGGTTTGTTAGCAATGGATGATGACCGTAACGTAATGATTTTTCTACCTGTAGGTTGTAGTTTGCCAGCAGTTGATGATGACAGTAATGGCGTAGATGCGTTTGATCGCTGTGTTGCCGATGATTGTAATACGGGTTGTGTTTCGGATGGATGTAGACCGGCTGCCGCCTGGGAAGACGCAGTTACAGGAACATCATTGACTATCGTTGATGCACTCTTTATCGTTGGAGATATAGCGTGTTGAAAAGCAGTATCGTTCTCTTTTGATAGTCTCAGTGTCTGGCTGTCGGACGCCGGAGATACTGGTTGTATATAAGCCAGGCTGGTATCATGATTAGCATTATCCGCAGCAGCTAACCCCGTATTTTGTTTACGCATGTAATACCACAAGAGTACACCGGCTGCCGCTACAGCAGCTATCACAAATACGCCTTTTATCCACAGGTAGCGTACATGGGTATGGGCTGGCAAATTCCCATCCACAGGCAATTCGGCGTCCAGCTTTTGTCGCATGGACTGCCACGCCTGATCGGCAGGCGGTATAGGAATTGGTAATTCCTCTTTGTTGAAGTTTTTATTACCCGGATGTTGCTCAGCCATTTTAAGAATAATACTTTAATAATACCGGCTTTAATTTGTTTCTTGTCTCACTCAGGTGCCATTTTACGGTACCCTGACTCAATTGTAATCTTGCACATATCTCATTAATAGAAAATCCTTCGAGGTAGAATAGAATGCATATAGCTCTGGTAGCTGGCGGTAAGACATCCAGCAGTTTATAGATATCTCCCGACTCCATAGCAGAAAGTGGATTATCACTATGCGAAACATCGATGCCCTCTACACCTACATGTTCTGTCCATTTAGCGGTCTTTAGCTTGTCCAGCGCAGTATTACGCACTATTGTATATACCCAGTTGAAGAATTGTCCCTTGTCGTCCTTAAATAGTCCTATATTTTTAAAAACCTTTAGCATACCATCGTTCAGCACTTCCAGTGCGTCTGCCTGCTCCGGGAAGAATTTCCGGCATAACAGGAATAGCGCAGGATAAAACTTTTTATAAAGTTTCTCCTGACCTAAGCGGTCGTTCGCTACGCACTGTTTGATCAATTCCTGAATATCTTCCAAATGAAATTGTTCCGATAGGTATACAATAATTTATGCTCGTGCTATGCCTGCATTGCGAAGGTGGCTGTTAAAAATGACTTTTACCGGATAGCTCCCCTTATGAGCATCTCCGGTAAAAGTACAAATATAGCCTGCTCCGCTACAGTAGCAATTGTGGCCTTTGACTACTGTAACGATATTGAGCCTGATTAGTTACAGCCATCGCTCTAGCCCCGCTTACGAACTCTTACTGTATCGTGATGCGGGAAGGAATCATACGGTGGCCGGGGTGGATTCGGATAGGAAGGGAACGTATCGTGTGGTGGATACGTTGGATGTGACGGGAACGTGTCATGTGGCGGATGCGGGGTATAGGGAGGATAGGACGGAAAAGTATCGTGTGGTGGGTATGGGATATGCGGGAACGTATCATGTGGTGGATACGGTGTATGCGGGAAAGTATCATGAGGCGGATAAGGGAACGTATCATGAGGTGGGTATGGAATACTATCATGAGGAATGGTGTCATGAGGAATGGTGTCATGAGGGATAGAATCATGTGGAATGGTATCGTGAGGAATGCTATCCGTAGGAATGGAATCCTGCTCATATGCCAGGCCCTTTCCCTTCATTTTCTCCTGCAGCGACTCTTTGGTACAGGAACTTTGAATAAAAATAATAAACCCGGTAACGGCCAGGACTCCGATAAGTTTTTTCATAGAGTACTTGTTTTATAAAGATGAACGGTGGGGGAGTGGCAAAAGGTTGGGTGCGCTGAAAAAAAATCTTTGGGTTTTGTCTAAATATTTTATGCTCAATCGGTTAAGGGTATTAAGTGGACTGTTTTAAAACTATCTTAAACATAGTTGATTCGTAATGTATTATGATGCGGCACTTATTATAAGGTCAAAATAGTATAGTGAATGAAAAGTGCAGCAGAAATATGCCCCGGAATGCTAAGGCAACTTTTCCGGTTAAACACACGTATTAATTAATAGACAGCGGTTTAGATGTCTTGTGTCCTGTTTGGTCCCTCCAGTGAAGCGTAAAAAGTACGGTTCCTGCCCAAGTTTGTCTTCCTGGTACAGACATGCTATGTAGCATGCCTTATTCGTTCACCGTTAAATTGAAAGAAATGATAGTGTTGTTTGAAAGATGCCCGGTGATAAATGCTGTAACCGCAGGGTCACGTAAAGACAGATCTATCCGGACATCAGTGCGAAATTCTTTTATTTGGCCCCTTGCCAGCTTAATAGTCTTGTTTGTGTTAAACATAGGTTGTAGTAAAGACAACGGTTATAATAATAACAATAATCCTCCTCCCGTTACCAAGAATTACAACCAGGTGGCCCTTGTAACAGATGTTGGTAGTGGTCCTTATAGTTCTGGCCAGGTAGATGCCAATCTTATAAATCCCTGGGGTATCGCTGTTAATCCCGCAGGCGCCATCTGGGTAACGAACAATGGTACCGGCCTCAGTACTGTCTACGATAAAAGTGGCGCCATCTTGCAGTCGCCCGTTAGTATCGGAGCTCCCGGAAGCTCCACCGGTGGTAGACCTACGGGTATCGTTTATAATGGAACAAGCGATTTTATGGTAGGAGGGGCACCAGCTAAATTTATCTTTAATACAGAAGATGGTCTTATTCTTGCCTGGGCCGCTGGTGCGGTAGCAACTACTGTCGCCGACAGATCGGCCGCTCATGCGGTTTATAAAGGATTGGAATTGGCTAAAGATGGTGCAGCTAATTTCCTGTATGCCGCTAATTTTTATGCAGGAACTATTGATGTATTTGACAAGGATTTCAACATGGTCACCGGCAAACCATTTGTAGATCCGACTATGCCTGCTGGTTATGCGCCGTTCAATATCAGGAGTATAGGAGGTAATCTATATGTGACATATGCAAAACAGGATGCAGTGAAAGAGGATGATGTAAAAGGGGAGGGGAATGGGTATGTGAGCATCTTCAAACCCGATGGATCTTTTGTGAAAAGATTTGCATCACAGGGTGCGTTGAATGCCCCTTGGGGTATTGTGGCTGCTGCCGACGGATTCTGGGAAGTAAATAATACGATTATTATCGGGAACTTTGGAGATGGGAAGATTAATGTGTATGATCAGGATGGAGCGTTTTTAGGTCAATTGAAGAAAGGGGATAATCCGATTGTAATTGATGGGTTATGGGCGCTGGAGAATATACCATCTACTCCATCGACGCAGTTGTTTTATGTAGCGGGTCCGGGTAATGAGACGCATGGGGTGTTTGGGTATGTGATGAGGGCGTATTAGCACTGCATTGCTCAATAACGTTATTCGGGAAACTATTAAAGCAAAGAAACGGGCGGGGTTTTACTCAGGACTGATTTATTCTAGTATGCTCTAATCCAGAGTTGTTGGAATTCTTGAAATAACCCGTTGCAAAAAAGTATACATGTGTTGCCACTTTTAATTGAGTAAGAACCGCAATAAGAATTTCATTTGTTTTAAATGAAAAAACTATTGAAAGAAGGAGGCTATTTCGTTTAGAAGCGGCTTCCTTTTTATTCTCACCCAATTGCAAAATAGATATGCTACCCGCCCAATTTGACCTATGAAATTAGAAAAAGTTTTTCTGTTGCCTAAATCGTATAAAAAGAAATGTACCTATGTTGTCACTTTTTAATTGCGTAAAACCCGCAATCCCATTTTCCCTAGTTTTAACTCAAAAAACTATGGCAAGAACTAAAAATCCATTATTAACCGGCGTAAAACTGGGCCACGGTAAAATAGCTCCGGGCTTTGTGCTGAAAACCCGTAAAGGGAAGGTATTTATCAGCAAATGTCCCGACATGAGTAATGTCGTCCCTTCGAAGTTGCAGTTAAAATCTAACAGTAATTTTACCACTGCAATAGAATATGCAAGAAGCATTATCAATGATCCGGTAAAGAAAGCTGCCTATAAAATCCGGCGTGGAATGAGCGTATATCATTCTGCAGTTAAAGACTATCTTGAAAGTCATTAGACGTATTCGACAGATCGACCGGGATGCTGATAACTTCTTTATGAAGAAAGCCGCTTCATTGGAAGCGGCTTTCCTTTTTTACTCCTACCCAATTTCAAAGTGGATTAGATCTTCATCCACTGCTTCTTGTTCTTAGAGACCAGTTTCCAATTTGGCGGATTGTGGAACCGCCTGGCGTGAAGGTCAAGGGTTCCATCGTCGAAGTAATAGTAGTGTTTCCAACGGATATCTGAGCATCGGCTCCAGAATGTTCCGTGATAAGGACAGATCCAACAGCGACCGTACAAACGCTTATGAGCCCATTTGTAGGTTTTGTTATCAGTCGTCTCCTTCAATACTTTTTTGTATTTCACTTGTAAGCACTTTGGTGTTACAAGGCATCAAACTCTTTTTTCATATTGCGAATATACAGTATGTCAGATGCTGGTTGAAATTTTTGTCATGTATACGAGTGATCTGCGGTCGATCACTGCGCTTGTGCGTTTGCTGACAAGGAACATGAAATGAAATTGTCTCACGTAAATGGTACATCTGGCATTAAAACCCGTTGGAGATTCGCTTGAGATATAGTTGAGATTCGCTTATCCTCCCTTAAAAAGGGAGGATTAAGGGAGGATAAGCGAATCTCAACTATATGTCTACTGGAATTCCACCCAAATTATAACAATAATAATTTGAAAAATTTAAATCTCATTTTGATCTCTAAATATCTATTTTTCAGTAAATTACATGATTATTGTTCAATCCCACAACTGTTATTTTTATAATATTAAAGTTTTGAATTATGAAGACCATTTTGGCTAATCCCGCAACAAGCAATTCCCAGTTCCGTAACCCAATTACTGGTCAGTCTAACCTATTGCTACTACTATCCCTACTACTATATTCCCTACGTAGCTTTCACAGCTCCCTCCCTCTCTGTCCTAAACCCAAATTGTTCACGATTCCTGATATTAATGAAAGAAGGTATTCTGATCTATACAAAAAACGGTATTCACGAAGTGGTCTTTTATGAGGAGATCATCTATATCACAGTACAGAAGCATTATATCCTTTTAAAACTTACAGACGGTCGTTCCCTACCTGCTAAATACAGCCTGAAGCAAATCGAGAAGCAACTTCCCCCCAATATTTTCTTCCGTACCCACAGAAATTATATTGTTTCCCTGAGATACATCAAAAGTGTCGGAGTGGACACGATCATCGTAACGGGGGGTGAAGAGATTTTGCTTACACAAGAAATAAGAAAGTCTTTTTTTAACCGTTTTACAGTGATTGGAAGTGTGGAAAATGAGGGGTCTCATGACGGGATTTCGCCTCCTCGTGATCGAATTTCGCCTCCTCGTGCACTTTCTCCAAAACCGCGTCAAAATCCTTCCTAACATTGTGTCATCAATCACAGCAAAAGGGGCTGCACCCGCAACAGGAGAGAGGTGCCTCCTGTTACACCCGACGGTTGTGATTGTAGTAAACCTTTTTTTAATCTTAAAATTTAGAAAGTTATGGCACACATAAAACAAAATAAAATGATGGAAGGAACGTCCGGTACTATTGGAAACGTAACCTTCAGTGTAAGAAAAAATAAGACAGTTTCCGGTCCCAGACGTGGTCCTAACACAAAACCACCGACCGAGGAGCAATTGGCGGTACAGCTGAATTTCGAACGTTATTCAGCATATGCCCAGAAGGCAATCGGTAATCCAGCCACGAAGGCAATGTACGCGGCAGCCGCAAAACCTGGACAAACTGCTTTTAATGCTGCCTTCCAGGATGCAGTCAGACCGCCGCGTATTTTGGATATTGATACAAGGAAGTACAAGGGCGTCGCAGGAAATGAGATCTCATTCCGGGTGAAGGATGTCGTCCGTGTCGAATCTGTAAATGTAACAATCCTGTCTGCGGCAGGAGCGGAGCTGGAGCAGGGAGACGCAGTTCCGGATATCGGCAACTACTGGAAGTATACAACCAGTGCAGCAAATGCTGCCTTACCGGGTACACGTATCCTGATTACGGCAACAGACCTGCCAGGTAATGTTACCGAAGTAGAAGAAGTGATCTGACGATCATTTAAACAAAAAGCGTCCCGGCTTAACAACCGGGACGCTTTCTATAATCCCCAAAAAAGGTAAAGAACATACAAACAGTCATTTCCGTTCTATTTTCCGCAACTGGATTAAAATAGCATTGCATTAAAAACGACTAATGCGAACGGCTATCACTATTATTTTGCTCTTTACTTTTTCATCAAAATTAACCGCACAGACCACCTACCCCCGTATTGCCGGCTACGTAGGAATATTACATCCTATTGTACATTTCGGTGACGGTGGCGCACATTGGAATTTCGACGGCGCCTATGTCGGCGGATTACCCACAGGTATTAACATCTGGAAAAGCCAGAAGATTGGATTCTCCTGTGAGTTCGTTCCCTTCATCCGGGCTGCGAATGGAACCAGTAAAATGAACAACTTCCTCTTCCATCCCGGAGTACTCGTTTCCCTCGGCCATGGATTCACCTTCGCAGGCCGTGCTGCGTTTGAAACGTCAGGTAGATATGGAGTAACACCTGTACTGAATAAAGTGATCAAAAAGAACAAGGACTGTAGTTATTTCGTGGCAATACCCGTGCCCGCCCGTTTCGGCAATGACCATCCTTCTACAATAGGTATCGGTTTCCAGTTCGGAATCGCATTTTAGCATAACAGCCCACTCATTAAAAAAACAGTAATAAAGAAAAATCTCCAATTATTTTGATAACTGATTTTTTAAACTAATTTTGTCTACATAATTAGTAGACTAAAGCCCGTTTGTATCCCACCAACACAAAACGGCTATTACCTATCAATACTTTAGCAACCTTCCATTCCCTCGGCAGCAGCTGCCGATGAGTATTTCCATTACCAAAATTGTTCGATGTGAAAAAAAGTTTACACGTCCTTATCATGCTATGCTTACTGGGGGGGCCCTTATTCATTCATGCACAAACGGTAGCACCTCCCGACACCACCATTGCCTCTTCTATGAACCGTGCGCTGAGCGAAGTGATCGTTGTGGGTTACGGCGCGCAAAGTAAAAAAGCGGTCGTTGGGGCCGTGACCAGTATTAAGGCGGCAGGTATCAAAGACCGGCCGGTAGCCAGTTTTGATCAGCAGTTAGAAGGCCGCGCGCCAGGTGTGCAGGTCAGCGCCAATACAGGCGTTCCGGGAGACGGGATCTTTTTTCGTATCCGTGGAACAACTTCTATTAATGCGGGAAACGATCCTTTATATGTTGTAGATGGTGTATTCATCAACAACCAGTCATTACAGAAAGTAACAACACAGGGACAGGCAAATAATCCGCTGGCGGATATTAATCCGGCGGACATCGAGTCTATCTCCATTCTCAAAGACGCTACAGCTACTGCCATCTATGGCGCACGCGCTGCCAACGGCGTTGTACTCATCACCACTAAAAGAGGTACTTACAACAGTCGCCCGAAAGTGGCATTCAATACTTATGCAGGTGTAGCATGGGCGCCTGAATTGTGGGAACTGGTAACAGGGCCTGAACATGCAACCATTATCAATGAAGCCTGGGGCAATGATGGTAAACCCGTTTCCACCAGACCTTTCCGGCCAAAGTCGGAAGGCGGCCGCGGCCTGCCGGAAGAGCAGCCTACATATGATCGGCTGCATGATATCTTTCGTACAGGAGCTATACAGAACTATGACCTTTCGCTGTCGGGCGGTAACGAGAAAACAAGATATTATCTGAGCGGTGGCTTTAACAAACAACTGGCTAATATCAAAACGAACGACTACCAACGTGCCAGTCTGAAAGTAAACCTCGATCAGCAGATCAATGACAGGGTACGCGTAGGTACCAGCAACTCTTTATCACGTTCCCGCCGTACCAATGCACGTGTAGGCGACGGTCCGCAGGGAGGCATTTTACAGGCAGCCCTGCATACACCAACGTATCTGCCGAAATTCAATGATGACGGCACCTATGCTAAATGGGCCGGTTTTGATAACCTGGATGTACTTATCAAATATACAGATATGCATTCCACCAGCACCCGCTATATCGGCAACTTATACGCAGAAGCTGACATCCTGCGTAAGCTGAAGTTTCGTACCAGCTGGAGCCTGGACTATAACGACTATGACGAGTACGAATACTGGAACAGTTATACGAACAGGGGAAGTGCCAGTAAAGGCCTGGCTACTTCCAGCGTCAGTAAGAATATTGTTTGGGTGAATGAACAGACATTGTCTTATCGCACCAGCCCGGGACAACGGCACACACTGGGAATACTTGTAGGGAACTCAGTCCAGGGCAATATTGCGCAGCAAACATTTGCACAGGGTACCAACTTCCCCAGCGACGCTTTTAAACAGATCGCTTCCGCCGCTACTACTACCGCCTCCTCTAATCGTGCAGAGAACAGACAGGTATCTTTCTTCTCCCGTGTGGAATATAACTACGAAGGGAAATACCTGGCGGAAGTGAATTTCCGGGCAGACGCTTCCTCTAAATTCGGCGCAGACAATCAATGGGGCTATTTCCCGTCTCTTGGCGTGGCATGGCGTGCGAAGGAAGAGCGCTTCCTGCAGGCGGTAGATGCGATCAGCGATCTGAAAATAAGGGCGAACTATGGTCTGACAGGCAATCAGAACGGTATAGGCAATTTTGCGTCCCGTGGCCTCTGGGGTGGTGGCTCCAATTACCTGGACAATCCGGGTACTGTTCCGCAGCAACTGGCTAACCCGGAGCTGGGCTGGGAAACTACCCGGCAATGGAACTTCGGCCTCGACCTCGGATTGATCGACGATCGTATCAGCATAGAATTTAACTGGTATGATAAATATACTTCTGACCTGTTACTGAACCTGCCATTGCCTGTCAGCAGCGGCTTCCGTACCATTGCCAGCAATTCCGGCGAGATCAGTAACAAAGGTTTTGAGCTGGGTATCAACACCACAAACATCCGCAGTAAGAATTTTATATGGCAGACAGGGTTCAATATTTCCCGTAACATTAACAGGATTGAAAAACTGAATATCCCGATAGATGCGTCGTATAGCGTGGAAAGGATGGCGCAGGGATATCCCATGCATTCCTTCTTTGTATATCGCCAGTTATACGTCGATGCAAAAACCGGAGATGCGGTGTATGAAGATGTGAATAAAGATGGTAAACTTACAGCAGCTGATCGGCAGATGACAGGACAGGCAACGCCGAAATTTTTTGGAGGGTTGAATAACAATGTAAGCTATAAAGGATTTGATCTCGCGCTGTTCTTCAACTTCCAATGGGGTAATAAAGTATACAACAGCAACCGTTTCTTCCATGAATCCGGCGGTACACGCGATGACCGCAGGGCTATCAACAAAAATCAGCTGAACCGCTGGCAGAAACCAGGTGATGTGACCGATGTACCAAGGATCACTACTATCGGTAATAACTATACTCTCAATCCTATCAGCCGCTTCCTGGAAGACGGTTCCTTCCTGCGATTAAGTTCACTTACACTCGGATATACAATACCTGCACTGCTGGCTAACCGTATCCATGCCAGTAATATCCGTTTTTACCTGAGCGGTACAAATCTCTGGTTGCTGAAAAAATACAAAGGACCAGATCCCGAAGTGAATGTTACTTCCGATCCCAATGTACAGGGCTATGATCTCGGAACACCGCCACAACCGCGTACCGTGCAATTTGGCCTGAACCTCACACTTTAAAATGATGAACATGAGATTAAGTATATATCTTTTAGCCGGTATCTCCCTGCTGAGTACCTCCTGCAAAAAGTTCCTCGATGTGCAGCCCGAGCAGCAGGTGGACGATGCAGCGGCTATTACCAACCTGGCAAGCGCAGAAACTGCAGTAAATGGTCTTTATAACCTCTTGGGGAATGATAGTTATTACGGCTCCAATTTTCAGGCATTATCTTACCTGTCGGGTGGGGATATCCAGTGGACAGGTTCGCAATCCGCGCCGGCACAGATAGCCAACCGTCAGATAACGGCCGATAATGGCAACGTGGCCTCTTCCTGGGCAGCGATTTACCGGACGATCCTTTCTGCGAACTACATTATTGATGTTATTCCAAAACTCTCTGATCCGCTGTTTACACAGGTAAAGAAAGATCAGCTGACAGGAGAGGCGTATTTTATCAGGGCATTATCTTATTTCGATCTGGCCAGGGGCTGGGGAGGCGTACAGCTCATACTGACACCTACGCGTCTGCCGGGCGATCATGCCGGCATTAAAAGAAGCAGCCTGGATGAGACATATCAGCAGGTGCTCAGTGACCTGAATAAAGCGGCAGCGCTGCTGCCATTGACCACCAACAGGAACAGGGCTACCCGTAAAACAGCATGGGCGCTGAAAGCCCGGTATTTCCTTTATCAGCAGCAATGGGATTCTGCCGATGTGTATGCCACCAGGGTTATTGACGATGCAGCTAATTACCGGCTGTTAAAACCTTATAATGCCTTCTTTGCGAACAATGCGGTAGCGACCGCAGAATCGGTGCTGGAGATTGGTTATAGCGTATCTTTCAAAAACGGGCATTATAACTGGTGGCTGCCACCTGCTCTGGGCGGCAGAAGAGAGTGGGCGCCCAATGCGCAGCTGGTGGCGCTGCTGAATGACCCCGCCGTGGGTGGTAACAGAAGTGCCCTGATAGGCCAGACCGCTCCCCCGGGAAATCTCTGGTATGGTAAACTGTACTATCGCACGCCCACCGGTACCGATCCTGCCTACCTGATAAGGATAGCAGAACTGTACCTGATACGGGCAGAAGCACGGGCGAAAAACGGGCAGCTGACAGAAGCCCTGCTGGACCTGAATGCCATCCGCGACCGTGCCGGTATTGCTCCCGGTACAGCCGATACAAAAGAGGCGATCATGCTGGCGATAGAGCATGAAAGAAGGCTGGAATTTGCTTTCGAAGGCGACCGTTGGTTTGACCTGGTGCGTACAGGTAGGGTAGCGGCAGTATTGGGTGTAACTGACAAAAACCGTTATGTGTTCCCGATACCGGCAGATGAACTGCTGGCGGATGAAGATCTGGACCCTAATCCTGGCTATTAGGAACCATATATGCAATGATAACATGAGTGATGGCCCCAAGAGACTATCAACAGAAAAAACACGATTATAAACCCCTTAAATACGATCCGATGAAACGGCTGATCATGCCTTTTTTCTCCGCCGGCTGCCTGTTCTTAGCTGCCGGCGCTGCCGCACAGCAAAAAACAGCTGCTACTGCACAATCATCCAACGTAGCCAGTGCCGGCGTAACACAATCCTCGAATACGGTGCAGGCTGACGCCGTTATTGGCCCTCAGAAAGGAGCCCTGATCATCGTTGGCGGCGGCAAAGTGGGGCCGGAAATATGGGCACGCTTTATTGAGCTGGCCGGCGGACCTAATGCCAATATTGTAGTGATCCCTACTGCTGGTGAAGACTCAGCGCTTGCCACCGGCAAATCATTTGAAAAGGAACTGCTGCAGGACCTCGGTGTAGCCCAGGTAACAGTGCTGCACACACGCGACCTGAAAGTAGCCAACACGGAAAGTTTTGTAGCGCCATTAAAAAAAGCGACGGGCATCTGGTTTCCCGGCGGCCGTCAGTGGAAGATTGCAGACGCTTACCTGCATACACTGGCAGAGAAGGAGATCAAAGCCGTACTCACCCGCGGAGGAGTAATAGGCGGTACTTCTGCGGGAGCTACCATCCAGGGTTCATTCCTGCTGAGAGGCGATACTAAAGGGAACGGCATCCTGGAAGGCGATCATGTACAGGGGCTTGATCTGATACATCATACAGCTATCGACCAGCACATCCTTCGTCGTAACCGGCAGTTTGACCTGGTAGGTGTTATAAAGGCGCATCCCGACCTGCTAGGTATCGGTATTGATGAAAGTACGGCTATCGTGGTGCAGAAAGATACATTTGAAGTGGTCGGAAACTCCTATGTGGCTATTTACGACATAGCCCACATCAACGAAAAACAGAAAAGTCCTACAGGCGAATACAGCACCGATGGGCCTTTTTATTTCCTGGGCAGGGGACAGCGATTCGATCTCCAGCAACGGAAAGTGATCACTACTGCTAACCGTTCTGCGGCCGTCAATGCCCCCAGGCTGAGCAACGATCATTAGATTCCCTGTTGCGCTACAGATAAATAAAAAAGCCGTTCCTGAAAAATATCTGGAACGGTTTTTTTTTGTTAAAATATAGCAATAATATTACGTCATCCTAACCCGGCAAGCATCCACAAAAAACTAGACTATGAAACTCTGCGTAGCACAGGCAAAAGCGGTAAAAGGCGACATCCGGAGCAATATAGACAACCACAAAAAGATCATTGATCTGGCTATTTCCCACGGTGCAGACACTATCATCTTCCCGGAATTGTCCATAACAGGTTATGAGCCTACACTGGCCAAAGATCTGGCAATCTGTATCGATGATGAAAGCCTGAACGATTTCCAACACATCAGCGATGCCAGGCAGGTAACCATCGGGATCGGCGCTCCTCTGAAAGCGGATACAGGTATCACGATAAGTATGGTGTTGTTTCAGCCAGATAAAGACAGGCATGTCTATGCGAAGAAGTACCTGCATGCAGATGAAGATCCTTACTTCGTTAGCGGACAAAGTACCATTAGCCTGTTAGGAGAAGAAAGCGATGTGGCTTTAGCTATCTGTTATGAGCTCTCGGTGCCGGCACATGTAGAAGACGCGTATAAAAGCGGAGCAGCAGTGTATTTAGTTAGTGCGGTGAAATCGACAGGAGGGATTGATAAAGCTATCGCGAGATTATCAGAAATAGGAGAGCAGTATGAGATGACGGTATTGTTGTCGAATGCAATAGGAGAGTCCGATGGATTTGAATGTGCCGGTAAGTCAGGTATATGGGATAATACTGGTACGCTTATCGAACAGTTAGATGCCAGCAGCGAAGGTATTCTGGTGTTTGATACGAAGACGCGTAGTGTCGTTGCAGCTACTTTGTAATAAACATAAGTGTACCAGGAATTGTAAAGACGTGCTCTGTTATTCGGAAATGAGCATAAAGAATACTTTGAACTGACATATGCAGTTACCCGGAAATAAGCGTAAAGAACACTTAAATTAACATACGCAGCGTTATTGCAGTCACCCTGTAAGAACAAAACCCAATGTCATCAAAACAAAAAGAGCGCCCCTGAACACAGAGACGCCCTTACTTGCTATAATGAAATGGATGATGATCTTATTTCTTTTCCAGCAGTTTGAAGAACTGGTCAAGCTGCGGCAGTATCACGATACGTGTACGGCGGTTAGCAGCCCTTCCTTCAGGAGTATCGTTGGTAGCAACAGGAAGATATTCACCTCTACCCGCGGCGGTGATATGGGCAGGAGGAATACCATAGTCATTCTGTAACACCCTTGTCACGGCGGTAGCTCTCTTCACACTCAGATCCCAGTTGTCAAGTAATACACCTCTCTTGAATGGATTGGTATCTGTGTGACCTTCCACCATAAACTCAATATCGGGCTGATTCAGTAATACTTTCGCTACTTTTCCGAGTACTTCTTTCGCCCTTGCAGTGATATCGTAACTACCGCTTTCAAACAGCAGTTTGTCGGATATATCGATATACACTACACCTTTTTCTACTTTGATGTTAATGTCTTTATCATCCAGGTTGCCAATAGCGCCTTTCAGGTTCATTACAAGTGCCATGTTCAGAGAGTCTTTACGCGCAATGGCGGATTGCAGGTCCTGTATATAAGCATCTTTAGCGCCTATATTATCGAGTGATTTTTTGATGCTTTCTGCCTGTGAATTGCTGATAACAGACAGATCTTTCAGCTGGTTCAGTAACGTGTTATTATTCTGTTTTAAGCCTTCTAATCTTTCTTCATTCAGGTTTCTGCTACGCTCAAACGCAGAAGCAGTATCGCGCAGGCTACGCTGGCAATCATCCAGTTTGCTTTGCAGGCTTGCATATTTGCCAGCCAGATCGGCATATTTGGCTTCAGAAGCCTTGAACTTTTTCGTACTGACGCAGGAGAATAATAAGACAGGACATGATAATGCTAATAAGAATATGACTCTTCGTTTCATACAAATTGTATTTGTTTTTAATGACTCTAACTGTTGTTCCTTGTAACCCGCATAAATCCAACACCATGCCACATTTTGATACGTACTCATGCTTATTCCTGTTAAATTGTTAAAATGTATCAACTAATGAGAAATTCGCAATTCGTTATATTGTATTACCATACAGGGAATGCATAGGATGATTGTTATATTTTAGTAGCAGTAGAAATAGATTATCCACGAACATCAGGTTCTCAAAATCCAAAATCGCATCAAAGTTCACTATGAAGAAGACATTCTGTTTACGTCTCTTACTGGGCATCCAACTATTAATGCCTGTCATGTTACAAGCGCAGGTGAAATCTGCCGCTACGCCGCTCGCTACCTTGCAACAGCAATTCGTTGATCTGCGTTTCGGTATGTTTATCCATTTTAACATCCCTACTTTCGCTAACCAGGATTGGCCTGATCCCGAAGCGCCGGTATCACTTTTCAATCCGACAAAACTGGACTGTACCCAGTGGGCCGCTACCGCCAAAGCAGCCAATATGAGCTACGGCTGTCTTACTACCAAACATCACAGCGGTTTCTGTATCTGGGATACAAAGACCACTGACTATAACGTGATGAACAGTCCTTATAAAAAAGATGTGGTAAGAGAATACGTAAACGCCTTCCGCGCCAAAGGGCTGAAGGTAATGTTGTACTACTCTATACTGGATACGCATCATAAACTGCGTCCACACGATATTACACGTAAGCATGTGGAGATGGTGAAAGCACAGCTTACAGAACTGCTGACCAACTATGGAGATATCACTGCGCTGATCATCGACGGATGGGATGCACCGTGGTCCAGGATCTCTTATGATGAAATCCCTTTTGAAGAGATTTACCGCCTCATTAAGAGCCTGCAGCCTAATTGCCTGGTGATGGACCTCAACGCGGCAAAATATCCGACAGAGGCTTTATTTTATACGGATATCAAGTCTTACGAACAGGGAGCAGGACAGCATATCTCCAAAGAGGCGAACAGATTGCCTGCGTTATCCTGTCTGCCGATCAACAGCGCCTGGTTCTGGAAATCAAATTTCCCTACCACACCTGTGAAAGATCCGGTGAAACTCGTGGACGATATCCTGGTACCGCTGAATAAAGCCTGGTGTAACTTTATCCTTAACGTAGCGCCTAACCGTGAGGGACTGATCGATCCTAACGCTGTGAAGGCACTGGAAGAAGTGGGTAAACGCTGGAAGAATACAGGTGCTATGCCTGCGCTGCCACCTGCTATTGCGCCAATTATCTCTTCTAATATCGCTAAGTTCCAGCGCAGTAATTCCAGCTGGAGTGACGACATGAACATCATGGACTTCGCGAACGACGACCGTTTTACCAGCAGCTGGCAGTCTAACGCTACGGTGAAACAACCATGGTATGAAATAGATTTTGATAAAGCACAGCGCTTTAATATGATCAGTATTGTGGAAGATGGCAGCAATATCAAAAAATACCATCTTGAATATGAAGATAACGGTACCTGGAAACCTTTAGCCAAAGGTGAAGCAGAAGGCCGCGTAAAAATACACCGCTTCGACAGCGTATGGGGTGGACGTGTGCGTATCGTGATCGACGAGTTCAGTGCGCCTCCTGCTATTGCAGAATTTGGGGTGTATAACGAAAGAAGATAGTGGTGTAGAATAGTATAAAGAGGTTATATCGTTTAGTAAAAATGCCTCCAAAGGTCAAGCACTTTTGGAGGCATTTTCATTTAAATGCTATAACCTTTTGTATTCGGCCAACCTTATGAAGACGGCTTTTGTTTAAGACACATCAGGACTTTCATTCGTTTTGGGGGTCCTTTCTTTTCGTCCAGGAATGGTATAATCTCCCTGATCCCACTCCTTTATTAAAAATTCCGGCTACCCGAGAATACAGGCTCAACTATTGTAACGTAGCAGAATGCCTCTGCAACGCTTTTTCAAATAAAATATTTTGTTAATGTTGAAAAAACACTAATATTTACACCAAATTTCGTATCCGGGAAAGTTTGTCAGCACGAAATACCTGTTGTTTACTGTTGTAATTGATCGTTGTTAACTGACCTCTCACCGTCAAACCTATACCTATTATTATCGGCCCTATGGTAAAACCTTACCTGAGAAACTGCTGTTACCGTTTCATTAGCCTCCTGACGCTATTTATTATTAGTCAAACTGTTACCGTGCATGCGGAGGACAGCGATCATGTTAAGGCCCCTTTACCGGCCGCCACTGTCCTGGCCACCAGTATGATGGAAA
Organism: Chitinophaga filiformis; assembly: GCF_021646545.1. Taxonomy (GTDB): domain Bacteria; phylum Bacteroidota; class Bacteroidia; order Chitinophagales; family Chitinophagaceae; genus Chitinophaga; species Chitinophaga filiformis_A. The sequence goes on along the minus strand of NZ_JAKIRP010000003.1, from coordinate 348,448 downwards.
GCCGCAGTTTTCCGGATATTGACAAGCAGCTGGTGGCGGAAGCCCTGATAGCACCCGAAACCGGTCTGTTTACCGATGCCGGCTTGCAGCGTATGTTTGATGTGGACAGCAATACCCACGCATTTCGTGACATCGCCAGGGCTGAATTTGAGAAAATAGAGAAGAGTAACCGTTATACATCCTCAATCTCGCCAGACGACTTAAATGAGCTGCCTATGGGGCTTTTTAAGACCGTTGGCAATACTACCGTGACCATCGCGGTCAGCAACGCTATTTTCCATCCTACCTATGCCGAGCTTACCGTATATGCCAAAGTGCAGATACCACAGGAGCCGCGTGAGATCTTTTTTGGTCTGAAAGGCCTTAAACTATCGTACAAAGGCGGCATATTAGGCGATGCCAAACTGGTATTGCTGGGTGATGTGCCTATACGCCTGGGTGGTGGCACCGCAGCCCTGGTACTGAAGGGTGGTATGGATATGCAGACTGGTCAGGGGCTCGACCTGACTTATGTAACCATAGATTGTAACGGCTTTAAGGAACTGGGGCTTAGCGCCGATCTGGCGTTCCCACGCAGCATGCTGGTACCCTTAAATTCGAACGGCGAACGGACTACAGACAGCTCGCAGGTAAAGGCATCATTCAATACCGTGGTGCGCGACTGGAACGACATACTCGTGAGTGTAGACCTGCCTGCATTTGAAATAACACCCCTCAAAGGCGTTGGGTTCCGTATAGGCAAAGCTGTATATGATGGCAGTGACCTGCGTAACTCGCCCGACGTTGTATATCCCGCAAATTATCAGCGCTACCTACCCGCAGATGATCCAAACTTATGGCGGGGAGTATATGTATCGAGCCTGGAAATAACCTTGCCGAAACAATTTGAACGGGCTAATCAGGCCGGCAAACGTGTTTCGTTTGGCGGCAAGAGCATGCTCATTGACAATAACGGTATCTCCGGCAACTTCTTTGGCAATAATATATTGAACGATGGCAGCGCTGCCGGCTGGCATTTTACCGTGGACCGTCTGGAGATAGACGTAGAGGCCAACCACCTTACGGGCGCAGCGTTTAATGGCATGTTGGGCCTGCCGATGGCTAAGGTGCCACTGGGTTATTCTGCCGTCATTACCGCAGATAATGAATATATCCTGAAACTGAACACCATTGATACACTGGACTTTAGTGTATGGCGTGCAAAAGCCCAGTTGAACCCAAACTCATGGGTACAATTAAAATTGTCTAAGGGACACTTTGAGCCGGAAGCGATGCTAAATGGTAGCCTGATCCTGTCCTCGTCCCTGAAGGCGGGCGATAACGGCAAGCCTGTCGCTAAATTTAAAGGCATTGTGTTCCAGAACCTGCACCTGCAGACGAAAGCCCCTTATCTCACTGCCGATTACTTTGGATATAAGGATGAGAATACCGTTTGCAATTTCCCGGTGGCCATTAAAGAAATCTCCCTGGAAACCAAGGACAGTACTACGGCCAATCTCAATATTGAGCTCCGCTTTAACCTGATGGAAGGGAAATTTGGCGGTGATACCCGGCTGGCCCTGGTAGGGAAATTTGATAACAATAAAGGGTTACAGACCTGGAAATTTGAGAAAGTAAAGCTGGACTCTATTTCGCTGCGTGCGGAGCTGAGCGAGGCAATGTCGATATCCGGCCTGCTGAAAATATATGACGATGACGCTGTGTATGGAGATGCGATCAGTGGAGAGGTGAATGCCAGTTTCATGAAGGGGAAAATAAAGGTAAGGACCCGCGCTATGTTTGGTGCTAAGACATTCCGCTATTGGTACGTAGATGGCAAAGCTGAATTTAAGCCGGGCATTGCAATAGCCCCGCCCATGAAAATCTCTGGCTTCGGCGGCGGCGCCTATTACCGGATGAAAAAAGAAGGCATAGATACCATTGCTTCTCCGACGGGCGTAAAATATCTGCCGGATTCCACCGCAGGACTGGGCCTCAAGGCCGCTGTCTTGTTCGATATGGTGGAAGACAAGGTAGTACACGGCGAAGTATCGTTTGAAGTAGCGTTTAACCGTAGCGGTGGTATCAACTTCATGGGCCTCTATGGTTATGCGAAAATACTGGCCACAGTGCCTTTGGGCAATATCTCAAAGAAAGTGACTGAACAATTTGCCAAATTCCAGGCACAGGAGCAGAAAGCCATTGCCAAACTGGGCTCCGCAGGGCAGAAACTGGAAGAATTGAAAGTCTCCGATCCCTCCAGCGCAGCCGCCCTTTTGTCGGGCGATGAAAATCTATCCGCTGAAGTGGGTGTCACTGCCTATGTGGGTATACAATATGATTTCACGACATCTACGCTGCACGGCAACTTCGATATGTATATGAACGTGGCAAACGGTATGATGACGGGCAACGCCAGTGGCAACCGCGCCGGCTGGGCCGTGATCCATATTTCGCCGAGCGAGTGGTACCTGCATATGGGTACGCCTACCAACCGGTTAGGTACCAAGTTGTCGATAGGTGGTCTCAATATTAAATCCGGCGCTTACCTGATGGTGGGCGATAAGATACCCGGTTCTCCGCCACCGCCGCAGGAGGTAGCAGATATCCTGGGCGTGGATATAGAGGAACTCGATTATATGCGCGATGCCAATGCACTGGGCGAAGGCCGCGGTTTTGCTTTTGGCGCCAGCCTTACCGTGGAAACGGGCGATATCACATTCCTGATACTGTACGCCAACTTTAAAGCCGGCCTGGGCTTCGATATCATGCTGAAAGATTATGGGGATGCGCATTGCGTGGGTAGTACTGAGAAGATCGGTATAGATGGTTGGTACGCCAATGGTCAGGCTTATGTGTACCTGCAGGGTGAATTAGGCGTGAAAGTAAACCTGAAATTCATCAAAGCCAGGGTACCGCTTATATCTGGCGCAGCAGCCATGCTGATGCAGGCTAAATTGCCTAATCCTACATGGGTGAGAGGATATATGGCTGTTAAATTCAGCGTGCTGGGTGGCCTGGTAAAAGGTAATATGCGTATGAAGGTGGTGATCGGTCAGGAGTGTGAGATCGTAATGAACGGTAACAGCCCCGTAGATGTGAAGATCATATCCGATGTAAAACCGTCTGCTAATGCCGATGCAGTAGATGTATTCACTGCGCCGCAAGCTGCCTTTAATATGCGTATGGGGCAGCAGTTTGATGTAGACGACGACAACGGAACAAAGACCTACCGCGCAAGACTGGCATCCTTTACGGTGATGGATAATGGTCAGCCGATAGCTGGTCGCCTGGAATGGAATGCCAACAATGATGGTGTTTCCTTCTATTCCAAAGAGGTACTGCCTTCTCAAAAACAGCTGACTGCTACGGTGAAGGTAACCTTTGAAGAGCGGGTGGGCGTAACCTGGCAAACGGCCTATGTGGATGGCAAACCGGGCGAAGAGATTGAAACGGTGACCTTCACGACCGGTACTGCACCGGACTATATCCCGATGCAGAATATCGCTTATTCGTACCCGGTGGTGAACCAGCAATACTACTATAAAGATGAATCTGATAAAGGTCTCATTAACCTGAGTATGGGACAGGCTTACCTGTTCGACGCTAAATGGCAGTATGCGATCAACTTCAAAGATGCCGCCGGTCAGACAACTAAATTGGATATGACCTATGACGCCCCTTCACAGACGATTCATTTTACTCCGACGGGGCTGAAGGCGAATACAGCTTACCAGTTTGACGTAATAGCCATTCCTCCGGGTGCACAAAGCACCGATGAAGTTGTCGCTTACCAGCAACAACAGGATGTGGGCGAAGACGGTAGCTATACTGTTGCCAACAACCAGGCACAGACAGTTTCCAGGGGCGATGTGGCGAAATCATTGCTGCATTATGGATTCCGTACCAGCAAATTCAACACGTTTGCAGAGAAGATGCAGTCGCTGCGTTTGAAAGACGGTATTGGCGAAACAGTATCGACAGATGTAGTACGCCTGCTGGCCGACGTAGGCGACTATGAAGGCTTTGAAGTAGTGGAAATGACAGGTAACAACTATACCGGTTACAAACCGATGGTGAATGTGGAAGCGGTGATGGATGATGCGTATTTTACAAGTGACATCAATCCGTTGTTGTATGCCAACTATCCTATCAATAACGAAATATTTATTAAGAAACGTAACACGGACGAATTCGGAGTAGCGCCAAGCAAGGCGTTTATATTGATGCCTACTTACCTGGCAGAAGCATCTACCGGCAAAGTGACCAGCTGGATAAAGACAAGGCTGCCGTATCTCTACAATCTTCCGGACGTATACAACCTGGACTTCGTCGAGCTACAAAACAAAGTAGTGAACAGGTTCATGGGCACAGAAGATGCACCGAAATATGCCTACCTGATAAACGGGCATTTCCCTTTCATACGGTACGGCGCTTACAAAGTAAAATACCAATACGTGCTGCCTGACGGGACTAAAACGAGCAGCGCTGTATTCAATTATCATAATCCATTTAAAACAACCGGCTTCTAATGTATACAATGCGCAGGCTATTTTCTATACTGCTTATATTTATATGCTTTACCGCTGTGCTGCCACTGCGCGCGCAGCATAAAGACAGCGCCAGGGTAGCGGTTACCGCCAGGGCCCGGCAGCACAGCATATTGTTGCGATGGGGCATGAGCACTTCCCGCGCCTGGAAGCTCGGTAATCAATATGGTTTTCAGCTTACCCGTTATACCGTTACCCGGGATGGGAAGCTATTGCCAACACCGGAGGTGAAAGTATTGAATACGCAACCGCTGCGGCCTAAACCATTAAACGAATGGGAGAAAATAGTGCAGCAGGACCAATATGCTGCCATCATTGCACAGGCATTGTATGGTAAGGACTTTGAAGTAAGTGGTGGCGGTGGCGGTGATAAGGGTATTGCAAGTATCATGGCACAATCGGCCGAGCAGGAACAGCGTTTCTCGCTCTCCCTGTACGCTGCCGACAATAGCTTTGAAGCGGCTGTAATGGCAGGCTGGGGCTGGGAAGACAAAGACGCGCGTCCCAACGAGAAATACCTGTACCGGGTGAAATCGCTGGCGCCACCCGATCGGGTGACTGTAGATTCAGGTAGCGTATTCATAGGTATACAGGACTATGCACCGCTGCCGGTACCCGGAGATGTAGGAGCTGTGTTTGGCGATAAACAGGTGGCACTTAGCTGGGATTACAGCATTTTAAAACACTACTATACTTCGTGGATCGTAGAACGCTCTAAAGATGGCGGTAAAACCTTTGAGCCGGCCCGTTCGCTGCCGGTGACCAACCTGAATGAAAAAGAGGGCAGACCTTCCACGCGCATGTATTTTATTGACTCGCTGGAGGATAACAATACGGTGTACCAGTTCAGAGTAAGAGGTATTTCCGCATTCGGCGAAAAGGGCCCGCCTTCTGCTGCAACTACCGGTAAAGGCAGGCACGTGTTGATATATGTACCTAACATTCGCAGTAACAAGATCTCTGCACAGGGTAAAATGACGCTTACCTGGGACTTTGAAGCAGCAGGCAATCCTTTCATCAAAGGTTTTGCCTTGAACCAGGCCGCAACTGAAAATGGGCCTTACAAAACAGTACTGGCTAATATCGCGCCGGATCAGCGTAGCCTGCAATACGAGCAGCTATTGCCTTCCAACTATTTCACCATTACAGCTGTTGCCAAAGAAGGTGAATCGACCACCTCGTTCCCTGTGCTGGTGCAGCCGGTGGATTCTATTCCGCCTGTGCCACCTGTAGGACTTGCAGGCACTGTTGACAGCAATGGTGTGGTAACGCTAACCTGGAAAGCAAATGCGGAAAAGGATATGCTGGGGTACAAAGTATTCCGTGCCGGCCGGCTGAATGAAGAATTGTCTCCACTAGTGGACTCTATCCATATGACGACTGTTTACAAAGACACTGTTCCCATAAAATTCCTTAACCGTAAAGTATACTATGCGGTAGCTGCATTGGATAAACGCTATAATCAATCCGATTATTCCGCTATCCTTGAGCTGAAGCGACCGGATGTGATACCGCCTACCTCCCCGGTGTTCACTGCGTATAAGGTAACCGATGGCCAGGTACAATTATCCTGGGTGAACAGTGGAGATGAGGATGTTGCTGCTCATCTGCTGTACCGGAAGGACCGCGCAGATACCAGTCATAAATGGTTATTACTGCAGACATTCCGTGATAAGACCCACTATTACGCAGATCAGCTGATTGAAGGTGGCCAAACCTATACCTATATCCTGATGGCGAAAGACAGCAGCGGGCTTGAATCGCCGCCTACCCAGCCTATTACCGTAACAGTACCTTCAGACCCGAACGCCATCAGCGTAAAAACAGTGAATGCGTATGTGAACCGGGAGCAGCGTTACATTGAACTATCCTGGAAAGATAGTAATGTGGGCGTAAACGAATATCAGTTATATAAAGGTGCAGGCGGCCAGCCGCTTAGCCTGTGGAAGGTAGTTCCGGCAAATGTAAAAATGGTCGTGGATGAATCGCTGAAGATCAATACGGCTTATGAGTATGGCGTACGCGCTGTAGACAAAAACGGTCAGAGCGGTCCGCTTAAAAAAGTTAAAACAAATTATTAACACCTACATACCTTTTATTTATGAGAACCATGACACAAAGAGCCTTATTGTTGTTATTCCTTCCGCTGTTGGCGTTTACCAGCAGACTGTCCGCGCAGAACGCAACGTACGAGCTGACCGTCGATTACACTATCATGGGCTTCGGCACCACAGCGAGCTGCGGCAGCGGCTATGAAATATATGCCATTATGCAGAACGGCAGTACAAACCTTATCACCTCCGGGTCACTGGATGGTCTGAACGATGGCGAGGTATGGCCTTTTCCCCCACAGACTATCACCTTTACTTCGGACAACCCGGTAACACGGATTGCCGTATGGAGCAAGCGGAAAAACAGCCGCTGCAATACCCTGGCTGCTGGCCAAAGAGATTACGTCCTTCCTGCGGGCAATATTAGCTGGTTTGATGTTAACGTTGGCGACTTGTTCACTGGCTATAACGTTCAGTCTAATATGCATATAACCATTAAGCCTGCGTCCATAACAACTGCGATTCCCTCCAACGGGGATGTCATCAACAGGACAAGCAGCACCCCGCATAATTCTTCCAAAACACTACGTTGAATTATGCCCGGAAAAATAATGATGCCGGAATAAACGAATGCAGTTATACTCAGCGGCTGGTGAACGGCCGCTGAGTTGCTGGAAAATACTTTCGGAAAACGTGAAAATGACTATAGACGAATTGCTGACGATCGATACTGTTTATGAGTATGGCGTACGCGCTGTAAACAAAAACAGTTTGAGCAGGCCCGCTCAAAAAAGTTAAAATAAGTTAAATCCCTGCATACTTTTTACCTATGCGACCAATGATAAAAAGAGCCCTATTCCTGTTATTTCTCCCCCTGTTGGTGTTTACCGGCAGGCTAGCCGCGCAAAACCCGACGGCGGTGTACGAGCTGACCATAAAATGCGACATCATGGGCTTCGGCACAGCAGCCTGCGGCAGTCTCTACGAAGTATATGCCCTTTTTGACCATGGCGACTCAAGGCTTATCTCATCCGGATCCCTGGACGGTATCGGAGATGGCCAGCCATGGTATTTTCCCGCCAAGACGATTACCTTTTCGTCGGACAATATGGTAAAAGGGATTGCAGTATATGGTAAGCGGAAAACCAGCTGCAGTAACACTGCAGAGTCAAAGGAACTAGATTACATGTTCCCTGCGGGCGATCGTACCTGTTTTAGTACCAGGGTTGGTGGTTTATTTGCTGGCTATCATTCTGAGTCTACTCTGTTTATAGACGTTAAACCTGTGTCCAATGTGTATGAATTACAGATCCAGACAACGGAAGTATATCCCAGCAGTCTGGCGCTAAACTATAACATGATTGCTCATTATACAGATGGCACACAGGACGAGATATTAGCATTTATATCGACTGCGCTTCCCTCCGCATGGGAGGTCATCAACAGGACAGGCAGCGCCATACACAGCACCGCAAAAAAAATAGCATCCATAGAAGTTAACAGTACATGGGATCGAAGCTTCCCTTTTAACGATGTAAAGCGGTCGGAGACTTTCAATGTCAGTCATACAGGGCAGGAATTTGACGGGAATATTGATAACCCTTTTGTCTCGGCGATGGACCCGAGCAGTAAAATCCATGTGACCTATAGAAGAGTCATGAATGACGTGGTATACAGCGGAACAGGCTCTAATATATTACCGACAGACACTGAGATCAGGCTCATTGGTACTCCAGGGATACCAAACCAGCAATACATCTGGCAATACTCGGCTGATAACGGCCCCTGGACGAAAGCTCCTGATAACAAGCAGGGATCGAATGTTCTTCAGGTCTCCGGCAAAAGCCTGTTGGGAAGTGACTGGGAAAAATACCTCACGAAAAATGTACGGGTTAGAATGGTACCGGCTTGTGCACAGGACCGCGAATCCAATACTTTTACGCTGGATTACCGGCTGGAAGCACCGCGCATTACGAACATCATTCCCAAAAAGATATCCTGTAACGGCGCCAGTGACGGTGGCTTCATAGTTACCTTTGACCGTCAGGCGTATACTGGTGAGACTATAAACGTAGAAGTCAAGGACTTGAAAAACGTTATTGGTGGCACCCTACCTAATCAGATCGGTGTAACAATGCAGCCAGATAGGACTTATACCTGGCCTTCAAATACACTTTTCGCCAGCACTTTCCAGGTAAAAGTAACCGGGAATATTAATGGCACCAACAGTTACAGCGACGGAAGTACGTTCGACTTCCAGCTGGACGAACCTACACCTGTCACCTTCTCTACGCCGGTTCCTATTGATGCAAAATGTTTTGGAGGCAGCGATGGTGGCGTTAACCTAAATATTAATGGAGGTGCAGGCGGCTATGTAGCCTCGTATAAAGGGGTGGCGGATAATGATTATCTCACGCAGCCGTTCACTCTGAACACCATAACCGGCCTCGCCAAAGGAGACTACCTGATAAAGGTAAAAGACCAGAACGGATGTACCGGCAAGACAGCTGCCGGAGACGAGGAGATAGGCTTCAGTGTTAAACAACCTGACGCGCCGCTTGCGGTGGATGCCTATTCCATCACCGATCCTAAAGCATTCGGATATTCGGATGGCAGCATTACCGTCCATCTGAAAGGTGGTACGCCAAAAGCAGACGGCTCTTATGATGTTGTGTGGAGAAAGGCAGATGGCACCTTGTTAACACCCGTAAATACTGTAGATGGCAATGGCATCTATACCACCACTATCAGCAACCAGCCAGATGGCGATTACACCCTGACAGTTGAAGATGGCAACTATAATGCGGCTGCTACAGACAGCAGGACAGGCTGTACGGTCATCAATACCTTTCCGCTAAGACAACCGCCACCATTAGTCGCCAATATACAGATTACCGACAGCGTTAGCTGTACCGGCAAGTTCGATGGTACGCTTACTGCAATTATAAATGGCGGTGTACCATATAAAACTCAGCCCCGTTATACCTACGAATGGTATCACATCGTGAACGGCATGGCTGTGTCTATCGGACAAACAGATAGCATCGCAGTTGACCTGCCTGCCGGTCAGTACCTGGTAGAAGCAAAAGACGCCAATGGCATCAGCATATTATCCGATACTACAGACCTGATAGATCCGGCTCCTTTACAGGTACAATTCAACACCACGCCAGCCACCTGTTACGATGGCAGCAATGGAGCGCTGGAAGCACTCGTAAGCGGTGGTACAACACCATACCAATACAACTGGAGCAACGGCAGTCAGCAGGCTTATAATACGGGTCTGCATGCCGGCGCGTATACAGTGAACATAACAGACTACCATGGATGTCCTCTATCAGGCGACTCCACAGTTGAACAACCTGCTGCCCCAATAGAGATAGCGCAGCAAGTATTGACCCAACCCCTTGCTTATGGCTACTCAGATGGTAGCATTAAAATACTGGTGCGGGGTGGTACTGCTAAAGCTGATGGTAGCTACAATGTTAGTTGGCAAAAGGCAGACGGTACACCGTTGGGCAATGGCGTCGGTCAGGTAGTGGCGGGTGGTTATGAAAGTGTGTTATCGGGTATACCTAAAGGCGATTACAAGGCTATTATCACAGACGCTCAATATACCGGTCCGTATCCCAATATGGAGGGTTGTACGTTGGTGGCAGAGTTCCCATTGAAAGAACCACCTCCGCTTGTAGTAACCGTTGCAGAGCAGCGTTACGTATCATGTAAAGGAGCCGCAGATGGCGTGCTGAAAGCTACTGCAGATGGTGGGGTACGCATCAATGGTCCGCTGCCATACCGCTTTGCATGGTATAAGAAGGGGAGTGGCGGTTATACTGCCATCGGTCAATCGACGCCATCAGCGAGCGGATTAACAACCGGTACATATAGAGTGATCATCACAGACGCGAATAATATTGATAAAATATCCGACACCTTCCGCCTCGTTGAGCCGAACCTGCTGGAAGTGCAGCTGACCACCAAACCGGTTACCTGCGCCAGCGGACAGGATGGTGCTGTAAATACCACCGTTACCGGCGGTACAGGCCCTTTCAGTTATGAATGGACGAATGGTGCAACCACCAGCGATATCAGCAACTTAATAGAGGGATCTTACCTCGTGTTTGTAACAGATTCCCGTGGTTGTGAAGCACAGAATAATGCAGATGTATTCATACCTAATGGCATCGTAGTGAATGCAGACATCATATCGCCGGTTTGTGCGGGCAATAGCGATGGCGCCATTAACACGCAGATCAGCGGCGGCATTAAACCTTACCGGTATGAATGGAGTAACGGAGCAACCACCAACAGTATAAGCCAGCTGCATGCAGGCAAATACACGCTTACTGTACAGGACGCGAATAATTGTAAACGTGTGCAGACTTTCAACCTGCCAGACCCGCCACCTTTGCAGGTGCTACTGGGAGGCGATATAACCCTTTGTAATGACCAGAGTTATACGGTAAATGCTGCTATAGCGGATCCTGCTGCTACTTATACATGGGGCGGTGAGCCAGCCTTCCAGGCCACTACACCGGCGGTGACGCTTAATCAGAGTGGCCAGTACTGGGTAAGTGTAATGGACGGTAAAGGTTGTATAGGTCGTGATACCATCGGCATACAACAACGGCAGGCAGATATCTCAGCAGAATTTGTGGTATCCACACAGGTATTCCGTAATGAGGAAGTATCGCTGATCAATATCAGCACGCCGATGCCGGAACGTACCGTATGGGAAATACCAGCCAGCAAGAACATTACTGTGTTGCAGAACACGCCGCTGCTGGCCAGTCTGCGCTTTGCAGATACAGGTGTGTATCGCATCACCCTGCACTCTTATATTGGCAATTGTGAAAAGGTATATACAAAAGATATTGCCGTATTGGAATCACAATCCATACCGGCTCCCGGAGGTGCACAGCAGCCGTTCATCACATCGTTTGAGGTGTCGCCTAATCCTAACAACGGGCAATTCACCGTACGTGTGACTTTAGACAAAGCAGCAGAGATACGCCTGCGCCTGTTCAACATCATCAGCAATCAGCTGGTGAATGATCGAAAAGAAAGCGCTGCCGAGCAATTTAACATAGGCTACCAGCTGAATATAACGGCAGGTACCTACGTGCTCCTGCTGGAAACGCCGTTGGGCAATCTGATAAGGAAGATCATCATCACACAATAATCACTAAAGAAGATACTGTTGGCAGCTGAAACGCGGTATACAGTATCTTCTTTACCGATTTTATAAAGAAGAAGGGCTGGTGCGAAGCTTTTAATAATATGAAGACGAAACTAATATCCTATACACTATTTATACTGCTGCTGGCTGCATGCTACAAAGAGGTAAACCGGCCACTTACGGTGGATTTTGCCTACGTGCTGGCAGACAGTTCGCATACCGTGCCAATATCTGTAAACATGGCCAACCGCAGCGCAGGCGCTACGGGGTTTAAGTGGACCTTTGAAGGCGGCGAACCTGCTACTTCTGATTATGAGAACCCGGGGGCCATCAGCTTCAAACAGGCCGGTCCGCATAAGATCACGCTGGAAGCGTGGAATGACGATACCCGGAGTAGCAAGACCATCATCCTGCAGCTGGACAGTGCCGTACAGGTGTCTTTCGATGCCGAGATACAGGTGAACGATTTTTCACCCGTGCAGGTAAAGCTCACTAACCGTACTGTAGGCGCCAGCAGTTATAACTGGACCTTCCAGGACGGCGAGCCGGCCAGTGCCAACACCGCCGTACCGCCGCTGGTAACCTTTACCACACCCGGGCCGCATGTTATAACTTTACAGGTGAGTAATGGCGGACAACAGTTCACCGCCAGCAAAACCATTACAGTAAAGTCACCCTTACATACCGATTTTACGGTAGCTCCGGGCCCATTCGACGACGACTACGAAGCACCCCTGACAGCGGTACTCGGTGGCAAAAGCGTGAGTTATCTTACGCAGCAGTGGCAGTCTACAGGTGGTGTGCTGGATAGCGATACGGCTTCCGCTAACACTATCTACTTTGCCAATCCGGGCACCTACACTATTACACTGACGAATACAAATGGGAAGGGATCTGAAACGGTAAATAAGACCATCACGGTAAAACCTAATTCGCATCTGCGCACTATCACGGATGTTAAACTGGGTATCAGCACCGCGCACGCAGATATTGGTTGTTTTTATTCTACCCGCCTGCGGAAAGTATATCGTAAAAACGATGACCTGACAAAAGTCGGGAAAGAGATTGACCTGGTATTCTTTGGGCTGGGTCGCACTTTTACCTATAACAAATTTGTATCGCCGGATTCTGCCGCCAGCTATACCTTCCCCGCCATACCCGGTGCTACGGTGACGCGGTTTATCAATAAACAGGAGCAATGCAATTGCGGCGTTTCATTCAGCGTAAGCGATTTTGACAACATGCAGACAGATGCGCCCCTGCAAGCCATCCAGGTGCCTGCCGGCGTTAGTGGCGGCCTGCAGTTTGACCAGACAGTATTACCCCGTATTATATTATTCCAGACGGCAGATGGCCGTAAAGGCGCCATTAAGATAAAAGACTATGTGCTGGAGGGCAGCACAGCCTATATCATGGCGGACATTAAAGTACAGAAATATGAATAGATCCCGTATCCTATACCTGTGTACTGTTGCCTTACTGCTGCCACTGCTATCATCTGCGCAGCAGGTAGACCTGGAACATATCCGGGATCTGTTTGGCAAGGGTAAGCCCCTTAAAGTGAACGGCGGAGTAAACGCCAGTACCGTATTCAACAGCGGCAGTGGTAGTGGCCGGCAGCCGTTTAACTGGTACCTGAACGGTAGCGTGAATATGAACATACTAGGGCGGATCAACCTGCCATTTTCGTTTAACCTGACTAACGCCGGTGCCGGTTACTCGTATCCTACCATGCCCAATCGCCTGAGCCTGCATCCGACTTATAAAGGAGTGACAGCTCATATAGGAGATGTAGCCATGTCGTTCTCTCCCTATACATTAAATGGGCACCAGTTCACCGGGGTCGGACTGGATATAGCACCGCAACAAACCTGGAGCATTAGTGTGATGTACGGACGGTTGTTGCGCGCAGTAGATTACGACAGTACAAACAGAAACATACTGCCTACGTACAAACGGATGGCTTATGGTGCTAAACTTGCCTTACAGCAGCAAAACTATTCGTTATCACTGAACTTCCTGCGGGCCCAGGATTTCAGGGATCCTATGCAATACATCCCGGATACCCTGCACATCTTCCCCAGAGCAAACCTTGCCGTGAGCCTTGCGGGTATGTTGCGCCCTGCAAAAGGATTGGAGCTGACCGTTGAATACGCCAACAGCGCGATGAAACTGGATAAGCGGGACTTTCATCCCTCCAGCTCAGATCGCGGCAATTTGCTGGAAAACGTATTTATGTATGATATCAAGAATACCCAATTCTTTAAGGCCATCAGAGCAGGTATGAACTACACATTCCATAAAAGCGTGATAGGCTTAGGCTACGAGCGTATAGACCCCGGCTACCAGACGCTGGGTACCTACTATATGAACAACGACATGGAGAACATCACCGTGAATCTGTCACAACCACTGCTGCATGATAAGGCTACTATATCCGGCAATGTGGGCTATCAGCGTGATGACCTGAACAATACCAAGGCTGGTGCTACGTTCCGTATGGTTAGCGCGATAAATGCCAGTTACATGCCGAATGAAAAGTGGAATGCGAACTTCACTTATTCCAATTTTCAGACGTTCACACACATAAAACCGCAGTTTGATTATATCAACCAGACGAATCCTTATGAGAATATGGATACGCTGAACTTCAAACAGATATCGCAGAGTGCCGGGCTAACGCTTACCTATATGATAAAAGCCAATAAGACCAAAAGCCACAATATCAACCTCAACCTGAATGTGCAGGACGCGGCAGATATTCAGAACGACGTGCTTTGGAAAGGCAACGGTTCGCGGTTCTATAACTCCAGTACTGCATATACCTTGTTGCTGATACCACGGCAGATGAGCATTACCGGCGCTTTTAACCTAAGTTATAATACTATTGGGAGAGATGAGTTCCTAACGTTGGGGCCTACCTTTGGCGTGAACACACGGTTGTTTGATAAGAAGGTAACCGCTGGCTTTAACAGCTCGTACAATAGCAGCACCAATAATGGACAGCAACAGGGACAGGTGTTGAATTTTCGCGCGAATGCGGCATACCTGTTCATGAAAAAACATAATCTGAATATGAATGCGGTGCATCAGACACGTTGGAGTACCAAGGGCACGGCGAGTAATGTAACGGCAACGGTGGGATATAGTTATAGTTTTTGAAGTAGCGGCTTTATTATCAACAGATACCTGCAGGCAAACATGAAGCCGTCCGCCCCACGCGGACGGCCTCCAGGTTTATACATAGTCTATATCCGGTCGTCATTCAGTAAAATACTACCCAGGCATATCATCGCCACATCTTCCACAAGTCCTGCAACAGGATCGGGTGTGCCGGTGATCTTTCCGAATTTCTTTCTGGCATAAAAGGTTATATAAGCGCCTGCACAGGCTGCAGCAGCACCGATCAAAGCACCCAACCACATACTTTTATGTTTTCTTCTGCTAACGATGGCCCCGGTAACAGCGCCTGAGATACTTCTGGTAATTAGTCCAACAGGCTCAATTCTGTCGCCTATGCCGGGAAGTTTGTCCACATAAGTTTCTCCGGCAGCCATCAGGGTTAGTACCTTGCTTTCAGGAAAGATCAGGGCGGGGGCTAACGTTGTACGTGAGCCGGCAATAGCGCTTACGCCGGCAATAACAGCGATATCCCTGGCCCTGTTATGATTTACAGGCTGCTTTAATATTCCTGTTGCGCTTCTGGTCTTTGGAATGCCTGTAGTGGTCGTTGTACCGTTTCTCATGCCATGAATTTTAAATGAAACATTTGTTCGAAGACATTCAGATTAATGTCATACCACTTTCGTACCAGCAACTATCCGCCGGAGTAGCATGCTCAACCTGTAGGCAGCCTCTATATATGAAATATGCAGACACCCGGAATAGCTACGGTTAACGGTTTTAACAGAAAACGATAATTTTTTACTGCTGTAGGATATCCCAAAAAATGTAATGATATCAATGGATTCACACCGTACTCAGGCAATACTGCAGCGAGGTTGTGTGTAAAATGTACTACATTCTGGCACTTTATTTGGAACCAGTATAGCATATACGTCTCAACTTTTAATGAATGCATAGGGCCTTTCATCCATCAGCCATTAACCGACAAAATCCCCGGACAGTAACTTTTCCCTCATTTCTTTCTCTTTAGTGGGACTATACACCTGTGTGTACTACGCTAGCCTGCTTATAATCACAGATATATAAAAAAATGTATCTATCTTAATATTATTTTAATATATTCGTCCTTGTTTGTACTAAGCACACCACACCCTACCTATGAATACGATAACCTACGACTTGGGGTTACGCCTGCTGTTGACATCCTGTTTTA
Source organism: Chitinophaga filiformis (assembly GCF_021646545.1). Classification (GTDB taxonomy): domain Bacteria; phylum Bacteroidota; class Bacteroidia; order Chitinophagales; family Chitinophagaceae; genus Chitinophaga; species Chitinophaga filiformis_A. Next base: position 332,350 of record NZ_JAKIRP010000003.1, on the reverse strand, counting down.
AAGAAGTAGTAATACCCGTTGCTACTGATTTTATTTACACTGCAAAAGACAGCATCCACCATCAGCACAATATCAATTTTATACATAGCACTACCGGTGCAACTTATCCGCTTAACAGGCAATTGACTATAGTCGGTCCACATAGTTCAACCTCTTTTACAAGCTGAATGTAACGGCAGGTACCTACCTGTTGCCGGGAACTTCCATGGGCATTGCAGTGGTAAAAATTGTCATAAACACACACATGTAGCAATCAGAAAAATGAAACACAGTATATATAACACATTCCGTATAGCGCTGCTGGCAGGCATGCTGCTGTGCGCTGGTTATTTCAGATCGGCCGCGCAGAAGTATCCTGTAAAGGTGCAGGTGCAGTTATTGCAACCTGTATCACCGCAGCTGGCTGACCTCTATACCGGTACGCAGGCCAGAATGATTGTCACCCTGCTGAACACTGACCTGCAAAGTCCTACGTTATCCGTCCGTTTACGCTTTATCATCAAGGGTGGTAATGCGGTGTTGCGTAGTAAAGACTATGTTTATTATCAGGCTATTCAACTGGATGCAGGTATTCCATTGCGACTAAGCGTGGATGATCTGGCCCCTTATTTCCAGTTGGCCAATCTCGATGCTTCGGGCATTCCTCCTTCGCAACTGATGCCGAATATCCACCTGCCGGACGGATATTATACTTTCTGTGTGGAGGCGGTAGAAGTGAATAGCGGTCAGCAGGTCAGCAATAGTACGCAGGGGTGTTCCCCGCCTGCATGGATCAGTGTTAGTCAGCCGCCTTTATTGAACCTGCCCGTCAAAGGTGGAGGCGTGGCATTCAGGGATCCCCTGAATATTATCTTCAACTGGACACCACGCCATATGAGCAGTGCCAATGCAGCTTTTCAGACAGAGTATGAGTTTACACTGACAGAGTTATGGGATACGGTGATTGCACCGGAAGCGGCATTTCTGAATTCACCTCCGTTGTATCAAACCACTACAGCTACTACAACATTATTGTATGGGCCTGCAGAGCCCCCGCTCTTGCCGGGTAAGCGATATGCATGGCGTGTAAAGGCAAAAGCGAAATTAGGCGCTGATGAATTTGAAGTGTTCCTGAACAATGGTTACAGTGAGATCTATTGGTTCGTATTGCAGGAGAACTGTCAGCCACCACAGCAGGTATTGGCAACGATAGAGGAGAACGTCGTTACTGTCAACTGGTTACCGCAGCCCCAAATGTCGGAATACATAGTAGAATATCGCGAAGCAAATAAAACCGGTGCAGAATGGTTCAGTATGAAAACAACAGAAACCCGAGCGGCGATCAATGATGCGGTGCCGGGCAGAAGTTATGAGTACCGTGTGGGTGGGTATTGTGTGTCAGCAATAAAAACAATGGGCGACCTGCATGGTTTTGATATGCCGGCAAGAGATACTGCTGATAATAAGAACTGTGGATTATTACCTGATATCAAACTGGCTAACCAGGAGCCTATTAAGGAACTGAAGAATGGTGATCAGATCATGGCGGGCGATTTCCCGGTACGTCTTACGACCGTATCTGGTGCTGGTACATTCCAGGGGGCAGGTTATATAATGATCCCATTCCTGGGCGATACAAAAGTAAAAGTGAAGTTTAACAATATTACTGTCAATACCAGCCGGCAGTTGCTGAGCGGTGTGATACAAACCACTTTTGATAGCCTGGCAACACAGGTAGTAGGGGTGGACAAGGTGGTACAGGCCATCAAAGATCTGGCTAGCGTGATAAATGACCTGGCGCATCTGTCGATAGATAGTGACTATCTCCTGGTGAAAGATCTGGCTGATGAGATCAGGAAAATGGCCGAGAATGAATTGCCGGAAGACCTGAAAGAGCGTATTACTAAAGCTGCAGACAACCTGGAACAGGCTAAGAAAGACTACGACAATGCAAAGGCCGAGTATGACAATGCGAAAACACCGGAAGAGAAGGCCGCAGCAAAGGATAAGAAAGACAAGGCAGCAGCTGCATTTGAAGAAGCAAAAAAAGAAGTAGATGCAGTGAATAAGGAAAAAGAGGAGCTGGTGAAGTCGGTTACTGACATGTTGGTAAAAGCAGTTAAAAAACTGAAGTCTGATTATGATGACAGCAGACGTACTAAGATCAATGAGGATTTCGATGCCAGCCGAACCGCATTGAATGATCTGATCAGCAGAACTAAGAAAGCACTTTTAAATGGAAAAATAATGCCTGACAATGCCAACCAGGGTAAGAACGTAGTTGTCATTGCCATAGATAGTGTGGATGTTTCAGCGCCTGTAGAAGATGAATTTTCAAAACTGAGTGTCGCATTTAAAGAGGCGGAACTGCAGAAGAACAAAGTGGCAGTGGCAGACATGTTTGACCAGCATATATCCAGTAAGGAATACTATGCATTCATCACCCAGGTGCTCAGAATAAACGGTAAGAACCTCGTTGACTACATTGTTACTGAAAGAAATGACGAAGTAGAGGATGATGTTATCGTCGACAATCTGAAAGTCGAACTGGAACAATTAATAACTGATTTGTTGAATAAATAAGCTGGTAATATGAAAATGTTACATAAGTATATACTCTTGCTCGGTCTGTTGTTGCAGGCTGGTGTAGGAATTGCAGCTCCGGACCGGGACAGTCTTATGACGAAGGTAATTGAGAGAGGCAGGATGGCTTTTAAAGAGCTGGTGCGGCAGAACAAGCTGAATGATGAAAAAGGTCTGTCATCCCAAAATCACTATGTATTGCATATCAATACAGCAGACCTGATAGATGGACAGATAGACAAACTTGATAAGGAATATATCAAACAGCGGAAAATAACCTATGGCGCAGGATATGTAACAGGTGATGAGACGGCTGGAGATTTCCTCGTACCTGCCGGTGAAGATCTCGATGAACTGGAAGCGAAGCTGGAAAAGTTTAACACAGACCCTAATACAAAAGTACGGGCGTATCTGGTCACCGTTGATTTTATTCCAATGATCTTCGATGCTCCGGGACTTGATCTGGAAACTCTCATGACCTACTATAGAGGAGGAGCCGGTGGAACAAAGGAAGGAGACATGGCAGAGAACGCAAAAAATGATGCGGCGGCCATCATACAGGGAATCTCATTAGAACTGGTGGCTGCACCACCAGAAGACGGTACAAAGCCGGCATTTAATACAGCTTGTTTCGGGATGGTGAACTACAGGATCTATGATAAAAAACGGAGGTACAAGAAACTACAATTATTTTCCTGGTATTCTAATCTGTTAGGATCAGAGCTCGAATCTTATAATTTATTAATATCGAAGCACCTGCAGTCAGTCAAGGGGGAGACTGGTTATAGCCTGATAGAGAAATTTATAGACGCCACTATTGAGAATAACACAGACTTTACGTTGTTACCGTCTGTAAAGAGTAAGATATTCAATGCCTATACTCGTTCGCAGATGCAAGAGGTGCTATCAACGATTAGTGCTAATGCATACGATCAGTTTACTTATGAAGAGCGTATTCGGGCTGTTAAAGTGCTTGCCTCAGAAGAGCTGATGGGTAGTACCGCAGGAGAAATGATAGCGGATCTCCTGGCAACTGCAAACTTTGAAGAAGATGCCGGAAAGCTTAAAGAAGATCTTGACAAAGTTAATGACCTTATTCCGAAAGCATATGAAGCAGAAGAAGCTGAGGCTACTATGAGAACGGTTAATTACAGGGAGTTGAGCCTTCTGCATTTACTGGTAGATGGTATATCAGACCATCTGATCGGAGACAAATCTTATACAAAGCTGATGCAGGCCTTCATTAACATAGCGAGATTTTCGCCAACTGCTGTTACCGAGGCGCTGGAGTTTTATAGAGATCCGAAAAAACTGGACCGGACAATAGTGTGGGACAAGAGCTATGCGCTTGAATTGTTTTCTGCACCTCCTGCTGGTATTAATAAATATGAGGTTGCGCTAGATGATAAGTTGGATAAGGTTACCGTTAAGAAGTCTCAGTTAGAATATGATCCAAACCAAGGATATCTGAAGCTTCGGGATGTGATGCGTGAGTATGTCAAAGGCAATAACACCTTTATCGAAAATATCTTAAAAGATATCGGCGCTGCTATGGATAACATGGATTTTGCCGGTTACTATGCAGAAAAATTTCCTCCCGAACCCAAGTGGAAGGAGGAACCTGCATTTACCTTAGGGGCGTGGCAGCTGGTGTCATTTACTAATAAGTCCGACATAGGATTACTGGCAACAGCTGTAGGAGAATCGCCGGACCAGAAAGAGCATAAAGCGCAGTTCATGCCGGCCATCGTACTGAAATACGCTGCTGATAAGAAATTGAACCAGGCTATAGGTAAAGGTGTTGTAATGGCTTTTGATGTGATTACATTGGTGACACCGGTAGGAGAATTAGCATATCTGGGCAAAGTAGCTAATTATGTTTACAAGGGTGTTGAATATGGGGCTAAAATGACAGCCCTGGGTCATCTGGGCGTAGAAACGGGAGCTATACCCCCGGACAGTAAGTTAGCTGAGTTTATCAATGAATGTTATCAGGTGACCGCCCTGCTACAGTTAGGTAATCTCGGTTTTGCTGCAACGAACGGTGTCATTGCCAGGCTATCGAAGGCAGAAGCTACGAAATTCCTTAAGTTGTATTACGGGGCGGAGAAAGAAGGGTTGCTATATCTTATGAAGGATCCTGATGAAGTAAAACTGGTGCTCCGGTTCAAGAAAGAACTGGAAGAGGCGGGTGTTGTAGCCGGATATGGTCAGAACTGGTTCAAGGCGATCAGAGACGAGGTATATGGCGGTATTTCAAGTACTGTTGCCAAAATGAAGGACAAGTTCAAGTTTCTTACGGCTGAGGGAAGTGGTAACCTGCTCAGATTCAAGGATGGAGCAGGTCAACAGGTTATGCATACGATGGCCGACGGAACCCTGGTGGTCGATAAAACAGCAGTGACAATTGCAGAAGATGCTCGTGTGCTGGAGGCAATGGATGGCGTTTCTATTCGTACGGCGGAGAATGCGAAGGAAATTGTGGAAGACCTGATGTTTGTGCAACGAGCCAATAAGAGCGTGGAGTGTATAAGAGGCGCTTGTTTTATAGCAGGAACACCCGTGCGTACGAAAGCGGGTCTTACTCCTATTGAGCAGGTCAAAGAGAATGATACCGTGCTTGGTGTGAAGGTAGCAAATGGCGATACTACCTGGCAAAAGGTCGCACATGTCTTCACAAAACATGCTTCGAAACTGGTGCGTATCATTACGGGGCGTGATACGATCTTCTCCACACCAGAGCATCCCTACCTTACAGAAAATGGCTGGAAAAGCGCTGCTGACTTAAAAGCGGGATGGCGGCTTAGGCTGGCAGGATATGCCTTTGCTACACTGACCGCAGTACTGCCGATAGATACCAGCGTAACGGTTTACAATTTTGAAACCAGTATTACACACAATTATTGTATTGGCAGCGAAGGCATCGTCGTACATAATTCGTGTGAGATCATTCGAAAACTTGAAAGCCGTATTCCAAAGGAGCATTATGACGATTTTGTTGATGATTTTAAAAATGCAGCCAAAGGTTCAGATGAAGAGAAACTGCTAAAGAAGTTCAATGAAGGAAAAATTTCTACCGATATATGGGTGATTTTGCATGACTTTCCTTCCCTTCGCGCAAACGCTGACGAACTTGTCAAGTTTCGGGATCTGCTGGGTGTATGTACCACTCCTAATTGTACTGCTTTGTTGAGGGAGATTGTGGCAGGCGAAAAGGAATTTAATGCGTTGAATCAAATTGATCGTAATATCTTAAGGTCCCGGTTTGAAGAATTTTTATATTGGGCCAAGTACAAAAATGAGACTGCCCTGGCGGCTCAACTGGAGAAATATGTAGCCCGGCTCAAAGAAGCAGGTGCATCCGGATTAAGTCGTATAGAATGGGTGGATCCCAAATCACTGCGTTTCTCTCAGGGATATGTAGGAGAAGAGGTATACGAATACGTAGAAATAATGAAGGCGAATAAATGGGATTGGACAAAGAGTCCCTTAGAAGTGGCTGAGATAGATGGTTACCTTGTAAGTCTCGACAACAGGCGTTTACTGGCAGCACAGATGGCTGATGTGAAAGAAGTGTCTATACGAGTGGTCACACTGGATGCCCCCCGTCCCGGAGGCGGCACCTACCGAAGTAATCTTGATAATAAGCTGTTTTCCAGACCATCGAAAAGAAAAGATCTTCCAAAAATTGATTTGCGACCTTACGGGTCACCTAACCGGCCCAAGATCGAGCCAAATGAATTGAAAGAATAATAAACGTATGAACAAGAGTATCCAGCAGCATTGGAATGAAAGTGAGTTACCAGGACTAGACGCCATTCTATTTTCCGATGGCACTATGATTATTCTCAATATTTATGCCTCGATAGCGAAGACGGGGAGACGATATTACGCCAGCCCGATGTGTGAAACCACCCTGAAAAGTGTTGAAAAGTATGATGACGATGTGTGGAGACACATACAAAGACATCCGGCATCTTTCGTGCTTCCTGATGGGAAGAAAGTTTATTTCGGAGAAGGAACGATGGGGCAGGAGGGATTCGTAGCGCTTACTGAGAATAATGACCAGCTGATCTGGGCATTGTTCTGTACAAACTCCAATCCATTTGTCAGTGGGGAGTTTGTGAATGGTAGGATCCGTGTTTACTCCACCTATGATCTCTATTTTAACATCGATATCCTTACACCTGAGAAGATCACTATTGAAGCGGCTGAATAACATCTGCCGCTTCACCGTTTGAAAGGCTGTTCGTCACCAACGGACAGCCTTTTCTAATCCCTATACACTGATTTTCATAAATATCCGTTAATGTTATAAAAAATATTATTAATATTATCCCCTATATCAGAATCAACAGATGGCAAAATATCTGGACTTTTTACAACAATATGCGAAACACCTGGGTGATCCTCAGGGAGTTAGTGAAGCAGAGATCAAAGCGATCGAACAGCAATTTAATGTGAAGCTACCTTTAGCCTACGTAGAATTCATCTCCATTTTCGGTAAGAAAAAGGGCCGCATTCTCAGGAATTATTCCAGCGAAGTATCCTACCTGGCACAGAACAGGAAAGATGCTGTGAAAGCATTGGCGAGTATGGGAAACGGTTCTTTTGCTATCAAAGACAGCCATTTCTTCTTCGGCGAGTGGCAGGGACTTTCTTCTTATTTCTTTGATTGTGAGCAGCAGGAAGACGATCCCCCGGTATATGTCCTGGATGCAGGTAAGGCGGAAGTATTTAAGCCTTCATTTTCACAACTGATCAGGGAAGAACTGAATAAAGTATTAAAATTCGATGGGGTTATTAAAAAATAGCATCCCACTTATTGTACCTTACTCACATCCGACAACCGTACCATTTCAGGCATCACGCAGATAGCCAGGCAAAGTACTGCCGGTGGGGTATCTGTAGCATGCATATTAAATGCAATGGTGTCGCCCAGGTTGATCTCTGCCGGTAATACGGTTGTAACAGTACTGTCTGTCCCAAGAATGTTAACCTTGTATAGTCTGCCGCCTTCTGTAGATGAGCAGCAATTGTCAGCTGTTGTTACCACTCCCTTAAAAGACCTGCCATTTTCCTTCGAGCAGGACAGCATAGAGATAAGGCATAAAAAAATAAAGATCTGTTTCATTTCAATTAGTCTGGTTGATAACTAGGGTATAGATGACCGTATAACGGGCAGCGGCAGAAAAAGTTACAAACTGCTGCAGACCGCATAGCGAATGACATGATGTTTTCCATATATTTATCTTATAAGCAGGAAGCATAACATGATAAATTCAAATCTCGCGGAACACAAAGCCATCGATATTCAGCAGCGGTTAAGGGGACAGGTCATAACGTCTGACCACTTGCCAGCTGAAATAAAGCTGATTGCAGGTGTGGATGTGGAATATGATAAGAGCAGCGATGTTATTGCCGGCGCTTTTGTATTGCTGGACTATCATACGCTGGAAGTGGTGGAAGTGGCCACACATTGTATGGAGGTGACCTTCCCATACATCCCCGGCTTGTTTTCTTTCCGTGAAATGCCTGTCCTGCTGGAGGCCTGGAAGAAGCTGAAACAGCATCCTGATATCATCATCTGCGATGGGCAGGGGAGGGCACATCCGCGGCGTTTTGGCCTGGCATGCCATATGGGTGTGCTGTTGGACAAACCCACCCTGGGATGCGGTAAAACAAGGTTATTTGGCACATATGATCCACCCGCTCCTGACCGGGGTGCTATCAGTCCCTTACTGGCGGAAGATGACGGGGAGCATATCGGGAATGCATTGCGGACACAAACAGGCATTAACCCGGTATTTGTGTCTGTGGGGCATAAGATCTCGCTGGATACTGCTACAAGCCTCGTATTAAAAATGTGCACGGAATACCGCCTGCCGGAAACGACCCGCAAAGCAGATCATTACGCGCGGGAGGCATTCCTGGCCTACAAGAGCGGCACTACTCCGCCGCTTCAATAACGATCTTCTCAGGTGTGAGGATGTCAATGTTATAATAGAGGTTGTAAGTCGAATAGGCGCGGATCTTACCGTTCACGAATTCAGCCTTTGTGAATGGATTGGAAGCCGTACTGTATAAGGCCCAGATCAGCTGATCATCATTTTCTGTAAGCGCTATAAAACCTTCTTCTCCCATCGCTCCTTCTCCGAAATAAACTTTCTTTCCATCAGGAAGTGTAAGGGTAGCGGGATGTCGTTCTATCTCTGACCAAACGTCGTCATTATATTTTTCAACACTTTGCAGATTGCTTTCACAGAGGGGATGCACATAATGTAACTTCCCGCCGCCTTCAGTTGATACAGCATAAAACTCAAGAATGATCACTGTACCATCTGCAAAAAGAATGGCGTCTATACCCGGCAGTTCGTTATTATTCCAATGCTCCTGGATGATGTTCGTCATGTGTATGTTATTTATTCGGATATACGATCTTAGGCTGTTTTGGTGAACCATGCGGCCGCAGATCGGCTTTTTGAAGATCAGGTCTTTTCTTCGGTTTCGAATTCAGTTTCTTTTCCAGGTTGCTGCGATAAGTACCGCCATCAGGACGTGGATCGTCCAGGTTGACTATACGTATCGGCACCTTTTTTACGTCTGCCATTTGTGCTGCCATCAAACGTCTGTTGTCAAGACTCACACGGTGACCGTCTATCTCTGCTACTTCCAGCGGGCTTCTTTCCCATTCCCAATTACCTTCCCTCATCAGCTGCGCGTATTCTTCCACCTGATGTCCGACATATCCCTGAGAGAAGTTCAGTGATTTCGGATCTACCCACTCGATAGGATTCAACCCGTAGATGTCTACATAGGCATCCGGCTTTTTCACATATGCGTAGAGATGGATACCGCCAAATAATCCTGTAGGATCATGGCTGATATAATTACCTTCCTCCGGACTGTAATACCTGAACCTGTTGTAATAAAGACCTGTCTCCGCATCTTCATACTGTCCCTGGTAACGGAAGGGTACAAAGTGGCGGTCGCCTGCTAACTTACGGACGTTTCCATAAATATCCAATTCGCACGACCATACACTGTTGCCTTCATCGTCGTATGCTTCGCAAGGTGTACCGAGATAATCAGTGATAACAGAGTATTTCTTACCACCACTGATCCGCGCAGCGGGAATAGCTGCATCTGCTTCAAAGGTCCAGGTGATCAATGCTTCGGCTGGTACAGGCTCTGGTGGTGTTAATATATTCCCGTCTTCATCTATAGTGGTGACAGGGCGTTGTTTTACAGGATAATGCCATTCATGGAGTGGCGCATTACCATCCCAGAGCCAGCGGGTGATCTGCTGTTTATAGATCTTTGCAGTCCTTCTTCCAAGGGCGTCATATTCAAATGAAACAGCCTGTTTATCTGGTCTGATCACCTGTTTAAGCATACCATTGCCATACCACTCATATTGCCATACTTTTCCGTCTCTGGTGATCTTTTGTATGAGATTACCTTCTTCGTCGTATGCAAAACGGGCTTCTGTACTTTCTTTTAATTCTCCGCCGGCAGTGTATTTCCTGTCTTTGCGTTCAGTAGTTCTATACAGGTTGCCCATTTTATCAGGCAGGCGGTAATCATACTGTCCGTCTTCATATTGCGCCCTGGCCAGGTAACCAAAGCTATCATGACTGAAGGTGCTGACGCCTTTATCAAGCGCATTAACGATCTGGCGTAGTTGCTGGTTGGCGTCCCAACGATAATACCTGCTGCGTAAGCTGCGTGCACGGTGACTTACACTATGGTGTACCGGCAGGCCGGCTTCATCATAAACACGTCTGCTTACAATACCGCCCGGCAACATCCTTTCTGTTTCAAGTCCACGCAAGTTTCTGATGATCTGTGCTGTCCATGCATCATCGATACTACCATCTGTGGCAGTGATGCCAGTTACCAGGCCATTGTGGTTGCGTTCATAGCGGATGTCTGCACCGAGGCTGCTGCTCACATGGAGCCGTTTGCCATACTTATCAAATGCAGTGTTGATCTCGTGTCCGTTCTGCCATTCTTTCACAATATTGCCCAGCACATCTCTTTCAAATCTGACCGTGCTGTTTTCATTGATGGCTTCGATCAGCTGGCCATTACGATTGTAACTGAATGTTTCCCAGCTGCCGTCACTGTGCTCGGCTCTTGTTGGGCGATGGTTATAATCGTATTCATAAACGGTGGATCTTTTACCGGGACGATCTATTCTTATCACATTGCCCCTGGCGTCTCTTTTCAGATAGCGGGACACATTATCAAAGCCTGTCTCTTCAATGACCTGTCCGCATTGGTTCCGCTTAAAGCGATAGCTGGCACCATGTTCATTGACAACCGCTACAAGCCGTTCTTCCGTGTCGAGCAGGAAGTGTATCTTGGCGCCGTTCTCTTCCCTGGATTGCAGGCTGCCTAACTGTGTATAAGTGAAGCGGATATCATGGTGTTTGTCTTTGGCATGAATGACCTCGTCATACGCATTATATCCTAAGCGGATATGATTGCCATCGGGTGTTCTGATATCTGTCACCCTGCCCAGTGCATCGTATTGGAAGTGCTGCGCCTCCTGCTGCGGATTATTGATTCGGATACATTGTCCCCATACATCGTATTGCCAGCTGTAAGTGGCCTTATCCGGTAACATGACAGACGTCAGGTTGAGGTCTTCATCATATTCCAGTAAGGTCCTGCCCGCATGCAGTCTTTCCACTTTACGCAGCAGTTGCTGCTGATCATATTCAAACATCACGAGGCTGCCATCGGCTTCTGTAATGGTATGTATCTGACCATTCTCTTCATTGTATACATAACTGCGGGTGTTGCCCTGTGCGTCTTTGACAAGCAGCAGGTTGCCTGCTTCATCATAAGTGAATGAGCGGGTGGTGCCATCCGCTTTTGTAAAGGCAACGCAGTTTCCCCATTCATCGTAGGAGAAGCCGGTAGCATTTCCATCTTCGTCTATATACCTGTAGATCTCAAAATCTTCTGTGTATTCTGTAAATGTGGAATAACCCATTGGATCTTTGATCTGGTGTACCACAAAGTCAGGTGTGTAATAGTAGGTCGTTTCATTTCCCAGGGAATCTGTGAGCACATTGTATCCTTTCTCCGGATGGTATGCAATATATCCATCGAGTACACCTTTTTCACCCCAGGCATGAATACAACGGCGCTGGCGGTCATATTCCCAGTAGAATGATTGTCCGTTCCTGTCAGTTCTTTGTACCATCAGGTGATCTTCGTAGATCATTTGTATGGCTTTGTTGTTGGCATCAATGATGGCGGAAAGATCACCGGCTTCATTGTATTCATAGCTTACCATGAGACGTTCCTGTCCGCGGTGATGCGCCGTTACCCGGGTGATCCTGCCGCTTTTATCATTCTCTATATGCAGTTGTCTGCCGGCAGTGTCGATAATACGCAGGAGGTGACCTTTTGAATTATAATGGCAGGTGATGATGAACCCTGCCTTGTCATGAATAGATACAAGACGGTATTGCTGGTCGGCAGGATGTAGTTTATGGAATGTATAAAAGAGTTTTTCCTTCTGATCATAGAGCAGGTAGCTGTTGACGTCTGTCCGCGTGAGTGTAAGTTGTTCATGACGGTTATACTCGCCCGGCATTCCGGAGGGCGTATAACCAAATACAGCGCTGCGTCCGTTTTTCAACAGTACGAGCGTGACGCCTTCCTGCACAAATTCCTGCACACGCATGTCGTAAGAGAAATGCGTGGCGTGTCCCAAGACGCCTTTGTGCGGACTGTCACTGTTCCATGAGCGTGCCCAGGTAAGCGGAATAGGTCCGGGCAGTTCAAAATCCACACCATCATATATAACGATACCCTGCACAAGGTCAACAGGTTCGAGTCCCAGTTTACAGAGGAAGTCGCTGAGTTTATTACTGCCGATGGTTTTCTGCAGTGCATGGTTGAATTTCGTTACCACCGTTTTCAGGCCTTTCAGGAGTGCGCCAAAACCGAAAGATGCTATCAGGTTGATGACCACGCCGGCCCAGTCGGGCACGTAAGGACCGCCTACCATAACAGGTTTGCCGAAAGAGAGCGGAATGGAAAAGGAAGTAGGCAAATACATGCTGGGCAAAGGCTTCAGTTTTTTGCCCGGTTGCAGTGACAACGGGATACCGATATCGTTACAGGTCATGAGCATATGTCCGGTAGGGCTCATGAGCCGGCCCTCTGCTTTCACCTTTTTGCTGCCATAAAAATTGACAGAATCATGCCCGATCAGTGGCGCCAGCAGCCAGGGGCCGCCCATGGGAAAATGTATGAATATGATAATGATACCACTGGTATCGCTTACACCACGGGGTACGTGATTTACTTTGGTAGTAGCGCCAATGAAGGGAATATAATCCATAGGGTCTACTACAAAGCCGATATATGGATGCGGTAGCGGAATGGGAAATCCAAAGAGCAGTACGATATGGATATCAAGGCCAATTACGGGTACAAAATGCTTATTACTTACTAACATGCTTAAGGTTTTTCTACGGGCTAAACCAGGGTTAAAATGGAAATATTTTCCAGATACAGTTATAGTGCAATATAGAAATTATTCTATTATCTTAACTGCCAAGGCAATACTCAACCAGAATAAAATCGCAATTTAAATGAAACAAAGGCTCCTGTCGCTCGACTTTTTCAGGGGTTTGACCGTGGCAGCTATGATCCTGGTCAATAACCCGGGAAGCTGGTCCTACGTTTATCCGCCACTGGAACATTCAAAATGGAATGGCTGTACACCCACCGACCTCGTATTTCCCTTTTTCCTCTTTATGGTAGGCGTATCTGTCACCTTTGCGCTGAGCAGCCGCAGGGCAGATACCGAAGAACATGAAAAGTTGATCCTGCATATTTTCCGCCGGGCGGCGATCCTATTTGGCATCGGACTGGCCTTCCGCCTGATCCCTTCCTTTGACTTCTATAATCTGAGGATCCTGGGCGTTTTACAGCGCATTGCGATCGTTTTTCTTGTCATCTCCCTATTGTACCTCAAAACGGGCACAAAAGCCCGTATATGGCTTTGTTTTTCGTTTCTGGTGATATACTGGCTGCTGATGACAGTAGTTCCGGTACCGGGTACAGGCCCGGCGAACCTGGAGCCTGGTACTAATCTGGCTGCCTGGCTGGACCGTACTATAATGGGAGAGCGGCATCTGTGGAAGCAGGCCCGCACCTGGGACCCTGAAGGGATTTTAAGCACCCTGCCGGCTATTTCGACAGGCCTGCTGGGTATTATGACGGGCGACTGGCTGCGGCGGAAGGATAAGGAGGATGCGGAAAAGGTGTCGTGGCTGTTTTCAGCAGGTTTTCTGGCTGTGCTGGCGGGACTGGTATGGGACGGGGTATTCCCGATCAACAAGTCCCTCTGGACAAGTTCATTCGTACTGTATACCGGCGGACTAGCGGCGATGGGCCTGGCATTATCGTATTGGTTCATTGACGTGCAGCAATACCGGCGTTTGACACCGCCTTTTGTAGCCTTCGGCAGAAATGCCATTACTGCCTACGTTTTATCCGGAGCCATTCCTATGATCTTTAAAGGGATGTCGGGAGGGATGTTCAGCGGTTACTCCGGGCTATTTTCACCTTTCAATGCATCCCTTGCCGCAGCCATCACTCTCGTGTTGCTGCTATTCATACCAGTATGGATCATGTATAAAAGAAATATCATCGTAAAAATCTGATGTGAAACGAAAATGTTACCACCGGCCGGTAATTTTTTTGTATTATTAGGCAATCGTCTTCCTAAACTTACTGCCAATGCAATCGGAGAGTCACGTGTTATGGTGGAATGCGTTTAAACAGGGGGATTGGGATGCCTTTACTGCGCTCTACGGCGAATTTTATGAACTGTTGAACAATTATGGCCGCAAGTTTACGCAGGACGCGGACCTGATCCAGGATGTAGTACATGATCTTTTCGTAAGATTATGGACCACCCGTACACGGCTGGGCAACCCTGCCTCCGTGAAGAACTACCTGTACAAAGCGTTACGCTCTGCATTGTTCCGTAAACTACAATCCCTGTCCAAATTTGTTGAACTGGATAATGCTTCCGGACAGGGCGGCTTTGCGGTGAACTTCATTCCCGATGCCTCTTTCCGCCAGGAAGAACAGGAACTCAGGAACCAGGTGATTGCCCTGGTCAATACATTGCCCGCACGCCAGCAGGAGATCATCTTTCTCCGCTTTTATGAAGGAATGTCCTATGAGGAAATCGCCGTCATTATGGACATTAATATGAGCTCAACCTACAAGTTATTATATAAGGCCCTCGATAACCTGCAAAAGGTGTCAGATAAGCGTTTCCTGACAATTTTAAGCGTACTGTTTTTCCTGTCTAAAAGTTTTTCGAAAAAAAGTTTGATTCCAGAGGGATAATTTCCACCATGTCATGTCTAATAGTAGTAAATCGGGGATATCGTGATGAACAATGAGAAATATGCAACATATAGATTGGAAGACTTCCTGGACGATGATGCCTTTATAAAGTGGGTGTCAGGCAAAGAACAGGATGCACTTGTAGCACAGTTCTGGAGCGAATTCCCTTTGGAGTACCCATCCGCTGCCGCTAACTATGAGTTTGCCGTCAGCGTGATCCGTACCTATCGTTCGCAGGAAGTGTGGGAGAACAAGGATAATAAGGCACATGTGCTGGAGAGGATCACCGCTACCATAGAAGCAAATAACAACCGCCGTCCTGCACTGATCCGTCGCATGAGCACCTGGGTACGCGCTGCGGCCATTGTCCTGATCGCGACTGTGGGTGGTTACCTGCTCTATACAAAACTGGGTAAACCAGCACAGGAAGTGATAGCAACAGGCTATGGTGAAAAGAGAACGATCACGCTGCCCGACCATTCAGTAGTAACGCTGAATGCTTCTTCCTCCATTACATTCAACGAGAAATGGGATACCACCGCTGCCAGGGAAGTATGGATAGAAGGAGAGGCTTTCTTCGATGTGAAACACCTGAACAGGGATACACTTAATATCCGGCCCGGACAACGCTTCCTGGTACATAGCAATGGCCTTACGATAGAAGTATTGGGAACGTCCTTTAATGTAAGAAGCCGCCATGGAAAAACGAAGGTGGGACTGGTAACAGGAAAGATCCAGGTAGGATTCAACGGCCCTGCCGCACCGAAAGCAGTGGTGATGTTGCCGGGCGATTATATTGAATACGCAGATAGTCATTTATTACTAACTAAAAAGATAGACAAGCCGGAATCAATTAAACGTTGGACACAGGTACCACTAACGTTTACAGATGCCACATTAAGTGAGATAATAGAAACATTGCAGGACAACTATGGTTACACTGTAAAGGTCAGTGAACAATCAATCAAAAAGCTAAAGATCGAGGGAGATATTAACGTAGCCAACGTAGAAGAACTATTGACTGTAATTACCACGACGCTGAACGTCAAAATAGAACAGCCTTCTGAGAAGGAGCTTGTCATTACTTCAGGAAAATAACAGCGGGAAAACACGCGCGTAAACGCTGCGGAAGAAACTAGGACACGTAAAAAAAAATTATGAACATTTTGAACCAAAATCTCGTTTTGGGGCTGCTCTCTTGTGCCCTGCTGCCAGGTATTGCCATATCTGCCAGTGCACAGACGCCCTCGATGTATGCCGCGAGGCAATCTGATAAGATCCCTGTAAAACATGTATCAGCTACTGTGTCCCTGAAAGAAGCTTTAATAAAGCTGAAGAAGTTCCAGAATATCCGTATTGCTTACAAGGAGGGGCTACTGGACGGGAAAGTAGTATCTGCTGAGTTACTGGAAAAAGCAGAGCGTATGGAGGCAGAAGCTGCCCTGAAGCTGCTGCTTTCTGATTTCTCATTAGCCTATATGCGCGTCAATAAAACACAGTATTCCATATATGTACCAACAGCCGCTACCATACTGAACGTCAACAGTCTGATGGCTGATAAGCTGAAGGGTAAGGTAACGGGTCCTGATGGCGCACCCATTCCCGGCGCCAGCATTGTGCTCAAGGGAAACACATCAGTCGCTACGATGGCTGCTGCTGATGGCAGTTTTGAACTGAACCTGAAGGGCGCTACTCCTCCCTTCGTGCTGATTGTAAGCTCTATGGGCTTCAGCAAACAGGAAGTGAACGTGACCGATGCGGCCGCTCCTTTAACCGTAAGCCTTGCAGAAGCGAATGAATCATTGTCTGAAGTGGTAGTAACAGCCCTCGGTATCAGAAAAGAGAAAAAGGCGCTGGTATATGCCGTAACAGAAGTAAAAGGAAGTGAATTTACACAGGCACGCGAAGTGAACATCGCCAATGCTTTGAGCGGAAAGATCGCCGGTGTGAACGCTACGAGCCTGGCAAGCGGCCCCGGTGGTTCCAGCCGTGTGATCATCCGTGGTAACAGTTCACTGGGTAGTGAGAACCAGCCTTTATATGTAGTGAATGGTATGCCGATAGACAATACCACACCAGGTGGTGCACCTACTACCGGCGGTGGTGGCCAGAACGTGGACAGAGGTGATGGTATCGGCGGTATCAATCCGGACGACATCGAGACCATCAGCGTATTGAAAGGTGGTTCTGCTGCTGCATTGTACGGCTCCCGTGCTGCAAATGGCGTTATCCTCATCACTACCAAAAAAGGCCGCGCCCGTAAAGGTATTGGTGTAGACTACAATACTACTATGACCCTGGAAACGCCTTCCGTAATGCCTGACTGGCAGTATGAATATGGTCAGGGTGATAAAGGCCTGAAGCCAACTTCACAGGCAGAAGCTATTACCTACGGCCGCCGTTCATGGGGTACTAAAATGGATGGTACGCAATACATCGCCTTCGATGGTAAAATGCATACCTATTCTCCTCAGAGGGATAATATCAAAAACTTCTACCGTACCGGATCTACCTTTACCAATACTGTAGCATTCAACGGTGGCAGTGAGAACATAAATTTCCGCTTCTCGCTCTCTAATACCAACAGTAAAAGCATCGTTCCCAACTCCAAGTTCGACAAGAAGATCGCGAACCTGAACCTGAATGCTTTCCTGGGTAAAAAACTGAGCATAGAAGCTGTAGCGCAATATAATGTTGAGAATGCAACCAACCGCTCCAGTTCCGGGGATGCCACCGGTAACCCCAACTGGGGCGTGTATATGATCGCAAACACGGTGGATATCCGCTCACTCGATCCCGGTTATGATGAAACAGGCCGTGAGATCCAGTGGAACGAAACCGCGTACGCATCTAACCCTTACTTCGTTATCAACAGGTTTAAGAACAACGATACCAAAAACCGTTTTATCGGTCAGGCGAGCGTGAAGTACGATCTGCTGAAGAACCTCTATGTAAAAGGTACTGTGAGCCGCGACTTCTTTAACTACAACTACGTAGGTATCATTCCTACCGGTACAGTATATACGACCGGTGCTGCAGGTGAGTACAGTGAACTGAGAAATGCAGTTGCTGAGACCAACTCTATGGTGACTGCCAACTACAATACCAAGATTGCCGGTACTATTGGTGTGAATGCACTGGCTGGTGTGAATGCCCGTCGCTTCAATTCCAACCAGACCGCTATCACCGGTACACAGTTTATCATTCCGTTCTTCTACAGTTCTACCAATCTGACCACTTCTACTACTACGCCTACAAGGAATAAAGTAGCCACCAACTCAGTGTTCGGTTCTGTGGACCTGGATTATAAATCTGTCATCTTCCTGAACTTCACAGGACGCCAGGACTGGTTCTCCACACTCAGTCCAAAGAGCAACAATATCTTCTACCCGTCTGTAGGTGGAAGTGTTATATTGTCAGATGCGGTAAAACTGCCTAAAGCGATCAGCTTTGCAAAACTGCGCAGTTCATGGGCACAGGTGGGTGGTGCTACGCCCGATCCTTACATCCTGAACCAGACTTACTCTATGGTACAGGGTGGTCACCTGGGCCGTCCGGTACAGCAGATCACACAATCCAATCTCGTGAACCTGGTTACCAACTCCAACCTGAAACCGCTGACCTCTACTACTTTTGAAGTGGGCGGCGAAGTACAGTTCTTCGATAACAGACTGGGTATTGACCTCACTTATTATAAGAAGCAGACTACTGACGATATCGTAAGCACAGCTGTATCTACCGCTTCCGGTTATAACAACGCTTTGCTGAACGTAGGTAAGTTGTCTAACAAAGGGATCGAGTTACTGTTGACCGGTACACCTGTTAAATCAAAGAACTTCTCGTGGAATGTGAGCTACAATATGGCGCATAATACCAGCAGGGTAGAGCAGCTGGCTGCGGGTTTGACCACTTTACAGATGGCAACGAGCGTAGGTAGCTGGGCATTTATCCACAATACAGTAGGACAGCCTTATGGTATTATTAAAGGATATACTACTGTAAAGAATGCAAAAGGACAAACTGTATATAACAGCACAACAGGTTATGAGCAGAAGAGTGACCTGGTAGCTCTCGGCAATGGGGTGCCACCTTTAACAATGGGGCTGAGCAACACTTTCAATTACAAACGTCTCTCGCTCGATATATTGCTGGACGGTAAGTTTGGTAACAAAGTATTCTCCGGTACAGATGTATACGCCACCCGTTTCGGTCTGCACAAGAAAACACTGGCAGGAAGGGAAACAGGTCTGGAACTGAATGGTGTTGACCAGAATGGTAATGAATACCACAACACGATCCCGGTAGCGAATCTGCGTCTCTATTACGACAACACCAAGAACTACACAGATCAGTTCCTGTTTGACGGCAGCTTTGTAAAACTGCGCCAGGTGATCTTCAGTTATCAGATCCCTGTACAGAAGATGAAGTTTGTGCAGAGTGCTTCCATCTCTTTTGTAGCTCGTAACCTGGCCATCCTGTACAAAAAGACTGACAACTTCGATCCGGAATCCAGCTATACAAATGGTAATGCACAAGGCTTTGAGGCGTTTGGTATTCCACGTACAAGAAGCTTCGGTGCTAACCTGATGGTGAAATTCTAATCTCTAAAACTACTACGGATGAAAATGCGCTTTAACTACTTACTATATACAGCCATTGCAGCAACGCTGGCTTTCCAGTCCTGTGATAAAGGATTCGAAGAAATGAATGTGAATCCGGATGCATCACCGACCGTACAGCCTGAATATATGTTCAGTAAAGCTTTGCTGGATGCTTTTGGAAACAGCTATTTCTCTACTGATGTACTGGCCTGTGGCGGTTCTATGCAACATTTCGCTACTTACAAGGATGTACCTGGTATCGGTGATAAATATTATTTCCAGCAGGGTACCTATCCCTACGATTATTTCACAACAGGATATACAACTGCTGTCAATGAAATAGCCACTACTATCAATGCACTGGATGCAGATAATCCTGCTGACGGGAATAAGCTGGCTATCGCCCGCATTTTCAGGGTGTACATCATGCACCGCCTGACAGACCTGTACGGCGACATTCCATATTCAGCTTCAGCGAAAGGATATACAGAAAATAACTTCACACCGAAATATGACGCACAGGAAGATATCTATGCCGACATGCTGAAAGAGCTGGACGAATCAGCTGCGAAACTGGATCCGGCAGTAGCAACTTTTGGTCCTGGCGACTTTGTTTATTCCGGTGATGTGAACAAGTGGAAGAAGTTCGCGTATTCCCTGATGCTGCGTCTGGGCATGCGGCTGTCAAGAAAGGCGCCTGATGTGGCAGAGACCTGGGTAAAGAAGGCTATTGCCGGAGGTGTCATCACCGCGGATGGAGATATTGCTACGATGAAGTATGTGGATGGTTCACAGGCTATCAACCGTAATCCTGCAGCAGCCAGTATGTTGTCTAACGATTATGCAGTAGCAAATGGCAATAACAATACAGAGGGCGGTAAGCTGGCCAAGACATTTATTGATGTGCTTAGGGCAAACAATGACCCCCGTTTGAATGTTATTGCTATAGTATGGAATAATGGTAAAGCAGATACCAGCACCGCACTCCAGAAGGGTATGCCAAATGGTCTGCTGAATAAGCCGGCTGATTTTACCACCTATTCAGAGCCGAATCCGGCTACTATCCTTCAATACAATGCCCCTTTCATCCTGATGAGTGCCGCCGAAGTGAACTTGTTGCTGGCAGAAGCGGGCGTGAATGGCTGGTGGGAAGGAAGCGCTGCTGGCGCATTTGCTGACGCCATTGGGGCTTCTATGCGTAACTGGGCATTGTTTGGCAGTGGTGGTGTGATTGCCCGGGAAAAGATCGCTGCCTATCAGGCTGCTCATCCGCTGACAGGAGGTGCAGAGGCTATGAAAGCGATGATCGGGCAGGAGAAATGGGTGTCTTTATTCCTCGATGAGCAGGAGATACATGCTAACTGGCGCCGTACCGGATATCCTGCATTGACACCGGTAAATGTTCCTGGTAATACGACCGGTGGCACTATTCCCCGCCGTCTGTTATATCCGCCTTCTGAAGAAAGCGTGAACAGCGGCAGCCTGGCGGAAGCAATTACCCGTCAGGGACCAAACCTGATGACAACCCGCGTATGGTGGGATAAACAATAACATACCCGTATCTCAAATTAACTGAAATCATGCAAAACCAAAGAAGATCCGTATTAAAGAAGATAGCAGCTACATTGGCTGGAATCACAGGTGTCAACGCAATTGCCAAAGCCGCAGCTCCTGCTTTGCCGGGAGGCACTCCGCAGGGAGAGGTGATCTACGACCAGGAAGTGCCATTGTTCTCAAGTTTTAAGATCCATGGCAACACGGTCTATATCGCGGGAATAGGCGCCCACTTTGAAGGAGATATCAAAGCACATACGGACCATGTATTAAAAGAAATGGAGAAAGTACTGACCAAGGCAGGGTCATCAATGGAAAAGGTGCTGAAAGTAAGTGTGTTCCTGCATGATCTGAATGATTACAAAGCGATGAATGAGGTGTTCAGAGGACGGTTCGGTAAAAATCCGCCTGTCCGTACCACGGTAGCAGTATATGGAGGTGTGCCCGGCGATTCTCTCGTAGAGATGGATTGCATCGCTACCCTCTGAGGAAGCGCTTTTCTTTACTCTTTCTTTTTTTACTTATGAAACCGAGCATGATGGACCTCGTTCACACGGGGGCAGGTTCATGCGAGGTTCCATCCGACCAGTAAAAAATAAAAAATTAACGGATGAAACGCAGAGACTTATTGAAGAATATGTCTGCAATCCCGGTATTCGGTGCTCTTGCAGGCAGTACTAAACTATTGCCCTTACCTGATGAAACGGTAGATGCGGCTGCAGGTGGAAAGGACTATTTCAAGGAGCTGGGCATCCGCACTTTTATCAATGCTGCCGGTACCTATACTTTTATGACAGGCTCCCTGATGCGCCCGGAAGTGATGGGCGCCATCAATTATGCTTCAAAAGAATATGTATTGCTGGATGAGCTGCAGGATAAAGTAGGGCAACGTATCGCTAAACTGCTGCGTTGTGAATACGCTACTGTTACATCAGGAGCTGCCGCTGCCATGACATTGGGGGCTGCAGGCGTACTGACCGGCATGGACGAAAAGAAGGTGGTACAGCTGCCCTTCCTGGAAGGTACAGGCATGAAAACAGAAGTGATCCTGCAGAAAGAGCACGATATTCCCTATGTGCATGCTTTGAAAAATACAGGGCTGAAGATCGTATATGTTGAAGGTGGCCGCGAAGCACTGGAAAAGGCCATCAGTGATAAGACTGCTCTCATGTATTTTCTCAACGCCAACAACTTCGACGGCAAGGTACAGGTGGAAGAGTTCCTGAAAATAGCGCAGGCACATGGTATCCCTACCATGATAGACTGTGCGGCAGATGTGCCTCCGGTAGAGAATCTGTTCAGGTACACTGAAATGGGGTATGATCTCGTTTGCTTCTCGGGAGGTAAAGGCATTCGCGGTCCGCAGAGTGCGGGACTGCTGCTGGGTAGGAAGAAGTATATTGAAGCTGCAAGACTGAGCACGGCTCCCCGTGGTAATACGATTGGCAGAGGATTGAAGGTAAACAAGGAAGAGATACTGGGCATGCTGGTGGCGCTGGAAACTTACCTGGCCACTGACCATGCGAAAGAATGGAAGATGTGGGAAGCGCAGATTAAGCTGATCAGCGACGCGGTAAAAACGGTATCTGGTGTGGAAACCAAGGTGGTGGTACCACCAGTGGCCAATCATATTCCCACCTTGCATATCTCCTGGGATCCAGCGAAGATCCCTGCTACAGCAGCAGAGATCAGGGAAAAGCTCCGTAGCGGCAATCCTTCTATAGAAGTCGCCGATGGCGCTAATCAGCACACCTTTAATGTTACCACCTGGATGCTGGTGCCCGGCCAGGAAAAAATAGTCGCAACACAACTGAAAAAAGTATTGACAGAAAAGGCACTGTCTGAAGCGCATGGTTGATGGTTGATAAACAGTGGTGTGTTTAATCACCTACAGGGAACTACAGGGTTGGTAAAGTGCACGGAATTGCCAACTCTGCCCTGTTTTCTCTTTAAACGATTTCGGATTTACATAAGCCGGTAAAGGGCGCTCCTGCCAGTAAACAGGACTGCACGTTTCGATACTGTCGCGCAGCTCTTTGTATACTGTCGCAGGGGCGCCGCCTACCCGGTTCTTTCATTCATGCACAGGTCTCAGTATTAAAAAGTAAGGTCATGAGGAGCATCATTCAATACCTGGTACTGCTGGTATCGGTGAATGTTATTTTCACCGGTGCCCGCGCCCAGCAATACAGCCTGCTGATCAAAGGCGGGCACGTTATAGATCCGAAAAATAATATCAATGCAGTCATGGACATTGCATTGACAAACGATACTATTGCAAAAGTAGCAGCGCACATAGACCCGGCTGCAGCGCAGAAAACCATTGATGCAAGCGGCTTGTATGTCACACCGGGGCTGATAGACATTCATACACACAACTTCATGGGTACTACTCCCAACCGTTACCTGAACAACAGTTATGAGGCCGTGGCGCCGGATGGTTTTACTTTCCGCTGTGGCGTGACTACCGTTGTGGACGCGGGTAGCTCCGGCTGGGAGAACTTTGAGCTTTTTCTTGATCAGACTATCCGGCACTCAAAAACAAGAGTGCTTGCTTTTATCAATATTGTTGGCGGCGGTATGCGTGGCGGACCTTATGAACAGGACCTCAGGGATATGGATGCGAAAATGACAGCGCTGACCATCCGCCGTTACAAACAATGGATAGTGGGAACAAAAGTGGCGCATTATGAAGGGGCAGAATGGGCGCCGGTAGACCGTGCGGTAGAAGCGGGACGCCTCACGGGAACGCCTGTCATGATTGACTTTGGTGGTAGTAATCCGCCTTTGTCGCTCGAGGAACTATTCATGCAGCACCTGCGTCCCGGCGATATCTTTACACATGCCTATGCGAAAGTGAAAGGCCGTATGTCTATTGTTGACGATAGTGGTAAGCTGCGTCCGTTTGTGCAGGATGCCCGTAAGAAAGGTATTCTGTTTGACGTCGGGCATGGAGGTACCAGCTTTAGTTATTCACAGGCCATTCCTGCATTGAAGGCGGGGTTTTATCCTAATACGATCAGTACAGATATTCATAGCGGTAGTATGAACGGAGACATGAAGGACATGCTGAACGTCATGTCCAAATTCCTGAACATGGGAATGTCCCTGCCGGAATTGGTGAAGGCAGGCACTTCGGCTGCAGCCAGCGCGATACATCATGAGGAATTGGGCAACCTGTCGGAGAAAAGTGTGGCAGATATTGCTATCCTGCGTGTGGAAAAAGGGAGGTTCGGCTTTACTGATGCGCACACACGTGTGGAAGGCGACAGCAGACTGGTATGTGAAGCAACACTGCGTGCGGGAAAGGTGGTATATGATCTTAACGGTATTTCAATGCCTAAATAACCCGAAGCATTGGGTATTTTTAGTATATTCTTCATTCAAAAACTGATACATGAAATTGTTTTATTTCCTCCCTTTATTGTTACTGTCATGCTGCTTGTATGCACAGACCATTCCCAGGGAGGAACTGATCTTTCTTACTGCCGAGTGGAAGGGAGAGCGCTTTCCTGACGGAAGGCCGAAAATACCAGACGCAGTTGTTGAGCAGGCGCGTACGGTAAGCCTGGATGATGTATGGACGATTCTTGAGGGAGAAGGCTACCATTGCCAGTTTGATGGCGGCTGGAAAATGATCCATGACGACAAGCCGATTGTTGGTCGTGCTATAACAGCGATGTTCATACCCTCCCGTCCTGATGTGGAGTTGCATATGAAGGAGAGGGGACAGCAGCGGGGCTTTAAGGGAAACAGCAATTCCTGGCCTATCCAGCAGTTATCGAAAGGGGACGTATATGTTGCGGATGGCTTTGGTAAAATAGCGGATGGTACGCTGATCGGTTCTACGCTGGGCAACGCTATTTATGCCCGCTCAGGCAATGGCGTAGTGTTTAACGCAGCTGCACGCGACCTGGAAGGGCTGAAAGAGATCAACGGGTTTAATGCGCTGGTGCGTGACTGGGATCCCTCTTTCCTGAAAAATGTGATGTTGTCGGGGTTGAATGTACCGATACGTATTGGCCGTGCGGTAGTGCTGCCGGGCGATCTGGTGCTGACTTCCAGTGAAGGTGTGGTATTTGTGCCTGCACACCTGGCAGAAAAAGTGATCGGTATTGCAGCGTTCATACAGGTAAAAGACCAGTTCGGATTTGAAATGGTGAAAGCCGGAAAATATACGCCTGGCGAGATCGATAATAACTGGACAGATGCTATCCGCGAGGCGTTTCTGGAATGGCAGCACAAACAAGCCGGCAAAAAGCCTATGACCCGCCAGGAGCTGGATAAGATGCTGGAAAAAAGGACCTGGTGATCATTCTTAATTTTAAAACTATTTCCACTTTATGACAGCATTACTTCCCGCCGCCGGGCCTTTCATCATTGCATTCTGGGTCATACTGGCCATTCTTTTTTCAAGACATCCGCAAACGAGAGGTTTTGTGTATACGCTGATGATCTTTGCGGCTGTTACCACAGCAATGTATTATCCCCAATACTTTCTGACTATAGGAGGTTTTGACCTTTCAAAGCTGATTACGCCGCTTATCCAGATCATCATGTTTGGAATGGGAACTGCTATGAGCTTACGCGACTTCTATGGTGTGATCAAAATGCCGATGGGTGTTTTTACCGGTGTAGTGTGTCATTTCACCATTATGCCTTTTGTAGGCTGGGGGCTTGCCCACCTGTTCAGCTTCCCGCCTGAAATAGCAGCCGGTGTGGTGCTGATAGGAACAGTACCCTGTGGCATGGCATCCAACGTTATTTCTTACCTCGCCAAAGCCAATCTGGCGCTGTCGGTTACATTGACGGCCGTTTCCACTATGATGGCGCCTTTTGTAACGCCTTTCCTGATGCAGTGGCTGGCAGGCAGTTATATAGATATCAGCGTCAGCGCAATGATGTGGGACATCTGTAAGATCGTGATCCTGCCGGTGGCGGCAGGTCTGCTGTTCAATCATTTCCTGAGTGGTAAACTGAAATGGCTGGATAATGCCATGCCGAAAGTATCGATGTCGGCTATTGCTTTTATTATCGTCATTATTACAGCTAAGGGGCGTGAAAGCCTGCTGGATGTAGGTGCATTGCTGATATTATCATCACTTATACACAACCTCTCGGGGTATACACTGGGTTATTGGTTATGCCGTCTTATCAGAATGAATGAGCAGGATTGCCGTACGATAGCGATTGAAGTGGGCATGCAGAACGGCGGACTTGCAACGGCCATTGCGAAGGATATGGGAAAGATCGCTACAGTGGGACTGGCGCCGGCGGTATTTGGTCCGCTGATGAACGTAACCGGTTCTCTGCTGGCATCGTGGTGGCACCGGCATCCGCCCAAAGAAGCACCAAATGAAAAAGCCGTTCAGCTGGAAACGGAACGGCTTTAGTTTATCATTTATAATGTAGCAACAGTGACGTTGTACATCAACGAGGTGGAATATATAAATAAAGACAAACGGGGAATTACTGTTAAGTGGCTATCAAGATAATGACAAAATGCGAAAAAACTATTCTTTTAAGGTAATTTTTTACAGTTTTTTTCATGAGGCATTTACTTTGATCCATAAAAGTGTATTTTGTTATATAAAACCACGTATATGAATAATCCTAAACAACGCAGGGAATTTCTCAGGCAGATGGCATTGTACACTATGGGTGCGGGTCTTTTGCCCTCGGTGCTCGCAGCATGCAATACCGGCTCTTCCACAAAGGAAAGCAAAGACAGTACCAACGTAGGAGAAACAGCAGCTGACAAAACGGCTAAAGAATTATTCTTTAAGATATCTCTGGCGGAATGGTCTTTCCATGAGGCTATATTCGGAGGAAAACTGTCGCATCTTGACTTTCCGCTGAAAGCCAAGAATGACTACGGGATTGAAGCTGTTGAATATGTAAACCAATTCTTTAAGGATAAAGCAACGGACAAAGCCTACCTGGCAGATCTGAAGAAACGTTGCAGCGATAATGGTGTGCGTAGTGTGCTGATTATGATTGATGGTGAGGGGGAAATGGGAGACATGGCTGAGAAGAAAAGGAACAAAGCCGTAGAGAATCACTATAAGTGGGTGGAAGCGGCAGAATACCTGGGTTGTCATGCTATCCGTGTAAATGCGGCAGGAGAAGGCAAACCGGATGATGTGGCAAAAGCAGTAGCAGAATCGCTGGCTAAATTGTCAACATTCGCCAATACACATAACATCAATGTCATCGTAGAAAACCATGGCGGAAGTTCGTCCAATGGTAAATGGCTGGCAGGTGTGATGAAACAGGTGAATATGCCTAACTGTGGTACTTTACCCGACTTTGGTAACTTTTGCCTGAACCGTACCAAACCTGTAGATAATACGCCACAGGGATGGGCGGCTACCAAATGCCTGGAAGAATATGACCGCTATGAAGGAGTTACAGAATTAATGCCTTTTGCAAAAGGTGTAAGCGCCAAAACACATGATTTTGACGCCGAAGGCAATTGCGTGGAAACAGACTACCGCAAAATGCTCAAAATAGTAAAGGACGCCGGTTATACAGGTCATATCGGTATCGAATATGAAGGCGCTAAACTTTCTGAAGAGGAAGGTGTACGTAAGACACTGGAACTGCTGAAGCGAGTAGGTGCAGAACTGAGCTGAGAATAAACAGCAACGTAAGAGATCGGGAACCCGGAACGCTATTGTTCCGGGTTCTTTTTTTAGTCCATTATACGAAAAAGCCGACCTGCCTGCAGTGGTAAAACTGATTTCTCCCGGTACAATAATTGGATGTTTGTTGTTAACTAAAACATTGCCGCCTTGGATCTTCATGCTGGTTATCCTTATTCTTTGGTAAAATATGGGCTGCCATTCAATTACCCCCGTCTCGACCATGATGTAAAGACCGACGTATTGATTGCGGGAGGTGGTATTTCAGGCGCATTAGCGGCCTATTATCTTACAGCAGCAGGGATACCGGCTATTGTTGCAGACAGCCGTACTATAGGATTAGGCAGTACCTGCGCCAGTACTTCGTTGATACAGTATGAGATAGATGTTTCCTTGTCCCGTTTAACAAACAGGATAGGGGAGAAGAACGCGGTTGCCGCTTACCGGTTATGTTATGAGGCTATAGGGGTGTTGGAAAAGATCTGTAAGAAGATCGGCGCACCCTTTTTTGATCGCAGGGATAGCCTTTTTCTGGCGTCGTACAAGAAAGATCAGGAATGGATCAGGAAAGAGTATGCCTTACGTAAATTGCTGGGTTTTGATGTGAGCTATTGGGATGATGCGATGGTAAAAGACAAAATGGGGTTCGATGCTCCGGGCGCTATTTATTCCCGCATGGCTGCACAGACAGATACCTACATGCTGACCCATTTACTGCATCAGTACAATATTAAAAAGGGAGTGGAAGTATATGACAGGACCACTGTTGCCGATATTTCCCATCAAAGGAATGGCGTCATTGTTCATACGCAGGAGGGACACCGGATCAAAGCAAAATACCTCATCATGGCAACCGGTTATGAAGCCTCACAATATATCAGGGAGCCATTGTTAAAACTGCGCTCTACATATGCTACGGCGAGTGAAAGCCTGCAGATGGATGGTTGTTGCTGGCATAACAACTGCCTGATATGGGAAACCAAAGATCCTTATTTGTATATGCGCCCGACAAAAGACAATCGCATATTGGTAGGTGGCAGGGACGAGTACTATTACAATCCGTCGAGGCGCGATAAACTGATCAGCAAAAAAGGGAAGATGTTGCAGGAGGACTTCAATAAGAAATTTCCGCATATTCGCTTCATATCTGAATTTCAGTGGACGGGTACATTTATTTCAACTGACGACGGACTTCCGCTCATTGGTAATTATCCGGCTATGCCGCGTACTTACTTTGCCCTGGGTTTTGGTGGTAATGGTATTACGTTTGCCCAGATAGCTGCTGAAATAATCACCGCCATTATTCTCGGAAAGAAAAATGCTGTACCGCAGATGTTTGCCTTTGGAAGAGGATAGGTCAGAAATCAATAGTTACTTTATTCTTCCTGACTTTGTAATTAAACCCGGCAGTCTGCCGGATCTCTTCCAGTACTTTTGTCAAAGATGCCTGGCTGAATTCTCCATTCACGCCTCCCGCAGCAGATACGTCTCCTTCCACATAGATCTCTGTACTGTACCATTCCTCCAGTTTGCGAACGGCATTCATAAATGGTTCATCATGGAAAGTCAGTTTATCCTGCAGCCAGGTTTCCATTTCTACCGGGTGATATGTTTCTTTCTCCATCAGGTCAATTTCTTTATTGGCCAGTACCATATTTCCCGGGCCTAACATCTCCGGCTGATCATCAGTTTTGGAATAATAG
The DNA here is from genome assembly GCF_021646545.1 of Chitinophaga filiformis. Taxonomy (GTDB): domain Bacteria; phylum Bacteroidota; class Bacteroidia; order Chitinophagales; family Chitinophagaceae; genus Chitinophaga; species Chitinophaga filiformis_A. The sequence goes on along the minus strand of NZ_JAKIRP010000003.1, from coordinate 302,893 downwards.
GATTTGCTCACCTTCACTTCTCCACTCCGCACGTAGGCCGTTGCACCCTGTTGTGACTCAAAACACCGCATTTTGAAAGCTGCAGGTTTTGTGGCCGTCATGGTCAGGATATTTGTTTTGACTGTGAGCGGATAAGCGGTGGAATCAAAATATGCTTCCCCATCCAGCAGGAGGGTGTGGCTTTGAGCGAAATTGCCAGGCACGAGCAATTTGGTATTGCTGTTCAGGATAACAGGTGTTCCGTCTGGTAGTGAGATCTTTTTACGTTCTCCCAGTACGCCTTCGTAGGTGGTGTAGGTCTGTCCTTTTTCATGAAAGGAGGCCAGCACTTCTTTCGGCTTCCGCAGTAAGAATACGGAGACTAAGGTAATGATACATAGTAGCACTACGATAATATAAGGCGATCTGCGACGTGACCTGGTATTTGCTTGCTTAGTAGGCACTGGGAAATATTGACTTTGATGAAGATATAAAATTAAAGAAAAAAATATAGGACGGAAGCTTTATTGGGTTTAAATAAAAAGAAACTTACAGATGTTCTGTTTAATAAAAGAAGGCTTTTGTTCGAGTTTTTCAAAACAGCTGCGGGCGGACGGTCATTGTTGTCAGATCATTTTGTTGGAAATCTGTCGGCATACTAACTTTGCGGCCCATGGAAAAGCAGCTATCATTATCATTCGAGAATACCGCCATAGCTTTTGAATCAAAGACAGATAAGGCATTAAAAAAGGCTGACTTCCTGTTTAGCAGCATTGGCAAGCCCTGGTTGGTGAAATTAGGGGCAACAATGACGCCGCTGGCGCTGAAAATGAAATTGCCTATAAAGGGATTGATCCGTAACACCATCTTCAGTCAGTTTTGCGGCGGGGAAAGTTTGCAGGAAGCAGCACAGACTGCCAATCACCTGGGGAAATTTCATGTGGGAGTAGTGCTGGACTATGGTGTGGAAGCCATGGAAGGAGAGGAGAACTATGATCACGCTGTACCTGAATTTATCCGCGCCATAGAGTATGCGGCAGCTAATCACAATATTCCGTTCATTGCTATTAAGGTAACCGGCTTTGCCCGTTTCAGCCTGCTGGAAAAGATCCACAGCCGTGAAGCACTGACGCCGGAAGAAGCAGCAGAATTTGGCCGTGTCAGGAGCCGGATACTGTCCATTGCAACAGCGGCAGCCAAACATAAGATAGGACTGCTGATAGATGCGGAAGAGTCCTGGATCCAGCAACCGGTGGATGACCTGGCAGACGAGCTGATGGCGCAGTTTAACAGGCAGCAGGTAATTGTATATAATACTTTCCAGATGTATCGCCATGACAGGCTGGCTTTCCTGAAGAAATCCTTCGAAAAGGCGCAGCAACAGGGCTATCTGCTGGGTGCTAAGCTGGTAAGGGGCGCTTACATGGAAAAAGAGCGCAAGCGTGCAGAAGAGATGGGATACCCTTCTCCGATCCAGCCCAACAAGGAAGCGACCGACAGGGATTACGACGCTGCTGTAAAGTTCTGTATGGAGCGCATAGATAAACTGGCTGTATTTGTGGGCACACATAACGAGCAGAGTAGCATGCTGGCCGCCAGCCTTTTACATCAGCAGCAATTACCACATAACCACTCACATGTAAGCTTCTCCCAGTTATTGGGGATGAGCGATAATATCACCTTTAACCTCGCCCATGCCGGTTATCATGTTTCCAAATACCTGCCTTACGGCCCGGTAGAAGATGTAATGCCATACCTGCTGCGCAGGGCCCAGGAGAATACGTCTATTTCCGGACAAATGGGACGTGAGCTGGGACTGATCCGCCGGGAAAGGAAGCGTAGGGGGATATAGAAATTATCAGACACCTTATATTTTTAAATATACATAGCGTTTCATAGCGGTAGCTTCACTGTTATGAAACGCTTTTTGTTTAAGGGACAAATTCGTTACTTTGCGCCCATGGAACAATACCTTCAACTACTCCAACACATTATAGATCAGGGAGCTGTGAAAACTGACCGGACTGGTACAGGTACTACGAGCTGCTTTGGCGCCCAATTAAGGTTTGATCTGCAGAAAGGTTTTCCGCTGGTCACCACCAAAAAACTGCACCTGAAATCCATTATTTATGAGCTGTTATGGTTTCTGAATGGGGATACTAATATTAAGTACCTTAAGGATCATGGTGTAAGCATCTGGGACGAGTGGGCGAACGAAAACGGCGATCTGGGTCCCGTTTACGGCAAGCAATGGCGTAGCTGGGAAACCAAGGATGGCCGTGTTATTGACCAGATCAGCGAAGCTGTAAAGACCATTAAGAACAATCCGGATTCCCGGCGGATCATTGTGAATGCCTGGAACGTGGGCGACCTGCCTGAGATGGCGTTAAGTCCCTGTCATTGCCTGTTCCAGTTCTACGTAGCGAACGGTCGCCTGAGTTGCCAGCTATATCAGCGTAGTGCAGATGTGTTCCTGGGAGTACCCTTCAACATTGCCTCATATGCCATTCTTACCATGATGATGGCGCAGGTATGCGACCTGGAGCCGGGAGAGTTTATCCATACATTCGGAGACGTGCACCTTTACAGTAATCATTTCGAACAGGCTAAGCTGCAGCTCAGCCGTCAGCCGTTTGAACTGCCAACGCTGAAGATCAATCCGGCGGTGAAAGATATTTTCGGCTTCAAATTTGAAGATTTTGAACTGCTGAATTATCAGCATCACCCTCATATCAAGGCTCCGGTAGCTGTATAAGGGATGATACTTTTTCTGAATTTAAAATGTTTACTGCTTGACACTTTCTATAATAGTAGCTGCATCTGAAAATAATGTGATCGGTATTAACAATCATTTGCCCTGGCATTTACCGGTTGATATGAAATACTTCAAGGACACGACCATGGGTAAGCCTATTGTCATGGGCCGTAAATCTTTCGAAGAACTGGGCCGCGTTCTGCCGGGAAGACCCAACATTATGATCACCCGGCAATCGGGATATACGGCTGAGGGGCTCTACGTGGTACCTTCCCTGGAAGCGGGCATTGAAAAAGCTAAAACATTCGGGACAGAGGAGATCTTCATTACCGGTGGCGGTGAGATTTTCAAAATGGCACTTCCAATTGTAGATAGATTATACCTTACACGTGTGCACGCAGAAGTTACCGGCGATACCTATTTCCCGGAATTTGATCCGAGAGGATGGAAACTGGTGAAAAACGAGCGTCATGAAAAGGATGAAAAACATGCGCATGCCTTGACATTCCAGGTCTGGGAAAGAGAGAAATAAAAGCATAATATATTATAATGGGAATCCCACCGGTTTACCGGTGGGATTTCTTATTGAATGATGATTTTTGTCTATATTTGTAGTGTAAATTTAACCCGTATTACTTATGAAAAGAATGCTATTATTGTTTGTTTTGCTCGCTCTGGGCCGTATGTCTATGGCCAAAAAACCGGTTACTTCTCATGACAATTCCAGCGGAACAGCGGTCACGTATATGGATCTGTCGTATCATTATCTGAAGCCGTGTTCGGATACTGTGGTATTGGTGGCGCGTGTGTATAACAGACCAACGCCAAAATATACTGTTGTGTGGTATAACGGTGCCGTAGGAGATTCGATTTATGTGTCCGTTGCATTGAATAATATCCTTCCATCTTATACGGCAGTTTTAAAAAATCCGTTAGGAACAGTAATTGACAGAGACACAGTAAAGGTCTTACCACAACAAGCCTTAAACCCAACGATTGAAATTCATCGTTCAGCTATCCTGAATAATGATACGCTGATGGCTTTTCCGCAACAACCAGCAACGTCTGTAGAGTATCTGTACAAGTGGTACCGTGGTATCTGGGAAATACAGGTGGGAAACTATCCTATGTTAATTAATCCACAGCCAGGTACTTATAAGGTATATGTTCGTGACAGGGCAGGTTGCAGTGGCGTTTCTGATACGGTTCAGTTTACCCGCACTAGTGACACGTCGCAGGTGGCCAGTATAAGTCCCAATGGAGATTTAGCATCGCGATTTGCATCGATCAATGCACGTGAAGAGGTAACATTGGGCGCTAATAAGGTGAAAGCCTTCCCGAATCCTTCCACAGGTCAGGTATCGCTGCAATTTGAAAAAGCCATACAGAAAAAAGTAACGGTGATCGTCTACAATCTCAACGGTCGTGTGATGTATAACCGTACTACATATCAGCAATTACAGCCGCTGGACCTCTCTGCTTTGCCGAAAGGTTATTACCTGATAGAACTGACAGGAGAGGGCGAGAAGAAAGTATTGCCACTGATCCTGCAATAAGTAAAGAAAATTTAAAAAGGGCTGACTGGTTGATAGTCAGTCCTTTTTTTATCTATATAATTCGTACATGCGGTGGCGGGAGAACCAACTGGATGTTTTAACATATATTTGCAAATACTATATTTTGTAATATTCCCTTAATACTTATGAAGAGATCTCTACTATTGTTTGTGTTATTAACCCTGTGCCGTTTCGCTTTCGGGCAAAATGGACCGGGGGCAATGTTCGTACAATCGCATTATCAATCCTGTACTGCACCATTTACCGTTACATTTAAAGATTCCAGCTGGTCGCCGACGCGCACACCACTTGTTTTCTGGAAATGGGAATTTGGAGATGGTACGGTCGATTCTTCCGGCGCAATTGTAACGCACACATTTTTACAAAAAGGCTTTTTTCGTGTAAAGCTGACGGTACGTGACCAGCTTGGCAGGGTGGGCACCTACTCCGCTCATGATGATCAGCTGATCAGGATAGGAGCTGCTTTGCAGCTGCCATCTACAGTGTACATTTGTAATCCGTCGCAACCGGTTACATTAAGGAACCTTGCTACGCCCCAGTGGTTTGATAGCCTGGGTACTTATCAGTGGTTGCTGGATGGCAATGTGGTATCTACAGCGCGCAACTGGCAGACAAGTCAGGTGGGGCTGTATCAGCTGAAGTATACAGCCTGTGATACAACACTTTCCGGTTCTATATCAATCGCAGATGGCGCGATCACACCGAGCGTATTGACGCCTGTTGTATGGTCGAATGATACAGCAAAACTTGATTTTGCTATTATGGGGGCGCCTTATATGCCGGGTCAGGTCAGACAGGTGTCCTGGGACTGGGGGGATGGTAAAAATTCCGTGGCACAGGGCCTGTACAATAGTGTTACTCATAGCTATACAGTACCGGGTACTTATAATGTGCGTGCTACTGTAAGATTGAATAATCCCGCAGATCTGGTCTGTGATTCCGTAGGGACCTATACTGTTAATGTCCGCGCGCCATATGTTACACATAATGTGTGGAATAGAATGGATACTTTATACACAGGAGGGGATAAAACATATCTTATTTCTGCTACAAATACCGGAGCTACTTTCAAATGGAAAAGCATGGATCCAAACTTTGCTTCCAGTGCACAGATCCTGTCAACCTGGGAGCCGGGCAAATACTGGGTTGAGATCAGCAAATCGGGGGATGTAATAACAGATACGATTAACATAATGCCTAAGGCCAATTTTACTTTCATGATGCCCAGTTGTAGTCAGATGGGAAGCATGAAATTTTACAACGGCATACTTGTACCCGTTTACGATTCTCTTTTGTCTATCACCTGGCATTACGGAGATGGTAAGTCAGACGTATATCCCAAAGCTAAGTATTACTACGAACATACCTATGATGCGCCAGGTATATATAAAGTCGTTATGGAAGCCTGCTATAAATCAGGTTACAATGCTTTTGCAGCGAAGGATGTACTCATTTACCCGTTAATTGCCTGGGATATCAAGATACAGGACGACACAGTATCTGTACCGGGGATGCATATACTAAGTGCGAAAACTGTGAGTACGGCGAATCCCGAAAAGATCTTATGGTATCCCGTAGGGCGTAACCTTGTATACAAATCGATCAACGATACTATTCAGACGACAGTACCGGTTGGATGTAGAGCATATTTAATGGACTCCTGTACTATCCAAAGAGCTGCTGACACCTTTAGGATCAACAATCAGGTCCCTATTGAATGGACGGCAAATGTGGCCGTAAATTATAACAATTGCATGGCTACATTAAAGGTAAATACCAACGCTCGTAAAGGATCTTATTGGGTATTGTGGAACACTGGTGCAACCTCCGACTCTATCCTGGTGACAAAACAGGGATGGTATGGGTTTACTCTTAAAGACAGTACCGGTAACATACGCAAGGATTCAGCCAATGTTATTATCTCTCCACTGGATGCCGCGACGTTGAGTGCCCATTCGGGATATGGACGTGATACATTGATCGCTGAGCCTTACGGTCCTAACAACCAGTATTTCTTCTATCGTAATGATACTTTGTTATCAAACGGGGGAAATAATTTTTTTAGTCTTTACTTTAATCCTATTCCGGGAGTATACAAAGTAACGGTACAAAATACACAGGGTTGCACGGTTACTTCGCCACCGCTGTATTTTCGTGTTCCTAAAGACAGCGTTGCAGTCAATTTCATTTATAGTGCTGACCAATGCATTAGTCAACAGATTAAATTCATTGGTACAGCTGTTTCTTCTAACAGTCAGGATACCGTAAGAACTGTTAAATGGAATTTTGGTGACGGTATGACTGCAACATATCCGGGGGCTAGCAATACTGTTAGTCATTATTATGAGGCAGCTGGTACATATACGGTTACCCTTATTGCGACAACAGCTGCGGGCCACACGTACAGCGTGTCAAAACAGGTAGCAGTTTGGAAGGTACCTTACAACGTGAATATCATCAGTGATACTACGAGTTTACCAGGCACAAATGTTCTGACAGCCGTTAAAAATCCTGCTGATGCGTCTGTAATATGGAGTACCGGTAGCACAAATGATACCATTCATGTGCATACCACCGGTTATTATTCAGTATGGCTGAAGGACAGCTGTGGAAATGTCCGCGCTGCAGACACACTGCAAAGTGTAATTAATGCCGGATGGAATGCGGATGCTTACATATTGAAATGGACTGCCTGTGGCGATACCGCCATAGTGGTTGCCAGTACACAGATTTCTGGCGCAGGTTCTATTTCCTGGAGTAATGGTCAGGGGGGATCTGTGATTCGTGTTACTACGCCAGGTGTATACACTGTAACAGTAAGAGATCTTAATGGAAATATCAGGGCGGAAGATTCTGTTTATGTGGAATTGAAACCGTTTAAGCCAGGACTGGAAGCACATCTTTCTGTTGATCCAAATAATGACACCCTGATCGCTTATCCGCATGATTCTGTATACTACTACAAATGGTACCGGAATGATACCTCATTCATGTCAGGTTCATCTCCAATATTGAATCGTCCAACACCTGGCGTTTATCGGGTATTTGTTACTAATGGTGCAGGATGTACTGCCGCAACAGATACCGTGCATTATAAAGTGAATGTGCCGGTATTGCCTGTAGATTTCAGTTACGAAATGACAGGATGTGATCCGACATTGGTAAAATTCATAGGTACTGCTGATACGCAGGATTCTGTAACATACAGATGGAAGTTCGGAGATGGAAGTGGGGAAGTATACGGTTTGAATGCTAGTCACAATTATGCGGTAGCCGGCGCATACAATGTGACGTTGGAAGTAACAACAGCTTCCGGCAGAACTGGTTCAAAAACTAAACCATTGGCCATCCAGGCTGTGGATACAAGCATCTGGATAACTCACATTACTCAACAGCGTAATCAATGCGGTGACAGTGTGTTGCTGACAGCTTTCAATAACGCTGCAACAGCTGTTTATTCCTGGAATACCGGCGTGCAGGCGAAAACTATCCTGGCTACCGCATCTGGTTATTATGCTGTTAGTGTTTACGATACCTGCGGTCATAAACGATTTGCTGACAGTATTTATGTGACGGTAAATGTACCATGTGTTCCACAGCTGCCAACTGATACCGTTCTCGATTTCAGTTATAAGGCAGCACCGTGCGAGCCGCGTGTAATACATTTCAAGGGCATTACTGACACAGTGGATTCCGCAACATACAAATGGAATTTCGGTGACGGCAGTGGTGAAGTATCTGGTCTGGATGCATCTCATTATTATGCAGTACCGGGTGCATACAGCGTAACATTGAAGGTAACAAGAGCTTCTGGCAGAACCGATTCAATCACTAAACCATTGGCCATTCAGGCTGTGGATACCAGTATCTGGATAACGCATATCACTCAACAGCGTAATCAATGTGGTGACAGTGTATTGCTGACAGCTTCCAATGGTGCTACAGCCGCTGTTTATTCCTGGAATAACGGCGTGCAGACGAAAGCCATCATGGTTACGGCATCCGGTTATTATGCCGTTAGCGTATACGATACCTGCGGTTATAAACGGGCTGCCGACAGTATTTACGTGACGGTAAATACACCATGTGTACCAGAGACACCAACTGATACCATCTCCATTGGCGATGGTCCGATCGAAGGAGGTAGCGCGCTTCCTGTAACTGCCGGTTTCGGACAGGACTTTAATGCAGACAACGTCTTTACAGTTCAGCTGACACTGAAGAATCCAGGTGGCCGCCAGACAGGTTTACAGCCTGATGAGGTGATTAATCTGGGCTCCAGACCCGGAACAGGCAAGGACATTACTATGGAGGTAGACCTTCCGGATAGCCTGGCTTGTGCTACGAGTTACGCAGTGAGAGTAGTGGCTAGTTCTCCTGCAGATACTACTGCATGGTCACAGCTGTTCACTATTACCAATCAGCCTCCTCAACCAGTGATCACCCAGCGTGGCGACAGCCTGTTCACTTCCGGTAAATATAACTGGCAGTGGTATCTGGATAATAAGGCCATCGATGGCGCTACTGCCGCTAATTACCGTGCAAGAAAGAACGGTGTTTATATGGTGGAATCACTGAATGGAAATGGCTGTACCAGCAAATCAGCTCCGGTATCCGTGATTATCACCGCGGTGGGAGAGGTGACCCTGGGCGGTAATAAGGTGAAAGCCTTCCCGAACCCATCAGAGGGACAGGTATCCCTGCAATTCGGAAAACCATTGCTGAAAACAGTGACGGTGAATGTATATAATCTCAATGGCCGTGTAATGTACACCCGTACTACAACACAGCAACTGCAGCCACTGGATCTGTCTGGTTTGCCGAAAGGTTATTACCTGATCGAACTGACAGGCTATGGTGAGAAGAAAGTATTACCACTGATCCTGCAATAAGAAAGGATATAAAAGAAAGGGGGCCTGACTGTCTGACAGTCAGGCCCCCTTTTATGTACAAAGTGAAGGCGTTTTAGGTAATAAATCGCAAGGTCGCTTGTTCGTCGCTAAAAGGTCGCTAGTTCGTCCCTTATAGGAACACAAGGCTTTTGCTGTCATTCTGGCAAAACTACCTGAATATAACCGTTCCGATACCCTGGGTCAATTCCGTTTCCAGCTGTTTCAGGTGCTTATGCATCTCAATACACTTGATCTGCTCTTCAAACACGGTAGACCGTTCCATTTCCTGTTGATTTTCCACGATCATTTTACGGATCTTCCTCAAAATGAGATAATTGGTGGTGGAGATGGTATCTTTCAGATAGGCATTATCACCATATACGGTATCTATTTCAAATTTTTCCTTCCAGGCAGTACTTAGTTCCGCTTCTTTATCTTCCATAATACCGACTACCATACCGGCAACATCCTGGTCATTGTGGTACAGGAACCACTTTTTGTCGGGCAGGTTGTCCTGGTCGTACATCTCTTTGTATTCCCTCAATATCCTTTTCACCAGCTCATTGTCGGCCAGCGATTCGAAATCGTAGGGCAGATGGAAAATATAGTCGGCCACGGTGCTTTTATCTTCCTCACTGAAAGGTTTGTCGCCAAAGCGCAGGAGTATTTTCACCAGTTCCCTTTCCTGTTTTTCGTCCGGATTGAAGAAGTTGACTGCCGGTTCTCCGCCGTTCTCCATCGCCTCCATGGCGGCAATCGCCTCTGGTGAGAGGTCGTCGTCCATAGGCGGCGCAGCAGCGGCATTATCCCTGGCCTGCTGGTTCTCCTTTTTCTGGAAACGCTCCCGGATGAACTTATTCACCAGGTTGATGAGTCCCTGTTCATCGATCTTCAGTACCTGGCTGCATTGACGGATGTAATCCTGCTGCCGGGTGAAATCTTCCGTTTTATCGATCTTGGAGATGGTCTCCGCAATCTCATTTACGAGCTGTGATTTGCGGTTGCTGTCATTGCCGGCGTCCTGCATGGAGATCTGCAGCTTGAACAGCACAAAATCCTGCTTGTTATTGGCTATAAATTCACGGAAAGCATCTGCCCCAATCTTTTGCACATAACTGTCCGGGTCTTCCTTATCGGGGATTAAAACCAGTTTTACGTTCAATCCCTCCTCTATCGCCATATCCAGACCTCTCAGGGCCGCCTTGATACCGGCATTGTCCCCGTCGAAGAGGATGGTCAGGTTGTTTGTGTACTTTTTAATGAGCCGCAGCTGGTGTTGCGTCAGGGACGTACCACTGGATGCCACTACATTCTCAATCCCTGCCTGATGGAGGGAGATCACGTCTGTATAACCCTCTACCAGCAGACATTCATTCAGTTTGTCGATCGCATGCCTGGCAAAGTAGGTACCATACAGTACCCTGTTCTTGACGTAGATCTCATTTTCCGGTGAGTTGATGTATTTGGGAGCACGGTCATTCTTGACAAGGATACGGGCACCGAATCCCAGTACCTTACCACTCTGGTTGTGGATCGGGAAGATCACACGGCCGCGGTAGTTATCTCCGGGCTGCTCATTCCTGACGGTGACCAATCCTGTTTTTTGCAGGTATTCCAGGTTATAACCTTTGGACAGGGCCGTTTTAGTGAAGGCATCCCAGGTGTTCAGGCTGTAACCTAACTGGAACTTACGGATGGTCTCCTGGGTAAAGCCACGCTCTTCAAAGTAACTGAGACCTACGTTCTGGCCTTCTTCCGTATTAAAGAGTGTATTGGAAAAGTATTCACGGGCAAAGCTATTGATGATATAGAGGCTGTCCGCCATCAGCTGCTGCTGCCTGGCTTCCGGACTTACCTCAGTTTCCTCAATGGGCACGTCGTACTTCTGCGCCAGCCAGCGTAAAGCTTCTACGTAGGAATACTTCTCGTGTTCCATCAGGAACTTAATGGCATTACCACTCTGGCCGCAACCGAAGCATTTGAATATTTCCTTACTCGGCGTAACGGTGAAGGAGGGAGACTTCTCGTTGTGGAAGGGACATAACCCTAAGTAGTTGGCACCCCGTTTTTTAAGTTTCACGAAATTGCCTACTATCTCCACAATGTCAATCCGGCTGAGTATCTGTTGTATGGTATTTTGTGAAATCAATGGCGCTTAATTCAGACTGCAAACTTAAATAATTTTTCACCGCCTGGCGGGACAGCGGTCATACATTGTTGTCCGAACCCATCCGCAGGGCAGGAACAGGTAGTTTGAAGAATACTACTGAAAAAAATAGTATTGCAGGGGCCTGGCTTTCAGCCTTGCCCTCAAGCTACCACCTGATCCTTATTTTGGGAGACAATGCATGTAAAGTACCGTCAATGTTGCAATGCACACTCATGCCTGATAGTATTATCGGCAGGATCTTTTTATTCAGGATAAACGATGTTAAAAAAATATCTTACTTGGATAATTTACCATTTATTTAAAATAGTATCATGGCCTAATTTTAGACAACACGTTTAAAACTCAAACAGCATTCACAGAGAGGGGGATCTGAACAGTGTCCATGTATATTCTCAATAATGATCAGCAACTGGCTGCCCGCCTGCGCGACAGTGATCACAACGCTTTTGAAGAATTATATGCTGCCTATCATCAACTCTTATATAGTACAGCCTGTAAATATCTGAAAAGCACCACTGCTGCCGAAGATGCCGTACACGAAGTATTCGTGAAGGTATGGTTGCACCGTGAAGAGCTGGACCCCGCGCAGGGAGTACGTAATTTCCTTTTTAAATGCCTCAAGTTCCACGTACTGAACCTCATCCGCGATCATAAACGCAGTCTTTCCAAACAATACGAACTTGTCTACAACGCCAGCAGTGAGCACCGGGACGCTGAATCGACCGTTATATTTAATGATTACCGCAAAGTAGTGGACCATGCTATTAACAATCTCTCTGCCCAGAAGAAAAAGATCTTCCGCCTGCGCTCTTACGAAGGATTGAGCAACGAGGAAGTAGCCCGACAGCTGGGATTGTCCATTAATACTGTCAAATTTCAGTATGCCCAGGCCAGTAAGGCATTGAAGCACGCATTGAAGATCATGATGAGCGCACTCCTGAGCCTTGCCTTTCTTTTTGTTACCTTTTCTTAAATTTTTTTTCAACTCCTATAATACTTTTCATTTCCCCAGGTGTAGTATTATACAGAACGTAACAATTTCATTTGTCATATTTCATCGTAAGTCCACATTATGGAGCAATTCGACCAAAGTCTGCTGCATAGATACCAGCTTAACCAATGTACCCCTGAAGAATATGAAAGGGTACTGGAATGGTTTACCACTCCGGAAGGAAGGGAATACCTGGATATTGTTATGACGCGGGATCTTGATATGGCAAAGCCGGATATCATGCTGTCGCCGTCACAATCTGCAGATCTCTACCAGCGTATCGTTGATACTACTGGTCAGCGCCAGCCACGTTATCGCCGGTCCCGTTGGTTTACAGGTCTCAAAGCAGCCGCCGTGGTATCAGGAACCTTATTACTTGCTTATGGGGGATGGAAAGTCTATCATCATCACCGTAACACCGTTATCCAGACAGCTTATGGGGAAATACGTACGGTAGTCCTCCCCGATCAGTCGGAAGTTACCCTGAATGGTAACACTACACTGCGTTACGCCAATAACTGGGAGCGGTCCGCCAGCCGTGAAGTGTGGGTGGAAGGTGAGGCATTCTTTTCAGTAAAACCATCAACTGTACCCCGGTCTTTCGTTGTACATACTGCAAGCAGGATGAACGTTGAAGTATTGGGCACCACTTTTAATCTGGTAGACCGTCACGGACGGATGCAGGTGGTGCTGAACACCGGAAAGGTACGTCTGCACAGCAACAGTACACCGGAAGAAACAATCATCATGCAACCTGGAGACCTTGTAGAATACAAGGAACAGGTACGTACAAAGGTGAAGAACCACACCAATACGCAACGTTATTCTTCCTGGAAAAGAAACAGCCTGCAGTTTGAGAATGCCAGCTTCGCCGAACTGGCGCAGCAACTGGAAGATACGTATGGCGTAACTGTCGAGATCAGGGACACTTCATTATTACGCCAGGAATTTACGGGTACAGTCCCCAGCCAGCAAATGGATATGCTGCTGGAGGGACTCTCACAGCTTTTTCATCTGAAAGTAAGCCATGTCAATAATATTGTTATAATCGAGAGAAAGAGTATTTAAAAACAATGCAGTAAATACTGCAGGCCGGTGTACAACGGAATGCAGTGACCACAGCACAGGTAATCATTCAAATTTAAATGTATGAACAAGTTCATTAGTGCCTTTATGGCTGCTATGGGCATGGCATGTTATTGCAGCATGCCGGCAAATGCGCAGGACCTGGCAGCGCTGGGTAAACCTGTCAGCCCCTTCGAAAGATCACAGACTAAGTCGCTGAAAAGTGTGCTGGATGGGCTTGAAGTAAAATACAATGTACACTTCATGTACAAGAGCAATCTCGCAACATTGCAATTGTCACGTATTGAAAATAACAGAACATCCTCTCTTGAAGAAGAATTGAAGAGTATCACTACTGCTAATAAACTCCGGTATAAAAAGATGGGAGAGGGGTTCTATATTGTGTATCTGCAGGATGATGAACCTGCTGCAGCACCTCCTCCAACCGGGTCCCGGGAAAATACGCCTTCACCCGTACAGTCAGCAATGAACATGCCCCCGCTTGCTGCTCCTGCCGCTATCCCTGTAAAAGGTGTAGTGACCGACGAAAATGGCCAGCCTATACCAGGTGTAACGGTACTGGTGAAAGGTACTACAAATGGTACTTCCACAGGTGTTGATGGTTCCTGGTCATTACAGGTACCAAATGAAAATGCGGTACTGGAATTTTCATTCATTGGTTATACGAAACAGGAAGTGGCCGTTGCTGGCCGTACTACTATTACAATAAAGCTGACGCAAGATGTCACTGCTATATCTGAAGTGGTGGTAGTCGCTTATGGTACGCAGAAGAAAGTAAACGTTACCGGTGCTATCAGCGCCATAGATGGTAAAGACGTGAGCTGGAAACCTGTTGGCCAGGTATCTGCCGCGTTGCAGGGGATGGCGCCTGGTGTCACAGTGACCACAGGCAGCGGACAGCCCGGTGCTGACCAGGGCACTATCCGTATCCGTGGTGTGGGTACGCTGAACAGTACCGATCCATTAGTGCTTGTAGATGGTGTGCAGATGAATATGAATGATGTGGACATGAATGATATCGCATCCTACTCTGTGCTGAAAGATGCGGCATCTTCAGCTATCTATGGTGTAAGAGCGGCAAATGGTGTGATCCTGATCACTACCAAAAGAGGCGCCTCCGGTAAAGCGAAGGTGAGCTACTCCAACTATTTTGCATGGCAGCGTCCCGCACGTCTGGCAAAATATGTAGGTGCGAAAGACTTCATGAAACTGGTGAACCAGACTGCCACCAACTCCGGTGCGAATCCTACCTATACCGATGCGCAGATTGCTGCTTACGATGATCCCAACCGTAATAAAGATCAGTACCCGGACAACTACTGGCTGGATGATGTATTGACCGGCAGCGGCTTTCAGCAGGAGCATAGCCTGGGTATATCCGGCGGTACGGAAGATATTAAATACCGTTTCTCCACTAACTACTTCGATCAGAAAGGTCTGATCTCCAACATGGATTTCAACCGTCTCACTGTTCGTCTGAATACAGATATTAATGTCACAAAGAAACTGACCTTCAGTGCAGACATTGCCGCCAGACTGGGCGACAGGCAGGAGCCACAGGGGGCTTCAGGATCAGCATGGTACCAGTTTGGACAGGCTGCAGTAGTGAATCCTCTTTCTGTAAACAAATATTCAGATGGCACCTGGGCACTTGTGAGAGGTGGCCAAAACCCTATCCGCCTTCAGGAAGAGGGTGGTCTATACCAATATAAAAGCAATCTCTTTACAGGCAACTTCAAAGCCACATACAACCTGCTAAAAGGTCTGAAACTGACCGGCCTCACTTCTGTTAACTACAGGTCCGACTATAACAGCATGCACGAAAAGGCACTGACATATTTTACCGATTTCCCTACCAACGAAAATACATTGACACTGGGGCAGAATACTATCAGGAAGGCCTACCAGGGTTACTGGTTCAGGAACTACCAGGGATTGGCAGAATATACACACAGCTTTGGCAAGCACAGTTTCACGTTGCTGGCGGGTGCTTCCCGTTTGTCTGAAACTACCGATGACCTGAGCGGTTACAGGGTGAACCTGCCTAATGGTACGATAGAACAGATCGATGCAGGTGCTGCCACCGGGCAGATTGCTACAGGTAATGGCGTTGCCTATTCCCTGGTATCTTTCTTTGGTAGATTGAACTATTCCTACAACGATAAATATCTCTTTGAAGCCAACCTCCGCCGCGACGGTTCATCCCGTTTCTCTGATGGTCAGAAATGGGGACTGTTCCCGTCATTCTCTGCCGGCTGGCGTATCTCTTCAGAGGAATTCATGCGCGATCTGACCTTCATCAACAATATGAAGATACGTGGTTCATGGGGTAAGCTGGGTAACGACGTGATCCTCGACAGAGATAAACAATCTACCAACTATCCTTACCAGTCAGTATACTACTACAACAGTTATCCTTTCGGCGGTGTGCTGAATCCGACAGCAGGTATTCAGATCTATCCTAACTCAGGTCTGACATGGGAAACAACTGTAATGACAGACGTGGGTGTGGACGCAACGTTATTCAAGAACCTGGATTTTACTTTTGATTACTATAAAAAAAATACAAAAGATATCCTGTTATTCCTTCCTATCAATCCTTCAGTAGGTCTGGATCCTTCTGCACAGAATGCTGGTAAGGTACAGAACACGGGATGGGAAGTATCACTGAACTATCGTGGTAAGATCGGCCAGGTTGATTATCATGTAGGTGGTAATCTCTCTGATGTTCGCAACAAGATCATTGATATCAAAAATACTGATGCGATCACAAGAGATAACAACTTCATTTATACAGGTCTCATTACAGGACAACCTATCGGAGGTTTTTACGGTTACCAGGTAGAAGGCATCTTCCAGAACGCTGCACAGGTAGCAGCACATGCTACGCAGCCATTCCCGACTACAGGTCCCGGCGATTTAATCTACAAAGATCAGAACAATGACAAACAGGTAAAAGAAGGCGCAGTGAGCAAAGGTGGCGATATGGTGTACCTGGGTAGCAATATTCCAAGATATACTTATGGTTTCAACCTGGGTGCTGACTACAAACATTTCGACCTGTCTGCCTTCTTCCAGGGTGTAGGTAAAGTATCTATCCATACACTGCCGATAGAAAGAGCGCCGACATCGAATGATGGTAACTTCAGGGAGGAACACCTGAACAGCTGGACAAGTACTAATACAAGTGCAGATTTCCCAAGATTGGTGAATACTACACAGAACTATCAGTCTTCTTCTTACTGGGTGAAGAGCGGTGCTTACCTGCGACTGAAAAGCGTGCAGCTGGGTTATACCTTGCCTGATCACATCATGAAACGTGCGGGCTTTGACAGATGCCGCATCTATGTGAGCGGACAGAACCTCCTGACCTTCTCATCCCTGCCGAATGACATTGATCCGGAAGCACCAAACGATAGCAGGTATTACCCACAGGTGAGAACCATCAACTTTGGATTAAACGTGCAATTTTAAACTAAGTAGTCATGAAGAAATTAGCAATTATATTCACCTTGGCCGGACTTGTATCAATGACGGCCTGTAAAAAATACCTGGACGAACAGCCGCAGAATGCTGTAAGCCGGGAGGATTACTGGACTACAGAAGCGGATGCCATTAATGCCGTAAATAACTGTTACCGCCGCCTGGGCGATGTGGATAACCGCATATTCCTGAGCTGCGCTACAGATGACAGTTATTCCTGGAGTGACTGGCCAAGTGATGTAAGGCTTGTTGGTAACGGAAGTGCTTCTATCGGAACGGGTATGTTCGCCAACTTCTGGAGCAACTTTTATAAGATGATCGCATCCTGTAATGATGTGCTGGATAATATCGACAGGGATAAGGCATTATCAGATTCCCTCAACAAACGTCTGAAAGGGGAAGCCCGTTTTATCAGGGCCTATGCATATCAGCAGCTGATAGGTCTGTATGGTGATGTGCCGCTGAGAACAACTATCCCACCGGTAAGCGACTTTGCAGCGAAACGTACGCCACGTGCGGAAGTAGCACAGTTCCTGGTAGCAGAGCTGGATACCATCGCGAAATACCTTCCTGTTACCTATGATGCCAACAACGCAGGCCGTGCTACGAAGGGCGCAGCACTGGCCTTAAAAGCAAGAGTGTTGTTGTACGAGGGCCGTTATACAGAGGCTGCTGCTGCCGCTAAGGAAGTAATGGACCTGAATGCATATGCGATCGACAATAACTATGTAAGCCTGTTCAACGGTACCAACAAGAACAGTCAGGAGATCATCTTCTCTGCGCGTTACGTGAAGAACACACTGCCTAATGCCATGGCTACATGGGTGGGCGGACCATCTCTCGGTGGCTGGTCGCAGGTAGTGCCGTTACAATCGCTGGTGGATGCTTATGAATGTACTGATGGAAAGACGATTGATAAGTCAGGGCTCTATGATGCGGCACATCCTTATGATAACCGCGACCCCCGTCTCAAGATGACAGTCGTGGTGCCAGGTGTGGTGGTAAATGGTATCACGATTGATGTAAGCAATACTAAGAGCCTGGATGCATTAAGCAAGAATAATGCTTCGCTGACTGGTTTTTATTATAAAAAATATGTGCCTGCTGATATTCAGGGTAACTGGGATAGCAACTCTTATAACGATGTAGTATTGCTGAGATTTGCAGAAGTACTGCTGACCTATGCTGAAGCTAAAATAGAAGCTAACCAGATCGATGCTTCGGTGTATGATGCTATCAACCGGGTAAGACAAAGACCTGGTGTCGTGATGCCTGTTATAACTGCAGCAGATTTCCCTGGTCAGACGGCACTGCGTGATGCAGTACGTCGTGAAAGGCATGTAGAGTTCCCGATGGAAGATAACCGTCTGTTTGACATCCGTCGCTGGAAGATAGCAGAAACAGTGATGTCTGGTCCTGTTTATGGTATCCTGAACAACTTTGATCAGACAAGACAGGATTATGGTAAGCACGTACTGGTAGAACAGCGTAGTTTCAATGCAGGACGTGATTATCTCTGGCCGGTGCCACAAAGTGAAACATCTCTCAATCCGAATGTCCTTCCTAATAACGGAGGTTGGTAAAATACATTCCGGTTATCGTAAGGACCGGTTATGCTTGAAGAAAGAGCCGTCTCAATTTTTTGAGACGGTTTCTTGTTTTATATACCATTGTCTTCTTGATGTGCAGGAATGGCCTTTAACGTTTTCTTAACTCCCACAATGTAACTTCTGCTTTCCTCTGCACGCTTAACTGCAAATGCCTAACCTATATTGTATGAATCGTCTGCAAACCTATGTACTGTTTATCGTCTGTTGTCTCCTGGCGGCTTGCTATGATGATCCCTGGGAACGTGGAGTTGTGGAAGGATATGTCCCCATTTATAGTACCGATGCTTCTTTGAAACAGATCAGTTTTCAGCCACCCCGTAAGACAGTCAATGGTGGTAAGTTATTTACAGCAGGTATGAATGTGCTGCAGGAGGAAATTGATTCAGGACTACATGTTATTTCATACCAGGACCCCGCTCGTCCCGTAAAAACGGGCTTTCTGCGGATTCCCGGATTCCAGGTGGCTGCCATTGATGGCGATTACCTGTACGCAAACAATTACAATGATCTCGTTGCTATTCCTCTAAAAGCACTCTCTGCGAATATGACCGTAGGAAGGGTGGCTGGCGTGTGGAGGCAACTGGATTATCCTTCGGGACCGGACGTAAATTATTTCGAATGCGTTGATCCTTCGAAGGGAATTGTGATTGGCTGGCATAAGGCTAAAATTAATAATCCTAAATGTCGCAGGTCAGGTGAACAGGATATTTATAATCCGGACGCCGTCGGTCACAATAATGCCGGATTGGTTATCTCACGTGGTAAACTTTATCTCGTGAATGCAGAGTCGCTGGCTGCCTATTCCCTGTCGTCTCCCGGCCAGCCGGTAATCCTGAAGAGCCGGCAGCTATTGGGTACAAAAGTGGATAGTGTCTTTCTGCTGAATAATGAATTGGCTGTGCTGTATAGCACCCGGTTGAACCGCCACGACACCACCAGCCTGGAGTACACTTCTCATTACAGGGACTTGACCGACTGCTTAAAACTGACAGCAACAGGCGATATCGCATATGCTATTTCCAGTCGAAAAAGATTTTGTGGTGCTACCTCGCTCTATCTGATAAAATCCAGGCTGAAAAAGGATACGACTGCCAGTATTGAATTAAATCGTTTGCAGGTAGGCGAGACCAACGCTTTCGTTATAGCAGGCAGTTATATGTATCTGGCGGCAGAGCAAGGCATGGTGACGATAAATATCGCCGGCGCAACCCTTGAAAGGGTAGGTGAAGTGACGGATGTAGCTTATTCAGATATTGTGAACAGTGGCAACCTTCTATTCGTGCTTGGCAAACGGGAAATAATTTGTTACAGCATAGCAGCTTCCCCTGTATCTCCCGGCTTAATTTCTAAACTACCTTATTGATGAAACAACTCTACACTGTTCTTATACTTTTCTTATTAATTACCCTTACCTCCAGGGCACAAAGAAATACGCCTGATTCCTTTCTTACGGGACTGCGCATCAGTACCAATCTCGTAACGCTCAGAGAGCCTGACGGGGGCGTTTCCCTGGCACTGGAATACCGGTATAAGAAAAACTGGGGTGTGGTGCTGGAAGGTACCTGGATCTTTATTGATGAAAAGGCGGATTACAATTTAAGAGGCAGGTATTCGCCAATGGCGAAGGGCTTCCGCATCCGTCCTGAAATACGTTATTATCTGCCGGGGAGAGGACATGTTTACAAATTATTCTTCGGACAGGAAATTTCATATAAGCGTGTTAGTTACCGGGAAGAATGGATACAGCCGGTGAGATGGGATCCTAACAGCTGGAAACCGGACTATGAGAAGATATCTGCCTATGATAAGGTTAAGAACATCTACGGTACATCCGGTAAAGTAGGTTGTCAGTTATTCTTTGACAGGCCACATAAATTCATGATAGAATTCTACATTGGGCTGGGAGTTAAATACAGGGATGTAGCCTTCAAAAACGAAGTTCCTTCGCCAGACAGCTATCTGGAGGATAACAGCAGCTATCTGGTAGATGAACCCAAAACAGGATGGGATATTAATATACCTATGGGGATTAAGTTAGGTTACCGGTTTTAACACCTGCGCCCAGCTATCGTTCCTGAAATTCCGTTATATTTGGTGGAAACCAAACAATCTTAACAGTTGCGCCTTTGGGCGTGACGAAAATTTCTACGGATGAAAGAAGTATTTATAGTTTCAGCAGTGCGTACCCCCATTGGCTCCTTTAATGGCGCATTATCGGCAATGTCTGCTACCCAGCTGGGCGCCCTGGTAATGAAAGCGGCGCTCGAAAAGGCGGGCGTACCTGCCGCTGCGGTGAATGAAGTATATATGGGTAATGTGATCAGTGCTAACCTGGGCCAGGCGCCTGCCAACCAGGCCAGTATCTATGCCGGCATTCCCACGAATGTGCCCTGCACAACTGTCAATAAGGTATGTGCTTCCGGTATGAAAGCGATCATGTTGGGAGCGCAGAGCATCCTCTCAGGCGATAATGACATAGTAGTGGCCGGCGGGATGGAGAGTATGAGCAATGTGCCTTACTACCTGGATAAAGCCCGTAATGGCTACAGATTAGGTAGTGGCGCTGTCACTGATGGTATCATCAGGGATGGCCTGTGGGACCCTTATAAGGACTTTCATATGGGAAATGCGGCGGAACTCTGTGCTACAGAATACAAGATCTCCCGTGAGGAACAGGATGCATATGCTGTAGAAAGCTATAAAAGGGCGGCAGCGGCCACCGAAAAGGGATATTATAAAAATGAGGTCATTCCTGTAGAAGTGCCTGGAAAACAGGTGGTTACTGTCACAGAGGATGAAGACTATAAAAAGGTGAACTTCGAGAAGATCCCTACACTGAAACCTACCTTCCAGAAAGATGGTACCATCACGGCGGCCAATGCCTCTAATATCAACGACGGCGCGGCAGCAGTGTTACTGGTAAGCGGGGAGAAGCTGAAAGAATTGGGACTGAAGCCTTTGGCAAAAGTTATCAGTTTTGCGGATGCTTCCCAGGCGCCTGAATGGTTCACCACTACTCCGGTGAAAGCTATTAATAAAGCGCTGGAAAAAGCGAAGCTGACCGCAGCAGATATGGATTTTGTGGAGATCAATGAAGCCTTTTCCTGTGTGCCTATCGCCAATGAACGTGATCTGGGACTATCACGAGATAAAGTGAACGTATGGGGAGGTGCAGTTTCTATGGGGCATCCTATCGGATGCAGCGGTGCACGTATTGTGGTGACGCTCAGCTCTATCCTGCGTCAGAACAATGCCCGTTACGGTGTGGCAGGCATTTGTAATGGCGGTGGTGGCGCCAGTGCGATCGTTATCGAAAGAGCGAATTAGCAATATTGTTGTTAAGGATCAGGAATTTACGGGAGGATCATCACGTAAATCCCTGATCCTTGAAATTTATTGTATCAGGCTGATGGTTGTGTCAAAGCGTGAGGCCCTGCCTGGTCCATTGATCAGGTTCATATATAGATGTATGCTATCCTGCCCGCTTTTCTCCATTTTTAAGGCCTGCAGTTGCCCCGCAGGTTTTACCACATCTCCTGATATCTTCTCAAAAAACCAGTACTTATCCTGTACCAGGCTGTAGGTAGGATAGCGGTAAATAATATCCACCGAGGTGGATTGCAGCGCAAAGTCATCGTCAATCGGATAGCGTTTCATTTCCCCGTCAGACAATAATCCCAGTCCCGCAATGACGGTCAGCGTGCGTAAAGGAGGCAGCAGCAGTCCAAAGAGCAGCACAAAAGGGAAGCCGTAAAAGGCACACAGGTATACCCACTTGCCTGACACTTCCTGCTGGGTGAGGCCATACAATATGATACCAGATCCTGCATAAAGGGTATAGAACACCCGCTCCGTATAAGTGCCTTTAAACCCATAACCGCTGAAAAGCAGTATCAGGCACAGAACAGAGAATATGCACATCGAGAGATGGAAATACCAGATCAAACCCGTTATCAGCGGGGCTTTGACCTTTTTGATCTTACAGGAAATGGCCGCCAGAAAGCATAAAGAAAGCACGGTAATGGTAAACATAGGATAGGATATTAACTTATAACAGGCAGTCTGTCCGCTAATATATATAATATTTCATATATAGTATTTAAAATCTCAGCTCGCTTACTCATAAGTTTTCCTTTGCTTTTTCGCCAACAAACAATAATTTTGCCCCTGCCTTAAGATAAATGAGGCATTAACTTTCAAACTTTAAGAGTAACAGCATGCGTCAGATAGCTTTCAGACAAGCCTTACGAGAAGCCATGCAGGAAGAAATGCGCCGTGACGACCGCGTTTTCCTGATGGGAGAGGAAGTAGCAGAATACAACGGAGCCTATAAAGTTAGCCAGGGAATGCTGGATGAGTTTGGCCCTAAGAGGGTAATAGACACACCGATCGCTGAGCTGGGCTTCACTGCAATTGGTGTTGGTGCTGCACAGAACGGTCTTCGTCCTGTTCTGGAATTCATGACCTGGAACTTTGCTGTACTGGCGCTGGACCAGATCCTGAACACAGCTTCTAAAATGCTGGCAATGAGTGGTGGTCAGGTAGGTTGTCCTATCGTTTTCCGTGGACCTAACGGTTCTGCCGGTCAGCTGGGTGCACAGCACTCCACTGCTTTCGAAAGCTATTATGCAAATATCCCGGGTTTAAAAGTAATATCAGTTTCAAATCCTTATGATGCAAAAGGTCTGTTGAAAGCGGCTATCCGCGATAACGATCCGGTTGTTTTCATGGAGAGCGAAGTGATGTACGGCGACATGGGTGAAGTGCCTGAAGAAGAATACATTATCGAAATTGGTAAAGCTGATATCAAACGTTCCGGTAAAGACGTGACCATCGTATCTTTCAACAAAATGATGAAAGTTGCCCTGGGTGCTGCTGAAGAGCTGGCAAAAGAAGGTATCGAAGCTGAAGTGATTGATCTGCGTACCATCCGTCCGCTGGATTGGTTCACCATCCTGGAATCTGTTAAGAAAACCAACCGTCTGGTGATAGTAGAAGAACAATGGCCGTTCTCCAGCGTTTCTTCTGAGATATCTTACCGTATCCAGAAAGAAGGTTTCGACTACCTGGATGCTCCGATCCGTCGTATCACAGCTGCTGATGCGCCAATGCACTACGCACCGAACCTGGTGAAACTGTACCTGCCTGATGTTGAGCGTACCGTGAAACTGGTGAAGGAAGTAATGTACATGAAGAAGTAAGCAGTAAAACTGTAATAAAAGAAAGCCGGTCTGATGAAGACCGGCTTTCTCTTTTACCGGCGGTTCGGGGGAAAACCCCAATTGTGGGGAACCAATGGCCGTCAACCACGCGTGGAACCCGTGTGTTTCAACCATGGATCAACGGATATTCCCGGGAACCAATTGGCCGTTTCGGTTTAGCTCCCAAACAGATCTGACGACAGATACCTATCTCCACGGTCACAGATAATACATACCAGCACCCCGTGGTCCAGCTCTTTTGATATCCTTGCCGCTGCAGATACGGCCCCGCCGCTGCTCATGCCGCAGAAAATGCCTTCTTCTTTGGCCAGGCGACGGGTCATCGCTTTCGCTTCTTCCTCCGAAATATCCATGATGCGGTCTACTCTCGATCTGTCAAAGATCTTAGGCAGGTATTCCTCCGGCCATTTACGGATACCGGGTATCCTGGAGCCTTCAGTGGGCTGACATCCTACGATCTGTACCTGGCTGTTTTGTTCTTTCAGGAACTTAGACACCCCCATAATGGTACCGGTAGTGCCCATGGCGCTCACGAAGTGGGTGACACCGTGGTTGGTGTCCCGCCATATTTCCGGTCCGGTGGTTTTATAGTGCATGCCGTAGTTATCCGGATTGCCGAACTGGTTCAGCATATGATAACCACCTTTGGCCACCTGCGCATTGGCGTAGTCAATAGAGCCTTCCATAGATGCTTCCTTAGGTGTCAATGTCACTTTGGCGCCGAAGGCTTCCATGGTCAGCACTCTTTCGCGGGTAGCATCTTCCGGCATCACCAGTTCTATTTCTACGCCGAACAGGCTGGCAATCATGGCTAATGCGATGCCTGTATTGCCGCTGGTGGCCTCAATCAGTTTAATGCCCGGTTTAATCTCGCCTCTGTCCAATGCTCCTTTGATCATACCGTAAGCTGCTCTGTCTTTTACACTGCCTCCCGGATTATTTCCTTCCAGTTTCGCATAAATTGTAACCCCCGGATTGGCGCTGATGTGTTTGAGCGCTACCATTGGAGTGTTACCAACAAGATCTAATATCGAATGCATCTAATAACTGTTTTCTACTACGCTAATACTGCCATCCGCCCGGTAATAGATCCGGCTGAAGGGGGCAGTGCTTTTTATAAGCCATACATTTCCGCCTATAATACTATGGTGGCCCACCACAGTATCGCCGCCCAGGATGGTGGCGCCGGCATATATAATGACATTGTCTTCAATTGTCGGATGACGCTTGCTGCGCGCCATATCCTTATCCACGCTTAATGCGCCCAGTGTAACGCCCTGGTAGAGCTTTACATTGGAGCCGATAATGGTGGTTTCACCGATCACGATACCGGTACCGTGGTCAATGCAGAAATAGGGCGCTATCACTGCCGCGGGGTGAATGTCGATACCGGTGCAGCTATGCGCCCGTTCGGTGATCATACGGGGCAGCAGTGGTATCTTCAGCTGATGCAGCGCATGCGCAATACGGTAAAAGGCGATCGCATAAAACCCGGGATAGGCGCGTATCACCTCGTACATGCAGGTAGCCGCCGGGTCTCCTTTATAAATAGCTTCTGCGTCTTTTTTTAATGCATCATAAATGACTTCCGCCTGCTCCATAAACTGGCGGCTCAGCGCTTCTGCCGCCGCCGGCAACTGCTGTTGCATCGGCGCTAATAGTTGCTGCAACTCGGATTGCAGTCCATTTGCGTATTCCTCCAGTAACACGATATCAGCCATCACCTTCCCGGTATATTCTGGAAAAAGCCAGTTGATAAAATTGTTGGCAAAGTCGTTCACCGCACTGGTAGTCGGATAAGCAGTAGCTGCAGCCAGCTGGTGCCTCCGCCTTAATTCTTCTAAAAGTTGTTGCATATCCAAGTGAATTACAGGATTGAGGGAAACGATCAATGAAATTACGTATTAATGTCGAGAGTCCATAAAGTTAGTAGACAAATGGCCGATATCGAAGATGGGCGCGTTGGTTCTTGCCTCCATTTTGTTATCTTGGATGGGTATCAAGTAATTTCCCTTAATTTTGTACGTTGTTCACTAAAATAATGATATGGCCAACATTCTGATAATTGATGACGAGAAAAGCATACGTAAAACGTTGTCTGAAATACTGACCTATGAAGGATATAAGGTAGACGAGGCAGCTGATGGGGCGGAAGGCTTTAAAATGTTCAAAGAAAAGCAGTACGACGCCATCCTGTGCGATATAAAGATGCCCAAGATGGACGGTTTGGAATTCCTGGAGAAAGCCAAAGAAACCAATCCGGATGTGCCTATTGTGATGGTGTCAGGACATGGAAATATCGATACGGCCGTAGAAGCAGTAAAAAAGGGCGCTTACGACTATATCTCCAAACCACCGGACCTCAACAGGTTGCTGATCACCCTGCGTAATGCGATGGATAAAAGCACGCTGGTGACGGAGACAAAGACACTGCGCCGTAAAGTGAACAAAACTCAGGAGATGATCGGCACTTCTGGCCCTATCCTGAAGATAAAGGAAACAATAGAGAAGGTGGCGCCTACCGATGCCCGTGTGCTGGTAACAGGTGAGAATGGGGTAGGAAAGGAGCTGGTGGCCCGCTGGATACATGAACGCAGTAACCGTGCTGCCGGACCTATCGTGGAGGTGAACTGCGCAGCTATCCCTAGCGAACTGATTGAAAGTGAGTTGTTTGGGCATGAGAAAGGCTCCTTCACATCCGCAGTAAAACAACGTATCGGTAAGTTCGAACAGGCGAACGGTGGCACTTTGTTCCTGGACGAGATCGGGGATATGAGCCTCAGTGCGCAGGCTAAAGTGCTGAGAGCCCTGCAGGAAGGAAAGATCACCCGTGTGGGCGGAGATAAAGAGATCAGCGTGGATGTAAGGGTGGTAGCCGCTACCAATAAAGACCTGCTGAAGGAGGTGGAAGAAAAGAACTTCCGTCTCGACCTTTACCATCGTCTCAGCGTGATCCTGATACATGTACCTTCCCTGAACGATCGCCGGGACGATATTCCGCTGCTGGTGGAACACTTCCTGGAAAGCGCCTGCCAGGAGTACGGTATGGCGAAAAAGACCATCGACAAGGAAGCCATGAAGGCATTACAGCAGCACAACTGGTCCGGCAATATCCGTGAGCTGGGCAACGTGGTGGCCCGTCTTGTGATCCTGTCGGGCAAAACGATCATGGCAGATGATGTATACGATTATGTGCTGCCCTCCAGAGATAAAAAGAAAATAAACGCTTAGTAAATATCAGGGGCTGTTCCCACCATAGGCGGGGACAGCCTTTTTCATATTATTGAACCATGGCCAGACATCTGTACCTGATCAGCGGTATGGGAGCAGATGAAAGGATCTTCAGATACCTTAGTTTCCCCGAGGAATATACCGTACACTACCTGGATTGGCTGACCCCCGACCCACAGGAGACTTTTCCTGCGTATGCCGCCCGGATGGCGGCCAGGATTGAACATGAAGATGCCACATTGCTGGGCGTATCTTTTGGTGGCATGTTATCAGTGGAAATAGCCCGGCAAAGACCCATACAGAAGGTTATCCTCATCAGTAGTATTAAGCGTACAGGAGAGAAGCCCCCTTACCTGACCTGGGTGAGGAAAACAGGTTTGCTGCAATTACTGCGGCTACCGGATTCAATCATTTTTACACGCAGAAAAGGACTGGTGAAACTGTTCCTGAGCGCCGAAACAGCGGAAGAACAGGAATTGCTGGCCGACTATATGACCAAAACGGCCTATGGTTATCTTCGCTGGGGCATCCGGATAGTGGTGAACTGGCAGAACGATTTCGTCCCGGCATCATTGGTACACATCCATGGAGGCAAGGACAGGACCTTCCCGTCAAGGCTTATCAAGGCTGATTATATAATACCCACTGGTGGCCACTTCATGGTGTATAACCGTGCCAGAGAAATCAATGAGATCCTGCGGAAGGAGCTGGCGTGAAATGCAAAACTCTTATAAACCAATTGCATTACATGTAAAAAAGTTTATTAAATCAACCTAATCCCCTTATTTTAGCAAAACTTTTGATTAGTATTAATTAGCTTGCAGAATACAGAATATTATATTTGATCTTTTAAATATCTTAAACGAATCTTAATGAACCTGGCTTTTTGGAGAAGAAATAAAGAGGGTCAGCCAAAGAAGAAATCTGCCGTTAGAGAGTGGTTTGATGCCGCTATTTTCGCCATCATCGCAGCTACCTTGATACGCACCTTTATTTTTGAGGCGTACACTATCCCAACCCCATCTATGGAAAAGACATTGCTGGTAAACGACTTCCTGTTTGTCAGCAAGATCAGTTACGGGCCTCGTATTCCCATGACGCCACTCGCTGTTCCTTTTACACATCATACGCTGCCATTCACCAGGTATAGCAAGGCTTACTCCGAAGCGGTACATTGGAAATACAGACGTATGCCAGGTTTCTCAGATGTGGAGCGTTATGATGTAGTGGTGTTTAACTTCCCCGAAGGAGATACTGTAGCCCTGGAGCAACAGGAGCAAAGCTACTACCAGCTGGTAAGATTTTATGGACGTGATAATGTATGGGAACAGAACCATGTTACTTCCCGTCCTGTCGATAAACGTGAGAACTATATTAAGCGTTGTATGGCTGTTGCCGGCGATACCCTGAGCATCAAAGAAGGTATCGTTTTCGTGAATGGGTCACAGGCGCCGATCCCACCGGAAAGCGAGCGTACATACTGGGTAAAAACCACCGGAGATCCGCTGAACCCGAGCCGTCTCGATGAACTGAACATAGATCCTTCTCCACGCAGCGTGGATGATTCCAGTACTTTCAGGTATGACCTGACGCCAGGTATGGCCAACCTGTTAAGAACATGGCCGGCAGTGCAGGACATCAGACCGTATGTAAAATCGCCCAGACAGGATATACAGGTGTTTCCGCATGATACAGCACACTACAGATGGACAGAGCATAACTTTGGTCCGCTGTATATTCCTAAGAAAGGCGCAACGGTGAACCTGGATAGTACTAACATCGCTTTCTACGACCGTATTATCAGCGTATATGAGGGCAACAAACTGGAAGCCAGGAACGGACAGTTCTATATCAATAATAAACCTGCCAATACCTACACTTTCAAAATGAACTATTACTGGATGATGGGTGATAACCGTGACAACTCACTGGATTCCCGCTTCTGGGGTTTTGTGCCTGAAGATCATATCGTAGGTAAAGCATGGCTGATCTGGATGAGCTATGGCCATGGCAGCATCCGCTGGAACAGGCTGTTCAGAACAATCAAATAAAAGCTCGGGTTTAGGTAACACCTTCTTCCCGCTGTTTCACAATATTCTGTTACGAATTACGCATGACATCCAATTACAAACACTAACTTGTAATTCGTCATCCGTAATTCGTAATTTAGTATATGGACATCCGTAAACATTCTTTTGAATACCATTCCTTCCAGGACAGTGCAGCCTTACCCATTGCAGACCTCCGGTTACTGGAAGAAGCCCGGGAAGTAACTGCCCAGGCCTATGCCCCTTATTCCAATTTTTATGTAGGAGCTGCCATTTTACTGGCCAACGGTATTGTGGTAAGAGGAACAAACCAGGAGAACGCTTCTTTCCCTGCCGGCATTTGTGCGGAAAGAGTGGCTTTATCTACCGCAGCGTCCCTCTATCCGGGAGTACCGATACTCACTATTGCCATCAGCTATCACAATCCTTCGGGGAGTAATGATACCCCTATTTCTCCATGCGGCATCTGCCGGCAGACCTTATCAGAATATGAAGGCCGTCAGCAGCAGTCCATTCGTGTGATCATGAGCGGTCAGACGGGGAAAGTGTTCATCATCCAGACTATCAGACACCTGTTACCATTGGGATTCTCCGCAGAAGATATGCAATAAATTTATTATCTTTGCAGGAGTCTATGAAACTCTATGTTAAACGTCCGTGTCTTATGTCCGCTGCTATGGACGGTTTTATTCGTGCAAGTTGCTATGGCTTTTCCAGGAAATAAGTTAAAGGGTCTTTACAGGGAAGGGGTGAACTGCCGCAATGAAGGCAGATTTCAGGCCGCAAAGAAATGTTTCAATGAAATCTTACATCAGGATAGCAGCTACACGGTAGCATACCTGCAAATGGCCGAGATCCTGGCATTGGAAGAGGAATATCAGGAAAGCATCCGTTATTACCAGTATTTCCTCCGCCTGGATGGAGAACAAGCTTCTTCCTGGTATGCCGTCGGCGTATTATACTTTAATACCAAAGATTTTCACAATGCAGCAGGTGCTTTTGAAAAGGCACAGCAAAAAGGGCATCCTGCCGATGCAGATTTTAACCTGCACCTGGGTACTGCCTATCTGCATATCCGCCAGGTGGAGAAAGGTGTGAAACATCTGCATTCCTGCCTTGCTTTACGGAACAACGATCCCAGACCTATGCAGGCGCTGGCTCACCACTATTACCTGGCTGGCAATTATAGCGCTGCTATTAATTATTGGGACAAATTACTGTGCATCCAGCCTGAGAATGCTTTTGCCATGTTTATGCTGGGTAAGTCATACATTGGCAACGGAGAGGTGGCAAAAGGGGAGGAGCTGTGTGACAGGGCGCTGGCGGTTACGCAATAATACTATCCAGACAAAAGATAAAAAGAAAAAGCTCCCGGGATGGGAGCTTTTTGCTTTATAAGAAGTGCGTTATTACATTCTTTCAGGTACATCAATACCCAGCAGTTTCATGCTCTTTGCAATTGTTCTGGCGGTGAGCATAACGATCTGTGTACGAAGCTTCTGTTTCTCCGGCGTTTCTGCGTCCTGCACAGAATAGGTGTATTTACCTTCCACTTTCTCTGCATAGAATGAGTTGAACTGTTGTGCGAGCTGGAACACATAGTTAGCGATCACGGAAGGGCTCATTTCTTTCATGGCTTCTTCCAGCACGCTTTCATATTGCTCATTCAGCAGGATCAGTTCTTTCTCCAGCGGCAGTAAGCTGCCCTTATGACAGTAGCCTTCCAGTTTATCTGCATCAGGCGCTACCTCACGCAGAATGGATTTGATACGGGCATGCGCATACTGAACGAATACACTGGTAAACCCATGCAGGTCAATAGACTCTCTCGGATCGAACACCATTCTCTTCTTCGGATCTACACGCAGGAGGAAGAATTTCATAGCGCCTATGCCAAGCATGTTGTAAAGCGTCTGCAGGTCTTCTGCCGCCATGTCTTTCAGCTTACCGGAATTGGCTGTCTGTTCTGCAGCTGCTGCGATGGTCTCATCTATCAGGTCATCTGCATCCACAACGGTACCTTCACGGCTCTTCATACGGCCGTGTGGTAATTCCACCATGCCATAGGAAAGATGGAATATACCATCAGCACATGGTTCCTGCAGTTTCTTCAGGATCAGTTGCAGCACCTTGAAGTGATAGTTCTGTTCATCGGCCACTACATAGATGCTTTGCTCCATCTGGTAGTCGTCGTATTTAAGACGGGCAGTACCCAGGTCCTGCGTCATATACACAGAGGTGCCATCGCCACGTAATAACAGTTTCTCATCCAGTCCGTCGGCAGTCAGGTCTATCCAGATAGAATTATCCGGCTTTTTGAACAGCACTCCTTTAGCCAGGCCTTCCTCTACCAGGTCTTTACCCAGCAGGTAGGTCTCGCTTTCGTAGTACATCTTGTCGAAGTCGATGCCCAGGCGTTTGTAGGTTTCATCGAAACCTTTGTACACCCAGCTATTCATTGTTGACCACAGGGTCCGTACTTCATGATTGCCTGCTTCCCACTGCTGCAGCATGATCTGTGCCTGCTGCATGATCTCTGTCTGCTTACGGGACAGTTCTTTGATCTCATCATTGAGTTTGGCGTGTTTCTCTGCATCAGCCTTTATTTCGGGCTTATGGAAGAGGGTAACCAGTTTCTCTATACGTTCCAGGTCTGCGCCCTGGAAATCTTTGAAATCGTTTTCAAGCGCGCGGGCTATAATAGGTTCTGTCTGTTCTTTCAGGATGGTCTCAAACTTCACGTAGTAGTCGCCAACCAGGTGGTCTCCTTTGATACCGGTTGATTCGGGTGTATCTCCATGGGCAAACAGCTGCCATGCCAGCATGGATTTACAGATATGGATACCCCGGTCATTCACCAGGTTGGCCTTGATCACATCATAACCGTTGGCTTTCAGGATCTCTGCGATGGAATAGCCAAGGAAGTTATTACGGAGGTGACCCAGGTGCAAAGGTTTATTTGTATTGGGGGAAGAGTATTCCACCATTACTTTTTTTCCGTTGGAAGGCTTCTTACCGATGTTACGGTTATTGAAGTGTTGCTGCAGGTACTGCGCCCAGTACTGCTCACAGATCTGCAGGTTGAGGAAGCCCTTGATCACATTATAGCCGGACACGAGGTCGGGGTTATGTTCAACAAGGTATTTGCCCAATCGATCAGCAGTTTCCTCCGGTTTTAAGCGGCTGAACTTTGTGAAGGGGAATACCAGGATGGTATATTCACCTTCAAATTCAGGTTTGGTAGTATTGATCGCAATGTCCTTTGCAGGAATTGTCTGTTCGTAAAGCGCCTTAATTGCTGCAGCAGCAGCAGATCTGATGGATTGTACAACACTCATGCTGATAAACGGTTAATGCCAAAAGTAACGTCAAAGGTATAAAAAATCCGCTGGGCAGCCCGGGGCGCTGAATAATATAATAAAGAAAAAGGGCCGGCAACAAAACTGCCAGGCCCTTTCCAGGGTTTATCGGATGCTGAGTATTAATAGATAGTGAACTCCACCCTTCTGTTTTTCTGCCTTCCAGCCTTGGTTTTATTGCTGGCTACCGGTTGGGTAGAGCCATAACCTACGGCTTCGATCTTGGATGGATTAGCACCCTGGTCTACCAGGTACTGTTTCACTGATTCTGCCCTGTCTTTTGAGAGGGCCATATTTTTTGTTGAATTACCCACATTGTCCGTATGTCCGCCAAGTTTAAGGCTGAAGCCCCTGTTCCTGAGCAATTCTGCCAGTTGGTTCAGGGCGCCGTAAGAGCCGGGTTTAATGCTGGATTTACCAGTTTCAAACTCCAGGTCCTGAATAGCGTTTCTAACGATGCGGCGGTCTTCATCTGTAATCACTACCTGGGTAGGTACTTTAGGCTCGGTCGCTTTCGGTAGTTCACAGCCACTGCCATCTACCTTGTTACCGGATGCCGTACCGGGGCATTTATCAAAATAATCGGATACGCCGTCAGCGTCAGCATCGGCCGTCAGTTTATTCACCTCACCAGTCAGTCGATTATTTTCGGCCCGGCTGGTTTCCAGCTCACGCTGCAGGTTAGCCTTTTGCGCCTGTAGTTCATCGTACATCACTTTAGCGGGGTTCTGCCAGTTCAGTTGTGGTTTATTTTTGGGTCCCAGTGGGAATTCCACTCCTGCATACCCATAGGAGTATTTGTCTTTATTCTGGCCGAGATAAAAGCCATCCAGGTTATCTCCATCCACATAATGCATGGTATATCCCAGATCCAGGTTGATGGCCTCAGTGAGTTTAAATTTCAATCCTGCGCCTATGGGTACATAAAACTCGGTGATACTTCCATTAGGTTTGTACTCCGTCAGGCCTCCTTCCATTTGTCTGCTTACTTTGGGAGAATAACCCGCCAGTCCGGCGCCACCTGACACATATATCTGAAGGGCATTCTTTCTGTACATCCAGTTGATAGTGGCCAGATTGATAACTGCGTTCAGGCTGGTAGACCACTTCAGGTTGGTTTCAAAGGAGTTTAAGCGCCGGTTGGGTTCCTTTTCGTTCCCCAATTTGCGGTCATTATTGCCTGCCAGCTTGCCACCTATAAAGTCTGCCCGGATGCCCAGGGAGTGTAAAATCTGCCATTTTACATAAGCGCCATAGCCGACTTTAGCTTTCCATTTTGTAAAATCGTTGCTGCCTCCTGTGGGGGCGACCGGAGCCAGCAATCCGCCATTTACGCCGACCGACCATCGCTTGTAACCGGGGCCATTAGTAAAAATGGGGCCGTTTACAGTGGTCTGGGCAATACTGCATAGAGGAGTAGAAAGGGCCAGCACACACGCTGCCCGGATGAGTGAGGTGTTTTTCATAATCATTCAGGGTTACTCGGTTATTTAAATTACTTAGCAGGTGAATTAATAAATAAGTGTATTTCGCACGTCGGTTTAATACTTACCATAAAAAACCCCGTTGCATGTAAATTGTTCATTATTAAATCGTATTAAACGTGTGGGAAGAGAAACTGACGGTCGACTGACATAAGGAACTGACATATTTGCATGCTTCGTCCGTTGGCATAATCATTGACATTTGCTTTCTCGGAGACAAAAATCTATCTACAACTACAAGCGAGAATATTAACAATTATGGGAAAGATAATAGGTATTGACTTAGGAACTACCAACTCATGCGTTGCTGTAATGGAAGGCAACGAACCGGTAGTAATTGCCAATGATGAAGGACGCAGAACTACGCCCTCCGTTGTGGGTTTCTTGAAGAATGGTGAGAGAAAGGTGGGTGACCCGGCAAAACGCCAGGCTATCACTAACCCTGTGAACACGATTATGTCAGTAAAACGTTTCATGGGACGCCATTTTGACGAGGTATCAAATGAAATACCTCATTGGAGCTATAAAGTTGCGCGTGGTGAAAATAACACTACCCGTATCGATATCGACGGCAGACTATATACTCCGCAGGAGATCTCTGCTATGATCCTGCAGAAAATGAAGAAAACTGCTGAAGACTACCTGGGTCAGGAAGTAACTGAAGCGGTGATCACTGTTCCTGCTTACTTCAACGACGCTCAGCGTCAGGCTACAAAAGAAGCAGGTGAGATTGCAGGTCTGACTGTACGTCGTATCATTAACGAGCCTACTGCCGCTGCACTGGCTTATGGACTGGATAAAAAACATGCTGATAGCAAGATCGCCGTATTCGACCTTGGTGGTGGTACCTTCGATATCTCCATCCTGGAACTGGGTGATGGCGTATTCGAAGTAAAATCTACCAACGGTGATACCCACCTGGGTGGTGACGACTTTGACAAGGTGATCATGGACTGGCTGGCCGATGAATTCAAGAAAGACGAAGCGGTTGACCTGCACAAAGATCCAATGGCATGGCAGCGTCTGAAAGAAGCAGCTGAAAAGGCAAAAATTGAACTGTCTTCTTCTCAGGAAACAGAGATCAACCTGCCTTATATCACTGCAGTAGACGGTGTACCTAAACACCTGGTAAAGAAACTGAGCCGCGCTAAATTCGAGCAACTGGCAGATGCCCTGGTGGAAAGAACACTGGAGCCTTGCCGCAAAGCCCTGAAAGATGCAGGCCTGAACACTTCTGAGATCGACGAAGTGATACTGGTAGGTGGTTCTACCCGTATTCCAAAGATCCAGGAAGTAGTAGAGAAATTCTTCGGTAAAAAGCCAAACAGAGGTGTGAATCCGGATGAAGTAGTAGCTGTTGGTGCTGCGATCCAGGGTGGTGTACTGACCGGTGAAGTGAAAGATGTACTGCTGCTGGACGTTACCCCGCTTTCTCTGGGTATCGAAACCATGGGTGGTGTATTCACTAAACTGATCGAATCCAACACTACTATCCCGAGCAAGAAATCTGAAACCTTCTCCACTGCTGCTGATAACCAGCCAAGTGTTGAAATTCATGTACTGCAGGGTGAACGTCCTTTAGCTAGCCAGAACCGTACACTGGGCCGCTTTATCCTGGATGGTATTCCACCGGCTCCGCGTGGTGTACCGCAAATCGAAGTGATCTTCGATATCGATGCCAACGGTATCCTGCATGTAACTGCGAAAGATAAAGGCACCGGTAAAACACAGAATATCCGTATCGAAGCAGGTAGTGGTCTGAGCAAAGAAGAGATCGAAAAGATGAAGGCAGAAGCAAAAGCGAACGAATCATCCGATAAGGAACAGCGTGAAAAGATCGAAAAGCTCAACCAGGCTGACAGCCTGATCTTCCAGACTGAAAAACAGCTGAAAGAATATGGCGATAAGATCCCTGCAGATAAGAAAGGCACCATTGAAACTGCCCTGAACAAATTGAAGGAAGCACATAAGAGCGGCGATATCGCTCAGGTAGATGCAGCTGTTACAGAAATGAACAATGCATGGACCGCAGCTTCTGAAGAACTGTACAAAGCAACACAGGAAGCACAGGCTAACGGTGGTGCTACAGGTCAGGGACAGCCACAGGGAAGCGCTGCCGGCAACGAAGGTGTAACTGATGCTGAATTTGAAGAAGTGAAATAGTCATAAGCAACTTAGGGATATTTGGTAAGAGGGCTGGTCCAAAAGATCAGCCCTCTTTTTTGTGCCTATTTTTATATTTTGTGTTATGCAATTGACACTACACCCGTTCGAATTAAAGTTCAGACATACCTTTACCATCTCGCGTAAATCCAAAGACGTTCAGCCACTGCTGGTAGTAGCGCTGCAACAGGATGGAATCAGTGGCCTGGGAGAAACTGCTGATAACTCATATTACAATATGACCGTGCCTCGCCTGATGGACGCCATCAATGCTCACCGCGCACTGATAGAAGGGCACACCTTAACGACTCCCGAAGCCTTCTGGGAATTGTTGTACCCCCTGTTCAAAGACAATCTCTTTGCGCTTTGTGCCATTGACCTGGCCGCACATGATCTTTATGCCAAAAAACTAAATAAGAAACTGTATGAGGTGTGGGGGCTCGACATTTCTCACAACCCGATGACCGACTATACGATCGGTATCGATACGGTAGAAAATATGGTCAGTAAACTGAAAGAGTTTCCCTGGCCAATCTATAAGATCAAACTGGGCACACAGGACGATATTGCTATCATAAAGGAACTGCGCCGGCATACTGACGCTATCTTCCGCGTGGACGCCAATTGCGCCTGGGGAGTGGAAGAGACTTTACGTAATGCTGCTGCCTTCAAATCGCTGGGCGTGGAATTCATCGAGCAGCCTATGCCGGCTGAAGATGTGGAAGGCATGAAGAAAGTATATGCATCGTCAGCCCTGCCGCTCATTGCCGACGAGAGCTGTATTACGGAAGCAGACGTAGCGCGCTGCAATGGGCTCTTTCATGGTATCAATATCAAACTGACCAAGTGTGGGGGGATTACACCTGCGCGCAGGATGATTGATCATGCCAAACGCCTGGGCATGCAGGTGATGACCGGCAGTATGAACGAAAGCACCGTCGGTACTTCAGCGGTAGCCCACCTGCTGCCTTACCTGGACTATGTGGATATGGATGGCCCGCTGTTACTGGCCGAAGATACCGCTGATGGTGTAAAGATCGTTGACGGACGGATCATCTATGCCGACAGGCCAGGTACCGGCGCCGTATTAAAATAAAACTATTACCCTCAAATGTTACCCGTTATGAAAAACAGACAATTATTGTCCTTTCACGTCTTTCCGGTTCAGCAACACGATTTGCGATGCAAGCCGGCCAGATTTAAGCTGTGCATAGCCTTATTGCTGCTGTTGTCTACAACAGCCCTGCCGGTCAGCGCCCAGTTGCTGGCCCGTATCAGTGTAAAAGCAGGCGCCCGCCAATGCGTAAATGTGCCCGTTTCCACTATAATGAAGGATGTAGTAATAGCCATACAGGATTCATTACAGTTCTTCGAAATACAGCAGGGACGCCGCACACCTGTGCCTCTTCAAGTCTCCGGGGGCTATCTCTACTGGATAATGGATGGGAAAACAGCTCCGGGAAAGATCCGCACATACGAACTGTCGAAAGGCAGTCCTGTTCCGGCCATCGCCCGTATGCAGGCAAAAGACAGCGCCGGGGCCCTGGTGCTGGAAGAAGGAAAGCAACATCTTTTGCAGTATAATTACAACATTGTGGAACCACCTGCCGGTGTGGATACCGTGTACCGCCGCAGTGGCTTCATACATCCTTTATGGGCGCCCGATGGACAGGTCATTACCAATATACATCCGGAGGGCCACTGGCACCATGTGGGTATCTGGAATCCTTGGACACATACGTCTTTTAAAGGGAAAGAGACTGATTTCTGGAACCTTCACAAGAAGGAGGGTACTGTCCGTTTCAAAGGCTTTATCAGTCGTACGCAGGGACCCGTATGGTGCGGTTTCCAGGCGTTGCACGATCATATCGCCTTCTCCGGCAAACAGGAAACGGTGGCTATCAATGAGGAGTGGGACGTAAAGGCATTTAACAGCGATGGCAACACCAGCCGGATCTGGGATATCGACAATACCATGAGCTGTGCCGATACTGCCGGTATCACCTTCCTGCAGTACCGTTACGGCGGTGGTTTTGGACTCCGTACGACGGCGGAGTGGAAGGCTGCCAATAGTAAAGTGCTTACATCAGAAGGTAAGACGCGCAAAGACGCCGACAGTACCCGTGCCCGCTGGATCAAGATCACCGGCCGCACAGATAAAGGAGAAGCTGGTATTCTTGTCATGAGCCACCCTTCCAATTATGACTATCCTCAGCCCGTACGTGTATGGCCGGAGAATAACGAAAGAGGGGAGATCATGATGAATTTCAGCCCTACCAAAATGAAACCCTGGCAACTGAAATACGGGCAAACCTACCGTCTGTGTTACAGGGTGATTGTATTCACGAACGATCTCTCAAAAGAGGAAGCGGAAGAAGCATGGGAAGCATATGCAAAGCCTCCGCAGGTTACTGTTTCCTGGAGCGCAGGTCTCTGATGTTGATAATGGCATTATAGAGCCCGAAAATGCCCATAATTATAAAAACGGCTATAACACCCCAATGACCGGTGGCGCGGTAAATATAGAGCTCTATACGCGTCAGGCGAACGTTATGCAGCTGATTGCCAGCCTCCGAGAACTGGAGAAAACGGTAAACGGCAAAACCAAAGCCGATCAGTGCAACTACAGACATCCAGATCACTGTTGTCCAGGAGGCAGGTTCCGTTTCGTTGGAAGTGGGTTGTTCAGGGTTAGTACGCATATCAACAAGATACATAAAAACACAACACCCTGTACGCCGACGGCGCACAGGGTGTTGTGCCTTTTTCTGATATGTATTTTATATAGCTATTCCATGTGATCCCTGGTGACTTGCTTCATACACGGCAGACAGCAGATCCCTTCTTTCCAGCGATTTTTCCAGCCACAGGTCTACTGCACTGTAAACGATCTTCAGTGATGGCGTCAGTACATAAATGCCCGGCGTTGGTACATCTTCATTCACACCGGATATTCTGTCCCAGATAGGGTCGGTAGCAGAATAAAGACCCGCTTTGCCGGCAATCAGGTTGTGCTGATCCCAGATGCTGGCGAATGGCAGCTGTAATGCTGACGTGGCCTCGTCGAAATGTTGCTTTTCGTCAGTAGTTACCAGCAGCAGCTGACCGCCCATTACACGGATATCTGCGTAAATATCCTTCAGTTCTTTCAGCAGCCTGTTTCCATAACCATTCCAGTGGATGGAGTGGAAAGCGAGTACCAGCGGACGGTCTATTACCTGTGTGATAGATTGTGGGCCCTGTACAGACTTCAAGATATCTGAAGTAGCAATAATATTTTTCTTATTTATATGGAATGCAGGTAATGTATCTCCTGCATGTAAAGGGCTGATCGGGGTCCTGGTCTTATAGGCTTTTTTCACATTTTCAATCTCAAATTCAGGAAAAAGATCTGCGTATCTGTTGAAGTTGTTAGACATAAAATAAATTTAAGGGATGGTTGGTAAACAGTGTTTAAATAAATGGTTGTAATGATTTTTATGAAACGGTTGCCGGCGGGCGATCCGTGGCAATGAGGTATCAGCTACAACAACAGACAGCAGCGGTCTTTCTGTTTTTAAACTGCGTTAATACTTTTAACTGAGGCATGTGAACTTGTGTTTTATGTGATTGCCTGTATTGACAAAGCAAATATAGGAAGAATTTCTTAATACCCTACAAGTTTTGTAGGGTATTTATTAAGTGATTGATAATCATATACAATTCTTTAAAGAATTTGAAAAGTTTTATATTTGATGCTTCTATGTTCATCAAAACAATAGCTACATGAAAGGAATACAGTCAAATATCATCCCGGCCATCTGTTTGCTGGCTATCAGTATGGCAGGATGTAACAGTAATACTAGCAAACAGGATAAACAGGAGCAGGTAGCTGCTACCAATAATGCGACTATAATCAGGAATGATGAACTATATCCCTTTATGCTGGCGGGCGTATACTTTATACATGGTTACGGCGGTCCCGAATCCACGTTCGACAGGTTGATCAAACCGGCAGTACAGGGTGAACCGGGCACTGATAGTTTCTCTACATCCCTGCAGAATGCCTATACCCGATATTTTGTCTTCCCGTTCAAACCGCAGGATGATAAAGATGGTAAAGAAGCAAAAGCAACCCTGGCTGACTACTGGAACATCCACAACACCGCAGAACTGGAAAAATCACTGACCTGGTTGCTGGAAGAGGGGCATCAGGCGCAATACGCGCAATATCGCAAGGTATTAGAAGAAAACGGTGGGGCAGGGGCAGACATCGCGGCTATCGACCTCGCAAAATATAAACTGTCAAAGACGGATATTCCGGGCATGGAGTTTATCAAAACCCATTACACAGAATTCAGTAATGGCGGTATCAAGGCATGGGATATCGCCCGTTATATTAACAACATCTGCGTGGCTTACCAGGCAGGATATCTTAACAGGGGAGAAGCCATGGTGTGGTTGAAGAAGGCGCCGCACGTGGTGCAATCGCAGTATAGCGACTGGAAAGCTTATTTCAACGATTTTCTGTTAGGGCGTCAGTTCTGGGGCGGTGCAGAGAGTGACAACGATCGTTTCAAAAGAGAAGTAGCAGGTATGCTGGAAGGGAAGTACAGCATCTATACTTATATGCCGGTGAAATAATTTACTGTTATAATAAAATGAAGCGCCCGTCTCAATTACTGGGACGGGCGCTTTTCTTCGATTTCGCTTGCCATAAATTATTTTTATTGCTGCGGATGTGTTGGTGGCACAGTATCAAATGGAATAATTATATATGGGCAGCAGGGTAGGCTGATTATCCGGTGTAATACCTTCAGGCAGCAGGCCAGCGTGCAGCATAGCATGTGTATGGATCTTCAGCGCATACAATTTTTCCAGGCAATACCGCTGTACCTCGTTCAGTTGTGATACATCAAGTACACTGCCCCGGTTCAGGAAATCCCTGAACACGATGCTTGTCAGATCTTCAGCCATGTAAGGGTACAAAGGGAAATCCATCTCCTGTTCTTCCTCTTCAAATTTTGCCTTTTGTTCTTCCAGTACCGGGAATAACCCATCCAATGCAGTCTTTAACCGCTCAGCGTCCTGCAGGTTACCTATCAGTAAAGCATCTGTTGCTGCTACAATAATAAATGCCTGCGCCCATTGTACTTCAATGTCTTCTTCCATATCCAGCAATTCCTGCAACTGTTCCTGTTCCACCGGAAAACCGCTGATGCCATTGTATACCGGTATATATGGCGCCAGTGATTCATCAGCTGTCAACAACTGCGTAATTTCTACCGGAAGGCTTGTCCGTTCTCCTGTCAGATAGTTGATCAGGGCCGCGCTGATCAGTGCATTTTTGACCAGGGCGGTATTCTCATTATTGCGTTGAATGATATCGAAGATCCTGCTGATCTCTTCTTTTGCCGGGAACAACACGGC
This sequence comes from Chitinophaga filiformis, assembly GCF_021646545.1. GTDB lineage: Bacteria > Bacteroidota > Bacteroidia > Chitinophagales > Chitinophagaceae > Chitinophaga > Chitinophaga filiformis_A. Next base: position 261,434 of record NZ_JAKIRP010000003.1, on the reverse strand, counting down.
GGTAAAATATATGTCAGTGGGCACCAATTCTTCGTTGTCCGTCCTATAGAAATGGTCCCTGAAGAATGATTTGAAGGCTGTAAACCCTGCATCGGGTTGCTCATCTTTCGAGCCAAAACTATACCGTACCGGCATGGTTAGTATCGGTACGGCCGACCTGATATCCATTGTATACACATATGCCAGGAAGTCTGTCAATGTTGAAGGATACGCAAAGTCTTCCTTACATAAACTATCAAATACCTGTATAACCGGCTCGATTATCTCAAATACATTATATCCCTGTTTTACATGACTGAGCATCTCTCCAAACAGCAATGAAAGCACCTCGTCTTCCTCTTCTATATCACAAAGTGCTTCCAGTATCGGAGGTACTTCTTCTACTGAAGTGCTATAGCCTCCGGTAAAGCTGCTCCATTGTATTTGCTGTATAAGTTCTTTTGTGTTTGGATACATAACTTGTTTTTATTAAGGACAAGGATGAGGCGCGTTGATATTTTGATGTTCCAACCCGGCCAGCGGGTATTTTACAGTAACAAGATGCTTGGTCTGGATCTTGTTCTTGGTCGTAATTTTAGTATACTTATATGTGATCGTCATTTTATTGTCTACTGCAAAGTTATGCATCGCAGGATTACAAAACTCACATGGCGCTATTCCTGGTACCGGGTAGCCTTTTCCTGAGGGTAGCCTTATGAATGATGGTTTCGATTCAATTTCCAATGTAGCACCATGCAATTTTTCCATATCGTCCTTAAATCGTTCCTGCAGCTGGCGTATCAGCTTTTGTTCAGCGTCTTCTAAACGGCCTTCTACTTTTTTTGCGCCACTGGATGCCCGTATGGTCTTTAATTGCTCCGGAGCCTGCCCTTTCAGCGTCAATACCGAATCTATTATGGTCAGACCAAGGACGTCTATCTGGGTGTTGGTATCCCTTACATAACTATAAAAAGTGGCATTGGTGCTGGCAAGTCGTATGGGGTCCTGGCTGATATAGACGCCTTCTTCCGGTAAATAATACCTGAACCGGTTGTAATATAACTCCGTCTCTATATCATGGTACTGACCCTGATACCGGAAAGGTATGAAAGTGAGGTCGCCATTCCGCTTGCGCGGTTTGCCATAGATATCCAGCTCGCAGGCCCATACCAGCGTACCTTCTGCATCATATGCCTGACAAGGGGTGCCCAGATGATCAGTAATGATAGAATAGGCTTTACCGTCAATGATCTTCGCTGACGGGGCTCCAGCTCCTTCGAACACCCAGGTGATGAGTGATGCTGGTGGTACTGGCTCAGGTGGCTGTACCACATTGCCCATTTCATCCACTTCTGTCACAGGTCTTTGACTGGCTTCATATGTCCACTCATGCAGGGGAGCATGCTCATCCCAGATCCAGCGGGTGATCTGTTGCTTGTATATTTTGGCGGTCCTCCTACCTAAAGCATCATATTCGAAACAAACGGCGGTATTGTCAGGACGGATCACCTTTTTCAACATGCCGTTGCCATACCATTCATACTGCCAGGTCTTCAGGTCAGCAGTGATCTTCCTGCTGAGATTACCTTCTTCATCATATTCGAACCTTCCCTGTGCAGATGCTTTTAATTGTCCGCCGGCATTGTATTTCCGATCGTTCCGCTGTTCTGTGCGGAACAGATTACCAAGTTTATCCGGCAGCCTGAAGTCATATTGACCGTTCTCATACTGTGCCCAGGAGAGATTGCCAAATTCATCATGCCCGAACTTAGTCACTCCTTCGTCCAGTGCATTCACGATCTGCCGCAATCTGTCATTCGGGTCCCAGCGGTAATGTAAATTACGGGTGATCTCATCACCATGCCGTACAGTATGTGCTGATGGCATTCCCCCACTATCATAAGTCCATTTACTTTGGATATTGCCGGGAAGATAACGTGCTACTTCCAATCCCAGGTGATTGCACATGATCTCTGTCACCCACGGTGCCTTTGTGCCTTCATGGCTGGCCCTGATGCCTGTTACGGCACCTATCTTGTTGTGCGTGATTTCTATCAGTGCTCCCAATGAACTTTTAATACTATCTCTGCGACCATGTTTGTTATAGTTGCTCGTTACAGTATGTCCGTTTTGCTGCTCTTCTATCACACGCCCCAGATTGTCTCTTTTAAAGGTGACAATATTAAATTCATTGACGGCTTCAATCAGCAACCCGTTGCGATCGTAGGTATAAGTTTCCCAGCTGCCGTCACTGTACTCGGCGCGTGTGATCTGGTGTCTGCTGTTATATTCAAAGACTGTTTGTCTGCCACCCGGGCGGTGCATGGTGATCAGATTGCCGGTAGCATCCATACTGTAGCGGCGTATAATACCATCAAAACTTCTATCCTCGATGATCTCTCCCCGTGCATTACGAATGAAACGGAAGCTGCTGCCATGTTCGTCAACAACTGTACTCAGCTGATCTTCTGTATCGTATACCAAATGCATCTTCACGCCATTTTCTTCCCGTAGTTTCAGCTTACCCAATGGTGTGTACTGGAACTTCACATCATTGTATTTATCCTTTGCCCGTATTACGTCGAGATAGGCGTTATATTGCAGTTGTACAACATTCCCATCCGGGACATGCACCTCTGTTGCCCGCCCTAATTTATCATAACGGAAGGTTTGTTTTTGCTGCTGAGGATTGGTGGCACTCAGGCATTGTCCCCAGTTGTCATATTCCCAGCTGGCAATGCCTCCATCGGGAAGTTTAAGTGCAGCAAGATTATAGTCGTCATCATAGCTGAAAATAGTCTCGCCTGCATGATATTCCGCTATACTGCCCAGCAGGTTTTTTTCATTATAGGAGAATAGTTGTAATGTGCCATTGGCGTCACTACGACTATGCAGCAGCCCATTCTCATAATAGACATAGGAAGTATTGTTGCCCTGTGCATCACTGGCCACCAATAAATTACCTGTTTCATCATAAGTGTAATTTAGCTGGCTTCCATCCGGGTATACCACTGATGTGCAGTTCCCCATTTCATCATAGACATAACCGGTCATGTTCCCATCTTCATCGATCTGCCTGTAGATCTCAAAATCCGGCGTGTATTCCGTGAAGGTGGAATATCCCAGCGGATCTTTGATCTGGTATACAACAAAGTCCGGTGTGTAATAATACGTAGTGGTTTGCCCCAGGGAATTGGTAACAAGGTTATATCCTTCTTTCGGATGATAAGCGATATAACCTTCCAGTAATCCGCCATCACCCCAGGTATGCACGCAGCGCCCCTGTTTATCATATTCCCAGTAAAAAGACTGGCCATTCCGATCCGTCTTTTTGATCATCAGGTGATCTCGATATGTCATTGATGTGGTTTGCTCCAGTGCATCAGTGATGCCGGTAAGATCTCCCTGATCGTTATAGGTATAACTGATCAGCGGTCTTTCCTCGCCACGGTGACGTGCTGTGACGCCGGTAATACGCCCTGCACTGTCACTGCTTATATGCAGGTGTCTGCCCACACTGTCTATGACACGCACGATCGCTCCACGGCTGTTATAGTGGAAGCTGATCATGAACTGCGCTTTATCATGAATAGTGGAGAGATGATACTGAGTAGCCCCGTTGTATGTTTTACGGAAGGTATAGAACAAGCCATTGTCATGGTTGTACAACTGGTATTCATCCATATCGGTCCGTTTCAGCGTCATTTTCTCATGCCGGTTATAGTCGCTGTCACCGCTGGCTGGCAAAGCCTCAAACACCGCAGTACGTCCGTCTCCCAGTAATACCACTACAGCGCCGTCACTGATAAACTCTTCGATGCGCATATCATAGCAAAGATGTGTACCATGACCCAGCGCGCCCTCAAATGAGCTGTCACTGTTCCATGATCGTTCCCACCTCAGCGGAATAGGACCGGGCAGCTCAAAGTCAAGACCATCATAGATCATGATACCCTGTACCAGGTCCACTGGCTCGAAGCCTTTTTTACAGAGTGTTTTACTCAGTTTATTACTGCCGATCTTGCCTTTCAGTGCATGATTGAATTTGGTTAAACCTTTCCTCCCCATCTTACCCAGGCCTTTCATCAATGCACCAAATCCGAAAGACATCACAAGGTTCAGCAATACACCGGCCCAGTCAGGCACATAGGGACCACCTACCATCACCGGCTTTCCAAATGACAGCGGAATAGAGAATGAGGTAGGCAGATACATACTGGGGATAGGTTTCAGCTTCTTGCCCGGTTGCAGCGAGAGCGGAATACCAATATCGTTACAGGTCATCAGCATATGACCTGTGGGGCTTAACAACCTGCCTTCGGCTTTCACGGTCTTACTGCCGAAGAAGTTGACAGAATCATGGCCTATCATGGGCGCCAGCAGCCAGGGACCTCCCATGGGGAAGTGAAAGAGGATGATGATGATACCGCTTGTATCGCTTACTCCTCTGGGTACGTGGTTAACCTTGGTGCTGGCGCCCATGAATGGAATATAATCCATGGGGTCCAGTACAAAACCAATGTAAGGATGGGGCAGGGGAATGGGGAATCCCAGCAGGATAACAATATGTATGTCGAGCCCTATAACGGGAATGAAATGTTTATTGCTGACCAGCATAAGCTTTATTTTAGAGGCTGAAGCGACTCGGGTTGTTCCATTTCAAGTGGAAGAATCATGGGTTCACGGTTCTTCCTGACCGTGTCTACGTCAGTTTTCCAGTCATGGCCAAATACTCTGCTCATTTTCTCATCTATCGCCTTTACAATATCATGTTTGCGATTGGCATGTACATAGTCGTAGTAGTCACGCAGCAGGTATATATAGATGGATGCACTGATCTCTTCGTCAGTTAAGTGTAGTCCAGCCTTATATCCTTTTTCCAGCACGTCATAGTACCTGCCGCTGTCCTTTCTTCTGCACAGCTCTGCAGCCTGGTACCAGGCATTCAGTGCCTGCTGGGAAAATTTATGTTGTTCGGCCAGTTCTGCCTGTTGGATGAACCAGTTGATGGCTTCCGTAAAGCGGCGGCGTATTTGCGCGTAAGCGCCATGATAGCCGTAGAATTGTACCAGCAGCGGAAGACATGCGGCGTCTCCCATCTGTGTGCCCTGCTTGGCAATGCGTTGTCCGCGTTCCAGCAGCTCAGGTATTTTTGGGTCTTTTTTGAAGTGAAATAACATCCCCGCGTACATGATGTGGGCGGTGGCAAACAATCCTTTATTGCCACTTCGCTGTGTAGCATCGAGTGCCTGCTGTCCCCAGCGGTGAAGACGCTTCACGTCCTTGTCTTTCAGGGCCGCACCCATTTCAAACACACATTTTCGCAGCATGATCTCCGGGTCATTGGGATTGCCGGTAGTAGCCAGTTTCTGTATAGCAGCATTCAGGTCCATCGGCACATGGATGCTGCAGATCATATCAGGGAACTGACGGTCATGAAAGGCAAAATGCTCTGCATTGATATGATCAATGACCAGCAGTTTCACACCGGCAGGAATACCTTTCTTCAGCAGGGTGGAGATCCAGTTCTTCATGTCTTTTGTACTGCTCACCTGGCGGGGTATCAGTGCAAGCACCAGCTGTTTGTTTTGCTGGGGCAGTGATTGCCGGAAGCTGCCCAGTAAGGACAACAGTACGTCGTCCATGGGCGTGCCATTACTGCGTTCCAGCAGTTGTTTAAAAGGGCGGGGATCCCAGAGAAAGAGCGATCGCTCATTCACCTGTTGCAGCAACGCGGTACTTTTTTCGTATGTATCCAGCCAGTCTTTGATCAGCGCTGCACTGAAGGTATCTTCATCTTCGAAGGAAGTGAACTGGGTAACAAACACTTCCGGCAGGCTGCCATGCTCTGATGATTCCAGTTTACAGAATCCTTCATAGACACGGGCTTCTTCCGGTTTGATGATAAACCGTACGAATCTGAGTGATGGTTTATTGGCAGTTTTCTCCATCCATTGTTTCTGGATGAGATTAACTAACTGTGCTATAGGATTATGCTCGTTCATAGGATGCATTTAACAGTTCAGATTGAGCATGCCACCTACTATATCGGTAGTTTTATTTCCATCTATCTTCACATTTCCTTTCGTGCTGTCGATCTTCACCACCTGTTCGCCGGTAGCATAAAAGTTCTTGGAATTGACATACAGGTTGGATTTGCTGGAAACAGTGTTCGCGTCTTCTGCAGCACATAAAATGGTCTTGGCGCCGGTTTCAATATTATTGGCAGCATTATCCACCAGTATGCTGGCATTCTGTTCACCAATGAATACTTTCTCTGAGCCTATAAGATGGATCTCTTTAGATTTGAGCTCTATCTTATTAGGCGCTTCCACCACAATATGGTCTTCTGTCTTCACTGTGATCAGCGTCTGGGAGCTCACTGTAATATTACCTGCTCCGTCCATGGCCATGCTACTGCCATTTTTGTCGGTCACCGTAATACTACCGGTAGCATCGTTCAGCAGAATAGTATTACCACTTCTGGTCTTCAATGCCTTCACGTCATTGCCGGCATTGCCATAGCTGCTTTTAGCACCGCCATTGTAGGTAGCGCCTATTACAAAGGGCTGTTCAGGATTACCACCTTCAAATTCTGTGATCACTTCCTCGCCAACTTCCGGCATGATGAACATACCTTTATCACCACCGCCTGAAGCAGATACAACACGTATCCATGGGGTTTGACCTTGTTGCATCCAGCGGAAGCGCACGCGGATACGGCCCAGTCCTTTGGGATCATTATTGTCGAGTACTACCGCCGATTGTGGTTCTGTATATGGAATGTTGGTCAGGTCAACATGAGGGGCAGCCGCATCAGCCGGGATGCCTTCAAACATATTATGGTAGCTGCCGTTGGCGCCACAGTAGTGGCGGATGTTAGTGATCATGAACTCGCCATGATGCTGCTCCTGCCCAAATGCAGATTCTTTAATGCTCACAGTATCGCCAATACGGAAAGATGGATTAGTGCTGCTGCCTTTGAGGGTTACCATCTTGGCCAGTTTACCCTTTTTCTGTAGGGTAGCCAGTCTATCCATCTGCGATTTGGCGCTGCTGTTAAACGCATAGTTCATTTTATACAGGCCCTCGCGGCTATACAGTTTACTACTGATATCGCTGGCATGTTGTGAGTAGGCATTCAGCTTACCTGTTTCTTTGGATTGCGTGGTATCTTCCACTACTTTATCCTGGCGGTAGTCATACCCGTTCAATTTGGCATTGTTAGGCAATACAGATAATGCAATATTGAAATCAAGCAGATCTACCTGGTGTGTCAGTGTCACCTTCTGCGGAGAGAATTTACCAAAGATCTGCTGTTGACCGTCATAAAAGAACCATTCGCCGTGACGTTCCGCCAGACGTGTAATAAAAGCCTGTGAGCTTTCATTATACTGCACCACATATTTCTGTGTTTCTTTTGTCTCGGGGTTGATCGCTGTTTTCAGCACATTGGGCGGATAACTCTTGACAGTAGCAGATATGATATCTGACAGGGATTTGTTCTCATAGGCGGCAATATGTGGATCATCATCCAGCAGGATGCTGGGACTGTGTCCGCGGATGATACAATGACCATGTGTGCCGTCACCCACCTTACCTGTTGTGATATTTGTGACCAGTCCTTTGAAGATGAGATCTTTTACACCTGGCAATTGTTCTGCGGGCGCCACGGTGATCTCCACTTCTTCACCCAGGAATTTGTTGGCAGCGCCAGACATGCCGCCTCCCAGTTTTTCGAACCAGTCATAGCTTACATATATTTCAAACTCGTGATGGTCATTAATGTATTGTCTCAATTCGATGGTGTTGAACGTCTCGAATTGTTGTCCGGCTATGGAAAATGAGGTCTTTGTATTCAGTGCCATTGGAAAAAAAGTTAGGAATTACTAATGGGGCGTGTAGCCTCTTCTGTGTTAAAAAGTTCCTGATTCCTGAAGCTTAATATTTTGTTTTTTCTTTCAGTACAAGTGGTTTATTCAATGTGCCTGTTGCCTGTTCGGGTTGCAGGGAGATATTTTCTCCCTTGAAGGCGACATTAAAACTGGAAATACCGGGATCTGCCTGGTTGTCGGATATTATCTGGAAGATATTGTTGGACGTAATACTCCATGATTTGTACCCGGGCAATCCCTCGATTGCACCGTTGGTATCTGTCTTTACATTGTCGTACAACAGGGTACCTTTGTCATCGTAGATGTCAAACTGCTTCCCCTTGAAGTAATAAGCCAGATAATTATTGGCGTGCATCCATAATGGCGCATTGCCGTCCTGTTTGGGTACGGGCGCCAGTTGGATGGAGTCCTTTTTGCCATCTTCGTAAATCAACCCTACCCAGAGATCTGTCCGGTCGTTATTATGGCTGATCAGGCTGAAATGTACGTTGTCATAAATAGCAGACTGACCACCGGTAAAAATGGGTTTATCCAGCAGCCATTCCTTGCGGGTGCCTGCATGTTTTGTACCTGTTACGGCGATCGGGAAATTTTCTGCACCATAAGTATACACACTGACCTGTTGCTGCCCGCTGGAGTTGGTGATGCGTAAAGCGCTCACAGGACTGAGGTATTTCGCAAAGTCTACCGTCTTCCAGAAAGTATCCTGCGGAGGATGTACTTTTCTGGCATCCAGGTAGGCTTTAGGCATCCACACAGCATCCTGCACGGCTACTTTGTTAGCTTGCGTCTGAGCGCAGGCGGTAGTGGCAGCGCATAACAGTGAGATACAAATGATGTGTAATATCTTCATACAGTCTTTAGTTTACTTCCCAGAACCAGATCTGTTTTACCCGGCTGTCATTGGTATAATCGCCCGTGGCTGTTCTGATCTGTGTATTGACATGATACAGGAGATCAATATGATCGCCTGTATTATTGTTGCCATAAAAATCTTTAAAGAAAATAATGCCATTCTTTGACCAATACTGATTGGTGATGAAGGCATTTTTTTGTGCGGCGTTGGCGCAATCCACCTGCAGAGGCTTACCAAAATTGCGCCAGATCCAGGTAGCCAGGCTTTCTGCACCGCGTGCATAGCCATGTTTACATTTCGGATCGGTATAATTGGCCAGGGAAATACCAGCTTTGATGAGGCAGTGCGACATACGGATGGCGCACTGGTTTTCGTAATGATAATAACCATTCCTGTCCTTTTCATCACAGGGCATAGCGTGTGCACTACCGGGAGGCGCCTCGGAATCGTGTGGATAACTGGACCATAATGTGCTGAAAGCAGGGAACTTTTTCAGGGCCATGGATACATGTTTTTAATAAAAATTACATGTTTACATTGATGCATACAGCGCAGGGAAACAATGCTGTGGGAGCGTGACAATTATATCACGACTGCGGCCAGGGATTCTGGTAAGTGGAACTTCCCAGCTGCACTTCCCTGGCAGACAGGACGAGTCTTATCTGCATCGGAACATCGCCGGCTGCCCTGAAATGTTCAGCATACTCTACACAATAGGCATCTGTAAATTTCAGTTCTTTCATTTTGGACATGGCGTCCCGACGGTAAAAGACAATACTCCCGCTCTTTGTCTGTGTATTGGAGATCATCCAGTCGAACAGGTTCGTATTTCCATCTGATTCTAGTAACACGGTCAGTGCTCCTCCCGTAGGACGGGCAGCTGGTTTTCCGTTGTGGTCTGTATGCTGAGCGAAAGAAAACTGGCAATCCAGCACATTGATTTCTTCACCATCTAAACGCAATACTGCTTTGAATGACATACCCTTGAGGTTTAGCTTGATAAATATGGTATTGTTAACAAATTTATTTATGACAGCAAATGAAGCATGTATATGGAAATTGGGGACAACGTGTATTCATTTTCAGTAGGTCCCGCTCGGATTAACTGCTTTGTCAGCGGCAGGTTTTTCCATAGTTACTAAACTCAAATGCCGGATTAACGAATATAACTACTCAATTAAAGATACATGGTCAGCACGAAAATAATTATTCTGAGACATATTGTAAATTATTTTATCAAAAATCAGGAATTAACAACGAAGTTATTGTCCTGTTCGCTGATTGGTAATCGCGAAATGCTCAAGTCCACCTATGCGTCGGGTATGCGTCGGGTATAAAGCGTACATAAGGGACATCCATTGGATAATGATAACAGTATATCCGTCACCGTCCTGATAAGCAGGTCCCTATGTATTATCGTTGGGAGAGCGGAAGTAGCAGCGGTTTCAGATGGGAATGGCGGGCCTTCGGCTCTCTGGGCTATGACTGACGCAGCTAAATCAGCGTTCCAAAGCCCATCCGATTGGCAAAGCTAAATAGCTCTCTGCTGCCAGAGAGGCGCCGACCGCCATCCCATACTGAAACCGGGCTACTTAGCGTGAATAATCGATCATACGTTACGATTCGCTTAATATCCGCTCAACATCCGGTGAAGGCTATAGCCTACAGGCTCTATACTATAGCATTACAGCCACTGTTCTATAGCCCGGGCTATACAAAATCAGGTGTAATGCAGGACTACAGTGCCTATAGGCTATAGTCATCACCGAATCTCTACTATATCTCAAGTAAGGGTAAGAGCGCTTTAAAAGAAAGTTGACACATATATGGTTTCTATCATCTGTTTACCTTTCTTTCTATATAATTATTCCCTGTTACAGCTGTATAAACAATGTATACACGATACTTACAAATGTTATAATATATTAATCCCTCTTTCCTGTGCGTAATAAATATTTCATATACATTTTCGCAGTATCTTTACTTCAATTAATAAAAACCCGATATTACATTTGAGTAACAGATCTATGTAATATTCTGTAACCCTTAAACAGTTAACTGAAAAACCTTGGACGACCCAAATGACCCTGACTACGTATACCATATATGCTCCGGAGGTGCAGGCTGCGATACGCATTGCACAGGCGCTGGCAAAAGAACATCACCACGTGAACTATACGCCCGCTCATCTGCTACTGGCATGTCTGCATAAAGAAACCGGCCTTGTTTCACAGCTACAGGCAATGGACGTTGATACTTACTATCTCGAGGAATGGGCAGAAGTGAGGCTGGACAGCATACCCAAAGCAGGTCGTTCACCGGAGGAGCCAGAGGCAGATGATTACGCTGCAAATGTGTTGCAGGAAGCAGATGCTGTAAGGCTTGAATATGACCTTGATAGTGCGGATGCCTGGTGCGTGTTGGTAGCGCTTAGTACGCCGGGTGTAGGGTTTTCATTTGAACAGCTAAAGACGTTCCCGTTGCAGAGAGCACAACTGCTCACTCACTTTAATAAGAAAGATAATAATAGCACTGCACCTAAAACAACGGTTGTTACGGGTAAAGCAACTGCTTATAAATATATCTATCGTCTTACAGATCCGCAGCGTTTGCAGGCAAAACATGCGCTCGCCGGACGAGACGCAGAAGTGCGCTCCATGTTTGAAATACTGACCCGTAAAGGTCGTTCCAGCATTCTCGTGACAGGTGAAGGAGGGGTAGGTAAAACGGCACTGGCTGATGCAGTCGCCCGCGCTATTGTCAATAAACAGGCGCCGCAGCAATTACAGCAGACGGATATTTATGCACTGGATTATGGTGCCTTTATAGCAGGGGCAGCCTATAAGAATGAACTGGAGGATCGCCTGCAACAGATCATTGCACAGCTGCAGGGTGCCGGAAGGCATGTGTTATTCATCGATAATCTGCATACCCTGCTGGACAAACAGCCGGGTTCCGCCGGCGGTATCGGTAATGTATTGAAGGCTGCTATGAACAAAGGCGATATTATACTTATTGCCACCAGCACACCGGAAGGTTACCGTAAGCTGATAGAGCCGGATGGACTGTTGCGCCACTGCTTTGAGATCATACAATTATCTGAGCCGGACGAGTCAACGGCTGCACGTATGATACAGGCCGTCATGCCGGAATATGAAAGTTATTATACATTAAAGGTGGCCCCAGATGTGATCACGGAAGCGATTAAACTGTCGCGCCGTTATCTCAAGGAACGTAGTTTACCCGACAGTGCTGTTAACCTGTTAGACCGTACGCTGGCCGCCATACGTACCACGCAGGATACCGGTCTTCAAACGCTGGAAGACCTGAAGGAGAAACTTGAGGCAGCGGGTGATAATAAAGAAGAGTTACTGTGGTGGTATCAGCAATGTATGCAACGTTTCAGCGCATTACTCACCACGCGGTTACAGATAGAACATGATGTATATAAGATCGATGAGGTACCTGCATTAAAGGCCACATTGAACAATATCGTCTCGCAACTTGAGCCATTGGTGCAGAAGGAACATACAGCGGTTACCGCTACCGACCTGGCGACTATGATCGCTGAAAGCACGGGTATCCCGCTGGGTAAGATCCAGTCGGGAGAACGGGAACGCCTGGTGAATATGGACCTCGAACTGCGGAAACGGGTAGTAGGGCAGGACCATGCATTGAAAACAGTGGCAGATGCCATTCTGGAATCGCGCTCCGGTCTCAGCAGGCCTGGTCAGCCGATAGGGTCCTTCTTTTTCCTTGGCCCTACCGGTACCGGGAAAACGGAGCTGGCGAAATCTTTGGCAGACTTCTTGTTCCAGGATGAGCGGTGCATGATCAGGTTTGACATGTCCGAATTTAAAGAAGAACATTCGGCGGCATTACTATATGGCGCTCCGCCGGGATATGTTGGATATGAAGAGGGGGGATTGCTGGTAAACAAGATCCGTCAGCAGCCCTATGCCGTAGTCCTGTTTGATGAAATAGAAAAAGCGCATCCATCAGTATTTGATATTTTCCTGCAGATAATGGATGAAGGCAAATTGCACGACCGCCTGGGTAAGACCGGCGATTTTTCAAATGCCCTGGTCCTGTTCACCTCCAATATCGGAAGCGATGTTATCGCCCAGTCGTTCAGACAGGGAGTAATACCAGCTTCTCAGCAATTGATGGAGATCATGTCACGGAATTTCAGACCCGAATTCCTTGGCAGGTTGACAGAGATCGTACCATTCGGCCCGATTCAGCAGGAGAACGTTGTAAAAATATTTGATATTCACCTTAAACATCTGCTGCAGTTACTCGCGCAGCAACAGATCACACTGGAAGTATCTGTTGCAGCAAGAGAACAACTGGCGGCAGAAGGATATTCGCCACAGTATGGCGCGCGTCCACTAAAAGAAGTGATCCGTAGCAGGTTACGCAAGCCCTTGTCACGTATGATAATAGAAGGTAGCCTGCAACCCCACATGACTGTTAAGCTGGATATAGACGCTCAGGGTACGCTGCAATGGCATACCAGCGCTCAGGAAGTTTAGACAGGATCAGAAGAAGGACCATAGAACATTTATTGTTGTAAAAACCAATTGATATGAATGACAATTACGGTATTGGCGGTAACGAGGTGAAACTCGACGCCAATGAGGCCATTGTTGAGATCTCTCATAACCGGACCCTGTTTGCTGAAAAGTTAACCCAGCAAACACCTGTTAAACCGGAAATCGTGCAGGGATTAACTAATGTAGAAGCGGTATTCGAGCATTACAAGCCTGCTGTGAATATGCTGTTCCATGACGCGGAAGGCCGTACGATCCCTGAAAATCTGGAGTTCCACAACCTGGGCGACTTCGGTGTGAAGGGTATTACTGCCCAGAGTGATTTCCTGGATAATCTCGCTACTGAAAAGGAACAGTACCTCAAAATCATGAAACATCTGAAGACAAACAAAGTGTTGAAGGCAGCTTTGGCTGATCCGGCTGCGAGACAGGCATTACTGGAAACTATCCGGGCTCTGGTAGCAGACTTGAAAACAAAATAATTGACAACTGACAACTTGTTCTTATGGCAGAATTAGAAAAACAGCAGGAGCAGCAGGAAGTGCCACAAACAGCAGCGGCCAGGCAGCAACCCGCATCCCTGCAGGAAAATTTAGATATACTCACCAAATACGGTGGCTTTGACCTGCTGGAAGGCACCATTGAAGGTGTGCAGAACCTCAGCCCCGAGCGTAAGGCACGCCGTAATATCTTCTTAACAGAAAGCTCCAAAAAAGGAGAAAGAGATAAACTGAAGAAAACCCTTGAGCTCTGGGAGAAAGTACTGACCGAAGCAGATGACCTGCCCGATATGGTCAGCTACTGTACCGAACACTCGGAACAGGCGGAAAGGATACTGAACAACAACCTGGCTGAAGCGGTTGAGGCAACCCGTGAACTCGAACAATCTTACCGCAACGTTGCCTTGTTCTTCAAGAATACGGAATCGGACAAAGTGAAAAACGTTGCCTTCATCAACGTAGAACTCGACCAGTTAAAAGACCTGGACAATACCCGCTTTATTGACGCCATTCACCAGGAACTGGTAAGCAATTACGATCGTCTCGATCTACGCGATAACTACAGCCTGCTGGTAATTCCAGGATATCTCGGTTCAAATAAGGTGCTGGAGAAATGGGCAAAGATCGCTTATGAAAATAAGGTGATGCTGGTGACGGACTTCTCTCATCTTGATGCACCTGATGATGTGATGGAGATGTTTGAAATTGCGAACCTGACTGGTGGTGAAATACATCGCTCGAACGTCATGATGACCTGTAACTGGCTGGTAGGCCGTGGTAAGTTTGATGAGATCAATGAACAGGATAACCTCTATGTTCCTCCGTCCGGCGCACTGGCTGGTAAGGTTTACAGAACCCTGATGTCGCAGGTAACCGCTGGTAAGAAATTTGGCGGGATGAACGAAGTGGATGGTGTAAGGTTTGAACTGAAGAAGAGTGAAATAGCCAGCCTGGAAAAAATGGGACTGATACCCATGGTAAAGGAATACGGCAAGGTAATGGCCTTCAGTGCCAAGACATTGTTCAATGGTGACAATATTGGTTTGCAGACCTACTCAGTAGTGCGTGTATTTGACTATGTGACCAAAGTACTGATGGACTTCCTGAACCGCCGGGCTTTCGAGAACTTCAATGCGAATACCCGTAAAGACCTGATGAAACAGATCATTCGTTTCCTCGACAGCATTACCGGACCTGAAAAACTGATCGAAGACTTTAACGTCCGTAAGTTTGAGCAGGACCCTATTCAGAAAGATCGTATTCACCTCAATATACATCTGAAACCATACTTCCCTGCCAAGAACTTCATGATCAAAATGGAAGGTCATAAAGGGGAAGATGCAACAGAATGGGACACTGAATATGAACAGGATAAATCCTGATATGAAAATAGTGAAGCTGAATGGCAATAGGGTCTTCAGCTTCACTGTTTCTCATTATTTTGAAAATTAAAGAAAGGAAAAGAATATCAGATGAAGTATGTCTTAACAGGCGTCTTCTGTTTTTTGTTGTCATGGTGCAATGCGCTCGGACAATCACAGACAGATAGCATTATTACAACTAAAGGCGCTGTCACCCTTATTACCTGTGGATCAGCAATCACTACATTCCAGATAGGAGATGGTAAGAATTCAGATTATGATTATCGCATAGTAGATGGTAACGTAGTATTCATACGGCCAACAGTAGCCAATCCTAGGGCTACCAACCTGGTGATCAGGGAAGGAAATAATATCCATTACCTGATACTGGCATTCCGTGATAAAGCAGAATTATCACGTTTGAAATACAATCTTTCTGCAAGCGGTTCAAGCAGTGCAGGTAGCAGCAATACCAGTGCAGGAAGTAACACCACTTCCCCGCAAGATGAAGATAATGCAACGGAGAATGAAGATGCAGCGATTGCGGCATCAGGTATTGATACAGTAACGGTTGGCAATATTGCAGAAGATTTCCGTAAACAAAAAAGGGGTGGCCGCCAGTATGAGACGACCGCAGATGGTATCACATTGAGCTTTTCACAGGCAATGAGCCTTAACAACCTGGTATATTACAGCTTTCATATCAGGAACCGTTCAGGGAAAGCCTATGTGATCAGAAAAGTAACGCTGATGCACAAGACGAAGGCAGATACAGCCAGCTTGTTCACCATGCCGGTGCTTTACAGAAAAGGGACTTCTTCTATTGCCGGTAAAGCGGACGAAAATATAGTGTTTGTCGCGGCTGCACGCGATTTCAAAAAAGATGATGAGATCATTCTGGTAATGTACAACAAGGCCAGTGAAAACCAGGTAGTATTGTATACACCTGTGAGTGCTCTGCCAAAATATATGATCAGCAAATAGTAATCTATTCACGTGCGTACCATTATTCACATATTGTTTGTTGGCTGTCTTTGCCTGGTTGCATTGACAGGCACCGCACAGGTAACTTTCTGCGGGGAGATGGTGCCTATGGAACGCGACTTTGTTTCCTACAAACTAATGGATGTCATCAAAGGGCATCTGAAGTACCGCAACTTTTTGCCGGTACTGAAAGCAAAGACCGATATTTACTTTCCGGTCATTATCCCCATTTTACATCAGTACAATATACCTGAAGATTTTAAATACCTGCCTGTCGTTGAAAGCGGTTTTACCAACGCCACCTCCGCGGTGGGGGCACAGGGTGTGTGGCAATTCATGCCGGCTACAGCAGCAGCGATGGGACTGGAGGTGCGATATGACAATGACGAACGCAATCACCTGTTAAAATCTACACACGCTGCCTGTCGTTATCTGCAGCAACTCTATGGTCAGCTGCATTCCTGGACCCTGGCGGCTGCCGCCTATAACGCGGGCGCAGGCAACATATCCCGTAATATCAAAAGACAGGGGAGTAGTGATTATTATCAGCTGGTGCTGAACAATGAAACTGCGCAATACATCTACAAGATCATTGCTATTAAGCAATTGTTCGAAAGTCCGGAGTTGTATATTCCGGGCTTCGGATATAATGTGTTCAACAAAGAGAATGCGAATGTCTCAGTATTTTCCAAACCCTCATCAGGAATAGTACAGCCGGGACAAACGAATAAAGATTTTAAATCGATCCGTATAACTGTGGATGTCAAATCCAGGGGCAGGAATCCGGTGGTAGCCGCTGTTTTTGCTGCCCGGCTGCAACAGAATAATACCTTCGAAGACGGACAGCTGGTAAGTATTCTTTTATTGGATGATCTGCAGGCGAATGGTGTGTATATCAGGAAGAATACCAAGCTGTCGGGGAGGGGCTGGATTGTGAGCGATCGTGTTTATGTAGATCTTGGTTTTGGAAATACCATTACGTTGTGTGATGCAGGCGGGCGTAAAGGCGTGCCGGCGGGATCGTTGAAGTCAGGGGAGGATGTGCGGTTAATGAAGATGTGATGCTTTTGTTTAATAATTGGTTTTTGTTGCTGAATCCCTATATGTTTGCGGCGCCAAATATTGCGCCGGGGAATAAATGTTGCTAAGAAAAGAGTGCAGCCATTTTGATCAGTGGTTGAGAACACTTGAAAATTTAAAATAACCACACCTCTTTCCTTATTAAAAATCAGGTAAAGGTATTCATCACATTACCTTACATCAACATCTCATTTATAAATATCCTGTAAGGATAATTATTAGCCGAATGCTCTTTTAGCTGTGACAGCAACTCATCTTTCAGATAAACGAGATTTCCCGCGGCATAAGTGTTCGCAGGCCTGGAAAGCGTTAACCGGATATCTAAAGTACGGCTGTAACCTTCTGCTGCTCCCGGTAGTACCGATACACCTTTGGAAACAGCTACCTCGCGCAGCTCATTGCCGATCACATAACGGCACAGTGCTTTAATATCTTCAGGTGTAACAATACGGTTGCGGCTTAGCAGATGATAACGGTAAAGATTGATCTTCTCATCTATACTCAGACGGTCTTTACCACCCTGTGTGTTGGACAGCAGGGTAATGGATCCCGGCTGTAACTGTACGCTACCGTACTCCTGCAGACGGGTGCCCATACGTATGTTGTTGGCAATACTACCATTGGTAGTATAAAATTCAATAAAGAGGAAGTCCGCATCTTCCCGGGGCTTGATCATCAGATAAGGGATGTTGCCGCGGTTGATGCCTGGTTGTAACTGTTCTTCAAGAGAAGCAATCAACTGATGTAGTTCACGTATACGGCTGGCAACATAGTCATTCCGTACTTCTTCGAAGAGAGAGCTTTCATCCCTGATCACTTCAATGAGGTAGGCAATGATCTCTTTTGCCTCACGGGAGTCAAATCTGCCGATACCACTGCTACGCACCACCAGCTCACCTTCCTGCATTTCACCGGTAGTGGTGAAGTTACGGACGTGGTAATCAGTACCTGTTACATCATGCACCCGTTTTATGTCGAAGTAAATATCTGATGTATGCAATGGCATGATATTGAGGTAGCGGTTCAGGCGTTGCGACTGCTCATTGATGCGTTTGTTGACAACCGGAAAGCAGTTGATATTGCAGAACAGATCTTCCAGTAAAGTGTGCCGGATGGCTTCGGGGAATTCAACCCTGATCCACTGAATATCCGGTTGCAGCTTCGTGAGTCCCTGCCCGAATACCTGTTGCAGGGCAGCAGGTGTGGCAGGCTGGGAGGGAAGTGAAGCCGGTTTGCTGATGGTGAGGAAATGATGCCGGAAACGTTGTAGTATCTGCTGGCTGTATCGTGTATTCGTATCGAATGCCGGTTGCATAATACTGTCAAGCTCTTCGGATGCTACATCACGGCTGTGACTGTAACCGCTTTTTACCGTGAGTTCTGTATTACCGAGGAAGAAACGGGCAAGTGGCAGGTAGTAGTAAAACATCTCCTGCTGATGGGCATTCCTGAGATCGAAGAAGAAAGACAGCTCTTCAAGGGAGGGATTGCCTTCCATGGAAAGCCCCAGCCATAAATGACTGGGAGGTGTATCGGGCTGCAGGGAGCCCTGTAATACCTGTTCTTTGAACCAGTGTTCCCGGGTCTCATACAGTTTATTGCCGATAGCCAGGTATTTGATATGTCCGCGGAACAGGCGGTGCCTGGTCAGGGGCATAAAGAAGAGATCTTTTGAATTGAAGCCGTTCCTCAAAGTGTAGAAAAGTTGATGCTCGGCCGTAATAACGGTAGCTGCTTCACTGCTGGAAGCATGCAATATGCCATGGGCCGGCTGACTGCTCGTAATGGGTTCCGGCATCATGATCTGCGCCAGTCTTTCCACCAGGCGGGCATGTGACACATCTACCTCGCCCGAGATCTTTTCCAGTTCGCTGGCGCAGGCTTCCAGTAATAACTGCACGATGGGGTCGAAAGAAGATTCTACCTCCGCATCGGGATAGCCCCAAAGCCTGGCGGCTGTCTTCAGCATGCGGTCTTTTATCCGTTCTTTTTGTTCTTTGGGCATGACATGGCTTTAATCGTAAGACAGCGGGCTCACATAGAAGAAGCTGCTGTAGTGGAATGGTGTTTTATTTCGGGACAGTGTACCGGTGATCGTCACTTTGATCTTCTTCTTGACCTTGCGGGTACTGAGGCCGGTCAGCTCTTCCTGGCTGACCACGGCCATTACTCTGATCTGTGTTAGCCGTTGTTCGTACCGCGAGATGGAGGCTTTTACCGCCATTTCTACCTGTTCTTTCACTTCGTTGTTGGACGCCCGGATATCAAAATCCGAATCCCACAACTTACAACCGTATTGCGGATCGTCTTTATTCTCTCCCAGTACGGTAGTAATAAGCAGGTGTATATGCTGGGCCACTGAGTCTTCGAGACTACAGTCCGGAAGGTCCTTCTTTTGCAGGATGCGGGAGAAGTCCAGTGGCAGTTTATAATACTGACTTTTCATACAGATAATGTAACTGATCAGAATATACCAAGGAATTTTTTGTCGTATCTCACACGGATCTCCTTTACACAACCGTTCTGATCTTTGATCAGGTTCACGAGTTCTATTTTGAACCGTTTTTTACCACGGATCCTGGAGCAGAAATGCGAAAATGTATCAGTCTCTTTATCATTGAGTAACACGCGTGCCCCGAGATTATCGCAGAGGTATTGTGAGAAGTCGGAGGCATTTTTCTGCTTGTCGACCACCTGTGTCAGGAAGAACTTAAATTCATCATCCGAAATAGCGGGTGTTTTAGGCTTTTCTGGCACCGCAGCAGCTCCGGCTGATGGATCGGCAGGTTTCGGCTCTTCAGGGAAAGGAATGGGCTCAAAATGGTCATTTGAAGGGCGTTGGGCAGGAGCAGGGAATACAGTGATACGTTTTGTCACCATTTTACTGCTGTCGCCGTTCACGATCAATGACAGGATACGTTCTCCCGGAGAGCCAAAGGTATACTTAACCGTATTGCCTGAATGGGTTTCAGCGTTGGGTTGTAGCAACTGCCATGACCAGCTGGTGGCATTAGGCAGATGGTTGGAGTAGGTTACAGCCCTTCCTACAAACACTTCATCCGGACCTTCTATGACAGGGTAGATATCACCTCTGGTGTCGGGCTCTTTCTCGGGTGGGGCATTCAGGACAATCACTTCCTGCCGCCAGTCACATTTGCCGCGGCGTAAGGTAACTGTATAGCTGCCTGCTTTGCTGAAGGCATGATACACCTGTAAGCCGGGTGCAGCAGCGGTAGAATCACCGAAATCCCAGCTCAGTCCATCATTGCTGCTGCCTTTCAGGTCTGCCCTGAACGTGATCACCTCACCGGCTGTAAATGAATTGGTTTTACCGGCATGCTGCTGACTGGCCAATACAATGGCAGCCTCACTACAGGTCTCCCGGTTAGACGCCTGGAATGCCAGCAAAACTATGCTGATAGCCAATAATGACAGGAATGTATACAACACCATCGGGTCAATATGGCTTGTAATCTTGCTGAAGGGCCTGTACGAATTCACCTTTCGCTCATTTTGGGTCTTGCGCGGGGTCATGGGTTTTTCAATTTCTGCAATTTTAAATATTTTTTTAGATAAATGACTAAACAACCTACATTCGTAGTTGAAATTTTAATAATTGTTGTGTTGGTTGAAAGCCTGAAAATACGACCCTGATTAATCGAAAAACCTAAATTAACCCGTTGATGGTAAATAATGCCCAAAAAGCCGCAGTGCTCGAAGAAGTCATCGATCATATCCACCGTCTGCATTATGACGTGCGCGCCGAAGTAGTGGTAGGCGAGCTGCTGGATAATCATGTACAGGAAGCAGAGGTGGCGGTACAGATGAAGAACGTTTTTACAAGAGCTTTTAATAAAGATATTTTAGATGCACAATTGGATGACTCACAACCGTATCATCCATTTATAACTTTAACACTCTCCCGCGACGGACTGTACGACCGCTTACCTGAGGGAATGTTTCATACCTTCTCGCCACAGAAACAACAGGAGGTAAGTGAAATGGTAGCAAACTATAAGAAGCATCAGCAGGAGGAACAGGAAGCCCGTAAGTTCTTCCGGCCGCTGGAGCATGAGTTCTTTCTGCAGCGGGTATTTCTTGAACAGCGGGAAAAACACCTGTTGTTTGATGCTTTCGGGAAAGATGCTGATGCGCTGTTCCTGTCTTTCTGGGGTATTCCGCAGGGACTTCCCAAAGGACCGGTTAATAAACTTATCAGGTTATTGCCGTATATTCATCGTATAGCAGGTAATCTGCCTTTGGTGCAATTATATTTACAGGCTATATTAGATGAACCAGTGGAGATCTCCCGTGAAAATGGACCCGTAGCCGTATCCACCGGCAATCAGACTGGCCTGGGAGAATGCAGGCTGGGAGTAGATACAATGACTGGCAACCTGTTTTACACCGATATGCCGCGGGTACTTGTAAAAGTAGGTCCCCTGCAACATCACCGGGTATACGATTTCCTTTCCTGGCAACCTTATGGTAAATTGCTGGAGACTTGTCTGGGCTTCCTGATGCCTGCAGATGTGGAAGTGGAAACCTTACTGGAACCCCATCCGGATGAAAAACAAGTAGTTGTGGCCGATAGCAGATTTAAAGAGGGAATTATGGGCTATAATTTTTTCCTGTAGCCTTAAATGGAACTATTTTTGCATGTAATGTTGGCTCTGTAAACTGTTTTAACCCTTTTCCCAATTGGAAAACTATGATACTTAAAGCGAAAATTTATCTTGTTTTAGCCGCGATACTAGCGATCGGATCTCTGATAGTTGGATTGCTGAGCCGTTATATTAAAAACTTTACCCTATATAAGAAAAAGGCATTGTGGTATCTGTTTTTGCTCACGCTCGTATTTGCAGTTATCAGCTCCATTCCGTTCCTGTTCACACATCAGAATCTGGTCAGCCAATATCTCTTCTATCAGGTATGGTTCCTCGGTCTTGGCATTGCCCATTGCCATATTATGTATACACGGTTCTGGGCAAATGAGCGTACACTTGGCTCTGAACTATCCTTCATCCTGGCCATCTGTCTGTTTGGCGGTGTAGGCTTTATGCTGGTACAGTTCCTTTTCACCAAAGGAGATTTCCTGTATTATCCGATGCTGACCTGTTTCCTCGCATTCGCGCTACCAACGTTCGTGTACAAGACCTTTGAAAAGATGATGGCCATACCAGCCAAAGTACATAAGTGGTGGCAGTACCCAGCTTATCATGAGCAGCCGGAAGTGAATGAAGACGATATGAGAGACCTCATCGTAATCGGGTTTGAACTGGAGAAGAACAGCAAAGACAATGACCGTACTTATTTCAGGGCACGTACGCCTATTAAGATGGACCTGGGTGACTTGTTCTATCATTTCGTAAATGACTACAACGACCGCTATCCGAATACACCGATAGATGTGATGGACCAGAACGGACAACCCTATGGATGGGTATTCCATCTGAAATCAAGATGGCTGGGAATAGCCCGGACGCTGGATCCTGAAAAGCCGGTGTTCATGAATGGCATGCAGGAAAATAGTGTGATCATTTGTAACAGGGTTGTGTTGAACAATAATTGAATGGTCAATAGTAGAATGATCAATAGTAGAAGTTGACCTGCACAATTGATCCCTTATATTATGTATGTAAACAATCATTTCTTATTACGTAAACAATCATCCCATGGCAGAGCCGCTCAAACATTTTCCCGTTAACTGGGTGGATGGAATGAAAATAAAGAAGCAGCATTTCGTAGAGACAGAAAATGCGATGCTTGATCAGATCCGGGATGCTATTTCCAGCGGTTTGCATCCGCAGAACTATGGACTGCTGCCGGCTAAAGCAGAAAACAAGGAATCCCTCCGTTGCTGGTTTGTAACAGACAATCAGCATCAGTGGCGTGTCAAACTGACCGAGTGCCGTGCCGTTACGCCGGGTGGCGCACGTATAGAGATCCCTGAGCATACGGTACATTCATTGAAATATGCAACGACGTTCCCGGAAGCAACTTTCAGCTGGGACCCGCAACATACTGAGGGGGCTTACTATATCATGATCCAGGTGAATCCCTTTGAGCGTCAGCCGAGCGGAGAACCGCTGTTGCATGAAGATCCGCCCCGCCTTCCCTATGCAACACCGGAATACCAGTTGTTCGTGCAGCCGGTATCGCAGTTGCCACAGGGACAGCTGGGCAGCTATCAGATGGTGCTTGGCCGTATCTCCGTTACAGATGGAAGACCTCAACTGGACGACGATTATATACCGCCTACCAGCATTGTAGCCGCTCATCCCGCATTGGCAGACCTGCATCAGGAGCTGGACCAGTTCCTCGGCCACCTGGAGCTGCACGGTGTACAGATCGTGCAGAAAATCTATGGCAGAAATCAGAACAATGATCTGGCACAGGTGGTGCTGTATATCACAGAAAGGCTTGTACAATATCTGGGCACACGTATTTCGCAGTTCCGCTGGTTAGGTATGTATCAGTCGCCCGCAGCGATGCTGGAGGTGGTAGCCGGCCTGGCACGCACTATTAAAAATGCAGTTGACCTGCGTGCAGGCACAGGCAAGGAAGAGTTGCTGAACTATTTCTCAGAATGGTGTGAACTGCGGCAGGGAGAGCTGGAAGCACTCATGGTAAATTGCGCTAACATCCGCTATAAACATATAGACGTCAGGGAATGCCTGCAACCTATGATCCCCTTTGTACGTGCAGTCAACAAGCTGTTTGAGAGCCTGAGCAGACTGGATTACATCGGACGTAAAACAGACAGTGGCATTTTTGTGAAAGAGGAGTCGGCCGAAGATGCAGAATACCTGCGTAAGCACAAAACCAAAAGATGGTTCTTCACAGATTAATTTATTCAAACAATATAATACATGCGTGTACTAAACAAACAGGAGAGAACATCGGCCTTCTTATGGTTCCTGCTTTTCTTCGTTATTACCGTAGGGCTCTTTGTACTGGCCATATTCTTTAACTTCCAGGTACCTTCACGAGAGAACGCTTCGCTGCGTAAGCAACTGAGCGCTTTCCGCCAGGAACAGGCGTTTCAGGGCGAGTTTCTGCAGCGGATGGAGAAGGTGAAGAACAATCTTGATTCTATTAATCTGCCTAACCAGAATGCCAATTACATGGACCAGGTCATTGCCCAGGACCTGGTGAATATGCGTAATACCATCCCAAAAGAATCAGTAACGCACTACGGTCTGTACAATAATATTATTCAGAATTTATTGTCCATTCAGCAGAGTAAACAACAAATGAGAGGTTTACAGAATGCACAACAGACTATTGCAGAACTGAAAGAGAAGATTGCTGACCTTAACAGAGAGTTGGAAACGACCAGGAATGAACTTGATTATAACAGGCAGATTATGAGATCAAGATGAGTTAAATTTTTGGTTGTATTAAAGGATTAATTTAAATTTGGAACATAGATAAATACATAAATAGTTAGCTTCATTTGTTAATTCTTTATTGCAAACCTTAAACATTTAACCCATCATGTCCTTCAAATCAGTCTTTGAAGTAGCTGGCAAAAAAATGGTAGTAAAACATTGCAGCTACGATCTCACACAGGAAGTAGACGCTACCGGCCGCCCCTCATCAATAACCCGTGGTGGTCGCATCCGTCTCGTTGTTGAATCAACTGGTGAAACAGACCTCTTTGAATGGATGGTGAACAACTTTGAAAGAAAAGATGGCACCGTTACATTCTTCAAGAGAGATTCTGATGCCGAGTTGAAAAAGCTCAATTTTAAAGAAGGCTATCTGGTAAAGTTTGAAGAGTCTTTTGATTCTGATGACAAGAGCCCGATGACCGTTGCATTCACCATTTCTGCCCGGGAATTGAGCATGGGCAGTGGCACCCATATCAACGAATGGGTATGAGTGGTATGATTTGTTAGCTTAACGAAATTATGCCAGGGCCCTCGCGGATAACGCGGGGGCTTTTTGGTGTTAGTTCCTTTCTTATTGCTGCGTGTTTCAGAGAATGCAATGCTGTTTGGTTGCGTTGGCTGTTGGTGATTTGTCGTTTGGGTTACGCTGCGGTTTCAGAGTTGCCGGTGATTGTTGTTCTGTTGAGATACGCTGCGGTTTCAGGTGGGATCACGGCTGAGTTCTTTGAAGCTGCGTGCTATTGAGCATTGGAAATCGTGTGGGCGTTGGTTTGTCTATTTAACCCCTATCAATCGTGTCTACTGGCTTCAAACAACTGAGGCCGTGATCTCCACCTGAAACCCTCCGCTACTTTGAGGGCTCCACTAATGGCAATGACGCTATCTGAACATGCCTTTCTTTTTGTCTCCCATTAAGCAAACTGTATCTGTCTAAAGTGAGCTATCTCTGTCAAAAACTTTTGTCTGCTTTTGAGATTTCGACTTAAATAAAGGCAGCTGTCTTTTCTGAAAACGACCTGCAGTTCATGTGTTCAATTGGAGTTCGATTACAGTTCAACTACAAATCGATTACGGTTCAATTACAGTTCAATTAGAGGACACTATCTCCATATGCTCCTCGTTTACTGTTCGTTTATCCGCTTACTTTTTGTCAGTCGATGTTGATAATTTCTTTTAAGCTGAGTGTGTAGGAGGAAGAGGGTGTTATGTGAGGAATGGTATCAACGGGCACAAAAGGTTTAAATATAGAAGGATGCCGGGAAGTAAGTTAATTGTATTGCATTAACACAATAATGCGATTATAAAGCTCTTTTAGGCTGGATATGTAGAAGGGAGTCATGTATAGAACAGTACCATAAAGAACAGCAACTTTAAGTATATGAAGGGGCCAGGAAGTAGTGGAGGTTTCATATAGTATCCGGGCCTTTGCCCGGTTCCCTGCATAGCGGTGCCGCTGATAAATGCACCAATGTTCATCTTTTTCACAAATCTCTAACAGCGTTACAAGCGGGCACCGACCGGATACTATATGAAACCGGAATGGATGCCGGACAAGTAAGTCAATTATCGCATTAACACATGATGCGTCAGAAGCGGGCACCGACCGGGTACTATATGAAACCGGAATGGATGCCGGACAACTAAGCCAATTATTGCGTTAACACATGATGCGTCAGAAGCAGGCAATGACCGGGTACTATACGAAACCAGAATGGTTGCCGATTAGGGGAGCCAATTATCATCATGCGATAACAAAACAATGCGGGAAGAGTATCTCAGGAGCGCAAGTTGCCAAAGAAAGGCTTGAACGCAAACCAGCCCAGTACAGGAAATAACTGCATCGGTACAACCAGCCCCGGAAATAATTCAGGCCGATCCACATCTAACGGAAGACTGATCATAAAAGGAATGATGAGGCTCACAAGCGTACCACCAGCAAGTAAAATACCCGTTAAGGTTTCCATTTCCTTTTTGAATAGTTTATCCATGCCAAAAGCGAACAACGCAATCAACATTCCCGCAAACAGTGACGCACTGAAGATAGCTGCTGACGATACGATGCTATCGTAAGAAACCTCCAGCGCAGTAACGTAGATGCGGTAATAAAAAAAGGCAGCAAGCCCTGAAAGTATGCCTGCTGCCAATCCGGTGAAGAAATATTTTTTAAACATGTAATTGCTTATTGAGTAACGGGAACGGTTACATTCAATTTGAATACGTCGTCAACCCTGCCTCCAGCTTCGCCAATACCAAAGTCAACACGGTTTACATCAAAGTTACCGTTGAAAGTACCACCATTACCATTTCTCGTGAAAGTGAAAGGAACAGTGAACGGTTTCTTCACACCATGCATTTCCAGCTCACCCTGCGCCTCATAACCAGATGCAGTTTTATTCACTTTTGATGCGATGAAATGAATGGTAGGATATTTCGAAGCATCAAACCATTTACTGCCTTTAGCATGTGTATTCTTTAAGCCATTGCCGGTATTGATGGAAGTTACGTCGATAGTCACGTCAAATTTGGAAGCGGCCAGGTTCTTTTCGTCGAATAGCACCTGTCCCTTCAGATCTCTGAAGATACCGTTGGCGCCGGAGCCGGAAAACTTAATGGAATGTCCCTCGGCGATCTTCCAGTTCTGGGAAGATACAAAGGTGAACGCCGAAGCCAGCAGAATGATGGCAGCTGCAAACGGATAAAATACTTTTTTCATTGTAGTGTTCATTAGTGTGATTGTGTGGTTCAAAAGTAATCGGATAATTACTCTACTGCAAAAAGGATACCTATAAATAAATGTTAATAAGTACTGCCTGGCAAGCGGTAAAAGCTAACAAATGTTAGTCCGGCGGGAGGAGTTTTACCGGAACTTTGTGTCAAATTCAAGGTTATGGCATTCCTTTCCGGTCTTTTATCAATAGGCTTATTATTACTACTGGCAGGTCATTTATTCAACATTCCCTTGCTCCGGCAATGGCAACATGATGCCCGGGTGGCAGCCGCGGTGATGTTTATACTGATAGGTTTTATGCACCTTGCCACTCCGCGGAAACTGACGTACATGATCGAAGGCTGGCTGCCATATGCACTGGAGCTGGTATTGATCAGCGGTCTACTCGAAATAATATTGGGAATCGGATTGCTGATACCGGGCCTGAGGATCTATGCTGCATGGGGATTGATCGTACTGCTGGTGCTCATGTTCCCGGCGAATATCTATGTGGCAGTAAAACAATTACCAGCCCCCGGCGGACTACCGGCAAAAGCCTGGTATACGTGGAGCAGACTGGCCTTTCAACCTGTTTATATTGCGTGGGTGTGGTGGTGTGTGCGTTAAAGTCCCCGTCTGATACGGCTTAGGCTCTCAGGTTCTATGCCCAGGTATGAGGCAATGTATTTTACGGGTATCTGCTGCACTACCTGTGGATGTTCGGCCAGCAGCTGGAGATATCGCTCTTTGGCGCTGTATTGTAAAAAGGCCAGTTCACGGTGGTATTTGCGGACATACTGATATTCTGCCAGCAGGCGGCCGGTATGTTCTGCTGCATGACTTCTCTTGTACAGTTCCTGCAGATCGGCATAATAGAAAGCAAAGCCATTTACAGGCGTTATAGCCTGCAAAGAGACGATGGATGGCTGTTGTGTAATAAAAGAGGCGTAGGCGGTCGAAAACTGCCCGGGAAATGCGAAATCGAGCGATACTTCCTTGTCCTGGTGTACCGTGAATACCCGTACAATGCCCGACAAGATAAAATAGATGGCGGAAGATACCCTGCCCGCATGTGCAAGAAAAGAGCCGCTACTGAACTCCACTGGCTGCAGTAACGGCTCAAATAAATGCCAGTTATCCCCCGAATGTTTGTCAAGCTGTAATAGTGCCTGTTTTACCTGGTTGACATCTGGCATCGTTCGGTATTTTTAGATCAGATCCTTCTTAGTTTCAGCGACTGTACAAAGTGATGGCTGCCCTTTTCCAGTATCAGGCTGGCCCTGAAACGGGTGGGCATAATGTTCAGTTCCAGGTTGGGCTTGTTGATCTCATTCCAGATGTTGGTAGCAAATTCTACTGACTCGTCATCCGATAAATGTGCATACCGGTGGAAGTAGGAGTCGGGATTCTGGAAGGCTGTCTGTCGCAGGGACTTGAACCTGGCGATGTACCATTGCTGAAGGTCTTCCAGCTCCGCATCCACATAGATGGAGAAATCGAAGAAGTCAGAAACGAAGATAGTAGGCTCGCGCTGCTGCTGTCTTGGTCTTACCTGCAATACATTCACACCTTCAACGATCACAATATCAGGAGATTCTATCCATTGTAACTGATTCGGAAGGATATCATATTCCAGGTGACTGTACACCGGGGCAGAAACCCTCTCCCTGGCAGATTTAACATTGGCGAGGAACTGTATCAGCCGGCGGATATCGTAGCTCTCGGGGAAACCCTTACGGTTCATAATGCCCCGTTGTTCCAGTACCCGGTTGGGATAAAGGAACCCATCCGTGGTGACCAGGTCCACTTTCGGGTGGTTAGGCCAGGCCGACAACAAACGTTGCAGCACGCGGGCTGTTGTGCTTTTACCTACAGCCACACTACCGGCAATGCCGATGATGAAAGGCACTTTCAGGAACTGACTGCCAAGAAAGCTGTTGGTGGCAGCATGAAGCCGCTGTGCACTGCTCACATACAAATTCAGCAGGCGGGAAAGCGGTACATATATCT
The DNA here is from genome assembly GCF_021646545.1 of Chitinophaga filiformis. GTDB lineage: Bacteria > Bacteroidota > Bacteroidia > Chitinophagales > Chitinophagaceae > Chitinophaga > Chitinophaga filiformis_A. The sequence continues at coordinate 232,112 of NZ_JAKIRP010000003.1, read as the reverse complement.
GGGTGATCTCGTCCATCGTCAGTGGCTCGTTCAGCCCCTGCAGCGTGTCGATGTCATTCAGTAGGTGTAACATAGGATCGTCACTCCTTTTCGCCCATTCTTCCCTGCTGATTGTAATATAGGGAGCATAATTATTCCTCGTCATGAAGATTTTGTTGCCAGTTTACGTGTTGGTACCTGTCTTTTCAGGCTGCTAAGCTATATAAACCGTTTTAACATTCAAAAATTCATGTGCGCCTTCAAGGGCCAGTTCCCTGCCGTAGCCGGACTGTTTCACTCCTCCAAAGGGCAGACGCGCGTCTGAGCGCACCATGGCATTGATGAACACGTTTCCGCTCTCTATCTGGCGGGCCAGTCGCCGGGCTTTATCTAGATCGGTGGTCCAGAGGGAGGAGCCTAATCCAAACGGTGTCTGGTTGGCCAGTTGAATGGCATGGTCTTCATTGGCCGCTTTGATGATCACCGCCAGTGGACCGAAGGTCTCTTCTTCAAAGGCTGTCATGCCCGGTTGTACGCCGGTGAGCAGGGTAGGGACGAAGTTAGCCTCCTGGTGCTGCCCACCCAATGCCAGGCTGGCGCCCTGGGAAACGGTTTTTTTCAGTTGCTGTGCCAGCTCGGCTGCCAGGTCAGGGCGCGCCATAGGTCCCATATCTGTCTCCTGATCGAAAGGATCACCCTGACGCATATGCCCCAGGATACCGCTCACCTTGTCGGTGAAGTCGCCTAATACGGCTTCCTCCACGATCCAGCGTTTAGCCGCAATGCAGGACTGTCCTGCGTTCTGCATGCGGGCCTTCACTGCAATCTTAGCGGCTTCGTCCAGATTGGCATCCTTCAGTACAATGAATGGGTCGCTTCCGCCCAGTTCCAGGACGGATTTCTTAATGTATTTTCCCGCCAGTGCGCCGACACTCATACCCGCGCCTGTGCTGCCTGTGAGGGTTACTCCCTGCACCCTGGGATCTGCTATTACAGGTTCAATATTCTTTGAATTGATCAGTAATGCCTGAAAAGCTCCTTCCGGGAATCCTGCCTGCAGAAACAGGTCTTCCATGGCCAGCGCACAGCCGCTTACATTACTGGCATGTTTCAGCAGGGCGGTATTGCCGGCCAGCAGGTTCGGAATAGCGAAACGGAACACCTGCCAGTAAGGAAAATTCCAGGGCATGATAGCCAGAATAATACCTTTCGGCTCATACGATATATAACTTTGCTGTGCATCCGAGGTGATGAGTTTGGGTTGCAGTATTTCAGCGATATGTTCAACGTAATATTCAGCGGATGTAGCGCACTTCAATACTTCTGCTTTTGCTTCCCTGAGCGTTTTCCCCATTTCACGGGTAATGATGGCTGCGTGCTTATCTGCATTCGCCTTCAGCAAACCTGTCAGCGCCAGCATCCAGTCGCAACGCTCCTGCAGGCTGGTATGCGATAAATGACGGTAAGCCTGGTGCCCCCATGCGAGCCGCTGTTCAACGTCAGCCTCCGTATGAGAGGCATATTCAGCTATTGTTTCCTGATTATATGGATTGATACTTCTGAAGGTGCTCATATAAAACAATTTACACTATTGCAGACAACATACATGCCGTCTGCAACAGTGTAAATGTAACGTTTATAAAGTATCTCCGGCCGAATGGATGATGTGTGGAAATTATAATGGATAACGGAACAGAAAGGGACTGCAATTGAAGTACTTTGTGAAAGCGGCAGCAAAGGATTTAAAGCTTTTGTAACCGACCAGCGGCGGAATATCGTTCAGCGGTATGTCCTGAATGGCCAGAAAGCCGGCTGCGCTTTCCATACGGTAAAGATGTATGAAATGATTGACGGAAATACCATTCAGCTGGAGGAAGCTTTTCGCAAGAAGGTCAGCGCTGATGTTAAATCGCTGAGCAAGGAATTGCAAAGTAAGCGGTCTGTCTACATATAGTTTGATATATTTTTTTACACTGTCCAGCAAAATAACATCATCAGCCGTCACTTCAATCCTGTTCTTCTTTTGAGGCAGCAGCTGCCGCATAAAATGTTCGAGCATCAGCATCGACTTTTTCTCGCGGTAAAAGATAGTAGCCAGCTCGTTAAAACAGCAACTCCGGATGTCCTGTATGAGCATCATGAAATATGCGTCCAGCACTACCTGGCGGGGAGCGTTGATCATGCCGCCTTTGTTCTTCTGTGCCTCCTCTACCTTCTGCCTGATATCGGCATGCAGCTTCCTGAATCGCGATTGTTTTAACACATAGAACAATGTGTCATTGTTGAAGCTAATGTGGAAAAAGCAATGCTTGCCTTTCGGAATAATGGCAACATTAACCGCTTCCAGGTAAAAGAGGTTCAGTTCCTCCTTTTTCAGCTCCACGTTGTCTGTACCGTTCACAAATGCATCCACATTGGTTTTGTCAAGGGAAATGTGCAGATGAAACGAGGGTTTCGACGGGGTAGGTAATACATCTAATTCGCGCGCTTTACATATTACCTGGTGTTCGAATACTTCAAACAAGCCCGCCTCCATTTTCTGCTGGAAAACAGTTTTCTGAGCAAAGCCATGAAGGACCATGGTCGAGTGTTCGATAACAGCGCCGGAAAATCTCCGGGGAACATCTGTAACAGAGAATATACCTTTAAAAAATTCAAAAGACGCCGAAAGCAGAAACATGTCAAGATTGGTTTTTGGATGATAAAATAATATAGAGGCATTCATCCCGCATGACACAGGTATGAACGTCGTCGGGATCTGCACAACGTGGTATCAGTTGTAGTGCTAACAACCATCTTGCGATGAAAAGGCGGCGGTAACCTTAGGATAACAAGACAGGGATATCGTTATTTAGGTTTAGTAATTTTCACAGTGACAAAAACTAGCATTCACATGATAGTTCTAATGGCTATCTGATCATAAAATTATTCTTTTGTTTATTGTTAAAAGTTAATAGCTCGTTAATGATAGCTGATCCATTTACCAGTTATTTTGTTTCAAAACGATCATCGTACCCGGGGTTTGTGTTAAACAAGTTTCGGGAGATAAGCGTTAATACTCATAGGCAATATGTTAATAGATGAGATATAAATGTTATAACTCTCAGTAATGAATACTTGAGTATAACAAGGTGATTTTATCTATATGCCTGAAATAGGTTATATTTAACAATAACCCAAACCAAACAAATAATGATGTCAACCAGGAGTCTAATTCGTATCGTAGTGTTATTACTATGCCTCTATGTATCAGTAGCAGCCGCATATGCTCAGAAACAAAGAATAACCGGTAAAGTCACAGATGCCACCACAGGAGTGCCGCTCGAAGGAATCACTGTGAGGGTGAAAGAAGCCAGTTCTGGTACGCTGACCGCGAAGGATGGTACCTTTTCTATTGAAGCAAAGTCAGATGACGTGCTGGAGCTCAGTGCGATTGGTTTCAGACCCTTATCTGTGCCTATAAACGGCCGTACAACGGTGGATATCCAGCTGGTTTCCACGGTGTCGGAACTTAGTCAGGTGGTGTTGGTGGGTACCCGGTCAGGCGGACGGGCAAAGATCGAAACACCCGTTCCGGTTGATGTCATTTCCCTGAGCCAGGCGGCTTATCCTACTGCCAAGATGGACCTGACAGCCCTGCTCAACGTGTCTGCACCTTCCTTTAACTACAACAAGCAAAGCGGCAGTGATGGTGCTGACCAGGTAGACCTCGCCACCCTCCGTGGCCTGGGACCAGATCAGACCCTCGTACTTGTGAATGGCAAACGCCGTCACCAGACAGCTTTCGTTGCCGTATACGGTACCCGTGGCCGTGGTAATTCCGGTACAGACCTGAACGCCATTCCGGAAGCGGCGATCGACCGGGTGGAGATACTTCGTGACGGTGCTTCCGCCCAGTATGGTTCAGATGCTATCGCTGGTGTGATCAATATCATTCTTAAGAAAGAGGTGAATCACCTCTATGTAAATGCCGGTTATGCCGGTTACTATGACCATAAATACAACACCTATTTCGGTAAGGAATTAAATCAATACAAAAATAACGGAGCAATTGATGGTAATGCAGTTTCCGTGGGATTAAGCTATGGCGTGCCTTTGGGCAAGAACGGCGGCTTCCTGAACTTCTCAGGCAATTTCCTGAAACAGGGCAAGACCTTCCGCCAGGTGCTGGATACCAATCTGGCCCACGAAGATGCTTTGCCTATCAACGTAGTAAGAAGGTCTTACGGGGATGCCTCCAAAACTACAGGTGGCGGTATGCTGAACCTCGAGCTGCCTTTCGCTGACGGACGTACTACTTTTTATGCCTTCGGCGGATATAACCATAAATTTTCCGACACATATGCCTATACCAGGCATTTTAACGGGAATAACCCTAATTCCAGTGCGCATTCCGATCGTTTCCCTACAGATGCGAACGGAAATCTGATCTTCTATCCGGATATCATGTATCCGGTTACATCTCCCGGAGGTTTACCTAACGATACCGTATTTGATCCACACATTCAGAACAAGATCAACGACTGGTCTGCGGCAGCCGGTATCAAAGGCGAATTCGGTAATGGCTGGACCTGGGACCTGAGCAATGTGCTGGGGCGTAACGATTTTCATTTCTATGGCGATAAAACCTTCAACGCCTCTATGGGCGCTAACACGCCTACCCATTTTGACGATGGAGGATTCTCCTTCCTGCAGAATACAGCCAATCTGACCCTGGGTAAGGACCTGCCTAACGTAGCCGCAGGCCTGCACCTGGCGTTCGGTGCGGAATACAGGTATGAGAACTACAAGATCTATGCGGGAGAAGAGGCGTCTTACAGAAACTATGATCCTACCTTCTTCAAAGCCACCGGTGCACAAGGTTTCCCGGGGTACCGTCCTTCCGATGAAGTGGATGCCAACCGTTCCAATGTTGCCGGTTTTGTGGATGCAGAGCTGGATGTAACAAAGAAATGGTTGATCGGGGCTGCTGTACGTGCAGAGAACTATAGCGATTTTGGGTTCACCAGCAATTATAAGTTTGCAACACGTTACAAAGTAACGCCCAACTTTAACATCCGCGGTTCTGTGAGCACTGGTTTCCGCGCTCCTTCGTTGCAGCAGATCAATTTCAGCTCCCAGTATACTAACGTACAGGGAGGCACGATCACTGAGGTGAAGATCGCTCCTAATACCAACAGTATTACCAGGGCTGCCGGCATCCCTGACCTGAAACAGGAAAAATCAGTGAACGCAAGCCTGGGCTTCACCTGGAAACCGGTTAGCGCACTGTCGGTAACTGTGGACGGTTATCTTGTGAAAGTAAAAGACAGGATCGTATTATCAGGTCAGTTCAGCGCCAGCGATACTACGCTGTCTCAGGAACTGTACAATACTTTGAACGAACTGCATATAGACAATGCGCAGTTCTTCGCCAATGCGGTAAATACCACCAACACTGGTATCGATGTGGTGATCGACTATAACAAACGTTGGGCGAACCAGCGCTTCAGGGCATTGCTGGCAGCTAACTTCCAGCACATGGAGATCGACAAGATCAATGTACCGGAAAGACTTAACGACAGCTATCTGCATAGAAAATCTTTCTTCAGCGACCGTGAGGAGCGCTTTGTATTGGCTTCTGCACCTCCGATGAAGATTGGCCTGAACCTGGACTATGGTATCAATAAATTTGGCGTAAGTGCGCACGTCACCTATTTCGGTAAAGTGGAACTGTATGGTTATGGCTGGAGCGGAGACCTGGCCGGTACAGGTATTAATCCGGTAGTAGGCCTGGATAACGATCCTAACAAACTGGTGCCTGAGCTATTTAAATATAAAGGCAAGGCTGTAACAGACCTGGCTGTAAATTATAAATTCACCAAACAGCTGAACTGGTTTATCGGTGCTGATAACATCTTCAATGTACACCCTTCACTGGGAGTTGCGGATGGAGCAAGGTTATCGGCTTACGACAGTGAGAGTGGTGGCGCATGGGATGCTGTGCAGATGGGCTTTAATGGTATCCGTCTCTTTACACGTTTTGTGCTGACACTATAATGGATGATGTAAGTATAAATAAAAAGGTCTCGTATTAAACGAGACCTTTTTATTTATACTATAATGTTGTTCCGTTCATGCTTATTCAACAACGGTAGAGATCTTGATCGTGTTGGTAGGCAGGTGTTCTGCTACTGGTGTGCTGCCGGTGTTTACTACAACATCCGCTGGTTTCACGAAACCTCTTTCTTTCAGGATGTTGATCTGGTCGGAGATGATCTCGTCCAGGCTTTCTTCACCATCATAGAAGAAGGCGCGTACACCCCAGCTCAGGCTCAGCTGATTAACCAGTGTTTTCTCCTTAGTGAAGATAAACAGTGGAGAGCGTGGACGGTAGCTGCTCAGCATGAAGCCGGTGTAACCGCTCTGGGTCATACCGATCAGCGCATCTGCATCCAGGTCTTCTGCCATCTTACAGGCATTGTAACACAGTGCATCGCTCAGGAAGGTAGGAGAGTGACGGTGAGGGATCAGGTTACGGTTGTAGATGATGTCTTCTTTCTCTACTTCACCAATGATCTTTCTCATGGTCTGGATCACCAGCTCAGGGAACTGACCTGTTGCGGTCTCACCACTCAGCATTACCGCGTCAGCGCCTTCCAGTACCGCGTTCGCTACGTCAGTGATCTCACTACGGTTAGGACGGGTGCGGTCTATCATGCTTTCCATCATCTGCGTAGCCACGATTACAGGCTTGGCACGGTGGATACATTTACGGATGATATCTTTCTGGATCATTGGGATCTGCTCAACCGGCAGTTCCACACCCAGGTCACCACGGGCAATCATTACGCCATCGCTTTCCCAGATGATTTCCTTCAGGTTCGCAATTGCTTCAGGTTTCTCGATCTTGGAGATCACCTTCATTTTGGAATTGCGCTCTTTCAGGCGTTTGCGGATCAGCTGGAGGTCATCTACGTGTCTAACGAAGGACAGGGCAACCCAGTCACATTCCTGATCGATGATGAATTCCAGGTCCACGATATCTTTTTCGGTCAGTGCTGGCAGGGAAACTTTAGTGTCTGGCAGGTTGAAGCCTTTCTTGGAAGACAGTACACCTGGCAGGGTCACTTCAGCTTTGATCTCGCCATCGGCAGTGATCTCTCTTACTACTGTTTCAATTTTACCGTCATCCAGGAGGATTTTCTGGCCTGGTTTAACGTCTTTATGCAGGTCTGCGTAGGAAACATAGATCTTTACAGCGTTACCCACCACTTTCTCATTCACGAAGGTCAGGATCTGACCAGCTACCAGTGGTAATGCATTGTTCTCGATCTCACCAACGCGCAGTTTAGGGCCTTGCAGGTCAGCCAGGATGGCTACATTGTAAGGCTCGGTTTTGTTGATCTGACGGATATATTGGATAATACGCAGTTTATCCTCGTGAGAGCCATGTGAAAAGTTCAGACGGAACACGTTAACGCCGGCTCTTACTAATGCCAGTAAGCCTTCATAGGTATCGCAGGCCGGGCCGACAGTTGCTACGATTTTGGTTTTGTGCTGGGAATGTGCACGTGAAGCTTCATGATCCATCTGTTTGTGTACGTATTTTGATAAATCTTTTGTACTCATAGCTCTATTTTTTAACTCGCAAGTATTTTAACCATCTTTAACCATTCCGGATCGAGGTGCTCTTTGGCTTTGATAGCCTGTTCCAGAGGGGTATATTGGATTTTGTTGTTTACAATGCCTACCATAACATTAGAAGTACCGTTCAACAGTGCTTCTACTGCTGCATAACCCATACGGCTGGCCAGGATGCGGTCCTGACAGGAGGGAGAGCCACCACGCTGTATGTGCCCGAGGATACATACACGTGTATCCAGCTGCGGACAGCTGGCTTTTACCTGGCGGGCTACTTCTTCAGCGCCGCCGGCGATGGAACCTTCAGCAACCACAATGATATTCACCAGCTTCCTGCGGCGCTCGTTGGTCTGCAGGTCTTCAATGATATCCTGTACATCGATCAGGTGTTCCGGGGTCATGATGTGCTCAGCACCAGTGGAAATACCACTGTGCAGGGCAATATAACCTGCATCACGTCCCATTACTTCTATAACAAATAAACGGTCGTGCGCATCAGCTGTATCGCGGATCTTGTCAATAGCATCCACAGCTGTGTTCACTGCCGTATCAAAACCAATGGTAAAATCAGTACCCGCAATATCCTTATCGATAGTGCCGGGTAAACCGATACATGGAATGTCGAATTCCTGGCTCATCTTATAAGCTCCGTTGAATGAACCGTCTCCCCCAATAACTACGATACCATCAATATTGTGTTTCTTGAGATTTTCGTAGGCTTTCTGTCTGCCTTCTGCTTCGTAAAACTCTTTGCAACGTGCGGTCTTTAGAATGGTACCTCCGCGCTGAATGATATTGGCCACAGATTTGGACTCCAAGGGAAATATTTCATTCTTCAGCATTCCCCTGTAGCCATACATAACACCATACACATTTAACTGATGGTAAATTCCGGTCCTTACAACTGCACGAACGGCGGCATTCATGCCCGGCGCGTCTCCACCTGATGTAAGGACTGCGATGTTAGAAACTTTTTTCATAGTTATGTTTATTTCCCTCTCTACGTTTTTATGTTGGATTCAGGGAATCCGGTGTCTTTTTAGCTTCCTATACCTCTAAATACCCCTAACGTGTGATATTGCATCCCCTGTTTTCCAACCCCCTGCTTTTATCTTTTTTCCTGAAAATCACGCTGCTTATGCATAAATTGCCAGGAAAATATCTAAGTGGCGCACAAAAATAACATTTTGCGTATTCTTTCTAATAGTATTCTGATGAATTACACGAAATTTTCATTTTTAATTAATCAACCAGATAATTTTTTTAAAAAATATACATAGATATAATTTAAATGTAAACCCAAACAATTCAAATGGAAGCAAGTAAACTCAGACGCCCTATCTTTACTTTTTTGTACTTATTTATGATAACAGGACCTGCCATTGCGCAACAGACGGGAATTATTTATCCGCAAACTAATAAAACAGACGTTACCGACAACTACCATGGTACCATCGTTGCTGATCCGTATCGCTGGCTGGAAGATGATAACAGTCCTGAAACAAAGGCATGGGTGAAGGCAGAGAATGCCGTTACCAGCGCTTATCTCGACAAGATCCCTTTTCGCGGAGCTGTTAAAAAGAGGCTCGAAGAATTGTGGAACTACCCCAAGATGGGTACACCATTCAAAAGAGGAGAATATTACTACCTCTTCAAAAATGATGGTCTGCAGAACCAGGCCGTGCTGTACCGCCAGCGATCGCTGACAGGCACTCCCGAGGTCTTTATCGATCCCAACAAGTTCTCGGAAGCTGGTACTGTAGCGCTTGGAAGCCTCTCATTTTCAAAAGATGCTAAATATGTGGCCTATCAGATCGCCAAGGCGGGTTCTGACTGGCAACAGGCTTTTGTAATGGACGTGGAAAGCAAGCAGCTGCTGAAAGACTCGATTGACTGGATCAAGTTCAGCAATATCTCCTGGAGGAAGGACGGCTTCTACTATAGCCGGTACGATAAACCTACAGAAGAGAACAAATTATCTAAAAAGAACGAATTCCATAAAGTATACTATCACCGCCTGGGTACCTCCCAGGACCAGGATGAGCTGATCTACCAGGACAAAGAACATCCGCTGCGTAACCTCGGCGTAGAGGCTACAGAAGATGAGCGCTTCCTCATTCTGCACGAGTCTGAAGGAACCTCCGGCAACCAGTTGTCTTACTGGGACCTGCAGGACCCAACCCAGAAAGAATTCAGATTGCTGGTGAAAGGCTTCGAGTTCGAGCCTAATGTGATCGACAATGATGGCGACAAGTTGCTGTTGCTCACCAACGAGGGCGCGCCAAATTATAAGGTAGAGCTTGTAGATCCGAAGAACCCTTCCAGTCGCAAGCTGATCATCCCTGAGCAGAAAGAGGTATTGAAGGAAGTAAGCACTGGTGGCAGGAGATTGTTCGCCACCTACCTGAAGGACGCTTCTTCCAGGGTCGCACAATATAGCTATGACGGTAAACTTGACTGGCAGATCGGTCTGCCAGGTATCGGTACCACCGGCGGTTTTGCCGCGACCGCTAAGGATAAGGAATTATTCTATTCCTTTACGTCTTTCGTTGCCCCGGCAACTATATATAAATATGACATAGCTACGGGTAAGTCAAATCTCTTCGCTAAAACGGAAGTGAAATTCCGCCAGGAAGACTATGAGACCAAACAGCTTTTCTTTGCCAGCAAGGATGGAACGAAAGTGCCTGTCTTCCTCTCTTATAAGAAAGGGCTTCAACTGAACGGTCAGAATCCCGTGCTGTTGTACGGCTATGGTGGTTTCAACATTCCCATGACGCCCGCGTTTAGTGTCTCAAACCTCTTGTTCATGGAGCAGGGAGGTATTTACGCTGTAGTATCTCTGAGAGGTGGTAATGAATATGGTGAAGCATGGCATAAGGCAGGTATGCTGGAAAAAAAGCAGAACGTATTTGACGACTTCATCTCGGCTGCCGAATTTCTGGTGAAATCTAAATATACCAGTCCTTCGAAACTGGCTATCCGTGGTGGCTCCAACGGAGGCTTGCTGGTAGGCGCCTGTATGACACAGCGCCCTGACCTGTTCAAGGTGGCATTGCCTGCAGTAGGGGTGATGGACATGCTGCGTTTCCAGAACTTCACGATTGGCTGGGCATGGGTGACCGAGTTTGGTACAAGCGCGAAGGCAGATCAATTCCCTTACCTGTACAAATATTCTCCGCTGCATAACCTGAAAGCGGGTACGCAGTATCCGGCTACCCTTATCACAACAGCTGATCATGACGACCGTGTAGTACCAGCGCACTCATTTAAATTTGCAGCTGCCCTGCAGGCCGCCAACGCCGGTACTAACCCAACGCTTATACGTATTGAAACCCAGGCGGGCCACGGAGCGGGTAAACCGACATCTAAAATGATCGAGGAAGCCGCCGATGTATGGGCATTCACGATGTATAATCTGGGTATGAGCTTTAAGTAAAATATATTAGATCATTAACGTCAATGGCCGTATCAAACCGATACGGCCTTTTTTATTCAGCTTACTTCCCTTGCCGTAGCCTTTTAACTGTTGACCATCAGCAATATTATGATCCCGACAGCTTGTATCTGGTTCACAGTAGTGTCGTCTTGCAGATGATACAATTCCTGGAAACGCTGGTATTGTCTTGCCAGGTGCTTTCCTGTCCGGCATTTATATGACTATTTTTAATAATTTTACATCAATACTAACCAAGAATTCCTATACATGACACACTTATACCTATGTGCTTTGACAGCAACCATGCTGTTAGCAACCGCCTGCAGTAAAGACGGCGGTTCTGAAACTCCTACCCCGGAACCGGCCCCCGACAAAACCCAGGTTACCTTTAATTATAACCAGATCGGAGCATTCGAGCTTTCTACTATGATCAACGGACCTGGCATCTATGCAACAATCAGCAATGGTGTATCTGGCCGGGCATTTACATATGAACTGGTTGGCAGCAATGGTCTGGAAAAGGCAACAGATACACTGGTGAAAGGCAGCGGTAAGCTGAATGCAAGTGGTGGCGCTACACTTGGATTAAATGGGTTGATACGTTACCGTGATGGTGAAATGACCCTGAAGGTAACACTTAGCGGCCCCGATACAACAATACAGGTAAAAACCGAGAAGGCTGAATACAAGATCAGGGATTACCGTGATTTCATTAATATGTACGCCATGCGTAATCCTGATGCATCAGATCATTATGTGCAGGTGCAAGATTTCGCTTTCCCCGATACAATGTTCAACAGGGCGCCTTGCTTTCGCAGCCTGAAAGGCACTTATGACGGCCAGGGGCATAAGATCACCAACCTGAAGATCAACGCACCACATAAAGAAAATCAGTCTTCATACATAGGCCTGTTCGCTGATGCAGACAGCGGCAGCACAATAAAGAATATCAGACTCGAACTTGCTCCGGAGGGTTTTGCAGGCGTAGAGGGACAATATGGAGGTATAGTAGGTTTTTCCTGGCATGCAAATATTATTGCCTGTTCGGTGAAAGGTGACATTGTGGTAGATAAGAGCGTATTTTCTTACGCGGGCGGCATTTCGGGATTTAACTACAATACCAATATGACAGGTTGTTCTTTCAGGGGACATCTGAAAGCAAGTAACGTGGGGGGCCTGATGGGCAGTTTTGGAGGGTGCAACATCAACATGTGTTACGCTTATTTCTCCTTCGATGCTTATGGTGCTGGCGGACTCGCCGGTGTGCCGGCAGGAGATGGCCATATCTCCAATAGTTATGCTATTGTACATGATTACAACGCAGATGTATCCCGCTTCCTTTCTATGGGGCCTTTAACGCCCACGAGCACTACTATTATCACCAATTGTTTCGCAACGGCAGGTACTCCCGAACCAGGCGTAAGAATGGCCACTAACATCTCAGAACTTGGTATACAGGCGGCTACGCTGGAAGTAGTGGAATGGCCGGCCGGTACTACTGCCCCCGCAGGTAAACGACCATTCAGACTGGATACAGATTTTGACCATCCGTTAAAATTATGGTGGGAATAAATCTGCTGCTTATCTGAGCCATGGATATTCAAAAAAACAAGGCTGACCGGTAGGTCAGCCTTGTTTTTTTGACCAGATATCTTTAACAATAATCGTATGTCCGTGTAAGCGATCTTCTTGTTTTGAGCTGATTTATATGCTTGCAGGCTTTCAAACCCGCTGCCCTCCATGCTTTCTTCCTTCCTGTCTGGCTGCAATCTGCCTGCTGCGCCGGTGTCCTTCATTGCAGAAGGAATCGATAATCCTGTTGTTCCGCAGTAATTGGTAATTCGGAATTGAAACTGAATTCGTAATTTTAGTAAAAGGCATAGAAATGAAGGTATTAATCACAGGAAGCAACGGATTATTGGGCCAGCACCTAATTCCAGTTTTTTTGGAGGATGGCCGGTATCAGGTAATAGCCAGCGGGCGAGGTCCTAACCGTTTGCCGATGCAGACGGGATATACCTACGAAGCTACCAATCTGCGGGATGCCACCAGCGTGCGGCACCTGCTGGAAAAGCATCAGCCGGATATACTGATCCATGCTGCGGCTATGACCCAGGTAGATGATTGTGAACGCAATAAAGACCTCTGCTGGGATACCAATGTAGCGGCAACGCGTTATTTATTGCAGGCTGCAGAAAAGCATAACACCTTCTTCATTTTCCTGTCTACCGATTTTGTATTTGATGGTTTACAGGGACCCTATGCAGAAGAAGATGCAGTCAACCCCATCAGCTATTATGGTTCCAGCAAGGTAGCGGCAGAAAGTATGGTCCGCAACAGTAAGCTTCCCTGGGCTATCGTACGTACGGTACTGGTATATGGCGTTGCGGCAGATCCCAAACGCAGTAATATTATTACCTGGGTAAAGAACAACCTGGAGCAGGGTAAGAAACTGAAGGTGGTGGACGACCAGTGGCGTACCCCAACGCTCGTACAGGACCTCGCCGTAGGATGTAAACTGGTAGCAGACAAGAAAGCCACCGGTATATTCCACATCTCAGGAAAGGAAACGCTGACCCCTTATCAGATGGCAGTACAAACTGCCGGTTATTTCAAACTGAACACACAGCTTCTTGAAAAGGTAGACGCCAAAAGCTTCACACAACCTGCCAAACGCCCCGCTAAAACAGGTTTTGTTATAGACAAGGCCGTGAAAGAGCTGGGTTTTGCTCCCCATAGTTTTGAAGAAGGACTGGAAATCGTTGCAAAAGAAATTTAGTGTATCTATAGCTCCAGGGTACACGTTTCCCCAATGTAATTCAGGATCAGAGCTGGCTGTAGTTCCCATCGAAAGGTATCTTGCCTTTGGGAGTGCCGTTGCCTGTTGGCAGGGAGATGTCCTGGGCAAGCACCTTGTCTCAGAGGCTTCTTGTCTCTCATGTATTTGTTGTGGACATCGGAGGTAGGCCTATGGGCCCGGGCATTCCATCCAAAGTGTTTCGCCAGGGCCACCACATGTAAGACGGCCGTATTTCAGGCTGCAGTTTGTATAAAAAGAGGCGGGGTAGTACTTCTTGTTTGGAAGTACTACCCCGCCTGGTATTATTTATCCGCCTGGGATAATCTATGATTACTTTTTGGGTGAATTCACCAGAAAGACTTTAGTAACCCCGTACTTTTTGGCTACTGAATCCTTCATCACAGCAGTATCGGCTGGAAGAGTATTGAAGTGTTCGCCCAGCATAAGCAATGTAGAATCATTATTGGTGTCCAGTACCACCGGTTGCCCCCATACATTTTTTCGCGTCTTGTACTTGGCCAATCCCGCCTTTTTGTTTTTAAATGTTTCAAAAACAACATCATATTCCAGCGTCGCCGGGTCTGCAGGTGTGGCGGCAGCTGCCTGAGATGAACTGTCCTCCGCTGGTGGCTGAGGTGCTGGCACTGCCTCAACAGGGGACGGATTAAGGGCGCTTTCCGCTCTTGTGATCTGTGGTCTGTTCTTGTTGACAGAATACCATACAATAACGGCCGTCGCTACTGAGGCTACCGGGATGGCAATCCACAGCCAGCGCAATTTGGAAGGTATTTCCCTGGTATATCCTTCATATTCATAGTCCTCCGTTGCAGCAGCAGTCGTCGCAGGCGGTTTAATTCCCTGATCCGAAGACGCTGCCGGCGGGATGGAAGATGCGGATGAGGTTGATGAAGGTGTGGAAGCCGGAGATGCAGCAGCAGAGGAAGAAGATGATGACGACGGTGATGCCGTCAGGTGATCCACCACCTGCTTATTCACTACCTCTTTCGTACCTACCGTTACCTTGTGACTCGCATCCTGCCTGATCACCGGGCTCACATGCAGTACATCCCTTGTGATGACCGGTGGTTCCTGTTCAAAGGAGATCCTGCCCACCGCATTGGCGAGCAGCTTTCCGACACCAGGTATCACCACAGGCTCGCCCTTTTTCAGCAGCTGCCTGAAATCATCTATGTACTTTTCCATCTTCAGCTGTGCGATGGCAGGCACCAGAAGCTCTTTCTGGGAGATCCACTCTACCAGACCTCCGTCGTTAGTCAATGTTTCCTCAAATGTGATAATCTCTCCCGGAGGGGATATTGTTTTATTGGTGACATCGTAACGTGCGGGGGTATGCGTCAGTTTGAATACGCCTAGTTGGGGCAGACAGCAGGTATGCTGCCTGAACAAAATTTCCTGTATGTATTGCTGTAGTACCAATTACGTAGATATTCCTATTATTATAAAATGACTCTCTCGAACGGAATCAGGAGCTAAGGATCAGGAATGGGGCAATATATTATGTTAATTCCTGATCCTTAAACCTTGATTATGACTGCAATTTTACGATTTTAAAATTTAATCATCACGCCTCCCAGTACATTCAGCCCGTAGGTGGGGTATCCGTACCAGCGCTGGTATTTGGTGTTAAACAGGTTATTGGCATTTACCCAGATGTTGAAATTCCTGCCAATATCGTAGTTCGCGCCAGCGCTCAGGTCCCATTTACCTTTGGTTTTATCGAAATCCTGCGTAGCAAATACCTGGTAGTAAGTACCGCCCAGATAATACAGGTTCGCATTCAGATGCAGCTTTTTAGCAATAGTGTATTGCGCGAAGGCGTCTGCCTGGAAAGGGATCAGGCCCCATGGCTTGATCTCGGTCTTCTGTTTGTTATAGTTGAACCAGTCGAAAGCTAACCTCATCTGGAACTTTTCCTCCTGTATATAGCCCACTTCTGCATGCAGGTTAAAGGCTTTCAGCTCCTCCTCATTTTTGGTGTAGAAGGTTTTACCGTCAATGCTGTCATTCACGAACAGCGGCAGGTTATGCCAGGTCACAGCGGCAAACTTGGTATTGTAGTTAAAATGGCTGCCGATCGTTCCTTTGATACCGGTGTATTTCTCTTCTACTCTCGTATTCAGGATCCCCGGGCCATAGCTGCCGATGAACGGATTCTGGTTAGCCAGGTTGCGGTAACTGTTCTTGTTAACGTAAGAGATCCATCCACTGCTCAGGATCACTTTCTTGTAGATAATATGCGACTCGTTCACGATGTCTGGCAGCAGGTAGAACTTACTGTTGGTCCAGGTAGGGTTCACACCTGCATGCAATACAAAGCGTGGCTTGATGATCTCCAATGCCGGATGAATGGCCACCACATTATTGTTGATCTGCTCATGATCGTCTTCTTTGAATGAAGACAGGTCAAAGATGCCCTCTGCTCTCAGGTAAATATCCTCAAACAGTTGCTTGGATACCGGGATCTTGAAGATAGCGGTAGGCTCTTTACGTTTATAGGAATCGCTGAAGTAAATGAATTTTGCAGAAGGCTCGAATTTAAATGCCCAGTCGTTCAGTGTCCTGTTCTTCGCGCCTACTTGTGCGGTGAACTGGTTAAAGGTCTGTCTGATATCATTTTTGGCGAACTCCAGTGTGGCATGATCATACCCATAATAATGCACCTGGTTGCGGTCGTACCCGATACTACCGTTTACTTCCCACAGGGGAGTGAAGTAGGTACCTGAACCCAGTACATTGAGCGCACTATAGTCCTGGTTCTTGATATCTCCTTTGGAGGAGGTATAGTTTACATACAATCCGAAGTTATATTTTTCCTGTCTGCCGGTACCAAAACCTGCCTGTACCAGGGGCGTGCTCAGATTACCATAACCGACCTTGATGAAGTTGTTCTGTAACCGGCTCAGTGAATCCTTACCCAGCGCCAGTGGCTTTAGCGGAATGGGCTGGTACATGAAATAAAGGTTCAGGGCCGGTACCTGGTACTGCAACCGCGGACGGGTAGTATCAAAACCGGGCAGGGAAGCTGTCAGGTTCAGTTTGGCTGCATCCCGCAGTTTGGGCCGGTAGTTGGAAATGATATCGATAGTTTCTTCCTTCAGGTTCTCCTGTGCGTAAGCCTGCTGATGCATCATGATACCTGCTGCACTGCAACCTGCTACTGCCAGAAACCGGTGAATATGTTTGATATAAGCGTTCATGCTAACGTAATTCGGAATTATTTATTGGATTTGATTTTAGAGGCAGACTTTTCTTCTGCTTCTACTTTCGCCAGTTTGTCCTTTGCTTCCTGTTTCAGCTCAGGTATCGGACAGTTCTCTGCAATGCTCTGGAAGGTAGCCTTTGCATTGAAGTAGTCTTTCTGACGCGCATATACATCACCCAGGAGGATGTAGGATTTAGCCACCCACACTTCGTATCCCGGTGTATTCTTTATTACATCAAAACCGGCTTTCTCTGCACCTGCCAGGTCGTTCTTCTGCAACAGGCAGTATGCCAGGTTATAACGGGCCTCAGCGCCTATTTCAGACTTGGTAAGGCCTGCAGCTATCTTATATTCTTTGATCGCTTCATCGTAGTTGCCCTGTTCCTGTTCTGCACGGCCCAGGTAAGCATGACCGATGATCTGATCGTCGGTACTGATATTGCTGCTGGACAACAGGATCTCAGCATAGCTGTTCACTTCATCCCAGTGTTTCAACTGATAATTACTACGCAATAGTCCGCGGGTAGCGGCGAAGGTGTTCTCTTTGGTGGTGGAAAGGTCCTGCAGCTGCAGATAGTAGGTGCGGGCCTTCTCATAATTTTTCACCTGGTAGAAGTTGATATTCGCAGCCTGCAAAGCGGCACGCTCTGCATACAGGCTATTGTTCTTTGTCAGTACGAACTCGTAACCGGGTAACGCACCGGTGTAATCCTTCGCATTGTAAGCACATTCTGATTTATAGAAGCTGGCCGGTAATACAAATGCGCCGTTCGGGAACCGTTGCAGGTAGCTGTTGAAAGCGATGGTAGCGCCGGCACAGTCCCCGTTGCTGAACTTCGTTTCTGCTGCTGCATAGCTCAGGGAGTCTTCCGCAGATGCACTTACCGACTGGCCTGTAGATCTCAGCAGGGCGATATAGGCATCAGTTTTACCCTGGCTCACGTAGATGTCTTTTACGGCTGCCAGTGCTTCATTTGCCTCGGGAGAGTTGGGATATTTCTCTACCACCTGGCGGTAATAGGAGATAGCCTTGTCATCATTATCCTTGTTGAAATAGCAGAGACCCAGTTTCAGCAGTGCACGGGGTGCATTCGGTCCGTTGGGCTGTTTCTGCAATACGTTTTCCAGGTAGGGGATGGCCTCATTGTATTTTTCTTCTGCCAGGTAAGTATTGGCTATTTCCAGGTCAGCATCGTTGCCGAAACCAGAAGAAGGGAATTTGCTGCCCAGCTGTTTCAGGAGGGCCACCTTTTCATTTGTTTTACCCTGGATACCGAGGATGATACTTTTCTGGTAGGTAGCGTAGTCAGATCCCGGCTGATTGTTGGCGATGATCTTATCATACATTCCCAGTGCCTTCCCATAATCTTTCAGCATATAATAACAGTCAGCAGCGCGGAGGGCAGCATCGGTCGTGATACGTGCTGCATTCGGGCCAGTGGTGCGCTGAGCTGCTTCAAAGTGCTGGAGGGCGCGGGTATAGTCCTCTTTCTTCAGGAGGCTGTAACCCATGTTATAGCTGGCCGTCTGCGCATTAGCTTCGCCGGAGGCAGGTACGCCGCCGGTGAGGTAAGCGTTCAGGTGACCAATAGCGGCATCTGTTTTATTCTGTCGCATGGCAATTTCGGCTTTCCAGAAATGTGCCAGTTGCACCAGGTTCTTATCGTAAGGATTCTTCAGTGAAACATCCAGCAGGCGGTCAGCTTCTGCCAGTTGCTGGTCGTTGATCAGTTCTGTGGCGCGGCCGTAGGCCACTTTCTGATAAGCCTTCAGTACCGTCGGTGACTTGTCCGGCGTAGCCTCAATGATGGTCAGTGCATCATTGTAGTTGTTGGTGTTCAGGAACAGGTTCACCAGTATCTCACGGGCTTCTTTGTTGTACGCAGATTGTGGATAACTGTTTACGAAACTGGTGAGTTCAGTGATGGCGGCATCCTGGTAGCCAAGTTCGTAAGACAGTTTGCCGTAGTTGAACCGCGAGATCTCCTGTTGCTGTGCATTGGTGCTGTTACGGGCGCAGAACGCAAATGCATTGCGGGCATTGGCTTTCTGGTTGGTACGCAGGTAGCAGTCGCCCAACAGGTACATAGAGTTCTGTCCCAGGGAATCCTGCTCACTGCTCAACTGCTTGAAACCATTGATAGCTTTATTGTAGTTGCCCGTCTGGTAGTAGCTGTATGACAGCTGGTAGATATCTTCTTTCCTTACTTCCTCGGCATTGTCCTGGAATTCCTGCAGATAAGGCAATGCTTTCTGGTAGTCTCTTCTTTCGAAATATGTCTGACCCAGTAATTGTTTCAGTTCTGCTTCATAATAAAGTCCGCCTTTTTTAACAAGCGGTTCTGCATAACTGATCAACTGGTCTTTTTTATTCTGGAAGTAATAGATCTCTGCGATGTAATAAGGAACGATAGTGCTGTATTTAGGATCGTTCACCACGCGCTGGAAGCTGGTGAGCGCGTCGTTGTACTGCCGGTTGTAGTAGGCGATGAAGCCATAGTAGTAGTTGGCAGGCAGGTAGTATTTGCCCTGCACCTCCCTGATGGAGCCAAACAGGGGTTGTGCCTTCTGAAAGTCTTTTACATTGAAATAGCAATAAGCCAGTTCAAACTTGGCTTCTGCGATCTCGCTGTTGGAAAGGTTTTCGATGTTGGCTTTTTCATACAGGGGAATGGCCTCTTTCAGCTTATTCTGATGGAAGTAGTACTTCGCCAGCTGGTAACTGACAAGCTGTTCCCTCGCGCTGTTGTTATAGAAGGCCAGGAAGTCCAGCGCCAGTTTCTCCGCGTTGGCCTGCCCCAGTTTCAGTGCACAAACGGTATAATAATACTGGGCGTCTGTTTTTACCAGGCTACGGCTGGTTTCCTGGAAATAGCTGATATTATCAATCGTTTGCCGGAACAATTGCATGGCCACTGCATATTTTTCCTGCTGGAAAAGTTGCTGGGCATCTTTGAAAACTTTATCCGGCTCGGTATAGACGCGCGTTTGCTGTGCTTTTGACACAGGCGCAGCCAGTATACAGAAAGACGCCAGGAATAAGTACCAATGTCCGGGAACAAGAAACTTTCTTATGAATTGCATGCTTTTAACCTGTTATATCTTAAATATGCGTTTAAAACGGATCCCGAACAGAAATTATTTTCTATTCAGAATCAATAATATATTGCTTTGAGGGAGACAAAAACAGCAACAAATATAGCTATTGCATTTAATTAAGCTATACGCCGCCCCGGAGGGACATGGCGGGAACCGGATGACCGGTACCTGGTACGCGGAACCTGCTTTCGGATTTGCCTTGCTGATCTGAAATTAAGGTGTTGACTTGCAAGAATTAAACCAACTTATCCAGGCAGCTGGAGATCGCAGTACCTCTTGTACCGGAGGCCTGGTTCTCAGGGCGCTTTACGCTGAAAAAATAATTGCCGGGGTCAATTACCGGAAGGGATGCTAACTAATAGAGAGTGTCTGTATATAACGGGGTTTTAATTGTTTATTATTAATCATATTTTTGGCGCAATCTGTAAACTGTTCATTAAAATTTAAAAACGCGCCTGCATGGTTCCTGTCGGCAAAACAGGAGGTAAACAGATCTGCAGGACTAAACCATTTTCTCTATGAGTAAACTATTTACATCACGTGTGAACACTGGCGCTGTCAACCTTGCGCTGCTGGTATTACGTGTAGTTTTTGGTGGATTGATGTTCACGCACGGCCTGTCAAAACTGAAGGGTTTTTCCCAGATGGTAGACAAATTCCCTGATCCGCTGCATGTTGGACAAACAGTATCCCTGTCCCTGACCATTTTTGCAGAAGCCCTCTGTGCGGCATTGGTTGTTGTCGGCTTGCTGACCCGTCTTGCTGCTATTCCACTGGTGTTTTGTATGGTCATCGTGGTTTTCGTAGTAATGAAAAATGCACCTTTGTCACAGATGGAAATGGGCATCCTGTTCCTGGCTGCTTTTACTGCAATATTATTCGCCGGACCTGGCAAATACAGCCTGGACCACCTGATTGGAAAATAATTTAAACAGCCGGGTGCCTGTATCTGCCATAAAACGCGGAATGCATTTTGCGGTGAATGCAGGCACCCAGGCTTATAAGACTGATATTATGTTCACACAGACGACACAGATACGCGTACGCTATGGAGAAACGGACCAGATGGGATACCTTTACTACGGCAATTATGCATTATACTACGAAGTAGGACGTGCAGAAGCCATCCGGACGCTGGGTTTTACCTATGCCGAACTGGAAAAACAGGGGATCATTATGCCAGTGGCAGAGTTGAATTCAAAATACCTGCGCCCGGCCTATTACGATGACCTTATAACAGTGAAGACTATATTGAAGGAGTTGCCGGTCGATCATAAGATCCGCTTCCACTCTGAACTATATAATGAAAAGGGCGAGTTACTGAACGTAGGCGTCACCACCCTGGTATTCCTGCATGCAGATACCAAACAGCGGTACGGGATGCCCCCGATCATGATGGAATGCCTGGCTCCTTTTTTTGAGAAAAGCCTGTAAATCATGACAATGCAAGCGGATAAGGTAGTAGCAAGTATCATCACGATCGGAGATGAACTACTGATAGGACAAACTATAGATACCAATTCAGCCTGGATGGCCCAGCACCTGAATGCGATGGGAATATGGGTACACCGTCGTGTAGCCATCGGAGATGTCAGGGAAGCTATCCTGGAGGCTTTGGAGAAGGAGGGAGCGGTCTCGGACATCGTATTGATCACCGGAGGACTGGGGCCTACGGCAGATGATATTACCAAACCCGTATTGTGTGAGTATTTTGGCGGAAAGCTGGTAAGAGACGAAGCGACCTATGCGCAGGTAATGGAATTCTTTGAAAGCAGGGGCCTGCCCACCCTCCAGCGTAATGTAGACCAGGCGCTGGTACCCGATGTAGCCACTGTGCTGCACAATACCCGGGGTACTGCACCGGGCATGTGGTTCGAAAAGAACGGAAAGATCTATGTCTCTATGCCGGGAGTACCGCACGAAATGAAAGGATTGATGTCCGATCATGTGTTGCCACGCTTACAGGAATATTTCCAGACGCCGGCAATTGTGCATCAGACATTACTGACCTCCGGCATGGGAGAGTCCTTTATAGCAGAACGGCTGGCGCATTTTGAAGCGGCCTTGCCTCCACATATCAAGCTGGCCTACCTGCCTTCTTATGGCTTGCTGAAACTGCGGCTGACCGCTTTCGGCACAGATAAATTATCCACGGCGGCGGCCCTGTCCATCTATTTTCACCAGATGAAAGAACTACTGGCAGATATTGCCGTAGGGGACGAGGATCTGTCCATTGGAGAAGTGCTGGGCAAGCTGCTGAAGGAAAAAGGTAAGACCGTAGGCACGGCGGAAAGCTGCACAGGAGGGTTTATTGCACACAATATTACCCTGGTGCCGGGAAGTTCTGCCTGGTATAAAGGCAGCATTGTTAGTTATGCCAACGAAATTAAAAGCGGTCTGCTGGGGGTAAAACAGGAAACATTACAGGCCAATGGTGCGGTGAGTGAGGCAGTGGTAAGAGAGATGGCCAGAGGCGCCCTGCAGCAGCTAAAAACCGATTATGTCATAGCGGTATCCGGTATTATGGGGCCTGATGGCGGCACTCCGGAAAAGCCGGTCGGCACCGTATGGATAGCTGCCGGCAGCGCCAGAGAGCTGGTGACGGTGAAGCACCAGTTGCGTTATGACCGCCTGAATAACATACAGATGACAGCAACTTATGCTATGAATGAATTGAGGAAGTTGATAGTATAAACCTTACTTTTGTTTCCGTACCAAAACGCTAAACACAATTTTATGGCCATTGTAGAACTGGTAATGCCCAAAATGGGGGAAAGTATTATGGAAGCCACCATATTACGCTGGCATAAGAAGCCGGGAGATCATGTAAAAACTGATGAAACCGTGCTTGAAATTGCGACGGATAAGGTGGATAGTGAAGTACCTTCTATCGCTGATGGGGAGATTACTGAGATACTCTACGCGGAAAATGATGTAGTACCGGTGGGTACTGTCATTGCACGTATCAATACCGCTGCTGATGCTGGTTTTGCGACTACTGCTCCTGTTGCTCCCGTAGCAGCACAGGAAGCGCCTGCCGCTGTAAGGGAAGAAGCAGCTGTCCCGCAACATGAAACGGTGAGTGCTCCTTACGAGGCGCAGTTTGTGACCAGTGGGGCCCGTTTTTATTCTCCGCTTGTGCTCACCATTGCACAGCAGGAGGGTATCAGTTTTGCTGAACTGGAAAAAATACCTGGTACCGGCAATGAAGGCCGTGTGACTAAAAAAGATATACTGATGTTTGTGGAGGCGAAGAGCAAGGGGCTTACTCCTGCAGCCGCGCCTGCGCCACAGAGAGCAGAAGCGCCTGCGCCTGCAGCAGAACAACCGGTAAGTCGTCCGGCAGCAGCCGTGACGCCAACCGCAGCTCCGGTTAGCAACGGTGTTGGCTCACAGCCTGCACCTGCTGCTGTTAGCAATGGCAACTACGGCAACAATGTTGAGATCATCGAAATGGACCGTATGCGTAAGCTCATTGCAGAGCATATGGTGCGTAGCAAACATACCAGTCCGCATGTGACCAGCTTCGCTGAGGCAGATGTGACTAATATGGTGAAATGGCGTGACCAGGTGAAAGGCGCTTTTGAGAAGAGGGAAGGAGAGAAGATCACCTTTACCCCGCTCTTCATCGAAGCAATGATAAAATGTATCAAGAGGTTCCCGCTGTTAAACAGTTCGCTGGACGGCGATAAGATCATCATCAAGAAAGATATCAATATCGGTATGGCAACAGCTTTGCCTACAGGTAACCTGATCGTTCCGGTGATCCGCAATGCTGACATGCTGAACCTGGTTGGCCTGACCCGTCAGGTGAATCAGCTGGCCAATGCAGCCCGTCAGAACAAGCTGAAACCTGATGACACACAGAATGGCACCATTACCCTGACCAACGTTGGTACCTTTGGCAGCCTGGCTGGTACACCCATCATCAATCAGCCGCAGGTGGCTATCCTGGCGGTAGGTGCTATCAAAAAACGTCCTGTTGTGATAGAAACGCCTCATGGCGATACGATCGCTATCCGTCATATGATGTACCTGTCTCTGTCTTACGATCACCGTATCGTTGATGGCGCATTAGGCTCTACTTTCTTAAGTGCAGTAGCGCAGGAGCTGGAGAATTTCGATGTGAACAGGGGATATTAACTGAGAAGAGGGCTACACAGGCTCTCTGCTGAAACGCCGCCGGGCTGCATGCCACAGCATATTTTCAGCCGCCCCGCTTAGGCAATAAGCACATTTGAATCATATTTATAACGAATGATGAATACAGTGATGATCTCTCTGATCTGTATTCATCATTTGTGTTTTTGGAAATAAGTGTCACTTCATCAGCATAAAAAAAGCTCCTTTGCAGGAGCTTTTTCAATTTCTTGACCGAGATAAGCTTAGGCCAACAGAATTAATAACGACCACGACCGCCGCCGCCGCCGTATCCGCCGCCGCCACCGCGATTAAATCCACCACCTCTTGAGTTATTATTCGGTTGTTTAGGTCTTGCTTCGTTTACCATCAGTTGCTTGCCTTCGATTTCAGTACCGTTCAAACTATCCATAGCCTTGCTACCTTCTTCCTGGTTGGGCATTTCCACGAATCCGAAACCGCGTGAACGGCCAGTCTCGTGGTCCTTGATAATTTTAGCGGAAGTAACCTCTCCAAATTCGCTAAATATCTGGTGAAGGTCTTCATCGTTCAACCTGTAGTGCAGGTTGGCTACGTAAATGTTCATGACTAAAAAATTAAAAAAATGAAAAATAATATTGAAGATAAAGAAATAAGTTCAATAAATACACCGCGTCCGGAAATAATTTAATAAAGTAAATATACCGGTAATACTGGCCCGAATTACCACTTCCGTTTTATGGATAGTTGGCTGATTTTTTGTAAATTAATACATAGAATCCATTAAAATATTTTGGTATGAGTGGCCTAAGCGAGACATGGTTTGCGGACGGTTATATCGATTTTGAGCAGAAAAAGTATACATTACTGGCTTATCTGCAGCAGATAACCCGCTATTTCAATCAAAACAAGCTGTACCCGCAGCTGGGAGACGTTATCTTCCATTACAACAACCTGGTAGCTTTCAGAGAAAACAAACAGTTCCTGCAACAGCAGTTCCCAAAACGCCTGACTGCCGTGAATATGGAGCGCCTGCAATTACTTTATGAACAGATGATCGCAGATGATGAACTGATGCAGGAGCTGGAAACCATTATCCAGTACGCGATCCAGAAGATGAACGGCGCTATCCGCGAAGGCACGGAGATCTATGAATTCGTGGAAGAAAGCCTGAACATATCACCGGTAGGACTGATACCACTGGACTCGCAGGAAGGGTATTTCTTCCTGTGTGATGGCCGTTATCAGGACGTCATAGTGTATGAATACAGACTGAGTATTTTTGAGCGCCATGACGAAAAATACCGCGGTATTCATACACAATACCTCGATACCTACACAAAAGACCTCGTGCATACCTGCGAGCATATTAAGACCAGCCTGATCCGGCAGCGCAAACAACTGCCTACTCCAGCCGTTTACCGCATTGATACGAACCTGGTATTTCCGGTACCGGAGACTTTACTGCCTGTTGCCAAGCGCTCTCTGGTGAAGTATATCGCTAATAATGCAGCGTAGATAATGTCCGCATCTGTGGAACGGCAGGTACAGCTATCAGCAATGGCTGATACAGAGATCTATTGCCCGAAAGATGCAACAGCAGCGCTGGCTTTTACTTTATCGGCCGTGAAACGGTGATCAGTTCAGTAACACAGGCGCACTATTGCCAAAGGTGATCTCCAGTTCATGATCATGAAGAAAAGGCTCGTAGTATTGCCTGATGATCTTAGTGAGTTTCTCTTTTGACTGGTTAATGTACAGGTTGTTATTCTCCAGCTGCCCGCGGGAGGTCTGGTAGAGCTTTTTCTGCACATCGGTATAGGTCTCATCATCCTGGAACAGGAACCATCCTTTCCTGTTGGAAGTTTCCATTTTGTCAACTTTCAGCTCGTAGCTGAGCAGTTTTGGCTGTGGGAGATTGATAGTGATCTTCTTATCTGATACCGTTATCCGGAAATTCTTCTCATCTGCATTGATGCCATATTTGGCCAGGTAAGGGATAGATACCCAGATAGTATTCTCCAGGAATGCCTTTTTCAGATTGGTGGTCCACTCTCCGTCGTCAGCAATGTTACTGCGCTTGATAGTGGCATTACCCTGTACTTCAAGGCTGGCCAGTTCAGCGATCTCGCGCACGATCTGACTATTGGAAAGAATGCTCTGATTTACACTTTTACTGCCGAATTGCTTGCCTAACCAAAACAGCAGAACAGCCAGGGACAGAAAGAAAACGAAACGGAAAAATCTTTTCATAACGGAAGAGATAGTAGCTGTGGACCGCAGTCCATAGCGGAACAAAGGTCCATAGTGATCTTGTTTTTTGTTTGTTAGTAATGTATGCAAAAGTCTACAAACGCCGGACCGCAGCCCCGTTATACAGTTGTAGCTTGTTGTGCTTTTTAATATATAAGTTGTAACTCCTAAAAGAGTACCCGACAATACATATCCGACGACTTCAGCGAATATAATATTTATGGCTGATAGTCCATAATGATCCTGATCAGTGTGTAGGATCAGTGTACCAGAGAGGCAATCAGTTCACTATGCTGCGGGTATACTGCCTGCAGACTATCTTTCCCTGCCAGCTCAAAATCAGCAAAATCGAAGCCCGGTGCAACAGTGCAGCCTACAAGGGCAAAACCGCCGGGCACCTCTGTACGGGAGGCAAACCAGTGGCCGGCTTTGATCACCAGCTGCGGTTGTTCGCCATCTTCGATGTTGAGCCCCAGTTTGTGGACTGTCAGCCCCCCATCGGGAGCAATATCGTAGATAGCAAGGGAGTGGCCATCATAGAAATGCCATATCTCATCAGATGCAATACGGTGAAAAGCGGAAAACTGTCCTTCCTCCAGCAGGAAATAGATAGCGGTAGAAGCACTGCGCTTGCCGTTCATAGCCGGGGGCAGCTCGGATTGGTTAAACTCCCAGGAAGAACGGTAGGTTTCCCGGAATGATCCTCCCTCTACATGGGACTGTAAGTTGAGATGTTCCCGCCAGTAGGCGGCATTGTGTCTTGGTTTTTGCATGATAATACAAAAGAAAGGAAAATAGATTAAAATGAAAAAGCCGTCCCGTGAACGAGGCGGCTCTCTTATTTTTCATTTTCTTAGTCTGAAACTTGTTACGCCACGGCTACAGGACGTGCTACCGGCATTTGCGCAATAGCTGTTTCCTGGTTCAGTACCGGCGGTTCTCCCTTGAAGAAGAGGAAATCCTGTATGAATAAAGCCTGGTTGTAATAATCGTTGTTAGTGATGAAGGTCTGCCACTCTTCCACGTTCATCTGCTGCATATTACGCATAGCATCCCTGAAACGGAGCATACGGGCAAACAACTGTGGCGTCAGCCCGATCACCTCCATGAACTTCCTTTCCAGCGTGTGACGGGACATCTTAAACTTCTTCGTCAACCGCTCCACATTCGTATAGCCCTGGTGGTCAATGATGTAATCTGCAATGACATCTACCTGTTTCAGGTTGTGTACATGTGAGCACATCATGTTGGTAAATGCGTCGTCCAGCACAGCATCCAGTTTGGTGACATCTGTCGCGGAAGCAATTTTATCAGCCAGATCTTTCCAGCATTCACGGTCCTGCTTCAGTAAGTCACGGAAGTAGTTGTTGAAGGCTGACATGTCCAGACCCGCCAGCCTGTAACAGCCATAGGCGTTCAGCTGGATCACGGTCATCTTTACCGGACCTTTTACCCTGATCTGATGATGACAGGTAAAATGACCTACAACGGAGGCCTCCGGTAAAGTAAAAGAAGCATGCTGAGTAGGTTGGAAGATCACCTCTCCTTCCTGCAGAAATACCATGTACAGATCTCCCAGGGAGAACAGGTTCTGCGGCAGGTTGATCAATCCGTTATTAGAGGTTTGTAAATGATAATACTGCTTAACATACGGTGCCAGCGAAGTTGCCGGTTGATAGATACGGAAATTCATAGGAACATGTATAAGGTTATCAGATATTCAAAACATCCACAGATCTGAATCAGGTCTTCATTTTCTACTACAAACTTATAGGTTTGTAAGTATATAAAAAAAAATAATTTGAGTAGCTTGAAAGACAAATGGTTGCAGCAGCTAAAATGGATGAAGCCCTGCTGAGTAATGGTTTCGGGGAAATGTTGGGGAATTTACCTGCTCACAGGGATTACTTAAACGAGTATCTGCTGGTATGGACTGAAACTAAGCAAGGGATGACATCTGTTTGAAGGTATCAAGTCCACCTAGGATCCTCTGCTTGTCCTCTCTTTGTTCTCTGCGTCTTCTCTGCTTCTTCTCTGCTTGTTCTCTCGTTTTGTTTACGACGATGTCCAGGAAACAAACAAGCATTCTGAGAATCGCTTATATGGCTTCCGGACTTCATCAGCTACAGCTTAGAAAAGAGAGGATGTATCAAACATACATGAATGTCCTGAGATTCGTGTAAATGACTATCTGACTCCATCAGGTGCCCGAATAAAAAGAGCCAGTATCATACTTTTGATACTGGCTCTCGTGTTTTTATCAGTTGAATGTTATTGTGCGTTGCCTACTGTTTCCCAACCCCAGTTCTTTCCTTTTTCTGTTGCCGGTACGCCTTTCTCCATCCACTCCGGCGCAGGGGCATTCTTCAGGAAATGGTCGAAGAACTGCTGCTCGCGGCGCTGGATATCCTTACGGTTCTGGCGCTGCACGAGGTTATGTGCCTCATTGTTGTAGTTGAGCAGCCATACTTTTTTACCCAGGCGGCGCAAACCGGTGAACAGTTCAATGCCCTGGTACCAGGGTACCGCACCATCTGCATCATTGCTCATGATAGCCAGTGGCGTTGTTACCTTAGGCAGGTAGAACAGCGGTGAGTTCTCTATGTAGAGCTCCGGTTTTTCCCACAAAGTAGCGCCGATACGGCTTTGAGAACGCTCGTACTGGAACTGGCGGTTCATACCCGTTTCCCAGCGGATGCCGCCATAGGCGCTGGTCATATTGGCCACAGGTGCGCCAGCCCACGCCGCTTTGAACAGGTTGGTGCGGGTGATCAGGTAAGCTACCTGGTAACCGCCCCAGCTTTGTCCCTGGATGCCCATATTCAGGCTGTCTGCCCAGGGATGTGCTGCCAGTGCACGGGCGCCGCTGACAACATAATTGTAAGCTCCCTGTCCCGGATAACCGTTTTCGTAGGTAATATCCGGCGCCAGCACCAGGTAACCACGACTCACAAAGAACGGAATATTCAACCTGGAAGGGGTAGGGGACGGTGGCTGATAATTATACAGGCCATCTGTCAGCTTCTCGTAGAAATACAGTAACACAGGATACTTCTTTGTGCTGTCGAAGTCTTCCGGTTTATACAGGATGCCCTCCGCCGGCTTGCCATTGTAGGCCGTCCATTTGAAAAGCTCTGCCGTACCCCAGTTGTATTGCTGCTGCTGTGGATTGATGTGACTGATCTGTGTGGCATTAGCGAATGAGGTACCGGTGTACACATCGGGCGACTGTACATAACTCGCTTTTGTAAAAATGTAATTTCCGGCGTTTTCGGCCTTTACAGGGTCGCCGAAGGAGTAAGGTCCCATGACAAGCAGTTCGGGCCTTAAAGGGGCCTTTTTGAACGTACAGGAGGCCATATAGAAACCATTCTCCTTACTCGTCTCGTTGAAGGTTTCCAGCAGCAGTTGCTGGCCCGGTTTAAAGAACCGTTCTTCCTGCACCACTTTGGTATAACGGAAACGCAGCTTCTGCTGGCGCCCGTAACCTGCTGTGATCATCTGCGGAGGGGTTTTCCCGGTAGGGTCAACCTGCCAGATGTCATACCTGTCGTAAATGTACACGGCCTTGTCGTCTTCCAGCCATCCGGCCATGCCATAAGGACCGGGTAACTCCGGATGATCATCATCTTCTTCAGAAAGTGAAACCGGTATTTTCTCTGTTATGTTCCGGGTGATGCCTGTCGTTGTTTCATAAGCAAACCAATGTTTCTGCTGCAGGTTGTACCAGGTGATGTAGCGGCCGGCAGGAGAGATGCGGGCAATACTGTCCATGTTTTGCTGTAACAGTTTGCGGTTGCCGTTTTCCAGGTTCACCAGGTAAGCGGTTTTCAGGGAATGCCCGGTCCACTGTATCGGTACACGTTGTCCTTTGTCGGTATATCCTACGGCATACGGACTGTTACCCTCTTTGGCAAAGGCTATGCTTTCCATGTCCATATCTGCCAGCTGTACAATCTGTTTGTTACCCGGGTAGTACACGGCCTGGTAGCTTCTTTTCAACTCTCTGTCTGCATTTTTCAGCTGCATGGGCTGCAGGTAATCATCCTGGTAGTTCCAGATATCCACTTTCGCCACTTCAAAGTCTACGATGTTGGTATCTTTCGGAGGCCTGATGGGAGCCGTGCCGAAGAACAGCCGTTGTCCGTTCTGGCTGAACCATACTTTGCCATCGGCGCTGACAGACCAGTTGGCGGGGAATGCCCGCGTATTCCTGTCGGCGGTAATTACACCGCTGTCCTGTCCCGGGCGGTAATAATACAGGGAGTAAAACTGCTGAAGGGCTTTGGCACTATCGCGGGAGCTACACCAGGCAGCCTGTTCGCCTGCCTCATCGAAGGCAAACTGACTGCGGAGGGCGGTACCACGGCTCAGGGTATCCGCTTTGCGGCCGGCTACATCCCACAGCAATACGGCGGCTTTTGAGAGAGAATCTTTCTTATCGGTCAGTACTTCTGCCAGCAAGCGGTTGCCCGGTTTGCTGAAAACATAGTCCTGTACATTCCGGATAGTATCTGCGGATTTTTTATCGGGATAATAGATGACCAGATGGCCGCTTGCGGTGTCCGTTTGTGGCTTTTCTTTCAGATAGGCCACAACGCCGCTGCCTTTTTCAGGTGTTCTGAAAGATCGTACTGCCGGGACTTTGTACACATCGCTGCTGCCCAGGGTAACGATACCCAGGGAATCTTTTGGCATGTCTGCCGGCTTCTTCTTTTTGATCTTCGCCTGTCGCACTACTGCAAAGGGCGCCTTGATAGAGAAGATGGCATAGCGGCTGTCTTCCGTGATCACCGGATTGCTGCCACGGGGCACTTCCAGTCTTTGTCCACTCTGGTTGTTATAGATAACGAGGGATGCGTCGCCTTCCTGTGGCGTGACGGTATAGACGGTCCACTGACCGTTATTACTGATAGCTTTACTACCGATGCTCTGCCAGCTGTCGTACACTGAATGATCAAGTGGCTTTTTTGCAGGCTGTTGCGCATAAGATAGTAAGGAGATGCCGGTAAATGCGGCTGCACACATGATTTGCTTCATGTGGCCTAAAATATAAAAATCGGTATTACTTACACGCGAATTGCGGATAGACGGTCGAAATCAGGCATGAGTTTGCCTTATGTTTCGCGTGACCCTGGTCATTTGCAGCGCTACTGACAATACAATGCAGGCAAGGCCAATGTAAAATGCGTAAGTCAGCTCCCGGTTCTCATGGAAGAGAATGAAGGCCATCACAATACTGTACACCGGCTCCAGGTTGAAGGAGAGGTTCACCGTAAAAGGAGAGATCTTCGTCAGGGCATTCATCAGCAGCATATACATGCACACCGTGCAGGCCCAGGCCAGGATCAACAGGTAGCTGAAATCTGCAAACGAAGGCAGGCTTAAAGGCTGCGGGAAGAAGTACAGGTAAGCAGGCATGAGCAGGGAAAGGCCCACCCAGCCCACCGACAGCTCATAAAAAGTAATGGTCGGCGTGTCGTATTTAGCGATCAGGCGTTTGTTGAAGATAGTGAACAGGGCTGCAAAGAGGGCAGAAATGATACCCAGGATGATGCCTGTGCGGTACTGTACGTCGAAATGGAAGATGAGGAAAATGCCGCAGAGTGTGATACCGCTTAGCAGCAGCTCTATCTTATCAACCCGGTACCGGTTTATCAGCGGATCGAGCGCTGCCGTGAACAGGCTGGTGAGCGCAAAACAAACCACACCAATAGAAACATTCGAATATTTGATACTGGCATAGAAAAACAGCCAGTGCAATACGACTACCATGCCGGTAAGGCCAATAGGAACGATCTGTTTAAAGGAGAGTTTTGTAAGCATCTTTTTCCACCGGAAAATGACGTAGAGCGTGATGATGGTGAACAGGAGCCTGTACCAGACAAGCATTCCTTCATTGAGGGTGATGAGTTTTCCCAATATACCCGTAAAACCCGCCAGAAATACCGACAGGTGTAATTGTATCAGTGCTTTTTTCATTTCCGCTTATTCGCTGTTTCTTACGCGTCTTTCATACTTGCGGAACAGGCTTTCCCATTGAATTTTGAGTACTCCCAGTATCCCTTCTTTAATAATCCCCTTACTCATTTTGGAATATCCTTCTTTACGGTCCTTAAAGGTGATCGGTACTTCCTTTATTTTGAAGCCCAATTTCCAGGCCGTGAATTTCATTTCTATCTGGAAGGCGTATCCTACGAAACGGATCGCATCCAGGTTAATTGCTTCCAGTACCTGCCTTTTGTAACATACAAAGCCGGCAGTGGCATCTTTTACCCTGATCCAGGTGACCAGGCGTACGTAGATGGAAGCGCCATAGGAGAGGATTGCCCTATCCCAGGGCCAGTTCTCCGTTCTGC
Organism: Chitinophaga filiformis; assembly: GCF_021646545.1. Taxonomy (GTDB): domain Bacteria; phylum Bacteroidota; class Bacteroidia; order Chitinophagales; family Chitinophagaceae; genus Chitinophaga; species Chitinophaga filiformis_A. The sequence continues at coordinate 199,218 of NZ_JAKIRP010000003.1, read as the reverse complement.
CGCCTTTTACATAGCGGGAGCCTACGGAAACATCGCCACCTTCCTTTGCACAGGCGTTATACAATCGCACAAGATCAGCCGGGCTGTGGGAAAAGTCAGCATCCATCTCGAAGATGTACTGGTATCCTTTCTCCAGCGCCCATTTGAAGCCGAAGATATAGGCCGTACCTAATCCCTGCTTACCGCTTCTTTCCACCAGGAACAACTCGCCGGAGTGGGATTGCTGCATATTCCTTACAATATTACCGGTACCGTCGGGCGAACCATCGTCCACGATCAGTACATGAAAATCTTGTTGCAGGGCAAATACCGCGTCAATGATGTTACGGATGTTATCCTTCTCATTGTACGTGGGAATTATGACGAGCTTTTCCAATCTAGCAAATGTTGTTTAGGAGTGCGAAATTAGTGTAATCGCTAAATAAAGGAAGGGTTTTATAAATATTAAATCTTTTTTAACATCATACTATGGTATATTTCTGTGAGTTTCTGCTTGGTATTCAGCGGAAAATCAGCTTTCATCATCCAATCATAGTATTGAGGTTCTATTTTCAGCACTTCTCTTACAGGTCTGCCCTTATATTTACCAAAATTGAATACTTCCAGGCCATTCTGCATCACCATCCGCCTTGCAAAGTCAACGTAGTCGTCTTCTTTCGTGAATTCTGCCAGCGGGGCCACTTCGGCCTGCAGCTGCTCGTAGCGGGACAGCTGTGCTTCCAGTATCTCGTAGGTAGCGAGGGCATCTGCTTCAGCGCTGTGTGCATTCTCCAGGTTTTTGTCGCAATAGAACTTATAAGCAGCGCTGAGCGTACGTTTTTCCATCAGATGAAAAATCTTCTGCACGTCGATGAATTTGCGGTCTTTCACGTCAAATTCAAGGCCTGCACGAAGGAATTCCTCTACCAGCAATGGTATATCGAAACGGTTGGAATTATAACCCGCCAGGTCGCAATTGTCCAGGTACTGGCGCAGTTCATTCGCACATTGTTTAAAATTCGGACAATCCTTCACGTCCTCATCGCTGATACCGTGAATAGCGGTAGAGGACGCAGGAATAGGCATGCCGGGGTGAATTCTTTTCACCTTGGATTGGGTAGTCTTGTCAGGGAATACCTTGATGATAGCAATTTCAATTATACGGTCCGTAGCCACATTGGTGCCGGTCGTCTCCAGATCAATTACGGCCAGGGGCCTTTTCAGTTGCAAAGAGGGCATGACTAATTTTTATAGATACTTTTTCAGCGAATTTACATCCAATCCTTCATAATCACCCGAACTCATCATGAGCAGGTTAGCGTTGTGGTAGTCCTGCTTGTCGAGGAATGCCTGCAGGTGCTCCCTGTTGGTGAATATCTCCAGGTCGTTGCGGCCAAAGCCCTGTGCCACCAGGTCGGGGGCCAGGTCCGGCATGCGTTTGATCTCCAGTGCATGTTTACTGTAGAACACGACAGGCACATCTGCTTTATCCATCACACCCTGGTACTGCACCATGAACTCGGCGTTCAGGCTGCTGTACGTATGCAATTCCAGTACGGCTATCAGCCTGCGATGTGGATATTGGGACTGCAGGGCATTGATGGTGGCCATTACTTTGGACGGTGCATGGGCAAAGTCGCGGTAAATAGCGCAATGATCATTTTTGCCTACCAGTTCCAGCCTTTTGGCAGCACCTTTGAAGGTGGCGATAGCTTTCAGGAAGGTTTCGTCGCTGATACCCAGTTCATTACAAACAAGGCGCGCAGCATGCATGTTCAACAGGTTATGATCGCCGAATACTTCGAGTACGGTTTGTCCGCTGCCGAAAGTGACGGTTGTGGTGCCGTTGACGATCTTGTGTTGTGGTATATCGTAAGGGACCAGTTTCAGGTGCAGACCTTCTGTCTTTACCAGTTTTACCAGTTCCGGATCTGTACTGTTGTAGATCAGCGTATGGCCGGCCTTCATGGTACGCAGGAAAATGGCAAACTGTTCCAGGTAATTATCGAAAGTGGGGAACACATTGATGTGATCCCAGGCAATGCCGGTCAATACAGCAATATGCGGATGGAGGAAATGGAATTTTGGCCGCTTTTCGATAACGGAAGCAGGGTATTCATCTCCTTCACAAACGATGACAGGGGCATCAGTGATATTGACAGACTGTGCAAAGCCGGCCAGGCGTGCACCAACCAGGTAATCAAAAGCCTGTCCTGACTGCTGCAGTACATGCATGATCATGGCAGTGGTAGTGGTTTTACCGTGGCTGCCGCCTACAACAACCCTTTTCTTCTGCTGGCTTTCCTGGTAAATATATTCCGGGAAAGAGTAGATCTTAAGGCCCAGTTCTTTGGCTTTGATCAGCTCAGGATTATCACCACGGGCATGCATACCCAGGATAACCGCATCAAGATCGGCCGTAATACGGCTATCATCCCAACCCATTGTTGCCGGAGCAATACCGGCCTGCCGCAGATTGCCCAGTGCAGGTTCATAAATTTCATCGTCACTGCCGGTTACCTGGTAACCCTTGTTTTTCAATGCGATAGCTAACTGATGCATCACACTGCCGCCCACAGCAATAAAATGTACTTTCGCCATATAATTTTAAGGCAGTTACCTGCGTTTTATCGTTATATTTATACCTAGGGAAAAAGGAACGATATTATATCTAAAATCTTTAATATAAATTTTATATTTGCAAAGTAACGTCAAAAATTGGCGATTAAAAAAGTGATATCACCATTCCCTATGAAATTTCATTATTCAACTAAATATCCCTTTATGCAGTCATCTTATCTGAAAGTTTTGGGCGGCGCCTGTCTTATCCTTATCTTTGCGGCTTTCTTAACTTCCTGTGCGTCACAGAACAAATTAGGTTGTCCGATGAAAATTGGTAAAGCAACGCACGGAGTAAATGCGAAGGATTGTTAATGAACTGGATACCACTTACTACAGAGCAACAGTTAACAGAGATCAGGGAGGCATCGGCAGCGAAGCCGGTAGTAATTTTCAAACACAGCACACGTTGTTCCATCAGCGCTGTAGCTAAATCCAGGCTCGAAAGAGGAGCCGCTCCGCAGGAGATCTCATTTTACTATCTGGACCTGATAAGATTCAGGGACATTTCGAACAGGATTGCAGCGGATTTTGACGTACCGCATGAATCGCCACAGGTTTTGCTGATCCGTAACGGGGAATGCATTTACGATGAAAGTCACAGCGGGATCACCATGGATGACCTTGTGAGCAAGTCAAACTGAGGAAGTAATTATTCTATTTATCCAAAGAATTTAGTACCGGCCTATGGCCGGTATTTTTTTTGCCCTAGCTTTGTACTCTATTAATTGAGCGAATGAAACATCGTATAGTTGTAGCGGTTACAGGTGCCAGCGGTTCCATTTATGCCAGGCAGTTACTGAACAAACTGCAGGCGGCTTCCGCACAGACAGACCAGATAGCCCTGGTAATGACCACCAATGCACGTACCGTCTGGGAAACAGAGCTGGGCACTGACGATTACAAGCAATTACCTTTCAAAACATACACACAGCAGGACTTCCACGCACCTTTTGCCTCAGGTTCCGGCAGGTTTGACACCATGATCATCTGCCCCTGTTCAATGGGTACACTGGGACGAATTGCCACCGGTATTTCCAATGATCTGATCACCCGTGCGGCAGATGTGGTGCTGAAGGAGAGAAGAAAGCTGATATGCGTGGTGAGGGAGACGCCCTATAACCTGATGCATATCAAAAATATGCTGGCGGTGACAGAAGCGGGGGGCATTATCTGTCCTGCCACACCGTCCTTTTACAGCGTTCCCAAAACACTGGAAGATGTAGCTGCTACCGTTGTAGACAGAGTACTTGATCTTGCAGGGATAGAGCAGGATACTTTCCGTTGGGGAAGTGAGGAAAAATAAGCATACACAGACGTCTTTACAGCCACAATAATACCAACAATCATATGCAGATAGCGATCATCAACGGCCCTAACTTAAATCTCCTGGGAAAGCGGGAGCCAGGTATCTATGGAAATGAGTCTTTTGAGTCTTATTTCGAGAAACTGAAAGCACAGTATCCGAATGTGCAGCTGACCTATTTCCAGAGCAATGTTGAAGGGGAAATGATCAATCATCTGCATGAAATAGGATTCTCCTACGACGGTATTCTTCTGAATGCCGGCGGTTATACTCACACCTCCGTTGCGCTGCGCGACGCTATTTCCGCTATCAAAACCCCTGTATTGGAAATACATATCAGTAATATCCATGCACGCGAAGAATTCAGGCATAAAAGCATGATCGCTCCTGCCTGCGTAGGCAGCATCTGTGGCCTGGGCATGAAGGGATATGCGCTGGGAGTAGCGTACTTCCTGTAACAGGCTTCCCTTCATTGCTGAAGGTCCATATGTCAAAGAACCTGGGGCAATATTAGGAAAGATGTAAATGCGGTTTGGGGGAATGTCCACAGGACGCAAAATCATGTGCATAGGGCGCCAAAACGTGGGGACGAAATGCAAGGGGGGATAGCCGAGGTTTGAAATAGGTAGCCTCATCGGGGTCTTGTGAATATTTCCGGTTCGATTAAGCCTCGATTTGTCTTTGCTTTGACAAGGTTCAAACAATGCTTCTCCTATGCTCAACTTACGTTCATCTTACGTCTTTGAACGTAAGATGAACGTAAGTTGAGCATAGGAGAAGCATTGTTTGAACCTGATTAAATTGAAGTCAGGACATATTCTTAGTACAGAAAAACTTTACAGTTTTAATCTGGTAGGTTCAGGATTGACTTTACAGCTGAATATAGTACATGCAACCTATATAAAAAAAAGGGTGCCCCACCTGTTTGGCTGGCACCCTTTTCTTATTTTCAGATGATATTAGTTCAATGTTTCAGCTTCAACTGGCTGATCTTTGAAAGCCTCTCTTGGTTTCAGACCTAACAGTTCGAACATCATGTGATCTTCTTCAAAGGAAGGATTGTCGGTTGTCAGCAGTTTCTCACCGGTGAAGATGGAGTTGGCGCCTGCCATAAAGCAGAGAGCCTGCTCGGAAATGCTCATTTCAGCACGGCCGGCACTGAGACGTACCATCGCCTTAGGTATTACGATACGGGTGGTAGCGATCATACGCACCATATCCCAGAACGCAACTTTAGGCATGTGTTCCAGCGGAGTTCCTTTTACACGGGTCAGGGCGTTGATAGGAACGGAATCAGGATGGGTCGGCATATTGCTCAGGGTGTGCAGCATACCGATACGGTCTTCGTGAGACTCGCCCAGGCCGATGATACCACCGCAGCAAACGCTCACACCTGCTTTGCGGACGTTGTCCAGGGTACGCAGACGGTCGTCGTAAGTACGGGTAGTGATGATAGACTCATAGTACTCGCTGGAAGTGTCCAGGTTGTGGTTGTAGGCATACAAGCCTGCATCCGCCAGTTTCTGGGCCTGTTCTTCGGTCAGCATACCCAGGGTAGTACAAACCTCCATACCCAGCTCGTTCACGCCTTTTACCATATCCAATACACGGTCAAAGTCGCGGTTATCTCTCACTTCTCTCCAGGCTGCACCCATACAGAAGCGGGTAGAACCAGCCTCTTTTGCTTTCTGGGCGTATGCCAGCACTTCTTCTTTCTTCAGAAGGCCATGTACTTTGATATCGGTATTATAACGGGCAGCCTGAGGGCAATAAGAACAGTCTTCCGAGCAACCGCCTGTTTTAATGGACAGCAGCGTACAAACCTGTACTTCTGCAGTATCCTGCGTTTGTCTGTGTATGGAAGCAGCACGGAAAACCAGTTCCAGCAAGGGAGTATTATAGATCTCTTTTATTTCTTCAATAGACCAGTCGTGACGGATCTGCACATCTTGCATAATAATCTAATTTGAGAGCAAACCTACAAATTAAAATTGAATTAGAAATTAGGAATTAAGAATGTGGAATTATGCTCAATTGCGACTAATTCTTAATTCTTATGTCCTGATTTCCAGTTGGTTTACAGGTATTTAAAATTGGTTTTCGGTGTAATGTTCAGGAGTGTCTGATAAATCAGCTGAATGGTGTTTTCCACGTCATCTTTCTTGATCATTTCCACGGTTGTGTGCATATAACGCAGTGGGATACTGATCAGTGCTGACGGGGTACCGTCATTGGAATAGGCAAAAGCGTCCGTGTCCGTACCGGTGCTACGGCTTACCGCATGCAGCTGGTGAGGGATCTCGTTCTTTTTGGCTGTTTTGATGATCAGGTCGCGGAGGATATTGTGCACTGCAGGGCCATAGGTGATGCTTGGGCCGTTACCGCAGCGGATCTCACCTTCAATGTTCTTGTTGATCATCGGGGTGGTGGTATCGTGCGTTACGTCGGTAATAATAGCTACATCCGGCTTGATCCTTTTAGCTATCATTTCCGCTCCGCGAAGCCCTACTTCTTCCTGTACGGCATTTACAATGTACAGGCCGAAAGGCAGCTGCTGTTTCTTTTCTTTCAGCATGCGGGCTACTTCAGCGATCATAAAGCCACCGATACGGTTATCAAAGGCACGGCAGATGTAGTAGTCGTAGTTCAGTTCCTCAAAACCATCTTCAAAGGTTACGACACAGCCTACATGAATGCCGAGGTCTTCCACTTCTTTACGGCTGCGGGCGCCGCAATCCAGGAAAATGTTCTCCACCTTCGGCTGCGGGTCTTTTCCTTCTGTGCTGCGCAGGCGGGTATGAATGGCAGGCCACCCGAACACGGCCTTTACAATACCGTTCTCAGTATGGATGTTTACACGTTTGGAAGGCGCGATCTGCTGATCAGAGCCACCATTACGGATCACGTATATCAGTCCTTCGGGAGAGATGTAATTGACAAACCACGATATTTCATCAGCATGTGCTTCAATCACCACTTTAAACGGGGCCTTCGGGTTGATAACACCGACTGCCGAGCCGTATGCGTCCACAAAATACTCGTCTATAAACGGCTGCAGATATTCCAGCCACAATTTCTGTCCTTCTTTCTCAAACCCGGTAGGGGAGGGATTGTTGAGATATTTACGCAGGAACGTAAGCGCCTCTTTACTGAGTATGGATTTTTGCTTTTTAGACATCGCTGTTAAGTTAGCTGTTAAGTTAATTGCTGCAAAAGTAAGTGTTTGCCAGCTTACGGCAAGCCCGGTGTTAGTTATGCCAATGTTGCTATTATAAAATGGAGCAGGGCGGAAAGCATTACCATGCCATCCAGCACAAAATAGTAGAAATGATCTGAGCGGTTACGGATAGCGTATCGTGTAAGCAGCGCTGTTATCACTACCGGGGCCAGCAGGATGATGGTCAGCATCCAGCCGTCCACAGGGAAAAGCGCCAGCGCAAAGATAGTCGCGAGCACCAGAGAGCCGATATATAGTTTTTTAAGGCCTGGTGCGCTCAGATAGGTAATCAGAGAGCGGATGCCTTCTTTTTTATCTGACTCCAGGTCCCGGTAATCGAACAGGATGCAGATGGCGTACACCAGGAAGAAGCGGTGTAAGGTCAGGAATAATATAGTGGGCGAATAAGGCTGTTTTTCTATAAATACGGGCAGCAATGTGGTGACATAGATCCAGACAGCGGTCAGGAATAAGGTTTTGCCGATGGCGATCTTCCGGAGCCATACAAACGCCCTCTGTGGTAATTTAGGCGCGGAATACAGGAAAGTGAGCACGGCAGCGCCTGCGAGTGGTAACCAGTGTTCCTTCAGCAACCAGAAACCATAGGCAGCGCCCACTGCGCCCAACGCACAAAGCGTTAGCTGCAAGGTCTTATGACGGGCGCCCCACAGAATGCGTTCAGAGGTGGAATAATCTGCCGGCGTCAGGTACCAGTGGAAATTATAGCTGCAGATGGTAGAGCAGAAGACGAAAAAGTAATAAGCCTCGTTAATGTCCCCGATGTGCAGCAGCGTATTTGTCTGCCATATCATGAGTATGGCGCAGCAGGCTACGTAAAGAGACGAGAAGATGATAAAATTAAAGAGACCGCGAAGCATTAACAATCGGCATTAGGAAATTAAGAATCAGAAATTGGAATGCGAAATTAGGAATTATAGGTCCGAAGATGGCATTAATTCCTGATTCTTATGCGCAATTAAAGCGGGATATTACCATGCTTCTTCCTCGGCATTGTCACTACTTTGTTCTCCAGCATGGCGTATCCTTTAATCAATTTTATACGGGCCTGGTCCGGAACGATCACTTCATCGATATATCCCTTTTCTGCGGCCAGGTAAGGATTGGCGAAACGTTCGGTATATTCTGCCACCAGCTCGTTGGTACGGGCTTCAGGATCAGCGGCAGCATCTATTTCTTTTTTGTAGATGATCTCTACGGCGCCTTTAGGTCCCATTACGGCTATCTCTGCCTGCGGGAAAGCGAAGTTGAGATCTGCACCGATGTGTTTTGAGTTCATCACACAATAAGCGCCGCCGTAGGCTTTGCGGGTGGTAACGGTGATCTTCGGAACGGTGGCTTCGCTCAATGCAAAAAGCAGTTTAGCCCCATTGGTGATGATACCATTCCATTCCTGGTCGGTACCCGGAAGGAAGCCTGGTACGTCCACCAGTACCAGCAGCGGGATGTTGAACGCATCGCAGAAGCGGGTAAAGCGGGCGCCTTTTACAGAGGCGTGGATATCGAGTACCCCAGCCAGGTGGGCCGGCTGATTGGCCACAATGCCTATACTCCTGCCGGCAATACGGGCAAAGCCTACAATGATATTTTCAGCAAAGTCCTTATGTACTTCAAAGAAACTCTCCGGATCCGTCAGTTCGCTGATCACATCCTTCATATCATAAGGCTGATTAGAGCTGGCTGGTATGATCGTATTCAGTCCGGGGCGGATCTCATCGGCAGGTTCGTATGGATAGACAGGTGCATCTTCTTCACAGTTCTGCGGCACATAACTGAGCAGCTGCCGGATGTTATTGATACATTCCACCTCGTTGGTACAGGAGAAATGGGTTACACCACTTTTCACAGCATGGGTGTGTGCACCTCCCAGTTCTTCTGCTGTCACTTCTTCATGTGTAACTGTCTTAACAACGTTAGGTCCGGTTACGAACATGTAGGAAGTTTCTTCCACCATTAATATAAAATCGGTGATGGCGGGAGAGTATACAGCACCGCCGGCGCAGGGCCCCATAATAGCGGAGATCTGCGGGATGACGCCGGAAGCGCGGGTATTGCGGTAAAATATATCCGCATAACCACCCAGGCTTACCACGCCTTCCTGTATACGGGCGCCGCCGCTGTCGTTCAGACCAATAACAGGCGCGCCGTTCTGCATGGCCAGGTCCATGATCTTGCAGATCTTACGGGCATGGGGCTCCGAAAGACTACCACCGTACACGGTAAAGTCCTGCGAAAAGACATAGGTCAAACGGCCGTTGATAGTCCCATAGCCAGTTACGACGCCATCGCCGGGAAATTGTTCCTGGTCGGTGGTCATACCACGGTTACGGTTATGTACGAACATGTCCAGCTCTTCGAATGAACCTTCGTCCATCAGGAGTTGTAATCGTTCCCTTGCTGTAAGTTTTCCTTTTTTATGTTGGGAGGAGATGCGTGCTTCGCCGCCACCAAGGATGGCTGTAGCGATCTTGTTCCGGAGTTCGTGGAATTTGTCCATGGAACAAATATAATCAGGAATCAGGAATTGAACATGTCTGTATACACATTCCTGATCCCTGACGTGTATTTATTGGTAGATGATCTCTACTTTGGGTGTAGCGATGGTATCGCTGATATTACCGGCATTATCGGTTATATAAGCGACAAAATGCACGCTGTCCTTCTGAATACCGGTGTTGGGGAAGTCTATGGGCTCGAGGTGCAATATTACTTCTGCCGTCAGGTTCGTTCCGTTATGGGCATCCAGATTCGGCATATCACGGTGGGTAAACGCCGTATCGGGTTCTGGCTGGAGATCGTAAATAGCCGCGAAGCTGAGCGTATTTTCAACATCTCCGTCACCATCCTTGATCTGGAAGTGAACATCCAGTCCGATGGAAGGTATTACAGGGTCGGAAGAGTAGGAGAGGAAACTGATCATCGGCTTGGTGCCTATAGTGTCCTTTCCGCAGCCAGACCCGGATATAACTGCCAATGCAAACAGGGATAAAACGAGTATTTTCTTCATATAACAAACCTACATTATTTTTTTTACTATAGCTAATGCGCACGGATAAGCGGCCCACTGCCGGTATAACGTAAAATCTGGGTTGATTGTTACGTATCCCCTAAATTTGTGCGTTTAAAGCAAGCGACATGAGTGGCATTAATACGGCAGCGTTATTTACATTGCGGGAGCAGGATATGGAAGCGGCAGCCCTGGAGCTGTTCCATTACCAGTACAGGGAAAATGCCCTTTACCGGGCTTATACGGATGCCCTGCGCAGACGGCCGTCGGATGTACGCTCATTGGAACAGATCCCTTTTCTGCCTATCCAGTTCTTTAAAACGCATACCGTTACCTGCGGCAGCTTCGAGCCGGAACTGGTTTTTGAAAGCAGTGGTACCACCCAGACCATTAACAGCCGTCACCTGGTAAAGGAAGCCGCTCTCTATGAACGCAGTTTCCTGGCCGGGTTTGAACGGTTTTATGGCCCTGTTTCCGATTTTGTGGTACTGGGACTGTTGCCTTCCTACCTGGAGCGTCAGCATTCTTCGCTGGTATATATGGTGCAGGATATGGTGAAAAGAAGCGGGCATGCCGCCAGCGGGTTCTATCTCTATGAGCATGATAAATTGGCCGACCGGCTCCGGGAGCTGGAAGCCAGTGGTCAGAAAACCCTGCTGATCGGCGTTACCTTCGGTTTGCTCGATTTTGCAGAAAATCATTCCCTGCAACTGCAAAATACCATTGTGATGGAAACCGGGGGGATGAAAGGACGTCGTGAGGAATGGACCAGACAGCAGGTGCATGCTTACCTCAGGGAAAGATTAGGTTGTGAACATATCCATGCCGAATATGGCATGACGGAATTATTATCCCAGGCATATTCTCGTGGAAATGGATTATTTACAACGCCGCCGTGGATGAAGGTGCTGGTAAGGGATGAAAATGACCCTTTTCAGTTGTCAAAGGCAAATGCTTCAGGGGTGATCAATGTGGTAGATCTCGCCAATGTTTATTCCTGTGCGTTCATCGCCACGGAAGATATCGGGAGATTGCATGATGAGGGGAGTTTTGAAGTGTTGGGGAGGTTGGATAATTCGGCGCTGAGAGGGTGTAGTTTGATGGTGAGCTAGGAGGAGAAAATCACATCCTCGCCTTCTTCAACAACACTTCCATTCTCTCCGGATGTCCGCTCATCTCCATGAGATCGGCCATGTAAGGAAAACTCAAATGGTCCATACCAAATTTATTCATCAGGTAAGAATCCAGTGCTTCAATGTGCTGCGGTTGTTCTAAAAAGCTACGCAGGAAATAAAGAAAAAGTTGTTGTTCTTTTTCTATCAGCAATGTCAATGCGATCTTTTCTTTTAAGGGATTTTGCCCTTCTTGTTTAAACAGCTGCAAAGCCTTTGTAAACTGTTGCTCCGTCAGTTCTTCGTGATAGGCAGGCAGAAAATCGAGGCAGAAATATTCCACGGCAAAATCATCCATAATACCTGCACTGAGCTGGTCTTCTTCAATGGTGTACCAGGTGGCCCAGTCGAGCAGTTCCTGTACAGTGATCTCTTCTTTCAGCAGCGCTTCAAGATGATGGATGAGGCCTTTACGGGTAGGAACAGTACCGGAAGTATGTTGAATGCTGTCTACGATATCAGCATAAAAAGCGTCATTCATCTGATGCGCAGCAGCCGTAAGCAGCTGGCTGACTTCGTTGTGAGCAGAAGGAGGAAGCAGGTCGGCAGTTTCCGCAAGTATTTCGGGCTTTGTTTTATGACCCTGAAGATATGCTTTTATCAGGGAGACAAAATAGGTTGAAGTGATATAAGGCAACTTGTCCTTCATACTTACAGGTTTTTTCTTTGTTGACTAAGACAGCGTTCGTTTAGCTGTATTAGCAGCGTCTAGGTATGGGCAACGTAAACGATCTGTAGTTACAAGTTACCACTAAAATCCCGGAAAAATAGTTAAACGAGCGGAAATGATCAATCTGGTGTTAAATTTTAAGAGATTTTTCACATATAAAAATTGCTGAGTACTATAGCTGCGCTTGCTGCTACTGGCATGGTTTTGGGGCCTGTAGTTAGTGTAAGTATATTTCATTTTTAATCGTCAAAAATGTAGAACTATGGCAGTCAGGGATAGATCGATCGGTAGTACCGGTCTGGAACAGGGAGGTCCAAACATGGGGAATGACTACAGTCGTAACATTACCCGTGAAAAAACTGCAGATGACACCATCAAAGTGATCTTACCAAAAGATAAAAAACATCCGGCGAAGAAAGATAAAAACAAGCGCGAACCACAAAGGCGCAACAGTGAAAACAGGTGACGATGAGTTAAACTATGATCTGCTTGTTCCATAAAAAAGGATAGTTTAAACCATGCACAACAAGTCATCTGTACTTAAATAAAGGCATAGAAGGTTCTATGCCTTTATTCATGCAGTAGAGAGCGCTACTTTATTGAGTATTAATTTACTAGATGTAATAAAAATTTATAGCGGACGTTATATTAATGAAAAACATATTGTATCTTTAGCATAATATCTTTATTGAAACCGGAATTGCAAAATAATAGCAAGCCAATTTAATTAACGGGGGATCCCCGATGTCCTCCTCACCGTACCTGTGAATTAAATCCGACACAAATGCCGGGCTGGCTACTCACGTCCATTGGGATTGCTAATCACAAAAAAAGACAAATGATTTATTGACCGAACGACCTAACTATTAAGTCCTATGTTGCTAACTATCGCGGCCGCCCACACACGGCTGAGGGGAATGCCATGTTGTTATCTCACATGTTCTGCGATACGGATATGTGTATTTATGATGATCCTGTTGCCATGCTGTTTCCTGGTTAACGTAGCATTTGCACAGAATGTCACTTTACAGAATTCTTCACTTGAAGGTAAACCGGGAGTGAAAGTTGCGCCGCCGGGATGGCGCGTGGCTATTAACACGCCTGACATATTACCAGGTGTATATGGTGTCCACAAAACAGCCAAAGCTGGCAAGACCTTTATTGGTCTTCAGGCCGGACCTGTTTACAGGGAAGGAATAGAGCAGGAACTATCGTCTCCTTTACAGAAAGGGAGGCTTTATAATCTGTCTTTTGACCTAGCTTTCAGCAGGGTGTATGGCCACGAACACTGTTATGGCAACCTCGCTATTTTTGCCGGCGATACACCTGGTGATACATCGGAACTGCTATGGACATCCGGAAGTTTTACGGATACGATGTGGCACAAATGGACGGCGGAATTCAAGCCCCGTGCATCACATAAATTCATTTCCTTTTATGCTTATCCGGAGGACAAATGTTCACTGAATAGTTATGGCGTAGTGGTGTTCATGGATAATCTGTCAATGATCCGGCAGATACTGAAAACAGAGCTGACAGCTACTGCTTCCTGTAACAATACATCTTCCGGTAGCGTAAGCGTAAACGTAACCGGAGGTGCAGCGCCTTATACCTATCTGTGGACGCCGGGTAATTATCGGACGCCGCAGGTTTCCAATCTGCCGGGAGGGCTTTATGAAGTACAGGTAACTTCAGCTGATGGCGTCACTGCTAAAGGTTCGGTGACAGTAGGGGAGTCTGACCTGGCTACCAGCACAGACGTTACGGTGTCAAATTGCGCCGGTGATAATAAAAACGCAATATCGCTGAACATCACAGGCGGTGTGCCACCGTATAACCTGACTGTAAATGGGATCGAAAGAGAAGGGAGCAAGTTTGATAACCTGGTGCCAGGCGATTATGCATTTATTGTAAAAGACAAACAGGCTTGTTCAGATACGTTCAGTGTGCTTATAAAAGAGCCGGATCCTTTAGTTATAAGGGAGGTCAATATAGCACCCTGTAGCTGTAGTGAGGTGAGTGACGGCAGTATCAGGTGGGTAGTAGAAGGAGGAACACGTCCATACAAGTATCGCGTGGATGGAGATATGTGGCAGCCCGATAGTTTGTACCGGAATCTGAAAGCGGGTAAATACCGTTACGAAATAGAAGACGCCAACGGATGTAGTGAGACAGGAACAGCAGCTGTTGTTTCTCCCTGGCAGAATTGTCTTGTTGTAATGCCATCTGCATTTAGTCCAAATGGTGATGGTAATAATGATGTTTTCCGTCCCAGAGTGTATGACGCAGTAACGAATTATCAGCTGAAGGTATTTAATCGCTGGGGAAATCTCGTTTTTCAGACGAATGATCCAAAGAGGGGATGGGATGGTAATTACAGCGGCATGCCACTGGGGTCACAGGCATTGGTGTATGTGTGCTCTTTTAATACCAGTAAGAATGAGTTGAAAGAATACAGGGGGACGGTGATGCTTGTGAAGTAGGATCATTGTTGTTTTTTTTTCAATGCCTTTTTTATTTGTTCATGCAGGTGTGCAAATACAAAGGGTTTGATGAGGTATCCTGCCGCGCCTTTCTGCATGGCAGTGGTAATTTCATCGTCTTCTTTTTTGGCGCTGGTAATGAGCACGGGAATTTTGTGGAGTAGTGGATGTTCGCGGAATTGATCCAGCAATGCATAGCCACTAACGACAGGCATATAAATATCGCTGATCACAAGATCGGGCAGGTGCCGGATGGCCATTGCGATGCCTTCCTCTCCATTTCTGGCAGTGATAACGGAATAGTCGTGCAGTTCTAGCAGACTTTTAAGTGTATCCAGAAGACCGGCTTTGTCTTCAATTAAAAGAATTCTGGCGTTCATGTCTATATTTTACTGGCAGGTATCAGGGTACCTGAAAACCAGTGTAAAAACCGTGCCCTTATCGGGCTCGCTGCTCACGGTAATTTCGCCGTCGTTCGCAGTAACAAATGTTTTAACAATAGTAAGACCTAATCCGGTTCCGGCAATGCCACCCGTATTACTTCCTCTGTAATAGGGCTGGAATAAATGTGGCAGATCTTCGGCCGGGATGCCTATTCCATCGTCGGAAACAGTGATTACGAGCGCTTTTTCTTCGTATGACAAATGAACGACAGGCGGGTTTTCACGGGAAAATTTAAAGGCATTGCTAACAAGATTTGTAAAAATTCTTGTCAGCTGACCAGAATTGGCCAGTATTTTGCAGGGCGTACCGGACAAATTGATTTGTAATGTTCTATTGTCATCTGTGAGTGAACGGAATTGCTCCTTTAAAGGTAACAGTTGTTCTTCTGCATACAGTAGTTCTTTCGTCGCTTCAAAGCTGCCAGACAGGATGTTGTTGATAGTCAGCATCTCATCGAGCATGTTATTCAGAGAAAAGATCTCTGAGGTGATCCTGGAAAGCTGTTGTTCGTAAAACGGATTCATATAACGATCTACCCGGAGCTTGGCGGAAACTAAATCAACGATAGACGTAATGGTGGTCAGTGGTGTCTTAAACTCATGAGCAGTAATGGCCAGTACATTACTGGCATTGTTCAGTAATGTGCTGCTCTCTGAAGTATGTGTGGAGTCCATTGTTCTAACTTTTAATGATTGGCGGCTCAATTGTCTCCAACTAATTGAAGAACAACCTGTAGAGAAAGACCACATGTGTTGACTATCCGATTCGCTGCCAATTGAAAAGCAAAATACTTAATAAAGGAGTAATTATCTAGTGAGTATTTAATTTTAAAATGTATTTTTACATCAGCATTGAAAATGGTTGTGAATATTCGGAAAAGTTAACCAAAAGATCATATATAAAATAGTGTTATAAGTAGAGGATGCGGACAAGGTGAACATGGCTTTATCTTTATTGTTTTAATATTCAATTAGTTACAATTTTGCCTTATAAATTCTCGATTTTGGAACTATTTTTGCAACTATAAGTAACTTTTATATGCCATATTTTTTTATTGAACCGATTATGAACCTTGCTAACTTTTTGCCCCTATGATCAATATTGGAATTATAGAAGACAATTATTTCCAGTTGAACAATTACAAGGAGTTTTTAGAAGATTTTCAGGAGTGTAAGGTCGTATTTGCTTGTAAGTCAATGGAGGAGTTCAGAGCCCTACCATTTAAGGAGACTGAGGTAAACGTAATATTACTGGACATTTCATTACCAGGGGAATCAGGCATACAAGGTATGCAGGAATTAAAAAGGGTTTACCCTGAAGCGAAACTTATTGTACTGTCGGGGCATGATGGGAAACATTATGTAATTGAATCGATCCGCCAGGGAGCGAATGGTTATATTATTAAGACCAGCCGTTTGATGGAGATCTACCATTCAATTATGGATGCTGTGAGCGAAGGAGGGACACTTTCTCCCAAAGCCGCCCATCTACTCATTAATTATATTGCCAAGGACCCCCTTGAAGATATAAAGCATAAACTTACCAAAAGAGAGTATGAGTTGCTCGCTCTGTTAAAGGAAGGCTACTCATATAAGGAAATGGCGGAGAAGCTTTTTGTGACTGTTTTCACTGTGAACCAACATCTGAAGAAAATTTACCAAAAACTTAATGTTGCCACAAAATCAGAACTAATTTCAAAAATCTGGTCAAATAGTTTGTATTCTTTCTTTTTAATTACGAATTCTTGGATTTTTTTTCAAATGCTTTCGTTTAAAGATATGACGCTATTTTTGTAACAGAGTATACTATAATCAGTAGGCACGTTCGTGTTATATGGGCGTTTTTTACTGCATTGAGTAGTGGTTGTGACGGCCTCGATAAACTAATATTGTAGTACGGAAAGCGCGGAAGAAAAACCTTTAAATATTTTAAAACGGAGAGATGATTCTAAAGAAGGATTACTTACGTTATATCTTTGTTGTTCCGGTCCTTATCTGCTGTTTCTTTACAAGTTGTGTCAGTACACAGAAATCAGTGTATTTTAAGAATCTTCCTGATACTGTTATTGCCCCCGTGAAAGGAAATTTTGAGCCGGTAATTCAAAAAAATGACGTTTTACAAATTATTGTGAGTAGCATGAACCCCGAGGATGTTGTTGTATTTAACACCCCAAGTATGGCATCCCCCGGTACCGCGGGAGGTGGTCCCCAGGTCACAGGTTATCTGGTTAGTGAACAGGGATTTATTGAGTATCCGGTACTTGGACAGGTAAAAGCTGCCGGACTTACAAAAGAACAACTTACCACATATCTGAGAGATGAGTTGAACAACAGAAAACTCATGAGAGATCCGGTGGTAAGTGTAAGGTTCCTCAATTACCGTGTAACAGTTCTTGGCGAAGTAAGCCGGCCAGGTGTTTTCGCCATCAATAACGAGAGAATGTCGATAATGGAGGCTTTGGGCATCGCAGGCGATATTACTATCTATGGTAAGAAAGACAATGTACTGTTAATCAGAGAAGTAGACGGGCAAAGAACGATCAAACGCCTCAACCTGAATGATGATGACATCTTATCATCTCCTTATTATTACCTGCAGTCTAATGATGTAGTGTATGTTGAACCAACTAAAGCAAGAGTAGCTAATGCAAGTGGCAACCGTCAGACGATCTCAATTATTCTGAGCAGTATTTCACTGTTTGTAATTATTCTGGACCGGTTGATATTGAACTAAGCTGATGTTATTCTTTTAATTCATCCTACAAATTTGTGTTGAGAGCCATGCAACAGAAAGTAATAAATACGCGCACAAAACGAGAGGAACACACGGGCCTCCTGGAAATGATCAGGCATAAATATCAGCCTTACTGGCCTTTATTTGTGATTGCGTCAATAATTTCTTTCTCTATAGCATATGTTTATCTGAAATATGCAACTCCGCTCTATAAGATGTCTTCTTCTTTACTGATAAAGGAAGATGCCAGAGCTGTAGAAAGCTCTATCATAGAAATGATGGACCCTCTGGGATCAGGAAAGAAAATAGAAAATGAAATTGAAATACTGAAGTCCCGTACAATCGCTAAAGCTGTTGTAAGGCATCTCAATCTATATGGAGAGATCTTTGAAAGAGGTACTATCAGGGATGTGTCTATGTATAAAAGAGCCCCGGTACAGATCACCTTTCTCGATCCGGACCAGATCGATCCTATGGAGGGTTCCATCCTGGACCTGAAGTACGATTATAATGGCCGTAAGCTTACCATGGGAGACAAAACGTATCCGCTGAACGATACGGTGACCACCACCCGCTGGGGACGTATATTAATTACGCCCACTCCTGGTTTTAATCCGGCAAGCCTGCAGAATAAGCAGCTCTATATACGTATTGCAGGTGAAAAAGCACTGGCGGGCGCATTTCTCGGTAATCTGAAAATTGCAGCTGCCAATAAACAATCAAACGTACTGCGACTGGAATATGTTGATGCAGTTCCTCAGAAGGGCATGGATATGCTGAATGAACTGATGAGGACATATGATGCAGAATCTATCGAGGATAAGAACAAGACGGCGTCAAAGACAATGTCGTTTGTAGAGGACAGGTTACGTATCATTACTGCAGAACTGAGCCAGGTGGAAGGCCAGATAGAACGTTATAAAACAAGTGAAGGAATTGTTGATATCGGCGAGCAGGGTAAAATGTTCCTGGCATCCGTACAGGATAATGACGTGAAACTGAGTGAAGCTGATATGCAATTGTCAACACTGGAAGCTGTTGAACAATATGTAAGGAATAAACATTCCGAAGAAAATGTGGTGCCTGCTACCATCGGTATTGCAGACCAGACATTACTGACATTACTGGGCAAGTTGCAGGACATTGAATTACAGCAGGATAAGCTGCGTAAGACGACAGGAGAGAACAGCCCCGCACTGGAAAGCCTGGCAGCACAGGAAGAGCGGATAAGACCGGCTATCATGGATAATATCCGCAGCTTACGCGCCAACCTCGAAGCAGGAAGGGCAAAGCTGGCCGCTCAGAATACACGCTTTATGGCGCTGCTGAAGGGGGTTCCGAATAAAGAAAGAACATTGCTGGAAGTAAGCAGGCAACAGGCTATCAAAAACAATATCTATACTTTCCTGCTGGAGAAACGTGAAGAAACAGCATTGCAATATGCTGCTGCTATCTCTGACAGCCGTATCGTAGATCTGGCTGAAGCAGATACCTTCCCTTTCAGCCCGAAGAAATCTATGGTGATGGCACTGGCTATCATAGCTGGTCTGGCCGCTGTAGCAGGCTTCATTGCAGTGAAAGATATGATGAACCATAAAGTAATGTTCCGGTCAGATATCGAAAAAGGTACTTCTGCACCGATCATTGCCGAGATCATGTTCGACAAAAGTGGTGGTATTGCCATCACAGAAGGAAGACGTACCCCTGTTGCAGAGCAGTTCAGGGCACTCCGTACTACCTTGTCTTATATCGGTATCAATGGAGATAATAAAACCATCCTGGTTACTTCTTCTATCTCTGGTGAAGGAAAGAGCTTCATTGCAGTAAACCTTGGACTGAGCCTTTCATTAACCAAGAAGAAAGTAGTGTTGTTGGAGTTTGACCTTCGTAAACCGAAAGTAAGTAAGATCCTGAATGTGCCACATCACCCGGGTATCAGTAATTACCTGGCGGGCCATTCTTCACTGAACGATATTTTAAAGCAGCCAATAGAGAATAACGAGTACATGTACCTGCTTTCTGCAGGTGTGATACCACCAAATCCAACCGAGTTGATTTTGAATGGCAGACTTGAGCATCTGCTGGCCACTTTAAGGGCTTCTTTTGATTACATCATTATAGATACAGCTCCGGTAGGACCTGTTACTGACGCACGTTTGCTGGCGCCATATGCTGACGCTACGCTGTACGTGGTACGTCATGAACGGACACCGAAGTTCAATCTGAAAATGATAGAAGACCTATATGAACAAGGGGATCTCGGCAAGTTGAATATTGTATTCAATGGCCTTAAAATGCGTGGGGTGCCTGGTTACGCATATGGCTATGGCGGAGGCTATGGTTATGGCAGCGGCCAGGGTTACGGATATGGATATACAGATGACCATAAAAATGGCGCTGTAAAAAAGGGACGTTTTACTAAAATTTTCAAATAACACAATGTAGCCCGCCGGTCTACCAAACTGACGGAACTCATTGAAAACTATTACTATTGAAAACTACTCATGTGACTGAGGAGGCGAAGCTATGCCAATTTTTGTCCTCCTCGTTTCCCGCCTTTATAGTTTCCACCTTATCTGATAACCAGTCATGCTTTATTAACTTTTAAACCCACTGAAATGGAACAGAAGACACACACGTGGTATGCAGTCTACACTAAACCAAGATGGGAGAAAAAAGTGGCGGATGCACTTGTTCGGAAACAGATCGAAACTTACTGTCCACTGAACAGGGTAACGCATCAGTGGAGTGACAGAAAGAAGATCGTAGAAGAGCCCCTTTTTAAATCGTATGTGTTTGTGCGTATCCCAGAAGACAAAAAGACACTCGTGCGCGAAACAAGTGGTATTGTAAACTTCGTTTACTGGCTGGGCAAACCTGCCAGTATTCCTGATCATGAGATCGATCTGATCAAACGCTTCCTGCGTGAATACCAGGATGTGGAAGTTGAACGTTTCCCGATCCACGAGGATGATCTTATCCGCATCACCGCAGGTCCTTTGATGCATCAGCATGGAAGGGTAGTGGAAGCAGGCAAGAATACTGTTAAAGCTGTATTGTACAGCATGGGATTCTCGCTCATCGCTACCGTGAAAACAAGTGATCTGATGGTGCTCAGTAACAACAGTAAAGAGTATGCCGGCGCCGGGAAACTAGGCGTTGGAAATCCTATTTAAAATATTAACGCTGAACACTATGCTACACGTATTATTATGTGGAGGGTCAGGAACCCGTCTCTGGCCGCTATCCAATAAACAGACGCCAAAGCAACTGCTGCCCTTATTTGACGGACAGAGTTTATTACAGCTCACCTGGGTGCGTAACAGCACCTTCTGTGATAGTGTGATGGCTGTCGTAAATGAACAGCAGTCAGAAATGGTGTCTAAGCAACTGGGTGAAGCAGGTGCTCAGCATGTACAGATGATGGAAGAGCCGGTAGGACGTAATACCGCTGCTGCTATCGCATTGGCGGCCTTCTCCGCAACACCGGAAACTATCCTGCTTATTACGCCGGCAGACCATCTGATAGGTACGCCTGACCTCTATGCAGAAACGATTAAGAAAGCTGCGGAACTGGCTGCAGAAGGACATCTGGTAACGATAGGACTGCAACCTGCATATCCTGAAACAGGATATGGGTACATCCAGTATACCGGCTATGATGTAGTACGTTTCACAGAAAAGCCAAATAAAGTTACTGCTGAAGCGATGCTGAAAAGTGGTGACTACCTGTGGAACAGCGGTATCTTCTGTGGTAAGGCAGGCGTATTGTTACAGCAATTGCTGGAACATGCACCTGAGATCTATGCAGCGGCATCAGAAGCAGCGCTCATCTGGAAAGAGACAGGTACTATTCCACTGGCAGCGATGGAAGCCATTCCATCAGACAGTATAGATTATGCTGTGCTGGAGAAAAGCAATATTGTAAAGGTGGTGCCCAGTGCTATGCAATGGAGTGATGTAGGCGGGTATGAGGCCCTGGCAGAAGCCCTGGCAAGTCATTACCGCTATAGTAATCACCAGGCCGTGTTTATAGAGAGCGATCCTGTAAACAGTATGGTGATAGGAAAAGATAAACTGGTAGCATTGGTAGGTGTGGAAAATGTGGTGGTGGTAAATACCCCGGAAGTGCTGCTGATATTACAGAAAGGAAAAGGACAGGAAGTAAAACAATTGCATCAGTGGGTAAAGGAGAACAGGCCTGAACTGCTATAAACAACATTGAACCGTATGCAACTTAACGATAAGATCTATATAGCCGGCCACCGTGGTATGGTGGGTGGTGCGATCAGCAGAAGACTGAAAACGCTGGGATATGAGAACCTGGTAACGAGAAGCTCCGCAGAACTGGACCTTCGCTCGCAGGCAGATGTGAATGAATTCTTCAGTAAAGAGAAACCTGATTATGTGTTCCTGGCTGCTGCTAAAGTAGGCGGCATCCATGCCAACAATACTTATCGTGCAGAATTCCTGTACGATAACCTCATGATGGAAACCAACATCATCCACGCTGCCTGGAAACATGGCGTTAAAAAGCTGATGTTTCTTGGCAGTTCCTGTATTTATCCTAAAATGGCCCCTCAGCCATTGCAGGAAAGCAGCCTGCTGACAGGTCCGCTGGAACCAACCAACGAGCCTTATGCTATTGCCAAAATAGCGGGTATTAAATTATGTGAAGCATACCGCGACCAGTATGGTTGTAATTATATCAGTGTGATGCCGACTAACCTGTATGGTATCGGCGATAATTATCACCCTGAAAACTCACATGTGCTGCCGGCACTGATCCGCCGCTTTCATGAAGCGAAGGAAGCCGGTGCGCCCAGTGTTACCGTGTGGGGAAGTGGTACGCCAAAACGTGAGTTCCTCTTTGCAGACGACCTGGCGGCTGCCTGTGTATTCCTGATGCTCCATTATGATGAGAAAGAACTGGTGAACATCGGTACAGGGGAAGACCTGAGTATACGTGAGCTCGCAGAGACCGTGAAAGAAGTAGTATGTTATGAAGGTGATATTGTGTTTGATACTTCCAAACCCGATGGTACGCCACGGAAACTGATGGATGTATCGAAGCTGCACAAACTCGGATGGAAACACAGCGTAGAGCTGAAAGAAGGACTGGTGCAGGCTTATGCCGATTTCCTTCATAAAAAGCACATGGTGGCATTGTAAACAAAGTTTTAAAACAGCGTCTCAATCTTAATAGACATGAAAGCAATCGTAATTGGAACAGGATATGTAGGGCTGGTTACCGGCGCCTGTCTCGCAGAAGTAGGCACGCAGGTAGTTTGTGTGGATGTTAATGCAGAAAAGATCAATAACCTCCAGAAAGGTATTTTACCTATTTATGAACCGGGCCTCGAAGAGATCGTTACCCGCAACTATAATAATGGCCGTCTCTCTTTCAGCACCAGTCTTGCTGACGTGATCCCCGGTGCAGACATCGCCTTCATTGCTGTAGGTACACCTCCGGGTGAAGATGGCAGCGCCGATCTGCAATATGTATTGCAGGTAGCCAAAGAGATCGGTACTTACATGACCGACTACCTGGTAGTGGTAACAAAGAGCACAGTACCGGTAGGTACCGCTGTAAAGGTGAACAGGGAGATCAAACAGGCAATGCTGAACAGAAATGCACTGATCGACTATGATGTAGCATCTAACCCTGAGTTCCTGAAGGAAGGCGCTGCCGTACAGGATTTCCTGAAACCTGACCGTATTGTGGTGGGTGTGAATACAGACAAGGCAAAAGAAGTGCTGGAGCGTCTGTATCATCCTTTCCTGCTGAACGGCCGTCCTATTATTTTCATGGACATCGCTTCTGCAGAAATGACCAAGTATGCGGCAAACGCTATGCTGGCAACAAAAATTTCCTTCATCAATGATATTGCCAACCTGTGCGAACTGGTAGGCGCTGATGTAAATAAAGTACGTAAAGGTATCGGTAGTGACGCCAGGATCGGTAACGCCTTTATCTACCCGGGTATTGGTTACGGTGGTTCCTGCTTTCCTAAAGATGTAAAGGCACTGGTGCAGACTGGTAAGGAATACGGGCACGGCTTGCGTATCCTGGAAGCTGTAGAAGCAGTGAACAATGATCAGAAAAAAGTACTGTTCGGCAAGATCAACAGGCACTTCGATGGCATGCTGAAAGGCCGGACCTTCGCAGTATGGGGCCTGTCTTTCAAACCTGCTACAGACGATATGCGTGAAGCATCCAGCCTGGTGCTGATTGAAGCCCTGCTGGAAGCCGGCGCTAAAGTACAGGTGTTTGACCCTGTAGCGATGCATGAAGCGAAGAAAACACTGGGCGATACCGTTAAATGGTGTAACGATATGTACGCTGCTGCAGAAGGTGCAGACGCGGTATTGCTGGTAACAGAATGGAACGAATTCCGTTTACCTGACTGGACACGTGTAAAACAATTATTGAAAGCTCCTGTTGTATTTGACGGCAGGAATATATATGATAACGCATATCTTGAGAAGAACGGGTTCACCTGCTACAGCATTGGTGTGTCTCAGCCTGCGGTAAGCGTGCTCTCCGGAAGTTAATCATATTCCCCACTTATCTTAACTAAATTATTTTTTTTGTATGAAAGTTGCTTTAATCACCGGTGTAAATGGACAGGACGGCGCATACCTGTCAGAATTGCTGCTCGAAAAGGGGTATATGGTACACGGTGTAAAACGTCGTGCCTCATTGTTGAATACTGACAGGATCGATCACCTGTATCAGGATCCTCATAGCGAAAATGTACGTTTCAAACTGCATTATGGCGATATGACCGACAGTACTAACCTGATCCGCATCATACAGGAAACGCAGCCTGATGAGATCTACAATCTCGCAGCGATGAGCCATGTAAAAGTGAGTTTTGATACACCGGAATATACTGCTAATGCAGATGGTATAGGTACGCTGCGTATACTGGAAGCATTACGTATTTTAAAGCTGGAGAAAAAGACAAGGGTATACCAGGCAAGTACTTCAGAACTATATGGTCTGGTGCAGGAAGTACCACAGAGAGAAACTACTCCTTTCTACCCGCGTAGCCCTTATGCTGTAGCAAAATTGTATGCATACTGGATCACGGTGAACTATAGGGAAGCATATGGTATGTATGCCTGCAATGGTATCCTGTTCAACCACGAAAGCCCGCTGCGTGGAGAGACTTTCGTAACCCGCAAGATCACCCGTGCTGTTGCTGCAATCGCATTAGGTTTGCAGGATAAACTGTACCTGGGTAACCTGGATGCCCGCCGTGACTGGGGACATGCAAAAGATTATGTTGAGGCGATGTGGAGAATTCTGCAGCAGGATACACCGGAAGATTATGTGATCGCTACAGGTATCACTACGCCGGTACGTGAATTTGTACGTATGGCGTTCAACGAACTGGGTATTGAACTGAAATTTGAAGGCAAAGGTGTGGATGAAGTGGCGTATGTAAGTGCCTGCCGCAATAAAGAATATGTGCTGCCAATAGGCAAACAGGTATTGGCTGTAGATCCTGCTTACTTCCGTCCTACTGAGGTAGAACTGCTGATAGGCGATCCGACGAAATCAAAGACGAAATTAGGCTGGGAACCGAAATATGATCTGCAGGAGCTGGTAAGTGAGATGGTAACCTGCGATGTGGAGTTATTCAGAAAGGACAGTAAAACACAGTGGGAACAACTGGCAGGATAAGGGCTTGCTTTGCCGAAATGCGTTATGCGAGTAAAAGTTTTTAATCAGCTATCTAGCAATCCGAAGTACACCAAAACCTTAGAGTGGATCAAACTGGTTACCATGACCGGTTTCGCCCAGGTGTTCGTACAGGGTATCAGTCTTGTGAGCGGTATCCTGGTGATACGCATGCTGGAACCCGAAGAGTACGCGTTGTATACCCTTGGCAATACCATGCTGGGTACAATGACGGTACTGGCTGACGGAGGCATCTCTACCGGGGTAATGTCGCAGGGAGGAAAGGTCTGGCTCGACCGTGTCAAATTAGGCACTGTTATGGCCACAGGAATGGACCTGAGAAGGAAATTTGCTGTCGGCAGTTTACTGGTATCTGTACCGGTACTGCTGTACCTGATGCGGCACCACGATGCCAGCTGGCTGATGTCGGTGCTGATCATCCTCTCGCTTATACCATCCTTCTTTATGGCATTATCAGGCACATTGCTGCAGGTAGCGCCTAAGCTGAGACAGGACATTGCTCCCCTGCAAAGGAATGCGGTTATACTGAATGTTGGCAGGCTGTTATTACTGGCATTGACCATTTTTATTTTCCCATGGGCGTTTGTAGCTATCCTGGCTGCCGGTCTTCCGCAGATATGGGGCAACTTCAATCTCCGGAAGATCTCTGCGGGTTATGCAGACTGGCATCAAAAGCCGGATCCGGAGGTCCGTAATGAGATCCTGAAGATGGTAAGGCGCTTACTGCCGATGGGAATTTATACATGTCTTTCGGGACAGATCACCATCTGGCTGATCTCCATCTTTGGAACGACAAGGGGAGTAGCCCAACTGGGGGCGCTGGACAGGTTGTCTATGGCGCTCAGCTTTATTACGATATTATTTGGTACCCTTATCTTACCGAGGTTTTCCCGGTTGCCGAATAACTCAGGTCTGTTATTACGGCGTTTCTTACAGATACAGGCAGGGCTGCTGGTAATGAGTGCCTGCATTGTCCTGACTGTCTGGTTATTCTCCACACAGATCCTGATGATCCTGGGGCCCAATTATGCGGGGCTGACGAAAGAGGTGGTACTGAAGATCATTATCAGTTGCCTTGGGATTATCTCTGCTTCCACTTTTTCTCTTTTTACCAGCAGAAGCTGGGCTATCAATCCGCTCATTTCAATTCCTGTCAGTATTGCTTCCATAGCGCTGGGAGTTGCATTCATTGATATCTCTTCCCTGAGAGGGGTACTAACAATGAACATCATGATACAACTGGTCCAGGTAACGATGAACGTTACTTATACGCTGATCAAGATCTACAGGACTAATAACTCAACATTACCTACAGAAATTTAATAAGATTATATGAATTATTACTATCAGGTAGAAGGATTACTTCGGAACAATATCGGAGACGTACTTCAGGGAATGGTCGCAAAAGACCTGTTGCCTGAGGGCGCGAAGGTAGCCGACAGGGAAGCGCTGGCTGACCTGGCAAGTAACGAAAAAGGAATGCTGATAGCCAATGGCTGGTACATGCACTCCTTTAAGAAGTTTCCTGCACCAGATAATATCACGCCTGTATACGCTGCTGTACACATCGCGAATTCCGCCCTGCTGGCAGATGCCGGTGTAAGGGAACATTTCAAAAAACACGCGCCTATCGGTTGCCGCGATAACAAAACATTGCAGCTGCTGTTAGGTTGGGGGATTCCCGCTTATTATTCCAGCTGTCTGACCATCACAGCGAAAGCGCGTGGTCCGGTTACACACAATCCGGATGGAGATGTGCTGCTGGTAGATAACGTAGATCATCCGGTGCCTGATGCCGTGTTCAATAAACTGGAAACTTTACTGGGTAAAAAACTGGTAAGGATCTCCCACGATCCGCCAGATACCTCCGGCGATATCGCATCATATGCAAAGGTTTCCGAAAAGCATATGAACGATCTGCTGGCTACTTACTGCAAGGCCTCACTGGTGCTAACCACCAAGATCCACTGTGCATTACCATGCCTGGGTATGGGTGCTAACGTGAAGCTGATCCATCCGAATCCGTCTGACCCTCGTCTGGCTACAGTAGGAGAATTTATCGATATTATTTCCTACAAGGAGATCCTTGAAAGGACCAACATGGACAGCTCTCCTGTGAATAAAGAGGCGCTGGAAAAGAGGAGACAATTCCTGTTGGAGCTGGTGGCCGATTCAATAAAAGAAGGCGCTAATGCTGTACAGGCATCCGGTAAAATGAAGTACCGCCTGATCAGGGCTAAAGCTGTGCTGATGGCGAAACTGTATCGTCTCGGTGTGGTATTGTCTTACCGTGTGGGATTTGCAAAGGATAAGATAGAAAGAGTATATGGCGCAGGCTTCTGATAAAAAAAAGATACTGGTCTATACTACCCAGTTAATGGAAACAGGAGGTATAGAAAGTCATCTGCAGGAGTTTTGCAGGCAGATGGCAGCAGCAGGTAATGAAATAGACCTGGTGGTGCTGAATGCGGCTATGACGCCTGAAACAGAAGAATTTTACAAACGTACATGCCGCTGGGTGTACTTCGGAAAACACGGACGTTCTTACAAGCGTTTGTTGTGGATGCTGCAGCTGGGCATTAAACTGCGCGGCACACGTAAGTATGATGCGGTATACACGAACGGGCAGGGAGAAAGCATCTGGTTATTTTCCCGTATGCTGCCTGCCTACAACAAGTGGGTACATCATCACCATACTTCCGGCGACGCTAAGGACCAAGCTACCTGGGGCGCTAAGTACAGGAGGACACTACAGGCTGCCAATACCATTATCGCCTGTTCCTTCAGGAACGCCGGTGATATGAAAGCCGTACTGAACCGCCAGATAGATGTCATACCGGTATTTTCCAGGAACGTGGAAGTGCCTTTCACACAAGGTCCGGCGGGCAAACTGCGATTCGGTTATTATGGCCGGCTGATCCCTGAAAAGGGCATCGATCTGATCTGCCGGATGAGTGAAGACGCAGACCTGGAAGACATAGAATTTCATCTCTGGGGAGAAGGAAAACAATATCCTGCCGGATATTTCGACCGTTATCCCAACATACGCTTTCATGGTCCTTTTGCGGGAGAAGCAGGATTGAAGGGCGCTATTGCACAACTGGATGCATATCTGTTGTTGTCTACGCATCCTGAGGGGCTGCCTGTGAGCCTGCTGGAGGCAATGAGCGCAGGACTTCCCTGGCTGGCAACGGACAGGGGCGGTATTCCGGACATTGCCTGCGACCCGCAGGCAACGCGCGTGATACCGGCTGCGTCCTCTTATGAAGAGGCAAAGGCGGCTGTAATCGCGTTTGCAAAAGATATCAGGAGCGGCCTGGTAACAAAAACGGCCCAGAAAGAACTGTATGCGAACAGGTTCTCTGCAGCAGCATTACGTTCAGCGTGGGGCGATATACTTGGATTACATAAGCAAAACTAAGATGGTCATCATATCTCATCCTACAGGCAATGCGAATGTCAGAGCTGCAGTGGCGGGGCTGGCAGATGCGGATATCCTGTCTGAGTTTCATACAGCGATTGCTTCATTTCCCGGGAGTACCCTGGACCGCCTCGGTGGAATAGGTCCTTTGTCGGAGATCAGGCGTCGTGGTTTCGAAGCACGCCTGCAGCCTTTTACCAAAACCTGGCCCTGGTTTGAACTGGGCCGCCTGGTAGCGGCAAAGGCAGGGCTGAAAAGCCTGGTGAGGCACGAGAAAGGCATATTCTCAGTAGATGCTGTGTATCATAACATGGACAGAAGGCTTACGAACCACCTGAATAAAGTGGCCCGTAAGGTGAATGCTGTGTACGCCTATGAAGATGGCGCTATGTTCACTTTCCGTGAAGCAACCCGCCTGGGATTAAAATGCCTGTACGATCTGCCTATTGGTTACTGGCGTACTTCCCGGCATCTGCTGGGCATTGAAAGGGAACGCTGGCCGGAATGGAAGAATACCCTCATAGGGTTTAACGCTTCACAGGCAAAGCTGGACAGAAAGGATGAAGAGCTGAAACTGGCCAACAGGATCTTTGTGGCGAGCAGTTTTACTGCAAAGACGCTGAAGGATTATCCCGGCAAGCTCGCACCTGTGGATGTAATACCTTATGGTTTCCCCGCTGTGACCAGTGGCAGGGACTATGAAAAGATAGCAGGACGTCCGCTGAAATTGTTATTCGTAGGCGGACTGTCGCAACGTAAAGGCATCGCAGATCTCTTTGCAGCGGTAGAGCGGCTGGGAAATGCAGTAACGCTGACCGTTGTGGGAAAGAAGGTGACGGAAAATTGCCCGGCGCTGGATGCAGCCCTTGCCAAACATACCTGGATACCCAGTATGCCGCATGCGGAGATCCTCAAAACAATGAGAGCACACGATGTATTGTTGTTTCCATCCCTGTTTGAAGGATTCGGGCTGGTGATCACAGAAGCAATGTCGCAAGGTACACCGGTGATCACGACAGACCGTACAGCAGGACCGGACCTGATTACACACGGCAGGAACGGCTGGCTGGCTGAAGCCGGATCTACGGATGCTTTATACAACGCAATTGCAGCACTTCTCGATCAGCCGGACAATATACCGGTAGCAGGACTGGCAGCAATGGAGAAAGCCCGTAGCAGACCGTGGCAGGTTTACGGAGACGAGCTGGCAACAGCAATCATACATGCATAAATAACCCTAATTATGATTAAAAGGCCAAGACTTGAATTTCTGGACGGTATAAGAGGGCTCTGTGCCCTGTATGTGGCGTTCTATCATGCAGTGTTCTTTACCGGCAATGGTATTGAGAAAACGGAGTTTACCGGTGCGCTTAAGCCGCTCACTGGCCTGCTGGAATTCGGTCATTATTCTGTTGCAGTGTTCATCGTGTTATCAGGTTTTTGCCTGACCATTCCCGTGGCATTGTCAGAGAACAGGGACCTGCGCGGCGGCTTCAAAACATATATCAGAAGGCGTGCGCACAGAATATTGCCGCCTTATTACTTCGCATTGTTACTTTCATTACTGCTGATATGGGCATTGCCCTTAATGCAAACCCCGCACGATACTGCCTGGGATTCCAAGCTACCGGTGAACCTGGAAGGTATTGTGACACATCTTTTGCTGGTGCATAATATTCATACGCACTGGATCTTTAAAATAAATGGCCCACTGTGGAGTGTGGCAACTGAATGGCAGATCTATTTCACTTTCCCGGTATTATTGCTGTTATGGCGCCGTTATGGCCTGGGAGCAGCAACAGCTGCAGCGGTGATAGTGGGTGTGTTACCGGAACTGGTATTGCCTCACCGTGTCAGTTTCTGGTGGTTACACCCCTGGTACCTGGGACTATTTGGTATAGGAATGGCTGCTGCTATCATCGCTTTTGACACAAAGGGCACTACAGAAAAAGTAAAAAGCCTTCTTGCCAATGGCTGGATAGTGAGTGGCCTGGTAGCACTGGTGGTAGCGATACTGGCTGTAAGCAAACCGTTGAAGCTGTCACTGACCTTTACCGAGGTGATGGTAGGGCTGGCAGTAAGCGCCGTGATAGTATATTATACCCTGAAGGAACATGCAATGCAGGACCGTCCTTTATTATTACGTTTCCTGAATGGAAAGGTGGCTGTGGGGCTCGGTGCATTTTCCTATAGTATTTACCTGATCCACAGCCCTATACTGGCTGCGATCAACTTGTATACGTTAGATATTCAGATGACAGATAACATGCGTTTACTATTTATGCTTTTAGTAGCCGTACCGGTGTCTGTATTGTTGGCATATGTGTTTTATTTACTGGTGGAACGCCGTTTCCTGAACATGCCGCCAAAGGCAGCAGCAACGCCCGCAACACCTGTTATAAATGTTTCCGGAAATTATGAATCAGTATCCCAATAAAAGTCAGCTTGCAGCTGATCGTTTAGCTGAAATAGCATCTCTGCGTTATCAGCAGCTCACGGCACTCAACTCACAAAAGTTGATGCTGCGGCTGAAGCAAGGGGTATGG
Source organism: Chitinophaga filiformis (assembly GCF_021646545.1). Taxonomy (GTDB): domain Bacteria; phylum Bacteroidota; class Bacteroidia; order Chitinophagales; family Chitinophagaceae; genus Chitinophaga; species Chitinophaga filiformis_A. Next base: position 167,892 of record NZ_JAKIRP010000003.1, on the reverse strand, counting down.
GCATACTTTTTACTATTACTGTTTGAAGGTGCTTTGCGCCGCTGGATATTACCGGGACTGGCTACGCCATTACTGGTAATACGCGACCCGGTAGCCTTGTGGCTGATCGTTGTTTGTTTGCAGCGGAAGATACTTATCCCTGCATATTCACTTACACTCATGACGATCATTGGAATACTGGGGCTCATTGCCGCACTTACAGTCGGGCATGGGAATCCTTTTGTGGCAGCATACGGAGCGCGCATTCTTTTGATACACTTCCCCATGATGTTTGTCATAAGAAGCATCTTTACGCGTAAAGATGTAGTACATCTGGGAAAGATCACACTGATGATCGCCATACCTATGGCGGTACTCATCGCGGTACAGTTTTACAGTCCGCAGACGGCCTGGGTGAACAAAGGTGTGGGTGATGCCGAAGGCGGCGCCGGATTTAGTGGAGCCTTGGGTTTTTTCCGTCCGCCGGCAACATTTTCATTTACCAATGGAACCACCTTGTTCTTCAGCTTTGTGGCGCCTTTCGTGTTTTATTTCTGGCTGAGTAATGAAAAAGTCAGTCGCTGGATATTGATAGGCGCCACCGGTGCTGTATTGATGTCGATACCGCTTTCCATCAGCCGTGCCTTGCTTTTCCAGATCATCATCACACTGATGTTCTGCCTGTATGCAGGCTCCAGCAATCCTAAATATGCCGGCAGAATGTTTGGAGCGGTGCTTGGCCTGGTAGTGTTGATAGCTCTTCTCAGTCAGACAAGTATTGTGGGGGGAGCCATTGAAGCATTCACGGCGCGTTTCGAAAATGCCAATGAAAGTGAAGGAGGGATGGAAGGTGTATTCCTTGACCGTTATCTGGGAGGGATGCTGGGTGCTTTCTCCGCCACCTCGGATATGCCACTGTGGGGATATGGTATTGGTATGGGAACGAACGTAGGCGCTATGTTGCTGACAGGGGGCTTTACCTTCCTGATTGCCGAAGGTGAGTGGGGAAGGGCAGTAGGTGAACTGGGACCTATTTTAGGATTAGGGCTCGTGTTTATCCGCCTGGGGCTGGCGTTCAGCCTGGGATTTGAGGCGTTCAGAAAATTAAGCAAGGGAGACCTGCTGCCATGGATGATAGTGAGCAACGGATTTCTGCTGGTAGCTCAGGGAGGATGGGGACAACCTACTTCACTGGGATTTGCAACCCTGGTAGGCGGTCTTTTGATGGCATCATTGCGTGACGATGAAGAAGTGGAAGAACCGGAAACAGAAGAAGAACTGGGGGAGATGGCAGTTTAGCCTGTCCCGCATAACCATACATATACAACCATAACGAAACCGGAATTCCTGAATGAAACACCACGCCAACCCCGGGAGTAGCAGGATCGTCGTGCTGGATAGCCTGAGAGGGCTTGCCGCCATGATCGTTTGCCTGCATCATTTTTTGTTTATTAATAACAGTTATTTCCAGGTATATAGGGGACAATCCTGGTATGATACACTTTTCTATATCTCTGAGTTTAATAAAGAAGCAGTGCTGTTCTTCTTTGTTTTGTCCGGCTTCTCTATCGGATTAAGTCTTAAAAACAAAACACCTGACAGTCCTGAAACGATCAACGAATATATTTACCGCCGGTTTAAGAGAATATTGCCGGTGTATGTCATAGCCCTGCTTTTTACATTGTTCTCGGGTTTTATGATGCATCAGGCGCACCTGCCGAACTACAGTGCCTGGAATATGCTGGGGAATGTACTTTTCCTGCAAACGGCAGACATTATTGAGGGTTCATGGTTTATTCCCTATGGCTTTAACGGACCATTGTGGTCATTGTCGTTCGAGTTTTTCTTTTACTGCTTCTTCCCGTTGGTATACCTTATCAACAGGAAGTATTTAGGCAGGATCAATATACTGGTGAAATATGCTGTACTGCTGGCGTTGTCTGTTGCTGCATTTGCTGTGAACAAGATCTTCTTTGTGCCATATTTTGCTTTCTTCAGTTCATTCATTATCTGGTTTTCCGGTTACCTGGCCTCCAGAACATACCTGAAGGGAGAGACTTATCACTTATTGTTTACAGGTGCCTTTGTGTTTGGTATCCTGTACCTGGCAGCAGGCAGGCATTTTCTCTCCTCCAATACGCTGGTCTTCATTTGTAAAGGACTGTTGATGGCCGCGGTATTTTACCTGATCACCTTCTTTAGTAAATCGGCAACAGCACAGACCATTTTTAAATGGCCTGTATGGGTCCTGAATAAAATCTTCAACTATGTAGGTAAAGGCAGTTATGCTACCTATGCGTTACATTACCCGCTGATGCTGATGTTGCGGTATTTTCATGTGAATATAATGGTGCAGGTAGTGGTGATCCTTCTTTTCATCATATTGTGTACAACAATAGAAGAGAAAACGATCAGATGGAAACTTAATATGCTGCGGTTGAACTATACAGCATTTTTCTTCAGAAGGTTTAATCTGGCCAGCTAAAAGGCCGCTATGCTACTTGCACCATGAGTAATACTATGAATACCTCCTCCAGGATCGGATGGATAGATACCTTAAAAGGCATCGGTATTTTAACCGTAGTGGCAGGGCATATATTCCCTGACAGCATCGCCAGGTACCTGTTCCTTTTTCATATGCCATTATTCTTTTTTATAGGTGGATTTTTATTTAAACCTTCTGCCGACTGGAAAGAATATCTCACAAAAAAATCATTCCACTTACTGGTGCCTTATGTGGCATTCCTTTGCCTGATATATGTGCCGTACGAAATAAAGGAGATACTGACAGGTAAGGAAACAATTGCCAAAGGTCTTGTAAGGCCTGTTCTGGGAGGCCGCTTCCTGATAGGATGGACGGCAGTGTTCTGGTATGTGACCTGTTTCTTCCTGGTACAGCAGCTGATGAATTTCCTGATGAACAAAGTGAGTAAAAAGATCATTGGTTTGTTGATGTTTGCAAGCCTTGTGATCAGTTATGCGATCAATAACTTCATACCTCATTTTCCGGGATTACCATGGAATGCAGACGTTGTATTCGCGGCGTTGCCCATTTTCTACATGGGTTATCTGTATAAAGGTATGCAGGGCGATCCGGGAAAATATAAGTGGGTATTCTTTGTACTGCTGGCGGGTGTGATTGTGTTCACCTACTACTATCCCGCCAATAGGTACGATATGAAAACAGGTAATTACGGTATTCCTTTCGTTACATTGTTCTCCAGCCTGGTGGTGGTATTGTGCCTGATAGAAATAGTGAAGATCATAGCTGTGAATCCTGTTGTCAGCAAACCATTCAGCGAGTTGGGCACAGCGTCTATGGTGATTATGTACCTGCATCAGCCGGTACAGTTCATTGCACTGGAACAATTTTCCATTGTGAGTCCTCTGGCACGATTCTTTATAGCATTGGCGGTGTCAATGGGAGGTTACTATCTCCTGAACAGTTTTACCATAGGGCGCGCGCTTTTTATGGGCTCTCTGCCTGACTTTAAAAAGGTTTTCGGGCGGGAGAAATTAGCAACGGTATAGCAGATAAATATTCAGACGATATATATGCGAATTGTTTTAGTAGGAAATTACCCGAAGGACAGGCAGGAAAGTATGGAACGTTTCGCCCGTATGGTGGAAAGTGGTTTAAATGACGCCGGACATACAACTGAGATCTGGCGGCCAACAGTTTTCTTCGGATCTTTTTTTAAAGCTACCTCCGGTGGAATTGGTAAGTGGTTCGGGTATGTGGACAAGTGGATATTATTTCCTTTAGTACTTCGTTTTAAAAATGCTTTCAAGCCCAAAGATACACAGTATCATATCTGTGATCATTCCAATGCTTTTTATCTCAGACATCTGCCGAAGCAGCGTACGATCATCACCTGCCATGATGTATTAGCCATCAGGGGAGCACGTGGACATGCAGATGCTTATTGCCCTGCTTCTCCTTTTGGTAAGGTGATGCAGGAGTGGATCCTCTCTAACCTGATCAGTGCAAAGAAGATCGCCTGTGTATCTCACCTCACACTGAACCAGCTGAAAGAGCTGGCTGCAGGAAAGGGCAAGGATGATTCCAACTGGGAGGTAATTCATAATGCGTTCAATGGGGACTTCTCTCCTGTAGCAAAAGCAGAAAGTGAAGCGTTGCTGAAAAATGCCGGACTGAGTGCAGATGAACCTTTTATACTGCACATTGGTTCGAAGCTGCAGCGCAAGAACAGGAAGATGCTGCTGGACATGGTACATATACTGGGCGATAAATATAAAGGCAAGATCTGCTATGCCGGTAATGAAATAGAAGAATCATTACATGCACATGCGGTAAAACTGGGGCTGCAGGACAGACTGGTGTCAGTGAAGAAGCCACCGCATGCTACATTAAAGGCGCTGTATAGTTCCTGCTATGCATTCATTTTCCCTTCTTTCTCTGAGGGTTTTGGATGGCCGGTGATAGAAGCGCAGGCCTGCGGAGCAGCTGTTGTAGCCAGCAGTATTGAGCCTATGCCGGAAGTAAGCGGAGGAGTAGCATTGCATGCAGATCCTCATCAGCCACAGGCATTCGCAACCGAATTCCTCAAATTATCTGATAAAGCAACCAAAGACGCTATAATTAACCAGGGTTTTGTCAATGTAAAACGTTTCTCTCCTGATATCATGATTAAGGCGTATTTATCCATGTATTCAAAGAACTAATATATCAGCAGATGATCCTAAAACTGATTACAGTGTGTTTACCATGGCGGCTAAAACGCCTGGCATTACAAAGCTGGTTTAAATATAAAATTCATCCCACCGCACGCATAGGACTGGCATGGGTATTTCCCGGGAAGCTGATCATGGAAAAGAACAGCCGCATTGATCATCTTACTGTAGCTGTGAACCTTGATCTTATGCAGATGAGTGAACATGCTAAAATAGGCAGAGGTAACTGGGTGACAGGATTTGCTACCAACACTAATTCCAAACACTTCCGCCATCAGCCGGAGCGCAAGGCGGAACTGATAATGGGAGAGTGGGCGGCTATCACCAAGAATCATCATATAGACTGTACCAATTCTATCACGATAGGAAAGTTCACGACCATCGCCGGTTACCAGTCACAATTACTTACACACTCGATTAATGTATACGAGAACCGTCAGGATAGCGCGCCTATAGTGATCGGTGAATACACCTTTGTAGGAACGAATGTATCGATTCTTGGTGGGGCGGTGCTACCCAGTTATTCTGTGCTGGGTGCAAAGTCTTTACTGAATAAGGCATTTAATGAGGAATGGAAACTATATGCGGGCGTTCCTGCAAAAGCAGTAAGTGATATTGATAAGGACGCGAAATACTTTAGCAGAGTAGATGGATTCGTCTATTAGGAAGTACTGTAACATTAACCGACAAGTTGTTAAAAAAGAGCGTAAAAGATGAACATTCTTCATGTAATCCCTTCTTATAAACCTGCCTACGTATACGGTGGCCCTATCTATTCGAGTTCAGCCTTGTGCGAGCAGCTGGTGGCAGAGGGACACAAGGTGACTGTAGTAACTACAACCGCCAACGGAAAAGAGGAACTGAATGTACAGAATGGAGTAGTACAACAGGTGGATGGAGTGGATACGATCTACTTTAAACGTTTAACAAAAGACCATACACATTTCTCACCAGGACTGATCAGTTATCTGTACCGGAACATCAAAAAATATGATGCCGTACATATCCATTCCTGGTGGAACCTGGTGAGCATCTTCACGTTGCTCGTTTGTTATGTGAGAAGAGTGCGCCCCGTTGTTTCTCCGAGGGGCATGCTGAGTGATTATATTCTCGAGACTAACCACAACTTCCAGAAGAAGATCATTCAGAAAGTTGTAGGTGATCCTCTCTTATCAAAGGTGAAGTTTCACGCTACTTCGCTCGCGGAAGTACACGAGATAAAAAAGATGTATCCGGCATCTCAGGTAGCAGAGATCTTCAACTTTGTTACTGTTCCTGATGGTCCTGTTTCGCCCAAGGCTGTACAGCAGAAGATCAGGTTTGTTTTCCTGAGCAGGATAGATCCGAAGAAAGGACTGGAATTGTTGTTCAAGGGACTCAGCATGGTTACGTTCCCTTATGAATTGACCATTGCGGGGCCTTATAGAGAAGATTACCTGGAGCAGTTGAAAGCGCTGACACGTGAGTATGGCATCGAACAGCATATTACCTGGGTAGGGCCTGTATATGGAGATGCCAAGTTCAAATTGCTGCGTGATCATGATGTGATGGTGCTGACCTCTTACAATGAGAATTTTGCCAACATCGTAATAGAATCTCTGGCTATGGGTACGCCTGTACTGATCAGTAATATGGTGGGATTAAGCACTTACATCAGCGATAATCAGCTGGGCTGGATCTCGGGTATTGATCCTGAAAATATAAAGGTAATACTGGAACAGGTGTATGCGGAAAGAGACAGACTGCCTGCCATGTCTGCAGCTGCGCCGGCGTTGATGCAGCGCGACTTCGACAGAAGCCGGCTGGTGAACAAGTATATTGAATTGTATAAGTCAAAATAAATCAGGGTGTCTAATTCATTAACAGTTATCATCCTCACTTATAACGAGGAAAAACATATTACCCGTTGTATTCAGAACCTGAAGCGCGTATCAGACAATATCATCATCATTGATAGTATGTCTACTGACCGCACCGTTGAAATTGCGACTGCACTGGGCGCTAAAGTTGTTCAGAGACCATGGCCGGGCAACCACTCTGACCAGTTCAACTGGGCGCTGGACAATTGCAACATCACTACAACATGGACGATGCGTATGGATTGTGATGAATACCTGCTGGATGAACTGATAGATGAGATCAATACCAAACTGCCGCAGGCAAAGCCGGAGACAGGCGGTTTTATCATCAAACGCCGTGTAATATTCATGGACAAATGGATGAAACGTGGTGGCTTCTATCCGCACCGGTTGCTGCGCATCTGGCGAACAGGTACAGGTCGTCTTGAGGAGCGGGCTATGGATGAACATGTTGTACTGGAAAAAGGAGAAACGGAAGCCTTCCAGTTTGATATGGTGGATCATAACCTGAATGACCTCACCTGGTGGACGCATAAACAGAATAACTATGCTTCGCGTGAAGTGAAGGACCTGCTGGATATAGAGAGAGGAACAACATCTGAGAATAATGTGGACGTATCGCTGAGTGGGGAGCAGTCTTCCCGTAAGAGATGGATCAAGGAGAAGATATATAGCAGGATACCGTTGTTTGTACGTCCTTTCATTTATTTTATTTACCGCTATTTTATACGCTTAGGTTTTCTGGATGGAGGCGCAGGGCTGGTATGGCATTTCCTGCAGGGATTCTGGTACCGCTTCCTCGTCGATGCCAAGATGTATGAATTAAAACGCAATAACAGGTTAAGACAAGGATGATATTAAGAGTAAAGAGGCGAGTGGTTGTGGTGACGATGATCATCTATATAGCAGCATTGTTGTATATCGTTTTCCTGGAGCCAACAAGGAGTGCCGGCGAACACTATGCTCCGCCGAGATGGATGCCACTGAAGAGTACTTACGATTTCATTGTTGAAGCCGGTCATTCTATCAGACACTGGCTTTTCTTTCTGCTGAATTTACTGGGCAATATCATATTGTTCATGCCATTTGGCTTCCTTGGAGATGCATTGTCAGGAACACCTGCCAATAAATTTAGAGTAGTAATAACTGCATTCTTTTTCAGTCTGTGTATTGAGGTGTTGCAGCTGACCTTTATGATCGGTGTTTTCGATGCTGATGATATTGTGCTGAACACGCTGGGGGCTTACCTGGGACTTTACACCTATCGTTTGCTGGTAAAGAAAGATGTAGTACTTGTTTATAATAATTCCTGATAGCAATGGATAACTTTTATCTGTCACAGGTCCGCTTAAAAGACTTTAATGCCTCTGAAGGCCTGGACCGCGGCGCTGGTAAATTAAAAGAAACCTGCTGGTACATGGTCAAGATGCTGTTCTTCCTGACAGCTTTTCCTGTGCCCTCCGGTATTAAGGCGAGATTACTGCGCCTCTTCGGAGCCAAAGTAGGGAGTGGTGTAGTGATCAAACCCAGAGTGAATATCCATTTCCCATGGAAACTGGAGATCGGCAATGATGTATGGTTGGGCGAAGAAGCTTACCTGCTCAATTTTGAGCCACTGGTGATAGGCAATAACGTGTGTGTGTCGCAACGTGCGTTCCTCTGTGGAGGTAATCACAATTTCCGGCATCCTGCCATGCCTTACCGCAATGCACCTATTACACTGATGGATGGATGCTGGGTAGGCGCCTGTGTATTCATCGGGCCAGGTGTTACTGTAGGAACAGATACCGTGATCACTGCAGGTTCAGTAGTGACTGCCTCGGTATCACAGAATGGTATATTCAAAGGCAATCCTCTGGCTTTTGTGTCAGAGAGATGGAGATAATAAAAAAACAGAAATCTATATAGCGGTATGTCCAAGCGATTACTATTGATTGGAGGTAATTTCTCGCCGGAACCCACCGGAATAGGTAAGTACAATGGTGAAATGATCAAATGGCTGGCAGCCCAGGGCTACGATTGTACCGTCATCACCAGTTATCCTTATTATCCGGAGTGGAAGGTGCAGCCTCCATACGACAAGAACAAGAACTGGTATAAGAAAGAAGTGATTGAAGAAAGCAACGGACAGGGAGGAAAGATCACTGTATATCGTTGTCCGCAGTACGTACCCGCAAAACCATCGGGTAAGACGCGTATCATGCTGGACTTTTCCTTTGCAGTATCAGCCTTCTTTAAAATACTGCAATTACTGCCCCGTAAAAAGTTCGATGTGGTGATCACAGTAGTGCCACCTTTCCATCTGGGCTTACTGGCAGTACTGTACAAGAAATTTAAAGGTGCGAAGTTCCTCTATCACATACAGGATATGCAGATAGAAGCAGCGCGTGATCTGAACATGATCAAGTCGCCTAAACTCATCAAAGCATTGTTCGGGCTGGAGCGCTATATCTTCAAACATGCAGATATGGTGAGCAGCATATCTGATGGTATGATGCGCAAGATCGGGGAGAAGGCCGGCAAGGATATTTTCTTCTTTCCTAACTGGGTGGACGTTACATTGTTCCATCCCATTGAGAACCGTGCAGCACTGAAGACGGAGTATGGCTTTGATGTCAATGACAGGATCGTACTGTATTCAGGTGCAATAGGGGAGAAACAGGGACTGGAAGCTATCCTGAATACTGCTGAAACACTGAAGGATGATAAACAGCTGAAATTCCTGATCTGTGGTTCAGGTCCATACAAGGAGAAGCTGAAGGCGGAGGCAGAGTCAAGAGGACTTCACAATGTTATCTTCTTCCCGCTGCAACCGTTCGAGAAGTTCAATCATTTCCTCAATATGGCCGATGTACACCTGGTGATACAAAAGGGCAATGCAAGCGACCTGGTAATGCCATCCAAACTGACCACTATCCTGTCAGTAGGAGGATTGGCGCTGATCACTGCGAATAGCGGAACGAGCCTGCATGAACTGGTAAGCAAACATAATATGGGTATACTGGTAAAAGCGGAAGATCAGCAGGCGCTCACTGACGGTATTGTCAGGGCTATGCAGGACAATGCTTCAGAGATAGCAAGGAACGGGCGTGTGTATGCCGAAACACACCTGTCTGTAGGAAAAATAATGTCACGTTTTGAAGAAGCCGTAGTAGTTAGTTAACATCATTTGAACCTTACTTTATATGTTGGACCGTTATCTTAAAATATGCAGCATCCAGATCCTTGTGCTGGATTTTATATGCCTCAATGCCTTCTTCTTTTTTACGCTCTACTGGCTGCAGCAGTATGGCGTGCCGGTGAGTGTAAACAGAGATACTTTCCTGCTGGCCTCAAATATTGCATGGATCGTGGCCCTGTATACAACGGGTATTTATTTCATGAGCCAGCAGATGTCTGTAGAAAGAATTATCAAAAAGCTGTTGCAGAGCATCATGTTGTATCTGCTACTGCTGCTTGCTTTTGTATTCCTGAACAAGGAAGCTTTTAACAGGATCTTCATTGTTACCTATATGACATTGTTCATATTGGTTGTGCTGCTGGACAGGCTCTTCTTTTACATGCTTACCAACTATATCATTCATCGTAAGGAGATAGAGCGTAAAGTCGTAATTGTGGGCTATAATGAGCTTTCAAAACAACTGGTGGACAATTTTATCGGCCGCAAGAGTAACCTGCGTTTTGAAGGTTATTTTGAAGAATACAGCAATGTGCATGAGCTGTCTTTATATCCGGTGATAGGTACGCTGAAGGATTGTATACCTTATGCGCAGTCAAACAACATCCGGGAGATCTACTCTACATTATCGCCGGAGCAGTTCCCTTACCTGTATACGCTGGCACATGAAGCAGAACGTCATTTTATCCGTTTCCGCTTTGTACCGGACTTCAAGATGTTCGTGAACCGCCAGATATATATAGACTACCTGGACAATATACCTATCATATCACTGAGGGCAGAACCACTGGATGATATTGCCAACCGGTTGAGGAAGCGTATTTTTGATATTGTGTTCAGCGGTGCTGTGATGCTTTTCATTCTGAGCTGGCTCATACCTTTACTGGCATTGCTGGTGAAGCTGGAATCGAGAGGTCCTGTATTCTTTATACAACATCGTACCGGACGTAATAATGAAACTTTCCGTTGCCTGAAGTTCAGAAGTATGTATGTGAACAATGACGCAAACAGCAAACAGGCTACAAGGAATGACCGTCGTTTTACGAAGATCGGGCGTATATTGCGTAAGACAAATCTGGATGAGATGCCGCAGTTCTTCAATGTGTTCATGGGCGATATGTCTATCGTAGGTCCGCGTCCACATATGCTGAAACATACAGAAGAATATTCTGCTATCATTCAGAAATATATGATCCGTCACTTCCTGAAACCTGGTATCACAGGCTGGGCGCAGGTGAACGGGTATCGTGGAGAGATCACTGATGAACTGCATTTGCGTAAACGTATAGAACATGATATCTGGTACATGGAAAACTGGTCAGTGTATCTCGATCTGCGCATCATATTTTTAACTGTATTCAATACTATAAAAGGCGATAAGAACGCATTTTAACATTTCCTATAGCATATTTTACTCGTATTAGTAAGAATGTTAATGGAAAAGAAATCGCCTTAAGTGTTATTTTTACACTCCGGTAGTCAGGGTACGCCGGGGTCAACTTCAGGGATGCCTGTAAACAGCGTTACATGAAAAGTTCTGTGTCAGCACAAAATTTCCTTGATGACAGCCGGCTAATAGAAGACATCTTTCACGAATTGAAATCTATTGTAGCAAGCATTCTTTCAAGTGTTGAACTCATAGTACTGTACGACGGGAAAGCGATGGGAAACAAGATCACCCGTCAGGCAGAATCGATTAAATCGCAGGTGATAGAGCTTGATTTTCAGCTGCAGAATATACGGATCATACAGCATATGCTGGACAAGACCTTCCAGCTGAAGCGAAAGATGACCAACTTACTTTTCTTTTTGGGACAACTGGTACGTGAAGAGCCATACAACAATCTACTGTCTCCCGCCGTTGAATTACAGCAAAGTAAAATACCTGTGGAGGCTAATATTGACGAATCCGTGATGCGGCAGTTGATCCTGAACCTTTTTTTCTGGATGAATCGGCACTCAACCACCCATCAGACACCGAAGATGGTATTTAGTTTTGAGCCCGGATACCTTGAAATAAAGGGAACCTTTTATGCGAATTATATCTTTTCGTCTCCTTTCAAGTCATCGGAAAAAGGAGATAACGAAATATTTCACCAGCCGATATGTCATATGATGTCGTATTTCGCCGCCTTACACGACGGCACTTTTGAAATACTGGCAGAACCGGAGAAGAATGTGGTAGCGCTGGTGAGAATACCCTGTAAGGCGTAAGTCTTACAGCTTCAAACACGTCTCTTAGAAACAATAAGATAAGGTTAAAACAAAAGGGGATATTTCCATATCCCCTATTCTTTTTTATAACCTGTATGTAAATCTCGTTTATTTCTTCAATTGCAGTACGGCGTTTGACCATGTCCTCACCTGTTCCAGCAGGGTAGGGTTTTCAGCCAGTTTTTGTCCGTAGGAAGGGATCATCTGTTTCAGTTTGGACTGCCATTCAGGTGTTGCCAGTTTTCTTGGGAAGCAGCGTTGCAGCAATTCCAGCATAATGGATACCGCAGTGGAAGCTCCCGGAGAAGCGCCCAGCAGGGCCGCGATAGAACCGTCTGCTGCACTTACTACCTCTGTACCAAATTCCAGGATACCGCCATGCTCAGGGTCTTTTTTGATCACCTGTACACGTTGTCCTGCTACTTCCAGTTCCCAGTCTTCTAATTTCGCTTCCGGCAGGAATTCCTGCAGGGCTTCCAGTCTTTCTTCCGGCGACTGACGTACCTGGTCGATCAGGTATTTGGTCAGCGGAAGATTGTCCAGGCCAGCGGCCAGCATAGGACGGATGTTATTGAATTTTATAGACCTTGGCAGATCAAGCCAGGAGCCATTTTTCAGGAACTTGGTGGAGAAGCCGGCATAAGGTCCGAACAGCAGTGCCTTTTTACCATCTATCATACGCGTATCCAGGTGAGGCACAGACATTGGAGGTGCACCTACTGATGCCTTACCATATACTTTTGCAGCATGTCTTTCAACTACCGCCGGATTTTTGCAGACCAGCCACTGACCGCTTACAGGGAAGCCGCCGAAGCCTTTACCTTCAGGAATGTCTGATTTTACCAGCAGGGGCAGTGAACCACCACCGGCGCCTATGAATACAAATCTTGTATGCAGCTTTCTCTTCTTACCTGTCTCCAGATTCTTCACTTTCAGATACCACCTGCCATCTTCTTCCCTGTCGAGGTCGCGTACTTCATGTTTCAGGTTTACAGTTACGCCAGGCTGTTGCTGAAGGTAGCTGATGAGTGCGCGGGTGAGGGCTCCGAAGTTAATATCGGTACCGGCTTCCATACGCGTAGCCGCCACCTTTTCAGAAGCATCTCTTCCTTCCATCACCAATGGGATCCATTGTTTCAGGACGGCAGGATCTTCTGAGTACTCCATACCCTTGAATAAATTATTGGCTTCCAGCAGTTGCTGGCGTTTTTTCAGATATTGAACGTTGTTCTCACCCCATACAAAGCTCATGTGAGGAACGCTTTGTATAAATGTCTCCGGGGATTTAATACATCCTTCCTGTACGAGGAAAGACCAGAATTCCTTGGATACCTCAAAGGATTCGGCAATCTTGATCGCTTTACCGATCTCGATACTACCATTCTTCTCGGGAGTATAGTTGAGTTCGCAGAAAGCAGAGTGTCCTGTGCCTGCGTTATTCCATGCATCCGAACTTTCTCCTGCAATGATATCCAGTCTTTCGAATATCTCAATGGTCAGTTCTGGTTGTAATTCTTTCAACAGTACGCCTAGCGTTGCACTCATTATGCCCGCACCGATTAAGACGATGTCAGGCGCCGATTTAGGAGACATATTAATTTATTTACGCGATTTGCGCTGCAAAAATAATACGAAAAAAGATAGTTCTATAACGTTTTAGTGTATGTATTATGGCTTTTTATGATAAAATAAAAGCAATTTTCACTGTAAGTACCTGCTGTAGTGCATATGCGAAAAATGCAAATGTATTGTTAATCCTGTGCTCCGGCCAGCCATCCGAGAGATGTTGCCGTAACAGGCGTGAACTCAGAAAGGGGCGCTTCGCAGAGTGAGCAGCAATATTGCTCCGGCAGCTCATGAAAGGCCGTGCCGGGTGCCACGTTCTGGCCGGGGTCGCCAATGGTTTCATCATATACTGTCAGGCAGCGGGTACATTGATGCACCTCTTTTTCAGGTTGGGTGGTACTGATAACTGTCTGCTGACCAGCTACATAATTCAGCAGGGGATCAGTAAGCGCACTGTTCTCGTAAAATTCCCTGCATAGGGAGGTGATATAAGGCCCGAGGTGTTCTTTGGCTACTGCCGTCCGGTAGGGTAGCAACGTGCCTGAATTCGGGTTAAAATCCTGCGTATAAAGAATATCAAAGCGCTGGTCACCTTTCAGGCGGCTCTTGGTTTTGCTTTCCCGTTTACTGATCACAACGGAACCAAAGCAGTTGTTCCCCGGATTGATGCGGATGCTGAAACACAATCCGTAGGTTCTGACATCGGCATTATCAAAATGGCGGATGATATGCCTTTTGATGATAAGAGCATCTTCACTGTTATCTTCCACATGCCAGTTCAGCTCATTCGCCGCGTGCCTTACATTGATCCCGTATTTACCGAGGATATAGTCCCATAACCTTCTGTGCTCGGGCGCTATATTCCTGACGATGAGCGACTTCCATGAGGTAGCATACAATTGCCCGGTCCGGGTTTCCAGGCATATATTACAGAGGTTCTGCAGGAAGGCCACAGGAAATTCCTCATCCCGGCGGTAGATGCCCAGCCAGTAATGATTCTCATGCCGGTTGAAGCCTTCATAGTAAGGCAGGTGGAAAGGAGGGAGCTCCAGCTCGGCCGTTACGGGACGGCAGGTGTATTCAAGCTTGTTCTTAACAAGCGCATATAACTCGTCATTACTGATAGAAGGGCGCTCATACACAATAGACTCGATACATTGACTCAATTGGGCGATACTGTTTGTATAGACCAGGTCAGGCCATGCAAAAAGGCGGCTGCTTTTAGGGAAGCGGATGAACAGGTGCCAGTAATGCGCAGCTCCTGCGGCAATCCAGTTAATATGTCCTGAGAAGAAAGGTGTGAACGTCTGTTTGCTGTCGCAGATATTCACCTTCAGCGCAGGCGTATAATCGAATAACGCAAATACATCCTTATAGATACCTTCACTTAACCAGCTGTCACTAATGAAAATGCCAGCTGCCGGATAGGAGCTGGTGATATTGGGTGCAGTGCCGTAAGTATGGTACACGATCTGCTGGCTGGCGCAATCTGCTTCAAATTGTTCCCAGTATTTGCCGGGTACCTCTATCAGCAGCTGTTGCCGCAAACCGAATTTTACCTGCGTTACCCTGGCTGCTGCGGCTATATCCAGAATAGTCAGCAGTTGTCCGGGAGAAACGATCCCTCCTGTAAAATTAATGCTGACTGTCTGCGAATGTCTGATCATGATTAAACTGCTTGCATGATAAATACTGCCTCTTCTTTCTTACCGGAAGGCAGTTCCTTCTCCAATATGGCTTTTATCTCCGGACGGCAACTGCCGCATCCCATTCCTGCACCTGAAGCCTGGCATACACTCTCCAGCGTGTTGCAACCTTCTTTTATTTTCTCACAGATATTGCCTTCTCCCACACCTCCACAGCTACATACAAGTTTACCGATCACCGGGGTCGCTTTCTTGCCTGAGCGCAATAGTTCCAGTCTTTTTTCGGACAACTCTATTTTATTGGAGATCAGGTCTCTGAACTCCAGGAATTCCGATTTGTCACCGATCAGGATAGCGCCTATCAGCCGGTCGTTATGTATAACACATTTCTTGTAGTACCGCTTTGACTTATCAATGAACACCACTTCTTCGTATGCAGGATCATCTGGTGTTTCTATCATACCGAGTGAGCACAGATCAGTACCATGCATCTTCAGGATATTCATGAACAATGATCCTTCATAATAACCTGTCAGATCGCCTGACAGATAGCGGGCTACTACAGCTGCCTGTTGCTCTGCTGCCGCCGTAATACCATACAGCGTTCCGTTGAACTCAGCAATCTCTCCGATAGCAAAGATGTCCGGGTCACTGGTCTGCAGGTATTCATTTACTACCACGCCTCTCTTGCAAAGCAGATGAGTGGCACGTGCCAGTTCAATATTAGGCACGGTCCCTATCGACATCACGACAGCCTGACAAGGCACGTGCCTGCCGCTTTTCAGCCGTATGCCATCAAGTTTATTGAGGCCGGTAAAACGCTCTATCTCATCGTTGTACAGGATCTCTATTCCACGGTCTGTCAGCTCTTCAAATAACAGCTGGCTGCCGAGGGCATCCAGCTGTCGGTCCATCAGTTTAGACGTGCGTTGTACAACGGCCACGTCTATATCCATTTCTCTTAGTGAAGCAGCTAATTCAATACCCAGCAGTCCGCCACCAACTATCATCACTTTTCCTGCTGCAGGGTCAATATGCCTGACGAATGCATCTGCATCACGCCGGTTACGCATGGTAAAGATGCCCTCGAGCGGAGGAGTATCTCTGAGGGTGGCCGCACGGCTACCCATGGCCATGATCAATATATCATACGCATGTATGTTGCCATTGCTGTCTGTTACCGTTTTCTGCTCACGATCTATTTCATGAACACTAACACCTCTGTGCAGGGTAATATCCAGCATGTTTTCTTCTTCGTCTGTCATCTTTACCAGCTGGGCCCATTGCTGGGTGCCACTGATGTAATCGGGTAACATCACCCGGTTATAGAAAGGCTGGTCCTCTTTACTGAATACCGTGATGGTATCGGTAGTGTTTATTGCGCGATAAGCCTTTACAAATCCACAGGCGCCTGCACCAGCACCGATGATAACGATCTTCTGTGCCTCCTTCTGATAAAGTTTTACCTGCACGGCAGTATACTTCAGATCCGGTTGTTTCGAGATCTTATCTACCAGCCGGTTGGTAAGATTGTTAGCCCTGTTCAGATCGTTGTCAAGTATCTTGCCCCAGTGCATGGGCAGGAAAACCACTCCTTTTTTAATGGATTTGCTTAACTGTGCTTTTACGCGCACAACGCCATTCTCACTGAATATCTCCACGATATCTCCTTCTCTGATATCTCTGTCCATCGCATCTTCCGGATGGATCTCCAGCAGCGGCGCCGGAATATGTTGTTTCAGTTTGCTGACCTTACCCGTCTTGCTCATGGTATGCCACTGATCGCGGATACGGCCTGTAGTAAGGATGAGCGGCCATTGCGGATCAGGTGGTGCTGAACGGTTATCATCAGGAACAGCATGAATGATCGCTTTGGTGGACGCGGTATAAAATTTATGATCAGTAAACAGTCTTGGTGTACCCTGATCTGCACCTCCGGCGGGATAAGGCCATTGCAAAGATCTTTTTTCTTTCAGCAGCTCATAGCTAACGCCACTTACGTCAATATTGGTCCCGGTGGTCAGGCGGCAATGTTCCGCATATATTGCAGCCGGATTTTCATAGTCAAACCCCTGATATCCCATTTTCCGGGCAAAGCGGCAGATGATCTCTGCATCCGGCAATGCTTCGCCAGGGGCGTCATTTATCTTTTGCAGATAAGTGATACGCCTTTCTGCATTGGTCATAGTGCCTTCCTTTTCTGTCCATGCGGCAGCAGGAAGCACCACGTCTGCATAACGTAATGTTTCCGGTTTGGAAGATATTTCCTGTACAACAACAAACTTTGCCTTCTGTAAAGCCGCTTCCGCCATACGTGCGTCGGGGAGGCTTACCAGCGGGTTGGTACACATGATCCAGATCGCTTTCAGCCGGCCATCATTCAATGCTTCAAACATTTCCGTAGCGGTCAGACCGGGCTTGTCAGAGATAGTAGTACCTCCCCAGAACTCCTGTACTTCTTTCCGGTGTGCAGGATTATCCAGCACACGGTGTGCCGGCAGCATATTGGAAAGACCACCTACTTCCCGTCCGCCCATAGCATTAGGCTGACCGGTCAGCGAGAATGGTCCGCAGCCGGGTTTTCCGATCTTACCGGTGATGAGGTTGAGATTAATAAGGCTCAGGTTTTTGTTAACGCCCACAGCACTCTGGTTCAATCCCATTGTCCACATGGTCATAAAACCTTTGGCCTGGCCGATCGTGGCGGCCGCCTCATAGATCAGGTCTTCCGAAATACCGCATACTGCTGCCGCGCTGCTAATGCTGCGCTGCATGACAGTATCCCGGTATTTCGCAAAACCTTCTGTGTGTTGCTGAATAAAATTGTGATCGGTATGACCGGCTTCTATCAGCAGCCTGCCAATAGCGTGATGCAGTACGATATCTGTACCGGGCATCAGTTGCAGATGAATATCTGCTATTGCGCAGGTCTGCGTCACACGCGGATCGCTCACAATGATCTTCAGCGCTGGGTTTTTCGCCTTTGCAGCCTCTATCCTGCGCCACAGTATCGGATGACACCAGGCGGGATTGGCGCCGGCTACGAATATGCAATCTGTCTGTTCTATATCATCGTAATTTCCAGGCACACTGTCTTCACCCAGTGACAGTTTATAGGCAGCCACTGCGCTGCTCATACACAGACGTGAGTTTGTGTCTATGTTGTTACTGCCAATGAATCCTTTGATCAGTTTATTCACCACATAATATTCTTCCGTCAGGCATTGGCCGGAAGCATAGAAAGCGACAGATTCAGGACCATACTGTGCTATCATCTGGCTGAACACTGCAGCGGTACGCTCCAGCGCCTGATCCCAGGAAACGCGCTGCCGTGGCATATGCCGGTGGTAGCGCATTTCCGGGTAATAAAGCCTGTCTGATGTGTCCATCACGGTGTAATGGAGGTTCATGCCTTTCGAGCAAAGCATGCCCCTGTTCACCGGATGGTCTTTGTCTCCCTCCACGCTAAGTTTGCCCTGCCTGTCCCTGTGTACAATAATACCGCAACCTACACCGCAATAACAGCAGGTGCTACGGTAACTGCCCGCAGGGAGTTTATTATGTTGATGATTGCCTGTCATGTTATTCAGCAAATGCTACATTTCCGGCGGTAGATGCGGCCGTTTCTGCAGCAGGTTTCTTAATGAACTTTGTGATCATTACTATAAATGATACAGCTATCACGATATAACCGATATAAGTAAATGCTTCTACATAAGTGATGCTTTCGGACTTGAAAAGGAAGCCAAACAACATACCACCGAGGTTACCACCAGCACCTACGATACCACTTACCAGCCCTACATTTTTTTCATTGATAAAAGGCACAATACCATAGGTGGCGCCATTGGCCATTTTCAGGAACAGTGCGAAACTGAGCATGGATATGATGGCCAGCGCCAGGGAGCCTGCCTGTGCAAACAGCAGCAGCCCGATACCTTCCAGCAGCAATACAATTGCCAGCAGGATACCTTTTCCTTTCATACCTGTCTTAGCGCCTACTTTATCTGATACGATACCTCCCAGGGCTCTTGCAAAAATGTTCATGGCACCAAAGATACCCGCCCAGAAACCAGCGCTGCTCTGTGACAGATGGAAGGTATCCACGAAGTGTAAAGAGGCAACGTTGTCAAATGTGATCTCCATACCGAAGCACATACCGTAAGCCAATGTCAGGGCCCAAATGCGCCAGTCGCCCAGTATGGTCCAGTCGGTCTTGGCTTTAACGTTATTGCTACGGTCAATCTCATCGAAATTACCTGCAGGCGTGTCCTTGGTAAAACGATGGTACATCCATGCTACTATCAGCATCATAACACCCGGTACGATCATCGCAAAACGCCATGCTTCCTGTTTGGTATATCCGAATCCGACAATGGCAGCAAAGATGAGCGGCATCACCATATTGGTCACACCTCCGCCGAGGTTACCCCATCCGCCGGTAACGGCATTGGCAGTACCTTTTATATTCGCTGCAAACATCATGGATGTATGGAACTGTGTTATTACAAAAGAAGCGCCTATCACGCCGATGGCAAGGCGAAACAACAGGAACGTTGTATAATCATGCGCCAGTCCTACCAGAAACACCGGCAGGGAACCTGCTATCAACAGCCGTATAGCAGTCTTACGTGGCCCCCAGGTATCGCACAATTTGCCGATGATCAGTCGTGCGATAATAGTGCTGGATACAGAAGCAATGATGATGTTACCTACCTGCGATTTTGTTAGTCCAAGGTCTTCCCTGATGGTAGGCATTAGCGGCGCCAGACCGAACCAGCCGAAGAAACAGACGAAGAACATCAGCCAGGTGGTGTGAAATGTACGCATCTGCACCGAGCTCAGTGAAAAGAGAGGAAGTTTATTTAGCGGTTGTTGAGTATTCATGTTGA
The DNA here is from genome assembly GCF_021646545.1 of Chitinophaga filiformis. Lineage (GTDB taxonomy): Bacteria > Bacteroidota > Bacteroidia > Chitinophagales > Chitinophagaceae > Chitinophaga > Chitinophaga filiformis_A. Next base: position 147,863 of record NZ_JAKIRP010000003.1, on the reverse strand, counting down.
AAAAAATATCCTGATTAAACAATGTTGTTTACTTATTGAAGATCATCTCCGGTCTGATGTTAACTGATACATACGCCCAGTTGCTGTTACTTTGTGCATTGGAGACGTTCTTCACTGCGGGAGAAGTCAGCGAAGCTGTATTCCAGAAGTGACTATATCCTGCTTCAAAAGATATCACCTTCGTGAGGGAATACGTGGCTACCAGATCAGCTTCCGTGCCGAACCTCCGGCTAAGTGAAGCGCCATTTGCCACCACATCACTTGCACTGTAGAATTCATGCACATCTCCGGTCAGCAAGAACTTTGGTCCCGCCTTATATTTTGTTTTCAGGTAGTAATCCTGCAGGCCCCGGTTACCGAATCCGCTGGCTACATAAAAGTAGTCCATATATCCCCAGAATTTATGCGGTGTACCATACAGCGGATCGAATGCATGGCTCTTGCCTGCTGCGTTGACGCCACCGGTGGTATAATCCGCACCCAGACCGGCGCTGAAAGATTTGCACAGCTGGTATTGAAAAGCTGCAGATAATAATCCGGCGCTGAGCTGCTGAGCATTGGCGTTCTTTCCGAACTGGTAATATCCTGCGGCAGTAAGCGTCAGCTTGTTGAACGTATTAATAAAGTATAACCCGGTTGTCATGCGTGTGTGTACGCCTTTATCCCAGATCTTAACGCCTGTGCTGTCTGCATGGAATTTGGAGAACTGATCAGCGAGGAATAAAAACGAGATATTTCCTGCAGATAGTTTTCTTGCGCCATACAGGTACTCCAGGCTTTTATACATGGTGCCACCATTTGTTGTAGCGGTATAATTTCCCGGGGGAGTGGGATTGTAAACTGTGCCGGCTGCATTTTCCTTATTCTGGTTGAAAGCAGCGCCCAGGTGTAAAGTATATGGTCCTGTTTCATACTTCAGCACCGCTGCATCGTGCCGGCGGCCTTGTTGCGCCCAGTCGAGGTTTCCCAGCAGGCGGCTGTCGTCATACATAATTTCTTGCCTGCCGATCTTGAGGCTCAGGTTCCTGTTTTTTACTGCTGTGTCCAGCAGCATAATTTCAGCCCAGGCTTCGTGTACCAGCAGTCCATTGTTCTCCTGTGTAGTGACCTTGTTAATGGTGGATGCGTCCTGTCCCCATATACGGACGTCCTGTACTGTCAATCCCAGCTTAAAACGGTAGCCACTGAAGCCTGCATACAGGCGGCTGCGCTGGGAGGTGAAAAAGGCGGGGGAGGAGCCTTGCGGCAGCGGTGTCCCCTGGCCGTCCTTTAGTTCGGTGCGCGTTCGGAGTTGAGCGCCCAGCGTCAATTGTGCATGCGCTGACGGACGGAAAAAAAACATACAGAGCAGGTAGAAGAAACCCGCTGAGAATAAATGTTTCATGCAGTTTGGTTGATAATGTGAGCAATAAGAGATATTCCCGCTCTCTGCTGATATTATGCTTCCTGCATGATCCCTATGTACACCTTATCGTTTTCAACCCTGACAGGGTAGGTGGTGAGGGAGCATTCTGTCTCGTCAGACAGGCAACGGCCGTCTTCGAGAGAGAATGTTTTCTTATGGAACGGACAAGCCACTTTTGGCTCTCCGTCGTGTGTGCCGGTCATGCCGCGGCTGAGTGCCATCTGCTGGCGATGAGGGCACATGTTTTGTGTTGCATACCATGCATCGCGTCTGGCAAAGCGGAACAATGCAATTTGTACATCATCATACTTTACGCATACTCCTCCGTTTGGCGGAACGTCTATCACGTTACAGGCAAAGAACCATTCTACGGTTGTGTTTGTGCTAATGGCGGTGGACATAAGTTATCTGTTTATTGATGAATGTCTTTTAATGAACTGAGCGATTATTTCCATTCTGCGGCTTTCTTCTGTTCCCGCATTGTGTCAAATTTTACAGTCGGATCTTTCGCGCCTGGCGCATTTACAAAGTGATTGAAGCGTTTGCGTAGTTCAGGATTTTCTACAACTTCCTTCCACTCGCATTTATATTTATCTACAAGCGCCTGCATTTCTCTGTCCAGTTCCTCCGCAATTCCCAGGCTGTCATTTACTACTACATTACGCAGGTAGGTGATACCACCATCCAGCTTATTCAACCATGTAGCGGTACGGGTCAGCGGATCGGCTGTCTTGATGTAGAACATCAGGAAACGGTCTATATAGCGGATACAGGTTTCGCTATCCAGGTCGGAAGCCAGCAGAATAGCGTGCTGTGGTTTAGAACCGCCATTACCGCCTACATACAGGTTCCAGCCTTTTTCTGTCGCAATGATGCCGAAGTCTTTGGATTGTGCCTCTGCACATTCACGGATACAGCCGGATACAGCAGACTTGATCTTGTGCGGAGCGCGCAGACCGCGGTAACGTTCTTCTATCTGTATAGCGAAGCTCACGCTGTCATGTAATCCGAAACGGCACCAGGTAGAACCTACACAGCTTTTAACAGTACGCAGGGCCTTACCGTAGGCATGGCCGCTTTCGAAGCCTGCGGCGATCAGTTCTTCCCAGATGTCCGGCAGGTCGCTCAGATGAGCGCCGAAAAGATCGATACGCTGTCCGCCGGTGATCTTGGTGTACAGATTATATTTCAGGGCCACCTGGGCGATGACCAGTAATTTTGCGGGAGTGATTTCCCCTCCGGGGATGCGTGGCACAACAGAATAAGTACCACCCTTCTGGATATTGGCCAGGAAACGGTCATTGGAATCCTGCACAACGTCATTTCCTTTATCCAGGATCATGTCGTTCCAGAGGCTTGCCATGATGGAGGCCACCACAGGTTTACATATTTCACAGCCATCGCCATGACCATAGTGGTCCAGGGCCTCATCAAAAGAGCGTACATCTTTGATGCGGATCAGGTCATACAGTTCCTGGCGGGAATATGCAAAGTGCTCGCAGATAACATTACGGATATATTTACCCTGCGCTTTCATAGTGCCGGTAATAAGGTCTTTTACCATTGGCGTACAGCCGCCACAGCAGGTGCCTGCCTTAGTACATTTCTTAACGGCGTCCAGTGTTTCATTGCCTGCTTCGACTGCAGCACATATACTGCCTTTGCTCACGCTTTCACAGCTGCAGATGATGGCGTCGTCTGGTAAACCCAGTACTCCCGGACCGGCCTCCTGGCTGCCACCACGGGCGCCCAGCAATACGTCTTCCGGGTTGGGAGGGAGGACCACTTTGTTTTTAGCCGTCTGTAATAACATATTATATGCATCTGCATCCCCGATCAGGATACCCCCCAGGAGGTATTTTCCGTCATTAGTAATGCTGATGCGTTTATAAACCCCTTTCATGGTGTCTTCAAACACGATGCTTCTGCTGGTTTCTGCCGGTACAAATGGATCGCCGAAGCTCGCCACGTCTACACCGATCAGTTTCAGCTTTGTGCTCATATCAAAACCGGTAAAGGTTTTCTGTTGTGCCTCGCCGGCAATATGAGTGGCTACTACTTCGGCCATTTCATATCCTGGCGCTACCAGTCCGTAGATCATGCCATGATAGAGAGCACATTCGCCGATGGCATATATCTCAGGATCAGTGGTTTGTAAGTATTCGTTCACGACAATACCACCCCGGTGACCGGTTTCCAGGCCACTCAGTTTAGCCAGTTCATCGCGCGGTTTGATACCAGCGGAAATCACCAGCATGTCGGCTTCCAGGATGCTTTCATCAGCGAACTGTAGGCCGGTGATGGTCTCGTCTCCCAGTACTTCACTGGTGTTCTTATTTGTATGTACCTGTAAACCAAGTTGTTTCAGTTGCTGCTCCAGGATGCGGGAACCGCTTTCGTCAATTTGCCGGGGCATGAGCCTTGGAGCAAATTCAATGACGTGGGTATCAGAAATGCCCAGATCCAGCATCGCCTTAGCCGCTTCCAGACCTAGCAGTCCTCCGCCGATCACCACCCCTCTTTTGGCTTTAGGGGCATAGTCGCGCATCAGTTCCAGGTCTTCTATGGTGCGGTAAATAAATACGCCTTTTTTGTCCACCCCTGGAATAGGAGGTACAAAAGCCGAAGAACCCGTAGCAATGACGAGGTAATCATAAGCTTCCGTGATACCTTTATATGAGTGAACTGTTTTAGTATTACGGTCGATCTGCTGAACAGGATCGCCCAGATGGAGGGTTATATGGTTAGCAGCATACCAGTCGGCGGGCGCCATCAGGAGGTCGTCTGCTGTTTTGCCGGCGAAAAATTCACTTAAATGCACACGGTCGTAGGCAGGGCGGGGCTCTTCCCCGAAAACTACGATCTCAGCAGCCCGGGTAGGCAATTTGGCGATTATTTTCTCGCAAAACTTGTAGCTAACCATGCCATTGCCTATAATTACAATTTTCATTGCCAAAGATTTGAGTTGATAAATTTGAAACGGCTTTTATATGTTCAAAACTTTAATATGATAACAATTTTCCTGATCGAGTCTTAAAATGTACCGTTTTTTATGATCTGCATCATGAAATTAGCAATAAGAGTTCTAATTTTATAGTGATTAGTGTGATTTTACTCATATAAATATTATTGTAATATATCTCGTATGGCATATTTATCTTTGGTGGGAGCAGGACCAGGGGATCCTGAGCTGATTACTTTGAAAGCTGTGAACGTCATCCGGCAGGCGGATGTCATATTATATGATGCACTGGTTAATGAGGCATTACTGAGCTATGCAAAACCCGCAGCCGTTGTCCGGTTTGTGGGTAAGCGCTACGGATGTCACTCCCTTTCGCAGCAGGAGATCAATCACCTGATCGTGTCGTACGCCCGGAGTCATGGGCATGTGGTCAGGTTAAAGGGAGGAGACCCTTTTGTGTTCGGAAGGGCTACAGAAGAGATAGCCGCTGCTAAAGGCGCGGGTATACCTGTACAGGTCGTTCCCGGTGTGTCGAGTGCACTGGCAGCCCCTGCAGGTCAGATGATACCGCTTACGTCAAGAGGCATCACAGAAAGCTTCTGGGTAACCACGGGTACTACCCTGACAGGAGAGATCTCCGGAGACATAGACCTTGCAGCACGTTCGACCGCCACTGTTATTATATTGATGGCGATGAGCAAGCTTGAGGCGATTATGGATATATTTACAGGGTACGGCAAGAGTAATCTGCCTGTAGCCATCATCCAGAACAGTTCTACTGATAAGGAAAAGGTGGTTACCGGCACAGTAAAAGATATTGTTTTTAAGGCACAACATGCCGGTATGTCCAATCCGGCGGTAATAGTGGTGGGAAAAGTGGTGGACCTGAAGGACATGGCTGGTACAGTGCAGCAATTAATAGACAGGCATGAAGAAAGATAAACATGGTTGCGATCTGCAATCCTGTATGTTATGTAAGTTGTGTATTCCGGCATGGAAACCCGCAATTGCGGCACACAGACAAAATTTCACGTTAAAAAAAGGTCAGATGCTCTTCCGGGAAGGAGAGCCGGTGAATGGAATCTATTTCGTGAATGCAGGTAAAGTAAAGGTACACAAGCATTGGGGAGAAGAAAAGGAACTGATCGTCCGTTTTGCGGAGGAAGGTGACATTGTCGGCCATAGGGGGGTAGGCAGTGAGATGGTCTATCCCGTATCGGCAACGGCATTGGAAACAGTGGACCTCTGTTTTATAGATCTTAGCTTCTTCCAGGCCACACTCAAGGTCAATCATGAATTCCTGCATGCGCTCATGATGTTCTATGCAAGCGAGTTGCAGGAATCAGAGAAGAATATGCGCAATCTTGTGCATATGCCCGTGAAAGGCCGTATTGCGCATGCCCTGCTCGCTCTCCTGAAAAAGTTCGGCACAAATGGGGATGGTAATATTAATATGACGCTGAGCCGGCAGGACCTCGCATCTTATACCGGCACCACTTACGAAACAGCTTTCCGTATCATGAGTGAACTGATACAGGACGACATTATCGCTATTTCCGGTAAAAGTATTGCTGTAAAAGATCCCGCCAGATTAGCACTCCTGGAAGCAGAAGCTGGTTAAAGCAGTTTATATTCTGATGCCAGCTTCACAACGGAAGTTGTGTTATTTACCCCGAATTTCTCCATCAGGTTCTTACGGTGGCTTTCTACCGTATGGGTACTGATGAACAACTGGTCAGCTATCTGCATCGTGGTCAATCCTTTGCCGATCAGCTGTAAGATCTCCTTTTCCCTGCGGGTAATGCGTGGTATGGCTTTCAGCAATTCCATATCTGCGTTCTTCAGTGCTTCCTTGGTGCTGCTGCACAGGTATTCCTCGCCATCCATGATGGCGTAAATAGCCCGGATGATCTCATTACCCAGTGCATTCTTCAGTACATAACCACTTGCTCCGTTCTGCAGCATGCTGTGGATGACAGGCTGCTCGTCATGTATGCTCAGGGCAATGATCTTTACATCCTCATACTTCTTTTTCACTTCTCCACAAAGGGTTACACCACTGATGTCGGGGAGGTTCACGTCCATCAGTATTACATCAGGTTGTCCTTTTTCCAGCGCCTGCAATACGCTCTTACCGTCTCCATAATCGCCGTTCAGTTCTATTCCTGCATCACTCCGCAGGATATTCTTCAGCCCTTCTACCATGATCGGGTGATCTTCCACCACTACTACTTTGATCATAACTTCTTTCAATTAAGTTTAACTAATGGATGTTGCGCATTCAATGGTAATAGCCGTACCAGTACCGGGTTCTGACTGGATATCTATCTTACCGCCCAGGAATTCCACACGGGCTTCTATATTTGCCAGTCCGGCTCCTTTGAGTTTATTACCTACGGTTGTATCAAATCCCTTTCCGTCATCTTCCACCGTGAGGAAGAGGGTATTGTCTGTTTGCTGCAATAACACAAGTATCTGCGATGCCTCTGCGTGTTTGATAGCATTGTTCACCAGCTCCTGCATGATCCTGTATAATACGACCTGCCGTGTATGTTCCATCGCTTCTGCCTGGAAATTGAACACCTGGCAAATAATATTATCAGTACCGGTCTTCTTTAATCCTCTGCAATATTCTACGGTAGCCTCTCCGAGACCATATTTAATGAGTATCTCGGGCATCATACTGCGTGCTATACGGCGCAGTTCATCCATTGCCCCATCCAGCCGCTGTAAGGTGTTCTGTATCAGGGATTGCCTGTGTACTGTAGTCTGAGAGGGCGTTACGGTAGAAAGTTCCAGTTTGATACCTGACAATAGTCCTCCCAGACCGTCATGCAGGTCGCGCGCCAGCCTGGTACGTTCTTTCTCCTGGCCTTCCAGCATTGCAGAGAGGAGGGAGATCTTATGTTCCTGGCGGATGCGTTCTACTTCAAATTCATGCAGCTGCCGCTGTTGTTCCAGAAGCTTGCGGCCATTGCGGTAAAACAGGTAACTGAGCGCCGCCACTACCAGTAACGATAATATAATCACCACCATCAGTGATATCAACAGCCGGTTCTTCTGCAATGCAAATTCCTGGCGTTCGTTCTCATGCTGCAACAGCTTGATGCGGTTCTCTTTTTCGGACGACTGGTAATGCGCCTCCAGCTCATGTATCTTCTCTGTTACTTCCCGCTCCTGCAGGCTGTCTGCAAGTATGATGTACTTCCGCAGGTATTTGTATGCTTCGTCAGGATAATGCTGTTTGAACGACAGTTCTGCCATCAGGTCCAGGGCATGTAAACGGAAGGGAAAATCCTTCAGTGTATACGATAAGCGCCCGTATTCTTCCATGAGCTTCATGGCCTTGTCGTACTGCCCTTGTTTTTCAAAGAGTTTCGCCAGCGAGTACAGGTTATTGCAGATGGCAACATTGTAGTTCAGCCTCCGGGCAATAGTTAATCCGTTATAAAACATGTTAGCTGCATGATGATACAACTGATGTTTCACATCCAGCAGGCCCTCATGGTAATAATAATCCGCCCATATATTAATGGAGTCCACCCCTGTTTTGTCCAGCTTTGCTTTGGCCTCCAACAGATGGCTCTCCATTTTCTGCAGGCTGTCCAGGTGATACATACAACTCGCCAGGCTGAGATGTCGGCTGGCTATCAAATGATAATAACGGGAGGGATCTTCATAGCTGGTCAGACTCTTATAATAATACGTGATAGCGGTCTTATACTGTGATTTACTGAAGAAGATGTCTCCCAGATCCTGATAAGTAGCGTTCAGTTCAGGGATGGCGTGCATTTTCTCCAGCAGGGGGATAGTCTGCAGGTATTCTTCTGTTTGTAACTGTGTTTGCCCTTTATTGCCCAATACCTCCGCCAGGTTCCTCTTGATGTTGGCCAGCAGCATGCGTCCTTCCCGGCTGGTATCTTTCAGGATATCTTCTCTGGCAATGAGCAGGTGTTTTTCCGCCTCCTGGAAATTATTAATGGTATTGAACCAGGCGCCTATTGCCAGGTAAGTGCGTGCAATGCCAAGTCTGTTCTCATTTTTTTCTTCCAGCTGTAATGCCTGCTGGAAATATTTCAGTGCCTGTACAGTATCTCTCAGCGGCAGTTTCCTGGCCAGCCTGATATATAGGTCGGCAGATACTGCGTCGGAAGCCCCTCGCTGGCTGGTCGTTTTCTGGGCATACACCCCCGCAGTGATACAAAATAGGATGATAAGTATAGGTATTCTCATGGACATAAATCTGGGCGGAAATATATAATTATTTGAGATACATATTCTTATTATTTTTCCTTTGTAAAAGTATCAATAGGTCCTCCCTGGTAAAACCCCTGTTTTCCGGGATTTTTTTCCCTGACTTCGTGATTAATTTTGCATTGTGATTTTGAAAGCCTTTGAAGAAGAATGTTACAGGTATATAGGCTGCTTTAATTATCCCTGAAGATTGTTTATAGACAATGTTTTATGTGGAATGGCATGTATACTCCGACGATATCACAAAGCAAATTACCAGAAATATTTTAACCGTCTTTATAGTATCAACATAGTATCAACACGAAAGAAATCGTGACCATTTTTGTAAGGCCCCAGATTGTATTTTTGTTGAAGAACCACGATGAAGGGCAGCGGGTGTGTGGACCCGCTGCCATCCACCATCGCCTCCCTTTTTAAACACTCTTCCATTTTTCAGGTTAATTTCGTGCCCGGCATCAACGGTGAACGGTTTATGAATAACAATCTTTTTATTGCCAGCTTTATTGGAATCCTTTTGGCTACAACAGTTGTTGGATGTCAATGGCGGCGCGATAGCCACAAGGCGGCAATGCCTGATACAATGAGGGTCGGGGAGTTAATCCGGCATGCTGAACGCTGTCTTGACAAGCCGGGTTCCTTCGCCTTAGATATGGACAGCGCCATGGACATGGCCGGGGAAATGGAACGTATAAGCTCTCAACAACAATATAAACGTGGTATTGGCTTGAGCCGGTTATTGCGTGCGAAAACGCTCAGGGAAAGGGGGCAGGGTGCCCAGGCCAGAGAAATGGCTGCACAGGCCCTGGAAATACTCGGCCAGACCGGTACAGCCAGGGAAAAAGCCCAGGCCTTGCTCGAGCTGGGAGGCTCCTACAGTAACGAGGGGGACGATTTGTCCCCCAAAATAGCGCTCTATGAACAGGGAATGCAAATCTATGCCCGTCTCGGAGAGAAGTTGTCGGAAGCACAGCTGAGAGAATTCATTGGAGATCTGTACCAGTTAAAGCACGATTATCCTAATGCGCTGAGCAACCTGAAAAAAGCGCTTTCCCTGTACCAGGAAGTTGGTTACAAACGCCTGCAGGGCGTCTACGGACTTCTCGGGTATGTTTATGTGCAGACAGACAATTTCCAGGAATCGCTCCGCTACAATACCCTCGCCGTAAAGATCGGTGAGGAGATGAAAGACAGCGGATCATTAATGGCAAGCATCTACAGCCGGCTGGGCGACTGCTATTGGTCTATGGAGAACAATCAGCAGGCAATGGTCTATTATAACAAGGCATTGCCGCTCGCTTACGCCAATAAAGATTCATTCGCGGTAATGAACATACAGACCAACATAGCCCGGGTACTGGCAAGGACGAAACGCTACAGGCAGGCGCTGGATTCAATTAATGTAGGAGCCGCTATTGCACCGGAGCTGGACGTATACGATGAAAGCGCGTTCAACATCTTACGACTGCACATTTACATGGTGATGGATGATCTGCCACAGGCTGAAATCTATTTTCGTAAATTGAAAAAGGTGTATGATCAGGAGGGGCTTCATGAAAATATGCGGCAGGCCCTACGGTATTCAATGGCTTCTTACCTGGTGAAAGCCGGCCATTTCAAAGAAGGGCAGCAGTACCTGGATGTTATGTTCCACATGCTGGATCGATATCCGGTGATAAAATCCAAACGGGCTACAACAGAATATCTCTACTATCAGATAGATTCAGCTGCTGGTAATTTGGGAGCGGCAATAGCACATTACAGGAACTTTAAATCAATATCTGATTCCCTCCGGAATATGATGCAATCCCGGCAGCTGAGCGAATTGCAGTTCCAGTTTGAAACAGAAAAGAAAGACAATGATATTAAACTGCTGGTACAGAAAAGCCAGGCCCAGGAGGCTTCCCTGCAGAAAGAAAAGATCATTAGAAATGTGACCATCGCCGGTGTTTTCCTGCTGATCGTTTTTCTCGGATTGATCTATAGCAGGTACCGCAATAAAAAAATTATGAACATCCGGCTGGAAATCCAGCGGAATGAGATCAACAGGCAGAATGAGGACCTCAGAAGACTGGTAGACGATAAGGAATGGCTGCTGAAAGAGATCCATCACCGTGTGAAAAATAACCTGCAGGTTATTATCAGCCTGCTGAATACACAGTCCCGATACCTTAACAATAAAGATGCACTGGACGCCATCCGCAACAGCCAGCAGCGTATGTATTCCATGTCGCTTATACATCAGCGGCTTTACCAGACAGATAACCTTAGTAAAATTGATATGCGCTGGTATATCCCGGAGCTGATCGGTTATATGAAGGATGGACATGAAGCTGGTAATAACACCGAATTCATTGTTAATTGCGAACATATAGAACTTGAAGTGGTACAGGCAGTACCGCTGGGGCTTATTCTTAACGAGGCTGTCAGCAATTCGCTGAAGTATGCATTCCCTGGTGAAAGAAAAGGAGTGATCACTGTATCCCTGCAAATGGACCATGATAAAAATTGCCAGCTCTCTATCAGTGATGATGGCGTAGGCATAAAAGATCTCAATGAGGCGCTTGAAAGCGATTCGCTCGGTATGCGTCTCATGCAGGGACTGAGCGATCAGTTGGATGGTGTGTTCTCGCTACGGAATAATCATCCGGGAGTATTTATTGGTGTCACTTTTCCGTACCATGAATTTGCGCCGGAGAACAGAAAATACATATTGAACTAATGGCGAACAAAGGAAAAATACTGATCGTTGAAGATGAATTCATTGTTGCCAACGATCTGCAGCAAATGTTGCAGAGGGCGGGATATGAGGTTTGTGGTATTGCGTCCTCTGTTCACAAAGCGCGGACCCTGCTGCAGCAACATCAGCCCGATTGGGTGCTGATAGATATTATCTTGAAAGGTGATTATTCAGGGATTGATTTAGGGAATGAGCTGATGCAACAGCATATTCCTTTTCTGTACATTTCTGCGAATACCAACCAGCGAACACTTGAGGCAGCGAAGCTTACGCGCCCGCATGGCTTCCTGGTGAAACCTTTCCGGGAAAAGGACCTGTTTATTATGCTGGATATCGCGAGATATAAGTTGCAAGCGGAATCCGGTCAAAATGAAGGTCAGAAGACCCGGAAAGCAGGCAATACCAGTCTGCAGATGGCTGATACAGGATCTCATACAGAAGAGATAATGGAAAAGATAAAGATCGTCGCTCCTGCTGATACCTCTGTATTAATTACGGGAGAAAGTGGTACTGGCAAAGAACTGGTGGCAAGATCGATTCACAGGCTATCACGTCGTAGTGAGCTGCCGATGGTAGTGGTGGATTGCGCTGCACTGCCGGTTGCCCTCATCGAAACGGAATTGTTTGGCCATGAAAAAGGAGCTTTTACCGGCGCGGGGCAGAAAAGGGTAGGGAAGTTTGAACAGGCGAACCAGGGAACCATCTTCCTGGATGAAGTAGGAGAGTTGTCGCCCGATGCTCAGGTCAAACTGTTGCGGGTTCTCCAGGAGAAAGAAGTGGTCCGCGTAGGAGGTGATGTACCGGTTAAAATTGACGTGCGGGTGATCGCTGCCACCAACAGGCAGCTGGAAAAGGAAGTAGCTGAAGGTCGTTTCAGGCTGGATCTGTATTACAGGCTTAGCGTTTTTCCTATCGAGCTGATCCCTCTACGGGAGCGGAAACGGGATATCCCATTGCTGGCAGAGCATTTCCTGAAAAAATATTCAGACAAAAATAAGGCCGGTGTAGAAAAGATAACGGAAAGTGCCATGCGTCAGCTGATGTCATATGACTGGCCAGGTAATATCAGGGAACTGGAGCACCTGATAGAGCGCCACGTACTCCTGGCAACGGGCAAAGATATCTCTACATTCGAACTACCTTCATCGGCAGTAGTAACCGGTGTTGAACAGCCAGGTAAACTTAAAACAATGGATGAAATGGAGCGTGATCATATCCTTGCTGCATTGAAAGCCAGCAAGGGCAAAGTGTCAGGCCCCGGTGGCGCCGCCGGGATGTTAGGACTTCCCGCTCAAACACTATATTCAAGAATAAAAAGACTGGGAATAAAACAGGTATTTAAATAATATTCATCTTCCTGGACGATTGCCGGATGTTAAAATGCTCCTTTTTTATGCCTAGTTTCTGCATCCGGGAATTGAGCGTGGTAGACGGTAATCGCAGTTTCGCAGCGGCTCCGTTAGGCCCGGCGATCCTTCCATTGCAAAGCCTGACCACTTTCAGAATATATTCCCTTTCCATGATTTCCAATGGAACTATGCTGAACGCGTTTTCCTTATCAGAAGCAGGCGTTTTTTGAGTTGTGCCGTGGAAATCTATCTGCAGCACATTCCCTTTGCTAAGCAATATTGAACGCTCAAGCAGGTGTTCCAGCTCCCTGACATTTCCTGGCCAGTCGTGATGCATCAGGCTTTCCATTACATTATCCGGCACTACAGGCGCCTTTTTTTTGTTGATAGTAGCATAACGCCTGAGGAAATGTGTAACGAGGGCCGGAACATCCTCCTTCCGGTTACGTAGCGGAGGCACCGAAATAGGTACGACGTTTAAACGGTAATACAGGTCGTGCCTGAAATTGCCCGCTTTCACCTCTTCTTCAAGATTACGGTTGGTAGCTGCAATAATGCGCACATTTACTTTAATAACACCCTTTCCTCCGATACGCTCAATCTCTTTCTCCTGTAGTACTCTTAGCAATTTTGCCTGGAATTCCAGCGGTATTTCTCCTATTTCATCCAGGAACAGTGTACTGTTCTCTGCCAGTTCAAACTTGCCGATCCTGCGTTGCAAAGCTCCGGTAAAGGCGCCTTTCTCATGCCCGAAAAGCTCACTTTCAAAAAGACTGTGCGGTAATGCAGCGCAGTTTATTTTTATCATTCTGTTATTCCTGCGCGGAGATGCGGCATGTATAGCGTTGGCAATTACTTCTTTGCCGGTACCTGTTTCTCCCAGTAACAATACTGTCGAATCAGAAGGCGCTATACGTTCCACCACCGTTACTATATTTTGTATGGCGGGAGAGGTGCCAATAATGCTTTTAACACCATTACACTGTGCAGTCTTGTCATGTAAACTATCTTCATCGTCTTCCGGTTGTCCTTTGTACTTCCTTATTTCCCGGAGCTGCTGCTCAATCTTCTCGCCAAAAATAATATTGCCGAATCCCGCCCCTAGTATATCGGCTATACCTTTGAACAGCCTGAATTTTTCAATCTGAAAAGAACCTTTTTTTTCTCCATAAAGATAGAGGACACCTATGGGTATACCTCCGCCCGAGATTTTTACCAGCAGCATTTCCCTGATACCCGCATTGAACCAGCGATAAACATACTGGGGAACGGTATTCGCCCTTATGGCTGTTTGCAGGTCTATCAGCACCGGTTCTTCCGATGCCAGCGCCTTTTCAAAAATGCCGTCATTGATAGGATGCCTGGACACGATGATCGGTGTTTCACCCCTGTTAGAGGGAATACTCGTTTGCTCCGAATGCAGGAATGGTGAATGTGTCACCCCGTCTTCATTGATCAGGCAGAGTGTATAATATCTTCCTCCGAAAAGCTCGGGGAACTGGTCGGTGATTACCGCACGGAGATCCTGTCTGCTTTTTGCTCCGGCAATGGTGCTGCTCAATTCCAGCAGGACGGCCTGTTCTCTTTTCTGTTGTTCGAGGCTTTCAACAAGGAAATGGCTGTCCGGAATATAAAGACCAGCGGTCTGTTTGGGAGTACTTTCTTTTTCCATATGCTCACGATGTTCTTCGACAAACATAATCACTGAGAAGAAGATCCTGCAGAAATGTTACGTTTTCCCGCAATTTTAGGTTCCTGCATAAATTCACGAAATATCGTAAATGAAAGTTCGTGTCCTGGAGCATGTTTTTATTGATAATCAATCAGTTAATAGAAGGTATGGCATTTGAACCGGTAATTATCTCATTTAATAAAAACGATAGAATGAAACAGTTGTCAGTTAAAAATGTGGTCATCGTTCATGGTGCATTTGCCGATGCTTCCGGTTGGGAGCCTGCCTACCAGTTACTCCGTGCGCATGGTTTTAATGTTACGCTGGTCCAGAATCCAACCAGTACCCTTCAGGCGGATGTAGATGCTACTGTCGCAGCGCTCGACAGACAGGATGGTCCGGCAGTGCTTGTGGGGCATTCATGGGGTGGTACCGTTATTACACAGGCAGGATTGCACGCTAAAGTAGACAGCCTGGTGTATGTTGCTGCTTTTGTTCCTGATGCAGGCGAGTCTACGCTCGATCTTGTGCAGTCTGCGCCTATATTGGAAGTGAATGGCATACTTCCGCCGGACGAAAAAGGACTTGTCTACCTGGACAAAGAAAAATTCAATGCGACTTTCGCAACGGGGCAAACAAAGGCTAAATCAGACTTTATGTATGATTCCCAGATTCCGCTTACGGTGACCGCTTTTACCGACAAGGTAACGGTGGCCGCATGGCGCTCCAAACCTTCTTATGCGATAATGCCAACAGACGATGGTACGGTAAATCCGGTACTGGAACGTAAAATGTATGATCGGGCAAAATGTAATGTCACAGAGGTGACCGGTGGACATACCTTCTTTATGAATGATCCTGAAAGCGCAGTACGTGTTATTCTCACTGCTGCCGGTGCTAAGTGATCTCCAGCTTAAAAAATAAGGGTGGGCACTTCATTGTCCCACCCTTATACATTAAACGCTGTTATGCATTAAACACGCTTGAATGCCCACAGCTGATGATTGCCCCCATTGTTTGTATACTGTACTACCCGCGCCCCCGGCGTTGTTGATTGCGCCGTTATCTCCAGCACTTTACCGCTTTGTACGCCAGTGATGGTGTAATAACCATTTTTCTGCGCTGTGATCATCCACTTTTGATTATCACCGCCATTATAGTCGTACAACTGCAGGCCAGCTCCATTTAAAAGAGATTGTCCTGTGATATCCAATGCCCTGCCACTTTGCACACCGGTTATCTGGTACTGATTATTACCCAGATGTTTGACCTGCCAGCGCTGGTTTTCACCGTTGTTAGCCGTCCATTGCTGCAGTGGCGTTTCGTTGGCAGCAGATTGTCCGGTGGCGTCAAGTGCTAAATAGCTGTTCTTATTGACGATGTTGTAGATACCGTCCGGTATGGCCTGACCACCTCCTGTATATGGAGCCAGCACTTCTTTCAACAGCGCCGCAGCTTTTGTATGACCAGCTTCGCTGGGATGAAGATTATCCGGCAAATAGTCTGCCGTTGATTGTGCCAGCCATCCTTCTGTATTGATGTAATGCACTTTTTTGTCGCCTGCAATCATACGGTTCTCCACAGCGGTCACTGTTGGCTGTGAACGTATGCCGAGAAAGGTACGCATGACAAATATCTCTGCCTGGGGAAACCTGGAACGGATACCCGCCAGCAGCCCTGTATAAACCTCGCGGAATGTGCTGTCGGAATCTTCATAGTCACTATCGTTTGTACCGAGATTGAGCACCACTATCTGCGGTGTATAGTTCGTAAAATCCCAGGCAGGAGAGGAGGGATAATTTGGTGGCTGTAGCCGGAAATATTGCGCATCCATAGCTGTTCCATGTCTTGGACTACTCACCAGTGCAATGCCGGGATAGGCAATCTGTGTATGTTCAGCCCCCAGTTCTTCCGAGCAAATCCATGCATAGTCAGACACATTGGCCTGATCATTCAGGTATCCTGCGGTAATGGAATCGCCAATGTATTCGATGAGATAAGTACCAGTAGATGGTTTGCTGGTAGCCGCTCCGGCATCGAGTATCAGTCCCATAAAACTGAACAGATAATCATAGTCTCTTCCCTGCGCTACTGCCAGTGTATGTGTACCACCAGCGAGTGGCATAGGTGTAAGATCTATAACACCGCCCGCATTTTTATAAGAGATCCAGGGCCCATTATCGATCCTGGCATAGAAATTACTTGTATTGCCGGTCTTTAGTTTGACAGTAGTGCCTGTAAAGTTCACTTTAAAATAAGCGCCGCCCCAATAACTCGTATAGCGACTGTTATCACTGAAATCCCAGCGTCCGAAATACCTGATGTTAGTATCATCGGGACTACCGCTACCTGCAGCTGCCAGAGCATAAGCAATTTTATCCGGTGTTGCAGTCATGGTATCCTGACCGTTATCCTTCTTTGTGCAGGCATGTAGCATGAGAGAAAGTAGCAGTATAAGATTTACACTTAATTTGCGTATCATGTTTTGCTGTTTTTATAGTACTGTCCTCATGGAGCAGTGATGATCCATTGCTGATTAGTGCCATTGTTCGGAGAATATTGTTCAATCAGCGTTCCTGCTGCTGTGGATAATGCAGGTACTTCTATCACCTTCCCACTCTGCACACCCTGTATCGTATAATAGCCTCCGGCAGCCGGCGTTATTATCCATTGCTGGTTAGCGCCATTGTTATAATCATACAACTGCACTTTAGCGCCATCATCGAGGCTCTGCCCGGCAATGTCAAGCGACTTGCCGCTTTGCAATCCAATGATCTTATAATGGTCCCCGCCAATACTGGTTATTACCCATTGCTGATTAGCACCGCCGCTGTAAGGCCACTGCTGTACAGGCGTTTGATTTACTGTACCCTGACCTTTTGCATCCAGTGCCAGGTTACTGTTGCGGTTAATGATCCGGTAAGTGCCATCAGCCAGCGGCCCTTGTCCGCCGATGATATGTGGGGTCGGATGCGTTGCCTGATAAGGGATCTCACCCTTGATCATTCTACCCGCATCATGCACGAGGCGCAGGTAAAAATCTGATGACACGGCCACTCCGTCCTGGTCAAGATTGACAAACGTCGCGCCTGCGGGGCTCTGTGAAGCGTTTTCTGCCACTTTAAAAATAGCAGTGCCCTCATTCACCTCATCAAACATGGCGATATAAAGACTTTTCGCGCCCACCTTTTTCATTACTGCCACCTGCGCCCACATAAAATCGCCATGGAGTCTTGGTATCTCATTAAAGGGACTGCCGGCATTAGAGTTATGGAAGGAAAAGCCCGGATAGGCAATCGGCTGGTAGTCTATACCATGCGACTCACAATAATCATAATCGCCCTGTATCCATGGCTGATAGGACGCCACCACCTGTGCTGCTACTGCCCATGGCGCCAGCATGTTGAATGATTCATAGACCGTCATGAAGTTGGTGCGGGAAAATACATTAGGTGTACGCCAGTCCATGGGTACACTGCCAATGACATAACAGCCCTGGCTCTTAAACCAGTTGATAACATCAATACAGGCAGCAGAGTCGCCACCACCGGGCTCTTTCGCACCCTTATAACCCATTCCGAATATACATACCACAGGTTTTCCGTTCTGTTTCGCGTACGCCGGGGATGACAATAGGTCCAGGTTGCCAGTAATAGTATTCACCCAATCCGTTTTCAGACGACTTTGCATCTCGGCATCTCCTGAGATATCGTACATGATATAAAACTTTCTACCGGTGGCTTCTGCGGCGGCCCTTACTTTCCGGGCCATCCCATCCCGCTGCGACTTAAAGGGCGGGTCAGACAATTCACCCGTAAAACGTTGCAGGGCGGCACAGTCAATGCCGTTTTCCTGCATCCACCTGAAATGAACATCGACAGTCGACTGGTCGTAAGAAGAGAACATCTTCGCTGGTTGTCCGTTACCCAGGGCAGGGAACGGTGTCTGATAAGTCACTGAATACTCCCTCGTATCGGGCCACATTTCCAGGTTCTGGTGCGTCCAGCGGTCCACAGCTGAGCCATCACCCGGAGCGGTAAACCATCCCTGGTAGCCAACTGTCACTTTACCTACCACATCACCGACAGGGGAACCTTTTAAGGCCGCATCCGCGGTCAATGCTGCAGGTGGCATCGTTTCCGGGTTAGTTTCTTTTTTGGTACAGGCAGATAGCATGGCTAACAATAAGCCTAAGGCAAGACGGGTTTTCTTCATAAGATAAACTGGTTACATGAATGGTTATTTATTCCCGGTATTCCGGTTTTCGCGTCCCTCATGGCAAACCAGGGGCCATATTACTAATGAATTATTTATGAGAACATTCGCTGCGGCAGAGAAGAATTTATTTTACGGTATATCGTAGAATCGTGAATGGTATTATGATGTGAAATAAAACGAGTAAGCAGGATAAGGAAAGAGAGGGGCCAGCAGATGTGTACTTAGGAAATAATCAGAAAAGAAGGGGAAACACAGATAAGAAGAGTTGCGGATAAGCAACAGCAGGTTTAAGGAAGGCCCGCCTGCATTCCTTAAACCTGCCGGCACGATTCTTACGCCAATGTACGTGTCTCCGGCTTATACCTTACAAAAAAAGCCAGCCATATCGTTCTTGATACACGCATAATAGGCGGTTGCAAGAACACCAGCAATACCGCGTTTATTCCCAGCCACCAGAACATCCGGTTGTCATACAAAGAAAATCCTATAATCACCCACCAGGCAACAAATGTTGCCACGCTGAATGCCACTGTCAGCGCGTAGCTAACATAGCCCGTCCCGTAATAAAATCCTATCTCCCGTTCAAAATCCTCACCACACACCGGACAGTGATCATTCATCTCGGTAAAGTGCTTCAGGTTATAAGCATTATCTGATGTAAATATTTTTCCCTTGCGACAGGCAGGACACCTGTTCTGTAGTATGCTGCCCAGCAAGTTAGGCTTATGGTCAAGTTTCGCTGCACACATATAATAGTTGTTTAACTGTACCAAAGGTACTTCAAACCCTCCCGGTCGCTGTGGTGGTATTCAGCTTAATTATGGTATTTTTTACTGATTCGTCGCGGGAAAAGGACAGTACATATAAATTATTTTTATTTTATAGGGGTGCTTTCTATTTTTGTCGTTATAATCACCTAAGACAAGTCTCAACACCATGACGGGCAAGATGCGAAAGAGGGTTCTCCGGATCGTTTTAATACCTATTGCTATCCTGATAATACTGGCCGGTATCGCAATAGGCATACTGTATTCCCAGCAACAACGCCTTATTAATCTGGCAATCAAAGAGTTGAATAAACAGTTGCCCGGCGAGCTGGTCATTGAAGGCAGTACCATCTCCCCCTTTCAGAATTTCCCATACATCTCCATAGGACTGACAAATGTCCGGTTTTTCGCTACCAAGCAAAAGACCGGCAGACCCATGTACCAGCTGGAGAAGCTGTATGTAGGTTTCAGCCTGCCCGATCTACTCAGGCAGAAATACAATGTGAAAGTAATACTACTCAAAAAAGGACACCTCGACCTGGTAAGGGACGTCAATGGTAATCTGAACATTGTTGAGGCTAACAGGATACAACAGGATACCATCGCGACGGCAGAAGCCGAATCCGCATCCCTCGACCTGGATATCAAAAAGATCGTACTGAAAGACCTGGACATTGCTTTTTCAGACAAACAAAGTGGTCAGCACGTTAATACCCATATAGAGAAAGTGAAAACTGCTTTCCGTCTGGACAGCGTGAACATTATTGCGCACCTGGAAGGAGCGATGATAGCCGATTATACCACTCCAACAGATACGTCTTTGTTCCGGCATAAACATGTAAAACTGGACCTCCAGCTCACATATGACCAGCGCCATGAGTTTGTCAGCCTGTCACAAGGTGGCCTGAAACTGGAAGACGCCAGTTTTAGTGTAACCGGAACCGCAGACCTGAAACATGGTAATAACGTCAACTTCAAAGTAAAAGGAGATAAGCCCGATATTGATCAGCTATTGTCCTTTGCTCCCGAATCGGTCGCGGAACAACTCAAGCAGTTCCGTTACGATGGCCGCCTTTATTTCGATGGTATCATTAAAGGAAAACTTTCCGGAGATCAGCTGCCACTGATAAAGATCAACTTCGGATGTGAGAACGGCTGGTTGCTGAACGCCACCGCCAATAAAAAGATCGACTCCCTGGGCTTTAAAGGTTATTATACCAATGGTGCCGAACATTCACTGAAAACCTCAGAACTGCACCTGCTGAGTGTAAGCGCCCGCCCGGAGAAAGGTATCTTCAAGGCCAATTTCGTCATGAAAGACTTCACTGATCCGAAAATGATCATGCAGGTCAATTCTGATCTGGAACTGGAGTTTATAGGCGCATTTCTCGGTATAGCCGACCTGCAGCGTTTAACAGGGCATATCAACCTGAAGATGGATTTTAACGAGCTGGTTGACATGACCGTACCGGAAATTTCTATGGGCAAGCTGAAAGAAGGCATTCAGAGTGAACTGAGCGTAAGTAACCTGACTTTCCGTATTCCCAACTATCCGCATATCATCCACAACCTGAACCTGCATGCCAATATGAAGGGTGGTTTCGTAAAACTGGATACACTGTCCTTCTACTTCGGTAACTCCGATTTTGCCATGAACGGCTCCCTGAGCGATCTGCCTGCACTGTTCCATCAACAGGAAAAACCGGTGCTGGTAAAATTCAATGCACGTAGCAGGAAGATGATCATGAAAGAGTTGTTGTCATACGATTCTATGGTGGCAAAGAAAGCGAAGGAAGAGATCTACGGGTTCAATATAGGACTGTCACTGGAAACATCCGTAAAAGAGCTGCAACACCCTTCTCCGTTGCCTAAAGGCAAATTTAAAATGGAGAAACTGTATGCCAGCTTCAAAGAATATCCGCATGCCTTCCATGATTTCGGAGCAGAGCTTAGTATCAACGATACAGCCCTGTTATTACGCAACTTCGGAGGTATGATAGATAGCAGCGACATACGTTTCAGCGGCCGTGTGATCAATTACCAGCTCTGGTTTGATAAAGTGATGCGCGGAAAGACACAGATAGCATTTGACCTGAAATCGCAGCACCTGGCGATGAAAGATGTACTGGGACCGATCAGTCGCAACTATGTTCCGAAAGACTATCAGCACGAAGTTGCTTCCGGTATATGGCTGCGCGCGAAGGCTGATCTGCGTTACGATTCTATATTCAAATTTGCCAAGGTGAAACTGGCCAATGTATCCGGAGAGCTGCAGGAACACAAGATTAAGGTGGATAGTATCAGAGGTATGGTAAAAGTAGGATCTGATCATTTCCTGAAACTCGATACACTCACGGGCCGTATCGGTAAAACTGATTTCGACATCAGTATGCGCTTGTATATGGGAAAAGATACTACCAGACGTAAAAAAGAAAACTTCCTGCAATTCACTTCCCGTAATCTTGATCTTGATCAGCTGACTAACTATAAATTAACGGCAAATGAGGATGAGGAGACGGTTGTAGCAGCACCGGCGGTAAGCCGTACCGTGATAAAAGATACCACCCATTCCAGTGGCTTTAATATTTTCAAAATACCATTCATTGACTTCCGTGCTACTGTCAATATTGGCAGGGTGAAATACCACCGCCTCTGGCTGAAGAACGTTACCAGCAATATCCGCATGCAGGCCAATCAGCATCTCTACCTGGATACACTGGGCATGGGCATAGCGGAAGGCCAGATAGGCATGAGAGGTCATTTCAATGGTGTTGATCCGAAAAAGATATACTTCCGCAGCAGGATAAGGGTATTTGACGTAAACATCGAAAAACTGATGCTGAAACTCGATCACTTCGGACAGGACTATGTGATTAACAAGAATATAAAAGGCCGTCTCAACGGGCAGGTGAGAAGCCGGATACAGATGCATCCCGATCTCACACCTATCATAGATAACTGTGAAGCGCAACTGGATCTCGATATCCGTAACGGCAGCCTGGTGAACTTTGCACCTATGCAGGCCATGGCAGGTTATTTCAAAGATAAGAACCTGAACATGATCCGCTTCGATACATTGAAGAATAAACTGACGCTGAAGAATGGGATACTGGAAATCCCGAAGATGAATATCAACTCTTCCCTGGGTTTCATGGAGATCTCCGGTAAGCAGTCGCTGGATATGAAAATGGAGTATTACATGCGTATACCATTGAAGATGGTGACACAAGTAGGTTTTCAGTCCCTATTTGGCAGGAAAAAGGAAGAGGTGGACCCTGACCAGGTAGACGCCATTGAATACCGCGATAAGGATAAAAAGGTTCGTTTTATGAATATCAAAGTAACAGGTACACCGGATAATTTTAAAGTCGGATTAGGAAAAGCTAAAAAAGCATAAAAACAACATAAGCCGAAGAAGAAAGCCGCTCAGTAAAATGGAGCGGCTTTCTTCTTTAATAGGCTACTGCGGCGGGCCTTATGTTTGTAACCCCCGGTGCAACCCGGCGTATGTATGTTGGCTACCCAGGGGATATCTTTTTTGCCATATAACGCCCTCGCCAATACGTATAAAAAAACAAAATTCAGTCACACATTTGTTATTCCCGTTTGCGTAAATGAAATTCCCGCTTCGATCAATTGCCCTTATCTTTTTGAAATAGCTTCGCTTATCTAGTGAAATAAAAGACACCTATTTAACCCGTTTTAAAACCATTTTAGCAGGCCACAGTCCGTCAGTTCCTGTGGCCGTCTATAGCGGAAAAACCGATTGATACTATTTTGATTTATGCAACAGAAGCGTAACAAATGTGGTGACCACATACCGGCCTTTCTATGCCCGGAAATCGGCACTTGCTTTGACAGATTGATTCCTTCCAGCGGTCATTTCCATCTCCGGCCATTACAGCTGGATACAGATGTTCCGTTTATCCATGAATGGGTGAATAAACCTTATGCCGTTTACTGGCAGTTGCAGAACAGCACAGTAGAGAAAGTAAGGAATATGTACGGTGATCTTATCAGCACGGAACATATACAGCCTTTCATGGGATTTTATAATGACAAGCCAGCCTTCCTGGTAGAGTTCTACTGGGCGTTTAAAGACAGGATAGGTGAGTACTATGATGTGCAGACAGGCGATTATGGTTTTCATATCCTTATGGCGCCTGCAGATACGCCGGTCAGGAACTTTAGCTGGCATGTCTTTACGGTATTGATGGACTTCATGTTCAGTGAAGAAAAAGTGGAGCGGCTGATTGTGGAACCCGACGCCAGAAATGAAAAGATCCACCTGCTGAATAAACGCGCAGGCTTCGAATATCATCACCTTATCAATCTTCCTGAGAAAACCGCGCATCTGGCTTTTTGCACCAGAGAGCAATATACCACTGCATTGAAAAGAGAACGGCAATTACAATCCGCCGGCACCATTTAACCGCAATTTTAGGATTTAATAAAAACTTTATAATGCATCCCTCACAAGCACTGTCTCCCGGGGGCGCAGTCGCACACCTGCGCCCTGAAGTCTGGAGCAAAGCAAATGCTTTGCATTTACGTAAGATCATCAGCGAATTTGCCCATGAACTTTTAATACAGCCAAAAGAGCTGTTTGTAAAAGACGGTTGGGGCCATTATCTGCTCACGGCAGACGCACCAGGGATCGAATACCGTTTCCGTGCGAAGATCCTGTGTCTTGACCACTGGTACATAGAGAATGGGTCAATAGAAAAGCTGGAAGACGGTAAGAAAGTTCCGCTGGATTCAGCTAGTTTCATTGCAGAGTTCAGTGAAACTATCGGCATCCGGCCAGACATCCTTCCCAAGTACCTGGAAGAGATCTGCAGTACCTTATATGGCAGCGCCTATATGCGTGCACAGAAAGGTCCCGGCTCAGCAGCACTGGCACATGCCGACTATCAGGAAATAGAGCATGCCATGATGGAAGGGCATCCATCTTTCGTGGCTAACAACGGCCGTATCGGTTTTGATGCAGCAGACTACAGGGCATATGCACCGGAAGCAGCAGCGCCTGTTTCTTTACTGTGGATCGCTGGTCATCGTAGCAGGGCTACTTATACCGCTACGGCCGAACTTCCTTATGAGACACTGCTGGCACAGGAACTCGACACAGCCACGCTCGGGAAATTCAACAAGGTGCTGGCCGACCAGGGATTGCAGCCTGCTGACTACGTGTATTTTCCGGTACACCCCTGGCAATGGTACAACAAGATGAACCACATCTTCGCTGCGGATATTGCCACCCGTAATATGGTCTTCCTGGGTACCAGCGATGATACTTACCTGGCGCAGCAATCTATCCGTACATTTTTTAACATCAGCAGGCCTGAGCGTTTTTATGTGAAAGTAGCGCTGTCTATCCTCAACATGGGATTCATGCGCGGATTGTCTCCTTATTACATGCGCACAACACCTGGTGTTACCCAGTGGGTAAGAGATGAGCTGGGAGATGATAAATACCTGCAGGAAAAAGGTTTCATCCTGCTGGGAGAGGTAGCCACAGTAGGCTATCGCAACTTGTTATACGAAAAGGCAGAAAAGAACGACAGTCCGTATAAGAAAATGCTCGCCGCTCTCTGGAGAGAAAGTCCTATCCCCATGTTGAAAAAAGGACAAGGCCTGATGACCATGGCCGCGCTGCTGCACATCGATCGTGATGGTAAGGCGCTGTTGCCGGAACTGATCCGTACCTCGGGACTGGATACTGCCTCCTGGCTGCAACGCTATCTGGATGCCTATCTGAGTCCCATCCTGCATTGCTTTTACTATCATGACATGGTATTTATGCCGCATGGTGAAAACCTGATCCTCATCATGGAGAACAACGTACCGGTGAGGGCGATTATGAAAGATATCACGGAAGAAGTATGTGTTATCAGCAAGGAGAAGATATTGCCTGATGAAGTAAAGCGCCTGGCTGTAGATATGCCTGAGGAGGTGAAGATCCTTTCTATTTTCACAGATGTATTTGATTATATCTTCCGTTACATCGCGCATATACTGGTTGAGCATAGTGCTTATCCGGAAGAGCAATTCTGGGAGCTGGTGGCGGATTGTATACTGGCTTACCAGGCATCCTTCCCTTCATTAAAAGATAAATTCAGACAGCATGATCTTTTTGCACCAGAGTTTATTCGTTCCTGCCTGAACCGTTTGCAGATCTGTAATAATGAACGCATGGTAGATCTGGCCGATCCTGTAGGCAGTCTGCAGTTCGTAGGAACACTGAAAAACCCGGTAGCAGCATTTGCGAAAAATTCCAAATTCCCAATTTATTAACGATGATCAAGAATCAATACAGTGACCTCTTTTATGAAGGCACTGCCAATGAATACAGCAAAGCCATACAACTGGCCAGTGGCTCAGTAGTTAGGTTCCTTGAGAAGAACAGAAAACCATTCAGCGGTATTACACCTGCACAGCTGAAGACGGCATTTGAACAGGTAGACCTGAATACACCCTTGTCTGACTATGAAAGCCTGCTTTCCGAAGTGGAGCGCCTTTATTCTGATCATGCAGTAACATTCCATCTGCCGCAATACATCGCTCACCTGAACTGCCCGGTGGTGATACCGGCTATTGCAGCAGAAGTGCTGATCTCTGCCATCAACTCCTCCCTCGATACCTGGGACCAGAGTGCAGGTGGTACATTGATAGAGCAACGCCTGATAGAGTGGACATGCAGTGAGATCGGTTTTGATAATAACAGTGATGGTGTGTTCACCAGTGGTGGTACGCAGAGTAACCTGATGGGCCTATTACTGGCAAGAGATCATTACGCAAAGGAACGCCTGCGTTATAATATCAAACAGAAAGGATTGCCTGCGGAATCTTCCCGCTTCAGGATATTCGTAGCAGCTACCGGGCATTTCAGTATTCAGAAGAACGCTGCATTACTGGGGCTGGGTGAACAGTCAGTTGTCAGCATACCCGTGGAAGGTTATCGTATGAATGTGGCGCTACTGAAAGAGGCTATTCAGCAGGAGCTGGAGGAGGGCAATATCCCTATTGCCGTAGTAGGCACTGCCGGCACTACTGATTTTGGCAATGTGGATCCCCTGGAAGAAATAGGACAACTGGCCGCCCGCTATAAATTGTGGTTCCATGTGGACGCCGCTTATGGCTGCGGATTGCTGCTTACTTCCAGGTACCGTCATCTGCTGAAAGGCATAGAATTGGCCAACTCTGTAACGGCAGACTACCATAAGTCATTCTTCCAGCCGGTCAGCAGCAGTGCTTTCCTGGTGAAGAACAAACGCTCACTCGATCTGCTGACACATCATGCAGATTATCTCAATCCAAAGGAACATGACGAAGATGGATTGCCTAATCAGGTGAATAAATCCATCCAGACCACCCGGCGCTTTGATGCATTGAAGCTTTGGTTCACACTCCGCCTGATGGGTAAACAGAAACTGGGCAGTTATATGGAAACGATCATTGATACTACTGCTAAAGTAGCAGATATGATCAGCCAGGACGCAGAACTGGAACTGGTAAGTTATTCCGATATCAGTGCACTGGTGTTCCGTTATTTCCCTGCCAGTCTTGATGAAGCAGATGTTACAGAAGTGAACCTGCATATCAAAAAGGAAATGCTGAAAGATGGTGCTGCATTACTGGCTGGTACACGTATCAACGGTGCTTTTTATCTCAAGTTCACTTTACTGAACCCGCTTACCACGACGGAAGATGTAGCGAAGTTGTTGTCCATCATCAAATCTCATGGCGCCGCATATATGAGGCAGCACCGGGAAACACTTTATGATAGAAGAGAAATCGCATAATTATGAACACTCCACATACATACGATATTATTGGTATTGGCATAGGACCATTCAATTTAGGCCTGGCTGCTTTGTTACAGCCCGTCAGCAGTATCAATGCCGTATTCTTTGACCAGGCGTCGGCATTTGACTGGCATCCGGGCCTGATGCTAAACAATGCCACCTTACAGGTACCTTTCATGGCCGACCTTGTAACCATGGCAGATCCGACCAGTGAATACAGCTTCCTGAATTATCTGAAACAATCAGGACGTTTGTATAAGTTCTATATCAGGGAGGACTTTTTTATCCTGAGAAAAGAATACAATGCCTATTGCAAATGGGCGGCGGAAAAGCTGTCAACATGCCGTTTCTCGCACAAGGTTATTGCGGTGCATTATGAAGATGACAGGCAGTTATATGCAGTAACTACAGTGCATACAGTAACAGGTAAAACAGCGCTGCACTATACCCGTAAACTGGTATTGGGAACCGGTACGCAGCCCTATCTGCCTGCATTTGCAACGAAGGGTATATTGCCGGATGTGATCCATACTTCAGCATATCTCAACTATAAAGACAAGATAGAAGGAAAGCGTTCCGTGACAGTGATAGGCTCGGGACAGAGTGCAGCAGAAGTGTTTGCCGACCTGCTGCCGCTGGCACAAGAAGGAATGCAGCTAAACTGGTTCACCCGCCCTGACAGGTTCTTTCCGATGGAGTATTCAAAACTGACATTAGAACTGACTTCGCCTGAGTACGTGGACTATTTTTACAGTATGCCGGCAGAAAACAGACAAGCGTTATTATCCAAACAGAATCCCCTCTTTAAGGGTATTAACTATGACCTCATCAACCAGATCTTCGATACTTTGTACGAGATGAGTGTTGACCGGGATATTTCACATATACAGTTACGTCCCAATGTACAGCTGAATGACATCAGTGCCAACGGTAACGGTAGCTATACGCTTCATCTGACACAGGTGCAGCAGCAACAATCATTTACGCAGGAAACAGATTTTGTGATCCTTGCCACTGGTTACAAATACCGTGAGCCGGCTTTCCTTGAGGGTGTCAGCGAGCGTATCATCAGAAGGGGAGATCAGTTGTTTGACGTACAACGGAATTATGCCATAGATCTTCATGGTGATGAGATCTTCGTGCAGAATGCAGAATTGCATACGCATGGATTCGTGACGCCCGATCTGGGAATGGGCGCGTACCGCAACTCCTGCATCATTAATACAATAGCAGGAGAGGAGATATACCATGTAGAAAAGCGCATTGCTTTCCAGCAATTCGGGGTAGACGCTTCCATACCAGCTATTACAGCTATATAAAGAAACACACGGGACATTGTTCAATGAAATGCAGGAGGCATAACGTCTGTTGGCGTTGTGTCTCCTGACCCTCTTCATGACTGAATCGTCATACAAAAGATACTGTATCTGATATGCAAAAAATAGTCTCAGGGGCGCAATCGCGTTCAGCACTCATTTTCATTTTCATCACACTGCTGATTGACGTGACAGGATTAGGGATCATTATTCCCGTACTACCAAAACTGATAGAACAACTGATTCATGGTAATATGGGAGAAGCGGCCGCCATTGGTGGGTGGTTGACATTTGCCTACGCCCTTGTGCAGTTCATCTGCGCGCCGGTGCTGGGTAACCTGAGCGACCGTTATGGCAGACGGCCTGTATTGTTGTTGTCGCTACTGGGTTTCGGACTGGATTATTTCTTTATGGCCTTTGCACCTGCAATCATATGGCTGTTTGCCGGTCGTATCATATCCGGTGTGATGGGAGCCAGTTTCACGACAGCCGCCGCCTATATAGCAGATGTCAGCACGCCGGAGAAGCGGACACAGAACTTCGGCATTATCGGTGCTGCATTTGGCCTGGGTTTTATACTCGGTCCGCTGATGGGAGGTCTTTTAGGACAGTTTGGTCCGAGGGCGCCCTTTATCGCAGCAGGTATCTTAAGCCTGCTGAATGTTGTGTATGGATACCTGATACTACCTGAGTCACTACCGGTCACGAACAGACGGGCCTTTGAATGGAGACGCGCCAATCCGGTAGGTTCTCTGGTGCAGATGAAGCAATATCCGGCCGTATATGGGCTGATAGCCACCCTGGTACTGATCTATATCGCCAACAACGGGGTACAGACCACCTGGGCATTCTATGGTATGCAGAAGTTCAGCTGGGATGAAGCCTGGGTAGGTTATTCCCTCGGGTTCAGTGGTCTGCTGGTAGCCATCGTTCAGCTGGGCCTGATCCGCCTCATCATTCCCCGTATCGGCACCAAAAACAGTCTGTATGTCGGGCTGGCATTTTACAGCCTGGGGTTGTTACTGTTTGCCTTCGCCACGA
Source organism: Chitinophaga filiformis (assembly GCF_021646545.1). GTDB lineage: Bacteria > Bacteroidota > Bacteroidia > Chitinophagales > Chitinophagaceae > Chitinophaga > Chitinophaga filiformis_A. The sequence continues at coordinate 118,337 of NZ_JAKIRP010000003.1, read as the reverse complement.
ATGGGTGGATGATGTTTGTGATACTGGTGCCTTACTCCCTCGGGAATATTGCCAGTCCGGCCTTGCAGAGTATTATTACGGGTCAGATCTCTTCTGCAGAACAGGGAGCATTACAAGGGGGCCTGACCAGTCTCATGAGTGTTGCCACGATCATAGCGCCGCCAATAATGGGAAGCCTGTTTGCCTGGTTCACAGGAAATAACGCGCCTTTCCTTTTCCCGGGCGCCCCGTTTTTTGTCAGTGGGGTACTGGTGTCCGTAAGCATTTTCCTGGCTACCAGAAGCATGCGGAAGTCCAATGTTAGCTAAGAATCCGGTACGGATTCGCTCAGGTTTCTATATCTCCATATCGCTTTACCATCACTTCCATATCACTTTACCGGCATCTATATATCCCTTCGATATAGAAATGTCGGTGAAGTGATATGGAAGTGATGATGAAGCACAGAGATCGAAGCGGGAGAAGATGCTATTGGTAGCTATTCCGTACGGAATCAGTGCCCATTAATTGCCCCTCGTGCGGCCGGCTCTTCCGCTGGAGCCGCCATTGGTTCTGCCGCCGGTCGTGTTGCTGTTGCCGGAGCCACCGCGATAACTTCCGTCTGTCCTTCCGCCGTTTTGTGAGTTGCCTCCCCAGCTGCCGCCACGGGAGCCACCTTCAGTTCTGCCACCATTTTGTGAGTTGCCGTCCCGGTTATTGCCACGGGAGCCTTCATTTCTTCCTCCGTTTTGAGCGTTCCCGTTCCAGCTGCCACCCTGATAATTTCCGGATCTGCCGCCACTCCTGGAACTTCCGCCCCTGATACTGCCATCGATCCGGCCAGGGCTCCTGTCATTGTAATAATCCTGGCGTCCGCCTGGTCTGTTGTTGTTCCAGCCATAGTTATTCCTACCCGAACGATTATCCCGGTAGCCGTTATAGTAATTCCGGCCGCCGTTATAGTTGTTCCTGTAGTACCCGTTGTACCGGCCACCATCGTATCTGCCGGGAAAACGGCCCCGGTCAGCTCTTGCGGACCGGTAGTTTGTCACTATTACACGGTTGCGGTTGTACACCATGCCGGAATAGGTTCGTATTGGATAATACATTCCCCGGGCAGGAGCGATTCTGCTCATGGGAGCATATGCATATCCGTACCTGTAGTGATGACACACCGGCCGATAGGCGTATACAGGCATCGGGTGCCAGGGCCTCCACCATACAGGAGGATTGATCCATGACCAGGGAGAGGTCCATACCACATAAGCAGGCGCATATACGCGGCGTACGCAGGGCCAGAACCACACGTTCACAATGACACCGGTGGGCGCCATCCTGGGAATGCCTGCATCTGCTGCAGGACCGTGTAAACGAGGAGATGTGCTATAGTCAAAGGAATTATCTTCAGCGGAATAAAGGCTGTCGGATACCTCCACTGGTTCTGCGAGGGTCGTTTCACCATAGAGGTCTTCGTCGCCGGCTATCTGGATAACAGCGTTGTTTTCGCCGGTCTTTTCCAGTTCGATAACTGCTACGTCCTGGCTTTCCTGGTTGGATACCAATGCCTGTATGATAAAGAGTTGTACCTGGTTTTGCTTTTTATTGATCACACGCAGGTAATCAATATTACCGTCCGCGTTCAGGTCCAGGTTGTTAACCCTGTTATTTTCTGTATTCAGGAGCCTTTCAAATTCTTCAGGACTATTCGCCTGCTTAAAAAGCGTTAGCGCCCCCTGCAGGCTGAAATTATCACCAGGCAGACCCGTAGAGTCCTGGTCGGGAGGAGACCAGCTGGCGTTATCCCATTCGTCGGGTTGTTCCTGTAATTGCTGCCTTGGATAGTAATCCTGCGCGTTGGCATATAGTACCGGTAACAGGGATATGAACAGTACAGGTAGGGATTGGCTGATCTTCATGACAAAAATGTTTAGTATATAACTAATAAACGAAGTTGAATGTACGAATAGTTTAATAATGCAATATGTGTGCCGTAATTTAGGATGGGCGTGGGTTTGAAATAGATAAGGGGCTACATAATATGTTGCTGTAACACAGCATATTATATAGCCCCTTACTATGATTAGTAGTTTCTTTTGCCTGGTCTTGAGGGTTAATTTCCCCTTTCAGCTCTTTTACGTTTGCCTCCTGTTCTGTTACCTGATCTGTCGCCGGAACGGTTGTTATAGGTTCTTGTGCCTCTGTCCACTCTTGCGGTGCCTCTGTCGGCTCTTGCGCCTCTATCCACATTCCCGCCTCTGTCGGCCCTTGCGGGAGCGTTCGACTGGTACTGTCTGCCGCCACTGTTGGTCCTGTTCGGCGTATACCGGTTTACTCCCCTGGTAGTACGATAATTGTTCACAACCACCCGGTTGCGGTTAATAACGGTTACGGAAGTGGTCCTTACGGGGCGGTAGATGACCCGGGCAGGAGGGATCCTGTAAACCGGGACAACAACGTATCTGCGGGCATAAGCATATCGGACGGGTCGGTATGCATGCCAGGGCATGGGACGCCAGGGATGGTACCATACCGGGCGGCTTACCCAGGTCCAGGGAGAAACCCATACGGTATATGCCGGAGCATATACGAAGCGTACGCACGGCCACAACCATACGTTTACCACCAGCCCTTCGGGTGAATATACGGAAGGACCATGGGTGGCAGGAGTATAGTTAAACGCGTTACTTTCTTCTTCTGCAGGTTCAGCGATGACCGATTCACCGTATATGTCCGCATCGCCCACGATCTGGACGATAGCGTTATTCTCGCCGGTCTTTTGCAGTTCGATAACGGCTATATCCTGGTTTTCTGTGGATGAAACCAGTGCCTGCAGGATAAATACCTGTACATCGTTATCCTTTTTGTTGATGACACGGATATAGTCCGTGTTGCCGTCTTCGTTGAGATCCAGGTTGTTAACTTTGCTGTCGGGAGAATTGAGCAGCTTTTCGAATTGCTCAGGAGACGCAGATTGCTTAAACAGGTCAAGTGCACCCTGCAGGCTGAAATTGTCGCCCGGCAAACCGGTAGAATCCTGTTCGGCCTGTTCCTGGGCTGATGCTGTCAGGGTCATGCCGACACATACAATAAATGCGGTAAGGTAATTTCCGATGTTCATGTGTTAGTTTTTTTGGGATACTCCCGGGTTCACCTGATAATGCGGGGAATATAGGGCCCGGTTATCTTTGCAGTAACTTCTATGAGTATACATAGGTAGACTGTGGGAAAGGGGCATGGTTTAAAAGGAGGGGGCGAGCAGACCGGAGAAATAATAAATTCAGCTTTGTTTTTATGTGGAGATTATTGATTATTAATTGTTTGAATATGTTTATCAACCATTGCTAATACAGATGATGAAATTACCACTTTGTTGTATATATGTAATATTTTGACGTTAATCCCTAATGTTTTTAGGTTTTAATTGAAATTTTTTCCTAATTTGGTGCCGTCATTCTGGTTTGATAATTACAAAAAACCGGCGTATGATATACCTTAGACCACAACTGAATATACTGTTAAACCGCCTTTATTCTTATCACCTATTGTTTAGTTACAACCCGTAGCTACATGTTTAAACCGCAACTAGCATACTGTTAGCGTTACGAAGTCTGGTCGTATGCCAGTGTTCGTAATTGATTGAAATATTATTAAACACTGCTTGTTTGCGGGGGACTTTATCGCTTACCGTCATCGATTCACTGCAAAAATTTAGTGTTCAATATATAAATTTGGATCTGAAAACGTTTTCAGAACAATAATCTTATACTTTCGCATAAAGTAGAAAGATTATACAACAGCTTAAGATATATCAGAATGAGCAAATTGTTACGTGCAAAGGAAGCCTCATTGGCCAGAGTTTACACTACCAAGGAAAAAGGGATCTACCCTTATTTTAGACCGATCTCTTCTTCTCAGGACACTGAAGTTGATATTGACGGTAAGAAAGTGTTAATGTTCGGATCAAACTCCTACCTGGGACTGACGAATCATCCCAAGGTAAAAGAGGCGGCCAAACGTGCCATTGACAAATATGGTACAGGTTGTGCAGGATCCAGGTTCCTGAATGGTACCCTTGATCTTCACCTCGAGTTGGAGCGTCGTCTGGCGGAGTATGTAGGCAAAGAAGCCGCCCTGTGTTTTAGTACGGGGTTCCTGGCTAACCAGGGTGCATTATCGAGCCTGACCGGCCGTAATGATTATATCATTCTGGACGAACTGGATCATGCTTCCATTATTGATGGCAGCCGTCTGTCCTTTTCGAAAGTTATCAAGTACCGCCACAACAACATGGAGGACCTGGAGGCGAAATTGTCAGCCCTGCCACAGTCTTCTGTACGTCTGATCGTTGTGGATGGCGTATTCAGCATGGAGGGTGACATTGCCCGCCTGCCGGAAATAGTGGCCCTGGCAGATACCTATGGCGCCAATATTATGGTAGACGATGCTCACGGACTCGGTGTAGTAGGACTGAATGGCGCAGGTACAGCGTCTCATTTTGGCCTGACTGACAAAGTAGACGTTATCATGGGTACTTTCAGTAAATCTTTTGCGTCTTTGGGTGGCTTCATTGCCGGTGACAAAGACGTGATTGAATACCTGAAGCATGCTGCCCGCTCCCTGATCTTCAGCGCGAGCATGACGCCTGCAGCCGCAGCCAGCGTAATTGCCACCCTGGACATCATCATGTCTGAGCCTGAGCATATTCAACGCCTGTGGGATAATACCAACTACGCACGCAACTTATTAAAGGAAGCAGGTTTCGATACCGGAAATGTATCAGAAACACCTGTTATACCCATCTATATCAGGAACGAAGAAAGTGTATTCCGCATCACCCGTATGCTGCAGGATGAAGGCATATTCGTGAACCCGGTAGTACCTCCGGCAGTTCAGCCAGACGCTACGCTGATAAGGTTTTCCCTGATGTCGACACACACGTTCTCTCAGATCGAGACAGCGATAGACAAATTAACGGAGACATTTACACGTGCGGGTATACCTTTAAAGCAAAAAATATAAATGGAAACATTGCAGACATCTCAGCAAACGGTACATGCTCCGCGACAAACCAACGGTTTGCCAAAGGTGACCATTCAGGCGGTTACCAGCAAGAAACAGTTGGCGCAGTTCATCGATTTCCCGCACGATCTGTACAAGGACGATGAAAATTATGTACCTGAGTTGTTTATTGCTCAACGTGACCTTCTGACTCCGGGAAAACATCCTTTCCATGAACATTCACAGCTGCAGGGATTCCTTGCATTCCGTGGATCAGAACTAGTGGGAAGAATAGCTGCTATCGATAATAAGAACCACAATATTTTCAATAAAACGAACGATGGTTTCTTTGGTTTTTTCGATTGTATCAACGACAGCGAAGTAAGCCAGGCCTTGTTCAATGCAGCCACTAAATGGCTGAAAGACCGTAAGCTGAGCACGCTGGTCGGCCCGGTTAACTTTTCTACCAACGAAACCTGCGGGTTACTGATAGAAGGGTTTGATGGTCCGCCGGTAGTGATGATGACTTACAACTATCCCTACTACATCAAACTCATTGAGGAAGCAGGGCTGGGAACCAAGATCACCATGTATGCCTGGAAGATCATTCCTGAGTACATGGAGGACAGACCATACCGTGTGATGGAGGTGCTGAAGGAAAGACTCACCAGGCGTAATATCACCTTCCGTAAGGTGAACCTGAAAAAGTTTGATGAGGAAGTAAAGAACATCCATGCGATCTATAACAGTGCCTGGGACAAGAACCTTGGTTTTGTGCCGATGACAGAGAAGGAATTCGAGTACCTGGCGAAAGATCTCAAAATGATCCTGGATCCTGATTTTGGTATTGTAGCAGAAGAGAATGGGAAAATGATAGGGTTTGCCCTGGCCATTCCGGATCTTAACCAGATCCTGAGAAAGATAAAAAGAGGTCGCTTATTTCCGACCGGTATTCTGAAACTGTTACTGGGCAAAAAGAAAATAAATGGCGTGAGAGTGTTGGCATTGGGTGTACTGGAATCTCACCGTAAACTGGGAATTGATGCCTGTTTTTACGGGGAGTTAATGAAAGTGGGCAGGGCAAAAGGCGTTGCTTACGGCGAAGGATCCTGGATCCTGGAAACTAATGAAATGATGAATGCCGCTATGCGGGGTATAAACGCAGATCCGTACAGGACCTACAGGATATACGAAAAAGAGATATGAAACCCCGGATACTGATAACAGGCGCCAGCGGTTTTGTAGGATATCATCTGGTGGAGACAGCGCTGGATGCAGGAATGGAGGTTTACGCCGCCGTACGTGCATCAAGTAATGTCTCCCACCTGAAACATTTGCCGGTAAATTTTGTTTATCCTGATTTCAGCAGCAAGGATGATCTGAAAGATCTGATTGTGAAGTATGGATTTGATTACATCATTCATGGAGCAGGCATAACAAAGGCAAAGTCTTTGGACGAATATAACAGGGTCAATGCAGGGTATACCCTCAACCTGGCAGTAGCAGCCGGAGAATCGAGGGTACCGATCAAGAAGTTTGTATTTATTAGTAGTCTGGCGGCCGTAGGCCCCATCGCATATAATGCCAGCTGGCCTGTACCGGATGTGGAGAAGCCCCAGCCGGTAACCAGTTACGGAAAAAGTAAACTACTGGCTGAAGAATACCTGGGAGTTATATCAGATGTCCCCTGGGTAATATTAAGGCCCACCGCAGTGTATGGGCCAAGAGAACGGGACCTTTTCGTATTGTTCAAGACATACAGACGGGGTTTGGAACCTTATATGGGCAAAGGCGCCCAGTGGTTGAGTTTTGTCTACGTCAAGGATCTCGCACAAGCAGCATTGCTGGCACTGACAGCTCCTGTTTCAGGAACTGTGTATAACATTTCAGATGGTAACAGGTACGACCGTTATGCACTGGCCGATGTTATAAAGCAATATCTGAAGCTGCACACTTTTCGTGTTCACCTACCTCTGCCTGTTATCAGAACTGTTGCCACTATTATGGAAATGGTGAGTCGTGGGGCTCCCTTGCTTAATAGAGACAAACTGAATGAATTGACGGCTGAGAACTGGGATTGTAACATTGAGAAGATACGGCAGGACCTGGGCTACCGCCCTGTATACAACCTTGAAAAAGGTATGCGGGAAACGTTAGACTGGTACACCACCAACAAATGGTTTTGATTAAAACAGTTAAATAAAAGTCTCACATTTTTATGAAACATCAAATTAAAGAAGCAAAAGGGAAATTGGGTGTCCTGATGCCGGGCCTTGGCGCGGTAGCTACGACATTCATTGCCGGAGTAGAATCAATTAAGAAAGGGCTGTCAAAGCCTATTGGCTCTGTCGCACAGATGGGCCATATCCGACTGGGAAAAAGAACTGAAAACAGGAATCCGCTGATTAAGGACTTCGTTCCCTTAGCAAATCTGAATGACCTGGTATTTGGTGGTTGGGATGTGTATGAAGATAATGTGTATACCGCCGCAGTCAAAGCGGAAGTACTTGACAGGTTTATGCTGGAAGCTATCAGACCAGAACTGGAATCTATCGTTCCAATGAAGGCAGCTTTCGATAAAAACTTTGTTAAAAATCTGGACGGTACACACGTAAAGGACTACAAGACCCGTTATGACCTGGCACAGGCCGTAATCGAGGATATTAAAAATTTCCAGAAAGAGAAAGGTTGTGACCGTGTTGTAATGGTATGGTGCGGTTCTACCGAAATATATCACGAAGCTGCAGATGTTCACCAGTCACTGGCTGCATTTGAACAGGGGCTGAAAGATAATGATCCGCGTATTGCTCCGAGCATGATCTATGCATATGCGGCACTGACGCTGGGCGTTCCTTTTGCGAACGGTGCGCCTAACCTGACCTGTGACATCCCCGCTCTCGTAGAATTGTCCAAAAAGACTAAAACCCCGATCGCCGGTAAAGACTTCAAAACCGGTCAGACATTGATGAAGACTATTCTGGCCCCAGGTTTGCAGGCACGTGCGCTGGGTATGGAGGGCTGGTTCTCCACCAATATCCTGGGTAACCGCGATGGATGGGTACTGGACGATCCTGATAACTTTAAAACAAAAGAAGTATCCAAACTTGGTGTACTGGAAGATATCTTAATGCCGGACGAAAATTCTGAACTTTATGGTGACATGTACCATAAGATCAGGATCAACTATTATCCTCCGCGTAAGGACAATAAGGAAAGTTGGGATAACATCGACATATTTGGCTGGATGGGCTACAAAATGCAGATCAAGGTGAATTTCCTTTGCCGCGACTCTATCCTGGCTGCGCCAATCGTACTTGACCTCGCTCTGTTCATCGACTTTGCGAAACGCGCCGGTATGAGCGGTATCCAGGAATGGCTGTCCTTCTATCTGAAATCGCCACAAACAGCACCAGGCCTGCGCCCTGAGCATGACATCTTCAAACAGCTGATCAAGTTGCAGAACACCTTGCGTTACCTGATGGGCGAAGATCTGATCACGCACCTGGGTCTGGATTATTACGAAGGAATTTTAAACGAAGGATGATCCGAATTCATAAAATAATCGCTACCAGCCTGGGCATAGGCTACATCGGTAAGGGCGGAGGCACGGTTGCTGCCGCCGTGACAGCTCTCTGCTGGTACCTTGCGCAGGCTGGTAGTAATCTCTCTGCGATGTGGCCGCTGGCCTTTACCATCGGAGTTACATTGTTAGGCGTTTGGTCCGGTACGGAAGTTGAACCGCATTGGGGAAAGGATGATAAGAAAGTGGTGATAGATGAAGTGTCAGGTATGTGCTTCAGCCTGTTGTTCCTCCCGGTAACCCCGGGTTATGTGCTGGCCGGACTTGTATTGTTCAGATTCTTTGATATCCGCAAGCCATTACTGATCCGCCGTACCGAGCAGTTGCCGGGAGGATTTGGAGTAATGATGGATGACGTGGTAGCAGGAGTATACACCAACTTGTTACTGCAGATTGTTTATCACAGTAACGTTTTTGGAAGATGATAAAATTTTTGAAGGCTCAGGCCTCATCACTGATAGCAACAGGTCTGGATTTCCTTGTGGTGATCCTGCTGTCAACCCAGGCGGGAGCCTGGTATGTCGGTGCTAATATGGCCGGTACCTTTACAGGTGGGGCGGCCAACTTTATGATTAACCGGCAGTGGGTCTTTAATAAGGAGAAAGGCGCGATAGGAGGACAGGCACTGCGCTATGGTATCACCTGGGTGGGGAATATGCTGCTGAATGCAGCAGGAGTGTGGCTTATACTACATTTTACAGGATGGTACAGTCTTATTGATAGAGTAGCCATGGTTAAAATGACAGTATCATTGTTGATTGGTTTTACGTATAGTTATATAATGCAGAAGCGGTTCGTTTTTAAAGATGTTAGATAGAATGAATGGTAGTAAAAATATTAGTTTAGGTCTTTTGTTATTGCTTACGCTCGGCTTTAGTTCAGTATTTGCACAAACAACGAAAGTGAAGGGTGTGGTCACAGACAAATCAGGTGCTCCTCTGCCCTTTGTGAGTGTGTTTGTGCCTGGTACGTCTTTCGGCATCTCTACAGATGCTGCAGGGCGGTACGAATTACAGTTTGATAGCCCAAAAGATAGTGTACGCTTTTCCCTGCTGGGATATAAAGCTGTTACAATACGCATACAGAGAGGTAACGAACAGGTCAGGAATGTGAGCCTGGAAAGTGGCGCAAAAACCCTGGGAGAGGTAGTCATCAAGCGTAAGAAGGAAAGATACCGTAACAAGGATAACCCAGCTGTAGAGTTGATCCGACTGGTCATTGACAATAAGTCAAAGAACAGAATGGAGCACTATGACTATGCCAACTATAACCAGTACGAGAAACTGGAGTTTGCGTTGAGTAATGTCTCTGAAAAGATCAGCAACAACCGGTTCACCCGGAAGTATAAATTCGTGTTCGACAACCAGGATACCACCAAGATGGCAGGACGTTCTCTGCTGCCGATGTACCTGGAAGAGAAACTGGCCGATGTATACTACCGCCGGGATCCCGAAAAAAAGAAAACAATTATCACAGCTGATAAGAAGGTCAGCTTTGAGAACTATATAGATAACCGCGGTCTGAGCGCTTATCTGAACCACATCTACCAGGACGTGGATATCTACGACAACAATATGATGTTGTTTACGAACCAGTTCCTGAGTCCCATTGCAGATGCAGGTCCGACTTTTTACAAGTACTACATTGCTGATACCATCAAAACAGCAGACAGCACAAAACTGATTGTTCTGGAATTCTATCCCAGGAACAAAGCTGACCGTTTACTGGAAGGTAAAATGTACATCACGCTGGATGGGAAATACGCTATACAGAAGGCGGATATGACGGCCAATAAGGAGATCAACCTGAACTTTATCCGTGATTTCCACCTCTATATGGACTTCGAAAAGACACCGGATGGCCGTTATTTCATGAACAAGAACACCCTGATGGCCGACTTCGGTCTCTTCAAGGGTAAGAGCGGTCTTTACGGAGAGCGTACCGTGTCCCTGAAGAACATGGTGATCAACAAGCCAATGCCGGACAAGTTCTATGAAGGAAGCTCTTTCGTTGAGAACGAACAGGAAGTGGTGAAGCCGGAAAGCTTCTGGGAACAGAACAGGCATGATACCCTGACCGCCGCAGAGTCGAAGGTATACGCCAATATTGACAGCCTGCAGCGTATGAGATCTTTCAGACGCACCATGGATATCGCTACCCTGTTGCTGGCCGGGTGGAAAAGCGTAGGGCCTAAGTTTGAAATAGGTCCGGTAAACACCTTCTATAATTTCAACCCGGTGGAAGGTTTCCGCCTGAGGTTGGGAGGAAGGACCACGCCCAAGTTCAATAAGAGCATCTACCTCGAAGGATACGGCGCTTACGGCTTCAAGGACGAGAAATGGAAATATTACTTCGGAGGCTCTTATGCCTTCAACCATAAGTCAATTTACGATTGGCCGGTACGTGCCATTAAGGCCAGCTACCAGCATGATACGAAGATCCCGGGCCAGGAGCTGCAGTTTGTACAGGAGGATAACTTCCTGCTGTCCTTCAAGCGTGGTAACAACGATAAATGGCTCTACAATGACATCTACAGGTTGTATTACCTGCATGAGCTGTATAATCACTCCTCTTTCCAGGTAGGCTTCAAACACTGGCAGCAGACACCCGCCGGCACCCTGTCTTACTATAAAGGCACGAGCCAGGCCGACAGCGTAAAGAAGATCACTACTTCTGAATTATCGCTGGAACTGCGTTGGGCGCCTCACGAGCAATTCTACCAGGGAAAGAACTTCAGGATCCCCATCCCCAACAAATATCCTATCTTCACACTCAGAGCAATCGCGGGAGTGAAGGGGCTGTTCGGTAGCGGATACAATTACCAGAACATCACCCTGAATATTTATAAGATGGTATACCTTTCACAGCTTGGGTATAGTGAGGTTGTAGTAGAGGGTGGTTACATCTTCGGACACATACCTTATCCGTTGTTGACCATCCACAGAGCGAACCAGACATATGCTTACCAGTTACAGTCTTATAACCTGATGAACTTCCTGGAATTTGTGAGTGACCGCTATGCTGGTATAAATATTGACCATAGCTTTAACGGATTTATCTTCAATAAGATACCTTTGCTGAAAAAATTGAAACTCCGTGAGGTAGCAACAGTGAAGGTGCTGTACGGAGGATTGAGCAAAGGCAACGATCCAAGGCTGGATCCGTCAAAGATACAGTTCTCAAATTATGCGGATGGAGTACCCATCACCTATACACTTGGCAGTACGCCATATGTGGAAGGAAGCGTGGGTATCGCCAATATATTTAAACTGCTCAGGTTAGATCTCGTGAAGAGGTTTACTTACCTGGATAATCCATTGATTGCCAATTGGGGTATCAGGGGCAGGGTTAGATTTGATTTTTAATGTTTTTCAATCGTAAGCCATGAAAAAACGATTCAGAGATAAGCTGCAGCAAGCAATTTACGTGGTGATCAACCCTTTGGTAAAGGGTTTGATCAAGCTGGGGCTGACGCCTAACGCTGTCACCCTGATCGGATTCCTGCTGAACATAGGTGTAGTAGTGATATTTGTGACGGGAGTCGAGGAAGGTAACAGGGGAGACCTGTCCTACGTAGGATGGGCCGGTGCCCTGATCCTTTTTGCAGGATTATTTGATATGCTGGACGGGCAGGTAGCCCGCCTGGGAAATATGGGGTCGCGTTTCGGCGCCCTCTTCGATTCGGTACTCGATCGCTATAGTGAAATGGTATTGTTCCTCGGCATCTGTTATTACCTGATCGGACATCACTATTTCCTGAGCTCCATATTCGCCTTTATTGCGCTGATCGGCTCTATGATGGTAAGTTATACCAGGGCGCGTGCAGAAGGTCTTGGTATTGAGTGTAAAGGAGGACTGATGCAACGCCCCGAGAGGATCGTGATCATTTCCGTATCTGCTATTGCCTGTGGCATCACCTCACACTTCATTGGCGGGGATTACAAGCTATACATACCAGGCATTCCTTTCCATGTATTTGAGACCATCTCGATCTTCACCTTCCCGCTGTTCATTATGGCGATCATGACCAATATAACAGCGGTAGGCCGGCTGAGGGATGCAAAGAAAGCAATTGATCAGCAGGACCAGGTAACCCGTGTGATCAGAAGCGCTACCACCACTCCAGTGATCGCACTGCTCATCATGGTACTGCCTGTTATGACAATGGCAAATGCACAGACCGTGAGAACAGAACCTGTATTCCCGGTTCCGCAGAATATTCCGCATATGCTGTTCTATATGCAGCGTACGCCGAATGCCAACACGATTGTCTACGACCTGAACCTGCAGAAAGATGGCTCACTTGATGAAGATGAGCCGGTGAATATTTACTGGATCAGGTACACCGAAAATGGTGAAAAGAAGGGATTAAATTACATACAACGTAAATTTGCGTACGGACTGAAGGTAAAGCAACTGTCGAAAGACAAGTATGAATTGCGTTCTGTAGCTTATGATAAGAAAAAGATGTACCTGATGAAGTCTGCCCAGGGCGATTACCATATCTACACACAGATAGGTACTGTCATGGCGCAGCTGAACAGGATTTACCTGCAGATCGAAGGAGGCACCTTCTGGTTCCCGAATGTGGTATACATAGAAATGAAAGGAGTAGACCCTGCTACCGGTAAAGAAATAAAGGAGCAGTTCAAGCCCTAAAAGGTTGATTGTTAAATTCACAACGAATGAGTAATAGACAGTACGTTTCCAACTCGCAAGAGTCTGTGCCTATGTTCAAGAACGGACTACTGGAAAAATTATCTAAGGTGCATTTCAGCGTTCCGCTGTTCTTATATATTCCTGTTATCGCCTATTGCTGCTGGACAGCACTGGTAACTGTGAATGCAGGTGTACTGATATGGCTGCTCAGCGTATTGGCCGGTATCTTTATCTGGTCGCTGACAGAATATATCATGCATCGTTTTGTATTCCATTTTGAACCGGAGTCTTCCTGGGGTAAAAAGCTGCATTTCATCTTCCATGGTGTGCATCATGACTATCCTAACGACAGATTGCGCCTGGTACTGCCACCATCTGTGAGCATACCGCTGGCGTTGGGATTCTGGTTCCTATATAGAAGTTTTATACCTGAAGTATATTTTTACGGATTTTATGCAGGCTTCATCGGCGGATATCTTTTCTACGATATCTCCCACTATGCCCTGCACCATTTCAATTTTAAGGCAAAGTTCTGGAAGAAGTTAAAGAAACACCACATGATGCATCACTATGCCGATGCTTCCAAAGGATATGGTGTGAGTTCTTCATTCTGGGACAAGATCTTCGGATCAGATTTTCAAAAGTGAGATAAGATGGATGCACCGGTTCCTGCCAGGCCTACAACTGCTTTTTTTGATAGGCGAAATATGCTGATCGTTACTGCGATCAGCATAGCTTATCTGTTGCTTTCAGGCTGGCTGGTTGGCTTTAAGACTGATCAGATATGGCTGATCGCTATTTTTAACGTCTGTTATTACGTATCGAGACCGACCCGGCGTTTTATACTGGGTTTTTCGATCTTCATTTTTTACTGGATCGTGTTCGACTATATGAAGGCATTCCCCAATTACCTGACGGGGCCTGTACATATCAAAGACATTTATGAGACAGAAAAAGCATGGTTTGGCGTGATGATGGATGGAGTGAAAGTGACCCCGAACGAGTACTGGCTGCATCATACCAGCGTATGGCTGGACGTGTTGACAGGATCATTCTACTTATGCTGGGTGCCGGTACCACTGGCATTCGCTACGTACCTGTTCTATAAGGACAGGCTGGCATTCCTGCATTTCGCCTTCACCTTTATACTGGTTAACTGGGTAGGATATATCATCTACTATACGTATCCTGCCGCGCCACCATGGTATGTACAGTTACACGGGTTTGACTTTATAGCCAGCACACCGGGTAATACAGCCGGACTGGCGAGGTTTGACACCGCGCTGAACGTTAATATCTTCGGCTCTTTATATGCAAAAGGATCAAACGTATTTGCGGCGATGCCCTCATTGCATTCTGCTTATCCGTTGATCGTGTTCTTCTATGCAAGGAAGACCACCAATCTTTTCTTCACGACTATTTTTGGCATCATATCCATCGGTATCTGGTTTGCCGCTGTTTATACCAGCCATCACTACGTACTGGATGTATTGGCGGGTATTGCCTGCGCCAGCGTAGGTATTGCCTTATACCGGCTCGTATTGATGAGAAGTGTGGCTTATAACGAACGGATCAACAAGTATTATTTAGCCGTTACGAAGTAGTAGCTTTTTGTTTGTCCAGGCGGCGTAACAATTCTTCCACTTCATTGCCATAATTACGTTTAAAGTGAAATCGTTGCGCCTTCAGGAGCATTTCCCTGGCAGTGTCTTCGTCTTGTTCTTTCAGGGCGAGCAATGCCAGGTTCCTATAGGCATAGGCATTGCCTTTATTGAACTGCAGTGATTTAAGTATAAGCTCCCTGGCTGCCACAGGGAATCCAAGGTGCATCAGCACATAACCTTTATTATTGTAGGCATAGGCGCATTCTTCATCATACGCAATGGCCTGATCAAAATAAGAGATCGCTTCCACATACAATTCCAGCTTGATACATTCAAACCCGAGACTATTCAGCAGTTCCGAAGATCCCGGATTCATTGATAATGCGTGTTCGTAAAGGCGTTGTGCCCACGCATGATTACCCAGCTCACTGTAACAATGTGCTACTTCCGCCAGTACTCCTGTATGTTGCGGATGTTTCTTGTGTACCTTTTCATAGAAGGGAAGGGCCTTTTGGAAGTTCCTTTCCACTCTCCATGTTACCCCCGACAGCCACAATGCATTCACATGATCGGGCTGCATCTGTAACACCAGGTGGCAGAGCGCCCGGCACCTGTGGATATCGTTATACTGCAGGAGGGCCTGGGCTTCCCTGAAATATCTTTCTACAGCCATCTTCTTCTGCTGAGGACCGTAAAACAGCCGGATCAGCGGGTGGAAGAAACTGATATGGGAGGTTTTGATGCGGGGACTACGGAAAGGGACCTCGGTCTGAATATTCCTAAGTGCCCGGATCTGTTCCAGGTAGCTGTCGAAGATGATACCAAGCGACTGGAATTTGTACTGACAGCGGTTCTCTATACTGAGCAGGGAGAGGATGATGTGCTGGGGATGGAGCTGTTCATCTCCCAGTTTTTTCTGGTAATACGCAGCATTTTCCAACATCCTTTCCGCCTCCGTCATAATAGGCACTTTGGGCCTGTTTCCCGTGGGGATAGGAGTGCCGGGACGTTGTTCCCAGTTAAGGGCGTGCAGCCACTGGACGAGCTTCTCCCGGTCAGCCGCATCAATGGCGATATCACTGGCGTAAGAGTCCAGAATACCCAGGAGAATCATCTGGCTGTCTATGTAAAAAAGTTTCCTCTCCAGGCTAAAAGTCCTGGCATAGGCAAATGCTGTCTTCAGTTCATAGGAGGAAGTCAAAAGCATCAGCAATGGTTAAGTACAGTATCAAATTTATATCATTTATGGGTATCTGCCAGCGGTCAAATTACCAGAATTCAATGCGCCGATACCTCATTCCGGGGCCGTTCCGGCGAATCATCACAAATGCAGATCCTCCGTTAAAACGAGTATACCATTTTTCACTGCAATTGGATTGTGATTGAGGGTGTTATCCAGTAAAATAAAAGAAACATATAGTCAAGTCTGCATATCCGCCGGTATTACCTCAAATCCGGGTTGGTGCGGAAAATCCAGTTGATGGTTCTGTCAATATTACTTCTCGAAGTAACATTCGGGTCATCGGCATTGCCTAATCCCACGGATGCTCCAAAAATCTTTACAGCCCAATCGCTGGTTTCAGGCAAATGATCATCTTCTAAGCGATGTAGGGTGTTATAACAGGTATTGAGTTCATGCGTCCAGGCGCTCTCGCCATATTTCAGTCTGCACAGTCTGGCAAACCAACCGTAAATGCCTGCATGAGCCTCTGCATTGGCCAGCCAGGGTTTCAACATATCCAGGGCTTTGGTCGTATCGCCCAACCGCGTGCAGGCAAAAGAAGCCAGGATGGCATTGTTAACGCCAATTTCCAGAAGGCTGTTGGCGTCTGCACAAAACTCTCCACTATGCTGCTGGTGGTTTATTGTATCCACATAGGCAACAATCGTTTTGAAATAAGTACTGGCACTATCTGAATTGCCCTGTTTTTCGAAGTCAAGTGCAATTTCTGTCATGCGCGTCGATGGACCGGCGAAAGCCACCGGATAATCATAACGCAGGTAATAAAAAATCCCGGTATGGACGATGGTAGTATCATATTTGCGGTTAATGATCCATGTAGTATCATTATGGGATATAACAGTATCACATGACGTATAATAGAGATCAAACAGGGAGTCTTCCTGTGCCTGCGTCATACGGGCCCAATACTTATCAAAATCGCTTAAATTAAACGCCTTAGGAGGATTTCTGGAATCATTACAGGCAAACAGCCCAAACGTCAGTAAAAGTGTAATTAAGGATGATATTTTATTCATGGCCAGGGATGTGGATGTCTCCGATTATAATGGACGCAATTTAAATGTTTGATATTCATATTTACGAATTTTTCAATAATCCCTACCTTCATCTTATGGAAGAATCAGAAAAATTAAAAAGGGTGGTCGAAGCCCGTATGAAGCTAAAAGCCCGTTTTGAGGACAAGATCAGGCAGACGCCTTCCGTTGCCGACGACAGGCCTATGGGTTCCGGTAAACCTAATCGTCATGGCATGCCGGTAGTACCAGTTGGGCAGATCATCACGCATAAGTGGCCTGTGCTCGACCTGGGTATTGAACCGGAGGTTCCCCTGGATGAATGGCGACTGGTGATAGATGGCGCAGTGGAACACCCGGTAGAACTTACCTGGGACGATTTTATGGCTTTACCGCAGACAGAAGATACTTCCGACTTCCACTGTGTTACCACCTGGTCTAAACTGGACATGAACTGGAAAGGAGTACGCCTGCTGGATCTGGCGGCGCTCGTGCAGCCCCATGACAATGCCACACATATCCTGTGTTACGGATATGATGATTATACGACCAATGTTTCGCTGGAAGAAGCATTGAAACCTGACGTGCTGCTGGTACACACCGTTGAGGGAGCACCTTTGCCGATAGAGCATGGCGGTCCGGTAAGAATGATCACGCCTCAGTTATATGCCTGGAAAGGATCAAAATGGATCCGGAGGATAGAATTCCTGACAGAAAACAAATTAGGCTTCTGGGAGGAACGCGGCTATTCCAATACGGCCTATCCCTGGAGGAACGACCGGTATAGCTGATTTTCATTCGCCGTATGGCGGATAGTACATCCCCCGATGCCAGGGCTCATTCCTGGGGTGCGCACCCGGGTTACAAATATGCAGTATGACCTTTCTCACATATGGGGGATAAACATGTCCCCCAATTAGTCTGCTCCGGTTCCTCATCATATGCCGGTTACAAACACCCGGTTCACTCAGACAGCCATAACTCATATTTCCGGTCTAATTGTTTGATTTTTATCATTTTTACTTTGTTATGTGTAATTCTGTTGATATAACAGATTGTAGCTTTGTGATCTCAAAAAGTGAGTACTCCCGGTGAAAATGTTGTTAGATCACTAGAATAGGGGATGGATATGACCAGGTTTGGTAATTTTCAATGAGCACAGATATTTTGAGCTTTGCATACTCAATCAGAGTAATCATTAAAAAACTCAAAATGAAGTTCAGAAAAACCTTAGCTGCAATGTCACTCTTTGTTTTGGCAGCAACATGTATTGTAAGTTGTGATGATGACGATGACGTTCAGAACCCTGCTGTGAATGCAGATGTAAGACTGCAAACTAACGAGAAACTGGGAAAAATATTAACTGACAACCAGGGACGTACCCTCTACTCCTTTGCATTGGATGTGAATGGACAGGCTGCCTGCAGCGGCGACTGTATTGCGAAATGGCCAGTATTTTACAAAGCCAACCCAAGCCTTGAAACAGGTCTTGACGCTGCAGATTTTGGTGTGATCACCCGCGCAGATGGCGCAAAACAGTCTACTTACAAAGGCTGGCCACTGTACTATTTCCAGGGCGATACCAAAGCCGGCGATATCAAAGGCGATAGTGCAGGTGGAACCTGGTTTACTGCAAAACCTGATTATTCTGTAGCATTAGGGAAAGCACAACTGGTGGGCAAAGATGGTGTTAAATACACCGGCAAATATGTTCCCGGTGATGAACTGACAGAATTCATCACAGACGATTACGGCAGAACGTTGTATCAGTTCTCAAAAGATTCGTTCAACATTAACAAGTATACACTACCTGATTTCAGTAATGATGCTGTATGGCCTGTTTACCAGGAAACAGTAGTACAAAATATTCCCACTATCCTGAAAAAGGCTGACTTTGGAGTGATAGATGTACATGGTAAGAAACAGCTGGCCTACAGAGGCTGGGCGCTGTATTACTATGGCGGAGACGAAAATAAAAGGGGTAACACCAAAGGTGTGAGCGTTCCGACACCAGGCATCTGGCCTATCAATAACAACGGAACGTTAACAGCGCCTAAAAAATAGGAGCTGCTAACACCCCGCTGTCATGACAACTGTGGCAGAAACTTATGTTACATGAACAGTGTAAACAGTTGTAGGTTTAGCAATGGCTGGAGTATTCCTACTTTAGCCTTTTTTTTATTCTTCCGGCGTCAGCCACACCAGCCTGGATTTTCTTTCCTTGCTGTTTATCTCCAGCTTAAGCGTTACATATGTGTTAGTGGACCTGTTATAGTCTGAAAGATTGAATACCGCCAGGGCGTGCTTCTCTTCCTTTTTCAGCGGACCAAAAAACAGGCGTCTTTCCGGTGCGGGACTTCCTGTTACATACGAGAATGCCTGGGCGCTGGTCAGTGAACGCATTGGCACTACATTCCCATTCTCCGGATGTGTGTTCTGCTCCGCATCATTCAGGAGAACGTATAACTTCCGCTTTGTATGCAGATAAGAAAATGAACGGTACTGGTCCGCCTGTATCAAATGCTGGGTGGATAATTTCCTTTGTGCGATATAGAAAGAAGGGTAGTCGGTGTTTTTCAGATACTGTTTTTTCGGAATGAAGCTGGCAGACTGCATTTTGCCGCTGACGTCAAATGAGGCAACTGCTAGGTTGTCCAGCATATAGTAAGTGTAGGGTGTAGCATCCCGTGGTGTATGTTTTTCGCTGATCAGTTCTTCGTAAATAACAGAAAAGCTGCCATCATCGTTGATGACGATATCCTGAGGCATTCCTGTAAATGTTTCATTTGGCCCATATAGCTTCTTTTTCTGCACATCGGCTTCGGCAGGATATAGATTGATCTCCTGCTCGACTTTGGCCTTAAAAGGGTCTATAATGAGCAGGAAACCTGCATATGGCTGCGGGTTGGCATCCTCGATATGAGCAGCGCCCAGCAGCATCAGTTTCTTTGTGACAGGATTGAACCGCACAATAGCACTGTCGGCAATGCGATTATCAGACAGGTCGAGCAATTCAGAGGTCATACGCCTTCCGTTTTTGGTGAGCGTCATCATCACCAGTTGTCCTTCCCGGTCGTTGGAGGTGATCTCATTGTATGCAAACCCCAGTATGCATACCCTGTCATCTCCTAATACAGCCATGTCAAGGTAGTTCAGAGAAGCATATTTGAAAGCCGGCTGGTAAAAGGCCCGGCTAATCTCCTGGTGATCGCCGTTATATACAACCACCTCCATCTGGTTTTTATCTGCGAGATCACTTTTATCGCGATGGATGAATAATGCGTAGTGATCGCTGGCCGGATCTTTACTGACTGAGAAAGAGTTTACAGGATCAAATTCAGGTATCCAGCGTACGTCTTTAAACAGGTATTTTTCTGCTTCCGCGATCTTTTCTTCCCTCTCCAGGTTGCCGGTGGCGCCGTCAAACAGTAATCTGTAGAGCACAGGTGTTCTTTCATGGACCTCACTGATCAGGAGTGCGATAGTGTTATTAGTTTCGAAAATAGCATTGACACGAGCTCCTTTCAGTTTTCCAAAAGAAGGATCGTGATGTTTGTAACCCGCCAGTTTATGCTCGGGATTGTAAATAGTGAGATCTATTCCGTTTCTGGCGCTCAGGTGTACGACGATGGTATTGCCGTTTTTGAGCTGGAGCAGCTTCGCATGACCGGTTTCAGGTTCCTCAAATAAGGGAGTTTCAGCTACGGTTTTGAATTGCCCATAGGCAAGTGCCTGCAACAGTACCACCAGGCACATCAGGGTGATTCTTTTCATAGGTTCAGGTTGTTAGGATAGAGTTATGACAATTGGCAATAAAGGTATCAAAATTTCCGACCTAGTTATCCATAAATTCCCAGGCGCTCTGGTAGGCGTTTTGCTGCTCTGCGTAAGAGATAAACCCTGCATAGAAGGGCAATTGGGAAAGTGTGGCGCTGTCGCCTATGATTACCAGCTTCTTACGGGCCCTTGTCATGGCCACATTCATGCGGCGGATGTCGGACAGGAAGCCGATCTTGTTATCGTTATTGCTCCTCGTCATACTGATATATACAATATCCCTTTCCTGCCCCTGGAAACTGTCGATCGTATTTACAGAGATCTTATCCCCGTAGGATTGCAGTGCTGGAGAGTCCTGCAGCTGTTCCTTCAGGAGATGGATCTGCTGCTTGTAGGGCGAAATAATAGCAATAGAGGGAAAATCTTCCTGCTGGTAATGTGTGTTGAGCCCTGTTACAAACTGTGTCAGGTGTTTGAAAAGGAAGGCAGCTTCCTCCGGATTGGTCGTGCTGGTGCCTTCGGATTTTTCGTCAAATCCGCAGCCGGCGGTATCCACAAAAGAAAGGGGCATATCCTGCGGAAAGAGGGTATGTCCGGCCACAGAAGCGTGCGCCTTCAGTCTGTCTTCGTAGAAGATGGAAGAAGAATAACCCATGATCAGCTGGTGCATGCGGTACTGTTCTTCCAGCAGCACCACCGATTCAGGATGGCGGGCGATGCATTTTTCCAGCAGGGTGGTACTCAGCCCGTTCCTGGCGGCTTCGTCCGACTTTACAGTAGGGGACAGCTGGCAATGGTCGCCGGCCAGCACTACCTTCTGTGCTTTCAGGATCGGAATCCAGCAGGCTGGTTCCAGTGCCTGTCCGGCTTCGTCAATGACGATGGTATGGTATTTCAGCTGGCGTACGGTGTAGTGATTGGCGCCCACCAGGGTAGCAGTGATCACCTGTGCCTTTGTCAGCAGGTCGTCCATGATGTATTGTTCGGTATTTTCGACGGATTTCATGATACTGCGGGCCTCGTCAAACAGCGCCTTGCGTTGTTCCCGTTCTGCCTTTCCGAAATTCCGCTTGTACTTATGTGCCATGTCCCGGAATTCATTCGCCTGTTTTTTCAGGCGTTTGATCTCCTTCATGCTGTTGTGTTCCGCCATCCGGCTATCCAGCGTCAGGGCTGACAGCCGTTCGGAAACACGGGCCGGGTTACCCACGCGTAATACGTTCAGTCCTTCGTCGGCCAGTTTTTCACTGAGCAGGTCCACAGCGGTATTGCTGGGTGCAACCACCAGTATCTGTTTGTTATCCTGTTTTATCAGCGCTTTGATAGCCTGTACCAGGGTAGTGGTTTTTCCTGTGCCGGGAGGGCCGTGTACAATAGCCAGGTCATTCGCCGCCAGTATGCGGTTCACAGCGGCCTGCTGGGAATCATTCAGGCGGGGGATGGTAACCGGTGGCACATCATCCCGGAAGGTAGGCGATTTTTCGCCGGTCAGGATGCTGATGAGACGATCATTCTCTTCCTTGTTGATACGGGTATCGGCCTGTTTAAGGGCATTTTGCATCTCATCATAGCTGTTGTCGTCAAACAGCAGATCAATGCCTAATTTGCCATTATTGGCCCATTCGGGCAGCTCATCCGTACGGAGTGTGATTTTCAGGCGGTTACCCCCCTGGTAGGAGATAGTGCCTTCTACCCGGTCTGTTTTAGGATCATGATTCGAAAACAGAACTGCTGATACGCCAAAACGGAGCTGGTGAACGATATCCTGGTGAGTAGTACGCTCCACTTCCACGGTGAGATAGTCTCCGCGGCTCATTTCCGAACCTCTGATGGCAATAGGGTACCAGGTAAGCCCATTAGCCCTGCGCTCGGCTACGGACGTTGATGCTGTCATTTCCAGATATGCGTTCCTGTCTACTTCCCGCTCAGTTTTCAGTAATTCAAGCAGCTTTTTGAAATAATCCATCCTGCAAAGGTAAGACGAATAGAAGATATTAGCTGAGAACTGGCGAACAGCCGGGCTAAGACTCCTTGCCCGGCTGTTCCAGCTGCTATTTCTTCAGTCGCTGGATGATATTCGTTGTGTAACTCACATCCTTTGTGATATTTCCGTTCTGGTCCTTGCTGTTGTAACTGCATCCAAAGATGAATTCCATCATACCGCTGCCGGGAGCGGAGGTCCTCAGTGTATCTGCTATTTTCAGCTGCTCACCCGGTAACGTAGCCTGTCCGGCATTGATGGCGCAACCTGCGCCCACGCCGATCAACACATTCTGGCGGTTGCCGATGCCATCTCCGTATGATTTTACCCATTTCATTACATCTGTGGCTTTGTTCCAGTACGACATGGTCATTACGTAGTCAATGTATTGTTTGGACCTTTTGATCTGCTCCAGGTTGTAGTTGTTATAGTCCACTACCGACAAGATTCTGCCCGTTTTTGACAAGGGGCCAACGTATTTGCTGAGGGCAATAATACCCGAGTCAATATTCGCGGTTCTGACATTGCCGTATTCCAGGTCAAGGTCTATCCCGTCAAATTTCCATTTGTCCAGGGAATCTTTTACGACTTTCGCCATGGAGTCGGCCGCAGCAGCGGATAGTTTTACCAGTCCGCCGGCAAAGGATGTTGCCACTATCCTGATGCCTCTTTGCTGGAGGGCGTGCGCTTTAGTCAACACATCGCTCCATTCATTCTGACCTGACACGCCTCTGTGTTCAAATTCCCAGCCTCCTGTAGCTGTTCTGCCTATGCCCAGCGTGAAAATGTTAACAACGTCCACGCCGTCGGGCATAGCATCCAAAGGCCCTACGGTTGATCTGTCGTAGCAACAGCCTCCCCAGTAATCGACCATAATGGGTCTCTTCGTGAGAGGTTTACCATAGAATGGAGAAGTGTCTTCGTGGTGTGTAGTGTCGGGGCCTGGCGGATTGTTACCATTGTCTTTTTTACAGGAATGGGATAAAGTCAGCATTGTACTCAAACATAACAGCAGGGCGGAAGTTTTTACGATAAAGTAGAATTTGGGTTTCATGTGTAACCGGATAATTTTTTAACGTTAAATGAATCTTTAAAATAGGCATCAGCAAATGTCGTCACGGGCAATTGCCACCCGGTAAGCAGGTGTATAAGTTTAAAATAATAAACACGGGTGATGGTAATGTTATGAAGGCAGTCGCTGACAGCAGTAATAAACGCATGAAATGAGATATTCGTATAACGTAAGATTTCTATCCTCTGGTCAGTTGCAGATGGCTCCTATTGTAACAACACCATGATAAGCAGGTAGGCAAATATTGAATACCTGGAATCGCAAATAAGATCCAATTAAATTTCTCTTCGCCAGTTTTTCTACAGATTTGACCGCTAAGTTTGTTTCGTCAAACAGAAATTATATTATAATAATTTAAAATATTATTCTATTTTTAATAGCAAGCCAGGTGAAAACACCTGGCAGATAAAGGGAGGGATTACACCGCAACAATGTGAATAATCTACCTGACATCTGAATCGTCGATTTACTTATTCCTACAACTGTTATACACTATGTGTAAGAAATTCTTATGCCTTTGCCTGCTCATAGCGGGGCTGCTACCTCATGTCTCATCAGCACAGCAGCAGGATAGTATTATTAATACGGCTGCGCCGAAGTTCCAACCGGATTCGTTTTATCAGCATCGCCCGGAGAATATTAAAAGGCGTTACAAGGGACTATTATTGGTACCTGCCACATTTATTGTTTATGGAGCGGCTTCTCTGAGCGTAAATAGTTTAAAAGGCGTAAATAATCACTTTAAAGAAGAAATATACCTGGAGGGAAACCGTAGGGTCTATGATTTCGATAATTACCTGCAGTATGCTCCTGCTTTCCTGGTATATGGCCTGAACGCGGCCGGTATCAAAGGGAAGAATAATTTCTTAGACCGTACTGCTATTTATGCGATGGCTAATATCATCATGGGAAGTACGGTTATGGCTACCAAACATCTTACGCACGAGAAACGGCCGGATGGATCTAATTATCTATCCTTTCCTTCAGGGCATACAGCTACAGCATTTGCTGCTGCTGAATTTATGATGCGGGAATATAAGGATGTATCTATCTGGTATGGCGTAGCGGGTTATGCAATGGCTGCAGCAACAGGATATCTGCGTATGTCGAATAACAGGCACTGGTTGGGAGACATAGTAGCGGGAGCGGGTGTGGGTATACTTTCAACCGAGCTGGCTTATTATTTATATCCCTCGGTGAAAAGGATATTCAGGAATAAGAAAACGGATATAGCCAATGTGATATTACCAACCTATCAGCAGGGAACTTTTGGGCTCAGTGTGGTGCATACTTTTAATTAGGTATTCGTCATTGATAAAAGCGCACATATATCTCCTCGAAAAAGGGGATGCCATATCCCCGGATTTGGGGATATGGCTTGCACCTGTTATTTATTCACGACTGGCATCAATCCGTTGAATTCTCCGGACACTTTGGCATCGCCATAATCCAGTATATATGTTATGCGGTATGCTTCAGTTGGAGGATCTTTCTGAATGGTGATCCTGCCATCCTGCAGGTCTGTCAGCTGTTTGCCAGTACCGGGCGTAATGACATTGTTAGCGAAACTGGCGCCCAATACAACATCAGCAGCACTGAAATTCACACGCTTGTCGAATCCGGCGGCACCCGCTTCTTTGAACGTATATGTCTGCCCGTTCACAAATGTATCTACCTGAAAGGAAACACCATCAATCTTGCCACTAAAAGAGGCTTCATTGATATTCACGTTGGACATCAGCATTCTTCCACCTTCTTCCACACTCCATTGTACACGGAAACCGAAAGGCGTTTCGGTAGTCTGTTTGTCTTGTCCCTCAATAGTAAAGGCGCTCTCAGGAGTCTGATTGTTGTTGTCGTCATCTTTATTGCAGGCAGTAAGCAACGCTACAGCGGCAGCGACGCTGAAAAGTAGTCTTCTCATGGTTTTGTTGTTGTTGTTTTAAATGAAATTCAGGTTTTTAATAAATGGTTGCATATTTCATCGGAGAGGAAATGTTGTGTCTTAATATTGTCCCACTAGTGAAAATATATTTTTGCGCAGATTCCTATTGACAAGAATAATGCCAGATCAGGAAGGCATTTGCGGCGTATTCATAAAAAAGGGCTGACCAATTTGGCAGCCCAGTATAGTTTATTTTATTTGTTGAACCCAGTCCTTCATCACTTGCAGGATAGTCAGTAACTCTTGCTCACTGATGATATATGGAGGCATCAGGTATAACACATTGCCGATAGGACGGAGCCATACTCCATGTTGCTGGGAGAACTCCTTAAAGCCTGAGAGGCAGGCTGCGTCTTTCATTTCAAGGGCGCCGAGTGCTCCTATTGATCTTTTGGCTATAATAGCAGGAGAAGTGAAAGTATCAAACTCACGGCGTATGATAGACTGAATGTTTTCTATTTTCTGCAGATAATGTTCCTCTTCAATAATGGCGATGCTTTGCAATGCCACGGCACAGGCAAGTGGATTGGCCATAAAGGTAGGCCCATGCATCAATGCCTTTTCATAATCATCTCCGAGGAAGCTGTCGAATACTGGCGATGTGGCGAGCGTAGCAGCATGTCCCATATAACCTGCCGTCAGTGCTTTACCCAGTATCATGATATCGGGTGTAACACCGGCATGTTCAGCAGCAAACATTTTACCCGTACGGCCAAAACCTGTGGCTACTTCATCGAACACGAAAAGTACATTATACCTGGTACAGAGCTCACGGGCCGTTTTCATGTAAAGCGGCGAATAAATGTTAAAACCGCCTGCGCATTGCACAATAGGCTCAACTATAAAAGCGGCAATGTTCTGATGTTCACTTTGCAAGAGTGCTTCCAGTTTGTCAGTAGCCGTTTTCACTACGGCTGCATCGGCGTTAAATCCTCCTTCAGGAATATCCAGTATAAATCCTCTTCTGAGTACATCCGAAAATGCACGGGTGAAATCAGAATCGTCGCTGACTTCCATGGCTTTGAAAGTATCGCCATGATACCCATTTCTCAGTGATATGATCTTGCTTTTGCCATGATAACCGATATTCTTCCAATACTGGATACTCATTTTCAGCGCTACTTCAACGCCAATAGAACCACTGTCAGAAAAAAAGACATGATTGAGGCCCTGAGGTGTGATGCTGACAAGTTTCGCAGCCAGATCAATGGCCGGATTATGTGTCATGCCGCCCAACATAACATGGGCGAATTTGTTTGCCTGCGTAAGTAAGGCGGCGTTGAGCGCCGGATGATTATATCCATGTATGACTGACCACCAGGAAGAGATCCCGTCAATCAGCGAGCGGCCATCTTCCAGGTGCATGATCACACCTTCTCCGGATACCATCTTTGGCAACTCGCTTATTTTTCTCATTTGCGTATACGGATACCACAGCATAGTCTTCAAAAAATTCCCGCAAAGATATTAAATCTTAATTTTCTTCTGTCTGTAATACAGAGATGATATTTCCTGCGGGATCTTCAAACCAGGCGATCAATGGTCCGCCATTTCGCCGGCAGATGCCTTTCTCATCTGTTTTGATCGGCTCATTATATTGCAGAAAACGCACACCTCTTGCCGTGAGACCATCTACAGCCTCTTCTATATTGTCTACCGGGAAATTGAGGATCGTAAAAGTGGCGGGTGTATGGTTGTCTTTTTGATAGATCATGATGCCACCTCCTCCATGGATGTTCAGTTGTAAAACGTTACCACCCATTATTTCCTCTACATCAAGCCCAAGTGTTTTACTGTAAAATTCCTTTGCCCTGTTGATGTCATTTACCGAAAATCCGCTGAATGCTTTCGTGTTTTTAAACATAATGGTAAGGTTTGGTGAGTGATACTAAAGTTAGCATCAATAAATGGACCGGACAGGGGGCAAATGCGGCAATTGAGTAGGAAGATTAGCCCAATTATTTGACAGATAAAATAAAATGCATATATTTGCGGCCCTTATCTATATACCTGGCCTCTATAGATGGAATAAAACAACATTTGTAACCCAACAAAAACTTCACATTCGAAAGTACAACAATGGAAAGGAAATTGGTATCCCCGGTTGTTATAGACGACATACAACCTATTGCCGGGGCTGATCTGATAGAAGTAGCCACCGTTAAAGGGTGGAAATTAGTGGTCAAGAAAAATGAATTCCACATCGGCGATCATGCGGTGTATTGTGAAATAGATTCATTCCTGCCTGTCAGGGAAGAATTTGAATTTCTCAGGAAAAGCTCTTACCGGAAAATGGGAGAGCAGGAAGGTTTCAGGCTCAAAACAATGAAGCTGAGAGGGCAGATCTCCCAGGGATTATTGCTGCCTGTCAGTCTGCTGGAAGGATACACTTACCAGATCGGAGAAGATGTATCTGCACGTTTGGGCATCATCAAATATGAACCTCCTATACCTGCTGCTTTAGGCGGCATTGCAAAGGGCTTATTCCCTTCTTTCATGCCTAAGACAGACGAAGAAAGGCTCCAGAACCTGAGCGGCCAATACGAATCCTTCAGGCAACATACTTTTTACGTTACCGAAAAGCTGGATGGTTCTTCTGTTACTTTTTACCTGAATGAAGGCGTGTTTGGTGTATGCTCACGTAATCTCGACCTGGAGGAAACAGCAGATAATACCTTCTGGAAAATCGCAAGAGCTGAAAACATAGAGGAGAAGCTGGCTGCCCTGGGCAAGAATATCGCTATACAGGGAGAGTTGATCGGAGAGGGTGTACAGGGTAATGCTTACGGCCTCAGAGGACAAACAGTACGATTCTTCAATGCCTTTGATATAGATCGCTATGAATACCTGGCATTGGATGAATTTAAAGCGCTGATTGCATCGCTTGGACTGCATACAGTGCCTATCCTGGATCTGCAGTACACCTTGCCTGCATCATTGGATGAATTGCTGACGATTGCAGATGGTGTGTCGGTCTTAAGTCCGCAGGGCAAAGCGGTGGAAAGGGAAGGGTTAGTGATCCGTTCAACAGATAGGAAGATTTCGTTTAAAGTGATCTCAAATAAGTTCCTGCTGAACGAAAGATAAAAAAGGTGCTCGCCGGTAGGCAGAGCACCTTTTTCCATTAACTGAATTTTTTGAGGAAGTAACCTACGCTTATGCCTAAATAGCCGTTGTAGCTTCTGACAACAGTATAGCTGGTATTATTAGTTCCCAGGCTATAAATAACATTAAAGAACAAGCCATTCTTCAGTTCATAACCTCCGAGCAAGTTGATTCCTACATCGTAAGGTTTCATATAATCTACACCCAGCTCACTGTGATCGCTATTGAACGGCGGGTACTTTTTATATTTTATGATGTTATAATCAAGCGAAGAATGCCGCCCATCCTGATAACCCTCCACTCTTTCTCTGCCACTTACACCGCGGCCGATATAGGGACCTGCTCCCAGAAATAACCTACCATTACCGATCTTTGGTTTATACAACAGGTGTGCTTGTAATTCAAGATAGAGAAGACGCCTTTTGTATTCGTAATGAGTATCATATATATCGGCAATGGTTGAATAATTATAGCTCTTTTGGTTAAAGATCACTTGTGGCTGCAGATAGAAATTCTTCCATAAATGCTGATCTGCTACCAATCCGGCGCGCCATCCGGTTCCGTAGGATACTTTATAGTTCCAGGGCTCCCAGTTGACGTCAGGATATACGAAGGATAAATTATATCCGCCGATAACACCTATGGATGTTTGAGCATAGGCGGGCGCTATACCAGTGGCTAGTAAAATAAATAGTATAATCTTTTTCATGAATCTGGATTGTTCTGAACAGTGAGATGAATTGCATGTAGCGCTATATGTTGCGTTCTTATATACGCTGTGATAACATATTGCTGCTTAGCTGAATCTTTTTAGGAAGTAACCTGCTGTCAGGCCGAAATAAGTGTTTTTACTTTCAAATCCCCTGGTATATCCACGATTGTTTAATTCCCTGCCATAGGTGACATTGAAAAACAGGCCGTTCTTTAGTTCGTAACCTGCAAGGAAGTTAAATCCTACATCATAAGGTTTTACGTGGACCACATTACCATAGCTGTAATCAGGTTTTTTGTTCCTGTAAACTATGGCAGAGTAGTTAGTGGAGCTTTGCAGCACTCCGTTCTGATCGTAAGATTGTATATCCCATGTTTCCAGGCCACCGATGCCCCGGGCAATATAAGGACCTGCACCAACAAATAACTTACTTTTACCGATCTGTTGTTTAAACAGGAGGTTGGCCTGTAATTCGAGATAGAGAAGCCGTGTTTTGAATTCGCCAGTTGCATAAGCGGGTGCTACGTTAGTGGTGAAAGGTCTATTGTAGCCCTTCTCGTTCAATAACAATTGTGGCTGAAGGTAGAATTTCTTCCATAAACGTTTGTCTGCTACCAATCCCGCACGCCATCCTGACCGGGAAGATACCTTGTATCCCAGCACTTCATGATTGGATTTAGGATAAATTGAGTTTAAATTATATCCTCCAATAATGCCTACGGATGTCTGCCCAAAAGATGGCGTTATGCCGATGGCCAGCAAGGCTAACAGGATGATTTTTTTCATGATTTTTAAATTAGTGGATAAGAATAAAGGTTGATTGTATGCGAATTGGAAAGGATGTTGCCAATTAACTGAATTTTTTAAAGAAATAACCTACGCTCAGACCGAAATAAGTGTTTTTGTCTATATTGCCGGAGGAATGGCCGTGGAAGATGTGGTTTAACCCCAGACTATAAACTGCATTAAAGAATAGGCCATTTTTAAGCTCATAACCTGCCTGGAAGTTAACGCCTATATCATAGGGCTTCAGGTAAGTAACACCATCCGCCTCAGCACCAATCGGCTCTTTATCACGGTATTTTATCGGATAGTAATTGGAAATTCTGCGGCCATTCCATTCCTCATCGTACCTATCTTTACCAGAGATGCCTCTGCCAATATATGGTCCTGCGCCGGCAAAAATCTTTCCTGCTCCGGTCTGCTGTTTAAACAGCAGACTGGTTTGCAGTTCGAGATATGTGAACCGCCTTCTCGCATATACAAAGCTGTATTGGACTGCATCGGAGCTAGTAACGTCGATGTTATGACCTTTGGTATTTAAGAGCAATTGTGGCTGAAGATGGAATTTGCCGAATAAATGATGATCTGTGATGATGCCAGCTCTCCAACCAGCGTAAGGGTTGACATCAAGACCACTTGCTTTTGTGTTATTCCGGGAACGTAGTGAAGCATGATTATATCCACCAATAATGCCTATGGATGTCTGCGCAAAAGCAGGTGCTGTACAGATGGCCAGCAAAGCTAACAGTATGAAGTTTTTCATGAAATGTCGGATTAATTAAAACAAGGGAAAGACCGGATGAAATGTTGACTAGTTCCAGTTACTACTGAAGCAAGGTCATATGAGTTAGCTTAATTTTTTTAAGAAATAGCCTACGCCCAATCCGAAATAGGTGTTTTTAGATTTGAGCTCTTTGCTATAGTTATAGTTAGTTAACCCCAGACTATACACTGCGTTAAAGAACAAGCCATTTTTACATTCGTAACCTGTCTGAAAGTTAAGTCCGGCATCATAAGGCTTCTGATAAGAAACGGTGGCGTCATTGCCGCTTTCCTTCCTGAACTTTATAGGGAATTTCTGATCGTAAGATGTTGTTCCGTCGCTATAAACCTGAAACCCCCTGGCTCTTAATTTGCCGCCGATGCCCCGGCTTAGGTATGGACCGGCTCCTATCAATAATTTGCCGCTACCCAAAGGTTCCTTAAATAATAAATTAGCTTGTAATTCCAGATAAAGCATCCGGAGAATGCGTTCACTAGAAAAGGCAAAGGGGCCATTATAATAATAACGGGATTTATAACCTTTGC
Source organism: Chitinophaga filiformis (assembly GCF_021646545.1). Lineage (GTDB taxonomy): Bacteria > Bacteroidota > Bacteroidia > Chitinophagales > Chitinophagaceae > Chitinophaga > Chitinophaga filiformis_A. Next base: position 86,578 of record NZ_JAKIRP010000003.1, on the reverse strand, counting down.
TATTCAACAATAATTGTGGTTGGAGATGGAATTTCTTCCATAGTCGATGGTCCGCTATCAGGCCGGCACGCCATCCTTGTTTGAAATCATAATCCCAGCTGCCATACATTTGTTTTTGTTTCGGATGTAGCGACGCCAGATTATATCCTCCAATAACGCCTACGGATGTCTGAGAATAAACGGGTAACATGCTGATGGCCAGCAAGGCTAACAGTAAAATTTTTTTCATGAACGTTTGGGTTTTGTTTGCATCGAAAGTAAATCAATCGCTCTAAAAGAAAAGTTAAACTGAACAGTTTGAATGACCGTTCACGCTATTTTAACTTTTTGTTTTCGTTTACGCCGTGAAGTACTTTATATAACATAAAAGCCTCACCATTTTGTTGATACATATACAGCTTGCCGATTCGTTATTAAATGAGCGTACCCGCGTAATAGTGATTTGTCGATGTATAAGAATACAGAAGGTGCAATAGTAAAAAAATGCTTTAACAGAAAGGCGTATAAAAAAATCAGGAGAAGGATATGCTCCTTCTCCTGCGATGAAACAATGTAGCTTGCGATTACATGGAAATAATGATTGTTTTTTCAATCACAAATGTCTCACCAGTTACATATCGTACAGTCATCGTTACATTATATGCACCTGCATAATAGAAAGAGTGATTGACGCCAATTTTGTTCAATACAGGGGGCGTACCATCACCGAAATCCCAGTCAACAGATGCTACGTTGTCACGCTCGGTTGGACCAGGTACAGACAGGATGAATGTAGCGACCCATTCACCGGGATTTACCGAGCCGTAAGGACGAACAAAGTGAAAAAAGTCCGGCGTTGGTACGGTGTCTGTGGCTGATTGTGAGATTTTTGTGTTGTTAGTAGATTGAATGGTAGTATTTGCGTACATGCCAATGCTTGCAAATACGAGGAGAACGGCTAACAATGATCTTTTCATAGTAGAAGGGATTTTGGGTAAACAAAAAATAAAAATATTTTCACAGTGAAAATAGACAGTAACTAATGATGTAAAATGTTAAAATACTGCAGTTGAGTATATGTACTCAGCCGGAATAAAGGCTGTCCACCATAGGAAAACAGCCCTTATTTATATGGATATTAGCCCATTAGTACGCGTCTGTCTCTATTGTCAGGAATGTATGATAGTCAACGCCTGTTGTACCGCCGGAATAATCCGATACTGTGACTCCTACACTTAAATTACCCGTTGCGTTCGCGGTGAATGGAATCACATGACAAACCATGCGCATCCCGGTGCCATAAAGCTTGTGGAACTGTGCGCTACTGCCTGGCGCATTGGGAATGGTCACACTTACACCAGACGTGGCGAGTTGAAGTACCTGTCCTGCAACAGAAGGATTAAATGCACCTACAAGGGTGATCCTTCCTTTCATACCATTGTACACAGGAATGGAAGCAGTACTAACGGACAACAGATTGCTGCTGCTGTAGGTATTTACAGGAACGTTTGCAAAAGCTTTCTGAGTTGATAAACCATTGCCCCGCAGATTTGATACAGTAATACTGTTGTTAGACGGATTATTAATGATAGCGCCACTTCCCGCGTGTAGAACACCTTCGATATTGGTGAATGAAACATTCGCCCCTTTTATGTTCACCGCGTTTATGACATTCTGATTGCTTGTCAGCTTGGAGATATTGAATACGGTGGAGTCGCTGTCCAACTCTACAATGGCGCCGTTAATGCTGGTTGGGGAAACCTTTTCCACATACACACCTGTGATGTTAAGATGCGCTATTCGTGGCCCGATCTGAATAGCGTTGTCGTTTATGCCGTTAAAGACGTTGTCAGATATTTCAGTCAGCAGGCTCCATATACCAGGGGTCAGATTGCTGATCTTAATAGCTCCCTGATGGATATTGTTACTAGCGATAGTGTTGGTGCGTGCATTGGCAGGTGTTGCTAGTGCATTATCTCTTTCCAGGAGAATTGAATAAGCCCTGTAGCCGCCGATGTACAAGCCACCTTCGTCATTAAAAGGCAACTGAATACCGATATAGTTGCCGATGATCTTCCAGAAAGCGGCGTTTCTCATGTAAATGCCATACTGGGCATTATCAATTGTACATCCTTCAATAACGAGTCCTTCGTTGGTGAAATCGCCACCCGAGTAAGTTGACTCGGATTTGATACCGTAGGAACCTGCATTATTGGATCCTGCACAATAAATAACCGTATCCCTTACTATACTTTCAGCGTGTTTATTCTGAAAGTAGATGCCGTTCAAGTTGCCTGACAGCCAGCAATTATCTACCAGTATATTACGGCAGATATTAAACTTAATCGCAGTGTCAAAATCGACAATATTACATTGAATGACGCGGATAAATTTGTAGAACGCAAGGTCTTCGAGAATGATGGGAGGATTTTTTTTTGCGTAACCGCTAAAACTAAGGCAGGTGGTGCCGGAAGTTTTTCCTTTCCCCTGGAAGTTTACCTCTACGAACTCAATTCCTTCGGCGTTTACTTGTGCCGGCTGATTCAGTGTGAAAGTGAAAAGTGTACCGCCGGTAAAATCAGCTGTGATGAGACACCTGTTGCCTACAAATCGCACACTCGAATATCCTACAAAGGACAAACCAGCCGTTAATCGGTAATTACCACGTCCCAGCAGAATCTCTGATCCGGAACCTGCTGTTTGAATACATTTGGTAAATGCTGTATCATCTGCTGTAATACCATCTCCTTTTGCTCCAAACCAGCGAATATTCAGTGAAGATGTGTAAATACGTTTCCATCTTCCGGTTGTTACCGGCGTGCCTCCGACGGTCACTGAGAAGATCGTACCTAAGTTGTCTGCTTCGGTTGAATCTGCATCCCAGTAAAACTCACCACCTCCCTTATCATCGGGCGCATAATATCCCAGCAGGGTGCTGATTTCATTAGAGGAGGGGATTGCAGAGAGGGTCTTTAACTCACTGACGTTGTTAAATGTCATGTTCCAAATCTTTGAGGTTAATTGCAAAAATGCTACTCAAAGATCGCTTGTCACTACGCATGGAAAATACGTAGTCAAACATAAAAAACCACTACCTATCTTCTGCTTTCAACCGTATAAATAAAGCTGTCAGACTTGTAATAACCCAGGTTTAATTCTACAGGTTTATCTGACTGATCATATACAAAACGTTTACGGAACAGTATAGGACTACCGGTGTCTATCTCCAGCTTACCCGCAATGAAATTGTCTGCTGCTTTAGCACTGATCTCTTCTTTTGAAAGCGTTGCAATAACATTGTAATCCTGTTCCAGTATCTCGTATAGCGGACGCTTAAAGTCTTCTTCACCACTAAGGCCGATAACGGGATGAAAGTAAGACACGAAATATACAAACGGTCCTTCCGGACGTCCTCTCAGTCTTTCCAGCTTCAGGACCTTCTCTTCCGGTTTGATGCCAAAGAAATGAATGATCTCCTCATTCGGTTTCACCCAGCTGATATGTAGTTCGAAGTTCCTGATAGGAATGCCCCTGGCTGCCATCTCCTGTGAGAAACTTTTCCAGTTCATCGATTTCGAGCTAACCGTCTTTTCCGATACCCGGGTACCAATCCCTTTCTTGCGGATCAGTAATCCTTCGTATACCAATTTGTTCAGGGCCTGCCTGAGCGTGGTGCGGGATATTTCCAGCTGTTGGGATAACTCTACCTCGTTGGGCAGGAACTTGCCATTCCTGAACTGAGGATCCTCAATCATTTTCCGCAATAATTCCTCTGCCTGAATATGCAGGGGAACGGCGCTGTTATGGTCTATAGAAAAGTTCATATACAAAGAAATGTCAAAAGTAATGGACTATGTCCAGAAAGACAGCAAAAAATATTTGCTTTCTATGATCATTGTCCATATGTTTGTACATATAAAAATCAATGAAAAGTCCGAATTTACGAATGTTTCTATGGAAATAAGACTAAATAAGACGAGATGAACGAATATAATGTATGTACATATAGCTTAAAATAAACTGCTGAACCGGAACATGACAAAATACTATCTGCTTTTACTGGTATGGTGCGGGATCTGTACCACCACAAAAGCACAGCACAAAGAGCAGGTGTTCACGTCAATAGAACTGAAACCTACCGTCGCTTATCTGAAGTATGAAGGACGGGCCGCCAGGATGGTGCGCCTCCTGTTCCATGGCGGAAAGAACTATACTGCCGCCACGGCTTTCATTAGTTTCAACGGCCTGAAAGACAGTATCAGGATCAATCCAGGCGAAAAGGGACTGGAAGTGTTTGAACTGCCCCTGCCAGGTAGTCCCGTACAGCATCAAACACAGCTATATGTGAGGCTGGCCGCGGGCGGAAGGGAATACACCGCCCGCTGTATGGTAGCGCCTGCACCTGAGTGGAAGGTATACCTGCTGCCACATTCTCATGTAGACATTGGATATACTAATGTGCAGGAGAAAGTGATGCGCCTGCATATGAACAATATTGACGAAGCTATTAAGATTGCGCAGCGTACACAGAACTATCCCGCAGACGCGCGTTATAAGTGGAATACAGAGGCTTTCTGGGTGGTTGACCACTATCTCGCGGCAGCAGATGAAGCGAAGAAAAAGGCATTCTGGGACGCTGTTAAAAAGGGATGGATCAATATTGATGGTGCATATGCAAATATCAATACCAGCGTGACCGATTCCCGGCAGCTCATGCAGATGTTCCATACTGCTGTCAAAACCGCGGGAGAACACGGACTTACTATCAGTACCATGTTCCAGGGAGACATACCTGGCGCCTCCTGGGGACTGTCCAGCCAATCGGCTATTACCGGTATCCGGTATTTCTGGGGTGCTCCTAATGCAGGCGACCGTATCGGGAACTCACCCAAATGGCGCGACCGGCCTTTCTACTGGCAATCGCCCGCCGGCGAGAAAATGCTCTACTGGCAAAGTGAGCCCTATTCCATTGGCTACACACTGAAAGGAAGTAAGATACCGAACTTTTTTACCGTGGAAGATCCCGTGCCTTATTATACCGGCAAGCCATCAGAGAACTTCCTCAATCCATACCTGTTCGACTATCTCGCAGAACTTGACCGGAAGAAGTTCCCTTACAATATGACCATCATGACATGGGCCATGAGTGACAATGCACCGATAGATCCGGAATTGCCCGACGCCGTCAAAGCATGGAATGAAAGATTTGCCTCGCCCCGCCTCGTCATCACATCGGTAAAACAGTTCTTCGGAGATTTTGAAGCTGCTTATAAGGATAAGATCCCGGTTGTTTCCGGCGACTATACAGAATTCTGGACGGACGGTATCGCTTCCGCTGCCTGTGAAACAGGATATAACAGGAATGCTTCCGAGACACTGCAACAAGCAGATGCCATCTGGGCACTGCGTAATAAACAAGGCTATCCCGCTAAAGACTTCGATACTGCCTGGAATAATATCCTCTTGTTTAACGAACATACCTGGGGCGCTTACAACAGCATTTCCCATCCTGAAGATCCTAAAGCCATTTCCCAATGGGGATATAAACGCTCCTTTGCTTTAAAAGGAAAAGAACAATCCGCCAATCTGCTGGCAAAGGCAGCGGCAGGAGAGGCTGCTCCCAATGCAGTGGATGTATACAACACTATTGGTAATATACGTACAGAAGTTGTGATCCTGTCGGCAGCACAAAGTGCAGCCGGTGATCTCGTGAAAGAAGTTAACGGAAAAAGTGTGCCTTCCCAGCGATTGAGCACAGGCGAACTGGCTGTATTGATCCAGCACATCGCACCTTTCTCCAAACAACGTTTCACCATTCATGCCGGTAAGGCCTTCGTCAATACAAAGGCAAGTGTTACTGCCTCTACACTACAGAACGGCCTATACAAAATAGTACTGGATGAAAAGACAGGCAATATCATCCGTCTGGAAAGAACAGGCATTGACCGTAACCTCGCTGATTCAGGAGGTCTGAACAGGTATTCTTATCTACCGGGCGACTCTATCGAAAAGATACAATATGCGGGACCGGCAAAGATCAGCATGAAGGAAAAAGGCCCCTTAGTAGTTAGCTTGCTGGTGGAATCAACCGCTCCGGGTGCGAACGCATTAAGCAGAGAAATACGCCTGGCAGCAGGTACGGACCGCATTGAGATTATCAACACTATTGATAAGAAAGCGGTCAGTGCGAAAGAAGGCGTACACTTTGCTTTCCCTTTTAATGTGGCAAATGCACAGGTGAGATACAGCATTCCCTGGGGAAGTATAAATGTGGAAGCAGACCAGCTACAATACGCCAACAGGAACTGGTATACCGTACAACGTTGGGTGGATGTATCCAATAAAGAATACGGTGTTACCTGGTCAACACCCGACGCCCCGCTGTTTGAAGTGGGCAGGCAAACAACAGCCAACCTGCTGGGAGGATTGTATGATTCTCCGAAATGGATCAACTTCACGGAACAACATCCGGCATTGTATTCCTGGGTAATGAATAATTTGTGGCATACCAACTTCCGCCATGCGCAGGAAGGTATAACCACCTTCCGCTATTATCTGCAGGTACATCATGCTTATGATGCCTTTGCCGTCAATCAGACAGGACTGGCTCATCACCGGCCACTGATAGCAGCTCCTGCAGCAGGCAACGCCAATGAATCTCTTTTCTTTAATATCGATACTAAAGAGGTCTACGTAGAAAGTATCAAACCTGCCGGTGATGGCAAAGGCGTAATACTGTGGCTGGTGAATGCATCAGCTACTGAATCATCTGTTGCACTTACAGCAAAGGACAAAACAGCTGGTCTGAATGTATGGGAAAGCAACATGCTCGAAGAATATAAACAACAATTAAATAACAAAGTAACACTGCCTGCGAAAGGCATTATGATGTTACGTGTTGAGAAGAAATAACAATAATAAGATTGGACATGTCGGACAATGCAATAATAAACCCGGGTATCAGCAGGGTAGAAGAGGGAACTGATAATTGGCGTACCAGCGGTCAGCACCTGCTGCCTTTGCAGCAGACGGCCGCGCCGGAAGGATATAACATCTTTCCAACACATGCCCTGGGGAATGGTAAGATCAGCGTAGGTTACGAAACACTGGCGGACTGGATCATTACACAAGGACAGGTGCAGATAGATGGTTACACGGGTGTACTATGGACTGAGATACACAATTCTCTGGATAAGATCTTCAACAAACGGTCCTTAAAAGTGAAATGGCATTTCACAGAAGATGCGTTGAAAGAGGAGGATATCATCGCCCAAATGGTCCGTCCTTTTATTGGCGATCCAGGAACAGTCTGGGGTACACGCACCTCCTTACAGCTGGCGGATTTCTTTTATGAAGAAAAACTGGCGGCTATGCAACCGGAAGCCGGATATGACCTGCATATCGTGATCGGTACAGGCGCTGCATTGGTACGGGAAAATAGTTCCCTGGTGTACCTGGATATGCCTAAAAATGAACTGCAATACCGTATGCGTGCAGGCGCTGTTACGAACCTGGGCAGCAGTAAACTGGATACCGCGGCAGAGATGTATAAACGTGCCTATTTCGTGGATTGGGTAGTGCTGAACAATTACAAGCAATCGCTGGCAGACAGGATCTCTGTATTTGCAGATACACAATGGGGACATACGCTGACATGGATAAAAGCAAAAGATCTGCAGGCCGGTATTGAACAGATATGCCGGGACACTTTCCGCGTTCGTCCCTGGTTTGAACCTGGTGCATGGGGTGGGCAGTGGATGAAAAAACACATCCCGCAGCTGCCACAGGAAGAGGTAAACCTCGCCTGGTCGTTTGAGATGATCGTACCGGAAAACGGTGTACTCTTTGAAAGTGATAGTTATCTTTTTGAAATTCCCTTTGAATGGCTGATGTTCCTGCAACATACCGCCGTGCTGGGAAAACATGCCGACATCTTCCGATATGAGTTTCCTGTCCGTTTTGATTTCCTGGATACCTTTGACGGTGGTAACCTGTCGATCCAGTGCCATCCCTCACTTCCTTATATCAGAGAGCAGTTTGGCGAGACTATTACACAGGATGAAACATATTATATCCTGGATTGTAAGGAAGGGGCGAGTGTGTATCTTGGTTTTGCAGCGCATATTGATCCGGTTCAGTTCAGAGCCGCACTGGAGAACAGTCAGCTGGAGAACAGACCCGTGCAGATCACGGATTATGTACAGCAGCATAAAGCTAATAAGCATGACCTCTTCCTGATACCCAATTGTACTGTGCACAGCGCCGGGGCTAATAATCTCGTACTGGAGATCAGCGCGACGCCTTACATCTTTACATTTAAGATGTATGACTGGCTGCGTCTGGGACTGGATGGAAAGCCAAGGCCGATCAACATCGATCATGCATTTAAGAATCTGGACTTCAGCAGACAAGGTGCCGTAGTGAAGAAAGAACTGATCTCTGCACCAAAGCTCATAGAAGAAGGCGCCGGCTGGCAGTTATGGCACCTGCCTACACATGCGCAACATTTTTATGATGTTCACCGCCTGGAGATTGTACATGAAGTTACCTTTGATACCGATGGATTTTGCCTGGTAATGATGTTGGTGGAAGGAACGGCTGTCGCAGTAAGAACCGCCAATGGAAAGGAAATTGTGTATCATTATGCAGAGACATTCGTGATCCCTGCAGCAGCAGAAAGTTATACCCTTGTTAATAAAGGACCGGGAACGGCAAAGGTCATAAAAGCCTTTATCAAAGCAGAACACCCGGTTTTCAGTACCATCAGTTATGAAAGCACAATCTGATTTTCTCCTCGTTATGACCACAGTGGTCGCCTCATTGGGAGGCTTCCTCTTTGGCTTTGATATGGCGGTCGTATCCGGCATACTGCCTTTTGTGCGGCAACAGTTCGCATTGTCTGCCCTGCAGGAAGGATGGTTCGTCTCATCTGCACTGGCAGGTTGTATTGCAGGCGTTATCGTTGCCGGTAACCTGAGCGATCGCCTGGGCAGAAAGAAACTGCTCTATATGGCTGCTTTGCTTTTCCTGCTGGCAGCATTGGGATGCGCCTTCTTTCATGCCCTTTCCTGGATCATTGCAGCCCGTATTTTGGGTGGGGTGGCAGTTGGTATTGCTTCGAGTATTGTGCCGCTATATCTGTCTGAAATTGCTCCGGATGATAAAAGAGGACGGCTGGTTACCTATTACCAGCTGGCTGTTACTATTGGCATCCTGGTAGCCTATTGCAGCAATGCACAGTTGCTGTCTTACGCTGAAGCCCATCAGCATGATACCGGCAGAGGACTGCTCCACTTCCTCTTTGTACAGGAGGTATGGCGTGGTATGTTCGGTATTGGTATGCTACCTGCGGCATTATTCCTTCTGGGTCTGCTGTGGGTGCCTGAAAGTCCGCGCTGGCTAATGCAGCGGGGAAAAACGACCGCCAAAGAAGGATACGGCCCCCTATTCGATCCGGCCATGCGCAGGGCTTTGCTGATAGGGATACTATTGCCATTATTCTCACAGTTTAGTGGTATTAATGCGATCATCTATTACGGGCCGACTATTCTCAACAACGCTGGTATTACCCTGAGCAACTCATTCCTCAGTCAGATCATTTTTGGAGCAGCCAATGTGTTCTTTACCATCTTCGCGATCTGGAAGGTGGATAGTCTCGGCAGACGGCCGCTGTACCTATGGGGCACCGCCGGCGCTACTATCAGTCTGATTATGACCGGTATCTGTTTTTATACCGGTGCTACAACAGGTATCGCCCTCCTATGTTGTGTACTGGCTTTTCTTGCTTTCTTTGCATTCTCGATCGGACCACTGAAATTTGTGATCGCAGCGGAGATCTTTCCCGACAATATCCGGGCAAGGGCATTATCTTTAAGCATCATGGTGATGTGGGTGTCTGACACCATCGTCGGACAATTAACACCTGTGCTGCTGCGCAGCCTGGGCACAGCGCAGACCTTCTGGTTCTTCGCTGCATTTTGTCTTGCTGCGTTCATCGCAGTTTACAGGCTGTTACCAGAAACGAAAGGACAATCATTTGAACAGATAGAGCAATATTGGAAAAATACAACGAAACAAACGGCATGAAGGATACACAGGTCTTAAGTGTGGATATAGGTGGCTCTCACATTACAACTGCGTTGGTAGATATGCAGCGCAGAACATTTCTGCCTGATTCTATCTATCGCGAACATATTGATTCACATGCCGGCGCGGCAGAGATCATCAGCAGATGGAGCTATGTAATGAAGAAAAGCATGCTGGCCGGTAACGGTGTTCATCTTATAGGCATTGCCATGCCGGGACCTTTTGATTACGAAGAGGGGATCAGTCTCATTAAAGGACTACATAAATATGAATCCCTCTATGGCCTGAATGTGAAAGATCTGTTAGAAGAACAGCTGGGCATAGAGAAAAAGAATATCAGGATCATGAACGATGCCTCTTGTTTCCTGCAGGGAGAGCTGTTTAACGGTGCTGTGAAAGGCGAGAAGGAGGTATTGGGGCTGACACTGGGTACCGGCTTCGGATCATCCGTAGCAGACAATGGCATAGCCCGGGAGGGCACTTTCTGGAAAACACCTTTCCTGGATGCTACCGCAGAAGAGTACTTCTCTACCCGCTGGTTCCTTCGCCGTTATGAAGAACTGAGCGGCGAAAGAATAAAAAGCGTGAAAGAGCTGGCCGCAATAGCGCGGCAATCATCCTATGCCTTTACAGTGTTTCAGGAGTTTGGCTATAATCTCGCTATGTTCCTGCTGGAACAGCAGCCTATTCCCTCACTGGTGGTACTGGGAGGAAATATCACACAGGCGTTTGACCTGTTCCGCTCCAACCTGGAATATCATATGAAGGACACCCGTTTCCTTGTCTCTGAACTGGGAGAAGAAGCGATCCTGCTGGGAGCTGCCGGTTTCTGGGAAATAGACGGATAGTCTTTATTGCAGCTGCGGTTTATAGTACAGGATCACCACACCTGAACGGAAGGTCCTGGCTTTCATGAATTGCAGATGGATGTTTTCTTCCATATCCCTGAACAGGGGAACGCCATGCTGTATAAAGACGGGATGCACCCATATCTGGAATTCATCTATCAGGCCCTCCTGTATAAATGATCTTACAATACTGCCACTGCCGTAGATGATCATATCTTTCCCGGGCGACTGCTTCATTTTCAATACCTCTTCTTCAATATTCTCTCTTACCAGCCTGGTATTGCTCCAGGTAGCACTTTCCAGGGTCTGGGAAAAAACGACCTTGTTATGATTGTTCATCATATCTGCATATTCCAGTTCTATTCCGGTGAATGTCTTATTAGGCCAGTAGCGGGCCATTCTCTCATAGCTCACACGGCCCAGCAGAATAGTGTCTGTTTTACCCAACTGATCACAGAAATAGATTGACATTTCGTCGTTCCACAAAGGGAAATGCCAGTCCAGCTCTCCATTGGTCCCGGCCATGAAACCATCAAGCGTAACATTCATAGATACGATTATCTTTCTCATTCAGTTAGAGTTTCTCACTTTCAAAGATACTATGACAAGACAGGTTGGAGGGGGCGTGATCCGGACTTGTAGCGGGGTTGTTTCTGACATCTAATTTTCCTTATTTTTGCCATGCAACCTGTTTATTAAACTGCTGATCCCAGATGAAACACATTTCAATCCTCGTGCCGGATGAGGCTGTATTAGGCACCATCTCTGATACACGTTACATGTTCACCACCCTGAACGAGTTCCTTGAATCGGATGGTAAGCCGGCAATGTTTAAAGTACAACTGGTCGGGCTGACCCGCGAAGTACCTTTGAATCAGGGGCTTTTCTCTGTGCATCCCGATGTGCTGATCCAGGATGTGAAGAAAACAGACCTGATTGTCATTCCCGCATTAAGTGGTAACCTGAAAGCAACCCTGGAAAGGAACAAGGCTTTCATTCCCTGGATCGTTGATCATTACAATAAGGGGGCTGAGGTAGCCAGTCTGTGTATCGGTTCATTTATGCTGGCCGCTACAGGATTGCTGGACGGGAAAGAATGCTCCAGCCACTGGGCTTCTGCGGCAGAATTCAGGGCTATGTTCCCCGATGTGGACCTGATAGATGGCCGGATCATTACAGAGGAACAGGGCTTATATTCAAGTGGTGGCGCCTCTTCCTACTGGAACCTGCTGTTGCATATCGTTGAAAAATATACGGACCGCTCACTGGCTATCAAAATAGCCAAGCTGTTTGCGCTGGAAATAGACAGGAAAACACAGTCCCCTTTTGTCATGTTCAACGGTCAGAAGAAACATGAAGATGAACCTATTAAAAAGGCACAGGAGTTTATAGAAAGTAACCTGACAGAAAGGATCTCTGTGGACGACCTGGCTTCTAAATTTGCTATCGGCAGAAGGCATTTTGACCGCCGTTTCAAAAAGGCGACCAACAATACACCCGCTGAATATATTCAACGGGTGAAGATTGAGGCCGCAAAGAAATGGCTGGAAAACAGCCATAAAAATGTGAATGAGGTCATGTATGAAGTAGGCTATAACGATACCAAGTCTTTCAGAACCGTGTTCAAAAAGATTACAGGTTTATCGCCTATCGATTACAGGAACAAATACAATAAGGAAGCGGTGGTAGCCTGACCTAATCCAGGAAATTGGAGGTCAGGGTATCCCATACTTCTTTTCCGTTGCCGTTAAATACCTGTTTCAACGCATACATACCGAACCCTTTTGCCTGAGAGAACTCTATCTTAGGCGGCATTACCAGTACAGACGGATTCACGACGGCATCTATCAGTACAGGCCCTTCGTGCGCAAATGCCTTTTCCAGGGCAGCGCCTACATTGGCAGGATCTTCCAGGCGGATACCTTTAATACCTATTGCTTCAGCCATACGGGCGAAGTCGGGATTCTTCAGATCAGTACCATAAGGTGGCAGTCCGGCTACCTTCATTTCCATCGCCACAAAACCTAAAGAGCTGTTATTAAACACGATGATCTTCACCGGCAGATTATACTGTGCAATAGTTAGGATATCGCCCATCATCATCGCAAAACCGCCATCTCCTGAAAGAGAGATCACCTGTCTGCCGGGATAGGTCAGCTGTGCTCCGATAGCCTGTGGCATAGCGCTGGCCATAGAGCCATGATTGAATGATCCCAGCAGGCGTTGTCCTTTCTTCATCTGCAGATAACGGGCTGCCCATACCGTTGGTTCTCCCACATCGGTGGTAAAAACTGCATCATCTGCCGCCAGTTGATTGACCATATGCGCCAGGTATTCCGGATGTATAGGCGTTTTATCTGCTTTGCCGGTAGCATGGCTTTCAAGTGATGCACGGCTATTCCTATAGTGCTCCACACACTTATCCAGGTAAGAACGGTCGGTCTTCCGTTTTACCAGTGGCAGCAGGCAATGAAGCGTTTCTTTCACATCTCCCACCAATCCCAGGGCAATATTGCAACGTCTGCCAAGCCGCTCCGCACGAATGTCGATCTGTGCGATCTGTGCACGGGATGGGAACCAGTCCTTGTAAGGAAAATCCGTTCCCAGCATGATCACCAGGTCGCTGTTTTCCATAGCATGGTAGCCGGAAGAGAATCCTATCAGGCCCGTCATGCCTACATCAAAGGGATTATCATATTCCACATGTTCTTTACCCCGTAATGCATGCACCATGGGAGAAAGCAGCTTTTCTCCAGCAGCTATCAGTTCATCATGTGCGCCAGCACAGCCGCTACCACAGAGCAAGGTGATCTTTTCTGACTGATTGATAAGCGCTGCCAGTTTATTTAACTCGGTATCGGAAGGACGTATGGTGGGGCGGCTGATCATCAGGCTGTGTTCCAGGCCGTTGCTTTCCACGGTCTGCATGGCAACATCTCCCGACAGGGCAATCACAGCTACGCCACCCTGCCCAACGGCGCTTTGCATCGCAATCTGTAATACGCGTGGCATCTGCCGGGCAGAGGCGATCGTTTCGCAATAATGGCTGCATTCCCGGAAAAGGGCTTCCGGCCGGGTCTCCTGGAAATAAGAGGTACCTATCTCCGTACTAGGGACCTGGGCCGCAATAGCCAGTACAGGGGCCATGCTGCGGTGGGCATCGTACAATCCGTTAATCAGATGCATATTGCCGGGACCACAGCTCCCTGCACAAACGGCCAGTTTGCCTGTCAGCTGCGCTTCCGCCCCGGCGGCAAAGGCCGCCGCTTCTTCATGGCGGTAATGGATCCATTCTATTTCGTCGTGCTGACGGATCTCGTCTGTAATACTGTTGAGGGAATCTCCCACCACGCCATGTACTCTTTTGACGCCGGCGGCTACCAGTTGTTCCACTATTTGTGCAGCTATCGTTTTGGGCATAAAACAAGGTATTATTTGCTTAAATTTACATTTAAAATCAATGTGTTACAGCTTAGTAAGGATTCTGCCAACAGGAACCGTAACCTGTACAAAAAAACTGAAGCAGTCACCATTTTTGTGCCGGCAGATTGTCTTATACTTGCTCTTTAAAACGTAGACGTCATGATCACAGCGGTATCAACTCCGGCCGGGAATAGTGCCATCTTAAAAGCCATTACAAAGGAAGAGGCAGCGCAGATCAAAATCCCCAAAAAATATATCAGCCGCAAAGAAGAGATCTACCAGGATTTTCTCCGGCTGCTGGACGAGCATCTGGCTGATATAGTAGCAGAGCGGACAGACAAAATGAAGGAGCTCAGGGATTTTGCCGAAGCACTGTTCATTCACCCTACACATCTCAGCAATGTTATCAAAGAACATACCGGCTATCACCCTTGTTTCTTTTATGAAGGAAAACTGCTGAAGCTCGCAAAGGAATTGTTACTGAATAATAAACGCTCAGTAGCTGATGTTGCCTATTTACTTACTTACGACCCTTCTAACTTTACCAAGTGGTTCAAGTCATTTGAAGGTGTAACACCTTCACAATTCAGGCGCTTACACCAGCAGGGTTAAAAAATACTGAAGTAGGTACCATTTATACTGAAGAAGGTACCATAATTCCGGAGCCGCGATGTGCCAACTTTGTACTGTAATCAAACACAGTACAAAATGAAAACGACGAAGAAAATAGCACTCGTAACGGGCGGCAGCCGCGGATTAGGTAAGAATATGGTGATAGAACTGGCAAAGGACGGACATCATATTGTGTTCACTTATAACAGTAAAAAAGACGAAGCACAGAAAGTTATTGCTGAGGTGGAGAAATTTAACGTAGAAGCGATAGCCCTGCAGTTAAATGTAGGCGATAGTAAATCATTCCCCGCCTTTAAAGTCAGCCTGCTGCAGGCACTGAAAGAAAAATGGGATACTGCCAATATTGATTTCCTGGTGAACAATGCCGGTATTGACCGTGCCTCACTGATCTCCGATACAATGGAAGAAGACTTTGATGCTTTGATGAACACTCACTTCAAAGGCACTTATTTCCTTACACAAACATTATTGAATGTGATTGCTGACGGTGGAAGGATCGTAAATATTTCAACCGGTCTGGCAAGATTTGTAACTCCTGGTTATGCTGCTTATTCTTCTATGAAAGCAGCCGTATATAACTTCACAAAATACCTGGCAAAAGAATTAGGCCCAAGAAAGATCAACGCCAATGTGGTAGCACCCGGCATTATTGAAACTGATTTTACCCGTGATGCGCTTGAAAACCACCCAGGTGCAAAAGAGTATCTGTCAACTCAGATAGCACTGGGACGTGTTGGTGTACCCGATGATATTGGCGGTGTTGTGGCATTCCTTTGTAGCGAAAGAGCAAGGTGGATCACTGCGCAGTGTATAGAAGCATCAGGCGGAATGTTTCTGTAAAATGCATGAAACGGTGAATACCGGAAGGCTGTCTGTCATAAACAGACAGCCTTCGCTGCTATTAACAGGGCGCGTTGTAATCATCTCAATAAGCTGGGACGCTGCTGGCAGTGTCCCATATTCAGGCAAACAAATACATTGCGTCAAAGTCTCCGGTATCGATATATCCCTAATGTTTCTATGTTGTATCGTATTTGGGTACACATCTGGAGAATTACAGGTTCATGCCGCCAGATGCCTCAATGCGCTGTGCGGTTACCCAGCGGGCATCCTCAGTGCACAGGAACGCAACTACGCCGCCGATGTCGTCCGGCTCACCAACCCGACCAAGGGCTGTTACCGCCTTTACATTGGCGTTGTACTGTGCATTGTCGCGAATAACACCGCCAGCGAAGTCGGTGGCAATTGCACCAGGAGCAACAGCGTTTACTCTTATGCCGCGTGCCCCCAGTTCTTTTGCCTGGTAACGGGTAAGCGTTTCGATAGCACCCTTCATAGATGCATATGCAGAGTAGCCCGGAGAACTAAAACGAGCCAGGCCACTCGAAACATTTACAACGCCACCATGATCGTTGAGGAAGCCAAGTGCTTTCTGAGTCAGGAAATAGACACCCTTGAACTGAATGTTCATCAGCAGGTCGAATTGTTCTTCGGTGGTGTCTTTGAAAGGAACATTCATGCCAATGCCGGCATTGTTTACAAGGTAGTCAAAACGGTTTACACCAAAGGTGTCTTGAAGAATTCTGGCGAGCTCGGTGAAGAATGATGAGAAAGAATTTACATCGCCAGCATTCAGTTGTAAAGCAGCAGCTTTGCGGCCGGTTTTTTGAATCGCAGCAACGACTTCCTGTGCTTCTTCTTTTTTGCTGTGGTAAGTGATAATAACATCCAAACCCTTTTCAGCAATTTTTAGTGCCATGTTCTTTCCTAATCCACGGCTGGCGCCGGTGATGAGTGCAATCTTGTTTTTTGTTTCCATTTTTATTGGTTTATGTTATTACCTCAAAAATATCTGCGTGAGGTCAGGCGGATAAGCTGCCTTCGTTCAGATACGGTCTTTGCGCGTCAGAAGGTGAATGTGAAACGTTAACGTTAGAAGTCTGTTATCGTCGTTTTGTTCGGTTGTTAAAGCGGAAATGCTCTGGTAGCTGGCCAACCAGACCCGATGGAAACCAGTGCCATTATATGACGTTGATGCGATTAATAAAGTTCCTGCGATACGTGTCGGCTATCGGCACAAAGCGGCCTTCTATAACAAGGCCCCCGTCCTGCAGGCAGTCTATTTTATCAAGGGCCACTATAAACGATCGGTGCACACGAATAAAATTGGTTGCCGGCAGCCGCTCGGCTGCAGTCTTAAATTTAACATGTATCAAATAGTGCCGTTGGCGCATATGTATTTTTACGTAATCGCCCATTGCTTCGGCAAACAGAATATCGTCCAGCTTTAGCTTGCGTATTGTGGTAGAATCACGGATGAAAATAAATTCATCAGTCATGGCCTGAATGCCATGCTCCCGGGTTTGAAGCATTGACCTGGCTCTGTCGATGGCCTGTATAAAACGATTCGGTGGTACCGGTTTTACCAGATAGTCCGCTACGTTGAGCTCAAATGCCTGCACCGCATAGTCATTTTTACAAGTGGTAAAAATGACCACTGGCTTTTTGTCCTGTAGATTCCTTATGAGTTCAAGACCTGACATTTCTGGCATTTCTATGTCCAGCAAGAGCAGATCTACCTTTTGCTCCAACAGGAAATTATATGCCTCAATTGCATTGCTGCATTCGGCACTGATCACGAGGTCGTTAACCATGGTGGCCAGCTGCGCCAGCGTTGCTCTGGCGATCGGATTGTCGTCAATAATTACACAAGTCATCGGTTGCTATGCTTTAATTCGTCATCTTCATTAGCCAATCTGTGTGCCACTCAATAATGTTTTTAGAATCAAAATTTTAAGAGTTGTTCTTTTTAAAATATGTCGACATTTAGATAGTGTTGCCAGCTGGAGCTGTCGATATTTCGGCAGATCGTTTTACTTTTAACGGAAGTCTTGTAATTTGCTGGCTATAAGCGTTTCGGAAAATACCGCTTCATCACAGCATGGACATATGTTTGGGGAAAATTAAGCATGCGGTATCTGTCCATCGCCTGCAGCGGCTTCTGATAGCCGTCGTTGTATCATTGTCGGGAATGTGTTTGAGTATTCGGAATGCGCAGGCGCAGTATACTATAAAACCACCAGTTGTGGCTGCGAGCCAGGTACCGGAACTGATGGCTGAACTTCATGCTCATCCATCTGCGGATGCCCGGCTGAAATTACTGTTGAAGCTAGCGTCTTTTTACACTTATAAGTCTGCCAAATATCCGGCTGATGTGCAAAAAGCAGGTATGTTTCTGCGATCGGCTGATTCGCTTGCCACCATTCTGCATGAGCAATCTGTCCGCAATCAGGTACTGTTGGTAAAGGCTGCCTGGCTTGGATTTCAGGAGCAATATAATGCAGCAGAGCAGCTGGCTGCAAGTGCCGACGACACTACCCATGCGAACATTCTTATAGGTCTCATCTATCGTTACCTCAATCGTCCCGATCAGGGGACACTTCAAAAAAAGATAGAACAATTGTTCGCGCAAGCTGCTTCAATTACTGACTCTGTCCATCATCCGGATTCCTATCTGCTGTTTCGCCGTAATTGGGCTGAACTCCTGATGTGCCGTCATGAGTACGACAATGCGGAGCGGCTTCTGAACGACCTGCTGGCTTTTGGTCGCCGGCGGGGATCAAAACAGTTGCAGGGAGTATACCTTTCTCTATCTCATATAAACTGGGTACTGGGACGTTACGACGTTGCACTGTTCGATGCCCTGAAAGCGGTTGATTATGTAAAAGCCAATGGCGACTCTGCCAGTGCAGGTGCTGTTTACCAGATGTTGGCTATGCTTTTTAGCAGAACAGGGCATCGCGACAAGGCGAAGGAAAACTATGATCGTGCACTGTACTATCTGGTGGAATTTGGTGGAGATACCGGTAGTATCTGGACTAGTCTTGAAAGTGAAGCGTCAGACCTGTTCAAAGAACATAAGTACCAGGAAGCACTGAACTATATCCTGGCACAGGCAAAGGTGCATCCACCTGCCACTTTCCAGGATCAACAGGCTATTCTGGCGCGCATCGGAGATTGCTACCTGAAACTGAAGCAGTATAGCAAGGCCGAAGGATATTTCTTACGGGAATTTGTCAACGCTCAGCAGCGGCAGCCAGGCTCGGAAGAGCCTTTTCACAGGATAGCATTTTTTTACGTTGAAAGCGGTCAATTTAAAAGAGCGCAGCGCTATCTGGACAGTGCCGAGCTGTATTTACCGGGTATGAGCCTGCAGCGCAAAGCACATTTGTATTATATGCGCTTTCTCGCTGATTCTGCAATGGGCAACTACCTCAAAGCTATCCATTATCTCCAGCTGAATCGTACCTCTAATGATACTGTGTTTGAGGATAACAAGGTCAGGGAGATACAGCACTATACAGTGGCTTATGAAACAGAAAAGAAGACCCGGGAAATAAAGCTTCTACAACGAAGTAACGAACTGCATGTCGCAACGCGGCGTCATGCAGAATGGATTCGCAATATCAGTGTCGGGGCCGTAGTCCTTATTCTTGTAGCAATTATACTTTTTTATCGGCAGAACCGCAGTAAGCTCAGGATGGCTGCAACCATCAGCCAAAAAAACTTACAACTGGAACTATTGCTGCGAGAGAAGGAGTGGCTGCTGAAAGAGGTGCATCACCGGGTTAAAAACAATCTCCAGGCAGTGGTAAATCTGCTGGAAATACAGGCTGAGTTTCTGGAAGACGACGCATTGAAAGCAATAGAGAACAGCCAGCACAGGGTATATGCTATGTCACTCATCCATCAGAAACTTTATGCAGATGATGCTATAGCTACTATTAACCTCGCTGATTATATCAGTGAGCTGACTTCCTATCTCAAAGAAAGTTTTGGGCAGGAAGTACCCATGAATATTATATTAGACGTGGAGCCGGTAGAAGTTGGCCTTGATATAGCCGTTCCGCTGGGCCTGATTGTCAATGAATCCGTATCCAATGCTTATAAATATGCGTTCCCGCGTAAAACAGACGACATGGCTATCCTGATCCGCTTAATATTTGCCGGAGATAACTTTGAGGTTGACATCGTGGACAATGGCATCGGCTTGGCAAAAGACCGGCCTGAACGTCCGGGATCCCTGGGATTGAAGCTGATACATGGGCTCAGCCGGGAAATGGGTGCGACCGCAGAACTGTTCAACGACCCGGGGCTACATATCCGCTTACGTATCCCCAAAAAGTAGAAGCCCTGCCAGTAAGCATCATCAAGTTTTGTCTGAGTTTTCTCTGAGCGTCCGGCCGCGAATGACCGAGCCCTTAAAAAAGGAGTCCTGCTCTACTGTCATTCAGACAGAAAACGCAAATGGGAACTCCAACTATCGAAATATCGATAGTTTTTATTTTTGTGTAACGGCATGTAACTTGCCCGGTGTTATGGTTACTGTTCTACACCTGTTTTCTTATTTTTTTGAATCGCGTCACTAACACCATAAAGTAACATTCATTTGAAAACTAAGATTCTGATTGTAGAAGATATGTTTGTAGAGGCACATGCTCTGGAGCGGACGCTTCTCGGCGCCGGTTACGAAGTGTATCCAGTTGCTACTACAGTGAAGGAAGCATTAGCTATCCTGGATCATAATCCTGTCGATATGGTGTTGTTGGATATTTTTTTAAAGGGAGACCTTACCGGCATTGATCTGGCTCACCAGCTCAATCAGCGGGGAGTTGCTTTCATTTACCTTTCTGCCAGCTCTAACAAGGCAGTCCTTGAGCAGGCAAAAGCTACCCATCCATATGGCTTTCTGGTAAAACCCTTTCGGAAAACAGATGTATTGGTAACCATGGATGTTGCCTGGTACTTGCATCTTCATAAAAGACATACGCCAAAGCCGGATATCAACCGCTCTGTCAGTACCGGTGTCAATCTAAAGGAAGCTCACATTCGTCCCTGCCGTATTGTAGGTGACAGTGAAAAAACGAAGGAGCTTATTGAACAGATACGTATCGCAGCCAGTTCGGGCATATCTGTTCTTATCCTTGGAGAAACCGGCACTGGTAAAGAATTGGTGGCGCGTGAAATCCATGAACAATCATCCCGGCGTGACAAACCATTCATAACAGTGAATTGCGGCGGCATTCCCGCTTCGCTTGTAGAGGCAGAACTATTCGGACATGAACGGGGTGCGTTTACCGGTGCACAAACCCGCCGTATTGGAAAGTTTGAACAGGCTGACGGTGGTACAATTTTTCTGGATGAAATTGGTGAGTTACCCATTGATCTACAGTCAAAGTTTCTGCGCGTACTACAGGAAAAAGAAATTGAGCCTATCGGCGGTAAACTTAAAAAGATCAACGTGCGTGTGCTGGCTGCCACCAACCGCCACCTTGAAGATGAAATTTCAAAAGGAAGATTTCGTATCGATCTGTATTATCGACTGAGCGTATTTCCGTTACTGGTGCCGCCGTTACGTGAACGCAATGGCGACATCCCCCTCCTCGCGGAACACTTTATTAAACGCTACGCACAGGAGCTGGATAAGCCTATGACCGGTATTACCGACGGTGCTATGGAACAACTGCTGAAGTATGACTGGCCAGGTAACATCCGTGAACTTGAAAATGTAATCTTCCGCAGCGTTCTTATCAGCCCCGGTGCGATGGTTGACCGCCTGCCTATGCTCAACACAAAGGCCGCTGAGACGGAAGCCGAAAATCTTTCTATGTCTGCGCATGACCGTAACCATATTTTAAAAGTTTTGGGCAAATGCAACTGGAAGGTGGCCGGAAAAAATGGGGCTGCGGCTATGTTAGATCTGAAAGTATCAACACTCACTTCCCGTATGAAAAAACTGGGCATAGTACGACCCAGGTAATTTCCACATAGACATTTTTAGAAATAGCCTGTATCAAAACGTGCGATACAGGCTATTTTTATTTATATACCTGATGGCGTCAGGAGCGCTTTTATATGCTTGTACACAGGCTTGTTGTTTTGCCATATTCTGTTTTCCTGTGCCTTTAACCCCAACTCAACGTGTCTGAAGGCCAGTTCAACGAGCCGCATTTACGTACGTTCTTCCACAGCCATAATTTCACATCAGCAACAAAACAATAAACAATGAAACTCAAAAAAATTGCTATGACAATGTTGGTAGGAATTGCTATGAAGGCTAATGCGCAAAAAAATGATCCAGGCGTGGATCCGCGTATTGATCCCCAGATCCGGGTTTTTCTCAAAGGGCTCAATGATGCCGGTAAAGGCCAGCCTCCGATTTATAAGCTGCCGGGCACGGGTCCTGCTGACGCTTTAACTGCGCTGCAAAATCAGACACAAGTAGATCTTTCAGGCATTGAGGTGACGGAAAGAGTAATTACGCAAGATGGTATCAGCGTACCGGTACATATTGTCAGACCGGCGGGCGTTACGGGAACATTGCCTGTAATAGTTTTCTACCATGGAGGTGTATGGCTGGTAGGTAATTTTGAAAACCATAAGCGCCTGGTGCGCGATCTGGTAGTAGGTACAAATGCTGTAATCGTATTTCCTGACTACACACTTATTCCCCAGGCAAAGTATCCTACCCAGATCAACGAAGCCTATGCCACCCTGCAGTGGGTAGCGGCACATGGCGCCGAGATGAATGTTGATCCTGCCCGCCTTGCTATTGCTGGTAACAGTGTTGGCGGTAACATGTCAGCCGCCATTGCACTGATGGCAAAGGACAAAAACGGTCCTGCTATCAAAATGCAGGTACTCTTGTATCCCGCCGTGGGCGCAGACTTTAATACTGAATCTTATAAGGAGTTCGCTGATGGTCGTTTCCTGACGCGTGACTTCATGGAATTTGGTTGGAACCTATATGCTCCTAACGCTGCAACCCGCAAAGAGCGCTATGCCGTACCAATGGTAGCTACCAAAGAACAGTTGACGGGACTACCCCGCACCCTGATACAAACCGCTGAGAATGATCCTTTACGTGATGAAGGTGAAGCATACGGTAAAAAATTGCGTGAAGCTGGTGTTAACTGTGTTGTAACCCGTTACGTCGGTGTGATTCATGACTTTGGCATACTCAACGGCATCAACAAAGTTCCCGCCGTACAGGAATCTGTAAAAGAGGTGGTTCGCCAGCTGAACGAAGCGCTGAAGTAATATCAGTGCAATGCTTACAAACCCATATTATATAGGTGTTCATAACTTATCCGTAAAAATTATTACAATGACATCGTTAACAAATAAAGTCGCCCTGGTAACTGGTTCAGCACGAGGCCTCGGAAGGGCTATCGCAGAACGTTATGCATTATTGGGCGCTAATATTGTACTTAATTATTCGCGCGACAAAAGCTCTGCAGATGAAGCAGTAGCCAGTATTGAAAAAACTGGTGTAAAGGTGATTGCAGTAAAAGCGGATCTGACAAAGGTGGAAGAGATCAGCTACCTGTTCCAGGAAGCATTGAAACAATTTGGCAAGATTGACATCGTAGTTGCCAACGCCGGTATTGAAATGGTCGAAACGCCTGTGGTAGACTTTACTGAAGAGCAATTTGATCGCGTTTTTGCAATCAACACGAAGGGCAGTTATTTTACCTTGCAACAGGCCGCAAAATACGTGGCAGACAAAGGCCGTATCATTTACATCGCCTCTTCCACCACTGCATTCCCCGTTCCGGGGATGGCCGTTTACGGCGGCAGTAAGACTACACCTCGCTATCTGGTGGATGTGTTGTCGAAAGAAATTGGCCACAAGGGTATCACAGTAAACTCCATCATTCCGTTTGCCGTAGATCATTCGGGTATCTTCGTTGATCCCACTGCTTATCCGCGGTTAAGAAAACAGTTGCTTGATAGCTGTCCAATGGGCAGGCTGGCAGAAGTGGAAGATGTGGCAAATGTTGCAGAATTCTTTGCCAGTGAGCTCTCTTCATTCGTAAATGGCCAGCACCTATTGGTAAATGGGGGCGCTACCAATTAAATACTGCTTTATACTTTAATTTACGTAAAGGGTGGCACAATTGCCGCTCTTTACGTTACCGGACAGGCAATGTTCCAAAAGTGAACATATGAGTATATGAATAATGTATATTTGTTTTTATAATAGCTATCTATAGATTGGCACTGGCTTGGCTTTGCAACTGCTGAATAGTCAAAACACTCCCACCGATGCTTAAAAACTACATCAAAATTGCCTGGCGCAATCTTATGAAGGACCGCCAGTTTACCTTGCTTAATCTGGTTGGTCTGTCTACCGGATTAACCTGTGCAATACTGATCTATCTGTGGATCAATGATGAAGTACACGTTGATAAATTTCACGCGAAAGATAGTCAGCTGTACCAGGTAATGACCAACGTGGAGAATTCGGAAGGGGTACAAACGATGGCTGCCACGCCGGGGATCCTGGCAAGAACGTTGAAAGAGGATATGCCGGAAGTGGAATACGCTTCTGCCGTTATTTATCCTTACTGGGCAGGAGAGACCACATTGTCGGTAAAAGAAGACAACCTGAACGCGGTGGGCTATTATGCCGAAAAAGACTATTTCAATATCTTTTATTACCCGCTTTTACAGGGAAACAAAGACCAGGTCTTGTCAGATAAAAACAGCATTGTCATATCAAAGCAGCTGGCGATGAAGCTGTTTCATACTACAGAGAACGTAGTGGGCCGCACTATTGAGTGGCAGCATGAAAAGCAGTACCAGGTATCAGGCGTGTTTGATGATATGCCCGCTAACTCGTCTGTAAAACATGACTACATCCTGCCTTTTGATGTGTACCTCGAGCAATATTCCTTTTTGAAGTCATGGGGAAGCATTGATCCGTCAACTTACCTGGTCCTGAAGAAGGGCACGGATATAGCGCAGTTCAATAAGAAAATATTAAACTTCACCAGGACTAAAGATAAAAATGCCGGCTACAAGCTGTTTGCCCGTCAATATTCTTCCGGGTACTTATACAACCGGTATGTAAATGGCATGCAGGTAGGAGGAAGGATAGAATATGTACGTATGTTTTCTATCATTGCCCTTTTCATCCTCATCATTGCCAGCATCAATTTCATGAACCTGTCTACCGCGAAGGCGTCTAAAAGATTGAAGGAAGTGGGTATCCGCAAGGTGGTAGGTGCAAACAGAAAGCTGCTTATTTTTCAGTACCTGGGAGAATCGATCCTGATCACCTTTTTAGCATTGGTAGTCACGCTGGTAATTTTACCATTTCTATTGCCTGCGTTTAACCATATTACCGGCAAACAGATATCACTATATGTTGAACCTGTATTATGGCTGTCTGTTTTAGGCATTACCCTTTTTACGGGTATTCTGGCCGGATTTTATCCCGCGTTTTATCTCTCTGGTTTCAATCCAATAGCTATCCTGAAAGGCAAATTACGGGCTTCATTAGGGGAGATCTGGGTAAGGAAAGGACTGGTCATGTTCCAGTTCATTATCTCAGCGGTATTCATAATAGCTGTACTGGTGGTGTATAAACAGATCAGGTATATACAAACAAAGGACCCGGGTTATAATGTAGACAACATTATCAGCTTTCAGCTGGGATCAGAAGTGATCACAAAAACACCTGTGTTTGTGAATGCCATCAGGAGCCTGCCCGGGGTGGTGGCGGCATCCAGTATTGATCATGCCAGTATAGTGGCCGACTATGGCAGCACCTCAGATATCCACTGGGAGGGTAAACAACCGGATGATAAAACCAGTTTCGCTAACATTGGTGTATACTATGGCGCTATTGAAACCCTGGGCATGACCATGAAAGAAGGTAGGAGTTTCAATAACAATGTAAGCTCTGACAGTACAGAGATCATCTTTAATGAAGCTGCTGTTAAAAGCATGGGACTTACTAACCCGGTTGGTAAAGTAGTAAAGATGTGGGGCGTGAACAGGAAAATAGCCGGTGTGGTAAAGGATTTTAATTTTGAATCAATACATCAGCATGTGAAACCCTTTGCCATGCGACTGGAGCCTGCGGCTACTTATAGGATAATGGTCAGGATCAAAGCCGGTAAGAACCGTGAAACGATCGATCTGCTGCGTAAGGCTTATGAGAAATTTGATCCGGGTTTTCCCTTCGTTTATAAATTCGTTGATAGTGAATACCAGGCGCAATATACTGCTGAGAACCGCCTGGCTGCTTTGTCCGCCTATGCCGCCGGACTGGCAATAGTGATTTCCTGTCTGGGTTTGTTTGGTCTGGCCGCTTTCACCGCACAGAGAAGAAATAAAGAGATAGGCATCCGCAAGGTATTGGGTGCATCAGAAAGAAGTGTAGTGGTCTTGTTGTCGGCTGATTTTCTGAAGCTGGTGCTGATCGCTGTTTTTATCGCATTCCCCCTGGCGGGGTGGCTCATGAACCAATGGCTGGCAGGTTTTGCTTATCGCACTGCTATCGGGGTTGATGTGTTTTTAATTGCCGGTGTTGCAACTATTCTTATTACGTTGGTAGTTGTTAGTTATCAGGGTATAAAGGCATCATTGACAGATCCGGTAAGGAGTTTGAAAGCGGAGTAGGGAATGAGCGCCGTAATAGCATTATCTTTTTTGTTGCATCATTTGCGGCAGAACTGAATATACATACTGAGATTGAGGAAGAATGAGCTGGATAAGAATACCCAGCTTTCATATCTCACGTTATGAAGAGACACGCTTATCGCATGTCTATCAGGCCCGCAAGATAGCCACCCACTTTGGATTGTCTTCTTAATGAGATGTTAAATACTCACATTTATTGAGATTTCTTGCAGTAAACTGATCAAGTGGAAGGGGCATCCCATGAAGCGGAACAGCAATCATTTCCATTGCTCCAAATATTTCACCCGATAATAATCGCCTGTATAACATGAATGATGAAAAGGAGCACATCGCTAATTGTTAATGTAACATGCAGCATGTTAAATTGATATCCACGCAAAGCAGGTATGGTCAAGATAATGGTGGTAGCTTATAAATAGCCGGACTGGTGATGATAGCGCCCATGCCTACAAGAATAATAGCTGTGTGTGCTAGTCGCAAGACGGCGTTACACAGTTGCCCCGATAGATAAGCAGACCGCTCCGTATTATGACGACAAGTTGAAGTGTTAAAATTTTCTCCTTGATGGAACAGGAACAGATTTTGCAAGTATTTGATTGAAGAACCGACTAACCCCTGAAATAGAGGCCTGGGAAAGGGAATATCTTTGATGGTTCCTGATAATAGTTAACAACGGACTGATGCCAGAAATACAATAGTAGTTGCCCCCGCCTTTGTGGGGTAGGAAGAGAAGTTATGAGAATGTTTACCGGCCGACAAGGAGTGAGATTAATTCATCCATAAATACAATATATCATGAACTTCCAATCAGTTTTTGCTAAAGGGTTTGCTGCTGCAGCAATCACAGTATTCCTGGCTTTAAATGCACAGGCACAGGAACCAATTAAGAAGGACACTTCTGAACTTTACCGCGAGACGGATAAGAAGCAAAAAATGGATAAGCTGAATAAGAAAATGGAAAAGGTTGACAATAAAAAAGATAAGGCGGAGAAGAAAATAAATAAAAAAATGGAAAAGGTGGACAAGAAAATGGATAAGATGAAAAAGGATACTATGGATACTATGTAAAAATATAGGCCGTTTGGCCTTTTGGAGCGGCAGGGCAAGGGAGCATGCCCTGCTTTTTTTTTGACAAAAATGTACTTGCTGTATATAAAAGTTTATATATTGGGATAATTTGTATATTTATAGCCATAAAATCCTGTGAATAAACAAAGTAGAAGTTTAAAAGATAAATGCTAGCAACACGAATTACAAAAATTGAGGAACGGCTCTCACTACATGGTATCGACAATTATCAGATCAGTTATCCGGAGTACCTGAATTTTGATCAGGAACATTTTGCCACGCCGAGGGAAGTGGGATGCAGAGTGATGATCCTCACTGCCATTGCCTACACAATACAGGATGATACAAAGAAATACGGTATCGTTAACTGGCTCAAGAACGAGAATATCTGGTCGCATGTCAGCGAAAAGGAGGCAGCGTACCTGAATAGCCGGACAACAAAGGAAGACGAGATATTAGACCTGTCCTGGAAAATAGAAGCAGCTTATATACTGGCCTGGGCCTTAGGATTGGTGGACGATAAACCAATGCCCGGAGAGGAAGCTACTGAAGCGCAGATCAACAACATGATCCAGCAGCTGCCTGCGCTGGGCGATAAGCTGGAATCGTTCCTAAGCAACCTGACTTTCAGGGATACGGCAGAGATCTATGATGAGAATATCTTTTATGAACTGACCACCACTCATTTCAGGGATACTTTGTTCAGTGGCGGTAAAAGCAGGGCGGACGTACACGTGCCGGCTTCTTTTGAACGGCATCTGGCGCTGAACTGGCTAAGACGCTTTATGAATGTTCAGGACTGGGACGATACAGATACTTCCACCTGATATTATCCTTTCTTTATTTTTCGCCTGGTATCAGGTACGCGATACTCCTTTTCAGGGGTAAGTGACCATTCTGTCCCTAATGCTGGCCGTACTTTGGCTATATCAGTTCCTGCCAGCTCCAGCAGTATTGTTTGGGGAAAGAGACTGTCGTCTATAATACGCAGCTGACAATTGTGTATGATTTCCTGCGCCTGTTGTGCATCAGGCGTCCCATCTCCGATATATTGCAGAATATAGTTGCCCATAGCTATCGTTTACTCCCCCAGGAGCATACCTTTCCCTTCAAAGATAGGCTTAAATCCCAGGGATTTGATCCTGGCCGACAAATATTTCAGCATCTCATCAGCCCTTGCCTGGGTACGTGGCATGGCCAGTATTTCAGGGGCGGCAGACAATAAACGGGCTGCCATTCCGGTAGCTGCCGGACATGCCATACTGGTGCCATCCATGATGGCGTAACGGTCGTTAGGGAAAGTGGAAATAATGCCTACGCCTGGTGCTGTCAGGTCTGTTTCCGGGCCGATGTTGGAGAAGTCCGCAATGAAATTGGCCTTATCCTTTCCATAAGGCGCTTTTATAATAGCAGTTTGTACGGTACGGGCGGGGAAGGTCTTTTTTCTACCCATCGCCGATACGGCTACAGACAGGCTGTAAGAGGCAGGGAAGCTCACCTTCTCGCGGTCGTCATTGCCATTGGCACAAAAGCACAATACGCCGGCATTGTAAGCCTGTTTGATATAACTGATGATACCTTCATCCTGTTCAGCTTCTCCCAGGCTCATATTGATGAGATCACATCTGTCGAGGATGGCCTGGTTGATAGCCTTCATGATATAGAAATTAGAGGCAGCTTGACCTACAGGGAATACCCGGTAACTAAAGATCTCCACACCTGCTGCCATACCATGTATGCCTCCTGATGCGCCGATGATGCCAGCCACGTGTGTGCCATGTCCTTCGCCGTTGTCTTTGTAATCTTTCGGGTCTTCATCTTTTACACAATTCATCCCACCAGATACCATGAGGTCTTTATGCGGGCCAACGCCTGTATCGATAACAGCTATTCGGATACTGGCAGGGATGGAGGGCCAGCCTGCAGTGTGATAAAAATGCCGTAATACATCTTTGTAGTTGATGTCAATAGATGTCAGTGCGATATTGAGTGTGGTGGTAGCGGTAAAGCTGCTGCGATAATATCCCCAGTAACTATGTTCCGGGTAAACATACATCCGCTGTATGCGTTTACCCTTCAGGTTGAGTGTGACCCTGCCTTTGCTGTTGGTGGTACCGGAATCGCCCAGTCTGTTTACAAAATCAGTAAAGGCTACGATGTATATATCTTTGAGCAGATTGCCAGCTTTGTCTGTTACTGTGATCTGCAGCTTATTATTGATCTGGTTTTTCTTCGCCTTTTTCTCTATTGCTTCGCGATAAATAATGGCCTTTTTATAAAACTTCTCCCTGATGATCCTGAAGCCCGGATAAGAGAAGCGGAAATCTGCCAGCTCATCGTTGCTGAGTTCTACCAGTTTGGCGCCATCTTCCTGTATTGAGTCCAGTACCTTTACGGGAATCTTTTTCTCCTGTCTGGCGGGCATCCTCGCATTGAGTTTCAGTAATTCACTTTTAACAGCAGGTTCGAGTACTGTAGTGAGGAAGTCTTTCACTTTCGGGTTGGTATCTTCGTTGGTCTGGGTTTGAGTAGCGGGCAGCAGGATGAAGTTTGCCATGGATGTAACTTTTGATAGTGAAAAAAGTATACTGACAGTTGCTCTTACTAATTTACTAATTTATACGGCCGGTAAAGTATATCTTGTAGTAAAACTACTTAGTCTATGCAACGCAGGTACGTTCTTCTGGCATTGCTCCTCCTGGTGCCATTTTCCACGATTATAGCCCAGGATACCGCCAAGACTTTCTATTTGTGGCCTAACGGTGCCCCCGGGTACGAAAACCGGAAAAACGAATCGGAAGAGGCCAAAGATTATTATGTGAAGAACATCCATAATCCCTCTGTCACGATCTATCTTCCTCCGAAGGAAAAAGCGACCGGTGCTGCGGTGGTGATCTGTCCGGGAGGAGGCTTTCGTTTGCTTGTGTACAATTCCGAAGGGCGAGATCCTGCCCGTTTCCTGAACAGTATAGGCGTAGCCGCGATCATTCTGAAATACCGCCTGTTCCGTGAGGAGAACTCGCCTTATACGCTCGAAAAGGAGATCAGGCAGGATGCCTACCGTGCTATGCGTTTTGTGCGCAGTCATGCAACCGAATGGAACATTGATACGAACCGGGTGGGCATCTGGGGCTTTTCAGCCGGAGGAGAAGTGGTGGCTCAGGTGGCGTATGGCCGGGGGGATGGTGATCCGAAAGCCAAAGACCCTATCGACCGCCTGAATGGTAAGCCGGATTTCCAGATATTAGTGTATCCGGGGCCCCTGGGCATTCCGGAAAAGGTGCCGGCAGATGCACCCAAAGCTTTCCTGATCGCCTCCAACGATGATGAATGCTGTTCTGCACCTATTGTCAGCCTCCTGGAGCGCTATAGGGAGGCAAAAGTGCCAGTAGAGGCACATATTTTCGCTAATGGCAACCATGCCTTCAATATGGGTTACCGCTCCAATTTACAGTCCGTCCGCGCGTGGCCACAGCTGCTCACCAACTGGATGACGGATTGTAAACTCCTTTCTCCGGCAACTACAGCCGCCAGATAAGCAATTTCAAAAATTCAATAGCAGTGCAGGAGTACGGCCTTGTCGTACTCCTATATGTGCTTGATATCAATGCTGTCCCTGATGATAAGGGACCAACTTGAAAAACTGAGGGCAAGGCTATGCCTACCCGCTTTTAAGGAGGGAACAACACCTATCAAATAATTGTCGCTGGCTGGCAGATTGGAGAATATTCCAGCTATACAGGTAAAAGTCCCCAATCAGAAAGAAGCCATTCGTAAACAGTGAAGACGTTTTTTATGTAAGCAGCAATTCCTTCACCGTATACCTCCCCGGCAAATTTTCCACTTCCACAACGACTTTACCGCCTGCAGGCAACGCTGTTGCTTTATAATGCCAATCAACGCCGTTCCAGCCTAAAACTGCCCGCCCACTCTCAGTAACAACACCGTCAGCGTCTACTACCTTTACCTCTACTTCTGCTACGCGGAACTCATTTTTCGCAGTCACTACCACTTCCTCCTTTTCTAACCTGATACTTTGGATCTCAGGACTGTTGTAAGCATCCTTCACTGCCATATTATAGGCATTTTGTCCTGGGCCCGCCAGCGACGCATTGTAGGCTTTTACCTCCGGATCAGCCATCATTAGCTGCGCACGTGCCGAAGCAATGGTCATCCTCTCCCTTGCTTCTAACTGCTTTTGGGTAGGCTTTTTCCTTGAAGGGCCACGTTTGGTCGCCATAATGATCTGCCCATTCCGTTCGTAGATCGTGAGTTGTTTGCCGAGGGTTCCCCGTACAAATTGGAGGAGGATATTGTCTTTAACAATGGCCATAAAAAGGTTTTTTGAGGTTATTAATTACAAGTGTACTGTTTCGCTTCTCTAAGGTATCGATAAACTTTCATAATTGACACCAAAATTATATTTAAAGGTCACTTCAATATCGAAAAGATATATAAATACCCTTTTGATACCCTTTTAATACCCTTGTGGAGACCTTTCAGTAAGTTTATCGCGAACCGATAGCGTACTTCCCGAGCAGGAGAAAGGATTAAGTATACCTGGGTAGTCTTATTATTTTGATGTGTGAGATTGCCGGATGGTTTAAGCCATTCGATCAGGATTGCCATGCAAAGGAGCCCCCGGCGATTAAAAACATATCGATATATGACATTTTAATGACACTGTAGGAGAGGGCATCTACGTCTTTCAAGAAGCATAATCGATAAATTTGCATCAATGAATAAGAAATTAGACATTAAAAGAATTGAAAAGATCTCCAAAGCACTTGGCGACCCCTACCGTATTAAGATCATGGAGGCCATACGAAAAGAGCAGGACTGGACCCCATGTACT
This sequence comes from Chitinophaga filiformis, assembly GCF_021646545.1. Lineage (GTDB taxonomy): Bacteria > Bacteroidota > Bacteroidia > Chitinophagales > Chitinophagaceae > Chitinophaga > Chitinophaga filiformis_A. Next base: position 54,193 of record NZ_JAKIRP010000003.1, on the reverse strand, counting down.
TTGATACTTAATATGCTTGACCTGGCGCAGTCTACTGTTTCCCACCACATCAAACAGCTGGTAGACGCCGATCTGTTGCTGGCCGAAAAAGAAGGCCGTAATACAAAATATAAGATCAATAAAGAGGTCTTTGAAGAGTATGTAACATTCCTGTCGCTCTTCACCGCATAAGGTTTATTTTCAAACAAGCTCAATCTGTACCATGCATAACTATGCTGCATTAGATAACCCGGTATGGCACGCCTTACAAACAACGCATAAAGCATTTGCACAGGGAACTGAACGCGTTCAGCGCTATCCTGCCGATACGCTGCAATTTGTGGGATGTGCCGATCCACTGCGCGCTGATCTGAATGAAATATTACCCTGGACAGCTGTAGGGGAGAAAATGATCATGATAGGCGAGCTACCTGTTTTACCATCCAACTGGACGCTGCTCCGGCAACTGGATTGTATACAGATGATATGCGATGAACCAACGTCCGTTGCCAGCCCCGATGTAGTTCAACTGGACAATGTTGAAGAAATGCTGGCGCTTGTCAATCTCGTGCAGCCGGGATTCTTTTATAAGCATACACCTTTACTGGGGACTTACTATGGCATATATCAGGAAGGACAGCTTGTTGCTATCGCGGGTGAACGTACGAAGATAACTGGATTGGTAGAAGTGAGCGCTGTATGCACACACCCGGAATTTACAGGCAGAGGATATGCGCAACAGCTGGTAGCACATATTGTGAATAAGCAAGTAGCGGAGGGCAATGCGTTGTATTTACATTTCCTGACGAATAACGAGCGGGCAAGGAAGGTGTATGAGCGACTAGGGTTCAGAGATAGGAGGCCGATTGTGTTTTGGGAAATTGTGAGGAACACATAAGTAGGCTGATTAGTTAACCTTCATTGTGACGAAGACGAAAATAAAGCAGTCAATTCTTTTCTTTTAAATGATCCGAAACTAACGCTCGGTATTATAAATCCTGCCTCTATCACTCAAGATAAGAAGTTTGAAATTAGCTGAAAATATTACCCCACTATTTTGGTGGACTATTAATTTATCCTATTTTTGCAGTGCCCGATATGTTATTTCAGCAATGACTGGGATAAACGACAAGAACCAGGATTATATGAAACCAGCTGTACTTTTATCAACTTTACTCCATTCAACATCTTTGTCTGTAAGCATTAGTTGCTACTGTAGCTCTTCCTGATTTACACACATAATAAATTTAACTATTGCCAGCTGCTTTCACCCGGCAGCTGAATAACATACTATTGCCTCCAGGTAATGTATTTCTCTATTCTTATAATCTAAACACGCATGTTCAAGAAAAATGTAACCCTCGTGCTTACGCTGCTATTAAGCACAGGGCTTTTTGCGCAGCAAAGACAGGTACAGGGACAGGTACTGGCTGCAGAAAACAGGCAGCCATTGCCAGGAGTAACTGTCAAGATCAACCGTACTTCCGTTGGTACGGCGACAGATCAGGACGGACGCTTTCAGCTGAATGTTCCCGGCAACAAGACAGTGCTTTCAGTTTCCTTCATTGGCAGGGAAACCGTTGAAACGGAAGTACATGAAGGTGACGCGAATATCACCATTCTTCTGAAGCCTGCTAATACTACGCTGGACGAAGTAGTAGCAGTGGCTTACACAAGTGTAAAACGTTCGGGATATCCGGGGGCCGTATCAACAGTAAGTGCAGAGAAGATCAATAACCGGCTCACACCTAATGTGACCAATGCTTTGCAAGGATTAGTCACGGGGCTGCAAACCACATCGGCCAATGGACAACCGGGTAACAGCTCCACTATACGTATCCGCGGTGTTGGCTCTATCAATGCTTCCAGCGCTCCCTTGTTCGTTGTGGATGGCGCGCCGTACGACGGTGACATTAATGCACTCAACGCGGCAGACATTGCGGCTATCAGTGTATTGAAAGATGCTGCTGCTGCCAACTTGTATGGTTCTCGTGCTGCCAATGGCGTTATCATCATCACAACCAAACAGGGTAAGAAGGGAGAATCGGCAGTGAATGCTGTATTTAATCAGGGTTGGAGCAGCCGCGCTGTGGAGGACTATGACAAGATCAATACAGATCAGTATTTTCAGCTTTACTGGGAAGCATTACGTAACAAGCAACTGACGAACGGACAAACGCCGGCACAGGCGGCGGCTACAGCCAGTGCACGTGTCGTGTCAGATCTGGGTATCAATCCATATGGTCCTGACTTTCCTCAGCCCGTTGGTACAGACGGCAAAATTGTAGCAGGAGCGAGGCCTTTATGGAATGATGACTGGGAAAAAGGTATACAGCAATCCGGAAAATATACACAGGCACAGCTCAGCTTCAGTGGTGGGAGTGACAAATCTACTTACTATGTCAGCGGTGGCTATGTCAATAATGAAGGTGCTTACATGGGTTCCGGCTTCAAACGTTATAATGTGCGAAGTAATATCACCTTGCAGGCAAAGCCATGGCTGAAGGCTGGTCTGAATGTAACGGGTTCCAGCTCTGCACAGGATTATCCTACATCCGCTGATTCACGTACAGACAACGTGGTGCTGTTTGGCAGAACTGTTCCCAGCTTTTATCCCATCTATCAGCGTAATGCGGACGGTTCTTATAAGCTGGATGCCAGCGGACAAAAGCAGTTTGATTATGGCGCCTATCGTCCTTCCGCAGCGCTTGCCCGTGAGAATCTGATCGGTTCCCTGCCGCTGGATAAAAACAGGTATACCAATGAGAATGTTTCTGCAAGAACATTCCTCGAGGCCTCGATTATTAAAACACTGAAATTCAAAACCAGTTATAATATCGATTACGTCAACAACAATTCGCTGGTGTATACCAATCCTATAGTAGGTGGGGACGCCGAGATCGGAGGTACTATCAGCAAAGGCAATGGCAGAAAACTGATCTATACCTGGAATAATATTCTTACATACGACATAGACCTCCCGAGCGGTCATCATCTTAACCTGCTGGCAGGACATGAATATTATTATTTCAATTCCAGCACCCAGAGCGGCAGCCGGCAGAAGTTTGCACTACCTGACTTGTACGAGCCAGCGGCAGCTTCTCAGCTGAATGATTTTTCAGGCATTTCAGACAACTATACAAAACTGAGTTTCTTTGGCCAGGGACAATACAATTACCTGAACAGATATTATATCACTGCTTCAGTGAGAAGGGATGGTTCCTCCCGTTTCTCTCCCGATTCCCGTTGGGGTACTTTCTGGTCTACCGGCGCATCCTGGCGCATCTCGGAAGAAGCATTCCTTCGCTCTGTCAGCTGGCTGAATGCACTGACACTAAAAGGTAGCTATGGCGCTTCCGGCAATGACAATCTGAGTAGCTACTATGCATATCTGGCGCTTTTTGATATCAAGAACAACCTGGGTAACGGAGGCGTTATCACGTCCAGGCTGGCTACACCAGGCCTGAAATGGGAAAGCAATCTTAACCTGAACATAGGACTCGATTTCGGATTGTTTGACAATAGGTTGTATGGTACCATCAACTATTATAACAGGACCAGCAAGGATCTTTTGTATGCAAAGCCTATGGCGCCATCTACCGGCTTCGGATCTATCAGCGCGAATATCGGAGCCCTGCGTAACACCGGTGTGGAGCTGGAGCTGAATGTGATACCAGTGCGCACCCGCGATTTCAAATGGAATATCGGACTAAATGTAGCGCATAACAAAAACAAGATTACAGAGCTGCCACAGAAGGAAATTATCAGTGGCACTAAAAAACTGATGGTGGGCAGTTCCATTTATGAATTCTACCTGCGTGAATGGGCGGGGGTAGATGCAAAAACCGGTAACCCGCTTTGGTATCAGACCGGTGCAGACGGTAAGAAAGTAACTACTACCAACTATGCTGCTGCTACCCAGTACTATGCCGGTTCTGCTTTGCCGGATGTAACGGGAGGCTTCACCAATACGCTTAACTATAAAAATGTTGAGCTGTCATTCTTATTAGCGTACAGCATCGGTGGTAAAGTACTGGACCTTGATTATGTATCTCTGTTAAGCGGTGCTGCAAGTCCTGGTCGTAACTGGTCTACAGAATTATTGGAACGCTGGACGCCTGAGCATACCAACACCGATGTACCAAGACTTACAACTGATAACCTGAACTGGACGTCCACTTCTACACGATTCCTGTACAGTGCTACTTATGCACGTCTCAAAACGGTCTCACTGGGATATTCATTGCCCGCACAGCTGTTGTCCCGTATGGGTATTGGAAGCCTGAAGGTATATGCCCTGGGTGAAAACCTGCTTACCTTTTACGGTCACCAGGGTATGGACCCGGAACAGTCCATAGATGGTACCACTTACTATCAGTATCCCGCAATGAAGACATTCTCGCTGGGTGTACAGATAGGACTCTAATGTGTAACGTTAATATTGAATGAAAATGAAAGCAAGCAGAATTTATACATATACAGCAGCGCTGATCATTGGTTTATCAGCCTGCAACAAGCAACTGGACACTGCTCCATCCAATGCAGTATCTGAGGATATTGTACTGAAGAATGTGGATAATCTCAGTACTATTTCAGAAGGTACCTGGGCAGCTATGATGGATGATTTTTATGGCGGTACCTTTAGTAATCCGGGCTTCAAGACCATCGCACTTACCAGCGATGCGATGGCGAATGATGTAGCATTGATCACTACCAAATATGGTTTCCCTACGGCATACCGTTTTACGCAAATGAACGATAAGACGCAAGCTCGTGTAAGTGCTATATGGGGACAACTCTACAAGATTATCAATAATAGCAATATCATCATTGCTAATGCCGATAGGGTAGACGGTGACGCTACTGCGAAGAAGGTACTCAAAGGACAGGCGCTGGCATTGAGAGCCCATACGTATCTGACCATTGCCTCCTTTTATCAGTTCTCATTCCTGAAAGATTCTCTGGCCAAAACAGCGCCTATTTACACCACACCAACAACAGCAGCGACGCAGGGCAATCCTAAAGCCTCGCTGAAAGAGATCTATGAACTGATTTTTTCTGATCTGTTGCAGGCAAAAGAATTGCTGACTAATTACGAGCGCCCGGCTAAATACAAGATCAATGCAGATGTTGTGAACGGTTTGCTGGCACGTGCCTACTTAAACACCGGTAGGTGGACCCTGGCTGCAGCCGCAGCAGATGAAGCACAACGCAACTATCCATTAATGGCGCCAGCTGAATACAGCAAAGGTTTCAATGATGTCGGCAACTCTGAATGGATCTGGGGGCATACCGAAATACCGAGCCAGAGTGATGGCAGTTACAGCTTTCATTTCCTGGATGTATCCTCCGCATCCTCCTACTATTATAGCTTTATGGCCGATCCTTTTTTTGCAGAGCTCTTTGACGCTGGTGATATACGTAAAACACTTTTTTCGTGGGACGGTTCCGCAGCAGCCAGGGAAGGATTCCTGCAATACAGGAAGTTTAAATTCAGGGCAGATCAGACGGCAGACCTGGTGTTGATGAGAAGTGCAGAAGCTATATTGATCAAAGCAGAAGGTTATGCACGGGCCGGCAATCTTACTGAAGGCATCAATGCGTTAAATCAGCTCCGTACAGCAAGAGGCGCCAAAATATTTGAACCAGCAGGAGCTACGCAGGAGAACCTGATAAAAGAGATCCTGGTAGAAAGAAGAAAAGAATTGTGGGGTGAAGGGTTTGGTTTGTCTGATATTATCCGCAATCAGTTGCCTGTTGTGCGTAAACCTTATGTAGATGCAAACGGCGACGATATCAAGGTGACTGTAGTAACACCAGATGGTACTACCAAACAGGTGAATGCGAGATATCATACAGCACTCAGTTTTTCTGATCAGAGTAACTTTGTGCCGAATAGTCCTTATTATATTTTTGTGGTGCCGCAGGCGGAAGAACAGAATAATCCGAATCTTAATAAGTAGGGGAATTGAAGATATAAGTAAAGAGGGTGTCGAAAGGCACCCTTTTTTGATGACGCTAATTCATCCTCATTGCCTCATTCGCCGTATTTCCTCCATCATGTCAGTCAGGGGCAAAATGTTCACTCCATTCGACGACGGAAAGCGTTCTTTACCTGGGTAAACAATAAAACGCTTTGTCGCCTGAAATATAACACTTAGTCGACCAGTATTTCCCGACTTTTATTAATTTACCACAGACACATTAACAACCAAACCCATTTCAAACCATGCAGGACATCCACCGTGAAGTACTACGCCTACGTCGCCAGATGAACTATTTTCGTATATATGTTATTGCCACATCCGTTCTGATATTCGCACTCATTGGCTATGGCTTCCGCAAATCTGTCCAGGACGACATCGTGAAAAGTCTACGCGCTGAAAGGATCGAAATTGTAGAACCTGACGGTACCGTTAAACTTTCGCTGTTCAGCAAAAAACATCTTCCGTTTGCCGTTATTAATGGCAAACAATTAACTCGCCAGGGAGGAGATGAATCAGGCCTGATGTTTTACAATACAGAAGGAGAGGAGTGCGGTGGTCTGGTATATTCCGGAAACGGTAAGAACGGCAAAGGGCAGAATGAATTGAGTATGACATTCGATAAATACAAACAAGACCAGGTGGTACAGTTATCTTATATTCAACGGGAGAACGGCAACCATACAAAAGGACTAAGTGTTTATGAGCGCCCCGAATTTCCCCTTAATATGACAATGGATAAAATTGACTCGATTCGTAAGAATGTAAAAGATGTTCAGGAACAGAACAGCATACTGGAACAACTTAAAAAGGAAGGCTTTTTCGGTTATACACGCATGTTTGCCGGTCAGCAGGGACAAAGAACTGGCGTTTTTGTACGTGATGATAGGGGCAGAATACGCCTGGAAATGATCGTTAATGAGAAAAATGAACCAGAGATCCTTTTTTATGATGAAAAAGGCGCAGTGCATAAAAAGATCACTTATTAAACCCGTAATGGAACACACAAAAAAAGTCTGAGCCTTTATGCGCTACAACAGGAAATCAATGTTTGGCAAGTGTGCTTAAATGCAGGACTGTGTGAACATTCGCAACTTATCGGCTAAATAACCAAAAGGCTTTCAGGCACACGCCTGAAAGCCTTTTTCAATTGTAAAGGGAGGGCACCAGCCAACCATATCCTGTCAATGGTATCCGTTATTCTGTTTCAGCGTTTTTGTACTTCCATTCATTGAGAGATCTATCTGCCGCTGAGGAATGGCAAAGTATTCGTTCGTTCCCTTCACAAAACCGGCCCCTTGTACATCTAATGTCAGTGCACCTTCAAAAGCGAAGAATGCATTCAGCACCTGGTCAGCCACACCCCAGCGTACGAGGTCAAAGAAACGGTGACCTTCCATTGCCAGCTCCAGCTTGCGTTCAAAATAAATGGCTTTTAAGGCGTATTCCTGACCTTTTACTGCAAAGGAGCCTGTGGGGTAAGGGGCGACCCTATAATTGGCCGCAGGCACGTTAGAAAAGCCATCCATAGGGGCATTGTTGTTCTTGTACCTGTAAATAGCACTTGCCGGTTGAGCCGCACGTTGCCGTACGATGTTTACATATGTTTCTGCTGCATCAAAGTTTTGCAGTTGTGCTTCGCACTCCGCCGCCAGGAGCAATACGTCGGCATAGCGGATCAGGTTGTAGTTGATAGCATTGCCTGGCGCCCATCCGCGGGGATCGTAATATTTGTCCTGGGTAGCCTGCCAGTATACATTCTTTTTGGGAGAATAGTGACCGGCTGTAGAGGCTTCCCTTATCCAGGTATCGCCCGGGTGTACACCCCAGTCAAGATAGGGAATGCCCTGACGGCCTACTGTCCAGTCCAGGCGTGGATCTACCGTTTCTGTATTCACATTGTGCGTGTTATAGCTATCCAGGAAGGGAAGCCCCTGAGGATCGGTAATATAGGAGTTCACAAGATCTTGTGTAGGCTGGAAAAATCCGCAGCAGCTGAATGGACCGTTGTACGGATAGTTCAGCATCTGCCCCTGGTTGGCATTGGCGGAAGTGCCTGAATTGTCATTGGCGTTAAACTGTATTGCAAAAACAGATTCAGACGTGTTCTCTGTAGCAGCGTCGAAGTTATCTTCAAAACGATCTCTCAAGGCGTAACGATCGCCCCGGGACGTAATACCCTGGGTAATGATCTGGTCGAACAGTGGTTTCGCGTCTGTGTATTTGCGCCCGAACATATATGTCTTGGCCAGGTAACAGGCTGCTGCCCATTTATTGGGTCTTCCAACTTCAGTTTGTGTAAGAGCAAGGTTGTCCATGGCGAATTTGAAATCGGCTTCTATCTGAGGCCAGATGTCTTTGTCATTTGGCGTCTTCATGTCTGTGGTAGTTTCATCTATCCAGGGCACCATGTTGAACATCTTTTTAAGATCAGAATAGTAATGGCCCCGCAGGAATCGTGCTTCTGCTGCCGCTTCTGTCTTTTCGGCATCTGTCATATCGGTTGCCTGAGCTAACAGTTTCAGTACCGAATTACAGCGGGTCACACCTTCATAGTCTACCCGCCATTTATCGTTCAGGAAACTGTTCGTCGCGCCTGCACTGAAACGGGCGAGGTCCAGAGTGGGCGGGGAATCAAAATGATCACTCCCTTTGTGGGCATCACCGCCACATACGCTGCCATAGATCCAATTGTCCGGCGATACGGCGTAACCAGCGCCGCCAGAGAGATTGGTCATATCGCCACCGGTGAAGTCCTGTCCGTCGAGTGCCCCATAAGCACCTACCAGTAAAGCATTGACGCCTTTTTTATTGGCTATCAGCTCTTCCTTTAAAGATGAAGGCGGCACCCTGTCGAGAAATTTGCTGCAGGAAGGAGCACTTACGCCAATGCCTGCTATGAAGAGTGTCGCTATATGTTTATTCAGTTTCATGGTTTTCAAGTTTAACATCAGAAAGTAAGATTAAGACCTGCCAGGAATTGCCGCTGACTGGGATAAGTGCCTTCATCAATGCCGAAGCTCCTTACATCGCCGCCGCCTATTTCCGGATCAATCCCTGAGTACTTTGTAATGGTGAACAGGTTAGCCGCCTGTACATAAATGCGAAGTCTTTCTATATGCCATCTGCCACCCGGCTGTTGAGGGAAGGTATATCCCAGCTGCAAGTTCTTGCAGCGCAGGTAAGCCCCGTTTTCTACATAGTAAGAGTTGGGAACGGCATTGGTGCTAAAAGAGCCTTCACCCTCCTGTATGGGTGCTTTGGCGTTCATCCGGTCTGGCAGCCAGGATTCATACAAAGCCGTTTTGCTCTTGGCGCCATCAAAGGAGGAAGAAAAGTCTGTCCACCATTTCACCTGGTTCCAGATCTCATTGCCCTGTACGCCGAACAGGAACATGCTGAAGTCAAACCGTTTGTAGGTCAATCCCAGGTTAATACCATATGATACTTTCGGATTTGGATTGCCAAGGAAAGTACGGTCATCCGCATTGATCACACCGTCCTTGTTAATGTCTGTATACCTGAAACGACCGGGAGCTGCATCTTCCTGGAAGCTGGCAGAAGGGTCGCCGGTGGCCGACTGTGCTGATTGATCGGCTTTATCTATTTCGCTCTGACTGTTCCAGAAGCCATTGATCTTATAACCATAGAAACTGGAAATAGGCTGTCCTACCGCATTACGGATGATGCTTTCCGAGAAGTTGCGGGGATCCCTGTCGAAGTAATCTACACCTTGCGCTATTTTTACGATCCTGTTCTTAAAGGTCGTAAAGGTAACGGTGGCATCAAACTTGAGATCTCTGGTAATAGTTGTATGGCTGGCAATGGTAAGGTCTATCCCCTTATTCTTCATGTTGGCCACATTAGAGTAGGGGGCCGGTGCGGTGCCATAAGTACCGGGCAGCTCGCTGTTATAGAGCAGGTCTTTGATGTTTTTCTGGTAATAATCTGCGGATACTTCCAGCTTTCCGCCAAAGAGGGTAGCGTCAAAGCCGATGTTGGTATTGATATCGCTTTCCCACTTCGCATCCGGGTTGCCGATCTGCACCTGCTGGAAGCCCAGTACAATACTGTTGTTTGTTCCCAGGAGGTCATAGAAGGACGTATTCTTGTTACCGCCATACAGTGTAAAGGCATTACCGGGAGTAAGGCTGAGCTGATTACCCATAATGCCCCATCCTCCGCGGATCTTCAGGTCTGTCAGCCAGTGGATGTCTTTCATAAAAGGTTCCTGCGAGATCCGCCATCCTGCACTGGCAGCCGGGAAGAGACCATAACGATTGTTAGTGCCGAATTTGGAGGAACCGTCGCGCCGCAGGGTACCACTCAACAAATATTTATCCCTAAAGTTATAGTCTATTCTGCCGATGAGTGATAAGAGGCCTGCAGAATAGCGGGTGGCTGTGATGACCTGTCCGCCGGAGCCCGTACCATTGTCTACATAATCAGGATCGAAAATGAAGAAGTCCTGTGTAGTACCTACCTGCTGGCGTGAGCGTTCATCATAGGCTTCCGCACCTACCAGTATATTGAGGTTATGTACGGTGTTAAAACTATTGTGATAGTTCAGTGTATTTGTCCATGTCCAGTTATGTTCGAAATTGCTGGATTCTGTATAGGCGTTCACTCCTGCGTTCTCTTTATTCTCATATTGCGGATATGTGAAGTTGTGCCGCCATCCGGAGTTCACCTCGCCGCCGAAGCTGGTGTGGAAAGTGAAGTGGCGAAGGAAGTCGATATCTGCATAGATATTTCCAAATACCCTGTTCACCTGTCCGCGGTCATTCCTGGTGCGGTACTGCATGGCAACCGGGTTCATGGCATCACCCAGGCCCAGGCCATTGGAGCCTCCGAAATTCCCTTTAATGTCATATACAGGGATAATGGGTTGCTCACGTAAAGCCATGCCTACCGTACCACTGGATGTAAGCAGGTCTACAGTGGGATTATCGGTAATGGAGAAGGAAAGGTTTTCTCCTATCCGGATATTCCTGCTGATGCTAAACTGGCTGTTGGAACGGATGATATATCTTTTGAGATAAGTGTTCATTAATGTACCCTGCTGATTGAAATAGTTCAGCGAGAACAGGTAACTACCTTTGTCTGTACCACCACTTACAGATAGATTATGACTTGTCATGGACGCAGGATTGAAGATCTCATGAAACCAGTCAGTGCCTGCTTTATTCGCCTTTGTTATATAGTAGAAACTGTTGTAGTCGTCCTGGTCAGTGTAATTGGGATTGACATAATAGAGGTCGGGATTGACACGTGGATCGCCCTCCTTTAATCCTACAGGTTGTATGTAATCTGGTAATACGGGAGTAGCGCCGTTTCCATACAATGTATCACTCAGTGGCATACCGGTGTTCTTATAACGCAACCAGCGGAGATTGGCCATTTCCTGCGAATTGAGTGTATGCCACACGTTACCGCCCTTAGGGTACTGACGGCCATAATAGGCGTCGTACCTGATCTTTACCTTGCCACTGCCTTTTTTGGTGGTAATGATGATGACACCGTTTGAAGCACGTGAGCCGTAGATGGAGGCAGCACCTGCATCTTTCAATACCTGCATCGAAGCTACATCATTGGGGTTGAGGTCATTGATGCTTTGTGTGGGCACACCATCTACTACGTATAGCGGCGTGTTGTTGTCAAAGGTGTTCACACCGCGGATGCGTACCACAGGTTCCTGGCCTGGTTGTCCGGAACCGATGACGGTCACACCGGAAGCCTGCCCCTGTAACTGGCTGGTGACCTGTCCGGAAGGCTGTTTGACCATCTCGCCGATATCTACAACTGTAACAGCGCCCGTGAGGTCCTTTTTACGTTGTGCGGTATAACCGGTTACGATCACTTCGTTGAGGTTACTGGTGTTTTCTGAAAGTGTAATATTGACTTCAGATTGTGTACCGACAGGGATCTCCTGCGACTGGTAACCGACCAAGGTTACTTCGAGTATGTCATTCCCTGTACCTGGAACATTGACTGTATAGGTGCCATCGGCAGCTGTTACGGCGCCGGTGTTTGTGCCCTTGACGCGAACAGTTACGCCGGGCAATGCTGCGCCTTTTACATCAGTGACTTTTCCGCGCACGGGTCGCTGAGTGGTCATGACGATGGTAACCGGCGAGGCCTCCTTTGCTTTAACGAGATAAAATTTGTCACGTACTTTTTCGAAAGACAGGTTAAAGGGGGCCAGTGTTTTTTCGAGCGCTTCTTCCGGCGACCTGCAGGAGGCGATATCGACGCTGGCTTTCTGATCTGTGATCAGTTCACTTTTGTAGGCAATGGAAACGCCGAATTTTATTTCCGTTTGCCGGAATAACTGCCTGATGGATATGTTATCCTGCTGTTTCAGCAAATGCAGGGCCGGTGTGGCATCTGGACTATGGGCCAGCGCATGCGAGCATAGGGCGCCTGACACAAGGGCATGCATCAGCAGCACACGTAAATTTGTTTTCATGTGCGATTTAATTTTGGTTAATAAAAAATCCGGGTATCAGTTTTCCCTTACGTGGTTTGTATCATCGCGTTTGTCAAAGCGTACATTGAAGGCCTTTTCAAACTGCATTAACATCGTGTCTGCATTGTAAATAATCGGCATGGATCCGGAAACACTGTACTGTAGTAACCGGCGGTCTTTTATAGTAACGTGCCTGTCAAACACCTGTTGCATAAATTGTATAGCGTCAGCAACAGTATATTCATCCATTATTAATTGTCCGTGTGTCCAGGCAGTTACTTTTTCAGCATCAGTCCTGCTTTTGGAATAATCACCGTCTTTTTTGTCATAACGAAGCATTTCTCCCGGCGTGAGATAAAGTTGTGTAACATGCTGTCCCTGTTGCTCCGTAATATTCAGTTTGATACTTCCTTCCTGTAATACGACCGCTATCTTATTTCCAAAGTTGTTCACATTGAATTGTGTACCCAATACTTCAACTGACAGGTGGTCGTAGGTGTGTACAATAAAGCTCCTGTTGTCTTCCTTGTGCTTTACGTGAAACCATGCTTCACCATCCAGCCAAACTTCCCGTACAAGACGCTCCTTCTGGGTGTAGAGCAGGCGGGAGCTGGCATTCAGGAACACTTCAGAGCTATCAGGTAAAAGCAGTCTTTTCGTTTGTCCGGGCTGCGTGGCTACGGTGGCAGTAACCGTATGGAATGGCGGTGTTCTCATAAACAACCAGAGTATGCCCAGAAGTATGAACAATAAAATGGCAGCGGCATACTTCCATGAAAAGATCCGAAAGCGGCTGGCTGCAGGGGCAGGCGTGGAGGATAGGGCGTTTATATCATCTGCAGCAATACTGTCCCATATATTCTCCCATAGCTGTTCTTTGTCGGCAGCAGTCATCTGATAGCCCCGGAAGTGAATAGATTTCACCAGCTGAATAGCCATATCCACGGCTTCCTGTTTTTCGGGATGTAGTTTCAACCAGGTGTCCCAGTAATAAGTGTTTTTTACATCCGGTCGCAGCACCCACTCCTGAAAGTATTCATCGAGGGCAAAGTCACGGGCGGTATATAAATGGTACTGCTGCAAATGGTCGCTTTTATATAAAGAGACAAGGGTGGGAGGAATCTCATCACTTTCGGGCAACTTTTTTTGAAATTATTTTCAGACGGGTGGCGGGGCTTACTTCCCGGGTTGCATTAAAAGCAGTAGTACAGCCGGAGGCAACGTTTTCCTGAGTACGCCGATGGCCCTGGAAATGATATTGTAGACGGAGTCGACCTTCATGGACATCATATCTGCCACTTCCTCGTAGGAAAGCTCATGAAAGAAGCGCAGGTAGATGGCCTCCCGTTGTCTGCGAGGAAGAGCGTTGAGGGCTGAATGCAGTTGTCTTACCTGTTCCTGCTGCCTTTCATCCTGTATAATTGCGTGTTCCGGGCTGGGGATCAGTTCGAAGTCGAAAGGTATCTCTGTTGTTTCAACCCGGGAGCGGCGGTCTCTTTCCAGGGTACGCAAGAGGCGGCGACGCAGGCTGCTAAGCAGGTAATAGCGGATGTTGAGGAGCTGTTCTGACAAATGTTCCCGGCTTTGCCAGAGGTCATGAAAAAGCTCCTGGAGGCAGTCCCTGACCAGTTCACCATCGCCGCAAAGGTGAACGCCGTAGTGGTACAGATTATCCACATGGTCGTGGTAGATGCGGGCAAAGGCCTCCCGGCTGCCTTGCCGGAAGCTATTCCAAAGTTCTTCGTGGGGAGATGCCGTATGGGAAGCAGTGGCAGCTGTTTTTACTGCTTTCATGCTGGTCTTTTTGGTTGACGTAATCCTCTAGCGAGGATAAATGTAATCATTTTAGAAAATTAAAGGACTGCTTTCATCGAAGTCATCCTTGCTGGTCAACCGCTATTATAACCGTTATAACATCCTTTTCTGCAGCCTTGACTTAATAATATAAACAATGATACCTGCCATTGTCACCGTGACGCCGGCCAGCATCATATGCAGTCCGGTAGAGATGAAAATGCCTATCCAGATCATGATAGCGAGAATTACAGGCAGCGGATATAAAGGCATATGCCATTTGAAGAAATCCCTTCCCTGTCTTCTGCTGAGTAGTATGAGTCCCACCGCCTGGGCAATGAACTGTATCATAATGCGCATGGCGAGGATAGCGCTGATGACTTCTTTGATCTTGAATAAGAGACTGAATATAAACGCCACTGCTCCTAAGAAAAGCAGCGATACATAAGGGAAATTTTTCGTAGGGTGAAGACGTGCAAATACCTTAAAGAAAGCGCCATCCTGTGCAGCGGCATAAGGAATACGGCTGTAACCCAGGGTAGCCGAGAAGACAGACGCAAAAGCCACCCAGAGGATCAGGATAGTGGCAATTTTGGCGGCAGTGGGTCCTCCCAGTACTTCGATGAACTCACTTACTACGAAGGGGCTGCTCTCTACCCGGTCGAAGGGTAATACCGATGCCACACTGATGTTCATACACAGGTACAGTACAGTGATACCTGCGATGGAAATCAGCATACTGCGGGGAATATTCTTTTCCGGCTGCCTGATTTCTCCACCCAGGTGACAGATGTTATAATAACCGAGGTAACTGTAAATGGTCTTTACGCTGGCAAAACCCAGAGCGGCTGCAAATGCAGAATTGAGTTTCAGCCCGTCGTTGATATGTTTAATGGGATCTAGGAAATTGCCGTGTACTATTCCTCCACCGATGATCCAGACCATGGTAACAAGTACCCCCATCCACAGCAATACACTGATCCTGCCAATGGTTTCGATATTGCGGTACAGCAGGAAAACAATCAGTAGTACCATACCACCGCTGACAGCCTTTATGCCCCAGAAGCCTAACGGAAATATATACCCTGCGTATTGTGCAAAGCCAATAGCAGCCGAAGCGATGACAAGGGGCGCCTGGATCATGGTCTGCCATACAAACAGGAAACTCATGAGCTTCCCTGTTTTGGGGCCGAAGCCTTCTTTCAGGAAGTTATAACTACCGCCTGCTTTAGGGAAAGTAGCTCCCAGCTCACTCCAAACCATGGCGTCGATAAACGACAGTACTGCCCCGGCTATCCAGGCGTACAGAAAGCCCGGACCACGCATGGTCTCAGCCACCACACTCAATACTATAAATGGGCCTATGCCCACCATGTCTGTCATATTAATAGCAGTAGCCTGTAACAGACTAATGCGCCGGGATAGTTCTGGTTGCTTCATTTGAGGCGTAAAAATAAATATTTTGCGCCGCAGAGAAGAAAAATTTATTGATGTTCTTCAATGTTTTCCCTTCAGTCGCCACGCTTTATTTTAATACTTTATATTTTATCCACACCACGTCATCTGTCATTTGTTGCAGATGGATCAGTTTCAGATGTTTGTAAGGGATGGTTTCAACGGTGGGAAGTCCGGTATCATTGAGTGTAGCAGTGTCACTACCATCCGCAATAGGATAATAGAGGATGCTGAATTCATCTATCAATCCGGCAGCGTGGAATGATCCATTTACGCCACCACCACCTTCCAGCATTATTTTGTTGATATTAAAATGTTGTTGCAGCTTGTTCAGGATAAGCGAAAGATCAACGGAAGTAGTGCCGCCAAACAGGTAAGAAATACCTTTTGACTGTAGGTAACCCAGGTATTCGGGTGCTACCTTTTCTGTCAGTACAACAATCAGCCGGTCTCCGTCCAGGTCGTTGGAATCCCATCCGAGTTTACCCGAAGCATCGAGTGCTATTACGTAAGACGCTGCCCTGGCGTCAGCGATGAAGTCCGTTTTGTCCTGTATCTTTTCAAAGGATGATAAGTCTGGCAATTCAGCCGCAAAATGTTGTTCCATTGTTACTCTTCCACAGAACCAGGCATCTGCGTTTTCATGTTTCCCTCCTGTCTGCTCATACAATTCAGCTCCTTTAAACGGCTTCCAGTTGTCTGTAATGATCCTGCCGTCAATTGAACAAAGCATGTGACAAATAACGTATGGTTTCATATTGCTCAGTGTTATTTATCACAAAGATGAGACAATTGACGAACAGGATCTGGTAGAAAACAAAGTATAACTTACTCATTTCAAAGATAGCAGCTTACTCTGCGCTCTTTATGAGATGTTTCGTTGTCTTTACACCATTAATATCGATCTGGATGAGGTACACGCCAGGACGCAGATGCGCGGTGCTGATCTCCTGACCGGAAGTAACGATCCTGACTGGTGTAACCTGTCTTCCTAATGCATCATAAATGATGAGCTTCGCTTGTTTTGCGCCGAACTTCAATCGCACATGAGTGGCAGCCGGATTGGGATAAAGTACAATGTCTTTGCCTGTAGCTGATTTCTCATATGCGGCTGCCAGACGGCTGTTGGCAAGCGACAATGGCGTTGCATACAGCTGGTTTTTCGGAATGATCTCCTTGCCTTGTGAAGCACTTGACCATGACAGTTTGCAGTTGGCGCCGCCGTTGTTTTCGAAATATTCCAGTCTGATATCGTATTGCTGACCTGCTGTCAATGTAATGGTACCGGAGTATTCAATATCCCAGTCATCCAGCCATTTGTCAATGATGAGCTGATTGTTGACCCACAAACGTCTGCCGTTATCACTGGTGATATAGAAGGTATACTGACCTGAATATCTTGGTTCTACTTTCCCTGTCCAGCGTACCGTGTAACCGTTTGTGTTGACACCGGTGCCAGGAGCACCTTCACCCCAGTCAAAATTGATTGTGGGATCCAGGCGGGAGAAGACGAATGTTTCGAAATTCATGCCGTTGTAGTAATTACCCGTAAGGCCGTTACCATTGCCGACAGGTGGAACAGATAACAACTGCCATCTGGCAGAGAGCTGGCCTGTGCCTGTATGCTGTACCACCTTAGCTTCCGGTGCTGTGCTCTCGTTAAGCGTGGAGAGCACTTTACCACTCAGTACAGATATGAATTTGTAATAACCGCTATCTGCCTGTACCGCAATGAACTGCTGGTTGGCAGCTTCCTGGTTGGTCCATTGCCAGAGACTGACATCTTCATTCAGGCTGGATTGTGGAATGTCAAGGCATTTGGCGCTATGATAAGCGGTAATAGTATAACGGCCATCGCCAAGATGTTTGAGTGTGAATGTCTGATTGGCAGCACCTGTACCGTGCCATAACTGTATGGGCGTACCATCGCCTGTACCACCGAGTCCACCGCGTACGTCGAGGAACAATCCACTGCTTACGTTTTTGATGGTGTAAGAGCCTGCCAGGTTAGGATTACCGTTTGCCAGTACTTTAATAGAGCTGGTCTTGTCATTCCAGGTGCTTCCCAGGTTAGCACTGGAAGATGTCAATACGGTAGAATCGCCGGCAAAATTCTCATGCTCAAACAATATCACTTTATAACCTTCTGCGATCTTCACGGAGGAAATGTCATCATTAAGCACACCTTTCAGCTCCAGTCCTGCCAGTTTGTAACCGCCGATAGGAAGGCCGGCACGGAAGCCATTGTATTGTGCATGCTCGTAAACGGTGACCGGACCGTTGCTTGTGTCAGGTCTGCTGTAGAGCTGTGCTCTGGGAATGATCTGTCTTGACTGGGAGGCACTTTCCCATTGCAGGTGACAGAAGGCATCACCATTGCCTTCAGCATACCGCAGTTCGATGTTGTATTTCTGGCCGGCTGTTAAGGCAATAGTGCCACTTCGGGTATAAGCGCCCTGTGTCTCAAAATCGTTGATGATAGGTTGACCATTCACTGTAAGCTTTACACCATCATCTGAGTATACATGAAAGGTGTATTGCTCGGAGTATAAGGGTTGTACCTGTCCGGACCATTTCACAGAGAACTGGTTGTTGCCCAGCTGGGCCTGATCGGGAGAACCGGCGCCCCAATCGAAATCTACATTGCCATCGGTCTGCTGATATTTTAGGTTGTCGAGATGATAGCCACTATAGTATTCCGCTTTCAGGCCATTGCCGGTTCCGACAGGTAATCCTTTCAGATTTTTACGGATCAGCCATACAAATTCATCGGGTGCTACTACGCGTACATTAGGCCCAAGGCGGCTGATACACTCCTGTACATCGTCGACATCTCTTGACCAGATGTGTACGGAAACAAGGCTGTACCCATCTGCTGAGTTGATATTGGTAGATGCCTGGTTCAGTTGATTGGCCAATGATTGCGGAGAAGAAAGCGTTCCCCATAGCGTGTACCTTCCGCCAATGGATGGTTTGTCTTTATACCAGTCGATCTGTCCATGTCTGCCGGTATAATTGGCACCATAGCTGTAATAGAACAGCGCATCGATGTTATCCTGTTTCAGATAAGCGCTTGGATCATTATCGCTGTCGTCTGCATCAATGATGTTCACAATACGCAGGTCGGCTTGTTTCATATAACTATTGAGCAGCTTATTTTCCGTTTCAAGATCGGCATCCGGATAACGCCCGGGGAAGTAGTAACTTCTTCCGGAAGGACCAGCTATCAGTACATTCCTGCCATCGGGCGTGGTGAGGCAGTTCTCTACATATTTCTCGTATACCACAGGCGCCAGTTCAGATAGGGAAGGAGAGATGGTCCAGCCCAGGTTGACATGTGCACGGTTAGGATTATTCCAGTTGTTGATGTTATCGTGAGAACCCAGGAGCCATTGCACATTATCTCCGTCGGTAATCACAAAACAAACGGTATGCACGCCGGGTTTCACTTCAAAGGGTTTAATGGGATCTTTCTGTTTAAAGATCTTCGACCTGGCTGGGATATTGCTCAACGCAGACATATTGGGCGCCCAGTCAGAGGGAAGGATACTCATGGACTTCAGCGAGAGTTGTTCCACTGTTTCATATTCCGCCGGTCCCCAGCCGAAGAAGGTAGCACCTTTATTCATGCGGTTATACACACTTGTAGCCAGTGTACCGGAAGGCGAATTATCCCAGAACTGAAATGCTTTTGTGTAGGCACTGTAGTCGCCCAGAGAGAATACGCGGTCATCGGAGCTCTGTTGATAAGCAGCTATTTTCTGACTAAAAAGACTGCCATAGTTGGCCAATGCCCAGGCTTCATCCCGGGTGCGTACATCGAGCAGACGGGTGAGACCGGCATTGATGGCTGTCTGTTCGATGTCGGCCGGAACAGCGACAGCATTCATCACACCCGCCAATGAGATAGCAACATTAGTCGATTTGTCTTTCTGGTTGCACAGGATGTAGCCTGATAACCTGTTAGCAAAGCGGTTGAGCAGACCGGAAAAATTGGTGTAATAGGTGTCATTGATCTTTACACCGGCATTTTCCACCAGTGTACGATGACCTGAAATGTCTCTGAGGATAGCGGGTTTCGTTTGCGCCAGAACCCCCATCAGCGTTTGCAGGGCTATCTTTTCAGATGCCGCATAATTCTCAGATGTAAGGAATAAGGTGTCGGGCACGGCAGAAAGCGGAAACGGGCTTCCCGGCACCCTCGGTACTGTTGTCTGTGCCTGGGTAAACAGTGTGGGCATCCATACAACAAGGAGTGTGTAAATGATTCTCTTTTTCATGATGGAATTGATTTGGTTACATGAGTACTTGTACGTGAAATGGAATGTATGTAAGTGGAGGGCGTAGATAGTTTTCAGCTATTACGAGCTACAGAGCGGGTTACACGCATTAAATATAATAACCGGGATGGTTATTTCATAGTGTAAAATAATATTTATCAGCCGGCGTGCGGATAAGAGATTGTTTCTAAAGGGGTTTCACGGGTGATGTGGAAAGAGGTATCAAAAAATAAATGAAGACCCCGGCGTTGCTTAAACGATGACAAGCCAACATGAGGCCTCGGAATAAACAGAAAGTGTATCAGGCTTTGGATACACTTTCTGTCATGATTGCAGGCTGTTTCTTCGTTGGCAACAATATTCTGCCCAATAAGCCTGTTATTAACTTAATCTTCGCCATGACCTTTTTCTTAAGCGGGTTAGCGCCGTTGTCGAGCAGTAGGTCTATGATGTCGTTATGTCCAAATGTGGCCGCATAGGTCAGGGCAGTGGCGCCGTGGTCTGTTTCCGTGCTAATGGAAGCACCTTTTTTTAGCAGAAGTTTTACGATGTCTATATGTCCTTTAAAGCAGGCGCCCATTAACGCTGTATGTCCCAGGTTGTCTTTCAGTTCTGTTTTAGCGCCTGCCTTTAACAGAAAATCTACTGCCTTGCTGTGATTGTAATAGGCGGCAATGATCAGTGGTGTGGATCCTCTGTTATCTCTTGCATTGAGCTGACCATCTGTTATGTATTCCCGCAGGAGTGAAATATTGTTTGTTCTTGCGGCTTCAAATATGTCCATGTGAGAAATCTTTTGTGCAATATTATTTATTCCGGTGGCTTACAGATACTGAATAGAATAATATCATAGGCGATAGATTTCGTCTATTGATGCTTCAATACGTCTCTGATAGCTATCATCTATAGGCCATCTTATTTCCTTATTCTCTTCTCTGTTGATATCTGCAGAGATACTTTTGTGTCCAACAATTACACAAAAAAAATGCGTTTTATGAATCAGCAGAACAATCATTTAACTACACGCCAGGGACACCCTGTACATAACAACCAGAGCATGCGTACCCTGGGTAACCGGGGACCAGCTGTTTTAGAGAACTATCAGTTCCTTGAAAAGATCGCTCATTTCGACCGTGAGCGTGTGCCCGAAAGAGTGGTACATGCGCGTGGAACGGGTGCACACGGCATATTTGAAGCTTATGGCACAGTAGGAAATGATCCGGTTGCGAAATATACACGCGCAAAGTTGTTCCAGGAGAAGGGAAAACAGACGCCTGTGTTTGTTCGCTTTTCAACAGTAATACATGGTGGCCATTCTCCGGAAACATTAAGAGATCCGAGAGGTTTTGCAGTGAAATTTTATACAGAAGATGGTATATGGGACCTGGTAGGGAACAACCTGAAAGTCTTCTTTATCCGCGATGCTATTAAGTTCCCTGATTTTATTCATGCCCTGAAACCGGACCCTGTTCATAATCGCCAGGATGGTGGGCGTGTCATGGACTTCTTCAGTAATTCCCCTGAAGTGATGCATATGATCACCTGGGTGTTCTCTCCATGGGGTATCCCTGCTAATTATCGCCAGATGCAGGGTTCAGGTGTAAATACTTATAAATGGGTGAACAAGGCGGGAGAAGCCGTTTTAGTGAAATATCACTGGGAGCCGCTGGCAGGTGTAAAGAATCTAACGCAGCAGGAAGCAAAGCAGATACAGGCAGAGAACTTCAATCATGCTACACAGGACCTGTATGACGCAATAGAAGCAGGTAATTATCCCGAGTGGGAACTGTTTGTGCAGATCATGAGTGATGATGCACATCCGGAGCTGGATTTTGATCCTTTAGACGATACTAAGATCTGGCCGCGGGAGCAATTTCCATGGCTGCCTGTAGGTAAAATGACCTTGAACAGGAATCCGCAGAACTACTTTGCAGAAGTGGAGCAGTCAGCTTTTGGCCCGGGAGTACTCGTGGATGGTCTTGATTTTTCTGATGATAAGATGCTGATCGGCCGTACTTTCTCATATTCTGATACACAGCGTTACCGCGTAGGGCCTAATTATCTGCAGTTGCCAATTAACGCTCCTAAAAATCATATCGGTACTAATCAGAGAGATGGTAGTATGACCTACAAAGTGGATCTTCCTGCAGGTGCCAATCCGCATGTGAATTATGAGCCGTCCAGTTTGAACGGATTGGTGGAAGCTCCTCAGACAGACATACCATACGAACCGACATATGCAGCAGCCAGGATAGTGCGCCAGAGCATTGACCGTACTAATAACTATAAGCAGGCAGGTGAGCTTTACAGGTCGTTCCAGGAATGGGAACGCGAAGACCTGATCAATAACCTGGTAGATACATTGGTAGCCGCTACGCCTGCTATACAGCAGAAGATGGTGGAGCATTTTTATAAATGCGATGAGGATTATGGACGCCGTATAGCAGAAGGCTTAAAGAAAGCAGGTAAATAAGGATGTTGTACAAATGCACAATGACAGGAGATAAGCTAAAGAAAGGAGAATTGCTAAAAAGTAGAAGTGCCCCCATAAGTGTCTTACTTATTGGGGGCACTTCAAAGTATTATGTAGCCTGTTTTTATTCGCTACCTAATAGCGCCAGGTAGTTATTTGAGCAAGTTTAGGATGTTCGTTTGTTTGGATACATCTTCCTTTTATATTGCTTCTATTAATTCTTTCCTGCTCTTTGTTTTCAATTTCTGTGGCACGCTGGCCAGTATCTCCGTTTTCAGCGCTTCTATCATTTTCCGTTTTACAAAATTTTTAGGCGTGATCAGACCTATTTCACGGGCTGGCTCGGGAAAATGAAAGTATCTGAGCTTTTCACGTTGTGCGTCTGTCAGGTCGGTTAATGCCAGTTCAGGAAGAATGGTGGCGCCATTGTTTTCATCTACCATACGTTTCAGCGTTTCTATACTGCCGGTATTGTATTCGTAGTGCTGTGAACCCTTCGTGGTTTTGCGGCGCTGACAAATGTTCAGCACCTGGTCGCGCATACAATGACCATCATTCAATATCCACAATTCTTCTATATTGATATCCGAAGGCTTCAGTTTTTTCTTTTTAAACAACACGCTTTCGGCTGAAACGTAGGCCACAAAATTCTCGTAGAATAAAGGCGTTTCGGTGAATTGTGGCTCATGTACCGGAGTGGATACAATACCGCAATCTATATGGCCGAGCTTCAGCTGTTGCGTGATCTGCTCTGTGTTCTGTTCGCCCACTATCAGTTTTACACCCGGGTACTTGTTGATGAATTGTGTGATGATCTTTGGAACAATATAAGGCGCTACTGTAGGAATGATCCCGATCTTCAGTTCACCTGTGAGTTCTTTGTTCCTGTCTGTTACCAGGTCCTGGATCTTCTGGTATTCGGCTAAGAGTACCCTTGCCTGCATGATAATCTCGGCTCCGATCTCTGTGGGTACTACCGGCGATTTGGTGCGGTTAAATATTTTTACACCCAGTAAGTCTTCCAGTTTCTGGATCTGCATACTGAGCGTAGGCTGGGTGACAAAACATTTCTTTGCCGCCACATTGAAGCTGCGGTAGGTGTCTACGGCGACGATATATTCGAACTGTACAATAGTCATACAAAGTGTTTATCCCTGGCAAACAGGCATGGTGCAGGTCAGCGCTTTGCTGCAGCTACCATTGTTTCATAACCTGTTGCATTTTCCTGTAAAAGTGCATAATCGATCGGGTTTTTGCCAAACCTGTCTTTCTTAAGCGGGGATGCTCCATGATGAAGTAACAGCGTGATGATGTCGTTATGTCCGAAGGTAGCAGCAAAGGTCAATGCGGTAGCGCCGTTGCCGTTTTCAGTGTGTACGGATGCGCCGTTTTCGAGTAACAGTTGAGCTACCTGTGTATAGCCTTTAAAGCAAACTCCCATCAGGGCGGTATTGCCCATACCGTCCTGTATTTCCGTATCAGCACCTGCTTTGAGCAGGGCAGATACTGCGGCTGTATTGTTGTAATAAGTGGCTAAAATAAGCGGAGTAGAACCCCTGGTGTCTTTTTTATTTATCTGGCCTTCTTTCAGAAGATCGTTCAATGCCGTTACATTATTTGTACGTGCTGCTTCGAAGATGTCCATCGCTTAACTGGTTTAATTTATGCTCAATATTAGATAAACCAGCTGGAAAATGGCCAGGGATAAGATAATATCATAGGCTATAGATGAAATCTATAGCCTATGGCAGATTTGATAGAAATAATTTAAATAGTCAAATTATTATATATTTGCGCCCGTGATGGCGGGGTAGTTTAACATGGAAGAACGCTTTCTTGCCAGGAAAGAGATCTAAGTTCGAGGCCTAGCGTCGCCATCCACTTTATGGAGGATAATTTAACTGGAAAAATATCAGATTGCAAATCTGAAAACGTGTCGGTTCGAGCCCCGCTCCTCCTCAGCTTATCTATAAACGCTTTTTATAGCTTTACTGTCAGGATGGATGTGATAAGCAGGCTTCTCAGGGAAGCCATCCATAATGATTGTATTTACGCCCCTTTTTTCCACTTCTTTTTTCAGCATTACTTTATTTTCTTCCGGCAAATTGGTTTTGGTAAGATCCAGGTTTTCTATCTGCGCCTGTTCGATAAAGTATTCAGTCAGCAGTTGTGCGGATGCGGAAGACAGCTGGTTAGCTTTTGCTCCCAATGCCCGTGTGGATGCTGCATAACCAAGGTCAAGGCTTCGGAGGCTTTTGTTAGTTTTCAGGGCCGTAAACAGCAATTGCATGCCTTTATCGGCAATGCCGCAACTTGCCAGGCTGAGGTCCTGCAGGGTGGCGTTAGTACTTAATGCAGGCGCCAGTGCCGCTATGCCTTCATCTCCGATATTGTTTACACTCAGGTATAGTGACTTCATGTGGGTGTTGCGGAGCAGCATATCATTTACATATTTCATAGTGGCGGCAGTCAGGTAGTTCCCGCTGAGATAGAACCTTTCAATGGTGTTGTTCTCTGCAAGGTATTGCAGCAGGGTATGTAATTCTTCACCTACACAGGTATTGACAAGATCAAGCGTGCGGATATGTTGATTCTTTGACAACAGTTTTATAAGCGATGCTGCGCTTTCCCCGCCGATAGGGTTTCTTTTGAACCAGATGCTTTTTACACTTTGATTCTCTTCCAATGCTTCGCAGATAGCCTTGCAACCTGCATGCTCAATATAATTACATCCGAGGTAAACGGTTTCAATTGAGTTGTTTGTCTTTAGTAAATCTGCTACTGCTATGGCGCCAGGATTGCCGAAGGCGTTTGTTCCTAACAGAATATGTTTTATAACTGTATTGTGCTTTAATGCTGCTGCGACCAGTTCAATGCCTTCCACACCTAGTTTTTGTTTACACATATCCAGACGTCCGTCTGACGTAACTGTACCGACAGGGAATGCCTTATCTGTGGCGGGCAGGGGGGCATTGTTTAACAGGAAGTCAATAAGCGGTTGAAGCGCCTGTCTGGAAAAGGGAAAGGTAGCGACAACGTTATCAACCGGACAAATTACCTGTGCTGCTTGCATATGAAATGGGTTTATTGTTATTATACTTAATAATGTTGTTTACCACGCGTGTGGGAGATAGTCTTTGAGAAAATGACCGAACAAAGGTAGTTCAGGCAAATTAATGCCTCTTACTACGGGATCGTAAATCCTTGCCATGCCATCAGTTTCATCCAGGGGAGGTACGAAGCCTTCTTCCTCATATAAGCGTTCTTTTTTAGGATAAGGGTTTTCCTGTGTGATCCATCCGGTGTCTACGCTGTTCATGAATATATGGTCCTGTGCATATTCCTGTGCAGACGTTCTGGTCATCATGTTCAGGGCCGCTTTGGCCATATTTGTATGCGGATGGAAAGGTGTTTTTGATATGCGATTGAATTGTCCTTCCATGGCAGAAACGTTGATGATGAACCTTCTTTCAAAGGGAGAGCGTATCATCATGTCTTTCAGCTGACTATTCAGCATGAAAGGCGCAGTGACGTTCACCAGCTGCGTTTCAAGCATCTCGCCGGGAGGCACTTCCTGGAGCCGCATTGTCCAGCTATTGCTTGTTCTCAGGTCCACTTGCTGCCTGTCTTTATCATAACGGTTTGCCGGAAAAGCAGTAGCCGTTTCGTATGGCAGCAACTGTTGTTCATGGCTGCTGGTCAGGAACTGGAAGGGAGTTGAAAAAGCAATGCATTGTCTTACCGCTTCCGGCAGATTATCTGAATCGCTTTCTTCCAATTCAAACAGGTGCCGATAAAACGCTACCGGCCGTTTGATGGTTTGGGCGGCGTTATTAATAAGGATATCCAGGTGTGTTTCCTGTGTTTGCAGGTATTGTATGAAACTGTTTAACTGTGCCAGGTTGCGCAGGTCTAATGCTACTATTTTCAGCCGATGATTCCATTCAGCAAAATCGGCTTCCTGACTGAAGCGCATAGCGCAGTCCTTCGCAAAGCGGGTAGTGACCCATACTTTAGCGCCATCGCGCAACATGCGCAGGGCGGTGAGATAGCCTATCTTTATTCTTCCGCCGGTGATCAGCGCTACTCTGCCTTCCAGGTTGGCCTGCTGATGTCTGCGGGTGTAGTTGACATCAGCACAGGAAGGGCAAAGCATGTGATAAAAGAAATGTACCTGTTTATAGGGTGTTTTGCAGATATAACATCGCTGGTAGCCTGCAAGTTCCAGCGGTTCCTTTGCGTCCGGTACGTCTTCTGTATCAGGCAGCTCATATTTGCGATGCATGGCAGTCTGTGCCAGCACTACTTTTTTATCGTATTGTTTCAGTAAACTTTGCTTTTGAGACAACTTCTGTACTTTCTTCAATGACAGTAGCTGTGTTGATACGGCCGGCTTGTTGAGCAGTTCATCAGCAACCTGTTGTTTATTGTCTTTCTTGGCCCGCTTATAGAGTTTGGTTACCAGCCCTTTCAGGCTTAGGGTGTCCAGTGATTTATCAGGATCCCGGGATAGCACCTGCAATACCTTGATACACGTTTCCCACTCTTCTTTTGTGAAATCATTCTTCATAGGAAGGGATCTTTAGATAGATAAAAATATGAAATATATATCTATCTAAAGAACTTGCCCAAAAAGCTGCTCTCCAACAAATGGTCTTTTATCCCGGATCGTACATGATCCGGAATAAAAGAACCCTGAAAGCCAATATATTAATTGGCCGGCCCTGACAGCTTCAGGCCATTTATTTTGTAATAATACAGGTACGAAACCACCAGGCTGACAAAGAAAAAGGTATGTCCTATTTCAAGCAGCACACTGTCTCCACTGGATAGGTGAGCAATAGTTGCCGAGATAAGCGTGATCGCAAAGCCGAAATAGGCAAACTCCTTAATTCTGTGTGGTACCATAGGAAGCACTAAGGCCAGTACTCCGAGGAGCTTCGCCACTGTTAGTTCTATTCTGAACCAGCCGGGAAGTCCCAGGTGTGCAAACGCGCCTTTCATTTCCTCATTGAAGGAAAAGTTGATAGCGCTCCACAGCATGACAGCAGCTACGATACCTGTTGCTATCCAGTAGATGATTTTATCTTTTTTCATTGTCTTTGTTTTGAATGGATCAGTTAAACTTGAAAACACTGAGCAGGATGATGACGAAGAACATGAGCAGCTGTGCATAATGGAACAGACGAAGCTTATGCTTTATCTGTAAGGTTTCTCCGGCCTCGCTGGTAACCTCCGTCATTCTTTTTCTGAGGCTGATCACCAGACGTCTGCCAATGATGATGTTGTTGAGAATAATAAGCACCACAATGGCAAACTTGATCCTGAACCATAATTGCTCGCCAAATACGCCATGGGTCATAGCCATCATACCGACGCCACTGAGAATGATGGCAGCCATTCCCAGTCCCATCAGCAAAGGGAATTTTATCATGCTCTGCAACATGGGTCTTGCCGCAATGGCATCCAGTGCATATTGTTTCCAGAATTGGCGGAAGGAGACAAAGTCGGCGGTAGTAGTCCCTGCAAACAGCACCAGCCCCACCAGGTGAAGTAACAGAAAGCTTTGAAAGATCATTGGATAGTGATTTAGCGGATATAATATTTCGATTTCGTGATTTGTCTTACAAATATATATCGTTTCCGTAGTAAATATACCATTTCCGAAGTATTTATTTTATGTTTGCTTCGAAAACAGAGTAATTTAATGAATAAAGCAGTTGCGCTCGTCAATGAATGGGGGGCTTTCGATGATAAATATCCGGAGGGCAGCGTTGCCGATTTTTGCCGGTATTACCTTGCTAATCAAAAAGAAAAAGAAGATAAAACGCCCCTGCCTAGGGGTAAATTTCTGCCTGTCAGTACTGACGGGGTATTAATGCGTCTGATAGGCAGGATCTTCAAGCTACATGCTATTTATACGGCTGCTGCCATGGAGGGGACCGGTATCAATACAGTAGACGAATATTCCCTGCTCAATACCGTGCAGCAGCTGGATGAACCGAGAAAGACCGAGGCGATCTATGCGGCATTACAAGAACTATCCACCGGCACAGATATGCTGGCCAGGTTACAGAAACTGGGTTATCTGACGGAGTATGCTGATAAAGAGGATAAAAGATCAAAACGGTTGAAAGTAACCCCGAAGGGTGAGAAGGTATTGGTGACCTGTAGAAAAAGAATGAGCCAACTGGCTGAGATCATGTTCCATGACCTGAATGAAGATGACAAGATGTTATGCTTCCAACTGCTGAAAGGCGTCGAAACAAAATTTGCCGGTATCTGGCAGTCGCATAAAGGCAAGGAGTTTGACGATATTTATGAGGAGATCGTCACGTCTGCGAAATGAACTTAGATCACATATTGTGACATGCTCAATGTAATGCCGTGTTAAATAATTAACCAGGGTGCAACAGGAAGAGATACTCTGTTTTGCAGCCTGGTTAATATTTTAGTATGATAGTCTATTTGATGCTAATGTAGCATCAGAAAATCCCGTATGCCCTCCAGTGTCAGATTGGGAAATATTCCTAACCAGCATATCAGTCCGGCCATGATCACTAATGTGATGTAGGTGGATACATGGAAGAAAGGATGGACCGGCTTTGGTATCGCTTCTGCCGATACAGTTGTAGAGAACAGCGCATTAATGACCCGCAGATAGTAATACAGACCGATTACACTGGTCAGCACCAGCACGATCAACGGTAGCCAGACAGATTGATGTACACCGGCTGACAGTACAAAGAACTTCGCCAGAAAACCCGCAGTTAGCGGGATGCCTGCCAGAGATAACAGGGAGATGGCCAATACAGTTGCGATGATAGGTCTCTTCCAGATCAGCCCATCATATGTATGCAGCTCTTCTGCTTCATGGTGCCTGGATGACAAGAGAATGATCACGCCAAAGGCTGATAATAAGGTAATGGAATAAGCAGTCAGATAGAAGATGGCGGCTTCGGTGCCAGCATTGTTCCCTGGCAGAAATGCTACAAGCAGGTAGCCGAAATGGGCAATAGACGAATAGGCCAGCAGGCGCTTCAGGTTACGCTGTTGTAAGGCCAGTATATTACCCGTCACCATAGACGCAATGGCAATGACAGAAAAAATAGTAACCACCAGCGGATACTCCTGCAGGTGAATACTCTGTGCAAAGCGGAGCAACACTGCAAATGTGCCTATCTTCGAAATAGTAGCGATGAAGGCAGTGACAGGAGAGGGCGAACCCTGATAAACGTCTGCCGCCCACAGATGGAATGGCACCAGCGCCAGTTTAAAGCCCACAGCAACGATGATGGTGCCAAGTCCCATCAGGAATAGGGGAGATGACCCTACCGTTGCCAGCTGCTCCGCAATACCGGAAAATTTCATACTGCCGGTTTCCATGTAAATAAGCGCCATCCCGAATAAGAGAAATGCGGAAGAAAGCGCTGCCAGTACAAGGTATTTCATGCCGGCTTCCACCGCATTGTTCCTGTTGCGCAGGTAGGCAATCAGTGCATATAAGCTTACGCTCAGTAATTCCAGTCCTATGAACAGGGAAATGAAATGCTGGCTGATGGTCAGGATGGCTGCGCCCAGCGTAGCAAGGAACAGGAGTATGTAATACTCTTTGGGGTTCTCTTCCCGTTCCTCAAAATAGATATAGGAAAACAACCCGATCACCAGCACGCAAAATATGATCAGGCCTGTAAATACCGCTGCCTGCCCATCTACAATAAAGAGGGGGGGTATTTCCTGGGGAAGTGTATCTCTGACATACCAGGTGGCAAAGACAACCAGGCACATCATCAGGAAACCTACCACCTGGATAACAGTATGGCTTAAGCGGAAAGCGATCAGCAATATGACAACGACGGAGGCCATTGCCAGTACAATGAAAGGAAGCAGGGCTGATAGTTGTAGCTCATTCATGGAGTGACGGATGAATAGTAGATAAATGTTGCACGGTATCGATGACAGGCTGCGGGAATAATCCGAGTACCACAATACTGATACTCAGGGCAGCCATAATAACCAGTTCCCTGGCGCTGATCTCTTTTACAGGCTCTGTAAAATGCTGCTGTCCCATGAATACTTTCTGCAGCATACGCAGAGAATATACGGCAGACAGGATCAGTCCGAGGGTGGCAATGATGCTGAATGCCGGATGACTGCCAAATGTTCCCAGCAGGATGAAGAATTCAGCAATGAAATTGCCCAGTGCAGGCAAACCAGCGGATGCCATTGTAAACAATATCGCTATGCCTCCCATTGCCGGCATGGAGGTCCACAGGCCCCCCATCCGGTCAATATCCCTCGTATGTAATCTTTCCTTCAGCATGCCCGCCATTACGAAAAGGGCCCCTGTACTTAGACCATGGGTCAGGATCTGCATCACGACGCCCTGCATAGCAATGGTGCTGAAAGAGAAGACGCCTACCAGTACAAAGCCCATATGACTCACAGAGGTATATGCGATCAGGCGTTTGAGATCGGTTTGCGAAAAGGCCAGCAGTGCGCCATAGATAATGCCGGCCACGCCAAATAGGATCATTACAGGGGCAATAGCTACAGCACTTTCGGGGAAAAGTGGTAGCACAAAACGGATGATGCCATAGGCGCCTGTCTTCAGTAACAAGCCGGCCAGTACAAGGCTACCCGCCGTCGGCGCTTCTCCATGTGCATCCGGCAGCCAGTTATGGAAAGGCACTACCGGTAGTTTAATAGCAAACGCGATGAGAAAGCCCAGCATGAGCCATTTTGCTATAGCAGGATCTGTTGCGGTTTGCAACAGGCTGAAATAATCGAAAGTATATCTGCCTGTCTGGTCGCCGTGAATAAAATATAAGGCCAGTATAGACAACAGCATGAAGAGGCTGCCTACCTGCGTAAAAATAAAGAACTTGTAACCGGCATAACGGCGGCGTGCATCACCCCATAAGATGATCAGGAAATACATCGGTATCAGCATCACTTCCCAGCAGAAATAGAACAGTATCAGGTCCATGGCGATGAATACACCACTGATACCTGCCAGTGTCCATAACAGGTTGAAGAAATAGAAGCCGGTTTTTTCTTTAATCTCTTTCCATGAACAGAGCACAGCCAGGATGCCCAGGAAAAAGGTCAGCAGCAGCAATACATGGCTGAATCCATCCATGGCCACGTGGAAACTGATACCCAATGCAGGTATCCAGTCTGCCTGATAATTGATATACCAGGAAGTATTGTCCGGGAAAGCTTTATAGACGCTAAAGAGCCAGCATGCGATCAGCAGATCGGCAGTGACTGTAAGCAGGGCAATCCATTTTGCCAGCAGGGGTGATCTTCGCGCTGCCAGCCAGCTTACTATGCCTCCTGCCAGTAAAATGCATATCATCCATATCAGTATCATAACAGTATTTGTAAGGTGATGATGAACAGGATACCTACCAGCACACCAGTTACATACCATCGCAAGGAGCCATTCTGCGATACGGAGAACAGCCTGTTGAGATGCAGGTTGGCATTAGCGATGGCTGTATATAGTTTATCGGATACATCAGATTTATTAATACCGGTAATGAAGAGGAAAGGCTTTACCAGCAGTATGTCATACAGCTGATCGAACTTCCATCCTTTAAACAGGAAATGCCGCACATTCATCAGACCGTCAGATTGCTTCCATCGCAAGAGCAGTTCGCTTTGTCCGTAGTATAACACATAACCGGTATAGATGCCGAGAAGAGAAACACCCACGGCAATCAGCTGGAATACTATTTCAGGTGGCAGGTTGCTTTTCAGTGCGGTAGCGGGCAATGCCTGCTGGACTATTTCCGAGAACACAGAAACGTGTAAGAGATTATGCGGCCATTCTATCCAGCCTACTGCTATAGAGAAGAATGCCAGTATGACCAGCGGAACGGTCATGGCACGTGCCGGAAGATGTCCCGGTGTTGTTTTCATATCTCCCCAGAAAACGACCAGTATCAGCCTCGTGGAATAAAATGCGGTAATGAACGCACCCAGCAGGGCTAATGTCCAGAGTACCGGGTGACCACCATTGGCACTCCATGCATACCAGAGGATCTGGTCTTTACTAAAGAAGCCGGCAGTGACCAGGGGCAATGCGGCCAGTGCAGCTGCGCCTATTGTAAACGTATAAAAGATAACAGGCATTTTCTTTCTCAGGCCTCCCATTTTAAAGATGTCGTGTTCGTGGTGTAGGGTTTCAATAACTGCTCCTGCAGCAAGGAATAGCAGGGCTTTGAAGAAAGCATGTGTGAAGAAATGGAAGATCGCTGCACTCCAGGCGCCTACACCCAGTGCCAGGAACATATACCCGATCTGGCTGATGGTGGAGTAGGCAAGTACTCTCTTAATATCTGTCTGCACCATAGCGCTGCAGCCTGCAATGAATAGTGTTACGGCTCCTATAATGGCAGTGATCTGCATAGCAGTGGGTGAGAGTTCGAACAGCGTATGCATTCTTGCTATGAGATAAACGCCTGCTGTTACCATGGTGGCTGCATGGATCAATGCACTCACGGGCGAGGGGCCTGCCATTGCATCGGGCAGCCATGTCTGAAGGGGCAGCTGTGCAGATTTACCGATTCCGCCCGACAGGAGTAATAATGCGATCAGTGTAATAGTAGTAGAACCGCTGCTGAATTGCTGAGGAGCCTTTGCCAGGATATCTGGGATGTATAATGTGCCCAGCTCTCTAAATAGCAGAAACAGACCAATGATCATCGCGGTATCGCCAATACGGGTGATCACAAAGGCTTTATTGGCTGCCCGGTAATTGCCCGGTGTTTCATACCAGAAGCCGATGAGCAGGTAACTGCACAATCCCACGCCTTCCCATCCCAGGTACATCAATACGAGGTTGTCGGCCATCACCAGCGTCAGCATGGCGCAAACGAAGAGGTTCATGCTGGCGAAGAAGCGGGCATAATCCCGGTCGTGACGCATGAATGCAACGGAGTAAATATGGATCAGGGCTCCTATGAACGTAATGACGCAAATGAAGACAAGCGACAATGCATCGATGCGCAGGCTGATATCTGCCGACAAGTGACCGGTAAGGAACCAGTGCCATAACACCTGTGTGTAAGCTCCACTCTCGGGAGGCGATTGCAGGAAGCCTGCACTGATGATGAGTGCAATGATGGCGGAAATGCAGATACTACCGGCCCCGATGCCCGCAATGAAGTTACGGGACAGGTGTTTCCCCGCCATTGATAACACCAGGAAACCCAGTAGCGGCAGGGTAGGTATCAGATACAGGTACTGTTCCATATAAAACTTAATCTTTTAGTTCTTTGAGTTCTTCAACATCCAATGTTTTATGCTGGTGCTGGATCTGTAATACCAGCGCCAGTGCAACAGACACTTCTGCTGCTGCCATGGCCAGTATGAACAGGTACATGACCTGTCCGTCCGGCTGCTGCCACCTGGAGCCGGCAGCTACAAAGGCCAGTCCTGCGGCATTGAGCATGATCTCGATAGAGAGCAGCATAAAAATGATGTTCTTTCTTGTGAGTACGCCTGCCAGTCCCAATACAAACAGGATTGCAGCGACTATTAAGACCGTGTGTGCGTGAACAATTGACATCAGTTCAGGTTTGGATATGTTTGAAGGAACCTGTGCAGGTTCTTTTTCTTGTGCTTACCGATATGTGCTGCTCCTACAATACCCGTCATTAGCAGAAAACCCACCAGCTCCACAGCAATGATGTATTCACCGTACAGCGATAAGGATACCTGCTTTGCTGTAACGACAGCAGCCGGCATGGGGGTAGGTTTATCCTGTAACAGCAACACAGCCATTTCTGCCAGCAACACCAGCGATAATATAGATGGGCCAAGCCATGCCCGCAATTGCAGCCACTCTTTCTCCTGTTGGGCGGTTTGCTTGCCAAGGTTAAGCATCATCACCACAAAAATGAAGAGCACCACAATGGCGCCTGCGTAAACAATCACCTGCAATGCCGCTGCAAAGGGAGCTCCCAGTGAAAGGAATGTAACTGCCAGCGCCAGGAAAGATACGACCAGGTACAACAGCGCATGGATTGGTTGGTAGCGTGTGATCACCATAATGGTAGACAGGATCGCAATGAATGACGATATATAGAAGACCAGAGACATATCCTTAGATTTTCAGGGTAATAAGCTTTTGATATCTACAGGGGCTTCTTCGTCCTGCCCCTTACCTTTTTCTTTCACACCTGCATCCAGACCAGCCACATTATAGAAGTTATAACCGGGATATTTTCCCTGGCTGTCGATCAGCAGATCTTCTTTTTCGTACACCAGGTCCTGACGATTGTATTCGGCCATCTCAAAATCAGGGATCAGCTGAATAGCGTATGTAGGGCATGCTTCTTCACAGTATCCGCAGAAGATGCAACGGGAAAAATTGATGCGGAAGAATTCAGGGTATCTGCGGCCTTCCTCGTTTTCTGTAGCCTGCAGCGCAATACAATCTACCGGGCATGCAGCGGCACACAGGTAACAACCTACACAGCGTTCACCGCCATCAGGATCTTTTGTAAGCACAATACGTCCTCTCCATCGCGGATACAAGGGCGCTTTTTGTTCCGGGTATTGTATAGTGACCTTCTTATGAAAGAGGTGCCGGAATACCAACCACATTGTACGCAGGTGACTAATCATTGTTATAAGTTTTATGTTATCTCATTTAAGATCTGAGCCAGAGTGCAATTGCACCGGTAACTAAGAGATTGAGCAATACCAGCGGCAACAGCAGTTTCCAGCCATAGCCCATCAGCTGATCATAACGGGGGCGTGGCAGTGATGCACGCAGCAGGATGAAAAGCCCTATGAAGAAAAATGTTTTCAGGAAGAACCATACTACCGGCGGCAGGAATGCAGGTCCCAGCCATCCGCCAAAGAACAGCGTGACGGTCATTGCAGAGATCAATGATATTCCCAGGTATTCGCCAATGAAGAACATCCCGAATTTCATCCCGGAATATTCCGAGTGGAAACCTGCTATCAGCTCACTCTCTGCTTCAGGGATATCAAAGGGCAGGCGATGGGTCTCTGCAAGGCCCGCAATAAAGAAAACAACAAAACCAACGGGCTGCGTAACAACAAACCACAGGTCCTGCTGTGCGGCTACGATCTCCGTCAGGTTGAAAGACTTGCTCAGCATCACCACACCCATCAGGGAGAGGCCCATAAACACTTCGTAAGCGATCATCTGAGAAGCGCCACGTAATGCACCCAAGAGGGAGTATTTGTTGTTGGAAGCCCATCCTCCCAGTACAATGCTATATACGCCCAACGATGACATGGCGAGGAAGAACATCAGGCCAACATTCAGATCGGCTACCACAATGCCGGGTGCAAAAGGAATGATGGCAAGGCCCATCAGTACACTGGCCACTACGATAGCAGGGGCAAGGATAAATACCCATTTATCGGCGAACGGCGGGATCCAGTCTTCTTTGAAGAAGAGCTTCAATGTATCTGCCAGCACAATGAAAAGACCCAGTGGTCCTGCGCGGTTGGGTCCTAATCTGTCCTGCCACAAGGCCAGCAGCCTGCGTTCAACCCATATGAGCCCTGCGGCAATATTCAGGAATACGAAGAGTACACCTAAAACGATCCAGATGTGTTGCATTACAGTCATACGATTACAGTTGAGAGGTTTACCCATGCACCCCAGCTGAGTGCTTCCATACCTGTTAGCCCTGCCGGCGCCAGCATAATGCCATCGGGCAATGATTCATTTATAGAGAGCGGGAGTGTGTACGTTGAACCATTGGTCTTTATGGCAACAGTGTCCCCATTCTTCAACTGGGCCTGTTCAGCATCGCGCCTGGACAATGAGACATAAGGTTCCGGAGAAAGTGAGGCGATCCCTTTTGTATATACACTTAGTTCGCCGGAGCCAAACATGTGATACTGTGGTAGCAGCATCCACTTGCCTGCCCGGGGCGTAAATGCATCAGGGATGTCTTTTGAGAACACAGGAGGGGTGGTGGTCTGCTCAAACAGCCGTATACCCGGATCTCCTCCTTTCAGCGCACCACCGGCTTCTTCCTGGTACTTGGTGACCGACTGATTGGAGTTCCACCCCGGCGCCCAAAAGAAAGGAATAAGGGGAGAAGGCGGCAAGCCTCTGTATCCTTCCATCGTATATGACAGCGATGAATCGTCGTCCTGCAGCGGTTTAGGTTCGCTTACGGTCAGATTGGCCAGCATGGCCGTACGACCGCTATAGCGGTGTGATTCGCGTGGAATACGGGCGCCATGTACGCGAAAGTCGTGTGGCGGTGCTACCCTGGATACACCTGCAAACTGTGGGAATTTGATCTCTAATCCATGCAGGAGATCCTCCATGTGCTTTCCATGACCGTTGGAAGAAGTCATCACTAACGATTTGATGTCTGCCAGCCACTTAAAGCTTTCCCTGATCTCACTGTTGGCCGGCATGAATACCTGGCTGCTGCGTTGCGCGCGGGCTTCGTTGTTCACGAAAGTACCATCTGCCTCAGCGAATGTAGCGGCCGGGATCAGCACATGCGCTTTCTCTGTAGTGCGATTGTGCAATGTATCGAGCACGACGATATGTTTACACTTGCTGAAGAATGCATCTGCTTTGGCCGCCGGAATACTACGGTAAAGATCATTTTCCAGGATGATAGCCGTAACGTTGGTAGTGCGTTGCACATGTGTTACGGCTCTGTCAAAAGATGATGCACGCATCATAGCGAGGCCCATGCTGTTGCAGTCCTGCATGACAAATGCCAGCCCGGCTTTCTTTTCGTTGATGTCCAGCGCTGCGGCAATGTCAAATGCGGCCCTGATCAGGGCATTGTTCCAACAGGAAGTACCCGTAATGATCACAGGGTGTTTTGCCTGTTGCAGTGCTTTACTGATCGTGTTGGCGGTAGCTAGCAGTGCTTCTCCCGCATTACGTACTTCGGGCAGTGAAGGATTCAGTATATGCGCTATTGCAAAGCCCAGTCTTGCCATGTCGTCCGGTGTGGCCTTCATGGAAGAAGAGGATATCTCGTCAAGCGGTGAGGGCAGCATGGTGATGTTGGCCAGGAAGCCTTTATCCTCCTGCACCAGCTCCCTGATGGCTGCGTCATGCCAGGTAGGAATAGGCAGTTGTTCGGTGGTATGCGTGGCAGCCGTTTTCATGACTGACTGGCGAACAGCCAGCGCCATGATGGGCGCCGTATTCCAGATATCTTCACCTAATACCAGCACTGCATCTGATTGTTCGATCTCTTTCAGAGAAGGAGTATGGATACAACCTGATTGCAGGATATCTATTATTTTCTGTTCGACATATACCAGGTCATCGGGTACGCCCTGGTAGAAGTTTTCCTTGCCTACCAGTTCAAGAAGGGCGTAATTGCTTTCAAGAGAAGCTCTCGGAGAGCCGATGCCGATCAGGTTATGTCCGGCCACCAATGACCGTACATACTGTAGCACTGTATCATGTCCGGCTGCTTCTACGGGTTGATTACGGATGAGAGGCTGTGTGATGCGGTTTTCACTGTTGACGAATTCATATCCGAAGCGTCCTTTGTCGCACAGGAAATAGCCGTTCACTTCATGGTTATATCTGTTGACGATATTACGCAGTTGTCCGTAACGTTCGCCGGCAATCGTGTTACAGCCAAGGCTGCAATGCTGGCAAACGGAAGGTGCATTGGTGAGGTCCCATTTGCGGGTATAATGTTCTTTTAAAGTCTTGTCGGTAAAAACCCCTGTAGGGCATACCTCCACAAGATTACCGCTGAAGGGACTTTCCAGTACACCATCTTTTTCCCTGCCGAAATAAACGTGGTTGTGTGCTGCAAAAACGTTAAGATCTTTTCCTCCTGCATAATCGTGGTAGAAACGTACACAGCGGTAACACTGGATACAGCGGTTCATTTCATGATTAATGAGAGGGCCCAGGTATTGATTGGGATAGGTGCGTTTTTTGAAATGATAGTGCCGGTAGTTATGTCCTGTCATAACAGTCATATCCTGCAGGTGGCAGCAGCCACCTTCATCGCATACGGGGCAGTCGTGCGGGTGATTGGTCATCAGCCATTCCACGACCTGCGAGCGAAACGCTTTGGCTGTTTCATCATTTACAGAAATGCGCATTCCGTCTTTTACACCTTCCATACAACTCATGACCAGGCGGCCACGTGTATCTTCTTCATCTTTAAAGACTTTTATTGCACACTGGCGGCATGCGCCAACGCTTCCCATGGCAGGATGCCAGCAGAAATAGGGCAGATCAATTCCCAGGTTCAGACAGGCTTCCAGCAGGTTCTTACCTGTCTTTACATCGAAGGGTTTGTTATCAATATAAATTGTAGGCATGTTGACGATATATTTATATAACTATGCTTCCTTAGTCATACGGACATTTCTTATGTTCAATATGTTTTTCGAAATCATCACGGAAATATTTCAATGCACTCTGCAATGGTTCCATCGCTCCGGGCGCCAATGCGCAGAATGTATTACCAGGGCCAAGGAATTGTGCGTGCATGTTCAGCAGGTCGAGATCTTGCGGTGTGCCATCTCCTTTTTCGAGAGAGAGCAGGATCTTTTCCACCCAGGGCAGGCCTTCCCGGCAGGGAGTACACCATCCGCAGCTTTCCTGTGCAAAGAAATGCTGGAGGTTGTGCACGAATCCGACAGGACAGGTCCCGCTATCCATCACGATCATGGTGCCTGTACCTAAACGGCTGCCTGCCGCTGCCACAGACTTATAATCCATTTTAATATCCAGGTGCTGCGTGGTGAGAAAGTCTGTGGAAGCACCACCCGGTAATACGCCTTTCAGCTGCACGCCATTTTTCATACCGCCGGCATGTTCTTCTATCAGCTCACGCATAGTAACACCCATAGGCAATTCCCATGCACCGGGCCTTTTTACTTTACCACTTACGCCATATAGTTTGGTGCCACCGTCTTCGCTGTAGCTGAGACCTTTGAACCAGTCAGCGCCATTGTTGACAATATGAGGAACACAGCAAAGGGTTTCTACATTATTGACAATAGTGGGTTTACCAAACAGGCCACTGATCTGGGGGAAGGGCGGTTTTGCCCTTGGTGTGGCGCGTTTCCCTTCCAGTGCATTCAGCAATGCAGTTTCTTCTCCGCACATATAGCGGCCTACGCCTGTATGCAGGTGCATGTCCAGGTGGAAACCACTTCCCAGAATATTCTTGCCAAGGTAGCCTGCCTCATATGCTTCATGGATACTTTTCCGGATAAGGTCTGCAGCCTTGTGATACGCCCAGCGCAGGAACACATAAGAGACCTCCGCCTGGATAGCGTAAGCGGCCAGGATCATGCCTTCTATGAGCTGATGCGGATTGCCTTCCAGCAACACCCGGTCTTTGAACGTACCGGGCTCCATTTCGTCTGCATTGGCAATAAGATACTTGGGATGAGGGGCCTGGTCACCCATGGGGACAAGGCTCCATTTGATGCCGGTATTAAAGCCGGCGCCACCGCGTCCTTTGAGATTACTGTCCTGTACCAGCTTTTGCAATGCAGCTGGGGACATTCCACCACCACATACCTTGCGCACGGCAGCATATCCGCCCGTCATTTCATATTCTTTCAGGTTGAGCGGCGGGCGATCCGGATGAATGTTTCTGGTAAGCGGGCGTTCCATTTTATTAAGTATATTTTTTTAAGATTTCATCCAGCATGGCAGGTTCCACATCACTATACAGGTCTTTGTCTATCATCAGGGCAGGCGCATGGTCACAGCAGCCCAGGCAGACGTTGGGCAGCAAAGTAAACCGTTGATCGGTGCTTGTTTCTCCCATGCGGATATGCAGCTTTTCTTCAAGGGCTTTATGTAAGGCGCGATAGCCCATTACATAACAGGAGATGCTGTCGCACAACAGGATAACATGCCGGCCCACCGGTCTGCGGAAGATGAGATTATAGAAAGTAGCTACGCTGTCTACTTCCGCCGGACTTATTTCCAGATAGTCTGCAATGGCATCCACACTTTCGTCACTGATCCATCCACGGTGCTGCTGTACTATTTTCAATGCCTCGATGACGGATGCCTTTTTGTAAGGCACCAGGCTTATTTCGTGATCTATTGCTTGTTTTTCTGTTGCTGTAAGCATAAAAAATGATTTCACTATCTGTCTATATCTGCCAGTACATAATCCACGCTTCCCAGGATAGAAAGCAGGTCTGCCACTGTATAACCTTTACTGATGTAGGGTACCATCTGCATATGCGCAAACGACGGAGTGCGTATGCGC
Organism: Chitinophaga filiformis; assembly: GCF_021646545.1. Lineage (GTDB taxonomy): Bacteria > Bacteroidota > Bacteroidia > Chitinophagales > Chitinophagaceae > Chitinophaga > Chitinophaga filiformis_A. Next base: position 13,514 of record NZ_JAKIRP010000003.1, on the reverse strand, counting down.
GTACGGTAAGATGATGTGTTACCGTCGCTCACGAGGTAATAACTGTTAGCTCCCTTTGTAGCTTCCACGCAGCTCATCGCTTCTCCCGGAGGGATAACGGGCCCCCAGCTCACATTCAGGAAGTGATTGATGAGGGTTTCTATGTCCTGCATGGTATGTTTTTTAATGGGGGGAGTGGTGAGTGGGTGGTCTGCCTTATAGCTTCCTTCGGGCATATTGTTAAGGCATTGTTCGACGATGCGGAGGCTTTGTCTCATTTCTTCCACTCTTACAACAGAGCGGTCATAACAGTCGCCATTCTGGGCAATGGGGATATCGAAATCGAACATTTCGTAACCGGAGTAGGGCCTTTTTTTGCGGAAGTCCCATTCGAATCCGCAGGCCCTCAATCCCGGCCCCGTCACCCCCCATTCGATAGCCTCTTCCAATGTATAGACACCGATGCCTTTAGTACGGGCTTTTATGAGGCTATTCCGTAGCACCATGTCGTTATATTCCTTTAGTTGCTTAGGGAAGTTGTCTACGAACTCACGTACCAGTTTTTCCCATCCTACCGGAAGATCCTGCGCCACGCCACCAATGCGGAACCAGTTAGGGTGCATGCGGTCGCCGCAGATGGCCTCGATAATGTCGAAGATCTTTTCCCTTTGAGTGAACATGTAGAATACGGGAGACAGTTGTCCGAGGTCCTGAGCAAATGTGCCGAACCATACCAGGTGGCTGTTAATGCGGAATAGTTCGCACAGCATCACCCTGATCACTTTCACTTTCTCGGGCACTTTGATGCCCGCCATTTCTTCAACTGCCAGCAGATAGGCGAGGTTGTTCATTACTCCTCCGAGGTAATCCACGCGGTCAGTATACGGGATATAAGTGTGCCAGCTCTGGCGTTCGCCCATCTTCTCCGCACCGCGGTGATGAAAGCCGATCTCGGGCACAGCGTCTACGATCTCTTCACCGTCCAGTTGGAGGATGATGCGCAGTACGCCGTGGGTACCGGGGTGCTGCGGACCTATGTTCAGGAACATGAAATCGGAGTCGTCGCTTTGTGATTGCATACCCCATTCTTCCGGTTTGAAGCGCAGGGCTTCCTGTTCCCTGTCCTGTTTTTCGTCCCACAGGCGAAAGGGGCCCATTTCTGTTGCTCTGGCGGGGTATTCTTTACGGAGGGGATGGCCTTCCCAGGTGAGGGGCATCAGCAGGCGTTTCAGATGAGGATGGCCTTCGAAGCGGATGCCGAACATGTCATATATTTCGCGTTCATACCAGTTGGCATTTTGAAAGATGGTAGTGATAGAAGGGAGGGTTGGGTATTCGCCTGCCAGTGCTACCTTGATGCGAATGAACTCATTATGTTTGAAAGAGAACAGGTGATAAACAACGGTAAAATCAGCAACAGGTAGTTTCTCTTTGCCGGCCCTGTCCCGTTCGTCTATCCCACATAGATCGTACAGGAACAGAAAGTGATTTGATTTCAGGTATCCGATAACGGATAGAATACTTCTCTTACTGGTCCATAGCGTAAGTATTCCATCGGCGGTTATCTGTTGTTGAAATGTATCGGGGCCGAAGCGTTGTATCAGTTGTCCGTATATTAAATGTTCCGTCTCCAGCATATTTATCCGGTTTTATATTTCGTCGATTCCTCGGAAGGAGGTCATGTTAGTACGTATATCACGTCTGCTTTCTTTCATTGAAAGCATGTGTGGTTTTATTACTCCCTGCTCACCGATGGTCCAGCTGAGGGGGCGGGCTTCCTTACCTACTGCATCTGCGAGCAGTGTGAGTCCCTGCATGAAGGCGTCAGGTCTCGGAGGACAACCGGGCACATATACATCAACGGGCAGGAATTTATCTACGCCCTGGACGACGCTGTATATATCATACATGCCGCCGCTATTGGCGCAGCTGCCCATAGAAATGACCCAGCGGGGCTCCATCATCTGTTCATGCAGCCGTTTGATAATAGGAACCATTTTGATGAAAACGGTACCGGCGATCACCATGACGTCTGCTTCGCGGGGAGTGCCGCGGATCACTTCAGCACCGAATCTTGCAACGTCGTATTTACTGGTAATGCTGGTAGCCATTTCAACGAAACAGCAACTTAAACCGAAGTGGAATGGCCACATGGAATTTTTGCGTCCCCATGCCAGGAGGTCCTGGACGGTGGTGAGCATAATACTTCTGCTGACAGCTTCTTCCATGCTGCCGTTTCCCGAGATATGGCCCGACTGATCGCCTGCTTTACTTAGCCACCATTTCATTTTGTTTCTGTTTTTGTTTGAGGGCTTTTAATATTTTCTTTGCGTCAGCTCCTATGTTGAGAGCGCCGATACCCCATTCGTATATCAATACGACTACGAGTTGCGCAATAAAAAGAGCAACGCCGATGTAACCGGGCCAACCAAGGTCATAGAAGCCAAGGGCCCATAGCATGATGAAAACGGCCTCCACGTCGAAGATGACGAACAACATGGCGACCAGATAAAATTGTACAGAGAAACGAATGCGTGCAGAACCTGTCTGTTCTATACCACCTTCATAGGGCCTGTTGGTGGCGCGGTCATTGTGACGTTGTCCAAGTATATAGGACAATGAAAGGATAGCAGCAAGTAATATGACTACCAGGCTGGAATAGAGCAATAGAGGCCATAAGGGAATACCTTGTGTTTCGTTTCCCATAACGTAAAATTTTCCCGGAAGAGGAATACAGGGGTACCCTCTTCTTTTAATAAAAAAGAAAGATGGTCCTTAATCCGATTTGACATACCGTATACCTGACTAACGAAAGCGCAGAAGTGGTACAGACAGTCTAACGTACTTAGTACTTAGCTAATGATGTAATGTTCAAGATTCTGAATAATGAAGTCCTTGTTGCTGATGACATATTTCAGAATGTCACCGATGGAGATAAGGCCGGTCAGTTGATTGTTTTCGATAACGGGGAGATGGCGGATGAACTTATTCGTCATCAATTGCATGCAGTATTCTACTTCTGTATCAGGTGTAACAAATACCGGACTATCGGTCATAATGTCCCTGACTAGTGTTTCTTTGGAGGAGCGTCCTTTCAGGATGACTTTGCGTGCGTAATCCCGTTCTGTGAATATTCCTATCAGTTGTCCACTTTCGTCCACTACTACCAGTGCGCCTAAATTTTTTTCTTCGAGTACTTCCAGTGCTTCGTACACGGTGCAGGTGGTGCAGATCGTGTAGACCATGTTTCCTTTTATTTGCAGGATATTTCTAACAGTATCCATAACAAAGAATTTAAGGAAGTGACTTTACTATTAAGTTAGGCTTTTTTTGAATAAAAACAACTTTAAATGTGGATTTTAAATTCAGAAGACTGATAAACGGCGTCTGGATGGGACCTTCGAGCCGTTTCTGGGAGCTGGCTATAGGGTTATTAAGTTTAATATATCAGCAGTCAGTATATCTAGGGCGACTAATATGGATAAGTCTGTTGATTTGGTTGCTGCTTCGCCTGATAAGTCATCATGCTGTTCATATATTTGCTGCTGCGAAGAGGTGCGTTGTGTATCAGGCTGCTGGCGTGAGGAAGCATGTTGAGATCAAAGAAAAACAACCATCACTGCAGAAGTGCCGACGGACATTAACAAAAAATATGCGTACCTTTAAGACAAGATTCTCCTTAATAAACAACTCCAAAACAGCAACAGGCTTCTACCTGAAAGACGGGATAGTATACAGGTATTGTTGAATGAGCACAAGCATTAAATAACCAATTTGTTACTATTGGGCAAATCCACTTATCAGCAACGCGAATTCGCAAGAAACAAAGCAGTGCAATGAAATTCTATGCTCCGAACTTTAGCAGTGTATAAAGCGCTGGTTAATCATAGCTTTTGTCGCTACTGTCTGTAGCTGCTCCATTTTTTTTATCACCAAAATCATACGCCATGAAAAAGGTTTTCCTCCTTTTCCTGCTTATTCCTTTATTGGGAACAGGACAAACAACAAAAACGGTTCTTTCAACTAACCGCGTATTTGCAAAAAATGATAAGGTAGTCCAGTTTGAAAAAGCACTTGCCAGCCATGCGCAGAGATTTCATAAAGGAGATCTGAGCTGGCGGGTATGGAGTATTGAATCCGGTCCGGACTTCGGTGGCTACCTGATCGTTGAGGGGCCTAATACCTGGGATTCACTGAACAGCCGGGGCGATATTAGTACCGCACATACGGCAGACTGGAACAATAATATCATGCCATTGACCGATGGTCGTGCAAAGGGTGGATATTACGTTTTCCAGGGAGATTTGAGTACTGTACAACTTACTGACTATGCGGACAAGATAGTGATCAACCATGTAACAGCAAATCCCGGTAAGATTGCAGATGTGCAGGAGCTTATCAGGAAATTGAAAAAAGTATGGGAAGGCGGTAAGGAATCTGTCGCTGTCTATTCAGTGGCCTCTTCGGGAGAGCCAGGTTATATTGCTGTAACACGATTAAGGGAGGGCTTAAAAGAATTAGCTACCGACTACCGTAAACCACTATCAGTAAGATTCGATGAGACTCATGGTTCCGGAGGATTTGACACCTGGCTGAAAGATTATGCCGGTGCAGTAAAATTCCGCTGGACGGAATTACTCTTCTTCAAGCCTGAACTCAGTTCGAAATAAATCCTTATAGAGCCAACAAGAGAACCGGCCCGTTGCTCAGTCAGCCGTTGCGGATTTCATCTAAACCAACCTTTGCCAGCAGCTTTGCTGCCGGATAAACCATTATGGATATAACATCTCCATTTGTTAATCTCAAAAATATTTAGTTACTTTGAATAACAAAGTGCTTTATTAATGAGTTTTTCGCTTTAAAAATCCAATACTATGATCACACAAAACAAAAGACTTGCCGGTATTATACTTACCGCGGGACTGCTATTGCTCGTGCCATTGATCGCGATGCAGTTCACCAGCGAAGTGAAATGGACACTGTCCGATTTCATTGTTGCGGGGTTCTTATTATTCGGCGCCGGGCTGCTATTAGAGTTAATAATGAGAAGGGCGAAGAGCCTGCAATCGCGTTTGGTTTTATGTGTAGTTCTTTTTGTTGTTTTCTTCCTGATCTGGGCGGAGCTGGCAGTAGGCATTTTCGGGACACCATTTGCCGGAAGCTGAATGAAGATATCAATGGCTTGGAAGCAGCGGTGAAACCTGTTGCACAGATATACCCTCTACGGTCCGGATGCCAATCTCTTTTTGCGTTTTATGCCATATACGCAGCAAGATCCAATGAACCAGCACAGGTATAAAAATTGTTCTCCAACCCAATATACCGAAAAGCTTAGCTACAAGCATTTCCTGTTTAAACTTTACTTCATAGCTCTCATCATTGAAGTGATATTTACTGCGCTCTGTTTCGCGCTGTAAGCTCTTATACGGGTAAACACATCTACTGTTTTCAAAAAGATCTCCGGGCAGCGGTTGTTGTTCGGTGATCTCATTTTACAGTAACGTAGAATAATTAGTTATCCTGACTAATGTTGAGATGGTATAATTTAACATGATAAGGTTTTATCATGCCACTTTTGTATTATGATATACTTTTCTCTATTTTGTCGTGTGAATTGTACAATTAACAATAATCGTATACAAAGAGCCGATTTTCGGGATGAATGACAGCTTTCCCAGACTGTCTGATTTTATATTGATACTATTCAAATTAGCTGATGATGCCGGTCCTGAGAGATGCCAGGATCAGGAAACTTATTCAAAACTTAGGATGCATGTGTCGCAAGATAATTTTAACCATTTATTGGACGGCCGTCCTGTTCCTGCTTTCCAACTATTATTGTCTGGGCCAGGATATACGCCACATGACGTATTGGGAGCTTTACAAGCTGTCAAGTAAGCAGCTGCTCCGCCTGATCGATCAGCAGCCGGAAGACTCTGTAAAAGCCAAGCTCCTTATCGCACTGGGAACTAAAACAGAATATAAGCCTGGTAGTATAAAAGAGGATATGGACAGTGCCAGAAAGTACCTGGGTGAGGCTGAAAGGATCATCATGCAACAGGACCTGTACTGGATGAAAAGTGACATAGCTGAGTACCTGGGTGTGATGTATTTTAACAGCGGAGAGCCGGAGAAGGGGAGGGCCGCTTTTGCAAAAGGAATTGACTTTTGTAGAAAGGCAGGTTATAAGGAACAAGAAGCCGCTCTGTGGATAGAAATGGCCAAATGTGAAGATGATGGCGATATCAGACTGACTTATCAGGACAAGGCCTTAAAGTTATTCCGGTCTGTAAATAATCGATTAAAGGAAGCGGAAACAGTGAAAGAGATGGCTGATGTGCATTTAAACCAGGGTAAATATGAATTGTCTGAAAACGAATTAAATCAGGCACTGCTCATATATAAAGATTTAGGCTATAAAAGGATCTATTTCACTTATGATCTGCTTTCAGCCGTCTATCACTGGAAGGGGGATTTTGCCAAAGCGCAGGAAAATGCTATCGCGGCCATACAGGCCGCTGAGAAGCAAAAAGATTCCGCGATGCTGGGTACTTTTTACTGGCGCCTCGCTGTAGCTTATAAAGACGCTAAAAATCATGTGAAAAATCAGGAGTACCTGAAAAAATCACTGTCTGTTCAATTGAACCATCCCTCAGCCTTATTATATCATGTATTGGCCGAACTGACTGATCAGCTTATCATCAGCGGCCAGGTGAAGGAGGCGCTTGATCTTTTATTGCTTGTAAATAAGCAGCAACCGCCAGCAGATATTCATGACAGGATCAGCCTTTCTTTTTCTACTGCAGATTGTTACCTGGCACTGAAAGATTACGATCATGCTGAGTTCTATTACCTGCAGTATGCGGATATTTTAGGGTCAGGGGATGATGTGAACACTGATCTGATTAAGATCTGCCGGTTTTATTTAGGGCGTCAGCAGTATAAAAAGGCGGCTATCTATTTGAAAAGAATACTGGATGACAATCCGGAGCACTGGGATTTGACTACCAGCAGGGAAGTTAGCTTATTGCGATTTAAAGTGGACTCAGCGTCGGGAAATCTGCTGTCGGCAATGAAACACTTACAGCATTATAATAAACTGGCTGATTCTGCCTTTGCTATCGAAAAGGTAAAACAGGCGGAAGAGATGCAGGCAAGGTTTGATTTACAGAATAAAGAAAAGGATAATGAGCTATTAAGAGAGCAAAGTGCACTACAAGCAAAGACCATAGAAAAAGAAACACTGGTCAGAAATGTCATTATTGCCGGATGTGTTATTCTGTTACTGTTACTAGCGCTGTTGTACAACCGTTATAGAGTTAAAATAAAGACCAATGCCATATTGGAAGGGCAGAAAGCGGAAATCCGCACTGCATACTTAGCCCAGGAAAAATTGGTTGGAGAGAAAAGTAAGTTGCTGAATGAAAAAGAGTTCCTGCTGAAAGAAATACACCACAGGGTAAAGAACAATTTGCAGCTAACCATGAGTTTACTGAATACGCAAAGCAAATATCTGAATAATGAAGCCGCCATCCAGGCTATAAATGACAGCCAGCATCGCCTGAGGTCCATTTCATTAGTACACCAGAAATTATATCAGGGAGAGAATGAAGGACTGATCAATATCAAAAGTTACATGTATGAGATGCTGGAGTATTTAAAAGATAGTTTCGGTGCGGGCAGGCGTATGCGGTTTAATCTGAGCATGGACGAAGTAGATCTTGACGTTGGCAAGGCCGTTTCATTGGGCCTGATTTTAAATGAAGCAGTTACCAACATTTTTAAATACGCTTTTCCCGGTAGTTCACAGGGACAGGTAGATATTATTTTAAGGGTAGTGGGAAGCAGGATCTTTTTCTCGATCAGTGACAACGGTGTAGGTTTACCGCCAAACTTCGATGTCGCATCCAGCGGATCTTTAGGACTTTCGCTTATTCATCTGCTAAGCACACAGCTGGAAGGAGATTTAGAGATTAAGAGCAACAATGGTGTACAGATCGGTTTAACATTCGGGATAAAAGATGTACATGTTGCTGCCGTTATTGCCGCAGTTGACTGACATCCAGATAAAAGCAGGACGAACTATCAATTGTTACCAATAGCCATCATGCTGATCTGATTTGTAGAGCGTAGCGCGGGACAGATCGGGCAGTGATCACGACCTCCTGAAAGCAACAAACCCCGGGATGATTGTCCGGGGTTTATTGTTATTATTTGTAGACATGTCTATGTTGCCTGACTAGTAGCTTTGTGGACTCTTACTGAATTTATGCTCTTTATATTCTGCCAGCCGTTTGTCGATGATCGCTTTCACTATTTGATAATTGCCTTCATTATAGGCTATCTCATTTAATTGCTTTGTTGCAGCTGCTCCGAAGTAGTTTTCTTTTAGTTCGGCGCTTTCTAAGAAGGCATATGCAACATCACGGGTATAAAGTATATCGTGCCTTAGGTTTTTGAGATAAGCATGAATGAAAGCCTGTTCAGCGGAAAAATCATCTTCCAGGATATATCCTCTTTTAAGGGCACGTACCCACTCGGTAACAGGCTGTTTGCCTTCTTTAATATCTTTTGCCAGGGCTGACGTATGTCCATCGGTTTTTACTAGGTCATGCGCTATGGCCCACTGCAGGAACATCAGATGTGCTGTGTCGTCAAAACGCTTCGATGACAGGAACTTTTCAAAACTCTCATACTGCCATTCAGAATAGAAATAGTAGAGAGGCTTGACGTAATTCAGTCCGAGGGAAAAATACCCGATGGTTTGATCATCAGTAAACTCGAGGCCCCAGACAATATCCCCCCCGGCGTCTAAAGGTTTTTTCCATCTGTAGAAGCTTTCACTTCCATCGTCATTTAACCAGATAGGGGAAATCTCACTGCTCTTTAATGTTGGCTCGCCCAGTTTCAATTTAAGCGTTTCAAAATTGGCCTTGAAATCCAGCTCCAGGGGGAATTCTGTATTCGATTTATTGCCATACCATCTTACGCTGCTCAGAACAGGTACAAAAATTCCCTTTTTATCTCCCTGGATCAGGGGATAGTTGTCAAGATAGGTCTTCGCTTCAAATAACAGATCGATCTCCAGTTTTTTATTCTGCACCCAATAGTTGGTGTCGGTACTGCGATTGGAAATAAAGGGTTTCTTAGGGTATTTGAATCCATTGTTCTCAATAAATGATTTGATTTTGTCATCGTCGATCCGTAGTCCTACAAGATCCTTAAGGGTATTGAACATTCTTTGGTTTTTATTTCAAGTTGGGATATCGGCATCCAAATTAGAGAATATTTCGGAGGACTACAAACATACGTACGGCGATCGGGCGTTAAGCGGTTTAACGAAATCTGCCCGAGGACCGTGACCGGAGGAGCAGGAACTTTTTAGCAAATTTCCTTACCAGCAAAAGCCCGAATATAAACCCGCCGATATGGGCAGCATATGCTACACCCCCTGCTTCCTGTCCGCCTAAGGTTCCAAGTCCGTTCACCACCTGGAATATGAACCAGAGTCCGACAACTATTAACGCGGGCACCGAAATAATGAAGAATAATAGCCAGACATGCACCTTTTTATGGGGAAATAATACCATATACCCTGCCAATACTGCGGAGATAGCGCCTGATGCTCCCATCACCGGGATCAGTGGGTCTTGTCCAAGGATAAATGTAGTGAAGACATGACTGAGCCCTGCCAGCACCCCGCAGAGCAGATAAAAGACGAGATAATTCCTGTGCCCCATGGCATTTTCCAGGTTGTCTCCAAAAATGACCAGGAATAACATATTACCTCCCAGGTGCGCCCAGCCTCCATGGAGGAACATGGAAGTAAGCAGGGTTAGAAAGACCGATACCCCAGTTACCTGCAAGCCAGGCATAGGAAAGGAGTTTCCTGTATAGGGATCGATCAGTACCTGGTCCGGAGTAACAATATCGCGTCCTGTCAGTATTTCTGCCGGTACAGCGGCATACGCAAAAGTAAAGTACAGATTTGCTCCCGCCTGCTGCAGGAAGATGAAGACCAGGATATTAATAGCAATAAGCATATAGTTAACTATCGGGAAAATCTTCCTGTCCCTGTTGTCATCGCCTATCGGAAGTAACATGTTTTTATTAGTAAGTGTACAAATGTTGTTCCCGAAATCGGATGGGCGGAATTACCAGGGTACTGGTTACGGCAGGAATCTGGGAGAGCCCAGATCGAGTGGTCCCTTGCCAGGCCAGGGGCCATCGGGAATCGTGAGTGCTGAATGAGGCCAGGCAATCCAGTTGTTGCGGGGCATGCCCGCAGCTGTAACCAGGTTTTGGAGCACGGCAGAAAGGTCGGCCATGCGCCACACATCTTCGTTCGGATCATCTTCCTGACCGGCAGAGGCAGCCACTGCTTCCTGACCCGTTCGCGACAATACGATCACTGAGCAGGGTGGACTCCAGCAACCCAGACCTCCAAATACGGCCTGCAATCTTCCCGCCACCTCGATACCCCCCACCGAATCCATCGTCACCGCACAGGCAACCGGCTTGCCGAAAAAAGCAGGCGTATTTTCAAAAGCAGTAGTTACTTCAATAAACTGCTGGAGGGGTGAACTCCAGTTATTCCAATATACGCCTGTTATTACCAGAAAGCCGTCGCAACTGGTCAGCAGGTCATAGACTTCCCGGATTCCCGGCAAGGGGTCGGTAAGCGTCAACACGGATACCTCCTGCTGAAGGTCGTTTACCAGCACCTGTGCCGCCTGTTTTGCTAGTGCTCCTGAGTTGCCTGCTGCTCCCCGGAGGGAACCATTAATGATCAATATCTTTTTTCCTGTATGTGTCATAGCATCCGGTGCCAATGGCTCCCTGTTTTTGTTAAAAGTTATACCGCCCGGCCATATCGCATATAGATCGAAGCTCCTGTCGTGCCAGCTTATTAAAGTGAAGATATATTAAATGAGGATGAACCAACATATATTTTGACGATACGTAATATCTGATTCCAGAGAAAATGCTGATATGAGTTTGGGGAGGTGTTATAAAATAGACAGGGTTTAAAAAAAGGTTGTGTTTTAAGTCCCTTATTATCGGTTCAAGTGTGCATGTGACTAGCATGTAACTAGCATATGACCAGGATTAACTTCCGATAATCCTCCGATCAAATCGGAAGATAATCGGAGGTTAATGCTAGTCATATGCTAGTTACATGCAGGACATAACCAGTTCAGACAGTATTTGGCCTCGCCATGGCAATGACGAACGACGATACTATTTCCATCGTAAGCATTGGAACGTTGTTAAGGTATGTTGTTTGATAATCAATTAGTTGAGTGTTTTGTCCTGTTCCTGTCGCTACAATTTTCTCATTTTTTGCTACAAAAGTTACAGCCCCGGCGACGTATTGATCGGTACTTTATACCGACAATACAAAATTCCACCATGAAGAGAGTATCACGTTATGTAAGCACGTAACATGGCTTATGCCTGTGTTGCATTTCTTACCTGGCCAACACCACCTACGGCCAAGTTTTAATTCTATTCCAGGAACTGAGCGACAATCCACCATCCATCCTCAGACTTCCAGTCTTGCATCCCGGTTTGCCATTACCCCCTTTAAAACCAATTTCTATATGAACAAAATGCCAAAAATTACCGCATGTTTGCTGCTTGTCAAGCTGCTCTTATTTTCCACGTTTCTGGCCAATGCCCAGAACCGTACTGTCAGGGGGAAGGTCGCGTCGGCCGACAAAGGGGCGCCGCTGGCCAATGTAACAGTATTATTAAAAGGGGCCAATACCAGGACTACAACTGATGCAAATGGTAACTTTTCTATCCCTGTACCTGGCAACAATGCCGTACTGTTGTTTTATTTAGTGGATTATACTACCCGGGAGATCCCGGTAGGGGACAAGACTACGCTGGACGTGGCCCTGGAACTGAAAAACGAGAACCTGGGCGAAGTTATCGTGGTGGGATACGGAACGGTGAAAAAGTCGGACGTCACCGGATCTGTTGTGTCGCTGAAATCGAAAGACCTCACACCCGGCGCCAATATTAACGTCGAACAGACATTGATGGGGCGTGCCTCCGGTGTGCAGGTATACCAGAAAAGTGGTGAGCCGGGCAGCGCGATGAGTGTAAAGATCCGTGGGGCCAGTTCCATTACGGCAGGCAACGACCCTTTGTATGTGATAGACGGAATGCCGGTGAACAACCTTGCCCCCGTAACAGGTAGCGGAGCCGGTTTTGTGGCCACGCCCAATCCCCGTAACCCGCTGAACAGTCTGAACCCTTCGGATATTGAGTCCATCGAGATATTAAAGGACGCTTCCGCTACGGCCATCTACGGTTCCCGTGGTTCCAACGGTGTGGTGATGATCACCACCAAAAAAGGCAAGAGCGGAAAGTTAAGCGTCAACTACAGCACCTACTATGGTGTGCAGAAAGCTTCCAACTCGCTGGACCTGCTGACAGGCCCGCAATATAAAGAGGTATTGAACGCCATCATTGATGCCGGCGGTGGGGTGGCCTCCGAAAGGGTGACCAACGACCCGGTGAATGTAGACTGGCAACAGGAGCTGTACCGTTCTGCCAATGTGCAAAGTCATGACCTTTCTTTCTCCGGCGGGAAGGACAATACACGGTTCTACGCATCCCTGGGTTATTTCAACCAGGAGGGCGTGGTGCAAAATTCTTCCGTAAAACGATACACCGCCCGGTTCAACCTCGAGAACAGCGTTGCACAGAAATACGCGTTCGGTGTTAATTTTAATACATCTTATATCAGGGATAACTACAATTCCATCGGTATAGGCGTGAATGAGAACGGCAGCGCATTGTATGCCGCTATCAATTATGATCCTTCCTATCCGGTGTATAATGAGACTGGTGGTTATAACCGCTCGCCTTATATGACCACCATCGACCATCCGCTGATACTCATAAACGGGCAGTATGCCAACAGTGATGGTTTCAGGACCTTCGGTACCGTGTATGGCGAGTATTTCTTTATACCTGGTCTTTCACTTAAGCTGAAGGGATCTGGCGATGTGAATATCACCCAGCGGAATACCTGGCTGGACCCATCCACGATACTCGGATCTCCTACCGGAGGTGTCGCCTCTATCAACACCGGTAATGTGAACTATTACATGGGAGAGGCGACAGTGAACTACAAAAAGGACTTTGGAAAGGACCATGTCGTGAACGCAGTAGCGGGTAGCACATATGAGCACTTCGGTTCCAATTCCTTCGGCGGCAATGGCCGCGGGTATGCCTTGCCTGATCTTACCTACAATGCGATAGGCACCGGCAACAGTACATTGAACCAGATCGGCAGCGGCCGGGCGTCTACGAAGATCGTTTCCTTCCTGGGACGAGTGAACTATACCTTTAAGGACCGTTACCTGCTCACCGCCAGCTTCAGGGCAGATGGCTCTTCCAGGTTTGGTCCCAATCACCGCTTCGGCTATTTTCCTTCTGCCGCGCTGGCCTGGAAAATGCATGAAGAATCTTTCCTGAAGAGAGCCAATTTTATTGATGAACTGAAGTTCAGGGTGAGC
>NZ_JAKIRP010000002.1 GCF_021646545.1 Chitinophaga filiformis | reverse complement strand
CTGTATTTGCTGAAGAACATGCTCCGCACGGCTGCGATCATGCTCCAGCGCATCTACAAAATATCTACGTGCGTGAGCCATGCAATGGATGAGATTTATTCCACTGCTTTCAGCGATAGTGTCGTAGACCTGGTAGCCATCCGTCTGGATTGTACCTTTAAATTTTTGTAGCATTTGCGTAGGCCCATCTTTATTGCGCCCCTCCTGGTAATCGAAGACCACCAGCTTGTTTATACTGTCCTGGTAGGCCCAGAAGAAGCCTCGATGAGTTTTTCCTTTCTTGTCCTTGTCCAGCACTGGCATTGGACTCTCATCGCACTGTATGTAATCAGCATTAAGTACCTGATCGACGAGAGATCCATAAAGAGGGGTTATCAGGTTGGCTGCAGCACCAACCCAATCCGTCAACGTCGAGTAAGGAAGTTTTACGCCGGAACGCTCAAAACGTTGCATTTGACGATGCAGGGGCAAGTGATCAACAAATTTGTCGATGATCATCTGTGCTAACAGACCCGGCCCTGCAATGCATTTTGGTAATGGCATGTCTGGCAACGGTGCCGTTATTATCTGAGAGGAGTCTACTGCATTAGATTCCGGTGCCAGGTACTTGGGCCGGATGTATCTTTTAACATATAGTTCTGCAGCCTTATATTCCAAAACTTCTGTTTCCAGTTGCCCAATCCTCTTGCTTCCTTGTGGAAGATCTATCGGGTCAATGATAATTTCCTCTCTGCGTAAGTGATCGGGTAGTTTATTTCTACCCGGGTGCTGAACCGGTTCGGTATTGATTTTGTTGCGGGTGTAGGAGATTCTCTGAGCGCTTATAACACTGCTGGTAATCGTTTGGTCAGCTTTCATATCCAGTGACAATTGTTGTACTGATGCTTCTGTGGAAACAAACTTCTCATGACGGCTGCCAAAGATCATCTTCTTCAATACTGCCAGCTCGTGCTTTAACTGGCTGATGGTTTGCTCAGCCTGTTCATAACGTTCCTTATAATCAATGTTAGGGTGTTGCATCGCTGGATGCAATGTTAGCCAATCATTGCGTAAATATTGTTAGCGCGATGTTAACGTGCTGGCATTTTTTGATTATATCGTTTTCGATAGTGTACCTTTTGCAGACTAATCCCCTGCAAGATCAATATCAGCTGGCTATAGTTAATCACCACATGTGTTTGATCGTGCAGGAATGGTGGTAATTCAAACGTACCTTCCTCCAATCGTTTATGAAAGATGGCAAAGCCATCGCCCTGCCAAACGAGTAATTTCAGCTGGTTACGATTATTGTTCAGGAAAATAAATACAGCCAGCGACAATGGGTCTACCTTCATCTGCTCTCTAGCGATAGATGCCAGGCTATAAAAGCTCTTGTTGATGTTAATAGGGGATCTGTAAAGGAAATACCTGCATTCTGGGTTTAAAGCAATCATCTTTCTGCGGATAATAGTTCATTGAGGAAAGACACCGGAACAGGATGGTTGATTATGAGTTTCCTATTATCAGGCAACAAGTATTCAGCAAAAGGAATTACCGGGTTCGATCTTTCTGGAATCAGGGCAACAAAAGATCCAGGTTGATTTACTTTGGACTTTCTCTTACGCCCCATATCGAACTGCTTTATCCAGTTCTTCAACGCATTTACTGATATTTGCTTTTGTTCACAGAATACTTTCATCTTCAGGTTACTTTGCTGCCATTCAGAAAGTAACCGCTTCTTTTCAGTGACAGACATACACACCGCTGCCGCTTCTATTGGTTGTGATAAATCTTGGCTCATAATGAGCGCAAACTAGTCACTTCCGATGATTAAGGGAAGATGCTGTTGCTCGTGGGGATACGATCTCGGATTACGTTAATCTAACATTTTGTATTCTTATGTATAACTTATCTATTTCGGATTGCATTTCCTTCAGCCCCTTTTAGTTGCCCTGTTTATCGGTCTTTAATGAATTAGTGATACGCTGGAGTAATAGTCGATGATTGGTGCATTGATAGCTATTTCGTTTAAGTGTCTAATAAATGCCTCGTTGATTGTATCTGCCTGGAAACGCTCTTGATACTGCTTGACAAACTGGCAGTTATAATAGTAATAAATCCTGCCATTACCCTTAGAACCACTTCTGCCTATCTGCCTTTCACAACGGGGGCAAACTAGAAAGTCTCTAAGCGGTAAATGTTCGTCAATTTCGGTAAACACATTCACCCCCGTACATCGTTTCCTACCTTTCAAAACACCCTGACCGTCGCCAAATAACTCTCGGGAACAATAGCCTAATGGCTGAACTTCCTGGAGATCCTTCATAAAAGGTTTCCATCTTTGTAAGAAACATACTTATGAGAGTTACCTATCTAATGTACAATGCAAAGTTGTACTTCTATTGAGGGAAGATGCAAGAAGGACAATACGATAGTGGAATATTTTAAGCCAACAAGGCTTCTATTCCCTTGTTGTAATAGACCTTACAGTGGTACAAAGTGTTGTATGCTCTTCAGATACCTTTGTAACAGATATATTTCCATCAATATTTCTTTCCAGTAAAATTTTTGCTCTTACAATAACTCCTGTCCCTCTTACCTTAAATTCTTTGCCATCGTAAAAATATGGTTGACCCATAATTTCTTGTGGATTAGAAAAATTAAGTTCTTCAAATTGAATAACGAATTTTGCGTGAGTCCTTTCTAAATTAGGGTCAAATGCCAAGTTCACGCAATTCGACGAAACATCAAAAGGAGATCTTGCAGTCCCCTCAAAATCTAAATAAACAGTCTCGCCAACCTTAACAGTATCCACATTAATTCCTTGACTTCCACGTGGTATAACAGCTTTCTTCTGCTTTTTTAGTGTTGTTGGTTCCGTGGGGAGGTACTGTTCATCCTTAAAAGTTGTTATATAAGGATCATAAGTATTGTTTAAGTCTTCGTTACATTCATTACATACAGTTGAAGAAATTGCACACGTTTTTGCGCAATCAGTCAACTTATCAGTCAATGATTCGTAAGTACGTATCAATTTTTTTGCAGAGTCAACAGATGACTCTCTAAATAATGAAGCATTATCTATAATAAATTGTGAACTGGCCGATGCAGTCCTAATTTCGTCAATTTTTTTTGCAACTAGTTCTATTTTTCTTTTCCTATTGTAAATATTCAGTAAGTACGATTGTGGAAAAGATATGGGCAAATTATCAACATTTTTTATGGGCTCAGTAATTACTTCAAGTGCTACTGGATTCTTAGAATTTCTAACTTTCTCAGGAAACCTAGCGGCATACCTTATCAAAGAGTCTAAATCGTTTTCCGGTATTGAATCAATTGTACCTTCTCGAATTACTTTAATATGCAATTCAGAACTTGATTTTAATTCTTCTAATGCTGATTTGAAATTAGCAGAAGTTGCCCCCCCGGCACTCATTTTCCTTGCGGAGGCGGTAATAGCGGCATTTGTTTTAGAGAGTTCTTCTTTACTATTGCTTGAGAATTGAAAAAAAATGTATAATTCTCCACCACTTACTTTGCCATAAATATACTCATCACCAAACATATCGAAGAACTCTTCCTTAGATTTTTCTATTAAGCTTTGTGCTCGCATGGTCAAGCAGGACGTTTTTAATATTTCTGTTGGGTTTTTAACTATTACCTTTGCTAACAGCAATGCTGTGTATTGATCTATTTTTACTTTATTGTAATAATCATATTTAGCTGAACCCTTAAAAATGCCCCATTTTAGGGAAGCATTCGTTTCTAAGTCCATCATTTTCTTCAGTTGATCGTATGATTTTATAACCTTTACGTCGAAATCAGTCGTTTGCCCCTCTGTCTCCGAAACGGTTTTCAAATCATTACTATCGGCAAATTCTACTACTTTACCTGTCACTTCATTATTTACCGTATTATAACCTCTGCCTATATCGAATCGGTCACCGGGTAAAACTTCTCTCAGAGCAAAGAATGTCGTCATTGACGTATCTCCATTGGATGTAATAGCGATACTATCAATTTGAACAGAATCCATAATCGGGGTGGATCTAATTTCTTCAATTATAACTTTACCCTGCATCTTTCCATTATTCGAACAACTAAATAAAATAACGGCTACAAATCCCATGATTAGAGCGCGCATAAGTTCGATCTTCATATATTTCAATTAATATCGTAGTTAATAATCATTTCTTTCATACCATTATTATATCTACTAGTTCGCGTGATCTAGCAAGCCAAAACGTCTCAACATCCAACTTTTAATTTAATTGAATTTGGACCTCCTCCGACGTGATAAGATCGTTCCATTAGTTATATTTTCAGTGTTTATAATGGCGAGGCGAAATAGATACTAATCTTTCGGTTAAAGGTGTCGAAAATTGTATTATTGGACAATACCAACTAGTTGGTATTTTGGGAAATTTCATTTCAGAATGGCCTTTTCCTTCAATTGCCATTGCATTCTTACATGTCTGATTCTTATTATAGCTACCAATTTTTCTTTCTAATGGCGCCTTCGAAAGAGAATGCAAGTAGATTACAGACACTATTTGAATATTTTTCGAGTAATATCAAACATTAGTGAAAGACTAATAAGGTTAACTTCCCTCTGTACTCCGATTATAATATACCAAACAATACTGCATCCCCGATTAAGTCAACAATATTCTTAACTTACTAAAAATCAATATCACTTGGTTCCGGGTAGAGCGGATTGTTACCTCCCCCGCTCCCCCACAGACCCGTGCGAGTAGCTTTCCTGCACCCAGTTCCTCTGTTTACGGCTTCGCTAATTGATAGCTGTGATAGACCTTCGGCCTTATAAGGAGCCTCCATTCGGGCTAATAGTTGTTTGACCATATCAACATTGGTAAACACCCGAGATCGAGGCGTATAGATTTTATCAGAATAAAATCGTAGTAATCAATTTAAGGATATCCAGTTGTGCGCGAGTAACTCGCTAAGTCTGTTCACGGGATGGTTGTTAATTCGCTCAAAGATATCTTTCAACCATTCATAAGGATTTACATTGTTCATAGCACAGGTACCAATGAGGCTATATAACATGGCCAAGCGATGAGCACCTTTTTCACTGCCTGCAAATAAGAAGTTTTTTCGTCCCAATGCGATAGGACGTATATTTCTCTCCACCGGATTATTGTCAGGGATAAATTATCCCATCTTTCAAGGGAGTATTTCAAAGCGGCAGTAATAGGTGCAGATGGTAGTGTCTGGTATTGTTGCTGCATCCATTTATGCAGATCATCTAATATTGGAACAGATTCTTTTTGCCTAATTTTTCTGATCTGGTCGTAGTCCAGTTGCTGTTCTTTACATACCCTTTCAATGGCGTATAGCTCATTAAACCTGGTCAGTGCATAACCTGCCAGTTCCTTATCATAAACTTGCGCGTCTGTAAACTTTCTTCTTGCATGCACAAGGCAGCAGATCTGGGTAATATCTTTTTGTTTAGCTGCATTTTTTTCATAAACCTGCCAGCCATCAGTCTGGATCACACCTTTGAAGTCCTTTAGAATCCCTATGGTGCAGTTTTGCCTTCTGCCTGGCTGATAATCAAAGAACACCAACTTTTTGATGCTATTGTTATAGCACCACATGTAGCCATCATGTATTTTCTGGCGGGATCTATTCTCTTCTGCACAAATAACTTTCAGCGTTGTCTCATCAACATGGATATATGGGAAGGCAAGTGCTTCCTTTCTTAAAGAGCCATATAACGGTGTTATCATATCAGCGGCAGCTCCATACCAATCTAACAATGTATTATAAGGCAAGCCACTACCGATGCGTTCAAAAGCCTTACTCAACCTATACAGTGGCATATGATCACAGATTTTAGCCGTAATCAGATGTGCAAGCATAGTTGATCCGGCTATACATTTAAACAATGGCTGTTCCGGAGCTGGCGCAGAAAGAATAATAGTCTGATCTTTATCTGCGTTTATATTGATTTTATATCTGGGAGTAATAATTACACGAACGAATAGTTTCCCCGGAGTATATTCAAGAACCTCATGTTGCTCTTCTCCAATCTTTTCAGCACCTAATGGTAAATGATTAGGTTCTCCGGTTTCATACACCCTGGGCAGTTTTTCCAGATAGGCATGTAATGACGATTGTTCTGCCCTGGACTTTTTATCCGTTTTTACGTAGGTAACTTTCTTTACATCGTTTAACGAAGAAGAAGGATAAGCTTCTGTTGTGTTAAGCTCTAGTAATAATTGAGCAGGATTATCAATAAACCGGTCCCGTTTACTGCCAAACAACATTTGTTGGAACTTATTCATCTGCAACTGCATTTTATGCAGTTCAGCTTTAAGCTCCTGGTTCTCCTTATGAACCTGTTCGTAGAGTTGTTTGTAATCTTTTTGGGGTACCGTATCCATGCTGATACAATATACGACAATAACATCACAGCGGATTGATTACCAATTATTCCGGACGACTATATCGTTTTCGGTAAGTGACTGTATTCAGAACAATCCCTTTAAGAATCATAATTAGTTGTGCATCTGTAAGGGCTATAGACCGGAGCACGGGATCGTATAACGGTGATTCAAACGTCCCCTTCTCTAATCGCTTATAATACATAGCAAAGCCATCACCTTCAATGCTTAGTAGCTTTATGGCATTGCGTCGTTTACTCAAGAATATATAAATGTCTCCATTCAATACATCCTGTCTCATACTGTATTTTACCATTGCAGCAAGGCCATGGAATGATTGCGCATATCAGCTGGTTCACTGCAAAACAAATACCGGTTGGTTGAGGATATGTGCAGCATTAGATTAACACAGTGACTTTATAAATTCCACCGATACCTGCCTGAATAACCTAATTATTATTCCTCCTGGCTTTTCAACTTCAACGAATGGGCAATCTCCAGATGATTTTTTTTGAATACTAGCCGGAAGAAACGTTGTTACATTATCGGATTGAGATACAACTCTCTTTTGCCAGTTATAGTAAGTAGCATCGCTGATGCTGTTTATCTTGCAAAATTCTTTGAAGGGAATACTTTCAAGTTCCTTCTGCTCCAGTAGACACCGGATTTCTTCAACTGTACGTTTATTGCGTTTCATATTTTAAACTTTTGATCCGCAATATTATTTTGATGCTTTTAGATTAAAAAGACGCTCTATCTCGGGTGTTTACATTTTACCCTCTGATTGAATCCTGCCACCTTAATGACATTGATCCATTTACATACCTATGCGATATATATGATCGCCTGCATGACTGCCCCGCTAATCAGCTGATTAATTTATTACCGCACAACTGGAAGAAGAAAGAACAGACGCAAAGATAATGCCTCTGCTGATTGGTTCATAGATGCCGAGAACCGAATCGTTACGCAGCATCTGGTAGCTCTGTAATTAGTATTTGAGTTAAAGGTCAAAGGTTAATTGTGTTGCTTGACTCTTAAAAAGCTCCATTCCAGAGATGTCATCGTAGCGTTCATTAAGCTTACTTCTTAAACCAAACAACCGTTTTTCCGCAGTATCTACCAATTGCGAAAATGTAGACAAGCGAATTTTCCCCATTTCCACATCATTCGCATTTTTTACAGTAGCTATTGGCTGAAGATTTTTAGCAAACGACTTTCCAATAACAAATGCTTCTATATAGGGAGATCCTATCAAGCTTCCACAATTCATAAAATCCTCTACATACCCTTGAGCTTGATTCCTTTCTTCACGGGTTAAATTGAAGCCACCTCTCTTTAGTTCAATTATTAGAACTTTATTTACACTAGCTAAGCCAGAATCGTTATCAAAAATTTCCGTACCAGTTATAGATGCAGTTGATTCTTTTAATAAAACTATATCAGGTCTCTTTCTATTATTTAAGAATACTGAGGGATCAATTTTCTTTTTGAATACTTGCTCTACTGCAGTTTGCAACTGCCTATTTGAGGAATACTCAGCAGATTCAAACTCAGGCCCAAAGAGCCAACGAGCACCCGAAACCAAAGGATGCAAAACATGTAACTCGTCAACGCCAGGATCCGATGACAACTTTCGAATCGCTTCGATCAACGAAATACGATTGTCTATCTCATTTAATACAACGAGAGCATCTTTAACAGACCATTTTTGCAAAAGTTCACCCAATCCAACGAAATCATCTTCCGAGAGGCTAGCAAGTCTCACCAATAATTCTTTTCCAGAGCGTGTTTTTTCAAGATTGATGATAGCCTGAACCGCGATTGAAACTGTTTCATGACGAGCTGTTGGATGAGTAGATGTGATGGAGTCTATTGCTTCAATAACTTCGTACTTTCCTAAAGGAGTTAACTGTGCTATCTCTTCATGAAAAGTACTTTTCAAATGTTGTTTAGTGTCTTCGATGTATTCATCAGCGACAGTTGCAAGCATCCTTTTTACATATTTCACGACCTCCTCATATATCTTCTCCATATAAGGATGGCTCTTAAAACCGGTCCAATCTTCTATTATATAGTCAGCAAGATCATTTGTTTCTACTACTATAGTATATCTTTTAGCAAATTTAGTTCTTCCATCTATAATAATTTCTCCACCTAATGACCATGAAGGTTCTCCTACCAGTTTATTGCTTTGCCAAAAAGCAATACCCTGATAAATAGTAGACCTCGCACTTTGCTTTGAATCTAAAAAATGAGCTTTAAGAGTAGTTTTATCATCTATCCTCAAGACAGAGGTGTCTATTAACCCAGTATGTTGGCTTAGCTGAACAGATTGTCTATTTATCAAGACTCTGAACTGCGGATCATGGAGAAATCGTGCAGATATTATTTGCAAAATTCGCTCTGACTGAGGTAAGTTTCTAGTTACAAGAACTTTTAAAACTGTACCGTAAGTATCAGATTGCTCAACATTCTTTTCTTTGATAACAAATGGCTGCTCTTCACTTTCAGTTGTTACAATGAATGTTGACTTTTTACCATTAGAATGAGTAACAACTGTGTATTCGTTATTGAAGCAAAGCAATCCGTGCCTACCAATCCCATTTCGACCATATGCCAACCTATTGCCTTCTACTCCCGGCGGGAAGACTACATTCTTCCCTTGATGTTTTAATCTGTTGTACCCAAGTTTCATCCAGCGATTTTCAAATTCATCTGGTGTCAATCCCATTCCATTATCTTCTATAGTTAAATAGTCCCCGCTACGTTCTGGGATGAAAATTCTCACTTCGGTGGCACCTGCGTCCCAAGCATTAGAAACAAGTTCTGTCAATGCAACTTCAGATGAGGTGCCGAGGGGTCCAAGTGTTTTTATTAGGTAATCTTCTTCAAATAATGATCCTTTTACGAATGAATTTTTATTGTTCATAGATTACTTTTCACAGAGAAATTTAGCACAGTAATGCAAAAATAATTTAGAAAGGTAACATTATAATGACTTAAAAATGATCGGTTTTCTAAACGATACAGAATTGCATCGCTTTCCAAATATACGAAGTAATAAGCAGATTTCAACTCTACATTTACAGCATGTTGTTAAACAGTATAGTTTTAGGTATGGATATAAAAAATGTACGACAATTCTTATATAAAACTCGGCCGCCTTCAATGCAAGAAGCCGTCTATGGCTTGATGACAAGACCACTCTTTTGAGTTTGCATATGGCATCCTATAGAAAATGATAAAAGAAGTTGCAGCTTGCCGAGCAATGTCTGCTTAGAGAAGATTATTTTTATAGGAATAACAAAGGCCGGTTCCTAAGAACCAGCCCTTATAGATCTTTTTTTATTCTTTTTTATTCTCGAGGCTTGTTTTTCAACATAGAAGACGCCCCCTCCGATGCAATGAAAAAAAAATACCAGCTATTTATTATAAGGCATAACAATCACCTTATACCCACCACTCTCCAACAATTTCCTCTCAAAAAAAATCTCCAGCTGTTTACTCTCCCCTTTCATCAACGTGAAATAGTTATCACTCATCACCACCGGCAATACCCGTTCATTGTCACCCGCTCTTACCACCTGCACACAGACCGCAAATGCAGGTGCTGCGGCATTGGAAGGATTGCTCACTGTCGCTGTAATGCGCGTACTATCACTCACCTGCACCGCCTTCGAACTCACCTTCAGCTGTACGGCTGGTAGTTCATTCAACGCTGTATAATCACCATTCCGGTTGCCTCTCCAGTAGAAATTATCAGATTGCAGATTACCTTTCGCATCACTCAGGCGCAAGCGTATAAATTGTACATCTGAAAGGCTTGTACTACGTTTACCATATATCTCCAGCTCATACAAAGAATACCCCCATTGTGAAGCCCGCTTACGTCCCAGCATTCTTACATAACGCGCTCTCACCGCCTGCAAGGCAATAGTTTCCGTACCGCCTTTACCTGTCTCTGTCTTATAGACATCTGTCCAGGACTGCGCATCATCAGAGACCTGTAAACTATAAGCAGCCGCATGTGCATCTTCCCAGATCAATACGACATTACTGATTTCCTGCGCAATACCCAGATCCACATAGATCCATTCATTGTCGTTATAGTTACTGCTCCAACGGGAACCAACACTACCATCTGCTACAGCAGTAGCACCTGCGCTCTCCGGGGAAGAAGAGGAAGCAACCACTGTTTTCCTGAATGCCAGATTATCGGCGTTAAAATTCAAATCAAAACAAGGTGTTGTATTGTTGGCAACAGCACGGATAGTCGCCGTCCGACCAATTTGCCTGGCCACCGTTCCATCCATGTTATATACAATCGCTTCCGCCTTCAGGTTACTATAATCCTGTAAAGTAGTATTCACCACCTTTACAGAATTATCTGCCGCACTCCATTGAATGTGCAAAGGCTCACAGGCTTTTTTCACGCCCCAGTAAGCGCCTGTCAGGTCGTAGTAGTAGTCGTAAGTCTGCCATACCATACTTGGGTAAGCCGACTGACTCATCCAGGTCATAATACCCGAAGCATCATTCCACATATGATGTAACCAACCCTCATACATCGCCTTATTGACTTCAATATTCACCAGCTGGGCCTTCCGGCAATAGTCTTCAATATTACTGGCTGTACCGTAACCTTTGTTGATCGCTTCGTCATATCTGTCCGGACCAGCATTAGCCGCCGAAGGACCAAAGAAATGCAGGTCCCACATTTTATTACGTGGCCACCAGCTGCTATCAGGCATAAACTGTTTAAAGCTCTCAAAAGAAGGAAACACCGCGGTACCGATCTCTGTACGTAGTCCCCATCCGGGCGTACCGCCAAATCCACCGGGAAATCTGGTAAAATACCAGGCGGGGGCAAAGTTCGTCCACGGACCACTACCCGTCAGACCATCAGCATGAGAATTTGCCTGGTACAGACGGTCATTCCCATCAAACGTGGCGACGTCCTCTTTCAGCCAGTTGTTTAAGGGGGGTAAAGGATACCCTTCATTATCGCCACACCATACCGCGATACTGGCATGATTACGAAGCCGCTTGATCTTCCCGACCGCATTCCTGTTGAAAGCAAAGATATCTTTGGGCAGGTTCGGATGTGAATTTAACCAGAAATCATCCCATACCAGCAAGCCATATTTATCACAGGCATCATAGAATTCTTCATCTGTCGTACTCCCGATCCAGTTGCGCACCATATTAAAATTCATCTCCCGATGCAGCTTTAGCTTCGTATCATACTCACTGCCCCGACAACGTAACAGGTACTCCGACATCCCCCAGTTACCGCCCTTGATGAAGATCTTTTGTCCGTTGATATAGATATGCAACACACCACCGGTGGTATCATAACTGAAACGTCTCACACCAAAAGTCACTTTTCGGCTGTCAGACGCGCTGTCTTTTACGGTGAATTGCAGATCGCAGGTATATAACGGCTGACTACCATACCCGTTCGGCCACCAAAGCTGTGGATGGGCTATTTCCGGCTGAAAAGAGACTTGTTCCGTCTGTCCGGCTGATAGCTTTATATTTTTGGAGAAACGGATATTACCCGGCTGAATCGTGCCGGAAATAGTACCCTCCTGCGCCTGTGCTGAATGATTCTCCAACTCCATCGAAACACTCAGTTTCGCCAGCGCCGTATCAGCACTGCTGGTGCGTATCCACGGATCCTGGATAGTAATGGCGCCGGAACCGGTAATGTATACATCATCTGTAATACCCATGTTCAGTCCGGGCACATAAGGCATCCAGTCCCAGCTGGCACTGGAGATATACGTAGGACTTGAATAGTTCACAATAGGTGTCCCTGGCCAGCTCACCAGCAAAGCCAGTACATTCGGCTCGTCATACCGCAACAGGTTCGTCACATCGAACTTTCCCCGGTCCATAAAACCATCCAGTAAACCAAGCCGATGGCCATTCAGGAAAACTTCCGCTTTCCTGTTCACGCCTTCAAAATTGAGCCATTGCTGCTCTCCTGCTTTCCGGCGGGAAAATGTAAACGTGCTGCGATACCAGAAGTCCCGGTCATACTTCGCTTTATCTACCCGGTAAATGTTATCCGCATAATCAGGATCTTTCTCCAATCCCGCCGCCACAAATGAGCCGAACACCGTCCCGGGTACAATCCCCTTCACCCAGTCCTGGTCATTATAAGCTGTTGTATGAATATCCGTTGTCTGTCCCAGCTCCGCTGCCGCTTTTACCTTCCACTTCACGGCCGCATTGCTGCTGTTTAAGGTCATGATCTTTTCCTGTCCGTTTGCCGCCAGGCATAATATCCCTAAGACCGCTGACAGCACCCATCGTTTGTTTCTGAACATTTTAGCAAATTTTCCTCGTTAGTTTGTATTTATTTAAAGCCGATCTGCACCCCCAGATTGACAACGCGCTGATTGATATAAGCGTCGCCCGCTGAGTTGCTGGATACCTCGGGGTCCTGCTGGTACTTATCGTAGTTGGTCCATGTTAACAGGTTATAAGCACTCAGGTACAGTCGCGCGTTGTTAAGGCGTTGTGGTAACCAGCGGCTTGGCAACTGATACCCCAGATCGATCGTTTTCAGACGTACATAACGTGCATCGATCAACCAGAAATCTGACATATAGGTGCGTGCGCTATTTACAGTAGTCGGATTGCTGGTCAGACGAGGGAATTGTGCATTATCCGCATTCTCCGGCGTCCATCTTTCCTGGTGGATAGGCTGAAACTGACTCTGAAAAGTCTCGATACCGGTACCTACCACACTGAAACTATACCCAAACGCTCCCTGGAACAGCAGACTCACACTAAACCCTTTATAATTAGCTGCCAGTGTCAGACCAAGCACCGTATTAGCCAGATTCGGACGACCGATAGGGCCGCGGTCATTATTGTCTATAATACCGTCGTTGTTCAGATCCCTGTATTTGAGATCACCTGCCTGGATCGGATATTCACTCAGCGGCGTAGCGGGTTTATCATGCGTATTCGCCTGGATCTTCTGAATATCCTCCGGTGTATAATACCCGATAAAAGTATAGCCGAATGGCTGATCGATAGGACGACCTGTTTCCCTCAACCAGGGGAAAGCCGGCTGTGCTTCATCCTTGAACAGTACCTTGTTTTTGAAATGCTGGAATACCAGGCTGGTGGTGAAGTTCACGCGACGGATGCTGCCACGGTAGTTGATCTGCCCGTCAAACCCCCTGTTACTTGTCCTGGCCACATTCGTCGGACTGAAACCAATACCGATAATACCGGGAACAGAACCCTTCCGTACCAGCTGATCATAGCGGATATCATGGAAATAATCGACCGTCACAGAAAGCTTGTCTTTAAACAGATTCATATCGATACCCACATCTGCTTTCTTCGCTTTCTCCCAGCTTACATCCATATTACCCAATTCTCCCTCATAAATAGAACTTTGTTGCGAATCATTCTCTCCGAAGGAGTAACCGCCACTATAGTAATACTCCTGACGATAGAGATAGCGGTTGCCCGACGTCACATCAGATCCCACTACACCATAGGAACCACGCAGTTTCAACAGACTGAAAGGCAGATTACGTTCCTTAAAGAACGACTCCTGTGAAATATTCCAGCCCACACCTACTGCCGGGAAGAAACCGTTCCTTTTCTTCGCCTGAAAACGGTCAGAACCATTATAAGCCCCGTTAAAATCGATCAGATATTTCTGCTGATAGTTGTAGCCAACCTTGAAGGAAAGTCCGCGGAAATTGGCCGGAACATCCGATTTAAAGGCATAACTCTGCTTATTGTATAGTATGAGTGAGTTAAAGGTATGCGCACCAAAGCTGCGGTCGTAATTCAGGAACGCCTGCGTGTTCACATTCCTGCTGTACAGGTCCGTATTCCCTGTAACCCTGTAAGCCTGTAAACGGTAATTTCCACGGGGATCCAATGTATAAGACCTGTCCACGGGATTATAGTGATAAGAAGGCGGATCCTCTGGCCGGAACAGGTTCCTGGAATATTGCTCTACACCGGCATAAGCCACACGGGCTGTCAGGGACAAACCCTTCGTCATAAAATCCAGTTGCTGCGTAGCACCAAATAAGGCATTAAAGTCCGTACGCTTACTACGGGTATACCCCCCATTCGCCAGACGGGCGTTGATAGTCGGCAGCTTATCTTTTGTATCCGCTGCAAACGCATAACTACCATCCGGGTTCATAACAGGCGCGGAATAAGGATGTATCTTTTCAAAATTATAGACTTCCGATACCACATTCGCCGCATGTGGTTCGTTGATATCACCGAAACGCGCTGTCAGATCAAGACGCAGTGTCAGCGTCTTATTCGCCCGCATATCGAGATTGGAGCGGAAGTTATATCTGCGGAAGAAATAGTTTGTATTCACTTCATTACGGGGATCAGAAAAGTCCTTTACAAGCCCGTTCTGTGTTAAAAATCCACCGGAAATAAAGTACTTCACGGCCTCCGTTCCACCGGAGATATCGACGTTGGTATTTGCCTGCTGCGCAAATTTCTTAAACACCGTTTCATACCAGTTGATATTCGGATGGCCATATGGATCTTTCCCATTTCTGAATAGCTCCAGGTCTGCATCCGTAAACAGTGGCGTCAGACCGTCATTCTTGTAGGCTTCATTTACCAGCAATCCCGTATTGTAAGCATCCAGTAACCTGGGCGTCTTTACCGGCGCCTGCAGACCTGATTCTGCACGCACGTTTACCTGCGGACGGCCGCTTTTACCTCTGCGGGTCGTTACCACCAGTACGCCATTAGCACCCTTAATGCCATATATCGCGGTAGTGGACGCATCTTTCAGGATAGAGATACTTTCAATCTCATTGACGTTGATCTGTTGCAACTGGTCATAAGAGTATTCAATATCATCCACAATGATCAATGGCTTGTTTCCCTCGCTGTTCAGCGAACTCACACCACGGATAAAGAAGTCAGACGCATCCCTCCCCGGCTGACCGGAACGTTGCTGCGACACAAATCCTGGCAGTTTACCCATCAGTGTATTTTGTACATTGGCAGTGGGTACATTCCTGATCTCAGCCCCGGTAATACCACTTACCGCACCGGTATTTGTAATACGTCTTGTCTGCGTAAAACCCACCACAACTACTTCATCAATTCCCTGTGTAGCAGGTTGTAATATGACGTCAAGCGTCACTAAACCTGTTACACTGATTTCCTGGGTTGTAAACCCGATCAGCTTCACGATCACCGCATTCGACTTTCCCTTCAGGGTCAGTTTAAACCGGCCATCTGCATCTGTAATAGCCCCATTCGTAGGCACGCCCTTCTCTACAACTGCCGCACCAGGCAATACGCCATTCAGGTCTTTCACAGAACCGCTTATGCTTTTTTGCTGTGCCATCGAAGACAGGGAAATGGCCAACAGCAGCAACAGTAAAATATGTTTCATCTTCAATCAGTTGATTTCATGTCAGGAATAAAGCTTACCATCCAGGATTCTGGCGCATATTGTCGTTTTTCACTACCTCGTCGTACGGTATCGGATACAGGTACATTTTCGGCGCACTGAACACCGGTTTGAAGGCTTCCGCTACGCTATAAGACAGATCTCCTCCGTTCCGGATAATACTCATGCCATGCAGCGGCTTGCCATACACCTGGTGTGCGATCTTCCAGCGACGGATATCCCAGAAACGATGCTCTTCAAAGGCCAGCTCTATACGACGTTCATTGCGGATCTGCTGACGCATTTCATCCTGAGATAAACCCGGACGTAATCCATACAGCCCATTATCTCCAGGTGTGATACCTGCACGGGCACGCAGGTCTTTCAATACCTGGTACACCTCTCCCGTAGGACCATTGTACTCGTTTTCCGCTTCCGCAAAATTGAGCAGCACTTCGGTATAACGCAGCAGTATCCAGTCATGACTGGTATTACTGTATTGGGTCGCATTCTCAAAATTGCCCATGAACTTGCGCATATAGTATCCTGTCCTGGTACCAGGCTCCGCTCCGCCGGGTCTGTGCTGACCGCCTTCATACGTTTGTATCTCTGTATTCAGCCATCTCGCACCGTTGTAAATGATGCTCATCGTCAGACGTGGATCACGATGCGCATAAGGGGCATTCGCATCATATCCTGACGCCGGGTCAGTAATAGGAAGGCCCGCATCCGTAGGAAAAGCATCTATCAGCTCCTGTGTCGGATTGGTACGACCACGGGCTACCTGCGCAAAACCTACCGGACCGTTCGTTGATTCAATATCCGTTGAATTACCTCCCTGACGGAAGAAGATGACCTCACTGTTATTCTGTGTGATGAAGATATCTTTGAAGTTAGGCAGCAGGGAAAAAGTATTTTCGTCTATCAACGCTCTGGCCGCATCTGCCGCCAGTTTCCAGCGCTCTTTATTATAACCGGTATAACCGGTGAGTGGATTGCCTGCATCGATATTCTCCCCGTTAAACAGCGGGCTCGCAGCATACAACAGCACCCTTGCTTTTAATGCCAGTGCTGCACCCCTGGTAGCACGGTGACTGTTCAGCTCCGGCGCTACAACCGGATTCGGACGCAGACTATCCTTGATCGCATCACATTCACTAACGATATACTGTACGCATTCTTCAAAAGAACTACGTGGCACCTGTACATCATCTCCTAATTCCCGTACTTCATCACCCATCAAAGGCACACCACCATAACGTTTCAGTAATTCGAAATAAAACAGCGCCCTGATAAACCGCGCCTCTGCTTTCCAGGCATAACGCACCGAATTACCATTAGGCAACTTATCTTTCACCGGAGAAATATTAATATTAGACACAAAGATGCTTGCCGCCCGGATAGCCGAATAAGCGCTGTTCCAGGGTGTTTCTTCCGCAATCGTCTCAAAAGAAGTATAAGCGCCTGTTGCGAGTTTAGATACGCTGGTAGTGCCGGTAAAACCAGAAATAGCATCATCAGAGGCTGCATCCAGCAGATCACCGCCTACGCGGTTGTAACCGCCGGGTAATTTGGAATACACCGTATTCAGGAACTTATTCGCATAAGTACCCAGCGAATCATCTTTGTCAAAGACATATTCTATCGTCACTTTCTCAAGCGGTACCGCTTCGTAATCCTTTTTACAGGCTACCAGGGCAATCAGGAAGCCGGCCAGGAGAAATATAGTTGGGAATTGCTTCATGTTACTTTATTTAAAATGGCTGACTAGAACTTAATATTCAGACCTGTATTCAATACCCGTTGAATCGGATAGGCGCCTACTCCAACTTCAGGATCTACAAAATCGTAAGGTGCATGTGTGAACAGGTTCAACCCGTTGGCAAAGATTTTCACCCCGCCCAGTTTCAGTCGCTGTACCCATACATAAGGCAGGTTATAGGCAATACTCACATTCTTCAGACGGAAGTAGTTGCCGTTACGCACCCAGAAAGTAGAACTGGCTTTATTGTAGTTGTAGTTTGCATCTGCAGACAAACGGGGATATGTTGCTGTACCTGCTGTTTCAGGTGTCCAGCGGCCGGTAATCTGTTCGTAAGCCTGTCCGTAAGTGAAGTTGACGAACTGGAATCCTAACTCTGTAGCAAAGTTGGCTACGTAGTTTGTGCGGTTACTGACACCCTGCAACAAGGCGCTTAATTCCAGCCCCTTCCAGGAAATACCGGCGCTGATGCCATAGTAAATACGTGGACTGGATCTGGCAATAGGCGCTTCATCAAATTGATTGATCACACCGTCTCCATTCAGGTCTTTATATTTGATATCGCCGGGTAATGGCTGGTAACCGGTAATGACAGGTGCAGCGGCAGCTTCTTCGGCTGTCTGCAAAAAGCCATCTGCAATATATCCGAAACGCATACCTACCGGTTGTCCTGTTCGTTTGTTCCATTCATAATCGCGCCGTTGTTCATCCATGAAAATCACCCTGCTCTGCTCCACGCTGCCATTTGCAGTGATGAAATAATGGAAGTCGTTGATATCCGACTGCCAGGTCACCGTCAGCTCTCCTCCTTTGTAAAGATTGATGCCAATGTTTTCCGGTGGATAGGCCGCTCCGGATAAACCAATACTCTTTCCTCTTATCTGTAAAAGATTCGCGTAACGGTCATGATAATAATCACCCGTTACCTGCAAACGGTTATTGAACAGGGAGATGTCAACACCTACATCTATCTTACGGGCTGTCTCCCATGAAATGTTTTTGTTCGCCAATCCATTTTCCTGGAAACCGGACGCCGGTGAACGGGCAGTACCCTGTTCATAAATACCACCACCTATGCCATTGTTCTCACTGAAATCCTGACGCCAGATATAGTAGCCGGAATTATCGATCCCATTGCCCGTCTGCGCATAGGTAGCCCGCAGCTTCAACTGGTTCAGCCAACCTGCCTGGTCCTGCATAAAGGCTTCCCTGGCGATGTCCCAGCCAATGCCGCCCGCATAGAAGGTACCGTATTGTCTGCCCGGCATATAGCGGTTATAACCGCTTCTGTTGATGGCAGCTTCCGCAAAATATCGGTTACCATAGTTGTACGTAGCCTTCGCTGACAGGTTCGTGGCTTTACCCGGAAGGTCATAGTTGAAGATCGTCTGTCTTCTGTCCGCCAGCACAATGGCACTCAGTCCGTGCCCACCAAACTGACGATCATAATTCAGAGAGATCTGTCCGAAGAAATACTGTGCATTGAAAACAGAGATAAAGTCATTGTGCTGGCTCACCGACTGCCCAAACCTGGCATACGTGGTGTCGCCCTGTGTGACGTTCATTTTATAAACAAGATCCTGCTTACTGCGGTTAATCGCATTGGCGGACTGGATCGACAGGTTGCCCTTGCCTTTCAGCGACAAACCAGGCAGCCAGTCACCCAGGTCATAACGGAGGTCCACATTCGCCATCACGTCTTTACTATTGTCCTGAATATAACCACTGTTGACCGTAGATGACAGCAGGTTGGTGGTCAGGTTACCTGTACCACCCCAGCTGCCGTTGATATTGGTGATAGGATAGGCTGCATTGGGAGTAGAAAGCAGATCACTCAGTATTTTACCGGTACCTGCTCCTGGTTGTGTACCTTCCTGTAAACGGCCGAATAACTGCATGCCGACATTCAGGTTACTGGTGACGTCGATATTGACGTCTGTGTTGATCAGGTATCTTTTCAGACCGGCATTCGTCGTATAACTATTCTCTGGTGATGATTTGAAGATGCCCTGTTGACCGGTATAATTCAGTGATACGGAATAACGGGCTACATCCCCACCGCCATTGATGTTCAGATTATATCGTGACAAAGGCGCATTATCTCTCAATACCTGGTCATACCAGTTCACATCAGGGTGACCATAAGGATCGGAATGATCACGGAACGCACGTATGTCTGCTTCTTTGTATAAAGGCGCTTTGCCGTCATTCTGCAAAGCTTCATTTAACAGGTATGCATACTGCCAGGCTGGTAAAGCTTTTGGCATACTTAAAGACTGCTGTATCGCTGTCTGTGCGGTAAATGACAAACGTGGTTTACCGGCACGGGCACGTTTGGTGGCCACCAGTAACACACCCCGTGAACTACGCTGTCCCAATAAGATAGTAGACAATCCATCTTTCAGCACAGAAATAGATTCAATATTCTCCGGATCTATAGAAAACACATCGCGTTGTACACCATCTACGATCGTGACAGGCGTTTGTCCCCGCAACCACAGATTGATCTCAGCGTTGTCATTCGCTTCCAGTGCGCCCGACCTGGGGATATTTCCTACAAACTGATCCACATCAAAGTTATTGCCGGTACCAGGATTGCGGAAACCACTTGTTTGCTGGGTATACAAGCCCGCAAGACGTCCTGGTAATGCATAGGCATACAAAGTAGCCGGTGTAGATGACAATTGACTGGTATATACAGTGCCTATCGCGCCCACACTACTGCGACGATCCGCCTCTCCGTATAATACAGGGATGTGCTCCGGATCAGGAATGAAAACTTCTTCCATACGCAACACGACGGTATTGTTTTTTACAACATGTTGCAGCTGTTTATAGCCGGGATATTGCATTACAAGAACGCTGTTGCGCCCGGCTGCCAGTGTAAATTTTCCTGCTGCGTCGGTAAATGTGCTGTCGCCTGTTCCTTTAACGTAAACAAGGGCTTTTGCCAGCGGCTGACCATAAGCATCTACCAGTCTGCCGCCAATGCCAGCAGCCCCCTGCCCGTATACGCTGCCGCTAAGCAGGCATAGCAGACAGCTAAGCGCAGAGATATATCGTTGAATATAATTGAGTGCCATTGTATAATTTTTATGCGACATGTTTTACTGGCATTTGAACGTGTAGACGAATGGATTAGCTGTATTGCTGTAACCCACGTTTGTAGTACCGCTGGCATCTGTAAAGAAGTACGTTATCTTCTCCAGCTTATCCCCTTCCTGCATACTGAAATACGTACGGGGCCAGAAAGTAATAGCCGATTTCCTGCCGGTGTAAGGCTTCAGCTTCGACTGGTCTGTCTGTATACAGGCGTCCAGCAGTTTACCGGTACTGGTATAAGCTTTCGCGCACAGATAGATATTCGCTTCTCCGCTGAGCGCTGTAGATACTACATCCGGATCAAATGAGATAGTCAGCAGGTCATTGTCTGTCGCTACGCCAGGTGTTACCGCGCCGATCTGCGGATTACAGAAATCAGTCAGATCGCTGATACCATCACTCACGGTGAAGCAATCCATAAAGCGGCTTTTATACACGTTGTTAGAACCGAATACATCGCTGAGTCCATCCGTACTGGTACCCACGAAATAGCCGGTTTTAAACTGTACGCTCTCCGCACCAGGCATTGTCTTAATCGTTACATTAATCGTCTCTTTTACGCCCTGCGGCACACTATAGGACTGCTCCGTCCAGAACACCACCCATTCGAGGTCGTCTGCCATAAAGTTGCCGCCCATGCCGAAACGGTTCTTCAGGGCTGCCGGCCAGTTTTGTCCGCCGCCGGCATCTACGCTCAGTGGTACGGGTACCATTTTGCCACTACCATAGGCCCTAGTGGTATAAGTGATAGAAGAATTTGCACCGGCCTGCCAGTTCTTAGGCGCCAGGAAACCAATGATCAGCCGCACATTAGACCGTCCGCCATCTGCCACATCAATGCGCGTTTCCATCGTAATGGTCATCTCTTCGCCAGGTCTGGCATCAGCAGGTTGCACCACATTATCAAGGAACACACAGCCTGCCAGGAACAGCAGCATCCCGCTTATAATCCATATATATTTTTTCATATCGTGTCGTATTGAATCAGGTTAGGGAGCCACTCTTTCAAGTGTGTACAGATAAGTATTGGATGCGCAACCAGGACTGAAGGAAAACACCATGTTACGTTTACCATTCACTACCGGATAAGTAAAACCGGTACTGACAGCAGCATCGGTGCCCGTTTGCAGGAACGAGATGCGTAAAGGATACGCGGGATCATCCAGTGAATAACTACCGTTTTTGTTCACGACAAAAGGCATCGGATGCTCAATATTGTACTGCCCCTCTTTGAAATGTATTCTGAACTTCGTGAAATCTGCCAGCGTAGTAATTTCTACGCCATTCCGGACTGCCTTGACGATACGCCACTCACCCGAAATGTCTTTTATCTGCTCAGGCACAGATATTTCCTGCCGTTTGCAGGCATTGATACTGAGTAACAGTATCAGTAAACAAAAGGAGATGCTTACTTTCATGGTGGTTGTTTTACCAGTTTGGATTTTGCGCCAGTTCGGGAGATTTGGCGGTTTCACTTTGTGGAATTGCCCACAGGTACATAGCCTTGCGGAAATTATGTTTACGTACGGGAAAGACGGTATATGTGGCATTGTTGCCATTGCGGACTACTTTCATACCGGTCATCGCCTTATTCTGTGTGGTTTCAGCGATCTTCCACCTTCTCACATCCCAGAAACGATGTCCTTCAAATGCCAGTTCCACTCTCCTTTCGGCCTGTATTGCCTCCCGCATCTGATCCTTTGAGAGTCCGGCAGGTAATTCATAGGGCATCAGTCCCGCTCTTCTGCGCACCAGTTGTATCGCATCGTACACCGCTTGTGTCGGCCCGTCAAATTCATTACTCGCTTCTGCGAAATTCAGCAGTACTTCTGCATACCGGATCAATGGAAAACAACGCTGACTACCATGAATAAAGTTGGCGCTGATATTTTCATCCAGCATCTTCTTCGTATAGTAACCGGTAGGCGTTCCCGCCAGTACGGCGTCCTGGCTCACACCACTGCCACCTGTGGTGAGGTAGATATTGACCGGTTCTTTCAGACCATTGTTCTGTATCAATGGCGTCTGGTCACGAATCACAGAATAAGCAAGCCGTGGGTCCCTGTCCTTATAAGGATCCGTTGCGGCATAACCCGAAGCAGGATCTGTGATCGGTTTACCATTCGCCATACCAAAAGCGTCTACGAATTCCTGGTAAGGAAATCCTCCCTGTCCACCGCCACGGGAAGGTGGTTGCCAGGCAGTCTCCAGTTCACGGTTCAACCCCTGCATTTTTGCCAGGATATACTCTGAATTGACACGCAGGGTAAACACTTTATAAAAGCCATAACCCGGCGCCGTGGCATTGTCCTCATACAAGGAATAAGCATTGGAATTCATCACAAGGGCTGCTGCATCTGCGGCCAGTTTCCATCTCTCGGGCACATTATCGGTATAACCGGTCAGCGGATTCTGAGGATCTACGTTTCCGCCATTGAACAGCGGACTGGCAGCATACAGCAATACCCTTGCTTTCAGGGCCATTGCGGCGCCACCACTGGCGCGGCCATAATCCTCTCTTACCCGCTCCAATGGCAATGCGCCAGCGGCAGCATCACATTCGGAGACGATATAGTCCACACATGCTTTAAAAGAATGACGGGTGGCCGGGATCTGGTCCGTAACATTATACACGGAATCGCCGACAAGCGGTATCCCCCCGTAATGCTTCAGGAGGATGGCATAATACCACGCCCGCAGGAAACGGGCCTCTGCCCCCATTACATTACGGATATAGGAAGGAATAGGCGTACCTGGAAGATGTTTCAGCAGGAGGTTGACCCGCCGGATGTTCGTATAACATAAACTCCAGGCGTCACCGCTGATAATAGAAGGATTGACGGTTCCCGTGGCAAACTGGACAGAAGTGGTGATAGAAGCCGACTTCTGCGGCTCAGCCTCATCACAGGCAGCGTCCAGTCCACCGTTCCCGAAACGGGTGGCATTCTCAGTAAAACCGATGTCAATGTAAATGTTGGTAAGGAATTGTACTGTCCTGGCACTGTCGGAAAAGACCGATTTCTCGTCCAGGTTGCTTGTCTCCGTCTGATCGAGGAAGTTCTTGTCACTGCAGGATACCAGTGTAAGAATTCCCATGCACAGGCACAGGGAAGCTGCGAACATGAAGGTCAGTTTCATAACGTAATACGTGGTAGCGTTCAGTTTTTGGTGATAAAATCTATGTCCCCATTTTTATTATGACACCTCAAAAGAAGCCTACCGCCATCCGGATACTGATTTTATCAAAAATGACCTCCCTGCGCCTGTACAGGGTCCTAATATCCCTCATTCTGTCGTAGCAGTCCGTTACTTAACCGGATCTCCCGCAAAGGGATAGGCAGGTGATTGTGTATCCCTTCTTTATAACCGGGTAATGTGCCTGCCGCCTTGCCGGTCCGCACCAGCTCAAAAAAACGGATATGATCCCCCAGGGCCGTTTCTACCCGCTGTTCATGGTAAATATTGTCCAGCGTCACGGTCCCATAAGGCGGTAATATCCGCATATCGGTATTCCCACCACTTTTACGCGCCCTTTCCCTCACTTTGTTAACCAGGTCAGTCGCATGACCCACCTCGCCATTATGCACTGCCGCTTCAGCCGTCCATAACATGACCACCGCCAGGCGGTAAATACGCTCATTGGTCGGACCATCCCCTGCGCCGCCCCCGTTATTGTAAGGAATCTCATTCTGAGGTAGCCAGTATTTCTTATTATAGTATCCTGTCTGGCTGGAAGTCGTATTTGCCACCGTACCATCCGAAAGAAGGTCGCCATTGGCAATAACGGTCGCTTTTAGCCTCGGATCGCCTGGTTCGAAGCTGTTCACCAGGTTTTGCGTCGGACAAACAAATCCATAGCCCCAGGTATTCCGGGGATTCTGCCAGAGGTTGATATTACTTCCCACGTTTTTCCCCGGCACATTTGCCATATTGATCTCAAAGATGGAACCGATATTGAACTCTCCTGCCGTGGTAAAGATCTTTGTATAATCCGCCGCCAGGGTATACTGACCGGAATTGATGATCTCATCTCCTATACGTTGTGCATCCGCCCATTTCTGCTGCCACAGATATGCATACAATAACAATGCTTTCGCTGCGCCAACAGTCGCTTTTCCGTTCTTATCAACGGTCAGTTCGCTCTGCTGTGGTAATACCGCTATCGCACTATCCGCATCCAGTTCGATCTGCGCCCATATCTGTGCAGGTGTGGCTTGCGGTTGGTTATAATCTCCTGTCTGTAACGGTTTCGTGATCAGGGGTACATTCCCAAATAGCTCCATCAGCTGCAAATAAAAATAAGCACGGAAAAAGCGGGCCTGCCCAAGGATCCTTTGCTTATCCGTCTCATTCATCGCAATAGGTGGCACCCTGTCCAATACCAGATTAGCCAGGTAGATGCCATGGAAATTAGCCTGCCAGGCGCCTTCTACATAACCATTATCCGGTTTGGCAACAAATAACTTCAGTTGCTGCATCTCCGCCACATCGGAAGCGCCGCCGCCACCTTTTTCCGCATCATCCGACATAACATCACCTACCGCAATACGGGTTTCCAATGCAAAGAAATTCTGTGGCCTGGCGGCGGCATAAACGGCATTAATAGCAGCTTCTGCATCAGCAGCGGTTTTATAATATGTAGTGGTAGATAAATGCGCTGTAGGATCCTCTTCCAGGAACTTGGAACAGGAAGTAAATACAACAGTAAAGACTAAAAGAAAATTAATAAATTTCATACAACTGTTTTTAATGGATACGATAAGATGATACCCAGACTGACATTTACTATATATTTGTTACCCTGCATTCGTTCCTCGTTGCATGAACGAAGGAATGCAGGGCAAGCATTATAAAGTAAGGTTCAAACCGGCAGTAACAATTCTCGGCTGCGGGTAGTTCACCTGATCCTGTCCCAGGTTCAGGGTACCGGCATTACCACCGAAAGTGATCCCGATTTCCGGGTCATAACCGTCATACTTTGTAAACGTCAGCAGGTTTTGTCCGGAGACGAATACCCGCAGTCCACTCATCTTCCATCTCTCCATCAGTTTACCCGGGAAATTATAACCCAGGGTCACATTCCGCAGACGCAGATAAGAACCACTGCTCAGATAGTAGCTGGAAGCACGCGCATTGTAATTCGGATCATTCGCATTCAGGCGGGGAATAGTATTACTCGTCCCTTCACCATGCCACCGGCCCAGTGTCTCCTGTTCCATATTGTAGTTGGAGATAAAGAAGCCGTTTGTGTTGTATTTGTAGGATTGATAGATCTTATTGCCGGCTACGCCGAAAAAGGACAGGTTCAGGTCAAAGCGTTTATACCCTGCACCCACATTAAAACCATACTGGATTTTCGGGATAGGCGATCCCAGGTAAGTCTGATCAAGATCATTGATCACCTTATCATTATTCAGATCTTTAAAACGGATATCGCCAGGCGCTGCATTCGGCTGTGTAGCATGGTTGGCAATCTCTTGCTGGTTCTGGAAAATACCGTCAAATACATAACCGTAGAATTCAGCAACCCGTTGGCCTGCACGGGTCATATTCGGACTACTGAAGATCTGTGCCCCTTCATTCTGTAAACTCAGTACCTTATTTTTAAGCGTAGAAAGATTTACACCGGCATTCAGACTTACACCATTGCCAAAGGTATGATTGTAGTCCAGTTGAAACTCAAACCCTGCGTTGAACATAGATGCCACATTGGTCAGCGGACCGGTAGAGAATCCGCTTTCATATAAAATAGGGATCCGCAACAGCATGTCCTTTGTCTTTTTGTTATAATAATCAACCGTACCACTCAAGCCTTCCCACAATCTGAAATCAAAACCGATATCCCATTGGCGCACCTGCTCCCATTTCAGGTCAGGGTTACCTAATCCATTGGGTTCGGCAGTCAAAGCCGCATTGGCCGGATTGCCATAGGCATAATAATAGTTGTTAATGGTCGAAGAGAAGTCATAATAACCGGCGCTGGACTGATTACCCACTACCCCCCAGCTGGCCCTTAACATCAATGAATGAAGTGCTTTTACATTGTCAAACCAGCCCTCTTTGGTCAACGACCAACCGACAGAGGCAGAAGGAAAATTACCATACTTGTTATTTGCGCCAAACTTGGAAGAACCATCTCTTCTCA
The DNA here is from genome assembly GCF_021646545.1 of Chitinophaga filiformis. Classification (GTDB taxonomy): domain Bacteria; phylum Bacteroidota; class Bacteroidia; order Chitinophagales; family Chitinophagaceae; genus Chitinophaga; species Chitinophaga filiformis_A. The sequence continues at coordinate 882,015 of NZ_JAKIRP010000002.1, read as the reverse complement.
AGGTGGCAGTTAAGAAGTATTTCTCCCTGAAATTATAGTTAACGCGACCGATATATGAAAGCAGGCTCCAGCGCACCATACTGCCGCCTACAGCAGGATTGGCAGTACCTGCATCAAGGTATTGCAGATAAGGATCATTACCGGGTTGTCCCTGGTTACTCCCCCTGATAAAATCATAACTGAAACGCTGCTGAGAAACACCTGCCAGTAACTTTATCTCATGATCATCTCCGAGCCGCTGTTCGTAAGTAGCAGTGTTATCCCATGTCCAGCTATAGCCGACGGCTTTTGTCTGCGAAAGATTAGGTATCGGATTATTCTGTGCAGCAGACACATAATAGGAAGGCGCAAAAGCCTTGTCATCTAAAAAGTTCAGATCAATACTCAGGTTAGATCTCAACGACAGTCCTTTCACCGGTTTGATCTGCAGATACGTAGCGCCTACAACAGACCAGTTATTATATGGATGATTTTTGGAAATATTATTGATGCTGGCAATGGGGTTCTGGATATCCGAATACCTGGCCGGTACATAGTTACCCGCTGAATCCAGTAAAGGCACCGTAGGATCCATACTAAGTGCCGACAACAGATCCACCCTGCTGGTAGCGCCTTCTCCCACCAGGTATTGTGTACTTTTCGCAATAGAGATATTCTCTCCTACCTCCACCTTATCATTGGCCTTAAACGTTGAATTAAGCGACAAAGAGGCACGTTTGAAAGAAGAACCAATGACGATGCCGTCCTGGTTAAAATAGTTTCCACTCAGGCGGTAAGTAAGCTTCTCGCTGCCACCGGCAAACGCCAGATCATAACTCTGGATAGGCCCCGTACGGAACATCGCATCCTGCCAGTCGGTGTTCAGCTGATATTGAGCCGGATCGCCCCATGGAGAAGCTTGTCCCGCATTCTTATATGCTTCGGTATTCAACGTAATAAAATCCCGGGTATCCAGCATTTTCAGTTTCTTCCTGAGTTGCTGTACACCGCCATAAGCATTGAAGTAAATATGAGACGAATTCCTGCTACCCTTCTTTGTTTCTATCAGCACCACACCATTCGCACCTCTTGAACCATAAATAGCCTGCGAAGAAGCGTCTTTCAGTATCTGAACAGAAGCAATATTTGAAGGATCGATCGCATTGATCCCGTTGGCCGTCAGCGGTACGCCGTCCACGACATACAGTACATCTGAGTTGTTGATAGAGGTTAATCCCCTGACGCGGACCTGCGCGTTTTTACCCGGTGAACCGGAGTTCTGGGTAATCTGTACACCGGCGGTTTTACCTTGTAAAGATTGCTGCAGACTGGCAGCTGGCAGATCTTTGATATCACCGGCATCAACAGAGGAAATGGCCCCTGTTACCTCTCCTCTTTTCTGTGTACCATAACCCACCACCACTACTTTTTCAAGACTGGTCGCCTGGGCCTGTAAAACAATGTCTACGCGTTGCCTGCCATTAATGGCGGCCTCCTGACGGGCATATCCTACAAAAGTAACAACCAGTACATCCTGTGGAGAAGCCTGTATACTATATGTACCGTCAGGACGGGTCCTTACACCTTTTGAAGGCGCACTGCGTAGGGTTACATTAGCACCTGGTAAAGGTTCATTCCCTTCGCCGCTTACGCGGCCAGTGATAAGCGTATCTGCATACAGCTTAGTAGCAGATGCTTGTACACCAGTCAGCAGCAGGACTAAAAAGAAACATAGAGGGAATAGTTGAACAAAAGAAAAGCCGGCAACAGACCCGCGCTTTTTATAGCGCATGAAAGGGCCATAGGAGGAAACTGTGGAATACATACATGACCGTTTGAATTAACAAAAACGGGGAGAAGCGGTTAACCCTGACTTCATTTCATAACGCTGACATGCATGTTCGTTGACAAACGACATGGCAGTACCGGTGCGTAAAAAGCAGCTTTCTGCTCTCCCTTGTTGTAATGACACGTTACAACACCGGTACCGCCATTCGCTGAACTGGATTTATTCTATACCCCAGTCTTTATTGGGCCTTGCTCCCATTTCCAGCAGCAGGATGCCACCGCTGGCAATATCCGCATGATCAATATGCGCATACTTATAAGGTTTGCCATTTAACCAGGCTTTCTGGATATAACGGTTTGCAGCACTGTTGTTACGCGCAACAATGCTGAACTGCCTGCCTTTGGCATATGCAGGATCAAGCTTTAAAGTAATCGTATCAAACACAGGACTGGTGATTTCATAACGGGTGCTTCCCGGACATACCGGATGCAGGCCACTGGCTGCCAGTACGTACCAGGCGGACATTTGTCCGACATCCTCATTACCCACCAGCCCCTCCACGGAATTATGATAAGCGCGTGCGCAGATAGCGCGTGTCCACTTTTGTGTCAGCCATGGGGTACCAAGGTAATTAAACAGGAAAGGTACGTGATGCACCGGCTCATTCGCATGATTATAGTAATCATTCCACATCATGTTCTCCGGTGCTTTATCAAAGAAAGCCGTCAGATCGGCGAGTACCTTTTCCTTTCCTCCCATCAGTGCAATCATTCCTGGCACATCCTGTGGTACAAACCATCCCTGCTGATAAGGGCTGCTTTCGATAGTACCATATCCCTGACGCATACGACCATCTTCCGGCCATGCCTGCCAGCTGCCATCATCATTGCGCGGACGGAACCATGCTTTTGAGCTGTCAAATACATTACGGTAATTGGCGCCGCGCGCCGTATATGTCTGCGCATCCTCTTTTTTATTCAGAAAACCTGCCAACCGGCCTAAACACCATTCAGTATATGCATACTCGAGTGTTAAGGATATACTTAGTCCGCCGGTAGAATAGCCCTTACTACCATTCCCGAATTTCTCTATGGTATTCTTTGCAAAGCCATACGCTTTCTGTACATCGAAATTCCGGATACCTTTTGCATAAGCATCCGTGATCACAGACACAGCAGGATTACCAATCATACAACCACTGTAAGCATTCAGTATCTCCCAACGTTCAAGATAATGGTTACCGCTTTCATCCGCGAGCGTCACCAGTGAATTGATCTCATCATTTACAACAGCAGGGTTGATAATGGTCTGCAGAGGCATCTGACTGCGGAACACATCCCATCCGCTGAAGATGGTGCGTCTGCGAAAGTTTTTGTCTGTATGCACCTTGCCATCGCCACCCATATACTGACCATCAACATCTGCACAATGACGCGGATCAATCATCGTATGATACAGGGCACTGTAGAATACTTTGCGTTCTTCTTCAGTACCTCCCCTGATAGCTATCTTACCTAATGCCTGGTTCCACAATGCTTTCGCATGCTGCTGTACACCATCGAAATCCCAGCCTCTTATTTCTGCCTGCAGGTTCGCCTTTGCACCATCAACGCTCACGAAAGAGATACCGGCCTTCATCAATACTTTTTCATTTGCAGTAGTAGCAAATTCTGTATAAAAACCAAGGTGTTTGCCGGCCTTTTCTTTTACACCGGGCAATACAGCGGCTTTAGCGATCTGCTGCTGATAACGGTCGCTCTCAATGTCTTCGCGTTTGCGGGACCAATCATCCGGAATATCAGCGCTCCATACTCCGGACTTACGCAGCGGCTTACTGAACTGTGCATAGAAGTATACGGTGTAATTTGCCTTTCCATCACCATTTCCCCAGCCGCCACCATCAGGTGTACAACGCATATAACCCGCGATGGTATGATCATCGATCACTTTCACTTCCTGCCATACAGACGTACCACCTACCCTGCGGGCCAGGTCTATCTGTATACGTGATTGCTGATTAGCAGGAAAAGTAAAGCGCAGGATACCGCTATGCGGAGCGGCCGTCATCTCTGCTTTGATATTGTGCTCCGTCAGTTTTACGCCATAGTAACCCGCACTGGCTTTCTCATCTTCTTTTGCGTAGGAAGAGCGATAGCCTTGTTCCGGATGTTCCGGTTTACCGGCAACCGTCTGCAGCGGACCAGTCGCAGGCATCACCAGAAAATTCCCCAGATCGCCATACCAGCCGATACCACTCATCTGCGTAAAGGCAAAGCCTTCTATAGTTGTATGCTCATAACTATACCCGGAGCCGTTGTCGCCACCGGTGATGGTATTAGGACTCAGCTGTACCATACCAAAAGGCGTTGCAGCACCCGGAAAGGTTTTACCCAATCCGTGATAGATGCCGGCTGCTCCGGTGCTCGTACTGGCGCCTATGAATGGATTGACATAGTCAGCCGGCTGTTGCGCTAAACTGATGAAAGGCGCCATGAGTATGGCGCCCGTTAATAGCTTACTATTCTTCTTCACTATATTAAATTTTAACGATCTCAATTTTATGGCTGACAGGTTTATTCAAACGATATACCAGATTGATGATCAGGTCAATCTCTTCCTGCCAGTGTGTACGCAGCTCCTTGTACATAGCCGTTTCATAATTCTCTTCGTGGTAACGCAGCATGCCATCTTTCTGCGCCTGCTGGCGGACACTATCCAATGCAGCGGCATCATCCTGCATACGCATATTCTTTTTATCAAAGAAATTGCCCTGTACCCAGTAATACCGGCGCAGGCGTGATTCCGTTTCCATCCGACGCATATTCAGCTGCATGATAGAAAGCGCCTGTTTGTACTGAGGCGTTTCCTGCTGTGTTGCCAGGTTAATGCCTTTTGCAAATGCATCGGCAGACCATTTACCAATCGGATGACCATCTATCAGCAGCTTGTAGTCTCCTGCCGGCAGTCCCGCAACAGACAACATTTCACGGTTAAAGTCTTCGGTAAAAGGGATCCAGTTCAGGGCGTCGGACTGCTTCTGGTCATTTCCCCATATACGGGATACGGTATCCATCGGGAAAGGTAAAGCAGCCGCCAGGTAATCAAAGCTGACTTTTCCTGCACTGGCACTCAGACCACTTACTTTACAGTTCTGCGCCTGCTTTAATTTTCCCCCTTCGATACGTACATCAGCCACCGGCTGGCCACTCAGACCCTGACTTTTCAGGAACAGGGAAGCCATCACCAGGTGACCGGCATTACCAGGATGGATCCTGTCCGGACCGATCATCGTAAATGTAGTGTCTTTTTCCTGGAGACGGGCGTTTAGAGCCGTCATCGGACGAAAGAGATCCACAAACGGCCATTTATTTTTTTTCGCAGCAGCTTCCTGGAAAGCCACCACTTCCTGCATCGCTTTAGACTTACCTTTAAAGTAGTTGCCTTTGATCTTCGCTGTTTCATCATAAGGAGGAGAAGACATCAGGATCTTTTGCAGATCAGGTAGTTGCAGCAGGCGTTGCTCTATCTGCTCATAACTGCGGCGGGAAGCCTCAATACGTTCACGTGCCGTCTTATCTGCATCATCGCTGTTAAACTCAAAATACCCCGTATCATTCATCCCGAATGTCAACACCAGCGTATTGGGCTTTTTGGCAAGGATATCATAGTCCAGCCTTCTGTATATATCAGATGCTTTATCACCACCAATGCCGCCATTCATAATGACCAGTTTTCTGTCGGGGAAATGCGTCATGTAATAGAGATAAACATAAGACACATAAGCGCCGGCTTCTGTGATACTGTTACCTACAAAGATCACGCGGTCATTCTGCTGGAAGGGTTTCACCTGGGCGGCAGCAGATAATGATGCCAGGCAAAGTGAAACGGAATAGAGTACTTTCTTCATACGGAGCGGATTAATGCTGAATATTTATATTTTTTAAACGAATAGTGCGGATACCAAAACGAGGTATCGCTAAACGGATGATTGTTTTACCTTCCTGTTGAGCTGCAGGAAGCGTTTCCAGCGACTGACCATCCAGTCGCTCCATGATGGCAGCAGCAGCAGTGCCGGTAACAGACAAGGTATGTTCCCTGTTATCACCAGCCGCATTATATACCCGGATCAGCAGGTCATCTCCATCCATCATCATCGCAGGTATCTGCCAACGCTGATCTGCCACAGAGAGCAGGGAAAATGCAGCTTCGCTGGCAGCAGGCAATAGTTTAAGCGGCTCACACCAGCGGGTAGCTTCCTCACTCACGCCACCTTTATCCCAGGCCCCGCTATGCGGAAGAATGGCATAGTGTATATCTGTCGGTCCTGTCACATTATAATTGCGGCCCCATAGTGCGGTACCGGTAAATTGCACCGTAAAGCCCAGGGGATAGTTTTCTCCGTGTACATAACTCGTCGTATGATCCGCAAACAGTGCCAGCCCGGTTTTACCATCTGTCACATCAGCCCAGTGTAACAATACATTATTCTTGATACTATCCCAGCTACTGAAAAAAGTATTTGTCAACCGGCTCTCTGTTACATCATACGGCGCATCTTTACTTAACTGCTGCTGTGCCAGATTGAGCGGAAGCAAGACCTGCAGTTTGAAACTGTCGTTATAAAATGCTTTGTGATAATCTTCCACCCGATAATGCTTCGCCGGGGGCGCACCAATACCCGGCTCACCCTGCCAGTCAATTTTCAGCTGCATATCTATGCGGCTTGCAGCATTCGCTAAAGTGATCAGCTGCGTAAACGGATGTCCGCCGATAGCGCCTTTGATCTCTACTACAGTACGTGCGGGATTGTCTTCTTTCAGCCTTACAGCTGCCGCCGTATCTGTGCTGGAACGCCAGGCCGATTGCTGATAAAAATAACCCCTCAGTTCATTAAAACTGCGTGAATGGTTACGATCTACCATTTCCCGGTTGTTCAGTTGTTTCGCGATCAGACTGGTAATAACCCCGCCTCTGGCCGGATCTATGATCATCCGGTACTGATCTGTTTCTATCTGGTAGCGGCCATCTGCTAATTGTCTGTTGCGTGTTGGACCAGCACCTGTCTTTGCACCTTCGCTGATATGATAAACATTGAATCCCATCGGCGCAACGCTCGCTTTAAATATCAGTGAACTATCCCGCTGTATATATGCCTTTACCGCCTTGCCCTTGTTATCAGTTACCTTTGCCGAAGCGCCCCTGTAAGCAGGCACCACGACCCACTCTTCTCTGGCAGTGGCAGTCGTGTTAAGCACTCGTAAAGCACGATCTGTCTCCGTTCCCTGCAGGAGAATACTATCACTCACACGCAGCGTATTGTCTGTCCAGTCCTGCACCTTATCTATCCAGGTATCGCCATTGCTGCCATTATAAGGCACGATCCAGCAGTCATGATGCTGAGAAAGTAACAAAGTCTTCCAGGCGCTGTCCAGGTCAGCTTTGGGCCAGGGAAGATGCTGTACCAGCGAACTGATAGCTGCATACTTTTCTGCGACAGCCAATTTATTTTCTGCCTGTCTCACCTGTTGTGCGATGCGTTGTAAAGCCTGTGCGCCCCATACCAGGCTCACTTGTACATCTTCCTGGTTGAATGCCCATACGGCAGCATGTTGCGTATCTGCTACGTGACCGATATAATGACGCCAGGTTTCGTATTTCGCCTGTTGTTTCAACCAGGGACCATTACGCCAGCCGGCATCCTGTAAACACATCCCTATTGGTTGCCGGATGCCGGCGGCAAGTGCTGATTGTATATACTCACTGCTGTTATTCCAGGCAGTCGTCTGCCAGGTAGAATTAGGCAGCAATGCTTCTACGCCATATCTCGGTACTGTAGGTATTATACTTCCGTCAGGACCCTGCCATTGCACCACTTCACCACCAAAGGCACGGGTATATCCACCCCAGCAGGTATTCGGATTTTTCAGCGCTGCATATTTAAAGCCAAAGGACAACAGCACCTGTGGCAATGCACTGGTAAAACAGGGCTCTTCACTGGAATAAGTACTGAAAACAGCGCCAGGAAAATGCTGTCTGACATGCTGCATCCCGTAACTGAACTGCCGGATCATACTCTCGCCTGAACCGGTGTACAGATAGCTCTGTCCGTAACCCGGATTGACATATTCGATCCTGCCAGCATCTGACTGATCGGCAAATAACTGCTGCAGCCTGGCATATGCTGCCGGCTCTTCCACCTTCGCCACATCCCAGGTTTCAGGTTCTATTTCCAGGTTGATCTTCCATTCAGGATGTGCCTGTAACTGCTCTACAATGTATTGGGTATATCCTGGCGGATAGTGTCCGTACTTTCCGCCATGATAACCATCGATAAAATAGTGCTGCTGGGCAATGGACTGCCCCACCCCAACGGTGCATAGCACCGCGAGGCAAAGAATAGTATGTTTCATCTTGTCGTTTAAAGTGCTAAATCCGGGTTTTTCTGAACTTCCGCTAATGGCAGCGGAAACGCAAGGTCTTTCAGTTCAAAGGCCCGTAGGTGATTCGGTGCTTTGTATCCTAACAGGTTGGTTATCGTACCGTTGACCACATCAAACGCTTTACGTGTGCGCAACATGTCATACCATGTCTGGAATTCAAAACAAAGCTCCCAGTATCTCTCTTTCAGAATATCGTCTGTTGTTAATATTGTTGGTTGCACTGCTGCCGGAAACGCGCGCTGACGTACCGCATAATAAGCCGCAATCGCTGCCGCATCTGTGGTACTGCCACCATCCAGCTGACTCTTTGCTTCTGCACACACCAACAACAGATCTGCATAACGTATCAGCGGAAAGTTAGCGCCTGAACGCCCCGTTTTTTCTGCATCCGCATCCCAGAACTTAAAAATATAAGGGTCTGAAAACGTGATCATTTCTGTTGGGTTATCATATCGCGGATAGCGGGTATAATAAAACGCCTGCTCCTGTTTACGCCCATCATTCGCCGCATAAGAATTATAGAAAGCAAGTGTCGGCGCCATAGCCCCACCATAGGCAGGCTGTATGGAAATCGGCTCAGTAGGATATGGCAGATACGCACTATGAATATTACTTTCCGCCATCGTCGGATGACGTTGTAACATAAAGATGTTTTCTCCCGTATTCATCTTCGCCGGATCACGGAGATCTTTATAAGTCTCAAACAGATTAAACTGTCTGCTGTTGATCACCTCCAGCGCCTTATCATATGCCTTTCCGTAATACGTGATCCCCCTTTGCATCGGGTAACCGGCCATTGTCAGGTATACTTTTGCCAGCAATGATTTCACCGCCCCCAGACTCACATGCCCGCTCTGATCTACCCAGGGCAAACCGCTGTTCTCGGCCTTTAGCAGGTCTTTCACAATCTGATCATACACCGCTTCCTTGGGTGAACGGCGGATCCTCACATCATTCGGATCTTTCGTTGTGGTCAGTTTCAGTGGTATATCCCCGAAGAGCTGTACTCCCTGGAAATAATACCAGGCGCGCATGAAATACGCCTGCCCCAGGTACCGTTGTTTAGTGGTCTCATCTATCAGCGTACTGACACTCACATTTTCTATCACACTATTACAGTTCTCAACCGGATAATAAGTCGCATTCCACCATGCCTGCAGCCTGGAATTAGCGGCATCCAGTCTGTCCAGCCGCAGGAACTGATCATCTTCAAAACCCGAAGGTCTTGGGCGTCGGCTGTAGCCGGTGATATACTCCAGAGAATACACCGGGCTAACAGCTACGCCTATATTCTCGGTATAGGGAAGCGACAGGCCCTCATAAGTGCCATTGACAGCCGCTTTGATCTGCTCTGCCGTTTTATAGTAGTCGTCAGGCCCCAGGGAACCAGATGGCTGTTCATCCAGAAAATTGACGCAGGACGTTAAGACCGTCAGCAAGGGCAGCAGAAAGCGCATTCGTTTCATATCTCAATTCCTTTATTCAAAATGTAACGTTTAGTGTGACGGCCAGCGTTTTGGCCTTCGGATACTGGTACAGATCCACACCCTGGTTAAAGTCTCCGTCAAAAGAAGAGGCTTCCGGGTCATACCCTTTGTATTTCGTGAAGAGAAAATAATTCTCCGCACTCACACCCAGTACTGCCGACCGCAGGCGACAGCGTTTCAGCCATACCGATGGCAAACGATAACCCAATGTGATATTACGCACCCGCAGGAACGATCCTTTCTCGATATTATAACTGTCGATCTCACTGTCAAAACCATCACCTGGTAAACGCAGGGCACCATTCATTGTGCCCTGATGTTCCGGTGTCCAGGCATCCAGCAGGCTACTGTAACTATTCGTAGCAGGCGCCGCATTTTCCATAATCAGCCGTGTCAGGTTCGCCAGACTATGCCCGTATATCACCTGCAGATCGAGGGCCAGGGAGAAATTCCGATAGTTGATGGTATTCACAATACTACCTTCGAAATCAGGCATCCCATTCCCCAATACTGTACGGTCTCCCGCGTCTTTCACCTTGTTATGATTCAGGTCTGCATATTTGAGATCGCCTGGTTTCTTCCCGTATACAGCCGCTTCTGCAGCTTCATTTGTACCCCAGGTACCCAGTCGCTGATAACCATAGAATTCATTTAAGGGCCTTCCCTCCATGATACGTCCTGCCCACGGATACATGATATCTCCGTTCAGGTCCAGCACCAGCGAGCGGTTCATGGAATAGATCAGTGAAGTATTCCAGGAGAAATTCTTCCTGCGGATGTTCTCCGTCGTCAATGACAACTCAAGTCCCCTGTTACGGATCGATCCTATATTATCAAACACTCCTTCATATCCGGAGGTAGACGGCAACAGTTTAAAATACAGCAGGTCTTTGGTGATCCTGTTATAGACATCTGCGGTAAACTGTACCCTTCTATCCAGCAAGGTGGCATCCACACCAAGATTCAGCTGATGCGCCCTCTCCCATTTGAGATCCCGGTTACCCAATCCGCCGAGTGTGGCAGAAGGCTCTACCTGTCCGCCAAAAGGCGTCTGACCACTATTAATCCTGCTCTGTGTCACATAATCGCCGATATCAGAATTACCCACTATACCATAGCTGACACGCAGTTTCAGACTGTTGATGCTACGCACGTCCTGCAGAAAAGGCTCCGACGATACACGCCAGGCGGCCGAAAAACTGGGGAAGTAACCATAGCGGTTATTAGCGCCAAAACGCGAGGATCCATCTGCCCGCAGGGATATGCCGAACAGGTAGCGGTTATCAAAGTCATAGTTGAACCGCATGTAAAACGAATTCATCGCATTCCGGCTTGAGCCGGACGTTGGCCGCTGTGGCACCAGACCTGTCTGCAGACTATTATACGAGAAGAAATCATCAAAAAATCCTTCACTGCCTGCCTGTGTATTCATACTGGCAAAGTAATACCAGCTGGCGCCGGCTACGCCTGTCAGGTGATGTTTCCCGAAATTGTCCTTCCAGGTAAAATAATCTTCCGAAGTCCAGGAGCCGGTCTGACCATGCCCCCGTGTAGCCACTCCCTGTTGTACATCGGAATAACCGATGATATCCCTGCCGGAGAAATATAAATTATAGCTGGCGCCTGTTTGTCCGCTGATACCTGCGGTAAACTGCAGCTTAGGACTCAGGTAAAAGGTAGCCAGCAGATTGCCCATGGTATAGGTACGTCCTGCTACTGATTGCACCTCATTCATCAGCCGCACCGGATTCTCAGAACTCTCTGCTCCCGGATAATCCGCTTTCCGGGAATAAGTGCCATCCGGGTATCTCACCGGGAAAAAAGGCAGAAATTCATAGATCTGGCGTACGGCATTCAGGCCGAACGTATTAATGTCAACGTTATTCTGCTTGAATGCACCGCTGTTCAGCACCGTCTGAATGTGCAGCCATTTCTTTACGTTCCAGCCGAGATTGATAAACCCATTCACCTGACGGGAATAACTGTTGATCAGAATTCCCTGTTGATCGTTATAAGAAAGTCCTGCCAGCGCAGAAATGTCTTCTTTACCTAAAGAAAACGACAGCGCATGTTCATGCGATACCGCCAGTCGACTGGCTTCTTTCTGCCAATCTGTATTGTACTTAGGCGTACCATCTGCATTGAACAGATCTTCTTTCCGGGAAAACTGCCTGTCAGGATCAAGATGCGGCGCAATACGGCCAGGCTGATATTCGTATTCACGCTTGAACATCTCCAGTGCTTCATTTGCATCCATCAGGTCTATCTCCCGGGCCAGTGTAGCAAAGCTGAGGGTATTACGGAAGGAGATGGCCGGTGTGTTTTTACCGCCCTTCCTTGTGGTGATGGCAATCACCCCGTTTGCCCCCCTGGCCCCATAGATCGCAGAAGCTGCCGCATCTTTGAGCACATCCACTGACTCAACAATGTTCGGATCGATGTTCATAGGGTCAGCGCCTACAATACCATCGACCACATACAGCGGACCGTTATAAGCATTGATAGAACCCGTACCCCTGATCTTCACGATAGGATTACCACCCGGTTTACCCGAATTCATCATTACACTGACACCTGCCACCTTACCGGCTAATCCCTGCATAACGTTTAAAGTCGTCGCCCTTTCATTCAGCTGCTCTCCTTTTACGGTGCCGATGGCCGTGGTCAGGTTCTCTTTACTGGCAGAACCATAACCGATCACCACTACTTCCCGGAGCGCAGATGAACCAGGCTGTAAGACAATGTCCTGCGGAGCAGACAGCGAAACAGCCGTTTCCTGGTCCTGAAAACCCAGCAGGGAAAAACGTAAAGTGTCTCCCAGGCCAGCTTCAATACGGAACGCGCCTTCTTCATCCGTGATCACCCTGCGTGCAGTACGTTTTACGGTAATACTGACGCCAGGCAATACATGCCCTTCCGCATCCGATACACGACCCGTGTGTAGCAGCCGTGGAGCGGCGCTGCTCACAGGCTTCCTTTCCTCAAGGATCAATATGTTACTACCCCGCAGCTCATATTGTAAAGGCGAAGGCAGGAGTCTGAGCACCTGCTCAACTGAAATATTTTTTTTGCTGATGGTGACCTTACCGCTCCGGGCGATTTCCGACGGATTGAATACAAACCGAAATGCGGTTGTGGCTTCGATCTGTTCAAATACTTTATCGAAAGACTGATTGACGACCTGTATGTCAACCATTGTACGTCTCAGATCTCTTTCTGTACCCGTTTGTGCAAAGACATTTCCAGCCATCATTAAAGCGCATAGGAATAACAGGCAGGCCATTTTGATGGCGCGCCAATGCAGACACTGCGCAATTCTCCTTTCATAACTTCCCATTATCACTTCATCCGAACAGTTGGATCCGGTCAATGATGTGGCTGCGCATCATACACCAGGTATTCCTCACTACCTGGTTCCTGCCGGTAGTTGAAACCATATATATCGCATAACATGCGTAGAATGTCCTTTATAGGCTCATCCTTGCCGAATCTGGCAGAAAGCAGGGCGGAAGCTGTTTTTTGTCCGTCGAAGCGGATATGCACCTTATAACGGCGTTCCAGCGTACGGGCAATGCTTTCAAAACTGGCGTTTTTAAATACCAGCAGCCCCTCCCTCCAGGCGCCAAAATCAGCCGCACTGATATCGTATCTGTTTATCCTGTCAGCCGTTGCCTTATACACCGCCTGTTGATTGGCAGCAATGGCGACGTCTCTATTTTTCTCCGTCCTGACCGCCACCTTACCGCTACTCACGGTTACAGTGATCGAATCAGCCGGCGCATAAGCGTCAATATTAAAACTGGTACCCAGTACCTGTACATCGAGTTGTCCGGTATGTACCAGGAAACCCTCTTCCTGCCGGGGCGCGATTTCAAAGTACCCTTCCCCTTCCAGCCAGATCTCACGGCCATTCTGCTGTGCATAGCGTATTTTACTATCTGCATTCAGCCAGATGATACTGCTGTCTGGCAATGTGATCTTCCTGATACTTCCCTTTTCAGCCCTTGCTGTGATCATGCTACCCCCAACTCCCTGCACCGTCGTACGGTTAAGGGCATAATACACGCCGCCTGCTGCAAGCAGTACCGCCACACTGGCGGCAGCCCACCAGTAACGGGCACGGGACCTGAGTACGCGCAACGGCGCCTCTGCCTGACTGATTTCCCGATGAATACGGGAAAAGAGCAGTTGCTCCAGTGCCACCTGCTGATCTGCGTTTAATTGCTCCGTGACGCCCTTATGCGACGCGAAAGACCCATACCATGCATCCACCTCACTGATCTCCTCCGCAGAGGCCGTACCATCGAGATATTTATCCAATAATTCTTTTAACCTGGTATTGCTTATGTCCATAGTTTCTAAACATTAGACACCTGAAAAGCGTCCTACCGCCACTGTATTTAAAATTTGCTGAAAATTTCCCATCCAAGCAGTACTAACAGCATCAGCCAGAACAGTGTAAAGTTATATTCTTTCAGGCGTGAACGCAGTATTTTCAATGCTTTCACCATGTGTTTCTCCACAGTGTTCACTGATATGCCGAGCCTTTGTGCAATATGCTGATACGACAGGTGCTCCTTCCGGCTCAGGAAAAAGACCTCCCGGCATTTTTCCGGCATGCCCGCACAGGAAGCATCGATCTGCTCCTGTAACTCCTTCAGTTGCAGACTGGTGGCGGCATCAGCCTGATACAGGCCATTGTCTGCCAGCATATGCTGCTGATAAGTGTTACGCACAACTTCAGCCCGTACTGCGTTCAGTACTTTATTTTTTAATGAAATATGCAGATAATTGCGGAGAGAGGTCCGGAGTTCAATCGTCTCCCTTTTCAGATAGAGGTTCACAAGCAGGCTTTGAACCAGTTCCATAGCAGTTTCCTGTACTTTTACGCGGCGATAGGCCGCATCCAGCAACTCCTGCCAGAAACGTCTGAAAATTTCTTCGAATGCTTTGTCGTCCCCCTTCTTCACGAGCAGGAACACTTCTTCATCGGTAAACGTGGAATAATCTTGTCGCATCGCCTGAGTTCAAACTACCAGCTAATATAATCGTTTTAGCACAAGTATCTAAATCTCCGCGGAAATTAGCGATGCGGACATCTTCAACGCCTGCTGATGGAATAAGGTTTGTCGGCTGCTTCCAGTCCACGGCCCTTCGCCGGCTCCTTTCCCATTTCCAGTACCAGCACTCCGCCATTGGTAATATCTGTGTGCCGGATCCAGTTATGTGGATACGGACGGCCATTGAGGGTGGCAGACTGTATATACACATTCTCCGGACTATTATGACGCGCCTCTACGACAAACTGTTTCCCGTTTTCCAGGGTGAGTGTGACCTTCGGGAACAGCGGACTGCCAATTACATACTCATCCGTACCCGGACACACACTATAGAAACCAAGAGCGCTCATGACGTACCATGAAGACATCTGCCCCTGGTCCTCATCACCGGGGTAACCGTCCGGACCGGCATTATACAGCCGTTTCATGACGTCTCTTGCATGTGCTTGTGCCTTCCACGGCTGACCGGCATAATTATACAGGTAGATCATATGCTGTACCGGCTGATTGCCATGCGCATATTGTCCCATATCCGCATTGACCATCTCCGTCATTTCATGGATCATCTGACCATAATAGCCGACATCCACCTTATTCCCGGCAGTGAAAACGGAATCCAGTTTCGCAACAAAACGGGCTTCCCCTCCCATCAGGTCTATCAGGCCCTGCACATCATGAAATACTGACCATTGCCAATGCCAGGCATTACCTTCTGTATATGGACCGCCCCATTTCACCGGATTAAAATGCTCCACCCAGCTGCCATCCAGCTTACGCCCCCGCATAAAACCGGTGGCACTGTCATACTGATTTTTATAATTGTAAAGGCTACGCCCGAATACATACTGATAGAATTGATTCCCTGTCAGCTTTGCCAGCTGATACGCACAGAAATCATCATAGGCATATTCCAGGGTCTGGGAAGTACTGCCATGCGATTCCGGAAAGCTGACATAACCCAGCTGATAATACTCCTTCCAGCCCGCACGGCCATTAGCGCCACCCCATGGGCCTTTATTCATGGCTTCATGGAAATAGGCGTCCAGTGCCTGCTTCGGATCAAATGTCCGGATCCCTTTCACCCAGGCATCCGTCAATAGGGAAATAGCATGATTACCCAACATACCGCCCGTCTCTCCGGGGAAAGACCAGGCGGGGAACCAGCCGCATTGTTGCTGTGCATCAAGTAATGCCTGCATATAACGGCCTTCCATCGTGGGATGCAAAATCGTATTCAGCGGAAACTGGGCACGGAAAGTATCCCAGAAACCATTATCTGTATACATATAACCACTGTGTACCTTACCATCGTAAGGACTGAAATAGTGAGCTGCGTCCTGTGCATCATATTCGAAGAACTGGTGTGAAAACAGGTTGGCGCGGAACAGACAGGAATAGAAAGTGGCTTTATCTTCTTCGGAACCGCCTTCCACCAGTACCCGGTTGAAAAGCGTATTCCAGGTTTTATTAGCAGCCGCCCTTGTCTGCTCCAGCTCCTTAAATCCAGCCAGTTCCTTTTGCCAGGTCAGCTCCGCCTGTTCGGCACTGATATACGAAGAAGCGACCCTCGCCTGTACCTTTGCGCCATTACGGAAGCGGATAAATGCGCCTATCCCTTTCCCCTCTCCAGAGAGAGCATCCGTAAAGATCTGTCCTTCTACATTTTCCCAGGTACCCGCCGCTTCGAATGGCTGATCAAAAACGATCACAAAATAGTTCCTGAAGTGCTGCGGAATAAACCGTCCGTTCGTAACATAGCCGGTGATCTTTCTTTCCACCGGATAGATCTTTACACCACTCAGCGCATTATAACCGTCCAGCACAACATAGGCCGGCGTTTTTGCCGGGAAAGTGAAACGCAGATGTGCCCCTCTCTCTGTAGGTGTCACTTCTGCAGTTGTTTTATTATGAAAAGTTACTTTATAGTAATCCGGTCTGGCCGTTTCATCTTTATGACTGAATGCGGCCGCGCGTTGTTCCTCGTTCACCTTCAAGGTTCCTACCACCGGCATCAGACTGAATACTGCATAATCTCCTACCCATGGGCTACACTGATGCACCTGTTGAAAGCCGCGGATCGTCGTAGCCTTATACTGGTATTTCCAGCCATCGCCGTTATTGCCGGTCTGTGGGGACCAGGCGTGCATCCCGAAGGGCAGCCCTGTTGTCGGATAAGTATTCCCATGACTGAGGGCATATTCAGAATTTGTCCCCTGTAAAGTATTCGCATAAGCCACCAGATCCTTTTGTTGTGCAGACGCCATTATCCCGGCTCCGCATAACAAAGTTGTGATAATTTCCCTAAGCATAGAATGTAATAATGTTTTATCGTCTTTGAGACACCTGTCTATAATAGACACCTGAAATGACGGTTACCGCCAGTGGAATTTAAGAGAGCGCCTTAGCTACCTGTCAGCCACTATCATCAGTTTACAAACCAATTTTTGAATAAGGCACCCTGATGCCTTTCAATCTGTAATAATACGGATCCAGCCATGCGCCTTCGCAACCATCCAGTCCGCAGGCAGAGAAGTTGACACTATACGTCAGCAACAGCTCATTTCTGCCGTTGCTAAACTCCGGATGGATGACAGGCGTATAGTAACGGGTGTATTGTTCCTTAAAATACTCCAGTATGGTATATACCTTAATCTGTGCGGTAAATGGTCCTGTAGGAGAAGTAGACGTAGCAATATACACGCTTCTGTCAGGATCGCAATTGAATCCCTGATCCATTGTCATGAGGATATACTTACCATTCAGATAGGCCACACTGTTACTACCTCTGGCGTCGGCAATCTTGGAAGCGGCGCCTGCTGCGGGACTGGAAGTCCATGCTGATCCACTCCAATATTGCCATTGCAGCGGATTACTTTCAGGGAACCTGGCGACATGTATATAACTGGCATAACCGAAACTCGTTGCCTCGCTACCGAAAGCATATACATAGCCATCCCCTGGTTTTACCAGGCCGGTAGAATAATTGATAGCGGTATAATTGCTAAATCCATTCGGCATCAGACGTTCGGCAGTCCACTGCGTAGTAGCACTCTGCGTCAGGCGGTACAGGGATTGATTGGTCGCATTCAGACCATTCCCTTCACCGCATTGCATATAGACTTTGTCACCAATCTCTACACCCGGACCAGGCCAGCTCCAGTTAGTACCCGGCTGTATATTACAGATCTGTTTGGGTTTACCGGAAGTGCTGTTGGGAATAGTCATATTAGGTGCGTTGTTCGGGTTCCAGTCTGTTTTCGACGGCTGTATAAATATGGAGTTATTATAACTGAAGAAATTACCACAGTTGAACATACCATTTGACTGTACCTGCGATCCATCCCAGGCATCCTGTGTTACCCAGAGCACTTTTCCGTTGTTAGCACCCCATGTCAGCGGAATCGTATTGCCCTGATCAAAGGCTGCGGATCCCAGACTGGCGCTGTTACGGTTAAAGAAGCGCACCACCTGGTCGTCGCGATAGGTATCTGGCGCAATCTCCGTAATTGTCCAGTACTGTCTGTTATCACTCGCAGTAGTCTCCTGTATGACCTGTGCACCATTACTGGTAGACCCACCAGCTACAGACAATGACAAGCCATTACCTTTATTGACAATGCGGTATTGTCCGCTGCCAACATCTGTAAGGTTCCATAATTGCTGATCAGCCGCCAGGGGAAATGCAGCATATTGCTGCAAGACCGTACCAGACGTGCCGGTACCAGCAGGAACATCCACCAGTTTACCACTGTGTAGGTTACGGATGTGATAATATCTCGTACCATTAACTGTTGTCTGATAAATCAGGTGCCATTTCTGCCACCTGTTTGTCTCTGTACCAGAAAGGGAAGTCTCCCATTGCTGCAGCAATGCGTTGTCTTTGAATTTCGCGTTTTGCACAGGATTTCCTGCTACTTCAAGGAATTTGCTGCTCTTGACATTTTTGATGCTGACAGTGATGTAATCAGCCGTAATAGCCTGACTTAGACCTACTGTATTATCAGCGTTCTTTGGTTTTTCGGCAGGCGTCAGCAAACTTTGTTTGCAGGCCATGAATGTCAGCAGACTCATTACCAGCAATGCTGGACTCTTTTTCATAAAGTGGATTTTAAAGGTTAAGTATGAGGTTGATAACAAGTGTATAGGCGCTCTCCACTTTATTAGACACCTGTGGCGATGACATCCGCCATTGTTTGTTTCCCTTTTTCAAAAAATAGTTTGTGTGGCCAGATGACAACATAATAAACCTAAGACGTGATGTATTTCAGGCGATGGCAGCCCCAACAGACCGGCTATCCTGTTATTAGTGGCTTCGCAGTCCCTGACAGCAGGCGCAATAGTGGCTAACTTCTAATGTTAGACGCTGTGACATCTGATTCTGGCGCCAGATATACTACCCAATATGCTGGAGCAAAAAAGTGGTGTGATCATTCATATATCCACTACCAGTAGCCAATTCCCCATCTGGGAGTCCACCATGGCTTATAGTACTGCAAAATCAGCATTGAACACCTACAGTAAGGCATTGGCTACAGAGGTAGCCAGTAAAGGCATAAGAGTAGTAACCGTATCTCCCGGTTTAACTAAAACGGAGGCTATGGTTGCCTTTTTGGGGGGTTATGCAAAACAGGCAAACATCACCGTAGAGGAAATGACTCAAAAGCTTTTCGAAAGAGTTGGCAGTGTACCGCTGGGAAGAATGGCCAATCCGGAAGAAACGGCTGAACTGGTTTACTTCCTTGTTTCACCTGCCGCCTCCTATATCACCGGCGCAAATCTTGTTATCGATGGAGGAAATTTCCCGGTAGTTAACTAAATACCTAAACGGTTCCTGTTCGGGAATCTATCACTACAGGCACAAAAAATGTGAAGGCCGGCCGGAGATATTACATATTATCTCCGGCCCCACAACATCCGACCCTGTAGCAAGTCCAAAAATTAAGACTGTTTGAAGGACGACAAAATTGTTACCTTTAATTTGCCCAAGGCAGCTTTCAGAAGCTGCTAATAACGAAAAAATGCCAACCTACGGGACATTAAAAGAGGCTAAAACAATTTAATTTTATAGAGTCGAAGCTATGACAGAATTATATCGGGCACTAAAAGGGATGAATGCTGAAAGTCTTACTGACGAGGATAAAGAAGAATTACTAAGGTTCTTTATGGTTACGAAAAACCATGTAATCAGAAATCAAATACCCCTCATTTTCTCCGACATTAAATATAATAAGGCAATCCCCTTTATAATTAAAAAAATCAATGACCAAAATTTGTCCCATGACAACGGGTCTTTGGTATACGCTTTGGAGAACCTGGAGGTAAAGAACTATTTCATTGAATTTGTAAAGATGGTTTGCGAAATGGAGTATGAGCCAAGATATCAGGCATACGAAATACTCCGGAAACTTGCACCTGCAATTTCATCGGAAATTAGAGAAAACGCTTTGGCGTTATTGGAAGAGCGTCGGATACTTTTGGAAATAACGGCCACAGACAAAGGGCCAGACAGTTCTTTAGACTTTGTTGAGCATTCTATTGAATTGATAAAAGGAGAAAAGAACTACACGGAAGAGTTATAGTTGGGATTTTATTGGTCATTTGATTCTCAATCCCAACGTTCACATATTTCTCGCTTTATCATTTCAACGCTTTAGAAATTCTGTAATATCGCCTATATAACGCGTCTTTTCCTCCCTCCATCACATTGCATACAGCCAGTCTTATATCTCTATTCTGTAAAGCATCATTTCCGTCAACGACTATTTGGCCGGAGTTGAAATTCATATGAAGAATGCTATCTGAGTTTGCATTTACCGCAATATTCGGATTGTGCGTTACAAGCAATAGTTGCCTCTTTTGTTTCAATGCTTTGAATCCTGGCACAACAAAAGAAGAAATAAGTCGTGTATCTAAATCATCCTCCGGTTGATCAATAATTAGAGGAATATTGTTGAGCGCTAAAAGTAATCCCAACATTCCGGCAGTTCTCTCTCCCGCTGATCCTGTTTGAATATCCTCCTCTCGTCCCTGCTTCTTAAATTTCAACACAAGTTTATCTTCAGGAACCCATACTAGTAGACGATCAATGTCCTCGGGAGTATTTTGATTAAGCCATGAAATGTGCCTCGCCAATCTTACGTCAAGCCCTTTAGCATCGCTTTCGTTAGCTGATACAAAATTCTCAATTACTTCAACCCTTTTATCCCAACGCGTATCCTCTGCTTCATTAAGTATTGTTCCAATTAATCCAGATGCAGCACCCGTCTCTTCATTGTATGAGTAAATGTATGTAGCAAACTCAGAGCCCTCCTTCCTCAGTAATTTACGGAATGTGATATTCGCGTTCCCCCCGTCACACATCGGCTTCAATTCAATTATAAGAAAAGGATTTTCTGCGTTGTCATATTCCTTCCATCTATCAATTATTGCTTTCCGGTTTAGTCTCAATTCCCTTTCCTTATCAATTATTGAGATATAAAGACTCCGCACTTCAGATTTCAATGTCTCAAGCTGCTGCTTCTGTGTGTCCAACATGGCAAGTTTGTTTATCAAAGAATTTCTCCTCTGAATCAAGGCTTCATAAGATTCATTTCCAAGTTCCTGAATTTTATCCAAAATTGCCTCGTAGGCGCTTTTCGCTATTACAAACTCTTTAAACCATGGTAATGCACTAAACTGATTTTGTAAATCCGATTTATATGGTTCTAATAGCACTTTAGCTTCAGAAATTTTTTGACTTGCTCCAGACAACGCAGATTGTAGATGCTGAATGATTTGAGTTGATTCAACCGCGAGTGTCTCCGACAAACTATCCGGCATCTGAATATTTGGCACCTTAGCACTTAAACTGTCCAATTCCAGAATAAATTGGCTAATATGTACAGCGGTTGTTTCGAAAAACCCGTTAGTCGCTAATAACTTATTAAAAGTACCTAAAGTCTCCTTATATTCAGAACTTTCATAGATATTTATTTTATTATTGGTCAATTCAAGCTGCGTTTCTAAATTTTGTTTATCCGAAATAGCGATCCGCAACTGCCTCTCTTGTGCTCTTCCTGCAAGCCATTTGCCGTTTAAACGCTCTCTCTCCTCGAGCCATTTCTGTTTATCGAATTGGGAATCGATAAGCTCTATCAGTTTAGAGGGATCTCCAGTTAGTGCATACAGCTCCTTTTGGCTAAATATCTGAATTGGGAATAATTCATTAATATTAGAAATAAGAGTTGCACTACTCCAATTTTTGGAATCTTCATTCCATGTTTGTAGCGAATGACCTTTTTGATTCCATGTAATCAAATGTAACTTACCGTCCTTAAATATCTCAACTTTAATAACTGTCGCATCTCTCAACATCCCCGTTAAATCCTTCTTGCCAATCTGATTAAACTTATCAAACTCAGATTGTATATCCTTAGGCATGTCAACAATTCTGTTGAGTGCAATTCGGAGGTAATTCAATATAGTTGATTTTCCGGATCCCCGACCACCGATAATAGAAGAAAGCCAGGGGCTTAACTTTGCATCTAAGGGTCTACCATTCCCAGCTTTAAAGCCATTTGAAACTGAAATCGACTTTATAAAGTATCTATTATTGATAAGGTTCGGGTCAGAAATACAGTCATCCTTGCGAACTATTGCATCTTCGCAGTCATGCAAAGCTAATCTTAGGGCATCTAAAGACGGCTGTCCCATTTTCACCCATGTAAAATTACTCCCAACCTGCGCTGCAATATGGCTATCCGAGCCAAGTACCTCCGCCAATGATAACTTCGATTGTTTATACAGTTCAGGTTTCTCTACTGCACTATTGACAACCTCGATGGCAAGTAGTTCTTCGGCTTTCAGGGCTTGTAACAATGTATGGCCCGTAAGTCCGAAAAGTCCGCAGGCCTTATCCACATGCGCAGGAATCGCGATTCCGCCCTTTTTATGAATTTCATCAATTACTTCTTCCACACTCTTTGAGCTTGTCGCTTCCGAAGTACCAAATTTCTGGCTCGGGAAATTGATTGCTCCTAATAAAGCATGGATCTCCTTCGTTTCAGCCGATAGATCAAACAAAGCAAGAACATGTATGTTATTAGATGCCGTTATTTCAACACCTGGAAACAAGAATATCTTTCGGTAACCGGCAGGCTTCGCTTGATCTAGTACCTGAAGCGCCACCTTCAATTTGTCAATCCACTCACCCGAATTGTGATCAGTAATAGCAATACAGTCAATGCCAGCTCGCATATACATCAACAACCAATTCTCGGGTGTAATCCCTTTATGTTGTTCATCTCCTTTACCAAAATCATCTGAAGCAGGTGTGTGATTATGAAAATCAAATTTCCACCAGCGAGCGCCATGAATATTATTTATCATCGTTATTTTATTTACTTTAACAAAACATAATCATATGGAATCAGACACATTGAGAGCGCGGTTAGGGTGTAAAATTGAAATGTAGCGTAATTGACTACTCCTAAGCATCAACAGCCTAGGAATTTATTTATTATCCAAATCATCAACCTCAGCTATCACATTTACTCGGATTCATATCTTTAAACTACGTTCAAAAATATCACCTTGAGTCGAAAGCCATTGACTAATCAATCAGTTCCTGCGATTCATCATTCGCCGTTCAACAAGACGCATCTGAAATATAAGCAGTAATAAATCAATTTATTCGATTAATGGAGCGACCAATAGGTGATAGACATAAGCTATTTTGTATCAAAACTGTCCGATGCGAATTGCTTAATCATTTCAGCTTATGTATCCAGCCGGAGATGCTGTACACTTAATCATATTGAGGCAAATCAGCAAAAGCTAATCTTCTTATCATTCACATACACATTATTCTAAATTATTTCTTCTTTCCCTTGAACGGATCAATACTAAAAATCAAATAAAACATACCTAATATGAACTATCACATAACATTGTATCTAAATGATCATTTAATCGACAATCAACTAATGGTCATTTACAAAAAATTGCAGCAAATCGAAACGTCACATTCAGCAACTGAAAGTTAAACATAATTCTTCTTTACCTATTTAATGAGAGTTTACCAGTTATTTCTATCGCCTCTTAAACTGGTATAAAATTTTGACCAGTTATCACATGATCGCAAATATCCACTGAAAGCCAGAACTGTGAAAAACATTATCGAACTTCTATACTAAGGTTATCAACATCAAAATCCCCAATAAGCGCCAACTCAATTTTGAAGTCACAGCATTGTTGTCAAAATCCAATATCACAAACAAGAGCTTACTGTAGGAAAAATAGATACACTTGCTTTCTCCAAAACATAACAGGAGACCATCGAACGACGCTATTTAACTAACTTTTTTAGCCCATCCAGACCAATGTTTATCCCAAGATAAGGTGCATAATTAGCCACCACATCGGTTCTAAATCGCTGCACGTTTAATCCTAAAACTGCATCGAGGTTACCAACCAATTCCTGCTGAAGATAGATCCTTGTTAAGTAAAACAGATCAAGTTTATCAGCATTTCGGAAAAAAGAACCTGGAAGTATTTTGCCCGATTGAACCTTCTTTTCATGAAGAGAAATACCGCCCACAAACTGCACAAAAATCTTTGAACCACTCCATGGTTTAACAAGAAATATAGAACCAACTCCAAAATTATGGCTCACCCAACTATAGTTGCTCCTAAATTTCACAGATGTAGCGCTACCGAAATCATTGATAACTGAATAAGCTTGGTTTACATCTTCAGCACTCATTGCCATTGTATCGGTCTGTATGTTTCTTCTTGTCACGTCAGTTGTCCACTTGTTCAATTGCAATTCATAATGAAGATGTGGTAGCATTTCCAATTTATCACTTAATTTAAATTTTAAAAATGGCTGAAAATAAAAACTCCACATAACATATTTAGTGACATAATCAGATTCATTAAACTGACGCAAATACTTTGTACCCTCAGCTATTGGATCAAGAGGCTTTATAAGAACATTAGACATTTGTCTACCAGTTGTTTGTATGGAATCATTAGAAAAATTTATCTTCATAATTCCAGCGTTTAAACCGAGCCTCCCGTAAAGATCTGGAACAAATGCACTAATATGCCCCAAATAACTTATGCTATTAGACGCATCAAAATCAAAGTTTGCCGCATTCAGGAACATATATTCCTTTTTCATACTAGTATCCTTGCCCTGGCTACTTGTAATCGGTAAGTTCGCCTGCATTAAAACAATATGTGACGGGTCTCCTGCTGAGCTGCCATTCAACTGTATACTGAAGTATTCTATATTATTAACAATAGTAGTACTCTGCATCCGTATAGGCACTCGAATTTCCATTGTATCGTGCTTATCCCTAAAGTTAAAACCAGGAATATTTAATCCTGCCACCATTGAAATAGTCGGACTAATAGCGCCTGCACCTGGACTTAGATTTACAATCTGAAAAGCGATATTTACGGGACCACCAGCAGCGGGGGATGAAAGCCAATACTCTACCTTTACCACTATACACTGGATGGTATCAGTAGGCCCTCCAGCTCTGGATACAGGAAATTTGGTCGTACTAATACCAGGTACAAGAGCTATATTCTGAGCGCTGCCGAGCCTTGGAATGCATGTCAAAAAAGAAACGAAGAGGAAAAAGCAAAGCTTGGTGTGATGTAGTTTCATAGCGGTGGTTTATGGGGTATTTTAGTTTGTATTATACAGGCAAGTATTAGATAAAACAATTTCATTTTTCACTTGGCGAGATTACAGGAAAGCACAGACAAAATCCTGGTCTCTTGCGTGTCCTGTTCGTAAACTCTATCGATTCGTTAAGCCCACATTATTATATTATATTATATTATATTGAACAATTGGTGTAAACAAATCCAGTGTTCTTATAGAGTATTCTAGTTTACATAAAAAGGTACTATCTATCTATAACAGCCGATTAAAAGAAACAAATGCCTAACTCTCATATTAGTATATGCGGTAGCACTACTTGTTCTTGGTAAGCCTATAAGATAACGTTGGAACGCAAGGACAAGTGCCAATTAGTTTTATTTATTATAAAGTTGACAAAAATCTAATTCACAAGAAATACCAACTAGTTTGTATTTTTTATCGGTACATGTGCGAATAGATTTATCGATGTAAAGTAAATCTTTCAGAATGCAGACGTTATAGATTGAACTTAACGGAAGTAGACTTTTGGCAATCTATAGTGATTAATACTAAGGCCTTCCTCACGAGCTATTATCGTTCAGTAGACATGACGACGGTGGAGGAGTCGTCGAATATCTACCGGAATGAAAAACCAGCCCGGACGTACTAAAATTGGTGGCTTGCGATCACCCCACAAATAAGAACGCTAGAATGCCATCACAGCTATTATCTGCAAGCTTTTTTTGGAACCTCTTGCCCCGAAGCTTCAAAGGAGTGTATACAGTATAACATATTAATTAAATTGTTTCCAACACGCC
This sequence comes from Chitinophaga filiformis, assembly GCF_021646545.1. Taxonomy (GTDB): domain Bacteria; phylum Bacteroidota; class Bacteroidia; order Chitinophagales; family Chitinophagaceae; genus Chitinophaga; species Chitinophaga filiformis_A. The sequence continues at coordinate 855,806 of NZ_JAKIRP010000002.1, read as the reverse complement.
TCAATTGGCACTCAACTCAAAAATACATAGCCGACACAAGGGAAAAGGTGTTTAAATAGTTTATAAATCACTGCTCGGCGGCATCGATTTCCTTCGCACTAATGGGAATCAAGACATTTCTTTACTATTTGTTCACTCAAATACAAACTAGTTGGTATTTTTTAATAATAATAATTTAAGCACCTTCGTTTAAAGGCAATTGACAATCCTGAAAGTATAATGTAGAACTGTTGTCATATCAGCCTGCCGTTATAGACTGACAATTAAAGCAACCGCTATGTACAATATTCTTACTGTCATGCTACTAGCATGCCGTCCCCTGGCGCTAGGAGATCATCAGGCTGTATCAACAAATAGTAATAACAACTTTCTATTTCAGATCTCTACAAAGGCTATTGTTGAAAAAGAACGAAAAGAACCACATTTCAGGCTTGTACTTAGCTCAAGAGTGGGTCATTGGGGAATAAAGTTTATTCTACTATGAATATAGAATGGCAACTTTATCATGGTGGGAATTAGACAGGTCCCAATTTCTCCTTAAAATTTCCCAACTGATGAAACATCCAGTAGCATTCTGCATTGCATTCTTATTGATTCAGACCAACTGCGTTGCACAAAGTGCATTAGACTCCCTCCGGTATGTAGATTTTCACATCCACACTACCATGAAGAATTATTACCGGAAAATTAAAAAAGCGTCGCTTATGGACGATACCGCTTTCATACGACAGACGGGTGTTGATATGTTAAACTGGAACGGCGATCACCGATCGGGAGCGTATAAGAATACGACATCATTTAGCGGATTTTATGGAAGAAAAAGCTATCCTCAGGCGAGTTACGATTATTTACAGGGCTCGAAGGCGAGTATACTATGTACCTCTATCACTCCGCTGGAGAAGCTAACGGTCTCACCTAAAGAAAAAATTAAATTTCTCGGCATTTTTCGTATTAGCATGCGTAAGATAAATAGGATGCTGGTGACCAGGCTCAATAAACGTCGACAACATGAAATTTATACAACCTCCGGCTTCCAAGAATATATGGGTGAGTATAATTTCCTACGTCTTCAGAAAGAGAAAACGACCATTAATGATCAATCTGTTATCCTGGTGCGGAACAGAGATGAGCTACTGGCAGCCAGGAAGGCAGACAAAATCGCGCTAGTATTGACCTTGGAAGGTGGACATATTTTGTTCGGACCTAAAAACTCAAAGTATTACTTAGGCCCAGACTGCCAATGCGAAAATGAAGCATGTTACAACGAACTACTAGCGAATATCAACACCATCAAATCACAGGAGCATCGTCCATTTTTTATTACACTCAGCCATCTCGCATGGAACCGTATTTCTGGGCAGGCGAAAGGACTTGACAATTCGAAATTTCGTGGACTACTCGCAATCTTCGCTAACAAAGAAAAATTTAGGGAAGTGGTATTCAACAAACATGGTAGTGGTCTAATCGACAAAACATACATATATCATCGTGACACTTCTAGCTGCGGCTGTAAAGCCACTCCTAATCTGGGGAACATTCAACTAGGGTACAAAATAGTGAACGCGCTTCTAGACACTAGCAACAATCAAAAACCACTGCTCGTGGACATGCGGCATATGGATACGCAGGCGCGTTTAGAATATATATCCATTGTCAATGACCTCAAAAAGCAAGGGAGAAACATCCCGTTAATTATTAGCCATGCAGCCGCGAGCGGCAAAAACATGCACCAATCGCTGGTATTGAGCTCATGCCCTATTGCAGACCACTACCGGGAAATGACAAAGCCTGATAAATATTACGCAACATACAGGGAATGTCTAGGGGGTGATATTCCGTGCTCAGATAAAACTCGTTGGTTCTTTCCATGGGGCATCAACCTTTATGACGAAGAAATACAAGCCGTATATGAGTCCGACGGTATCATTGGCATCACCTTGGAAGAAAGGGTACTAGGCGCCAAAGCATTAAACTATTCGCCAAAGCATTACACACAGCTTCATGACTCATTAAAAAAAATGGGGTTTGATAGGTCTGATTTTAAAATAATTGACAAACTGGAACCGCTCATGAGAAACATTCTATATATCGTGGAACACTCCGGAAAACGCTTCCAGGGCACTACGAAAAGCTGGGACCATATTGCTCTGGGCTCAGACTTTGACGGAATTGTAGACCCAATTGATGTTTGCACTACTGCCAAAGATATTCCTCACTTATACAGTCATCTCTGTAGATATTTGCCGGCATATGCAAAATGCATTAATAAAAATCATCTACTACTTGAATACGAAGATAAACCAGAAATATTAATGAATAAACTGTTTTACCAAAATGGAGAGAGGTTTATACTAAAGTATTATGACCAGAGAATTTAACTCATTCAGAGGATACCCTACAAATACTACCTAACGCAAATCTTGTTATTTTTCTGTTTATTAAAATCAAAAAAAATGATTAAACTAATTCAATTTTTTATTGGATTTCTATGGGCATACTGCCAATAGACAGCAACGGCCTAACCATAGCGGTACCTCACGCCATTCCCTCTCATTAACTCCCTATTAACTCTTTTCCCGAAATTATATCATACTTTTAACCGCAATCACGTTTCCCCTCACTAAACACCACCATCCATGACGCTCCAATTCCTGTATCTGGGCTCGATGCCCCCCTTGCTATATACTTACCATGATCTGATTCTCTCCAATAGGCTCCTATGGACCTCTACCACCGCCATCGGCATACTAGGTATCGTACTCAGCATACTTACATACAAGAGCAGGTCATATAGCCTTATATTGATCACCGCAATTGTAACAATAGGTGTTCAGATTTTTCTCGGATATGCAAGTTTCAAGAAGGCAGAAGAGGACCAGGCAAAATCAAAGAAGAAAACGGCGGAGATAGATAGTCTAAATAGGGTCATGGTAAATATTCTTAAATTAGCAAGTATTGAGCAACATTTGACAAGAACTTCGTTGCTGGAGAGCAATGAGAATTCAGAGATTTTAAATGAAATTGATGCATTTGAGTTACAGGAAGTCTCATACCTCTTATCATCAGATGAGGAAAACGACCCGGATGATATAAAGCAAAATATTTTCTATCCTCTATATTCAAGAGGCAAAAACTGGAAAATAATAGTATATATTAACACATTGGAAGGCCCAATTGAACTGGCATATGACAAAAGTAAGTCTCCAGATTCCTGCCTATATGTAAAAAGATTTAACTACCTTAACAATCCATTTTCGTCAACGCCTGCGGTCGGTGTGAATTTCACCTGTAGCCCGGATTATAAAAAGAATGCCGCCCTAAACCTCAGTTATACCATTTTTAATACTATAGATAGTTCAAAGTTACATTTGGCTGCGAAGCATGCGTATAAGCGATTTCTTAAATTACCATACCAAGCTTGTATTATAATTACAAGCAAGAATTTTAGTGAAGATAATGTAGATAAAATTGGAAAAGAATTTGAATCATTGTTAAAGTTAACTCCGCTGTTCTATTTGAATAAAGAGAAAAACCAGTTCATTTACTTTGCTACTAAAGTATCGAGCGAATATGTCGATGATGAACTTCGGATTTATTTTGAGTTGGACGGAAAACCTCAAACGAACTTTAACGGAGAATTCTATAAAGATTCGCTTGGTGTTGGTGAATGATCAGTAAGTAAGGCGCCTGCAAATACCGCAGTATGAGATCACAGCTAGATATAGGGATTATGGCTCAAGGACATATTATTCCGCATACCTTCGCATCCTAAAAAGACCTTCCCCAATTACTGCCTCATAACTGTATATTGCTGCAAATTATATTCCACTGACTGTCAACAACATGCACCTGCCTGGTGGGATACTATGGAGGATCATTTCCAGTTCTGCGTTTTTCTCAATGAGAAGATTAAGTGATATATTTCTATAAGTTTGTCCGGTCCACCAGGCCCATAATCTCTAATTTCTTTCTGCAGGCCATTGTTATATTGCACTCTTAGCGTGTAGGTCGGATGATCTGTAACAGGTATTGAGTAATTGTCTCTTAGTGCTGGAATATTGCCCAGCTCAATGAGTTGTTTCAAGCTGTCCAACTGGGCCTTTTCTAATATTGTTTTAAACTTTCCCTCTTGATCATTGTACATTTGCGCATCATAATAAGCCGTTCCATCTTCTAAAATCGACATAGTAAAAACCGGACAAGTTCCAAAACAGCCATCAGCCTCAAAGTCTATTCTTGAGATAACTGTTTTTTTTTCCGCACAATTTGTCAATAGTAAAATCAATGCCAGGAAGTAAGCAGTCTTCATAGTTTTTTATAAAAGACGCAAATTGTATAAAATTCCATAAATACGTGATGAAGGCACTGTCTCAATGCCAAGCGGGCTGCTGCCATAATCTGGGAAGGAGCATGATCGGACCATTCTCCCAATGCTGGTGTTCAAATGCCGTTGCCGTACTCCTGACCAACAACAGCGGGCCATGATAAGAATATCCACAGAAAAAATATATGACTGTCATTAAATACTTGTGTGGATTTATGCCACGTATTATCCCAGTATTTACGCCATTTTTATATCAGTCAGTCATTATATAATTTAATTAGCAACCAATAATAGTTAAGACCCCAAAAGATAGAATACATGAACATTGCCATGAAAATAATTTGCCTTATCCTTTACACACTTTTACTCTGTCCATTACTTTCTCCAGCGCAACAAAAAAATGACGATTCATCAATCGCTATCGATGAAAACGATTTCCGAAATCTACGAGGGCACATGAATATGAGCTATAATGGAGAACGTCTGAGCATGCAAATTGTCACTTACTTTCCGGACACAAGCACGGTAGTAAAAAAGTTGATCCAATTAAAAGAACATTGCCTATGGTTTCAAAACATGGTTGGAAAGGTGAAGGTCGGTGAGGATGAAATTACGCTTAGCCTGGGTTCAACGGATATCTTGTATGAGATACATAATCATCAGGTAAAAGTCCAAATTGCTTTAGAAGATGTCTATTGCGTTATCAATGAAACGCAACACATCAATATCCTAATCATCAATTTTTCCCCCGATTCCGCAACATTCACCTGTACGGGCAGCGAGTCGATTACAGAAGTTTGCCCATCACCTGTATCGTTCACACGCCAGATGGCTAACTGGACGGCGACTGATACCAACTTTCTTGCGCGGCATTCGGAATATCAGGTAGTTTTAGAAAGTAGTGCCAAAGGAGCTTTCGGCTTTTCCCGGCTTTTACTGATCCGAGAGAATCAGAAATTGACGTTTTTCTGGGAAAAGACACTCCGTTATATTCTCATTACCGTTCCTTTTTGGTTCTTATGGTATATATTCTTTAGAAATAAAGTTTATTTCAGCAAAGAAGATCAGAAAATGATCGGTAACGTTATCAAATGGCTTCCATGGCTGGTCGGCATTTATCTTGTAATCATTTTAGACGAAACAGCTTTAATATGGGTGTTGCGAAGGTCCATTGCTATAGATAACATGAAAGACCTGCAAGACATGCCGGACGCGACCACCTTATGGCGGGTTATTCTTATATTAATTGCCATATTGCTCCTTATATTCCAGCGTTTATTGAAAAGGGACTCTCCCACTGCCGGTATACAACTTCTCAAGACTGTCTGCAAAACACTGGCTACGAGCACGCTTGCATTCGTAGTATTGGGAGTAGTGAATCAATTTGCAAACTGGTTAGGAGGCAAAACAAGCTTAATTAGTAATTCCCTAGGCTATCACATATTAGAAGTGCACGCCCATTACGCGGTCTGGACTGTTTGCATGGTTTATCTTTTTATAATATTTGTCTTCTTCAGGCTATTTGCATTTAATCGCAAGCTCCAGGTGCTGGTTATTTCTCTCATAATATTATTTGCTCCATTTGAGCATTATTATATTCATGGAGAAGGGGAAAGACAAGATAACAAATCGGGAATTACTTTTACTTTCACCACCAAAGATATAGGTGAGGCAAACAATGGAGCACTGCATCTAACTACGTGCTTTGAGCCCCTGGCAGACCAATTTGCTTGCATACCGTTCCTCTTCGCAGCATACCTCATTGTAATAAGCAGTTACAGTGCTGATGAGTATAAGAGGACAGTTGCAATTACATCACTTTCAACCCTTTTTTATTGTGGCTACATGGTGGGCCTAACAGACACATATTTTCTTTTACCGGTAACATTATTATTCTCTCTCTGGCTAAGCCGATGGATATTTGTTTTTGACAAACGGGATAAACTCGCATTAGTTCAAACCGCTAAAAATCTCTATTCACTGGAAGCGACCAGCAAACTTTCCTTCAAGCGTATTCCTGAGCTGAGGCAATTAGCAACGTTAAAGAATAAATATCGGAATAAATTACTAAGCGGCGAGCTATTGCCGGCAGATTATAAGCATGCTATTGCGGATCTCGACGAAATGGCAGGCAGCCGCCATGGCGAAACCATTCAAAGGCGAATGGAATTCGGTCCCTTTCAACAATCCTTACTCAATGGCTGGCACGGCATGAAATATGGTGCGATAGTAACCGCACTGGCTTACTTTGTTTACTTCAAATTGTACCTTTTTGAAGACTATCATGAAATACAGATCTTACCGAATTTGCTGAAAAGTGAGATTACCTCACTGATGCTATACCATCTATCCCCAGTGATGAAAAACAGCATCGCTGGCTTCATTCTTGGATACTTCTTCCCTTTCATAAAAGGATGTACTGGGTGGGAAAAAGGGGCCCGGCTGGGAGCTGCTATAGGCTCGGCATTTCTGCCATATATTTATTTCTCAAATGAGTCTCCCGGATGGACGCCGTTAACAAGCATTTTCTTTAAACATATTATACTTCTTCTCTTAACCGGTTTTCTGGCCTTTGACGTAACGACAATTCGTAAAATCTATGGGAGGACCAATATCTGGAAACAGGTGGTGGAAGTAATGGGATGGAAAAGCACTTTCGCCCTGGGTAGTTTTCTCTTTGCCGCAATAACTACAGGATTAGCAGCATGGATCTCCGGTAACGTTCACGAGATGCTTAAAGCAGTTTTAGGTGGCAAATGAATGCCCTGGTAATAATAACAACCATTTAATTTCCATTTAAAATTGTTTACAATCCATTTAATATTTACTAGCTACTTGTTATCTCATTACGCATTATCTTGTTATCAATTTAATAGTATAATCAGCCAAAAGGAAATCTGCTAAAAACAGATCGTCACGTAAACAGGAAAATGAAAAATCAATTTTAAACTGAAGAGCACATCTTACAGTTATGTATCTCTATGTACATCTTTGAACAATCGTTAATGCCAATTATTATTAAAATCAATTAAAAATTTGTAACAACACAATACAGGGAAAAGTATGAATCAAGCCCCGTATTAAACCAATGCCAGCAGGGCAAACCCAACCAACTTCGTAATAATCCATAAGCACTAAAATTTACTTCATGACTGTTAATTTTACAAAATACAGCTATGGCTGTAGTGTCGTGTCATTAACGCTCGTCTTTATCCTTATGTCCATATTTGCCAGCGCGCAAAGCACGACAGATGCGCGTGTCACTGTTTCCGGGGCAATTAAGGATGGAGGAGACGGCACATTCATTCCCGGCGTATCCATCAGTATCTCAACATCCAAAGCGGGTACGGTTTCAAATGTAGATGGAGGTTTTACCATCAAAGCCGACGTAGGTAGTACGTTGACCTTTTCAATTGTAGGGTATCTGCCTTTTACTTATAAAGTGAAAGGCCCGGAGACCAATGTGGCTATAGTGTTGCGGCGTGATAAAACAGACCTTAAAGATGTAGTGGTCATTGGTTACCAGGAAGCGTCCCGTAAAAGTGTAACAGCTTCTGTTACTTCCGTCAATCCAAAAAATTTATTGGATGTCCCCACACCCTCACTGGGCGCACTTTTACAAGGTCGCGCTCCGGGCCTCGATGTGCAGAATTTTTCTGGTGAACCCGGCGTGAGAAGTAACATAGTGATGCGTGGTAATACAGCTGTGAGCAGAAATATCAACAGCGACTTCACCACCGCCCAGGGTAAAGCAAGCCTCGCCCGTGCACTGAGTGGTCCCTTGTATGTAATTGATGGTGTACCGCAGAGCACTGAAGATATCGCTGCTATCAATTATGGTAGTGGTACAAATACAGACGCATTGGCGGGTATTGCGGTAAATGATATCCAGAGTATTGATATCCTGAAAGATGCTTCTGCTGCTGCTATCTATGGATCAAGAGGTGCCGGCGGTGTGATCATCATCACTACCAAGCGTGGTATCACCGGTAAACCCAGAATTGATTTCTCTACCTATCATGGTATCACCGATATGCCTACCCTCGACAAAGTAGTGATCGGTGCCGAAGAGCGCAGAGGCAAGATGTCCCTGATCCAGCATTACGGACAATACTTAAACCTGCAGAACATTCCACAGATCCTCACCGATAGCCTGAACCCTGCGTTTAACAACGCAAATGATTATCAGGGTCAGCTCTATCAAACAGGACAGATCGGTAACTATGATCTTTCTGTAAGCGGGGGAACTAACCTGATCAACTACAGGTATTCCCTTAACTACTATGATGAAGAAGGTATCATTAAAAAATCCGGTTTCAAGAGATATAGCTTCAGCAGCACTACAGGCTTGAATTTATCTCCTAAACTGAATATCAGCACCATTATCCGTTACTCCAGATCAGACAGACCAAGATCAATTAATGACCTGTCAGGCGGTTATGGTCCTTTCAATGGCGGTTATTATGCGTCCAGTCCATTACCATCATCAACGTTATACTTATCACCGGCAAATGCGGCTTTCATTTTCGGTAATACCACCAATCAGACAGACCGCAACTCAGATGATAATCTATCGATCAGCCCTGTCATTGACTGGAAGATCTCTAAAAAATTCAGCTTTAACACGGTAATATCTTACTCCGCACATTCGGCACGTTCTGATTCGTACACCCCGGGTGCAGTGAGAAGAGATGGAACAGGAGCCGCATCCAGCTTCGCGGAAAACAGGAACAACTATCTGATGAGTAATGCCCTGCAATACACGACCGGATTCGGTAAGGACCATACCCTGAATCTGTTGCTGGGTCAGAACACTGAATACATGGAATACCGGGCTACGATATCAAAGGCGGTGGGTATTCCCAATGACCAGATCCGGACGGTTACGGTACTGGACAAGAATCTGGCTGAAACCAGCACTGACCTGCTGCAGAGTGGTATTCAGACCGGCTTCGTGCGTGTGAACTACGGCTTTAAAGGACGTTATTTATTGTCTGCCGTAATGAACGCGGATGCCTCTTCCCGTTTTGGTAGAAACAATCGCTGGGGCTATTTCCCATCGGTGTCTGCAGGTTGGGTAGTCAGTGATGAGCCATGGCTGAAAAGCGAAAGCAGCTGGCTTACATTATTGAAGCTGCGCGCAAGTTATGGTGAAACGGGCCGTCAGCCGGATGGTGGCGACAACTACCTGTCATATAACACCTACAACATTGGTGCGGGTGCTTTCCCTGGTAGTACCAACCCTTCTACAGGAAGCAACCAATCACTCACTTATAACGGAGTTCCTGCCATCTCTCTTAACTTTGATAAAGGTCTTTCCAATCCAAACCTCAGCTGGGAAAAAACAAGCCAGTCCAACCTGGGTCTGGATATCACTTTATTGAACGGACGTTTTAGCGTGGTAGCAGATGCATATGTGAAATCCACACATGGAGGCATCTTTACACTGGCGGTTCCTATTACCACCGGTTATTCCACGAACACGGCCAATGCTATAGGTGTCAGGAATACAGGGGTGGAAATGCAGTTCATTGCCAACATCTTCAAACCGAGCAAACCATTCCAATGGCAGTTCCTGTTAAACATTGCGCATAACGACAACATCATTACATCATTACCAAATGGTGGTCGTGACATCTATCTTGATAAATACTTATTGAGACAAGGGCAGCCTATTAACACGTACAATACCTTCAAAGCAACCGGCATCTATAAAACCGATGCGGATGTACCTGTCAATCGTGTAACAGGATCCGTACTTAACTTCTATGGTTATCCTTTCAGAGGTGGTGACCCGATCTGGCAGGATTCGAACGGCGATGGTGTACTGGATGCGACCGACTATGTTCCTACCGGCAATCCGAATCCTAAACTAACAGGCGGTTTCAGTAACACATTCAATTATAAAAGATTTACGCTGGACATCTTCTGTACATTCACTGCCGGCCGTCAGATCTACAATGACTACCTGGCGGGCAGATTGTCTCAGCTGGTGCCTACAGATGATGGTGATCCGAATCCCCTGCACTCTATCAGCACACACTCTCTACCTGATCTGAGTGGTATCAATTACTGGTATAATCCGGGTGATAACGCACAGTACCCGTCTTTGAGCTCCGTAACGGGCACCCGTTATAAATATGCACTGGTGAGTTCTCAGTGGGTAGAAAGTGGCGCTTACCTGCGTATTAAGAAAATATCGCTGGGTTATAGTTTAAATCCTGCATTACTGGAAAGAATTCATCTGAAGCGTGTGCGCATCTATGGTCTCGTAGATAACCTGAAGATCTTCCAGAAATCGAAGAACGTGCCTGATGCAGAAGAAGTGGATGCTTTTGGTGTATACAGTGGCAGTGGTTATCCGCTTCCTAAGAAATTCACGTTTGGATTGGATGTCAGCCTATAATCTTTTAAACACAGGATCATGAACAAACGACTCTTATATAAAACTTATACTGTCTTATTACTGGCTTCCATCATGATAGTATCATCATGCAGTAAAATACTGGACCTGGAGCCTCATAATTCTACTTTCACCGAAGCATACTTCACGAATGAATCGGATGCGAATACTGCCATCGCCGGAGCTTACGCATTGTTGAGGAATATTCTTATCGCAGATAATACATGGCATGTGTATGGCGACGTTCCTGCCAGCGAATTTCTGATCAATGGCAACTACGACTCCGGCAACAGCAACGTTGCATTAGGTCTCTTTACGGGTTTGAACGTTAATGGTGGCAGCTACTGGAACTGGCAGAAGTATTACAGACTGCTTCAGCAGGTAAACCTGATCATTGCCAAAGTGCCGGGTATCGACTCAACAAAATTTGTTGATCCTGCCACTAAGTCCCACATCATCGGCGAAGCTTACTTCCTGCGTGCCTTTACCTATTTCTTCATGAGCAGAGTATGGGGTAGCGTGCCTTTGAAACTTACACCCGACTATGATGCCAATGCCGCTTTAAATATTCCAAGAAGCAGTGCTGATTCCGTACTGGCACAATGCCTGGCCGATGTAGGTGTTGCAGAAAAAAACATGGACTTTGGCTATACTGATGAAGGCCAACGCGCAGTAAGAGCCAATAAGGGAAGTGCCTATGCGCTGGAAGCACATATCAGGGCATGGAAAGGCGATTATGCAGGCTGTGAAGCAGCTGCGAATACAGTGATCGCCCAGGGTGGCTACCAGCTGGTAGACTCTGCAAACTATGAATCCGTATTCATCGGTAAATCAGCGGAAGGCATCTTCGAGATCAATATCAACGGCGGACAGAACGAAGGCATCGCTATCAATGGCGGCGGTGATGGGTCTGCTTTTACACTGATGCAGCCTTTCATTTATGGCAAATCAAAGCTGGAGTGGCCGGTAAGCACCATCTATGTCAACAATCTTTACAAAACAGATAGTGCTGCAGATATCCGCTACAGAAAATTTTTCTTCCAGCCGCAGTCGTCAAACGGACAGGTCATTAAATATGCCAATATCAGCTATGCAGATGGCTCTACAAAAGCAGATCCAAGATTAAATAATAACCTGAATATCTTCCGACTCGCCGATATCATACTGCTAAGAGCAGAAGCACTGAATAAGTTAGGCCGTGACCCGGAAGCAGTCATCTTATTAAATCAGGTAAGGAACAGAGCCGGCGTTCCGGATTTCAATGGCACTGGTGAAGCCCTGGCTACCGAAATACTGGAAGAACGCCTGAGGGAGCTATTCTTTGAAGGACATTCTTATTTTGACCTCGTGAGAAATAATAAAGTGACGCTTTATAATGAGTCATTCAGCCAGGACCAGTACAACAAAGGCGGATGGTTATGGCCAATCGACCCGGCGATGTTCAAAGACGACTACACACTTATTCAGACGCCTTACTGGCAGGGTAAACTCTAATCAATTTAAACCAGCTGTATGAAAAAGATATTTTCCGGAACGCTCATATTAATGACGATAGTTTTCTTCTCCTGTAAGAAAGACTACACGATCGGTGGGAGTATTACAGATCCGCATGTGAATATGACGACCTACGATTATTTAAAAACAAATCCCTTATTTGATACACTATTACTGTTAATTGACAGAACGGGGCTGAAAGAGGAGGTAAATACATCAGGAACATTTTTTGCTATCACTGATTATTCCATTAATAATTATGTAACAAAAAAACAGGAAGACCTGAGGGTAAAACTGAACGATGAAAACCTCAAGTACACCTTCGATTCTATTGACTATGCGGTAATGAAAGATTCCCTGAGAGCATATCTTTTTAAAGACCGGATCACAAGAGATAATACCACAGAAATCGGCCGCTTCTTCAAAGCAAATGACGGGGAGCTACGTCTGGTGCAACTGATCCCTACCACTGATTATACAGATGGCACGGTCTTCACCACCAAGCCGAAATATATTTACCTGACCAAACTGATCGCCACTGAAAATGGTTATCCTGTACCGACCGACTCTACGGGCCTGCCAGGCCTGAAGGACGGACAGGAATTACAAACACTTTGTCAGACGACAGGCATTCTTACCACAACGGGCGTATTGCATGTGTTGAATAACAATCACACATTCACCTACTTCGCCGATTTAAACAATTAACTATTACTTCATTTCTATTATCATGACTTATATATTCAAAGCTACCGCCTATACATTGCTTGCAGCCATTGCGCTTTCGCCTGCCTGTAAAAAGGTAGAAAATGGTTACCTGAGTAACCAGATACGGTATGTCGATAATCCGATGGAGATAAAGCGCGGACAGATTGAGCAAACCGTTGCAGTGAGCAATGATGGTTCGAGTGCGCCGGTTGTCTACAAATTGCTCGATATCAGGGACAGTACCGGACATCATGCGGATTCATTCTATGCCTCTTATAGCCGCTATGAATGGATCGGTGAGTTTAATCCGGACACCGACACCACAGTAGAACTGCTGAATAAGAAAAGACAGTTAGTGAATAAACCTCCTTTCGATTTCAATGTCCATACAGGTGCGTTTACTTTCTATAATACTACTACCAAAGTACCTTTGGGTAAGTATGATTTTGATATTCAGGCCAGCAACGAAAATGGCACCAAGATTTTCAAAAACATCGCCTCTTTTACATTGGTAGATGATGCTCCTTATGTAATCGGCGCCGGTGGAGGTGCCCTGTTCCTGGATGGTACTACTACCAGTTATGACATCGGAGCACCGGATGTAACAATCGTAAAGACTTCCGATGAAGGAACTAATATTGTCCTGAAGATTACAGACCAATATGGCAATGCATTTAATCCTGCAGCAGGAGAGATCATCAGAAGAGGCGACCGCAGTGATTTCGGAACCTATGCACAGTTCCATCCACTCGTGTACACAGACTCTACGATGACCTGTAATTTCGAAACAACTCCGTTTCCTTTGAAGCAAAGCACCTACGGTTACCTGATCTACTACCGTATTCCAAGTCAGTATGTGATAGCCGATCCTGGTTATGCACCGGACAACAAGCAGGTGTATAGTGCGAACCCAAGGTTCCAGTTTAATATTTACCAGGAAGGTACTTATGAGGTGACTGTGAAAGTGAAGCACGTGACCAGAGATCATTAACAATCATATCAGGTCAGAAGGGCTGTATCGTTAGTTGGGATACAGCCCTTTTTATTACCTGATGGATCAGCAGCCTACTCTTCTGCCGGCAGATCTGTCTCAAACAATCCGACGAAAACTAGCTTCAAACTACTATTTCTATAACACGGAACTGTCTACGCATCGCCATTCTTCTAACCAATTTTATCGCTTTAAGGAAAAGCAATTTTGCTTCGACATTTTCTTCTACAAAATAGAACCTCTCCCCTCTCCTACACACTATTATTTGGCGGAAAACAACTTTCATTCTACTTTAGCGCCATGAGTTATTACATACGCGTCCTCGGGACAGAAAATCCGGATATTCACTTAGATGAAATTTTAGAATCACTGAACGATGAAGGCCTCAGTGCCAGGTTGGGCGCGCTCAAAAATGAGACACCCGAAAAATGGACGCGTATTGAATTAAAGAATGACCATAACAAACTATTAGCTGTCATCGAGAGAGATGCGGTTATAAACGGAGGAATGGGCAAGGAAGAGCTGGATGAATTCAGGGCAAGCATCCTTGATTTTCAACCGACCGCTGCAGCCAAATGGTTGAATGACTTTTTTGACCGTGTACAGGTTATTTATGCCTTCAGACTGTTGCCTATCGGACTGGAAGAGGATAATTACTCCATTATCACCACCACACAATCCTTCATATGGGAAAAGGTGAAGGGCATTTTACAAGCTGATGAAGAAGGGTTTTCCAATGAAGAGGGTTACCATATTTTGTGGCAGTTCCCCGATGACGCAGATGGTGACTGGAACTGCGCGGTGTTAAACGCTGATGGGAAATGGGAGAACTTTAGTATGGACTTGGGTAATACAGAGCAGCAGAAAGCTTTTAAAAATGGTGTGATACCGCCGGGGGCAAAAAGACTTTAATAAAAGGAAGTTGAGATCTCAGGTATACTATGAGCAAGATATCAGCAAGGCCATCAGCAACCGCCGATGGCCTTGACATTACTTATCAAATACGCAAGCTATTACAATGTGTAAGATAAACTTAACTGATACACCATCCCTGCCTTACTCACCTCCTGATTAGGATCCGGCCTTTTCTTCCCGACGGGGAAAGTGATGATCGTCCATGAATTCAGCATAGAACCTGGAATGTAATCAAACTGCCTGAACTTGTTAATGATTGCGTAACCCGCACTCCCCGTCAGTGTCAGATGCTTGCCAAAGGTATGTTCATAATAAAGTTTCGCACTCCACTGTGTTGTCTGTATAAACCCGCTATTCTCATAATGACTGGAACTCTGTCTATTTGAAAGACGATAACTACGTGTAAAACCCCTTATCCCCAATGCCACATTATCCCGCTCAGTGATCAGATAAGCAGCACGGACATTAGTGGGAAACTGCCCATAGATATCCCAACGCGCGTTCGGACGATAATCAAAAGTAACATAAGGCGAGATCTGATGCCCAAAGAACTGATTGGAATAAGCCAGCCCCAAACCATATTTCAGTCTGGGTGAGCGGGCATATTTATATTGGAAACCAATAGTTCCACGGATGTCTTCTCCCGTGATATCCTCCCAATCTGAGAAAATCCCGATCTGTCCCAGGAGTGTGAATGTTTTCGTTGTATCACTGAATTTTCGGCTGTAGGCTCCCTGTAAAGCGACACTGTAAAGCGTTTCCTCCACTACGTCCCGGAAATTATGGAAAGTCATCTTTCCAAACTCCATCTTCAACATAAGCGATTCTTTAGGCTTCCTAAAAACAGGCATGGTAAGTTCAATGTCCAGCACTTTGGCGCTGGCAGAAGTATCACCTAACTTGACAGGTATGTAGATGTAGCCGATCTGGGCTAGTTCTTTGCGTTGCTGTGCGATACCAATTACCGGCGACAAACAGATTATTGCAATGATTAGCTGACGATTTAACATTTCGTGATGTGTTTAAATTGAGGATTATTTATTTCATGATCATCTTATAAAGCACTGGTGCAACGAACCTGGTTAATAACAGGGAGCTGAGCAGCCCTCCGATAAGCACCAGTGCCAGGGGCGAGAAGAAATCGGACCTTTCGATCACCAGCGGAATGAGCGCAAAAACTGCCGTGAGTGTAGTTAAGAAGATAGGCGTAAACCGCTCTTCTGTCGCCAGCTGTATGGCCTCATCCTTTGAGTGTCCGGCCACACGCATCTGCTCCGTGAAGTCCACAATGATAATCGTATTCTTCACCTCAAGCCCGATCAGCGTAATGATACCGACAAACGCCGTGAAGGAAAAGGTGTAGCCTCCTGCATACAAGGCCACTACAGCGCCAAGTATTCCCAGGGGAATGGCGGAGGCTACGATCACTGTTCCTCTTAATCCACGGAAAGCCAGAATAAGCACTGCAAGAATGCCAAATACGGATACTGCCAAAGCAGTTGACAGTCCGCCGAAAGACTCTTTACGTTTCTCAGCCTCTCCTCCCGCTTCGTAGAAATAGTTTTCGGGAAACCTGATCTTGTTGATCTTACTCAATACCTCATTCGTCACTTTGCCGGTGAGGTAACCAGTCTTGACATAGGCAGTCACCGTAATGCTTCTTCTTTTATTAAAGTGCTGCAATATAGAAGGAGCACTTTGCAGTTTGATTTCCGCCACCTGCGACAATGGCACTAACTTACCCGTTGCCGCACTGACATAGATCTGCTTGAATACATCAAAACTTCCCTTCGCATACTGATCCAGGGTCAGGTTTACATCAAGGTTATTACCGGCATCATCCGTAATTTCCGTTGCGGATACCCCTGCGAAAGTCGTACGAACTGATTTCGAAATTTCTGCAATGGACACACCGAGAGACAATGCCTTCTCATGATTGATCAGGATCTTTACCTCTACCTTCTGTTGTCTCAGCGGGTTGTCAATATCCCTGGCACCGGGTGTGCTCTTCAACGCCCCTTCCACCTGTCCTGCCAGCGTGTATAAGGTCTGAAGATTGTCTCCGAAGATGCGGATCTCTATCGGCGTACCCACCGGGGGGCCTTGCATGAACTCACGCACCTGTATAATAGCCCCGGGATACTTTGCAAACTCATTCCGCAGACTGTCCAGAAAGCCAGGGAAATGATCTTTATCATAGTGTTCAGTAAAACACAACAGCTGCGCTGTATTGGCCTTTTGTCCCGATTGACCGACATTATAATATACCTGCGGATTACCCTTGCCGATATTAGCGGCATATGCCCGGATATAAGGCTTTTCATGTAAACGCTGCTCTACCCAATGAACAACCTTATCCACAGCTTCAATATTCGCAGCAGCAGGCAAGGTCACATCAACGAGGAACTGCGGTTTTTCAGAGCTTGGAAAGAAACTAAAGCCTATTGCCTTCATCAGCATGAAACCCGCCAATACCAGCCCTAATGCCACAGTAAGCGTCATCTTCGGCCATTTCATACAGAACGTCAACATCCGCATAAAAGGGCCTTCATTGAACTTCATAATAGCCCTGTAGAAAACGTTGTCGCCTATCTGGTCTTTCAGGAGGAACTTTGACAGCAATGGCGTCATTGTTACAGATACCAGCAGCGAACCCGCCATGGTATAGATCACCGCCAGTGGTAAACTGCGTATAAAGTCGCCGGTGGCCCCCTGCAGCGTTACCAGTGGCAGAAAAGACAGCAGGATACAAACCGTTACCGTAATGATTGCCCTGATCAGTTGATTGGTACCATTGATAGCAGCTTCCTCCCTGCCCTCTCCTTTACGCAGTTTTGCAACAATATTCTCTACGACGATAATGGAATCATCCACCAGCAAACCCAACGCGATTACCAGGCCCACAATGGAAAACTGATTCAGCGAATAACCGGAGAGGTCTAACAGACCAATGCCTATGAAGATCGATACCGGTATGCTGAACATGACAACATAAGACGCTCTTAAACCCAGCGGAAGCAAGGTAAAGAGAACCAGAACGATAGCGATACAGAAATCGCGGTAGAGATTATTCAGGCGGTGAGACACGCTAAGGCTTTGATCAAAGACCTTCTCCAGTTTAATACCATTTCCTGCATGATAGAAAGACTTCAGCTCCTGTTCTACCTGTGCCGTAATGTCAAAGATATTGGCATCTTCCTGCTGGGTAACTGATATAAATACAGCACGCTTGCCATTATACCTGGCAAAATAGTTATCAGGCTCATATCCTCTTGTCACACCTGCAACGTCTTTCAGGTAAACAATGTGATCGCCGGAAGTTTTAATGATGGTGTTCCTGACCTGATCTTCACTTCTGTAGTCCCCTCCTATCTTGATATTATACCTGTTCACTGAAACATCAAGGTACCCTGCAGGAAGATTGACAGCTTCGCTTTTAATAGCATTGTTGATATCTGTCAGCGTAATGCCGTTAGCCGCCATCCGTGGCAGATCCATCTCAACATTGATCTGCTGGGCGGGAATAGCATGTAACAGGACTTCCCCTATCCCCTTCACCTTCTGAATGGCACGTTGTGCATTTTCTGCCATCAGCTGTAATTCACTGTAAGGTTTATCCTCACTGACCAATGCATATTGCAGAATGCTTACATTACTGGTTGATGACTGTTTTACATCAATACTCTTCACACCTGCAGGCAGATCTGGTTTTACTTTATTGATCTCCCGCTGCACCTCATCAAATTTCTTCTCCTCATCCGCCTTCTGAAGAAATTTGATCTTGATACTTGCAGAACCGTCACTTATCTTCGTCTGCATATATTCTATCAGATCAAGTGTACCCAGCTGCAACTCCAATGGGTTCACCACCAGCTGCTCAAGATCTGTGGGAGTAGCACCCGGATAAACAATATTCACGGTATACTGGGGAAGCGGGAATAGCGGGTCTTCACTCTTGGGCATCTTGCGGAATGACTGATAACCCCAGTAGGCGATCATCAGGAAAACACAGATGGAAAACTGTTTATTGCGAATAAAAAATCGTGGTATATTCATTATTACCTGGCATTTTCAATTTGAACCTTCTGCCCGTCCTCCAACCCGTCATTACCTGCAATGATCACACGTTCCGCCGGACTGAGCACTGTATACAGCACTGCTTTATTCTGCTTTATGCTTAATAGTTTCACTTCGGACCGCCGGGCAAGTGACTGAGCCGATACCGTATAAATGATGCCTGTGCCCTCATTTACCTGTGTCACAGCCTCCAGTGGCAGTAATGTGTATGACTGTTCATTCATTGCCGGCAAGAGCAGTTTGCCGGTAAGTCCGTAGACGATCGGCACCTGTTTTGGCTCAAAACGGATATAGCACTCGTATGTAAGCGTTACTGCATCAGGAATGGTGGACATCCTGTACACCACACCTTCCAGGGGATGTTCAGGCAATGCATCCAGTGTGAGGATGGTGCGCTCATTCAACTTTAATCTTAACCTGTCCTTATCGCTTAAACTGACCTTAAACATCCAATGCCTGTTACCGTCATTGCCATTACTCCCCAGTGTAAAGGCCAGTGCTCCGGATGGCTTATATTCACCTTTATTGATCTGTTTTTTCAGGATGACGCCATCCGCAGGCGCATAAATAGAAGTCTGGTCAAGATTGTATGCCAATGCGTCCTTTTGCGCTCTGCTGGCAGCCAATGCGGTTTCCGTATTCTGCAACTGCTCCATCGTGGCAATGGTGTCTTTCACCAGCACCTGCAGGCGTTTAATATCACGCATATACTGGCTGATCTTATAATCCAGCTGGTCAATCTGCGATTTATACTCAGCAGTGTTCAGACGTGCCAGCAGCTGACCTTTTCTGACAAAATCGCCTTCTTTTATGTACACTTGCTCAACAGTGCCCCCGGTTTTAAAGGAAAGATCTGACTGATCAATAGTAGTAATAAGGCCGGTGGCAATGATCGTATCTGCTAAAGGCGCGATCTCCGGATGCACAACTGTGACATGGGGGATGAGTGTCTCCACCCCCTGGCCGGGTTTCTGCCGGCATGCAAATAGCGCCAATGCTATAAGCATGCCGGTCATGTGATGTTTCTGCATAATTATTCCAGCTTGAGTTTTTTGCCTGTGGTTTTCTGGTAACCCACCAGTTTGAATTGAAGATTGTAATACCATTTTATCAGGTTGGCATCGGCCTGCCGAAGCTGTTCTTCAGCATCCAGCAGTTCCAGGATAGTTGCCATCTGCAGATCGAACTTTGACCTGACGGCACTGAAATAGACGTCTGCATTCTGATACGCTGCCAGCGATGACTGATAATTGGCGAGGTGAGTAACAATATCACTATATGCTGAGCGTTCATTCAACGCAATCTGCATGAGGCTATTATTATATTGCGCCTCCAAACTTTGCCGTTGGAAATAAGCCTGCCTTGCCCTGCTTCTATTTACACCATTGTTGAAGAGGTTCCACTTCAGGGAGAGCTCAAAATTGCTGTATGGTAGCCTTTTATTATTAAAGTTGATATTGGACCCGCTGATGCCGCCGGTCGCGTTCAGCTGTACAAGAGGGATTGTTGTCTGGGAGCGGATAGCTCTTTCCTGTAAACGGGCAGCGTCTGCATTGTGTTTAAGATAACTGGCATGATATCCTGTAGGTGATGTATCACGTGCACTGCTAATAAGATAGGTATGTTGCGATTGAAACAGGTAAGCAGAATCAATAAGAATACGCTCATCAAAAGAGCGGTTCAGTATAAAATTGAAATTAAACTGCGCCTTCATACAGGCATTCTCCCAATCCCTGTATTGCGCTTCCTTGTTACTCAGATCAGCTTTCGCCCTGTATAGGATGTCCTTCGTCTGTTTCTGTTGCCCGATCTGCACCTGAATACCCTCCACATTATCCTGCGCAATCTTCACGCTTCTGGCCATAGCCTGTTTCAGCTCGTTGGCCTGCAGGTATTGAAAGTAAGCATCCCTTATCTGTGCATCCAGTTCTGTTTTAAAGTCATCCAGCTGACTGGCAACAGCCTTACTATTTTCTTCTTTAACCTGCCTGTTGTACTGATTTTGCCTGTTATAAATGTTCTGTGTCAGCTGGATGGCTGATGAATATTGATTCTGATTCGGGAAATAAAACTTACCGTTCTTAATACTGCTCGTCTGCAGTTGAGAGAGAAATTCTGCGATCTCGCCGGTATGGCCTCCGGCCAGGTCGATAGGCTCCCTGATATTCTTCGTATAACCTGCGGAAAAATCTACCGTAGGTCCGGCTGTCCGCTTACTTTCTGTGAAAGCCCATAAAGCGTTTTGGTAGTCGTTGTTTAACCGGTGTATCGTAAGATTATTCCGTAGCCCCGTTTCACAGTAGCTATCAAGAACACCCTGTGCCCCCGCCGGGGCGGTAGCGATAGTGATGATAAGAAAGAAGACAATTCCGGCTGAATGCGCCCTGTTCATCATAGGTTGTTGTGTTTCGTAAAACAAACATACCCTATGAATGACCGTGGGAA
The DNA here is from genome assembly GCF_021646545.1 of Chitinophaga filiformis. Classification (GTDB taxonomy): domain Bacteria; phylum Bacteroidota; class Bacteroidia; order Chitinophagales; family Chitinophagaceae; genus Chitinophaga; species Chitinophaga filiformis_A. The sequence continues at coordinate 834,449 of NZ_JAKIRP010000002.1, read as the reverse complement.
AAGCAGAACCTGACCGATGTGGGCGAATTGGCGCCTTAGCGGGTCAAAATATTACCTCAGCGATTTTCCATCCATGAGAGAAAATCCGAACTTCTGGGTTTACTGACAATGATCTTTTCTTCTACCTTAACGTCGATATGTATCAATACACGTCTGCCCAGATACTGCTCTATTTCTTTTATAGCCCTAAACGCAACCAGGTACTGCCTGTTGGCACGGTAAAAATCAGCGGGATCAAGACATTGTTCAAGATCTTCCAATGTTTGTGGTACGACATAGCTCTTTCCTTCGGATGTATACACAAACGTCACTCCGTGTTTGATAATGAAGCACGATACATCAGAGACAGGCAAGGGAAAGATCTTAGTCTTGTGAGAGATCAGCAGACTTGTACGATAGGGTTTATAACTGGTCTGAATAGACTTGAGTAATCCGTCAAGATTCAGCGCAGCACCAGACGATGTTGTCTTCGTTCTCGCCAGGTTGGTCCGGAAGGTTTCTATCTTCTGTAAACTCATGACAAGCTTTTTCTCATCTGTAGGCTTTAGCAAATATGCAATGCCATTCAGTTCAAAAGCCTGAATCGCATACCCGTCATATGCCGTCGTAAAAATAATTGGGCATGTAATAGGATGTCGCTGAAAAACTTCAAAGCTTAATCCGTCGGCCAGCTGAATGTCACTAAAGATCAGATCAGGCTCATCATGCTGTTCCAGCCACTCCAGACTACTGTCTATACTATCTTTAACGGCAACGATCTGAAACGCAGGATCCTGTTTCATAATCATATTCTGCAGGTCCACAGCTGCGTTCACTTCGTCTTCTATAATCAGAATTCTCATACTTCATAAATTAAGGGGAGCAAAACACTGAACTTCTTTTCCTTCGTTTCAATTCTGACGCCCTTCTCAGACAGCAAACGGTACCTGTGATCCAGTGTCGCCAATCCTATCTTCTCAGACTTTTCAATAGAATAACGTGGTTGCAGATCGTTCTCGACATGTATAAAATCATCCTGGATACTGATCCTGACGCTGAGCGGTTTTGCTGCTGAAACCACGTTATGCTTGACTGCATTTTCAATAAGGATTTGTAAACTTACCGGCGGTATGATAGAGCTGAGATACCGCTCAGGCAGATCTATCTCTATTGACAAATTTGTTTCATATCGCCGCTCCAAAAGAAAAATATAGGATTGCAGAAATTCCAGTTCTTCGCTCAACGTAACAGTACCATTAACACCATGCTTTAACAAATACCTGTATACATCAGAAAGCCGGATCACAAAATCAACAGACCTTTCCGGATGCACCATGATAAGTGATTTCAATGAATTCAGTGAATTAAACAGGAAATGCGGATTCACCTGCTGTTTCAGGGCCTCATATTTAGCTACAATATTTTCTTTCTGTAACATCTCATTCCTCAGCAATGCCTCTCTCTTCGCAATGTTATTGTCCGTAGAAAACTTGATAATAAGAATGAAGAAATTAATTAAAAGACACCTGTAATATCCCCACTGACAAAGCACGCTCCACTCTTCAAATTTGCTCTTATATTCCACCATTACCGGCCTGTAATAGTTTAAGATCAGGATATAGATGAAAGCCGTCACAATCGTGATCAACAGGAAACGTAAGGCCGCCTGTATAATGCGCCAGCGTTTATAAGATGTTCTGAAATCAAAGGAAGTGAAAATGATGATCCAACTGGTTAGTGAGATCACAAAACCGGCCAGGAAGAGTGCCGCAATTTCAGAGGTGGTTAGCAAATTATCACGTTCGCCATAATCACCATAATGTCTGGCGCCACTTGTAATTAACGCAATGAAGATCGCATTAAGTATCGCGATCCGCGGACGGATCTTGCTCATCTTTCGAAACATGCCCTAAAGTTGCAAAAAATAGGGATGTTATTTTATAAAAATAAGTTAAAGTGTCCCGATTCCCGCCTGACATTGACATTTTCGGACCTGATCAACGCGTCCGTCGTTGCAGGCACTATCCCTCCAATTGAAAGTTCTCTAAAGGTACAGTCGCCCTACTCGCTTTCATAGCAAAAAAACAAAGCCCGGTAATACTACCAGGCCGATACTTAAACCTACAACTTGCCGCATACTGTTCGCGACTTGTTTTTTTCTGTTAATAATAGAAAACAATTACGTTTTCATTTACAATACAAATCTTAAACATTCGGGTTGTTGTGTCAAATAAAAAGTATCGAAGTGGGCAAAAAGGCAACTGAAAGGGACAGAAGCGTAGGTATCCGTCCGACCAACTGCATCTTACCGGTGGTAGAATTACCTAACTTTGTTACCGTACCTGTCTTCTATACGGATAATATAAAAAGGTTTTGGCATGAAGTCAATCGGTACGATGATTGTATCATCTATGTCACCCAACTGCGGCCATTTGTACCATAGACTATTCGTTTTGATACTGGACTGCTGATTAGGTCTTTTCTGTACCCCTTGCAGGAGAGGGGTTACCGTTTCATTCGCGTACATCTGCATTCGTGGATTGATACTGGTATAAATTTTCAGGCCATCTTCGTAAAGATTGTATGCCGAGCCGTCTACTTTTTTATGTTCTTTACACCAGTCTGTTAGTTCTTCCTGTAACACGTCACTGAAATAAGAAGCAGGACCCTGATTACAGTCGATTTTATTATACCGGAGAGTGATCGGTTGGCTTCTAGCATCCTCAGCTTCTTTCTCAGTTATAAATTCTCTTCTCTCCATCTGGTCAATCACAACATTCCGGCGCATGAGAGAAATATTCGGGTTCCGGAGAGGATTGTACAGTTTCCCTCCCTTTAGCATTCCAACAAGGGTGGCTGCTTCTGCCAAGGACAGGTGACCTGCATCTCTACTAAAGAAGGTGTGGGCAGCATTTTCAATGCCATATATGGTATCACCGAAAAGCGCTGTATTGAGATGAAGCGCGATAATTTCCTGTTTGGTAAAATGACGTTCCAGTTTTACTGTGAGTAACCATTCCTGCATTTTCTGGAAGCTGAGTTGTATGGCATTTGTTGCAATATCTGCTCCACCGTTGTTTACCAGTAACCTCCTGGCTAGTTGCAGGGTGATCGAGCCGGAACCATGTTTTGTTTTACCTATTAACAGGTACAAAGGGAAGTCCATAATGTGTCCGCGTTCAATGCCCGTGTGATTATAAAAACGCACGTCGTCCATTGCGATAAGTCCATTGACCAGATTTTTCGAAATTGAATCGTAGCTAGAGTAAGAACGGTTTGACTTATAATACTTGCCTACCACAGTATCATCTTCTGCAATTATCTCGGATGCTTTCACTGATCCTGGGTTCTCCAAATCTTCCAGTGACATTATGTTGCCTATTATCCCGAAATTTATGAGCAGTAGCATTAAAATGAAAAAGACCATTCCCCCCAAGGCTGTGAACCATAATATTTTAACAGAGTTTCTCATTTTTGTTGATTTCATTGGTATAGGTTTACCGAAGATACAATTAGAAATCTTAATGCCTGTGTGTGGACATACTATTCTTGTGTTCCCTTAACACACTATCAATATAGTTTTGGTTAAACTCGCATTTATTCTTCTTATACCAATCCTGCCATGCTTTCATATCCTTCTTGAAATCACTACGCGTTTCATACCCTATTGTACTGCTATAATCAGCTTTGGTAAATAGGCCAGTGGTAAAGCTTAAGTAAAAGAGCGCATAACGATAATCTTCTACATATGTTGCTTTCCCCTTTTGAAAACTGCGTACAATATTAAGCTGGTGCTCGAAATCGCTCTTGGCAGTTAAATCCACCGAGCATTGTTTACGATTGCAACATGTCATCGTCAATACAATAAATACTAATATTAGCTGTCGCATATTACCAGCCGGGTTTATTTTGGGTGGAATCAATTCGCTTTCTGTGTATCACCTATACCTATTCAACAACTCATACACATCGTCAAAGCGCTCAGCTAATGCACGATATTCTTCAGTCCATCCATTTGACATTGCTTGTTCCTGAAAGACGCTTGTTGGGGCAAAATGGATTTTTATCTCGTCAAGGATTCTTTCATGGTTCTGTTGTAACTGGTATATACATCTGTCTATCTCTTCCCGCAGTTCTATATGCGTTTCATAAGATGTCCAGATTAAATCTGAATCATCAGTAATTTTCTCCTTAACGATGGTAAGAATTGAAATAAGCTCAGTAATTAGCCCGCTTAAAGAATCCCGGTTTCCGTTCATATCGACTAGAGATTTCGTCTGTTACCACAGCCGGCGCAAAAACTCGCCTTATCTGTCCTGTTATATCTGAACAAACTGTTGAGTCCCCACCTTACGGAATTTGCACAGCGCAATCGAAAACGCTCCTTTCCTGGGCACATAAAATGCAAAACCCGCCTCATCAGCTGTTCGGTATATAGTTAATGATCAGCTATCACGGATTGAGCCTAATATTTCTTAATTACATTTTTCCATCCTCGCTGTTCGAGTTCTCTTAATATTAGATATTTCTCTCCTGAAAATCCGTCCTCAATACCTCGTAATCTAATGCCATTTTGGTCAATAATGGTGATAATTAGATATCTAGAGTTTCTTATTTTATATTTCTCTGAAGTCGCTGCTTCATCAACCAAACGAAGACATTTATCTGTTAAGTCATTTTCCACTCTAAACCGATTACCCAGTTCCCATATCCCACGTCGCGCCCCGAAAGCAAGACAACTATCAGACCCATTGTTCCATAAAACAAATGACTGATGAGTCGAGATCTCGCCCTCAAAATATGCTTCGATGATAATGATGGGGTGACGAGGATCAAAACAGATATCTTTTAAATAAGGTGCTATAAAATCTACAAAGGATGTTCTATCAAGGGAGTCAAGTCCATACCTACTAAAATCCAGTGAACTTTTAGTAACAGAACTCCAATTTATTAATTGTTTATTCAAATTGCATACTGGCGGCTGATTATCAGTACAGGATACAATAAATGCAGCAAATAAAAAGCATGTTATAAAATAAATCCGATTAAGTTTATTCACAATAAAACGTTTTATAAAATTCTCGCTGGTACTTTATTTTCCTCGCGAAGCTTGTTTTCGAATATTCGTACATTAACTTCTTCAACGGAAAGTATTTCGACCTTATTTGTGATTTCTTTGTCTTTTTTTCCAGACGACTTATCATCTGCTATTCCCCTTGCCATATTCAATGCATGTTTCAGCTCATGGCCTAAGCCGATGGATGGCGGTCTCACTGTACCACCGTTTACATCAACTCCACCCTCTTTCTCCCATGGACTAAAGTATATCGTTGTGTTACTGCCATCACTTTTTTTACCATCTGATTTGAGATAGGCATCATCTTCATTCTCTGGAGTCGTTTTGTTTCCATACATAGCTTCGGTAATAGACACTACTTTTTCAGAGTTAATTACTTCTTTCAACAGATTTGTTCCTTCGGTCTTAATTCCACCGGCAACGACTAAATTGCCTCTTTCAGGTGTGCCAGCCGCTACTGCGGTCAAGGAATTCGACATATTATAGATTTCTACCTTCCCTGAAGGCAGCAATATCAATTTATCACTCGTCAATCGCTGCAAATCGCGAAATGTCAAATCTATAAACTTAGCATCCCCCTTTAGAATTATATCAGTCGGAGCCATCCCATCAGAATCAGTAAATCTTATCGGATTATCAAACGCATAATCATAGGGCGAATGCCTCCTCATTTGCTCCGCAAGAGGGTCTATCACATGCCATCTTCCTAGCTGTTGATCATATATTCTCGCGCCATAATCATACCATTCCAATCCCCCTTCATCTCCAAACTCCCCGCTTTGCAATTCTTTTCCGTTATATTTTAGTCGATTCTCTGCATAATTCATGCCCTTCAACGCACTCGTAGAAATCCCCGCCATCGTCAATCCATACGGATAATAATGCGTCTCCTCCAACAACGGCCCACTATTCACGCCCAAAACGACATTATCAAAGAACACATCCTGTTGACTCTCATTGCTCGTATAAACATACAAAAATCCACTCTCTTCAATAGCCATTTTCTCGACTCCCAATTCCTGTAGCTCATCCGGGCTCTCTTTCACCTGCCTTACTCCACTATTATCCTCCACTAATTTAAAATCATCGTTGAATAACACAAAGTTTAAATATGCCTTCGGACGGCTTGAGTGTCCGTCATTATTCTTCTCCTTTAAACGCTGATAACTATTGTTATAGAAGTCCGCATTAAAAGGAGTATTGTTAGATATTGCCTCGGATGCGTGTGATCCATCTCCCCCTGTAGAGCCTCCAAACGCCTGTACCAGACCCGCTATCATATCTTCTACAGGAGCCTTCCCATTATTATCCGTTGGTCCTTGTGACTTATAAAATGCTTTTGCGTTGATTTGAACCGTATCACCAGCCATTACACGTAACACCAGCGACGGTCCGATCTTCTTCCCTCCTGCCTTCGCATTCAACTTTGCTACAAACTTGTTCTCTTCTGTAGTTTGATCGTCAGGATAACCGGATGTTTTTTCCGCACGGGTCTCCTCTACGTTACTGAACAATGCCACTTCCTGAGCTGCTACTTCTGTTTCCATTGTAGCAGCATACATCGTAAAATCAGTCTGATCAGTTAAAACCGTTCTTACGTTCCCCAAATGGTCCTTTTCAAAGTAATCGTAGGCATAGGTAACAGTAGTCCCTGTTTTATAAACCGGACGAATACGGCCCTCTTCATGACTTATCAATTCAAGACTGTCCTGTTTATACACAAAATTGCCCGCATAATCAGTTACAGTTGTTTTGGAAGGATTACCGGTATTATCGAGTACCGTCTTACTCAGCTTATTACCAGTTGCATCATACTGATAGGTAATGGTCCCTTTACCTGCGATTGTAATCACCGAAGGAAGATTCAAATGATTGTACACAATTGAGCTTATGTGTTTATTGGAATCAGCTACCATATTACCATTTCCATCATAGAAATAATCATTACCAGTATTTGTACCATCCACAAAGTCACCTAATTTGGCGGATGCCGTCTTTGCTGGATTCGGATCAGCCACTGCCGCAAGCTTATTGCTATTAGCTAAATAAGTGTAACTCAGACGATCTATGGTGTCAATCTTTGTCCCCACCATTCCTTTCTGCCACATGGATTTGATATTACCGTTGACATCATAAGTCAGATTGCTAACTGTAAAGTCCTTTTTATCCTGCGCCCAGCTTCCACCATTTTTTTGACTAAAATATGCCCCCGTCAGACGGTTAGCCTTATCATAGTTATAACCATAAGCCCAGGCACTATCCGCACGTGTCTTCCACTTAACACCAGATATATTACCATTATACTGACTGGAATCAAATCCATAGTCGTAGCTCAGCTCCTGTCCAAACCAGTTCGATGTGCTGGTTCCACTGTTTACAAAGTTCATGTTGATACCCTGCAACCAACCACGGATATTATAAGTATAGTTTAAACTGTCAATCACACTTCCGGTAGTCCCCATTCCCAGACGCTTCAGCTTCAATTGACCCAGTTCATCGTAGTTGTTTGCAGAAATCAGCCTCTCCTGGCTCACATCATCGTTTAACCGTTTCCTCACAGTAAGCAGTCTACCTGCATGATCATAGGTCATACTTGTCAACAGTGTACTTTGCGGCGTAATGCTTTTAGGATTCTGGTGACGAAGGTATGTCGCCAATACTGCTCCTTTGAAACTATACAGGGTTGTCAGCACATCCTTTCCTCCCAGATTATTTTCACTAATCACCTGAATAGCACGGCCCTTGTCGTTGTAATAAGTAGTTGTAGTCAGCCACTTGTTAGTCCCCAGTACCCTTACTTTACCGCCGGTTACCAAGCCTGTGGTCAGACTACCTACCGGCAGCTTCTCAGGATATAACGTATCAGCAGCTAACAACTTTCCAGTGTCTGTGCCCATAAAAGCCAACTTGTCTGAATAGTTATAGTTGTCGTAAAACGTATATGTCAGAGGCGTTAAGGCCGATGCAGATATATTGGGTAATGGATTTGAAGCAGTAATCACTGTGGTATCACCAGCTGTCGCAGGGTCAATCCTGACTTCTGTATCTCCTCCAACGTTAGAGTCAAATCCGTCCAACATACTAATGCTGTTAGTAGCGGTATATAATGGACTTCCGTCATGACTATACAATGCCACGTCTGCTTGTGCCGGTGCTACATAAGAAATAGCCTGTGAAGATACCGCTCTGTTCATCCTTGCCTGTAAAGTATCTCTTGTGGCAGTTCCCTGATAAATGGCGGTCATAGTAGGACGGTTCAACTCATCATAAAAAGTTACCATCCACTCCATAGAGGGTTTTGTCCGTTGCAAAGAATCCTGCGTAAATACAAGCCTGTCCCGCACATCATACACCATAAATATCCTGCCGGCACCTGGCACCTTTTTAACTACCATACGTTGCCTAGCATCGTATTGGTATTGGAAGCACAACTCATCAGCTATAGCTGTACTTATCACCCATGTCCCTTTTATAGCCTCCACAGCCAAAGGTGGTATGACAAAACGGAGATTCCCCAGATCGTCGTAGACGTAGTAGGTACACAACCAGCCTATATGTCCGGTACCCGGAGTACTTGCTATCTGCACCTTCTTTAATAGTACCTGACCTTGCTTATCCTTATACTCCACCACCTGACTGCCTTGCTCGTCTACGGTCACATTTTTTTGTAACTGCCCCGTGGCGAAATTACCTGTACTGGTCGGAATTACGCTTCCAATGTTCCATAATCTCACCGAATCAGCAACGGAATTAACCTGGTATCGCATCTGTACAGGATGAGTGGCCCAGCTATTACCAGCCGAATAAGCCTTAAGTGGCCTGTTAAGCGGAGATTGCTCAAATTCCTGCTGAGCATAGTAAATATTTTCGCCTGCAACTCCAGGATTAAGCAGCCCATTCTGATAAAATGTCTTCTGTGCACTGAATGGATCAGTCTTAAACTTGCCGTCATTGAAATTCCCAGATTGCTGTACATAGGGAAGGTACTTGTACTGTTCTCTGCCAAATGCATCATATATTACCGGCGCCACCAGGTCTTTTCCTCCACTGCTGACTCCCTTGGAAACCGTTTGTATAGGACGACCAAGACCGTCCACATATTGAGTGGTCTGTTTCACCTCCCTTACCTTCCTTGCTGTAGATATAACAGCAGCTGTATCTGTTAATGGCATATCAGGCTCCCAGGTGCGAACATAGTTAACAGACGTATTAGTATATGCTGAAGGAACCGTTACTGCTGTTGCCGTACTACGTGTTCCACCTGGCTTGTTAGTTTGGGCGAAGGCACCATCAGAAATAGCTGATATTGCCGACAATGCTCCTGTATATATTACGTATTTAATAAAATTCATAGGTACTCGCTTATTTAGTGAGAGGTGCCTGGTACTGGTAACCGATTTGTTTTAAGATATTGCCGTTTTGATCCCGGATCACCTTCAGCCTGCCAAATCCGTCATACTCATAAGTATTTGTCTTGCCACTCGGATCTGTGATGGTACTTATTCCATACAACGGGGAGTAAGAATAAGTAGTGATAAGCGCCTTGTTAAGCCTTGCATCCGAACGAAGTGGAGCCAAAAAAGTTTTTATGGCCACATCCGTCGGACTTACCTGATTGCCAAAGCTTGACACAGCAGCTGCTCCTCCAAGAACACTTTCTACAATAGTATAATCAGCATTTTTAATCTCCGCTATCGGAAACTGCCTATTATAGCCCCATATATAACATGTAAGCATTCCATTCTCCTGACCTGCCGATTTTGGATTCCCCTTACTGTCATACGCATCGTATCTTAACCGTATTTCAGCAGGAGTATTCTGGAATTGTGTCTGAACCGTTTGCGGTAAAATAGCAAGTGCATTGTCAGGCCAGTTCTTTTTATAATTCGTAGATAGCTTTCTCTGCTTCACCTGGCTCACTTGTAGTTCTGTTTCAATCACCGGATTGATCATATTGCGGGTAACCATATCCTGATAGGGATCTGTTTGTCCGGCAACCACTTTATCTGCAGGATAGGTATACACCTCCATCACTTCCTGTTCTTTACTGTTGGTAAACCTGTGTTTCTTCAAATAATAGAAATCCGGGTCATATTCATACGTGTTGACAGTAGTCATGGTTTGACCTGATACGGGATCCCGTTCGGTAACACTGGTGCTTGCAAGATCCCTTCTTCCTGCGATAGGCAGATAATAGTTATATAAAAAGCCAATAGCGGGATAGCCTGACACCTTAACAGAAGTATAAGTATCATTATAGTCGTCCGGCACATTATATAGCACAGGTGCAATCGTATAGGACGTGAAATTATTCAACGTTGCCTGGTTGGAGTAATCCAGCATTAGTTTATCCGTATATGCATTGACCGTCGTTTTAACAATATTATCACTTCCATCATATACTACCTCTTTCTGTACAGAGCCGTAAAGCCAGGTAGCATTGCTGGCGGGTACAAATGGGAAACTGCCATTCGAACCGCGGCTCGGAAATGTAAAAAAGCGTTCAATTTTCCCATTGCTTTTATTACCATTTCTAAAATATTCAACCGTACGCTTGTAGGCGACAGGGCTTCCAGCTGTGTATATTATATCATACGCAGAACTACTTTGACGAAGGCGTATTAATGGTGGCCCTCCTACATAGGTTGCACCATTCGATATGGACACATTGAGCAAACCCTCATATCGGGTTGTATATGTATATGTGGGATACGTTGCCAGAACTCCAGATGAGAGGCTGTCGTCTCCCTTATATTCATACTCTCGCACCATAGCGGGACTGGTAGAAATGCCATCATAATCAAGGATTCTCTTTGCCCGCAGTCCACCGACAAATGGCTGTTTATGGCTGTAAGTTACCGTATGGGATGTTTGTGACTGTTTTTCCCGCCATTTCAACTGCGCCACCGCACTATAATTGCTAACCTGGAGCATATTATAATAAAAGCGTATCCGGTACTGTGTTCCTTTCACGAGATTCGGAACGGAGAAGGTTATAGAAGACTGAGTCAGCGGCGAGGTAAAGTCCCGCGATGCCAGTAAACTTCCAGCAGGTGAAAACATCTCAATCCTCAGTGCGCAGCTGCCGTTGCAAATTTGACCAATACCCGATGGCTGCAGGGATAAGGTAAATTCAGTACTCTCGGGCTCTCCGTTAAAGGTAAAATACGTATCCTGGAAAGAAGGCGTTCCATTGTTCATACTTAGACTAAACGATTGCATCTTGTCAAGGTATGGCGGATCATTGACCACAACGGAAAAACTCTTATCCAGCCATCCATCATAAGCCTGGTTAGGCTCTAATTGAAATTCCGTCCAACCGCCCGTGGGATAAATAATTTTGTATAGCGAACCCGCCTGGCATCCCGAAGAATCGGTATCACGGTTAACGCCCGGCAATTCAAATTCTCCGCCAACATTCTGTGCGAAAATTTCATGTGGAATTCTCCGTTCATTCTCTGACAACACCCAAAAAGTTGGATAGCCCCAGTGGTCCTGATGATTATCCAGCCTTGGCGGCAAGCCTCCTTTATAGAAAAATTGATATGGAGCATCCTGCACTTCCGCATTCAAGCCCGCAAACGGTATGACCTTTAAAAGGGTGGCTCTGTTACCAAGCGAGTAATCCTGCTGAAGATTATAGCCTCTCCCGAGCTGTTTATTTGGGTCCTGTATCAAGATCCTGGAAAGCAGATAATCATTCAGTAAGTCGGTTCTTGGAGTGGCGCTATAAATGAACTGAATATTAAGTCCCTGTGGCAGAGATATCTTTCTTAGTTTCTTGCCAAAAACCGCCTGGTCATGCCCGGAATAGGTGTCCATGACCGTATTAGAGGTGGATGGATAAAGATCGGCTACTTCCGTCTCTGTTACAGAGGTAGTATATGCATTGATTTGAACATCATCATACTCCAGCGTAATACTATCCTGTCCTGACGGAGCATATATTGCCGTCAGGAACCACGATGAATTAAACTGAGAATGAAACGAAACACCGGGAAGCCAGGTTCTCTCATAAGCGCTGAAAATGTATTTAATACCATTTTCATCCGTTATCGTAAACTTTGTTATTCTTGATTCACCATTTGATAAAGTGGTCACTTCCTTTTCTATCTTCGCCTTCAGCGCATCGAGCATTAAGATATCACCATTCCTTCCATACACAAATCTTCCAGACCGGCCGTTGAAATTGAAAGTAAAAAGGTCCTGTTCAATGTCTAATTGCCTGTTATACGCTTTCACAAAGGGCTTGTAAGAAGGCGCATTGGCAGGATTATTACCCGTGGCTCCATCAAAATAAGGCGTATTTAAAAAACCGTCATAGTCTTCGTCGGGCGTGCCCTTCACTACCCTGGATACGACACCACCGGCATTCAGCGCCCAGCCAAGCCCCACATTGGACGCGACTTCGTCCACCCTTACCCCACCTGCATGATAATCCAGTGATACCGCAAGGGACAGCCCGGTATTCTTATTTGAATACTCATATACAGGTACTGATACCTGCGGAATTCCAGTTGCGGGTCCTACCGGTATATTACCAAATTTAGTAAAGGCCGCGGCATTAGGAGATGGCGGCACAGGATTGTCTAGTTGCGGGTTAAGATTGTTGGTCACCTGACTAAAAGCATGCGTACCAATGGCCAGCAATAAGCATGATATAAAGAGTTTTCTCATCCGATTCTTTTATAGCTAATTCATTTCTTCTTACAGAGGCCTTCCGGCATAGCAAGATTTGTGTCCCATTTATTCATTTATGTATCATGTTCGCCAGATCAGGATTTGCCTTATAACAATCCTGATAGCTATTACAGACTAAGATCTAAATTGAGAATTATGAATATGCTCGAACAAAGTATAGGAACCTACGAACGGGTTACTGGGCAACATCTAATTTCAACTAGTCACAAAGGTGGTCAAACCATGCGATAAAATACATAACATCTTAGTTGTATGTATGTTACACCACAACAATATCACCCCTCTCACAAAGAAAGACATATGCTACGCATCGTATTTGCGTGTAGTCAACACCTGTTTATTTCTTTCGCAGCTCCAGCTTCCTGGCTATAAAGACCGGGCAATCATGTCCAATCTGCCAGTCTTTCCACAATCTGCATACCCAGATAAGTTTTTAATTCTTCTAATTGATTCTGCCGAACATAGTCCGAGGGATTTAATATACTGAAACGTCCGGTGCCAGCCCAGACGTTCCTCCCTCATCAAAACACCGCAACACCCATCTCCGTCTCCTCTCCCCACACATTCCCTGCCTTCACAACTACCCTTCCTCCTGGAAAAGCCGGATTCGCAACCGCAGTCCGGTAGCTCCAAACGCCGTTGCTATTCATCGCAGCCCCTCCTTCAACCTCCTTTCCTTCGGCTGATAAGATACTTACCATAACATGGTCAACATTTCTTACAATCATATAAATAACATCGTTGATAGCCCCTCTATAACAGTCAGTGATAACGAGCCTGATATCCGGAGGTTTGTTTGCAGATCTTTCATCCTCATATGGCGGCCGTTTTATATGTCGTCTTCTGACGTTTGAACCTACTGCTGGTAATATAGATAACCACTTAAAATTTATCATACCATATAACTTTTAATTGTGAAAAAAAAGCGCCCCGGTAGTGAACCGGGGCGCTGGTTTATGCTTCTCTAGGAAATCGCGGACTCTTTCCTGGTTGTATTACCGGGCATATCCGTTGCAGTAACGGCTATGCGAGTACCGGTGAGCGCCGCGTTGGCGGCAGTTACCGTATACACCCAGAAACGTCTGTCTTTGGTATTGATGACGGCATCTCCCTGTTCCAACACAGTGCCAGCTTGCGACAAGATGACAACTGTTACGGATTTCGGTGTGATGACATCCCTTGCTTTGACTGTGATCAGATCACCGACGGTTCCTTTATAGCCACTGACGTTTATTTCATCAATAACCGGTGGATTCATTGCATCCCTGAGGGCTACATTATATGCGGTCTGACCACCTTTCGCAGCTTTCTGATACAGCGCCTTGATGGCAGGATCTTTTACCGCATCCTGCGCAAACAGCGACGCTATTATAAATCGCTCGTTTGTCTCCTGCTGTTCTTCAGTCGGCGGTTTGGTGCTGGGACCGCGTTTAACGGCGACTACCGTTTTTCCCTTTCTGACGCGAAAGTTCATCATATCTCCGACTGTGCCGGATGTCCCTTTCGTGAAAATATTCGCTTTTACGTATGCCATAGTGATAAGTTTTAGTGATTAAAAAATGTTGTTTAACCACAATCATGATCACCAGGTCAAACAGGAGGCGCCCCTCTCCTGCTTTAGGCGCAGCCCCGTTGATCGCGATTGCTGACACAATATTAGCACGATTATCTACGTGGTTTTCGACGATGTCCATAGGACGCCAAAACGTGTCCACAGGACGCCAAAACGTGGGTTCGGAAAGATGATGAAACTACATGTTAAAAGATGCAGAAGTGGCTTAAAAAGGCATCCTTAAACTCTCTGCTGATGGGCAGTTGATCTCCGTTCTTCATAGTAACATCCATATCAACAAACCTGATATGACGAATGCACACGATATATCTTTTATGTATACGGAGAAAAATGTCGGGAGAAAGATGCTTCTCGAATTGCCGGAGGCTGGTTCTTACCCTACGGGTACGGCTGTCGGTAAGCTTAAGCTGAATATACTTGTCTAAAACGGTCACGTAAACGATCGATTCTTTTTCGATCATCTCACGCGTCGTATCTTGTGCAAGTATGAGAAATGGTTGTTCCATATAGTATTTAAGTTAATTGATGTCAAATAAGTACTGTAAAAGATCGATAAACGTAGTCCTCGTAGGACTTCTGAGCCCTGCGATAGGGATACATGAGATAGTCGACATTCAGCTGTTAATGCACTAACAACGGTTTTTGCCTGTGATGCGATAATTCTTAAGTAATTCATGATGTATAAAGTTGTTTTAAGTTTTTAAAATGTGTTACGAGTTGTAGTATATGCGCATATTCCGGTTACAAATTTCTGGAAAACAACAACTTACCGATCATTTTTAATGCAAGCTTTTTCCCCAAATTGTACACAAAAAATCGAAGTCAGGGTCTACCCATTTCTATCGTTTCCTTCTCTGTTTTGATACCGCTTTTATACCGCTAATCCTACGTTAATCCTACGTTCATGAACGTAGGATTAACGTAGGATTAGCGGTATAAAAGCGGTATCAAGAGGGTATTTGCACGGAAAAAAAATTTACAGTTTCATTGCGGAGATTCAGGATTAACTTTACAGATCAATTACAAATTCACTATGCGCTTTACAGATGCGCAAATTAAGCTGTACACAAGCGAAAACAGGAACCGGAACGAAAGCTAAATTCACCTAAAACAAGATCTCATTAAAACGCAGGCATCATTGAAGAGGATGAAATATCGAACACTGACAGGGGATAGCTGTTCAGAAGCAGGAAATATGAGGGATGATACAAATGCAAAAGTAAAAAAGATCGTAAGCAGCGGGGCGCTTTGTGCTGCATTACGATCTTTTTCTCATAAAGTCCTTTATAGCGCTGTGATACACCGTACTGCCCGGACGCACTTTATAGGTGGCCTTCCTTACCGGGTCATTAACAATTTCTCTGGCGTATGCCACCGCCGCAGCAAATCTGGATTTTTCATCCAGCTGCGATGCCGACCAGGCCACATTGCTCATATCAGGATACTTAGTAAAAAAGGTCTGTCCCTTTCTTGTTTTAACTACAAACTCCTTGTTTGATACAGCCTTACTAACCTTGATACCGGTTAACAAAGCGTTTTTTGTTTTTGCCATAAGTAAATTTTTTATTTAAAATTAGAGAAAACCGGATTGCGGGTTTTACGTAATTTTCACTTTACTAAAAATGGAGGCCGGGCAAGACTACCCAGCCGTTGTTTCTCTCTATTGTTAACTACTACTTTCTTTTATCGCGCGACTCCGGCTGAAAAGCAATCAGGTTGAACATCTCACGCATGCGGCTACGTAAGTGATCCCCATAAATTGTTCCCAGTTCGGCAGCGTTTAATCGCGTTATGGCATGTGTGATCATGCCATGGGAATGCATCAGATTGTACCTGGCGAAGAGTATCTGCCCCATGAGATTGATCTTATTCCCCCAATAGTTCACGATGGGTTCAAAGCCAAGATCATCAAAGCAATGGACATGTGGCATCCTTCTGTAAGGATTAAATGCCCTCTTGCTATATTTCAGGATCACGTCATTACCGAGATCTGTAAATTCGAGACTGATCTCCTGAGAAGATCTGACGAACGGACGGTGATCGGGCAAACTGAAATTTGACAGGATACGCATGATGGACGTTTTCCCGCACCCTACAGGCCCTGTCAAGAGGAGACCTTTATGCAGGTCAATTTTCTCTTTTGCGGCCACTTCGCCATCACGAAGGAAATAGGCGATCAGCTTCATGATGACGGGCCGGTCGATGTCGTCAATAGTAAAATCGCACCGATACAGGTCTCTTCCCTTCTCTTCTACCTGTGTCAGCATGTAGTGATAATCAAAAGGGCTCATCGTAACGTTTGTCTTCTTCTGATCGGAGCCCTCCGGTTGTTGTTGTTGTATGTCCAATTGTGTTGTTTTTGAATGAAGGAATTCGGCTGATCCATTTTTCCGCGGCGGCCTTCCAATCGAGGATCGGCGTACCGCTCATAGTCCAGCCTATGGCTTTGTAATGAAAATAAAACAGCGCTGCTTCTTTTTCCGATTGGGCAGCGGCGCGGAAATAGACAGATATTTCTTCTAATTCCGGCGCTGGCGCCGCCTCAATTTTATCTATACTTTTTTTTGCGGGCGCGCTGTTTTACCCTCGTTTATAAAATTGTTTATTTGTTTATTATTAAAGTGTGTCAAAATTGACACCGTATGTGTGTCAAAATCGACACTCGTACCTGGGTCTTTATTGCCACACATATGCGTGTCATTTTTGGCATGCCTACGCGATTCGTTTTTCCCCAAAGGAACCATTTTTATCACGCAGGACGAAAAAGGTCCCTGAGGCGGCTCATATGTCAGATAACCAAAATTATGCAGCCGTTTCAGGCATTCCGTGTACGTGTGGAGCGAACCTATCTTGCAAAGTTTTAAGACTAAACTCCTGTTGACGATTAATGACACAGGAAAACGTTCCAGATTCCATAACTGAAACAGCGCCATATAGAGGCTAATATCGTTCGCACGTAGTCGCTCGTGCTCGTGAACAAGTGTGTAAAATGCGTTCAGGTGCCGGATGAAATTGATATTCAGATACTGGGTATTCATATGTTTTGGTTATTTGAGACGTTTAGTAAGCGGTGATTAACAATCCTGTTTGCTGGTCATTTCGAGATCTAACATTCTTTTTGTGTGGTAAATTTCCCATTTCAGCCATTCGTCCAATACTACTTTCAGCGACTTCTGACCGGTGTGAAAGGATGTCCCCTCCTCCACCAGCTGATGCGCAATTTTCTTTCGCCGTTCGATGAGCCATATATACTTCTCCTTGTTATTGGCGATGGTACTGCACTCTTCCCGGAACTCAGCGATCAAATACCGCACATACTCTACACTGTTGAAATCAATGTATTGCAGCCGGTTGTAAAGGCGCCAGACATTGTCATTGCCTTTCCTCACGAATGCAAGTAATTGTTTGGCCAACTTTTCAACATAGTCACGATTACAGTAAGTGAGATACTCTTCAGCTGATGTTGAAACTGACAGTTCCAGCGGAGCAGATACAATACGCTGCAGGCGGCCGTCGAGTGAGCGGAAACGCGGTGAGCTCTTTATTGTCACTACAGTTTCCATAATAAACCGGTGAAACAAATGCCTGCTGTAAGCCGGTATCTTGTAATCATCGTCCATATACCGGTAGAAATTTCTCTCCAGGTATAAGTGCAGATCATAGAGCAGCTTGTGAAGGAATTTGAATAATCTTTTCTGCTCATCAGGAGAATCATCGATGTCCATCCGGTCGGCTTCATACTCCGGCAGCCATTGCATTAATTTGTCCATCAATGGCACAATGCTGTACTGACACGACTTTACAGCAATACGGACGGTTTCTTCTTTTGTTGAACTTTTGAGTGATGATAAAAACTCCTTCTCCAGAGATTCAAGCTTAGGGAATCTTCCGAACATTACCTGGCTGATAAATCTCGGATGCAGAACGGGCGATTTTCTTAATTGTTTTGGAATTTCCTCGCTAATGAGGAATGCAAGATGATGTAACATTTGCATGCTATCAGATTTAATTGTGAAAAATAATTACAGCTTCAAAGCAGATAAGTACACGCAAAGGCATTTGCGCACATGCTTACATGCGTTGAATTATTTTATTAGTAAGAAGTCGTTAAAAAGCTATGAAAAAGGGGTAACTGAGTCCTGGGGAAATTATAGTAGGACTGGTAGAGATAGTAGGGATAGTCGTAGGGCTAGTAGAGGTAGTAGGGCTAGTAGGGAGAAGCTGGCGGAAGTAGAAATAGAAGAATTTGAATTTAAACCTGAGAGATCAGGTAAGTCGACCAGATCGGTCAATGGCCTCTTTAAAATGAGTCTTGTTTTCATTTTGTTTCAATTGGTGATTAACGTTATTAAAACTATAACAGAATGCAATTTAGTGAGTTTGTTATTATCACCGCTCAAATCATGAATATATTTTTGCGATAAATACAATTTATGTATAATATATTTAAAATCGGTTACCAGTAGCGTTATTATTAAAAACGAGGCCTGATTTTTCATCCGGCCTCGTAGTTTTATGGAAATGTAACTTCCTGCTGTTATGTCATTAAACGTTGTTGCCAGATTTGACGAACCATCCTGTAGGAAGGGATAATCGTATTAAGTTACCTTTGAATCACAAAATTTGCCATTTACTATATCTGAAAACACGCTACCATCTTAAGCGAAAACTTTCGGTACTAACGGAACAACATCTCAGCGGAAAACCGAAATACAATGGATTAATGAAAGGTTAATAAATCTTAGACCACAATTTCTGCCTCATTAACACAGAATTAACGACTGGCCGTTTCGAAATGTATAAATTGCGGCCGCTCTGTGCGTAATTCTCATACAGTTGATAACTTAAAATATTCTCCCCATCGGTAGTCTAATAGTCCAATAAGATTTATTTGCTTTGACTGTACCTATCCAGTTGTTGATCATCGATGAAGAATAACCGCAACAACGGCGTTAAAAACTAGTAAGCAGTGAATTTACTTAGGACGGATAATAATCCTGTTTCCTTTACAGTGCTACGTTCAAGCATTCAAAAGGACAAATCTATCTCTGACATTTTTGGGGACAGTTAAAAAACCACTGTTTATAGATTATTAAGCACCGGCACGTTCACTATTAAAGCACTTTAAATATTCTATTCCAAATAATTTCACATGAAAAATCTCCGTTGGCTATTTCTTTTAATTTTTACTTTCTCTGCTACTACTACATCCGGACAATACGCGGATGACAACGTTACTAATCGTAAAGCCAGGGATCCATTTAAAGCAAATAAAAAATCCGGGAAAACTGACAGTAGTAGCATCTCTAAAACTATTTCCCTATCAGATTCTGTTCCCGAAGAAAAAACCATCGCAGGTGTAAACATTTCGGGTATTCAAATAATCAATGCGGTAAGCGATTCTTCTCTGCTTGGATACGTACAGACAGGTATGTTCAACCAATGGACAGAAGCAATTCCGGACAAGCCTTACACTGAATATTTACAATCTTATGTAGATCGCCGGTATAACACGATGTATAAAGAAGGTGCTACAAAACTAGTTTGGATCATACAAGAACTACGTATCAGTGAACGAACATTTAATATGAGCGAGAAGGGCTTTTTACATCTCAAGGCAATTTCGTTCGCTGGTGACAATAATGATACATTCAGACTAATAACAGAATTGGATACGATACTCGAAAAGGGAGGTATGGACGTAAGCCGCAAACACAGAGAAAATATAATCCATGCCTTGCAGATTTTACTGGACCAATCGCTTACAAAAAATGTCTCAGTATACAAAGCGACCTATCCTGTTTACACAATGTCTGCCATCAGGGCAAAAGCACTACAGCGCTACAACGTGCCTGCTTTGCAAGAAAAGGATCATCCAGATGGCATCTACTTAACCTTTAAGGAATTTCTCAATGATAAGCCATCATTTTCAAATGTAACTTATAGCCTTGAACATGATTCCGTACGTTTCTATCATACAGACAATAATGGCAATAAAATTTTTATTGATAAATTCTGGGGTGTACGCAAAAATGGCATATTACTTAAACAATATTATGATCTGCTAATTCCCATTGAACAAAAGCAGAATGGTATCTCTCTGACAAATAATCTCTTACTGGCACGCCAGAGAAACAATGCGGTCATTCCTGCAATGGTGGGGGGAGGACTCTTAGGAGGTGCCATAGCAGGAGCTGCCATGGGAGGATCATCTATGGCCTATGTACTGCCCCTGGTAAAAAATATTCCATATATCCGCAAGAAAGTCCCTTGGGCTACCCGTGTTGATATTGAAACGGGAGAATTCGCGTTGTAAATCACCAAGTGCTATAACACTGTAATCGCATCCAATTTCGCTGTTGTTGGTCAGAAAATATCGAAAGATATTCACTGGCTCGCGTCAGTACTGAGGCGATGGCAGATAGGCTCTTCTTCGCTGTTAAAGTCTTCAGCTTTGCCATAACAGCCATTTTTGGAGTCAATGGCCGAGACATCTATCCAGGGAAAACCTTCAACATTACAAAACATCTGCTTTTTCTTCTTCAGTAATACACCTGTCTCTTCCAAAACCTTTAAAACGACATTGGTGGCAAGCTGGCGGCTAAAGTAATACCAACTATAAATTTTCCATTAACCAATCCTGATCTATCGAGTCGAGATCAACATCCGGATAACCCATTGGGTACACATCCAATTGTCTCATGTCAGGATCAAGGATCATCGCAAGCGTTTCATCGATCTCCGATATATTTTCTTCAATGATACAGTTTAATTTAAATTGAAGTGATCTTCCATAGTACAGTCCTGCAGAAAATCCTTCCAGCATACCACCGAAAGGATAAGTAGCATTATAAAGTTGCTGCTGTAGCGTGCCTAAACAAAGAAGTAGCACGTACGAATATGGGCCCCTCTGAACCGAACCCACACATTAAAAAATAGCTATAAGAAATGCCTGAAATACCCTAGCTTTGACCCAAGATTTGAAAATCTCCTCCCTATGAAAATAAAAGAGTTCGAAAACGGAAAGCTAATCACCCTCTCTACGGCATTTGACACAAGGTCCAAGCTGCTATATCTATTCTATTTTTTCGTTTTTTTTGTATCAGCGACAATGTTCCTCCGATTTATCCTATTAGCTTTCGACCAGTTACTGGCATGGGTTATATGCGGATTGTTCGGCGCCCTGTTGTACACCGCCGCTTATCGGTTTGCTAATAAGACTGTTATGAAGGAACAGCTCTTTATTAGCAAAGATTCCTTGCAGTTGATCAGAAAGGAGATCTTCAGATCAAGCAGACAGGCGTTCAATGTAGAGAAGATCTCACATTTCAGACATCTCGCAAAACCACCGTTAACAAAACATCCTTTAGCAGGGGAAGGATTTGATTATCTTGGATTTCAGACAGAAGAACAGGTGATCAACGACATGCATGGGGATAACCAGCTTGCTTTCGATTATGCGGGAAGGACGGTTAAATTCGGCAATGATATTCCTTCATGGGATTTTGAAGAACTGGAATCCATCTTTCTTGAAGTGACAGGAAAGGATCTTACAATCGCTGTTAAAGAGGATGACTTCTATATTCAGTAAAATGTTTCCGTCGGAAAAATCCTTGAGCAGGTTCCTGGTCCACAGTTCAAAGAATTTCTATTCCAGCCTTGACAGGGTTCTATAAGTTCAACTCATCCAGATTGCTGCAACACGCGCAAACTGCTATCCGGCTAACTAATAGTTCGTCTTATTCTGCTAAGTGACGATTGTGTGATGCCCAAATAAGAAGCTATATACGATAACGGTATTCTGTTTGCCAGTGTAGGAAAATTATTCAAAAACATCAGGTACCGTTCCTTTGCATCCTCTGTCATCATTGGGCTGATCCTGTTTATTTTTTCTGCCAGGGCTTTAGCTGTTATTTTTGAAATAATTGTGTCCCAACCGATAATCGTCATTGACAATTCCTCCATTGCAGTCCTTGTTAATACAAGATATTCGCAATCTACTATAGCTTGTATATATTCAGTAGAAGGGATGCGCTGGTTATAACTATTTATATCTGCTACAAAATTGTTTTGGTCAATGAAGTACTTTGTGATCTCATCGCCTTTGTTATTGTAGTAAACGACCCGCATGATTCCCTCTACTAAGAAAATGACTTCACCAGGTACTTTTCCTGCTTCATGATAATATTTATCCTTTTTAGTCGTCTTTATGATGACTTTACTCTTTATCAGCTCTATTTGCTGTTCATTTAAATGCCCAAAATGTAATAAGTAATTGATCAGTCTTTCCATAAACATGCTATTTCATTTGGCTCATCAGCATCTTGTCAAACAGTTTGTCCGATAACATCTTTCGAAGGAACAACATTGGCTTTGCCATAGCGCCCCCAATATACCTTGTTTTTGGATGTTCCGCTTCAACTCCCTTTTTAATAAGTTTGGCTATCACGATCGGTTCAACCGAGTTCTTCGCCATATCTGTGTACATCTTATGTATGCTGTTTGCCAACTCTTTGTAAACGGTAGCTCCCGAAACACGCATTAAGTCCCTGGCCCCAATTGCCGTCATTTCAGATTTTGTACCACCCGGTTCAACTACAATTACGTCAATTCCAAACTGTCTTACTTCGTTACGAAGCGAATCACTCAACCCTTCTATGGCAAACTTACTTGCATGGTACCAAACTCCCATTGGCAAACCAACTTTACCGCCGACAGATGAGATGTTGACAATCTTCCCGTACCTGTTTTTCCGCATTTCAGGCAATACCAATTGTATTAGTCGTGCTACACCAAACAAATTTATTTCCAACTGATTTCTGGCTTCTGCCATTGGCACATCTTCAAGCGCTCCATATGAACCCAATCCGGCGCAGTTAATTAAAACGTCTATACTTCCTGCTTCTTTGAAAACCTTCTCTACACAAGCAACAATGCTCTCCTCTTTAGAAACATCCAACGCAATAGGTTGGATACCATTTTCTTTTAGTGACTGCATCGTATCAATCCGGCGTGCAGCGCCATAAACATTGTAGCCATTTTGTGCCAGATATATTGCTGTCGCCTTACCGATACCTGCTGAAGCACCTGTAATCAGAACTGTCTTTGCCATTCCTTAATTTTATAATTTAACGAATGATGCGAAGATACTTTTGATAACACTTGAATTATTTGCCATTTGGCAAAAACTTGAATGGTGTAAAACTACCATGTACCTGTGGACATGACCAGGTGCGCCAAGCAGATAGTGGCAGATGGTTGCGCGACTCCGTTGTTGTAAGATCGTATATTTTTCATCGTTGCATGTGAAGTCCTATCGGACGAACAATCTTAGCATCATATCTGCCACTGCGATCACATTTATAATAACAACTACTAACTTAATGCCTATGCCCCTCTTAAATAACCAAATCTTGTGACATGACCATAAAGTATACAATTCTGTTAATTGCACTGCAATCGCTCGCCTTTGCAACTTACGCCCAGAATACGACCGTCAATAGCAGCCCCACACTCGACCCTGTGGAGGATTTAACCGTGAAGTCCAACGCAGACACACGTTACGTTACTTTAACCGGTATTACTCCCGGAGATGAGCCTGAGCAATTAACGCAAGTGTCGGTAAGCACCAACAATGGTGATATGATCGACTGGCTGGAAGTAGACCAAACATCCAATGGGCGGGCATATATCCGTTATCGCTTGAGGCCGGACGCGTCTGGCAGCGCTAATGTTCGGGTACTGGTCACAGATAACGGTAATCCCGCCAGAGAGATCAGCCGCACTTTTAGCATTACCGTAATGCCAGCAACTGTTTACTCTTCCCCCGAAAAGTCAGTTCCAGCTGACCTCGCGTTGAAAAAAATGACACTTAAGGCCTATCCAAACCCATTCGTTTCCAATGCCACCATAGTATTTTCAACGCCTTCCGACGAACGGCAGACAACGGTAGACGTATATAACATGTCGGGTGCAAAAGTCGGAACCTTATTTAATAACAGCACCATTGGCGGGAAATCATACTCCATTCATTTTGGAAACACTGGCTTACAGCCGGGTATTTACATCATCAGGC
Organism: Chitinophaga filiformis; assembly: GCF_021646545.1. Classification (GTDB taxonomy): domain Bacteria; phylum Bacteroidota; class Bacteroidia; order Chitinophagales; family Chitinophagaceae; genus Chitinophaga; species Chitinophaga filiformis_A. The sequence goes on along the minus strand of NZ_JAKIRP010000002.1, from coordinate 810,044 downwards.
TAAACAGCCCACATCACAACGAGCAACTGAAGCTGGTTCTTGGGCAATAACTGTATCCTAATTTAAAAATAGCACTATGAAGCATACATCTAACAAGATGGTGGTAATGATCGCCATCTTACTTTATGCAAATATCACATCATCCCTTGCAGCAACTTACTACTTTTCCACCTCGGGTTCTGATTCCAACAGCGGATTAACAACAGCATTGCCTAAAAAGTCCATTGCAGCGGCTGCAGCCCTTATGACGGGAGGAAACATTATCCTCTTTAACAGGGGTGATATATGGTATATAGGAATGGACTCGCTTAATCTTACCGGGAAATCGAATTTCACCCTCGACGCTTATGGTACCGGTAATAAACCTATTATTGCCGGCATGGGGCTTCTCGATGGTACATGGACGTATACAGGAAGCAATAACATCTGGAAATCCGTTGATACACGGTTCAACTTCGCTCACCGTGTTTTCGTAAATGGCGTATCACGTATCAATCTTACCCGGAAATTTGGTAATACCAATACGCTTGCAGATCTGGATTCTTTGGACGAATACTATTACCAGGAAGGGGCCGCAAGCTCCCTGTATATCAAAACAACTTCCGCCACCGTAGCTCCTACAGGTGTAGAGATTATACCCGGCAGAGGTGGATATTACGGAGGCGTTGAAGTGGTTCAGATGAAGAACACTTCCAATGTTACTATCAGCAACATCGAATTCAGGGGAGGCAGCAGAAGTGCCGTCATTATCATCGAGGCTCCCAGCAGCAATATCACCATCAATAGCTGTATTATTGGGAGGGCTTATTCTAACGGTATCACCGTGGCTAATTATGCCAACAATGCTGATGTTGTGCAAAACATCAACATCACCAATTGTACTGTTGATAAAGGCTGGAATGTGGCCGAAAACAACGTCAAATCAAACATTGTACTGGAAGGCGATGGCATTGCTTTTCTGCATGGCGTCAATACTGGAACGATCAGTGGCAATACGATAACGAACTTCGGTCACGACGGTATATGCCTGTTCGGATATTTAAACCCTTTGAATTATGGGGTGAAGTATGTCAAAGTAGAAATGAATGATGTGTCGGCCGGTAACTCAGCATACATGCATGCCATTGATATTATTGGCAATGTGAATAAGGTGATGTATAATATTGTGAAGCGAAATTACTTCCATCATTTTACCACAGGATGTACAATCGGCGGGAATGTAAATTTTGTGTTCAGCAACATTTTCTCGAACGTACTTGTTTCGCCCAACGTACAGCAATCGCAGTCGCCATGGGCAATCAGCCTGGCCTCATGGACGCTGTCGTCAGCCAGCCTGGTTGCAAAGGATAACTGGGTATGCAATAATACCATCTACAATACCGATGCTTATTCGATCCTGCTGGACCGAGCAGATAGCGATAGTACATCTGTGTCGAACAATAAAATAATGAACAACATCTGCATGAACTTTGGCCGCGACACTTCATATCCTCTCGACCCCGAGCACTCGTTCCCACCGCCAAGGGTCGCCTTAAGGTTCGTGGTGTCCGTTCCAATGGCATCTACGCTTATCCGTAACAATAATTTCTGGGCAAACTACGATACAACAGCAACAAAGAAAGTAGCCCTTTACAGAAGCAGTTTTTATACTGCATCGACGCTTAACGGATGCGCCGAATGTGGCTTAGGTAACAGTACGGGCAATGTGCAGTTAAACCCCCGTTTTGATTCGTTCTTCGGACTGACCGCTGCTTCAAGCCCAACACTGCAATCCGGCGGATTTAACTACGCCACGAATATCATAGGATGGGGACTCCCTTCGGCAGAATTCGTGGACTACTATGGAACACCATGGCCCGCCAATCCAAGCATTGGGGCTATTCAATATTAGGAAGAGCATTCAGGCAGATACCGGCAGATGGCTACACCAAAATGCACAGGTGTAGCATTGCCGGTATCCACCATTTCTACAAATCCTGCGTTGGCAACAAGGATATCAATAGATCCTTTTTCTGACTTTACAATACTGTAAAGCCTGTCCAGGTCATCAAGGTTCGCGATGTCGCCCCGTACTGTTGTGACATTAGCCCCTAATGTTGCTTTTGCTTTATCCAGCACTGATTGTCTCCGGCCAGTGATAAACACATATGCTCCTTCTGCAACAAACCTTTTGGCTGTTGCCAAGCCTATTCCGGAATTACCACCTGTAATAACTGCTACTTTGTTTACCATCTTTTGCATTGTCTTATATTTTGTTCGGCTAAGTCATATTGACAACACAAAATTGTTACAAAGGGCAATCTTCAAAAAACAACCAGATTCATAAAAACAGTGAATGTAGATTAACTTTTTCTTAGATTGTAACATCCAAAAAGGTACTACGTTCTATCTTACAACAAAGTCTATTAACAACTGTGGTAAATAAACCGAAAGTAACACCCGTTTTTATTTAAATCAGCTAAATATTCAAACCTATGAGAAGACTGCTTTTCAGTTCACTGGCGCTTGGATTGTTGTTTACGGCATGCGAGCCAGGGCCGGTTCCCTTTGGTGACCCTGATAAACTATTAGCGACCGACGTTACAGATATTGATAGTACCATACTTAGTTATGACGCTGGCGGAAGACTAATACTTTTCGAACGGTATAAACCTTCAGACAATTCTACATCTTTTGTGAAACCAGCTTACAGAATCGACAGACTGATCGCTGCCGATTTCGGTACATCGAAAAATGACATTACTCATAAATTCAAGACCTTCGAATACGCCAGCGGAGGAAAAGTGCTCAAAGCATATTCTTATGAATATGGGTTGGATAAATACAGCGGGTATGACAGTCTGGTATATAATGCATCTGGTCATCTAACAGCTATTTATGTTGCTACGATTACGGGGCAAGGTGCCAGCGCCGGTTTGACGCAGAAAAATGTATTCGAATGGGATACATACTACTCGAATATTATCAGAAAATATAGTATTCCCATGAGGGATGGCACAGAAACAGAAGACACGACTGTAACAGTATACACATACGACAACAAAGTGAATTATATAGCACAGCAGCCGATACTGTTTAACTTTCAAATGGACGAACCTGCAAATGCGCTTTCCCGCAACAACGTGCTGACTGCTATCACCACTTCCGGCGGTGACAGCGAGGAGATCTCCAACGTATACACTTATGATAATGGAGACTATCCAATTAGCGTGACAACCACTACGAAACAATTACATAATGGCGCTGTGGTCATCACCAGTCAAAAAAGTCGTAAGCTGACCTATGTACGATTATAATTGTCTGCATTGAGGTTACGCTTGTAGCGCGATCAAGGACAAGGCTGTTTTAGACACCTCATCGGCAGTGTACTTCCGGAGAACCAGCGTAACTATCTAATTATCGTAGACTATGTAACATCCTTACTCCTTTCATCGTTTCACCAAAAAACCTATATATGCAACTGAATGTTTACCCGGTTATCATGTTGTTAGTTATTTCCCTGTTTGCATCCTGCAAGAAAGATATCGCTTATGAAAATGACTTTTCCAGGAGCGAGAACGTCTGGAAGAAATTCAAGGCTTCTTCCGGTAATTCCTACCGTTATATGGTCACCAACGGTAGCTGGGCCGGTACGCTCAGCGAAACGATTGTGACCGTTGAGAATGGGCGGGTAATGGGGCGGTCATATCTGTATAAAGTGCGGGAAGTTCCAAACGGCCCGCTGGTGATCCGCGATCAGTGGGAGGAAGATGCTTCCAGCCTGGGTTCACATCAGCAAGGCGCCGCACAGCTTACACTTGATGAAATTTACCAGCGCGCAGAAAACGACTGGCTGAAAAAACGCGACGATGCGGAATCTTACTTTGAAACGAAAAACGGCGGTATGATTTCATTATGCGGGTATGTGAAGAATGGATGCATGGATGACTGCTTCATAGGGGTCACGATAGCGTACATTGAAAAATTATAACCGGCCATTACTAAGGAGTTTTCCGGAACTCATTTTTAGTCAAAAAGACAAGCAGTGCCTGGTTGCAGGAGAGAAAGAATAAAAAGGAAAATACTGTTAAATAAAACCTCATATAGTATATTGATAGCACTACTATCAGGGCCAGGCCCTGATAGTAGTCGTTTAGTTTAGGTTCAGCCCCAATGTAACACCCGTCCATACCTTTCCCTGGTAGATCCAGTATTTCCGGTTGCGGTCCATAAGATGATCCCAGCCAACAGCCAGACCGAAAGTAAAGGCGTTGACTGCAATATTCAGCGCGATACCCTTTGAGATCACAAATCCATCGTACTCTTCGGTGATGTTATTGCGGGTGACCCAGGGATTCATCGCTGTAGCGCCCATGCCCAAAAAACCGCCCATACTATATCCATAGTGCTCAATGTGCCTTTTATAGTACAGGGGCTTTTTACTGTATAAGACGCTGAAAGCATCGGACCTATACCCTACGTAGGCTGCACCGTTCAGATGTGTGGTGAACTGGTTAGGAAATCCGTATACAGAAGGACGGTATTTAAAAAGAATAGTCAACAGGTCGAGGTCAAAGCTATTGGTAACAAACGAATGCCTGCCACCTATTGGCCTTGCTGTTTTATCCGGCAGAGACAGGTCGATAAACTTCAGGCTATCAAATACCGGTACGTTGAGCGGATATACTTTGATGGAGTCTTCGCTTATTACTACATAAGCCTTCCCCGTATGCGCGGGGGTTTTTACTTTATAGGTTCCTTCGTTAAACTGGTATTTTGAAGATTCCTGCAATGCTTTACATCCACATAAAATGGAGAGCGCCATTATCCCGATTATTCTGATGCTATCAGCGGTCTTTGAATACAACATAAGGTCGATGGGGTGTTAGTTCGCACAGTTGCAAATATACCCATCCGCAGTTAATCTTACGTAGTTTCCTTCCGGTTTACATCACTCACCGACAAGTTTCGGCGTGAGCAGTAATGATAATACTAAGGAAAACCCACGATCATCCCGCAGGTTTTCCTTAAACAAGCTTTATCAGTTAGCCGAAAATGGCTGAGTGGAAATTCCCAGGTCATATCCTGCGAGTCTTCCGCGATCATAATCCGTTTGCGCAGTTGTTCTACCGGGGTATTGATTATTAAACTGGTACTGTAACAAAAGCGCTCGGGAACTTGCAGCATTTTTTAGCACACATCTTTTTAAAGGCCAGTTTTCGCCACATCCGTTGGATACTATACGCACAGCAGTAAATTCTTCATCGGCGTTTAATTGATAGTTTTCAGGTACCCATCTCACCGTTCCTGTCGAATTCACATCTTTGACACCTTTTTGTAAGCCATAATTACAAATCGTTTCGGTGGAAAGCCCGATATAGTTTTGATAGAACAAAGCATCCCGGTATCCATCGGTCCAACCTCTGTCATAATTGTCATTAGGATGAATACCAAATCCAGGCGCCGTTTGCGTTTGAGGGTCCTGAGGACCGGTGTAAACTACCGGATCAATACCTGTTGCAGGGTCGGGGCATTGTGTGTAGATCTCAACAGCTTCAGTATGCACGGGGGGGCGTGATTGAAATGATGTTACGCCAACAGTAGCTGAGGTTGTTCTTTCGTTCTGTTTTGTGCAGCTGAGTATTCCTAACAGGCACAGAAATAAGGACATTTTTCTCATGGGTCTTATTTTTAAGGTTGAATAAATAGAGGTTTCCGAGTGTCTTGTACTAACGCCTTTAGGCTTCTTAGGGAATTGTTCAAGGGTCAGCCGGGTTATGGGTTAAAAAGCATTTTCGCAAACAATAATAAGAAGAATAAACGAAAATATTTCTATCCCGGTTCTTTGAAAGAACAGTTGCTTGCCCTATCTTATACGTCACCAGATTGAAATTAACCACTATACTGTTCGTATCAACGTTGCCGTATTACAATTCATTTTCACACAGTAAGGAAGACACCTGGCAATGGATACCCTTGTAACGATAGAGAAACAATGCGGGAATGAATCCACCAGGAATATTTTTTATTCTAATACAATATTCCCTCCCCTCGTTCGTCATACTCATATGAAGAAATTAATCAGGATAACTATCAAAAGCCTGAAAATAGCACTTGCCGTACTTGTGCTATTGATAATCACAGTGTTAATATATATGAGACATCCACTATTCGGAAAAAATCCTTCGGGAAAGAGATTAGAATTGATCAAACAATCGCCTCACTATAAAGACGGGCAGTTTCAGAACATTCACAATACACCGCAATTGTCGGAAGGGTACAGCATGAGCGGCGTTCTGTATGATTTTATGTTCAAGAAACGCCTGCGTTTACGTCCGGTGGATTCATTACCCTCTGTAAAAACTGATCTGTTGGCGCTTAAGCCGGAACAGGATGTGCTGGTCTGGTTTGGCCACTCCTCTTATTTTATACAGGCTGGAGGAAAACGCTTCCTGGCAGATCCTGTGTTCTCCGGCAGCGCCTCGCCTTTACCCGGAGGGACTAAGGCATTTAAAGGTGCTGATATTTACACGGTTAACGAATTCCCGGCAATAGATTATCTGTTCATCTCGCACGACCATTACGACCACCTGGATTATAAGACCATGCTCGCGCTGAAGGATAAGGTGGGCAAAGTTATCTGCGGACTCGGCGTAGGAGAACACCTGGAAAGGTGGGGCTATGCGCCTGAGCGGATCATAGAAACGGATTGGTGGCAGGATGTGGAGCTGGGAGATGGATTTATTGTACACACCGCCCCTACCCGGCATTTCTCAGGCAGGACCTTTACGCGGAACAATACATTATGGCAGTCTTATGTATTGCAAACACCTGCCATGAAGATCTATATAGGAGGCGATAGTGGTTATGACACTCACTTTGCAGAGATAGGAAAGAAATTCGGTCCGATGGACATTGCCATACTTGAAAATGGCCAGTACGACCTCGCATGGAAGTACATTCATATGCAGCCGGAAGAGGTGCTGCAGGCAGCAAAAGATCTGCAGGCAAAAAGACTACTGCCGGTGCATTCCTCCAAGTTCACACTGGGCAATCATCCCTGGGATGAGCCTTTACAAAGATTAAAGGCCATTGCAGACATGCCGCTGGCAACGCCTATGATTGGCCAGATAGTAGACCTGCATAATGACAAACAGGTATTTGAGGAATGGTGGAAAGGCGTGAATTAAGGTCAGCTACAGCGCCGTTGTATCACTATTTGACACTGAGCATCGTAAAATGGGTACCATCGTTACTCACTTCAAATACTTTCCCATTAGTGTACCTCACCGCCTTGTATCGAAGCGGCACAACCGGATTGTTGTGCTCATCCAGCCATCCCCATTTACCATTTCGCCGCACGGCCACCATGCCATATAGTGGTGGTCGTACTCTTTCGTATTTGGTGGACAACCGGCCCATGCGGTAGTCAAGTTCTATGAAATATTTCGCTCCGCCGGCTAAGAGCAGTTGTTTGTATTCACGTAACCATTCGGCGCGTCCTTCATCACTATTCTCCCGGTATTGCAATTCAAGCTGATCTATCAATGTTTTACGCAGATCCCTATTCATGTCATTGAGGTCAATCTTCCAGACAACGGCATCCAGTAACAGTACGCCATAACCTTCCTGAAGCGCGACGCGGAGCAAGTCGCGGAAACGTAACGGCGGCTCATCACTTTCGGATACGCGTACGTTGGCTACCTGTTGCCAGGCAAGCTGCATTCGCCCGGCCACTATGGAGTCGGGCGTTGAGCCATCTATTTTCAAGGCATCATATAAGATGGTCCGGTGTGCCCACCGCGCTTTGCCTGGTGTATTTTCCGGTTCATTCTTTTTGATAATACCGTACAGCAGATGAAAATGGCTGGTATCCGGATATGTCAGCGTATCCTGAGCGGTTGAAGCCAAAGCATATAGCGACATTATTGACAATAGCAGGAAACGTAGCATCATTTTTTCAGCGATTATTTTATCTGCAATGCAGCGGTTATCTGGTCGATCGTCTTTTGCGCTTTATCGTAGTCGTTAAAGTCTAAAGTTGATTTTCCCGTTGCCTGTGCCAATGAGTTGACGCTTTTCCTGGAGGTCACCAGTTCCTGCACCTTTTCCAGCAGGAAATCGATATACTGTCTGTTATAGCCTTTCTTATCGGCTGCAGACCACTTGTTGTACACTTTCCCCAATTCGTCAAATCTCATGGGTATACCACCGCCTAAACTTACATAAGAAGAGAGGTTGTTCAACACAGCCATATCTGCATACACATATTTGATAGCACTGTTGCCACTGATGTCGGGGTAAGCCGCGAGTGTTTCGATAAGGCGCATGTTCGCGGAACTACCAACTTCAGCAAGCGCCATTTTATACTTGTCATTGATTATTTTGCTGGTCGCAATGTCGAACAGCTGGTTAAACCGTTTTCTGTAACCTTGTGCTATTTGTTTCGTAAAGCGACTGGCGGGTTGATTTTTTTCCAGAAACGCCAGATAGTCCTGGTCGGTCATTGCAGCTGCGCTGAAAAAACTTTCAGGGTCATTTACCTGCATTGGTGAGAAAGCCGTCAGCCACTTTGAGTCAATACTAAGTGCGAAACCCATCTCACCCGGTTGTGCGGTATTAAGGAAATCGGCGATAACAGCCAGCAGTTCGCGATCGTTATTGTAATAGGCCTTTAGCTCTTTCATAATTGCAGGCCGGGTAGTATTTTTTTCCGGCATTGCTTCGTAGAAATATTCATACAGGCGATGCCAGGCAAAGCCTTTACGTGCAGGCGAACTGGAAGGCACCGTTACCTGGGCGAAATAAATCTTTATCAAATTAGTGACAGCAGTGTCTGGCGTACTGCCACTGAAACTTCTCTCCCAGAAGCTGTTAACAGCAACATGGAATGAGTCGGGCACTGCCTGCATCACATTGTTCAAGCTCGCTAAAAAAATATTTCTGGCTGTATCCAGGTCAGCCGCCGTTTTGAATTTATTAAACGTACTCCATTTCAAATCAGCAAGTTTCGAGTTGCCAAGGCTGATCAGTGGTTGCGGCGTTTTCTTCACAATAGCAGCCTGTGTGTACAGATCGATAATATCGCCCCATTGAATGCCTGGATCCTGGTTTTTCATCTGTTTTACAGCCGCTGCCAGGTACAGAACAGCATCTGTATTACCGCCGCGGGCAGCAGCATTCAGTTGAGAGATAGCTCTGCTGGTTTGATTCAAGGCTCCCGAATAGGCAAAAGACCAGAATATCAGTCCGGCGGTATAATGATCGTCGGCATTCATTGTACTTTCTTTTCCTTTGAACGTTGCATTCATGTAATCTGACAAGAACTTAGCGTAGCTGAGCCGGGACTTGGATAGGGCGATAGGGCTGTTAGCACTCACCCATGTTTCTGTGATATAGTTGATGGTTTTACGCTTGAGCGCTTCATCTCCCTGATCCATTACTGTTTGAAAATAGGAAATAGCTTGTTCAACATTTTCGCGATCCAGCATAGCCCTGGCTGAATCAAAAGCGTTTAGGGGTGTTTGGGCCAAACAGACATGACAACATAAAACACAAATGGCCAGCAGCAAAATTCTCATACAGTATAATAGCGTATAGGTGATATAATGGGTAAAACTAGAGATATTTGTTTTATGTGAGATGGTCCAGTTTATGGATAATGTGTTGCATCTGGTATATTTCACGTACGGATATACGCTTCTGGTGGGGAAGACCCTAAACTAGTATTACATAACTGCAGACATTATCTTCATGCTCATTCCATCAAATAATATCTGACAAGAACACAAGTCCTGGGCTAAAATCACTTAAATAAAATAAGGTCGGGCTGGAGAATTAAATATATTGCTATATATTAGTTTTTTTCTCATAATGGAATCTATACCTTCTTCTCCGGATACAACCAGATTGGATCACCTGATCCAGTATCTCCCTAAGGCACACAAAGCGAATGACCTTAAGGCATTGGGAAAACTCGTTGAATATGCCCGTGCACATGGCGTTTTCTATCCGGATTTCGCGGATAAACACGCGATAGCTTTCAACCTCTTGCTGAATATCTCTCTTGACCTTTTGCGTAGCCCTCTTGTTCATCAGTCAGATGAGATCTGGTGGTTTATCGCCGAATGTTATGATATTCACTTTCACCAGATTCAGCTCGATGAATATCCTCCTGAAACGGCCCGCTTATTCTTCGAATTAACCAGGAATGTACTACATCCAGATCTGCATAAACTAGACAGGGAGGATTCAAAAATATCCTGGTACAGTCCCTGTATCTATTTTATCAAAAGGGCAAGCGGTAGCTTCTCGTCAAGACCAGATGAGTTTTTTGAACTATATACGCTTTTACAGCCCTGGATCCGGGAAGCCGGGGAAGATCATTTAGTTATGTATTGGGTAGAGGAGTATGAGGAATTAAGGTCTGGCACCGCTGACTGAACTGCGGTAGTGATATGAGAGAACAACCTCCCCGTCCACAACGAAAGCATTGTGAAATCAGTATAAGTGCACGGTATGTGCATCAATTAATGATGCGTCTGCGGATGCAACAGTTTAAAAAGCTCCTGTTGCAGATCTTCGTTTTTGTGTTTATTCAGTTGTTCAGTTTCAATTTCGTACCAGCCTGTCTTTTTACCTAAGGTTCCAATAACGAAGGAATGTCCGGCTTGTGCGGGCTCACCGGTTTGGGGGTGCTTTTTGGAAAGCGTTACAATAACATCTTTGGATTTTGACATATAGTGAATATAAGATAAAATCCGCAGATAACGTTTGATTTGCAATGTTTTATTTCAACATGGCATTTCCAATGATGAGAGTTGGCCTTCTTTGCTCAGATGGCCTCATTGTGTGAACATTATCCTTGTTATGCTATTACGATATGACAGGAACTACTTCTTTACTTCGTAAATTCCTTTTCTTTCATTCCACCGTAACTTGCTGCCATTTTCCTTCCAGAAGTTTAACCACCAATTCGCGTCTTTCGCTCCATTGACTTTTTCATCTCCGAATAATATGCCCAGGTAAGCAAATGTGTAGTGATCGGGGTTACAAAAATGTGCAGGAGAACCCTTATCCTCGGGTAGCTGATCTAATTTATATACGTCTTCCAAACATTTTTTGGTGATAGCATACTTAATTTCGTTCTCCTGCAAGGAGACAATTAGCGCCTCAACTGCATTTAGGCTGCTTACTTCAGACATTTTAGCGTTTTTGTATTCAATAGGTTTGTAGGCTTCAACAGCTTCGTTTGATAGATGCTTTAGCCATTTCGCTTTTAGTTCTTGCAGTTCTTTGTCAGTGGAATGAATCGTCACGAATCCAAAATTCTGGCGTGTCAGATTCTGGAGTATCTGATTGGCCCTACCTGCAACTTTAAATAAATCGTTGTCAATCACCAGGCCCTTTCCTTCGAAAGTTATATCCCCTGTGATTATCCTGTCCCAGATGATCAATCTGCTTGTTCCCTTTAATCTCGTTTCCTCGGTATTTGTTATTTGATTTGCCAATTCTTTCAGATAGGCTGAATCGCTTGAATGATGATTAACTGAGGCATTCATTGTCAGGAAAACCTCGCTCCAAAAAATATCACGTAAGTTTTTTTCCAGCAGTTGTGTTGATGTAAGTCCCTGAGCCTCATCGTACATCTCTTTTGTATAATTCTCGATATTTCTTTGACTCCAGGAAGTTAATATTCTTTGTGAAAAGGTATATTGATAGGTAAATACTACTAAAATGAAGGTAAAAATCTTAGCCATAGCTCGCTTGTTGGTATTGATATTAATAAACATACGTTGTACTTCATAAAACAGTTTGCCCAATTCAATTGGACGTCTATTTAATTCATCCTGACGCAAGTGTATACTAACTATCCTAAAATAACATCGCAAAGGATCCCTCAACCGTACATATTAATTATTCGTTTCTGCGTTCCCGTTGCAGCGGCACTTGCTAATATTGCAACCGATTTTCCCGGCAATGAACCCTAACCAAGCAATTCACAATGTTGCCGGGAAATTAAATTCATGTTAACCGTTCATTAAACACAAATTATGAAACCTTATTTTTCTGTAAGAATGCTGGTGTTACCAGCCCTTGTACTCTGCCTGATTGTAACAAGCTGCAAAAAGGAAAACGATCCTATTGTAAAAGAGAATCTCACTAATACCACCGGTACAGAACACCGTACCGTAGTATTACAGGCGGATGGTCGTATAATGGCATCCCCGAATGTAGAAATGAGTTTAGGCGACTATAGCGGATCAGACTATTCATTGTATCCTACGCAGGAGTTGAATGCAATTGCATGGACAATCAATGGCCTCCCTGTTACGATGAGAAGCATGTTCAAGTTTAGCGGTATTCCATCAGGAGGTGGACAGGAACCTCCGATAGCAGCATACCTGACGCTTTATTCCAGTCCCACTCCCGGCAATGGAAACCTTGTAACTCCAAATGCTGGTTGGGACAATTCATTTTATATCAGAAGGGTTACTGACAACTGGATTCCGACGTCTACGAACTGGTTTAACCAGCCAGCTACCACGAGCCAGGGTGAGGTGTTTATTCCGCATACCGATTCTCCGGTGCTGGATCTGGTAAACATCGATGTGACCCAAATGGTACAGGACATGTATACCTCCGGTAATTTTGGCTTTATGATACAGTTGCAGGGTGAATATTATTACAACTCCAGGATATTCTGTTCAAGCAATTACCCTGACGCCAGCAAACGCCCAAGACTGACTATTGTCTTTTAATTTGCCCGATATATCAGAAAATCATTGCTTGGTAACAGCTAAAACGGCCCCTTTTAAAAGAAGGGGCCGTTTTGGCATTAAAAAGCCCTTCATGAATAATCAAAAAGCGTTACTGGGATATGTAGATGTAGTAAGCACCGATATCAATTACATAGAGTATGCAATAGAGGGGCATTTGCCCGACATAATATCCATACGGGCAGGAAACATTCAGGGCCATAATAAGCAGAAGGCATAACCTGTCATAGGGGGAGCGAAAGTAGCACCCGGTTTCAGATGGGAATGTCGGGCCTTCGGCTCTCCGGCGACACGACAGGTGCTATTCAATAGATATTCAACATCCTATTCGCTTGACAAAGCCTAATCGCCATCCAGAGAGGCGCCGACCGACATCCCATACTGGAACCGGAGCTACTTAGCATAAAAATGTATCAACATCATGACAAACGCTACCGACATCCCACACTGGAACCGGAGCTACTTAGCGTAAACTGCATCTTGGTCTTCCAAACAGCAAGATCCGACAGACACTACTGACATCCCCTACTGAACCCCGCAGCTACTTAGCCTAAAAATGTATCTTTGCCCTGCAAACAGCAACATATGACAACAGGGAATACATCCAAAGATCCCTTACACGGAGTAACACTTGAAAAGATCATCACGCAACTCGTAGATAGCTACGGATGGGATGAGCTAGGCTACCAGATCAGGATCAATTGCTTCATCAGCAACCCATCCATACAATCCAGCTTAAAATTCCTGCGCAAAACACCCTGGGCAAGAACGAAAGTAGAAGAGTTCTATAAAGAGGCCCTGCGGACAGGAAAGTTGAAATAGACGGATCTACAACAGAAGATCAGCCACTCCCTGCGCTATCACCAATGCATTAGTCGGATCTGAATTCGTCAACACAACAATGGCAGAACGCTCTTCCGGAAACCTGTAATACATCGCCCGGAAACCTGGCAACACACCACCATGATAAACGGCCTTCCTGTTTTTATAGTTGGTAACATACCATCCATATCCATAATAAACAGCGGAGCTGCTCGTATCAGCAGGATTAATCTTTGAAAGATCCTGCCACATCTCCTGCCACTTATCCTGTGGTACAATCTTCCCCTGCTGTATCAATAGCTCCCATTTCATCATATCCTCAATAGTTGACAGGAACGCCCCACTAGGCCGTAAAGCAACATAATTCAAAGCGTTGACAATTGTATCTCCACCAAGGCGGGTATAGCCCCCGGCCCGGCCATTAACAATGTCTGTAAGTGACGTGGTGCGTGTTGCAAGTAAGCCATTCTTTTCGAATATCTCTTTCTTCATGTACGTAGCAAAATCCCGTGCATCGATTTGCCTGATAATATCTGCCAGCATAAAATACCCCAGATTGCAGTACTGAAATTTGGTTCCGGTCGGAAACACCAGGCTATCCTTATAGGCGGCTCTGATAATAAAAGAATCCGGTTGCGTCGCCATGGCATCGAAAGCAGGTGATTCTCTTATCAGTCCCGAAGTATGATTTAACAAATGCCGGATAGTGATTTTAGCCCAATGCGATGGTGCATCCGGATAAAACTTTGTTACCGGATCATCCAGTTTCAGTTTACCTTCCTGTATTAATTTCATGACGGTCACCGCGATCATGTGTTTGCTTACAGAGCCCAGTTTAAATACGGTCGTAGTTGTAACAGGAATATTAAGTTCAAGATTTGAAACCCCGTACCCTTTGACTTTAATAACTTTTCCATCTTTTATGACGCCTACCGCCAGGCCAACGATACGTTGCCTCGCCATGGTATTTTCGATAAATGTATCGATCGGCTCCTTTTGGGCATAAAGGTTTGCAGAAAAGAAAAACAGGATGACAATAATAGTTACACGCTGAAGTACGGGCAGAACATCTTTGGGCGATTTCATATACATGGGATTAGTATTATTGAATTTGTTTGGGTACTGGTAGCACTTCCGATAAATCCATGTAAATAACGGAAGATTTTAACTATTCCAATTGCCAGTCATAAAAAACGTTGGGGCCGTTACGGTACAGACTAATGGCAGACTCTGAGGTAATATATCACTCATTTTTGAGAGAAATTAAAAAAAATTTTGTATAAAGACTCTACAATAAAAAACAATATGATAATAAACGTTATCTCTTGCATTCACGGAATCAATCCGATAACGTTCACAACATGCTCAACCGTTAAACTACTGCTCTCAACTCCTTAGTAATGTAACACTTGCATGGTATAATCATTGCCGTATAATTTGATTAAATTCATATCCGAACCATATACTATGCCCCTAAAAACCAAAACCACTTTAGGCAATGCCTTCGCATGCGCTATATTCTGGAGCATACTCCTGTTAAGTAGTGTTGCTTATGGACAATTAAAGGCAGATTTCACTCCAAGTAAGACGAGCGACTGCGAAAGTCTTATCACACAATTCACCGACAACTCTACCGGTAACCCTGTCTCCTGGAAGTGGGACCTGGGCAACGGCTTCACCTCTATAGAGAAAAGTCCCAGCGCGGCCTACACTTCTCCTGGCACTTATTCAGTAACGCTGACAGTAAAAGATGCTGCAGGAGCCACCAATGCTGTAACGAAGACGGTTACCGTATGGGCCAATCCGCAGCCGGATTTTACCGCCAGTCCTGCCAGTGGCTGTATGCCGCTGACTGTCACGTTCAAGGATCAGTCAAACCCCGTAGATGGAACTATCACTGATTACAGCTGGGACTTTGGAGATGGCGTTATCAGCTCGGCCAGCAATCCCGTGCATACATATAAAGATGTATTAACACCCACTGTCACCCTTACTATTACTAATAGTAACGGGTGTACGGCATCCAAACGGGTCAGTAAAATTGTAGAAGTAGCAGCAGCACTAAAGGCCGGTTTTACCGTGTCTGATACTTTGCTGTGTACTGTTCCCGGTGCAGTGACCGTTAAGAACACTACCACCGGCCCGGGCAATCTTTCCTACCAATGGGATTTTGGCGATGGCGGTACAGCTGCCGGACCAACGCCCGGTGCGCATACTTATACCAGTAACGGCGTCTACAAGATAAAGCTTACTGTTACCAGTGATAAAGGATGTACTGCTACCAGCACATCCGCAGACATCAAAGTAGCTGCTTTTAAATCAGATTTTGAGTTGCCTGCCAATGTCTGTGAAAACAGTTCCGCAACGTTCAAAGCGCTTAATACACCACAGGCTGATAGTGTTAACTGGAGTGTTGATAAAGGTACCCTTACTCCAAGCGGCGCTAATGCTGTTTATCGTCCGGCGGGTACCGGTACGGTAAGAGTTACTATGACGGCCTATTATGGCAAATGCCGGGAAACAGTGACCAAAGAGCTCGCGGTAATGCCTGTTCCTACTGCGGAATTCGTAGCTGACATAAAACCGATCTGTCAGGCGCCCGTTACCGTGAACCTGACCAATCAATCGCAGGGCGCCACCAGCTGGAGCTGGGGTTTTGGCAATGGACAATCATCCACCGAACAAAATCCCACCGTTAACTACGGCAGCTTCGGCACTTTTAACATCAGACTCACCGCCACCAGTGCTGCTGGTTGCTCAGATATAGCAGAACACACCATCAACCTGATTAAACCGCGCGTAGATATCAACGCCAGCGTACCGTCAGGTTGCGAGGGGATAGCTACCAGGTTCACCAGCTACATCACTCCGGGCGATTCGATCATCACTTATGAGTGGGACTTCGGCGATGGCAGCCCCAAATCGACGGACGCCATTCCAACACATACATTCAACAATGACGGTACCTACACGGTGACGCTTAACTATACAACGAGAAATGGCTGTAAAGGAACTGTAAGCCTCGCTGCAGATAATGCTATCCGCGTTTATAAGCAACCCAAGCCCGACTTTTTCTCTCCGCAGGCACCTCAGATCTGTGGCAACAACACAGTAAATTTTATTGCAACTACAGATGTGGGCAATAAATGGACATGGGATTTTGGCGATAATACAGGTAGTTCAGGCAGCACAAAAGCCACCACACATAGTTATAAGAACCCTGGTACCTATACAGTGTCGCTGTCTGTTTCAAATTATACCTGCGCCAGCGAAAGAGTGACGAAGATAGCCTACATCACCGCCGTGAATCCTTTTCCGCGCTTCAGCATGCGGCCCGTCGACTGTAATAACAGAACAGAGATGCGTTTTGACGACAGATCGACCGGCAATATCACCAGCTGGAAATGGAGCTGGGGCGATGGAACGGCAGACGCATACACTACTAAAACAAGCACCATTACGCATAAGTATGCCAGGACCGGCACCTACAAAGTGAAGCTGACAGTCACAGATGGCACATGTACCACCTCCGACTCTATGGAAGTCAAGGTATATGCGCCCTCTCCTATTACCATCACCACAGACAGAACAACGCTGTGTGGCAGCGATACAGTTAAAGCCAGGGTGACGGCTATTAACAAAGATATCTATGGCCTGAATGTCTGGTCCTATAAGTGGATCTCGTCAGACGGCACTCCTGCCAGCGTGGACACCGACGATTACCGGAACGCGACTTTCACGAACCTGCAACCAGGTGCTGACACCATCCGCTTCGTAGCATACAACCTGCAGGGCTGTCCTGATACCAGCAATAAGGTGGTGGTGAACGTACATGGGCCGGTGGCTAAGTTCCTTGTTCCTGGTCCCGAATGCCGCGGTACAGCGCTTACGTTTACCGACAAGACAGATGTTTCCAAAGGCAAGCCGATAAAGACCTGGTCATGGGATTTTGGCGATGGCAGCGATCCGAAGGTATTTACTACCCCTCCTTTCAGATACACGTATAGCAAGTCTGGTTATTTCTATCCGAAGCTGACCGTTACGGACCAGAACGGCTGTAGCAACACCGCCTCCGGACCGAGGGTACAGGTGAATGGCCCTAACGCAGACTTCGCACCGAGCAAGTCACTGATACCACCCGGCGGCAGTGTACAATTCAATAATTATACAACTACAACCGGTGGTACACCTACCTATCACTGGAACTTCGGAGACAATACCACCTCTGCGGAAAAGAGCCCGACAAAGACCTATCCCAGAAAGGGTGTGTACACGGTAACGCTGACCGTAAGAGATAACAATGGGTGTTCAGACACTGCCCAAAAAGAGATCAAGGTGTCTACCGTCAGCGCCGGCTTTACTTTTACTACATCCTTTGTAAATAATAGTGAATGTCCGCCGGTAATTGCCAGGTTCACCAATACCTCCGTCAACCACACCAGTTCCTATTGGGATTTTGGCGACAGCAGCTTCTCCACCCTCAGCAGCCCTTCTCATACGTACACGTATGCCGGGAAGTATAAAGTGAAACTGAAAGTGACAGGGGAAGACGGCAATCAAGACACATATGAGCAGGTAGTAGAGGTAAAGGGCCCTACCGGCACGATCACCACATCGTCCAATGGCGGCTGTATGACAAAAGAGATCGAGTTTAAAGTCTCCGCTATCTCGGCAGTTAACTTCGCATGGGACTTCACAGACGGTATTGTTGAAGAGACGAGCGATTCCATCACTAAACATATCTTCAAAAATCCGGGCATCTATAAACCACGGCTTATACTATCCGATCAGGCAGGTTGTAAAGGAACTGCCTTCCTCGCCGATCCGATCGTGATAGACAATCTGGAAGTGGAGATGACAGCATCGCCGAAATTTGTATGCGATGAAGGCTGGATTTCTTTTGCGCCGACATTCAACAGCTTCTCTATTGACGAGCTGAAAAAACCGGCGAAATATAGATGGACTTATGAGGCAGGTGTTGTGGCTGAAAATGACACTTCCGCCACTCCGCGTTTCTTCGTGAATAAAACACAGGACTATACCTTCACGCTTACAACTACGACAGCTTACGGCTGTACAGAGACGGTGAGTGAGACGATTACAGTATATCCTAAACCGGAAGCGACTATCAGCGGTCCTGCGCAAGCCTGTCAGGATGCGCCGGTAAGCTTCAGCGGCAATGTGACGAAGTCCACCGATGTGATCTGGAACTGGACCTTCGGCAACGGCAACTCCGCCGATGTAAAGCAACCTGCTGATCAGACATACAGCAAGACGGGCCCCGCAGAGGTGCTGCTGCTCACTACCAGCAGGGATGGCTGTATCGACACGGCATATCACAGTATCAATATAGTACCTAAACCCGAAGCCAACGCAAGTGCCGGCGCTGATGTTGTATGTCTGGGCGCCAGCACTACACTGAGTGCAAGCGGTGGTATCACTTATCAATGGTCGCCAGCCGAAGGCCTCAGCAATCCGAATACATCATCTCCCCTTGCTACGCCTACTGTCAGCACGACCTACCAGGTTGCGGTGACAGATGCCAACGGCTGCCGCGACACAGGCGATGTAAGTATTACGGTAGCACAACCGTTCAGGATACAGGCCACACCAGATACAGCAGTATGCCCCGGCCAAACAATGGCCTTACGGGTATCGGGCGCAGACCGCTATGTATGGGAAGGGCCGGGACTGGATGATGTTAACAGTCCTGCTCCTAATATCACTACCGGCGCAGCGGGCACTTACACTTACCAGGTAACTGGTTACGATGATGAAGGCTGCTTTACACATGACACCTCGCTGGTGTTAACGGTAAATCCAGCTCCAACGATTGACGCCGGGCCTGACCGGACAGTTACGGCAGGAAAGCTCATCACCCTCCGTACACAGGGTAGTCCCGATATTGTGAAATGGACCTGGAGTCCGCCAGAGGCCCTGAATTGTACCACCTGTCAGACGCCGGAAGCGCTGCCTAACCTTTCTACCACATATAAAGTGGAAGTAGAGAATAATTACGGATGTAAAGCCACTGACGAGTTTCACCTGAAGATAGGCTGCAACAAGGATGCTATATTCCTCCCAACAGCCTTTTCGCCAAACGGAGACGGGCAGAATGAATGGTTCTATCCGAAAGGATATGGCGTAAAAGAAGTCATATCAATGCGCGTATATGACAGATGGGGCACCCTGGTGTATGAAAGAATGCGTTTCCAGATCAATACTGCTACTGCAGGCTGGAATGGAACATGGAAGGGCCGGATAGCGCCGATAGGGACCTATGTATATGCGATCGAGACGATGTGTGAGGAAGGACAAAAGTTTATACTGAGCGGTACGGTGACGATAGTGAGGTAGGTGTTGGACGTTGTATGCTTAGTATTGCTACGAGCAGCGGCTATAACGTCGGCAGGCGTGGGTAGCAAACTGTCTGGGAGATAAACAATGGAATTGATATATGACGAAAACGCCGGAGATATGAGCTCCGGCGTTTTGCTATTTAACGGATAAAGGTTCCTACTTCTGCCAATCCAGGCTGAAGCTGCGCATCATAACCAGATACAGGTACCAGCTTAAAATATCTGAAGTTCTTCCTGCCGGGAAGATTGAAATATTGCCTGTTAGGGTTGAGATCAAGCAACTTGACGATACCAAGGCTTTCCCAGGTCTGGTTGTCGTTACCCACAAGGAGCTCCAGCTCTTTTATTTTCCGGTCGCCGCTTTTCTGAACAAAGGTGAAACCATCTACGGGTAAACTACGACCCATGTCTACCGTGAGCCAATGGTCAGGATAGTTTGTTGGCGAAGTGGAATAACGTGCTATCCAGAACGTAGATTCATTATTATCTATCGCTCGTATGGCTAAGCGGTCATTGACAAGTTCTTCTGAGCTGTAACCAGCAATAGACCAATCGTCCGTTCTGTAAATTTTCCGGATAGGTTCACCAGCGGGCTTTTCCAGTGGATAACCGATCTTGGCTGGTACACCAAAATCGGGCGAGCCGTCTGCTTTCCAGGTAAATTTCTGCATGCGTGCGTTACGCCCCCCGCCTCCGGGTGCATTACGCGCATGATAGATGATCCAGTCTTCCGTACCATCCGGTGATTTGAAAAACCCATTGTGACCGGTTCCATAAGCCCCGCTCTCTGCCAGCATGGAAAAGACGGGTTGCTGCGTCTTCGTCCAATCCGCCGGATTCATAGGGTCACCGTTTACCTTAAGGCTTAGTAATCCCAGGCAATACGTATCTACCCAATAGCCGCTGGCAGAATACACTACCAACACCTGTCCGTTCGGGTTGATCAGCACCTGGGGACCTTCATTAATGGCACTTCCGTTCATTTCCCAGGGATAGGTAGGACTGGAGATGATCACTTTTTCACTTTCGATCGTCCAGGGATTGCTCATTTTGGCGATGCAGATATGCTGTGGAGCAGCGCCCGCATTACCGCCGGACCACAACATGTACATTTGCCCCTGGTGTTTGAATACGGTTCCGTCTATCGCCCATTGATTGGAAGGGTCGCTGACTTTCCCTTTCAATACCCATTCTCCCTGCATGGGATCTGGTGAACTGTTCTCCACCACATACATGCGATGATTCGCATTAGTTCCATTATCTGCGGCAAAATAGATGTACCACTTATTGTCTATTTCATGCAGCTCCGGCGCCCAGATGTTTTTTGAATAAGGTCCTTCGGGGTCAGGGATCCACGCGTCGTGCTGTGGCGCTAATGCCAGTTCCGATAAAGCTTTTGTCTGGAACAGTACCAGTTTGCTGCCTTGCGTATACGTGAAATAGTAGACGCCATTCTTCTGCGTGACCCAGGGGTCAGCACCGCGAGGTATCAGCGGATTCGTGAACGTATTTTCAACGATAAAATCTGCCGCATGAGGTATGGGGTGTTCCTCACAGGTCTTTTTACAGGCAGAACAAAGAGCAAGGCATAAAAAGCCAAGCAAATAGGCAATGTTTGTTTTCATGGGGATTGAAGGATTAACTATTAAGAAATATTATTTAAAGCGCCTTGCAGACAGCTAACTTCCGAAGGCGCTTTTTATAGCATAAAAAGGCTGATCTAATCCTGGGCAGCTATAGCTTCCTCCAGATTATCTATTGGGGGCTCATTCGCTTCATAACCTGAATAACCAAAATTCTGGTTCAGACGTCCATTTCTGTTGGCGTCAATATCAGACTGCGGCACAGGCCATAGAAGATGATAAGGGCTTACTGTAAATTCAGTACCGTACACTGTCTTTACGCCTTTATTGTAAAAGTTATTATACCGGTTCACTCTTTCATACCAGTAACTGCTTCGGGAAAGATTGTCTTCTTCGTAAGTTTTCCCGAACTCGTCGGTCGTGTGTGTACGTGCAAAAATGTAAGAGATGCGACTGAGCTCCACATGGCGCATTTCTTCATAATACAGCTCGCGGGCCCTTTCATCGAGGATAACGCCAATGTTTATTCTATCGGCGGTATACATGAGGGTACAGTGTGCGCGACGGCGAATGGTGTTCACGTCTTCAGCGGCAGCTGCCAGGTTGCCTTTCCAGAAATTGGCTTCCGCCCGCAAGAGGTAAGTTTCTGCCAAACGGTATATGTACCAGTCGCTGGCCCCTCCGTCGTAGTTGTCGACCGTTTCACTTCTGGGCGTTTCCACCCAGAGCTTATAGTGCGGCCAGTCAAACCATGTTCTGATAGTATCATTGACGAGTAGCTTGCCGGCGGCATTATATTTCTGAAGATGTTGCCCGTAATACTGATCACCATTGTTTAGCAAAGAGGGGTTGTTGTACACCATGTCCTGCATGCGCATCCAGTTGCCGGTGCTGGTGCTATGGCGAAGATCGCTGGTATCGTCCCATATGGCATCGCTGCTGTACCAGGTGGGCCTTGTTTTGGCAATGCCCCTGCCGTAGGTTTTACGCAGATCTATTTTGTCTTTTGTAAGGTTATAACTGGTGCTCATACCAGGCTTGCCGGAGGGAGTGCTGATCAGCTGATTGCCTGTGCCGGAATAAAAAGGAAGCGCATTCCGCATTGTAACCATATTCTGCCGGCTGTTTACAAAGTCTTCCCGGCTGATGATATTGAAGATGGTTTCCCTGTTGGTAGCGATGGATTTATTTTGCGCGCGATGCAGGTCCCAGATCACGTTGCGTGTGATGTTGTGTATGGCCGGCATAGGATTTACGAAGGCGCCAAAGGGATCCCACATCAATGAACGACCAGAATTATTAATAAGATCATTGGCTACCGTTATAGCCTTATCAAACTCACCTGCTGCCAGGTAACATTTTATGAGTAATTGCTGGCAGGCGCCTTTGTTCACCATTCCGAAATCTGCAATAGCAGGTACATGTTGTACAGCAAACTCCATGTCAGCTACCAGTTTTTGGAGGATCACACCTCTTTTCGTAGAACGAAAATTGAACTTAGGCGTAGTGATCTCTTTTGTGAGCAGTGGTACATCACCAAAATCAAAGATCAGCCACATGTAACGGAATGTACGATGAAAGTAGGCCATGCCCATCATCTGGTTGCGTAGCGTAGTATCCAGGCCTTCCACACGGGGAAGATTGGAGATGATGGTGTTCGCATATTTGATCCCTTTATACCCCTCGAACCAGAACCAGTTGATCTTATTGGTATTGACATCGTTATTGTTTGATGTCGGCGTGATCATGGCATTCAGGTCTTGTGCAGGGCCAGATTTATCGGTAGTACCGTCTACCGCTACATCTGAAAACAGCAGATCTGTGAGTAAAGGCGCGCCCTCACCTGTCCATACATAAGTAAGGTTCCTGTTACAACTGGTAATGGCTGCCTGTAAGCCTTCCTTCGAGGTAAAGGTGATGGTGGGTTCGTAGAACGACAGCGGATCAGGCTCGAGAAAATTCTTTGAACAGCTGAGTGGTAAAAGTATCGTCCATCCCAACAGGATCATCTTTGCAGCATTATTTATAGAGATCTTCATATCAGTTCTGTTTAAACATTAAAATGAGGCGGTAATTCCCATGGTATAATATCTGGGCATCAGTGAAGTCGTCTCAGGGTCCCAGTACTCCCAGTCTTTCGCCCATACGGCAACATTGCGCACGCCTGCATAGACCTTCACCTGCGTCATATCGGCTTTCCTGGCAATACGGGCCGGCAGTGAATAAGATATGGAAACGTTATCGAGACGGACATACGTTTTATCAATTACACGTGGGGGTGTAACATTCTGCACATTCGTGGAATTCAGCCTTGCGAAGGTGTTGGAAGGATTTTCGGGTGTCCAGTATTCCCTGACATAGGAATTGTTCCTGTCGGTCTGGGAACCAAAATTATTCAGGTAGTCAGTGGAGGTTGCCTTGTGCCCCCAGTTAGAATAGATGTTGAAAGAAAAGTCGATATTCCGGAACAATGCAAAGTCATTTCTTAATGTGAAACGGAAACGCGGTGTGGTAGAACCCATGAACCTTTTGTCTTCGTTCGTGTATTTTCCATCTCCGTTTACATCTTCTACTTTCACATCGCCGGGGATCTCGCCATATTTTGCCGCCTGGTCTCTGTCCTTCTCCTGCCAGATGCCCTGTACGTTATAAGTCCAGATAGAGGCTATGTCGTGACCGATGAACCATCCGTTAGAAATATCATCAATTTCCCTGGAGCCTACAATTTTACCATCCTGATCAAGCACATCTTCATAGGTATAATAAAGATGCCTTACGCTGTTCCTGTTAAAGAAGAAACCAAAGGTGGTGGTCCATTCAATATTCCTGCGCCTCATAGTCTGCGCGGTAATGCCCAGTTCAAAGCCCTTGTTCACCACTTCCCCAAGATTGGTGGTAACGGTACTGAAGCCGGTAAAGTCGGGCAGGGACTGGTCCATCAGCAGATCTGTAGTAGGCATGTAGTAGATTTCCATATTACCGGTGATCCTGTTGTTGAAGAAGCCGAAGTCCAGGCCTATATTCCATGATGAAGTGGCCTCCCATTTGAGGCCATAGTTGGCCATACGATCTACATAGAGCTGGGACAATTCGTACACAGTGCCATTGTTTTGTACGTATGCGTACCTGCCCGAGCCGGTAGTAAGGTTAGACAGCGCCTGATAGATGCCGATGGAACGGTTGCCGTTCATACCCCATGACAAGCGCAGTTTGCCGGTATTCATGGGCGACCAGTGGAAGAAACGTTCATTGGCGAAGTTCCATGCAAATGCCAGTGCGGGAAAGGTTGCTCTGGGATTGGAGGCGCCGAATGCGGAGTAGCCATCTCTGCGTACAGATGCTGTAAGCAGATAACGGTTATCGTATGAATAGAATAAGCGGGCCATCAAAGCATCTCCGGTGCTTCGCTGATCGTTACTGCTGATGGTGGTCTTTAAAGGATTGGCCGCTCCGATGTTATGAAATCCGAGCGCATCTGTGGGAGAAAAGTCTCTTGCAGTAATGCTTTCATTCCAGGATTTGTGTTCTTCTGCATTCTGCAGCAGTGTAACTTTCACCTGATGTTTTTGGGCAAAACTGTAGTCCCACGAAATGATATTGTCTATCTGCCAGTCGAAGTTCTTCGTATTTTCTCTGATCACTTTTCCGTTGTCAGACCATAAAGGGTTCTTTGACGATTCATGGTATCTGTTATAGAACCATTGCATTCTTGGAGAAAAGTTCAGCTGATACGTAATATGGAAAGGAAGCTTGATAGTCTGATAGATGGTCGTGTTCAATACTGTGTATCCTTTTTCCAGTGTCTTGAACTGATTGCCATAAGCTGAGTTGATGCCCTGGTTTACACTGGCGCCCATTGGTTGTCCATCGAGAATGCCGTTTGAATCCAGCGGTGTGGCAAATGGTGAGTTGTTGATGATCTGTCCGCCCCAGTCTACAGCGAGGTTGCCATCAGAGCGGTCCTGGAAATTGATGTTCACACCTGTATGCATCCATTTGTTAACCTTCCCGTCCACCTTGATGTTAGACCTGTAGGCACGGTATTTATCGCCCACCACAATACCTTCATTGTTCAGGTATCCCATTGAGATGTAATAATTGAGTGCATCCTTGTTCCTTCCTGAAAAGCTTACGTTATAATTCTGCTGTAGTCCATTTTGAAAGGAGCCATCAAACCAGTCATAGGTCCTTCCTCTTGCATAGTTGGCACGTTCTTTATCGAACAGGCCGATACGAAGTAACCATATCTCATCGGGCGTACCTGTAAGTGCGTCGTATGCGAGCCAGTCCTCCATTGTAATACCGTATCTGGAAAGGTTTTCGGGTGTGGGTTTGACGTATTTTGCCGGAGTGGCCCACCTGGTGGTACTGTTGAACAGGTCTGAACGGTACTGCAGGTATCCGTCTGCATCATACACTTTACGTGTTTTGCCGGATGTGGCAATACCGGTATTGGCGTCAAAGCGAATGGTGGGCTTGTCGGAAGCACCTTTTTTCGTGGTGATGATGATCACACCATTGGCAGATTTCGCGCCATAGATAGCTGCAGAAGAGGCGTCTTTCAGGATATCAAAATGCGCTATGTCCTGTGGGTTGATCTCGGATAGTTCACCGAAGAAGATCACACCATCCAGCACAATGAGTGGATCGTTACTTGCTTTTAACGATCGCTGCCCTCTTACCAGCATATCCCCTCCTCCTTTCGCGGAGGTGTTTTGTCCGACGTATAAGCCGGGCACACCGCTACGCAGCAGGTCCTGTATGGAGCGTGGGCTTTCCTTTTCCAGTCTGGCGGTTTTTAGCTGGCTGATAGCACCCGTCAGGTCTTTTTTCTGCATAGAGCCGTATCCTACCACTACGACCTCATTGATCCGCTGGTCTGCGTTTCTCAGGTCAACCCTGATGGAGAAGTCGGCGCCGGCTTTCAGATGATAGCCGGAAAGGATTTGTGGTTCGTATCCGATATATGAAAAGGAGAATGTATATCCGTGACCTGCCGGCAATCTGCTGAAGGTAAAAAGGCCGAGGCTATCAGTCTGCACGGAGGCAGTGAAATTGTTTGCTGCATTTTTAACTGTAACGCTTACTCCCCAAAGCGCTTCTCCTGTTCTCTCGCTTTTTACAATGCCCGAGATATCTGAGCGGCCCTGACCTGGCTGAGCCTGTAGTAACAATGGGACAAAGCTGTAGAGGGCTGCTATGCAAAGCAGCATGCACGTGGAATTCCATTTTTTCATTTTGTATCTACTGTATTACGTTAGACAAAAAAGGTCCGCTCGTTGATAGGCTCAACGATGCTCGTGGTTTTCATTTTATCATATTTCTGCTAATCTTTCTTACTTACAATGTAGTGTTCCTGTTTTTTTTCAATCTTAAGTTGGTTTAATACCGCTATATCGTTCAGAATAGTTTCTAAGCTGTCTGTTTTACGCATCCTTCCGGAAAAGTATTTGTTCTGGATATCGGAAGGGTAATAATAGATGTCTACCTGATAATAAACGCTCAGCTGATCGAACACATCGGACAATGGTGAGATGTCGAATGTGTAAGAGTCGGGCCTGCGCACATTCCGGTCTTTATGATCAGCAGGTCCTGCCTTTACCATTTTCTCTGCCGGCGTGTAACGTTTGACGCTTGCCAGCATGGTCGTTTTATCATAGATGAATTCATCACCCGGTTTCAGGATTTCTTTACCATTCCATTTCTCCCGGACTGTGTTGGCAGCTGCTACCTGTATTTTACCACTATGCAGTTTTACTTTTATGGCAGTACTTTCCGCAAATGATTCTATGGTGAAGGAAGTTCCAAGTACAGTAGTGGCCAGTCTGTCGGCATATACAATAAACGGCCTGTTTCTGTCGGCATTTGCCTGGAATAACGCTTTTCCCAGAAGATGAACGGTTCTGCTTTCACCTGATAAAAAAGCTGCATGATACCGGATGCTGCTATGAGGCGATAAGACAACGATAGAGCCATCGTCCAGTGAGAAACGCAGCAACGTATCTGAATCGTTCCTCTTTTCTGTGAACCGTCCTGACGCTTCTATAGTAGTTCCGTTCGTGGCCATGTATGTGTTCCGGACTGCAAAATAGCTCCAGACCGCCCCTATTATTACAGCGGTTGAGATCGCGGCTGCCGCCCAGTACACCCTTGTTCTGCCAGGCTTTTTAAAAGTTTGTTCGCTTACCTTTCTGTACAGCTTATCTGCTAAACGTGGATCCAGCTCTTCATTGGTTTCAAAATTGTCCCAGTCTTCATCGTTTGCGTACTTATTCCATTCTTCGGGATGATCACGAAAATATTCCAGTACGAGCTTCCTTTCCTCCTCAGAGCATTCATTCCTGAAATATTTGTCGATCAATTCCCTTTGCATCAGTTCTAATTAAGATAATGGGAGCTTTATTATTATATCGTTTGAAAAAGGGTATTCCCCTAATGGCAGGAAAAATATTTTTTAACTGAGGTGCAGGAGTAACAGCAAAAACAGCAGCAGCTTCTTTAAATGACTGAGGGCTAGAGACATATGATTTTCTACAGTTTTAACAGACAGGGAGAGTTGATCGGCGATCTCTTTATACGATTTAGACTCGTACCGGCTCAGTTCAAAAACTTTTCTTCTCATGGGAGGCATCTCCTGCACCAGCTGCCTGATCCTCAACAGCAACTCCTTCGACTGTATTATATGAAAGGTATTGCCGGTATCTCCTTCTGCAGATTTTTCCTGTTGCAGGAACCGCTCTCTCGTGGCTTCTTTTCTGAGCAAATCGATGAAAGTAGCTTTGGCAATGTGGAAGATCAATCTGGAAATCTGTTCAGATTCGTCCAGTTGTTGCCTGTAATTCCATAATTTAATAAAGGTGATCTGTGTCGTTTCTTCGGCGATATATGGGGAGTGTGTTTTGGACAGCACATAGAAATAGACCTTTCGGTTGTATTCGTGGAATAGGTCACTGAAAACCGAAGGGTCCCCTTCTTTCAACGCGGAAATCGTATTGAACGTGCACATACCATAAATATAAAAACAAATTTCTTTTTACTTAAACTAATATGTGGCAAATGCGGGAAGGGAATACCAAGCCTCAATAATCCCTATCTTTAATGCAGAAACGTCCGCGCTATGACCTTTGCTGAATTTTTCCACATTCTCATCCTGTTGGGTTTTCTCCAGGGCGCAATTATGAGCGTACTGCTCTTCTTCTCCCGGAAACGATCCCGTTCCAATCGTTTGCTGGGTACACTCATCCTACTGATAGCGCTGGCTTGTCTTAATCTGTACCTCGCCGAATCCCCCTGGTTCACCAGCAACCCCACTCTGAACCTGCTGGGCGATCTCATTCCGCTGGTGATAGTTATGCCCCTCGGGCCACTGTTGTACTTCTATGTTAAAAGTACGATAGATCCGACGTTCAGGATCACCCCGAAGCAGCGGATGCATTTTTTACCGGTGATAATAGATTGCGGTCCCCAGCTTAGTATTGTAATATATATTACAGCTGCTTTGCTGGATTTTTCGGTACCGCCAACCACTTCCGTAGGCACGTTCATTGACGATTATAACGTATATGCCGATATTCCCCGCTGGGGTTCTCTTACAGTCTATCTCTGGCTATCGGCCAGGTATCTCACTAAGGTAAGCAGCGAGAAGGATCCTCAACGCGAATGGCTGCGGCAGTTTATCCGTCTATTTCTGGTGTTTCAGATTATCTGGTTTATCTACCTGGTGCCATATGTGATCCCATCGCTGACTGACAAGGTGTTGAGTACAGTAGACTGGTACCCGGTATATATACCACTGGTAGTTCTAATCTACTGTCTTGGATTAAAAGGTTATCTGATGACGCCCGAGGAAGCACCGGTTGCCAGGAAAGTGGTGGCGCCTCCCTCAGAAAAGCTGGTAGAGGAGGCAGAACCATTATTGAAGAAAGCGATGGAGCAGGACCGTTTGTACCTGGACCCTGAGTTGAACCTGGCCATGTTATCCAAACATACCGGCCTGCCGCAGAAAACCATTTCGTTGGTACTGAACCAGCACCTGCAGAAAAGCTTCAATGAGTTTGTGAACGGGTACCGGGTGGAGGCATTCAAGCAAAATATGCAGCTCCAGCAGGACAATTTGACTATCCTGGCCATGGCTTTCGATGCCGGTTTTAACTCGCAGGCCACTTTCCAACGTGCCTTCCGAAGTCATACAGGTATGTCGCCCAGGGAGTATATGAACCGGCACCTGGAAAAGCAGCCAAAACCGGAAAATGAATAGGGAAATGTTATTCAATTCCGGATTTGAGTAGATATAACCCCTTGAAATGTCTTGCTTTACCCGAAAAAAGGAAATGAAACATTACGCTCGTCTTTGTTTGTTATTATTGGCGTTGGCCGGTAACCGGGTTCTTGCCCAGGATAAATTCATCACGCTCGCCGGCAGGATAACCGACGCCGGTAGTCATCAACCAGTTATTTATGCCAATATCCAGTTAGCAAACGGCAGCATAGGGACGGTGGCCAATACAGCGGGCGAGTTCATTTTTAATATAGCGGAAAAGTTCTGGCGGGACACCCTGCTGATTTCCTGCATTGGGTATAAGACAATCGCTATCCCCCTGCCTCAAACCAACCTGCAGGGTATGGACATCCGTATGGAACCTTCCGTTTACCTGCTCCCGGCAGTATCGGTAAACGTGCGTAACGGTTTTGGCATCCTGCGGCAAATGCTGAACAGCATACCGGATAATTACGATACAGCCGATGTGAGGATGACCGCTTTTTACAGAGAAAATATCCGTGTGGCGGCAGACACGGTCAATTTCAATGAATCGGTACTGGATATATATAAAACATATCGTACCAGCCGGGACCATAAAGACCAGATCCGCATCATCAAAGGCCGTAAAAAGACGGTGGACTGGAGTAAAGACCCGCAGTTCTATAGCTGGATCAGTAATGTTACGAATACGGCTTACTCCTCCCTGAACGAAGACTTACAGAAATACCTTGATGCGAAGAATAATATACTGAATGAACGTAATTTCCGCCATTATATCTGCGACTACAAGGAAACAATCCGGGAAGGCGACCGTAATCTGCTGGTGCTGCAACTGCAGCCTAAAGAAGACAGCCGCAAAGCACTGGTGCGGGCGAAGATATACATCGAGGAAGCCTCTCATGCAATGGTAAGGTGTGAGATGGAAACAACCCCGGCAGGCGTTGATTACCTGAACCGCCATGAAAAAGGTGGTATCGGCTATACGATCATGTCTAAGGTGCTAAAAGCAACCCTCGATTTTAAAAGGCTCACGTTGGTGATCAACTACAAGAAATATGGCAATAAAACTTATCTGAGTACTGTACAGCGACATTGGGATTGCGTATTGAACAGCAAAAAACGGGGAATGGTGGATGTACCATGGACCGGCGATTTTTACCTGCTGGTTACTGATGTGAGCAAGGATAATTTACAACGTTTTGCTGATGGTGTTAGTAACGACAAGTCATCCATGAACCATGAGGTAGGGAATGACTATGATCCGGCATTCTGGGAAAACTATAACATCCTGCTTCCTGTGCTCACCGACTCAGTAAAACAGCAAAAAGAGACGGCACAGCCTTCTGCAATACATGTATCTAATCGCCAGAACGGCTTTACCCGGGCGGATACGCTGCGCGGTACGTTATCGCCGCTTCGTTCGTGTTACGATGTTCGTTTTTATGATCTGGATGTGGACGTCAACATGGAGAGCCGTTCTATAGCGGGGAGTAACAAGATCCGTTTTAAAGTGGTGGAGCCGTTCAACCGGATGCAGATAGACCTGTATGCCAATATGCGCATTGAAAAGATAATGTATGGGGGACAGCCACTATCGTTTACCCGGGAGGAGGATGCTGTATTTGTCAGGTTCCCGGTCACATTACCTGCTGGCAGTGAAGAAACGATCACTGTGTATTACGATGGTGTTCCCCAGGTGCCCGACCTGAAGATCTCCATGCATGGCGGTGTATTATGGGACAAAGATGAGGAAGGCAATCCCTGGGTACAGGTAGTATGCCAGGGCTCCGGCGCCAGCTTATGGTGGCCTAATAAAGATCACTTGTCGGATGAACCGGACAGTATGCGTATCTGGATCACCATACCCAACGGCTTCACTGAGATATCCAATGGCCGTTTACAACGAAAAACACCAGTAGGCACCCATAAGACACGATATGAATGGCTGGTGACATATCCTATCAATAACTACAACGCTACCTTTTGCATCGGTAAATACGTTCATTTAACGGATGCCTATGTCAGCGGTGGTGATACGCTGACGCTGGACTATTATGTGATGCCTTATAATGTAGAACGTACGAAAGTGATGTTTGCGCAGGTAAAGCCAATGCTGGCCTGTTTTGAACAACATTTTGGAAAATACCCGTTTTCACGTGATGGCTTCACACTGCTGGAGAGTCCCTATCCGATGGAGCACCAGAGCGGTGTATGCATCGGGAAGATCAAAGAGGGCATGCGCCTGGATTATGTTCCTTTGCTCTGGCATGAATCAGCGCACGAATGGTGGGGTAATGCTATCAGCTGTAAAGATATTGCCGATATGTGGATACATGAGGCATTTGCCACCTATGCGGAAAGTCTTATGATGGAATGCATCGAGGGTAAGACGATAGGCCCAATGTATCTGAATACGCAGAAGGAGCAGGTAAACAACAGTGAGCCTGTAACGGGGGCATATGATGTAAATCATATCCACTATGATATCGGCGATATGTATACCAAAGGCAGCCTGATGCTGAACACGCTCCGCTTTGTAGTGGATAACGATACCTTATGGTTTGCGCTATTGAAGGATATACAGCAGCATTTCCGCTATCAGACATTGTCGTCGGATGAGTTGG
The DNA here is from genome assembly GCF_021646545.1 of Chitinophaga filiformis. Lineage (GTDB taxonomy): Bacteria > Bacteroidota > Bacteroidia > Chitinophagales > Chitinophagaceae > Chitinophaga > Chitinophaga filiformis_A. The sequence continues at coordinate 777,638 of NZ_JAKIRP010000002.1, read as the reverse complement.
TGAATTACATCTCTCTGCGTACGGGACGGGATTATACATGGTTCTTTGATCAATATCTGAAATACACCAGTCTGCCGAAGCTGGAAATATCGCTGAAAGAAAAGGGGAATAATGTACAGCTGACATACCGTTGGCAGGCAGACGTACCCGGGTTCAGGATGCCGGTTAAAGTAACGGTTGCCCGGGGCCGGTTTGGTTTCATTTATCCAACTACCGACTGGCAGACGATGACCTTGAAGCAAATGAGGGAAGATGATTTTGAAGTGGATGAAGAGCATTTTTACATACAGGTAGCAGCGGTGTGACGTTTGTTTGCTGGATGGAAACATCAAAAGAAAAACCGCTGCAACTGATCGCTGTAGCGGTTTTGAAATGCATTAAACAGGTTAACTGCCAGTATTTACTGCGGCTTTGCTTTTGATGGATCATCATAATTCACCATCCAGTTGATGCCGAACTTGTCTGTGAACATCCCGAAGTAAGCTCCCCAAAATGTGTCCGCCATTGGCATAGTTACCCGCCCTCCTGCCGATAGTCCGCCAAACAGCTTATCGGCTTCCTGGCGGTCGCCGGCGTTTACAGAGATCGAAAAGTTGTTGCCTTCTTTGTAGTTCGAAGCCCATTCACCGCCTGAATCACTTCCCATCAACATCGTTTCCTTACTAATGGGAAGGGATACATGCATGATCTTGTTGGCATCTTCCGGCCCCACTTTCATGCCGCCTTCACCATGCGGCATTTCTCCAAATCGTCCGATATACGGGAACTCACCACCGAATACGGACTTGTAAAAATTAAAGGCTTCTTCGCAATTACCATTAAAAGTTAAATAGACATTTACGGTTGCCATTGTTTACATTTTTGATTTGTGATGAACTATTTTGAAGAATGCGATCTGGTCAATCCTGTTGTCTTTGGGATTCGAGATGAGGATAAAAGAACAGATTTTTTTTCATTTAGCTTACAATATAATTTATTCGTATACGAATAAATATGCTTGTGAGGTGCTGTTCGTATTTATCATCGTCGCATGACATACTTTTCTTTCCCAGCTACAGCATTCTTTATCACAAAAATTCACCACGAGTTGTTAGGTATATTCTTTGGAGGCATCCTTACCGTGTCACCGGTTATTTTTGTCAGCTGCTATCAGCGAATAGGAGCCTTAGGCGTCTTTTCTGTTTTCCATTTAATAACATGGTACACTGCTTTGGTAGTGCCCACATTTTTAATACCATGCAATTGGTTGGATGCCTGGAAAATGACAGAACCCGGCCCGACACGTTTCGTGATGCCGTTTACGGTCGATTCAACCGTCCCCTCTTTTATAATGATCAGTTCTTCGTCGGGATGCTGATGTGGAGGATGTGGTGCTTCTCCGGGGTTCAATGTTGTAACATGCAGCTCCAGTTCATCCAGTGTTGGTGTAGGCGCCTGAAGGAACTGGCGTCTTTCGCCTGTTTTAGTGGGTTCCACTTTGATATCATTCCAGTCGTAAATAGTGGATGATAAGGGCGGTTGCTGGTTTTTATGTGCAATAATGGCTATTGGGATGCACATAATTAGTGCGGTGATGCAAACGAGGGTTATTTCGCGTTTTGTCATTGGAGTGGGTTTTGTAAAATCAAGTTACAAAAATCCACCTACTTCTTCCACTTCCGCGCAATCTTCACAGCCGTTTCAATCATATATGGCTCCCACTGCTCTATTTTCCAGTCTGAATTAGCCAGGGAAGACTGCCGGAGTGCATCCATTGCCTGTGCATAAGAGTCTGACGATTCAAGAATAGCGGAAAGTTCCAGCTGCTGCTGATATAGGATCATGTCTTCTATAGCGGTATCTGTTGATAAAGGAGATAAGGGAAGAAAAGGATCAGGCGTATCGGCATCGTTATCATCACTGTTCTTACGAACGATCTCCTCCATCTGCAGGAAATCGTTGTAGAAACATTGTTTGCTCGTTGCTGTTTCCAGACCATTTCCCAATTGCTCCAGCACCACATATTTAAGATGCGGGCATCGTGCCATAGTCATTTCAAGCAACTGAAAAACTTCAGGAGGCACTGCATCGTCGTGCGTATCTCTCCTTATGCGACGGTTGGGTACAGCGGCAGAATCGTCCCAGCTGCCGCCTGAGATATGGATTTCCCGGACTCTATCCAATGGGTATAATGCAATCATCTCATCAAAAGAGATATCGAAATTCCGGAGCTGACAGTACAGATTGTGAAGATCGAGAATAATAAATCCGTTTACCGGCTCAAGCAGCTGTTCCAAAAAGGCGCCGTGTCGCTTTACTTCGTCCAGCGAATAGGAAAAGGCCAGGTTCTCCAGACCAACCGGGCGCCCGCAGGCTTCATGGATCCGCTTCAGCCTGTCCCTTCCAATATTGAGGGTGGCGGTAGTATAAGGGATATTCAGCGGGGCTCCGTGGTGAAAGTCTTTACCTGTCATGAAGCCGAAGTGTTCCGTAATGTGGTCAAAATGGAACTCATCAGTGGTCTGCTCCAGGTGTTTTAGCCAGCTTTCCTGCTCGGGCAACCACTTACCTGAAAAAAGAGAAAAGAAGACACCGTGGCCAATCAGCCGTTTCTCATTGCTGAAGGCTGTCAGTAGTTCCCGGAACCAGGCAGGTACTTCTTTGACCTTGTATAATGCATCGAAAGACCATTCTATGGCTTCGATCCGTGACTCTTCCATCAAAGGCAAACATGCTGCGAGCATGTTTGCATCCAGATTACAGGCAACGGCGGATAAGATTTTAGGCACCTTTTTGAAATTACAGCGTGAGTGTCGGATGTCGGTTATCAACCCATACCACAGGCAGGGCAGTTGCCCAGCGGTTGATTCTGCTTCGGCTTTTCTTTCGGCTTGGGTTGATCATCTTTCCCACAGGAAACGACAGTTGTTTGGATAGCAATGCCAATAAGGATGGCGCTAAGCAGAGATTTGGGCAGCTTCATTCTTTTGCTTTTTTGAAGATGAATAAGAAAATGCGTAATTATTGTCCCAGCTACGGCTACAGTTACTACAGGTCTCGGGAGTTGTTACCTGTGAAACGTCGCAACAGGAAAAAGGTTACAGGCAGAAATAAAAATGGCCACCCTGACCTGGAGGTCAAAGCAGCCATTTATGCAATTACTAGTGTTTCAGGAATTTAAGGACGCCGTCAATTATCCTTCCCTACCTGTATCCTTCTGGTGTTTCCACAGCTCCTGAAAAATGGCGCTGTGTTCACGGAGGTATTCAAACGTTCCTTCAGCCACAATACTACCTTGCCGGAGCACATAAATATAGTCGAACTGATATAGCAGGTGCAGACGGTGCATGGAAGAAATGAGCGCCTTGTCTTTGAAAGCTGCAAACATTTTCTGATAGATCATTGCTTCCGTTTTCGGATCCACGCTGCTGGTCGGTTCGTCCAGCAACACCACTTCGCTTTCACGAGCCGCCAGAATACCGCGTGCCAGCGCCAATCGTTGTTTCTGTCCACCAGAAAGGTTTACACCTTTTTCCCGTATGTCCGATTCCAGTCCTTTGGGAAGATGGTGAATCACATCCGTGAAATGGGCGCTTTCGCTGACCTCCATTATTTCTTCGTCGGTAAAAGGAAGGCCAAGTGTGATATTGTAAGCAATAGTGTTTTCAAATATCTCTGGTTCCTGTGGGAATAAGGTAACAGTTTCGTTGATGGTATCCAATCCGAAGGGCTTACCGTCCACTTCTAACTGCATACCCGGCTCTGGATTATACAACCCCCTTAACAGAGAGAGCAGGGTGCTTTTTCCGCTGCCGCTTTCACCGATCAGGGCGATCTTTTTCCCCCGGCCGATGCTGAGACGCAGATTATGCAGGCTTTGCGGGGCATGTTCGCTGTCGTATTGGTTACGGTGCGAGAAATTGAGGTTCCTGATCTCGATAGTCTGCCAGTTATCCGGCAAATCGGTCGGTTGATCCGGACGGTGCTGTTCCTTATAGGCCTTTTCAATATTACGGGCTGTTTCCACGTGGGTATTGAACTGCACGATCTCAGTGTATTGCCAGGCAACGTCGTGGAATACCGTGGTAAACTGCGTAACAAAACCCAGCAGGGTAATCAATCCTGCTACAGGGAACACCTCGCCTGCTTTCCAATTCTGGTAGACATATCCGGCAGCAACTACCACATAAATGAGGCTCACTAACATGTCGGCCGCAAACCACTTCCATTCATTGATCACAGCATTTTTTCTGAACGGCCGCGCAATGAGCTGCACTTTACTCAGCAGTCCGCTTTCCATGCTTTTCTCCAGACGCAGCGTGATCACCGTCATAATGTTCGACAGGCTGTCGAAGAGTGTGGAAGAGACCACGTGCTCCCGCTCATTTACTTCATCGAGTGTTTTAATAAAGGGCTTATCAAATTTCATGATCACCCAGATGGTGACTAAACCCAGCAGAATGCCTATACTGCCAAACAGCGGAGAAAAATACAGCATCGCAGTAACCGAAAACACCATTTTGGCGAGTGCATGGATATACATGAATCCTTTATCAAAAAATTCCTTTAGTGCTTCAAAGGCCTTGCGGATACGGTTGATAGTGGAACCGCTGTGATGGTCCTGGTGCCATTTTATCGGCAGGTGCAGGGCCTGGTGATAGCGCTCCATCAGGAAGTTACGACTGAGGTTGAAGGCCAGCTGGCGCTCCATGACACGTGCCGGGCCGTGGAAACACCACTCGACAAGTTTCAGTCCGAAATAAGTAACCGCATAAAGAAACGCGTAATAAAAGACCCGCTGGGTATCGTGCTGGATCTTCCCGATGAACCAGCCGAAAAGAATGGGATTCAGGGAGTAAATGATATTCGCAAAAATGAATAACGTATATACAAGTATGTATGTTTTTCGTTCGTGGCGCGCATAATGGTATGCTGTCCGCAACAAAGCGATATATGGATTTGGCATTTTCTGACTAATGAAAAAGTAAATAATTGGGTTTCTCCCGGTAGACTTCCAGGAGTAGAATATGATCAGAGCGGGCCACACAGTCAATACTGCGGGAAAATGCTACTGCTTAGTATATGAAGGTGATCCGAAACCTGCCTTTCATTGTCTGAGTTTTAAAATGGAATTGCAAAGGTGTGAAAAATTTTTGAAACTGTTTGCATAGCGGGAGAATTATGTGCCAGGTGATGAATGAAATACGCTGAGATTAGTAATCAGTAAATACACCCAATATGTAAAAAGGCCGTATCACTATGATACGACCTTTTTACTATGCAGTTGTAAATAAGGAGAAATACTAATTAATCCGCCATTTTAAAGGTAGTATTCAGCACTACCATGAGAGAAGATCCCGAAGCAGCATCTTTATTTTTAAACACAAGATAAATATCATGAAAACCTTCAGTAGTGGTTACAGGCAATAGTACCGGCTTACCGCTGAATAAAGAACCACCCTGCACGTCACCGATAAACGGCGTCTGTCCCAGCAATTTACCATTAGGATCATCTACGTGAAGTTCTATAATACCACCTGCGGCGTTCAACTGTGCTTTGGGTGCCATCGCAATAAATTCCACACCGGTAATACCTGTCAGGTCAATATGCTTTAGACCGATATAGCTACCTGACTGTGCAGGAATAATAAAGTTGTTGCCACCATAGCTCATCTTCGTAGCATCCTTTACTATGTCATATTTTGTGGGGTTAATGTTAGGATTGCGCAATGTAATAGCATCCACGGATGTTATGCCAGGCAAGCCATTATTACCTTTGTCTGTATACGCGGCATTAAGAACAAAAACGCCGTTGCCTTTATCGCCTGCCGGTATTTTTGCAGTGTAGGCTCCAGTCACAGGCAATGATTTATTCACCGGTTTAGGCGCCGATAAGCTAAGAATGTATTTGATCATTTCGGCAGCATCGTCGGCAGACAGTTGCGGATGCGCTGACATAGGCACATCTCCCCAGACACCTTTACCACCTGCTATTGTCTTTTTCACAAGCTTTTCGAGCACATTGCTGTTTCCCTGGTACTTTTTAGCAACAGCAAAGTAGGCTGGGCCGATAGACTTCTTATAATCACTATGGCAGGATCTGCAATCACTGGCGTTCAGCAGCTTCAGGCCTTTGGCATAATCTGAACCAGCTACCGGTGCTTTATGCCCCGCTGGAACAGCAGGAATATCTTGTCCGGATGCAACATAATCGATGTTAACCAGGATGTCTGCCGGCTTTACTTTACCGCCAGCTAAGGTTCCATCTTCCTTGTCTTTTACATGCACTTTGTAGTTATATGTCTTTCCCGCTGTGAAGAAACTTCTATTGTTTCTGCCAATTTCAAACCTCACATCAGGCGCCTCATTCCCTGCTGTTAATTCCATTGACTGCGTGGCTATTCCTCCCTTATCGTCAGACACGGTCAGAGTGGCTTTATACAAGCCTGGCTTTGACAGCATAATACCAGCATCCGGGCCTGCAATTGTTTTAGCAAAGCCATTTTTAGATGTTATTTTCCACAAGTATTTAAGTGTATCTCCATCGGGATCAGTCGTTCCGTTGGCAGAAAGATTTATCTGTAACGGAATAGCACCGCCGGATTTATCGGTCAACATCTGGATCAGGGGCTTTCTGTTACCGCCGTTGTATTCAATACGAATTAATCTGGCATCGTCATTGGCTGAGAACCAGCCGGAGCCGTACTCCAGCATATACAGATCGCCGTTATCGGCAAACTCCATGTCCATCGGATTGCTAAACTTATAGCTGGGCATAAACCTTTCCATCGATACATAGTTACCTTCCTTATCCAGTGTTACTGCCATAATCCATCCTCGCATCCATTCGTATATCAACAGTTTTCCGTCATAGTATTTAGGGAAAGCGCGTGCCGCCTTTTTGAAATCATCACTATAGAAAACAGGGCCAGCCATCGCACTTCTACCACCGCTACCCAGCATTGGGAACTCCTTTGATGCACCGTAGGGGTACCATATGAATGCCTTCTGTGCGGGCGGCAATTCATTCAGGCCGGTATTGTTGGGCGATGTATTGACAGGTCTTGATGCATCAAATTTACCAGTGACTGCATTGGTGTTGAAATCCACTTTGGGGTAAGCTATATTATCGCCCACGAAATAAGGCCAGCCAAAATTTCCGGCTTTTTTAGCCTGGTTTATTTCATCATATCCTGCCGGACCTTTCACTGAATCAGGATCGTTGGCATCAGGTCCTACTTCACCCCAGTATAAAAATCCGGATCTTTTATCAACGGCTAATCTGAATGGATTTCTGTCGCCCATTACATAAATTTCCGGGCGTGTCTTCGGTGTGCCTTTGGGAAAAAGATTTCCATCAGGAATGGTATATGAGCCATCTGCCTGCGGTTTGATACGAATGATCTTCCCCCTTAAATCGTTTGTATTGGCGGAAGATTTCTGCGCGTCCCAGGGCGATCTGTCGTTACGTTCATCGATAGGCGCATAGGCCGTTGCCCGCGGACTGGTATTATCTCCCGTAGATAGATACAGATTACCCTGACCATCCCAGCTTATTGAGCCACCTGTATGGCAGCACTGTTCGCGTTGCGTTGATACTTCGAGTAACACCTTTTTAGATTTCAGGTCAAGTACATCGCCGTTTAATGTGTACCTGGTGAGGATGTTCCGTGGTTTAGACGGGTCAGAATAATAGAGATATATCCAGTGATTCGAAGCAAAATCGGGGTCTTTGTTCAATCCCAGTAAACCATCCTCCGCTTCAGACTCTTTACCTTCTTTGTCCTTATACTTTGTACTTACCGGGATTGTAGCGATGGTTTTCAGCTGTTTTGTTTTAGTGTTATACAACTTTACAGCACCATGCCGTTCAATGAATAATACGCGTCCGTCATTCAACACGGTAATTTCCATTGGCTCATTGAGCTTCTCTGCCAGCACCACTTTGGTGAACCTGTTCTCTTCGGGTTTGGCCTTTGAATAATCCAATGTAACAGGTGCTTTGGCACTCATGGCATATTGAAGACCAGCATACAGGTGTTTTAAAAAGAGCGGCTCTTTAAACGTCTCATCTGTATGTCCCATGTTGGTATAAAATGAACGGCCACCGTCAACATCGTGATACCAGCTCATAGGATGGTTGTTGCCGTTTTTACCACCTGTATAGCTTTTTTCGTCGAGCTTTACCAACGGGTGTATAGTGGGATCTATTTGCTTAAAGCTGTAAAATTCATCAGTACGTTCGAATGTGTCGGGCATCTCTCTGGTAGCAAAGCTGTTTTTATCTACCACATAGAACTTACCTTTCTGCACATTATTCGGCATTGGATGATCAAGGAACCATGCGCCTACCAGTCGTCCATACCATGGCCAGTCATATTCGCAATCTGTAGCCGCGTGAATACCAACAAAGCCGCCACCGGCCTGTATATATCTTTCGAATTCCTGCTGTTGTGTATCATTCAATACATCACCAGTCGTATTCAAAAAAACAACTGCATTGTAACGTTTTAAGTTTGATGTTTTAAACAGTGAAGCATCTTCGGTAAAATCGACTGCAAAGTTTTTCTCAGCTGCCATTTTTGAAAAAGCTTCTTTGCCGGCAATGATTGAAGAATGCCTGAAACCCTCGGTCTTTGAAAATACCAGCACGCGGAGTGACTGAGCATAGGTATAACCCGTTCCTAAGGTCAAAATAGCTAATAACAGTACAAAAGCCGATAGATGTTTCCTGGCCATGATATTGATATTTTGTAGTGATGGTTAATTGCGGATGTTGCTGTCATTAACTGGGTTAAGCACCGGTTTATATAGCGGCTATCAATATGGAAGCAGGTGGCATAGTATCACCTGACGGTTCAATACTGATCTATTGAACAAGCACTTTCATAACGTATAAATGACGGAATAAAACTAAGGGGAGTTTATTAATCAGCAAAATTTATTTCGTCAAATTGACATAATACATAACTTTGAGGAGGGGATATTTGCATAAATACCTGACAATGAACCGAATAAAAAGTCGTAATTTTTAATAGCACTAAAGGCAAGATATGGATACGAGAGAATTAGACCCCTCCTATTTTGATGAGCAGGTGTATGTTAAGCATGTAGCGGTTGACAATGTCATTTTCGGTTACCATGACAGGGAACTGAAGGTTTTGCTTCAGCGGCCCAATTTCCAGCTCAAATGGACAGTGGCCGGTGGATATGTGCGTAAGACCGAATCAATTGAAGAAGCAGCACATCATATCGCGTTTCTGAGAACGGGATTGAAAAATCTTTTCCTGGAGCAATTCAAGTCATTTGGTCATCCTTCAAGAACAAAAGACGATTGGCAGGCGATAAAAAAAGCCATTGAAAACGCCGGCATGACACCACCACCCGATTCCTGGATCCTGGATTATAGTGTATCCATTGCCTTTTATACGCTCACTGAATTTTCGCTGGTAACTGTGCAAAAAGGCCCCTTTGACGAAGCTCTTGATTGGTGGCCGGTTTCTCAATTACCACCCATGATGTTTGATCATGCATTAATTATTGAAGAGGCGCTAAAAGCACTGCGCCGGGATATTTACCACTACCCTATCGGTTATGAACTGCTGCCACGTAAGTTTACACTTCCCGAGATCCACAGCCTGTATGAGACGATTTTAGGGAAAATGCTCGACAACAGGAATTTTACAAGAAAATTAATGTCGACCGGCATCATAAAAAAGCTGGACGAAGTAAGGAATATCGGTGCACACCGGTCGCCTTACCTGTATAAGTTTGAAAAAAAGAATTATGATGCGGCTTTAAAGAATGGCATCTTTCTAGGCTTCTAAAGCAATTCAAAGCAGAGCCCGATAGCACGAATCAACTTAATTTTTTTACTGCTAAAAAAATTAGTATTTTTATACTGATTCGATTTGCCGAACAAGAGAACAGGTAACATACAGTTTTCTTAATCAGGCGCCTGTTGAACGTTCATAATAAATCGAATTGTCGTGCACGAAAATCATTAAAAGCCGCTGAAACCACGGAAAACACTGATCTGTTTTTGCAAGTTTGTTAACGCCATTAATACAGTCTATCCTAGTACAACTTTTGTAAAAACAGCCACTTTGTTGTGGATAGCGACACCCCATCCTTCACTCATGTAAAAAGATGTTTGAACAGAAAGCAACAATGACATTTCCAGGCTGGCTATCCAAAAACCTGGCCGCTTACATCAGGACCAATCACCCTGCATGAATCAGACCCTTAAAATTTATCGATCACATTATTAACCGTATCTTATGCCAATCACTTTCAATGGAGTTGCTCCAACTCAGGCCACCGTGGCCAAATGGGATATGTATGAAGCCATTATTGATCTTAGTGCTACTTACACCAACCCTTACGATTATACAGACATTGCTGTTCAGGCCATTTTTACCTCTCCCTCGGGCGTACAACGAACAGTAGATGCCTTCTGGATGCAGGACTATACTATTGACCTGAGCACAGGCGCCCTTACACCCACTGGTACCGCGGCATTCCGCGTACGGTTTACGCCTGATGAACAAGGCCAATGGTCGTATGTACTCTCGGGCAGCCTGCAAGGCGGCACACCTGCGACGAGTGCTGCATATTCTTTCACCTGCTCCGGCATCTCCGCTACCGGCAAGGGGTATATCCGGAAAACCAATACCAGTTATCTCCAGTGGGACAGTGGTGCACAATACATTCCTGTAGGAGAAAATATTGCCTATCCGAATGCAGATGTCATCCGTGATTATAACAATTATCTGGATAAGCTGGAACCTACAGGCGTCAACTTTATCCGCATTTGGATGGCCACCTGGGGTGTGGCGCTGGAATGGACCAACGTGGGTGGACTCACCGGTTTCGACAAGCTAAAGCAATACAAGCAAACGGCAGCGAAACAGATCGATTACCTGCTCAACCGCGGACAAACCAACGGCTATGCCATCATGCTCTGCATCAACTATCACAACCAGTTTGTAGCCGGCGATGAGTGGCAAAATAACCCGTATAATACCGTGCAGGGTGGCCCATGCAGTGAACCGCTGGCGTTTTACAGCAACAGTACTGCAAAAGATATCTTCAAAAACCGCTTACGCTATCTGGTAGCAAGATGGGGATATGCAGGCAGCCTGCAAAGCTGGGAATTGTTTAACGAAGTAGACAACACGCCGTACTACAAGAGCAGACCTGACGACGAGATAAAGTTTGACAACTCAGCTGTTATTGATCAATGGCATGATGAAATGGCCAGCTATCTGAAGTCGATCGATCCTCACCACCTGGTTACCAGTTCCTTCGGAAATGAGATCTATGGAGACGGCACCTGGCGCAGCACCAGCATCGATTTTACACAGGTACACAAATACAAGCAGGATCCACGTATGCCACGCCTGCTCGCCAACCTCAATCAACAGCGCCTCAGCACTTATTCGAAACCGGTGCTGGACGGTGAGTTTGGCATGATCGTTTACGCAGACCAGGCAAAGCTCGTCGATCCAAACGGCATCAGTATGCACAACGTAATGTGGGCTACCCTGCTAAGCGGTGCTATGGGCGCTGCTCAGCCATGGTGGGAACACTGGGTGGACGATCAGAACCTGTATCCGCATTTCTCGCGGTTGTCAGCTTTCAAAGACATAGTACCTTTTGTAAGCGGCAATTACCAGAAGGCATTCCCGACCTATTTGAACACCAATCCGATTGACCTGACCGTCATCCCGGAGGGGAACTGGCCCGACGCAAATGGCGACCCTAAACCTGTATTTGACTTTACACTGGATAATGAAGGGGAACTGACGCCCGGTTTAAGCCAGCTTTCGCAGTTCGTTTGGGGCAGCACAAACAATACCGGCTTACGCAGACCACCCTCCTTCCACGTTAACTACCTGCAAAACGGAAGCTTTGTGCTGGTGACTGCAAATGATATCAGCGAGTCAGGCGGCAGGGTAACCATTTATGTCGACGGTGTACTGGTACTCGACCAGGCAGCGCAGACAAACACTACCTACACCGTACCTGTTAGTGCCGGGGTGCATACTATTAAAGTAGACAACCTTGGGACAGACTGGATACTGGTATCTCAATTCAGGTTCATCAATGCAGCAGGGCCTTTGAATCTTTATTTCCTGAAAAGCGCCGATAGTAATGAGGCGGCAGGTTACGTATTATACAGGCTGTACAGCCATCAGTATTTTTCCAATGGCAACACTACGCCTCCCCCAACGGTGCCTGCCGGCGCTATTGTGAACATTCCCGGTATGAGCAATGGGACGTATACCATCAACTTCTATAGTTGTGCGCCTGCCGCTACTACCGCTCCTGCACAACCTGTTGCCACACGTGTGGCTACCGCTGTCAATAACGTATTGACCTTCGGCCTGCCCGAACTTCCATGGGACATTGCGTTTACTGCTACCTTGAGCAATAGCACGCCGAATGCACTTAGCGCACCTGTATCAGTGTCGCCCACGCTGGGCTGGGCCGCTACCACGGCTCCGGTTTTTACGGTAAACAACGCCGGTATAACACCCGGTACTTCCAGTCTGGGAATGTTTATCTATGGCAGTCTGGCCAATACGCAATACCGCAACCCACCTACCTTTATTGCTAACTATGCACAGACGGGGTATTTCGAAGTACGTACCGCTGCTACCATATCATCAGGTTCCCCACGGGTGACAGTGTACGTGGATGGCGTTAAACTACTTGACCAGGCGGCAATTGTTAACACCTCTTATGTTGTTGTCATCCCGCCCGGATTGCATAGCATCACGGTAGACAATCTCGGTGGCGACTGGGTGCAGGTAGATCATTATTCTTTTGTACCATCGCTTGCTTCTGGTATACCTGCACCCGGGCAGACTGCCAGTGCCAGATTAGTTGAGCCGGGATATCCGTGGGGAAGCATGCCTCCGGTGAACAGCTTTACACTTGGTGCAGACGGTACTTTGACGCCCGATGCGGCTAACCTGGCCATGTATGTATATGGTGAACCTGCCCATCCGGAGTATTACAATCCGGCTACCATCAATGTCAACTTTCCACAGAATGGATATTGTAAACTGACAACCGGGGCTTCAGTTTCACAGAACGCCCGGATAAGTGTTTACGTAGACGGTGTACTGGTGATCGATCAGACAGCAATTGCTAATCTTTCGTACGTGGCAGTGATTCCTGCTGGTACACACAATATCACCATCGATAATCTGGGTGGTGATTGGTTCCTGCTGGATGCATTAGTGTTTGATGTTCTGTAGTTTTAGTCATAGCAGTAGTATGCTGCTTGCAAAAAGCCGGCTTATCGCCGGCTTTTTGCCTTATACCTGTCTGGCATCAGTGAATAATCCCAGAATCGGGCGATGTTGAAGTACGCCGGCCGACACAGCAGTAATAATTTATAAAATTGTCAATAAAACAATTAATTTTTGCAGGGAAGATTATTAGCTTTATTCTGGAAGCTCGCGAGCTATATTAATCTGATAATTCCATGTTGTTGTGAAATATATTCTTTTCATATATTGGCTGATACTGTGGCCCCAGGTAGGTTTTTCGCAGCAAAGTGATCTTAACTTTGTCAATTTCAGCAGTAAAGATGGTCTGTCTTCCAACACAGTGACCACCATACTGAAGGATAAGTATGGCTATATGTGGTTTGGTACCGACGATGGTCTTAACAAATTTGACGGGGTTCGCTTCTCCGTTTACAGGCATAAACAAAGCGATACGATGAGTATCGGCGCCAACTCAATACTTGCCATGCACGAAGACCGCTCTGGCAATCTTTGGGTGGGAACAAATGCAACCCTGTCTCTTTACGACCGCAAGAAAGATGGGTTTATTAATTACCGGATCACCTTAAATAATACTACCCGTACGCTCTTCCGTGATCATTCAGGCATACTGTGGATCGGAAGCTATATCGGCCTGTTTACATTCGACCCGCAAACAGGAAAAACAACACGGTATAGCGCCGACGCAGGCAAACGGGGACAACTTGTGTCAAACGTCATCACCTGCGTATTTGAAGACAGCAGACACCGATTGTGGATAGGCGGCAATTCAGGCTTGTACCTTTATCGGAGAAGCAGCAATGATTTTAAACATTTCGCGCATAATCCGGCAGACCCGCTCTCACTTCCGGACAATTCGATAAAGGCTATAACAGAAGATCACAACGGCAATTTGTGGATTGGTAGCGACGATGGTGGCTTAAGTATGTTGCGACCTGATGGAAGGGGGTTCGACACGTACAGGCATAGCCAAACAGACAAGCAAACGCTGAGCAGTAACCGCATCTGGACAATAACGCCAGAGAACCGTAACAGCCTGTGGGTTGGCACTGAGGAAGGCCTGAACATCTTCGATCTGCAAAAAAAGACATCCCGCCGCGTAGAACATGATGCCCGGAATAAGTACAGCCTGCATGGCAAGTCTGTCAGAAGCATCTTCATAGACAGGAACGGCATTTACTGGATCGGAGCCTATCAGGGTGGCATTAGCAAATACGACAAAAACCTTGCTTTCTTCAACCTTCGGGAGAGTAATCCATTTGATCCAAAAGGATTGACCACACCTGTTGTGACATCTTTTTCTGAAGATGGGAATGGGAATATCTATGTTGGAACAGATGGCGGTGGTATCAATTTATTCAACAGAGGCACCGGATTATTCAATCATCCAAAGTTCTGTGACCAGGACAAACCGCCGGCAGTGCTTGCGCTGGAACGTCTGGACGGAGAGCTCTGGATCGGGACTTTCATGCAGGGCATATATGTATTGAGTATGCAGACCGGCAAGGTGAGACACTATATGAAAGGTGACGGGCCAAAAGATATTTCCGGTAATGACATTTTTTGCCTTAAAAAGGATAGCAAAGGCAATATCTGGATAGGCACTAATGGAAACGGTGTAAACGTCTATGATCCGGCATCGGGACAATTTCGCCGGTTCGATAAGGACCACAGATTCCCTGCCGATATAAAGGTGTTTAGCGGTGGCTTTATCCGGTCCATTGAAGAAGATGCATCGGGCAATATCTGGATCGGCACCCTGGGAGCCGGGATAGTGATGATTGATCCATCAGGTGATAAGATCCGGGTGTTCAATCGCGAAAACAGCAATCTGCCAGCTAATGAAGTCCAGACAATCTGTGCCAGTGAAAGCGGCCGGATCTGGGCTGGTACACAAGGTGAAGGATTATGCCTGTTCGACACCAAAACGGAAAAATTCGTCCGTTTCGCCGAGCAGGAAGGCCTGTCGAATACCGTTATCTATAAAATACTGGAAGATGACGCAGGCAAAGTGTGGGTTAGCACTAATAAGGGCATCAGCAGTTTTGACCCTTCCACTAAAAGATTCAAAAACTATTTCCCTTATAACGGTTTACAACGCAGCACCTTCTGCATGGGAGCCGGCCTGAAAACCAGCAAGGGAGAACTGTTCTTCGGCGGATTGGATGGATTTAACTATTTCAATCCCAAACTGTTGAATTTCAACAGGAATGTACCTAAGATTGTGCTGACGGACCTGAGGATCTCCAGTAGTTCGGTGATACCAGGTGATAAAGCTGCGATCAGAGAGCACGTATCTGTAGCTGATGAGATCAGGCTTGACTACAAACAGAACTTTTCCATTGACTTCACCACCCTGAACTATACAGCGCCCCAGGAAAGCAGGTATTCCTACATACTGGAAGGCTTTGATAAAACCTGGAATGATGTGGGGACTTCCCGGACGGCCGTATTTTCCAATTTGCCACCCGGCAGATATGTATTCCGGGTAAAGGCAAGCAGTGATGACGGTTCGTGGAGTACAGAACAGGCGGTCATTAAAGTATATGTCAGGCCTCCCTTCTGGCTTACTGCATATGCCTATATTTTTTACGTGTTCGCGGCGGGCTTCACCTTGTGGGCGTTGCGGCAACGCGCCATCCGCAAACTGAAGAATAAGTTTGCGCTTGAGCAGGAGCGTCTTCAGATAAGGCAAGCCATGGAACTGGAAAGAAAAGAGGCCGAGCGGCAACGCGAATTTGAGCAGGTCAAAATCAAATATCTCACCAACTTAAGCCACGAATTCCGGACACCGGTGTCGCTGATTGTTGGCCCTGTTGAAAAGTTGATCCAGGAAGAAGAGTGTCAGCCAAAATTAAAACAGTTGAATCTTGTAAAACGGAATGCAAGGCGACTTCTAAATATGGTTAATCAGCTACTGGACTTCCGCAAGCTCGAGGAGCAGGAGCTGAAGCTTAATCTTACCGAAGGCGACATCGTATCTTTTACAGGAGAAGTGGTAGAACTATTTAAGGATATCTCTGATCGCAGACATATCAATTTCTCTTTTACGAGCACCCTGGGCAGCTTCTATACCCGCTTTGACCGGGATAAAATTGAGCGGATACTGTTTAATCTTTTGTCGAACGCTTTCAAATTTACTCCAAGAGGGGGTCAGATATCGCTTAATATTGACCGTGATCCGGCGCTGGGTATCAGGATTACGGTTACAGATACCGGTGTTGGCATGACGCCGGACATCCGGGAGAAGATATTTACACGCTTTTTCCAGGGAGACGTTCATCCCGGTATACTGAATCAGGGCAGTGGTATTGGTCTTTCGATTGCGCTGGAATTTGTGAAAATGCACAGTGGCACCGTAGATGTTGAGAGCATCCCCGGGAAAGGAAGCATATTCACCGTTCAATTACCTTTAGAGCCGGTAGAGGAACCAGTAGATAGTATGGGCCAGCCGGTAGAGAGTAAAAATGCACATCATGTGTCTGATAATATGCCCGTAGCTGATCCCGGACCGGCACAAGGGGCCGTTGTTCCCGGCATTGAAAAATTGACCGTGTTACTGATTGAGGACAATGACGATTTCCGCTATTATCTGAAAGATAATTTAAACCCTTTTTACAAAATAGTAGAAGCCGCAGACGGGAAGGAAGGCTGGCAAAAGGTACTTTCGTCACATCCCCATGTCATTGTGAGTGACATCAATATGCCGTATATGGACGGCATACAGCTTAGCCAGAAGATTAAATCGGACAAAAGGACCAGCCATATCCCGATCATTCTGTTAACTGCCCTGACAGGTGATGCATCCCAGCTAAAGGGCCTGAAAACAGGGGCCAGCGACTACCTGACAAAACCGTTTAACTTTGATATATTAAATGTAAAGATCAGTAACCTGTTATTGCTGAATAAAAATCTGAAAGACACTTATACCCGCCAGTTAAAGGTAGTAATGCCTGCAGCCGAAGTGGAATCGGAAGACGAAAAGTTCCTGGTAAGGGTTACACAGTATATTGAAGACAATATCAACAGCGATCAATTAACAGTGGAAGATCTGAGTAAACATCTCTTTATGAGCCGTGCCTCATTGTACAATAAGGTAGTACAATTGACAGGTGAAACGCCTGTAGAATTTATCCGCTCCATTAAATTAAATAAAGCAGCGAGCCTGCTGGAAAACAGCGATATGAAAATTGCCCAGATTGGCTATTCTGTCGGATTTTCCACACCTAATTATTTTGCCCGGGCTTTCAAAGCGAAATTCAACCTCTTACCTTCTGAATACCAGCTTTCGAAAAAACGGTCCGTCAGTTAACATACTCCCTCCGTTGGCCCTCTCTCTACCCGTTTTAACAGGAATTTCCTTCCTGCAGGGTTTGTATTGAAATTAACTCATTCATTTTCTGTCCACCTCAGAAAATAAATACGAACAACTGCTGACATGTGATGTATTTATTATCTGTTACTCCCTTTTTATCAGACCTCCCTACCGCTTTCACCCAATAATGCACCTGTTTAAACATTTGTGCTATTCATTTTTACAAATTAACCATGGCTCCTGTAAGCGTCCGATTACATTCGTCTGCATGATTTAAGATCAGCTTCTACGTAGTACTAAAGAAACAATAAAACCACGATTATGAAATTTTCGGTTACGCACAGCTTACGAAAAGCGTCAACCTTCTACAGATGCCTATGGGGGAAAACGATGCTCGCTTTTCTATTTACTTTTCTGGCGGTGGCGCAGGCCAACGCACAAAACATCACTGTTTCCGGTCGCATTATCGGTGACGACGGAACAGGTATTCCTGGCGCCAGTGTCCAGGTAAAAGGCGCAAAAAACGGCGTACACAGCGACAATGAAGGGAACTTTAAACTTACTGCGCCCGCTAACGCTATTCTGGTGATCTCTTCAGTCGGTTTCTTACCCCGCGAAATGGCCATTAACCGGCAAACAACCGTTAACGTGACACTAAAATCGGCCGTCAGCGACCTGGAACAGGTGGTAGTAATAGGCTACGGTACAGCTAAAAAGAAGGACGTCACAGGAGCAACGGTTTCCGTCAAAGGAGAAACGTTAAGAGAGGTAGGCGCACCCAATATTTATAACCAGCTGCAAGGCAGAGCTGCCGGCATTGACATTGTGAACAACGGCTCCAGTATAGGCACTGGCGGCGAGATCAGGATCAGGGGTAACCGCTCCCTGGCGTCCAGCTCGGGCTCCAACAACGCACAGAATGGCCCTTTACTGGTGGTAGATGGTATCCCACTTTCAGGCGGCAGTATCAATGATATCAATCCCAATGATATTGCAACCATCGATGTACTGAAAGACGCATCGGCCACTGCTATATACGGGTCGCGCGGATCGGGCGGCGTTATTATCGTTACCACCAAAAGAGGCCGCCAGGGTAAGCCTGTTACCAGTTATGACGGCTATGTGGGTATTTCCCAGGCCATGGGTACCTACGATCTCTTTAACGCACAGGAATATGCCGCTTTCAAGGATGCGGCAAAACAAGGGCAGCCCAATCCCAACAATCCCCATCCTAACGCACTTACCCCGATTGAACAGGAAAACCTGGCCAAAGGCGTTAATACAGACTGGCAAAAGCTGTTGTTGACAACGGCTATCCGGACGGACCACAATATCAGCGTTTCCGGTGGCAATGAAACTACACTGTATAGTTTTGGATTTGGCGTGTTCCGTGAAACAGGCGTTATACCGGATCAACGCTTTGATCGTGGTTCAATGCATATTGCCATCGATCACAAGATGACTGAACGATTAAAAGTGGGGTTGACAACTACCAATACAATGAGCTGGGCCAACCGTGTTAATACCAACGCCTTTGGTGCCGCCACCAGGTTAAGCCCGCTGTACCTTCCCTACAATGCTGATGGAAGCATCAACTTCCAGCCAGCCATACAGCAATCCAACGATGCACAACAAATAAGCCCACTCACTTCCATCGGCAATAACGATAAGATCAAAGCCCGTACACGCCGTTTCAGAACATTGACAAATGTGTATGGAGAACTGGAGATTGTGAAGGGACTTAAACTGAGAACCAGCCTGGCCCTTGACTGGATACAGACCATGAACAACAACTACAATGGTCCCGGAACAGTTTTTAACACCAACACGACTACTGCCGGCGCTACCCTGAGTCAGTCGAATGATGAAACATGGAGCTATACCGTAGACAACTCGCTTAGCTACGAGAAGACCTTTGCAGAAAAACACAAGATACAGGCCACTGCCTTGCATGAGGTAGTAAAGAACTATAATCAGAGCCAACAGTTCAACGGACAAGGTGTTCCGGCAGACTATATCCAGGACTACAATTTCCAGCTGGCAAATTCACTGACGGCCAATCCGTCGGGTTACAGTGCACGCGGCCTGCTGTCTTATATGGGGCGCATCTTTTATTCCTATGACGACCGGTACATGTTAACCGCCACAGTCAGGACCGATGGTGCTTCCGTACTGGCTCCCGGAAATCAGTGGTTCACTTATCCGGCCCTGTCTGCGGGATGGAACCTGAGCAACGAAAGTTTTATGCAAGACATAAACTGGATAGATAATCTTAAGCTGAGAGTTGGATGGGGCGTAAGTTCCAATCAAACTATCGCGCCTTATACAACCATCGGAAGCCTCTCTTCCAATTTCTACAACTATGGTCCCGGGACTACTCCCAATGTGAACTTTGTATCGGGGTACCTGGTCAACACACTGCCTAACCCCAAACTCACCTGGGAATCTACCAGGGGCTACAACATAGGTCTCGATTTCGGATTCTTTAATAACCGTCTGAGCGGCGCCATTGAGTACTATAACGTCAATACCAGGGACATCCTGCTGAGCAAGGAATTGCCGCGAAGCAGGGGCGCTAACTCCGTGCTTGTCAACCAGGGAAAGACCGCCGGTCATGGCGTGGAAATAACGCTCAGCAGTCTGAATGTAAAGAGCCGGGGCGGGTTTACCTGGAATACAGACCTGAATTTCTCCATGGCCAGGGAAAAGATTGTTGCACTCCAACCCGGACTAACCCAGGATGTAGGCAATGGCTGGTATGTGGGGCAGCCGCTGACCGTCATTTATGATGTGAAAAAGACCGGTATATGGCAGCTTGGCGAAAAAGAAGACGCCAGCAAATATGGCGCTGCGCCAGGCGACATCAAGATACAGGATGTTAATGGCAATGGAACCATCGGCGCTGAAGACCGCCAGGTGATCGGCAATTTTCAGCCGGACTTTGTATTTGGGTTCAGTAACCGTTTTGCCTATAAAAACTTTGATCTGAACATTGTAACGTTCGGGCGTATCGGGCAGACAGTGGTTGTTACCTATCTGACCGCGGATGGTGGCGCTGCCGGTCATCCTTTCTTCATGAACAGCCGCGTGAACCAATATAAGGTGAATTACTGGACACCAGATAATCCTACAAATGATTTCCCTCAGCCCGACGCCAGCAGGGATGCGCTACAATACACATCTACCCTTTCTTACCGCGATGGTTCTTTTATTAAGATAAGGTCGATGAACCTCGGATATAACCTTCCTTCAAAAATCAGCAACAGGATCGGCATTAGCTCCATGCGGGTTTACCTGGCTGCTCAGAATCCGTTTATCCTCTGGGCCCCACTCGTACGTGACGGACTGGGAATTGATCCGGAAGGTAACGGTAATGGCAATGCTGTTGGTTCAACAGCGGGAGGAACACCGGTGGTAGGCAGGGCTATTACGGTGGGTATGGGCGTGCCTCCGACACGTCAATACATGCTTGGTGTTAACGTTAAATTTTAATTCTGAAACTTAGCTCTATATGAAACTGAATATAAAAATATTGTGGCTGCTGATGGTCGCATTGCTCGCATCGGGTACGGCATGTAAGAAAGTGCTGGAAGAGCAGCCACGGGCAACCATTGATCCTGCTTATTTCAAAACGCCGGAGGGGTTGGATGGAGGCGTTGCTGGCATATACTCATCCTTCCGCGGTCACTGGGGTACACAGATCTTTACGCAGCTATTTAATGGTGGAACCGATGAGATGATCAGAGGCGGCGCTGCAGACGTTCAGCATAACTTTACCTACTCTTCGCTGATGAAGAGCAATACCAATGACTACAGTGGTTTCTGGAATTCCATGTACATAAATATCAATACAGCTAATGGCATCCTTCAATTCGGGCCGGAGGCTGCCATGGATGAAGGCAAAAAAGCGCACCTGCTGGCGCAGGCAAAGTTCCTCCGGGCATTTTGTTATTTCTACCTGGTCACGACTTTTGGTGATGTTCCCCTTCACCTCACTTTCAATACTGAAGCAACGGCCGCTGATGCAAGGACGCCGATTGCCGAAGTATACGATGCGATCATAAAAGACCTGCAGGACGCTGCAGCAGTGTTGCCTGACCAACCGGCTCCCGGATTGGGTAAGCCTGCCTATAAGGCCACAGCCCTGTACCTGCTGGCAAAAACCTATTTGTGGCGGGGATGGTCCACGGCAGCGAAACCGACTGATTTCACTGATGCCTTTAATACAGCCAAAGGCATCATCGACAATAAAGGTGCTTATGGCCTCGATCTCTGGCCCGTTTTTGCACAGGGCTTCGTGGAAGGTAATGAATATGGACGTGAGACCATCATGGTCATTGAGCACACGAAAGACCTGAAATTTGGTGAAAATTCCCAAACGGGCACCGGCGCTTCCAATCTGAAAGAAAATAAATCCAACTTCTTTTTCCGCCCGAATTATCCTACCGTAAATGCCAATTATCCGGCCGCCGGTGGCGCCTACGTCTGCGTAAGAGATGTACAGAATGGCCGCCCCTGGCAAAGGATAAGGCCTAATATGCGCTATGTGCTGAACGTGGCGTTTGCCAACAAAGCTACCGATTCGCGCTATGATGGTACTTTTCAGACCATCTGGCTATCCAACAGTGTGCCTGGTTCCGCAAGAGGCACCACCGGCGCAGCCACGCCAAGGGGCACCCTTGTCAATGGCGTTGACACAGCCATCTGGATGGCCGACAGGATAGTAACACCAGCGGAAAGAGCTGCTTTCAAGGGTATCATTTTTGAGCCTGATTATCTGTCGGGTGCTACTGTACCTTATACCAGTCTGCTTTATCCATCTCTGCGCAAATGGGATGATTCCACGAGAGCTGATATGAACGATTATTCAGACAGGCCTTATATCCTCTTCCGGTTTTCAGAAGTGTACCTGATCGCAGCTGAAGCAGCGCTGAAAGGAGGCGGAACAGTACAGCAGGCTACCGATATGTTAAACGTACTGAGAATAAGAGCTGCGCTGAAACCAGGGCAAACACCGGAACAGTATAGCGCTGCAGTGGCGGCACAGACGATTACGCCTGACCAGGTAACGCTTGACTTTATTCTCGACGAACGCACAAGGGAACTGTATGGTGAATGCAACAGGTGGTACGACCTTTCGCGTACCAAAACGCTTGTTGCCAGGGTTAAACAATACAATGATGAAGCAGCGGCCAATGTCGTGCAGGAACATATGTTGCGGCCCATACCACAACAACAGATAGACCTGGTAACTGAGGGACCTGCGTTTCCACAAAACCCATGGTACGCGAACTAATAGCTCCGACAATAAGAGCAGCATGCAATTGCCATTTACGATATCATGAAAGAGAAATTTGCACATCGATGCCTGATTGCCCTGACGATGGTTCTTGCCACGTCAGGCCTTCGGGCACAACACGCCGGAAATCCTGTCATTTATGCGGATGTGCCGGACATGTCTATGCTGCGGGTAGGAAGTACCTATTACATGAGCAGCACGACTATGCATATGAGTCCCGGCGTCCCTATCATGAAGTCGACAGATCTTGTCAACTGGAAGATCGTCAGTTATGCGTACAACGTCCTTGACGATGTTGACGAGTTAAATCTTAACAATGGGAAAAGCACCTACGGCAGGGGTTCCTGGGCCAGCAGCCTCCGTTATCACAAAGGCGTCTTTTATGTAAGCACTTTCGCAGGCACTACCGGCAAGACATACATCTATTCTACCAGGGACATTGAAAAGGGGCCATGGAAAGCTGTTTCTTTCAAACCTGCTTTACATGACCATTCCCTGTTCTTTGATGATGACGGCCGCGTATATATGATGTATGGCAGTGGCAGGATCATGCTGGCTGAACTCAATGAAGACCTCTCGGGCATCAAACCCGGTACAGAAAGTAAAGTGATCATAGAAAATGCAAGTTCGCCAGCCGGACCAGATGTGGGACTTCCGGCAGAAGGCTCGCAGTTGTTCAAAGTCAACGGTAAGTACTATCTCTTTAACATCTGCTGGCCCAAAGGAGGAATGCGTACCGTGACGATTCACCGTGCAGATACAATTACAGGGCCTTATGAAGGGCGTCTGGCCTTGCAGGACAAAGGAGTGGCACAGGGAGGACTGGTCAATACGCCCGCCGGGAAGTGGTATGCTTACCTGTTCCGGGATTTTGGTGCAGTGGGCAGAATACCTTATCTGGTCCCGGTTAAATGGGGAGACGGATGGCCCATACTCGGTATAAATGGCCGCGTTCCCGACTCACTGGATCTGCCTGCAGGCAAAGGCTACGATCCAGGTATCGTTGCTTCTGATGAATTCTCCCGAAAGCCAGGTGCCGTACCACTGCCCCTTGTATGGCAATGGAACCACAATCCTGACAACAGCAAATGGTCACTGACACAACGGCCGGGATACCTCCGGCTCACCACAGGGCGCGTTGATACTACGCTCATGCTTGCGCGCAATATACTCACACAGCGGACTTTCGGACCGGTATGTTCCGGCGTAACAGCAGTTGACCTGTCTGGGATGAAAGATGGCGATTGCGCCGGATTAATGCTATTGCAGAAAAAATACGGATGGATCGGCGTGAAGGTAACAGGGAACACCCGATCGGTTGTTATGGTGAGCGCCGAATCCGGATTGCCCATGGAACTGGAACACATCGCCCTCAGCCAGCAACGTGTGTACCTTAAAGCGGATTGTGACTTCCGTGACAGATCTGATAAAGGATATTTCTATTATAGCCTCGACGGAAAATCCTGGAAGCAGATAGGCGCTGTACTGCAGATGGCTTACACGTTACCACACTTTATGGGATATCGCTTCGGCTTATTTAACTACGCAAGCAAACAGGCGGGTGGGTATGCTGATTTTGATTTATTTCACATCAATGATAAGATAGCCAGCAACGATTAGCTTAAATAGGGATGCTCAAACTACCTGAGCATCTGCTGTGAATATTATGAGATCCACGTTTTGATTTATAACCCTCAAAATAAAAACCATGAAAGAAAACCCTCCGATTTAGCATGCTATGCACGACCCACGTTGCTGATGCGGAATCATCAGTGCTTTGTAGAATCTATTCAATTACTTAACAGATTTCACTATGAAAACAACACCATTTCTCAGACACCTGGCCTTGTCATTCCTTTCCCTCAGTTTAGTCGTTTCTTCCTGTACCAGGCATCTGGAAGACGTTACTCCCGACAGCAAAAAAGTAAACAATGCGGAAGATGCAGGCGATGTTGTCGTAATGGCAACTGCTACAATTGACGCTAATACTGTACAACAAACCATCCAGGGCTTTGGTGGTATGAGCGTTCCTATCTGGATAGGCGACCTGACAGCAGACCAGCGGACAAAAGCCTTCTCAACCAGCAGCGGCATTGGCATGAGCATACTGCGTGTGATGGTACCCACCAGCAGCAGCCAGTTTGCTGCAGAAAAAGCTACGATCGATGTGGCCAAGAGCTATGGGGCGAAAGTGATTGCCACCGCCTGGAATGCACCTCCGTCTATGATGGATGGACTTTATCTGAGAGCCAGTTCGTGGGGCGATTATGCAGCCCACCTAAGGGCCTATACACAGGCTGTAGGTGGCGTGTATGCACTATCACCATGGAATGAACCTAACTATCTGGCTTCCGATTGGATGCACGCATCGGCTACGGAGATAGCCAATTTCGTAGCTGCCCAGGGCGACAATTGCGGCGCACCGATCATGTGCCCTGAACCATTTAATATGGACCAGACCTTCATTAATACATACCTGAGCAATGCTACAGCAAAGTCCAAGACGCTCTTTGTAAGTGGACATATCTATGGCAAAACACCCTATAATCTGGGCAACATTGGTAAGTCAGTATGGATGACGGAGCACTATACCAATTCCTCCATCAGCGGTAATGACTGGCCAAATGCCATGAATGCAGCCAAGGAGATTCACGACTGTATGACAGCAGGATGGGCCGCGTATGTATGGTGGTACATCCGCCGTTTCTATGGGCCTATCGATGACAACAGCAACATCACCAAAGTAGGTTATGTCATGGCACACTTCGCGAGATATATTCGTCCGGGATATACTAAAATTGCGTGCTCAGCGAATCCGACAACCGGGGTCTATACCACCGCTTATAAGAGCGGATCAAAGATTGTGATCGTCGCCGTTAATACGAATACAGCAGTTACCTATCAGCCATTTACCATCAGCGGCGTGACAGTTAACAGCTTCAATCGCTACGTGACCACCAGTTCATCCAACCTGCAGCCAAGCACCTTCAGCATTTCAAATAATGCCTTTGGTATCAACCTGCCTGCATCCAGTATAACCACACTGGTATCTAACTGACAGGTATTTCTTCATCAGATGTCACAAAAACTATGAAAAGATTAAAATATGTAACTGCAGCGCTCCTGTTACTGCCACTGCTCTCCCAATGTTCGAAAAAGCTGGCTGAAGTAGCTCCAGGTGCTAACATTGACAAAAGGACGGCGAAGGTAGAAGCAATTCCGAATCCAACCTGGTATGCGGAAGCCAGGTGTTTTCTGGATGGATCTGCAGGCGCCTTCGACGATCTGGCGGTAAAAGACCCGTCCATCGTTTACTCGGGCGGCAGGTATCATCTGTTTTACACTGGCCGCGATAAAGGTACCGGTGGCCTTTGGCGCATGGGATATGCTGCTGCCAGCTCCATTGCTAACCTGAAGACTGCCAGCCGGACATATATGAGTGCGCTGAATGCAGGCTCGTATTTTTGTGCCCCACAGGTCTTCTGGTTCCCGGCAAAAGGGAAATGGTTCCTGATCTACCAGAGCGGACAGGGAGCTTCATTCTCCACCTCCACAGATGTCGGAAATCCCGCTTTATGGACGCCTGTAAGAAGTATGGGCTTTGGCGACGGTATCGACTTCTGGTGCATCTCTGACGGTACGTATGTATATTGCTTTTATTCAGCGCAGGATGGATCACGCACCATCAAAAGGCGCAGAACAACAGTTGCCAACTTCCCCTACAACTGGGAAGCGCCAACGGTCGTTGCTACCAATACCTTTGAGGCAGTCCACGTCTACAGGAATAAAGCAGACGGCAAATACTATATGATCGTTGAAGATATCAACCGGTACCAGGAGCTTTGGACAGCCACCAGCTTAGGAGGCTCCTGGACACAGGTTGCCGAGAAATGGGCATCGAGAGATAACCTGAGATTTTTGTCGGAAGCCTGGACCGGACAGGTCTCACATGTTGAGGCTATCCGGTCAGGAACAGACGATAGAATGGAGATAGAGAACATCGACCGATGCCAGTTGTTGATCCAGGGAGTTCCCAACGGCGACTACGGGGACTATGGTAATATACCATACGACCTGGGGGTGATCAGGAACTATCAATAAAAATCCGCCGGAAATTTATAGTAATTAAATAAACAACGCTAAATTGGGAAGAGGAATACTCACCACATCTGGCGTTGTTTATTCCATACTTAGCCCGGTATATTCCTGTTTTATTCCCTGACCCAGGGAGCCTGAATACTTAACGAATCTAACACTATAGTAAAACTCAACACGTATGAAACGCTTGTGTCTTATCTCAGCCCTATTCTGGCTATTTGTTATCCCTGCTTTTTCTCAACAGGTTGTTCAGCAAATGCCTGATGGTTTTGACTCGCTGCGCGCCGGCATTGCCCATGGTAGTATTGACACCATCAGCTACACATCCAAAACGGTTGGTGCCCAAAGAAGGGCCTTGATATATACGCCACCGGGATTTACCAAAAAGAAAAAATACCCGGTTCTATATCTGCTGCATGGTATAGGCGGCGACGAGAAAGAATGGCTGAACGGAGGCAAGCCCCAGCTCATCCTGGACAACCTGTACGCAGAAGGAAAGATTGCGCCCATGATCGTCGTAATGCCTAATGGCAGGGCTATGAAAGACGATCGGGCCATTGGCAATATAATGGCGCCGGATAAGGTACAGGCTTTCGCAACATTTGAGAAAGATCTGTTAAACGATCTGATACCTTTTATTGAAAGAAAATATCCTGTTTTAACCGACAGGGAACATAGAGCAATAGCTGGTTTGTCGATGGGTGGAGGACAATCGCTGAATTTCGGACTGGGCAACCTGAATGAATTTGCCTGGGTAGGAGGATTCTCATCTGCACCTAATACTAAAAAACCCGAGGAACTGGTACCTGATCCACAAGCTGCTAAAAGCAAGCTAAAATTGCTCTGGATTTCCTGTGGGGTAAGTGACCGGTTGATCTCTTTCAGCAAACGTACACACGACTACCTCACAGAAAAAGGTGTTCCTCATATCTATTACATAGAGCCTGGGGTCCATGATTTTAAAGTATGGAAAAATGGCTTGTACATGTTTTCCCAGTTGCTCTTCAAACCCGTTGATGTTTCTAGCTTCGCGAAATATATCTATGCAGGAGAAGGAACACCGGCAAGCACCAATATTCCAGGTATAAAATATCCGCAGATAATGCCTGATAACAAGGTAATATTCCGCCTGAAAGCTCCCGAAGCACACAAGGTGCAGATCGATCTGGGCAGGAAATATGACATGCGTAAAGATACCGGCGACTATTGGATGCTAACTACCGATACGATACCGGTTGGCTTTCATTACTACTCATTAGTGATCGACGGGATACCTGTTGTAGATCCCAATAGCCAGGCCTTTTATGGGATGGGCCGTATGGCAAGTGGCATAGACATTCCTGATCCCGACGGCGATTATTATACCGTCAGAAATGTGCCGCATGGACAGGTGCGGTCAGTTAATTACTATTCATCTATTACCCGCGCCTGGAGGAGGGCTTATGTCTATACCCCGGCGGACTATGACAAAGACATCGATCGGAAATATCCGGTGCTTTATCTTCAACATGGAGCCGGTGAAGATGAAACAGGCTGGCCCGGACAGGGCAAAATGAACCTGATTATGGACAACCTGATCGCCGAGAAAAAGGCTGCCCCCATGATAGTGGTGATGGACAGAGGATATGCCACAGACCCGCAAAGACCAGTTGTTAATACTGCGCCAGGTCCCGGTCCGAGGGGTATGTCGAACAATGTTTTCCCCGAAGTGCTTGTGAAAGAAATTATTCCCATGGTCGATTCAACATTCCGGACGCTATCAGACAGGGAGCACCGGGCAATGGCCGGTCTTTCCATGGGAGGATTTCAAACATTCCAGACTACAATGACCAACCTTGATAAATTTTCCTACATCGGCGGTTTTAGTGGCGCCGCTTTTTTACAACAGGGCACGGATATCAGGAAGATGTATGATGGCGCCTGGGCAGATGCTACTGCATTCAATCAGAAGGTAAAACTGGTATACCTGAGTATCGGTACCACGGAACCGGAAAGAATGTACCAGGGCGTGAAAGGTTTTCATGAAGCACTTGAGACAGCAGGCATCAGGCATGTATATTATGAATCGCCCGGCACCGCGCATGAATGGCAAACCTGGAGGAGATCATTGCGGCAGTTTGCAGGCATGATCTTTAAGAACTAAGTTCTATAACAACAAGAGCCCAGGAGCGACCGTAATATGTATGTCAGGTTTAACTACATTAGCAAATAAGCTCCTCCTTATTATTAGCAATAAGAACGCGTAGAACAACATAGCCTTGCTGTTATTGCAAGGCTATGTTGTTACAGCTTTAAACGCCGTTCCAAAAGACTTCATAAATAACAGTGACAACAATACACATAGCATAAGAGTAACCTTCATAGCATTGATATTAATTCCTGCTAAATATATAAATAAATCACATAATCATTTTTTCTGTTGATCAGACGTAGCATCTTATAACCTCAATCTTTCGTAACTTCATAACACATAACCCCCAAATCATGGCAACAACCAACGCAACCATCCTGATCCCGGATATCAGCGGGTTTACTGAGTTCATGACAACTACGGAACTCAACCATAGTACACTTGCCATCAACATGCTTATAGACGCGATGATCAAAGCTGTTGGCAACGAATATGAAGTTGCAGAGATCGAAGGAGACGCCGTGCTGCTGGTCAGAAAAGGCGCCCCACCTACCCGTGAAGAAATACTGAACACCTGCATGAACATCTTCAACGCCTTTCACTACCAGCGGAAATGGATGCAGCAACATATGGTTTGTCCCTGTGGAGCCTGTCAGGCTATCAATAATCTTACCTTGAAGTTTGTCGTTCACCACGGCCCTGTAGCCGAAATAACAGTCGGACGTTTCGTAAAACAGTCAGGACCTGAAATGATCATCGCACATCGTTTACTGAAAAACAGCATCGATAGCAATGAATACCTCCTGATCACAGAAAAGTTGTTCGATGAGGTGGACGGTACACCTAAACAGGATGAACTGGAATGGCTTAGTTCGTCGGAAGAATATCCCTCTATTGGCACAATTAATTATCGCTTTGCCTTGCTTAACAAGGCCCGTGAAAAAGTGCCTGAACTACCCGGCCTGCAAAACGATTATTGCGTTGATAACACCTGTTACGTGGAAAGGCCCATACCAGCAAACTTTCGAGATGTGTATATGGTAGTAATGAATATCCCGGGCCGGGCTGAATGGGTGCCAGGCTTACATAAGGTCGAGCAGGATATACCTGCGGTGTTTATAGGAAGTATTCATTACTGCACTTTTGATAACTGTCAGGTAATTGTATCGCCACTCCGGATAAAGATAACGGAAGAGCAGATCTTCTATGCCGAAAGCCATAGCATTCCGGAGATGGATCTCTCCCTGGTCTATGAATTTGTATTTAATAAACTAGACGAGAAATCCTGCTTCTTTGCCTGCCGTTTTTTGAATAATGCGCAATCTCCGATCCCGGAAGAAATGCATACCAATTTATTGCAAGGTATGCGGGATATGGCTGAAACGCTGACAGCCTATTGCTCAAAAATGGAAGTATCTTTCTTTTGAACATACTGTCAGCTCAGGTCCTTATTTCTCTCCTCATAAACCAGAAGTATGTCAATGCAAAGCACACTGCTGTTGCCGCGAGTAAGCCGCTCACCTGCGGCCACACGATCAAAATGCTTTCGCGTACTGACAAAGGTGAAGGGATAGCGCCTGCCATCTGTTCCATCGTCAGCGGGCCCAGGCTTCTGACTGAAGGCATTAACAGCGTCGTTGTAGCATCCGTATACAACTGGCTTGGCGCCAGCCGCAGCAGGTCTAGTATTAAATTGTTGTAATAGAGAATATCATCCTGCCCCATAAAGTTGGGATCGGGGAAGAACGATTTTACGATCATATTTACGATGATCCTGTAGAAGACAGTAAAGAACAGCCAGATACCAATCGCAGTGAGCGCAGAAGTAGTAGCTTGCCTGAACTTTACAGAAAGCAGTATGGAAAGGCTCAACCAAAAGCCAACATACAGCACCGTAAGTACTATGAAAGATAATATCCGGAAAAATTCAACTGCCTCGATCCGCACACCGGTAATAATCAACCCGCCACCGATCATCAATAAGCTAAGTGATAAAAACAATACAGCTACTATCACCAATGCACTCACAAACTTAGCCAGCAACAAATTATCTCTGTATACCGGCTGTGCTAATAATCTGATCAGCGTTCCATTATTCCGCTCTGCGTTGATCGCATCAAATCCCAGGCTGATGCCCAGCAGGGCTCCCAGAAAACTCATAAAAATATGGAACGGAGGCAGCGATCCATCTGTTGCCGTCAATAATTTCAGGTAAAGAAATAAACGATCCGGATCGTTTTCATTGGAAACGGCGGCCTTTAAATTGCTAAGGGATACGTACATCGCTCCGACAAAGGTCAATACAATAAGTATAAGCAATACAATAAACCGCCAGCTGCGGATATGATCGGCCACTTCCTTACGTACCATTACAGCAAATGGTCGTCTGGAAAATGTAGTATGTCGTAAACGCAGGTTTGCCTCTTTTTTAATGCGCAGCCTTTCTGAAAAAAGATCTTTGAAATAAACCACTGGACTTACCATGAGACACGTTTTCAGTTAGATTATTGTCAAAATACCGTTGATAGATTTCTTCCAATCCATATTCCTTCTGATATACTCCCATAATATCTAAGCCTTTCTCCACGAAGCACCTTACCAGATCCGGAGTAATATTTTCAGTACAGGAAACTTCAACACTGTTGCCTGCTACCGTTACTTTCTTAACAGCTCCCATTTTCAGCAACATTGATTCCCATGCTGCTCCATCCTGCAGCGGCTCTTTCACTGTTATCGTTACCAGATATGACTCTTCGGAAAACAGGTTTTGAGAAAGCTGATGGATATCGCCCTCTGCCAGCAGCTTGCCGCCGACAAAAATACCCACACGGTCGCACACCTGTTGCACCTGGTGCAGATGATGGGAAGAAAGTAATACGGTAATACCTTGCTGCCGGCTCAGTTGCCGGATGAGATGAAGGAACTCTTTCACACCGGTTGGGTCAATACCCAGTGTTGGCTCATCCAGGATGATCACTTCGGGTTGCCTGATCAATACATCCGCCAGGCCCAGTCGCTGTTTCATACCACGCGAATAGGCACTCGTCTTTTTGTGCATGGCAGCACCCAATCCCACCAGTTCCATCACTTCCTGTACACGAGGATGCACTTCCTGTTCGCTTGTTCCGTTTAACCTGGCGATATACAACAGGTTCTCGAAGGCGGTCATGTTGTCGTAAAAGCCTACACTATCCGGCATATATCCCACCTTGCGTTTTACGCTGATAGGATCGCTGGTGGCGTTAAAACCACATACCCTTGCTGTGCCGCCGGAAGGTTCCGTCAGGCCCAGCATCATCAATATGGTGGTGGTCTTACCTGCACCATTAGGGCCTAGCAGACCGAAGATCTCGCCGGCACCAATCCTCAAGTGAAGGTTGTCCACAGCTTTCAGTGAACCATAGAATTTTGTCAATCCTTCCAGTTCAATAATTGCGTTTTCCATATGTAAACACGCTTATCTTCTGCCGTATTTTCGTATCAGGTAATAGATAATGCCAACAGCCAGCAGGATCACCATTACGCCCAGCCATCCTGCCAGCCACGACGTGGTGACCGTCATCCGGAAAGTGGCGTTGCCGCTTGCATTGGCATTTTTAACGGCGAAGTTCGTCACATAATCACCGGCAATCGTTTTGTCCGGCACGTGCAAACTGGCAATAACATCTATCGACTTGCCGGGCTCCAGCCGCTCAATCTTCGCTGGCTCGAAGGTGGCGTCCCATTTTGGGGGCGACTGTGCAGACAGCTCCAACCCATCGAGGGGAAGCGAGCCGGTGTTCTTTATTGTCAGGTGAATAGGCTTGCGACTACCCTCGGTAATTTCATCACTCAGACGCCCATCGGGTGTTGTCAGCTCTAAGGTATATGTACCCTTTACCACTGCCTCCAGTGACAGCAGCACTGTATCTCCTTCTGCGATGGCAGTAACCGGAATGTTGTATTTACCCGGTTGTACTGAAGGCGAAGCAGTGATCTCGATAGCCACATCCTGTGTCCTGCCTGAATCGAGCCGGAAGGAAGTCACCTGCATACCATCTACCCGGAATGTCGTGTTCCAGCCGGCAGGTACCTGCGCATTGAATGCAAAGATGGCAGTGTGGCCCCGCCCATTAAACAGTGAAGCATTGTACCTGAATGGTTCCCTGGCCGTAGCCTCCAGGTTGATCAGGCGGGCAGTGAATGTGGAGGTCCGGGCACGTGCCGGGGGACTACCCTTGAATGTAAGTGGGACAAAAGAAAATACAATAACAATGAGACAAAAAGGGATGTAAAGACGGAATCCGCGGCCCTCATTTCGCCGGGATTGACGAATTAGCGCTAACATAAAACTAACAAATACTTAAATTCATTAATAAAATAAAAGCGCCTTTAAAAAAGGCGAGCTAATTTATAACAAAGTGCATATTTTTTCCAAATGAAATTTAAAAAAAATTTGAGGCAGGTAGGAAACCCGCCCTGACTGTATATTGGTATCTATCGTTCGGGGTCTTATTGAATACCTTCAAATATCGCTATGACAGCCAGTCCCAAGCCTTCCTGGGCTGTGCGGTCAGATTCATTACTGAGCATCACTATGCCGGTACCCAGCTCCGGATAAAACATACAGTAACTGCTATACCCAAACGTTCCCCCGCTCTGCCAGATCTTTCGGAAGCCATTTGGGCTCACAACCATATGCCAGTTAAGTCCAAATGCGAAGCTCTTGATATCTCCCCATTGTGGCTGATGCGTTAATGCTACTACCGGATTACTTTCATTCACCTGATACCCGATATATTTCAGCATATCATCTACAGAAGAGTATAGACCGCCTGCTGCTGCCATCAGAGGCGGATTATAAGGCATAATATTCCCCTTTCCATTATGGCCTCTTGTCAACCCCTGTTTTCTATCCGGAAAGATCGCAGTGGTATGCGCCATATTCAACGGTCCGGTGATATATTTTTTCACAAGCTGTTCATAAGACATTCCGTAGATCTGCTCCAGAATGAAGCCCAGCAATTGCGTTGCCGCGTTTGAATACTTAAACTTAAATCCGGGAATGGTATCCAGTTTCACCTGCTGCAGGTCTTTCAGAAATGCCTGCTTCGAATAATTTTCCTGCATTCTGGTGATGATATTCGGAACAGAGTCTTCCGGATATTGAAAAACATCCCCCTTGTCAGGTAACAGGAATGGAAGCCCTGACACATGATAGAGCAGGTGTTTTAGCTGTATGGGATGTCCCTCATATTCCAAATGCTCATAACCAGGACCAAGGTATTTTCGCACATCATCCTCCAGTTGTACTTTTTTCTCAGCGACTGCCTGTGCTAACAGCGTTCCTGTAAATGTCTTGCTGATAGAACCTATCTCATATATTGTATTCTTATCTCCTTTGTCCTTCTTTCCGTAATTATAAATAAAGGTCTTACCATTTTTATAGATGCCAACAGACACCATTACACGTGCACTGTCCTGCATGAATTTTGATAATGCAGTCTGCACAATGGAGTCAGTTGATGTACGCATGGGATTATCCGATACCTGTGCTTTCGTGCCAATGGCCAGACATACAGATAAGATGGCAGATACTATTGCTTTCATTAATGGTTTTTGTGGTAGACCTTTAAAATGATGCCAACCGGTACTCACCTGAAGACATATTTCTTATGCAGTATACAATTACTTAATTTGTATTAAAAGCGTACACACCGCGTACGCTTACGTACGGTGTAACTGCCCCCATTACAGCCGGGAGGCTGGTGCACCTGTTGTTTACAATCGTGCTTCCAGCCTCCCGTCCTGTAAAATGTATGTGACTACATGTAGATGGTCACCTGATGCTATCTGCCTATCGTGCCAGATATTGGACATCTGATGGAATCGGAATAGGCTCCTTGGTATTCAGGATGCCTGGTGTAAGATAGGATAGCCTCAGTTTAAAGTCTTCGTTCTTATGCAGGTATTCCAGGCGGAACGGATAATATCCCTTTTGCAGTGGCAGTACGTATGAATACGTTCGGTTGCTGTAAGATCCTTCCCATCTTATCAGTAACTGATTATTGATGTACAGCTTTGAACCTTTGTCGGCATCCAGCACAAAGATATAATAGCCGTCTTCCTTGGTCTGCAACAGCCCGTCAATTACCAGCGCGTAGTTATTTTTCAGTGGCAGCTTATCTATATCGAAATCTGCAGTCGTGATACCCTCCCGTTGTGGCTTCAACTGTTTAAAGTTGGTAGTACTATCCCATTTCCCTTCATAATAAGCATAATGAAAACCACCTGCCTGTATATTCTTTTGTTTTGTAACGGGGCTTGATGGTTTTTCTACTCTGAAATCACCTGTTTTGATCTTATCATAACGCGCCCGGTTGGTAAATTGCTTCACTGTTATTTTAGCAGCATCCGTTATATCAATTTCGGACTGCACCTTTGCAGATGCTATTGAGGGCTGGCTTCCATCAAGTGTGTAGAAAGCTTTTGTCGTATCGCCAAAGTACCACACTTTAAGAGGCTTGTCTTTCGACACAATACCATTCATCGGATGAAATTCAATCTGGCCGTTATGCCAGCCATAAGAAAACTTCAAGCCGTCATATATACTTTTCAGTCTCACCGAACTGTGTGTTTCATCCGGATAATTAATATGTTTCCATGTCAATCCCGCAGGCTTGAATTTATTAAGAACGGTATCCATTGTCGCAATCTTCATACCTTCACCGTCTTGTCCCTCTCTGCCACTGATAAACAGTGTAATATCTGAACCCGCCAATGCAGACAACTTATCAGGTGCGATTTTTTGTATGTAGCAATTGTCCCACCAGAGGCTGGGATCAACGGCAATATATGACTTAAAGGTTTTCGGCTCATTTAACAAGGCGTTGATAACAAACAAGCCACCTAATGAATGGCCCCATAACGTATTATCGCCATTAGACGGGTATTCTTTATTAATGTAAGGTATCAGTTCATCTTTGATAAAACGAAGGAAATTAGCTGCTCCTCCGGAGGTTTTCCAGTCATTTATATGAGTGGGCGTAAGGTCTTTGTTACGATCAATGCCCAGAATGCTGACAACTATTGTAGGCGGCATATAGCCCTCTCCTTCCAGGAATTGTTGCACCTTGTTAATTAAACCTGTATTCCAGTTGCCGCCATCAAGTACGTACAGCACATCATACTTATTAGTGCTCCCTGGTTTA
This sequence comes from Chitinophaga filiformis, assembly GCF_021646545.1. Classification (GTDB taxonomy): domain Bacteria; phylum Bacteroidota; class Bacteroidia; order Chitinophagales; family Chitinophagaceae; genus Chitinophaga; species Chitinophaga filiformis_A. The sequence continues at coordinate 741,325 of NZ_JAKIRP010000002.1, read as the reverse complement.
TAACCTTTTGGTACGAATACCTGTAACAGCCGTTTCTCTTTTAATACGCCGGAATTGATAGAATCAAGCCGTCCGGTATCGAACACTCTCCAGACAGTATCCTGTGCCTTTACAACGTTTCCCTTACTGCTGATGATGGTTATAAGTATAACAAAAAGGATAATTTTAATTTTCATTGGGATGTATAGTTTGATTATTAATGGTATCGGATACAATAGTGTCATTGTTATTTCCCATCAATCCCTCTTTTGGGCTTACATGAAGCATTGATATTCTCCCATTTTCCATTTACCATCGGCTATAGCCCCCGGCAGACTAACTAAAAACAATGTTGACACCAAAATAAAGAATTATATACATTGTCTCACCACTCAAAAAAAATATTCCGTTCTGCAGTTTTTTTGCCCTATCTTGATCGGTCAGGTTTCAACTATTAATGTGTACAATTGACAATCATTGCTTCCTTTTATGAAAAAACTGCATGTTTTAAAAGATCCTATTCTGGCAACACTGCTCTTTTCTGCTACCTGCCTTCCTGCCTGTAAACAGGATACAGGGCCGGACAAGCGCATCAAACGGATGGATAGCACCCTTACCGCCCATCTGGCGGATTCTATTGGTGCTATAGTGAAGCCGGAACTGGCGGACAATCTATCCCTTACTCTCTGGGGCATCGACTCACTGGTAATATCTCCTATTGCTATTGATATAGACGACCAGGGAAGGGTGTATTACACTACGACAGACCGGCAGAAGCATTCTGAATTTGACATACGTGGGCACCGGGACTGGGAAATACCATCCATCAGCCTGCAAACGGTAGAAGACCGCCGCGCCTTCCTGCATAAGGAACTGTCTCCGGAAAACAGCAAAAGGAACGGATGGCTGGCAGACCTCAACGGTGACAGTTCTCACGACTGGCGCGATCTGACCATTGAAAAAGAACACGTCTACCGCGTGGACGATATCTCCGGAGATGGCGTAGCAGATCAGACGCAACTGGTGGTAGACGACTTCCACGATGAAGTGACTGACGTTGCCGGCGGTGTACTGGCAGAAGGCGATGACCTGTTCCTGGCCGTTGCGCCAGACCTCTGGCGTATAAAGGACAAGAACCACGACGGCATAGCAGATGAAAAGACATCCATCTCCCACGGCTACGGCATCCATGTAGGCTTCAGCGGCCATGGTATGTCGGGTGTGGAAATGGGTCCCGATGGGCGCATCTACTGGCAGATAGGCGATATCGGCTTTAATGGTAAAGGTCCCGACGGACAACAATGGTCCTTTCCTAACTGCGGCGTACTGGCACGTTCCAATCCGGACGGCAGCGACTTTGAAATATATTCCTATGGCATCCGTAATACGCACGAGTTTGCCTTCGATGAATATGGCAATATCATCAGCGAAGACAATGACGGCGACCACCCCGGCGAAAGTGAACGCCTCGTATACCTCGTAAACGGCGGTGATCAGGGCTGGCGCAGCAACTGGCAATATGGCAAGTACCGCGACCCCGACAATAACACCTATAAAGTATGGATGGATGAAAAGATGTATACCCCCCGTTTTGAAGGTCAGGCGGCTTATATCACTCCCTGTATCAGCAACTTCGTAAACGGACCTACAGGTTTCGTATACAATCCGGGTACCGCTTTAGGCCCCGCTTACAAGAATACTTTCTTTGTAGCCGAGTTTGTGGGCAATCCATCCAACTCCGGCATACACGCCTTTAAACTGAAACCGAAAGGCGCCACCTTTGAGCTGGGCGAACATAAGAAAGTGCTGAGCGGCATACTGGCTACCGGCATTGACTTTGGTCCGGATGGAGCCTTATATGTAGCTGACTGGATAGATGGCTGGGATACACACAACTATGGCCGCATCTGGAAGCTGGACGATAAAAGTGATGCCGCTACCGCAGAAAGAAAAACTACCAAATCCCTACTGGCGGAAGATTTCAGCAAACGTAAGGAAACAGAGCTGGCCGGACTGCTGAAGAATCCTGATATGCGGGTACGCATGAAGGCTCAGTTTGAACTGGTAAAGCGTAAAGAAAAAGGCGCTCCTTTGTTTGAACAGGCATTAAAACAAACAGATAATCAGCTGGCAAGAGTACACGCCATCTGGGGACTAAGCCAGCTGGCCCGTCAGGATAAACAATATGCGAAAGCATTACTGCCCCTCTTAAAAGACAATGATCCGGAAATACGGGCCCAGGCAGCCAAATGGCTGGGCGATATCCGCTATAAGGAAGCCGGAGCTGCCCTGGTACCAGTATTGAAAGATACTGCCAGCCGCGCACGTTTCTTTGCCGCGGAAGCTTTGGGCAGGATACAGTATGCTCCGGCAGTACAACCGCTCATTTCCTTCCTGGAGGCCAATAACGATGTAGACGCCTATCAGCGGCATGCCGGCGCCCTGGCGCTGTCCCGCATAGGTCAGGCAGACCCGCTGATCGCTTTGGCAAACAGCCCCTCCCGTGCGCTGCGCATCGCTGCTGTGGTGGCATTGAGAAGGATGAGCCATCCTGGTATAGCTGCATTCCTGAACGATAAAGATGAATTTGTAGTCACTGAGACCGCCCGCGCTATCAATGACGACCTCTCAATTAACGAGGCATTGCCAGCCCTGGCCAACCTGCTGGGTACTACACCGTTTAAAAATGAAGCGCTCATCCGCCGCGCTATCAATGCCAACCTGCGGGTAGGTACAGACGCTGCCATGCATAACCTGATGGCCTATGCACAAAAGGCAGGCAGCCCCGCGCCCATGCGCGCAGAAGCGATAGATGCGTTGAGCGTATGGGCTAAACCATCTGTGCTAGACCGTGTGGACGGAAGACTGCGCGGAGAAGTAAAAAGAAACCCTGCCCCTGTAGTGAATCTTTCTACGGCACCACTTACCGCGCTCTTAAAGGATAAGGAGCTGCCGGTGCGTATCAGCGCCGCCAAAGCTATTGCTAAATTGCAGATCAAACAGGCAGGCCCGCAGCTGCTGGCTGCCGTAAAAACGGACCGCGATGCTGACATGCGGGCAGCAGCATTGGAAACACTGGTAGCCTTACAGGACGCCGGCGTGGAACAAGGCATCACCGCTGCACTGGCTGACCGTGAAAAGTCAGTACGCGTAACTGGCCTGGACCTGTTAAGTAAACTGCATTTATCCGAAACTGTAATGGTCAACCTGCTCACAGGAGTGATTGCCAACAAGACGATGGAAGAAAAACAGGCTGCCTTGCTGACGCTGGGTAAACTGCCATCACAGTATACAGAAAAACCGCTGAGCGACCTGCTGGATAAAATGGCTGCCGGTCAGCTGGACCCGGACATTTACCTGGAACTGGGTGAAGCAATCGACAGCAGTCGCTCTACACAGCTGGCTGCCCGCTACAAAACAGTGAACGGTAAACTCTCATCCAACGATATGATGGCCTCCTACCGCAGCTGTCTGCTGGGCGGTGATCCAAGACGTGGCAGACAGATATTTTTCCATAATGAAAACGCCCAGTGTATGCGCTGTCACTCTTATGATGACCGTGGCGGTACTGCTGGTCCACGCTTAAACGGCGTTGCCGGTCGCATTACAAGAGAACAGATACTCCAGGCACTTATCACCCCCAGCGCCCGCCTGGCGCCAGGATTTGGTATGGTAACGCTGGAACTGAAAGATGGTAAAAAACTGACAGGCATTCTGAAAGGAGAAACACCAACTGGATTAACAATCAAGGAAGGAGATGCCGAACGTACTATCGCTGCAGATCAGATTACGCATAAACAGTATGCACAATCCAGCATGCCGGATATGACACATATCCTGTCCAAAAAAGAGATAAGGGATGTGGTAAGCTTTTTAGCAGAGCAAAAGATGGATAATTAACGATCATTTTAGCTATAAAAGAAAATGGCTGCGTCACTAGTCTGACGCAGCCATTTTCTTTTATAGCTAAAATAGTCTATTCCTCAGATTGATAGAAAGCTTTGCGGTGTTTTATTGGACCAAATTTTTTCTGCTGTTTTAAAACCCTGCCGAATTCATTTCCCTGGGGTATCACCTTAATTATTCTATTGGCAGGGATAGCGCTCGACAAGATAATCTCATAATCTTCAAAAGTAAAACCCATAAATCCAAATGAGCGCATATGCTCCTGCAGTATACCCGGATCGTCTTTCAATGCAGCTTCAGCTAAGGGCATAAATTTCTCATGGTGTTTCCAGTCTTCTAATGATTTATCCGCCGCAATCTGTTCGCCAATACGCCATAAAACAGTCTGCCGGTATTCAGCCTCCAATGTCTTTAGGTCTGTAATGTTCAAATTCCTGTCACCAACCCAATGCCTGAAAGAGGCTGGCAGATCGTCCTGGGTGATTCTGAAAACGATACCATTGTATTTCTTCCGTGCCCTTACCCGGCTTTGATTAAAAAAATTGACCCACCACTTGTCCAGCTGTTTTATTCCGGTAAGGGGAAAGCAGTAAAGACCTGTTTTGGATTTTCGAATACCGTTTTTCAGAATTGATTTAGTGTTATTTACGGGTGTCCAGTGAACTGCGAGCATTATAAGGATAAATATCAGGTAATTAAACATTCTGGCTGGAAAAGTAGCAGACTATCTCACAATCGCCCTCACACACGCCAGGTGATGATCATCATGTTCCGCGACAAAATATGCCAGGTCAATGACCCGCATCGGCGTTTTCAGTCTCGGATGCAGCGCCTTCCTTTCCAGCTGTTCATCTGTTAAGGTCAGCAATCTGCTTACCAGCACTTGTCGCTGTTCTCTGAACCGCTGCAATAGCGTAACTATTTTCGCCGCATTATGATCGGCATCATGCGTGGCCCGGTTCGTCAGGTCTGCAGGTCTCAGTTCTGTCAATCCGTTTACAAAATCATCTATCCTCCCGTACCACAGCGGCTCAATATCACCAAGATGTCCTATTTCTTCTTTAATACTCCATTTGCCATCTGGTTTCATTGTCAGCAGGTCAGGATCTACCTGGCCGATTATTTCCTCAACACGCGCAGGAGTGCCGCTGAGGCGTTCTATGATGGAAGGCAACAGTCCGTTATCTTCAATGATTGGAAATGTTCTTTTAAACCATTCAGTTCTTTTCATGGGGAATGATTAATAGTTCGGTACCAAATGTAGGTAAATTTGGGGGATATAGCTTCCTAATACTCAAGGCCGGTAGGTATAGCCAGGCACAAATACAGCATCTTTCCTGACAGGAAAAACGTATAGCCGTAAAAAGTAAGACACTATCATAATGGGGGCAGATAATCACGTACTCCCACAGCGGTACCAGACAAATTCCAGAGCGGAATCTTTATCTGTATTATTTTTACATTCATGTATACGCAAGTTCCATTATCTGCGGATGACCAGCGACTGCTATCATCCCTTCGCCGGGCAGCCAATGTTGAAATATATCTTGGCACCGCTGTTGGCATTATCCTGACCCTTTTATCCTGTGGTGTTGTTGGCCTTATGATGTCTGAAGGTTATTTCCCCGGCGTAGAAATATTACTGCCGTTCTTCCTGATACTGCTCGGTGTAGGTCTATACCTGTTATACAGAGCCTTCAATGCACGCCGTAAAATGAAAGCACAATTTGACCCGATACAAGGCAAGAGAATAGTTAGCGGCAGGTTACAGCAACTGGAAACAATAGACAAAAAATATCTGCGCTATACAATTGGCGGCGCATCTTTTCTGGTATATGTTCCATTACCGGTATACCTCGCAAAAACAGAATACAAAAGACCACTTGTTTCAGCAACCGCATTGTATAACAAAGATGTGGCCCTGCACCTGGTACCTATAGAACCCGGCATAGAACTGCTGTTACAATCACACTACAATCAGTCCGTTTACCGCACAAACGTCCTGCCATTGCAGGAGGAAGACAAACGGCGACAGCTGGACAATTTTAAGGCAGAAATCAAAATCCTACTTATTGTATTCGGGGTCGTTGGATTTATAATAGCCTTGATCGCAGGATTCAGAATGGAGGCATGGCTCGTACTCGGACTGATGCTGTTACTCCTGCTTATCATCGTTGCCAGTACCTCATTACCACAGATCATCAGCATTATGAAGGGCACCAGTAAGATCTGTACTACCACCACCATCACTGAGAAAGTGGAAGCAATGGCAAGGTCAGGTAAAACTATGACTAAACACAGCTGGTACAGGCTTGGGAATGGTATATTAGAGCAACACCAGCTGACTACCTTTCATCCGGGAGATATTGTGCTGATAGAGCATCTCGAAAAAAAGAACGGCAGCAAAGGTCCCCTGCTGGATATAAAAAAGATCTAGTTTATGTGCAGCTTTCCCTTGTGAAGTCTGGTAAAAGCACCATCGCCACCTGCCCTGGTCCGCACGCATCAGTGATGTTATCAGCCGCAGCATCTTATCTAGCTCTGCAATCCGCAAACCACAGAATGGTTGGATGGTAATTCGAATTCTCTTAGCTTTACTTTTATCTGATATAAAGAGACACATTGATAACCTGTTCACATCTATTAGCCATTATAAAACATCATGTATGAAATACAGTAAACTCGGCAATACCGGTCTGGTGGTGTCCAGGCTTTCTTTCGGCTCTATGACCTTTGGCAATGATCCGTCCATTACAGCAGTGTACAAAGTAACACAGGAAGACGCGCAGATAATGGTCGACAAGGCACTGGATGCAGGCATTAATTTCTTTGATACAGCTGACGGTTATTCCGGTGGTCAGTCGGAAGTAATGCTTGGAAAAGCCCTGGCTAAACGCCGCCAGGATGTAGTCATCGCTACAAAAGTAGGATTCAGAACTGGCGAGCCGGTAACACAGGCTGGGCTTTCAAGACGGCATATCCTTTTCTCCTGCGAGCAAAGTCTCAAAAGACTGAACACAGATTATATAGACCTGTATATTGTGCATAAGGAAGATCCTTATACGCCACTGGAAGAGACACTGGAAACACTGGACATGCTGGTACGTGCAGGCAAAGTACGTTATATAGGCTTTTCCAACTGGACGGTATGGAAAGCCGCCATCGCTTACCAGATGCAAAAGGAACGCGGCTGGGCTACCTTCAGCAACGGACAGATGTACTACTCGCTGTTAGGACGGGATGTAGAACACGATATCGTTCCTTTTATGCAGCATGCAGGCATAGGAATGACCGTATGGAGTCCGCTCGCTGGCGGCTTCCTCAGTGGTAAGTATACACGCGAAAACCTCACCGAAGGTGATAACCGTCTGGCAGGCTTCGATATCTTACCCTTTGATAAGGAAAAAGGTTTCAGTGTGGTAGATGTATTAAAAGATATCGCTGCCGCACACAATGCTTCTCCGGCACAGGTAGCGCTGTCATGGCTACTTACAAAACCCGTAGTGTCCAGCATCCTTGTTGGCGCCAGTAAGATCCAGCAGCTGGAAAATAATCTGCAGGCGGTCAATGTGGAACTAAGCGACGCTGATATCAAAACCCTGGACGACCTTACACAACCAGGCATCTCATACCCTCATTGGTTTGTGCAGAATCTGGCTGATCCGAAACATAAGGAAATATTGGGAGCAAAATAAAAGGAAGGTATCAGGGATAACCAAAGGGTCAGACAATACGCTTAAACGAAGATAGGCCGCTGACTGGAAGCGAAGAAACAGAAGGTGTATCTGGCTATACCTTCTATTTCTTTGAATTTGATCTCCTTTTAATTTACTTCGCATATATGAACCAACATATCCTCACGCCGTCACAAGCCCGAAAGATCATTCTCCATGCGGCAGGGCTTTCCAAAAAGGCACAATTTGGAAAGGGCCCCGAAGCCGTCTATAAACTGATCGACCACCTCGGTTTTATCCAGATCGATACAAACTATGTTGTCGAGCGCGCCCATCACCATACCATTGCATCGCGCGTGCCTGACTACAAGCCCGAATGGCTGAACGATCTGCAGGAAGACGGAAGGATCTTTGAATACTTCATTTCTGATGCAGGATATATGCCTATGCACGATTTCCGCTTTTCCTTACCTGTAAAGGAAAGCTTCGCCGCCAACGGTAAGCCGCTCACACAGGCAGAGACCAGTCTCATGAAGAAAGTACTCGACAGGATTGAGCGGGAAGGCCCATTAACGGTAAAGGATTTTGACAACGACCGGCAGGAAGCCAGTTCAGGCTGGTGGGACTGGCGGCCGTCCAAGATAGCGCTCGAACGCCTGTACATGGACGGAAGATTGATGTGCACGCGAAATAAAGACTTCCATAAATTGTATGACCTCCCCATCAACATCATCCCGGCAGATATTGATACAACAATGCCCACACCGGAGGAATTTGCCCGGCATATCATCCGGCGCACATTACAGGCGCTGGGTATTTCATATGTAAAAGAAATAGCCTGGCGTGCCCGCCGCGTAAAAGATCACCTGGTAAAACAGGAACTGCAAAAATTAGTAGCTGAAGGCGAAATCTGCCAGGTGACAGTCGAAGGACTGAAAAGCGCTCCGCTCTATATGTTGCCTGACTATAAAAACAAAAAGCTCACGCTGTCTGATGAGGCTTTCATTCTTTCCCCCTTCGATGTACTGAACGTCTTCAGGCACCGCTTAAGGGACTTCTTTCACTTCGACTATCAGATCGAATGTTTTGTTCCCGAGCCTAAACGGATATACGGTTACTTTTCATTACCCATATTGATCGGAGACACCTTTATAGCCCGCATGGACTCAAAGGCCGACCGGAAACAAAGAACACTGATCATCCACAATCTTCACTTCGAAGCAATAGAACTAAACGAACTCATGTTAGATAAGCTCACTGATGCCATCAAAGCATTTGCCACCTTCAACCAATGCAGAGACATCGTCATTAAAAAATCGAACAGTAAAAAGTACGTAAAGGCTATAAAGGACGGGCTATCCTAAAAGTTTAAAAGGTCATCAACAAAGAATTATACAGTTCCTCATCAAAGAATTGAGATGTACTCCATCTACTATCGGAACACATAAAGCATAGGCCGGGTTCAGAAAGAGACTGCCGGCCTTAGTTATTTGAAGTGCCGACGCGACCTGCCAGGGTTTAAATAATTATCCAGGGGCCAACCCGCCAATCAACGGCCCGATAGTAAGGAACTTCAAAGAACTACAGCCAGCAGTCCCTCCTGAAAACCGGCCGACGCCCCTGTCTATTATCATATCTCACAACGCATCGTCGATAGCAACTTCCTGAAACCCGCTTTCTCATAAGCCTTAACCGCCGCTGCATTCTCTTCATACACCTCCAGACGCACCTCTCTAACTCCCTTGGACAACACCCATTGCTTCAGAGCAGTAATTAGTTGTTGGTTGAGCCCCATCCCCCTGTATTCAGGAACTACATACATAAAGCCCAGATGAGCATATTCCCGGTACTTTAAATATGACTTCGCCTTTTGAATAAGCGCGTAACCACACCCCACCAGGCTACCGTCTTTCTCTAATACCAACAGCTCCGCATCATCACTTTCTATCAATGCCCTAAGGTCATAATAGATAGCCGTTCCATCTTTGATAGTCACGTCAAACGGCCTTTCAGCATCAACCAACAGCTGCAGGAAATTATCGAGTACAGGCAGATCATCGAATGAGGCTCTTCTTGTTTTTACAGTATCCATATCAATACAGTCTTCAGAACGATTTTAGTTCGCGGTTAATAAAAAATCTATCCGTTATAAGAACGGATGAAGTTATTAAAATCCGCCATTGCTTTACTTATTATTTTTCTTCCTGTAACCCATCGGCAGGAAGTACAACCAGAAAAAGCCTATCAGGAATAAAACCAGCCCGCGCTCCCACCATCCAATATGCCGGATTGATTGCGTAACTTAGTCTTCGCATGGTAGAAATCTTCGATAATATCAGACAGCTCTACAACTTCAGCGCTCCCTGCCCTGAACTGGAAGCGTATATTGAGTTCATTTCTGAATCCTCTTTTGAAGAGACTGCGTTACATGCCAATAACAGCCCTTTTACCGTGAAAATGTTCCCCAGCTGGACTCCTACTATCTGGATCAACCTGGGTGCTCCTTATGAGCTTATAACGACCAGGAACAGCTATCATATCAGTGCCAATCATGACGTGCTTATTCTGAGAGATTCGATCACAGCGCGTCACAACCTGCCGGCGGACTATATCTTCACCGTAAAGTTCTTCCCCGGCGGACTGGAAGCTATACTCGGCATCAACCAGGCACAATTCATCAACAAAGTAGTCGCACTAAAACACATCCTGCCGGCTTTGCTGATCCATCAGGTTAAAACTGCCGGGTCCTTTGAAGCAAGAAAGGCGCTGGTGCAACACTTCTTTTTATCGCAGCTTTCCCGGCAACAAAAGAAAGATCATTACATACACCTCGTAAAGGATAGTATTGACCTGTATGCGGCCAATCGTATGCAGTACAATACGAGCGAGATAGCAGAGAAGATGTTTATTACTTCCAAAACCATCAACCGTTATTTCAATGCCATTGTTGGTATCAGTCCTAAAAAGTACTTCTCCATCCTGCGGGCAAGGGCTGCGCTAACAGCCTATGTGGCTGATAAGGATGCCTTTTCTCCCTGTCACCACGGCTACTATGATATGAGTCATTTCTATAAGGAAGTGATCAGCTTCACGGGCCAGGGCCTCGCAGCACAGCAGTAAAAATGTCCGTTTTTTACCTGGATTAGTTAGTCCTGCCATTCTATTTTTGATAAAAAGCCATTCATGAAGAAAGCGATCTTATTAACCATTGCTGCAGTCGTCTTCCTGCTCCCTATTGCCCGTTCGCAGGGAAAAAATACCTATCAGCCCCTTATAGAACCATGTGCATGCCCGGTCAAAGTAGACAGCAGCTTTAAAACCCGCTGCGCCTACCTCGTAGTGCCGGAGAACAGGAAAAAGAACAACGGCAGGACCGTCAAACTGCCATTTATCATTGTTGAAAGCAAAAATCCAAACAAGAAGAAAGACCCGCTACTCTTCACAGGCGGGGGCCCCGGTTCGGGCTCACTCGGTTGGGCAAGAGGCGCTGCAGCCAGCCAGGTGATCAAAGACAGAGACTGTATTGCCTTCGAACAGCGAGGCGCCGGTTATTCCATTCCCGGCCTCAATGGACCCGAACTGGGCGCCGCCATCAAAGAGTCCTATAAGAAAAACCTTAACAAGGACAGCATGGTGATCGAAGGAGTGAAACAGCTCCGGAAAGGACTGGAGGCCCGAGGCATCGACCTTTCGGGCTACAATACAGACGAGACAGTGTCTGATATTCACGATCTCCTGTCCGCCCTGCAGATCGATTCTGTCAACCTGATGGGCATCTCCTACAGCGGTGGCCTGATGCAGGCCGTCTTACAACGTGATCCTTCCCGTATCAGGACACTGATACTGGACTCTCCATTGCCAACGTTTGTCCCGATCGATGAAGACGAACCAGCCAACTTTAATGAAGCATTGAACATATTGTTTGAGCACGTAGAAAAAGACTCTGCCGACAAAGCACAATATGGCAACCTTAAAGCGCAATTCATCCAATACTTCACGTCTATAGGCCAAACACCTTTTTACATCTCCTACCTGGAAAAAGGCACGACAGATTCCATTCGTGTAGCCTACACCAGGAATGACCTCTTCGACATTATCCAGAATTACTTTTCGAATCCTTCAGAAACACCCCATGTTATCAAAGAACTCATCAAAGGCAACCACCGTAAATATGTAACCGAATTGCTGGACGGCATCTTCAGCGGTTATAAAGGCCCTTCCGGCATGCGGATCTCCGTCTACTGTGCAGACCAGGCCGCATATCACGATGAAAATGTGCTCAAACAATCATACAAGGTCTACCCGTATATGGAAGGGTATCATATCAATGATGTCTACAATGCCATGTGCGATTGCTGGACATATTCACCCATCAATCCCGCCACCAAACAACCGTTCTACTCCACCAAACCTGCTTTACTGGCTGACGGAGAAATGGATAATGCCTGCCGGCCATTGTATATCGACATGATCCATCATTATATGCCGAACAGTCAGCGCTTATTGTTTACACACCGGGCCCATGGCGTAGGAAGCAGGGAGCTTCAACCTTTCATGATACAATTCCTCAACCATCCATACGAAAGACTGGTGTCTGACAACAAGAAGATCATTGTTTATTAAAGAACGCGCTGCTCCTGTTATCAATTTCATTTTCTACGGCCCTGCTACCTGATGCAATTCTCCACAATCAGCAGCCTGGCTTGTTTGCCGCGTTCATCAATAAAGTATGAGACGAATTATCTTTTATTTCACTCGCTGCTACGCCCACTGACAACAGTCAGCAGAAGGTGACAATGACGTAAAAAACATGATCTTCGTCGTTTCCTTACCATTATTCCGTATGGTGACATAGTACACCCCTGCCGGTAAAAAGAAGGGGTTATTTTTCACCTAATACGGGGGCAGACTCATATGCAATCGATTAATCACACGCTATTCCCATATTTTTAAATGTCAGATTCACACTTTTATTATTATTTTAGGTGACGATTTCGGGGATAACATCCGACTTATTCAGCGATAACGTAACAACTAATTAATTCCACTATGATAAAGCACTGGTCATTTCTATTAATAATGGTATGCCTGGCAACGCAACCGGTAGTTGCAGGTTCCTATGTTAACCGTAGTATTCATGTAACTCACGCTGACGATCTTACACATGCGGCATATGCCCCTGTCAGCAGCCATGTAACTCATGCTGATCACCTTATACATGCGGCACATGCCACCGATGCCGGCCACAATACACATATGAACCATATTACACATCCTACATATACCCCCAAGGCCCCCGATTCGGTATACCTGTTTTCTTATACAACTAGTAAGAACAATGAACGGGGCGGACTGCAATTTGCCTGGAGCCAGGACAAACAGCAATGGCACATGATCGGGAACGGCTTTGCCTTCCTGTACAGCGATTATGGCCGCTGGGGAGCCGACAAGCGGATGAACAGCCCCTGGCTGATACAGGGACCTGATGGCATATGGCACTGCATCTGGAGCCTGAATGAGCGGGACCGTCTTTTTGCACACGCCGCATCAGCAGACCTCGTGAACTGGAAGCGCCAAAGTTACCCCGACATCGCTGCCGGCAGGAACTTTCTGCGCCCGGCAGTACAGTACGACGCCGCACAGCGTTCTTATACCATCACTTACACTGATGCCGACGGAAAGCAATTCCAAACTACCACCACCGATTTTAAAACATACCGCCCTGCCACACAGATCAGCGCCCCTCACTACGCAGATGCCGGCGTAACCATTTCACTATCAGAAGGAACAGTCACCGGACAGGTACACCGTGTAGCCTGGGATGTAGTGGACCGGCTGATCAAAACCCGTGAACTGGCACAATATAAATGGCGGCAACAGTCAGAATCGTCCAAACAGGACGCTGAGCGTTTCGGAATGCTGCAACAACCATTGCAGGCCAGCATCACCCTGCAGCCAGAAAAAGCAAAACCGATCAGCAACCTGCTATTGGGTATCTTCTTTGAAGACATTAACTACGCTGCAGACGGTGGCCTATACGCTGAACTGGTACAGAACCGCGACTTTGAATATGCATTAAGCGACAAAGATGGACGCGATCCCAACTGGAACAGTTATCACTCCTGGACATTACGCGGAGAAAACAGCACCTTCACCGTCGATGCCACAACACCGCTCCATCCAAACAATCCACACTATGCGGTACTGGACACAAAGACGCCCGGTGCAGCACTGGTCAACAGCGGGTACGACGGGATCCCTGTAAAGAAAGGTGACAAATACGACCTATCCCTCTTCTCCAACCAACTGGACGGGAAAAGCGGAAAAGTACTGGTGCGTCTTGTCAGCCCGGGCTCACCAAACAACATCCTTGCACAGACTACCATCACCATATCCGGCAATTCGTGGAAAAAGGCCCAGACTGTGCTCACCGCCACCGCATCTGCAGACAGTGCACTGCTTGAACTGCAACCACTTACTGCTGGTCGCCTGGCGTTGGACATGGTCTCCCTCTTTCCGCAGCAGACATTCAAAGGCAGAAAGAACGGCTTAAGAGAAGACCTGGCCCAGGTAGTGGCCGACATACATCCGCGCTTCGTACGTTTCCCCGGCGGCTGCGTAGCGCATGGAGACGGACTAAACAACATCTACCGCTGGAAGAACACCATCGGTCCTCTTGAAGCGCGTAAACCACAACGCAATCTCTGGGGCTATCACCAATCCGCCGGCCTCGGATACTTTGAATACTTCCGTTTCTGCGAAGATATTGGTGCTGAACCAGTACCCGTTGTTGCTGCAGGCGTTCCCTGCCAGAACTCCGGCCCTTCCGACAAAGGCAGCGGTCAGCAGGGCGGTATCCCTATGAATGAAATGGACGAATATGTACAGGACATCCTCGACCTGATTGAATATGCCAACGGCGACATTCATACCACCTGGGGTAAAAAACGGGCAGAAGCAGGACACCCGCAACCTTTCCATTTAAAATATGTCGGTATCGGCAATGAAGACCTGATTACGGACATCTTTGAAGAACGATTCACCCTGCTCTTCAACGCTGTAAAAAAGAAGTATCCTGAGATCACTGTCATAGGTACCGCAGGCCCGTTCTTTGAAGGCACCGACTATGAAGAAGGCTGGGACATCGCCAACAAACTGAAGGTTCCCATGATCGACGAGCATTACTATGTCTCTCCGGGTTGGTTCATCAACAACCAGGACTACTACGACAAATACGATCGTTCCAGATCCAAAGTATACCTCGGCGAATATGCAGCGCACCTGCCGGGACGGCCCAGCAACATCGAAACCGCCCTGGCCGAAGCGCTGTACCTTACAGCACTTGAGCGTAACGGCGACATCGTCAGCATGGCATCCTATGCGCCCCTCCTTGCCAGGGAAAAGCATACGCAATGGACGCCTGACCTGATCTACTTTAACAACACTACCGTAAAGCCGACCGTAAATTATTACGTTCAGCAACTCTACGGCACCAACGCTGGTGATGTGTATCTTCCAGGCACTATCACCATCTCCAATGGTGAGGGTAAGGCTGTGAATACAGATGGCGTAAAAGAAAGGGTAGCTGTCTCTGTTGTAAAGGACACTAAATCCAACTCAGTGATCATAAAGCTGGTCAACCTCCTGCCGAAGTCTGTTCAATCCGGCATTGATCTCAGCGGCATCGACATTGCCGATTCCACTGCAATAAAAACGGTGTTGCAAGGCAGTCCGGACAGCAAAGACGCCAGACCAGTTGTATCCAACTATCCGGTTGCTGCGAAGTTCAATACTGAACTGCCGGCTTATTCATTTACGGTTATACGGATTAAAACGAAGTAAAGGCTGTGCGTGGAATCTCGCGGTTTGTGTTTTAGCGCTAAGTAGCTTGTTTTTATAATGCGAGTAGCTTGTTTTTTTACCGCTAAGTAGCTTGTTTTTTTACCGCTAAGTAGCTTGTCTTTTACCGCTAAGTAGCTTGTCTTTTGCCGCTAAGTAGCTTGTCTTTTACCGCTAAGTAGCTTGTCTTTTACCGCTAAGTAGCTGCGGTTTCAGTATGGGATGTCGGTCGGCGCCTCTCTGGATGACGATTGGGCATTATCAAGCGAATGGGATTTGGAATATCAATTGGGCAGCACCGGTCGTGTCACCGGAGAGCCGAAGGCCCGACATTCCCATCTGAAACCGGTGCTACTTTCGCTGTCCCTATTGAATTTCAGGTGAGAGCGTATCAGGGCTGAAGGAAGCTCAATGCCTCAAATGCCTTCCCTATTGGCTTTCAGATAGAGGAATTAATAAAAGAGCCTGTATCAAAAGTAAGATACGGGCTCTTTTTGTTCGGATACCTGACGGAGACCGGCAGGCTTTTAAGCTATTCTCAAGAGGCTCATTTATATTTGGCACGTCCTCTTTTAAATCTGTACCCAAAAAAGAAACAATTGTTTCAGCCTCAAATGGAAATGGTGCCCTACATGCCCTCCCTTTAAATTCCGTAGGGAGAGCGTTAGTAGCACCGGTTTCAGATGGGAATGTCGGGCCTTCGGCTCTCGGGCGACACGACCGGCGAAGTTAAATCGACATTCAAATCCTATTCGCTTGACAACGCCCAATCGACATCCAGAGAGGCGCCGACCGACATCCCATACTGAAACCGAAGCTACTTAGCGGGAAATAAACCGAAGCTACTTAGCGGGAAATAAGCCGAAACTACTTAGCGGGAAATAAGCCGACTCCCTTTAGCAACCACCTTTGCGAGGGGCATGCTTATAAAGTATTTTACCATCCCGTTCCACATATTCGCCCGACACTATTGGATACGCATACTTGGGCGCGTACGATACGTTATGGCTTTTTATAATTATCTTGTCGTTAACCTTCAGACTGCGTAACTGCTGAGGCCCATCGTCAAACCTAAGAATATAATCGTGACCATCAATTCTGGCCATCACTCCGAAACCTAATAATGAGCCTGGCGGAAGAGAAAGAGAGGTTACAACTGCCTCCATATTGGTATAATCCCTAATATACTTCCTTATTTTAGCAGCACCGGCATACACTTTCTTTCCCTCCGGAGACGCTTCCCATTTTTTGAACTTTATACCAGCGGGGGTAGCCTCCCATTCTTTCATTGCTGCCGTCTTTTCAGTATCAGTAAGCGGTTTTGGAGATGACTTTTTAGAAGGTTCATTTTTAACTTCGCGATTAGCAAATACTAGTCCGCTTACCGCAACCAACAAAAAGATCAGTGCATAAATGACTTTTTTCATGATTTTTGTGTGTTTCATATGCTATTAAAGTTTGATACAGCGAACGTACTTTAATCCTTTCAGTTTGAAGGGTTAGGATTGTAAATTAAAATGTAAACCTTGTAAAATTATTGTAAAAGCGCCCTGGGCCTTAGGAATCCGTTGCTTCTCAGTCCATACTTGTAAGGCTCTTATAGCTTCGGACGCAGGATGGGAGAATTAACAAAAGAAAATACCCTGTATCCACTCTTAAATGCAGACACAGGGTATTTTCCTTAATACAGAAGTCTTACTTACACTACTGCTTCAATATCTTCACCTGCTTCTGACTGCCATCTTTACGATCTATCACAACTATATGCACGCCGGCGCTCAGCGATGAAACACTGATGGTGCTGCCGGGATTCTTCACCCTCATCACTTCTCGTCCGCTGATATCGTAGATACGGAGTGTGCTCACTTTGTCATTACTGCGGATGGAGAGCTGGTCTATTACCGGGTTAGGCGACAATGTAAGCGTGGTCTGCGCTGCTGCAGGCTGTTGCTGCATCGCTACCCTGGCTGAAGAAACATTGGTGATGGTCAGGTAATTCAGGTTAAATCCTCCGGTTGCTGTAGCAATACCGATATCGTAGCTTCCGGCAGGCAATGATACGGTATGTGAAACATCGGCCCAGTTCTGCCAGCCGCCGGTATTGGGAATTACTACGGAACCCAGTTGCGTAGTACCCGCGTCTTTTTCCAGTCGCAGGGAAGTATTGGCATTAGGACTGGCTACGCGATAGCTTATCCGGTAGGTACCTGTTACCGGAATATTCACAGCGTATGACATCCAGTCGCCGGCATCTATCCATCCTACATTCTGTCCGCCGCCTGCATCTGTTGTTGCTTCAACATCAACGCCGGCCATGTAGTTATAGCTCTCCGCCTGGATAACTGTTGAAGTGGACGTAGTATTGGATTCTACTTTTATAGACGTTGCCACATCGTTCCAACTATTGTCCACCAGGCATTCATCGTTTCCTGTCAGCACCAGTGTTGAACCGCTGAAGTTGTCATTCTGGTAAAGCGTCACTTTATATCCTGAAGTTACCTTGATAGAAGAAACTTCATCATTCTGGATACCCAGTGCATTCAGCTGGCTAAGCGTATACGATCCGGGATTGAGGCCAACTGCAGTACCTCCGTAATTACAATCCTTGTAGGTAATAACCGGGCCGCTCGGCGTCTGGCCGGCATAACCGCCGATAGCAACAGTTACACGCTGTGGTGAAGGTGCGTTGACGGTTGATGAATGATTGAACACATCATCATAGCAGAACGCGTAAGTCAGGCTGTTCAGGCTGATGTCAGTACGGTGCCAGAACTTGCAATACCAGTTGTAAGGTGCAGTCTGATAATAACCTGATGCAGTAGCAAAGTCCTGCGTAGCGCCGGTGGCGAGGTTCAGGTTAATAGCATGACGATTGATCGCAGCGCAGATCTGTGCCTGCACAACCTTGTCAAATTCACCGCCGGAAGCCATTACACCACTACCTTCCATCACTTCAATGTTGGTAGGTTTACGGGCAATCGTACCTACCTGTCCGTCGGAAGTTCTTGTAAAGGTGAATACACCTCCCGATACACGGCCGCTCCAGGTACCGGCATCACCTGCATTGAAGACGAGGTTGCCATTGCTGTACTTAGACCAGATGGCGTCAACATAGGAACCGAAATAATTTCCCTGTGCGCCTCCGGGCTGGAAGGCAGTTGTTTTTGACGGGAACTTGATAATGCCATTGGTGGCATCATAGCAACCCGCAAAATCAGCCGGTGCCGTAGCCTGCCATTGTGCAAGGATCTGCTGATGTGTCATCAGCTCGCCTACTTTTTGATAGAAGCCGCCATTGCCCCAGGCTTCAAGGCCCATCGGGTATTGATACCCGTCAACACGGGTAGTGTTTACCCAAAGACCATTGGAGGCGTTGGTCAATTCGATTGTCTCATACCGGATCCCCTGGTTAGGATCTGTCGGATTGGCCAGATTAGGTGCTGCATAACCGCTTGGTGCGCCGGAAGCACCAAAGAAGTAGAGATACAGCTGTGAATTGAAGGAGATGAGCATGCGGCATCCTTCAATGCCGGGAATGTTTATGATCTTGTTAGGGATCTCGCTAAGCTTCGCAAAGCAATTAGCGTATAATCCGTTGTTTCCCGGTCCCATATTACCGTTGATGACCGGTCCGGGTACTGTGTTGTTGGACACGCTCATCAGGTTGACGGCACCGTTTTTTGGATTGATCCATACATGATTGCCGTTGATAATTCCGACAACGGCGACATAGATGTTCCCATCGGCATACGATGAGTTGTTTTGTAATGTGAAGGGTACTGTGGCCTGAGCCTGCACTGCGTCTGCAGTTGCAAATGTTAATGTCAGCAGGAGGGTGATGCGGAGACATAACATCCCGACGAGGGAAAAGAAAGATCTGGTTTTCATAGATTATGGGTTTTATATTAACAGTGTTATACAAATTTAACTTAATTTATCCGGTAAGTTGCTTTGTACACAGCACTGTACTCATAAAGCCCTGCTTATTGCTTCACAAACAATGACATATTCCTTTCAATGTAATCTACCATTGTTTTATATAATTCCTTTTTAAAGCCATCATCATAAAAGTATGCTTCTATCTTAGCTGCTGCCTTCATTTCACCATATCCTTCGCGGAAAGCTTGCCACCTTTGTTCCCAGCTCTTTCCCTCATTATTAAATCGCTCTTTTCTCTTATTATAGCTATCAGCAGTATTCGTCAACTCATCCAGGCAGGCAGCATAGTCTCGTGCAAGTGTTTCCAGTTGTAATTCCCTGAAACTTTCCAGCACTGCGAAGCTGAATTCAGGGCGGTTAAAGAAGAACTGGTACACGCCACCATTGTCCGTTTCGTCACTAAACATCAGCACGCAGTAGAATATTTTTTGTCCGCGGTTCAGCAGGCTGAAATACTCCTGATAGTTAAGCTCTTTACTAACGGATTTTTCCAGCAGTGGATAACTTAACTGATATGTATATTCCCAGAATTTATTATCGAACGCATTAAATTCTTCCCAGTTATACTTCCTGTTTGTTTCGTCAAACCATTGTTGTGAATAGTCTGGTGCGAGAATCAGCTCCTGCTGATTGCCATCGTCAAGGCTGTAAAAAGTAAATGCGCGCTCAGTCATTATGTTGTTCTTTCAATGGCATTGGATAAAAGTGTTTCATATCAATTCACGTATAGCTCAAACTTCTTCCCATTCCACTTGAACAGGTCTTCCGAAACCAGGTAATTACCGGTCTTAAATAGTTCTGCAGTCAACTCTCTAATTTTTTCCACTCCTTCTTTATTATTACTTCCTGTTATCAGGAGCACATCACGGCTCGGGATACCAACGACCCAATCGCCTTCGACAGGAAAGTTTTCTCTTGTCCATAACTCCGATTGTAAAATAAGGCTAGCCTCATAGCTTCCCCCCGCAGTAACCACATAAATTCCTCCCCACTCTTTACTAATGTCTGGAATTATTTTTCCAAAGTTCTGCATAGCTAAACTACGTAAACTATCTTTTGAAATATGAAGACCTTCAAGTTCTTTACTGAAGATATATTTAAAGCTGTGCTTTAAATCTTCAGCATAAACAATGATCAACTGATCATTGTATTTCTCTGTCACTAATTCGATTGATCTACCCTCATTTTTATTTAAGGCATTTACTTCATCCAGATATCTGGCAGACTTTATGACGGGTATAATATTGTTAGTTGACACCCCCTTGCTGGCAGCATAAACTGACTCTGATGCTGCGAGATACTTTTTGAGAATACTGTTCAGGGAGTCTGGTTCTCCCTTGTATGCAAAATAGGCGTTGTCGATATGATGTTTGATGTCCTGGCTATCCTTTTTACAAGTGATGCTTAAATCTTCCTGCAACGTGAAGGATACGGTAGGATACTTCTTTCTAAGTGCTTCGATATACACTTCGGCAAACTCTTTCTCCGTCATTACCTCCTTCCTGGGTGTACATTGACTTAATGACATGACAATCAATAACAGTACGATTAAACGCATAATAAACTTGTATAGGGAGATGATTATAATGGGCGAAAGATAATGCTAAAAGCTGAAAATTTCCGTCTCCTCTGCCCAAACCACTACT
This sequence comes from Chitinophaga filiformis, assembly GCF_021646545.1. GTDB lineage: Bacteria > Bacteroidota > Bacteroidia > Chitinophagales > Chitinophagaceae > Chitinophaga > Chitinophaga filiformis_A. The sequence goes on along the minus strand of NZ_JAKIRP010000002.1, from coordinate 720,342 downwards.
CCACTTCCACTATCATCTCCACCTCTACAGCCATGTTCAGCGGTAGGGCATTCGTTCCCAACGCAGTACGTGCATGCCTGCCTTTTTCTCCCAACACTTGTATCAACAGATCAGAAAAGCCATTGATCACTTTAGGCTGATCGGAAAACACGGCAGTACAGTTCACATAGCCATTCACCTTTACTATCTGCTTCACCTTATTCAGACTACCCAACTCCTTTTTCAGCACTGCCAGTTGATTGATGGCGGTTAACTTCGCAGCATCATAACCTTGTTGCACACTAAGCTCCTGTCCTAATTTACCAATGATATATTCACCGTTGGCATTACGGGGGCCTTTACCGGATAAATAAAGCAGATTACCCACCCTCCGGACATCCACATAACTACCAATGGCAGGCGGTACTTCCGGCAGTGTGATCTTCAACTCTGCCAGTTTTTGCTCTGGCGTTTGCGCAAATACTGCGGAACTCATTAACAGGGATAAAAATAACATCAATGCTTTCATGTGTTGGACAATTTAGGTTTGAAATTAATACAAGGCTGTCGATATCACAAGCCTTGTAGGGACATCACAAAAGTAGCATGATGCAGGAACCGGTAAAATGGCATTTTGACGCTTCCGGATGGATGTTTTGTCCATATGTCTACAATACTTTTTCCGCCTCGGTCACATTCCCCGGCAGATCTGTCGCCGTAATCAGTATATGCGTACCCCGTAATATTTCATTGGCAGCAGCTGCCGTATAATGCCAGTAAGCAATCCCCTTATCCGGAGCAGCGTATCCCTGTTCAAGTTCAGTTCCTGCTGCTGAGAGGATATGTACCTTTACGGATGCTACACGAACAATATCCCTGACAGCAATAGTAATGATATCGCCCTCATTTCCTCTATACGTTTCCGTATCAATAAGTATGACCTTAGGAGCTTTAGCAGCATCCTGAAAGGCAGCGTTATGGGCAGTTTGTCCCTTCTTTGCAACAGCTGTATACATCAGCCTTTTTACAGGATCATTCATAACTTCATTCGCATATGCCGTAGCGTCTTCAAATTTTTCGCGGGCAACCAACTGCTGATTTGTCGGCGGCGTCACGACAGGTCCGCATTTTGCGGTTACAACTGTTTTCCCTCTTCTTACACGAAGCGTCATTTGGCTGATGGATCCAGACACTCCGTCCATGAATATGTTTTCTTTTACATAAGCCATTTTTGAAAGTATTTAAAGGTTAATAATGAAAGATGGAATAGTAACTGTGTATTGTAACAAACCTTACTGACGGGAATTAACCTGGGTCAATTTTTTCGCTATTATCCGCATCATTTATATCCTTACAAATATACGAAAAACACACCTTTGCAGATCAGACATAGCCTCGTACTTCTCTCCTTTTAATGAGGATATAATGCCGTACAAACAATGGTTCTCCTATGGCTAACTTACGTTCATCCTACGTTCCGGAACGTAGGATGAACGTAAGTTAGCCATAGGAGAACCATTGTTAAATCCTGTTTAAATCGAGATCAATTCGATGTTCTTTCAAGTTAAAAATGCGTAAAACCCGCAACGAAAAAAGCCGTAATTTTAAATAAAAAAACTATGGCAAGAACAAACAATCATTTATGGAACGGCTTAAAGACAAGCCGTGGAAAATTAGGTAAAGACTTCGTATTGAAAAAACGCGGAGACAAGACGTTTATCAGTAAATATCCTGATATGAGCAATGTTGTTCCTTCAGCATTACAGCTCGCGTATAAGGATAGATTTATGCATGCGGTGGCATATGCTAAAAGCATCATTAGCGATCCCGCAAAGAAGGTTGCTTATAAAGTAAGACCTGGCAGTACAGTATATCATTCTGCTATTAAAGATTACCTGGAAAATAATTAGTCCGGGACAAACCCTCATAATTCTCATTTGTCTTATACCTTCCCTCTATACGTTTTCATAAACAAGTCCCCCTGCTTTTCCCCGGCTGTCAGGAAATTTGTAACTTATTCTGGTAAATGATTACAAACATTTGCTTAAAAAGATAATAGCCAATTTTCATTAACTTTGCTTGTTGGGTTCCTATATTTACCAGCGTTCCTATGTTGGATTATCAAAATGATTAATGGATAATGAGTAAAATCAGGGTTAAAAATTTCGGGCCGATAAAAGAAGGATATACCGATAATGATGGATGGATAGACATTAAAAAGGTGACGCTCTTTATTGGAAATCAGGGTACCGGCAAAAGTACCCTTGCGAAACTCATTTCCACATTTACATGGATGGAAAAGGCCTTAATCCGCGGTGACTATCCGCTGGTACATTTTGAACGTATCGAAGTCTTCTATGACCTTCTTAGTTACCATAATATCCACACATATTTGCAAGGGTTCAGAAATCCACAAATTGAACTTTTTTCGGACAATGATAATAAACCACCAACTGAGTTACATTACGTTGGCGAATCATATCAAATAACAGTTAAGGGAACACGTATCGATATCGAAAAGTCTAATGGGCAAAATTATCATCTCCCACAAATTGTTTATATACCTGCTGAACGCAATTTACTCAATTTCACGTATGAGTATAGACGAGCCAGACGAGTACCTGAAACATTAATTGACCTGCAGGTATCCTACAGAGAAATTATCAAAAGCATAAACGGCGGTGCGATAAAACTACCTATTAATGGTCTCGATATAACTTACAATAAAAATCTGGACACGCTAATTGTCAGAGGTCAGGACTACGTGGTGGATTTATTGGCTGCATCGAGCGGTATCCAGTCTGTTGTGCCACTTTTTTTAATATCGTTGTATTTTGCTAATTCTGTTCAATCCTCCTCTGAATCCCGCCAGCCAATGAACAGCGAAGAGTTGGAAAGATTTAAAACAGATGTAGCGGCAATACATGCAAATGCTGACCTGACTGATGACCAAAAGAAAGCGGCACTTTCTGTTGTTGCTGCAAAGTATAATAAAACTGCCTTTGTAAATATTGTAGAAGAGCCTGAACAAAATTTATTCCCTTCATCACAGTGGAACATCTTAAAGAGCTTGCTCGAGTTCAATAACATGAGCCAGGGAAACAAGTTGATCATGACGTCTCATAGTCCGTACGTTATGAATGCGCTGATGTTAGCGGTAAAGGCGCGAAATGTTTATCAGACAATACATAACTGTGGCAAAAGCGAGTTATTAAAATCCATAGAAGGTATAGTTCCCTCTAAATCCATTATAAACGCTGACGATTTAGTCATATACGAATTAAATGAGTCAGGAGGTTTGTCAAAGTTAGGTGACTATAAGGGTTTACCGTCAGACGATAATTACCTCAATAATTTGTTAGAGGAATCAAACAATATGTATTCACAATTATTACGTATAGAAGATCAATGCCGGTAAACTTTTTTGACGCACACCATACACAATCAAGCCAGGAAACGTTTGGATTGTATGACAAGCCATATCCTGAAAAGGCGCCGTCATACATCATGGAAGAGGACAAGCATGACTGGATAGGAATAGTAAATAATCCAACAAAAATCAATGCGGATTTTTACGGTTTGGATCATTCATTAAAAATACCTGTTCCACCGCCCAACCCAGATGATAAGTACATTGAAAGTCTTTGTGATGGAATGCTAAAACATGGAGATAATCTAAGCTTTGTCGAATTAAAAGTTTGGGCAAGCGATGGCAAATGGATTGGTGTATCAACGAAGCAAATATTAAATTCTGTCAAACTTTTTGCGGAAAATCACGGTTTCTCCGGATATACCCGGGTCGAAGGCCGTATCTGTAACAAGCTAAAGCCTGCACTGCATAGAAATTGTATGCATTCTCAGGAAAGGTTTCAGGAAGCTGCTGTTTTGTATGATTTTAAAGGTGAGTTGATTGTAAAGCAAGAAATTGATATCTGATATTGCAAATCATAAACTCCAACAATTCCGCTTTGATTTCACGGTCGGGTAATATTTTAAGCCGCTCGTTGAAAATCGCCTGCTCACTACCATTCAATACAATATTCGTCTCTGGCACAGTTATCCGGAACCCTCACACAGTTAACCTTCCCCTTTTGCCCCGCCTGCCCGACACCCTGCAACCGATTTTCCAATATCTTATACTGAAAAGGCTTTACATTTCCCAAGAAGTTACTACATTTGCTTACAGTAACATAGTAAACAAGGTGTTAAATCAACATCAAGCCCCAGGCCTAAAATTATCAACCAAATACCAGGATCATGTGAAGTTTACGCTTTCACTTCCCTTAACACTATATTGTTCACATTAACAAATATCAACATATACGTGAATGATATGCTATGATGTAAAACTTACAACGCTTTCACAAACGCTATTTTCTGTATGACAAGGATGATTATATGTCTCACATTTTTACAACCAAACAAATTTCCTTCATGAAAAACAAACAACGACTAATGCCTGCAAAAGCCGTGTTGCTTTTTGTCCTAGTACCTCTAATTATTGCCCTGACACCATCTAACAATTGTTCTGCACAAACGCTTGACGCCACGAATCCTGCCTCCAAAGGGAAAGCCTATACACTGAAGATCAGGAAAGGCGATTACTGGATTGGGGGCGGCCTTGGTTTGACCGGCTCTGTAGCGCCAATGGGGCAATATATCGGTACAGCGGCCCAGTTGTCCGCCAAAGGGGGATATCACATTATTGACAAACTATCCGTTGGGGTTAGCATCACCGGAGGGATCAGTATCTCTGACAAAAAGAGCCAGGGCATATATACCCGTGGTATCAGCCTGTTAGTGGGTCCCATCGTACAATACATGATCCCGGTTTCAAAGACAATCTTCCTGGCGCCAATAGTAGGTGCTACCTGGGGACCGATCCGTGTTAAATCGATGACATCGCAGCCAGGACAGCCGGAAAACTATGTTAAGATTAAGGGACATGCATTCGTTGAACTGGCCGGCATCGGACCATTCTTCGAAGTGATACCGGAAAAAGCCAGCTTTGGCGCACAGCTCCTGGTATCGTCCCTGCAACAGACAACAACACTTTATACCAACAGCGGCGAGGGCATTCCCGGCACCAAAGTGAAAGACAGAAAGACCGGACCGGCGCTGAATGTTGAATTCAGACTACATTTTTAATCGCCTGCTAAACGAGGTAAATGGAATATGTCGGCACATAACGATCTGTTCTACTCCAGATTACCAGTCAATCGTATTCCACTCAGTGAACTATTGACGGAAGAGCATTTATTCTACCAGGTTCCTGACAACTGGCACGTTATTGTAACAGATATTAAAGGCTCTACGGCCGTCGTGCAGAAAGGATTGCACGAAACCGTCAACCTGATTGCCACCGGAAGCATTGTTGCAGTACTGAACATTTGTTTTAAAGCGAATATCACCGTCCCTTTCTTCTTTGGAGGGGACGGTGCTTCATTTATTGTGCCCCCCGCTGTAAAAGACGCCGTTATGGCAGCGCTTTTACTTTACAGGCATAATACCCGGGAAAATTTCGATATCGAACTCCGTGCAGGCACTGTAGACGTCAGGGAGATCTACACCCGCGGACATGAACTCAGGATCACGAAATTTACCAGCTCCGGCAATTTTACCATCCCCATCCTGCTGGGTAACGGCCTCAGTTATGCGGAAAAACTGATCAAAGGAGAGGAATACACGCTTCCAGCCCTGCCTACCGGCGGAAATGAATTGGACCTTAACGGAATGCAATGCCGCTGGGACAAGATAAAACCACCGCTGAACAACTATGAAGTAGTCAGCCTGATTGTCCTTTCAACGGCCAATGTAACACAGTCCAGGGCTTTTCAGAAAGTCATTTCCCTCATCGATGAAATCTATGGCGCCCCCGAGAAAAGACAACCGATCTCTATATCAAAGCTCAGGCTCAAAGCCTCTTTTACCAGGCTCGGCTCAGAAATACGCGTGAAGTTTGGCGGTATGAAGGTCTTTTCCCTTGTACAAACCTGGCTCACCACGATGCTCGGGTATATCTACTTTCAGACCAAAACAGGCAGGACCTACCTCACACGGCTGGTAGAGATGTCTGATACACTGGTCATAGATGGCAAGATCAACACCGTAATCACCGGCACAGCACTGCAACGGATGCTGCTGGAAGAAAAACTGAACAGGCTGGAACAGGCCGGGGAGATCTTCTATGCCTTCTATGTCAGCAAGGAATCTGTGATGTCGTGTTATGTCCGCGACATGAAAGATGATCATATTCACTTTGTAGATGGCGCCGGTGGAGGATATACCAACGCTGCGGGCGCACTGAAACTGAAATGCCGGAATACATAGACCCGCTTTTTTTTTGAAGGAATTAATTGTCCACTTCCCCCCTCAATCTGCCCGCCTGACCCGGCTCACCCTGTTCTTTCAGTTAACGGCGTTATAGTTTTACAAGGCCGTCCCCCTCCCTGCCATGAGCGATAAAAATGCCAAGAGAAACGAGATTCGATACATCAATCGATCTATAATTGTATCGCAAGCGGAAAGAATTAAATATATCTTTGGCCCAATGGCCATGTATTTCTATAAAGTGTAAACTGTAATGAACAAGAAACCATTCAAAGTATCTCCCTGGATCATCTGGTGCAGTTCCCTGTTCCTGGGAATCATTGCCTCCGTTCCTAAGATTGCGGAGCGGCCATTTAATGTAGCGGAAGCCCTGGTCAATTCCGGCATAACATTCCTCTTTTCCATATTTGTATGGTATTACAATATTTATACCCTGCCTACTTATTCCAGGCGGGATATTAACCGTGGATTGTCAATCCCCCGCCTGGTAGCCAGCCTTGTGTTCGGCATCGGCGTCATGTTACTGCTGGCCTATATCCAACAGTGGTTACTTTCTCATATTAACTTTGGTCCGGTGATGCTGATGGTAGAAGTAAGAGGTATCATGATTAACCTCGGATTTTACATGATCCTGCACCTGTTGTATCAGAACTATCAGAACCAACAGGTGAGTATAGAACTTGAGCGTTCCCGGTCTGACAATCTCGGCGCCCAGTACGAGCTGCTCAAGCAACAGGTGAATCCGCATTTCCTGTTCAACAGTCTCAATACGCTGAAAACGATGATCGAGATGGACGATAAACAATCTGTCGATTTCGTGTTAAAGCTTTCTGAGTTTTATCGTTTCACGCTGGAAAGCCGTAAGCTGGACCTGATCCAATTGAAGGAAGAACTGAAGATACTGTCTGCATATATGTTCCTGCAGAAAGCACGGTTTGAAGATGGCATTCATCTGACTAATAACATTGATCCTGCCTATCTTTCCTCACTGATCCCACCGTTCACCTTACAGCTGCTGATCGAAAATTGTATCAAGCATAATATTGTATCGCTGGAGCAACCGCTGGAGATCAGGCTTTATTCTGAAAATGATCTCATTATCGTTGAGAACAATGTACAGCTTAAAATGGACCCGGAAGCTTCGACGAAAGTGGGATTGAACAACATCAGTGAGAGATATCATCATCTCCTGGAAAAAGAAATCATGATTGAATCTGACGATAAAATTTTTAAGGTAAAACTACCAGTCATCCATGAACATACTCATTATTGAAGACGAGATCAAAGCCGCTGCATCGCTGGCAGCGCTGATCATGAAGATTAAACCGGAAGCTAAAATTGTGTCACAGCTGCAGAGCGTCTCATCCAGCGTAAAGTACCTTTCTGAAAATGAACAACCGGACCTGATCTTTATGGACATCCAGTTGTCTGACGGGCTCTGTTTTAATATTTTTAAGGCAGTTAAGATCTCCTGCCCTGTTGTATTCTGTACTGCATTCGAAGACTATACACTGGATGCATTTAAGGCGAATGGCGTTGATTATGTATTAAAGCCATTCTCCAAAGATGACATCATTACTGCTTTCAAAAAAGTAGATGAGCTGAAGAATTTTTTCCAGCAGAATACCGCCGTTCCGCAATTGAATGATCTGCTGGCAAAGGTATCGGCCCCTGCAGGCAAAAAGAACTTCCTGGTCTTTAAAAACAACAAATACGTCAATATCTCCACGGAAGCCATTGCGTTCTTTTACATTAAACACGAGGCAACTATTATCAAAACCTTCGAGCAGGAGGAATATTCGATCAATCAGTCGCTGGACCAGGTGTATGCTATGTTATCGCCGGATCAGTTTTTCCGTCTAAACAGGCAATATCTTGTTAACTTTAAGGCGATAAAAGACGTGGAACATTATTTCGCGAGGAAATTGCTCGTTAACCTGACAATTCCGGCGCCGGAAAAATTACTTATCAATAAGGAAAAAGTACAGATGTTCCTGTCCTGGCTTGAGAACAGGTAAGCTTCACAACATATGACAACTACAACAACTTCAGCTCTTGAGATCAAGAACCCTGTTGACGGCAGCATGGGTTTCAGAATGATACATTTTGAAGACAACTCCCATTTTAAAGAGTTACAAAGGGTAGGATATTTTTCCATTATATGGCTCACCGAAGGTGAGGGGCTGCTGAAAGCAGATTTCACGGAGTATAAGATCTCCAAAGGATCGATGCTTTTCTTCGCTCCCGGCCAGCCCTTTATGATCAGCGGGGAGCAGGTGAAAGGTGTGATGATGAACTTTCATCATGACTTCTTCTGCGTGATCAAACATCATAAGGAAGTAGCCTGTGATGGTATTCTCTTTAACAATATCAATCAGACGCCGCTGGTAAATATTCCTTCGAATGAGGCGCCGGTAATCTGGCAGCTGATCACACAGGTGGAGAACGAACTGCAGACAGCGGGGCTTGCACAACATGACCTGCTGATCTCTTATCTGAAGATATTGCTGATCAATGTGACCAGGATAAAAGTAGCGCAGCATGACGTTAAGCCGCCAGTGTCGGAACAAAACGGAGAGTCGGAAGCCCTGACGCAATTTAAAGCCTATATTGATCAGCATTTCCGGGAGAAACACAGTGCCGGTGAATATGCTGAACTGTTGAATATGACCGTCAAAAACCTGGGGAAAATAGTCAGGGATTACTATGGCCGGACGCCCACTGACATGATCACGGAGCGGATCATTGTGGAAGCGAAGCGGGAACTGTACCTGACGTCTAAACCTATTAAAGAGATCGCGTACGACCTTGGTTTTAAAGATGAATATCATTTCAGCAGATACTTTAAAAATGCTATTAATACCGCTCCGCAGGCTTACAGGAATTCGCTGAAAAAAGCGTGGGCCTGAAGCGTTAAAAAAGATGGATTAAAAAAAAGAACAGGGCCATTTAAGGCCCTGTCTTGTTGTTGTCCATTCTAATGGTTATACATCGGATCTGGTCTTCCAAAAACTATTTCGCTTCAGCCGCAGCTATGATCACTTTCGCAACTGCTTCGGGTTGAGAAATAAATACTGCGTGGCTGCCTTTTACTTCTGTTACTTTATCGTTACCGCGTTTGTACATATTACGCTGAATGTCCGGAACGATGGCTTTGTCTTCAGTAGCTACAACAGCATAAGCTGGTTTTGTTTTCCATGCCGCTTCAGTTACAGGTGTTGTAAAACTTGCACCAAAGATGGGCGCCTGAGATGCAGCCATAAAGTCTGATTCAGATTTGCTCAGGTCTGCTGCAAAACCAGCATGGAACTTCGCGATATCGTAGTAAACGAATCCTTTTTCATCCGGAGGCAGAATACCAGCTTCAGGAGCACCTGGTAATGAAGTAGCCCACTGGAGGGTATTTTCGCCCTTGTCAGGCTGGAAAGCAGCTACATAAACCAGGGAGGCTACGTTAGGATGGGTACCTGCTTCAGTGATGATAGTACCGCCCCATGAGTGACCTACCAGTACTGCAGGGCCATTCTGTCTGTCCAGGATACGTTTGGTAGCTGCAACGTCGTCGGCCAGGGAAGTGAGCGGATATTGCACGATGGTCACGTTATAACCTTTCTTCACCAAGATGTCATGTACTTTTTTCCAACCGGAACCATCTACGAAAGCACCATGTACGAGTACGATGTTTTTAGCGGTCTTGTTCTGTGCAAAAGATGATACGGAAAGGAGGCTTAAGATCAGTGCAACTACTGTAAATAAAGCGCTCTTTAATTGCCATTTTGAAGTTGATGTTGTTTTCATTGTGTGTATATTTTTTGAGTTTGTTTTTGTGTTTGTGTTTTCGTTCGTTTTGTGATACAAAGATGGTTCAAAATGGCACCGTGGAGAATGACAGTATTTCCCAACCTGATGGACATTTTTCCACGGGGCATAAAAAAAGCCGGCATGTTATGCCGGCCTTATATAGTTATTTCAGCTGAAACCCGCACTACTGCTGGGGATACCAGTCGCGCAGGCGTACTTCTATGTTCTTGTTCCCTGTATTTACCTTCTCTTTAAAGGCCTTAACATCGCTTAAGCCCTTGGCACCGCGGTAGTGGTATGGGTAAACGATCCGGGGTTTGAAGGCCAGTACGGCGTCTGCTGCTTCTTTTACGTCCATCGTATAAGGCAGGTTCATACAAACGAAGGCCACATTGATATGCTTGAGCGAGCGCATTTCCGGGATGCCCTGTGTATCGCCTGATATATAGATACGTGTGCCGCTGACGCTCACTATATATCCATTGCCCCTGCCTTTCGGATGTTTGGAATCGGGTGTTTCGGGGAGGTTATACATGGGGATAGCATTAATAGTAATACCATTTTGAGTAGTGAACGCAAAGTTCTTCAACACGGTCACCATTGGTTTGTAGGAAGCGGGCAATTTGTCGGCCACTGCCTGCGGCACGATCAGCCGGGTATTGTTGGTCTTCAGGGCGGCAATAGCGGCCGAGTCGTAATGGTCGCCATGTATATCTGTGATGAGGATGATATCCGGCGCCGCAAGGCCCTTAAAATGGCTTGTTTTACCTGCAGGATCTGCATAGATCACAGTACCGCCTACAGTGAGTACCAGACTGGCATGCTCCACCGGCTGTACCACCAGGGGCCCTTTTGACGTCTTTAAAGTATCCGGAGCGCTGATCTGGGCATTTACGCTTCCGGTAAAAGCGGCGAAACACAATAATAGTATTCCAAGTCTCATAGTCATAATATTGGATGGATGATAAAATAAGCGTTCGGACGATAAATTTAATCTTTATCAACAGGTTAGCCAACAGGGTCATGTTCCACGCAGGAAAACAGCGCGGAAAATGCAGGGTAGCGGCTGCTCACTTAAATAATAAACCAACGAAGAAAGCCGGCTCAGGTGATATGAGCCGGCTTCTTTATACGTTAAAATCCCCCCTAGATACTGTACCAAAAAACGAAGAGACTAAAGACAAAGAATATTAGCAGTATTTCTATTACCCAGATGTATAGTACTTTCTCTTTCATATTTTTCACACAAAATCTGATAATGAGATCAATTAATAACGAGATAATTAGACAAGGCAGAAAAACCACAACTGCATAGATCGCATATGCTCTTTCTTCATTACGTTCCATTGGTGTCTGGCTATAAATACCAACCACCAAAAATATGATTGCGAGAATGATGCTGGGCGAGAAAATATATGCCCAGTTTTTTTTAGCAGGAGTATCAGCGTTCACGAGTTTTGTTTTAAAGTAAATATGATTATCACCAGTTGCACTCTTACCAGTATATGTGTGTAAAATGAGCAATCAAAAACACAGCCACCATTAAGATAGGTTCTATTACCCAGATATATAGCGTTTTATTCTCCTTCCCTTTCAGAAAGCCCCTGAGCATAACATCCAGTACCAGCAAAACAAGCAAACAAGGCGCGACAAGTAAAAGTCCAAGGATTAAATATGCTTCATCCTCACCACGCGTAGCGGTTATGTAGCTATAAACACCTACTATCGCGACAATAATCGTTAAAACGACGGATGGTGAAAAGATAAATGCCCAGTTCTTTTTGGGTGTAGCATCAACATTCATAGATATAATTTAAACTGAAAAAGGTCAATGACACATATTATGCCAGCAGGAAAGCAGGAATGCCTATCACCATCGCCGCTATTTCTATTACCCAGACGTAGAGTACTCTGTACTTCACGTCTTTCCGGAATAATATCCGTAGAAAGACATCTAATAACAACGAACAAATTGCACAAGGCATCAACAGCAAAAGTGCATAAAACGTATCGCCCATATCTTCGCCAAGTGCCATCAGGAGAAGCATAGCAATAAGCACCATCACAGTGATAATTGCTACAAGTCTGCCGGGAGTAAAAACAAACGCCTGCTTTTTTAAAGCAGTTGTATCTAATTTCATAGGTTTTAAATTATGCTCAATATAATTATTATCAGTAGCACACGCACTTTTTATTATCTAAAATATCGTAACTTCCCGGTACCCAAATTATTCACCTATAATCCTACACCCATGTCTACTAAAGAATCTTTCTCTCTCCACGGCGAGAACCTGTTAAAAAAGGTAAAAGAACTCATTGCAGAAGGTAATGTAAGAAAGATCACTATTACAGATAAGTCAGGTAAGGACCTGATGTCGTTCCCATTGACTATTGGCGTAGTGGGTGTATTGCTGGCTCCTGTGCTCGCAGCTGTTGGCGCATTGGCAGCGCTGGTTGGGGAGTGTTCGATTACAGTGGAAAGAGAAGAGGAAACGCCGAAGCAGGAATGATCACTCATTCTCCAACATCTTACGAATCATCTGCTGTGCTTTCTTTCGCTCCTGTTTACGCATATCAGATTTAGCTTTCGCTGCATACCCGCGGCTATCTGTTTCGAAATAGATTTCCCCATCAGAGATGTAAGACCCTTGTTTTATCATAAGACCATTTTTGTGACAGGTATCATAACCACAGGAATGTTTGGAATAGATCCCAAAGTTCCGGTGTCCGAAACGCTTTTGCGTGATTGTTTTCTGCTGATACCTTTTAATATCATCCCAGATCCTGTTTGTCTCTATCTTGGTTAACTGTTGCCCGAGCGTCAGTACCTCCAGGTAAGTCTGCGGGTCTTTTATCTGCAGGAAATCAAATGATTTTTTAAATGTTTGATGGGCATAATCACGCACGGTAATCTTATCCTCAATGCTCAGACGTTCATTTTCCATGATTGACCGGTAGAGTCCCAGCGTATTAAAGTCTGTGTATTTCTTATAATTATCTATGAAGAAGAGATATTCCTTCAGGGTTAGGGTCTTAAACTGTCTTCCTATTTTCATATCACAAATATATCGCAATAAAACGAACCTGCATTCAACCCCGAAGTGCTTCCAAAAGTGTCCAACTTTTCGGGGGAACTTCAAAGTCCGATGCAGGTTCGTTCTATCCGGAAACCTGATTGTATCAGGCAATTACTATAACTTCAAACTTACTTTCTCACCTGTTTTCGCAGCCTGGTAGATCGCATCCATGATCTTCAGGTCCTTCACCCCTTCTTCACCATTGACAGGCACTACAGGTTGTTTACCATTGAGGATAATATCAGACATCTCTTCCATCTGCAAGGTCTGATGCACCACAACCGGCTGATTCAGGTCTCCTTTATGCGTACGGCCTTTAATAGGCCCATAGCCGGTAGATGGCTGCATCTCTGCAAATCCTTTATCACCGTTCAGGAAGAATTTATCCAGGTTGTTCATGCTGTAGGTAGACAGGCAGGAAGCAGTTGCACCGCTGGGAAAGCCCAGCTGGAACTGGATCGTTTCATCCACACCGGGTTTGAACTTCTCCCGATCGGTTTTGGTCTCCTGGGCGGTCACCCACACAGGCTCCTCTCCTACCATATAACGGGCGCCATTCACGGCATAGATGCCAATATCCATCAGGGAACCGCCACCGGCCAGCTGTCTGTTCAGCCGCCACTGTGTAGGGTCTCCTATCTTAAATCCACACAATCCCTGGAAAAAGAGCACCTTTCCGAACTCACCGGCATTACGCATGCGGATCACTTCCAGTGTATGTGGCTCGAAGTGCATACGGTAGCCTACCAGCAGCTTCACCTTGGCATTACGGCAGGCATCCACCATTTCCTGGCCTTCTTTTGCATTCAGGGCCATTGGTTTCTCACAGATCACATGTTTGCCGGCCTTTGCCACACGGATCACCTGGTCGTGATGCAGGGCGTTCGGAGTGATCACATACACAGCATCAATGTCCGGGTTGTCTTTGATCTTGTCAAAGTTCTCGTAGTTGTAACAGTTCTTCTCCGGAATATTATATTTCCCCTGCCAGTCTTTGATCTTGGAAGGCGTTCCACTGATCACGCCTACCAGTTTGGCTTTCTTACAGGCCCGCATGGCTTCTGCCACCCGGGTGCCATAACCGCCTAATCCCATAATAGCCACCCGCAATACGGGGCCGTCATACGGCTGTTCGTACAGATCCGGCTTACCCGCCATTCCCAGGCGGGGAAGAACAGTCAATCCAATAGCAGAAACAGCAAAATTTTGTAAGAAGTGTCGTCGAGTATTCTTCATAACAAGGGTTTTATACAATAAATTGAGCGTACTGGTAAGATATTCAGAAAAACGGGCTCCTGCAACCCGTTCATGTAAAAGTGATGCCGCAATTTTCATACCCTATCCGCTGACTAAAAGCGAACACCACTATATCAAAACCGGACACTTTACATAACAAAAACCCCTTTAATACACTCATTATCAATACAGTTACAAATTGGCACCCTCTTGGAGCCGCCACTGTTGTATATTTCGTATTGCCAAGACTAAATAGCATTCAATGTTCCGGTATTATTACAAGATCGCTGTACGCAACCTCTGGAGGAATAAAGGCTTCTCTGCCATTACGATCTTCGGGTTGGCCATCGGACTGGCGACTTGTCTACTTATCACTCTATTTGTAACGGATGAGTTGAGGTATGAGTACTTCAATGACAAGGCTGACCGCATCTACCGTATCAATGCAGACTTCCTGGTGAATGGCAGCACGTTCAGGGAAAGAAACACGCCGGCCCTGTTCGGGCAAGTGCTGCAGCAGGATTATCCACAGATCGAAAAATATGTACGCTTTCTACAGCAGGAACATATACTGGTGAAAAAGGGAGAAGAAACCCTGATGGAGAACAATTCCTGTTTTGCCGATTCCACGGTTTTCGACATCTTCAGCCTGCACATGATCGCCGGCAATCCAACAACCGCTTTGCGCCATCCTTTTTCCATGGTTATTTCAGAAAGGATGGCAAAAAAATACTTCAACAGTACAGATGTTGTTGGCAAAATATTAAACACTGACAACATCAACCACTATACGATCACAGGTGTGATCAAAGATGTGCCACCACAATCTCATCTGCATTTTGATTTCATCAAGGCGATGGCACAAGAGGAATACAGCAGGCAGGCACAATGGATGGCTGACAATTTTGTAACATACGTACAGGTACGTCCCGGTACCACGCAGGCGCAGCTGGACGGATTCCTGCAGCAGGCCACCAAAAAGTACATGGAGAACGATCTCAAAAAACTGACAGGGAGTGACCTTGCTGACCTGGAGAAAAAAGGCGGGCATTTCAGGTATCAGTCCATTCCGCTTAAAAAGATCCATCTTTATTCCGACCTGACCAATGAAGCAGAACCTTCCGGCAACATACAATACGTCTACATTTTCATTATCACGGCCATTATCATTCTGTTGATTGCCTGTGTGAACTTCATGAACCTTTCTACCGCCCGCTCCGCAGGAAGGGCCAAAGAAGTGGGCCTACGCAAGGTGATGGGCTCTCAAAGAAGCAGCCTGATAATACAGTTCCTGGCTGAATCTATCATTACCAGCTGCTGCGCGATGCTCATTGCAATAGGCATGACGGCATTACTGCTGCCTTATCTGAATGAGTTATCAGGAAAATCGCTCAGCATCACAGTAACATCCCTAGCATGGACACTTCCCTTATTGTTCATAATAGTGATCATAGTAGGCCTGCTGGCCGGCAGTTATCCGGCCTTCTTCCTGTCTTCCTTTGAACCGGTAAAAGTGCTGAAAGGCAAATTCTCCTCCGGCTTTAAAAGCAGCTGGCTGAGGAACAGCCTGGTCATCTTCCAGTTTGCTGCAGCCATCCTGCTCATTGTTGGTACGCTGGTCATCTACAATCAGCTGAGTTATATACACAATAAACAGCTCGGGTATAACCGGCAACAGGTACTGGTAGTAGAAAATACACAGGCACTCTGGATACATGCGAAAGGATTCAGGGAGGAGGTGCTGAAGATTCCGGGAGTAACGGCAGGCACGATGACAAATACATTGCCTACTGTGATTAACATCAACACGAATATTTACTCCAAAGATGCCGCCAGGAGCCCCGGACAGGTGGTAGGTATCCCGGAATGGTATGTAGATGCAGACTATATCCCCACACTCGGCATGCAGATGGCAAGCGGCAGGAACTTCTCACCCGACATGCCTACTGATACCGGAGCACTTGTTATCAACGAAACAGCAGCACGACTGCTGGGATTTACAGATATCACTGACAAATACCTCTACCGGGGCGACAATAAAATGAAGATCATCGGTATAGTGAAAGACTTTAATTCAGGCTCTTTGCGCAACAAGATCGCGCCGGCTGTACTGACATTGGGAGAGTATACAGGCACAATGGCATTCCGCATCAATACAAACAATATTCAGCACATCATCAACAAGATCGGTGAGTTGTATCATGCACGGCCGGGCATGCAGGGACAACCTTTCAAGTATACCTTCCTGGACGATAACTTCAACAGGTTGTACCAGGCAGAAGAACGTACCGGTAAGATCTTTATTTCTTTTGCCGTACTGGCCATCCTGATCGCTTCCCTGGGCGTGTTTGGGCTTATTACCTATGCCGCAGAACAACGCACAAAAGAGATCGGTATCCGCAAGGTATTAGGCGCATCTGTATCGGGTATTGTAGCGATGTTATCAGCCGACTTTCTGAAACTGATCGCCTTCGCAGCCGTCATTGCTACGCCACTGGCCTGGCTGCTCATGGACAAATGGCTACAGAACTTTGCATACCGTATCAATATCAACTGGATGATATTTGCGGTATCCATTATCCTGATGGGACTCGTCACTATGCTGACCATTAGCTTCAAAGCCATCAAGGCGGCGCTGGTCAATCCGGTAAAAAGCTTAAGATCTGAATGATTGAAAAAGAACTCAATAAATCAACCTCGTGAAATAACTTAAAGACCTGCCTGACACCATCAGGCATCAAATAAAAAAGGGATGCATCAAACATAATGAACATCCCAGGATTCGCTGAAATGACTACCTGAAATCATTGCGTAGGTAAACGAAAGAGCCAGTATCAAAAATATGATACTGGCTCTCTTCATATAGATCAATGCTTAATTCTGCAATATCCACTGGCTGCTCTCGAAATAGGCTGGTACGTTTGTACATTGTGCGAGTCCGCTTTGGTTCTCCAGGTTCAGATAAGTATTCTGCCACTCATTCTTTAAACGCGTATTACCGTTGTAGCTTTCCAGCACCCAGTAACTGCTGTAAAAAGTATTGGGTACATCTGAACTCTCCACATAGCTGTACAGGTGCTCAATATTCAGGTAATGGCCTGTTGCCAGGTTTTTAAACCGCGTATGTCCATTCACCTGTTCCTGTACCCATCTGTATTGGTTACCGCTGCTATTACCATTATATTTTACCTGTCCGTTTTCCTCGTAGAGGTAAGTATTTAACCACTTGTTTTTGATCAGTACACCGGTGCCTGGCTGTGGATTACCGCCACCACCAATGGTGTTTAACAGGCTCTCCGCATTGCTCACCTGCAGATTGGCGAGGTAAGTAAACACCTGGTTCAGCTGCTGCTGTACGGTACCGTTACCAGCGTACTGTTTTCTATACCCATACAGACGGGCAATCAGTTCCAGCTCATGTTGTCCGTACGGAACACCCAATTTCTGCTGCATAATGGTCAGGAAGGAATAACCATATTCATCGGTCGGCTCGATGATGGTGCCTTCACCATAGTCATTCCAGGTAGCAAACTGAATGATGTTCACGCTTGAATTCAGCGCCTTATCCAGCATAGTAGAGAAGGTAGAAGTACCATTAAAGGGAATCTCCCAGGTAGGACCATCCGCACCGCCGGCAGCATAGAAAGACTTGAAGCCAGGATAAACCACTCCTATAGACAGCGGGAAACTGGCCGCCTGTGTATAGTAACGGTCCACTACACCCGGATGCTCCTGGTAGATCCAGGGAAATTCACCACCGGCATTGCTAGCGCCTACTTCATTGGTGAATCCGAAAAGCGGAATGATCTTCGGACGCGGATTAATACCATTGAGCATGGTATTCCATTCAGAAGGCTGATGGAAAGTGATAGGTCCGAAGTTCAGCACTACGGGATCATTAGACGCATTCCTCAGATAATTCCCCTGATTAAAATAGTTGTTCTGCATGTATACAAAATCGCCGTTGGCACTGGACGCCATACCAGGGTCCCAGTTGCGGTCCTCATGTACAATAGAGAATTGTAATCCCACGGCATTCAGTTTACTGATCAGCGCATTGGAATTGCTCAGGTTATCGGGATAGTCATACCGTTGCCTGGTGCCCGGCCAGTCGATGAATACGCCGTCTGCACCAGCATACTTCATCAGCAGTAATTGATACTCGATGATATCCGGATCGCCGGAAGCGTAAGGCCCTGTTTTAGGATAAAAATAAGCGGCAATTTGTCTTTTGCCATTGACAATAATGTCTGGGTTCTGGGTATTCATTTTCCAGTGATAACCCCAGGCGCCCCTGGATGCGGGTGTTTCAAACCACGGCATCCAATGGATAAAGATCTTCTTGTTCGTGGACTTGCTGACAGCTACCGCGGCCCTGGTATGCAGATCAGCAGACAGGTGTTCCTGTGGCTCAAGTGACGATTTGTTACACGCGAACAGGAACAGAGCACAACAGGCCCATAATAGAGTTCTCATTTTGAGGGAGATTTGATGAATAAATAATAAATGGTTCTTTTGAGAATGACGATATGGCTTTTCCGCATCGAAAATAATCACCGCGCGTTTACCCACATAATAGTATGACCGGAATATAGAAGAAAAAAGAGGCTTTAAAAATATAAACAGCTTGATAATCAGCCCATTCAGAGAGGATTGCTATTGAAAAAAATATAGACGTTGCCGCGATAAAAACGATCGTAAAGTACCCGTTAACGTAGGGTCACTATTAAAAAAAACGTAGACATTTCTGTTATAAAAAAGGGCATAAACCACCTGTAGAATACACTGTCACTATCTAAAAAAATATAACCATTCAGGCTGCAATAATAAATACGAAGTCTACGTTGAACACAGTACCACTATTTTAAAAGATATAGTCATTCAGACGACAATAATGAGAGCGGATTCCACGTTGAACACAAATCTACTATTTAAAAAAATATCGACGTTGCCGTTATAAAACAAGCGCAGACTATCATCCAACACACTAGGGTACCATCTAAAAAGATATCGATGCTATTGTTATAAAAACAAACGTGAACTATCATCAACACAAACTACTATCTAAAAAAACATAGACATTTCAGCTATAAGAATGAAAGCGAACTACCTGTTGGTATATGCGTAGCTTTGATAGCAGGAAACTTTGCTTGCAGCCACTTCGCCATAAATTCAGATCCTGGTTCTTCACTTACAATATGTCCAAGAACGATCAGTGACAACTGTTTACCAGCCGCCCGGGCATCGCGTACATATTCTGCAGTCTCCCATTCCGCCACTTCTCCGCACACCAGTACATCGGGTTGTGTATTGCCGATGCTTTGGATTTGGTTTTTGCCTCCGTACGCACCGGGTAGCAGCAGTATCTTTTTACATTGCTGTGCAGGATCTCCGATATACCTAACTGCTTCAATATTCAGTTTCTGCTTCAGGTCTCCGATCAATGCTTTTAATGTCATTGCTGCCGGCAAGTTATAAATAACATGATTGCTATCTTCAAACTGTTGCCAGCCCAGCTGATCTACCAGGCCTTTACGCACACCATCGGGCTTAACAGCGTGTATATAATCATGGTTACGCCAAACAACGATGTTATGTTTCCTGAGCAGATCGGCCTTATACCGGTACACGTCATCTTTTTCGAGCCAGGCTGTTTCATCCGCATGATTATAGAACGTTGGCTCATGTGCAATAATAAAATTCGCATTCAGTGCAATAGCCTTTCGGATCACCTCCACAGTAGCAAACATAGTAGTTACAATACCGGTTACAACGACATCCCTGCCACCTGATTTCAAGGTATCAACAGTATTAGAAAAGGGAGCACCTGGCGCCTCCTTTATGAACAGGTCCATGATCTGTCCTACAGTGATCCGCTCCTGTGCCGGTATAAAACCCAAACCAGCAAAACCGGCTAATGGAGATGCAAGCGCCATAGCAGATCCTGCAGCTGCCGCTACCTGTGCAATGAATTTCCTTCTGTTGATGGAGGTGTTGTTCTGACGTGGCATAATAACTGAAATAACTGATTAACCCGATAAATATAGGGCTTTTCAGGAAGAATGTTTATAAAGAAGTGTAACTGAAAACAAAGCCGAACACAAAAGTATTCGCCACTGCAACAGAGAGGAAATATTGATTAAAGCCCAAAAGTCTCAACGTCCATAACAAAACAGACGTCTCAACAGTAATAGGGAGAGCGAAAGTAGCACCCGGTTTCAGATGGGAATGTCGGGCCTTCGGCTCTCCGGCGACGCGACCGGCGTTGTTCAATCTACATTGAAAACCCTATTCGATTGACAACGTTCAATCGACATCCGGAGAGGCGCCGACCGACATCCCATACTGAAACCGGAGCTACTTAGCGTGAATAACTAACAACACTCAATCAAACCGGAGCTACTTCGCATAAAAGCATCAATACCTCAGCGACAGCACACGCAAAGCAATATCCCTACCTGTCTGCACTCCCACCTGACTATCAAACTGGTAATGAATACCACCATAGATCCTGGAAATGGAAGCCTCGTCTATCATCTGCTGAAAACCATTGAAAGAGCGCGGTGAAAAACCATCCGCCACTTTCTGGTTATCAGTAAAAGACAAACTACCAAAATAATCCTCCAGAATAGTCCCTGCAGCACTTGTAAACGTAGCATGCCCTGAAGTATAAGCCGGGAACGGCGGTGTCCCGATCAGCGAAGTCCATCCGGCAGCAATGTAAGTTTGAATGTAGCTGACAGGCCGCAGCAGATTGTACTTGTACTTGTATTTCCAGCACACAATAGCAGCGTCATTCTCACCAATACCCGCCTGCGCGAAAAGCTTTGCAGCTTGGGTGAGACTAAGCCCGTTGTCAGTCACCAGCTGCGCGGTGATCGCCAGCATGTGTCCCGGTGGCGTGAAAGTGCCGCCGCCATCAGCCCAATAACGGGCAATAGTGTTCTCTTCGGGCGTGAGTGTATTCACCTTGTTATACACGAAATAAGCCGCTTTATAGAACGCAGAAGCCGTATCTGTGGAAAAGGCAGGATGGGCAATACCGGCAGTCTCCGGAGTGGAAGGTCTTACCATCAGGCGATTATTGCCCCAGTAAGGTAGCAAAGCGCGCTGAAAGGCAGGCGGAGTAGGTACCCAGAAGCCAGGACCTACCGGTGGTACATAATCGGTCGGAAAGTTATTCAGATAGCCGTCTTTCCCGCCATCAGTAGTGGACCAGGTGTAAATAGCAGCCGCCACCTGCTTACCGAAATTAACGGAGCGGTTGACCTCATCTGCGCCACAGCTGCCTGAAGCCGCAGCTTTGTTGGTACTGTCAAGTGCAGCGATCAGCGCCAGATTAGCGGCACTGGCATTGGGATAGAGGCTCCTGATGATGTCTGCCATAGCGCTGTTGGCAGCGATCTCCCAATTGTATTTTTTACCCCATTGAGGGCGGGGCACATTGCTCAGGCCATCCAGCTGGCCGCTGAGAGAATGACCGTATCTGTCGCTCCACACTACTGCTTCATGGAGCGCCACGCCTGTATAGGCCAGCGCCCGGGCAGCTACCGGCGGACTGAATCCCGGTGTTTCTTTAATAAGTTTAAATTCAAGCTGATACCATGAAACAGGTATCGCAGCTGCTGCATTACTTTGGGGCGTGAAGTCGGCAGCAGCAATTGTTGGTTTTGGGGGTGCCTGATCTTCCTTGCTACACGCGGCAATAACAAGGATCATGAAGAGGTAGATGCACCACGAACGTTTGGAGTAAATGGTCATAAATATTGAGTTTTAAAGAGGGAGTAATATACACATGACCGATAGCAATGTACCTGCAGTCATTAACATGAAAAGTTGCCAAAATACTTCCCATTGGGTATAGGCATTACAGAAAAAAGCTTGTATCTTCGGTACCATTGTTTTGTACCTCAATTACAAGCATCCCTGAATATGAATGTTAAAGAATCACAATAAACCCACAACCCCCATTATTTAACCAAATTACCCTTCCAAACATCATGGAACTAAAACTCATCAGGATCAACAGCCAGGGTCCATTAGTAACAAGCTGGCAATTCTTTTTGATCGGTCAGGATTTGTACGACGGCGTAGCGGATGGCATTTTTTCAAGAGATGTACAGGATGCAACGATCAAATTCCAGCGTAAAAATAACCTCCAGCCTGACGGTGTTGTAGGCAACAAAACATATGGTGTTGCCATGCAATTCGGATTTGATGGAATCATTGATGACCGGACCGACAAATCAGGAGCAGATTATCCTAAAGCACCCTCATTTCAGCCATTGGTTTCCAATGAAGAAAGAGCCAGGGTGTTTGGTAAATTCGCGTATGTGTCACAGCCTGTTCCCGGCAATCCTGAAAACATTAAAGTGACCGACAACTGGGTAAGCCAGAACATTGTAATGGCATCTGTCCCACAGCTCATAAATATCAAAGGATCAGACAGGGTACAATTCCACAAGGCTGCAGCCAATCAGCTGGTTAAACTGTGGGCTGACTGGGAAAAAGCAGGCCTGCTTCCGCTGGTGCTTACCTGGGGTGGATCTTATGTACCAAGGTTCATCAGAGGTAGCCGCACCACGTTAAGCAATCATTCATTTGGTTCAGCATTCGACATCAATGTGGCATGGAATCAGCTTGGCGCCGTACCTGCATTGGTAGGCCAGAAAGGATCCGTGAGAGAGCTGGTGCAGTTAGCTAATCTGAATGGCTTTTACTGGGGCGGACATTTCTCCCGTAAAGATGGAATGCACTTTGAAGTAGCAAAGATAAAATAACATAAACATGCCGGGCCGTTGATGTAGAATGGTCCGGCATTCTAACTCATTTGCAGCGCATTGCTGCTATCACTTATAGACAATTTCTATTATAGAGATTTTCTATTTACGCAGCACACAGATTGTGGTTACTTTTATGCCAAACGTATACAGATGGCGCTACAGGTATTACAGTCAAAATACAACCGCAGACAGGAGATCGTAAACGGAATTATTCATGGCGCAGGCGTACTGTTTGGTATCAGTGCACTACCTATGCTGACAGGCATCGCAGCAACGCATAACAATACGGCGGGCATTGTAGGCGCCGCTATCTATAGCTTCTGCTTTCTCTTATTGTTTACCTGCTCTACCGTATATCACCTCTCACTTGATCCGGCAGTCAAACGACTATTTCTCATTCTCGACCACATCAGTATTTATTTCCTGATAGCCGGCACATATACACCTTTTCTGCTTGTGTATATGAACAATGCCTTTGGCATTACACTGCTGTCTTTGTTGTGGGGATTGACGCTGGCAGGCATCTTTTTCAAGATATGGTTCACGGGAAAATATGATATCATATCTACAATTGTTTATCTCCTGATGGGCTGGATATTTGTAGCAGGCGGACGCAGGTTCTTTACCGAACTGCCTCCATCTGTACTGACATTGCTTTGTATCGGAGGCGTCTTGTATACTTTCGGCGTGTACTTCTATATCACAGACAGACGCACGTTCACACATGCGGTGTGGCACTCTTTTGTACTCGCAGCTGCTATCTGTCACTTCGTAGCGATCCTGTTATCGATGTAGCTCAGCTGTTACTTTCTGCAAGGAGATTTTGTCCGCAAATGAGGGTTAGTATTACCGTAAATGAGGTGGTATTTCACACTCCTCATACGAAATTCGGTGACAATAAATTATGCCTCAAACATTTGTCCCCCCGTTGCGAACATATAATCATTAAGTACTATGCAGATGGAATACAACCGGATCGCTGATATCAAGCGACTACAATTTATCGTTGACAGTTTAAAGAAACACCTACCTGCCGGCTCCGTTGTACTTGACGTGGGTTGTGGTAATGGTATCATTGCCCGTCATCTTGGTGGCGAAGGATTTAACGTCTATGGCATTGATATCAGTCCCAAAGCAATAGAAAAAGCAAGAGCGCTCACTGATCTTCCCAATGTCAGCTTTGATGTGATCAGTGCGGAACAGCTGGTAGCTGATGGCAGAAAGTATCATGCTATCATTTGCAGCGAGGTACTGGAGCATCTTAATCAACCGGAAAAACTGCTGAACGTATTGTATCAGTCACTGGCAGATGATGGTGTATTGATCGTTACTGTACCTAACGGCATGGGGCCCAGGGAAGTGCTGATAACAAAGCCTGTTATTGCCTTACAAAAGAAAGATAACTGGTTGTGGCGCTTTATACTGAAAATAAAGTCCATGCTTGGCTATAAAGGCACTACTGTTCAATCAGATGCAGATGATCTGACACATGTACAGTTCTTCAGCAAGCACTCTCTTGAAAACTTAGCCCGCAGAACACAGTTTAAGATCATCAGTTTCGGGAAAACAAACTTTATTGATGATGTTTTTCCTTTTTCTTTCTTCACTAAAAAGATCAAAATTCTGCAGAAGTGGGATGGCGCAATTGCGGAAGTCCTTCCTTATCAACTGACTGGAAGTTTTGTTACAGTATGGGAAAAGAACCCATAGAAAAAACATTATATTTTTATTGCTGAAAACCCTCGATTTATACCCTGGCCAGGCTATATTCTCATGGTATTTACGTAGCTTTGTATTACCTATACCCGTAATATAATCTATGAAAACCTTCAGTGTACTATTCAACATACTGAAAACCATCCCTGTATCTTTATTGATCATGCTTCCTATCACAGCCAGGTCACAAACGATACCTATCTATCTCGAAAATCCGTCCTTTGAAGGAACACCTACAATGAATGGAATTCCTGCTCCATGGTACCAGCGATCTGTCAATCTGATAGCATATACTTTACCACTCGGCAGTACAAATGAGATAGCCCCGTCAGATGGAAAAACATATGCCGCATTACTGGCAGCATCTGAGAATAATACTTCTGCCGGGCACGCGGTATGGACATCTATCGGACAGCAGCTGTCAAAACCGATCGAAGCAGGCAGGGCATACCTCATCTCTTTTGATATGGCATTGATGCCTGAAGAAGACCACAGTGACAACACCGCTGCAACATCTACTGCGTTAGCTATTCTGGGCAGTACTTCAGCAGCGGATATAGGAGAAAGGATCTGGTATTCGGATATCTGTTATGAAAGAAAATGGAACAGGTACACTGCTGTATTAAAACCTAAAAAGACTTATACCCACCTTCGTTTTGAACCCTACGTTACAGACTATGACGACACTTGTTATGTAGTCACTTTTCTCGACAATATTTCCATGATCGAAGAAACGCTCAACTTTGATGTCAGTGCAGAAAATACATGCTATGGCGCAAGCGATGGCAAGGTGACTGTCACTATGCACAGCCTGGATAAAGACACTTACAGTTTCCGCTGGGAACCGGGTGGTTATACCACGCCTGAAGTATCCCATCTTCCTGCAGGTAAATACACTGTCACTGTAACAAGCAATAACAAGGGTAATTCAAGATCTGAAAGTATCCAGGTAAAACAATGGGATATTCTGATCGATGCAGCGGTGTCAGGTATCAGCTGTTTTGGTGAATCTGATGGCAGCATTTTAGTAAATGCGAGCGGAAGTTTAAGTCCCTATAAATATGCGCTGGTAAACCAGTACCCTGACCAGGATACACCTGGCTTCGACAACCTGCCTGCCAACTACTATACGGTGAAGGTGACAGACAGTATGGGCTGTTACAAAATGCAGGGTGTGGACATTGCCAATCCCGGTCTTTTACAGTTGAAAGATCTGATAGCGAGGCCAGTATCCTGCAGCAGTGTACAGGATGGTCAGCTGATCTTCACACCTGCCGGAGGCACACCTCCTTACCGGTATAAACTTGCTGACACATTCCAGCTCGAGAACAGGTTCCGTCACCTCGATGCAGGCAACTATCCTTACACGGTGGTTGACGATCACAACTGCACACTGGAAGGAAATGTAACGATCGATAAAGAGTGGAGGGATTGTGCCGTATATATGCCTACCGCATTCAGCCCTAATGGAGACGGTAAAAACGACATTTTTAAGGCGAAGCTGCAGGATGATATTACAGCATACAGATTGGCCGTTTATGGCCGCTGGGGACAGCTTATTTTCGAAACTACGGACCCTGAGACAGGATGGGATGGTAAGCAGAAAGGTCTGGACCTGCCACCGGGCACCTATATATGGGTAGCCACCTATACCGCCAGTAACAAACAACCGATGAAGCAGCAGGGTACCATTACCATGTTCAGATAAAATAAAAACGGATGTGTTCCGGATTGCAGTTAAATAGCGTAACTTGATAAGAGTTAATCTCTTAGCTATATGGAACTGGTAGTATTCGCAGCACTTCATTTTGAGCTGAATGCCCGGTCTGCAGGGGAGACAGCCGGCGGCAGCCCACCCTTACAAATGTTGATAGACCTGATCAGATCCCAACAGCGTACGGAGGCACAGCCCTTACAGATGCATGCGGGCAGCGCTTCGCCCCCACCCCTGCCGCAGATACTGGTCAGCTCCAGTATGACGCGTTATCTCGATCATCTGTCAGGCACCATGCAGGAAAATGGCACAAACGGTTATGAACTGGGCAATATTACAGTGGAGTTGCTTACAGAATACCAGGAAAAACAGGCTCCTCAGGTACATACAGAAACCGCCCTGTCAACGACGATGATGCTCATACGCAATGAGGTAATGCTCAACCCCAATATTCATGAACACAGCCTGCGGATACTTGCCAAAAAGCACTTTATTAATGAGAAAACACTGAGCAGGGCATTTACGAAAACGTTTGGGGTAAAGATCAGTGATTTTATACTGGAGCAGGTGATGCAGCGGGCCCGTTACCTGCTGGAAAATACCCAGAGGACTGTAGCAGATATAGCAGAAGAATTAGGATATAGTAACGATTATAATTTCGCCCGTACGTTCAAAAACGTATACGGTATTTACCCCATGGATCTCCGGAAAAAGAATAAAGCCCCGAAACGGTCTACATACTGAACTCCTCATAGAAAGCCTGTTTAGTAACAGGATTGTACCACAGGTACTGCCAGAATTCATCTTCCTCTCCTGCCCTGTAGGGGATCAGCTGATCTATCTCTTCCTGTTTCCACCAGTTAAATCTTCCCGGGAAGGAGATACCGCGCATATCATGTTCGGTAGTCAATTGAAGCCCGTTCTGCTCAATGATCCTGTCGATCGTTGACTGATCGCAACTAAAAGACATCAGCACAGAATAGTCGATGGCCATGAAATCGCCATAGGTATAAAGATCTTTCACGTCATTCGTCAGTTCGATCTGCAGATGTTCTCTGAAACGGTTTTGATTGTCTTTGGTATCGGCAATGTCGGCATTATATGTAGGAAATATATTTTCTACCTGCACAGTTGCGACTTCTTTAGCTCCGTTTATCAGCACGTGTCCTTTATGTCTGAGCTTCCCGCAGGAGAGAACTGTCATGGAGAATGACATAAAACATAACGTCAACAATAATCTTCCTGAATGCTGTTTCATATGACAATTTGAAAGGGATACACAAATATCATTGCAGTTGCTGCAACCTGCCTGCTTCATACGTTGGCACAAGTATCAATCATAGGCGTCTTTCCAGCGGCAGAATCCCCGCGCTTTAACCAATACAAATATACATATGAAAATTTAGAATATCATCAATATAATCCGTGCTTTTGGAAGATTTAACCTGGGCATGACTGCCCCCGGCCGAGTACTTAATACTCAGGTATTAAATTCTGGTATTATATTTGCCATCACCTAACCGTAAAGCATTTATTTCATGTTCGTAAGACCGATACTCATACTGTCGCTGCTATTTTCCTTTTTCGTTTGCTGTACTATAAGCGCATGTACATACCGTGTTGCACCGCGACCCCGACATCCTCATGGTTTGCCTCCCGGGCAAGCTAAGAAGTTAACAGGATCCAAGTCGGCAAAACCATTTGCACCGGGTCAGCGGAAGAAGCGGTACTGATCCTGCCATTCATTTTTTCCTGGTGATCATATCATACACAAGCCCTGTAGCAATAGCATATACGGCATGGTGTAGTATGTCAATGCCGATCGTTTTGGGGTCTTCCTTCTGAATGGGAGGTGCTACCTTGAGGCCTGGCAACATCACGAGTGCAGCTCCCCATACGCTTGCAAAATGTGCAAGATCAGCGGTCCATCCTTTCAGTCCGGTGAGGGAAAGTATGCCCCTTGCTATTCCCCATGTGGTGCCGTAAACCCAGTGTATTTCCTGGGATACCTTCGGCTTTTTCTCTTCGCTGACGGCAGTCACATCCAGCACTTTTGATACGGCATCTACGGGTGCATTGCTGGGTTTACGCCCAGTAATCTTCATCTCTATCATCTGCGAAACAGTAATAGCGGCGGTTCCCGCCAGTCCCGCCAGCAATCCCGCTCCTATGGCGGTACCTAAGTCAGCTATAGCTGAACTTTTTTTACGCGAAAAGATTTTCATGCGATATTTTTTTAGTCCCTTTTAGCCGTGAAAAAAACATGCCATGCACGCGTACGAGAGGTATATTCCTTTTCATCAAAGCATACAAGCGCATAAGAGATTTACCTCACGCTGCCGGTACCGGCATAAAAAAGCCTGTATCGTATTTTGATACAGGCTTGCAGAATTTCTTTGAAGGAGGATATAGCGGTTCCTCTGCTAACGACTTTCGAGTTGTACCCAGGGGCTGCTGTCTTCAGAGAGCAGATCGCAATGGGCGCCATACAGCTCATCCAGCTGTTCGAGATCGCCGCTCCACATCGCGAATCCCATCAGGTAATTTTCGCCCAGATTAGTCCAGGTAGTATAGTTGTGCAGTAACTCCTTGCCGAACTTCCGGATGTACCCGATCGCCTCGTCCCTTGACAGGAAACCGGCATCATAACCCCAGCGGCAAAGATTAATAGCACGGCCGAGGTCCCATGTCAGGGCATCCAGCTTACACTTTTTACCTTCAAAACATGCGGCTTCCTCGCGCAGGTGTTTGTAGCCTTCGGAAATATTGGAAGCGTACAGGTCTACGGATATCTCATCGCCTTTCGCGGTAAATTCCTCCTGCAGCTTTTCCAGTTCAATCGCTCTTTCCCTTACGGGCAGTGTGGTGAGTATATTCCAGATAGGTTTGAAGTAAACGCGGTGGCCATGGTTTACCAGCCAGTCAATATTGTTTAGCAGTTTATCCCTGGAATTGATATGCCATTCCCTTTTCAGCATTCCGCGGATCTCTTCCTGATCACTGTCTGTTTCCAGTGTATCCATACGGTCTCCATGCAGATAAGCCAGGTTAGCGCCGCAGGCGATGTATTGTCTGTCATGCAGCGAAAGCGTGCCATCTTCATGCAACTCCGGCGTATCCTCCTCTTCAGGTTGCATTGCACGGTCCTGTTTTGCTCTGAGAGCAATCTCTTTCGCCCTGCGATTCAATTTGATCAGTTTGACTACAACGAATAGAATGTAAAGGGCCGTTACGCCGACGATGATAATGATCGTTTTCATGTGGAATTTTTAAATACGGCAAACTGAAAAATAAATCCAGGCTGCGCTCTCGGTTACTGACTCAGTTTAAGCTGTTTTTTCTCTTTCTCTGGCTTCAAAATTGTTCTTCACTACATACTTAATAGTGTTCCTGATTGTAAGGGATTATTGCTTTCTCCTTATGCAATATCGCATTTTTAAAGGGAATATTCTATTAAAAAGAAAAATCTATCTTTGCCATCTCTAACATTTATGAATGTAATACAATCAATTATGAAACAAGGCTTTTTTGCATGTATTTTAGCCGCACTGCTTTTAACCAGCACTGGTTGTGAAACGTCACAACAGATCCTGAATAACCTGCCTAACAATCTGCCTACTGCCGGTGGACTAAGCTCTGCACAGATTGCTGCCGCGCTGAAAGAAGCACTTACTATTGGTACTCAGAACAGTGCAAACAAGCTTTCCGCTGCCAACGGCTTTTTTGCCAACGCTGCGCTGAAGATCCTGATGCCTCCCGAGGCGCAGAAAGTGGAAAACACCCTGCGTAATGTAGGTCTGGGCAGTGTAGTGGATAAGGCCATCCTGTCCATGAACAGAGGTGCAGAAGAAGCTGCAAAATCCGCCGCTCCTATTTTCGTGAACGCTATCAAACAAATGACGATCACTGATGCGCTGGGCATCCTGAAAGGTGGTAACTCAGCCGCTACCAACTACTTCAAAAGTAAAACCACTGCTGCACTCACCACTGCGTTCAAACCGGTTATTGGCGATGCCCTGAAGAAAGTGGATGCTACCAAATACTGGTCAGACCTTTTCACCGTATATAACAAGTTCTCTTCCACTCCGGTGAATACCGACCTGACCGCCTACGTAACCGAAAAGGCGATTGCAGGTATCTTCCAGGAAGTAGCAATTGAAGAGCAGAAGATCAGACAAGACCCTGCCGCCCGTGTAACCGATCTGCTGAAAACAGTGTTTGGAAGCGCGCAGGCACAGCAACAAACAAAATAATAACGATTGCACCAATAGCGATCATTGCAATAAAAAGGGCTGACCTGCGAAGATCTATTCACTTCGTTGGTCAGCCTTCTGATTTCAGGACAGTATACGTTACTTCCGTTTTGTACCTGGGTACTCATCCACTTCATATGCTCAGGATCCATTGTATCGAACTTCTGCCTTCACCTCTTTTTCGTATAACCACTAACCAAGAATCACATAAAAAAGGACAATAGGAACAGGGATTTCCCTGGTTTCGCCACCTCCAGTTATTAGTCGTATCTTTAGAGATTGAGATAAACAGAGAAACATTAACCCAAACGACGGTTCTCATGAAATTCAGGAAACTAGGTAACACAGACGTCCTATTATCTGCAATAGGTCTCGGATGCATGGGCATGAACCATGCTTATGGTGAAGCAGACGATGTTGAATCCATCGCCACATTAGAAAGGGCCATTGAACTGGGCATCAATTTCTGGGATACAGCAGATATTTATGCCAATGGCAAAAATGAAGAACTGGTAGCCAAAGTATTAAAGCCTAACAGGTCAAAGATATTTATCGCTACCAAATTTGGCTTTACGTTCACCAATGGCCAGCCTTCAGGCTTTGACGGCTCACCCGCTTATATGAAAAAGGCGGTGACAGACAGTCTAAGAAGATTACAGACAGACGTGATCGATCTTTACTACGTACACCGCGTTGATCCAAAGGTGCCCATTGAAGAAACTGTAGGAGCGATGGCCGACCTGGTGAAAGAAGGGAAAGTGCGCTACCTGGGCTTATCTGAAGCTGGCGTGAACTCTATACGTAAGGCCCATGCTGTACATCCGATTTCGGCATTACAGAGTGAATACTCCCTGCTGACAAGAGATGTGGAAGACCAGATCCTTCCGCTCTGTAAGGAACTAAAGATCTCTTTTGTACCATTCAGTCCGCTGGCCCGTGGCCTGGTCACCAATACACTGGATGTAAATGCGCTTAAGGAAAATGACTTCAGGAAGTCATTACCTCGCTACCAGGGAGAATACGCAGAGAATAACAGGAATCTGGCGCAGGAATTTGCCGCACTGGCTGCTAATAGGCATTGTACAGCCGCTCAACTGGCGCTGGCCTGGGTATTGAATCAGGATGATGATATCATTCCAATACCGGGCACTAAACGAAGAAAATACCTGGAGGAAAATGCTGCAGCAGTGAATATTACACTTTCATCTGCCGACAAGCAGGAAATCGAAGACCTGCTGGCAAGGTACCCTAATGTAGGCGATAGATATAACGAATCGCACACAAAATTCCTGGATAAGAATTAAACAAAGGCGCCGCTGTTTATAGCTGATCAAACAGGTAATCCAGCGGCGCTTCTTCCAGTACTATCCTGTTTATGTTCTTTCCTTCCTGCTCCCATTTGATAAGACGGATAAATCCTTCATTGATCTCAATGCCTGTAATATCCCCATCGCTGAAACAGCAACAGCCGGTGTTGAAATAACTGGGGCTTACCATTGTCTTCACGAAATGCTTTCCGGCATATTCTGCTTTCCTCTTTTCTAAAGCCTCCTGCAGGGACTTAATGCGTTCTTCATCATTTTTTGCTGTTGCTTTCACCAGTTGTTTGCTCAGCCGGTCTATATGGTCCATAGATGCAAATACCGGTTTATGTGTGTGTCCTGATATCAATAGTGTTTTCTTATACTGCTGGCTCCATTCATACATAATGACATTATGTTCATCTACCATGTCAAAATTATCTGAAAGTGTATCGAGTCTTACATCAAACCAGCGCTGCACAGGCGTCCATATAGCCGCTACAAACCATTTACTGAAAGCATTTCCGTCGCTTCTCAGATCTCCCTGATGACCGTGGGCCAGAAAGATCGTCTCATCAGCGTCCTTGTATCTCATTTTCAGTACAAGCCCTTCGTAAATTTTAAGATCCTTTCCAAATAAAGGCTTCAGATACATATCTCTAGGGATATGGTAGTTCCATTCCAGGTCATGGTTGCCCACTATCCTGTAATAACGTCCTTGTTGCAGAAAACGGGCTTCTTCCAACAGGGATACCCTGTTCTTTTCCACTACAACAGATGGCTTATTTTCCCACAGCTCTTCACAATCTCCCAGGTTCACGAGCGTAAACCCCTTCTCGTAATAATAACGTAAGGCAGCCAGATACGATGCTTCTGCCAGTATAAAATCATCAGACCCACCTTTGCCGCCCTTATGCTGATCTGAAAAAATGATCATGGAAGTTTTTTCATAGTCACATGTCAATACAAGTCCTTTGTCCTTCTTACCGTCACATATCTGTTTATATAACTGCGATAATGAATCGAATACCAGTTGCTTGTCCGGATTGGAAGATACCGAGTTTGACAACCGTACTATGATGTTTCTTATAAATTTCTTCATGCGTAATGGCTAAGATTGCTTATCGTTCTGGCATAGTTTTTCAGGCAACTAAGTAAAACATAAAACGATGAACCGCAAAACATTTTATATCACCTATAACGGGGAGGAAACCCGGGTAGACGTAGAGGATACCGGTGGAAGGCGGACATTCCTTGTATATGTAGCCGGGGAGGACGGTCATCTGAACATCACTATTAAGACAGATGAGAATGGCAATGAGAACTGGTATGAAGGTGAGCAACTCACGCCCCGGGCGAAAGAGATTGGAACATTAATAGAGCTGGAAACGATGTGATCAGATCCGTTGAAAATCGGCCGGCCCTACCAGGAACCATTCTCCTTCAAACTCCAGTACATCTCCCGGCGCTACGGACCGGGTACCATCTGCTACAACTACATCAGGCGTCACCTCGCTTTTGTTCGTCCATGGCTGGTCAGTATTCTGACAAAGCTCAAATGCCTCCTGCAGGTCGTTTACATCCACATCAGCAATATGCTGCAGATGTTCGATCTTCACTTCATCGCCAATCAGCGGAGAGTCCAGGGTATAGTCAGGATTAAAGTAAACTCTCACCATATCAGTCTTTTTTCATTTTATCATCTGCCTCTTTTTGTTCTTCGGCATCGGGTATGTCTTCAATACTCCCCGCTTCTTTTATATATTTTTCCGCCTTTTCGTCGACAGGCTTTTGCTCTCCGGTGTTTTGCTGCACAGGTTTCTGATCGTCCTGTTTTGGTTTATTATCTGTCATCTTATAAGGTTTAATGGGTTTACCATCACAAAAAGGATTCCAATTCATGCCAAACACCCTGTTTCACTTTAACATTTCTTTTAAGGTTACCTTTTGCGTGTTTGCGGTATAAAATGTAAACACCATTTATGCGTATTCCCCTATATTTAATGGCACCAGTGCTGCTGGCTGCCGCGTGTTCAACTGCGCCTTCAAGTCTTTCAAAAGAGGAAGAAGCCTTTGTATCCACGGCTGATTCCACGAATTTAGCAAACGACATTACCGCACTTAATTCCCCTTCCCGTAAAAGGGTTCGTACTGCAGATGTACGATGCCGCGTCAGCAATGTATTCAGCTCATTGTCAGCGTTGGAGCATACTGTTATAGGAGTAGGTGGAATGGTCGGAGAAAGCACGATGCATAATGATGTGGCGATGACGCAGGACCTGCCCTATTCTGTAGATTCATTAAAGCGTGTACAGTTGTATACACCTACAGCAACGCTGACCTTACGCGTGCCTGCGGCCAGTCTTGATTCTGTCGTGCATACATTGACGTCAATGGCGACTTTCATTGATTATCGTACAATGAAAGACGAAGACAAAACACTGCTCTATCTCTCTAATTCATTAAAGAATGACGCGCCTGAACCGGCAGTACTAAAGCCAACAGCGAAAGGTACAGCGTTGGATGTAGCCACTTACCAGGATCAACGATACGATGAAGGCACGAACCGCAGAATCGCTAACCTGGCTATCCTGGATGATGTACACTATGCAACATTCTCTGTGCAATTGTTTCAGCCACAGCAGGCAGATATACAGGTGATCGTCAATCCCGACAAGGTAACGCGTGCCGGTTTTGGTACAAGAATATTAACCGCGCTGGTTGCTGGTACGGAAACGCTCAGTAATGTTTTCGTATTCCTCCTCTCCTGCTGGCCTTTCCTTATAGTGGTGGTTGCAGGCTGGTTTGGTTACCGGAGAATGATGGTAAGGCATTAAAGATGCTTTGAATACACGAAAGGGGCTGTATCAGTAATGATGCAGCCTTTTTATTCAGGCACCTGGTGGACGCAGGTAACCATGTAATTTACAAAGATGACTTTCGTCAT
Source organism: Chitinophaga filiformis (assembly GCF_021646545.1). GTDB lineage: Bacteria > Bacteroidota > Bacteroidia > Chitinophagales > Chitinophagaceae > Chitinophaga > Chitinophaga filiformis_A. The sequence goes on along the minus strand of NZ_JAKIRP010000002.1, from coordinate 685,205 downwards.
ATTCTGATCTGACGTATGATCTTACATTCATACTAAGTAAACTATTACTATGAACAATTTATTCCGTACCTGTGCCTTGCTGCTCCTGCTGGCAAGCTGTAATTCGTTACCCTCCGTACCACCCTTACCGGCCATGCTTAACCCTTCCAGACTTCCATCACAATTATTTGATGTCAATACAGAGAGGGATACCACCCTGGCGCTTAACGGCGGTACCTTTATCATTATTCCTGCACATGCATTAAAGGCAAAAGAAGGTAAAACAGCCCGCCTGGAAGTCAAAGAAGCGCTCAGCATAGAACAAATGCTACTGGCAGGACTGCGCACCCAGAGTAATGGACAACCGCTACAGAGCGGCGGTATGATTTATATAAATGCGGCTAAAGGTGCAAAGGTGAGCATGTTGAAGCCCTTACAAGTAAAGATCCCTACTAATGAGGTAGTCAATGGCATGCAACTTTATAAGGGAGAAACGGAAAAGAATGGTATTAACTGGGTGGACCCGCAGCCGCTACCTGCGAAGCAGGATACACCTGGCTCGGCTGAGGGCAGGATCGTTCCTGAAGTTACTCCTGCTACCGATCTGATAGCCATAGATGAAACGTCGAATTTTAACGATCCTCAACACGGGAAAGCATTATTCCAACTGAATTGCGCATCTTGTCACAATGTGCATAAGCAAATTACAGGTCCTGCTTTACGTGATGTAATGCAACGCTGGAACAATGATACAGCTACACTATTTAGTTTCATTCGTAACAGTGGTGCACTAATTGCCAGTGGTCATAGGTATTCCATTAACCTGTTTAATGCGTATGAGAAACAAGTAATGCCAGGATTTCCATCCCTGAACAACGAGGAGCTCAATGATATCTTTTCATACATAGGGGAATATGCTTCTGACTATTCGCCATGTGATTCCTCCAGTAATGCATCTGCCCTGCCAGATAGCTGTGGGTACTATAATATCATATTTGATCTGGCCAGCAAAGCGGATAATGATGAAAACTTCATTAACATAACGAATACGATACTCGATGCCGGCAACCAGCTTTTAACAGGCGATGTCATACCAGATACCCTACCAGCCATAGTATACAACAACTTAATAGAGCCGAAAAACAACACATCGTTTTACTACACAATAGATATCAATACCTTCGGTTGGTATAATATAGACATGGCATTGCAGAACGCCAGTGACCTGAGCCCAGGCAAACTGACCGTCACCATTGCTGAAAGAGAAGACCAAAGCATTTCCGTCTTTCTGGTTATTCCCTCACATAAAATAATGACAGAAGGTGGATATCTGAAGGATAGTAATGTGTACGGATTTTATGAGGAAGATGGCTCCATTCCGCTTCCCTTGGGCGTCAGGGCATACATCGTAGCTATCGGAGAGAATAAAAATAATCCACAACTGTACTTTGGTAGTGCCAGCTTTATTACGGCCGATAGCCAGGCTATAAGTCTGACACTGGACACCATTTCTGAAAGCGATATCCAGAAACAGATTGCCGGACTGCAATTGCCAGACTTCCTTACCAGGGTTAACAAGAAAGAACCTTCCACACAAAGGCAGCAGCTGGAACAGGAAGCACAGCGGGTAAAGGCTATGAAGGAGTACTGCAACTGCATGAATCACCGCGGGGGCTATTGAAAGAATTGGTGATCATTTAGGACAGGCACAATCCGCCAGTCGTATATAGCTTAATTAATATCCCGGCTGAAAAGCCAACATACTTTTCAGCCGGGTTTCCCCAGTCCTCCGGAACCCCCATAATAACCAGCCATATATATTTTTCTTACCCCATTTATGGAATCCTGATAAACCCTGCATCATACAGCCGGAACATGGACCACCGGAATCACTATATTTATATCACCTAAATCTAATACCTTGAAATTTACTTTACTCCTTCTTTTACTTCCCGCCCTGGCAGCCGCTCAGGTGCGTAGCAGCGTGGAACCCATTATCTCCGGGGACTATATGGAGCAGGTAAGAAAACTCAGAGGTAACATCGATCCTGTAGACTCGGTCAGTAATAGCAGAAATACCCCTCTGAAGCTGAAAGGTCCGTTCCATCCTGATTTTGGCGTCAGGCGTGTAAAGATATCGGGCAATTCTCTGCAGATATCACCACAATATACACGCTATCTTTCTCTTTCAACCAAATATAGCGGGACCATCGAGATAAAAAGCCACAACAGGCTTCCGGAGCTGCAATCTGATTATGTGCAGGGACGCTCCGTTAATGGAGCGCTGGCCTGGAGAGGGCCGGAAACAGGAGAAATATTCAGCTATGGGCCTAATATACATGCTCTTGAATTTGATGGGAGTAATTACCCCTACGATCAGAACGGCAGACTTGTGCCCATAGGCACAGGCAACGGGAAAGCTGCCACTGCCTATAATAACAGCATCTTCCGGACCGCCGTCGCCCATTCTCATCAGCTGAAAATATCGGGAGAACTTTTCCGGTATGGTAAACGTACATGGAACTTCGGGCTGAAACTGGGACAAACTAACGAGAATACGATCATCAAAGAGAATAACAGGATTTCACAGACACTGGGGGCAGACATAGGGACCAGCATCAAGTGGTTAAATATCAAAGCCGCCTATCTATACAACCATGACCAACTTTCCAACGGCAACAGGACAGGCTTTCTGAACAGAGCTTATCAGAACGCACTCCTTACGCCGGCATCTTTCAGCAATATACAAGGAACAACGAATGGAGAAGCACAACGCAGTTATAGTAATATGGCTGATAATCCCTTGTTCCTGCTGAAAGACAATGGCAATCGTTACCGCTCTACAGAACAGAATGCCTCTCTGGTTTTAGCCTTGAAAACGTCCCGGTTTGATGTCAAACTTACCCAGTCTCTCCAGCATGTACTGGAAAACACTGTGGAAAGCTACAAGCCAGGTACTGCAGGGTGGACGGATGGTATGTATACAGACAGGAACAAAAAAGACTTTAACTATCTGTTACAATCGCAGGGACTCTACAATATCGAATATTACAATGATGAGTTTAACTCGCAACTGGGATTATACTATACTTATGGTAATGCAAACACCCGCATAAGGTATAAACCAGATGATATGCGGTATAACTATCAACGTTCCTCACACGACGTTTTCCTTACGCTTAACAACACCTTTCACTCGGCAGCGGGTATTGAATTAAAAGTAAACGCGGGAAATAAACTTTATCTTTCCAATACAGCGTCAAAGAATGACTTTATCTTACCAGCATTCGACGTTGCATTGACAATATGGTCTATACTACCCAGCGTTGATTTGAACATATCATCCTCCTACCACGAAGTAAGCAGCGAACTACCTGTTGACAGATCCCTGGTATATACCAATCTGCTACAATACTCTACAGAGCAGATATTCAGCTATCGCCCTATTACAGAGGCCGCCGGTTATAAAGGTCTGACCCCTGTCAATCGGCGGGAATGGACAGGAGGACTAAGCCTGTCGCACGACTACGTGTTCCGCCTCAATGCCAATGTCTATGTTAAAAATACCAGGAATGATATTTTTCCTGTTTACAGTAATGGAACACTTCACCTGAAGAACATGGCAGACCTGAGGAATGAAGGGATTGAAGTATCGTTGAGTGCTAATAACTATGGTTCCAGAAGGGACGTTGGCCTTTCCGGTACACTCTCCTTCTTTGCGTACAACACCACTGTCACTCGCGTCAATCAGGGCGATAATTTCACACCAATTGCAGGATTCAGCAATGTTCACAAAGCTCTTGTACAGGGACAACCTTTGGGTGTGATAGTTGGTAGCACATACTTAAAAGACGCCTCGGGCAACGTAGTGATAGGGGAAGATGGTTTTCCGCTTGTAAATCCAACACCACAGGTGATTGGCAATCCAATACCGGATTTCGTAGTAAAGTTCAACAATAACGTAAGCTGGAAAAAATTCACACTACAGGCAGACTGGGAATGGAAGAAAGGCGGTGAGACCTGGAATGGCACACAGGCAGCCCTTGACTACTATGGAAGATCGGCTATTACCAGTACACAGCGAGGTGTTACTAACTACATATTCCAGGGTGTACAGCAAAACGGTCATGTGAACGATATACCCGTGAGCTTTTATGATCCCGCTCAGCCGGTAGAAAAGAACCGCTGGACAAGGTATGGACTATCGGGTGTAGCAGCAGCATATGTGCAAAAGACAGATTACCTGCGGCTCAATAACGTTAATCTGAGTTACCGGTTCAACCTGCATCATAACAAACAGCTGCTCACCCTGTCCACCTATGTGAGCAATATCCTGCTGTGGTCAGCTTATAAAGGTGCAGACCCGGACCAATTGCTGTTTGATCAGCCCAATACGACAGGCCTGGACTTCTTTAACCTGCCTGCGGTAAAAACCTACGGATTTAACGTCTCACTCCAATTCTAAGACCCATGAACACTTATATAAAAGCTTATACCTTATTCATACTGTTCCTGCTTGCCTTTACGGGTAAAGGGAATGCGCAACTGGCAGCATACAATGACAATAAAGAAAAGATCTATATACAGACTAATCATGTGTTTTTTAAACCCGGCGATGATCTGTTTTTTAAAGTATACCTTGTAAATGCCAAGAACCAGCAAATTTCTGTGATCAGTAATGTTGTGTATGTGGAGATAGTAGGCCCTTCCGGCAGTGTACTGGAAAAGCTGAATTACAGAGTTGATGAAGGATACGCCGAAGGACATTACGAGTTTGGCCAGTCAGCCACTGGCGGCGTGTATAAGATAAGAGCCTATACCACCTGGATGAGGAACGAAAAAGAATCAACCTGGTTCACCAAAGAGATCACGCTGCAAAAAGTGATCGCTCCCAGGGTATTGATGAAACTCGATTTTCCAAGAAAAGGCTATGGTCCGGGAGATGAAGTCGTTGCAGCTTATTCCATTCGTGATCTATCCAACAAAGCCATTCCAAACTATGAAATAAAATATACGGTATCTCTTGCCGGGAAAAGCGTTGAAAATGCAAGGGCTAAAACTGATGGGGAAGGTAAGACCAATATCAGCTTCAAACTGCCGGCAGATCTGAATACTAATGATGGCGTGCTGAACGTCACCGTCAATTATGGCGCTTATACAGAAGCCATTTCAAGAAGTATACCTATTGCACTCAATAAGATCGATCTGCAGTTTATGCCGGAGGGAGGTACCTTCATTGAGAGTATCCCGACCAATATTGCTTTTAAGGCTATTAATGAATTTGGTAAACCTGCCGATGTAAAAGGTGAGGTACTCGACAACGGCGGAAATGTTGCCGCTACTTTCACCAGCTACCATGATGGCATGGGGCAGTTCTCCTTCACCCCACAGGTGGGGAAAACGTACAGCGCACGGATTATCTCCCCTTCGGGAATAAAACAGCCTTTTGACCTGCCAGCTGCCGCAAAGAAAGGCATCGTTATGAACATTGACAGAAAGGAAAAACTGTTACAGTTCAAACTAAACGCTACGCAGGACATGAAAGTCAGACTGGTGGGCCAGAGTAAAGATGACGTGTATTATCGTAAGGAGATTGTTCTCAAAAAAGGAGAACAGCTGATTGATGTAGACCCTGTGGATTTTCCCGCTGGTATCGCACGGTTCACCATCATCAATGAACAACGCATCCCGCTTGCGGAAAGAATTGTATTCCTGCATCCCAACAGGATATTACACGTAAAAATAACTGCAGATAAAAGTAAATATCTCCCGCGTGAAAAGGTGACACTTCATCTTAAAACACTGGATGAAAACGGAAAACCTGTGCCTTCGAACTTCTCGCTGTCAGTAATAGATGATAAATTATGGTCGCTGGCCGACGATAAACAGGACCACATCCTTTCCTGGCTGCTGATGAGCTCTGAGCTTCATGGTAAGATAGAAGAGCCTCAGTTCTATTTTAAACAGGAAGAAAAAACAGCCATTGCTTCACTTGACCTGGTCATGCTGACACATGGCTACCGCTACTTTGACTACATTGACTATATTGAAAAAACAGGCAAGCCTAAGTATAATCCGGACCTGAATAATGTGCTCAGTGGAATCATACAGAATAACAATGGCAAGCCGGTAAAATCAACGGTGTATCTTGTCAGTGGTACAGATAAGCATATCTATGCCAGTGGAAATGCAGTGCAACAAACCACGGGCGATGATGGCCTTTTTTTCTTTACAGACATCACTCCTGCCCTGAACTATCATCTCATAGCCCGTTCTGCCCGTAAAAAAGAACCTATCACTATCAAGATACTGGAACAGGGTAATGGTTACACACCTATGCCGGCCAGGAAGACAAAAGATCCGTTTGATAACGACGACCGTCTGCCTCCGCCCTTACTGGCATTGAATGAAGCGCCGAAACCAGAAGACGCGCCCGTCAAAAAAGCTATAGATAACCTTGACAACGCATTCCCAAACTTAGGCGATGGGAAAGCACTCCAGGAAGTCGTAGTTACCAGCCTTGGTATACAAAAGAAGTCGGTAACAGCAGGAGCTGTTGTAACGGTGAAACAAGAGGAGATTACTTCCGGCGATCCAGTGCAACAGCTACAGGGTAAGGTCGCCGGTATCAAGATTACTGAGGCCACAGGAACTGCGGGCAATGTTGCCCAGGTACAGATAAGAGGTACCAACTCCATCTCCGGATTAGATCAGCCTTTGTTTATCGTCAACGGTATTCCAGTCACCAAGCTGGATGACGCTATTAAGGCTATTGACATCGAAAGTGTTTATGTCCTTAAGGGCGCTGACGCCACCGCTATTTATGGTAGCAGAGGTACAAATGGTGTGATCCTTGTTACTACCAGAAATGCTAAAAGCCCAAAAACTGTTATCAACCTTGACCGTACCTACTATTACGCATCCAAATCTGTACAGGCAAAGAACAATACCTTTACCATAGCAAGACGCTTCTATGCGCCTAAATACTACTCCCCGGAAACAACAGAAAGGGACGATTTCAGGGAAACAATCTACTGGAACCCTGTTGTTCAAACAGACAGAAACGGAGAGGCTAAAATAGAGTTCTATAATTCTGATGCGACTACTACTTTCCGTGCTATTGCCGAAGGTATCGGGTATAATGGTAAGCCTGGCAGAACAGAAATGACCTATGCTGTACAGCCGCCGATGAGTGTAGACGCCAAGATACCGCCTTATATGACCATTGGCGACAATGCACTGATTCCGCTCGTTATCAGGAATAGCAGCAGTAAAGCTATTTCTGCCAATATCAGTACCGTACTGCCAGATAACATGGTTGCCGGCAACTACAACAGCAATGTTGAGATCGCGGCAGACAGCGCCACACAGGTGCTCATTCCTGTAAAAGCCACTGCTGCTGTCAAGGGAGATATCAAATTTGTTGTCGCCACCGCCACAAACACGGAAAAGCTTTCCCTGCCCATCACAGTGAACAGTAACGGCTTCCCGGTTATTACGACTATTTCAGGGAATAAAGCCACGACCACCAATTTCACGATCAGGAACATGATGGCCGGTAGCCTGGCAACAGAGCTGAAACTGTTTAACAACCTGGAAGGACAGCTGCTCAACGATATAGAATCCATGCTGAGAGAGCCGTACGGCTGCTTTGAGCAGACATCTTCCAGCACCTATCCCAACGTTTACATCTTAAAATATCTTCGTTCAGCTAATAAGAGCAATCCGGATATTGAGAACAAAGCGCTGACCTATATCAAAAAAGGTTACCAGCGGTTGATCGGATTTGAAACCGCAGAAAATGGCTTTGAATGGTTCGGTAAAACACCAGCCCATGAAGCGCTCACGGCCTATGGTCTGCTGGAGTTTACTGACATGCAGGAGTTCATCAACGTCGATAAAAAAATGCTTGCCCGTACAAAGAAGTTCCTGTTAAGCCGCAGGGATGGCAAAGGCACGTTTGCCATTGCTAAAAACGGATATGATGCTTTTAGAGCTGTGCCAAACAAGATCGCCAATATCTATATCGTATATGCACTCACACAGGCTGGTGTTGGAAACGAAATACAACTGGAATACGAAACAGCGGTTAAGCAGGCACTGAACAGCAAAGACGCCTATCAGCTGGCAATGATGGCGCTTGCCGCCAGCAATATGAAGAATGAGAAAGATTTCTCTCAACTGATGAAGGCATTGCAGGAAACCAAACTCGAGTCAGAAACCAGTGTAACAAATTCAAGGGCGGCATCCCTGAGAGTAGAAACAATGTCGTTGTATGCCCTGGCCCTTACAAGAGAAAAATCTCCAGACCTGGCTATTATCGGCAATGTGATATCCCGTATACTGGGCGAAAAGACCTACTATGGATATGGCTCTACACAAGCGACGGTACTTGCACTGCAGGCCATCGTTGAATACAGGCGATTGATGGGTGAGATCTCAGCTGCATCAAAAATAGAAATAAAAGTAAATGATAAAACAACCCTTGCCGGAAGGGATATGATCACCAATATTGAGGAAGGGGACAATACTTTCTCTGTTACATATGCCAGCGAAAAACAAACAGTTCCCTATCAGCTGGAACTGGCGTACTACACACTACTTCCTCCGAATGATCCGGAAGCAGAACTGCAATTATCTACACATCTCTCTGCAGCTGACACAAAAGTCGGCGAGACAGTAAGAATGCAGGTAGAAGTGAAGAATATCAAAGACTATCTGCAGCCAATGAGTATCGCTAAGATCGGGATACCCGGCGGATTAACGGTACAGCCATGGCAACTAAAAGAGATCATGGAAAAAAATCAGGTAGCCTACTATGAGATCTTCGACAACTACCTGGTGTTGTACTGGATGGGATTTGCAGCAGGAGAAACCAAACAGGTCAATCTTGATCTTAAGGCGGAAATTGCAGGCAAATACAGAGGAAGAGCAAGTACTGCCTATCTGTATTACATGCCCGAATACAAACACTGGAATCAGGGAACGGAAGTAACAATCATAGAATAATCTGTCTGGCATAATGATGGAAAGAGGCTGTTTCGCTCCGGCGGACAGCCTCTCTTGTTTTATGTCCTGTAAAATCATTTCACGCCAAATTCGTGTGTTGATACATAAGCTTCGCCAAAATCGTATAGGCCCGAAGCAGTTGGAACCCTCCCATTTTTGTGTGCCTGATACGAAGATGAGGCTGTCAGGGAAGCTTTTTCATTTTCATCTTTTTTCGATGCGCACTACATATGTAGAAAAATCATATAAATTTCCACCTCCGCCCGCCAGGGCAAATGCTAAAATTTTGTTATCGTCCGGATTTTGCTGCAGCTGTCGGCGTAAACGGTTTTAGCATTTTTTGCACTAATATTATTTTATTGAAAACTAATACAAAACTGTTTCCCATCGCCGGCAGTATCCATACCTTTAGACTGACTAAAACTCAATCACTATGAAAACCCTTTCCCCTCAACTGCTCTGGATAGCAGTCCTTTCCCTCTTTATTGCCTCCTGTACGAAAGAAGAGATCACACCACGCCCCACTCCACCTGTAAAAGGTGTGGTAAATGAGGTAGCTATTGCCGCTGTCTCTCTGACGGAAGATTTTGAATCAGGCACTAAAACTGCGTACGCAGCCGCCAACGTAACGCTGGGCAGCGGCAGCTGGAATTTCAACGACGCACTTATCGGTAATCTGTCAACAGACGCCAAGACCGGCGCTGCCTCTGCCCGTATCCGTAATACAGGGGCCATCACCATGAACTTCAATGCCTCCGGCGCCAACACCATCACTATCTCCCATGCAGTGTTTGGCTCGGATGGCAGCAGTACCTGGCAGCTCTGGATCTCCACCGATGGTGGCAGTACTTACAGCCAGACCGGCAGTACTATCACCACTTCATCCACTACACTACAAACGGCTACCTTCACCCTCAGTGTAACGGGTAACATCCGCTTGTCTATCCGTAAGGTATCTGGTGGCAGCAACCGTATTAACATCGACAACATCACCATCAATACCGGCACTTCCGGCGGAGGCGGTACCCCGGGAGACAACAGTCACCTGCTGCTGGGCAATCCAAGTGGCGCTGTGGCCAGCACGTCTTACCCCACCAATTACCTGATGGATCAGACATATTACATACTGTCTTACAATAATGTCAGAGGGACACCCAATTGGGTAAGCTGGCATATCAGCAGTTCTGACCTGGGAAGCGCGGCACGCCAGGATGACTTCAGAGCCAATACCAGCCTGCCTTCAGGATGGTACCAGGTAGGCGCTACCAGTTATTCAGGCAGTGGGTTTGATCGCGGACATAACTGTCCTTCTGCCGACAGAACATCAACCGTTGCAGCCAATTCTTCTACCTTCCTGATGACCAACATGATCCCACAGGCGCCGCAGAACAATCAACAGACATGGAATAACCTGGAAATGTACACCCGCTCGCTCGTTACAGCAGGCAATGAGGTATATGTAATAATGGGAAATTACGGTACCGGTGGCACCGGAAGTAACGGAGGCACAACAACCACCATAGATAATGGTCATGTAACAGTACCATCCAATGTCTGGAAAGTAATAGTTGTCCTCTCCAATGGCAATAATGATCTTAGCCGTATAACCTCATCCACACGTGTGATCGCGGTAAATACACCCAACGTCAACAGCATAGGAACAGACTGGAAAAGCTACCGTACCAGTGTTGATGCGATAGAAGCCGCAACCGGCTATGATCTGTTATCTAATGTACCTGCAAACATCCAGCAGGTTGTGGAAGCACGGACCGATAATCAGTAACAAAAGCGATTAAAAATTACGGATTAGAATCATGGAGAACATGGCGTGACTATCTCCCGCAGCACTTTCAATCATGATTCTAATCCGTACTTATGCGCTCTTAGTATAATTTCACATACCCGGATGTGTAACCACCAGTAAGCGTCTTGTTGGTAATCTGATAGTAGTTGGTAGCAGTGGTACCGGAAGCGGCTACAGTAGCGAACTTGTAGTTTGCCAGTGAGCCTGTGCCTTCAGACACTACAGCACCGTTCTCAGTGTAGATATAATACTTAGGATAGATTGTACCAACACCTTTCAGCGGAGCAATGAACACGTTACCTCTTACAATGTTCACACCTGTCTGACCAGAGTAACCATTGATACGCAGGTTGTTACCCTTTGTATTAGCCACCGTGTTATTCAGAAACTGTACGGCAGCACCGGCAGCTCCTCTCATACTCACGCCATCACCCTGGTTATCAGCGAACAGGTTGTTCTTGATAATGTGATTGGTACCTGAACCATAGAACTGGCATAGTTCACCCCAACCGTTACGAACGATGTTGTCGTGTGTATTGGTAGCTGTTGTACGTCCACCGATCAGGATACCACCATTGTGAGCGGAATTCTGCTGTGTAGCCCAATTGGTCACGGTGTTGGAATAGATCTGCAGGTTATCGATCGCAGACGTCTGAATACCATCCAGACCACTGTTAGATACGACGTTGCTGTAGATCTTCACACCATTCCATTTGATTGGCTGTACATATTGATGACCTGCAGTCATACCTGCTGTAGTACCATAGTAAGGTACCCAGGCTGTGAGGTCCCAATAAGTGGCAGTGTGACCGATGTACATTGCCTCATTTCTGGTGTTGTTGATGGAAATACCATGAATGGACAGATTGTACATAACTGAGTTAGGATATGCAGTACTTGCATCGCCTTTAACAGGTTCTGTCTTCGCTACGATACCTGTACCACCGTTATTGATGCTCAGGTTGTAGATCTCGAAGTTGTCAGTGTGGTTGCCCAGGTGAATGTTGAAGTAGGCTTCTCTTGCAGTCGTGGTAGAACCATTGATCACAAAATAAGCTTTACCATTCGGGCTACCCAGCTTAATGTAATGGCAATTAGAAAAATCCAATGCACATGGGTAAGATCCTCCCGCCCAGGCAGGATTCCCAAAATAGGAAACGGAACCTGATGGGTTTTGGAAAGTAATAGGAGCAGTTGCTGTACCACTCATGTTAGAAATGAAAACCGCTTTAAAGTTTCCCTTCAAATTAATAACGTCACCTGGTTTATAAGTTCCGGCCTTATTATCTATGACCAATCTTCCATATGCATCCGGTACTAATGTAAAAGTCCTGCCTGTTGTCGTAGTGACACTTGTTGCTGAATTCTCGATCGTCTTATCGATACTCTCGTCTGCCTCTTTCTTACATCCTACAATAAACGAAAGGAGTGCTGCGGCGGCAATAAGCGTATGCCGGCGGTAGTCATGTCTGATTTTCATGGTTTTTCTATAATGTTATGGTCATGCAAGCCGCCATCCTGCATTTTTCCCCCTGCAAGCGGCCTAGCGATATGGTTTAAATATTAATAACTTCTTTAATGTTGTTTTACTCTTGATTTTCTCTAAAAATTGGCATTTTTTCTCTGCAATGCATTTAACTGATAACAATACCCCCTTTTTTTTAAAAGTTTTCAAAAAACAAGCAAAAGTACTTTTTCCAAAACGAGGGCGAAGTTAAAATATTATACGTGGAATAAAACTTTTTTTTCGCCCCAAAAGCCAGACTATCAGTATCTAATATACAAAATAAATATACATAAATTTCTTTAATGTGTTAATTTAATATAAAATAAATTTCGCCGGAAGAAATTAGACCGGTCAGTTTATAACGGGAAAGAATATATCTAAAAGCTACATTTTTCTAACGGTAAAAGGTGCTTTTTTTACCCCTTATTCTAACGGTGAAGGATATACAATAAAAATATTTAATACATAAGTATATTTCATGTGTATTATCTTTTTTAACAGCTATGATATATGTATTTTCAGTCCCCGATGGTAATGCCGAACAATTACACGCGTCTGATTGTATTCTGGGAGATAACATCCCTGTTAATCGTTTTTGTTGATGAAATGATCGCTCACTGTCTGAAACCTGGCAGAAATGTTCTATGCAAAATTGTATGACCATTCGCAGGTGCGCTGTTGAAATAAATGAAAATCCCCGTTGTTTATGAACATATAAAACACTGATAAATAATCAATAACACATCTGGAACCGTTTTTGCAAGCACTACCGTACAACCGGCGTAAGGCCGGTTTTGAAAAACCTTTTTTATTCAGCAAAACATCTTTATATGAAGACGAAAGCACAATATATAGTTGCAATTTGGCTGGCAAATTTTAACCATGAGGAAGAACTGTGTAATTACCTTGAAGTAACGTATGATGAAGATGGTAACAGCCAATCGGAATTTGGCAATGCTGTAGGCCTGGACCATTTTGACAGCGACTTCCTGGAACATGCCTCTTTCAACAATACCATGCAACCTGAAGATATCATCAGTGGCGCTTCTTTCAGTGAATATTTTAAAGAGGACCTCACACCACTGATCAATCATGATTCATTAGCTGCACACAATACTATTATATTCCTGTATGGCAAACAGGATATATACGGCGCTATCAACGAGCATATATTCTCCCTGGCCAACATGCCACGCAAGCAGTTGCCCTTCAGTTTTATTGGTACTATAAAGTTTGAGATCGAAAACCAGTAAGCCTGGTTGTAAAAGACGGTAATAACAAAGAAGGTCTCACAAGATGTGAGACCTTCGCTTATTTAACACTGAAGACTAATGCAACTGTCCTTTATTCTTCTGGAAACTATAGATCAGGTAAAACAAGGCAGGCAGAATGAAAACGCTGCCTAATAATAAAGCCATCCCTAATGACCATATCGTCTTCTCCTGCCCTGCATGTTCCATCAGGGAAAGATACCGCCCTCCCTTCAGGATCACTATATTCGGGTAATGCCGCAAGGTAATGGCCAGCAGGATCATGGTCACCTGAAACCCCGCCAGTACGCGGATAATATATACTTTCCCTCTCTTCAGCAACAGGTACCACAACAACACCAGCGACAGTATTGCTGCTGTCAGTGCAATTACTCCTATGGCATTGTCAAACAACCACTCATAAAGCGGGATACCTTCTGAATGTGCTGCCCAAAATACCAAAGCACCAAATACCACCGCTGCTACATTCATCTGTTTAGCCTTGCGGATAAAACGGATACGGCTGGCCTCATCCCTTGTTTCGCCAATGATGAAGATAGCTGCCAGGTAACCACAAATAGCTACCGTAAAAAAGCCGACCGTTATCGAAAACCAGTTCAACCAGCTGAAGATATAGGCAGACAGAAAGTCCGGCGCTCCTGTATCTATCCTTCCTGAAACGGCACTCGCGGCAATTACCCCCAGGAAGAATGGCGTCACAAAACTGGAGTAAACAAAGATCTTGTTATAGACCTTCTGCATATTGTCTACCACTGCATCATAATGCCGGAACGTAAAGGCCGTTCCCCTCGCGATGATACCAAATAACATGATCACCAGCGGAATATGCAGATGGGTAGACACTGTTGTATATATCTCCGGAAAACCTACAAACAGCACTACTATCGCGATGATCAGCCACATGTGATTGGCTTCCCATACCGGGCCTATGGCCTGGTACATGGTAGTACGCGTATACTGTTTGTTCTTATTCGATGTGAACAATTCAATGATCCCCGCTCCAAAATCTGCACCGCCCAGTAGTATATATAATAAAATGGCTGCCCATAGAAATGCGATCACTACATAAATCATGATACTGAAATTTTAAACTGACGGAGAAACATCATACAACTTATCCACCATTTTTATCTGCCGGTACAGCAGGAATGTTACGATCAGCGCCAGGGAAATATATACTGCTGTGAAAATATAGAATGAATACACAATGCCCGGCATTGGTGTCACAGCATCCGCAGTACGCATGATCCCATTAATGATCCATGGTTGACGCCCCACCTCCGTTACTGTCCATCCTGCCTCCACGGCAACAAATCCCATCGGCGTGGCCAGCACAAACAAGCGTAACAACCAGTTGTTCTGCAGCCAGCTCCGTTTCTTCCAGATCGCAACAAAATAACAGAGGGCAATAGCCAGCATCAGCATTCCTAACCCTACCATTATCTGAAAAGCATAATGCGTAATGGCCACCGGCGGCTGATCCTGTTCAGGTATTTTGTCCAATCCCGTCACAGGCGTCTGGAAGTCGCTATGCACCATAAAGCTTAGCATACCAGGCAATTTAAGGGCGTATTTTACTTCCTTCGCCTCGGTATCCGGTATACCGCCTACTATCAGCGGGGCGGCTGCTTCTGTATGAAAATGTGCTTCCATGGCAGCCAGCTTGGCCGGCTGTCTTTTCGCTACATCCTTTGCAGAAATATCACCGCTCAAAGGCTGCAACAGAGCGGCCACACAGGCAAAAACAGCTGCTATCCTGAATGACTGCATATGAAAACGTATATTCTTTTTCTTCAGGATCATCAATGCATGAATACCTGCTACGGCAAACCCCGTCGCCACAAAAGCAGCAATACACATGTGTAGTGCCTGTGAGAACCAGGCATCGTTAAACATTGCCTTGATAGGATCGATATTCAGGTACTGTCCGTTCACATAATCAAATCCCGCCGGACTATTCATCCATGCATTGGCAGCCACTACCAGTATACCAGATACCAGTCCGCTTACCCCAACTACTACGCCGGTAAACCAGTGGAACCATTTATTAAACCGTTCCCACCCATACAGGAAAAACCCTAACGCGATCGCCTCTATGAAAAATGCTGTTCCTTCCAGTGAAAAGGGCATACCGAATATCGGTCCTGCATGTTTCATGAACTCCGGCCACAACAGCCCCAACTCAAAAGAAAGCACCGTCCCCGATACCGCTCCTGTGGCGAAAAAGATAGCCACACCCTTGCTCCACGCTTTTGTGATATTCCTGTATACAACATCATTGGTCCTAAGCCAGTAAAAGTGCGCTACAGCCATGAAAAAGGGCATCACCATACCGATACAGGAGAATACGATATGAAATCCTAAAGACAGCGCCATCTGCGACCTGGCAGCTATAAAATCATTCATTGGCAAATTCAATTTACACCTCAAAACTACTAAATACAGAACAGGCGACTATGACAAATGTCATTTCAGAATAAACAGGCATAAAAAAGAGCCTATATCAAAGTAAGATACAGGCTCTCTATCCGGGTACCTGATGGAATCAGGTGATCTTTTATGCGCTATGGACGTTCATCTGTTTTGGCTACATCCCCTTCATATTAATAATCGTTAAACTGCGACTTCATTACCTTCTCTTCTTCCCTTATCCTGGTAACCAGCGGGATCAGGTAAATAGCCATCCCAACTACCAGTGTTATCCAGGCATGAAAGAACAACGCAAATCCCACCAGTTCGGGCAGCACACTCAGGTAATAGTTAGGATGCCTTACCAGTCTGAATAAGGCTGACGTGTTGATCGTATGGTAGTCGGCCGGCGCAATGATCAGTTTCAATGTCCAGATATGGCGCAAAGAATAGATCACATAATACAATATGGCAACGGCCGCTGCAAAGATCGCCAGGCCTGTATAACTGATCGTATCATAAAAGAATGCACCTTTGATAGTACCTTCAGTGATGCAGGACAGGTAAAACAGTATGTGCGCAACTATCAGCAACAGGGAATTCCGCTTGCCATACTCGACAGCACCCATTTTCTTAAGCTTGCGCTCATTGATACCGGAGATGACACTGCTGATAAGACGTAAAAGAACAGTTAGAAAAAATACGGTCAGGATAATGGTCTTCATGAGTAACTTGTTATACTTTTATATTGCAAATTAGTATAATTCCGCAGAAACAACCAACCATGGCGACCAGGGCATACCTCGACAAATATTTTCCCCACTTTGAAGAAGGACTGAAAGAGCAGCTCGCGGCTAACAGCGTTATTAAAACCATCACTGCCGGCGAGTCCCTGATCCAGACAGGCCAGTATTTCCGCTCGACTATGCTGGTGGTGGAAGGGCGCCTGAAATTATACCGGGAAGGCGAAGACGGGCATGAATTCTTTATGTATTACCTGCTTCCCGGCGATGCCTGCGCACTATCCATGGTGTGTGCCACAAGGCCACATCAGACCAGCGAGATCATGGCCAAAGCGGTAGAAGATAGTGTTGTTATCATGGTGCCGCTGGAAATGATGGAAGACCTCATGCAGGAGTTTAAAAGCTGGTATAGCTTTGTAGTAGAGACCTACCGCCGGCGCTTTGAAGAACTACTTAGTATAGTAGATCAGGTCATATTTAAAGGCATGGATGAACGACTGGTCGTTTATCTTTCCAACCAGCAAAAAGCATTGAAAACCAATAAGCTATTCATCACTCATCAGGAGATCGCCACTGACCTGAATTCCTCCCGTGAAGTAATATCCCGCCTGCTCAAGAAGATGGAACAGCAAAACAAACTGGAGCTGCACAGAAATTATATACAAATGTTACCTGTGTGACCTTAGTCACCGAAATCATCTTATTGATCCCTGAGCTTTGCATTATAATCATATAATGTGTTGCTCATGACAATCCTTGATCACATTCGCCAACCATGGCCCTGGTATGTTTCCGGCCCTGCTATTGCCTCCATTATGCTGCTGCTGGTCTTTTTCGGAAGATCATTTGGGGTTTCTTCCAACTTCCGCACGATGTGCAGTATAGCCGGAGCAGGCAAAAGGGTGCCTTTCTTTCGCTTCGATCATAAAGCCCAGTACTGGAACCTGCTCTTCCTGGCTGGCACTGTTGCAGGCGGCTTCATCGCCAGTCACTGGCTGTCATCTCCCCGGCCATTACAGCTTTCTGCGGCCACTATCCGGGACCTGGCGGACTTACATATCCACTTTGACGGATTAACGGCTCCTTCACAGTTATTTGGCTCGGCTGTGCTGCTGACAGCCAAGGGGTGGATCATTCTCGCTGCCGGCGGCTTTCTTGTGGGATTTGGTTCCCGTTATGCCGGTGGCTGTACTTCCGGGCATGCCATCAGCGGACTATCCAACCTGCAGTTTCCTTCGCTGATAGCAGTTACAGGCTTCTTTGCCGGAGGACTGATCATGACACATCTCCTTTACCCCTTAATATTTTAAGATGATAAAAAGCATTAAATACATTCTCACAGGTATACTGTTCGGCATTATTATGAGTAAGTCTGAGGCAGTTTCCTGGTACCGTATTCAGGAAATGTTCCGTTTCCAGGCATTTCATATGTATGGTATCATCGGCTCTGCTGTTGCCATTGGCATCATTACTACATTCCTGATTAAACGTTACCGTTTAAAAGACATTCATGGAATAACAATTAATTTTCAGAACAAAACCCCACAATGGAAACGTTATGTAACCGGCGGTATCATCTTTGGATTGGGATGGGCACTTACCGGCGCCTGTCCCGGACCAATATTTGTACTGTTAGGCCAGGGGTTTCCCGTTATGTTACCTGTTATTGCCAGTGCGTTACTGGGTACGTATACATACGGCATTGTAAAAGACCGTCTTCCTCATTAAAACGGATTTTAAAAACAACAACATGAAGATTGAACAATTTGAAGATAAAGCACTCTCACAGTATTCATACGCTGTTCTCAGCGAAGACGATGCAGCCGTGATACTGATCGATCCGGCCCGGGATATCCGTCCCTATCTGGAATACGCCACTGCCAATAATGCGAAGATCACAGCCGTGATAGAGACACATCCGCATGCTGATTTTGTCAGTAGTCACCTGGAGTTGCATGAACTAACGGGCGCTGTTATTTATTGCTCGGCACAAACAGGCGCTGCGTATGCGCATCAGCCTTTTGACGACGGACAAACCATTACTTTCGGAGCACTCTCCTTTAAAGCGATTAATACGCCTGGTCATTCTCCCGATAGTATTTCCATTCTGCTTGCATATGATGGGAAAGATCATGCTGTATTCACCGGCGATACGCTCTTCATCGGTGATTGCGGCAGACCTGATCTCCGGGAGAATACAGGCAATCAACAGGCGCTGCGTAATGAACTGGCCAGACAGATGTACTACTCCCTTCGTGAGAAACTGATGGTACTGGCAGACGATGTGATCGTTTATCCCGGACATGGTGCAGGCACCTTGTGCGGCAAAGACCTCCGTGATGCCAGCCAGTCCACGATCGGAGAAGAAAAGAAAAACAACTGGTCACTACAGGAAATGGAGCCCGACCATTTTGTCAGTATATTGCTGGAAGATCAGCCATTCATTCCGCAGTATTTCCCCTATGATGTGAATGTAAACCGCCAGGGTGCACCTGTACTGAAAACGGCCTTATCGGGCATCCGTATCACAAAGCCGGCTGCAAACTTTATTCCCGATGAGATCGTGATTGATATCAGGCCCGCCGCAGCTTTTAAAGAAGGCCATCTGCCCGGCTCTTTTAACCTGATGCTGGATGGAAAGTTTGAGACGTGGCTGGGAGCCATACTTCCTCCCCATGAGCCATTTTACTTGCTGGCAGCCGATACCCTTTCTTTACAACAGGCAATAGAACGCAGCGCCAGGATCGGCTATGAGCCATTTATCAAAGCAGGACTTATTATGCGCAGCGGCTCCGAAAAACAGACGCCCTTTAATGCAGATTACTTTGAACAACACAAGGATGATTATACCATCATTGATGTCCGCAATACTACAGAAGTAAAAAAGAAGCTGATCTTTCCGCATGCAATTAATATTCCCCTGCCAGAACTACGCCTGCGGCTAAAGGAAATACCGTTGGACAAACCTATCGCTGTTCACTGTGCAGGCGGATACCGCAGTGCTGCCGCCAGCAGCATTCTCGAAGCAGCGTTGCCGGATAATATGGAGATCGCCGATATTGGCGACCATATCAAATCTTATTAAACGATCCATAGAGAGAAACCTCATTCATAATTTTTTAAAGGAATGATGTTACGATTTCATTATCAGTGCAACCACGAAATATTTTCTGACCGGTCAATATAACGCCTGCACTGCGGCAGCATTGCCGCACGGTCAGTTATATTGCCTGACTTAAACCACCTGCACTTTATAATGAAACGTTTTGCAAAAACCCTTTTGCTGTCAGGTCTCTCCTGCTTGCTTTATGCCGACAGCCACAGCCAGTCCTCCTGGAAGATGCAGCCCGTAGCTATTCAGACCCGCTGGGCCAGACAGGTGAACCCTGCCAGCGTATTGCCGGAATACCCGCGTCCTCAGATGGTGCGTGAACGATGGATCAACCTAAACGGATTATGGCAATATGCCATCACCGACAAAGCAGTGGAACAGCCCTCCACCTTTGACGGTGAGATACTCGTCCCCTTTCCGGTGGAGTCGGCCCTGTCAGGCGTCAAAAAGCCCGTTTTACCCACTCAGCGGCTCTGGTATAAACGCAGCTTCGACCGTCCGGCCATAAAAGAAGGTGAAAGGGTATTATTGCACTTTGGCGCTGTAGACTGGCAAACGAAGGTGTATGTGAACGGTAAAGAAGCGGGGCGGCATACCGGTGGATATCAGCACTTCTCCTTTGACATTACTCCCCTGCTGGTCAGCGGCCGGAATGAACTGATCATTGACGTCTATGACCCTACAGATCAGGGGCCTAATCCACATGGTAAACAGGTACTGACGCCCAAAGGTATCCGCTATACGGCGACTACGGGCATCTGGCAGACCGTATGGATGGAAACCGTTCCAGCTGTTGCCATTACCGGCCTGGTAATTACGCCTGAAGTAGATGAAGGCTACCTGTCGCTTACTGTTAATACCTCAGGCGACACAGATTATACAATTGAAGCCATAGCAGCTACAGCCGGCAAAATGGCTGGCTCCGTAAAAGGCCCGGCCAATCAGCCGCTGAAACTTCCGCTGCGCAATGCGCATCTCTGGAGCCCGGAAGATCCTTTTCTTTATGACCTCTCTGTTAAACTGGTGAAAAACGGTGCTGCAAAAGACAAAGTAACATCCTACTTTGGCATGCGAAAAATTGAGGTAAAGAAGGACGACGCAGGACAGGAACGCATTTTCCTCAATAACAGATACACGTACAATCTTGGTGTGCTCGACCAGGGATTCTGGCCTGATGGTATCTATACCGCCCCCACCGATGAAGCGCTCCGGTTTGATATCGCGGCAATCAAAGGAATGGGCTTCAATACTATCCGCAAACATATTAAAATAGAACCCGCCCGCTGGTATTATCATGCAGATAAACTGGGCATGCTGGTATGGCAGGACATGGTAACCTGCGCCAGCCTGGAACCGGACGCCAAAGCTGCTTTTGAAGCTGAAAATAAGGCCAATGTAGACCAGCTGTACAACCATCCTTCCATCATCTGCTGGGTGTTGTTCAATGAAGGATGGTATACCTACGATCAGCCCCGTCTCACACAATGGCTGCAGGACAGGGACCATACACGGCTGATCAATGGCCATACCGGAGAGAACTATGGCAAGGATGGTCCGCAGGATCTTGCAGGCAAATGGGCCAACAGTGACCTTACAGACATACACGACTATCCCGGTCCGGGAATTGCGCCTGCTCTGCCGGGCAAAGCAAGGGTACTGGGAGAATGGGGCGGCGTAGGTGTTCCTGTAAAAGGACATCAGTGGAATGCAGCCGCAGGATGGGGATATGTCAAGATCACTCCTTCTGAAATGACCGACAAATACGCTTCTATGGTGAAACGTCTCAAGACCTATGAAACGGCCGGCCAGTCAGGCTCCATTTACACCGAACCTTTTGATGTGGAAATAGAAGAAAATGGTCTGATCACCTACGACAGGGAAGTCGTAAAGGTACCACTCGAAACATTACGCCAGCTCCATGCACCTTTCACAGCGCAGGAACGTAGTAAAATGCTGTTGCCTGCCCTTGCGTTAAAAAATGCAGATACTACCTCTATACCAGATCCCCATCGCCGTCAGTTCCTTGCATTGCTTGAAATGGATGCTGACGTGAAGAAGACCCGGAACTACAAGACACTGACTGATACCCTGACTGCTTATCTGAGCAATGGCGGTACCAGTTTCTCGCCGGCAAAGATCAGCAGCATTTCGAAGAAGGTCTTTGAAGGCACTAATGATACTACCTTGTTACATCAGGCCTTAAAATGGATGGAAAAAGCGGTGGACATGGAAAGAAACTCTTTTACCATGAGCACCTACGCCAATCTGTTATACAAACTGGGGAACAAAGAAGAGGCTTTGAAATGGATGGATAAAGCAGTGGTGCTGGCGCCTGAAAGTGAACAACCGGACTACCAGGTGGTGATGGATAAAATGCAGAAGGGGGAAAATACATGGCCATAAAACTAAAGGTGTATCAAAAATCTGACACACCTTTAGTTTATCCGGATACCTGATGGAGGCTTGTCATCGTTTCTGATAGCCTTTACAAGCCTGATTTATCCTGATACCTGCTCTTCTTATTTATCTTTTTCGTTTAGGCTTCGCTCCTCTTGTTTTGGGCTTGCCGTACTTTTGCTTCATTTTATCTGCGTGAGAGATTTTCACGTTTACCTTTTTATTCTTCGCCAACTTCTCGTGGAAAGCCGGTCCTGCATCTTCCCTGGTTGGAAGTTTTATCAGGAAGTTCTTCATCTTCACTTCCGGCTTTTCGTCGTCTGTCAGTACATCCGAGATCACCAGGTCTTCCGGCAAAGGCAATATAGGGATCTGATAATTCATCAGCTCCTCTATCTTTTCCTGGCGTTCCCTTTCTCTGTCGGCGATAAAAATAATGGAGTTTCCTTCTTTATCAGCACGGCCTGTTCTACCGATACGATGCAGATAACTTTCCGGTACTTCCGGCGTATCAAAGTTGATAACATGTGATACTTCTGCAATGTCAAGACCCCTCGCGATAATATCTGTGGCAATGATAAATCTGTAAGTGCCATCCTTGAACCTCTTCACCGTATTGAAACGATGGTTCTGTTCTTTATTCGAGTGGATCACACCTGCTTTTTCAGGATATTTAGCTTCCAGCTGTTCATATAGCTGGTTGGCCATTTCTTTTGTAGCTACGAATATCAGGACCTTCGTCATGGAGCTGTCCCGTTCCAGCAACAGTTCCAGCAAGTTTACTTTCGTATAGAAATTAGGCACATGGTAGCCCGTCTGACTGATATTTTTAAGGGGTGTTCCTACAGGAGCCGCTTCTACGGTCACCGGGAAATTAAAATGAGTGGCTATCAGCTGTTCTACTTCCTCCGTAATAGTAGCTGAGAACAGCAAATTCTGGCGCCTTTGTGGCAGCAGATCAAGAATATGCTGGATCTGTGGCCGGAAACCCAGGTTCAGCATCTCATCCATTTCATCTATTACAACCCGTTTGATCGCTTTCAATTTCAGGGTGCCGCTTAACACAATATCCACCAGGCGGCCCGGAGTAGATACCACTACATCCAGTTTACCTGCCGCGATTTCCATCTGCGGATTCATATTCACGCCTCCGTAGAAGCCGGCAGCTTCCACACTCATATAGGGCGTCAGCTGTTTTACAGCGTCCACTACCTGCACTACCAGCTCACGGGTAGGCACTACGATCAGGAGTTGCGGAAAGCGTTCTTTGGAAAATTTAAACTGTCGCAGGCAGGGCAGCAGGTACGCGAAAGTTTTTCCGGTACCGGTCTGGGCTATTCCACATACATCCTGCCCTGACATCACTACTGAGAACACCTTCTGCTGGATGACAGTGGGCGTCGTATATCCCAGATCACTCAACGCATTCAGTAAAGGCCTGCTCAGGTTTAATTCGTCGAAAGTCATAATTCAGATAAAAATGAACGGCAAAGGTACTGCTAATCCTGCACATTCATTATTGGGCGGGCATTATCTGTCAAATCGGAGCCAGGAAGGGAGGTAATCTTCCAGGAAACCCGCACCAGCTTTTGCCCGGAGCATCGGGCTCAATATCTGTAAAACCAGCAGTAGGCCAATCGTCATGGCCAAACTAATGCCACAGAAGATCCAGGCGGGTATCTCTCTGGCATACAGGTACATATTCCATTCCTGTGTATTCATCAGCAGAAACACTACGGCTCCCGCAGCATATGCAAAGATCACTGTCAACACAGATTTTATGATCCGCAGCCAGTAACGGTCTTCTCTGGAGGATAACAGCTCCGCAAGGTTCAGCATCAATAATACCAGGCTAAGACCGTAAGTGAAAATATGTTCCTGGTAAATAGTCTTCCTTTCTGCCTCCAGCAGACTGCTCTTGAAACCAAGGTATAAGATATTGTTGGGAATCATCATTGTTAACCAGTAGATTACACCAAAACCTACAACAATGCCGATATAAGGAAGAAACCCGCGGAATGCCATTAAAGAATTATTTAATACAAATATATAAACTTAAAGATATATATGTACTTCCGGCGCTCCTGAAGTTATGCAGAACTTATCCCGATTGACGGGTACCAGACCTCCGGGCTACACCAAACAGGATATTGTGCGTGAAAATCAATTATTTAACTAACTCCCTATATCAAAAAAGGGGCTTGACCGGCCCCTTTTTCTATTTGTTATTGCTGATAACTTGTTATTTCTGTTGATAGCTCCCCGCTATTTTTACCAGTCTGTCCGGATAATCTGTAATGATCCCATCCACCTGGAGAGACATCATCTTTTCCATATCGCTCACTTCATTCACTGTCCAGGGTAAAATCAACACCTTTTTATCATGTGCTTCCTTCACCAGCTCCGGTGTAACCAATGAATAATAAGGACTGTAGATAGCAGGTGTAAATCCGAGTTTTTCCAGGTTAGCCGCAAAAGTATTCTTGTTCATGATCAGCAACGCCAATGTTTGCTTTGGATCAGTCTTGTGGATCACCTGCAAGGTACGTACATCGAACGACTGTATAGTGACCCTGTCTGTGATCTTCTTTTTCTTTATCACATCCATGACCATTCCTGCAAACACATCCGGTTTTGGATGAAATTTTCCGTCTCCTTCGGGAGAGCATTTTGTTTCGATATTGTAGTATACCGGCTTCAGGTGATGTTTTTTCACATAAGCTTCCACGCTGTCTATCAGGTCTGCCAGCAGCGGCTTATGTGCTTTCATCTTCACCTGCTCCGGAAACTGTGGATGCGGTTTCGTTCCCACATCAAATTTACGGATACTGTCGTACGTCATCGTGTATAGTGCGTACTGCTTTTCTTCCTCCTTCGTGATATCAGAACCGTCAGGCTTCCTGATAAATGCCGAAGACATGAACACGTCATGCGACACTACTACCTTGTTATCTGAAGAGATGACACAATCCAGCTCCAATGTCCTTACACCAAGATCAACGGCGTGTAACATGGCAGGTATAGTGTTCTCCGGCATTAAGCCTCTTCCCCCGCGATGTGCCTGTACATCTGTTTTCTGCTGGGCGAAAGCATGTGTTGCAGCTGCTATCATTGCTATCTGTAAAAGAAAAGTACGTTTCATCATAATCCTGTTATGCAAAGCAAGTTGGTATTTAAAACAAGAAAACTGAAATTATCTTAATGTTAAGAGAATTCTAAGATAATTTTTCGCACGCTTATTTTGGTATATAAAATATCCTTATTTTTGGAACCGTTTTACAACATTAGACCTTCCTGACATTCCCCTGGATTTACTTATACGTTTGTTAATTATTAACTATGGGGAATAAATCTTTTTATGATCTTGATTATATTATTGAGCTAAACGAACAACGCTTAGAGCAGTATGCTAATATTTATCAGAAAACTGTCGATCGGTTCACGACATTACTGGTGATCTATTCTGCATTCTGTATTTTTCTGGTGCCGATCATTCAGACATTATTTCTTACAAAAGAAGAATATCATTGGTCATACTATTGTTCATTTTATACGTTTTGCATTCTTTTCATCATTTCCGTCATCAATTCCGTTATGCTGCTGTCCCCGGGAGCATTGTACATTCTAATTGCACCCAGGGCATATTATACGGGGGTCAAGCAATTCTTTGAAGCAAAAGGCATTGCGTCCACTCAGATCGACGCTATGATAAAAACGTATTACATCACAGAACTTGAAAGAGGTATCACTGCGAATGGGCGAAGTTTAAGTCACAAAACATCATTCTACAACTGGGCGTTTCGTTTTGCAATCATGGCTTGCATCCCTTACCTGTATTGCATTTGGCTACAAATAAATTCCGAAAAAAAGGCTATTCTAAAAAAAGAAACTATTAATAATTTAAGTAGTTTTACTAAAACCAATCATATATGTGGTGGAGAAAACCAAAGTACAAAGAAATTGATGATGACCTCGTCGAACATTTGAAATATGGCTATCCTGGAGGTATACATCCCAGAGATATGATCTCTCCAGAGGGCATACGAGGCAAAATGTATCTGTGGGGGTTTATACCTGACAAATTTCAACCCAAGCCAATTTACGAGATTTTACTCGAGCAAATGGAAGAACAAAAAAGAAATAACCGCACATAAACGGTTATTTCTTTTTCCTGCTCTGTACAATTGGTCCAAATGGACCATACTTATGTTGATTAATAGAAAACGTATCAGGGAATGGTCCCATCGCTACATCCACTGGTTTGGTGGATAACACAGGCCAATCGCCTTCAAATACTTTAACAGGTCTTGATTGTGAACTTACAAACGCAGCTACGTCCCAGGCTTCCTCCTCACTCAGATATGCATTGCCGAATGGCATATTTGCTTTAATATATCCGGCTAATTTCGTCAGCCGGTAAATACCCGCACCTGTATTATAACTATGGGGTCCCCACAAAGGAGGATACAAATAATTTACGCCTGATGAATCATACTTCCCGCTTCCATCACGGTTATGACATTGTACACAGTCACGTTCAAAAATCATTTGACCTTTTATTGTATCAGCTGCCCTTTGCAGGTAAGGTAATTGTTTAATACCGCTGCCGGGTGGTCTGTATCCTTTAGCTACGTCCTTTCCCAGCCATTTGATATAGGATGTCATTGCCCTCATCTCCCGGCTGTTGCTATCCAGCGGACTACCATTCAGACTTCTGATGAGACAATCGTTGATCTTTTTTTCCAGCGACTCAATAGTACCACTGCGTTCCCTGAAGCGAGGGAAATTTGCTGCTGCGGCAGCGTAATTGTTGCCCATAAATTTCGTGCCTGCATCCAGGTGACAATTCTGGCAATTCATGCCATTACTAATATTGGCCACCTTCCCCGCTGGTCCGAGATAAACGGAAGTACGTGCTATTAGTTCCCGGCCATACAAAATCAGGTCACCAGCCGCAGTAGGAGGGATATCGGCAGTATCGGGCGGCGTCCAATATACCTTGTCATTCCTGCAGGCTACGGGCATAACAATTACACTTACTGTCCAGAAGATGAACAGCATCATCACAGCAAGTCGCATAGGTGATGATTAACAGATCAACCGGCAAAACAATACGCACATTGCTTCTCCTGTGCGCGGCTGATGGCCCATATGCCGGATGGTACTATCTGTATACCAGGCAACAAGCCTGCGACCCACTCTTTTCTCACATCCTCCGCGTTTCCTCCCATTTGCTGGGCTACGACAGCACTGTAAACAGTCAGCGCCATGTTGCAGACACAGAACATTACACCACTGTCCTGCAGCTCATTAATGCCAATGGCCACATTACCTATACCGGGAACATTAAAGTCGCCCGCCTTCGGCTGCCAGAACGGATTTCTCGTTGCAGGCTTTTTCGTAAGCGGATCATCTGCCTTGAATACCTCGCCAAGCTTATACTTCGCCCATAGTTCATCCTTCATGGCATAAGGAATAGCATCGTGCCGTAATACAACAACGACACCACAGTCCTTTTCAGGTACGCCCGTTGCTTCATTCGTTAACAGGAATACTTTTGCCCATGCAAACGGGAATATTTCATGTGGCTGCGGCACATCCAAAACGAGGCGGTGTTTTCCCTTGATCTTGTTGATCCAGGCTTCAGGATCTTCACCATCTGAAGTAACAGGGACAGGCTGCGTTGCAGCATACAGCGGTAATGTCCCCAATGAGGGTAGACCCAATGCGGTTGCACCCAGCATCATCTTACCCAGGAAGTCACGACGGTTCGTGAACAGCTCTTTGTCTGTTTTTTCCATATGTCAGTATTTAGATAACTCCTGTTGTGGCAAAACGATAACATAGCTGCTTGAGGGACAGGCTACATTGCTTTTCTGAAATACGGTCGGTTACATGTGAAGTAAGGATAGATGTGATTATCAACAAGACAAAAATAGGGAACTTTAATTAAACTAAAAATATTTTAGTGGATAGAGAAATAACGTGTGAAGGGCGCTGGGAGAACTTATTAGCCGGTATTGCCGGCTTAATACGATGCCCGATGTGATGGTAATAGCGGAGTCAACAGAAGAGATTGATTTATGGTCAAAACAGTGACGTATATACGGCACGGGTAGTATCTGAAATTCCCTGCAGAACTACATATCTGTTTATATAGTCCTGCAGGAATATTCCCTTTTATTTGGCGCCATCTAAAGTGCTCTGTTTATAGCTTGTTGTCACCGGCCTGTATTTTACATTTTCGATCTTTATCACGACAGGGTTTGGCCACTTCCTGTCAGTATAAAAACGCTGTCCGTTCACAGCGCTGATCAGCAGTCCTACCGGCGTTGACTGCGAATAGATCCCTGCGTCAAATCCTTCCTTATATTCCACCAGCTCACTGGCATATCCGAGGATAGACACTTTGGTTTGCGGTGTACCTTCCAGCGTGCGTATCACCAGGTCTTTCCTTTCCCCATATTTCCAGTCTTTGCCTCCGGGCACGAATGCGTATACGGTACTCGTATCTTTTCCACGGGTGAACCATATGTTTCCTTCCCTTGCAATATGCCAAGGCCTTACCCCCTGCACCGCCTCTCCATTCGCCAGGTTCCAAAGCGCCAGTTCACGCAGCAGGGCCTCCTGCTCTATCTGGATCTCTCCATCGGGTTTCGGACCAACATTCAGCAAAAGATTACCCCCTTTTGCGCGTGTCTCTATCAGCATATTGATCATTTCCGTTCCGGACTTCTGCGGGTCATTGGTCGGCTTGTACTGCCAGTCAGTCCCCATTGTAAAACAGGCCTCCCAGGGACCGGGCATGATAGCCGCCGGCAATTCCTGTTCGGGTGTGTTCATTTGTCCGCGGGTGACCACAATATCCGGCTGCAGTTCCCAGGCATATTCTTTCAGGCCTTCTGCCGGTCCGTCAAAGAAGATAAAATCGATCTTACCGTAGTTGGTCAGCAGCTCTTTCAGCTGCGACTTATCATAGGCCATCAGACCGGGATTTTTTTCCGGGAAATGCTGTGGTAACTGCATTCTGCCAATAGGTACTTTATGCTTATAGAGGTAGTAAAAATCTTCGGGAGAGAAGTAGACGCCGATGGCAATCCCCTGTTTTCGGAAAGCATCAAAGATGGCGCGGGTCGCATCTTTTTTGAAAGGGGTGTTCATAATGTTGAAAGGCGTTGTTTTAGTGTCCCACATACAGAAACCCGCATGATGTTTAGCTGTAAAGACGATGTACTTCATCCCTGCCAGCCTGGCCAGTACCGCCCAGTCGTCCGGGTTGAACTTGTGCGGATTAAACGTTTTGGGCAATTCTGTCGTAAAACGTTCCAGATAATCGTCAGAGGCGCCCGCCATGGAATGGCTGATAACAGCGCCAACCTGCACGTCCACGCTCCAGTGAATGAACATTCCTAATCCAAGGTCCATAAACCATTTTTCCTTCGCAGGATCATTGGCAGTCTTTTGTGCGCTGGTACTGATACACATGACAAAGGCGCAGGCTGCCAGTAAAATTCGTCTAAACATATTTTGGTCACATTTGCATGAGCAATAATAATACAGAGAAATGCCAGCAAATACAAGCAAAATCGGGTATGGGGATAGGGGTTCGGAGATGAATAGCCGTCAATGATACAATTGAAACTCAATTTCGATACAATTGAAACCGATTTTCACTACATATACAACTAAAATGCATTGTTTTATATTAATTTTTAATTTGTAATTTTGAACCAATGCTGACTTATTATATCGTACTACCGTTTATCTATCTTATATCCCTGTTACCGTTCCCGTTATTCTACGGTGTCTGTGATGTGATGTTCCTTTTACTGTATTATGTAATTGGTTATCGTAAAAAGGTGGTACTTCAAAATCTGCAAAACGCTTTCCCTGAGAAATCTGCGAAGGAGATCGAACAGATCCGCCGCCGTTTTTACCGCTATTTCTGCGATCTGCTGCTGGAAACGTTCAAAACACTGACTATCTCCCGCACGGCCGCTATCAGGCGCTGTAAACTCACACCAGAGGCACAGGCGCTTTTTGACCGTTATGCGGCCGAAAACAGGAGCATTATGATCGTTATGGGGCATTATGGTAACTGGGAGTGGGCAGGTAATACTTTCAGTCTCCAGGGTAAACACCACCTGTATGTGGTTTACCATCCTCTCAGCAATAAATACTTCAATGGACTGATGTACCGCATGCGTACCCGTTTTGGTACAGGTCTCATCAGCATGAAAGATACTTTCCGCGACATGGTAGCACACAGAAGCGAGCTGGACGCCACCGCTTTCATTGCCGACCAGACACCTGCTCCTAACAGTGCTTACTGGACAAACTTCCTGAATCAGGACACTCCTGTATTCCAGGGTACAGAAAAGATTGCCCGTAAAATGAACTATCCGGTGGTGTATGTGCGGGTACAGCGCGTAAAACGCGGCTACTACGAGATTTCCGCACGCACACTGTTTGACGAACCGGCATCTACCAAAGATGGAGAAATCACCACGGCTCATACGCAGGCGCTGGAACAGGACATCTGCGCTCATCCTGAATTCTGGCTCTGGAGCCATAGAAGATGGAAACATAAACGGCCCGAAGCTGCCAAACAGCCAGCTGCACCGGTAGCCGCCATTTGAGAAACAATTATCCTATACCTTATTACAATACCTACTTATTATTACTTTCAGAACCAATGCTAACAGGAAAACAACTGATCCTTGCCACAAAACCATACGCGAAAGAGACCCGCTGGAAAAGCTGGTATTATACCCTTTCCACCGCGGTAATACTGGCTGGACTTTTTGCAGGCACTGCCCTCCTTCCCTGGCTGCTTTTACGCATTCTTTGCAGTATACTGTCCGGGCTGGTAATTGTCCGGATGTTTGTGATCTATCATGATTATCAGCATCACACTATTCTTTACCAATCAACGGCAGCCAAAGTGCTGTTCAGTGCCTTTGGTGTGTTTATACTGGCGCCTGCCAGCATCTGGAAACGCTCGCACGACTATCATCATGCACACAATTCCAAGCTGTTTACAGCCAGTATTGGTTCCTTTCCCATTATGACGCAGCAGAAATACCTGGAATCGACTCCTGCTGAAAGGCGTTCTTACCTGGCTGCCCGTCACCCGGTTACCATCCTATTCGGATATATCAGCATGTTTATGGTGGGTATGAGCCTGCGTTCGTTTACGAGTAGCCCTTCCCGCCATATGGACTCACTGCTGGCGCTCGTCTTGCATTTCACTGCCGGTACGCTGCTTTTTGTTTTTATGGGTTGGCTCAGCCTGTTATTACTGCTGATCATACCGTTTTTCATCGCCTGCGCCATCGGCGCCTACCTGTTCTATGCACAGCAT
The DNA here is from genome assembly GCF_021646545.1 of Chitinophaga filiformis. GTDB lineage: Bacteria > Bacteroidota > Bacteroidia > Chitinophagales > Chitinophagaceae > Chitinophaga > Chitinophaga filiformis_A. Next base: position 653,610 of record NZ_JAKIRP010000002.1, on the reverse strand, counting down.
AATTTCCCTGGCGTAACCTTCAGGGACAAAGAAGGCTGGTGTCATGACAATGCGGCTATGGCGTCTTCCAGTTATATGCTGATGAGTCCTTTCTGGAAATGGGTAACCGGCAATATCGGCTATCATCATATTCACCACCTGAACTCGCGTATACCTTTTTACCGCCTACCTGAGGCTATGGCAGCTATTCCGGAATTACAGCAGGCAAAAACCACCTCCCTGTCGCCAGGGGCTATCTGGGCTTGCCTGAAACTGAAGATCTGGAGTCCGGAGGTCAATAAAATGATCACTATCAGACAATTGAAAGCTCAACCGGCTCCGGTACGTGCAGTAGCGGTGTAACGCATTCCTGTTTCAAATCAGGATTAAACTTCGTCCTGATCTCGTCTTAACAATGCTTCTCCTATGCTCATCTTACGTTCATCTTACGTTCCGGGACGTAAGATGAACGTAAGATGACCATAGGAGAACCATTGTTTGTACGTGACTATATCGAAGTCATATCCCGGAAATATCTCGTACAAAAGCCCCCATCTTACAGCCCGTCCCTACATCTCAATTTCATTTCAGGTATAAATACGCACAAATCACGTATTTACTACCTAATGGCTTACATTTCAGCATATTACCTTTGTGAGCATCGTTAACACCCAAAACACCCCAAAATGTCAAAAGAAAAGAAAAACCAGACATCAGCAGATGAAAAGCAGGCGCTTGTGGACCTGCAGCATATCCGTACACAGGTCGTACAGGACAGGACTATCTTCAACCTTGAAGCTGTGGGCCGCAACTACAAACTTGGGCAGGCTTATAAGAGTGTTCGTAACCTGCGGCTGACTGACAGAGAGAATATACAGCTGCAAACTTACAATGACTACCTGTCGCGTTACAAGAATTTTCTGGAGTTGAAACCCCTCATTGAAGATAAACCCCGGCCGTCCTACCCTGCCGGAGAAAGCTACCTGAATACTTACAACAAGTTCCGTTTTACCCGTGGTAAGGTATTGGTGATGGTACATGCCGATATCTTTGAACAGGTGAAAGAGCGTATCCACCGTTATGTACTGGACCTGGGCCGGGACGGCTTCTGGGCTACTATTCACGTGGTGCGGGGAGGCAAGCCAGCCTATATCAGGAACTATATCCGCGATAAGGCGCCGGCAGGCGTTGTAATGGTAGGCGCTATTCCTGTAGCATGGTTTGAAATGGACGACGATTTTTACGGTGCACATGCTGAATTCCCCTGCGATCTGTTCTACATGGATACCAACGGTACCTGGACGGACGCTGACGGAGATGGCAAGTATAATGCAGTAAGCGGCAATGTTACACCTGAGATCTGGGTAGGACGTATCTGGACGCCCACTTCCGGCGGTAATGATGTGGCGCTGATCAACAACTATTTTGACCGCAATCACCTGTTCCGTGTCGGCTCACTGGGTCATTCCCGCTCTGCACTGGCGTATGTGGAAGATGACTGGACCGGTTTTGATGATTGTGAGATGGACCTGATGACCCCTTCTGCCTATATAACGAAATACACCAATCCAGACATTACAGATGCTGACCTGTACAAGACAGAAATTAACAAGACGCGCTCCTTTGTACAATTATGTTCCCATTCATCTCCACATGTACATTCCTTCCGTATTCCCGCAGAAGGCACGACAGAGTGGATCGACAGGTCTTATTTCCGCGACGAACGTTGTCCGAACGCCAATTTCTTCAACCTGTTCTGCTGTAGCACTGCACGTTTTACCGAAAATGACTATCTCGGCGGATGGTACATTTTCGATAAGACAGGAGGCGAAACGAATATGGGATTAACGGTAGTGGGTAGTACCAAAACCGGTTCTATGCTGTTCTTTGCTGACTTCTATGAGCCCATCGGTAAAGGCAGTTGTATCGGCTCTGCGCTCACCCAATGGTGGCAGGCCCGCGGTGCAGATCATGACCTCGGTGAAAGACAATGGTTCTATGGTATGAGTATTCTGGGAGATCCTACCCTCACCTGGTGGAAAGGCGCAGTACCGAGACTACAGGAACCTGCCGACGGATCAGTGTTCAATCACTACCCCCGCACGATGACCTTCCGCTGGGCGCCGGTAAATATACCGGGGGCAACCTACTCGCTGGAAATAGACGCTTTTGGCGCTATCACGGCAGGTCAGTGGGCAGCTCAATCTTTCCGTAGCTTTGGCGTATACCACAACATTACAGGCACTTCCTTCAATCATAACTTCGTGGGTGCACAACCAGGACGCTGGCGTGTAAGAGCCAAAGTAGGCGACCGTTATTGTTCCTGGTCTGAATGGTCTTATTTCCGTTTCACCGTCTGACGATATACTACAATGCAGGCAAGTATCAGGTGGCCGCTCAAATTACCGGGCGGTCACCTTTAATAATCACCGGAGGCGCCACCGCCACCACCCGTGCCTCCGCCAAATTCCAGCTGATTTGGCTGTGGAGTAGCAGCATGGCTCATGGTTTGCGCAATTACCAGTGATTCTATCTGTATAGCTTCCATGGCATGTCTCTCGTCAGAAGATGCTTCTGTAAAACCGTGACGCGGCGTTTTGAGATAACGGATCACTGCATAGGCAATGCCGATCATCGCCAAACCTCCCAGCGTCATGGCTACTTCAAGCGGAGCCACACTGTGATAATAACGGATGGTGTACACGATACCGGCTACCAGCACCAGCCCCACACAGATCAGTATCCGGTCTTTCCTGCGGATGCCTGCATAAATATACAGCAACGGCAATGTGACTGTCAGTATCCAGAAAAACCATCCCCCGGGAATGTCCTGACCAGGTTGCAGATCCATATTGAACATTTCATTACTTACCTCCCTCACCACGAAATAATTTCCACCCAGATAGAGCGTGATCAGTGCGCAGACCTGTAACATCTGCAAACATTTTTTATAATGCCGGTAGGTATGTACCGCTATCAGTTTCACTGAAAGAAAATATACAGCTGCTGAAGCCAGCATAACCATGAAGGGGATGATCAGCTTTGCAATATTGCCCAATTCAACACATCCGGAAAAGATCAGGCCAAGAAAAGACAAATGGGCGACTATGCTCATACTGACATCCGCGAAGCGCAACACAAAATAGAGCGATAATATCAGCGCTGCAAAACACCATACCCATGCAGGTGCATCAGCATCGGTAGCGATGCCTAATGCTGAAAGCAAAAAGATACCTGCACCCCATATCAAAGCGGCATCGGCTCCTGATTTATAATGTTTCTTTTCACGTATCATATATTCAGCAAGGCCATAAGAGCCGGCGCCGAAAAGCATACAGAGGAAAGCGAAAGCACCCTCACCTCCCGCCATGAACAAGAGGCAAAATAAACCGAAGGAAAACAGGAGGATGATGGCCGTCAGGATAAAAATGCCGATACGCATGTAGGGATTGGGCGTATAAAGATCGGCCGGATATGCTGTTGTGATGGCATTGTACTCCTCCGCCGTAATGCAGTCTGCATTCTTCGCCATCCCGGCCTGTTCCTGTACATACACGTTGTCTAACGACTGACTGTTATATGCGATCATGCTTTCTTCAGTTTTTTATTAATGTTAATCAACAATAAGATGGCGCCTATGCCGGACATAATAAAATACAATAGCCCGGCGTAGATACCTCCCTCTGAGTCTGTTCTCATCAACAATCTTACTATCACAAAGCTCAGCCCTATGTATGCATATAATGTAATGATCAGCACGAAATAAAAAGAGCCCTGCTTCATGGCCTGGTTGTAGAAGAAAATAGTTACAGCCACCAGCAACAGGAACCATAATCCATACGCTCCGTCGTATGCCGCAAACATTCCCGCGAGGTTCGCGATGAGAAAAATATGCGTACCGAAGTTGCTGTAGGTGAACGAGAAATGGGCTTTAAACCGCAAGCGGTGACTCAGTAAAGCAGCTACTATCAGCAAAGCACCCAGCACTAACCCGGTATATATCAGTGTATAACTGGAAAAATCGTTGGCGCTTAACAACTGGAGCGGTGTTACTGTTACGCCCATCCAGGCGGCCAGATTGGTGATAGCCATACTCAGTACACCGAGGTGATCAAAGTAATAAGCTGAGAAAAACAATACCAGCATCGGGATGAAAGTAGCCGCGCCATACCTGGTGCCAAACACATTGTATTGCACCTGCAGATAAGTGATGAAGGTGATCAGCAACAAACACCCCAGTAACAGGATATAATCAAAAAAACCGTTAGGCGCAGGTACTTTCTCCCGGGAGAAAGGTAACTTATGGCGGAAGCTATAGTAAAAGCAACCGCCACAAGCTACTGCTATTGCCAGCAGAATGACCTGATGACCTATCGTATCAATATTCTTATATACCAGTATCCCTAAGCCTCCGCTTAGTAAGAGAACGCCCAGGTACAGGATGGTCTTGAGTTCCCAGTGTACAGAGAATAGCCTGTTTGCTGCGATGGTGCGTACTTTTTCTGCTGATGCAGCCGAAATAGTCCCCTCTTTTTGAAGTTGTTCAAACAAATCAATATCCATAACATTCGAAATGATGCGAAAAAGTATAACAATAAGTTCACATCAGCAAGCTATAAATATCAAAATGGCTGTTTTCAGCTAGGGAGTGACAATAATACCTTTAACCGTGTTGCTCAACATTGTCTTTATTCTAAGCATTTTGGGAGTGAGTGCCTCATCAGGGAGCTCGCTGTACCACCTGTAGGCTTCATCAAATACCTCGGCAAAATCCCGCATGGCTTCTGTCTCCGTCCTGCCAACGCCAAAGATAGACAGCATGGTATTTTCGATCACGTAATGACCATTTTCCTTGCCCATAACGGACAATAAGGGAAAATTAAACAGATACTGCCTGTCTTTCCCATTGATCACCTTCGGTGAAAACAGATAAACTTTCTTGCGTTTACGCTTACGTGTCCTTGCTTTCTTTTTTAATAATGCATTCTTCATATGTATAGTTTTTAATTCAACATTCACGAACGTCTAAACAGCTGTGCCTTACGGCAGGCAACCTGTTCAGGAAATATGATATGATGTAAGAGGAAATCCGGGTACAATGGCAGTCAGTTTTTCATCTTACAAACAATGGTTTAATGTGCATCAGTACAACGCATCACTACACAAGTTTAAGAAACAATTTATGGGATTTAGTTAATTGGAAGTTAATAAGTATTTATTTTTTTCATCTACATGCATTTACGCTATATCAGCTATTATCGGGCGTTCCCACATATTTACACAGGAAATAAATTTTATTACTTTGCAATCGTTAGCACCTTAAAATTTATTTTTAAAACTTCTGACAATCATCTAGATTTGCAGACACAAGAATGGAAGTATTCCACTTTATTACGTAAAAAAGCACCTCAAGAACCTTATTTTTCTTTCACTATCGGGACCACCAGACAGGCAACATCCTAACATATCTTTTGTGAAGACGTTGATGTACCAACATCAATAGTAAATCCTGCACGTGCATTTCCTTAGCACCGTTACTTACTTCTAAATTCAGCATTGAATTTCGGATTCGTTATTCTGTTCACTCCAAAACAATACCATTCAAATGTCTAACATCAAGATCTCAGAATTGGTAGCCGACCTGCAGAAGGAAGGTACCCAGTGGCAGGCAAGAGAAACAACAGTTTCCCAACTGCCCGATCCACAGCAAAAAGCTTTATTGGGTGTCATCGTAAACACTGAGGAACTTGCCGCCGTTATGAACAAGCGCGCTGCCGCTGCTCCGGTAGCCAATTTTGCTCAGGAAGTGGACTGGCGTAACCGCAATGGTAACCATATCACTCCTGTGAAAGATCAGGGTGGATGCGGCTCCTGCGTTTCGTTCTGTGCTACCTCAGTTACTGAAGCAATGGCGTCCATTGAAAAAGGACAATTGCTCAACCTCTCAGAAGCAGACCTGCATTTCTGTTCATCGCATGGTGCAAACTGCGGAGGATGGTGGCCTACTGATGCTTTCAGCCAGATCAAATCAAGAGGTATTCCGGACGAAGCATGCTTCCCTTATGAAACCGCTTTTCCGGAAAACAACATCTGGAAACAGCCCCCTACATGTAAAGTCGGTCCTAACCGTGATGCAAGGGCAGTAAAGATCACTAACTCTACTACCATCGCAAACATCACTGAAAGAAAGAACTACCTTTCCAACAACGGCCCATGCTCCGCTGTTATGCATGTGTACGAAGACTTCTTCTCTTATGCTGATGGTGTATACAAACATGTCAGTGGGTCAGATTATGGTCTGCACTGTGTAACAGTGATCGGTTATTCAGAAACAGAACACTGCTGGATCTGTAAGAACTCCTGGGGCTCCGGTTGGGGTAAGGGAGGATTCTTCAAGATCGCTTACGGACAAGCTGGTATAGATACAGAATTCCCATTCTGGACTGCCAGTGGAATTAAACTACCTCAGACAACCGGATGGCATGGATGGGAGAACCTCGGCGGTTTACTATCATCCAGACCAAATGCAGTATCATGGGGACCAAACCGCATTGACGTTGTTGTACGCGGCATGGATTCTGCCGTTTATCACAAATGGTGGAATGGTTCTTCATGGAATGGCTGGGAATCGCTGGGTGGTCAGATCCAGGGAGCGCCTGCTATCTGTTCATGGGCATCCGGACGACTGGATATCTTCGCCCTGGGCCTCAACCATCACCTGTATCACAAATGGTATCAGGGAGGATGGAGCGGATGGGAAGACCTCGGTGGATTGTTATCTTCCGAACCTGCGTGCGTAAGCTGGGGACCAAACCGCATAGATATTTTCGCAAGAGGCATGAACTCTTCTATGTGGCATCTCTGGTGGAATGGCGCATGGCATGGATGGGAAGACCTCGGAGGCGTTATCAATTCAGCACCGGCAGTATCTTCCTGGGCGCCGGGCAGACTGGATTGCTTCGCTCGCGGCCTGAACAATCACCTGTTCCACAAATGGTATGATACCAAATGGAGCGCATGGGAAGACCTGCAGTCTAACATGTTCGGTAGTCCTGCTGCTGTATCATGGGGGGCTAACAGGATAGATGTATTCTTCCCCGGACAAACCTACAACATGATGCACAAATGGTGGGATGGCGCCAAATGGAGCGGAGATGAAAACCTCGGAGGTATCCTCTCTTCTGACGTAGGCGTATCTTCATGGGCAGCCGGACGGCTCGACTGCTTTGTGCAAGGTACCGATTCCGCTATGTATCATAAATGGTACGTATAAATAGCAGTTATTATTGCGAATTACAGTTAACTATCTCATCTTCTGGCCCGATGATTGCCGAAGGTTTATAGTGACTGTAATTCGCATTTTGTTAAAAACCTGAAACTATGGAAAGCGAGGCTAAAGAAATAAAAGCAGGAACATCCCTCACTGTTGTTCTGCCTGGTCTTGGAACTGCAGGATTTCAATGGTTCTATAACGTCAGCAATACCGAATGTGTGGAAGTAAGACCCTATGATCACGCGGTAGATACATTCCGGCAAGAAGTAGGAACCAGCAATGAAGAGGCCTTTATCATCCATGGGAAAACCCCGGGACAAGCAAGCGTCTCCTTTGAACAAAGGCGCATCTGGGAAAAAGAAGGTCAGGCGATTAACGCCAGAAAATTAGAAATAACTGTTACCTGACCATTTTCCAATTCCAACTCCTCATAAAATGTCCCTCTTTAGAGCCCGATAGCTGTAAAAACAGTCTATCTCTTATGCATTTTAATTATTGAAATAAAAAATATATATCACCCTAACCACCCTTTTTTCTTTTCCATAAGTATTTACTGGTGAAAGTTAACTGTTGCTGGCGGAAGCTTCCTTCAGGGGCCTCCGGCATTGTGCATGGCTATAAGCCTATACCCTGCCAATTCATAGAGCTTAGTAAAATCATAAAAGACCGAAATCTATAATGACCGTTCATGAAGCGTATCTTTACAATTACCCTATTGTTCATCCATACCGGCATACAGTTATTGTCCGCGCAAACCTATACACCGGTACCGGTTACCGGGTTCAATGCTGACATTGTAGCTGAAGCAGGCACCAACGCTGTCGCCGTAACATCAACTGTAATAGACGGCAGCAATCACATCTTGCATACCCAGGCTTTTGCAGCAACGAATGGGATCGGCGGAGGTATTATCAACTCAGGCACCTTCATTAGCGGTACCCGTACTTACCAGATGAATCCGTACACCGGCCCGAACGCATTATATCTCTCTGCGGGTGGAAATGTTGCTAACTCCCTGCCTGCAGGCACCCTTACACTTGCTACACCCGCCAGCTTCAGCAAATTGAGCATACTGGCATTTGGTACCGAAAACAATAGTACCGTAACGGTAACATTAAACTATACTGACGGTACGTCTTCCAATGCAGGCACCCTCCAGATAAAAGACTGGTTCTTCGGAACACCGTTTATATTCAGTGGTATGGGCAGGTTAACCCGCACCACCACCTTCCCTACTGTAGATGGTCTTCCCAGCAACCCGAGGATGTACGCATTTGACTTTAATATTCCCTGCGCCGATCAGTCAAAGCTGATCAGGTCTGTTTCTTTTCTGTATATACAAGGCCCTAATATCAGCTCGAGAGCACTGATCATGGCGCTTTCCGGCGTACAGTATACACCGCTGACATATACGCACACTGTTACAGATGCCATCTGCGGAGGTGCGAGCGGCAGCATCGCCGTAAGTGCAACTGGCGGTACTGCTCCGCTAAGCTATTCATGGAACACCACTCCCGTACAGACTACTCCCACGGCCACAGGATTGGCGGCAGGTTTTTATACATTATCTATCAGAGATGGCAACAATTGTATTACCACTGTTACTGACACTGTAGACATGTCATCACTGGTCGCGCTCACAGCTTCTGCCAGCCCCGTTAAGATCTGTGCGGGAGAAACGGCTACGCTTTCAGCGACGGCTACCGGCGGCACTGCGGATAATTATTCATGGACGCCGGGGTCTGTTACAGGTAATACGATCTCCGTTACTCCAACAGATACTACGGCCTACATTGTTACCGCACAAGACGCCTTTGGCTGCGTGCTGAAAGATACCGTGGAAGTTGTTGTTAAACCTACACCTGTTGCCGATTTTTCTGTGCTGCCCGATGTAGTGTGCCTGGGCACCGGCCATACGCTGACATTTACTGGTACTGCGGGAACCGCGGCCACTTACGACTGGCATAACTTCTCAGGCGCTACTATACAAAGCGGCGCCGGTGCAGGTCCGTACGATATACGCTTTAATGCAGCAGGTAATTATCCCGTACAATTGCAGGTTACTGATGATGGTTGTGTGTCTGGTACAGCCACACATACTATCACCGTGTTACAACCGCCGACAGCCAGTTTCTCTGTCAGTAAAACACCTGTATGTGCAGGAGAAGCTACTACCATCAATTTCACGGGCGCCTATACAGGTAATGCTACTCCCCTCTGGAATTGGGGTGGTGGTGTTGTACAGAGTGGCAGCGGCTTCGGGCCTTATACTGTTACTTATCAGCAAAGCGGCACGATCAGTCTGATCGTACAGGATAATATATGCGCCGATACCGCCGCTTCAGTTACAGTAACTGCTGTTCCCATGCCGGTGGCTGATTTCACAACAGATCTGACCACAGGTTGTGCCCCAACAGAGATCAGCTTTGATAATCTTTCGCAGCTTGCAGATGCGTATGAATGGTCGCTCGGCAACGGCTACCAGACCAACGAAACTGATCCTGTATACAGTTACAATACACCCGGCACTTACACTGTTACCCTGAAAGCTATCTCACAAGGACAGTGCTCAACAACCGTTACCAAAACCGCATTGATCAATATACTGACCCCACCTGTTGCTGCATTCAGTGCTGCGCCGGGAGCCAATACTCCGGTGGAGTTCAAGAACGGTATATTCACCTTTAACAACACCTCACAGTTTGCATTGGAATATACCTGGGATTTTGGAGATGGCACTACATCCATTGCCGAAGATCCGGAGCATAAGTACGAACTGCCCGGCAGTTACAGAGTGACACTATATGCGAAGAATGATATTGGCTGTACGGATAGTATCAGCCATGCATGGTATATCGTCGTTCCCGACCTCGTGCTGGAAATTCCAAACGTGTTCAGTCCGAACGGAGATGGTATCAATGACCGCTGGAGCATAGACGGCTTGAAAGCAAGACCTGCTGCTACGACAGAGATCTATAACCGCTGGGGACAGATCGTATTCACAGGGATCGGTTATACTCCCTGGGACGGCACCCGCGGCGGCAGACTGTTGCCAACAGGCACTTATTACTATGTCATCAAAACATCAGCAGATGAAAAGCCCTACACAGGATGGGTGGCGCTGCTACGATAATAAAATTTAGTATCAACCAAAAATACAATTGAATGAAACGTGTTCTTATTGTTGCCTCCATGCTGGTAATATGCGCCTGCAGGTTATACGCTCAAACCTATACGCCCATTGCCGTAACAGGTTTCAACAATGACGGAGTAGCTGAAACAGGCGTTAATGCCGAAGCCGTGACAACCACCGGACTTGACATCCAGCAGAAAATACTCTACACATTTGACTTTGCTGCCACCAACGGTTTGCAGGCAGGTATACCGAATGATGGTCTTTTTACCACAGGGCTGCGTACCTATCAGATGAATAATTATGCAGACAGCAACGTGCTCTATCTTTCCAAACTGGGCGGCGTGAGCAATACTGTTGGTACAGGCACACTGACGTTCACCACACCGGCCGCATATAGTAAGATAAGCCTGTTGTGCTTTTCTACTGAACAGAGTAGTACATTGGGCATCACTTTCAATTATACAGACGGTACCACATCGGCGCAGGTCGTTGCCAGTATCCTCGACTGGTTCGGGGGTATCAATCCTGTCTTCGACAGTTATGGCCGTATTCAAAGATTGCCAGCCGGTCCATACAACGTGGAAGGACTTGGCAGCAATGATCCGCGTATCTATTCCATAGACATTGCTCCTGCCTGTGAAAACCAGTCAAAGGATATAGCATCCATTACTATAGAATATTTGACAAGCGGTGGACCCAATAACGTGTCCAGAGCGGTCTTCCTCGCAGTATCAGGACAGGCTTATGTGCCCGTTACGGTAACTTCTGATGTAACGAAGGCTACTTGTGGCAACAGCGATGGTAGTATCACCATTTCGGCTACAGGTGGTGCATTCCCACTCACCTATTCCTGGAACACCACACCGGTACAGACCACGGGAACAGCTACAGACCTGCCTGCAGGTACCTATACCTGTACTGTGACAGATGCGAATGGTTGTCCTTCCGACTTTGCGGCAGATGTCAGCGAGGAATCCATGACACTCTTAAAAGCACTGGCCAAACCGGATAATATCTGTTCCGGCACTACAACCAAACTATATGCAATTCCTACCGGTGGCAGCATGAGGAGTTATACCTGGGAACCGGGTAATATCACTGATTCCAGTTTTACAGTTACGCCTGACACTACCACCACATTCAAACTGACCGGTGAAGATCAGAATGGCTGTCACGTGATAGACAGCATCAAAGTGACCGTCGTTAAAAAGCCGGCCGCACCACTGGTATCAGCACAAAGCATCTGTCCTGACAGTACAGCGGTTTTGAAAATAGACAACGCCACCACGCCTTTTACTTATAACTGGTATACTTACCCCTCCGGCGGTGATGTTGAAGGTCAGGGAGCCACTTATACAACACCTGCGGTGAATACGGAAACCACCTGGTATGTGGAGGCAGTAAACGGCCCTTGCAGCAGTGACCGGACGGCGGTGACCGTGACTCCTTATGACCGGGCCATTACACCTGTAGTAAAGGCCGGAGACATCACTACCAGCGGTGTTACTTTCACCTGGGACACGGTACCGGGGGCAACAGGCTACATCGTTTCTGTAGATGGAGGTGCTTACATTACGCCGAGTTCCGGCAACACCGGTACTTCGCACGTGGTGACCGGTATTACTAACCAGGAATCCATCTCCATCAAAGTGATCGCCCTCGGCCCTATCAGCTGCCAGAATAGTTTGCCTGGTCTCGCCTCAGCCAAACCTAAACCCGGGGAGATATTTATTCCGAACGCATTTACGCCCAACGGCGATGGCAAGAATGACTATTTCAAACCAGAAGGCACCACTATCTCAGCCATCAACATGAAGGTGTTCAACCAGTGGGGAGAACTGATCTACCAAACCAATCAGCTGACAGGCTGGAATGGTACTTATAATGGTAAGATGCAGCCTACAGGCGTATATACTTACACTGTAAGGATCACACTGAACAACAAGACTGAGTTAACAAGAAAAGGCGCCATCAATCTCCTGCGATAAACCTGGCACAGACCCGTTTTATTCAGGGCATCCTTAAAGGGCTACTACTTTAAGGATGCCCTTCTTTTTTCTATCCACCCCTTACTACCAAAAAAGATAGTAACTTTCGCAGGAAATATTTAACAATGGGGTACATGATTTCTGTCCATCTTTGCGTCGCCGGATGCATTCCGGTGCGATATGAGAGGCACAGGGTCGGACAGCGAAACACGTCATGTGCAAGATTTCGCAGGGACAAAGAAACCGTATCCATCATCATTATAAATAACTAAAAAGACACATTAAAGAGCAATCCCTTTACAGCGGTCTCTTATAAACATTCAAAAGTTTCGGATCTGACAATGAAAAAAGTAATTCTTGTAACCGGCGCCTCAACGGGCCTGGGCTTAGCTACCGCCACGGCACTTACTGCAGAAGGTCACACTGTATACGGCACCAGCCGGGATATAAAACGTATCAAAGACGTTCCCTTTAAACCGTTGCAAATGGATATTACTGATGATGCATCAGTAAATACTGCTATCGCAGCTATCATCAAAAATGAGGGACACATTGATGTCGTTGTCAACAATGCCGGTAATGGTATTGTAGGCCCCTTGTATGCTATGCCTGTAGAACAGGCCAAAAGGCAGTTCGAGGTGAATTTCTTTGGTATGGTACGCGTGAACAGCGCCGTTCTGCCTGGAATGATAGAGCGCAAGAAGGGCCTGATAGTACAGGTGAGTTCTCTGGGAGGCCTTTTCGGACTGCCTTATCAGGGTATGTACTGCGCTTCCAAGTTTGCGGTGGAAGGCTACTCACAGAGTCTCCGTATGGAATTACTGTATACCGGTGTGAAAGTGGCTGTTGTAAATCCGGGCGACTTCAAGACAGCTTTTACAGACAACCGTGAAAAGTTACCGTTCCCGATCGCGAACGAAAAGCTGAACAGGGACTTTGACACTGCAGTCAGCAATATGGGAAGAGACGAACAAAACGGTAGTCATCCGGATGTGGTGGCCAAAAAGATCTGTAAGATCATTGCGAAATCCAGCCCTGCACACAATTACCTGGTAGGCGCCCTGGGACAGACCATTGTGCCGACACTGAAGGCCATCCTGCCGGGAGGATTATTTACAAAACTGATGAATGACCACTATGGTATAAAATAGCGGTCATAGTACTACTGAAGATTGCCATATTTTGTACAGGGTTGATTAATAGCCATTTGCGCTTTAATCAACCCTTTTTTATGTTTGTAACCATCAGACAGCCCCGACTGTAAAAAACTTTGAATTTTACAACTATTCATTTGAATGAAACAATAAAACGAGCAGGATTCTTTTCACCTTTACATTACAATTTGAAGGTACTCAACGGACAAAAGACAGTTAAAAAAGAACCACGTATGACCAGTGGTTCTTTTTTTATAAAACGATCATAAAAATCATTGCTTCAAGATTCCTTCAAACTTTAAAACGAATTATGCAGTTGATATGAAAGTACTGCTCGTTGAAGATAATATGGAACTGGCCGCCAGCATTAGCAATTTCCTCGAAAAGGAAGGTTACCTGTGCGAAGTGAGTTATACCAGCAATGAGGCACATGATAAATTGGTTTCGTTTCAATACGACTGTGTGCTGCTGGATATAACATTGCCTGACGGCAATGGACTGGAATTGTTGCAGTTCATCCACCTGGAAAAGATCGACTGCTGTGTGCTGATCATTTCTGCCAGGAATTCATTGGATGATAAGATAACAGGACTGGAAGGCGGCGCCGACGACTATCTGACAAAACCTTTCCATCTTACAGAGCTACATGCCCGGCTTAGAGCTATTTACCGAAGGAAGAAACTGCAGGGAAGTAATATTATTACGTTCAACGAGATCACGCTGAATACAGATACGCTGGAGGCCATTGTGAACGATATCAAACTGGATGTAACACCGAAAGAATTTGACCTGCTGCTTTATTTTCTGGTCAACAAGAACAGGGTACTATCGCGTCAGTCTATTGCTGCCCATCTGTGGGGAGACTATACCGATAACCTGGCCAACTTCGACTTTGTGTACCAGCATGTCAAGAACCTCCGTAAGAAGATACATGCAGCAGAAGGCGGAGATTATATAAATACTGTATACGGATTAGGATACAAATTTAATACTGCCCTGTCATGAAACTGATCAACAAATTTACGCTATGGTATCTGTGCATCACACTGGCAGCAATGCTTGTCGGAGTAGCCATCGCTTACAACAAAGTAAAATCAGGTATTGACGAGGCAGAGATCAACAGGTTAAAAGTATATAATGATCAGATGGCGATGCAGATGCAGCGTGGTGTATCGCCGGATACTTACATGCGTGGCAGGCCTGCAGAGATCAAACTATTATTGAATGAGGTACCTGTAAAGAAATATGAGGTGTATGAGCATTCCTTTTACAATACTATGCTGCAACACAGGGAATGCCGGCTGACCGTTACCTCTTTCTATAAGATAAATGGTCACTACTACAGTATCGCCTCTTATAATTATATCACCAAGGCAAGGGAGATCCTGCGGGGATTAATGAGCTCCTTTATCTGGATCTTTGCCATCCTGCTGGTGCTGACGGTATTGTCAGCCCGCTTTGTATCGCGATTGATACTGGCGCCTTTTCACTTTACACTGAAAAAGGTGCGCGCGTTCAACCTGAAAGATAAAAAACCATTACAGCTGCCGGTGGTCAATGCAGCAGAGCTGAAAACGTTGAACAGCTTTCTGAATAGTATGACAGATAAGGCATTGGACGACTATCGTTCACTGAAGGAATTCACTGAAAATGCCTCTCATGAGTTACAGACACCGGTGGCGGTACTGCGCAATAAACTGGAGTTGCTGACAGAGTCTTATTTGCAGGGAAAAGGTCCGGATACTATTACCGGGCTGATAGCAGATATGCAGAATGCCATTGACAAACTTTCCAGGATCAATAGTTCTCTGACATTACTCGCCCGGCTGGAAAACAATGAATTTGGCAATAAACAGGCTATCTCGTTCAGCCAGCTGACCACAGAGGCATTACAGGGCTTTTCTGAACTGATAGACATGAAAGCCATTACGCTGGACACGAAGATCACGTCAGAGGTATCGGTACAATTACATCCTGCACTGACGGACATCCTGCTGGGCAATCTGCTGAGCAATGCGATCCGGCACAATATATACGGCGGTATTATCAGGGTACGGCTGTCGAAGGCGAAGCTGATCATCAGCAATACCGGCAATCCGCCGGAAGTGCCTACCACAGAACTGTTCAAACGTTTTAAAAAGGGCCGGAAGAATAGCGACTCCATAGGCATAGGCCTGGCCATTGTAAAACAGATCTGTGACGTCAATCATTTTAACATCCAATATGACTATGCCGACGGATGGCATACCATGCAAATAATTTTTGAGGAATCAACAGGGAGCACAATGTTACAGAAGGAAGAAGCCAACGCATTATTTCCTGAAAGACAACATTAGTGCTTATGGTCTAATGTTCAAGTATTATCATGCAAACAAAAAGAATCGTCGTGATCCTGTTCCTGCTGTTATGGCACGGATCTATGGAAGTATTACACGCACAGCAGGTGCTGACGTTGAAAGACGCGGTACAGACTGCACTTGCCAACTATGGATCTATCAAGGCAAAGGCTAACTACCTGAATGCCTCTAAATCCACCGTTACCCAGGCGAAGCGGGATTATCTCCCGAACCTTAACCTCTCCGCCCAGCAGGATTATGGTACCGTCAACGGGCAATTCGGGCCTTCCTATGGCCTGAATGGACTGGGAGTAGCTTCGTCAGGTCCTACCCTGCCTTCACAGAACTGGAATGCAGCTTTCGGCGGACTTTACCTCGCCAATGTCAACTGGGACTTCTTTGCTTTTGGCCGCGCCAAAGAAAGGATCAAGACAGCACAGGCAGCCGTGGCCAGAGACCAGGCAGACTGGGAACAGGAACAGTTCCAGCAATCCGTAAGAGTAGCCGGAGCATATCTTAATCTGCTGGCAGCACAACGCCTCACCCGGTCATGGCAGAACAACCTGGAACGCGCAGACACCTTCCGTGCGGTGGTGGTAACAAGGGCAAAGAACGGGCTCATTCCCGGCGTAGACTCTACACTGGCGAATGCCGAAGTATCCAACGCAAAGATCGCTTTAACAAAAGCAAAGGATGCAGAACAGACGCAGGCTAATCAGCTGGCGGTGCTGATGGGTGTAGCACCTACGGAATTTATACTCGATACACTGTTCATCAACCGTATTCCGGCAGCGCTGACCGATAGCGTTAGTGGCGCAGTACAGGGCCATCCTTTGCTGAAATACTACGAAAACCGCATCAGGCTGAGTGATGAACAGACGCGTTACATACACACCCTGAACTTCCCTGCGTTCTCCGTTTTCGGGGTGATGCAGACAAGAGGTTCCGGTTTCGACGCCAACTACATCACTGATCAGACAGCATACAATAAAGGTTACTGGGATGGTGTAAAACCTAACCGTAGCAACTATCTGCTGGGGGTAGGCGTAACCTGGAACATTACTTCCCCACTGCGGGTAAAACACCAGACGGCCTCCCAGAAATTCATATCAAAAGGCCTGCAGGATGAATATGAACTGGTACGCCAGCAGCTGACGGCACAGTTGTCACTGTCAGACACCAGGATCAAAAATGCGCTTGTCAATTATGCAGAAGCGCCCATACAGGTCAATGCAGCCACTGAAGCATACCAGCAAAGAACGGTACTATATAAGAACGGGCTGAATACGATAGTGGATGTGACACAGGTTTTTTACACGCTGAACCGTGCAGAAACAGATCGTGATATTGCCTACACCAACGTCTGGCAGGCCTTGCTGCTGAAAGCAGCTGCCACTGGCAATTTCTCTCTATTCATCAATGAATTCTAATTAAATGAACCTGATAAGATCAGCATTACGCAAACCCATATCCATACTGGTGATAGTGGCTGCCCTCTTCTTCTTCGGCATAGGCGCCGTAAGAACGATCAAGGTGGATATCTTTCCAAAACTGGACCTGCCGGTGATGTACATTGCGCACCCGTTCGGTGGATATACGCCCACCCAGATGGAGGCATATTTCGGCAAGCAGTATATCAACGTCCTGCTTTACGTAAACGGTATCAAAACCATTGAAACAAAAAATATACAGGGTCTCAGCCTGCTCAAGGTGAGTTTTTATCCGGGTACCAACATGGCACAGGCACAGGCAGAGCTAAGCGCCTTCTGTAACCGTATACAGGCCATCTTCCCGCCAGGATCACAGCCTCCCTTCATTATCCGTTTTGATGCTTCTACCCTGCCTGTAGGCGAGCTGGTATTGAGCAGTGAAAAACGTAACAATAACGAGCTGCTGGACCTCGCCAATACTTATGTACGTTCTTCCTTTACCTCCATTCCGGGTCTGGTATCTGCACCGCCCTTCGGTGGTAACTTACGTACTGTCGTGATCAAGGCAGATCCTGAACTGCTCCGTTCTCACAATATGACACCTGATCAGCTGGTGGAGGCACTGCGTATCAACAACCAGACCTCTCCATCCGGTAACGTACGTATTGGTGACATCAACTTCATCACACCTGCCAATACCGCTATCCGCACGGTAAAAGATTTTGAGAACATCCCATTATTCAAAGGTGGCGTGCAAAACCTCTATCTGCGCGACGTAGCAACAGTAGAAGATGGCGCGGATATTACCGCCGGTTATGCATTGGTGAACGGGCGCCGTTCCGTATATCTGAGTGTGGCAAAAGCAGGTGATGCATCCACCTGGGAAGTAGTGCAGAAATTGAAAAAGGCATTGCCGAAATTCCAGGCCCTGCTGCCGGAAGATGTAAAACTGACATATGAATTTGACCAGTCAGTATATGTGATCAACGCTGTAAAAAGCCTGATCAGTGAGGGTACCATTGGTGCGATCCTCACGGGGTTAATGGTACTACTCTTCCTTGGTGACCCGAGAGGTGCATTGATCGTGATACTGACCATTCCAACATCTATTATTGCTGCCGTGTTGTGTCTGAAAATAGCAGGACAAACCATCAATATCATGACCCTGAGCGGTCTGGCGCTGGCCATCGGTATCCTGGTGGATGAGAGTACGGTGACGATAGAAAATATTCACCAGCACCTGGATATGGGTAAGCCGAAAGGACTGGCCATCTGGGATGCCTGTAAGGAAATCGCTTTCCCGAAACTGCTCATCCTGTTCTGTATCCTGGCGGTATTTGCGCCGGCGTTCACCATGGGTGGCATTCCCGGATCATTGTTCCTGCCGCTGGCATTAGCGATCGGTTTTGCGATGATCATTTCTTACTTCCTGGCACAGACCTTCGTACCTATCATGGCCAACTGGCTGATGAAGGCACATGCACACGGACCAGACCACATCATGAGTAAGAAGGAACTGGCAGAAAAGGCTGACCAGAACAATAATGGTAAGTTATCCTTCTTCGAAAGAGTACGTAATCGTTTCATGCGTTTCATTGAGCGGATCATGCCTGCCCGTAAACTGATCGTATCAGTATACGTAATAGCCGGCATCGGATTAGTGATGCTGATGCTGAACACGATAGGAAGGGATGTATTGCCCCGTGGCAATGGCAGCCAGTTCCAGCTGAGAATACGTGCTCCGGAAGGAACCCGCGCTGAAAGAACAGAGGAGATCACTATAAAAACGGTACAGGCCATCAGAAGCATTGTAGGACCAGAGAATGTATCTATTTCATCTTCTTATGTAGGACAACACCCCGGACAATTCTCCATCAGTCCCATTTACCTGTTCATGCCTGGCCCACAGGAAGCGGTGATACAGGTTGCGCTGAAAGAGGATTATAAGGTTAATATGGACGAGCTGAAAGACAAGATCAGGGAAAGGATGAGGGCAGAATTGCCGGGTGTTATGCCTTCTTTTGAGCCGATAGAGCTGACAGATAAGATCCTGAGCCAGGGATCTCCCACTCCGATAGAGATCAGGCTCTCCGGCAGGAACAAGCAGCTCAACGAGCAATATGCAGCAAAGGTGATAGAGAAGCTGAAAAAGATCCCTTACCTGCGCGATGTACAGCTGGGACAGTCAACGAAATATCCTTCATTGAAGATCACAATCGACCGTGTACGCGCCGCTCAGTTGGGTGTGGATGTGAGTGATATTTCCCGTTCACTGATCGCTTCCACTTCTTCGTCCCGTTACACGGAGAAGAACATCTGGATAGATGAGAAGTCAAACCTGAGTTACAGTGTACAGGTACAGGTACCGGAAAATAAAATGACGGCCATCGAGGATATCGCGGAAATTCCGCTGCTGAGAAATGCCAGCAGACCGGTATTGAGTGATGTGGCCACTATCACCAGAGACACTACTTATGGTGAAGCAGACAACCTGGGCGCCATTCCATCCCTGTCCGTTACTGCCAACACGAGTAAAATAGATCTTGGTACCGCTACTGACGATGTAAACAAAGCCATTGCTTCTATAGGCGAGTTACCACGTGGTCTGACAGTAGAACTGATCGGTCTGAGCTCGACGCTTACAGAAACGCTGGACAGTCTGCAATCAGGATTGATTGTGGCAGTAGTAGTGATCTTCCTGATGCTGGCAGCCAACTTCCAGTCATTCAAGGTATCGCTGGTGGTACTGGCCTCTGTACCGGCAGTACTCATCGGTTCACTGACCTTACTGCTTATTACCGGGTCTACGTTGAACCTGCAGTCTTACATGGGTATCATTATGTCGGTGGGGGTATCCATATCGAACGCCGTACTGCTGATCACCAATGCTGAACAGCTGCGCCTGGGTAACAATAATGCTTTGCTTTCTGCGAAAGAAGCCGTAGCATTACGTCTCCGTCCGATCCTGATGACCAGTCTTGCAATGGTAGCAGGTATGATCCCGATGGCGAGCGGCTTTGGAGAATCCGGCGACCAGACATCTCCGCTGGGACGTGCGGTGATAGGTGGTCTGATCGCTTCTACCTTCAGCACCCTCTTCATTTTACCACTGGTATTTGCATGGGCGCAGGGCAAGGCTACCACACAGTCGGTATCACTCGATCCGGAAGATAAAGAAAGTAAAAACTATGTACCATCCTTACACGAATAATATGAATAGTCTAAAAGCACTTGCTATCACGATAATATGCAGTTTGCCTGCTACAATGCTGCTCAGCAGCTGCAGCCATACAGAAGGTAAATCAGAAACCAAGGAAGCTGCTGCGCCGGAAGAAGCGGCGGTATCAGCCGTGTCCCTCCAGAAAGGTAAATTGTCTTCCTCGCTGCAGATACCCGGTGAGCTCATCGCTTATCAGCAGGTGGATATCTACGCAAAGGTGAGCAGCTTTGTAAGAAAGCTGCATGTGGATGTAGGTTCTGAAGTGAGCACCGGCCAGCTGCTGGCTACCATGGAAGCGCCTGAGATCACTTCCCAGCTGGCGGGCGCCGAATCGAGGTTAAAGGCTCAGGAGGCAATATACCTGGCCAGTAAAGCGAACTATGATCGTTTATACAGCACCAGTCTGACACCGGGTACTGTATCAAAGAACGATCTTGATATAGCACTGGCCCGTCAGAACTCAGATAAGGCACAACTGGATGCCGCCAGGGCTTCTTACAGGGAGATCAGCGACACCAGGAACTACCTGGAGATCAGAGCGCCATTTTCAGGCGTTATAAGCGCAAGAAATGTGAGTGCGGGCGCTTATGTAGGTCCAACCGGAAAAGGCTCTGAATTCCCCTTATTTACCCTGCAGGAACAAAAGAAACTGCGTCTTGTGATCTCCGTTCCGGAAGCATATACCAGCTACCTGGCCAACAACAGCGAGGTAAAGTTCAATGTAAAGGCGTTTACAGGTAAATCATTCACCGCGAAAGTGAACCGTCTTTCCGGTGCTCTGGACAGCAGATTACGTTCACAGCGTATTGAGATGGATGTGATCAACAATGATAAAAAACTGTTACCCGGTATGATCGCAGAAGTGAACATTCCAATGAACAGCGCAGACAGTGCCTTCCTGGTTCCAAAGGCAGCAGTCGTTAATTCAACCCTGAATATATTCGTAGTAAGAGTGGTGAATGGGAAGGCCGAAAGAGTACAGGTGCAGACCGGACGTGAAGCAGATGGAAAAGTTGAAATATATGGAAGTAATCTCAACGAAGGCGACACCATTGTAGCTGCTGCCACCGAAGAGTTAAGAGACGGCGCAGAACTAAAGCATGTTAAATTAGGCAAGTAAAGAAAGGATGTTAAACAACGAAAAAGGCTGTCACATGCGGACAGCCTTTTTACATATATATAGGGAGCCGAATTACTATTGGATCAATACTTTCTTCGTATGCACCTCAGCACCGTTTGTTACCACCAGGATATAAAAACCGCTGGCAATATTGCCGGTAGCAAGTGATACCCGTTGTGTATTTGTTTTCTTATACGTTACCACTTTCTTGTTCACATCCAGTAACTGCACCTGCACTGGCTTGGATGGATCATATTTTTCTACCTGCACCGTCAGTGTACCTCCGCTCACAGATGGGTTCGGGAATACGCTGATACCGGTACTTTCCTCATGCGCTGCAGCTTCTGCCGGAGAAAGAGCAGAAACAACTACAGAAGACACCTTATCATTCCAGGTAGCGACATCCAGTAAGGGAACGTCTGAGGTGATAGTAGTGCTGGCGCCAGCGAAATTATCATCTGCATACAATACGATCTTATATCCGGGTGTAACTTTCAGGGAAGTAACATCATCATTACGCGCACCGAAGGCCCTTAACCGGGCCAGGTTATAACTGCCCGCGGGTAGATATACGCCATAGCCGCCATAGTTAATGTCCTGGAACAGGCTCACGGCTATGGGTTGCGGTGTGGAATAGGTGAAAGGATAGGTTTGCTGTGCCTGCACAAACTGTGATTCATATTGGCTTGTCCAGCCGAAAGCTGTTGTAGCCAGCGGTTTCAGATTCACACCTGCAGCAGCGCTCCAGAAATGTACAAACTCACCCATGTTCATACTGTTGTAGTTAGTACCGGACCTTGAAAAATACAGGGATAACTGTGTAAAATAGCGGTTCAACACCTGCGCACCACCGTACTGGTTATAGATGGGATAGAACCAGTCCCTGAACCAGGCAGTGTTAGCCCTTGGAAAGTTGTCGCGGGTAGCGGTAAAATCGTTATAGGCTGAGGTGGCCCTGCTTTCCAGACCTAAAGCCTTGTAAACATCATAAATGAAGATCTCCGCCCATTTACTGTCGCCCCATATGCCGAAGGCAGGAGAACCATGCATGTTCTTCCCTCCCAGTTCGACCAGGTGGGCCACTTCATGCGTAAGCAGGTTGTAATCGCCCTGCGTAGCGCTTGTCCACGGACCGGCGCCGGCATCGATCACATTCCTGTAGTCATGGCTGGCGTCGAAATAAGTGGATGGATGTCCTCCGCTGTATTTGCCCGTATGCAGAATAGCAAACATGTGCGGGTCGGTTCCAAAGGAACCATAGGTCTTCTTGGTGTAACGCCATACATCACCAAGAAACTGACGGGGCCAGGTGACGGAGCTACTTACGTCACCGTCGAAATAGAGGGCCAGGTCATTGTCGTAAAAAACACGTGAAACAATCTGGTTGTGTTCAAACCAGTGTTCCTGCCAGGTAGCAGGAGGAGTTTGTGCCTTTACCTGGATAACGGGAAATGCCAGGCTGGCCAGGAGTACCAATGCGTAGAACTTTTGCATAAAAAACGGGTTGAATGTGAGAAAAACTGCCGGACCATTTATCCGGCAGCGTTATATGAATAAAAAGGACTTATTGTATAACTATTTTCCTTGTGTAATTCTTCTTACCGTTTGTTACTATCAGCTATATTACCGGTGCTAATAGAAACGCTGGATGCATTTGCTTTCTTATAAACTACTGCGGTCCTGTTGGCACCCACCAGAGAAATTTTCATCGGAGCAGTAGCATCGCACACTCCAGCTTCCAGGCTACCGGCCATCAGTGCCAGCATGTAGAATTTTCGCATTCTGTTAATGGTTATGATGAGGGAAAAGAAATAACTAACAAAGAGAAGGACTACCGCGCTGGTAGCCCTTCTTTATAAATAACTTACTGGATCAGTACTTTGCTGGTATAAGTATTTTTACCATTGGTTACTGTCAGTATATAAAATCCGCTGGCCATATTACCTGTCGGGATGTTCACAACAGCGGCATTAGCTTTCTTATAAGCCACCACTTTCTTGTTCACATCAACAACAGCTACATTTACCGGCGCAGATGCATTGTATTTTCTTACGTTCACAACCAGCGTGCTGCCTTTCGCAACCGGGTTAGGATATACCAGGAGGCTGCCGTTAGCTTCAACACTCAGATCCGTTTTAGCGACTGGTTGTACAGCTGCTATCGTTTTAGCGGCCGCTGCACCAACGATGCCGTAGTTGAACTTCTCCCAGCCATCGATAGTAGGTCTGGTGCAGGTCATTTCAGCTACACCGTTCTCAGAAGAAACATACATACCATTGCTGCCACGCAGGGACACAGTACCATCACCGTTGTCGATCCAGTCAAACACTTCCCATCCCTGGACAGTTGGCCTGTTGCAGGTAATGCTCTTTTCACCATTTTCAGAAGAAACGAACAGCCCAGCATTGCTCAATGCAATTTTACCATTACCTGCATCGGTTACCAGGAACTGGTTCCAGCCCTGTACAATCGTGGCATTGGCCCACATAGCGCCAACACCGCCTTTAGAGCTAACATAGCCACCATTATTGCCCTGCAGCCAGATAGTTTTTCCGATAGGAGCAGTACCCGGGTTAGGATTGGGATCCGGACCAGGTGTAGTTGTATCGCCTCTCTGGAGTACTACTTCGTTGATGGCATTCAGGAGGGAATTAGCACCGGTTACATCCTGAGAAAGTTCCCAGATCATGATACCGCCGCCCTGATCAAATGCCAGGTTAGTTTTAGCCTTGATGGTAGGAATACCGTTGTAACCTACACCCTGGTAAGTGTCGGCATTAGGGCTGGCGCCTCTTAGCAACAACTGAGCATAAGACTCCCAGCTTGGTCTGCCATAGAAAGGCACACCCAGGATAGCTTTTTCCTTAGGTAAGCCGCGGCCTGTCCAGTAAGCGAGTGAACGCTGTGCATAGCTGTATGTAGAATGTTGATAGTCGTTCTCATCATATGCCATCAATGTCAGATAATCTACCAGCGGGAATACACTACTGAGGATGCTGGCACCATTTGCACCAACTACAGCAGCCGTCAGTGATTTGCCACGGCTATGCAGCTGGTTGGACAGTTCTGTCATCAGCAGTACGTAGTTATTCGCAGAAGTACCATTGTCAGGGTATTCCCAATCAATATCTGCGCCGTCCAGGTTATACTGGTTTACGAAAGCAACTACTGCATTTACGAAAGTAGTACGGGAACCTGCGTTAGCAGCCAGGTTTTCAAAACCCTGATCATTACCGTCATTCCATCCGCCGATGGAGATAGATACTTTCACACCCGCAGCATGTGACTGAGAGACCAGTGCCCGCAGGGCGGTTGGATTATCCAGCGCCTGTAAAGTACCGTTATTGTTAGGCAGGATGAATGCATAGTTGATATGGGTCAGTTTATTGTAAGGCACTACTGTAGTGCTTGGGCTGCCGGCCCATCCTGGCCAGTAACCAACTACCTTGAATTTATTTGGTGCAGGATTGTTTACACTTGTGTCAGGATCCTCAACGGGAGGATTATTGCCTACAACGCCGAAAGCAAATGCTTCCCATCCCTGTACGGTTGGTCTTGTACAGGTCATTGCCTGCTGGCCGTTTTCAGAAGAAATGTACAAACCATTGCTACCTCTGAGCGCTACTTTACCATCTGCGGTTTCCATCCAGTCGAATTTCTCCCATCCCTGGATAGTAGGTCTGTTACAGGTAATGGCCTGCTCTCCGTTCTCAGAAGAAACGTAGTTACCGGTATTGCCTTTAAGCGCCACCTTACCGTCACCGGCGTCTACTACCTGAAACAGTTCCCATGCCTGAGCAGCATCAGCATCGCACCACATAGCGCCTACGCCATTTTTGGAGGTAACGTATTTGCCATTGAAGCCCTGCAGCCATACAGTTTTGCCGATAGGTGCATTAGGAGAGCTTTTGCCCGGAGCAACCGCTGCGATGGAGTTTAAGTTCTTTACGTTGTTGGCAAATTTGATATTGTTCAACACAGCGCCCATATTAGCAGCGCCGTCCACCAGGTAAGGAGGAGGAATACGCAGCAGTGCCGCATTCTCACCGGAGTCAAAACGTTTGTAGGTCCAGTTGAACCAACCCACTCCGGCAGTATTCATGGCCGCGATATTAGCACGCATCCAGTCAGCGCTGTTCTCACCGGTTTCACCTACTACTACAGGTACGTTGTGCGTGTTACGGAAATTATTGATGTTACCCAGTTCATTGATCTGGTTAGGATCGCCACCAGTGGTGGTAGGAGAAGTAGAAGTACCGTAACGGTGAGCATTGTACACCAGGTTACTCCTGTTGGTGAATGTAAATGGCTCCAGGTAATTATACTGGTTACCCCAGCCGTTACCTTCAATCATGAGCAGGTGTGTATCCCCCTGTGCACGGATAGCGTTGATCAGTCTTTCAAAGAGCGCATGGATCTGCTGATTTGTAGGTACGTGGTTAGGCTCATTGATCAGGTCATAGAAAGCGATCCTGTCATCGTTGATATAACGTGCAGAAATACGCTGCCATAAGCGTACGGTGATATCCTGATAAATAGGTTTGTTCCACAGGTCATTGCCCACAAATGCATCAGCAATGTTAGCATCAGTACCGGCAGCACCAGGAGCGGCATGCAGGTCCAATACAACGTACATCTTGTGCGCAGCGGCCCATTTCAGTAAACTGTCTGTCAGACGGAAACCTTCCAGGTTTGCATCATTAAACAGCTGGTTGCTGTTGTACCAGGTGGTCAGCGAATTAACATAACTGTTGTAGGTTGAAAAGTTACGCGCTACACCATTTCTGACTGCACGCTGTGCAGGTGTCAGGAACAGATCGTAGTGCAATGGCAGACGGATACTGTTGAAACCCAGGGAAGCGATGTAATCAACATCCGCTTTGGTGATAAAGTTATCACGCCAGCTCTGGTAGAAGGCTTCGACAGCGGCATCGCTCTGCCCCTGGTCGTAGAGCCCTTTTTTAACAGACCATTGGGTGCCGCCACCACCGGGTCTCATCATGTATCCTTCCTGCAATAACCAACCACCGACGTTGATCCCTTTAAAGATCACTTCCTGGTTATTGGCATTGACAATACGTTTCCCATCGGCCCGTAAGCGGGTCAGCTGGGAATAGGCCTGCCCGGCCCCAAGACACAGGGCGAGCAAAAGCAGTGAACAGAATAATCTTAGTTGACGCATGCTTCGTGGAATGACGCACAACCGGTTTGTGTAATGGATCTTCATAGAGGGTATTTAAGGTTTTCATATAGAAAATGGCTTGGCTACCGGCTAGGTAAAGCCAGGCTGACATAGACGTCGCACAAGAAAGGATTGGGTACCACGCAAACGATTACTTTTTTTGGCGAACAACAATAATCAACTGATGATCAATGAAATAATTTTCATGAAAATATAGGTGTTATAACGACGTTTATGAGGGGCAGGCAATATCGTGTTGCAGGAAGGTCAATGAAGATAAAGCGCGGGGGGTTATGAATGAACAATTGCCCCGCGGTGATGGTAATGGGGGACAGAGCAGCTGTTTTAAATGGTCAGTGAGATCAAAGTTGTTTTGCTATAAATGAGCAACTCCTCCGGTGCGCTGATCCCGCGCAGGCATGGAGGAGTTGTTTTATTGCAATGAGATAATCTCAACAATTAGTCTTCGTCAATTAACTTAATACCTGTCTGGGTAAAGATGATCTTGCGTTGTTTATACAGGGCGCCGGTAGTCATCTTGAAAGTTTTCTTACTCATGCTGAAGAACTCATAGATCTCTTCGGGATCTGACTTGTCATGGTAAGGCAGGTAGCCATTATTTTCCTTCAGCAGGCGTAGTATCTTATCTGCTTCACTTTCTACCCTGTCATAACCTGGCTTGCCGGTTACCACGTCTATTTTATCGCCTTTGATGGATTTGATGAAGCCTTTCAGTTTATCTCCTATATCCACGGGCCCGAATACCTCGCTGTAATGCAGGATACCTGTATGCTGGTTATTAATGATTACAACAAAACCGATCTCTGAGCGGCGGTATACGATCATATCCACAACGTCCAGCTCTTTTACCGTCAGGTTTTCATTGCTCAGATAAGGGTCTATTTTCTCGGTTGCCGCCACCCTGCCGGTCAGTTCGTCCAGGTAGATCTTTACGAGGTAATCCTGTCCGGGATGCATTTTGCTGATCTGTTTGGATGCAGGTACAAACAGGTCTTTCATCAGTCCCCAGTCGAGGAAGGCGCCCTGTTCCGTCGCACCGGTTGCTTTCAGGTTGACAATATCGCCTACAACACCGTATGGTTCCTGGTTGGTAGCCGTCAGCCTGTTCTCTGAATCATGGTAAATGAATACTCTCAGTTCATCTCCTTTTTTAGCGCCCTGTGGTACGAATCGTTTAGGCATCAGGATCTCCTGTTCTCCCCCATCCAGGAACAAACCAAACTCACTCTCTTTCTTAACCCGTAACAGGTTGTATTCACCGACTTTATACATGTAATCTCTTATTTAGCCGCAAATGTACAACTACTTTCCCTTGTTCGCTCTCATCATAGCAGGGTAATCCTGTTTCCGCGCCAGGGCAGTTACTGCCTGGGCAATACGTTTGGCTTTGGTAGGTTCGGTTTTGGCGCTTTCAATCCATTTCATGAAATAGTTCCTATGCCCTTTTGCAAGACTATTAAAGAATGCCAGGGCCTCCGGCTCATCCGCCAGGCATTCCATCAGTTCCGGCGACGAAACAGGCTCCGGATTATCATCCTCTTCGATCTGTACTGCGAGCTGGGCTCCTGCCCTTTTGGCGATAGCTTTGCGCATCTCCGCATTTACCGGCATAATAAATGATCCATCGCCCATTGGCATCAGCGCCACCGCCTCAATTGTATGTTTATCCAGCTTTCCTTTTACGCGGAAAGACTTCTTGTTTCCCGGCTTCAGCTCCTGAGCAATGTCTTCGGGAATAACGATATACGTCCAACCTGTCTTCTCGCCCTGCTTGTCAAATTTCAACATGGTAGCAGTATACTTAACCATCTTGCTTTTTTTTGCTAACTTACTTAATACCTTTGAATTTTAACAATTATAGAAATCGCATTATGCTTGTCTGTGAAACATCCAGATTAATTGTCCGCCAGTTTACCATTGACGATGCACCCTTTATTTTCCGGCTGTTAAATACTGAAATCTGGCTCACTTATATCGGAGACAGGAACATTAAAGGAATAGACGACGCCCGCAGCTATCTGGTGAACGGACCGCTGGCCAGTTATGACCGTTATGGATTCGGACTATATCTTGTGGCACTGAAAGATGAGCGTACACCTATAGGTATGACAGGGCTGATCAAAAGGAACGGGCTGGAAGAAGTAGACATAGGGTTCGCCTTTCTTCCCGAATATACCGGAAAGGGCTATGCTTACGAGGCAGCCAGCGCCGTAAAGGATTACGCCTTAACAAGCCTGCATCTGCCCCGTGTAGCAGCTATTACAACAGAAAAAAATGAACATGCGATCACCCTGCTGAAGAAGATAGGCCTTCATCACGAGAAGATGGTGTACTTACCAGGGAGTAGCACAGCATTCATGTACTTCATCAATTAATTAACCTGTCAGTGCATCAATTTATGCTGCAGAACGATTACTGAACGTGCATCCACCGTTATCACTCCTTCACCGGAATATACTTCCTCTCCGGCTGTTATCTGCAGATCCTTTGTATCCAGCATCTTCTTCCAGTTATGACCATATTTCTCGTGTGGTAGCCTGAAGTCGAGCGGCTCATAATGGGCATTGAAGATAATATAGAAGCTATCATCGACGATCTGCTCTCCTTTCGGACCGGAAGCATGCAGGCCTTTTCCGTTAAAGAATACAGCCATCGACTTTGCGAAATCATGGCTCCAGTGTTCGTCAGACATTTCAGAGCCATCCGGCAGGAACCAGGCAATATCTTCCAGGCCTATTCCTTTAATAGGTTGCCCCTGGAACCAGCGCCTGCGACAGAAGGCAGGATGTGCTTTCCGCAGGGCTATCAGCTGACGGGTAAACTGCAGCAGATCATTATCGATCTCTTTCCAGTTAAGCCAGGAGATCTCATTATCCTGGCAATAACCATTGTTGTTCCCCTGCTGGGTACGGCCCAGTTCATCGCCAGCCAGGATCATCGGAACGCCCTGCGATAATAACAGGGTAGCAAAGAAATTACGTTGCTGCCTGCGCCTCAGCGCCAGTACTGTTTCATCATCCGTAGGACCTTCCACTCCACAGTTCCAGGAACGGTTATGGTCTTCCCCATCAGTATTATTATCCAGGTTGGCTTCATTATGTTTGTCATTGTAAGCAACCAGGTCGTGCAGCGTGAATCCATCATGAGCGGTTACAAAATTGATGCTGGCAGTCGGGCTGCGATAGTCATTCTTATAAAGGTCAGAGCTGCCGGTAAACCGTTCTGCAAACTCACCCAGCATACTATCGGCCCCTCTCCAGTAATCACGGATACAATCCCGGTATTTGCCATTCCACTCTGCCCATCCCGGCGGAAATTTACCTACCTGGTAACCACCTTCACCAATGTCCCAGGGTTCAGCTATCAGTTTCACCTGTGAGATAACGGGGTCCTGGTAGATGATATCAAAGAAAGCACTCAGGCGGTTCACCTCATGCAGTTCGCGGGCAAGTGTGGACGCCAGATCAAAGCGGAAGCCGTCTACATGCATATCCAGGATCCAGTAACGCAGGCTATCCATCATTAGTCTTAACACATTGGGCAGGTAGGCATTCAGCGTGTTGCCGGTACCTGTATAATCCATGTAGAAGCGTTTATCTTCCGTAAGTCTGTAGTAAGAGGCATTGTCAATACCCCTGAAAGACAAAGTTGGCCCAAGGTGATTCCCCTCTCCGGTATGATTATACACCACATCCAGGATCACTTCTATACCCGCCTGGTGTAATACTTTCACCAGCTGTTTGAATTCAGTTACCTGTTGTCCGAGTACGCCGCTGGCAGCATACCTGGCATCAGGGGCAAAGAAACCGATAGTATTGTATCCCCAGTAATTGGTCAGCCCTTTATCCACCAGGTGTCTGTCTGCCACAAAATGGTGTACAGGCATCAGCTCAATGGCTGTAATACCTAGTTCCTTCAGGTAATTAATGGTAACAGGATGAGCCATGCCGGCATAGGTACCTCTGATGTCTTCCGGTATATCCGGATGCTGTTTGGTAAAGCCTTTGACATGTGCCTCGTAGATGATGGACTCGTTATAAGGGATCCTGGGAGGCTTATCACCTTCCCAGTCAAAAGAGTCATCTATCACAACACTTTTAGGTATAAACGGAACACTGTCCACATCACTGAAACTCAGGTCTTCTTCCGGGTCATTCATCTTATAACCAAATAGTGCGTCACTCCAGTTGATCGTACCGGCGATGGCCTTGGCATATGGGTCTATCAGTAACTTCTTTGGATTGAACCGATGTCCATTCTGCGGCTCATATGGACCATGTACGCGGTATCCGTATAGCTGTCCGGGTTTTACACCAGGAAGATAGCAATGCCATACCTGATAGGACCGCTCCTTGATCTTTACTTTTACAGCTTCCGCCTCATCGGCAGTGGTATTAAACAAACACAGTTCCACTCCTGTAGCGTTATCTGCATACAGGGAAAAATTTACTCCTTTACCGTCCCAGGTAGCACCTAATGGATAAGGGCTTCCAGGATAAACAACAGTCTGGTTCATAATGGATGATTGGCCTCCCACTTTCCCTTCCCATTGTCAGGAAGGGAAAGCCAGGAGTATATTTACTTAATCAATTTTCAGGTGGTAAGTTCATTGGACTCGAGGCTTGAGTTTTCTTGTTTTATTTTCCCGGCGGGCAGTTCCTCAGTAAAAGCCTGTGCCTCGTCCTGCAGCGGTGGCAGCTCTGTTGGCAGCGGACCGAAGATCAACGCCTGGTAGGGTGATAGCGTCACCTCATTGTTCTCAAGCCTGAATGAGAGCATGTTATTTACCAAAGGTTCGGTACCGATGTCCAGCACGAATGGTAATTTATACAACACCTCTTCTTTTGAAAAGTTGAGTACGATCAGCAGCTTTTCTTCATCCAGGGTGCGCGTATAAGTATATACCTGCGGATGATCTGGATCCAATAGTTCATATGCACCATATATAAGCACGGGTTTATGTTTTCTCAGCAGTACCAGCTGACGGAAATACTGAAGGATGGATCGTTCATCCTTGTCCTGCACGGCGGCGTTGATGAATTTATAGTTGTCGTTGATCTTCAGCCAGGGCTTTCCGGTAGTAAAACCGGCATTGGGAGACTCATCCCACTGGAAGGGTGTTCTGCCATTGTCCCTGCCCGTTATCTGTGCATCTTTTAAAAAGCGCTCTGTGTCTCCGCCCTGGCTTTTCACATACTTGTACATATTGATCGTCTCAATATCCTTGTAGTCTTCTATTTTCTCGAAGCGGATGTTGGTCATCCCGAGTTCATCTCCATAGTAAAAAATAGGAGTAGCTCTCATGGTGAGCAGGAAAGTGATCAACAGTTTTGCAGAAATCTCCCGGTACTGCTCCTCATCATTTCCCCAGCGGGTTACCATACGCGGCTGATCGTGCGTACCAAGATAGATGGTACCCCATCCGTCCTGTGCGAATACATCGTTCCATTCAGTATATAGTTGTTTCATTTTGGGAAGGTTCAATCCTCCGGGTTCCAAACGCTTATATCCTTCCTTTGCAAAGCCCAGCTGTACACCTTCAAAATGATATAACATATGCAGCTCTTTGCGATCTTCATTAACAAAGAGCAGTGCTTCATCTTTCGTAATGCCGGAGGCTTCCGCCAATGTAACCACATCGGGTCTGTCCAGTGTTTCACGATGCATTTCCTGCAGATATTCATGCAGGTGCGGGCCATGCGCATAATATCCGGACCAGTCCCCACGGTATTTTTCCTTTACAATCTTCTCTACTTCCGGCCAGGTGGTATCTTTAGAGATGTAACAGATGGCGTCCATTCTGAAACCATCTATTCCCTTGTTAAACCAGAAGCGCATAATATCGTATATGGCCTTACGCACATCCGGGTTTTCCCAGTTGAGATCAGGCATTTTCTCAGAGAAGTAATGAAGGTAGTAGGAATCGGTAGCCTTGTTGTATGTCCAGGCATTACCTTCAGGGTCGAAATGGCTGTACCGGCGCGGAGGCTTTCCTTTCTCTCCCGGCCACCAGTGATAGTAATTGTAATAAGGATTATCCCGCGACTGCCGGGCGGCTGCAAACCATGGATGTTCATCACTCGTATGGTTTACGATAATATCCATCATGAGGCGGATCTTCCGGTCGTGCAATCCTTTTATCAGTATATCAAAATCCTCCATTGTTCCCATTTCTTCCATGATATCGTAATAATCACTGATATCATATCCATTGTCATCGTTGGGAGATTTATAAATGGGATTTAACCAGACCATATCAATACCCAGATTTTTTATATAGTCCAGTTTAGATATGATGCCCTGCAGATCCCCAATACCATCACCATTGCTATCTTTAAAACTCCATGGATAGATCTGGTAAATAATGGATTCCTTCCACCAGTTTTTATCCTTGACTACTTTATTCGACATAGACCTACATTTCGGGTTAGTGCGTTTATCATTCTGCAAAAACCCTGCACAGGTCAAATCAGCCATCTGCATATCGAAAGAAATCTGTTTTTCCCACCAGACTGTAGAAATAGCGCCGCATCATTTCCACATATCAACCAGGTATATGTGAGCAGTCGGGCCATGTTTATACTGGCATATTATTTTCGCTTTACCTGCAAAAAAGATACATTGACAAGTAACTATACTTCAGCCGGGGCTGCTTTGTTACCCGGCGGCATTTGTAAATTCAGTGTTTGGGCGCCCTTTCGGAAGCAAATGGTATTGTCTGTTGTACAACCTCAGCAGGCATCATATCCCATGGTACGTGATGACCATGGCTACTGGCATGTGGAGGTAGATAATGTACAGGCAGGTACACGTTATAAATATGTTCCTGACGATGGGCCTCCCCTGCCGGATCCGGCTTCGCGTTCGCAGCCGGAGGGAGTACATGGTCCATCTGAAGTAGTAGATACGCACTTCGCATGGACAGATCATTCATGGACAGGACTGGATCTGCATGAACTGGTCATTTATGAACTCCATACGGGTACCTTCTCACTTACCCACGATTTTCAGGGTATCATTGACCGCCTGGAATATCTGCGTTCTCTGGGTGTTACAGCAATCGAGATCATGCCGGTAGCACAATTTCCCGGCAGCCGTAACTGGGGATATGATGGTGTGTACCCTTTCGCAGTACAGCATTCCTATGGTGGCATAAACGGGTTAAAACAGCTTGTCAATGCAGCTCATCAGCATGGCATAGCTGTTATACTGGATGTAGTTTACAATCACCTTGGACCGGAAGGCAACTACTTCGCGCAATATGGTCCCTGGTTTACCGGGAAATATAAAACGCCCTGGGGGCCCGCGATCAATTTCGACGACTCGTGGTGCGATGCTGTAAGAGCATACTATATACAAAATGCATTAATGTGGCTGGATGAGTTTCATATAGAC
Organism: Chitinophaga filiformis; assembly: GCF_021646545.1. Taxonomy (GTDB): domain Bacteria; phylum Bacteroidota; class Bacteroidia; order Chitinophagales; family Chitinophagaceae; genus Chitinophaga; species Chitinophaga filiformis_A. Next base: position 619,376 of record NZ_JAKIRP010000002.1, on the reverse strand, counting down.
GGATTAAGAATGGACGCCGTACACGCTATCTGGGATTGCAGTGCGAAACATTTTACGGCGGAGTTATCTGAAAAAGTAGATGAACTGCAAGCTGCCCTGAAAAAAAAGAAACTGTTAATTGCTGAATTAGATTTGAATAGTCCGCGGTACATCACACCCCGCGACCAGGGTGGCTATGGTATGCATGCACAGTGGATAGACGAGTTTCATCACGCATTACGCAGCATGTTGACGGGTGATCTGAATGGTTATTATGCAGACTTCGGGGGCCTGGCGCCATTGGCAAAATCATTCCGTGATTCGTATGTGTATACCGGTCAATATTCGACAGTACGCAAAAGGAATTTCGGGGTCTATCCTGCAGGAAAGGATTATCACCAGTTTGTTGTGTTTGCGCAGAACCATGATCAGATTGGTAACCGCATGTTGGGCGATCGTCTTAACAGTCTGCTACCTTTTGAGGCGCAAAAGCTGGCCGCAGCTGTTTTGTTGCTATCGCCACATATACCCATGCTGTTTATGGGAGAGGAATACGGAGAAACACGGCCTTTCCTGTTCTTCACCAGTCATAGCGATAAAGACCTGATAGCAGCAGTTACAAAGGGGCGCAGAGAAGAGTTTGCATCTTTTGCGTGGGAAGGCGAAGTACCTGATCCGCAATCAGACGAAACATTTAACAACTCTGTACTCAGCTGGGAAACGTCGTCTGAGACGGCTACTGCATTAACAGCGCTATACCGTTTTCTGATCGCTTTCAGGAAAACAAGGCGGGCCATGCAACATACTTCCCGTGACAGTGTTAAAGTGCATACACCGTCGACGCATTTATTGGTAGTGGAGCGTTCGGGAAATGATGACAAGCTGTTGCTGCTTTTCAATTTTAGTGAACGTTCAGTTCAATACACGTACCACGGAGAAGGATCACTGGAGAAAAAGTTCGATTCTGCGGCTGCTGTCTGGCATGGCCCAGGGAGTGACGCATCAGATCAGACCACATCACCGGCAGCTATTTCACTACAACCATACTCAGCTATTGTATATGAAATCATATAATCCACCCTCTGCAACTTACCGCGTACAGTTACATGCAGGTTTTACTTTTAAAGCCTTAAAAGAGATCCTGGATTATCTTCATTTGCTTGGCATTTCTACTGTGTATGCCTCGCCTGTATTTACGGCAACGCCGGGAAGTATGCATGGCTATGATGTAACTGACCCTCATCAGATCAATCCTGCCATCGGTACTATTGACCAGTTGCGGGAGATAAGGAAAACATTGCAGCAGCACAATATGAACTGGCTGCAGGATATCGTACCTAATCATATGGCATTTCATCCATCCAACGCCCGCCTGTACGACGTGATGGAAAGAGGTCCTTTATCGCCGTATTATGAATACTTCGATATAGACTGGCAACATCCTGCACCGGACTTGTCGGGTAAAGTGATGGCTCCGTTCCTTGGGAAAGATCTGGACACTTGTATTGCTGATGGTGAAATAAAACTGGCATTGACAGATAAAGGATATGCCGTCAGCTATTTTGAACAGATATTCCCTTTATCCATCTCGGCTTATGATGTGCTTCAGTCTGTATTAACTGACAGTGACGCCGTACCTGTGCAGACCTTACTCGATACACTCTACCAGCAAGCCACGTCGGGTGCAGCGTTGAAGGAGTGGCAACAGGCAAAGCATCAGTTACATACACCGGCTAACCGGGCCTTACTGGAGGGCGTTGCCTCCCGCATTAATAATGACAAAGAGCTGCTGAAAACATTGATGCAACAGCAATATTACCATTTATGTAGCTGGCAGCAAGCTGACAGGCAGATCAACTATCGCCGTTTCTTTACCGTCAATGAGCTGATCACGCTCAATATGGAATCGCCCGCAGTATTTGATGAATATCATACCTTCCTGCATAGTTTGTACAGGGAGGAACTGATACAGGGCCTCCGCATAGATCATATAGACGGCTTACGCGATCCTGCCGCTTATATTGAGCGCTTACGGCTCATGTTCGGAAGTAGCTGTTATATCATTGCTGAAAAGATCCTGGAGCATCAGGAAACCCTGCCCTCTGACTGGGCATTACAGGGTACGAGCGGATATGAATTCCTGTCTCATACAAATCACCTGCTGACCAATCCCGCCGGCGAACAGCAATTACACGCATTCTACTATGAGCTGCTTCCTGATACGGTTAATTACAAGGAGGTAGTATATGAAAAAAAGAGGCTGATCCTGGAGCGATATATGGGCGGTGAATGGGAGAACCTCGTCCGCTACTGTTACAGCCTGAAACTGGCAGATGCGCGCACTAACCGCGAGCACCTGAAAGAAGCACTGGCCCTTTTTATTGCCTGCCTGCCGGTATACCGCCTCTACCCTTCCCAATGGCCATTGGATGACTATGCGCAGGAGATCATCCGGGACACCTTTGTCAAAATGCGCGCTATGAACCGCGTCGCAGAACCAGAGATAGCGTTGCTGGAATCTCTGTGGGAGGATATTCCTGAAGCAGATAAAGCGCGCAACAGATTACTTTTCCTGCAAAGGTTAATGCAATTTACCGGTCCGGTGACGGCCAAAGGAGTAGAAGATACTACTTTCTATGTGTATAACGCCCTGCTTTCACATAATGAAGTAGGTGATAGTCCGTCGATAGCAGATTTTTCCGTCAATACTTTTCATCAACGGATGATAGCCAGACAACAGCATACTGCCTCTTCTCTGAATACAACTTCCACACATGATACCAAACGCGGAGAAGATGGCAGGATACGCCTGAATATGCTATCGCTCATGCCAGATGTCTGGCGGCAACAGGTTGCGCAATGGAGGGAATTAAATAGTTCTTATGTCAGTACACTCACCCCTGCCGATGAATACTTCATCTATCAGTCAATTATTGCAGGATTTCCGGCAGATGGTATTGTGACACCGGCCTACATTGAGCGGTTGCAGCAATACTTTATCAAATCCATCCGGGAAGCAAAAGTAAATTCATCATGGGCCCTTCCAGACGAAACATACGAAAACAACAGCGTCAGTTTCATACAGCGGGTATTAACAGCTGAAACCGGTTTTCTGGAGAACGTCCGCAGCCTTCTTGACAGGGTCAATCATTATGCACATATCAGCTCTCTCGCCCAGGTGCTGATCAAAATAACTGCCCCAGGCATTCCGGATATTTACCAGGGATGTGAACTGTGGGATTACAGTTATGTGGATCCCGATAATCGCCGCCCTGTGGATTACACCCTCCGTAAACAATGTCTTGAAACGATCATTGCAAAGGAAAAGACACCCGGGTTCTTCAGCTATCTTTCAGAGCACCGGCAGCAAGGATTGGAGAAATTATTCCTGACATGGAAGGCGCTGAACTTCCGCCGTGCTCATGCCGACCTGTTCCTGGAGGGAGATTACATTCCGCTGCAATGTAGTTCTGCGAAGCTGGTAGCATATGCCAGGGCATACCGGCAACAATGGGTGATCGTGATCGTTCCGCTTCCCGGTGAGCCGGATACGACGGCCTCTGTGCTGCTACCAACAGGCGCTCCGGGCCCATGGCGGAACATTTTTACGGGCGAAATGTTAGATAATAAAGGTCAGGTATCAGCGGCAGATGTGTTTAAAACTTTCCCAATGGGACTGCTGACAAATGAAATTTGAAAAAAAATTTGTTGGTTTTAAAAAAGTTTCTACATTTGCACTCCCTGACACGGAAAACAGATGCCCAGATGGCGAAATTGGTAGACGCACTGTGTTCAGGTCGCAGCGCTCGCAAGGGTGTGCTGGTTCGAATCCAGTTCTGGGCACTAACTGGCGGTAAAGGTCGAAGGAAACTTCGGCCTTTCTTGTTTTATACTCTTCTGGGCCGCTCTGGGCCTGCTTAAATAATAGAGCCATCGCAATCATGGATCAAGTTGAAAACGGATCAAGTTGAAAACTTGTGGGGAAGGTTAAAAAGTTGTTGTTTTGCAACTCATTAAGAAACATCAGTTTTGGATCAGACCTACCGACAGCTAATAGAATTTATGCTTCCAAAGGACTTTTCGAGTATTTTGACCTTATCAAAACCACGCAATCGCCTAATGCTTCCTGTTCATATTCTTCGTTGGTTTTGTGCTCGAAGAGCATGGGGCCATGAGAAATATAATATCTGGCAAAAAGGCTCAAAAGCTGTCCCTCGTTGCCCGCAGGAAATTAAAAGCCATCAGTAGTGTCTGAAGGTTTTTATTTGTAGATAATCTATCGTGGTCTTATCTTAAATGGTTCTAACTGTTAAAGGTTTCGGTCGAGTCACTTTTTTGTGCACCAAGAAATCTAACGCACAGTGGAAAATTGTTCCTGCTTTTGGATGAAGTAGCCACAGAGCGGGTCAGATATTCTGGTTGTCAGCTTTAACGTCCTTATGATACTGAGCATACCTGTTGTAACTCCGTCTTCTACCGCGCGGGAAACTGATCAGCTTCAGTTTGCTGTTATCATATAGCTTCAACACTTCCTTCAAAATATCATTTTTAATATAACTTTGTTGACTAATATCAGTAAATGTTTTTTTTAGGAGGAACGGATTAATAATTTAGAACCTTCTACTTCCTTTGGAAGTAATATTCCGCACCATCCACACCATTGCTACTCATCACCAAACGTCCGCTGTCTACACGTAGAACAGCCAGGGATTCGTAGGTTCCATTTGTGTTTTTATACTTTAATAAATACACAGGCGTATTAGTATTAATATCCGTTGTAGGCTCCTATTCCGCTTTTGAGGTGAATTTAATGGTATCAGATACCATCTCCGACCTTTCCGCTTTAGTGCCCAGTAGCGGAGCGTTTACGAACCAAATGATATTGATTATGATGATGTTATTTAGAAAATAGGTTAATTTATTCGCAAGAGTATGTCCATGTTTAGGAACAAGAATAGAAGGTACTGTTCTCCAATTTTAACCAGCGATGAACTAGATGATTTTACAAAAAATTAAGGTATTGTTTCTGTTTCTGGACGCCGGTACCAGATAGAGGTCTTCGAGGTGTCATCGTGCCCGTAGAGTAGGTTCCTCGAATCAAATGGTATAAATTATTCCAAAGCCACATTCGATTTCTATATTTAATACATATTACACCATTCCCCCCATTCTTGGGGATGTTGAAACATGCCAGCTTTAACACGTTCTTTAACCCGATCGGATACAATGTCGTCAAGAATCCAATTTCTTTGAATGTTTGAACCATCTGAATTTCCTGGAAGGTTTAGTTCCTGAAAATAACTAGCCAATGAACGCAGTCCTGGATATTCCCAAGCAATTTTCTTCATCAAGTGGGTTAGCATAGCCCCAATAGGCGTAAAATACTCATGGGTATTAATCGTGGATCCGGAATAAGGCAGATAACCAGTCTTGACGAGAGAGGCAGTGTCTAGCATTCCACCTAAACTTATATTAAGTTGCGAGATTATTGAATCGCTAAAGGCTAATTTAAATGAGTTCCAGCTGGCAAGATCAGCAACGCATAAAAGATCTGGCATTTCACGAGGATGAGTAACTGATTTGAAGTCCTGGTAGAGCAAATTCTTATCTATATTGGCTAAGGGGGTAGATTTTTCACCTCTCCAACTGTGAGAATGTGCTAGTAAGCCATAAATAAAAGGTGAATGTAATTCTCGGTATAAAGTCCCAAATCGTGGTGAAGAACATTGTCGAAGTGTTACGGAATTCTCCACAAAAGTTGCAATGTGATCTGCTATCAAGGTAATTTTGCACTCGAACGCTGCAAGTACGCCATCCGCTAAGTACAACTTTTTATCCAGCAATTTCTGAGGGTATTCTGGTCTTAACACTATGACATCAACTTGGGGACTAGCAATACCGTTGACGCCTAGTATTCTGCCTTTTGTGACAATCTGAAATGTTGGAGGCAGCCAATTACGAAGTAATGTTGCCCAGTTTTCCTCCCCCTGATCTCCTGCCGTTCCGGGATCTTCTTTTGCTCGTTTCCGTATTCTTTCATATTCTTCCTGCATCTCGCGGGTAGCAGAACGCATAAATTCTATTAAATCATTTGAGGCCATAAATAGATATGTAACGGGAATAAAATACCAAAAGTGAAATTGAAAGCTTTCTCTAAATATAACGATTCTTGTATTTTAACTGTTGCTTTTTTAAGAGAATGTAGGCTTGATCGAACCAAGTTTGAATTGAATATGAGACACTTATGGAATAGTATCAAATAGCTTAAAATACAAAATCCGCTCAATGAAAGGGTTTTGTGTTTTTAGGGCTCAGTGGTGGTATGTGTTCGAACCAATTGATGACGATATTTTATAGGCCAATAAAAGAGCAGAACCTATTCCAAAGGCAATAGGTAATTATATATAATTTTTTAGCGACAAGTCAAAAGCTGCATCTTTTATATTGGAATATTTTTATACGTAGTATCATCTGCTTATATGTGAGCGTTGTTATAAAAATACTATCTATATAGTGGGCTTCTATACCTTGATATTATTTCAACCATCATTAACTCTAAATTAACAAATTTCTATTGAAGATAATTTAGCTTTAATATTCTAAGTTTCGATTTGGATGTTTACGGGTCATAATATAGCGGACATTAATTAGGTTTTCCATTTAGACAATTTAATAGAATATTAAAAGTGTGTCATGCAAAGGATAGATAAATGCAAATGATCTAATAATAACTGTTCCGCCGATACCCAATACTAGTATCTTTTAAGCAAGATCAAACCCCTTAAGTAAATAAAATGCTAAAAAAACTACACGTCAAGCACTATAAGGCATTTGATGAAGCAGCAATAAATTTACGTCCTATAACAATTCTTTTAGGCGCTAACAGCGTGGGAAAGAGCTCTATAATCCAATTATTTTTGATGCTTCAACAGACTGGACGAGCAGGACTTAAGTCGTATAAGTCTGCATTGAAGTTATACGGAGGATATATAAATTTAGGAGATCCTCTGAATTTATTTAGAAAGAAGAACCAAAGTACACCTCTGAGTTTTTCATTTCAAATTGAAAGTACTACAATTAAAAATGCGTTAAAAACAGATTTTATAAATTCGTTTACACGTCTCTTTTTTGAGTTGCCAATGTTTATGCCGCTTAAAGGCTTTTCAGATTTAAAGGAAAAGCCTATTGAAACAAGAGAAGATTTCAGTAAATATTTAGATTCTGTAATTGCTGTATTAGCGAAATCGACTACAAAGGATAATTTCCGGCGCGAAATAAGATACTTTCTGAGGCAACGAAACCCCTTTCCTATATCTATAGTTAGTAAGGAGAATAAAGGGGAGCTATTGCAGCTATATGATTTTCTTAATGAACTGAGCAAAAAGATCAAAAATGATAGTTTTAGCGTATCATATAGCTTGATATTAAACGGCTCAAACAATCTGGAAGTTTCAAAGTTTGAAATCAAGCATCAAGAATTGTTAATTCTAAGTTTGTCTCTGCATGAAGAATTTATCCTTTCCTCTGATTTAATTAATCTTAATCACAATAACGTTGAGTTAGTGAGGGAGGCATTCCAATCCAGCAATACAATTTTTAGCTCATTTACTGAGGCGAATTCCCTGGAAAAATTAGAAGGTGCTCCCATCGCGAACTTTGTAGTGCAAATTTTCTCACTGTTTCAAACGGAATTGCAGAAGAATTTTAGTGAAAATAATATAAATTATGTTAGTCCTTTGAGAGCTCATCCAAAGAGATACTATATGCTTGATAAGGCAAAAGTTAATCTGACTCTTGATACCTTAGATGGTGATGCAATTACAGAAGTATTGAAGGACAATAAGCAGGTTACTAAGAAGGTAAATGTTTGGCTTAAGAATTTTGGTGTTGAAGTGGATGTTCAAGGGTTTAAAGAAGTAATACATCATCTGGTAGTAAAACAAAACAATATTGATCTCGATATTACAGACGTCGGATTTGGCATTTCACAAATACTTCCAGTAATCATTCAAGGATTCCTATCGAGCGATAGCTCAATGACAATTATTGAGCAGCCTGAAATCCATCTACATCCGAAGATGCAGGCAGATCTTGCGGATTTATTTATTGATATAGTGCATAATTCAAAAAACAAAAAGCTAATCATAGAAACACACAGTGAATATTTACTTAAAAGATTGCGCCGAAGAATTTCCGAAGGTAAAATACATCCTAGTGAAGTTTCGATATGCCTTTTTTCTCCACAAACAAAATCTGCGGGTGCTAAAATAGAAACTTTGGAAATTCAAGACAAAGGATTTTTTGATTGGCCTGAAGATTTTTACGGGGGTGAAATTATGAAAGACACAACCGAGTTTATCAAGAACCAAAATGCCTAGCCTAAATGTCAGTTTATACTATATCAGCAGACTTACTAGCTAATATTGAAAAAGATGAAGGTATATATTTTACCGATATATTATTTGTTTTCACACAAAGGAACAATGCATTTAAAGTAGCAAAGGATAAGAATGGCTACATAATTGACACTTATAAAAAGGTAATCAATAATGGCGACATTATTAAAACATGGCTAGATTTAATGTCATTTAAGCCAACTCCCTTCGAAACAATCGATATCGATTTGAGTAAGATTAATTGCGATGAAACAAAGTTTTTAAAAATTTGTAAGGAAACAAAAGGACAAAATAAATTAATCGTATATACTATTCAAAATATTAAAAACTTCGAGTGCCAGGATAACACTGTGATATTCGAGAATGTCGCGATTCGATTAATAGACAGAGACTTAGCCCGGAAAGAGCTAATGACTCCTTTAAATGGTGATGTGTATATCAATTCTCAAGTCGCGAGGGATAATTCACAAATTATAAAATCAAAAAATAAATAATGGAACAAAAGGTCACTAATTCGCAATTAGCAGATAGAGGTGGTTCGATTTCAGGCTCGAAGAATAATAATACTATCTCTATCGGAAGAATTAGAGCTGAATCCGCTATAATTAGTTTTATTGTTGGTACTTTATCCGCAATTGCGGCTTCATTTATTTATGACCATTTCATAAAGTAATTGTTAATTTTATGAATTGTTGCAGGCTCTTTAAAACTAATTTAAGAATAGTGACTTACAATACTGGGGCCGTGATATGATATCATGTTTTTTATATCATTGATTGATTTAGTCCGATAGTTGATCATCAAGTGCACCTGTAGGTCATGTTTAAATTTAGCATATTAGACATGCTTAGCTAAGATCTATGCTTAAATCCAGAATCCCCCAGGTTTTCAACTTGATCCCAAGTGGATCAAGTTGAAAACCTGGGGGATTCTTATTAAACATATAGTTTAACAAGCCTAAAAGAAAAAAGTTAACGTCCCTTACACTCCTCATAGCATTTCTAAAGGATTAAAATGGCATACACATGCCATAACTGGCAGCGCCAAAATGAATTTTGGCAAACCGAAACCAGAAAGCCTTCTATGTGTTTACGTCTTGCATAGCATTGTAATGTGCTGAATTAAAATCACCAACGATACGTATCCCTACGAGCAACAGCATCTTCTCCTAATCATCGAAAGTGATTAGTTTGCGCTCATTATGATCCAAGATTTATCACAACCAAGGGCAGCATCAGCTGTGCGTCTGTCTATCACTGAAAAGAAGCGACTACTTTCTGAATGGCAGCAAAGTAACCTGAAGATGAAAGTATTTTGTGAACAAAAGCAAATATCAGTAAATGCGTTGAAGAACTGGATAAAGCAGTTCGATATGGGGCGTAAGAGAAAGTCCAAAGTAAATCAACCTGGATCTTTTGTTGCCCTGATTCCAGAAAGATCGAACCCGGTAATTCCTTTTGCTGAATACTTGTTGCCTGATAATAGGAAACTCATAATCAACCATCCTGTTCCGGTGTCTTTCCTCAATGAACTATTATCCGCAGAAAGATGATTGCTTTAAACCCAGAATGCAGGTATTTCCTTTACAGATCCCCCATTAACATCAACAAGAGCTTTTATAGCCTGGCATCTATCGCCAGAGACCAGATGAAGGTGGACCCGTTGTCGATAGACGTGTTTATTTTCCTGAATAGTAATCGCAACCAGCTGAAATTACTCGTTTGGCAGGGCGATGGCTTTGCCATCTTTCATAAACGATTAGAGGAAGGTACGTTTGAATTACCACCATTCCTGCACGACCAAACACATGTGGTGATTAACTATAGCCAGCTGATATTGATCTTGCAGGGGATTAGCCTGGAAAAGGTGCACTATCGAAAACGATATAATCAAAAAAATGCCAGCCGTTAACTTCGCGCTAACAATATTTACAGAATGATTGTCTAACATTGCATCTCGTGATGCAGCAACACCCCAACATTGATTATAAGGAACGTTATGAACAGGCAGAACAAACCATCAGCCAGTTAAAGCATGAGCTGGCAGTATTGAAGAAAATGATCTTTGGTAGCCGCCACGAGAAGTTTGTTTCCACAGAGGCGTCAGTACAGCAATTGTCGCTGGATATAAAAGCTGGCCAAACGGCCACCAGCAGTATTGTAAGTGCCCAGAAAATCTCCTATACTCGTAACAAAATCAATACGGAACCGGTTCAGCACCCAGGTAGAAATAAACTACCCGATCACTTACGCAGAGAGGAAATTGTCATTGATCCGATAGATCTTCCACAAGGAAGCAAGAGGATTGGGCAACTGGAAACAGAAGTTTTGGAATACAAGGCTGCAGAACTATATGTCAAACGATACATCCGGCCCAAGTACCTGGCACCGGAATCTAATGCCGTAGACTTCTCTCAGATAATAACAGCACCATTGCCAGACATGCCATTGCCGAAATGCATTGCAGGACCGGGGCTGTTAGCACAGATGATCATCGATAAATTTGTTGATCACTTACCACTGTATCGTCAAATGCAACGTTTTGAGCGTTCCGGGGTAAAACTTCCGTACTCGACGTTGACGGATTGGGTTGGTGCTGCGGCTAACCTGATAACCCCTCTTTATGGAGCCCTCGTCGATCAGGTACTTAATGCTGACTACATACAGTGCGACGAGAGCCCCATGCCAGTGCTGGACAAGGATAAGAAAGGAAAAACTCATCGAGGCTTCTTTTGGGCCTATCAGGACAGCATAAGCAAGCTGGTAGTCTTCGATTACCAGGAGGGCCGCAATAAAGATGGCCCCGCACAAATGTTGAAAAAATTTAAAGGTACAATCCAGACGGATGGTTACCAGGTCTACGATACGATTGCCGAAAGCAGTGGAATAAATCTCATTCATTGTATGGCTCACGCACGGAGATATTTTGTGGATGCGATGGAGCATGACCGCAGCCGTGCGGAGCATGTTCTTCAGCAAATGCAGTTACTCTATGAAATAGAGCGGGAATGCAATGCTCAGGCATATGATATAGCAGATCGTAAATCTCACCGTTTTGAGAAGGCTGTTCCTATCCTCGCAGAGTTAGGGGTATGGATGATTAACCAGTATCCACAAGTTCTTCCTAAGAGCCCAATTGGACAAGCACTGGCTTATAGCATAAAAAGATGGAATAAACTATGCGCATATGCTCAAACAGGACATCTGTTACCAGATAACAACCCGATTGAAAACTCTATAAGACCTATAGCACTGGGTCGAAAAAATCATCTGTTTGCGGGCTCACATGAGGCTGCGAGAAGATCCGCAATGCTATATAGCTTGCTTGGGACTTGTAAAATGCATAAGGTTGACCCTGTCGAATGGTTACAGGACGTTCTCAGTAGAATAGCCAGCTATCCCGTAAACCGAATCAAAGAACTTCTTCCACATAACTGGAAACTTAAGCAAAGTTAAGCCTCTCCTGAATTACCACATAGATGCTGTTGCTCGTAGGGATACAACGATACCAGCAACGGCCGACTATACCAATGGGTGCAGTCAGTAATCGTACATTTATAGAATAAGTAAAATATCACTATTGTTAAACCCTTGTGTTATGAAAAAAAACAGTAATCCCGATTCTTCTCCCAAAAGTGTTAGTTCCATTTTCACCCTAGCTGACGCCATATCCATCGATCAGTATGGAGGCATTGCAAACGACAGCTCCGCACTGGCAAAAGCCGCTAATGTTACCGCCTTTAACGATATGGTAGCTGATGTTAATGATGGTCAACCCATGATCATTCCTCATGGAAACTGGTATTTTAATGATGCGCTTGAACTAATTCAGCCGAAAAATACGAGTGCTAAAAAGTTTGTTCTATACACCTACGGTGATTTAACTTTTGATGGCGACGGATTTGTCGTCGAGGGCTTTTTTCACCGTCTTCAATTTTACGGCGTATTAACCGGTACTAATCCGTCAGCCTCGAATGCAACCCAGTATGATGCTTATCAGGGAACCGGGATTTTATTACGTAATACCCAAAACTGCTATGTTGAAGTGAATCGCCTGCTTAGTTTCCGAAATGCAATCAATATTGCAGGAGTAAATCAGGGCGTATTGGACGGCGCACAGTACAATACAGTCCGAATCACAGGGTCACTTCGTTCAAATCGAACAGCAATCCTTTTTTCAGTAGACGGCAGTACCTGGTGCAACCGAAACACGGTAGAAGGTGGGCAACTGGGCGGCGGTACGAGTGGACCAGCCGGGGGGACCTATGGTATCAAGTTTGAACGCATTTCCGGAACTTCGAGGCCTGAAACGAATACCATAAGAGATGTGGGCCTCGAAGGAGTTGAGAATGGTATTTATGCAGAAGGTGCGGTGAACAATGATTTTTTTCTTAGCCGCGTAGAGGCGCCAGCAGTAACCAACAAATTCTATTTCCGTGAAGATAACACAAACAGCCTTTCGGCGCCAGATAACAAAGTATGGCTTACAGCCGCCTATGAGAATTACTGGGTCACTGGAGGGCTGGCAACAGGCACTATTTTCTACGGAACACTCTATACTACCAGCACGAGTAAAATCGGCGATATTTCTTTTGCCGGAGTCAATGGGAAATTTACATGTATCAACTTTAACGATGCATTTACCGCCTTTAATGAAACGACTAACGATGTACTAAGTTTCAATAACCTGGACGGAAATGCTTCAGGTCGCTATATCATAAGAGCTAAGTTGAACGGAGTTACCAGGTGGGTTCCTTTCGATCCAGAGGATGTGACTACAAGTGTTCAATCTTATTCGGTAGCGGAAGGAATAGGAATGGTTTTTATGAACCGCACGACCACACCTGGTGTAGTTAATCTTCCTACTGCAAGTTCCTGGCGGCGTAGAGAAGTAGGTGTCCGCAATATTGGAACCCAGAATATAACCGTTAACGGAGTATCTACAGGTGACAAGAGCCTGATTGCACCAGGCGAATGTGTGATATACAAAAGTGACGGCGGCACATGGTGGGTGATAAGCCTTAACGTCTAAAAGTACAAACGTACTACCCGCACTTTTTGATGTTATCATCACCTTCGTCGCCTAAAAATATACGGCGACGCAGGTGATAACATCTTTAGCCTACCGGGATGGTAGCCGCCAGCGTCGGCCTATACCTGCATGCAATTAATCGACCACAATCAGCATACAGTGAGAAGGTTATTAGAGTAATACCGGGAAAGCGTAGAAGAATGTCAAGGTTCCAGGGGTGGTAAGACAACTTGTCGAAAGACTAACATTCTTCCATGAGATTGTCAAGAAATATAAAACAAACTAATTTGACTATGCACAGAATACAGCTTGTTAATAATCAATACCATTTGGTTTGAAAACGTTCCGCTACTGGGCACAAAAAACGACAAACCCGCTAATTGAAGTGGCCCCTTCAGGTTAGACGGGTTTATAAAAGATTAAGCGCCTTGAGTTCGGTATTGTACAGGACTCAAGCCGTTTAGTTTTGCTTGATTCGGTCGTTATTGTAATAATAATAGAGCCATCGCAATCATGCCTTGCTTTATGAATCTCCAGTCTTCCATGCTACCATATGTATCACCTAATTAGTCCACTACCTGATGTTCATCAATCAGGCCCCTCTCCATTTCTTCTATCGTAGGAAGTTGAGTCTTTAAATCTTCAGGAATGATTTCGGACAACTCAAAAGCGCTAACGCCTATAGGTTTATTCATATCACGAAGGGAATATTCAACCTCTATTTTGTCTTTCATCCTACATAAGATGATCCCTATTGAGGCATTATCAGTTGAATGCCTTAGCTGACTATCCACAGCAGATAAGTAGAAGTTTAACTTACCTGCATATTCTGGCTTGAATTTGCCCGCTTTTAATTCTATTACCACATAGCATCGTAGATGCAAATGATAGAACAGCAAATCCAAGAAATAATCTGATTCATTTATTTCCAGTTTATATTGACGTCCGACAAATGCAAAGCCTTTCCCAAGCTCTAACATAAAGTCCATAATTCTTCGTGTAAGCGCCTGTTCTATTTCACGTTCCTGAGCATCATCCTCTAACCCTAGAAAGTCGAAATGATATGGATCTTTTATACTTTCTACGGCCAAATCGGACTGAGGTTTCGGAAGCGTTGTTTTAAAATTATGATCCGCCTTTCCAAACCTTAAATGGTAACTATTTTTTATGTTTGCTTCCAGCGTATCACGGGACCAGCTATTTTTATGAGTAGCATTTGCATAGACAATGGCAATATCTATGTCTTTTACTTTGGAAATCGCCGTTCTTTGATATGACCAGGGTAATTGTGCCACAGGCTGTGGCACAAATTCAAATTGTTGAGAAAAGAATAAGTACCATTGTCTTATCGTATATAAATTCCTCCGGGAAAATCCATTTATTTGAGGGAAACTTGCTTTTAAGTCTGTGGATAGCTGTTGAAGAAAATTGTCCCCCCATTTAAACTCGGCCTGCCTTGCTACAATTTCTCTCCCTAGATCCCAGTAAAGTTCAATCAAAATGGTATTGAAATTACTAACGGCTCGTAACTGTGCCTGTTGAACTTTATATTTAATTCGTGAAAACCATTCCTTGTATACTTTATCCATAAAACTATTCACGCTCTGTTTAAAGAATAATTTTCAAAAATAGCTTTATGCTGACTTCGGCAGGTTAATCCGATATTAATCTCTGTAAAAAGTTCAATAACAACTAGACCTTAGTTAATAACTTTCTTATCATCAACATTATCTGGTTCCGGGTAGAGCGGTTCGTTACCTCCCCGCTCCCCCACAGATCCGTGCGAGCAGCTTTCCATCTCCTTTAGGTATAAATACCCCCCGGACGTTGGGTGCACGGTAGTTACCGCTCCTAAAAGCCGTCAATAACTCGGGGATTCTCTCATTTCTTTGTCTATTGTAATCAGTCCATTTCTCCGCATCTACTCCGCTTGCACCCTTCTTATTCAGGGAATCGAAGCTGTCATGCAATAGTCTGATATCTATAAAATCATGCAGGTTAGTCAGCGCTTCTCCCCGATGCTTCCTTGCCCGGGCCGTTATCTGCATCTCTACTGTTAACACTTCGTTCATGTCTCTGGTACATTTGGTGTTGCTAAGATGCTAGTTCCGCAAACAGACATCCCTCTTCCCTAATAAGTGGCTTTCATAGAGCTGATTTCCCACCCTTCTAACGGTACTATGAGGATGCTAAGACTGCCTTCGTCCTTCTCCTTACCTTCAATTTCTCTCGGTTCGGATACCTCCCGATATCGCCTTTTCTTGGCGCTTACAAGGTGACGATATAAACCTTGTAAGCCTGGATTATTCTTGTTCGGTCAATCCTATATACCGATTTCCGTTTGGAGACTTTAGGCTCTCCTGTGTTCCCGTATCACCCCAGTCTGCCTTTGATATGTTCTCAGACCCCGATCGAATCGCCCCCACTCGTCTATAGCGCAGGTTTGATGTTGCTTTAGCTTTTCGAACAACTAAAGCTTCAACATACAGGAACATTTCGAGGCTCAATAGCATACCTTCGGCAGTCACTGTCTACGCTTCGTGCCATCATCTCTGACGACTACGCAACACTCGCTTCCGATGGTTGACTAGACCTTGTCGGACAGGATTGGTTACCTGCCGGGTGATTAAGAGGTGTTTCATCTAAAAAAAATCCCCACCTCACGGACTTGGCACAGCGCAATCGAAAACGTACCATCACTGGGCACGTAAAACAGGAAATCCGCTCCACTAGCGGATTTTTTGTTTAATGCATAATTCCTTCTTGATATAATCTACTCTTCTTCAACCTATAACAGGTTCCATGGATAAAGTTTTTAACTGAGAGATTCTTTAACGTTTCAAGCTTCGCAAGGATTACCATGTATTGCCAGGAGAAAATAGCAAGTCTATAGATCAATCCAAATCGTAAAGCCATTGATATCCCTCAACTTCTGCTTGCTCAAAAGGTTCTATCAACTGAATCTCGATATAATGATATAGTTAATGCACATTCAAAATATCCCTTATGCTTTGTTTTTCACCCCCTAGTCTTCGTTCGATATGGTAAAAACTAAATTGCAATTGATCAATTCGACAAAATCAAAGGAGATCGCTTCGCTACTACTGACTTACGCGAGTTGAGGTAGAGGGACGTCTTCCAGATAAGGGCGGTAGGAAGATCCCGCAGATTGTGTCGCTTCGATCTAACCCGTTAGCCTATTACCGACTTCTGTTGTCGGTCAGAAGACACGACAACGGCCTTGGGAACACCGGCAGGAGTGGAAATTGCGTTTTTGTCGAAAAATAGTGTATAATAGTGGTAACAAACGTTATCTGCTATTCTACAATCCTATAATTATGAGATATTTTTTGAAACTATTTGCTTTTGTAATTTGCATTCTTTCGATGTTGACCTGTTCTGCACAAATTGCCCCTGGTTCTGCTATTGAATTAGGCGCAGGTTTGGGAAGAGGCATTGTAGGGAAAATCAAAGATGGCAAAAAGAAAAAGTCAATTGAAAGTTCCATTTCTGAGCTTGAAATCAACGGCTCAATGATTAAAGTGCTACGTGTGCCGGAAAACAAGATAATTAGCGATGCAAAAAGCTACATCGTAAGAATACAAAATCAACTTGACAACTTCTATGAGCTTTACAAGAATAATGAGCATTTAAAAATACCTTATTACTTTGACGACATAACCACATTAGAAGCTTTGGACAAAGATTGGGCGACAGAGTATTATGAAAACGAATTGAAAGAATATCGGAAATATGAACAAAAGCTCACACAGACAGAAAAGCGTATCAAAGACAGCACCGAAACTGCAAAGAGAGCAGAGCAAAAAAGAATTGCTGATAGTTTAGCTTTTGCCGAAAGAGTGCAAGGTTATTTATTTGTAAACAAGGAGTTCACTCTTTTAAAAAACAAACCTTCTGACAAAGGCAAAACCATCGGGAAAGTTTATTTAGGTTCATATCTGAAATTTTTAGGTTACAATGACAACACGCCTTATGTGAAAGTTGGCTTGGAAGATATAGAGGGTTTCGTAAATAAAAATGATTTGTCCGATAGCATAGATAAAATAGAAGCGGCAAACGCTGATATAGCAACTTACAAAAGCAGACGTTATTACAAGTACGAGCCAAACTACGACTACATTCCAGAACAACAAAATGTCACGCCGGCAGTAACAAGTCGCGTTACTTCAGAAACAAAAGGTTCCTCGACACAAAAACAAACGTACAAACAATCTACCAGATATATTAGAGGACCAAGAGGTGGATGCTATTACATGTCTGGAGGCTCAAAAATTTATGTAGATAGAAGCTATTGCAACTGACAATCAAATGAAATACTCAAATAAAAAGGATTGTTAGCTGCTTTAAAGGTAGTATTTAGTTCTTTGTGTAAATAGTATAACACGCAACTGTATACGAGTTAATACCACCCAGCAGGTGGAGTGAAGTGAGGCGGAGCGGAGCCGAACGAAACGACACCTGCTGGGTACAGCGGCTGGATTTGCCCCCGATATTTTTTAACTTTGAATACAGTATTATGGACAATCAACACCCACAATTCCCTAAGGACTTCTTTAAACAGTTCAAGAATAAGGAAGAGTTTCACACCTTCTTTAATGGTCTCTTTAAGCAAGGAGTCGAGGAAATGCTGAAAGCAGAACTAGATGAGCATCTCGGTTATGAGAAGCATAGCCCTGAAGGCCGCAATTCAGGGAATAGCCGTAATGGGTCTTACAAAAAGAAGGTTAAAACCGAATCTCTCGGCGATCTCGCACTCAATATTCCTCGTGACCGTAATAGTGAATTTGACCCAGCCCTTATTCCCAAAGGGCAACGGATGAGCGATAAGCTGGAAGAGGCTATCATTGGCATGTACAGTCGGGGAATGACAACTTCTCATATTAGCGAGCATGTTAAAGAAGTATATGGTGTGGAGGTGAGCGAAGGCACTATTTCTAATGTTACTCATCGCATTACCGAACACGTTAAAAGCTGGCAGAATCGTCCTCTGGAATCGGTCTATTTTACTGTCTGGATGGACGGTATCATTCTTAAAGTAAAGCAGAATGGCAAATACATCAACAAGTGTATTTACCTGGTTATTGGGCTCAAAAAAGACGGTTTAAAGGAAGTGTTGGGTATGTGGATGGCAGAAACAGAGTCTGCATCCTTCTGGATGAGTGTTTTAACCGATTTAAAGGCTCGTGGTGTAGAAGATATACTGATTACTGATTGCCTGCACAGACAACTTAAAGGGTTTTACCGACGCTATAAAGGGCGTATTTCCGCAGACGGTTACTCAATTATGTGTTGTTCATCAGATCCGCAATAGTTGCAAATTTGTAGTATGGAAAGACAGAAAGGAGTTTTGCGCTGATCTTAAAGAGGTCTATGGCGCTACCAACAGGGAGGCTGCAGAGCACGCACTAGGTGCATTTGGTGCCAAATGGGGAACTAAATACCGCCATGCTATTCAATCCTGGGAGAACAACTGGGATAATCTTACCAGCTATTTTGAGTTCCCTCTTGAGATCCGCAAGATCATGTATACAACTAATACTATTGAAAATCTCAATAGAGGTATCCGTAAATACACTAAGACCAAGGTCCAGTTTACTGACGATACCGCGGCTCAAAAGGCCGTATACCTGGCTATAATGAACATAGAAAAGAAATGGAGTATGACTCTCCATAACTGGGGGATCATACTCCATCAATTTTTAACGATCTTTGAGAACAGATGTCGGCTCTAAACAGTTGCCTTATCGTTTACACAATATATTTTATAGTCTCGCTTTAAATAATTGAGGTAGTGTAAAATTCTTTGTGTAAACACAAAGGTTATGCGGAGCATCTTGTGTTTTTGTCTATATTGTTGTTAGTCCACATTGTTTAAAATATTCAAAAGTTTTGTCGTAAAACTCTTTCGGTCTTGTTGCGTCTGTATTGTCAACGTTTGGAACGAATATAATCATTCCTTGTCTCGCACGTGTCAACAAAACACGGTATGAATTCAAGAGATAATTTTTAGCAGAATCTTGATTGACATTTTGCCATTTTGAACCTTTAAAATTTTGAAAATTCCAACCATTGTCATAATATAAATTGATATCCCAAGCAACACAAGTAAAATCAATCTCTAATCCTTGTATGTCAAATTCCGTTGCTGTCTCTTCTAAGTAATATGATGAACGAACATCATCTTTGTCATTTAGAAACCAATTCGCTGGTTCAATTTCATTTTTTACGTCAATTCCGTTTGCACGTAACCTTCGTCCACCTGAACTTGCAATAACACCAATACGTTCTGTTCCTTTTGCTTTTTGTTTGAGCCAGTTTTTTGCATCGATTAAGTTCCTTGTTAGAATAATTGGATAGTTGTCTTTGAATGAAGTGAAAATGGCTTTTGCCTTTTCGCTTTCGTTTTCTAAAATATATTGAATAAACAACGCAACTTTTTCGCTTCTGAATGAACGAAGGGAAACAGCCAAATGCAAATCCGTTTCCTTGTTTCCGTTAGTTTGTAGCCAAGTCAAAAGTTCTTCATCATTTAGATAAGTTGTTT
The DNA here is from genome assembly GCF_021646545.1 of Chitinophaga filiformis. Taxonomy (GTDB): domain Bacteria; phylum Bacteroidota; class Bacteroidia; order Chitinophagales; family Chitinophagaceae; genus Chitinophaga; species Chitinophaga filiformis_A. Next base: position 599,405 of record NZ_JAKIRP010000002.1, on the reverse strand, counting down.
TTTCGCTTAGGATTTTGTCGGAATAGTAAACGTTCCAGTTTGGATACTTTTGTTTTAACGATTTAATCCATTCTGAAACACCTGCTTCTCCTGTGTTGATTTCTTGCCCGCCACCAATTAAACAAACAATTGTGCACCAATCTTTGTGGCGATTCATTACGCTTATCAAATAATCTGGTTCAGACATTTCAAAGTCGTCAATTCCTTTTTTGGTTTTCATAAACTTTGAGACTTGCTCTTTTTGCCAAGCCCTTTGCGCTTCATCAAAAACTACAACTTTTTCAATTGGTGCTTTTCCAGTTTTTAAATTGTCGTCTCGGAAATGATGAATGTTTTGAATAAATGCTTTTGCTTCTCGTTCAGCTTTTGTACGTGTTAATTTTTCACCATTTGCTTTTGCAGTTTCTACAGAGTCTCGTGTCAACGCTTCTCTTAAAACGTCAACTAAAGGGCCGTTACCCGAAAGAAAAACAGAGTGTTCAGATTCGTCTGCCTTCAGTCGCTCGTTTGCAATATTTAAACCCGCAAGCGTTTTTCCTGCGCCTGGGATACCTGTCAAAAAACAAATTGATTTCCGTTTATTTGTCTTTGTATGTTCAATGATTTTATTTATCGCAGTTGCTGTTCGTGAAAGATTGATTGCACCTGAATCGCTACGGGAAATTTCTTGAACATTATGTCCTTTGTAAAGCGCTTTCGCTGCCTCAATAATTGTCGGTGTCGGTCTATATGCGCTATTTTCCCAATCAAAAACATTAATGCTTTGTTTCGCTGTTTGAGCTGCTAAAATATTTTTTAAAGTGCTTTCAAAATTGCCAGCGTTGCAAAGAATACAATTGTCTAAACAAATTGCACTTTGAATGTCGTTTGTTACGTTGTCTGCTTTTGTCGCAACTAAAACTGGAATAATTGTCTTGTCATGGCTGCCTTCGTGAAAATTTTGCAAGTCAAGGCAATAATCTATTGTTTGATATTCTGCGTCTTTTGTGTAAAGATTATCTCCAATTTTAAACTCAATAACAAAGATGAAATTATTTGCGATAAGAATATTGTCAACACGTTTGCCCATTCGTGGAATGGAAAATTCAAAGTAAATGTTTCCTTGAATATCTTTGAGCCATGATTTCAAAAAGTCAATTTGTTTGAACCACGCATTTTTTTGTTGATCTTCAAGGTCGTGTTGGTGATTCTTTGCGAGTTGTCCGAAAATTGAATTTGTCTCTTCTTCTAAAAATTTATCTACTGTGTTTTGATAATAACTTCTTTTCATTTCTTTTTTCTTGGGTGTCGTTTAGCATAGCAGCTAACACTTAAAACATATGTCGTTACTCGGTACGGTTGCAAAAGCGCCAATTTTTCGTATGTCGTTTTATAAATATACGAGCCGCTTCCAATTTTCTTTATAATTATTATTCTGTTTGGATTCATTTTCGGGCAAGTCCCTTTTGCCTTTTACATAAGTTTTACATTTCCTTCTTCATCTACTTTTTCCTTTTCTAGCTGCATCAACGCAAGTGATTTAAGTCGTTCAAATTCAGCTTAACTTGTTAGAAAGTGTTTAGTGATATTTTCGTCTAATTCTAGTGTCAGTTTTACGTTGCCTAATTGAAAGTGATAATCTTCTCTTGATGTAAATATAGAGAAATCGTCTTTTTTCTTGTTTTTTAGACTTCGCAATAATTTCGTCAACTTGTTCTGGTGTCATTTTTTCAAGTTCATTTTTTACTTGTTCAATGATGCCAGTCATCGCTAATGCGCTATTAATGAATGAAAATCATACCACACAAGTGTGTTATGACAGCATTCTCCAAGCTGTACCCAGATAGTATGCTCTTCTAAAGATAACCATAGATCGCGTAGTGTAAAAAACCTTATTGTATGAAAGGTCTCCTTCATACAATAAGGTTTCACAAATTAACGGCAGGAATCGGTCTGATTAGTGCCAACTGGTGTAACAGATGCCGGATCTATTTCGTCCACACGCGCCCACGTAAACTCGAACGGCGCAGGAGATGTTAATGGCGATGGTTTCAGTGATGTGCTTATCGGCGCAATGCCATATTCTAATGGTCAAGAACATGAGGGAGCAGGGTTTATTTATCATGGTGGAGCTGCCAGCGCGGGATTAATGGTAGCGGCAGCGCCGGAGATAGAAAAGACCGTCGATGTACCTGCTTCAAGTGTTGTGAAAGTGTTCCCTAATCCGGTAGTGAATAATATGTCTGTTCAGCTACAGGGATTGGATGTGCAAGCCACAACTTATGTACAGGTGGTGAATATACAGGGAGTACTCGTTAAAACTATTAAAGTTGGTAACGTAGATAGCTATCAGCAGTCTATTGATCTTGGCGGGCTTACGCCAGGGATATACTTTGTTGTCATACAGAATGGCGGTAAGGTGTTCCGGGAAAAAGTAGTGAAGCAGTAGATATGTGGAAACCATATTAATACAATGCCCTTGTTGTCGTAGCAAGGGCATTGTGTATATCAGGAGAAAGTCATGGCTTGGCTGACTTATTATTCCCTCCAGCGAAAAACTCCCTATAACCTCATCGCCGGTCCCTGATAGAGATCGAAGCGATTGCTGTGGCCGACGATGTAGCTGAATGGCAAAAACAGATCCTGTTCACATGCAGCAAACGCCATTTCAAATAACAAAGTTTCAGAGGTAGCTGTGTCAGGATAGTTTTGCTCATGATTTCGCACTAAATAGCGCAATCAGCAATTGACACATTTAAAAACATCTAAAATGAAAAAAGGAACATTAATTCAGTTATTTGGAATACTGCTTATCACGTTGATGACTGCATGTGCAAAGCCATCTTATTTTGGAACCACATATCCACCCACTTCAAATGTTGACGTATATCTCGACAAGGCTGACATCAGAAAGCAATATACAACCATGGGTTCTACCACCCTTGAGAAAGGATTTGGTTCAATAGAAGCCACCCAGCAAAAGGTGATAGAAATGGGAAAAGCCAAAGGAGCAGATGGCGTAATTATGACGCTCACAGAAGATGTGGTCGTTACCCAGCAAAATGGCACAGCCATTGCAAGTAAAACGAAGAAGGATAAGGTAATAGCCAATTCATCCTCTCAAACAAGGGATATTAAGGAAACAAAGATAATTGCAACCTTTATTAAGTACAATCAGTAAACCCATAGTGGAATTGCGTAAGTACCCTTACGCAATTCTTCTTTATAAAAACCGTCACCTGATGTTTATAGTAAATTACAGGCGATTGCTTTTATTAGCATTATTCTCCTTGCTTATGTATGGCTCTTTCTTCTTCCTGTCATACGTAGTGGATCCCGGGCGAACCACTAAAGAATTTACTAGTCCATGGAATCTGCTACTTTTTGTAGTCGAATCAGTTATTACCCATTATGTACTGATATTTGAAGTGATCATTCCTGCGATGCATAAGGAGCGTAAGTACAGCAAATTGCTGATGATCACAATATTGCTTTTCCTCATTAAATTCATATTGAACTATGGCTACTTTTTGATCCAGCGGGAGCATAATGTTGTTTCCACCAAAACTTCATTATCTCGGAACAGTATGAGCTGGCTATTGCTGATAGTGTACGTATTTAACATTATTACAAGTTTTTCAATAGCACTGTTAGTGGAATGGATACGAAAAGGGAAAGAACGTATCATGTTGGAAAAACAAAGAACAGAAGCAGAACTCAGTGCGTTAAAGCACCAGATCAATCCTCATTTCCTGTTTAATTCGTTAAGTTTCATTTATGGAAAAGTTATTAAACTAGATAAGGAAACTGCGGATTCGATACTGATACTGGCAAACATTATGCGGTATGCACTGGGAAAAAGCGATACAACAGACGGACAGGTGAGCATTATGGATGAGTTAGAGCATATGAAAAATGTCGTTGAAATTAATCAGCGCCGTCATAACCGGCATTTACATGTTCAGTATGAAGAACAGATCGATGACCAGTCGATTAGGATTATTCCATTGGTGCTGATAACTTTGGTGGAAAATGCCTTTAAACATGGCGATCTGCATAACGCGGCTCATCCCCTGCTTATAAAAGTATGTACCAATGTAAACGAGTTTTCTTTTGACATCAGTAATAAAAAAGGAAAAGGTATTAAGGAGTTGTCTAATGGGGTTGGTCTTCAGAATATCAGCCAGCGACTCAGTCTGACCTATGGACACCGTTGCAGTTTCATATTGCAGAACGAGGAACAATTCTTTAGCGTATCATTAAAAATAAACTGGAACATATGATAGATTGTATCATTATAGATGATGAGCAGCATGCTATCGATCTTCTCAAAGAACATATCGATCAGGTACATTTCCTACGTTTAGTGGGCACGACCACAGATCCGGTAAGAGGACTTACAATGATAACAGACCTACGACCGCGGCTCATCTTTCTGGATGTGCAGATGCCAAATCTTACCGGTATAGAAATACTAAATCTCGTCGGCAAGGACAGTTATATTATCATGACAACGGCCTATAAAGAATATGCACTGGAAGGCTTTGAACACGCCGTGGTAGACTACCTGTTAAAACCGATAGCATTTGTCAGGTTTCTGAAAGCCGTTAATCGCCTGTGGACTTTTCACAATGCCACCCAATTGAAAAGTGACCAGGATAGTTACGTATTTGTAAAAACAGAACAAAAAGGCAAGTTACTGAAGATCGACTCCCGTAGGATCACATACATCGAGGGTATGGGCAATTATGTTGTTATTCAGATGGACGACCAGCGGAAGATCACCGCCTATCTGAAGCTGAAAGAACTTGCTGAACACCTGTCAACGATGGGTTTTGTACGCATACATAAGTCGTTTATTATATCACTCAGTCATCTGACCGCCATAGAAGGTAATATGGTGAGGATCCTGAACGAAACAAAACCAATTGTTATAGGAGAAGCGTATAAAAAGGAGTTTTTTGAACTGGTGAATGCAAAGTTGCTTTCTTTTAGCCGGGAATGAAATACCTACTTATTTCCTGAGTTCGTTTAGGTTGGTACCGCTGTAAGGGATTTCCAGCCTGTTGAGTGGAAAATTTAAAACCCGCCTGTACCATGATCAGTATTCGTTTACTCTTCCGCTAGGCCCTACCGAATCAGAGACGTTTTATTTTTCAATTTCAACTTTCTATACCCCATCAATCCTAACTGTGAGAACAACGTTAGCAGTGTAAGAGGCAGGAAAACTCCCTTAAGAATAGTGCTACAGGAAGTCAGCTTTATAATACTTGCCGAAATCTCATTTTCAGATATTAGCATACTGATGATACCAATATCCTCTCCCAGGTCGAACGCCCCCGCCAGTATTGGAAAAAGCAAGCTATAGAATAGTGCACTATTCCACAGACCGTTTTTCACAAGCAATTTCGTAATTGACACTGTAAAAGTAATGACATACAAAAAAATAAAAGGAATATCTGCATACAGTTCAAGTGATAAATAAGCTTCTCTTCCCTCGCTTCGAAATTTCTCTAATAACTGATGCACATAAGACGCATTATAGCCGTTAGACATTGTATCCAGGAGTTGCATGTGTCCCAGCAACAGCTGTAACCTCGGAATAAGCATGAATGTCATTACCATAAAAAAAATAACCATTGGCATAGCACATGCCCAAATACTAATCTTTAATAAAATGTTCCTGATTTTCTGTTTCATCGTGCCTATATATATTTGCCTTTCAAAATTGATTTACAGCATTTAGTTGCTTACTAAATAACTGTACAATCTATTACCTTCGCAAAGGTATTCAGCGCGAAAGCAAGGGTAAATAGTAATAAATGACCATTTTTATGACGACAGCTAATCCATCTCTTAATGACATATTCAACCAGGATTTTGCCAGCGAGCTTGATCCAAAGATGTCCCTCCAAAAATACATGCATGTCGCCTTCATATTCTCTGTTTTACAAAATTCAACCGCGGTTCTTACTGACTTTAAATCGCGAAGAAATTATACTTATCACGGAGCCTTATCAGCGCATCTCGGCATTGGAGAGAAAATGACCTCTGAAATGTCAGACTCAGTCTGGGAAGAGCGTATTTTAAAATGCATTCATCCCGATGATCTCAGGTCTAAACAAACAATGGAACTGCAGTTATTTCATTATATTAAAAACAAACCCCAGGAGGAACGTTTAAATTATTATCTCGTCATGAGAATCAGGGTGATGGCAAAAAATAAAGTATATGTCCCGCTGGAATTGAAAATATTCTATGCCTCATCTGTGGATAGCATTCAACTTGTTCTATACATATACAGCTTTACTTCCCCAAACAACGGAGACCAAACTACGCCATATACCATTATTAATTCCAGTAATGGTGAAACATTGTCAGGTACGGACCTCCGCTTAAAAAAAATCCTGACAAAGCGTGAAATTGAGGTCCTGAAAGAAATTGCCAAAGGCAGTGCAAGTAAAGAGATATCAGAAAAACTGTATATAAGCAAGAATACTGTCGACCGCCACAGGCAAAACATAATCGAAAAACTACGTGTAAAAAATTCAACCGAAGCTTGTCATGCAGCTACTTTAATGGGAATTATTTAGAGACAGTTACGCCGTAATGTTATTTATCTGCCGCGAAACTACCCCCATTAACATCGCGAATTCCCGGGAGCAAAGCACCTCTCAAATGAGCCAACCAACAAACCAATATGAGCCAAACAACAAAACGTCATAACATGTTCCTCTCCTAACTTTGTCTTGTCAAAAATGCAGCAATGCAAGTAAGTCATGGAGAAGCCGACCGTTCAACGTTCACAGATCGTTCATTATTGCTACAGCGCCACTAACAAAGAAGGCGAACATTTCATTGCGGAGCATGCACTTAGCTACCTGCTAGCCGGTTCCCAGGAATTTTATGCAGACGATGGCAAGCACCTGTTCAAAGCAGGTGACATCCGGCTGTTTGCGAAAGACCAGCTGGGCCGGTTTGTAAAGATACCACCGAACGGCGAACAGTTTGTTGTGATCACGGTTCGGCTGGACCGCGATACACTACTGAGTATGAGCGCTGAGCTACAGTTTTCTTCCAAAGCGACTTACAATGGGTCCCGCGTGTTGCAATTACCGCGTGCACCCTTATTGCTTAACTTCTTTCAATCGCTGAAGCCTTACTATGAGACCATGCAACCGGCAAGCAACGCGTTACAAAATATGAAAATAAGAGAGGCCATTATGATCTTGCTGGAAGTACAGCCATCCCTGCAGAATTTGTTGTTCGATTTTCGGTCACCGCGCAAAATGGATCTTGAACCTTTCATGCAGCGTAATTACCGATACAATGTGAACATCGATAGATTTGCTTACCTCACAGGACGCAGCCTGGCTACTTTTAAGCGTGATTTTCAAAAGGCGTTTGGCATGCCCCCCCATGCATGGCTCATGCAGCAACGCCTGCACAAAGCGCATGAAATGCTGCTGTCACAGGGCTTATCTGCCTGGGATGTATTCGAAGATGTAGGCTTCAAAGATTACACACACTTTTCCTTTGCCTTTAAAAAAGCATTTGGTTACCCGCCATCCGCTGTCAAAACATTGCATTCTTAAAAAAAATAACATAATATGAGAAAGGTATTGATAACCGGCGCCAATAAGGGCCTGGGATTTGAGCTCGCTAAGTATTTATTACAACAGGGGTACTTTGTATACATGGGTTGCCGCAACGCAGTTACAGGCCAGCGCAGCGTAGATACATTACAAGCGGAAGGCCTTGTGCATTGCGAACTGATAGAAATTGATGTATCTGATCAGACCTCTGTCACACGCGCTGCCGAAGCATATGGTCGTAAAGAAAATGTGCTGGATATCCTGATCAATAATGCGGGCATTCTGGGACGCCGTCAGGATCCTTCACAGCCTTTAAACGTAGCAGACGTACGTCACGTATTTGAGACCAATTTCTTCGGCGCCATCATGACTACGGAGGCCTTCCTTCCCTTCCTGGAACAAAGCAAACTGGCGGTGATCGAAAACATCACCAGCGACCTGGCTTCATTAACCAAACACCAGGACGAAAATTGGATACTATATAAGGCTAAATCCATTTCATACGGTCCGTCAAAAACTGCGTTGAATGCTTATACGGTAGCGTTGGCATTTCAGTACAAGGACAAAGGCTTCAAGATTAACTGCGTAACACCCGGTTGGACCTCCACAGATTTTAATGGGCATAGCGGTGGCAAATCTGCCGCTGAGAACTGCATCAACCTGGCTAAATACGCGATGTTGGATGAAAACGGCCCTACTGGTCAATACTTCGGGGAAGCAGGCGCTATGCCCTGGTAATCCCCTGTTTATAATACAGAAGTCCGGTATCAGCTGCATGGCATGATACCGGACTTACTGTTAGGATTTGCAAATGCTGGTCGGGTTGAGCTTGCAGAATATCCCCGAAAAGAATTCACCAGTCAGGACCTGAAGAACGATATCATTTTCGAAGCTAAATTTTTTAAGAAAATCTTATATTACAGTAGAGTTTTTGTCCCCCTATTGCCTGTAACCCGTTTCGTATCAGACCCAAATAAACCATTGTATGCTGGTTAGCAATAAACATTTCACCCCGGTTATCGGACTGGATATACACATTGTAATACTGTTCGGCTTTCCGATCCCACTTCCCCATCCATATATCGGGTTTGTAATTGATCCTATGGACTATATCCCATTTATGGGCGCGACCACCAAAGTGAACCATGTGCCGCGCGGTAAAAGCGATACTTCCGGTATTATTATCATCTTATTTCATATACCCATGGGTGGCCCTTTCCTGTTGGCGCCTATGATCGGCCACGACTCGGTGAACTTCTTTGGCAGTAAGAAAGTAAAAGTCGAGGGCAACCTCATGAGCCCTTCCGGGCATATGTTGATGACGTGTAATGACATTGGTATCCCTCTGTCCTTACAGCCAGGCAAAAAACTAAAGCCCATTCCCAGCATGTATCTGCCTACCTCATTTTCAATCCCGGTTTCATTTGGCAAACCGGTAATGGTAGGCGGCCCCTATGTGCCTGACTGGGCAGGAGCCATGTTGAACCTTGTTGCTTCCTTTGGTTTCGGCGCGCTCATGAAAGGTGCCGGCAAACTGGGTAAAAAAGGGCTCACCCGATTTAACCATGCACTGCAGGGAAAGATCGGCAGCAACAAACTCAGCGCCATGTTATGTAAGAAAGGATTTGAGCCGGTGGACTTAATTCAGGGTATCGTTATCTATGACGGCGTCGACTTTGAGTTGCCTGGCCCCCTGCCTTTAATATGGTCGCGATCATGGAACAGTGATAGTCCGCATACAGGTCCTCTGGGACATGGAACTCAGCTTAGCTATGACATGCGTGTCGTAGAGCTAAATGAAGACGACGCTACTGCTGTGTTACTCGGTGATGGGCGCAGCGCAATTTTTAATCCACTGCCTTACCCTGGAGACACTGATTATCATCGACATGAAAACCTGACACTTACCCGCACCGATCCTGATCAGTACCAGTTATTTGATCATCAGCGCAGGCTATTTTATCAATTTCAAAAGTCCCGTTTTCAGGACCAGCAATATTACCTCCACACCATCAGCAATGAGGCCGGCTTTACGATCAACTTCACTTATAATTACAAAATGCAGCTGGTGGAAGTAATAGACAGCGCTGGCCGGCGCCTGGAGATCGAAAACAACCCAAACGGATATATAACGGCAGTCACTGCATATCATCGGGGCCACCAACAACTGCTCGTACGCTACGGATATAATGAAGCCGGCGACCTGAGCGAAATCACCGATGCACATGAACAGACTACCCATATTCAGTACCGCAATCATTTAATGGTTGCCAAAACTGATCGCAATGGACAAACATTTCGCTGGGACTATGACAAGCAGCGACGCTGTATCCACACATCGGGAGATGGTGGCATTATGGAAGGCTGGATTGATTATCATACGAAAGAAGGCTATAATCACGTCACTGATGCACTGGGAAATATCACCACTTACTACTACAACCCCGACTTCCTGGTAACACAGATCAAAGATCCTCTGGGACATTCCAGATTTTTCGAGTACACAGCAGACTTCGAATTATACCGGGAAATTGATGAAGAAGGAAACATGAAAGGATATTCCTACGATGAACGGGGCAACTGTATCAGCGTTGAACAGCCGGACGGCAGTGCTCTTTCCTTCGCATATGATGAAGATGGCAGAATGCTGTTAGCGAAGGATGCTCAGGGCAATACCCGGTCATATGTCTATTATCAGAACGACCAATTTAACGGTCTCCTGCATACGGTTACTGATGCAGACGGTAGTATGACTATTTTCAGATACAACGACCTGAATTTACTGGGTCAGATAGAGGACCACAAGAAACAAAAAACCGTACTCGCATATGACGATGACTACAATCTGTCAGCACTTACCCTGCCAAACGGAGGCCTCTCTACCTGGGAATATAACCCCTGGGGCCAGTGTATCGCTACCCGCAATCCCCTGGCTCAGGAAAGGCGTTTCCGCTATGATGCGCTGGGCCGGATGACGGAAACAAACCTACCGGATGGCAACCACATAAAACTGGAGTACAACGCTTACCAGGATGTTACCCGGCTGGTAGACAGGCATCGTGAAGTACATTTTGCATACACTGCCATGGGCAGCCTTAAAATGAGGCAGGAAAACGGTTCAAAACTTCACTTTTTATATAACAATAATGATCAGCTGACGGCGCTGATAAATGAGCATGGAGAAAAATACAGTTTCCTGCGCAATGGCCGCGGAAATATTATAGAAGAAGTTTCCTTTGATGGCCATCATAAACGCTATGAACTGGATGCTGCAGGCAAGGTGATAAAAGTACTGCGTCCCGAAAAGCGATGGTCAAATTATGAATATGATGTAAATGGAAGACTGACCCGTGCCGAACATAGTGACGGCAGCTGGGAAACGTATAGCTATGACCTCAATGGCAAGATCATCGAAGCCGTCAATGAATACAGTACCGTCAGGATAGAACGTGATACCGCAGGAAGGATCATTCAGGAATCGCAGAACGGTTTTACTGTTACAAGTACATATGACCGCACAGGCAGGCGTATCGGAATGCAAAGCAGCCTTGGCGCCAGCCTGCAGCTCCGGCGGAACGCTGATGGCGATGTAGTCAGCCTGTATGCGAAGGCCACAGACCTGCCTGATCCCTGGATCGCCTGCATTGAACGCAATCACCTGGGACTGGAAATTGAACGCAGTCTTCCCGGAGGCGTCAGGAGCGGGTGGAGTTATGATAAAGCAGGATTGCCTGACTGCCACTTCGTGGATAGCGGACAACAACAAATGCGCAGGAAACATTACCGCTGGAATGCCAGCCATCAACTGAAACAGATCCTGGATGGCATCAGCAACGGCGTGCTGAAGTTCGGGCATGACGACTTCTGCAACCTGGCCTGGGCACAGTATGAAGACGGACAATATGATTACCGTCTTGCGGACAAAACCGGCAATCTATACAGATCTCAATCCCGGAACGACCGCAAATATGGCCCCGGCGGACAACTTCTGGAAACGCCTGATTGGCGGTTCATCTACAATGAAGAAGGCCAACTGGTGAAAAAGCTGGCCACCCGCGGAACAAAAGCGTGGGAATACGAATGGCATGGAAACGGGCTGCTTAAAAGAGTGTTACGTCCCGATGGCAAGGCAGTGGAATTCCGTTATGACCCCTTGGGAAGACGTATAGAAAAACTGTACAACGGGAAACTTACCAGGTTTCTCTGGGACGGCAATACACTGCTGCATGAGTGGAGTTATCCTGTGAAGGAACGGCCTCATATAAGCGTAGACGAATTAGGTAACGTCCAGGAAGATCACCCGGAACCCGTCCCCGCAGAAGCACTGGTCACCTGGATATTTGATGAAGGATCCTTTGCACCGGCAGCCAGGATTGCCAATGGAAAACAGTACTCAATAATAACTGATCACCTGGGTACTCCCTGCCAGGCGTATAATGATTCCGGAGACAAGGTATGGGATTGCGAATTGGATATATCTGGCAGTATACGTAAGTTAGCGGGCAACCGGGAGTTTATTCCTTTCCGGTACCAGGGACAGTATGAAGACCAGGAAACAGGCCTTTACTACAACAGGTTCAGGTACTATAGCCCGGAAGAGGGTCTATATATCAGCCAGGATCCCGCCGGACTGGGTGGTGGCTTACGGTTTTACAGCTACGTGAACACGACGGACAGTGTCGATCCTTTGGGGCTCGTGCCTGTGCCGCCTCAGGGACCTGTATCACCCCTAAAAGGACCTCCTACAGATGAAATGATGAGGGAACGGGCTAGTGAGCTGGCCAAGATGTACGGCGACAGCGAGGGTTATAAAACGGTGGCCGTAGCACATGCAGTTGATCCTACCACAGGTGATCATTTCCTTGTCATAGCGTCAAATGACACCCACCTTTCTCCCGCAATCAGGGATAGCCTGAAAGAAGGTGAGATCCGGGCACACGGTGCAGGGCATGCGGAAGTTACAGCCATCAACTTTGCTCACTCGAAAAAACTGGAAGTAAAGTCAGTGGCAGCCAGCAGACCTATCTGCCCGAACTGCGAAGCATTCCTGAAAGAAAAGGGCGTTCGTCCTGCAAGCGTTTTAAAATCCGCAGTAAATGGCTGCAAATAAACTCAATAAATACTACCATGCTGGAAAATTTAGAAGAAGCCTTATCAGCACTCGACGAAAAGGACATATCCAGGCTCGCATTGACAAATGCGGAGACATTGTGGATTACTTTCAGAGATGTTTACCGCAAAGAATATCGTGGAAACGCGGCGCAGATAGACAAGAGCCTTGACGAGGCATGGTCCGTTTCCAATACCGGAAACATCACTGACACCGAACGCCTGGAGCTGGCTGTCAAAGAAGAAATACCGGATATGGACGACTATAGTGATATCTTTGAAACAGAATGGCGCTCAGCATTAGCTTCTGCAGCACAAAATGCAGTTATCAGCGTGTGGCAAGCTATTTCCAGCCTTCATAGCGGCGCAATCAGTAAAGCAATGGAAACGGCAACAATTACAGACAATACAATTGATTTGTTGATCAATACCCGCCAAAGCATCGATAAAGGGGATGATTTTGACTATGACGACGAATATGTTCAGCAGCATCAGTTAATGCAGGAGGAATTAAAACGCCAGAGCGATGCCATTGCGGCTATTAAATCCGGTGAAACGGAGCTTCGTGCGAAATTCGTCCATCCACTGCGATTAGACCGTCTTTAATTTAGCGGCAAAAACAAACTGGCGTCATAAGCCGGCCTTTTCTAAACGAAAAACGTGATGCAACCCATACTTGAATTGCATCACGTTTTAGTAAGGAAAGCTACGGGAAGGAAAAGAATATTGAAGAAACGTTGTGGTTATCCGTAGCCATTGAAATCATCATTAAATCAGGTAAAATGTTAACCTGATCAGAAGATAAATGAACTTGTAGGATTGGTAACGGTAGTCTCAGTGGGAATTTTAACTTCACGGTTTTTTTTAGGGAATACGGGTTGTTCATCAACTTTACACTTACAAACCACCCGTTTTTTGATTTGGAGCTTCTTGGTCGACATAGACTTAGATTTAGGATTTAGGATTAATAGATGATTATATAATCCTAAGTTTATCTTTTACAAAAAAGATTCATAATTCTTTCGACCAAGCGCATCTATTATTCGACAAAAACGACTATACGAGCCCATTACAATATATTAGAATAATTCAACTATATGTTTTTTTACATCCTCCCAATAGGTTGGGCCAATTGGAATTCGTTTTACCGTAGGTAGGCTGATTTCTATATGCATGTCCTGAATATACTTAATAGCGCTTTTGCGGACAATGCAGGAACGATTAACACGCAGAAAAGCGGGAGGAGGAAGTAATTCTTCTATTTTGTTCATCGTGATGTTCAAAATAACCTTGCCATTGGGCAACTGTAGTTCCATGTAATCTTTTAACGCCTGCACAAGTATAATGTCGTCCAAACAGATCTGTACCCGCTTACGGCCTTCCTTAGCCCATACATAGTTCTTTGTCTCGCCACTTTTAGGGGCAGTAATGGCAGAATGCTGTATCTGCTTCAATTTAAACAGCTCATTTGCTTTAGTAACGGCTTTGAGGAAGCGCTCAAATGCAACAGGTTTAAGCAGATAATCTACCGCATCCAATTCATAACTTTCGAGGGCATGCTCATGGAAAGCAGTTGTAAATATTACCAGAACATTCCTCTGACGAAGAATACGCAACATTTCCAGTCCGGTCATCTCCGGCATTTGTATATCCAGAAAAATTAAGTCCGGCTGCAATTCCTGTATCGCTTCCAAGGCAACTATCGCATTGTCACAAATACCTACTATATCTAAATAACTTACTTTCCTGGACAGATTCTCCAGTATTTGCTGGGCTATGGGTTCATCGTCAACTATCAGAACTTTCATTGTAAAAGGGTAAGGGTATAGGTTACAGCTTTAGTATCAGCGACACTTCATAAACATCGTCCGTTTCTTTTATGTCCAGGCTGTAGCGCGTTTGATACTCCAACTCCAGCCTGCGTCTTACATTTTTAAGTCCTAGACCTCCTGTTGATTCGTGATGCTTTTTGCCTGTGGCTGCAACGGGTTTATTGTTTGCAGAATGGAAAGTCAAAATGCCGTCTTTCTCTGTCATAGACAATTTTATCCATGCGCTTTTAATGGTAGCATTTATGCCATGTTTAAAGGCATTCTCAATAAAGTTAATTAAAATTAAGGGTTTAATAATTTTTTCTTTATTTTCAATCTGCTCAAAATCATACTCAATTTGCACCCGGCTCTCTTTATACCGCATCTTCTCAAGAAGCAGGTAATTACTCAAAAAATCTATTTCCTCTTTTAGCGTAATATGGTCTTTAGCACTATCATACAAAGAAAACCGCAGCAAATTGGACAACTGAATGACCACTTTGCTCGCCTCCTCATTATGGATAATTAGCCCATATATGCTGTTTAGGGTATTGAAAAGGAAATGCGGCTGAATCTGCGCACGCAGGAAGCTTATTTCCATGGAGTTCTTTTCCTGCGCAATGGCTAATTTTTCCAGGGAACTTTCATGGAAATCTTTACCAATTTTAATAATGATCCCAAAGGTGTTAAACCATATTATTAAAGAAAATATCCATAGGAGTAATTCCCCTTCAAAAGCCTTCCTGAAACCGTTCACCGCAAAATTCTTATACAACCTGGCAACAACAGGATTTTCCGGATGCAGGTACCTCAACAGGTTTAAAGAACTGGTTGTTATCAATAGTGATAGTGCGTATATGGCCAGGACATCCAGTATAATGAAGACCCATCTTTTTCGCCTTATATGCTGAAAAACAAAATAACATACAAAGTAATGGATCAGGATAGCATTGATCAGCACACTAGCGGAAAAGAGTACACTTTCAGTAGTAAAAATACTTGCCTTGAATGAGAATGATGTAATAGCCATGATAAAAAATAACATCAGGACCCAGTACAAGATATGCAACAAATGCTTCGCTGATTGATTCGGATATATAGAAAACTCGTTACTACGCTCCATTTTTCTGATGCACAATTTGATTATAATACTTTCCGCAAAAAGAATATGCCATATACTCCATAAACCGCTGTTCTGTAGTAAACCACCTGTTCATGCTCATGTGTATGTAGCTTGAAATATTGTCTAAAGGCAATGTCATGCGCTTTAACGCAAGGGTTCTTTCAGCCAGGGCATCGTTAAACCGCTCACCATTTAAAAACTCGGCAATCGGCTTTTTCCATTCCGGGTACTGGGCATTTAACTGCCGTTTCACATCACGTCCAAACTCACGGGAAAAAGCATCCGACATCTCAGTACAGAAAGTGATTCTTTCCGGTAAGGACAATCTATACAAAGATAACCAGTTATGCATATTTTTTATGGAAGTTAAAAACCTGATACGCTGATCCTCCTCAAAGTCTTCTTCTTCCATACAGGTTAAAAACAAACGGCTATCATGAAAAAAAACTTCTTCTGTCAGTAACATAAGATCTTCCCCGTATCGTTCTATTTCCCGCTGATAAGTGTCCTGCTGCACCTTCCATACCAGCTTGTCTTCCAGGTATGGATGCAATATATCATAAATATACTTTGTGGCAGCCGCATACTGCCCTACCCTATCATCAACCAGATGCAACCGGAACCTGATGTGATAAT
Organism: Chitinophaga filiformis; assembly: GCF_021646545.1. Taxonomy (GTDB): domain Bacteria; phylum Bacteroidota; class Bacteroidia; order Chitinophagales; family Chitinophagaceae; genus Chitinophaga; species Chitinophaga filiformis_A. Next base: position 583,152 of record NZ_JAKIRP010000002.1, on the reverse strand, counting down.
GCGGATCGGTATAACGAATGAAAAAAGCCTGATCGATGACCTTCTCCTTCAACAACGCATCGATTACAGGCTTTACCACCTGTAATAAAATTCTATCTGACGCTTTGGCTCCACAGAATATCTTAAAATATATCCACTCGCTGCCAGGCTCGAAAACACGTCGGGTCTTGCCATCCTGCTCTCTTACAAATGAATGTATATTTACTGGCTGCTGCTTAGCTAAGGGAAGTATGAACTGCTGCGCGAACGGCGCCCCACAATTGTCCTGATCAGACGCACTTTTATCAAACAACCATTCCACCAGTTTTACCGTACTGCATCCCCTCATTTCCTTTAACAGTACCTGTAAATAACTATCATTCTCCGTATCAATGAATAGTTCATTATCGCCTTCGCAAAAACATACCAATTTTGCCACCTCCCACCTGGATAAAAAAAGCCGGAGTGCACCCAGTTGATCATCAGCCTGCATAATATCCCCGATATCGGATTCCCGCAGATACCACGTGGCACGATGTAAAATGAAATGTTTATAACTGATACGCGGTAAAAAACGCTTATGCTGCGCCAGCGATCCCCAATTTATTTCAAAGCCCGACTTCCCCTGATGCTGCAGGGATGCTAAAAATTTATATACCGCAATGGAACTGTTTGAATAATTGTGGGCATTAGATAATCTCGGAATTACACGTTTATTCCATTTGCGTGACCGGAGTACAATCTCGTCCCTTTGGATAGAAACCATCATATCCTCAATAGTCAGCTGCCCTTCACTATCCATTGCACTGGCGCCCAGGAATGGAATTTCATAGTTAAAAAACTGTTCTCTTCTTGCTATATTACTTACCCTGCCTTCGGGAATATGTATAATTTCCGCGAAAGCAATGTGCTCGTTTGCCCTCATTTCATCTGCGGAAAGCTGCCTGCAAAAAGCACTCATGTCCTCTCCCAGATGTGCAAACCTGCCTAATAATATATTGGGATGTGCGCCCCCTACATGCTGCAACAACATATCTCCGGATGGAAGGCAGGCGCCCATTACGGTAAAGTAACTGGCAAGCTGGTCTGACTGATCTTCCAGTTTCTCAAAATCTTTTTCCTGTAGCAGAATTCCCTTTCTCAAGGTACTATTATCCCAATACTCCATCGTATCCTGCAGCCAGGCATTACATTCATTGGTTCTCTTGCCTGCTCTTTTTTTTGCAGGCAAATTCATTTTTTCCGCGAGCGAGTTATGCGCCACGTTCCCAATATTGTCTGTTGCAGGAAATCCAATGCCAAATTCAGGATCTAATACCTCAGCCAATGAAACCTCCTGGGTTTCATATTTCTCCGTAAACTTTTTTTTAAACCGGTCCAGCTGTACTTCTAACGGAGACACTGCATGAGAAAGTTTGCTTAACAGAGAAATGGCCTTCCCCATTTCCTTTAAGCCAGACCTGGGCAAAACAAATGAAGCAGGCGCCGGTTGTTTCAGGTCGGCATGAAAAATATGACGTTGCCCCAGTTCAATATTGAGCCCCTTTAACATCATTTCTAAATGGTTGATATCATCCATCGGTAAGGCGCCAAGGGGGAGCTCTTCAAATTTGCGGAGTATTTTCCGGATTCCTTCGAATAAATCAAGAAAGGGTTTAGCCGCTGCAACAGGCAGCCTCGCTAATCTTTCCAGTACGCGCCGGATGCGCTCTACCTCATTGGGAATAGTTAATCGTAACTGTAACTCACTCACCAGTAGCTGAGTTGCTATAAGTTCACCTATAAAATCTTCAAACTCTTCATAAGTGTTATCCTCACCAAGCACAGCATACATCTCGGCAATAGTAACAGCCCGATCTTCCCGGATCAATGTTATAAGCGTTTCCAGCAGATCTGTCTGGTCAATAGAACTGATCTGATACTGATATTTACCATCCTCTATAACGGCTTCTAAAAAACGATACTGACCTGCTATATGGTATAAGGTGTCATTTACTTGGTAGCGAAGGTGAACCCATAAGTCAGGATCTTGCTCTATTTTCTTTACGATCTGCTGCAGTAGTCCCATATCAATACGCACTTTTCGCTCGCTGGTTTTACCAACCAGCTCTCCACGGCCATCCATATCAGCTAAATCGCATCCTGCATAAATACCATAAGGGGTGGGTCTTGTACTTGCACGAATAGCATACTTTTTTAAAGTATGCATTAGCTTATCTTGCTTCGAAGTATCCAGGTTTCCATTTATAAACTCCAGCACTGTCTCATAAAGTTGTGGAGAACTCCAGTAAAGGCCTTCCACAAATACCGGGTCTTTCAGCATGGTAAAAACAACCTTATCAAGATCGTGTGTCCGGCACTGCTGATCAAATAAACGCTGATAGGAATACAGGGGGGTTCTTACAACAACTTTTCCATAATCTTTAAAGGATCCTTCCCGCATATTATATTAAGTACTGGATTGCAGATGTCTATGATAGAAATGGGTTACGGATAACCAATATATGCAAAAAATATAATTCCTCAAAATAGGATGAACCCAGGATCAATTAAACATACTTCCAAAAATTCTCTGAAAAATACTCCTGTCGCTTAATACTATCTCGGCACTCCCTTCCATCACTGGCAATATGGGTATTTCCTTCTGTTCTGATGTAATAATCTTTTTCTGATTCAGCTCAACATATGCCAGATGCTCGCCATCCATTTGCACCGGGAGAATGGAAGCAATAGTTCCCTCCAAAAATCCATATTCATTACTCGGGAAGTCAGACAGTTCAATTCTAACCGACTGGCCTACCTTTACATTACCGGCACGCTTGCTGTTATACTTTACCTTTATTTCGGCCCTGGACGATTTAGGCACTACCCATATAATCTCATCCAACGTATTCTTCTGATCTATCCCCTTGGTGATGTAGATTTTACCTTCCATAGGAGTAATAGTATAGTAACTCTGCGCTGTCTTGGGATCATATCGGGTCAACAATGTGTCACCAGGAACGACCTGATCTCCATTTTTCACAAGGTAGTTAAATTTGAAATTGGCATTTTCGTCCGTCCTTCTTATGGTCACTTTCCCCGGCTGATTTTCGCTCTGCATCAGCACTGTTGCCTGAAGCATATCAGGGTAACGAACCATGTTGGCAATCAGTAAACCCAATACAGCTACGGCAAATAAAACGGTGATCCCCCAACGGATGATCCATGTAGGAATATTTCCCACCACTTCCTCCATTTCATTACTCCTGATTTCTAAAGATTGGTTATTCTCTGGCATATCTTTAATATTTATGCTACATCCAATTCCAATTGATTTTTGACCAATTCAAAATAATACCCTTTGACTCTTGTCAGGTCAGTATGATGCCCCTCTTCTACGACTTCTCCATCTTTCATCACAATAATCTGATCTGCATTTTTAACGGTGCTCAATCTATGCGCTATCACCACTACCGTTCTTCCCTTATAAAACTGGTTCAGGTTTTCCATGATCACTTTCTCGTTGTTCGCGTCAAGTGCACTGGTAGCCTCATCAAAGAATAAATACTTCGCATCTTTATATACAGCACGAGCTATAAACAAACGCTGCTTTTGGCCTCCACTTAAACCAGATCCCGAATTGCCGATCCGCGTGGTGAACCCTAAAGGCAACTTCGCTATAAACTCATGCATATTGGCGATCCTGACCGCCTCATACAGCTTCTCTTCCTGAATTCTTTCTCCGTCTACGGCAATATTTCTGGCGATAGAATCGGAAAAAACAAATCCATCCTGCATAACAGTTCCTACGTTGTTACGCCACAACTGGGCAGATATATCCTGAAGGTTGACCTCATCCACCAGGATCTGTCCTTCGGTAGGCGGATAAAACTTCAATAACAGTTTTAATAATGTAGTTTTCCCGCTACCGCTCGCTCCTACTATGGCAGTCACTTTCCCTTTGGGGATATGCATACTGACATTCTTTAGCACAAGCGGACTTTTGGGCGATCCATATCTAAAAGAAAGATTAGAAATAGTAATGCCATCGCCGGTGTTTCTCCGGATACTCTTTGTGAAAAGCTCATGACTCAGATACAGTGCGTCCGAACCGTTTTCAGGTTCCCTGGGCGATTTATTTTCGTTAAACCCGATGAGGTCTTCACTTGTTTCTTCTTCAGGCTTACTGTGGATCTCATTCAGCCTGTCAAGACTTATCTTTGCATCCTGCACGTTCTTAATAAATGAAATAATCTGGTCTAAAGGACTATTCATCTGACCGACTATGTACGAAATACTAAGCATAACGCCCAGTGTGATCTGTTGCTCAATCACCAGCCTGGCAGCCAGATAGCTGATCACTATGTTCTTAAGCTGTGTAAAGAAAGAAGCGCCAATCCCCTGGTATTGCTCTAATGCAAGGCTTCTGATATTCACCTTGAATAATTTAGCCTGAATGCGCTCCCACTCCCACCGCCTTGCCCGCTGGCTATTGTAAAGTTTAATCTCCTGCATACCTGTTATAATTTCAAACAAGCTGTTTTGATTCTCCCTGGCTCTTTGAAAACGATTATAATCAATATTCTTTCTTCTCTTCAGAAAAATGGAAATCCAGAATATGGATAACGCACTTCCCAAAGCAAATACCACTAACAATTTGGTATTATAAAGGGACAAGACAAAAGAGAAAACAAAGAGATTAATGATAGAGAACAAGGTACTAAGCGTTGACCCCGTCAGGAAAGCCTCAATTCTTTTATGGTCGTTGATACGCTGTGTAATATCTCCCACATTCTTCGACTCGAAAAAATTAATGGGAAGTTTCATCAGCTTAATCAGGAAATTCGAAATAATACTGATGCTTATGCGCGTGCTTATATGTAACAAAATCCAGTTCCGTATAAGATCTACCGCTATTCCTCCAAGGAAAAGGAGTAATTGGGAAAGCAGGATCAGATATATAAAGTTCATCTTCTTACGGGTCACCCCAAAATCAACCAGACTTTGTGTAAGGAACGGGAAACACATACTAATAAGGCTGGCGAGGATCATTCCCAGGATCAACTGCACGAAATAACGCTTATAGGGTCTTAAATAACCCAACAGGAAACCGAATCCAGTCTTTACAGTCGGCACTTCCTCAGCGTTCCGGTAAAACTCCGGAGTAGGCTCCATCAATAAAGCTATTCCCTTTTTGTCGGCCGAACTAACCCAGCACTTTTCAAACACATCTCTTTCTACCCTTACCAGATTGTGACCGGGATCTGCAATCACAATCCTCTCTACAGGGCGAAATATATTTTTCCTCTCTACGCCATACAGCACCACATAGTGTTCCTGGTTCCAGTGCAACACACAGGGAAGAGGAATTTGCTGGGTAAGCTGATCATAACTTAGTTTCGCCGACAGCGTTTTGAATCCTATTTTCTCTGCAGCCTCACTTAATCCCAATAAACTAACCCCATTCTTAGTAATGTATGAATTTGCCCTCAGGTAATCCAATGAATATTCCTCCCCGTAATAGGCAGCAATCATACGCAAACAGGTTGGACCACAATCCATATAGTCCAACTGTTTATAAAACTTGTATTTTTTACTAAATAAAGCCATCGCATCGGATTTTTAAAAACATTGCTGCATTCAGCCATCATTACTTTCCTGTAGTAGGCCAATGCGTATCTACAGTAGTATCATCATCCGTTTTTCCGCCCGTAATATCACCACCATCAATCTCCTCTATATCATCACCATCTTTACCCTTAATGATTCCAAATGACTTCAGCTTATCAATATCCACGATGCTGTCTTTCCTCTCTTTTGGTTTGGCTTTTTTGTTTTTTTTCTTCTGTGACATGACACGTTATTTAGTTTGATTAATATCGATTAGCAGATCGTTAGTCCTGAAGGAACAGTTAGTAGCGTCTTCCTGTTCGTAAATAGGAGGTTTGTATTCTTTAAACCCGCCATACAATGCATCCGACTCCTCTTTTTTTATTTCGAAAGCCGTGCATTTCTCCAATCCAGGCTTGGTATTTTTTGTAAATAACTCTATTAGCTTCTTCATTTTTCAACTGATTTATTGTGTTAAATAACTCTCCATTAATAGAATAACTTAATAACTTTTTCAGTGTTAGGAAACATATCCTTAGAAGTTCGTAAAAAATGATCGGCAGCAGTTATATAGCGGCTCCTGTCCTGAAGATCTATGCCTGTGAAAACCGTCAGAAAATTCTTCAATGTATGTTCTCTTTCGTTACAGTCATTGAAACGCGGAATGAGTTCTTTTAAGAAAATGATCAAAGACTTCAGGTAAAGCGCCACATCATTCTTCATTTTTGCCAGCACTCTTAACAATTCGAACAGCACCTGGTAAGTCATAGCACATCTCAATTGCGATTCTTCCTCGGGCACAGGATGCGCTATTTTATCCAGGTATTTTACACCCGCCGACTCCCTGGTCAAAAGGAACCATATCAGCCGGTAACTCAACCGAATGCCATCTTTAGGCTTCGATTCAGCAAAGAAAATTCTGGCGATGTTATGATATTGCTGGATCTGAATAAATACCAGGAAATTAAATCCCCTGGATATCTTCAAACGTTCATTCGCAATGATTGATCTGTAAGTAAGTAGCCGGGCCAGCGACATCCGTTTTAACTTATAGTACAGATAGGCTTTTTTCGGATATAGGGAATCAAACAAAACAGCGTTCAGATCTGATCCTTTGTTCTCATTTCCAAGTTTCTTCTCACCTTCTTCAAAAACCCTGATACTTTCCTCCAATTTCTTGTTTTTCGCCAGGTTTAGCGCATTTTGAAAAACCGTTTCATAGTAATCATATTTACCAAATTCCTCTCCACGAGCCACCTTTGCCAGGACCTCCCGGGAATATATATTGGAGAAAAAGTCCTCACTGGCTATATTATACATGGCTGTATTCATTACTATTACTTTTATCAATTATGTTCAACAGTTTCTTCAACACTATTTCCTTCTTCTTTTCCTCGTCAAAATCGTATACACAATAATCTTTTCCTGCATTCTCGATGGCGTGTTGAGAACAACCTCCATTACACAATGGCATGATAGGACATTCCAGGCAGGGCTTATTTTTAAACTTAATATCCATCCTGGTATGGAATTTTGAATTCCATTCAATACTTCCATCATCCTTCAGCACTCCTTCCTTAGCATCTGGTGCAAAATTTCGCGCGGTGCACTTATACACATCACCATTATAATTAATCGTTGCATTATTTATTTTATCCGCATAACAGGAGTGCCTTACATTATCCGGAACAGCCCCTTCTGACGACACGAATCCGATGTCTCTGACAAGCCTGATCAGGCTTCTTACCCTTTCAGACATTGCTTTATCATCGCTCACCTGCCAGACTTTGTGAAATGATATGGTGGCAAAATGTCTCTTTTCATTAGAAATAGCGCACAGATCGTCAAACACTTCTTCAAAACCGTCCATGTTGGTGGCAGTATAGTTCACTCTTATACCCACGTGAAAGTCGTTCTCACACAACTTCACAATATTACTTATAATGGTATCGTACGACCCCCTGGTGGCACTAACATACCTTACCGTATTGTGTGTTTCCTTATTTCCGTCCAGCGTAATCTGCAGGCCGGTTATCGTATATTTCTTCAGCGATTGAATAATCTCATCCGTAAGCAGAAAGCCATTAGTAGTCATATGGCAGGAGAGATAAATGTTATGGATGGCACAAAAGTCCTCTGCAAAATCCATGATAGGTTCGATAACATCCCGGTAATACATCAGCGGTTCTCCACCAAACCATGCAATATGAAAAGATTTAAGGTTGGGATTGGATTCAATTATATTCGCAATTAAAGAACAGGTTTTGTTAACTGTTTCCTTATTCATCTTCGATCCCTTCACGTGCGACTCATAACAATACCAGCATTTAAAATTGCAGTTCATGGTAGGGTTAACGATCAATTCAAAATGGGTATCGTTCTTATCAACTTTGGCACTCAGGTCCTTCACTTTCTGGATCTCATCGACATCATCGCCGACAAAAAATCCATTTTTACAAAGAGAATTGTACAAAGTAGGATGATACTCGGAAAGCTCTTCTATATTCTCCGGCGTTCTGATAGCGTTAAAAATGTCAGAAATTGTCGGATCTATGGCAATGAATTTATTGCTGAATGCATTATAGATATAATTTTTGTTTTCATAAACCAGACTGGTGTTAAACTGACTTTTTTTCATAATACATCATTTAAGTATGATAAGAAACAAAACAACATTATCAGAAGTCGAACAAAGAATAGATCGTATCTTAGAAATGAATAGCCTGTCTTTTCTTGATCTGACAGGCTATTCATCTATTAATTGAAGGAATGCCTTCCAGAAATAAAGCTTCAAGCCAGCATATACTATTCAGTAGGCTTGGTAGGGTTAGTAGTACAATGACATTTAGAGATATTAATGTCACCCGCGCTGAGGCTTTCGGCATCCAAAGCATCTGAAAACCCGCCTGCTAGCTGACCAGCTTCATTTTCACTCAATTTTTCAAAATCGAGGGATTTAGCTGCTTTCTCAATAGCTGATTTTTTTTCTGTGGACATAGCTGTAAGATTTTAATTTTTTAGCCTACTCTTTATAATGGTTTTCGGCAGCCCCATTGTTGCAACAAGCATTTTATTTAGCCTGCTTCTCTCGTCAGCACTGCTATTTCCTTGTCGCTTTTGAATAAAATACTTCTACCAGATTACAACAGATGATCAGGTTGTAACAGGCGTAGAAGTACAGTGGCATTTAGAAATGTTAATTTCGAATCCACCATCATCGGCGTCACTTTCAGAAATAGCTTCTGAAAAGCCTCCGGCTAATTGGCCGGCTTCATTTTCACTCAATTTTTCAAACTCAAGAGATTTAGCAGCTTTCTCGATAGCTGATTTTTTTTCTGTAGACATAGTGTTAAATTTGAAAGTTGCGCCTACTCTTGGTAATGGTTTTCGGCATCCCCATATTGTTGCAACCAATATTTTATTTTAGCCTGCCTTTTTCATCAGCATGCTAATTTTTGTCGCATTTGATATAATATCTTTTACCAGATTAAATCCTATTACGCTCAGGTAGTAGTAGGCGTACCGGTGCAATAACATTTTGAAATATTTAGTCCTCCACTACCCTCATCACTCTCAGAAATAGCATTTGAAAAACCTCCTTCTAACTTGCCGGCTTCATTCTCAGTCAATTTTTCAACTTCAAGAGATTCAGCAGCTTTCTCGATTGCTGATTTTTTTTCTGTAGACATAGTTTTAAATTTGAGAGTTGTGCCTACTCTTTGTAATGGTTTTCGGCATCCCCATATTGTTGCAACCAATATTTTATTTTAGCCTGCTCTTTTCATCAGCATTGCTACTTTTTATCTCTTTTGATTTAAAGGCTTTCCCCAGGTTGAAGTTGTACACCGATGTAATTGACAGAACACGGCTTTGTTCTTTCTGTCTTATGCTGATAACCGATTCATTGTAATAGCTCGTCGCCTTAAAGTTATTTGTGTAAAAAATATCGCTTACAGATGCTTTTACAGTAAGTTTATTGTTCAGGAGTCTCTTCTGTATACCGAAGTCGATACTTGCGATACGTCCTGTAACGATATTGCCGGTAACGATCCTCGGTGTATAAAACCCATTCAGGTTCACACCAAATCCATTTGGAAGGCTGATGTCCTGTTGTGTTTGCAGTACGAATGATCCTTTTTTAATGGAAAACTCAGGTGCAATAGATTCCGTATAGGTTAACAATAGATTATTGCTCGTATTCCACCAGTCAGTAATTTTCACAGGAATGCTGAATGTGCCGGTGTATACGGTATTACTGCCCGTATTCTTCCGCAATATGGTCATTTGCTTGAGGGCAGGATCATTTTCGATCACCTGGTTAATAACATCTTTTGTATGAGAATAACTTAAGCCAATATAATACTCACTTTTAAAAATGTATCCCAGTTCAACAGCATCGGTGAATTGTGGATTTAAAAACGGATTACCTGTTTGTATCGTATAGTTATCAATGAAGTATTTATATGGGTTCAACTCAAAGTAAGAAGGACGCTTAATTCGCCTGTTATAGGACAGTGTAAGCGCATTGCTTTCATCTTTATTGAGATTTTTCTTTAAAAAGACAGTTGGGAAAAGATTAAAATAATTCCGCTTCACAATGGTATCCTGCCCACCACCTGCCAGGGTGCCGGAAATATCGCTGTTTTCACCGCGTAGCCCCAGCTTATATTCTATACCAGCCGCATTTCCACTAAAATTCACAAAGCCGGCATATATCTTCTCGCTGTATTTGTAATTAAATCCAAGCCCCGGAATATGTCCCCATTCGCCGTTATTGTAATTCTCATAGGTATTGTCATTATCAATATCGGTAATGGTGGCTTTTCCTCCGAAAGACAGCGCCCTTCCGTGCCTGAACACTTTGTTATACTTAACATCTGCCGTAAAGATCTTCGCAATACTGGGATACAGGAAATTGAAGACAGTATCTGCAATTACGGCATTATTAAAATCAAGTGTCTTGCTATAGGTTCCACTTATCCCACTTCTATCGTTATAGGTATAGTCAGAAACAAGGGTGAATTTAGAACCTAAAGAATCTGTCGTGATACCGTAATTCAGGCCTACATTCGAAAACTTTGTTTTTGTAAAGGAAGGGAATATCCCTTCAGAAACGGTATTATTCTGTTGGAGTGGATAATTTATAGTGGTTAGTGAACGACTGGTGTCCTTATACCACCCAAACTGACCCGTATAGTCAATTGCAATGTATTCTTTATTGCTGATATCGTAAGTAGCGCCCAGTTTTACATTATTCGAATTCCTCCACCCGGTTGAAGATGTAACCGCATGGTACTGTCCATTATCAGTGAAAGTCCGGTCCTGGGTGATATCCTGAAAATTCTTCTCCCGTCCGTAAGAATAACTTCCACTTAACCCTACTTTCTTCTTTCTGTAGTTCAAACTCAGATAAGGCTGATAGGCGGGGTATTTTCCTATACCAATAGAATAGTCTGCGCCTATATAACCATTCAGGCCACTGTTCAGATTCTTTTTCAGCACGATATTAATAATACCGCCACTGCCTTCTGCATCATACTCTGCCGGCGGATGAGCGATAATCTCTATGGACTTAATATCGTTTGATTTCAAATTAGCCAGATAGTTCTTTAAATCATCCCCTTTCAGATTAAGCATTCTTCCATTCACCATTACACGGGTACCCCATACGCCATTGATAGAGATATTACCGTTGTTTACAAAAACTCCCGGAGCTAAACGGAACAGGTCGATAGAGGATTTGCCTGTGGCGATGGCATTATCCTGCACATTCATTACAACGCGATCTATCTTTCTGGTAACGAAAGGTTTACTAGCTGTCACTGTTACTTCGCGTAACTGTTTCTCACCTTTCTTCAAAACAAATACTTCCGCATCCAATGAAGCTTGCAGGTCTATTTCCCGTGAAAATTCTACGTATGATGTATGGCGGATTTTAATTGTATATCTACCAACACTATCAATCATGATCTTAAAACTTCCATCTTCAGAGGCAATTTTTTCGCCAACGACTAAAGTGCCCTTTAATACAGCAACTGAGGCAAACGAAGCAGGTTGCCCCGTTTCGTCAGTAATTTTTCCCCCAACAGAAACTGCCTGCGCACTGGCTCCCATAACAAACAACATACTCACCAGGTAAAAAACGATAATTTTCATAAAATAAAATTTGACAATGACCATGTCATTTGAAGCAGTTATCCTTATCTGAACTGAATTTCTAAAACATTCTTTTGACTAGAAAACGACTTCGATGAGTATATGGGGATTTTCGACGAGAATGGGGAGTGGTTCGATCAAGTTGGTTTTCCGGGGGGAGCGCATCAGGAATAAACACACTGTTAATCAATCCATTAACAGAAATGACGGCATATATAGAAACAGACCTACTGAACAGCCAGCAGGGTCAATTCATCAGCTAGTTTGGACAAGTGTAAATCAGTACTTTATAGCTGGTCCGAAAGTCCACTTCCAGACACTAAAAACGAGAGACCCGCCGTTACAGCGGGTCTCTCGTTTACATTCTTTTTCACTTCTCGCTGGTGTCAGGTTATATTTCTTCCAGGTAAAAGTGTAATACTGACTGTATGTTCTGCACCTTCGGCACAATTACCGGAGTGAGCTATCATCCACGCAGCCATTTTATCATGCGAGGATATGCCGTCTCATCAGATTTTATCTGTTTTTCAGCTGTACTCATACCAATGCTCTGCAACATAAACATTCCTATATATTCGTTCTTACTACAACTATTCATTATAGCATTACTGCCGCCCCGGTAACCATCCTCATGAAAAACAAATACAGGGTCTATCATCAGATGCATGCAGGCTGCATACGACCAGGCAATAGCCATTACTTCTTCCGCCTCCCGATCTTTTCTTTTGATGATCGCTTTTTCTGTCAGATGAAGGCGATCTGCCGATGGCACAACTGCAATATGACCGGCTTCATGCAGGAGATCGCCCGGATATTGCAGCATATTTTTATCAATAAAGATTGTCCCATTTTCAATCAGAAAACCAGGCAAAAAACTATCCTGCCCTACGCTGCGATAGAATGTCTGAATACCTATATCATTAAGAAAAGTAATACATCTCTCAAATGTGACCATTTCTTCATGTCTGTTATATTTCATATCTGTGTAAGGTATGAATACAAAGCGACAATAGCTTATTTATGCTGTAATTTTCCTAAAGCGAGCACCGCCATCGATAATAATTCAAAGAATATTAAATTAGGTAGCCAGAATAATAATCCATACCTTTAGAAAGATCAAATGTTTGAGTCTACCCGCACTTAGTAAGCAAGTCTCCTTTCTCAGCTTTCTTTTTTACCACCTGCGTTATCTCAATCAACTAATTTTCCAAAATTAAAATTTCAAGAAATGGATATTTATGTATCTAATCTGAGTCCTTATGTTTTAGGTGAGGATTTAAAAAAACAATTTTCCAAATTCGGAGTCGTAAGTTCTGCAAATATCATCATTGATAAATACACGAATCGCAGCAGAGGGTTTGGTTTTGTCACCATGCCCAATGATGCAGAGGCCGAAAAAGCCATCCTGGAAATGGACGGCTCTTCGCTTGACGGCAAAGCAATAGCTGCTAGTAAAGCCAGGCCCCGGGAGGAAAAAACTAACAGGTCTTCCTATAATAGTCGTTGGTAAATTTTTAGGGAAAGGGTTAAATAACCCTTTCTCATTACTAAAACATGAAAATATGACAGTAAGTGATATATACGATAAATTACATAGCAGGTCCTACTATGAAAAAACGGGACAACATAAATTTAGATTTCTCAACAGCTGTCTTTTTTTAGATCGCTGCGCTAACATTCCGATTGTAATTCATATGTTAGATGGGATCTTCTATCTGCAGGCAGCAAAACAAATTGCAAATGAGAGTTTGTTTCGCCTTGAAATGAATGGTGATGAGATCATGTTATATGGCGAGAATAAGGATAATCCTTTATGGACCCTCGAATGAACCATACATGCACCACGATTACATTCCTGGCTTATATTGTACCCATTGTATTTCAATCTATCGACACTCCGCAATCAATAAAACGTTTTGTAGCCCGGTCTGGAAATACTGATCAGTTCATAAACATAAAACGAAGTATATGTATAACAACGAGGAAAAACTGCTAACTAATTTTGACAGGACAGCACTTGCCTCTGTCAATGCCCTATATGTGGAATTCTTATCTTCAAGCAAAGATGTAGATAGACTCAAAAATGAGGATACCTTCCAGTTGTGGATACGTAAATACGTAGAGAAGCTAAAACGAAGCCTGGAAGGAAAAGCACTGGAATATATTTCAATAAACAGAGATTTGCCTACAATTGACTGGTTTCATAAAAAACTGGCGTATATGATCAGGCTGTATCTTCAGGAATTTTTACAACGAACCAAATCATTTAAATATCGTTTATTAAACGATGTTAACTGATCATTCCCAGATCAGCGTTTACTGTCCATCACCTCAGGCACATTTTCCAGTATCCGCGCATCTGGTCTGCGATAGCTGAATTCTATAACGCCAACTAAGCAACAGGCAATATCATATGCAATGTTGTTTCCCGCTGATTCTGCACTTCTCAATGCCAGACTGAACACCTGGCTATTATCAATTAATGGATTATGCCTCCACGGACCATTCGGCGCGGGCGATAGCTCCATCTCGTACTACGAAAAAGGCCCTTGTATTAAAAGATTGGTTACGATGAGTGCATAACCGTTATCCTACCAGGAAACATCCCGGCAGGATAAACCGGTTATACTAAACCTCCAGAATAAAATAGCTTAATCAATCGCTCCTGCCTTCATCTTTTCCTTTTGCTGGGGCAGCGTGCCTGCTACTCTTCCATTTACTTCCACTTTTATCACCGTAGCAATCTTGTCTGATGCACCGGCAGGCACCTCTATCGCCAATCCTTCACTGTCGGCGCCTGTTTTCAATGCTTTATTATTGGCAAGTAATTTTGCTGACGTCACTTTATTCTTTAAACCTGGTATCACCAGTTTTCCATCTTTGGGCCATTCAAATACCGAGAAATAAAGTGTGGTATTGCCGGCGCTTTCTTTCTTAGTACAACGTCCCCAGGTAAATAACCCAAAAGGACTGGCTTCTGTATCATAGATAGCCTCGCCGTTCACCTTCATCCAGTCGCCTACCTGTTTGAGCAGATCAATGCTCTCCTGTGGGAAGGTACCATCTGCTTTAGGCCCTACATTCAACAGATAATTGCCACCTTTGGAAGCTATATCCACCAGGTTACGCACCAGGGTTTCTGAACTCTTCCAGTTGTTTGCATAGCTTTTATATCCCCAGGTTTCATTCATCGTCATACAGGTTTCCCAATCCTTTCCATCCAGTTCATTCAGGCTCGGGATCCTTTGTTCCGGCGTTTTATAATCGCCCGGGTAATTAGGCCGTTTGAGGCGGTCATTGGTAATAATCTGAGGTTGCAGCTTTAGAAGTTTATTGAACTTCTCTGCGTACTCGTCGGTCATGTTGGTGGGTGTATCCCACCAGAGAACAGCCACATCGCCATAATTAGTCAGCAGTTCCTTTACCTGCGGTACCGCCACATCATCGATGTATTGCGACATGGTTCTGGTAGTCTGAGCAGGATCCCAGTGACCATTGTTTGCAGCGGTATAAGCGTCGATGCGGGCAGAATCAGGATTAGCCCAACCTTCGGTGGTTACCTTACGGGAAGCCGCTCCGCCAGGGTTGTTCCAGTCCTGCGCCTGCGAATAATAAAAACCGAGTTTGACGCCATATTTACGGCAGGCTTCAGCCAGTGGCTTCAACAGATCTTTATGATACGGCGTAGCGTCTGCAATATCCCAGGTACTGGCTTTTGAATCGAACAGGGCAAATCCGTCGTGGTGTTTGGCGGTAATGACAATGTATTTCATACCCGCATCTTTCGCCATCCTTACCCATGCATCAGGATCATATTTTGTGGGATTAAACTGTTTGGCGAATTCCTGGTAATCCGCCACCGGTATTTTACCACGGTTCATAATCCATTCGCCAATGCGGTTGATGCGCTGACCTTTATAAGTACCGGCCGGAACAGCATATACGCCCCAATGGATAAACATACCAAAGCGTGCTTCGCGCCACCATTGCATTTTTCCGTCATGGTTAACATTCTGCTGAGCGGAAAGCAGCTTGGGGGTGAGGGAAAGCGTGAATAAAAGGATAGCAAGTTTTTTCATTTTAAATTTTCTACGATTAATTAATATAGGTTGCTAAAAATTTCGACCTGTTACTTTACGGATGAATGCTTCGAATAGCTGCCGCTTGCTGCTTATTCAGGCACTTTATAGATTACCCTTAGCAGTGTATGAGCAATAAACAATTATGCACGGAACCATCAAAGGAAATCTATCGTACAACTGCAACCATAGTTATGGCAGCAGTCAACGCCGATTCCATCCCAGATATTTTTCCCTGAGATTGGAGATGATCAGTTGATCAACACATCATACAAATTCAGCTATTGCTTAAACGGCTATGGCCATATCCTGATAGATATCATTGACAGGGGAACAGTTTTTCATACTCCGCGGAATCCAATACAGGAGCAGCTATGCGCTGTGCTCCCTGATCAATACAACATCAGGTTAAATACTGCCGTAAATGGGTAACACGCATCCGGGCTGCTGGTTATTCGTGCTTTTCTATCAATCGTAATGCGTTAAAAATTCCCGGTTCCGGGCATTGGCGTTTATTTTATGCAAACGTTAGCATAACATTTCAAAAAAAACGTGGATTTATTTAAAATTGAAATTATGGATTAATCCATGATATTAAATATCCAATTTTCGCCAAAGCTGATTGTTTTTTAACACAGAAAAAATTGATCGGCCTGATCGGGTAAGAAGATAAGCACATTGTCATACCTGTATTAAAGCGATGTACTTCGTTATTGTCTTCTACATGAATTTCAAGAGAGCCAGTATCAAAAGCATGATACTGGCTCCTTTCATTCGGGTACCTGATGGAGTCAGGTAGCGGCTCCCACTCCCCGCACCTTAACCGCGTTAGGCTCACCGGCATTTCACGTTATTTAACCTGCATAAATCCCTGGCTGTAACCGGTCATTGCGACCTCTGTTCTAGTCTGTTCTATTTTCTGTTTGTCCAGCACTATTTACACAACTACAAAATTGTAGTTTCGTGTCCTTGAAAAACCATCTCCATTACTAAAAGAACCTTCTTACCAATGAAAACGCTAAGACAATTTAGCCTTGCCTTCCTGGTTTTATTCCATTTTGGTTGTGTCAAAACGCAGATCGCGGAGCCTGCGTTAGATGGCAGCAACAACCTGAAAGCAAAGATGACATCCAGTGCTGCTGCAGTTCCGGGCGACCTCGCCGATGGGAACATTAAGTACTTCGGCCGCTGGGATTTCAGTAATCCGGCGGAATATGCAAGTTACTGGGGCGGCGCTTACTTCCGTGTAAACTTCACCGGTACTACCGTGAAGATCAAAGTGGGATATCCTACCCACTATTATGCAAAGATCGATAATGGTCCCTGGGTAAGTTACTATAACGCTTCGGGCATCATCAATCTGACACCTACCCCCCTGGCCAGCGGTACGCATACCCTTAGCGTAGCACAAGGCAAAGACTATGACTATCAGTTTAAGTTCCAGGGCCTGATACTGGATGCCGGCGCTGCTACCAGTGCCCCTTCCTCATTCGCCGAGCTGATTGAATGGATAGGTGACTCTATCACCTGCGGCTATACTGACGAACAGGCCAACGTCTCAGGTTATGGCTGGGTATGCTCAGAACAACTCTTACATACAGAGCACACTCAGATCGCATATCCGGGTATACGACTGGTAAGCGGTGATAACGGCCCCGGTATGGACGTACAGTACTTCAAATTGCAGAACCCTTCTTTTAGCACTGCACCGGCCTGGGATTTCACGCGATATATCCCTAAAGTGATCGTTATTAACCTCGGTACAAACGATAACGGTCATGTACCGGAAAATCAGTTCCGTGACGCTTATATCACCTTCCTGGCTAACATCCGTGCAAAGTTCTCTAATGTAGAGATCTTCGTGATGCGCACTTTTAACGGCTATCTGGTAACGCCTACAATAGCTGCTGTAAATGCCCGTAATGCTGCCGGTGACACCAAAGTACACTACATTGACACCAACGGCTGGTTGACGAACGCTGATTACACAGATGGTCTGCATCCCAGCGTAGCAGGCAATATCAAAGCAGCTAATCTGCTGCAACCTATCCTGCAGCCTTATCTGACAGGTACAGCAAACAGCGGTGTTACATTTTACCGCGACACTGACTATGGCGGACCGGCCAGCCAGGTTTTACCCGTAGGCAACTACACCCTGGCACAACTGGCAGCGAGAGGCATGCCAAATGATTGGGCGTCTTCCGTAAAAGTACCTGCAGGAAGAACACTGATCATGTACGCTGATGATAACTTTAGTGGTACCTCCTGGACAAGAACAGGCGATACACCTACTTTTACGACCCTCAGTCCGAATGCAAACGATCTGGTATCATCTGTACGCGTGCAGTAATTGTTTAGTCCTGGCTTGATCATACCAATTTAATTATCAGTCGGCCCTTTTTCTGGCAAAGGAAAAGGGCCGACCTTTTGCTGGTCAGCCCCTTCATGTAGCTATCGGTATCCGTTCACTTAACCCCCTTCTCCGCATTCCAGTTCCCTGCCTGCTTACGGATATAAAGGATCTGCCCCGTATGATAGGCATTATGCGCGTTCATATTCGCAATATTCTCATACCATGTTTGCAGCTTGGCATCATCGGCTGCTGCAATCGCCTTCTCCCAGTCTTCCATCACCTGCTTTAGTTGCTGCACGGTAGCATTCCAGGAAGCTTCTGTAAAAGCATCAAAGGTCTCATTATTGTTTCCGCTGAATGCGTCTTTTGCTTTTCCGTTGAATTCGTTGAGCAGCCGTTTATTCCAGAACAACAGGTGATATGCCAGCTCACCAACGGAATGACTGGAATCTGAAGGCTTCCAGGAGGCTTGTTCTGCAGTAACACCTTCTATTCCTTTGGCAACCGGTACAAACCACTCCTGCTTATCCCAGGTGGTTTTATATTGTGCCAGTAAAACGGATTTCAGGGTAGCCGGTGCTTTGCTTTCCTTCACTTGCGCGAAGCTCTGTTGAAAACAAAAACAGCTGAGGAGAAGAATAAGTCTGAACATGCGTGTAATTTTTTAGGGTTGAAGTTGCAGCAAATATAATTTATATAACGATCACTCAAACTGCCGGTAGCCAGGTACAGAACACTGATCGCTTCAACGCAAAAGAAGTGTACCGGCCGCTCGCTAAAAGGGGTTAACTGCCTCCCATTTTCCCCACCCGCTTGCCTAATGCAAAAAAAAGCCCTATATAGTGCCTTATTTTTGGGTTGTATTGGACAATAAGCATTATATAGATCAGGAGTTGTTGCAGCTTGTGGCGGATGGCGACAGGCATGCCTATCAGTACTTATTTGAAACTTACTGGAATCAGGTATTCGGCGCCTGCCTGCAGCTGACAAAGTCTCCCGAGCAGGCCAAAGATCTGACCCAGGACATTTTTCTGAAGATCTGGGATCACCGGCAAAAACTGCCGGCAGTCAGAAATTTTGACAGTTATTTATATACTATTGCCCGCAATCTGGTGCGGGACCAACTGAGAACAACCATATTCCGGGAATCCAACCGGGAATTCCTGCAACACTATTTTTCCACCAAAGCCGTCTCCCCACAGGAGATACTGGAAGGAAAACAGCTTAGCGAAAACATGAAAGCGGCTATTAGCAGACTGCCCCTCAAATTGCAGCAGGTATTCACACTTAGCCAGCTGGAAGGACTGAGCCATAAAGAAATTGCCGGACGCCTGGAAATATCCCCCCTTTCCTCCAAAACCTATATGGTGCGCGCCCTCCTGATGTTACGAAAACTGCTCGTAAAGGACGCTGACAGCTTATTGATCATTGCCCTCCTGCACCTGGGACATACCTTTTTTCATTTTTTTTAACAACCCATGTTTTCCTTTTTACAACTCATCCGTCTATTTATGGAACGGGGTATTTCCTGTTGAGACACTACCATGAAAAAGGAGGAATTCGAACAATTATTGAAACAATACCGGGATGATACCCTGCAGGAAGGCGACCTGGAAAAGCTGTATGCCTGTATCCGGGAAGGTAGCTATCCGGAAGTTATAGACGAGTGGCTGGATGAGACATTCCAGAACCCGGTGTACGCCGTTCATACGAAGGACTACGATCCTGCGGAGGTATTTGCTTTGCTGGAAACCAGACTGGAAAAAAAGAAACAGATCTTCCGCTGGTGGAAACCGGTAGCAGCAACAGCAGCCGCAGCAGCGATCCTGTTGTTTGTCACCATCTCGCTACAACAGCGTAATAAGCCTGTGCCCATCAATGTGACGGCGGCGACTGATTTTGATGCACCGCCCGGCAAGAACGGCGCAGTACTGACACTTGCCAATGGCAGCCAGATACTGTTGGACAGCTCGTCCAACGGGGTACTGGCGCAACAGGGTGATGCCCGTCTGTTGAAAGAAGAAGGACGACTTAATTATCGTAAGGATGGCATACAAGGGAAAGGGACGCCTGTATATAATATGGTGACCACCCCACGTGGCCGGCAGTTCAAACTGATGTTGTCTGACGGTACACAGGTATTGCTGAATGCCGGCAGTAGTATCCGGTTCCCTACCGTATTCGCAGGCAGGGAACGCAGGGTGGAAATATCCGGAGAGGCCTACCTGGAGGTAGCACAAACGGCAGATATGCCATTTGTAATACAGCTGAACAAATCAGAAGTGGTAGTACTGGGCACCCAATTCAATGTGACCGACTACAGCGATGAAGATAATTCCAGAACCACACTGTTGGAAGGCGCCGTAAAACTCCGCACCGCTGCCCAGGAAATGGTACTCAGGCCAGGCCAGCAGGTGCGCATGGACAGGAACAATGGTCACCTTTCTGCAAAAACTGTAGATACAGATCAGATCATCGCATGGACAAGGAACAGGCTGTCTTTTGACAATACCGATTTTGCGGACCTGATGCGCCAGATATCGAGGTGGTATGATGTAGATATAGTTTATAAGGGAAAAGTCCCCGATATCCACTTCGGCGGCTCCCTGCACAGGAACGTGAATCTATCAATAGTAATGGAATTTTTAGGAGCAAATGGCGTACACTATAGCGTTAGCGACAGAACAATAACGATACTGCCATAGCTGCCATAGGGATCACTTTTCCACGAATATGTTTTTTCCACAATTAAACTGAACCACGTATGGACTATTAGCCGACTTTTTATCCAGCATACGGAGATTTACAGAATGCGGATCCTGATTGCAGTCAGGACCCGCGGGGATGAATTTTCCGTTATCCAACCAAGTTGCTTGAATTGACTGTTTAACTATTAAATCCACTTTCACAAAAGTATGGAACTACACGCTTGCGGCAAAGTACCCGCCAGGGGAAGGCGTTTGCCTGCCAAATTGCTATTAATTATGAGGATCACTGCTACACTGCTTCTTTTCGGATCATTGCATGTATGTGCTGCCGGTTTTTCTCAAAGCCTGACCATTTCATCAAAAAGGATCACGCTTGAGAAAGTATTCAGGTACATTGAGGCCCGCACTGACTATTCTTTCCTGTGGAATGAAACAGTGCTGGACAAATCCACCGTTATCAGCATAGATATTAAAGATGCTTCCCTTACCACTGCCCTGAATGAAAGTCTGAAGGGCTTACCTGTCACCTATACTATCCGGGAAAAAGTGGTATTGATCGAAGCCAGTCAGCGGCAGCAGCGGGACACAACGGCGCCTGCCAGTTTTGTCCTGCGTGGAAAAGTATCTGATGAAAACGGCGTACCACTGGCCGGAGCTACAGTGGCCATCAAAGGCACCACCAATGGCGCCATCACCAATGAGAAAGGAGAATTTACCCTGCAGCATGCAGCGGCTAATATAACAATAATAGTGTCATATCTCGGCTACCAGGAAAGAACCATTGCCGTAGGCAACAGGAACCAGGTCAGCGTAACGCTTTCTGCATCCGGTACCACCCTGGGCGGTGTGAATGTGGTAAGTGTTGGTTATGGTACCTTGAACAAGAAAGAAGTTTCCAGTGCTATTACCCATCTTTCTTCCAAAGAGTTGTTATCTGTAGGTGGCAACGGCGCATTGATGTCCATGCAGGGTAAAGTAGCTGGTCTGACGATCTCCAACAACGCGGCGGCAGATCCCAACTCTACGCCCAGCATACAGTTACGCGGTGTTTCCTCCCGTAATGCGGGACTGGGACCTTTATATGTGATCAATGGTGTTCCCGGTGGCAATATCGATAACCTGAACCAGAACGATATTGAGTCTATAGATGTGCTGAAAGGCGGTGCAGCTTCTGCCATATATGGTACACGTGGCAGCAACGGCGTAATCGTTATCACTACCAAGAAAGGCACCGGCGATTCCCGTTTGTTCTACGACGGATACATGGGTCTGGATTTCATCACCAACAAACTATCCGTACTTTCCAGGGATGAATTCCTGGCACACAAACGCGGTGTAGACCATGGTGGTAATACCGACTGGCTGAAAGCGGTAAGCAGAAACCCTGCCCTGTCGCAGAAACATACGTTGCAGTTTTCCGGTGGCTCAGAACGTACCAATTTTATGGCGTCTGCTGACTACCGGAAGGCCAATGGTATTGATTACCGCTCATCCAAAGAAGAATATGGCGCACGCGTCAACCTGAATCACAACTCTGCCAACGGTCTGTATAGTGTAAACCTGAACGTGGCGCCGAGGCTGGCGAAGACCAACATGGCAGACTATTCGGGCTTCAACTATGCGCTGACGCTAAATCCAACATTGTCGCCCTATGACAGTGCCGGCAGATACGCCTATATCAGGACTGGCTTCTTTTCCAATAACCCGGTGGAGGCAGCAAAAACGGTACTCGCAGAGCAGGATATCAAATACCTGGACATCAACGGTTCCTTCAAGATAAACCTGTTGAAGAACCTGAATACCATCCTCACGGTAGGTCAGGTGAATTCCGTTTTCCGTGAAATGCATTTTACGCCCAGTACCAATACGAACGTAGCTCCTATCAACGGAGGAACCGGCAGGAACACTGCTTCACAGAAATATGACGAGAGAGACCAGAAGAGCTTTGAATGGATTGGCAACTACTCTCTCAATTTTGGCAAACATGCTATCAGACTGCTTGGCGGTTATTCCTTCCAGCAGTTCACCTATTCCGGCTTGTCCGGCTCCAACGAAAACTTCCCATCTGATGTGCTGACCTGGAATAACCTGGGCTCAGGCTTGTGGAACCTGGAAGAGGGGCAGAACAATGTTGGCTCGTACAAGAACAGCTCCAGGCTGGTGGCCTTCTTTGGCCGCATAAACTACGACCTGGATCAGAAATATTTCCTGTCTGCCAGCATCAGAAGGGAAGGTTCTTCCAAGTTTGGTCGCAATAACAAATGGGGATATTTCCCGGCAGTATCCGCTGCATGGAGGATTAGCCAGGAGAAATTCATGGAAGGCATTTCCTGGTTGGATGAGTTGAAGCTGAGGGCTGACTATGGCGAAACGGGCAACCAGGACTTCGACAACTATCTGTCGCTGGATACATATAGCGGTTATGGCTATTACGTATTCAACGGGGTGACCTACCAGGTATGGGGTCCCAGCCAGAATACCAACTACGACCTGCACTGGGAAAAAGCGCTCAACTTCAACCTGGGTTTGGATTTTGAGGTACTGGATAGCCGTATTACCGGTAGCCTGAACTACTATATCCGCACCAACAAAGATTTGCTTGGATATTACGCCGTATCCAATCCGCCAAACATTCAGGGCCAGACATACGCCAACGTAGGTACTATGAAAAATTCCGGTCTGGAATTACAGCTGAATGCCAACGTAATAAAGCGGAAGCATTTCAATTACAATGTTTCTTTCGCGGGAGCCAGCAACAGCAATAAATTCGTTTCCTTTTCCAATGAGCTTTTTCAGGGACAGAAGTATATAGATGTAGTGGGTATGCCTGCGCCGGGCAGTCCGGGTAACCTGCAGCGTTTGCAGGAAAACAAGCGTATCGGTAGCTTCTATGCACTGAAATCGGCCGGTGTAAATGACAATGGCGCACTGCTGGTGTACAACAGAAAAGGAGAGGTTGTTACGGCCGATAAAGCCAATAATGACGACAAACAGTTTGTAGGTAACGGTCTTCCACAATTCACTGCCAGCCTGGGAAATACGTTTACATACAAGCACTGGGACCTGAACATCTTCCTGCGCGGTTCCTTTGGATATAAAGTATTCAATACTGTAGCATTCTACCTCGGCACGCCGGCAACACAATCAGATGCCAATGTACTGACCACCGCCTATGATGGCAGCAAATATTCAAAGCTGACCAGTGCTTCTACCAGCTCTGCCTTGTCTGACTACTTCCTGGAACCCGGCAGCTTTGTCAAGATAGATAACGTGTCACTGGGATATACGCAACCTGTGCGGTTCAGGTACCTCAGCTCCCTGCGCATATACGTTACCGCCAGGAACCTGTACACGTTTACGAAATTTACCGGAGGGGATCCCGATCTTATTCCTGTGAATGGCTTGTATCCAGGGGTCAACAGCAGCCTGAATTATTATCCTGCTACCACGCAACTGCTTTTTGGTGCTCAACTTAATTTCTAAAGTCTAATTCCGTCTGAAAATGAAACGCAATATAAAAAGCTGTTTTATCCTGCTGGCAGGATTACTGTTAAGCGGCAGCTGTACTGATCTCGATGAAAAACTATATGACAGAATCACTTCCGATAACTTTCTGCAGACAAAAGCGGATGTGATACGCGACTTCCTGCGTCCCTTTGAACACTCCTACTGGAGCATACAGGGTGGCGCTACGTTCATGCTGCAGGAGAACAGCACAGATGAGCTGATGACGCTCAACAGGCAGGGCGACTGGTACGATGGTGCACAGTATCAGCGTGTGCATTATCACACCTGGACGCCCAACGACAACTACGCCAGTGATGCCTGGAATGCCCTGTACCAGGGTATTAACCTTGCCACCAACTCGCTGGAAGACCTGCAGGGCATTCAGGATCCCGGCAAATTCGGGATGACCCAGGCAGAGCTGGACGACTACATTGCAGAACTGAAAACCTTGCGCGCCTGGCTCAATATCCGCGTGCTTGATCTTTACAGGAATATGGTGATCGTTACCAAAGTGAAAGGACAAACACAATCCGGACCGCAGGTAACGCCACAGGAGGCTTTCGATTTCATTGAAAAGGAACTGAAAGATGCTATCCCTGCCCTGCCTACCAGGCAGGACCTGGGTATCAATGCCATCGGCCGGTGGACAAAGGGCGGCGCGGCAGCACTGCTGGTGCGCCTTTATCTGAATGCGAAGGTATATACCGGCCAGGAAAGGTTCACTGATTGTGCTACGGTATGTCAGGATATCATTGATGGTAAATATGGTACTTATGCACTCGAAAGCAGATGGGATGCTCCTTTTGATTATAACAACAGTCAATCGGCAGAAACCGTTTTCGGTTTCCCGGGCAGCTTCGGACTTACACACTGGCAGTATTCAAGTGATATGTATTTCTGGATGATGCCTTATCAGGCTACCCGTTATCTTGGCTTTACAGATTTTGGCGAAGCAAATCCGAAGTATGCTTTACAGCCAGGCCGCGATGTGGATAGTGTAGAATATCCTTTCGCATTGGGGAAACCCTTCATAAAGTTCCAGCGCTATCCGGACGACTACCGCCTGCTGAAATACAAAAACCTGGGCAACAGTAAGCGAGAAGGCATGTTCCTGTATGGCTACCTGCCATACGTAAACGCAGACGGAAAGACGGATACAGTAAGAGGTAACAAGGGGCCTTATCCCTTGTTCCTGCGCGATCAGGTAGGTATGTTCCTGGGTACACCGCCGGGCACTAAGATCAGCGACAAAGAGTCGAATATGAACCATGGCGATCATAACTCAGGCATATTCCCGATAAAATATCCTTACTATCCCAATAATGATGATAATAAAATAAGTTCTGCCTATGCAGAAATAAGGCTGGCGGAGATCTATTACTCCTATGCCGAATGCAAATACAGGGCGGAAGATCGCGCTGGTGCAGCTGCCTTGTTAAACGCAGTGCGTGCACGCAACTATCCTGCAGGTTCACCTAGCTTGTACAAGGCTGACGGTAGCCAGCTGACAGACCAGGAGATGCTGGATGAATGGGGCCGTGAGTTCCTTGTGGAAGGCAGAAGGAGAACAGACCTGGTTCGCTGGGGTGTTTTTCATACAGGCACCTGGTGGGACAAACAACCAGACGCAGACGATCATACGACAATATTCCCGCTGGGTCAGAATGTGCTGAACGCTTCGCGCATATTGAAACAGAATCCCGGTTACTAAGTATCATAAGATGGCTCTTAGCAGCCAATAGCTTTTTTAACAGATTTCATATCTGGCAGGTTTCAACCCCACGTTACCAGGTACACTGGTGGAAGGTCGGAGATTTCTCCGGCCTTCTTTATTTCATTCATCTGCTTAAGGTCGGGTTAGCTGTCATGTGGAAGTTTAGTAAGTTTCCGCAATTGCATAATTAGTGCATAAGCTACCCGGTCATACAAATAAACCAAAGAGAATAGCCTGTGTCTGGTTTTTGATACAGGCTATTCTTTTTGCGGCTACCCGACGGGTTGTGTAATCTTTTATGCGCTTCCGAGATGGTTTATTTTGACACATGCTCTTCTTCGCTTGTTATAACAGTTCAATTAATAAAAGAACTGTTCCGATACAATTTTTCCCTCTCTAACCTGGAATATACCGATCTCTTCCAGCTGTACGCGGGATTTATTTTTAAACGTAATATCCCTTTTCAGTATCACACTGAAGAAGTCGCCCGAAACAAATGGTTCGCTGCAGGATTGGCTGTGCAGCTCTTCCCGTAATTCACGAAAAGCAACGCCTTTAGCCACTACAGCTGGTTTCCCTTTTGTAACGATCTGCATTCCCTTTAAGGCAGCGTGTTCCGGTTCTACGGAGATCACGTTGTCATCATAATATTCATCCTGTATCCGGATGTATTGGTTTTCGCAAGCCAGCTCATAATATTTGTTGGCAATTTCTCTTGTAGTCATATATGTCCGTTTTAGTATGTAGGACAAAATTGAAAGACGGGAGTGACAACCCTATGTCAGCAGGATGGACAGGAACGGAAAAAATTTACGCAAGAGGGCTGTCAACAGGTCGTTTTGATTGCTAACAGCTTCACGGGGAACAATTTTGATCTGAGCTTCATAATCCTCCTCAGAATATACAATCCTGACGGGATCTATCTTATCGAAGTCTGCTCTTGTCATAAAAGGGATCTGATTGTCAGCCGTTAAGCCACTATTCAGGAAGGATATGAGCGCATGCAGGTTTTGATAACGTCTCAGCGGTGCATCCCGCTCAAGTTTCTCCCGCTCTTTTTCTGTCCACTCCCATGGTTTATCCCCCTCTGATTTGTACATTACATAATACAGCTGATTATAATAGCTATACCACTTACGCCAGGTATGATCGACCTCTCTCGGCTGAAAAAGAGTTTTCTCTCTATTTATTTTATTGGCTATGATCTCATATTGCCCCGACGTAATGTTAGCAAACCAGATTAAATGATTGGGATTAGGATTATTGTGCGTCGTACAAAGATAGATTTGCCTTTTTTTGACTGTCAGTACATAAGAGCCATCGATATAGTATGAAGGCCATTGGATCTCAAATCCATACTTATCGGTGGTGGGTACGGTATCAAACTCCTCAGTCAGGTACAAAAGGTCTGGCTGCATAGAGAAAATACTGTCAGGAATGATGGATGTCTTATTAACGGAGTCGTAGGTCGCTTTAAAAACCTTCAGATTGTCAAAGGGTCTTTGCTCTGTCGTTACTCTATTAAGTAACATTACAATTCCAATGATCAGGCACTGTTGCAACATAAGCTAATCAATATTTTCTTTTAGGTTAAATGGGATCTTTAGATTTTCACCAATTGGCCATTACGGATGGGGGCCGGCAAGAGTATGATGCCCCGGTGGTTGTCATGCCGTGCGACGGCCATTTGAATATCGATCGGCAAAGCATAACTCTTAAGGGATGACAGGAGAATAAACAGGAAGTTCATGAGGTAGTTTATAACCAGATGCGGAAAGGCTGTTTTTCCACACTTTTATTTCAAAAAAATTTTACCGACGTTAGCCGCATGTATAGCATTATCCTCCATTGTCTGCAGACGGGGAGCTACTAACCAAATAAAAAAGCCATCTCATGGTTGAGATGACCTTTCTATTGACTTAAAATTACACACAATTATTTCCAGGCCTTCTTCCTGTAATTATTCTCCATAAAGATTAATAGTAGCTGTTCTTTGGAAATCAGCGATCCAATCCTCCGTATACTTTATCAGATCCTTTTTCTCCGGACTTGTTTTCAGTTCTCCCTGGGCGCCAAATACGATCAGTCCGAGCGCAATACAATGTGCCATACTAAGTCCCAGCGCCAATCCGGTACTAAAACCAACTATATAATTCAAACGAGCATCCGGCGCCGCTTCTATTTCATGATCCACTATTTTCCGGGTGATGACAAATTGCTCTTTCTCTGTAAATACCAGGGCATTAGAGGCTGAATAGATCAATACACGGGCAATATCCATCGTTCTGAAAATGGAGTAATATTTCTTCCGGAGATCCACATAGGTTTGTTCTCCCAGTGAAACGTCTTTACTGACACCATTCAGCATCTTCCATAAGCTGACAGCCTCACTTTCATCAAGGGCAAAAGTCACCCGGCCATGTAATGAAAAATCGCTTACAATATCGAGTGCTTCACCGACCTGAAAAGACAGCTTCGTGCCCGGGTCTCCAAGGTAGAACAGGAATTCAAGATCGTCCCGCTCGAGAGGTTTGATCACATCACAAAGCAGCCCGTCCCATACACTCGAAGCACTTGCAATGGCAGACCAGTTGTCAAAACCCACCATACAGCAATTTCTGAACAGGGATTGCAGCTCCCCTATCACTTCATCTTTTCTTAGATAAGGCCATAAATACTCTTCCTTATTCGCTTCGGGGACGTCAATGCGCAATGCATTTAATCGTGTACGATCATAACTACTATTCACGATAAGGCTGCGAATACCTAACACCTGCAATATCTCGGGCAATGTATCTTCCATGATACCCAATGCGTTCCTGTGAAGTGCTGTAGCAGAGCGGTTTAAAAATACATATTCCGGAATAGCTTCTTTCTTTATTGTTACAAGCAGGTCGTCCAGTATTGGACCCACGTTTACCACATTCATGTTGTTCGTTTCCATCAGGTAAGTTTTGAAGGGGGAGTGTTTAATGTTCCATTTTATCCTAACTATTCCTTGCAACGGACATGCCACCGAATATAAAGCATGATTATCAATAGCTTACACGTAAACATCAACAACTCGGCGCACTAAATATCGCGTCATGGCGGTGGGATTGACGAAATACAGTGAGCAGATATCACTCAACTGCAACTACTCTTTTTTGGGCCCTTACATAATATAATTTTCGATTCTTAAATGATTTTTGATATATTTAAATAGCCCAACGCAAGTTAACCATGAGAAAACGCCCGATTAGTACCCAGTTGCCCGGTTAGCGCTCAGCCAACATCCGGGGTAAAACCCTTTCTGCAGAAGATACGTTCACATACAGCATATTAACCCGTTTCCCGTTTGTGACGTCGATCGTTTGCAGCCCTGTGTATGTGTCTATAGCATTCTTTTTTCTTAATATAAACCCTAATTACATGAAGAAAGTTCTACTCTTTGCATTGTTGTTGTTATCCGGAAAAATGTACGCCCAGATCAAATACGATAATGGCGGTATTTCCCTAACTAATCCCCAGATAGGAGAATATACGATCCAGGGTAATAGCTGGGATCACCGGATCATTACTTACTTTTTTCAGAACGGAACAGATGATATTGCGGGCGACCAGGAAAGACAGGCTGTCCGGGATGCATTTGCCTTGTGGGCGGCCCAGACCAATCTCGCTTTTGTGGAGAGTTGCGCGGCGAACGCGGATATCGTCATCAGCTGGGTAACAGGAGATCATGGCGATGGTTATCCCTTTAATGACGGCGCAGGCGGCGTGTTGGCCCATACTTTCTATCCGCCACCTTCTGGTCCAAATGGTCTTCCGGGAGATATGCACTTTGACGATGCCGAAACCTGGACCCTATCCACCAGAAGTGGTAGTTCACAGCCTATCGACCTGGTGTCGGTAGCGGCCCATGAAATAGGCCATGCGTTAGGATTGGCGCATTCTACTGTGGAAGGAGCTTTAATGTATCCTTATTATAACGGAAGCCATAGGTATTTAGCTCAGGATGATATCAATGGCATAAGGGCTATTTACGGCGCTCCAACTGGTACACTGTTGAGGATCGATGGCAACAATAATGTTTGTGGCCCTACCGTCTATTCTCTACCTAATGCCCATGGCGCCCTGGACATCACCTGGACGGTGTCATCCGGCGTAGTTACCTTAGCACCAGCAGGTAACCAGGTAACGTTGACGAGGACTGCATCTATGGCAAATGCTACCATTACTCTAAACGCTTTTATTTGCAATGGCACTGCATTACTGGCATCCAGGACGATCAATGTGGGGCCTGACAGGCCAGTAGTAAGCGCTGAGTATGATCCCCTGCACAACCGTATTATGGCCAGCGCAACTTCTAATGGTCCGGGTGTTACTTCTTACGAATTTCACCTGGATGGGCACGTAGTGACAACAAACACCTCCGGCGGAGCAAGGCTTAATATTACTAACAGTTTCTGCAACCATGAAGTAGCAGTAAGGGTAAATACGGCTGCCTGCGGAACATCCGATTTCGGGTATGCTTTCGTTAACTCCTGTACAGAACTTGCGGCAGATAATTTTAATGTTTATCCGAATCCGGCAAGAGGCAGTATAGCGATATCAACCGGGGCTTCACAGACGGGTAAAACTGCTAAACTGGCAAGTACCGCGGGTGATATACGGGAAGTGCGTATTATCGGGCAGAAAGGAGATGTGGTGAAGATACAGAGATTTGGAGCGGGCACACGGCAAACAACTGTTGATCTTTCAGGTATTATACCGGGTACTTATATCGTCCGCATTTTTGATGGTAAACAGTGGGTGGCGAAGCGGCTGGTGGTAGTGGAGTAGAAGGCACGATGATGGTGTTGGAAGTCTAATCTGCTTATTAGAAGAATAAACAACAAGGGCAGGGACCGGGGAACTATTTCACGGTTCTTGCCCTTGCTGTTTATTTACATTAATCAATCACCCTTCCTCTCACTTCTTCACCTCCTCTCCATGGTTCGCCAGTCATCTCGGTCAGGGTCCATTCAATCACCCGGCACATTTCATTCAACGCAAGATCATTTGCCTCTATCCCAAACGGATCTTCAATCTCATCTGCTATTGCCTCCAGGGCAACAAACGTATAAGCGATAAACGTCACGATAAACGGGGTAAACCAGCTAAGGCTATCCACCAATCCGAATGGCAGCAGAAAACAATATATGTATACCGTGCGGTGCAGGAGTACGCGGTAGCTATATGGAATAGGCGTAGACGCGATCCGTTCACAACCACCTATTATGTCGGAAAGCTTGTCAAGGTTCTGATCTATAGCAGCCTGCTGAATAGTATCTATCTTTCCCTGCACCTTCAATTGTTGTGCCCATTCGGCCATCAGTTGCATAATAATGACAGGCTTGAACCGTGCGTTCATAACAGTTTGAAACTGCGATTCCGACAGTCTTTTCTTCAGATCATCCTGTGCATCTGTCCCTCTCAGTTGGTGTTTGAGCGCATAGGTACAAGAGATCAGCAGTTGTACAAAGTTAAGGGCCGTCTTATCGCCATTAGCGAAATTGGTAAAAGACAATGCTTGCCGGGCCAGGGAACGTGTATCATTAAGCAATGCACCCCAAAGCTTGCGCCCTTCCCAAAAACGGTCGTAACTCGCATTATTGCGGAAGCCCAGAAACAGCGCCAGTGCAATTCCAAAGAGGGTGAAAGGCGCCGGATTAAGGGGAATTTTATATGTCAGGAATGTTCCGTGAAAATAGACCACCCCTACAGCCACGGCAAAAAGGAGCGTCAATCGTGGTAACAGTTTGGGGAGTACTGAGCCATGCCAGACAAATAACATTCTGAACCAATGTTCTCTTTTACGGATGATCATACTACAAATGTGCGCTTATTTTACAATAGATTCAGTGAGCTTTATCAAGTTTTTAAGTGCATCGCCAATAGTATTGTTGAAATAAACATAAACGGTCTTCCCTTCTTTTAACCAGGCATCGATCTTATCTGCATATACCTGTAACACTTCATCAGTATAACCGCCTTTATAGTCACCTGCAGGTCCGTGAAACCGCACATATTCGAATTTGAGCCGGGATGCTATCTGCGGAGGAAGGGATTTAGGCATATCGTGCATGACCATTGCCGCGTGATATTTCTTTAACAACTTATAGGTCTCCTTCTGGTACCACGACATATGTCTGAACTCAATACATAAGTCCCATGTCTTCTTCGGATCGCACTGCCGGATGCTGCTCAGCAGACGTTCCAATTGTGAGCAACTGTCGTAATGAATACCGGCAGGGAATTGTACTAATAAAGCGCCTTTCTTGTCCCCTACCTGATCAATCACATGCATAAACTTTTGTACCAGTTCCTCTTCAAAAACAAGCTCTTTATTATGGGTAATGCCTTTGAATAATTTAAATGTAAACTTAAAGTCCTCCGGTACTTCTGTTGCCCATCGCCTGGTAGTAGTAGGCATGGGAACCTTATAAAATGAGCTGTTCACTTCCAGACTGTTGAACATAGACGCATAATAGGAAAGCCTGCTTTTATCCTTGTAAGCTGGCGGGAAAGCCAGCTTGTTTGCAACGGGCAGCACCAGTCCGCTCGTGCCGGAGTAGAATTTACCTTTTGTATTCATCAGTCAGAGCCATTATTCCCGTAAAAAGGTTCAAATATTACGCCAGTGGTGCGCTGTTGCTAAAGTCCCCAACCAAAAAAGGCCGCCTCTCCCGAGACGGCCCCTTTTCATTTCACCTATTTAAAACTACATGCGAACTACCTTCGCACTTTCTTTACGCGTACCAGCCGCATTAACCGTCTTAATAATCCACGTACCCTGCGGCACGCTACTAATATCAACACTGATCAGTTGCTGACCTTTTCCATTAGCCACATACTCCTTACGCAACACAGGTTTTCCGCCTTTAATCCCCCATATCTCCACATAAATCTTCTCAGCCGCTGCTGCATTCACCTGAATCTGCATGGTTGAACCAGTGACAGGATTCGGATAAACAACCAGTGACTTAACCACCGGCGCAGGACTGACAGTTTTCACATTTACAGCCGCCAGCTTCGCACTGCCGGAACAAGCGCCCAGTGGCTTCCACCAATAATCCGCCGTTCCCGGTGTTACATTATACAGCCCATTAGCGAGCGACTCATACAGATAACCATTATACACCACCTTGTCGCCGATATTATACACAGAAGGATATGCTGCATAAGCAGCCACACCGGCACAGTTACCTGTTCCTCCTGATCCGTTCACTGTGATATTCACACCAGCGCTGGTAGTGGTAGCGCCACCATTATCTGTAGCAATCGCAGTCAGCGTATAACTGCCTCCTGCTACATTGGTCCAGGTATAAGTATATGGCGCACCGCTCGCTTCACCCAGTTTAGTACTACCATTATAGAACGCTACTTTCGCAATACTACCATCTGCATCGCTTGCAGCAGCTGTAATAGTCACTGAAGCAGGAGCTGTGAATGAAGCACCACCTGCAGGAGAAGTAATACTTACTACAGGAGACGTGTTACCTGGATTGGTACCACCACCGCAATCTCTTTCATACTTCCACACCTGTCCATCACCACTATGCGTATCAGGTTGTTCATTCTGCGTCCACCATTTAGCAGTATATATTTTGTTGTTGTAAACAACCTGCATGTTGCCGGTATAAACTGCGCTGGCAGACCATGCGGCAATACCATCACAGGAATTACCACCAGTGCCGTTTACTACAATAGCCACAGTCGCAGAAGTAGTAACCGCGCCAGCGTTATCAGTAGCCTTGGCACTCAGCGTATAATTACCAGCTCCTACATTTGTCCATGTATAGCTATAAGGGCTGGAAGTAGCCTCTCCCAGCTTAACACTGCCGTTGTAAAACTCCACTTTAGTAACGGATCCATCCGGATCAGAAGCAGATGCTGTGATAGTAACAGCAGCCGGTGCATTAAATGAAGCATTCGCTGCAGGAGATGTAATATTCACTACCGGCGCTTTGTTACCTCCGCCGCCACCGCCTCTTACAATCACCTGATCGTGGATAGCGGAAAGCAGTGAATAAGTGCCAACAGCATCCTGGGAAAGTTCCCAGATCATAATACCACTACCCTGATCCCAGGCCAGATCAGTCTTGCTTTTCATAGTAGTAATACCGTTATAACCAACACCGTTATAAGTGTCTGCATAAGGACTAGCACCTCTTGCTATCAATGCAGCATAACTTTCCCAGCTCGGACGACCATAAAAAGGCACACCCAGTACAGTCTTGCTCGCAGGCAATCCCCTACCCTTCCAGTAAGCTATGGATTGTGATGCATATGCATAAGTGGAGTGATCAAAGTTGTTAAAATCATACGCCATCAGGTTCAGGAAATCTACCTGAGAAAATACGGCGCTTGATACACCTTCACCACCAGTACCTATAACAGCCGCAGTCAACAGTTTACCCTGTGCATGTAAAGCAGTGGCCAGCTGTGTCATCAACGCAACATAGTTATTGGCAGAAGCTCCCGGATCCGGATACTCCCAGTCAATATCAGCACCATCCAGGTTATACTGATTAACAAAATTCATGATACTGTTAGTGAAGTTGGTACGGTAGGTACTATTCGCTGCTAACGATTCAAATCCGCTGTCATCTCCATTGTTCCAGCCACCAACAGAGATCAGTACTTTAACGCCATTAGCGTGGGCCAGAGAAACAAGGCTTTGCAGCTTGGAAGGATTGTCAACGCCCTGCAAGCCACCTGTAGCGGTGGGTAATACAAATGCGTAATTAATATGAGTCAGCTTACTGTATTGCACAGCATTTACATCGCCCGACCACGAGGGCACATATCCGATCACTCTAAACTGCGCAAAAGATAATAGGGAGGTCATCATAAAAGCAAAGGACATCACCCCTGCTCTGATCCATTGTTTTGTTCTCATTGATTTGATTTTAAGGCTTGATGCTGAGTGGTCTACACCAGGGTAGCCCCGCACCTTTTCAAGGATAGCTAATGGTTATTAATAGGATGTCAATAAGATGTCGTACTAGTAACCGGATAGTACCATTTCTGAGAAAAAAACTAATGCTGCCCCTCTACCCCTTCTTCATCAGATCCTCCACATCCTGCGCACCGGGCTTCGTTTTATTATCGGCATACTCTTTTGGCGTTACCTTAAACTGTTGTAAAAAACACTTCGAAAAATAAGACGGTGAACTAAATCCGGTCATATAAGCAACCTCCGTCACGGTATGCTCGCCTGCCTGCAGCAATCTTGCCGCATGTTTCAGCCTCACCACCTTTATCAGCTCATTGGGTACATATCCCGAAAGGGATTTCAGTTTCTTATGCAGATTGGAACGACTCATCGCCATATCCCGGCTCAGTTCCTCTACGGAAAGTTGCGGGTCGATGATACGTGCTTCAATAATGCTTACCACCTTCTCCATAAATGCCTTGTCGCGGCTGTTAGTAGCCAGCACACTCACATCACTGTTGGGTTGTTCTGAGTATTTCAGGCGCAGCTTTTCTCTGGAAGCGATCAGGTTCTTTACCACCGCCGCAATATGTTTCCACTTGAACGGCTTCATAATATAGGCATCAGCGCCCGCCTCTATGCCCTTCAGTTCCGATTCGCTGTTTCCCTTGGCTGTAAGCAATATGAAAGGAATATGACTGTATTCGATATTGGTTTTCACCTGGTAACATAACTCCAGACCATCCATCTCCGCCATCATAATATCGGAGATGATCAGATCTATGGAATGAGCCTCTATCAGCTGCATGGCTACTTTCCCATTAGCTGCTTTCACCACATTATACCCGCTTTCCTGGAAACTTCCTGCAAGGAATGCTTGTATGGACGCATCGTCCTCCACCACCAAGATCAATGGTTGCTCTTCGTCCATCATTCCTTCTTCATAGTGCTGCTCCTGCCGTACCGGGTGCTGTTCCGTGACCGGCAGTTCCAACGTGAAAATAGTCTTCTCACCTTCCCTGCTTTCCACCAGCAACTTTCCACCGTGCTTCTCAGCTAGTGAACTGGCCAGCGCCAGGCCAATGCCTGTGCCACCCAGATTGTGGTATTCCTGGCTTTCCCTGGCTGTGGTAAAAAACTGTTTGAAGATATTCTTCATATTTGCAGCTGGTATACCAATGCCGTCATCCTCCACACTAATGCAAAGACGCGGTTCTTCACCTTCAGCACCTGCCATATCAAATACGGTGATGTTCACTTTCTTCTTTGCAAACTTGAATGCGTTGATGAGAAGATTACTCAATATCTTGTTCAATACTTCAGGATCTGCCTGCAGCAATAACCGGCTCACCCGGGTACTCATCGTGAACTCAATATCTTTCTGGTAAGGCAGGGAAGAAAAACGGGAATAGATGGACTGCACCAGCGATATGATCTCCACCTCCTCTTTCCGGATCTCATACGCATCACTTTCTATTCTGCGGAAATCGAGCAGCTGATTTACGAGGTCCATCAATCGCTCCGCATTCTCATCCATAATAGCCAGTTGCTCTTTTTCTTCGCGTTGCCATTTATTCATAGCAAGCAACTTCTCCAATGGCGCAATGATCAGTGATAAAGGTGTTCTTATTTCATGCGCCATCACCGTAAAGAATTCAATCTTCCTGGCATAAAACGCCTGCTCTTCCTTGTTCTTCAGACGTTCTATCTTAATCTGATTTTTTCTGCGGATGTAATTGGACGAATACCGGTATATACAGTAGGCCACCGCCAGCGCCAGCAAAGTGAATATGATATATGCTACTGTGGTTTTGTAGAATGGCGGTCGTATGACCAGTTTCATCGTAGATTCAGGCACATCCCAGTTATTTTTTTCAGCCGTAGCCTTTACCCTGAACGTATAAGAGCCGGGCGACAAATTCGTATACGTTGCCTTGCGCTGATCACCCACGTAGTTCCAGTCCGGATCAAACCCTTCCATCTTGTAGGCATAGCTCAGTTTCTCCGGCGCACTGAAATTGAGGGCTGCAAATTCAAAGCTGATGACCGACTGGTCATGCTGTAACACAAGTCTATCGGTGTAATTGATCTGCTTCTGCAATGGCCCGTCTTCAGACACAGGTACCTGCTTATTGAATAGTTGGAAGTTGGTGAAAGATACACGGACCTTATCTGTAGCAGTAGCTACCTTCTCAGGATAAAAAGCATTAAAGCCCTTAATACCGCCGGCAAACAGCTTACCATCAGATGTTTTATAAAATGCCCTGTAATTGAACTGCCGGCTTTGGAGATTGTCCTGCGGGGTAAAGTGTCTCGCTTTCCCTTTTGCAGGATCTATACTATAAATACCGTTATTAGTAGTGATCCAGATCTGCCCTGCATCATCCTGCCGGATGCCATACACCACATTCGCATTGATGCCTGCTTTATCATTGTATGGCTCCACCTGTTTTGTGCTAAAGTTATA
The DNA here is from genome assembly GCF_021646545.1 of Chitinophaga filiformis. GTDB lineage: Bacteria > Bacteroidota > Bacteroidia > Chitinophagales > Chitinophagaceae > Chitinophaga > Chitinophaga filiformis_A. The sequence continues at coordinate 545,638 of NZ_JAKIRP010000002.1, read as the reverse complement.
CTTATGCAGGCCTCCACCATCTGAACCGATCCAAAGATTACCCTGGCGATCATCAAGCAGACAAGTCAGCTTGATCATGCCATCTGCCGTTACCTTACCCCACTGCTCCGTTTTCTTGTTGTGGTATATCAGACCATTGTTATAGGTGGCAAACCATAAGGTTTTATTATCGTCTTCATAAATGTCATAGATGATAGTATTGTTTACGCCTTCCTGCAGTACTCTTGTAAAATCACGACGTCCGCTGTCATACTGGTCTAGCCCCTTGTCCGTCCCAATCCACATCGTATTATCCCTGTCCTGGTAAATGCAGAAAACATGATTACTGTTTAGTGAATGAATATTTTCCGGCTGATGCTTAAAATATGCTACCCTGCCTGTTTTTGGATCAAGCACATTCACACCGCCGGCAAACAAACCTATCCAGATGTTACCAGCTTTGTCTCTTAGTAATGTATGAATATTATGATACGATAGTGGCTGCTGACCGGGCAGAAAAGGGTATTGCTGAAAGGTGCGTGTGAGGGTGTTGAAGTATTGAAGACCGCCATCTTCCGTACCTACCCACAATTTCCCCGGACCATCTTCCAGGAAAGAGCTCACGGCACGGCCGGACAGGGAATGTTGCTCTCCTGTAGGATAGTACAGCTCAAAAGCCGGCCCCTTCTCATTAAAGTAACTGGCTCCTCCAAAGAAGGTACCCACCCACATGGTGCCTGCCTTATCAGGGAACAGTGAATAGATAGCATTATCGCTGATGCTGAACGGATCGTTACCATGGTTGGTATATACAGTGAACCTGTCTGTTGCAATATCAAGCACATTCAGCCCTTTCTCGGTACCTACATATAGCTTGTCGGGAGACACCTGGCACAAAGCCCGTACAATATTGTCGTTAATGGAATAACCACTTCTGTCATTACGGTAAGCACGGAAAGTGCGTTGCTGCGGTTGCCATTTACACAAACCACCATTCATGGTGCCTACCCACATTACACCATCCGTTCCTTTGTATACCGCATTGATGAAATCATTACTCAGACCACTTGTTCCGGAACGCACGTTGGTGAACGATCCGGTTGATGGGTTGTAAATATCAATACCACTTCCAAAGGTGCCAATCCAGATATTCCCATCGTCATCCTGCGCCATCCGGGTAACCTGGTCGCTGGACAAGCGTGAATTGCCAGCCCTGAAATTGTTCAGCATTTTTTTCACAGGATCATAGCGGTATAAGCCATTCAGCCGCGAGGTATACCAGACGATACCATCTTTATCCCGCATGATGTCAAAAACACTTTGTTCCTTCGGTGAACCGAAATGAGAGAACTGCTCTTTCTCCAGGTCAAGTATGTAGACGCCGTTTTCAGTACCTATCCACAAGTGGATACTGTCTATCTGCGCGATGCAGTGTATGAAGTTGTTGCCCAGGGAAGTCGAGTCATTCTTTTTATACTGGAAGTTCCTGAACTGGTAACCGTCAAAACGGCTGATCCCGTTCTTCGTACCAAACCAGAGATAACCCTGATCATCCTGCGCAATAGCCCGCACAGTGCTGGAGGGCAGCCCTTCTGCCACCGAATAGTTCCGGAAGCGTATCTGCTGCCCAACGCTCTGATTGTATAGGAATAGCAGACAGTAAAAAATCAATCTCTTCATCCACTAATGTTTGTCCTTTTCGTTCCCTTATGGAACCTCACATGAATACTGCTTTTATTTACACAGCTTTTTTATAAAGGTCTCTTCCTCTTTACTGAAAGGTGTTCCATCTTTTCTGTAAATGTCATGGAACCATAACTGCGGTTCTTTGCCATCTGGCATTGGCGTATCCCAGGCATAGATGGTATTGGTTTTCCCACTTACAAATCCCCAGTTGATAGCACCTACATTTTCCGCCTTCAGCAACGGCATGATCAGCTGGAATAAACTGCCGTTCCTTCTCGCCATATATTCCGTACAGATCATAGGCCTGCCGTACTTTCTCAATGTATCGATGGTATGCTTGTGATCGTCAATGTACGCATAATTGTGATAGGTAGTCACATCCGAATTTTCCAGCTGGAATTTGTTCAGTTCTTTAAAGGCAGGCCCATCATTCCAAACGCCCGCGCTTACCGGCTGCGAAGGTCTTACTTCCCATGCCCATTGAAATACCTTTTGCAACAAAGGCATGCTTTTACCGAACTGTTTGTTGTTGCCCGGTTCATTGTAAAGGTCCCACAGCAGGATGCGGTCATCATTTTTGAAAGTCGTCAGCACGTCCTTTACGTATGCTTCCAGTACTTTCATGGTATCTGGATGGGTGTAGATCATCGTGCCCGGATCTCTTACCCAGCCGGAATTATGCACACCTGTTTTAGGCGCCGGCTGTTTTCCCAGCCAGGCCGTATCATTCCAGCAATCATCAAAAAACACGAACAGGGTTTTAATGTGGTGCCTGGAAGAGATCGCCAGATAGGTATCCAATCGCTTCTTGAATCCGGCTTTATCTGCTGCCCAGGCCAGGTGATGCAGGTATACCCTCATCACATTGAGCCCCAGGTTTTCGGCCCAGCCGAGCTCGCGGTTGATAGTAGCGGTATCAAACGATTCTGCCTGGAACATCTCCAGCTGATTGATGGCAGTGGAGGGCTGGAAATTACTTCCTCTCAGCCATCCCTGTTTAGCATACCATTCATTCGCCTTTTCGGCAGACCATCTGTTTTGTGCTGAAACTATGTTGATAAATAACAGGCTACAGGCCATCAGCATCATTACTCTTCTTGTAAACATGTATTTTACTTTTTACCGGGTTTAGGAAAAACATTGTGTGTATTGGCCCACTGCCTCCATTGAGCGGCCATTCTGGAGACTACATCCGGATGCTGGCCAGCCAGGTTGTTCAGCTCCGTTTCGTCCTGATCAATCTTGTACAAACGCCAGGTAGTATCGCCGGCCAACGATACCAGTTTCCACTCTCCTTCACGTACATAGCGGGCGTTGAAGTGCTCGTTGTACAATGCTTTATGTTCCTGGCGTTCCTTTCCTTCAAATGTGGGCAGCAAGCTGACACCGGTATATGGCGTGATATTATGCCCCTTATAAGTTTCAGGATAACGGGCTTTTGCCACCTGCAGGAAAGTGGGCATAAAATCCATCACATGTCCCATATGATCCGTAAATCCTCCTTTCGCCTTCACACCTTTGGGCCAGTATACGATCATAGGCGTGCGTACGCCTCCTTCATAAGACTGTGCCTTGGCATACTGATACGGCGTATTCGCCACATTGGCCCACCTGTCGCCAATGGAAGCAAAAGAGGTCTGCGGACCAGGGAGTACATCTTTTTTCACAGGATAGTGGATCTCCTGTCCATCCCTGGTTTGACCCGGACGATCAAAGCCAGGTCCATACCGCATACAGTTTTCAGGACTTGCACCATTGTCGCTCAGGAACACGATGATCGTGTTGTCTAGCTTACCGGTTTCCCGCAATGCCTGGATGATGCGGCCAATACCCTGGTCCATGCGGTCTATCATCGCCGCATGCACCGCCATCGCTCTTGCATCCCATTCCTTATCGGGATTGTTTTCCCAGCTCAGGTTCTTGTTGAGACGAGGTGATAAGGGCGTAGTCGCCGGATTGATCAGCCCTTGTGCCACCATCTTTTTATAGCGGGCTTCCCTGATGGCATCCCAGCCTGCTTTATAGGTCTGCTCATATTTCTTTATATCCTCCGGCAATGCCTGCAGGGGCCAGTGTGGCGCTGTTTGCGCTACATACAGGAAAAAGGGTTTATCGTTCTTACTGAATGTTTTGATATAGCTGACAGCAGTGTCATTGATGGCGTCTGTATGATAATAGTCTTTAGGCACATTCTCGACAGGTGTAGTGCCATTCACCAGACTGAAAGGATCAAAATAATCCACCACCCCGAAGATGTTGCCATAGTACTTTTCAAATCCCCTGTTCACCGGGTATTGCTCCACGGGCGAAAAATAAGGATGGGAAGCCTGATGGTTCAGCCATTTCAACTGTGCTTCGGCTGACGGCTGCTCAACTGTATTGGATACATGCCACTTGCCCGACATAGCGGTGTGATAACCCGCATCTTTCAGCACTTCTGCCAGCGTAACGGTGTTCTCTGTAATGTAACCACGGTACCCTGGTTCGCTCCTTTCTGCGGTCATTTCGCCAATGCCCGCCTGCTGGTTATATAAACCGGTAAGCAATGAAGCCCTCGTAGGACAGCAACGCGAAGTATTGTAGAAACGCCTGAACCGCAGGCCGTTTGCTGCCAGGTAATCCAGGTTGGGCGTTTGTATTTCGCCGCCATAACAGCCAATGTCAGAATACCCGAGGTCATCTGCCAATATCAGTACAATATTAGGCCGCTCGTCCGTGCCCGCTGCAGTCTTGTTGTTCTTACGACTTCCCGCACAGGATAATAAAACGATCGATGATAAAAATACAGCCAGCGCTTTCATAGTATTATTTTTTCCAGTTCTGCTTTCAATGCTTTTACAATTTCAGGATGCTGATCCGCCACATTATGCTTTTCGCCGGGATCCTTTTTCAGATCATACAGCTGTGGCACCTGCTCCAGCCCCGGTTCAATTTTCTTGTTCTTCAGCCATTCAGGTACCGGATTCTCCTGCGGAGCAATATACTTCCACATATGCCTGCGGAGGGAAAGTGTATAAGACTCTTCCAGCAGATATGTCCGGCCCTGCTTTGACCTCCCCAACCATACGTCCAATGCATTACGACTATCCTGCCCTGCACCTGCCGGCAGCTGTTGACCAGTTAATGCTGCCAGAGATGCCAGCAGATCTACCTGTGAACTCAGAGCAGCCGAAACGCCGGGCTTAATGGTTCCGGGCCAGTAAGTGATGGTAGGCATCCGGGTACCCGCTTCAAATGCACTGTATTTGCCACCTCTGAATATGCGTGCGGGCTGGTGACCATTGTTGCGCTTATCGGCAAGGTCTTCATAGCCGTCATTCAGCACAGGACCGTTATCGCTGCTGAATATAATCAATGTATTTTCTGCTATCCCCAGCGAATCCAGTAGCTGTGTGACCTCGCCCACCATCCAGTCCATCTCCGCAATCACATCGCCGCGGGGACCCAGCTTTGTTACACCTGCAAATCGCTTGTTGGGCGCCCGGGGCACATGTATATTCGGGAAAGGATAATAAAGAAAAAATGGCTGGTTCTTATGGTGGATAATAAAATCCTTTGCCTTATCGTTCAGAACCAGCGGAATGTCCTCATCAATCCACCTGGCCTGCTTTCCTCCTGTCATAAAGCCAATCCTGCTGATGCCATTGACAATGGTATTACTATGCTGCGTATCGGCGCGCTGCTTCAGCAACTGCGGATCTGACAGCCCGGTAGGTTCATTTCCGATCTTTCCGGCGTAACTCACAGCGATAGGATCTTTTGGGTCCAGGTTAGGTACGCTCCCATTTTCCACAAATACCGTGGGTACCCGGTCTGTTGTGGCGGGAATAATAAAAGAGTAGTCAAACCCAAGCTGGTTAGGTCCCGGCGCAATATGTCCGTTCCAGTCAATGACACCATTACCTAAACCTAAATGCCATTTACCTATTACGGCAGTGGTATACCCGGCCTGTTGTAACATGCCGGGCAAGGTAACTGTACCCGGCTGGATCAACAGCGGAGCATCGCCTGGCAGCACAGCCGCCTTCTTTCTGAAAGCATAGATGCCGGTAAGCAATGAAACCCTCGACGGCGTACAGGTAGCTGCAGTACAATGTGCATCGGTAAACCGTACGCCCTTAGCTGCCAGACGGTCAACATTGGGCGTTTTCACAGCTGATGCGCCATAACATCCCACATCGCCGTAGCCCAGATCGTCAGCATACAGGATAATGATGTTGGGCCCCGACTGGGCCGCTGCATCTGTCCATCGTACTGCAAAAAGCGCAAGCAGAAGCAGTATGATAGCACCTTTATTTTTTCTTTCCATGATTGACAATATCTATAAAGTCATTAAACCATAGAGGATTGGGCGTATAGGACCCATCTGCCTGCGGCTGCAGGCTTTTCATAGGGAAGATCGGATTGACGAACCATATAGCAGTGCCGGGACCGACCTTCGCAGGCGCAGACTGGCTAAGGTATCCGTAGGTAGCCAGCACTACACCATACTTCCTGAAGTACCTGTAATACGTCTGCATAAAATGTGGCGGAAACCAGGAACGCGATGCAAACAGATCAGCCCATTCACCTGCGCTTACCTTCTCCGTATTGGCCTTGCTATACCACTGGTACAACTTCATGCCGGGAGGATAGTGATACTTGTTGGCAAAGTTGATACCTGCTTTACTACTCCCTAGTTCATCTGACACATGGCCGTTATACAGGCGGAAGAGAGAGTACTCCGGAACAATGATTGGCTTGTCTGGCATGATACTGCGAACAAAGCGGAAAGCATTTTCCATGTCAAGTGAGTCGCTGATGTGTAAATGAATGGCCAGTCCTTTAATGCGGCTATTCTCCTGTGCCAACCGTATCAATCCTGTCACACCCGGTTTCTGCTGCTGTTCTTTCTCAAAAAGGGCCGGTAATGAGCCCGCATAAATATCCGGCCGTTTAAGACCCGGATGCTGCCTGTAATACGGCTCCACCACTTCATTCAACAGCCGCTCCGTAAACCTTACCAGCGGCGCCACTCCTGCTGTATTCAACTGCAGGTCGGGTTCCATCGTCTCAAGATTGGGCTCATTGCCTAACTTGAACATATCCACATAAGCGCCTACACGATCGAGTATAGCAGTTGCTGTTGCGAAATACTTTTTCTCTTCTGCGGAGCCGGGTTCAGGAATCCGCAATTTATATTTCTTAAAATCCCAGCGAAAACCGAACGCTACTTTATAACCAGCTTTTTTGGCGTCAATTACCTTTTGCAGTCCCGGTGCCGTAGCTGGATCTTTCTCGCCTCTTATATACTCAAAAATGTAAGGAGTGGTGCGGATCCATTCTACAGGCGTTTTCCGCAGATATACAAGATCAATGATCTCAGGATCATGATTAAAGTTAGCGCCTATTTCCTGAGCATACATCACAGTAGGAAACAGTGCAATGATAGCTGTAAATATTTTCCTGATCATGTTTAATTTGATTTTATAGCGCTGTAAAAACTGGCCGCGCGCTCAGCATCTGGCCTTAATTTACCATCTGCCCACTTTACCGGCACCAGGCCAGGCCTGCATGTTACCGTAAACTTTGTACCCATGATCCCCCTTGGATTAAAGAAGGTGGTTGACCACCACTGGCCACTTTTGTCCTTAAAGATATTGTTATGACCACCTTGTAAAATAGCAGCATAACGGGGACCGTAAGGACCGTAAATATTATCAGCTTCTGCTACCACTACATCATAACTGTATAAAGAATCCTGCCTGTTCTTATCATTGCGCAGATAAGTAAAAGTGCCATCCGCTTTTTTAACAGACCAAACGGTTTGCAGCAACTGATACCTGTTGTTATGTTTCGTGATGAAAACGCCTTCAATATACGGGTCCGGATTGTAGGGCTTTTCTATCAGCTTTCGGAACGGCTCGGCCACATCGCTGAGGTCCGCTTTCATTCTCGCAATAAAGTGATTGTGCCCTATCAGATATACCTGACCCTTCTCATCTTCAAAAAGGCTGAGATCAATATTGGGAAAAATAGCCTTCCGCTCATTCCCTTTAATATTCCTGTATGGTCCTTCCGGCTTACCTGAAATGCTTTCCAGCACAAAAGAACCGGCCCCGCCATTCATACAGGCTATTAACAACCACTTCTTCTTACTGCTGATGTAATGCAACTCCGGCGCCCATACAGCACGATAAAACGAATCCAGCAGATCTTTGTTGGGCGACATGGCGCCCGGTTCCAATGGTTTTCCTTTTTTCTGCCAATCTGCGGCGTCCTTGTCAAAGCTCCAGATCAATCCCATGGCCTCCCACTGCTGCAGGTCTTTCGACCGCCACAGATACAGGCCATCATTGTAATCCCAGCAATGCACCCGGCCGGCCGGGAATGAGCGGCCGGGTGTTGCAGTAGTACCTGTCATGTAATAATATCCGTCCGGTCCTGTCATTACGTAAGTGTCCCGCATCCACTGATCCATCACCGGTACAACGGATGATGGCACTGTTAAAGCCGGGTTGCCTACAGGCGCTGCCGGGTTACTGTACTTATCAGACTGTCCATAGGATACTTGCGCAATCAGGCATACCAGTCCTGCAATTGCAATACTTAACTTCATCATGTATAATACTTCCTTTAGCTAACGATGTTGATCAATAATCCGGGTTTTGCTTACACGCGCGGTTCGCATCAATCTCTGTCTGAGGTATAGGAAAGACCTTATGTTTATCAGCAGCAGCGGTAATGCCTCTTGCCTTCGCCAGAGAGATGAATTTATCATGACGAAGCAGGTCTTCCCTTCTCAGTCCTTCGCTGTAGAACTCCCATGCTCTTTCACGGAGTATCAGGTCTTTGAATACCTCTTTACCGGTAGCTTCCGTCGAAGTAAGGTCGGCAATGCCCGCTCTCCTTCTTACCTGGTTGATCAGATCCAGCGCTTCCTGCGTAGGGCCGGTCAATTCATTCAAGGCTTCTGCACGGCTCAACAGAATATCTGCATACCGGATGATAGGCACATCGTTGCCACTGTGATTACCCACGGTAGCATTGTCCCAGTATTTCAGGCTTCTCACATTGTCGGGTGTAGATAGCAGGTTTACCCATTGATTGTTTGCATTCACGTAGTGACGCAGCAACAGTATCGACCGTTTGTCGTTGATGGTATCGAAGGTGTTGGTGAATGCTGAGCGCATTCTGTACTGTGTGGCAAAGTTGGCCATTGATGAAGTCCATACATACTCGGGGATCTGGTCAGATGTTCTGAAGCCTGGAGGCAGCGCTCCTGCTGTGTACCAGTTGCCAAAACCTTCCTGGTTCCGGCAGGGATGCACCAGGATCATTTCCCTGTTCCCTTCGTTCTCCACTCTGAACATATTCTGATAAGCCGGGAACAACTGATAATAGTTAAAACCGATTACCTGCTGACAAGCATCTGCTGCCTTCTGCCACTGCCGGGTATTGAGATAGAATTTTGCCAGCACACTCCAGGCCATACCTTTGTTGGCCCTTGCGAAAGCCTCTTCCTTCCCGGGTTCCGGCAGATCGGTAATAGCTGCTGTCAGCTCTGCTTCAATAAAAGTCTTCATTTGTTCGTCAGTAGCTCTCGCAAGCGTGGCTTCAGAAGCTGTTGATGTACGCAACGGAACAGGGCCAAACCATTTGTACAACAGGTCATAGGCATATGCTCTCAGAAACCGGGCCTCCGCAGCGTATATCTTGCGGTTTGCATCTGATGTATTTACATTGGCAATATTCTCCAGTACAATATTCGCATCGCGGATAGTGCGGTAGGTAGGCGCCCATACATCCGCCTGCAAAGTGCCCAGCGACGCATCCCATGTAAAATTGATCAGCTGCACCAGGGTCAGGTTCTCTGCGCCACCGGTATTATAACCGATGTCTGTAGTCACTTCTGCATTATTGATCAGGTAACGTGAAGGTGTCGGATTTTGTATACCGGCATAGGAAGAGAACAATACAGAACGGATACCTTTTTCCGTTGTCAACACATTGCCCGGCGCAAACTCCCCCGGAGGCGTTACGTCGAGCGTCTTCTCACATGCTGTATGCGTTAGCAGGGAAACGATAATGAAAGATAGTATGATGAATTTCTGCATAAAACCGTTTTTAGAATTGAACATTTACCCCAAATAAAAAGCTGCGGGTCATCGGATAAGAGCTGTAGTCTATCTTCAGGATATCATCACCGATAGAGTTCACAGCCGGATCAATACCTGAATAGTTGGTAATGGTGAACAGGTTCTGACCTGTCACGTAAGCCTGCAATCCTTTTATCACTTTGTTGCGCAGGTTGAAGTCGTAGCTGAGCCGCACAGATTGCAGACGCAGGTAAGACGCATCTTCCACCGTCCTTGAGTTGACCGTTTGCTGTCCCTGTGAAGTAGGGTTTACAAATGATGGGTATTTGTTGGTAGGATTCTCCGGTGTCCATCGATTCAGGTAAAGCTCTGCCAGTTTGTTTCTCCTGAAGCTGACAGGGAAATAACTGTCTATGGCGGCATTGTTCAATATGCTGGCGCCCTGTGAGCCTTCCAGGAATACTGACAGAGAGAGCCTTCTGAATGCAAACGTATTGGTGATACCGTAGGTAAAGTCTGGTAATGACTTACCGAGGATAACCCGGTCGTCAGCATTGATCTGTTTATTATTATCAAGATCCCTGTATTTCATATCTCCCGGCTTAACACCTGTTGGCGCATTGGAGAAGTCATCGTGCGTTTGCCATACGCCCAGCACGTCATATCCGTAATAAGATCCCAGGGAGGCACCTGGCTTGATGATGCTGGCATTAGCAATAAAGCCTGCACCACCGGTAAGGATCTGCGACAAGGGTCCAAGGCTCAGCACCTCATTTTTCACGGTAGACAACACAGCACCTATATTCCAGTTAAATCCTCCCTTGCTGCGTATTACGTCGCCGGCAAGATGCAAGTCTATACCGGTATTTTTCATACGGCCGATGTTCTGTGTTTTTACACCGAAACCGGTGCTTAAAGGCTGCGGAAGATCCAGCAACAGGTCGGAGGTACGCCGGTCATAATATTCAATGGAACCCGTAAGGCGACTGTTGAACAACGCAAAGTCGATACCGATATCTGCCTGTTTAGCCGCTTCCCATTTCAGGTCAGGATTGGCCACACGGGAAGGCGCCAGGGAAGTATAACGGTTTCCACCAAATACAGCATCCCCTCCACCGGAGAATGTAGTGATATAAAGATAGTTGGCGATGGATTGGTTGCCGATTACACCATAGCTCACCCTGAACTTCAGTTCATCAATAAAATTGGCTCTCTTCAGGAAAGATTCTTCATGCATTTTCCAGGCCAGCGCGGCAGAAGGAAAATAGCCGAAGCGGTGATTGGGACCAAACCTGGAAGAGCCATCTGCCCTGAAGCTGGCGGTGAGCAGGTAACGGTCCTTAAAGGTATAGTTCACTCGTCCCAGGAAGGAAACGATCTTCGTAGACGCCCGGCCGCTGCCGATCTGGTTCAATGTACTGTTGCCGGTGCCTATCGCATTGTAGGTAAGATCAGGCAAGGCATACCCGCGGCCATTGCCGCCGAAGGAATTGGAACCGAAGTGCTCATATGTGCTACCCGCTACTGCGTTCACGACATGGTCCTTTCCAAAGTCCTTTTTGTAGTTCACTGTCGCCTCTCCCATGTAATAGTTCACATTACCGGTGTTGATAGAGGCGACACCTCCGGTAGGAGATCCGAGTATCGTGGATGGGTCCAGCCAGGTATTCCGCTGGGTGATATTCACATCGCCAGATCCCTTCAGCTTAAGTGAAAGACCAGGTATAAAGAAATACTCGCCATACACGGTACCGAAGGTCCTGAAACCATCACTGTTGGCATACTGCCCGTTTATGAGTATCAGCGGATGGTCGATGGTGGTCATATAAGGCGAGCGGTTATAACCACCAGTCTCATTATACACCGGATAGGAAGGATCATAATTGATAGCGGCATACAATGCGCTGCCGTTCTCATTCACGCCTATACCGATGGAATTGTAGTTATCCCTGATATAAGATGTATTAAAATTAACACCGAACGCGTATTTCTGTGCAACGCTGTTCTCGAGGTTGAACCGGGCGGTGTATCGTTTTACGGAAGAATTTTGCACCACGCCCTCCTGGTTGAAATAACCCAGGGATGCGTAGAACCGTGTATTGTCCTTCCCGCCGGAGAAAGAAAGGTCATGACTTTGCACATTGGCAGAACGGTACAGCTCCTGTTGCCAGTCTACATTCACCGGGTCGTTGGTCACCCTTTCGGAGGCCACCCCACCGCCGGCATCAATGATGGCGTTCAATACCTCTTTATATTGCGGGCCTGTCAGCAGGTCCAGCGAGTTGGAAGCTTTCTGCACACCATAGTAGGTGCTGTAGTTGACGCTTAACTTTCCGCTCTTGCCTTTTTTGGTGGTGATCATCACCACACCGTTGGAACCACGGGAACCGTAGATGGCCGTAGCGGAAGCGTCCTTTAATATCTCGATGGACTCAATATCCGAAGGGTTCAGACTGTTCAGCGGGTTACGGGGATTGGGCGTGGCCACAAAACCGGCTCCGCTACCTGTTACGGGGGCAAGGTTGTTCACCGGCATTCCGTCTATCACATACAAAGGGTCGTTGCCTGCCGTAATGGAACTGGCCCCACGGATCTTTACACTCATCGCGCTGCCCGGCTCACCACTTTTCTGGTATACCTGCACACCGGAGGCACGCCCCATCAATGTCTGTTCGACGTTAATATTGGCGCCGGGTGTGAGGTCTTTCGATTTCAGCGACACAACAGATCCGGTGACGTCCGACTTTTTCACCGTTCCGTATCCCACCACGATAACTTCGCCCAGGTTCTCGTTTTTCAGTTCCAGGGCCACGTCCAGCGTAGTCTTGTCCCCTACCGGGATCTCCCGGGTAGTATAATCCACTAAATAAAACAACAGTACGGCATTGTTGCCAGGTACAGGGATAGAAAAGTTACCATTTGCATCAGTTGTAGTCCTGGTATTGGCCCCTTTTAATAATACTGTTACATTGGCCAGCGGCGCCCCTTTGTCGGCCGACGCGACCTTCCCCCTGACAGTACGGTTCTGGGCATTGGCCAGAAACGTGGAAAATAAGAGCAGCTTGACAAGCAGCAAACATGCGGTAATTTTTGGCATTTTGTTCATATAGAAATTGGTTTTAAAGGGGGTAATGGCAAACCGGGATGCAAGACTGGAAGTCTGAGGATGGATGGTGGATTGTCGCTCAGTTCCTGGAATAGAATTAAAACTTGGCCGTAGGTGGTGTTGGCCAGGTAAGAAATGCAACACAGGCATAAGCCATGTTACGTGCTTACATAACGTGATACTCTCTTCATGGTGGAATTTTGTATTGTCGGTATAAAGTACCGATCAATACGTCGCCGGGGCTGTAACTTTTGTAGCAAAAAATGAGAAAATTGTAGCGACAGGAACAGGACAAAACACTCAACTAATTGATTATCAAACAACATACCTTAACAACGTTCCAATGCTTACGATGGAAATAGTATCGTCGTTCGTCATTGCCATGGCGAGGCCAAATACTGTCTGAACTGGTTATGTCCTGCATGTAACTAGCATATGACTAGCATTAACCTCCGATTATCTTCCGATTTGATCGGAGGATTATCGGAAGTTAATCCTGGTCATATGCTAGTTACATGCTAGTCACATGCACACTTGAACCGATAATAAGGGACTTAAAACACAACCTTTTTTTAAACCCTGTCTATTTTATAACACCTCCCCAAACTCATATCAGCATTTTCTCTGGAATCAGATATTACGTATCGTCAAAATATATGTTGGTTCATCCTCATTTAATATATCTTCACTTTAATAAGCTGGCACGACAGGAGCTTCGATCTATATGCGATATGGCCGGGCGGTATAACTTTTAACAAAAACAGGGAGCCATTGGCACCGGATGCTATGACACATACAGGAAAAAAGATATTGATCATTAATGGTTCCCTCCGGGGAGCAGCAGGCAACTCAGGAGCACTAGCAAAACAGGCGGCACAGGTGCTGGTAAACGACCTTCAGCAGGAGGTATCCGTGTTGACGCTTACCGACCCCTTGCCGGGAATCCGGGAAGTCTATGACCTGCTGACCAGTTGCGACGGCTTTCTGGTAATAACAGGCGTATATTGGAATAACTGGAGTTCACCCCTCCAGCAGTTTATTGAAGTAACTACTGCTTTTGAAAATACGCCTGCTTTTTTCGGCAAGCCGGTTGCCTGTGCGGTGACGATGGATTCGGTGGGGGGTATCGAGGTGGCGGGAAGATTGCAGGCCGTATTTGGAGGTCTGGGTTGCTGGAGTCCACCCTGCTCAGTGATCGTATTGTCGCGAACGGGTCAGGAAGCAGTGGCTGCCTCTGCCGGTCAGGAAGATGATCCGAACGAAGATGTGTGGCGCATGGCCGACCTTTCTGCCGTGCTCCAAAACCTGGTTACAGCTGCGGGCATGCCCCGCAACAACTGGATTGCCTGGCCTCATTCAGCACTCACGATTCCCGATGGCCCCTGGCCTGGCAAGGGACCACTCGATCTGGGCTCTCCCAGATTCCTGCCGTAACCAGTACCCTGGTAATTCCGCCCATCCGATTTCGGGAACAACATTTGTACACTTACTAATAAAAACATGTTACTTCCGATAGGCGATGACAACAGGGACAGGAAGATTTTCCCGATAGTTAACTATATGCTTATTGCTATTAATATCCTGGTCTTCATCTTCCTGCAGCAGGCGGGAGCAAATCTGTACTTTACTTTTGCGTATGCCGCTGTACCGGCAGAAATACTGACAGGACGCGATATTGTTACTCCGGACCAGGTACTGATCGATCCCTATACAGGAAACTCCTTTCCTATGCCTGGCTTGCAGGTAACTGGGGTATCGGTCTTTCTAACCCTGCTTACTTCCATGTTCCTCCATGGAGGCTGGGCGCACCTGGGAGGTAATATGTTATTCCTGGTCATTTTTGGAGACAACCTGGAAAATGCCATGGGGCACAGGAATTATCTCGTCTTTTATCTGCTCTGCGGGGTGCTGGCAGGGCTCAGTCATGTCTTCACTACATTTATCCTTGGACAAGACCCACTGATCCCGGTGATGGGAGCATCAGGCGCTATCTCCGCAGTATTGGCAGGGTATATGGTATTATTTCCCCATAAAAAGGTGCATGTCTGGCTATTATTCTTCATTATTTCGGTGCCCGCGTTAATAGTTGTCGGACTCTGGTTCATATTCCAGGTGGTGAACGGACTTGGAACCTTAGGCGGACAGGAAGCAGGGGGTGTAGCATATGCTGCCCATATCGGCGGGTTTATATTCGGGCTTTTGCTGGTAAGGAAATTTGCTAAAAAGTTCCTGCTCCTCCGGTCACGGTCCTCGGGCAGATTTCGTTAAACCGCTTAACGCCCGATCGCCGTACGTATGTTTGTAGTCCTCCGAAATATTCTCTAATTTGGATGCCGATATCCCAACTTGAAATAAAAACCAAAGAATGTTCAATACCCTTAAGGATCTTGTAGGACTACGGATCGACGATGACAAAATCAAATCATTTATTGAGAACAATGGATTCAAATACCCTAAGAAACCCTTTATTTCCAATCGCAGTACCGACACCAACTATTGGGTGCAGAATAAAAAACTGGAGATCGATCTGTTATTTGAAGCGAAGACCTATCTTGACAACTATCCCCTGATCCAGGGAGATAAAAAGGGAATTTTTGTACCTGTTCTGAGCAGCGTAAGATGGTATGGCAATAAATCGAATACAGAATTCCCCCTGGAGCTGGATTTCAAGGCCAATTTTGAAACGCTTAAATTGAAACTGGGCGAGCCAACATTAAAGAGCAGTGAGATTTCCCCTATCTGGTTAAATGACGATGGAAGTGAAAGCTTCTACAGATGGAAAAAACCTTTAGACGCCGGGGGGGATATTGTCTGGGGCCTCGAGTTTACTGATGATCAAACCATCGGGTATTTTTCCCTCGGACTGAATTACGTCAAGCCTCTCTACTATTTCTATTCTGAATGGCAGTATGAGAGTTTTGAAAAGTTCCTGTCATCGAAGCGTTTTGACGACACAGCACATCTGATGTTCCTGCAGTGGGCCATAGCGCATGACCTAGTAAAAACCGATGGACATACGTCAGCCCTGGCAAAAGATATTAAAGAAGGCAAACAGCCTGTTACCGAGTGGGTACGTGCCCTTAAAAGAGGATATATCCTGGAAGATGATTTTTCCGCTGAACAGGCTTTCATTCATGCTTATCTCAAAAACCTAAGGCACGATATACTTTATACCCGTGATGTTGCATATGCCTTCTTAGAAAGCGCCGAACTAAAAGAAAACTACTTCGGAGCAGCTGCAACAAAGCAATTAAATGAGATAGCCTATAATGAAGGCAATTATCAAATAGTGAAAGCGATCATCGACAAACGGCTGGCAGAATATAAAGAGCATAAATTCAGTAAGAGTCCACAAAGCTACTAGTCAGGCAACATAGACATGTCTACAAATAATAACAATAAACCCCGGACAATCATCCCGGGGTTTGTTGCTTTCAGGAGGTCGTGATCACTGCCCGATCTGTCCCGCGCTACGCTCTACAAATCAGATCAGCATGATGGCTATTGGTAACAATTGATAGTTCGTCCTGCTTTTATCTGGATGTCAGTCAACTGCGGCAATAACGGCAGCAACATGTACATCTTTTATCCCGAATGTTAAACCGATCTGTACACCATTGTTGCTCTTAATCTCTAAATCTCCTTCCAGCTGTGTGCTTAGCAGATGAATAAGCGAAAGTCCTAAAGATCCGCTGGATGCGACATCGAAGTTTGGCGGTAAACCTACACCGTTGTCACTGATCGAGAAAAAGATCCTGCTTCCCACTACCCTTAAAATAATATCTACCTGTCCCTGTGAACTACCGGGAAAAGCGTATTTAAAAATGTTGGTAACTGCTTCATTTAAAATCAGGCCCAATGAAACGGCCTTGCCAACGTCAAGATCTACTTCGTCCATGCTCAGATTAAACCGCATACGCCTGCCCGCACCGAAACTATCTTTTAAATACTCCAGCATCTCATACATGTAACTTTTGATATTGATCAGTCCTTCATTCTCTCCCTGATATAATTTCTGGTGTACTAATGAAATGGACCTCAGGCGATGCTGGCTGTCATTTATAGCCTGGATGGCGGCTTCATTATTCAGATATTTGCTTTGCGTATTCAGTAAACTCATGGTTAGCTGCAAATTGTTCTTTACCCTGTGGTGTATTTCTTTCAGCAGGAACTCTTTTTCATTCAGCAACTTACTTTTCTCTCCAACCAATTTTTCCTGGGCTAAGTATGCAGTGCGGATTTCCGCTTTCTGCCCTTCCAATATGGCATTGGTCTTTATTTTAACTCTATAACGGTTGTACAACAGCGCTAGTAACAGTAACAGAATAACACATCCGGCAATAATGACATTTCTGACCAGTGTTTCTTTTTCTATGGTCTTTGCTTGTAGTGCACTTTGCTCTCTTAATAGCTCATTATCCTTTTCTTTATTCTGTAAATCAAACCTTGCCTGCATCTCTTCCGCCTGTTTTACCTTTTCGATAGCAAAGGCAGAATCAGCCAGTTTATTATAATGCTGTAAGTGTTTCATTGCCGACAGCAGATTTCCCGACGCTGAGTCCACTTTAAATCGCAATAAGCTAACTTCCCTGCTGGTAGTCAAATCCCAGTGCTCCGGATTGTCATCCAGTATTCTTTTCAAATAGATAGCCGCCTTTTTATACTGCTGACGCCCTAAATAAAACCGGCAGATCTTAATCAGATCAGTGTTCACATCATCCCCTGACCCTAAAATATCCGCATACTGCAGGTAATAGAACTCAGCATGATCGTAATCTTTCAGTGCCAGGTAACAATCTGCAGTAGAAAAAGAAAGGCTGATCCTGTCATGAATATCTGCTGGCGGTTGCTGCTTATTTACAAGCAATAAAAGATCAAGCGCCTCCTTCACCTGGCCGCTGATGATAAGCTGATCAGTCAGTTCGGCCAATACATGATATAATAAGGCTGAGGGATGGTTCAATTGAACAGACAGTGATTTTTTCAGGTACTCCTGATTTTTCACATGATTTTTAGCGTCTTTATAAGCTACAGCGAGGCGCCAGTAAAAAGTACCCAGCATCGCGGAATCTTTTTGCTTCTCAGCGGCCTGTATGGCCGCGATAGCATTTTCCTGCGCTTTGGCAAAATCCCCCTTCCAGTGATAGACGGCTGAAAGCAGATCATAAGTGAAATAGATCCTTTTATAGCCTAAATCTTTATATATGAGCAGTGCCTGATTTAATTCGTTTTCAGACAATTCATATTTACCCTGGTTTAAATGCACATCAGCCATCTCTTTCACTGTTTCCGCTTCCTTTAATCGATTATTTACAGACCGGAATAACTTTAAGGCCTTGTCCTGATAAGTCAGTCTGATATCGCCATCATCTTCACATTTGGCCATTTCTATCCACAGAGCGGCTTCTTGTTCCTTATAACCTGCCTTTCTACAAAAGTCAATTCCTTTTGCAAAAGCGGCCCTCCCCTTCTCCGGCTCTCCGCTGTTAAAATACATCACACCCAGGTACTCAGCTATGTCACTTTTCATCCAGTACAGGTCCTGTTGCATGATGATCCTTTCAGCCTCACCCAGGTACTTTCTGGCACTGTCCATATCCTCTTTTATACTACCAGGCTTATATTCTGTTTTAGTTCCCAGTGCGATAAGGAGCTTGGCTTTTACAGAGTCTTCCGGCTGCTGATCGATCAGGCGGAGCAGCTGCTTACTTGACAGCTTGTAAAGCTCCCAATACGTCATGTGGCGTATATCCTGGCCCAGACAATAATAGTTGGAAAGCAGGAACAGGACGGCCGTCCAATAAATGGTTAAAATTATCTTGCGACACATGCATCCTAAGTTTTGAATAAGTTTCCTGATCCTGGCATCTCTCAGGACCGGCATCATCAGCTAATTTGAATAGTATCAATATAAAATCAGACAGTCTGGGAAAGCTGTCATTCATCCCGAAAATCGGCTCTTTGTATACGATTATTGTTAATTGTACAATTCACACGACAAAATAGAGAAAAGTATATCATAATACAAAAGTGGCATGATAAAACCTTATCATGTTAAATTATACCATCTCAACATTAGTCAGGATAACTAATTATTCTACGTTACTGTAAAATGAGATCACCGAACAACAACCGCTGCCCGGAGATCTTTTTGAAAACAGTAGATGTGTTTACCCGTATAAGAGCTTACAGCGCGAAACAGAGCGCAGTAAATATCACTTCAATGATGAGAGCTATGAAGTAAAGTTTAAACAGGAAATGCTTGTAGCTAAGCTTTTCGGTATATTGGGTTGGAGAACAATTTTTATACCTGTGCTGGTTCATTGGATCTTGCTGCGTATATGGCATAAAACGCAAAAAGAGATTGGCATCCGGACCGTAGAGGGTATATCTGTGCAACAGGTTTCACCGCTGCTTCCAAGCCATTGATATCTTCATTCAGCTTCCGGCAAATGGTGTCCCGAAAATGCCTACTGCCAGCTCCGCCCAGATCAGGAAGAAAACAACAAAAAGAACTACACATAAAACCAAACGCGATTGCAGGCTCTTCGCCCTTCTCATTATTAACTCTAATAGCAGCCCGGCGCCGAATAATAAGAACCCCGCAACAATGAAATCGGACAGTGTCCATTTCACTTCGCTGGTGAACTGCATCGCGATCAATGGCACGAGCAATAGCAGTCCCGCGGTAAGTATAATACCGGCAAGTCTTTTGTTTTGTGTGATCATAGTATTGGATTTTTAAAGCGAAAAACTCATTAATAAAGCACTTTGTTATTCAAAGTAACTAAATATTTTTGAGATTAACAAATGGAGATGTTATATCCATAATGGTTTATCCGGCAGCAAAGCTGCTGGCAAAGGTTGGTTTAGATGAAATCCGCAACGGCTGACTGAGCAACGGGCCGGTTCTCTTGTTGGCTCTATAAGGATTTATTTCGAACTGAGTTCAGGCTTGAAGAAGAGTAATTCCGTCCAGCGGAATTTTACTGCACCGGCATAATCTTTCAGCCAGGTGTCAAATCCTCCGGAACCATGAGTCTCATCGAATCTTACTGATAGTGGTTTACGGTAGTCGGTAGCTAATTCTTTTAAGCCCTCCCTTAATCGTGTTACAGCAATATAACCTGGCTCTCCCGAAGAGGCCACTGAATAGACAGCGACAGATTCCTTACCGCCTTCCCATACTTTTTTCAATTTCCTGATAAGCTCCTGCACATCTGCAATCTTACCGGGATTTGCTGTTACATGGTTGATCACTATCTTGTCCGCATAGTCAGTAAGTTGTACAGTACTCAAATCTCCCTGGAAAACGTAATATCCACCCTTTGCACGACCATCGGTCAATGGCATGATATTATTGTTCCAGTCTGCCGTATGTGCGGTACTAATATCGCCCCGGCTGTTCAGTGAATCCCAGGTATTAGGCCCCTCAACGATCAGGTAGCCACCGAAGTCCGGACCGGATTCAATACTCCATACCCGCCAGCTCAGATCTCCTTTATGAAATCTCTGCGCATGGCTGGCAAGTGCTTTTTCAAACTGGACTACCTTATCATTTTTTGCAAATACGCGGTTAGTTGAAAGAACCGTTTTTGTTGTTTGTCCTGTTCCCAATAAAGGAATAAGCAGGAAAAGGAGGAAAACCTTTTTCATGGCGTATGATTTTGGTGATAAAAAAAATGGAGCAGCTACAGACAGTAGCGACAAAAGCTATGATTAACCAGCGCTTTATACACTGCTAAAGTTCGGAGCATAGAATTTCATTGCACTGCTTTGTTTCTTGCGAATTCGCGTTGCTGATAAGTGGATTTGCCCAATAGTAACAAATTGGTTATTTAATGCTTGTGCTCATTCAACAATACCTGTATACTATCCCGTCTTTCAGGTAGAAGCCTGTTGCTGTTTTGGAGTTGTTTATTAAGGAGAATCTTGTCTTAAAGGTACGCATATTTTTTGTTAATGTCCGTCGGCACTTCTGCAGTGATGGTTGTTTTTCTTTGATCTCAACATGCTTCCTCACGCCAGCAGCCTGATACACAACGCACCTCTTCGCAGCAGCAAATATATGAACAGCATGATGACTTATCAGGCGAAGCAGCAACCAAATCAACAGACTTATCCATATTAGTCGCCCTAGATATACTGACTGCTGATATATTAAACTTAATAACCCTATAGCCAGCTCCCAGAAACGGCTCGAAGGTCCCATCCAGACGCCGTTTATCAGTCTTCTGAATTTAAAATCCACATTTAAAGTTGTTTTTATTCAAAAAAAGCCTAACTTAATAGTAAAGTCACTTCCTTAAATTCTTTGTTATGGATACTGTTAGAAATATCCTGCAAATAAAAGGAAACATGGTCTACACGATCTGCACCACCTGCACCGTGTACGAAGCACTGGAAGTACTCGAAGAAAAAAATTTAGGCGCACTGGTAGTAGTGGACGAAAGTGGACAACTGATAGGAATATTCACAGAACGGGATTACGCACGCAAAGTCATCCTGAAAGGACGCTCCTCCAAAGAAACACTAGTCAGGGACATTATGACCGATAGTCCGGTATTTGTTACACCTGATACAGAAGTAGAATACTGCATGCAATTGATGACGAATAAGTTCATCCGCCATCTCCCCGTTATCGAAAACAATCAACTGACCGGCCTTATCTCCATCGGTGACATTCTGAAATATGTCATCAGCAACAAGGACTTCATTATTCAGAATCTTGAACATTACATCATTAGCTAAGTACTAAGTACGTTAGACTGTCTGTACCACTTCTGCGCTTTCGTTAGTCAGGTATACGGTATGTCAAATCGGATTAAGGACCATCTTTCTTTTTTATTAAAAGAAGAGGGTACCCCTGTATTCCTCTTCCGGGAAAATTTTACGTTATGGGAAACGAAACACAAGGTATTCCCTTATGGCCTCTATTGCTCTATTCCAGCCTGGTAGTCATATTACTTGCTGCTATCCTTTCATTGTCCTATATACTTGGACAACGTCACAATGACCGCGCCACCAACAGGCCCTATGAAGGTGGTATAGAACAGACAGGTTCTGCACGCATTCGTTTCTCTGTACAATTTTATCTGGTCGCCATGTTGTTCGTCATCTTCGACGTGGAGGCCGTTTTCATCATGCTATGGGCCCTTGGCTTCTATGACCTTGGTTGGCCCGGTTACATCGGCGTTGCTCTTTTTATTGCGCAACTCGTAGTCGTATTGATATACGAATGGGGTATCGGCGCTCTCAACATAGGAGCTGACGCAAAGAAAATATTAAAAGCCCTCAAACAAAAACAGAAACAAAATGAAATGGTGGCTAAGTAAAGCAGGCGATCAGTCGGGCCATATCTCGGGAAACGGCAGCATGGAAGAAGCTGTCAGCAGAAGTATTATGCTCACCACCGTCCAGGACCTCCTGGCATGGGGACGCAAAAATTCCATGTGGCCATTCCACTTCGGTTTAAGTTGCTGTTTCGTTGAAATGGCTACCAGCATTACCAGTAAATACGACGTTGCAAGATTCGGTGCTGAAGTGATCCGCGGCACTCCCCGCGAAGCAGACGTCATGGTGATCGCCGGTACCGTTTTCATCAAAATGGTTCCTATTATCAAACGGCTGCATGAACAGATGATGGAGCCCCGCTGGGTCATTTCTATGGGCAGCTGCGCCAATAGCGGCGGCATGTATGATATATACAGCGTCGTCCAGGGCGTAGATAAATTCCTGCCCGTTGATGTATATGTGCCCGGTTGTCCTCCGAGACCTGACGCCTTCATGCAGGGACTCACACTGCTCGCAGATGCAGTAGGTAAGGAAGCCCGCCCCCTCAGCTGGACCATCGGTGAGCAGGGAGTAATAAAACCACACATGCTTTCAATGAAAGAAAGCAGACGTGATATACGTACTAACATGACCTCCTTCCGAGGAATCGACGAAATATAAAACCGGATAAATATGCTGGAGACGGAACATTTAATATACGGACAACTGATACAACGCTTCGGCCCCGATACATTTCAACAACAGATAACCGCCGATGGAATACTTACGCTATGGACCAGTAAGAGAAGTATTCTATCCGTTATCGGATACCTGAAATCAAATCACTTTCTGTTCCTGTACGATCTATGTGGGATAGACGAACGGGACAGGGCCGGCAAAGAGAAACTACCTGTTGCTGATTTTACCGTTGTTTATCACCTGTTCTCTTTCAAACATAATGAGTTCATTCGCATCAAGGTAGCACTGGCAGGCGAATACCCAACCCTCCCTTCTATCACTACCATCTTTCAAAATGCCAACTGGTATGAACGCGAAATATATGACATGTTCGGCATCCGCTTCGAAGGCCATCCTCATCTGAAACGCCTGCTGATGCCCCTCACCTGGGAAGGCCATCCCCTCCGTAAAGAATACCCCGCCAGAGCAACAGAAATGGGCCCCTTTCGCCTGTGGGACGAAAAACAGGACAGGGAACAGGAAGCCCTGCGCTTCAAACCGGAAGAATGGGGTATGCAATCACAAAGCGACGACTCCGATTTCATGTTCCTGAACATAGGTCCGCAGCACCCCGGTACCCACGGCGTACTGCGCATCATCCTCCAACTGGACGGTGAAGAGATCGTAGACGCTGTGCCCGAGATCGGCTTTCATCACCGCGGTGCGGAGAAGATGGGCGAACGCCAGAGCTGGCACACTTATATCCCGTATACTGACCGCGTGGATTACCTCGGAGGAGTAATGAACAACCTCGCCTATCTGCTGGCAGTTGAAGAAATGGCGGGCATCAAAGTGCCCGAGAAAGTGAAAGTGATCAGGGTGATGCTGTGCGAACTATTCCGCATTAACAGCCACCTGGTATGGTTCGGCACATTTGCTCAGGACCTCGGACAACTGTCTCCCGTATTCTACATGTTCACTCAAAGGGAAAAGATCTTCGACATTATCGAGGCCATCTGCGGCGACCGCATGCACCCTAACTGGTTCCGCATTGGTGGCGTGGCGCAGGATCTTCCGGTAGGATGGGAAAAACTGGTACGTGAGTTCGTAGACAACTTCCCTAAGCAACTAAAGGAATATAACGACATGGTGCTACGGAATAGCCTCATAAAAGCCCGTACTAAAGGCATCGGTGTCTATACATTGGAAGAGGCTATCGAATGGGGGGTGACGGGGCCGGGATTGAGGGCCTGCGGATTCGAATGGGACTTCCGCAAAAAAAGGCCCTACTCCGGTTACGAAATGTTCGATTTCGATATCCCCATTGCCCAGAATGGCGACTGTTATGACCGCTCTGTTGTAAGAGTGGAAGAAATGAGACAAAGCCTCCGCATCGTCGAACAATGCCTTAACAATATGCCCGAAGGAAGCTATAAGGCAGACCACCCACTCACCACTCCCCCCATTAAAAAACATACCATGCAGGACATAGAAACCCTCATCAATCACTTCCTGAATGTGAGCTGGGGGCCCGTTATCCCTCCGGGAGAAGCGATGAGCTGCGTGGAAGCTACAAAGGGAGCTAACAGTTATTACCTCGTGAGCGACGGTAACACATCATCTTACCGTACGCGCATACGCACTCCGTCGTTTGCGCATATGCAGATGGTACCCTACATCAGTAAAGGTTATACAGTGGCAGACCTGCTTTCTATCCTGGGAAGCGTGGATTATGTACTGGCAGATATAGACAGATAGTGAAATCATTTTTTATGCTTACAGCAACAGAAAAACAAGCAATAGATCACGAAATAAGCCTGGTGCCTTACAAAAAGGCATCCGTCATCGAGGCATTGAAAATAGTACAGCAGCACCGTGGATGGATCAGTGACGAAAGTGTGGATGCCATTGCAGACTATCTGGAAATAAGTCCGGCGGAAGTAGACAGCGTAGCTACTTTCTATAATCTCATCTTCCGCAGACCGGTGGGCCGGCATGTTATCCTGTTGTGCGACAGCATCTCCTGTTATGTAATGGGCTATCGCGCCTTACATAAAGCCCTTGAAGAAAAGCTGCATATCCGCATGGGAGAAACAAGCACCGATCAACGGTTTACTTTGCTGCCCAACGTCTGCCTGGGCTGCTGTGACCATGCGCCTGCCCTGATGATAGACAAAGACCTGTATAGTGATGTGGAACCTGCCATGCTGGATGAAATCTTAAAAAAATATACTTAATAAAATGGAACGCCCGCTTACCAGAAACATTCATCCGGATCGCCCGCCGCTCAACCTGAAAGAATATGAAATGACGGGCGGATATGCTGCCGTGCGCAAGGTATGTGGTGGTGGAATGTCCCCAGCTGCATTGCAAAAGCTGGTACAGGACAGTAATCTCAAAGGACGCGGTGGCGCCGGCTTTAATACCGGCATCAAATGGAGCCTTGTCCCCATGGGTGACCAGGCCCCTCATCCCAAGTATCTTATTGCCAATGCAGACGAAATGGAGCCCGGTACGTTCAAAGACCGGGTGTTGCTGGAAGGCAATCCGCATCAGCTCATAGAAGGCATGATCCTGGCCGCTTACGCTATCCAGGCGGAGGTCTCTTATGTGTTCCTGCGCTGGGCGTATCACAAGGCTGCAGACCTTATCCGGAAAAGTATCCATGAAGCATATGAGGCAGGCTACCTTGGCAAGAATATTCTGGGAAGTGGTTTCCACCTGGACATGCACCTGCATACAGGCGTAGGCCGCTATATGTGCGGAGAAGAAACTGCATTGCTGAATGCACTGGAAGGGAAACGCGCCACACCAAGGGCAAAACCGCCCTTCCCCCAGATCAGTGGCCTGTTTGGTAAACCCACTATTGTCAATAATGTAGAAACCCTTTGCTGTGTTCCTCATATTGTCAACAATGGCGCTGACTGGTTCAAAGGTCTCAGCTACAGCGA
Source organism: Chitinophaga filiformis (assembly GCF_021646545.1). GTDB lineage: Bacteria > Bacteroidota > Bacteroidia > Chitinophagales > Chitinophagaceae > Chitinophaga > Chitinophaga filiformis_A. The sequence goes on along the minus strand of NZ_JAKIRP010000002.1, from coordinate 519,887 downwards.
AGACGGTGGCACCAAACTATATGGCGTAAGTGGTAAAGTAAAAAGGCCCGGTGCATGGGAATTGCCTATGGGTGTTACTATGCGTGAGCTGATAGAAGAACATGCCGGCGGTATGAAAAATGGCGTGCAGCTGAAAGGCGTATTACCGGGTGGTGCTTCCACAGACTTTCTCACCACGCAGCACCTGGATATTAAAATGGATTATAAGTCTGTGGCAGCGGCAGGCAGCCGTTTAGGTACAGGCACCATGATCGTGATGGATAGCGGGACCTGTCCTGTCGGATTCGTGCACAACCTCCAGCATTTCTTTGCACAGGAAAGCTGCGGATGGTGTACTCCCTGCCGGGAAGGCCTGCCCTGGGTGGAAAAGATCCTGCTCTCTCTCGAAAAAGGAGATGGCACACCGCAAGATCTCGACCTGCTGAACATGCACGCACAATTCCTTGGCCCTGGTAATACATTCTGCGCATTGGCGCCCGGAGCGATGGAACCATTGCAGAGTGCATTGAAATATTTCCGTGATGATTTCGAAAAACATATTGAACATAAGAAATGTCCGTATGACTAAGGAAGCATAGTTATATAAATATATCGTCAACATGCCTACAATTTATATTGATAACAAACCCTTCGATGTAAAGACAGGTAAGAACCTGCTGGAAGCCTGTCTGAACCTGGGAATTGATCTGCCCTATTTCTGCTGGCATCCTGCCATGGGAAGCGTTGGCGCATGCCGCCAGTGTGCAATAAAAGTCTTTAAAGATGAAGAAGATACACGTGGCCGCCTGGTCATGAGTTGTATGGAAGGTGTAAAAGACGGAATGCGCATTTCTGTAAATGATGAAACAGCCAAAGCGTTTCGCTCGCAGGTCGTGGAATGGCTGATGACCAATCACCCGCACGACTGCCCCGTATGCGATGAAGGTGGCTGCTGCCACCTGCAGGATATGACTGTTATGACAGGACATAACTACCGGCACTATCATTTCAAAAAACGCACCTATCCCAATCAATACCTGGGCCCTCTCATTAATCATGAAATGAACCGCTGTATCCAGTGTTACCGCTGTGTACGTTTCTACCACGATTATGCAGGAGGAAAAGATCTTAACGTTTTTGCAGCACACAACCACGTTTATTTCGGCAGGGAAAAAGATGGTGTACTGGAAAGTCCCTTCAGCGGTAATCTTGTGGAGGTATGCCCTACAGGGGTTTTTACCGACAAGACTTTAAAAGAACATTATACCCGCAAATGGGACCTCACCAATGCACCTTCCGTTTGCCAGCATTGCAGCCTTGGCTGTAACACGATTGCCGGCGAACGTTACGGACAACTGCGTAATATCGTCAACAGATATAACCATGAAGTGAACGGCTATTTCCTGTGCGACAAAGGACGCTTCGGATATGAATTCGTCAACAGTGAAAACCGCATCACACAGCCTCTCATCCGTAATCAACCCGTAGAAGCAGCCGGACATGATACAGTGCTACAGTATGTACGGTCATTGGTGGCCGGACATAACCTGATCGGCATCGGCTCTCCGAGAGCTTCTCTTGAAAGCAATTACGCCCTTCTTGAACTGGTAGGCAAGGAAAACTTCTACCAGGGCGTACCCGATGACCTGGTATATGTCGAACAGAAAATAATAGATATCCTGCAATCAGGTTGTATCCATACTCCTTCTCTGAAAGAGATCGAACAATCAGATGCAGTGCTGGTATTAGGTGAAGATATCTGGAATACGGCGCCCATCATGGCGCTGGCTGTTCGCCAGTCAGTCATGAAAACGGCTGCCACGCATACCACCGAACAACTGCCTATTCCTACCTGGCATGACGCAGCCATCAGGGAGCTGGTGCAGGAGGATAAAGGCTTCCTGGCCAACATCACCATGCTGCCCTCACCGCTTGACGAGATATCCTCTTCTTCCATGAAGGCCACACCGGACGACATGGCAAGACTGGGCTTTGCAATAGCGCATATACTGAATCCTTCACTGCCCGAAGTACGTAATGCGGGAGAAGCACTGCTAGCTACCGCCAACACGATCAGTAAAGCACTGCAACAGGCAAAACACCCTGTGATCATTACGGGTACTTCCTGTTGGAACAATGCCCTGATCAGGGCCGCATTTGACATTGCCGCAGCGCTGGACATCAACGAAAAGAAAGCCGGGCTGGCATTTGTCATGCAGGACTGCAACAGCATGGGCCTCGCTATGATGCGTGCATCATCTTTTGACAGAGCCGTAACACATGTGCAACGCACTACCAACGTTACGGCTATCATCCTGGAAAATGATCTTTACCGTAGTATTCCGGCGGCCAAAGCAGATGCATTCTTCAGCAAGTGTAAACATATCGTCGTGCTCGATACATTGCACAATCGCACTACAGAGAAAGCGCATGTGCTGATCCCGGCCGCTACATTCGCTGAGGCAGATGGTACTTTCGTGAACAACGAAGCCCGCGCGCAACGCAGCAGCCAGGTATTCATGCCGGCCAACAGTGAGATCAGGGAAAGCTTTAAGTGGCTGGCAGACATCAAATCGTTAGTGATGACTTCTTCCAACGGTCATGGAAAGCACATGGAGGATCTCCTGCATGGATTAGAGATCAAATTCCCACAGTTTGCAGGTGTATCCAGGGTAGCACCGCCACACGACTTTCGCGTACATGGCGCCCGTATTCCACGCGAATCACACCGCTATAGCGGTCGTACGGCCATGCTGGCCAATCTGACCGTAAGCGAACCTAAACCGCTGCAGGACGACGATTCATCGCTGTCATATACGATGGAAGGATACAGAGGCTTGCCGCCTTCTCCCCTTATTCCTTTCTTTTGGGCGCCGGGGTGGAACTCCAATCAGTCGGTCACCAAGTACCAGGAAGAAGCCGGTGGTGCGCTGAAAGGAGGAGATCCGGGTATACGGCTGTTTGAGCAGACCACCACCCCTCCTGTGTTCTCAAAAGACATCCCTGATGCATTTACGCCCCGGGCAGGCAAGTGGATGCTGCTACCACAGTATCACATGTTTGGCTCCGGCGAACTAAGTGTATATACAAAAGGGATCGCCTCACTTTCTCCGGAACCTTATGTCTCATTGTCCAGGCGCGATGCTGAACAGGCCCAGTTGAAGAATGGGGACACTGTTGCCATAAAGACCAATGGTTCAACGTACACACTCCCGCTCTCTATAAATGAATCATTGCCCGATGGCATTATGCTGGCGCCGGCAGGGCTAACAGGTATGGAAGCACTCAGCTGGGGTGCATGGGTAAACCTCTCAACTGTAATCGTATGACTGTAATGCAACACATCTGGATCGTTTTAGGTGTACTCTTCGTATTCCTGAATATTGCCGCAGGGCTCATATGGGTTGAACGCAGGCTGCTGGCCTTGTGGCAGGACAGATTAGGACCCAACCGCGCAGGACCACTGGGTCTTTTCATTGTGCTGGCAGATACATTGAAGCTCTTCTTCAAAGAAGACTGGATCCCGCCGTTCGCCGATAAATGGGTATTTATCCTTGCCCCTGCTATCGTAGTGGCCAGTGTACTGATGGGCCTTGCCATCATTCCTTTTGCACCCGGCATTGTGGTAGCCGATCTGAATGTTGGCCTGATGTTCTTCCTCGCCATGTCATCGTTGGGCGTATATAGCATTGTACTGGGAGGATGGGCTTCCAACAACAAATACTCCCTCTTGGGTGCATTACGTGGCGCTTCTCAGATGATCGCTTACGAAGTGTTTATGGGCCTCTCCCTGATGGGTGTGGTGATGCTGAGCAAGTCTTTCAACCTGACGGAGATCGTAGCCGCACAGCAGGACCTGTGGTTTGTTGTTACGCAGCCCGTTGGTTTTGTTGTTTTCTTTATTGCGGGCCTTGCAGAGACCCATCGCCTGCCCTTTGATATCCCTGAAGCAGAGAGTGAGCTGATAGCAGGTTTCCACTCGGAATATTCCGGGATGAAATTCGGGATGTTCTTCATTGGCGAATACCTGGGAATATCATTGATCTCTGCAATGACCGTCACGCTGTTCTTTGGCGGATGGCTGGGACCTGCATTCCTGCCGCCGGTAGTATGGTTCTTCCTGAAAACATTTTTCTTCATAGGGCTTTTCATCCTGCTGCGTGCATCACTGCCACGCCCCCGTTATGATCAGCTGATGGGCTATGGCTGGAAACTGCTGTTGCCGCTGGTATTGCTCAATCTCTTAGTTACCGGTGCAATTGCACTCTGGCTCAGATCTTAAATGAGATAACATAAAACTTATAACAATGATTAGTCACCTGCGTACAATGTGGTTGGTATTCCGGCACCTCTTTCATAAGAAGGTCACTATACAATACCCGGAACAAAAAGCGCCCTTGTATCCGCGATGGAGAGGACGTATTGTGCTTACAAAAGATCCTGATGGCGGTGAACGCTGTGTAGGTTGTTACCTGTGTGCCGCTGCATGCCCGGTAGATTGTATTGCGCTGCAGGCTACAGAAAACGAGGAAGGCCGCAGATACCCTGAATTCTTCCGCATCAATTTTTCCCGTTGCATCTTCTGCGGATACTGTGAAGAAGCATGCCCTACATACGCTATTCAGCTGATCCCTGATTTTGAGATGGCCGAATACAATCGTCAGGACCTGGTGTACGAAAAAGAAGATCTGCTGATCGACAGCCAGGGAAAATATCCCGGTTATAACTTCTATAATGTGGCTGGTCTGGATGCAGGTGTGAAAGAAAAAGGTAAGGGGCAGGACGAAGAAGCCCCTGTAGATATCAAAAGCTTATTACCCTGAAAATCTAAGGATATGTCTCTGGTCTTCTATATATCGTCATTCATTGCGATCCTGTCTACCATTATGGTGATCACACGCTACCAACCAATCCATGCGCTGTTGTACCTGGTCGTATCTTTCCTGGCGCTGGCAGTTACATTCCTTTCACTGGGAGCTCCCTTTGCAGCGGCATTGCAGGTGATTGTTTACGCAGGCGCCATTGTGGTGCTCTTCATTTTTGTGGTGATGATGCTTAACCTTGGCAAGCAAACCGCCCAACAGGAGAAAGAGTGGCTGCAATTGCGGGCATGGCTTGGCCCATCTATATTATCGCTGGTGTTGCTGGCAGAAATGGCTGTGTTGCTGTTACAGGATAAACCTACCCCCATGCCGGCTGCTGTCGTTACAGCAAAGCAGGTATCCTTATCGCTGTACGGTGAATACATCATTGCTGTGGAGCTGGTGGGTTTTCTGCTAATGACGGGTATTGTAGGAGCAGCACATATCGGTAAGCACAAGAAAAAGAACCTGCACAGGTTCCTTCAAACATATCCAAACCTGAACTGATGTCAATTGTTCACGCACACACGGTCTTAATAGTCGCTGCAATCCTGTTTGTATTGGGACTGGCAGGCGTACTCACAAGAAAGAACATCATTTTTATGCTGCTCTCTATCGAGATCATGCTCAATGCCGCAGGACTGGCCTTTGTAGCTGCCGGCTCCAGGTGGCAGCAGCCGGACGGACAGGTCATGTACCTGTTCATACTGGCCATGGCAGCAGCAGAAGTGTCTGTTGCACTGGCGCTGGTATTACAGATCCAGCACCAGCATAAAACATTGGATGTTGAAGAACTCAAAGAACTAAAAGATTAAGTTTTATATGGAACAGTACCTGTATCTGATACCTACCCTGCCGCTACTGGGTTTCCTGGTGTTATCAATGGCGGGGAAACACCTGTCCCGTAACTTCATTGCGGGCATCGGGGCCGGTAGTATCTGCATTTCCGCCATCATTGCACTCATCATCAGTGCAGGCTTCCTGCAATCGCCTCCCGAGAGTGGAGCTTACACACAGGTGTTATGGCACTGGTTCCTTACCGGTCACTTGTCGGCAGATATCAGCCTGCGCATCGATGCATTGTCGCTTGTCTTCATTTGCGTCATTACGTTCATAGGAGCCCTGATCCATATTTACTCCGTTGCATTCATGCGTCACGACCGGGATTATGCCCGCTTCTTCGCCAGCATGAACCTCTTCGTTTGCGCCATGCTGACGCTGGTGATGGCCGACAACCTCGTATTGATGTACCTGGGATGGGAAGGCGTGGGATTGTGCAGTTACCTGCTCATCGGCTTCTGGTATGAAACACCGGGCAATTACCGGGCAGCCAATAAAGCCTTTGTGATCACCCGTATTGGCGATACCGCGATGATCATTGGTCTGTTTCTGCTATTTAGAGAGCTGGGCACATTATACATCCCAGATATCCTGGCAAAGGCTCCTCAGCAATTCAGCAGCGGTTCTACTACTATTACACTGATCGCATTATTACTCCTGTCGGGCGGAATCGGTAAATCTGCACAGCTGCCCCTTCAGACATGGCTGCCCGATGCAATGGCAGGCCCCTCGCCCGTGAGTGCATTGATCCATGCAGCCACCATGGTAACAGCAGGCGTTTATCTCATAGCAAGAATGCATACGCTGTTCGAACTCTCACCCACTGCTATGCAGATCACTGCCATTATAGGAGCCGTAACACTATTCATTGCAGGCTGCAGCGCTATGGTGCAGACAGATATTAAGAGAGTACTTGCCTACTCCACCATCAGCCAGATCGGGTATATGTTCCTGGCACTGGGTGTAGGCGCCTGGAGTGCAGCGATCTTCCATTTCTTCACACATGCTTTCTTCAAAGCCCTGCTATTCCTTGCTGCAGGAGCAGTTATTGAAACCCTACACCACGAACACGACATCTTTAAAATGGGAGGCCTGAGAAAGAAAATGCCTGTTATCTTTTATACGTTTACAATAGGCGCAGCTGCACTGGCCGCATTGCCCCTGGTCACTGCCGGCTTCTTTAGTAAAGACCAGATCCTCTGGTATGCATGGAGTGCCAATGGTGGTCACCCGGTACTCTGGACATTAGCCCTGCTGGGTGCGTTCATTACCGCATTTTATTCCACGAGGCTGATACTGGTCGTTTTCTGGGGAGATATGAAAACAACACCGGGACATCTTCCGGCACGTGCCATGACCGTTCCGCTGGTCATACTGGCATTCTTCTCTATAGCAGTAGGCTGGATAGAATGGCCGCATAATCTCTTACACGTTTCTGTGTTCTCGGAAATAGTCCAGCAGGCATTGCCCGCTACCGCACTGAAAAGCAACCTGCCACCTGAAATAGTATTCCAGCTGATTGCCGTGGGTGTTTCTCTTCTCGGCATCTATACCGGTTATGTGTTATACTACGGACAAAGCGAACTGCTCTTGCGATGGAAGCAATCTGACGGTCTGATGAATGTGCGGCATTTCCTGTTTAAAGGATGGAAGTTCGATCAGCTGTATGACATACTGCTGGTAAAGCCTTTCCTCTTCATTACCGGTATTAATAAATCTGATGTATCCGATAAACTATATACAGCCATCGCTAATGCCAACCTGCATCTCAACAGGCTGTTCTCCGTATCGCAGAATGGCTCCTTGCGATGGTATGTAACTGGTGTGCTGGTAGGTATCCTGTTCATCATCACCTTACAAATACTGTTATGATACTGATATGGATGATATGCATTTTACTGGCAGGAGGCATAGTAAGCTGGCTGGCAGCGCGAAGATCACCCCTGCTGGCAAAATGGATTGCCCTGCTTACAGTCACTGCCGATCTGCTGATCGCATGCTGGCTCTTTAGCGTCTATAAAGCTTTCCCGGACAATACTTCCTGGTATATCAATTATCAGGCAGACTGGATACCTGCATTGGGTATCAGTTTCCACGTGGCCATGGATGGATTCAGCCATGTATTGCTGCTGCTGACCTTTTTCCTGGGCATCCTGGCTGTGCTCTGTTCATGGAAAGAGATTAAAGAAAAAACCGGCTTCTATTTCTTCAACCTGTTATGGACACTGGCAGGTATCAGTGGTGTATTCATCGCCATGGACCTGATACTGTTCTATTTCTGCTGGGAAGTGATGCTGATACCGATGTATTTCCTGATCATCTTATGGGGTGATGCACGCCGCCGTTATGCCGGTTACAAGTTCTTTATTTTTACGCAGGTAGGCAGCCTCTTCATGCTGTTGTCTATACTGGCCTTATATTTTATTCACGGCGACCAGACAGGCAGATATACTTTCGATTATTTCAGCCTGTTGCAAACCGCAACAGATCCTGCTATAGCAAAATGGCTCATGCTGGGCTTTCTCATCGCGTTTGCTATTAAACTACCGGTAGTGCCTTTCCATAACTGGCTGCCGGATGCACATGGAGAAGCGCCGACGGCGGGTAGCCTTGTACTGGCCGGCTTGTTACTGAAGACAGGCGCCTATGGCATCATCCGTTTTGTGCTACCACTTTTCCCCGAAAGTGCTGTAGCTATTGCCCCTGTAATGATCCTATTTGGCGTGGCCGGCATTATCTATGGCGCACTGCTGGCCTTTTCGCAAACCGATCTCAAACGCCTGATCGCATATACCTCTGTGAGTCATATGGGCTTTGTACTGGTAGGCGTCTTCTCTTTCAGCACCATTGCTATGCAGGGCGTCGTGATGCAGATCCTGACCCATGGTCTAAGTACAGGGGCCCTTTTCGTAATGGCGGGCATGCTGAAGGAAAGATTACATACGAGGGATATTGACCGGATGGGGGGCCTGTGGACCTCCATGCCGGCAATGGGAGGCATAGCGATATTGTTTACAATGGCATCCGCTGGTTTGCCTGCACTGGGCAATTTCATTGCTGAATTCTTCATCCTGCTGGGAACATTTGGCAGTCATCCGGCATTCAGCATCATTGCCACCCTCGGACTGATCCTGTCTGCCGTATATTCTCTGCGTATGCTGCAGAAAGTATTCATGGGACAGCAGCATTTTACAGAGCCTGTAAAAGAGATCAGCGCCAGGGAACTGGTTATTATGGCTGCCCTGAGTATCAGTATTGTGGTACTCGGATTATTCCCGCAGCCTGTCATCGATACCGTGCAACATTTATCTACTATTCATCCGTCACTCCATGAATGAGCTACAACTATCAGCCCTGCTTCCTTTCATTGTACTGGCAATGGCCTCCGTCGTTGTCATATTGCTGATCGCTTTCCGCTTAAGCCATACTGTTATCCAGGTGGTAGGTTTCCTGATGATGTGCCTGGTTGTCTTTGCCACCTGGTATGTCAGAGATACACTTCCCCAGGAAATACCCCCCCTCTTTATTGTAGATGGGCAGGCAGCGGTATTTACAGGCCTGATCATATTTTGCGTGCTGGTGATCGGGTTGTTTTCCTATATCTATTTTGAGGAACGGGAAGAGAACCCCAAAGAGTATTACATACTCCTGTTCCTTGCTACGCTGGGCGCAGCCATCCTGACCATCAGCCAGCATTTCATTTCCCTGTTCATAGGACTGGAATTACTGAGCGTAAGCTTATATGCACTGATTGCCTACCTGCGCAACAGGAACAATGCGGTGGAAGCCGGCATGAAATACCTTGTACTGGCAGCGCTTTCTTCCGCATTTCTCTTATTCGGGATGGCGCTTATTTACATGGAAACCGGCAGTATGAAATTTTCCGGTATTGCGGAGCAGCTGGCAACGGTAGGGTCATCTCCCCTATTCCTGATGGGACTTGGCACCATCATCGTTGCTGTGGGCTTTAAACTGGCGCTGGTGCCATTCCATCTGTGGGCGGCAGACGTTTATCAGGGTTCGCCCTCTCCTGTCACTGCCTTCATCGCTACTATTTCGAAGATAGGCACATTTGCAGTGTTGCTCCGCTTTGCACAGAGTATTCACCTGCAGGAGTATCCGCTGGTGGTTACTATTTTTTCTGTCATTGCCATTGCGTCTATGGTGACGGGTAATATACTGGCCTTACAACAGCGTAACCTGAAGCGCCTGCTGGCCTATTCGTCTATTGCCCATTTCGGCTACCTGCTTGTAGCATTTCTGCCAGGGAACAATGCTGGCACCGAAGCCGCCATCTTCTATCTGACTGCTTATTCCATTACCTTATTATCAGCCTTTGGCGTGATCATTCTCTTGTCATCCAGGCACCATGAAGCAGAAGAGCTGCATACATATGATGGGCTGATCTGGAAGAGACCTATCATCGCAACTGTATTGGCCATCTCCCTGTTATCTCTGGCAGGCATCCCGCTAACTGCGGGTTTTCTGGCGAAGTTCTTTGTACTGTCAGCCGGTGTACATCAATCTGTCTGGCTACCGTTGATCGTGCTGGTGCTGACCAGTGTAATCGGTCTGTATTACTATCTGCGGGTCATTAATGCGCTGTTCTCTACAACTGTATCGGCAGAAGCGATACCAAAGCCGGTCCATCCTTTCTTCCATGTATCCACCTACATCACATTAGTGATCATGGCCGGACTGATATGCTGGTTAGGAATATTTCCCAATCTGACACTGGAGGGCATACGGGATTTTCTGATGCTACATTAGCATCAAATAGACTATCATACTAAAATATTAACCAGGCTGCAAAACAGAGTATCTCTTCCTGTTGCACCCTGGTTAATTATTTAACACGGCATTACATTGAGCATGTCACAATATGTGATCTAAGTTCATTTCGCAGACGTGACGATCTCCTCATAAATATCGTCAAACTCCTTGCCTTTATGCGACTGCCAGATACCGGCAAATTTTGTTTCGACGCCTTTCAGCAGTTGGAAGCATAACATCTTGTCATCTTCATTCAGGTCATGGAACATGATCTCAGCCAGTTGGCTCATTCTTTTTCTACAGGTCACCAATACCTTCTCACCCTTCGGGGTTACTTTCAACCGTTTTGATCTTTTATCCTCTTTATCAGCATACTCCGTCAGATAACCCAGTTTCTGTAACCTGGCCAGCATATCTGTGCCGGTGGATAGTTCTTGTAATGCCGCATAGATCGCCTCGGTCTTTCTCGGTTCATCCAGCTGCTGCACGGTATTGAGCAGGGAATATTCGTCTACTGTATTGATACCGGTCCCCTCCATGGCAGCAGCCGTATAAATAGCATGTAGCTTGAAGATCCTGCCTATCAGACGCATTAATACCCCGTCAGTACTGACAGGCAGAAATTTACCCCTAGGCAGGGGCGTTTTATCTTCTTTTTCTTTTTGATTAGCAAGGTAATACCGGCAAAAATCGGCAACGCTGCCCTCCGGATATTTATCATCGAAAGCCCCCCATTCATTGACGAGCGCAACTGCTTTATTCATTAAATTACTCTGTTTTCGAAGCAAACATAAAATAAATACTTCGGAAATGGTATATTTACTACGGAAACGATATATATTTGTAAGACAAATCACGAAATCGAAATATTATATCCGCTAAATCACTATCCAATGATCTTTCAAAGCTTTCTGTTACTTCACCTGGTGGGGCTGGTGCTGTTTGCAGGGACTACTACCGCCGACTTTGTCTCCTTCCGCCAATTCTGGAAACAATATGCACTGGATGCCATTGCGGCAAGACCCATGTTGCAGAGCATGATAAAATTCCCTTTGCTGATGGGACTGGGAATGGCTGCCATCATTCTCAGTGGCGTCGGTATGATGGCTATGACCCATGGCGTATTTGGCGAGCAATTATGGTTCAGGATCAAGTTTGCCATTGTGGTGCTTATTATTCTCAACAACATCATCATTGGCAGACGTCTGGTGATCAGCCTCAGAAAAAGAATGACGGAGGTTACCAGCGAGGCCGGAGAAACCTTACAGATAAAGCATAAGCTTCGTCTGTTCCATTATGCACAGCTGCTCATGTTCTTCGTCATCATCCTGCTCAGTGTTTTCAAGTTTAACTGATCCATTCAAAACAAAGACAATGAAAAAAGATAAAATCATCTACTGGATAGCAACAGGTATCGTAGCTGCTGTCATGCTGTGGAGCGCTATCAACTTTTCCTTCAATGAGGAAATGAAAGGCGCGTTTGCACACCTGGGACTTCCCGGCTGGTTCAGAATAGAACTAACAGTGGCGAAGCTCCTCGGAGTACTGGCCTTAGTGCTTCCTATGGTACCACACAGAATTAAGGAGTTTGCCTATTTCGGCTTTGCGATCACGCTTATCTCGGCAACTATTGCTCACCTATCCAGTGGAGACAGTGTGCTGCTTGAAATAGGACATACCTTTTTCTTTGTCAGCCTGGTGGTTTCGTACCTGTATTATTACAAAATAAATGGCCTGAAGCTGTCAGGGCCGGCCAATTAATATATTGGCTTTCAGGGTTCTTTTATTCCGGATCATGTACGATCCGGGATAAAAGACCATTTGTTGGAGAGCAGCTTTTTGGGCAAGTTCTTTAGATAGATATATATTTCATATTTTTATCTATCTAAAGATCCCTTCCTATGAAGAATGATTTCACAAAAGAAGAGTGGGAAACGTGTATCAAGGTATTGCAGGTGCTATCCCGGGATCCTGATAAATCACTGGACACCCTAAGCCTGAAAGGGCTGGTAACCAAACTCTATAAGCGGGCCAAGAAAGACAATAAACAACAGGTTGCTGATGAACTGCTCAACAAGCCGGCCGTATCAACACAGCTACTGTCATTGAAGAAAGTACAGAAGTTGTCTCAAAAGCAAAGTTTACTGAAACAATACGATAAAAAAGTAGTGCTGGCACAGACTGCCATGCATCGCAAATATGAGCTGCCTGATACAGAAGACGTACCGGACGCAAAGGAACCGCTGGAACTTGCAGGCTACCAGCGATGTTATATCTGCAAAACACCCTATAAACAGGTACATTTCTTTTATCACATGCTTTGCCCTTCCTGTGCTGATGTCAACTACACCCGCAGACATCAGCAGGCCAACCTGGAAGGCAGAGTAGCGCTGATCACCGGCGGAAGAATAAAGATAGGCTATCTCACCGCCCTGCGCATGTTGCGCGATGGCGCTAAAGTATGGGTCACTACCCGCTTTGCGAAGGACTGCGCTATGCGCTTCAGTCAGGAAGCCGATTTTGCTGAATGGAATCATCGGCTGAAAATAGTAGCATTAGACCTGCGCAACCTGGCACAGTTAAACAGTTTCATACAATACCTGCAAACACAGGAAACACACCTGGATATCCTTATTAATAACGCCGCCCAAACCATCAAACGGCCGGTAGCGTTTTATCGGCACCTGTTTGAATTGGAAGAAAGCGATTCAGATAATCTGCCGGAAGCGGTAAGACAATGCATTGCTTTTTCAACTCCCTTCCAGTTCCTGACCAGCAGCCATGAACAACAGTTGCTGCCATACGAAACGGCTACTGCTTTTCCGGCAAACCGTTATGATAAAGACAGGCAGCAAGTGGACCTGAGAACAAGCAATAGCTGGACAATGCGGCTCCAGGAAGTGCCTCCCGGCGAGATGCTTGAAACGCAGCTGGTGAACGTCACTGCGCCTTTCATGCTGAATAGTCAGCTGAAAGACATGATGATACGCTCTCCCTTTGAAAGAAGGTTCATCATCAACGTTTCTGCCATGGAAGGACAATTCAATCGCATATCAAAAACACCTTTCCATCCGCATACAAATATGGCCAAAGCGGCCCTGAACATGATGACCAGAACGTCTGCACAGGAATATGCACAGGACCATATATTCATGAACAGCGTAGACACCGGATGGATCACACAGGAAAACCCTTATCCTAAAAAAGAACGCTTATATGAGGAAGAAGGCTTCGTACCTCCCCTGGATGAAACTGATGGCATGGCAAGGATTTACGATCCCGTAGTAAGAGGCATTAATTTGCCTGAACTACCTTTGTTCGGTCATTTTCTCAAAGACTATCTCCCACACGCGTGGTAAACAACATTATTAAGTATAATAACAATAAACCCATTTCATATGCAAGCAGCACAGGTAATTTGTCCGGTTGATAACGTTGTCGCTACCTTTCCCTTTTCCAGACAGGCGCTTCAACCGCTTATTGACTTCCTGTTAAACAATGCCCCCCTGCCCGCCACAGATAAGGCATTCCCTGTCGGTACAGTTACGTCAGACGGACGTCTGGATATGTGTAAACAAAAACTAGGTGTGGAAGGCATTGAACTGGTCGCAGCAGCATTAAAGCACAATACAGTTATAAAACATATTCTGTTAGGAACAAACGCCTTCGGCAATCCTGGCGCCATAGCAGTAGCAGATTTACTAAAGACAAACAACTCAATTGAAACCGTTTACCTCGGATGTAATTATATTGAGCATGCAGGTTGCAAGGCTATCTGCGAAGCATTGGAAGAGAATCAAAGTGTAAAAAGCATCTGGTTCAAAAGAAACCCTATCGGCGGGGAAAGCGCAGCATCGCTTATAAAACTGTTGTCAAAGAATCAACATATCCGCACGCTTGATCTTGTCAATACCTGTGTAGGTGAAGAATTACATACCCTGCTGCAATACCTTGCAGAGAACAACACCATTGAAAGGTTCTATCTCAGCGGGAACTACCTGACTGCCGCCACTATGAAATATGTAAATGATATGCTGCTCCGCAACACCCACATGAAGTCACTATACCTGAGTGTAAACAATATCGGAGATGAAGGCATAGCGGCACTGGCGCCTGCATTAAGTACTAACGCCACCCTGCAGGACCTCAGCCTGGCAAGTTGCGGCATTGCCGATAAAGGCATGCAATTGCTGTTTACGGCCCTGAAAACTAACAAAAGCCTCCGAAGCCTTGACCTTGGTTATGCAGCATCCACACGGGCATTGGGAGCAAAAGCTAACCAGCTGTCTTCCGCATCCGCACAACTGCTGACTGAATACTTTATCGAACAGGCGCAGATAGAAAACCTGGATCTTACCAAAACCAATTTGCCGGAAGAAAATAAAGTAATGCTGAAAAAAGAAGTGGAAAAAAGGGGCGTAAATACAATCATTATGGATGGCTTCCCTGAGAAGCCTGCTTATCACATCCATCCTGACAGTAAAGCTATAAAAAGCGTTTATAGATAAGCTGAGGAGGAGCGGGGCTCGAACCGACACGTTTTCAGATTTGCAATCTGATATTTTTCCAGTTAAATTATCCTCCATAAAGTGGATGGCGACGCTAGGCCTCGAACTTAGATCTCTTTCCTGGCAAGAAAGCGTTCTTCCATGTTAAACTACCCCGCCATCACGGGCGCAAATATATAATAATTTGACTATTTAAATTATTTCTATCAAATCTGCCATAGGCTATAGATTTCATCTATAGCCTATGATATTATCTTATCCCTGGCCATTTTCCAGCTGGTTTATCTAATATTGAGCATAAATTAAACCAGTTAAGCGATGGACATCTTCGAAGCAGCACGTACAAATAATGTAACGGCATTGAACGATCTTCTGAAAGAAGGCCAGATAAATAAAAAAGACACCAGGGGTTCTACTCCGCTTATTTTAGCCACTTATTACAACAATACAGCCGCAGTATCTGCCCTGCTCAAAGCAGGTGCTGATACGGAAATACAGGACGGTATGGGCAATACCGCCCTGATGGGAGTTTGCTTTAAAGGCTATACACAGGTAGCTCAACTGTTACTCGAAAACGGCGCATCCGTACACACTGAAAACGGCAACGGCGCTACCGCATTGACCTTTGCTGCTACCTTCGGACATAACGACATCATCACGCTGTTACTTCATCATGGAGCATCCCCGCTTAAGAAAGACAGGTTTGGCAAAAACCCGATCGATTATGCACTTTTACAGGAAAATGCAACAGGTTATGAAACAATGGTAGCTGCAGCAAAGCGCTGACCTGCACCATGCCTGTTTGCCAGGGATAAACACTTTGTATGACTATTGTACAGTTCGAATATATCGTCGCCGTAGACACCTACCGCAGCTTCAATGTGGCGGCAAAGAAATGTTTTGTCACCCAGCCTACGCTCAGTATGCAGATCCAGAAACTGGAAGACTTACTGGGTGTAAAAATATTTAACCGCACCAAATCGCCGGTAGTACCCACAGAGATCGGAGCCGAGATTATCATGCAGGCAAGGGTACTCTTAGCCGAATACCAGAAGATCCAGGACCTGGTAACAGACAGGAACAAAGAACTCACAGGTGAACTGAAGATCGGGATCATTCCTACAGTAGCGCCTTATATTGTTCCAAAGATCATCACACAATTCATCAACAAGTACCCGGGTGTAAAACTGATAGTGGGCGAACAGAACACAGAGCAGATCACGCAACAGCTGAAGCTCGGCCATATAGATTGCGGTATTGTATCCACTCCGGTACATGAGCCACAATTCACCGAAACGCCTTTATTCTACGAGAATTTTGTGGCCTACGTTTCAGCCGAAAGCGTGTTGTTTAAAAAGAAAAAACTGAAGCCTTCGGATATCAATATAGAAGAATTGTGGATATTGAATGATGGTCATTGTATGCGCGACCAGGTGCTGAACATTTGTCAGCGCCGCAAAACCACGAAGGGTTCACAGCACTACGAATACAATACCGGCAGTATAGAAACGCTGAAACGTATGGTAGATGAAAACAATGGCGCCACCATTCTTCCTGAACTGGCATTAACCGACCTGACAGACGCACAACGTGAAAAGCTCAGATACTTTCATTTTCCCGAGCCAGCCCGTGAAATAGGTCTGATCACGCCTAAAAATTTTGTAAAACGGAAAATGATAGAAGCGCTGAAAACGGAGATACTGGCCAGCGTGCCACAGAAATTGAAAACAAAGAGCAGGAAAGAATTAATAGAAGCAATATAAAAGGAAGATGTATCCAAACAAACGAACATCCTAAACTTGCTCAAATAACTACCTGGCGCTATTAGGTAGCGAATAAAAACAGGCTACATAATACTTTGAAGTGCCCCCAATAAGTAAGACACTTATGGGGGCACTTCTACTTTTTAGCAATTCTCCTTTCTTTAGCTTATCTCCTGTCATTGTGCATTTGTACAACATCCTTATTTACCTGCTTTCTTTAAGCCTTCTGCTATACGGCGTCCATAATCCTCATCGCATTTATAAAAATGCTCCACCATCTTCTGCTGTATAGCAGGCGTAGCGGCTACCAATGTATCTACCAGGTTATTGATCAGGTCTTCGCGTTCCCATTCCTGGAACGACCTGTAAAGCTCACCTGCCTGCTTATAGTTATTAGTACGGTCAATGCTCTGGCGCACTATCCTGGCTGCTGCATATGTCGGTTCGTATGGTATGTCTGTCTGAGGAGCTTCCACCAATCCGTTCAAACTGGACGGCTCATAATTCACATGCGGATTGGCACCTGCAGGAAGATCCACTTTGTAGGTCATACTACCATCTCTCTGATTAGTACCGATATGATTTTTAGGAGCGTTAATTGGCAACTGCAGATAATTAGGCCCTACGCGGTAACGCTGTGTATCAGAATATGAGAAAGTACGGCCGATCAGCATCTTATCATCAGAAAAATCAAGACCATCCACGAGTACTCCCGGGCCAAAAGCTGACTGCTCCACTTCTGCAAAGTAGTTCTGCGGATTCCTGTTCAAGGTCATTTTACCTACAGGCAGCCATGGAAATTGCTCCCGCGGCCAGATCTTAGTATCGTCTAAAGGATCAAAATCCAGCTCCGGATGTGCATCATCACTCATGATCTGCACAAACAGTTCCCACTCGGGATAATTACCTGCTTCTATTGCGTCATACAGGTCCTGTGTAGCATGATTGAAGTTCTCTGCCTGTATCTGCTTTGCTTCCTGCTGCGTTAGATTCTTTACACCTGCCAGCGGCTCCCAGTGATATTTCACTAAAACGGCTTCTCCCGCCTTGTTCACCCATTTATAAGTATTTACACCTGAACCCTGCATCTGGCGATAATTAGCAGGGATACCCCATGGAGAGAACACCCAGGTGATCATATGCATCACTTCAGGGGAATTACTGAAGAAGTCCATGACACGCCCACCATCCTGGCGATTATGAACAGGGTCCGGTTTCAGGGCATGAATAAAATCAGGGAACTTAATAGCATCGCGGATAAAGAAGACTTTCAGGTTGTTCCCTACCAGGTCCCATATACCATCTTCTGTATAAAATTTCACTGCAAAACCTCTCGGATCTCTTAATGTTTCCGGAGAATGGCCACCATGTATTACTGTTGAAAAGCGAACAAACACAGGCGTCTGTTTTCCCTTCTCCTGGAACAACTTTGCGCGTGTATATTTCGCAACCGGATCATTTCCTACTGTGCCATAAGCTTCAAATATGCCGTGTGCACCCGTTCCACGCGCATGTACCACTCTTTCGGGCACACGCTCACGGTCGAAATGAGCGATCTTTTCAAGGAACTGATAGTTCTCTAAAACAGCTGGTCCCCGGTTACCCAGGGTACGCATGCTCTGGTTGTTATGTACAGGGTGTCCCTGGCGTGTAGTTAAATGATTGTTCTGCTGATTCATAAAACGCATTTTTTTTGTGTAATTGTTGGACACAAAAGTATCTCTGCAGATATCAACAGAGAAGAGAATAAGGAAATAAGATGGCCTATAGATGATAGCTATCAGAGACGTATTGAAGCATCAATAGACGAAATCTATCGCCTATGATATTATTCTATTCAGTATCTGTAAGCCACCGGAATAAATAATATTGCACAAAAGATTTCTCACATGGACATATTTGAAGCCGCAAGAACAAACAATATTTCACTCCTGCGGGAATACATAACAGATGGTCAGCTCAATGCAAGAGATAACAGAGGATCCACACCACTGATCATTGCCGCCTATTACAATCACAGCAAGGCAGTAGATTTTCTGTTAAAGGCAGGCGCTAAAACAGAACTGAAAGACAACCTGGGACATACAGCGTTAATGGGCGCCTGCTTTAAAGGACATATAGACATCGTAAAACTTCTGCTAAAAAAAGGTGCTTCCATTAGCACGGAAACAGACCACGGCGCCACTGCCCTGACCTATGCGGCCACATTTGGACATAACGACATCATAGACCTACTGCTCGACAACGGCGCTAACCCGCTTAAGAAAAAGGTCATGGCGAAGATTAAGTTAATAACAGGCTTATTGGGCAGAATATTGTTGCCAACGAAGAAACAGCCTGCAATCATGACAGAAAGTGTATCCAAAGCCTGATACACTTTCTGTTTATTCCGAGGCCTCATGTTGGCTTGTCATCGTTTAAGCAACGCCGGGGTCTTCATTTATTTTTTGATACCTCTTTCCACATCACCCGTGAAACCCCTTTAGAAACAATCTCTTATCCGCACGCCGGCTGATAAATATTATTTTACACTATGAAATAACCATCCCGGTTATTATATTTAATGCGTGTAACCCGCTCTGTAGCTCGTAATAGCTGAAAACTATCTACGCCCTCCACTTACATACATTCCATTTCACGTACAAGTACTCATGTAACCAAATCAATTCCATCATGAAAAAGAGAATCATTTACACACTCCTTGTTGTATGGATGCCCACACTGTTTACCCAGGCACAGACAACAGTACCGAGGGTGCCGGGAAGCCCGTTTCCGCTTTCTGCCGTGCCCGACACCTTATTCCTTACATCTGAGAATTATGCGGCATCTGAAAAGATAGCCCTGCAAACGCTGATGGGGGTTCTGGCGCAAACGAAACCCGCTATCCTCAGAGACATTTCAGGTCATCGTACACTGGTGGAAAATGCCGGTGTAAAGATCAATGACACCTATTACACCAATTTTTCCGGTCTGCTCAACCGCTTTGCTAACAGGTTATCAGGCTACATCCTGTGCAACCAGAAAGACAAATCGACTAATGTTGCTATCTCATTGGCGGGTGTGATGAATGCTGTCGCTGTTCCGGCCGACATCGAACAGACAGCCATCAATGCCGGTCTCACCCGTCTGCTCGATGTACGCACCCGGGATGAAGCCTGGGCATTGGCCAACTATGGCAGTCTTTTTAGTCAGAAAATAGCTGCTTATCAACAGAGCTCCGATGACCGCGTATTCTCTCTGGGCGACTACAGTGCCTACACAAAAGCATTTCAGTTCTGGGATAATTCGCCTTCCGGTACACTGGCTACAAGTGTGTATAACCGCATGAATAAAGGTGCTACCTTCTTCGGCTGGGGACCGGCGGAATATGAAACAGTGGAACAACTCTCGCTGAAGTCCATGAGTATCCTTCCCTCTGACTGGGCGCCCAATATGTCTGCGTTGAGCAATATCCCAGCCAGGTCGAAGATCTTTAAACAGAAAGATCCCATTAAACCCTTTGAAGTGAAACCCGGCGTGCATACCGTTTGTTTTGTGATTACCGACGGAGATAATGTGCAATGGCTCCTGGGTTCTCACGATAACATCAACAACTGGAATAATCCTAACCGTGCACATGTCAACCTGGGCTGGACCATCTCTCCTTCCCTATCTGAACTGGCGCCTGTGGTATACGAGAAATATGTAGAGAACTGCCTCACCACGCCCGATGGCAGGAATGTACTGATAGCTGGTCCTTCCGGAAGAAGTTACTACTTCCCCGGGCGTTATCCGGATGCCGATCTTGAAACGGAAAATAAGCTGCTCAATAGTTATATGAAACAAGCCGACCTGCGTATTGTGAACATCATTGATGCAGACGACAGCGATAATGATCCAAGCGCTTATCTGAAACAGGATAACATCGATGCGCTGTTCTATTACAGCTATGGTGCCAATTATACCGGCAGACATGGACAGATCGACTGGTATAAAGACAAACCATCCATTGGCGGAAGGTACACGCTATGGGGAACGCTTTCTTCTCCGCAATCATTGGCCAATCAACTGAACCAGGCATCTACCAATATCAACTCAGCAGATGGGTACAGCCTTGTTTCCGTACACATCTGGTCAAGAGATGTCGACGATGTACAGGAGTGTATCAGCCGCCTTGGGCCTAATGTACGCGTAGTAGCACCCGATGAATTTGTATGGCTGATCCGTAAAAATCTGAAAGGATTACCTGTCGGAACCGGCAATGGCCTGAAAGCGGAATACTATAGTGGCTATCATCTCGACAACCTAAAATATCAGCAGACCGATGGCAATGTAGATTTCGATTGGGGCGCCGGTTCTCCCGATCAGGCCCAGCTGGGCAACAACCAGTTCTCTGTGAAATGGTCCGGACAGGTACAACCCTTATACTCCGAGCAATACACCTTTCATGTATACTCAGATGATGGTGTAAAGCTTACAGTGAATGGTCAACCTATCATCAACGATTTTGAGACACAGGGCGCTTATACCCGAAGTGGCACTATTGCCTTAACAGCCGGCCAGAAATACAACATCGAACTGCGGTATGCTGAAGGCAATGGTGATGCCTTCTGTCACCTGCAATGGGAAAGTGCCTCCCAGTCAAGACAGATCATTCCCAGAGCACAGCTCTACAGCAGACCTGACACAAGCAACGGTCCGGTCACCGTTTACGAGCATGCACAATACAATGGCTTCCGTGCCGGCCTTCCTATCGGCGGTTACAAACTGGCAGGACTGGAGCTGAAAGGTGTGCTTAATGATGACATTTCCTCCGTGAAGATCGCAGAAGGTTATAAAGTGATATTGTTTGAGCATGAGAATTTTGCCGGCGATTCTACCGTATTGACATCTTCCAGTGCTAACCTGGGAAGCACCTGGAATGACAAGACCAGCTCTATTAAAGTACTGGCAAACGGTAATCCTAACCTGGCAGGCTCTTACACCATCAAAAACGTAAGCAGTGGATTGTTCCTCGACGTACGCGGTGGACTCGGTGGTACAGGCGATGGTACGCCCATACAGTTATGGCACGGTACAGGTGCTGCCAATCAGACATTCACACTCAAACATCTTGGCGATGGCCGTTATACTATTACCGCTTATCATAGCGCCAAATGCCTTGACATTCCACAATCCAGCCTGAATGAAGATGTCAGTCTCTGGCAATGGACCAACCAGGAAGCTGCCAACCAGCAGTTCATTGCGGTACAGGCAGATAGCGGTTATTACAAATTCATATCTGTACTGAGTGGTAAAGTGCTCTCCACGCTTAACGAGAGCACAGCACCGGAAGCTAAGGTGGTACAGCATACAGGCACAGGCCAGCTCTCTGCCAGATGGCAGTTGTTATCTGTTCCACCTGTCGGCAATGGTAACGGCCTTACGGGTAATTACTACAACGGCATGAATTTCGAAACATTCGTCTTCTCCCGCCTGGATCCCACAATCAATTTTGACTGGGGTGAAGGTGCTCCTGGCACCGGTGTCAACACAAACGGTTACACGGTACGCTGGACAGGGAAAGTAGAACCAAGATATTCAGGTCAGTATACCTTCTATATCACCAGTGATAACGGCAGACGTTTGTGGGTCAACAATCAGCTCATCATTGACAAATGGCTGGATGACTGGGATATTGAATACTCCGGTACCATTACATTGACAGCAGGTCAGCAATACGATATCAGACTGGAATATTTCGAAAACAACGGCGGCGCCAACTGCAAACTGTCATGGTCAAGTGCTTCACAAGGCAAGGAGATCATTCCGAAAAACCAGCTGTATGCAACGCCATTGTCGCTTGCCAACAGCCGTCTGGCAGCCGCATATGAGAAATCAGCTACAGGCAAAGACATTGTACTTTATCCCAATCCGGCTGCCACTCATGTGCGATTGAAGTTCGGCGCAAAACAAGCGAAGCTCATCATTTATGATGCATTAGGAAGACAGGTTACACCAGTCAGGATCGTTACTTCCGGTCAGGAGATCAGCACCGCGCATCTGCGTCCTGGCGTGTACCTCATCCAGATCGATATTAATGGTGTAAAGACAACGAAACATCTCATAAAGAGCGCAGAGTAAGCTGCTATCTTTGAAATGAGTAAGTTATACTTTGTTTTCTACCAGATCCTGTTCGTCAATTGTCTCATCTTTGTGATAAATAACACTGAGCAATATGAAACCATACGTTATTTGTCACATGCTTTGTTCAATTGACGGCAGGATCATTACAGACAACTGGAAGCCGTTTAAAGGAGCTGAATTGTATGAGCAGACAGGAGGGAAACATGAAAACGCAGATGCCTGGTTCTGTGGAAGAGTAACAATGGAACAACATTTTGCGGCTGAATTGCCAGACTTATCATCCTTTGAAAAGATACAGGACAAAACGGACTTCATCGCTGACGCCAGGGCAGCGTCTTACGTAATAGCACTCGATGCTTCGGGTAAACTCGGATGGGATTCCAACGACCTGGACGGAGACCGGCTGATTGTTGTACTGACAGAAAAGGTAGCACCCGAATACCTGGGTTACCTACAGTCAAAAGGTATTTCTTACCTGTTTGGCGGCACTACTTCCGTTGATCTTTCGCTTATCCTGAACAAGCTGCAACAACATTTTAATATCAACAAAATAATGCTGGAAGGTGGTGGTGGCGTAAATGGATCATTCCACGCTGCCGGATTGATAGATGAATTCAGCATCCTCTATTATCCTATTGCGGATGGTAGTGACACTGCTACACTCAATGATACCGGACTTCCCACCGTTGAAACCATCCCTTACAAACATCTGAAACTGATCCATCTGCAACAAATGACAGATGACGTGGTGTGGATAAAATATAAAGTATTAAAATAAAGCGTGGCGACTGAAGGGAAAACATTGAAGAACATCAATAAATTTTTCTTCTCTGCGGCGCAAAATATTTATTTTTACGCCTCAAATGAAGCAACCAGAACTATCCCGGCGCATTAGTCTGTTACAGGCTACTGCTATTAATATGACAGACATGGTGGGCATAGGCCCATTTATAGTATTGAGTGTGGTGGCTGAGACCATGCGTGGTCCGGGCTTTCTGTACGCCTGGATAGCCGGGGCAGTACTGTCGTTTATCGACGCCATGGTTTGGAGTGAGCTGGGAGCTACTTTCCCTAAAGCAGGCGGTAGTTATAACTTCCTGAAAGAAGGCTTCGGCCCCAAAACAGGGAAGCTCATGAGTTTCCTGTTTGTATGGCAGACCATGATCCAGGCGCCCCTTGTCATCGCTTCGGCTGCTATTGGCTTTGCACAATACGCAGGGTATATATTTCCGTTAGGCTTCTGGGGCATAAAGGCTGTCAGCGGTGGTATGGTACTACTGATTGTTTTCCTGCTGTACCGCAATATCGAAACCATTGGCAGGATCAGTGTATTGCTGTGGATGGGGGTACTTGTTACCATGGTCTGGATCATCGGTGGAGGAATAGTACACGGCAATTTCCTAGATCCCATTAAACATATCAACGACGGGCTGAAACTCAATTCTGCATTTGCAGCCGCTCTGGGTTTTGCCAGCGTAAAGACCATTTACAGTTACCTCGGTTATTATAACATCTGTCACCTGGGTGGAGAAATCAGGCAGCCGGAAAAGAATATTCCCCGCAGTATGCTGATTTCCATCGCAGGTATCACTGTACTGTACCTGTGTATGAACATCAGTGTGGCATCGGTATTACCCTTCGACCGGGTAGAGAGCAGCCCCTTCGTAGTAAGTGAGTTCATCGAAGTACTGGGAGGACCCACTGCCGCCAAAATTGCCACTATCCTGATCCTCTGGGTGGCTTTTGCGTCTGTCTTCTCGGCTACCCTGGGTTACAGCCGTATTCCTTATGCCGCTGCACAGGATGGCGCTTTCTTTAAGGTATTTGCACGTCTTCACCCTACGAAAAATTTCCCTTATGTATCGCTGCTTTTCTTAGGAGCAGTGGCGTTTATATTCAGTCTCTTATTCAAGATCAAAGAAGTCATCAGCGCTATCCTCGCCATGCGCATTATGATACAGTTCATTGCCCAGGCGGTGGGACTCATACTACTCAGCAGAAGACAGGGAAGGGATTTCTTCAAATGGCATATGCCTTTATATCCGCTGCCTGTAATTCTCGCTATCATGATCTGGATAGGCATTTTCATCTCTACCGGACTGCATATGATGCTGGCCGGCGTCACGGTGACAATGGCAGGTATCATTGTTTATATTATTAAGTCAAGGCTGCAGAAAAGGATGTTATAACGGTTATAATAGCGGTTGACCAGCAAGGATGACTTCGATGAAAGCAGTCCTTTAATTTTCTAAAATGATTACATTTATCCTCGCTAGAGGATTACGTCAACCAAAAAGACCAGCATGAAAGCAGTAAAAACAGCTGCCACTGCTTCCCATACGGCATCTCCCCACGAAGAACTTTGGAATAGCTTCCGGCAAGGCAGCCGGGAGGCCTTTGCCCGCATCTACCACGACCATGTGGATAATCTGTACCACTACGGCGTTCACCTTTGCGGCGATGGTGAACTGGTCAGGGACTGCCTCCAGGAGCTTTTTCATGACCTCTGGCAAAGCCGGGAACATTTGTCAGAACAGCTCCTCAACATCCGCTATTACCTGCTTAGCAGCCTGCGTCGCCGCCTCTTGCGTACCCTGGAAAGAGACCGCCGCTCCCGGGTTGAAACAACAGAGATACCTTTCGACTTCGAACTGATCCCCAGCCCGGAACACGCAATTATACAGGATGAAAGGCAGCAGGAACAGGTAAGACAACTGCATTCAGCCCTCAACGCTCTTCCTCGCAGACAACGGGAGGCCATCTACCTGCGCTTCTTTCATGAGCTTTCCTACGAGGAAGTGGCAGATATGATGTCCATGAAGGTCGACTCCGTCTACAATATCATTTCCAGGGCCATCGGCGTACTCAGGAAAACGTTGCCTCCGGCTGTACTACTGCTTTTAATGCAACCCGGGAAGTAAGCCCCGCCACCCGTCTGAAAATAATTTCAAAAAAAGTTGCCCGAAAGTGATGAGATTCCTCCCACCCTTGTCTCTTTATATAAAAGCGACCATTTGCAGCAGTACCATTTATATACCGCCCGTGACTTTGCCCTCGATGAATACTTTCAGGAGTGGGTGCTGCGACCGGATGTAAAAAACACTTATTACTGGGACACCTGGTTGAAACTACATCCCGAAAAACAGGAAGCCGTGGATATGGCTATTCAGCTGGTGAAATCTATTCACTTCCGGGGCTATCAGATGACTGCTGCCGACAAAGAACAGCTATGGGAGAATATATGGGACAGTATTGCTGCAGATGATATAAACGCCCTATCCTCCACGCCTGCCCCTGCAGCCAGCCGCTTTCGGATCTTTTCATGGAAGTATGCCGCTGCCATTTTATTGTTCATACTTCTGGGCATACTCTGGTTGTTTATGAGAACACCGCCATTCCATACGGTTACTGCCACCGTAGCCACGCAGCCCGGACAAACGAAAAGACTGCTTTTACCTGATAGCTCTGAAGTGTTCCTGAATGCCAGCTCCCGCCTGCTCTACACCCAGAAGGAGCGTCTTGTACGGGAAGTTTGGCTGGATGGTGAAGCATGGTTTCACGTAAAGCACAAGGAAGACAACAGGAGCTTTATTGTACACACCTACGACCACCTGTCAGTTGAAGTATTGGGTACACAATTCAATGTGAACAACTTTGGAAATAAGATAGCGGTCGTATTACAGGAAGGAAGTATCAAACTGAATATTACGGAGCAACAGGGACAGCATGTTACACAACTTTATCTCACGCCGGGAGAAATGCTTCGTTATGACAAAAAAGACGGTGATTATTCCAAAAGCAGGACTGATGCTGAAAAAGTAACTGCCTGGACACACGGACAATTAATAATGGATGAATATACTGTTGCTGACGCTATACAATTTATGCAACAGGTGTTTGACAGGCACGTTACTATAAAAGACCGCCGGTTACTACAGTACAGTGTTTCCGGATCCATGCCGATTATTTACAATGCAGACACGATGTTAATGCAGTTTGAAAAGGCCTTCAATGTACGCTTTGACAAACGCGATGATACAAACCACGTAAGGGAAAACTGATACCCGGATTTTTTATTAACCAAAATTAAATCGCACATGAAAACAAATTTACGTGTGCTGCTGATGCATGCCCTTGTGTCAGGCGCCCTATGCTCGCATGCGCTGGCCCATAGTCCAGATGCCACACCGGCCCTGCATTTGCTGAAACAGCAGGATAACATATCCATCAGGCAGTTATTCCGGCAAACGGAAATAAAATTCGGCGTTTCCATTGCCTACAAAAGTGAACTGATCACAGATCAGAAAGCCAGCGTCGATATCGCCTCCTGCAGGTCGCCGGAAGAAGCGCTCGAAAAAACACTGGCCCCCTTTAACCTGTCTTTCGAAAAAGTACGTGACAAATTTTATCTCGTTAAAGCAAAGGAGGCCTCGCCGGTTACCATCGTCATGACCACTCAGCGACCCGTGCGCGGAAAAGTCACTGATGTAAAAGGCGCAGCATTGCCCGGCGTAACTGTTCGCGTCAAGGGCACAAACACCGGCGCCGTAACAGCTGCCGATGGCACCTATACAGTCAATGTTCCAGGTACAGGGAATGACATACTCGAAGTAACCTTGGTCGGTTACCAGTCGCAGGAGATCCCTGTCGGTACACAATCTGAAGTCAATATTACACTTTCAGAAAACACCAGTAACCTCAACGAAGTGATCGTAACCGGTTATACCGCACAACGTAAAAAGGACCTCACGGGCGCTGTTACAGTTGTAGATATCGGCGAGATGGTCAAACAGCCTTCCGGACAGGTCACCAGCCAGTTACAGGGGCAGGCTTCCGGTGTGACCGTCATCGGTTCCGGACAACCAGGCCAGGAACCTGTGGTACGCATCCGCGGTGTGAACACCTTTGACAACAACACGCCGCTATACGTAGTAGATGGTGTGCCCACACAAAGCATCAATGACCTCAACCCCAATGATGTAGCTTCGATGCAGGTATTGAAAGATGCAGGTGCTGCCTCCATCTACGGCTCACGTGCTTCAAACGGTGTCATCATCATTACCACCAAAAAAGGCAGTGGCAAGGTAAAGATCAGGTACGACGCCTATTATGGCCGTCAGTACCCTAAGGGCGGTAACGTGTGGCATACACTCAATTCGCAGGAAATGGCCAATCTCCGCTGGTTGCGTTATAAGAACACCGGTATGCCACTGAGTGATACATTGTATGGAAACGGCGCTACTCCCGTATTACCAGATTACATACAACCTGTAGGATTAAAGGAGGGCGATCCACGTGTCAATCCCGACCTCTATTATGTCAATCCCAATTACACTGACCAGGACGACTACAACAGTTTCTACTATATAACAAAGGCGAATAAAGCAGGCACTGACTGGTTTCATGAGATCTTCAATCCTGCGTCCATGACAAGTCATAATCTATCTGTAAGTGGTGGTACAGACAAAGGTAGTTACCTGTTCTCGCTGAACTATTTCAATCAGCAGGGTACATTAATGAACACTTATCTCAAAAGATATATCATCCGTTCCAACAGCCAGTTTAGCATCAGCAGGAATATCCGGATAGGAGAAAACCTTTCCTTCTCCATTACCGATAATCCCACTGTAGACCTGCTTACATCCAGTGGTACGGTAGGCATGGCTTTACGTGAGCAACCCATTATCCCTGTATATGACATTAAAGGGAATTTCGGAGGCTCCAATGGCCTGGGCCTGGGTGATGCCATGAACCCGGTTGCCATGCAGTACCGCACCAGGAATGACCGCGGACAGGTGAACAGGGTATTTGGAAATATCTATGCAGATATCGACTTCCTTCGCCACTTCACTTTCCACACCAGCTTCGGCGGCGAGGTGAACTCCGGATGGCGGCACAACTTCACATATCCGCAATATGAGAATAAAGAGAACGCAGGAGTGAACGCCTATACAGAATCCAGCAATTTCGAACATAACTGGACATGGACAAATACACTGAACTATCACAATAGTTTTAACACCGTACATAACCTCAATATACTGGTAGGTGCGGAAGCCTATGATGAACGCTCACGCCAGCAGGTAGGTACTACACAGGACTTCTTCATTTTCGATCCTGATTATGTAGACAATGGTACGGGCTCCGGCGGACAGGTCATCACAGCCACCCGCTATTCTGCAGGCCTCTTATCACTCATCGGCAGAATAGACTATAACTTTAGGGATAAATATTTGTTGAGTGGTACCCTGCGGCGCGACGGTTCCTCCAAATTCGGCACTAACAATCGTTATGGTCTCTTCCCGGCTGCCAGTGCAGGATGGCGGATCTCGCAGGAACCTTTTATGAAAGACATCCACTGGCTGACAGACCTGAAGATCCGCGGAGGATGGGGCATTATGGGTAATCAGCTCAGCCTTACTCCCGGTAATGCCTTTACACTGTATGGCGGTAACAAGAATACGTCCTTCTATGACCTCCTGGGAACAAACAACAGTATTGTACTGGGCTTCCAGCAGGTGCAGATCGGCAACCCGGATGCGAAGTGGGAAAGCGATATCAATACCAACATCGGCTTTGACGCTACCCTCTTTGGCGGAAAGCTGGAAGTATCCGCAGATTATTACCAGAAAAACATCAAAGACCTGCTCTATAACAGCGAGCTGCCCGGTACTTATGGCACCGCACCGGCCCCCTACTCTAATGTGGCCAACATGAAGAATAAGGGGATAGACCTTACCATTGCCAGCCATACAACTATTACCAGAGATCTCAAGTTTGATGCCACCGTTACCTTTACGACCTTTAAGAACAGGATCGTAAAAATAGCGCAAGGTGTAGATTACTTCGACAGGGATCCCCGCAACTTCTCGGAAAGCATCATCCGTAATGCGGTAGGACAGCCTATTTCCAGTTTCTATGGTTATAAGATCAATGGCTTCTGGAACAGTCAGAGCGAAATAGATAAAGCCGATCAATCAGCACAGTCGGCCACCGGCGACCCTTCTGCCAGCTTCCAGGAAGATGCAGCTCCCGGTCGTTTCAGGTATACAGACATTAACAAGGACGGTGTGATCAATGCGGATGACCGTACTTTCCTTGGCAATCCAAATCCGAAAGTATCATATGGTATTAACCTGGGATTGACCTACAAACGGTTTGACTTCAGCATGTTCCTGTTCGGCGTACAGGGCAATGAGATCTGGAACCAGGTGAAATGGTGGACAGACTTTTCTTCCTCCTTTGATGGCGCCAAGAGCAAAACGGCTTTGTATGAATCCTGGCTGCCAGACCGGATGAACGCCAAAGCACCCATACAGGAGGGTGAAGGCTCTTTTAGCACCAATGCCGTTCCCAACTCTTACTATGTAGAAAACGGGGCTTACCTGCGCTGCAAGAACTTGCAGCTGGGATATACCTTCCCTCAACAGCCGGGTGGCAGATGGCATATAGAAAGACTTCGCATTTATGTACAGGCGGCTAACCTGTTCACCATTACAAAGTACTCAGGGATTGATCCGGAAATAGGCGGCGGCGATGTAAGGAGCTTCGGCATTGATGAAGGCACTTATCCCAGTCAGCGGCAATTCCTGGCAGGTCTTAATCTTACTTTCTGATGTTAAACTTGAAAACCATGAAACTGAATAAACATATAGCGACACTCTTCATAGCAGGCATTGGCGTAAGTGCTCCTTCCTGCAGCAAATTTCTCGACAGGGTGCCGCCTTCATCTTTAAAGGAAGAGCTGATAGCCAATAAAAAAGGCGTCAATGCTTTACTGGTAGGTGCTTATGGGGCACTCGACGGACAGGACTTCACCGGTGGCGATATGACCAATCTCTCTGGCGGCGCTGGTTACGCCGTATCGCCGGACAATTGGATCTATGGCAGCGTATGTGGCGGTGATGCCCACAAAGGGAGTGATCATTTTGATTCCCCGCCCACTCTGGACCTCGCCCGTTTCAGTGCAGGCGCGACGAACAGTTTCCTGAACGATAAATGGCGGGTAGACTATGAAGGTGTGACCCGCTGTAATTCGGTACTGAAACTGTTAGCTCAGGCAACCGATATGACAGATGCCGAAAAGACAGAAGCGGCAGCAGAAGCACGATTCCTGCGGGGCCATTACTATTCTGATCTTAAAAAGATGTTCAACATGGTGCCCTGGATAGATGAAACTACCACAGACATGAAGACGCCAAATGACAAAGACATCTGGCCTCAGATAGAAGCCGATTTCAAATTCGCCATGGACAACCTTGCTCTTACACAAACTGAAGTTGGAAGACCCAATAAATGGGCAGCAGCCTGTTACCTGGCCAAGACATATATGTTCGGGCGCAAATACACAGACGCGAAACCACTGTTCGACCAGATCATTACCCAGGGTATTACGTCCCGGGGCGATCGTTACGCCTTGAGAGATCGTTTTGAAGATAACTTCGACGCTGCTACAGAGAACACGTCTGAATCTGTTTTTGCAATACAGTTTAACGCCAATGACAATTCAGGCACTTCCGCCAATGCCAACCAGGGGCAGATGCTGAACTATCCGTACAACGGTCCATTCAGCTGCTGCGGATTTTTCCAGCCTACACAAGATCTTGTGAACTCCTATATTACCGATCCTCAGGGGCTTCCCTTCCTGGATAGCTATAACACGCACAATGTGAATACAGAAACGGTAGATCCACGCCTGGACTGGACAGTAGGCCGTCAGGGCATTCCCTATCTTGACTGGGGTGTACACCCGGGCGATACCTGGATAAGGGAAGCCTCTACAGCCGGTCACTATTCTCCCAAAAAGAATGTATACTGGCAGGCTACCCAGGACAAATATTACGATCCCCGCGGATGGGCGCCAGGCAATGCTATCAACTACAACCTGATCCGCTATGCCGACGTATTGCTCCTGGCGGCGGAGTGCGAAGCACAACTGCAAAACTTTGATGCAGCAGAAACATATGTAAACATCGTACGGCAACGTGCGGCTCAACCGGCAAGTGCTATTTACAGGTACAAGAACAACAATGCCCCTATGGATGGCTTTTCTAACGTGCCTGCGGCCAATTATAGGGTCGCCCCTTACCCCACAGGCTCCTTTGCAGTAAAAGGTCAGGAATACGCCTTAAAAGCCATTTATTTTGAACGCAAGCTGGAGCTGGCAATGGAAGGTCACCGTTTCTTTGACCTCGTACGCTGGGGTGTGGCTGACCAGGTGCTGAATGCATTCTTCGCTTTTGAAGGTGCACTGACATTAGATGTACAAGGGGCCGGTTTTGTGAAGGGAACGAACGAATACTTTGCCATTCCTCAGCGGCAGATAGATCTCTCAATGAATGGAAGTACAAAAACGCTGAAACAGAATAACGGATACCATTGACAGGATATGGTTGGCTGGTGCCCTCCCTTTACAATTGAAAAAGGCTTTCAGGCGTGTGCCTGAAAGCCTTTTGGTTATTTAGCCGATAAGTTGCGAATGTTCACACAGTCCTGCATTTAAGCACACTTGCCAAACATTGATTTCCTGTTGTAGCGCATAAAGGCTCAGACTTTTTTTGTGTGTTCCATTACGGGTTTAATAAGTGATCTTTTTATGCACTGCGCCTTTTTCATCATAAAAAAGGATCTCTGGTTCATTTTTCTCATTAACGATCATTTCCAGGCGTATTCTGCCCCTATCATCACGTACAAAAACGCCAGTTCTTTGTCCCTGCTGACCGGCAAACATGCGTGTATAACCGAAAAAGCCTTCCTTTTTAAGTTGTTCCAGTATGCTGTTCTGTTCCTGAACATCTTTTACATTCTTACGAATCGAGTCAATTTTATCCATTGTCATATTAAGGGGAAATTCGGGGCGCTCATAAACACTTAGTCCTTTTGTATGGTTGCCGTTCTCCCGTTGAATATAAGATAACTGTACCACCTGGTCTTGTTTGTATTTATCGAATGTCATACTCAATTCATTCTGCCCTTTGCCGTTCTTACCGTTTCCGGAATATACCAGACCACCGCACTCCTCTCCTTCTGTATTGTAAAACATCAGGCCTGATTCATCTCCTCCCTGGCGAGTTAATTGTTTGCCATTAATAACGGCAAACGGAAGATGTTTTTTGCTGAACAGCGAAAGTTTAACGGTACCGTCAGGTTCTACAATTTCGATCCTTTCAGCGCGTAGACTTTTCACGATGTCGTCCTGGACAGATTTGCGGAAGCCATAGCCAATGAGTGCGAATATCAGAACGGATGTGGCAATAACATATATACGAAAATAGTTCATCTGGCGACGTAGGCGTAGTACTTCACGGTGGATGTCCTGCATGGTTTGAAATGGGTTTGGTTGTTAATGTGTCTGTGGTAAATTAATAAAAGTCGGGAAATACTGGTCGACTAAGTGTTATATTTCAGGCGACAAAGCGTTTTATTGTTTACCCAGGTAAAGAACGCTTTCCGTCGTCGAATGGAGTGAACATTTTGCCCCTGACTGACATGATGGAGGAAATACGGCGAATGAGGCAATGAGGATGAATTAGCGTCATCAAAAAAGGGTGCCTTTCGACACCCTCTTTACTTATATCTTCAATTCCCCTACTTATTAAGATTCGGATTATTCTGTTCTTCCGCCTGCGGCACCACAAAAATATAATAAGGACTATTCGGCACAAAGTTACTCTGATCAGAAAAACTGAGTGCTGTATGATATCTCGCATTCACCTGTTTGGTAGTACCATCTGGTGTTACTACAGTCACCTTGATATCGTCGCCGTTTGCATCTACATAAGGTTTACGCACAACAGGCAACTGATTGCGGATAATATCAGACAAACCAAACCCTTCACCCCACAATTCTTTTCTTCTTTCTACCAGGATCTCTTTTATCAGGTTCTCCTGCGTAGCTCCTGCTGGTTCAAATATTTTGGCGCCTCTTGCTGTACGGAGCTGATTTAACGCATTGATGCCTTCAGTAAGATTGCCGGCCCGTGCATAACCTTCTGCTTTGATCAATATAGCTTCTGCACTTCTCATCAACACCAGGTCTGCCGTCTGATCTGCCCTGAATTTAAACTTCCTGTATTGCAGGAATCCTTCCCTGGCTGCTGCGGAACCGTCCCACGAAAAAAGTGTTTTACGTATATCACCAGCGTCAAAGAGCTCTGCAAAAAAAGGATCGGCCATAAAGCTATAATAGTAGGAGGATGCGGAGGATACATCCAGGAAATGAAAGCTGTAACTGCCATCACTCTGGCTCGGTATTTCGGTATGCCCCCAGATCCATTCAGAGTTGCCGACATCATTGAAACCTTTGCTGTATTCAGCTGGCGCCATTAATGGATAGTTGCGTTGTGCTTCATCTGCTGCGGCTGCAGCCAGGGTCCACCTACCGGTGTTTAAGTAGGCACGTGCCAGCAAACCGTTCACAACATCTGCATTGATCTTGTATTTAGCCGGGCGCTCGTAATTAGTCAGCAATTCTTTTGCCTGCAACAGATCAGAAAAAATCAGTTCATAGATCTCTTTCAGCGAGGCTTTAGGATTGCCCTGCGTCGCTGCTGTTGTTGGTGTGGTGTAAATAGGCGCTGTTTTGGCCAGAGAATCTTTCAGGAATGAGAACTGATAAAAGGAGGCAATGGTCAGATACGTATGGGCTCTCAATGCCAGCGCCTGTCCTTTGAGTACCTTCTTCGCAGTAGCGTCACCGTCTACCCTATCGGCATTAGCAATGATGATATTGCTATTATTGATAATCTTGTAGAGTTGTCCCCATATAGCACTTACACGAGCTTGCGTCTTATCGTTCATTTGCGTAAAACGGTATGCCGTAGGGAAACCATATTTGGTAGTGATCAATGCTACATCATTCGCCATCGCATCGCTGGTAAGTGCGATGGTCTTGAAGCCCGGATTACTAAAGGTACCGCCATAAAAATCATCCATCATAGCTGCCCAGGTACCTTCTGAAATAGTACTGAGATTATCCACATTCTTCAGTACAATATCCTCAGATACTGCATTGGATGGAGCAGTGTCCAGTTGCTTGTTGCAGGCTGATAAACCAATGATCAGCGCTGCTGTATATGTATAAATTCTGCTTGCTTTCATTTTCATTCAATATTAACGTTACACATTAGAGTCCTATCTGTACACCCAGCGAGAATGTCTTCATTGCGGGATACTGATAGTAAGTGGTACCATCTATGGACTGTTCCGGGTCCATACCCTGGTGACCGTAAAAGGTAAGCAGGTTTTCACCCAGGGCATATACCTTCAGGCTTCCAATACCCATACGGGACAACAGCTGTGCGGGCAATGAATATCCCAGTGAGACCGTTTTGAGACGTGCATAAGTAGCACTGTACAGGAATCGTGTAGAAGTGGACGTCCAGTTCAGGTTATCAGTTGTAAGTCTTGGTACATCGGTGTTGGTATGCTCAGGCGTCCAGCGTTCCAATAATTCTGTAGACCAGTTACGACCAGGACTTGCAGCACCGCTTAACAGAGATACATAATCAAGGTCCAGTACTTTACCACCGATGCTGTACGCTAATAAGAATGACAGCTCAACATTTTTATAGTTAAGCGTATTGGTGAAGCCTCCCGTTACATCCGGCAAAGCAGAACCGGCATAGTACTGGGTAGCAGCAGCATAGTTGGTAGTAGTTACTTTCTTACCGTCTGCACCGGTCTGATACCAAAGCGGGTTACCGGTTTTTGCATCTACCCCCGCCCATTCACGCAGGTAGAATTCATAAATGGAACTGCCCACCATCAGTTTTTTAGTGCCACTGATAATTTCCTTCTGTGGCAGCTCTGTAATCTTGTTTTTGTTATGCGCTACATTTAGTCCGATATTCCATTTGAAATCGCGGGTGCGCACTGGTATCACATTCAGCTCCAGCTCCACACCGGTGTTACGCAGGGCTCCGATATTCGCGCTGATAGATCCGAAGCCGGTAGATGGCGCCATAGGCTTTGCATACAAAAGATCCTTGCTGGTCCTGTTATAATAGTTGATGGTACCATACAACCTATTGTCAAACAATCCGAAATCGAGTCCTATGTTCAGGTTAAGATTGCTTTCCCATTTCAGGCCTGGTGTAGCCAGCCTGGACGTGATAACGCCTCCGTTACCCAGGTTGTTCTTGATATCAAAAAGCGCCAGATATGCATAGTAGCTACTCAGATTGTCATTGCCGGAAGCGCCATAGCTACCTTTTAGTGTCAGTGCATTCAGCCAGCTGACAGAGCGAAGGAATGCTTCTTCCGAGATGCGCCAGGATGCGCCGGTAGACCAGAAAGTACCCCAACGGGAATCGGGAGAGAAACGGGAGGAACCATCCCTTCTCACTGAAGCAGTGATATAATATCTGTTCAGGTAATTGTATTGTCCCTGGCCAAAGAAACTCAGTTTTGTATAGTTGTCTGAAATGCCTGAAAAATCATTCAGCTGAGAAGCTGCCGCTGGCTCGTACAAGTCAGGTAGTGCAAACTTCTGCCGGCTGCCGCTCTGGGTGCTGGAATTGAAATAATAATATTCATGTCCTGCCAGCAGGTTAAGATGATGACCGCTCGGGAGGTCTATGTCGTATGTAAGAATATTATTCCAGGTATAGATCAGTTTTCTGCCATTGCCTTTGCTGATAGTACCTCCGATCTCGGCGTCCCCACCTACTATAGGATTGGTATACACCAGCGAATTGTTGTTGACGTAATCGATATTATAACTGGTTTTGAATTTCAGTGTTTTAATAATCGAGGCCTCGAGGAATGTTCTTGCAGAAACATTCTCATTGGTATACCTGTTTTTATCCAGCGGCAGGGAACCGATCAGATTCTCACGGGCAAGCGCTGCGGAAGGACGATAGGCGCCATAATCAAACTGCTTTTGTCCGCTGGCATCCAGCTTATAAGAACCGTCCGCATTACGCTGATAGATGGGATAAAAGCTGGGAACAGTTCTGCCAAACAGCACCACGTTGTCTGTACGTGAATCAGCGGATGTAGGATAATCCTGTGCAGAGCTGGAACCCGTTACATTCAGACCAGCCTTCAGCCATGGCTTTGCCTGCAAGGTGATATTACTTCGCACATTATAACGTTTGAAGCCGGAACCCATGTAAGCACCTTCATTATTGACATAGCCACCGCTGACATAGTAAGTAGATTTGTCACTCCCACCACTGAAGCTGAGCTGTGCCTGTGTATATTTTCCGGATTGCTGTATACCTTTTTCCCAGTCATCATTCCATAAAGGCCTCGCTCCTGCTACAATTTTGCCGTCTGTACCAACGGGCTGAGGAAAGTCAGGACCATATGGATTGATACCCAGATCTGACACGACACGTGCACTGGCTGTAGCCGCCGCCTGTGCCGGCGTTTGTCCGTTCGTCAGTTGCTTGTTACGTAATGCTTCCCAGTAAAGCTGAAAATACTGATCTGTATTGATCTTGTCATAGTCCTCCACAGCGCGGCTGCTCCAACCCTGATTAAATACAGCATTCACTGCCGATTCTCCCTTCTTACCCTGTTTGGTTGTGATGATGATAACGCCATTGGCAGCACGAGAACCATACAAGTTGGCAGCAGCAGCATCTTTCAATACACTGATAGCCGCAATGTCTGCCGCGTTGAGTGCATTAATGTCACCGTCGTACGGCGCGCCATCCACAACGAACAAGGGAGCGCTGGAAGCATTGATAGAGCCAACACCGCGGATACGTATAGTGGAGCTGTTACCCGGTTGTCCATTGGCCGATGTGGTTTGCAGCCCCGTGACTAATCCTTGCAAAGCATTGGTCACATTAGGTGTGAGCCGGTTATTGATCTTCTCTGCACTTACTGTTGATACGGCCCCCGGATATCCCGAACGTTTTACACTTGTGTAAGCCACTGCTACTACTTCGTCCAGCGTAGTATTAGCAGGCTTCAGAAGAATGGTGATATTCGCGTCACCTTCATGTACTTCCGTTTCAACGGTTTCCCTGCCAATGAAGGAAACTGAAAGCACTGTCTTGTTGCCGGGAACATTCAGCTGAAAGCGTCCGTCCTGATCTGTCGCCGTACCAACGGAAGTACGGTTGATCTTGACAGTTACTCCTGGCAATGGCTGCCTGTTTTCTGCAGCCAGTACCTGTCCCTGTACCTGTCTTTGCTGCGCAAAAAGCCCTGTGCTTAATAGCAGCGTAAGCACGAGGGTTACATTTTTCTTGAACATGCGTGTTTAGATTATAAGAATAGAGAAATACATTACCTGGAGGCAATAGTATGTTATTCAGCTGCCGGGTGAAAGCAGCTGGCAATAGTTAAATTTATTATGTGTGTAAATCAGGAAGAGCTACAGTAGCAACTAATGCTTACAGACAAAGATGTTGAATGGAGTAAAGTTGATAAAAGTACAGCTGGTTTCATATAATCCTGGTTCTTGTCGTTTATCCCAGTCATTGCTGAAATAACATATCGGGCACTGCAAAAATAGGATAAATTAATAGTCCACCAAAATAGTGGGGTAATATTTTCAGCTAATTTCAAACTTCTTATCTTGAGTGATAGAGGCAGGATTTATAATACCGAGCGTTAGTTTCGGATCATTTAAAAGAAAAGAATTGACTGCTTTATTTTCGTCTTCGTCACAATGAAGGTTAACTAATCAGCCTACTTATGTGTTCCTCACAATTTCCCAAAACACAATCGGCCTCCTATCTCTGAACCCTAGTCGCTCATACACCTTCCTTGCCCGCTCGTTATTCGTCAGGAAATGTAAATACAACGCATTGCCCTCCGCTACTTGCTTATTCACAATATGTGCTACCAGCTGTTGCGCATATCCTCTGCCTGTAAATTCCGGGTGTGTGCATACAGCGCTCACTTCTACCAATCCAGTTATCTTCGTACGTTCACCCGCGATAGCAACAAGCTGTCCTTCCTGATATATGCCATAGTAAGTCCCCAGTAAAGGTGTATGCTTATAAAAGAATCCCGGCTGCACGAGATTGACAAGCGCCAGCATTTCTTCAACATTGTCCAGTTGAACTACATCGGGGCTGGCAACGGACGTTGGTTCATCGCATATCATCTGTATACAATCCAGTTGCCGGAGCAGCGTCCAGTTGGATGGTAAAACAGGTAGCTCGCCTATCATGATCATTTTCTCCCCTACAGCTGTCCAGGGTAATATTTCATTCAGATCAGCGCGCAGTGGATCGGCACATCCCACAAATTGCAGCGTATCGGCAGGATAGCGCTGAACGCGTTCAGTTCCCTGTGCAAATGCTTTATGCGTTGTTTGTAAGGCGTGCCATACCGGGTTATCTAATGCAGCATAGTTATGCATGGTACAGATTGAGCTTGTTTGAAAATAAACCTTATGCGGTGAAGAGCGACAGGAATGTTACATACTCTTCAAAGACCTCTTTATTGATCTTATATTTTGTATTACGGCCTTCTTTTTCGGCCAGCAACAGATCGGCGTCTACCAGCTGTTTGATGTGGTGGGAAACAGTAGACTGCGCCAGGTCAAGCATATTAAGTATCAAAGTACATGGGGTCCAGTCCTGCTCTTTTCGTATGGCCTCCATGATCTTAATACGGTAGGGGTCGCCAAGTGCTTTGGAGATCTTTTCAATTCTTTTAATGTCTAATTTCTTATTCATTGATGCAAATTTATCGATTATGCTTCTTGAAAGACGTAGATGCCCTCTCCTACAGTGTCATTAAAATGTCATATATCGATATGTTTTTAATCGCCGGGGGCTCCTTTGCATGGCAATCCTGATCGAATGGCTTAAACCATCCGGCAATCTCACACATCAAAATAATAAGACTACCCAGGTATACTTAATCCTTTCTCCTGCTCGGGAAGTACGCTATCGGTTCGCGATAAACTTACTGAAAGGTCTCCACAAGGGTATTAAAAGGGTATCAAAAGGGTATTTATATATCTTTTCGATATTGAAGTGACCTTTAAATATAATTTTGGTGTCAATTATGAAAGTTTATCGATACCTTAGAGAAGCGAAACAGTACACTTGTAATTAATAACCTCAAAAAACCTTTTTATGGCCATTGTTAAAGACAATATCCTCCTCCAATTTGTACGGGGAACCCTCGGCAAACAACTCACGATCTACGAACGGAATGGGCAGATCATTATGGCGACCAAACGTGGCCCTTCAAGGAAAAAGCCTACCCAAAAGCAGTTAGAAGCAAGGGAGAGGATGACCATTGCTTCGGCACGTGCGCAGCTAATGATGGCTGATCCGGAGGTAAAAGCCTACAATGCGTCGCTGGCGGGCCCAGGACAAAATGCCTATAATATGGCAGTGAAGGATGCTTACAACAGTCCTGAGATCCAAAGTATCAGGTTAGAAAAGGAGGAAGTGGTAGTGACTGCGAAAAATGAGTTCCGCGTAGCAGAAGTAGAGGTAAAGGTAGTAGACGCTGACGGTGTTGTTACTGAGAGTGGGCGGGCAGTTTTAGGCTGGAACGGCGTTGATTGGCATTATAAAGCAACAGCGTTGCCTGCAGGCGGTAAAGTCGTTGTGGAAGTGGAAAATTTGCCGGGGAGGTATACGGTGAAGGAATTGCTGCTTACATAAAAAACGTCTTCACTGTTTACGAATGGCTTCTTTCTGATTGGGGACTTTTACCTGTATAGCTGGAATATTCTCCAATCTGCCAGCCAGCGACAATTATTTGATAGGTGTTGTTCCCTCCTTAAAAGCGGGTAGGCATAGCCTTGCCCTCAGTTTTTCAAGTTGGTCCCTTATCATCAGGGACAGCATTGATATCAAGCACATATAGGAGTACGACAAGGCCGTACTCCTGCACTGCTATTGAATTTTTGAAATTGCTTATCTGGCGGCTGTAGTTGCCGGAGAAAGGAGTTTACAATCCGTCATCCAGTTGGTGAGCAGCTGTGGCCACGCGCGGACGGACTGTAAATTGGAGCGGTAACCCATATTGAAGGCATGGTTGCCATTAGCGAAAATATGTGCCTCTACTGGCACTTTTGCCTCCCTATAGCGCTCCAGGAGGCTGACAATAGGTGCAGAACAGCATTCATCATCGTTGGAGGCGATCAGGAAAGCTTTGGGTGCATCTGCCGGCACCTTTTCCGGAATGCCCAGGGGCCCCGGATACACTAATATCTGGAAATCCGGCTTACCATTCAGGCGGTCGATAGGGTCTTTGGCTTTCGGATCACCATCCCCCCGGCCATACGCCACCTGAGCCACCACTTCTCCTCCGGCTGAAAAGCCCCAGATGCCCACCCGGTTCGTATCAATGTTCCATTCGGTTGCATGACTGCGCACAAAACGCATAGCACGGTAGGCATCCTGCCTGATCTCCTTTTCGAGCGTATAAGGCGAGTTCTCCTCACGGAACAGGCGGTATTTCAGAATGATCGCGGCTACGCCTATACTGTTCAGGAAACGGGCAGGATCTCGCCCTTCGGAATTGTACACAAGCAAACGAAAGCCTCCTCCCGGACAGATCACCACCGCAGCACCGGTCGCTTTTTCCTTCGGAGGAAGATAGATCGTGACAGAGGGATTATGGATGTTCTTCACATAATAATCTTTGGCCTCTTCCGATTCGTTTTTCCGGTTTTCGTACCCGGGGGCACCGTTAGGCCACAAATAGAAAGTCTTGGCGGTATCCTGGGCTATAATCGTGGAAAATGGCACCAGGAGGAGCAATGCCAGAAGAACGTACCTGCGTTGCATAGACTAAGTAGTTTTACTACAAGATATACTTTACCGGCCGTATAAATTAGTAAATTAGTAAGAGCAACTGTCAGTATACTTTTTTCACTATCAAAAGTTACATCCATGGCAAACTTCATCCTGCTGCCCGCTACTCAAACCCAGACCAACGAAGATACCAACCCGAAAGTGAAAGACTTCCTCACTACAGTACTCGAACCTGCTGTTAAAAGTGAATTACTGAAACTCAATGCGAGGATGCCCGCCAGACAGGAGAAAAAGATTCCCGTAAAGGTACTGGACTCAATACAGGAAGATGGCGCCAAACTGGTAGAACTCAGCAACGATGAGCTGGCAGATTTCCGCTTCTCTTATCCGGGCTTCAGGATCATCAGGGAGAAGTTTTATAAAAAGGCCATTATTTATCGCGAAGCAATAGAGAAAAAGGCGAAGAAAAACCAGATCAATAATAAGCTGCAGATCACAGTAACAGACAAAGCTGGCAATCTGCTCAAAGATATATACATCGTAGCCTTTACTGATTTTGTAAACAGACTGGGCGATTCCGGTACCACCAACAGCAAAGGCAGGGTCACACTCAACCTGAAGGGTAAACGCATACAGCGGATGTATGTTTACCCGGAACATAGTTACTGGGGATATTATCGCAGCAGCTTTACCGCTACCACCACACTCAATATCGCACTGACATCTATTGACATCAACTACAAAGATGTATTACGGCATTTTTATCACACTGCAGGCTGGCCCTCCATCCCTGCCAGTATCCGAATAGCTGTTATCGATACAGGCGTTGGCCCGCATAAAGACCTCATGGTATCTGGTGGGATGAATTGTGTAAAAGATGAAGACCCGAAAGATTACAAAGACAACGGCGAAGGACATGGCACACACGTGGCTGGCATCATCGGCGCATCAGGAGGCATACATGGTATGGCAGCAGGTGTGGAGATCTTTAGTTACCGGGTATTCCCTGTAGGTCAAGCTGCCTCTAATTTCTATATCATGAAGGCTATCAACCAGGCCATCCTCGACAGATGTGATCTCATCAATATGAGCCTGGGAGAAGCTGAACAGGATGAAGGTATCATCAGTTATATCAAACAGGCTTACAATGCCGGCGTATTGTGCTTTTGTGCCAATGGCAATGACGACCGCGAGAAGGTGAGCTTCCCTGCCTCTTACAGCCTGTCTGTAGCCGTATCGGCGATGGGTAGAAAAAAGACCTTCCCCGCCCGTACCGTACAAACTGCTATTATAAAAGCGCCTTATGGAAAGGATAAGGCCAATTTCATTGCGGACTTCTCCAACATCGGCCCGGAAACAGACCTGACAGCACCAGGCGTAGGCATTATTTCCACTTTCCCTAACGACCGTTACGCCATCATGGATGGCACCAGTATGGCATGTCCGGCAGCTACCGGAATGGCAGCCCGTTTATTGTCTGCCGCCCCTGAAATACTGGCCATGCCACGTACCCAGGCAAGGGCTGATGAGATGCTGAAATATTTGTCGGCCAGGATCAAATCCCTGGGATTTAAGCCTATCTTTGAAGGGAAAGGTATGCTCCTGGGGGAGTAAACGATAGCTATGGGCAACTATATTCTGCAATATATCGGAGATGGGACGCCTGATGCACAACAGGCGCAGGAAATCATACACAATTGTCAGCTGCGTATTATAGACGACAGTCTCTTTCCCCAAACAATACTGCTGGAGCTGGCAGGAACTGATATAGCCAAAGTACGGCCAGCATTAGGGACAGAATGGTCACTTACCCCTGAAAAGGAGTATCGCGTACCTGATACCAGGCGAAAAATAAAGAAAGGATAATATCAGGTGGAAGTATCTGTATCGTCCCAGTCCTGAACATTCATAAAGCGTCTTAGCCAGTTCAGCGCCAGATGCCGTTCAAAAGAAGCCGGCACGTGTACGTCCGCCCTGCTTTTACCGCCACTGAACAAAGTATCCCTGAAATGAGTGGTGGTCAGTTCATAAAAGATATTCTCATCATAGATCTCTGCCGTATCCCTGAAAGTCAGGTTGCTTAGGAACGATTCCAGCTTATCGCCCAGCGCAGGCAGCTGCTGGATCATGTTGTTGATCTGCGCTTCAGTAGCTTCCTCTCCGGGCATTGGTTTATCGTCCACCAATCCTAAGGCCCAGGCCAGTATATAAGCTGCTTCTATTTTCCAGGACAGGTCTAATATCTCGTCTTCCTTTGTTGTCCGGCTATTCAGGTACGCTGCCTCCTTTTCGCTGACATGCGACCAGATATTCTCGTTCTTGAGCCAGTTAACGATACCGTATTTCTTTGTATCATCCTGTATTGTGTAGGCAATGGCAGTGAGGATCATCACTCTGCATCCCACTTCCCTCGGCGTGGCAAAATGTTCCTGATCAAAATTCAGGTACTCCGGATAACTGATCTGATAATTGTCGATACCATGTAGTGAGAGCCGTTCCTCAATTTTTGTAATTCGTGTTGCTAGCATTTATCTTTTAAACTTCTACTTTGTTTATTCACAGGATTTTATGGCTATAAATATACAAATTATCCCAATATATAAACTTTTATATACAGCAAGTACATTTTTGTCAAAAAAAAAGCAGGGCATGCTCCCTTGCCCTGCCGCTCCAAAAGGCCAAACGGCCTATATTTTTACATAGTATCCATAGTATCCTTTTTCATCTTATCCATTTTCTTGTCCACCTTTTCCATTTTTTTATTTATTTTCTTCTCCGCCTTATCTTTTTTATTGTCAACCTTTTCCATTTTCTTATTCAGCTTATCCATTTTTTGCTTCTTATCCGTCTCGCGGTAAAGTTCAGAAGTGTCCTTCTTAATTGGTTCCTGTGCCTGTGCATTTAAAGCCAGGAATAC
Source organism: Chitinophaga filiformis (assembly GCF_021646545.1). Classification (GTDB taxonomy): domain Bacteria; phylum Bacteroidota; class Bacteroidia; order Chitinophagales; family Chitinophagaceae; genus Chitinophaga; species Chitinophaga filiformis_A. Next base: position 475,451 of record NZ_JAKIRP010000002.1, on the reverse strand, counting down.
TGTGATTGCTGCAGCAGCAAACCCTTTAGCAAAAACTGATTGGAAGTTCATGATATATTGTATTTATGGATGAATTAATCTCACTCCTTGTCGGCCGGTAAACATTCTCATAACTTCTCTTCCTACCCCACAAAGGCGGGGGCAACTACTATTGTATTTCTGGCATCAGTCCGTTGTTAACTATTATCAGGAACCATCAAAGATATTCCCTTTCCCAGGCCTCTATTTCAGGGGTTAGTCGGTTCTTCAATCAAATACTTGCAAAATCTGTTCCTGTTCCATCAAGGAGAAAATTTTAACACTTCAACTTGTCGTCATAATACGGAGCGGTCTGCTTATCTATCGGGGCAACTGTGTAACGCCGTCTTGCGACTAGCACACACAGCTATTATTCTTGTAGGCATGGGCGCTATCATCACCAGTCCGGCTATTTATAAGCTACCACCATTATCTTGACCATACCTGCTTTGCGTGGATATCAATTTAACATGCTGCATGTTACATTAACAATTAGCGATGTGCTCCTTTTCATCATTCATGTTATACAGGCGATTATTATCGGGTGAAATATTTGGAGCAATGGAAATGATTGCTGTTCCGCTTCATGGGATGCCCCTTCCACTTGATCAGTTTACTGCAAGAAATCTCAATAAATGTGAGTATTTAACATCTCATTAAGAAGACAATCCAAAGTGGGTGGCTATCTTGCGGGCCTGATAGACATGCGATAAGCGTGTCTCTTCATAACGTGAGATATGAAAGCTGGGTATTCTTATCCAGCTCATTCTTCCTCAATCTCAGTATGTATATTCAGTTCTGCCGCAAATGATGCAACAAAAAAGATAATGCTATTACGGCGCTCATTCCCTACTCCGCTTTCAAACTCCTTACCGGATCTGTCAATGATGCCTTTATACCCTGATAACTAACAACTACCAACGTAATAAGAATAGTTGCAACACCGGCAATTAAAAACACATCAACCCCGATAGCAGTGCGATAAGCAAAACCTGCCAGCCATTGGTTCATGAGCCACCCCGCCAGGGGGAATGCGATAAAAACAGCGATCAGCACCAGCTTCAGAAAATCAGCCGACAACAAGACCACTACACTTCTTTCTGATGCACCCAATACCTTGCGGATGCCTATCTCTTTATTTCTTCTCTGTGCGGTGAAAGCGGCCAGACCAAACAAACCCAGACAGGAAATCACTATTGCCAGTCCGGCGGCATAGGCGGACAAAGCAGCCAGGCGGTTCTCAGCAGTATATTGCGCCTGGTATTCACTATCAACGAATTTATAAACGAAGGGAAAACCCGGATCAAATTTCTCATAAGCCTTACGCAGCAGATCGATCGTTTCACGGTTCTTACCGGCTTTGATCCTGACCATTATCCTATAAGTAGCCGCAGGCTCCAGTCGCATGGCAAAGGGTTTCACATGCTGATGTATTGATTCAAAATTAAAATCCTTTACCACACCGGCTATTTTCCTGTTCACGCCCCACATCTTTACTACTTTACCAACCGGGTTAGTAAGTCCCATGCTTTTAACAGCAGCTTCATTAAAGATGATCTCTGTACTGTCAGAGCTTACATTGTTATTGAAACTCCTACCTTCTTTCATGGTCATGCCCAGGGTTTCAATAGCGCCATAGTATACACCAATGTTAGCGAAACTGGTTTTATCATCCGGTTGTTTACCCTCCCAGTGGATATCTGAGGTGCTGCCATAGTCGGCCACTATACTGGCATGATCAATACTGGATGCCGCCACCACCCCGGGCAGGCTCCTGATGGCATTCACAAACACAGGTGTTTTTGTGATCACTTCTGATCCCAGCTGAAAGCTGATAATGTTGTCTACATTATAACCCGGGTCCTTTGTTTGTATATACCTGATCTGTTTATACACCACCAGTACAGCTATTATGAATACCGCTGAGATAATGAACTGGAACATGACCAGTCCTTTCCTTACCCAGATCTCCCCTAATGAAGCCCGTAATTTGCCTTTCAGGATAGCTATTGGATTGAAACCAGAGAGATAAAACGCGGGATAAAATCCGGCCAGAATACCCGTAAAAAGGGTAATGCCTAAAACAGACAGCCATAATACAGGTTCAACATATAGTGATATCTGTTTGCCGGTAATATGGTTAAACGCAGGCAATAGAAATGGTAAAATTACCAGCGTGACTACCAATGCTAAAAAGGTGATCAGGATCGATTCTCCCAGGTACTGAAAAATAAGCAGCTTTCTGTTTGCACCTACCACCTTGCGGATACCCACTTCCTTCAATCTTTTAGACGCCTTCGCGGTAGACAGGTTCATGAAATTGATGCTGGCAATGATGAGGATGAAAAGGGCAATGATAGAAAACATACGTACATATTCTATCCTTCCTCCTACCTGCATGCCATTTACATACCGGTTGTATAAGTACCCGGAAGAATATTGACGGGCAAACAGCTTGTAGCCGGCATTTTTATCTTTAGTCCTGGTGAAGTTTAATATTTTCTTATTGAACTGCGCTATATCCGTGCCCTTCTTCAGGACCAGGTAAGTTGACGGATCAATGCTTCCCCATGACTTCAAAAAGGAATATTGCTCGAGGTACACATCAAAAGGCAGGATGTAGTCATGTTTTACAGACGAGTTAGCGGGCATATCATCAAACACGCCTGATACCTGGTACTGCTTTTCATGCTGCCACTCAATAGTGCGGCCCACTACGTTCTCTGTAGTATGAAACAGCTTCATCGCCAGCTGCTTTGATATGACAATGCTGTTTTTATCTGACAAGACCTGGTCTTTGTTTCCCTGTAAAAGCGGGTAATAAAAGATATTGAAATAGTCTTTTTCGGCATAATAGCCCACCGCGTTCAGGTTGTCTTCTTTTACCGACAATGTGGTCTCTCCTGCCCAGTAAGGATAAATAACGGCAGAAGCGTATTCCACTTCCGGCATATCCTCTTTCAACGTTCTTGCCAGGATCCCCGGCGTGGCAGCCATCGTTTGTACCCCTTCCGAATTCTCCACGTTGGTCATTACCTGGTACAGCTGACTATCTTTCGCGTGAAATTTATCAACGTGTACTTCATCATTGATCCACAGATAGATCAGTATTGCACAGGTTAATCCGGTAGACAGACCAACCAGATTAAGCAAGGTAAACTGGCGGTCCTTCATAAGATTGCGCCAGGCAATTTTGATGTAGTTTTTAAGCATCGGTGGGAGTGTTTTGACTATTCAGCAGTTGCAAAGCCAAGCCAGTGCCAATCTATAGATAGCTATTATAAAAACAAATATACATTATTCATATACTCATATGTTCACTTTTGGAACATTGCCTGTCCGGTAACGTAAAGAGCGGCAATTGTGCCACCCTTTACGTAAATTAAAGTATAAAGCAGTATTTAATTGGTAGCGCCCCCATTTACCAATAGGTGCTGGCCATTTACGAATGAAGAGAGCTCACTGGCAAAGAATTCTGCAACATTTGCCACATCTTCCACTTCTGCCAGCCTGCCCATTGGACAGCTATCAAGCAACTGTTTTCTTAACCGCGGATAAGCAGTGGGATCAACGAAGATACCCGAATGATCTACGGCAAACGGAATGATGGAGTTTACTGTGATACCCTTGTGGCCAATTTCTTTCGACAACACATCCACCAGATAGCGAGGTGTAGTCTTACTGCCGCCGTAAACGGCCATCCCCGGAACGGGGAATGCAGTGGTGGAAGAGGCGATGTAAATGATACGGCCTTTGTCTGCCACGTATTTTGCGGCCTGTTGCAAGGTAAAATAACTGCCCTTCGTGTTGATTGCAAAAACGCGATCAAATTGCTCTTCAGTAAAGTCTACCACAGGCGTTTCGACCATTTCAATACCGGCGTTGGCAACTACGATGTCAATCTTGCCAAATTGTTTCAATGCTTCCTGGAACAGGTAGCTGATCTCTTCCACCTTTGTCAGATCCGCTTTTACTGCAATCACCTTTACACCAGTTTTTTCAATACTGGCTACTGCTTCATCTGCAGAGCTTTTGTCGCGCGAATAATTAAGTACAATATTAGCGCCCAATAATGCATAACGTTCTGCGATAGCCCTTCCGAGGCCTCGTGCTGAACCAGTTACCAGGGCGACTTTATTTGTTAACGATGTCATTGTAATAATTTTTACGGATAAGTTATGAACACCTATATAATATGGGTTTGTAAGCATTGCACTGATATTACTTCAGCGCTTCGTTCAGCTGGCGAACCACCTCTTTTACAGATTCCTGTACGGCGGGAACTTTGTTGATGCCGTTGAGTATGCCAAAGTCATGAATCACACCGACGTAACGGGTTACAACACAGTTAACACCAGCTTCACGCAATTTTTTACCGTATGCTTCACCTTCATCACGTAAAGGATCATTCTCAGCGGTTTGTATCAGGGTGCGGGGTAGTCCCGTCAACTGTTCTTTGGTAGCTACCATTGGTACGGCATAGCGCTCTTTGCGGGTTGCAGCGTTAGGAGCATATAGGTTCCAACCAAATTCCATGAAGTCACGCGTCAGGAAACGACCATCAGCGAACTCCTTATAAGATTCAGTATTAAAGTCTGCGCCCACGGCGGGATACAAGAGTACCTGCATTTTGATAGCAGGACCGTTTTTGTCCTTTGCCATCAGTGCAATGGCGGCTGACATGTTACCGCCAACACTGTTACCAGCAATAGCAAGGCGGGCAGGATCAACATTCATCTCGGCGCCATGTGCCGCTACCCACTGCAGGGTGGCATAGGCTTCGTTGATCTGGGTAGGATACTTTGCCTGGGGAATAAGTGTGTAGTCAGGAAATACGATTACAGCATTTGTACCTACTACCAGATCGCGCACCAGGCGCTTATGGTTTTCAAAATTACCTACCAGCCATACACCTCCATGGTAGAAAACTATTACAGGCAATGTTCCCGTAACGCCCGCCGGTCTGACAATATGTACCGGTACGCTGATACCATCTTGCGTAATTACTCTTTCCGTCACCTCAATGCCTGAAAGATCTACTTGTGTCTGATTTTGCAGCGCAGTTAAAGCGTCAGCAGGACCCGTGCCCGGCAGCTTATAAATCGGAGGCTGGCCTTTACCGGCATCATTGAGCCCTTTGAGAAAAACCCGGATCTGGGGATCAATACGCGGATCCACGCCTGGATCATTTTTTTGCGCATTAGCCTTCATAGCAATTCCTACCAACATTGTCATAGCAATTTTTTTGAGTTTCATTGTTTATTGTTTTGTTGCTGATGTGAAATTATGGCTGTGGAAGAACGTACGTAAATGCGGCTCGTTGAACTGGCCTTCAGACACGTTGAGTTGGGGTTAAAGGCACAGGAAAACAGAATATGGCAAAACAACAAGCCTGTGTACAAGCATATAAAAGCGCTCCTGACGCCATCAGGTATATAAATAAAAATAGCCTGTATCGCACGTTTTGATACAGGCTATTTCTAAAAATGTCTATGTGGAAATTACCTGGGTCGTACTATGCCCAGTTTTTTCATACGGGAAGTGAGTGTTGATACTTTCAGATCTAACATAGCCGCAGCCCCATTTTTTCCGGCCACCTTCCAGTTGCATTTGCCCAAAACTTTTAAAATATGGTTACGGTCATGCGCAGACATAGAAAGATTTTCGGCTTCCGTCTCAGCGGCCTTTGTGTTGAGCATAGGCAGGCGGTCAACCATCGCACCGGGGCTGATAAGAACGCTGCGGAAGATTACATTTTCAAGTTCACGGATGTTACCTGGCCAGTCATACTTCAGCAGTTGTTCCATAGCACCGTCGGTAATACCGGTCATAGGCTTATCCAGCTCCTGTGCGTAGCGTTTAATAAAGTGTTCCGCGAGGAGGGGGATGTCGCCATTGCGTTCACGTAACGGCGGCACCAGTAACGGAAATACGCTCAGTCGATAATACAGATCGATACGAAATCTTCCTTTTGAAATTTCATCTTCAAGGTGGCGGTTGGTGGCAGCCAGCACACGCACGTTGATCTTTTTAAGTTTACCGCCGATAGGCTCAATTTCTTTTTCCTGTAGTACGCGCAGAAACTTTGACTGTAGATCAATGGGTAACTCACCAATTTCATCCAGAAAAATTGTACCACCGTCAGCCTGTTCAAACTTTCCAATACGGCGGGTTTGTGCACCGGTAAACGCACCCCGTTCATGTCCGAATAGTTCTGCCTCTACAAGCGAAGCGGGAATGCCGCCGCAATTCACTGTTATGAATGGTTTGTCACGCCGGGATGATTGTTCATGGATTTCACGCGCCACCAATTCTTTACCAGTGCCGGTTTCTCCAAGGATAAGAACAGATATGCCCGAACTGGCTGCGATACGTATCTGTTCAATAAGCTCCTTCGTTTTTTCACTGTCACCTACAATACGGCAGGGACGAATGTGAGCTTCCTTTAGATTGACACCGGTACTGACAGAGCGGTTGATATCCGGCTTTGGCGTATGTCTTTTATGAAGATGCAAGTACCAGGCAACATCCATGGTTACCAATACATCTGTTTTCCGAAAGGGTTTTACCAGAAAGCCATATGGATGGGTAGCTTTTGCCTGCTCAAGGACTGCCTTGTTAGAGCTGGCAGAAAGGTAAATGAAAGCAACTCCCCGCTGATTGAGCTGGTGAGCCAGATCAATGCCGGTAAGGTCTCCCTTTAAAAAAATATCCAACAACACCATATCGACAGGATTATGATCCAGGATAGCTAATGCTTCCTTCACTGTAGTAGCAACTGGATACACTTCGTAACCGGCGCCGAGAAGCGTCCGCTCCAGAGCATGTGCCTCTACAAACATATCTTCTACAATCAGAATCTTAGTTTTCAAATGAATGTTACTTTATGGTGTTAGTGACGCGATTCAAAAAAATAAGAAAACAGGTGTAGAACAGTAACCATAACACCGGGCAAGTTACATGCCGTTACACAAAAATAAAAACTATCGATATTTCGATAGTTGGAGTTCCCATTTGCGTTTTCTGTCTGAATGACAGTAGAGCAGGACTCCTTTTTTAAGGGCTCGGTCATTCGCGGCCGGACGCTCAGAGAAAACTCAGACAAAACTTGATGATGCTTACTGGCAGGGCTTCTACTTTTTGGGGATACGTAAGCGGATATGTAGCCCCGGGTCGTTGAACAGTTCTGCGGTCGCACCCATTTCCCGGCTGAGCCCATGTATCAGCTTCAATCCCAGGGATCCCGGACGTTCAGGCCGGTCTTTTGCCAAGCCGATGCCATTGTCCACGATGTCAACCTCAAAGTTATCTCCGGCAAATATTAAGCGGATCAGGATAGCCATGTCGTCTGTTTTACGCGGGAACGCATATTTATAAGCATTGGATACGGATTCATTGACAATCAGGCCCAGCGGAACGGCTATATCAAGGCCAACTTCTACCGGCTCCACGTCTAATATAATATTCATGGGTACTTCCTGCCCAAAACTTTCTTTGAGATAGGAAGTCAGCTCACTGATATAATCAGCGAGGTTAATAGTAGCTATAGCATCATCTGCATAAAGTTTCTGATGGATGAGTGACATAGCATATACCCTGTGCTGGCTGTTCTCTATTGCTTTCAATGCGTCGTCTTCCAGAAACTCAGCCTGTATTTCCAGCAGATTTACCACTGCCTGGAGATTGTTTTTAACCCGGTGATGCACCTCTTTCAGCAGCCACTCCTTCTCTCGCAGCAATAGTTCCAGTTGTAAGTTTTTTTGGCTGATGGTTGCAGCCATCCTGAGCTTACTGCGGTTCTGCCGATAAAAAAGTATAATTGCTACAAGAATAAGGACTACGGCCCCGACACTGATATTGCGAATCCATTCTGCATGACGCCGCGTTGCGACATGCAGTTCGTTACTTCGTTGTAGAAGCTTTATTTCCCGGGTCTTCTTTTCTGTTTCATAAGCCACTGTATAGTGCTGTATCTCCCTGACCTTGTTATCCTCAAACACAGTATCATTAGAGGTACGATTCAGCTGGAGATAATGGATAGCTTTGAGGTAGTTGCCCATTGCAGAATCAGCGAGAAAGCGCATATAATACAAATGTGCTTTGCGCTGCAGGCTCATACCCGGTAAATACAGCTCGGCACTGTCCAGATAGCGCTGCGCTCTTTTAAATTGACCGCTTTCAACGTAAAAAAATGCTATCCTGTGAAAAGGCTCTTCCGAGCCTGGCTGCCGCTGCTGAGCGTTGACAAATTCCCGTAAGAAATATCCTTCGGCCTTGCTATACTGCTTCAGTTTCAGGTAGCAATCTCCGATGCGCGCCAGAATAGCCTGTTGATCCTGGAAAGTGGCAGGTGGATGCACCTTTGCCTGTGCCAGGATATAGTTCAGTGCTTCCTGGTACTTATGTTCTTTGAACAGGTCTGACGCTTCACTTTCAAGACTAGTCCAGATACTACCGGTATCTCCACCAAATTCCACCAGATAGTACAGTGCACGATCATAGTTTTCCTTCGCCTTGTCGCGATGCCCTGTTCTGCTAAAAAGCATAGCCAACATCTGGTAAACAGCACCTGCACTGGCAGAGTCGCCATTGGCTTTTACATAATCAACCGCTTTCAGGGCATCGAACAGTGCAACGTCGTAACGTCCCAGTACCCAGTTTATATGAGATAGAGAAAGGTATACTCCCTGCAACTGTTTTGATCCCCGCCGGCGACCAAAAGCCAGCAGGTCGTTCAGAAGCCGCTCCGCATTGTCGTACTCATGACGGCACATCAGGAGTTCAGCCCAATTACGGCGAAACAGCAGATAGGAATCCGGATGATGGACAGAGTCAGTAATTGAAGCAGCTTGCGCGAACAATTGTTCTATCTTTTTTTGAAGTGTCCCCTGATCGGGACGATTGAGGTAACGATAGATGAGACCTATAAGAATGTTCGCATGGGTAGTGTCGTCGGCACTTGCAGCCAGCTGCTCTGCTGCATTATATTGCTCCTGAAATCCAAGCCAGGCAGCCTTTACCAACAGTACCTGATTGCGGACAGATTGCTCATGCAGAATGGTGGCAAGCGAATCAGCCGATCGCAGAAACATACCTGCTTTTTGCACATCAGCCGGATATTTGGCAGACTTATAAGTGTAAAAAGACGCTAGCTTCAACAGTAATTTCAGCCGGGCATCCGCAGATGGATGAGCATGAAGTTCAGCCATCAGTTCCGGTACCTGGCTCGCAGCCACAACTGGTGGTTTTATAGTATACTGCGCCTGCGCATTCCGAATACTCAAACACATTCCCGACAATGATACAACGACGGCTATCAGAAGCCGCTGCAGGCGATGGACAGATACCGCATGCTTAATTTTCCCCAAACATATGTCCATGCTGTGATGAAGCGGTATTTTCCGAAACGCTTATAGCCAGCAAATTACAAGACTTCCGTTAAAAGTAAAACGATCTGCCGAAATATCGACAGCTCCAGCTGGCAACACTATCTAAATGTCGACATATTTTAAAAAGAACAACTCTTAAAATTTTGATTCTAAAAACATTATTGAGTGGCACACAGATTGGCTAATGAAGATGACGAATTAAAGCATAGCAACCGATGACTTGTGTAATTATTGACGACAATCCGATCGCCAGAGCAACGCTGGCGCAGCTGGCCACCATGGTTAACGACCTCGTGATCAGTGCCGAATGCAGCAATGCAATTGAGGCATATAATTTCCTGTTGGAGCAAAAGGTAGATCTGCTCTTGCTGGACATAGAAATGCCAGAAATGTCAGGTCTTGAACTCATAAGGAATCTACAGGACAAAAAGCCAGTGGTCATTTTTACCACTTGTAAAAATGACTATGCGGTGCAGGCATTTGAGCTCAACGTAGCGGACTATCTGGTAAAACCGGTACCACCGAATCGTTTTATACAGGCCATCGACAGAGCCAGGTCAATGCTTCAAACCCGGGAGCATGGCATTCAGGCCATGACTGATGAATTTATTTTCATCCGTGATTCTACCACAATACGCAAGCTAAAGCTGGACGATATTCTGTTTGCCGAAGCAATGGGCGATTACGTAAAAATACATATGCGCCAACGGCACTATTTGATACATGTTAAATTTAAGACTGCAGCCGAGCGGCTGCCGGCAACCAATTTTATTCGTGTGCACCGATCGTTTATAGTGGCCCTTGATAAAATAGACTGCCTGCAGGACGGGGGCCTTGTTATAGAAGGCCGCTTTGTGCCGATAGCCGACACGTATCGCAGGAACTTTATTAATCGCATCAACGTCATATAATGGCACTGGTTTCCATCGGGTCTGGTTGGCCAGCTACCAGAGCATTTCCGCTTTAACAACCGAACAAAACGACGATAACAGACTTCTAACGTTAACGTTTCACATTCACCTTCTGACGCGCAAAGACCGTATCTGAACGAAGGCAGCTTATCCGCCTGACCTCACGCAGATATTTTTGAGGTAATAACATAAACCAATAAAAATGGAAACAAAAAACAAGATTGCACTCATCACCGGCGCCAGCCGTGGATTAGGAAAGAACATGGCACTAAAAATTGCTGAAAAGGGTTTGGATGTTATTATCACTTACCACAGCAAAAAAGAAGAAGCACAGGAAGTCGTTGCTGCGATTCAAAAAACCGGCCGCAAAGCTGCTGCTTTACAACTGAATGCTGGCGATGTAAATTCTTTCTCATCATTCTTCACCGAGCTCGCCAGAATTCTTCAAGACACCTTTGGTGTAAACCGTTTTGACTACCTTGTAAACAATGCCGGCATTGGCATGAATGTTCCTTTCAAAGACACCACCGAAGAACAATTCGACCTGCTGATGAACATTCAGTTCAAGGGTGTCTATTTCCTGACTCAGAAAGCACTTGGCTTCCTCAACGATCATGGTGGCGTTGTAAATGTTTCGAGTGGCCTGGCTCGTTTTAGTTCTCCGGGCTACTCTGCATATGCATCTATGAAGGGTGCTATCGAAACGCTTACCCGTTACCAGGCAAAAGAACTGGGGGCACGCGGCATAAGAGTAAACGCTGTTGCTCCTGGTGCAATTGCCACCGACTTCGCTGGCGGTGTTATTCGCGACAATGCACAGTACAACGCCAATGTAAAGGCGGTAACAGCCCTTGGTCGGGTTGGTGAGCCGGACGACATCGGCGGCGTAGTTGCGTTCCTGTGCACTGAGGATGCCCGCTGGGTAACCGCACAGCGCATTGAGGCATCTGGCGGCATGAACCTGTAATTCTCCAGATGTGTACCCAAATACGATACAACATAGAAACATTAGGGATATATCGATACCGGAGACTTTGACGCAATGTATTTGTTTGCCTGAATATGGGACACTGCCAGCAGCGTCCCAGCTTATTGAGATGATTACAACGCGCCCTGTTAATAGCAGCGAAGGCTGTCTGTTTATGACAGACAGCCTTCCGGTATTCACCGTTTCATGCATTTTACAGAAACATTCCGCCTGATGCTTCTATACACTGCGCAGTGATCCACCTTGCTCTTTCGCTACAAAGGAATGCCACAACACCGCCAATATCATCGGGTACACCAACACGTCCCAGTGCTATCTGAGTTGACAGATACTCTTTTGCACCTGGGTGGTTTTCAAGCGCATCACGGGTAAAATCAGTTTCAATAATGCCGGGTGCTACCACATTGGCGTTGATCTTTCTTGGGCCTAATTCTTTTGCCAGGTATTTTGTGAAGTTATATACGGCTGCTTTCATAGAAGAATAAGCAGCATAACCAGGAGTTACAAATCTTGCCAGACCGGTTGAAATATTTACGATCCTTCCACCGTCAGCAATCACATTCAATAATGTTTGTGTAAGGAAATAAGTGCCTTTGAAGTGAGTGTTCATCAAAGCATCAAAGTCTTCTTCCATTGTATCGGAGATCAGTGAGGCACGGTCAATACCGGCATTGTTCACCAGGAAATCAATATTGGCAGTATCCCATTTTTCTTTCAGTGCCTGCAGCAGGCTGACTTTAAAGGCGGGGAATGATTTACTATCGCCTACATTTAACTGCAGGGCTATCGCTTCTACGTTAAATTTCTCCACCTCAGCAATAACTTTCTGTGCTTCGTCTTTTTTACTGTTATAAGTGAACACAATATGATGTCCGTCCTTTGCCAGTTCTATCACCATATTCTTACCTAATCCGCGGCTGCCGCCCGTTACGAGTGCTATTTTCTTCGTCGTTTTCATTTTGTACTGTGTTTGATTACAGTACAAAGTTGGCACATCGCGGCTCCGGAATTATGGTACCTTCTTCAGTATAAATGGTACCTACTTCAGTATTTTTTAACCCTGCTGGTGTAAGCGCCTGAATTGTGAAGGTGTTACACCTTCAAATGACTTGAACCACTTGGTAAAGTTAGAAGGGTCGTAAGTAAGTAAATAGGCAACATCAGCTACTGAGCGTTTATTATTCAGTAACAATTCCTTTGCGAGCTTCAGCAGTTTTCCTTCATAAAAGAAACAAGGGTGATAGCCGGTATGTTCTTTGATAACATTGCTGAGATGTGTAGGGTGAATGAACAGTGCTTCGGCAAAATCCCTGAGCTCCTTCATTTTGTCTGTCCGCTCTGCTACTATATCAGCCAGATGCTCGTCCAGCAGCCGGAGAAAATCCTGGTAGATCTCTTCTTTGCGGCTGATATATTTTTTGGGGATTTTGATCTGCGCTGCCTCTTCCTTTGTAATGGCTTTTAAGATGGCACTATTCCCGGCCGGAGTTGATACCGCTGTGATCATGACGTCTACGTTTTAAAGAGCAAGTATAAGACAATCTGCCGGCACAAAAATGGTGACTGCTTCAGTTTTTTTGTACAGGTTACGGTTCCTGTTGGCAGAATCCTTACTAAGCTGTAACACATTGATTTTAAATGTAAATTTAAGCAAATAATACCTTGTTTTATGCCCAAAACGATAGCTGCACAAATAGTGGAACAACTGGTAGCCGCCGGCGTCAAAAGAGTACATGGCGTGGTGGGAGATTCCCTCAACAGTATTACAGACGAGATCCGTCAGCACGACGAAATAGAATGGATCCATTACCGCCATGAAGAAGCGGCGGCCTTTGCCGCCGGGGCGGAAGCGCAGCTGACAGGCAAACTGGCCGTTTGTGCAGGGAGCTGTGGTCCCGGCAATATGCATCTGATTAACGGATTGTACGATGCCCACCGCAGCATGGCCCCTGTACTGGCTATTGCGGCCCAGGTCCCTAGTACGGAGATAGGTACCTCTTATTTCCAGGAGACCCGGCCGGAAGCCCTTTTCCGGGAATGCAGCCATTATTGCGAAACGATCGCCTCTGCCCGGCAGATGCCACGCGTATTACAGATTGCGATGCAAAGCGCCGTTGGGCAGGGTGGCGTAGCTGTGATTGCCCTGTCGGGAGATGTTGCCATGCAGACCGTGGAAAGCAACGGCCTGGAACACAGCCTGATGATCAGCCGCCCCACCATACGTCCTTCCGATACCGAGTTAAATAAACTGGCAGCGCTTATCAATCAGTCAGAAAAGATCACCTTGCTCTGTGGTAGCGGCTGTGCTGGCGCACATGATGAACTGATAGCTGCTGGAGAAAAGCTGCTTTCTCCCATGGTGCATGCATTACGGGGTAAAGAACATGTGGAATATGATAATCCCTTTGATGTAGGCATGACGGGCCTGATAGGATTCTCTTCCGGCTACCATGCTATGGAAAACAGCGACCTGGTGATCATGCTGGGAACGGATTTTCCTTACAAGGACTGGTTCCCATCCCGTGCACAGATCGCACAGATCGACATTCGTGCGGAGCGGCTTGGCAGACGTTGCAATATTGCCCTGGGATTGGTGGGAGATGTGAAAGAAACGCTTCATTGCCTGCTGCCACTGGTAAAACGGAAGACCGACCGTTCTTACCTGGATAAGTGTGTGGAGCACTATAGGAATAGCCGTGCATCACTTGAAAGCCATGCTACCGGCAAAGCAGATAAAACGCCTATACATCCGGAATACCTGGCGCATATGGTCAATCAACTGGCGGCAGATGATGCAGTTTTTACCACCGATGTGGGAGAACCAACGGTATGGGCAGCCCGTTATCTGCAGATGAAGAAAGGACAACGCCTGCTGGGATCATTCAATCATGGCTCTATGGCCAGCGCTATGCCACAGGCTATCGGAGCACAGCTGACCTATCCCGGCAGACAGGTGATCTCTCTTTCAGGAGATGGCGGTTTTGCGATGATGATGGGCGATATCCTAACTATTGCACAGTATAATCTGCCGGTGAAGATCATCGTGTTTAATAACAGCTCTTTAGGTTTTGTGGCGATGGAAATGAAGGTAGCCGGACTGCCACCTTATGGTACTGATCTGAAGAATCCCGACTTCGCCCGTATGGCTGAAGCAATAGGTATTAAAGGTATCCGCCTGGAAGATCCTGCCAATGTAGGCGCTGCCCTGGAAAAGGCATTTGCGCACGAAGGGCCTGTACTGATAGATGCCGTCGTGAATCCGTCTGTACTGGTAATGCCGCCTAAGATAGAGTTCTCTCAGGCAAAAGGGTTCGGTATGTATGCGTTGAAACAGGTATTTAACGGCAACGGAAAAGAAGTATGGGATACCCTGACCTCCAATTTCCTGGATTAGGTCAGGCTACCACCGCTTCCTTATTGTATTTGTTCCTGTAATCGATAGGCGATAAACCTGTAATCTTTTTGAACACGGTTCTGAAAGACTTGGTATCGTTATAGCCTACTTCATACATGACCTCATTCACATTTTTATGGCTGTTTTCCAGCCATTTCTTTGCGGCCTCAATCTTCACCCGTTGAATATATTCAGCGGGTGTATTGTTGGTCGCCTTTTTGAAACGGCGGTCAAAATGCCTTCTGCCGATAGCAAATTTAGAAGCCAGGTCGTCCACAGAGATCCTTTCTGTCAGGTTACTTTCTATAAACTCCTGTGCCTTTTTAATAGGTTCATCTTCATGTTTCTTCTGACCGTTGAACATGACAAAAGGGGACTGTGTTTTCCTGTCTATTTCCAGCGCAAACAGCTTGGCTATTTTGATAGCCAGTGAGCGGTCCGTATATTTTTCAACGATATGCAACAGCAGGTTCCAGTAGGAAGAGGCGCCACCACTTGAATATAAGCCCTGTTCCTCTGTAATGATCCGGCCATCTATCAGGTCCACATCGGGGAACATAGCCCTGAATTCTGCCGCAGAAGCCCAGTGGCTGGAGCATTCTTTCCCGTCCAGCAATCCTGTAGCGGCCAGCATAAATGAACCGATACACAGACTGGCTACCTCAGCCCCCTTATTGTAATGATCAACGATCCAGGGAATGAAAGCCTTGTTCCTTTCCAGGGTTGCTTTCAGGTTACCACTTAATGCGGGAATGACAATCAGGTCTGTTTTCTTCACATCCTGGATCAGCACATCGGGATGCACAGAGAAAAGCCCCTGATTCAAAGGTACTTCGCGGGTCAGCCCGACCAGTTGTACTTTAAACATTGCCGGCTTACCATCCGATTCAAGGAACTCGTTCAGGGTGGTGAACATGTAACGTGTATCAGAGATGGTGCCTAATACAGCCTCATCCGGCACGAGGATTGAAATGTGTTTCATCTGGGATCAGCAGTTTAATAAACAGGTTGCATGGCAAAAATAAGGAAAATTAGATGTCAGAAACAACCCCGCTACAAGTCCGGATCACGCCCCCTCCAACCTGTCTTGTCATAGTATCTTTGAAAGTGAGAAACTCTAACTGAATGAGAAAGATAATCGTATCTATGAATGTTACGCTTGATGGTTTCATGGCCGGGACCAATGGAGAGCTGGACTGGCATTTCCCTTTGTGGAACGACGAAATGTCAATCTATTTCTGTGATCAGTTGGGTAAAACAGACACTATTCTGCTGGGCCGTGTGAGCTATGAGAGAATGGCCCGCTACTGGCCTAATAAGACATTCACCGGAATAGAACTGGAATATGCAGATATGATGAACAATCATAACAAGGTCGTTTTTTCCCAGACCCTGGAAAGTGCTACCTGGAGCAATACCAGGCTGGTAAGAGAGAATATTGAAGAAGAGGTATTGAAAATGAAGCAGTCGCCCGGGAAAGATATGATCATCTACGGCAGTGGCAGTATTGTAAGATCATTTATACAGGAGGGCCTGATAGATGAATTCCAGATATGGGTGCATCCCGTCTTTATACAGCATGGCGTTCCCCTGTTCAGGGATATGGAAGAAAACATCCATCTGCAATTCATGAAAGCCAGGACCTTCCGTTCAGGTGTGGTGATCCTGTACTATAAACCGCAGCTGCAATAAAGACTATCCGTCTATTTCCCAGAAACCGGCAGCTCCCAGCAGGATCGCTTCTTCTCCCAGTTCAGAGACAAGGAAACGGGTGTCCTTCATATGATATTCCAGGTTGGAGCGGAACAGGTCAAACGCCTGTGTGATATTTCCTCCCAGTACCACCAGTGAGGGAATAGGCTGCTGTTCCAGCAGGAACATAGCGAGATTATAGCCAAACTCCTGAAACACTGTAAAGGCATAGGATGATTGCCGCGCTATTGCGGCCAGCTCTTTCACGCTTTTTATTCTTTCGCCGCTCAGTTCTTCATAACGGCGAAGGAACCAGCGGGTAGAGAAGTACTCTTCTGCGGTAGCATCCAGGAAAGGTGTTTTCCAGAAAGTGCCCTCCCGGGCTATGCCATTGTCTGCTACGGATGATCCGAAGCCGGTACCCAGTGTCAGCCCCAATACCTCCTTCTCGCCTTTCACAGCACCGTTAAACAGCTCTCCCTGCAGGAAACAAGAGGCATCGTTCATGATCCTGATATTCTTTTTCTCTATGCCCAGCTGTTCTTCTAACAGATCTTTCACATTCAGGCCATAGAGGGATTCATATTTATGTAGTCCTTTAATGAGACTGATCCCCTCTTCGTAATCAAAAGGTCCCGGCATGGCAATGCCTATAAGATGAACACCGTTACCGGCCAGCATGCTTTTCTTCATTACATAGCTCCATCTGCTGATGATCTCTGCCGCGCCGGCATGTGAATCAATATGTTCGCGATAGATAGAATCAGGCAGAAATGTTCTGCGCTGCATATCTACCAACGCAGTTGTAATGTGAGAGCCACCTATATCCACACTTAAGACCTGTGTATCCTTCATGCCGTTTGTTTCGTTGTATTTTTCCAATATTGCTCTATCTGTTCAAATGATTGTCCTTTCGTTTCTGGTAACAGCCTGTAAACTGCGATGAACGCAGCAAGACAAAATGCAGCGAAGAACCAGAAGGTCTGCGCTGTGCCCAGGCTGCGCAGCAGCACAGGTGTTAATTGTCCGACGATGGTGTCAGACACCCACATCACCATGATGCTTAAAGATAATGCCCTTGCCCGGATATTGTCGGGAAAGATCTCCGCTGCGATCACAAATTTCAGTGGTCCGATCGAGAATGCAAAGAAAGCAAGAAAAGCCAGTACACAACATAGGAGGGCGATACCTGTTGTAGCACCGGTATAAAAACAGATACCGGTCATAATCAGACTGATAGTAGCGCCGGCGGTGCCCCATAGGTACAGCGGCCGTCTGCCGAGACTATCCACCTTCCAGATCGCGAAGATGGTAAAGAACACATTGGCTGCTCCAAAAATGATCTGACTGAGGAATGAGTTGCTCAGGGTAATACCAGCGTTGTTGAGAATAGTCGGCCCGTAATAGATGATCGCATTAATACCACTAAACTGTGAGAATAATGGCAATAGTATCCCTATCAGCAAAGCCCTGCGCATGGCCGGATCGAATAGGGGGCCGTATCCTTCTTTGGCGGTCGTTTTTCCCCGCTGCATTAGCCAGCGCGGACTTTCAGGCACCCACAGCAGACCCAGAAGGAATAATGCCGCAGGTAGCATACCAATACCGAACATACCACGCCATACCTCCTGTACAAAGAGGAAGTGGAGCAGTCCTCTGCCGGTATCATGCTGATGGGCTTCAGCGTAAGACAGCAACTGTGCATTGCTGCAATAGGCTACCAGGATGCCAATAGTAACAGCCAGCTGGTAATAGGTAACCAGCCGTCCTCTTTTATCATCCGGAGCAATTTCAGACAGATATAGCGGCACAATACTCGAAGCAATACCAACTGCCACCCCACCCAAAATACGGGCTGCAATGATCCAGGAAAGGGCATGAAAGAAGGCGCATCCCAATGCTGCCAGCAGGAAAAGCAAAGCAGCCATATAGAGCAGTTTCTTTCTGCCCAGGCGATCGCTCAGGTTACCGGCAACGATAACGCCTGCAATACAACCTGCCAGTGCAGATGAGACGAACCATCCTTCCTGCAGGGCAGACAATGCGAACTGTTGCCGCACAAAAGGCAGTATGCCGGATACGACCGCCATATCAAAGCCAAAGAGGAAGCCTCCCAATGAGGCGACCACTGTGGTCATAACGAGGAGAAAATCAGATTGTGCTTTCATAACTGATGGTACTGAAAACCGGGTGTTCTGCTTTGATAAAGGCTTTTATGACCTTTGCCGTTCCCGGTCCTTTATTAACAAGGGTATAACTTTCTGCTGCTGCAGGGATCACGAATGTCTCTGCATAATGATACACAATTTCCTTTCCATTGGCGGTTCTTACTGCGACAGCCGTTCCTTCCACCAACATCATTACCAGGCAAAATCCATCGGTATCAAAGGTAACTTCATGTACAATCTCCAGGCGGTGAACATCATAAAAATGTTGCGCATGTGTAGGCAGGTGCCATAACTGCCAGCCGGCGCCTTCTTCTATGAGCTTTGGTGCAGAGATCAGTTCTTTCTTCACTACGGCACCTTGTCTGCTGAAGTCCAGATTCTTAAATGCATGATCGATGTTGATCGGCCTTGGCTTTCCATCCAGTCCCAGACGCAGCCAGTCATACATCTTAAATGTAAAGATGTAAGGCGTCGCGCTGATCTCCAGTACGAGATTATTAGCCCCGGCGCTGTGCACAGTACAATTGGGTATCAGGAAGAGGTCATGCTTATTAGCTTTATGCTGCTGTACATAATCCGTGATCTGCACGGGTCTGTTCTCCAGCTGACTGTTCTCCAGTGCGGCTCTGAACTGAACCGGATCAATATGCGCTGCAAAACCAAGATACACACTCGCCCCTTCCTTACAATCCAGGATATAATATGTTTCATCCTGTGTAATAGTCTCGCCAAACTGCTCTCTGATATAAGGAAGTGAGGGATGGCACTGGATCGACAGGTTACCACCGTCAAAGGTATCCAGGAAATCAAAACGGACAGGAAACTCATATCGGAAGATGTCGGCATGTTTTCCCAGCACGGCGGTATGTTGCAGGAACATCAGCCATTCAAAGGGAATTTCAAAAAGATAACTATCACTTTCAAAGAGTACACCGTTTTCCGGTACGATCATCTCAAACGACCAGGCGAGGTTTACCTCTTCCTGTGGCAGCTGCGGGATGTGTTTTTTCATCCACTGCCCACCCCATGCACCAGGTTCAAACCAGGGACGAACGCGGAAAGTGTCCCGGCATATCTGTTCAATACCGGCCTGCAGATCTTTTGCTTTTATCCATGTCAGCGTATGTCCCCATTGTGTATCTGCAAATACAGAGATCCTGTCTGCCAGCGATTGCTTGTAATTGTTCAGCACTACCCAATCCACGAAATAGGCACGTTTATACATCTCTGCCGCGGTATCCAGTTTACTGCTGCCCAGGTTCGTAACAGCGCCTGCACGCATACGGTATTGCAGTTCATTTTTAGGCATATCCAGGTACACCAGGGAACTATTTTCCCGTACCAATGCAGCGCCTGTACCGATCACGATATGCAGGTCATATCCGGCTTCCGGTTGCATAGCCGCCAGTTTTTCTTCATAAAAGAAATCCGCCAGCTGTAAGGAGGTGCGTGTACCCCAGACTGTTCCTGGATCGCCAATAAAAGGACGGACCATTTGGGCGATGATATCCTCCTCTTTCAACGCATCTTCTGTGAAATGCCATTTCACTTTTAAGGACCGTTTGTTGAAGATCTTATCCAGAGAATTGTGTATCTCAGTCCATAGTACACCCGTGTAACCATCTATCTGCACCTGTCCTTGTGTAATGATCCAGTCCGCCAGTGTTTCGTAACCTACGCTGATCTTACCATTCCCCAGGGCATGTGTTGGAAAGATGTTATATCCTTCCGGCGCGGCCGTCTGCTGCAAAGGCAGCAGGTGCTGACCGCTGGTACGCCAATTATCAGTTCCCTCTTCTACCCTGCTGATACCCGGGTTTATTATTGCATTGTCCGACATGTCCAATCTTATTATTGTTATTTCTTCTCAACACGTAACATCATAATGCCTTTCGCAGGCAGTGTTACTTTGTTATTTAATTGTTGTTTATATTCTTCGAGCATGTTGCTTTCCCATACATTCAGACCAGCTGTTTTGTCCTTTGCTGTAAGTGCAACAGATGATTCAGTAGCTGATGCATTCACCAGCCACAGTATTACGCCTTTGCCATCACCGGCAGGTTTGATACTTTCTACGTAGACCTCTTTAGTATCGATATTAAAGAAAAGAGATTCATTGGCGTTGCCTGCTGCAGGAGCTGCTATCAGTGGCCGGTGATGAGCCAGTCCTGTCTGATTGACGGCAAAGGCATCATAAGCATGATGTACCTGCAGATAATAGCGGAAGGTGGTTATACCTTCCTGCGCATGGCGGAAGTTGGTATGCCACAAATTATTCATTACCCAGGAATACAATGCCGGATGTTGTTCCGTGAAGTTGATCCATTTCGGAGAATCATACAATCCTCCCAGCAGGTTGGCTGTTGTTTGCCTGCCCACTTCAAACAGCGGGGCGTCGGGTGTTGACCAGGTAACACCGTATTCTTTATTGGATACATCCACCCAACGTTGTACGGTATACCAGTTCCTGTTGGCGTATTGTAGCTGGTCTGCTTCCACATTTATACTTCCCCAGGGAATGCTGTATCTCACCTGTGCATTTGCCACATTAAAAGGGAAAGCAAAGTGTACGCCTTCTTTCGCACTGACCGCTTTCTTATCAATAGTGTTGATAATCTCAATGCGGTCCGTACCTGCTGCCAGGCGTATTTCTCTGCTTAATGCGTTCGCACCCGGAGCGGTTGATTCCACCAGCAAGCTAACTACTAAGGGGCCTTTTTCCTTCATGCTGATCTTTGCCGGTCCCGCATATTGTATCTTTTCGATAGAGTCGCCCGGTAGATAAGAATACCTGTTCAGACCTCCTGAATCAGCGAGGTTACGGTCAATGCCTGTTCTTTCCAGACGGATGATATTGCCTGTCTTTTCATCCAGTACTATTTTGTATAGGCCGTTCTGTAGTGTAGAGGCAGTAACACTTGCCTTTGTATTGACGAAGGCCTTACCGGCATGAATGGTGAAACGTTGTTTGGAGAAAGGTGCGATGTGCTGGATCAATACAGCCAGTTCGCCTGTGCTCAATCGCTGGGAAGGCACACTTTTTCCGTTAACTTCTTTCACGAGATCACCGGCTGCACTTTGTGCTGCCGACAGGATCACAACTTCTGTACGTATATTACCAATAGTGTTGTATACATCCACTGCATTGGGAGCAGCCTCTCCTGCCGCTGCCTTTGCCAGCAGATTGGCGGATTGTTCTTTTCCTTTTAAAGCAAAGGAGCGTTTATATCCCCATTGGGAAATGGCTTTAGGATCTTCAGGATGGGAAATGCTGTTGTAAGCGCCCCAGGTATGTTCGTTAAACAAGAGGATATTATTCCAGGCAGTATCGAAGTCTTTAGCGGGATAGCCTTGTTTATTACGCAGTGCCCAGATGGCATCTGCTTGTTGCAGTGTCTCGGAAGCATTCCTGTTATATCCTGTTTCACAGGCAGCGGAAGCGATACCGTCCGTCCAGAATTCTGTATAGTCGCCGGAAACAACCGGGATCTTATCCTTATAAGCAGCTTCAAAATCTCCGAAGAACTGTTTTACCGATGTGATGACGAGGCGGGGCGAGGCAAATCTTTCATTCCATGCTTTGACGGCGTCGGGCAATTCCGGATCTATCGGTGCATTGTCACTCATGGCCCATGTCATGATGGTCATATTGTAAGGGAACTTCTTCCGGTCAAGTTCTGCGAGATAGTCGAACAGGTATGGATTGAGGAAGTTCTCTGATGGCTTGCCGGTATAATAAGGCACGGGATCTTCCACGGTAAAAAAGTTCGGTATCTTACTTCCTTTCAGTGTGTAGCCAATGGAATAGGGCTCACTTTGCCAGTAGAGCATTTTCTCGCCGGCGGGCGATTGCCAGTAGAAAGGCCGGTCGCGCCATTTGGGTGAGTTCCCGATACGGTCGCCTGCATTAGGAGCACCCCAGAAATACCGGATACCGGTAATAGCCGATTGGCTGGACAGTCCCCAGGAGGCGCCAGGTATGTCTCCCTGGAACATGGTACTGATAGTAAGTCCGTGTTCTCCCGCGGTTTTGACAGCAGTATGGAACATCTGCATGAGCTGCCGGGAATCGGTCACGCTGGTATTGATATTTGCATATGCACCATCAATATTGATCCATCCCTTTTTAACAGCGTCCCAGAATGCCTTTTTCTTCGCTTCATCTGCTGCCGCGAGATAGTGGTCAACCACCCAGAAAGCCTCTGTATTCCACTTATAACGCGCGTCTGCGGGATAGTTCTGTGTACGCTGCGCAATCTTAATAGCTTCGTCAATATTGTTCATATGCAGGCGCATCACTTTCTCCTGCACATTAGTATATCCAATGTCTACATGAGAATGTGGCAGCAGGTATACCTTCCACTCAGGTGCAGGCGCTACCATACAGCGGGCGGTGTATTCCCTTCCGCCCGCGGCCAGCCTCACATATAGCTGTGTTTGATGCTGTACGGGACTACCTGGCAGGGGCAGTTCAAACACTTCCAGTCCCTTTTCGCCTGGATTGATCCTGATACTGTCTTTCAGGCCGTTGAAACTAATGAAAGCCGTGGCGGCAGTATAGTTCTTTCCGCCATGGAACAGGAGGCGCACCATCCTGGCGGCCCGTCCTTCATACTTCAGATAAGCGACGGTAGGTTTCAGTTCTATTGACGTGAACACCTGCTCTTTGTGCTGTGCTTTTGTGGTGGTACAGATCCCGCACCATACCAGTAAAAGCAGATAGTATTTTGTCATGTTCCGGTTCAGCAGTTTATTTTAAGCTATATGTACATACATTATATTCGTTCATCTCGTCTTATTTAGTCTTATTTCCATAGAAACATTCGTAAATTCGGACTTTTCATTGATTTTTATATGTACAAACATATGGACAATGATCATAGAAAGCAAATATTTTTTGCTGTCTTTCTGGACATAGTCCATTACTTTTGACATTTCTTTGTATATGAACTTTTCTATAGACCATAACAGCGCCGTTCCCCTGCATATTCAGGCAGAGGAATTATTGCGGAAAATGATTGAGGATCCTCAGTTCAGGAATGGCAAGTTCCTGCCCAACGAGGTAGAGTTATCCCAACAGCTGGAAATATCCCGCACCACGCTCAGGCAGGCCCTGAACAAATTGGTATACGAAGGATTACTGATCCGCAAGAAAGGGATTGGTACCCGGGTATCGGAAAAGACGGTTAGCTCGAAATCGATGAACTGGAAAAGTTTCTCACAGGAGATGGCAGCCAGGGGCATTCCTATCAGGAACTTCGAACTACATATCAGCTGGGTGAAACCGAATGAGGAGATCATTCATTTCTTTGGCATCAAACCGGAAGAGAAGGTCCTGAAGCTGGAAAGACTGAGAGGACGTCCGGAAGGACCGTTTGTATATTTCGTGTCTTACTTTCATCCCGTTATCGGCCTTAGTGGTGAAGAAGACTTTAAGCGTCCGCTATACGAGATACTGGAACAGGATTACAATGTTATTGCAACGCTTTCAAAAGAAGAGATCAGTGCTAAAGCAGCAGACAATTTCATTGCGGGTAAGCTGGAGATAGACACCGGTAGTCCTATACTGTTCCGTAAACGTTTTGTATATGATCAGTCAGATAAACCTGTAGAATTAAACCTGGGTTATTACAAGTCTGACAGCTTTATTTATACGGTTGAAAGCAGAAGATAGGTAGTGGTTTTTTATGTTTGACTACGTATTTTCCATGCGTAGTGACAAGCGATCTTTGAGTAGCATTTTTGCAATTAACCTCAAAGATTTGGAACATGACATTTAACAACGTCAGTGAGTTAAAGACCCTCTCTGCAATCCCCTCCTCTAATGAAATCAGCACCCTGCTGGGATATTATGCGCCCGATGATAAGGGAGGTGGTGAGTTTTACTGGGATGCAGATTCAACCGAAGCAGACAACTTAGGTACGATCTTCTCAGTGACCGTCGGAGGCACGCCGGTAACAACCGGAAGATGGAAACGTATTTACACATCTTCACTGAATATTCGCTGGTTTGGAGCAAAAGGAGATGGTATTACAGCAGATGATACAGCATTTACCAAATGTATTCAAACAGCAGGTTCCGGATCAGAGATTCTGCTGGGACGTGGTAATTACCGATTAACGGCTGGTTTGTCCTTTGTAGGATATTCGAGTGTGCGATTTGTAGGCAACAGGTGTCTCATCACAGCTGATTTTACCGGCGGTACACTTTTCACTTTCACACTGAATCAGCCGGCACAAGTAAACGCCGAAGGAATTGAGTTCGTAGAGGTAAACTTCCAGGGGAAAGGAAAAACTTCCGGCACCACCTGCCTTAGTTTTAGCGGTTACGCAAAAAAAAATCCTCCCATCATTCTCGAAGACCTTGCGTTCTACAAATTTATCCGCGTCATTCAATGTAATATTGTCGATTTTGACACTGCGATTAAGTTTAATATCTGCCGTAATATACTGGTAGATAATTGCTGGCTGTCAGGCAACTTGAACGGCATCTACTTTCAGAATAAACACGCTGAAAGTATAGTAAGGGATACGGTTATTTATTGTGCAGGATCCAATAATGCAGGTTCCTACGGTATCAAATCCGAGTCAACTTACTCGGGTGGCGATTTCACCAACGAAGGACTCGTTATTGAAGGATGTACAATTGATAATGCCCAGTATGGCATTTACATGAGAAACGCCGCTTTCTGGAAGATCATCGGCAACTATATCGGTATTCAGTTGCCTTTTAATGACGAAGGTGGCTTGTACATCGGCGGCTACAGGGCTTATTCAATTCTCCTGGAAAGAGATAATGCACTAGCAACACCTGCCAATGCACGCACCAACACTATCGCTAGTAACAATATCCATCAGGGAGCTATTAAGATCAGCAATCTGACCCCTGGTATATGGAGCCTGCTGACTGAAATATCTGACAACGTCTTTAACGGCATAAACGACAACGCTATTCAGATCGGGCCACGAATAGCGCATCTTAACATCACAGGTGTGTATGTGGAAAAGGTTTCCCCAACCAGCATTAACGGCGCCATTGTAGAGTTGGACAGCGACTCCACCGTATTCAATATCTCCAAGCTGACAAGCAATCAGAATGTCATAAACGCGGTGAACATAAAAGGGGCGAATGTTTCATTCACCAATATCGAAGGTGTTCTACACGCGGGAAGTGGCGCTATCATTAATAATCCGTCTAACAACAGTATTACTGTATCAAATCTGCGGGGCAATGGTTTATCAACTCAGAAAGCTTTTGCAAACGTTCCTGTAAATACCTACAGCAGCAGCAATCTGTTGTCCGTTAGTACTGCTTCCATTCCTGTGTACAATGGTATGAAAGGAAGGATCACCCTTGTAGGTGCATTTAATCCTTCTGTTGCAGGACAGGTACTTCAACTCGCCACGTCTGGTGTAAGTGTGACCATTCCCAATGCGCCAGGCAGTAGCGCACAGTTCCACAAGCTTTATGGCACCGGGATGCGCATGGTTTGTCATGTGATTCCATTCACCGCGAACGCAACGGGTAATTTAAGTGTAGGAGTCACAGTATCGGATTATTCCGGCGGTACAACAGGCGTTGACTATCATACATTCCTGACAATAGAGACAGACGCGTACTAATGGGCTAATATCCATATAAATAAGGGCTGTTTTCCTATGGTGGACAGCCTTTATTCCGGCTGAGTACATATACTCAACTGCAGTATTTTAACATTTTACATCATTAGTTACTGTCTATTTTCACTGTGAAAATATTTTTATTTTTTGTTTACCCAAAATCCCTTCTACTATGAAAAGATCATTGTTAGCCGTTCTCCTCGTATTTGCAAGCATTGGCATGTACGCAAATACTACCATTCAATCTACTAACAACACAAAAATCTCACAATCAGCCACAGACACCGTACCAACGCCGGACTTTTTTCACTTTGTTCGTCCTTACGGCTCGGTAAATCCCGGTGAATGGGTCGCTACATTCATCCTGTCTGTACCTGGTCCAACCGAGCGTGACAACGTAGCATCTGTTGACTGGGATTTCGGTGATGGTACGCCCCCTGTATTGAACAAAATTGGCGTCAATCACTCTTTCTATTATGCAGGTGCATATAATGTAACGATGACTGTACGATATGTAACTGGTGAGACATTTGTGATTGAAAAAACAATCATTATTTCCATGTAATCGCAAGCTACATTGTTTCATCGCAGGAGAAGGAGCATATCCTTCTCCTGATTTTTTTATACGCCTTTCTGTTAAAGCATTTTTTTACTATTGCACCTTCTGTATTCTTATACATCGACAAATCACTATTACGCGGGTACGCTCATTTAATAACGAATCGGCAAGCTGTATATGTATCAACAAAATGGTGAGGCTTTTATGTTATATAAAGTACTTCACGGCGTAAACGAAAACAAAAAGTTAAAATAGCGTGAACGGTCATTCAAACTGTTCAGTTTAACTTTTCTTTTAGAGCGATTGATTTACTTTCGATGCAAACAAAACCCAAACGTTCATGAAAAAAATTTTACTGTTAGCCTTGCTGGCCATCAGCATGTTACCCGTTTATTCTCAGACATCCGTAGGCGTTATTGGAGGATATAATCTGGCGTCGCTACATCCGAAACAAAAACAAATGTATGGCAGCTGGGATTATGATTTCAAACAAGGATGGCGTGCCGGCCTGATAGCGGACCATCGACTATGGAAGAAATTCCATCTCCAACCACAATTATTGTTGAATAGCAAAGGTTATAAATCCCGTTATTATTATAATGGCCCCTTTGCCTTTTCTAGTGAACGCATTCTCCGGATGCTTTATCTGGAATTACAAGCTAATTTATTATTTAAGGAACCTTTGGGTAGCGGCAAATTATTGATAGGAGCCGGTCCATACCTAAGCCGGGGCATCGGCGGCAAATTAAGAGCCAGGGGGTTTCAGGTTTATAGCGACGGAACAACATCTTACGATCAGAAATTCCCTATAAAGTTCAGGAAGGAAAGCGGCAATGACGCCACCGTTTCTTATCAGAAGCCTTATGATGCCGGACTTAACTTTCAGACAGGTTACGAATGTAAAAATGGCTTGTTCTTTAACGCAGTGTATAGTCTGGGGTTAACTAACTATAACTATAGCAAAGAGCTCAAATCTAAAAACACCTATTTCGGATTGGGCGTAGGCTATTTCTTAAAAAAATTAAGCTAACTCATATGACCTTGCTTCAGTAGTAACTGGAACTAGTCAACATTTCATCCGGTCTTTCCCTTGTTTTAATTAATCCGACATTTCATGAAAAACTTCATACTGTTAGCTTTGCTGGCCATCTGTACAGCACCTGCTTTTGCGCAGACATCCATAGGCATTATTGGTGGATATAATCATGCTTCACTACGTTCCCGGAATAACACAAAAGCAAGTGGTCTTGATGTCAACCCTTACGCTGGTTGGAGAGCTGGCATCATCACAGATCATCATTTATTCGGCAAATTCCATCTTCAGCCACAATTGCTCTTAAATACCAAAGGTCATAACATCGACGTTACTAGCTCCGATGCAGTCCAATACAGCTTTGTATATGCGAGAAGGCGGTTCACATATCTCGAACTGCAAACCAGTCTGCTGTTTAAACAGCAGACCGGAGCAGGAAAGATTTTTGCCGGCGCAGGACCATATATTGGCAGAGGCATCTCTGGTAAAGATAGGTACGATGAGGAATGGAATGGCCGCAGAATTTCCAATTACTATCCGATAAAATACCGTGATAAAGAGCCGATTGGTGCTGAGGCGGATGGTGTTACTTACCTGAAGCCCTATGATATAGGCGTTAACTTCCAGGCAGGTTATGAGCTTAAAAATGGCCTATTCTTTAATGCAGTTTATAGTCTGGGGTTAAACCACATCTTCCACGGCCATTCCTCCGGCAATATAGACAAAAACACTTATTTCGGTCTGAGCGTAGGTTATTTCTTTAAAAAATTCAGTTAATTGGCAACATCCTTTCCAATTCGCATACAATCAACCTTTATTCTTATCCACTAATTTAAAAATCATGAAAAAAATCATCCTGTTAGCCTTGCTGGCCATCGGCATAACGCCATCTTTTGGGCAGACATCCGTAGGCATTATTGGAGGATATAATTTAAACTCAATTTATCCTAAATCCAATCATGAAGTGCTGGGATACAAGGTATCTTCCCGGTCAGGATGGCGTGCGGGATTGGTAGCAGACAAACGTTTATGGAAGAAATTCTACCTTCAGCCACAATTGTTATTGAACGAGAAGGGCTACAATAGACCTTTCACCACTAACGTAGCACCCGCTTATGCAACTGGCGAATTCAAAACACGGCTTCTCTATCTCGAATTACAGGCCAACCTCCTGTTTAAACAACAGATCGGTAAAAGTAAGTTATTTGTTGGTGCAGGTCCTTATATTGCCCGGGGCATCGGTGGCCTGGAAACATGGGATATACAATCTTACGATCAGAACGGAGTGCTGCAAAGCTCCACTAACTACTCTGCCATAGTTTACAGGAACAAAAAACCTGATTACAGCTATGGTAATGTGGTCCACGTAAAACCTTATGATGTAGGATTTAACTTCCTTGCAGGTTACGAACTAAAGAACGGCCTGTTTTTCAATGTCACCTATGGCAGGGAATTAAACAATCGTGGATATACCAGGGGATTTGAAAGTAAAAACACTTATTTCGGCCTGACAGCAGGTTACTTCCTAAAAAGATTCAGCTAAGCAGCAATATGTTATCACAGCGTATATAAGAACGCAACATATAGCGCTACATGCAATTCATCTCACTGTTCAGAACAATCCAGATTCATGAAAAAGATTATACTATTTATTTTACTAGCCACTGGTATAGCGCCCGCCTATGCTCAAACATCCATAGGTGTTATCGGCGGATATAATTTATCCTTCGTATATCCTGACGTCAACTGGGAGCCCTGGAACTATAAAGTATCCTACGGAACCGGATGGCGCGCCGGATTGGTAGCAGATCAGCATTTATGGAAGAATTTCTATCTGCAGCCACAAGTGATCTTTAACCAAAAGAGCTATAATTATTCAACCATTGCCGATATATATGATACTCATTACGAATACAAAAGGCGTCTTCTCTATCTTGAATTACAAGCACACCTGTTGTATAAACCAAAGATCGGTAATGGTAGGTTATTTCTGGGAGCAGGTCCCTATATCGGCCGCGGTGTAAGTGGCAGAGAAAGAGTGGAGGGTTATCAGGATGGGCGGCATTCTTCGCTTGATTATAACATCATAAAATATAAAAAGTACCCGCCGTTCAATAGCGATCACAGTGAGCTGGGTGTAGATTATATGAAACCTTACGATGTAGGAATCAACTTGCTCGGAGGTTATGAACTGAAGAATGGCTTGTTCTTTAATGTTATTTATAGCCTGGGAACTAATAATACCAGCTATACTGTTGTCAGAAGCTACAACGGCTATTTAGGCATAAGCGTAGGTTACTTCCTCAAAAAATTCAGTTAATGGAAAAAGGTGCTCTGCCTACCGGCGAGCACCTTTTTTATCTTTCGTTCAGCAGGAACTTATTTGAGATCACTTTAAACGAAATCTTCCTATCTGTTGAACGGATCACTAACCCTTCCCTTTCCACCGCTTTGCCCTGCGGACTTAAGACCGACACACCATCTGCAATCGTCAGCAATTCATCCAATGATGCAGGCAAGGTGTACTGCAGATCCAGGATAGGCACTGTATGCAGTCCAAGCGATGCAATCAGCGCTTTAAATTCATCCAATGCCAGGTATTCATAGCGATCTATATCAAAGGCATTGAAGAATCGTACTGTTTGTCCTCTGAGGCCGTAAGCATTACCCTGTACACCCTCTCCGATCAACTCTCCCTGTATAGCGATATTCTTGCCCAGGGCAGCCAGCTTCTCCTCTATGTTTTCAGCTCTTGCGATTTTCCAGAAGGTATTATCTGCTGTTTCCTCCAGGTCGAGATTACGTGAGCATACACCAAACACGCCTTCATTCAGGTAAAAAGTAACAGAAGAACCATCCAGCTTTTCGGTAACGTAAAAAGTATGTTGCCTGAAGGATTCGTATTGGCCGCTCAGGTTCTGGAGCCTTTCTTCGTCTGTCTTAGGCATGAAAGAAGGGAATAAGCCCTTTGCAATGCCGCCTAAAGCAGCAGGTATAGGAGGTTCATATTTGATGATGCCCAAACGTGCAGATACATCTTCTCCGATCTGGTAAGTGTATCCTTCCAGCAGACTGACAGGCAGCAATAATCCCTGGGAGATCTGCCCTCTCAGCTTCATTGTTTTGAGCCTGAAACCTTCCTGCTCTCCCATTTTCCGGTAAGAGCTTTTCCTGAGAAATTCAAATTCTTCCCTGACAGGCAGGAATGAATCTATTTCACAATACACCGCATGATCGCCGATGTGGAATTCATTTTTCTTGACCACTAATTTCCACCCTTTAACGGTGGCTACTTCTATCAGATCAGCCCCGGCAATAGGTTGTATGTCGTCTATAACAACCGGGGATACCAATTTCCTTTCCATTGTTGTACTTTCGAATGTGAAGTTTTTGTTGGGTTACAAATGTTGTTTTATTCCATCTATAGAGGCCAGGTATATAGATAAGGGCCGCAAATATATGCATTTTATTTTATCTGTCAAATAATTGGGCTAATCTTCCTACTCAATTGCCGCATTTGCCCCCTGTCCGGTCCATTTATTGATGCTAACTTTAGTATCACTCACCAAACCTTACCATTATGTTTAAAAACACGAAAGCATTCAGCGGATTTTCGGTAAATGACATCAACAGGGCAAAGGAATTTTACAGTAAAACACTTGGGCTTGATGTAGAGGAAATAATGGGTGGTAACGTTTTACAACTGAACATCCATGGAGGAGGTGGCATCATGATCTATCAAAAAGACAACCATACACCCGCCACTTTTACGATCCTCAATTTCCCGGTAGACAATATAGAAGAGGCTGTAGATGGTCTCACGGCAAGAGGTGTGCGTTTTCTGCAATATAATGAGCCGATCAAAACAGATGAGAAAGGCATCTGCCGGCGAAATGGCGGACCATTGATCGCCTGGTTTGAAGATCCCGCAGGAAATATCATCTCTGTATTACAGACAGAAGAAAATTAAGATTTAATATCTTTGCGGGAATTTTTTGAAGACTATGCTGTGGTATCCGTATACGCAAATGAGAAAAATAAGCGAGTTGCCAAAGATGGTATCCGGAGAAGGTGTGATCATGCACCTGGAAGATGGCCGCTCGCTGATTGACGGGATCTCTTCCTGGTGGTCAGTCATACATGGATATAATCATCCGGCGCTCAACGCCGCCTTACTTACGCAGGCAAACAAATTCGCCCATGTTATGTTGGGCGGCATGACACATAATCCGGCCATTGATCTGGCTGCGAAACTTGTCAGCATCACACCTCAGGGCCTCAATCATGTCTTTTTTTCTGACAGTGGTTCTATTGGCGTTGAAGTAGCGCTGAAAATGAGTATCCAGTATTGGAAGAATATCGGTTATCATGGCAAAAGCAAGATCATATCACTGAGAAATGGGTATCATGGCGATACTTTCAAAGCCATGGAAGTCAGCGACGATTCTGATTTCACCCGTGCATTTTCGGATGTACTCAGAAGAGGATTTATACTGGATATTCCTGAAGGAGGATTTAACGCCGATGCAGCCGTAGTGAAAACGGCTACTGACAAACTGGAAGCACTCTTGCAAAGTGAACATCAGAACATTGCCGCTTTTATAGTTGAGCCTATTGTGCAATGCGCAGGCGGTTTTAACATTTATTCGCCGCTTTACATGAAAACGGCCCGTGAGCTCTGTACCAGGTATAATGTACTTTTCGTGTTCGATGAAGTAGCCACAGGTTTTGGCCGTACGGGTAAAATGTTTGCTGCTGAACATGCCGGTGTTACACCCGATATCATGATACTGGGTAAAGCACTGACGGCAGGTTATATGGGACATGCTGCTACGCTCGCCACATCGCCAGTATTCGACAGCTTCCTCGGAGATGATTATGAAAAGGCATTGATGCATGGGCCTACCTTTATGGCCAATCCACTTGCCTGTGCCGTGGCATTGCAAAGCATCGCCATTATTGAAGAGGAACATTATCTGCAGAAAATAGAAAACATTCAGTCTATCATACGCCGTGAGTTTGATACTTTCACTTCTCCTGCTATTATAGCCAAAAGATCAATAGGAGCACTCGGCGCCCTTGAAATGAAAGACGCAGCCTGCCTCTCAGGCTTTAAGGAGTTCTCCCAGCAACATGGAGTATGGCTCCGTCCTATCGGCAATGTGTTATACCTGATGCCTCCATATATCATCAGTGAGCAAGAGTTACTGACTATCCTGCAAGTGATGAAGGACTGGGTTCAACAAATAAAATAAACTATACTGGGCTGCCAAATTGGTCAGCCCTTTTTTATGAATACGCCGCAAATGCCTTCCTGATCTGGCATTATTCTTGTCAATAGGAATCTGCGCAAAAATATATTTTCACTAGTGGGACAATATTAAGACACAACATTTCCTCTCCGATGAAATATGCAACCATTTATTAAAAACCTGAATTTCATTTAAAACAACAACAACAAAACCATGAGAAGACTACTTTTCAGCGTCGCTGCCGCTGTAGCGTTGCTTACTGCCTGCAATAAAGATGACGACAACAACAATCAGACTCCTGAGAGCGCCTTTACTATTGAGGGACAAGACAAACAGACTACCGAAACGCCTTTCGGTTTCCGTGTACAATGGAGTGTGGAAGAAGGTGGAAGAATGCTGATGTCCAACGTGAATATCAATGAAGCCTCTTTTAGTGGCAAGATTGATGGTGTTTCCTTTCAGGTAGATACATTTGTGAACGGGCAGACATATACGTTCAAAGAAGCGGGTGCCGCCGGATTCGACAAGCGTGTGAATTTCAGTGCTGCTGATGTTGTATTGGGCGCCAGTTTCGCTAACAATGTCATTACGCCCGGTACTGGCAAACAGCTGACAGACCTGCAGGATGGCAGGATCACCATTCAGAAAGATCCTCCAACTGAAGCATACCGCATAACATATATACTGGATTATGGCGATGCCAAAGTGTCCGGAGAATTCAACGGATTGATGCCAGTCGTGAATAAATAACAGGTGCAAGCCATATCCCCAAATCCGGGGATATGGCATCCCCTTTTTCGAGGAGATATATGTGCGCTTTTATCAATGACGAATACCTAATTAAAAGTATGCACCACACTGAGCCCAAAAGTTCCCTGCTGATAGGTTGGTAATATCACATTGGCTATATCCGTTTTCTTATTCCTGAATATCCTTTTCACCGAGGGATATAAATAATAAGCCAGCTCGGTTGAAAGTATACCCACACCCGCTCCCGCTACTATGTCTCCCAACCAGTGCCTGTTATTCGACATACGCAGATATCCTGTTGCTGCAGCCATTGCATAACCCGCTACGCCATACCAGATAGATACATCCTTATATTCCCGCATCATAAATTCAGCAGCAGCAAATGCTGTAGCTGTATGCCCTGAAGGAAAGGATAGATAATTAGATCCATCCGGCCGTTTCTCGTGCGTAAGATGTTTGGTAGCCATAACCGTACTTCCCATGATGATATTAGCCATCGCATAAATAGCAGTACGGTCTAAGAAATTATTCTTCCCTTTGATACCGGCCGCGTTCAGGCCATATACCAGGAAAGCAGGAGCATACTGCAGGTAATTATCGAAATCATAGACCCTACGGTTTCCCTCCAGGTATATTTCTTCTTTAAAGTGATTATTTACGCCTTTTAAACTATTTACGCTCAGAGAAGCCGCTCCATAAACAATAAATGTGGCAGGTACCAATAATAGTCCCTTGTAACGCCTTTTAATATTCTCCGGGCGATGCTGATAAAACGAATCCGGTTGGAACTTCGGCGCAGCCGTATTAATAATACTATCCTGCTGCTGTGCTGATGAGACATGAGGTAGCAGCCCCGCTATGAGCAGGCAAAGGCATAAGAATTTCTTACACATAGTGTATAACAGTTGTAGGAATAAGTAAATCGACGATTCAGATGTCAGGTAGATTATTCACATTGTTGCGGTGTAATCCCTCCCTTTATCTGCCAGGTGTTTTCACCTGGCTTGCTATTAAAAATAGAATAATATTTTAAATTATTATAATATAATTTCTGTTTGACGAAACAAACTTAGCGGTCAAATCTGTAGAAAAACTGGCGAAGAGAAATTTAATTGGATCTTATTTGCGATTCCAGGTATTCAATATTTGCCTACCTGCTTATCATGGTGTTGTTACAATAGGAGCCATCTGCAACTGACCAGAGGATAGAAATCTTACGTTATACGAATATCTCATTTCATGCGTTTATTACTGCTGTCAGCGACTGCCTTCATAACATTACCATCACCCGTGTTTATTATTTTAAACTTATACACCTGCTTACCGGGTGGCAATTGCCCGTGACGACATTTGCTGATGCCTATTTTAAAGATTCATTTAACGTTAAAAAATTATCCGGTTACACATGAAACCCAAATTCTACTTTATCGTAAAAACTTCCGCCCTGCTGTTATGTTTGAGTACAATGCTGACTTTATCCCATTCCTGTAAAAAAGACAATGGTAACAATCCGCCAGGCCCCGACACTACACACCACGAAGACACTTCTCCATTCTATGGTAAACCTCTCACGAAGAGACCCATTATGGTCGATTACTGGGGAGGCTGTTGCTACGACAGATCAACCGTAGGGCCTTTGGATGCTATGCCCGACGGCGTGGACGTTGTTAACATTTTCACGCTGGGCATAGGCAGAACAGCTACAGGAGGCTGGGAATTTGAACACAGAGGCGTGTCAGGTCAGAATGAATGGAGCGATGTGTTGACTAAAGCGCACGCCCTCCAGCAAAGAGGCATCAGGATAGTGGCAACATCCTTTGCCGGCGGACTGGTAAAACTATCCGCTGCTGCGGCCGACTCCATGGCGAAAGTCGTAAAAGATTCCCTGGACAAATGGAAATTTGACGGGATAGACCTTGACCTGGAATACGGCAATGTCAGAACCGCGAATATTGACTCGGGTATTATTGCCCTCAGCAAATACGTTGGCCCCTTGTCAAAAACGGGCAGAATCTTGTCGGTAGTGGACTATAACAACTACAACCTGGAGCAGATCAAAAGGTCCAAACAATACATTGACTACGTAATGACCATGTCGTACTGGAACAAAGCCACAGATGTAATGAAATGGGTAAAATCATACGGAGATGGCATCGGCAACCGCCAGAATGTGTTGATCGGCGTGGGCGCAGGTTGCGCCATCAATGCCGGACAGGCTACGTTACCGGGTGAGCAGCTGAAAATAGCAGATACACTGAGGACCTCCGCTCCCGGCAGCGGTATGATGGAATTCATCTTTGGATGCAGTTACAACAGCAAGGACCAGAACGGAAATATCACAAAGGATGTGAGTTACACAACGAATATCATCCAGCGACTGAAGAAATAGCAGCTGGAACAGCCGGGCAAGGAGTCTTAGCCCGGCTGTTCGCCAGTTCTCAGCTAATATCTTCTATTCGTCTTACCTTTGCAGGATGGATTATTTCAAAAAGCTGCTTGAATTACTGAAAACTGAGCGGGAAGTAGACAGGAACGCATATCTGGAAATGACAGCATCAACGTCCGTAGCCGAGCGCAGGGCTAATGGGCTTACCTGGTACCCTATTGCCATCAGAGGTTCGGAAATGAGCCGCGGAGACTATCTCACCGTGGAAGTGGAGCGTACTACTCACCAGGATATCGTTCACCAGCTCCGTTTTGGCGTATCAGCAGTTCTGTTTTCGAATCATGATCCTAAAACAGACCGGGTAGAAGGCACTATCTCCTACCAGGGGGGTAACCGCCTGAAAATCACACTCCGTACGGATGAGCTGCCCGAATGGGCCAATAATGGCAAATTAGGCATTGATCTGCTGTTTGACGACAACAGCTATGATGAGATGCAAAATGCCCTTAAACAGGCCGATACCCGTATCAACAAGGAAGAGAATGATCGTCTCATCAGCATCCTGACCGGCGAAAAATCGCCTACCTTCCGGGATGATGTGCCACCGGTTACCATCCCCCGCCTGAATGATTCCCAGCAGGCCGCTGTGAACCGCATACTGGCGGCGAATGACCTGGCTATTGTACACGGCCCTCCCGGCACAGGAAAAACCACTACCCTGGTACAGGCTATCAAAGCGCTGATAAAACAGGATAACAAACAGATACTGGTGGTTGCACCCAGCAATACCGCTGTGGACCTGCTCAGTGAAAAACTGGCCGACGAAGGACTGAACGTATTACGCGTGGGTAACCCGGCCCGTGTTTCCGAACGGCTGTCAGCCCTGACGCTGGATAGCCGGATGGCGGAACACAACAGCATGAAGGAGATCAAACGCCTGAAAAAACAGGCGAATGAATTCCGGGACATGGCACATAAGTACAAGCGGAATTTCGGAAAGGCAGAACGGGAACAACGCAAGGCGCTGTTTGACGAGGCCCGCAGTATCATGAAATCCGTCGAAAATACCGAACAATACATCATGGACGACCTGCTGACAAAGGCACAGGTGATCACTGCTACCCTGGTGGGCGCCAATCACTACACCGTACGCCAGCTGAAATACCATACCATCGTCATTGACGAAGCCGGACAGGCACTGGAACCAGCCTGCTGGATTCCGATCCTGAAAGCACAGAAGGTAGTGCTGGCCGGCGACCATTGCCAGCTGTCCCCTACTGTAAAGTCGGACGAAGCCGCCAGGAACGGGCTGAGTACCACCCTGCTGGAAAAATGCATCGCCCGCCATCCTGAATCGGTGGTGCTGCTGGAAGAACAGTACCGCATGCACCAGCTGATCATGGGTTATTCTTCTTCCATCTTCTACGAAGACAGACTGAAGGCGCACGCTTCTGTGGCCGGACATACCCTCTTTCCGCAGGATATGCCCCTTTCTTTTGTGGATACCGCCGGCTGCGGATTTGACGAAAAATCCGAAGGCACCAGCACGACCAATCCGGAGGAAGCTGCCTTCCTTTTCAAACACCTGACACAGTTTGTAACAGGGCTCAACACACATTACCAGCAGGAAGATTTTCCCTCTATTGCTATTATTTCGCCCTACAAGCAGCAGATCCATCTCCTGAAGGAACAGCTGCAGGACTCTCCAGCACTGCAATCCTACGGGGATAAGATCTCTGTAAATACGATCGACAGTTTCCAGGGGCAGGAAAGGGATATTGTATATATCAGTATGACGAGGAGCAATAACGATAACAAGATCGGCTTCCTGTCCGACATCCGCCGCATGAATGTGGCCATGACAAGGGCCCGTAAGAAGCTGGTAATCATAGGCGACAGCGCCACACTTTCCCAATTGCCCTTCTATGCAGGGTTTATCTCTTACGCAGAGCAGCAAAACGCCTACCAGAGCGCCTGGGAATTTATGGATAACTAGGTCGGAAATTTTGATACCTTTATTGCCAATTGTCATAACTCTATCCTAACAACCTGAACCTATGAAAAGAATCACCCTGATGTGCCTGGTGGTACTGTTGCAGGCACTTGCCTATGGGCAATTCAAAACCGTAGCTGAAACTCCCTTATTTGAGGAACCTGAAACCGGTCATGCGAAGCTGCTCCAGCTCAAAAACGGCAATACCATCGTCGTACACCTGAGCGCCAGAAACGGAATAGATCTCACTATTTACAATCCCGAGCATAAACTGGCGGGTTACAAACATCACGATCCTTCTTTTGGAAAACTGAAAGGAGCTCGTGTCAATGCTATTTTCGAAACTAATAACACTATCGCACTCCTGATCAGTGAGGTCCATGAAAGAACACCTGTGCTCTACAGATTACTGTTTGACGGCGCCACCGGCAACCTGGAGAGGGAAGAAAAGATCGCGGAAGCAGAAAAATACCTGTTTAAAGACGTACGCTGGATACCTGAATTTGATCCTGTAAACTCTTTCTCAGTCAGTAAAGATCCGGCCAGCGATCACTACGCATTATTCATCCATCGCGATAAAAGTGATCTCGCAGATAAAAACCAGATGGAGGTGGTTGTATATAACGGCGATCACCAGGAGATTAGCCGGGCCTTTTACCAGCCGGCTTTCAAATATGCTTCTCTGAACTACCTTGACATGGCTGTATTAGGAGATGACAGGGTATGCATACTGGGGTTTGCATACAATGAGATCACCTCCAACGACCGGGAAGGACAACTGGTGATGATGACGCTCACCAAAAACGGAAGGCGTATGACCTCTGAATTGCTCGACCTGTCTGATAATCGCATTGCCGACAGTGCTATTGTGCGGTTCAATCCTGTCACAAAGAAACTGATGCTGCTGGGCGCTGCTCATATCGAGGATGCCAACCCGCAGCCATATGCAGGTTTCCTGCTCATTATAGACCCTTTTAAGGCCAAAGTCGAGCAGGAGATCAATCTATATCCTGCCGAAGCCGATGTGCAGAAAAAGAAGCTATATGGGCCAAATGAAACATTTACAGGAATGCCTCAGGATATCGTCATCAACGATGATGGCAGCTTTTCTGTTATTTACGAAGAACTGATCAGCGAAAAACATACACCACGGGATGCTACACCCTACACTTACTATATGCTGGACAACCTAGCAGTTGCCTCATTTGACGTCAGCGGCAAAATGCAGTCTGCCAGCTTCATTCCGAAAAAACAGTATCTGAAAAACACCGACTACCCTTCTTTCTATATCGCACAAAGGAAATTATCCACCCAGCATTTGATACAGGCGGACCAGTACCGTTCATTTTCTTATCTGCATACAAAGCGGAAGTTATACGTTCTCCTGAATGATGCGGAGCAGAACACACATCCGGAGAATGGGAATGTAGTGCCAATGCGTTCACTGACCAGCGCCCAGGCATTCTCGTATGTAACAGGAAGTCCCGCACCGGAAAGACGCCTGTTTTTTGGTCCGCTGAAAAAGGAAGAGAAGCACGCCCTGGCGGTATTCAATCTTTCAGACTATAACAGGTCCACTAACACATATGTAACGCTTAAGCTGGAGATAAACAGCAAGGAAAGAAAATCCAGGCTGGTGTGGCTGACGCCGGAAGAATAAAAAAAAGGCTAAAGTAGGAATACTCCAGCCATTGCTAAACCTACAACTGTTTACACTGTTCATGTAACATAAGTTTCTGCCACAGTTGTCATGACAGCGGGGTGTTAGCAGCTCCTATTTTTTAGGCGCTGTTAACGTTCCGTTGTTATTGATAGGCCAGATGCCTGGTGTCGGAACGCTCACACCTTTGGTGTTACCCCTTTTATTTTCGTCTCCGCCATAGTAATACAGCGCCCAGCCTCTGTAGGCCAGCTGTTTCTTACCATGTACATCTATCACTCCAAAGTCAGCCTTTTTCAGGATAGTGGGAATATTTTGTACTACTGTTTCCTGGTAAACAGGCCATACAGCATCATTACTGAAATCAGGTAGTGTATACTTGTTAATGTTGAACGAATCTTTTGAGAACTGATACAACGTTCTGCCGTAATCGTCTGTGATGAATTCTGTCAGTTCATCACCGGGAACATATTTGCCGGTGTATTTAACACCATCTTTGCCCACCAGTTGTGCTTTCCCTAATGCTACAGAATAATCAGGTTTTGCAGTAAACCAGGTTCCACCTGCACTATCGCCTTTGATATCGCCGGCTTTGGTATCGCCCTGGAAATAGTACAGTGGCCAGCCTTTGTAAGTAGACTGTTTTGCGCCATCTGCGCGGGTGATCACACCAAAATCTGCAGCGTCAAGACCTGTTTCAAGGCTTGGGTTGGCTTTGTAAAATACTGGCCATTTCGCAATACAGTCGCCGCTGCAGGCAGCCTGTCCATTCACATCCAATGCAAAGGAGTAGAGGGTACGTCCCTGGTTGTCAGTTAATATTTTTCCCAGTTTCTCGTTAGTTTGCAGTCTTACATCTGCATTCACAGCAGGGTTCTGAACGTCATCGTCATCATCACAACTTACAATACATGTTGCTGCCAAAACAAAGAGTGACATTGCAGCTAAGGTTTTTCTGAACTTCATTTTGAGTTTTTTAATGATTACTCTGATTGAGTATGCAAAGCTCAAAATATCTGTGCTCATTGAAAATTACCAAACCTGGTCATATCCATCCCCTATTCTAGTGATCTAACAACATTTTCACCGGGAGTACTCACTTTTTGAGATCACAAAGCTACAATCTGTTATATCAACAGAATTACACATAACAAAGTAAAAATGATAAAAATCAAACAATTAGACCGGAAATATGAGTTATGGCTGTCTGAGTGAACCGGGTGTTTGTAACCGGCATATGATGAGGAACCGGAGCAGACTAATTGGGGGACATGTTTATCCCCCATATGTGAGAAAGGTCATACTGCATATTTGTAACCCGGGTGCGCACCCCAGGAATGAGCCCTGGCATCGGGGGATGTACTATCCGCCATACGGCGAATGAAAATCAGCTATACCGGTCGTTCCTCCAGGGATAGGCCGTATTGGAATAGCCGCGTTCCTCCCAGAAGCCTAATTTGTTTTCTGTCAGGAATTCTATCCTCCGGATCCATTTTGATCCTTTCCAGGCATATAACTGAGGCGTGATCATTCTTACCGGACCGCCATGCTCTATCGGCAAAGGTGCTCCCTCAACGGTGTGTACCAGCAGCACGTCAGGTTTCAATGCTTCTTCCAGCGAAACATTGGTCGTATAATCATCATATCCGTAACACAGGATATGTGTGGCATTGTCATGGGGCTGCACGAGCGCCGCCAGATCCAGCAGGCGTACTCCTTTCCAGTTCATGTCCAGTTTAGACCAGGTGGTAACACAGTGGAAGTCGGAAGTATCTTCTGTCTGCGGTAAAGCCATAAAATCGTCCCAGGTAAGTTCTACCGGGTGTTCCACTGCGCCATCTATCACCAGTCGCCATTCATCCAGGGGAACCTCCGGTTCAATACCCAGGTCGAGCACAGGCCACTTATGCGTGATGATCTGCCCAACTGGTACTACCGGCATGCCATGACGATTAGGTTTACCGGAACCCATAGGCCTGTCGTCGGCAACGGAAGGCGTCTGCCTGATCTTGTCCTCAAAACGGGCTTTTAGCTTCATACGGGCTTCGACCACCCTTTTTAATTTTTCTGATTCTTCCATAAGATGAAGGTAGGGATTATTGAAAAATTCGTAAATATGAATATCAAACATTTAAATTGCGTCCATTATAATCGGAGACATCCACATCCCTGGCCATGAATAAAATATCATCCTTAATTACACTTTTACTGACGTTTGGGCTGTTTGCCTGTAATGATTCCAGAAATCCTCCTAAGGCGTTTAATTTAAGCGATTTTGATAAGTATTGGGCCCGTATGACGCAGGCACAGGAAGACTCCCTGTTTGATCTCTATTATACGTCATGTGATACTGTTATATCCCATAATGATACTACATGGATCATTAACCGCAAATATGATACTACCATCGTCCATACCGGGATTTTTTATTACCTGCGTTATGATTATCCGGTGGCTTTCGCCGGTCCATCGACGCGCATGACAGAAATTGCACTTGACT
The DNA here is from genome assembly GCF_021646545.1 of Chitinophaga filiformis. GTDB lineage: Bacteria > Bacteroidota > Bacteroidia > Chitinophagales > Chitinophagaceae > Chitinophaga > Chitinophaga filiformis_A. Next base: position 433,138 of record NZ_JAKIRP010000002.1, on the reverse strand, counting down.
TCGAAAAACAGGGCAATTCAGATAGTGCCAGTACTTATTTCAAAACGATTGTTGCCTATGTGGATACAATAAACCACCAGCAGCATAGTGGAGAGTTTTGTGCAGACGCCAACAGCCTTCTGGAAATTGGCGTTAACAATGCCATCCTGGCTTCTTTTGCCTGCACGCGGTTGGGCGATACGACCAAAGCCCTGGATATGTTGAAACCCTGGCTGGCCAATGCAGAGGCTCATGCAGGCATTTACGGTTGGTTTGCCAGACTGTGCAGACTGAAATATGGCGAGAGCGCCTGGACGCATGAACTCAATACCTGTTATAACACCCTACATCGCTTAGAAGATGATCATTTGCCTGAAACCAGCGATTGGGCTGTAAAGATTTTTGGAGCATCCGTGGGATTAGGCAATGCCGATGACCCGAATGTTACTTCGAGAAGTAATATTGACAGAACCATCAACTGGATTTTCCGCACCAACCCGGATTTGAGGTAATACCGGCGGATATGCAGACTTGACTATATGTTTCTTTTATTTTACTGGATAACACCCTCAATCACAATCCAATTGCAGTGAAAAATGGTATACTCGTTTTAACGGAGGATCTGCATTTGTGATGATTCGCCGGAACGGCCCCGGAATGAGGTATCGGCGCATTGAATTCTGGTAATTTGACCGCTGGCAGATACCCATAAATGATATAAATTTGATACTGTACTTAACCATTGCTGATGCTTTTGACTTCCTCCTATGAACTGAAGACAGCATTTGCCTATGCCAGGACTTTTAGCCTGGAGAGGAAACTTTTTTACATAGACAGCCAGATGATTCTCCTGGGTATTCTGGACTCTTACGCCAGTGATATCGCCATTGATGCGGCTGACCGGGAGAAGCTCGTCCAGTGGCTGCACGCCCTTAACTGGGAACAACGTCCCGGCACTCCTATCCCCACGGGAAACAGGCCCAAAGTGCCTATTATGACGGAGGCGGAAAGGATGTTGGAAAATGCTGCGTATTACCAGAAAAAACTGGGAGATGAACAGCTCCATCCCCAGCACATCATCCTCTCCCTGCTCAGTATAGAGAACCGCTGTCAGTACAAATTCCAGTCGCTTGGTATCATCTTCGACAGCTACCTGGAACAGATCCGGGCACTTAGGAATATTCAGACCGAGGTCCCTTTCCGTAGTCCCCGCATCAAAACCTCCCATATCAGTTTCTTCCACCCGCTGATCCGGCTGTTTTACGGTCCTCAGCAGAAGAAGATGGCTGTAGAAAGATATTTCAGGGAAGCCCAGGCCCTCCTGCAGTATAACGATATCCACAGGTGCCGGGCGCTCTGCCACCTGGTGTTACAGATGCAGCCCGATCATGTGAATGCATTGTGGCTGTCGGGGGTAACATGGAGAGTGGAAAGGAACTTCCAAAAGGCCCTTCCCTTCTATGAAAAGGTACACAAGAAACATCCGCAACATACAGGAGTACTGGCGGAAGTAGCACATTGTTACAGTGAGCTGGGTAATCATGCGTGGGCACAACGCCTTTACGAACACGCATTATCAATGAATCCGGGATCTTCGGAACTGCTGAATAGTCTCGGGTTTGAATGTATCAAGCTGGAATTGTATGTGGAAGCGATCTCTTATTTTGATCAGGCCATTGCGTATGATGAAGAATGCGCCTATGCCTACAATAATAAAGGTTATGTGCTGATGCACCTTGGATTCCCTGTGGCAGCCAGGGAGCTTATACTTAAATCACTGCAGTTCAATAAAGGCAATGCCTATGCCTATAGGAACCTGGCATTGCTCGCCCTGAAAGAACAAGACGAAGACACTGCCAGGGAAATGCTCCTGAAGGCGCAACGATTTCACTTTAAACGTAATTATGGCAATGAAGTGGAAGAATTGTTACGCCGCCTGGACAAACAAAAAGCTACTACTTCGTAACGGCTAAATAATACTTGTTGATCCGTTCGTTATAAGCCACACTTCTCATCAATACGAGCCGGTATAAGGCAATACCTACGCTGGCGCAGGCAATACCCGCCAATACATCCAGTACGTAGTGATGGCTGGTATAAACAGCGGCAAACCAGATACCGATGGATATGATGCCAAAAATAGTCGTGAAGAAAAGATTGGTGGTCTTCCTTGCATAGAAGAACACGATCAACGGATAAGCAGAATGCAATGAGGGCATCGCCGCAAATACGTTTGATCCTTTTGCATATAAAGAGCCGAAGATATTAACGTTCAGCGCGGTGTCAAACCTCGCCAGTCCGGCTGTATTACCCGGTGTGCTGGCTATAAAGTCAAACCCGTGTAACTGTACATACCATGGTGGCGCGGCAGGATACGTATAGTAGATGATATATCCTACCCAGTTAACCAGTATAAAGGTGAAGGCGAAATGCAGGAATGCCAGCCTGTCCTTATAGAACAGGTACGTAGCGAATGCCAGTGGTACCGGCACCCAGCATAAGTAGAATGATCCTGTCAACACGTCCAGCCATACGCTGGTATGATGCAGCCAGTACTCGTTCGGGGTCACTTTCACTCCATCCATCATCACGCCAAACCATGCTTTTTCTGTCTCATAAATGTCTTTGATATGTACAGGCCCCGTCAGGTAATTGGGGAATGCCTTCATATAGTCGAACACGATCCAGTAAAAAATGAAGATCGAAAAACCCAGTATAAAACGCCGGGTCGGTCTCGATACGTAATAACAGACGTTAAAAATAGCGATCAGCCATATCTGATCAGTCTTAAAGCCAACCAGCCAGCCTGAAAGCAACAGATAAGCTATGCTGATCGCAGTAACGATCAGCATATTTCGCCTATCAAAAAAAGCAGTTGTAGGCCTGGCAGGAACCGGTGCATCCATCTTATCTCACTTTTGAAAATCTGATCCGAAGATCTTGTCCCAGAATGAAGAACTCACACCATATCCTTTGGAAGCATCGGCATAGTGATGCATCATGTGGTGTTTCTTTAACTTCTTCCAGAACTTTGCCTTAAAATTGAAATGGTGCAGGGCATAGTGGGAGATATCGTAGAAAAGATATCCGCCGATGAAGCCTGCATAAAATCCGTAAAAATATACTTCAGGTATAAAACTTCTATATAGGAACCAGAATCCCAACGCCAGCGGTATGCTCACAGATGGTGGCAGTACCAGGCGCAATCTGTCGTTAGGATAGTCATGATGCACACCATGGAAGATGAAATGCAGCTTTTTACCCCAGGAAGACTCCGGTTCAAAATGGAATACAAAACGATGCATGATATATTCTGTCAGCGACCAGATAAAGATACCGGCCAATACGCTGAGCAGCCATATCAGTACACCTGCATTCACAGTTACCAGTGCTGTCCAGCAGCAATAGGCGATAACAGGAATATATAAGAACAGCGGAACGCTGAAATGCACCTTAGATAATTTTTCCAGTAGTCCGTTCTTGAACATAGGCACAGACTCTTGCGAGTTGGAAACGTACTGTCTATTACTCATTCGTTGTGAATTTAACAATCAACCTTTTAGGGCTTGAACTGCTCCTTTATTTCTTTACCGGTAGCAGGGTCTACTCCTTTCATTTCTATGTATACCACATTCGGGAACCAGAAGGTGCCTCCTTCGATCTGCAGGTAAATCCTGTTCAGCTGCGCCATGACAGTACCTATCTGTGTGTAGATATGGTAATCGCCCTGGGCAGACTTCATCAGGTACATCTTTTTCTTATCATAAGCTACAGAACGCAATTCATACTTGTCTTTCGACAGTTGCTTTACCTTCAGTCCGTACGCAAATTTACGTTGTATGTAATTTAATCCCTTCTTTTCACCATTTTCGGTGTACCTGATCCAGTAAATATTCACCGGCTCATCTTCATCAAGTGAGCCATCTTTCTGCAGGTTCAGGTCGTAGACAATCGTGTTGGCATTCGGCGTACGCTGCATATAGAACAGCATATGCGGAATATTCTGCGGAACCGGGAATACAGGTTCTGTTCTCACGGTCTGTGCATTTGCCATTGTCATAACAGGCAGTACCATGATGAGCAGTGCGATCACTGGAGTGGTGGTAGCGCTTCTGATCACACGGGTTACCTGGTCCTGCTGATCAATTGCTTTCTTTGCATCCCTCAGCCGGCCTACCGCTGTTATATTGGTCATGATCGCCATAATGAACAGCGGGAAGGTGAAGATCGAGATGGTCTCAAATACATGGAAAGGAATGCCTGGTATGTATAGCTTGTAATCCCCGCCAATGAAGTGTGAGGTGATGCCACAGGCAATAGCAGATACGGAAATGATCACGATCCTCTCGGGGCGTTGCATCAGTCCTCCTTTACACTCAATACCAAGACCTTCTGCACGCGCCCTGGTATAACTTACCATCATAGAGCCGATCAGCGCAATAAAGGCGAATATGGAGCTCAGGAAATAGTGATGTCCGATCAGGTAATAACAGATGCCGAGGAACAATACCATTTCACTATAGCGATCGAGTACCGAATCGAAGAGGGCGCCGAAACGCGACCCCATATTTCCCAGGCGGGCTACCTGCCCGTCCAGCATATCAAATAATCCTGCAAAAAGGATCAGGGCACCGGCCCATCCTACGTAGGACAGGTCTCCCCTGTTACCTTCCTCGACTCCCGTCACAAATATCACTACTACACCTATGTTCAGCAGGAATCCGATCAGGGTGACAGCGTTAGGCGTCAGCCCCAGCTTGATCAAACCCTTTACCAAAGGGTTGATCACCACGTAAATTGCTTGCTGCAGCTTATCTCTGAATCGTTTTTTCATGGCTTACGATTGAAAAACATTAAAAATCAAATCTAACCCTGCCCCTGATACCCCAATTGGCAATCAATGGATTATCCAGGTAAGTAAACCTCTTCACGAGATCTAACCTGAGCAGTTTAAATATATTGGCGATACCCACGCTTCCTTCCACATATGGCGTACTGCCAAGTGTATAGGTGATGGGTACTCCATCCGCATAATTTGAGAACTGTATCTTTGACGGATCCAGCCTTGGATCGTTGCCTTTGCTCAATCCTCCGTACAGCACCTTCACTGTTGCTACCTCACGGAGTTTCAATTTTTTCAGCAAAGGTATCTTATTGAAGATAAATCCGTTAAAGCTATGGTCAATATTTATACCAGCATAGCGGTCACTCACAAATTCCAGGAAGTTCATCAGGTTATAAGACTGTAACTGGTAAGCATATGTCTGGTTCGCTCTGTGGATGGTCAACAACGGATAAGGTATGTGTCCGAAGATGTAACCACCCTCTACTACAACCTCACTATACCCAAGCTGTGAAAGGTATACCATCTTATAAATATTCAGGGTGATGTTCTGGTAATTGTATCCGCTACCGAACAGCCCCTTCACTCCCGCGATTGCTCTGAGTGTGAAGATAGGATATTTGTTGGGGATGGGGATCCTGAAGTTCTTTCCCTGGTAGAATTGCTCGTGAGGCGCCCAACGCAGTTCCAGCGATAATTCAGAAGTAGTGATCTTCTTTACGCTGTCGGCCTGGCTCGTGCCTTTATAGTAAGACAGGGTGCCGGCGGGTGTCTGCTGCCAGTGTTTGAAGCCTACCTGGAAAGAGGAGTGATTATACAGCTCATGCAGGTAATACAACCTGTAGATGTCATTGTAGAGCCATTTATCGTTGTTACCACGCTTGAAGGACAGCAGGAAGTTATCCTCCTGTACAAACTGCAGCTCCTGGCCCGGGATCTTCGTATCATGCTGGTAGCTGGCCTTAATGGCACGTACCGGCCAATCGTAAATTGACTTATGGTTGAAGGCATAAGAGCCTCCGAAGTAATATTTCCATTTCTCGTCCTTGAAGCCGTAAGCGCCGTATCCTTCGAGGTAGATGCTCTTATTGAACTTGGGCGTGGTCCTTCCTCCCAACCTCAGGCGGAAACCTTCCACCGGGTTGAAATTATAGAAGGTGTTTACCGGACCTATTTCAAACTTAGGCCCTACGCTTTTCCACCCGGCCAGCAACAGGGTAGCGATATCCATGGTGCGTCTGAAAGATCTCATACGCTGCAGGCTGTCAATATTGGCGTATACCTTCGACTCTGCGGCGGTCAGGGTATCATGCCTGTTCTGTTCCCAGAAGCTTTCCGGCTTCACCACTTCCTGTTCGTTCTCAACGAAAGAGCTTCCTTCATAGAACTTGTCCGGCATTGGCTTGTTGATCACCATGTTCTTCAGGGACACGGTACGCTCTCCGTAAAGACCGCTCTTACCCTTGAAGAGACCGAAGTCGGCCATCAGGGTGTTCTTGTTCATGAAATAACGGCCATCCGGTGTCTTTTCGAAGTCCATATAGAGGTGGAAATCACGGATAAAGTTCAGGTTGATCTCCTTATTGGCCGTCATATCCGCCTTCTGTATAGCGTATTTCCCATCCAGCGTGATGTACATTTTACCTTCCAGTAAACGGTCAGCTTTGTTCCTGGGATAGAATTCCAGAACAATCAGTTTTGTGCTGTCTGCTGTTTTGATGGTATCAGCAATGTAGTACTTGTAAAAAGTCGGACCTGCATCTGCAATGGGACTCAGGAACTGGTTCGTAAACAACATCATATTGTTGTCGTAGATATCCACGTCCTGGTAGATGTGGTTCAGATAAGCGCTCAGACCGCGGTTATCTATATAGTTCTCAAAGCTGACCTTCTTATCAGCTGTGATAATTGTTTTCTTTTTTTCGGGATCCCGGCGGTAGTATACATCGGCCAGTTTCTCTTCCAGGTACATCGGCAGCAGAGAACGTCCTGCCATCTTGGTGGTATCCTGGTTGTCGAACACGAATTTATACTTCCGGGTGAACCGGTTGTTGCTGATCTTTTCAGAGACATTACTCAACGCAAACTCCAGTTTCTCGTACTGGTTATAGTTGGCATAGTCATAGTGCTCCATTCTGTTCTTTGACTTATTGTCAATGACCAGTCGGATCAACTCTACAGCTGGGTTATCCTTGTTACGGTATCTTTCCTTCTTACGCTTGATGACTACCTCTCCCAGGGTTTTTGCGCCACTTTCCAGGCTCACATTCCTGACCTGTTCGTTACCTCTCTGTATGCGTATTGTAACAGCTTTATATCCCAGCAGGGAAAAGCGTACACTATCTTTTGGGCTATCAAACTGTAATTCGTACCGCCCTGCAGCATCTGTAGAGATGCCGAAAGACGTACCAGGCACAAACACACTCACAAAGGGCAGAGGAGCACCTGATTTGTCTGTGACCACACCCTTCACTTTCGTTGTTTGTGCAAATACTGAACTAAAGCCGAGCGTAAGCAATAACAAAAGACCTAAACTAATATTTTTACTACCATTCATTCTATCTAACATCTTTAAAAACGAACCGCTTCTGCATTATATAACTATACGTAAAACCAATCAACAATGATACTGTCATTTTAACCATGGCTACTCTATCAATAAGACTGTACCATCCTGTAAAATGTAGTATAAGCCACACTCCTGCTGCATTCAGCAGCATATTCCCCACCCAGGTGATACCATAGCGCAGTGCCTGTCCTCCTATCGCGCCTTTCTCCTTATTAAAGACCCACTGCCGGTTAATCATAAAGTTGGCCGCCCCACCTGTAAAGGTACCGGCCATATTAGCACCGACATACCAGGCTCCCGCCTGGGTTGACAGCAGGATCACCACAAGGAAATCCAGACCTGTTGCTATCAGTGATGAGGCCTGAGCCTTCAAAAATTTTATCATCTTCCAAAAACGTTACTGTGATAAACAATCTGCAGTAACAAGTTGGTGTATACTCCTGCTACCACGTCATCCATCATTACTCCAAATCCTCCCGGCAACTGCTCGGTACGGCGGATCAGTAATGGCTTGCGGATATCAAAGAATCTGAACAATACAAGTCCGGCCAGCACATAACCCGGGGTTACCGGGAGGAACAACAGGCTGAAGCACATACCTGACACTTCATCTATCACCACTTTCTTATCATCCTTTCCCCAATGCGGTTCAACTTCCGTACCGGACCAAACGCCTAACAATGTAACTCCGATGGTAAAGGCCAGCGGCCACATCGCAGAGAGATTACTACCAGCCTGCGCAAGGTACCAGCAGAGAGCTGTCACGGCGGCAGCAACCGTGCCTCCGCCCTTACCGATGTAGCCTATGCCCAGGCTGGTAGCGATTATTTTATGAATTCGGATCATCCTTCGTTTAAAATTCCTTCGTAATAATCCAGACCCAGGTGCGTGATCAGATCTTCGCCCATCAGGTAACGCAAGGTGTTCTGCAACTTGATCAGCTGTTTGAAGATGTCATGCTCAGGGCGCAGGCCTGGTGCTGTTTGTGGCGATTTCAGATAGAAGGACAGCCATTCCTGGATACCGCTCATACCGGCGCGTTTCGCAAAGTCGATGAACAGAGCGAGGTCAAGTACGATTGGCGCAGCCAGGATAGAGTCGCGGCAAAGGAAATTCACCTTGATCTGCATTTTGTAGCCCATCCAGCCAAATATGTCGATGTTATCCCAACTTTCCTTATTGTCCTTACGCGGAGGATAATAGTTGATCCTGATCTTATGGTACATGTCACCATAAAGTTCAGAATTTTCGTCCGGCATTAAGATATCTTCCAGTACACCAAGTTTGGATACTTCTTTTGTTTTAAAGTTATCAGGATCGTCCAGTACCCATCCATCGCGGTTACCCAGGATATTGGTGGAGAACCAGCCCTCCATACCCAGCGCACGTGCCTGCAAACCTGGGGCCAGAATAGTCTTCATCAATGTCTGACCGGTTTTGAAGTCTTTACCGGCGATCGGGGTTTTAGTCTTTTTGGACAATTCTACGAGAGCGGGGATGTCACAGGTCAGGTTAGGCGCACCGTTCGCAAAAGGAACGCCCAGCGTCAGTGCCGCATATGCATAGATCATGCTCGGAGCAATACGCGGATCATTATCTTTCAGCCCCTGTTCAAATGCAGCCAGTGACTGGTGAACATCTGCAGCTTCGTGATATATTTCGGTAGAACCGCACCATACCATTACAACACGGTCACAACCTTTCTCTTTCTGGAAATTTTTAATATCCTCGATTACGGCCTGTGCCAGGTCATAACGGGTCTTGTAGTCCTTTACGTGTGTACCGTCCAGATTTTTAACAAAGTTTTTATCGAAAGCTGCCTTCATTGGAACGATAGATTCCAGTTCTGGTCTGATAGCTTCCAGCATAAACCTGTCAAGTACTTCCGCTTTGACTGCGGCGGTATACACATTATCTTCATACACATCCCAACCACCAAATACCAGGTCATTCAGATTTGCTAAGGGAACGAAGTCCTTAATCAGCGGATTCCTGTTTTCAGTTCTTTTTCCCAGTCGGATATGGCCCATCTGTGCGACAGAGCCAATAGGCTTTGACAGCCCTTTCTTAATTGATTCTACTCCGGCAATGAATGTCGTAGCTACCGCGCCAAGGCCCGGCATCAGGACACCCAATTTCCCTTTTGCTTCTTTAATTTGATGTTTCATAAAAATGTGAGACTTTTATTTAACTGTTTTAATCAAAACCATTTGTTGGTGGTGTACCAGTCTAACGTTTCCCGCATACCTTTTTCAAGGTTGTATACAGGGCGGTAGCCCAGGTCCTGCCGTATCTTCTCAATGTTACAATCCCAGTTCTCAGCCGTCAATTCATTCAGTTTGTCTCTATTAAGCAAGGGAGCCCCACGACTCACCATTTCCATAATAGTGGCAACAGTTCTGATAACAGGCAGAGGTAGGTGAACACGAAAAGTGTGCAGCTTCAGATATTGCTTTATAACATCGGCCAGTGCATAACGGTCGTACCTGTTACCATCTGAAATGTTATACACAGTTCCTGAAACAGGAGCTGTCAGTGCCAGCAATGCTGCTTGTGCGAGATCCTTGACGTAGACAAAACTCAACCACTGGGCGCCTTTGCCCATATAAGGTTCCAAACCCCGTCTGTATGTCTTGAACAATACGAAAAGGTCCCGTTCTCTTGGCCCATACACTGCGGTGGGCCTTAATATTACCCAGGGGACATCTGATATAACTCCCAGGTATTCTTCAGCCAGTAGTTTACTTTTTCCGTAACTGGTTACCGGCTGGGGCTTCTCCACATCCGGTACAGGCCAGCTGGCATTATATGCGATGGGGCCTACGGCCGCCAGACTACTAATAAATACAAACTTCTTGATCGGTACCCTCGATTCTCCGGCTGCTACTGCCAGGTTGAGGGTATACCCTGCATTGACCCTGTTATATTCGTCCAAAGACTTTGCCTTTGTTATGCCTGCTCCATGAATGATGTAATCAAATCCATACTTCACAATCAGATCTTTCAGATCATCCTTGCTGCTGAAATCAGGATAAACAAAATTTACCGGCAAATGTTTCAGGTGGGAGACATTACTTGATGCACGTACGGCGGCGTAAACCTCCATTCCTGCATCCAGCGCTGTCTCCACCAGATGATATCCTACAAAACCGCTGGCGCCTGTTATCAGTATCCGGGGTTTCATATCTCTTTTTCGTATATCCTGTAGGTCCTGTACGGATCTGCGTTTATACCCCGCATAGCGGCATTCATCATTTCATTAGTTTCCAGGATCCAGGATCCTTCGCCGTAAGCAACGCCTTTTGCCCTGCCCACTTTCATTAACTCCCCGTAAAAACAGGCATCAATTCCCAGTTTACGGTGAGATTCCAGTACACCCAATGCCAACACTCTCACGCCATTTATTTTCTTTTTGCCCAGTAACAGTTTCAGAATACCGGTCGGAAATAAGCGACCTCTTTTTATCTTTCTCAGGATCTGGTTAAGATCCGGAATGGCCAGGGCAAACCCTATCATTTTCCCATTCTCTTCTGCTACAATACCAAAATCAGGATCCAGGATCATTTTGAGATCTTTCGCCAGGTACTCGAATTCCTTCTCTGTCATCGGCACAAAACCAAGGTTCTTGTCCCAGGCACTGTTATAGATCGCATGGATGTTCTTTACTTCCTCATCAAACTTTTTCAGGTTCACCTTACGGAAGGTGATATTACGCCTGGTGAGTCTTTCCTTCAGCACCTCCATCACACGGTATGGTCTGTCCTCCATGTACTCAGGAATGATCTTCCAGGCATACATGGTGATCTTGGTTCCCAGCCCTGCTTCCTCAATGAGTTTGATGTAGTAGGGATAGTTGTAAGTCATCATCACTACCGGCGGACCATCAAACCCTTCTATCAGTAACCCGCAGGTTTCGTTGGTAGAAAAGTTAACCGGGCCGACCAGCGTGCTCAGCTTACGGTCTTTCAGCCATTTAGTGGCTGCATTGAACAAGGCCTGGCTTACTTCGCTGTCGTTGATACAATCGAAAAAACCAAAGAAACCATCGTTCGTTTTATTGAAAATATTGTGGTTCTTATTATCGATAGCAGCTATTCTTCCCACTAGTTCTGATCCACGGAATGCAAGGAATCCCTGCAGCTGTGAATGTTCATGGAAAGGATGTTTTCCCGGAGTCAGAAGGTCACGTTGAGCAATAAACAACTCAGGTACATAATTTTCATCGTCCTTGTACAGATCGTGCGGGAAATCGATGAACTGCGCCAACTGTTTCTTGCTGGTAACCGCCTGAATGGTCACCTTTGGCAAACCGTTGGTTTGTCGCGGAGCATGTACCGTTTGCTGAGATGTCTGCAATGTTTCCATTTATATTTTTTGCTTTAAAGGTATACCCGCACGTGTAAATGTCTCCGTTAATTTGTCTATCGCTGTCTCGATCTGAGAGAACGTGTGTGTCGACATCAGGGAAAACCTTATCAGCGTAGCGTCTGGCTGAACTGCCGGAGGTACTACCGGGTTCACGAATATGCCTTCATCCTGCAGCATACGGGTGATGCGGAATACACTTTCTTCGTTCCTGATATAGATGGGTATAACAGGTGTTTCTGATACATTTCCGGTATCGAAACCTGCTTCCTTTAATAAGTTGCGTGCGTAGTTGGTATTATCCCACAGGCGTTGAATATGCTCAGGCTCAGACATGATGATGTCCAGGGTGGCAATTACGCTGGCTGCGGCTGCAGGCGTCATGCTCGCGCTGAAGATCAGGGAGCGGGCAGCATGCTTCAGGTATTCAATCACGTCTTTGTCACCGGCAATGAAGCCACCCAAAGACGCAAAAGATTTACTGAAAGTACCCATGATAACGTCTACTTTGTCAGTCAGGCCAAAATGAGACGCTGTACCTGCGCCATTCAGTCCTACTACACCGAGTCCGTGAGCATCGTCTACCATAATATTGGCGCCATAGGTATCTGCCAGGGCCACTATTTCCGGCAGGCGGGCAATGTCACCCTCCATGCTGAATACGCCATCCACAACGATCAGACGTACAGAAGACTGTGGCAGGGCTGACAATTTCGCCTCCAGGTCCTCCATGTTGTTGTGGCGGTACTTGATAACTTTCGAAAAGGACAGACGGCTGCCATCAATAATGGAAGCATGATCCAGTTCGTCCAGAATGATATAATCATTACGGCCGGTCAGGCTCGATAATGCACCCTGGTTAGCCAGGAACCCCGTACTAAAACACAGGGCGGCTTCTTTGCCTACATACTCCGCCAGACGACGCTCCAACTCGAGGTGAAGATCAAGGGTACCATTCAGGAACCTGGATCCTGCACAACCTGTACCATATTTGTCAATGGCACGTTTGGCCGCCTCTTTTACCTTGGGATGATTCGTCAGTCCCAGGTAGGAGTTTGATCCGAACATTAACACTTTCTTACCGTCAATATCAACTTCAGTGTCCTGAGAAGAAGAGATCGGTCTAAAATAAGGGTAGATCCCTTTTTCCTTGGTAGTGTAAACTCTGGCCAATGAGGCTTCCTTTGCACGTAACAATTTGCTCATTCTGATATATCTTAAGCTGTTGTATAATCTTTCTACTTTATGCGAAAGTATAAGATTATTGTTCTGAAAACGTTTTCAGATCCAAATTTATATATTGAACACTAAATTTTTGCAGTGAATCGATGACGGTAAGCGATAAAGTCCCCCGCAAACAAGCAGTGTTTAATAATATTTCAATCAATTACGAACACTGGCATACGACCAGACTTCGTAACGCTAACAGTATGCTAGTTGCGGTTTAAACATGTAGCTACGGGTTGTAACTAAACAATAGGTGATAAGAATAAAGGCGGTTTAACAGTATATTCAGTTGTGGTCTAAGGTATATCATACGCCGGTTTTTTGTAATTATCAAACCAGAATGACGGCACCAAATTAGGAAAAAATTTCAATTAAAACCTAAAAACATTAGGGATTAACGTCAAAATATTACATATATACAACAAAGTGGTAATTTCATCATCTGTATTAGCAATGGTTGATAAACATATTCAAACAATTAATAATCAATAATCTCCACATAAAAACAAAGCTGAATTTATTATTTCTCCGGTCTGCTCGCCCCCTCCTTTTAAACCATGCCCCTTTCCCACAGTCTACCTATGTATACTCATAGAAGTTACTGCAAAGATAACCGGGCCCTATATTCCCCGCATTATCAGGTGAACCCGGGAGTATCCCAAAAAAACTAACACATGAACATCGGAAATTACCTTACCGCATTTATTGTATGTGTCGGCATGACCCTGACAGCATCAGCCCAGGAACAGGCCGAACAGGATTCTACCGGTTTGCCGGGCGACAATTTCAGCCTGCAGGGTGCACTTGACCTGTTTAAGCAATCTGCGTCTCCTGAGCAATTCGAAAAGCTGCTCAATTCTCCCGACAGCAAAGTTAACAACCTGGATCTCAACGAAGACGGCAACACGGACTATATCCGTGTCATCAACAAAAAGGATAACGATGTACAGGTATTTATCCTGCAGGCACTGGTTTCATCCACAGAAAACCAGGATATAGCCGTTATCGAACTGCAAAAGACCGGCGAGAATAACGCTATCGTCCAGATCGTGGGCGATGCGGACATATACGGTGAATCGGTCATCGCTGAACCTGCAGAAGAAGAAAGTAACGCGTTTAACTATACTCCTGCCACCCATGGTCCTTCCGTATATTCACCCGAAGGGCTGGTGGTAAACGTATGGTTGTGGCCGTGCGTACGCTTCGTATATGCTCCGGCATATACCGTATGGGTTTCTCCCTGGACCTGGGTAAGCCGCCCGGTATGGTACCATCCCTGGCGTCCCATGCCCTGGCATGCATACCGACCCGTCCGATATGCTTATGCCCGCAGATACGTTGTTGTCCCGGTTTACAGGATCCCTCCTGCCCGGGTCATCTACCGCCCCGTAAGGACCACTTCCGTAACCGTTATTAACCGCAACCGGGTGGTTGTGAACAATTATCGTACTACCAGGGGAGTAAACCGGTATACGCCGAACAGGACCAACAGTGGCGGCAGACAGTACCAGTCGAACGCTCCCGCAAGGGCCGACAGAGGCGGGAATGTGGATAGAGGCGCAAGAGCCGACAGAGGCACCGCAAGAGTGGACAGAGGCACAAGAACCTATAACAACCGTTCCGGCGACAGATCAGGTAACAGAACAGGAGGCAAACGTAAAAGAGCTGAAAGGGGAAATTAACCCTCAAGACCAGGCAAAAGAAACTACTAATCATAGTAAGGGGCTATATAATATGCTGTGTTACAGCAACATATTATGTAGCCCCTTATCTATTTCAAACCCACGCCCATCCTAAATTACGGCACACATATTGCATTATTAAACTATTCGTACATTCAACTTCGTTTATTAGTTATATACTAAACATTTTTGTCATGAAGATCAGCCAATCCCTACCTGTACTGTTCATATCCCTGTTACCGGTACTATATGCCAACGCGCAGGATTACTATCCAAGGCAGCAATTACAGGAACAACCCGACGAATGGGATAACGCCAGCTGGTCTCCTCCCGACCAGGACTCTACGGGTCTGCCTGGTGATAATTTCAGCCTGCAGGGGGCGCTAACGCTTTTTAAGCAGGCGAATAGTCCTGAAGAATTTGAAAGGCTCCTGAATACAGAAAATAACAGGGTTAACAACCTGGACCTGAACGCGGACGGTAATATTGATTACCTGCGTGTGATCAATAAAAAGCAAAACCAGGTACAACTCTTTATCATACAGGCATTGGTATCCAACCAGGAAAGCCAGGACGTAGCAGTTATCGAACTGGAAAAGACCGGCGAAAACAACGCTGTTATCCAGATAGCCGGCGACGAAGACCTCTATGGTGAAACGACCCTCGCAGAACCAGTGGAGGTATCCGACAGCCTTTATTCCGCTGAAGATAATTCCTTTGACTATAGCACATCTCCTCGTTTACACGGTCCTGCAGCAGATGCAGGCATTCCCAGGATGGCGCCCACCGGTGTCATTGTGAACGTGTGGTTCTGGCCCTGCGTACGCCGCGTATATGCGCCTGCTTATGTGGTATGGACCTCTCCCTGGTCATGGATCAATCCTCCTGTATGGTGGAGGCCCTGGCACCCGATGCCTGTATACGCCTATCGGCCGGTGTGTCATCACTACAGGTACGGATATGCATATGCTCCCATGAGCAGAATCGCTCCTGCCCGGGGAATGTATTATCCAATACGAACCTATTCCGGCATGGTGTACAACCGCAACCGTGTAATAGTGACAAACTACCGGTCCGCAAGAGCTGACCGGGGCCGTTTTCCCGGCAGATACGATGGTGGCCGGTACAACGGGTACTACAGGAACAACTATAACGGCGGCCGGAATTACTATAACGGCTACCGGGATAATCGTTCGGGTAGGAATAACTATGGCTGGAACAACAACAGACCAGGCGGACGCCAGGATTATTACAATGACAGGAGCCCTGGCCGGATCGATGGCAGTATCAGGGGCGGAAGTTCCAGGAGTGGCGGCAGATCCGGAAATTATCAGGGTGGCAGCTGGAACGGGAACGCTCAAAACGGAGGAAGAAATGAAGGCTCCCGTGGCAATAACCGGGACGGCAACTCACAAAATGGTGGCAGAACTGAAGGTGGCTCCCGTGGCGGCAGCTGGGGAGGCAACTCACAAAACGGCGGAAGGACAGACGGAAGTTATCGCGGTGGCTCCGGCAACAGCAACACGACCGGCGGCAGAACCAATGGCGGCTCCAGCGGAAGAGCCGGCCGCACGAGGGGCAATTAATGGGCACTGATTCCGTACGGAATAGCTACCAATAGCATCTTCTCCCGCTTCGATCTCTGTGCTTCATCATCACTTCCATATCACTTCACCGACATTTCTATATCGAAGGGATATATAGATGCCGGTAAAGTGATATGGAAGTGATGGTAAAGCGATATGGAGATATAGAAACCTGAGCGAATCCGTACCGGATTCTTAGCTAACATTGGACTTCCGCATGCTTCTGGTAGCCAGGAAAATGCTTACGGACACCAGTACCCCACTGACAAAAAACGGGGCGCCCGGGAAAAGGAAAGGCGCGTTATTTCCTGTGAACCAGGCAAACAGGCTTCCCATTATTGGCGGCGCTATGATCGTGGCAACACTCATGAGACTGGTCAGGCCCCCTTGTAATGCTCCCTGTTCTGCAGAAGAGATCTGACCCGTAATAATACTCTGCAAGGCCGGACTGGCAATATTCCCGAGGGAGTAAGGCACCAGTATCACAAACATCATCCACCCATTCGTGGCGAAGGCAAACAGTAACAACCCCAGGCTGTAAAATGCCAGCCCGACATACAGACTGTTTTTGGTGCCGATACGGGGAATGATGAGGCGGATCAGGCCCAGCTGAACGATGGCTACCAGCAGACCACTGAACCCGAGGGAATAACCTACCCAGGCTTCATCCCAGCTGAACTTCTGCATACCATAGAATGCCCAGGTGGTCTGTACCCCGTTGTTGGCGATATAGATCAGTACCAGGGTGGCTATCAGCCCATATACGGCCGGATATTGCTTCATCTGCACCAGAGAACCTACCGGATTGGCGCGTCTCCATTCAAAGGCCCGTCTGTTCGTGACCGGTAGTGACTCAGGTAGTATCAGGTATCCATACACAACATTCAGCAGGCTTAAGATACCTGCTGCGATAAAGGGCGCCCTCGGACCAAACTGTCCTAAAAGACCTCCCATCAGCGGACCGAGTATAAAACCCAGGCCAAATGCAGCACCGATAATGCCGAAGTTCTGTGTCCGCTTCTCCGGCGTGCTGACATCTGCTATATAGGCGGCGGCTGTCGTGAAACTGGCTCCCATCACACCGGATATGATACGACCGGCAAACAGCCATATGATTGCAGGTGCAAAGGCCATAAAGAAATAATCCAGTCCGAAACCCAGTAGCGACAACAACAATACAGGCCGTCTGCCATAACGGTCGCTCAGGTTACCCAGCACCGGCGCGCAGATGAACTGCACAAGGGCGTAGGCAAATGTCAACCACCCACCAATGGCGGCCGCTTCTCCCATATTACCATGAATCAGTTGTTCTATCAGTTTTGGTAGTACGGGAATAATGATCCCTAATCCTGTCACGTCAATCAGCAGTGTGATGAAAATGAAAATGAGTGCTGAACGCGATTGCGCCCCTGAGACTATTTTTTGCATATCAGATACAGTATCTTTTGTATGACGATTCAGTCATGAAGAGGGTCAGGAGACACAACGCCAACAGACGTTATGCCTCCTGCATTTCATTGAACAATGTCCCGTGTGTTTCTTTATATAGCTGTAATAGCTGGTATGGAAGCGTCTACCCCGAATTGCTGGAAAGCAATGCGCTTTTCTACATGGTATATCTCCTCTCCTGCTATTGTATTAATGATGCAGGAGTTGCGGTACGCGCCCATTCCCAGATCGGGCGTCACGAATCCATGCGTATGCAATTCTGCATTCTGCACGAAGATCTCATCACCATGAAGATCTATGGCATAATTCCGTTGTACGTCAAACAACTGATCTCCCCTTCTGATGATACGCTCGCTGACACCCTCAAGGAAAGCCGGCTCACGGTATTTGTAACCAGTGGCAAGGATCACAAAATCTGTTTCCTGCGTAAATGATTGTTGCTGCTGCACCTGTGTCAGATGAAGCGTATAGCTACCGTTACCGTTGGCACTGATGTCATTCAGCTGTACATTGGGACGTAACTGTATATGTGAAATATCCCGGTCAACACTCATCTCGTACAAAGTATCGAAGATCTGGTTGATGAGGTCATAGTTAATACCCTTAAAGAGGGGATTCTGTTTGGATAATAACGCTTGTCTGTTTTCTGCCGGCATACTGTAAAAATAGTCCACGTACTCAGGCGAAGTCAGTTCTAATGTCAGTTTTGAATACTCCATCGGAAAGAACCTGTCAGGGCGGGTGAACCAGTTTAGCTGCATTCCTTCTTGTGCCAGCGGCAGCAGGTCGGCAAACACTTCTGCTGCACTCTGTCCCGAGCCTATCACTGTCACGGAACGCTTTCCTTCTATCTTGTCTTTATAGTTGAGATATGCTGAAGTATGGATCACATCCGGCAATATACCCTTCGTTGCAAATGCAGGCAGATAGGGCTGCGTACCGGTTCCCAATACCAGTTTACGGGTATAGTGCAGCGCTGTTTTACCTGTTACTGTATGCACTGTAGTTACTGCATATAACTGCCTGTCATCTTCATAATGCACCGCAATAACCTTGTGCGAGAAACGGCATGTTGACAGCTTTTCCGCCGCCCATTTGCAATAGGCATTGTATTCTTTTCTCAGGATAAAAAAGTCCTCCCTGATATAGAACTTATACAAACGTCCTGATTGTTTCAGATAATTCAGGAAGCTGTATTCACTGGTCGGATCTGCCATGGTTACAAGGTCGGCCATGAAAGGTACCTGTAAGGTGGCATTGTTTAGCATCAGGCCCGGATGCCAGTCAAATGCCGACGCCTGGTCAAAGAATACGGCATTGATACTGCTGACGGGCTGTAACAAAGCAGCCAGGCCTAAATTGAATGGTCCTATGCCAATACCAATAATATCGTATGTATGTGGAGTGTTCATAATTATGCGATTTCTCTTCTATCATAAAGTGTTTCCCGGTGCTGCCTCATATATGCGGCGCCATGAGATTTGATGATGGACAACAACTTCGCTACATCTTCCGTCGTGGTAAGCGGGTTCAGTAAAGTGAACTTGAGATAAAAAGCACCGTTGATACGTGTACCAGCCAGTAATGCAGCACCATCTTTCAGCATTTCCTTTTTGATATGCAGGTTCACTTCTGTAACATCTGCTTCATCAAGACTGGCAGGGAAATAACGGAACACCAGTGCACTGATATCGGAATAACTTACCAGTTCCAGTTCTGCGTCCTGGCTGATCATATCTGCTACTTTAGCAGTAGTATCAATGATCGTTTCCATATAACTGCCCAGTTTCTGTTTACCCATCAGGCGGAGTGTGAACCAAAGCTTCAATGCATCAAAGCGCCGGGTGGTCTGGATGGATTTATTCACCTGATTAGGCAATCCATCTTCGTCATGTTCCTTTGGATTGAGATAATCTGCATGATGTGTCAGCAGATCGAGTGAGCGTTTGTTCTTCACCAGGAAAGCACTGCTGCTGACCGGCTGGAAGAATGACTTATGGTAGTCTGCCGTTACAGAGTTGGCCAATTCTATGCCTTTCAGCAGATGACGGTACCTGGAAGTAAGCAGCAATCCGCAGCCATAAGCGGCGTCCACATGGAACCACAATTTATAGCGGGCGGCCAGTTGTCCTATTTCTTCCAGGGGATCCACATTGCCAAAATCAGTAGTGCCGGCAGTGCCTACTACGGCAATAGGGATATTGCCCTCCTCCAGCTCCTGCTGAATAGCCTCTTTCAGTAGCGCCACATTCATACGATAACCTTCCACGGGTATGCTGACAACTGACTGTTCACCCAGCCCCAGTAATGCAGCGTTCTTCTGAATACTGAAATGCCCGGTAGCTGCTACGAATATCCTGAAGCGGGAAGATTCCGCAGGCAATCCTTTCTGTTTGATATTATAACGCAGGCGTTCCTTTGCGTAATGATCTCTTGCCAGTAATAGGCCCATCAGGTTACTCTGCGTACCACCACTGGTGAACACACCATCACTGTTATTATCAAAACCGATCTCACTGCATGTCCACTCTATCAGGCGTTGCTCTATCAATGTACCACCTGCACTCTGGTCCCAGGTATCGAGGGAGGAGTTGATGGCAGAGATCAGCACTTCTGCTGCAATAGCCGGTATCACCACCGGGCAGTTCAGGTGAGCGATGTATTGCGGCAGATGGAATGTTACTGCATGATCAGAATAAAGGCGCTCCACTTCGGAAAGCAGGCTTTCATAGTCAGACAAGGGTGTATTCAGGTCTACCTGTTCAAATGCCGTCTTCAGCTGTGCAGGTGTAATACCGCTGAATGGTTTTCTGTTCTTCTCAAGGAACCTAACTACTGAGCCACTGGCCAGTTGTATGGCTTTGCTGTATTCATTGGCAGTGCCTTCATAAAAGAGGTCACTGTATTGATTCTTGATCATCGTTAATAAATTGGGAATTTGGAATTTTTCGCAAATGCTGCTACCGGGTTTTTCAGTGTTCCTACGAACTGCAGACTGCCTACAGGATCGGCCAGATCTACCATGCGTTCATTATTACAGATCTGCAAACGGTTCAGGCAGGAACGAATAAACTCTGGTGCAAAAAGATCATGCTGTCTGAATTTATCTTTTAATGAAGGGAAGGATGCCTGGTAAGCCAGTATACAATCCGCCACCAGCTCCCAGAATTGCTCTTCCGGATAAGCACTATGCTCAACCAGTATATGCGCGATGTAACGGAAGATATAATCAAATACATCTGTGAAAATAGAAAGGATCTTCACCTCCTCAGGCATATCTACAGCCAGGCGCTTTACTTCATCAGGCAATATCTTCTCCTTGCTGATAACACATACTTCTTCCGTGATATCTTTCATAATCGCCCTCACCGGTACGTTGTTCTCCATGATGAGGATCAGGTTTTCACCATGCGGCATAAATACCATGTCATGATAGTAAAAGCAATGCAGGATGGGACTCAGATAGGCATCCAGATAGCGTTGCAGCCAGGAGGCAGTATCCAGTCCCGAGGTACGGATCAGTTCCGGCAACAGCGCCTTACCATCACGATCGATGTGCAGCAGCGCGGCCATGGTCATCAGGCCTTGTCCTTTTTTCAACATGGGGATAGGACTTTCTCTCCAGAGAGCGGCGAGCATTTTCTTATACGGACTGTCGTTCTTTTCTGCCTTTTCGTATAACAAGTTGCGATAGCCTACTGTGGCTACCTCTCCCAGCAGGATGAAACCTTTTTCCTGCAGGTATTTATCATCTCCCAGCTCATCTCTTACCCACTGGGTAACACCAGGTGTTGTGCGCATGTAATAAGGAGACAATCCGCGCATGAATCCCATGTTGAGGATAGACAGCGCTACTTTCACATAAAAACGCTCAGGCCTGCTGATGTTAAAAAATGTACGGATAGATTGCTGCGCCAGGTAAGTATCATCGCTGGTACCCAGGAAGACCATATTACGGGTGGCAATATCCGCAGCGAAGATGTGGTTCATCTTGTTGTACCATTGCCAGGGGTGTACCGGAAAATACACGTAGTCAGCAGGCTGCAATCCCTGGTCGGCCAGCACCTTGTTGAATTTCCCGAGCGTGGCTGTGTCGAGTTCCTGTGCCAGCAGTGTCTCATAAGGAAGTTCGGCCGTAGCGGTATAAGTAGCCCTGCTACGATGACCAGCGATCCACAGTAAAGAAACAGGCGCTGCTGCTTCCGGTGCATATGCCCTGTAGTCTGCTGCATCAAAACCGATACGGCCGTTGTTAGCCACGAAAGATGGATGCCCTTCCATCATGGCATGCTCTATTTCCTGATAGTCGGCATGTGCCAGTGCTGCTGAGCCGGGACCTTTCTGTGCACGCATATAGGCGCTGCCATATAAGGTACTGCAGATCTCTTCCAGGTACTTGGGAAGGATGTCTGGCCGGATGCCGATAGTTTCACTGAACTCTGCAATGAAACTAGCTGAATCCAGCGGAACTTTCTTACCGTCTTCCAGCTTTTCTATTGACCCATTCTCTATGTACCAGTGGTCAAGACACAGGATCTTCGCACGGAAACGGTATTCGATCCCTGGTGCGTCTGCCGTGAGCAGATAATGGCCCCAACCGTCTTTTACAAACAGCTCTTTTGGCTGTATTAAAAGTTCATGGGCAAATTCGCTGATGATCTTACGTAAATGCAAAGCATTTGCTTTGCTCCAGACTTCAGGGCGCAGGTGTGCGACTGCGCCCCCGGGAGACAGTGCTTGTGAGGGATGCATTATAAAGTTTTTATTAAATCCTAAAATTGCGGTTAAATGGTGCCGGCGGATTGTAATTGCCGTTCTCTTTTCAATGCAGTGGTATATTGCTCTCTGGTGCAAAAAGCCAGATGCGCGGTTTTCTCAGGAAGATTGATAAGGTGATGATATTCGAAGCCTGCGCGTTTATTCAGCAGGTGGATCTTTTCATTTCTGGCGTCGGGTTCCACAATCAGCCGCTCCACTTTTTCTTCACTGAACATGAAGTCCATCAATACCGTAAAGACATGCCAGCTAAAGTTCCTGACCGGCGTATCTGCAGGCGCCATAAGGATATGAAAACCATAATCGCCTGTCTGCACATCATAGTACTCACCTATCCTGTCTTTAAACGCCCAGTAGAACTCTACCAGGAAGGCTGGCTTGTCATTATAAAATCCCATGAAAGGCTGTATATGTTCCGTGCTGATAAGATCACCGTACATATTCCTTACTTTCTCTACTGTGCTGTTCTGCAACTGCCAGTAAACGGCATAAGGTTTATTCACCCATTCATGGATAAACGGAACATCTGTATCCAGCTGTAATGGCCGGAGATGGAAATGACCGCTGGAAGGAATCAATCTGTCAAAGCAAGTGCCGATTTCCGGGCATAGAAAGGCCGGTATGTGGTCACCACATTTGTTACGCTTCTGTTGCATAAATCAAAATAGTATCAATCGGTTTTTCCGCTATAGACGGCCACAGGAACTGACGGACTGTGGCCTGCTAAAATGGTTTTAAAACGGGTTAAATAGGTGTCTTTTATTTCACTAGATAAGCGAAGCTATTTCAAAAAGATAAGGGCAATTGATCGAAGCGGGAATTTCATTTACGCAAACGGGAATAACAAATGTGTGACTGAATTTTGTTTTTTTATACGTATTGGCGAGGGCGTTATATGGCAAAAAAGATATCCCCTGGGTAGCCAACATACATACGCCGGGTTGCACCGGGGGTTACAAACATAAGGCCCGCCGCAGTAGCCTATTAAAGAAGAAAGCCGCTCCATTTTACTGAGCGGCTTTCTTCTTCGGCTTATGTTGTTTTTATGCTTTTTTAGCTTTTCCTAATCCGACTTTAAAATTATCCGGTGTACCTGTTACTTTGATATTCATAAAACGAACCTTTTTATCCTTATCGCGGTATTCAATGGCGTCTACCTGGTCAGGGTCCACCTCTTCCTTTTTCCTGCCAAATAGGGACTGAAAACCTACTTGTGTCACCATCTTCAATGGTATACGCATGTAATACTCCATTTTCATATCCAGCGACTGCTTACCGGAGATCTCCATGAAACCCAGGGAAGAGTTGATATTCATCTTCGGGATTTCCAGTATCCCATTCTTCAGCGTCAGTTTATTCTTCAATGTATCGAAGCGGATCATGTTCAGGTTCTTATCTTTGAAATAACCTGCCATGGCCTGCATAGGTGCAAAGTTCACCAGGCTGCCGTTACGGATATCGAGATCCAGTTGCGCTTCACAGTTATCTATGATAGGTGTGAGATCGGGATGCATCTGTATCCGGCTTCTCACCTGCCCGTTGAGACGGCCTTTTATATTCTTGTTAATCACATAGTCCTGTCCGAAGTGATCGAGTTTCAGCATCAGTTTTTCGATGTTTACGTCAAATACCCTTATCCTGCTGCGGAAGTATATCTTTTTCGGATCAACACCATTGAAATGACCTCTCATGCCTATCTGGCCTTCCGCTATGCCCATGCCCAGTGTATCCAGGTAGAGATGCTGATTGGCCTGCATGCGGATATTGCTGGTAACGTTCTTCAGCCAGAGGCGGTGGTATTTCACCCTGCCAATATTGACAGTAGCACGGAAGTCAATGAATGGTATTTTGAAAATATTAAAGCCACTGGAATGGGTGGTATCTTTTATCACGGTACGGCTTACCGCCGGTGCTGCTACAACCGTCTCCTCATCCTCATTTGCCGTTAATTTATAGTTAGTCAGCTGATCAAGATCAAGATTACGGGAAGTGAATTGCAGGAAGTTTTCTTTTTTACGTCTGGTAGTATCTTTTCCCATATACAAGCGCATACTGATGTCGAAATCAGTTTTACCGATACGGCCCGTGAGTGTATCGAGTTTCAGGAAATGATCAGATCCTACTTTTACCATACCTCTGATACTATCCACCTTAATCTTGTGTTCCTGCAGCTCTCCGGATACATTGGCCAGTTTCACCTTGGCAAATTTGAATATAGAATCGTAACGCAGATCAGCCTTCGCGCGCAGCCATATACCGGAAGCAACTTCGTGCTGATAGTCTTTCGGAACATAGTTGCGACTGATCGGTCCCAGTACATCTTTCATCGCCAGGTGCTGCGATTTCAGGTCAAATGCTATCTGTGTCTTTCCGCGCATCACTTTATCAAACCAGAGCTGGTAATTGATCACACGGCCGCTGAAACGTATGTCGCTGCTATCTATCATACCTCCGAAGTTGCGTAATAACAGGGCTGTATCGTTGATACTAAGCTCTGCTCCGAAATCATGGAAGGCATGCGGATATTCTTTGAAGCTGGCATACAGTTTCTCCATTTTAAATTTGCCTTTAGGCAACGGAGAAGGGTGTTGCAGCTCTTTTACGGATGTTTCCAGTGACAGTCCTATATTGAACCCGTAGATCTCTTCCTTCGCTTTCTTTGCCACCATAGAATCGTATGACAACAACTCTTTCATGATCATCTTCCTGCTACGTGCATTGAATTTTACCAGCACCGGTTTTTCCTGTTGATGGAACAGTGCAGGCAGATCGCTCAGGGAGCCGTTCATGGCAAAATCGGAGTTACCGAAGTAGAAGGACAGTGTATCCAGTTTTACGAAACCACCCTTCATATTGGCATGCAGGTTCAGGTTGTGGATGATATGCGGATAGTTGGGAATACGGAAAGTCAGGTTACTTACGCTCAGTTCACTCTGAATGCCTTCTTTCAGCTTGCCCATAGAAATTTCCGGTACGGTCATGTCAACCAGCTCGTTAAAATCCATCTTCAGGTTGATATGCCCTGTTAAACGCTGCAGGTCGGCTATACCGAGAAATGCGCCTATAAACTCCAGTTCCAGATCAGAATTGACCTGCATGATCATTTTCGGATCAGTGAAGTCTTTCATGACGAAATTGGCCTTGAAGATACCTTTCTCCGGGCGGGCGCTTACACTCAGCAGGTGCAGTTCTGAGGTTTTCAGTGAATGTTCGGCACCATTGGTATAATAACCTTTAAAGCCCAGGGAGTCGATCTTTTTATTGGCGGTGGCGTTCAGCAACCAGCCGTTCTCACATCCGAAGTTGATCTTTATCAGTGGCAGCTGATCTCCGGAAAGTTTTCCTTTAATGATACCATCGAAATAAAGGCGGCCATCGTAACGGAACTGCTTGAGTTGTTCCGCGACCGATTCGGGAGCAAAGGACAATAGCTGATCAATATCGGGCTTATCTCCTTTTACTTTGAAGTTGACGTTATTACCATGTTTCAGGTCTGCGGTTCCGGTTACACTAAAACTGGCGTCTTCCAGTTTCAGGCCACCTTGTGACAGGCTGACAAACTCATGGCGCTGGTCATATGTGAGCTGGAGGTCCAGTTTTACATGTTTATGCCGGAACAAAGACGTATCTGTTGGAGTGGTATAATCGGCTATCATCGCTCCTTCCAGGTGCGCAATAATGTTCACGCTGTCCAGACGGAAAGCAGTTTTCACTTTCTCTATATGGGTATTAACGTGCTGACCACTTTGTTTGTCTGAAAAAGCAATGTCCAGGTCTTTCAGTACGATCTTTTTGATATCCAGGTCGAGGGATGCGGATTCGGCTTCTGCCGTCGCGATGGTATCCTGTTGTATCCTGTTAGCCTCAACAATGTTCAGATTACCATTGACGTCCCTTACCAGGTCGAGGTGTCCTTTTTTGAGTAGTATTACTTTCACATTGTATTTCTGCCTGAGTAGATCGGGCAGGCTGAAACCTACATACAGCTTCTCCAGCTGGTACATGGGTCTGCCGGTCTTTTGCTTGGTAGCGAAAAACCGGACATTTGTCAGTCCTATGGAGATGTATGGGAAATTCTGAAAGGGGGAGATGGTACTGCCTTCAATGACCAGCTCGCCGGGCAACTGTTTATTCAACTCTTTGATTGCCAGATTAATAAGGCGTTGTTGCTGGGAATACAGTATGCCTATTGCGATACCGGCCAGTATTATCAGGATAGCAATAGGTATTAAAACGATCCGGAGAACCCTCTTTCGCATCTTGCCCGTCATGGTGTTGAGACTTGTCTTAGGTGATTATAACGACAAAAATAGAAAGCACCCCTATAAAATAAAAATAATTTATATGTACTGTCCTTTTCCCGCGACGAATCAGTAAAAAATACCATAATTAAGCTGAATACCACCACAGCGACCGGGAGGGTTTGAAGTACCTTTGGTACAGTTAAACAACTATTATATGTGTGCAGCGAAACTTGACCATAAGCCTAACTTGCTGGGCAGCATACTACAGAACAGGTGTCCTGCCTGTCGCAAGGGAAAAATATTTACATCAGATAATGCTTATAACCTGAAGCACTTTACCGAGATGAATGATCACTGTCCGGTGTGTGGTGAGGATTTTGAACGGGAGATAGGATTTTATTACGGGACGGGCTATGTTAGCTACGCGCTGACAGTGGCATTCAGCGTGGCAACATTTGTTGCCTGGTGGGTGATTATAGGATTTTCTTTGTATGACAACCGGATGTTCTGGTGGCTGGGAATAAACGCGGTATTGCTGGTGTTCTTGCAACCGCCTATTATGCGTGTATCAAGAACGATATGGCTGGCTTTTTTTGTAAGGTATAAGCCGGAGACACGTACATTGGCGTAAGAATCGTGCCGGCAGGTTTAAGGAATGCAGGCGGGCCTTCCTTAAACCTGCTGTTGCTTATCCGCAACTCTTCTTATCTGTGTTTCCCCTTCTTTTCTGATTATTTCCTAAGTACACATCTGCTGGCCCCTCTCTTTCCTTATCCTGCTTACTCGTTTTATTTCACATCATAATACCATTCACGATTCTACGATATACCGTAAAATAAATTCTTCTCTGCCGCAGCGAATGTTCTCATAAATAATTCATTAGTAATATGGCCCCTGGTTTGCCATGAGGGACGCGAAAACCGGAATACCGGGAATAAATAACCATTCATGTAACCAGTTTATCTTATGAAGAAAACCCGTCTTGCCTTAGGCTTATTGTTAGCCATGCTATCTGCCTGTACCAAAAAAGAAACTAACCCGGAAACGATGCCACCTGCAGCATTGACCGCGGATGCGGCCTTAAAAGGTTCCCCTGTCGGTGATGTGGTAGGTAAAGTGACAGTTGGCTACCAGGGATGGTTTACCGCTCCGGGTGATGGCTCAGCTGTGGACCGCTGGACGCACCAGAACCTGGAAATGTGGCCCGATACGAGGGAGTATTCAGTGACTTATCAGACACCGTTCCCTGCCCTGGGTAACGGACAACCAGCGAAGATGTTCTCTTCTTACGACCAGTCGACTGTCGATGTTCATTTCAGGTGGATGCAGGAAAACGGCATTGACTGTGCCGCCCTGCAACGTTTTACGGGTGAATTGTCTGACCCGCCCTTTAAGTCGCAGCGGGATGGGATGGCCCGGAAAGTAAGGGCCGCCGCAGAAGCCACCGGTAGAAAGTTTTATATCATGTACGATATCTCAGGAGATGCCGAGATGCAAAGTCGTCTGAAAACGGATTGGGTGAATACTATTACTGGCAACCTGGACCTATTGTCATCCCCGGCGTACGCGAAACAGAACGGAAAACCTGTGGTATGTATATTCGGAATGGGTTATAAGGGTGCGAAAGAGCCCGGTGGTGGCGACTCTGCTGCCTGTATTGATGTTATCAACTGGTTTAAGAGCCAGGGCTGTTATGTCATTGGCAGTGTACCCATGGACTGGCGTACACCTAATGTATTTTCCCGCACCAACTTCATGACGGTCTATGAATCATTCAACATGCTGGCGCCATGGGCAGTAGCAGCACAGGTGGTGGCGTCCTATCAGCCATGGATACAGGGCGATTATGATTATTGTGAGTCGCATGGTATAGACTACCAGCCGATTGCCTATCCGGGCTTTTCCTTCCATAACTCTAATGCCGGCAGTCCCTTTAATGAGATACCAAGACTCCATGGCGATTTTATGTGGGCGCAGGTGGCAGTAATGAAAAAGGTGGGCGCGAAAAGTCTTTATATCGCCATGTTTGATGAGGTGAATGAGGGCACTGCTATTTTTAAAGTGGCAGAAAACGCTTCACAGAGCCCCGCAGGCGCGACGTTTGTCAATCTTGACCAGGACGGAGTGGCCGTGTCATCAGATTTTTACCTGCGCCTCGTGCATGATGCGGGTAGAATGATCAAGGGTGAGATCCCTTATCAGGCAACGCATCCGACCCCACATATCATCGGCGGACAAGGGCCGCTGGCTGATGGCACTTACCGGATCATTAACCGCAACAGTAACCTGGCACTGGATGCAAAAGGTCAGGGTACAGTAAATCAAACGCCTGTACAGCAGTGGCCTTACAGCGGCGGTGCTAATCAGCAATGGGTAATAACCAGTATTGGCGGGGACCATTATAAGATCATTGGATTGCAAAGCGGCAAGTCGCTTGACATTGCCGGGCAGAGCCTCGATGATGGCGCTAAAGTGCAGTTGTATGATTATAACAATGGCGCTAACCAGCAATGGATAATAACGCCGGCTGCCGGAGGCTATTATACGATACAGGGTGTGCAGAGTGGGAAGGTGATAGAAGTACCTGCATTATCCACAGCAGCAGGAACGCTGATTGAACAATATTCTCCGAACAATGGCACTAATCAGCAATGGATCATCACTGCTCCATGAGGACAGTACTATAAAAACAGCAAAACATGATACGCAAATTAAGTGTAAATCTTATACTGCTACTTTCTCTCATGCTACATGCCTGCACAAAGAAGGATAACGGTCAGGATACCATGACTGCAACACCGGATAAAATTGCTTATGCTCTGGCAGCTGCAGGTAGCGGTAGTCCCGATGATACTAACATCAGGTATTTCGGACGCTGGGATTTCAGTGATAACAGTCGCTATACGAGTTATTGGGGCGGCGCTTATTTTAAAGTGAACTTTACAGGCACTACTGTCAAACTAAAGACCGGCAATACAAGTAATTTCTATGCCAGGATCGATAATGGGCCCTGGATCTCTTATAAAAATGCGGGCGGTGTTATAGATCTTACACCTATGCCACTCGCTGGTGGTACACATACACTGGCAGTAGCGCAGGGAAGAGACTATGATTATCTGTTCAGTTTTATGGGACTGATACTCGATGCCGGAGCGGCTACCAGCAAACCATCTACTGGTACTTATCTCATCGAATACATTGGCGATTCCATTACCGCAGGATACCTGAATGATCAGGCCAATGTGTCTGACTATGCATGGATTTGCTCGGAAGAACTGGGGGCTGAACATACACAGATTGCCTATCCCGGCATTGCACTGGTGAGTAGTCCAAGACATGGAACAGCTATGGATGCGCAATATTTCCGGCTACAGCCACCAAATTATCCCTCCTCTCCTGCCTGGGATTTTACGAACTATACACCGCAGATAGTGGTGCTCAATCTCGGTACAAACGATAGTGACTATGAAGATTCCGACAGCACATTCCGCGAGGTTTATACAGGGCTGCTGGCGGGTATCCGTTCCAGGTTTCCCCAGGCAGAGATATTTGTCATGCGTACCTTTCTCGGCATACGTTCACAGCCAACAGTGACCGCTGTGGAGAACCGTATGATTGCAGGCGACAAAAAAGTGCATTACATCAATACAGAAGGATGGCTGGCACAATCAACGGCAGACTATTTGCCGGATAATCTTCATCCCAGCGAAGCTGGTCATACAAAAGCTGCGGCGCTGTTGAAAGAAGTGCTGGCTCCATATACAGGAGGTGGTCAGGCCATACCGGACGGTATCTACAACATCGTCAATAAGAACAGCTATTTAGCACTTGACGCCACCGGACAATCTGCTGCCAACGAAACGCCACTGCAGCAATGGACGGCTAACAACGGTGAAAACCAGCGCTGGCAGGTCAAACATCTGGGTAATAATCAGTACCAGATAACCGGTGTGCAAAGTGGCAGGGCATTGGATATCACAGGACAATCTCTTTTAAATGGAGCTGGCCTGCAGTTGTACGACTATAATGGCGGTGATAATCAAAAGTGGATGATCACAGCGCAGAAAAATGGTTATTACACCATCACTGGCGTACAAAGCGGTAAAGTGCTGGAGATAACGGCGCAATCAACAACGCCGGGGGCGCGGGTAGTACAGTATACAAACAATGGGGGCAATCATCAGCTGTGGGCATTCAAGCGTGTTTAATGCATAACAGCGTTTAATGTATAAGGGTGGGACAATGAAGTGCCCACCCTTATTTTTTAAGCTGGAGATCACTTAGCACCGGCAGCAGTGAGAATAACACGTACTGCGCTTTCAGGATCATTCATAAAGAAGGTATGTCCACCGGTCACCTCTGTGACATTACATTTTGCCCGATCATACATTTTACGTTCCAGTACCGGATTTACCGTACCATCGTCTGTTGGCATTATCGCATAAGAAGGTTTGGAGCGCCATGCGGCCACCGTTACCTTGTCGGTAAAAGCGGTCACCGTAAGCGGAATCTGGGAATCATACATAAAGTCTGATTTAGCCTTTGTTTGCCCCGTTGCGAAAGTCGCATTGAATTTTTCTTTGTCCAGGTAGACAAGTCCTTTTTCGTCCGGCGGAAGTATGCCATTCACTTCCAATATAGGCGCAGACTGCACAAGATCGAGCGTAGACTCGCCTGCATCAGGAACAAAAGCAGCAACATACACCAGGCTGTCTACTTTAGCGTGCAATCCTGCCTGTGTAATAACGGTACCACCCCATGAATGCCCCACAAGCACTGCCGGACCATCCTGTCTGTCGAGCGCTGCGACAGTAGCATCTACATCCGCCTGAAGGGTACTGGTTGGATTCTGGACCAGCGTAACATTAAAACCATGCGCACGGAGTAACTGGTAGGCAGGCTCCCAACCGGAAGCATCGGCAAATGCACCATGAACGATGACCACATTTTTAACTGACAACTGTTTCATTCTATCGTTTTTATTAAATGAGATAATTACCGGTTCAAATGCCATACCTTCTATTAACTGATTGATTATCAATAAAAACATGCTCCAGGACACGAACTTTCATTTACGATATTTCGTGAATTTATGCAGGAACCTAAAATTGCGGGAAAACGTAACATTTCTGCAGGATCTTCTTCTCAGTGATTATGTTTGTCGAAGAACATCGTGAGCATATGGAAAAAGAAAGTACTCCCAAACAGACCGCTGGTCTTTATATTCCGGACAGCCATTTCCTTGTTGAAAGCCTCGAACAACAGAAAAGAGAACAGGCCGTCCTGCTGGAATTGAGCAGCACCATTGCCGGAGCAAAAAGCAGACAGGATCTCCGTGCGGTAATCACCGACCAGTTCCCCGAGCTTTTCGGAGGAAGATATTATACACTCTGCCTGATCAATGAAGACGGGGTGACACATTCACCATTCCTGCATTCGGAGCAAACGAGTATTCCCTCTAACAGGGGTGAAACACCGATCATCGTGTCCAGGCATCCTATCAATGACGGCATTTTTGAAAAGGCGCTGGCATCGGAAGAACCGGTGCTGATAGACCTGCAAACAGCCATAAGGGCGAATACCGTTCCCCAGTATGTTTATCGCTGGTTCAATGCGGGTATCAGGGAAATGCTGCTGGTAAAAATCTCGGGCGGAGGTATACCCATAGGTGTCCTCTATCTTTATGGAGAAAAAAAAGGTTCTTTTCAGATTGAAAAATTCAGGCTGTTCAAAGGTATAGCCGATATACTAGGGGCGGGATTCGGCAATATTATTTTTGGCGAGAAGATTGAGCAGCAGCTCCGGGAAATAAGGAAGTACAAAGGACAACCGGAAGACGATGAAGATAGTTTACATGACAAGACTGCACAGTGTAATGGTGTTAAAAGCATTATTGGCACCTCTCCCGCCATACAAAATATAGTAACGGTGGTGGAACGTATAGCGCCTTCTGATTCGACAGTATTGTTACTGGGAGAAACAGGTACCGGCAAAGAAGTAATTGCCAACGCTATACATGCCGCATCTCCGCGCAGGAATAACAGAATGATAAAAATAAACTGCGCTGCATTACCGCACAGTCTTTTTGAAAGTGAGCTTTTCGGGCATGAGAAAGGCGCCTTTACCGGAGCTTTGCAACGCAGGATCGGCAAGTTTGAACTGGCAGAGAACAGTACACTGTTCCTGGATGAAATAGGAGAAATACCGCTGGAATTCCAGGCAAAATTGCTAAGAGTACTACAGGAGAAAGAGATTGAGCGTATCGGAGGAAAGGGTGTTATTAAAGTAAATGTGCGCATTATTGCAGCTACCAACCGTAATCTTGAAGAAGAGGTGAAAGCGGGCAATTTCAGGCACGACCTGTATTACCGTTTAAACGTCGTACCTATTTCGGTGCCTCCGCTACGTAACCGGAAGGAGGATGTTCCGGCCCTCGTTACACATTTCCTCAGGCGTTATGCTACTATCAACAAAAAAAAGGCGCCTGTAGTGCCGGATAATGTAATGGAAAGCCTGATGCATCACGACTGGCCAGGAAATGTCAGGGAGCTGGAACACCTGCTTGAGCGTTCAATATTGCTTAGCAAAGGGAATGTGCTGCAGATAGATTTCCACGGCACAACTCAAAAAACGCCTGCTTCTGATAAGGAAAACGCGTTCAGCATAGTTCCATTGGAAATCATGGAAAGGGAATATATTCTGAAAGTGGTCAGGCTTTGCAATGGAAGGATCGCCGGGCCTAACGGAGCCGCTGCGAAACTGCGATTACCGTCTACCACGCTCAATTCCCGGATGCAGAAACTAGGCATAAAAAAGGAGCATTTTAACATCCGGCAATCGTCCAGGAAGATGAATATTATTTAAATACCTGTTTTATTCCCAGTCTTTTTATTCTTGAATATAGTGTTTGAGCGGGAAGTCCTAACATCCCGGCGGCGCCACCGGGGCCTGACACTTTGCCCTTGCTGGCTTTCAATGCAGCAAGGATATGATCACGCTCCATTTCATCCATTGTTTTAAGTTTACCTGGCTGTTCAACACCGGTTACTACTGCCGATGAAGGTAGTTCGAATGTAGAGATATCTTTGCCCGTTGCCAGGAGTACGTGGCGCTCTATCAGGTGCTCCAGTTCCCTGATATTACCTGGCCAGTCATATGACATCAGCTGACGCATGGCACTTTCCGTTATCTTTTCTACACCGGCCTTATTTTTGTCTGAATATTTTTTCAGGAAATGCTCTGCCAGCAATGGGATATCCCGTTTCCGCTCCCGTAGAGGGATCAGCTCGATAGGAAAAACGCTAAGCCTGTAATACAGATCCAGCCTGAAACGACCTTCAGCTACTTCCTTTTCCAGCTGCCTGTTGGTGGCAGCGATCACCCGCACGTCAATTTTAACCGGTACATCACCTCCTACGCGGACCACTTCTTTCTCCTGGAGAACCCGCAACAGTTTGACCTGAGCATCGGGCGACAACTCTCCTACTTCATCCAGGAAGATGGTTCCCTGGTTCGCCTGTTCAAACTTCCCTACCCTTTTCTGCCCCGCGCCGGTAAAAGCTCCTTTTTCATGGCCAAACAATTCCGTTTCGATGAGGGCAACCGGCAGTGCAGCGCAATCCACCACTACCATCGGCAGCTCACTACGACGTGATAGCCTGTGAATCGATCTTGCCACCAGTTCTTTGCCAGTACCACTTTCTCCCGTAATTAATACAGAGGTATCAGCAGGAGCGACGATCTTTATCTTTTCCATTATCTCTTCTGTATGAGATCCTGTATCAGCCATCTGCAGACTGGTATTGCCTGCTTTCCGGGTCTTCTGACCTTCATTTTGACCGGATTCCGCTTGCAACTTATATCTCGCGATATCCAGCATAATAAACAGGTCCTTTTCCCGGAAAGGTTTCACCAGGAAGCCATGCGGGCGCGTAAGCTTCGCTGCCTCAAGTGTTCGCTGGTTGGTATTCGCAGAAATGTACAGAAAAGGAATATGCTGTTGCATCAGCTCATTCCCTAAATCAATCCCTGAATAATCACCTTTCAAGATAATATCTATCAGCACCCAATCGGGCTGATGTTGCTGCAGCAGGGTCCGCGCTTTGTGAACAGAGGACGCAATACCACAAACCTCATATCCCGCCCTCTGCAACATTTGCTGCAGATCGTTGGCAACAATGAATTCATCTTCAACGATCAGTATTTTTCCTTTGTTCGCCATTAGTTCAATATGTATTTTCTGTTCTCCGGCGCAAATTCATGGTACGGAAAAGTGACACCAATAAATACTCCCGGATGATTATTCCGTAGCGAGAACACACCATCCAACTGATCGCTCAGTCCCTGCATGAGACGCATACCGAGCGAATCGCTTTCAAGCGCCTCATTGAGATCTTTTATGCCTACGCCATCATCACTGATAGAGAGCTGGCAATTTTTATCATGGTCCATTTGCAGGGATACAGTGATCACTCCTTTTCTTTCACCAGGGAATGCATACTTCAGCGAATTGCTGACAGCCTCGTTAAGAATAAGCCCCAGCGGTACTGCCTGTACCACTTCAAGTTCTATATGTTCGCAATTAACAATGAATTCGGTGTTATTACCAGCTTCATGTCCATCCTTCATATAACCGATCAGCTCCGGGATATACCAGCGCATATCAATTTTACTAAGGTTATCTGTCTGGTAAAGCCGCTGATGTATAAGCGACATGGAATACATACGCTGCTGGCTGTTGCGGATGGCGTCCAGTGCATCTTTATTGTTAAGGTATCGGGACTGTGTATTCAGCAGGCTGATAATAACCTGCAGGTTATTTTTCACACGGTGATGGATCTCTTTCAGCAGCCATTCCTTATCGTCTACCAGTCTTCTGAGGTCCTCATTCTGCCTGTTGATCTCATTCCGCTGGATTTCCAGCCGGATGTTCATAATTTTTTTATTGCGGTACCTGCTATAGATCAATCCGAGAAAAACGATCAGCAGGAAAACACCGGCGATGGTCACATTTCTAATGATCTTTTCTTTCTGCAGGGAAGCCTCCTGGGCCTGGCTTTTCTGTACCAGCAGTTTAATATCATTGTCTTTCTTTTCTGTTTCAAACTGGAACTGCAATTCGCTCAGCTGCCGGGATTGCATCATATTCCGGAGGGAATCAGATATTGATTTAAAGTTCCTGTAATGTGCTATTGCCGCTCCCAAATTACCAGCAGCTGAATCTATCTGATAGTAGAGATATTCTGTTGTAGCCCGTTTGGATTTTATCACCGGATATCGATCCAGCATGTGGAACATAACATCCAGGTACTGCTGCCCTTCTTTGAAATGGCCGGCTTTCACCAGGTAAGAAGCCATTGAATACCGTAGGGCCTGCCGCATATTTTCATGAAGCCCCTCCTGATCATACACCTTTTTCAATTTACGAAAATAGATTTCAGCCTGTGGCAGATCATCCATCACCATGTAAATGTGCAGTCGTAAGATGTTGAACGCGCTTTCATCGTATACGTCCAGCTCCGGTGCAATAGCGGCTCCTACATTAATTGAATCCAGCGCCTGCCTGTAGCGTTTCGTCCTTGCCAGTACCCGGGCTATGTTGGTCTGTATGTTCATTACCGCGAATGAATCTTTATTGGCGTAAGCGAGCGGCAATGCCTTGTTATAATAGACCATTGCCTGCTGATTGTTCTCCATAGACCAATAGCAGTCGCCCAGCCGGCTGTAGATGCTTGCCATTAATGATCCGCTGTCTTTCATCTCCTCACCGATCTTTACGGCGAGGGTATTGTAGCGGAGCGATTCCTGGAAATTGTCTGTCTGCACATAAACATACCCGAGAAGTCCGTAGACGCCCTGCAGGCGTTTGTAACCAACTTCCTGGTACAGGGAAAGCGCTTTTTTCAGGTTGCTCAGCGCATTAGGATAATCGTGCTTTAACTGGTACAGATCTCCAATGAATTCTCTCAGCTGTGCTTCCGACAACTTCTCTCCGAGACGGGCATAGATTTGCATTCCCTGTTCATAGAGCGCTATTTTGGGGGACAAATCGTCCCCCTCGTTACTGTAGGAGCCTCCCAGCTCGAGCAAGGCCTGGGCTTTTTCCCTGGCTGTACCGGTCTGGCCGAGTATTTCCAGGGCCTGTGCAGCCATTTCTCTGGCCTGGGCACCCTGCCCCCTTTCCCTGAGCGTTTTCGCACGCAATAACCGGCTCAAGCCAATACCACGTTTATATTGTTGTTGAGAGCTTATACGTTCCATTTCCCCGGCCATGTCCATGGCGCTGTCCATATCTAAGGCGAAGGAACCCGGCTTGTCAAGACAGCGTTCAGCATGCCGGATTAACTCCCCGACCCTCATTGTATCAGGCATTGCCGCCTTGTGGCTATCGCGCCGCCATTGACATCCAACAACTGTTGTAGCCAAAAGGATTCCAATAAAGCTGGCAATAAAAAGATTGTTATTCATAAACCGTTCACCGTTGATGCCGGGCACGAAATTAACCTGAAAAATGGAAGAGTGTTTAAAAAGGGAGGCGATGGTGGATGGCAGCGGGTCCACACACCCGCTGCCCTTCATCGTGGTTCTTCAACAAAAATACAATCTGGGGCCTTACAAAAATGGTCACGATTTCTTTCGTGTTGATACTATGTTGATACTATAAAGACGGTTAAAATATTTCTGGTAATTTGCTTTGTGATATCGTCGGAGTATACATGCCATTCCACATAAAACATTGTCTATAAACAATCTTCAGGGATAATTAAAGCAGCCTATATACCTGTAACATTCTTCTTCAAAGGCTTTCAAAATCACAATGCAAAATTAATCACGAAGTCAGGGAAAAAAATCCCGGAAAACAGGGGTTTTACCAGGGAGGACCTATTGATACTTTTACAAAGGAAAAATAATAAGAATATGTATCTCAAATAATTATATATTTCCGCCCAGATTTATGTCCATGAGAATACCTATACTTATCATCCTATTTTGTATCACTGCGGGGGTGTATGCCCAGAAAACGACCAGCCAGCGAGGGGCTTCCGACGCAGTATCTGCCGACCTATATATCAGGCTGGCCAGGAAACTGCCGCTGAGAGATACTGTACAGGCACTGAAATATTTCCAGCAGGCATTACAGCTGGAAGAAAAAAATGAGAACAGACTTGGCATTGCACGCACTTACCTGGCAATAGGCGCCTGGTTCAATACCATTAATAATTTCCAGGAGGCGGAAAAACACCTGCTCATTGCCAGAGAAGATATCCTGAAAGATACCAGCCGGGAAGGACGCATGCTGCTGGCCAACATCAAGAGGAACCTGGCGGAGGTATTGGGCAATAAAGGGCAAACACAGTTACAAACAGAAGAATACCTGCAGACTATCCCCCTGCTGGAGAAAATGCACGCCATCCCTGAACTGAACGCTACTTATCAGGATCTGGGAGACATCTTCTTCAGTAAATCACAGTATAAGACCGCTATCACGTATTATTATAAGAGTCTGACCAGCTATGAAGATCCCTCCCGTTATTATCATTTGATAGCCAGCCGACATCTCAGCCTGGCGAGTTGTATGTATCACCTGGACAGCCTGCAGAAAATGGAGAGCCATCTGTTGGAGGCCAAAGCAAAGCTGGACAAAACAGGGGTGGACTCCATTAATATATGGGCGGATTATTATTACCATGAGGGCCTGCTGGATGTGAAACATCAGTTGTATCATCATGCAGCTAACATGTTTTATAACGGATTAACTATTGCCCGGAGGCTGAACTACAATGTTGCCATCTGCAATAACCTGTACTCGCTGGCGAAACTCTTTGAAAAACAAGGGCAGTACGACAAGGCCATGAAGCTCATGGAAGAATACGGGCGCTTATCGTATACACTGAAGGATTTTCCCTTCCGTTTACATGCCCTGGACCTGATGGCAGAACTGTCGTTCAAACAGCATTATCCTGACGAAGCATACAAATACCTGCGGAAGTACATCATACTTGCAGACAGCCTGCAGGAGCGGGAAGTAACAGAGAAGATACATGAGCTGGAGGCGCATTACCAGTCGTCCGAAAAAGAGAACCGCATCAAGCTGTTGCAGCATGAGAACGAACGCCAGGAATTTGCATTGCAGAAGAACCGGCTGTTGATATCACTGATGGTGGTGATTATATTATCGTTACTGGTAGTGGCGGCGCTCAGTTACCTGTTTTACCGCAATGGCCGCAAGCTTCTGGAACAACAGCGGCAGCTGCATGAATTTGAAGTAGAACGCATCCGCCAGGAACATAAGATCTCCCTCCTCTCTGCAATGCTGGAAGGCCAGGAGAAAGAACGTACCAGGCTGGCGCGCGACCTGCATGACGGTCTGGGAGGACTATTGTCAGGTATCAAACTGGAACTTTCTACCGTAACGCCCTCTCAGACTACAGTACACAGGCAATCCCTGATACAGAACACCTTACAGCGGCTGGATGGGGCAATGGATGAACTGCGCCGTATAGCACGCAGTATGATGCCCGAGATACTCATTAAATATGGTCTCGGAGAGGCTACCGTAGAATATTGCAGAGGATTAAAGAAGACCGGTACTGATAATATTATTTGCCAGGTGTTCAATTTCCAGGCAGAAGCGATGGAACATACACGGCAGGTCGTATTATACAGGATCATGCAGGAGCTGGTGAACAATGCTATCAAACACGCAGAGGCATCGCAGATACTTGTGTTATTGCAGCAAACAGACAATACCCTCTTCCTCACGGTGGAAGATGACGGAAAGGGATTTGATACAACCGTAGGTAATAAACTCAAAGGAGCCGGACTGGCAAATATAGAAGCCCGTGTGGAATTCCTGGGCGGTAAGATAGATATCCAGTCAGAACCCGGTACTGGTACGGCTATTACCATTGAATGCGCAACATCCATTAGTTAAACTTAATTGAAAGAAGTTATGATCAAAGTAGTAGTGGTGGAAGATCACCCGATCATGGTAGAAGGGCTGAAGAATATCCTGCGGAGTGATGCAGGAATAGAACTGAACGGCGATTATGGAGACGGTAAGAGCGTATTGCAGGCGCTGGAAAAAGGACAACCTGATGTAATACTGATGGACGTGAACCTCCCCGACATCAGTGGTGTAACCCTTTGTGGAGAAGTGAAAAAGAAGTATGAGGATGTAAAGATCATTGCCCTGAGCATACATGACGAGCAGCCTGTCATCCACAGCATGCTGCAGAACGGAGCAAGTGGTTATGTACTGAAGAATGCACTGGGTAATGAGATCATCCGGGCTATTTACGCCATCATGGATGGCGAGGAATACCTGTGCAGCAGCACCAAGGAAGCACTGAAGAACGCAGATATGGAATTGCTGAAAGCCATACCACGCATTACCCGCAGGGAAAAGGAGATCTTACAGCTGATCGGCAAAGGATTGACCACGATGCAGATAGCTGACCAGTTGTTCATCAGTACCCATACGGTAGAAAGCCACCGTAAGAACCTGATGGAGAAATTCGGGGTAAATAACACAACTTCCGTTGTGAAGCTGGCATCAGAATATAAACTGCTTTAACCAGCTTCTGCTTCCAGGAGTGCTAATCTGGCGGGATCTTTTACAGCAATACTTTTACCGGAAATAGCGATAATGTCGTCCTGTATCAGTTCACTCATGATACGGAAAGCTGTTTCGTAAGTGGTGCCGGTATAAGATGCGAGGTCCTGCCGGCTCAGCGTCATATTAATATTACCATCCCCATTTGTGCCGAACTTTTTCAGGAGAGCGAGCAGGGCATGCGCAATACGGCCTTTCACGGGCATATGCACAAGATTGCGCATATTCTTCTCTGATTCCTGCAACTCGCTTGCATAGAACATCATGAGCGCATGCAGGAATTCATGATTGACCTTGAGTGTGGCCTGGAAGAAGCTAAGATCTATAAAACAGAGGTCCACTGTTTCCAATGCCGTTGCCGATACGGGATAGACCATCTCACTGCCTACCCCCCTATGGCCGACAATGTCACCTTCCTCCGCAAAACGGACGATCAGTTCCTTTTCTTCTCCCCAATGCTTGTGTACCTTTACTTTACCTGCATTCACGAAATAGATTCCATTCACCGGCTCTCCTTCCCGGAAGAGCATCTGACCTTTTTTTAACGTGAAATTTTGTCTGTGTGCCGCAATTGCGGGTTTCCATGCCGGAATACACAACTTACATAACATACAGGATTGCAGATCGCAACCATGTTTATCTTTCTTCATGCCTGTCTATTAATTGCTGCACTGTACCAGCCATGTCCTTCAGGTCCACCACTTTTCCCACCACTATTACCGCCGGATTGGACATACCGGCATGTTGTGCCTTAAAAACAATATCTTTTACTGTGCCGGTAACCACCTTTTCCTTATCAGTAGAACTGTTCTGGATGATGGCTACAGGCAGATTACTCTTGCCGTACCCTGTAAATATATCCATAATCGCCTCAAGCTTGCTCATCGCCATCAATATAATAACAGTGGCGGTCGAACGTGCTGCAAGGTCTATGTCTCCGGAGATCTCTCCTGTCAGGGTAGTACCCGTGGTTACCCAGAAGCTTTCTGTGATGCCTCTTGACGTAAGCGGTATCATCTGACCTGCAGGGGCTGCCAGTGCACTCGACACACCGGGAACGACCTGTACAGGTATACCCGCGCCTTTAGCAGCGGCTAT
Source organism: Chitinophaga filiformis (assembly GCF_021646545.1). GTDB lineage: Bacteria > Bacteroidota > Bacteroidia > Chitinophagales > Chitinophagaceae > Chitinophaga > Chitinophaga filiformis_A. Next base: position 391,705 of record NZ_JAKIRP010000002.1, on the reverse strand, counting down.
CTCTTCTGTAGCCCTTCCGAACACAAAAGGGTCTCCTCCCTTTAACCTGACCACATGCCCATGACTCCGGGCGTACGACACGATCAGGTGATTGATCTCCTGCTGCGAAAGGGAGTGACATCCGTAGCGCTTACCCACAAACCGGACAACGGCTGCGGGTTTTGCATAGCTCAGTAATGCCTCATTAACCAGTGCATCATATAATATGACATCCGCCTGCCGGATGACGTTCACAGCTTTCAAAGTAATCAGCTCAGGATCCCCTGGTCCTGCTCCCACCAAAGATAAATATGCCATACGAGATATATTACAATAATATTTATATGAGTAAAATCACACTAATCACTATAAAATTAGAACTCTTATTGCTAATTTCATGATGCAGATCATAAAAAACGGTACATTTTAAGACTCGATCAGGAAAATTGTTATCATATTAAAGTTTTGAACATATAAAAGCCGTTTCAAATTTATCAACTCAAATCTTTGGCAATGAAAATTGTAATTATAGGCAATGGCATGGTTAGCTACAAGTTTTGCGAGAAAATAATCGCCAAATTGCCTACCCGGGCTGCTGAGATCGTAGTTTTCGGGGAAGAGCCCCGCCCTGCCTACGACCGTGTGCATTTAAGTGAATTTTTCGCCGGCAAAACAGCAGACGACCTCCTGATGGCGCCCGCCGACTGGTATGCTGCTAACCATATAACCCTCCATCTGGGCGATCCTGTTCAGCAGATCGACCGTAATACTAAAACAGTTCACTCATATAAAGGTATCACGGAAGCTTATGATTACCTCGTCATTGCTACGGGTTCTTCGGCTTTTGTACCTCCTATTCCAGGGGTGGACAAAAAAGGCGTATTTATTTACCGCACCATAGAAGACCTGGAACTGATGCGCGACTATGCCCCTAAAGCCAAAAGAGGGGTGGTGATCGGCGGAGGACTGCTAGGTCTGGAAGCGGCTAAGGCGATGCTGGATCTGGGCATTTCTGATACCCACGTCATTGAATTTGCTCCAAGGCTCATGCCCCGGCAAATTGACGAAAGCGGTTCCCGCATCCTGGAGCAGCAACTGAAACAACTTGGTTTACAGGTACATACAAATAAGAACACCAGTGAAGTACTGGGAGACGAGACCATCACCGGCCTACAGTTCGCTGATGAAAGCATCCTGGAAGCCGACATGCTGGTGATTTCCGCTGGTATCAAACCGCGCGATGAACTGGCTAAACTGAGTGGCCTGGAAACCGGTCACCGGGGTGGTATTGTCGTGAACGAATACTTACAAACCACTGATCCTGAGATATATGCCATCGGCGAATGTGCTCTCTATCATGGCATGATCTACGGACTGGTAGCGCCAGGATATGAAATGGCCGAAGTAGTAGCCACTCATATTGCCGGCGAGGCACAACAGAAAACCTTTACCGGTTTTGATATGAGCACAAAGCTGAAACTGATCGGTGTAGACGTGGCGAGCTTCGGCGATCCATTTGTACCGGCAGAAACCAGCAGAAGCATCGTGTTTGAAGACACCATGAAAGGGGTTTATAAACGCATCAGCATTACTAATGACGGAAAATACCTCCTGGGGGGTATCCTGATCGGGGATGCAGATGCATATAATATGTTATTACAGACGGCTAAAAACAAAGTGGTCCTCCCTCCCAACCCGGAAGACGTATTGCTGGGCGCCCGTGGTGGCAGCCAGGAGGCCGGTCCGGGAGTACTGGGTTTACCAGACGACGCCATCATCTGCAGCTGTGAAAGCGTGAGCAAAGGCAGTATATGTGCTGCAGTCGAAGCAGGCAATGAAACACTGGACGCCGTTAAGAAATGTACTAAGGCAGGCACCTGCTGTGGCGGCTGTACGCCAATGGTAAAAGACCTTATTACCGGCACTATGAAAGCGCAGGGTAAATATATCCGTAATGTTATCTGCGAGCACTTTGCATATTCCCGCCAGGAACTGTATGACCTGATCCGCATCAAAGATGTACGCTCTTTTGATGAGGCCCTGGACCACTATGGTCATGGCGATGGCTGTGAAATATGTAAACCTGTGGTGGCCTCCATCATGGCAAGCCTCTGGAACGACATGATCCTGGATAAAGGAAATGACGTTGTGCAGGATTCCAATGACCGTTTCCTGGCCAATATCCAGAAGGGTGGTACTTATTCTGTTGTGCCACGCATCCCCGGAGGGGAAATCACTCCCGCAAAATTACTGGTCATCGCCCAGGTGGCCCTGAAATATAATCTGTACACCAAGATCACCGGCGGACAGCGTATCGATCTTTTCGGCGCTCATCTGAGCGACCTGCCGGACATCTGGGAAGAACTGATCGCCGCAGGCTTCGAAAGCGGCCATGCCTACGGTAAGGCCCTGCGTACTGTTAAAAGCTGTGTAGGTTCTACCTGGTGCCGTTTCGGATTACATGACAGCGTGAGCTTCGCTATACAGATAGAAGAACGTTACCGCGGTCTGCGCGCTCCGCACAAGATCAAGTCTGCTGTATCCGGCTGTATCCGTGAATGTGCAGAGGCACAATCCAAAGACTTCGGCATCATTGCGACAGAAAAAGGCTGGAACCTGTATGTAGGCGGTAATGGCGGTTCTAAACCACAGCACGCTATTCTGCTGGCTTCCGACCTGGATAGCGAAACCTGTATCCGCTATATAGACCGTTTCCTGATGTTCTACATCAAGACAGCCGATCCGCTGACCCGTACCGCTACATGGTTGAATAAGCTGGATGGTGGTATCACCTACCTGCGTAATGTAGTAGTAAATGACAGCCTGGGAATTGCGGAGGAACTGGACAGAGAAATGCAGGCGCTTGTAGATAAATATAAATGCGAGTGGAAGGAAGTTGTAGAAAATCCTGAACTACGCAAACGCTTCAATCACTTTGTAAATGCGCCAGGCGCGAAAGATCCGACTGTAAAATTTGACACAATGCGGGAACAGAAGAAAGCCGCAGAATGGAAATAATCGCTCAGTTCATTAAAAGACATTCATCAATAAACAGATAACTTATGTCCACCGCCATTAGCACAAACACAACCGTAGAATGGTTCTTTGCCTGTAACGTGATAGACGTTCCGCCAAACGGAGGAGTATGCGTAAAGTATGATGATGTACAAATTGCATTGTTCCGCTTTGCCAGACGCGATGCATGGTATGCAACACAAAACATGTGCCCTCATCGCCAGCAGATGGCACTCAGCCGCGGCATGACCGGCACACACGACGGAGAGCCAAAAGTGGCTTGTCCGTTCCATAAGAAAACATTCTCTCTCGAAGACGGCCGTTGCCTGTCTGACGAGACAGAATGCTCCCTCACCACCTACCCTGTCAGGGTTGAAAACGATAAGGTGTACATAGGGATCATGCAGGAAGCATAATATCAGCAGAGAGCGGGAATATCTCTTATTGCTCACATTATCAACCAAACTGCATGAAACATTTATTCTCAGCGGGTTTCTTCTACCTGCTCTGTATGTTTTTTTTCCGTCCGTCAGCGCATGCACAATTGACGCTGGGCGCTCAACTCCGAACGCGCACCGAACTAAAGGACGGCCAGGGGACACCGCTGCCGCAAGGCTCCTCCCCCGCCTTTTTCACCTCCCAGCGCAGCCGCCTGTATGCAGGCTTCAGTGGCTACCGTTTTAAGCTGGGATTGACAGTACAGGACGTCCGTATATGGGGACAGGACGCATCCACCATTAACAAGGTCACTACACAGGAGAACAATGGACTGCTGGTACACGAAGCCTGGGCTGAAATTATGCTGCTGGACACAGCAGTAAAAAACAGGAACCTGAGCCTCAAGATCGGCAGGCAAGAAATTATGTATGACGACAGCCGCCTGCTGGGAAACCTCGACTGGGCGCAACAAGGCCGCCGGCACGATGCAGCGGTGCTGAAGTATGAAACAGGACCATATACTTTACACCTGGGCGCTGCTTTCAACCAGAATAAGGAAAATGCAGCCGGCACAGTTTACAATCCCACTCCCCCGGGAAATTATACCGCTACAACAAATGGTGGCACCATGTATAAAAGCCTGGAGTACCTGTATGGCGCAAGAAAACTATCTGCAGGAAATATCTCGTTTTTATTCCTCGCTGATCAGTTCTCCAAATTCCATGCAGACAGCACAGGCGTTAAGATCTGGGATAAAGGCGTACACACACGCATGACAACCGGGTTATACTTTATTAATACGTTCAACAAGCTGACGCTTACTGCCGCAGGATATTACCAGTTCGGAAAGAACGCCAATGCTCAGCAGCTCAGCGCCGGATTATTATCTGCAGCTTTTCAATACCAGCTGTGCAAATCTTTCAGCGCCGGTCTGGGTGCGGATTATACCACCGGTGGCGTCAACGCAGCAGGCAAGAGCCATGCATTCGATCCGCTGTATGGTACACCGCATAAATTCTGGGGATATATGGACTACTTTTATGTAGCCAGCGGATTCGGTAACCGGGGCCTGCAGGATTACTACCTGAAAACAAAATATAAGGCGGGACCAAAGTTCTTGCTGACCGGAGATGTGCATGAATTCTACAGTGCAAGTGATGTGGTGGCAAATGGCGCTTCACTTAGCCGGAGGTTCGGCACGGAAGCTGATCTGGTAGCCACGTATTCCCTCACGAAGGTGATATCTTTTGAAGCAGGATATAGTCACTTCTGGAATACAGCTTCGCTGACTTCTCCCGCAGTGAAGAACGTCTCCAATGCACAAAGTAACAGCAACTGGGCGTATGTATCAGTTAACATCAGACCGGAGATGATCTTCAATAAGTAAACAACATTGTTTAATCAGGATATTTTTTTCAACATGAATACTCAACAACCGCTAAATAAACTTCCTCTCTTTTCACTGAGCTCGGTGCAGATGCGTACATTTCACACCACCTGGCTGATGTTCTTCGTCTGTTTCTTCGGCTGGTTCGGTCTGGCGCCGCTAATGCCTACCATCAGGGAAGACCTTGGACTAACAAAATCGCAGGTAGGTAACATCATCATTGCTTCTGTATCCAGCACTATTATCGCACGACTGATCATCGGCAAATTGTGCGATACCTGGGGGCCACGTAAGACTGCTATACGGCTGTTGATAGCAGGTTCCCTGCCGGTGTTTCTGGTAGGACTGGCGCATGATTATACAACGTTCCTGTTGTTTCGCCTTGCCATCGGCGTGATAGGCGCTTCTTTTGTAATAACACAGTTCCATACATCCATGATGTTTGCAGCGAATATAAAAGGTACTGCCAATGCCGTTACCGGCGGATGGGGTAACCTCGGCGGAGGTGTGACCAATATGGTGATGCCGCTCATCTTTGCTGCCATTGTCGGATTCGGATATACCAAACAGGAAGCATGGCGTTTTGCGATGATCGTACCGGGTGTTATGATGCTGATAGTAGCATGGATGTACCATCGTTTTACCAAGGACACGCCTGCAGGTAATTTCGATGAGATTGACCGTAGCAATAACGTTAAAGCCAAGACCGACTGGACCATACTGGGCGACTGGCGCATTTGGGCCCTGACATTGGCTTACGGTATGTGCTTCGGTATGGAGATCACATTTGACAACGTTGCCTCTTTACACTTCGTGGATACCTTCCATCTGTCACAGAGCAGCGCTGGTTTCTGGGCGGGTATCTTTGGTGCCATGAACATTTTTGCAAGAGCCCTGGGAGGTATCGTATCAGATAAAGTAGGCGCTAAGACAGGTATGAAAGGAAAAGGTATCCTGCTGGCAATTGTATTGCTGCTGGAAGGTATCGGGCTGCTGCTGTTTGCACAGGCAGGCTCCCTGGCGCTGGCCATCATATCCATGCTCAGTTTCGCACTGTTCCTGAAAATGGCCAATGGCGCCACCTATGGTATTGTGCCTTTTATCAATGAAAAAAATGTAGGGCTGGTAAGTGGTATCGTAGGTGCTGGTGGTAACCTCGGTGGTATGTTGTTTGGCTTCCTTTTCAAGTCCGAAAGCATCACTTATGTAGAAGCATTTACTTATATCGGTTATATCGTGATAGCTGTATCATTTATAGTAATGATCACAAAGTTCATTAAGAAACCTGCTGCAGAAACGGCCGCATCTACCGCCGGAAATGTAGCATTTGCTGAATAACATGACAGGCAATCATCAACATAATAAACTCCCTGCGGGCAGTTACCGTAGCACCTGCTGTTATTGCGGTGTAGGTTGCGGTATTATTGTACACAGGGACAGGCAGGGCAAACTTAGCGTGGAGGGAGACAAAGACCATCCGGTGAACAGGGGCATGCTTTGCTCGAAAGGCATGAACCTCCATTACACCGTGATGGACACATCAGACAGGCTTTATTACCCGGAAATGCGCTACCACCGGCATATGCCACGGCAGCGCGTTTCCTGGGATCAGGCGCTGGAGCGTACCGCTGCAGTGTTCAGCCAGATGATAGCACAGTATGGTCCTGAATCTGTCGCTTTCTATGCTTCCGGCCAATGCCTGACGGAAGAATATTATGTGGTGAATAAACTGATCAAAGGATTCATTGGCAGTAACAACATAGACACAAACTCACGTCTGTGTATGAGCAGCGCAGTGGCTGCCTATAAACTGTCACTGGGTGAAGACAGTGTGCCTGGAAATTACGATGATATAGAACAGACAGATTGCATATTCGTAGCCGGCGCCAATCCCGCCTGGTGTCATCCGATACTGTGGCGCAGGATAGAGGCTGCAAAGGCGAAAAACCCAGCGCTGAAGATCATTGTGAGCGATCCGCGTGTGACGCAGACCTGCGCAATAGCAGATATTCATCTGCAACTGATGCCCGGTACAGATATCGTACTGCATCACGCTATTGGCAGGCTGCTGATAGAAGCCGGTCATACCGATCACAATTTTATTCAGCAACACACAGAAGGTTTTGCGAAATACCGGGATACTGTCATGCAGCGCAGCATTAGCAGCGCGGCAGCAGTATGCGGTATTTCGGAAGACCTGATCTATGAGGCGGCCGCCACGATCGGCCAGGCCAAAGGTTTTATGACCATGTGGACAATGGGATTGAACCAGAGTGCTGTGGGCGTTAACAAAAACCTGAGCCTTATTAATCTCAACCTCATCACCGGTAAGATCGGAAAACCCGGCTGCGGACCATTCTCGCTGACCGGTCAGCCTAATGCTATGGGCGGACGGGAAGTAGGTGGTCTTTCCAATATGCTGCCGGCACACCGTGTGCTGGATAATCCTGCACACCGGAAAGAAGTACAGGAGTTCTGGGGAGGTACTACTATCTCTGACAAGCCCGGTCTGACCGCTACGGAAATGTTTGAAGCATTGAATGATGGCCGGCTGAAAGCGATCTGGATCATGTGTACCAACCCGCTGGTAAGCCTCCCCGACGCACGTATGGCGGAAGCGGCTTTACAGAAGGCAAAGTTTGTTGTTGTACAGGAAATATCTTCCAAACCGGAAACATTACGTTATGCAGACGTGGTGCTTCCTGCTGCCGCATGGACAGAAAAGGAAGGCACTATGACCAATGCAGAAAGGCGTATCACTTATCTGCAAAAGATAAATGACGCCCCTGGCGAAGCATTGCCGGATGCAGAGATCATCTGCCGCTTTGCCCGGAAAATGGGATATCAGGGGTTTGACTATGAAAATCCGGCTGCAATATATGCGGAACATTGCCGCCTGACCACCGGGACCAATATTGACGTAAGTGGCGTTAGCTATGAGCTGCTGAAAGAAAAAAGATCTTTGCAATGGCCTTATCCCGCCGGAGGTGCAGATCAGGGTACACCAAGACTGTTTACTGATCATAAATTTTATACCGCGTCCACCAAAGCGATCATTCATGCTGTTCCTGATGATAACCGTTCAGCACCACCTGATCCGCAATGGCCGCTCATCCTTACTACAGGCCGTATCCGCGATCAGTGGCATACCATGAGCAAGACGGGTAAGGTCAGCAAACTGAAACAACATATTCCGGCGCCGCTGCTGGAGATCCATCCGGAAGATGCGATGGACAGAGATATCAGAGAAGGAGATATCGTGGAGATATTCAGTGAGAATGGCGTTGTGCGCGTAAAAGCACAGTTAAGCAAATCCATTAAAAAAGGAGTGGTTTTCCTGCCCATGCACTGGGGCAAGATACTTGACAACGATCTGAACAGGGCTAACAATCTTACCAACCGGCTGGTAGATAAGATCTCGAAACAACCGGATCTGAAGTATACTGCCGTGCAGGTAAAACTTTATCAGAAGGAGGCACAGAAGATCGTTATCATCGGTGCTGGTGCAGGCGCCTGTGGATTTGTAAAGGCTTATCGCGCAATAAACACTACCGATACCATCACGGTATTCAGTAAAGAGGACCAGCCTTTCTATAACCGGGTGATGTTACCCGATTACATCAGTGGCACCCAGCAATGGGCCCAGCTGGTAAAGATGACAGACGAAGAAGAAAACATGCTGGATATTACCCTGCACAGAGGTGTTAGTGTTCATGAAATAGATCGTGAGCAGAAAACGGTAACAGACAGCAATGGCAACATACATGCGTATGATATATTGATCATGGCCATGGGTAGCCGTGCGGCCACCCTCAGAGATACTCCTCCGCTCGAGGGCATCTTTACCATGCGTAACCGGCGTGATGCAGATGCATTCGTCAGGCATATTGACCCTGCAGCAGGAAAAGTGATGATAGTTGGTGGCGGACTGCTGGGTATTGAATTAGCTGCTTCACTAAGAGAAATGGATATAGACGTGGCCGTTGTACAACGCACGTCTAAACTGATGGACCGACAGCTGGATGCCCTCGGCAGCCAGCTGTTATTTGAAGAGCTGACAGACCGTGGAATAGAGATCCTGTACAACGATGAGATAGAGCGTTTTACCGGCCTCAATAAACTTGATGGCATACGGCTGAAAAGCGGCAGGCACGTGCCTTGTCAGGCTGTCGTGATGTCGATAGGGACCGTGCCTAATATTGAACTGGCACGTGCCACTCATCTGCTTTGCAAGAGAGGCGTGGTAGTAAATGAATACCTGCAGACCAGTGACCCGGACATCTTTGCTATCGGAGAGATTGCTGAGTTCAACGGAACGCTGTATGGTATTACGGCGGCAGCAGAGCAACAGGCAGCTGTAGTAGCCCGCTATCTGTCAGGCGATCTGACAGGTTATTATGAAGGATCATTGTTCATGAATATCCTGAAGATGCATGGTACTGATCTGTGCTCACTCGGTATGATAGAAACACCAGATGATCCTGCATACGAAGAAGTGGTGTTCATTGATAAGTCAAAGCGGTACTACAAGAAATGTGTTATACATAACGACCGGCTGATAGGCGCTATCCTGATCGGTGACAAATCGGAATTCCTGGAGTTCAGAGACCTGATCTCCAATAAAATAGAGTTGTCCGAAAAAAGACTGGAACTATTGCGCTCAGGCAAGAAAGCGACCCCGGTGATCGGTAAACTTGTATGTAGCTGTGGAGGTGTGGGAGAAGGCAATATCTGTGAGAAAATAAAAGAAGGTTGCAACACGCTGGAGAGTGTATGCCAGGCTTCAGGTGCAGGAATGGGATGCGGCAGTTGCCGTCCGGAGATAAAAGCCATATTGGAGAAGGAACTGCCTTCCGGTAAGAAAGAAGAGGCAGTATTTATCATGCAAGCAGTTTAATCATGATCAGACATTCGCAGACAGTCAGCATTAATTTTACAGGAGGGATCGTTTCTCCCGGACAACTGCTGACTATTCTGGATATAGCCGCAGCAGCCAGGGTAACGCAGGTAAAATTCGGTTTGCGGCAACAGCTGCTGATAGAGGTACCCGGCAAATACTGGGAACAATTTGAAGCAGATTGCGCCAGCCAGCAGATCGTGTACCATACTTACGGCACTGCACCCAATATCACCAGCTCCTATCCGGCAGCTGGCATTTTCATTAGTGACAGCTGGTTAAGTGAAGGTATCTATAAGGATGTATTTGCGTTATTCGATTATACGCCTGCGCTGAAGGTGAATATCTGCGACAGCAAACAGACGTTCACACCTTTCTTCTCAGGACATATTAACTGGATTGCCGCAGGAGCTGCGCATTACTGGCACCTGTTCATCCGCTTCCCTAAAAGCAGCCGCCTTTTTGCATGGCCTGACCTGGTCTATACAAACAGTATCGCCCAATTGAGTCAATGTATCGAGTCTATTGTGTATGAGCGCCCTTCTATCAGTAATGACGAGTTATATGCGCTTGTTAAGAACAAGCTTGAATACACCTGCCGTCCCGTAACGGCCGAGCTGGAGCTCCCTCCTTTCCACCTGCCTTACTATGAAGGCTTCAACCGGCATGAGAATCATTACTGGCTGGGCATCTACCGCCGGGATGAGGAATTTCCTGTGGCCTTCCTGCAGAACCTCTGTAATATATGCCTGGAAACCCGGACCGGGCAATTGTATGCTACCTCATGGAAGTCGCTCATCGTCAGGAATATAGCGCCCGAGCACAGAAGGTTATGGGACTATATCCTCGGTAAATACGGGATCAATGTAAGGCACGCGGCGAATGAGCTGAACTGGCATGTGGAAGATAACAGTGAAGATGCTCTTATCATCAAAAGGCATATCATCCGCCATTTTGATAATGCCGATGTCAGAACCTACGGATTGTGTTTCAGCATCCGCATCAATCCGGGGAACAACTGCTTTGGTTCCGTTGTGATCAGTAAACGGGAAAGCAAAACCAAGAGCCGCCTGAAAGGTGACCAGCGCTTTGATATTCTTTATACGCAGGATTTTAACCCGAATTCAGGCACGTTGCTACCCTACCGGACGGCAGTAGCCAAAGAACACCTCGGGCCTTATATCACCTCCCTATGCAGGGAATTTTACGAGAACAGTGCGCTTACTGATCCCCTGCTGAATTATGTAGCTGGTCAGCAGACAGTTATCAGTACCACCCAACCTGAAAAAGAGGTGCATCAATGTACCCGCTGCCTGACAGTATATGATGAAACCATTGGCGACCCCGGCCAGAACGTGGCACCCGGCACGGCCTTTCATGAGCTGCCGGAGCAATATTGCTGCTCACTCTGCGAAGCGCCCCTTTCTGAGTTCACGCCTGTTACGGCAACATCTCTCGGATGGCTGGCCGGAGCACAGGATTAACAATACATTTGCATTTTTCGCATATGCACTACAGCAGGTACTTACAGTGAAAATTGCTTTTATTTTATCATAAAAAGCCATAATACATACACTAAAACGTTATAGAACTATCTTTTTTCGTATTATTTTTGCAGCGCAAATCGCGTAAATAAATTAATATGTCTCCTAAATCGGCGCCTGACATCGTCTTAATCGGTGCGGGCATAATGAGTGCAACGCTAGGCGTACTGTTGAAAGAATTACAACCAGAACTGACCATTGAGATATTCGAAAGACTGGATATCATTGCAGGAGAAAGTTCGGATGCATGGAATAACGCAGGCACAGGACACTCTGCTTTCTGCGAACTCAACTATACTCCCGAGAAGAATGGTAGTATCGAGATCGGTAAAGCGATCAAGATTGCCGAATCCTTTGAGGTATCCAAGGAATTCTGGTCTTTCCTCGTACAGGAAGGATGTATTAAATCCCCGGAGACATTTATACAAAGCGTTCCTCACATGAGCTTTGTATGGGGTGAGAACAACGTTCAATATCTGAAAAAACGCCAGCAACTGCTGGAAGCCAATAATTTATTCAAGGGTATGGAGTACTCAGAAGATCCTGCCGTCCTGAAACAATGGATCCCATTGGTGATGGAAGGAAGAGATGCTTCTGAAAAGGTGGCGGCTACGCGTATGGAAGCCGGTACCGATATTAACTTCGGAGCCCTCACCCGCGCACTCATCAGCTACCTTCAGCAACAGCCTGGCGTAACTGTAAACCTGAAACATGAAGTACGCGACCTCGACAGGGAAGAAGATGGCAGGTGGTATCTGAAAGTGAAGAATCTGGAGACAGGTAAGAAGAGAAAGCTGCATACAAGATTTGTATTCATAGGCGCCGGTGGTGGTTCACTGCCCCTGCTGGTAAAATCAGACATTCCTGAAGGTAAAGGCTTCGGCGGCTTCCCTGTAAGCGGTCAGTGGCTGGTCTGCAAAAATCCGGCGGTAGTTGAAAGACATGCTGCAAAAGTATATGGTAAGGCATCAGTAGGTGCACCTCCAATGTCTGTGCCTCACCTGGATACGCGTATGATAGATGGTAAAAAGGCACTGCTGTTCGGACCTTATGCCGGCTTCTCCACCAAGTTCCTGAAAAATGGCTCCTGGCTTGATCTGCCAAGGTCTATAAAATTCAATAACATCCGTCCTATGCTGGCCGCTGGCCTGGACAATCTTCCGCTGACCAAATACCTGATCGACCAGGTACGTCAGTCGCCGGAAGAAAGACTGGAAGCCCTGCAGGAATTCCTGCCGGAAGCGAAATTAGAAGACTGGGAACTGGAAGTAGCAGGACAACGTGTACAGGTGATCAAAAAAGACCCTGAGCATGGCGGTATCCTGGAATTTGGTACAGAGGTAGTAAGTGCAGCAGACGGTTCTATCGCGGCCCTGCTGGGCGCTTCTCCGGGAGCTTCCACTGCGGTATCCATTATGCTGGAATTGCTGCAACGCTGCTTCCCAAGAAAACTGGCAACACCTGAATGGCAGTCCAAACTGAAACAGATGATCCCTTCCTACGGACAAAAACTGGCTGAAAACCCTACCCTGCTGGAACAGGTGAGGACATGGTCAAACGCCGTACTGCAATTGAAGAAATAAACGAGATTTACATACAGGTTATAAAAAAGAATAGGGGATATGGAAATATCCCCTTTTGTTTTAACCTTATCTTATTGTTTCTAAGAGACGTGTTTGAAGCTGTAAGACTTACGCCTTACAGGGTATTCTCACCAGCGCTACCACATTCTTCTCCGGTTCTGCCAGTATTTCAAAAGTGCCGTCGTGTAAGGCGGCGAAATACGACATCATATGACATATCGGCTGGTGAAATATTTCGTTATCTCCTTTTTCCGATGACTTGAAAGGAGACGAAAAGATATAATTCGCATAAAAGGTTCCCTTTATTTCAAGGTATCCGGGCTCAAAACTAAATACCATCTTCGGTGTCTGATGGGTGGTTGAGTGCCGATTCATCCAGAAAAAAAGGTTCAGGATCAACTGCCGCATCACGGATTCGTCAATATTAGCCTCCACAGGTATTTTACTTTGCTGTAATTCAACGGCGGGAGACAGTAGATTGTTGTATGGCTCTTCACGTACCAGTTGTCCCAAAAAGAAAAGTAAGTTGGTCATCTTTCGCTTCAGCTGGAAGGTCTTGTCCAGCATATGCTGTATGATCCGTATATTCTGCAGCTGAAAATCAAGCTCTATCACCTGCGATTTAATCGATTCTGCCTGACGGGTGATCTTGTTTCCCATCGCTTTCCCGTCGTACAGTACTATGAGTTCAACACTTGAAAGAATGCTTGCTACAATAGATTTCAATTCGTGAAAGATGTCTTCTATTAGCCGGCTGTCATCAAGGAAATTTTGTGCTGACACAGAACTTTTCATGTAACGCTGTTTACAGGCATCCCTGAAGTTGACCCCGGCGTACCCTGACTACCGGAGTGTAAAAATAACACTTAAGGCGATTTCTTTTCCATTAACATTCTTACTAATACGAGTAAAATATGCTATAGGAAATGTTAAAATGCGTTCTTATCGCCTTTTATAGTATTGAATACAGTTAAAAATATGATGCGCAGATCGAGATACACTGACCAGTTTTCCATGTACCAGATATCATGTTCTATACGTTTACGCAAATGCAGTTCATCAGTGATCTCTCCACGATACCCGTTCACCTGCGCCCAGCCTGTGATACCAGGTTTCAGGAAGTGACGGATCATATATTTCTGAATGATAGCAGAATATTCTTCTGTATGTTTCAGCATATGTGGACGCGGACCTACGATAGACATATCGCCCATGAACACATTGAAGAACTGCGGCATCTCATCCAGATTTGTCTTACGCAATATACGCCCGATCTTCGTAAAACGACGGTCATTCCTTGTAGCCTGTTTGCTGTTTGCGTCATTGTTCACATACATACTTCTGAACTTCAGGCAACGGAAAGTTTCATTATTACGTCCGGTACGATGTTGTATAAAGAATACAGGACCTCTCGATTCCAGCTTCACCAGCAATGCCAGTAAAGGTATGAGCCAGCTCAGAATGAAAAGCATCACAGCACCGCTGAACACAATATCAAAAATACGCTTCCTCAACCGGTTGGCAATATCATCCAGTGGTTCTGCCCTCAGTGATATGATAGGTATATTGTCCAGGTAGTCTATATATATCTGGCGGTTCACGAACATCTTGAAGTCCGGTACAAAGCGGAAACGGATAAAATGACGTTCTGCTTCATGTGCCAGCGTATACAGGTAAGGGAACTGCTCCGGCGATAATGTAGAGTAGATCTCCCGGATGTTGTTTGACTGCGCATAAGGTATACAATCCTTCAGCGTACCTATCACCGGATATAAAGACAGCTCATGCACATTGCTGTATTCTTCAAAATAACCTTCAAAACGCAGGTTACTCTTGCGGCCGATAAAATTGTCCACCAGTTGTTTTGAAAGCTCATTATAGCCCACAATTACGACTTTACGCTCTATCTCCTTACGATGAATGATATAGTTGGTAAGCATGTAAAAGAAGAGCCTGTCCAGCAGCACAACCAATATGAACAATGTCATATAGGTAACAATGAAGATCCTGTTAAAAGCTTCCTTGTTCAGGAATACAAAAGCAAGCAGCAGTAGCAGATACAACATGATGCTCTGCAACAGCTTTTTGATAATTCTTTCTACAGACATCTGCTGGCTCATGAAATAAATACCCGTTGTATACAGGGCCACGATCCATGCAATATTTGAGGCCAGCAGGAAAGTATCTCTGTTTACACTCACCGGCACGCCATACTGCTGCAGCCAGTAGAGCGTAAAAAAGAAGAAGGCATTGAGGCATATAAAATCCAGCACAAGGATCTGGATGCTGCATATTTTAAGATAACGGTCCAACATATAAAGTAAGGTTCAAATGATGTTAACTAACTACTACGGCTTCTTCAAAACGTGACATTATTTTTCCTACAGACAGGTGTGTTTCGGCATACACACGCCCGTTCCTTGCTATCTCTGAAGCATTGTCCTGCATAGCCCTGACAATACCGTCAGTGAGCGCCTGCTGATCTTCCGCTTTTACCAGTATACCCATATTATGTTTGCTTACCAGTTCATGCAGGCTCGTTCCGCTATTCGCAGTGATCAGCGCCAATCCTCCTACTGACAGGATAGTGGTCAGTTTGGATGGCATTACCAGGTCGCTTGCATTGCCCTTTTGTATCACCAGGTGTACATCGGCCATATTGAGGAAATGATTGAACTTCTCGAACGGTTGCAGCGGGAAGAAGATAACATTGTGAAGTCCTCTTGACTCTGCCTCCGCCTTCAGCTTCTCCTTGTATGGACCTGAACCACAGATCAGGAATTTCAGCTGTTTATCATCCTTCAGTGTTTCAGCAGTATTCAGGATAGCTTCCAGTCCCTGTTTCTCCCCTATTGCACCTGAATACAGTACGATCCTGTCATTGACATCAAAGCCATACTCCGTCTTCAGTGCTGCACGGTTCTCAATGGGATGGAACAATGTAACGTCCACCCAGTTAGGAAAGAAGAAAATATCCTTGCCGGCCTTCTCCCCGATCTTGCGCATCATACCATCAGATATGCTGCTCACCATATCTGCATGTTTGAAGATATAGCGCTCCAGCCCGAACAATGCTTTGATGAGTTTAGGCGACTTGATCATGTTCAGATCACGCGCTGCTTCTATCTGCATATCCTGTATGTGATAGAGGAACTTCGCACCTTTAAATTTCTTGTACAGTACTGCCAGTAAGCCCAGATGGAAAGGTGGCACTACTGTGATCACCACATCGAACTTTTTACGGGGCAGTAATTGCAGTATTTTAAAGAAGGCTGATACTGCAAAGGAAAAGTCCAGCATGATACGCGTCTTACCCGATGGTTTTGCGGGTACGTACTGCGGACAACGATATACAGTGATCTTTCCTCCCTGTCCGTTGCTTTCTTCAATCACTTCTTTCTTATACCAGTTCTTGTTCTTGTCGTATGGAGGCTGCACCTTCCACTCCGGATAATAAGGATAACTGGTGATGACGGTACAATCGTAGCCCTGGGCTGCCAGCCATTTGATCATTTCACCATTGTACTTACCTATTCCGGTGGGTTCCGGCGAGAAATTACCTCCAATCAATAGTAATCGCTTGGACATACCGCTATATAGATTTCTGTTTTTTTATTATCTCCATCTCTCTGACACAAAAGCCAGAGGATTGCCTTTGAATATACCATTCTGTGATACCGAGGCAGTCACTACTGAACCTGCAGTGATCACGGTATCTGTTCCTACAGTAACACCTGGCCCGATGAATACACAGGCGCCTACCCAGCATCCATCCATCAGTGTAATAGGTGCATTGCGGTAAGGCATGGCAGGATGCCGGAAATTGTGATTACCTCCACAGAGGAACGCACGTTGCGACACACACACGTTATTGCCTATCACCAGTGGCTCAAAATTGAGCAGGTAAGCTTCTTCGCCCAACCATACATCATTGCCGATCTCCAGTTTCCATGGGAAATGGATATTCACTCTGGGTTTGATCACTACACCACTCCCTACTTTGGCTCCGAAGAGGCGCAGTAATCTCGCCTTAATACCGGAGGGCACAGGAAAAGCTGTCAGGAAGAACAGCATCTTGACCATGTACCAGCAGGTTTCTTTTAATTTACCAGCGCCGCGGTCCAGGCCTTCAGAGGCATTAAAGTCTTTTAAGCGGACCTGTGACAGATAAAAGTTATCCATTGCTATCAGGAATTATTATAAACAAGTACTACATCTTTCTTTACCAGCAAACGATAGGTGTAAAGTCCCAGGTAAGCCCCCAGCGTGTTCAGCACAATATCATCAGCATCGAAAACACCGATCATAAAGGTCAGCTGCAACACCTCAATACACAGACTGAAAAAGAATGCAGTTATTACTACTCTAAATTTATTGGCAGGTGTTCCTGACAATGCATCTCCAAGGAAGCCAAATGGCATGAACAATATGATATTGCCCAGTAAATTCAGCAGAAAGAAAAGCCAGTGTCTGATAGAATGACCGGCTTCAACAATGAAATCGTAAGTACTCTTCAGTGGCATCCATCTCGGCGGAGCATAGTGTTCGCCGGCACTCCTTGTTGGCTCCAGGAAAACGATATACAACAATGCTGCTATATAGATGATCATCGTCACCACAACCACTCGCCTCTTTACTCTTAATATCATCCTTGTCTTAACCTGTTATTGCGTTTTAATTCATACATCTTGGCATCGACGAGGAAGCGGTACCAGAATCCCTGCAGGAAATGCCATACCAGCCCTGCGCCTCCATCCAGAAAACCTAAGCGTATAAAATAGCGGTAAATAAAATAAATGAAAGGACGTACAAACAACGGTATCCTGCTATATATCTTCTCCTTGATCCATCTCTTACGGGAAGACTGCTCCCCACTCAGCGATACGTCCACATTATTCTCAGATGTTGTTCCTCTCTCTATATCCAGCAGGTCCTTCACTTCACGCGAAGCATAGTTATTCTGTTTATGCGTCCACCAGGTGAGGTCATTCAGGTTATGATCCACCATATCAAACTGGAAGGCTTCCGTTTCTCCTTTTTCCAGTACAACATGTTCATCCATAGCCCGCTCCTCAAGACGACCTGTACCTGTTCGCCAGATGCGCAGCAACCGGTGCGGATAGAAGCCACCACGTTTCATCCATTTGTCCATGAATATTACACGGCGTTTGATGATAAAACCGCCTGTCTCCGGCTTTGCCTGCGGCAGTTTGGTATTGATCTCATCTATCAGTTCATCCAGCAGGTATTCATCACAATCCATACGCATCGTCCATGTTGTAGTGATGTTGCAATTGTCCAGCGCCCAGTTGAACTGGTCAGAGTGGTTGCCCGGCCATGGTCTCTGAACAACTTTAGCGCCCAGTGCAGTCGCAATTTCAACGGTGCGGTCAGTAGACATACTATCAATGATGATGATATTGTCTGATACGCGCTTCAGGTTCTGAATACAACGGGTAATATGTTTTTCCTCGTTATAAGTGAGGATGATAACTGTTAATGAATTAGACACCCTGATTTATTTTGACTTATACAATTCAATATACTTGTTCACCAGCCGGCTTCTGTCGAAGTCGCGCTGCATCAACGCCGGCGCAGCTGCAGACATGGCAGGCAGTCTGTCTCTTTCCGCATACACCTGTTCCAGTATTACCTTTATATTTTCAGGATCAATACCCGAGATCCAGCCCAGCTGATTATCGCTGATGTAAGTGCTTAATCCCACCATATTACTGATCAGTACAGGCGTACCCATAGCCAGAGATTCTATTACGATGTTGGCAAAATTCTCATTGTAAGAGGTCAGCACCATCACATCATGATCACGCAGCAATTTGAACTTGGCATCTCCATATACAGGCCCTACCCAGGTAATATGCTGTTCGATGCCATACTCACGTGTCAGCGCTTTCAACTGCTCCAGGTAATCTTCTCTATAAGGCCCCGCAATGGTCAATTCATAAGGGAACGTAACCATGCTGAGTCCCTTGAACAACAATTCCAGTCCTTTCTTCGGATCTATCCTGCTCAGGAAAACAAACCTGATCTTCTGCTGTACAGCCTTGGGCGAAACAGGACCATCAGGAACAGTAACAAAGTTGAAGATCTCTGCTACCTGAGATGCCGGATACATCTTTTTTATCTCGTGTACTTCCGCGAGCGAAGTAGCGTGAAACTTCACCTTTGATAAGAGAGGATCACCTACAACTTTCTGAATGATCTTCTTCTGGAAGTTGTGGTTAGTCTCGAGAATATAATCACTCAGCATGCCCCTCGGAGAAACAACGGGGCGCACTCTTCTCACATAACAAACGAGCAACGTGAAGATGCTCACCAGGTTCCACCAGGAATGGATATGTACGGCATCATATTTTTTGATGTTCCGGTACAGATAACTGATCAGTCCTGGTGAGAAATGTGTATGGTCTTTTGTTAAACGTTTAAAGTAGATCGTATCCACTCCATCCACCTGTTGTACTACTCCATTCTGTACATTCAGTTCCTCTTTTCCGTTGGCGGTTGTAGTTACTACAGTCACCTTGTGTCCCTCTGCCACCAGCTGCTCGCACAAGGCTGAACTCGAATAGATAGGGCCACCGTATACGTAGGCAGGTTTATAAGAAGGGATTACATGAAGAATGTTCATCTTTTACGCTCTTTTTTAACAACTTGTCGGTTAATGTTACAGTACTTCCTAATAGACGAATCCATCTACTCTGCTAAAGTATTTCGCGTCCTTATCAATATCACTTACTGCTTTTGCAGGAACGCCCGCATATAGTTTCCATTCCTCATTAAATGCCTTATTCAGTAAAGACTTTGCACCCAGCACAGAATAACTGGGTAGCACCGCCCCACCAAGAATCGATACATTCGTTCCTACAAAGGTGTATTCACCGATCACTATAGGCGCGCTATCCTGACGGTTCTCGTATACATTAATCGAGTGTGTAAGTAATTGTGACTGGTAACCGGCGATGGTCGTGAACTTTCCTATCGTGATAGAATTGGTACAGTCTATATGATGATTCTTGGTGATAGCCGCCCACTCTCCCATTATCAGTTCCGCCTTGCGCTCCGGCTGATGGCGGAAGTGTTTGGAATTAGTGTTGGTAGCAAATCCTGTCACCCAGTTACCTCTGCCTATTTTAGCATGTTCACTCATCTGCATAAGATCAAGGTTCACAGCTACAGTAAGATGATCAATGCGGCTGTTCTTTTCCATGATCAGCTTCCCGGGAAATACCCATGCCAGTCCTATGCGTGCGGTGGGATGAATTTTATATTTAAACCAGCTTTGTAATGCCAGGCGTTTTAGCCGCCATGGTAAACACACTGTAATCAGTTTTAGGATCATCTGCTGATATATTAGTTCTTTGAATACATGGATAAATACGCCTTAATCATGATATCAGGAGAGAAACGTTTTACATTGACAAAACCCTGGTTAATTATAGCGTCTTTGGTTGCTTTATCAGATAATTTGAGGAATTCGGTTGCGAATGCCTGTGGCTGATGAGGATCTGCATGCAATGCTACTCCTCCGCTTACTTCCGGCATAGGCTCAATACTGCTGGCTACAACAGCTGCTCCGCAGGCCTGCGCTTCTATCACCGGCCATCCAAAACCCTCAGAGAAAGAAGGGAAAATGAATGCATAGCAGGAACTATACAGCGCCTTTAATGTAGCATGCGGTGGCTTCTTCACTGACACCAGTCTGTCCTGCAGCCCCAGTTTTACCGCATGTGCATGTAATGATTCTTCTATTTCATTACCGGCATAGCAGATCTTGCCTTTATATTTATCGCCCAGTATATGTACCATGTCCAGCAGCATCTTCCTGTTCTTGCGCTGCAGCTTCGAACCAATGTGCAGTATAAAAGGTTCATCTGCACTCAGTCCGGCATTTTTCAGCAACGCTTCACTTTCTGCTTTTGCTACAGGAGAGAAGTCCCCATTGAACGCATTATGAATTACCTCCCAGTTGGAATCATCCTTGCCCTTTCCTGCAGCCAGCTCTTTCAGCTGGTTCAGTGTGAGGTGAGATACACAGGCGATCTTCTTTGCACTGATCAGGTTAGAGAGGATCCACTCCTGCATCACCTTACCAAAAGGAGAAGCAGGGCAATAAGCATCTGCATGTCCACGTGCTCCCCTGATGGCTAATACATCATGGCAGGTGATGATCGTACGCTGCTTCGGCAGATGTCTGAGATAAAAAGCATTGGAATGATCACAGATATGATACTGTGTATCTTTGGGCTTGAAAGCATTTTTAAAACGAAGTACTAAAGGAAATAATATCCACTTGTCCACATACCCGAACCACTTACCAATTCCACCGGAGGTAGCTTTAAAAAAAGATCCGAAGAAAACTGTTGGCCGCCAGATCTCAGTTGTATGTCCGGCGTCATTTAAACCACTTTCCACCATACGGGCGAAACGTTCCATACTTTCCTGCCTGTCCTTCGGGTAATTTCCTACTAAAACAATTCGCATATATATCGTCTGAATATTTATCTGCTATACCGTTGCTAATTTCTCCCGCCCGAAAACCTTTTTAAAGTCAGGCAGAGAGCCCATAAAAAGCGCGCGCCCTATGGTAAAACTGTTCAGGAGATAGTAACCTCCCATTGACACCGCCAATGCTATAAAGAATCGTGCCAGAGGACTCACAATGGAAAATTGTTCCAGTGCAATGAACTGTACCGGCTGATGCAGGTACATAATCACCATAGACGCTGTGCCCAACTCGCTGAATGGTTTGCTGACAACAGGATTCACAGCTATGATCTTCACTATTTCTATCAGGCACAATACCACCACCAGGCTGGAGAACAATGTAACGAAAGGAATACCGTAATTACCTGTTTTCATATCGTACCTATTGGCGGGATAGTAGTAGGTGAACACAATCACACCCGCCAGCAGTACAAAGAATACCCACTTATATTTTCCCGGATCGCCCTGCATACCTTTATACAGATAACCCATGTAGAAAATGGGCAACGCCGCGAATACAACGTCTGCATTCCATGGTAATCCCGGAAAATGAGGTATGAAGTTATTGATCGCATAACTGATCACAAGGCTTGCAAACATCAACAAACCAATGATCTTTTTACTCACTTTGTTCATCAGGAAATTCATCAGCTGCTGTACCAGGAAGAAACAGGTCACATACCAGAACACTGCCGTCCATCCTATCAGGAAGCGGCCTCCCAGAACAGGCCTTACAAGACCTTTGGCAATTGTTTCCTTACCTGTCAGTATCTCCTTTATTTCGTACGGCACATATATCAGGCAAAGGAATGCCACATAAGGCACCAGTAAGTGGAATGATTTTTTTGTGAGATATTCTTTCCAGTCGGCAGAAGGTTTAAATAAAAATCCACCTATAAAAAAGAATAATGGCATATGAAAAAGGAACAGGTACCTGGCGATGCTGTCAGGGAATATATGCCCTGCCACTACGGTTAAAATACCGATGCCTTTTAAGGTATCTATCCATCCGATCCTGGAGGAGGTATTCATAGTATTACTCATGGTGCAAGTAGCATAGCGGCCTTTTAGCTGGCCAGATTAAACCTTCTGAAGAAAAATGCTGTATAGTTCAACCGCAGCATATTAAGTTTCCATCTGATCGTTTTCTCTTCTATTGTTGTACACAATATGATGAAAAGAAGGATCACCACTACCTGCACCATTATATTCACATGAAAATACCGCAACATCAGCATCAGCGGGTAATGTAACGCATAGGTAGCATAACTGCCTTTACCTACATAGTTGAAGATTTTATTCAGGACCCATACAGGCCATTTAAAAATGGTCTGTGCTGTTGCCGATTTACTAAAGAAGGTGATCAGGTAAAATACCGCGGCCATCAACAGTCCTTTACAAATGAAGACCAGCGTATTGGAGGAGAGAAAATGCCTGCCTGCTGCCAGGTACAGGATACCAAACACAAAGGCACCTGTAAACAATAAGTGATAAGTCTCTCCCTTCAGGTATGTTCTGGAGGCCAGGTAACCGGAAAACCAGATAATGAATGAACTGAAGAAAGCAAAATATGGCACAAAGAAGATCTTGTTCACAGCAAATGCAGCAACAGACAACGCCAGCAGTACAGCATATTTCACCAGTATATTGATCCTGCCTAAATACTTCCTGTTGATAAGGTATACCAACGGGAAGAAGCAGTAAAAGAAAAACTCGAACGACAATGACCACAATGGTCCGTTAAAGCCATAGGGAATAAACCATGAACCCTCAATAATGTCTGCCGTTTGCAGGAAAAGTACATTCCCCAGCATATTCCAGGCACTGTAGTTCGGCAGGTGCGCCTGATGCATCATAAAACCCGAGAACAATGTAAAAAGCAGGGCTATGACATACACCGGCAATATTCTCTTAAACCGGCGGTAAATATATTCGTTGATCGTTTCAGGACTGTCAGGTGTTTTGTTTTTAAGACTTAATCCGATAGAGAAGCCGGACAAAACAAAGAAGAACAGCACTGCTTCTTTATTAAACTCAGAGATATAGAAAAGTGTATCATACCAGGATTGTCCCCTATATACCTGGAAATAACTGTTATTAATAAACAAAAAATGATGCAGGCAAACGATCATGGCGGCAAGCCCTCTCAGGCTATCCAGCACGACGATCCTGCTACTCCCGGGGTTGGCGTGGTGTTTCATTCAGGAATTCCGGTTTCGTTATGGTTGTATATGTATGGTTATGCGGGACAGGCTAAACTGCCATCTCCCCCAGTTCTTCTTCTGTTTCCGGTTCTTCCACTTCTTCATCGTCACGCAATGATGCCATCAAAAGACCGCCTACCAGGGTTGCAAATCCCAGTGAAGTAGGTTGTCCCCATCCTCCCTGAGCTACCAGCAGAAATCCGTTGCTCACTATCATCCATGGCAGCAGGTCTCCCTTGCTTAATTTTCTGAACGCCTCAAATCCCAGGCTGAACGCCAGCCCCAGGCGGATAAACACGAGCCCTAATCCTAAAATAGGTCCCAGTTCACCTACTGCCCTTCCCCACTCACCTTCGGCAATCAGGAAGGTAAAGCCCCCTGTCAGCAACATAGCGCCTACGTTCGTTCCCATACCAATACCATATCCCCACAGTGGCATATCCGAGGTGGCGGAGAAAGCACCCAGCATCCCTCCCAGATAACGGTCAAGGAATACACCTTCCATCCCTCCTTCACTTTCATTGGCATTTTCGAAACGCGCCGTGAATGCTTCAATGGCTCCCCCCACAATACTTGTCTGACTGAGAAGAGCTATCAACACTACCAGGCCAAGCACCGCTCCAAACATTCTGCCGGCATATTTAGGATTGCTGGAGCCTGCATACAGGCAGAACATCAGTGTGATGATGATCTGGAAAAGCAAGGCACGGCTGATGGAAAGCGGTATCGACATCAATACAGCACCGGTGGCGCCTATCAATATCCAGCGACTGACTTTTTCATTACTCAGCCAGAAATAAAACACGAAAGGCGCCACAAAGCTGAAGAACAAGGTGGTTCCATTGGTAAATGAAAATGTTGCCGGCGGACGGAAAAAACCCAAGGCTCCACTAAATCCGGCGCCGCCTTCGGCATCACCCACACCTTTGTTCACCCAGGCCGTCTGCGGACTGTAAAACTGTACCGCGATGAGTACCGCCATAGGTATGGCGATCATCAGTGTGATCTTTCCCAGATGTACTACATCTTTACGCGTAAAGATGCTTCTTATGACAAACATCATGGGGAAGTGTATCAAAAGAATGCGCGCTCCGTATGCTGCCACAAAAGGATTCCCATGCCCGACTGTAAGTGCGGCAATGAGCCCCAGTATTCCAATGATCGTCATGAGTGTAAGTGAATATGCAGGGATAAGTATCTTCCGCTGCAAACAAACAACGATCAGCCACAAGGCTACCGGGTCGCGTATTACCAGTAATGGCGTAGCCAGTCCCGGTAATATCCAGCGGCGCAAAGCACCTTCAAACAGTAATAGTAAAAAGTATGCCCATACCCCTTGCTTCAGCCGCAGCATCAACTTTTGTGAGTTGAGTGCCGTGAGCTGCTGATAACGCAGAGATGCTATTTCAGCTAAACGATCAGCTGCAAGCTGACTTTTATTGGGATACTGATTCATAATTTCCGGAAACATTTATAACAGGTGTTGCGGGCGTTGCTGCTGCCTTTGGCGGCATGTTCAGGAAACGGCGTTCCACCAGTAAATAAAACACATATGCCAACAATACAGACACCGGTACGGCTACTAAAAGCATAAATAGTAAACGCATGTTATCTGTCATCTGAATATCTAACGTATACAAGTTGATCGCAGCCAGTATAGGGCTGTGGATCAGGTAAATACTATAGGAAAATGCACCGAGCCCCACAGCCACCTTTCCATTCAGGAAACGTAATAATAAAGGACGGTCCTGCATTGCATGTTCCTTCAGGGTATAATATACTATCACGGCGCTTACTGCCAGCCCTACCATCACCTCGGTAAAGGTCAGTGACAGCTTCAACGGTTTGCTTACAGCCAGTATCGCTACCACCAGTGCTACCAGGCCACTCACTATCCAGCCATTGGCAAGAAGGCTTTTTACTTTTTCTGTAGTGCCCTTTGTGTCAAAAGCGATGATAGCAGCAGCCATTCCTATACCAAATAGTCCCAGGTACCAGGGGTGTAACCACCAGAAACTGACACGGTGAGGCAATACCAGTTCCGGTAACACACCCACTATCACCGCTGCAGCTGTTGCTGCTCCCAGGCCATAACGGCGCCATAACAGCAATAATACCGGGAAAGTGAAATAGATCTGCCATTCAGTTGCCACACTCCACAGTGGGCCATTTATTTTAAAGATCCAGTGCGTATGAATATTATGCACCAGCAAAAGATGTGTCACAATACCTTCCAGGTTCACCGGTAGCTTGGAATCCCAGGCAGTATCGTGCGGGGTTTGCATTAAGGGCAATGCCCATATCAGCAGTAATGAAAGTAACAATGCGAAGTAATAAGGCGGCAATATTCTGTGCGCACGCCTTCTGATATATGTTTTGAAGCCGCCGCGCAGGTCCCTGTTCTCTGACAATGCCACGGGAATGGTCAGGCAAAAACCTGATAACACGATGAACACTGCAACAGAATAATGACCGAATTCCAGCAGGCCAGTGAGCGGCTTAAGCGCACCGGTAAACTCCGTTTTCTCAATACCATTGCCGGTAAAGAACACTGCATGATAGAACGCCACATACAGGGCACAGAGCCCTCTTATACCGTCCAGAAATTCAAGTCTTGGCCTTTTAATCATAATTAGGGTTATTTATGCATGTATGATTGCTGTTGCCAGCTCGTCTCCGTAAACCTGCCACGGTCTGCTACGGGCTTTCTCCATTGCTGCCAGTCCTGCTACCGGTATATTGTCCGGCTGATCGAGAAGTGCTGCAATTGCGTTGTATAAAGCATCCGTAGATCCGGCTTCAGCCAGCCAGCCGTTCCTGCCGTGTGTAATCAGGTCCGGTCCTGCTGTACGGTCTGTCGTGATCACCGGTGTACCTTGCGACATTGCTTCTGTGATCACCAGCCCGAATCCTTCAAACAGGGATGGAAACAACAATACATCGTGTGCTCTCATTGTTTTGAGGATCTCCGCATGCGGCATACTGGGTATCCAGGTATGTTTGGCAAGGGCTGCATCCAGCGCCGGGCAATTTTCCGTCACCTTCTTTCCCACAACGGTCAGCGTTACTGCATTTCCCAGCCGCTCTACCGCTGCAAAGAGATCTGCGATGCCTTTACGTTGCGACAGTCCGCCTACGAATAACAATTTCAGCGGACGTCCTGCTATCTTTTCATAGTCCCTGCCACTGGTCACAGCGGGGAAACCATAAGGTATTACATCCACAGGTGCGAGCTTGCCGGGATAATCCTTCAGCGTCTTTGCAGTAAAACTGCTCGCCACAAAGATCCTGTTGGCCAGTTTCAGCTCTTCATCCTTTCTGTCCAGCTTTGCCTGTGAAGCGTTAAACCCTATGAGGGTATTCTTCCATTCCGGCCAGCGTTCCCTTTCAATGCCCAGCAGATGCCGGGAAGTACGCCAGTAACCAATAGGCAGATCGTACAGGCATTTTAATCCCAGGCGGGTTGCTTCACGGAAAGTGAACATAGCGCCATCTTCATAGGCGTACACAGCATTCACCTTACGGGCCACTTTATTCAGGTGGTTCGTAAGCCTTCTGTCCATGTTATGATACACAGCATCTACTGAGAATATGCCTTTCTCGTGCCTCACCAGGCTTTTCAGCCCTGCCTTTGCCGCTACCAGGCGGCCCAGTTCAAACCAGGGCCAGGTTTTGGTAAAAGGCTGCAGGCGTGCTTCGAAACCACGACGCCTGATCTCCGACAAAGGACCTATTCCACCGAGGCGGTCCAGGGTACTCCCGGGAAATGAAGCAATCGCTGTATGAAACTCAGACAGGATATCCGCATCTGCCAGCCCCGCCACTGCAGCTCTGACATTCGCATTGCCTGTAGGATGAGATATGATGACCATCTTAGTTTTGCTTATGTAATCCAAGTATATCGCCCCACGCTGAACGTAATGCTGCTGCAGAGAACCTGTTCGCATACAGTTCTTTCTGGGCCGTTTTTGTTACCAGGCCGCTCCTGATATCTTTTGCAAACGCGATTACAGCCGCCTTTGCCTCTTCATAAGAGGACGCAGCCGGTATCACGCGCGTTGCCTGCGGGTCGCAGGCAATGTCCGGAATACCGCCCCTGTCCGTTGCCAGCCAGGGAAGTCCTGCGCTCATTGCCTCCAGCAGGCTCACAGGCAGCCCCTCAGGATGCGTAGACAACAACAGATATGCATCCAGTTGTGCAATAGCGCCCTTCAATCCTGCTTCTCCCGCAAAAGGACCATGAAAGCGTATGTTGGGATAACGGTCGAAATATCCGGCAGGATATTGTTTTCCTTCTCCCCAGAGATGAAATTCTATGTCTTCCAGGTCTGCGTCTTCACTCATCCGGCAGATCAGATCGATGCCCTTTTCAGGGATCAGCCGGCCATAATAACCGAATCGCAGTTTGCCCGCCGGACCTTGTGTGAAAGGCACTTCCACGTTCCTGGAAAATACCGGTATGACATCTATCTGGCGGTTCAGTACGGCTTTCATATCACCGGCGTTCCTGAAGGAACAGGCGATAATGGTATTGGCAGCCTGTAGTGTCCTCCTGTACTTAGCGCCCCAGGTAGCTTGGTCCTTAGCGTCGCCGGAAGTATGGTGATGATGTACCCACTTGTTGTAGGCAGGCAGCATACGGGAAAATAACCAGATGCTTTCTCCCTGCCCGTTCGTGTATACCGCATCATACTTACGTGTGCCGCGCAGTTTAATGCCCAGCTGCAGCATCCACAACAAACGCTTGTAAGAACGTCCGTGTTTTCCGAAGTACACCCAGCGGCATGTACGTTTGTAAAATTCTTCTGTTTCAGGCGTCATAGCCGCATTCAGCACCACCAGGTCTATTTCATTACCTGCTGCTGCCATCTGCCTGCAAAACTCCTGCAGATGACTTTCTATACCTCCTGTTTCCATTAACTGGGTAGTATAGACCAGTATCTTTTTTTTATCAGAAGCCTGCGCCATATACTCTTTCTATCTTATCCTTTGCAAATCCCACACGGTAAGACAATACCACACCGAGACGATACAGTTTCGCCATCAGCACAGCTTTAGCCCTGATCAGGCGGTACTTCATTTTACCGGATGCCTGTACAGCATTAGCGCCTTCTTTTATTGAATCGGCCACCAGCTCCAACAGGAATTGTCTCCTCTTTTCCAGCGCCTCTTTATTCACAGGAGAGCTGTCCATGTTGGTCCTTTCAAGGATCTCCTTGTAGGAAATAATATCGATAAATTCTCCTACTGTAGCCAGACGAGGGTCAGACGGATTCGGATGGATCAGCTTCACGTTAGCACCCATACCCAGGCATGGTAATGCACAGTGGATCTTGGTGGTTAGCACCAGTGAGGCCTTGCAGTAAGTAGCCAGCAGATCGTTCATATGCTTTTCGGAAACCTTTGCATATGATGCGATATCGCCGGAGGTATCTGGCGGATCGTGGGAGATCCTTACCAGTTTTTTACCCAGTAAAGTTTCCAGTTTATTGAACACGGCATCAGGCACCGGATGATCTACGTTATCTACCAGCAGCACATCTCCATCCGGATTGTGTGTAACCGGACCACGCGCTTTCGCTGTGATGGTCAGACAGCTGGAATAATAAGCGGGAATCCCCCAACCTAACAGCAGCTGCAATGTTTTGTTATCGCGGCAACCGATAGGCGCGTGTTTTTTGAAATGTTCCCTTACACCGGCATCTGCCAGCAGGGCGGAATTCGCGATGTGTACAGCAGCGTATACAGGCGTGATATTATCTGGTGCAGGAAACTTCTTAAAGGAGTGCATGTACCAGCCATTGGCTATCAGCATTCCTTTTTCGTTACTTGCCAGGTCAGCCAGCGCTTCCCTGTCGGCTACCTTCGCGCCCTCAGGCAACAGGTCTTTTGCGACCATTCCCTGAAGTACGTCTCCGATATTGTTCCGAAGTAATCCTTCTACCTGATAGTAATAATTCATATAATCTTATTAAATTTCTGTAGGTAATGTTGAGTTATTAGTCCTGTAGATCTTGATCAGCGTATAAGTAACGTTCATCGTTACCTGGACCAGTTGTATCATGATGTTCATTGTTAGTACCCCTCTCAGGGAAGAGATATCAATGAATGCAACTCCCAGCGCTATGGAAGCAATACTGACAGGAATTGAAATGAGCGGATTGATAGCCCAGCTTCTGCTGGTAAAAAGAGAAAAAGTGGAAGCAGAGATAATCCCAAGGCAACTGATAATGATCTTCAGTACCACCTCTTTCGTCAGCCCCGCATAATTGGGCCCCAGGATCATCAGGATCTGTGTGGAGAATAACCAGACAGTCAGGACAATGCAGGCACTCATTACCAGCAGCCCTGCCTGTATCTGTAAGAAACGCCGTAATAACAGACCTGAGTTATTCGGCAACCGGGAAAACCTCGGTAAGATAAGGGTACCAAATAATATCGTAATAAAGCTGAGCGCCATAGACAACCTGTCCAGCGCCCCCAGTTGGGCTACTCCCCTTGTCGTTCCAAAGATGGAGATCAGCCAGATGGTGATCTGTCCCGAAAGACATGTATAAATTCCCATCGGCAGTAAGCGCCTTACCATCTTCAGGATCTCATTACGGACCTCCGGATCCGGCTTTTGATGCCAGTCTGCATAACCCGCAGAGATCTTCCGGAGATTGAAGTTGCCCCATATCTGCGGAAGACCGGCAGCCAGGATAGCTACAAACGCCCATGGGAAAATAAAAATGGTCAATGCCAGTAATAACAGCCTGCCAACATTCAGTATAACCGCATTCCTTTGCAGGGGAGCAATGTCCTGTCTCAGCTTAGGCGCTACCTGCAGCAATGTGCCTGATAATGCCATAAAGAAGGATGGTATAAGCGAGAGGATGATCAGCACCGACATCAGCCAGCTGGCATCGTGGTGCCGCATCAGGTACAGCAGTACCGGTACAGATACCAGTAAACTGCCGACAGCAAATTTCCTTCTCAGGTCCATTCCTGTGGCCATAACAGTGCCTAATTTGACACGGTCGAGCCAGACCTTTCCTCCCTGCGACATTACCCCGGTAGAGATGCCTCCGTCAGCCAGTACCGTCATTGTACCCAGCATGGTATTGCCAAGGGTATACAACGCGTACTCTTCGGGTTCCAGCATGCGTATCACCAGGATACCGCTCACAAGACTGATACCCTGTACGAACACCTGGGCGAAACCGGTCATGGTAACCAGTTTGATCCACTCTAAGGTTTTGGTGTACTTCGGATTGCTAGATAGCTGATTAAAAACTTTTACTCGCATAACGCATTTCGGCAAAGCAAGCCCTTATCCTGCCAGTTGTTCCCACTGTGTTTTACTGTCCTTTCTGAATAACTCCACATCGCAGGTTACCATCTCACTTACCAGCTCCTGCAGATCATATTTCGGTTCCCAGCCTAATTTCGTCTTTGATTTCGTCGGATCGCCTATCAGCAGTTCTACCTCAGTAGGACGGAAGTAAGCAGGATCTACAGCCAATACCTGTTTGCCTATTGGCAGCACATATTCTTTATTGCGGCAGGCACTTACATACGCCACTTCATCCACACCTTTGCCTTCAAATTTCAGTTCAATACCCAGTTCGTTGAACGCCATACGTACAAATTCACGTACCGGCGTAGTGATACCTGTAGCGATCACATAATCTTCCGGTGTATCCTGCTGCAGAATTCTCCACATCGCCTCAACATAATCTTTTGCATGTCCCCAGTCACGGCGGGCATCCAGGTTACCCAGGTACAGTTTATCCTGCAAACCTAATGCGATTGCAGCAACAGCACGGGTGATCTTGCGGGTTACGAAAGTCTCTCCACGCAGCGGGCTTTCGTGGTTGAACAGGATACCATTGCAGGCATACATACCATATGCTTCCCTATAGTTCACCGTGATCCAGTATGCATACAATTTTGCTACAGCATAAGGGCTACGCGGGTAGAAAGGAGTAGTTTCTCTCTGTGGTACTTCCTGCACCAGACCATATAGTTCTGAAGTACTTGCCTGGTATACCCTTGTCTTTTTCTCCAGCTTTAAAATACGTAATGCTTCCAGTATACGCAGCGTACCTATACCATCTGCATTAGCAGTATATTCCGGTGTATCAAAACTCACTTTTACATGGCTCATCGCTGCGAGATTGTAGATCTCATCAGGCTGCGTTTCCTGTATGATGCGGATCAGGTTAGTACTGTCGGTCATATCGCCATAATGCAGTTTGAAACGTACATTTTCGCTATGAGGATCCTGATACAGGTGATCGATCCTGTCAGTATTCAACAATGAGGCACGACGTTTTACACCGTGTACCATATACCCCTTTTCGAGCAGCAATTCTGACAGGTATGCGCCGTCCTGTCCATTTACACCGGTGATTAAAGCAACTTTCATACAAAAAAAATAATTTAGTTAAGATAAGTGGGGAATATGATTAACTTCCGGAGAGCACGCTTACCGCAGGCTGAGACACACCAATGCTGTAGCAGGTGAACCCGTTCTTCTCAAGATATGCGTTATCATATATATTCCTGCCGTCAAATACAACAGGAGCTTTCAATAATTGTTTTACACGTGTCCAGTCAGGTAAACGGAATTCGTTCCATTCTGTTACCAGCAATACCGCGTCTGCACCTTCTGCAGCAGCGTACATATCGTTACACCATTTAACGGTATCGCCCAGTGTTTTCTTCGCTTCATGCATCGCTACAGGGTCAAACACCTGTACTTTAGCGCCGGCTTCCAGCAGGGCTTCAATCAGCACCAGGCTGGATGCTTCACGCATATCGTCTGTAGCAGGTTTGAAAGACAGGCCCCATACTGCGAAGGTCCGGCCTTTCAGCATGCCATCGAAGTGCCTGTTGATCTTGCCGAACAGTACTTTTTTCTGATCATTGTTCACTGCTTCTACAGCTTCCAGGATACGCAAGCCGTGCCCGTATTCCTTACCAGTCTGCACCAGTGCCTTTACATCTTTAGGAAAGCAGGAACCACCGTAACCAATACCCGGGTAGATAAAGGCGTTACCGATCCTGGCGTCACTACCGATACCTTTACGTACTTTATTTACATCAGCGCCTACCAGTTCGCACAGGTTGGCAATATCATTGATGAAGGAAATTTTTGTTGCCAGCATAGCGTTTGCCGCATACTTGGTCATTTCTGCAGAAGCGATGTCCATGAAAATAATAGGACGGCCGTTCAGCAGGAAAGGATGATACAGACGCTCCAGCACTTCTTTTGCCTTGTCTGTATTCACACCCACCACAATACGGTCAGGTTTCAGGAAATCCTGTACGGCAGCGCCTTCCTTCAGGAACTCAGGGTTAGATGCTACATCATAGTCGATCAGTGCATTTCTGTTCAGCATTGCCTGTTTGATCTCCCTGTTCACCTTTACAGCGGTACCTACCGGTACTGTGCTCTTTGTTACCACTACCAGGTAGTCGGTCATGTAAGTACCGATCTCTTTGGCTACCTGCAATACATATTGCAGATCGGCGCTGCCATCTTCACCCGGAGGTGTACCTACAGCAATGAAGGCGATGTCTGCACCGGGGATCACGTCAGCAAGACTGGTGCTGAAAGAGAGACGGCCATTATTATAGTTGCGGGTAACGATCTCTTCGAGGCCCGGTTCATAAATAGGTAAAATACCTTTCTGGAGGTTATTGATCTTTTCTGCATTAACATCCACACAAACTACCTGCGTGCCTACTTCTGCGAGACAGGCGCCGGTAACCAGCCCTACATATCCTGTTCCAATTACGATTGCTTTCATGTCTATTAAGATTGAGACGCTGTTTTAAAACTTTGTTTACAATGCCACCATGTGCTTTTTATGAAGGAAATCGGCATAAGCCTGCACCAGTCCTTCTTTCAGCTCTACGCTGTGTTTCCATCCGAGTTTGTGCAGCTTCGATACATCCATCAGTTTCCGTGGCGTACCATCGGGTTTGGAAGTATCAAACACAATATCACCTTCATAACATACTACTTCTTTCACGGTCTCTGCGAGCTCACGTATACTCAGGTCTTCCCCTGTACCGATGTTCACCAGTTCTTTCTCATCATAATGGAGCATCAGGAATACACAGGCAGCCGCCAGGTCGTCTGCAAAGAGGAACTCACGTTTTGGCGTACCACTTCCCCACACGGTAACACTGGGCGCACCGGCTTCCTTCGCTTCATGAAAGCGGCGGATCAGTGCCGGCAGCACATGTGAGTTTTCAGGGTGATAATTATCGCCGATACCATACAGGTTAGTCGGCATCACACTGATATAATTACAACCATACTGGTCGCGGTATGCTTCACATAATTTAATACCCGCTATTTTGGCAATAGCATAAGGCTCGTTGGTTGGTTCCAGCGGACCTGTCAGCAGGCTGCTTTCCTGCAATGGCTGAGGGGCCATTTTAGGATAAATACAGGAACTGCCAAGAAACATCAGCTTTTTAACGCCATGTTTCCAGGCAGCGTGGATGATGTTGGTTTCCATCATGAGGTTATCGTACAGGAATTCTGCACGATAAGTATTGTTGGCATGGATGCCGCCTACTTTAGCAGCAGCCAGGAACACATAATCAGGTTTCTCTTTACTGAAGAATTCATTCACATCTGCCTGCGAGCGAAGGTCCAGTTCTGCGGAGCTTCTCGTTACCAGGTTCTCATATCCCAGCGTTTTCAGTCTTCTGCTGATCGCACCACCCACCATACCACGGTGGCCGGCTATATAGATCTTATCGTTAAGTTGCATACGGTTCAATGTTGTTTATAGCAGTTCAGGCCTGTTCTCCTTTACCCACTGATGCAATTGTTTTACTTCCTGTCCTTTTCCTTTCTGTAATATCAGCAGCACTTCCGGGGTATTTACCACCACCACATTTTCCACACCTACCAATGCTACCAGTTTATCTTTTCCTATCACCATACTGTTTACAGGATCGCTCTCTATAAACACGGCCTGGTGATTACTATAGCGGTAATGACTTGCCAGGGCTTCTGCCAGGGCCTCATACCCGCCTACATCACTCCATTGCATAGCACTGGGCACCACCTTTACAATATTGCTTTTCTCCAGCACAGCATAATCTATACTGTCTGATGGAATGGCTTCCATCGCTGCCAGTGGAATAGTACCTGTCTCTTTCCAGATGAGCGCTGCTTCTGATGCCGCTGCATAGATCTCAGGTGCATGTTCCAGCAATTGCTGTAACAATACGCCTGCCTTACCACAGAAGATACCGCTGTTCCACAGGTAGTCACCACTTTTCAGCATCGCTTCAGCAGTAACTTTATTTGGCTTTTCTGTGAAACGTACTACATCATAGCCGGTATACTGGATGTACCCATATCCTGTTTCAGGATATGCAGGTTGCAGTCCTATCGTTACCAGATGTCCTTCTGCAGCCAGTTCCGCAGCTTTCTTAATCGTTTCTGCATAGAGGTCAGGCGTACCTATCAGATGGTCTGCCGGCGTAATAAGCAGGATAGTTTCCGGTGTTGCGGAGAAGG
The DNA here is from genome assembly GCF_021646545.1 of Chitinophaga filiformis. GTDB lineage: Bacteria > Bacteroidota > Bacteroidia > Chitinophagales > Chitinophagaceae > Chitinophaga > Chitinophaga filiformis_A. The sequence goes on along the minus strand of NZ_JAKIRP010000002.1, from coordinate 356,623 downwards.
CCGCCAATGCGATAGCAGCAGCGGTATTACGTCCTACCGGCTCTTCCATCATCTGTACATGCTGAGCACCTGCTTCACCCAGTTGCTTAGACACCATTTCTGACTGCTGTTCATTTACGACAGCCATCACACTATCACAGAAGGTGCTGTTACGCACCCAGGTGAGCTGTAATAAACTCTGTCCGTCAAATAAGGGCAGCAGTTGCTTTGGCGTCTGTTTATTGGATAGCGGCCAGAGACGGGTTCCTGACCCTCCACATAATAATACGTGTAGCATAGTGTTCAGCGTTAATATTTTAAATAGGATTTCCAACGCCTAGTTTCCCGGCGCCGGCATACTCTTTACTGTTGTTACTGAGCACCATCAGATCACTTGTTTTCACGGTAGCGATGAGCGAGAATCCCATGCTGTACAATACAGCTTTAACAGTATTCTTGCCTGCTTCCACTACCCTTCCATGCTGATGCATCAAAGGACCTGCGGTGATGCGGATAAGATCATCCTCGTGGATCGGGAAACGTTCAACTTCCACATCCTGGTATTCACGCAGGAAGCGTTTGATCAGATCGATCTCATGATCAGGAATACTGGCAGGTTTGCCCAGCCAGTAAACGAAGTTTACAATACCACTTGTTTCGCGCACGAGTGTCTTTTTGTCTTCTGGGATACGCACAAACACATACGATTTAAAAAGGGGCTCTTCTACGATCTTCTTTCTGTCACTCCACTGATGCGTTACCCTGTTCAGTGGACAGTAAGTTTCGATCTGTTTCCGAACAAGTGCATCCGCCACTTTTTTCTCCCATCTTGGTTTAGTGTAGACTGCATACCACGTGTGTGTCTTCTGTTCCATTTCAGTGGGTTTAAAAGTTAATAAAGCATGACTGGTTATCAGATAAGGTGGAAACTATAAAGGCGGGAAACGAGGAGGACAAAAATTGGCATAGCTTCGCCTCCTCAGTCACATGAGTAGTTTTCAATAGTAATAGTTTTCAATGAGTTCCGTCAGTTTGGTAGACCGGCGGGCTACATTGTGTTATTTGAAAATTTTAGTAAAACGTCCCTTTTTTACAGCGCCATTTTTATGGTCATCTGTATATCCATATCCGTAACCCTGGCCGCTGCCATAACCATAGCCTCCGCCATAGCCATATGCGTAACCAGGCACCCCACGCATTTTAAGGCCATTGAATACAATATTCAACTTGCCGAGATCCCCTTGTTCATATAGGTCTTCTATCATTTTCAGATTGAACTTCGGTGTCCGTTCATGACGTACCACGTACAGCGTAGCGTCAGCATATGGCGCCAGCAAACGTGCGTCAGTAACAGGTCCTACCGGAGCTGTATCTATAATGATGTAATCAAAAGAAGCCCTTAAAGTGGCCAGCAGATGCTCAAGTCTGCCATTCAAAATCAACTCGGTTGGATTTGGTGGTATCACACCTGCAGAAAGCAGGTACATGTACTCGTTATTCTCTATTGGCTGCTTTAAAATATCGTTCAGTGAAGAATGGCCCGCCAGGTAATTACTGATACCCGGGTGATGTGGCACATTCAGGATCTTACTTACTTTCGGTTTACGAAGGTCAAACTCCAACAACACTACTTTCTTCTTGGTTAATGAAAGGCTCAGTCCAAGGTTTACTGCAATGAAGCTCTTTCCTTCACCAGAGATAGAAGAAGTAACCAGGATGGTTTTATTATCTCCATTGATACCGATATAAGACAAGGTAGTACGGAGTGCCCTGAACTGCTCTGCAACAGGGGTACGTCTTCCTTCTGTGATGGCAATACCACCACTTTTGTCGAACATGATCTCGGCAATGATCGGTGCAGAAGTACCTTTTTCGATATCTGACCGGAACATTACTTTATGGTTCATCATATCTTTCACTGCAATGAAGCCTGCTACAGCGGCCAGACCAGCTATGATAGCCAGTGCCATCACCATAGATTTCTTCGGGCTGAAAGGGAAGGTATCTGCTTCAGCCAGATCTACGATACGGCTGTCAGAGATAGCAGCAGCATATTGCAATGCTGTTTCTTCACGTTTCTCCAGCAGGAAAGTATAGATATTGTTTTTGATAGCCTGTTGCCTGCTTACTTCCAGCAATGTTCTTTCTTTATTCGGAACCCCCTTCAGCAGCGCCATAAAGCGTGTATTCTGAGCGGCCAGCTTTGCCCTTCCTGCTTCGAGGTTGGCGCGTAAGCTGCGGATATTATCCATGATAGCCGGTCTTATCCGCTCTTCCTGTGCTGCCAGGCTTTCCAGTGCGGGGCTGTTCTCTCCTGTCGTCTTACGCAGCTTATCCTGCTGTAATTCAATGTCCTGCAACTTGCCCAGTAATGTCAGTAATGTCTGGTCTGCAATACCGATGGTAGCAGGCACCACATTTTCTTCGGAATGTTTATTCCTTACATATTGTTCAACAGCTTCCAGTGTTGACAATTGCATATCAGCTTCACTCAGTTTCACGTCATTATCCTGTACGGATGCCAGGAACATTTTACCCTGCTCGCCGATATCAACAATTCCTTCACTTGTTTTATAACGTTCTATCTGGCCTTCCACCTGGCTCAGTTCTGCAGTAATGATACGTAACCTGTCCTCTACAAACGACATTGTCTTTGACGCCGTCTTGTTCTTATCCTCGATAGATTCTGCATCATATGTCCTCATCAGTTCATTCAGCATATCCATGCCCTTCTGAGGAACTGCATCAACATATTCCAGTCGCAGTACGTTTGATTGTTTATTGGCAGCTGCAATTTTCAGATTACCGAGAAATGCGCCCGCCAGTGCTTTTTCACCTGCAATACGTATATAGAGCTGCTTATTCTGCAGGCTTGCCGGATTAAAACCAGGAGTGGGCGTAATTAATATACGTCCCCAGCGGGTGGTGGTCACCGTATCGTTCAGCGGATACGTTTTGTCTCCCATGGTAAGCTTACGGCCATTATAATCGTACTTCAGGTCCAGGATGGAACCCTCCATAGGATCGATCTGGTCCGGATCGAGAAAGGTGATCTGTACCGGGGCTCTTTTATACATAGACACATCCCTGATAGTACCTCTTTCAAAGATCTCTCCATATAGATTGAGATGCCTTACAACAGCTTTAGCGATTGTACGGGACTTCAGTATTTCAATTTCATTTTCTATTTTCTTTCCTGATCCCAGAGGGTCCATCATTTCTATGATAGAGCTTTCTACAGCTCTGGCATCTTCCTTTATCAGTAAAGAAGAAGACATCTTATAGAGCGGAGTTGCATATTTCAGATAAACATATGCTATAGAGAAAGAAATTATTGACGCAATCACAAATAAAGGCCAGTAAGGCTGATATTTATGCCTGATCATTTCCAGGAGGCCCGTGTGTTCCTCTCGTTTTGTGCGCGTATTTATTACTTTCTGTTGCATGGCTCTCAACACAAATTTGTAGGATGAATTAAAAGAATAACATCAGCTTAGTTCAATATCAACCGGTCCAGAATAATTACAAACAGTGAAATACTGCTCAGAATAATTGAGATCGTCTGACGGTTGCCACTTGCATTAGCTACTCTTGCTTTAGTTGGTTCAACATACACTACATCATTAGACTGCAGGTAATAATAAGGAGATGATAAGATGTCATCATCATTCAGGTTGAGGCGTTTGATCGTTCTTTGCCCGTCTACTTCTCTGATTAACAGTACATTGTCTTTCTTACCATAGATAGTAATATCGCCTGCGATGCCCAAAGCCTCCATTATCGACATTCTCTCGTTATTGATGGCGAAAACACCTGGCCGGCTTACTTCGCCAAGAACTGTTACACGGTAATTGAGGAACCTTACACTTACCACCGGATCTCTCATGAGTTTTCTGTTGTTCAACTCATCTCTCAGATATGTGGTAAGTTGTTCTTTTGTAAGTCCGGCAGCTTTTACCTGTCCAAGTACCGGATACTCAATAAATCCCTGTTCACTAACCAGATAACCTGTGACCTGGGGACCACCTCCCGCGGTACCGGGGGATGCCATACTTGGGGTGTTAAATACAACAACATCCTCGGGGTTCATGCTACTCACAATAATTTGTAAAACGTCATTTTTTTGAATTACCGGCTCAAAATTTCCTTTCACGGGGGCAATAACAGTATCAGGAAGATTCTTAAAATACACTGATTTCTGTGTACTGACACAACTTGTAAAGAAACAGCAGATAAGGACCGGAACAACAAAGATATAACGTAAGTAATCCTTCTTTAGAATCATCTCTCCGTTTTAAAATATTTAAAGGTTTTTCTTCCGCGCTTTCCGTACTACAATATTAGTTTATCGAGGCCGTCACAACCACTACTCAATGCAGTAAAAAACGCCCATATAACACGAACGTGCCTACTGATTATAGTATACTCTGTTACAAAAATAGCGTCATATCTTTAAACGAAAGCATTTGAAAAAAAATCCAAGAATTCGTAATTAAAAAGAAAGAATACAAACTATTTGACCAGATTTTTGAAATTAGTTCTGATTTTGTGGCAACATTAAGTTTTTGGTAAATTTTCTTCAGATGTTGGTTCACAGTGAAAACAGTCACAAAAAGCTTCTCCGCCATTTCCTTATATGAGTAGCCTTCCTTTAACAGAGCGAGCAACTCATACTCTCTTTTGGTAAGTTTATGCTTTATATCTTCAAGGGGGTCCTTGGCAATATAATTAATGAGTAGATGGGCGGCTTTGGGAGAAAGTGTCCCTCCTTCGCTCACAGCATCCATAATTGAATGGTAGATCTCCATCAAACGGCTGGTCTTAATAATATAACCATTCGCTCCCTGGCGGATCGATTCAATTACATAATGTTTCCCATCATGCCCCGACAGTACAATAAGTTTCGCTTCAGGGTAAACCCTTTTTAATTCCTGCATACCTTGTATGCCTGATTCCCCTGGTAATGAAATGTCCAGTAATATTACGTTTACCTCAGTCTCCTTAAATGGTAGGGCTCTGAACTCCTCCATTGACTTACAAGCAAATACGACCTTACACTCCTGAAAATCTTCTAAAAACTCCTTGTAATTGTTCAACTGGAAATAATTGTCTTCTATAATTCCAATATTGATCATAGGGGCAAAAAGTTAGCAAGGTTCATAATCGGTTCAATAAAAAAATATGGCATATAAAAGTTACTTATAGTTGCAAAAATAGTTCCAAAATCGAGAATTTATAAGGCAAAATTGTAACTAATTGAATATTAAAACAATAAAGATAAAGCCATGTTCACCTTGTCCGCATCCTCTACTTATAACACTATTTTATATATGATCTTTTGGTTAACTTTTCCGAATATTCACAACCATTTTCAATGCTGATGTAAAAATACATTTTAAAATTAAATACTCACTAGATAATTACTCCTTTATTAAGTATTTTGCTTTTCAATTGGCAGCGAATCGGATAGTCAACACATGTGGTCTTTCTCTACAGGTTGTTCTTCAATTAGTTGGAGACAATTGAGCCGCCAATCATTAAAAGTTAGAACAATGGACTCCACACATACTTCAGAGAGCAGCACATTACTGAACAATGCCAGTAATGTACTGGCCATTACTGCTCATGAGTTTAAGACACCACTGACCACCATTACGTCTATCGTTGATTTAGTTTCCGCCAAGCTCCGGGTAGATCGTTATATGAATCCGTTTTACGAACAACAGCTTTCCAGGATCACCTCAGAGATCTTTTCTCTGAATAACATGCTCGATGAGATGCTGACTATCAACAACATCCTGTCTGGCAGCTTTGAAGCGACGAAAGAACTACTGTATGCAGAAGAACAACTGTTACCTTTAAAGGAGCAATTCCGTTCACTCACAGATGACAATAGAACATTACAAATCAATTTGTCCGGTACGCCCTGCAAAATACTGGCCAATTCTGGTCAGCTGACAAGAATTTTTACAAATCTTGTTAGCAATGCCTTTAAATTTTCCCGTGAAAACCCGCCTGTCGTTCATTTGTCATACGAAGAAAAAGCGCTCGTAATCACTGTTTCCGACGATGGAATAGGCATCCCGGCCGAAGATCTGCCACATTTATTCCAGCCCTATTACAGAGGAAGTAATACGGGTGGCATTGCCGGAACCGGATTAGGTCTTACTATTGTTAAAACATTTGTTACTGCGAACGACGGCGAAATTACCGTGAGCAGCGAGCCCGATAAGGGCACGGTTTTTACACTGGTTTTCAGGTACCCTGATACCTGCCAGTAAAATATAGACATGAACGCCAGAATTCTTTTAATTGAAGACAAAGCCGGTCTTCTGGATACACTTAAAAGTCTGCTAGAACTGCACGACTATTCCGTTATCACTGCCAGAAATGGAGAGGAAGGCATCGCAATGGCCATCCGGCACCTGCCCGATCTTGTGATCAGCGATATTTATATGCCTGTCGTTAGTGGCTATGCATTGCTGGATCAATTCCGCGAACATCCACTACTCCACAAAATTCCCGTGCTCATTACCAGCGCCAAAAAAGAAGACGATGAAATTACCACTGCCATGCAGAAAGGCGCGGCAGGATACCTCATCAAACCCTTTGTATTTGCACACCTGCATGAACAAATAAAAAAGGCATTGAAAAAAAAACAACAATGATCCTACTTCACAAGCATCACCGTCCCCCTGTATTCTTTCAACTCATTCTTACTGGTATTAAAAGAGCACACATACACCAATGCCTGTGACCCCAGTGGCATGCCGCTGTAATTACCATCCCATCCCCTCTTTGGATCATTCGTCTGAAAAACGAGATTTCCCCAGCGATTAAATACCTTCAGCTGATAATTCGTTACTGCGTCATACACTCTGGGACGGAAAACATCATTATTACCATCACCATTTGGACTAAATGCAGATGGCATTACAACAAGACAATTCTGCCAGGGAGAAACAACAGCTGCTGTTCCTGTCTCACTACATCCGTTGGCGTCTTCTATTTCGTAACGGTATTTACCCGCTTTCAGATTCCGGTACAAACTATCGGGCTGCCACATATCTCCATCCACGCGATACTTGTATGGACGTGTTCCTCCTTCTACTACCCACCTGATACTGCCGTCACTCACCTCACTACAGCTACAGGGTGCTATATTGACCTCCCTTATAACTAAAGGATCCGGCTCTTTTATAAGCACACTGAACGTATCTGAACAAGCCTGTTTGTCTTTTACAATAAATGCATAATCGCCTGGCACCAGGTTATCAAACTTGCTCCCTTCTCTTTCGATCCCATTTACAGTCAGGTTATACGGTGGCACACCGCCTGTGATGTTCAGCGATATTGCGTTTTTATTATCACCGGCGCAATTTGACACCGTAACGTCTGTGCTGGTAGCCAGGTCAGACTCCCCTACTGTCACCGAACCTTTAGCAGTGACGCCATCAGCTGAAGTTACCTGTACTTCATAAAGCCCTCCCGGCAGATTGGAAACCTGCGGCGTCCGATAATTACCCGGCGTCCACAGATAGGTATAAGGCGCTGCACCTCCGGTTACGTTTACGCTTACGCTACCGGAAGATGTATTGTTACAGGAAGCAGTAGCTGTCAGCTCTGTTTTCAGTATCTGCCGGATCATTGACAGATTATCCATGAACACCACTACGCCATAACTATTCAGTGAACATTTGTCCTCCGGATAAGCATAAAAGGAAATGAATTTATGTGATGCACGGGGCTTGAATTCCGCCGTCCATTTGTGCCACATCGTATCCGTAAAACTTCCGGATGTCCATAGCAGTTCCGATGTATCACCAGGTGTATCGCCGGCAAAAATAGCGAGGTTGCCATAACAGTGTTCGTGGCCATACACCCTGCTGAAAGCTAGGTCAAAAGACAGATTATAAAGCCTCCCTTTCTGTAAAGGAGACGATAGTTCCTGCTCTATTCCTTCCCTGTAAACAGGTCCGGCCTGAAGACCAATAAAGGTCTTGCCAGCTTTGGCTGTTTTGTGGACACCATATACACCTGGTAATATGTCAGGCGTGTTAATAGCCACGCGCCATCCCGGCGGCGCAACTTTCACTCCCGGTTTACCTTCAAGTGAAGAATTCTGTAAAGTGACATTCTGTGCAAATGCTACGTTAACCAGGAAACAGCATGGCAACAGGATCATCATAAATACACATATCCGTATCGCAGAACATGTGAGATAACAACATGGCATTCCCCTCAGCCGTGTGTGGGCGGCCGCGATAGTTAGCAACATAGGACTTAATAGTTAGGTCGTTCGGTCAATAAATCATTTGTCTTTTTTTGTGATTAGCAATCCCAATGGACGTGAGTAGCCAGCCCGGCATTTGTGTCGGATTTAATTCACAGGTACGGTGAGGAGGACATCGGGGATCCCCCGTTAATTAAATTGGCTTGCTATTATTTTGCAATTCCGGTTTCAATAAAGATATTATGCTAAAGATACAATATGTTTTTCATTAATATAACGTCCGCTATAAATTTTTATTACATCTAGTAAATTAATACTCAATAAAGTAGCGCTCTCTACTGCATGAATAAAGGCATAGAACCTTCTATGCCTTTATTTAAGTACAGATGACTTGTTGTGCATGGTTTAAACTATCCTTTTTTATGGAACAAGCAGATCATAGTTTAACTCATCGTCACCTGTTTTCACTGTTGCGCCTTTGTGGTTCGCGCTTGTTTTTATCTTTCTTCGCCGGATGTTTTTTATCTTTTGGTAAGATCACTTTGATGGTGTCATCTGCAGTTTTTTCACGGGTAATGTTACGACTGTAGTCATTCCCCATGTTTGGACCTCCCTGTTCCAGACCGGTACTACCGATCGATCTATCCCTGACTGCCATAGTTCTACATTTTTGACGATTAAAAATGAAATATACTTACACTAACTACAGGCCCCAAAACCATGCCAGTAGCAGCAAGCGCAGCTATAGTACTCAGCAATTTTTATATGTGAAAAATCTCTTAAAATTTAACACCAGATTGATCATTTCCGCTCGTTTAACTATTTTTCCGGGATTTTAGTGGTAACTTGTAACTACAGATCGTTTACGTTGCCCATACCTAGACGCTGCTAATACAGCTAAACGAACGCTGTCTTAGTCAACAAAGAAAAAACCTGTAAGTATGAAGGACAAGTTGCCTTATATCACTTCAACCTATTTTGTCTCCCTGATAAAAGCATATCTTCAGGGTCATAAAACAAAGCCCGAAATACTTGCGGAAACTGCCGACCTGCTTCCTCCTTCTGCTCACAACGAAGTCAGCCAGCTGCTTACGGCTGCTGCGCATCAGATGAATGACGCTTTTTATGCTGATATCGTAGACAGCATTCAACATACTTCCGGTACTGTTCCTACCCGTAAAGGCCTCATCCATCATCTTGAAGCGCTGCTGAAAGAAGAGATCACTGTACAGGAACTGCTCGACTGGGCCACCTGGTACACCATTGAAGAAGACCAGCTCAGTGCAGGTATTATGGATGATTTTGCCGTGGAATATTTCTGCCTCGATTTTCTGCCTGCCTATCACGAAGAACTGACGGAGCAACAGTTTACAAAGGCTTTGCAGCTGTTTAAACAAGAAGGGCAAAATCCCTTAAAAGAAAAGATCGCATTGACATTGCTGATAGAAAAAGAACAACAACTTTTTCTTTATTTCCTGCGTAGCTTTTTAGAACAACCGCAGCACATTGAAGCACTGGATTCTTACCTGATGAATAAATTTGGTATGGACCATTTGAGTTTTCCTTACATGGCCGATCTCATGGAGATGAGCGGACATCCGGAGAGAATGGAAGTGTTGTTGAAGAAGGCGAGGATGTGATTTTCTCCTCCTAGCTCACCATCAAACTACACCCTCTCAGCGCCGAATTATCCAACCTCCCCAACACTTCAAAACTCCCCTCATCATGCAATCTCCCGATATCTTCCGTGGCGATGAACGCACAGGAATAAACATTGGCGAGATCTACCACATTGATCACCCCTGAAGCATTTGCCTTTGACAACTGAAAAGGGTCATTTTCATCCCTTACCAGCACCTTCATCCACGGCGGCGTTGTAAATAATCCATTTCCACGAGAATATGCCTGGGATAATAATTCCGTCATGCCATATTCGGCATGGATATGTTCACAACCTAATCTTTCCCTGAGGTAAGCATGCACCTGCTGTCTGGTCCATTCCTCACGACGTCCTTTCATCCCCCCGGTTTCCATCACAATGGTATTTTGCAGTTGCAGGGAATGATTTTCTGCAAAATCGAGCAAACCGAAGGTAACGCCGATCAGCAGGGTTTTCTGACCACTGGCTTCCAGCTCCCGGAGCCGGTCGGCCAATTTATCATGCTCATAGAGATAGAACCCGCTGGCGGCATGCCCGCTTCTTTTCACCATATCCTGCACCATATATACCAGCGAAGAATGCTGACGCTCCAGGTAGGAAGGCAACAGTCCCAGTACCACAAAATCGGAAACAGGGCCATAAAACCGTTCAAACCCGGCCAGGAAACTGCGTTCATAGAGAGCGGCTTCCTTTACCAGGTGACGGCTGTTAATGGTCTGGGTGGTACCACTGCTTTCAAAAACCAGTTCCGGCTCGAAGCTGCCGCAGGTAACGGTATGCGTTTTAAAGAACTGGATAGGCAGAAAAGGGATCTGTTCCAATGAGCGTACATCCGACGGCCGTCTGCGCAGGGCATCCGTATAAGCCCGGTAAAGGGCATTTTCCCTGTACTGGTAATGGAACAGCTCCAGGGCTGCCGCTTCCATATCCTGCTCCCGCAATGTAAATAACGCTGCCGTATTAATGCCACTCATGTCGCTTGCTTTAAACGCACAAATTTAGGGGATACGTAACAATCAACCCAGATTTTACGTTATACCGGCAGTGGGCCGCTTATCCGTGCGCATTAGCTATAGTAAAAAAAATAATGTAGGTTTGTTATATGAAGAAAATACTCGTTTTATCCCTGTTTGCATTGGCAGTTATATCCGGGTCTGGCTGCGGAAAGGACACTATAGGCACCAAGCCGATGATCAGTTTCCTCTCCTACTCTTCCGACCCTGTAATACCTTCCATCGGACTGGATGTTCACTTCCAGATCAAGGATGGTGACGGAGATGTTGAAAATACGCTCAGCTTCGCGGCTATTTACGATCTCCAGCCAGAACCCGATACGGCGTTTACCCACCGTGATATGCCGAATCTGGATGCCCATAACGGAACGAACCTGACGGCAGAAGTAATATTGCACCTCGAGCCCATAGACTTCCCCAACACCGGTATTCAGAAGGACAGCGTGCATTTTGTCGCTTATATAACCGATAATGCCGGTAATATCAGCGATACCATCGCTACACCCAAAGTAGAGATCATCTACCAATAAATACACGTCAGGGATCAGGAATGTGTATACAGACATGTTCAATTCCTGATTCCTGATTATATTTGTTCCATGGACAAATTCCACGAACTCCGGAACAAGATCGCTACAGCCATCCTTGGTGGCGGCGAAGCACGCATCTCCTCCCAACATAAAAAAGGAAAACTTACAGCAAGGGAACGATTACAACTCCTGATGGACGAAGGTTCATTCGAAGAGCTGGACATGTTCGTACATAACCGTAACCGTGGTATGACCACCGACCAGGAACAATTTCCCGGCGATGGCGTCGTAACTGGCTATGGGACTATCAACGGCCGTTTGACCTATGTCTTTTCGCAGGACTTTACCGTGTACGGTGGTAGTCTTTCGGAGCCCCATGCCCGTAAGATCTGCAAGATCATGGACCTGGCCATGCAGAACGGCGCGCCTGTTATTGGTCTGAACGACAGCGGCGGCGCCCGTATACAGGAAGGCGTGGTAAGCCTGGGTGGTTATGCGGATATATTTTACCGCAATACCCGCGCTTCCGGCGTCATCCCGCAGATCTCCGCTATTATGGGGCCCTGCGCCGGCGGTGCTGTATACTCTCCCGCCATCACCGATTTTATATTAATGGTGGAAGAAACTTCCTACATGTTCGTAACCGGACCTAACGTTGTTAAGACAGTTACACATGAAGAAGTGACAGCAGAAGAACTGGGAGGTGCACACACCCATGCTGTGAAAAGTGGTGTAACCCATTTCTCCTGTACCAACGAGGTGGAATGTATCAATAACATCCGGCAGCTGCTCAGTTATGTGCCGCAGAACTGTGAAGAAGATGCACCTGTCTATCCATACGAACCTGCCGATGAGATCCGCCCCGGACTGAATACGATCATACCAGCCAGCTCTAATCAGCCTTATGATATGAAGGATGTGATCAGCGAACTGACGGATCCGGAGAGTTTCTTTGAAGTACATAAGGACTTTGCTGAAAATATCATTGTAGGCTTTGCCCGTATTGCCGGCAGGAGTATAGGCATTGTGGCCAATCAGCCGGCCCACCTGGCTGGGGTACTCGATATCCACGCCTCTGTAAAAGGCGCCCGCTTTACCCGCTTCTGCGATGCGTTCAACATCCCGCTGCTGGTACTGGTGGACGTACCAGGCTTCCTTCCGGGTACCGACCAGGAATGGAATGGTATCATCACCAATGGGGCTAAACTGCTTTTTGCATTGAGCGAAGCCACCGTTCCGAAGATCACCGTTACCACCCGCAAAGCCTACGGCGGCGCTTATTGTGTGATGAACTCAAAACACATCGGTGCAGATCTCAACTTCGCTTTCCCGCAGGCAGAGATAGCCGTAATGGGACCTAAAGGCGCCGTAGAGATCATCTACAAAAAAGAAATAGATGCTGCCGCTGATCCTGAAGCCCGTACCAACGAGCTGGTGGCAGAATATACCGAACGTTTCGCCAATCCTTACCTGGCCGCAGAAAAGGGATATATCGATGAAGTGATCGTTCCGGACCAGGCCCGTATAAAATTGATTAAAGGATACGCCATGCTGGAGAACAAAGTAGTGACAATGCCGAGGAAGAAGCATGGTAATATCCCGCTTTAATTGCGCATAAGAATCAGGAATTAATGCCATCTTCGGACCTATAATTCCTAATTTCGCATTCCAATTTCTGATTCTTAATTTCCTAATGCCGATTGTTAATGCTTCGCGGTCTCTTTAATTTTATCATCTTCTCGTCTCTTTACGTAGCCTGCTGCGCCATACTCATGATATGGCAGACAAATACGCTGCTGCACATCGGGGACATTAACGAGGCTTATTACTTTTTCGTCTTCTGCTCTACCATCTGCAGCTATAATTTCCACTGGTACCTGACGCCGGCAGATTATTCCACCTCTGAACGCATTCTGTGGGGCGCCCGTCATAAGACCTTGCAGCTAACGCTTTGTGCGTTGGGCGCAGTGGGCGCTGCCTATGGTTTCTGGTTGCTGAAGGAACACTGGTTACCACTCGCAGGCGCTGCCGTGCTCACTTTCCTGTATTCCGCGCCTAAATTACCACAGAGGGCGTTTGTATGGCTCCGGAAGATCGCCATCGGCAAAACCTTATTCCTGACCGCTGTCTGGATCTATGTCACCACATTGCTGCCCGTATTTATAGAAAAACAGCCTTATTCGCCCACTATATTATTCCTGACCTTACACCGCTTCTTCCTGGTGTACGCCATCTGCATCCTGTTCGATTACCGGGACCTGGAGTCAGATAAAAAAGAAGGCATCCGCTCTCTGATTACCTATCTGAGCGCACCAGGCCTTAAAAAACTATATATCGGCTCTCTGGTGCTCGCGACTATCTTTGCGCTGGCGCTTTTCCCTGTGGACGGCTGGATGCTGACCATCATCCTGCTGGCCCCGGTAGTGATAACAGCGCTGCTTACACGATACGCTATCCGTAACCGCTCAGATCATTTCTACTATTTTGTGCTGGATGGCATGGTAATGCTTTCCGCCCTGCTCCATTTTATAATAGCAACATTGGCATAACTAACACCGGGCTTGCCGTAAGCTGGCAAACACTTACTTTTGCAGCAATTAACTTAACAGCTAACTTAACAGCGATGTCTAAAAAGCAAAAATCCATACTCAGTAAAGAGGCGCTTACGTTCCTGCGTAAATATCTCAACAATCCCTCCCCTACCGGGTTTGAGAAAGAAGGACAGAAATTGTGGCTGGAATATCTGCAGCCGTTTATAGACGAGTATTTTGTGGACGCATACGGCTCGGCAGTCGGTGTTATCAACCCGAAGGCCCCGTTTAAAGTGGTGATTGAAGCACATGCTGATGAAATATCGTGGTTTGTCAATTACATCTCTCCCGAAGGACTGATATACGTGATCCGTAATGGTGGCTCTGATCAGCAGATCGCGCCTTCCAAACGTGTAAACATCCATACTGAGAACGGTATTGTAAAGGCCGTGTTCGGGTGGCCTGCCATTCATACCCGCCTGCGCAGCACAGAAGGAAAAGACCCGCAGCCGAAGGTGGAGAACATTTTCCTGGATTGCGGCGCCCGCAGCCGTAAAGAAGTGGAAGACCTCGGCATTCATGTAGGCTGTGTCGTAACCTTTGAAGATGGTTTTGAGGAACTGAACTACGACTACTACATCTGCCGTGCCTTTGATAACCGTATCGGTGGCTTTATGATCGCTGAAGTAGCCCGCATGCTGAAAGAAAAGAAACAGCAGCTGCCTTTCGGCCTGTACATTGTAAATGCCGTACAGGAAGAAGTAGGGCTTCGCGGAGCGGAAATGATAGCTAAAAGGATCAAGCCGGATGTAGCTATTATTACCGACGTAACGCACGATACCACCACCCCGATGATCAACAAGAACATTGAAGGTGAGATCCGCTGCGGTAACGGCCCAAGCATCACCTATGGCCCTGCAGTGCACAATATCCTCCGCGACCTGATCATCAAAACAGCCAAAAAGAACGAGATCCCTCACCAGCTGCATGCGGTAAGCCGTAGCACCGGTACGGACACGGACGCTTTTGCCTATTCCAATGACGGTACCCCGTCAGCACTGATCAGTATCCCACTGCGTTATATGCACACAACCGTGGAAATGATCAAGAAAGATGACGTGGAAAACACCATTCAGCTGATTTATCAGACACTCCTGAACATTACACCGAAAACCAATTTTAAATACCTGTAAACCAACTGGAAATCAGGACATAAGAATTAAGAATTAGTCGCAATTGAGCATAATTCCACATTCTTAATTCCTAATTTCTAATTCAATTTTAATTTGTAGGTTTGCTCTCAAATTAGATTATTATGCAAGATGTGCAGATCCGTCACGACTGGTCTATTGAAGAAATAAAAGAGATCTATAATACTCCCTTGCTGGAACTGGTTTTCCGTGCTGCTTCCATACACAGACAAACGCAGGATACTGCAGAAGTACAGGTTTGTACGCTGCTGTCCATTAAAACAGGCGGTTGCTCGGAAGACTGTTCTTATTGCCCTCAGGCTGCCCGTTATAATACCGATATCAAAGTACATGGCCTTCTGAAGAAAGAAGAAGTGCTGGCATACGCCCAGAAAGCAAAAGAGGCTGGTTCTACCCGCTTCTGTATGGGTGCAGCCTGGAGAGAAGTGAGAGATAACCGCGACTTTGACCGTGTATTGGATATGGTAAAAGGCGTGAACGAGCTGGGTATGGAGGTTTGTACTACCCTGGGTATGCTGACCGAAGAACAGGCCCAGAAACTGGCGGATGCAGGCTTGTATGCCTACAACCACAACCTGGACACTTCCAGCGAGTACTATGAGTCTATCATCACTACCCGTACTTACGACGACCGTCTGCGTACCCTGGACAACGTCCGCAAAGCAGGTGTGAGCGTTTGCTGCGGTGGTATCATCGGCCTGGGCGAGTCTCACGAAGACCGTATCGGTATGCTGCACACCCTGAGCAATATGCCGACCCATCCTGATTCCGTTCCTATCAACGCCCTGACCCGTGTAAAAGGAACTCCGCTGGAACACATGCCTAAAGTTGCGTTCTGGGATATGGTGCGTATGATCGCTACCACCCGTATCGTAATACCTAAGGCGATGGTACGTCTCAGTGCCGGCCGTGCTGAAATGAGCATTTCCGAGCAGGCTCTCTGCTTTATGGCAGGCGCCAACTCCATCTTCACCGGTGAGAAACTGCTGACAACCGACAATCCTTCCTTTGAAGAAGATCACATGATGTTCGAACTGTTAGGTCTGAAACCAAGAGAGGCTTTCAAAGATCAGCCAGTTGAAGCTGAAACATTGAACTAATATCATCTGAAAATAAGAAAAGGGTGCCAGCCAAACAGGTGGGGCACCCTTTTTTTTATATAGGTTGCATGTACTATATTCAGCTGTAAAGTCAATCCTGAACCTACCAGATTAAAACTGTAAAGTTTTTCTGTACTAAGAATATGTCCTGACTTCAATTTAATCAGGTTCAAACAATGCTTCTCCTATGCTCAACTTACGTTCATCTTACGTTCAAAGACGTAAGATGAACGTAAGTTGAGCATAGGAGAAGCATTGTTTGAACCTTGTCAAAGCAAAGACAAATCGAGGCTTAATCGAACCGGAAATATTCACAAGACCCCGATGAGGCTACCTATTTCAAACCTCGGCTATCCCCCCTTGCATTTCGTCCCCACGTTTTGGCGCCCTATGCACATGATTTTGCGTCCTGTGGACATTCCCCCAAACCGCATTTACATCTTTCCTAATATTGCCCCAGGTTCTTTGACATATGGACCTTCAGCAATGAAGGGAAGCCTGTTACAGGAAGTACGCTACTCCCAGCGCATATCCCTTCATGCCCAGGCCACAGATGCTGCCTACGCAGGCAGGAGCGATCATGCTTTTATGCCTGAATTCTTCGCGTGCATGGATATTACTGATATGTATTTCCAATACAGGGGTTTTGATAGCGGAAATAGCGTCGCGCAGCGCAACGGAGGTGTGAGTATAACCGCCGGCATTCAGAAGAATACCGTCGTAGGAGAATCCTATTTCATGCAGATGATTGATCATTTCCCCTTCAACATTGCTCTGGAAATAGGTCAGCTGCACATTCGGATACTGTGCTTTCAGTTTCTCGAAATAAGACTCAAAAGACTCATTTCCATAGATACCTGGCTCCCGCTTTCCCAGGAGATTTAAGTTAGGGCCGTTGATGATCGCTATCTGCATATGATTGTTGGTATTATTGTGGCTGTAAAGACGTCTGTGTATGCTTATTTTTCCTCACTTCCCCAACGGAAAGTATCCTGCTCTATCCCTGCAAGATCAAGTACTCTGTCTACAACGGTAGCAGCTACATCTTCCAGTGTTTTGGGAACGCTGTAAAAGGACGGTGTGGCAGGACAGATAATGCCCCCCGCTTCTGTCACCGCCAGCATATTTTTGATATGCATCAGGTTATAGGGCGTCTCCCTCACCACGCATATCAGCTTTCTTCTCTCCTTCAGCACCACATCTGCCGCACGGGTGATCAGATCATTGGAAATACCGGTGGCAATTCGTCCCAGTGTACCCATTGAACAGGGGCAGATGATCATGGTGTCAAACCTGCCGGAACCTGAGGCAAAAGGTGCGTGGAAGTCCTGCTGTGTGTATGTTTTGAAAGGTAATTGCTTGTAATCGTCAGTGCCCAGCTCTGTTTCCCAGACGGTACGTGCATTGGTGGTCATTACCAGGGCTATCTGGTCTGTCTGTGCGGAAGCCGCCTGCAGTTTGTTCAGTAACTGCCTGGCATAAATGGAACCGCTGGCACCTGTAACCGCTACAACTATACGATGTTTCATTCGCTCAATTAATAGAGTACAAAGCTAGGGCAAAAAAAATACCGGCCATAGGCCGGTACTAAATTCTTTGGATAAATAGAATAATTACTTCCTCAGTTTGACTTGCTCACAAGGTCATCCATGGTGATCCCGCTGTGACTTTCATCGTAAATGCATTCCCCGTTACGGATCAGCAAAACCTGTGGCGATTCATGCGGTACGTCAAAATCCGCTGCAATCCTGTTCGAAATGTCCCTGAATCTTATCAGGTCCAGATAGTAAAATGAGATCTCCTGCGGAGCGGCTCCTCTTTCGAGCCTGGATTTAGCTACAGCGCTGATGGAACAACGTGTGCTGTGTTTGAAAATTACTACCGGCTTCGCTGCCGATGCCTCCCTGATCTCTGTTAACTGTTGCTCTGTAGTAAGTGGTATCCAGTTCATTAACAATCCTTCGCATTTACTCCGTGCGTTGCTTTACCAATTTTCATCGGACAACCTAATTTGTTCTGTGACGCACAGGAAGTTAAGAAAGCCGCAAAGATAAGGATAAGACAGGCGCCGCCCAAAACTTTCAGATAAGATGACTGCATAAAGGGATATTTAGTTGAATAATGAAATTTCATAGGGAATGGTGATATCACTTTTTTAATCGCCAATTTTTGACGTTACTTTGCAAATATAAAATTTATATTAAAGATTTTAGATATAATATCGTTCCTTTTTCCCTAGGTATAAATATAACGATAAAACGCAGGTAACTGCCTTAAAATTATATGGCGAAAGTACATTTTATTGCTGTGGGCGGCAGTGTGATGCATCAGTTAGCTATCGCATTGAAAAACAAGGGTTACCAGGTAACCGGCAGTGACGATGAAATTTATGAACCTGCACTGGGCAATCTGCGGCAGGCCGGTATTGCTCCGGCAACAATGGGTTGGGATGATAGCCGTATTACGGCCGATCTTGATGCGGTTATCCTGGGTATGCATGCCCGTGGTGATAATCCTGAGCTGATCAAAGCCAAAGAACTGGGCCTTAAGATCTACTCTTTCCCGGAATATATTTACCAGGAAAGCCAGCAGAAGAAAAGGGTTGTTGTAGGCGGCAGCCACGGTAAAACCACTACCACTGCCATGATCATGCATGTACTGCAGCAGTCAGGACAGGCTTTTGATTACCTGGTTGGTGCACGCCTGGCCGGCTTTGCACAGTCTGTCAATATCACTGATGCCCCTGTCATCGTTTGTGAAGGAGATGAATACCCTGCTTCCGTTATCGAAAAGCGGCCAAAATTCCATTTCCTCCATCCGCATATTGCTGTATTGACCGGCATTGCCTGGGATCACATCAATGTGTTCCCCACTTTCGATAATTACCTGGAACAGTTTGCCATTTTCCTGCGTACCATGAAGGCCGGCCATACGCTGATCTACAACAGTACAGATCCGGAACTGGTAAAACTGGTAAAGACAGAAGGTCTGCACCTGAAACTGGTCCCTTACGATATACCACAACACAAGATCGTCAACGGCACCACAACCGTCACTTTCGGCAGCGGACAAACCGTACTCGAAGTATTCGGCGATCATAACCTGTTGAACATGCATGCTGCGCGCCTTGTTTGTAATGAACTGGGTATCAGCGACGAAACCTTCCTGAAAGCTATCGCCACCTTCAAAGGTGCTGCCAAAAGGCTGGAACTGGTAGGCAAAAATGATCATTGCGCTATTTACCGCGACTTTGCCCATGCACCGTCCAAAGTAATGGCCACCATCAATGCCCTGCAGTCCCAATATCCACATCGCAGGCTGATAGCCGTACTGGAATTGCATACGTACAGCAGCCTGAACGCCGAGTTCATGGTGCAGTACCAGGGTGTGATGGATAAAGCAGATGTGCCTGTCGTGTTCTACAGTAAACATGCACTGGAGATCAAACGCATGCCGGACCTGGCCCCCGACCTGGTGGCACAGGGCTTTGGCCGCAACGACCTGGAGATATTCACCAACAGGGAGCACCTGCAGGCATTCCTCGACAAGCAGGACTACCACAACGCTAACCTGCTCATGATGAGTTCGGGTGATTATGAAGGATTGGATGTAAATTCGCTGAAAAAGTATCTATAAAAATTAGTCATGCCCTCTTTGCAACTGAAAAGGCCCCTGGCCGTAATTGATCTGGAGACGACCGGCACCAATGTGGCTACGGACCGTATAATTGAAATTGCTATCATCAAGGTATTCCCTGACAAGACTACCCAATCCAAGGTGAAAAGAATTCACCCCGGCATGCCTATTCCTGCGTCCTCTACCGCTATTCACGGTATCAGCGATGAGGACGTGAAGGATTGTCCGAATTTTAAACAATGTGCGAATGAACTGCGCCAGTACCTGGACAATTGCGACCTGGCGGGTTATAATTCCAACCGTTTCGATATACCATTGCTGGTAGAGGAATTCCTTCGTGCAGGCCTTGAATTTGACGTGAAAGACCGCAAATTCATCGACGTGCAGAAGATTTTTCATCTGATGGAAAAACGTACGCTCAGCGCTGCTTATAAGTTCTATTGCGACAAAAACCTGGAGAATGCACACAGCGCTGAAGCAGATGCCCTCGCTACCTACGAGATACTGGAAGCACAGCTGTCCCGCTACGAGCAGCTGCAGGCCGAAGTGGCCCCGCTGGCAGAATTCACGAAAGAAGACGACTACGTTGACTTTGCAAGGCGGATGGTGATGCAGAATGGCCTGGAAGTATTCAATTTTGGTAAATATAAGGGCAGACCTGTAAGAGAAGTGCTGAAAATAGAACCTCAATACTATGATTGGATGATGAAAGCTGATTTTCCGCTGAATACCAAGCAGAAACTCACAGAAATATACCATAGTATGATGTTAAAAAAGATTTAATATTTATAAAACCCTTCCTTTATTTAGCGATTACACTAATTTCGCACTCCTAAACAACATTTGCTAGATTGGAAAAGCTCGTCATAATTCCCACGTACAATGAGAAGGATAACATCCGTAACATCATTGACGCGGTATTTGCCCTGCAACAAGATTTTCATGTACTGATCGTGGACGATGGTTCGCCCGACGGTACCGGTAATATTGTAAGGAATATGCAGCAATCCCACTCCGGCGAGTTGTTCCTGGTGGAAAGAAGCGGTAAGCAGGGATTAGGTACGGCCTATATCTTCGGCTTCAAATGGGCGCTGGAGAAAGGATACCAGTACATCTTCGAGATGGATGCTGACTTTTCCCACAGCCCGGCTGATCTTGTGCGATTGTATAACGCCTGTGCAAAGGAAGGTGGCGATGTTTCCGTAGGCTCCCGCTATGTAAAAGGCGGCAGAACGGAGAACTGGCCCTGGGATAGGGCAATCCTCTCCTATGGCGCTTCCATCTACGTACGCCTGGTCACCTGGATCAGGGTAAAAGATGCCACTGCCGGCTTTGTATGTTACAAAAGGCAGGTACTGGAAGCAATTAACCTGGATGCGATCCGTTTCGTAGGATACGCCTTCCAGATAGAAATGAAATTCACGGCCTGGAAATTGGGCTTCAAAATAAAGGAAGTACCGATCACCTTTAAGGACCGTAAAGAAGGATATTCCAAAATGAGTAAGGGGATTATTAAAGAAGGGATACTGGGAGTACTCAAAATTCAATGGGAAAGCCTGTTCCGCAAGTATGAAAGACGCGTAAGAAACAGCGAATAAGCGGAAATGAAAAAAGCACTGATACAATTACACCTGTCGGTATTTCTGGCGGGTTTTACGGGTATATTGGGAAAACTCATCACCCTCAATGAAGGAATGCTTGTCTGGTACAGGCTCCTGTTCACCATCATCACGCTCTACGTCATTTTCCGGTGGAAAAAGATGCTTACAAAACTCTCCTTTAAACAGATCGTTCCTATTGGCCTTACCGGCATGGTAGTCGTATTGCACTGGCTGTTTTTCTATGCCAGTATCAAATATTCGAATGTTTCTATTGGTGTGGTTTGTTTTGCGCTCACCAGCCTGTTCACGGCAGCGCTCGATCCGCTGATAAACCGGTACCGGGTTGATAAGATAGAGCTGCTGCTAAGCGGTATCACACTCTGCGGCATTTTCCTCATCTTCCATTTCGACGTACAGTACCGCACAGGCATCATCCTGGGTATCATTTCTGCCCTCTTTGCAGCCCTGTTCACTATCTTCAACAAACGCCTGATCGCTAAATACGACACGCCGACCATTACTTTTTATGAGCTGTCGGTGGGCTGGGTGGGCCTTTCCCTGCTCATGCCTGCTTACCTGTACTTCTTCCCGCAGCCTTTAAGCCTGCCTTCGTTTGCAGATTTCAGCTACCTGTTGATCCTGGCCTGGGCCTGCACGGTGTGCATGTATATGCTGCTGATGAATGCCCTGACGAAGATCTCTCCTTTTACGGTGAACCTCTCCTTCAACCTGGAGCCGGTGTACAGTATTGTGATGGCCTTCATTCTCTTCCATGAGAACCGGGAGCTGACTTACGCATTTTACATTGGCCTTGCCTGCATTGTATTGTCAGTAGCGCTGCAAATGACCAGGGTCACGCGAAACATAAGGCAAACTCATGCCTGATTTCGACCGTCTATCCGCAATTCGCGTGTAAGTAATACCGATTTTTATATTTTAGGCCACATGAAGCAAATCATGTGTGCAGCCGCATTTACCGGCATCTCCTTACTATCTTATGCGCAACAGCCTGCAAAAAAGCCACTTGATCATTCAGTGTACGACAGCTGGCAGAGCATCGGTAGTAAAGCTATCAGTAATAACGGTCAGTGGACCGTCTATACCGTCACGCCACAGGAAGGCGACGCATCCCTCGTTATCTATAACAACCAGAGTGGACAAAGACTGGAAGTGCCCCGTGGCAGCAATCCGGTGATCACGGAAGACAGCCGCTATGCCATCTTCTCTATCAAGGCGCCCTTTGCAGTAGTGCGACAGGCGAAGATCAAAAAGAAGAAGCCGGCAGACATGCCAAAAGATTCCCTGGGTATCGTTACCCTGGGCAGCAGCGATGTGTACAAAGTCCCGGCAGTACGATCTTTCAGAACACCTGAAAAAGGCAGCGGCGTTGTGGCCTATCTGAAAGAAAAGCCACAAACGGACACCGCAAGCGGCCATCTGGTCATCTATTATCCCGATAAAAAATCCGCAGATACTATCCGGAATGTACAGGACTATGTTTTCAGCAAACCGGGCAACCGCTTGCTGGCAGAAGTACTGACCGATAAGAAAGATTCTCTCTCAAAAGCCGCCGTATTGCTGTGGGATGTAGCCGGCCGCAAAGCGGATACCCTGAGCCGTGGTACCGCCCTCCGCAGTCAGTTTGCCTTCGATGAGGCAGGCGAACAGGCTGCCTGGTGTAGCTCCCGCGATAGTGCCAAAGCCCTTCAGCAGTTTTACTCCCTGTATTATTACCGCCCGGGACAGGACAGCGGTGTAATTACCGCCGACAGGAATACGCGGGCATTCCCCGCCAACTGGTCTGTCAGCGCCGATGGCAAAGTATGGTTCAGCCAGAACGGACAACGGCTGTTCTTCGGCACGGCTCCCATCAGGCCTCCGAAAGATACCAACATCGTAGACTTTGAAGTGGCGAAAGTGGATATCTGGAACTACCAGGATGATTACCTGCAGCCCATGCAGCTGAAAAATGCAGACAGAGAGTTGAAAAGAAGCTACCAGGCCGTGTACTACCCGGGTAACAAACAGATTGTACAGCTGGCAGATATGGACATGGAAAGCATAGCCTTTGCCAAAGAGGGTAACAGTCCGTATGCCGTAGGATATACCGACAAAGGACAACGTGTACCGATACAGTGGACCGGGCATTCCCTGAAAACCGCTTACCTGGTGAACCTGGAAAACGGCAACCGCAAACTGTTACAGCAAAACATGGACAGTATTGCCCGCATCTCTCCTGCCGGCCGCTACATCACCTGGTACAACCTGCAGCAGAAACATTGGTTTGCTTATGAAACAACGACAGGCATCACCCGGAACATAACAGAGAAAATACCGGTTTCACTTTCTGAAGAAGATGATGATCATCCGGAGTTACCCGGTCCTTATGGCATGGCCGGATGGCTGGAAGACGACAAGGCCGTGTACATTTACGACAGGTATGACATCTGGCAGGTTGACCCTACCGGGAAAACCCCTCCGCAGATGATCACAGCAGGTTACGGGCGCCAGCAGAAGCTGCGTTTCCGTTATACCAAAGTGGTGCAGGAAGAACGGTTCTTTAAACCGGGCCAGCAACTGCTGCTGGAAACCTTCAACGAGACGAGTAAGGAGAATGGTTTCTATATGGCCTCCTGTACGTTCAAAAAGGCCCCTTTAAGGCCCGAACTGCTTGTCATGGGACCTTACTCCTTCGGCGACCCTGTAAAGGCCGAAAACGCCGGAAATTACATTTTTACAAAAGCGAGTTATGTACAGTCGCCCGATGTGTACACCGGTACCTCATTCGCTAATGCCACACAGATCAGTCACATCAATCCACAGCAGCAGCAATACAACTGGGGTACGGCAGAGCTTTTCAAATGGACGGCCTACAATGGCAAGCCGGCGGAGGGCATCCTGTATAAACCGGAAGACTTCGACAGCACAAAGAAGTATCCTGTGTTACTGTATTTCTACGAGAAGCTGACAGATGGCCTGTATAATTATCAGCCACCGTCCCCTACCCCTTCCAGGTTGAATATTCCGTTCTTTGTGAGTCGTGGTTACCTGGTGCTGGCGCCGGATATTACCTACGAAAACGGTTATCCGGGACAGGGAGCTTACAATTATGTTGTCAGCGGCGCCCGTGCACTGGCAGCACATCCCTGGGCAGACAGCCTGAATATGGGCATCCAGGGACAAAGCTGGGGCGGTTACCAGGTAGCTTACCTGATCACCCGCACCAACCTGTTCAAAGCGGCGTGGGCTGGCGCACCTGTGGCCAATATGACCAGCGCCTATGGCGGCATCCGCTGGGAAACGGGTATGAACCGCCAGTTCCAGTACGAGCGTTCTCAAAGCCGTATCGGCGCTACTTTGTGGGAAAAACCGGAGCTCTACATAGAGAACTCACCGCTGTTCTACCTGCCTAAGGTAACAACGCCACTGGCTATCATGAGCAATGATGCAGATGGTGCGGTACCCTGGTACCAGGGCATTGAACTGTTCACCGGTTTGCGCCGCCTGGGTAAAAAAGTATGGCTGCTCAACTACAACAATGAGGCACATAACCTCGTGCAGCGCCAGAACCGTAAGGATATCCAGCGCCGCGAGCAGCAGTTCTTCGACCATTTCCTGAAGAATGCCCCTGCGCCGGAGTGGATGGAGAAAGGCGTACCGGCAACAGAAAAAGGAAAGAACTGGGGTTGGGAAACAGTAGGCAACGCACAATAACATTCAACTGATAAAAACACGAGAGCCAGTATCAAAAGTATGATACTGGCTCTTTTTATTCGGGCACCTGATGGAGTCAGATAGTCATTTACACGAATCTCAGGACATTCATGTATGTTTGATACATCCTCTCTTTTCTAAGCTGTAGCTGATGAAGTCCGGAAGCCATATAAGCGATTCTCAGAATGCTTGTTTGTTTCCTGGACATCGTCGTAAACAAAACGAGAGAACAAGCAGAGAAGAAGCAGAGAAGACGCAGAGAACAAAGAGAGGACAAGCAGAGGATCCTAGGTGGACTTGATACCTTCAAACAGATGTCATCCCTTGCTTAGTTTCAGTCCATACCAGCAGATACTCGTTTAAGTAATCCCTGTGAGCAGGTAAATTCCCCAACATTTCCCCGAAACCATTACTCAGCAGGGCTTCATCCATTTTAGCTGCTGCAACCATTTGTCTTTCAAGCTACTCAAATTATTTTTTTTTATATACTTACAAACCTATAAGTTTGTAGTAGAAAATGAAGACCTGATTCAGATCTGTGGATGTTTTGAATATCTGATAACCTTATACATGTTCCTATGAATTTCCGTATCTATCAACCGGCAACTTCGCTGGCACCGTATGTTAAGCAGTATTATCATTTACAAACCTCTAATAACGGATTGATCAACCTGCCGCAGAACCTGTTCTCCCTGGGAGATCTGTACATGGTATTTCTGCAGGAAGGAGAGGTGATCTTCCAACCTACTCAGCATGCTTCTTTTACTTTACCGGAGGCCTCCGTTGTAGGTCATTTTACCTGTCATCATCAGATCAGGGTAAAAGGTCCGGTAAAGATGACCGTGATCCAGCTGAACGCCTATGGCTGTTACAGGCTGGCGGGTCTGGACATGTCAGCCTTCAACAACTACTTCCGTGACTTACTGAAGCAGGACCGTGAATGCTGGAAAGATCTGGCTGATAAAATTGCTTCCGCGACAGATGTCACCAAACTGGATGCTGTGCTGGACGACGCATTTACCAACATGATGTGCTCACATGTACACAACCTGAAACAGGTAGATGTCATTGCAGATTACATCATTGACCACCAGGGCTATACGAATGTGGAGCGGTTGACGAAGAAGTTTAAGATGTCCCGTCACACGCTGGAAAGGAAGTTCATGGAGGTGATCGGGCTGACGCCACAGTTGTTTGCCCGTATGCTCCGTTTCAGGGATGCTATGCGTAATATGCAGCAGATGAACGTGGAAGAGTGGCAGACCTTCATCACTAACAACGATTATTACAACCAGGCTTTATTCATACAGGATTTCCTCTTCTTCAAGGGAGAACCGCCGGTACTGAACCAGGAAACAGCTATTGCGCAAATGCCGGTAGCACGTCCTGTAGCCGTGGCGTAACAAGTTTCAGACTAAGAAAATGAAAAATAAGAGAGCCGCCTCGTTCACGGGACGGCTTTTTCATTTTAATCTATTTTCCTTTCTTTTGTATTATCATGCAAAAACCAAGACACAATGCCGCCTACTGGCGGGAACATCTCAACTTACAGTCCCATGTAGAGGGAGGATCATTCCGGGAAACCTACCGTTCTTCCTGGGAGTTTAACCAATCCGAGCTGCCCCCGGCTATGAACGGCAAGCGCAGTGCTTCTACCGCTATCTATTTCCTGCTGGAGGAAGGACAGTTTTCCGCTTTTCACCGTATTGCATCTGATGAGATATGGCATTTCTATGATGGCCACTCCCTTGCTATCTACGATATTGCTCCCGATGGGGGGCTGACAGTCCACAAACTGGGGCTCAACATCGAAGATGGCGAACAACCGCAGCTGGTGATCAAAGCCGGCCACT
Organism: Chitinophaga filiformis; assembly: GCF_021646545.1. Classification (GTDB taxonomy): domain Bacteria; phylum Bacteroidota; class Bacteroidia; order Chitinophagales; family Chitinophagaceae; genus Chitinophaga; species Chitinophaga filiformis_A. The sequence goes on along the minus strand of NZ_JAKIRP010000002.1, from coordinate 329,562 downwards.
GGTTTGCCTCCCGTACAGAGGTGCCCGGCGGTTTTGCCCTTGTAGGCTGCACTGTTGCACCGGGCTTCGATTTTGCTGATTTTGAGCTGGCAGGGAAAGATAGTCTGCAGGCAGTATACCCGCAGCATAGTGAACTGATTGCCTCTCTGGTACACTGATCCTACACACTGATCAGGATCATTATGGACTATCAGCCATAAATATTATATTCGCTGAAGTCGTCGGATATGTATTGTCGGGTACTCTTTTAGGAGTTACAACTTATATATTAAAAAGCACAACAAGCTACAACTGTATAACGGGGCTGCGGTCCGGCGTTTGTAGACTTTTGCATACATTACTAACAAACAAAAAACAAGATCACTATGGACCTTTGTTCCGCTATGGACTGCGGTCCACAGCTACTATCTCTTCCGTTATGAAAAGATTTTTCCGTTTCGTTTTCTTTCTGTCCCTGGCTGTTCTGCTGTTTTGGTTAGGCAAGCAATTCGGCAGTAAAAGTGTAAATCAGAGCATTCTTTCCAATAGTCAGATCGTGCGCGAGATCGCTGAACTGGCCAGCCTTGAAGTACAGGGTAATGCCACTATCAAGCGCAGTAACATTGCTGACGACGGAGAGTGGACCACCAATCTGAAAAAGGCATTCCTGGAGAATACTATCTGGGTATCTATCCCTTACCTGGCCAAATATGGCATCAATGCAGATGAGAAGAATTTCCGGATAACGGTATCAGATAAGAAGATCACTATCAATCTCCCACAGCCAAAACTGCTCAGCTACGAGCTGAAAGTTGACAAAATGGAAACTTCCAACAGGAAAGGATGGTTCCTGTTCCAGGATGATGAGACCTATACCGATGTGCAGAAAAAGCTCTACCAGACCTCCCGCGGGCAGCTGGAGAATAACAACCTGTACATTAACCAGTCAAAAGAGAAACTCACTAAGATCATCAGGCAATACTACGAGCCTTTTCTTCATGATCATGAACTGGAGATCACCTTTGGCAATAGTGCGCCTGTGTTACTGAACTGATCACCGTTTCACGGCCGATAAAGTAAAAGCCAGCGCTGCTGTTGCATCTTTCGGGCAATAGATCTCTGTATCAGCCATTGCTGATAGCTGTACCTGCCGTTCCACAGATGCGGACATTATCTACGCTGCATTATTAGCGATATACTTCACCAGAGAGCGCTTGGCAACAGGCAGTAAAGTCTCCGGTACCGGAAATACCAGGTTCGTATCAATGCGGTAAACGGCTGGAGTAGGCAGTTGTTTGCGCTGCCGGATCAGGCTGGTCTTAATATGCTCGCAGGTATGCACGAGGTCTTTTGTGTAGGTATCGAGGTATTGTGTATGAATACCGCGGTATTTTTCGTCATGGCGCTCAAAAATACTCAGTCTGTATTCATACACTATGACGTCCTGATAACGGCCATCACACAGGAAGAAATACCCTTCCTGCGAGTCCAGTGGTATCAGTCCTACCGGTGATATGTTCAGGCTTTCTTCCACGAATTCATAGATCTCCGTGCCTTCGCGGATAGCGCCGTTCATCTTCTGGATCGCGTACTGGATAATGGTTTCCAGCTCCTGCATCAGTTCATCATCTGCGATCATCTGTTCATAAAGTAATTGCAGGCGCTCCATATTCACGGCAGTCAGGCGTTTTGGGAACTGCTGTTGCAGGAACTGTTTGTTTTCTCTGAAAGCTACCAGGTTGTTGTAATGGAAGATAACGTCTCCCAGCTGCGGGTACAGCTTGTTTTGATTGAAATAGCGGGTTATCTGCTGCAGATAAGCCAGTAATGTATACTTTTTCTGCTCAAAATCGATATAACCGTCCGCAAACCATGTCTCGCTTAGGCCACTCATACCAAAATATTTTAATGGATTCTATGTATTAATTTACAAAAAATCAGCCAACTATCCATAAAACGGAAGTGGTAATTCGGGCCAGTATTACCGGTATATTTACTTTATTAAATTATTTCCGGACGCGGTGTATTTATTGAACTTATTTCTTTATCTTCAATATTATTTTTCATTTTTTTAATTTTTTAGTCATGAACATTTACGTAGCCAACCTGCACTACAGGTTGAACGATGAAGACCTTCACCAGATATTTAGCGAATTTGGAGAGGTTACTTCCGCTAAAATTATCAAGGACCACGAGACTGGCCGTTCACGCGGTTTCGGATTCGTGGAAATGCCCAACCAGGAAGAAGGTAGCAAGGCTATGGATAGTTTGAACGGTACTGAAATCGAAGGCAAGCAACTGATGGTAAACGAAGCAAGACCTAAACAACCGAATAATAACTCAAGAGGTGGTGGATTTAATCGCGGTGGCGGCGGCGGATACGGCGGCGGCGGCGGTCGTGGTCGTTATTAATTCTGTTGGCCTAAGCTTATCTCGGTCAAGAAATTGAAAAAGCTCCTGCAAAGGAGCTTTTTTTATGCTGATGAAGTGACACTTATTTCCAAAAACACAAATGATGAATACAGATCAGAGAGATCATCACTGTATTCATCATTCGTTATAAATATGATTCAAATGTGCTTATTGCCTAAGCGGGGCGGCTGAAAATATGCTGTGGCATGCAGCCCGGCGGCGTTTCAGCAGAGAGCCTGTGTAGCCCTCTTCTCAGTTAATATCCCCTGTTCACATCGAAATTCTCCAGCTCCTGCGCTACTGCACTTAAGAAAGTAGAGCCTAATGCGCCATCAACGATACGGTGATCGTAAGACAGAGACAGGTACATCATATGACGGATAGCGATCGTATCGCCATGAGGCGTTTCTATCACAACAGGACGTTTTTTGATAGCACCTACCGCCAGGATAGCCACCTGCGGCTGATTGATGATGGGTGTACCAGCCAGGCTGCCAAAGGTACCAACGTTGGTCAGGGTAATGGTGCCATTCTGTGTGTCATCAGGTTTCAGCTTGTTCTGACGGGCTGCATTGGCCAGCTGATTCACCTGACGGGTCAGGCCAACCAGGTTCAGCATGTCAGCATTGCGGATCACCGGAACGATCAGGTTACCTGTAGGCAAAGCTGTTGCCATACCGATATTGATATCTTTCTTGATGATGATCTTATCGCCGTCCAGCGAACTGTTTAACAGCGGGAACCTCTTGATACATTTTATCATTGCTTCGATGAAGAGCGGGGTAAAGGTGATCTTCTCTCCTTCCCTCTTCTCAAAAGCGCCTTTCACCTGGTCACGCCATTTCACCATATTAGTCACATCTGCCTCAGCGAAGCTGGTCACATGCGGACTGGTATGTTTGCTACGCACCATATGCTCTGCAATGAGCTTACGCATACGGTCCATTTCGATGATCTCAACATTGTTGCCGTAGTTGCCATTGCTAACAGCAGCAGGTGCAGGCTGTGAGCCAACACCGTTGCTAACCGGAGCTGCGGTTGGCGTCACGGCTGCTGCCGGACGACTTACCGGTTGTTCTGCTGCAGGCGCAGGCGCTTCTGCTCTCTGTGGCGCAGGCGCGGCTGCAGGAGTAAGCCCCTTGCTCTTCGCCTCCACAAACATCAGTATATCTTTTTTAGTCACACGGCCTTCATTGCCGGTACCAGGTATTTTTTCCAGTTCAGCAAAACTGATACCCTCCTGCTGTGCAATGGTGAGCACAAGCGGAGAATAAAAACGGGCCCCACTGGTCACAAACTGCGCCTCGTAAGGAGCACTCACCGTTTCATGTTGCGGGACAGCTGCTTCTTCCCTTACAGCGGCAGGCGCTTCCTGTGCTGCTACGGGAGCAACAGGAGCAGTAGTCGCAAAACCAGCATCAGCAGCGGTATTGATACGTGCAATGACAGTACCCACCGGTACTACATCATTTTCCGCGTAGAGTATCTCAGTAATCTCCCCATCAGCGATAGAAGGTACTTCACTATCCACCTTATCCGTCGCAATTTCAAGCACGGTTTCATCAGTTTTTACATGATCTCCCGGCTTCTTATGCCAGCGTAATATGGTGGCTTCCATAATACTTTCCCCCATTTTGGGCATTACCAGTTCTACAATGGCCATAAAATTGTGTTTAGCGTTTTGGTACGGAAACAAAAGTAAGGTTTATACTATCAACTTCCTCAATTCATTCATAGCATAAGTTGCTGTCATCTGTATGTTATTCAGGCGGTCATAACGCAACTGGTGCTTCACCGTCACCAGCTCTCTGGCGCTGCCGGCAGCTATCCATACGGTGCCGACCGGCTTTTCCGGAGTGCCGCCATCAGGCCCCATAATACCGGATACCGCTATGACATAATCGGTTTTTAGCTGCTGCAGGGCGCCTCTGGCCATCTCTCTTACCACTGCCTCACTCACCGCACCATTGGCCTGTAATGTTTCCTGTTTTACCCCCAGCAGACCGCTTTTAATTTCGTTGGCATAACTAACAATGCTGCCTTTATACCAGGCAGAACTTCCCGGCACCAGGGTAATATTGTGTGCAATAAACCCTCCTGTGCAGCTTTCCGCCGTGCCTACGGTCTTACCTTTTTCCTTCAGCAGCTTGCCCAGCACTTCTCCAATGGACAGATCCTCGTCCCCTACGGCAATATCTGCCAGTAGTTCTTTCATCTGGTGAAAATAGATGGACAGGGCCGCCGCCGTGGATAATTTATCTGTGCCGAAAGCGGTCAGCCGCAGTTTCAGCAAGCCATAAGAAGGCAGGTAGGCCAGCTTGATATGTGGAGGCAAGGCCGCTTCAAAATGCGCCAGCCGTTCTGCTATAAAGGACTCTCCCATGCCGGAGGTCAGTAATGTCTGATGCACAATTGCCGGCGTCTGGAAATATTCCTGTAAGCGTGGCAACACATGATCGGACATCAATCCTTTCATTTCGTGCGGTACTCCCGGCATAGAGACATAGATCTTTCCGTTCTTTTCGAACCACATGCCCGGTGCAGTACCCCGGGTATTGTGCAGCACAGTGGCTACATCGGGTACCAGCGCCTGGTCTACATTACGCTGGAGGGTGGGCAGGCCCCTGCTTTCAAAGAATTCCATTACCTGCGCATAGGTCGCTTCGTCTCTTACCAGCTTTCCGCCAAAATACTCACACAATACGGGTTTGGTAATATCATCTGCCGTAGGCCCCAGTCCTCCGGTGATCAATACGATGTCCGAGACCGCTCCCTCCTTCTCCAAAGCCTCCAGGATAGCTTCCCTGACATCTCCGATGGCTACACGACGGTGTACCCATATTCCCATCGCATTCAGGTGCTGGGCCATCCAGGCTGAATTGGTATCTATAGTTTGTCCTATCAGTAGTTCATCTCCGATCGTGATGATACTTGCTACTACCTTATCCGCTTGCATTGTCATGATTTACAGGCTTTTCTCAAAAAAAGGAGCCAGGCATTCCATCATGATCGGGGGCATCCCGTACCGCTGTTTGGTATCTGCATGCAGGAATACCAGGGTGGTGACGCCTACGTTCAGTAACTCGCCCTTTTCATTATATAGTTCAGAGTGGAAGCGGATCTTATGATCGACCGGCAACTCCTTCAATATAGTCTTCACTGTTATAAGGTCATCGTAATAGGCCGGGCGCAGGTATTTTGAATTCAACTCTGCCACTGGCATAATGATCCCCTGTTTTTCCAGTTCGGCATAGGTAAAACCCAGCGTCCGGATGGCTTCTGCACGTCCTACTTCGTAGTATAATGCATAATTGCCGTAGTAAAGGTATCCCATCTGGTCCGTTTCTCCATAGCGTACGCGTATCTGTGTCGTCTGTGTGAACATAATATCAGTCTTATAAGCCTGGGTGCCTGCATTCACCGCAAAATGCATTCCGCGTTTTATGGCAGATACAGGCACCCGGCTGTTTAAATTATTTTCCAATCAGGTGGTCCAGGCTGTATTTGCCAGGTCCGGCGAATAATATTGCAGTAAAAGCAGCCAGGAACAGGATGCCCATTTCCATCTGTGACAAAGGTGCATTTTTCATTACTACGAAAACCACGATGACCATACAAAACACCAGTGGAATAGCAGCAAGACGGGTCAGCAAGCCGACAACAACCAATGCCGCACAGAGGGCTTCTGCAAAAATGGTCAGGGACAGGGATACTGTTTGTCCAACATGCAGCGGATCAGGGAATTTGTCTACCATCTGGGAAAAACCCTTCAGTTTTGACAGGCCGTGCGTGAACATCAATCCACCAAAAACTACACGTAATACCAGCAGCGCAAGGTTGACAGCGCCAGTGTTCACACGTGATGTAAATAGTTTACTCATAGAGAAAATGGTTTAGTCCTGCAGATCTGTTTACCTCCTGTTTTGCCGACAGGAACCATGCAGGCGCGTTTTTAAATTTTAATGAACAGTTTACAGATTGCGCCAAAAATATGATTAATAATAAACAATTAAAACCCCGTTATATACAGACACTCTCTATTAGTTAGCATCCCTTCCGGTAATTGACCCCGGCAATTATTTTTTCAGCGTAAAGCGCCCTGAGAACCAGGCCTCCGGTACAAGAGGTACTGCGATCTCCAGCTGCCTGGATAAGTTGGTTTAATTCTTGCAAGTCAACACCTTAATTTCAGATCAGCAAGGCAAATCCGAAAGCAGGTTCCGCGTACCAGGTACCGGTCATCCGGTTCCCGCCATGTCCCTCCGGGGCGGCGTATAGCTTAATTAAATGCAATAGCTATATTTGTTGCTGTTTTTGTCTCCCTCAAAGCAATATATTATTGATTCTGAATAGAAAATAATTTCTGTTCGGGATCCGTTTTAAACGCATATTTAAGATATAACAGGTTAAAAGCATGCAATTCATAAGAAAGTTTCTTGTTCCCGGACATTGGTACTTATTCCTGGCGTCTTTCTGTATACTGGCTGCGCCTGTGTCAAAAGCACAGCAAACGCGCGTCTATACCGAGCCGGATAAAGTTTTCAAAGATGCCCAGCAACTTTTCCAGCAGGAAAAATATGCAGTGGCCATGCAATTGTTCCGGCAAACGATTGATAATATCAGCTATTTCCAGGAAACCAGCCGTAGCCTGGTAAAAACAGACGCCCAGTATTATTATACCGTTTGTGCACTGAAACTGGGGCAGGCCAACGCGGAGAAACTGGCGCTGGACTTCCTGGCCTTCTATAACAACAGCGCGAGGGAACAGCTTGTCAGTTACCAGCTGGCGAAGTACTACTTCCATCAGAATAAGCTGAAAGAGGCCATTCCCCTGTATGAAAAAGCCAACATCGAAAACCTTTCCAACAGCGAGATCGCAGAAGCCAAGTTTGAACTGGCTTATTGCTATTTCAATGTAAAAGACTTTCAGAAGGCACAACCCCTGTTTGGCTCCATCAGGGAGGTGCAGGGCAAATACTACCTGCCTGCCAACTACTACTATGGCTTCATCGCCTACTACAACCGGCAGTACAACGACGCGCTCACCAGCTTCCAGCGCGTGGTGAACGATCCTAAATACAGCACTATCGTTCCTTATTACATCGCAGAGATCTATTACTTCCAGAATAAAAAAGACCAGTTGATCAGTTATGCAGAACCGCTTGTTAAAAAAGGCGGACTTTATTATGAAGCAGAACTGAAACAATTACTGGGTCAGACATATTTCGAAAGAAGAGACTACCAGAAAGCATTGCCTTATCTGCAGGAATTCCAGGACAATGCCGAGGAAGTAAGGAAAGAAGATATCTACCAGCTGTCATACAGCTACTACCAGACGGGCAACTACAATAAAGCTATCAATGGTTTCAAGCAGTTGAGCAGTGAGCAGGATTCCCTGGGACAGAACTCTATGTACCTGTTGGGCGACTGCTACCTGCGTACCAACCAGAAAGCCAATGCCCGCAATGCATTTGCGTTCTGCGCCCGTAACAGCACCAATGCACAGCAACAGGAGATCTCGCGGTTCAACTACGGCAAACTGTCTTACGAACTTGGCTACCAGGATGCCGCCATCACTGAACTCACCAGTTTCGTAAACAGTTATCCACAATCTGCGTACAACAAAGAAGCCCGTGAGATACTGGTGAACCTGTTCCTGAACACCAACAACTACAATGATGCACTGACCATCATTGAGGCTACGCCGGACAAGTCACCGACGGTACTGAAGGCTTATCAGAAAGTGGCCTACGGCCGCGCCACAGAACTGATCAACGACCAGCAACTGGCAGAAGCTGACCGCCTGCTGGATGTTTCACTGAAGAATCCTTACGATAAGAACCTGGTGCAACTGGCACATTTCTGGAAAGCCGAAATTGCCATGCGACAGAATAAAACAGATGCCGCTATTGGTCACCTGAACGCTTACCTCACCGGCGGCGTACCTGCCTCCGGCGAAGCTAATGCGCAGACGGCCAGCTATAACATGGGTTACAGCCTCCTGAAGAAAGAGGACTATACCCGCGCCCTCCAGCACTTTGAAGCAGCTCAGCGCACCACTGGCCCGAATGCAGCACGTATCACGACCGATGCTGCCCTCCGCGCTGCTGACTGTTATTATATGCTGAAAGATTATGGGAAGGCACTGGGAATGTATGATAAGATCATCGCCAACAATCAGCCGGGATCTGACTACGCTACCTACCAGAAAAGTATCATCCTCGGTATCCAGGGTAAAACAAATGAAAAGGTGGCCCTCCTGAAACAGCTGGGCAGCAAATTCCCTTCTTCTGGTTTCGGCAACGATGCTGACCTGGAAATAGCCAATACTTACCTGGCAGAAGAAAAATACAATGAGGCCATCCCCTACCTGGAAAACGTATTGCAGAAACAGCCCAACGGACCGAATGCACCCCGTGCACTGCTGAAACTGGGTCTCTGCTATTTCAACAAGGATAATGATGACAAGGCTATCTCCTATTACCGCCAGGTGGTAGAGAAATATCCCAACTCTCCCGAGGCAAATGAAGCACTGGCAGCCGTAAAAGACATCTACGTGAGCCAGGGTAAAACTGATGCCTATATCGCCCTGCTGAGATCTACAGGCCAGTCGGTAAGTGCATCTGCGGAAGACTCCCTGAGCTATGCAGCAGCAGAAACGAAGTTCAGCAACGGGGACTGTGCCGGCGCTACCATCGCTTTCAACAGCTACCTGCAACGGTTCCCGAACGGCGCATTTGTATTACCGGCCAGCTTCTATAAATCAGAATGTGCTTACAATGCGAAGGATTACACCGGTGCGTTACCCGGTTACGAGTTCGTACTGACAAAGAACAATAGCCTGTATGCAGAGCGTGCCGCTTTGCAGGCTGCGAATATCAACTTCTACCAGGTGAAAAATTATGAGAAGGCCCGCACCTACTATCTGCAGCTGCAGGACCTTTCCACCACCAAAGAGAACACCTTCGCCGCTACCCGCGGACTATTGCGTAGTAATTATCAGTTGAAACACTGGGATGAAGTGAACAGCTATGCTGAGATCCTGTTGTCCAGCAGCAATATCAGTACCGACGATCAGATCATCGGTCATGCTTACCTGGGCCGTGCAGAACAGGAACAGGGCAACTACGATGAAGCGATCAAAGAATATAAGATAGCTGCAGGCCTTACCAAGTCTGAAATAGGCGCTGAGGCCCGTTATAACCTGGCATACTGCCTGTTGCAGAAGAACGACCTGGCAGGTGCAGAGAAAGCCGGTTTTGATGTAATAAAGAATACACCGGGATACGAAGTGTGGGTGGCTAAATCCTACATCCTCCTGGGTGATGTATATGCGCGTCAGAAAGACTACTTCAATGCAAAGGCTACCTTCCAGAGCATTGCAGAGAACTGTCCGATACCTGAGCTGAAACAGGAAGCAAAGGACAAACTGGCGAAAGTAGAAGCAGAAGAAAAGTCTGCCTCTAAAATCAAATCCAATAAATAATTCCGAATTACGTTAGCATGAACGCTTATATCAAACATATTCACCGGTTTCTGGCAGTAGCAGGTTGCAGTGCAGCAGGTATCATGATGCATCAGCAGGCTTACGCACAGGAGAACCTGAAGGAAGAAACTATCGATATCATTTCCAACTACCGGCCCAAACTGCGGGATGCAGCCAAACTGAACCTGACAGCTTCCCTGCCCGGTTTTGATACTACCCGTCCGCGGTTGCAGTACCAGGTACCGGCCCTGAACCTTTATTTCATGTACCAGCCCATTCCGCTAAAGCCACTGGCGCTGGGTAAGGATTCACTGAGCCGGTTACAGAACAACTTCATCAAGGTCGGTTATGGTAATCTGAGCACGCCCCTGGTACAGGCAGGTTTTGGTACCGGCAGACAGGAAAAATATAACTTCGGATTGTATGTAAACTATACCTCCTCCAAAGGAGATATCAAGAACCAGGACTATAGTGCGCTCAATGTACTGGGTTCAGGTACCTACTTCACTCCCCTGTGGGAAGTAAACGGTAGTATCGGGTACGACCGCAACCAGGTGCATTATTATGGGTATGATCATGCCACACTGGAGTTCGCCAAAAATGATATCAGACAGACCTTTAACCAGTTCACCGCACAAGTAGGCGCGAAGAACAGGACACTGAACGACTGGGCATTTAAATTCGAGCCTTCTGCAAAATTCATTTACTTCAGCGATTCCTATAAACGTAAAGAGCCTACCGCTATCTTCAAGATCCCGGTATCCAAGCAACTGTTTGAGGATATTTACCTGAGAGCAGAGGGCATCTTTGACCTGTCTTCATTCAAAGAAGACGATCATGAGCAGATCAACAATAATGTGGTGGCCATTCATCCGGCATTGGAGATCATCAAGCCACGCTTTGTATTGCATGCAGGTGTGAACCCTACCTGGACCAACAGTAAGTTCTACCTGCTGCCAGACATCGTGAACGAGTCGCATATTATCTACAAGAAAGTGATCCTGAGCAGTGGATGGATCTCTTACGTTAACAAGAACAGTTACCGCAACCTGGCTAACCAGAATCCGTTCATCGGCAGCTATGGCCCGGGGATCCTGAATACGAGAGTAGAAGAGAAATACACCGGTATCAAAGGAACGATCGGCAGCCATTTTAACTACAATACCAAGTTTGCCGCTGTGACCTGGCATAACCTGCCGCTGTTCGTGAATGACAGCATTGACGGTAAAACCTTCTACACCAAAAATGAGGAGGAGCTGAAAGCCTTTAACCTGCATGCAGAAGTGGGCTATATACAGGAGGAAAAGTTCCAGATGAGGTTAGCTTTCGACTGGTTCAACTATAACAAACAGAAGACCGAGATCAAGCCATGGGGCCTGATCCCTTTCCAGGCAGACGCCTTCGCGCAATACACTATTGCTAAAAAGCTGCATCTGAATGCGAACCTGTATTATCTGGGCGGTACTTACTACCAGGTATTTGCTACGCAGGATTTCGATAAAACCAAAGGTAAATGGGACCTGAGCGCTGGCGCGAACTACGATATTGGCAGGAATTTCAACATCTGGGTAAATGCCAATAACCTGTTTAACACCAAATACCAGCGCTGGTACGGATACCCCACCTACGGGCTGAATGTACTGGGAGGCGTGATGATTAAATTTTAAAATCGTAAAATTGCAGTCATAATCAAGGTTTAAGGATCAGGAATTAACATAATATATTGCCCCATTCCTGATCCTTAGCTCCTGATTCCGTTCGAGAGAGTCATTTTATAATAATAGGAATATCTACGTAATTGGTACTACAGCAATACATACAGGAAATTTTGTTCAGGCAGCATACCTGCTGTCTGCCCCAACTAGGCGTATTCAAACTGACGCATACCCCCGCACGTTACGATGTCACCAATAAAACAATATCCCCTCCGGGAGAGATTATCACATTTGAGGAAACATTGACTAACGACGGAGGTCTGGTAGAGTGGATCTCCCAGAAAGAGCTTCTGGTGCCTGCCATCGCACAGCTGAAGATGGAAAAGTACATAGATGATTTCAGGCAGCTGCTGAAAAAGGGCGAGCCTGTGGTGATACCTGGTGTCGGAAAGCTGCTCGCCAATGCGGTGGGCAGGATCTCCTTTGAACAGGAACCACCGGTCATCACAAGGGATGTACTGCATGTGAGCCCGGTGATCAGGCAGGATGCGAGTCACAAGGTAACGGTAGGTACGAAAGAGGTAGTGAATAAGCAGGTGGTGGATCACCTGACGGCATCACCGTCGTCATCATCTTCTTCCTCTGCTGCTGCATCTCCGGCTTCCACACCTTCATCAACCTCATCCGCATCTTCCATCCCGCCGGCAGCGTCTTCGGATCAGGGAATTAAACCGCCTGCGACGACTGCTGCTGCAACGGAGGACTATGAATATGAAGGATATACCAGGGAAATACCTTCCAAATTGCGCTGGCTGTGGATTGCCATCCCGGTAGCCTCAGTAGCGACGGCCGTTATTGTATGGTATTCTGTCAACAAGAACAGACCACAGATCACAAGAGCGGAAAGCGCCCTTAATCCGTCCCCTGTTGAGGCAGTGCCAGCACCTCAGCCACCAGCGGAGGACAGTTCATCTCAGGCAGCTGCCGCCACACCTGCAGACCCGGCGACGCTGGAATATGATGTTGTTTTTGAAACATTTAAAAACAAAAAGGCGGGATTGGCCAAGTACAAGACGCGAAAAAATGTATGGGGGCAACCGGTGGTACTGGACACCAATAATGATTCTACATTGCTTATGCTGGGCGAACACTTCAATACTCTTCCAGCCGATACTGCTGTGATGAAGGATTCAGTAGCCAAAAAGTACGGGGTTACTAAAGTCTTTCTGGTGAATTCACCCAAAAAGTAATCATAGATTATCCCAGGCGGATAAATAATACCAGGCGGGGTAGTACTTCCAAACAAGAAGTACTACCCCGCCTCTTTTTATACAAACTGCAGCCTGAAATACGGCCGTCTTACATGTGGTGGCCCTGGCGAAACACTTTGGATGGAATGCCCGGGCCCATAGGCCTACCTCCGATGTCCACAACAAATACATGAGAGACAAGAAGCCTCTGAGACAAGGTGCTTGCCCAGGACATCTCCCTGCCAACAGGCAACGGCACTCCCAAAGGCAAGATACCTTTCGATGGGAACTACAGCCAGCTCTGATCCTGAATTACATTGGGGAAACGTGTACCCTGGAGCTATAGATACACTAAATTTCTTTTGCAACGATTTCCAGTCCTTCTTCAAAACTATGGGGAGCAAAACCCAGCTCTTTCACGGCCTTGTCTATAACAAAACCTGTTTTAGCGGGGCGTTTGGCAGGTTGTGTGAAGCTTTTGGCGTCTACCTTTTCAAGAAGCTGTGTGTTCAGTTTGAAATAACCGGCAGTTTGTACTGCCATCTGATAAGGGGTCAGCGTTTCCTTTCCTGAGATGTGGAATATACCGGTGGCTTTCTTGTCTGCTACCAGTTTACATCCTACGGCGAGGTCCTGTACGAGCGTTGGGGTACGCCACTGGTCGTCCACCACCTTCAGTTTCTTACCCTGCTCCAGGTTGTTCTTTACCCAGGTAATAATATTACTGCGTTTGGGATCTGCCGCAACGCCATATACCAGTACCGTACGTACGATAGCCCAGGGAAGCTTACTGTTGCGGACCATACTTTCTGCCGCTACCTTGCTGGAACCATAATAGCTGATGGGGTTGACTGCATCTTCTTCTGCATAGGGTCCCTGTAAACCATCAAATACAAAATCGGTAGACAGGAAAATGAAGAAGGTGTTATGCTTTTCTGCAGCCTGCAATAAATAACGCGTTGCCGCTACATTGGTATCCCAGCAGAGGTCTTTATTGCGTTCACAATCATCTACCTGGGTCATAGCCGCAGCATGGATCAGTATATCCGGCTGATGCTTTTCCAGCAGGTGCCGCACGCTGGTGGCATCCCGCAGATTGGTAGCTTCGTAGGTATATCCCGTCTGCATCGGCAAACGGTTAGGACCTCGCCCGCTGGCTATTACCTGATACCGGCCATCCTCCAAAAAAACTGGAATTAGGTGCTGGCCCAATAATCCGTTGCTTCCTGTGATTAATACCTTCATTTCTATGCCTTTTACTAAAATTACGAATTCAGTTTCAATTCCGAATTACCAATTACTGCGGAACAACAGGATTATCGATTCCTTCTGCAATGAAGGACACCGGCGCAGCAGGCAGATTGCAGCCAGACAGGAAGGAAGAAAGCATGGAGGGCAGCGGGTTTGAAAGCCTGCAAGCATATAAATCAGCTCAAAACAAGAAGATCGCTTACACGGACATACGATTATTGTTAAAGATATCTGGTCAAAAAAACAAGGCTGACCTACCGGTCAGCCTTGTTTTTTTGAATATCCATGGCTCAGATAAGCAGCAGATTTATTCCCACCATAATTTTAACGGATGGTCAAAATCTGTATCCAGTCTGAATGGTCGTTTACCTGCGGGGGCAGTAGTACCGGCCGGCCATTCCACTACTTCCAGCGTAGCCGCCTGTATACCAAGTTCTGAGATGTTAGTGGCCATTCTTACGCCTGGTTCGGGAGTACCTGCCGTTGCGAAACAATTGGTGATAATAGTAGTGCTCGTGGGCGTTAAAGGCCCCATAGAAAGGAAGCGGGATACATCTGCGTTGTAATCATGTACAATAGCATAACTATTGGAGATATGGCCATCTCCTGCCGGCACACCGGCGAGTCCGCCAGCACCATAAGCATCGAAGGAGAAATAAGCGTAACACATGTTGATGTTGCACCCTCCAAAACTGCCCATCAGGCCCCCCACGTTACTTGCTTTCAGATGTCCCCTGAAAGAACAACCTGTCATATTGGTATTGTAGTTAAATCCCGAAATGCCGCCCGCGTAAGAAAATACGCTCTTATCTACCACAATGTCACCTTTCACCGAACAGGCAATAATATTTGCATGCCAGGAAAAACCTACTATACCTCCATATTGTCCCTCTACGCCTGCAAAACCCTCCGGAGCAAGTTCGAGTCTGATATTCTTTATTGTGCTGCCGCTGTCTGCATCAGCGAACAGGCCTATGTATGAAGACTGATTTTCTTTATGTGGTGCGTTGATCTTCAGGTTGGTGATCTTATGCCCCTGGCCGTCATAAGTGCCTTTCAGGCTGCGAAAGCAAGGCGCCCTGTTGAACATTGTATCGGGGAAAGCGAAATCTTGCACCTGCACATAATGATCTGATGCATCAGGATTACGCATGGCGTACATATTAATGAAATCACGGTAATCCCTGATCTTGTATTCAGCCTTCTCGGTTTTTACCTGTATTGTTGTATCGGGGCCGCTAAGTGTTACCTTCAGGGTCATTTCACCATCACGGTAACGTATCAACCCATTTAATCCAAGTGTAGCGCCACCACTTGCATTCAGCTTACCGCTGCCTTTCACCAGTGTATCTGTTGCCTTTTCCAGACCATTGCTGCCAACCAGTTCATATGTAAATGCCCGGCCAGATACACCATTGCTGATTGTTGCATAGATGCCAGGTCCGTTGATCATAGTAGAAAGCTCGAATGCTCCGATCTGGTTATAATTAAAGGTAACCTGGGTTTTGTCGGGGGCCGGTTCCGGGGTAGGAGTTTCAGAACCGCCGTCTTTACTGCAGGCGGTTGCTAACAGCATGGTTGCTGTCAAAGCACATAGGTATAAGTGTGTCATGTATAGGAATTCTTGGTTAGTATTGATGTAAAATTATTAAAAATAGTCATATAAATGCCGGACAGGAAAGCACCTGGCAAGACAATACCAGCGTTTCCAGGAATTGTATCATCTGCAAGACGACACTACTGTGAACCAGATACAAGCTGTCGGGATCATAATATTGCTGATGGTCAACAGTTAAAAGGCTACGGCAAGGGAAGTAAGCTGAATAAAAAAGGCCGTATCGGTTTGATACGGCCATTGACGTTAATGATCTAATATATTTTACTTAAAGCTCATACCCAGATTATACATCGTGAATGCCCATACATCGGCGGCTTCCTCGATCATTTTAGATGTCGGTTTACCCGCTCCGTGGCCCGCCTGGGTTTCAATACGTATAAGCGTTGGGTTAGTACCGGCGTTGGCGGCCTGCAGGGCAGCTGCAAATTTAAATGAGTGCGCTGGTACTACACGGTCGTCATGATCAGCTGTTGTGATAAGGGTAGCCGGATACTGCGTACCCGCTTTCAGGTTATGCAGCGGAGAATATTTGTACAGGTAAGGGAATTGATCTGCCTTCGCGCTTGTACCAAACTCGGTCACCCATGCCCAGCCAATCGTGAAGTTCTGGAAACGCAGCATGTCCATCACCCCTACTGCAGGCAATGCCACCTTGAACAGGTCAGGGCGCTGTGTCATACAGGCGCCTACCAGCAAGCCTCCGTTGGAGCCACCACGGATAGCCAGTTTCGAAGGACTGGTATATTTAGATTTCACCAGAAATTCGGCAGCCGAGATGAAGTCGTCAAATACGTTCTGCTTTTTTTCCAGCATACCTGCCTTATGCCATGCTTCACCATATTCATTACCACCTCTCAGAGATACTACAGCGTAAATACCTCCCTGCTCCATGAACAAGAGGTTTGAGACACTAAACGCGGGCGTCATGGGAATGTTGAAACCACCATAGCCGTACAACAGCACGGGATTCTGACCGTTCAGTTGAAGCCCTTTCTTATAAGAGAGGAAGACAGGCACTTTCGTTCCATCCTTGCTGGCAAAGAAAAGCTGTTTGGTCTCATAGTCTTCCTGGCGGAATTTCACTTCCGTTTTAGCGAAGAGATTTGACTTACCCGTAGCTATGTCATATTTATATATAGTTGCCGGGGCAACGAAAGACGTAAAGGAATAGAATAATTCCTTATCCTTAGCGGTCGCGGCAAAACCGCCGGTGGTACCGATACCTGGCAGACCGATCTGCCAGTCAAGTTTACCGTCATAGCTATATTGTGCGACCCTGGAAGAAGCGTCCTTCAGGTAGGTGGCGAACAATCTCCTGCCACCAGTGCTTACTTCCTTCAATACCTCTTTCTGCTCAGGGATGATCAGCTTGCGACTGGAAGGGTTCTTCGGATCTACAAGCTCTACCTTATAATTTGGCGCGCCCTCGTTGGTGAGCAACAGCAACTTGTCGCCATCATTGTCGATCACATTAGGCTCGAACTCGAAGCCTTTCACCAGCAATCTGAATTCTTTCTGGGTTGGGTCCTGCAGGTCCCAGTAAGACAACTGGTTGCCGGAGGTTCCTTCAGACTCGTGCAGAATGAGGAAGCGCTCATCTTCTGTAGCCTCTACGCCGAGGTTACGCAGCGGATGTTCTTTGTCCTGGTAGATCAGCTCATCCTGGTCCTGGGAGGTACCCAGGCGGTGATAGTATACTTTATGGAATTCGTTCTTTTTAGATAATTTGTTCTCTTCTGTAGGTTTATCGTACCGGCTATAGTAGAAGCCGTCCTTCCTCCAGGAGATATTGCTGAACTTGATCCAGTCAATCGAGTCTTTCAGCAGCTGCTTGCTTTCCACGTCCATTACAAAAGCCTGTTGCCAGTCAGAACCCGCCTTGGCGATCTGATAGGCCACATATTTAGCATCTTTTGAAAATGAGAGGCTTCCAAGCGCTACAGTACCAGCTTCCGAGAACTTGTTGGGATCGATAAAGACCTCGGGAGTGCCTGTCAGCGATCGCTGGCGGTACAGCACGGCCTGGTTCTGCAGACCATCATTTTTGAAGAGGTAGTAATATTCTCCTCTTTTGAATGGTGTACCCATCTTGGGGTAGTTCCACAATTCTTCGAGCCTCTTTTTAACAGCTCCGCGAAAAGGGATCTTGTCGAGATAAGCGCTGGTAACGGCATTCTCTGCCTTCACCCATGCCTTTGTTTCAGGACTGTTATCATCTTCCAGCCAGCGATACGGATCAGCAACGATGGTACCATGGTAGTTGTCGGTAACGTCTGTTTTATTAGTTTGCGGATAAATAATTCCCGTCTGTTGCGCAATGGCAGGTCCTGTTATCATAAATAAGTACAAAAAAGTAAAGATAGGGCGTCTGAGTTTACTTGCTTCCATTTGAATTGTTTGGGTTTACATTTAAATTATATCTATGTATATTTTTTAAAAAAATTATCTGGTTGATTAATTAAAAATGAAAATTTCGTGTAATTCATCAGAATACTATTAGAAAGAATACGCAAAATGTTATTTTTGTGCGCCACTTAGATATTTTCCTGGCAATTTATGCATAAGCAGCGTGATTTTCAGGAAAAAAGATAAAAGCAGGGGGTTGGAAAACAGGGGATGCAATATCACACGTTAGGGGTATTTAGAGGTATAGGAAGCTAAAAAGACACCGGATTCCCTGAATCCAACATAAAAACGTAGAGAGGGAAATAAACATAACTATGAAAAAAGTTTCTAACATCGCAGTCCTTACATCAGGTGGAGACGCGCCGGGCATGAATGCCGCCGTTCGTGCAGTTGTAAGGACCGGAATTTACCATCAGTTAAATGTGTATGGTGTTATGTATGGCTACAGGGGAATGCTGAAGAATGAAATATTTCCCTTGGAGTCCAAATCTGTGGCCAATATCATTCAGCGCGGAGGTACCATTCTAAAGACCGCACGTTGCAAAGAGTTTTACGAAGCAGAAGGCAGACAGAAAGCCTACGAAAATCTCAAGAAACACAATATTGATGGTATCGTAGTTATTGGGGGAGACGGTTCATTCAACGGAGCTTATAAGATGAGCCAGGAATTCGACATTCCATGTATCGGTTTACCCGGCACTATCGATAAGGATATTGCGGGTACTGATTTTACCATTGGTTTTGATACGGCAGTGAACACAGCTGTGGATGCTATTGACAAGATCCGCGATACAGCTGATGCGCACGACCGTTTATTTGTTATAGAAGTAATGGGACGTGATGCAGGTTATATTGCCCTGCACAGTGGTATTTCCACTGGTGCTGAGCACATCATGACCCCGGAACACCTGATCGATGTACAGGATATCATTGAAGACCTGCAGACCAACGAGCGCCGCAGGAAGCTGGTGAATATCATTGTGGTTGCTGAAGGTTCCATCGCCGGCGGCGCTGAAGAAGTAGCCCGCCAGGTAAAAGCCAGCTGTCCGCAGCTGGATACACGTGTATGTATCCTCGGGCACATACAGCGTGGTGGCTCTCCCTCCTGTCAGGACCGCATCCTGGCCAGCCGTATGGGTTATGCAGCAGTAGAAGCACTGTTGAACGGTACTTCTAATGTTATGGTAGGCATTGTAAACAACAAAATCCAATATACCCCTCTGGAACAGGCTATCAAAGCCAAAGAGCACCTCGATCCGGAATGGTTAAAGATGGTTAAAATACTTGCGAGTTAAAAAATAGAGCTATGAGTACAAAAGATTTATCAAAATACGTACACAAACAGATGGATCATGAAGCTTCACGTGCACATTCCCAGCACAAAACCAAAATCGTAGCAACTGTCGGCCCGGCCTGCGATACCTATGAAGGCTTACTGGCATTAGTAAGAGCCGGCGTTAACGTGTTCCGTCTGAACTTTTCACATGGCTCTCACGAGGATAAACTGCGTATTATCCAATATATCCGTCAGATCAACAAAACCGAGCCTTACAATGTAGCCATCCTGGCTGACCTGCAAGGCCCTAAACTGCGCGTTGGTGAGATCGAGAACAATGCATTACCACTGGTAGCTGGTCAGATCCTGACCTTCGTGAATGAGAAAGTGGTGGGTAACGCTGTAAAGATCTATGTTTCCTACGCAGACCTGCATAAAGACGTTAAACCAGGCCAGAAAATCCTCCTGGATGACGGTAAAATTGAAACAGTAGTAAGAGAGATCACTGCCGATGGCGAGATCAAAGCTGAAGTGACCCTGCCAGGTGTACTGTCTTCCAAGAAAGGCTTCAACCTGCCAGACACTAAAGTTTCCCTGCCAGCACTGACCGAAAAAGATATCGTGGACCTGGAATTCATCATCGATCAGGAATGTGACTGGGTTGCCCTGTCCTTCGTTAGACACGTAGATGACCTCCAGCTGATCCGCAAACGCCTGAAAGAGCGCAATTCCAAAATGAAGGTGATCTCCAAGATCGAGAAACCTGAAGCAATTGCGAACCTGAAGGAAATCATCTGGGAAAGCGATGGCGTAATGATTGCCCGTGGTGACCTGGGTGTGGAACTGCCGGTTGAGCAGATCCCAATGATCCAGAAAGATATCATCCGTAAATGTATCCACCGTGCCAAGCCTGTAATCGTGGCTACGCAGATGATGGAAAGCATGATAGACCGCACCCGTCCTAACCGTAGTGAGATCACTGACGTAGCGAACGCGGTACTGGAAGGCGCTGACGCGGTAATGCTGAGTGGTGAGACCGCAACAGGTCAGTTCCCTGAGCTGGTGATCCAGACCATGAGAAAGATCATTGGTGAAGTAGAGAAAGAAGACATCATCTACAACCGTAACCTGATCCCTCACCGTCACTCTCCTACCTTCCTGAGCGATGCACTGTGTTACAATGCCTGTAAGATGGCAGAAGACCTGGATGCAGATGCGCTGATCGGTATGACCCAGAGCGGTTACACCGGCTTCATGCTGAGCAGCTACCGTCCACGCTCTCCACTGTTTATCTTCACTAAGGAGAAAACACTGGTTAATCAGCTGAGCCTGAGCTGGGGTGTACGCGCCTTCTTCTATGATGGTGAAGAAAGCCTGGACGAGATCATCTCCGACCAGATCAACATCCTGAAAGAAAGAGGTTTCGTGAAACCAGCGGATGTTGTAGTAAACACCGGCAGCACACCAGTAGCAGAACACCTGCCTACCAACACGATCAAGATCTCTACCGTTGTTGAATAAGCATGAACGGAACAACATTATAGTATAAATAAAAAGGTCTCGTTTAATACGAGACCTTTTTATTTATACTTACATCATCCATTATAGTGTCAGCACAAAACGTGTAAAGAGACGGATACCATTAAAGCCCATCTGCACAGCATCCCATGCGCCACCACTCTCACTGTCGTAAGCCGATAACCTTGCTCCATCCGCAACTCCCAGTGAAGGGTGTACATTGAAGATGTTATCAGCACCGATAAACCAGTTCAGCTGTTTGGTGAATTTATAATTTACAGCCAGGTCTGTTACAGCCTTGCCTTTATATTTAAATAGCTCAGGCACCAGTTTGTTAGGATCGTTATCCAGGCCTACTACCGGATTAATACCTGTACCGGCCAGGTCTCCGCTCCAGCCATAACCATACAGTTCCACTTTACCGAAATAGGTGACGTGCGCACTTACGCCAAATTTATTGATACCATAGTCCAGGTTCAGGCCAATCTTCATCGGAGGTGCAGAAGCCAATACAAAGCGCTCCTCACGGTCGCTGAAGAAAGATTTTCTATGCAGATAGCTGTCGTTAAGTCTTTCCGGTACATTGATCTTGTCGATCTCCATGTGCTGGAAGTTAGCTGCCAGCAATGCCCTGAAGCGCTGGTTCGCCCAACGTTTGTTATAGTCGATCACCACATCGATACCAGTGTTGGTGGTATTTACCGCATTGGCGAAGAACTGCGCATTGTCTATATGCAGTTCGTTCAAAGTATTGTACAGTTCCTGAGACAGCGTAGTATCGCTGGCGCTGAACTGACCTGATAATACGATCCTGTCTTTTACTTTCACAAGATAACCGTCCACAGTTACCGACAGTGCGCTAACCGGTTTCCAGGTGAAGCCCAGGCTTGCGTTCACTGATTTTTCCTGTTTCAGGTCAGGGATGCCGGCAGCCCTGGTAATACTGTTGGTATTAGGAGCGATCTTCACCTCAGTGATCGTGCCTCCCTGTACGTTAGTATACTGGGAGCTGAAATTGATCTGCTGCAACGAAGGAGCGCGGAAACCAGTGCTCACAGAACCGCGGATGTTAAAGTTGGGCGTTACTTTGTAACGTGTTGCAAACTTATAATTGCTGGTGAACCCAAAATCGCTATAGTTCTCTGCACGTACAGCAGCCCCGATCAACCATTTCTTTGTTACATCCAGCTCTGCATCCACAAAACCGGCAACATTGGAACGGTTGGCATCCACTTCATCGGAAGGACGGTACCCCGGGAAACCTTGTGCACCGGTGGCTTTGAAGAAGGTAGGATCATAGTTTCTGTAAGACGCCTCTTCTCCCGCATAGATCTTGTAGTTCTCATACCTGTATTCCGCACCGAACGCCAGGTGCAGGCCTGCGGCTACGTTAGGCAGGTCCTTACCCAGGGTCAGATTGGCTGTATTCTGCAGGAAGGAGAATCCTCCATCGTCAAAATGGGTAGGCGTGTTAGCGCCCATAGAGGCGTTGAAGGTTTTATCGCCATAGAAATGAAAATCGTTACGCCCCAGCACATTGCTCAGGTCCCAGGTCCAGCCATTACCGAATTCGCCTTTGATACCGGCTGCCGCAGACCAGTCGTTGATCTTGTTCTGAATGTGTGGATCAAATACGGTATCGTTAGGTAAACCTCCGGGAGATGTAACCGGATACATGATATCCGGATAGAAGATCAGATTTCCGTTCGCATCTGTAGGGAAACGATCGGAATGCGCACTGGAATTAGGGTTATTCCCGTTAAAATGCCTGGTATAGGCATATGTGTCGGAAAATTTATGGTTATATCCGCCGAAGGCATAAAAAGTAGTACGTCCGTCAGCGAAAGGCAGCTCGAGGTTCAGCATACCGCCACCTGTAGTTTTGGAGGCATCCCCGTAAGACCTTCTTACTACGTTGATAGGCAAAGCATCTTCGTGGGCCAGATTGGTATCCAGCACCTGGCGGAAGGTCTTGCCCTGTTTCAGGAAATTGCCTGAGAAGTTCAGGAAGCCGCCGTTCTTGCCCAAAGGCACGCCATAGCTTAATCCCACGGAAACTGCATTACCATCAATTGCTCCGTTATTTTTGTATTGATTTAATTCCTTACCGAAATAGGTGTTGTATTTATGGTCATAGTAACCGGCATAACCGGCATTTACATAGAGGTGATTCACCTCTTTCTTAAGAATGATATTGATCACACCAGCGATAGCATCTGAACCATACTGGGCGGAAGCACCGTCACGAAGTATCTCCACCCGGTCGATCGCCGCTTCCGGAATGGCGTTCAGGTCTGTACCGGAATTACCACGGCCACGGGTACCGTATACGGCAACGAAAGCTGTCTGGTGACGGCGTTTGCCATTCACAAGTACGAGGGTCTGATCTGGTCCCAGGCCACGGAGGGTGGCGAGGTCTACCTGGTCAGCACCATCACTGCCGCTTTGCTTGTTGTAGTTAAAGGAAGGTGCAGACACGTTGAGCAGGGCTGTCAGGTCCATCTTGGCAGTAGGATAAGCCGCCTGGCTCAGGGAAATGACATCAACCGGAACGGGTGTTTCGATCTTTGCCCGTCCGCCTGACCGGGTACCCACCAACACCACCTGACTAAGTTCCGACACCGTGGAAACCAGCTGGATATCCACCGTTGTACGGCCGTTTATAGGCACAGATAAGGGTCTGAAACCAATCGCACTGAGCTCCAGCACGTCATCTGACTTTGCTTCAATAGAAAAGGTACCATCCTTCGCGGTCAGCGTACCAGAACTGGCTTCTTTCACCCTCACAGTGATTCCTTCGAGCGGCACTCCTGTGGTGGCATCTGTGACTTTACCGGTTATTCTTTGTTTCTGAGCATATGCGGCTGCTACTGATACATAGAGGCATAGTAATAACACTACGATACGAATTAGACTCCTGGTTGACATCATTATTTGTTTGGTTTGGGTTATTGTTAAATATAACCTATTTCAGGCATATAGATAAAATCACCTTGTTATACTCAAGTATTCATTACTGAGAGTTATAACATTTATATCTCATCTATTAACATATTGCCTATGAGTATTAACGCTTATCTCCCGAAACTTGTTTAACACAAACCCCGGGTACGATGATCGTTTTGAAACAAAATAACTGGTAAATGGATCAGCTATCATTAACGAGCTATTAACTTTTAACAATAAACAAAAGAATAATTTTATGATCAGATAGCCATTAGAACTATCATGTGAATGCTAGTTTTTGTCACTGTGAAAATTACTAAACCTAAATAACGATATCCCTGTCTTGTTATCCTAAGGTTACCGCCGCCTTTTCATCGCAAGATGGTTGTTAGCACTACAACTGATACCACGTTGTGCAGATCCCGACGACGTTCATACCTGTGTCATGCGGGATGAATGCCTCTATATTATTTTATCATCCAAAAACCAATCTTGACATGTTTCTGCTTTCGGCGTCTTTTGAATTTTTTAAAGGTATATTCTCTGTTACAGATGTTCCCCGGAGATTTTCCGGCGCTGTTATCGAACACTCGACCATGGTCCTTCATGGCTTTGCTCAGAAAACTGTTTTCCAGCAGAAAATGGAGGCGGGCTTGTTTGAAGTATTCGAACACCAGGTAATATGTAAAGCGCGCGAATTAGATGTATTACCTACCCCGTCGAAACCCTCGTTTCATCTGCACATTTCCCTTGACAAAACCAATGTGGATGCATTTGTGAACGGTACAGACAACGTGGAGCTGAAAAAGGAGGAACTGAACCTCTTTTACCTGGAAGCGGTTAATGTTGCCATTATTCCGAAAGGCAAGCATTGCTTTTTCCACATTAGCTTCAACAATGACACATTGTTCTATGTGTTAAAACAATCGCGATTCAGGAAGCTGCATGCCGATATCAGGCAGAAGGTAGAGGAGGCACAGAAGAACAAAGGCGGCATGATCAACGCTCCCCGCCAGGTAGTGCTGGACGCATATTTCATGATGCTCATACAGGACATCCGGAGTTGCTGTTTTAACGAGCTGGCTACTATCTTTTACCGCGAGAAAAAGTCGATGCTGATGCTCGAACATTTTATGCGGCAGCTGCTGCCTCAAAAGAAGAACAGGATTGAAGTGACGGCTGATGATGTTATTTTGCTGGACAGTGTAAAAAAATATATCAAACTATATGTAGACAGACCGCTTACTTTGCAATTCCTTGCTCAGCGATTTAACATCAGCGCTGACCTTCTTGCGAAAAGCTTCCTCCAGCTGAATGGTATTTCCGTCAATCATTTCATACATCTTTACCGTATGGAAAGCGCAGCCGGCTTTCTGGCCATTCAGGACATACCGCTGAACGATATTCCGCCGCTGGTCGGTTACAAAAGCTTTAAATCCTTTGCTGCCGCTTTCACAAAGTACTTCAATTGCAGTCCCTTTCTGTTCCGTTATCCATTATAATTTCCACACATCATCCATTCGGCCGGAGATACTTTATAAACGTTACATTTACACTGTTGCAGACGGCATGTATGTTGTCTGCAATAGTGTAAATTGTTTTATATGAGCACCTTCAGAAGTATCAATCCATATAATCAGGAAACAATAGCTGAATATGCCTCTCATACGGAGGCTGACGTTGAACAGCGGCTCGCATGGGGGCACCAGGCTTACCGTCATTTATCGCATACCAGCCTGCAGGAGCGTTGCGACTGGATGCTGGCGCTGACAGGTTTGCTGAAGGCGAATGCAGATAAGCACGCAGCCATCATTACCCGTGAAATGGGGAAAACGCTCAGGGAAGCAAAAGCAGAAGTATTGAAGTGCGCTACATCCGCTGAATATTACGTTGAACATATCGCTGAAATACTGCAACCCAAACTCATCACCTCGGATGCACAGCAAAGTTATATATCGTATGAGCCGAAAGGTATTATTCTGGCTATCATGCCCTGGAATTTTCCTTACTGGCAGGTGTTCCGTTTCGCTATTCCGAACCTGCTGGCCGGCAATACCGCCCTGCTGAAACATGCCAGTAATGTAAGCGGCTGTGCGCTGGCCATGGAAGACCTGTTTCTGCAGGCAGGATTCCCGGAAGGAGCTTTTCAGGCATTACTGATCAATTCAAAGAATATTGAACCTGTAATAGCAGATCCCAGGGTGCAGGGAGTAACCCTCACAGGCAGCACAGGCGCGGGTATGAGTGTCGGCGCACTGGCGGGAAAATACATTAAGAAATCCGTCCTGGAACTGGGCGGAAGCGACCCATTCATTGTACTGAAGGATGCCAATCTGGACGAAGCCGCTAAGATTGCAGTGAAGGCCCGCATGCAGAACGCAGGACAGTCCTGCATTGCGGCTAAACGCTGGATCGTGGAGGAAGCCGTATTAGGCGACTTCACCGACAAGGTGAGCGGTATCCTGGGGCATATGCGTCAGGGTGATCCTTTCGATCAGGAGACAGATATGGGACCTATGGCGCGCCCTGACCTGGCAGCCGAGCTGGCACAGCAACTGAAAAAAACCGTTTCCCAGGGCGCCAGCCTGGCATTGGGTGGGCAGCACCAGGAGGCTAACTTCGTCCCTACCCTGCTCACCGGCGTACAACCGGGCATGACAGCCTTTGAAGAAGAGACCTTCGGTCCACTGGCGGTGATCATCAAAGCGGCCAATGAAGACCATGCCATTCAACTGGCCAACCAGACACCGTTTGGATTAGGCTCCTCCCTCTGGACCACCGATCTAGATAAAGCCCGGCGACTGGCCCGCCAGATAGAGAGCGGAAACGTGTTCATCAATGCCATGGTGCGCTCAGACGCGCGTCTGCCCTTTGGAGGAGTGAAACAGTCCGGCTACGGCAGGGAACTGGCCCTTGAAGGCGCACATGAATTTTTGAATGTTAAAACGGTTTATATAGCTTAGCAGCCTGAAAAGACAGGTACCAACACGTAAACTGGCAACAAAATCTTCATGACGAGGAATAATTATGCTCCCTATATTACAATCAGCAGGGAAGAATGGGCGAAAAGGAGTGACGATCCTATGTTACACCTACTGAATGACATCGACACGCTGCAGGGGCTGAACGAGCCACTGACGATGGACGAGATCACCCAGATATATGTACCGCTTTCCCGCCTGCTGAATTTGTATGTGAGCAGTGCACAGCGGCTTCATGCTGCCACCAACAGCTTTCTTGGCAGTCAGTTCCTGAAAGTGCCTTTCATCATCGGCATTGCCGGTAGTGTGGCTGTAGGTAAAAGCACAACAGCCCGCGTGCTGCAACGTTTGTTGTCGGCCTGGCCTAACCACCCGAAAGTGGACCTGGTCACCACGGATGGGTTCCTTTATCCCAACCGGGTACTGGAACAACGGGGCATTATGAACCGTAAGGGTTTCCCCGAGAGCTACGATATCCGCCGGCTGATACAGTTCCTCGCCAATGTTAAATCTGCCAGGGAGAGGGTTTCTGCCCCGGTGTACAGTCACCTGGAATATGATATCCTTCCGAATCAGTTACAATGGATAGAATCTCCTGATATTGTGATCGTTGAAGGTGTGAATGTATTGCAGGTAAGACCAAGACAGCAGCAGCGCGAGCCTACTATCTTCGTTTCTGACTTCTTCGATTTCTCCATCTATGTGGATGCGGAGCTGGAAGACCTTCAGCAATGGTACATCGCCAGGTTCAAGTCCCTGCGACAGACAGCCTTCCAGAATCCCGACTCCTACTTCCACCGGTATGCACATTTATCGGATGACGAGTCAGTAGAATTTGCTACCAACATCTGGAATGAGATCAACAAGCCCAACCTGGAACTGAACATTATGCCCACCCGTTTCAGGGCCAGCCTGATACTGGAAAAGGGCAGCCATCACTTTGTACAGTCGCTGAAACTAAGAAGGATCTGATCTAAAAATACCGAACGATGCCAGATGTCAACCAGGTAAAACAGGCACTATTACAGCTTGACAAACATTCGGGGGATAACTGGCATTTATTTGAGCCGTTACTGCAGCCAGTGGAGTTCAGTAGCGGCTCTTTTCTTGCACATGCGGGCAGGGTATCTTCCGCCATCTATTTTATCTTGTCGGGCATTGTACGGGTATTCACGGTACACCAGGACAAGGAAGTATCGCTCGATTTCGCATTTCCCGGGCAGTTTTCGACCGCCTACGCCTCTTTTATTACACAACAGCCATCCATCGTCTCTTTGCAGGCTATAACGCCTGTAAATGGCTTTGCTTTCTATTATGCCGATCTGCAGGAACTGTACAAGAGAAGTCATGCAGCAGAACATACCGGCCGCCTGCTGGCAGAATATCAGTATGTCCGCAAATACCACCGTGAACTGGCCTTTTTACAATACAGCGCCAAAGAGCGATATCTCCAGCTGCTGGCCGAACATCCACAGGTAGTGCAGCAGATACCCGTAAAATACATTGCCTCATACCTGGGCATAGAACCTGAGAGCCTAAGCCGTATCAGACGGGGACTTTAACGCACACACCACCACACCCACGCAATATAAACAGGTTGAAAGGCCAGTCTGCTCCACGTATACCAGGCTTTTGCCGGTAGTCCGCCGGGGGCTGGTAATTGTTTTACTGCCACATAGATATTCGCCGGGAACATGAGCACCAGCAGTACGATCAATCCCCATGCAGCATAGATCCTCAGGCCCGGTATCAGCAATCCGATTCCCAATATTATTTCGAGTAGACCGCTGATCAATACCAGCTCCAGTGCATATGGCAGCCAGCCTTCGATCATGTACGTCAGTTTCCGCGGAGTGGCAAGGTGCATAAAACCTATCAGTATAAACATCACCGCGGCTGCCACCCGGGCATCATGTTGCCATTGCCGGAGCAAGGGAATGTTGAATAAATGACCTGCCAGTAGTAATAATAAGCCTATTGATAAAAGACCGGAAAGGAATGCCATAACCTTGAATTTGACACAAAGTTCCGGTAAAACTCCTCCCGCCGGACTAACATTTGTTAGCTTTTACCGCTTGCCAGGCAGTACTTATTAACATTTATTTATAGGTATCCTTTTTGCAGTAGAGTAATTATCCGATTACTTTTGAACCACACAATCACACTAATGAACACTACAATGAAAAAAGTATTTTATCCGTTTGCAGCTGCCATCATTCTGCTGGCTTCGGCGTTCACCTTTGTATCTTCCCAGAACTGGAAGATCGCCGAGGGACATTCCATTAAGTTTTCCGGCTCCGGCGCCAACGGTATCTTCAGAGATCTGAAGGGACAGGTGCTATTCGACGAAAAGAACCTGGCCGCTTCCAAATTTGACGTGACTATCGACGTAACTTCCATCAATACCGGCAATGGCTTAAAGAATACACATGCTAAAGGCAGTAAATGGTTTGATGCTTCGAAATATCCTACCATTCATTTCATCGCATCAAAAGTGAATAAAACTGCATCTGGTTATGAGGCGCAGGGTGAGCTGGAAATGCATGGTGTGAAGAAACCGTTCACTGTTCCTTTCACTTTCACGAGAAATGGTAATGGTGGTACTTTCAACGGTAACTTTGATGTAAACCGTGTTGACTTTGGTATTGGCGAAGCTGGAGGCAGGGTTGACGACGTATTCAAATTGAATGTAACCGTTCCCGTTACTCAATAAGCAATTACATGTTTAAAAAATATTTCTTCACCGGATTGGCAGCAGGCATACTTTCAGGGCTTGCTGCCTTTTTTTATTACCGCATCTACGTTACTGCGCTGGAGGTTTCTTACGATAGCATCGTATCGTCAGCAGCTATCTTCAGTGCGTCACTGTTTGCGGGAATGTTGATTGCGTTGTTCGCTTTTGGCATGGATAAACTATTCAAAAAGGAAATGGAAACCTTAACGGGTATTTTACTTGCTGGTGGTACGCTTGTGAGCCTCATCATTCCTTTTATGATCAGTCTTCCGTTAGATGTGGATCGGCCTGAATTATTTCCGGGGCTGGTTGTACCGATGCAGTTATTTCCTGTACTGGGCTGGTTTGCGTTCAAGCCTTTCTTTGGCAACTTGCGCTCCTGAGATACTCTTCCCGCATTGTTTTGTTATCGCATGATGATAATTGGCTCCCCTAATCGGCAACCATTCTGGTTTCGTATAGTACCCGGTCATTGCCTGCTTCTGACGCATCATGTGTTAACGCAATAATTGGCTTAGTTGTCCGGCAACCATTCTGGTTTCGTATAGTACCCGGTCATTGCCTGCTTCTGACGCATCATGTGTTAACGCAATAATTGGCTTAGTTGTCCGGCATCCATTCCGGTTTCATATAGTACCCGGTCGGTGCCCGCTTCTGACGCATCATGTGTTAATGCGATAATTGACTTACTTGTCCGGCATCCATTCCGGTTTCATATAGTATCCGGTCGGTGCCCGCTTGTAACGCTGTTAGAGATTTGTGAAAAAGATGAACATTGGTGCATTTATCAGCGGCACCGCTATGCAGGGAACCGGGCAAAGGCCCGGATACTATATGAAACCTCCACTACTTCCTGGCCCCTTCATATACTTAAAGTTGCTGTTCTTTATGGTACTGTTCTATACATGACTCCCTTCTACATATCCAGCCTAAAAGAGCTTTATAATCGCATTATTGTGTTAATGCAATACAATTAACTTACTTCCCGGCATCCTTCTATATTTAAACCTTTTGTGCCCGTTGATACCATTCCTCACATAACACCCTCTTCCTCCTACACACTCAGCTTAAAAGAAATTATCAACATCGACTGACAAAAAGTAAGCGGATAAACGAACAGTAAACGAGGAGCATATGGAGATAGTGTCCTCTAATTGAACTGTAATTGAACCGTAATCGATTTGTAGTTGAACTGTAATCGAACTCCAATTGAACACATGAACTGCAGGTCGTTTTCAGAAAAGACAGCTGCCTTTATTTAAGTCGAAATCTCAAAAGCAGACAAAAGTTTTTGACAGAGATAGCTCACTTTAGACAGATACAGTTTGCTTAATGGGAGACAAAAAGAAAGGCATGTTCAGATAGCGTCATTGCCATTAGTGGAGCCCTCAAAGTAGCGGAGGGTTTCAGGTGGAGATCACGGCCTCAGTTGTTTGAAGCCAGTAGACACGATTGATAGGGGTTAAATAGACAAACCAACGCCCACACGATTTCCAATGCTCAATAGCACGCAGCTTCAAAGAACTCAGCCGTGATCCCACCTGAAACCGCAGCGTATCTCAACAGAACAACAATCACCGGCAACTCTGAAACCGCAGCGTAACCCAAACGACAAATCACCAACAGCCAACGCAACCAAACAGCATTGCATTCTCTGAAACACGCAGCAATAAGAAAGGAACTAACACCAAAAAGCCCCCGCGTTATCCGCGAGGGCCCTGGCATAATTTCGTTAAGCTAACAAATCATACCACTCATACCCATTCGTTGATATGGGTGCCACTGCCCATGCTCAATTCCCGGGCAGAAATGGTGAATGCAACGGTCATCGGGCTCTTGTCATCAGAATCAAAAGACTCTTCAAACTTTACCAGATAGCCTTCTTTAAAATTGAGCTTTTTCAACTCGGCATCAGAATCTCTCTTGAAGAATGTAACGGTGCCATCTTTTCTTTCAAAGTTGTTCACCATCCATTCAAAGAGGTCTGTTTCACCAGTTGATTCAACAACGAGACGGATGCGACCACCACGGGTTATTGATGAGGGGCGGCCGGTAGCGTCTACTTCCTGTGTGAGATCGTAGCTGCAATGTTTTACTACCATTTTTTTGCCAGCTACTTCAAAGACTGATTTGAAGGACATGATGGGTTAAATGTTTAAGGTTTGCAATAAAGAATTAACAAATGAAGCTAACTATTTATGTATTTATCTATGTTCCAAATTTAAATTAATCCTTTAATACAACCAAAAATTTAACTCATCTTGATCTCATAATCTGCCTGTTATAATCAAGTTCATTCCTGGTCGTTTCCAACTCTCTGTTAAGGTCAGCAATCTTCTCTTTCAGTTCTGCAATAGTCTGTTGTGCATTCTGTAAACCTCTCATTTGTTGTTTACTCTGCTGAATGGACAATAAATTCTGAATAATATTATTGTACAGACCGTAGTGCGTTACTGATTCTTTTGGGATGGTATTACGCATATTCACCAGGTCCTGGGCAATGACCTGGTCCATGTAATTGGCATTCTGGTTAGGCAGATTAATAGAATCAAGATTGTTCTTCACCTTCTCCATCCGCTGCAGAAACTCGCCCTGAAACGCCTGTTCCTGGCGGAAAGCGCTCAGTTGCTTACGCAGCGAAGCGTTCTCTCGTGAAGGTACCTGGAAGTTAAAGAATATGGCCAGTACAAAGAGCCCTACGGTAATAACGAAGAAAAGCAGGAACCATAAGAAGGCCGATGTTCTCTCCTGTTTGTTTAGTACACGCATGTATTATATTGTTTGAATAAATTAATCTGTGAAGAACCATCTTTTGGTTTTGTGCTTACGCAGGTATTCTGCATCTTCGGCCGACTCCTCTTTCACAAAAATGCCACTGTCTGTTTTACGTCCGATGTAATCCAGTCTGCTCAGGCTCTCAAACAGCTTGTTGACTGCACGTACAAAGGGGATCATAGGTTGCAGGCATTCCCTGACGTCTATATGTTTATAGCGGATGTTAGCGCAATTTACCATGAGTGCTTCCAGCTCTCCCTGCCGCAGTTCACACCATTCTGAGAAATAGTTCAGCAACTCTTCCTTGCCTGTGCCTGCACGCAGGTCAACTGCATTTTTAATAGTGCGTGCCAGGCCGGCTACCACCTCCAGCATCGCTGCGGGCGACTGATACATACCTAACCAGCGGAACTGCGAAATACGTGTGCCCAGATATTGTACAAGCCTTTCTGTGATATACAGCACCACCTGTGCCAGATCATTGTTCTGATTTCTGCCATAGATTTTCTGCACGATCTGTACACCGTGCAGCTCCAGGTGGCCGAGGAACTGGTCCAGCTCCTGATGCAGGTCTGCCAATGCGGGATGAGCGGCTACAATGCTGGTAGGCGGTATATAATCGTCGTCCAGTTGAGGTCTTCCATCTGTAACGGAGATACGGCCAAGCACCATCTGATAGCTGCCCAGCTGTCCCTGTGGCAACTGCGATACCGGCTGCACGAACAACTGGTATTCCGGTGTTGCATAGGGAAGGCGGGGCGGATCTTCATGCAACAGCGGTTCTCCGCTCGGCTGACGCTCAAAGGGATTCACCTGGATCATGATATAGTAAGCCCCCTCAGTATGTTGCGGGTCCCAGCTGAAAGTTGCTTCCGGGAACGTCGTTGCATATTTCAATGAATGTACCGTATGCTCAGGGATCTCTATACGTGCGCCACCCGGCGTAACGGCACGGCACTCGGTCAGTTTGACACGCCACTGATGCTGATTGTCTGTTACAAACCAGCAACGGAGGGATTCCTTGTTTTCTGCTTTAGCCGGCAGCAGTCCATAGTTCTGCGGATGCAAACCGCTGGAAATAGCATCCCGGATCTGATCAAGCATCGCATTTTCTGTCTCTACGAAATGCTGCTTCTTTATTTTCATTCCATCCACCCAGTTAACGGGAAAATGTTTGAGCGGCTCTGCCATGGGATGATTGTTTACGTAATAAGAAATGATTGTTTACATACATAATATAAGGGATCAATTGTGCAGGTCAACTTCTACTATTGATCATTCTACTATTGACCATTCAATTATTGTTCAACACAACCCTGTTACAAATGATCACACTATTTTCCTGCATGCCATTCATGAACACCGGCTTTTCAGGATCCAGCGTCCGGGCTATTCCCAGCCATCTTGATTTCAGATGGAATACCCATCCATAGGGTTGTCCGTTCTGGTCCATCACATCTATCGGTGTATTCGGATAGCGGTCGTTGTAGTCATTTACGAAATGATAGAACAAGTCACCCAGGTCCATCTTAATAGGCGTACGTGCCCTGAAATAAGTACGGTCATTGTCTTTGCTGTTCTTCTCCAGTTCAAACCCGATTACGATGAGGTCTCTCATATCGTCTTCATTCACTTCCGGCTGCTCATGATAAGCTGGGTACTGCCACCACTTATGTACTTTGGCTGGTATGGCCATCATCTTTTCAAAGGTCTTGTACACGAACGTTGGTAGCGCGAATGCGAGGAAACAGGTCAGCATCGGATAATACAGGAAATCTCCTTTGGTGAAAAGGAACTGTACCAGCATAAAGCCTACACCGCCAAACAGACAGATGGCCAGGATGAAGGATAGTTCAGAGCCAAGTGTACGCTCATTTGCCCAGAACCGTGTATACATAATATGGCAATGGGCAATGCCAAGACCGAGGAACCATACCTGATAGAAGAGATATTGGCTGACCAGATTCTGATGTGTGAACAGGAACGGAATGGAGCTGATAACTGCAAATACGAGCGTGAGCAAAAACAGATACCACAATGCCTTTTTCTTATATAGGGTAAAGTTTTTAATATAACGGCTCAGCAATCCAACTATCAGAGATCCGATCGCTAGTATCGCGGCTAAAACAAGATAAATTTTCGCTTTAAGTATCATAGTTTTCCAATTGGGAAAAGGGTTAAAACAGTTTACAGAGCCAACATTACATGCAAAAATAGTTCCATTTAAGGCTACAGGAAAAAATTATAGCCCATAATTCCCTCTTTAAATCTGCTATCGGCCACAACTACTTGTTTTTCATCCGGATGGGGTTCCAGTAAGGTTTCCACTTCCACATCTGCAGGCATCAGGAAGCCCAGACAAGTCTCCAGCAATTTACCATAAGGTTGCCAGGAAAGGAAATCGTATACCCGGTGATGTTGCAGGGGACCTACTTTTACAAGTACCCGCGGCATATCGGTGTAAAACAGGTTGCCAGTCATTGTATCTACTCCCAGCCTGCATTCTCCCAGGCCAGTCTGATTGCCGGTGGATACGGCTACGGGTCCATTTTCACGGGAGATCTCCACTGGTTCATCTAATATAGCCTGTAAATATAATTGCACCAAAGGCAGATTACCTGCTATACGATGAATATACGGCAATAACCTGATAAGTTTATTAACCGGTCCTTTGGGAAGTCCCTGCGGAATACCCCAGAAAGACAGGAACAGCGCATCAGCATCTTTCCCGAAAGCATCAAACAACAGGTGTTTTTCCCGCTGTTCAAGAAATACCCGCTGCAGAAAGAACTCATGCTCCAGCGGCCGGAAGAACTTACGGGCTTCCTGTTCCTCCTGCTGATGCTTCTTATAGTTTGCTACCATTTCACTTACCTCCTGTTGTTTCTGTGGCGAGAAGGTATGAAACATTCCCTCAGGTAAGCGGTCGTACAGTCCGTCGCGGGAGAGTGTTAAAGTTATAAATGGATGATACGGTTGTGAGTCATCCAATTGTGCATCTAAAATATCTTTATTAAAAGCTCTTGTAAAAACGTTCTTCATCTGTACCGCCACCTCTGCTTCCTGTACATGATTATCCAGCAGCTCGCCTACCACTACTTCGGCGCGCACGTCATAATGCAGACGGTGGATATGATCGATGACTTCTTCGAGCACTGCGGCTTTTTGGGCATTATTTACCATCAACGGGTTAATTTAGGTTTTTCGATTAATCAGGGTCGTATTTTCAGGCTTTCAACCAACACAACAATTATTAAAATTTCAACTACGAATGTAGGTTGTTTAGTCATTTATCTAAAAAAATATTTAAAATTGCAGAAATTGAAAAACCCATGACCCCGCGCAAGACCCAAAATGAGCGAAAGGTGAATTCGTACAGGCCCTTCAGCAAGATTACAAGCCATATTGACCCGATGGTGTTGTATACATTCCTGTCATTATTGGCTATCAGCATAGTTTTGCTGGCATTCCAGGCGTCTAACCGGGAGACCTGTAGTGAGGCTGCCATTGTATTGGCCAGTCAGCAGCATGCCGGTAAAACCAATTCATTTACAGCCGGTGAGGTGATCACGTTCAGGGCAGACCTGAAAGGCAGCAGCAATGATGGACTGAGCTGGGATTTCGGTGATTCTACCGCTGCTGCACCCGGCTTACAGGTGTATCATGCCTTCAGCAAAGCAGGCAGCTATACAGTTACCTTACGCCGCGGCAAATGTGACTGGCGGCAGGAAGTGATTGTCCTGAATGCCCCACCCGAGAAAGAGCCCGACACCAGAGGTGATATCTACCCTGTCATAGAAGGTCCGGATGAAGTGTTTGTAGGAAGGGCTGTAACCTACTCCAACCATCTGCCTAATGCCACCAGCTGGTCATGGCAGTTGCTACAACCCAACGCTGAAACCCATTCAGGCAATACGGTTAAGTATACCTTTGGCTCTCCGGGAGAACGTATCCTGTCATTGATCGTGAACGGCGACAGCAGTAAAATGGTGACAAAACGTATCACTGTATTCCCTGCTCCTGCCCAACGCCCTTCAAATGACCATTTTGAGCCCATTCCTTTCCCTGAAGAGCCGAAACCTGCCGATCCATCAGCCGGAGCTGCTGCGGTGCCAGAAAAGCCTAAAACACCCGCTATTTCGGATGATGAATTTAAGTTCTTCCTGACACAGGTGGTCGACAAGCAGAAAAATGCCTCCGACTTCTCACAATACCTCTGCGATAATCTCGGGGCACGCGTGTTACTCAATGATAAAGAGACTGATACATTTTCGCATTTCTGCTCCAGGATCCGTGGTAAAAAACGGTTCAAAATAGAACTCGTGAACCTGATCAAAGATCAGAACGGTTGTGTAAAGGAGATCCGTGTGAGATACGACAAAAAATTCCTTGGTATATTCTGATCAGTTACATTATCTGTATGAAAAGTCAGTATTATAAACTGCCACTGGACTTCTCCCGCATCCTGCAAAAGAAGGACCTTCCGGACTGTAGTCTCGAAGACTCAGTGGCCCAGCATATACACCTGCTTATTACTACCGTACTGGGAGAGAATAAAGACGATCCGCAATACGGTTGTAAGTTGTGGGATTCGGATTTTGATATCCGGGCGTCCAACAACGAAGTGAAAGAACAGGTAGAAATGGCGGTAAAAGCCTCCATCTCGCGGTACGAACAACGGCTAACACAGATCAGAGTAATGGCCGTGGTCAGCCAGGAAGAGCTGACCGGCCTCAGTACCCGCAAGGTCAAGAAGAAGATCAAAGTGACGATCACCGGTACACTGTCCCGAAATAAAACACCATTCCACTACAGCAGCTTCTTCTATGTGAGCCCGCTGTCTTACGATTAAAGCCATGTCATGCCCAAAGAACAAAAAGAACGGATAAAAGACCGCATGCTGAAGACAGCCGCCAGGCTTTGGGGCTATCCCGATGCGGAGGTAGAATCTTCTTTCGACCCCATCGTGCAGTTATTACTGGAAGCCTGCGCCAGCGAACTGGAAAAGATCTCGGGCGAGGTAGATGTGTCACATGCCCGCCTGGTGGAAAGACTGGCGCAGATCATGATGCCGGAACCCATTACGAGCAGTCAGCCGGCCCATGGCATATTGCATGCTTCCAGCAGTGAAGCAGCTACCGTTATTACGGCCGAGCATCAACTTTTCTACACTTTGAGGAACGGCTTCAATTCAAAAGATCTCTTCTTTATGCCCCTGACCAGGCACCGCCTGTTCCGCGGACATATCAAATACCTGGCTATCGGCAATAAACTGTATGAGACCCGGGAACACTGGTTCAAAGAACAGGTATTACAGGGCTCCCTGCAGCCCGATACACCTCCCAGTCATTTATGGCTGGGGCTTTCCATGGAAGGCAATCCCTCCCTTGAAGAGCTGTCTTTCTTCTTCGATCTCAGGAATGCCCATCAGCAGGAGATGTTTTACTACTACCTGCCACTTGCCCGTTTCTTCCTCGGTAATACAGAACTCACGGTAAAAAGCGGTTACAGTCACAGCCGTGATGTAGCATCCGAAGAGCTTGACAGTATTATGCAACCGGCATTCGATACGAATACACGATACAGCCAGCAGATACTACAACGTTTCCGGCATCATTTCCTCACCATCAGCAAACCGGCTTCACTTCCCTCCCAGCCTGCCACACCTGCTGCCCTGCAACAGGTATTCGGGCAGGGACTCACGAAGCTGCAACCGGATATTCAGTGGATCAGGGTTGAATTCCCCGAAGCCATCCGGCACACTTTACTGGAAGATCTGTTCTGCAATATCAACTGCTTTCCGGTTGTCAACAAACGCATCAATGAGCAGTCGCAACGCCTGAACCGCTACCTCAATATCATGCCATTGCATACATCAGATATTTACTTCGACATAAAACGGGTGCATGATGTAACAGGTACTGATTACCACGTCCGTAACTTCACCACTACCGGTGAAATGCAGGAAGGTGAGCTGGTGGTGCGTAGCAGTGGTATCGGCAGATTTGACTCCCGTGAGGCAAAAGAGATCATTGCCTACCTCATTGAAGTGATCAGGGATGAAAGCTCTCTCTTCGAAGAAGTACGGAATGACTATGTTGCCAGCCGTATACGTGAACTACATCAGTTGATTGCTTCTCTTGAAGAACAGTTACAACCAGGCATCAACCGCGGCAACATCCCTTATCTGATGATCAAGCCCCGGGAAGATGCGGACTTCCTCTTTATTGAATTTTATACTACCAATGGTAGTATTGCCAACAACATACGTATGGGCACCCGTCTGCAGGAGTACGGTAGCGTACAGTTACAGCCGGGATCCATTACCCTGCTGTCCAACACACAGGGTGGTAAAGACCGTCTGAGTATAGATGAGAAGATCAATCTTTACCGTTATCATCTGCTAAGCCGCAACCGTATTGTTACACCTGAAGATATTAAAGCACTGTGCCGTTATGTGATCGGCAATGAGCTGCGCGAGGTAGCTGTTTCCAAAGGTGTATCGGTACTACCGGGAGCAGCAGAAGGTTACAGCCGTACTTTAGATATCCGGTTAACGCTTTCCAGGCCTGCGAACACTTATGCCGCGGGAAATCTCGTTTATCTGAAAGATGAGTTGCTGTCACAGCTAAAAGAGCATTCGGCTAATAATTATCCTTACAGGATATTTATAAATGAGATGTTGATGTAAGGTAATGTGATGAATACCTTTACCTGATTTTTAATAAGGAAAGAGGTGTGGTTATTTTAAATTTTCAAGTGTTCTCAACCACTGATCAAAATGGCTGCACTCTTTTCTTAGCAACATTTATTCCCCGGCGCAATATTTGGCGCCGCAAACATATAGGGATTCAGCAACAAAAACCAATTATTAAACAAAAGCATCACATCTTCATTAACCGCACATCCTCCCCTGACTTCAACGATCCCGCCGGCACGCCTTTACGCCCGCCTGCATCACACAACGTAATGGTATTTCCAAAACCAAGATCTACATAAACACGATCGCTCACAATCCAGCCCCTCCCCGACAGCTTGGTATTCTTCCTGATATACACACCATTCGCCTGCAGATCATCCAATAAAAGAATACTTACCAGCTGTCCGTCTTCGAAGGTATTATTCTGTTGCAGCCGGGCAGCAAAAACAGCGGCTACCACCGGATTCCTGCCCCTGGATTTGACATCCACAGTTATACGGATCGATTTAAAATCTTTATTCGTTTGTCCCGGCTGTACTATTCCTGATGAGGGTTTGGAAAATACTGAGACATTCGCATTCTCTTTGTTGAACACATTATATCCGAAGCCCGGAATATACAACTCCGGACTTTCGAACAATTGCTTAATAGCAATGATCTTGTAGATGTATTGCGCAGTTTCATTGTTCAGCACCAGCTGATAATAATCACTACTCCCCTGTCTTTTGATATTACGGGATATGTTGCCTGCGCCCGCGTTATAGGCGGCAGCCGCCAGGGTCCAGGAATGCAGCTGACCATAGAGTTGCTGCAGATAACGACAGGCAGCGTGTGTAGATTTTAACAGGTGATTGCGTTCGTCATTGTCATATCGCACCTCCAGTCCCATCGCTGCTGCTGTAGCCGGCATGAATTGCCACACACCCTGTGCCCCCACCGCGGAGGTGGCGTTGGTAAAACCGCTTTCAACGACAGGCAGGTATTTAAAATCTTCAGGTATATTGTACTGATGTAAAATGGGGATAATGACCGGAAAGTAA
Organism: Chitinophaga filiformis; assembly: GCF_021646545.1. GTDB lineage: Bacteria > Bacteroidota > Bacteroidia > Chitinophagales > Chitinophagaceae > Chitinophaga > Chitinophaga filiformis_A. Next base: position 289,535 of record NZ_JAKIRP010000002.1, on the reverse strand, counting down.
ATATCGGTCTTTGCTTTCAGTACCGGCAAAAAGTTGCGGTACTTCAGATGCCCTTTGATGACATCCATTAGTTTGTAGGAAACAAAGTCGCGTTCCATAGGCACCATCTCCCCGCAGAAAGTTACCTGTGCGGTGCCTGTCAATGCAACCAGGCAAAGACAGCCAACAAACAATATGTGAATAATGGTACGCACGTGAATAGATTACTATTTGCTGATCATATATTTTGGCAGAGCACTCACAGGTGTATACAATACTACCTGGTTTTCACTGGCCTTGTTGTACATTACCAGAATGATCTCATCATCTTTTTTGAAATCGCGTGCAGCCGCGACAAACACTATATTTTCGTCCGCTTTACCGGCAATAGAAGAAGTCCCTTTTCTGTAAAGCACCGGCATGGTGAACAAGCTGGCTGTATCTGCCTTCGTCTTGTGCATCAGCGTTACTTTTCTGATCACATAGGCTTTCCCTGAACGGTTCCTGATATGAAAGCTGTAATATACCAGGTTGTTAAGGCTCATTGCCTGTGAAAAGCTCAATGTGATACCATCTGCGGTCGTCTCATACTGGCGGCCACCCCTTTTTTGTTTACGGAAATCTTCTGCAATATTGCCAACCGTTACTGTATCAATACCTGATGCCGCAATCGCTGCATCTTCATTCTCCGTTGCATTATCTTCATCTTGCGGGGAAGTGGTGTTACTTCCTGCACTGGTATTGCTGCTACCTGCACTGCTTGAACCGCTTGCAGAAAGATTGTATTTCAAACGTGATAATTCTGCTTTATCACGGAATGCCAGTATCAGGTAATGGATATTATTTCCTTCCCTGATCACCAGGTTGGTAGCCCTAGGATTGGCTACTGTTGGCCGTATGAATACTACGTTACCATCTACTATGCGATAATCATAATCTGAATTCTTACCATCTCCTATCTGGAATGTAGTGATTGCTGATCCACAGGTAATAAGGGTGACAGCGCCTTTAGTTGTAATAATGCTATCTGTCTGTGATTGTCCGAGCGCATTGCACCATGACAACAAAAAACAGAAGACGCCTGTTAAGACATACTTCATCTGATATTCTTTTCCTTTCTTTAATTTTCAAAATAATGAGAAACAGTGAAGCTGAAGACCCTATTGCCATTCAGCTTCACTATTTTCATATCAGGATTTATCCTGTTCATATTCAGTGTCCCATTCTGTTGCATCTTCCCCTTTATGACCTTCCATTTTGATCATGAAGTTCTTGGCAGGGAAGTATGGTTTCAGATGTATATTGAGGTGAATACGATCTTTCTGAATAGGGTCCTGCTCAAACTTACGGACGTTAAAGTCTTCGATCAGTTTTTCAGGTCCGGTAATGCTGTCGAGGAAACGAATGATCTGTTTCATCAGGTCTTTACGGGTATTCGCATTGAAGTTCTCGAAAGCCCGGCGGTTCAGGAAGTCCATCAGTACTTTGGTCACATAGTCAAATACACGCACTACTGAGTAGGTCTGCAAACCAATATTGTCACCATTGAACAATGTCTTGGCACTGAAGGCCATTACCTTGCCGTATTCCTTTACCATGGGTATCAGTCCCATTTTTTCCAGGCTGGCTATTTCACTCTTCTTCAGTTCAAACCTTACACCATCCACTTCGTTCATCCCGCCAAATTTCTTACCAGCGGTTACCTGCGACATCAGGGTTCTGTAAACCTTACCAGCCAGTGCGCCGGACGGAGGAACATAGAGGTTATCCTGTTCATTGATCTCATCAAACTTACCACGGCCTACCAGCCAGTTACAGGTCATCATGACGTTCGAGCGATGTATTTCACCACCAGTCAGGTTCGCAATTTCAAACATCTCCATCACATCATCAGGTGCATCAAGATGAGAGAAGTCCGTCACCAGCATCACCTTATTTTCATAAGCGATCTTTGCCCATTTCTCCAGCACCTTATTTGAACCGAGATATCCTGGAATTACCAGCAGGCTGTAGTTATCGCGTAGATCGAGACGATCGTAATTGCTTACCAGTTCCTGGTGAATGGCGTCAATAAAGCGGGTATTGTCCAGGTCTTTTAACTGGTCGAGTTCTACGTTGATGAAGGCAACGTTTTTCACTTTGTCCGATTCCGTATTCTTGAAGAACAAGGCAACGTTGCGGTAAGATTGTTCGAGTTCACGGGTTGCCTCAACCGCTTCAGCCAGGTTGTTGTTCAGTATCCTTTCCGCCTGTTCCGAGTGTTCGGTACAGTAGCTGACCATATCGGGCAGGTCATCTGCTTCGGTCAGTACTTTCTCCCAGAGCTCAAGGGTTTTCTTCAGTTTATCTCTTTCTCCTTTTTTGGAGCTTTCTGTTAAGAAGATATTACGGCGTGCCTTACGCTCGGGGCTGAGGTTCTGCACACCTTCAATGGTGCCTTCCAGCAGGTCAAAGCCACCGTATTTGGTGAGTATATCTAAATTTTCCTGCAGGGATGCGGGTTGCTGCCTGGCCGCTGCTGTTTGTGGCACTTCCTGCTGCTCCTGCTGTTTTTCTAATTCTGCCATAAGAACAAGTTGTCAGTTGTCAATTATTTTGTTTTCAAGTCTGCTACCAGAGCCCGGATAGTTTCCAGTAATGCCTGTCTCGCAGCCGGATCAGCCAAAGCTGCCTTCAACACTTTGTTTGTCTTCAGATGTTTCATGATTTTGAGGTACTGTTCCTTTTCAGTAGCGAGATTATCCAGGAAATCACTCTGGGCAGTAATACCCTTCACACCGAAGTCGCCCAGGTTGTGGAACTCCAGATTTTCAGGGATCGTACGGCCTTCCGCGTCATGGAACAGCATATTCACAGCAGGCTTGTAATGCTCGAATACCGCTTCTACATTAGTTAATCCCTGCACGATTTCCGGTTTAACAGGTGTTTGCTGGGTTAACTTTTCAGCAAACAGGGTCCGGTTATGAGAGATCTCAACAATGGCCTCATTGGCGTCGAGTTTCACCTCGTTACCGCCAATACCGTAATTGTCATTCATATCAATTGGTTTTTACAACAATAAATGTTCTATGGTCCTTCTTCTGATCCTGTCTAAACTTCCTGAGCGCTGGTATGCCATTGCAGCGTACCCTGAGCGTCTATATCCAGCTTAACAGTCATGTGGGGTTGCAGGCTACCTTCTATTATCATACGTGACAAGGGCTTGCGTAACCTGCTACGGATCACTTCTTTTAGTGGACGCGCGCCATACTGTGGCGAATATCCTTCTGCCGCCAGTTGTTCTCTTGCTGCAACAGATACTTCCAGTGTGATCTGTTGCTGCGCGAGTAACTGCAGCAGATGTTTAAGGTGAATATCAAATATTTTTACAACGTTCTCCTGCTGAATCGGGCCGAATGGTACGATCTCTGTCAACCTGCCAAGGAATTCGGGTCTGAAATTCCGTGACATGATCTCCATCAATTGCTGAGAAGCTGGTATTACTCCCTGTCTGAACGACTGGGCGATAACATCGCTTCCGATATTGGAGGTGAACAGGACCAGGGCATTTGAAAAATCGCCGGTCTTACCCAGGCGGTCGTGCAATTTGCCTTCATCCATTATCTGCAGGAAAATATCAAATACTGATGGATGCGCTTTTTCTATTTCATCAAACAGGACTACGGCATAGGGCTGCTGACGGATCTTGTTTACCAGCAATCCCCCCTCTTCATATCCAACATATCCCGGCGGAGCGCCATATAGTAATGCCGCCGAATGTTCTTCTTTAAATTCGGACATGTCAAACCTGATCATGCACCGCTCATCCTGGAACAAGAAGTCTGCCAAAGATTTCGCCAGCTCCGTTTTCCCGGTACCGGTAGGGCCAAGGAAAAAGAAGGACCCTATCGGCTGACCAGGCCTGCTGAGACCGGAGCGCGATTCCAGAATGGCATCTGCCACTGTTTTCAATGCATGGTCCTGCCCTACTACCCGTTTCCGCAGTTCGAGGTCCATATTCACCAGGCGTTCCCGTTCTCCCGACTGGATCTTACCCAGCGGGATACCCGTGCTTTCAGCGATCATAGTCGCCAGGTCGGTAGCGGTAACCGCTGTATGTTCCTTCTGCACCAATGGCTCAAGTTGCGAGACGATATTGTTCAATGTGGCCTTTAATGCAGGTACCTCATCGATCTTATATACATCATGTTCTATCTGTAACCGCGTGGTGAGTAATGCGCTGAAACGTTGCATACATTGCTGATACCACCACAGTAACTCTTCTTTATTATCACCCGCTGCCTCAAGTTTCTCCTTCAGGTCTTCCAGCGTTTGAAGACCGGTATCCTGCGTGGTACGTATGGCGGCCAGCGTACGGTCTAACAGGTTAACAGCACTGTCGGGTAAACTACGTTCCTTGAGATAACGGCGCGACAGTTTAATCGCTTCCGTGATCACATCTGGGGCCACCTTTAATGTATAATAACTTTCATATTCCGGCATGACGGCCTGTATCATACGTGCAGCCGTTGACTCGTCCGGCTCAGATAATTGTATGATCTCAAAGCAGTGGCGCAACAGTCCATCCGGCTCTATCAGCTTACGGTAACCTTCCGGTGTGCTGGTGGCAATAAGTATAATATCGCCTTTGTTCATAGCAGCCTTCAATACATTACCGATACCGCCGGCGGAACCCGGCTGTTTGTCCAGCAGGGTATGCAGATTATCGATGAATAACACATGCCTTCCGGCACCCTGCAGCTGTGCAATGATCTGTTGCAGGCGATCCTCCAGTTCATTCTTATAGGCTGCCCCTGCTATAAAGGCACCATAATCCAGTGCATAAATATCCGTCTGCTGTAATTGCTGCGGCGCCTGTTTATTGACAATAGCGCGGGCGACTGCATCAGCCAGTGCCGTTTTACCTACCCCTCCTTCACCTGTCACGAGAATGCTGGAACGACCTTTACGGGTCAGTATTTCAAACATGGAGCGCACTTCTGCGTCTCGTCCGGCGAGCGCATGTTTTGCCTGCAAACGCTGCGGATCTGTAAGACGATAGATATATTTATAAGCAGTTGCTTTACCCGTAACAACCGTTGTTTTAGGTGCAGTGCTATTATTATCTTTCTTATTAAAGTGAGTGAGCAGTTGTGCTCTCTGCAACGGGAACGTCTTTAGCTGTTCAAATGAAAACCCTACACCCGGCGTACTAAGCGCTACCAACACGCACCAGGCATCCGCACTATCAAGGTCATATTCAAGCCTTACAGCATCTGCTTCCTGCAACACATTTGCAGCGTAATCATCTGCCTCTGGCTCCTCCGGTGAACGACCTGCTTTGGGTATGCTGTCCAGCCTCACTTCTGCCCATTCCTCGAGATAGTAAGTATCAACGTCCATTGCCTGTAGCTGTGAAACAAGGCCGGTTTCTTTATGCAGACATGCCAGTAGCAGATGAGCGGGCGTATAGTTCACGTGGTGATGTTCTTTTGCCAGCGCCTGTGCAATGCGTATCGCAGCCTGCACCTCCGGAGCATATATGGTATACGTAGTCAGGGTCATTTGGGTCGTCCAAGGTTTTTCAGTTAACTGTTTAAGGGTTACAGAATATTACATAGATCTGTTACTCAAATGTAATATCGGGTTTTTATTAATTGAAGTAAAGATACTGCGAAAATGTATATGAAATATTTATTACGCACAGGAAAGAGGGATTAATATATTATAACATTTGTAAGTATCGTGTATACATTGTTTATACAGCTGTAACAGGGAATAATTATATAGAAAGAAAGGTAAACAGATGATAGAAACCATATATGTGTCAACTTTCTTTTAAAGCGCTCTTACCCTTACTTGAGATATAGTAGAGATTCGGTGATGACTATAGCCTATAGGCACTGTAGTCCTGCATTACACCTGATTTTGTATAGCCCGGGCTATAGAACAGTGGCTGTAATGCTATAGTATAGAGCCTGTAGGCTATAGCCTTCACCGGATGTTGAGCGGATATTAAGCGAATCGTAACGTATGATCGATTATTCACGCTAAGTAGCCCGGTTTCAGTATGGGATGGCGGTCGGCGCCTCTCTGGCAGCAGAGAGCTATTTAGCTTTGCCAATCGGATGGGCTTTGGAACGCTGATTTAGCTGCGTCAGTCATAGCCCAGAGAGCCGAAGGCCCGCCATTCCCATCTGAAACCGCTGCTACTTCCGCTCTCCCAACGATAATACATAGGGACCTGCTTATCAGGACGGTGACGGATATACTGTTATCATTATCCAATGGATGTCCCTTATGTACGCTTTATACCCGACGCATACCCGACGCATAGGTGGACTTGAGCATTTCGCGATTACCAATCAGCGAACAGGACAATAACTTCGTTGTTAATTCCTGATTTTTGATAAAATAATTTACAATATGTCTCAGAATAATTATTTTCGTGCTGACCATGTATCTTTAATTGAGTAGTTATATTCGTTAATCCGGCATTTGAGTTTAGTAACTATGGAAAAACCTGCCGCTGACAAAGCAGTTAATCCGAGCGGGACCTACTGAAAATGAATACACGTTGTCCCCAATTTCCATATACATGCTTCATTTGCTGTCATAAATAAATTTGTTAACAATACCATATTTATCAAGCTAAACCTCAAGGGTATGTCATTCAAAGCAGTATTGCGTTTAGATGGTGAAGAAATCAATGTGCTGGATTGCCAGTTTTCTTTCGCTCAGCATACAGACCACAACGGAAAACCAGCTGCCCGTCCTACGGGAGGAGCACTGACCGTGTTACTAGAATCAGATGGAAATACGAACCTGTTCGACTGGATGATCTCCAATACACAGACAAAGAGCGGGAGTATTGTCTTTTACCGTCGGGACGCCATGTCCAAAATGAAAGAACTGAAATTTACAGATGCCTATTGTGTAGAGTATGCTGAACATTTCAGGGCAGCCGGCGATGTTCCGATGCAGATAAGACTCGTCCTGTCTGCCAGGGAAGTGCAGCTGGGAAGTTCCACTTACCAGAATCCCTGGCCGCAGTCGTGATATAATTGTCACGCTCCCACAGCATTGTTTCCCTGCGCTGTATGCATCAATGTAAACATGTAATTTTTATTAAAAACATGTATCCATGGCCCTGAAAAAGTTCCCTGCTTTCAGCACATTATGGTCCAGTTATCCACACGATTCCGAGGCGCCTCCCGGTAGTGCACACGCTATGCCCTGTGATGAAAAGGACAGGAATGGTTATTATCATTACGAAAACCAGTGCGCCATCCGTATGTCGCACTGCCTCATCAAAGCTGGTATTTCCCTGGCCAATTATACCGATCCGAAATGTAAACATGGCTATGCACGCGGTGCAGAAAGCCTGGCTACCTGGATCTGGCGCAATTTTGGTAAGCCTCTGCAGGTGGATTGCGCCAACGCCGCACAAAAAAATGCCTTCATCACCAATCAGTATTGGTCAAAGAATGGCATTATTTTCTTTAAAGATTTTTATGGCAACAATAATACAGGCGATCATATTGATCTCCTGTATCATGTCAATACACAGATCAGAACAGCCACGGGCGATTATACCAATGACAGCCGGGTAAAACAGATCTGGTTCTGGGAAGTAAACTAAAGACTGTATGAAGATATTACACATCATTTGTATCTCACTGTTATGCGCTGCCACTACCGCCTGCGCTCAGACGCAAGCTAACAAAGTAGCCGTGCAGGATGCTGTGTGGATGCCTAAAGCCTACCTGGATGCCAGAAAAGTACATCCTCCGCAGGATACTTTCTGGAAGACGGTAGACTTTGCGAAATACCTCAGTCCTGTGAGCGCTTTACGCATCACCAACTCCAGCGGGCAGCAACAGGTCAGTGTGTATACTTATGGTGCAGAAAATTTCCCGATCGCCGTAACAGGTACAAAACATGCAGGCACCCGCAAGGAATGGCTGCTGGATAAACCCATTTTTACCGGTGGTCAGTCTGCTATTTATGACAACGTACATTTCAGCCTGATCAGCCATAATAACGACCGGACAGATCTCTGGGTAGGGTTGATTTACGAAGATGGCAAAAAGGACTCCATCCAACTGGCGCCCGTACCCAAACAGGACGGCAATGCGCCATTATGGATGCACGCCAATAATTATCTGGCTTATTACTTCAAGGGGAAGCAGTTTGACATCTACGATGACAAAGGTACCCTGTTGTACGACAATGTAAAGACAGATACCAACGGTGCAATCGAGGGATTGCCCGGGTACAAATCATGGAGTATTACGTCCAACAATATCTTCCAGATAATATCCGACAACCAGGCAGATCCCGGTATTTCCAGTTTTAATGTCGCCTTCAAGGGAGAAAATATCTCCCTGCAACCCGAACAGGCAACAGGCACATTGAATAAACCACTTGTACTGAAAGAAAAAACAAAATATTAAGCTTCAGGAATCAGGAACTTTTTAACACAGAAGAGGCTACACGCCCCATTAGTAATTCCTAACTTTTTTTCCAATGGCACTGAATACAAAGACCTCATTTTCCATAGCCGGACAACAATTCGAGACGTTCAACACCATCGAATTGAGACAATACATTAATGACCATCACGAGTTTGAAATATATGTAAGCTATGACTGGTTCGAAAAACTGGGAGGCGGCATGTCTGGCGCTGCCAACAAATTCCTGGGTGAAGAAGTGGAGATCACCGTGGCGCCCGCAGAACAATTGCCAGGTGTAAAAGATCTCATCTTCAAAGGACTGGTCACAAATATCACAACAGGTAAGGTGGGTGACGGCACACATGGTCATTGTATCATCCGCGGACACAGTCCCAGCATCCTGCTGGATGATGATCCACATATTGCCGCCTATGAGAACAAATCCCTGTCAGATATCATATCTGCTACTGTCAAGAGTTATCCGCCCAATGTGCTGAAAACAGCGATCAACCCCGAGACAAAAGAAACACAGAAATATGTGGTGCAGTATAATGAAAGCTCACAGGCTTTTATTACACGTCTGGCGGAACGTCACGGCGAATGGTTCTTTTATGACGGTCAACAGCAGATCTTTGGTAAATTCTCTCCGCAGAAGGTGACACTGACACACCAGGTAGATCTGCTTGATTTCAATATTGCATTATCTGTATTGCCTAACAATGCCAAATTGAACGGGTATGACTACCGCCAGGATAAAGTAGTGGAAGATACCACGCAATCCAAAGAAACAGGTAAGCTGAATGCCTACTCACAACATGCCAGCGATATCAGTAGTAAACTGTATAGCCGCGAGGGCCTGTATAAAATGAACTATGCGTTTAACAGCAGCGCCAAATCGCAGATGGATAGACTGGCTACCCTACAGAAAAAGGGTAAACTGGCCAAGATGGTAACCCTCAAAGGCAGCAGCACTAATCCATCTTTCCGTATTGGCGATACTGTGAGCATTAAAGAATCTGCATTTGGGCAGGAGCAGCATCATGGCGAGTTCATGATCACTAACATCCGCCACTACTGTGGCGCCAACGGCAGCTACCATAATATGTTTGAAGGCATCCCGGCTGATGCGGCTGCCCCTCATGTTGACCTGACCAACATTCCATATACAGAACCACAATCGGCGGTAGTACTCGACAATAATGATCCCAAAGGACTGGGCCGTATCCGCGTGCGCTTCCGCTGGATGCAACAAGGTCAAACCCCATGGATACGTGTTGTATCTGCTTCAGGCGGTGGTGATAAAGGTATGTTCATCATGCCGGAAGTTGGCGAGGAAGTGATCACAGAATTTGAAGGTGGTAATCCTGAACAGCCCTTTGTAATAGGCGCTACCTACAATGGCGGTGCTAAAAGCAGCTATGGCAATGCCGGCAATGACGTGAAGGCATTGAAGACCAGAAGTGGTAATACTATTCTGCTGAACGATGCTACCGGTAGTATTACGGTGACCGACAAAAATGGCAGTAGCATGGCCATGGACGGAGCAGGTAATATTACAGTGAGCTCCCAGACGCTGATCACAGTGAAGACAGAAGACCATATTGTGGTGGAAGCGCCTAATAAGATAGAGCTCAAATCTAAAGAGATCCATCTTATAGGCTCAGAGAAAGTATTCATTGGTGAACAGAATGCCAGCATACTGGTGGATAATGCTGCCAATAATATTGAAACCGGCGCCAAGACCATTTTATGTGCTGCAGAAGACGCGAACACTGTTTCCAGCAAATCCAACCTGTATGTCAATTCCAAGAACTTTTATGCTACCGGCGAACAGGTGGTGAAGATCGACAGCACGAAAGGAAATGTGAAGATAGATGGAAATAAAACTACCGATATAGTAGGTGGCATGCTCAATCTGAACTGTTAAATGCATCCTATGAACGAGCATAATCCTATAGCACAGTTAGTTAATCTCATCCAGAAACAATGGATGGAGAAAACTGCCAATAAACCATCACTCAGATTCGTACGGTTTATCATCAAACCGGAAGAAGCCCGTGTCTATGAAGGATTCTGTAAACTGGAATCATCAGAGCATGGCAGCCTGCCGGAAGTGTTTGTTACCCAGTTCACTTCCTTCGAAGATGAAGATACCTTCAGTGCAGCGCTGATCAAAGACTGGCTGGATACATACGAAAAAAGTACCGCGTTGCTGCAACAGGTGAATGAGCGATCGCTCTTTCTCTGGGATCCCCGCCCTTTTAAACAACTGCTGGAACGCAGTAATGGCACGCCCATGGACGACGTACTGTTGTCCTTACTGGGCAGCTTCCGGCAATCACTGCCCCAGCAAAACAAACAGCTGGTGCTTGCACTGATACCCCGCCAGGTGAGCAGTACAAAAGACATGAAGAACTGGATCTCCACCCTGCTGAAGAAAGGTATTCCTGCCGGTGTGAAACTGCTGGTCATTGATCATATCAATGCAGAGCATTTTGCCTTTCATGACCGTCAGTTCCCTGATATGATCTGCAGCATCCATGTGCCGATGGACCTGAATGCTGCTATACAGAAACTGGCTACTACCGGCAATCCCAATGACCCGGAGATCATGCTGCGAAAATGTGTGTTTGAAATGGGTGCGGCCCTGAAAGACAAGGACGTGAAGCGTCTTCACCGCTGGGGACAGCAGGCACTCGATGCTACACAGCGAAGTGGCAATAAAGGATTGTTTGCCACCGCCCACATCATGTACGCGGGGATGTTATTTCACTTCAAAAAAGACCCAAAAATACCTGAGCTGCTGGAACGCGGACAACGCATTGCCAAGCAGGGCACACAGATGGGAGACGCCGCATGTCTTCCGCTGCTGGTACAATTCTACGGCTATCATGGCGCTTACGCGCAAATACGCCGCCGCTTTACGGAAGCCATCAACTGGTTCATCCAACAGGCAGAACTGGCCGAACAACATAAATTTTCCCAGCAGGCACTGAATGCCTGGTACCAGGCTGCAGAGCTGTGCAGAAGAAAGGACAGCGGCAGGTACTATGACGTGCTGGAAAAAGGATATAAGGCTGGACTACACTTAACTGACGAAGAGATCAGTGCATCCATCTATATATACCTGCTGCGTGACTACTACGACTATGTACATGCCAATCGCAAACATGATATTGTAAAGGCGATAGATGAGAAAATGAGCAGAGTATTTGGCCATGACTGGAAAACTGACGTAGACACGGTCAGGAAGAACCGTGAACCCATGATTCTTCCACTTGAAATGGAACAACCCGAGTCGCTTCAGCCTCTAAAATAAAGCTTATGCTGGTCAGCAATAAACATTTCATTCCCGTTATAGGGCTCGACATACATATTGTTATCCTGCTGGGATTCCCCATTCCCCTGCCCCATCCTTACATTGGTTTTGTACTGGACCCCATGGATTATATTCCATTCATGGGCGCCAGCACCAAGGTTAACCACGTACCCAGAGGAGTAAGCGATACAAGCGGTATCATCATCATCCTCTTTCACTTCCCCATGGGAGGTCCCTGGCTGCTGGCGCCCATGATAGGCCATGATTCTGTCAACTTCTTCGGCAGTAAGACCGTGAAAGCCGAAGGCAGGTTGTTAAGCCCCACAGGTCATATGCTGATGACCTGTAACGATATTGGTATTCCGCTCTCGCTGCAACCGGGCAAGAAGCTGAAACCTATCCCCAGTATGTATCTGCCTACCTCATTCTCTATTCCGCTGTCATTTGGAAAGCCGGTGATGGTAGGTGGTCCCTATGTGCCTGACTGGGCCGGTGTATTGCTGAACCTTGTGATGTCTTTCGGATTTGGTGCATTGATGAAAGGCCTGGGTAAGATGGGGAGGAAAGGTTTAACCAAATTCAATCATGCACTGAAAGGCAAGATCGGCAGTAATAAACTGAGTAAAACACTCTGTAAAAAAGGCTTCGAGCCAGTGGACCTGGTACAGGGTATCATGATCTATGATGGTCTTGACTTTGAGCTGCCCGGTCCTATTCCGCTGAGGTGGGAACGATCATGGAACAGTGACAGCTCATTTGAGGGCGCGCTGGGTCATGGTACACATCTTTGCTATGATATGCGCATCGAAGAGTTTATCAGTGACGGCGCTGTAGTGGTATTACTGGGAGACGGACGTACTGCGGTGTTTGAGGCTTTGCCAGCCAGCGGTGACAGCGACTATAACCGGCATGAGAAAATGACGCTGAAACGGACCGATATGGATGAATACCAGTTGTACAACCATGACAATGGCTTGTTCTATACCTTCCGTAAAACATACAACGGGGCTACTCAGTATCATCTCTCCACTATTCATGATAAAGCGCAGTTCATGATCAGCTTCCACTATAACAGCCGTGGAGCGATCGTGCGTGTCATAGACAGTGTGGGCAGACACCTGCATATAAGCAGTGACAGTGCAGGGCGTATTACCGGCGTCACAGCACGTCACCGTGGCGAGGAAAGACCGCTGATCAGTTATACCTATAACGATCAGGGAGATCTTACCGGCATCACTGATGCACTGGAGCAAACCACATCAATGACATATCGAGATCACCTGATGATCAAAAAGACGGATCGGAATGGCCAGTCTTTTTACTGGGAATATGATAAACAGGGGCGCTGCGTGCATACCTGGGGTGATGGCGGATTACTGGAAGGTTATATCGCTTATCATCCGAAAGAAGGATATAACCTTGTTACCAATTCCCTGGGGCAAACCACTACGTATTATTACACACCGGACTTTGTTGTATACCAGATCAAAGATCCGCTGGGATATTCCACCTTCACGGAATACACGCCGGATTTTGAGATCTACAGGCAGATCGATGAAGATGGGAACATGACCGGTTATGTCTATGATGAAATGGGGAACTGCACATCAGTGGTATACCCGGATGGAAGCCAGCTAAATTACACTTATGATGAAACAGGTAATTTATTGGTGGCCAGTGATGCACAGGGCAACAATACTTCCTATGTCTATTATGAGAATGGGCTGCTGCATAGTCGTAGTGACGCCAATGGCACATTACAACTATTCTCCTATAATGAAAAAAACCTGCTGGGCAGTATAGCGGAATATCATGCAGGCGAGACTATTTTCAGCTATGATGACGACTATAATCTTGCTGCACTTAAACTTCCCGATGGAGGCATTGCCAGCTGGGAATATGACAACTGGGGACAATGCCTGAGTGCCACCAATCCTCAGCAGCAAAAACAAACCTTCCGTTATGATAAATTAGGGCGGGCAACAGAGGTGCATGTCCCGGATGGGAATGTTGTACAACTGCAATATAACGCCTATCTCGACGTAATACGGGCAAAGGATAAATACAATGATGTGAAGTTCCAGTACACACCATTGGGTAAGCTGAAACTACGGGAAGAAAATGGCGTGAAGATGCATTTGGTATACGATACAGAAGATCAGCTGAGTACAGTTGTTGACGAACATGGCAGCAGCTTCCGTTTCATTCGTAATGCACGGGGAGAGATCATCGAGGATAGAAGTTTTGATGGTATTATACGCCGCTACAGTATGGATGCTACCGGCAATCTGATCACCATGCACCGCCCGGGTGGCAGACAAACAGTCTTTGAATATAACAGCAGACACCAGATCACACGCGCCGAGTACAGTGACGGCAGCTGGGAAACTTATACCTACGATCGCAACGGGTTGCTGATTGAAGCCGTCAATGAATTTAATATTGTCACCTTTAAAAGAGACAATCTGGGGCGTGTGATAGAAGAGCAGCAAAACGGACATACTGTAACGAGCAACTATAACAAACATGGTCGCAGAGATAGTATTAAAAGTTCATTGGGAGCACTGATAGAAATCACGCACAACAAGATAGGTGCCGTAACAGGCATCAGGGCCAGCCATGAAGGCACAAAGGCACCGTGGGTGACAGAGATCATGTGCAATCACCTGGGATTGGAAGTAGCACGTTATCTTCCCGGCAATATCCAAAGTAAATGGACTTATGATAGTGGGGGAATGCCATCAGCACATACTGTACGGCATGGTGATGAGATCACCCGTAATTTACATTACCGCTGGGACCCGAATGACAGATTGCGGCAGATCGTGAATGCACTGGACGAAGGAGTGACTAAGTTCGGGCATGATGAATTTGGCAATCTCTCCTGGGCACAGTATGAGAACGGTCAATATGACTTCAGGCTGCCGGATAAACTTGGTAATCTGTTCCGCACAGAACAGCGGAACGATCGGAAATACAATGCCGGCGGACAATTAAAAGCATCTGCACAGGGAAGGTTCGAATATGATGAAGAAGGTAATCTCAGCAGGAAGATCACTGCTGACCTGAAGACCTGGCAGTATGAATGGTATGGCAACGGCATGTTGAAAAAGGTGATCCGTCCTGACAATACCGCCGTTTGTTTCGAATATGATGCTTTAGGTAGGAGGACCGCCAAAATATACAAGCAACAGATCACCCGCTGGATCTGGGATGAGCATGCTCCCCTGCATGAGTGGACATATGAAGCCAGTCAAAGACCTGTGACAGAAGTGGATGAAATGGGCAATGTGGTACAGCCACCTGAGCCAGTACCACCAGCATCACTCATCACCTGGGTGTTCGAAGGAGCTGGAGCCCCGTCAGCGAAGATCATTGACGGTAAAGCCTATTCTATCATTACTGATCATCTGGGCACCCCTTGTCAGGCATATGATGCAGAAGGTACGCTGGTATGGGCCTGCGAGCTGGATATCTATGGCAAACCGCGCAAGCGGAATGGCGACCTCACTTTCATACCTTTCCGGTATCAGGGTCAGTACCATGATATAGAGACGGAGTTATATTACAACCGGTTCAGGTATTATTTACCGGAAGAAGGCGTCTATATCAGCCAGGACCCCATACGACTTGCCAGCACCAATGCCACTTTTTATAGTTATGTAAGGGATACCAACACCCAGATAGACGTCCTTGGTCTGACCATAATAGATTCGGTATTGACGCTGAAAGGGCAGGCTCCGGAGCAATTAAAGACCATACGGGCATCCAGTGGCGCAAAAAAAGTAGAAGGCCGTTTAGAAGACGCTGAACAAAAGCTGATACGCCAGCTGCAGGAACGATTTAAGGACGATATGGAAAAATTGCATGGTGCTACATTGGAAATTGAATCGAAACCATCATTCATAAGGCTACCCTCAGGAAAAGGCTACCCGGTACCAGGAATAGCGCCATGTGAGTTTTGTAATCCTGCGATGCATAACTTTGCAGTAGACAATAAAATGACGATCACATATAAGTATACTAAAATTACGACCAAGAACAAGATCCAGACCAAGCATCTTGTTACTGTAAAATACCCGCTGGCCGGGTTGGAACATCAAAATATCAACGCGCCTCATCCTTGTCCTTAATAAAAACAAGTTATGTATCCAAACACAAAAGAACTTATACAGCAAATACAATGGAGCAGCTTTACCGGAGGCTATAGCACTTCAGTAGAAGAAGTACCTCCGATACTGGAAGCACTTTGTGATATAGAAGAGGAAGACGAGGTGCTTTCATTGCTGTTTGGAGAGATGCTCAGTCATGTAAAACAGGGATATAATGTATTTGAGATAATCGAGCCGGTTATACAGGTATTTGATAGTTTATGTAAGGAAGACTTTGCGTATCCTTCAACATTGACAGACTTCCTGGCATATGTGTATACAATGGATATCAGGTCGGCCGTACCGATACTAACCATGCCGGTACGGTATAGTTTTGGCTCGAAAGATGAGCAACCCGATGCAGGGTTTACAGCCTTCAAATCATTCTTCAGGGACCATTTCTATAGGACGGACAACGAAGAATTGGTGCCCACTGACATATATTTTACCGCCGTGTTGTTCCCGGCAAAAGAAGAGATCAGCAGGATCTTCGATATCATTCAACGCAATAATGAGAATACCGCCCTGGTCAAAAATGCACTGATCAGCGCGGCCCTGATCAACTATCTGACAGGAGAACGGACAAGCCTTCCGGTAGAAATTACGCAGTTGTTGACAGCTGATGAATCACTGGCGCCATATATACCGGTATACAATGGCATCAGCGGTTTTCCGGTGGAACAGGAACAGTTGCAGGAATTGCTGGATATGGAAGAAGACATTGAAGTACAATGGGCGCAGGCATTTATTATTGTAGCAGCAACAGATGCTTTACTGATAGGTAACCTGCAGGACGCTGAGCGGTTAAAGACTGCATTGGATGGGTTATTCCCGGTACTGGAAGAACAAAAGGCAAAATTTGAAGAGGAAGAACAGGAGATGGATTTCCCTTTGTACCCTTACATGGCTGAAGATCTGACAAGCATCGTGTTCAGGGATTTCCTGAACCGGGGCAGTGTACTTGATGTATCACAACTGAACGAGGTACAGCGGTATTGCCTGGAAAAATTGTATGCGCTGAAGATCCATACACATGCTATGCTGCACGCTGGCCTGCTGCCTGAAGGTATTACACCGGATAATCAGCCTACCCTGCTGCCCATATATAATTATTCCATTTGATACTGTGCCACCAACACATCCGCAGCAATAAAAATAATTTATGGCAAGCGAAATCGAAGAAAAGCGCCCGTCCCAGTAATTGAGACGGGCGCTTCATTTTATTATAACAGTAAATTATTTCACCGGCATATAAGTATAGATGCTGTACTTCCCTTCCAGCATACCTGCTACTTCTCTTTTGAAACGATCGTTGTCACTCTCTGCACCGCCCCAGAACTGACGCCCTAACAGAAAATCGTTGAAATAAGCTTTCCAGTCGCTATACTGCGATTGCACCACGTGCGGCGCCTTCTTCAACCACACCATGGCTTCTCCCCTGTTAAGATATCCTGCCTGGTAAGCCACGCAGATGTTGTTAATATAACGGGCGATATCCCATGCCTTGATACCGCCATTACTGAATTCTGTGTAATGGGTTTTGATAAACTCCATGCCCGGAATATCCGTCTTTGACAGTTTATATTTTGCGAGGTCGATAGCCGCGATGTCTGCCCCTGCCCCACCGTTTTCTTCTAATACCTTGCGATATTGCGCGTATTGCGCCTGATGCCCCTCTTCCAGCAACCAGGTCAGTGATTTTTCCAGTTCTGCGGTGTTGTGGATGTTCCAGTAGTCAGCCAGGGTTGCTTTTGCTTCTTTACCATCTTTATCATCCTGCGGTTTGAACGGGAAGACAAAATATCGGGTATAGGCATTCTGCAGGGATGTAGAGAAACTATCAGTGCCCGGTTCACCCTGTACTGCCGGTTTGATCAACCTGTCGAACGTGGATTCGGGACCGCCGTAACCATGTATAAAGTATACGCCCGCCAGCATAAAGGGATATAGTTCATCATTCCTGATTATAGTCGCATTATTGGTAGCAGCTACCTGCTCCTGTTTATCCTGTTTGCTAGTATTACTGTTACATCCTGCCATACTGATAGCCAGCAAACAGATGGCCGGGATGATATTTGACTGTATTCCTTTCATGTAGCTATTGTTTTGATGAACATAGAAGCATCAAATATAAAACTTTTCAAATTCTTTAAAGAATTGTATATGATTATCAATCACTTAATAAATACCCTACAAAACTTGTAGGGTATTAAGAAATTCTTCCTATATTTGCTTTGTCAATACAGGCAATCACATAAAACACAAGTTCACATGCCTCAGTTAAAAGTATTAACGCAGTTTAAAAACAGAAAGACCGCTGCTGTCTGTTGTTGTAGCTGATACCTCATTGCCACGGATCGCCCGCCGGCAACCGTTTCATAAAAATCATTACAACCATTTATTTAAACACTGTTTACCAACCATCCCTTAAATTTATTTTATGTCTAACAACTTCAACAGATACGCAGATCTTTTTCCTGAATTTGAGATTGAAAATGTGAAAAAAGCCTATAAGACCAGGACCCCGATCAGCCCTTTACATGCAGGAGATACATTACCTGCATTCCATATAAATAAGAAAAATATTATTGCTACTTCAGATATCTTGAAGTCTGTACAGGGCCCACAATCTATCACACAGGTAATAGACCGTCCGCTGGTACTCGCTTTCCACTCCATCCACTGGAATGGTTATGGAAACAGGCTGCTGAAAGAACTGAAGGATATTTACGCAGATATCCGTGTAATGGGCGGTCAGCTGCTGCTGGTAACTACTGACGAAAAGCAACATTTCGACGAGGCCACGTCAGCATTACAGCTGCCATTCGCCAGCATCTGGGATCAGCACAACCTGATTGCCGGCAAAGCGGGTCTTTATTCTGCTACCGACCCTATCTGGGACAGAATATCCGGTGTGAATGAAGATGTACCAACGCCGGGCATTTATGTACTGACGCCATCACTGAAGATCGTTTACAGTGCAGTAGACCTGTGGCTGGAAAAATCGCTGGAAAGAAGGGATCTGCTGTCTGCCGTGTATGAAGCAAGTCACCAGGGATCACATGGAATAGCTATATAAAATACATATCAGAAAAAGGCACAACACCCTGTGCGCCGTCGGCGTACAGGGTGTTGTGTTTTTATGTATCTTGTTGATATGCGTACTAACCCTGAACAACCCACTTCCAACGAAACGGAACCTGCCTCCTGGACAACAGTGATCTGGATGTCTGTAGTTGCACTGATCGGCTTTGGTTTTGCCGTTTACCGTTTTCTCCAGTTCTCGGAGGCTGGCAATCAGCTGCATAACGTTCGCCTGACGCGTATAGAGCTCTATATTTACCGCGCCACCGGTCATTGGGGTGTTATAGCCGTTTTTATAATTATGGGCATTTTCGGGCTCTATAATGCCATTATCAACATCAGAGACCTGCGCTCCAGGAAACAGTAACCTGCGGAGGCTTTGCATATGCTTCCCATGCTTCTTCCGCTTCCTCTTTTGAGAGATCGTTCGTGAATACAATCACCCTGTAACACAGACGGTAGGTTTGCCCGTATTTCAGTTGCCAGGGTTTCATTTTGGTAGGGCTGAAATTCATCATGATCTCCCCTCTTTCGTTATTCTCCGGCCATACACGTACGGGCTGAGGATAGTCATAATTGGAAGGGTGGCTCATGACAAGAATACCAGCTTCTCCTTTATCTGTGCGGCCGGTGATCTTGATCCAGCGGGCACGGGTACTGTCGGCGTCTTTGCGCGTCTTACCTTCTGATGTAAGCACTTTACTATTGGCAGCCTTCCACTCCGCCGTCGTACGGAGTCCAAAACCACCGCCGTAACGGTACTGCAGGAAGGTGATACCGGCAGTATCGGCACAGCTCATGGTATTGTCGATATCCCAGATCCGGCTGGTGTTGCCATCGCTGTTAAATGCCTTTACGTCCCACTCCTCATTGATAGCCACCGTTTCCTGTTTGCCGGAGAAGGCGATATGATCGTGCAACGCCTGGAAACCGCACCATACGGGTCCCTGCGTACGACTGATAAAGCCTTTGAAACGGACAGTACCCTCCTTCTTGTGAAGGTTCCAGAAATCAGTCTCTTTCCCTTTAAAAGACGTATGTGTCCAAGGATTCCAGATACCCACATGGTGCCAGTGGCCCTCCGGATGTATATTGGTAATGACCTGTCCATCGGGCGCCCATAAAGGATGTATGAAGCCACTGCGGCGGTACACGGTATCCACACCGGCAGGTGGTTCCACAATGTTGTAATTATACTGCAAAAGATGTTGCTTTCCTTCTTCCAGCACCAGGGCCCCGGCGCTGTCTTTTGCCTGCATACGGGCGATGGCCGGAACAGGACTGCCTTTCGACAGTTCGTATGTGCGGATCTTTCCCGGAGCTGTTTTCCCATCCATTATCCAGTAGAGATAGCCCCCGGAGACTTGAAGAGGCACAGGTGTGCGGCGTCCCTGCTGTATTTCGAAGAACTGTAATGAATCCTGTATGGCTATTACTACATCCTTCATTATAGTGGAAACGGGCACATTTACGCATTGGCGGGCGCCTGCTTTTACACTGATACGGGCCAGCAACTGGGCGCTGACCGGCAGGGCTGTTGTAGACAACAGCAGCAATAAGGCTATGCACAGCTTAAATCTGGCCGGCTTGCATCGCAAATCGTGTTGCTGAACCGGAAAGACGTGAAAGGACAATAATTGTCTGTTTTTCATAACGGGTAACATTTGAGGGTAATAGTTTTATTTTAATACGGCGCCGGTACCTGGCCTGTCGGCATAGATGATCCGTCCGTCAACGATCTTTACACCATCAGCGGTATCTTCGGCCAGTAACAGCGGGCCATCCATATCCACATAGTCCAGGTAAGGCAGCAGGTGGGCTACCGCTGAAGTACCGACGGTGCTTTCGTTCATACTGCCGGTCATCACCTGCATGCCCAGGCGTTTGGCATGATCAATCATCCTGCGCGCAGGTGTAATCCCCCCACACTTGGTCAGTTTGATATTGATACCATGAAAGAGCCCATTGCAGCGCGCTACGTCTGCTTCCGTAATACAGCTCTCGTCGGCAATGAGCGGCAGGGCTGACGATGCATATACTTTCTTCATGCCTTCCACATCTTCAGCCGGCATAGGCTGCTCGATGAATTCCACGCCCAGCGATTTGAAGGCAGCAGCATTACGTAAAGTCTCTTCCACTCCCCAGGCGCAATTGGCGTCCACGCGGAAGATAGCGTCAGTATGCCGGCGCAGTTCCTTTATGATAGCAATATCGTCCTGTGTGCCCAGTTTGATCTTATAGATTGGCCAGGGAAACTCTTTCAGTTTACTGACCATATTTTCTACCGTATCGATACCGATCGTATAGTCGGTCATCGGGTTGTGAGAAATGTCGAGCCCCCACACCTCATACAGTTTCTTATTTAGTTTTTTGGCATAAAGATCATGTGCGGCCAGGTCAATGGCACAAAGCGCAAAGAGATTGTCTTTGAACAGGGGGTACAACAATTCCCAGAAGGCTTCGGGAGTCGTTAAGGTGTGCCCTTCTATCAGTGCGCGGTGAGCATTGATGGCGTCCATCAGGCGAGGCACGGTCATATTGTAATATGAGTTATCAGCAGTTTCTCCCAGGCCACTGATTCCATCCTGTTGCAGCGCTACTACCAGCAGTGGCTGAACGTCTTTGGATTTACGCGAGATGGTAAAGGTATGTCTGAACTTTAATTCGAACGGGTGTAGTGTCAATTGCATAACACAAAATATAAAAATAGGCACAAAAAAGAGGGCTGATCTTTTGGACCAGCCCTCTTACCAAATATCCCTAAGTTGCTTATGACTATTTCACTTCTTCAAATTCAGCATCAGTTACACCTTCGTTGCCGGCAGCGCTTCCCTGTGGCTGTCCCTGACCTGTAGCACCACCGTTAGCCTGTGCTTCCTGTGTTGCTTTGTACAGTTCTTCAGAAGCTGCGGTCCATGCATTGTTCATTTCTGTAACAGCTGCATCTACCTGAGCGATATCGCCGCTCTTATGTGCTTCCTTCAATTTGTTCAGGGCAGTTTCAATGGTGCCTTTCTTATCTGCAGGGATCTTATCGCCATATTCTTTCAGCTGTTTTTCAGTCTGGAAGATCAGGCTGTCAGCCTGGTTGAGCTTTTCGATCTTTTCACGCTGTTCCTTATCGGATGATTCGTTCGCTTTTGCTTCTGCCTTCATCTTTTCGATCTCTTCTTTGCTCAGACCACTACCTGCTTCGATACGGATATTCTGTGTTTTACCGGTGCCTTTATCTTTCGCAGTTACATGCAGGATACCGTTGGCATCGATATCGAAGATCACTTCGATTTGCGGTACACCACGCGGAGCCGGTGGAATACCATCCAGGATAAAGCGGCCCAGTGTACGGTTCTGGCTAGCTAAAGGACGTTCACCCTGCAGTACATGAATTTCAACACTTGGCTGGTTATCAGCAGCAGTGGAGAAGGTTTCAGATTTCTTGCTCGGGATAGTAGTGTTGGATTCGATCAGTTTAGTGAATACACCACCCATGGTTTCGATACCCAGAGAAAGCGGGGTAACGTCCAGCAGCAGTACATCTTTCACTTCACCGGTCAGTACACCACCCTGGATCGCAGCACCAACAGCTACTACTTCATCCGGATTCACACCTCTGTTTGGCTTTTTACCGAAGAATTTCTCTACTACTTCCTGGATCTTTGGAATACGGGTAGAACCACCTACCAGTATCACTTCGTCGATCTCAGAAGTGTTCAGGCCTGCATCTTTCAGGGCTTTGCGGCAAGGCTCCAGTGTTCTTTCCACCAGGGCATCTGCCAGTTGCTCGAATTTAGCGCGGCTCAGTTTCTTTACCAGGTGTTTAGGTACACCGTCTACTGCAGTGATATAAGGCAGGTTGATCTCTGTTTCCTGAGAAGAAGACAGTTCAATTTTTGCCTTTTCAGCTGCTTCTTTCAGACGCTGCCATGCCATTGGATCTTTGTGCAGGTCAACCGCTTCGTCTTTCTTGAATTCATCGGCCAGCCAGTCCATGATCACCTTGTCAAAGTCGTCACCACCCAGGTGGGTATCACCGTTGGTAGATTTTACTTCGAATACGCCATCACCCAGTTCCAGGATGGAGATATCGAAGGTACCACCACCAAGGTCGAATACGGCGATCTTGCTATCAGCATGTTTTTTATCCAGTCCATAAGCCAGTGCAGCGGCAGTAGGCTCGTTAATGATACGACGTACAGTCAGACCTGCAATCTCACCTGCTTCTTTTGTAGCCTGACGCTGAGCGTCGTTGAAGTAAGCAGGAACAGTGATCACCGCTTCAGTTACTTCCTGACCCAGGTAGTCTTCAGCAGTTTTCTTCATTTTCTGCAGGATCATAGCAGAGATCTCCTGCGGAGTATATAGTCTGCCGTCGATATCGATACGGGTAGTGTTATTTTCACCACGCGCAACTTTATAGCTCCAATGAGGTATTTCATTTGATACCTCGTCAAAATGGCGTCCCATGAAACGTTTTACTGACATAATCGTGTTCACAGGGTTAGTGATAGCCTGGCGTTTTGCCGGGTCACCCACCTTTCTCTCACCATTCTTCAAGAAACCCACAACGGAGGGCGTAGTTCTGCGTCCTTCATCATTGGCAATTACTACCGGTTCGTTGCCTTCCATTACAGCAACGCATGAGTTGGTAGTTCCTAAGTCAATACCTATTATCTTTCCCATAATTGTTAATATTCTCGCTTGTAGTTGTAGATAGATTTTTGTCTCCGAGAAAGCAAATGTCAATGATTATGCCAACGGACGAAGCATGCAAATATGTCAGTTCCTTATGTCAGTCGACCGTCAGTTTCTCTTCCCACACGTTTAATACGATTTAATAATGAACAATTTACATGCAACGGGGTTTTTTATGGTAAGTATTAAACCGACGTGCGAAATACACTTATTTATTAATTCACCTGCTAAGTAATTTAAATAACCGAGTAACCCTGAATGATTATGAAAAACACCTCACTCATCCGGGCAGCGTGTGTGCTGGCCCTTTCTACTCCTCTATGCAGTATTGCCCAGACCACTGTAAACGGCCCCATTTTTACTAATGGCCCCGGTTACAAGCGATGGTCGGTCGGCGTAAATGGCGGATTGCTGGCTCCGGTCGCCCCCACAGGAGGCAGCAACGATTTTACAAAATGGAAAGCTAAAGTCGGCTATGGCGCTTATGTAAAATGGCAGATTTTACACTCCCTGGGCATCCGGGCAGACTTTATAGGTGGCAAGCTGGCAGGCAATAATGACCGCAAATTGGGGAACGAAAAGGAACCCAACCGGCGCTTAAACTCCTTTGAAACCAACCTGAAGTGGTCTACCAGCCTGAACGCAGTTATCAATCTGGCCACTATCAACTGGATGTACAGAAAGAATGCCCTTCAGATATATGTGTCAGGTGGCGCCGGACTGGCGGGTTATTCTCCCAAAGTAAGCAGACAAATGGAAGGAGGCCTGACGGAGTACAAACCTAATGGAAGTATCACCGAGTTTTATGTACCCATAGGCGCAGGATTGAAATTTAAACTCACTGAGGCCATCAACCTGGATCTGGGATATACCATGCATTATGTGGATGGAGATAACCTGGATGGCTTTTATCTCGGCCAGAATAAAGACAAATACTCCTATGGGTATGCAGGAGTGGAATTCCCACTGGGACCCAAAAATAAACCACAACTGAACTGGCAGAACCCCGCTAAAGTGATGTACGATGAACTACAGGCGCAAAAGGCTAACCTGCAGCGTGAGCTGGAAACCAGCCGGGCCGAAAATAATCGACTGACTGGTGAGGTGAATAAACTGACGGCCGATGCTGACGCTGACGGCGTATCCGATTATTTTGATAAATGCCCCGGTACGGCATCCGGTAACAAGGTAGATGGCAGTGGCTGTGAACTACCGAAAGCGACCGAGCCTAAAGTACCTACCCAGGTAGTGATTACAGATGAAGACCGCCGCATCGTTAGAAACGCTATTCAGGACCTGGAGTTTGAAACTGGTAAATCCAGCATTAAACCCGGCTCTTACGGCGCCCTGAACCAACTGGCAGAATTGCTCAGGAACAGGGGCTTCAGCCTTAAACTTGGCGGACATACGGACAATGTGGGTAATTCAACAAAAAATATGGCCCTCTCAAAAGACAGGGCAGAATCAGTGAAACAGTACCTGGTAGACCAGGGTGCTAATCCATCCAAGATCGAAGCCGTAGGTTATGGCTCTACCCAACCGGTAGCCAGCAATAAAACCAAGGCTGGAAGGCAGAAAAACAGAAGGGTGGAGTTCACTATCTATTAATACTCAGCATCCGATAAACCCTGGAAAGGGCCTGGCAGTTTTGTTGCCGGCCCTTTTTCTTTATTATATTATTCAGCGCCCCGGGCTGCCCAGCGGATTTTTTATACCTTTGACGTTACTTTTGGCATTAACCGTTTATCAGCATGAGTGTTGTACAATCCATCAGATCTGCTGCTGCTGCAGCAATTAAGGCGCTTTACGAACAGACAATTCCTGCAAAGGACATTGCGATCAATACTACCAAACCTGAATTTGAAGGTGAATATACCATCCTGGTATTCCCCTTCACAAAGTTCAGCCGCTTAAAACCGGAGGAAACTGCTGATCGATTGGGCAAATACCTTGTTGAACATAACCCCGACCTCGTGTCCGGCTATAATGTGATCAAGGGCTTCCTCAACCTGCAGATCTGTGAGCAGTACTGGGCGCAGTACCTGCAGCAACACTTCAATAACCGTAACATCGGTAAGAAGCCTTCCAACGGAAAAAAAGTAATGGTGGAATACTCTTCCCCCAATACAAATAAACCTTTGCACCTGGGTCACCTCCGTAATAACTTCCTTGGCTATTCCATCGCAGAGATCCTGAAAGCCAACGGTTATGATGTGATCAAGGCCAACCTGGTGAATGACCGGGGTATCCATATCTGTAAATCCATGCTGGCATGGCAGCTGTTTGCCCATGGAGATACACCCGAATCAACCGGTATCAAAGGAGACCACCTGGTTGGCGACTACTACGTGAAGTTTGAGACCATCCTGAAAGAACAGACAGAACCTATTATAGCCCGCGCGCTTGAAAACGATTTCAAAGATTTCCAGGGCGCAGACCTGGAACGTATAGAGAAACTGGTTACCCTCTTCCATAAGCCCGAAATAAAGGCTGATGCAGAGAAACACGCCAAACTCAATGATGAGATCAAAGAACTGTCCCGTAAGCAGACAGAGATCATGCAGCAGGCACAGATCATGCTGCAGCAGTGGGAAGCAGGCAATCATGAAGTACGGACCCTGTGGTCAACAATGAATAGCTGGGTGTACAAAGGTTTCGATGAAACCTACAAACGCCTGGGCATCGACTTCGACAAGATGTACTACGAAAGCGAGACCTACCTGCTGGGTAAAGACCTGGTAGAGGAAGGCCTGGCTAAAGGAGTGCTGTTCAAAAAGCCGGATAATTCTATCTGGATAGACCTGACTGCCGACGGACTGGATGAGAAACTGTTATTACGTGGCGATGGCACCTCTGTGTATATGACGCAGGACCTGGGTACTGCCCGTCTTAAATACGACGACTACCAGATGGAGCAAAGCATCTATGTAGTGGCCGATGAACAGAACTATCACTTCAAGGTGCTGCAACTGATCCTGAAGAAACTGCAGGAACCATGTGCTGATGGTATATTCCATCTTTCCTATGGCATGGTGGAATTACCACACGGCCGTATGAAGAGCCGTGAAGGTACCGTTGTGGATGCAGATGACCTGATAGATGAGACCATCGCAGCAGCTGCAGAACAGACAGCCAATTCCGGTAAGCTGAAAGACATGGCGGCAGAAGACCTGCAGACGCTTTACAACATGCTTGGCATAGGCGCTATGAAATTCTTCCTCCTGCGTGTAGATCCGAAGAAGAGAATGGTGTTCGATCCGAGAGAGTCTATTGACCTGCATGGGTTTACCAGTGTATTCGTTCAGTATGCGCATGCCCGTATCAAATCCATTCTGCGTGAGGTAGCGCCTGATGCAGATAAACTGGAAGGCTACTGTCATAAGGGCAGCTTACTGCCGCTGGAGAAAGAACTGATCCTGCTGAATGAGCAATATGAAAGCGTGCTGGAAGAAGCCATGAAAGAAATGAGCCCTTCCGTGATCGCTAACTATGTGTTCCAGCTCGCACAACAGTTCAACTCATTCTATGCAGAGAAAGTGGAAGGTAAATACACCTATTCTGTGCAGGACGCAGAAACGCCGGAGAAACAGAAGCTTCGTACACAGATCGTTATGCTCACCGCCAGAACAATTGCAAAGAGCATGAAACTGCTGGGTATTGATGTACCTGAAAGAATGTAATAACGCACTTCTTATAAAGCAAAAAGCTCCCATCCCGGGAGCTTTTTCTTTTTATCTTTTGTCTGGATAGTATTATTGCGTAACCGCCAGCGCCCTGTCACACAGCTCCTCCCCTTTTGCCACCTCTCCGTTGCCAATGTATGACTTACCCAGCATAAACATGGCAAAAGCATTCTCAGGCTGGATGCACAGTAATTTGTCCCAATAATTAATAGCAGCGCTATAATTGCCAGCCAGGTAATAGTGGTGAGCCAGCGCCTGCATAGGTCTGGGATCGTTGTTCCGTAAAGCAAGGCAGGAATGCAGATGTTTCACACCTTTCTCCACCTGGCGGATATGCAGATAGGCAGTACCCAGGTGCAGGTTAAAATCTGCATCGGCAGGATGCCCTTTTTGCTGTGCCTTTTCAAAAGCACCTGCTGCATTGTGAAAATCTTTGGTATTAAAGTATAATACGCCGACGGCATACCAGGAAGAAGCTTGTTCTCCATCCAGGCGGAGGAAATACTGGTAATAACGGATGCTTTCCTGATATTCCTCTTCCAATGCCAGGATCTCGGCCATTTGCAGGTATGCTACCGTGTAGCTGCTATCCTGATGTAAGATTTCATTGAAACATTTCTTTGCGGCCTGAAATCTGCCTTCATTGCGGCAGTTCACCCCTTCCCTGTAAAGACCCTTTAACTTATTTCCTGGAAAAGCCATAGCAACTTGCACGAATAAAACCGTCCATAGCAGCGGACATAAGACACGGACGTTTAACATAGAGTTTCATAGACTCCTGCAAAGATAATAAATTTATTGCATATCTTCTGCGGAGAATCCCAATGGTAACAGGTGTCTGATAGTCTGGATGATGAACACTTTCCCCGTCTGACCGCTCATGATCACACGAATGGACTGCTGCTGACGGCCTTCATATTCTGATAAGGTCTGCCGGCAGATGCCGCATGGAGAAATAGGGGTATCATTACTCCCCGAAGGATTGTGATAGCTGATGGCAATAGTGAGTATCGGTACTCCCGGATAGAGGGACGCTGCGGTAGATAAAGCCACTCTTTCCGCACAAATGCCGGCAGGGAAAGAAGCGTTCTCCTGGTTTGTTCCTCTTACCACAATACCGTTGGCCAGTAAAATGGCAGCTCCTACATAAAAATTGGAATAAGGGGCATAGGCCTGGGCAGTTACTTCCCGGGCTTCTTCCAGTAACCGGAGGTCTGCAATGGGTAAGGCTGCACTGTCCTGGAAGGAATGGTATTCAAAAGAATGTTTACGGATGTCCATATACTAAATTACGAATTACGGATGACGAATTACAAGTTAGTGTTTGTAATTGGATGTCATGCGTAATTCGTAACAGAATATTGTGAAACAGCGGGAAGAAGGTGTTACCTAAACCCGAGCTTTTATTTGATTGTTCTGAACAGCCTGTTCCAGCGGATGCTGCCATGGCCATAGCTCATCCAGATCAGCCATGCTTTACCTACGATATGATCTTCAGGCACAAAACCCCAGAAGCGGGAATCCAGTGAGTTGTCACGGTTATCACCCATCATCCAGTAATAGTTCATTTTGAAAGTGTAGGTATTGGCAGGTTTATTATTGATATAGAACTGTCCGTTCCTGGCTTCCAGTTTGTTGCCCTCATATACGCTGATAATACGGTCGTAGAAAGCGATGTTAGTACTATCCAGGTTCACCGTTGCGCCTTTCTTAGGAATATACAGCGGACCAAAGTTATGCTCTGTCCATCTGTAGTGTGCTGTATCATGCGGAAACACCTGTATATCCTGTCTGGGCGATTTTACATACGGTCTGATGTCCTGCACTGCCGGCCATGTTCTTAACAGGTTGGCCATACCTGGCGTCAGGTCATACCTGAAAGTACTGGAATCATCCACGCTGCGTGGAGAAGGATCTATGTTCAGTTCATCGAGACGGCTCGGGTTCAGCGGATCTCCGGTGGTTTTTACCCAGTATGTACGCTCGCTTTCCGGTGGGATCGGCGCCTGTGACCCATTCACGAAAACGATACCTTCTTTGATGCTCAGGGTATCGCCGGCAACAGCCATACAACGCTTAATATAGTTCTCACGTTTATCGACAGGACGGGAAGTAACATGGTTCTGTTCCCATACATTATCACGTCCATAAAATCTTACCAGCTGGTAGTAGCTTTGCTCCTGTTGCTCCAGGGCTACAGTATCTCCTTCGGGGAAGTTAAACACCACTACATCATAACGCTCCACATCTGAGAAACCTGGCATACGTCTGTATTTCCAATGTACCGCTTCGGAGTAAGCCTTGCTATACCTGGTGAATGGCAGCGTATGATGTGTAAAAGGAACAGCGAGTGGCGTCATGGGAATACGAGGCCCGTAACTGATCTTGCTGACAAACAGGAAGTCGTTTACCAGCAATGTCTTTTCCATAGATGGGGTTGGGATAGTGTACGCCTCAAAAATAAAGGTGCGTATCAAGGTAGCTGCGATGATGGCGAAAATAGCGGCATCAAACCACTCTCTAACGGCAGATTTCTTCTTTGGCTGACCCTCTTTATTTCTTCTCCAAAAAGCCAGGTTCATTAAGATTCGTTTAAGATATTTAAAAGATCAAATATAATATTCTGTATTCTGCAAGCTAATTAATACTAATCAAAAGTTTTGCTAAAATAAGGGGATTAGGTTGATTTAATAAACTTTTTTACATGTAATGCAATTGGTTTATAAGAGTTTTGCATTTCACGCCAGCTCCTTCCGCAGGATCTCATTGATTTCTCTGGCACGGTTATACACCATGAAGTGGCCACCAGTGGGTATTATATAATCAGCCTTGATAAGCCTTGACGGGAAGGTCCTGTCCTTGCCTCCATGGATGTGTACCAATGATGCCGGGACGAAATCGTTCTGCCAGTTCACCACTATCCGGATGCCCCAGCGAAGATAACCATAGGCCGTTTTGGTCATATAGTCGGCCAGCAATTCCTGTTCTTCCGCTGTTTCGGCGCTCAGGAACAGTTTCACCAGTCCTTTTCTGCGTGTAAAAATGATTGAATCCGGTAGCCGCAGTAATTGCAGCAAACCTGTTTTCCTCACCCAGGTCAGGTAAGGGGGCTTCTCTCCTGTACGCTTAATACTACTGATGAGGATAACCTTCTGTATGGGTCTTTGCCGGGCTATTTCCACTGATAACATGCCACCAAAAGATACGCCCAGCAATGTGGCATCTTCATGTTCAATCCTGGCCGCCATCCGGGCGGCATACGCAGGAAAAGTCTCCTGTGGGTCGGGGGTCAGCCAATCCAGGTAGTGTACGGTATATTCCTCGGGGAAACTAAGGTATCTGAAGATCCTTTCATCTGCTCCCATACCGCTGATCAGGTACAGATGTCTGGCCATGGTTCAATAATATGAAAAAGGCTGTCCCCGCCTATGGTGGGAACAGCCCCTGATATTTACTAAGCGTTTATTTTCTTTTTATCTCTGGAGGGCAGCACATAATCGTATACATCATCTGCCATGATCGTTTTGCCCGACAGGATCACAAGACGGGCCACCACGTTGCCCAGCTCACGGATATTGCCGGACCAGTTGTGCTGCTGTAATGCCTTCATGGCTTCCTTGTCGATGGTCTTTTTCGCCATACCGTACTCCTGGCAGGCGCTTTCCAGGAAGTGTTCCACCAGCAGCGGAATATCGTCCCGGCGATCGTTCAGGGAAGGTACATGTATCAGGATCACGCTGAGACGATGGTAAAGGTCGAGACGGAAGTTCTTTTCTTCCACCTCCTTCAGCAGGTCTTTATTGGTAGCGGCTACCACCCTTACATCCACGCTGATCTCTTTATCTCCGCCCACACGGGTGATCTTTCCTTCCTGCAGGGCTCTCAGCACTTTAGCCTGCGCACTGAGGCTCATATCCCCGATCTCGTCCAGGAACAAAGTGCCACCGTTCGCCTGTTCGAACTTACCGATACGTTGTTTTACTGCGGATGTGAAGGAGCCTTTCTCATGCCCAAACAACTCACTTTCAATCAGTTCGCTAGGGATAGCTGCGCAGTTCACCTCCACGATAGGTCCGGCAGCACGGTTACTGCGTTCATGTATCCAGCGGGCCACCAGCTCCTTTCCTACCCCATTCTCACCTGTTACCAGCACACGGGCATCGGTAGGCGCCACCTTCTCTATTGTTTCCTTTATCTTCAGGATAGGGCCAGAAGTGCCGATCATCTCCTGAGTTTTGTTCACTTTACGGCGCAGTGTCTTTGTCTCCGTCACCAGCGTGCTTTTATCCATCGCATTACGCAGGGTGATCAGCAACCTGTTGAGGTCCGGTGGTTTGGAGATATAGTCGTAAGCGCCCTTTTTTACTGCTTCTACGGCCGTATCGATATTTCCATGTCCTGACACCATCACAATAGGCACATCCGGATTGGTTTCTTTGGCTTTCTCCAGGAATTCCAAACCGTCCATCTTGGGCATCTTTATATCGCACAGGATGGCGTCGTACTGCTTTTCTTTGAACATTTTAAAGCCTTCCGCCCCATCAGCTGCCTCGTCTACCTTATATCCTTCATAGGTCAGTATTTCAGACAACGTTTTACGTATGCTTTTCTCGTCATCAATTATCAGAATGTTGGCCATATCATTATTTTAGTGAACAACGTACAAAATTAAGGGAAATTACTTGATACCCATCCAAGATAACAAAATGGAGGCAAGAACCAACGCGCCCATCTTCGATATCGGCCATTTGTCTACTAACTTTATGGACTCTCGACATTAATACGTAATTTCATTGATCGTTTCCCTCAATCCTGTAATTCACTTGGATATGCAACAACTTTTAGAAGAATTAAGGCGGAGGCACCAGCTGGCTGCAGCTACTGCTTATCCGACTACCAGTGCGGTGAACGACTTTGCCAACAATTTTATCAACTGGCTTTTTCCAGAATATACCGGGAAGGTGATGGCTGATATCGTGTTACTGGAGGAATACGCAAATGGACTGCAATCCGAGTTGCAGCAACTATTAGCGCCGATGCAACAGCAGTTGCCGGCGGCGGCAGAAGCGCTGAGCCGCCAGTTTATGGAGCAGGCGGAAGTCATTTATGATGCATTAAAAAAAGACGCAGAAGCTATTTATAAAGGAGACCCGGCGGCTACCTGCATGTACGAGGTGATACGCGCCTATCCCGGGTTTTATGCGATCGCCTTTTACCGTATTGCGCATGCGCTGCATCAGCTGAAGATACCACTGCTGCCCCGTATGATCACCGAACGGGCGCATAGCTGCACCGGTATCGACATTCACCCCGCGGCAGTGATAGCGCCCTATTTCTGCATTGACCACGGTACCGGTATCGTGATCGGTGAAACCACCATTATCGGCTCCAATGTAAAGCTCTACCAGGGCGTTACACTGGGCGCATTAAGCGTGGATAAGGATATGGCGCGCAGCAAGCGTCATCCGACAATTGAAGACAATGTCATTATATATGCCGGCGCCACCATCCTGGGCGGCGATACTGTGGTGGGCCACCATAGTATTATAGGCGGAAATGTATGGCTTATAAAAAGCACTGCCCCCTTCAGCCGGATCTATTACCGGGCGGATGGCAGTATTAGCGTAGTAGAAAACAGTTATTAGATGCATTCGATATTAGATCTTGTTGGTAACACTCCAATGGTAGCGCTCAAACACATCAGCGCCAATCCGGGGGTTACAATTTATGCGAAACTGGAAGGAAATAATCCGGGAGGCAGTGTAAAAGACAGAGCAGCTTACGGTATGATCAAAGGAGCATTGGACAGAGGCGAGATTAAACCGGGCATTAAACTGATTGAGGCCACCAGCGGCAATACAGGCATCGCATTAGCCATGATTGCCAGCCTGTTCGGCGTAGAAATAGAACTGGTGATGCCGGAAGATGCTACCCGCGAAAGAGTGCTGACCATGGAAGCCTTCGGCGCCAAAGTGACATTGACACCTAAGGAAGCATCTATGGAAGGCTCTATTGACTACGCCAATGCGCAGGTGGCCAAAGGTGGTTATCATATGCTGAACCAGTTCGGCAATCCGGATAACTACGGCATGCACTATAAAACCACCGGACCGGAAATATGGCGGGACACCAACCACGGTGTCACCCACTTCGTGAGCGCCATGGGCACTACCGGTACCATTATGGGGGTGTCTAAGTTCCTGAAAGAACAAAACAGCCAGGTACAGATCGTAGGATGTCAGCCCACTGAAGGCTCCAGGATACCCGGTATCCGTAAATGGCCGGAGGAATACCTGCCTAAGATCTTTGACAGATCGAGAGTAGACCGCATCATGGATATTTCGGAGGAAGAAGCGAAAGCGATGACCCGTCGCCTGGCCAAAGAAGAAGGCATTTTCTGCGGCATGAGCAGCGGCGGGGCCGTATCTGCAGCGGCAAGGATATCAAAAGAGCTGGACCACGGGGTGCTGGTATGTATTATCTGTGACCGTGGAGATAGGTATCTGTCGTCAGATCTGTTTGGGAGCTAAACCGAAACGGCCAATTGGTTCCCGGGAATATCCGTTGATCCATGGTTGAAACACACGGGTTCCACGCGTGGTTGACGGCCATTGGTTCCCCACAATTGGGGTTTTCCCCCGAACCGCCGGTAAAAGAGAAAGCCGGTCTTCATCAGACCGGCTTTCTTTTATTACAGTTTTACTGCTTACTTCTTCATGTACATTACTTCCTTCACCAGTTTCACGGTACGCTCAACATCAGGCAGGTACAGTTTCACCAGGTTCGGTGCGTAGTGCATTGGCGCATCAGCAGCTGTGATACGACGGATCGGAGCATCCAGGTAGTCGAAACCTTCTTTCTGGATACGGTAAGATATCTCAGAAGAAACGCTGGAGAACGGCCATTGTTCTTCTACTATCACCAGACGGTTGGTTTTCTTAACAGATTCCAGGATGGTGAACCAATCCAGCGGACGGATGGTACGCAGATCAATCACTTCAGCTTCGATACCTTCTTTTGCCAGCTCTTCAGCAGCACCCAGGGCAACTTTCATCATTTTGTTGAAAGATACGATGGTCACGTCTTTACCGGAACGTTTGATATCAGCTTTACCAATTTCGATAATGTATTCTTCTTCAGGCACTTCACCCATGTCGCCGTACATCACTTCGCTCTCCATGAAAACAACCGGATCGTTATCGCGGATAGCCGCTTTCAACAGACCTTTTGCATCATAAGGATTTGAAACTGATATTACTTTTAAACCCGGGATATTTGCATAATAGCTTTCGAAAGCAGTGGAGTGCTGTGCACCCAGCTGACCGGCAGAACCGTTAGGTCCACGGAAAACGATAGGACAACCTACCTGACCACCACTCATTGCCAGCATTTTAGAAGCTGTGTTCAGGATCTGGTCCAGCGCCAGTACAGCAAAGTTCCAGGTCATGAATTCCAGAACAGGACGAAGACCGTTCTGTGCAGCACCAACACCAATTGCAGTGAAGCCCAGCTCAGCGATCGGTGTGTCTATTACCCTCTTAGGGCCAAACTCATCCAGCATTCCCTGGCTAACTTTATAGGCTCCGTTGTATTCTGCTACTTCCTCTCCCATCAGGAAAACGCGGTCGTCACGGCGCATTTCTTCCTGCATGGCTTCTCGTAAGGCTTGTCTGAAAGCTATCTGACGCATGCTGTTACTCTTAAAGTTTGAAAGTTAATGCCTCATTTATCTTAAGGCAGGGGCAAAATTATTGTTTGTTGGCGAAAAAGCAAAGGAAAACTTATGAGTAAGCGAGCTGAGATTTTAAATACTATATATGAAATATTATATATATTAGCGGACAGACTGCCTGTTATAAGTTAATATCCTATCCTATGTTTACCATTACCGTGCTTTCTTTATGCTTTCTGGCGGCCATTTCCTGTAAGATCAAAAAGGTCAAAGCCCCGCTGATAACGGGTTTGATCTGGTATTTCCATCTCTCGATGTGCATATTCTCTGTTCTGTGCCTGATACTGCTTTTCAGCGGTTATGGGTTTAAAGGCACTTATACGGAGCGGGTGTTCTATACCCTTTATGCAGGATCTGGTATCATATTGTATGGCCTCACCCAGCAGGAAGTGTCAGGCAAGTGGGTATACCTGTGTGCCTTTTACGGCTTCCCTTTTGTGCTGCTCTTTGGACTGCTGCTGCCTCCTTTACGCACGCTGACCGTCATTGCGGGACTGGGATTATTGTCTGACGGGGAAATGAAACGCTATCCGATTGACGATGACTTTGCGCTGCAATCCACCTCGGTGGATATTATTTACCGCTATCCTACCTACAGCCTGGTACAGGATAAGTACTGGTTTTTTGAGAAGATATCAGGAGATGTGGTAAAACCTGCGGGGCAACTGCAGGCCTTAAAAATGGAGAAAAGCGGGCAGGATAGCATACATCTATATATGAACCTGATCAATGGACCAGGCAGGGCCTCACGCTTTGACACAACCATCAGCCTGATACAATAAATTTCAAGGATCAGGGATTTACGTGATGATCCTCCCGTAAATTCCTGATCCTTAACAACAATATTGCTAATTCGCTCTTTCGATAACGATCGCACTGGCGCCACCACCGCCATTACAAATGCCTGCCACACCGTAACGGGCATTGTTCTGACGCAGGATAGAGCTGAGCGTCACCACAATACGTGCACCGCTGCATCCGATAGGATGCCCCATAGAAACTGCACCTCCCCATACGTTCACTTTATCTCGTGATAGTCCCAGATCACGTTCATTGGCGATAGGCACACAGGAAAAGGCTTCATTGATCTCCACAAAATCCATATCTGCTGCGGTCAGCTTCGCTTTTTCCAGCGCTTTATTAATAGCTTTCACCGGAGTAGTGGTGAACCATTCAGGCGCCTGGGAAGCATCCGCAAAACTGATAACTTTTGCCAAAGGCTTCAGTCCCAATTCTTTCAGCTTCTCCCCGCTTACCAGTAACACTGCTGCCGCGCCGTCGTTGATATTAGAGGCATTGGCCGCCGTGATGGTACCATCTTTCTGGAAGGTAGGTTTCAGTGTAGGGATCTTCTCGAAGTTCACCTTTTTATAGTCTTCATCCTCTGTGACAGTAACCACCTGTTTTCCAGGCACTTCTACAGGAATGACCTCATTTTTATAATATCCCTTTTCGGTGGCCGCTGCCGCCCTTTTATAGCTTTCTACAGCATATGCATCCTGTTCCTCACGGGAGATCTTGTATTCTGTAGCACAGAGTTCCGCCGCATTTCCCATATGAAAGTCCTTATAAGGGTCCCACAGGCCATCCCTGATGATACCATCAGTGACAGCGCCACTACCTAATCTGTAGCCATTACGGGCTTTATCCAGGTAGTAAGGCACATTGCTCATACTCTCCATCCCGCCGGCCACTACTATGTCATTATCGCCTGAGAGGATGCTCTGCGCTCCCAACATGATCGCTTTCATACCGGAAGCACATACCTTATTGACAGTTGTGCAGGGCACATTCGTGGGAATGCCGGCATAGATACTGGCCTGGTTGGCAGGCGCCTGGCCCAGGTTAGCACTGATCACATTACCCATATATACTTCATTCACCGCAGCGGCAGGTACGCCCGCCTTTTCGAGCGCCGCTTTCATTACCAGGGCGCCCAGCTGGGTAGCAGACATTGCCGATAATGCGCCATTAAAGGAGCCAATGGGGGTACGCACTGCTGAAACTATAAATACTTCTTTCATCCGTAGAAATTTTCGTCACGCCCAAAGGCGCAACTGTTAAGATTGTTTGGTTTCCACCAAATATAACGGAATTTCAGGAACGATAGCTGGGCGCAGGTGTTAAAACCGGTAACCTAACTTAATCCCCATAGGTATATTAATATCCCATCCTGTTTTGGGTTCATCTACCAGATAGCTGCTGTTATCCTCCAGATAGCTGTCTGGCGAAGGAACTTCGTTTTTGAAGGCTACATCCCTGTATTTAACTCCCAGCCCAATGTAGAATTCTATCATGAATTTATGTGGCCTGTCAAAGAATAACTGACAACCTACTTTACCGGATGTACCGTAGATGTTCTTAACCTTATCATAGGCAGATATCTTCTCATAGTCCGGTTTCCAGCTGTTAGGATCCCATCTCACCGGCTGTATCCATTCTTCCCGGTAACTAACACGCTTATATGAAATTTCCTGTCCGAAGAATAATTTGTAAACATGTCCTCTCCCCGGCAGATAATAACGTATTTCAGGACGGATGCGGAAGCCCTTCGCCATTGGCGAATACCTGCCTCTTAAATTGTAATCCGCCTTTTCATCAATAAAGATCCAGGTACCTTCCAGCACCACACCCCAGTTTTTCTTATACCGGTATTCCAGTGCCAGGGAAACGCCCCCGTCAGGCTCTCTGAGCGTTACGAGATTGGTACTGATGCGCAGTCCCGTAAGAAAGGAATCAGGCGTATTTCTTTGTGCCCTGGAGGTAAGGGTAATTAATAAGAAAAGTATAAGAACAGTGTAGAGTTGTTTCATCAATAAGGTAGTTTAGAAATTAAGCCGGGAGATACAGGGGAAGCTGCTATGCTGTAACAAATTATTTCCCGTTTGCCAAGCACGAATAGAAGGTTGCCACTGTTCACAATATCTGAATAAGCTACATCCGTCACTTCACCTACCCTTTCAAGGGTTGCGCCGGCGATATTTATCGTCACCATGCCTTGCTCTGCCGCCAGATACATATAACTGCCTGCTATAACGAAAGCGTTGGTCTCGCCTACCTGCAAACGATTTAATTCAATACTGGCAGTCGTATCCTTTTTCAGCCTGGATTTTATCAGATAGAGCGAGGTAGCACCACAAAATCTTTTTCGACTGGAAATAGCATATGCGATATCGCCTGTTGCTGTCAGTTTTAAGCAGTCGGTCAAGTCCCTGTAATGAGAAGTGTACTCCAGGCTGGTGGTGTCGTGGCGGTTCAACCGGGTGCTATACAGCACAGCCAATTCATTATTCAGCAGAAAGACACTATCCACTTTTGTACCCAATAGCTGCCGGCTCTTCAGGATTACCGGCTGGCCGGGAGACGACAGGGAATAGGCAGCCAGCGACTCTGCATTCACGAGATAAAGTTTACCACGTGAGATAACCAATCCGGCATTATTGTGACCGACGGCGTCCGGATTATAAATATCCTGTTCACCTGACCTGCGACATTTAGGATTATTAATTTTAGCCTTATGCCAGCCAATCACAATTCCCTTCGAAGGATCAACGCATTCGAAATAATTTACGTCCGGTCCCGAAGGATAATCCAGTTGCCTCCACACGCCAGCCACCCTTCCTACGGTCATATTCGCAGAGAGTGCTTTTAGAGGAATAGCAACGAGATCATTGTAATTGTTTGCGTACAGGTAATCGCCATCAATGGCAGCCACCTGGAATCCGGGAATCCGCAGAAAGCCCGTTTTTACGGGACGAGCGGGGTCCTGGTATGAAATAACATGTAGTCCTGAATCAATTTCCTCCTGCAGCACATTCATACCTGCTGTAAATAACTTACCACCATTGACTGTCTTACGGGGTGGCTGAAAACTGATCTGTTTCAAAGAAGCATCGGTACTATAAATGGGGACATATCCTTCCACAACTCCACGTTCCCAGGGATCATCATAGCAAGCCGCCAGGAGACAACAGACGATAAACAGTACATAGGTTTGCAGACGATTCATACAATATAGGTTAGGCATTTGCAGTTAAGCGTGCAGAGGAAAGCAGAAGTTACATTGTGGGAGTTAAGAAAACGTTAAAGGCCATTCCTGCACATCAAGAAGACAATGGTATATAAAACAAGAAACCGTCTCAAAAAATTGAGACGGCTCTTTCTTCAAGCATAACCGGTCCTTACGATAACCGGAATGTATTTTACCAACCTCCGTTATTAGGAAGGACATTCGGATTGAGAGATGTTTCACTTTGTGGCACCGGCCAGAGATAATCACGTCCTGCATTGAAACTACGCTGTTCTACCAGTACGTGCTTACCATAATCCTGTCTTGTCTGATCAAAGTTGTTCAGGATACCATAAACAGGACCAGACATCACTGTTTCTGCTATCTTCCAGCGACGGATGTCAAACAGACGGTTATCTTCCATCGGGAACTCTACATGCCTTTCACGACGTACTGCATCACGCAGTGCCGTCTGACCAGGGAAATCTGCTGCAGTTATAACAGGCATCACGACACCAGGTCTTTGTCTTACCCGGTTGATAGCATCATACACCGAAGCATCGATCTGGTTAGCTTCTATTTTAGCTTCAGCATAGGTCAGCAGTACTTCTGCAAATCTCAGCAATACTACATCGTTAT
Organism: Chitinophaga filiformis; assembly: GCF_021646545.1. Classification (GTDB taxonomy): domain Bacteria; phylum Bacteroidota; class Bacteroidia; order Chitinophagales; family Chitinophagaceae; genus Chitinophaga; species Chitinophaga filiformis_A. The sequence goes on along the minus strand of NZ_JAKIRP010000002.1, from coordinate 249,812 downwards.
AAGAGTTGCTATCCCAGTTACCCTGAATATCAGCAGGCACATATTTTTTATAATAAAAACCAGTCAGCGAAGCATTATTCTTGCTTAATGCATCCAGGCTCTTAGTATTGCTTACATCAATCGTGATACCATTTACCACCACACCTGGCACCACGACTGTCATCTTGAGACGGGGGTCGCGGTTATCATAAGGATGTGCCGCATCATAGAGCCCTGACTTATCAATCGTCTTTCCATCAGTACATTCATAAGCATCCACCAGCGATTGTAACGGCACTACCTGCGACCAGCCACCGAGAGATGGTCCGCCCACCCATGTAGCCATGGCATTAGGCAGTGTGTTCTTCACGTAACGCGCAGAGAAGATGATCTCCTGACTGTTCTTGTTGGTACCGTTGAACAGGCTTACATAGTTATTGTCGATCGCATATGCATTCAGGTCCATTACTTCCTTAGCGGCAGCAGCAGCCTCTGTATAACGGCCCTCGTACAACAACACTCTTGCTTTTAAGGCCAGTGCTGCGCCCTTCGTAGCACGGCCTGCGTTGTTGGCATCATAGGTAACAGGAAGGTATTTCGCGATGGTATCCAGCTCTGCTACCAGGAACTGTGCTACTTCCGCACGTGGCGTACGTTTCGCTGCAAAGTCGCTTACCGGTGGGATAGTTGTTCTCAGCGGCACATCACCATACAGACCTATCAGCTGCTGATATGCATAGGCCCTGATAAAACGGGCTTCCCCTTTCAGACGTTTGTTGAGGGAATCTGATAATGCCTTATCCCTGTCGATATTATCCAGCACATCATTACAGGATGCGATCATCTTATAAAAGTTGCTCCAGAAGTTGGCGAACATACCCGTTCCGATAGAAGCACTTCCGTTACCAACAAGCCTTACATCACTTGGCCAGTCACTCCAGGAATAACTGTCATCTGTAGCGCAGCTCAGGAATATGCGGTTATCCACATCGCCCAGGCGGCGGTAACAGTTATTTACGGCATTAATGGCATCCGCTTCTGTAGTCCAGTAATCCTCCCGGCTTACAGCATTCTGCGGCTGTTCGTCCAGGTATTTTTTACAGGCCGTCATTGATACAAGTCCGGCCAAGGTGAATATAATTGCTAATTTCTTCATGACTACTTAGTTTAAAATTGCACGTTTAATCCAAAGTTGATGGTTCTCACCTGTGGGTAATACCTGCTATCGTTTGGTGCTTCCGGATCAATGTCATTCGGCAGGGATGAGAAGGTCAGGAGGTTCTGTCCGCTCACATAGATGCGGCATCTGTCAAAGCCCGCACGTTTCATGATGTGATCAGGCAAGGTATAACCCAGCTGCACGCTTTTCAGTCGCAGGTAAGCACCGCTCTTCACCCAGTAAGAAGAAGACTGATAGTTCTGTGTAGTATTCACCAATCTTGGGAAATCTGCACTTGTATTAGTACTTGTCCAGCTGTTCAGGTGTTCCTCCCTGAAGTTACCATCATTCGATGTCGGCGCTCTTTCTATCGGCAGTGTATGGATAGATACTTTACCTACACCCTGGAAGAAGGCAGACAGGTCGAAATGTTTGTAGTCAGCACCCAGGTTGAAACCATAAGTATATCTTGGAATATTGCTACCCAGGTACACCATATCGCCACCTTTGCTCACTGCGCCTTCTTTTACCTGTTTGTCATTGTTCTGATCTTTGTAGATTAAATCGCCGGGACCTGTAGTCGGGAATGGCTGCGTAGCATGTGCTGCTACCTGTGCAGCGTTCTGGAAGATGCCTTCTACCTGGTAACCGTAAAAACCTCCGATAGGTTGTCCTGTAATGAGACCTGTATAAATGAAGTTGTTATCTCTTGTGATCGCATCAGTATTTTTGATATCAATGATCTTGTTGCGAACATCAGAGAGATTACCACCTACATGATAATCAACCTGGCCGATCTTACCACGATAGTTCAGTGATACTTCCCATCCCGTGTTCTGTACCTTACCAGCATTCTGTGCAGAAGGATCCAGACCTACTGAAGGATTGATAGGAAGGAATAACAGGATATCTTTTGTATTTTTTTTATAGTAATCAAAAGTAAAATCCAGGTTCTTGAATAACGTTGCGTCCACACCCACGTCTGTCATTACAGTTGTTTCCCATGTCAGACCTGAGTTAGGATAGATCTGAATACCTGCTGTCGGATTCAGCACACCGCCGAAAGGATAACTGTTGTAGTAGTATACTGACTGGTAAGGATAGTTGGTAGATTGTTTATCTCTGTCGAGGATCACGTCGTTACCCAGCTTACCCCATGAACCACGTATCTTCATATTGTTGATGAAGGTCAGATCGCGCATGAATTCCTCTGAAGAGATACGCCAGCCGGCAGAGAATGACGGGAACAGTCCCCATTTCTGACCATCAGAGAAACGGGATGAACCGTCGCGGCGGAGGTTGGCTTCAAAGAGATATTTATCGTTGTAGGAATAGTTCAATCTACCAAAGAAAGATACCAGGGAATAGGCAACGCCATTACCTGTAGCAATCTGCCCGGTGGCAGCACCTGCATCGATCTGTTCTATCGTACCATTAGGCAGGTTCACCCTGTAACCGCTCAGGTCATCGGTAGTTTCAGACAAACGGGAAGCACCCGCCAGCAACGTGAAACTGTGCTTGCCAAAGCTGTGTGTATATTCTGCCAATCCCTGGTAGTTCCTGAACCAGTAACCCTGGTAGGCCTTCCTGATAGTATTCTGCCCCAGTGTCAATGTATTTTCGTTGGTAGGGAAATCGGTAAAATATGTCAGTGCCTTTTCGTGCATGCTGTTATAGTCGGACCTGTAGTTAACAGAAGTGAGGCCGGTCAGTTTCAGACCTTTTAGCAGGTTGTATGTGGCTTTGAAGTTGCCTGTAAAGAGATTGCTTTTATATTGGTATAGACCACCCTCTTCCTGAAGGCGGATAGGGTTTTGGCCACCTCTCACAAGTGCCCAGGTGCCATCTGAATATTTGTTTACAGAAAGAGGATTCACTACTGCAGCCTGTCCAAACTGGTACCATGCTGATCCTGAAGCCCCCTGTGGCTCCTGCCTGTCGCCCAGTCTGGCGGCAATGTCTGCACTGAAGGTCAGTTTCTTTGTGACATTAATATCTGTATTCAGACGAACAGTGAGACGGTTGAAATCCATGTTGGAGATCAGACCTTTCTGATCGAAGTAGTTAGTGGAGAAACGGTATTTAATATCTTCCGTACCGCCGGATATACCCAGGCTATGCTCCTGCTGAAAGCCGCTGCCGGTCAATACATCATCCAGCCAGTAGTTGTCCGGGTACTGATCTTTATTACGGTTGGGATCATCGTAAGCAGCAATCTGCGCATCGGTATAGGTAGGATTCGCACCGGAGTTGGTGGCAGTCTGGTTCACCAGTTTCATGAAGTCTTTCGCACCTACATATTTTGCCAGACGTGCGGGACGCTGCCATGCAAAATAGTTGGAGTAGCTCACCTTCGCTTTACCGGAGGCGCCTCTTTTGGTAGTGATCAGGATCACACCATTTGCCGCTCTTACACCATAGATAGCTGAAGATGCCGCATCTTTCAGCACAGAGTAGGATGCGATATCATTCATGTCCACATCATTCATATTCATCTGCACACCATCTACAAGCACTAATGGATCGGTACTGTTCAGCGTACCCACACCACGGATACGGATAGTGCCCTGGTCAGCACCGGGCTGTCCGCTGCCTGTGGTCACTGTGACACCAGGCGCCATCCCCTGCAACGCGGCAGATACCTGGCCAACAGGTTTCCAGCTCACGTCTTTACCATCTATGGCGCTGATAGCACCGGTAACGTTTACTTTCTTCTGCGTACCATAAGCGACTACCACCACTTCAGATATAGCAGTGACATCTTGCGTCAGCTTTATTGTAATAGTAGTACGGCCAGCAACGGCCACTTCCTGTTTCGTATAACCAATGAATGAAAATTCCAGTACCGCATTTTCATTTGGTACCTGTAATGACCAGGAACCATCAACACCTGTGGAAGTACCATTTGTAGTACCTTTCACCAGTACCGTTACACCTGGTATAGGCTGGCCATTTTCGTCGGTCACTACACCTTTTACAGGGATAGCGGCAGGAGCAGCAAGCGGGGGCATGTTCATTGCTGACTGTACGGGTGAAGGCGTATTTTCCCGGGACCCGGTTGGAGGAGGTGCTGCAGCAGGTTCATCATCCTGCAGATACACAATATAGAACCCCTCTCCCATCTTTTTATACCGGAGTTTATTAGCAGTAGTGATACTCTTCAATTCTTCTTCAAGAGAGGATGTTCTGTTATTTTCAATACGTGACAATTGCAATGTTGCGAGATTGCTCTTGTACATGAAGTGTACATTGTATTTTACTTCAAGCCCATCCAGCACACTTTTCAGCGACTTAGTCTGTGATCTTTCGAAGGGGCTGACAGGTTTACCCAGCGCTGCCAGGTCCTGCGCATTTGCCGGCATGCTGCAATAACATGCCATGCCCATAGCAGCCATAAAGGCACTAATGAACTTGTTCATACATTTAAATTTGAATGATTACCTGTGCTGTGGTCACTGCATTCCGTTGTACACCGGCCTGCAGTATTTACTGCATTGTTTTTAAATACTCTTTCTCTCGATTATAACAATATTATTGACATGGCTTACTTTCAGATGAAAAAGCTGTGAGAGTCCCTCCAGCAGCATATCCATTTGCTGGCTGGGGACTGTACCCGTAAATTCCTGGCGTAATAATGAAGTGTCCCTGATCTCGACAGTTACGCCATACGTATCTTCCAGTTGCTGCGCCAGTTCGGCGAAGCTGGCATTCTCAAACTGCAGGCTGTTTCTTTTCCAGGAAGAATAACGTTGCGTATTGGTGTGGTTCTTCACCTTTGTACGTACCTGTTCCTTGTATTCTACAAGGTCTCCAGGTTGCATGATGATTGTTTCTTCCGGTGTACTGTTGCTGTGCAGACGTACCTTTCCGGTGTTCAGCACCACCTGCATCCGTCCGTGACGGTCTACCAGATTAAAAGTGGTGCCCAATACTTCAACGTTCATCCTGCTTGCAGTATGTACAACGAAAGACCGGGGTACAGTTGATGGTTTTACTGAAAAGAATGCCTCACCTTCCACCCACACTTCACGGCTGGCGGACCGCTCCCAGTTATTGGCGTAACGCAGTGTAGTGTTACCATTCAGGGTAACTTCCGACTGATCGGGGAGGACTACCGTACGTATTTCCCCATAAGCTGTCTGGATAACGGTGTTACGGTGATGATGATAGACTTTCCATCCCCCATAAGCAAGTAATAAGGTTCCTGATACCACGGCGGCTGCTTTGAGACCTGTAAACCAACGGGACCGGCGATAACGTGGCTGGCGCTGACCAGTAGTATCAACGATACGCTGGTAGAGATCTGCAGATTGTGACGGCGACAGCATGATATCCGGCTTTGCCATATCAAGATCCCGCGTCATAACAATATCCAGGTATTCCCTTCCTTCCGGAGTGGTAAACCATTCCAGTACCCTTTCATATTCTTCAGGGGTACATTGGTTAAGCTGGTATCTATGCAGCAGACTTTGGTCGAATTGCTCCATAATGTGGACTTACGATGAAATATGACAAATGAAATTGTTACGTTCTGTATAATACTACACCTGGGGAAATGAAAAGTATTATAGGAGTTGAAAAAAAATTTAAGAAAAGGTAACAAAAAGAAAGGCAAGGCTCAGGAGTGCGCTCATCATGATCTTCAATGCGTGCTTCAATGCCTTACTGGCCTGGGCATACTGAAATTTGACAGTATTAATGGACAATCCCAGCTGTCGGGCTACTTCCTCGTTGCTCAATCCTTCGTAAGAGCGCAGGCGGAAGATCTTTTTCTTCTGGGCAGAGAGATTGTTAATAGCATGGTCCACTACTTTGCGGTAATCATTAAATATAACGGTCGATTCAGCGTCCCGGTGCTCACTGCTGGCGTTGTAGACAAGTTCGTATTGTTTGGAAAGACTGCGTTTATGATCGCGGATGAGGTTCAGTACGTGGAACTTGAGGCATTTAAAAAGGAAATTACGTACTCCCTGCGCGGGGTCCAGCTCTTCACGGTGCAACCATACCTTCACGAATACTTCGTGTACGGCATCTTCGGCAGCAGTGGTGCTTTTCAGATATTTACAGGCTGTACTATATAAGAGTTGATGATAGGCAGCATATAATTCTTCAAAAGCGTTGTGATCACTGTCGCGCAGGCGGGCAGCCAGTTGCTGATCATTATTGAGAATATACATGGACACTGTTCAGATCCCCCTCTCTGTGAATGCTGTTTGAGTTTTAAACGTGTTGTCTAAAATTAGGCCATGATACTATTTTAAATAAATGGTAAATTATCCAAGTAAGATATTTTTTTAACATCGTTTATCCTGAATAAAAAGATCCTGCCGATAATACTATCAGGCATGAGTGTGCATTGCAACATTGACGGTACTTTACATGCATTGTCTCCCAAAATAAGGATCAGGTGGTAGCTTGAGGGCAAGGCTGAAAGCCAGGCCCCTGCAATACTATTTTTTTCAGTAGTATTCTTCAAACTACCTGTTCCTGCCCTGCGGATGGGTTCGGACAACAATGTATGACCGCTGTCCCGCCAGGCGGTGAAAAATTATTTAAGTTTGCAGTCTGAATTAAGCGCCATTGATTTCACAAAATACCATACAACAGATACTCAGCCGGATTGACATTGTGGAGATAGTAGGCAATTTCGTGAAACTTAAAAAACGGGGTGCCAACTACTTAGGGTTATGTCCCTTCCACAACGAGAAGTCTCCCTCCTTCACCGTTACGCCGAGTAAGGAAATATTCAAATGCTTCGGTTGCGGCCAGAGTGGTAATGCCATTAAGTTCCTGATGGAACACGAGAAGTATTCCTACGTAGAAGCTTTACGCTGGCTGGCGCAGAAGTACGACGTGCCCATTGAGGAAACTGAGGTAAGTCCGGAAGCCAGGCAGCAGCAGCTGATGGCGGACAGCCTCTATATCATCAATAGCTTTGCCCGTGAATACTTTTCCAATACACTCTTTAATACGGAAGAAGGCCAGAACGTAGGTCTCAGTTACTTTGAAGAGCGTGGCTTTACCCAGGAGACCATCCGTAAGTTCCAGTTAGGTTACAGCCTGAACACCTGGGATGCCTTCACTAAAACGGCCCTGTCCAAAGGTTATAACCTGGAATACCTGCAAAAAACAGGATTGGTCACCGTCAGGAATGAGCAGCCCGGAGATAACTACCGCGGCCGTGTGATCTTCCCGATCCACAACCAGAGTGGTAAGGTACTGGGATTCGGTGCCCGTATCCTTGTCAAGAATGACCGTGCTCCCAAATACATCAACTCACCGGAAAATGAGATCTACGTCAAGAACAGGGTACTGTATGGTACCTACTTTGCCAGGCATGCGATCGACAAACTGAATGAATGTCTGCTGGTAGAGGGTTATACAGACGTGATCTCCCTCCATCAGGCAGGGATTGAGAATGTAGTGGCATCCAGTGGTACGTCCCTGACGCAACACCAGCTGCGGCTCATTAAAAAGTACACAAACAACCTGACCATCCTCTTCGACGGGGACAATGCCGGTATCAAGGCGGCCCTGAGAGGTCTGGATATGGCGATAGAGGAGGGATTGAACGTAAAACTGGTTTTAATCCCCGATAAGGAAGACCCGGACAGTTATGTGCAAAAGATTGGGGCAGATGCTTTCCGTGAATTTATAGCCAATAACAAGCAGGATTTTGTGCTGTTCAAGCTGCAGATCTCCATGCAGGACGCCGGCAATGACAGCAACCGCAAATCACAGCTCGTAAATGAGATTGCGGAGACCATCTCCAAGATCGATAAAACGGAAGATTTCACCCGGCAGCAGGATTACATCCGTCAATGCAGCCAGGTACTGAAGATCGATGAACAGGGACTCATCAACCTGGTGAATAAGTTCATCCGGGAGCGTTTCCAGAAAAAGGAGAACCAGCAGGCCAGGGATAATGCCGCTGCTGCGCCGCCTATGGACGACGACCTCTCACCAGAGGCGATTGCCGCCATGGAGGCGATGGAGAACGGCGGAGAACCGGCAGTCAACTTCTTCAATCCGGACGAAAAACAGGAAAGGGAACTGGTGAAAATACTCCTGCGCTTTGGCGACAAACCTTTCAGTGAGGAAGATAAAAGCACCGTGGCCGACTATATTTTCCATCTGCCCTACGATTTCGAATCGCTGGCCGACAATGAGCTGGTGAAAAGGATATTGAGGGAATACAAAGAGATGTACGACCAGGACAACCTGCCCGACAAAAAGTGGTTCCTGTACCACAATGACCAGGATGTTGCCGGTATGGTAGTCGGTATTATGGAAGATAAAGAAGCGGAACTAAGTACTGCCTGGAAGGAAAAATTTGAAATAGATACCGTATATGGTGATAATGCCTATCTGAAAGATACCATCTCCACCACCAATTATCTCATTTTGAGGAAGATCCGTAAAATGATCGTGGAAAATCAACAGGAAATGGAACGGTCTACCGTGTTTGAAGAGCAGATCAAGTGTATTGAGATGCATAAGCACCTGAAACAGCTGGAAACGGAATTGACCCAGGGTATCGGAACGGTTATATTCAGGTAGTTTTGCCAGAATGACAGCAAAAGCCTTGTGTTCCTATAAGGGACGAACTAGCGACCTTTTAGCGACGAACAAGCGACCTTGCGATTTATTACCTAAAACGCCTTCACTTTGTACATAAAAGGGGGCCTGACTGTCAGACAGTCAGGCCCCCTTTCTTTTATATCCTTTCTTATTGCAGGATCAGTGGTAATACTTTCTTCTCACCATAGCCTGTCAGTTCGATCAGGTAATAACCTTTCGGCAAACCAGACAGATCCAGTGGCTGCAGTTGCTGTGTTGTAGTACGGGTGTACATTACACGGCCATTGAGATTATATACATTCACCGTCACTGTTTTCAGCAATGGTTTTCCGAATTGCAGGGATACCTGTCCCTCTGATGGGTTCGGGAAGGCTTTCACCTTATTACCGCCCAGGGTCACCTCTCCCACCGCGGTGATAATCACGGATACCGGAGCTGATTTGCTGGTACAGCCATTTCCATTCAGTGATTCCACCATATAAACACCGTTCTTTCTTGCACGGTAATTAGCGGCAGTAGCGCCATCGATGGCCTTATTATCCAGATACCACTGCCAGTTATATTTACCGGAAGTGAACAGGCTGTCGCCACGCTGGGTGATCACTGGTTGAGGAGGCTGATTGGTAATAGTGAACAGCTGTGACCATGCAGTAGTATCTGCAGGAGAACTAGCCACTACTCTCACTGCGTAACTCGTAGCACAAGCCAGGCTATCCGGAAGGTCTACCTCCATAGTAATGTCCTTGCCTGTTCCGGGTCTGGAGCCCAGATTAATCACCTCATCAGGCTGTAAACCTGTCTGGCGGCCACCTGGATTCTTCAGTGTCAGCTGAACTGTAAAGACGTTGTCTGCATTAAAGTCCTGTCCGAAACCGGCAGTTACAGGAAGCGCGCTACCTCCTTCGATCGGACCATCGCCAATGGAGATGGTATCAGTTGGTGTCTCTGGTACACATGGTGTATTTACCGTCACGTAAATACTGTCGGCAGCCCGTTTATAACCGCAGGTATCGTATACGCTAACGGCATAATAACCGGATGCCGTAACCATGATGGCTTTCGTCTGCACGCCGTTATTCCAGGAATAAACAGCGGCTGTAGCACCATTGGAAGCTGTCAGCAATACACTGTCACCACATTGATTACGCTGTTGAGTGATATGCGTTATCCAGATACTGGTATCCACAGCCTGAATGGCCAATGGTTTAGTGATTGAATCGGTTCTGCCAGAAGCTCTTGTTACCTTCAATGTTACGCTGTATGCACCCGGTACTGCATAATAATGAGATGCATCCAGACCAGATACTTCACCACTGCCGTCACCGAAATTCCATTTGTATGTTGCGGAATCCACTGTGTCAGTAATGCCCTTGAAATGTATTACACGCGGCTCGCACGGTGCTGCCTTATAACTGAAATCGAGAACGGTATCAGTTGGCAGCTGTGGAACACATGGTACATTTACCGTCACATAAATACTGTCAGCAAATCGTTTATGACCGCAGGTATCGTAAACACTAACAGCATAATAACCAGATGCGGTAGCCAGGATAGTTTTCGCCTGCACGCCGGTATTCCAGGAATAAACAGCTGTTGCAGCGTTATTGAAAGCTGTCAGCAACACACTGTCACCGCATTGATTACGCTGTTGAGTAATGTGAGTTATCCAGATGCTTGTATCCACAGCCTGGATGGCCAATGGTTTAGTTTTTGAACCAGTTCTGCCGGAAGCTGTTGTTACTTCCAACGTCACATTGTATGCGCCGGCTACCGCATAATTGTGACTAGCATTCAAACCGTATACTTCCCCACTTCCATCTCCGAACTTCCATCTGTATGTTACAGAATCCTGCGTATCAGCAGTACCTATGAATTTTACCAATGTCGGATCACATCCTGTCATTTCGTAACTGAAATCTACAGGCAATACCGGCACATTCACTTTATAATGCACGGTATCTGTTGCGGCAGTACATCCTGCACCATTAGTAACAAATACCCGATAAACGCCAGGTGTTGGACGATTCAATATTGGAGATGAACCTGACATGAATGAGGTATCATTCCGGTACCATTTGTAGTAGTATACAGAATCATGCGGATAAGCGATCAGGGTGTCATTATTTGGATCAACAGAAAGATGTGCTTCCAGTCCTGGCTTAAACGGTTTCAATTCCACATAAACAGAATCTTCCGCCCTGATATTTCCATTAAGATCTCTTACTGTTACAGTGTATACACCTGGCGTAGTAACACGAATCACAGATCCCCCCTGACCATTACTCCAGGAAATAGAACCTGCGCCAGAAATCTGTGTACTGGCAACCACTATGGCGGTATCGCCACAGGCAGTCCATTTCAATATGTAAGCATCCGCATTCCATCCGGCATTAATTACACTTTGCAGTGTGTCTGCAGCGCGGACATTTCCACAGCTGTCCTTCAGCCATACTGAATAATAACCGGTGGTATGCACATGAATGGTATCATTTGTGCTACCGGTACTCCATATTACAGACGCATCAGCAGGATTTTTAACGGCTGTCAGAACATTTGTGCCTGGTAAACTCGTAGTATCACTGATGATATTCACGTTGTAAGGTACCTTCCAAACTGCTACCTGTTTTGACACGCTGTACGTGTGGCCCGCAGCTGTTGTCGCAATAAGGGTAACCGTATATGTACCAGCTGCCTCATAATAATGACTAACAGTATTGCTAGCCCCCGGATATGTTGCAGTCATACCGTCACCAAAATTCCATTTAACAGTTCTTACGGTATCCTGACTGTTAGAAGAAACAGCTGTACCAATGAATTTAATCTGTTGACTAATGCATTGGTCAGCACTATAAATGAAATTGACTGCAACGCTGTCTTTAGGAACACGAAAATACAGCGGTGGCGAAGTAACCGTGCAACCCTGTGTATTTTGTACCGTTACTTTGTATACTCCCGGAATAGGATTAAAGTAAAGACTAAAAAAATTATTTCCCCCGTTTGATAACAAAGTATCATTACGATAGAAGAAATACTGGTTGTTAGGACCGTAAGGCTCAGCGATCAATGTATCACGTCCATATCCCGAATGGGCACTCAACGTCGCGGCATCCAGTGGAGAGATAATAACATTGGCTGAATCCTTGCGTATGTTACCGGTACTGTCTTTAAGAGTAAACCCATACCATCCCTGTTTTGTCACCAGGATAGAGTCGGAGGTTGCACCAGTGTTCCACAATACCCAATAAGATCCTTTACGAGCGTTGGTATTTACCTTTAATGTAGCCATGCAATTGTTATAATTTACGGCCACATTTGCCGTCCATTCAATAGGGACCTGATTGTTGATCCTAAAGGTGTCAGCAGCTCTTTGGATAGTACAGGAGTCCATTAAATATGCTCTACATCCAACCGGTACTGTCGTCTGAATAGTATCGTTGATCGATTTGTATACAAGGTTACGCCCTACGGGATACCATAAGATCTTTTCGGGATTCGCCGTACTCACAGTTTTCGCACTTAGTATATGCATCCCCGGTACAGATACTGTGTCGTCCTGTATCTTGATATCCCAGGCAATTAACGGGTAAATGAGTACATCCTTCGCTGCAAAAGCATTGTAACCTGATTTATAGCAGGCTTCCATAACGACTTTATATATACCTGGCGCATCATAGGTATGTTCGTAGTAATACTTAGCTTTGGGATATACGTCTGACTTACCATCTCCGTAATGCCAGGTGATAGACAAAAGAGAATCGTAAACGGGTACAAGTATGCCGTTGTAAAATTTCATGCTTCCCATCTGACTACAACTGGGCATCATGAAAGTAAAATTGGCCTTAGGCATTATGTTAATCGTATCTGTTATTACATCCCCCGATTTGCTGATCTCAACCCAGTATTTGCCCGGCTCCCAGGTTGACAGGATCTGTGCACTGGAAGCAAAGTTTGGATCCATGCTTTTCCATTTGAAAGTAGCTCCGGTATTTGTAGCAGAAATAAGATATGTTTTATCCCCTCCTGTGTATAAAGTATCCATTCTATTCCACACATTATGTGTAACATATGGCGCGCGGACATTAACAGTATAGGTCCCTACGGAATCACAGACCAGATCTGCGGGATTATTCAATCTTACAGTAGCACGCACATTATAAGTACCCGGTACTGTATAGCTATGAGTAACACTATTGTACAGGCCCTGTGCCACGGAATTTTTACCATCCCCCCAGTCCCAGGACACCTGTCTGACCTGACCCGGCATATAAGGCGCCCCCATAATAGCAAAATCAAGTTTTGCTGTATCATTCGACCATACAACAGGCGTCAATACGCTCGGTGTGATCGCGCCATCTGCGATTGATATAGAACCGGAAAGTGTTGTATCACAGGCTGTATACTTCAGCTGATACAGCCCCACCTGACTTGTCTGCCAGTTGCGCGCTGTAGATACCACATTGCCATCCAGCAACCACTGATAAGTACCCAGGCTATCAAACCACTGGGGCGTAGCAAGGTTCCTTAATGTAACCGGTTGCGACGGATTACAAATGTACACTGTAGATGGCAGCTGCAAAGCAGCTCCTATCCTGATCAGCTGATCATCATGAGCGGAGTAGGTGCCCACCCTGCCAAGCTGGTCACGTACCGTCAGCTTTACACGAAAAAAGCCTTTTTGTAAAAATGTGTGCGTTACAATTGCGCCGGAAGAATCGACCGTACCATCTCCAAATTCCCATTTCCAGAAAACAAGTGGTGTGCGCGTCGGCGACCAGCTGGAATCTTTAAATGTAACGGTAAATGGTGCAGTACAGGATTGATAATGCGATTGTACGAACATTGCCCCCGGTCCATTTTGCCCGAAAGCGAAACGGCACAGGGTTAATAACACAAACAATAGTAGAGATCTCTTCATAAGTATTAAGGGAATATTACAAAATATAGTATTTGCAAATATATGTTAAAACATCCAGTTGGTTCTCCCGCCACCGCATGTACGAATTATATAGATAAAAAAAGGACTGACTATCAACCAGTCAGCCCTTTTTAAATTTTCTTTACTTATTGCAGGATCAGTGGCAATACTTTCTTCTCGCCCTCTCCTGTCAGTTCTATCAGGTAATAACCTTTCGGCAAAGCAGAGAGGTCCAGCGGCTGTAATTGCTGATATGTAGTACGGTTATACATCACACGACCGTTGAGATTGTAGACGATCACCGTTACTTTTTTCTGTATGGCTTTTTCAAATTGCAGCGATACCTGACCTGTGGAAGGATTCGGGAAGGCTTTCACCTTATTAGCGCCCAATGTTACCTCTTCACGTGCATTGATCGATGCAAATCGCGATGCTAAATCTCCATTGGGACTTATACTGGCCACCTGCGACGTGTCACTAGTGCGGGTAAACTGAACCGTATCAGAAACGCCACTGCAACCTGCCCTGTCACGAACATATACCTTATAAGTACCTGGCTGTGGATTAATTAACATAGGATAGTTTCCCACCTGTATTTCCCAGATACCACGGTACCACTTGTACAGATACTCTACAGACGTTGCTGGTTGTTGCGGAAAAGCCATCAGCGTATCATTATTCAGGATAGCTGAACGATGAATTTCAATCGTTGGGTTTAAGGCTTGTTGTGGTAAGACCTTTACTGTGTCTCTGTCAATTACTGTTCCTAACGGATTTTTTAAAACTGCCGTATAAGATGGAAGGATATTATTCAATGCAACGGACACATAAATCGAATCTCCTACGGCACCGTTATACCACACAACAGTATATTTTGGCGTTGGTCTGTTATACACACGCGCCACCAATACCACAGTATCCGAACACGGCTTCAGATAATGATACGACAGATCCATATACGTGACCGCTGTTCCGCTGGAATTGTCATGAGAAGTAACCGGTTTTTTGGCCATAGACATACGGCCCAGAGCGAGCAAAACAAACAATAATAGCATTCTTTTCATAAGTAATACGGGTTAAATTTACACTACAAATATAGACAAAAATCATCATTCAATAAGAAATCCCACCGGTAAACCGGTGGGATTCCCATTATAATATATTATGCTTTTATTTCTCTCTTTCCCAGACCTGGAATGTCAAGGCATGCGCATGTTTTTCATCCTTTTCATGACGCTCGTTTTTCACCAGTTTCCATCCTCTCGGATCAAATTCCGGGAAATAGGTATCGCCGGTAACTTCTGCGTGCACACGTGTAAGGTATAATCTATCTACAATTGGAAGTGCCATTTTGAAAATCTCACCGCCACCGGTAATGAAGATCTCCTCTGTCCCGAATGTTTTAGCTTTTTCAATGCCCGCTTCCAGGGAAGGTACCACGTAGAGCCCCTCAGCCGTATATCCCGATTGCCGGGTGATCATAATGTTGGGTCTTCCCGGCAGAACGCGGCCCAGTTCTTCGAAAGATTTACGGCCCATGACAATAGGCTTACCCATGGTCGTGTCCTTGAAGTATTTCATATCAACCGGTAAATGCCAGGGCAAATGATTGTTAATACCGATCACATTATTTTCAGATGCAGCTACTATTATAGAAAGTGTCAAGCAGTAAACATTTTAAATTCAGAAAAAGTATCATCCCTTATACAGCTACCGGAGCCTTGATATGAGGGTGATGCTGATAATTCAGCAGTTCAAAATCTTCAAATTTGAAGCCGAAAATATCTTTCACCGCCGGATTGATCTTCAGCGTTGGCAGTTCAAACGGCTGACGGCTGAGCTGCAGCTTAGCCTGTTCGAAATGATTACTGTAAAGGTGCACGTCTCCGAATGTATGGATAAACTCTCCCGGCTCCAGGTCGCATACCTGCGCCATCATCATGGTAAGAATGGCATATGAGGCAATGTTGAAGGGTACTCCCAGGAACACATCTGCACTACGCTGATATAGCTGGCAACTCAGGCGACCGTTCGCTACGTAGAACTGGAACAGGCAATGACAGGGACTTAACGCCATCTCAGGCAGGTCGCCCACGTTCCAGGCATTCACAATGATCCGCCGGGAATCCGGATTGTTCTTAATGGTCTTTACAGCTTCGCTGATCTGGTCAATAACACGGCCATCCTTGGTTTCCCAGCTACGCCATTGCTTGCCGTAAACGGGACCCAGATCGCCGTTTTCGTTCGCCCACTCGTCCCAGATGCTTACACCATGATCCTTAAGGTACTTAATATTAGTATCCCCATTCAGAAACCATAACAGCTCATAAATAATGGATTTCAGGTGCAGTTTTTTGGTGGTGACCAGCGGAAAACCTTTCTGCAGATCAAACCTTAATTGGGCGCCAAAGCAGCTCGTAGTACCTGTACCAGTCCGGTCAGTTTTCACAGCTCCCTGATCTATAATGTGTTGGAGTAGTTGAAGGTATTGTTCCATGGGCGCAAAGTAACGAATTTGTCCCTTAAACAAAAAGCGTTTCATAACAGTGAAGCTACCGCTATGAAACGCTATGTATATTTAAAAATATAAGGTGTCTGATAATTTCTATATCCCCCTACGCTTCCTTTCCCGGCGGATCAGTCCCAGCTCACGTCCCATTTGTCCGGAAATAGACGTATTCTCCTGGGCCCTGCGCAGCAGGTATGGCATTACATCTTCTACCGGGCCGTAAGGCAGGTATTTGGAAACATGATAACCGGCATGGGCGAGGTTAAAGGTGATATTATCGCTCATCCCCAATAACTGGGAGAAGCTTACATGTGAGTGGTTATGTGGTAATTGCTGCTGATGTAAAAGGCTGGCGGCCAGCATGCTACTCTGCTCGTTATGTGTGCCCACAAATACAGCCAGTTTATCTATGCGCTCCATACAGAACTTTACAGCAGCGTCGTAATCCCTGTCGGTCGCTTCCTTGTTGGGCTGGATCGGAGAAGGGTATCCCATCTCTTCTGCACGCTTGCGCTCTTTTTCCATGTAAGCGCCCCTTACCAGCTTAGCACCCAGCAGATAGCCCTGTTGCTGCGCCTTTTCGAAGGATTTCTTCAGGAAAGCCAGCCTGTCATGGCGATACATCTGGAAAGTATTATATACAATTACCTGCTGCCTGTTAAACTGCGCCATCAGCTCGTCTGCCAGGTCATCCACCGGTTGCTGGATCCAGGACTCTTCCGCATCTATCAGCAGTCCTATCTTATGTTTGGCTGCCGCTGTTGCAATGGACAGTATCCGGCTCCTGACACGGCCAAATTCTGCTGCTTCTTCCGGCGTCAGTGCTTCACGGCTGTGGATCTTTTCCAGCAGGCTGAAACGGGCAAAGCCGGTTACCTTAATAGCAATGAACGGAATATTGTGATTAGCTGCCGCATACTCTATGGCGCGGATAAATTCAGGTACAGCGTGATCATAGTTCTCCTCTCCTTCCATGGCTTCCACACCATAGTCCAGCACTACTCCCACATGAAATTTCCCCAGGTGATTGGCAGTCTGTGCTGCTTCCTGCAAACTTTCCCCGCCGCAAAACTGACTGAAGATGGTGTTACGGATCAATCCCTTTATAGGCAATTTCATTTTCAGCGCCAGCGGCGTCATTGTTGCCCCTAATTTCACCAACCAGGGCTTGCCAATGCTGCTAAACAGGAAGTCAGCCTTTTTTAATGCCTTATCTGTCTTTGATTCAAAAGCTATGGCGGTATTCTCGAATGATAATGATAGCTGCTTTTCCATGGGCCGCAAAGTTAGTATGCCGACAGATTTCCAACAAAATGATCTGACAACAATGACCGTCCGCCCGCAGCTGTTTTGAAAAACTCGAACAAAAGCCTTCTTTTATTAAACAGAACATCTGTAAGTTTCTTTTTATTTAAACCCAATAAAGCTTCCGTCCTATATTTTTTTCTTTAATTTTATATCTTCATCAAAGTCAATATTTCCCAGTGCCTACTAAGCAAGCAAATACCAGGTCACGTCGCAGATCGCCTTATATTATCGTAGTGCTACTATGTATCATTACCTTAGTCTCCGTATTCTTACTGCGGAAGCCGAAAGAAGTGCTGGCCTCCTTTCATGAAAAAGGACAGACCTACACCACCTACGAAGGCGTACTGGGAGAACGTAAAAAGATCTCACTACCAGACGGAACACCTGTTATCCTGAACAGCAATACCAAATTGCTCGTGCCTGGCAATTTCGCTCAAAGCCACACCCTCCTGCTGGATGGGGAAGCATATTTTGATTCCACCGCTTATCCGCTCACAGTCAAAACAAATATCCTGACCATGACGGCCACAAAACCTGCAGCTTTCAAAATGCGGTGTTTTGAGTCACAACAGGGTGCAACGGCCTACGTGCGGAGTGGAGAAGTGAAGGTGAGCAAATCCTATTATTCCAAAACTGATGATCAGCCGGAGATGTTAGGCCCGGGAAATATGGTACTGGCCAATAAAGAAATTGACCTGATGGAGAAAGAAACATATCACCCGGTAGAAATGGAAACCTGGCTGCAGGATAAACTGACTTTCCATGATGAACCATTTATGAATGCCGTTCGCAAACTGGAGGAATGGTACAGTACAGAGATCTATGTGGAAGGAGACGTATCTGCTGCGGGAGGCGTGAATGGAGAATTCAGCCAGGCATCTTTGACAAAAGTACTGGAAGAGATCCGGCAGACTGCCGGGTTTAATTACAAAGTCAGGAAGAATAAAGTAACTATTGATTTCTGACCTATCCTCTTCCAAAGGCAAACATCTGCGGTACAGCATTTTTCTTTCCGAGAATAATGGCGGTGATTATTTCAGCAGCTATCTGGGCAAACGTAATACCATTACCACCAAAACCCAGGGCAAAGTAAGTACGCGGCATAGCCGGATAATTACCAATGAGCGGAAGTCCGTCGTCAGTTGAAATAAATGTACCCGTCCACTGAAATTCAGATATGAAGCGAATATGCGGAAATTTCTTATTGAAGTCCTCCTGCAACATCTTCCCTTTTTTGCTGATCAGTTTATCGCGCCTCGACGGATTGTAATAGTACTCGTCCCTGCCACCTACCAATATGCGATTGTCTTTTGTCGGGCGCATATACAAATAAGGATCTTTGGTTTCCCATATCAGGCAGTTGTTATGCCAGCAACAACCATCCATCTGCAGGCTTTCACTCGCCGTAGCATATGTAGAGCGCAGTTTTAACAATGGCTCCCTGATATATTGTGAGGCTTCATAACCGGTTGCCATGATGAGGTATTTTGCTTTGATCCGGTGTCCCTCCTGCGTATGAACAATGACGCCATTCCTTTGATGGGAAATATCGGCAACAGTGGTCCTGTCATATACTTCCACTCCCTTTTTAATATTGTACTGATGCAGTAAATGGGTCAGCATGTAGGTATCTGTCTGTGCAGCCATGCGGGAATAAATAGCGCCCGGAGCATCGAACCCCATTTTGTCTTTTACCATCGCATCATCCCAATAGCTCACATCAAAACCCAGCAATTTACGTAAGGCATACTCTTTCCTGATCCATTCCTGATCTTTCTTGTACGACGCCAGAAAAAGGCTATCCCTGCGATCAAAAAAGGGTGCGCCGATCTTCTTACAGATCTTTTCCAACACCCCTATAGCCTCATAACATAACCGGTAAGCGGCAACCGCGTTCTTCTCCCCTATCCTGTTTGTTAAACGGGACAAGGAAACATCTATCTCATACTGTATCAACGAAGTACTGGCGCAGGTACTGCCTAATCCTATAGTACGGCTGTCTGCAACAATAGCCGGTATCCCTGCTGCTGTAAGATAATAGGCCGCTAATGCGCCTGAAATACCACCTCCCGCAATCAATACGTCGGTCTTTACATCATGGTCGAGACGGGGGTAATTGAATGGCAGCCCATATTTTACCAAAGAATAAGGATAACCAGCATGAAGATCCAAGGCGGCAATGTTTTAGTTAACAACAAACATCCAATTATTGTACCGGGAGAAATCAGTTTTACCACTGCAGGCAGGTCGGCTTTTTCGTATAATGGACTAAAAAAAGAACCCGGAACAATAGCGTTCCGGGTTCCCGATCTCTTACGTTGCTGTTTATTCTCAGCTCAGTTCTGCACCTACTCGCTTCAGCAGTTCCAGTGTCTTACGTACACCTTCCTCTTCAGAAAGTTTAGCGCCTTCATATTCGATACCGATATGACCTGTATAACCGGCGTCCTTTACTATTTTGAGCATTTTGCGGTAGTCTGTTTCCACGCAATTGCCTTCGGCGTCAAAATCATGTGTTTTGGCGCTTACACCTTTTGCAAAAGGCATTAATTCTGTAACTCCTTCATAGCGGTCATATTCTTCCAGGCATTTGGTAGCCGCCCATCCCTGTGGCGTATTATCTACAGGTTTGGTACGGTTCAGGCAAAAGTTACCAAAGTCGGGTAAAGTACCACAGTTAGGCATATTCACCTGTTTCATCACACCTGCCAGCCATTTACCATTGGACGAACTTCCGCCATGGTTTTCTACGATGACATTGATGTTATGTGTATTGGCGAATGTTGACAATTTAGCCAGCGATTCTGCTACTGCTTTTGCCACATCATCCGGTTTGCCTTCTCCTGCCGCATTTACACGGATAGCATGACAACCCAGGTATTCTGCCGCTTCCACCCACTTATAGTGATTCTCTACGGCTTTGTTCCTTTTCTTCTCAGCCATGTCTCCCATTTCCCCCTCACCATCAATCATAATCAGCACACTACGCACACCATTATCGCTGCAACGTTTCTTCAGATCTGCCAGGTAGGCTTTGTCCGTTGCTTTATCCTTAAAGAATTGGTTTACATATTCAACAGCTTCAATCCCGTAGTCATTCTTGGCTTTCAGCGGAAAGTCAAGATGCGACAGTTTTCCTCCGAATATAGCCTCATGGAAAGACCATTCCGCCAGAGATATCTTAAAGAATAATTCTTTAGCCGTTTTGTCAGCTGCTGTTTCTCCTACGTTGGTACTGTCTTTGCTTTCCTTTGTGGAAGAGCCGGTATTGCATGCTGCGAGCACCGAGGGCAAAAGACCCGCACCCATAGTGTACAATGCCATCTGCCTGAGAAATTCCCTGCGTTGTTTAGGATTATTCATATACGTGGTTTTATATAACAAAATACACTTTTATGGATCAAAGTAAATGCCTCATGAAAAAAACTGTAAAAAATTACCTTAAAAGAATAGTTTTTTCGCATTTTGTCATTATCTTGATAGCCACTTAACAGTAATTCCCCGTTTGTCTTTATTTATATATTCCACCTCGTTGATGTACAACGTCACTGTTGCTACATTATAAATGATAAACTAAAGCCGTTCCGTTTCCAGCTGAACGGCTTTTTCATTTGGTGCTTCTTTGGGCGGATGCCGGTGCCACCACGATGCCAGCAGAGAACCGGTTACGTTCATCAGCGGACCAAATACCGCCGGCGCCAGTCCCACTGTAGCGATCTTTCCCATATCCTTCGCAATGGCCGTTGCAAGTCCGCCGTTCTGCATGCCCACTTCAATCGCTATCGTACGGCAATCCTGCTCATTCATTCTGATAAGACGGCATAACCAATAACCCAGTGTATACCCCGAGAGGTTGTGTATAAGTGATGATAATATCAGCAATGCACCTACATCCAGCAGGCTTTCACGCCCCTTAGCTGTAATAATGACGATAATAAAAGCAATAGCCGACATCGATACTTTCGGCATGGCATTATCCAGCCATTTCAGTTTACCACTCAGGAAATGATTGAACAGCAGACCTGCCGCCACCGGCAGGATCACGATCTTACAGATGTCCCACATCATTGCGCTGACGCTGATATCTATATAACTGCCTGCCAGCCACTGCATCAGGAAAGGCGTTACAAAAGGCGCCATCATAGTGGAAACGGCCGTCAATGTAACCGACAGCGCCAGATTGGCTTTGGCGAGGTAAGAAATAACGTTGGATGCCATGCCACAGGGTACTGTTCCTATCAGCACCACACCGGCTGCTATTTCAGGCGGGAAGCTGAACAGGTGGGCAAGCCCCCAGCCTACAAAAGGCATAATGGTGAAATGACACACTACACCGGTAAAAACACCCATCGGCATTTTGATCACACCATAGAAGTCGCGTAAGCTCATAGCAGTTCCCATTCCAAACATGATGATCTGGATAAGCGGCGTAATCAGCTTTGAAAGGTCAAAACCTCCTATAGTCAGAAAGTATTGGGGATAATACATTGCTGTGGTAACAGCCGCAAAGATCATCAGCGTATACACAAAACCTCTCGTTTGCGGATGTCTTGAAAAAAGAATGGCCAGTATGACCCAGAATGCAATGATGAAAGGCCCGGCGGCGGGAAGTAATGCTGTCATAAAGTGGAAATAGTTTTAAAATTAAGAATGATCACCAGGTCCTTTTTTCCAGCATCTTATCCAGCTCCTGGCGGGTCATAGGCTTTTTGCCGGCTTGTTTGTGCTGCCATTCCAGAAACGCCTCGCGGATAGCATCTGTCCAGTTATTATCGATCTCGCCAGGCGTATATTTTCCGGCTTTCACCATTTCAAATCCGAACTGGTCTTTTACCTGTATGAACGCTGCAATACCGATCACTTTTTCTGCCAGGTGTGCAGGCACAAATACCACACCTTCACTGGAAGTCAGCACCAGATCGCCCGGCAGCACTACCGCACGGCCAATACGTATCGGTACATTCAACCCCGACAACATCACATTTTTCAGGAAAGAGGGATCCCAGTCACGCACCAGCGCATTAAACCCGTTGATCTCTTTCAGCCCTTCCAGGTCGCGTGCAGCTGCGTTAAACACTACGCCATTGCCTGAGCGGGCATAAATAGCGTTGCCCAGCGTAGAACCGATCAGCGTACCATCCGCTATTTTACCAAAGCCATCCGCAACATATACGTCCCCTTTCGATAACTGCTGGATAGGCCAGGAATTGCTGTTTCCCTTAAAGCCCCGCTGCTGTCCCCTCTCCTTCATATGCAACTCCACATCAGGACGGGAGGGTATGAACATCGCTGTTATAGCACGACCAACAATCGGCTTGTCGTCATGGATCATTTTCCAGCCGCCATCAAACTGGCAATGGTAGCCTTCTCCCTCAAGAATCGTCCATACATCATCCAGGCTTACCGTACGCGCCTGCTCAACAACTGCGTCTGGTATTTTCGGCCTTCCGTCAGGAAAGCGCTCTCCCTTCCACTCGGCAGTAAGAAAGATCAGTTCCTCCCTGGGAATGGTCTGTGCATACAAGCAGCATGACAGTAACAATAAAGGGAGGAAATAAAACAATTTCATGTATCAGTTTTTGAATGAAGAATATACTAAAAATACCCAATGCTTCGGGTTATTTAGGCATTGAAATACCGTTAAGATCATATACCACCTTTCCCGCACGCAGTGTTGCTTCACATACCAGTCTGCTGTCGCCTTCCACACGTGTGTGCGCATCAGTAAAGCCGAACCTCCCTTTTTCCACACGCAGGATAGCAATATCTGCCACACTTTTCTCCGACAGGTTGCCCAATTCCTCATGATGTATCGCGCTGGCTGCAGCCGAAGTGCCTGCCTTCACCAATTCCGGCAGGGACATTCCCATGTTCAGGAATTTGGACATGACGTTCAGCATGTCCTTCATGTCTCCGTTCATACTACCGCTATGAATATCTGTACTGATCGTATTAGGATAAAACCCCGCCTTCAATGCAGGAATGGCCTGTGAATAACTAAAGCTGGTACCTCCATGCCCGACGTCAAACAGAATACCTTTCTTACGGGCATCCTGCACAAACGGACGCAGCTTACCACTATCGTCAACAATAGACATACGGCCTTTCACTTTCGCATAGGCATGTGTAAAGATATCGCCGGGACGCAGGTGCTGCATGAATAGTTCCTCGAGCGACAAAGGCGGATTACTACCACCAAAGTCAATCATGACAGGCGTTCCCGTGAGGCGTCCCGCTTCTACCGCACGGTCTACCGGCGCCCATTCTGCCCCTTCATAATGCGCCACTTTTGTTCCCACTATCCATTGTTTGTAACGGCGGATGGTCAGCGCTGTCATTTTCGCATCCATATCCCTGAGGTCCTGTTCATAAGGTCCGCCACGCATACCGCCGCCAACAATATTGATAAAAGCAAGCACTCTTGTTTTTGAGTGCCGGATAGTCTGATCAAGAAAAAGCTCAAAGTTCTCCCAGCCGGAGCTACCCGCGTCCACAACGGTAGTCACGCCACAGCGGAAAGTAAAACCATCCGGCGCCACGGCCTCATAACTGTTGTTCAGGTAACGGTTGGGAGTAGTACCCATGAAGTTGTGTGTATGAATGTCTATCAGCCCCGGTGTGACATACAAGCCGCTTGCATCAATGGTTTTCTGCGCTGCAGCCGGGTCTATGTGCGCTGCTACTTTTGCAATAGTATCGTTTGTCAATG
This sequence comes from Chitinophaga filiformis, assembly GCF_021646545.1. Taxonomy (GTDB): domain Bacteria; phylum Bacteroidota; class Bacteroidia; order Chitinophagales; family Chitinophagaceae; genus Chitinophaga; species Chitinophaga filiformis_A. The sequence goes on along the minus strand of NZ_JAKIRP010000002.1, from coordinate 225,652 downwards.
CAATGTCCATGACTGCATTGATATTATTTTTCGGATCTATAACGTGCCCGCCTTTGATCAGCAGGCTGTATTGCTGGGCGCGGGCACCGGTGAAAATAACATTCACCGATACCAGCAGTACCAGGTATTGAATGATGCTCCTCATGACCTTACTTTTTAATACTGAGACCTGTGCATGAATGAAAGAACCGGGTAGGCGGCGCCCCTGCGACAGTATACAAAGAGCTGCGCGACAGTATCGAAACGTGCAGTCCTGTTTACTGGCAGGAGCGCCCTTTACCGGCTTATGTAAATCCGAAATCGTTTAAAGAGAAAACAGGGCAGAGTTGGCAATTCCGTGCACTTTACCAACCCTGTAGTTCCCTGTAGGTGATTAAACACACCACTGTTTATCAACCATCAACCATGCGCTTCAGACAGTGCCTTTTCTGTCAATACTTTTTTCAGTTGTGTTGCGACTATTTTTTCCTGGCCGGGCACCAGCATCCAGGTGGTAACATTAAAGGTGTGCTGATTAGCGCCATCGGCGACTTCTATAGAAGGATTGCCGCTACGGAGCTTTTCCCTGATCTCTGCTGCTGTAGCAGGGATCTTCGCTGGATCCCAGGAGATATGCAAGGTGGGAATATGATTGGCCACTGGTGGTACCACCACCTTGGTTTCCACACCAGATACCGTTTTTACCGCGTCGCTGATCAGCTTAATCTGCGCTTCCCACATCTTCCATTCTTTCGCATGGTCAGTGGCCAGGTAAGTTTCCAGCGCCACCAGCATGCCCAGTATCTCTTCCTTGTTTACCTTCAATCCTCTGCCAATCGTATTACCACGGGGAGCCGTGCTCAGTCTTGCAGCTTCAATATACTTCTTCCTACCCAGCAGCAGTCCCGCACTCTGCGGACCGCGAATGCCTTTACCTCCCGAGAAGCAAACGAGATCATACCCCATTTCAGTGTACCTGAACAGATTCTCTACCGGAGGCACATCTGCCGCACAGTCTATCATGGTAGGGATACCATGTGCCTGCGCTATTTTCAGGAACTCTTCCACCTGTACCTTGCCGTCGAAGTTGTTGGCGTTGAGAAAATACATGAGAGCAGTCTTATCACTGATGGCCTTTTCCAGTGCTTCGCGGCCACCTTCAACATATACGATCTTCAGCCCTGTATTTTTCAAAGCATGCACATAGGGAATATCGTGCTCTTTCTGCAGGATCACTTCTGTTTTCATGCCTGTACCTTCCAGGAAGGGCAGCTGTACCACCTTCTTTTCGTCCATGCCGGTCAGTACGCCTGCAGCCCCCAATGTCATGGCAGCGGCAGCTCCTGATGTAACAGTAGCGTATTCACAACGCAGCAGTTTAGCGATACGTTGCCCTACTTTATCCTGCAGCTCATCCAGCAATACATATTCTTTTGAAGCATAATTGATGGCGCCCATCACTTCCGGGCGCATCAGGGAGCCTGTCATAAAAGTATAGGTACCGGCAGCATTGATAAAAGTGCGGATGCCCAGCTCCTTGAAATAGTCCTTTCCACCTGCAGCCGCATCTACCGTTTCATCAGGTAAGGGCAATAGTTTAGTACTGCCTGCAAGAGCACCGAATACCGGGATTGCAGACATATTCTTCAATAAGTCTCTGCGTTTCATCCGTTAATTTTTTATTTTTTACTGGTCGGATGGAACCTCGCATGAACCTGCCCCCGTGTGAACGAGGTCCATCATGCTCGGTTTCATAAGTAAAAAAAGAAAGAGTAAAGAAAAGCGCTTCCTCAGAGGGTAGCGATGCAATCCATCTCTACGAGAGAATCGCCGGGCACACCTCCATATACTGCTACCGTGGTACGGACAGGCGGATTTTTACCGAACCGTCCTCTGAACACCTCATTCATCGCTTTGTAATCATTCAGATCATGCAGGAACACACTTACTTTCAGCACCTTTTCCATTGATGACCCTGCCTTGGTCAGTACTTTCTCCATTTCTTTTAATACATGGTCCGTATGTGCTTTGATATCTCCTTCAAAGTGGGCGCCTATTCCCGCGATATAGACCGTGTTGCCATGGATCTTAAAACTTGAGAACAATGGCACTTCCTGGTCGTAGATCACCTCTCCCTGCGGAGTGCCTCCCGGCAAAGCAGGAGCTGCGGCTTTGGCAATTGCGTTGACACCTGTGATTCCAGCCAATGTAGCTGCTATCTTCTTTAATACGGATCTTCTTTGGTTTTGCATGATTTCAGTTAATTTGAGATACGGGTATGTTATTGTTTATCCCACCATACGCGGGTTGTCATCAGGTTTGGTCCCTGACGGGTAATTGCTTCCGCCAGGCTGCCGCTGTTCACGCTTTCTTCAGAAGGCGGATATAACAGACGGCGGGGAATAGTGCCACCGGTCGTATTACCAGGAACATTTACCGGTGTCAATGCAGGATATCCGGTACGGCGCCAGTTAGCATGTATCTCCTGCTCATCGAGGAATAAAGACACCCATTTCTCCTGCCCGATCATCGCTTTCATAGCCTCTGCACCTCCTGTCAGCGGATGAGCAGCCTGATAGGCAGCGATCTTTTCCCGGGCAATCACACCACCACTGCCAAACAATGCCCAGTTACGCATAGAAGCCCCAATGGCGTCAGCAAATGCGCCAGCAGCGCTTCCTTCCCACCAGCCATTCACGCCCGCTTCTGCCAGCAACAAGTTCACTTCGGCGGCACTCATCAGGATGAAAGGGGCATTGTATTGAAGGATAGTAGCCGGATTCGGCTCTGAATAGGTGGTAAAATCAGCCGGCTTATTCAGCAGACCATTTGGCATACCCTTCTGGAGTGCGGTGCTGGTATCTGCTTTACCATTATTCCATACTATAGCAATAACATTCAAACGGGGGTCATTGTTTGCCCTAAGCACATCAATAAATGTCTTGGCCAGCTTACCGCCCTCTGTATTGTTATTGCCATTTGCTACTGCATAATCGTTAGACAACATACTGGCTGCTGCAGGATTACGGTTGATAGCCTGTGAACCATCCACATACTTCATCGTAGCAATATCTCCATCCGCGGTGATGACACCTCCGGCAATAGCCTTCTTTACCCAGGTCTCTGCCACATCAGGCGCCTTTCTTGACAGCCGCATGCCCAGACGCAGCATCAGGGAATACGCGAACTTCTTCCACTTGTTCACATCACCGGAATAAACAAAGTCGCCAGGACCAAAAGTTGCTACTGCCGGATCCAGTTTCGCAGCTGATTCGTCCAGCTCTTTCAGCATGTCGGCATAGATATCTTCCTGTGCGTCATATTTCGGTGTGAAGTTATTTTCTGTATATCCTTTCGCTGAAGCTGAATATGGAATGTCGCCGTACAGGTCTGTCAGGCGGTGCATGATGTACACCCTGAAAATGCGGGCGATAGCCAGCTTATTCCCGTCAGCAGGATTATCTGCATCCAGTGCATTGATAGTAGTGGCTATTTCATTGACAGCAGTTGTATATCCTGTTGTGAAATAATCGTAGGGATAGGTACCCTGCTGGAAATAATATTTATCACCGATACCAGGTACATCCTTGTAAGTAGCGAAATGTTGCATAGAACCGCCACAGGCCAGTACATCAGTAGAGAAATAGCTGTTTCCAAAAGCATCCAGCAAAGCTTTACTGAACATATATTCAGGCTGTACGGTCGGTGATGCATCCGGATTCACATTCATTTCTTCGAATCCTTTATCACAGGACTGGAAAGCCAGCGTTGCTGCAATGGCTGTATATAGTAAGTAGTTAAAGCGCATTTTCATCCGTAGTAGTTTTAGAGATTAGAATTTCACCATCAGGTTAGCACCGAAGCTTCTTGTACGTGGAATACCAAACGCCTCAAAGCCTTGTGCATTACCATTTGTATAGCTGGATTCCGGATCGAAGTTGTCAGTCTTTTTGTACAGGATGGCCAGGTTACGAGCTACAAAAGAGATGGAAGCACTCTGCACAAACTTCATCTTCTGTACAGGGATCTGATAACTGAAGATCACCTGGCGCAGTTTTACAAAGCTGCCGTCAAACAGGAACTGATCTGTGTAGTTCTTGGTGTTGTCGTAATAGAGACGCAGATTCGCTACCGGGATCGTGTTGTGGTATTCATTACCATTCTGGTCAACACCATTCAGTTCCAGACCTGTTTCCCTTCCTGCCAGTGTTTTCTTGTGCAGACCGAAACGGGTGGCGTATACATCTGTACCGGAGAATACTTTGTTACCAAACTTACCGTCCAGCAATATATCGAGCGAGAGACGTTTGTAATTGAAAGTGTTGCTCAGCCCCATTGTTAAAGGTGGCACCCCATTGCCGAGAGCTACCAGGTCACTCTTCTGCTCATAACCTGTTGTGCTGTTATATACAGTTTGTCCTTTTGCATTCTTTACAGTAGTATATCCTTTAATAATACCATAAGGCTGTCCTACTGTATTGTGGATAAATGCCCAGCTACCTACGCTCGTTGCCATCTGTAAAGTGGTCAAACCCGCAGCCAGCTGCTCTACCCTGCTGGTATTATGCGCCATATTGTAGCTCACATTCCACGAGAAGTTCTTTGATTTAACAGGTGTACCGGTCAACAGTAACTCGATCCCTTTGTTAGACAACTTACCTACGTTCAGCAAAGCGTTGTTATAACCGGAAGCGGTAGATACAGCTGTGCTTACGATATCGTCAGTAGTCTGCTTCTTATAATAAGTGAGGTCAATACCCAGTCTGTTATCGAAGAACTGTACTTCGCCGCCCACTTCAAAAGTAGTAGAGGTCAGCGGTTTCAGGTTGGAGTTGGTAACCAGGTTCACGAGATTGGATTGTGTGATCTGCTGTACCGGACGGCCCAGGTGACCACCCTGTACCATAGAGTAAGTCTGGTTCAGGATGTAAGGATCGGGCGTAGCACCACCCACCTGTGCCCATGAACTGCGCAGTTTTGCAAAGCTGATCGCTTTAGGCAGTTTTACCGCATCTGACAATATAACACTTCCACCTACAGACGGGTAGAAGATATTGTTGCTCTTTGGACTGAGTGTGGAGAACCAGTCCTGGCGTCCTGTGAAGTTCAGGAAGATGACAGATTTATAATCCAGGTCCACAGAACCGAACACTGAGTTGGTGGCTACTTTATTCCTTGTAGGCGTAGTAGTAGAAGTGGTCAGATTGGTAGAACTGTAGAAGAACGGAATGATAAACTGTGTACCGGTGATAGCGGTCTGGTTGGAATTGAAGCGACGGGCATTCACACCAGCCAGTGCATTCACACCAATAGTACCGGCAATCTTGGTATTGTAGTTGGCAGTCACCATAGAGTTGGTCTCAGCAACTGCATTTCTCAGTTCACTGTACTCACCTGCAGCACCGGTCGTATATACTGTACCGGTAGGAATGATACCTACGTAGTTGTAGTTAAAGAAGTCGCGGCTCACAGTACCTTTTACATAGAGGTTCTTCAGCAGATCGTACTTCACGCTCGCCTGACCGATAAAACGGTTTTTGGTATCGTTGTTCTTAAACCTGTTGATAACGAAGTAAGGGTTAGATGCGTACGCGGTTTCGTTCCACTGGATCTCACGGCCTGTTTCATCATAACCGGGATCGAGTGAGCGGATATCCACCGTGTTTGCGATCATATACACGCCCCAGTTGGGGTTACCGGTGGCATCCCCGGAACTGGAGCGGTTGGTTGCATTCTCAACATTATATTGCGCTACAGCTTCTATGCTCAGTTTTTTACCCAGGAAAGCATTCAGGTTCAGGTTCGCGATCTTCTTGTCGAACTTGGAGTTGGGAACGATGCTTTTACTGTTGGTATTAGAGAGCGAGAAGCGGAAATTTATGTTCTCACTGCCACCGTTGAATGCTACAGTATTGGTAAAGGTAGATCCGGTACGGTAGAAGTTTTTGATATTATCCCTCTGAGGAGAATAGGTATGCATTTTACCATCGAAGGCGATGTATTGCGTACCATCCATTTTAGTACCCCATGAACGGCGGCCGTAGGTAATAGCTTCTGCCTGTGAAGTTGGCTTCAGGCCTTTATCACCCTGACCATATTCATACTGCCAGTCAGGCATTACGGAAGGCGTTTCCAGGGTCATAGTAGTATTGTAGTCTACACCAATACCTTTACGGGCGCGGCCTTTTTTGGTAGTGATGAGGATAACGCCATTTGCAGCACGGGAGCCGTACAATGCAGCAGCAGAACCACCTTTCAATACGCTGATGGTCTCGATGTCGTCCGGATTGATACCGCCGATACCATCACCTCTGTCCACGTTCTGGCCACCACCGCCGGTAGTAGGTGCACCACCTGGTGTGGTATTGTCTATCGGCATACCATTCACTACATATAAAGGCTGGTTCTCACTACCCAGTGAACTGTTACCACGGATGATCACACGGCTGGAACCACCGGGGCCGCTTGCCAGGCTCGTAGCGTTCACACCGGCGATCTTTCCGCTCAAAGCATTGGCGATGTTCACTTCGCGTGCCTGTGTAAATTCACTTCCTTTTACTTCTGTTACGGCATATACCAGCGCCTTTTTCTCTTTTCTGATACCGAGGGCTGTTACTACCACTTCAGACAATGATTCATTCGCTTCTGCAAGGCTTACGGTTAAAGGAGCGGCCGCATCGGTCACGTTCACTTCCTGTTTGCTGAAGCCCATAGAGCTTACAATCAGCACGAAGGGAGGAGTAGCGCCCTTCAGGTTCAGTTCAAAACTGCCATCAGCAGCAGCCATCGTAGCGACTGATGTGTTTCCCTTGAGCACAATGCTGGCGCCGGGAATGGGTGCGCCATCAGGACCCGTTACCTTACCCTTCAGCTTATCAGCCATCAGACTGTTGACGTTCAGTATGGTAGCGGCTGTTGGTACATATATGGAATACTGTGTTTTATTGACGCGCATATAGGCTAATGAGAAATCAGAAAGCAGCAGCTTCAGGGCAGCTTCTGCCTCCATACGCTCTGCTTTTTCCAGTAACTCAGCAGATACTACTTTCCCGTCCAGTAGCCCCTCCTTGTAAGCAATACGGATATTCTGGAACTTCTTCAGCTTTATTAAAGCTTCTTTCAGGGACACAGTAGCTGATACATGTTTTACAGGGATCTTATCAGATTGCCTCGCGGCATACATCGAGGGCGTCTGTGCACTGGCAGATATGGCAATACCTGGCAGCAGGGCACAAGAGAGCAGCCCCAAAACGAGATTTTGGTTCAAAATGTTCATAATTTTTTTTTACGTGTCCTAGTTTCTTCCGCAGCGTTTACGCGCGTGTTTTCCCGCTGTTATTTTCCTGAAGTAATGACAAGCTCCTTCTCAGAAGGCTGTTCTATTTTGACGTTCAGCGTCGTGGTAATTACAGTCAATAGTTCTTCTACGTTGGCTACGTTAATATCTCCCTCGATCTTTAGCTTTTTGATTGATTGTTCACTGACCTTTACAGTGTAACCATAGTTGTCCTGCAATGTTTCTATTATCTCACTTAATGTGGCATCTGTAAACGTTAGTGGTACCTGTGTCCAACGTTTAATTGATTCCGGCTTGTCTATCTTTTTAGTTAGTAATAAATGACTATCTGCGTATTCAATATAATCGCCCGGCAACATCACCACTGCTTTCGGTGCGGCAGGGCCGTTGAATCCTACCTGGATCTTTCCTGTTACCAGTCCCACCTTCGTTTTTCCATGGCGGCTTCTTACATTAAAGGACGTTCCCAATACTTCTATCGTAAGGCCATTGCTATGTACCAGGAAGCGTTGTCCGGGCCGGATATTAAGTGTATCCCTGTTCAGGTGTTTCACATCGAAGAAAGCCTCTCCTTCTATCCATACTTCCCTGGCAGCGGTGGTATCCCATTTCTCGTTGAATGTAATGGAGGAAGAAGCATTCAGCGTTACTACTGAATGGTCGGGCAGCGTGATCGTTCTCTTTTCACCATAGCCTGTTGCTATCACTTCCTGTGCTGGTTTACCCAGTTTTGTATAGAGCAGGTAACCACCCACAGTCGCGATCAGGACAATGGCCGCAGCGCGTACCCAGGTGCTCATGCGACGGATCAGTGCAGGACGGCGGTTGTTATTTGCTTCTATGGTAGCGGTGATCCTCTCCAGCACATGTGCCTTATTATCCTTGTTCTCCCACACTTCCTGCGAACGATAGGTACGGATCACGCTGACGGCAAACTCATAGTTAGCGGCAGCGGATGGGTACTCCAAAGGGAATTCGCTCCAGAACTGTGCTACAAGTGCATCCTGTTCTTTGCCTGACACCCACTTTATAAAGGCATCATCGTCCAGGAAGTCTTCCAATCTATATGTTGCATATTTCTCATTGTTCATCACGATATCCCCGATTTACTACTATTAGACATGACATGGTGGAAATTATCCCTCTGGAATCAAACTTTTTTTCGAAAAACTTTTAGACAGGAAAAACAGTACGCTTAAAATTGTCAGGAAACGCTTATCTGACACCTTTTGCAGGTTATCGAGGGCCTTATATAATAACTTGTAGGTTGAGCTCATATTAATGTCCATAATGACGGCGATTTCCTCATAGGACATTCCTTCATAAAAGCGGAGAAAGATGATCTCCTGCTGGCGTGCGGGCAATGTATTGACCAGGGCAATCACCTGGTTCCTGAGTTCCTGTTCTTCCTGGCGGAAAGAGGCATCGGGAATGAAGTTCACCGCAAAGCCGCCCTGTCCGGAAGCATTATCCAGTTCAACAAATTTGGACAGGGATTGTAGTTTACGGAACAATGCAGAGCGTAACGCTTTGTACAGGTAGTTCTTCACGGAGGCAGGGTTGCCCAGCCGTGTACGGGTGGTCCATAATCTTACGAAAAGATCATGTACTACATCCTGGATCAGGTCCGCGTCCTGCGTAAACTTGCGGCCATAATTGTTCAACAGTTCATAAAATTCGCCGTAGAGCGCAGTAAAGGCATCCCAATCCCCCTGTTTAAACGCATTCCACCATAACACGTGACTCTCCGATTGCATTGGCAGTAAGTTTAGGAAGACGATTGCCTAATAATACAAAAAAATTACCGGCCGGTGGTAACATTTTCGTTTCACATCAGATTTTTACGATGATATTTCTTTTATACATGATCCATACTGGTATGAATAGCAGCAACACGAGAGTGATGGCTGCGGCAAGGGATGCATTGAAAGGTGAAAATAGCCCGGAGTAACCGCTGAACATCCCTCCCGACATCCCTTTAAAGATCATAGGAATGGCTCCGGATAAAACGTAGGCAGTAATGGCATTTCTGCCGAAGGCTACAAAAGGCGGTGTCAAACGCCGGTATTGCTGCACGTCAATGAACCAATACGATAATGCCAGGCCCATCGCCGCTAGTCCGCCGGTATACAGTACGAATGAACTTGTCCAGAGGGACTTGTTGATCGGGAATACCCCGTCCCATACCAGTCCCGCCAGCACAGCCAGAAAACCTGCTGAAAACAGCCACGACACCTTTTCCGCATCCTCCTTATCCTTCCGCCGCAGCCAGTCGCCCGTCATAATACCCAGCAGGCCTGTCGAAATAGCCGGCAGGGTGCTTAAAATCCCTTCAGGGTCCCAGGTGCGGGCCTGCTTCCACAGATGCCGCTCTCCCATTATAGTACGGTCCAGCCAGGCAGCCAGATTAGTACCAGGCTCCAGGTTCGCCGGGCCTGTACCCGGTACCGGAACTACTGTCATCAGCAGCCAGTATATCACCAGAAACGAAAAACAAAGCCATATACGGGCTTTTGTGCCCGTTTTGAGGTACAATAGGGAGATGACAAGAAAAACGATCGCAATGCGCTGTAAAACGCCCAGGATCCTCAGATTATAGAAGTCAAAGGAAGGGATCAGGCGGAAGGCCAGTCCGATGCCAAATAGGATCGCCGCCCGGCGGAAAATATGCAGGATCAACTTTTCATGTTCTTCGGTATCTGCCCTGCGGCTGCTCAGCGCAAAGGTGACAGATACGCCTACCATAAAGAGGAAAAAGGGAAATACGAGGTCGGTGGGTGTACAGCCATTCCATTTTGAATGTTCCAGTGGCGGATAAACGTAGGACCAGCTTCCCGGGTTATTGACCAGGATCATAGCTGCCACGGTCAAACCCCTGAAAAAGTCGAGCGACAGGAGCCTTTGTTTCATTTAAATTGCGATTTTATTCTGGTTGAGTATTGCCTTGGCAGTTAAGATAATAGAATAATTTCTATATTGCACTATAACTGTATCTGGAAAATATTTCCATTTTAACCCTGGTTTAGCCCGTAGAAAAACCTTAAGCATGTTAGTAAGTAATAAGCATTTTGTACCCGTAATTGGCCTTGATATCCATATCGTACTGCTCTTTGGATTTCCCATTCCGCTACCGCATCCATATATCGGCTTTGTAGTAGACCCTATGGATTATATTCCCTTCATTGGCGCTACTACCAAAGTAAATCACGTACCCCGTGGTGTAAGCGATACCAGTGGTATCATTATCATATTCATACATTTTCCCATGGGCGGCCCCTGGCTGCTGGCGCCACTGATCGGGCATGATTCTGTCAATTTTTATGGCAGCAAAAAGGTGAAAGCAGAGGGCCGGCTCATGAGCCCTACCGGACATATGCTCATGACCTGTAACGATATCGGTATCCCGTTGTCACTGCAACCGGGCAAAAAACTGAAGCCTTTGCCCAGCATGTATTTGCCTACTTCCTTTTCCATTCCGCTCTCTTTCGGCAAACCTGTTATGGTAGGCGGTCCTTACGTGCCCGACTGGGCCGGCGTGGTCATCAACCTGATAGCATCTTTCGGTTTTGGCGCACTCCTGAAAGGCCTGAAAACGGTGGTAACGAAATTCAACCATGCACTGCAGAAAACCATCGGCAGTAATAAACTCAGCGACTTCCTCTGTAAACTGGGACTCGAACCTGTTGACCTTGTGCAGGGTATCGTTATATATGATGGTGTGGATTTTGAACTGCCCGGACCTATTCCGCTTACCTGGGCACGCTCATGGAACAGTGACAGTCCGCACAAAGGCGTCTTGGGACACGCCACGCATTTCTCTTACGACATGCGTGTGCAGGAATTTGTGCAGGAAGGCGTCACGCTCGTACTGTTGAAAAACGGACGCAGCGCTGTATTTGGTTATACGCCCTCCGGAATGCCGGGCGAGTATAACCGTCATGAACAACTTACACTCACGCGGACAGACGTCAACAGCTACCTGCTCTATGATCAGAAGGAAAAACTCTTTTATACATTCCATAAACTACATCCTGCCGACCAGCAATACCGTCTTGTATCTATTCATGACAAGGCAGGGTTCATCATCACCTGCCATTATAATTCAAAAGGTCACCTCCTGCGTATTATCGACACTGCCGGCAGACAACTGCATATAGAGAATGATAAAAGCGGCAGGATCACCCGGGTAACGGCGCATCACCGCGGACAGGAACGTCTCATGGTAAGCTATGAATACAATGAAGCCGGTGATCTTTCCGCCATCATTGATGCCAACAACAAAGCCATACAAATGATCTACGAAGATCACCTGATGGTACAAAGAACTGACAGGAACGGACAATCATTCTACTGGGAATATGACCGCCAGCGCCGTTGTATTCATGCCTGGGGTGAAAAAGGTGTACTCGATGGATATATTGCATACCATCCGGAGAAAGGATACAATGTGCTCACAGATTCCCTGGGAAATGAAACGACCTACTATTACACACCTGACTTTGTGGTACACCAGATCAAAGATCCAATGGGTTATTCCACATTTACAGAATACACAGAAGATTTTGAGATCTACAGGTATATAGACGAAGATGGAAATGCTACCGGCTTCTCCTACGATGAATGGGGAAACTGCGTTGCCTTTACAAAAGCGGATGGCACCACCCGCTCATTCACTTATGATGAAGCAGGCAACCTGCTGCTTGTCAAAGACGCACAGGGCAACACCCGCAGTTATGTATACAATGAAGAGAATGGTCAGATACATACCATTACAGAAGCCGATGGCAGCCTCGTGATGTTTGAATATGATCAGCAGCAACTGCTGCGTAAAGTGGAAAGACTGCATGCGGGCAGGACCTTACTGGAATATGATGAAGACCTCAACCTGACGTCTGTCATGTTACCGGATAAGGCCACTTACAGCTGGCAATACGATGTATGGGGACAATGTATCCGAATCAATAATCCGCAGCAGGAGGCGCAGCACTTCCAATACGATGCACTGGGCAGGGTGACAGATATCAGAACACCCGATGGCAATCATATCCGCTTAGGATATAATGCGTATGACGAGGTCATTCATGCCAAAGACAAACACCATGATATCCGCTTCACTTATACACAGTTAGGCAGCCTGCAATCCAGGGAAGAGAACGGCGCCAAGATACACTTCCTGCTCGACACGGAAGAACGGCTTGTAGCGGTTGTCAATGAACATGGTGCCAGCTATCGCTTTAAGCGGAACCAATGCGGACAGGTCATTGAAGAGACAGGCTTTGATAATGTGTCCCGCTATCTGAAAAGAGACGCCAGGGGCAATGTGATAAGAATAGATCGTCCCGGTAAAAGATCCACCGTTTATGAATACGATTATAACCATCGCCCAACAAGAGCCGAGCACAGTGACGGCAGCTGGGAAACATTCAGTTACAATCGTAATGGCCAGCTGATCGAAGCCATCAATGAAAACAGCACGGTCAGATTTGAAAGAGATGTGCTGGGCAATATTGTGAAAGAATGGCAGAACGGACACGAGATCAACACTGCATTTGATAAGTATGGCAAACGGCTCCATGTGAGCAGCAGCCTCGGTGCAGACATCCGCTATGAACGCAACCACAATGGCCTGGTAACTGGCATCACTGCCACAGATGGTAGTATCGATGATGCATGGACAGCACAGATCATCAGAAACTTGCGTGGACTTGAAACAGAAAGGATGTTGCCGGGCGGTATTGTAAGCAGACGTGTTTATGATGAAGCCGGCCTGCCGGTACACCATAGTGTAAGTCACCGTGCACGCAGCTTACGCAGCAGGTATTATCGTTGGGACGCCAACCAGCAACTACGCCAGATCGTTAATGCGCTTGATAAAGGCGTCAGCACCTTCAGTCATGATAGCTTTGGTTACCTGGCCAGGGCGCAATATGAAGACGGACAGTATGATTACCGCCTGCCTGATAAAATGGGCAACCTGTATAGAACTACTGAACGCAAAGACAGGAAATACACTGCCGGCGGAGAATTAAAAGAAAGTACAGAAGCCCGTTTTGCATACGACGAAGAAGGTAATCTCATACAAAAGATCACCAGAGACGGAAAAGTATGGCAATATGAGTGGTATGGCAATGGTATGCTTAAACAGGTGATCAGACCAGATAAACAGGCTGTTTCATTTGAATATGACGCCCTTGGAAGAAGGACTGCAAAGATCTATAAACAGCAGATCACCCGCTGGCTCTGGGATGGTAATGCGCCACTCCATGAATGGCATTATCCTGTAAAACAACGCCCTGTCACCACTATAGATGAAGACGGGAATATATTAACACCACCAGAGCCTGTACCAGCCGAAGCATTGATCACCTGGACCTTTGAAGCAGATGCAGCTATTCCCGCTGCGCGGATCAGTGGTGGTAAGAAATACTCTGTTATCACTGATTATCTCGGTACACCTTGCGAAGCATACGACGATGAAGGCAACAGTGTATGGTCGTGCGAATTGGATATTTATGGAAACGTCCGTAAGTTAGCAGGCGACCGCCACTTTGTACCCTTCCGTTACCAGGGACAGTATGAAGATGCGGAGACAGGTCTTTATTACAACAGGTTCAGGTATTACAGTCCGGAGGAAGGTAATTATATCAGCCATGATCCTACAGGATTATTTGGCGGTATCCATCTCTACGCATATGTGAAAAAGCCGGATGCCTATGTAGACATCTACGGGTTGAATCCTATCGAGTGGGTAGATCCGAAATCACTGAACTTCTCTCAGGGATATGTCGGACATCAGGTGGAAGAATACGCGCAGCTGATGAGGGAAGGTAATTGGGAATGGGAAAGAAGCCCGCTGGAAGTAGCAGAGATAGACGGTCACCGTGTGAGTCTTGACAACAGACGTTTGATGGCAGCACAAATGGCAGACGTAAAAAAGGTGCCGATACGTATAGTCAACCTGGACGATCCACGTCCTGATGGCGGTACTTATCGCAGCAACCTGGAAAAGAAACTGAATTCGAAACCGAAGAAAAGACCTGATCTTCAAAAAGCCGATCTGCGGCCGCATGGTTCACCAAAACAGCCTAAGATCGTATATCCGAATAAATAACATACACATGACGAACATCATCCAGGAGCATTGGAATAATAACGAACTGCCGGGTATAGACGCCATTCTTTTTGCAGATGGTACAGTGATCATTCTTGAGTTTTATGCTGTATCAACTGAAGGCGGCGGGAAGTTACATTATGTGCATCCCCTCTGTGAAAGCAATCTGCAAAGTGTTGAAAAATATAATGACGACGTTTGGTCAGAGATAGAACGACATCCCGCTACCCTTACACTTCCTGATGGAAAGAAAGTTTATTTCGGAGAAGGAGCGATGGGAGAAGAAGGTTTTATAGCGCTTACAGAAAATGATGATCAGCTGATCTGGGCCTTATACAGTACGGCTTCCAATCCATTCACAAAGGCTGAATTCGTGAACGGTAAGATCCGCGCCTATTCGACTTACAACCTCTATTATAACATTGACATCCTCACACCTGAGAAGATCGTTATTGAAGCGGCGGAGTAGTGCCGCTCTTGTAGGCCAGGAATGCCTCCCGCGCGTAATGATCTGCTTTGCGGGTCGTTTCCGGCAGGCGGTATTCCGTGCACATTTTTAATACGAGGCTTGTAGCAGTATCCAGCGAGATCTTATGCCCCACAGACACAAATACCGGGTTAATGCCTGTTTGTGTCCGCAATGCATTCCCGATATGCTCCCCGTCATCTTCCGCCAGTAAGGGACTGATAGCACCCCGGTCAGGAGCGGGTGGATCATATGTGCCAAATAACCTTGTTTTACCGCATCCCAGGGTGGGTTTGTCCAACAGCACACCCATATGGCATGCCAGGCCAAAACGCCGCGGATGTGCCCTCCCCTGCCCATCGCAGATGATGATATCAGGATGCTGTTTCAGCTTCTTCCAGGCCTCCAGCAGGACAGGCATTTCACGGAAAGAAAACAAGCCGGGGATGTATGGGAAGGTCACCTCCATACAATGTGTGGCCACTTCCACCACTTCCAGCGTATGATAGTCCAGCAATACAAAAGCGCCGGCAATAACATCGCTGCTCTTATCATATTCCACATCCACACCTGCAATCAGCTTTATTTCAGCTGGCAAGTGGTCAGACGTTATGACCTGTCCCCTTAACCGCTGCTGAATATCGATGGCTTTGTGTTCCGCGAGATTTGAATTTATCATGTTATGCTTCCTGCTTATAAGATAAATATATGGAAAACATCATGTCATTCGCTATGCGGTCTGCAGCAGTTTGTAACTTTTTCTGCCGCTGCCCGTTATACGGTCATCTATACCCTAGTTATCAACCAGACTAATTGAAATGAAACAGATCTTTATTTTTTTATGCCTTATCTCTATGCTGTCCTGCTCGAAGGAAAATGGCAGGTCTTTTAAGGGAGTGGTAACAACAGCTGACAATTGCTGCTCATCTACAGAAGGCGGCAGACTATACAAGGTTAACATTCTTGGGACAGACAGTACTGTTACAACCGTATTACCGGCAGAGATCAACCTGGGCGACACCATTGCATTTAATATGCATGCTACAGATACCCCACCGGCAGTACTTTGCCTGGCTATCTGCGTGATGCCTGAAATGGTACGGTTGTCGGATGTGAGTAAGGTACAATAAGTGGGATGCTATTTTTTAATAACCCCATCGAATTTTAATACTTTATTCAGTTCTTCCCTGATCAGTTGTGAAAATGAAGGCTTAAATACTTCCGCCTTACCTGCATCCAGGACATATACCGGGGGATCGTCTTCCTGCTGCTCACAATCAAAGAAATAAGAAGAAAGTCCCTGCCACTCGCCGAAGAAGAAATGGCTGTCTTTGATAGCAAAAGAACCGTTTCCCATACTCGCCAATGCTTTCACAGCATCTTTCCTGTTCTGTGCCAGGTAGGATACTTCGCTGGAATAATTCCTGAGAATGCGGCCCTTTTTCTTACCGAAAATGGAGATGAATTCTACGTAGGCTAAAGGTAGCTTCACATTAAATTGCTGTTCGATCGCTTTGATCTCTGCTTCACTAACTCCCTGAGGATCACCCAGGTGTTTCGCATATTGTTGTAAAAAGTCCAGATATTTTGCCATCTGTTGATTCTGATATAGGGGATAATATTAATAATATTTTTTATAACATTAACGGATATTTATGAAAATCAGTGTATAGGGATTAGAAAAGGCTGTCCGTTGGTGACGAACAGCCTTTCAAACGGTGAAGCGGCAGATGTTATTCAGCCGCTTCAATAGTGATCTTCTCAGGTGTAAGGATATCGATGTTAAAATAGAGATCATAGGTGGAGTAAACACGGATCCTACCATTCACAAACTCCCCACTGACAAATGGATTGGAGTTTGTACAGAACAATGCCCAGATCAGCTGGTCATTATTCTCAGTAAGCGCTACGAATCCCTCCTGCCCCATCGTTCCTTCTCCGAAATAAACTTTCTTCCCATCAGGAAGCACGAAAGATGCCGGATGTCTTTGTATGTGTCTCCACACATCGTCATCATACTTTTCAACACTTTTCAGGGTGGTTTCACACATCGGGCTGGCGTAATATCGTCTCCCCGTCTTCGCTATCGAGGCATAAATATTGAGAATAATCATAGTGCCATCGGAAAATAGAATGGCGTCTAGTCCTGGTAACTCACTTTCATTCCAATGCTGCTGGATACTCTTGTTCATACGTTTATTATTCTTTCAATTCATTTGGCTCGATCTTGGGCCGGTTAGGTGACCCGTAAGGTCGCAAATCAATTTTTGGAAGATCTTTTCTTTTCGATGGTCTGGAAAACAGCTTATTATCAAGATTACTTCGGTAGGTGCCGCCTCCGGGACGGGGGGCATCCAGTGTGACCACTCGTATAGACACTTCTTTCACATCAGCCATCTGTGCTGCCAGTAAACGCCTGTTGTCGAGACTTACAAGGTAACCATCTATCTCAGCCACTTCTAAGGGACTCTTTGTCCAATCCCATTTATTCGCCTTCATTATTTCTACGTATTCGTATACCTCTTCTCCTACATATCCCTGAGAGAAACGCAGTGATTTGGGATCCACCCATTCTATACGACTTAATCCGGATGCACCTGCTTCTTTGAGCCGGGCTACATATTTCTCCAGTTGAGCCGCCAGGGCAGTCTCATTTTTGTACTTGGCCCAATATAAAAATTCTTCAAACCGGGACCTTAAGATATTACGATCAATTTGATTCAACGCATTAAATTCCTTTTCGCCTGCCACAATCTCCCTCAACAAAGCAGTACAATTAGGAGTGGTACATACACCCAGCAGATCCCGAAACTTGACAAGTTCGTCAGCGTTTGCGCGAAGGGAAGGAAAGTCATGCAAAATCACCCATATATCGGTAGAAATTTTTCCTTCATTGAACTTCTTTAGCAGTTTCTCTTCATCTGAACCTTTGGCTGCATTTTTAAAATCATCAACAAAATCGTCATAATGCTCCTTTGGAATACGGCTTTCAAGTTTTCGAATGATCTCACACGAATTATGTACGACGATGCCTTCGCTGCCAATACAATAATTGTGTGTAATACTGGTTTCAAAATTGTAAACCGTTACGCTGGTATCTATCGGCAGTACTGCGGTCAGTGTAGCAAAGGCATATCCTGCCAGCCTAAGCCGCCATCCCGCTTTTAAGTCAGCAGCGCTTTTCCAGCCATTTTCTGTAAGGTAGGGATGCTCTGGTGTGGAGAAGATCGTATCACGCCCCGTAATGATACGCACCAGTTTCGAAGCATGTTTTGTGAAGACATGTGCGACCTTTTGCCAGGTAGTATCGCCATTTGCTACCTTCACACCAAGCACGGTATCATTCTCTTTGACCTGCTCAATAGGAGTAAGACCCGCTTTCGTACGCACGGGTGTTCCTGCTATAAAACAAGCGCCTCTTATACACTCCACGCTCTTATTGGCTCGTTGCACAAACATCAGGTCTTCCACAATTTCCTTCGCATTCTCCGCCGTACGAATAGAAACGCCATCCATTGCCTCCAGCACACGAGCATCTTCTGCAATTGTCACTGCTGTTTTATCGACCACCAGGGTTCCGTCGGCCATCGTATGCATAACCTGTTGACCTGCTCCATCCTTGAATCTGAGCAGGTTACCACTTCCCTCAGCCGTAAGAAACTTGAACTTGTCCTTCATTTTGGCAACAGTACTTGAAATACCGCCATATACCTCGTCTCTGATCGCCTTGAACCAGTTCTGACCATATCCGGCTACAACACCCGCCTCTTCCAGTTCTTTCTTGAACCGGAGCACCAGTTTTACTTCATCAGGATCCTTCATAAGATATAGCAACCCTTCTTTCTCCGCCCCGTAATACAACTTAAGGAATTTCGTAGCTTCTGCCTTCGATAGCCTGGCAATGACACCGTTCGTTGCAGCAAAACCGAGATTACCTAACTGTAGCAGGGCGGTCACCTGATAACATTCATTGATAAACTCAGCTAACTTACTGTCCGGGGGTATAGCTCCCGTTTCTACGCCCAGATGACCCAGGGCTGTCATTTTAGCCCCATATTCAACACCCTTGTAAACATAATTAGCTACTTTGCCCAGATATGCTAATTCTCCTACCGGTGTCACCAATGTAATCACATCAAAAGCCATTACAACACCTTTACCTATAGCCTGGTTCAATTTCTTATCAGCAGCGTATTTCAGTACGATGGCCGGCATGAACTGCGCTTTATGCTCTTTCTGGTCCGGCGATTCTCCTACAGCTGTTGCCAGTAATCCTATGTCGGACTTATTAGTAAATGACACCAGCTGCCACGCCCCTAAGGTAAATGCAGGTTCCTCCTTCCACTTGGGTTCGGGAGGAAATTTTTCTGCATAGTAACCGGCAAAATCCATGTTATCCATAGCAGCGCCGATATCTTTTAAGATATTTTCGATAAAGGTGTTATTGCCTTTGACATACTCACGCATCACATCCCGAAGCTTCAGATATCCTTGGTTTGGATCATATTCTAACTGAGACTTCTTAACGGTAACCTTATCCAACTTATCATCTAGCGCAACCTCATATTTATTAATACCAGCAGGAGGTGCAGAAAACAATTCAAGCGCATAGCTCTTGTCCCACACTATTGTCCGGTCCAGTTTTTTCGGATCTCTATAAAACTCCAGCGCCTCGGTAACAGCAGTTGGCGAAAATCTCGCTATGTTAATGAAGGCCTGCATCAGCTTTGTATAAGATTTGTCTCCGATCAGATGGTCTGATATACCATCTACCAGTAAATGCAGAAGGCTCAACTCCCTGTAATTAACCGTTCTCATAGTAGCCTCAGCTTCTTCTGCTTCATATGCTTTCGGAATAAGGTCATTAACTTTGTCAAGATCTTCTTTAAGCTTTCCGGCATCTTCTTCAAAGTTTGCAGTTGCCAGGAGATCCGCTATCATTTCTCCTGCGGTACTACCCATCAGCTCTTCTGAGGCAAGCACTTTAACAGCCCGAATACGCTCTTCATAAGTAAACTGATCGTATGCATTAGCACTAATCGTTGATAGCACCTCTTGCATCTGCGAACGAGTATAGGCATTGAATATCTTACTCTTTACAGACGGTAACAACGTAAAGTCTGTGTTATTCTCAATAGTGGCGTCTATAAATTTCTCTATCAGGCTATAACCAGTCTCCCCCTTGACTGACTGCAGGTGCTTCGATATTAATAAATTATAAGATTCGAGCTCTGATCCTAACAGATTAGAATACCAGGAAAATAATTGTAGTTTCTTGTACCTCCGTTTTTTATCATAGATCCTGTAGTTCACCATCCCGAAACAAGCTGTATTAAATGCCGGCTTTGTACCGTCTTCTGGTGGTGCAGCCACCAGTTCTAATGAGATTCCCTGTATGATGGCCGCCGCATCATTTTTTGCGTTCTCTGCCATGTCTCCTTCCTTTGTTCCACCGGCTCCTCCTCTATAGTAGGTCATGAGAGTTTCCAGATCAAGTCCCGGAGCATCGAAGATCATTGGAATAAAATCAACGGTGACCAGATACGCCCGTACTTTTGTATTAGGGTCTGTGTTAAACTTTTCCAGCTTCGCTTCCAGTTCATCGAGATCTTCACCGGCAGGTACGAGGAAATCTCCAGCCGTCTCATCACCTGTTACATATCCTGCGCCATAGGTTATTTTCCGCTGTTTGATATATTCCTTATCAAGTTTGTCTATCTGTCCATCTATCAGGTCTGCTGTATTGATATGCAATACATAGTGATTTTGGGATGACAGACCTTTTTCATCATTCAGCTTGTTCTGCCGCACCAGCTCTTTAAAAGCCATCCTGCCTCTCTCAATTACCTTCGTCATAAGACTGTCCCGGTCCGGAGCTGCAATTCCTACACCAGCCTGCAACAACAGACCGAGCAAGAGTATATACTTATGTAACATTTTCATATTACCAGCTTATTTATTCAACAAATCAGTTATTAATTGTTCCAGTTCGACTTTCAGATTGTCGACGATAACATCATCCTCTACTTCGTCATTTCTTTCAGTAACAATGTAGTCAACGAGGTTCTTACCGTTTATTCTGAGCACCTGGGTGATGAATGCATAGTATTCCTTACTGGATATATGCTGGTCAAACATGTCTGCCACTGCCACTTTGTTCTTCTGCAGTTCCGCCTCTTTAAATGCGACACTCAGTTTTGAAAATTCATCTTCTACAGGCGCTGAAACATCCACACTATCTATGGCAATGACAACTACGTTCTTACCCTGGTTGGCATTGTCAGGCATTATTTTTCCATTTAAAAGTGCTTTCTTAGTTCTGCTGATCAGATCATTCAATGCGGTTCGGCTGGCATCGAAATCCTCATTGATCTTAGTACGTCTGCTGTCATCATAATCAGACTTCAGTTTTTTAACTGCTTTTACCAACATGTCAGTAACCGACTTCACCAGCTCCTCTTTTTCCTTATTCACTGCATCTACTTCTTTTTTTGCTTCTTCAAATGCAGCTGCTGCCTTGTCTTTCTTATCCTTTGCTGCGGCCTTCTCTTCCGGTGTTTTCGCATTGTCATACTCGGCCTTTGCATTGTCGTAGTCTTTCTTAGCCTGTTCCAGGTTGTCTGCAGCTTTAGTAATACGCTCTTTCAGGTCTTCCGGCAATTCATTCTCGGCCATTTTCCTGATCTCATCAGCCAGATCTTTCACCAGGAGATAGTCACTATCTATCGACAGATGCGCCAGGTCATTTATCACGCTAGCCAGATCTTTGATGGCCTGTACCACCTTGTCCACCCCTACTACCTGTGTTGCCAGGCTATCAAAAGTGGTTTGTATCACACCGCTCAGCAACTGCCGGCTGGTATTGACAGTAATATTGTTAAACTTCACTTTTACTTTTGTATCGCCCAGGAATGGGATCATTATATAACCTGCCCCCTGGAATGTACCAGCACCAGATACGGTCGTAAGACGTACCGGGAAATCGCCCGCCATGATCTGATCACCATTCTTCAGTTCCTTAATAGGCTCCTGGTTAGCCAGTTTGATATCAGGTAATAATCCACAGTTCTTATTATCAGCAGTATCTCTTGCCGGCATATCAAAACCATGCAGGTCGCCCATTGTTTTTATTGCTGACACACAATACCCACCCACACGGTACTCATAACTTCTGCCCGGCACCGCATCATTGATCGCCGCTCGGGTTTCTGTTGTTTTCATACTGAACCATTCTGCACCGGTTTTATTTGCTTCGCGATATTCTACTATGTATTCCGACATTTGGGGCTGCGGTAACCAGTTGACAGTAACGACGTTCTCCTCTATCGTTGCCAATACCTGCTGTGGTGGCTGACAGTTCTCCTGCAATACGAACCAATAGATCTCACTGTAACCATTGTTCAGGAACACTTCAAATTCATCAGCGCCTAATTTCGCTTTTGCCTTTACACGCCATGCATATCGCTTACCCGGCAAGAGCGGGGGCTCTGCAGGCCCATACAATAATGTTGTAGTAGCTGTAGTGGTTTGATACAACGGAGGTGAATTCAGAAATGCCGCTTCCGGTGCAATCACCGTATCCCATAACTCTGTCAGTGTAAACTCATACTCTGTCTGAAAAGCTGCATTGGCACTGCTCATATGGCGTGGTGTCCAGTTGAAGATAATATTCAGGGGATCCCTGAATGCCACGCCTCCACCTTTGACGGGCAGGTTCAATAAAGGCGGCTGACTAACACTGATCCATGCAGGCGGGGAACACCCCTGCGTACTATTGCTGACCTGCTGACCGCTATTCACTTCTACCGCCTCCACACAGAAAGTATAATATCCGTCCGGCAGGTGGATATTCGGCATCAGTTGCGAAGGAGGAATGCCCGAAGCATCGAGATTGGCCAACTGGAAATAAGGGGCCAGATCATCCACGCTTAGTCGCAATGGAATACCTGCATCCAGTTGAATAGCCTGATAATAAACATAGTCTTTACTACGCAACACCGCATTACCACCCTTGATGATAAAGCGTAAACGGACGGATAACGTAGGACTTTGCAGGTCAGTGTTCAGCAGGGTGACAATCATTCTGGCCTGCGTACCGGTATAGAGGTCAGCCAGCTGCGGTGATACAGGTTGCAATAACTGCACCTGCACCTTTACAGGATACTTCTGCGCGGCCGATCTGAAATAACCAGCGCACAGCAGCATGCCTGCCAGCAGCGCTATACGGAATGTGTTATATATACTGTGTTTCATTTTTCTGATTGCTACATGTGTGTGTTTATGACAATTTTTACCACTGCAATGCCCATGGAAGTTCCCGGCAACAGGTAGGTACCTGCCGTTACATTCAGCTTGTAAAAGAGGTTGAACTATGTGGACCGACTATAGTCAATTGCCTGTTAAGCGGATAAGTTGCACCGGTAGTGCTATGTATAAAATTGATATTGTGCTGATGGTGGATGCTGTCTTTTGCAGTGTAAATAAAATCAGTAGCAACGGGTATTACTACTTCTTTAAAACAGGATGTCAACAGCAGGCGTAACCCCAAGTCGTAGGTTATCGTATTCATAGGTAGGGTGTGGTGTGCTTAGTACAAACAAGGACGAATATATTAAAATAATATTAAGATAGATACATTTTTTTATATATCTGTGATTATAAGCAGGCTAGCGTAGTACACACAGGTGTATAGTCCCACTAAAGAGAAAGAAATGAGGGAAAAGTTACTGTCCGGGGATTTTGTCGGTTAATGGCTGATGGATGAAAGGCCCTATGCATTCATTAAAAGTTGAGACGTATATGCTATACTGGTTCCAAATAAAGTGCCAGAATGTAGTACATTTTACACACAACCTCGCTGCAGTATTGCCTGAGTACGGTGTGAATCCATTGATATCATTACATTTTTTGGGATATCCTACAGCAGTAAAAAATTATCGTTTTCTGTTAAAACCGTTAACCGTAGCTATTCCGGGTGTCTGCATATTTCATATATAGAGGCTGCCTACAGGTTGAGCATGCTACTCCGGCGGATAGTTGCTGGTACGAAAGTGGTATGACATTAATCTGAATGTCTTCGAACAAATGTTTCATTTAAAATTCATGGCATGAGAAACGGTACAACGACCACTACAGGCATTCCAAAGACCAGAAGCGCAACAGGAATATTAAAGCAGCCTGTAAATCATAACAGGGCCAGGGATATCGCTGTTATTGCCGGCGTAAGCGCTATTGCCGGCTCACGTACAACGTTAGCCCCCGCCCTGATCTTTCCTGAAAGCAAGGTACTAACCCTGATGGCTGCCGGAGAAACTTATGTGGACAAACTTCCCGGCATAGGCGACAGAATTGAGCCTGTTGGACTAATTACCAGAAGTATCTCAGGCGCTGTTACCGGGGCCATCGTTAGCAGAAGAAAACATAAAAGTATGTGGTTGGGTGCTTTGATCGGTGCTGCTGCAGCCTGTGCAGGCGCTTATATAACCTTTTATGCCAGAAAGAAATTCGGAAAGATCACCGGCACACCCGATCCTGTTGCAGGACTTGTGGAAGATGTGGCGATGATATGCCTGGGTAGTATTTTACTGAATGACGACCGGATATAGACTATGTATAAACCTGGAGGCCGTCCGCGTGGGGCGGACGGCTTCATGTTTGCCTGCAGGTATCTGTTGATAATAAAGCCGCTACTTCAAAAACTATAACTATATCCCACCGTTGCCGTTACATTACTCGCCGTGCCCTTGGTACTCCAACGTGTCTGATGCACCGCATTCATATTCAGATTATGTTTTTTCATGAACAGGTATGCCGCATTCGCGCGAAAATTCAACACCTGTCCCTGTTGCTGTCCATTATTGGTGCTGCTATTGTACGAGCTGTTAAAGCCAGCGGTTACCTTCTTATCAAACAACCGTGTGTTCACGCCAAAGGTAGGCCCCAACGTTAGGAACTCATCTCTCCCAATAGTATTATAACTTAGGTTAAAAGCGCCGGTAATGCTCATCTGCCGTGGTATCAGCAACAAGGTATATGCAGTACTGGAGTTATAGAACCGCGAACCGTTGCCTTTCCAAAGCACGTCGTTCTGAATATCTGCCGCGTCCTGCACATTCAGGTTGAGGTTGATATTGTGGCTTTTGGTCTTATTGGCTTTTATCATATAGGTAAGCGTTAGCCCGGCACTCTGCGATATCTGTTTGAAGTTCAGCGTATCCATATTCTCATAAGGATTCGTCTGGTTGATATAATCAAACTGCGGTTTTATGTGTGTGAACGTCTGAAAATTGGAATAAGTGAAGTTCGCATTCCACTTTTCATTCGGCATGTAACTGGCATTTATCGCGCTAACCATACGGAACGTAGCACCAGCCTTGGTATTGTTCAGGTCATCACGCTGATAGCCCACATTGCCGGATATAGTAGCCTTATCATGCAGCAGTGGTTGTGACAGATTCACGGTGATGTTCTCCATGTCGTTGTTCATATAGTAGGTACCCAGCGTCTGGTAGCCGGGGTCTATACGCTCGTAGCCTAAGCCTATCACGCTTTTATGGAATGTGTAGTTCATACCTGCTCTGATGGCCTTAAAGAATTGGGTATTCTTGATATCATACATAAATACGTTTTCCAGCAAATTGCCGCGATCTGAGCTGGAGGGATGAAAGTCCCGCTTATCCAGTTTCATCGCGCTGTTGGCGTATTCAACGGTCAGCTCCAATCCTTTTGCAGGGCGCAACATACCCGCAAGGCTCACGGCAAGGTTTGCTCTGGGGAAGATGTGCAGGGTATCCGGGATGTATTGCATAGGATCCCTGAAATCCTGGGCCCGCAGGAAGTTCAGTGATAACGAATAGTTTTGCTGCTGTAAGGCAAGTTTAGCACCATAAGCCATCCGTTTGTACGTAGGCAGTATGTTTCTGTTTGTACTGTCGTAATCTACTGCGCGCAACAACCGTCCGTACATCACACTAATGCTCCAGGTTTGTTGCGGTGCTATATCCAGTCCGACCCCGGTGAACTGGTGCCCATTTAATGTATAGGGAGAGAACGACATGGCTACATCTCCTATATGAGCTGTCACTCCTTTATAAGTCGGATGCAGGCTCAGGCGATTGGGCATGGTAGGATACGAGTAACCGGCACCGGCGTTAGTCAGGTTAAACGAAAATGGCAGGTTGATCCGCCCTAGTATGTTCATATTCACGCTACCGTTCAGGTACCAGTTAAACGGCTGCCGGCCACTACCACTGCCGCTGTTGAATACGGTACTGGCGTTTACTCCGCCGTTCACTTTAAGGGGCTTACCCTTGCCAAACAGATCCCGGATATGTTCCAGGTCTACCTGCTGCGCAGATGATAGCAGTGGCAGCAGTAAGGCAACAGTACACAGGTATAGGATACGGGATCTATTCATATTTCTGTACTTTAATGTCCGCCATGATATAGGCTGTGCTGCCCTCCAGCACATAGTCTTTTATCTTAATGGCGCCTTTACGGCCATCTGCCGTCTGGAATAATATAATACGGGGTAATACTGTCTGGTCAAACTGCAGGCCGCCACTAACGCCGGCAGGCACCTGGATGGCTTGCAGGGGCGCATCTGTCTGCATGTTGTCAAAATCGCTTACGCTGAATGAAACGCCGCAATTGCATTGCTCCTGTTTATTGATAAACCGCGTCACCGTAGCACCGGGTATGGCGGGGAAGGTATAGCTGGCGGCAGAATCCGGCGATACAAATTTGTTATAGGTAAAAGTGCGACCCAGCCCAAAGAATACCAGGTCAATCTCTTTCCCGACTTTTGTCAGGTCATCGTTTTTACGATATACTTTCCGCAGGCGGGTAGAATAAAAACAACCAATATCTGCGTGCGCGGTGCTGATACCCAGTTTAACATCCGTGATAGTGCGCAGATGCGAATTAGGTTTTACCGTGATGGTCTTATTTACCGTTTCAGATCCCTTCCCATTTGTATTCGTCAGTGTAATAGTGTAGGTGCCCGGATTGGCAAAGTAGATAGTGTTAGCGGAAGCCGTATCGCTATCCAGCACACCACCTGTAGACTGCCACTGCTGCGTAAGATAACTCACGCTTTTGCCACCGAGTACCGCTGTCAGGGGTGCTTCGTAGTCGTCGTCGAATGGGCCCGGAGCTACCGTAAAATCGGTATGTAAGGGTGACTTTACTGTAATGGTTTTGCTGGCGGTGAACTGTTGTCCGCCATTACTCACCTGTAAAGTTATAACATGCGGCCCGGGTGTGGTAAAGGTTACCAGCGGCGGTACGGCGGTGTTGGCACTGGCCGGCTCGCCGTCCTGGAAGGTCCAGTTATAACTGCTGGCGCCTACAGTACGGTTAGTGAGCTTTACCTGCACGGGTGAAAAATCGTTCACCTGTATCTCGGCATCGAAAGACACCTGTACGGCACTGTCCAGCTGCAGGATGATGGTCTTGCTACTCCGGGTATCGTCATTCCACGCTTCCAGCGTGATCTTATGCGGACCGGCCTGTTTGAAGCTGATGGCCCCCGGGTTCTCATAATCAGAAGTAGCAGGTTCGCCGCCTTCAAAGGTCCACTTAAACCCCGTAGCGCCTGCGCTGCGGTTGGCCATGTTTACAGATATTGGCACGGTATGCGAACTGTCTGCCAGCACGTAGGCAAAATCCACCGTAAGTGGCCGGTTTACCTCTTTGTAGCATGCAGCCAGCAGCAGTATAAATAGTGTATAGGATATTAGTTTCGTCTTCATATTATTAAAAGCTTCGCACCAGCCCTTCTTCTTTATAAAATCGGTAAAGAAGATACTGTATACCGCGTTTCAGCTGCCAACAGTATCTTCTTTAGTGATTATTGTGTGATGATGATCTTCCTTATCAGATTGCCCAACGGCGTTTCCAGCAGGAGCACGTAGGTACCTGCCGTTATATTCAGCTGGTAGCCTATGTTAAATTGCTCGGCAGCGCTTTCTTTTCGATCATTCACCAGCTGATTGCTGATGATGTTGAACAGGCGCAGGCGTATCTCTGCTGCTTTGTCTAAAGTCACACGTACGGTGAATTGCCCGTTGTTAGGATTAGGCGACACCTCAAACGATGTGATGAACGGCTGCTGTGCACCTCCGGGAGCCGGTATGGATTGTGATTCCAATACGGCAATATCTTTTGTATATACCTTTTCACAATTGCCAATATAAGAGTGCAGGGTGATGCGATACACACCTGTATCTGCAAAGCGCAGACTGGCCAGCAGCGGCGTGTTCTGCAACACAGTAATGTTCTTGCTGGCTGGTATTTCCCATACGGTACGTTCCGGCATCGGCGTGCTGATATTGATCAGCGATACTTCCTCATTACGGAATACCTGTGTGGATACCACAAATTCTGCTGAGATATCTGCCTGCCGTTGTTGTATGCCGATGGTATCACGACCTATACAACCTTTACCGTCCATTACACTTACCCAGTACTGGCCACTCTGATTAAGCGTCACCGCCGGTGTAGTGGCCTGGAAGGCTGGCTCACCGCCCCATGTATAAGTAGCAGCAGGATCCGCTATAGCAGCATTTACCGTATAACTCTGGTCATTACAAAGGGTTATATCGCCTCCCAGTAGCACCTGCAAAGGTGGCGGGTCTGGCAGGTTGAAAGTCTGCACACGTTTACAATTATTCGCGTCCTGTACAGTAAGCGTGTATTTGCCTGCATGCAGCTGGCTTATACTGTTGGTGGTTGCTCCGTTACTCCATTCATACCGGTAAGGTTTAATGCCGCCGCTGATCTGCGTGTTAATGGCGCCATCGCTATTGCCCGCACAAACCGGCGATATGATGTCTGCATTCACTACGATGCCATTAGGTATGAATACATCTGCATTATTCTGTGCTTCACAACCACGGGAATCTGTTACAAACACGAGGTAAGATCCCTCTATTAAGTTGCTGATATCGCTGGTGGTTGCACCATTCGTCCATTCATAACTGAAAGGGCCTGTACCGCCGGTAACGGTGGTATTTACAGCACCATCCTGTCCGCTGGCGCAGGTAACCGGTTTGGTGGTCAGCTGCACTTCCAGCAGGTTCGGCTCAACGAGGCGGAAGGTGTCGGATATTTTATCAATATTATTCGCGTCTGTGATGATCACTCTATATGTACCGGTTGTTAATCCGCTCGCTGATGGCGTCGATTGACCGATGGCAGTATAACCGCCACTCCCCTTCTTATACCATGCAAAGCGGTATGGCAGCGGACCATTGATGCGTACCCCACCATCTGCAGTAGCTTTCAGCA
Source organism: Chitinophaga filiformis (assembly GCF_021646545.1). Lineage (GTDB taxonomy): Bacteria > Bacteroidota > Bacteroidia > Chitinophagales > Chitinophagaceae > Chitinophaga > Chitinophaga filiformis_A. Next base: position 196,510 of record NZ_JAKIRP010000002.1, on the reverse strand, counting down.
CGCCATCTGCGGCTCCTTTACATGATACGTAACGCTGCTCTGCAACGGTTACTACAAGCGGAGGTGGTTCTTTCAATGGGAACTCTGCCACCAACGTACAACCCTCCATATTGGGATACGGACCGGTATATTGAGCGTCTGTGATAATAGCCTTGTAATCGCCTTTAGGTATACCCGATAACACACTTTCATAACCACCCGCCACTACCTGACCGACGCCATTGCCCAACGGTGTACCGTCTGCCTTTTGCCAACTAACATTGTAGCTACCATCAGCTTTAGCAGTACCACCCCGCACCAGTATTTTAATGCTACCATCTGAGTAGCCATAAGCAAGGGGTTGGGTCAATACTTGCTGCGCTATCTCTATTGGGGCAGCAGGTTGTTCAACTGTGGAGTCGCCTGATAGAGGACATCCATGGTAGTCTGTTATGTTCACTGTATACGCGCCGGCATGCAGACCCGTATTATAAGCCTGCTGACTGCCGTTGCTCCAGTTGTATTGGTATGGTGTTGTACCACCGCTTACGAGTGCTTCCAGCGCTCCATTGCTGCCATCGTAACAGGTGGCTGGCGTGGTGTTGAATTGTACCTGTAAAGGAGCCGGATCTATCAGGTCTGTAGTATCGGATAATATGCTGATGCCATTGGCGTCTTTTGCTTCTACCAGGTACTGACCGGCAGGCAGGTCAACTGCGATGCTATCTGTTTGTCCGATAGACACAGCCATGCCGTTCACGATGTGATACCATTCGTAGGTATAACGGGGCTGAGTTTTATATGGTACACCGCCATTTATAATTGCAGTAAGCGTACCATCGAACTTGCCGGTACAGCTAACGCTGTCGGTAATCTGTATATTGGCGACTAATGGTGGCGGTTGTCTTAGCGGAAAGGTATTGATGACCGTACAGCCTGTCCTGCTGTCTGTAGCAGCCGCATTATAGTTGCCATCTTCAACTGTCAGGGTGTAATCGCCATCTGGCTGGTTGCTGATAGTGGTGGTATAGATGCCATTGCCATCTACAGTATTTACGGGTGTTAACAAGGTGCCATCTGCCTTTCTCCACACAACATCATAAGAGCCGTCTGCTTTTGGCGTACCACCTTTCAGATGGACGGTAATGCTGCCATCCGAATATCCGAATGCTTTAGGATCGGTGATGGAATAGGCATCCACCGCAAGCGGCGCGTCAGGTTGTTTAACACTGAAGCCTATCTCCTCGTCTCCGGCAGCTGTCTTGCCGGTACATCCGTTCTGGTCTTTTACCTTTATCAGGTAGTCTCCTTTGGCGAGGCCGGTTATGGTGTTCAGAGTGAACGGCTGCGTGAGATAATCATTATCCGCCACCCCTTTATACGAGGCTACATAGCCGCCTGCACCTCCATTAATATTTAGGTTAACGCCACCATCGCTGCCTCCAAAACATTTTGCATCAATAGGAACCGGCGTAGAGAAGGTGACAGGTGTAGGTTCGTCCAGCTGGAAGTCGAACGTACTTCCGTCGCTGTAACTGTTGGTGCCATTAATATTCCCGGTTACTTTTACCTGGAAAGTGCTGGCGAAAAGTGTATTTGAAGGCCAGGTATAAGTCCTATCTGGCTGCATTGTTACACCGATCTGATTAGGTAGGGTGCCACCAATAACGTTTTTCAAGTCCTTGACTTCTACGTTTATAGTCTCACCAGTATACGCCTGACGGTCAAAGGTAACTATGAAGCCACCGTCACTGGCGCCGTTACAGGATATCTTTTTGGGAATGATGTTCGTAATGCGCGGTGCTTCCAGCCGGTAATCCAGCGTAAAAGTATTGGATTCGCGGTCCTGTGCACAAGCCGGTACCATTCTAACCCGTACATTTTTCGTGAGGTATTTTTCCCAGTCACTTCCCAACAGGCTTTTGCCGGAGACCTGAAGAACATTCGATCCCTGCTTGTTATCAGGAGCTTTCGTCCAGGGGCCGTTATCAGCCGAGTATTGCCAGATGTATTGCTGGTTTGGTATCCCTGGAGTACCAATGAGCCTGATCTCAGTGTCTGTCGGTAATATATTAGAGCCTGTTCCGCTGTATACCACGTCATTCATGACTCTTCTATAGGTCACATGGATTTTACTGCTCGGGTCCATCGCCGAGACAAAAGGGTTATCAATATTCCCGTCAAATTCCTGCCCTGTATGACTGACATTGAAAGTCTCCGACCGCTTTACATCGTTAAAAGGGAAGCTTCGATCCCATGTACTGTTAACTTCTATGGATGCTATTTTTTTTGCGGTGCTGTGTATGGCGCTGCCTGTCCTGTTGATGACCTCCCATGCGGAGGGAAGCGCAGTCGATATAAATGCTAATATCTCGTCCTGTGTGCCATCTGTATAATGAGCAATCATGTTATAGTTTAGCGCCAGACTGCTGGGATATACTTCCGTTGTCTGGATCTGTAATTCATACACATTGGACACAGGTTTAACGTCTATAAACAGAGTAGACTCAGAATGATAGCCAGCAAATAAACCACCAACCCTGGTACTAAAACAGGTACGATCGCCCGCAGGGAACATGTAATCTAGTTCCTTTGACTCTGCAGTGTTACTGCAGCTGGTTTTCCGCTTACCATATACTGCAATCCCTTTTACCATATTGTCCGACGAAAAGGTAATCGTCTTGGCGGGAAAATACCATGGCTGGCCATCTCCGATACCGTCCAGGGATCCGGATGAGATAAGCCTTGAGTCGCCATGGTCAAAAAGGGCATATACTTCGTAGAGACTGCCGCAGGCTGCTGTGCCGAAGCCCATGATGTCGCATTTTATGGTCAGCTCGTACACCGCCGTCGGGTTTTGCGCGGCTAGCCTGCCGGTAAACACCAACAGGGGGAGAAATAACAGGAATAGGGCTCTTTTTATCATTGGTCGCATAGGTAAAAAGTATGCAGGGATTTAACTTATTTTAACTTTTTTGAGCGGGCCTGCTCAAACTGTTTTTGTTTACAGCGCGTACGCCATACTCATAAACAGTATCGATCGTCAGCAATTCGTCTATAGTCATTTTCACGTTTTCCGAAAGTATTTTCCAGCAACTCAGCGGCCGTTCACCAGCCGCTGAGTATAACTGCATTCGTTTATTCCGGCATCATTATTTTTCCGGGCATAATTCAACGTAGTGTTTTGGAAGAATTATGCGGGGTGCTGCTTGTCCTGTTGATGACATCCCCGTTGGAGGGAATCGCAGTTGTTATGGACGCAGGCTTAATGGTTATATGCATATTAGACTGAACGTTATAGCCAGTGAACAAGTCGCCAACGTTAACATCAAACCAGCTAATATTGCCCGCAGGAAGGACGTAATCTCTTTGGCCAGCAGCCAGGGTATTGCAGCGGCTGTTTTTCCGCTTGCTCCATACGGCAATCCGTGTTACCGGGTTGTCCGAAGTAAAGGTGATAGTCTGTGGGGGAAAAGGCCATACCTCGCCATCGTTCAGACCATCCAGTGACCCGGAGGTGATAAGGTTTGTACTGCCGTTCTGCATAATGGCATATATTTCATAGCCGCTGCCGCAGCTCGCTGTGGTGCCGAAGCCCATGATAGTGTAATCGACGGTCAGCTCGTACGTTGCGTTCTGCGCGGACAGTCTGCTGGTAAACGCCAACAGCGGAAGGAATAACAACAATAAGGCTCTTTGTGTCATGGTTCTCATAAATAAAAGGTATGTAGGTGTTAATAATTTGTTTTAACTTTTTTAAGCGGACCGCTCTGACCGTTTTTGTCTACAGCGCGTACGCCATACTCATAAGCCGTATTGATCTTCAGCGATTCATCCACGACCATTTTTACATTTGCCGGAACTACCTTCCACAGGCTAAGCGGCTGGCCGCCTGCACCTTTATATAACTGATATTCGTTTACGCCCACATTACTATCTTTCCAGGATAGTTCAATGTAACGCTGCTCCCGGTTCACATACGCATTCACTGTTTTTACGCTGATGGCGTTCGGGTCTGAAGGTACTGTTACGGTAATAGGCTGGGTAGGCGGCGATTCAAGCCCGCTGCTGTCTTTCGCCATCAGGATATAGGTATAGGTTTGGCCACCTTCAATCAGCTGATCTGCGTAATAGTGGGTCTTATCACGGAATGTCTGCAGTAATAACCATTTATGACTGGTATCTGCGCGGTCCTTCCGGTACAGCAGATGAGCAGCAACATCCTCATCTCCACTGTTCACCCAGGATAATTGTACCTGGCCATCGGTTACCTTATACGCAGTGAACACCGGGGAGGTAGGCGGTATCACATCCGGTCGCTTCAGCTCAAGGATAGCGGAATAATCGGATTGATTATAGCGTTTATCCAATGCAGCTACCGCATAGTATACTTTACGGTTAAGGAATTTTATGGGAACAGTGTCTTTGTAAACAGTCGTCATATGGATAGAGTCCACTAGTGGAGACAATTCTTCATTCAGCCGGCCGGCACGGAATACTTTGTACCCCAGCATATCCTTTTCCGCATTTGCTTTCCAGGTTAGCGTTACCACACCATTGCTGTCAACAGTGCCTGCAAGTCCTACAGGTGGCACAGGCGGAATAGAATCCACCGGCTGCACCAGCACAGGGAACGAGGTGGTCGATTCACCTTCTTTGGCAACAGCTGTAATGGTGAAATAGTTGGAAGGCAATAGCTGCTCGTATTGCAGGCTACGCTGATCCGGCGCGATATTAGCCAGTACTGTTTTGTAAGGCCCATTTTCAGTTGCGGCCTGGTTCAAGGCAAAACCTTTGATGAAAGGATTGCCTGCTGCTTCAAAGTCCCAGGTAAGCGTCATTTTACCCTGTGCAGAGATCTTGTTACTGCGAATGTTAGGTACATATATCAACACGTGCCTGCCTTTACCGGTAGTTGCAGCAGAAGGCGGGCCCTTTTCGCCGAATGCGGAAATACCTCTTACTCTGAACTGGTACACCGTATTGTTATCCTCCAGCGAGTCAATAAAATACATGCGCGTGGAAGGTCTGCCCTCTTTTTCATTCAGGTTGGTCACCGGCAGCGAACGGGCCGGCTCAAAGGTTTTACCGCCATCTTTAGAGCGTTCTACGATCCACGAAGTATAGTAGTGTTTTAAAATGCTGTAATCCCAGCTAAGTGCCACCTGTTTATCGCCAAACACAGCTCCTACATCTCCGGGTACCGGCAGCGGTGCATAGTCCTGTATACCTATGAATACGCTACCTGAATCTACAGTCACCCGATCGGGTGGCGCCAGCGATTTCACCCGGTACAGGTATTTCTCGTTGGGACGCGCGTCTTTGTCTTCCCAGCCCCAGCCTGCCATTACAGCCGCTTCAAAGCTATTGTCGGCAGCGTACAGGGAGAGCGAGAAACGCTGTTCCTGCTCGGCCGATTGTGCCATGATACTTGCAATACCCTTATCACCGCCACCGCCACCACTTACTTCAAAGTCCTTACCATACAATGCCTGTGCAATGATGGCAGCATATTGGTCCTGCTGCACTATTTTCTCCCATTCGTTTAATGGTTTAGGCCGCAGCGGTTGCGTATTCAATACTTTCACCTCCGGTGTTGGCAATAGCTTCCCATCCCGGGTAACGGTATAACGGGTAAGCTGAAAACCATATTGATTACCGAGCTTCCAGGCGCGGGAAGTGCTCATGCCCCATCGCAACAATATGCTGTGCTGCCGGGCCCTGGCGGTAACCGCTACCCTGGCGCTGTCTTTATGCTGCGCGCGCAGTGGCAGCACAGCGGTAAAGCATATAAATATAAGCAGTATAGAAAATAGCCTGCGCATTGTATACATTAGAAGCCGGTTGTTTTAAATGGATTATGATAATTGAATACAGCGCTGCTCGTTTTAGTCCCGTCAGGCAGCACGTATTGGTATTTTACTTTGTAAGCGCCGTACCGTATGAAAGGGAAATGCCCGTTTATCAGGTAGGCATATTTCGGTGCATCTTCTGTGCCCATGAACCTGTTCACTACTTTGTTTTGTAGCTCGACGAAGTCCAGGTTGTATACGTCCGGAAGATTGTAGAGATACGGCAGCCTTGTCTTTATCCAGCTGGTCACTTTGCCGGTAGATGCTTCTGCCAGGTAAGTAGGCATCAATATAAACGCCTTGCTTGGCGCTACTCCGAATTCGTCCGTGTTACGTTTCTTAATAAATATTTCGTTATTGATAGGATAGTTGGCATACAACAACGGATTGATGTCACTTGTAAAATACGCATCATCCATCACCGCTTCCACATTCACCATCGGTTTGTAACCGGTATAGTTGTTACCTGTCATTTCCACTACTTCAAAGCCTTCATAGTCGCCTACGTCGGCCAGCAGGCGTACTACATCTGTCGATACTGTTTCGCCAATACCGTCTTTCAAACGCAGCGACTGCATCTTCTCTGCAAACGTGTTGAATTTGCTGGTACGGAATCCATAATGCAGCAATGATTTCGCCACATCGCCCCTGGAAACTGTCTGTGCCTGGTTGTTGGCAACAGTATAGCTACCGTCTTCGCCCACATCCTGTTGTTGCTGGTAAGCGACAACTTCATCGGTGCTTTGTGCACCCGGAGGAATGGCTATTACGTCAAACTGGTAAGCTGTATTCGCCTTCAGCCCCGTCGGAGTAAAATGAATCGTCTGTGAAGGGGCGTCATAGGTCATATCCAATTTAGTTGTCTGACCGGCGGCATCTTTGAAGTTGATCGCATACTGCCATTTAGCGTCGAACAGGTAAGCCTGTCCCATACTCAGGTTAATGAGACCTTTATCAGATTCATCTTTATAGTAGTATTGCTGGTTCACCACCGGGTACGAATAAGCGATATTCTGCATCGGGATATAGTCCGGTGCAGTACCGGTCGTGAAGGTCACCGTTTCAATCTCTTCGCCCGGTTTGCCATCCACATAGGCCGTTTGCCAGGTTACGCCCACCCGCTCTTCAAAGGTTACCTTCACCGTAGCAGTCAGCTGTTTTTGAGAAGGCAGTACCTCTTTGGAATAGAAGGAAACACCATCATTGTTGGCATTCCATTCCAGGCGACCAGCTATCGGCTGACCATTATCCATCACCGTAAAGGATGCCAGTCTTGCGCGGTAGGTCTTTGTTCCGTTGTCGTCGTCTACATCAAACTGCTGCCCCATACGCATATTAAAGGCAGCTTGCGGCGCAGTGAATACATCTACTGCATCGGCATTAGCAGACGGTTTTACATCGGATATGATCTTCACATCTACGGGGCTGTTACCGTTCATTACGATCTCACACTCCTGACCGATCACCACCTTCATACGCATATTACCTTTTACCAGGCCACCCAGCACGCTGAATTTAACAGCCATATATCCTCTCACCCATGTAGGATTAGGCAATTTAGCCTGCATCAGCATGGCTGCTGCGCCAGATATAAGCGGTACCCTGGCTTTGATGAATTTCAGGTTTACTTTCACGCCTAATTCACCCTGCAGGTACACATAAGCCTGACCATTGGCGTACCAACCATCTATACCGATCTTCTCAGTACTACCCACGCAATGCGCATCCCCATAATCTTTCAGCATGATATCGAAGCCCAGGCCGGCTTTAAAGTTGGCGTACAGTATCAGGAATGTGATATCGCCCGTTTCCACGGTAAGGCTGGCGCCAAAAGCAAAACCGCGGCCTTCGCCCAGTGCATTGGCATCGCGCATATAATCGAGTTCCTCTATATCCACGCCCAGGATATCTGCTACCTCCTGCGGCGGTGGCGGAGAACCGGGTATCTTATCGCCCACCATCAGGTAAGCGCCGGATTTAATATTGAGACCACCTATCGACAACTTGGTACCTAACCGGTTGGTAGGCGTACCCATATGCAGGTACCACTCGCTCGGCGAAATATGGATCACGGCCCAGCCGGCGCGGTTGCCACTGGCGTTGCCCGTCATCATACCGTTTGCCACGTTCATATACATATCGAAGTTGCCGTGCAGCGTAGATGTCGTGAAATCATATTGTATACCCACATAGGCAGTGACACCCACTTCAGCGGATAGATTTTCATCGCCCGACAAAAGGGCGGCTGCGCTGGAGGGATCGGAGACTTTCAATTCTTCCAGTTTCTGCCCTGCGGAGCCCAGTTTGGCAATGGCTTTCTGCTCCTGTGCCTGGAATTTGGCAAATTGTTCAGTCACTTTCTTTGAGATATTGCCCAAAGGCACTGTGGCCAGTATTTTCGCATAACCATAGAGGCCCATGAAGTTGATACCACCGCTACGGTTAAACGCTACTTCAAACGATACTTCGCCGTGTACTACCTTGTCTTCCACCATATCGAACAAGACAGCGGCCTTGAGGCCCAGTCCTGCGGTGGAATCCGGCAGATATTTTACGCCCGTCGGAGAAGCAATGGTATCTATGCCTTCTTTTTTCATCCGGTAATAGGCGCCGCCGCCGAAGCCAGAGATTTTCATGGGCGGGGCTATTGCAATGCCCGGCTTAAATTCAGCTTTGCCATCTACGTACCAATAGCGGAATGTCTTAGCACCAAACATAGCGCGGGTCCTTACCTTTATTTTCCCCTTCATGAAACTGGCATTCACCTCTCCACTGATCGCATCTCCATACACAGCGTCATCGTCATATATTTTCAGCAGGCCGGATATCGACATTGCCTCGCTCAGCTCCGCACGCAGCGAAATAGAGTCCAGCTTTACTTTCTCAAATTTCCAGGTCTGTAACCCTTTATTGTTATCAAATTTCCCTACCAGGGCCAGCCGGGTATCACCGCCAAATTTCCCTTCCATCAGGTTAAAGCGGAGCTCAATATTGAGATTGGCCGTAGTACTGTCCTTGGTTTCCAGGGAGATTTCTTTAATGGCCACCGGGAAATTGCAAACGGTATTCTCATCCTTATATCCAAAGTAATCGGCAGTGAGATAAGGGGCTTTCGTCTGCAGGTGCAGGTTCTGGAACACAATGCCTTTAAATTTAGCGACAGGCTTGCCGTTATCGCCCGCCTTCAGGGACGAGGACAGGATCAGGCTACCATTTAGCATCGCTTCCGGCTCAAAGTGTCCCTTAGACAATTTTAATTGTACCCATGAGTTTGGGTTCAACTGGGCTTTTGCACGCCATACACTAAAGTCCAGTGTATCAATGGTGTTCAGTTTCAGGATATATTCATTATCTGCGGTAATGACGGCAGAATAACCCAGTGGCACCTTAGCCATCGGCAGGCCCAACATGCCATTAAACGCTGCGCCCGTAAGGTGGTTGGCCTCTACGTCTATCTCCAGACGGTCCACGGTAAAATGCCAGCCGGCAGCGCTGCCATCGTTCAATATATTATTGCCAAAGAAGTTGCCGGAGATACCGTTATTGTCAATGAGCATGCTCTTGCCGCCAAACGAAACACGTTTGCCGGCCTGATTAGCCCGTTCAAATTGTTTCGGCAAGGTTATTTCCAGGCTCGATACATATACTCCCCGCCATAAGTTTGGATCATCTGCGGGTAGGTAGCGCTGATAATTTGCGGGATATACAACGTCGGGCGAGTTACGCAGGTCACTGCCATCATATACAGCTTTGCCTATACGGAACCCAACGCCTTTGAGGGGTGTTATTTCAAATGCAGGCAGGTCTACACTCACGAGTATGTCGTTCCAGTCGCGCACCACGGTATTGAATGATGCCTTTACCTGCGAGCTGTCTGTAGTCCGTTCGCCGTTCGAATTTAAGGGTACCAGCATGCTGCGTGGGAACGCCAGATCGGCGCTAAGCCCCAGTTCCTTAAAGCCGTTACAATCTATGGTTACATAAGTCAGGTCGAGCCCCTGACCAGTCTGCATATCCATACCACCCTTCAGTACCAGGGCTGCGGTGCCACCACCCAGGCGTATAGGCACATCACCCAGCAATACCAGTTTGGCATCGCCTAATATGCCGCCTTTGTACGATAGTTTAAGGCCTTTCAGACCAAAAAAGATCTCACGCGGCTCCTGTGGTATCTGCACTTTGGCATATACGGTAAGCTCGGCATAGGTAGGATGGAAAATAGCGTTGCTGACCGCGATGGTCACGGTAGTATTGCCAACGGTCTTAAAAAGCCCCATAGGCAGCTCATTTAAGTCGTCTGGCGAGATTGAGGATGTATAACGGTTACTCTTCTCTATTTTCTCAAATTCAGCCCTGGCGATGTCACGAAATGCGTGGGTATTGCTGTCCACATCAAACATACGCTGCAAGCCGGCATCGGTAAACAGACCGGTTTCGGGTGCTATCAGGGCTTCCGCCACCAGCTGCTTGTCAATATCCGGAAAACTGCGGCTTTCCATCATACTGGTGGCCAGGACAGTGGCGGCCGGTAAAGGGGCCTTAACATGATCGCTGTCCTCCGCATGCACGGTAACAGTTTGACTAATAATAAATAGCGTCAGGAGGCTAATGAAACGGTAACAGCAGTTTCTCAGGTAAGGTTTTACCATAGGGCCGATAATAATAGGTATAGGTTTGACGGTGAGAGGTCAGTTAACAACGATCAATTACAACAGTAAACAACAGGTATTTCGTGCTGACAAACTTTCCCGGATACGAAATTTGGTGTAAATATTAGTGTTTTTTCAACATTAACAAAATATTTTATTTGAAAAAGCGTTGCAGAGGCATTCTGCTACGTTACAATAGTTGAGCCTGTATTCTCGGGTAGCCGGAATTTTTAATAAAGGAGTGGGATCAGGGAGATTATACCATTCCTGGACGAAAAGAAAGGACCCCCAAAACGAATGAAAGTCCTGATGTGTCTTAAACAAAAGCCGTCTTCATAAGGTTGGCCGAATACAAAAGGTTATAGCATTTAAATGAAAATGCCTCCAAAAGTGCTTGACCTTTGGAGGCATTTTTACTAAACGATATAACCTCTTTATACTATTCTACACCACTATCTTCTTTCGTTATACACCCCAAATTCTGCAATAGCAGGAGGCGCACTGAACTCGTCGATCACGATACGCACACGTCCACCCCATACGCTGTCGAAGCGGTGTATTTTTACGCGGCCTTCTGCTTCACCTTTGGCTAAAGGTTTCCAGGTACCGTTATCTTCATATTCAAGATGGTATTTTTTGATATTGCTGCCATCTTCCACAATACTGATCATATTAAAGCGCTGTGCTTTATCAAAATCTATTTCATACCATGGTTGTTTCACCGTAGCGTTAGACTGCCAGCTGCTGGTAAAACGGTCGTCGTTCGCGAAGTCCATGATGTTCATGTCGTCACTCCAGCTGGAATTACTGCGCTGGAACTTAGCGATATTAGAAGAGATAATTGGCGCAATAGCAGGTGGCAGCGCAGGCATAGCACCTGTATTCTTCCAGCGTTTACCCACTTCTTCCAGTGCCTTCACAGCGTTAGGATCGATCAGTCCCTCACGGTTAGGCGCTACGTTAAGGATAAAGTTACACCAGGCTTTATTCAGCGGTACCAGGATATCGTCCACGAGTTTCACCGGATCTTTCACAGGTGTGGTAGGGAAATTTGATTTCCAGAACCAGGCGCTGTTGATCGGCAGACAGGATAACGCAGGCAATCTGTTCGCCTCTTTGGAGATATGCTGTCCTGCTCCCTGTTCGTAAGACTTGATATCCGTATAAAATAAAGCCTCTGTCGGATATTTTGCCGCGTTGAGGTCCATCACCAGGCAATTAGGCTGCAGGCTCTTAATGAGGCGGTAAATCTCTTCAAAAGGGATTTCATCATAAGAGATCCTGGACCACGGTGCATCCCATCCGTCGATGATCAGCGCAGTGATATCTCCATAGTTGGTCAGCAGTTCTGTAAGCTGTGCTTTCACCATCTCCACATGCTTACGTGTAATATCGTGTGGACGCAGTTTATGATGCGTATCCAGTATAGAGTAGTACAACATTACCTTCAGCCCTTTGGCGCGGAAGGCGTTTACGTATTCTCTTACCACATCTTTTTTATAAGGACTGTTCATCACGTTATAGTCAGTGGTCTTTGTATCCCAGATACAGAAACCGCTGTGATGTTTGGTAGTAAGACAGCCGTAGCTCATATTGGCTGCTTTGGCGGTAGCGGCCCACTGGGTACAGTCCAGTTTTGTCGGATTGAAAAGTGATACCGGCGCTTCGGGATCAGGCCAATCCTGGTTAGCGAAAGTAGGGATGTTAAAATGGATAAACATACCGAAACGCAGATCAACGAATTGCTGTTGCAAGGTAGCGAGCGGCGTAGCGGCAGATTTCACCTGCGCTTGTAACATGACAGGCATTAATAGTTGGATGCCCAGTAAGAGACGTAAACAGAATGTCTTCTTCATAGTGAACTTTGATGCGATTTTGGATTTTGAGAACCTGATGTTCGTGGATAATCTATTTCTACTGCTACTAAAATATAACAATCATCCTATGCATTCCCTGTATGGTAATACAATATAACGAATTGCGAATTTCTCATTAGTTGATACATTTTAACAATTTAACAGGAATAAGCATGAGTACGTATCAAAATGTGGCATGGTGTTGGATTTATGCGGGTTACAAGGAACAACAGTTAGAGTCATTAAAAACAAATACAATTTGTATGAAACGAAGAGTCATATTCTTATTAGCATTATCATGTCCTGTCTTATTATTCTCCTGCGTCAGTACGAAAAAGTTCAAGGCTTCTGAAGCCAAATATGCCGATCTGGCTGGCAAATATGCAAGCCTGCAAAGCAAACTGGATGATTGCCAGCGTAGCCTGCGCGATACTGCTTCTGCGTTTGAGCGTAGCAGAAACCTGAATGAAGAAAGATTAGAAGGCTTAAAACAGAATAATAACACGTTACTGAACCAGCTGAAAGATCTGTCTGTTATCAGCAATTCACAGGCAGAAAGCATCAAAAAATCACTCGATAATATAGGCGCTAAAGATGCTTATATACAGGACCTGCAATCCGCCATTGCGCGTAAAGACTCTCTGAACATGGCACTTGTAATGAACCTGAAAGGCGCTATTGGCAACCTGGATGATAAAGACATTAACATCAAAGTAGAAAAAGGTGTAGTGTATATCGATATATCCGACAAACTGCTGTTTGAAAGCGGTAGTTACGATATCACTGCAAGGGCGAAAGAAGTACTCGGAAAAGTAGCGAAAGTATTACTGAATCAGCCCGATATTGAGTTTATGGTGGAAGGTCACACAGATACCAATCCATTCAAGAGAGGTGTATTACTTGACAACTGGGATCTGAGTGTGAAGAGAGCTACCGCCGTGACAAGGGTGTTACAGAATGACTATGGTATTCCTCCTGCCCATATCACCGCCGCGGGTAGAGGTGAATATCTTCCTGTTGCTACCAACGATACTCCTGAAGGAAGGGCTGCTAACCGCCGTACACGTATCGTGATACTGCCGCAGCTTGACCAGTTCTTCAAACTGCTGGAAAAGAAATAAGATCATCATCCATTTCATTATAGCAAGTAAGGGCGTCTCTGTGTTCAGGGGCGCTCTTTTTGTTTTGATGACATTGGGTTTTGTTCTTACAGGGTGACTGCAATAACGCTGCGTATGTTAATTTAAGTGTTCTTTACGCTTATTTCCGGGTAACTGCATATGTCAGTTCAAAGTATTCTTTATGCTCATTTCCGAATAACAGAGCACGTCTTTACAATTCCTGGTACACTTATGTTTATTACAAAGTAGCTGCAACGACACTACGCGTCTTCGTATCAAACACCAGAATACCTTCGCTGCTGGCATCTAACTGTTCGATAAGCGTACCAGTATTATCCCATATACCTGACTTACCGGCACATTCAAATCCATCGGACTCTCCTATTGCATTCGACAACAATACCGTCATCTCATACTGCTCTCCTATTTCTGATAATCTCGCGATAGCTTTATCAATCCCTCCTGTCGATTTCACCGCACTAACTAAATACACTGCTGCTCCGCTTTTATACGCGTCTTCTACATGTGCCGGCACCGAGAGCTCATAACAGATAGCTAAAGCCACATCGCTTTCTTCTCCTAACAGGCTAATGGTACTTTGTCCGCTAACGAAGTAAGGATCTTCATCTGCATGCAGGTACTTCTTCGCATAGACATGCCTGTCTTTATCTGGCTGAAACAACACCATACTTATCGTGATACCTGTATCCGCTTTCAGAGGAGCGCCGATCCCGATGGTTACCTGCCTGGCATCGCTGATGTGTTGGAAATCGTTCAGGCTTTCATCATCGATACAGATTGCCAGATCTTTGGCCAGTGTAGGCTCATAACCTGTTATGGACAATTCCGGGAAGATGATAGTGTCTGCACCGTGGGAAATAGCCAGATCAATGATCTTTTTGTGGTTGTCTATATTGCTCCGGATGTCGCCTTTTACCGCTTTTGCCTGTGCTACGCAGAGTTTCATAGTCTAGTTTTTTGTGGATGCTTGCCGGGTTAGGATGACGTAATATTATTGCTATATTTTAACAAAAAAAAACCGTTCCAGATATTTTTCAGGAACGGCTTTTTTATTTATCTGTAGCGCAACAGGGAATCTAATGATCGTTGCTCAGCCTGGGGGCATTGACGGCCGCAGAACGGTTAGCAGTAGTGATCACTTTCCGTTGCTGGAGATCGAATCGCTGTCCCCTGCCCAGGAAATAAAAAGGCCCATCGGTGCTGTATTCGCCTGTAGGACTTTTCTGTTTTTCGTTGATGTGGGCTATGTCGTAAATAGCCACATAGGAGTTTCCGACCACTTCAAATGTATCTTTCTGCACCACGATAGCCGTACTTTCATCAATACCGATACCTAGCAGGTCGGGATGCGCCTTTATAACACCTACCAGGTCAAACTGCCGGTTACGACGAAGGATGTGCTGGTCGATAGCTGTATGATGTATCAGATCAAGCCCCTGTACATGATCGCCTTCCAGGATGCCGTTCCCTTTAGTATCGCCTCTCAGCAGGAATGAACCCTGGATGGTAGCTCCCGCAGAAGTACCGCCTATTACTCCTCCGCGGGTGAGTACGGCTTTGATCTCCTTCTCTGCCAGTGTATGCAGGTAAGCGTCTGCAATCTTCCACTGACGGCCGCCGGGAAACCAGATGCCCGTCGCTTTTTTTAATGGCGCTACAAAACTTTCCGTGTTGGCTACTTTCAGGTCGCGTGTGTGCAGCACTGTTACCTGGGCTACACCGAGGTCCTGCAGCAGTTCCTTTTCAAATGATTTGCCGGTGGCAAGCGCTGAGTCTTCACCAGCAGTAGGGATCACTACAATATTGGCATTAGGTCCGCCGGCCAGCTCAATAAAGCGTGCCCATATTTCCGGCCCCACTTTGCCGCCGCCAACGATGATCAGGGCTCCTTTCTGAGGGCCAATAACGGCGTCAGCCTGCACCGTATTCGAGGATTGTGTTACGCCGGCACTGGCTACGTTGGATGATTGTGCAGTAGCAGCTGTTTTTTGCTGTGCGGCAGCGCCGGCAGCTAAGAACAGGCAGCCGGCGGAGAAAAAAGGCATGATCAGCCGTTTCATCGGATCGTATTTAAGGGGTTTATAATCGTGTTTTTTCTGTTGATAGTCTCTTGGGGCCATCACTCATGTTATCATTGCATATATGGTTCCTAATAGCCAGGATTAGGGTCCAGATCTTCATCCGCCAGCAGTTCATCTGCCGGTATCGGGAACACATAACGGTTTTTGTCAGTTACACCCAATACTGCCGCTACCCTACCTGTACGCACCAGGTCAAACCAACGGTCGCCTTCGAAAGCAAATTCCAGCCTTCTTTCATGCTCTATCGCCAGCATGATCGCCTCTTTTGTATCGGCTGTACCGGGAGCAATACCGGCACGGTCGCGGATGGCATTCAGGTCCAGCAGGGCTTCTGTCAGCTGCCCGTTTTTCGCCCGTGCTTCTGCCCGTATCAGGTACAGTTCTGCTATCCTTATCAGGTAGGCAGGATCGGTACCGGTGGGCGTGCGATAGTACAGTTTACCATACCAGAGATTTCCCGGGGGAGCGGTCTGGCCTATCAGGGCACTTCTGTTACCACCCACGGCGGGGTCATTCAGCAGCGCCACCAGCTGCGCATTGGGCGCCCACTCTCTTCTGCCGCCCAGAGCAGGTGGCAGCCACCAGTTATAATGCCCGTTTTTGAAAGATACGCTATAACCAATCTCCAGCACCGATTCTGCGGTCGCTACCGCATTGTTCGCAAAGAAGGCATTATAAGGTTTTAACAGCCGGTAATTAGCTGCATCGTCAATAACCCTGGTGGCATACACATCGGCAGAATCCCATTGCTGCTGATAAAGGAAATACCGGGCTTTCAGCGCCCATGCTGTTTTACGGGTAGCCCTGTTCCTGTTGGTGGTCAATGGCAGCAGCGCTGCCGCTTTATTCAGGTCACTGAGCACCTGCTGATATGTCTCATCCAGGCTGCTTCTTTTAATGCCGGCATGATCGCCCGGCAGACGCGTAGGTGTCAGTATGAGCTGTACGCCTCCCCAGCCCCTGGCCAGATCGAAATAAGATAATGCCCTGATAAAATACGCCTCTCCTGTCAGCTGATCTTTCTTTACCTGTGTAAACAGCGGATCAGAGAGTTTTGGAATAACATCAATAATGTAGTTCGCAGAAAGGATCGTCCGGTAAATCGCTGCCCAGGAAGAGGCCACGTTGCCATTATCGGCCGTTATCTGACGGTTGGCTATCTGTGCCGGCGCGGATTGCGAACCTGTCCACTGGATATCCCCACCCGACAGGTAAGATAATGCCTGAAAATTGGAGCCGTAATAACTATCATTCCCCAAGAGGTTATAAAGACCATTTACTGCAGTTTCTGCGCTTGCCAGGTTGGTAATAGCCGCTGCATCGTCCACCTGCTGCTCGGGCTGCACATCGAGGAACTTTTTGCAGGAGGTACTCAGCAGGGAGATACCGGCTAAAAGATATATACTTAATCTCATGTTCATCATTTTAAAGTGTGAGGTTCAGGCCAAATTGCACGGTACGCGGTTGTGGCGGTGTTCCGAGATCATAGCCCTGTACATTGGGATCGGAAGTAACATTCACTTCGGGATCTGGTCCTTTGTATTTTTTCAGCAACCAGAGATTTGTACCGCTCAGGTAAAAACGGATATTACTGGCATGGATACGGTTAGCCAGCAGTGCAGGTATTGTATATCCGAGTGTAAGTGAACTTAATCGCAGGAAGGAACCGTCTTCCAGGAAGCGGCTGATAGGATTGAGAGTATAGTTATTACCGATAGTAGTGATCCTTGGTACATCGGTCACATCACCTGGTTTCTGCCAGCGGTTCAGCTGATTTTTGTTGATAGCCCTGCGGTCATCGCGTGTACCGCCGGATTCATGGAAGAAACGGTTGCTGTTGTATACTTTATTACCCCATTGGAAGTTGAAGAACAGCGCGAGATCAAATCCTTTATAGCTTACATTGTTATTCAACCCTCCAAAAAATTTCGGCGTTGCCTGTCCTGTCATCTGCCGATCAGCTGCTGTAAGTTTACCATCTTTATTCACATCTTCATACACCGCATCTCCGGTTTTTGCATCGACGTATAACTGGCGATATACAAAGAAGGAATGCATGGGATATCCCTGCGCCATCCTTTCCACGCTATACGACGCATCTATCGGGATATTCAGTTTTTCAATCCTGTTAATGTTACGGGAAATATTGAACCCTGTCTGCCATATAAAATTCTTACTGCGGATGTTTGTGGTGTTGATACCCAGCTCAAAACCTTTGTTACTGATCTCGCCGGAATTGCTGGCAATGGTACGGAAGCCGCTGCTGACAGGCAATGGCAGGTTCAGTAACAGGTCAGAAGTATATTTATCATACCAGTTAAATTCTATGCTGATACGATCGTCGATCAATCCGAGGTCGAGGCCGAAGTTCCATTGCCGGGTAGTTTCCCAGCCCAGCTCCGGGTTAGCCAGTTGCTGCGGAACAGTACCCGGATTGTCCAGGTAATTGGAGCCACCACCCCAGAGGCCACGGGACGCAAAATTGCCTATACCGTTCTGATTGCCTGTCAGACCATAGTTCGCCCTTATTTTCAGATCGCTGATCGCATCTACCGCCTGCAGGAAGCGCTCTTCCTTCGCACGCCATGCCACGCCAAGAGACGGGAAATAGCCCCATTGATTGTCTGCGCCGAATTTAGAGGAAGCGTCTGCCCGGAAATTCACTTCCGCCAGGTATTTCCCTTCGTAGTTATATTCCACACGGGAGAAGAAAGATACCTGTCTGTTCTCTGCACGATTAGAGGAGGCGGTAGTAGTAGCGGCGGAAGCGATCTGTTTAAAAGCGTCGCTGGGGAAGTTGGTACCCTGTGCAAATGTTTGCTGCGCAATATTGCCCTGGACTGAGTTCCCTACAAGTATTCCCAGTGTGTGCCGTTGTCCCGGGCTGGTGCGATAAGACAATGTCTGTTCATTCACCCAAACAATATTCTTACTGACGCTGGAAGTAGCCAGGCCTTTACTGGCACTTCCCCTGTTCGTATAACTGTTCCAGTATTCGTACTCGTCATAGTCGTTATAGTCCAGGCTCCAGCTGGTACGAAACTTCAGCTTACGCAGGATGTCAGCTTCTGCGTATAAGTTGCCGATATAGCGGGTGCTGGTGGAATGCATATCTGTATATTTGATAAGTACATCCAGGTTATCAAAACCGGCCCATTTAGCATAGGTGCCGTCATCATTGAATTTCGGCAGATACGTTGGTGTATGCAGGGCTGCCTGTAAAATGCCTCCCTGCGGACCGTCGCCTACACGTGCATTGGTACGGCGGGAACGTGATAAAGAGTTGCTGGTACCTACGCGTACCCTGTCATTGATCTGCTGATCGAGGTTTACTTTCAGACTGGCACGTTGGTAGTCGTTCGTTTTGATATTAGCCAGTTGTTTGTTAAAGCCACCGCTCAGATAATATCTTGTTTTCTCGTTACCGCCCGACAGCGAAAGGTCATAGTTCTGTATAGCTCCTGTACGAAAGATATCATGCAGCCGATCATATGTAGGCTGCTCTTCCGGCAGGCCGCGGCCGCCTTCCGACTTTGGCCGGAAAGGTCTGGTGGAAACGGGTTTACCATCATTGCCCCAGGCTTCATTGATAATGGTTGCATGTTCAGGCCCTGTTACCAGTTCCCACAATTCAGGCGCCCATGCTACACCTGCATAAGTATTGAATGCCACTTTCGGGCGACTGTTGTAAGTACCTCTTTTAGTGGTGATGAGTACAACGCCGTTGGCAGCGCGTGCGCCATAGATGGCAGTAGCTGTAGCGTCTTTGAGAATGGAGATAGACTCGATGTCCGCCGGATTAATATCCGCCAGCGGATTATTTGCCTGTCCCTGTGTTGTTACTTTCTGTAATGACTGGTTGTTGATGAATACACCATCTACAACATATAAAGGATCGTTTCCCGCATTAATAGAAGTTGTTCCACGGATACGAAAAAAGATCCCGTCTCCCGGAACGCCTGTATTGGCGCTGACCTGCACACCTGGCGCGCGGCCTTCTAACTGCTGATCAAAACTGGCTACCGGCCGGTCTTTGATACCTGCCGCCTTAATACTGGTCACGGCCCCAACGACCGCTTTTTTACTTTGCGCGCCGTAACCCACAACGATCACTTCGCTCAGCGCACGGTTCATAGAAGAGGCAATGGTGGTGTCGGGAGGTGCTACCGTTTGTGCATGAATGAATAAGGGCCCCCCCAGTAAGCATAGCATGATAAGGACGTGTAAACTTTTTTTCACATCGAACAATTTTGGTAATGGAAATACTCATCGGCAGCTGCTGCCGAGGGAATGGAAGGTTGCTAAAGTATTGATAGGTAATAGCCGTTTTGTGTTGGTGGGATACAAACGGGCTTTAGTCTACTAATTATGTAGACAAAATTAGTTTAAAAAATCAGTTATCAAAATAATTGGAGATTTTTCTTTATTACTGTTTTTTTAATGAGTGGGCTGTTATGCTAAAATGCGATTCCGAACTGGAAACCGATACCTATTGTAGAAGGATGGTCATTGCCGAAACGGGCGGGCACGGGTATTGCCACGAAATAACTACAGTCCTTGTTCTTTTTGATCACTTTATTCAGTACAGGTGTTACTCCATATCTACCTGACGTTTCAAACGCAGCACGGCCTGCGAAGGTGAATCCATGGCCGAGGGAAACGAGTACTCCGGGATGGAAGAGGAAGTTGTTCATTTTACTGGTTCCATTCGCAGCCCGGATGAAGGGAACGAACTCACAGGAGAATCCAATCTTCTGGCTTTTCCAGATGTTAATACCTGTGGGTAATCCGCCGACATAGGCGCCGTCGAAATTCCAATGTGCGCCACCGTCACCGAAATGTACAATAGGATGTAATATTCCTACGTAGCCGGCAATACGGGGGTAGGTGGTCTGTGCGGTTAATTTTGATGAAAAAGTAAAGAGCAAAATAATAGTGATAGCCGTTCGCATTAGTCGTTTTTAATGCAATGCTATTTTAATCCAGTTGCGGAAAATAGAACGGAAATGACTGTTTGTATGTTCTTTACCTTTTTTGGGGATTATAGAAAGCGTCCCGGTTGTTAAGCCGGGACGCTTTTTGTTTAAATGATCGTCAGATCACTTCTTCTACTTCGGTAACATTACCTGGCAGGTCTGTTGCCGTAATCAGGATACGTGTACCCGGTAAGGCAGCATTTGCTGCACTGGTTGTATACTTCCAGTAGTTGCCGATATCCGGAACTGCGTCTCCCTGCTCCAGCTCCGCTCCTGCCGCAGACAGGATTGTTACATTTACAGATTCGACACGGACGACATCCTTCACCCGGAATGAGATCTCATTTCCTGCGACGCCCTTGTACTTCCTTGTATCAATATCCAAAATACGCGGCGGTCTGACTGCATCCTGGAAGGCAGCATTAAAAGCAGTTTGTCCAGGTTTTGCGGCTGCCGCGTACATTGCCTTCGTGGCTGGATTACCGATTGCCTTCTGGGCATATGCTGAATAACGTTCGAAATTCAGCTGTACCGCCAATTGCTCCTCGGTCGGTGGTTTTGTGTTAGGACCACGTCTGGGACCGGAAACTGTCTTATTTTTTCTTACACTGAAGGTTACGTTTCCAATAGTACCGGACGTTCCTTCCATCATTTTATTTTGTTTTATGTGTGCCATAACTTTCTAAATTTTAAGATTAAAAAAAGGTTTACTACAATCACAACCGTCGGGTGTAACAGGAGGCACCTCTCTCCTGTTGCGGGTGCAGCCCCTTTTGCTGTGATTGATGACACAATGTTAGGAAGGATTTTGACGCGGTTTTGGAGAAAGTGCACGAGGAGGCGAAATTCGATCACGAGGAGGCGAAATCCCGTCATGAGACCCCTCATTTTCCACACTTCCAATCACTGTAAAACGGTTAAAAAAAGACTTTCTTATTTCTTGTGTAAGCAAAATCTCTTCACCCCCCGTTACGATGATCGTGTCCACTCCGACACTTTTGATGTATCTCAGGGAAACAATATAATTTCTGTGGGTACGGAAGAAAATATTGGGGGGAAGTTGCTTCTCGATTTGCTTCAGGCTGTATTTAGCAGGTAGGGAACGACCGTCTGTAAGTTTTAAAAGGATATAATGCTTCTGTACTGTGATATAGATGATCTCCTCATAAAAGACCACTTCGTGAATACCGTTTTTTGTATAGATCAGAATACCTTCTTTCATTAATATCAGGAATCGTGAACAATTTGGGTTTAGGACAGAGAGGGAGGGAGCTGTGAAAGCTACGTAGGGAATATAGTAGTAGGGATAGTAGTAGCAATAGGTTAGACTGACCAGTAATTGGGTTACGGAACTGGGAATTGCTTGTTGCGGGATTAGCCAAAATGGTCTTCATAATTCAAAACTTTAATATTATAAAAATAACAGTTGTGGGATTGAACAATAATCATGTAATTTACTGAAAAATAGATATTTAGAGATCAAAATGAGATTTAAATTTTTCAAATTATTATTGTTATAATTTGGGTGGAATTCCAGTAGACATATAGTTGAGATTCGCTTATCCTCCCTTAATCCTCCCTTTTTAAGGGAGGATAAGCGAATCTCAACTATATCTCAAGCGAATCTCCAACGGGTTTTAATGCCAGATGTACCATTTACGTGAGACAATTTCATTTCATGTTCCTTGTCAGCAAACGCACAAGCGCAGTGATCGACCGCAGATCACTCGTATACATGACAAAAATTTCAACCAGCATCTGACATACTGTATATTCGCAATATGAAAAAAGAGTTTGATGCCTTGTAACACCAAAGTGCTTACAAGTGAAATACAAAAAAGTATTGAAGGAGACGACTGATAACAAAACCTACAAATGGGCTCATAAGCGTTTGTACGGTCGCTGTTGGATCTGTCCTTATCACGGAACATTCTGGAGCCGATGCTCAGATATCCGTTGGAAACACTACTATTACTTCGACGATGGAACCCTTGACCTTCACGCCAGGCGGTTCCACAATCCGCCAAATTGGAAACTGGTCTCTAAGAACAAGAAGCAGTGGATGAAGATCTAATCCACTTTGAAATTGGGTAGGAGTAAAAAAGGAAAGCCGCTTCCAATGAAGCGGCTTTCTTCATAAAGAAGTTATCAGCATCCCGGTCGATCTGTCGAATACGTCTAATGACTTTCAAGATAGTCTTTAACTGCAGAATGATATACGCTCATTCCACGCCGGATTTTATAGGCAGCTTTCTTTACCGGATCATTGATAATGCTTCTTGCATATTCTATTGCAGTGGTAAAATTACTGTTAGATTTTAACTGCAACTTCGAAGGGACGACATTACTCATGTCGGGACATTTGCTGATAAATACCTTCCCTTTACGGGTTTTCAGCACAAAGCCCGGAGCTATTTTACCGTGGCCCAGTTTTACGCCGGTTAATAATGGATTTTTAGTTCTTGCCATAGTTTTTTGAGTTAAAACTAGGGAAAATGGGATTGCGGGTTTTACGCAATTAAAAAGTGACAACATAGGTACATTTCTTTTTATACGATTTAGGCAACAGAAAAACTTTTTCTAATTTCATAGGTCAAATTGGGCGGGTAGCATATCTATTTTGCAATTGGGTGAGAATAAAAAGGAAGCCGCTTCTAAACGAAATAGCCTCCTTCTTTCAATAGTTTTTTCATTTAAAACAAATGAAATTCTTATTGCGGTTCTTACTCAATTAAAAGTGGCAACACATGTATACTTTTTTGCAACGGGTTATTTCAAGAATTCCAACAACTCTGGATTAGAGCATACTAGAATAAATCAGTCCTGAGTAAAACCCCGCCCGTTTCTTTGCTTTAATAGTTTCCCGAATAACGTTATTGAGCAATGCAGTGCTAATACGCCCTCATCACATACCCAAACACCCCATGCGTCTCATTACCCGGACCCGCTACATAAAACAACTGCGTCGATGGAGTAGATGGTATATTCTCCAGCGCCCATAACCCATCAATTACAATCGGATTATCCCCTTTCTTCAATTGACCTAAAAACGCTCCATCCTGATCATACACATTAATCTTCCCATCTCCAAAGTTCCCGATAATAATCGTATTATTTACTTCCCAGAATCCGTCGGCAGCAGCCACAATACCCCAAGGGGCATTCAACGCACCCTGTGATGCAAATCTTTTCACAAAAGATCCATCGGGTTTGAAGATGCTCACATACCCATTCCCCTCCCCTTTTACATCATCCTCTTTCACTGCATCCTGTTTTGCATATGTCACATATAGATTACCTCCTATACTCCTGATATTGAACGGCGCATAACCAGCAGGCATAGTCGGATCTACAAATGGTTTGCCGGTGACCATGTTGAAATCCTTGTCAAATACATCAATAGTTCCTGCATAAAAATTAGCGGCATACAGGAAATTAGCTGCACCATCTTTAGCCAATTCCAATCCTTTATAAACCGCATGAGCGGCCGATCTGTCGGCGACAGTAGTTGCTACCGCACCAGCGGCCCAGGCAAGAATAAGACCATCTTCTGTATTAAAGATAAATTTAGCTGGTGCCCCTCCTACCATAAAATCGCTTGTTCCATTATAAACGATACCCGTAGGTCTACCACCGGTGGAGCTTCCGGGAGCTCCGATACTAACGGGCGACTGCAAGATGGCGCCACTTTTATCGTAGACAGTACTGAGGCCGGTACCATTGTTCGTTACCCAGATGGCGCCTGCGGGATTAACAGCGATACCCCAGGGATTTATAAGATTGGCATCTACCTGGCCAGAACTATAAGGACCACTACCAACATCTGTTACAAGGGCCACCTGGTTGTAATTCTTGGTAACGGGAGGAGGATTATTGTTATTATTATAACCGTTGTCTTTACTACAACCTATGTTTAACACAAACAAGACTATTAAGCTGGCAAGGGGCCAAATAAAAGAATTTCGCACTGATGTCCGGATAGATCTGTCTTTACGTGACCCTGCGGTTACAGCATTTATCACCGGGCATCTTTCAAACAACACTATCATTTCTTTCAATTTAACGGTGAACGAATAAGGCATGCTACATAGCATGTCTGTACCAGGAAGACAAACTTGGGCAGGAACCGTACTTTTTACGCTTCACTGGAGGGACCAAACAGGACACAAGACATCTAAACCGCTGTCTATTAATTAATACGTGTGTTTAACCGGAAAAGTTGCCTTAGCATTCCGGGGCATATTTCTGCTGCACTTTTCATTCACTATACTATTTTGACCTTATAATAAGTGCCGCATCATAATACATTACGAATCAACTATGTTTAAGATAGTTTTAAAACAGTCCACTTAATACCCTTAACCGATTGAGCATAAAATATTTAGACAAAACCCAAAGATTTTTTTTCAGCGCACCCAACCTTTTGCCACTCCCCCACCGTTCATCTTTATAAAACAAGTACTCTATGAAAAAACTTATCGGAGTCCTGGCCGTTACCGGGTTTATTATTTTTATTCAAAGTTCCTGTACCAAAGAGTCGCTGCAGGAGAAAATGAAGGGAAAGGGCCTGGCATATGAGCAG
Source organism: Chitinophaga filiformis (assembly GCF_021646545.1). Taxonomy (GTDB): domain Bacteria; phylum Bacteroidota; class Bacteroidia; order Chitinophagales; family Chitinophagaceae; genus Chitinophaga; species Chitinophaga filiformis_A. The sequence goes on along the minus strand of NZ_JAKIRP010000002.1, from coordinate 171,393 downwards.
GATTCCATTCCTACGGATAGCATTCCTCACGATACCATTCCACATGATTCTATCCCTCATGACACCATTCCTCATGACACCATTCCTCATGATAGTATTCCATACCCACCTCATGATACGTTCCCTTATCCGCCTCATGATACTTTCCCGCATACACCGTATCCACCACATGATACGTTCCCGCATATCCCATACCCACCACACGATACTTTTCCGTCCTATCCTCCCTATACCCCGCATCCGCCACATGACACGTTCCCGTCACATCCAACGTATCCACCACACGATACGTTCCCTTCCTATCCGAATCCACCCCGGCCACCGTATGATTCCTTCCCGCATCACGATACAGTAAGAGTTCGTAAGCGGGGCTAGAGCGATGGCTGTAACTAATCAGGCTCAATATCGTTACAGTAGTCAAAGGCCACAATTGCTACTGTAGCGGAGCAGGCTATATTTGTACTTTTACCGGAGATGCTCATAAGGGGAGCTATCCGGTAAAAGTCATTTTTAACAGCCACCTTCGCAATGCAGGCATAGCACGAGCATAAATTATTGTATACCTATCGGAACAATTTCATTTGGAAGATATTCAGGAATTGATCAAACAGTGCGTAGCGAACGACCGCTTAGGTCAGGAGAAACTTTATAAAAAGTTTTATCCTGCGCTATTCCTGTTATGCCGGAAATTCTTCCCGGAGCAGGCAGACGCACTGGAAGTGCTGAACGATGGTATGCTAAAGGTTTTTAAAAATATAGGACTATTTAAGGACGACAAGGGACAATTCTTCAACTGGGTATATACAATAGTGCGTAATACTGCGCTGGACAAGCTAAAGACCGCTAAATGGACAGAACATGTAGGTGTAGAGGGCATCGATGTTTCGCATAGTGATAATCCACTTTCTGCTATGGAGTCGGGAGATATCTATAAACTGCTGGATGTCTTACCGCCAGCTACCAGAGCTATATGCATTCTATTCTACCTCGAAGGATTTTCTATTAATGAGATATGTGCAAGATTACAATTGAGTCAGGGTACCGTAAAATGGCACCTGAGTGAGACAAGAAACAAATTAAAGCCGGTATTATTAAAGTATTATTCTTAAAATGGCTGAGCAACATCCGGGTAATAAAAACTTCAACAAAGAGGAATTACCAATTCCTATACCGCCTGCCGATCAGGCGTGGCAGTCCATGCGACAAAAGCTGGACGCCGAATTGCCTGTGGATGGGAATTTGCCAGCCCATACCCATGTACGCTACCTGTGGATAAAAGGCGTATTTGTGATAGCTGCTGTAGCGGCAGCCGGTGTACTCTTGTGGTATTACATGCGTAAACAAAATACGGGGTTAGCTGCTGCGGATAATGCTAATCATGATACCAGCCTGGCTTATATACAACCAGTATCTCCGGCGTCCGACAGCCAGACACTGAGACTATCAAAAGAGAACGATACTGCTTTTCAACACGCTATATCTCCAACGATAAAGAGTGCATCAACGATAGTCAATGATGTTCCTGTAACTGCGTCTTCCCAGGCGGCAGCCGGTCTACATCCATCCGAAACACAACCCGTATTACAATCATCGGCAACACAGCGATCAAACGCATCTACGCCATTACTGTCATCATCAACTGCTGGCAAACTACAACCTACAGGTAGAAAAATCATTACGTTACGGTCATCATCCATTGCTAACAAACCACAACCTGTAGCTGGAAAAACTACTAGCCAACAAACAGCAGAGCAATTGGCAACAGGCGAGGAACCTTTAAAGCAGCTTACAAATAACGACCTTCCTCCTATCGAAAAAAAGTCTACCGCTAAGCAACAGACTACCGGCAAACGGCCTTTCAAACAGCCTGTTGCCGGCAAATATCCCCTTACCGAACCAAAGAATTTAGCCAGGCAGGATGCAACAGACAAACAGCTGTCAAAGCCATCTGCATCTGACGGAAAACATTACGGGGGAACAACGCGTACGCCTGTCGCTGAGCCACTGGTAGCACAGAAACAACAGTTGTCAGCCAGTGCTCAGACCAATACAGACAAACACGCAGTGAGGGAAATGGAAGACCATCCCTCACTGCAATTATCATTTATACACGCTCCTGTTGCAGGGTATAAAACCAGCTTACAACATAAAGCAGATCCGCTTGTATTACGTCGCTCAGGCGATCAGCATGCAGAAAAACCCTGGGCTTTATATGCCCAATTGAATGTAGCGCTACCATTCTATGATAGCAGTTTCTATTTCCTGGGACCTAACGGAAAAAAACAATTCTACCGGCGCCTGATCCCTACTGTGAGAATTGAAAGGAGGCTATGGAAAGGCGCGTTGTCTTTGGATGTACAACCTTCAGTCAGCGCTGTTCCTAAATCCAATATACAAACGGACGTTGGCACCACATGGACGCCCTTTGATACCACCAGCTCTTTACTAAAGCAATTTGGTTGGGGACTAGCCTTGCAATACCAGATCCGCGTCCATTCCAGGTGGCAGATAGGTGCGGGTATACAGGCCAATTTCATGCAAAAGGCACTTATGCGGCTGACGGTTATGGACTCTACCATGAGAATCGTAAAAGATGGCATTTTTCCCGCCTCTGCGGCGGATAAACAAGATTTGTCAAGACTTCATATCAATGGCGTGGTGGAACTCGACTATATGGCTGGTAAATGGCAATTTGGGCTGCGCACCCTGGTGCCGGTTACACGGATAAGTAAAACAAAGGATATTTCAGCCAGGCCGGTAAATGTGGAAGTAGTGTTTAGGAGAAGGTTGTGGGCAAAGTAAAATGAGTTACCTCAAATTTATATATGCCAATAATTTTATTGGCAGAAATTTTGCCAATAAAATTATTGGCATATATTTGAAGAAACACGTTTGACAATGAATTGGTTATCCCCAAATACCATCACAGGAGACGCAGCTACTGCGGGACGATATTTTAGAAGAGAGAGAATTAACGAAGAATTCTGGCGCGAAATAAAAAAAGGTAATCACATACTTTTTGTGGCTCCCAGAAGGGTGGGTAAAACATCCATTATGATGGATCTTGCGGAAAACTGCACTGATCAGTATGTATGCATTTACCAAAATATCGAAGGGGTTACATCAAGAAGTGAATTTTATCAACGTTTATTTACGCTGGTCATACAATGCCTTAACAGAAGCCGTGTTCAATCTGTTAAGTCCTATTTACAATCATGTTTTAAGAAGTATGCTATCGAAGAGATTACCACTTCAGGCCTCAAACTTAAAACCTCAGAATTAAACTACGAACTGGAGTTACAGAATCTTATTCTTTCTCTTGAAGAAACAAAAGTACATACAATTCTATTTCTGGATGAATTTGCAGAAGTTATCAGCAGGATGAGCAAGTCAGATCAGAAAGAAGACGCAATAGCAATACTACATACACTCAGAGAGATCCGTAGCTATAAAAAATTTAAGAACTTCTCTATTGTCTACGCAGGATCAGTAGGATTGGAATTTGTAATCAGGAACATTGACAGACCTAAACTCATCAACGACCTCCATCCCATACAAACAGATGCACTCACTAATCACGAAACAAGACAGTTTATCCAACAGTTAACTAAAGACGCCACTATAAGTTTATCTGAACCAGCCATAGCGTACTTAATAAAAGTAGTGGAACATACATTACCTTACTACATCCAACTGATGTTGGAAGAGATTGATCATCTGGCCAGACAGCAGAATAAACCGGAAATATCTACGTCAGATATCGATAATGCGTTTGAAAATGTACTTAAGAAAAACAAGAATTTTGAAGACTGGTTGGAACGACTGAAAGACTACCAATCGGTAAATTTTAAATTTGTTAATGAAATATTAAAACATGCGGCACATAGGGAACAAATAACGATTCGGGAAATCTATGACATTGCCTGCCATGACAGTTATAAAAGGCAGGATGACTATATGGATTTTATAGATCAATTGACAAACGACGGATATTTAATTGAATCCCCCAGACATGTTTATAAGTTCATTTCCCCTTTCCTCAAAAGATTCTGGCTGAGAAAATACCCCGTTTATTATGAACAATTCAATTTATCAACGACATCTCTTTTATCAATCGGCTAACGCGGATGAGGAAACCATCAAGGCGAACTTTCTTATCCGTCTGTCCGAATATGATATTATTATCCAGGACATTATGAGAAATCCCATGAAGGGATCTGTTCAGCATTATTTGCTAATTGGACGTAGGGGCAGTGGCAAATCAACGCTACTAAAAAGGATACAGATTGAGATAGGCTCCAATCCAGCGCTAAAAGACAAATATATCCCCATCAATCTTGCTGAGGAACAGGCAAATATTTATAGGTTATATGACCTTTTGGAAGAGATCATTGGGGAACTGGAGCAGCATGGAATAACTCAAACTCCATTTGAATGGAATGACGATATACACATCTACACAAGGAAATTATTCGATCATTTGCAGCAAAAAATCACTCAATCAGGAAAGAAAATCATCCTGCTATTGGATAATATAGATCGTATCTTTGAAAATATTGAGGATGAAGCCAGCATACTAAGAGAATATCTTCTTAATTATGATAATATTCGGATTATTGGGGGCAGCACAAGAATGACTGAACATTTCTGCAAGTACAATAAACCATTCTACCAGTTTTTTCGCGTACTGGAATTGCGAGCATTAACAACCAAGGAAGTAAAAACTCTATTGCTTAGCTGGAGTGATCAGTTTGACATTCCACAACTTAGAGCTTTTGTAGAAACACGCCCCGGGCAACTGGAGACAATCCGTCTACTTACAGACGGATTGCCAAGAACGCTACAATTTTTTGTAAATATCCTGCTTACTAATGCTCAGGATACGGGGTATGAATACTTACATCATGTGATGGACAATGTTACCCCATTATATCAGGAAAGATTAAATTCATTACCCCCTTCCCAAAGAAAAATTGTGCTTCAATTAGCCTTTGTCTGGGAGGCCGTGGGTACAGGAAAACTGGCAGAAGTGACTAAAATGAATAATAATGCGCTCTCTGCACAGTTGAAGCAGTTAAGTGATAAAGGAATCGTAGAAAAGGTAGAGACTGGAAATAAGAATCATTTATATAGATTGGTAGAACGGTTCTTCAATCTCTGGTTAATTTTCACACAGGGAGGTCCATTGGAAAAAAGGAAGGCCAAATATCTGACTATTTTCCTTGAGGATTTCTATGCCATCGAAAAAATGCAGTTGCTAACTGGAAAACATCAACCAATTATTAACAAAATATCGTCGGGGCAATTTGAAAATCTCCACGAAACAGTACACGCTTTTGTGAAGAATGACCCTATCCAATCACGGCATTTATTACGACAGCTATTGCTACATGGCCAATTTAATCTTGTCTATCAGATATTCCATTCTCCCGAAATGGCAAATACATTACGTGAATTATTTGCGCCTATTTATTATGCCTGTCTCATATTAACGCAGACCAAGGAAAATATCCACTTAAAAATTCCACCAGAAATTACATCGACGGTTAATGTTATTCTTCAGGAGATAAAAGAAAAAAAGTAATATAACTGCCAAACAATGATAATTTAAGCCTTCCTACTTCCCCTTCAACAACCTCATATCCACCTGCAAAGTGGCCATAAAGTACCGTCCTAACAATCTGTTTTGATTCTCCGTCACGGTATTGCCCGATATACTCTGCGACAATCTCGATGTCTCATCCAGCAGGTTGAATCCCTGCAGGCGGACCGTCAGCTTTCTTTTAAAGAGCATCTTCTCTAAAGTAGCGTTTATCATCAGCGGATTAGCTGACAGCGCTCCGCTGTAGCCACTGTTCAACTGTTTATTAATATCAGCTCCCAGGCTGAATGTTTTCAGGAAATACACCTTGCCGTTCAGGTTGAAATTCCAGGTATGGATATTGGTGATATTATTCTGCTGCAGTATGTATACGTTCCGGTTGTAAGTATAAGCCACCCCACCCGTGAGCTCTGCTAATTCCCGCAGCATGTTGGCCCTGAGAGATTGCGTCATCATCAGGTTCTGGCCCGTTTTACGGACGTTGTCCATGTACAGGATATTATTGTTGTAAGAACTGTTTCCGTCCAGGAAGAGGTTGTATTTCCCATCAGCGAGGCGGTAAGACCATCCGTAGATGAAGCGGAAGTTATAATCACCACCAGTATTCAGGAAACGGGTTTCCTGTTTAACAGTATTAAAACTGTCTTTCACCAGAGAGACATTCGTCACCACCTTATCTTGCGTATAGTTACCCGACAGGTGAATGAATAAAGTATTCATTCCCGCATTACGATAATTGAAGAATAGAGAATGTGCAAATGAAGGACGCAGATCAGGGTTACCGATAATGGGAAACTGTGCATTGGTCAGATCAGGCACCGGTTGCAATTGCTGATAGGTCGGAAAGATCACATTGCCGGCGTAAGAAAGGCTCATCATGGCCTGCTTAGGCAGCTTGTACTGAATACGGAAAACAGGCACCAGCTTATTACTGCTCACCACCGCTTTGTTCGCCCCTCCCGCCATGCTGCTGGTCAGACTGGCCGGCTGTAAGCGCACACCGAAGTTGTAATCCCATTTGTTCTTTACCCTGCGGAAGTTCAACTCTATCTGGTGTTGCACCATCGTGTAAATGTAACGATTGCTGAGCGAGTCAATAAAATCGATCTTACCGTCAGGATTGACCCAACGGGTTTCCTGCCCGTTATCAGTATGGTTGTAATTGATCGAATAGCGGAATTCAAGACTGTTAGCAGAGTCGAGTGGCTCTATATAAGACAACTGGCCATTGCCGGTGAAAGTATTGTTCTTCTTATCAAGCAGCTGGTGTAATAAAGAATCCTTTGCAATCGTGCTGTCGGGATTATAGTAACGCAGGCTGTCGGTACCGTCCTGCAGATTATCGTTCTTCGTGGTATTGACATAGAGCCCGAGGGAAACGACCCTTCCCAGTCCCTTGAAGCGATGAGAAGCAAATAAACCCGCCAGGAACACGGGCGTATTGTTGGTGTTCAGACTGTTGGAAATCTGATCCTTACGCTGCAAGCCGCTTTGTATAGCACTGTTCATACTGCTGTTGAACGATTTGTTGCCGCTATAGTTCAGGTTGAAATTGACCATATCCCCCTCTTTCGGCTTGTACTCCGTGCCTATATTGATATTATAATTATCATTACGGCTGCTGTTATTGCTGGTATTAATGCTTGACAGCGTGCCATCGTCAGTCACCGTTTGTGAAGTGCTGAGCGACTCTATCTCACTGGTGGTGCGTCCGCCAATAATGCCCACATTCATTGAAAATTTCTCGGAGTAATTACCCCGGTAGTTAATGTTACCGGTAGAGGTGATAGTATTGCCCACCTGTGCAGAAATGTTGTTGGTATTACCGTTAATAGAGAGCTGCTGTTTTTCACTGAAATAATTCGCCAGTAAGGCAGCATTATACCGGCCATCATTGCCTATACCACCCAATGCCTGCCCCTGGTATACCTTTTCAAGATCGGCCTTCGTCTGGATATTGATGATCTTTTCCGGCTCTCCTACCTTGCGGCCGGTGGCACGCGCCAGATCGCCATAGTCATCTATGAGTTGTACTTTATCAATGAGGTCTGCCGGCAGCAGACGTGTGAGGGTTTTGATATCAGTGATCATGAAGTCTTTCCCGTTGATCCGCACCTTGGTGATCGTTTTGCCCATGGTCTTTACGTTTCCCTCCATATCCACCTGCATACCGGGCAATCGTTTTAAGAGATCCTCCGCTACTGCATTTTCGCGTAAACGGTATTGGTCAGCGCGGTACTCGATAGTGTCCTCCTTAATGACAACAGGCGGCACTGCGCCTTTTACCACCACTTCCTTCAATGTACTTGTCTTAATAGACAGTTTGATAAGCGGCAGATCTATCTCAGTACCTGCTTCTTTATATGAGAATTCACGGTACCATGTATCGTATCCGATCACAGTCACGCGGATAGTAAATACCGGTTGCGGTACATTCCTGAAAATGAATTTACCGGCATCATTAGCGATAGTATGCATTGTATCACGGCCTGCTATCAGCCATACATTAGCCCCGATCATTTCCTGACCGGTTGTATCCCTGACAGTGCCTGATACGTTATATCCAGTCTGTGCCAACAGGGTATGCAGACAGCAAAGGAAACAAATGAGCAGGAAAATCCTCTTCATACAAAAAAACTGGGCTTCATTTCAGACCTGTAATAATATGGGGATACTGTTGATTACGGGTTAACTATATAACTTGGCTAACTTGGCTAAAACTATTATAAATTAATCATGATTCCGGGGCTTCCTGTAAATGCAAAAGTATCCCAAAAGCAATAAGTAATTGCCTGTTCAATTTAGTCTTTTTTAGGGAGATGGCCAGTAAAAAAATGGCCGGACTGCATCATGTCTGCGGTATGGGGATAAAACCGGTAAAAAGCTCCGGGAGGAGCTTTTACACAGCTTCAGGTGTTTGTTCTCTTTCCATCATTTTACGCATATTCATAACAGCGTAACGCACCCTTCCCAATGCGGTATTAATACCTACATTGACGATCTGTGCGATCTCTTTAAAAGAGAGGTCGGCATAATACCGTAAGATCAGCGCTTCACGCTGTGCTTCCGGCAGGCGGTCGATCAATACTTGTACGGAAGCATGGGTTTCCCGCGTAATGATGCGGTGCTCCTGGCTATCCACGTGTCTATAATCGCTGTGGGCTAACTCATCCCTGTAGATGAGGACAAAAGCAGCCGTCTTTTTACGAAAATGGCTGATGCAGCAGTTATGCGCTATCCTGACAGCCCAGGCTATAAAGCGGCTGTTGTCCAGGTAATGGCCTTCGTTGAAGGCGTTGATGATCTTGATGAATACATCCTGGAATATATCTTCCGCCAGGCATCGGTCTTTTACCAACAGCATGATAGTTGTAAAGATCCTGTTCTTATGGCGATGTACCAGCACCGTAAAAGCACGGTCGTCGCCGGATCTGTACAGTTTTATGAGCTCTTCATCTGTCAGGTCACAATATCTTTTCATGTCATTATTTTTTTAAAAACACCGGGCAATAAAGAAGTTTGAAAAATCGGCCGCCCTGGATAAAGCAGCCATCTTACATGTGGTTTTGATGGAGATGGTCATTAGTAAACTAGTTCTTAATGCCAAGAAGTGCCTGCACTTCAGCATACTTGGTCCAGTCGATGCTCCTGCCACGCGCAGCAACATTACCCGGAACAATTACATATCTTACCTGGAATCTCTTGTTACCGTTGTTATCTGTCTGTGTGCTTACATTAAAGTTGCTGAACAACAGTAAACCGCCTTCTGTCAATACTTCCCTGATATACAGGTCGCCCTCTACATAAGGTACAGACGAAATGTTTGGCTGAGCAGCCGTATACAGGTTGAAATAAACTTTTACAAAACCTGTGCTCAGCAGCTCTGCATCAATGGCTTCTACGTCCACACCCCATACGTATTCGCCTGAAGCTGTATCCAGCGCAAATTGTGTATCCAACCACTCTGAATAAGTAATGTTAACGGATCCCGGATCCCCCTGGTCCCCCTTATCTCCTTTATCGCCTTTTGGACCGTTTGCACCCGCCGGACCTGCAGGACCAGCAGCGCCATCCTTTCCACAGGAAGCAATACCGATCATCAGTGAGAACATACATGCGACAAAGAAGTAGCTGGAAATTCGTTTCATAAGTAAATTGTTTGTTTGTGTTTAGTGAAGATGTTTTTGTTAAAAATTTATAATTGTGTCATTCCATCCCTATGATTAAAAATTGTTTCTCGGACAGAGATCGCCGTAACGGTTGCCCAGCAGGAAACCGATCAGCACTTCGTGCGTGCCTTTGCTGACCGTATTTAACGATGATGTAGTGTAGTCATAGGAATAACCAATATTCACCGTTGAACTGATATTCACACCCAGCATAGCGGCAAAGCCGTCTTTGATGCGATAGGAAGCTCCCCACCAGAAGCGGTCCCTGTACAGGAACTTCGCATTCACATCATAGCTTACCGGTGCTGCAGTGATCAGCCTTACCATCACCGAAGGCAACACACTCACGTCATCCGTCATCCAGAGCCTGTAACCTCCCGAAAAGAACAGGTGCGGCACCAGCTTTCCCCTGTATAGAGAATCACCCACTACTTTACCATTATCATAGGCTATTTCCTGGGGAACGATGTTCTGGACGGCCGCACCCATATAGAAGTCAGCACCGTACAATAAGAGGCCCGCATTCACTTCCGGCCGCCACTTGTTAAGCAGCTCGCTGGAAGCTACCACGGGATCGCCAGGCTGCTGAAACTGCAGCTTGGCAGCGTCTACTGACACGGATTGCATGCCTATGGAGATACCACCACTTACATTCAGCCGCGATGACAGCGGAATGTGATGCGCATATGTAGCACTAATCGAGAATCTGTTCAATGGGCCGGTCCTGTCGTTCAGAATGGTCACTCCCATCCCTGCATGGGAAGGCGGTGTGGTATACTCCTGCCAGTATGCCCTGCCCCTGGGGTTTTCGCCAGGAGGCGTCAGACCAGTCACACTGGCCTGTGGGTAATCACTTTTGCGAAGAGGACCATGAACGGTTAAGTAAGTCGTAACCGGTGCACCATTCAGACCGGTCCACTGGTGCCGGTGACTTGCCTTTACATCCCAGTAGTTTTCAATACCTGCTATAGCAGGATTGATGATGAATGGATTCAGGATGTACTGCGTATAATGCGGCTGTTGCTGTGCATAGATCCCCTGCGACAACAACGTCAGCAGCAGCAACAACAATGGTTTTCTTTTCATAAGCTTTTGTTTTTTAAGTGGTGTGCGGATAGCTTATTTATCTGCCGCTGATGATCCTGAACTCCGTTCTGCGGTTACGCGCACGGCCTTCTGGATTGTCAGATCCGTCAGGATTTGTATTAGGCGCTATCGGACGTGTAGCGGCATATCCTTTTGACTGCAGACGACTGGATTCAATGCCCTGACCTACGAGGTAATCTACACAGCTCTTCGCCCTGGCTTCAGATAGTTTTTCATTCAACTCATTGGAACCTTTGCTGTCTGTATGTGCACTCAGTTCGATCACGATAGCAGGATACTTTTTCAACATCGCCACCAGCCTGTCCAATGACGGGAAAGACGCGGGCTGCAGATAAGACATATTGAAGTCATAGTAAATATTCTCCAGTACAATAGGTCCGTCTGTTGTTGGCGGTTCCAGCGCAATCACCGTTGGCTCCGGTTTTGGTGCTGGCGGTGGCGGTGGTGGTGGTGGCACTACTTTCTGTAAGGAGAAGAGCTCCAGACAACAGGCGGCCGCACGGTCGGACGATAACCAGACATTCTCCAGGATATTCTCTTTACTACCTTTGCTGATGAAATACATATCATCTTTTACAGAGTTCACAGGATAACCGAAGTTCACCGGTGTACTCCAGGCACCCGCAGAATCCTTCGCATAGAAGAAGTCAAAGCCCCCCATACCTACCCTGCCATCCGTAGAAAATATCAGCAGATTGGAAGCTGCATGTACATAAGGCGCTTCTTCGTTCCAGGCAGTGTTGATCACCGGACCAAGGTTCTTTGTAAAGAAAGGTGTTCCTTCGCCATTCAGTTCTGCTTCCCACAGGTCAAAACCGCCAACACCACCTGGTCTGTCGCTGGCATAGATAAGACGTTTACCATCCGGCGTTACAAACGGCTGCTGTGCACTGTAACCAGGTACATTCAGCACCGTATCCAGCAATGCTGGTTCACTCCAGGTATCACCGCTCTTTTTGCTGCTATAGATCGCTGCGCTCTTCTTACCCTGTTTCACCGTCCAGCGTGTCATAAAGAGCGTATTACCATCCGGGCTCAATGCAATTACTCCCTGGTCAACATCCTTTGGTTGTGCAATGGCCAGCAGGCTAACCGTATCCGGTTGTCCGGACGCATAATTGGCGCTGTACAGACGGTTTACGAAAGCATGTCCTTTAGCACCTTTATCGGGCCTCGTGGAGGTAAATACCAGTACACTGTCTTTAAACCATACCGGGGCATAGTTGGCACCGATGGGATTGATCACTTCAGGCGCTTTCTCCACCTTATACATATTCAGATCAGGCTTGCCCATCTCTGCGATGATGAAGCGGAGGTTCTGCAATTCGCGTTGTGCTGTTTCGCGGTAAGTATCCTGCAGTGTATATGATTCCAGGAAATAAGTAAATGCTTTTTCAGCCAGTTCATGTCTTCCCAGCGCACGCAGGGCTACTGCATAATGATAAGGCGCCAGCGGGAAGGCTGCTTTATCAAACTCCATTGCTTCTGCATACCAGGGCACTGCCTTGCTGTAATCATGCAGCAAGCGGTAGCTTTCTGCCAGTTTATAGATAGCCTGTTGCTCGGTGCTTACTGTGGCCAGCGATTTCTTTGCAGAAGGCTGCGTGTTATAAGGCCGGTATGCAGCGTCACTTACAATCTTCCTGGCACCTGCCAGGTACTTCTCATAATACGGCGCTGCAGAACTATACTCTGCATTCTTGTAATAATAGTCAGCAGACCGCAGGTAGTTATAAGCAACCTGTCCTTTGCTTATGGTAACCGCTGAAAACAATACTGCTGTAAGAAAGATATGTTTCATGTTTTTCTTTTGATACGTTTGATGGATGAAGGTTCAGGTTAGAGACGCGGACAAACAAACTCCACTTCCTGTGAACGGAAAAGCTTTCTGCCGATGAAGGTGAGCGACAGTTCAAAACTGTTGGAACCCCTGGCCATCTTGCTCAGCTCAGATGTATTGATGTCATAACTTACACCAAGCGTAAAGTTCTTGTAGGTAAAACCTGCATGTGTAGATACTGCATCTTTGAACCTGTAATTCACACCCAGCAATACATCTGTCATAGGATTTACAAACAGCTGCCCGTAAGCACCGGCCATCTTCTCTTCTGCATTGCCCTGTCTCAGGTACAGCAGGTTAGGCGTTACGCTGATCACATCTGTAATAGCAAGCTTCACACCTGCATGGCCTGTAAAGCGCATTGGGAAACGGGCATCACCGTTCTTGCTGAACTGGTCTGTAGGACGTGTAAGATGTGATACAGAGAAACCACCAAAGAGGTTATACTTCTTTCCTGGCTCCGCATCGTAATACAATACACCGGCGCCTGCATCAAATGAGGTAGAGGATGTTCTGCTGAAGGCATCACCGCTGGGTGTACCGGGATTGTAACCGGTGATAGGATTCCACTGATCACCGAAGGTGAGCTTGGAAGCGTCGAACTTACGCTGGATCATGCCGAACTGTAAACCGAACACGACCCTGTGTGTACCCGCTGCACCCAAACGTACACCGGTATAAGAAGCACTTCCATAGGCGGTGGTATAGTTGTAACCACCATCGCCGGCCTTCTGGTTCAGTACACTGGCGCCGAAATTGAACTGCTTGTTCGTGGTGAAATCAGCAGCTACACCGTAGGTTGAGAACGGATCGCTGATGTTCCCCCATTGATTACGATAGATGGCTGAGATACGATATTGGCCATCAAATGCACCGGTCAGCGCCGGGTTAAGCCATGCCGGATACACATAATACTGGGAAAAATGCGGATCGGTCTGCGCTGTTGCTGTATTCCCTGTGAAGATCAGAAAGGGCAATACCAGGATGATAGATAGTATATTTCTCATTTTGGTCGATATTTTTAGCGGTTGTTAAAGTAAAATGACTACGTACCCGGTTAGTGGTGCAAATCCATTCTTTAGTTTTATGATATAGTAGTAAGTAGCCTGTGGCAACAGATGGCCTTTATAAGTACCATCCCATGGCGTTTTATAACCTTCTGAATAGTACACACGCTGTCCGTAACGGTTGAATACCTCCACCGTACAATCTGCATATTCCGACAGGTTAGTCAGCTCCCAGCGATCATTTATCTGGTCGCCGTTCGGAGAAAATGCATTAGGCACTTTTACGGGTTTGAATACTTTCACTGACAGTTCATCTACGGCGGTACAACTTCCCTCTCCTATTGCCGTCAGTGTATATACCTGGTCTTCCATCGCCTGCAGGGTTGGTCGCAGCGCAGTAGGATCAGACAGACCATCTGGCGGTGTCCAGCGGAATTTAAGTACCGTAGAATCATTGGCAGTGGCGTTAAATGTTACCAGCGTGCCCTGTGGTACGATGAAGGATTGTCCTGCATCTATCACCGGCTGCAGGTATACTACCACATTACTGGTGAACGGTTCAGATACGCAACCCGCACCATTGGCCACTACCAGCTGTACGGGGTAGTCACCTGGCTGACTGTAACGCTTCACGGGGTTTTGTTCTGTCGCTCCACTTCCATCGCCGAAGGTCCATGCCCATGAAACGATATCGTCATTGTCGTCTACGCTTCTGTCTGTGAAGATATTGTCAGCTCCCTGACACAGTGTATCCGGTGCAACGGTGAAGTCGGCCTGTGGCTGCGTAAAGAAGGCATCCAGCACCTTTTCTTTCGTCGAAGTACAACCATGTATTGAAGTGGTGGTCAATGAGACGGTGTATGAACCTGCCGTGCGATAATTGTAAACCGGAGATGCCATGGTAGATACGCCACCGTCGCCGAAGGCCCATTGATAGGTCAGACCAGCATTGTCAGGTATGGTAGACATATTCGTGAATCGCGCAGTACCTTCAGGCATACAGATGCTGGTTGGTAAGCCAAAGTCCGTAACCGGTATAGCATGCACTGCGATCGTCTTTGAAGCGGTATCACTGATACAGCCGTTGTTACTTACTGTTACCAGTTTCACATCGTATGTATCCCAGGCAGTGTAGGTCCTGTTGAAAGGAATATTATCTGTACGTGTTTCGTTAGTACCATCTCCAAAGAACCATTTCCAGTTAGTGATGGTACCCGTAGCAACGGTCGACTGGTCTGCGAAATTCACTGCTTCTCCAAGACAGATATCCTCGTTGGCTGCGAATGCAGGTTGTGGCTTCGGATGCACAGTAATAGTAGCAGAGATGGAATCGGTACAACCAGCCTGTGTGGTGAACACATACCAAACCGTGTGCGTACCTGCCCCTGCGGTCAGCGGATTAAATACACCAGTGGAAGACACACCCGGGCCTTTATAAGTACCGGTACCTGTCACGCCGTTCGTTACGCTTCCTTTTGCTACCGATATCACCCGCTTATCGTTCACACACACTGCAGGCAGTGCTGCGAATACCAGACGGGGCTTCAGGTTGAATGTTGCAGACACCGTCGTGTCTTTTGTACAGCCCTGAGCAGTGGTAACAGTATATTTAATATTATAAGTGCCGAAGCTTGTATAGTTGTGTTGTGGATTGGCTACAGCAGATGTGTTGGGATTCTGTGGCGTCGCATTGGCATCGCCGAAGTTCCACGCATAAGTGCTGATAGCCTGTCCGTCGGGTACAGTCGTTGTGCTATTGAACTGTACAAGACCATCTACTTCCAGGCAGTTCTTCGGATAAGTAAAGCCCAATACCGGTTTCGCATTAACCTGTACCTGCTTCTTCACAGTATCACTCACACACAGCTCGCTCACCTTTACAACGTGCGACACTGTATAGGTGCCGTATTTCGAATAATGTGCTGTTTGCGCAGTTGCTTTATCCAGGGATGCAGTAGTATCATTTCCAAAGTTCCAGTACCAGTTCTTCATTGGAGCTGTACCACCATAGGTAGATTGATCCGTCAGGCTGATACCTCCACCCTCACAAATGGCGGCAGGTACAGTAGTAAAATCAGCTACTGGCTTCGCTGCCACTATCACCGGAATAATAGTATCTGCCAGGCAGCCTTCTTTAGAGATCACACTCAGCTGTATATTCTGTTGGCCTACCGGGAACCTGCGTTTCACCAATGCGCCGCTATCCTGTATCGCTCCGGGGAACACCCATTTCCAGCGGTCTATTTCGTACCCATTACCGCTGCTGTCGCCCTTGAAGTACACCGTATCCATGGTACAACCCGTGAAATCAATTTTAAAGGAGGCTGTTGGCTTACGCTTAACATCTACGGTGATCTTTACTTCTTCTTTATGATCACATTTTTCAATGCTGGGGTGTGTATTAGTAATGGGTATCTCGTAAGTACCAATTGTACTGAAGAGATACGTACCCGGTAAAGTGTATTTATAATAGGGTACGCCATTCACCAGTTCTTCTCCCGTAGGCTGAGGATTGGTTAATGTTACATCAGCATTGGGCGTGATCATGTTCCCCAGCTTGCTGATGTTCCACTGCATCTCCGTTGGCTTGTATGCCAGGAGTACCGACAGTTCCACAGGTGTTTGCGTACAGGTAAATTCGTTCTTATAAGAGGAGGTATCCTGTTCATTGTGAATAACACCTATTACATTCAGGTTATTAATGAGCGTACCTGCGTTGTAACCATAACTTTCCACAGAACCTAAACCATAGGTAACAGCCGTGAATGCAGAATCACTTTGTACAATGGCCTGCGCCTGACCAGCGTTCCATCTTTTTATAACCACTGAATAACCGGGTTTATTAGGATGGGGAATGGCAACGGTCCATGCGTTCTTCTGTCCATCGATCGTCAGTGTTTCTGTACCTTTTGTAGGAATGATCATGGTGAGATAGTTCACCCGGATGCTTTCCCTGTTGTTCCTGTAAAAACCTATTCTTTTAATGGATTGCTCAACGGGACTGAGGTATACCATTTCCGGGTCGCCATCACCCCCTGTATTGGGACAGGCGCCGGTGGAGGCCATATATTGGGCAACGAGAACAGGTTTGTCTGATTCTATATAATCGGGTGTATTACTTTCAAATTCGTAGTAGGAATTGCTCTTAAGACCGGTGAGCTGCACACCATTACGCTTCACGATCGTCGTAGGATCTTTCACCACCACCTTGTAAGGATTGGTCATAAAACTACCCGCCGTGTTATCGGTAGAAGTAGGCGCGGTGAGATAACGTTTTCCCCATGCCTGGGAAGGAAAGACCTGCTGGATGTTATTGTCGCCACTGGAACCGAAATTACCGGCACAGGCGAGCGTAGTACGGCTACTACCGGAGAATACCGCTATAGGGAAACAGGTATCATTTGCGTTGGCAATAGACTTTACCGTAGTACCTGTCATTTCGTGACCGGCACTGCCGCCTAAGGATGCACCTATCACCTGGTAGATCTCTCCCCTGTTCAATGTAACCGTGAAAGGCACACCAGGCAGTTTACCGTTACGGGTGGGTACAGAGGGTGTGATCTCTACCCGGGTATTGTTATCTTTCGCTACCACAAACATCCAGGAGAAGCAGTCAAAATCGTAGTCCTGCTGGCTGTTCAGCGATACATAATAATACCCCCATGTTTCTTCAGGCATCAGCATGGTAGCACCCGAAGATGCTGATCCGTAGATGTGTGCATACGCTACAATGGGTACATCACTTACAATGTGGATCCCTTTTTTGATAAAGAGCCCCTCTCCTCCTGTACCACCGAAAGTAGGCGGTACGGAATATAACCTCGCATCGAAGGTCCCTGTTTTGGGAATCTGGTCTGTAGCAATAACAGTGTTGGCAGGGATGCTGTAAGATCTTGTCCAGGTAGTGCCATCTATGGTTACCGTTACATTTGCGGGTTCTTCTGCACTGAGGTACAAGACCATTTCCTGAGAATTGCCCCTGTTGGGCTCCATAAACTGGTGATGGCCATATCCCACCCAGAAGCTTTTACCTCTGTTGGATAAGTTCTGACCATAGGTTTGCAAACAAGTCAGCAGGATGAACAATGTAGCTGTCAGGCTGCTGAGGAACAACTTCCTGCTGCCAGTGCCCCCGCCCGAAGGCGGAGAGCAATAGCAAGCAAAGAATTGTCTGGTTAAAAGCAATGTCCATTTCTCCATAAAACCATTTTTTATATTACCTCAAGAGGTTGAGCGTACCTTTTCTGTCTACCGAGGTACCATCAGCCAATTTCAGTTTGCAGATGTAGATGTATACACCGGAAGGCTGTGCCTTGCCTTTATAACTACCATCCCATCCGAGGTTCTGACTGTTGGATTCGAATATCTTCTCACCCCACTGGTTGAACACCATGAAATGGAGCTCTCTTACCACTGCACCATATACCTTCCACACATCGTTCAATCCATCTCCGTTTGGTGAGAAGCCTGAAGGGATATATACACCGTCTGGCAATGTTTTACCGGTAACTGACTGGGACACTTTATCCTCGCAACCGGTAGCCTTCACCAGCAGTGTTACTGACTGCTGTGGTTTAAGACCTCTTATTACATGCTCCAGGCCCTGCGCACCGGAAGATGGTGTGATCCAGGTAGCGCCATTGTCTGTAGATACCAGGTAACCCGCCGCTCCGCTGATCTCATTCCAGGTGAAGCGGATCAGATCCACACCTACTGAATCTACTCTGAGCACAGGGGTGGCCAGTTGCGGTAACACCAGTAATACCGCAGGTGTACGCGCCAGACCGGCACAACCACCTTTTGTTGTTTCTACATAGTATACCGCAGCACTTGTAGCGTCTTTTATTTCAAGCGTAGCTCCTGCTTTGATCAATGCACCACCTGTAGCGGCATTGTACCAATTGTAAGAAGCGTTCGGATCAGGGTTCTGTACGGAGAAGGTGGCATCGGTATGTGCACAGATCCTCAGTGTGTCGGCATTGAGCGTAGCTGCTACCGGTTCACTCACTTCGATCGTTTTCACAGTATCGCCTACACAACCATCTTTCGTGATCACCTGCAGTTTTTCGGCATAGCTACCGGCAGCTGCATACTGTTTGGTGATGCTACGGGTATTTGCTGTAGTGCCATCGCCGAATGTCCATTGCCATTTAGTGATCGCTGCATTGTTTTCAGTAACTGCTGTTCCGTTGAATACAGCGATATCGCTGATACATCCGTTGTAACTGATAGAGAAATCAACCAGTGGCGCGGCAATCACCTTTACCGGCAGGTAAGTGGTGATACTGTTATCACAGCTGGCGATATCAGGGTTTGTCACTTTCACAGGGATCTGGTAAGTACCAGGAGCAGTGAAGGTGTAATCAGTAGCGATCTCATATTTGTAGTATGTCTGACCATCAATCACCAGTGTATCCACAGGTACCGGGTTGTTTGTCACCACATCTGTAGCAGGTTGCAGGTTCGCCACCTGGCTCAGTTGCCATGTCAGCGTAGCTGGTACCACTGGCAGCAGCGCAGTGAGGCGGAACGGTGTTTTCGCACAGGTGTAGGCGCTCTTATTGCCTGTTCCGTTGTGTACGTTGGTAATGGCAGGCTGCACATTCAGGTTCCTGATCTGCATGCCTACGTTGTATACATAACTTACGTCCGTACCGAAACCATAAGTAATAGCGGTGAAGGCAGAATCGCTCGTCACAGTGCTCAGGGCATCACCTGCGCTCCAGCGTTTTGTGATCACTACATAGTTTGGTCTGTTCGCGTGATTGTAAGAGTAACTGAATGCATTGCTGCCATCTATTAACAGGGAGTTCAGGCCTTGCTTATGGATAACAAGTGTAATGAAGTTGTACTGAACATTGGCCTCATTGTTACGGTAGAAGGTCGCTTTCTTTATGGCCTGCTCTACCGGTGTGATGTACACCATGTCTACGTCACCTCCCGGTGCATTGTTACAGGAGCCATCGATAGTGAAGTACTGCGCCACAGTTACCGGTTTGTCAGCCACGATATAATCGGCAGTCTTACTTTCAAATTCGTAATAGCTGTTGTTGATCAGGCCAGTCAGCGGTGTGTTGTTCCTTGTCACCACGGTAGCAGGATCTTTCACCAGTACACGGTAGATGTTTGTCATCAGGCGCACAGGATCGGCCATACCGGAAGCTGGCGCTGTCATGAAGGTCTTACCCCACGATTGTACCGGCTGATTTTGCTGCACCACATTATCACCATCACTACCGAATCCACCTGTAGTACCGCCGCAACCGAAAGCGCTGTAACTATTACCGGAGAATACTGCTACCGGATAACATTTACCATTTGTATTCTGTACTGCGCGTACGATACTACCGGAGAGATCATTGCCTTCATCCACATCTTTCATCGCACCCAACACCTGGTACACCTCTCCCCTGTTCAGCGTCACGGTGAACGGCTGGCCAGCGGCATGTCCGCCAACGGTTGCCTGTGATGGCGTGATCTCTACTACTGTACTGTCATTATCAGCAATGATGTAGAACCAGGAGAAGGAATTCGCATCACCAGCCTGGCGGGCTGACATCGGACGGTATTCATATCCGTAGGTACCTACAGGCATCAGCAAGGTGGCGCCGGCAGTCTGTGAGCTGTATTGATGCGCATATGCTGTTATTGGCGCATCGCTCTCGATACTGATACCGTAAGGATATAAGCCTTCACCTGTCAGACGCGCATCGCTCAATCCTGACTTAGGTATCATGTCGGTAGTCAGTGACGTGTTGGCTGGTACCAGGTAATCTTTACCCCATGCGGTACCATTTACTTTCACTACTACGTGTGCGTCTGTTTGTCCGGCTACCAGGTAAAGAGCGAGGTTCTGGTTATTGTTGGTCATGAAAGACCTGTCGTGACCATAAGCCACCCAGAAGCGGGTACCGATATTAGAAGTATCTGCACTGGCAGGACCTGAAGGTTCGAATATCAGGTTACCTCTCAAGCCAGTGAATTTGTCGAGATATTGTAGGGCTGTATCTGCAATGATATTCCTTGCCACATCTACTGTACTGCTATCATTGATGATCCAGGTATTGGCAGCATCTGTTCTGCCCAGGCGGATGTTCTTTTCTCTGTCCAGGTAACCCAGCCAGGAATCTACGTAGAACTGTTCCAGGTTGAATTTGTATGCACCGCCACCAGTTACATCCACGTCTGTGTAGAAGTACATGAAAGGTGTACCCGGAGCCAGGTTTGGCGGTACCACACCGGAGTAACGTTTCAGGGTGATGCCTGTTGGTACGGCGGTATTAGGATCCCAGGTGATCTTCGCTACAGTGTCAGAACCGTAGAGGAACTGCTGGGTGATACCAGGAGCTGGTGTGGCAGGGATAGCCTGCAGTACTGTCGGTTGTGCCGTTGGCAGGAATTCATAAGCGCCCATATCAGGCACACCTGCTGTCAGGGTAACGGGTCTGGTTTGTTTGTTGATATCATGATCGTTGCCTGCTATCTGCACACCACGGCCATGGATGGCCCATACATCCGGGTTGCTCAGTTCAGGTTCCAGTGTAGTTGTATTTGCAAAGGCAGGTTTGTGTACAATGGAACTGATATCCAGGTCAGAAGCAGCGATCCAGTCTGTCAGATTATCATAATCATCACTTGTACCACTTCTTGAGATCAGTACCGGGCCTGTTGTATAATAAGTATTGTAATCGCTGTTAATAAAGTCGCTGTATACATATTCTGCTGCCACACCGCCACCTTCATTGGTGAAGATATTGTTACGCAGTCTGACGTTGCCTTCAGTAGCATTCGTGTGGGAGAAGTATCCCGCTACATTGGCGCCAACTGCTGTGGAAACGTTGTATACAGAGTTGTTATAGTAGTTGATATTATTACCCTGGTTACTGTACAGACCATAAGCTACGGCGCCTGTCGTCTTCACACTGATCACGTTGTTTACAGTAGTGTTGTAAGTAGACGAGTTGTTGGCCAGTGCCCAGATCATGCCGGTGTTGCCTGTCACCGCTGCTATCTTATTCGCTTCTACCAGGCCGGTAGCAGCAGCTGAAGCCTGGCAATCTTGCAGGTTAATACCCCATATTGAACCGCTTGTATTACTGATAGTGATGGTATTGTTGCTTACCCTGTAAGCAGTATCACCATGATACAGCATGATACCGTAAACTGATGCAGCCAGCGGATCTTTGATATCAATCTCGTTCCTTGTCACCACCGGACGGGTCACATTACTGATATGGATACCGCTTGCATACATGCCGCTTACCTTATTGCTGTCTATTATCAGACCACGCACCTGCTCCACATCAGAAAGACCGGAGAAGTGGATCGCGCTGGCGCCATTCTTAATAGTGTTGCCGATGATAGCGATATTACCGCCGATGAAATCTTCTGCAAACACACCTACTGCATCGGTATTATCCACAGTCACAGCAGGCATATTTATATTGTTGTTCAGCAGGCTGTCTTTGATAGCAGTACCGTCAAATACCACTGCGCGTCCGTTAGCAGCGTTGCCGGCAGTAATGGTGATGTTCTTATAGGTAATGTAGCTGGCGCTGTCGAGCTTCAGTACATAGTTATTAGCTGCAGTGCCTGCAAAGGTCAGTGTAACAGAAGCCGGATTACCATTCTGACTGCGGAAGGTTACACGGCTGGTATCTGATGCGCCTGGAATCCGGTGCATGTACACCTGTTCTGTATAAGTACCCGGTACCACGTCAAAGATCACTTCACCGGCAATACCACACTCCATTGCTGCTACCGCTGTTTTGAATGAAGTAAAGTTCCTGTTGCCTGTACCGGTTGGGTTGATAGTGTAGACCCCTTTGATGAGTGGCTGATTCATGTTTACTGAAGCCACTACCGACCATGCAGTATCTGTATTGCTACATACCAGCTGACAACGGAAATAGTTGTTAGTACCCAGTTCTGTTTTAAATGCCGGGATAAATGCTGTGTCGCTGATATTGATCCATGGGCCGGTTGCGGAGTAGGAAGCCTGCCACTGGTAAGTTAGTTTACCGGCCGTTGTATTATCTATCAGATCGAGCGACACCATCGTACCCATACAGATGCCGGAGTTAGGAGTCACGACTGCTTTACCGGCGTTGATAGGCGTCTGGCAAAGCGGCATGCTTATTTCATACGCGCCTACGTCTGGTGTGGTCGCACTTCTTGGCTTACCCAGGATGTCAATAGCAATACCTTCCGGTGTGCCTGTGTTATCCATCTTATAGAACAATGGAGACAGGTTACCACCAACGAGGTCTGTATAGATAGGATCATAGTCTGTTGCAGCAGTATCCTGACCTGTCCCTGTTTTCCAGTCGGCCAGTGTTCTGCGCTCTCCGTTGAAGTCGCCGGTGTAGTTTTCTGTACCGCCGGCTTTTACGAAGTAGTTGTTATACTGGTGGGAAACGGTTCCGCCACTTATCTCTATCGCATGTTTCGGACCGGTGCCTGTACTGGTTACGGTGATATTGTTGTTAGTGAATTTAATATTGTCGCTGGAGTTGATATACGCGCCTGTAGAACCGGTCCATGTCTGATTACTTCCTGCACGGTCAACAGATACAGTATTGTGTGTTACAACGATGTTGCCGGTCCAGCTCACATAGATACCGTAACGGGTACCAGTGCTGTTCATGCTATAGATGATGTTATTCACCACTGTATCCGGCTTTGTCTCCTCAATGTCCAGGTTGTCGAGTGCAATACCATAGTAGGTATAATCATCCACCTGCGGCGTAGCATTCGCTATCTTGTTGCGGGCAATCTTGGCCCAGTCAGCACGTCCGCCGAGCGAGATACCATATACACTCCAGTCGTGGTTCTGACGGGTCGGACGGTCGATGGTATTCTCCGCTATCTGGGTATTGGAGCTGTATCTTACTTTGATACCTGCGCTGTAGTAATCCAATACCTTGTTTCCTATCACCACATTGTTCTTTGTTGCGTTGTTGCTGATACCTGTCAGGGTGATACCATAGTATCCACCGGTAATTTTATTCTTACTGAATACGTTGGCATCACACCAGTTGTTACCTGAGGAGTTATCTGCATCCTGATCAGAAGAGCTCACAACAATACCATTGTACTGGGTGCCTGTTGCATCCGCTTTTACAATGATCTCACACCTGGTAATGGTGTTGCTGTCGGCATGATTGAACAGCTGAACGCCATAACCAAATCCCCCTGTACCAGTTGCATCTATTCTCAGGCTGTCGAAGGTGATATGATCTGCCTTACGCAGTTTGATCACCGCTCTTTCCGCTGTGTTATCACCACTGAAATGGATCGTGTTGCCATTACCGTTGAAAGTAATGGTATTGATGGCGGAAGTACCCGGAATAGAATCCAGTATCAGCTGTTCTTCATAAGTTGTACGGCCGGCTACGACGTCAAAGATCACCGGTCCGCTAATACCGCACAGCATGGCCTCTTTGGCAGCATTGAAGCTGACAAAGTTGGTAGCGCTGGCCGGAGTGTTTTTATCGATCGTATATGTGCCGCCTGGCAATGCATTGTTCACTGTCAGTAACACAGGTGCAGAATAACCCGTAGTTACACCACAGGTCAGTGCCGCTCTGTAATACAGGGTGCTTGTTGCGGTGATGGTGCTGTCAGCGTATTCAGACGGAGCTCCCAGGTTGGTATAAGGACCAGCGGCGGTGGTGGCATACTGCCACTGATAGGTTTGTGACATTCCCATCGTGTTGCCCGTCAGACTTAACACCACCTGGTTACCTGCACACACTACCGGCTTGCTCACCTGTGCAGTACCACCTGTAGGAGGCGTTACGCAGGGAGGAGGTGTGAACTCATATGCTCCGAGGTCGGGCGCACTCACATTACGTGTTGCATTATTGATGTCTATGGCCACATTCACTACTGCACCTCTGTTATTCAGCATGGCGCTGGTAGCAGAATAGTTACCTGCAGCAATATCCTGGTAGAAAGGATTTACCGCGAAGGAGTTTGCATCCTGCTGGCTGGCAGTTTGCCATTCGCTCAAGGTAGGCAGGTTCTTTTCATAGAAGCCGGTGTGCTTGTTTGTTGCCAGTGGATTGATGAAGATGTCGTTCTTATCGGAGATAACATCACTTGTGGGATAAGCAGTACCGAAGTAAATACCGTATTGTGAGATATTCGATGTTCCTGTCAGCGTAATGATGTTATTGATGAATTCCACTCCTGCAGCAGTAGAGCTTTGGTTATATCCAGCTATTCTTGAAGAGGAAGTGTTTGTAGTAGATGTACCATCCATCGAGATGGTATTATGATAGATCCTGACGTTGCTGGAGCCGCTATTATAAATACCATAACGGATACCATTACCATTCAGGCCGTAGATCAGGTTATTGATCACTTCATTTTCCAGGCCGGTTATTGCGTCTACATTTTCCAGGAAGATGCCATAGAAAGCTGAAGTGTTGGTGAGGGCGCCACCGAATGGATTGCTGATGCGGTTACCATCTATTACCACTTTTGTGCTCAGGTCTGTGAGACCAATTGCAGTGAAGGTGGTCACACTGGAACGTGTCCCCCTGCTAAAGGTGTTGTTCTTTATGATGGCATTAAATGCGCCATGTACATAGACACCCCTGTTATAAAACTCGTTGATGGTATTGTTTAATACTTTATTCCGCTGGTTGGCTACTGAGGAGCTACCTACCAGGGTAATGCCGTAATAACCGCCTGTAATGGTGTTATAACTGAAAATATTATCGTCGCAACTGGTATTTCCCCTGCCAACCGGGTCGGTATCGGAAGCACTGACTACGATACCGGCGTAGGAAGAAGAAGTAAGCGTTTGCTGTACAGGAATAATACAACTGTCGATCGTATTGAAGTCTGCATCATTGATCAGCTGAACGCCGAAGCCCCATTGGGAAGAGGTAGTTCCTTTGGGCACTATTTTCAGGTTATTGAAAGTAAAATAATCCGCACCATTCAGTTTGATCACAGCAGACTCTGACTGTTTGGTAGGAAGGTAGGTGATGGTCTGGCCAGCACCGTTGAAGGTGATCGTATTGGTTGCAGAAGCACCACTCACCGCTGTGATGATCAATTGCTCGTCATATATACCGCTGCCTGCTGCTACGTTGAATACAACAGGGCCATCTATGCCACATTTGATATAATCATAAGCAGCATTGAATGAAGTAAAGTTACCGTTACCGGCTGGGGAATTCTTATCAATGGTGAACCAGCCATGAACGAGTGCCGGGCTTACTACCTGTACAGCGGTAGAGTTATCACTGCTGCCGCTGCCGGTACATGTTACCACACAACGGTAGTAAGTGCTCACCGACTGTGTCCTGTTCAGGAAAGCAGTATTAGCACCGGGAATATCTGTCCAGTTGGTATTGTCAGTTGAAGATTGCCATTGGTAGGTCAGTCCTGTAGCGGCAGTATTGCCGGTGAGGCTTAGTGTGAAACTGTTACCGCCGCATACAGTAGTTGCCGTAGTAGCAGTCGTACCTGCTTCCGGCACGCCGGCACATGCAGCAGCCGGTGTATAGTTCAGTATAATATCGGGACGGGTGGTCATTGTACCGGAGTTGCTCGTAGTAGCGGTACCACAGAGGCTACCCAGACCATCACTCCTGTAAGTATGAGAACCATTAAAACTCAGTCCTGTTGTCCATCTTATACTCGGGTTCCCGGTAAATCCATTGCCTCCGTTACACACTTCCACCAACAGGTTGTCCGTACCATTCCAGAAGAACGTGGGTAATACCGGGAAGCTATTTACACCTGTAACCACCTGATAGTTCACAGGGCCAAATACTGCATTACCGGAAGGTTCCCAGGCATTCGCATCCAGGGTGGTCTTCGCGGTAGTGGCGAGCTTAATAGTGTATCCGTCTATAATACTGGCGCTGTTCAGACTATTCACAGTGAACTTCACTGCGTTAATAAACCCTGGCTGCATGCCTGCAGCTATCAGTTCACTGGCCCGGTACAGATACTGTGCCCTGGAACCTTCGTAATAATCCTGTATCGGGCAGGGATATGCCGAGCTGGTATTGGCCCCGCTATTGGACCCGATCGTGATATCTACCTGTGCCGAAAGGCGGAGGACAGACAACAACAGTATGACCAGGTATAAAGAAGCCTTGTATAATACAGAAACAGGCTGATTTTTCATGGCTGTTTGTTTTAAATATTTCTTTCTTGGATGAATGATAGGGTGATGATATTATTGCTGCCAGCTGATCCAGCTACGGGCATCCTTTACATTCACCATATCAAAGGAAGTATTGCCTGTCTGCACGAAGTAGAATCCTTCACTTTCCTGGTATTTGGTAACAATAAGGCTCATAGTAGCAGCTGCGGCGTCGGGAATCTCTCCCCAACCTCCACCGGGATATGCAAAAGTGGTAGTACCATTGGATCTGAATGTGGGCGTAAACGCCGGACCATAGGCATAACCATCCGGTACAATACCGGCGAAGTCATATCCTTCACCATAATTGGGGTAATAGAACATAAAACGGAAACCTGCAATACCGGACACGTTGTAGGCGTCATCTACACCATTGACATGGAACCCTGTCGTAGAAGTCCAGTAAGAACCTGTTGACGCAGCCTGGTTGTACCAGCGTCGCCCTGCGTTCAGATCCAACACCTGTGGTTTAATTACACCGGTGACAACAGCAGTATGCTCACCTGCTTTCATCGTCATTTTTTGTCCGGCGCGATCCCACTTAATATCCGCAAACGATGAAAAGGTAAGCGCGCCATCACGGAAGGGGCTTGAGAATGAGACACCGTTACCATCGAAATAGTAATTGGCCGTAATGGTCTTTACATCATTAGCGTCAGGACGTACGAAAGTGATCTGGCGATACAGCTTGTCAACATAGATATCATACTTGTTGTCACCTACGGTCAGCTGTTTGAAATAAGTAAGGAACCGGGAAATATTATTGAACTCCCAGTTCCGTTTTTTATCGTAATAATCCTGTGCCTCCTGCGAGGTAGCTTTAACGAGAATGGCCTTGCTGCCATTCAGACGTCCTGTAAGTTTTATAGTGTCGCCATAGATACCATCTATCGCAAATTCAAAGTCAGAGAATAATCCTTTTCCATAGTAGCCACCGTTCTGACTGGCATCGGGATCGCACAGCACGTGGATATAGGAGTAAGTGTCAAACAACAGACATGGCTGCTGTAATGACTTCAGACGGAAACTGCTTTTTCTTACAGTAACGGACGACAAAGAGTCGAAGTCTGAAAACATATCCACCCTGTTGGCGGTATCAAATTTGAAATAGAACCCGAATGCTGTATTGGGTAAACCGGAAGGATATACAAGCGCCCGCCACCCGTAGGGAGCACCTGTCAACGCATCATTATATGCTGCCAGCGTTTCATTGATCCTGGTGTCCGGAGATTTATCAAAAACATCGTCATACTTCCGGCAGGAAGCAATTGCAACGATAATCAGTAAAAAATATAATGATAGATTTTTTCTCATAATGAGTTCGAAATTGATCTGGTTGATAAAGCCTTACCTAGTACAGCAGTTGTACGATAGATTTTCTGGTGTTGTCCTGCAGACTGTAGAAATCAATGTTGTAAGCCGCTTTAAAATAGTTTACCACCATCGCTTCTTTCTGTCTTAACCTGTCTTTGGCCTGCGCCTGGGAAGAGCCGTTCACACTGTATCCTTCCGGAATGCTGTTCACGATCCTGTCAAAACCCGCCTTTCCTTCTATCAGCATCATGGAGATCATTTCAACGAAGTCCTCATTTTCGTTTGACATGGCATACGCTGTTACGAAGCCGTCTTTGCGGGCTGTCGTATCAGCGATATTGTTCCAGTTACCGGTATAATAGCCGGCGCAGATCTTCTTGAATTCAGGAGGATACATTTTTGTCTGATGCAAGATGTGGCCAAATTCATGTTCGATGACATGGAAGATCTGTTTCACATTTCCGGTGTCTCTTTTGGTATAACCAGGCATATCTTTGGTACGGAAATCGTTCAGCAGGTACATCACTACTTTACGGCCTCCTTCTGCAGTACCGAGCGTGATGGTACCATTGTCATTCCAGCTGGCGCTGCCTGACAGGATGAAGAACTTAGGGCTGTATTTCTTGAAGAAAATTTCACCTGCGGCATTGATGTAATTATCGATCCACACTTTCTTGATGGCCCTGATAGCAGGGACTACCACTTCTTCGCGGGGTGGCACCAGGGTTTTGGTCACATCAAACTCAAACTGGTCCCATTTGTATTTTACTTCAATGTTGTAAGGAACAGTCATCGTATCGTGCAACCAGGCATCTAAAGATCCCGGAACCCAGGTATCGCCACCCAGGCCCGGGATGTCTTGCACACCACTGAGATCATCATCTCCTTTTGAGCAGGCAGCCAATACCGCCATTGCAAACAGCAAGAAGAATATTTTTATATGTTTCATATTTATGCGTTCTTTTTACGGTTGAGATTATCTGGGATTCAGGGCTATACCGGAGGTAGTGGCCGATAAAGGGATCTGCAACACACGGCGTTTATCGTCTGCCTGCAGTACCATCTGTTCGCCTTTGTCCGTATAATGCGTCACAGGCGCCTTATAGCGCTGAATGTCAAACCAGCGGTGTCCTTCCTGTACGAATTCAGCACGTTTGAGGTCAAGTATGGTCTGTAACAAACCGTTCTTTACATCTGAGATGCCATAGTAGTTCCTGATCTTCGTGGTAGTGATGCGGTGGGTAGAAACGCTGTAATTGGTGATACGTTTGCTGGCAAACAGGTTCAGATCTGCCAGCACATCATTGTTATTACCCAGATAAGCATTAGCCTCTGCCCTGTTGAACAATACTTCTTCTGTAGTGAACAGCGGCACCATTACATAAGGATCACCAATTGTAGCATTTACAGATGCCTTTACGAAGTATTCTGTCAGCTTAGGCACGAAGTAATCTCTGGTGCCATAGTAGTATAATGGATAAGCAAAAGACCCACCTGTTACATTACTGCCCAGTATCTGCTGCTGGATGTTGTAAGTCAGTCCGTATCTGTATTGCGCCACATAACGGCCATACAGTGATTGTGTTTCCACCAGCAGCAGGTTGGCTTTCTCAGAAGCCCTGGCATAAGTATCCCAGATCACTGCGGGGGTCATTGTTTTATAAGTAGTGTTCCAGGGGCGCATATTGCTGGCCAGGTCATTGTTGGGAAATACCTTGTTAGCATACTCCAGTACTTTCTGATAGTCCTTCTTAAAGAGATAGAACCGTGTAGCGAAAGCATAAGTGGCCGACTTATTAAAGTGATAACGTGGCACATCATAGTTATCATCACTGATCAGCGGCATACCCGCCAGCAGATCTTTTTCTATCATGTCATACGTATAAGCCACCGTCTTACGCTCATATTGTTTCATCACCACTTTTTCAGGTTCTGTTACATAAGGAATACCGGGATCACTGGAAGCAGTTGTTGCATCATAGAATTTGGAGAAAAAGGTTACCAGCATAAAATGTGCATATGCCCTGGCCACCAGTGCCTCTCCTTTCTGTGCAGTGTAACGGCTGGTATCGGCCGCTGCCTCACATGCTTTTAATGCGTTATTGGCGGCTGCAATAGCCGTATAACATGCCTGCCAGTAGTATTCGGGAGAATCCTGTTCTGTAGCTGATACATCATTGAAGAAATAAGGGTCCAGGTTAGTCCTGTCGGTCACACCGGCGCCTTTATCTTCCACGTTATCAGTCATCGCTTCTGCAAAAACTATATAGTTGGCCTGCGGATAGGCAGTACCCAGCAGCTGTGATACCTTGGCAGGGGTATCCAGTTCTGTCCAGCTGCTATCCGGAGATTTGTCGAGGTATTTGTTACATCCGGCTATGGTTATCAGACAGCCACTTATGACTGCTACCCTTGTGAAAAATTTCGTCATAACCATGTTTATTTAGAGACCTACTTTTAGTGATAGAGTGAATTGCTTTTGTATAGGCTGGGCTACACCACCTGTGTTGAAGAACTCGGGGTCCTGTCCTCTCAGTTTCTTGTCTGAATAGATCAGCCATGGGTTAATAGCCGCACCGGTCAGTGTGACATTGTTAAGCGCGGTTCTTTTCAACAGCGTAGCGGGCAACTGCCAGGTGAGTGATACTGTTTTCAGACGGATCATATCTCCTTTTGCCACTCTCGCGGTGGAGTAGTTGTAATTGTTGTAAGGATAAGCGCCGCCCAGCATTACCTGCTCCAGTCCGTCGAGGATGGATGGCGTCTGTGTTTCCTTCTCATCTCCCGGCATGATCCAGCGGTCATAGAACTCTTTCGGCATCGCATCCAGATCAGAATATGCTGTCTTGAAAGCAGGATACAGGCGGATCTTGTTACCCCACTGGTAAGTCACGAATATGTTCATGGACAAACCTTTGTAGCGGAAGGTGTTCGAGAATCCACCTGTTGCCGGAGGATCAACCGGTCCCTGGTATACCAGGTGAGATGTGTTCAGGTCCTGCAGGAATACGTCTTTGCTTGTATTACCATGCTGGTTCACAAACTGCGGCGTGCCTGTGTGTGGGTCCAGCCCTTTATATTCGAGAGAGAAAAGACCTCTTACGGGATAACCTTCTTTGTTGCCACCTTCTGCTACCACCAGGTCAAAGATCCTGGGGATGTTCTTGGCATTGGTGATCTTGTTGGTGTTGTAACCGAATGTTACATTGGTTTTCCAGCCCCAATCCTTCTTCTTGATCACATCACCACCTACCAGCACTTCCACACCTTTTGAGTTCATGTCGGCATAGTTGGCTGCTTTAAAAGTTTCACCACCGATACCGGAAGTTTTGATGATGCTGATCAGGTCAAAGCTTTTACGGCTGTACGCATCGATCGTGAAATTGAGCCTTCTGTTGAACAGTGTACCATCCAGACCGATATTGGTCGTGTATAGCTTTTCCCAGGTCAGGTCATCATTCTGCAGGTGAGCGATCTTGATCACTGACTCCACTTCATCGAGATGTGTTCTCTTGCTGTTAATTGTCTGGAATACGATGTTAGAGTTAGTAGCAGGTCCCATGCTGGCGGTCAGTCCGTAGCTGGCCCTGAGCGCCAGGTAATCTACCCAACCCAGGTCCTGAATGAAGGCTTCCCTGTCAACGTTCCAGGAAGCCGATACGCTCCAGGTGGGCAGCCAGCGTGCTGTGCTCGACCTTCCCAGTCTGTTGGAGCCATCATAGCGGGTCGTACCTGTCAGGTTATATTTATTGTTGTAAGCATAGGTAGCAGTGGCGTAGAAGGCAGCAAAGCGGTCATAGTCCTTGCTCATGCCGTAGTAAGGAAAACTGCTCTCGATAGTTTGCTTCAGGATCCGGTAGTCTGTAAAAGGTACACCGCCATTATTGTACTGGTAACCGTAACCGGTGTTGGATGAATTCTGGCGGTCTGCATATTTTACCTGCTGTCCTATCATGGCTGTCAGGCTGTGACGATCGCCGATAGTAGCATTATAGTTTAAGCTGTTGCGGAAGTCGAAGTTGATGAGCTGATCTTCTGTGCGGTTGTAGAAACCACCATAAGGCAGCACGATGACCGGTAATGCGTCCGGATTGGCAGGATCGCGGTAAAGGAACTTATTGTTCTCTGCGATGGTGGCATTGTCGGCAGCGCGATAAGCATTGGCCATGTTACTGTTCTCGGTGATCTGGTGTTCACGGGAAGACTTTACATAGCGCAGGGCGCCTACAAATTCATAACGTAAGTTCTTAGCCAACTTCCAGGAGAAGTCGCCCTGGAGACGGAGGTCCATCATACTCAGGTTCAGGTAATTGTTGGCCGATTCATTGATGATATTGAAGGGCGCATAATTCCTCCTGAAATATTCCAGTTCACCATGCTCGTCGTAGGCTGTTAAGGTACGGCTGGTATTCAGGGCATAGCTGAATGGATTGATGTCAAAATCGCGGTCATACTGGCCTTCTACCGGGTTGCTGGTACGGGTGAGTGCACCGGGCGCTCTTTGCTGACGTGCAGAACCGAGTACAGAGAAACCTGTGCTGACCCTGTCAGAGAGCTTATAGTTGTTACGGAAATTGAGTGTGTAACGGCTTACTTTATCGGCAACGGTCCAGCCATTATCATGGTAATAGCTGGTTGAGAAGTAAGACTGACTTTTATCTGTACCGGAAGATATGCTGAGGGAATGTTCCTGGATAAAGCTGGTCTTAAAGAGAATATCAAACCAGTCTGTATTGGCGGAAGCGTATCGCAGCAGGAACTGACGTTTGGCAGCGGGTGTATTTTCCAGCGGGAAATTTCCGTTGTCATCCGCATTCAGCATTTCATACATCTTACCATACACGCCTATATCTCCACGGGAGAGAATATCGGAAGTGAGCATGCCCTTCCGCTCCAGCTCTGCCAGTACTGACATCTGCTGGGCGGAGTTCATGATATTATAATTGCTATAGTTAGGCTTCAGCTGTGTGCTGTAGTTGCCGCTGTAGGTAACAACCGGTTTAGCGCCGGCGCGTCCTTTTTTGGTCGTGATCACCACTACACCGTTCATGGCGCGTGCACCATACAGTGCGGTAGCTGCCGCATCCTTGAGGATGTCGAAGCTTTCGATATCGTTCGGGTTCAGGCCCGCCACTGCAGAGCCGAGCAAGGTGGTAGGGTCGCCGCTGGACAGCTGGTCGTTAGAGATATTCACTACATCTTCCAGCACCACGTTATCTACTACCCACAATGGTTTGTTATCGCCATTGATAGAGGTAGCGCCACGTACGCGGATCTTCGGAGCGGTACCGAATGTGCTGGACACGTTCTGAATGGCTACACCGGCCACACGCCCTTCCAGCATGCGGCTTACATCTGCCATACCGTCAATCTTCGCTTCATCCATTTTAATACGGGCGGAGGCGCCGGTGAATTTGCTCTTATCGATATCCTGGAAACCTGTTACCACTACTTCCTGCAGTTTGGTTGTTTTCTCCTGCAGCTGTACATTGATGACACCACTCTTATAAGCTGCAACACTTATTTCCTGCTGCTGGTAACCGGTAAGGTTAAATACCAGTATAGCGTCGGCCGGAACGTTCTTCAGTTCGAAAGCACCTTTATCATTGGTGGTGGTACCACGGGTAGTGCCTTTAATGAGGATGGCTACGCCGGGCAGGGCTTCATTCTTAGGAGACATCACTGTACCTTTTACGTCCTGTGTGCGCTGGCTTACCTGCCGGTCGTTTTCCGGAACGGTCAGGTTGTCCATTTTTTTTTCAACGGGCCGGATCACGATGCGGTCATAAAGGACCGTATAGGATAGTGACAAGGGCTTCAGCAATTTCTTCAACAGATCGCCCACTTTTTCATTGCGTGCGCTGACATCTACTTTGTTGGCTACTATTATCTTGTTGCCTGCATAGATGAAAGATACTTCTGCGAGGTTTCCGATCTTGTCCAGTGCTTCTTTCAATAACACATTCTTCAATTCCAGTGATATCTTTTTGTCGAGGGCATCCTGTATTCCTGAAGCAGCTGCCGGCACTGTGATGGTTTGTAGCAACACGAGTAGTGCGAGCGTTATCAGGTGAAGGGATAGGGTCGCCTTTTTGAGCATCGGTTATGATTTGATTTTGGTTCAGTTCGGGAAATAGAGATCCCATTACCGGTCCTTGCGAGACCAGGGCAATAGGGCACCAGCTGCGGTGCAGTACATGTTTTTTTACTGAGTTAACTTTATAGGATATAGTTAACCGGATGGCGTTCTTTCCTGAGTCGTCATAAGTCGATTTAGTTTGGTTGTGTGCAATATTTATAAACTGGTCAAAAACAAGCTGGCTAGCATACTTTGGGTATGCTCAGTACATTTACTTAAGGTATCAGGCAGGTTAACTGTTAGTTGTGTCTTTTTGTCTAATGACAGTTACCTCCGGCAATTACATAGCCGTTTCCATTTTTATCCTTATTGATTTTGGCGTTCAGCGACACTGCGATCAGATCGAGTGCCTTCTCCAGGTCATCCACAATGTTTACATCTCCGTAAAATGCACAGTGTTGTATCCTTCCGTCTACTTTAATTTCTATATTGTAATACCTTTCCAGGTCGTTTACTACTTTTATTATTTCCTCTCCATCGTAAATAAACCGTCCCTGCTGCTTCTGCGAATAAAACCTTGCATCGTCGGTGGCGTCAGACATTTCCAGCAAATGCGTGTTACTGTTATATACCGCTCTTTTGTTGGCAGTGAGGATCACCTCTTTATCTTTCTGATCTTCTTCTCCTTTTGCTTCAACCTGTACCATGCCTGTCAGTACTACTACTCTTGCCTCTGTTACGTTCTTTGCTTCCATATTAAAGGAAGTACCCAGTACTTTAGTGCTGATCAGCGATGAAGCAACTATAAAAGGGAGTTTATCATCTTTTTGTACTTTGAACAGCGCTTCTCCTGTAAGCGTTACATTACGTTCTTTTCTTCCATAGTTGCCGGTATACTTCAAAGTTGTTCCCGGTTCCAGGTAAGCGACCGAACCATCAGGCAATGTCACTGTTTTCCGTTGTGTCCCGGATGTAACTGAAAGCTGTTTTACGGGTTTTCTGAGCAGGCCCAGGATGCCTGCCCCTGCTATCAGGATAATGATAGCAGCAACGGCTACTTTCCAGCGACTGAAGCTGATCCTTCTCACAACAGGTTCCGGTTGCCTGCGGGCGCTGATGCGCTGATGGATCTTTTCCAGTATACGCTCTGAGTGTTCTCTTTCCAGGACAGGATCTGTGTTGAGCAGGTCAGCATCATAAGCTTCTGCTGCAACTTCCTGCAGGTCTGTAAGATCGTTTTCATTCAAATACTGCAGCAGCCAATCCCGGTCTTCCTGTTTCCACTCCTTTTGATGCAACAGTTGCTTGAGGTATTCCTTCCTGTTCTGCACTATTTTGATGATTATTTACCCTAAATACGGCGACCCACAGGATGTGGGTGGGTGCGTTTACGAGAAATATTACATATTCTTATTTATAATGTGTCTTACTCTACTCTGGTTGGTTTCTCCATATATATTTAATTATATAACGGTCCTGCCACTGGTTCTATGGCATTTACATTCTCTGTCAATGACAGTCCATTATGGTTTACGAACTAATTTTTCATGAACAGCAGGAGCAGCAGCACATATTTGTGTTCCTTGTTCTTCTGTACGTACTCATTGATCCGGGTCATCGCTATAGATAAATGTTCCTTAACGGTGTTCCTTGAAATTTTCAGTTCTTCCGCTACTTCATCGTATGTTTTGCCTTCGAGTTTACATAAAGTAACAATCTTCTGTTTCTTGGGAGAAAGCTGGGAAATGGCATCTTCCAGTAAACGATATTGTTCTTCATAGGCAGCCGGATTGTCCTCCCAATTGCTGCCTTCAATATTCAGGTTATATAATTCTTTGTGAAAAGTATGTTCGCGCAGTTTCTTCCGGACGTAGTCCACCGAGAGGTTAAAGCTGATCACAAACAACCATCCGGCAACGGATTGGCCGGCATTAATGTCCTTTCTCTTTTCCCACAGGCGGGCATAGACTTCCTGCAAAATATCTTCTGTTGCAATGGGTTCCTTAACAAACTTGAAAATATTTCGATAGACTGCCTGGTGATATTTCCAGTACAGGGCATCAAAGGCGCTTACATCATCTTCTATTAATCTTACTACTAACTCGGCATCTTGTGTATTCATATCACGTCGTTTATATAATTCGTACTTCCCAATACAAATTATACGGCAGTTTTAATGGCTCCGGGTTTTCATTACAATGTTAAATCTCCATCTTTTCGACATATAAAATAGTAACAATTCTTTTTATTATGCACTATTTTATAACAAAAAATTAAATTAAAAGTATTTGGAATGTATTTACTACTGTAGAAAAGGGGAAAACAAAAAAAGCAAAAAACAGGAGTTACCACATTTAGTAGGTGGTAATCCTGTTTTTTGCTTTTTTACACAATCCCGGCAAGCAGGAAAGTCACTATTGCTTGATGATCTTCCTTATTTCAGTATCCTTACCGTTGAAGATCTTAATCAGGTA
Source organism: Chitinophaga filiformis (assembly GCF_021646545.1). GTDB lineage: Bacteria > Bacteroidota > Bacteroidia > Chitinophagales > Chitinophagaceae > Chitinophaga > Chitinophaga filiformis_A. Next base: position 134,630 of record NZ_JAKIRP010000002.1, on the reverse strand, counting down.
TACGCCTTTGCTTACGCCTGAGAGGTCTATCTTCTCACCGTTCACAATACGTTTGGCCGGCAGTACTGTTTTACCATCCAGCGCAAACACAGTTACGTACAGGAATCCTTCCTTCGTAGTGGCGGTAGTTCTCACCACTACATCATTTACAAACGGATTCGGCAGTACGTTCAGGGTAGTACCCAATTTGCTTTCAGCTGCTGCTGAACTTACCTTCTCGATATACTGCAGTGCACCAGTAGTACGTGCTGCTGCTTTAGCGGTAGAAGGCTGGATCACGATGGAAGAAGTCCAGTCGTTGAGGTTCAGCGGTGCGCCATTGAGCGACAGGTCTACCAGGCAGGAGAAGTCTCCTCTGAACAGGTATGCCTCGCCACCGAAGTTATCATCCTTGTAGAGGATCGCTTCATAACCGCCGGCTACCTTCAGGGAAGAGATATCATCGTTCACTACACCTCTTGCCTGCAGCTGCGATAATGTATAGCTACCTACCGGTAATGCAACAGCGTAACCACCATAGTTACAATCTTTGTAAACGGTAGCTGCTGTTGTTGCAGAAGAAGCGATGGTACCGGTAATAGCATAGCTACCCAGGGAACCATAGTTGGAATAACCGGTATTGGCCGGATTCAGATAACCTGTGCCCGTTACAGATACGTAATAGGTACCTGCGCCCACTGTTGTACTGATAGATGCAGACAAACCTGTCGGGTTGCCGGTAGCCACTACGCCGCCGCTGCTGTTATATAAGGTAGCGAGGATATCCAGGTTAGGATGACGGGTAGGTGTTGCAAAGTTCAGCGACACTGCACCACCACCGGTAGTAAAGCTGTAAAAATCCACATCACCGGTACGCTCGATCACACCGTTGGTATTTACTGTGCCACCGCTCACATTCAATACAGCTGCGGCACCGGTAGATCCACCTGCATCATCTGTTCTGTAACCAACACCATAAGTGCTGCTGGCAATCTTTGCCAGGTCGTCTTCCAGCTGGTTGGCACTGGTGTACTCACCTTTACTCCACTGTACGATTGGCTCATAATAACCTACACCCATGATAGGCGCCCAGTCGCCATGACCTGCATAGTAACCTTCTGAAGGGCTGGTACGGCCGTCGTGACCAAGACCGAAAGTATGACCTACTTCATGAGAGGCTGCATCACCAGCGCCTTTTACGCCACCATTGAATACCCAGCAAGGAGTTTCATTACCCCAGTTGAAAGAACCCACGTAGGCAACACCACCAGCTCCGGGAGCAGCAGTATTGGTCGGTGTGAAGATGCAACGCATTCTCCTGTTGGCAGGATATGTATTGTACACGGCTTCACTGTTGGTCACATTCAGTCTGAAAGGACGGAAATCTTCACTCACCAGCTCCCACACTTCCTGCTGCTGCGCTTCTGTCAGTGTTGTAGGCGCTGCATTGATAGGATTACCGTTGTTCCATAATGTACCTGATACGTACTGCCCGTCAAAGTCCAGCAATACCACACCATTCGCTCCCGGAAGACTTTGCAGCTCCGGCAGGGCCAGAGCGCCCAGCACACTGGTATTGGCAGGTGCTATCCTTCCGGCGGTTTCTCCATCTGGTGCTTTGTTATAATCAATACATAAAAGCGAATCGAGGTGTACCTCTTTTACATAGGCCGTGCCTGTTTTATCTGTATAATATTTGTAACCTTTTTTGCTGCTGCGCAGGATGATATTTCCTGTTACCTCTCCATCCTTTACCTGCAGGTAGAAGGAAGAACCTGGTGTGTTCTCTATCTCACCGATCACGGCTTCCATGTTTTTACCATCTGTATGGCGGGCGTTCACTTTACCTGTCAGGACAGCACCTGCGCCTATTTTCAATTCTGTAGCGCTTACCAGTCTTGCATGTGGCTTTTGTGCCTGCGAGCGGATATCCTGCAGGATACCGGCAGGACTGCCCAGACGATAAGGCTCTTTTTGTTGTGCGTTTGTAATGGAAGCCGCCAGCAATGCCAGTGACGTTCCTGCTATATATTTTAACATTTTGCTCATAGGGTAAACTGTTTTACGTTTTTTAATAAAGGATGTGGTTTACAATTTGGTGATGCGGAACCAGTTAATGTTCCATCCACCGGATTGGGCGAAGATGCCGAAGTTGTAAGTACCGGCGTTGATAGTAACGTTGTGTGAAACGGTGGTCCAGTTCTGCCATCCCCCTGTGGAAGGAATGTCAACGTAACCGAGCACGTTAGCGCCAGCATTTACATCGAGCGACAAACGGCCGCCGCCATTCTGGCTGGCTACACGGTATTCTACCCTGTAAGTGCCGGTAGTAGGAATAGTAACAGCGGGATACGCCATCCAGTCGCCTGTTTCAATGTACCCTACGTTTGAACCGCCACCTGCATCAGTGGTAGCTTCCACCTGTACACCAGACATAGCGCTGTAAGACTCTGCCTGGATGGTAGTGGAGAAGCCCGGATTGGTGCCGCCACCGTTCTGGTATACTCTTACATAATCCACATACATTTTAGCCGGCAACGCACCATTGTTCACGGTAAAGCCAGGCCAGTTACCACCGATCGCAAAGTTGAGCAGGATAAAGAAATCGCGATGGAACTCTTCTGTACTGCCTACATTGTTGGCAATGTTGATCACGTTGTACTGTACGCCGTCTACAAACCATTTAATGGCATTGGCATCCCACTCAACGGTATAGACATGGTACCCGGTCACATTCACCGGCGTAGTGCTTCCATAGGAAGCATGGAGGCCATTGGTGCCTGTCCAGTGTACAGTTCCATTTACTTCTGCATTTGTGTTCACATGTTCCATGATATCTATTTCTCCGCAGGACGGCCATCCGATCTGGGCGATGTTGCTACCCAGCATCCAGAATGCAGGCCATGAGCCCTGGAAAGAAGGTATGGCAATACGTGCCTCTATCTTGCCGTATGTCCATGATTTTCTGCCCTGGGTTTTCATACGGGCAGAGGTGTAGTTCATGCCACCAAAGCTCTCCTGTTTGGCAGTGATCACAAGCTGGCCATTTTCAATTGAAGCGTTTTCCTGACGATAGTACTGTAATTCATTGTTGCCCCATCCGCCGGAACCGGTACCGGTTTCGAATACCCAATCGGGGCCTATACTGTTCGTAAATTCGTCCTGCCAGACCAGCTGCCAGTTCTGGGCTGATGCGGCGCTCCCTGCAAGCGCCAGACCAGCGGTTAACATGAGGGACAATTTTAGTGATCTCATCATAAAAGGGTTTTGTTTTTAAATGGTTAATAAAAGGGACTGTGTAAAAAGGGAAACACTCTCTGCCGGAGACTACAGTTTATATTATCTCTTCACGAATTTCTGGGTCACTTTCTTATCACCTTTCGTATATACCAGCAGGTATGTACCGGAAGGAAGACCATCTACGCTGATGTTGCTGACACCACCTTTGGCGTTCAGCACCTGTTTACCGTTCAGGTCATAGATAGTGATAATACCACCTGGCTGGTTAAAGTCACCTTTCAGGTTCAGTGAAGTAGCAACCGGGTTCGGATATAATAAAGGCGCTTTTTCAGCCACTTTATTTTCGAATACCACGTCTTTCGGATTTGTTGCAGCTACAGTAGCAGCAGCAGCAGTAGATACTTTTGTAATACGGAACCAGTTAATGTTCCAGCCACCTGCCTGTGCATAGATCCCTACAGAATAAGTACCTGCAGTAGCCACATTCACGTTGTGTGAAATAGTGGTCCAGGTCTGCCATCCACCGGTAGCAGGTACGTTCAGGTAACCCAGTACAATAGAACCTGAATTAAGGTCGAGTGATAACTGACCACCAGTGCTCTGGCTGGCTACCCTGTACTCTACCTTGTAAGTACCGGAAGTCGGGAAGTTAATGCTGGAATATGCCATCCAGTCGCCGGTTTCGATGTAACCTACGTTAGATCCACCACCTTCATCGGTGCAGGCTTCCGTTTGTACACCTGACATAGAACTATAGCTTTCTGCCTGGATCACTGAACCGGGCTGAGGATTCGTACCACCACCACGGTCAATTTTCACCTGGTAGATAGCACTCAGCAGCGAGTTAGCGTTGTTAACATCCTGAGACAGTTCCCACATCATGATACCACCGCCCTGATCGAATGCCAGGTTGGTTTTAGCTTTGATGGTAGGAATACCATTGTAATAGTCACTTCCGAAATAATCGGAATTTGGGCTGGCGCCCTGTGACAACAATGTTGCATAGCTGTTCCATGATGGACGGGCATAGAAAGGCACACCTAATATAGCTTTTGCCTTAGGCAGACCCCTGCCAACCCAGTAAGACAGCGACTGAGATGCATAATTGTAGGTAGAGTGTTCGTAATTATTATAATCATAAGCCATGAGGTTAAGGAAATCAACTACATTGAATACTCCGTTCAGGATGCTGGCGCCACCGGTACCAACAACTGCTGCTGTCAGCAGTTTTCCCTGGTTGTGAAGCGCAGTTGACAACTGCTGCATCAATAACAGGTAGTTATTTGCAGATGCACCAGCGTCCGGATATTCCCAGTCGATGTCCACACCATCCAGCCCGTATTGGTTTACGAAACTCATCATGGTATTAACGAAATTGGTACGATAGGTGGCATTTGCAGCAAGTGCTTCAAACGCGCCATCGTTACCATTGTTCCAACCACCCACTGCTATCAGCACTTTCACGCCATTGGCATGAGCGCTGCTAACCAGGCTGGATAATTTGGAAGGATTTTCGATGGCCTGGAGGCCACCTGTAGAAGTTGGTAATGCGAAAGAGTAGTTAATGTGCGTCAGTTTGCTGTACTGAATGGCACTCACACTGCCCGACCAGGAAGGCATATAGCCTACTACCTTGAATTGGGCAAATGTCTGTACGGAGATAAACGCACCTGCTGCCAGCAGCAGACACGCCTTGATCCATTTCGTTGTTTTCATGCTTTGTGTTTTGAGGGATAAAAAATAAGCCGGTCATGAACCGTGCATGCCATATTACAAGTTCCACTATTGCCTCCGGACAGAGATGTGTTTCCCTTTATACGCTCATGTACAAGAAGTGTAAAGCAGAACTTGTAATCAGGATATATTTCAAATGGTTATTGCTTAATAAACTGCCGGGACACCTTGTTGCCGCTCCTGTTAAATACAAGCGTATATACGCCCGGCCGCAGCCTGGAAAGATCCAGCCTGTTATTGGTATTCCTGAACGAGAGGACCGCTCTTCCTGTCATGTCAAATACCTGCATGAATACGCCGGTTAGGTCCTCATCTGCGGCCAGTATCAACTGACTGTTCGCAGGATTAGGATAAAGGATAAATCCTTTTACTAACGGCGCCGAAGGAATGCTGGTCTTCTGTACTGCATTATCAGCAGTTCGTGCACCGGAACCGGCACGGATGATCAGGGAGCTTGCCAGGTCGTTCCAGCCTTCATCTACGAGGCAGTCATTACTGGCTGTAAGCGCGAGGGAATTGCCACCAAAGTTATCGTTTACGTAGAGGCGTGTACTATATCCGCTGTTTACATTTACTGATGAAATTTCATCGTTCCTGATGCCAAAGGAAAGCAGTCTGGCAAGAGTATAATCGCCTGTCGGCAAACTGATTGCCAGTCCGCCGTAATTGCAATCCCTGTAAAACGTAGCAGCAGCCGTATTGAGGGTACCACCGCCAAATACGTTCCTGATAGCGGTTGCATAAGCTGCGGTTTGTGTACTGTTATCAATATCATCATACAGCCACATAAAACCGCCCTTGATACGTGCACTGCACGTATTCTTCCAGGTGGTCAGCTGGCTTTGTACCTGTGCGGTTGTTTTCTCTGCATCCCACAAACCGGCATACACCGGTATTGTACCGAAGTTCCAGTTGCAGGGAGAATTGTTGCGGCCACCGGAATAACACTGGAGGTCTATCCTGTCAACCGTTCCGGGGCGCTGGTTATTGGTATTGGTAGCTACGCTTGTCCAGAAACCGGAATTGGTATAGGGCACCAGGCTGACTTTAAAACCCAGATTGCCCAGCATGACTGCCAGCGCGGTAGCCGAACTTACGTCGTACGCACTTTCATCATCAAAGCCTATCGCATCCACCATCGGGAAGGTATTCCGCAATGCATGGAAGTTACGGTACAGGATACTGCTGCTACCTGTACCCTGCGCAGCAATGAGATTTTTTATGTTGGTAAAGGTAGAAGATCCCCAGGCGCTGAGACAGAACTCCAGCCTGTTGATGGTAGTGGGCGCAGACTTCAGCCGCGCCATGTCATCCACAAAATTGGGATAGGAACTGCCCCCAACATAGGCGCCATTCTGCACCAGGGGGAATTCAGCATTGAAGTTAAAGTTGCCGCTGGCATCAATGTGAATGGTCCACACCACTACATAGGTGTATCCTGAATTTCTCAGTTCATTGATAGCATAACTGCGGTTCTTGTAAATGGGGCCGCCTCCGTAAATACCTGATTGCGCCAGCACCGTTAGGTGGCCGGCTGCAATCAGGACAGGAATAATAAAGCTCTTAATACATAAATGTGTAAAATTTTTAATCATACCTATGGAATTTTAGCATCAGCGATAAATTATTTCGAGGGAAGTGAAGGGGCCTTATGGCCGGCTCCACAGAAAGAGCACTTAAAGAATTACAGTATTGGAAGGTGTAAAAAGCAGCATACAGACTCTCGTTTTAATGATATGGTTGATAGAAAAATCAGTAATTAAAAGTTAAGAATCAGGAACTAAGAATGACATTCTCAGTTCCTGATTCTCTGACTTCTAAATTACCTCTTACAGGCGCACTACTTTCGCAGTACCCTTACGACCGCTCTTCAGATGACTTGTTTTCAGTATCCAGGAACCTGCTGGTACCTGAGAAACATCCAGATCAACTGTTTGCTGGCCTTTGGATGCCGCGATGTATTGTTTGCGGATCACGGCACTTCCACCGGTGCTCCACAGTTCGATCAGTACTTTCTCGCCTGCTGCAGCGTTGAACTGTACTTTCAGTGTAGTACCTGTCAGCGGGTTAGGGAATACTAGTACTTTCTCATTTACAACATTGTCAGGCGCAGGAGATACGGCTGCTACGGTTGCAGCACTTGCTCCGCATGCACCCAGTGGTTTCCACCACCAGTCAGCTGTACCAGGAGTTACGTTATACAGTCCGTTGGACAGGCTTTCATACAGGTTACCATTGTATACCACTTTATCGCCCATGTTGTACACGGCAGGATATGGCTGGTAAGTTGGCACACCTGCACAGTTACCGGTGTTGCCACCGCCTACTGTGATAGTTACTGTACCGCTGGTAGTTGAAGCGTTGCCATTGTCGGTAGCCTTAGCAGTGATGCTGTAAGAACCGGCTGCAACATTGCTCCAGGTGTAAGAATAAGGACTTACAGTAGCTTCGCCCAGTTTAGTGCTGCCGTTGAAGAATTCAACTTTAGACACGGTACCGTCAGCATCTGAAGCAGTAGCCTGGATGGTTACTGTAGCAGGAGCTGTAAATGTAGCACCGCTGGCAGGAGAAGTGATGCTTACAGCAGGAGCCTGGTTGCCAGGATTAGTACCGCCGCAATCACTTACATATGCCCAAACCTGACCGGCGCCGCTGTGGGTATCAGGTTGGTCGCCCTGTGTCCACCAGTTGGCCTTATAGATCTTACCGTTGTAAACTGCCTGCATGTTAGCAGTGTAAACAGCGGTAGCTGACCAGGCAGCAATACCGTCGCAGGTATTGCCACCTGTGCCGTTTACTGTAACTGATACTGCAGATGATGTGGCAACAGCACCGCCATTATCAGTAGCAACAGCAGTAAGGCTATAAGTGCCTGCTGTTACGTTAGTCCATGTATAGGTATAGGGAGCACTAGTGGCCTGACCTAATCTGGTCGCGCCATTATAGAATTCAACTTTAGAAACAGTACCATCAGCATCAGATGCACTTGCAGTGATAGTGATGGAAGCCGGTGCAGTGAAAGCAGCGCCTGCAGCCGGAGAAGTGATGCTCACTACCGGAGACTGGTTGCCCGGAGTAGAACCGAAGAAATAAGGATAGTAGTTGGCAGCAAACTCGCTGTTGTTCACTTTATCCCAGTTTACAGACCATGTCATGATACCACGCAGACCGGGATAACCAGCTGCTTTACGCAGGGTGTATCCACCACCGTATGATTGCCCTTTGGTCAGATAGTTAAGTGCTTTCTTTACTTCGGCAGGAGCAGTATAACCACTACCAGCAGCACCAGGAGCAGCAGGCAGACCGAATGCTACCTGATCTTCACGCAGTGCAGGGAAAGTCTGGCTGGTACCTGATACAGGGAAGCCCTGTAACAGCATCTCAGTCATAGATACGATGAAGTCAGCTGTTGCTGAGTTGTATACCTTGTTGTCCAGGCCCATTACAGAACCGGTATTGTACAGCTGCGGCTGTATCCAGGACAGTTCGTTACGCAGACCATAGATGATAGGCAGATAAGCACCTACCAGCGGAGAATAGGTAGCGCCGTAAGCTGTCTGTACATAGTAAGTTTCAGGCGCCATTGTCAGCAGACAGGTTTTACCCTGTGCCTGACGGTAAGCAACGATCTCTTTCACGGCTGCGATCAGGTTCACTACTTTAGGCGTAGTTGGCGCCATAAAGTTGTTATCGCCATTGTTCAGCTGCAAAGAGGTACCACCTTCGATGTCGATGTCAAAACCATCGAAGTTGTAAGTATCCAGCAGGTTTTTCATGCTGGTAACAAAAGACTGTTTATTGGCAGTGGTATTCAGCATGAGCGTACCAGTCTCACCACCCAGTGACAGTAACACTTTCCTACCCTGTGACTGCAGCGTAGCGATATCAGCTTTGAAATCTGCCACGGTTGTTCCTTCCGGAGTGAAGCTTACAGTAGAATAGTCGCTGCCGGTAGTACCGAAAGCTACTTCTATCACGTTGAAACGGCTGTCTACATCGCGTAAGCGGATATAAGGAGCAGAAGCGAGGTTCCAGTTATGCCAGTAACCTACCACTACTTTACCGCCGGGAGGAGGAGGATCAACAGTACCTGATTTTACGGTAACTGATACTGCAGATGAAGTGGTAACAGCGCCTGCATTGTCAGTCGCTACAGCAGTGATGCTATAAGTACCTGCAGCTACATTGCTCCAGGAAATGCTGTATGGAGCAGCAGTAGCGGTACCCAGACTGGTAGCGCCGTTGAAGAACTGAACTTTGGCAATGCTGCCATCGCTGTCTGTAGCATTAGCGCTGACAGTGATGCTTGCAGGTGCAGTGAATGATGCATTTGCAGTTGGTGCAGTCAGGTTCACTGATGGTGGCTGGTTGGTCGGAGTGCTGCCATCAGCAAATACAGCATTGATCTTATTTACAAGCGGAGAAGTAGTGTTAGGACAATAGATAAGCTTGCCCTTAGCAACGGTACTGCTGGTCATGTTCAGCATGTCTCCGTATACCTGCCAGATAATAACACCTGCCAGTCCATTGTCCTTGATATATTTAGCTTTCTCTCCTACTGAACGTTCGTTGTCGTAGCTCAGGAAATAATTGCCTTTTGTTTTGTAAGGTACTTTTGCAACATCATCCCAGCCTTCAGTCCAGCCAGAACTTGTTTGCTGCAGAATGTAACTGTAGTTAGGTGTACCATCCCACAGGTCTTTCGCCCAGTTGGTATAGTCAGCGCAGGTCTGGATAGGACCATCCGGTTGTACAGTCTCAGCACGTTTGGTAGTAGCAGCATTCAGTGCAGCCGCACCGCTGGTTACTACACCACGGCCATAGAAAGGAGCACCGATGTTCACTTTAGACATGTTTACGCCCAGGGCTTTCAGCGCTTTCACAGTAGCATCTACGGAGAAGTTGCTGTATTCTGCACCCGGATAGTCGTACAGTGGAGCGTTGTGACCAGCTTTATTAGACCATCCGCCATTGTAGTCGTAGGTCATCATGTTGTAATAATTCATTGAATTATTCAGACGAGACCAGTTGAAACCCTGCAGTTTGGCAGGAGAAGCGGCGAATGCAGCTGTGATCAGTTTATTCGGACCAATAGCGGCTCTTACTGCTTCTACCAGCGTTGCAAAGTTGTTATAGTCGGCAGTGCTGTATCTTTCAATGTTCATACCTGGATCGTTAGGATATTCCCAGTCGAAGTCGATACCGTCAAAGCCCATGTTGATCAGGTCAACGCAATTGGCCACAAACTTAGCCCGTTTGGTAGCGTCGGCAGCCATTTCAGGGTAGTGTTTACACATACTCCAGCCACCGATGGAAGCCATTACTTTTACACCTTTGGAATGAGCCAGGTCGAGTACGCCCTGTGCACCACCCTGTTTAGGAACAGATAAAGGGAAAGCGCCGGTTTTGCCGGTGTTAACGTTTTTCCAGCCGCTGCCTTCATTACGGTATCCCAGGGTATAGGCATAACTGCCTTCAGAGATATAATATAATGGAGCATCCAGCTCACCATATAGCAGGAACATATCCCAGCTGCTGTAAATGTCCTCATTTACGAGCGCACCGGGTTCCTGTACAGCGCCCACCTGGTAAATATTTTTGTTGCGGAAGTCCCCACTGTGCAAGGAACCGTCTTTCGCTACACCGAAGAAGGAGAAGTTAAGGATGGTGTACTGCGAATAATCCACGTTCAGTTGGTTATAACCTCCTTTGGGCACGATGCCAGCCACGTCTTTCCAGGCATCCCATTGGGTGATATATCCTATCACCTGTTTGTTGTGGTTCTTTGTCGTTGCGGGCACCTGCGGACTTACCTGCGCCATGAGGGGGGATATGCCCAGCATGAGGAGCAGTACCAGCAAGGCATGTCTTACGCGATGGTATGACAATGCGCTACGAAAGGTAGAATTTACTTTCATTTATAACGGTTTTTTTGAGACGATATGGAACTACTGGTTTATTTCTGCTTACAATAATCCAAGCCACAGGTTGTTGTTACGTCAGGTTGCTCTTTAAGTAAGTATGTGCAGATATAAGACCGGTCTTCACAGGCAAATGGTATTTTAAGGCGTATGGTTAATACAAAAAACTCTTTAGTTCGCTCTTTTCCAGACTCTCTATAAAGGTGTCGTACCTAACGTGGTATGGTACCATCCCAAAAATAATTTTTTTTGTTATATGCAAAACGCCCTCCCGGTATTGTACCGGGAGGGCGTTCCTTTATTCTGGTAGTACGATCTTACTTGTGAATGATTTTCAACATGGTACGTCTTGCGCGCATGTACTGTTCATCCGTACAAGGTGCACCTTTACCGCATGGATCTTCGGGATCTTTACCGATATTCTCGTAGTAAAGTCTGTTTGAAGCTACACCTTTTCTTACCAGGTAGTCAATTACTGCGTAGCAACGTAAAGCAGAGAGGTCCTTATTATAGGCGTCAGAACCACGGCTATCGGTGTAGGAACGTATCTGCAGTTTCCAGTCAGGGTACTGGTTCAGCACCACGGCAACCCTATCCAGCAGGTTCCTTGACTTAGTGGTCAGGATAGCACTGTTATAGTCGTAGTAGAACTCCATATTCTCCATTTTGTTCTGGATAGCATGGTCCATTTCTGACATTTCAATATCCTGTCTGGTTTGTTGCGGCTGTGCAACGGCTACAGTTTCGATCTTCTCAGCTGGTTTTTCTGCAACTGGTTCTGGTTCGTATTCTGATTTTGGCTCGTTTACAGGTACTGGAGGAGCTACCACAGGCGTCTTCACTGGTTTGCCGGTTCCTGGTTTAACAGGAGGTGTACGCTTGACAGGCGTTTTTACCGGTTCTTTAACCGGCTCGCTCGCAGGTTCGTTTTTAGCTACCAGTGGTTCTGAAACCGGGTGCTGTGTAGTACTAACTGTAGATGGAATATCTATCGGAGCACTTACAGGCTGTTTCGGAGAGTGTACCACTGGTTCGTCAGCAGGTTTTGCCGGAGTTGTAGTAGTAGCCACTGTTCCCGGTAAGCTGATCGGCGCAGTTACAGTTTGTCTCGGAGATACCACCACCGGTTCATCCGGTTTAGGCGTTGCCACCCCTGTTGATTCTGCCACCTGTGGTTTATCAGCAGGCTTGTTCTGTGCCAGTATAACCGGGTTTGGATTTGATCCCGGCTCCGGATCTTTATAAGGCTGGATACCCTGGTCGTTGTTGAACCTTTCTGTGAAGTGAGTATCCATGAAACGGTAGATATCGTCACTACCACCGCCGCCGGGACGGTTGGAAGAGAAGTAACCTTCATACATATTCGCCTTCATGATGAAACCCAGATCATCGCCACCGGAGTTGAACGGATAGCGCAGGTTCTGCAGGCGATGCCATTCAGTTCCCTTACCGGCTACACGGAAGATGTCAAAACCTCCCATACCCGGATGACCTTTACTGGAGAAGTACAACATGTCTTCTTCATTATAGGTCGGGAATGCTTCATCGAAAGGAGTGTTGATGATCGGACCGCAGTTCTTAGGTTTACCCCATCTGCCGTTCTTCTGTTTTTCACTGAACCAGATGTCCATTTTACCCTGACCGCCTTTTCTGTTGGAAGCAAAGTACATGGTCCTGCCATCGCGGCTGAGGGCAACGTGCCCGGTAGAAGCACCGTTGGAGTTGATCTCTTTCAGTGGTTCGAGTGGTCTCCACTCATCACCTGATTTCACAGACCAGAACACCATCATTGTACGTTCACCATTTACAGGACCGCGTTTCTTACGGTTGGCGATATCCTGCTGCCATGAGTTCAGTGTTACATAGATGGTATCTTCCCTGGCGTTAAAACATACAGGTCCGATGTGATAAGGTACCAGGGCTAATAATTGCGGCACTACTTCTTCAACGAAAGTATTGGCCACGCCCTGTGAATATTGTTTAAAGATATATGCCTTGTAATAGGGCTGATTGGTACGTGTATCAATTTTGGGATTCTTCTCAGGCAACAGGTTCATGGTCATTTTACGGTAGCCGTTGGATACCAGGAGGAGACCCTGCCTTGTTACACCGCTTACGTAATCCGAGCCGGAAGAACTCAGTTCCTTGATGTTCTCCATCGCCATGTCGAGACGGTTGGTCTTCCATGCGATAGCACTGTCACAGCCAGCCATCATAGCGTTCGCCAGGCGGACACTATCTGGCTTTGAACTTTTAAATTTGGCTATCTGTTGTTTTGCTTCAACATATTTACCTGCACTTTTTAATATTTCTCCATATTGCAGATGTGCCACTGGCGGACAATCCGGACGTTGATCCATTTTCTCATACCAGAAGGCAGCGTCTTCATACTGGCCAATTTCACGGTTACAGAGAGCTATACGTTCCAGGAGATCAATAGAAGTTTTGGTTTTCTTCTTTGCAATGATCCTGCCATACAGGGACCCTGCAACAGCATACTCCTGTCTTTCAAAAGCCTCATCAGCCCTTACCCGCACGCTTTTCTGCTCCTGGCCAAACAGCATCACCGGAACCATCAGAGTGGTGCATAATAATATCGCGTAACAACGTAGCATATCGAGATTTGATGATCTTTTAAATATTAAAAATAGCGGGGATTGGATGTGCTGAAAAGCTTTGAATTAAATAATAGACCGATCGAAAGTTCATGCGAGCCGCCCTGTATACCTGCCAGTTTGTTCATGCTGTAGTCATAGGAATAACCTACACGGAACTTGGGAGAGACGTAATATTCGAGGATAGCACTTGCCGCATTGGCCTTGTCAAGTGATGTATTACTTACAACTGATTTCTTGTTGAATACAGAGAGATTCGTTCTGTAGGAACCGCCAATCCATAAAAGTTCATCAATGTGCATCATCAATGTTGCGTCCAGACCTGCAGGACCTGCGAAGTCGGTTTTGAACAGCACTGATGGTTTGAGGTAAATGTTATCATTCACCGGGAACATGTAACCTGCAGTTAAATAAACATGTTGTTTTCTGCGGATACTTTCATATGTATATCCTCTCCATTTATAACCGGAGCTACTGTACTTGGAGAAGAGATCCAGTGCAGAGAGACCAATATAAAGTGAAGGAGTATAGTAATAGATACCTACACGTGCATCAGGAGCGGTAGACTTGGCAGAACCATCAGGAATGATACGGTCGCCGTTATCCAGGTAGATCAGGTCTTTACCGCTCAGGCCATACTGTGTTGCACCTACGCCGATACCGAGGCACAGGCGGCGCGTGTCTTCTTCATCGAGGCGTATACGATATGCATAGGAAGCATAAAGAGAAACAGCGCTCTGAGGACCGAGGTTATCCATCATGGCCTGTACACCCAGACCAACGTTTGCGTCTTTGTTACCTCTGTTCAGTGGACCGTCCAGCGATACACTGGCAGTACGTGGAGCACCGTCTATACCGGTCCACTGCTGGCGGTAAGCGGCGTTAAGATGCAGTACATCCTTATAACCTGCATATGCGGGATTGATGCTCAATCCGTTAAAGATATACTGGCTGAACTGGACACTTTGCTGTGCACGGGAACCTGCTGCCAGGCAAAGTAATAATACTACAGTAAACCATTTTTTTGTCATGTACATAATTGCACTTTTAGGATCACAGTTCATTATCTAATAATCATTACCCAGCCTTTGAAAACCTTTACTCCTTCGGTAGGGCTGTTCAATTCAAGGCGGTAGTAATAGGTACCTTCGCTTAATCCTGTCGCATCCCAGGTGTTCTGATAGTTTTTGTCCTGGTACACAATGCCTCCCCAACGGTTGAAGATGAACAGTTGACTGTCAGGGTATTTATCAATTCCTCTTACTATAAAGTGGTCGTTCTTTCCATCTGCGTTTGGTGTTACCACGTTGGAGATCACCATACCTGCAGCCTTACCGGCTGTCTTGATACTTGTTACGGTTCCCTTATCGCAACCTGCTTCTTTAGGGTCGCAGTGGTATGTTGCTTTGGACGTAGAGTCGGAGTTACCACCGATCTGTATCCTTGCTGTGTTATCGATACTCTTGATACCATCAGGCAGCGGATCAACCTTTACTTTAAAGTGGAGTGTGGCAATTGCACCTGCAGCCAGGTTATTTACTGCCCACATTACTGTGTTGGAACCTACCAGGTGGATACCACCATCTGTAGCAGATACGAAAGTCGTCAGTGCAGGAACAGGATCACTTACCTGGAGGGTAGGGATAGTAACGTTACCTGTGTTGCGTACATATATAATATATGACAGTTCTTCACCTGAAGTTACACTGGCCTCACCGCTGGCATTCAGTACTATTTTCCATCCTTCGAAAGAAGTCACACTCACGATAGGAATAGTAGTAGATTCTTTACCTGCGCCATTTGGATCTGGCTGGTTAGGATCGGTAGCGAGGGATGGCAATGTTTCAACGAATCCTTTACCATTCCCGTTATTTACGGTCGCTGTATTTACGATAGCTTTAGCGCCTGTCAGGTCTGTCGCCACCCTTACACGGAAAGAACGGACAACTGATTGTCCCGGATCCAGTAAAGGGATCGTCCATTGCAGCAGGTTATTAGCGTCAGGTGCTGCGTCGGGTGCATCGTAGAAGTTGGTATATATGGGAACGAAGTCCTGAATCACCACATCTTTCAGTTGCTCGGTACCTGTATTCTGTACGTGTATTACATAAGTAACCAGGTCGCCTGACTGGATAGTATTGTTCGGACCAGTACCGGTGTAGTTCACGCTCATCCAGGCGATGGAGTTCATACCATTATCAACCGGGGTCCTTGTAGCAGGCCATCCTTTGTCGACACCTATAGCGGAGTTGATGTTGTTGTCAACCGCAGGTGCGAAAGTGTGCTTTAATCCCAGTCCATCTCCGATGTCTACATAACCGGTATTATTAATATAGTCTACACCGGTTAAAGCACCATCCACATTCACGGAAAAGGAAACTGAGGTCTGTGCGCCGGGAGCCAGTGGCAGGTTGTTCCATGACAGTACATCATTATTAAGCGTACCGCCTGGAGAAGCACCATAGAAAATGGTGTGTACAGGCAGTGTGTCCACTACACGCACTGTGAGGGCTTCATCACCGGTATTTTTAATAAAGATCTTATAGTCGATCTGGTCTCCCACCTTTACGGCGCCGTCAGCACCGGAACCGTTGTAGGAATATGTTACCCAAATGTCAACGGATTTGGTATATGGTTTACCGTTAACGGTAATACCGGTAGCTGCTTTTTTTCCGGCTGTCGGAATATTGGCCTTCGCTGGCAACCAGGTCATACCTACTATAAAAAGTAGCATGAACAGGCAGCGATCAGACATCTTTTTAATATCGGTAAAGACCAGGCCAACTCGCTGCTGCATCATCGTTTGCAGATTTAAGCGAGAGTTATAATTTATGCGCATAGGCTTAGGATTACTGCAAGTAGTGTATTTTGAATGCTGTTGTACCAATGTATTGCTCTCATTAGAAACGCCGTGCACCAATTGTCCTCTTATTATATATATAGATCCGGGCAAGCCGGGGACGGTGGTCAGGCATATGGAAAATTGCTCTCAGAGCAGTCCACAATTCGTATAAGGCAGCGTTCTTCATTGGTTTAGGATTATGATTTATAAATATCCGACAGTCAAGGATATAGTAAATTCGAATATAAAAATATCTATATTTATTGATAAAACAATATCTTTTTAAAAATTAATGAGCATTAACCCCTCCTACTTCTCGGTTATAAATCAAAACATTACAAATGAAATTGGGGCACATACTATGCAATTTGGCATATAAAAATGGCCATTTTCCGGGATCAATCACATGATATTTTATATACATATGACCATTGGAATAACCTTGCTGATGAAGGCTTCGGGGCATTCAAATATATATTTTAACTCATACAATAAACATATGGTGGCTGAACGTTATAACTACCCTTACCGGCCCAACGAAGAATGTGGTTATTCACATTTTTTAAACAAGGAAACGACCCGAAATGTGGATAACTTTTCTTATCACCCTTGTACGCATATTTTCAAAATGACATTTTCTGTAATATTATTTTACCCTATTTCTATGAGATTCTCTCTGTTCCCTCATTCACAGCATAAAATTCCTATATGTGAACAAATCACTATATTTACTAATATAAATGTAGTTACCTAGATCGCTTTACCAGGCCCGGCGGGAATAAGCAGTAAGTATATGCTCACCTTTTTTTGAGTACTAGCGCTTATTTTATATATGACGAAGATCATTAGTTGAAATCGCACCCGTTATTCTATTCATATTTACGCCACTGGAAAGACCATTCCCATATCTTCTACCTGAAAGACCATGTTTAAAAACAGCTGATGGAGGCTGCACGCGCAACGGAAAAAAACTATGCCATACGTGTGTCTGCATTCTACCGCTAACTCATTAATATTAACCAATTTAAAATGCACACGACCATTCCATTCTGTTATTACACGAGTAATTCTGGCCTGCGGAGACCGGAGCCATTAATGCCTGACCAGTATCCGCCATGTATATGGGTATTGTAATCGGTTACATTCATACCTGTATATCAACCTGCAAACACTTTTCTGATGAATACTGCAGTCTATAAAATTTTACTTGTAGATGAGGATCAGGTATTTGTAAGACAGACCCGGCAGTTATTGATTACCCAATCTTATGACATCCATACAGCCTCCTCAGAAGAAGAAGGAATCATCATCTGCCAGCAACAGCAACCCGATCTTATCATTTGTGGTGCACACCTGCGCGGAACAGGCGGGCATCATTTCATTATGGCACTAAGGAACGACCCTGGTTTTGATCATATTCCGCTGATCTTCATCAGTGTAAAAGATAACAAACAGGAAATGCGCATGGCCATGAACCTTGGCGCAGATGATTATCTGGCAAGGCCGTTCAGAAAACGCGACCTGCTGCTCAGTATTCGCTCGCGACTGGGCCGTTTTGCCAAGTTCAATCATGTGCATACACCTGACGAAACCAGAAGTGTATCTCTTGCTAACTCATCAACCGCACAACAGGCACTGTATCACAGGCTTGGTAAAGCTGAAAACCGCATCATAAAAATGATCGCAGAAGGCAAAAGCACCAAGCAGATGGCTGATGAATTAAATGTGAGCATCCGTACTATCGAAAATCACAGGTACAGGATCGCCGGCAAACTTGGTATTGCCGGGCGCAACGCGCTGACTGAATTTGTGATCAGGAATATTATACAGCAGCAGAAACAGTAGCCCACTGAAATCGGAATTAAGGGTCAGGAACCAGCAACTCAGTACAGCAGCGCTTCTTCACCGATGCCGGCTGTAATGAATTGACTAAAGTATCGGAATGTCAATTTGTATTCGTATTTTCTCATTCCTGATTCTTAATTCCTGATTTTAATTCTCCTGCTACTCATGATCAGAAGTATCCTTCTCTCCACAACCCTTCTCCTGCACATATACTGCGTAAACGCTCAACAGTTTACGATGGAGGCGGTTACCAGTTATCCCTTCCCCTCCCTGCTTACCAGCGCATCCACCGGCAGTAGTATTGCCTGGGCGTTGAATGAACAGGGAAAAAGGAATGTATATGTTGCCACCGGTCCTGATTTTACTCCCCGGAAACTCACCGGCTACACGCAGGACGACGGACAGGAGATCAGCAGCCTGTCTATATCGTCTGACGGTAAATGGGTAGTGTATACCCGTGGAGGTGATCATGGTGGAAAAGAAAGCAGTAATCCTGTGAATGCCACCCACCAGCCCATACCTCCCAAAACTGAAGTATGGTCAGTACCTTTTGCTGGTGGTACTGCCAAAGTATTGTCAGAAGGCGATTTTCCCGTCATCTCCCCCCGTGGCGACAGCGTTGCGTTCATCAAGGGCGGTCAGATATGGATCGCTCCCACAGACGGCGCTGCTCCCGCCCGGAACCTGCTTACGCTCAAAGGATCCTGTCACAGTATTGTATGGGCGCCCGATGGCTCCGGACTTGCATTTGCGAACAACCGTAATGATCATTCCTATATTGGTGTATACCGCAACGCAGGTACTCCGCTGCAATGGATGGCCCCTGGCTTTTCCAAAGACTTTTCGCCCCGTTGGTCGCCCAATGGCAAACAGATCGCCTTTATCCGTATACCCGGTACCGGTGGTGCTACCGATTCACTACTGGCCAGGAGACACCAGCCCTGGGCTATCTGGACAGCAGATGTAGCCAGCGGAGAAGGCCGGCTGCTATGGAAAGCGCCCGTTACCCTACGCGGTTCCATTCCAACCACGGATGGTGGTACGAATCTCAACTGGCCCGTGAATGACAGGATCGTGTTCCTCTCCTACCACGATGGATGGCCACATCTCTATTCCATCGCACCAGGAGGAGGCACACCACTGTTACTTACGCCAGGCGCATTTATGGCCGAACATATTGAGCCAACTTCTGACGGGAAATGGATCGTGTTCAGCGCCAATACGGGTTCCACAGCTACCGACATAGACCGCAGGCATCTCGCCCGCGTACCGGTCGATAAAGCAGCGATGGAAATACTCACTTCGGGGGATGGTATTGAAACATACCCTGTCGTAACCGGCGATGGCCAGACGATTGCCACATTTGCCGGTACTGCACAGCAACCCTTACTGCCTGCAGTGATGCCTTTTCAGAAAGGCGTTCCCAGTGTAATAGGCAAGGAACTATTGCCAGGCAATTTCCCTGCGGCGCAGATGGTGACACCGAAGCCGGTTACCTTCAAAGCGCCTGATGGCACACTGGTGCATGCGCAGCTGTTTGAACCAAAAAACAAGGCAGCAAAACATCCTGCCGTTGTATACATCCATGGCGGCCCTCAGCGCCAGATGCTGCTCGGCTGGCACTACATGGACTATTATGCCAATGCTTACGCTGTGAACCAATACCTGGCCAGCCAGGGATTTATAGTACTGTCGGTGAACTACCGACTGGGCATCGGTTATGGCTACGAATTCCATAAGCCGCCGCATGCCGGCATCATCGGGGCATCAGAATACCAGGATATCAAAGCTGCCGGTGAATGGCTGGCGGCGCAACCGCAGGTGGATGCTAAAAAGATCGGTGTATATGGTGGCTCCTATGGAGGCTTTCTGACCGCACACGCCCTGGGCAGGGACTCAAAACTATTCGCCGCAGGCGTAGATGTACACGGTGTGCATAACCGTACGCAATTTCTACCTCCTCCTACTGCCAACCCGGCTCCGGATGTTGATACCGCTTTAAAAGTGTCATGGTTGTCCTCGCCCGTGGCCTATGTCAGCACCTGGACCTCGCCGGTACTGCTCATTCATGCTGATGACGACCGCAATGTGGATTTCGGCCAGACCATCGACCTTTTCCGCCGGCTGGAGGACAAAGGTGTGCCATTTGAGTATCTCGCTATTCCCGACGATACCCATCACTGGATGAAATACAGTAATGGGCTTACGGTCGACAAAGCGACCTCCGCATTCCTGATCAGACATCTGAAAAAGTAAGACTATTATTTCCCGATCTTACCCAGGTGTGTCTTTAAAACCGGTTTCATACTTTAAACCGTAACCAAACATCCTGTCCATTACCGAATGGGCAAACAGGATAATGCCGGTGAAAACGATCCAGTCGAGGCGGAAGTACAGACCAGCCAGATAAACGGCCAGCGCGATGCCTTTGTGATGCACCAGGTTGTAAATAAAAGCGCCGGTACGGTTGCCGGCCAGGTAGCCCAGCATGGAAAGATCGGGTAACAGGATACATGCCGGGAACAGCCACCAGGCATATGGCGATTGCAGGTGAAAAGCAAGGATGGCGAGCAGGAAAAGCGCCAGTTCTTCCAGGATAAGTATGGTTTTCATTAATTACAGGCAGGTTTAGGCCGGGCATAAAGATAATTACTTATATGAATTGCGGAGGCATGTGGTCAGGAGGGTAACAACAGTGTACGACTATGGTACGTATCCGTATCCACTGTCTATCTACAGGCGCTGTACTATAGCGTTAAAGGCACTATTCTATAGCGATGGCTATAGAATAGTGCCTTTAACGCTATAGTACAGCGCCTGTAGGTTATAGGTCCCACTATATTGCTATACTATACTAACTATATTCATGCAGGCATCATCCTGGTGGCAATCCCTATCCTGTTCCAGGAGTTGATAGCCACGGCCGCCATCATTACCTGGGCGGTCAGCTTTTCGCCCAGCACCTGTATGGCCGTGTTATACGTGGCATCGCTCACATGATTGCTGATCAGGGTCACCTCTTCGGTGAGGGCCAGGATGGCTCTTTCTTCCTGGGAAAAGAAAGGCGTTTCCCTTCAAGAAATGACTGTTCAGATTTTCTTAGCCCTGATCTTACTCAGGAATTCGGGTGTGAAACCCAGGTAGGATGCCACCATATATTGCGGGATGCGCTGCAGGAATTCGGGATACAGGTTGCTGAAATGATAATAACGTTCTTCGCCGGTAAAATCGTAGATGTACCGGATGCGCTGCATGGAGGCAGCATATGCCCTTTGCAGGATTAGTCTGAAATAACGTTCCAGGGCTGGTATTTTGGCAAAAAGCTCCTCCTGAACTCTCCAGTCCAGCACAGCTATTTCAGAGCGTTCTACGGCCTGTATGAAGTATTGTGAGGGCATTCTTCTATCCAGGCTGTTATAGTCAGTGATCCACCAGTTATCGATACCGAAATGGATGATCTGTTCAGATCCTTTTTCATCAATGTAATACTGGCGGAAACAACCTTTTAAAATGAAATAATTGGCATTGCAGATGGCGTCCTGCCGGAGCAGGTATTCTTTCTTTTTTACCTCCTGGTATTGTAGGCAGGACAGTATGATCTCCTTGTCTTCTTCCGTCAGGTCTATAAACTTGCTGATATGTGCGATGAGCCTTTGCATACACAATATTACGGTAAAGAAAGAAGGCTCCTGTACGGAGCCTCCTGTTTTAATATTTTGCGGCCTGTCCTTTGGCCGGGATAGATTCCATGATAAACTTCCTCAGGTTCTCATTTGCTGCAGCCAGATCATCCTTTCTCAAATACATCATATGCCCGCTACGATAACCTTCCCATTTCAGACGGTCTTTCAGTTTGCCGCTGGGGTCCAGCTGCCACATGCTGTATTTGGCATTGAAATAATCGCAGGCCCCATCGTAATACCCGGATTGCACCAGCAGGTGCAGGAAAGGATTCTGGGCAATGGCCTGACGCAGGTTCTCACCTGTCTTGTCATCCTTCCTGTCCCAGGGATGCACATCGCCGAACATGTTATACTTCAGGTCTGTTTTGTAATTCAGTTCATCCCGCAGGTAGATGTGGATAGCTGGTGTAAAGGCCTGTAACCAGGCAGTCAGCTCTGCGTTATAGTCAGGGCTTGTGCCACCTGTCTGACGATCTATACCCCTGTAACGGGAATCCAGCCGGCCGACAGTATATCCCTGGTCACGCAGCAGTTCTTTCCAGAAAAGGTTCGTAGACACATCCAGGTTATTTTCCTGCACCACCAGCTCCTTCAATCCGCTGTAACGTGCAATACGGGCGCCGATGTTTTTACGTTGTGCATCATCCAGCGCGCCGCCCTTTGACAATGCAGGGACCAGCTCATTGATCGTGAAGTTTTCCACTTCAGGCAGTACATCATTCAGATCTTTCTGCTGCAGGTCGGCGGGCAGCTTTTTATGGTACCAGGCAGTAGCCGTAAAATAAGGCAGTTTCAGGGCAGCGTCCAATGGTCCGTTACGCAGTATACCCAGTTCTGTCGGCGATACGAGAATAACACCATTCAGGTACATCCACTGCGCATCCTGCAGCTCCAGCGCCAGTCCGGATACACGGGTGGTACCATAGCTTTCGCCTATCAGGAATTTGGGAGAGGCCCAGCGCCCTTTGCGGGTTACGAAAGTATTGATCCATTCCGCCAGGTATTTGATATCAGCATTCACGCCATAAAACTTGCTGCCGGGAATATCTTTACTCACGGGGCGGGAATAGCCTGTATTCACAGGGTCTACATACACTATATCGGCAACATCCAGGATGGAATGCGGATTATCGCGCATACCGTAGGGCTGTACCGGGTAGCCCTCATCATCTATGTTGAGCATCCGCGGACCGGTATAACCGATCTCCATCCATACGGAAGGCGTACCGGGGCCTCCGTTGAAGGAGATCACCAGCGGACGGCCGGATTTATCTTTTACATCATCTCTTTCATAGTAAGTATAAAACACACCGGCAATAGGTTTGCCTTCATCATCCCACACGGGAATGCTGCCTGCGGTAGCGGTATAAGGCACCCGCTGGCCTTTGATCGTCACTTCATGTTTGGTTACTACGGAAGAGTCAACAGCCAATACTCTGGAAGGCGAGGGTTTCATCTGCGCCTGTGCCGGCAATACAGCCATCCGCGCAATGACTGCACCTGTAAGCAGCAGGGGCAATAAGATCTTGTTGGTCATAAATTGATTGATAAATGGTTTCAGGGTAAATATAATAGAAGCAATCGGCTATACAGCGAATTTTGGGATAAAAGGAAAAATCCCCGTTTGCTGTTCGCGATGTACCAGCTACTATCATTCCCCCGGCACCCATACTGATACTGCACCCGCAGCACAGCGGAAATCGCCCCATCCTTCCTGGTCTATCACGACTTCCTCCCCACGCCTGCCCAATATATCCTTAAACGGTTTCCCTGCGTAACGCTTTCCAATTTCCATGTGTTTGTTTCCTTCCTCTGAGTTGGAGATCACAATAGCGCAACCGCTATGTTCTTCATCTCCCTCCCGTGTCCAGCCAATACAATTGGGATGGTCGAAATAATCCCTTTGCGGGCCATAAGCATACTGATCCCGGGCGGCGAGCAGTTTGTCCAGTCCCTCCACACGCGCCAGCTCTATCGTAACCTCCTCTCCATCCTCATTTTCGCCGGTGTAGGTTGCACCATACAGATCGGGATAGAAAACACAGGGATAACCGTGTTCACGCAGTAATATCAGGGAGTACGCTATTGGCCTGAACCAGTTCTCAACGGGAGCTTCCAGCGTCTGTAGTGGTTGTGTATCATGATTGTCGATCAAAGTCACCGCAAGGGCAGGCTGCTGCAATACCAACGAGCCTTCAAAGATGGTAGTAAGATCATACTCCTTGCC
Source organism: Chitinophaga filiformis (assembly GCF_021646545.1). GTDB lineage: Bacteria > Bacteroidota > Bacteroidia > Chitinophagales > Chitinophagaceae > Chitinophaga > Chitinophaga filiformis_A. Next base: position 110,544 of record NZ_JAKIRP010000002.1, on the reverse strand, counting down.
CGCTTTGGCTGCATCAAAGAAGTTATGATGTAAAGATGCGTCAAACAGGGACATTCTTCCTTCAATGGCGTCGATATATTTCAATGCCGGTTCTACGTCGTCGGCAGCCCAGTACTCTCCTACAGCAAAAAGCTCCCTGCCGGTAATTTTCCGCATGTGGTCCAGCCATTCCTTCATAAAACCAGGCGTAATATGTTTCACCGCATCCAGTCGAAAGCCATCAGGCTTCACAGTATTGTAATACCATTCTCCCCATCGCTTTATTTCTTCACGCACTGCGGGATTCCGGAATTCGATATCAGCACCCATCAGGAAATCAAAGTTGCCTTTTTCTTCGTCCACTACATCTTCCCATCTTTCACCGTATTCATTCTGTATGCTGAAGATCGCATCTTCGTCAGATCCGGTGATATGATCTATGCCGGTAAAACACTGATGATCCCATATAAATGCAGAATGAGTTCTTTTACGTCCGGGGAAAACAAATTTGGTATAGGCCTCGGCCAGCATTGGATCAGAAGTGAAGTTATTCCTGTCTTCAGGATCTACTCTCCTGACAGTTATCTTTTCTGTTTCATCACCTCCCATCAGGTGGTTGACCACAATGTCCACATATGCCTGCATACCGGCGTCATGAATAGCTTTGACAGCGTCGATGTATTCCTGGCGGGTACCGTAACGGGTACGTACTGTTCCTTTCTGATCAAACTCACCAAGGTCATAGAAGTCATATACATCGTAACCACGGCTGTCGATACCACCTGCACCTTTATAGGCAGGCGGCAGCCAAACGGCGTTAATACCCAGGGCAGCCAGTTTCGGTGCTTCCTGTTTTACTTTGTTCCACCAACTTCCGTCGCCTGGTACGTACCAGTGGAAGTATTGCATCATTGTACCGTTTTTCATCCGTTATCATTAATTGGGGAAAGATATGAATGGGGTACAAACCACATGCCACCGTGTTTTACATGATGATCACGTCCCTCTCCCGGGCGGCGGGTGTCACTTTCAACTGCTCCACTTTACCATTACTCACCTTTCCTTCGATAATGGTATTGTAGGGTGCATGCAGTTTGAACACCGCATTCCATTCTGCCGGCCAGGCGGGTAACAGGTAGATCTTGTTTCCATCCACCTGCAACAGCATTTCCTGTAAACCGGTCATGGCGGCTCCTCCCCAGTTATGATCGGGTGTCCAGTCAAAGCCGGGCCCCCAGAAGGCGGGAAAGCGGTGAGGACCATTGGCGAACTTTAGTTTCGTGAGTGCTGCCGCCTCTGCTGTCAGTCCCAGGCGCGCAGCAAAAATGTTGTATTGCCGCCATCCTACATGGCTGCGGAATTTCACCGCATGTGGATCATATTCCCAGGTGTTGCGCGCAATATGCAGGTCAGGCTTACCCACTCCGTAGATACCCCAGGGGAAAACCGGGTACAATTGTGGTGTCTCCGTATTCTGCACCCTTTCCCAGGCAAGCGCCGGTGCAATGGTTGTATGTCCGGTGAATTCTGTCAACGCAATAGGCGGCACTCTTTTCTTCATCTGTAAGATCCTGCCCAGACGCAATGTGTCTTCCTGTATTTCCGGCAGTTCAGACATTCTTTGCAGGATGACCTGTAAAGCAGCAATAACTGTTGTGGAATTGTAGGTCATTTTGAAGGTCTCCGCTGCTGATGTTGGGAACAGTATGTATTGTCCCTTTTCATTCAGTTCTTTAACACCTCTTTTCTTTGCGAGCTGCCGGTAATGTTCATCGTAAAAAGTCAGGCAGCTTTCGATGAATGCAATATGTTCAGGATTTGATATGCCGGTGTAACGGTTCGCGTCCAGCATCATCAGGCAAAATTCAAACACTGTTTCCCACTGGTATTCCAGCCATGCATTATATTCCACGCCGGGATCGGCGCCGGTAGGTCTTTTAGGTTCGTACTCGGTGACGTTAGGCAAGCCGAAGTTCTCAATCTGTTCTGTAAAGCAGGCGCCAGGATGCGCCCAGTATGTCTGACTACGGAGTTCCGCATTCTTCTTTATCCGCAGATAAAAATCAAACTGTCCTTTCATCAGATCGGCATCTCCACTTTTCAGGAATGGATAGTATACCAGCCGCTGATTCTGCGCTGTCATCGTACCGCCACCCCAGAGGCGGAAATCGGGAGAGAAAGGATACTGTGCACTGACATAACGCGGATCGAACGTAAAAAGACCACCGTTGAATTTAGTCGGCCATTTGCCGAAGGCGTTACATCCCAGCATATAACGGAACAATTGGTAGTTGCGTCCGACAGTTACTGCTGCCGTATCTTTACTATCTATGTATATGTAACTCCTGTCCCAGAACTGCTGCCACCATGCCAGTGTTTTACGCCGGGCTGCATCCCGGTTGCTACCCGCAGTTTCCATTATGTACTGCAACGCTTCGCTCCACTCACTGACACCGGCAGTTTGTGCCACTTCCAGCCCTATTGTCAGATGCTGTGAACGCACCGCTTTCTTACTCTGCAAAGACCATCCGCGATAAGCCGCATCTGCGTAAGTACCTGAATCTATTCCTGCTGCTACCATCTGATCGCCCCGCATCATGCCGCCAAAGGTGTTATTCTTTAAAGGATCATACAACTGGTCCGTCACTGCTCCCATCCCTTCCATTTGTACCGTATATGAAAAAACATCCTGCACACCGGCACGATTACGGTGATAGAAAACAACATCATTTCCCTGGAAACTTATATCATCTTTATAGGTTGTAATGGGGAATGATTGTAAGCGCTTATAGGAATTTGTACGGCATTCTCTGGTATCTGTAATGAGGTGATCTGCATATCGCCATGATTCATAAGTAGCGGTCACCTTCACCGGATCATCATTCTTTATATCGATATGTACTACGGGATTAAATACATCCACCCATATCTCCATATCCGTATGCTCATCCCGGATCCGCACACTTCCCTGCTGCAGTTTTAACTCCTGCTTAAATCCTTTCAGCCCAAGCGGCCCTGAGGATAATTTCAGTCGCACCCTTCCCAGTTTTAACATGGCATTGTTCTCATCAAATGTGCCGCTTCTTGACAGATAGCATAGTACCTCTCCATTTTCCACCCAGACATTCAGCCCAATATCTCCTCCTCCACAGGGCATGGCATCAGCAGCACTTTTACCCGGTGTATCCCAGGACACGTCATAACGGGAAACAGGCGTCTGCTGTGCTATGGCATGATGCCTGCAAAAGATTACAGCCAGACTCAGACACAAGATTAATGGCAGGGTATTAACGCCTTTCATAATACATGGAACCGGATTTAAATGCCCCTAAAATAAGTCGTTAAGCTGACAATTAATAGATTATCCTAAAAGGGGACTACAACATTTCTTTTTTCGACAAGCGCGTGTTTTTATCATCAGAAATCCCTTAGCTTTGTATCACTCTATCGAACGAACAACTTCACTTACACGCTGAACCTACAACTCCTGTGCAACGTTCCTGTCAACATAATAACCATTAAGGTTAATGCTGTAAACCTTAGTAACGCTATTCTTTTACAAGCATTATCACATACGCTTTTAATATTTTATTATGACAAGTAGTATCGAACAACTTGCCGGTAAGAAAGTATTATTTGCTACTATCTCAACTGATGCCCATATTGATCCTTTGACAGGTTTAGCGAAGTATTTACAGGATTTGGGGTGTGATGTAAGATGGTATGCATCGAAATACTATACCGCTAAATTCCACCAGTTGTACATTTATCATTACACACCGGGAAAACACAGGGCTGTAAATGATGAACATGTAGCTACCGTCAGACACTTTGAGGACATCCGCTACATCTATGAGGCATTTCCTTTCGATATCCTGATAGTGGACAACATGTTCACCGCCGCTCCTATCGTTCGTAAGATACTCGGCGTACCTGTGATCGCCATTGGCGTAGTACCGCTGGCAGAAGCATCCCGCGACCTGCCTCCCTATGGTCTTGGTATGCCTCCCTCCTATCATTTTTTCGGCCGGTTAAAACAAGCAGCTTTACGTTTTCTCATAGATAAGATACTGTTCAAACAATCCCGTAAAGTACATGAGCAGGTCTTCAGGAGATATGGCATCAGGAACAAAGGTGTCAATATGCTGGACAGTATTGTAAAGAACGCTGACCTCGTCCTGCAGATAGGCACTCCCGGGTTGGAATACCAGCGCAGAGATATGGGAAGCAACATCCGGTATATAGGCGCCCTGCTCCCCTATTCAGTTGGGAAAAAAGGAGCACCCTGGTTTGATAACAGGCTGCATCAATACAGCAAGATCGTACTGGTTACACAGGGCAGAACAGAAAAAGATATTAATAAGATCATCATTCCTGCGCTGGAAGCATTCCGCGATTCGAATGTGCTCACTATCGTCACAACAGGCGGATCAAATACGGCAGTATTACGTACAAGATATCCTTACCGGAATGTGATCATTGAAGATTATATTCCTTTCAAGGATGTGATGCCTTATGCAGACGCCTTTATCACCAATGGAGGTTATGGCGGCGTGTTATTAAGCCTGCAGCACAGCGTTCCCATCATTGCAGCTGGGACAGACGAGTGCAAGAACGAAACATCTGCCAGGATTGGATACATGAAGTATGGTATTAACCTGCATACAGAAAATCCCCGTGCAGATCAGATCAGTGAAGCATTTGATGTTATAATGGAGACCCCTCTGTATAAAACGAATATATCGAGGCTGATGGAAGAATTCAACCAATACGACCCTATTCCGCTTAGTGCGGGATATGTGGCAGACCTGCTGATGAAGCGGCCTGCGTGAAACAATATGGTTTAATAGATATCAAACAGCTTTTGCTGTGGTGGCTGTTTTTTATTGATATTGGGCGACAGGCTATTCTCCAGCTGCAATATTTTCGTCAAGGGTGGCTTACTGGTAAAAATGCCGGTAGGCTGCCCTTTTCTGATCCCTCTTACGAAACAGTAGATCACGCCACCAAACTGCTTTTCGTAGTTAAATGCATGCAGGCGGCTTTCTAAATACTTCTTCGCTGCCAGTGTATAGATGAGGTATTGCAGGTGATAGTTGTTCTCATTCATGGCGACAGACAAAGCAGCCGGCGCATAGTCTGCCGGTGAGTCGCCCAGGTAATTGGATTTCCAGTCAAGGATGTAAAATTTTCCTTCATGCTCAAAGAAGAGGTCCATTTTACCATTCATGATCCCTTCCAGCTCATGACTGCCATGCTCATGGAAACGGCGAACGATCACGCTGGTCCTGTCGTCAGAAAGACCATTCAACATATCAGGAAAGAAGGCTGACACAGGGAAGTCGAACTCGAATTCCGGGATACGTTTATGCCATACAACGGCTGACAGCGGGAAGGTTTGTCCTCCTACATGGATGTCGGTATGTAACACATGTTCCAGCAGCTGGCGCAGCATAGGTGCGTATATTTCCTGCTGCCCCGGTACAAAGCGGCGGATGGTTTCTGTCAGCCATTTCTCCCAGCGGCTATCTTCAGAGAAGTTGATGTTCTCGAACAGGAAGTGCAACAAGTTACCTGTCTTCGCACCTCTCTTCAGCGTATGGAAGATGAATGTCTCATATGGATCTTCCTGCTGCAGAGGACGTCCTTTCAGGCTCTGTTCAGCTTTTGCTGCCAGCATGGTATAACTCATCTTCCGCCAGTTCTGCTCTTTCAGCACAAACCTGACAGGTACGTCTGTACCGGTATTCGCCACTGCTCCGGTATTCCGGTTCGCATCCTGTTCCGGCGCTACCGGCAGGTCCTGCTCAAACTTTATAATATCGGGAGGCGGCGCTGCGGCTATCAGCGCCTGCAGAAAGGTCAATAAGGTGGAATTGCTATAGTACTTGCTGTTATTACGGAATACAAAACACTTATATACACCACGGGTGATGGCAACATACAACAGACGTCTGTTCTCCTGCTCTGCCTGACGGGCATAGGAGCTACGCTGTTCATCCGTCATACGTTTCTTTTCTACCCCCACATAATCGCCCGTAACAGGATCACGGAAGCTGAAGAACTCAGCGTGCTTGTTCTCCACAAAATCAAGGAAGGGGGCCATGACGATCTTATATTCCAGGCCTTTACTCTTGTGAATGGTCACAATATTCACCGCTTCTTCATCACTTTCCACCCGCTGCTCATATTCATCTCCTTCTGTGGCCATACCATCTATTCCCCGTTTCAGCCATGATACCAGTTCCGTCATCGATAAATTCTTACGGCTCTGGATCTGATGCACCAGCTCTGTTAGTTGAAACAGGTTGGAAATAACACGTTCCCCGCTTTCTGTATGTGCGTGCAGTAATATGTTACGAACATTAAAGTCTGTAATGAAGTCCATCATGGCAGTATAAATACCATCCTGCTGCCAGCGGTTCTTGTAGTTGCCAAAAAAAGCCAGTGTAACTTCATCATCCAGCAGGAGCACATCTTCCAGTTTGAGATTCGTAAAAGGCGACAATAAGGCCCGGTTGATAGAAGATCTGTTTGGCTCCAGCATTGCTTCCAGCAGGTATAAGAGATAGGTAGCCTCTTCGGATTGTAAAACCCTGGCGTCATCTACCGTTACAGCAGGTACTCCCAGTTTCGCCAACTGGGCCTTCACTTCCCTTCCCTGTCTGCCGGTACGCACCAGTATACCAATATCAGAAGGTTTGACAGGGCGTCGGTTCTCTTCATTCCCGATAGTATATTCCCCGCTTCTCAACAGCAAAGCTACCTGTGCCGCTACACTTTCGGTCAGTTCATTGCTGTTGGAAGCATTAAAAACCGTGATAGGTACATCTGCTTCTTCGCCTCTGAATAAACGCCCTTTTGTATTCCTTTCGGGACTCTCCACTTCAATGTAGTTGATCGCATTCCCTTCCCCATTGAAATAGAAAGTATCGAAATCCGGCACCGGCAGGAAGAAGGTATTCATCGCCGCTATAAACGGCTCAGAGGAGCGGAAGTTATGGTTCATACCATACACATGCTGCACGCTGGCTCTGGCCTTAAAATAGGTAAAGATGTCGGCTTTACGCCATGCATAGATACTCTGTTTAGGGTCGCCGATATAAAACAGGATAGTGTCTGTGCCGAATGCCTTCTCGAAGATCTCATATTGCATCCTGTCTGTATCCTGGAACTCGTCCACAAATACTGCCTTATATTTTTCCTGCAGCACCTTCACTAATTGCGGATTATTCTTTTCCACCAGTGAGCGGTGCAGGTTAGTGATCATGTCATCATAGCTCAGCAGGTTATTACGTTTCTTATAACCTTTAACGCCTGCTGCAATTTCCTCTATCGCAAAACAATACAAGCGGCTGATCACCTGCTGCACGATGCCTTTACGTTCTTCATCCAGGGCGGCTACTTTATCCAGGCGTTCCAGCAGATCGGGGAACAATTTGGCGATGTACCCTGCAGAGCTACGCTTTTCCTTTATAACACCAATGAATTGCGCCGGATCATCGACACATGGCAGGAGCGCTTTCTTCGCGTACTGATTGCCTTCACACAATGCTTTCAGCCGGTCTATATTATCCTTCACAAAGGTCGTCAGCTCCTTTTCAGCCGCATCTCTCCTGTCATCCACCGCATCCAGCTGCTGTAACCACTCCTCCTGTTCCTTTGCTTTGATCTGATATCTTTTACCTGGTTCGTAGGCGAAATAGCGCTTACCTCCCATATGCTCATTGAGCGCAGTTGTGATACCAGGCATCATGCCTGGTTCCCAGATCTTTTCCAGCAGGCGGATGTGCAGGGTAGTCACATATTTGCGCCAGAACTTCTGTACTTCTTTCTCTATCAGCGTGCGGGTATCCTGTATCATCTCTGCACCAAACAGCTGATCGGTTTCAAAGGCGAATTCGTTCAATGTCTTCTGGCAGAAACTGTGTATTGTCAATACCGCTGTTTCGTCGAGGAACAATACCGCGTCTTTCAACTGCTGCTGTACCTGTTCCAGGCCATTACGCTCAACTGCTTCTTCTACCAGCCGCAGGATGTTGTCGTCCTTTATTTCCAGACCCTGACTGGCCTTGTAAGCATTCCGCACAAACATCCGGATACGCTCTTCCAACTCAGCGACAGCAGCCTTTGTAAAGGTCACCATCAGGATCTCTTTTACAGACAATGCATTTTCCAACACCAGCCTCAATACAAGAATGGCGATGGAATACGTTTTTCCTGTACCTGCACTGGCCTCTATCAGGTTGCTATCCTGAAGTGGCACAGTACCTGCGTCAAAATACTGGTAGTTAATATGTTCAGTCATTGTGTTCTTGCCTGTATTAATTGTAATAACCCGGTATCAATTCTGCCAGCGGCAGCAGTACATGCGCGCAGATGATCTTATAAGTATCCAGTGTGGCTTCATCACTGAAGAAGCCGTTTTCATATTCGCGGAAAATATAAGGATCTACTGTACGATCGTCTCCTTTGTCCAGGGCCTTATCCACCTTCTTCACAAACTTGCCGAAGTCCAGGTCTGCCACATCTGCAGGTTTAATATCAAAGTCAGGATAGAATGGTGTGATACGTTCAAAACCATCCCTGAATATATCCATTAATGCTGTTAATCTTCTTAATGCCTCATCCTGCTCCAGTGGCATTGCCTCAAAGGCCTCCTGCTTACTGGCTCCTGAAATGAAACACATGCCTGTCAGCACGCCTGCTGCTCTGCCTGCGAGATAACGGATATATGCCTCTATCAGGTATTTATCCTCCCGTTTCGACCACGACACCTGCACCAGTTTACCATCGAACACGCTGTGAATAGTACCTTTCAGCAAGGTCCCTTCTATGTCCAGGTTCACCTGTACGGATTGCTCCTCAGCACCATTGATACAGGTCCTGTACTTATCCCGCACGGGCTGTACTTCCGATTCAATCTGCTGCAAAGCTACATATGCCATATTCTTCAAGGGCAGTCTGCCAGTCTTCACCAGGCGGATCTTCATATTAGCGATGGCATTCGCATCCATCTGCAGCAACTCATTCTTCAGGTTCCACTTCTGCAGACTGTCCAGGTGAAAGATCTCTGTTTCATTCAGCAATACCTGCTCATCGTTATAGTAGATGCCTAATACTTTGTTATAGTATGCTTTGAAAGGATTTTTAAAGAAGCGTACCAGTTCATCCAGGTCTACCTCTTCCAGTACCAGCGGCTCCATCACCTTACCGGCCCGTGTAATGGGTCGCTCCGGCACGGTTGTATTCAGGTAACTGTACAAGCGTTCATCTCCCGTCATATACTTCCTGCTAAAGCCCTGTAAGGGTTGCCGGGTCACCAGTTGACTTCGCACCAGGTCCGGTTCATCCGTACCGGTTTCTATATAGTCCAGCAGTTCATCCACCAGTGCGGAAGGGGGCATACGGCTATTGTCTTTGGCGCTCTGTCCCACATAACTGATGTATAAGTACTGACGGGCCGACAATACTGTTTCCAGGAAAAGGTGTTTATCGTTATCCTTTACGTTACGGTCGCCCCGTTGTTTATTCTTCTCCATCAGGTTAAAACCAATGGGCTGCTCCCGACGGGGAAACTTATCGTAATCCAGTCCCAGCATAGCTACCACCCTGAAAGGAATACTACGCATGGGGATCAGCGAGCAGAAGGTGATACCGCCATTCACAAACAGGCCTGTGCGGGTAGTACCCGTCAGCGTTTGCAGGAAACTGTGACTGAACACATCAAACGTCACGGTATCACTCATATATTCATTCAGCAGGTTATAGTCTGCCAGCTGCTGCATCAGCGTGTTATAGTCTTCATCCACTTCTTCATCGGGCTCGTACACCATGTTGTGCAGCAGGTTTTCTATATACTCCACCCAGCCGCTGATACTGCGTTCCTTCTTACGCTCTTCCACAGCTGTGATCAATACCTCGGCGAAGTGACAGAAACGTATCACTTCCAGGCTATCACTGCCTTCCAGGATATCGAGCGGGAAGAAACTGTCATCACCTTTACCATATTCTTCACCACCGCTCATACAGATGCCGAACATGATCCGCCTGATACCATATTTCCAGCTCACCAGGAAGGTTTCATCTTCCTTCGCGCCATGTATGCCGAAACGGATATTTGCCTGATCTACTACGGAACGTACCAATGGCACATTATTGATTCCGAAACGTTTCCTGATATAGGATGAATCCAGCAGCTGCAACACCTCTTCCGCCTTAAAGTTCTCTTCATTCAACCGTAGGATGGCATGCAGTGCATTGAAGAGGTTATCGCTGTCTGCGTAACTTTCGTCCGCTATCGTGTAGCGGAATTTATAAGGAGCGTTATTGAAGATCGCTTTAATGTAGGGCGCATAGGCATCAATATCCCTCACCATGACTACGATATCACGGGGCGACAATGTCTCTTTTTTTCTGTCTATCAGATGCACCAGGTAGTTGTACAATACTTCCACTTCACGGGCAACGGTATAACAGTTATTGATAGTGATGGACCCATCTTCAATATCTTCGGGGAAGATGCGGTTCCTGTTCTCATTGGCATTGTTAAAAATATCATGCTGGATCTTATTCAGCAAGGTATCCGGTTCCGGTACTACTACTCCTTCGCTGTCGTAGGCATTGATAAAAGCATCATACTGGAAGAAGAGCCCGAAGGTATCCTGTACTACCCGGCCCCAGCCCATCAGCAGCGGATTACCCGCCACGTCTGACTCGAGCAGCGGACGGCCTTTTAACCGCCAGCGGGCCTGCTGTTTCTCACTCTTATCTTCAAACCAGTAAAGCTCCGGCGACGGGTTGATAATATGGAAATGAACATCAATAAAAGCAGACAGTTCATGCAGTATCTGCACGTGATATGCTGTGATGATGGAAAGGCCGAAGAGATGTACGGTACTCATACGCTCCGCCAGCAGGGCCTGTTGATCAGGATTCTTCAGCATATCGAGGATGTGTTGTCCGACGATCGTTTTATCCGGCAGCGTATTACCTGATACTTTCTTGGCTTTGCCCCAGAGGTATTGTTGCCAGTCCATCTTTGCCAGCGGATCTTCGGCCTGTTCATTCCACTCACGGATCATCTCCGGGCGATAGATCTGGTACTGGTCAAAAAGGTCAGCTGTTCTTTCAGCCAGCGCCATTCGTTTCAGGTCGCTATCCGGTTCAGTATTGTGATAATAAGTAGCCACGGCGGGATAAGTTTCGCGGAAGGCGTCTTCTCCCAGCAGTTTGTAGAGCAGCCAGGTAAGGTTCCTGCCGGAAAGCATTTCAGTATAGTGGCCATCCATCAGGAAATAGATCTGATGGATGAGGTCATTCGGTTTAAGGAAACGGCAATTGGCGGCAATACCGAGGTATTCCGCCATCTGCAGTTTCAGCCAGTTGTTCATACCCTCCGTCTGTGTAACGATGAGATGTTGTTCAAACACCCGGCTGTGAGAAGCTTTAAGTTCCTGTGCCAATCCCATGGAGAGTACCTCCAGGGAATTGGACACTTTCAGATATAGTGCCATAAGTGTTATTCAATTGTCAGGGATGGTCATCCGTAAAACGCTGACCGATACCCGAAGCTCTTTCCACGAAGCGTTCTGCTGTCAGCGTCAGCACGTCCGCTGATGCCTGCACATACACTTTCTGTTTTGCCCTGGTAACACCGGTATACAATAATTCCCGTGTCAGGATGGGCACATCCTTCGCTTTTGGCAGGATCACCATCACTTCTTTAAATTCTGATCCCTGGCTTTTATGGATGGTCATGGCAAATACGGTTTCTGCCTCCGTTAGATACCCGGGCAGAATAGCCTTCAGCTCCCCGTTACTGTCCTCAAACCATGCCATGAGCACTCCATCTTCATCCGGGCGAATAATGCCCGTATCGCCGTTAAAAAGGCCATGTTCGTAATAGTTACGCGTCAGGATAATGGGACGGTTCTCATAAAAGTCTGCATTTACACGGATCAGCCTTTTATCATGCAGGATCTTTTCAATAGCCCTGTTGATAGCGTACAGCCCTTCCTCTCCTTCCCTGATCGCACACAGCACACGAAGATCATTCAACAGTTGCAGCGCTGCACGGATATCATTCTCCACAATAAACGCGCTGTAACCTGATACAAAATCCCTGAACAATTCTTTTGAATACGTCTGATCGATGACGACCTGTTCATCGGCTCCCGGCGTCAGGAAGCTTTGTATCGCCGTCCGGTCATTAGCGATGATCGCCTTACTGAACTTACCGATCCCTTTTTCTCCGCTGAACCGGTGACTACGACGCAGTTCTACCAGGTGTTGGAAAAGCGGATGTGTGTCGCCTTCTTTCACCTGTGTAACCGGCAGTTTCCTTTGTTCATCGGCAATAAAGGAATTGATCAGTGCCAGCCTGCCGGCCGTAAAAAGGTTCAGTGCATCCTGTGCCTGACAAAGATCGCCGAACAAGCTACCTGCCTCTACGGAGGCCAGCTGATCTTTGTCGCCCAATAGTATCAGTCTTGTTCCTGCACCAATAGCGTCCAGCAGTTTGGCAAACAAGGCTACGTCGATCATCGAGCATTCATCCACGATAACGACATCGAAGTTGAGTGGATTTTCTGCATTATATGCGAAGTACGGACTATCTTTTTTGGAGCGCAGCAGCCGGTGAATAGTACTCGGTGTCAGGCTCTGGAACTGTGCGGTAATGGTCTCATCCACCGGCAGCTGTGTGTTCCGCAGGCTCTCTGCCATACGTGCCGCGGCCTTCCCCGTAGGAGCTGCGAGTGCTACTTTGAGAGACGGATCGAGATTGTAGAGTATAGCCAGGATCTTCGCCACAGTAGTGGTCTTACCGGTACCCGGGCCGCCGGTGATGATCGTGAAATTGTTCAGCACTCCTGTTACGGCAGCACTGAGTTGCCAGTCTGCCGGATCGCCGCCGTCTGCTTTGAATGCCGGCCCTGCGGCAAACAGCCTGCTAATGAATGCGCGGTTTGCTTCCAGCATGTCCAGTCTTTCCTGCAGCACTGTCTTTTCCGTGGCGAGGAACTGGTGGATGCGGCGCAGGAAGATCGTTTCATACCGGAAGTACCTTTGCAGGTACAGCCGTTCCTGGTACAGCACAAATGGCTGCGTATCACTGCCATTCTTTGCTATCAGCGGTATGTGTTGTAACTGCTTACTACCCACCGGCAGATTGTCGCAGAATGCGGGCAGTTCTCCGTTATTTTCAATACGTTTACCCAGGTGCAGGCAGATATGGCCTTCACTCAGCTTTCTTGAAAGCAGGTAGGCGTACGGCTTTAGCGCCGGTATCTGGAAGTATTCTGCAAATTGCTGGTGGACGTCGTTGATTGTATGCATATCTCGTTTCGTTGCCTGTCGCCTCGCGGTTGGGCAATCTGTGAAATTACGATTTTTATCGTTGTTGTTTCACAGGGGGATTTTCCGGTTTCTTTGTCACGGCGGGGGGATTTCAGGGGATTGACAGAAGGGCTTGTCTGAATTATTGGCATGGCCAAAATTGGGCCACGATGACATGCTTTATCCATGCCTTTAACATGCCTTTGACATGGTTTTAGTCTTTGATGGTCGGAGGAGGTGGGATGTAAAAGTTATCCACAATTCGGGAGGAATATATGCACATGTGGTGCTTCATTTGCGTTTTTGGAGTTTCTGATTTTGGTGCTGTGTTTTGTGTGATTTGGTGTTGGGTTTTGGTGCTGTGTTTTGGTGCTGTGTTTTGGTGCTGCTGGCTTCAGGTGGGACCGCTGGCTGAGTTCTTTGAAGCTGCGTGCTATTGAGCATTTTCAAGCGGAGGAGCGGTGGGATATCTATTTAACCCCTGGTAGGACGTGTCGGCCGGCTTCAAACAACTAAGGCCAGGGTCTCCACCCGAAGCCCTCCGCCGGACTCCCAACTAGTTTTATGGGTAACGTATGCACCACAAACAGAAGTGTAGAAGAAACGGACACACTCCAAAAGTTCTCCTAATACTCTTAAAAAGATGTATTGGGCAACAAATATGATCTCCCCGGATGGCTCACATATGGCAACAATTTCGACTCTGCCTTTTGCCTCTTATAGACACGATTAATATAATACAATATAAAAACACTGTAAGAGCATGTCAAAAGCATAATAGGCATGTCAATGAGGGATGATTCCGGTAATAAAAGTATCCCTATTGACAATGAAACCCAATACCACCACAGCCCCCCGAAGGCAGCGGAAGGCTTCGGGTGGAGACCCTGGCCTTAGTTGTTTGAAGCAGGCGCTGATACGATGCACCAGTGGGTTCATAGCATTCCTAATGCCCGCCCGATTGAATATGCCCAATAGCAAGCGGCTTCAAAGAACTACAGCCAGTGGTCCCACCTGAAGCCGCAGCAGACGACAAACACAACAACCACCACAGAAACTCCATAAGCCTTAGAACACTGAAGCAAAGCTGGTACGTCTGACACGGCGGATGAACAGCATTCCCGAAACTGCATATGCCAGGGAAGACTTGCAGCAGACAACGCGTCAATATCGGCGGAAATGGCAAAAAGAAAGGCCCCCAGAATATGGAGGCCTTAAAAAATTAAGCAGACAATATCTTATCCGGCGTTATGGGAAGCTCCCGGATACGCTTACCGGTAGCGTGATAGACAGCATTTGCGACTGCAGCAGAGAAGCCGATCAGAGCGATTTCACCCATACCTTTCGAACCCATCGGATTAGTGACCGGATCAGGCTTGTCTATGAAGATCGTCTCAATGTGCGGTACGTCGGCACTTACAGGCACATGATAATCTGCCAGGTTGTTGTTCACAAAACGTCCGAAGCGGTGGTCGATGATACCTTCTTCTGTGAGCGCCATACCGATACCGCCGGTTACACCGCCGATCATCTGACTGGCTGCAGTTTTGGGACTTACAATTCTGCCGGAATCAGCGACTGTTACAACTCTTTTCACTCTTACAACACCGGTAGCAGGATGTACCCGCACTTCTGCGAAGTGAATGGAAAAAGAATACAGGGAATACTTCTCCAGCTCCGCACCACCCTTGGATGATTTTGTTACTTCGAAGAAAGTCTTGTTCTGTTTCGACAGTACCTGCTGCAAACTGTCTGACTTACCGGCAGCCGGCTTCACAGTGCCATTATCGAATGCCAGTCCTGCTTCTGTCAGTATACCTTTCAGGGCAGTACACACATCGAATACGGCTGATCCTACAGAAGATACGGTAGAAGAACCACCCTGGCTGCCGGAGGGTGGGAAGGCGGCATTACCGAGTTCAAAGCGGATGTTTTCTATAGGCAGACCAGTTACCTCGTGGGCGATCTGCACCATGGCAGTACTGGTGCCGGGACCAATGTCACTGGTAGCACTCTGTAGTAGTAAAGTGCCATCGGCATTCAATTGTGCACGACAGGTAGACTCACCACGATGAGCGCCGAATACACCGGTACTCATGCCATAACCTACCAGCCATTCGCCGTCCTTCATGGATGCAGGGGTGGGATTACGTTTGGCCCAGCCAATCTTTTCGCTGCCCAGCTGGTAGGCTTCTTTCAGGTTGTTGCTGGAAAAGGGTTTGTTCTTTTCCGGGTCAGTTTCTGCAAAGTTCTTCAGCCTGAACTGCAGGGGGTCCATCTTCACTTTATATGCCATTTCATCAATAGCCGATTCCAGTGCAAATGCGCCGGTAGCTTCCCCGGGACCACGCATCCAGATAGGTACGCCTCTGTCAAGTGGAACAATGCGGTATTTAGTAGTTACGTTCGGGCAGGCATACATGAAACGGGTCATGGCAACGGTACCCTCGGTAAAGTCGTCGTAGTTGGCAGTTTCGGCGGTAGCTTCATGGTAAATACCTGTCAGCTGACCATCCTGGGTGGCGCCCATGCTGATATTCTGAATGGTGTAAGGACGATAACCTACAAGCGTGAACATCTGATCGCGGGTCAGCACCAGTTTCACCGGCTTTTTCAGTGCACGGGCAGCGGCGGCTACTACTACTTCCTGAGGCCAGGTGCGTAAGCCCATACCAAACCCTCCGCCTACAAATTCGGAGTGTACCTGTATATTCTTCTCGTCGATCTTAAATGCACCGGCAAGCGTGCGCTGGGTGGATTTTACACCCTGCGTTTTGGCATATACGGTGAGTTTATCATCTCCTTCCCAGAAGGCGAGGATACCTGCCAGCTCCATAGGATTGTGTACTTCAATGGGAACGGTATAATCTGCCTTCAACACTACGGGAGCAGTATTGTGTGCGTTGGTATCACTACCGCGGGTATAGTCGCCCAAACGGGGAGGCATCGCTGCTTTGTCCTTGTTCTTCAGCAGGTCAGTATGATGTTCGGCTTTGTTGTAGGTGGCTGTTACCAGGGAAGCGGCATGCTGCGCGCGTTCCAGGGTATCAGCAATGACCACAGCAACAGGCTGACCATTGAAGAGTATTTTATTACTGCCTAACATGCGGTATCGCTCTCCGCCGGAAGAAAGTTTACTGTTGTTGCCCTGATCTGCCCAGCCAGGGATGGCGGGCATGTTCAGGTGAGTGTATACTGCCAGTACACCGGGTGCGCGTTCGGCGGCTTTGGTATTGATGCTTGTAATGGTACCACGTGTAACAGGGCTGGTCACCATTACACAGAAAGTAACTCCCGGCACTTCAAATTCTGCAAAGTATTTCGCCTTACCAGTCACTTTGGCCCTGCCATCTACCCGGTTGATCGGCTCACTTTTTTTATCGATTCCCATATGGTGGGTTTTAAACGTTTAGAAGATGTTATGCCTGCGCGGCAGCTGTTTTAAGCGCTTCCACTATGGTGTTGGGCGCTAGGGTGAGTTTGAATTCATTACCTCCCTGCGACTTCGCATTGGTCATGGCCATACTGGCCGCCTTGCGGAAGTTCTCTTCTGTGGCAGGCTTTCCTTTCAGCCAGGCCTCTGCTTCCTTCAAACGCCAGGGTTTATGCGCTACACCTCCCATGGCGAGTCGTACGTCGGCAATGTTGCCACCCTTGATCTGCATAGCAGCACCTACTGACACGAGTGCAAATGTATAGGACGCACGATCGCGTACTTTCAGGTAATGCGTATGTTCCGCTAACTGGTTGAAAGGAATATCTACAGCAATGATCAGCTCTCCCCGCTGGAGATTGTTGTCCTGTTCAGGCGTATCGCCCGGCAGACGGTGAAAATCTCCAAAGGGGATCTTCCGTTCTCCTTTAGGCCCCGCCACGGTAATGACTGCATCCAGGGCAGTGAGTGCAATGCACATGTCGCTGGGATGTACGGCAATGCATTTGTCGCTGGCGCCAAAAATGGCGTGCATCCTGTTAAAACCTCCTATGGCGCCACAGCCGGAACCGGGGCTACGCTTATTACAGGGCAATGCGCTGTCGTAGAAGTAATGACAACGGGTACGCTGCATCATGTTACCACCTACAGTGGCCATGTTCCTCAGCTGTGGAGAAGCGCCTGCTTTCAGGGCCTGCGATAAGAGCGGGAAGTGTTTGACGACAAGCGGATTTTCTGCCACAGCAGTATTTTTTGCCAGCGCACCTATACGGAGACCGGTTTTAGTTTCTTCGATTGTTGCCAGGGGAACACTGTTAATGTCTACTAACCTTTCCGGGCTTGTTACACCACTCTTCATCAGGTCTACAAGGTTGGTACCGCCAGCCAGGAACATAGCGGTTTTCTCTTTTGCCATCGCCGCAATGGCAGATTCTTTGGAGGTGACCCTCACATAACTGAACTGGTTCATACTTTTTTCCCTCCCTGTTTTACGTCCATGATAGCATCTACGATATTGGAATAGGCGCCGCAACGGCAGATATTGCCACTCATGTATTCACGTACTTCGTCCGGTGTATTGGCATGCCCTTCCCGGATGCAGCATACGGCAGACATGATCTGTCCGGGTGTACAGTATCCACACTGGAAACCGTCATGCTCCAGGAAAGCTTCCTGCATAGGATGCAGGTTGTCGCCATCTGCCAGTCCTTCGATGGTGGTCACGTTCCGGCCTTCCGTTGTCAGGGCGAGGGTCAGGCAGGAGTTCACCCGCTGGCCGTCCACATGTACGGTGCAGGCGCCACATTGTCCGTGGTCGCATCCCTTTTTCGTTCCGGTCAGGTGCAGACGTTCCCGCAGCAGGTCCAGTAAGGTAACACGTGGTTCTATCCTGACGCTTTGTTTCACCCCGTTGATGGTGACATTCAGCGGCATTGTTTCAATAGCCGATGCGATCTGTTCATCAATGCCCTTCTCAGCGGCTTTGATCACAGTGTCGGGCGTTAGGGCCAGCGCGGTGATCAGGGAGGATTTCTTCAGGAAAGAGCGCCGGGATGTACCGGTATGCTCCCCGTTTTTGAGTTGGTCATCCATAGTTTGCTTCAGTTTCAGTTTGACAGTATTGTGCGGTTTATCGTTTGTTGTGTAAAGCCTCCGGCAATTTCAGGTTTTCTGTTTACTTCATCGCTTCCTTATTGCCTTGAATGGCGTATTTCAACTTAATGAATTTAGTCAATAACGTGCGTCATGAAATGACGAATGGCAGGTGGCTACGCCGCAAGATATCGATAAAACCATCATCCCGGCACATAAGCCTTTACCAGCACGTCATACGATACAGCGTCGTTATATACACTGCCACACAACGAAATGGATGTATGTAGCAGTGCAGACATTGCCAGGGATGCCACCAAAACTATACCGGAGGGCTATGCCGGCCGTGCTATTTTCCGGGATAGTCCTGTTTTGGTCCTCTCCTCCTGCATCTTCAAAATTGGGCTTGTAGCATTTTTTTACTAGACTTGCCGGTACAATGAAGATATCTCATTACATATTTCTGGGATTTGTGTCCGTCCTGGTGCTGTTTTCCATCACGACTTTCGTCAACTTCAGCCTGTCGAATGCGGTAATGGAGAACAATGATTACTTTACCAGGTCCACCAACCTGGTGCGTAACAGCAGCAGGTTTCAACGGAATCTGCTGACAATGGTGAATGGGCTTAGGGGCTACCTGCTAACGGGCGAGAAGTCGTTCGTGGAGTCGTATGATACTGCCAATATTGAAAACGAGCAGCTCTTAAAAGAAATGGCGGGACTCATTACCGATTCTGCCCAGAGCAGGATGCTTACCCACATCAGGGAGCTGAATGACCAATGGACGGAAGAATATACAGACCCATTGAAACAGGCCAAAATGTCCGCCGCCATCAGCCGTCAGCACCTGGATACCTTTAACAGGGTATATAAGGAGAAGTTTGCCTCCGGTCACGAAAGAAGCATCCAGACGGCCCTGCAGGAACAGTTTAAAGCATTTTCCGCCTCAGAATACGCCATGCGCGAGATCCGGAAACAGGAGCTGGCAGCCTCTGTGACGCGCACGAACAGATTGTCCTTACTGCTGACTTCCACATCCATCGTGCTAGGATTATTCATTATCATCTTTGTTACTTTAAAGATATCCAGGCGTATCAGGGTAATGACAGATATGGCCAACGATATTGCCGGCGGGCGTTATGATGTCACCATTCAAGACATTGGTAAAGATGAACTGAGCTCCCTCGGGAATGCCCTCAACCATATGTCGCAAGAACTGTCCAGGAATATTACCCTGTTAAAACGCTCCAATGAGGAACTGGACCAGTTCGCCCAGATCGTGTCCCACGACCTGAAAGGCCCGCTGAGAGGCATTAGTAACGTTGTGTCCTGGATTGAAGAAGATCATCAACAGGAGCTGACACCAAAGGTGAATGAATATATGGGCATCATCAAAGGGCGTGTTCACAGGGCTGAAAACCTGATTGAAGGGCTGCTTTCCTATGCCAAAGCAGACAAACAGGACATTGAAAAGGAAGAGGTGCAACTTAATGCCCTCGTGAAAGAAGTGGTGGAAAATTTGCCTGATACCGCCAATGCACAGGTACAGATCAGCAATCTGCCTGTGGTTCACGCCGAGAAACTATGGCTCTTTCAGATCTTTTCCAACCTGATCAGTAACGCCATCAAACACAATGACAAGCCGGCTCCCAGCGTTAAAGTATATTATAAAGAATGGCCCGATTATTATGAATTTTTCATTGAAGACAATGGAAATGGTATTGCAAAGCACTACCAACAAAGGATTTTTATTATTTTTCAGACTTTAAAAGACAGAGACAGCTTCGAAAGTACGGGCGTGGGACTGGCAATAGTCAAGAAAATCATCGACATGAAGAAGCAACAGATCAATGTAAATTCATCGCCAGGGAAAGGTTCTGTCTTTTCGTTCACCTGGTCAAAAGAGTAACAATGCAACCGATCAATATTTTATTGGTAGAAGACGATACGCTGGATGTGATAGACATTAAACGTTCACTAGATAAATTGAATATCTTTTACAAACTGACCAATGCAAAAAATGGTGAGGAAGCAATTATGCTATTGGATGAACAGATCAGTTCAGGCAGCGGCCCATTGCCGGATGTAATGCTGATCGACATCAACATGCCTAAGGTGAACGGGTTTGAAGTACTGGAATATATGCGCGGGCGCCAGGAATTTAAGCAGATCAAGCGTTTTATACTGACCACTTCCGGCGACCGTGATGACAAAACCATGGCGGAAAGACTGGGCGTATCAGGCTACATCATCAAACCGTTAAAACTAAACAGTCCCAGTGCTATGGACGCATTTAACCTGATGATAGACCTGCTGAACTTCAAGAAGAATTAACAGCGATACTGCATACTACTTTCTTTCTCCTGCGTACACATAGTTCTCCCCTTTTGTCTCTGCCGCAGAGGCCCTTCGTTTCTTAATGGCCGGCACTAGTTTCTGTTGTCCTGTCAGGATCTCCTGCGGAATATACAGATGGCTTTTAGCCCTTGTAATGGCTACATAAAGGAGATTGATCTCTTCTGATAATTTCGAAATATTAACCCTGTCGATATTCTCTGCCTGTTTCACGACCTTGTCGTGGGTAATGAAGTCGTTTGTCAGCGTCACCTCGTCATATTCCATTCCTTTGCAACGATGTACGGTAGAAAAGATCATATCGGCCTTCTCTTTATCATCGTGCTCCAGGTGACAATCTTTCAGCTTTTTGATATACCCGGGGATCTTTGTTCCATATTTCTTCACCATGTCTACCAACATCCCCATTTGCGCCTCTCCGGTGGTTTTAATATACTCTTCCAGGTCGTCCATGCTATCCATGCTGGCAATAGTTTTATCCCTGATACGTCCTACGTCCCCTGTATAAAGATTCAGGATATCATATACAGAAGCGCCTTCATTGGCATAAGTATAATTCTCCAGTCGGCCCTCAAAATAGATGGTCCTGATCTCTTTCTTTTCGATCAGCAGTTCAATTGCCTTGACCAGTAAACCCGCATTCGTTCTTGCTACTACCGCGCGGGTATGGTTCTTATGAGATTTCCCAAAGCCGATGATCTTCACCGTCAGGGGAGCGCTGTACAGCTTTTTCCACTGTATGACATAAGACGCCAGATCAGCAATGTCCTGGTCGAAACGGAAGCTGGTACTGAGCGTAAATAAAGGGTAGTTCAGTTTATCGAGGGAGTTCACTGCATGCCTCCAGCCATAGATCTGCTGATGACTGTCTCCTACCAGTACCTTGGTACCCTGTTGCGAACGGAACACGTCCAGCATCGCGCCGGAAGCATCCTGTCCTTCATCAAAAAGGATGATGTCATAGTCCAGGACAGGACGGGCCAGCTGGAACTTCTTCAGGTAGAAATCGTGTGTGATGGGAATCTCCCCCTTGTTCATTTTATCAAGGAACAGGCGGGTCTGGTACTGGATGTCCTTTTTGTATTTAGTGGCGAATTCGATGGCTTCCTTATCTGTCAATATATCTTCATAGTCGAGTTCCTGCACGCGGGCAGGCGCACTGTTGCAGAAATAGGCAAGATAGGCGTTGATATGTGTAGCGAGGATCGATTCTGTATGTTTCCCTTTAAGGCCCCGCAGGTTGAGGATCTCTACGATCTCATTGATCTTGTATCCTTCACTTTTGAGGGTATATTTTGAGCCTCTTACGATGTAATAGAACGCCAGTGAGTGGGCTGTTTCCACCCTCACGTGAGAGAGCTTCATCGCTGCAAATTTCCTCTCTGCTTCCAGCTTGACGGTTTTGTTGAAGGCGAGGTATAGAATGCGTTTATCAGGCCTTGCCTTTGCGTATTCGGCCAATGTGGTGGTTTTACCGGCGCCGGCTACGGCGATGATCCTGATATCTCCTTTACTTTTGATGATGGCGGCCTGCTCCTGGGTCAATTTCATGGCGTGAATTTACGTCATCCGGGGTTATTATCAGGCATACCAGACATCATCCGGGGATAACGACAGGTGGATCTCCTCTCCTTTGCGGTGATGGCTATTGCCTGTTTTAACCGTGACTACACTGGAAGGCAATTGTACTGCTATTTCATAGATGCTTCCCATGAAATGTACTTCCGTTACTGTTCCTTTCAATGTATGTTCTTTTTTATCCGTGATCTCAAAACGTTCGGGGCGGATATACAGGCTTTTACCGTTCACATTGATACCTGGCAGGCCTTTGAAATCTTTCGCAGCTGCAGCAGGTATCAGGTTGTAACTGCCGAACAGGGCGGCAGCATATTCATTCACAGGCTGGCTGTATACCTGCTGAGGAGCTCCCTGTTGTAGTATCTGTCCGTCTTTCATGATGATGATCTCATCGGCCCAGGACAAAGTATCCACCGGGTCGTGTGATACCATCAGGCAGGTGATATCGAAGCGTTCACCTATTTCACGGATCACTTTTTTTAATGTATTCTTATGGATGGGATCGAGATTGGAGAAAGGTTCATCGAGGATGAGCAGACGGGGAGCAGTGGTGAGCAGTCGTGCCAATGCCACGCGTTGTTTTTCCCCTCCTGACAACTGATCATTCTTTCTTTTCATCAGGTGGCTGATGTGACACAGTTCATAAAGTGCGTCTGCTTCTTCGTCAGATAGATTAGTATTGGCGTAAGACAGGATCTCTTCCATCCTGTAATGGTTGCGCAATTCATAATGCTGGGAAAGATAAGCTATACCCGGTTGTCCTGGCAACAATCTTTCCAGCGGGCCTTTCACACGCACGTTCTCAAACAGCACTTGTCCACCGTCTGCCTGTGTCAGTCCGCCTATAATTTTCAATAAGGTGCTTTTACCCGACCCGGACTCTCCCACTATGGCTATCTTCTGGAATTCCTTTTGTGTGAAGCTCACACCCTTCAGCACTTCTTCATTGCCTTCCTGCTTGCGCACGCCCGATACTTCTAACAAATTCATATAAAGGTAATATCACATAAAAAGCTGCAAATTACCACTTATACAGGGAGGAAGCAAGCAATCTATACTCAGGCCGGGACTAAAAACTCCAGTTCCCGCTTCAAAATGCTGACAATGTAGCTTTTGCCCTTCCCCACTTTTATCAGTTCATCGTCGATATGGGCATGTTCGTCTTCCCAGCCTATCCGGATATTTTTGCCTTTTATAACGGGAAGATCGTAGTCTTTATGTGCAGCTGAGGAGATCCTGTCTTGTATGTATGCTGAAAAGGCTTTCCTTTTATCTTCTCCCAGCAGGATCACTTCCATTTCTCCGTCTCCTACATCTGCATCACCATTCAGGTTCAATCCGGGGCCGATAGAGCGGATGTTCATCACTTCCACCAGCAGGTATTTGCCGGAGTGGTCCACACCGTCAATTTCCAGCCGGCATTCCTGGGCAGTATAGTTATCTATGACGTCATGCAACATTTCCAGGGCCATTTTCAGCTTTTCTTCCGGCTCATCGGGTTCTTCCAGTTGTTTCATGGCTTCCATCAACACGGGGAATACGCCAAATCCGAAGCCTTCGAGGAAAAACATCTCTTCATGAAAGCCGGCTATCCTACCCACGTCAAACTTTTTGATACGATGCTGATGCCAGGAACCGATAATATCATCAGGATTTCCTACCACATCCAGCGATCGGCTGATATTGTTGGCAGTACCCATGGGCAGTAACGCAATGGGATATCTTCTATCCGCTTTACCGCCGAGGAATTCGAGTATGACCTTTCTGACAGTACCATCGCCTCCTGCAATGATCACAAAGTCTGCATCGGGCGTGAGGTCTTTGACCCATTCTTTTTTGACATTGGAATATATACAGCGGATATCATGAGCACTGATCTGTTTTACCAGCTCATTTTCGGAATGATCTTTATCGCCCGCTTTGGGGTTATGCAGTAAATGCGCTTTCATAACATATTATTTGCAAAAAGGATACCATGCCCTGATGGCATGAATTTGGAGGCCGCATAGGTATGAAAATACTAATCACCAACGATGACGGCATTTACAGTCCGGGCATAGCTGCCCTTGCAAAAGTGGCAAAGCGGTTCGGAGAGGTAAGAATAGTAGCGCCGGATGTGGAACAGTCTTCTATGGGACATGCGGTAACGCATTCCCGGCCACTTTCCTTCAAGGCTTCTCCTATCAACTTTGAAGGTATAGAGGCTTACAGGGTGAACGGCACACCGGCCGACTGCGTGGCATTAGGTACTCACCTTTACGCAAAGACAGATGTTGTGCTTTCAGGCATCAATATGGGGCCGAATCTCGGTAACGGCATGTGGCATTCAGGTACATTGGCTGCCGCCAAGCAGGCTGTACTACTGGGTATAAAAGGCATTGCACTGAGCACGCCTGTGGGTAAATCAGAACCCAATTTTCCTGCTTTTGAGAATTATGTGGAAATGGTGCTTCAATTGTTGCTCGAAAAACCCGGATTGAGCCTTTTTAACGTCAATTTTCCACCACTGCCCAAAGGCATCCGTTGGACGCGGCAATCTGTTCGTCTTTATGATGGAAAGATCGTACCGGGTACCGACCCCATGAACCGTAAGCACTACTGGTTTACCGTTACCCCGCTGGAACCGGCAGAAGAAGGTACCGACAGGTGGGCAGTGGAGAATGATTTTGTTTCCATCACCCCATTACGGCTCGACCTTACAAATGAAGCAGAACTACAGGCGGCCCTGAATAGCCAGTCCTAGATCAACCAGGTATACTTGCCCTGGCAGTCATGTTAACCGCCAGGGCATACTCTTTCCATTATGTTTGCTTCCACCCATTAACATTATAAATAATATTACTATATTTGCGCCCGCAAGCCCCCGGGGGCATGATTGTTTTTTACCGTACAACTGGATGTTACACTGAATGACTGTTTTACTGTATCCGTCAATCTGATAACAAGAAAACCTAAGATATTCGTCATAACGACGATGTTTAACCTATACCAAATAGAACCAATTCACAGATCATGAAGAAATTAGTTTTTAGCCTGTTCGCTGCCACACTGTTCCTTGCTGCTTGTAGTAAAGACGATGAGAATCCGGACCAATCTCCTGTAAGTGGCTTTACCTACAACACAGAAACTGTCAATACTCCTTATGGCTACCTGTTTGACTGGGCTACTGACGGAAGACAGATCGCATTTGCAGATAAAGACATCGCTGTTGATGGTTTTGCGGGAACTGCCAGCGCTGTTGGTATTGACCTCGACACCGTTATTTCCGGCCAGACATATACGTATAAAAACAGCGACTCTACCGGTTACGATGGCACCAAGAATTTTGAAGATGCATATGTATACTTCAAGCAGCCATTCGCCGATGGTGAATTTACAGAAGCATCCACTTACCAGGATTCCCTGATCGGTGGCTCAGTTACTGTGAAAAAGACCCAGGAAGTTTATAGCGTAGTGTATGAACTGAAGTACAAGACCATTACCGTTAAAGGTGAATACAACGGAGAAGTGAAGGTTATCAAATAACTGATAAAATTTCATTATAAGAAGACTGTTTGCCTATGGCAGACAGTCTTTTTTTTATATAGTCATCAGAAACAATTTATATATTTGCATCATTATCGGTATAGACTACAAGAAACCTACAACTAATGAAGATGTCAACTCTCAGCCTTGCGGCTGCTATACTATTTTTATACTTCTCAGGGTGCGTATATGGTGGCAATGATGGTGTAGATCCGCGTAATGGTTTTACACTGAATGATTCCCTTTTTCACACGGACTATGCCATCAGGAAAAACTGGACAGGCGGCGTTGAAGTTGCCTTTACTGACATGAAGCAGTCAGCCTCCTTTTCCGGCCAGGTGCATACTGTTCAATTCCTGCTGGAAACACTGTCAGATAAAGTCACTTATACCTATATGCCATCTGATTCGGCGGCATTTGACAGCAATAAGAATTTTGATGTGGCACTGCTCTATCAGAATGTCACTTACAAAGACGGACAGGAAGTAACCGGAACAGGAGAGATACTCAGTAAACCTACAGGGGGCAGTCTCACATTCGTACAAGGTCCGCAATACCAAACCTTCACATATGTACTTGAATTTGGTGAGCGTCGTATCAGGGGTGTTTACAAAGGAAAGGTTACCGTAATAGAATAACGACGCTAGCGTTGTTCTCATAAACGAAAATGAAAAGTAATACGGGAGTGGCTGTTCCGCATCAATACCGGAGCAGCCATACCTGTTTTACGGAGTTACTAACATGTGAGCGCAACATCATTTCAGTTGCTGTTTTATAACACTGTTATACCATAAAATACATGCAGCAGTTTAACAGGTCCACTGCATGCAGCATGAATGCAGCAGTTCTATGAAACCGTTAACTACAAAGCATTACAGCTCATCTCATTTCCTCTCTCACATCAACAATTTACAATCCTATTTAATAAAAAATAAAGGATTCGTTTAAAACAAAAAAAAGAAATTCTCATAAATACATTCTACTTTGGCATCGTGAATTTTGATAATGAAGCTAGACACATTTTCAGGTCCACCACGTCTTAAAAAAAATTGTATAACCCGGATTCCCTGCAGGAAGTTCAAGAAACATTTGTTCGTTATGTAACTCAGTCTATGTGACCCGTTATCTTACGCCATTCCACCATTTTTGATTTTCTTATGTAAAACCCAACCCCCATGTCTGTTAACATTCAGTTTACTAAAGGCAGTGGCATACGCCTTTATACTTCGCATGACGAAGAGTACATCGATGCCGTTTCAGGTACCTTTAACCTCGCTCTCGGATACAGTCATCCGGAAGTGGTAGACATTCTACAGCAGCAGGTAAAAGACCTGATACATGTTTCCTCCTCTTTTACCGGCGAACTTGCTTCCAATGTGCTGAACAGCATACTGGAACATGCTCCTGAAGGCATTACTGATGGCTGGATGCGTGACATCATTGGCTCTACGGCCAATGAAGGCGCTGTTAAAATAGCCAACAAGTTCAATGGTAAAAATGAAGTCCTCAGCCTGTCCCTCTCCCATCATGGACAAACACTTTTTACGACCAGTATTTCAGGCAACGCTTTCAGAAGAAAGTCGTTCGCCAATACCATCTCCAACAAACACGCTATTGTACCTGCGCCCTATTGCTACAGGTGCCCTTATTCTGCCAAGTATCCCAATTGCGGTTACCTGTGCACAGAAGCCATCTATGACTATGTAGAATACGGCGGCTCCGGCAACGTATCCTGCATCATCATGGAACCCATCCTGGGCAACGGCGGAAAC
This sequence comes from Chitinophaga filiformis, assembly GCF_021646545.1. GTDB lineage: Bacteria > Bacteroidota > Bacteroidia > Chitinophagales > Chitinophagaceae > Chitinophaga > Chitinophaga filiformis_A. Next base: position 82,971 of record NZ_JAKIRP010000002.1, on the reverse strand, counting down.
GTTGTACCGCCGCCGGGGTATTTTGAAAGGATCAAAAAGATCTGTGATGAACTGGACATAGTTCTCATCTCAGACGAAGTACAGACCGGCATCGGCAGAACAGGTTACATGTTCGCCAGTGAGCATTTTGATATGCAACCAGATATCATCACGCTGGCAAAAGGATTAGGCGGCATAGGCATCCCTACTGCGGCTATCCTTTACAGGCCTGAATTTGCCGTGCTGGAAAAATTTGAGCACTCGTATACGTCAGGTGGCAATCTGCTCTCCCTGGCAGCTGCTCAGAAAACGATGGAGATCGTATCCCGCGAAGGATTCCTCGAAAACGTGCGCGATAACGGCGTTATACTCGGCCAGCTGCTCAACAGACTGAAAGAGCAATACGGTCACTTCATCGGCGACGTAAGAGGAATGGGATATATGTGGGGTCTGGAGATCGTTGATAAAGACGGCGCTCCGGATGTACCGCTGACCAACAGGATCATCGACAAAGCACTGGAAGAACATAAACTTATTCTGAGAGGTTCCAGATATGGCTTTGGCAATGTTGTAAAAGTAAGACCCGCTCTCACGGCCACTGTCGACGATGTACAGGAAATCTGCGACAGGCTGGACAAATTATTCAGTCAGCTTTAAAAAATTGTTACCCATGCAAGCTATCGTTTATCACGGTCCCTGGAACATTCAACTGGAAGAACGGGAAGACCCCGCCATCACATTGCCCGATGAAGTCATCGTAGAGATCCGCGCTACCGGCATCTGCGGCACAGACCTCAGCATCATCTCCGGCGAATATAATGCTAAGGAGAAAGTGATCATCGGCCACGAATCTGCCGGTGTAATTGTTGAAAAAGGCAGAGGCGTTGAAAACTTCAATGTGGGCGACCGTGTCATTATCGACCCCACCTACTACTGCGGTTATTGCGAGAACTGCAGGAAAGGCTTACGTAATCACTGTTTCCTGAAATCAAGGACCGAGGCGGGCGTTTCCATTGACGGTACGTTCACGAAATACTTTAAGACTACGAAACGCTTCATCTATCCCCTGGCAGATGATGTACCTTTTGAACAGGGCGCCATGTCAGAGCCACTCAGCTGTGTGCTAACGGCGGTGAAGAAGCTGGCAGTCACTCCATTCTATAATGTAGCCATTCTGGGCGGTGGTCCTGTCGGACTATTGTTCTACCTGGCATTGAAACAATACGGTATCCAGGCAGGCACCATCTATGAGACTTCTGCCAATAGAACTGAGCTTATCACCGACAACGATATTCTCACTTCAGGCTGGTACCTGTCTGGTCATTTTGCACCTCGTAAACACCAGTACGACCTGATCGTAGATACGACAGGCAGCATGCTGGAAAAATCGATCGATGCAGTAGCCGATGGCGGAAAGATTGCACTGATAGGACTGCGTAACAATCAGCAGACCATCAATCCGCGTGAGATCACCGACCGCAGTATTTCCATCATCGGCTCCATCGATTCACAAGACACTTTCAAACATGCTGTGGATCTCATCAACGGCCAGGTGCTGGGACTGGAAAAGATCATCACAAAATCATATGGCATCGATGAATTTAAGGATGCTGTATCAGACCTGGGATGTAATGTTGCCAAACGTCAGCGTAACAATGACATTTCCAGTCTGAAATCTGTTATCAAGTTTTAAAACTGCTTTTATGAAGTACATTATTTTTGATATAGATGGCACATTGACCAATACGACAGAGATAGACGATCTCTGTTTTACTAAGGCCATTGCCGCTACTTTCAATTTTTCCGACTTTAATACCAATTACGGACATTACGAGAACACCACCGACTCCGGTATCCTCAACCAGTTATCGCTTGAGCGCAGGAACCGTCCGTGCACCGTTACGGAGATAGAGAACTTCATTGATTGCTTCTGCACATTACTGGAAGCCGCTTATGAAAAACAAGCCAGTCATTTCCGGGAAATCCCCAAAGCAGGAAAGATCATCAGCACACTGGCCCGTAATGAAGATCTGCGCATAGGTCTCGCTACCGGTGGATGGAAACAATCTGCCTTGTTTAAATTGCAGTGTGCCGGCATTAATATTGAAGACTGCAGTGCGGCTTCATTTGCACAGGATGCTTTTGCAAGACGGGATATTATCAGCCATACCATCAATAAGATGAACAAGCGGCATAATGAGTCGCCCGAGCTGTCAGATATTATATATGTCGGTGATGGCAACTGGGACTACCAGGCCACGCTGCAACTTGGCATAAAGTTTATCGGTATTGACAACAAGAAGCTGGCCCACATCAACGACATCATCAAGATCTCGGACTATGACGAACTGGAGCAGCATATTGGCCTTATGACCTTAACCTCGTAACGATTTATGAAAGATCTGACTGTCCATCTTAACCTGAAGCGGTCTCACCGTATTGCAACAAGCGTATTCTTTTTCATCGCCGGACTGACCTACGCCAGCTGGGCCTGCAGGATACATGACATTAAGGCCATCTTCCGGCTGAACAATGCCGCACTGGGAGGTGTACTGTTTGCCCTGCCTATCGGCCTGATGGTAAGTCTGCCGGTATCGGGCTGGCTGGTTACCCGTCTGGGTAGCCGGAAAGTGCTGATCAGCGCCGGATTGTTATTCCCCCTCATGCTTTCTGCGATCGGGCTGGCTTCAGATATATGGCAGTTAGTGATACTATTGTTCTGTTTTGGCTTTATGAATAATGTTTTTGAAATATCCATGAACACACAGGCTGTTGGAATTGAGGCATTATATGGCAGGTCCATTATGGCTTCTTTCCACGGTCTGTGGAGTTTAGCAGGTTTTGCCGGGGTAGGGCTCGGCACTATCGCTATCAACATGGAGCTGCCGGTGTTACAACATTTCATTTTCATCTGTATCATCTGCTGGGCATTGGTGTTGATCTTCTATCGATACCTTTTGCCGGCGGATGAAGTTTCCGACAGTTCACAACCCATCTTTGCCAAACCAGACAGCAGCATTCTTAAACTCGGATTGATCGCATTCTGCAGCCTGGTAACAGAAGGTACCATGTTCGACTGGAGCGGTATCTATTTCCAGAAGACAGTGCAGGTACCTGAACACCTCACTACTGCAGGATATATTGCCTTCATGAGCACCATGGCCGGCGGCAGGTTCATTGCCGACCGCTTTGTTACAAGACTGGGTGCAAAAAAAGTATTACAGATCAGTGGTATGCTAACCACCTCCGGTTTATTGCTGGCGATCTGTTTTCCCTTCCTTGTCACTGCCACTATTGGATTTCTCCTGGTGGGCATCGGCGTATCTTCTGTAGTACCGCTGGTGCTGGCGTTGGCGGGTAAGTCTAAAACACTGGCCCCCGGTGTTGCCATTGCCGCAGTATCTACGGTCGGATTCCTGGGTTTCCTGCTGGGGCCTCCGATGATCGGTTTCATTTCCGAAGCCACAGACCTGCGCTGGTCTTTTGCCATCATCGCAGTGCTGGGTTCAGGTATTACCTTACTGGCTTCACAGGCAGGTAAGATCTCTGAAGAGAAATAGTTGTATTTTTGGCGGTCCAAATCCTCAGCTCCATGATATCGCTAAGTTCAAATTACCCGGTACTTGCCGACCAGCAGGCCGTATTTAAACCCATTACTGACAGGCATTACTCAACGTACAATGAGTGGTTTACCATCAAACCCGCCGCCGGCAACCAGGAAGACAGGCAGGTGGCGGCCGGATGGATTTCGCGTAAGGGACCCGCTGTTAGTGAAGATCGTATATTCATGGCCATTTCCGGTCATCAGGCTATTATCGTGTCACTATTAGCTGCTTCTTTGCAGGGAAAGGCCATAGCGGTGGATGAGTTTACCTATTCCAATTTTCTGACCATTGCCCGACTGCTGAATATACAGCTGATCGGCTGCAAAACCGATGAAAAAGGGATGTTACCATCGGCACTGGAAGCAGCCACGGCACAGCACAATGTGAAGGCCATCTATATTATGCCTACCATCAACAACCCTACTGGTGTCGTTATGCCTTTGGAACGCCGCCTGGAACTGATCGATATTGCCCGTAAACACGGACAGATCATCATTGATGATGATGCCTATGGTTTCCTGGAAGACAATCCTCCTGCCAACTTCGCACAACTGGCGCCTGATCTTGGCTGGTACATTTACAGCCTGTCCAAACCTTTTGCGCCGGATGTTAAGGTAACATTCATTGCGGCTCCCGAACAATACCGGGATCAAATCATCATGATGCTGAAACTGACTTCCAGCAATCCTTCCACTTTCTTTACCAGGTTTGTGTCGGCAGCTATTACCAGTGGAGAACTGGAAAACCTGATCCGGGAAAAACGTATTGAAGGTAACAGCAGGCAGGTAAAAACAAGAGCGGTGCTTTCGGGGTATGAGGTATACGGACATGACAATGGTTTTCACTGCTGGCTGAAACTGCCGGGTGGTATTACGGCTGCGTTCCTATATGCATCGCTGTTGAAGAAAGGAGTGGAAGTTATGCCGGGTACTATCTTTGCCGCACCGGGTGTTAATGCAGGCGAGTATATCAGGATAGCGATGGGGGCTGAACGGGATATGAACAGGGTGACAGAGGGGTTGGAGATTATCAAACAGCTGATCGGATAAATTATTCAACGCTAAGTAGCTCCGGTTTCAGTATGGGATGTCGGTCGGCGCCTCTCTGGATGTCGATTTGGCGTTGTCAAGCGAATAGGGTTTGCATACCGATTGGGCAGCACTTGTCGTATCGACGGAGAGCCGAAGGCCCGACATTCCCATCTGAAACCGGGTGCTACTTTCGCTCTCCCTATGACTGTTTATATCGTTTCCTTACTATGGCCCTGAAACTTTTTGCTGTTGTAGGCTTTACTGTAGCTACTCGCGCCGTCCCCTATCCTGTTTATAGCGTTTCCTTACTATGGCTCTGAAGCTTTTTGCTGTTGTAGACTTTACTGTAAATGATGTGTTAATTATTGCCGGAAGAATTTAAAGCAATAAGAATGTTCTACCTTAGCAGCATTAAACAAGCGATATATGAATACGAATATTGGTATTACAGAAGCAAACAGACAGCATGTGGCTGACCAACTGGCTAAATTACTGGCTGACGAGTTCTTACTTTATACTAAGACCCGTAACGCACACTGGAATGTAGAAGGACCCGATTTTCACTCCATGCACCTGTTCTTTGAGTCACAGTACGAAGAGCTGGATGAGATCATGGATAGCGTAGCTGAAAGGATCCGTGCTATCGGTCACTACCCGCCGGCTACACTGAAAAGATTCCTGGAACTGACCCACCTGACCGAATACAGCGAAAGGACCAATGATAGCCTGGGCTTCATTAAAGAGTTACTGGGAGATCACGAAAGTATTATCGAGTTCCTGAGGGGTAACGTTGATGCATTTGCAAATACTTATAAAGATGCAGGCACCAGTGATTTTATCACAGGACTGATGGAAACGCATGAGAAAATGGCCTGGATGTTACGTGCGCACTACCGCAAATAATTACCAACCTACTCTCTATAAAAGGAATCCCGCGGCTGCATGCTGCGGGATTCTCATTTATATACTAGCAGTTATGTATGTAAATGCTGATCAGGATATCAGCGTTTCCTTTTTGATACCTAATTTCTTTATCCTGGAATTTAAAGTAGATACACGTAGCCCCAGTACTTCTGCAGCGCCACCAGGTCCAAACACTTTACCATTACATCTTTTCAATACTTCGACAATATATTCCCGTTCCATTTCCGCCAGTGTTTTAGTATAGTCTTTTTCTTCCTTCACAGTATTCTTATAGATCACAGGCAGATCTATTTCCCTGATAACATTGCCGTTTGTGAGCAGCACACTTCTTTCGAGCAGATGTTCCAGTTCCCTGACATTGCCCGGCCAGTCATAACTCATCAGCTCTTTCATCGCCTTGCTGGAAATGCTCATTTCCTTACGGCCTGCGTTCCTTGAATATTTTCCTACGAAGTGATTGGCCAGTGCAGGAATGTCTTCCTTCCGTTCGCGGAGTGGAGGAAGGGTAATGGGAAATACATTCAGCCGATAGAACAGATCTTCCCGGAAACGGCCTTCCGCTACTTCTTTTTTCAGATTACGGTTCGTAGCTGCAATAATGCGGACATCTACCTTAATCGGGCCTTTACCCCCTATCCGTTCAATCTCCTTCTCCTGGATAGCTCTTAGCAGTTTTACCTGCAGATCTACCGGCATCTCTCCTATTTCATCGAGGAACAAGGTGCCTTTACTGGCCAGCTCAAATTTTCCGATGCGGCGTTCTGTAGCACCGGTAAAACTGCCTTTTTCATGTCCGAACAGTTCACTCTCTATCAGGCTGGCTGGCATAGCGGCACAATTCACCTTTACCATTAACTTATCTTTCCTGGGAGAAGAGTTGTGGATGGCACGGGCTACCAACTCCTTGCCGGTGCCTGTTTCGCCCAGGATCAGCACCGTACTGTTAGCATAGGCCACCTGTCCCAACAGATGGAACATTTTCTGCATAGCTTCACCTGTCCCGATAATATCGCTGTAAGTGTATCCGGTAGCACTAGCCTCTTTGAAATAATGGTTTTCTTCCTCCAGTTGCTGCTTATACCGGTTGATCTCTTCCATCTGCTGGATGTTTGCTACAGCCAGTGATACCTGCCCCACGATCTGCTCCATAATGTCTCTGGCATCCCTGGTAAATGCCCCATGTGTTTTGGCATAAAATGAAAGCACTCCCAGTTGTATATTATCGCAGATAAGTGTGATGGCGGCTATTTCCTTAATGCCGGCTTCATGCTGAATAACAATATGTGAAGGCGCATTACCGGCGGCCACCAGTTCATCCAGATCAAATACGACACTACCTTCCGTTTCCAGCACCTTGTTATATACTCCATCCTGTATAGGATAGGTAAGAGTGATCAGGTCTTTGTATTGCCTGTGGTGCTGAGCGGTGGACTGACTGTCCACCAGGAATGTTTTCCAGTGTTTTCTATCCTCACAGATCAGGGTAACAGTGGCATGCGAGAAGGCAAACAACTGACCAAGTGTCTCCCTGATCATTGACATCAGACCCGGTTTATTTTTTATACGGATGATCTCTGCACTCAGCGAGAGTAAGATCTCCTGCTGCCGTATCTTCTTTTCCAGCGCTTCCTGCTGATCCGAAGTGTGAGCAGTTGTTTTATGAGTTGATTTCGCCATGGCCTGTAATTAGAAGTGCTCCGGATCAAAATTACTTATTTCTGCTTTATTGGAAATGTACAACACTTGTCATGATTTGTTGATCTGGCAATCTGCTTCTTTCAGATACCTTTGATAACAGAACGTTGTTAAGACAATCAACCCGACATCATACATCAATTAAATCTATCATGCTTTATGAAACATCACGCTACTGCTGTATGGTCTGGCCCCGGGAAGGAAGGGAACGGCGTACTCACAACTGAAAGTAATACGCTGGATGAGCAATTGTATTCTTTTGACAGCCGTTTTGGCGACGCTCCCGGCACTAATCCCGAAGAGCTGCTGGCAGCAGCGCATGCAAGCTGTTACACTATGAAACTCAGTTTTGTATTAGGAGAGGCGGGGTATGTACCCAACATCATCAGAACAACTTCTTATGTAAGTCTTATTAACGGCGCCATTACAGAGTCACATCTGATCGTAAAAGCTGATGTTCCTAAAATAAGTAAAGCATTATTCGAATCCTGTATCAAAGATGCGGAGGCTAACAGTCCTCTGAGTATGGTACTGAAGGCACGGGTCCGGGTAGAATACGAACTGACATGAATAATAAGATCATATTTCTTTTTATCGTTTCTTTTTGCCTGCGGCTGCAACCGCTGGCAGCACAGCAGTTCAAACTGCTGCGTTACAATGAAGATTATTCCTATCTCAATAAAGACAGTTCCCGGAACTGGCATAGTAAGATCAAATACTTTCCGCTCTTCCATAAAGACCATTATTACATTTCCTTTGGTGGTGAAGCCCGTTATGAATATGCTGCCACGAGTCATGAAGACTGGCAGAAAAATGGTGAAGGAAACAATCACGTTTTATTACAGCGTTACAATCTGCATGCAGACCTCCACCTCGGGCCATCAGTCAGGGTGTTTGCACAGCTGAGCAGTGCGTTGGAAAGTCTCAGTAAACTGGATCCCCCTCCGGTGAATAAAGACGAGTTGAACGTGCAAAATCTCTTTGTTGATGTACGGCTCAAAACATGGGAAAAAGAGAAACGGTCTGTTACCGTCAGAGCAGGCAGGCAGGAACTGGACTATGGTACCGGCAGACTGATATCTGTGCGGGAGGGCACGAACGTACGCAAATATTTTACCGGAGGAAAGATCATGTACAATGCACCTTCCTTTGGTGCAGATGTCTTTGCCATGATGGATGACGAAATAAATCCGGGTGTCTTCGATAATCAACCAACGCATGAAATCAATCTGTGGGGAGCATATTCCTATGTGATCATTCCCGGGCAGGGAAACCTCGATATGTATTACCTGGGGTATCATAAAGATGGCGCCACCTTTGAAGAAGGCACCGCGAACGAAACACGGCATACGGTGGCTGTCCGGTATTGGAAATATGGTGGCGGTTTTATCTACAACCTCGAATCCGCCTATCAGTTCGGCTCCTTCGGCGATGGTCATATCAGCGCCTGGACTACCGCTATTGACATTGGTTATTCCTTTGAAAATACATTGTATAAACCCTCCATTAACCTGCGCAATGATTACATCTCCGGCGATAAAAAGCCGGGGGATGGCCGCCTGGGCACCTTCAACCCCATGTATCCGAAGGGAGGGTATTTCGGGTTCAATCCGCGCATAGGGCCTGCCAACCTGATAGACCTTCATCCTTATGGTACGCTGACTTTCAGCGAGCGGTTCTCTGCGCAGGCAGATGTAGTGCTCAACTGGCGTTATGCTACGGGCGATGGTATTTACAGGCCCAGTGGTTCCTTTAATGTACCGGGTGCAGGATCTGACGAAAAGTATATAGGTACCGCTTATCTGCTCAGTGCAGAATATGTGTTCAGTAAGTTCATCAAACTGAGTTGCGGCGCTCAATACTTTGATACAGGGGCCTTCATTGATCAGCAGCTCACCTCTTCCGTTAATTCCTTTTTTATCAATACACAGTTATCATTTAAGTTCTGATCACATGAAAACATTAAAAACAAACCTGGCGGGATTATGCTTCTTTCTACTATTTGCTGCAACCATGCAGGCGCAGGACCTGCCAGCTATCGGGACGTCCGGTATTGCGGGTAAAGCCGCCGGTATTGCGGTAGAAGTAAAGGTTCAGAGTCCTTCGGCACAGGTCACTCCGCTGCAGATCGCCTGTGTGTTCGAATATACAGAAGGCGATATCACCAATCCTCCTGCCCTGCCGGCGCAATTGAATGGTATGTTACACCTCGACGAAGCATTACACGGCATCATTACTGAATTGCGCAAGAGTGGCAAGTTTACAGGACATGCATTTGAAACATTGCTTATCACGCCTCCTCCGGGCACTATTCCTGCAAAGCAGTTGTTGCTCGTAGGACTTGGCAACAGAAATACGTTCAATGCAGATATCATGTATACGGTAGGTAGTATCGGTATGAGAGAAGCATTACGACTGGGCGTAAGCGCTTACTCACATGCCAGCGATATTAAAGATGCAGGTATTGATTCTCCTACAGCCGAGGTAGCGGAGAATGTGGTGAAAGGAGCGCTGGATGCGTACAACACACAGTTACATCTGAAAGGGAAAAAGATGGCGAGGTTCAAGCCACTGGTAAAGTTGACGTTATTGTCCGGCCCTGCTTTCTATGCACCGTCATCAGCAGCCGTTAAAACAGCACTGGCAGCATATGCGCAATAAGAGATCTTATTCCGGAAGAAACGGCATACAGCTTCTTCCGGAGCAGATCTTACACAGTCTCTACCAGGCTGTGTTTAAACCGGGTGAAGTTCATGCCGGTCTTGGATTTAAAAAATTTACTGAAATGCGCCTGGTTGTCAAACCCCAGGTCAAACGCGATCTCTTTCAGGCTACAGTCAGAATACAGCATGCGGCGTTTTGCTTCCAGGATGATCAGTTTGTGGATCTGATAGCTGGCAGTGAAGCCTGTTACTTTCTTTACGGCGGAATTGAGGTAATTAGGTGTAACGCTTAAAGCATCTGCGTAGTCGGCTACTTTTTTCCTGGTGACGAATTGCTGTTTCAGCATTGTCATAAACTTTCTCGCAATCTCTCCTTCTCTTGATACTACCAGTGTATTTCCTACCATTCCCAGTTCCCTGGAAAGATAGATCATGAACACATTGAGCAGGCCAGATAATACTTCAGAACGCATCCACAGATTATTCTCACACTCGCGTTTCATTTTCCTGACCATTTCCTCCAGTTCTTCCTGCATAGACTCGTCGGCCCGGAAACTCAGTAACTGCATGTTGAGGATAGATTCTTCAAAAGAGGACATCATCTCCTTGAGATTAGGGGCCAGATAAAGAGAGTCGGGCGGGAAAGAAAGATAATAGCCGCTGGCGGAATGATCGAGTTGAAATTTCCTCAATTGGCCGGGAAGAAAACAGTAGATCTGTTGTCCGCTTACCGCATTGCTCTTCCCATCAGCCTCTATTATACCGGCGCCATGTTTGCACCACAGGATCTCGACATTTTCCAGTTTAAAGGCCTGCCGGCCATCAAGCATATTAGCGGCGGCCGATCCGAGGGTATAGATTTCAATCCGGGGTCCGGGTAATTTTGCTTCGTTGTGGCTCATGACTGACGAGTTTGATTCAGCTATATTAGGCAAGATGGATGCCATCTGCATAAACGAATAAGAATCAGTCATTTAGACAAATATCCAGCCCAAAAATTATGGCGACATTTCGCTAATTAGTGAGCCTTACTTTCGACATCTCGTCAAAATTACCGGGGGTGACACCTACCCTGAGTGCCCTCAATCCTGCCAATCCCTGGAGGTCTTCCAGTTCAAGTTCTTCCAGATCGTCGTTCAGGGTTCCTTTTTCCTGCAGGTAATGAATAAAGGGAAGGTAGTCTTCAATGTCCTTGCGGTCGAAGTAGATCAGCACGATCTTATCCGGCTGCGTCAACCGTTCTTCGGAATGATGAATATGTACCTTATCGATCCTCTTTTTAATCATCTGGTACCGGATATTATAGGCCCCCTCCACATCAAACTTTCTTTCATCGGCCCTGAAGCTGATATCGATCGTATGATTGTGTACGAAGATCAGCTGTGTGGTACGCAATGGAATAGGCATTTCCGGCAGTAAAGCAGCAGTCAGCTGTGCCACTGCTGCCATAGAAGACAATTGCCATAAGCGCAGGTTCTTCAGGTGGAAGTGATTGAATGGATGATTGGGAGCAAACGCCTGTCCGATATAGATATCGTATTCCACTCCGTCTGTCCTGAACTTTTCAAAGTAGCAGGGGTAGGATCTTTGCAGCTGGTCTTTCTCTGATTCAAAATAGTTATTGACCACATTATTGATCATCTGCATGGACAGTTCCAGCGCATGTTTGTTGCCATATACATTGCTATTGAACTTTTCCAGTGCCAGCATATAACCTGTCAGCAGTTCATTATTACCGTTATGCTTTGACAGATGCGTCAGGTAAGGTGTTGTCTCTTCCTTGAAGAAGGTCACCAGTTTATTCTCGTCGCTGCCATTCAGCTGTTCCTGTTTCAGTACTTCTTTCCATTTACTGCATTTATAGATCATCTCTTCCTGCAATACAGACTGATGTTGCAGCTGCAAAGCAGTTAAGGTGTTCATGAGCAGGCTCAGATGGCTATCCAGGTCGGATATAATGGCTTTATTCCTTTCAAGAGTGGAGTTCCGGATATCCACGGCGCCATATAGCGGAAATACATCATTGAAATGGATCGTTTCTGCCTTTTCGGGCAGGCCTCGTTTTCTGTCATGCAGATAGTGCCAGGCCACCTCATTAAATTTCCACTGTACTGATGGTTGTATAGAGGTAAATTTCTCTTTGATGATATTTTCTATCTCAAGATTAAATTCGTCAATATAAACCTGCATCAGGCTTCCCAACGCCGCCAATGCAGGCTCCAGCAATGAAACGACTGTTTCATCAAAAGTATTATTCTCCCATGTATGCATGGCCACTACTCCTACCGGCTGACGGTTGTAAAACACCGGCAGCAAAGCAAGAGACCTGACCTTCAGTTTCCGGAAATGATCCAGGAAAGGGATCTCTATTTCTTTCGGACCAAAAATATCTTTAGAGAAAAAAGAGTTCGGATTCGAGAAATAACCTTTTGCCTGTTTACGGAAAACCTCCGGCGACAAGCGCTCGCCCCATACATCGAACAGGATACCTGTTCCACCTTTCCGATATCCGTATACGGGTTCATTGTTCACCGTTACCAATGGAAACAGATCAAATTCTATCGTCTTATTTCTTACTATTGTTTTCAGGGACTGGATCACATGCTGATAGCTGGTCTCATCATTATCCGGCGTTCTGGCTAGTCTGACACTTTCTATATTCTCAACAGCCTTCTCGGCAGTAACATCTGATATTGTCACCATCGTTATGCCTCTGAACCGGAACATCGATAGGGGCATCATCTTTTCAAAGACGCCATATCCTTCCTCTTCGGCCAGACGTACAGACAACTCTGTAAAGTCGGGGGTTGGCAGTTCGCCGACAGGCTCTACCTGCAGGAAATCAGTATTGATATGCACGGCAAAATATTGCAACAGTCCTGTTTCGGTATTCACACCTGCATGGTATTGCTCTACCGGTACGGGAATACGGAAATTGTACAGCCGCTGTAAGATGAAAGAATACACCAGCTGTAATCTGTTCTGATGGTACTGTTCGGGTGTTTTGGTCACTACATACTTATCCTGATCCGCTACTGTTCCATGCATTAACTCGAACAACATTGCAGTACCGTAAAAAATAACCGGCTGGAAAGGGAAGCCAAGTCCCCAGGCCACCTCATTTTCATCTGCCAGTGGCGGGGACAGGCAGACATACATCTGTTCCAGCAACTCTTCGTATTCATGAATGTTCTCAAGCGTAAGGTCAAGATTCTGCACATTATGCTTTTCAAACAATGCCAGTGCATTCTTATATATACCAGCCTTGGCCGTTTTCTCTCCTGCTACCCGCCTGCGCAGATAGTCGATGAAGGGATTAAAGGAAATGGCCGCGTCCAGCGGTAAAGGAAGGCCTTTGTTGCCGGAAAGGTCCAGTATGTTCTTTTTCATGGCGTAGATCTCTTGGAGCGTTTGATACAAATTTAGGGAACATCGCTAAATTCAAGCGTGTATCGGGGTCAACCGTCAGGCACAGGACTGTTCTCTTTCTTTGCCTTGTAAGTCCAGATATTGTTCAAATACCTGATTATCGTAATACCGGAATGTCTGGGGAGGACTAAACCGCGGAAATCTTTGCTTAATCGTATCCAGACTTATATCATCATTCAGCCTGCAAATCTCCCTTAATGAGATACCCACTGCGGTATTTACATTTCTATAATATTCCTGGAAACGTTTTTCATCGATACCAAGACGACTCTGATGTTCAAGCCATAATTGTTGTGGTGCCATCTTAAGAATCTTTTCCACGCGACAGTAACCTATTACAGCTTTAACGGGTAAGGTACAATATACTATCACCATATCTCCTGGCTCAACACTGGGTGTTGCCTTGCGTAGTTCAATTGATTTCTCTCCATTAAAAATCTTCTCTGCGAATTCCGGCTTAATTGATATCAGCATTACTTTGCTCATGTGTCGACTGTTGACTAAGCTTATAAATTTCGTTAAATACCTCTTTGCTGACTTCCACGGGACTAGCGAAAGAGTTGGGAAGTCGACCACATTTTTCCATCACAGCACATATTTTTTTGAAAGATATAACCTTTTTAAATACTTCCGTGTCACTAAACCGGATAGCTTTAATTTCCTTATAAGCATTTCCTCCGGTCATTTTAATGATATCCGACCATTCGTAAATACCAAAGTTTTTGAATCTTTGGTACAAACTCTTCGCCTCTCCTGTATAAACCTCATCCATATAAGAACATGCGACTATCCCTCCATTCCGATCTATGGCAGAAAAGGGGTCTTCACTAACATACCACAAGATCCTTGCCGGTGCCTTTTCCGATACAGGTTTTACGCTCCTGTAATAGATATTTTCTTTACTCCATGCTAGTTCTGCCCGGGAGCCAAATAAACTCTGGCTACTAGCGAAATGGTCAAATAACTGAGAGGCCCAAAGGGATTTTATGGGAATTATATAAGTAGGAATGTTCGGGTCAACGAACTTCAGGGGCCATAACCTTCTCTCCACCTGCAACATTAAATCGTCCAAAACACCTTTATCTATCTTTTCCACGCGATCCCGGACATGTTTAAGTTCTCTACTGTTGTCAATTACCCAAGGATTCCTTAATACATCATCGAATAGATACTGTCCTTCCAGGACTATTTTATCCCAGCTGTCCCCTTTATTTTCAAAACCAAATGCCTGCAATATTTCGCTTTGAATAATGGTAAGCTTATCCTCAGAAATACGTATCAGATACTTCTTTTCCTTAAGCGCCAGCTGGCATATATCATATAGCAACTGTTGAAATAAAACATCCTGAATTTTACCTTTTCTAGTTCTTATTATCCTTATCAGGGCATGATCATTCTGTAAACACGCCGCAAATATTCCCAGGCAATTCCCCTGAGGATCCTTTACTATTTTTACGGTATTGTTGTTCACATCTACGGCAATATCCGAAAGAAGGCGATGAAAGTGAGGCTTTTTCTCCTTCATGCCTGGCTGCCAAAATACATCCACCAGTTGGTTAATATCATTTACGCTAATCTTATTATAATCATACCTCGCCCCTGCCACCCTGTAAGTCGCATAGTCTTTAGAATTTAGTAAATGATCTGTGAAAAGAATAAAATCCAATGGGCGCAATATCCTGACATTATAGGCATTATAAATTTCTTCACTTTTATCAAGGATGCCAGTATCCATTGTGATAAAATACTTTAATCCACTGGCAATACATTCAGCCATCTGCAAACGGTCAGATAAATCGTTCTCTGATACACCTATCATAATAGCCTTTAATTCTTCGAAAATTATATCTCTCTTATGCGGTTTGAAACGCACCATCTCAAATGCGGCTATAAACTTCCTTGTATTCGCAGCTCGTTCTTTGTCAGCGTCGCGGTTTATTTCATTATAAATTTCCTGCGCATAGAAATATTCTACTTCGTCTTCCAGCCAATCAGCCTGCAATGACATTGCCTCAATGTTCTCAGAAGAATGTTCGTCCCTAAGCTTGATAATTATATTGGAATCAAGCAATGCCTGTATTTTCTCCGTTTCTAATGATGTGGATGAAAATAGATCGTTATTTCCGAAATCATATCTCCATTTTATCAGAGACTTATTATCATTATTTCTCCCGCGTTTTTCTCTTACCGGTTTAAAGCCATACTTTTTCCAAAATCCGGAAGCTGCTTTATAATCCTCCCGGCAAGTAAGTGTAATTCCTTTAACCTGATATTGAAATTTGTCTCTCAGAAAATCAACTAATCTGCCAGCAACCCCATTGTTTCGGTAGTTGCTGTCAATACATAAATGAGTAATAGAAATTAGCTGATTACTACGAATAATTCTAAATAGCAGATATCCTACCAACCTGTCAGCGTCAATTGCACCCAAAATGCAATTTTTGCCTGCGTGTTCATAAAATGCCCCATCGGGGAACATTCCCAATGTCCGCGCATTTTTCCTTCCCATGACAATAACCTCCTCTAACAGAGGATCTGTTCGTAAAATATGCTTAATCATTTAACACCTTATAAGATTAACCAAAAAATGAACATTTTTTAGTGGTCATGGGGAGAAAGTCAATGCCCTAATTTACTACTTTTTCAATAACATTACTTTTACATAATTAATTATTTCTATCCTCTAAACACCGTCTCCAGCAATATCCCCGTTGGCGTACGCAGGAAAATCCGCCGCTGACCTATATCCGGCAGATCCATAGATGAGAACTTTATTTTCAGATCGGTCAGCCTTTGTTTAAATCCCTCATAATCTTCCATAAAAAAAGCGGTATGATCAATAGCTTCTGCTGCAGCATTCCCATTTCTGTCATGATAAAATGAACTGGGTATAAGATGTACCAGCGGAGTATCTTTCCAATAGAGCCAGTGTCCCGGCATAGCCCTGGCAATAGCCGCAGGTCTCGGGCCTTCCACAAGATTAAAAACCTGGATGAAAAAATCCCTTGTTTCCTCCAGATGATCTGTTCGCAGCGTTGTATGGTCAATGTGCATAACCGTGGCATTTTAATTGTCCTGCAAAGTTGAGATGATGCTAAGGCAGGAAAATTGAACGAAACAATGATTATCCTGTACAAACTGAAGATAGGTCAAAGTGCCTGTTGCTGTTTCTTAAACGCAGAAGGCGTCTGATTGAAATAGGCCTTGAATGACCTGTTCAGATGGCTCTCATCACTATATCCGAATTCCTCCGCCAGCTGAGATACTGTTTTATTCCTTTCCACCAGTTGCTGAGCGATCAGTTTCAATGCGTATTCCTGCACGTACTTTTTGTAGGGGCAGCCGGTAGCGTTTTTAAAATACTGGTTAAAGTAACTTTTGCTGATGAGGAAGGTGTCTGCCATTTTTTGAACAGAAAGCAGGTGCTTGTCTGCGATATGTTGATGAATATAATTGAGGATAGACTGGATCTTGTCGTCTTTGGCTGTGGCGGTATGCTCGCCTTCGTCTTTGACGGTGAGCGCCATGATGAGGGACAATGCATTTTTGATGATAATATGCTGGTAAGCTGTTTCTTTCCGGTGTTCCGCGATGATCAGTTCCATCAGTGGTACGATCTGTTGTTTATTATTGCTTGTTGCAGACAGTTTACGGTAGGGTGAGGACAGCCGGTTAAAAAGCGCTTTAAACCTTGCATCCTGCAGGAAATCATGGAAGAAGTCTTCATGAAACTTTACAAAGCAGATAGCGGTTCTCTCCTGAAAAATAAAGAAGTGACTGTCCTGTGGGGCAAGAATGAACAGATCTCCCTTTCCATAGTTATAACCGTGCCCGTTGATCGTATGCTGCCCTTTTCCCCGCATGATATAAAGCAGTTCATAGTGGGTATGCTTATGCAGGGGCATAGGCCACTTATCGGTGATCACATAGTCGATTTCCAGCTGCTGTGTAAGGTTCCTCGTATACATAAGCGAAAATTACGGGAATTCCCGTAATTCTCTGTTTTCGTGCTAGCCGGTCGTATTTGAGGCAGACCACTAAAAGCTTTGTATTAGTCTTATACCGGGCGTAACGCCTTTAAAGAATTCATGAAAGTACAGGACAGGTTCAATTTTTGTTTTTCCTTCAAACAGCGACATCCGTCCTATACCTGCCCGGAAGGTATGCTTTTCAAAATAGTCCCCGCTGCGGTGGATAAGATAACTCACCGAGAAAACATACTGCAGGTAAGGCTCCTTTTTCTCCACTTCTTTTCTTCCTGGTCCACCGCCGTATACCAGCGTCAGGAAATCGTTGCGGTAAGTTTTCACCCGGCCCTCACTGTCCTTTCCGAAGAAGAAGTCAGGTTCCCAGTAGGCGCCTATTTCACGCGTTTTTCCACGGTTGCCCATGGTGCCTGTTATGATGGTAACACCCAGGCTGAAAGATGGTACAAAGTAGTTTTTGTAGTTCTGGATGGCCACAGATGGTGTGAAGGCCAGATAGTCGCCGTGCGTGTAAATGGAGCCCGCTGATGATTTGGACGATATGTTATAGTCTTTTTTCAGATGCATCATGCCGTTATCACCTCTCACCCAGTTAGTGTACACATTTTCCCTGAGGCTGACCAGGCGTGCCTGCAAACGGCCGTCTGCATAGGTGGTAAGGTCATCCAGATGGTTCACGAAGAAACTGATCCTGTACCGGTGGATAGTTTTTGTGCCGGGAACGGGCACTACACCGATGAAATGGACGGTATCCTGTTCCAGCTTGAGGGCGGCCACATCCTGCTGCTGTACAAGGAAGCTTTTGCCTGCAGGCCGTTCCTGCCTGATACGGATCTTCTTTGCGGCCGGCGGTTCCATTACATAGTCGATGCGTTTTACGGAAAGTTCGTCGGTCAGCGAATCTTTCAGCGGGGTCAGATCTTTCAGAAATATCTTCAGCAGTGAATCGATATTTCCTACACGGGCAAGGTCTTTCATATCTACCAGCTCTATCTGCATTTTATCGCCTTTATCGAGCGCGATGAAAAAACGTTTGTTGATCTCATTAGCTGGCAGGTCAAAGATCCGGTCTTCATTGGCAGCGGGTTTATTTTGCTGGGCATGCACTGTCCCGGTGATGCTCAGTAAGAGCATCAGAAAGTAAATGTTCGTTTTCATGTTGTTAGTTAATTTTTGGGCGAGGAAGTTGTTTTCTGGTTCTTGTCGGCCACTATCTGGCTGGCGAAACCAGCCGGACCGCTAAGACTTATTTTGAATTGTTTGTGTTCAGGATATACATAGGCATTACCAATCACGTCACCACCTACATCATTGATGTGGACCACCCTCATTTTTTTAGGTGCTGCCGCAACTGCTGTCGTTTCTGCCAGTATCGAATCAGGATGAGGAATGGCTTTTATGATTGGTGGTAGTATGGCCATTACGTCAGCAATAGCGGTTGGTTTCCTTTCTTTGACGGCAACCGGTATTTTTTTGGCGAACGTATCCTCCTGAACCAGTATAGCCGGGCGCTTTGCGATAACAGGCACTTCTTTAATATCCGCGTCGTCCTTATCTGCTTTCTTTTTATATGGATTCTCAACATAGGATGCGGGAGGCGTGAGCTGCGTCTGGTGCTCTTGTCTCGTGAAAAAAAGCGTTACACACGCAAGCAGCAAACAAGCCGCTGCCCAGTACCAGATCACTCTCTTTTTAGTCTTTTTTTCGTCCATCCGCTGATGCAAACGGCCCCATGCCACCGCTTTATCAAACGGTGCCTCACCTGGCAAAGCTTCCAGAGCATCCAGTTCACCTATCCAGCTATCACTGTGTTTTTCGTTTGACATACTCAATATTTTGCTGCGTGAGCATTTTTTGTAATAAGGATTTGGCCTTGCTTAACTGTGACTTGGAGGTGCCTTCTGATACTCCCAGCAAGGCGGCTATCTCCGCGTGATTCATACCCTCAATGACATACAGGTTGAATACCGTTCTGTAACCTGCGGGTAATTGTATCACCAGGTTGAAGATCTCTGCGGCCGACAGATTGTTCAGCACATCCTCTTCCAGGGCCATTGTTTCAGCCACATGTTCTGATACCACCACAAATGCGTTCTTCTTGCGCAGGAACATCAGGCATTCGTTGATCATGATCCGCTTCACCCAGTTATGCAGGGCGGCGTCTCCCTGGTAATGCAGGTCCGGCAGGGACTTAAAGAACTTATAAAAGCCATCGAGCAACAGCTCTTCGGCATCCTGCTGATTCCTGACATAGCGGCGGCATACCATCAGCATCCTGTCTGACAACAGGTCAAACAGGTATCGCTGGGCCGCCGTACTGCCTTTTTTAGCTTCTTTTATGAGTTCCGGTATATTCAAGAGAACAGCGGGTTTGTATTTCTATAAATGCAGTTTACAGAGAAAGGGTTGCCTCGTCAAATAAATTTTTCCTGACGGCGATATTATTGCGTTTGACTATCTTTAATGCATATTCCCTTACATATGAAATTTCCAGATAAAAACAACCTGATCGCAACCCTCGTACCGGTTGTATTTGCGTTAATTGTCCGTGGTCTTTTCAGCGAGACCGTGCCAGGCGATTTTTTTAAGCTGATGACCTTTGCCTTCCTGTTCTTTGTCCCTTTCGGTCTCGGCGCATTAGCCATCAAGCTTGCTCCCATTGAAAAGGTATATTCAAGAGCCTACCGTATATGCATGCCATGGCTACCACTCTCTATCTTCTTTATTGTTACAATACTGCTTAAAATTGAAGGTTGGGCATGCTGGATCATGATCATGCCGCTCTTTCTCGTAGCGGCATCCATAGGAGGCTTAATAGCAGGGCACTACAAGATCAAAAAACATAAAAATGAGAAGATGTACATCTCGCTCATTCTATTGCTACCCTTGTTCATCTCTCCTATCGAACAACGCATTGCCAAAATACCTGGCCGCTACAAGGCGGATACCTACATAGATATCCATGCCAATAAAGAACAGATCTGGAATAATGTAACACGCGTAAGAGAAATCAGCGAAGCACAGGATAAAGGATGGTTCACAAGGTTCCTCGGATTTCCCCGTCCGATAAAAGCAGAACTGAACTTTGAGGGACCGGGCGCCTTCCGTAAGGCCATCTTTGATAAAGGCCTGATATTCGACGAAACTGTAACAGATTACCTACATCAGCAGAAAATGAGTTTTACTATTAAGGCAAATCCATATGATATTCCATCTACCACGATGGATGAACATATAGTAGTGGGCGGCGACTATTTTGATGTACTGAACGGCACTTATGAGCTTGAGGCTCTAAACGATCATACATACAGATTACATCTGTACAGTCACTTCAAACTGACCACATCCTTTAACTTCTATGCCAGCTGGTGGGCCGGCTGGATCATGGAAGATATTCAGAATAATATATTACAGATCGTTAAACAGAGGGCGGAACATGGCAATTAGGGTATTAGCTTCAGCTCAATCGCTGCCCTGATCATCGCTGCCACATTTTTGACTTCAAATTTCTGCAAGAGGCTTTTGCGATGCGTTTCTACTGTCAACGGACTTAAATGTAATGTTCCGGCAATATCAGTTGTAGTCATACCATCGGCAATGAGTTGCAGGATTTCTTTTTCCCTTTTGGTCAGCCTGGGAATATCTTTTAATTCATTCACAGAGGGCCTGGACAAGATCTCTTTCACCGCATGACTGAAAGTGAGTTGTCCGTTCAATGCCTCGTTAATACATGATATTAATTCTTCTCCGGAGATGTTCTTCAGCAGGTACCCTGTTGCGCCATTCTGCAACATCTGCAGCACCATACTGCGTTCACTGTGATTGCTCAATGCCAGCACACTGGTATCTGGCGATAGCTTCTTTATTTCCCTGCAAAGATCGATGCCGCTAACATCAGGCAGGCTGATATCCAGCAGCACAATATTTATAGCGTGCCTCTTCAGGAAATGGATAAAGTCTGTCCCTGTGGTAAAACAACCCACAATGCTGATATCGGCCGCATTAACCAGCAGTTTTTGTAGTCCCTCCTGTACAATTGGATGATCATCCACAATGGCAAGTGTGGTCTTATTATCCGACATGTAGTTCTATATTTATTGTAGTTCCTTCGTTGATAACAGATGTAATGTCCATCATTCCCCTCAGGAAGCCTACCCTGTTCCTGATATTACTAAGTCCTATACCCTTTCCGTTGACGGAAGTGTCAAAACCTTTCCCATTGTCTTCCTGAGTGATCAGGAAGGTATCTCCATCCTGGCTGCATTGCAGGATAATATTACTGGCTTCTGCATGACGCATAGCATTTGCCAGCAGTTCCTGTACAATGCGGTAGATGTTTATCTGTGTTTGTTCCGGCATAGACGGTTCAATACCATAAGCCTGAAAATCTATTTTTACAGCAGCTGTCATCAACGATTCACTTAAGTCTTTCAGTGCGGTCTGCAACCCAAACTTCAACAGGTTGGCCGGCATCATATTGTGGGCAATACGGCGCAGCTCTGTCACTGAATCATCCAGCTGGCTGATGGTCTTCCGGAGTTCCCCCTGTTGTTCAGCTGCTATCTTCTCTACCTGGCCTGACAGGTTTATTTTCACACCTGCCAGCATTCCTCCCAGGCCATCATGCAGATCTCTGGCGAGCCTACGGCGTTCCTGTTCCTCCCCCTGTAACACGGCCTGCCCGAATTGCAGGCGTTGTTGTTGCTCAATGTCCTTCAATTCCTGCCGATGGTTCAGTTCTTTTTGCATGAGCAACTTTCTGTTACTACGATAGTACAACAATGCAAATGTGGCCACTATCAGTAAAAGTAAAGTAGTTGAAGCAAGAAGTAATATATATAAACGGCTGTTCTTTGCTGAGAGGGCTGCCTGTTCATTTTTTGCTTTCAGTGTAATGATCTCCTTCTGACTTTCAGCGCGCTGGTACTTTATTTCGAGGTCATTGATATCATTAGCGAGATCACTTTCATGCAGGCTATCGCTCAGGTGTCGGGCCTGTTTCATCCATTCATAGGCAGGCTTCATCTGTCCGAGGCCTGCATAACTCGTTGCCAGTCCCTCATATATTTCCAGTCTGCTGCTGCCGAGCTCCATCACTTCCTCATTACTGGAAAGTTCCAGGAGTTGCTGTTTTGCCGGTTCATATTTTTTATTGGCCAGTAATGCTTTTACCTTATAGAATGAGAGTTCCTGTATCACATAAGCTTTATTAGGTCCCCGGGCAGCCGTTATTCCTTTATTAAAACTAGCCTCTGCCTGTGTATACTGCTGATCATGTAAATAACACAATCCTTCCACCATATAATGCACGGCATACAACTCTGAATCGGGATAGGGAGCAAGCAGTGTTTTTACAGTGGCGACTATTTTCTTCGCCTCATCATATTTCTTCAGGTAGACGTAATTCTCTCCTGCCCTGTTCAGCGCGGCCACTAATCTTGATGGTTGTGTGTTGATAGATTGAAAGATCCTGATAGCTTTATCAAAGTAAGGTTCAGCTTTGTCGTATTGTTCCAGGTTCATAAATGCGAGACCTACACCTACATATTGTGAAGCCACAATAGCACTATCGCCTGCTTTGAGTGCATATGGAATGGCCCTGTTCAGCACAATATCAATGTAGCCCCTGTCATCATCTTTTCTCTGCCGGATGGCTGCACGGTTTATCCATACGTTTGCTCTTGCCTGGTATGCTTCCTTTGTGGCAAAGCTGTTTAGAAGACTGTCTGCGACGGCAAAAGAAGCATCACTCCTGTCGATATCGGAACTATAATAGATATAGCCTTCATGTCCGTAGGAAATAGCCTGCAGGAAGGGGTACTGTTTACTCAACCTACGTGCTTCATCCAGGCATTGCCTGGCCTTTGCCGTATCTCTGGGCACCCAGTAATATACCAGTGCATAATGAGCTCTCGCCTTTATACTGTCGGAGCGTGTATGCTGTAATATGGTTGTCAAGCTATCATAATATCTCTGCTGATCAAGGGGCAACTGTGCTTTGCTACATAAAGAGATTACTACGAATAATGCTACAAGGTTAAGTACACGGATCATGGTGGGTAAAATTAAAGAAATACCTGGAAACAGGTAGAAATAAATCATGGGTTCCCGGTATTGTCATGGCTAACGGGCAAGTATAACTTTGTTTTCCGATAACAGGGACGCCGAAAACTGATTAACTGAAAGAGTAGGCATTTTACCAAACTTTGCATGTATGAAATTTTTAAGAAACGCCCTTCTGGCATTGATGTTCGCCTCAACTTTTACTGCCTGTTCAAAAGACGATGATAACAAACCATCATCTTCTTCCCATAAAGTTGTATTCAAAGCTATCGCCAGTGCAGGTTGCACACTCACTGCAGCTGCCTATGCTTATGATGGCCATCAGACAACTGCTACCGGACTTAGTGGCGCCACATGGACCAGTCCAGAGATCACCGTTCCACCGGGCACTGTACTGGTAACAGCAGCAGTAGTCGGATCGGGAGTAAATGCTTCTTCATCATTAAAAGTGCAGATCTTTGTGGATGGGGATTTGAAAAAAGAAGGTATTTCAACGGGAGAAATTCTCAATACGTCGGCCACCTACAGCTTTTGACACTGATATATCTGTATATAAAAAGTCACATCTTTTGTTGAAATCCCAGCAAAACGAAGGTGTATCATCAAGTCTGATACACCTTCTGCTATTCGAATGCCTGATAGCGGTTTATCATTGTTAAAATAACGCTGAGCATCTTGTTATACTTCTCACTTTCTACTTAGAAAATTTACAGAACTCCATAGGACCAGATCCCCAGTCTTTTTTGCCCCACAGATGCAGGTCCAGGATAATAGCCAGCAGTGCGGCTCCTTTCTCTGTCTGCGTATAAATGGTTTGTGGAGGCACTGTATCAGGCAACATTGTTTTTTCTGCCAATCCTTCATCCACCAGCTCTTTCAACCTTTTCCCCAATACCTGATCCGACAGGGAAGGAAAGGCTTCTTTCAGGCGACTGAACTGCCGTACGCCCTGTGAGATGCAGTACAGGATCTGCATCTTCCACCGGGGACTGATCATCTTCAGAATTTCATTCACTTCACAGGAAGCAGCCAGTATTTTCAGGTTATATGCATTGGTAGAATTCTCCTTAATCTTGCTCGCCATATAGATTCATTTAAAGGCTCACTTTCGGGTGAGTTATTGCCAGCCATAATAGGCCGGGATAAATTTGCCTCAAAAATAAACATTATGAAAATAAGAAAAGTCAGACTGGCATTCCTCCTGTTGATATCCGTTTTCATGTTAACGGATACACACGCACAATCACCTTCTTCCAAACATCCCGTATATGTACTGGTACATGGCGCCTGGCATGGCGGCTGGTGCTGGCAACGCGTAAGCAGTCAGCTGAGGGAACATGGAGGTATTGTATATACGCCTACGCTCAGCGGACTGGCAGAGCACAAGAATATACTGAGTCCTGCCGTCAATCTGGAAACTCATATCTCAGATATTGTCAACCTTATTGAAATGGAAGATCTGCATAATGTGATACTTGTAGGCCATAGCTATGCAGGAACCGTAATTGCCGGTGTTGCCGACAGAATTCCTGAGCGGCTGAGCAAACTGGTATTTCTGGATGCGATACTACCGGAGAACGGCCAGAGTGCATTCTCTATTCAGCCGGAAGCGGTGCAGGATGCCATGTCAAAAGCCGCAGAAAAAGACAGCGGCCTTACTATCCCGGCATGGCCCGCAGAGACATTCGGAGTAAGCAAGCCTGCAGATGCCAGTTGGGTAAATGCAAGACTGTCAGGTCATCCTTTCCGGACATTTACACAAAAACTGACATTACAGCACCCCTACGGTAATCATCTTCCCCTGATCTACATAGCCTGTACCGTCAAAATGCTGCCTTCGATAGTGCCCTTTGCTGAAAAAACGAAGAATAGTAAGGACTGGAAGTATTATTCGCTGGCAACAGGGCATGATGCCATGATCACAGCACCGGAGAAAACGGCGGCTTTGCTCGAGTCATTTGCAAAATAATGAGGCATTTCGGAGCATATGAGTTGCATATGACTAGCATATGACCAGGATTAACTTCCGATTATCCTCCGATCAAATCGGAGGATAATCGGAAGTTAATCCTGGTCATATGCTAGTTACATCCTGGTCATATCCCCACATCAGGACAATAGAACCGATAGCATGAATCCGGTAGAGATTCGCCTGACCTTCGGTCAAGGTAGGATGAGTAACAGGGAAGGGCATCCAAAGAGGGGGGAGTTGACTTGTCAACGACTGGCGTGACAATTGTATGCTTTACTCTGAAACACATCGTTATGATCAACAGAATAGCATATAACAGCCCGATTACGGGGCTTTTTTTCATATACTGCCTTCTTGTATGCACGGCGTGTTCGTCGTCAAAACGGGGCTTATTTGCAAAGAAAACCGCCCATGAGCAGTATGCCAGCCGTATTACAGACGCCGGACTGGGTACCAGTACAATGGGCAGCCTGTGGTTTGCGGCTGCAGAAAAGGCCTTGGTCCGTCCATTGACAGTAACGTTGCCTTACAGGGAAACGGGGTATTTTGCTGCAGAGAAACCGGATGCTGCCGGTTATCTTTTTACAGCGCGTCGTGGTGACAGGCTGGATGTTCAGATCACTGTAAAATCATCAGTCCGCCTGCAACTTTTCACCGAGCTCTGGCAACCGGCAGAAGGGAGTGAGAAACCACGGCTGCTGGCTACGGCAGATACTGTTACCGGCAGCTTACAGTACGAGATAGAGCGAAACGGCCGTTTTTTACTTCGTCTGCAACCAGAGTTACTGCAAAGCGGTGAATATACTGTGAGCATCAATACAGCCCCCTCACTGGCATTTCCGGTGGCAGGCAATATGGATCACCGGATCGGCAGTTTCTGGGGTGACAGACGCGATAAAGGCGCCCGTAGTCATGAAGGGATCGATATCTTCGGCAAATTCCGGACACCGGTAGTGGCAGCGGCGGATGGTATTGTTACCAGTACCCGACAGACCAACCTGGGAGGGAAAGTGGTCTTTTTATCTCCAAACGGGAAACCATATGCCCTGTATTATGCACATCTTGACTCACAACTGGTCAGAGAAGGGCAAAGAGTACGTACGGGCGATACGCTGGGCCTGATGGGCAATACAGGTAATGCCCGTACAACACCCACTCATCTGCATTTTGGCATATATACCAACAGCGGCGCCGTTGATCCACTACCATTTGTAAGCAGGAACAGACCAGAACCTGCAACAGTACAGGCCAATACCAGCCTACTCCGGCAAACTGCCCGCAGCACAACTGCAACGCCATTGTATGCTTCTCCCATAAAAAACAGCACCTCTCTGGAAAAATTGCCGGCAAACTACATTATGTATGTGATGGCTGCCACAGGCAACTGGTATAAAGTAGTGCTGCCTGATAGCCGGGAAGGATTTGTAGAGAGCAAATCTGTATCCGGACAGCCGTATAAACGATTGCTCACTAAAACAAGCACACGCTTATTCGACGCACCCGACAGCATAGCGGCTGTGAAAACGACGATTCCCAAGGGGAAAGATATTAACGTTTTAGGCAGCAATGGTATCTACCAGTTTGTTAACTATGAAGAGCTGAATGGCTGGATACAGGTTGATTAGCGTTGTGTTCAGGAAGAAATCAATACCTTTGCCACCTTTAAATATTCGGAGATGAGACACACATTCAGATTTTACAAGTCTCCCTCAAACAGGTGGTACATTGATCTTCCGGGATGGGAAGGCAGTATCAGCGAGCTGGAAATGGTTGAAGGTGCGGATACTATGCTTGACAAGATTAGTGGTGATACCAACGAATGTTTTATTGACATCAGCGACGAACCTTTTGAGGGATCGGATACGGTTAAACTGGTTAGCGACTTACGTGATTCCATAGGTGGGGGCAATTATATAATGGAAACATATATGGGCGAACCTGTCAACCATCCGATGTGGCTTTGCGCGGTTACAGAACATGTATTTGCAGACCTTCCGGAAGCTATTTATGTTAGTCCGGTAACAAATAACGATTGATGTTATAACCAAAAGGGACTGAGAAATCAGCCCCTTTTTTAATGTGATATTATTCAAACAAACTCTTATCTATTCCAGGAATGATCCTCAACGCATTCTGATAATATACTTTCTTCAATATATCATCCGGCAGCGCCATACCATACATACGCCAGAAAGCATGATACTTTTTGTGATACGGGAAATATTCATCTGCAGTTTCAAGTACGCGGAAATACGTGGTATATTCTTCCGGCTGCCAGGAATCTTTACCGAAAAGGATCCGGTTCTGATACTTCTCAAAGAATTGTCTTGCCATCCTCGGTTGACGCCCCAGTTCAGCAATCACTGCTCCAAATTCAACATACATATTCGGTATCTGTTCCATCAGTTGCGATAAATGAGCCAGGTCGCTCGCGTACCAGCCGAAATGCGCATTTATAAAGGTGGTAGCCGGATGTTTCCTGAACATGCGGTGTTGCTCCTCAATGATCTGTTCCCAGGGTGCCGGATCAGTATTACTGCGTTTGCGGCCCGGATGAGTAATCAATTCCAGCCAGCGTTCGTTGTTATTATCCGCCGGCTGCCAGAATTGTTTGGGATCAGCGGCATGTATCAAGACGGGGATCTTCAGTTTACCACACTGGTCCCATACGGCATCCAGCCGGGGATCATCAATGGCTACCCGCTTGCCGTTATTATCACGTACACTAAGTCCCAGGTTCTTGAATACTTTCAGACCGTTTGCACCATTCTTCACGTCTTCTGTCAGCTGACGCACGGCTTTCTCCGTCCAGCCCTCCTCTCCTATGCCGCTGAAATCAATATTGGCGAAAATGATAAACCTGTTTGGCGCCTTACTCTTTACATTGTCTGTCTGCGCTTTCAGGCGGCTGCCGTTTCCACCACTAAGATTCACCATCACTTTCATGTTCAGGGCATCCATATCCTGTAGCAGGTCCCGCAGGTTTCCCGACGACAAGCCATTCTGATGATTATGCACATCTATAAAAGGGAACTTCGCCTTTGTCAGTTTATGTTCCGGTACTACCAGGGAGGAAGGCGGGTCGTATTTTTCAAAATCAATGGTGGGTCTTTCCTGGCCATAACACATAGAGCTGGTACTTAGTAAGGCACAGGCGACAATAGACAGTTTACGCATATGTTCTAGAGATAGTTTATTCTAAATTTATAAAAAGATCATAAGTATCAAAGGCAAGCTTTATGAGCGGTAAAAGGAAAGCAAAAATATTTTGTTGAAAGTTAAAAATTATTCATTTACTTTGTCATTCAAAGTGCTTTAAAAACACTTTTCAGACATTGAGGAACACCGGCCTGCATTAACTTGTAACCCATTCATGGTAATGCAGTTAGCCGAATACCTATATGTTTACCTATTGCCGGCAGTTGCACGTCAAAGGATACCATAATGGTTCCCGAACCCGATGGTAGCATCATCTTTTGTACACTTCAGTAACCCGGTTCATTGAATCAGGACAAGCATAATGCTGATAGTCTGATATAGGCATTGTCTTGTCATTTTTTTGCCTTTACACTTTGAAACACAAAGTATATATAGAACAATTACGACCTGTACTCACTATGAAAAATATAACACATGAAGACAAGTAATCAGTGGATTTTGTACTTCGAAGAAAACGCAAAACAGCGACGTATAGACTGGTCTTTGAACCCCGATATTTCTGAACAGGAAATTTCAACAATACTCCACTCTCTGCAAGCCTGGCAGCTGGGAGAGACATCTGACGGCCGGCATCTACTGCAGGCAGTAACCAGGTACGCAAAGCAGATAAATGACCTGGCTTATATTGAAGCTACCGCGCTGTTTATAAAGGAAGAACAGAAACATGGCAACAATTTAGGGACTTACCTGGACAGAATAGGAAAGCCAAGGATCAAAGCGGACCTCGGCGATACTCTTTTCAGAAAAGTGAGGTATTTCAACGCCAATATGGAAATATGGACACTCACCGTTACAGTTGTTGAAAGTACCGCACAAATATTCTATCAGTCCATGAAAGATGCTACCCGCTGTAAGTTACTGAAGCAGATCTGTACCGATATACTCATTGATGAAGCGCCTCATATTGCGTTTCAGACCGAGCGGCTTTCGATCATCTTCAATAGTAAGACCGCTTTAGGGAAAACAATCGCCCTGAAGGTCTATTATGTTTTCTTCTTCTCTACGGCACTCGTGGTGTGGATGGCGCACAGGAAGCTGTTCAAAGCAGGTGGTAACACGCTTGGGAAATTTATGCTCAAGATGAGATACAAGTACAATAGGATCATCAATCGCATCACTGCTAACAGCGCTATATTCAGAAACAGTGTTATTGCACACTAATGTTTTAAATTATTTTGTCAATGTTAAAGAACATTTCTCCACTTGAAAGAATGCTGCTGGTATCAGTATCCTTTACCATGCTGTTGTTGTTAACAAGGGTGATGTACACGAAAGAGCTGGTTTACGGTTTTTACATCTGGAATACCTTCCTGGCAATATTGCCTTTATTATTCAGCCGTTCGCTGATCCGGCAGAACAGGTTCAATCTCAGGGCAATACTTCTCCTCACCTGCTGGCTGGCATTCTTTCCGAATGCTGCTTATATCATAACAGATCTTTTTCATTATACAGAAAAGCCGCCCGTTCCTAAATGGTTTGATCTGCTACTGGTAACTTCGGCAGCATGGAACGGTCTTCTACTGGGGATTGTATCGCTTATGCAGATAGAACAGTTTTTGTCAGGGCACCTGAGAGACGGATGGGTAAAGATTTCTGTGATCATTAGTTTTATATTATGCGGCTATGGCGTCTATATAGGCAGGTACCTGCGTTTCAATAGCTGGGATGCCGTTACCGAGCCGCAAAAGCTTCTATATACATTCTCCGTGCATATTTTCCGGCCACAGGAGCATGTCATGATGTGGGCGTTTACCTTTCTGTTCGGAACTATGTTTGGCATTGTTTATTTCACGTTAAAACAATTCCGATTACCCGCGGTTGTCAACCGGTTATAAAGACACGTTGCCGGGTTGAAACCGGCGCTACAAACACCCCGCACCTAGCGGAGCCGATTGGTGTTTTGTTCCCGGCTTATTATCATCCCGGGGCTGTCCCCGCAGAATCAGATGACACTATTGTTTGTAAAATAGTGTCATCTGATAAGCCTAATAAGCCAGGCAGGAGCTTTTTGAGTTACCACCCCGTCAGCTTGGGTTCAGCCTGTTAAAAGCGCTATTCAGCTCTTCCGAGCCGGCTTTCGACACGGCTTCAGTGAATCCGAAAGTCAATGCTGTTTTACCTTCTTTTAACTGTGTGAATATAGCGTCTAAAAAATCACTTACCGGAGGGGCCGCATCGTGCAGGCCCTTTCCACCAAGATCGGTATTCAGTGCGGGCGGTATCACTTCAATCACTTCTATGCCTCTTGCCTTGAGCAGGTATTTTGACGAAAGTGTGAAGGAATGGAAAAAGGCTTTGGTGCCGCTGTATACAGGTACTTTAGTCAGTGGTACGAATGACAGTCCGGAGGTCACGTTCACAATCGTATGCAGTGATTGCAGTTTAATGAATAGCGCAGTCAAATGCACCGGTGCTTCGATGTTCGTAGCAATTTCATTTTTTGCACGTTGATAAAAGTCCGCATCTGTGATGTTCATCCAGTTCTGGATACCTGCATTGTTCACCAGTACGTTCAGATCACTGTGCTGGGTGGCAACCCAGTTATAAAGATCTTCCCGTCCAGCTTCTGCTGACAAATCGCATACTTTGGTAATGATGGATGGATATTTAGCTGTAACCTCTTTTAAGGCAGATTCGCGTCTTCCACAGATCAACACGGTATTGCCTTCCTGTAGAAATCTTTCTGCAAGCCCCAGTCCAATACCGCTGGCGCCGCCGGTAATTAAAATTTTATTTCCTGTTAGTTTCATGAATAGTGCTGTTTACGATAAAGAATGAGCAAAATTAAGAAGGGACGGTATCAGACCAGTTACGAACATCAAACCATCATTTGCGAAATTCAAACAATCCATTCATTTGCCTGTAAAACCTGCTCATTGTGTTAATGCCTTGGCATGATTTTGTTACCTGAACAATAAATAAATGATATTTTATGATACAGGACAATCCTAAAGATAAAGACGTCAAAAAAGAAAAAGAAGATTCCAGCATAAAGCCAGACCCTGAAACACTCGGACCGGATCCTGAGGAGCATATGAAAGGGCCAATCTCTTCCATTGTCAGGAAGATTGGCGAGGAAGCTGAAGAAAATGACGAGAAAGATAGTGATGAAAAAGAAGAGGAAAATGATTGAGGCCGTGTAATTAATTACCGGCCTTAATCAGCTTTTTCAGGATCACAATCTGCCCCAGATGATAGTGCAAATGCTCCACCGTACCTTGCAGATTTCTATAAGTGGATGAATGATCTGCCACAATTGGCTCCGGCAACCTGCTTTCATTTACCTTTTTTATTGCCTCTGCCAGTTCATAAGCAGAAGCTACCAGTTCCTTCTTCAGGTTCGTCCAATCCTGTTCACTTGTTAAGCCGGGAACATCAAATCCGTTAACATCAGGTATGGTTACCCTGATCCCGTTTATACGTTGTATCATCACCCGGTTCCAGTAGATAAGATGATTTACCAGCGCTGCGATCGTGTTGGGCGAAGCTTTTGTTTTCAAAGTGGCTTCCTGTACTGTTACGTCCTTCAGGCTATCCATAATATTTACATCAGTCCAGTTTTCTCCCTCGATGACGTCCAGCAGATGTGTGGATATTTGTGTAAGAATATTCATAGCTGTGATGGTTACTATATAAAGATATCACTTCCTCTTCGATGCCCGATTGCAAAAAATAGCCGTTCCTGCCCAGAGAACCCCAAATACCAGGCCATGACACCAGAAGGCCTCCCCTGTTGCACATGATATTATTTTAACGTGCTTCAAGTATTTTTCTGGCATTCTGCCTTCTCCCCCACAAGCCGTTTTTCATTTTTTCTTCATGTTGGGCATCTAAGTTTGCATCAACAAGCAATAAATACTAACTTAAAATTGGAAATGTATGAAAACAACACTTTTTGTCATTGCTGCTTTTTTATTTTCAAACGCTATATTTGCCCAGCAAGCAACTGTTAAGACAACACAATCGGCGACCGTCGGGACAAATTCAGTGAACGGAACAATGTCTGGGCAGACTCATGCCCAGGCTGATGTTAAATCAGGCAATGTAAAAACAGCGTCTACTGGAGCTGCAAATGCATCAACAGGAGTAAATACTAAAAACAGTACAGCCATTGCTGCTCAAGACAAAACAAACATTTCTGCAGCTGCTACAGAGCATGCAGATGTATTAAAGAATAGTGTAAACAGTGCAAGCGGTGTGACTGTTAAAAGCACACAAAACACCACGACTGCTGTCAATAGCGACATAAAAGAGAACGCTGTGGGTACCAGTAACGTGGCTGTTAAAAGCACACAAAACGCCGCCACTGCTGTCAACAATGACATAAAACAGACGGCTGCAGGTACCATTAACACCACTGTTAAAAGCACGCAGAATGTTGGTACTGCTGTCAACAGTGAGATTAAACAGACAACTGTCGGCACCACTAATGCTACTGTTAAAAGCACGCAGCATATCGCCACAAATGTCAACAGCGACATTAAACAAACTGCTGTTGGTACAAAAGCAGCTGTAAAATCAGTAGATGCAGGTGTAAAAAATCATACTAAAATTGCCGCTTCCTCATCTATCAAGGCTGCAGGAGCTGTGCACAATACCGTGAAAGTGCCATCTATCAAAACTGCTACTCATGTCGGAGCAAATATGAAGGTAGGCCTGAGGTAACACATTATTAATACTGTCGTGAATATGAACAAAGGGGCTATATATCGCCATGTAGGAATAACCGCTATACTATCAATCATTTCCCTCTATAGTTGGGGTAGTACTACACTACCCCAACCTACTTACAAGGTAATTCCCCCGGATGCCGTGCGGATGGACACCATTCCTGTCAAAAAGCCGGTAGAGACGGAAACAGTAGAACCAACGCAGGAGCTGCCTGTGGAACCGGTTATTAAAGAGGTTCCCAAGGCTAAAAAACAGGTGAAACCTATAGCCGTTCCATCAGTGATAACGCCTGTAAAAACACCGAAAATCATCAAGCCAAAGATTGTCATCAAGAAAATAGGTGTTCGTGTTCCATAGCACAGCGCTTCAATGAAAAACCATGAAACAGATATTCTTTTTACTGCCAATATTATTAGCCAGTGCTTTCTGCCAGGCGCAGACAGACAGTACATTACAAAAGGACAGTGCAGCTACCGCTGAAAAATCCACACTTACTATTGGAACCAGTTATGCCAACAATGCGAACTATTACGGTCAGAAAGCAGATGAAAGAATGGCCTATGTAGCGGCAGTAGCCAAATATCAGCATCGCTCAGGCTTCTCACTGACCGGTACCAGCTATCGTTTACTGAATGACCATGACCGTGTTGTTTCTGCATACAGTGCAGGAGCAGGCTTTTCCTTTAAACTGAGTAAACGTTTGTCGGCAGAGCTGAGCTATAATTATACTTTTTATCCTAAGCTTTCTCCTTTCCTGCAAGCGGCCAATCCTCATTCAGCAGCTGTGGGGCTTACGCACAGCGGCTGGCTCACAACTACGCTGGGAGTGGATTACGCATTTGGAAAGACGAATGACTTCTTCTCTACGCTGGGTATCAGCAAACAGATCAACCTGTTTAGCCTGACCTCAAAAGACATCGTCACACTTACGCCGTTGATAGATGTAACAGCCGGCACACAACGGTTTTATACCTATTACATACAGGAAAAAACTATCAGAGATAGTTTGCTGGGCATTCTTCCCCCCATTTTAGGTACCACTCCGGGAGGCGGGACAGGCAGCACGTCTACTACCGAGACAACAACCAGCTATGATCTGCTGTCCTACAATCTGAAACTGCCGCTGGCTTATAACAGGGCGAGCTATATGATAGAGGTAGAGTACCAGCTTTCTCTACTCGGACAAAAGTCGCAGTCTGATCCGGGAAAGGCCAATTCATTTTTCACCGCGAGCTTTTACTACCAGTTTTGATTGATATGAAAGTACTGATCATTGAAGATGAAAGAGGGATGGCACTGGAAATGGAAGATTTCCTGATAAAGGCAGGATATCTTTGTGACCTTGCCTTTACCGCCAAACAGGCAAGACAGCTCATGGAAGAAGGTCCTTATGACTTTATACTGCTTGATCTTGGTCTGCCAGACAAGGATGGATTATTAGTGCTGGAAGATGCCAAGAAGATCTGTCCGGAAGCTTCTTACATTATTCTCACTGCCCGTGGTAAACTGGAAGACCGTATAAAGGGGCTGGACCTGGGAGCAGATGATTATCTCCCGAAGCCCTTTTCACTGCTGGAACTGCAGTCACGTATGCAGGCGATCAGTCGCAGGAAATCCGGGCTTAGAGACAACCTCGTGGCACTGGGCGATTTCACTGTCAACTTAAATACCAGGATGATATTGTATGGAGATGCAGATATTGGCCTCTCGAAAAAAGAGTTTGACTTGCTGAGTTATATGCTGCTGAACAAGAACCGTCCACTAACACGCATGCAGCTGAGTGAGCATATCTGGGGAAGTTTTTCGGACGATGATTATGATTCCAACTATATTGATGTGCACATAAAGAACATCCGTAAAAAACTGACTGAACATGGACCGGTAGAATGGCTGCAAACCATCAGAGGGGTTGGATATAAAATTAAACTATAACCATATCGTGAAGCTGCTTACCAAACTTACGCTTACCTCTACCCTGTCCAAGATAGCAACGGTCATTCTCTTCATTATACTGTTGCCTGCCCTCATAGACAGGGTGGCTTTTCAAAGCACGAACCGCCTGTTAAAGCAGCAGGCAAAAAAGGTAATGACGAATATTCAGACGAACGGTATAGACTATTATCTGCAGGGAGATTCCACATATGGCAGTTATACCCTGCTCCGGGAAGAGTATATTTCCCTTGAACGGGCGAGGCATATTTACTCATCAGATACTATCCAGACCGCGCAAAGAATTATAGAGGGAGATACTGTCATGTACCGGATCCTGAACCAGGCCTTCGAGTACAATGACCAGTTGTACGAGCTGGAGATTGGTAAAACAATTGCGTCTATCAGTCAGTATAATGGTCCGCTGCAAAGGATTGCCCTGTATGTATTAGGAATGCTGACGATACTGACACTGCTTACGGACATTTCTTTTACGCGTATCCTCCTAAAACCTTTGCAAACGATCATTCAGACTAAACTGATCAATCCTGTATTTCCCTTCAAGGAAATTCCTCCTCCTATCCGGACTACAACCATTGACTTCAGGTACCTGGACAACTCCCTGATTGCATTGATGAACAGGATAAAAGAAGACTTTGACAGGGAAAGGGAGTTCACCTCCAATGCTTCTCATGAACTGATGACGCCAATTGGCATCCTGCAGACCAAGATGGAAAATCTGCTGCTGTCAAATGACCTTGACGAAACAGCGATGGAGAAGATCATGGAAATGATGAAGACACTCAACCGCCTGAAGAAGATCGTTCATTCACTGCTATTAATATCGAGGATTGAAAATGATCAATATACCAGGCAGGATAATATCCAGCCAGAGAAAATGATCAGCGAGATCATACAGGAACTGACACACCGGCTGGAAGACAAGAATATCAGCATCACGGCCTCCCTGCAGCCGCATATTATGTTGCGCAAACTGAACCATGATCTGTTGTTCCAGTTATTCTACAATCTTATCAACAATGCTATCCGGTACAACAGACCCGATGGAAGTATTCATATCAGTGATACGCTTAGGACAGATGGCTCCTATGCCATTGCTATCAGGGATACGGGAATAGGCATTGATCCCTCAGATATTGACACCATATTCAACCGTTTCCGGAAGAAGAATACGACGGATGGCGAGGGCTATGGACTAGGCTTGTCTATTGTAAAAAGTATTGCTGACTATCATGGCATCAGAATGAAAGTGGTTTCGGAGGTAGGTACTGGTACCACCATCCATGTGATATTTCCTTCAGCACATTGATCACATCTTCATTCGGGCGATAAAAAGTACTAAAAGAGCCTTCGTCTGCTACCTATGGACGGGCACCGCTGATCTTCCATATTTAACTATCTTTACCATCTATGGCGGAATACTCATTTATATTATAAACTTTCATTCTTTGGATTGTGAGTACTGAAAATACGTCAGTAAAACAGTTAATAAACTATTTCAAAAATTACTTCCCACTCAACAGCAAGGAGCGTGATG
Source organism: Chitinophaga filiformis (assembly GCF_021646545.1). Classification (GTDB taxonomy): domain Bacteria; phylum Bacteroidota; class Bacteroidia; order Chitinophagales; family Chitinophagaceae; genus Chitinophaga; species Chitinophaga filiformis_A. The sequence continues at coordinate 46,247 of NZ_JAKIRP010000002.1, read as the reverse complement.
AATTGTCTGTGCATTTTACGGAGCGTAAAGTAAAGCGTCGCGGGTTTATTCTTCAACAGGGAGATGTATGTCGTCATTTTACATTTGTGATTAGCGGTTGCTTTAAAATGTATGCAGTGGATAAGAATGGAAAGGAGCACAATATCCAGTTTGCAGCAGAGAATGACTGGATTACTGATCTGGCCAGCTTTTATGCTGAAAAACCAAGCCAGCTTTATATAGAAGCGATGGAATCATCTGTTATCTTACAGATAAAACATCCGGATCTGCTCTCCCTCTATATCAACCATCACAAATTCGACCGCAATTTCAGGATCATCATCGAGCAAAAATTCATAGCCCTGCAGAACAGGGTATTGCAGAATATCAGTTCAACAGCAGAAGAGCGCTATCAGTCATTTCTGGAACAATACCCTCATATTGCCAACCGCTTGCCTAACACGCAGATAGCCTCTTACCTTGGGATCACTCCGGAATTCCTCAGTAAGGTGCGCAAAGACCTGACACAAAAGCCGCACCCTTAAACTATATTAAGGGTATTTCTTAACATACCTCATTGGCTGATCCTGCCTTAAGATGCCACCTTTGCATTACAAAAAGGATAATCATGGGCATTCAGGAAGAAAAGCAGGCGATTCAACAATTACTGACTGCATATGCAGATACGTTAAATACTGCGAATATTCCGCTGATACATCTGTTTTACACTTCGGATGGCCTTTTTATGGCCGCTGATACTAAGACATTTACCACCCTGGATCTATCCACAAGGAATAATGGAAGTTACCTCAAAAGGACAAAATTTCATATCGATTTCACCGTCCATGATATTGCATTAGATACCCGCTATGCATTTGTGCAGGCAACAGCCGTAGCTACTACTCATGATCCGGTAAACGGACAACAATCGATACAGAGTAGAGATTTCTTTGTGCTTCGTAAAGAAGCTAAAGCATGGAAGATCTACCGGTATATGTTCAATTATGATGAAGACCATCCGAAATGATGGTAGTCGTATGCAGGCCCGGACTATAAAGCAATTAATAATTATCTAAACAAAGGATATATGAGAGCAGCAGTATTATACTACCCTGGTGGTCCCGAAAACTTTATACTGGAGCAAAGACCGGTACCTGTTGCGGGTGATGGCCAGGTGTTGATAAAGGTAAAAGCTTTTGGGTTGAACAGGTCAGAATTAATGACACGCAAAGGCTTATCGCCCAGCGTTGTTTTTCCCCGGGTATTGGGCATTGAATGCGTTGGTGAAGTTGAAAATGATCCGGCAGGAGTATTTAAAAAAGGAGAAAAAGTAGCTGCGTTCATGGGCGAAATGGGAAGAGCGTATGACGGCAGCTATGCAGAATATGCGGTACTCCCCGGATCTATTCTTACGCCTTTCCATAGTCATTTAAGCTGGGAGCAACTGGGCGCTATACCAGAGATGTTCCAGACCGTTTATGGATCATTGCATCTTGCACTGGGCATTAAAAAGAACGAAACCTTACTGATCAGGGGAGGCACTTCTTCTATTGGCATGCTTGCTACCCAGATCGCGAAAAAGGAGGGGCTGTATATAGTGGCCACCACCAGGAAACCAGAAAAGGAACAGCTGCTTTTAGATAATGGTGTTGATGAAGTACTCATTGATGATGGTAATCTGTCGTCAAAAGTTAAGGCCTCATTTCCTGCCGGTATAGACAAAATACTTGAATTGGTGGGTACCGGAACATTAAAGGATTCATTGCAATGTGCCGCACAGGGAGGTACCGTGTGCATGGCGGGTATGCTCTCAGAGCAGTGGTCCATCAGTGATTTTGCGCCTATGGAATATATTCCGGCAACGGTCCGTCTAACTATGTACAGCACTGGTCAGATCAGGGTGAACAAGGAGCATTTCCAGGCGTTTATCCGTGATGTGGAAGCGGGTAATATAAAGCTCAATATCAGTTGCACATTTAAGCTGGACGATATTGCTGCAGCGCATAGGTTGATGGATAGCAATTCGGCGGATGGGAAGATTGTGGTGGTTATCTGAAATATCCCATATTTTCTCCGAGCTGGATAACTGCTCAAACGCATCCGTCAACACTTCAAACTTGCTCTTCAGATCAGCCAAATAGCTGCTTCAAAAAACCGGAAAATCCCCTCCTGTAGTTTTGAATAACCATAAAACCTAAGCTGGGTTACAGGATATCGGGTTTCTTGATCTGATATCTTACATAATCTGGACCTTGGTTATTCAGAATTCTCTATCTTCATAAAGATTAATTATTCTGTATGATGAATGATCCGGATTTCAATAAACTCGTTTATGAGATTGCCAGATTAGTACCTAAAGGCCGTGTAACTTCTTATGGAGCGATTGCTAAAGCCTTGGGTAAGGGAAACTACTCCCGCATGGTAGGGCATGCCATGGGCGCCTGTGGTCATGAAAAACCACCTGTACCAGCACAGCGTGTGGTGAACAGCCAGGGACAACTGACAGGAGAGCCGGCGGGTATCGCAGCAAGGAAGAAACTACTTGAAAAGGAAGGAGTGGAAGTAAAAGGCGACAAGGTTGTAAACTTCAGGAAGTTCTTCTGGGATCCAAGCCAGGAATTATAAGGCCCCACCTAACGGTCAGGGGCATTTTATACATACTTTACCCTGTTGGCATTAGAATCGGTAACGTCGTAATATGATACCATCAAGTGCCGGAGAGTAAGAATGGTGCTCAGAGGCATCAGATATTAATAATTAAAAAACATTTTCTTAATAATATGTTCATATGTGTTTAGTACCCTTGCGGACTTCAAAACCTATATGACACATATGAAATTAAAACACCTGTTACCTTTTGTTATCCTTGCGATGACTGCTGCCTGTTCCAAGGACGACCATCCCAACGAGCCCACTGTTAATGAAGATCCTGCTACATTCACCGAAATTGGCACACTGGATATTGGTATAGCAGGCGCAGCTGAGATCAGCGCTTACGACCCCTCCACTAAAAGACTATTTGTAGTAAACAACGGCGGCCGGAATAAGATCGATGTTATAGACATGAGTGATCCCGCCAAAATGAAGTTAGTTGACTCCATTCTGACCAATAGCGGCGCAGTTAACAGTGTATCTGTAAGCGACGGTAAGCTGGCCGCGGCCATAGAGGCTTTAGACAAACAACAGCCTGGTAAAGTAACTGTTTATAATACCAGCAATTACCAGGAGATAAAAACCATCGCTACCGGATCTTTACCGGACATGGTAACCTTCAGCCCGGATGGTAACTATATTCTTACTGCCAATGAGGGTGAACCCGATGCAACTTATACTAACGATCCTATAGGCTCTGTTTCTGTGATCAGTGTAAAAGATAACTACAGTGTTGTCACAATTGATTTCAGCAGCTTCGCTTCACAGCAGGCGGCCCTGCAGCAAAGAGGATTACGTGTATTCGGTCCTAATGCCAGCTTTGCCCAGGACATGGAACCAGAATATATCACTGTATCACCAGACTCAAAAACTGCCTGGGTTACCTTGCAGGAAAATAACGCTATCGGGAAGATTGACCTGACAACAAAAACTGCTACCGATATTTTCCCACTGGGCTTTAAGGACTATAATAACGATACCAATACCATCGATCCATCAGATAAGGATAATAGCGTTGGCTTCGGTAAATGGTCTGTTAAAGGTATGTATCAGCCTGATGCCATTGCTGTACTACAAACAGGAGGCATCCCTTACCTGTTTACTGTAAATGAAGGCGATGTACGTGAATACACCGCTTTTAAAGAAGCTGACCGTATCAAAAACATTGCACTGGATCCTACTGCTTTTCCTAACGCTGCAGAGCTACAGGCGGATGCTAAACTGGGCCGTCTGAACATTACCAAGACTTTGGGCGATGCTAACGGAGATGGTCTTTATGAGACACTTTTCTCTTTTGGTGCACGTTCCTTCAGCGTTTGGAATGGCGTTAACGGTTCTCTCATCTATGACAGTAAAAATGAATTAGAAGTAAAGACCAATGCCGCTGGTTATTATGACGATGCCCGCAGTGATGACAAAGGTGTTGAGCCGGAAGGTATTACTCTTGGACAGGTAGGTAATAAGAACATTGCTTTCATTGGCATGGAACGTGCAGACGCTATAGCAATTTACGATGTATCTATACCGAATGCTCCAAGCTTTCTTCAGATACTGAAATCGGGCGATGCTCCTGAAGGAGTACTGTTTGTGCCAGCCAAAAACAGCCCTACCGGCAAGAGCCTCCTGATCATAAGCAATGAGGATGATGGCGTTTTAAAAGTATATACGCCGAAAACATTATAATAATCTGACTAATATACTTCATTAAAAAGGCCTTCGCATTAACTATGGAGGCCTTTTTTTAATGCGTTTTACCCTTTGCTTTTTTATTTTTAATACGATTATTTCCCCCCGATAAAAAGCAATAAAAAACATAATGACAAGATAAGTTAAGCCGTCAGCAACCAGCATTTTTTCCCGATAGCGTAAAACTTATTCCCGAATGTTAAAACAAATAACCCCATAATACACCAATTTCGCGGCCGAAATCAATGCTATATGAAATCATTTCTACTGCTGCTTTTGGCGCTTATGATGCTTTGCCCCGGCGTTCTTTTGGCTAACGATAACGAGTCTGATGGCAACGGAATTATCAGAGGTACGGTTACCACTACTGATGGAAAACCAGCTGACCAGGTTACGGTGAGACTCAAAAACACAAAGAAAACTACTGTTACAGATGAAAATGGCGTTTTCGTTCTGAGCAATGTGAAGCCTGGTACCTACACCTTGCAGGTAACGCTGGTGGGATACGGTTCCAAAGAAGAGACGGTAACAGTATCAAGCGACAAAACTGTTCAGGTAGCCATTTCATTATCATTATCTGACATACAGCTGAAGGAAGTGGAGGTAAACACAGGCCGCAGCAAATTTGCTAAAAAGGAGTCTGAATACGTGGCGCGCCTGCCGCTGAAGAACCTGGAGAATCCACAGGTATACAATGTGGTTTCAAAAGAGCTGATGCAGGAACAGGTGGTTGTCAGCTTTGACGATGCCTTAAAAAACACGCCAGGTGTGAACAGGCTATGGTCTTCTACCGGCCGTCCGAATGATGGTGCAGGTTATTTTTCCATGCGCGGCTTCAGCGTACAACCTACGATGATCAATGGTGTTCCTGGTCTCACCAATGGAGGTATAGACCCGGCAAATGTAGAGCGGATTGAATCTATCAAGGGGCCGTCAGGTACTTTATTTGGTAGCAGCTTTATTTCTTTTGGCGGATTATTAAATATTGTGACCAAAAAACCATACGATCATTTTGGTGGAGAAGTAAGTTATACCGCGGGAGGATTTGGACTGAGCCGTTTTGCTGCTGACGTGAATACACCGTTAAATGCAGACAAAACTGCCTTATTGCGTGTAAACGCTGCTTATCACAGCGAAGGGAGCTTCCAGGATGCCGGATTCAAAAAGTCATTCTTTTTAGCCCCTAGTCTTTCGTTTAAAGCAAATGACAGGCTGTCTTTCCTGGTGAATGCAGAGTTCTATACCGCGCAGAGCACCAATGCGCTCATGGTATTCATGAACAGAAGCCGTGCGCTGATTGCACACACTCCTGCTGAATTAAATATGGACTTTGACAGGTCTTACACCAGCAACGATATTACTTACAAAACACCTACCATCAATTTATACGGACAGGCTACCTATAAAATATCCGATCAATGGATATCACAGACCAACCTGTCAAGAAGCGTGCGTAAAAGCGACGGTAATTACTCTTATGTGATGTTCCTGGATGGAAGTCCGACCGGTCCTATCGCTGCTAACGACACGTTGATCAGCCGCTTTGTTTACTATCAGAACTCTACCACTACCACTACCGATATTCAACAGAATTTCATAGGAGATTTCAGGATCGGCAGCCTGCGTAACAGACTGGTATTTGGGCTTGATTTCGCGGATGTAAGTGCTGTAAATGATAACAGTGCCTATGCACTATTCGACTATGTAAACGTTACGCGTAACAATGATCCACGCTATGCCACGCTTACCAAAGCTGCAGTAGATGCTAAACTGGCCGGCCTTGGCGGTACAAAAGATGGTAACAGCAACCAGGTTTACAGCGCTTATGTTTCGGATGTGTTGAACGTGACAGACGCGTTAAGTGTGATGGCTAGCGTACGTATTGACCGTTTCGAAAGCAAGGGAAGTAAAAACTACGCTACTGGGGTGACCAGTGGTAAATATGGACAGACTGCAGTGTCTCCGAAATTCGGATTGGTATACCAGATCGTACAAGACCAGGTAAGTGTGTTTGGTAATTATATGAATGGTTTCCGTAACGTTGCTCCGGGTACAAAGGTACTGGACGACTATACCAATATTTTCAAGCCGCAACAGGCTAACCAATGGGAAGGCGGTGTAAAAGTTGACATGTTCAATCACAAGCTGACCGCTACTGCCAGCTACTACGACCTGTTGGTAAAGAATATTACACGTGGAGAAACAGTGGTACGCGACGGACAAAGTTATAATGTCACTGTTCAGGATGGTACACAGAAAAGTAAAGGTATTGAACTGGACCTGATCGCCAATCCCATTCCTGGTCTGAACATCGTAGCAGGATATAGCTATAATGACAGCAAGGCGGTACAGGCTATTGCCGCTTTAAAGGGCAGAAGACCAACTTCCGCAGGTCCGGCTAACCTGGCAAATGCATGGATCAGCTACACCTTTACAAAAGGTACTGTTAAGGGATTAGGTATCGGCTTCGGTGGTAACTATGCAAGCGATAATATTATCACCAATGATGCAAGAACCGGCTTATTCACCTTGCCTTCTTACACAGTGCTGAATGCATCCATTTTCTATAATGCAAGTAAATACCGTATCGGTGTAAAGCTGGACAACCTGGCTGATAAAGAATATTTCGGCGGATGGACAACACTGGAAAAACAAATGCCAAGACGTCTGTCAACCAATTTTGTTTTCAAGTTCTAGCTTCATCCCGGATGAGATTCTGTTAAACCCGAAAAGCCGCAGGCGTTTGCCTGCGGCTTTTTATTTGTCAGCCATTGCAATTATCTTTTTGCCGGATCAGCCTTTGTTCTTTACACTTGCAAAGAAATATTCCCATACCGCAATTCATTCCTGTCATAATCGTCCTGGTCACTGAAAAATTCCCTGTACCGCTCATCATAACAGGATAGATCATCAAACCATTTCGGATGGTCATTGCTGCCCCGGGCCTTGAATGTCTTATATGCCAGCGACCCATTCCTATGCTGCAGAAAACGTAACTGGTATACGTCATCCTCAATATCTAATAACTCTACTTTACCAGTGGTCATAGACATTACGGGGCCTCGGGCTGTGCGGCACAAACCACCTGTCAATTGTACGGCGCCACGATAAATATGCAATGCCGTCTCCAATGATTCAGCGAAGTAGTGCTGAGCGCCCGTATCCCTGGGCAGGAACATATAATAAGGCACACAACCCAGCTGCACCTGGCGCTCCCACATGGTTGACCAGATCCTTACCTTATTATTAATATGTCTCAGTAATGGCGCCTGTGTACGTATCTCGGCTCCTATCTTCCGCAGGTTGAATATGGCCTCCTGCGCCACTGCTGTCTCGAACTCCACGTAGTGATTAAAATGAGCCATGATAGCCAGGTGCTTTCCTGCAGCGGTTACTTTGGCTAATAACTCCAACAACTCGTCCTTGTCGGTGTCTGTCACGAACTTGTGAGGCCAGTAGCTGAGCGATTTCGTCCCTATCCTGATCACCTTCAGGCTTTTCACTTCCAGCAGGGGCAGCAGATAATTTGCCAGGATACGGGGACTCATAACCATAGGGTCCCCTCCTGTCAGCAACACATCTGAGATGTAAGGATTAGCCTTGAGGTAGGCTACCAGCGGCTCTATTTCTTTCGCCTGCATCTTGAAGCCCGGTTCATTAACGAACTGAGGCCACCTGAAGCAGAACGTGCAATAAGCGTGGCAGGTCTGGCTATGACTGGGAAAGAACAGTATAGTATTACGGTATTTATGTTGCATACCATCCAGCTTTTCTCCCAGGAAATAAGGTGTATTATGATCCACCTGGCCAGCAGGATGTGGATTCAATGACAACCGTATATCATGGATCAGATTACGGTAGGATACCTCATCCATGTTCCGCATTCCCCATTTCAATTGATCATAATGTAATTCGGTCAGCATTTCCTTATGTGGAAAGTTCAGGCGAAAGATCGGGTCGTCGGGAACATTTGTCCAGTTAATAAGATTCTCCAATACGTAGTTATTCGTCTTAAAAGGATAGATCTCACTAACTATTCTGATGTCCTCCATCTGCCTGTGATCCAGTAACATTAATTGGGGAATCTTATCAAGCTGATTGATATTGTATGATTTGAACTTAAACATTACAAAAAATTGAAAGGGAGTTTACGAAAAGGGGAAGCATCTCCGGACTCAGGCCATCGAAACCAATATCTTTCTATCTCCGGTAAATGGCAGACGACCATGTAGCGACAGCATATTATCCACCATCAACAGATCACCATTTTCCCAGGGAACAGGAACTGTTACGTCGTCCATTACCCGGATGATCTCATCGATATATTCTTTCTGTATCTCTGAGCCATCGCCGTAACGGGCATACATAGGCAGTCCATTAGGATCATTATTTGCCAGGAACATCAGGGTTTCAAACACTTCCTCACCATAAATGACAGGATAAAACTGATCTACCTGGTTAAACCATAAGCGGTCGCCGGTAACAGGATGTTTCCTGATGGCGGGTCTTGTCTGTTCGAGTCGCACGGCACCGTCAGGTTGCCATTTAACGGTGATACCGTTTTCATTGCAATAAGACTCCATGAACTGTTTATCTGTCGTTTCGAATGCTTCCTGCCAGGAAGGACCAAGTCCTGCACCGCCGTGCAGATTGCGGATATAAGTAATGCCTTTCGCTTCAAATTCTTCTACTATAGCAGGAGAAAGTAATTCCAGCACCTTCTTGCAATCGCCGACGGTTGTTTCACCTCCCGTATCTGCTTTGTTGATACAGCAAAAGAAGATATGCGCCGGCCAGAGATTAGAATAGGAAAATTCAGTGTGCAGGCGGATGATAGACGCTGCATCGTATTCGGAGGCATTGTATACATTGGAGGTATGTTTGCTTCTGCTGGAATTCCCATCCAGGAAACTGGAGGAGGCAGGATGCAGACGTTTCATTAACCCGCTAAAAGCGTCAATAGAATCTATATTAATGCCTCTTACGTGAATAGCACCATTTCTCAGCAGTGTCGATTCCATGAGTTCGCGTTTCTCATGGTACCAGTCAGCGAAGAAATCAGTGCTTACCTGCTCTTCAAATTTCAGGAACACGGGCAGTTTATCCTCACCTATGTGAGCAATAGATTTAGTTAAGTTCATACATGAAGGTTTAGCGATGTTATAAATCAGATTTCATACAATAATTCTTTTTCGCCGAACAGTCTCTCTGCGGCTATGTTGTTTTCTCCGCAATCTGTGATCAGCTTATTGGATGCTACAATGGGGTTGGCATCCTCATGATATCTTACACTGCTGATAAATTCAATCCAGGGTTCCAGCCCCATTGCGTACACATACAATTCACGGGGTTTAAATGTACTCACGAGCGCTTGTCCGCGGGGAAAGTTGGACCCTGCCAGCCTGCGGGAAAGATCCTTTTCTCTTTGTATCTCTTCCGTCATCAGTGGTCCGTATACCCATGTAAAGGGCGCACCATCGCACTCCATACCGAGGAAGATGATATCCACGGGCCCCGTCTGTTTCACGACGTGTTCATACAAGCGGGGTTCTATATTGCATGAGTCAGCGAGGAATAACATGGACTGTGAACCGATCCTCACATGATAGCAGAGCTTCGAACGGATGTTCAGGTCACCGTGTTCACCGAGGAAAGGTAGGCCGGTAATTGTACAGTTACTGAAAGTGATAGACTCCATTTCTTCCAGTTCCACTACATTATGGAAACCGATCATGTTGAACATCAGCTTAAGATTCGGGTCCTGCAGGTTCCCCATACTGCCTCTCGGTACAATGATCTTTTTGGTCTTATGACGCAGATAGAGCATGGTTTCAAACAGGATATGGTCCTGGTGATTGTGTGTGATCAGGATATAGTCTATTTCCTCTGGCAGATCGCTGTAAGAGAATCTTTCCACCTCGGCCTGGTAACCGTAATAACTGATAACAGGATCCACGAGAATTGATATTTCCTTCGTTTCTACCAGGATACAGGCATGTCCGAAGTAACGCATCCGTATTTTATCACCGGTATAACGTTCGTATTTAGGAGGGGCCTCTGTTGTGAAAAATGATTGGAACAGTTCAAGATCTTCATCAGCGATGCCCAATGCATCTTTTATTTCACTGAAACTACCCGGAACCGTCCTCATACGATGCAGGCGGTCTACCAGGCTGCTGGAGAAAGGAATATTCAGTTCTATACTGGTCGTATCTTTCAACCTTGCTGTACTCAGTACAAAAGGGCGTTCATCGTTGGTGGTAAGCCACATAGCCAGACTCTGCGCGTTCTCGTTGTAATATTCACTCTTATACATCAGCTGCTCGAAAAAACGGAAACCGGGATTGTTATGCAGATCGTAATTGATCTCAACAAGTCCTTTCAATATATCAGGTACTCTTTCATACAAAGGATCCAGCGAGAACCCGTGCGCTTCCTGCTGCAAGAGGTTGTCCAGATCCTTGATAGCTTCGGCAAGTTCCAGCATGTGTTTCCTGCTTTCTTTTGTTTCAGCGATCAGTTGTTTAATATCCTCTGCCCGGTTCGTATCATAGTTCATGAACGGTCCTCCCAGCATTTTCGGATTACGGATAGCTGCAGCGTGCACCTGCGGCGCCTGTACATAAGAGCTCATGATCCTGAGGTGCCTCGACTGTATGTTCATAGCCGCTGTTGGGGGATAGATCAGGTGCGTCCAGGCATACCACTTATCTATTAAGGGTTCTAATACCACATTGGGTCTGAGGTATACCACTTCATTTTCCATAAAAACAATATTAACGTTAACAAAACGGGTTACTTATCCTTGTCTGTGATGCTTGTTACCACCAATTGCAGGTTCCTGGGCAATGTGATGGCATCATAATGGTCTCCCTGTGTGAACAGATGCGTGAAGCGGCCGCTGGTATACCGTTCCCAATCTTTCATGTGGAGGAAATCATTATGAATATTCTGTTTGGCCTTAAAGGCGATAATATCTCCTTTTATCTTTCCTTTCTGTTCATACGCTTCGCTGAGACGGAGATTATGATAGAACAGTTGCTCGAGGTGGTTCCTGTGGGTATCTTCCAGCCCTACATCTGCCAGCCAGTCACGCAGCCAGTTTACCTCCTGCTGAATGGCATCCCTTGAAAGCTCTATCGACTGTTTACGTTTCTTTTTATCCCTGATGTCTCTGTCCAGGAGCAGCAAAGTGGTACGTATTCCTTTTTCCTCCAGCATCTTCGCTACTTCGAAGGCAATAGTACCACCGAAAGAGAAACCTGTCAGTACTACTTCCTTTCCTGGTTCATTCTCCAGTATAGCCGTCGCAAACCGCCTAACCTTTTGTTCGATGGTAGTGTCGAAATCTTTACCATCATCAAAGCCTGCATCCTGTAAACCATAGCAGTTATATGTTCCCTGCAGCGCTTTACCCAGTTCCATATATAACAAGGAAGTACCTATCAGGGGCGCAAAGCAATACATACGGGGCAGATCCGGTTCTTTCCTGTTCAGGCTTAACAAAGTGCCCTTCTGTTCTCCACGTGTATCAGCGAGTGCTAACAGTGATTCAATAGTGGGATGGCCAAGGAAATCGCGCAGTGATAATCTCAGGTTAAGCTCCTTATTCATCCTTGATACCAGCTGCACCGCCCTCATGGAGTGACCTCCCAGTTCGAAGAAGCTGCTGGTAACACCCACAGCATCCAGGTTCAATACTTCTGCCCATATTACAGCCATCTGACTTTCCAGTTCATTGCGGGGTGCTACAAATGTTGTAAGACTATCTATTTCCGGCGCTGGCAGCAGGGTCTTATCTACCTTACCATTGGTGGTCAATGGTACAGCAGGTATCAGTATGAACCATGCAGGTACCATAAATGCAGGTAAGAACCTGCCGATATGCTGTTGCAGCTCTTTCCGGTCTACTGCTGTTTGTGCTGTATAATAAGCCACCAGGTACTCTTCCTGCTGAAGTGATGTTTTGGTTACGATGGCCTCTTTTATGCCGGGATACTTCAGGATGGCAGACGCGATCTCGCCTGGTTCGATACGGAAACCATTCAGTTTGATCTGCTCATCCGCCCGTCCTGTATATTCAATCTCACCTTTATGATTCCATCTTCCCTTATCACCACTGCGATATAATTTGCCAGGACCAAAAGGATCAGTAACAAAGCGGGCAGCAGTCAGTTCTTCCCTGTTGAGATAGCCAATAGCCACGCCTGCGCCACCGATATAGATCTCTCCTTCTACACCTACAGGCTGCAGTTGTTGCAGTTCATCGAGAATATAGATCTGTGCATTATCTATAGGCTTACCAATAGTAATATAATCTGCGGATGTTATTTCACTGACTGTACAACCCACCGTTGTTTCCGTCGGACCGTATTCATTGAAGATCCTCATCTGAGGGTTCAACTCTTTCAGTGTGAGAACATGATCTGGCAGGAGGGCTTCTCCACCTACAATGGCAGTATTGACAGCCGTTTTCTCTAACTGTAGGCTTGCCAGTACACGTATATGTGCCGGTGTGATCTTTACCGCCGTCAGCCTGTCGTTTGTAAAGACCTCTTTCAGCGCTGCCAGTACATCTTCTTCCGGCGTCAGGCATACTTCATCACCACGCAGTAAGCCACTCAGCAGACTGGTAATGGTAAGGTCGAAAGACAATGAAGAGAATACGCCGAATACATGGCCGGTGGTATTGTCAAAGTAGTGACGGTTAACGAATGTCAGGTAGTTCATCAGAGATGCATGAGAGATCAGCACTCCTTTTGGCATACCTGTAGAACCGGAAGTGTAGATGATGTATGCGGGAGCTTCCTGGTTTACAGCTGGCAGTGTTCCGGGCACCGTCTGATCAATATCCTTTACAGCCCCATTCAGTGCCAGTACCCTTCCGCTCCACGGCCATCCGTCATGATCTGTCATTAACAATGTGGCCGCCGCATCATCGAGAATGTACCTGATCCTGTCTTCAGGCAGGGTACTGTCTATTGGAAGATAGGCGGCTCCTGTTTTGAGAATAGCCAGTATACTGATAAGCGACCACTCATTCCTGTTGACCATGATCGCCACCACATCTCCCGCTTTTGCCTGGTAGTGTTGTATGAGATAAGCAGCCAGTTTATCTGACAAGCTATCTAATGCTGTAAATGTGTACTTTGTCTTACCAGCAATAAGTGCATTCTTGTCAGGATGCATAGCAGCTACCTTCCTGAAGGCGTCTACAATGGTCACTGAAGGAATATCTGCACTGGTATCATTCAGTGTTGTCAACAGCAGCGTTTCTTCCTGCGCAGGAAGAAATTTTATACGGTTCAGCGATAAAGCTGGATATTCTCCTGCATTGATGATCAACTGATATATGTGTTCACAGAGACGGACCATTCTGGCCTCGTCAAACAACACTGTACTATACTCCAAGGTCAGTAAAAGATCATCTCCCTGTTTTCTGAAGAAGAATGTGAGATCAAACTTACTGATCTCTGTGGCTACTGATGCTTCTTCCACAAGCATATCCTGCAGGTTCAACAGGTCTTCTTCCTTCCTGTCTTCATCCTGTAATACCAGCATGACATTGAACAGCGTGCGCTTATTGAGCGGCTTGTATTCATTCACGGCATCTACCAGCAACTCAAACGGGAATGATATGCGGTCGTAAGCAGCAATAGCATTCGCCTTCACTTCCCTGAGCAAGGCATCAAATCCACATTCCTCATCAATCCGCGAACGAAGCGCGATGGTATTCAGAAAGAAGCCTATCTGATTTTGCAGATCGGGATGTTCCCTGCCGGTAACAGGCAATCCAAGCACAATATCCTTGTCTCCCGTATAACGATAGATCAGCAGCTTAACGATAGCAGCAAGCCCCATCATAAGTGTGGCCTCCTGTTCTTTTATCAGGGTGAAGAGTTTTCCGTTAAGTACTCCCTGCATCCTGCTGTAATATCTCTTGCCCGTATTATCCGGTATAGCAGGTCTTGGTCTGTCAGCCGGCAGTTCCAGCACCGGTATATCGCCCGAGAAGCGATTTACCCAGTATTCCCGGTGTTCCGACATCTTTGCGATGTTCTCCTCATTCTTCGTCCACATCACAAAGTCCCGGAACTGCAAGGGCAGCGGTTCCAATGGATTGGGTCTGTCTTCCAGGCATGCGGAGTACAGTATTACCAGTTCACGCATCATGACCTGCATCGACCATTCATCTGCAATGATATGATGTATACATACCAGGAAAAGGTATTGGTCATCTTTTACCTGCCACAGCTTTAATCTTAATAATGGTCCCATCCTGAGATTAATAGGAATACCGGCCCATTCTTCCGCCGCTACGAGGCTTTGCTGTTCCGCATCAGGAAGCGCCCGCAGGTCTTCAAAGCTTATCCAGTTATCGAAATCGTCATATTGTTTTATCTGCTGCACAGGTTTGTCGTTCACCAGGAACAGCACGGAGCGCAATATTTCATAACGCTCCACCAGCAGGCGTACAGCTGCTTCAAATGCAGTCCTGTTAAATGGTCCTCTAAGCCAGTAGGTATACGGCATATTGAACGTTTCCAGGTTGTTGAGCATCTGCTGCTGAATCCATAAGCGTTCCTGACTATTGGAAAGCGGATAATATTCCTGTACAGGCGCCGGCGGTATAGCGCTGAATAATTGTTTTCCACTCTGGTCTATCAGGGCAGCCAGGTCGGATAATACCGACCGCAGGAAAATTTCTTTCAGCGGTAGTTTTACTTCAAGACGTTTATAGATCAGGGAGGCTGTCTGTATCGCTTTCAGTGAGTGTCCTCCTAATGTGAAGAAGTTGTCGTTCCTGCCGATGTTCTTTGTACCGAGTACCTCTTCCCATATCTTAGCCAGCACCTTCTCCGTCATTGTTTCCGGGGCTATATAAGCACCTTTGGTTAGTCCGGGCACTGGCAGACGGGCACGGTCCACTTTGCCATTCCTGTTCAGCGGAACAGCATCCAGCAGCACCAGGTGAGCCGGCACCATATAATCCGGCAGGAAACGCTGCAGATATTCGCGGACGGTATCTGGCTGTATATTCCTGTCGCTAGCATAGTAAGCTACCAGGTATTTATCGGCGCCATTACCATAAGCCAGTACAGTAGCATGGGTAATGCCCTCCAGCCTGATCATCAGGGCCTGAATTTCACCCGGCTCTATACGGTAACCACGGATCTTCACCTGGAAATCTGCCCTGCCATTGAACCGGATCAATCCTTCCTCCGTCCATGAGCAGACATCACCGGTATTGTACATCACCGTGCCGGGTTGGTACGGATTATCAATGAAGCGACTGGCTGTCAGCTCCGGCTGTCCCAGGTACCCAGTGGCAATACCAGGTCCGCTGAAATATATTACGCCCGGAACACCTACCGGTAATAATTGCAGATTAGCATCCAGGATATATGCCGGCATATTGGATAAACCCCGGCCTAAGATCAGTGATTCATTCGCTTTCGTAAGCTGATACCAGGTACAGTAAATAGTAGTCTCTGTAGGACCATACATATTCCACAACACCTTACATCTATCCAGCAGCCGTTGTGCCAGCGATGCACTCAGGGTATCTCCCCCTGTGATGATCGTCAGTCCTTCTGTTCCATTCCACCCACTTTCAGTCAGCAGGTGCCACATACCCGGCGTTGCCTGCATAAAAGTGATTCCCTGCTGCATCATCAGCTGCAGCGCCTCAGGAGAGTGGACCTCATCCCTGCTGGCCAATACCACCGTAGCCCCATTTATCAATGGCAGCAGCAATTCCAGTACAGACATATCAAACGAAGCCGTTGTAATAGCCAGTAACTTATCGGTATTGTTGATACCCGTCTTTTTGCTAAGCCCCTGGAACAGATTATAAACCGCGCCATGAGGGATCATTACGCCTTTTGGTTTACCGGTGGAACCTGAGGTATAGATCACATAAGCTACATCCGCTGGCTGGATTTCATGAACACTGACTACTGCGTCTGACAACAGTTCTTCTGTGATTATCTGTCCCTGATAGAACGACAGTAAGGGCACTTCTTCCACTCCTGCAACAACTGCAGTTGCCTCACTGGTCTCAAGCAGGTATTGTAATCTTTCTGGCGGAGCGGTGATATCAAGTGGCAGATAACCGGCACCGGATTTAAGTATCCCCAGTATGGCAATCAGTAGCCATTCATTACGATCCACCATCACGGCTACGAGTTTATTAGCGCCCGCATAACCGTTGTGCTGCAGATAGGCGGCCAGTCTGTCGGCGCGTTTATTAAGCTCAGCGTACGTTATCTGCCGTTTACCGCTAACAAGCGCTATCGCTCCCGGTGTAGTTGCTGCGTGTCTGCCGATCAGTGTCCCCAGCGGTGTAAAGGGCGGGAATTCCTCTGCTATGTTATTATAGTTATGCAGCAAGTCATGTTCTTCTTCAGGACTCAGGTAAGACAATCGCGATATTGGTGTAGACGGTGCAGCTACTGCCGCTTCTATCAGCCGATGCAGATGTTGCCCCATACGTGTGATGCGGGCATGCGTAAACAGCGCACTGTTATATTCTATCTGCAATTGCAGACCATCCGCCTGTTGTTTAAAATAGAAGGTAATATCAAACTTGCTGCCCCCAAGATGCATATCCAGCTCTTCGTCACGACGGACTGTTCCGCCTACAGGCACTTCTTCATCTGCATCCCTGAGCACTATCATGACGTCAAAAATTGCCGAGCGGCTTACATCGCGGTTAATGTCTATGTCTTCCACCAGCAGATTGAAAGGATATTCCTGGTTAGCGTACGCTTCCAGCGCTGTCTCTCTTACAGCCAACAGATTGCCGGCAAAGCCCTCGTCTCCTGTGAGCGTGGTTCTAAGTACCAGGGTGTTCACATACAAGCCTATCTGGTCTTCCAGATCAGGGTGTTCCCTTCCGGCTACGGGCGTACCGACAACAATGTCTGTTTGCCCCGTATAACGATACAGGAGAGATTTCACGGCCGCCACCAATCCCATGAACAAGGTAGCCTGCTTACCAGCCACCAGTGACTGTAGTGCTGCCAGCACCTCGGCCGGAATAGTATGGTAATAATTTCCTCCCTCAAAACGCTGTATAGGCGGACGAGGGAAATCAGCAGGCAGTTCCAGTACAGGCAGATCTTCCTGCAGCTTACTCCTCCAGTATGCCTGCTGCGCCAATAGTGACGCACTATCACGATTATTGCGCTGCCAGCTTGTATAATCTTTGTATTGAACAGACAGCACCGGCAAACGAGCCTCTTCCTTGTTCTCCAGCGCCGTATAGATAGTTGTAAGTTCGCGCTTCAGTACCTGTAGCGACCATTCATCTGCAATGATGTGATGAATAACCAGCACGAGATAATGATGCGTGTCACTATCACTAAATACAGCGGCCCTTAACAAAGGACCATTACTAAGATCAAAAGGCTGGCGGGTGAATGCCGCTATCTTCGCCTGCAGACTGCTATCGGCAGCTTCGCTATGCAAATGGAAACCGGCAGATTGTCTCACCATCTGCACCGGCTTACCATCTATAGTATCAAATACGGTACGCAATATTTCATGACGGGCGATGAGGATCCCGAATGCTGCTGCAAGCAACTCCCGGTCCAGCTTACCCTCGTATTCAAACACCTCTGTGATAGAATACGCCAGGTCAATACCATCAAACTGATGTAATACCCACAGCCGCTGTTGTGCATAAGACACAGGGTAATAAGCCGCAGGTGCTGCTGATGGTATGGCTATATATTGTTCACGTTTGGAATGCTGTATGAAGGATGCCAGCGCTTCCAGCGTGGGATGTTTAAACACATCTTTCAGCGAGATCTTCACAGAAAGGTCTTTATACACCCTGGCTACCAGCTGCATGGCTTTTAATGAATGTCCTCCGCAGGTAAAGAAGTCGTCCGTTACACTTACCTGTGACAGACCAAGAATATCTCTCCATATTGCTGCGAGTTGTTTCTCCAGCTTGTTACGCGGTGCGATGTACTGGTTTCCGGTGGTAGTCAGCGGAACGGGTAGTTTTACTTTATCCACCTTTCCGTTGCTGTTCAGCGGCATAGCCTCCAGCTGTACGTACCAATTGGGAACCATGTACTCTGGCAGGGACTGCGACAAGTATGTCCTCAAATCCGCTGTAGTGATACTATGATCTGCCGTATAGTAGGCCACCAGCTGTTTATCCTCTTTTTGTGTCACTACAGTAACAAACACTTCCTTCACACCCTCATAAGCAGACAGCGCCTGCGCGATCTCTGCTGTTTCGATACGATAACCGCGGATCTTATGCTGTTCGTCCCTTCTGCCGGCATATCCTAATTGTCCGTTAAAGTACCAGCGCCCACGGTCGCCACTACGATATAAGAGATGATCGGTTAAGGTATGATGTATAAACTTCCCGGCTGTAAGCTGTGGTTGCCCGAGATAACCAGCTGCCACCCCGGTACCTCCGATAAAGATCTCACCCTCAATACCTACAGGCGACAACTGCAGCCTGTCGTCCAGTACGAGGATCTGCGCATTGGCCACAGGTGTTCCTATGTAGATACGGTTGTCGTCCTTCACTTCATAAACAGTACATCCTACTGTCGTTTCTGTAGGACCATATTCGTTAAAGATCCTGATATCAGGGTTGAGTTGTCGTAATATCCTGATATGTCCACTATGCAATTCTTCGCCTCCGGCGATGATCGTATGGACTTTGGTAGCCGTAATATTGAGCAGTTCCAGCGCACTGATATGAGAGGGCGTCAGCTTCACCGCATTTACTACAGCACTGGTGAAAGTTTCAGATAATACCTGTTCGATGTTCTCTCCGGGGAAGAGCTGCACACTGTCTCCTCTCAGCAATCCTGACAGAAGCCCTGTAATCGTGAGGTCGAAAGATAAGGATGTAAACACACTGAAAACATTGCCCCGCTGATCATTGAAGTACCAGCTATTGGCCCATAACAGATAATTCAGGAGTGCTTTATGTTGTATAATAACGCCCTTAGGATTGCCGGTGGAGCCAGATGTATACATTACATAGGCCACATCTTCCGGAGCAACAAGCGGCAAGGGACCGCTCTCCCATTGTGTAATACCTGTGCGGATAGCGGATGTAGACAGTACCGGCACATCTGCGATAGTGATTTCTTCATCTGCAATCACTAATACCGCCGCAGTGTCTCTGAGAATATAACTGATCCGCTGAACAGGATAAGTAACATCCATCGGCACATATGCGGCGCCTGCTTTCAAAACGGCCAGTACAGAAACGACCGCCCACTCATTCCGTGGTAAAAGCAACCCAACTATATTACCTGGTTTTAAGCCATAATGGCTGATAAGACGCGTAGCCAGACGGTTAGTATAGTCGTCCAGTGTTGAGAAAGACATTTGCCGTTCTTCGCACAATATTGCAGGAAGGTCTGCCCAGACAGGGCTGCGCAAGCCCAAGAGTGCCGGCAAAGTATCTTTGCTAATCGGTGCTACTGTTTTATTGAATACATGTAACAGTCTCTCTTTTTCCCCGGCATCCAGGAAATCCGCATCAATAACAGCAGCTCCGCCACATAATTGTTCCAGCAGTTTTCCGAAGTGCCGACCCATGAGCTCAATCCTTTCTCTTGCGAAGAGATCTGTGTTATATTCCAATGTCAGCGTAATACCATCTCCACGGTCGAGGAACCAGAAGGTAAGATCATATAAGCTGGTAGTAACACCCACCCTGTCTTCTTCTACCTGCAGACCATTCATTTGTGGTATAACTTCTTCCGCCTGCATACCCTGTTGCATGACCACTGCCACATCAAAAATGGGAAAGCGACTGAGATCACGTGGTATATCCAGCTCATCTACCAGTTTATCAAAAGGATATACCTGGTGCTCAAATGCCGCCAGCATAACATGTTTCACCTGATCCAGCAATGCCGGAAACGCTGCATTGCCATCAATGACAGTTCTCAGCGCCAGCGTATTCACATAAAAACCGATCTGTTCTTCCAACTGTAAATGTTCTCTTCCCGCTACTGTGGTACCCACGATGATATCTGTCTGTCCTGTGTAACGGTAAAGCAGCGCTTTCACAGTAGCTACTAATCCCATGAATAAAGTGGCACCCGCTGTTCCGGTCACTTCTTCTAAAGAAGTCCTGAGTGTAGCAGGGATATGAAAACGCAGCTGCTCACCATTATAAGTGCGATTGTTACCTCTGGCATGATCGAGCGGTAGTTCCAATACGGGTAATTCGCCGGAGAGCGTATTGTGCCAGAAATCCCTATGCTCCTGTAAGTTGTCGCCACTCAGCTGTTCCAGCTGCCACACCGCGTAATCTTTATACTGGAGCGGTAGTGGTTTATATTGATAAGCCTTTCCGCTATGAAATGCATTGTATGCGGTGATCACTTCTTTCACAAACACCTGCATAGACCATTCATCGGAAACGATATGATGTACAGCAAGCAAAAGCGTATGCTGATCTGCTGATAATTGCAATAACCAAACACGCAATAATGGTCCCTGGCTAAGAGAGAATGGCGTAGCTGCCATTAACTGTTTATATTGCTCTACCGTGCCGCTACCGTCGCTGAGATCATGTGTAACGATAGTGAAATCCAGATCATTTGCTACCATTACTTTCTGCCTGGGAGTTCCATTGACCAAAGGGAAAATCGTACGCAGACTTTCATGCTTTTCTATCACTTTCAGGAAAGCCTGCTGCAAAGCGGCCTGGTTCAGGGCGCCCTGTAAAGTGTAAGCCAGCGGACGACTATAAGCCACGAGGTTTTCTTCCAGCTGATCAATCACCCACAAGCGACGCTGCCCGTGTGAAAGCGGATAGTCCTGCTGAACGGGCGCCAGAGCGATCTGCTGATATTTTCCCGCATTCGTTCCGCTGATTAATACTGCCTGAGCAGAAATTGTAGTATGATTAAAGATATCGGCGATGGTCAGCTGTATCTCAAGCTCCTTATAAATACGTGATATCAGCTGTATGGCCTTCAATGAAGAGCCGCCAATGGTAAAGAATGAAGTATTGCGCCTTACTTTATCCACACGCAGAATAGCCTTCCAGATACCGGCAAGCTGCTGTTCTACACCCTCATGTGGTTCGTCACTGCCTTCCTGTTCCTTGCGGTCCGCAGGTCTGGGCAGCTTTTTCCGGTCTACCTTTCCATTGATATTCAGCGGAAAGGCCTCCATATAAATATAATGCACCGGCAGATGCGTAAGCGGCAGTTCTTTCTCCAGCAAAGCTCTCAATGTGGAGGCTTCATATTCTCTCCCACTGTAGTAACAGATCAGCTCCTGCACCAGCTCTTCGTCCTGCTGTACGATCAGCTCTACCTGGCGTATGTCCTCCAACCCCAGCAATGCCTGGCGTATGCCGTCCAGTTCTATACGCACACCGTGCAGTTTTACCTGATCATCTCTTCTGCCAAGGAGCTCAAGTATACCATCATTACTGTAGCGGCCTATATCGCCGGTACGGCAAACGAGGAACCGGTCATCTTCCAGCAATGGATTAGGTACAAATAAAGTATCCGTCAGTATGGGGTCAGTATACCCCAGGGTAACATATGGACTACTGATATAAACCTCTCCGATCTCTCCCTCCACACAAAGTAATCCATTGTTGATGACGGCAATGCTCGTATCGGCGATAGGTTTCCCGACGGGCAGCACATCTCCCGGCTCCCAATCCAAATTATCTATATGATAACAGCTCTTTAGAATAGTGGTTTCTGTCAGTCCGTACATATTCGACAGACGTGCGCCACCATTTACTTTCTGCCAGTTCAGCACATCGCGTCCATACAAACGTTCTCCCGCGAGTACAACATGTCGCAGTGCCGGCAGGTTAATACGCGATTCCTCCATTTCACGTGTAATAAGGCGAAACAGGGAGGGAACCGTCTGAAGAATGGAAATACGCATATCAGACAACCATTGCACCAGCGAAGGAATACGTTGACGGGTATCAGGAGCGGGTATGCATAATGTAGCCCCCGAAGTAAGTGCCACAAGTATATCTTTCAGGGATGCATCAAACGTGACAGGCGCTATCTGACTGATCCTGCTGTCAATGCTGACTGCAAATTCCTTACTATGCCATTGTATGTAATGACTGAGGCTACGGTGACTACCTTTGATGCCCTTGGGCACACCAGTTGAACCGGAAGTATAAAATACATAAGCAGGCGCGTCATCCGGGATAATAACATCCAGCGCTGCGGAAGATAATTCTTCCGGCAACACTTCATACGCTGGCAACATACTTTCCGGTGTAAAACAACGATACGGACGTTTTTCAATACCTATCAGCGATGAGAATGCAATGTCCAGTTCACTCAGGATCTCTTCTCCGGATGCGGGCATTTCAAGCACCAGGGGAATATCTCCTGCCATTCCTTTGACATGCTGCAGGGAATTGCTGTCAGTGATCAATATTACCGGATTCAGTTGTTGCAATATCCCTGACAATATACGTTGTGGTTGCCGCAGGTCCAGCGGCAGGTATACCCCACCACTTTTCATCACCGCCAGCATAGCCGTAACCAGGTTGATACCGGATGTGAGCACGACACCGATAGCATCTCCAGGGGTCACTCCTTTTGCTTTCAGCAATCTCGCCAACCGGTTACTGTCCTTCTCCAATTCTTCGTAACTAATCCTGGCCGCTTCTTCTTGGACAGCCACCAGCTGAGGATACAGCGCGGCTGTTTCAGCAAACAGCTGGAATACTGGTGTATGCGATTTTACGACTTGTCGTTTGTCAAAAGCTACTGCCCCTTCCGGCACCGACCTATTATGATACGTCAATGTCCGGAGACTGTTGTCGGGGGTTGCTAGTATTGCCGTGAGCAGCCTGTCAAGGTCTTCAGATATGGTAATGATCCGGCTCGCGTTGAACAGATCAGTATTATATTCGATACCGGCTTCCAGCACCTCATTCCGGATGCTGAACTGAAAACGCAGGTCTCCTTTACTGATGGATAAGAGCGAAGGCGCCGTTTCTATCTCTATTCCCTTCATTTCCTGTACTGCCGAAGTATCCAACTGCACATTCTGCAATACCACCGCCACATCAAATAAAGGGTTACGGGCGGGATCTGCATCTGCGCCCAACTCGTCTACCAGCAGATCAAATGGATATGTCTGATGCTGAAATCCGTTTACAGCACAATGTTTTACAGCCTCCAGCAATACCGAAAAGCCTTCGTTGCCATCTACCTGTGTTCTAAGTGCAATTGTATTGAGATAATAACCGATCTGGTCTTCCAATTCAGTATGCTCGCGGCCAGCAACAGGTGTACCTATTACGATATCTGACTGCCCTGTATAACGGAACAGCAAGGTTTTCACCAATGCTACCAATCCCATAAACAGGGTGGCTTCTTTTTTATTCAGATATGCCTGGAAAGCAATGCTTCTTTCTTTATCAATATTGAAATGATACTGCGCTCCTCTATAAGTGGGTATCTGTGGCCGTTGCCTGTCTGCCGGCAGCAACAATGCCTGTATGTCGCCGGCCAGCTGCTCCAGCCAGTATTTACGGTGTGTGCTATGTTCACTGTTCTCTACCTGTGTTATCTGCCAGGCAGCATAATCTTTATACTGCAGCTGCAATGGTGATAATGGACTACCCTTCCCATCATGATACGCATTATAGAGCAGTAACAATTCCTTTATCATTAGCTGCATCGACCATTCATCAGAAATGATATGATGGATACCAAACAGTAATGTAAATTCTTCCGCGGCGGTTTGCAGCAACACAATACGAAGCAGGGGTCCTTTATCAAGATCATAAGGTGTTTCTACTACTTCTCTCTGACGTTGTGCAATGATCAATTCAATATCTTCCCCTGCACTGATATCCTGGAAGGTAATTGCAAAACCTGATTCTGCCAGGCTATTGATCTTTTGTTTAGGTTCTCCGTTGTGTAATATGAAAACAGTTCTTAGCGACTCATGCCGCTCAAGCACCGTATAAAATGCTGCAGTTAATGCCTCCTTGTTCAGTTTTCCTTTCAGCCGATATGTCTCCAGTCCGTTAAAAGGCTGTGCATCCCGCAATCTTTGGGACTGCAACCATAAACGCCTTTGAGAATATGACAGCGCATAATGCGCCTGTACGGCGACGGGCCTGATGGACTGAAAAACCGCTTTCTTCGCTTCGCGGATCAGTATTGCCTGTCCGGCTATGGAAGTATGTTTAAAGATATCGGCAATGGTGAGCTGTACATCATGCTCCTTATAAATACGAGAGATCAGCTGGATAGCTTTTAAGGACGATCCTCCATTCACAAAAAATGAAGCATCCCTGCTGATATTTGTGATGCCGAGGATAGCCTGCCAGATGGTTAACAATTGCTGTTCCAGTCCGGCATGCGGCGCATCAAACTGATGCCCTGCCACGAGTTGTTCCGGTCTGGGCAAACGCTTTCTGTCCACCTTACCATTAATGTTCAGCGGAAAGCTGGCCAGCCACACATAATGTGCCGGCAGATGGCTGACAGGCAATTCTTCTCCCAATAGCTCACGCAGGTCAGCATCTTTTCGGGGATTACCCACATAATAACAGATCAATTCCTGCTGAAAGTCATCGTCCTGATATACGACCAATTCCACCTGATCCACCCCTTCCTGTTTCAGCATGGACGATTTAACTGCATCCAGCTCTACACGCACGCCATGGATCTTTACCTGTTCATCGCGCCGTCCCAGCAATTCCAGCGTACCATCCGGGCGGTAACGTCCCAGGTCGCCTGTTCTGCATACAATATCTTGCCGGTCTTTTACCAGCGGATTCTGCACAAATAGTGTCTGAACATTTTCCTGATCAATATAACCTTTGGTTACATAGGGGCTCTTAATATATACATCTCCTATTTCACCTCCTGTACATAAACCACTTTCATTGATAACGGCCAGCTGAGTATTGCTGATGGCTTTTCCTACCGGGATCACTTCTCCCGGCTGCCATTCCCAATGCGGGATACGATAGCAGGACTTGAGGATGGTCGTTTCAGTAAGACCATACATATTGTAGATAACAGTATGCTCTCCGGCAACAGCACGCCAGTTAAGCACATCCTTTCCGTATAACTTTTCGCCTGCCAGCACCACGTATTTCAATTGTGGTAAGATGATCTGCTGCTCCTTCATGGTCCTGGTGATGAGGCGGAACAAAGAAGGCACTGTTTGCAGCAGCGTAATGCCGGAATTGTACAGCCACTTTACGAGGGCCGGTAACTGATAACGCACAGCAGGATCAGGTATGCACAGGGTTGCGCCAGTGCTCAATGCAGTGAGTATATCTTTCAATGATGCATCAAAAGTGACCGGGGCCAACTGACTGATCCGGGTTGACTCATCCATCTTTAGTTCCCCCGCATGCCAATGGACATAATGGCTCAGGCTTTCATGGCATCCCAGAATACCTTTGGGAGTACCAGTAGTACCGGAAGTAAAGAAAATATAATTGCTGTCATCCGCCTGTTGTGGTACTTCTGGCAATGTAGTACTGAAGGCAGACAACGTAAGTGTTTCACAAGTATAATTATCACCTGTCAATCGGGCCAATGTATAACCTGACTCCTGTGTTTCAATCATACTGGCATCCAGCTGCAAATCTGCCAGTAAGCTATGCGCTGCCGCAGGGAGACCTATCAGCAAAGGGATATGCACTTTCCGTTGCAGGAGGAACTGTTGCAGCTTGTCCAGATCTTCTGAAAAGGTGATCAGCGCTGACGGATTTGTAAGCGACAGCATCTGTAATACACGCGCCGGCGCCTGGTCAATATCCAGGGGCACATACACCTGGTTGGTCTTGAAACATGACAGCATGGCAACAGTCAGCCTGATGCTGGAATGCATAACAACGCCGACGTTACTGCCGGGAGTAATACCGAGCGACAATAACACATGAGACAATCTGTTACTTTCCTTAGAAAGTGCTTCATAGCTGATTACATCGTGGGACTCTTCAATAGCTACCTTGTCTTTCAGCAATGCAGCCTTATTTTCTATAACGCTATGGATAAATGATTTCGACATCTGGAATGAAGTTTTGGGAATCTTGCAATATTTCAGGGGCGCTGCAGAACGAGTATCAGCCTGTCAGCCGGCTCTTTTCTGAAATATTTCGGGATAACACGTTGTTCTTTTATGCTAAATCCTGCGGCCAGCGATGCTGCTATCACAGATTCATTATCGGAAGGCCGCTTTCCTGAAAAAAGTATGGGCAGGCCATAGTCACAAACATTATTAATAAAAAGATGCCCGCCGGATTTGACCAGTGTAAACAACTCTGCAAGCAGACTCTTATAGTCTACATAGTTCAGTACCTGGGAAATAATGATATTATCGAATACCTCACCAGCCAACTGCTGTTGCAGATCCTCCGCAAAGGACACTGCATTCATATCAAGATTGAGTAAACGGCAAGCGCCCTGGTCCCGGAGCCATTGTAAGGCATCCCTGTCGTTTTCCAGGAAAGTGATACTTGCTGACGCTGGCAGCACTTCCCTTAATTCAGGGGAGTATAACAGCGGAGTGAAAAACGGACCAATCTCCAGGATATCACCTTTCAGCTGTCTCCTGTTCTTCAGCAAATAGGGGATCAGTCTCCTGCCACCCATTACCATTCTTATCCGGGCGTCCCGATCAAATTCTTCACCAAACCGGTTGTCAGTGAGCGGCCATCCGCTCCATTCAACCATATATTTCTCCGGAATTAAAGCGTCGATCATCAGGGTTTCTTTTTGGGTTGTTAATAAGATTCATCAATGTCAGACATGAAATGAATTTGTTGCTTCTCAAGACGGGCCGCCTGGGTATCTTCCATATAGCTGATCCGGCGGAGTAATATACCGGGATCAGCAACGACATTGGTCAACAATGCTTTCAGGTCCACGAACATCTGTTCTATACGTGAGGCATCAAACAAATCGGTATTATATTCAATATTGCCGGCTATACCACCTTCACTCTCTATAAACTGGAAACGGAGATCTCCCTTGCTGATATGCAGCTCCGGCAATTCCGCCTGTATGGTCACTCCTTCCATAACGGTATCCTGTCCCTTATTCACCTGTACGTTTTGCAATATCACAGTGACATCAAAAACGGGATTGCGGGAGATATCCGTACCTGCACCCAGTTCTTCCACCAGGTGATCAAACGGATATTCCTGGTGTGCATATCCTTCCAGGGCAATCTTCTTTACCTGCTCCAGGTAACTGCTGAAGGTTTCTTCTCCACTTAGCTTTGTGCGTAGCGCAATTGTGTTGAGGTAATATCCTACCTGGTTCTCCAGGTCCGGATGCTCTCTGCCTGCTACAGGCGTGCCAATGATAATGTCTTCCTGTCCGGTGTAACGGTACAGTAACGTCTTCACCAATGTTACCAATCCCATGAACAAAGTACAGTTACTGTTGTTCAGCAATTGCCTGAACCCATCCGCAAGAGATGCATCTATGCTGAAATGGAAATGCTGTCCATTGTAAGTCTGAACGGCCGGCCGCTGGCGACCGGAAGTCAGGGATAAGCGGGGCAGCTCGCCTCCCAGTCTGGACAACCAGTATTCCCGGTGTGCTGTGAACAGGCTATCGTTTGCTGATGCCAGTTGCCAGCGTGCATAATCCCTGTACTGTATCCTTAAGGGGGGAAGTACTGCAGCTGTTCCTTTCAGCGCTGCATTGTACAGCAACTGCAGTTCCCGCAACATGATCTGCATAGACCATTCATCCGAGATGATATGATGGATACCAAAGAGCAAGGTATATGATGCCGGTCCGGTCTTTATCAGTTGTATCCTTAACAGGGGGCCCTTATCCAGTTCATAAGGCGTACCTGCAATCGCCAGTTTGCGTTGCGCGATCTTTTCCTGTTGTGCAGGGTCGGCAGAGAGGTCTTCATAGATCATGCTGAAGCCTGTGCTATCAACCGGACGAACACCTTGCTGCGGTTCGCCATCTACCAGTACGAACACCGTTCTCAGACTTTCATGTCTTTCCAGGAGGAGCCCAAATGCCTTTGACAATACCTCCGGTTGCAGGTCACCTTCCAGATAATACACTTCAAGGCCATTAAAAGGCTGTATTTCGCATAAACGCTGACAAACCACCCATAACCTTCGCTGCGCATGAGAAAGGGGATAAAAGGCACTTTCCTGCGTTTTTCTGATCTCCTGATATCCGGCCTTCTTTGCACTGTCCAGCAATGCTGCCTGTGCAGCGATGGTCGGGTGATTAAATGCATCACCGATGGTGAGCTGTACATCCAGCTCCTTATAAATGCGGGAAATAAGCTGTATTGCCTTCAGCGAAGAACCTCCTGCCACAAAGAAGGAAGTATTCCTTCCAATACGGGACACTCCCAAGAGTCGCTGCCATATACCGAGCAGCTGCTGCTCCGTGCCGTTCTGAGGAGCTTCGTATTGCTCTCCCTCCATGATCTCTTCCGGCCGGGGCAACTTCTTACGGTCTACCTTCCCGTTAAGGTTGAGCGGGAAGCTTTCCATCCATATGTAATATCCGGGCAGGTGACTGGCAGGTAGTTCATTCGCCAACTGCTGCCGGAGTTCCCCGCTGTCCCGGTGTTGACCGCTATAATAGCATAACAGGGTCTGTTCGTCTTCCTGTTCATGCAGTATCAGCTCTACCTGTGTAATACCACTAAGCCTGAGCAGGCTGCTGCGGATACCCGCAAGCTCTATACGTACCCCATGTAATTTAATCTGCTCGTCACGGCGTCCCAGCAATTCCAGTGTGCCGTCCTTATGGAAACGTCCCAGGTCACCGGTCCGGCAAACAAGTTCTTCCCGGTCCTTCACCAATGGATTCTGTACAAAGAGTTGTGCGGTCAGAGAAGCATCTGTATACCCCTGCGTCATGTACGGGCTTTTGATATACACCTCTCCTATCTCCCCTTCTACACATAAAACATCATTGCTGATGACAGCGACGCTGGTATGGCTGATAGGAGTGCCTGCCGGGATCACAGAACCTGCTTCATGTTCTCCATCAGGGACTTCGTAATAACATTTCAGAATAGTTGTTTCTGTCAGACCATACATATTAGCGATACGGGCAGTTGTATTGATCTTTCTCCACTGACTGATATCACGTCCATACAATTTCTCTCCTGCAAGTACGATCTGCCTTAGGGAAGGTATATTGCGCTGCTCCTGTAAGAGACTCTTTGTAATAAGTCTGAATAAGGAAGGTACTGTTTGCAGGATGGTAATGCCTGCATCTGACAACCACCGGCCCAGCTGATGTGGCCTGTAACGGTCTTCCGCTGAAGGCATACAAAGTGTGGCTCCAGCTGTTAATGCTACCAGTATATCTTTCAGTGAGGCATCGAATGTAACAGGCGCCAGCTGACTGATACGGTCAGCGGCATCAACGACGTAGTGCTCCCGGTGCCAGTGAATATAATGGGCAAGGCTCTGGCTCCGGCCGATAATACCCTTAGGCGCACCTGTTGAACCGGATGTATAAAAAATGTAGGCTGCATTGTTACCGGCAACTGGCAGCGGACTATCCTCCACTGCAGGAATGTCGGCAGGCCAGTAGCTTCCTCCTTCAAGTTGCATCAACTGCAGCTCCTGCGAGGCTACTGCAATAGCTGAAATATCATCCAGCTCCAATCCCTTTACAAGGGAACCCATAGAAGATGGTACACCTAGCAGGTAGGGTACGGCGACGCCTATGTCAGAGAATTTCTCCATATGCTCTGATCCAACGATCAGTATATGCGGGGCTTGTGCCTCGAGTATATTTTTTAGTCGCCCTACAGGTTGATCCACATCCAATGGCATATATACCACACCTGCTTTCAAACAAGCGAGTAAAGTGGTGACCAGGCGTATACCGGCAGGTAGCAGTACACCCACCGTATGCCCGGGCATTATATCCAGTGCATGCAATGCCTGTCTCAAGCGGTTGCTATCGGCCTCCAGGCTGGCATAGGTGATGCTCTCCTCCGGTGTTTCAATGGCATGTTTTGCCGGATACTGTGCGGCGATCGCAGAGAAAGAAGTGTGTAGGGTGGGCAATTCCTGCACCGGCATTACTTTATCAAAATCTGCTGCTGCAGCGGGTACCAGGTGATTATGGTATACATGCTGCTTTAATGGCAAACCGGGCCTTGCGATTACTGCCCCCAGCAACCGATCCAGGTCGCCGGCCATATTAGCCACCCGCTTCTCATCGAACAATGCTGTGTTATATTCAATACTGCCTTCCAGTGAGCCATTATCCAGCGCAAACTGAAAACGCAGATCACCTTTACTCGTTTTCACATCTACCCGCTCCCTTTCCACACTCAGTCCCTGCAATGCGGCTTCCGGACCGTCATGTACCCTGATATTCTGCAATACCACTACCACATCGAACAAGGGGTTTCTGCCCTGGTCTGTTCCCGCACCCAGGTCTTCCACCAATGCATCAAACGGATATAGCTGATGGTCAAAAGCTGATAAGGCTGTTTTCTTTACCCGCTGTAACAGCTCGCCGAAATCGATATTACCTGACACCTGTGTGCGTAAGGCCAGGGTATTGAGATAATAACCTATCTGGTCTTCAAGGTCGGGATGATCACGACCCGCTACCGGTGTACCGATAATAATATCTTCCTCTGCCGTATACCTGAACAGCAAAGCTTTTACCAGCGCAAGCAATCCCATAAAAGGAGTCACACCTTCTCTTTCGAGGTAAGCAACGAATGCACGGGCATTGGCGGTGTCGATAGTAAAACTATACTGAGCACCATCGTAAGTTCTGATTGCCGGCCGTGGACGATCCATCGGCAATATCAATCGTGGTAAGGGACCTTCCAATGTTCGCAACCAGTATTGCTGTAGTGTCTGAACGGCTGTACCCGAAAGCTGCCTGCTATGCCAGGCAGCATAATCGCGGTACTGTATTTTTAAGGGAGACAGTGAAATGTCGTGTTTATTACTGTAGGCGTTATAATACACCAGCAGTTCCCTCAACATCAGTTGCATAGACCATTCATCAGAAATGATATGATGAATGCCAAACAACAATGTATGTGTTTGTTCACCGGTTTTCACCAGCTGCACTCTCAGCAGCGGGCCTTCCGCCAGGTTATAAGGCGTCCTGGCTATCGCATTGATCATCTCCTGCGGAACTGCACCCAGCTCGGCATATTGCACATCAAAACCACTTTCTGCCACTGTACGTATGCGCTGCTTAGGAGATCCGTCTACCAGTACGAACGTAGTGCGGAGACTTTCATGCCGTTGTAACAGTGCATTGAACGCTGCTATCAGCGCAGCTTTGTCTAACGTACCCTGCAAGCGGTATATCTCCAGTCCATTGAACGACAATGAGACATTTTGCTGTTGGGCTGCTATCCAGATCCTTTTTTGCGCATGCGAGAGCTCATAGTACTCCTGTGTCTGCACCGGAGTGATAGTCTCGTATAATGCTTTCTGCGCTTTGCTTACCAGCACTGCCTGCGCTGCTATGGTAGGATGATCAAAAATTTCCTTGATAGTAAGATGTACTTCCTTTTCTTTAAAGATCAGGGAAATCAGTTGTATGGCTTTTAGGGAAGAACCTCCTATCACGAAAAATGATTCCTCGCGGCCAATACGCTCTATGCCAAGCAGGCGTTTCCAGAGCAAGCTGATATCCTGCTCTATTCCCGGCAAAGGCGCTTTATATTTATCTGCCGACAACAATGCCTCCGGTTGCGGCAATTTCCTGCGGTCTACTTTACCATTAATATTCAGCGGAAATGCATCCATCCACAGATAGTATGCCGGCAGATGGCTTGCAGGCAGTACTTGCTCCAGTTCCTGCCGCAGGTTTTCGCTCTTCCACTGCTGACCGGTATAATAGCAAAGCAGCACCTGCCCGCCATCTTCGGTCTGCTGTACGATCAGCTCCGTTTGTGTAATACCTTCCAGTTGCAGTATGCTGCTGCTCACTGCACCCAGTTCCACCCGCACGCCATGCAGTTTTATCTGCTCGTCGTTACGACCCAGTAATTCCAGCATACCATCTTCGCGATAGCGGCCAACATCACCTGTCCGGCATACGTATTCCACCCGGTCGTTCACTAATGGGTTCCTTACAAACAATTTTTCTGTGAGCGCCGGATCTGTATAGCCAAGGCTTACATAAGGACTTTTGATATACACATCACCAATTTCGCCGGCTACGCACAATACGTTATTCCTGACAACAGCTATACTGGTGTTGGCGATAGGCTGGCCTACAGGTATGATGTCGCCTGCGGCCCCCTCCCATTGTGTTAGCGGGTAGTAGCTTTTCAGTATCGTCGTTTCGGTAAGACCATACATATTCACCATCAATGCATCATTGCCATTAACTGCCCGCCATTGCTGAATATCCCGGCCATACAATCTTTCTCCCGCCAGTACTATCAGGCGGAGTGACTGTAAACGGCTGTTAGCAGCTGCCAGTTCTTTGGTGATCAGCCGGAACAGGGAAGGAACAGTCTGCAGGATTGTAATATTAGCCGCCGCCAGCCATTTCACCAGTAACGCCATCTGAAAACGTTCTTCCGGCTCAGGAATGCAAAGTGTAGCGCCACTTGTTAAAGCTACCAGTATGTCTTTCAGCGAGGCATCAAATGTGGCAGGCGCCAGTTGGCTTATGCTGTCCTTACTTCCTACCTGATACGTTTCCCGATGCCAGTGTATATAATGCGCCAGACTCTGAAGATCACCTTTAATTCCTTTAGGTGTTCCTGTTGAACCGGATGTGAAGAAGATATAGGTACCTGCATATGCGGGGATGGTTTCCTCTCCTACTATTGGTAGCGTAATCCCGCTTAATACGTAATCTGTCCCATTATAAGCATACAGTTGTAGTTGTTCGGCCAAACTATCTATCAGTGAAATATCATCCAGTTCCAGGTCTTCCAGCAAAGTTGATGTCAAACCAGGTAATCCCAGCAGATAAGGCACCCTGGTATCCAGTTGCTGACCGATAGCTTTTACCTGCTCCAGGTCCTCCATTCCTGTGATAAGTACCTGTGGGGCTTGCTCTTTCAGGATCTGCAGACTCCTGGTTAAAGGCTGCTGTATATCCAGCGGCATATATACGCCACCACTGTGCAAACAGGCAATCAGAGAAACAACCTGCCGGGTTCCGGAAGGCAGGAATACGCCAACACGGGTCTCCGGAGAAACACCCAGCAATGCCAGTAACTGTGCCAGCCGCCGGCTTCTCTCATCTAATGCTTTGTAGGTCAGTTGCTCTTTACCTGACGATATCGCAATGTTCCCGGCAAATCTACGTGCAGTATCATTAAGCACAACATGTAATGCGGGGTACTGCGGAGCCGCCATCACCTTGTCAAAGTCTGCCGCTCCCTGTGGGATGGTTTTATCATGGTAAACGTGCTGCTGTAGCGGCAACATTGGATTGGCAAGAATGGAAGACAGCAGACGGTTAAGGTCTGCTGCTATCACGGCTATCCTCGAAGCATTGAACAAATCTGTATTGTATTCAATTCCACCTTCCAGTACACCATTTTCGTATGCAAACTGGAAGCGCAGATCCCCCTTACTGATATGCAGATCTACCGCCCTGGTATCTATCGTAATACCATTCATGGCGGGGAAAGCACGCTGACGTTGCTGTTCGCTCTGCATAATCACTACCACATCAAACAGGGGATGCCTGTTAGGCGCTGGTGCGATGCCCAGGTCTTCTACCAGCTGGTCAAAGGGATACATCTCATGACCAAACCCATTCAACGCTGTCTCCTTTACCTTTTCCAGCAGCTGATCAAATCCTGCGGTACCATCTATTCTCGTTCTCAATGCCAGTGCATTCAGAAAGTTACCAATCACTCCTTCCAGGTCGGGGTGCTCACGGCCTGCCACAGAAGTACCGATGATAATATCTTCAGCTGCCGTATAACGGTACAGCAACACTTTCACCAATGCCAGCAGTCCCATGAAAAGCGTTGCACCTTTCGACTGCACATACTGCTGCAACTGTGGCCCGGTATTTTCGCTGAATGTGAAATTGTACTGTGCCCCCTGGTGGGTCAATACATCTGCTCTTGGTTTATCCAGGGGCAATTGGAGCACAGGTAATTTACCGCTTAGATGATCCAGCCAGTAATCACGATGTGCATTTATCCTGTCTCCCTGTAAATGTTGTAGCTGCCAGGCTGCATAATCTTTAAACTGAACAGGCAGGGGTGACAGGTCGGGCATCGCATCTGCATCGAAAGCATTATACAGGAGCAGTAATTCCTGTAACATCACCTGCATTGACCACTCATCGGAAATAATATGATGCATGGACAATAACAAGAGGAACTGCTGTACACCTGTCTCCAGCACATGTACTTTAAATAACGGCCCTGTCAGCAGATCAAATGGAGTATTGGCAACAGCCTGCACATAAGCCTCCGCGTCTTCCGGCTGAGACCACGTTACTTCGAACCCGCAATCACTAAAAGGTATGATACGCAATTTCGGCAGGCCATCTACAACCGCAAACAGTGTTCTCAGGCTCTCATGACGTTCAACCAATGCTGCAAACGCCCCGGACAAGGCCGCTTTATTCAGCGGACCTTCCAGGGTATACACGTTGAACATGTTGTAGGTTAACTGTCCTTGTCCCTTCTGTTCCAACAGCCACATTCTTTTCTGTGCAGGCGACAATTCATAATAGGGGCTTTCCGCTACCTGAGGGATCTTCCGGAAAGCAGCATGTTCTATATTTTTCAGGAAACGGGTGATCAACTCTTTATTTGACCTGATCTCTGCAATCAGGTCGGCGGTCAGTACGCCATCAGGCGCAGTAATACTGAGCTTATCATCTTTCAGCCTGAGTTGAACTTCTAGTTCCTTTAACCGGGAAAGTAAACGCTGGATGCTCATAAAATGATCTCATCGGTTTTATTGGTGCTCAATTTTTCATATTGACTGTCCCTGGCCCATTCCATAATTTCTATTTCCGCATAGAGATCTGCCAGGGTGGGTAACATAAACAGGTCGCGCAGTTCCAGTTTCAGTGACAGTTCTTTCTGAATCCTGGACAATACAAGTATGGCCTTGAGGGAATGTCCGCCCAATGCAAAGAAGTTGTCGGTAATACCCACACGTTCCACACCAAGCACTTCTTCCCAGATAGTGGCCAGCAATTGTTCTGTCTTATTTCTGGGCGCTACATATTGTACCTGTTTACGTTCGGGTTCGGGCAGCAGACTACGATCCACCTTTCCATTCGGCGTCAGCGGAAATTCCTCCAGGCGAAGAATATAGGCGGGCACCATGTAATCGGGCAGATAGCGTCGTAAATGCTGTTGTATGATCTCTTCGGATACATTGTCCTGGCTTGTATAATAAGCGGCAAGATATTTCTCGTTCTCCCGCTCAAAGGCACATACAATAGCATGGTTAACACCTGCATACTGTAGCAGTATATGCTCTATCTCTCCCGGTTCTATCCTGTATCCGCGTATCTTCAGCTGATGGTCGCCACGGCCGTAATACCTGAGATATCCATCGGCCGTCCAGCTACAGATATCGCCGGTATCATACATGAGTGTTCCCTGCAGGAAGGGATTATCTGTAAATCTGCCGGCTGTCAGTTCCGGTTGTCCCAGGTAGCCCGCCGACACTCCGGCCCCGCTGACGAATAATCTGCCGGGTACACCAACCGGAAGCAATTGCCGGTTGGCATCCAATACATAAGCCTTCATGTTTGAAATACCCCTGCCGATCAGTACTGCATCCGCAGCCTGCCGTACCTTATGCCAGGTGGCATAAACGGTGGTTTCCGTCGGGCCATACATATTCCATAAAGTATCGCAACGGTCCAGTAAACGTTGCGCCAGTGAAATGCCAAGTGCCTCGCCGCCGGTAATGATCTTTAACGCCGGGTTACCTTGCCATCCGCTTTCTATAAGTAAATGCCACATACCCGGAGTAGCCTGCATCATCGTAATACCATCATCCAGGAGCACCTGTAATGCATCTGTCGAATACACTTCTTCACCTGTGGCTATGACCAGCTGACTTCCGTTCACTAAGGGCAGCAACAATTCCACGACAGACATATCAAAGGAGGCCGTTGTAACTGCCAGCCATTTGTCTGCGGCACTGATGCCTGTTTCGTGACTCATTGCCTGCATCAGGTTATAAAGCGCCGCATGACTGATCATCACGCCTTTCGGCTGTCCTGTAGATCCTGAAGTATATATAACATATGCGAGTGTATCGGGAGTTATCTGCAATAACTGCGGCATTGCTGAACTACTGTATATCGCTTCATCACTGACAATCACTGCCTGCCCATCATAGCCAGACAAGAGCGCCTGCAATCCTTCGCTGGTCAATACGACACTGCTTCCACTGGCAGTCAGTATCTGACGGATACGTTCTGCCGGTGCGTTATAGTCAACCGGCAGATAAGCAACACCAGATTGTAATACTCCCAGTATAGCAACAGGCAACCACTCAGTGCGCTCCAGCAATATACCTACAGGCGCCTGATCACCGGGCTTCCGTTGTTGTTGCAGGTAAGCAGCTAACAGCTTTGCCTTTCTTTCCAGCTCACCATAACTTAACCGGCTTCCTCCGGCAATAACGGCCGTCTTCTCCCAGTGTAATGCAGCCTGCTTTGCAATAAGTGCAGGTACCGGCACAAATGCCGGAAATGCAACTGAGGTATCATTAAACTGCTCCAATATCAGTTGCGATTCTGCCGGGTTGATATATGGCAGTTCACTGATGGCCAGGTCCGGTGATGCTGTTGCGCTCACCAGCAGTCCTTCCAGATGTGTAACCATCCGTTCTATCCTGACACGGCTGAAAACATCTTTGTTGTATTCAAGTTCTATCTGCAAGCCTTCGGGTTTCTGTTTGAAGTAGAATGTCAGGTCAAACTTGCTACCAGAGAGAGGGATATCCAGTTCCTGCACATCTACACCAGGAAGTTTCAAGGGGATGCTTTCATTAGCATCCTGCAGTACTACCATGACATCAAATATGGGTGAACGGCTGATATCCCTTTTCATGCCCAGTTCCTCCACCAGCAGGTTGAAAGGATAGTGCTGATTGGCATAGGCCTTCAAAGCCATATCCTTCACGCTATCCAGCAGCTCATTAAATCCTTTCTTTCCATCTAACTGCGTACGTAATACCAATGTATTCACATAAAAGCCTATCTGGTCTTCCAGGTCAGGATGCTCTCTTCCCGCCACCGGTGTTCCCACAATAAGATCTTCCTGCCCGGTATAACGATATAATAGGGTCTTTACGATAGCCACCAATCCCATAAAAACAGAGGCGGTACGTTTCTGTACCAGGTGGGCGAACAATTGTTGTTTTTCTGCCGGGATCATCGCCACTACACGTTCTCCGTTGTAGGTCTGCACTGGTGGACGAGGCTGATCTGCCGGCAGTTCAAGTACCGGCAGGGGGCCTTTCAAATGCTCCAGCCAATAGTTTCGCTGCTCCTGTCCACTGCTCTCATGCAATGATTCCAGCTGCCATGCGGTATAGTCTTTATACTGGATCTCCAGTACAGCAGGTGTGATGGTTACCCCCTGGGAATAAGCGTCATATAAGGACAGTATTTCTTTCACCAGCAGTTGCATAGACCATTCATCTGCAACGATGTGATGGATGCAGAAAGCAAACAGGGATACCTGCGGAGCTACCCTCAGCAGGCATACTCTTAGCAATGGCCCTTCCTGCAGATTGAAAGGTGTGGATATGACATGTTGTATCTTTTCCCAGGCAGCCTTAGAGGGATCAGGTAATACCTGAAGATCTTCATATATCAGCTGACAACCGGCGGCTGAAGCAGGTAATATTTTCTGACGCGGTTCCCCATCCGACAACAGGAATACGGTCCTTAGACTTTCATGGCGCTGTACTACCGTCTGAAATGCCTTCTCCATTGCCGCTATGTCGAGGTTACCGCGAATGTTGCAGATCATGGGTATGTTATATACGGCAGTGGTATCTCCAAACTGGTCCATCAGCCACAGTCTGCGCTGCGCATGGGAAACCTGGTAGTGCTCCTGTTGGGGCACGGGTTTGATCTTCCGGTAGTTTCCTCCCTGCAGATTACGCAGGAATGAGGTGATGGCAGATTTTTCCTTCTTCAGTTCCTGGATAAGTTCGGGCGTAAGTACCCCCTCAGGGGCACTAATGCTCAGCTGACCATCTTTCAACTGAAGGCTCACCTGCAATTGCTTCAACCTGGCTAACAATAAGCTTATGCTCATAATAGTATCTCGTCAATTTTTGTGGGATTCGTAATAGTGGTTACATTGGTTTGCGTGCTCTTCGCCCATATCAGCACGGCTATTTCATCATGAAAATCTGAGAGTATGGGGTGCTGGAATAAACTGCTTAATTCCAGTTTTATGGAAAACTCTTTATGTATTCTTGACAACACCTGTATTGCCTTCAGTGATTGTCCTCCGAGCAGGAAGAAATTGTCATCTATGCCCACCCTTGAAACGCCCAGTATATCCTGCCATATAACAGCCAGTTTTTCTTCCGTTTCATTCCTCGGTGCGGTAAAGTCGGTAGTAACGGGAACAGGGGCTGGTAATGCATCCCTGTCTGTTTTTCCATTCACTGTAAGTGGTATGGAAGGTACCCTTATGAAATAGGCAGGTATCATGTACTCGGGCAGATGATGCTGCAACCAGGCTCTCAGTGTCTGCGGAGGAATCTCATCATTTCCTACGTAGTATGCAGCCAGAAAAACGTCGGCGGCGTTGCCGAATGCACATACAACTGCCTGTTCTATCTGCTCGTGCTGCATCAGTTGATGTGCAGCCTCTGCCGGCTCTACGCGGTTTCCCCTGATCTTCACCTGTTCATCTGCACGACCCGTGAATTCAATGTTCCCATCAGCCAGCCATCTTCCCGTATCTCCGCTGTCGTACATCACACCACTATGGAAAGGATTGCTTAAGAAGCGCTCTGCCGTCAGATCCGGCAATCCGAGGTACCCCAGTGCAAGTCCCTCTCCTGCTATATATATCCTGCCATTCACTCCCACCGGCTGCAAACGCATGTTTTCGTCGAGTATATACACCTTTCTGCCTGCAATCGGCTTTCCGATAGGCACAGCACCTTTTGTTGCGTTGGTAACCCGGAAAGAGGTAGTTACTACTGTCGATTCCGTAGGACCATAGTTGTTATACAATTTGCACACTGGTGCGGGTATATGCCCCAGGGCTTCCCCTCCAGTCAGTAGTGTCAGATCAGTATTTAGTGCAACTCCGCTGTTCAGCAGTGTTCTGCAAACTGCTGTTGGGAGGAAACAGTGAGAAATATCATGCGTTGCCAGGAAGCTCCCCAGCAATTCCATATCCGATCTGGCGCTTTCCGGTATCGTGTATAAGGTTGCTCCATTCAGCAGATAGGGCCATATTTCCCAACCGGAAGCATCAAAGCTAACGCCGGCAAACAGGGTCGCCCTGCTATTTGCATTCACCTGGAAGGCTGTCGTATGCCAGTCACACAACTGTACGATGCTGGAATGAGACACCATTACTCCTTTGGGCCTTCCCGAAGATCCGGAGGTATAAATAACGTATGCCAGATCATCTGCTTCGGGTATAACAATATCCTGTTGCTGTCCAATCTCTTCCCAGCGCACATCTGCCGGCAATACGGTTACATCTTCGCAGCTAAATGGCACTGCAGATAGGGCCACTTTAACACCTGCATCTGCAAGCATATACCGGATCCTTTCCACAGGCAGACTGGCGTCGACCGGCAGGTATGCGGCGCCTGCTTTTAACACGCCCAGCATGCCGGTTATTAGCCACTCACTCCTGTTCATGATCAGCGCTACGGGTTCCTTTGGTTTAACCTCACCGGCAGTAACCAGGTACCTGGCTAATTGCGTTGAACGATTGGACAATGTTCTGTAGTCCAGCTGTGTGCCCGCATCCAGGTAAGCGATTTTTTGTGGTGTACGCCTCGCCTGAGCTTCAAACCTGCTCACCAGCGTTTCTTCAGACACTGGTGCTACCAGGCCATTGAACGCTTCCAGTAACTGCGCATTTTCTTCATCTGACAGCATTGCTGCATCTCTGATCGGGCAATCGGGATCTGCTGCAAATGCTGCTGCCAGTTGTATAAAATGGTTCCCCAGTCCCTGTATCCGCTCCTTATCAAATAAGGCGGTATTATATTCCAATGTAAGCGCTAATTCCTCATCCGTTTCGGTGAACAAGAAGGTCAGGTCAAACTTGCTGAAACCAGTATCCAATTTTATTTCAGTAGCGTTGATATCTTTCAGTCCTACCGACTTTCTGCCATCATGCAATACCATCATCACATCGAATAGCGGAGAATGGCTTAAATCCCTCCTGAGAGACAGTTCCTTCAGTAAAAGGTCAAAAGGATATTCCTGATGTGTATATGCATCCAGCAACAACGCTTTCACCTTTCGCAGTAAACTGGCAAAACCAGCAGCCGCATCCAGTTGCATGCGTAAAGCCAACAGATTGACGTAAAATCCGATCTGGTCTTTTAAAGCAGGATGATCCCGTCCGGCTACCGGTGTTCCTACTATAATATCTTTTTGTCCCGAGTAACGGTATAAGAGCACATATACCAGCGACAACAAGCCCATGAACAGACTGCTGTTTTCCTCTTTCATTAAACGCTGGAGTGCTTTAAACGCCCCGGCAGGAATAACTACATCAATACGTTCACCACTATAAGTCATGACAGGTTCCCGCTGACGGTCTGTAGGCATAGACAACAAGGGCAGGGGCTCATGCAGGAGCTGTGTCCAGTACTTTCTGGCGGCAGCAGCTCTTTCTTCCTGTAAGACTGTTTGCTGCCAGACACTATAGTCCTTATACTGTATAGCAAGATTGTTTAAGCCAGGCTGATTCCCCTCGCGGTAAGCATTATACACTGCCAGCAGCTCTTCCATCAATATGCCCATGGACCACTCATCTGCAACGATGTGGTGCACTACCAGTACAAATACATATTCTTCCGCTTCCAATTGCCAGATACATGCACGTACAAGAGGACCTTCTTCCAGGTTGAAACTCGCGATCACTGCCTCTTCCGCAGCCTTAAGCACCAGCTGTTCTTTGTCTGCAACGGCCGACAGATCACCATATGCCAGATGAAATGTCATATCTGCAATCTGCTGAAAGGGAACACCATGTTGGGTAACGAACCTAGTCCGGAGACTTTCGTGACGCGCGATCACATATCTGAATGCAGCTTCCAGCAAAGGAATATCTATATTGCCTTTCAACCGGTAACAGAGGTGTATGTTATAAGCCACTGCTACTTCCTTAAACTGATCCAACACCCATAAGCGCTGTTGCGCATGCGATAAGGTATAGTATTCCTGTTGTGGTACCACTGGTATCGGCTGATAACCCGTCTGTTCCCGCTGCGCCAGTAACAATGCCTGGGCTTGTAATGCAGGATGAAGGAACAGATCGCGTAACTCAAGGCGTACACCTGTCTGCTCATAGACACGGGACAATACCCTCACTGCCGACAATGAATGACCGCCCAGGGAAAAGAAATTATCACCTCGGTGAATCACTGCTATTCCCAGTTCCGCCGCCCAGATACTCGCCAGTAATACTTCACGTTCTCCCTCCGGCAAGGCGGCTTGCGACACCTCAGGTAGGGGCAACCTTTCACGGTCTATCTTCCCATTCACCGTACGAGGCAGCTGCTCCAAACATACCAGGTGAGCAGGCACCATATACCAGGGTAGCAACGATAATAAATATGATCTTAATGTATCTGCACTAACTGTCTGACCACTGTAGTAAGCCACCAATTGTAATACGCCTCTTATCTCCACTGGTACTACCACACTGCTTTCTATCCCTGTATACCCCTGCAACACATATTCTATCTCTCCGGGTTCTACGCGATAGCCGCGTAGTTTCAACTGTGTGTCAACTCGACCGCCAAATACCAGCTCCCCATCAGCAGTCCACCAGCCCTGGTCGCCGGTACGGTATAATATACCAGCGCCATATTGATTCGGTATAAATCGTTCGGCGTTCAATTCATTCCGATGCAGATACCCCTTGCTGATGCCTGTTCCGCCCAAAACAATCTCGCCTCTCACTCCTGCCGGCTGCAAACGCCCCTGGCTATCCAGTATATATACAGCGCGATTACGGATCGGACGACCCAGCAAGCCTGCCTTTGAGCGATCTTCTATTTTATGATATGTGGCACATACTGTGCTCTCTGAAGGACCATAGGTATTGTAAATATTCAATGATAAGGGCAACTTATCTATCTGGCCCGGCCTTAATTCATCTCCTCCACTGATCAGTGTCTTCAGGCTGGATAGATCATACCCACCATGATTGATTTCACCAACGACAAGTGGCGTTGTACTTAACAACGTCACGCTATGACGATGGATCAACTCACATAAGGCGGATACTGCCTTACCGCCCTCCGGCGCTATCACTAACTCACCGCCTGCCATCAACACCGGATATAATTCCTCTACAGCGGTATCAAACGATAAGGAGGATTGATGTAATACCACATCTGCACTACTTATGCCAAAATACTCACTGAAAGTCTCCACGTAATCTGTCAGTGAATCATGACTGATCTGAACACCTTTCGGCTGACCAGTGGAACCAGAAGTATAGATCACATACGCGGTATCTTCTCCACTCACCTCCCAGGCAGGATAACTTTCAGCATAGCCCGATAAATCGGTTAACAACAATTCCTGACGGCAATTCAATTCAGGTATTGTTTTATCACTTAACAACAGCACAGCACCACTGTCTTCCAGCATATAACGGATGCGTTCTACAGGGTAATCAGTATCTATAGGCAAATACGCCGCTCCTGACTTCAATATACCCAGCAAGGCTATAACCGTACTTGCAGAACGGCCCGCCAGTAAGCCCACTATACTGCCAGCACCCACACCACATGTCAAACGCAGGTAATGCGCCAGGCGGTTAGAAGCTGATTCCAGTTCGGCATAACTCAATGCGCTCTCTCCATCCCTGATAGCTATCGCTGTGCCAGGGTGTCTGCTGATCAACTTTGTAACCGTTACCTGTGTTATTCCTGCCGGCTGAGGATTGAACGATAATAAACGCTCACGCTCCGTAGCTGACACAATATCGTAACTATTCAGCGCCATATCAGGTGAAGCTGCTATGGCAGCACACAGGTAACTATAATGTTCCAGCAAACGGCTCATCTGCCATTCGCTGAATAAAGAAGTATCATAACGCAGCTTTAGACTTATACCTTCTGCAGATGGCCAGCATTCCAGCTGCATCGCATTTAAACTGCTACCATTGTCCAGGTCTTCTGTTGTAACCTTCAGCCCTTCATTATTCTTTTTACTAAAATCCTGATAGAGGAATAAAATATCGTAAATGCCAGGTTCCTGTAACCCTGATAATATTTGTTCACTGCTCTCCTGGTGAACATATGCATCCAGTAACTGTTCATGTACATCCCGCTGGTAGTCGCGGAAACTCTTATCGCCTGCCAGCTTAAAACGCAGGGGTAATAACTGTAAATAGTATCCTACCTGACCTTCCAGGTCCGGATCTGTTCTGCCGGCGCTATCTGTGCTCAGCATCAACTCAGACTGACCTGTATATCGATGCAGCAATAGGCTGAATGCTGATAATAAGGTGGTAAACAATGTCACCTCATTGCTTATGCCAGATAAGCCAGCTACCAGTTCTGTATTTAAATGATGATATACAATGTGGCCTTTACGTGCATTATTACGGTGACCACCCCATACGCTCAGATCAGTAACAGGCAATACGCCAGTTAATAACGAAGACCAATAGTCCGTCTGCGTTGCCCGTTCTTCTGACCAGTCTAAATAATCTTTATACTGGATACGTGGCATTGGTAAGCTAGCCGTATCTCCAGACAAGTATAACTGTTCCAACTCCCGGCTGATCACATCTATAGACCAACCATCGCTGATAAGATGGTGAATGACAAATGCGAAGTAGTATTCGGTAGCAGATAACCTGAAAAGCGTTACCCGTAATAAAGGGCCATGATACAAGTCAAATGCAGTTGCAGCTTGTATCAGT
The DNA here is from genome assembly GCF_021646545.1 of Chitinophaga filiformis. Lineage (GTDB taxonomy): Bacteria > Bacteroidota > Bacteroidia > Chitinophagales > Chitinophagaceae > Chitinophaga > Chitinophaga filiformis_A. The sequence continues at coordinate 1,847 of NZ_JAKIRP010000002.1, read as the reverse complement.
GCTGCTGCTTTCGCGGCCGACAGTGGCTCTTCTTCACTACTTAGATCCACCACATTCACCCTAAAGCCAATTTCATCTACTGGTAACACCCGCTGATATACCTCTCCGTTCTGTACAACAAACACAGTACGAAGCGATTCATGGCGGGACACGATACAGGAAAATGCATCTATGAAAGCCTGATCGTTAAAATCCTGTTCATACGATAACCTGCAGAACTTTGCTATGTTAAAGGCAGTCTTAGCATCAGCTGTTGCTTCTGATAACCATATTCTCCGTTGTCCGGCTGATAATTTATAATGTGACCGGTTTGCCGTTACTGGTATCGGCTGATAGCCTGTCTGTTCTCGCTGTCCCAGTAACAATGCCTGGGCCTGTAGTTCAGGATGAAGGAACAGATCGCGTAACTCAAGGCGTACACCCGTCTGCTCATAGAGACGGGACAAGACCCTCACGGCTGATAGTGAATGACCGCCCAGCGCAAAGAAATTATCGCCTCGGTGAATCACTGCTATTCCCAATTCCCCTGCCCAGATACTTGCCAATAATACTTCGTGTTCTCCTTCCGGCAAAGCTACTTCCAACACAGTAGGTAAGGGCAACCTTTCACGGTCTATCTTCCCATTCACCGTACGAGGCAGCTGCTCCAAACATATCAGGTGAGCAGGCACCATATACCAGGGTAACAACGATAATAAATATGATCTTAATGTATCTGCACTAACTGTCTGACCACTGTAGTAAGCCACCAATTGTAATACGCCTCCTATCTCCACTGGCACTACCACACTGCTTTCTATCCCTGTATACCCCTGCAACACATATTCTATCTCTCCGGGTTCTACGCGATAGCCGCGTAGTTTCAACTGTGTGTCAACTCGACCTCCAAATACCAGCTCCCCATTAGCAGTCCACCAGCCCTGGTCTCCGGTACGGTACAACATACCAGCGCCATAATGATTCGGTATAAATCGTTCGCCGTTCAATTCAGCCCGATGCAGATACCCCTTGCTGATGCCTGTTCCGCCCAAAACAATCTCGCCTCTCATTCCTGCCGGCTGCAAGCGCCCCTGACTATCCAGTATATACACGGCACGATTACGGATCGGACGACCCAGCAAGCCTGCCTTTGAGCGATCTTCTATTTTATGATATGTGGCACATACCGTGCTCTCTGAGGGGCCATAGGTATTGTAAATATTCAATGATAAAGGCAACTTATCTATCTGACCCGGCCTTAATTCATCTCCTCCACTGATCAGTATCTTCAGGCTGGATAGATCATACCCACCATGATTGATTTCACCAACGACAAGTGGCGTTGTACTTAACAACGTCACGCTATGACGATGGATCAACTCACATAAGGCGGATACTGCCTTACCGCCCTCCGGCGCTATCACTAACTCACCGCCTGCCATCAACACCGGATATAATTCCTCTACAGCGGTATCAAACGATAAGGAGGATTGATGTAATACCACATCTGCACTACTTATGCCAAAATACTCACTGAAAGTCTCCACGTAATCTGTCAGTGAATCATGACTGATCTGAACACCTTTCGGCTGACCAGTGGAACCAGAAGTATAGATCACATACGCGGTATCTTCTCCACTCACCTCCCAGGCAGGATAACTTTCAGCATAGCCCGATAAATCGGTTAACAACAATTCCTGACGGCAATTCAATTCAGGTATTGTTTTATCACTTAACAACAGCACAGCACCACTGTCTTCCAGCATATAACGGATGCGTTCTACAGGGTAATCAGTATCTATAGGCAAATACGCCGCTCCTGACTTCAATATACCCAGCAAGGCTATAACCGTACTTGCAGAACGGCC
>NZ_JAKIRP010000029.1 GCF_021646545.1 Chitinophaga filiformis | reverse complement strand
CCCGTGTCTCAGTGCCCGTGTGACTGGTCGCGCTCTCACGCCAGTTACTGATCGTTGGCTTGGTGAGCCGTTACCTCACCAACTACCTAATCAGCCGCACGCCCATCTTTAAGCGAAATTCTTTAATTGCTGAGTGATGCCACTCCACAATCTTATGGGGTATTAATCCGAATTTCTTCGGGCTATCTCCCACTTAAAGGAAGGTTACGTACGTGTTCCGCACCCGTTTGCCGGTCGCCGCCCAGTATTGCTACCTGCGCTGCCCCTCGACTTGCATGTATTAGGCCTGCCGCTAGCGTTCATCCTGAGCCAGGATCAAACTCTCCATTGTAAAGAAGTTTTGATACTGACTGTGTAATTTCTCTCGAAATTAGACGTCATTTATCTAATGTTTTCGCTTGACATTACCTGTGTAAAATGTTTGCTGTTGTTTCCATTCTTTCAAAGAACTTTAGCTAAGCCATTTGCTTAACCTTTCGTCAATGTCTCAGATCCGATCTGTGTGGCACTTGCTGCCGGACATCTTTTTTTTTCTTAAGAACTTTCTCGTTTGCTACCCGTTCGCGTCGTTTGCGTTGGGGTTGCAAAGGTGTATTAAATTTTCATTACCACCAAATATTTTTTGAAGATTTTATTTTAGCGATCGTTTTAGCAACAATCAGTCTAAATTCAATAGTATAGGACTTTTCAGTTGACTATACCTCATCAAAAAAAGAGAATTTCTATACTTGGGAAGAGCTTTTGTATCAGTTGCTTTCTATCGAAGCGGGATGCAAAATTAGGAGTTTTTTCTTTACCACCAAATAAATCTTGAAAGATAACTGGCACGATTATACTAATCACCTATTTATCAATCTATTAGGAAATGATATTTTTTACTGCACCATGTCGCTCAGCAGCCCATCAGGGTAATTTACCTGCATCAAAAACAAACCCTGCGGCGGTACCGCAAAATCAGCATTCACACAGTTCCGGCTCTCTATCGCCTCCCTGAATCCCTGCATTGACAGCTTCCCCCGGCCTACCCGCAACATCGTTCCTACCATACCCCGCACCATTCCCCGCAAAAACCGGTTTGCTGTTACATTATACACAATACGGTCCTCACCTGCCGTCCAGGCTGAAGACATAATATTGCAGTTGTAAGTCTTCACCTGCGTATTCCGCTTGGAAAACGTCATAAAATTCTGGTACTCCATCAATACTGCCGCCGCTTCCTGCAACAGTCCCACATCCAGCCGGTAAGGGAAAAAATACCCCCTGTCCTGCAGGAAAGGGTCCTTGTGCATGTACAATGTATATTCATAAGACCTGCTCAGGGCAGCAAAACGGGAATGCGCATCGTCCGGCACCCGGTACACATGCTTCATCACCACATCCGGCGGCAGGATCGCATTTACTTTATACAGGAACTGAGGATGCAAAGGTTGCTCTATATCAAAATGCAGGAAATTCTGTAACGCATGCACCCCGGCATCCGTACGGCTGGAACCCGTCGTCACCACCGCCGTACGCATCAACGTACTGATGGCATGATCTATCGTAGACTGGACCGTGTTCGCATTATCCTGTATCTGAAAACCGGCAAAACTGCTCCCCTTATATGCTACCTCTATAAAATATCTCATAATTCCTGATTGCGACCGCGAAGGTACGTGCGCAAAAATAAAAAAGGTCACAAAGTTGCTGTCATACAACCCTGTGACCTTCCGGATAATTTTATGCTAACTGCTACTTATGCAACATCGCTCTGAAACGCCCTTTGTAATAACTGTCGGATAATAAGCTTTCCATTCCGGCATATTCGTCTGAATGATACGCTTTCGGATAAGCCAGATCCAGCAGGCGATACCTGGATTCATCCGTTCCCATTAGCTGCACCAGCGTCTTAATCTGGGAAGACTCCAGGCAGTAACCCTTTGTCTGCTTCCGGAACGCATCCAGCATACCGTCATCATCCTTTCCGGCAACAAACTTTCTCAGCATTTTGCGGAAAGTTTCGTCATCCATCACCTTTCCACAATCAGAATTGATCATTTTCAGGGAAGAGCTTTTAGCCGCCGGTGCCGCTTCCGTTACAACCGGGGCTGCCACGTCAACGCCTTCTCCTGCAGTGTCCTTCTTTTTCTTTTTATCTTTTTTGCCCGCATGATCAATAGATAAATCAGTTACCTCATATCCGGTCGGATCATTCACTACATTATTAGGACGCTCTGTAGCATCTATTGTATCGATCTTCTCAGCGAGCTTACTACGCTTTTTCTTTTTATTGCCCGCCGGTGTTTCTTCAGCAGGAACGGCTGTCTCAACTGACGCATCCCCTGTTGCCGGCGCTGGCGCTGCTACACTGCCTGCAGGTGGCGCCTGATGTCCTCCTGTATCCACGAAATCAATGAATGCGGGATCATCGGCTTTTTTCTTCCGCTGTTTCTTTTCCTTTTTTGTCACTGCCGGTGTCTCTTCCTTCACTGGTTGAGTGTCAGAAGCCACAGGCTCTGTGGATGGACTCGCGGTTTCTGCTACCGGCTGTGTTGCCGGCGGAGCCGGTTCAGTCACCGGAGGCACTGCCGCAGGTGTCACTTCTGCGATAGGTTGATCCTTCGGAGTTTGTTCTGTTGCTTTATTTTCTTCAGCCAGGATTGCACTGGCCAGTTGTTTTTCCTCTTCTGTCAAAGGCTCACGCTCTCTTCTTCTGCGCCGCTGCTTTTTAGGTGCCGTTGTCTCTCCAGCTGGCGCCACTGCTGTGGTTTCTGCCGCCGGCGCTGCAACAGCCGGTGCTTGGGGCTCCTCAAGTACAATATCATCCGGACGGTCGTCACTTACCACCTTATCCAGGGCCTGGGAGAATTTATTGGATTGCTTTACAGGACGGGTACCCGGTCCGACTGCTACCCCGCTCTTTGCAGGAAATGTAGAATCAAGATCTTTCTTCAGTGAAGCCATCATAGCTCGTTTCTGCTCATCTTCCGAAACCGGAGCCGGTGGTGCCGGTACGGGGGAGGCTGGTACCAATGCGGTATCTGCTGATGCCGTAGCCGGTGCTGTTTCCGGCACATTTGCCGCTACCTCCGGTGCAGGTGCTGTTTCCTGGGCTGGTGCTACTTCTGTTGCCGGAGCTTCCGCTGCTGCTACTGCCTCTTTTTTCTTCTCCTCTCCCGGCCTGATCACCGCGAAAGTCTGCAGATTGAATAATGCATATCCCCGGTCACCGTCCTGCTTCAACAGGTACCCCTGATCGGCCGGTCCCGTAATACGCACCTGGTATTGACGCTCCGGCGCATCACTTTTGGCGAAACCAATCCGGAGAGAGGCCGTACCAGCCGGCATTTTGGAAAGGATCAGATAACCCCTGTCTGAAGACGGGATCAGCTTACCATCATATCTAACATAAAAAGGCTGGGATCTCTCACTTTGTATATAGACGAAATACTGCTGCTCCTGGGCCAACATGCGGATGGTCATCCCAAGAAAAAACAATGTGAATAAAGATCTCTTAAAAATTTGCGGCATACACATTTCTTGAATAACTACGAACGACGGACTAATCCGTCATTCCAGATCGCTTATGATTGATTTAATTAATTACAAAATCTATTCCAAGATAACCAGTACCTCCCCCTTCTCTACTGCCGTACGTTCTTTTACCCTTACCTCTTTTACCACGGCATCAGCCGCTGCTTTGAATACATTCTCCATTTTCATAGCTTCCAGTATCAATACCGGATCGCCTTTTTTTATGGTCTGCCCCGCCTCTACCAGTACTTTCAGTACCAATCCGGGCATAGGCGCCTTCATATCATTCACCTTACGCGTCAGGGCATCCTTCATGCCCATATCCGCCAGCAACTGATCGATCGGCTCCTCAATCGCCACCTCATACTCCTGCTGATCTATCATAATAGTGACCGTTTTTGTATCCCGGTCCACTTTTATCACCTGGGCCACATAGCTCCTGCCGTCCAGTATAATACTATGATTTCCATTGGGCAGTGTTACTCCCGACCATTTTACAGGCTGGCCATTACTGGTAAAAGAGGACATATCCGTATCGACTACAAACGGCTGATCTCCATTCACAATTGCTTTTATCATAACATGGTATTTAACTGGACAGCGACAAAAATAAGATTTTTAAACACTTACCGGGCGCGGGCTTTGCGAATGATCCTGAATTATGGCCAATTATCATGATTTAGTTAACATTAACAGCTCAGATCACAATTATTTGTGATAAAACCTGTTAATTCGTGCCAAAAACAGTTAACAATCATGTTCAAACCTTTGCAGCACACGCTCAAAAGTGTACTGTTAGCCAGTCTCTCAGGGATACTATACGTTACCCCGGTTGCTGCGCAACAGGCCCCCTCACAGCAGGAAGATCCCTCCCTTAAAATCTATCGCGCCACCTCAACTAAAGTGCATGACCTGGTCCATACCAAACTGGATGTTCGTTTTGATTATGCCAAAAGATATCTGATAGGAAAAGCCTGGCTTACCCTGAAACCGCATTTTTATAAGACTGACTCCCTTACACTGGACGCTAAAGCAATGGATATCAAACAGGTAGCCATCGTAAAGGGTGGAAAGAACGTTCCCCTCAAGTACCAGTACGACAGTCTGCAACTGCATATTGCCCTGGATAAGGCCTACCAGAGAACCGAATCCTTTACTGTCTATATAGATTACGTAGCCCGTCCGGAAGAAGTTAAGTCGCAGGGCAGCTCCGCCATCACAGATGCTAAAGGCTTGTATTTCATCAACCCTGACAGCAGTGTAAAAAATAAACCGGTACAGATCTGGACACAGGGCGAAACGGAATCCAGCTCCGCCTGGTTCCCTACCATCGACCGTACCGCCCAGAAAACCACCGAAGAGATCAGTATTACTGTAGATAAGAAATATGTGACCCTTTCCAACGGTAAACTGGTTAGCCAGAAAAACAATGCTGATGGCACCCGTACCGACTTCTGGAAAATGGATCTCCCGCATTCACCTTACCTGTTCATGATGGCGGTAGGCGACTTCGCTATCATCAAAGATCAGTGGAAAGGTAAGGAAGTGAATTATTATGTGGAAAAAGCATATGCTCCTTACGCCAAAGCCATTTTCGGTAATACCCCCGAAATGCTGACTTTCTACTCCAACCTGCTTGGATACGAATATCCCTGGGCAAAATATTCCCAGGTGGTAGTAAGAGATTATGTGTCAGGTGCGATGGAAAATACCACCGCTACCATTCATGGCGACTTCCTGCAGAGAACAGACAGAGAACTCCTGGACAATAACAACTACAACGAGTCTGTGATTGCCCACGAACTATTCCACCACTGGTTTGGCGACCTGGTAACAGCAGAATCATGGAGCAACCTGACACTGAACGAGTCTTTTGCAGATTATAGCGAATACCTCTGGATAGCATATAAATACGGTAAAGATGCTGCAGATGATCATGCATACAAGTCAATGCAGAGCTATCAGAAATTTGCCCAGTACTCCGGCGACAGAGACCTGGTACGCTTCCACTACCGTGATAAGGAAGACATGTTCGACGCTATCAGCTACCAGAAAGGTGGCCGTATTCTGAACATGCTGCGTAATGTTGTAGGCGACAGCGCCTTCTTCAAATCGCTGAACCTCTATCTCAAAACAAACGCGTTCAAGGCTGCTGAAGCTCACCAGCTGCGTCTGGCTTTTGAAGAAGTTAGTGGCCAGGACCTGAACTGGTTCTTCAATCAATGGTACTTCGGACAGGGCTATCCTGTACTGGATATTAAATCGAGCTACGATGAAGGTGCTAAAACCGTTACTGTTACGGTAGAACAGCAACAACAGGGCAATAAACTTTTCCAGTTGCCGGTAGCTATTGATGTTTACGCCGGTGGCAAAAAGGTGCGCCACCAGGTGACCATTACCGACAAAGTAAGCACGTTCACCTTCCCTTCTGCCGCCAAACCGGACCTGGTTAATTTTGACGGCGACAAGGTGCTGCTGGCTACTAAAAAGGAGAACAAGGATATCAATGCCTACATCTTCCAATACTCCCACGCACCTCAATACCTGGACCGCCGGGAAGCTATCGAGGCTTGTCTGAAAGAACAGAGCACCAATCCGGCAGCCCTGAAAGTGCTGGCCGCTGCCCTGAAAGATAAGTTCTATGGCCTGCGTGCAATGGCTATCAGCGGTCTGAAACTGACAGATCCTACTGTAAAAGATGCCACTTTCGCGACCCTGCAGGAACTTGCGAAAAAAGACGAAAATGCAACAGTACGTGCGGCAGCGCTGGCACAACTGGGTACGCTGAAGGACGTTAAATTAACGCCGCTCTTCGAAGCAGCAGCAAAAGACCGTTCTTATGCAGCTGCAGGTGCAGCCCTGGAAAGCCTGGGCGCCCTGAACCTGGAAAAGAGCTATACACTGGCGAAACAAATGGAGAAAGACTCCAAAGGCGCTTTAAGCAACGCCATCGCAGCTATCTACGCCCAGAAAGGGAACGAAGCCGACCTGGCTTTCTTCGCTAAGACCTTCAATGAAGCCAGTGGCCAGGATAAACTGGATGCGGCGATCCAATACCTTTCCATCCTGAGCATCGTTGACAATACCGATGAAGTGCTGAAAGGTGTGGAAGATATCAAACAGATGGCCCTTTTGTTCAACAACAAAATGGTTAATAACTACCTGGTGAGCCTTCTGCAGCCGATAGCCAGAAATAAAGAAGATAAAGCTGCTCTGGCCAGCCCCGATAAGAAAACGGGTCTGCTGAAGCAAAGTGAGTTTATGAAAAAAGTAGCCAGCGAGCTGAAGAACTAATGTAACTGAAGTATAAAAAGAAAGGGGTTCGTTTTAGACGAGCCCCTTTTTTTATACTTTATGTACCGGTAAGCGAAGAAGAAATATCGAGCTAAAGGTGTCGGTATGAGTTCCATTTGAGCAGGATTTAACAATGCTTCTCCTATGCTCATCTTACGTTCATCTTACGTTCAAAGACGTAAGATGAACGTAAGATGAGCATAGGAGAACCGAAGCTTGAACCTGATCAAATCGAACTTTGATCAGCGAAATAAGTTACCCTAAACCTATCACAGCATGCCGCTCGGGTATCTCAACATCCGAAAAACCTTTCTTCGTCAACCAGTTACGGAATACCTGCTGTACTTCATACTCCCCGTGTACCAGGAATAACTTCTTTACAACCCTGGGGTCCTGGCAGGACAACCACTGGCTAAGGTCTTCATAATCGCCATGCGCGCTCATGGAACGGATCACACCTACTTCCGCCCTCACATCATAGCGGGTGCCGTAAATAGAAACTTCCCTGGCCCCTCTCATCAGGCGGCCGCCCAAAGACTGCGGCTCACAATATCCAACTATGAGTATTGTATTCCGGCTATCGCCGATATTGTTGGCAATATGATGCTTCACCCTGCCGGCCTCCGCCATTCCTGAAGCGGAAATGATCACACAGGGAGATTCCCGGAAGTTCAGCGCTTTTGATTCATCTACCGTCTCGATATAGTGTAACCCCGGGAAGTCAAAAGGATCATCGTCGATCTCCAGCATTTTGGCAACGGTCTTATTGAATACTTCCGGATGATGCCTTACAACGTCGGTGGCCTCGAGCGACAAGGGACTATCCACAAAGATGTCCACCTTGGGAAGCTTTCCCTCCAGCCCTGCCCTGTTCAGGGCATACAACAGCTCCTGGGTACGGCCTACACTAAAGGCTGGGATGATCAGTTTCCCTTTCTTTACTTTACAGGTGTCATGAATATATTTGATCAGCAGATCATCTGAGGGAGCAGCCTCCGCATGCAAGGTGCTGCCGTAGGTAGATTCCAGTAAGATGTAATCTGCCTGGGGGAAGATTTCGGGGGATCGTAATATCGCGTCATTATATCGCCCAATGTCTCCACTGAAAGAGATCTGTGTAGTCTTCCCATTTTCCGTAGCGCGTACATGCACCGCTGCACTTCCTATAATATGCCCGGCGTCTGTGAAATACACTTCAACATCCTCATCAATCCGGAACCAGGTCCTGTAATTTACCTTCTTCAACGCAGCAACACTACGCTTTGCATCATCCACAGTATATAGAGGCGCTACTTCAGGCCTTCCCTCTTTTCTCAGTTTCTTGTTCTTAAACTTTGTATCGTCTTCCTGGATCTTCGCAGAATCCAGCAGCAGGATCTCTACCAGATCAAAAGTGGCCGGTGTGCAATAAATAGTTCCCTTAAACCCTCTTTTTACCAGTAATGGTATCAGTCCTGAGTGATCTATGTGTGCATGTGAGAGGATCATGTGGGTAACCTCCGCCGCCTCAAATCCGAAGTCTTCATTCATCGCGTCCGTCTCCCTGCCCATTCCCTGGAACATACCGCAGTCCAGCAGTATCTTCTTGCCGTTCTTTAACGAAATAAGGTGTTTAGACCCGGTAACTGTACGTGCCGCTCCGTGAAATGCAATTTTCATGTGGTGTGTTTGAAATGATCTGTAATGGTATATTCCTGTCTATAGTTTTCCCTTGAACGACCAGGTAATGGCGAAAGAGGCAATTACTGTGCCATCGCCGCTTTTCCCGATACTATGCACTGTAAGCACTTCAGGCTCGCCCGTAGCGGCGGTACGTGCTATAGCGGCCTGTATTGCAGCTCCGTCATGGCAGGTGAACCAGGTCTTACCGGTGGCCTTTTTCACGAATGAAGCTTCCATACCTGTCACCAGCATGGACACACGTTTAGGAGCGGCGGCGCGTATATACATCATGGACAGCAATCCCGTACTCATCTCTGCTGCCATTGCGAGGCAGGCAAAATAGGTGGAGCGGAAGGGATTCTGCGACAACCATCTGAAAGGAACTACCGTCGTGCATTGCCCGTCCTCCAACTGTTTCAATCTTACTCCCGCCAGCCATGCGCTGGGCAACTTCCATAATAGAAAAAGTGAGAACTTAAGCGGGTGCCCGGCGAAACGGAGAAATGACCGGACAGCTGGATGAAACGTGGCGTGCTCCATAACGGCTTTATTGATTTGTGTAATGGGCAGAATTCAATGCATCCGGCGACCACTGCTTCAGCATATCGGCCACCTTTTCTTTATCGTAAGTGTCTGCAGACTCCAGCAGAGCGGAATTCTGCGTATGCAGTCTGTTCCCTTTGGCGTCCAGGATAACAAGCACCGGAAAACCAAAGCGTTGCGGATATTCCAATTGCTTCAGCAGTGGCAGGTTCTTGTTTTCCTTGCTGTAATTCAGATGATACACTATATAGTTTTTCTCCTGCAGTGCGTGCAGGGTTGAATCTTCATGCACAAACTTATAAAGGCGTTTGCACCAGATGCACCAGTTTCCCCCGATCTGGACCAGCACATGTTTATTCATCGCAGCCGCCTGCTGTGTTGCTTTCTGCAGATCAGCGGCTGCATCTGCACCAGGATCATAGATATGCTGGAGGTCCAGGGCGGGTTTTTCCTGTGCATGTGCCGTAACTATAGCACACATCATTACCACAATGGGTAGTAATAAATATTTCTGCATACGTTAATTTATCTGTCTATAATGACTGTATATACTGGTATATAGCCTGCTGGGCATTTACACGGGCAGCACCTCCCTCCGGAACGATGTCAATATTACGTATTTCCGCATCCAGTTTCACCGCATTGGTATTATCTGCCAGTTGCAGCCGGATGATCTCTTTCAATTGCTGCTGTAACTGAGCATCATACACGGGGAAGCATACCTCGATACGCCTGTGCAGGTTGCGGTTCATCCAGTCTGCCGATCCCATATAAACCTCCTCATTGCCATTGTTATGGAAGATGAAGACCCGCGCATGTTCCAGGTAACGGTCTACAATCCTGCGTACCCTGATATTGCTACTCTCCGGCTGTTCCGGCACAAGACAACAGATACTGCGGGCTATCAGATCTATCTGTACCCCCTCCTGGCTGGCGGCATACAGGCTGGCAATCATTTCCTTCTCCTGCAGGTTATTCAGTTTGATGGTGATCTTTGCTGGTTTGCCTGCACGGGCATTTTCAATCTCACGACCGATCAGCTCCTTAAAGCGGTCCATCATGTTGAACTGTGCCACCAGCAAATGCTGGAAAGTAAGGAACTTATATTTGACCGGTTGCTCCCTGGCCTGCAGGTACAGGAACAGCAATTCCAGCTCCTGTGTGATACCGGGATGGGCAGTCATCATGACATGATCTGTATAGAAGCGCGCAGTTGTTTCATTGAAGTTGCCCGTAGCCATCAGTCCCGCATAATCCCATTTGTATCCACGGCGGCGTTTCACCAGGGCGATCTTGGCATGCACTTTCAGACCGGGTATGCTATATATGATCTTCACTCCGGCGGCCTTCATCTTTTTGGCCCAACGGATATTATTAGCTTCATCGAAGCGGGCTTTCAGTTCCACGAATACCGTCACCTGCTTGCCATTGCGTGCAGCACTGATCAGTGCATTCGCGATCTGTGAGCTGGAAGCAATACGGTACAGGGTGATATAGATCTCCTGTACATTAGGATCTACTGCGGCTTCATTAAAGAAACGCAGAATGTAATCGTACCGTTGATAGGGAGCATGCAGCAGGATATCCCGTTTGGCTACTTCTTCCAGCAAACGGGGAGCTTTCTCCAATGAAGGCACCTGTACTGAAGCTTGTTTCGGATAACTGAAGGCCGGCGATCTTACCGGCATGGGCAGATCATTCAGGTCCTTCAGGTTGTGATAACGGCCACCTTCTACCATTTCTTCCGGCAGGATATGAAAATAAACTGACAACAGTTTCCGCAGGGCCAATGGCATTGCAGCATCGAACAGGAAGCGGGTAGGGATGCCGAGTTCCCTTTTCTGGATCATCGTCTCGACCTGTTCAAGGATATCGCTGGCCAGTTCATTCATGTCAGTTTCCGCGTCGCGGGTGATCTTGATGCTGTAACATCCGTTCACCGTATATCCCGGGAACAGGAAACCTACATTCTCCCTGATCACATCATCCAGCATGGCAATGTAATACACATTCTCCAGTGCAGGCAATTCAATAAAGCGGGGTAATACAGCGCTGGGAATATTCACCAATGCGTATTGCAGCATATCAGGAGTAGTATCTTCCGTGAGTGCAACAACAAAGTACAGCTGGTTATTCTCCAGGAACACCTCTTCCGGCTTCTTTTTCCTGAGCCACAATGGCTGCAGGAAGCTCAGCACCCTGGTCAGGAAATACTCCCGGAGGTGCTCAAGATGTAAGGTGTGTAAAGGTTCGTTGTAATACAGGTGTATATTGTAACTACGCAATGCAGGCAATAACTGCCCTGTTAATGTACGTCCGAATTCTCCCAGCTGCCTGTTAATCTCCTGCTGTATGGCAGGCAGGGTATCCTGAGAAAGGATCTCCTCTCCAGCAGCATCGGGATTACGGTGTAAGAGCTTGTTCACCGCCAGCACAGCCGGCATACGCACACGGAAAAATTCATCTAAGTTGGAAGAGAAGATAGAGAGGAATTTGATCCTTTCATACAGCGGCACTTCCTCATCTTTAGCCATGCATAGTACCCGGTAGTTGAACGACAACCAGCTAAGGTCACGGTCATACAGCGGCACATTCGTAGAAATAGTCTTGTTGTTAGTCATGCTTAATTCTTCACCGGAAAAAATAGGGCGGCTATCAGGAACGCCAATACGGAAATGATCAGTCCAAACATAAAGATGTTGTAGGCGATGCGTAATTGTTTATACTTTTTGCCCAATACAACACCGAGGTGGTAAATATCCTGTATCATGCTGCCGTATACGTATTCATTGTCTTTCATCATTTCAGTCATACCCCAGGTATAGTCTTCCAGTGACATCCTATGGAAGTTACCGAAGAAGAGCAGGTTGGTCTTTTTACTGTCGATGTCTGCCTTGGTAAATCTGCCGACATTGATATTAGGACGGGTAGCCAGTACGGAGAAGATGATGGTCAGCACCCCGGTCAGCAGGAATATAAAGGCAGGAATGATCAGGTTGGGATAATCTTCCAGTCGTCTGAACAACACACCCAATATAACGGATATGATGATAGAGTTCACTGAGATCATGATGTGCGCCTTACTGTCGGCCATAGAGCTGAGGCGGATATGGTTGGTAGAAGTGGTTCGGAACATGGTTTCCACGCCTCTTCCCGGCTTGGGTTCCTTGTCTTTCTTGTCCTTATCCTTTTTAATCTTTTCTTCCTTTATAGGAGAAGGCACTCCATTATCAGCAACAATTGTTGCTATGGATGTTTCCGGCGCATCTTTCTTACCGGCTTTTTCTTTCTTATGGGCTTTTTCTTCCTGTTTTTCCAGTTTACTTTTCAACTTGACGATGTTTTCTTCTTTTTGTTGTTGCAGCAATGCCTTGCAGTATGCTGTAAAATAGTGATGGGATTCCTGCAGGCGCAGAGAACCTGCGTTCCAGGTAGCGCCTGGGATCTCCCGTCCCAGCGTTAGTTCCATTTCCTGCCTCAATAGGCGGGAGCGTTCTTTAAAGTCTTTGGTACCGAGGTGAAACAAGTCGGCATCACATACGATCTCTTCCAGCAGGTTCTGTGGGCTCTGTGGCATTTTTGTAGCCATAATACAGCCTGCTATCTGCAGTTGTACATTTTCAGGAATCTGTTGTACATTTAAGAACTCCCTGGCCATCTGCGCTCCTTTCTCCTCATGCATTTTCGTTTCTCCCATCAGGTAGCCCAGATCATGGAACCAGCAAGCCACCAATACTACGAGCAGTTCGTTGTCCTCCAGCCGGTAATGCGCTGCAATCTGCTGTGCTGCTGCAACTACCAGCTTTGTGTGTTCTAGATTATGATACACCAGGTTAGGGTGAGGACGTTCCTGGTATTGCTTCGCAACATATGATTCTGCTGCTTCTATGATTAATCCTGTTTGCATAAGCCTTAGTTAAAAAAGCGAAACTGAGATCAGCAAGTTACTGCATTTTTAAGTTAATTTTATTCCACGAATACGCAATGCCGGATACAGTGGGCCTGATGCTCGCTGTCTTTTGGCATTGAATATTAACTACTCATCTATGCAAGTAAGATATATTGCGTTCTTTTTCCTGTTTCTGTCCTGCAATGCATTCAATCGCGAGGATAAACAATATAGCTCTCCCAAAGGTTATAACCTTGCAGAGCCTACCCGTTACCGTGTCAGACAGTCCATGCAGGAGATATCGGGCATCGTCATGGCTCCCGATGAACATCACATCCTGTCCATTAATGACGAAGAGGGAAAGATCTACTCCATAGACGTGAATGCAGACAGGGCGTACCCTACTTCCAAGTTCGATAAAAGCGGCGACTATGAAGATCTGGCCACAACCGGTACTGACTGGTTTGTGCTGAAGAGCAACGGTCACCTGTATCATATCAATGGCATGTTCACCGACACAGTAGACGCCACCCATTATAAACTATCCCTTCCGGGTAAAAGGGAATTCGAAAGCCTTTATTTCGACGCAAGAGACAGTAGCCTGGTGGCAGTATGCAAGAATTGTGAGGAAGACAAAAGAGAAGGCTTTACTACCGCTTACCGTTTCCGGCTGAATACGATGGAATACGATCCTAAGCCTGCCTACCGTATCAATGTAGCAGATATTGCCAGGTTAACAGGCGGGGATGTAGGCCATTTCAGGCCCTCTGCTGCAGCCATTCATCCAATAGAACACCGGCTATATATTGTAGCTGCTATCAACCGCCTGCTCGTTATCACCGACCTTGACGGTAAAGTACAGGAAGCTTATAATCTACGGCATCGCCGCTTTCCGCAACCGGAAGGCATCTCCTTCACCGCAAACGGCGATATGTACATTTCCAACGAAGCAGTAGACGAATCACAGGCCAGCATTCTGAAATTTAAGTACCATTGAACTCATCACGATGATTAGCATTTTACCAAAAGCGAGACACATTTTACCCCTCCTCTTCCTGCCACTGCTCACGCAGGCCCAGATGACAGACGATAGCCTGGCACGCAGGGTTATCCTCATAGGAGACGCCGGAGAGTTGCATAAAGACGGGCGTAACCCGGTCGTAGACGCAGTGAAACAACGAATTAATCTACAGGATGCAAGAAACACCGTATTATTCCTGGGCGACAATATATACCCTCTCGGACTGCCGGATGCCGGCTCGTCCAGGTATGATGAGGCCAGACAAATACTTGACTACCAGGTAAACCTGGTGAGAAATACTCCTGCGCAAGCCATCTTCATTCCCGGCAACCATGACTGGAAGCGTTCCAAACCAGACGGATGGCAGACAGTGATCAACCAGCAGCTGTATGTAGACTCCTTACAACTGCCCAATGTTAATTTCCTGCCTAAAGATGGCTGCCCCGGTCCGGAAGAGGTTCACCTGGACAACAACACCACTTTGATCATCATGGATACAGAATGGTGGTTGTTCCCTTATCAGAAACCAGGTTCAGAATCTGCCTGCGATACTAAAACAAGGGAAGAGGTGCTTACTGAACTGAACGATATCGTTAGCCGTAACAGGAATAAACTGATCATCTTCGCAGCACACCACCCTTTCAGAAGCTACGGCATACATGGTGGCTACTATACGATCAAACAGCATATCTTCCCTTTCACTGATCTGAAAAAAGGACTGTACATTCCTTTACCGCTGATCGGGTCTATCTATCCCATCACCCGCGGTGTATTCGGTACTCCGGAAGATATTCCCAATCCGCTCTACCAATCAATGATCCGGGGAGTGGAAGCAGCCATTAAACCACATGGGCCGGCCATCTTCGTTTCAGGCCATGACCATACCCTTCAGCTCATCAAAGACGAACAGAACTTCTATGTCGTAAGTGGCTCTGGCGCGAAAGAAAACAGGGTGAAGAAAGGTAGCAAGTCGCTCTTTGCCAGCAATGAGAACGGCTATACCGTACTGGAAATATCAAAAAGCGGTCGTGTGGAAGTGAAATACTACACTGTCGATAAAACAGATGCACCGGTATACGCACAACAGCTATTCAGCCTGCAGGATGTGCGTTCCAGCACTATCGCCAATGCCAGTCCTTCTGCCAGCCAGCTGCCAGCTACGGTTGTTATGCCGGCCGATTCACAATATACCGGTAAGTCAGGTTTCCATTACTGGCTGATGGGAAGGAATTACCGCAATGTATGGGCTACTCCACTCAGCTTCCCGGTTTTAGACCTGAACAAGGAAAAGGGAGGATTGAAGATCGTGAAACGCGGAGGTGGCATGCAGACCCTCTCTCTGCGCCTTGAAGATAAAGACGGTAAAGAGTGGGTACTCCGCTCCCTGAAGAAATATCCGGAAAAGGCTGTACCAGAGGCTTTACGGGAAACTGTTGCCCGCGATGTCGTACAGGACCAGATCTCTGCTGCCAATCCTTACGCCCCACTGGCAGTGATCCCACTGGCGGATGCTGCAGGAGTACATCATACAAACCCAACTTTCGTATACCTGCCTAAAGATACGGTCCTCGGCATTTATGAGAATACCTTCGGCGACGATGTATACCTCTTTGAAGAAAGAGAACCAGAGGTAAAGGGAAAAACACTGAATACGCCCAAGGTGCTGGAACAGCTGCATGGAGATAACGACAATACCGTAAATCAGCCAGCAGTACTGAATGCACGCCTGCTTGACCTGCTGATAGCAGACTGGGACCGCCACGACGACCAGTGGAGATGGGCAGAAGAGAATGGCAAAAAGGCAAAGACGCAAAAATACTTTCCTATCCCCCGCGACCGCGACCAGGCATTCTTCGTAAATGAAGGCTTCCTGCCACGTGTGGCGTCCAGGCGCTGGGCATTGCCCAATATTCAGGGTTTCCGTCCCAAGATCAGATATATAGAAGGTCAGAACCCTACCGCACAACCTTTTGACCGTTCTTTCATGAACGAGCTGAGTGAACAGCAGTGGAAAGACATTACCAGGAACTTCGTGCAGCATATCACCGATTCTGCCATCAGGGCTGCAGTGAACCGCTTCCCGGACAGCATCAGAACGGAAGTAGGCGAGCGTACGTACAACACGCTGAGAGCCCGCCGGGATATACTTGAGAAAGAAGCCCTCGTATTGTACCGCTTCCTCTCTAAAAACGTGGAAGTGACCGGTAGTAAGAAAAATGAACTGTTCACTGTTGAACGTCTGGCAGGCGGATTGATGGATGTAACAGTTACCAAGATCAATAAAAAAGGCGAACTGGAACAGGTGATCTATCACCGTACTTTCGATCCTAAAGATACCCGTGAAGTAAGACTGTTCGGCCTCGGTGGTGAAGACAAATATGTGGTGAAAGGCGATAACGGCTCCCCTATCAAAGTGCGCATCATCGGTGGTAAGGATACAGATACTTATGTGGATAGTACCGGCAGCCATGCAGGTAAGCGTATCCGCATTTACGAACTGGCCAACAGGAAAGACAGTTTTGATATGCATGGCAATGACAAACGTATCCTGTCGTCCAATCCGGACATCATCAGGTATGAACGTACCTTCTTCCGTTTGAATTACAACAAACTGATGCCGCTGGCGTCTGCAGCATTTAACGCGGATGATGGTCTGTCACTGGGCGCTGGTTTCCAGTACACTACACAGGGCTTCCGTAAGCGCCCATTCGCCACAAGACATACTGTGCTGGCCGGTCACTCACTGGGTACCAATGCATGGCAGTTCCGTTACCTGGGTGAATTCACCGATGCGATCGGTAATTCTGATCTTACGATCACAGCCAGTGCAAAGGCCCCTAACAATACGATCAACTTCTTCGGTTTCGGTAATGAAACGGTTTTTGATAAGTCAAGGACCATCCGCTACTACCGCACACGTTTCTCGCTGTTTAATGTCGAACCTTTACTGAATACTAAACTGTCAAGGAATGTGGAGCTGTATTATGGACCTTCTTTCACCTACTACAGTCTTGATAAAGATGAAACAGTTGGCCGTATTATCTCAGATTTCCCGCACAACGGACTGGATTCGCTGTCCGTTTACCGGTCTAAGACATACGCTGGTCTCCGCCTGGGATTAAGGATAGACACCCGCGACAATGCCCTTGTTCCAACAAGAGGTATCAGCTGGAATACCTCTGTGTATGGCAGCCAGGGACTGAATGAGGAGAAACGCAATTACCTGCAGGCACAAACAGATCTGAGCATTTACACCAACTTCCATGTACCAACCAGCGTTGTACTGGTAACCCGTTTCGGAGCGAATAAGATCTGGGGCGATTATGAATATTTCCAGGCAGCAGCCATTGGTGGTGTGCAGAATCTCAGGGGATATCGTAATTACCGCTTCACCGGTAATGCAGCGGTGTACAACAACCTGGAGCTGCGCGTTAAACTGTTTGATTTCCGTTCTTACCTTTTCCCTGCCAGTGTGGGCCTGCTTGCCTTTAATGATGTTGGCCGGGTATGGTTCCCCAACCAGAAATCAGCCATATGGCATGATGGCTATGGCGGCGGCGTTTATTTCACGCCTGCTAACCTCGTTGTACTTTCAGCAGTAGTAGGCCGTTCTGATGAAGGCGTATTACCATATGTCACTTTCGGATTCAGGTTCTGATATCCGGACAATCGAGTAGGAAGTAAGGGATTACTTCCCCTACTGTCCTCTCACACCACCGTACGTGCCGTTCGGCATACGGCGGTTCATTAAACATAAACAGTTTCAGCAAGGCTTTACTATGTCCATCAGACTGGTAAAGCCTTCTTGCTTTAAGTAGCTGTTACTCAATGCACGTGTAAGTATGGGACTATGCACGCTGCGCCATTTCCCTTTACGGGTGTTACCCCATTGGTAAGCTTGACCTGCAGGGATTCCTAGTTTTATTAGCGCTGCTATACGGGTTCTGGTCCTTTTCCATTGTTGCCAATAGCATAGACGCAAACGACTTCTAACCCACTTGTCCAGTTCTTTAAACACCCATTTGGCTTCGCTTAGTTTAAAGTAATGACCCCAGCCAGTGTTTAGCTGCCGGATTTCATCCAATCGAGCTGACATGCTATATGGTTTACTGCGCAAGGTAATTGAACGGATTTTGTCCTTATAGGAGGTTATGCTCTTACCGTGAACATTGATGCCTTTTTCACCTTTGCGGTGATAAAATGTAAAACCAAGCAATTTCATCTTCCATGGACGGGTTACGCTGCTCTTTTCTGTGTTTACCTTGAGCTTTAGTTCCTTTTCTATGTACTGGGTTATACTCTCCATTACACGGTCGCCGGAACGTTTGCTCTTCACATAAATACTACAGTCGTCAGCATAGCGTACATAACGATGACCTCGTTTTTCCAGTTCCTTGTCTAGCTTATCAAGGATAATATTAGACAACAGTGGACTTAACGGCCCCCCTTGTGGAACACCTTGTTTACTGGCTACACGCGTTTTACCATCGTCTATCTCGCTCCGCAGTATCTTATGGATTAACTTTAGGACCCGTTTGTCCGTTATTCGACGGCTCAACTCATTCATCAGGTAGTCATGGTTTACCCGGTCAAAGAACTGCGACAAGTCAAGGTCTACTACATGGCTGTAGCCTGCATTGATGTATTCCTTTGCCTTTAAGGCTGCCTGATGCGCATTCTTTTCACTGCGGAATCCGTAACTGGTCTCTGAGAATGCGGGCTCATATAGCCTCACCAATACTTGGGCGATAGCTTGTTGGATTAATCGGTCCATGTACGTGGGTATCCCTAAGTGGCGTTCACCGCCATTGGGCTTGGGTATCGTTACCCGCCTTACGGCACTCGGTTGGTAGCTCCCTGTTTCCAGCTTCGTTTTAATCTGTGCCCATTCGCGTTGAAGTTGACTAAGGAAGTCTTTCGCTTCTATTCCGTCTATCCCTTTCGCTCCTTTGTTGCCTACCACTCGCTCATAGGCCGATGCCATGTTTGACTTGCTTAGGATTTCTTCCAGTAACATTTCTTCTACTTTTTTTTCCTCTGTCTCCTTGTTTCTTTCCTTCCTTCAAGATGTCGTTCAGCGCTCCCTGATACCCTTTTGCTTCCAGCGTAGCTCTTGCAGGGCAGCTCTCCATTCGGAGTTTTCTGCTTTCTTTACGATCATCC
>NZ_JAKIRP010000028.1 GCF_021646545.1 Chitinophaga filiformis | reverse complement strand
GCAATACTTACCTTAAAACTCGCTTCATACACCGCTGGGCGGCCCATGGCTTTCTTTTTCATAATTAGTAATTTAATTTAGCTTACGCTTCTTACCAAATATGTAAAGCCAATCCTGAATTAATACATTTCGGGGGGGCCAAAGTCCGGGGTTAACCTTCCGTCGACATTCGGTCAAGGTAGGCTCATCCTCCCTTCATCTTCCGTTCCGGAACGGAAGATGAAGGGAGGATGAGGCTAGGTTGACTATATGTCAAGTAAATAAAAGTAAACCAGATCGACTTCGGCAGCACTATCTTACAAACGGCTTTGTGATGTAATCATAATCGTTCTTACCCCTCTCTCAGCGTTAGTTTAACATTGTTTAGAAAAATCCGCGTTATCAGCGCGTCCGGATAAATATCCATTTCGTTAATGGGGCATACGCCCGGCAGCTTCTGTATCACTAAGCGGAATGACGAATAGCAATTATGATTAGCACGGTGCAAGCCCCAAAGGCAATAACCGGGGAAACAAAACGCCGATAGGCTCCGTTAGGAGCCGCAGTGTTTGTAGCGCGGGGTTTTCAACCCCGGGGATAGACGGGTTTCAACGCCATGATGATGGTTTAACGCCGGAATGAAACCCCGGGGATAGACGGGTTTCAACACCATGATGATGGTTTAACGCCGGAATGAAACCCCGGGATGAACGGGTTTACCCCGGAATGCAATCCCAGAGCATGCCCTGGTATCACCACCGGAAATCCCAGGTTTAACACATCCAATTCTTCAATATCCCGTTGATCTTTTCAAATTCAATGAGGAACCCGTCATGGCCGTAGGTAGAATCTATCTCATAATAGGTGGCCTGCGGGATATGTTGGGAGAGGAACAGCTGTTCTTCCGGCGGACAAAGAATATCACTCGTGATGCCTACGATCAGGGCGGGCTGGGAGATGAGGGCAAGCGCTCCTGCAAGGTCGGTATTGCGGCCGCGGGATATGTTGTGACTGTCCATCGCTTTGGAGAGTAGCCAGTAAGACTGGGCATTGAAGCGCTTCACCAGTTTATCGCCCTGGTATTCGATATAGGAAGAGGCCCTGAAATGATCAGTCTTTTCATTGTCAGGGTCTGACTGTGTACGTACGAAGGTCTGGTAGTTACGGTAGGTGAGCATACCGATCGCGCGGGCTGCTTTTAAACCTTTGGCGCCGGCGGCATAATGGTCTTCCTGCCAGGAGTGGTCGGCCTCGATGGCCAGTCGCTGGGCCGTATGAATGGCAATACTCCAGGCGCTTTCGGAGGCGCCGGTGCACAGCAGGCCGAGACGGGAGATCACTGCCGGTTCCAGCAAAGCCCATTCCAGGGCCTGGTAACCGCCCATAGACCCACCCAGCAGCAGTTTTACCTGCTGTATACCCAGGTGCTGACGGAGCAATACATGCGCATTCACCATATCCCGTATCGTTATCTTCGGGAAGGAATGGAAATACGGCTTGCCGGTAACAGGATTGTGGGAGAGCGGTCCGGAGGTGCCATAACAGGAGCCCAGAATGTTGGCGCAGACAATAAAGTCTTTCTCAGGATCAATCGCCTGACCAGGCCCAATCAGTCCCTTCCACCAGTCCATCACGTCAGAGTTGGCCGTCAGGGCATGACAGATCCACACCACATTGCTCCCTGTACTGTTCAGCGTACCATACGTATGATATGCAACATGCAATTCCGGCAGGACGGCGCCGGATTCTAAGGTAAATGGCTGTTTATGATGGAAGTTATGTACTGTCAATGCCCCTGAAAAATTTGCGCAAAGCTAAGTTAAAAAATGCTTAATGCATAATGACCTTGAGATAAGGGGGTATTTGGGATTTGCCTTCGGGAGAAGTATCTTTGGTAAATAATTTAGCTACAAATGAAGATATCGCTACAGAGAATAGATGATGCGTTCAACATGGAAGCAGTTGACCAGAACGGACATAAGGTTTTAATGGATTCTTCCGTGGAAAACGGAGGAAAGAACAATGGTGTCAGACCTATGCAGATGCTCCTGATGGGACTGGGTGGTTGTTCTGCCATTGACGTGGCCATGATCCTGAAGAAACAACGTCAGGAACTGACCGATTTCCGTATAGAGATTGACGGGGAAAGAGAAAAAGGCAAGGAGCCTTCCATCTGGGAAAAGGTACACGTGATATTTCATCTCAGTGGCGATATTGATCCGGATAAAGCAGCCCGCGCTGTGGAACTGTCTATGACTAAATATTGTTCCGTTGCGGAAACCCTGCGCAGGGCAGGCGGAGACCTCACCTGGGAAACAAGAGTGAACGGGTAACCGTGATCCTGATAAAAGATGCCGGACAGGTATAACATGACCTGAACGGCTTATTATTCTTATCAATCAATATAGCAGCATAAACCGATGGAGAAAAACCAATACCGGCCGGAGACCAATGCCGTAAGGATACAGACAGAAAGGACCTGGCAGATGGAACACTCTACGCCGCTTTTTCTGACTTCCAGTTTTACGTACGACAGTGCGGAAGAAATGCGCGCCACCTTCGCGGATGAGACGGATAATAATATCTACACCCGTTTCAGTAACCCGAACGTGGATGAATTTGTACAGAAAGTCTGCGCCCTGGAAGGTGCTGAAGCAGGATACGCTACTGCCTCTGGTATGAGTGCGGTATTTGCCAGTTTTATGGCGCTGATGAATGCAGGCGATCACCTGATATCCGCCAGCTCTATCTTTGGATCTACTCATACCGTTATCACTAAATTCCTCCCTAAATGGGGTATTGAATACAGCTATTTCGATATCAATAAGCCCGAAACCGTTGAAGCGCTGATCAAGCCTAATACAAAGATGATCTTCGTGGAAACACCTTCCAATCCGGGCCTGGAAATAGTAGATATGAGCCTGCTGGCCAATATCGCCAATAAACATAACATCATCCTCAACGTAGACAACTGCTTTGCCACACCGGTATTGCAGCGTCCTATCGCGGATGGCGCACATATCGTGACCCACTCTGCCACCAAATGGATGGACGGACAGGGGCGTGTATTAGGAGGCGTTGTAGTGGGCAAAAAGGAACTGATCAAAGAGATCTACGCCTTCTGCCGCAGCACAGGTCCTGCCATGTCTCCCTTCAATGCATGGGTGCTGAGCAAGAGCCTGGAAACATTACACATCCGTATGGCCCGTCATTCAGAAAGCGCGCTGGCCCTGGCGAAGGGATTGGAAGGCAATCCGCATATCAGCTGGGTGAAATACCCCATGCTGGAAAGTCATCCGCAGCATGCTATCGCCAAAAAACAGATGAGCGGCGGCGGTGGTATTGTATGCTTCGAACTGAAAGGCGGTCTGCAGAGCGGTACCCGCTTCCTCGATGCGCTGAAGATGCTGACACTCACCGCCAACCTGGGCGACAGCAGAAGCATCGCTTCTCATCCTGCCAGCACTACACACGCGAAGCTGACCGATGCTGAACGTGCGAAAGTTGGTATTACACCCGGAATGATCCGCATTTCCGTTGGATTGGAAAATGTGCAGGATATCCTGGAAGATATTCTGCAGGCACTGGAACAAAGTAAATAAAGATATAGCAGCCGGGAAGTATCGCTCGTACTTCCCGGTATATATTTCCCTCGTTACCCGATCTGCATAACCCGAAGAGAAGGTCTCCAAGCAGATATGACCTTGTATCAGATAATATCATCCGCTAATATTTCTTATCTTCCCATATATGAAATCCGTACCTCGTTTTATCCTCATTATTGTGCTCAGCTTTCTGGGTGGTTATTTCTTTTCATGGTGGACCGTGGCAGTAGCGGCATTCCTGGTAGCGGTATTGATACCATTACCTCCCTTACGCTCTTTCCTGAACGGCTTTATCGCCGTGTTCCTGTTATGGCTGGCATTGGCATTCTTCAAAGACATCCAGAATGACCATATCCTGGCCAACAGAATGAGTGAATTGATCGTTAAAGTAAGAAACCCAATCCTGATCGGCCTGGTCAGCGCATTCATTGGCGGCCTGGTGGCTGGTCTCGGCGGACTGACAGGCAGTTACCTTCGTTATAAGAAAAAGGCGGTTGCCTGAATCACAGGTAGCCTTATCACCCACCTGTTAAAATTGAGATAAAAGCACTGCGGCGTACCCGCGTATTCCCCGTAAACAGTATATTTATCCGGTAGAATGCTCCACAGGAGGTGGAAACTTATTACCTATAATTATCCGATATGCCCAGAACGTTACTAGCCTTTATTTTCCTTTTGATTGCATATCATACCCAGGCAGGTATCATACGGGGTAAAGTGACCAATGAAAAAAAGGAAGCGCTGCCTTTTGCTTCTGTATTCATTAAGGGAACCACTAATGGTACTACCACTAATGCAGCCGGACAGTTCCATCTCGATGTGCCGGCAGGGACCCATATATTGGTCTGCCAGTATATGGGATATAAAAAGGAAGAAAAGCAGGTAACAGTTACAGCTGCCGACCAGGAGATCGATTTCGTGCTTGCTCCACTCAGTCTTCAGATCAAAGAAGTAGTTGTAAAATCAGGTGGAGAAGATCCTGCCTATGCCATTATCCGTGAGGCGATTAAAAAACGGTCTTTCTATCTGGACCAGGTAAAGGAGTATACCTGTAACGACTATATTAAAGGTATCTTTAAGATGCGGGATATGCCCAATAGTTTCCTCGGGCAGAAGATCGATAAGGATGACCTGGATGAAATGGGACTCGATTCCACCAAACAGGGCGTTGTGTTCCTCTCGGAGTCGGTCACCAAAGTAGCGGTCAAAAGGCCCGATGATGTGAAGATAGAAGTATTGTCGGCCCGTCAGAGTGGGGGCGGTTTTGGCTTTAGTTTTCCGGCGTTCATTGATTTCTATGAGAACAACGTGACCGCCATGGTCTCCCAGTTCAATAAACGGGGTTTCATATCACCCATTGCCGAAAATGCATTGTTCTATTACAAATACAGGCTGGAAGGGGTCTTCCAGGATGATGGCAAAACAGTGAATAAGATCAGGGTGATCCCCCGGCGTAAATATGAACCCCTGTTCTCCGGTTATATTTTTATCACGAATGATGACTGGCGCATTCACAGTGTCGATATGATGGTGACACAGGAATATCAGCTGGAGATCATGGATACATTGCATATCACCCAGATACATGTTCCTGTAAATGCTGACGTATGGCGTACAAAAGACCAGGTCATCAATGTAACGATCAAGCAGTTTGGTTTCGACGTAGTGGGTAGCTTTGTGAACATTTATTCCAATTACAATCTCACACCCAATTTCCGGAAAAAATATTTCGACCGGACCATCATGCGCTATGATACCGCTTTTGACAGGAAGCAACTGGCCTATTGGGATAGTGTGCGCCCGGTACCATTGGAACCGGAAGAAGTGTCAGATTTCCGCAAAAAAGACAGTATAGCACGTGACAGGAGAGACAGTGCACGATCTGCCTGGCGGCTGGACACTTTGCGCAGCAGGCAGAAACCGGTTAATCCGCTGAAACTGTTGTATAGTATGGGGGGAGTGGAACATAAGTTCTACTTCAAGCGGGATACCGGTATTTACTATCATACACTGGAAATCAAGTCCTTACTGACACAGCTTGAATATAATACCGTAGAAGGCATATCCGTCAACCTTGAACCCAGGTTGACATTTGATCTGCCGGGAAAACAGGCACTGAAGATCACTCCCCGCATAAGATATGGCTTTAGTAATACCCATTTGAATGCATATACATACCTGTCATGGCAAAAGGAGGCAAAACTGGCAGGACGGTATGGAGACAATACCTGGACGATAGGAGGAGGGAAACGCATCTCCCAGTTCAACCGCGACAACCCTATTTCGCCGGCCGCAAACATCTTTTACACCCTGCTGTTCAAGGAAAACTATATGAAGCTGTATGAGAACTGGTTCGGGGAACTGCGTTTCAGGCGCCGGTTTGAGAGCAGTGCCACTATTACGGCGGGCGTCTCTTACGAAGACAGGATCCCGCTGGTGAATACGACGGACTACAGTTTCCGGAAAGACAGCAGCAAACATTTCCTGCCCAATCACCCTTACGAGCTGGCAGCCATTCCTTTTAACAGGAATCAGGCCCTGGTACTGAACCTGGCGTTTTCTTTCCAACCCGGACAACGGTTTATTGAGCTGCCGGACCGGAAGGTGGCCATCGGTTCAAAATACCCGGTATTTCGTGTAGGGTACAGTAAGGGGATTCCCGATATTGCGGGCAGCGACGCTAATTTCGACAAATGGAATTTTGAGATGCGGGACAACGTTAACCTGAAACTTTTCGGGGAATTTCAGTACCGTTTTGGGGCGGGCGGATTCCTCAATAGTCAACATGTGGACATCCCCGATTTCCAGCATTTCAACGGCAACCAGACTTTTTATAATATCAATTACCTGAACAGCTTCCAGCTGGCGCCCTATTACAGATACAGTAACACCGCCTCCCTGTATGGAACGGCAAATGTAGAGCATCACTTTAACGGCTTGCTGACCAATAAGATACCTTTATTCAACCGGTTGAAATGGAACCTGGTGGCAGGGTCAAATGCTTTCTATATTAATCGTGATAACAATTATGTAGAAGTTTTTGCGGGACTGGAAAATATTCTGAAAGTGATCCGCGTTGATGTAATTGCAGGATATCAGAGTAAAGACGATACCCGGATCGGTGTAAGGGTCGGTTTCGGTGGATTGTTCGGCGGCCTGGTAAGACCACAACAGGAAGAATAGTGCAAAAAAAAGGGAAAGCCGTTTTGACTTTCCCCTGCTTGCCTAAAATCTTTCCTTTCTTGCTTTATAACTTTCTTTGGGATCCCGATCGTAGAAGTAAGCAAGTAGGCGGTAAATCCATAAACCGACTATAAAATAAAGGATGTAGAGAAGAACTGTACTCATAAATTCACATTTTTGGGTTAATCTGTTTTTTGCTTGTCCGATACCTTAATTTCAAAAAGGATGCCAAGTCTTACTATTATTTTATATACGATAATAATCAAATAGTTATAAATGATGGGATATGTTCAAAGTTAACTGAACAATTTCCCGGTGTTTCACGTTGTAGTAAGTGTAAACATATTTTAAGCCAGTTTACCTGTGTATCGTATAACATTTTCATGTGAATTCTCTAACTCAATTATCCCTCATGAAAAGAATTGCAATGATTGCCTTTATTCTTGGTATTTTGATGGCAACCCTGGCCTATGTGGCACAAGTGAATGACTGGAACGGTCTGCCTGAATACCTCACTGTAGGGTTTGCCGGTTATGTGCTGATTATCAGTGCTACCGCTTACTATCTGACAGCGATCCTGTACGAATGGTCCAGGGAAACGGAGACCTGGCAGGGAGAACTCTGAGAATTTTCTTAACTTTGCGGCGCCGAGCCAGTTTTAGAGGTTTAGACAGACTTTTGGTCAGACTTTTCTGATCTGTCTATTAAAACTCAATGCTGGTAAGGCGATAACTGAAATTTTGCTCACAAGGCAAGTGTTCTTAAAATTTCTTTACGCAAAATGGCATTACACAACAGAGTATCTGCCGCCGAACTCAAAGTACGGCTGGCAGCCGAGACATTCCGGCGCGTCACTACATCTTTCTACCAGTACGCAAAGATCGAAGATCCCAACGCTTTCCGTGACGAATTATACCAGCGGCTTTTTGCCCTGGGTGTATTCGGCCGCATCTATGTAGCCCACGAAGGTATCAACGCACAGGTCAGCATTCCCGAACACAATTTTGAGGCTTTCAGGGACACGCTTTATTCTTATTCTTTTCTCAACGGCATCCGCCTGAACATCGCTGTAGACGATGATGGTAAATCCTTTTGGGTGCTGAAGATCAAAGTGCGCGATAAGATCGTGGCAGACGGTATCGAGGACCCTTCTTTCGATATGTCCACAAAAGGTAAGTACCTGGACGCCAGGAGCTTCAACGAGCTGACTGACGATCCTGATACAATTGTGGTGGACATGCGCAATCACTATGAGTATGAAGTAGGACATTTTGAGAACGCTATAGAAGTGCCTTCTGACACTTTCCGCGAACAGCTGCCCATGGCGGTTGATATGCTAAAAGACCAGAAAGACAAGAACATCGTGATGTACTGCACCGGTGGTATCCGTTGTGAAAAAGCATCCGCATATATGCTGCACAACGGGTTCAAAAATGTATTCCACCTGGAAGGCGGTATCATTGAATATACCAACAAGGCAAAGGCCCAGGGACTTCCTCTCAAGTTCAAAGGCAAGAACTTCGTCTTTGACGACAGGCTGGGAGAGCGTATCACAGATGAAGTGATTGCGCAATGTCATCAGTGCGGTAAACCCTGTGACACCCATACCAACTGTAAGAATGACGGTTGTCACCTCTTATTCATCCAGTGCGATGAATGTGCCACTAAGTATCAAGGTACCTGCAGTGATGAGTGCCATACGGTGGTACAAATGTCTCCCGAAGAACAGGAAGAGCTGCGCAAAGGAGTAGATAAGGGAACAATGTTCTTCAACAAATCCAAACAAAGATTGAGGCCCAGGTTGGGAGAAAAGTAAGACTACCACATTTAACCACATGACATGATCATTCGCTTCGATAGGCTCCGTTAGGAGCCTTGGTCTTTGTAGCCCGGGGTTTTCCACCCCGGGTGGCATAACGGATTCATTCGCATCGATCGGTCGCGCCAACTAGGCGGACGATTGTCGTGTTGTTGAAAGCATTTATCATAATTTATTGCAATTCCCATGGGGTGAAACCTTCGCGCAAAAAAAAACCGCCCCGCGTTGTTTCTTCTGCGGCGGGGCGGAGTAATTGAGCATGTAGAACAGTTCAAACAAATGATAACACCTGTAAGAGCTGCGCGTAGCATGTCCATTCTATCAACCTATATGCGAACTAAAACCTTGTTGATCAGCGTTAATTGTCACTCAATGCTTCGTATATCTGTTGCTGATGTGCAGATATGACGTTTTCTCCCACATTCAATCCTCTGAGGATGTAAATAATATCACCGGTAGTAGTATACGTTTGTACTTCCCTCACCTGGATATTATATTTATCTTTAAACACAAGTACGAAATTCTTGCTATGGTCGGCTATGACAGCCGTTTCGGGGATGGCCACCATATCATCGCCTGCGCTGCAGTGAACGATGACTGACGCTTTCATCTCAGGCTTCAGCCATGCCTCCCGGGTGGCCAGCAGTATGTCCAGGCGCCCATCTGATGAATCTTTTGCAGGATAGACCGTCTCCACTTTTCCATAAAACACTTTTTCGGGAAGGCCTGCTGTAATAATCTCTGCTTCATTACCTTCTTGTACATTCTTCAGATCAGCCTTTGCAACATCTATCAGTACATCTGTTTTGCGGGTACTCCGGTTATTGCGGACTACCTTACCCGGTAGCTGTAACTCCTTTGGCACGGGTTTCAGACTGGCGGTATCTATTCTGATCGTTTTCAACATGGTATCACTCAGCACGAACGTCTTCTTTTGGGCTCCTCCATCTATCTCCGGGTGCTTACATGCAGTCAGGCATAGGCTGGCAACAAATAAGAGGAGGATGAAGGAAATGCATTTCATGTCGTATCTCAGAATTAAGGCAAAGCTCCGCAATCCTACTTAAAGAGGGCTTTAAAGACAATTAAAAAGAGATTAAAATGTGGTGGGGATGAATATCTTATTGATGCCTGTGAGGTAAGATAATGGTAAAGGTAGTTCCCTGTCCTTCTACAGATTCGACAGAGATCTGTCCCTTATGCAGCAGCACAATCCTTTTGCAGATGGAAAGTCCCAGCCCATGACCGCGTACCTGGTGAGAGTTGGTGCCCCTGTAGAAAGGTTCGAAGATCTTCTCCAGATCTTCAGTGGCAATGCCGATACCTGTATCTTTCACCTGTACGTGTATATTGGTCGGCGTGAAGTCAATGGTGACGTAAACGGTATTGTCTGACGAGAATTTCAGTGCATTATCCAGCAGGTTCAGGAAGAGTACTTTCAGAAGACTTTCATTGCCTTCGCAGATCAGTTCTGTATCCAGCTCAGGTACTTTAAGGAAGCGGATATCTACCCGGGGCGTTTTATACGCTTCTGTGCCGGGGGCGGCGGGTGCATGTTTCAGTTTGATCAGGTTGCCCATATCCAGCAATAGTTCATCTATCCTGACTTCTGTAAAGACAAACTGCTGTTCATCCAACCCGGATTGTGCCAGCTGTAAGAGTCCGTTGCTCAGGTCTGACAGGTGCTGTGCATCTTCCAGTACCGATGCCAGGATATCCTGGTATACTTCCTTGCTTCTTTCCTTCGACAATGCTACCTGCAACTGGCTGATGATAGATGCCAGCGGAGTTCTCAGTTCGTGCGAGGCGTTGCTGACGAAACTCTTCTGCAGGTCAAAGCTATTGCTCAGGCGTTTCAGCATGGTATTGAAATTGGCGCCCAGCTGGGCTATTTCATCCCTTCCTTTGGCATGTACCGTGGTTCCCTGAAGATTGTTGGCGTTGATGGTCTGTACCTGCGTGACCAGGTTATCGATGGGGCGCACCATTCTTCTTGCAAAGAAATAACCGACCACCACCAGCAGTATGACTGCTACTATCATCTCAATGAGCAGGATCTGCCGGAGGTTCTGCAGGTTCTGGAAGCCGTATTTATCGAACGATGTGACCAGTACGATCACAGACACCTTACCTTCTGTATAATATACGCCTACCAGTTCACCATTATCACGCTCATGACTATACTCACCGTTCTTTTTGATATAGTCTAGCAGGTGACGGGAGGTACGAATAGCAGTATCTTTTATATTGGAGTAAAGCAGGTCGTAAGCAGGGTTGTAAACGAGGATCGTTTCTTTGTATAAGTCCTGGAAAGTGGTTTTATCCAGTTTCCGCAGCAGGTCTACCTTTACACGATCATCTTCAATGATCACATTGGCGATAGAGCGGGCACGGTATTCCAGGCGTTCCAGGTATTCCGCTTTACGGGATTGTGCAGAGAAATAGTAAGCCAGGATGGCAAAAGTATTCAGCAATACGAATGCTGAAATAGAATAGGAGAGCGCTATTTTATATTTGATCTTCACTCTTCGGCAAGGTAGTATCCCATTCCTGTTTTTGTATGGAGCAGCTTATTATCAAAGTCTTTGTCGATCTTCTTCCTGAGGAAGTTCATATATACTTCTATCACGTTGGTACCGGTATCAAAGTCGATATCCCATACCTTTTCGGCAATCACCAGTTTAGAGATCACTTTCCCTTTGTGCAGGGCGAGGAATTCCAGCAGCTGGTATTCCTTAGCGGTCAGGGCGATCTTTTTACCGGCCCTGGTTACTTCTTTTTTCTCCCGGTCTATTTCGAGGTCGCCGATCACGATCTTATATTGTGTATTTTCCTGTACTTCGGAACCTGCCCGTTTCAGGAATACCCTGATACGGGCCATGAGTTCTCTGAAGTCGAAGGGTTTGACCAGGTAGTCATCTGCTCCCAGCTCAAAGGCCTGCATTTTGTCGTCCATGCCGCCCAGGGCGGTGAGCATGATGATCGGAATGGCGTTATTTTTCCTGCGGATCACTTCACATACTTCATAGCCGTTGGCATGGGGCAGGTTCAGGTCCAGGATCACCAGGTCATAGTTATTGCTGGCGCCGAGGCTTTTGCCCATTCTGCCGTCATAGGCAACATCGACCTCAAAGCCGTTCTCTTCTAATCCCTTTTTCACGGTATTAGCTACTTTGATTTCGTCTTCTACTACGAGTATGCGTTGCATATGTTATCCAGTTAGTTCGCTGTGTTGAAGATACGAGTTCTGCCGATATATTGCGTTGTTCTATTTCAGGCAGTTGTTGTCTAGCGCCGGTTTGCCTGCTTGCGTTTTGCCCCGTTGCTGTGTTTGTTGCGGTTGGCTGTGTTTTGCTGCGGTTTCAGGTGGGACCCCGGGCTGTATCCCTTTGCGAGTCTTGCTATATAGCTTTTTCAAGCGTGTTTGGCTTTGGGATATTTATTGAACCCCTGTCAGGCGTGTCGGCACTCTCCAAGGGATAAGGCCCTTGGGTCTCCACCTGAAACCTCCTCCCTTCAAGCCTCCACCTGATAGTTGAGCGTCCAACAGCACCCACACCAACGTCATCATTCGCATCGATCGGCTCCGTAGGTGCCGTGTGTTTGTAGCGCGGGGTTTCAACCCCGGGGCGACGACGACAACGAACACGAATCTGGGAATGCGGATGGAACAACACCAACGTCATCATTCGCACCGATCGGCTCCGTAGGTGCTGTGTGTTTGTAGCGCGGGGTTTCAACCCCGGGGCGATGACGCCAACGAACACGAACACCGGAATGCGGATGGAACAACACCAACGTCATCATTCGCACCGATCGGCTCCGTAGGTGCCGTGTGTTTGTAGCGCGGGGTTTCAACCCCGGGACGACGATGACGACAACGAACACGAACACCGGAATGTGGATGGAACACCACCGACACCCGATATCAACCCTCGAGCTCCATCAGTTTCTCGAACGCTTTCTCATAATCCTCGTTCACCTGCTTCAGTTCTTTACCCAGTTGGGCGTATTCAGATTCCAGTTGCTGGAAGCGCTTTTTATCTGAATAGGTCTGAGGGTCGTTCATGGAAGTTTCCAGGGACGCCTTCTTTTCATTAAGACGGGCCAGTTGTTCTTCCAGTTGCTGGAACTGACGCTTGTGTTTCTGCAGCTCTTTCTGCTTTTCCTTGTCTATGGGAGCGTTCTTCGGCTGGCTGTTGCTGTTGTTATTGCTGTTATTGTTACTGTTGTTCTTATTGTTATTATTGCCGCTGTTGTTGTTGGCGTTATTATTATTCGGCCGCTCGTTCTTTACTTCTTTTTTTTTTGACTCGTTGGTGTTCTTGTCGGCGGAGGCGAGTTGTTTGGCGTTTTCAGCCTGACGCTTTTTATACTCTTCCCATTCCGCATAGGTGCCTTTGAATTCCTTGATCTTGCCGTCTACGATCTCCCAGATCTTGTTGGCGGTCTGACTTACAAAGTAACGGTCGTGCGATACCAGTACGTAAGTACCGTCGTATTGTGCCAATGCGTCAATCAGCATCTGTACGGAGTTCATATCCAGGTGGTTCGTCGGCTCATCCAGGAGAAGGAAGTTGGCCTGGCTGATAATGGTTTTTGCCAGTGCGACACGTGCTTTTTCACCTCCGGACAGGATCTTGATCTTCTTGTAAACATCATCTCCTGTAAAGAGGAAACAACCCAGGAGGGCGCGGAGTTCTACTTCCGTACGGCCGCTGCCAAAGTTTTTTAATTCATCCAGGATCTCGCTGTTCAGGTCCAGGCTTTCCAGCTGGTGCTGAGCATAGAAGCTGGGCACGACGTTATGTCCGCCGATACGTTCACCTTCCATAGGTTCTGTACCTGCAATCACACGGAGGAGGGTGGATTTACCTTTACCGTTCGCACCGATCAGGGCTATTTTATCGCCGCGGTTGATCTCAGCGCTGGCGCCTTCGAGGATGGTGAGTTTACCGAAACGTTTGGTGACATTGTTCAGGGTAGTGATGATCTTACCTGGTATTCTGTCGGGCGTGAAGTTGATACGGATCTTGGAAGGACCGCTATCTACCTGTTCCACTCTTTCGAGTTTGTCGAGGCGTTTGGCAATACTCTGTGCCTGGGCAGCTTTGGAGGCTTTAGCCTTAAAACGCTCTATGAAGCGTTCCTGCTGGCGGATATAGTCCTGCTGATTTTCATAAGCACTCTGCTGCATTTCACGGCGCAGTTCCTTTTCGACTTCGTAGTCTTCGTAGTTACCCGCGTAGTGGTGTAACTGTTGCTGATAGAGTTCTACTATTTTGTTGACCATCCTGTCCAGGAAATAACGGTCGTGCGATACGATGATCACAGCGCCGCTGTAGCTCTGAAGATATTTCTCCAGCCATTCGATGGAAGGGAGGTCAAGGTGGTTGGTCGGTTCATCGAGCATGAGCACATCCGGCTGCTGCAGGATCAGTTTAGCCAGGAGTACACGCATACGCCAGCCTCCGGAGAACTGGCTGTAAGGACGTTCCAGGTCGGCAGTGGAGAAGCCGAGACCTTCCAGTACCTGGGCGGTCTTATGCCGCATATTGTAACCGTCAAGTACCTCAAACTCATGAAGTTTGTCTGCATACTCCATCAGTAAGGCTTCTTCCTCGTTGGTTTCCAGTTCTTTAGTAATGCGCTCCAGTTCTTTTTCCAGTTTGAGGGCCTGCTCAAAGGCGGTCATGCCCACATTCAGGATAGATTCATCAGATTCAAAGCTGAGGAGGTCCTGGTTGAAGAATCCGAGAGAGAGGTTTTTGATCTTGTTGACACTTCCTTTCGAAACAGTGTATTCACCATTGATAACGCGTAAAATGGTAGATTTACCGGTACCGTTCAATCCGATCAGACCCACACGGTCGCCCGGTACAATATGCCATGAAGCGTTTTCAACGATGGCCCTTGCGCCAAACTCAAAAGTTATATCCTGTAGTGCGATTAGCATTGCTAAATAAAATTGAAGGTGCAAAGGTAGTGCTTTTAGAGGAGAGTCCATAGGCCTGGTGAGTAGTTCTATCGACTGTTTCGATTATCTTTGGACGCAAAAGCAAAATAAAACATGAGGTCAGCTATAATTCTGGTTATCACCGCATTCTTTGCCTGTAATGAAGCCGCTAAACAACCCGCAGCTACGCAGGCGGATAGTGGTCCGCTGAAAGCTCCCTATGCTGCTCAATTCTATGATTCCCTGCAAACAACGATGGATGCTTATTATGACCTGACCGATGGCCTTTCACAGGGCAATATTACCTATACTGACAAGTGGGCGGCCGTTCTGCGGCAACATGTCGACAGCCTGCCACTGGGTATGCTCCAGATGGATTCGGCCAGACTGGGGGCGATCCGTACTGCTACCGGCAGCATCAGTGCGGAGCTGACGGGATTGCTGGGCGAAAAGGACCTGGAAGCGAAAAGGGCTGGTTTTGAGGCGGTGTCTGATATGTTGTACGATATTATCCAGACGACAGGACTGAAGGGAAAGACCATCTACCGGCAATACTGCCCGATGGCATTCAACGACCGGGGCGCGTACTGGATGAGCCGGAGCAGCAAGCTGCAGAATCCTTACTTTGGTAACGGAATGTTGGGCTGTGTGGAGGTTACAGACAGTTTGCGCTATTAAGAAAGCCACCTGAGGTAAGAATGCAGTGAGGGCCATTACATTTGATATACAAAAATGCCGTCATTTTTCTTAACTTCGCAAGCCGATTTTATAGGCTATTTAAAATCAATATAAAAGCAACGCAGCAAAATAGCTGTAGGTTAACAGCTCAAATCGTATGATCAACATTACATTACCGGATGGCGCAGTTCGTCAGTATGAAGCAGGAGTAACTGCAATGGATGTTGCCAAATCCATCAGCGAGGGATTGGCACGTAAAGTTTTGGCCGCAAAATTCAATGGTCAGGTGACGGATGCGTCCCTGCCAATTACAACGG
This sequence comes from Chitinophaga filiformis, assembly GCF_021646545.1. Taxonomy (GTDB): domain Bacteria; phylum Bacteroidota; class Bacteroidia; order Chitinophagales; family Chitinophagaceae; genus Chitinophaga; species Chitinophaga filiformis_A. The sequence continues at coordinate 27,381 of NZ_JAKIRP010000028.1, read as the reverse complement.
ATGGCACGCTGCAGTTACTGACGTGGACAGATACCGATGGTAAGGCTACCATGTGGCACTCTTCCGCCCACCTCATGGCAGAAGCGCTGGAAGCACTGTATCCCGGGGTGAAATTTGGTATCGGACCCGCTATCGAAAACGGGTTCTATTACGATATTGACCTGGGAGGACGCAGCATTTCCGACGAAGATCTGCAGAAGATCGGCGATAAGATGGCTGAACTGGCTAAAAAGAACAGCACTTACGAACGCCGTGAGGTAAGCAAGGCAGAAGCAGAAAAATATTTCACTGAAAAGAACGATGAGTACAAGCTGGAACTGATCAGGGACCTGCAGGATGGTACCATCACTTTCTATACACAGGGTAACTTTACAGACCTTTGTCGCGGGCCTCACATCCCAAGTACAGGGTTTATAAAGGCTATCAAGCTGACCAACATTGCCGGCGCTTACTGGCGTGGTAATGAGAAGAACAAGATGCTGACCCGCATTTACGGTATCACTTTCCCTACCCAGAAAGAGCTGGACGATTACCTGCACCTGGTAGAGGAAGCAAAAAAACGTGACCACCGTAAGCTGGGTAAAGAACTGGAGCTGTTCACCTTCTCTGAAAAGGTAGGCCTTGGCTTGCCTTTGTGGCTGCCAAAAGGGGCCATGCTGCGTGAACGCTTGCAAAGTTTCCTGCAGAAAGCACAGATCGAAAGCGGTTATATGCCGGTTGTAACACCACATATCGGTAACAAGAACCTGTATGTTACCTCCGGTCACTATGAGAAGTACGGTAAAGACAGTTTCCAGGCTATCCATACGCCGGAAGAAGGCGAGGAGTTCATGCTGAAACCGATGAACTGTCCGCACCACTGTGAGATCTATAAATCCAGCCCGAAGAGCTATAAAGACCTGCCGGTGCGTTTTGCGGAATTCGGTACCGTATACCGCTACGAACAGCATGGTGAATTGCATGGTCTGACCCGTGTACGAGGCTTTACTCAGGATGATGCACACCTTTTCTGCCGCCCTGACCAGGTGAAGGCAGAGTTCATCAAAGTAATCGACCTGGTGTTATACGTATTCAACAGCCTGAATTTTACGGATTATACGGCCCAGATCTCCCTGCGCGACCAGGAAGACAGGTCAAAATACATCGGAACTGACGAAAACTGGAACCTGGCTGAACAGGCTATTATCGAGTCGGCTGCCGAAAAAGGCCTGAAAACGGTAGTGGAATATGGGGAAGCTGCCTTCTATGGTCCGAAGCTCGACTTCATGGTAAAAGATGCACTGGGACGTAAATGGCAGCTGGGTACCATCCAGGTGGACTACAACCTGCCAGAGCGTTTTGAACTGGAGTATGTAGGGGCTGACAACCAGAAGCACCGCCCGGTAATGATCCACCGTGCGCCATTTGGCTCACTGGAACGTTTCATCGCGGTACTGATAGAGCATTGTGCCGGTAAATTCCCGCTGTGGCTCACACCTACCCAGGTGAAGATCCTGCCTATCAGTGACAAGAACCAGGCATATGCAGAAAAAGTAGCAGAATTGCTAAAAAATGCGGAAATTCGCGCAGAAATAGACGACCGCAACGAGAAAATAGGGAAAAAGATCAGGGAAACTGAACTTGCAAAAATTCCTTATATGCTCGTATTAGGTGAGAAGGAAACTGCTGAAGGCAAAGTTGCGGTACGCAGACAAGCTAAAGGCGACCTCGGTGCAATGGACCTCGAACAGTTCATGGCGCTGGTAAAAGAGGAAGTAGTCAGCAGGAAACCATTCGAATAAGTCTTTTCTCTACAAAAGGTCATAAAATATATTTTTAACTAATTGAACTTTTGTATTTTCGGGTACGTTAATTGCTTTTATAGTCCATAGACGACAGATGCACGTCTGCAGATGCAATCCTCCCGACGGAAGATAAATCATTAAGACTTTGTTCATGGACTATGGACGACTACTGACAATTATTAATTTGTAACTTTATTTTTTTTAATGCCACAAGGACCCAGACCAAGTTTTAACAACAACAGTAACAACAGGGGTAGAAACCCCAATTTTAGAAGAGAACAACAGCAGGAACACCGTACGAACAGAATGATACGTGTACCTGAAGTACGATTGGTAGGTGAAAATATAGAAGTCGGGGTATACCGAACGGAAGAGGCCCTGCGTATGGCAGAAGAACAGGGACTGGATCTCGTAGAAATTTCCCCAAATGCTGTACCGCCGGTATGCCGTATCATCGATTATAATAAATTCCTTTACGAGAAGAAGAAGAAGGAGAAAGAGATGAAGGCCAAAGCTCATAAGAGCGAGGTAAAGGAAATCCGGTTTACGCCAAATACGGACGATCACGACTTTGACTTCAAGGCGAAACACGCTGAGAAATTCCTCAAAGACGGTAATAAAGTAAAAACATATGTACAGTTCAAGGGCCGTGCTATCATGTTTAAAGAACGTGGTGAGTTGATCCTGCTGAAGTTTGCTGAAAGGCTGGCAGAAGTAGGCGCCCTCGAAGGAATGCCGACCATGGAAGGCAAACGTATGATCGCCATTTTCGCTCCTAAGAGTGCGAAAAAGAAGATGGATACCAAAGAGCAAAAAGAAGACCGTATACAGCAAGCGAGAGAACCTCGTCCTGCCCCAGCGCCTTCTGAAGCTAAACCTGAGCAGGGAGCATAGTCCTTTACGCTTTATTTACTTGGTGCAATTATATCAAATGAACCCGGAGCCCTGCGTTCCGGGTTTTTTTATTGATCTATAAACAGATGAGTAGTGAAATTAATGTATATTGGGTAAGTTTTGACACAGTATGCAGGAGAAGATCATTTGCTTTCTGATTGATGATGATCATGACGACCAGGAAATTTTTTCTCTGGCGCTGAATGCCATAGATGAGGATATAGCCTGCATTACAGCCAATGATGGCGTGGATGCGCTTAATAAATTGCGTAAGGATCGGGGATTTACTCCACATTTTATTTTCCTCGATCTCAATATGGTGCGTATGAACGGCAGGGAATGCCTTAAAGAGATAAAGAAAATCCCACATTTGAATAATATCCCTGTTATCATTTACTCCACTTCCACAGAGCAGAAGGACATTACTGAAACAAAGCTCCTGGGGGCTTCAGACTATATTGTGAAGCCGCCAAGCATCTCTATACTCACAAAAAGATTGGAGCAAGTTTTGAGAAAGGAATAATGTTGATTCAGCTTATTTATGGAACTAACGAAGACTGTAATCCCTGAATTTCTTACCGGCGGTGGCGAGATGGGGGAACTTATACGCTCCAGGGACTGGTCTGAAACACCGTTGGGCCCCGTTGACACCTGGCCTCAAAGTTTGAAAACCTGCGTACGCATTATTCTCACTTCGCGGCAACCCATGTTTGTCTGGTGGGGGCCTGATCTGATCAATCTATACAACGACGCATACAGAAGCATTCTGGGAGGAAAACACCCCCAGGTACTGGGTATGCCTGCCAGTAATGTCTGGAAAGAAATATGGGACCAGGTAGGGCCCCGTGCGGCAACCGCCATGCAGGAAAATGAAGGCACCTACGACGAGTCCCTGTTGCTGATCATGGAACGTAACGGATACCCTGAGGAAACCTATTATACATTCTCCTATAGTCCAGTGCCAGGCGATGCCGGCGGCCCGGGAGGTATTATCTGCGCTAATACCGACGATACCCTGCGTATTATTGGCGAAAGACAGCTAATGACCCTGAAGGACCTGGGTAAACACCTCCCGGACAGTATCAGCGACCAGGATGTATACGAGAGAACTATTACCATCCTGAAAGAAAATCCCGCCGACTTTCCTTTTGCCTGTATTTACCGGACAGACCTCAAAGTGGGGACGCTTGACATGGTGGGAAAAACTGATAGCTCCATCGGCGATAATATACTGCCGGCTTACCTGGAGATCGGCTCCGATCTGGCTGCCGACTGGAAGTTCGATCAGATCGTTCATACCAATAAATCGGTGATTGTCAACGGATTGAAGGAGAGATATGGTCAGTTGCCTTCAGGTAACTGGACCATCAGTCCGGACCAGGCGTTGGTGATACCCATTATACAGAGCGGACAGGTATGTCCTTTTGCCCTGCTGATAGTAGGAATAAGCCCTTACCGGCAACTGGATGAAAAGTACCGTAGCTTTTTCCAGCTGGTGGCCGACCAGGTAGCAGGTGGTATCGTAGCCGTGCGTACGGTTGAAGAAGCCCGTAAGAAGGCGGAAGCGCTCATGGAAATAGACCGGGCTAAAACAGCCTTCTTCAGTAATATCAGTCACGAATTCAGGACGCCGCTTACACTCATGTTAGGCCCACTCGAGGAATTACTGGCTCAGCGGGAAGGCACCCTCAGCATGGAACAGGAAGCACATCTGATGGCGACGCACCGTAACGCTTTACGCCTCTTACGCCTCGTGAATACATTACTCGACTTCAGTCGTATAGAAGCAGACAGGGTGCAGGCACGCTTTTCTCCGGTCAATCTCTCCACACTTACAGAAGATATTGCAAGCACTTTCAGGGCGGCAGTAGAGCATGCAGGACTACAATTTGTTGTAAGCTGCAGCCCCCTGATGACTGGAGCTTACGTAGACAGAGATATGTGGGAGAAGATCATTCTCAACCTGTTATCCAATGCATTTAAATACACACTGCAGGGTAGCATTATGGTGTCCCTGGAGCAGACAGACGACCGCGCTATGCTGCGCGTGAAAGACACAGGCGTCGGTATTCCGCCAGAGGAGATCCCGCATATGTTTGAACGCTTCCATCGTGTCAAACATATCAAAGGACGCACCTATGAAGGGACGGGTATCGGTCTTTCGCTTGTAAAAGAACTGGTGCTGCTGCATGGAGGTGAAATCATTGTAGAAAGTGAAGATGGCGCAGGCACCACTTTTACCGTTTTCATTCCACTGGGAAGCGCACACCTGCCGGAAGACCGGATAATGGAGGATGATTACGAAATGTATATGTCAGGCCTGAGTGAGGCATATGTCAACGAAGCGTTCCACCTGGGTAGCGAGAGTGGAACCAGCACGAATGGCAACATCCCCGTGGGAGAAGAAAAGGCCCATATCCTCATCGTCGATGACAACACTGATATGCGCAACTATCTGCAACGCCTGCTCGAAAAACAGTATTCCGTTGATACAGCTGCCAATGGCAGAGAAGCATTGGAGAAGATCTCTGCCTATCCTCCGGAATTGGTGGTCAGTGATATCATGATGCCGGAGATGGATGGCATTGAGCTCTTACATCATATCAAACATGAACCGGCAACAAGTTCATTACCAGTGATATTGGTGTCTGCGAGGGCAGGTGAGGAAGCAAAAATCGAGGGGTATGATATTGGGGCAGACGATTATCTGACCAAGCCTTTTTCTGCAAAAGAATTGCTGGCCAGGGTCCGTGCACAGATCAGGATCTCCCGTTTACACCAGCAGGCCATAGACATCCTGCAACATAGTGCGGATGAACTGGAAAAGAAAGTGGGAGAGCGTACAGCCGAATTGCTGCGTAAGAATTCAGAGCTTGAGCAGTTTGCTTACATTGCCAGTCATGATCTGCAGGAACCACTGCGTAAAATCAGGACCTTCTCTGAACTGTTGGAGAAAGGCCTGGCGAAAGGTACACCGGTAAACAACTATTTTGAAAAGATCCAGTCGTCTGCTGCACGTATGTCACAACTGATCAACGATGTGCTGGATTATTCCCGCTTGTCCAATACAGATGTGCGGTTCGTCTCCACAAATCTTAACAATATTCTGCAGCAGGTAAGAACAGACTTCGATCTGCTGATTGAACAGAAACAGGCCATTATCAGCAATAATGATCTGCCGGCAGTGAAAGGCATTCCTTTGCAGTTATTGCAACTGTTTACCAATCTGATAGGTAACTCATTGAAGTTCTCTGATAAACAGCCGATTATAACAATTACAGGTACAGCATTGCAGGCAGCTGAACGGCCGCTTTATCGGGGATTACAGGACGATATTGCTTATGTCAAACTGCAATTCACCGATAATGGTATCGGGTTCGAACAGCAATTTGCAGAGAAGATCTTTACCATCTTCCAGCGTCTGAATGAGGGAAGAGTATATGCAGGTACAGGTATCGGGCTTGCCCTCTGTAAGAAGATCGTAGAAAACCATCATGGTGTGATCCAGGCCAATGGACACCTGAATGAGGGGGCAACGTTTACGGTCATACTGCAGGCAGACCATTAAAAGCATAGTATCAATAAAAAGAGCGCCGCGGTGATCATCGCGGCGCTCTTTTTATCAGTTATGTTATTGCGGGAATCCCGTAAAGAAGAAATCGGGATGTTCCACACTTTTCAGTTGGCCCAGTCGCCCGTTCCCTCCCTGTGTATCTATAATGAAATCCATCGTGAAGCGGTCGTTGCGGATATAATCCAACAGTGGTTTCATGTCATTGGCAATCAAAGCTGCATTGCCGCCGAAGGTCTGTCCCGTAAAGTTGAATACCCCGCTGCTGGTCTTGGTGTAAGTGAATGGAAACTGCGCCAGGTAAAGTGAATTATCCTGGATGACATATACGTCTACATTCATGACCTGCTGACTAACATCAAACGCGAACTCGGTATAATACAGCGTTAATCCGTAAGGTCCGTTCAGCAATGAAGTGGCAATACCGGCATAGATGCTGGTAAAGCTGGCAGACCATCCCGGTAGCTGCTGCGGAGGTACAATCAGTGAAGAAAAGTCTACTCCCAACAGTCTGTGCATAGGCACTACCGATGTGGGAGCGACTTTTACTTCTATCCGTTGACCATCAATAGTCACATAAAAGACCTTCTTGACGCTGTCCCAGAACACTTCATGGAAGGTATTACCGCCATAGGTGATCGGCTGCTGCAGATAGATGCCATTCAGTGTGTAGTAGTAAGGGCTGGGCAACAGCTGCACCTGGTCGGCGTCATCAATATAGATCAGGGTAAAGGTCTTGGTGAAGGTGTTGACACTCACCTGCAGGCGATTTCCGTCACTGAACTGCAGATATAGCCATGGGTTCTGCAACATATAATTCTCCATACCGGCGATCACGTTCGCATAACTACCAGCGGCATATGCTTCTGCTTCTGCCTGGGTTGCTTTTACGAGGACCATCTTTGTACTGAAAGAGATACCTGTCAGCTTGATAGTATCAGCAGTAACAGTGTCTATAGCATATTCAAAATCAACCGCATAACCTGATCCTGTCTCGCCTCCGTAAACGTTCGGGTCGGGGTCAGACAACAGGTGGAGATAGGAATAGGTGTCAAACAACAGGGATGGCCTTTGTACCGCTTTCAGGCGATAGGTGCTTTCTTTGCCGGTGGCGGCTGCATCCGGTGTAACATCACTATACATGGTTACCCGGTCATTGGTGCCAAACCTGAAGAAGAAGCTGTAAGCGCCGCCTGCTGAAGGGGAAACGACTGTTTTCCATCCATAGGTGCTGCCGGTAAGCGTGGCCTTGTATTCCGCCAGGGCTTTCTCCATACGCTCTTCCGGTTTCTCGCCGAAAAGCGAGGTCGTTTTATCTTTTGTACATCCTGCAAATAGGATAGCCAGCAGGATGATATATAGTCTGTTATGAAGCATGTTTCCTGTTTTACAAATGATCAATTGCGTCCTGTACCCGTGTCTGGAGACTGTAGAACTCAATGTTCCAGTTCTCTTTGAAATACCGGACGATAATCTCTTCCTTCTGCCGGAACTTGGCCTGGGCATCAGCAGGAGCCGATGCGACAATGGCGTCATATCCTCTTTTGCCTTCTACCAGCATAGTAGCTATCATTTCTACAAAGTCTTCGTCCGGCGCACTACGGGCATACTGCGTGATAAACCCTCTTTCCAGCGCTTCGCCCAGCGTATAGTCATTCCAGCTACCGGTATAACCGGTGGAAATGCGTTTATACTCCACAGGGTATAAGATGGTCTGATGCAGGATGTGTGCAAACTCGTGGTGGATGGTATGGAGCATTTCCCGCACAAATGGCTTGTCAGTGATAACAAAATCGTTGAGCCAGAACAGCACGATCTTGCGGCCACCTTCCGCTGTACCCAGGGTGATGGTATTGTTGGAGTTGAACTGCGGACTGCCTACCAGTACAAACTGCTTCTGGCAATAGGTTTTAAAGAAGGTTTCCCCGGCTGAAGCAATATAAGGTGCTGCCCAGGTCTTCAGGATGGTAGACATCACCGGCTCCACATTTTCTTCCTTCACAGGTACCAGTGTTTTGTCCAGCGCCAGTTCATACCGTTCGAAACGGTATTTCACTTCAATGTTGTACGGACGGGTAAAGACGGAATCCAGCCAGAAATCGATCGGGCCTTTTTCCCAGGTCTCGCCGCCCAGCCCCGGAATGTTTACACTATCAATGCTATCGTCCTTAGAGCAGGCCAGGAGGCTACTAAGGAAGACAAAGGCCAGTAACAATTTTATATGCATTTGTTTCATAGTCAATTAATTTAAGCGGATTAACGGGGATTCAGTTCAATACCTGCCAGTTTCACTTCCTGCGGAAGCTGGAACAAGCGGCGGGGATCAGTCGGGGTGAGTGTTTCTGATTCACCGGCCACATTGGTATGGCTGACAGTGATGCCGTAACGTAGTATATCAAACCAGCGCATGCCTTCCTGGATGAATTCCGCCTGTTTAAAATCCAGGACGGTATTGATCAGGGCAGTCTTTAGATCCGATGTGCCATAATAGTTTGTCAGTTTGGAATCCGTGATCCTGTAGGTAGTGCTGTAATTCTCAATGCGCATGCTGGCATAGTCGTTCAGGTCCTGTTTGGCTGCTGTGAAGTTGCCCAGGTAGATATTGGCCTCTGCGCGGTTAAACAATACTTCTTCTGCTGTGAAGAGCGGGAAGATGGTATAAGGAACACCGATATTCGCATTGGCGCTGGAGCGCACAAAGTGTTCGCGGAATTTCAGTATCAGCCAGTTCTCCGTATTGCCACCGGAATAATAGAGCGGTTGTACCCAGGTGGCGCCGGTTACATTCCGGAAGACGAAGAGGGAATATACCAGGTCTGTTCTCAGCCCATAGCGGTACGAGCCGTAGGAGCGTGCCCAGTCGGAGGGTGCTTCCACCAGCAGCAGATTGGCGGTCTCGGTGGCCTTTGTATAAATGGCTTGCATTTCTGTACCCGTCAGCTGGCTGTATACCGTTACCCAGGGGCGAAGGTTTGATTTGATATTTCCGCCTGGGAATACATTGTCTGCATAAGTGATCACCTTCTGATAATCCTTTTTATACAGGTAGAAGCGGGCGGCAAACGCATTTGCGGCGGCTCTGTTAAAATGATATTTAGGCACCTTGTAGGAGGTATTGTCAATCAGCGGCATACCGGCCAGAAGGTCCTTTTCTATCTGTTCGTATACATAAGCAACGGTCCTCCTTTCGTACTTACCATTGACCACTTTTTCCGGGGTGGTGACGTAAGGAATGCCGGGGTCCTGACTGGCAGTAGTGGGATCATAGATCCTGGAGAATAGGGTCACCAGCATGAAGTGGTTGTAGGCCCTTGCTACCAGTGCCTCGCCTTTCTGAGCGTCGTAATCGGCCGGATTATCTGCTTTACTGATAGCGTCGAGCGCCTGGTTAGCCGCGGCGATCGCCCCATAACAGGCATTCCAGTAATAGTTCGGCGAGCCCTGGGTCCTTTCCGTTACATCCCGGAAAAAGAAAGGGTTCGTATTGATCTCCTCACTCACGGTACCGCCGGAACCTTTGTCGGCGGCATTATCAGACGCTGCTTCAGTAAAGGTGGCATAATCTGCCTGCGGATAGGCAGTAGCCAGTAACTCAGCCACTTTTTCCACCGTATTGAGCTGGGTACGCTGGTCGGGTGCCTGCTCCAGGTATTTTCTACATCCGGCTGAGAGGAGTAAGGCGGCAGCAAGTATATAGTAGGTTGTCTTTTTCATCTGTCAGTATTTTACGTTATAAACCTGCTTTCAGAGAGAATGTGAACTGTCTTGGTATAGGCAGGGCTACACCACCTGAATTGAAGAATTCCGGGTCCTGGCCATTCAAACGGTCATCTGAATAGATCAGCCAGACGTTGTTGGCTACCAGGCTGACAGACAGATTGTTAAAGCCCGCACGGCGTATCATTCTCGGCGGCAGATTGTAGGACAGTGATACCTGTTTCAGCCTTACAAAATCTCCATCAGCCACGCGGGCGGTAGAGTAGTTGTAGTTGTTGTAAGGGGTGGCGCCATTCAGCAGGGACTGGCTAAGCTTATCCATCACAGAAGGCACGTCGGTACGGTTCTCATCACCAGGTAATGTCCAGCGGTTCAGGAAGTCGTTCGAGCTGGCGTCCAGATCGGAGTAGATCTGTTTGAAGCCGGGATTCAGCCGGATCTTGTTACCCGTGCTGTAGGTCACCAGGGCAGAGAGCGCAAAGTTGCTGTAACGAAGGCTGTTGTACCAGCCTCCTGTCAACGTTGGATCTACCGGGCCGTTGTACACCAGGTTTTCTACCTTAGGGCTCTGCAGATATACATTGCCACTTTTGATACCATCCTGGTTGGTAAATAGCGGGGTACCATCTTTGGGGTTCAGGCCTTCAAACGGTATGGAATAAAGCCCCCGTACCGGATGACCGACAGTAGCTCCGCCTTCTGCCACCACGAGGTCCCAGATGATAGGAATGTTCTGCAGGTTGGTGATTTCCCCTTTGTTATAACCCAGGGTCAGCTGGGTGCGCAATCCCCATTTGCTTTCATTGACGATATTATAACCGATGGTTGCTTCTACCCCGTGCGACTTCATGTCCCCATAGTTAGCGATCTTGATGCTCTCGCCGCCAATACCGGAGGTACGGATAGGGCCTATCAGGTCAAAGCCCTTACGGAGATAACCATCCACGGTAATGCTTAGTTTATCCTGGAACAGACCTGCGTCAATACCGACGTTGGCTTCGTATTGTTTCTCCCATGTCAGCTCAGAGTTTTCCAGGCTCTGTATGTAGATGGAAGATTCTATTTCGGAAAGATAAGGGCGGTCGGTGCTGCGGTTCTGCAATACTACACTTGAGTTCCGCGCATTACCCATACTGCCTGTAAGACCGTAGGTGGCTCTCAGTGTGAGCCTGTTGACGGTGTTCTGTCCCCGCATAAAATCTTCCGTGTCCACGTTCCACGAACCGCTTACATTCCAGGTAGGCAGCCAGCGTGCTGTACGGGATTCCCCCAGCAGGTTCGACCCGTCATAGCGGATGCTCGCGTTAAAGTTATATTTCCCTTTATAGGAATAGGCAGCATTGGCCAGATATGCCAGGTAGCGGTCATAGTTCATGCCCATGCTGTAGTAGTTGAAGTTATTTTCAACATTCTGCTTGATAATATTCGGATCTATGAAGGGCACGCCGCCTTTGTCAAACTGGTAGCCATAACCATCGAATTGCCTGTTCTGCCGGTTGGCATAGCGCAATTCCTGTGCTCCGAGGAAGTTGATGAGGTGAATGTCATTCCAGTTCTTGCTGAACTCTACTGTATTGCGGAAGTAATAGCTCACCAGGTAATCATCCTCCGTAGTATAAATACCGCCATAAGGCAATACTACCACAGGTTCTGCCTCCGGATCATCAGGATTGCGGTAAAGGAAGCGGTTCCTGTCCCGGATGGTGGCATCGCCGGCTGCCCGGTAGGCCTGGGGCATATTGGAGTTTTCCCTGATCTTGTGTTCCTGGGAGGACTTTACATAACGAATGTTGCCCAGGAATGTATATTTCAGGTTCTTCAGGACCTTATAGGAGAAATCGCCTTGTAGTTTAATATCGAGCTGACTGAGGTCGATGTTGTTGTTGCGTTGCTCATTTACAATATTGAAAGGGGCGAAGTTGCGTGTAAAATATTCCAGCTTGCCGCTTTCGTCATATGCGGTGAGCGCGCGGCTGGTATTGAGTGCGTAGCTGTAAGGATTGATGTCAAAATCGCGGTCGAACTGCCCGGTAACAGGATTGCTGTTCCTGTTCAGCGTACCCGCCACCCGCTGGTCGCGGATCACGGCCTGTGTGATGAATCCAAATGATACTTTGTCGCTGATATTGTAATTGGCCCTTACGTTGCCGGTAAAGCGCTTCAGTTTATCTGCTATCGTCCAGCCCTGGTCCTGCAGGAAGCTGGTGGATACGTAGAGCTGTGATTTATCTGTACCGGAGGACACGCTCAGGGAATGTTCCTGCATAAAAGAATTGCGGAACAGTACATCGAACCAGTTGGTATTGGCCTTCGCGTATCTTTCCAGGAACTGGCGTTTGGACTCGGGGCTGTTGTACAAGCCGAACTGGCCGTTGGTGGCATTATAGGTGTCAATGAGATTGTACATCTTGGTATAGACGCCGCCATTCTCTGCACGGGTGGCATCGGAGTGGTTCAGCCAGCCCTTCAGGGACAGTTCATTATAGAACGCCATCTGGTCGTCAGACTTCATGATGTCGAACTGGTCGTAGGTAGGCTTGAGATAAGTTGAGAAGTTGCCGGTATAGGAGATAACAGGTTTGCCGACCTTTCCTTTTTTGGTAGTGATCACCACTACGCCGTTCATAGCGCGGGCACCATAGAGTGAGGTAGCGGCGGCATCTTTCAGGATCTGGAAACTCTCGATATCGTCGGGGTTCAGTCCTGCCACAGAAGAACCCAGCAGGGTAGCAGGGTTACCGGTGGAAAGCTGCTCGTTGGAAACATTGATCACATCTTCCAGTACAACACCATCCACCACCCAGAGCGGTTTATTGTCGCCGGTAATGGAGGTAGCCCCACGCACGCGGATCTTAGGTGCAGCACCAAAGGTACCGGATACGTTCTGTACACTTACACCTGCCACCTGACCTTCCAGCATACGGCTGGCATCAGTAATACCATCACGTTTAACGTCGGAGGCTTTGACGCTGGCAGCGGCGCCGGTAAAGAGTTTACGGTCAATGGTCTGGTACCCGGTCACCACCACTTCTTTCAGAGCGCTGATGTCTTCCTCCAGGATGAGATTGACCGGTGTGGCGGCCGAAACCCGCAATTCCCGGGACTTATATCCGACCATGGAAAAGGTAAGGGTAGCGCCCTTTTTCACCCGTAACGTATAGGCGCCGGCGGCATCGGTAACAGTGCCGTTGACGGTGCCTTTTTCAATTACATTGATGCCGGGAATGGCCTCGGGACGCCCGCTCTTACCGTATACGCGAACAATACCGGTAACAGTTTCCGTGGCAGGCTGCTGTTGCTGGAATGATCCGTAACTGTCTGGTGAGACAGCTTTACTGGTCAGGGGAGAGGCGTTTGCATGGATTTCGCAGAATGCACTGCATACAAGCAGGCATAACCACTTTGCTTTTGGGTTTAAAATGTACATACTACAGATTTTGGTTGCCCATCAAGGAGCTGAAAGAAAAACGATTACACTATAATACTCAGGATTATTACTTACTAAGGATAAATCAACGCAATTCTACATACAGTTGTCAGTCACAGAACCCTCTACTAACTTACGCAATATTTTCCTTTTCTTTGTGGATCAATCCATCACGTTTTGCAGAGAAGAGAATTACGCGTTATACTGGTATCACTCATCGTCAGTTTTATTCTGACGGGAACCAAATTCGCGGCATGGTACGTGACCAATTCTGTCGCTATTCTATCTGACGCCCTCGAATCCATTATTAACGTCGTTGCCGGCGCTTTTGCCTGCTACAGCATTTACCTGACGGGGAAGCCAAAGGATCAGAATCATCCTTACGGACATGGAAAAGTAGAGTTTTTCTCTATCGGTTTTGAGGGGGCCATGATCTTTATTGCCGGCCTGCTTATTCTTTTCAAGACAGCACAGTATTTCTTCGATCCGACATCACTTGACAAACTGGACAAAGGCCTATGGCTGGTGGCAGGTACCACGCTGGCCAACCTGGTATTGGGAGTATTCCTGGTGCGGGAGGGTAAAAAATTGTCTTCACTGACCATCTCCGGAAATGGCCAGCACATTATGACAGATGTGTACAGTAGTGTGGGACTGATAGCCGCCCTGTTGCTGATCCATGTAACCGGCTGGCAATGGATAGATCCGCTGGCATCATTGCTGATGGGCGTGCTGATCTTACGGAAAGGGTATCAGTTGCTGAGAACCTCTATTTCAGGTCTGATGGATGAAACAGATATGCGTGTAGTGGACAGGGTGATAGCCATCCTGAGTGCTCACAGACGCGCTAACTGGATCGACATACACAATATGAGAGTACAGCAATATGGAAATAACTATCATATAGACTGTCATCTGACCCTGCCTTATTACCTGGAGCTCAGCGATGCGCATGACGAGTTAAAAGCGCTGGAGCGACTGGTAAATGGTGAATTTTCGTCCGGAGAAGTCGAATTCTTTATACATACAGACCCCTGTATCCCGCTCTGCTGTCATTATTGTCAGCTGACAGACTGCCCGGTAAGACAGGATAAATTTACAGGACTGATCGGGTGGACAAGAGAGAATGTGTTACCTAACCGGAAACACGGTGAATAATTATTCTTCCCCATCCTCAGTGCCATGCCCCAGGATGGCGCTGATCGGTTTTACTGCACGGTAGATGTTGCGATTATATTTGTTACCCAGGATGATGATGGTAGAAGTATCTTTAATAATACGGTTGAATACTGTATTGTTGCCATGCCACCAGCCATTGTGATACACTATTTCGCTGCTGTCCGGATTGACCAGTAATCTCCAGCCTAGGCCGTAATTGCGGATGCCTGGTTTCTCATGACTGTAAGGAGTGTAGGCTGCTTTGATGGTTTCTTCCGTGAACAGCTCGCCGCTGTAAAGCGCCTGGTCCCATTTGAGCATATCTCTGGCAGTACTGTAGATGCCTTTGTCGCCTACCACACCATCGAAATATGTATCGGGCTCCAGCTGGCCATTGTATTTATGACTGGCGGTCTGATGAGGACGTACGGCTGTAGCAGGGGCGTACACAAAGGTATTGGTCATGCCCAGGGGACTAAAAAAGGTCTTTTGCATGAAGTCGGCATACTTCTGTCCGCTTACCTTTTCGATAACGGATCCCAGCAGCATATAGTTGGTGTTACAATACTGGAAATGCGTGTTGGGAGTATGTTGCAGACGCGGACGGTGTTTGATCATCAGCTGGATCACATCGTCATTGGAGAGAAACCTGTCCTTGTCGGGCCAGATGCTATCGCAGAAGTAGAGGTAGTTGGGCAGGCCACTGCGGTGAGACAGTAGCATCTGGATCGTAATACCTTTATATGGAAATTGCGGATAATATTTCTGTACGGAATCTGTCAGACTGAGTTGCTGTTTCTCCATCAGGTAGAGAATGCCCATAGCTGTAAAGGTCTTGGACACGGATGCCAGCTGGAAGGAAGAACTATCGTTCAATGCTGACTTTTTGTTCCGGTAGTTCTCAAGACCGTGGTAGCGTTCGAATATCACCACACCTTTTTTTGCCACCAGCATGGCGCCATTGAAGCCGGATCGGACGAGATTCTGATAAAAAGCTGTCAGTTCTGTCTGTTGTGCCTTGGTTACGGATGAGTTAAGAACGGCGAGCGCTGCTTCGCTCAATACTTCAGCCCGGGGAGTGTCTGTTGTTTTGGATTTACGATAGCTATTAGCCGCATTACTCTGGCATGCGGTAATGGCATATAAAGCAATACCTGAGATGGTCAATACAATATAAGCTGCTTTCATTCTGCTAGTTAGACTCTGTTCTGTTTCTGCTTAATTTTAAAGGCGCTAAAATTAGGCCCTAATGATCTGTTACACAAAAAAAACAGTCCTGAAAATCCGATTTTAAAGGTATTTTAAGATTTAAACCTCTAAAACGGTCAAAAAAGGCCAAATGTGATATAATTTTTGACGAAATCAAATTTGAAGGACCGACTGTTTGATAATTGCTTAACATCTTTTAGGTTTGTGCCTTCGTTTGGCCATATAACAATTATTAAGCCAATTGTTTATTGCAATTGGTAACACATAAAATAAAATCATGGATCAGCAAAAGTTGACAAGTTATCCGAAGGAGAAGATCAATATTTTATTGTTGGAGAATATCAGCGATGCCGCAGTGGCGGAATTTACATCGGCAGGATATGCTAATGTAAAACGACTGTCGGGGGCATTGGGCGAAGAAGATCTGATCCGTGAAGTAAAAGATGTTCATCTGCTGGGGATCCGTTCCAAGACCCAGATCACAAGGAAAGTACTGGAGGCCGCTCATAAGCTGCAGGCAATTGGCTGCTTCTGTATCGGCACCAACCAGGTAGACCTGAAGAGCGCCCGTGAGATGGGGGTAGCAGTGTTCAATGCACCTTATTCAAATACCCGCTCTGTAGCGGAACTGGTGATCGGCCTGTCCATTATGCTGATACGCCGTATACCAGACAAGAATACAGCGGCACATGAGGGTGTGTGGATGAAAGAGGCTAAAGGTAGTTACGAACTGCGTGGCAAGTCGCTGGGTATTGTGGGCTACGGTAACATCGGCAGCCAGGTGAGCGTACTGGCAGAAGCCATGGGTATGAACGTGTTCTACTATGATGTGGAAACCAAACTGCCACTGGGTAATGCGGTACAGATCCGCAGCCTGGAGTCGCTGTTCGAAATGGCGGATATCATATCCCTGCACGTGCCGTCCACCAAGACCACTGCCAATATGATCAACAAAGAGACGCTGAAATACACCAAGAAAGGTGCGATCTTCATCAACTACGCCCGCGGCGAGGTAGTGGAGCTGAACGACCTGAAAGATGCGTTGACCAGTGGACACCTGTCAGGAGCTGCTATTGACGTATTCCCTGTGGAGCCGGAAAAGAATGGCGCTGCCTTCTCGACGCCACTGCAAAAGCTGCCTAACGTCATCCTGACGCCGCACATCGGAGGAAGCACAGAGGAAGCACAGCACAACATCGGGCTGGATGTGAGCAGCAAAATGCTGAACTACCTGGAAAAAGGGGCCAGCTTCGGTTCTCATACCATTCCTGCTATCAGCGTACCGGCTATTGATCATACGCACCGTATCCTGCATATTCACCAGAACGTGCCGGGTGTGTTGTCTGAGATCAATACGGTGTTATCCCAGAATAAGATCAACATCCTGGGGCAGTACCTGAAAACCAACGATACCATCGGTTACGTGGTATTGGATGTAGACAGTAAATTGTCCAAGGAAGCATTCTCCTTACTAAGGGAAGTGAACCATACGATCAAAGCAAGACTGTTATATTAATAGCAACGGTCTGTAAAATATAAGGGTGTCCGCCATTTGGTGGACACCCTTTTGCTTTTTTGATCCTGCTATGAATCGTTATTCAGCTTTCTGCACTTTAACTCGCTGGTGATAGCTACCGCTGGAAATATCCAGGATGTACATGCCTCTTGGCAGACTGCTCACGTTTAAGAAATAAGTGGATTGTTTAGATCTAACCACAGTGCGTAATACCTGCTTTCCTGAGAAATCATAGATCGCAACAGTGTGGGAAGAGATCTTAGCTGGTAATGTGTAGTTGAGTTGTGAGCCAAATGGGTTCGGGTACACAATACCTGCTGCAGGTTGTGCTGCTTCTACCGGAGCGGATACGGCCAGTGTAGCAGCTGAAGCCACAGGACCCACTATGGTGAAATTGAATTTCTCCCATCCGTCAATCGTAGCTCGGTTACAGTTCATGGCCTGCTCTGCGTTTTCGGAAGAAACATACATACCATTATTCCCTCTCAGTGAAATGGTTCCGTCGGCGTTGGTGATCCAGTCGAATGCTTCATAGGAAGCAGCCGTTGTACGGTTACAGTTCATCGCTTTGGTGCCATTTTCAGAAGAAACGAATTTACCCATGCTGCGCAGGTTTACTTTCCCGTTGCCGGCATCGAGAACGGAAAACTGTTCCCATGTCTGCGGAGCAGGTCTGTCACACATCATGGCTGTAGTGCCATTCTCACCGCTTACATAGAGACCATTGCTGCCTCTCAGGGTGACCACCTGGCCAATAGGGATGACAGACGGCGGATTGGTAGCTGAAGAGAAACGGAGCCAGTTAAGATTGAAACCGGCTGCTGCCACCTGCACACGCAGTGTCTGTTCGCCTGCTGTCAGATCAACTGTGTCGGTCACAGTAGCCCAGGTTTGCCATGCACCGGTAACCGGTACAGTAACGCTGCCCAGTACTGCACCATCTTTTCTCAGTTCGATAGCGCCGCCGAGGGTCTGGCTGGCAACCCTGAATTCAACCTTGTAAGATCCTGCAGTCTGAACGTTCACTTTGTAATCGAGCCAATCACCGGCATCGGTATAACCGATATTCTGTCCGCCGCCGGCATCAGTTGTCGTTTCCATCTGAATACCGCTCATCGTGGTGAAGTTCTCTGCCTGCACGGTACCGGGAACAGGGATGGCAGGAGCGGGGCCCGGGTCTACGCCACCCAGCCACAGTAATCCGTCAATGAGGAATCTGTTCTGGATCTCGCTGGCGAAGGTTGAAGATGTCTGTGTGTTGGTCTGGTAGTTCATTGCGTTATGCCCGAAGTTGGCATAGAGCATTTTGTAGTTCTTGTTGGTCCACATAATCGGATAGTAACCACTATACCAGATATTGCCGGCCTGGTTTCCCAGTGGGAAGCTCACAGGATCTACAGATGCGAGCACCCTGATGTTGCTGTTGTTGCGCAGGTCGTTCTGCCAGCCATACCATTCGCTGACAGCGGAGGTGAATGTAGCCGGCAGGCGCAGTGTGCTTGGGTGTGTACGGTCGTCAACACGCAATGTAGCGCTTGACGGTCCCCATGTGTTGGTACGGAAATTACCGGTGCCGAGGAACGTGTTGTGATACCAGCTCCAGGCGTTAGCATTGTCTGTGTACGCACAAACATGGAAACCCATCCATCCGCCGCCATTCTGCATATAAGTCTGGAATGCGGAGCGTTGCGATGCGGAGGCTGGTAAGTCATCCAGGAAGAGCACTACCTGGTAGTTTGCAAGGAAACCGGCGTTCAGGTTGTCCCAGTTGGTGGTGGCTTCATAGGAGAATCCGTACTGGGCGGCAATTTGCGGAAACCACTGATTGGCTTCTTTTACGAAGGCAATGTGTGCCGCATCATAAGTGCCGTGGTAGAAAGCGATAACCTTGAAACGGGGCGTTTGCGCCCTGACGTGGAATACTGCAGACAGCAGCAGAAATACGAATAATGCGAACGCACGCATTACCCGCTTGTAATGGAAATTGCAGGTTGTCATGAGGGACAATTTAATAGTTATTACGAGGGTGGTATAGGTACCTATCAGTTCCAAATTAACTAAAATTACTATACCAGACAAAAAGAAAGGCGCCCCGGAATAACCGGGACGCCTTTGCCTATTGTACTTTACACTTCTACTATCTGATAGCGGTTACTTCACCTTTCACGATATTCACTGCACCACCGAGCACTTTCTTGTAGCTCAGCATCCATACGTAAGTACCATTTTCAACCAGGGCGCCTTTGTATCGGCCATCCCATCCGGTTTTCTGGTCTTTACTCAGGAAGATCAGCTCACCCCAACGGTTGTAGATACGTAAGTCGTAATCGTACATCGGACCTCTAACGACTGGTTTGAAGATGTCGTTATGTCCGTCACCATTTGGTGTGAAGCCATTCGGGAAGTGAGGCTTCGGCTCACATGGCTGGTAGCTTACAGCTATCTGGTCCGTCAGAGAGCCACATTCGTTAGACACTGTGACAGTATAGATTCCAGGACCGGTTACTTTGAAGGTAGATCCGGTAGAACCATCCTGCCAGCGGATACTGTTGCCAGCACCTGCGTTAACTCTCAGTGTCAGGTCTTCACCGATACACAGTGTGGTGTCACGACCCAGGTTGATCTCAGGAATACCTGCTACAGTTACATTCACACTATCCATGGTTATTCTTGAACAGAACCTGTCCATAACAGACACTACATATTTACCAGGCATTACTATTTCTCTGATCGGAGTGGTCTCACCGTCATTCCAGAGGTAAGAGATCGCATCAGGGTGGGTAGCATCTACTACTACACGTCCACCGGTACAGAACTCTCTATCTGGTCCGAGGTCAATATCCAGATCAGGTCTTTCAGTTACAGTCACCATATCTGTAACCACACAACCATTACGTGTTACGGTTACTTCATAAGTACCTGCTTTTGATACAACGATAGAGTTGGTTGTTTCACCGGTGCTCCAGCGTACGCTACCACCGTCTGGTTCAACGGTCAGCAGCAGGGTTTCATTCGGACAGATCTCTGAATCATCAGTCAGCGTGATAGCAGGAGGCGTACCCACTGTTACTGTAGCTTCCTCATGAGTCGTACAACCGTTCAGTGTAACATCTACACTGTAAGTGCCCGACATGTTTACTGTAATTGAAGCGGTAGTTTCACCTGTGCTCCATACATAGGTAGCACCCTGTACATAAGCGTTCAATCTGACGGACTGGCCTTCACAGATCGCAGTATCCGGGATGTTCACTACAGGAGGCATATTTACTGTCACATTGATAGCGTCTGTTGTAGAACAGATACCGTTTGTAACAGTTACGGTGTAGGCACCGGCAGTTGTTACGTCGATGGTCTGGGTGGTTGCACCGGTTGACCAGCGGATGTCGTAAGCTGCGTTGTCGACACCAGCATCGAGGGTGATGCTGCTACCCTGACAGATAGCTACATCGGCGCCCAGTTCAACTACTGGTTTAGTTACATACTGCAGGTCGTAAGTGATAGGATCGGATACACAACCTGTTACACCGTCGGTTACGATGAAGGTAGCCTGTGTAGCACCGTTCAGGTCGAACACGTTGCTGCTCTGTGTCAGCGGTGTGCTTACTGCGGTAGCAGGAACTACGCTCACCAGGGTGAATCTTGGTCTGCTCACCTTGTTCTGCAGCATGATCGCAAACTTGGTGTTGTTAGAACAGTTAGCAGGCAGTTGAGGATCCAGAGCCGGTTTAGGACAAGGATTCACAGTGATTGTCTGCACACGTTCGATAGCCGCATTGCCACATGCATCGGAGATGGTCCATCTTCTTGTGATGGTATAACCGGCACACAGGTCAACTGTAAACGGATCCTGTGTCATAGTCGCCTTCTTAGGGAAGGTAGCATCACAGTTGTCGCGTGCATACAGGGTAGCAGCAGCAGGGATAGCATCACCACAATTCAGTGTTACGTTTGCCGGAGCAGGATCGATCACTGGTCTGGTGGTATCCGTTACTGTTATTACCTGACGGATAGTCGCGGTATTGTTACATTGATCCTTAGCGGTCCAGATACGGATCAGGCGGTAGTTGCTTGCGCATGCACCCGCAATGGTTTCGCGTGTCTGAGTGTAAGAGATCTTCACAGCGCTGCAATTGTCTGTTGCTCTCAGGTTGGTAGGCGGAGCAGGAACTGCATCACAGCTTACTGTGGTATCGGCAGGAGGTACTACGGTGAATACCGGCCTTGTTGTATCCTGTACAGTGATCACCTGTTGCATGGTGGCAGTATTACCACAATTGTCGGTGGCTGTCCAGGTACGTGTTAATCTATAGTTGCTGGTACATACAGAAGAGAGGAACTCTTTCTTCTCAGATACCTTCACTGCTACGGCAACAGTACAGTTGTCTGTGGCTGTTATCGTTGCTACGGCAGGCACTTTATCACAATCAACAGTGAGCGCCGGAGGCAGTGCCATAGAGAATCTTGGTTTGATAGTATCCTGTACAGTGAGGGTCTGCGTCAGTACGGTTTTGTTACCGCAAAGGTCAGTCGCTGTCCAGGTACGGATGATCTGGTAGTTGTCAGCACATCTGCTACCGGAGAGGTTCTTACGTACATCAACCGGCATTACAGTGATAGTACCAGGCGTACAGTTGTCAGTAGCGGTCAGCGGCTGTCCTGCAGGCACCTTATCACAATCAACAGTGATATTGGCAGGAGCAGGGGCAGTGAACACAGGAGGTGTCATATCCCTTACGGTGATCACCTGTCTGAGTGTATCGCTGGCGTTACCGCATGCATCTACAGCAACCCATTTGCGGATCAGCTGATAGTTGCTTGCACATGCACCTGGCTGATCAACTCTTACTTCGATCGGAACGATATTCAGTATACCGGTACAAGCATCGTTTGCTGTCAGGTTTACTGCTGCAGGCACTTTATCACAATCAACAGTGATGTTGGCAGGAGCTGTACTTGTGAATACAGGTGCAGTTCTGTCTACCACAGTGATAGTCTGTTGTGCCTGAGTTGTCAGACCGCAACGGTCAGTTGCTGTCCATGTACGCATGATCGTGAAGGTACAAGCGTCAACAGTTACAGTTACATCGTTATAAGTAATAGTCAGTGGCTCGTTGTCGTAAGGAGCGTGACTGAATACCGGAGTACCGAATCTGGTGGTGTAGTCAGTACCCTGTACGCAATCCACTGTCAGCGGACCAGGTACGGATATCACAACAGGCGGAACGTTCATCAGGGTCAGCATTACTGCGTTGCTGATGTTGCCTGTACATGCACCTGACATTACCACACGTCTGTACCAGGTATTCTGTGTGATCATTGGAGGCGTATAAGTTGCATTTGTACCGTTGGTAGCCACATTTACGAAGCCGGTAGTAGCACTTGTGGTGCTCACCTGCCATTGGTAAGTGAAGGTACCGTTACCACCACTCAGGGTAGCGCCCTGCAGGGTAGCAGGAGTCTGGTTAGCACAAAGCAGCTGATCTGCGGTGATGGTGTTACCCAGGATTGCAGCCTGGTTAGTCAGCACCACATCATCAGGAACTGAAGTACATGTTCCGTTGGTCAGTGTCCAGCGGAGGGTTACTGTACCTCCGGCAGGTACTGTCACACGGGTAGATGGACTGTGAATGTCAGCGATAGTAGCTGTACCGCTCACGATGGTCCAGGTACCGGCAGCGGTAGCAGGAGATGGCACGTTAGCCGCCATTGTGAAGTTAGGATCGTCACAATGAGTCTGATCTGCACCGGCAGCCGCGTTGGCTGGCATTTCGTGGTTGGTCAGTGTCACATTATCAGATGTGGTACAAGTACCATTTCTGATAGTCCAGGTCGCTGTTACAGTTACACCCGCAGGTACTGTGATCACAGCGTTCGGATTGTTCCAGTCGGTAGCAGCGATGCTTGCAGTTGTACCCGCAGGCAGGCTCCATGTACCCGTACCAACAGAAGGCGTGTTAGCAGCCATCACGAAACGGTCGTTATCGCAATGGATCATATCACCACCAGCGTTAGCAGCAGTTGGCTGTACGTAGTTGGTCAGCACAACATCGTCGGAAGTTACACAGTTACCGTTTCTGATAGTCCAGGTAGCAGTTACAGTTACACCGGCAGGTACAATGATCGCCGCATTTGGATTAGTACTGTCGGATACAGCGAATGATGCAGTAGTTCCGGCAGACAGGCTCCATTTACCTACACCAACAGATGGAGCGTTAGCCGCCATTCTGAAGGCTGGTGTGTTACACTGTTCCTGGTCAGGACCAGCAGCAGCCGCAGTTGGCTGTTGGTAGTTGGTCAGTGTTACGTTATCGGTAGTAGTACATACTCCGTTGCGGATAGTCCATGTGGCTGTTACGGTCACACCGGCAGGTACAGTTATTACCGCATTTGGATTAGTACTGTCTGCAACAGCGAATGAAGCAGTAGAACCAGCAGGCAGGCTCCATTTACCCACACCTACAGATGGCGTATTAGCAGCCATAGTGAAGGTTGGTGTGTTACACTGTGCCTGGTCAGGACCGGCAGCAGCAGGAGCTGGCGCAACATAGTTGGTCAGTCTTACAGTGTCGTTAGTAGTACATACACCGTTGGTAATAGTCCAGATAGCCTGGGCTGATTGACCCGCAGGTACGTTGATCACCGCATTTCTGTTAGTGCTGTCGGCAACAGCGAAGGAAGCTGTAGATCCAGGTACCAGGCTCCATTTACCCACGCCTACAGATGGTGCAGCAGCAGCCATGGTGAAGGTTGGTGTGTTACATTTTTCCTGGTCAGGACCGGCAGCAGCAGGAGCTGGCGCCGCATAGTTAATCAACACCACATCGTCAGTTAAAGAGCAGGTACCGTTAGTGATAGTCCAACGCAATGTTACTGTGGTACCGGCAGGTACATTAACAGTCGCAGTCGGGTTGTTTACACTAGCCGCAGGGATGGTGAATCCTGCAGGAGTAGAAGATACCACGCTCCACGCACCTGTTCCTACAGTTGCTACGTTAGCAGCCAGCGTGAAGGAAGGAGTGTTACATTGTGCCTGATCTGCACCAGCAGCCGGAGTGGTTGGCAGCGCGAAATTGATCAGTGTCACATCATCCGTAGAGGTACATGTACCGTTAGTGGTAGTCCAACGGAGTGTTACGGATGTACCGGCAGGTACAGTGATGGTAGCAGCTGGGTCGCTTATGCTCGCCGCAGGGAAGGTAAATCCTGCAGGAGTAGAAGAAACTACGCTCCATGCACCGGTTCCTACAGTTGGCGCATTAGCAGCCAGTGTGAAGGAAGGAGTATTACATTTTGTCTGGTCTGCACCAGCAGCAGCAGTTGTTGGCGGAGCATCATTTGTCAGCACTACATCGTCGTTGAGCGAGCAGGTACCGTTAGTGATAGTCCAGCGCAGCGTTACTGTTGAACCAACAGGTACAGTGATGGTAGCAGTTGGGTTGCTTACACTAGCCGCAGGGAAAGTGAATCCTGCAGGAGTAGAAGAAACTACGCTCCATGCACCTGTTCCTACAGTTGGTGCGTTAGCAGCCAGTGTGAAGGAAGTATTGTTACATTTTGTCTGATCTGCACCAGCAGCCGGAGTAGTTGGCGGTGCATCGTTTCTCAGCGTTACCGCATCAGAAACAGTACAAGAGCCATTTACTACAGTCCAGGTAGCCACTACAGAAGCACCTACAGGTACGTTGATCACAGCGCTTGGGCTGTTCTCCTGACCGGCAGTGATGGTTGCAGTAGAACCAGCAGGCAGTGTCCAGGTACCGGTACCAACAGCAGGCGTATTGGCAGCCATGGTGAAGGCGGTAGTGTTACACTGAGCCTGGTCTGGACCAGCAGCAGCAGTTGGCAGAACGTCATTCGTCAGCACTACTTCGTCAGAAACGGAGCAGGTACCATTTACAACAGTCCATGTAGCGGTTACAGTTACACCGGCAGGTACGTTGATTACCGCGGTTGGGCTGTTCTGCTGACCGGCAGTGATGGTAGCAGTAGTACCAGCAGGCAGTGTCCAGGTACCTGTACCTACCGCAGGTGTATTAGCGGCCATGGTGAAGGCAGTAGTGTTACACTTAGTCTGGTCTGCACCAGCAGTTGCAGTTGGCAGCGCGTCATTAGTTAAGGTCACTGCGTCAGAAGTGGTACATACTCCGTTAGTGATAGTCCATGTAGCTGTTACGGTTACACCGGCAGGTACAGTTATTACCGCATTCGGATTAGTACTATCTGCAACAGCGAATGAAGCAGTAGAACCAGCAGGCAGGCTCCATTTACCCACACCTACAGATGGCGTATTAGCAGCCATAGTGAAAGTGGTAGTGTTACACTGTGCCTGGTCAGGACCGGCAGCAGCAGGAGCTGGCGCAACATAGTTGGTCAGTCTTACAGTGTCATTAGTAGTACATACACCGTTGGTGATAGTCCAGATAGCCTGAACTGATTCACCCGCAGGTACGTTGATCACCGCATTTCTATTAGTACTGTCAGCAACAGCGAATGAAGCTGTTGATCCAGGTACCAGGCTCCATTTACCCACGCCTACAGATGGTGCAGCAGCAGCCATAGTGAAGGTTGGTGTGTTACAATTTTCCTGGTCAGGACCGGCAACAGCAGGAGCTGGCGCCACATAGTTGGTCAGTACTACGTCGTCTGCAGTTGAACATGAACCGTTTGTGATAGTCCATGTAGCAGTTACAGTCACACCCGCAGGTACGTTGATCACTGCATTTGGATTTGTACTGTCTGCAACAGCGAAGGAAGCAGTGGTGCCTGCTGTCAGGCTCCATTTACCTACGCCTACAGATGGTACGTTGGCAGCCATAGTGAAGGCTGGAGTGTTACATTTTTCCTGGTCAGGACCCGCAACAGCAGGTGCTGGCAGTTCATCATTGGTCAGCAGCACGGTGTCAACTGAAGGACAAACACCATTAGTGATGGTCCAGATAGCTGTTACAGTGGTACCGGTTGGTACGTTGATCACAGCATTTGGATTGTTTTCATCACCCGGAGTGATTGAACCAGGAGATCCTGCAGCCAGTGTCCAGGTACCGGTAGCACCAGGAACATCCGGAGCGTTGGCTGTCATGTTGAATGTAGGAATGTTACATTCACGCTGATCAACGCCTGCATTAGCAGGTGCCGGAGTCAGGAAGTTAGTCAGTGAAACTTCATCGAAGTTTTCACACAGACCATTCTTGATAGTCCAGCGGAGAACAGCAGTAGCACCGTTTGCAACAGTGATGTGCGCTACAGGCAGGTTCTCTTCGCCAGCCTTGATCGTAGCTGCACCGCTGATCACGGTCCAGGTACCTACAGCGCCAGGCACTGTTGGTGTATTTGCAGCTGTTACGAAGTCAGTACCAGCACATTTAGACTGGTCAGGACCTGCATCAGCTACGTCTGGTTGCGCGTAGTTAGTCAGCACCACATCATCGTTAGTAGTACATACACCGTTGGTGATAGTCCATCTCAGGGTCAGGACTGTACCAGCCGGAATGGTGATGCTGGCAGCAGGGTTATTCACCTCAGCCGCAGGGAAAGTATAGCTGGCAGGGGATACTACAGTCCATGTACCGGTTGCACCAGCCACAGACGGAGCATTAGCCGCCAGGGTAAAGGTTGAAGTATTATTACATTCTTCCTGGTCAGGACCTGCATTTGCAGGAGCTGGCGCTGCATAGTTAGTCAGCGTCACGTCGTCGCTTAAAACGCAGGTACCGTTAGTGATAGTCCAGCGGAGTGTCACGGTAGTACCAGCAGGTACGTTGATGGTAGCAGTTGGGTTGCTTACACTAGCCGCAGGGAAAGTGAATCCTGCAGGAGTAGAAGAAACTACGCTCCACGCACCGGTTCCTACAGTTGGCGCGTTAGCAGCCAGTGTGAAGGAAGGCGTATTACATTTTGTCTGATCAGCACCAGCAGCCGGAGTGGTTGGCAGTGCATTATTGGTCAGCACAACATCGTCTGTAGTTGTACAGCTGCCGTTAGTGGTAGTCCAACGCAGTGTTACCGTTGTACCGGCAGGTACGTTGATAGTTGCGGTTGGGTTGCTTACACTAGCAGCAGGGAAGGTAAATCCTGCAGGAGTAGAAGAAACTACGCTCCATGCACC
>NZ_JAKIRP010000027.1 GCF_021646545.1 Chitinophaga filiformis | reverse complement strand
GCAATACTTACCTTAAAACTCGCTTCATACACCGCTGGGCGGCCCATGGCTTTCTTTTTCATAATTAGTAATTTAATTTAGCTTACGCTTCTTACCAAATATGTAAAGCCAATCCTGAATTAATACAGATGTGACTAGCATATAACCAGCATATGACCAGGATTAACCTCCGATTATCTTCCGATCAGATCGGAGGATAATCGGAAGTTAATCCTGGTCATATGCTAGTCATATCCTGGTTTGATGCAGGAAAAGGGGGGAGGAACCTATGTTCAATAAAAAAGGGCCTTGCAATGCGAGGCCCTTTTTATTACTATTTCTGCTGAAATTTAGAAGCCATACCTCAACCCGATCTGTACCTGGAAAGGATTACCACTTAATCCGGAAACCCCGGCATTGGTATTCACACGGTAATTGTAGGTATTAGTAGTCGGATCAAAACCCGTAATGGTATACAGGCTGGTTGTACCCACGTTATGATTCACACCCCATGATTTGTTCAATGAGTTCGCCACGTTGAACAGATCGCCGGATATTTCAACGAACTGTTTTTTGAACGTCTTTATTTTCTTGCTCACCCGGATGTCGAATACACCATAGAATGGGTTTTCTCCACCATTTCTTTCTGCTATTTTTCCAAAGCTGCTGGTGATATATTCCTTGGTGCTCTCTTCTACTTTAGGATTGTTCAATAAAGCGTTGATACCATCTTTGATGTATTGAGGAGTGCTGGCAGCTTTAGGATCGTAAATATAAGCGAGGTCGTTGGTAGCAACGAAGTCGCCGTTCATGTTACCATTCACGGTAAGTGAATAACGGGTACCGCCGATACCTGAGAAACGCACACCTACGCTGATACCCCAGAATGTTGGAGCAGTACCGTATACAACTACTTTATTTCTGAACTGGTTGTCAGAGTATGACATCTTACTCAGGTCACGCGGATCGTCTTTAACGTATTGCACCAGTGTTGCTGTATTTGCCACGTTACCGTTGTAGGAAGTGTTGTCTTTACTGCTATTCCATGTGTAGGAGAAGGCGATCTCACCGTCTCTGAAGTAACGGTACGCTCCATCCAGTACGAACGCCATCTGGTTTACTTTTCCAATGCTTTGTAATTCCAGTACACGTCCTACTTCGGTGGTTTTACGGCTTTGTGTCCAGTCGGCAGCACCATTGGAAGTAGTAATAGTATTCGCAGGAACATACACACCGCGATTGTCTTCCTGAGCAATACGGAAGTAAGGCTGATCCACCATGTTACGGTCAATATACGTATAGTTGTTCCGTCCCAGTGTAAGGTAGCCGTTGATGCTCACCCTGAAATTTTCTGTAAAGAAGTGGGAGTAAGATGCATTGGCTTTATAGACGGTAGGTACTTTCGCATCCTTTCCATTCATGTTAATGGTAGCCAGCTTCGGGATATTTGGATTGTTGATGAGATCCATACCCGGAGCGGTAGCCGGATTTTTTCTGTAGGAGATGAAATCAGGTGTAGGTACCAGGGTTCCTGTCAGGTCTACGCCAACAATATGTGAACCGTCGAACAGCATATTGTTGATCATAGAATACGGGTTGAGTGCAGAACCCAGGATGCCGGCGCCAACGCGGATGATATCGCGTTTGTTCTGTCCGATGTCCCATGTTGCCTGAATACGTGGCTGTACCTGCAGTGTTCTGAGCTTATTGGATGTATTGAGTCCAAGTGTTCTGTCAACTGTTGCGTTGTAGTTAGCCCTGTCCAGGTAAGCGGTGTAGTCCACACGTATACCGCCGGTAATGTCGAGCCCTGGCGCTACAGTTGTTTGTACCTGTGCATATGCATTCGGAACGAGTATATTGAATTTGATGTTGTGGTCATCAGTTAAATATACGTCCCTTGCATAACGGTAAGGCGTCAGGTTGTCGAAGTTAGTAAGACCGGTGAAGAAAAAACGTCCGTTTGTCTCGCTACCATAAATGGAGTTCTGGTTGGTGAATGTAACACCACCACCGAAGGTGAAGTGTGATTTTCCAACATTCCAGTAAACGTTATCTATCAGTTGTACCTGGTGGTTGTTGAAGTAGTCGCCACCATAACGCTGTCCTCCCAATTGTATTGCGGTACTAAGTGTAGTACCTTCAGCGCTGGAAGATGTCACATTCTGTACGATAGCGCGCGGAATATTATCAGCCGGCAGCTGCGAGTTGGCAAACAGTTTATTATACTCCCAGTAATGTTGCAGTTTTAATTCGTTGGTCACGCGGGGACTGATAGAAGTACGCAGCGACGCCATAATGCTGTTGTTGATGCTTTTGCGGTTGCTGTATACTTCGAAGATGTTGATCGCAGTATTGTCTCCGTCAGACTGATTATCCATGTCATAGATGAAGTTATCTCTGATAGTCAGCAGGTTCTTTGCATTCAGCTGCCAGTCTATTCTTCCGAAGAGTGCATGTGTATTTTTCTTCTTGTCGAACTGGCCTACCTGAGGACTGTTAGCCACGCCGTATTTGCTTCTTGCGATAGCCAGGAACTGATCCAGTCCTGCCTGTGTGATATTGTATCTCTTTTCATCATCGGGCGACTGAATATAGGCGATACTCAAAGGACGGGAGTCCTCCTGATGGTCCCAGGCAAAGAAGAAGTGCGCCTTGTCTTTGATGATCGGTCCGCCGATAGAGAAACCGTATTGATAAGTAGAGAATGGCTGATTGCGTTTCTGTCCGTTAAGGCCGTATTTGCTCGACAGCCAGTCGGTTCTGAGGAATGTAAAGGCACTACCTGTCAGTGTATTCGTACCTGATTTCGTTACTGTACTGACAGTTCCGCCACCAGCATTACCATAGGTAACATCATATTGATTAGTCACCACCTGGAATTCCCTTACGGCCTCCATAGAGATGGAATAAGCACCAGTAGGTTGTCCGCCGGAAATAGTGCCTCTTGCCGCCATACCATCAATTGTAAAATTGGTAGCAGAAGCAAGTTGTCCGGAGAGGTTTGACCCACTGCTTAGAGGAGAGAGGTCCATCAGCGACGTGAAATTACGTCCGTTCACAGGCAGTTTCGCAATATCCTTTGCTGTTACAGCGGTTGCTGCACCGATATTCTCCACTTTGTTTTTGTTGGAACCTGCAGTAACTACAACAGCTTGTAGTTCTGTTGTTTTCTCTTCCATTTTAAAAGTTACCGTCAGCAGGTCGCCCTGGTTCAATGAATATCCTGTTTGCTTTTGCGATACCATTCCCATGGCTTCAACAGTAACGGAATACGGCGTACCTAAAGGCAGTTCTTTCAGTAAGAACTCCCCCTTGTCATTTGAAACGGCCCTGGTCTGAAAGCCGGTAGACTCGTTTCTTACCAGGATCATAGCACCCGGTAAAGGTGTGCCATCAGCTCCGCGCACTTTACCGGAGATACCGGCGAGGTTGGCTTGCGCGAATGAGTAGATGGACGCTAAACACAGAAAAAAGGTAATGAACATCCGTCTTTGACAATTCGTCATCGTTATGGATTTTGGTGAGTAATGTGAATGTGCAAAGGTGGTGAGCGAATATTACGGGAGTTTTAGGGAAGTGTTAAGTTTGAGTAAAGGAATTATTGTTTAAACGAGTAGGGAGGTGGGAGGGGAGGGGGATACGTTTGGGGAGAAGGCGGCATGTAAATAGTGCTCTTTTGGTTATTATGGAACTCAAAAAGCTATTGAAAGGAAATTAGAGAATTTGGTTGTCAAATATTCCTAATATTAGGGATATTGTATTTTCTTTGTGGATGGAAAGTTAGTTTATAGCTATAGGGTGAGTCATCTGTTTGTATCTATCAGGCATTTATAATTACCTGGTAGCCGTATTAAGCATGTGCTTATGAAAAATCTTTGTTTAAATCTGCTGATTCGTTTTTTATAGGTGTTTGTAGTTCGTAGTGATTGAATAAAATACGGGTCGGCAGTTCGATAGTACTCGATTGAGAGTAGGTTCATGGTTACGATTATAAATTCATGGGTATGATAATATTTGAATCTGACGCCATTTTTAATATGCGTGATTTTGTGATTGATTCTAAGGTCTTATTGTTGAGGGGACGTGCGCCATTGAACGTAAAGGAAAACCACATTGATATTAAGTTTGTTGATGTGAAATATATAGATATCCCTGTCTCACTAAATGGTATCAAAATAAAGAAGGTGGTAAAAGACCAATTTTTAGATCCAATATTTAATGTCATTAATGATGCACCGAGCTTTAAGCAATTTATCATTGAATCTGAGAATGTTGAATACGTTATCGGTTGTTCTGGACTGTGCGTTTATTACGTGCGGGATACTTCTTTTGTGTCGAGTATAAGAAAAGATTTGAAAAAGATTAAAATAATCGCGTCTGCTTAGTGGTTGTGAAAACGGTAGGGATTATGTTGTTTCGGCGGCTGCCGTATAAATATGGCAATGTCATTTGTTTTAAATTATGTGGGCGAATTAAATAAACATAGATATGTTAATTTATGAATCAAAAGAGCGTTTCGAGTTGTGGGATTTTATGGAAGGGCTTCGCGTGCTTGTTCTAAGAGGAGGGACAGGAGGGTTGAATACATACAATTATGTAGAGGTTGAGTTTTTGGGTGTGTTCTATTTAAATATACCTACTTCATTGTCCGGTGTCTGTATAAGCAAAATGTCCGATGAAGAGATTCAACATTTGCCAATGCGAAACCTAAGGAAAGGTGTACATGGTAAATTCTTCGCTGTTAAAACAGAAGGAAGACAATTTGTAATTGGAGCCCTCAGTGTGTCGGCATACTACACAAAGGTATCAGGAATTCTGCCAAGTATACGGGACAGTGGTATAACAATATCAGACATCGAGGTCATAGCAAGTTCTGTAGATTTCAATTGAGACTGCGAATGTTCATGTATAAAAGATGTTTAGAGCAGATACATCTGGTTCTTCGAATATATTAAGCCCATAAATTTCCAACATGCCGGAATTAATAGATCAATATTTTTTAG
Source organism: Chitinophaga filiformis (assembly GCF_021646545.1). Classification (GTDB taxonomy): domain Bacteria; phylum Bacteroidota; class Bacteroidia; order Chitinophagales; family Chitinophagaceae; genus Chitinophaga; species Chitinophaga filiformis_A. The sequence continues at coordinate 87,251 of NZ_JAKIRP010000027.1, read as the reverse complement.
TTGATACAAGAGATGCAAAATTTGTGACACAATTCCTTGATAAGTATGTGCCGGAAAGGGAACCAGTTACTGATTCCTATCTGATTACAACGGAGGCAGGTGAAGAGGAAATTGATTCAAAGAATATAGATCTCGTATTATCATTTTATGAAGAGCATGTAACCGGCATCGATAATATATATTTAAAAAACCTTGACGAAAAGTCATGGATTGCCTTTGCTATTGTTGCTTATACGGATGATGGCAAAATGATTTTAGGAATTTCTGCCTTAGGGACTTTTGATGATGTCGATGATATGAGGGAAAATATTAAGATCTTCAACGATATAAAAGCCTTTACTAATTCTGCGGTTGCTTGTATGACATTGGAAGAGCCTCCACCCAATAACTCAATTGAATTTGTTGAATTTGCGAGGCAGCGAGAATTGCTTTAGAGACGACGGTATGGTAGAAGGGGTAAGACAAATGGAACAGTACTTTAGGCGGATAAAGATAGATTAACCAGACTAATTAAGTTATCAATACCAAAGCAAAAAAAATGGATAGTAGACTAGCTGATTTTGTTAAATCCGGCACCATTGAAGGGCTGACTGTAGGTGGTACAGTCCCTTCAAAAAGAAGCAAGTGGTTACATTCAACTGATATACACCCTAACGGGAAAAGCCGGCTTTATCAGTGTACTATTAATGGGGTGACTATTAACGTTGGGGCAACTGAAGATGATAGGGTCGCATATGCTGTGGTGCACATTGATAAACAAGACGGAGTTTATTCTTTAACGTTAAACGGGGAGGTTCTTGAATGGCGAGAGCTTACCTTAGATCAGTTAATTAAATATCTTGATGAAAATGACTTGTCATGGAGATTTGGACCGACTTTAGAAAGGGTACTGACTTTGTCTTTGGATGATAGTCATATAGAGTTTGTTTATTCATTCTTTCCTGGAGAAGTAGGACTTCAGATAATTCAAGCTGTAGAAAAAAACAAGGACAAGTAGATTCTGAAATGTATTAGGCTGCCGAAGGTCCCGGCTCTTGCATGTGTTAGTCTTCATACTGGCTATGAGTCCACAGGAGTTAGCTATAAAATATTATTTGGAGAAAAGAAAGAATATTTAGTATAAAACAGAATTATGGTACTGACAGATAAGCACAAGCGGTATCACAAAAAAGGGTCTTCTTTATTAAGAATATATTCATTGACTGCATTAGTTGCGCTTTTGCTTTTTTTCGCTTGTGACGATAATAATACCGCGAATTCAGGCGACGGAAGTATCGGTGGAACATCGGAATGGCAGGAAGATCCCAAGGGGTTAAGCCGACCATTAAGTCATGCTGACAGTGTAATGCAAGAGTATCAAAGACGCCAGCCGCGGCCTCAAAAAAAGCATAACAGAGTCCATTGGTCCGATATATTTGAATGAGGAATTTGTGGAGATAGTTTTGATTTCCGGGCATAAGAACAATATTATGAAACTTGTAGACTTAGTTCACTATTTTACGAATGGCGGTTCCTATAAGGAATTTTGCCGTTCTCAATCATTAGAATTGAAATCGGAGGTAATTGAAGTGTATATGGAAGGTCAGTTCGATGTAAATAATGAGATCGCTTTCTTTGAGACTGAAAAGACATTTGGTAAGGTTGAATGTGTCTTTAACGGAACTAAATATATTAACCTGTTTGACTTCTTTTATTTTTTAGATACCATTGAAGAATCGAAAAGTAGTGAAAACCAGGCAATAACTGATGCGGAAATAGCAAGCATCTTATTATCGTATGCCAGGGATGATGCATGATACGATATTGAACAACCCTTATATCTAGACTATTAATGAAGATGGCCAAATTTTAGATTACATGAAAGTCAATTTTATTCTCCTTATTACAATCTCTTTTCTCACAGCATGCCAACCCTTTGAAGGAACGAGATCGTTTAATGGATTTAATTTTTATCGCATTGAACCTATTGCAACCATTGACTCTTCATTGAAGGTAGACGTAACCTACTCGCAAGGAAATATTGTAAAGGTTGATTTCAAAGATAGTCTTAAGCGTCTTCTTTCCGATACAATAATCTACAGAAAAGATGGAATCTTTCTCTTTCAAAATCATCCGGAAGATGATCATTTGTCTAGCGACAGTACGTTACGAATCTTAGGAAAGATTTCGGATACAGTTCGCACGTTTGTTTTTGGAAAGTACCATGAACAGTTTAGGCTCTTTTTTGTCGAAACGCCGTTAAATGACTCGGTAATTAATGTTGAATTCGTACATAGATCTAACATTGTGTGCGATAATATAAACGAGAAAGTAATTGCTAAATTAGCTTCCTTTAGACAGCATGTGCGGTTTTATGCTTTGGCGCTGGAGATAACCTTTAGGTATGATAAAAAGTGCCTGTATTATACGATTGTAGAGAATTATGGCGATTGGAAAGCAAAAAATTTTCCAGATACTCTCAAGCATGTTTACGGAAGTATATACTTAGATAAGTATAGAATAGAAATGGAGGAGCTGGAGCCGGTGTTTAAGCTGCATTTGACGTGTGAGGAGATTCTGGAAAAAAAGTTAAGAGATTCCTTAAAGACAAGGGAACCATAACGTCGTATAAAAAAGCAGGTAAATGAATACATGTAGCATGCTAAAGCAGAACCTGAGCAGGCACACCAAGGTTAAGCTAAACGATTTCGCAATTGATATCAATAAAACAGAACGGGCAATTATTTTTCTTTACTGCAGTTGGAGTCCTACGATTACACAGTTGAAAAGTTTAATGGATTCCCTGGTCAACTATCAGGATATACTGTTGCTAGTTTATGATATTGATGAAAAAGAAGCGCTACAGTTTTTTGATGAGCAGGGTTTGCAATCAAATGGATGGGGAGAAACTTATTGGATAAAAAATGGAAAGGTAATTTCTACCTTAAAAAAGTATGGCCCGCAAAATATGGAGGAATTAATTGGCAAAAATGCGAAATTACTAGAAGGCAGCGGGAATTGTAAGTAAATGACGGAATATTTGGTACATGCCTTAAGAATGGAAAGTAAATATATAAGTGAAAATAGCGTATGATAGAATTAACGGTTGAGAACGAAAAATTGCCTTTAGATGCTGTATGGTATCATTACCGAATCGAATCTTTCACTGGGCATACATATAGCCTGACAGTCTCACTGGATGAAGAAGAAGTATTGAGCTTAATAGAACGATATGCCGAAGTTGGCATTGATAATGATATGCTGGCCAGAAATATATTGGAAAAGGACGAAAAGAGGACTTCCTTAGGACTGATATGGAATCTACTTCTCTTCTTTAAAAAGAATGGATACGTTGAAGAAAATAAGGTGAACTCTTCATGCTGGACTATTAATAATATAAAGAATGTAATAGTCAGAGACGGATTTTTGATTTTATATGGTGAGGCTAGCAATGAGTAATAGTTGCATATAGAATTAATTTGATAAATGACTATAGAAGAAAAATTAGAACAAGGGTATTTTGGTGGGATGTATTCAATACAAAAATGAGTATAGATTTTATTTTATGCCCATAGCTTTTTAGATTCTCAATATGAATACGTACGATCCGTACTACGATCTAAGTGAAGATGGGTTTGTGTTTCGAAATAATTTGGAAGTGGTAAGTGACCATAGAATTCTTGATTTCTAGCCGAGCTTATCGGTGTAACTGGTTTTAATAAGTAAATCCTACATTGGAAGAGAAGTAAAGAAATTATCCTATATCTATCATACTAACCATGCAAGCGTTCAAAATCAATTTTCCCGTAAAACTTGACTGCATCAAAGATCCATTAGATGATAACATTGATGCTAATTTAATCCTGGCTGATGGAAGCGTCTATGTCGCGACTTTATTTACTATTGCTAATATTCAAGGATTGATGGAACAGAATGACCTGCCTTATTTTCTCGCAACTGATATGGTGATTGTAAGGGAGCTAACAAAAAGTACAATTAGGGCTGCCCTGGAGGAGATATTGAAAATGGATGAGGAAGGAATAAAAATGACATCGTCTTATATTGGAACGATAGAAAAGCAATATTCGCATTGCTTTCCGGAGGGAGTGTCTTTTGAGCTGATAGAAGATGAAACACTAGAATAGTGCAGTTAATTATTTAGCTTTGCCCCCTAAACAGCCACATGAAAGATTACAAAAAACACTTCATCGTCCCGGCGCCACCGGAAGACTTATATAAAGCACTCACCAATCCAACCACCATCCAGCTCTGGACCGGCGAGCCGGCCGAGATGTCCACTGAGCCCGGCACTGAGTTCGCCCTATGGGATGAAAGTATCGTGGGCATGAACCTCGAATTCGAAGAAGACAAAAAGATCGTCCAGGAATGGTACTTTGGGGAACAGGAAGAGCCTTCTATTGTCACCATCATCCTGCATCCGAATAAGAAGGGAACAGACGTAGAGCTAAGACATACCAACATCCCCGACGAAGCCTACGACGACATCGTAGAAGGATGGGGCAATTCCTACTTTGGCGCTTTAATCGACTTCTACACCGAATAGCCATGAAAGCTGCCTCTATAGCTGAGTTAAAGAAAGAATTACAGGAAGTCCCACCAGCACAGCTGGTGGAATTATGCCTGCGTCTGGCCAAGTTTAAGAAAGAGAACAAGGAACTGCTCAACTACCTGCTGTTCGAGTCACACGATCTGCAGGCCTATATTGAAGCAGTAAAAGAAGAAATGGATACTGCTTTTGCCGAGTCTCCCCGGCAAAACATCTATTTCGTTAAGAAGCATCTGCGGAAAATATTACGCGCTACGAATAAGCATATCAAATACACCGGCTCTAAGCAAGCCGAGGTAGAATTACTACTTTATTACTGTACGAAAATAAAAAAAGCAGGCATAAAAGTAGGGGAGAGCGTTGCTCTGACCAAACTTTATATACAGCAGGTGAAAAAGATCGAGAAGTCTATTTCACTACAGCACGAGGACCTACAGTATGACTATAAACGACAGCTGGAGCGGCTGTAGCTTATTCGGCTTCTTCAGCCATATCCAGTTCAGTTAATTTACTGAAACCAGCATATTCAGCAGCAGCTTCGGGACATAAAACCGCACCCAGTGAAGCGACTACTTTCTTCGCCAGCAGATCAATATCAGCAGTACTGGTAGTCAGGAAAGAAGGCGTGTGTTCCTTCATCTGTTTCAGCAGGTTATTCTTGTGTTGTATAGAGATACCGGCAAGTTCTTTCAATCTTTCAGTAGTCGTATTATACAATTCTTCGTAATAAAAAAGGATGTTCATAATGCACTCATTTGAAAGACAAATGTATGCCTTAGGCTATAATGAAAGCTATATAGAAATCTTATGATCCATAAGATTTAGTTATAGATAGATTTCGCTAATCTGATAAATCGCTTACTCAGTTCACTCGTTTCCCCCTTTCGTTGTATGAAGTAAAAACTACGCTCAATACGCAATCCTTCAAAGTTGAGAACGGCCAATTCTCCGAGTTGAAGTTCTTTTACAATTGATCGTGTGGAGAGGAATCCCACACAACCGGATTCTACCAGAAAATTCTTCAGCGCCTCAGTTCCCCCCAGTCTTGCATTGATTTTTAAATCGTCCAGATCGATCTTGCTTTTCTTCAGTCCCTGCTTAATGGCCTCAAGCGTACCGCTGCCGCGCTCACGTATAGCGAGAGGCATGTTCAGGATCTCCTTGAGAGGGTATTCTTTCTTTTTTACCAGCGGATTGTTGTGGCTGCAAACGGCTACGATCTGATCCTTCAGAAATGGCAAATAGGTCACATTGCTCAGTTTGCCTTTTTCCTCCGTCACGCCGATGTTGATCTCTTTGTTTATCAATGCATCCAGTACAATCTCACTGTTCCTGTTCAACAGTGAAATCTCCACCCGCGGATATTCCTGGTTGAAGGCAGACATCACCCGGGGAAGTATATACAAAGCCGCGGTCGTACTGGCGCCGAGGTTAAGTACCCCGCTTGCCTGCAGCTTGTCTTTCATGACAGATATATCAAATTCCGTTTCCTGCTGTATCATCTTCACTGTCAGCAGCCTTTTGTATAATAGTTGGCCCGCCTCCGTCAACTCTATATGTAAGCCCTTCCGCTCGAACAGCTTCGTCTGATATTGCTCCTCCAGACTTTTGATATGCCCGCTCACCGCCGGCTGTGAAATGAATAATACCTCGCTGGCCCTGGAAAAACTTTTCTCCCGGGCTACCTCCATAAATACCAGATGTCGGGTCGATAACATAACCGTTGTATTTACGGCCAAGGTATTTAAAATAGCTAACTGCTCCAACAGGCAGCATCCCGCAAAAAAAATATTTACCGGAATATCAATTACTTGTGCTTTTATTAAAACTGAAACTTTCAGAATATTTTGAAAGTTCGAATATTAATACCTACGTTTGTATCACAAAAGCAATCGTCTGCCAGTCACCTAAAATGTACCCGGTATGAACACACTCGCTTACATCATTTATCTCTTCATCACCTACCTGATAACTGTGCGCGTGGGCTTTATTTTTTACCGTAACGGACGAATTTTTATCCTGGATCTGCTGAAGAACGACGTCGCCCTTACCGATGCCATTAACCGCATATTACTCGTCGGTTATTACCTGGTGAATCTGGGGTATGCGACCTTGATGATCAGTACCTGGGAGACGATCCTTAGCTGGACAGAACTTCTGGTATCCATAACCGTCATGACCGGCAAGATCGTGCTCACACTCGCCATCATGCATTATTGCAATATGCTGGTCATCTATCTTATGAGTAAACGTAATAAATCAATTCTTCACCCATAAAACACTGTTGTATGCAATCGCAATTAAACTTCATCGCTTACCTGATCTATCTGCCCATAGTGATCATCCTGACATGGTATGTGGCGCATACACTTTTTAAAAATAGTAAGGTGTTTATGCTGGATATATTCCATGGAAAAACCGATATCGCTACTGCTACAAACAAGCTGTTTGAGACAGGTTTCTACCTGCTCAACCTGGGATTCGCTTTCTGGGTAATGGAAATATCGGCTGCTATCGTGGACCAGCGTGACATGCTGGAAGTGCTGAGTGCAAAAATCGGTGGCTTCTGCGTCTACCTCGGCATCATGCTGTTCTTTAATCTCTACCTGTTCTTCCGCGGAAGAAGAAAGGCAAAGGCGAAATCACTGCTGCTGGCATCTGTTCCCAAAATAGAAGGGTAAACATGAGTCTGTCTTTTATCCCTATACCGGTCTTCTCTATTGTTTACACTTCCCGCTAACAGGTGCTATGGCAAAAGGCCAGGCACCTTCAGCATATATATCGATACATACACAGAAACGCCCGCTCCGTTCACGAAGCAGGCGTTCCTTTTTTTAGCAATGACGATCTTACTGTATCAGCAATTTCTTCGTGATCACTTTATCGCCCGATACATACTTCACTACATACACTCCTTTTGGTAACTGCGGAAGATTCAGCCGCACTTCTGCCTGTGCTTTCGCTGTATATACCTGATTGCCATTCAGGTCATACACAAACACGTATCCTTTTCCACTATGATTGGAGATCATAATCTTAGCCTGTCCGTCTGGTGCCGGATTAGGCAGTATACGGATCTCAGGTGCTTTCTCCGTCACAACTGCACCATGCGTAACTGCGGTAGTCGCAGCCGCTGCATTGGCCAGTATGACAGTACCATAAGCTGATGTATTCTCATAGTTGAACAGATTGCCAAACCATACGGCCTGACCATCACGTGTGCCGCCATTGTCATCATCATCATAGCCAACATCAAAACCAAACGATACACCTGCAGATGGCGTAATGCCCAACTGCGACCATGGAATGCTGATCTCCACACTATAGCCGCCAGTAATAGCTGCATACGCATGCTGTACACCTGTAATAGCTGCTTTTGTAAACAGCGAACTGTTATTGTATGCCTTGATAAACTGATTGTCACGTCCATCAAATACCGTCAGCTTGTTATTATTCGCATCAATGAATATTTCTACTGCATCATTTTCCCACGGATCGGGCGAGTCTGCATGTAATGCTCCATCCAGCACCCGCACGCCAATGTAGAGATTATTGGCATCCCAGAGCACACCAAAGGTAGCAGTGTTGTTTGGAGATCCTGTCGTCACTTTACTGATGGTTTGCGATAAGTTCCAGCTACTTTCACTCAGACTGCCATTCACCGTAATCGTACCCGCAGCGGGGCGCGCCTGTATGGTTCCTGGCTGATTAGGATCGACCACCGTACCCACCGTCACCTGCACCTGGTCGCTGGCCGTCAGACTGCCATCGCTCACTGTGAGCTGGAATACATAGGTGCTGCCATTGGTCAGCCCTGAAATTACCGGATTAGCAATTGCACTGTTGCTGATTGTTGCCGCCGGACCACTCACTTTCGTCCAGCTGTAAGTAACCGCATTCCCTTCCGGATCAGACCCCGTACCCTGCAGGCTCACAGTTGTCGTATTAGCTGCCAGCGTAACATCTGCACCTGCATTCGCTACAGGAGGCTGATTAGGCGTACCACTGCAAGTAGTCAGATAAACAGTACCAAATACAGACGGATTTGAAAATGCGGTCGTATTCGTTGCAAATGATGCCATCTGTGCATCACGTGTACCGTTGTTATCATCATCATCTATCTGCACGTCCAGCCCCAATGGTTTACCCAGCGAAGCAGTAGTGCCGATAGTCGTCCACGGAATAGCTACCTCCAGGTTATAACCAGTTGCTGTAGCATACTGCCTGAAGTTAATACCGGTAGTTCTGGTTACAGAATTGCCACCAGGATGCACCGTATTATCATTCCAGCGGAAGCCCAGCTGGAAATCATTCGCTCCGTCATAAGTAGTGCCTTTGCTATTATCACCGTCAATGAATATTTCCACCACATCATCTTCCCACCAGCTGCCACCGGAGTCGGAGATCCTTGTGGCATCGTTCACTTCCACCAGCAGGTAAAGATTAGTATTGTCATACAGTGCTCTCCATTTGCCGGCATAATCAGACGGCAGACTACCCAGTACAACGTTGCTGATATTCCTCACAGGAGCAATCGCCCAGGCGCCATCAATGGTTGCATCGATCACAGGAGGAGTGCCCGACACCTGTGCTATCACCGGCGATATACAAGGCGGATTATCATTATCTGCAATGGTGATCACTGCTACGGTATCACCTCCCAGATTGTAAGAAGCATCTTTCTGTAAAGTTAAACGCACCGTCTCTGGCCCTTCAAACGCAGCATCATTCACGGGCGTAATATTGATCACAGCAGAAGGCTGCGCCGGCGTCAGGGTAATGGTACCACTCAATGCAGGACTAGCTGTATAGTCGCCCGCGCTGGCCGTACCGGCAACAGTATATTTCACATTGATGCTCTGCGACAGCGATGACGTGCTGACAGTAAACCTACCCGCAGTTCCATTCTCGGAAGCATTGGCTATTGTTGCCAGTACATTTACGCCCGGTAGTATACTCACCTTCCTGGTAGCGGTGAAATTGCCACTGGCAGTAGTCACGGTAATATTGGCCGTACCGAATCCAAGGGCAGTCACTTTACCCGTGGCATCTACGCTGGCTACGGATGGATTGGAACTACTCCACGTCACGTTCTTATTGGTAGCATCTACGGGTATGATATCAGCTGTCAGCTGTAAGGTCTGTCCCTCCGTCAGCGTTGTATCATTTGCGGGTTTTATCGTAACACCAGATACCGGAATATTGATGTTCTGAATGATCAGCTGGAAACTGTTATTCTTATTGATATACGCACCTGATTCCGCATTCGTGACTGTCAGATTATTGAACGTCGCCGTCTGCGAACCGGCCTGCACATACAATCCGAACCCGCCGTATACGTCGGCAGGAACGTCACGTACTACAGGATCTAATCCTGTTCCGTCAATGGTGGTATTATTAAACACGAGGTGATGAAGATTATTCCCATATATCTGAATGCCATCACGCTGAGAACGAAGAATAGTATTGTTGTCAAACTGCATGTTGAAAATACCGCTACCGCCTGCATAGAACTCAATAGAGCCTCTCTTCTGATTCCACAGATCATAACTGGTACCGCAACCTGTCATGGTGTTTTCATACACTTTAATAACATCGCCGGGGTATTCAAATGTAAACCCGGGGAAGTCATTGGTGAAACGGATCGCAGAACCGCCCACGCCATCTTTGATGTAGTTATGATGGATCTCGTGACCGGTACCGCCAAAGAGGGCAACACTGCCCGCACGCCAGTTGTTTTCGATCGTATTATACCTGAAGATGTTATTGCGGCAGGTTTCATTGTTGCCAGCCACATTAGCCGGCCATACTGCCAGACCATCATCACCGTTGTTTCTCACACTGCATTGCTCTACAACGGAATTAGAGGTACCCTGACAGAAGTTCACGCCATCAGCATAGTTATTCCTGATACGGCATTTGGAGATCACCAGGTCACGGGTAATATCGATCGGATAAGGAGGGTCGTAGCCTGCTATCCAGAAGCCGCACTCAAAGTGCTCGACCCAGATGTCATGTATACGCGATCCGGTACCATAGGTACCCATAAAACCTTTATAGGTCTTATACATTTCACCCGGCAGCCTCGGATTAGGTTCATCATATTTCAGACGGTCGTTGTTGATGGTGCTGAGCGTAAAGTGAGAGATTTCCACATTGCTGGCGCGGCCCATAAAACCACCATAAAATTGCCTGTCGGTCGAGAAATACACTTCCGTATACCAGATACCGGCGCCCTGTATCTTCATATTGCTGACATTCAGTGCCAGCTTATCACTCAGCATAAAACGGCCGGCCGGAATATACACATGTTTCCCCTGTGCTGATGCAGCAGCGATACAGGCATTAAATGCCGCAAAATCGTCTGTCTGGTCGTTGGCCACGGCGCCATAGTCGGTCACCGATAAATAATTGGCCGGCTGAGGCAATGCTCCGGGAACTGGCTCGAGTTCAATGAAGTCAACGCCATAGGTAATAGCGTCTCCATTGTCTTTCCGGATACTGAGTTTATCGCCCGCGTTCAGCGGATTGTCCAACCGAAAATGCACTTCATCAAAGCGCATGAAGGTTTTACCTCCGGGTGTCTGCACCGGATCAGCAGCAGGAAAATACTGGTATGCCCAGTAAGAGGAGAGGGCGATGTTCCTGACCTTGGTACCGTTCACATAGAGACCAAGTGAGCCACTTCTTCCTGCGCCGGTGTTGTCGTCGGGGAGGGTAAAACGCAGGGTCACACCCTGGGCTGCCTGTGTCAGTGTCCATTCAACGCTGGCATTGTTGCTGCCGAGGCTTACATACTTCTGGTCAGAAGCCTCCGATGCAATGTCCGTCTGAATAAACTGGGGAGATTGCTGTAATGCAGCGCCACCATCCAGCGTTGCATTCTCAGATTCATAACGCGTGTAGGGCAACTGATAAGCACCGCGGGGTAGTCCGTCGCTTTGTGCAAAAGAAGCCATACAGGGCGTCAGTAACAACATGAAAAGTATGAGCTGGTACCAGCCGGGAACTTTCCTGAGGTACTGAGACCGGGCAGGACCAGCCTGCGTAATGGACGCGCGATACCGCGCTTTCGAGGGAAAAGAAACGGGTTTTCTCATTATTGTAGGTATTTAGAGACGTGGATATTTGCCAGGACCTCTCCGAGTCAACAACGTGGTAATGTTTTTCATCCGTGGTAATATCAAAGGAAATGAAGTCAGCCGAAACGGGCAAGTAGTAAGAAGAAAATATAGAAAATACGGCGTGTGCAGGCGTCCGGTTTATTCGTAATCGTTTCAGAATTAATTCGCTGTAGATATATGGTAGTCTTAATTGATATAGGCTTTTTTGAGATAGGGACGCATTCATGAGCCTGATATAGTAACACTTTATAGGGAATTTGTGGGCAGATTATTTTGTTTATTTTAGCTGCTGCTTATGAAATAAATATCTATGGAGTTCCGTACTGCCCGAAGTCATTACAATACCTTTTATATGATCGTGTTGGGGATCGTGTTGGGGGTTATCATTCCTGGGTCATTAGGTGCCTTGAAGACCAGGATGAACTGGTATTTTTTACCGATCCTTTCCGCAGCACTCTTACTACCTTATGCATGTTTCCGCGTTTATCTTTCAATTGATATTGCGGATGAACAATTGGTTCTGACGGAGATGAATTTCTTTGGAAAAAAGGTGACCATTTTTAATATTAAGGAAGTAGAGTTGCGGCTTTATTATATCCCTCGGCCTCCCGTGAGAAAGGGACGGGCATTTTATTCCATGTATATTATAAAGGGAGGGAAGATCCTTCATCAGATAGAACATGATATGAAAGAGCTGTCCGTTTTTATTGATCGCTTCAATAGAAAAAAGGCAACTATTTAATAGTTAAAAATGTATAATGGAAATTAAATCCCGCTATTCTATCTGGCAATTAATGCTACAGTCTTCCCTGGCTTTCGTAGTGCCGATTATACTCATCTGTCTCGGATACATTCAGGCAGGCACTCTTGTAATGGGTGGTTTGTCATTGATTCTTGTGTTGGCTAAGCCTGGTGTGTCTTCCATAGCAGTGAATGAATCGGGAATTACCGTGAAATGGCGCAAATATTTCATCGGACATACACTAAACCGCCCAATCGACAATATTTCCCTGGAGATTATTTATTCTGGCTCCACAGGTGAACCCGAAGATGCGATTTTGAATGTATTTGAAGGTAGGAAGTGCATTCATCAGGTATATGCCTCGTATGGATTTACTGAGGATAAGTTCCGCGAATTTATAGCAGCCTTCAATGATATAAAAGCGGCAGCCCGCGTTTGAGTTAAGCACATCGCGCTGTTCTTGCAAAAGCAGGATCACGCTTCACACGTTTCTCCGTAAGCGAACTCTTACTTCGGATGAAAAATTCCCCGTTCATAAGATATATCGTGACATTATCCCATCATCAGTAAGGACAGCGGAAGTGGCACCCGGTTTCAGATGGGAATGGCGGGCCTTCGGCTCTCCGGTGACACGAGAGGTGCTGTTTAATCCGTATTCAGAACCATATTCGCTTGACAACGCTCAATAGCCTTCCAGAGAGGCGCCGACCGCCATCCCATACTGAAACCGGAGCTACTCAGCGTAACAGAATCTCCCCCGAGCTACTTCGCATAAGTAAAAGAAACAAGTGAAAAAAAAGAAGGCGGAAAATAACTGTAATGATGACAATTATACTATATTCATTATGAATTTCACTGTTAGCATGAAAAACACCGGAAGTACTGACCGGTCCGGACCTCTAGTGCAATAAACATACCTCCGAAAACTCAACTAAAACCCATCGTTATGAAAACGCTTCACGCTTTCTTAGCGCTGCTGCTCTTTGCCCATACTCTCGGGTTTGCGCAGCAGGCTAACCCAGTCACTTATTCTGGTACAGTAACAGATTCAACAGGCATCCCCATCCCGGGAGCCACCGTCGCAGTCAGGAACAGTAACAAAGGAGTTGTAACAAAGAACGACGGTTCATTCACCATTCAAGCCACGCCCGGCACAACCATCTATGTCAGCATCGTAGGCTTCCAACCGAAAGAAGTACTACTCGGCAATCAAACAAAATTGCAGATAACAGTCGCCTCACAAGCCAGTAACCTCACCGACATCGTAGTAGTGGGTTATGGTACACAAAGAAAAGCATCGGTAACTGGCGCCGTCAGTACCGTGAAATCGGCTGACCTGGTACGAACGCCCGCCACTACCACTTCCGCGGCTTTAGTGGGAAAAATGCCCGGTATTACCGCCCGCGCTACTGACTCGCGACCAGGGAACGGTACCAATATCCAGATCCGTAACCTCGGTAGCCCGCTATTTGTAATTGATGGTGTGCCATATACCGGTAGCACAGCAACAACTGGATTTGGTTTCACCACTGGTTCAGGGCAAGACATCTTCAATAACCTCGGACTCGACGATATTGAGAATATCACCATCCTGAAAGATGCCTCTGCTTCTATCTATGGTTTGAGAGCCGGTAACGGTGTAGTGCTTGTAACGACAAAGAAAGGCCGGAAGAATGAACAGCCCAACATCAATCTGTCAGGCTATTACGGATTCCAGAATTTTACCCGTTACCCGTATCCCGCTAACGCCGGACAATACGTACGCGCCCTGGTGGAATCGGAACAGAACCTGGGCCGCGACCCCTCATTGCTCTACAGCCCGGACCAACTGGCAAAATGGGAAGCGGGCACAGAGAAAGGATACAAGAGCTACGATTACTATAAAGAAGTACTCCGCCCCAATGTGCCGCAATACTACATTAGCGCCAACGCCTCTGGAGGCTCACAACGCTCCAGCTATTATATGTCTGTCAGCCGCCTGAAACAAGATGCTGTGATCAAAGATTACAGCTTTGAACGTACCAACCTGCAGGCAAACCTGGAAAGCAGCCTGGCCAAAGGACTGAAAGTCGGTACACAGATCAGTGCGCGACTGGAAAAGAGGCACAATGTGGGTGTCCCCGGACTGGACGATTACTTCAATCCATTCCTGAGCATCTTTAGTATGTGGCCTACGGAAAGTCCATATGCGAACGACAATCCCAACTACATCAACCAGACGCACAACGTGAACGTAAATCCTGTCACGTACAGGGACGATATCACCGGTTATGTTGACGAATGGTGGAGAGGTATGAACGTCAACCTGAATGCACAATATGATCTTCCCTTCGGACTAAGTATCAAAGGCATCTACTCGTACAATTTCCTCAATGAAGAGTTTGATGGTTTCGAATATACCTGGAATGCGTACAGATATGACGCTGCAACAGATACCTACAAAACAGAGCCAGGTTTCGGTAACCAGAATCCCTGGAGGGAAAGACATAAAAGAAATGTAATCTCCCGTTATGCGCAGTTCCAGATGAGCTTTGCCAGGAAGTTTGGCGATCATAACATCTCCGCTGTAGGTGCATATGAATTGTCTGACTACGACAACTCTTACTATGTAGTACACACGATTCCCTCCAATAATTATGTGCCTACCCAGTACCTGGTGGAGCAGGACTACCTGTCAGATGAATGGTCGCTGGAAGCAAGAGCTGGTTATATAGGCAGGGTCAACTACGATTATAGATCAAAATATCTGCTTGAAGTACTGGGCCGCTATGACGGTTCTTACCTCTACGCCCGTGGCAAAAGATGGGGCTTCTTTCCCGGTGTATCACTGGGTTGGAGGATCTCTGAAGAGCCCTGGCTGAAAGACCGTTTCGGTAATACGCTGAACGACCTGAAATTGAGGGCCTCTTATGGAGAGACAGGAAGTGAAATAGGTTTTTCAGATGGTAATCCGCCCAGCGCATTCAGCTATCTTTCAGGATACAACTTCAACCAGGGAGGCGCAGTCATGAATGGCAGTTATCTGATTGGTCTGCGGCCCCGTGGATTGCCCGTGACTGAACTATCCTGGGTGAAGAACAGGTCTATCAACGCTGGTATAGATTTTACGATCTTGAACAATCGGATCAGCGGTCAGTTCGATGTATTTGAACGCCGCCGCTCAGGTCTGCCTGCTGCCCGTTACGACGTGCTGTTGCCCAGTGAAGTGGGGTATTCATTGCCCAATGCTAACCTGAATGTTGACGCTACACGAGGTATCGAAGGAATGGTGTCTTACACCGGGCAATCAGGTAAAGTAGATTATTCGCTGGCGGTAAATGCCACCTATGCCAGACTGAGGTCTAAGAGCACATACAAGCCCCGCTTCGGTAATGCCTGGGATCAATATCGCAGCTCCATTGAAGACCGCTGGGCAAACGTTACCTGGGGCTATCACGTAACAGGCCGCTTTGAATCAGAAGAGGAGATAAAAACCTATGATATCGACAATGATGGCCGGGGTAACCGTACAGAACTGCCGGGCGATTTTAAGTATGAAGATGTAAACGGCGATAAGATCATCAATGGTCTGGATCAGCGTCCTATCGGTTATGCACAGGGCGCACAACCCTATGTGAGCTTTGGTATCAACGGAAGTGTTGCATGGAAGAGCTTCACACTACGCTTCGATTTTGCCGGCGCTACCATGCAGTCGTTCCTGCGCGACTGGGAACTGCGTTATCCTTTTCAGAACAATGGCTCGTCACCAGCCTATATGCTGACTGACCGCTGGCGTAGAGAAGATCCATACAATCCGACCAGCAGGTGGATCAGCGGCAAGTATCCCGCTATCCGTAAGGATAATACCACACACGTGAACTACGCGGTAAACGATTTCTGGATCACCAACGTACGGTACATCAGGTTGAAGAACCTGGAACTGGGCTATAACTTCTCGCGCGATCTCATTAAACATGTCGGCCTTTCTGCCTTGCGTGTATATGTAAACGGCACCAACCTGTTCTCCCTTGATAATGTCAAGGAATATGAAATTGACCCTGAGATCAGTTCTACCAACGGATTGGTATACCCGCAGCAACGCCTGTACAACTTTGGTTTTAACGTATCCTTTTAAGACTCCTATAATGCTTATTATATGAAACGACTATATATGCTTTCCCTCCTGACCCTGTTGCTCACAGGCTGTATGAAAGACTGGCTGGACAGGGAACCACGCACTATCTTATCTGATGAACAGGTATGGAATGACCCTAAACAGATCCTGGCCCTACTCGTCAATCTCTACGACCGGATCCCGGCAGAAACAGGACTGGGCGACATAAACGACGGTGCTGACGGACGATTGTTCCAGTGGCGCAATATGGCTGATTATGATGAAGCTATGTGGAGCGGACAGTCTAATGAGGATGGCCGTAATAACATTGCTTCCTATGCTTTCAGCAGATGGTATCTCTGGAACTATAGCTATATCCGCGATATCAATCTGGCACTGGAAAATATTGAGAAATACGGCGTGAGTTTATCCGATGAAGCAAAGAGACAGTATTCCGCCGAATTACGTTTCCTCCGTGCGCTCAATTACTTCAATCTCGTGAAGAGAATGGGGGGCGTGCCACTGGTCATCAAACAGCTCATATACGATTATTCCGGCAATGTAACCGATCTGCAACAGGCACGCGCCAAAGAATCAGAAGTGTACGACTTCATAGCCGCTGAGGTAGATGCCATCAAAGATCAGCTGGGAAATGCCAGCAGTATCTCCCGTGCAAATAAATACACAGCCCTCGCTTTGAAGAGCCGTGCCATGCTGTACGCAGGTTCAATTGCAAAGTACAACAGTCTCATGCCCGTGCCCATTACAACGCCTGGCGGCGAAGTAGGTATACCGGGCAGTATGGCGAACAGCTATTATCAGAAAGCGCTCGATGCTTCCAAAGAGATCATCAACAGCGGTCCTTACACATTGTACAGGAGCAACCCTGATGCCGGCGAAAACTTCTTCGAGGCCGTTACTAAAAAAGCATCAAACCGTGAAGTGATATTTGTAAAAGACTACCTGTTGCCCACCCGTAAACACTGGTTTTCGTACGATAATATCGCACGCGGTATCAGGGAAGATAACCTGGGATCTTCTTCCATAGCACCTTCCCTGAACCTGGTGGAAAGCTTTGAATATAAAGACGGTTCAAATGGTGCATTGAAAACACGTACTCCGGATAACAGCGACTATATATACTACGACAAGCTGTCTGATATCTTCGCCAATAAGGATGCACGTTTGTATGGTACCATCATCTATCCCGGTACTTCTTTCAAAGGCCTGCCGGTTGCTATTCAGGCGGGCGTGCTGGTGTGGAACGGCGGCCGTAATGCGTACGATATGATAGAAGGAAGCGATCTTGGTACAACCTACAGCGACGGCAAACTGCTGACCGGTTCCTCCGGTCCCCACCGCTCTATACAGGAAGTATCCAACACGGGATTTTACCTGAAGAAGTATATAGACCCTAACGACAGAACAAGTACCAGAGGCATTCAGAGTGATGTGTGGTGGGTGTGGTTCCGACTGGGAGAAATATATCTGAATGCAGCTGAAGCGGCCTTCGAGCTGGGCCAGACCGGAGATGCACTGCTTTATATCAATGCACTGCGTGAGCGGGCTGGCTTCGGTCCTAACAGTCTTACATCGTTGTCAATAGACAGGATACGAAATGAACGCAGGGTGGAACTGGCATTTGAAGATCACCGTGTGTGGGATCTGAAACGCTGGCGTATAGCGGATAAGGTTTGGAATGGCGATGCTTCCAATCCCAATGCGATGGTGTATGCATTGTATCCTTACCGTGTAATACGCCCCGGTGATGCTGCCCGGGATGGAAAATATGTCTTCGTGAAAATGGTCGCTCCGCGTTTCAGAGCGCCTCGCTTCTTCCAGCTGGGAAATTATTATACGGCTATCAATCAGACGGTGTTGAACAACAATCCGAAGATCATCAAGAACCCTTTTCATTAACCCGTTAACACATAATCCTATGTACAAAATATTATCATCTTCTTTCATCGCCGCGTTGTTATGCGTGTTGATGCCCGGATGTAAAAAGGATAATTATGAAAAACCGACATCCATCCTTTCGGGTAAGGTGGTCTACAATAAAGAAGCTGTGGGCGTTCGTTCCAACGGTGTACAACTGGAACTCTGGCAACGTGGTTTCCAGCTGTTTACCAAGATCCCGGTGCATGTAGCGCAGGACGGCAGTTTCTCCGCCTCATTGTTTGACGGCAATTACAAACTGGTATTACTGCCCGGTAACGGTCCCTGGGTAAATAATACCGACTCTATTGATGTTACCGTAAAAGGCGGTACGACCGTAGAAGTGCCGGTACAGCCTTATTTCATTATCAGAAATGCTACCGCCGGTAAGGCCGGGACAACGGTAACTGCCACATTTTCAATAGAAAGGATCAATGCTTCACAACCGCTGGAATCGGCAACGCTGTACCTGGGAAAAACGAATATTGTAGATGCCGTCAATAACCTTAAAGCTACAGTAGTGAATGCAGACGCATTAGGAGACATTACAGCGCCTGTTACGATCAGCGCGACTATTCCTCCCGCCTTGACGGCAGAACCGTTCTTTTTCGCCCGTATAGGCGTTAAAACGGCAGGAGTAGGAGAACAGATCTACACACAACCAATTAAGATTGAATAGATAGGACTCATAATCACTGCTGTTAAGCCCGCCAGAGGTATTTTCACTTTTTGGCGGGCTTTATAATATCCTGTAAACCAATTGAACAAAGCAAGTAGCATCTTTTGGTTTAAAACATTATTTTTATTCAAAATGTAGAAGAATGTACCTGGAAATACTGAAGCAGAACCTACTATCCCGATGGAAACAGGCATTTCACGAGTTTGATCGCTTACAGGAATATAAAACCAACGTCATCACTGAAAAGTACATTCCAGGCTTCCGGTATAACCTTGAAGATTATGGCACACCTGCTTTTCTGCAGCCCGAAGAGAAATTATTTCCGGTAGCTGCAGTGAGGGAGATCAACGACTATCATTTTTACGGCCTGTCTGCTGACGGATTGCCCTGCTATACCTCCTATGGCAATGCGGTTGAGAACGTATTTTGGGAAGGGTATTATCTCTATGGCAAAGAATGGGTCGAGTATGTGGAGTATAATGCGGGTACAAAAATACCGGCATGTATCAAAAGGATCCAGTACGATGAAAACGGACAGAAAGTGGCCTGGCAATCCTTAATGGTGATTGGAAGGGGAGAAGGAGATGCGTATGTGGACATGAACCCGGAAGAGAAAATAGAAAGTATTACTGATAATGGGCATTCACTGTTTTGCAATATCGAAAAATATGAGGTTGTTGCAGGGCGTATTGAAAAAGGCTATTGTCTGAGTATTACACCCGGCGCCGGAGAATCTGAATACGAGAATATCTACAAGTACAACAGCGATGGTATGCTGGATGAGATCAGAACAGTCAATGTATCCGGTGCGAGTAAATTATCTTATGTCCGCCCGGAAGAAAAGCTGAACATCCAAACCTTAATGGCGACCGTTGCAGCAAACATGGCTGTAGCCGTTACAGATGCATTGGTGGAACATAAAGTAGAAGTGCCCCTCTCACTGCTGGAGCTGAGCTACCATTATGCAGATGTTTACATTCCTTCACTGTCGCCCCGTTCGGTGGCATTCACAAAGCAGATCTCAAAACAACATCCTGACGAAGACATTTTTGATCTCATCTTCCTGGCTACAGAATTGGATCACGCATATCTTGATGTTGCGCCAGAGAAATTTGAACGTCCCTTTACACAACTGATGCAGATCATCAGCAAAGAAGAGAAATGGGAAATGGGCAGTGTATTGCTGCGTAAAGTGGCGCATATTTTAACGACAGAAAAATTATTCGGCAGACTGCCTGTAGGAGAGGAATTTGCAGCATATGCGGTTGACTGGGGAATGGAAATGGAAGATTTTGAAGATGTACTGCGGGAATGTGGTGTACCGGGAAAAATGATCAGCACCTGGAAGGAGCGGGGGTGGTTGTAAAAAAAGGTTACAGCCACGGAGGACTGTAACCGGAGTTCTGAAATAACCACTCTTCTGGGGGGATGTTTACATCAAAAAGTTTACGGAACTGCAAAATGAAAAATGTGTTATTTGAAATAAGTATAGGCAAAGCATAACAAGATTGACCTCGTTACACGGGAATGCATCATAAATTGAAAATATTATCTTAAAAAAATGTCCCCCAAACTGAATGCTGTTCTACATGCACAGATATAGAATAATTCTAATAACGATGGTACTTACGTAGGAGAATCTTATATGGATTTAAAGATCAAAAAAAAAGTTAAATTTTTTTCACCATACGGATGTTCTCATCCTATATTTGTAATGAATCCGATTTTAAATCAATCTTATAATGGAATTTGCACAACCGGACAGGGAAATATTTAATCAGCTGGTCACCATGAAAATGCCGTTCGGTAAATACAAGGATGTATTGCTGTGTGACCTGCCGGTTTCTTACCTGGAATGGTTTCAGCGTAAAGGGTTTCCAGAGGGCAAGTTGGGGATGTTGCTCGCTACCCTGTATGAAATAAAGATGAACGGCCTTACGGGGCTGCTCACTCCCCTGAAAGGGAAATAATGCAATGATCATAAAATTGACGGGACAGATCACTCCCACAGATCACTCTCACAGATACACTTACTGCAAGCTGGTACAGGCGACGCTCACCGATTACACCCACTGCTAACTGCCACAGGTGACGCTCACACATTGAAGCTCACGCATCGACGCTGATATATGACGTCAACCCATAATTACTCTGAGATATCACTTTCATAGTTAACTCCCACGCATCACTTCACTTCCCTGAACACCACAATGCCATTATGCCCGCCAAACCCGAAGGTATTACTCATAGCCACACTCACTTTCTTTTGCACAGCATTACCCATCACGATCTGTAACCCAGCCGGAATAGCGGGATCCGGATTGGAAGTATTGATAGTAGGAGGGACGATATCATTGTTAATACTCAATATGGACGCAATCGCTTCGATCGCGCCTGCAGCACCCAGCAGATGTCCCGTCATGGATTTTGTGGCGCTGATATGCAGGTGTTCCGGTGCTTCCCCAAACAATGTCCTTATCGCTGCCAGCTCACTCAGATCTCCTACCGGAGTAGAAGTGGCATGGGCATTCAGATAATCAACATCCCTGGGAGTAAGTTCTGCATCTTCCAAGGCTCTTTTCATTGCCTGCAGGGCGCCTAATCCCTCAGGATGTGTAGCAGTCATATGATAGGCATCAGCAGTCATAGCGGCGCCGGCCACTTCCGCATAAATATGCGCACCTCTGGCCACTGCATGTTCATATTCTTCCAGTACCAGTGCAGCAGCACCTTCACCCATCACAAAGCCATCCCTTTCGGTATCAAAGGGTCTGGAAGCAGTAGCAGGATCGTCATTGCGGGTCGACATTGCCTTCATCGCGCAGAATCCACCCACAGAAGCCTCTGTAATAGGCGCTTCAGAACCTCCAGTAATGATCACTTTTGCCTTACCCAGCCTGATGTAATTCAATGCGTCCATAATGGCAGTATTCGAAGTAGAACAGGCAGAAACAGTGGTGTAGTTGATACCCATCAGACCGAATCTAATGGAGATCATTCCTGAAGCCATGTTAGCGATAAGCTTAGGCACAAAGAAAGGATTGAAACGCGGCACAAAATTGCCAAGAGTATATTCTTTTACCTGTTCCTCAAAGGTGAGCATACCACCCTGACCGGAACCCCAGATGACGCCACTATCAAAAGGGTCCATTTTGGAGAAATCCAGTCCTGAATCTGTGACAGCCTGCTGTGCAGCAATCAATGCATATTGTGTGAATGGGTCTGTTTTGCGTATATCATTCCGGTCCAGAAATTTCGCCGGATCATATTCCTTTAGTTCACAGGCAAACTGTGTTCTGAAAGGGTCCGGATTGAACTTTGTAATACGCGCAGCTCCGCTCTTACCTGCTACCAGGTTGTTCCAGAAATCAGTTACATTATTACCAATCGGCGTTAATGCACCCAACCCGGTAATGACTGCTCTTTTTAATGTTTGCATGTAATTTATTTATTAGCTCGTTGATTATACTCGTTGATTATACTTGTTGATTATAACTTTTATTTTTCTCTGCGGATGCTTGCAAGCGTTACCACTGTTCCTTTTACGCAAACCTTCATCTTGTTGTTGGCTGCGACTTTGCTGCTACGGATACCTGTATGATCACCGCTCTTCTTTCTCAACACATTTTCCACCTTAAAGCAATAATACCCATTGTCACAGGAATACATGATCGTTATAGAAACACATGAACTGACAGTCGCCTCATCCTCCTCACTTCTTAAATCTCATTGGGAGCCGGGAAGTAGCGGCCGGTTTCAGTGGAGACTGCGGGCCTTCGGCTCTTTGACACACGCTTGATGCAGCCAAATAAAGATCCAATGCTCACACGCTTTCCACTGCCCAATAGCGATCCAACTCAAAGAGGCGCCAACCGCAGTCCCATCTGAAACCGCAACGTGCATCACGATCCTAACAATCACTTTCCTGCACCCAAATCCCTCAACAACTGCCCTGTAATCCTGCCAAACACCTTATTCCCCATCACTCTGCTCAGCAGCAACGACGCCAGGAGATTAGTGATCACCAGCAGCGCCCTGTCATACGCCTCCCCCTCAAACCTGAACAACCCCTTCTCGCGTCCCTTTTCAAGACAGCCACTCGTCCATTTCAAAATAGCGCCCGACAAATCAGTGATCTTCTCCTGCAAGGGCGAAGGCAGCGTGTCATAATCCGGCGACAATGACCCCATCAGACACACCAACCCCTCTTTATGTTTTTTACCAAACGTATCAAACAGGAACTTCAGCTGTTTATCCTCCGGCTGCGCCGCTACTTTGGCAGTACCCGCCATAAAATGCTGCAGCTCAAGGTCCAGGACCGCCATCCCCAGATCCGTTTTAGTAGGGAAATGATAATGTATAGCCGCATTCTTTATCTCCAGAGGGTCAGATATATCCTTATAACTGAAGGCATTATACCCCCTGGTCTTGATCAGCTGGTCAGCCAGCGAAACAATTCTTTCTTTAGTATCCTGCATAGTACAAAATTACTTACTTGTAAGTAAGTAAGCAAATTATTCCCCTGGCATTCTTATTGAGCAATAAGTCGTAAATTGAAAATATGGTTACAACACACAATAAAGAACTTGTAAAAACGCTGGAACAATTATTAACCGGCGGACCTACACACGTTACTTTCGACGACGCGTTAAAGGGCCTGCCAGCTGAACAGAGGGGCGTAGTACCGGAAGGAATGCCTTATAGTATCTGGCAATTAGTAGAACACATCCGGATAACACAATGGGATATACTGGAATTCTCACGCAACGCCAAACATGAGTCGCCAGCTTGGCCGGAAGGATACTGGCCCAAAGAAACAGCCCCTGAAAATGAGGCCGCCTGGAAAGAATGTCTGGCACAGATTAAAAGCGACCTGAAAGAATTTATTGATCTGCTGAAAGATCCTCACGCTGATCTTTATGCGCCTTTCCCGCATGGCGACGGACAACATCTGTTGCGTGAGGCACTGCTGATAGCCGATCACACCAGCTATCACATCGGCCAGATTATCCTGATCAGAAGAGTACTCGGGATTTGGAAGTCATAAAAAGAAGTGAGGCTGCCCCTGGTTGAATACCAGCGGACAGCCTCATATTTTTTCTCTGGCATTATACGCACAGCCACATACAGTCGGCAAACCATCTGCGACTGTCAAAGAAATCAGCTACTGTTTCGAAGCCTGATTGCACCGCCATCTGTTCTATGGATTCCAGGTCATACTTCTGCGATATCTCCATATATACAGGCTCGTGCAATCCGAAATGAAATGTCTTTCCGCTGACTTTTACATCCTGCTCTTCCAGGCTCACAAGATAGCTTTTACAAGCCCCGGTTCCCGGATCATAAGTAGCATAATGATCAAACTTGCTGATATCAAAATTACCGCTCAATTCCCGGTTTATACGTTTCAGCAGGTTGAGGTTAAAATCCCGCGTAAAACCAGCTGCATCATTATAAGCATCCAGGATGATCTGCGGATGTTTTTTCAGATCAAAACCAATGATCACTATGTCGCCAGGCTGGAGGTAATTGCGCAACAGGCGACAAAACTTCCTCGCCTCCGGAGGGGTGAAATTGCCAATATTACCACCCATACACAACACCACTTTCGTCTTCCGTGACAATATCCCCGCCTGCTGTAACATGTCGAAATACTCGCCATGCAGTCCATGTACCTTTAACGCAGGTAATTGCCTGGGTAGTGACTGCTCCAGCTGAGTAATCACATTGCCGGAAATATCCACCGGGTAATACGTGAAATCCCGTCCTGTCTTCAGTAGTTCCTTCAGCAGATGAATGGATTTAGTAGCATCTCCTGCGCCCAGTTCCACTACGTCGAAGTGTTTGGTATGGGACAGGATCGTCTGACTGATCACGGCAGACTGCTCCCGCAATATTTCCATTTCGCAATTGGTCAGATAATATTCATGGCAACGCATGATCTCCTGGAAAAGGCGGTCGCCCTCCGCATCATAGAAATACTTGGACTCCAGGTATTTGTTTTTTGCGCTGAGCCCGCGGGTCACATCCTGGGAGAAGAGCTCCCGTTGGTCCTGTTTTAAAGGAACTAATACCGTATGCATTACAGAGGTGGTGGCCATAATGTAATTATTAGTGTAATTAGAATAAATTTATTTCGCCAGTCTGATACCGGTAAACTGCCATCTCAAAGACGGATGGAAGAAGTTACGATAGGTAAGACGGCTATGATTGGGCGGTGTTACTTCAGAGCCTCCACGCAGCACCATCTGGCTGACCATGAATTTACCGTTGTATTCACCGATCGCGCCCGGCGCTTTGGTAAAGCCGGGATAAGGAAGGTAAGCACTCTCTGTCCATTCCCAGCGCTGTCCCCATGACAATTGCGGCGCTGCCGCTTCCCATTCAAATTCAGTTGGCAGACGCATGCCTTTCCATGCGGCATACGCAGTAGCTTCATAATAACTGATATGACACAACGGATCATCACCAGCTACAGGTTGCAATCCCTGCCAGTTGTAATGCTTCCATTCGCCATCTACAAAATGCCAGTATAATGGCGCCTTCACCTGTTCTCTTTTTACCCAGTCCCAGCCTTCCGCATGCCAGTGACGGAAATCGCTGTAACCGTCTGCCTCCATAAATTCCAGGTATTCTGCATTGGTAACCAGCCGTGTACTGATCTGGTAATCCTGCAGGTATACCGTATGCCGGCCCAGCTCATTGTCAAAACAGAAACCATCGCCCTTATAGCCAATTTCATATAGCCCTGCCGGCATTTGCAGGAAAGGCTGCTCCGTAGCAGGCGCGGTAAAGTTCGTGACAGCCGTATCGGAATAGGCAGGCATCAGGGGATTGTGGCCCAGTATGTACTTGATGTCTGTGTACAACAATTCCTGGTGCTGTTCTTCATGGTTCAGTCCCAGTACTACCAGCGCACGTATTTCATCGCTCAGCTCCGTGTCCAGGAACGACTGCATGGCTTTGTCGACATGCTCACGGTAACGCATAATATCCTCGACGGCAGGACGGCTTAAATTGCCTCTGTCAGTGCGGATCACGCGTGCGCCGACGGTCTCGTAATAGCTGTTGAATACAAAATTGTAGTTTGGATCAAATTCTTTATAACCGGTAAAGTGTGGTTTTAAAAGAAATGTTTCGAAAAACCAGGTGGTGTGTCCGAGGTGCCATTTCGGCGGACTGACATCCACGACAGGCTGCACTACATAGTCTTCCGTTTTCAAAGGTGCGCAGATATGCATGGATCTTTTCCGCACGGTATTAAAATCATTTTTCAATTGCATATACTGGTGGTTAGTGATGCAGTAAATATTCCTTTAAGTCTGATATAGAGGTAATATGCAGATCCGCGGCCTGTTGCCTGCGCATCATCAAGGCATATGTGTTATTGAATCCGATAGGAGGTAACCACTTGATCCGGTACCGTTGCATAAATTCTCTCGAAACATAGTCGTACACTTTTTGGTTGTCGCTGACCAATGTATCAACGACGGATTTGTCTGCCTGCAGGATAACCAGTAACCCGGTACCGGAGTATTCCGGATAAAGATCTATCTGACCATTGGTAAGTGCATCAAAGCATATTTTAGTGCCTCCCAGTCCCGTTTTAGTGACCGCTTCCAGTTCTGTGTACCCATTCACCAGTAATTTGTACATATTGGCAAGGATATAGCCATCCCCGAATATCTTAGCGCCAATTACTACAGTTCCTTTAGTGCCGTGTTTCGCTGCCTGCAATAAACCTTTCGCTTTTAAAAAATCGCTCGCTACAACAGCCGGATCCTGTTTCAGATGATCGACCCTGTAGTTCAGCTCAGTCATTACACTATCATTAATTATACCAGATAGTTTATTCAGTGCAGGCGCCAGTTCCGGATACTTGTCAAGCGTCTCCTGACGCACGATCGGCGCGGCATAATACGGCGGAAAAATATGTTTATCGTCTGTAAGTGCCTGAAGATCAAAAGCCTTTACCCTGCCATCTGTCGTACTGCCACTGATGACATCCAGGGTCTTTTCATAGGCAGCCTTATACATGATCATGTCACTGATCACGACAGTCCGCATATTCAATCCATATACCTGTTTTAGTCCGAGATTGCCATCTTTGCGACCCATAAATTCAGGTGTGAAACCCGCTACCAGACTGCTTCCATAGGCTGCCGGCAACAGGTAGAAGGATGACAGTATCACCAGCAGGAAGGGTAGGAGGTAGAGTGCCGTTTTGACCTTCTGCATTCTTAGTTTCTGCAGACGGGCTACCACCCAATCAAAGATGATAGCCAGTAAGGCTGCCGGAATGGCACCTGCCAGTATCATATTGGTATTATTGAGCGCAATACCGCCGAAAATAAATTCTCCCAGTCCGCCCGCAGCTATATACGCAGCCAGCGTAGCTACACCCACATTAATAACCGTTGCCGTTCTGATCCCTGCCAGCAATACGGGCATGGCCAGTGGCAATTGTACCCTGTACAGCAGCTGTCTTTTGCTCATACCCATACCGGTAGCAGCGTCTATCACAACCGGATCAACCTGGAGGATGCCCGTATAAGTATTTCTGATAATAGGTAGCAAAGCATACAGGAACAAAGCCATGATAGCAGGTTTAGCGCCTATGCCCAATAAAGGTATCATGAACCCTAATAAGGCAATGCTCGGAATAGTCTGTAGCACGCCGGCAATGCCGAGTACAATGCCTGCGAGCTTCTGCCGCCGGGTAATAAGAATGCCCAGTGGCACGCCTATGATCACTGCAATTAAGAGAGAAATAAAAGTAAGCCCGATATGTTGCAACGTTTGCTCCAGCAGCTTGCCGGCCTGTTGTTGCACAAATTCAGGAAAGCCTGGTTGATCTTCCATGTCCGCTGACAGTTTGCTTGTATTGTGTAAAGGCGTGCATCAATTCGCTGGTATCAATGCGAACGAGCTTAGCTTCAAATGAGATGTTGACAGGAGTTGATAGCGTAGTCATCTGCTCGAGTGCGTCCCAGCACGAGTCGTCTGCTTTCAGCACAGGCGCATGATCTTGCCCTGAGACGGTGTTGCCAAGCCATGGACTGATGTCTGCCAGCCGGAGTGCATTCAGCTCCAGCAGGAAACGTTGTTCATGAAAGAAGTTGCTGACAAAATCATTTGCCGGCGTGAAGAGGAGTTCTGCCGGTGTGCCGGTTTGTTGTATGGCGCCATTGTCCATGAGGCAGATGCGGTTGCCCAGTTCAAATGCTTCCTGTACGTCGTGTGTTACCATGATCACTGTTTTGTTATGGATCTCATCCAGCGACCTGAATTCTTTTCTTACACTGGCCCGTGTTACCGGGTCGAGCGCTCCGAATGGTTCATCCATGAGTAACACCGGTGGATCAGCCGCCAGCGCCCTGGCCAGTCCGACACGTTGCTGCTGTCCGCCGCTTAGCTGTTGCGGATATACATGATAATGGTCTGCGACGGATAAATGCAGTTTTTCCATCAGAGAATGTGTCCGCTCTTCTATACGTTTTTTATCCCATTTGAGTAAAGTGGGAACAATGCCAATGTTTTCAGCTACAGTATAGTGAGGAAACAGGCCATTATCCTGCAGCACATACCCGATATTTCGTCTTAATGCTTCAATTTGCTGCGTATTAACCGGCTCTCCGTTCACGAAGATCTGTCCACTGTCTGGCACGATCAGCCGGTTGATCATGCGCAGCGTCGTAGTCTTTCCACTGCCGCTGGTGCCAAGCAATACCAGTGTCTCCCCCGTATTCACTTCGAAGGAGACATCCCTGACAGCCGGTTTGCCGTGATGGAAAGATTTGTTGACATGTTCAAGTTTTATCATGGTTGGGATTCATTGAGGATTTTAATCCGCACTTTGTTGCGGAGCTGGCTACTTATCCAGTGTCAAAAATAAATTGTTGATAGATTCCGCATATAATGGATGCGCAAAGATCATCTCCTTCAACTGTGTGACAGTCAGGCCTCCCAGCATAGCCATCTGTAACGTCGACATCACTTCTCCGCCTTCCGGCCCCAAGATAGCAACTCCCAGTAATTTATCCGTATTTGAATCTATAACCGCTTTCATAAATCCCTGGGTATTGCCTGTTTCAATGGCCCTTGCAACTCTACTCATATCGAGACAGGCCACCTTTATCTTGTAACCGGCCTCTTTGGCCTCTTTTTCTGTAAGTCCTACACGTCCCAGTTGGGGATCAGTGAACATACAATACGGAATAGGTCTGTCTTTGATGGAAATGTTTTCCATGTGAATAAGGTTCTTGTACAGCACCAGGTGGTCATTGTATGAAATATGTGTAAATGCAGGACCTCCTTTTACATCTCCCAGCGCATAGATGCCGGGAACGTTCGTTTCGAGTTTATCATTGACAGGTATGTACCCTTTTTCATCGAGGATAAGTCCTGTTTTTTCGGGCTGCAGCGACTTTGACTGAGGTGTACGCCCTGTTGCTACCAGCAGGTGTGAGCCGGTAATGGCATGCGTTTCTCCATTGGCAGCGAGCTGTAATCTGATCACATCGCCGGTCTGCTCTGCCTTCTGAACGTTGGCGTTGCTAAACATGGTGATGCCTGAAGCTTCCATGACCTTCTTTACAGCTACTGCAACATCTTCATCTTCATGCTGCAGCAATTGTTTGTTTTTGTCAATGATAGTCACCTGGCAACCCAGGCGGCGGAACAACTGACCGAATTCCAGTCCTACGTAACCACTGCCCAGCACCATCAGATGTGTAGGCAGCCTGGTTAGTTCCATAATGGTAGTGTTAGTAAGATAGTTGACTGCGTCAAGACCTGGAACAGGAGGAATACTGGGTAAGGTGCCGGTATTGATGAATATGTGATCGGCGGCGATCTCTTCCTGTCCGCCTTCAACTTTCACTGACAAGGTCTTCGGGCCGCTGAACACTGCGTCTCCATAAATAATTGACAGCCCCTGTGTCTTTTCCATGCCTTTGGTCGCGCCCTCGCGGAACGACTGCACCACCTTATTTTTTCTGGTAATGATCTTTTCCAGGTCTACTTTGTAGTCGCTGACCGTAATACCCCATTCCTGGCTGTTGGCAATGATATGGGCAGCAGCTCCACAGGCGATCATTGATTTAGTGGGCGTACAGCCATCATTGATACAGGTGCCGCCAACCCATCTTTTCTCGACGATGGCAGTTTGCCAGCCGGCTTTGGCCAGCTTTTTCGCCAACGGAACACCACCCTGGCCGGAGCCAATGACAATTGCATCAAATTTCCTCATAGCTGAGCGTTTACAGGTTTTCTATTTTACAACTTCTACTCCTTTCCAGAAAGCAATGTAACCTTTGATGTTCTCCGCCGCTTTCATGGGATCAGGATAATACCAGGCAGCGTCCCTGTTTATTTTGCCTTTAATGTTAACATCGTAGTAAGAAGCTTCCCCTTTCCAGGGGCAGAAAGTATGTGTCTTTGAAGGGCTGAGCAGGTCCGCCTTAACTGAAGTTGGAGGAAAGTAATGATTGTTCTCGACTACCACAGTACTATCGCTTTCCGCAATCACCTCATTCTGCCAGATTGCTTTCATCGTGTTGTCGTTTAAAGTGTTATAGTTGCAAGACCAAATATTATACCCGGGTAGGTATGTCGCGATGTCAGAAGGTAGCACTTTTTTTTGAAATGGAATTTGTATGAATCATTTTCTTTTGTTTACTTTGTACTTCAAAGTATATGATAAATCGCTAAACGGGCTACAGCCTGTTTTTTTATCCTTATATTCTTTGTAATACAAAGTGCTTTATTTTATGGGTAAACAAACTATACCTTTGAAAATTATAAGAAAGCGTCTTAATGATAGGATCTATCGTACAGGGTTAATTCTCCTCGCCATTACGCTGATCATATTTCTCATTCCCGAGTTGTTGTCAATAGAAGAGCCGATAGCATGGTTCTTTCTCAACCATGCTATCACAGTCGGATACTTTTTCACCCTGTGGATTAGTGGCCGCCTGCGAAAGGGCAGGGAAGGGCTGCATCCTTTTTTTCTTTTCCTGTTGATGTTCCTGGTCAGTGCATATGCCTTGAACCGCCTGATCCCGGTCTTTGAAGTATCGGCCACCTGGTATGCTGTGACAATCGTCCTTTGTTCTGTCAACTATGTCGCTTTTGCCTTTATTCGTATCGTGCCTGTTCCTGTGCGTATGGCGATGTTCTTCCTGTTAGGATTGTCCCTGTGCTGTTACCTGTACATGACTATATATATCGCGCCTTTTACAGGGCTTGGACTGCTCGCTTCCTTTCTGTTTGGGATTTCCCTGCACGCACTGGTGCCTCTCCTGTTTTTTTTATACACGATCCGCTTATTCCGTCGTACAGATGCCCGAAGACGGCCATATAAACTGGCCTTCTGGTCTGGTATCAGTATAACGGTGCTGGTCGTACTGGTATATACAATACTTTGGAGAATGAATGTGGTGCAGATGAATACTGAATATAGCCGTTGGAACGACCAGCGTGGGGACAAATATTTACCCGCCTGGTTACACGTTGCAGCAAATATGACCCCTAATCTGGTTACAGAGAAAGTCCTCAAAGCAGAAATGGTGTACACTACATTCGACGGATGGGAAAGGAGCTTTTTCAACTTCGGTTCTTCACTTAACTGGAACGAGGCACGCAAACATGATCCGCTTGTAACGATCGCATCATTACTGGCAGGGACCGCCCAAATGGATCGCGAAGAACGTATACATATACTGAAATCCCTGTACGACTCCCGGTACGAGGCGGAAGAGCGTTTATGGTCAGGGGAGGACCTGCAGACGACACATGTGCAGACTTCAGCGCATATCTGGCCGCGTTTAAGAATGGCGTATACTGAAAAAACAGTGAGTGTAAAAAATAGTCTTATCACAAGATGGACAAATCGTCAGGAGGCTATTTACATCTTTCATCTCCCCGAAGGCGCAGTTGTATCATCATTGTCCCTCTGGATCAATGACAGGGAGGAAAAAGGTATCCTCACAACAAAGGCAAAAGCAGACAGTGCATATAAAACCATCGTGGGAGTGGAAAACCGCGACCCCTCAGTGGTACATTGGCAGGAGGGAAATACGGTTACGGTAAGGGTATTTCCTGTGGTGAGTGGGGAAGAGCGTCAGTTCAAACTGGGCATAACAGCACCTCTCTCCCTGGAACATGGCACCCTGATATACCGCAACATTTATTTCGATGGTCCTTCTACCGCCAGCACAGGAGAAGACGTAGATATCTCATTCGAAACGCCGCCTGCTGATCTTCAACGATCAGGTATGTTCAGTAAAGGGAAGGACGGCCTGCTGACTGCTTCCGGTCCTTACCGGGCCGACTGGCAGGTCTCTTTTAAAGACGAAGGACTGGCACATCAGCTTTTCAGCGAGAATGGTAATGTGTTTTCAGTAGCTCAATATAGAAAAGAACTTGCTGCTGCCGATATCTCGGATGTTTACCTGGATATCAATAACGCCTGGAGTAAACAGGAGTATAATAGTGTACGCTCCTTACTGGGGAATAAACGTGTCTGGGCATACGTCGACGAAAAGATGGAACAGATAACAGATTTAAATAGTTCCGACCTGTTTGAACAGGCTACTGAAAGCAGATTCAGCCTGTTTCCGTTTTTCCAGGTTTCCCAGCCAGCAAATGCAATGGTCATTACTAAAGGAGTAGCTAATTCTCCCTCAGTTGACGATCTGGGAGATGCCCGTTTCATGGAGGAATTGAAAAAATGGCTTGCAGATGGTCAGCATGTTATGCTGTACAACCTGGGAGGGGAACTTTCTCCTTATCTGCGCACACTAAAAGAATGCCGGACCTTCCGCTACGATCATGGAGATATCGCAGCCCTGAAAGGATTACTGGACGATCACCGTTTTCCGGCCAGCATAGAAAACGACCAGCGTATAGTGATAGAATCTGCAGGTATGACAATCAGTGA
The DNA here is from genome assembly GCF_021646545.1 of Chitinophaga filiformis. Classification (GTDB taxonomy): domain Bacteria; phylum Bacteroidota; class Bacteroidia; order Chitinophagales; family Chitinophagaceae; genus Chitinophaga; species Chitinophaga filiformis_A. Next base: position 54,187 of record NZ_JAKIRP010000027.1, on the reverse strand, counting down.
AACGCCCGGTACGGAGGTTTCTACAGCCCCTGATCACCTGCAACGCCTGTTCGCCTACAACCATATCATGCAGGCTATGGGGCCACGCCTGTTGACGAAAGGGGAGGAGAGCGATACGTTGGTGGCAGAAGCAGCAGCATCTTATATCGTGACGCCATTATCGAGTCTGGTGGTGCTGGAGAAACAGGAAGATTATGAGCGGTTTAATATCAAAGATAGTAACAACAGCCTTAAGAATGCATCTCTGCAAGGTAAAGGCGCCGTACCTGAACCACATGAATGGGCATTGATAGTGATCGGACTCTTACTGATCGCATACTTAAAATTCAGGCCTGTTTTATTCAAACGTACTGCCAAAATATGAGCAAGGGGATCTTTTCATTAATAATTGGCGTATTACGCGCGTGCAGGTGTTGGCCACTGATAGCAGCAGCTTGTTATGGACTTGTTTTTCTCGTCGGTTTGCATGGTTACCTGGTTTGGGATACGACAAAGGCTATTCTGGGTACTGCAGCATTGTTTTTCACTGCATCATTTAATACCAGTGAGCGGGGAAGTACACGCTATTTTTTCATGGCACTGGCGTCCTTGTTATTATATCTGCTTGTACCAGCCAAGACATTCCTGTGTATCTCCTGTTTGTGCGGCTGCCTGTTCATGATCGAGACATTTCATGGACGTATGAACTTCCTGCCGGTGCTGGTATTGGCGATTATGTCACCATTGTTTGAATACGCCACGAATGTATTCAGTTTTCCTATCCGTCTGTCGCTGACAGGTTGGGCCGGAAATGTCATTCGTATAACGGGGCAGGAGGTAAGTGTACAGGGAAATATGATCACCTGTAATGGTAATGACTTCTCCGTGGATCCTGCCTGTATGGGCTTGCAGATGATGGTAACCGCATCATTATGTGGGATGATCCTCATAGGTTTTTATCAGCAGCAATATAAAAAAGTACTGAGCGTATGGTTCGTATTGTTAATCTTAGTGGGAATGATACTGATGAATGTAGTGTCCAATCTGCTCCGTATTATCTTCCTGGTATGGTTCAGTATCATGCCTGGTACGATGATGCATGATATAGCCGGTATCATGTGCCTGATGCTTTATGTGCTTGTACCCCTGTTGTTCCTGTCACAATGGACAGTGCGCAAATATGGAAAACCCGTACAGCTGCACAGAAAGCGTTATGTGCTTCGTTCGGCTGTAAAGCTGTTCCTGCTCAACATATCCTTACCTGCGTGCCTGCTGATCGTATTCATCATCAATAAACCAAGAGAAAAGGACCTGCAGGTCTTATCGCATGTACCTGCCATGCCAGGGTATGCGGTACAATCTTTACCGGGCAATATTATCAAGTTACAGAACGATACACTGTTGGTATACATCAAACATATTCCAGCCAGCTACTATACAGAACATAATCCCATGATATGTTGGAGAGGCAGCGGATATGAGTTCTACAAAGTGGAGGAAAAACTCATGGGGAAACATACCATCTATACCGCCTTGCTGCAACAGGAAAAAGACAGGCTGTATACAGCGTGGTGGTATGACAATGGGTTAGTATCAACAAGCAGCCAGTTACAATGGCGATGGGATGTGCTCCTCGGAGCGCATCCCTATTCCCTGGTCAATGTTACCGCCGGTTCAGAACAGGAACTCCAGGTGGCGGTAAATGAAATACTCAGTAAGAAATGTCTATCAGTTTATTTGTAAAATAACAGTCATCCAGTTGAAATTGCTGCTTTATTATATATGCGCTACTTCGCATATTGACGACAAATTCTTATTTCTTCCGCTGATAGATTTAATTTTGCGGAGACCTGATATAAATACAAGATATGTTCACAGAAAAGCTCGTCGCACGAATAATAGCCTGTCCGGGACCCGATTATGACCAGGAGATCAAACTGAGAAATGAGATACTTCGTAAGCCCCTTGGTATGAACCTGCTCAATGAAGACCTGAGCAAAGAAGTAAACGATATTCATATTGGCCTGTTCCGTGGCCAGGAGCTGATTGGAACGTTAATCCTGACGCCCGGCCAGGGATACGTAAAAATGCGGCAGGTGGCCGTAGCAGAAACCGCCAGGGGAATTAATGCCGGCACCCAAATGGTGCAGTTTAGTGAACAGGTGGCCCGTGAAAAGGGATTTTCCCGTATCGAGCTCAATGCCCGCCTGGAAGCGGTTAAGTTCTACCTGAAAAACGGTTATACCACAGTGGGCGATCAGTTCACAGAGGTGGGTATCCCACATTTTAAGATGATCAAGGAACTGTAAATCGGTTGCCCGTCCCGGCAGACATGCCTGGTACCAATATTGTTGACCCAACCGGAAGCACAAAAATATTTCTGTAACCAAAAGGTTTCCTTTATATTTGTAACCGATCGGTTATATAATAATCTATTCCCCTAAAATTCTAAATCATACAGTAATGAGAAGCGAACCATTTGTAATCGAAAGAACTTATGATGCGCCGGTGAGAAAAATCTGGGATGCTATTACCAATAAGGACCAGATGAAACAGTGGTATTTCGATATTCCTGAATTCAAGGCAGAGGTAGGGGCAGAATTTAGTTTTACAGGTGGCGATCCCGAGGGACAACAATTCCTGCACCTTTGCAAGGTTACAGAGGTGGAACCAGACCGTAAACTTACTTATAGCTGGCGCTATGACGGATATGAGGGGAATTCATTTGTGACGTTCGAACTGTTCCCGGAAGGAGAAAAAACACGCGTAAAATTGACGCATGCAGGGTTGGATACTTTCCCTGCCATCTCAAGCTTCGCGAAGGAGAATTTCGCGATGGGTTGGACGGAACTGATAGGTACTTTGCTCAAGGAATTTGTAGAGAAAGCATAAAAACTCATAATATAATCTTATACGGGTGAGGGGTTTGCTCATAGCATACCCTTTGCCCGTATTGTGTTTAACCCGTCCGTTGTATTACTACGCTTCGCTGTTTACCTTCAATGGACGCTCCTGGTATACGACCTGGTACCACTCAGGTACTACTCCTTAATGCACCTGGGCTTCTATGCCCGGTAACAGCCCCTTCAATACCTCATCTGCTTGTCAACCAATGGTCTGCCACAAAAGGGGGATCTTTTTCGTTTACTCACATAGACGGAATTTACGTATCTTCATAAGACTACATTAACAGGCTTTTACACCAGAACAGGAAAAAAGTGAACAGCATTTATTTCATCCACAGTGAAAAGCTTTAGTGTTTGAATGCAATACTACAGGAAAAACTGAATAGACAGACTGAACTAGCCTCTCTTATTTGCAATGTACAGGTAGCAACGATCTCTATCATCGATGATCAACAGCAGTCCGTTGTCGTTGCATCCGGCATTCCCATTACGGCAAAGGAAGCGGCTTTCCACATTACTTACGATCTGATTTCTTCTTCGGGAGAGCTACTGGGCACTTTATCACTGATGGATAAGGCGCCCCGGCACCTTAATGCCCGGCAGCAGAAGCTAATGAAGATCATCGTCAGTGACATCACTGCAGAGATCATCGATCACAATCGACGGGAAGCATTACAGAACAGCGAACGCTATTTTCGCGCTTTCTTCGAACTGGAGAAAGACCTGAAGCGTACCCGGGAAATACTGGAACGCACCAGCCAGTTATCACGTATAGGCGGATGGGAGGCAGACCTTGTCAACAAGGACATGTTCTGGTCTGACGTTACAAAAGAGATCCATGAGGTACCGGCAGATTTTAATCCTACTTTATCAGCCGCAGTGGGATTTTATAAAGAAGGGGAAAGCCGTAAAAAGATCACTGCTGCACTCAAGGACATCATTGAAACGGGGCAACCCTGGGATCTCGAATTGCAGATCGTTACTGCCATGGGTAAGGAACGATGGGTAAGAGCCATCGGTAATGCTGAATTTGAGAACGGCAAATGTAAAAGGCTATACGGTACTTTCCAGGACATCTCCGTCTCCAAAGAAACAGAACAGGAGCTGATCTCCCAGAAGGCCAGTCTGGCGGCCGCCAAGCAACAGGCGGAACAGGCCAATATGGCCAAGTCGGAATTCCTGGCCAATATGAGCCATGAAATCCGTACTCCCCTGAACGGAGTAATCGGCTTTACAGAGCTGGTACTGCAAACAGACCTTAACGAAACCCAGCATCAATATCTCTCTATTGTAAATCAGTCGGCCAATGCACTGTTAAGCATCATCAACGATATCCTCGATTTCTCAAAGATAGAATCTGGCAAACTGGAACTTGATATTGACAAATATGATCTTTATGAGTTCAGCAGCCAGGTAAGTGATATTGTAAGTTATCAGGCTCAGCACAAAGGTCTTGAAATGCTGTTGAATGTTGCTACCAACCTGCCTCGCTTTGCCTGGTTCGACGAAGTGCGCCTGAAACAGATTCTCATCAACCTCCTCGGAAATGCTGTGAAATTCACCAGTAATGGTGAGATCGAATTAAAAGTCACCCCGCTCGAAATGAAAGGGGACGGCAGGGCCAGGATCAGGTTTGAAGTAAGAGATACTGGCATTGGCATTAAACCGGAAAAACAATACAAGATCTTTGAAGCCTTCCGCCAGGAAGATGCTTCCACTACCAAGAAGTACGGTGGTACAGGATTGGGGCTTACTATTTCCAATAAGCTACTGGCCCTGATGGGGAGCCATCTGCAGATAAAGAGCAATATAAATGAAGGCAGTACCTTCTACTTCGATATCGACCTGGCTACCGCCGAAGCTCCTGCCGATAAGTGGGAAAGTCTTGAAAAGATCCGGCAGGTGCTGATCGTGGATGATAATGATAATAACCGCACGATCCTCAAGGAAATGCTGTCGTTGAAAGACATCACCTGTACAGAGGCCCGCAGCGGATTTGAAGCCCTGGATACACTGGCCAGGGGCGACCGTTATGATGTTATCCTGATGGACTACCATATGCCTTATATGGATGGACTGGAGACGGTGAAAAAGATCAGACATCATTTCGGCAGACTACCAGGTGAACAAGGCGTGATCCTCCTGCATAGCTCCGCTGATGATGAAAGGATAATAAAGGTCTGCGATCAGCTGGACATAGGCTTGCGGATGGTGAAGCCTATCAAGATCAATGAGCTGTACAACAGCCTTTCCATGCTGATCAGAAAAGAAAAAAGGGCCAAACGTCATAAGCATGAAAAAGAGGAACAATGGATCGGTGGCAGGCTGAATATTCTCATTGTTGAGGATAATCCGGTGAACATGCTACTGGCCACTACCGTCGTAAGAAGGATCGCACATGACGCACGCATCTATGAGGCGCAGGATGGCATTGAAGCTGTTCGCATGTGCCGCGGAAAGACGCCCGACCTGATACTGATGGATGTACAAATGCCCGTCATGAACGGGTATGAGGCCACTAAAAAGATACGGGAAATGCCAGGTGGCCAGCGTGTGCCTATTATTGCATTAACTGCAGGAAACCTGAAGGGTGAACGGGAAAAGTGCATAGAGGCCGGCATGAATGATTTCATTGGTAAGCCATTGGCACAACATAAGTTGTTGCAGCTGTTCCGTAAATGGCTCACAGTGGTTATTGAAGAAGGCCCTGTTACCCTCACCACCGAACAGGAAGCGAAAGACACGCATTTTGATATGGGTACACTGGAGGCCTACCTGGTAGGAGAGGACAGATCAGTACTAAAACAATTATTGAAACTGACCATAGAGGAGCTGAGGTCTTCCATAGCAGAACTACAGTCAGCGGCAGCGGCTGTTGACATCCGTAAGATCAACCGTATCGGGCATAAGATACGTGGCACCTCACAGATCATTGGCCTGGCCAAGCTGGCGCGTATAGCCGACCAGTTGGATACGCTGACGGTCAAACGTGAACCAGAATTTGGTTTTCTGATGGAGTCCATGCAGGAAGAATCCCTGCTTGTGATAAGATTAATGGAGGAACAAATAGAGAAGATCGGGAATTAAGACGTAAATACATGCTTAACTCCCGGCCTCCTTTCAACTCAGTCTGCTGCATTCACAAACTGGTTAAACTTGGTAGTATAGTCTTTTCTGAGTTGCTCGTCCGTATCTGTAAAGAAATAACCGTGATAATCCCTGTCAAGCTGATAATGCTTAGACCCGGCCAGTTGTAATGTTCTGGAATCTACCACACCGATCAGTTTATCCTGGTGGAATACCAATACCGTACGGTAGCCAGGAGATGGATCGTCGGCTGCACTTTCATAGTTGTAATACTCCTTATAAGGCTTATTGTTATCAAGTGGCTCCAGCTGGAACTGTTTGATGAAAGGCTGCATATCAGACAATGTTCTGCCGGTATGTTCCTTCAGATAATTGGCGAGGACTGTTTCAATCACAGTACCGTTTTTTATCTTGTTTTGTTGCACAGCAGCATGAAATACACCTGTATTAACACCCTTGTCATTTTTGAATGTCATCTCTATTACCACATCTTCCAGTACTTTTCCTACTGTTTTACCATCTGCTATAATAGGCGAGCCCTTTTTCAACAGCTGTCCTTCCGTCTGTGCATCACTGAGTTCTGTTGTAACCAGTGTAGCTGCCCAGCCTTTCCTTGGAATGCCCGCCTCCAGTTGTACGTTGTCATTGACCTGTACAATAGGGCGGCCATTAACGGAATCAAGAAGGGTTACCGTGCCTTGCGCCCTTTCCCTGATGATCTTTTCCGGTACAGCTATTGGCGCTTCTGGTGCTGCTGATGCAGAAGTAGGTTCGTTGTTTTTCTCTACTGTTTGAACTGTGCTGTCGGCCTGTTGTTCCTGTTGTTTGTTTTCAACGCAACCGGCAAGGGTAAGCGCTGCCAGGATGTATAAATAGTGTTTCATGATCGTTAAAATTACTGAATATTAACTTTTTTCAAAGCCTCCCTTCCCATAAATACGGGGAAGTATTGCATTTCTGCTTTCGCGGGATTCAGGGAGTACCGTCCGGAATAGCGGGGCAATAAAGAGACATAGAACGTGTGTTTACCTGCCTCCAGCCGGCTGCAGAAAATGCTGACCCTATCCTTGAAATGTTCTCTGTGCACTTCATGGCTGGCCCATGATTGTGATTTGCTATTATAAGAACAGCCAGCAGGGATAGGGATTTCCACCAGTACATAGTCTGCGTGTTTTTGTGCTGTTACCTCTACCTTTAAGGTTACGGGCACACCTGCTTTTAAATCCTGTTGCGTCATGCCGTTATCGCCGAAAGCGGATGATACCGTAAACAGACCAGAGATCTTTTCCGGCTCCCTGTTGAAATATTGCTGATAGGCAGTGAAGTATATGGGCCGTTTTCCCTGCTTGCTGATACTTATTTTTCCCGGCTGTAAGAGTGTATCTGTATAGGGGAATTGGGTGATAGCTGTGCCGTTTATACTTAACGAAACAGGTCCTTTTGATTCATCTTCCAGTATATCAGGAAGGATTGTTTCGAGGATGAGCGATGATTCATATGTATTCCGCCAGTGTCCGTCTTTCCGTTGTTCGAGGAAATATCCGCGGATCCTTTGAAGTATTGTTTCGTAGCCACCTGCTTTGCGAAGAAGTTGATATACCTGTAGTGTTCTCTGGATGCTGTTGTCAAAGAGATCGTAACTTTCTTTACCCCAGTAGGCGTTGCCGAAAGCGGTATTCTTTTGACGGGACAGGATGGGTGATAGGTTCAGCGGTTGGCCGGTGGATCTTTGTAAAGCAGCCAGTCTGATGGTATCATAGCCATTGATGCCTGCCTGGGCGATGAAATGATCTGTATATGCCCGGTAGTCGATCTTTCCGCCAAGGTTGGCCAGTAATTGCATACAACCTATGCTGTCTCTTTCCTTGCCACTGTTTAGTTCATATACGAAATAATCAATAGCGACCTGCTTGTTAAAATCCGTTTTATATCCCAGCTCCTGTGCCATCAGAAGCGCTTCTATCACATGACGTGAGATCCATAATGATACCGGGGATTTCTCCCACCATCCCCAGAGTCCATTCGTCTTTTTATCATTGAGCCGCTTAAGAATGTTGCTGATATCCTTTTCTTTTCTAAAGTCCTTCTTTAGGTATGTACATATTTTCTTTTCCAGCAGATAAGCCTTCAGTTTGGATGCCAATTGTTCGCTGCAGAGGTACTTATATTGCTGTAACTGTGTGATTTCATCCATTAACACTGGAAGCAATGCAGACTCAGCATGTATCTGTAATGGTTCATTTCTGAGAGGTGTATATACAAGTGTTGTGTCATCGTAAAGAGCCGCAAACATGCCTGTTGTTTCAAAGGATCCTCTTTTCTCCACGGGAATTTTACGTTGTTCGCCATCAACGTATCCTTCTTTATTGATTTCGTATTTAAAGCTCATACTATCTGTTGGACTGGTTTCCGGTATAAGCACTGATACAGTATCAATAAAGGCGTTTTTAAAGCTGTTTGTGCGACTCTTGTATACGCTGTCGTTCATGCTGAAAGTATGTGTTGCCGTAATACTCTCCTGCGTATAATTTAATGCTTTGGTAATAATACTTACGGAGTCACCCTCAACTGTGAAGGTAGGTATTCCCAGATTGCCACTGAGCGATTTAAAGGAACGTATAAATGTTTGCTGTATACCAGACTGTCGTTTGCCTGTTATGGCAATAGCAAAGGTTTTCCAGTTGGTGATGTCATCCGGAAAAGTAACATCGAAAGATGCCTTGCCATTAGCATCTGTTCTAAGCCTCGGTTGCCAGAAAGCCCCATCCCGGAAATTTGTCCGGAGGCTGTTGGATGGCGGAGATAACAGCTGTGGATCCATTTCATCGGCTGCTATTGTTGTAGTGTCGTTACTATCTGTTAAAGATATATCAGAAATTTTATAGTTTCCGGCAGTTACTCTTGCACCGGCTGCTTTGCCGGCCAGTGCCTGGGAAAAATTGAGATAGCCTCGGGATGTTTTATATGTAGTGATGAGACTCGTTGCATACCCCAATGACCTTTTCTGTCTATGGATGCCTGATGCGGTTACAACCACTTCGTTTAACTGCTTACTGCTTTCGGTCATAGTGATTTTATAAAAATCATCACGGTTTAAGACTAGTTCTACCTTTTCGAATCCCACATACATTATGTTCAATGTGCCTTTGGATGTGACAGGAAGAGAGAATTTGCCGTCTACATCTGTCGCTGTTGCCGATCGGGTACCCCTCAGTATGATAGTCGCGCCGGGAAGCGGATCTCCCTTTGTATCGACTACTATTCCTCCGATTACCCTGGTGAGGTGAGCCATGTTTAGAGCTGTTTCATTGAAGCTTTCAGCTATTTTACTCTCATGGCCAGCCGCTTCCGTGGCTATAAACCATGGGTCAACCAATTGCCGCATTCTTTTTTCCAGGTTATTAATCAGGCTGTCATTAGGTAAAATGTTCAACGTGTCCAGTACAGAATAATGAAGATGATTATCCTTTAGCAGGATGCTGTCTTTGACAAAATACCGGTTACCTGTAAGTAATACCAATAGTCGGTAATAGCCAGTGTCGAGAGATCGAAATTCTGTTGTGTGTCCTTTGAATGACCTTGTAAAAGATGGATCATCATATCTGAAGAACAAAAAGCGTAGTACATCGGTCGTAGGATTGAGGTCCGGGTGTTCCAGGCGCAGCACAAGACGGCTTTTATAAGACTCTCTCTGATGAAAAGGACGGACAATATCTTTATTTCTAAGGTTATCATCCTGGCGAAGCTGTAAAAGGCTATCAATGAGAGTCTCAGTTAATGCCTGTGCTGCGAGACTGGTATCCGGATTATAGGAGTGAAGATCGTAATAATGAATGAACCCTGTCTGCTTTTGTTTTATTAGTCCTTTGCTGATCTGGAAAACGTAGTCTGGTTCAGGTGTAAAGTCCTGTGTAAAGTCGTTTTTTGATACGAGTGATGCATTTGCACCGGTTAATGGTCCTACTTTATATTGCCACCCAAGAAGTCTGTAATTGCCGACGATATTCTTCAATTGGAAAATCTGGCTCTCTTGTTTGATATATGTTGGATAATTGCCAAAAGTATTTTCCAGCCGGATCATATATTTTTCCAGGTTTGCGATTTCCTGTGCCGTCAGTTTTTTTGGCATCTTTTCAACAATGACGTTTTGCTGATGGATGGCGCTGTCAATACTAATGAAAGTTTTTACACCGGCAGCTATGACTGTGTCCAGCGTGATCCGCTGGTATTGTGTACGCATACTTATTGTATGTTTGCCTGCCGGCACTGTGATGCTGTAATGTTGTACAGGATCAGTCATACTGCAATAGACCGGTAATCCATCCACATATAAGATGTGGACCGGCTGTATACTTCCCCGTGCAAATACAAACGCGGCTACTTGTGTTGTTCCGTCCCTGGCAGGCTCAGTGTTTATGAACACCGGAGATGGATGTGTGAACCGGAAGTACAACATGGTGTCAAGTCCCATTCTCCTGCTATGTTGCTCCCATTGAAATGGCAGGGCCTGCGTCGTTTTTTGTAGTTGCAGATGCCCTAGCTCATAGTAGTTAGGTCCTCTTCTGTAGGGTGCTGTAAATGAAGGTACTCTGGGAGGCGCTTCATCGCTAAACCTGCTTGTGTATGCATACGCAGTTACGTCTGCATCTGCAACCGGTTCCAGGTACTTGTCTTTAACATTCACCGTGATCTTTGTGGTTTGACCTGGATAAACAGTTGCGGGAGCATCTATAGCTACGTTAAGGTTGCCTTCGGCACGAATAAGATAAACAGGAATACTGTGAAGCTGGTTACCCCAGATATAATTGAGATGCAATTCACATTGCTTTTTATTCCGCGTGGATGCTGTCCAGGTTAATGTGTCGCCGTAACCGTGATGTACGGCCCTTCCGTCGTCAAATGCGGTATACCAAAAGGGTAATTTGTGGGGATTCGTTACATAAACGACAGCTGTATCATGATGCCAGGATACTTCAGCGTCAAGAATATCATGGTTGTTCTTTAAGTAGTAGATCCCTTTTGCATTTTCGCTTTCTACCCGGTATGCTGAAAGGAATGGATTGATCTTGATGGCGACTGGTAGTCTGCTTAGGTAAGTCTCAATCGTGTCGTTGTCATTTACACCATAGATGTAAACCTTATTATCTGTTTTGAATTGTCTATCGGGCGTGATATGTAAACTGTCGGCCTGCAGATCGAAAGAAATACTACCTCTATTATAATGGTATTCCAAACTTAGTGTTTCTGTCTGGCGTTCATTGTTGCTGTTTGTAAAGATACAGTCTATCTGATAGAGCAGATCAGCCCTTGGAAATATACTGTCTGGTAATGTGACTTTTGTCTCTCCTAATGCATCCATAGGCCCGGTATAGCTCCATAGCGTATCGGGGATGAACATGTCTGTAGCATGGTGTTTAGTTACGATTGGTTTTGTGACAAATAGCTGAATCTGGCCATCCATAACAGGCAGGTCGTTTTCGTCTTTCGCCTGGAGATATACGGTAGTGTTTTCCCGGTTTGTATATGACTTTTTATCTGTTCTGGCAGTAAAATGCAAAGCATTTAGTTCGTATTCTTCAAATTTGAACTGACCTTTTATAAATATTTTGCGTTTGGCTGCGTATTCGTCATCGTCAAGGTCTCCATTGTAATTGTTAAGGTCGTATTTACGGCTGTCTAATGTTTCCAGGCTTATCATGTAAGTCTCATCCAGATCGATATCCATTCCGGAAGACAGTGCTACATCACAACTATATCCACCAGGTGCATAAGGTTGTAGCGTAGTAAGAATAGTGTCGACGATAAAATCCCGATCGGATAATCTCACTAAGAGGGGTCTGTCCACCGGTTTCCCTTTTTTGTCGGTGATGTATGCCTTAAATTTTAACGTGTCCCCGGGTTTATAGATAGGCTTACTGAAGACGATATAGCCGGTATGCCGGTTTTCATACGGTGTAGTCTGGTACCTGTAATACTTCCTGCTTTGCTTGCGACGTATAGCCTTTACAAAGTTTAATTTTCGTAGAAATTGTTGGAGCTTTTTTCTGCGGTAATGAAGGCTTTGCTGTAAAGGTATACAGTTCAGCATACCTTTGTAATATACTCTCAATAGACTGGCATTGCGATATCCAGCGAGCCACCAGGCGCCGGTGTGGGCTTCAAAGTGAAGTGTCCTTCCCTGCAATTTGACTTCTGCGTCTTTTATAAGATTTCCTTTTGCGTCGTGTAGAATTACAAAGAGATCATGGTTGTTGCTGCCGATCTTTGCATATACATAGGGTATATGCATGAATACAGTCTGCAACCGGTCATTTTCTGCAAATACCCTCAGGTAATTGCCTGGCGGTAGATTATCTGGCACTCCCTTGTCATGGGGAAAGGAATCTTTGAGTGTATGCAGGAAGGAGGCATTGATCCTGCGTACACCATTTTTGTAGATTTGTAATGTTTCTTCATTACTGATTTCATACAGGTACTCGTAGAAGCTGGAACGGCGTCCCTGGGATAATGGATGCTGGGCGACTGCTGCAAAGTATGATAACATGAGCAGCAACAATGCTAATTTTTTCAAAGGTAGAGAGATTAAATTATTATATCGAAAATAGTCCCTTCCCCGAAGATATGAGAAATATAAACAAGTTCATTTTATCACGTAACTTTGCCCCCTTAATGCCGATCAATGCATCTGTTTATAAAAAATATGGTTTGTAACCGCTGTATCCTCGTAGTACAGCAAGAGCTGGAGAAACTGGATATCCCTTATTCAAAAATAGATCTGGGAGATGTTGAACTGGAGAAAGCGCCTGCTCCCGAAAAGCTGGAATCCCTTGGAAAACAATTGCATTCCCTGGGTTTCGAGCTATTGGATGACAAGAAAACTACATTGGTGGAGAAGTTAAAGACCACAGTTATCCGCCTGATCCATGGCAGCGAGAATGAAACCCTCAACACAAAGTTGTCTGTTTATTTACAGGAGGCTTTACAGGTTGATTATCATTATCTTTCTACGCTTTTTTCTTCTACTGAAGGTATCACCATCGAAAAATATGTTATCCTGCAACGCATTGAGCGCGTGAAGGAACTGTTGCAGTATGATGAGATGAACCTTAGTGAAATAGCAGATAGTCTTGGATATAGCAGCGTGCAGCACCTGTCGCAGCAGTTCAAAAAGGTTACAGGACTTACGCCAACAGGATACAGGCAATTGAAAGAGAACAGCCGGAAGCCACTTGACAAGGTATGACGATATGGCCTTACTTTTTATGCGGGCAAAAGAACATTATTGAGTAGGCAGACTGTAATCAGCGATAGTTTTTTGAGTTTACCGGGCTGGCTATGACCAGCCCGTTCTTTTTGACCTTTACTAATAGATGAGCGGTATAATAATTGCTTGATGATGACGTTATTAAACCGGACAGTAAACCCCAGGCATATGTTGAAATTCACCTGGAACGAAATTAAACAGCCTGCCAGCATAATATCAGCTTACTTTTTGCTGGCAGGCATTTTTACGCTGAGCAGCTGCAGAACGGAACGTGGTTATGACCCTGCTCCAAGAGGAGGCGCCGAATACCGTTTTGAGGAAGGCCTGCGGAAAGAGAAGAACCCCCAATATCTTTTCGATAAAAAGACACGTAAGGAATTGGCTGAAATGGGATATCCTACGGGAGAGCCCAATGCAGCTCCCCCCGCAGAAACGGGAGGTACTAAAGTCGGCGGCATGCCGGTTAAAACTGACGCCAAAAAAGCTGTACCAGTTGACAGTATGCGTATGGATTCTGTTTACAAGGTCCGTCCACAATAACCCCCCTTTATTCCATTTGTTTGGTTTAATGTGAATTACTTACATTTGTGGAAATTTTAAAATATCCTCTATGTTAAAGACCTTGTACACCGCTGGCCTGTTCATTGCCGCCACCTGCATGTTTGGCAATACGGCTAAAGCTCAATTGAAAGGATTCAGCATTGGTCCATATGTTGAAGCCGGTACCCCGGTAGGGGACTTCAAAGACACTCATAACACCGGTTTTGGTGGAGGCCTGAATGCTGACATCAAGCTGATTGCAGGATTTGGCGTAACCGGCTCCGCAGGTTTCATGTATTTTCCGGGCAAAACGTATACTTACCTCAGTGGAGGTGGTGCTGAGCTGTCTGCAAAGGCAGAGTCCCTGAAAGCGTTACCGGTGAGGGTTGGTCTGAAGTACAAATTCGGCTTTCCGCTCCTGTATGTGAAGGCGGAAGGTGGTACTGCCACTTTCGTAGGCGGGGATGGAGACAATTACAAAGGTACTGCGGCTATTTTCGCCCCGGGTCTGGGTATTCGTTTCCTTGGCCTGGACGTAGAAGCAAAATACGAGGTGTGGTTTAAAAATGATAACCGTGGTTTCTTTGGTCTGAAAGCTGGTTACAACTTCTAATTGATTAAGGTTTTTTATTATAAGAGAGCCGTCTCAGATTGCTGAGACGGCTCTTTCGTTTGGCTGCCTTATCAGCACTGTGGACGTTCCTGAAATAGGTTAATATGTTATCATTTCCCGGTCTGAGTTGCATATGACTAGCATATGACTAGGATTAACTTCCGATAATCTTCCGATCAAATCGGAGGATTATCGGAAGTTAATCCTGGTTACATCCTGGTCATATCCTGGATTAAACCAGTATATGACTAGCGATATGCCGGTTGGATCCTAACGAAAAGGACGTATCGGCTGCCGTATACCCACGAAAAGCTCTTATGGGGGTAGGGCCTTTATAGCGACATATTGTGGCCTTCGTAGCATAGTCTAAGCATGCTTTAAATTCTTTCCTAATATTTGTAGTGGTGCCTGATAAAATATAACGGGATGCATTAACAAACCTCTGATGAGTTGGGCGCTACTGGAAGTATAAGGAACATCTATAATATGAAAAAGACCGCCTCATGTGCTGAGACGGCCTCTTTTCATGTTAGACCTGTAATTACTTTTTGTTCAATTTCACCGCTTTTGACTTCCGTGCTGCGGAAGTGTCAGCTGGCGTTTTTGCAGCAGTATCTTTCTTTATTACTGCTGTGTCGCGTTTTGCAGCGGCAGTGTCAGCTACTGCGGTGGCAGTATCCAGTTTCGCTACGAAGCTGGCTGTGTCCTTCATAGTAGCAGTGTCAGCTTTAACAGCGGCAGTATCTGCGTATTTAAAAGCTACAGTATCTGCTTTGAAAGCAAAGTTAGCTGTGTCTTTAAAAAATGCAGTGTCTTTTGCATAGCTGAAGCTGGCAGTGTCCTTGCCGAAGGCAGCTGTGTCTCTTACAAAGGCTGCTGTGTCCAATTTGAAGTTAGCAGTGTCTCTCGTAAAAGCAGCTGTGTCCAGTGAGAAATTGGCGGTGTCTGCTTTGAAATTAGCCGTGTCCATTGCGAAGTTGGCTGTATCCATTGCGAAGTTAGCGGTGTCTGGTGCAAAGTTTGCCGTATCTCTAACGAAACTTGCAGTGTCCAATGCAAAATTTGCGGTGTCCGCTTTAGTTGTCATTGCATTTACTGCGTTAGTCTGCGTCAGTGCGAATGCTCCCAGGCCAGCCATGAGGCCAAATCTCAATAATTGCTTTTTCATGGTTTTTCAATTTTAACTGGTTAAAAAATAAAAGATCTCAATAAAAGATGGTTGACATACGATTATGCGAAAACCTTGCGAGAATACTCTAACGAAATGTTAAAGTGATTTTATTTCTTTTTAATTTATTGATATTCAGAATATTGTGAACTTTTTCTTTTTTGAGTAGTTTTTGGGAATTGATTAAACCTTACTGAGAAAAGTAAGGAGGGAGAAATAGCAATCTGTAGACCGCGGGTAACAATTCCGGGTATACGCTTTCACATTTCATTGCCACATGACAAATAGTAAATGACATATTCCCCTATGTAATGGCGAATGATAGGAGATGGTAGTGTTGCACAATCTGATTCCTGCGTGCAAATGCTACGGTCGTCAGTTAAGCCTGCGGATGATGAATCTCGTAGTGCTTCTCTTGCTGCATAATTAAATGTCATTCTAACACAAAAAGTGCCTGTAAATGTTTTGGATATTGATTTTTGGATGTATATTGTTGTGTCAATTCCCTTTATGAGAAACATAATTAATCTTATTGCAGCAGGATTGCTGTCGCTGACGGGAGGCATATCTTCTGCGCAGACAATTACGTTAAAAGTGAACAAACCACAGGCTGCTGTGCAGCCTACTATGTGGGGGATCTTTTTTGAGGATATTAATTTTTCAGCCGATGGAGGCCTTTATGCGGAACTGGTGAAGAACCGTTCTTTTGAATTCACCGACCCGTTGATGGGCTGGAAGGAAAAGGGAAAAGCAGACGCCGGCAGGGTGCTGATCGTCAACCGTGGAAAAGAACACACCGCCAACCCACGGTACGCACATGTAACAGTGCAGACTGGCGATAGCACTTATGGCTTGTTCAATGAAGGATTCAGAGGGATGGGTTTTAAAAAAGATCTGCGTTATGACTTTTCTTTCTGGGCAGGCAATACTTCCGGCAGTCCCGCATTAAAACTTGCACTGTTAGATGAGAATGGAGAGCGCATCGGGGAGGTAACTATTCCGCCGACAGGAAAAGAATGGAAGAAGTATACGGCCTCTGTAACCGCATCGCGTACGGTTGCCAAAGGTGGATTACTGTTGCAGTTTTCGGGCAACGGCAGCCTGGATATCGATATGATCTCATTATTTCCTGAGGATACATGGAAACAGCGTCCGGGCGGATTAAGGAATGATCTCGTGCAAAAGCTGGCAGATCTGCGACCCGGGTTTGTACGTTTCCCCGGCGGATGCATAGTGGAAGGACGTGATCTGGCCAACCGGTATCAATGGAAAAAAACGGTGGGAAAAGTGGAAGACCGGACACTGATCGTTAACCGCTGGAATACGGAATTTGCGCACCGCGCGCCGGGCGATTACTTTCAGAGCTATGGTCTGGGCTTTTATGAATATTTCCTGCTCTCCGAAGACATAGGTGCTGCACCATTGCCCATTCTCAATTGTGGTATGGCTTGCCAGTTCAATACCGGTGAGGTGGCTGCCGATGAGGATGTTGCTGTATATATTCAGGATGCCCTGGACCTCATCGAATTTGCTAATGGTGGCACCGATACCAAATGGGGGCAGTTGAGAGCCGAAATGGGGCATCCTAAGCCATTTAATCTACAGATGATCGGTGTAGGGAACGAGCAATGGGACAGTCAGTATATAGCCAGGTATCAGCGTTTTGAACAGGAGCTGAAAACGAAACATCCTGAAATTAAACTGGTGTCCAGCGTAGGGCCTTTTTCCGGAGGGAAACAGTTTGAATATCTGTGGTCGAAGTTACGGACATCAAAAGCTGATCTCGTGGACGAACATTATTATATGCCACCCGAGTGGTTCCTGAAGAATACCACCCGCTACGATAAATATGACCGGAAGGGACCGAAGATCTTTGCAGGCGAATATGCGGCTCATATAAAGGTGGCGAAGGAAAATGACAGCGAAAAGGGAGAGACCCGTAATACGTGGGAAAGTGCATTGGCTGAAGCAGCTTTTATGACCGGGCTGGAAAGGAATGCGGATGTAGTGCAGATGTGTTCTTATGCACCACTCCTGGCCCACGTAGAGGCCTGGCAATGGCGTCCGGACCTGATATGGTTTGATAATCTGCGTTCAGCAGGTACGCCCAATTATTATGTGCAGCAGCTTTTTGCAAACAACAAAGGGACGCATACGATCCCTGCTACATTGAATGATCAGCCTTTAACAGGACAGGATAGCATTTATGCCAGTGCAACGATCGACCAGCAAACGCATAAGATATTGCTGAAGATTGTAAATGCTTCCGGTAAAGCAGTAAGTTACAAGCTGGCACTGGACGGAGCTGTTACAACGAAAGATGCAGCTGTACAACAGGTGCTGACGGCAAAAAATAAAAGTGATTTCAATACGTTGGATAATCCATCAGTTGTGAGGCCGGTAGAACAGCAACTTAAACCGGGTAAGAATAACGTAGATGTTCAGCTGGCGGCAAATTCTTTAAATGTGATTACAATACCCTACAGGTAAGCATATATTTCAGATCATAGGAACGCATACATTTCGGTGTATGCGTTTTTTTTTGTTGAAAGAGGAAAAAAAATTTGGAGACAAGGAAAAAGATGTAACTTGGTATTAGTTTTATTGGTTGTTGATCTTATCTCCCCTTTAGCCAGTTTCGGCCGTCACTTTTGATAACATTAGAATTGAATTTCTTTACGATTGTAAAGCGGTTTTTTCTATGTCATAATTTATGCCTACAGAGAGTTAAGGAAAAAAATGTTGTTTTTTTTTGATTAAACACAACGTTATTTGTTAACTTCGAACTTAACTTAAAAGTGAAGTGTTATAGTGGTAAATTAAAACGGATAATGCGGATGAATAAGATTACATATTATTCATTCCATATTGAGGGAGATGACCTATGTGAGGTGGAAAAGTTTGTAACCAGGTTCAGTATCCCAGCCTACAGAGATGATTATGAAAACATCATGTCTGCCATAAGACAGATGGGTACGTGTACTGGTGCAGAGGAACACTATTTCAGGCATGAAAGAGCGGCAGAAGCACTGCCGCCGCCATACAGGTCGGGTAATGTGAGGCTTTATTGCAGCAGGATCAATACCGACATTGTGATATTGGGAAATGGCTGTGTTAAAACAACGCAGAAGGTGCAGCAAAGTGAAGATTGCCTGTTTCATTTTGAATTTATGAATGCATTAAGCAGGCATATTACACAAAGGATTGTGGAGGGAGAGCTCAGAATATTCAACAGACAACTTGAAGGAAATTTACATTTTAAAATAGGAGATTGTTATGAGTAAGATTTTCGAAGATGCGATAAACGCATTACCGGCGCATGCCATAGAAAGGGCCGCCATGAGTCTTGAGGTGGCAGACCGTATCCACGCCATCCTTGAAAAGAAAGGCATGAGCCATAAAGATCTGGCGCAGGCCCTTGGCAAGTCAGAATCCGAGATCAGCAAGTGGATGCGCGGTACACACAATTTTACTTTTGAAACCATAGCCAAGATCAATATGGCGTTGGGAACGAAGTTAATTTACGTGCCTAAAGGACGTGTGGTACAGCCGACGAATGGCCATCTGCAGAATTCAGATGCGACAGTCATTGCTATGAAGTCGCTGAAGCCAGCTGTTGGATCATCTGATCCGGCGCAATGGTCTCTGTACAAAGAAAGTGGAGAACGGAAAGCAACAGTACCATTTACCTTGAACGGAAATTAGTAATTATCAGGTATGCCCGGATTCAACATCACAATTGAAACGCTTGACATCAGAGACTATAAGGCTTATAATCCGCTGGAGGAAAAAAACACGTACAGTGGCGAATTGAAGGTCCTGGCGTCTGTAAGTGTGAATGCTAAACAGAAAAACATTGCCGTTGTGATGAAGGTAGAGGTATATGTGAAGCGTTCAGAGCGTTCGCATATGACACCTGTGGGGTATATCGAGACTGTGGCCGTATTTTCGGTTATAAATGAATGGAAGAAGGTCAGGGTAGGAAAGAAGCAATCCGATATTGCTGTTGATAAAGACCTGGAGGATTTTCTGATTGATATCTCTTACAACAGCACCAGGGGGCTGCTGTTTGAAAAAGGGAAGAATGATCTGATCGGAAAGGTGATATTGCCTGTGATTGATCCGGCGGATATTAAAAGAGAGAAGGGGTAAACAAGGAAGAAAGGTAGCAGTGTAGTTAATTCCAATGACAAGCAGTTAATTCCAATAACACAGTGAAAATTTCAAGCTAGTCTTCTTTCTTTATATTGTAGGGCCCCCGGGGAAGTTTATTTTATTCCGATTATTTATAATGCTGTTGCTTTTATGCCTGCTCGTCGGGCCCAAATAGCCATCGGTGGATTTTAAGCCATCTTTAATGCTGCTATGCCTGCTGTGGCATACTTTTTAGTCTTTATCAGAGACCGGTTACCAGAAAAGCAAGTTTATGGTCAACAGATATATTCATCGGTTTCTTTTTTTGATACTCATGTTGAGGATTGATCCTTTACATGCACAGGACAGTACCGCGTTACCCGGACAATTGCCGGGGAAGTGGGACTTGCAAGCCTGCCTGGATTATGCAAAGGCTAATAATATTACCCTCAACAGCTACCGGTTGAGTCGTCTTAGCAGTGAACAGGACCTGTTATTGTCAAAATCGGCGGTATTGCCCAATCTTTCCGCGAATGTTTCACCTTCTTTAACACATGGTAAAGAAAGAGATACCACTACAGGCGATTTCCGGTCACGCCTCAGGGTATCGGGAAACACTTCGCTCAACTCTTCTGTGACATTATATAATGGAGGGTACCTGAAGAATGATATTGTGCAAAAAGACCTGCTGGTAAGGGTCGCAGGGCTGGATCTGGCAGCAGTGGACAATGATATAACGCTTCAGATCACCCAGGCATACCTGAACATTCTGCTGGCTAAAGAGAATATCGTATATGTAAAAGATGTAGTAGCTACATCGGAGGCCCAGGTACAGCAACAGCAGCAATTTTACAATGTAGGCTCGGTTGCGTTGAAAGACCTTGTACAACTACAGGCGCAGCTGGCCAACGATAAATATACCCTGGTAACTGCACAGAACACGCACCGGCAGAATGTGCTGGTATTAAAGCAATTGCTGCAACTGCCTACAGAGACGCCTTTCGAAATTGTGGAACCGGATACTTTAATGGGGTATGCACTGCTCACTCCCTTGCTGGAAGCGCAGAAAACCGCGCTGGCTACGCGACCTGAAGTAAAAAGCAGTGAACTGGGAGTACAGGTAGCCGAGCTGGATGTAAAGAAGGCGAGGGCGGGTTATCTGCCTGCACTGACGGCCGGCGCGGGTATTGGCACCAGCTATGCGCAGGGCGATTATAACACCTTTCTGAAGCAGATGGACAATAATTTTTATCAGCAGGTGGGGCTTACCCTGTCTGTCCCTATCTTCAGCCGCAGGGCCAATCGTGTGAATGAAGAAAAGGCAAAGATTGGTGTAGAACAGGCGGAACTGACCTTGCAGAATACCCGCATCAATCTCTCGCAGGAAGTAGAACGGGCATACATTAATGTATTGAATGCCCAGGGGCAGTACGATGCGGCTGTAGAACAACTCCGTTACACACAGGAAAGTTACCGTATCGCCAATGAACAGTTAAAGATCGGCGCTGCCAATACTGTTGAAGTATTACAGCAGAAGAACCTGTATGTACAGTCCATGCAGGCATACATTCAGGCTAAATATAGCGCGGCCTTGTACGTAAGGATATATGATTTCTACAGGGGAGTGCCTGTTAAATTATAGTATAAAATAACAACGGATGAACAGGAAGATTGTAATTACAATATTAGTGCTGCTGGCACTGGTGGCAGTCTGGTACTTCTTTTTCCGCAAGAAAGAGAATCCTGTGGTGATCAGCACACAGAAGCCCGTTTATGGGCATATTGCCACCAGTGTAACAGCAACGGGCACCGTGCAACCCGTCGACACCGTGGCGGTAGGTACGCAGGTCTCCGGAATACTGAAATACATCTATGCAGACTTCAATTCAAAGGTGAAGAAGGGACAGTTGCTGGCGGAGTTGGATAAGGTATTGCTACAGGCAGAGGTAGACCGGAACAAAGGGTTGCTGGCAAACGCGCAAAGCCAGCAAATATATCAGGATGCCCAATTTAAGCGCGAGGAACAGCTTTATAAGGTCGGCGCTGTCAGCCGGGCTGACTACGATAATGCAAATTATCTGTATAAGGCTGCAATTGCCGGTGTGGAAAGTGCCCGGGCCTCGCTGAGAACAGCACAACGGAATCTGTTTTTCGCAGATATCTATTCTCCGATAGATGGTGTTGTACTGAACAGAAGTGTAAGCGTGGGTCAAACCGTGGCAGCGAGCTTCAATACCCCGACATTCTTCGTCCTGGCAAAGGATATTACCAAAATGCAGGTACAGGCAAGCGTGGATGAAGCAGATATAGGAAATGTACGGGATAGCCAACGGGTGTCATTTACAGTAGATGCTTACCTGGACCAGGAATTTGCCGGAAAAGTGCAGGAGATCCGTTTGAAACCCCTGGTATCAGCCAATGTCGTGACTTATACCACGATGATCAGTGCATCCAATGAAGATATGAAACTGAAGCCGGGTATGACCGCTACCGTGACCATTTATACCGCTGAAAAAGATAATGTCATGCTTATTCCTGCAAAAGCCTTGATGTTCAGACCTGATTCGGCCTTGTCGAAGAAGTATACGCTCATCGCTATAGCACCGGCGGCTGCGGAACGTCATAAAAGGGCAATGCCTGTCACCGGCGGTAGCAGGGATACTACCAGGCGTATGAGCCCTGATAAGGGAAAAACTGCCGAGGCATTGAACTATGTATGGGTGCAAAGAGGAGATACCCTGCTGCAGAAAAAAGTGGAGATAGGGTTGAATGATAATACCCGGGCTGAAGTAGTCTCAGGACTGTCGCCGGATGACGATGTTATAACGGGTATGCAGGAGCTAACTGATAAAAAGGCTGCAGGTAGTGGTGGACAGGCCAGTCCTTTCATGCCGCAAAGAAGAAGACGATGAACAAAAAGATCCTCGAAATACAGAACATCAAGCGGGAATTCCGTATGGGCACGGAGATAGTGCGTGCACTAAAAGGCGTCTCCTTCGATGTGTATGCAGGCGAATTTGTGACCATTATGGGTAGCAGCGGCTCTGGTAAAACCACGTTGCTGAACATATTGGGGTGCCTCGATAAACCGACGGACGGGAACTACCTGCTGGATGGTTTCAACATAGGACAGCTGTCCCGCAATGAACTGGCGCGTTTGCGCAACAGGAAGATCGGCTTCGTATTCCAGGCTTATAACCTGCTGCCCCGGACTTCAGCTCTGGAAAATGTGGAGTTGCCCTTACTGTACAATATGGAAGTTAGTCATGAACAACGCAGACAAAAGGCAATACACTCACTGGAGGCTGTGAAGCTGGGAGAAAGACTGGGCCACACCCCCAATCAGTTATCCGGGGGGCAGCAGCAACGTGTGGCTATCGCCCGTGCCCTGGTCAACGAACCCGTGATGATACTGGCAGATGAAGCCACCGGTAACCTGGATACGCGTACCTCTTATGAGATCATGGCCCTGATGCAGGAGTTAAACAGAGAACAGGGAAAGACAATCGTATTCGTTACGCACGAGCCGGATATTGCAGCCTTCAGCAGCCGTACGGTGATGCTGCGTGACGGAAAGGTAGTAAAGGATACTGTTAATGAAAATATACGTTCCGCAAAAGAAGCGCTGGCTGCATTGCCGCCGGCAGATGACTACTGATTATGAACATTCTGAACCTCATAAGGATTGCATTGAAAGCCTTACAGCGAAATAAACTGAGGGCTTTCCTCACCATGCTGGGCATCATCATCGGGGTAGCCGCGGTTATCGCCATGGTGGCTATCGGACAGGGTTCCAAGGAGAGTATCCAGTCGCAGCTTTCCAGTATGGGTTCCAACATGATCACTATCCTGCCCGCCAGTAATGTGACCGGGGGCGCCAGACTGGAAGGTGCCAGCGTACAAACGCTGACCATTGAAGATGTAAAGGCTATACAGAAACAGGCGCTTAATATCAGTGCTATTTCTCCGGCGGCCACTTCCACCGGACAATCTATCAACGGCGCATTCAACTGGCCTACCAGTATCCAGGGTGTGAGTCCCGCTTATCTCGATATACGGAAGTGGACCTTGCAGGACGGCGTTGCCTTTACAGATGAGGATGTAAGGGCTTCTGCGAAGGTCTGTCTGCTGGGGCAAACAGTGGTCAGTAACCTGTTCCCCAATGGTGAGAATCCTGTAGGAAAGATCATCCGTTTTAATAACATTCCTTTCCAGGTGATAGGTGTGCTGGCAGCAAAGGGGCAGAGTTCCTTCGGCCAGGACCAGGACGATGTAATCCTGGCGCCCTATACAACTGTACAGAAGCGCATTCTGGCCACTATTTATTTCCGTACGTTATATGTTTCGGCGGTAAGCGAAGCAGCAACGGACGCCGCCACCAAGGAAATTGAGACCATTCTGCGGAAAACGCACCGCTTAAGAGATGCTGATGAAAATGACTTTCAGGTCAGGACAATGGCGGAACTGATCAATACATTGAGTTCCACCAGCAACCTGCTAACAATATTACTGACAGCTATTGCCGGTATTTCTCTCATCATTGGAGGGATCGGCATCATGAATATCATGTATGTATCTGTTACCGAACGTACACGTGAAATAGGATTGCGTATGTCCATCGGTGCAAGAGGTATTGATATACTCATGCAATTCCTGATAGAAGCGATTATGATCAGCATTACCGGCGGACTGATAGGAGTGGTGTTAGGAATTACATCGGCAAAGCTCATTACATATTTCCTGAACTGGCCTACGATGGTATCGGAGTCTTCCATTGTATTGTCTTTTATGGTGTGTGCGCTGACAGGTGTTTTCTTCGGATATTATCCGGCACAAAAGGCCTCCCGCCTGGATCCTATAGAAGCGTTGCGGTATGAATAAGGGAATTCATCTTCACTTCTCAAGAAAACTATTGACAGTCGCAATCGCTCTTTGCCGGAGTTCAGGATTACCTTTATCCATTACCTTTAGCAAGGCCCGGCATTCATGCAGGAACTTCGGTTTGAAGTCCGAAGAGGAATTGCTGATATCGAGACTATTGTCAATGATATCAGCATACTTAATAGTCTGCGCGGCGGCGCTTACTTTTCCCAGCCGGGCTGCCTCCGCATTCTTTCGTTTGCGCCTGTTCCAGTTCGGATAATTCTTTTTAACATAAATGTCCGTCAACTCTACCGTGAGGGTAAGTGTCCTTTGGGCGTCTTCCGGTTTCATAACATCCCTCAGATAACTGGAAAGTTCCTCTTTCGTTACAGCAGTATCTTCCAGTACATCGTGCAGCAGCGCTGCTGATAATACCGGAAGATCTGATGTATATTCCCTGCATAACTGCATGACCCGGATAGGATGCTGGATATAAGGTTCATCCGCAAATTTCCGTTGCTGGTCCCCATGGGCCTGGCGGGCAAATTCTTCAATATCAGCAAGTATGACCATTAGGAAACGAGCATTTTTCTGCAGGCCTCAGCACATTGTTTACAGATCTCCGCACATTCCCGGCAGTGTTCGTTTTCGCTGTGTCTGCCACATTCAGCTGCACAGGCCTCGCAGATGTCAGCGCAAACGGAACATAGCTGTACTGCGTAGCTGCTACCCAGACTCATTAATTGCGCTGTTGCATAACAGGTGGCTGCACATTCCATATCCAACCTGATGCAGCGGGCCATCATCGTGACATCTTTCTCCTGTGTGCAGGAGGATGCACAATGATTACAAACAGCGGCGCAGCGCAGACAATTGTCAATACAATCCTTGTAGAAATGATAACCGTTCATGTGCTTAAAGTATTGGTGTTGAAGAATAAAACGTTCTCAGATACATTCCACCAAATACCGTACAAATTTGATCAGGCATGCTCAGCAAATATTGCGGAAGAATTTGCTAATTTGCGGAGATGAAACATGTATTCCTTTTCCATTGTTTGATTTTCATTTTCTTTTCCGCTTTTGCACAACGGCGGCATGCATTGGTCTTTCAGACGGACTTCGGACTAAAAGACGGAGCTGTAGCTGAAATGAAAGGCGTAGTTTACAGCCTGTCTCCCAACATACCGATGTTCGACCTAACGCATGAAATACCGGCATACAACATCTGGGAGGCCGCTTACCGCCTGCAGCAGACTGCTCCTTACTGGCCCGCAGGTACCGTGTTCGTGTCTGTAGTAGATCCGGGGGTAGGTTCTGACCGCAAGTCTGTAGTGCTTAAAACCAGGAGTGGGCATTATTTTGTAACGCCCGACAATGGCACGCTTACACTTGTGGCCAGGCAGCTGGGTATCGCAGAGATCAGGGAAATCGATGAAGCGGTGAACCGAAGAAGGAATTCCGGTGCATCCTATACTTTCCATGGCAGGGATGTTTATGCGTATACAGCTGGTAAACTGGCCGCCGGAAAGATCACCTTTCAGCAGGTGGGGCCAAAACTGGCTGATTCGGTAGTAAGTATTGCGTTCCAGGCGCCGGTGTTTGCCAATGACACCGTAAAGGGGAATATCCCGGTACTGGATGTACAATATGGCAACATCTGGACGAATATCGATCAGCAGACTTTCAGCAAACTGCAGGTACAGCCGGGCGATCTGTTGAAAGTAAGTATTTACCGGGGAAATGAGCGGGTATACAGCGGAGCCATACCATTTGCCAACACATTTGCCGCTGTTCCGGAAGGGAAGGAACTCGCTTACCTGAATAGTTTGCTCAATTTGTCGTTTGCAGTAAATATGGGTGATTTCTCTACGACTCATCATGTGAAAAGCGGACCGGAATGGTCTGTGACGGTCAGCAAATAATGCTGATTTTTATCTAATTTCGACGTTTGCATTTTTTAATCTTACATTTTTCAGATGTCACAACCGGATAGTAATAACAGGATGTTTCATCTGGCGGCAGACTATATTAATCATACCAACCGCCATATCTTCCTGACCGGTAAAGCCGGTACCGGGAAAACCACTTTCCTGAAATATATCAGACAACATACCAGCAAGAACACCGTTGTGGTAGCGCCCACGGGTGTCGCTGCCATCAATGCGGGTGGAGTGACCATGCACTCTTTTTTCCAGTTGCCTTTTGGTCCATATGTGCCATCAGGAGCACATCTTTTTGGCGTAGATAACGGCGTGACAGATGCACATGCCCTGTTCCGCAATATCCGTTTCAATCACGACAAAAAAGAGTTGCTGCGTGAAATGGAATTGCTGATCATCGATGAGGTGAGCATGGTACGTGCAGATACACTGGATGCGATCGACGCTATTCTCCGGCATTTCCGTAACCAACCTTTATTGCCTTTTGGTGGTGTACAGGTACTGTACATAGGTGATCTTTTTCAGTTGCCGCCAGTTATGCCCGATCAGCAATGGCAATTGCTGAAAGATTGTTATGAAAGTGTATTCTTTTTTCATGCAAGAGTGATGCAACAGGCGCCCCCTTTGTTCATCGAGCTGAATAAGATCTACCGGCAGAATGAAGCGACATTCATTAACCTGCTGAATGGTGTGCGTAACAGCACACTGGACTGGGACGACCTCGAGACCTTAAATCAACGTTACCTGCCACATTTCACCGGCGATGGAGATCAGTATATCGTATTAACTACCCACAACCGCCGGGCAGATGAGATCAACAATGCACGCCTCGCTGCAATGCCGGGTAGCATCCATACATTCTCGGGAGAAATCAAGGGCGATTTTAGTGACAAAGCGCTTCCGACAGATATGGACCTGCGTATCAAAGCAGGCGCGCAGGTGATGTTCATCAAAAATGATGTGGCAGAGCCACGCCGTTATTTCAACGGAAAGCTGGCTACGGTTACAGAGATCCTGCCTGACGATAAGATCGTGGTAACACTTGCCAACAGTGGGGAAACGCTGGTGCTGGAAAAAGAGACCTGGCGTAATATCCGCTATTCCTGGAATAAAGTGGAAGGATCGGTTGATGAGGAAGAAATAGGGAGTTTCACACAGTATCCTATCCGCCTGGCATGGGCTATTACAATACATAAAAGTCAGGGGCTTACTTTCGAAAAGGCAATTATTGACGCAGGGAACGCATTTGCACCGGGGCAGGTATACGTGGCTTTGAGCCGTTGTACCTCCCTGGACGGATTGGTGTTGCACTCGCGGATCCATCCGGGAGCGATCCGTACGGATGAACAGGTCCTTGCATTTTCTTCCCGTTTTCACAAAGAGGAGGAACTGGAGATGCTGCTGGAAGGTGAGAAGATGGTTTTCTGGGCGGAACAGTTGCTGAAGTTGTTCAGCGCAGAAAAAATCCTGGCAGAGTTACAATTACATGCTGCGTGGTTGCGTGATAAAAAGATGGTCGGGATGGAAAGTGCGGTCACGCTAAGCCGTAACTTACAGCAGCGGGCGGCACAGTTGCATGAGGTTGGATTAAAATTTCGGCAGCAATTGGATCCTCTGCTGAAGGAAGTGCTGCAAACAGGTAATACCGTCCTTCTCAGCGAGCGTGTTGGCAAGGCAGTAGCTTATTTTACTAATGAGATCTATGAATCTTTTATACAACCCGTACGCCGGGAAAGAGATATCGTAAAGGATATTCCCAAGATAAAGAAATATGTACTGCAGTTGTCGGGCCTCGAACATTTCCTGTGGAGCCGCTTACAGCTATTTGCTGATGCCAGTTACGGTAACGTAAAGTTCAATGAAGGGCTGCCTGACTATGAAGCCTTACGCCGGCCTGCGCAAGAGGAAAAGGTTAAAGAAAAACCTGTGAAGAAGACGAGAGAGGCTGGTGATAGCAGAAGAGGAACGCTCGAGCTGTTCCTCGCTGGTAAAACGCTACAGGACATTGCCACTGAACGTGGGCTGGCCATGAGCACCGTAGAGAGCCATCTGGCAGATTGTGTGGCAAACGATGAATTGCAGCTTAACAGGTTTATCGATGAGAAAAAAATTGCGCTGATACTGCCGGTGGTGAAAGAGCTCGGTGCTACGGCGTCGGCGCCTGTCAAGGCGAGATTAGGAGAAGGTGTGAGCTGGGCGGAGATCAGGGCGGTACAGGCGTATTACAGGAAGACAATGGAGTAGAGATGGCTGGTCTACTGGAGTGAAGATGGGACGACCGCATGCAAATACAGCAATTAAAAGCTGTGGGGATTAGAGGCGTACCCGGTATAGAGAAGGAACGAGGGCATAGCGCCCGTTGCATACCGAAGAGATAGTTAGCTATTAACGCATGGCGCAGGTTTAACATGGAAAGAGAATGTATTAAGCAAAGTCCGATGCTGATACTTTCGTAATTCTTTTGTAATTTTGGAACGAACATTCTAAAAAGGATTACCCATGGCCGACAGGAAATTAAGAATCAGCGTATTAGATCAGTCTCCCATCCGCAGAGGCAGCAATGCCGTAGAGGCCCTGCAGGAAAGCGTTAAGCTGGCCCAGCTTGCTGACCGCCTCGGTTTTACCCGTTACTGGCTTTCAGAACATCATAATACCCGCTCACTTGCGGGAGCATCACCTGAAATATTGATCGCACGGCTGGCGGCTGCCACCCAACACATACGACTGGGATCAGGAGGGGTGATGTTGCCCAATCACAGCACATTGAAAGTAGCGGAGAACTTTCGCTTGTTAGAAGCGCTATATCCGGGACGTATTGATCTGGGTATCGGTCGTGCTCCCGGGGGCGATCGTCTTACCGCTCATGTGCTGAACCCTTCCAATACTTTTGAACCAAGAGATTTTGTACAGCAGATCAATGACCTGGAAGGTTATCTGTCCGACTCGAGAGAGGCCGGCACCATACATGAGAAAGTGATGGCCATACCAAAGATAGATACAGCACCTGAACTATGGATGCTGACTTCCAGTGGAGAAAGTGGTCTGCTGGCAGCACGTCAGGGTTGGGCGCTTTCTTTCGCGCACTTTATTTATCCGGTGGGTGGTCCGCAGGCAGTAAAGACCTACCGTGAGAAATTCAGGTCCTCCCGCTTCCTTCAGGAACCTGCTGCTAGTGTGGGGATCTTTGTTTTTTGTGCAGATACACAGGAAAAGGCAGACGAACTGCAGGCCATGATGGACTACCGCCTGTTGAGTTTCGAGAAGGGTAAGTTTGATGAATTCCCTTCCTATGAGGAAGTACGCGATTACGAGTACTCAGACATGGAATGGCAACGGGTAATGGCCAACAGGGGACGTATGATTGCTGGTACGCCTGAACAGGTAAAACAACGTATGCTGAAACTGGCAGATGATTATGATGTGGACGAGATTGTTGCCGCTACCATGGCGGAACATGTGGAAGACCGTTTCCGCTCATATGAATTGCTGGCTGAGATCTTCCATCTGGAGCCCCGTAACATCTCATAACTATTCATTGATATTTTCTGTGGAATTGTCTGCCGGAGGCGCTGACCGAGATGAACGGTGTGCCCTGTATCGTAAGTGATTGATTGGTAATTTAAAGAGAGACTCTGCCAACGGCAACCAATGAGAAGTTCGGCTTGTCATGTAACGATTAATGAGGACTCTGCCAGGGTGTCGCTTTCAGAAAACTAAGGCAACATTAACGCCTTACGATGTCTCATAATTTATTGATTGATACCTTGCTGTGAAGCGCTATTAGTCGGAGAACGGTGACAGTGTCAGGAGATTACTATCACAGGAACAACACAAAACCAAGATGTTGCCGTTACAGTTATCTTACGATATACACTTGATTATATTTTTTTATATTTTTGCTGGAAATAACTGATCCTATCCTATGAGAAAATACTTCCTGCTGATGGCAGTCATAGCGCTGACTTATATCGCCTGCTCCAAAGAGGCGGGTATTGGCGGCGGAACGAACAATCCCGGTGATACTACTGCAACGCCTGGATCCGGATCCGGAAACAACAAAACAGATAGCGTCGTTACATTTACAGACCTGAAGTTTTCTTTAACGCCGGCAAGCGAAAGCTACGGACGCGTTTTCTCTTCTTTTAAAGGGAAGGTATACCTGGATAACGATATTCCTGATACACTGGGGAAATATATAGATGTGGCCTTCAATAACTTCGGCGCTATGTCTATGTTCTTTACCAGCCCTAATGATGAGAGTTTTGATCTGGACATCCCGGGTACCCTGACTACACTGGTGCGTAACCTTGTGCCCGCAGATACTTTCAACGTTAATTCGTTTGATACTATCACCCACGCCTCTACTCTTAAAAAGCTGACCATTACTACGGATAATCAAAGCTTCGCTTCATCGGATATGCCGCTGGTAGTATTCTTCCAGAATGGTTTCGCTAAGAAAGGTATCATTAAGGTGACGGCAATAACAGCAGATTATATTGTTGCCGATGTGAAAGTAATGTACTGATATTAAGATATTTATGCAGAGAGAATAAGGCTGTCCGCCGTAATGCGGATGGCCTTTCTTTATTTTAGCCCCAATAGGAATGTGTAGGACAGTTGCCCCGCTGCCTTTGTTTAAATTTGAAAGGTTCCACGATTAAACACACAATTCCACAATTATGCAAGCTATTTTAGGCGTCTTTTTTCATTTCATTGGAGGCTTTGCTTCCGGTAGTTTTTATATCCCTTTCAAAAAAGTAAAGAACTGGGCCTGGGAAAGTTATTGGATAGTGGGCGGCTTTTTTTCCTGGTTAATAGTACCCTTCCTGGCTGCCTGGATCACTGTACCAGATTTCCTGAGCATCATCAGTAAAACAGACAGTTCTACCATCTTCTGGACATATTTTATGGGCGTATTATGGGGGATCGGCGGTCTTACTTTTGGGCTGGCTATGCGTTACCTGGGTATGTCCCTGGGGATGTCAGTAGCGCTTGGATACACCTCCGCCTTTGGTTCGCTCATTCCTCCCATCTACAGAGACCTGTTCACTTCTGATACAACACATACATTTTCAGCTATGCTGAAGAGTCCCGGTGGATTGTTAGTCCTGAGTGGCGTTATAGTATGTCTGCTTGGTATCGCGATCTGCGGTGCTGCGGGTGTGATGAAGGAACGGGAATTATCCGAAGATCAGAAAAAAGAAAGCATACAGGAATTTGACCTTAAAAAAGGACTGATAGTAGCAACGGTTTCCGGCATCCTGAGCGCCTGTTTCAACTTCGGTATAGAGGCAGGGAAACCAATGGCGGCCATTGCGATAGAGCAGGGGAGTAATCCCTTGTTCCAGAACAACGTGATATTTGTTGTATTACTCTGGGGGGGACTTACCACCAATCTCCTGTGGTGTTTGCTGCTAAATTTCCGCAACAAAACATTCGGCGATTATGTCAATAAAGAAACACCGCTGGCAGGCAATTACTTCTTTGCTGCGCTGGCAGGTACGACCTGGTTCTTCCAGTTCTTCTTTTATGGCATGGGCGAGAGCAAGCTGGGTAACGGAGCCAGTTCCTGGATATTGCACATGGCATTTATTATCATGATCTCAAGCCTGTGGGGTATCACATTGAGGGAATGGAAAGGGGTGAGCCAAAAGACATTTGGAACGATCATATTGGGCGTGGCTACGATCATGGCGTCTGTGATGCTGGTTGGCTATGGTAACTCTTTGTAGGAGCAGATCAGTGCCTATTAGCAGCGCAGTGCCTGTAACATTATAAAAATTTAAAAAAGAATATATGTCGGTTTCTTCCTTAACAAATTTCAAACATGTAAGTTATCTCTGGGACGAGCAGAAAGCTGCTGCATTAGCCGGTGACGAGGTAGCATTGCTGATTTACCGTTCTAACCTGCTGGGCGCCGATCTCCGGCTCACCAATTATGGTGGTGGCAACACATCCTGTAAGGTGATGGCGAAAGATCCGCTGACGGGTAAACAAACCGAAGTAATGTGGGTCAAGGGTTCAGGTGGTGATCTGGGCACCTTGAAACGTAGCGGTCTGGCGGCATTATATGTAGAGCGGCTGCACAGCCTGGAGAATATCTACAAGGGTATTGAACAGGAAGATGAAATGGTGGAGCTTTTCAATCACTGTATTTTTGACCTCAGCTCCAAAGCACCTTCTATTGACACACCACTGCATGGTTTCCTGCCATTCAAACATATCGACCATTTACACCCCGATGCAGCCATCGCTATTGCTGCTGCCAGGAATGGTGAGCGTATTACCAAAGAACTCTTTGGCGGCACCATCGGCTGGGTACCCTGGCAGCGTCCCGGTTTTGATCTTGGTTTGCAACTGAGACAATGCCTGCGCGATAATCCGGGTATCAGGGGTATTATGCTGGGCTCTCATGGTCTATTTACCTGGGGCGATACAGCTTACGAAAGTTATGTGAACACCCTGGAGGTCATAGAGCGTTGTGCTGCTTACCTTGAAGAGCATTACGGAAAGAAAGGTCCCGTTTTCGGCGGAGCGCGCATCACTTCTCCGGCTCCTGAAGTGCGCAGGAAACAGGCTGCCGCACTGGCGCCTGTATTGCGTGGATTATGTTCTGCACATACGCGGATGGTGGGTCATTTTACCGATGATCCCCGTGTGCTTGAGTTTATTAACTCCAAAGATCTTGACAGACTGGCGCCACTGGGTACCAGTTGTCCGGACCACTTCCTGCGTACAAAGATCAGTCCCCTGGTATTGCCATTGGAACCACAGGCTGTACTGGATGATGCAGCCGCAGTAAAACAACAACTGGAGCCTTTATTCGCTGCCTACCGGCAGATGTATACCGACTACTACAATACCTGCCGCCATCCGAACAGTCCTGCGTTACGTGATCCTAATCCGGTAGTGATCTTATATCCCGGTGTTGGTATGTTCACTTTCTCAAAAGACAAACAAACCGCAAGGGTAGCGGCAGAGTTTTATACCAATGCGATCAATGTGATGAAAGGTGCTGAGGCCATTTCTGAGTATACCGCTTTACCCCGCCAGGAGGCTTTTGACATTGAGTACTGGCTGCTGGAAGAAGCGAAGCTGCAACGTATGCCGAAGCCAAAGGCCTTATCCGGTCGTATTGCACTCATTACCGGAAGCGCCGGTGGTATCGGTAAAGCGATCGCTAAGCGATTTGCAGATGAAGGCGCCTGTGTGGTGATCAACGACAATGATGCCACCCGTCTGCAATCCGCAAAGGAGGAATTCGCAAAACAATATGGACAGGACGTTTTCACAACCGCTATTCTGGACGTTACAAAAAGCAGCGATATAAAAGAAGCATATGATGTGGCCAGCCTGGCTTTCGGAGGCGTGGACATGGTGATCAACTGTGCGGGCCTGTCTATTTCCAAACCACTCGAGGCACATACAGAAAAAGACTGGGACCTGTTGTACGATGTATTGGTGAAAGGCCAGTTCCTGGTCACACAACTGGGTGTGGAAGTAATGCGCAAGCAGGACCTGGGAGGTGATGTGATCAATATTGTGAGCAAGAACGCCCTGATGAGTGGACCGAATAACGCGGGTTATGGCTCCGCCAAAGCGGCACAATTACATCTCAGCCGTCTGAATGCGGCAGAACTGGGCAAGGATGGCATACGCGTCAATGTGGTAAACCCGGATGCTGTGATTGCTGACAGTAAGATATGGGAAGGCGACTGGGCCGCGGGCCGTGCTAAGGCCTATGGCGTCACTGTAGAAGAGCTGCCTGCTTATTATGCAAAACGTACCTTACTGAACCAGGTGATCCTGCCGGAAGATATCGCCAATGCATGTTTTGCCATTACTGGAGGATTGCTGAGTAAGTCGACCGGCAACGTGATCAACGTTGATGGTGGTGTTGCTGCAGCTTTTGTGAGATAAGTACATCATCAGTTAAAAGCCGGCAAACAATGTTGGCCTGGTGTTGTCCGGATTTTCATAGATAAATTCTTTCATCAGTTAAATACCAGTTACACATTGTCAACACATGCTCCTGGCTCCGGCCAGGCCGGCATGTGTTGACAATGTGAAGAAGATGTGTCAGTAACAAAAACTTTTCCTAATTTACTAATGACCCAAATTTCCCGTTATGAATATTGAGAAATTCCAGATAGCAGAATTCAATGATTCCCACCGGCAGGCACATGAGCGCAGCTTCGAATATATAGCAGGAACAATCCCGCATGTAAAAGACATCCTACAGAAATTGCAGGACTTCCAGGTGGCAATTCCCAGCTGGGCTTTAGGGACAGGTGGTACCCGCTTTGGCCGTTTTTCCGGTGGGGGAGAGCCCCGCAACCTGGAGGAAAAGATCACCGATATAGGCCTGCTGCATGCCCTGAACCGGAGCAGTGGCGCTATCTCCCTGCATATTCCCTGGGATATTCCTGAGAATGCGGCTAACATAAAAGCCCTCGCGGCGCAACACGATATCCGTTTTGATGCAGTGAATTCCAATACCTTCCAGGACCAGCCAGGTCAGGCATTGAGCTACAAGTTCGGTTCCCTGCATCATACAGATAAAGGCGTGCGGAAATTGGCTATAGAGCACAATATTGAAGTGATTAAATACGGGGTGGAACTAGGTTCCAATGCGCTGAGCCTCTGGCTGGCAGATGGCTCCTGCTTTCCCGGTCAGCTGAATTTCAGAGGTGCTTTTAAACGCACGCTGGACAGTCTGCAGGAAATATATGCTGCGCTTCCTGAGGCCTGGAAGCTTTACATTGAATACAAAGCATACGAGCCTAATTTCTATTCTACCACAATAGGAGACTGGGGACAATCATTGCTGTTCGCTAATAAACTGGGTCCGAAAGCGTATACACTGGTCGACCTGGGGCATCATCTACCCAATGCCAATATCGAGCAGATCGTGGCGTTGCTGTTAATGGAAGGAAAACTGGCAGGATTTCATTTCAATGATTCCAAATATGGCGACGATGACCTCACCGTAGGTAGCATCAATCCTTATCAGCTGTTCCTTATTTTCAATGAACTGGTGGAAGGCATGGATGCCCGTGGAATGAACCATGCCAATGACCTGGGCTGGATGATAGATGCTTCTCATAATGTAAAGGATCCACTGGAAGACCTGTTACAATCAGTAGAAGCGATCATGATTGCCTATGCACAAGCCTTGCTGGTAGATACCAAAGCTTTGCAGGCGGCTCAGCAGAACAACGATGCCGTGGCCGCACAGGAAATATTGCAATACGCTTACCGCACTGACGTTCGTCCGCTGGTAGCCCAGGCGCGCCTGGAGGCAGGGGGTGTTTTACAGCCGGTTGCTTTTTACAGGCAATTCAAGGTAAGAGAACAACTGATAAAGGAAAGAGGGCTGAAAACCGTAGCAACGGGATTGTAATTTCTAATTTTCCACCGGATGCGCTGTATTGCAATACTCGACATTGGTAAGACAAACAAGAAGATATTCCTGATCGACGAGCACTACCGGATCGTATGGGAAAGAGGCGCCTGTTTCGAAGAAACGGTTGATGAAGACGGGGACGCCTGTGAGAATATTGAGCTGCTTACGAACTGGGTGAAGGACAGCCTGCGTGAACTGTTGCAGCTGCCCGGCTATACGGTTGTTGCATTTAATTTCAGTACTTATGGCGCCAGCCTGGTATATCTGGATGAACAGGGACAGGTGCTGGCGCCTTTATATAACTATCTGAAACCTTATCCCGCCGGTATGGAGGAGGCCTTGCAGAAGGCCTCCGGCGGCTCTGAAAGACTGTGTGCGGATACTGCCTCTCCCGCATTGGGCAGCCTGAATGCCGGTCTGCAGTTCTACCGGTTAAAACAACTGCAGCCTGCGCTCTTCAACAGGGTGAAATATGCCCTGCATTTGCCGCAGTATATCAGTTTTCTGGTGACAGGTCAGCCCCTGTCTGATATTACCAGTATTGGTTGTCATACGATGCTGTGGGACTTTACCAGGCAATGTTACCATGATTGGGTGTTGAGAGAAGGACTGGCAGAGAAATTGCCGCCTGTTTTCCCCGGCAATCATGTATTGCCAGCAAATATTGACGGGTATACCGGTATTGCAGGCGTCGGACTGCATGATAGCTCTGCCGCATTGATCCCTTACCTTGCCAGTTTCTCAGCGCCTTTTGCACTCATTTCCACAGGTACCTGGTGTATTACCCTTAATCCGTTTAATAACAGCCCTTTAACGGCCAGGGAACTGGCGTCTGACTGTCTCTGCTATCTGACCTATGAAAACCGTCCTGTGAAGGCCGCAAGGCTCTTTGCCGGCAATGAGCATGAGCAGCAGGTGAAAAGGCTGGCAGAATATTATCAGACACCGGTAAATTACTACCAGCAAGTAGCCTTCGACCCCGCTATATTTGCCAGATTGCTGGCGGAAGTTCCGCAACAGGAAGAGCCGGTATCCGGTAACCGTTTGTTGCAGGCATCCCGTTTTGCAGAAAGGTCATTGAACGACTTTACCAGCTATGAAATTGCCTATCATCGTTTACTGATGGACATCATGGAACAACAGCAGTTCTCTTCATCGCTGGTAATAGATGGTACACCGGTAAAACGTATTTTCGTGGATGGTGGGTTTAGCAGGAACACCGTATATATGCACCTGCTGGCAGCAGCCTTTCCTCAAATGGAGGTCTATGCTGCCTCAGTAGCACAGGCTACGGCTATAGGAGCCGCCCTCGCTATTCATCGCCACTGGAATACACAGCCTTTACCGGCCGACCTCGTAGAGATGAGACATTATAGCCACGGCTCGATTTATATTTGAAAAAGATGAAAGTAGGACTCTTCATACCCTGTTACATAGACCAGTTTTATCCGCAGGTAGGCATTGCCACCTTATCACTACTGGAGAAACTGGGCTGTGATGTGGTATATCCACAGGGACAAACCTGTTGCGGACAACCCATGGCCAACTCCGGATTTGAACACCTGACCCACGGTTGCAATGAACTTTTCGTAGATCATTTTGAGGATTTTGACTATATCGTAGCGCCTTCCGGCAGTTGCGTGCTGCATATCAAAGACCATCTGCATGTGGATGGAAAAGAGCAGGCAGCTACGCATATCCGTCAGCGTATATACGAACTGGCAGAATTCCTGACAGATGTATTGAAAGTCGATAAGCTCAAAGCGAAATTCCCACATAAAGTAGGTATACACCAGAGCTGCCATGGTCAGCGTGGATTAGGGCTTGCCCAGATGAGTGAACTGGTGGCGGCTCCGTTCTCCAAACCCCAGCAGCTGTTGCAGCTGGTGGAAGGACTGGAGCTGGTGGAATTGAAACGGACAGATGAGTGCTGTGGTTTCGGCGGAACTTTCTGTGTTTTTGAGGAAGCAGTTTCTGTGAAGATGGGGAAAGACCGTATTGCGGATCATGTCAATAACGGTGCGGAATATATTACAGGAAATGATGTCAGCTGCCTGATGCACCTGGAAGGTATCTTACGCCGTCAGAAAAGCAATGTGAAGGTGCTGCATATAGCGGAGATACTGAATGCTATTTAAGAAGGTCATAGCAAAATGCCCGATAGGCTACTGACGGAGCCTCTGTGTTTGTAGCGGCGATAGCCCAGGGATCGCCTGGTTCAATTTTTAAGGTATGGAACATCAACATAAAGAACATTCACTGCTCGCGGAAGAATTTAACGCCAATGAGCCCCGTGTGAACTGGCATGATGAGACACTCTGGTGGGTTCGTCAGAAGAGGGATAAAATGGCCTGGACCATTCCCGAATGGGAAGATCTGAGAGAAGCTGCTTCACGCATCAAACATAATGTGCTGGGCAACCTGCACGATTACCTGCTTGAATTCGAAAAGAATGCACAGGCTAATGGCGCGGTGGTACACTGGGCAGCTGATGCCGCAGAGCACAATAAGATCGTGCTGCAACTCTTGCAGGAGCAGGGCGTAAAACGGATGGTGAAGAGTAAATCTATGCTCACAGAAGAGTGCCATCTGAATCCATACCTCGCTGAACATGGAATTGAAGTGATCGATACTGATCTGGGTGAACGTATCGTACAGCTGGCGAAAGAGCCGCCAAGTCATATCGTGTTACCCTGCATTCATAAAAAGAAAGAGGAGATAGGCGACTTGTTTCATGAGCACCTGGGCACGCCTGCAGGTAATGCAGATCCCAAGTTCCTGACTGCTGCCGCCCGCCAGCACCTGAGGGCAGAATTTATTCAGTCACGGGTAGCCATCACAGGTGTAAATTTCGCCGTGGCAGAGACAGGAGAGATGGTGGTTTGTACAAATGAGGGAAACGCTGATATGGGCGCTCACCTGGCAGATGTACACATTGCCTGTATGGGTATTGAAAAGATCATTCCTCAGAGGAAACATTTAGGTGTGTTCCTTCGCTTGCTGGCCAGAAGTGCTACGGGACAGCCTATTACCACTTACAGCAGTCATTTCCGTGCACCTAAGAAAGGACAGCAGCTGCATATTGTGCTGGTTGATAACGGTCGTAGCCGTCAGTTGGGGCGCGAGGATTTCCGTAATTCACTGAAATGCATCCGGTGCGGAGCCTGTATGAATACCTGTCCGGTATACCGTCGTAGTGGTGGACATAGTTATCATAACGCTATCGCCGGTCCGATCGGCGCCATCTTAGCGCCCAACCTCGATATGAAGGAGTATGCAGACCTGCCGTTTGCTTCTACCCTGTGTGGTTCATGCTCGAATGTATGTCCGGTGAAGATTGATATCCACCAGCAGCTCTATAAATGGAGACAGGTTATTACACAGGAAGGACATACGAAGAAGACTAAAGCTGCTGGCATGCACGCCATGAATATTGTTTTATCCAAACCGGGTTTGTTTAAAACCGCCGGAGGTGTGGGCCGTTGGGTGATGAGAACATTCCCTGCTGTTGTGAACAATGGTCTGAACCCATGGTTCAAACAACGTGAAATGCCGGCGCCGCCCAAAGAGTCATTTGCTGACTGGTACAGGAAGAACAGAAAGCAATAACAATACTAACAACAACTTCCGGTCAACTCCGTTAGGAGTTGTGTGTTTGTAGCCCGGGGTGATAACCCCGGGTCGGCAATAACAACGGTTCAACAATACCAACATTTTCAGCAGCATGTTAAACCATGTTGTTTCAACAATATCAAACCAACGTATATGTCCCGCGAAAGTATTCTCGCCGCCATAAAAAAGAATCAACCGGAACAGCAGGCATTACCTGATCTGAACGTTTTCAGGCGTACAGGTCCCGGCGATGCTGCAGCTTTCAGGAAAGTAATAGAAACACTCGGCGGACAGGTTTTCGAGATCAGCTCATATACAGAAATAAAAGCGCTCGTTGCGGAACATCAACCGGATGCACGGAAGATCATTTCCCTGCAGGAACAATACCTGCCCGGCGCAATAACCGAATGGGAAGCCGGTGACGGCGGCCGCCAGTTGGAAGATGTTGACCTGGCTATTATCCCCGGACAATTTGGTGTAGCGGAGAATGGCGCTATATGGATCACAGATCTTGAAATAAAGGAACGAGTGTTACCCTTCATTACCCAGCATCTTGCTATTGTGGTTTCCTCACAGGATATCGTATCTACTATGCATGATGCGTACGAGGAACGTATCGCCCACCCGGGTGGCGGATTTGGTGTTTTCATTGCCGGGCCGTCCAAAACGGCGGATATTGAGCAGTCATTGGTACTGGGTGCGCACGGCGCTAAAAGCCTGACAGTCTTTCTCTATACTCCTAAGTCCTAAACTTATATTCCCGTTATGAAGACCGCTTTTAAAATGCGCCTGAAACCGGGCTGTAAAGAAGAATACCGTAAACGCCACGATGAGATCTGGCCGGAGCTGAAACAGCTGTTGAAGGATAATGGCGTGAGCGATTATACCATCTTCCTGGATGAGGAAACAAATATCCTGTTTGCAGTGCAGCAACAGGACGGCGAACAGTCATCCCAGGACCTGGGAAAGCTGCCTATCGTGCAACGCTGGTGGGCTTATATGGCTGATATCATGGATACGAATGAAGATCATTCACCTGTGACAACACCGCTGATACAGATCTTCCATATGGACTAGCGTATACCTCTACAGCATATACTTCCGGCGTGCTGCCGTTTCTGGTAAAGCACCTGTGTTATACATTAAAGCGCTTACTCAGCGTAATGGTCACTTTCTCTCCAAAATGAATTCAATATCATCGATCACATCGCCCTCCTTCCTGCTGCTGATATGCAGGTTATATGCCGGCTGTAGTGTTTTTAATTTCAACTTCTTCAACTGTGCAGGGTCAGGCTGGATCACATAGTCGCCCGGAGGAAGTCCCATGTAGTTAAAGTATCCATCAGTTTCTGTGAGGATACATTTTACCAGTGTACTGTCTGACCGGTATATGCAGATCTTGATGCCGGCCTGTTCCTTCAGCACGGTATCTTCTTTCAGGTATACAACACCTGATACCTCTCCCTGAACAGCGACGGGTACATCAATTCTGTGCAGCTGGTTAGGCTCAATGATCACCCGGATGGCAGGTTTCCGGATCCGCCATGACACGCTTTCAAAACCCGTTGGCTCCAGCTCAAACAGGTAAGGCGCATACGGTTCCAGGTCAAGAATAGCAATGCTGGTGTCCCGCAGACTACGGATCAGTCTTCCTCCATTATGTTTCAGCTGTAATCCGTCAACACGGGGCTCTCCAGCATCATAACGTTCGTTGTTGTTGATGTCGAGGAATGGTACAAATGCAACGCCACCGGAACCGACGCTGCTGCGGTTGTCAACCCCGGTATATCCTGCCTTCCCATCATGGATCACACTGCCGCGGGCAGATTCCACCAGAGTAGTGACATTGTTATTCCTCCAAACGGAGAAGCCGATCTGTGCGAATGAAAAGTCATACCGCAATCCGATGCCATAGTTTGTAATGCCCGTCCTGTAGTTCTTCTCATAAGAAACATTCAGATAGCCGTTTTTAAACAGGTACTTTCCTGCCTCGCAGCGTACTGCTATAAAGCGGTTGCTGTTATATTCATACTGCGCTTGCGGGGTCAGCATGATCCTGCCAGGGATGGGGAATGTGAGTGCCAGATTACTGTATACGAAAGGATTTTCGTCCTTTATAAAAATGGCGTAGGTGGAAAGGCTCGTGCCGACTTTATAGAGAGAACCTGACAACAGCCATTCTGTGGTGGTATAGTAGGAACCGGGTAAAATAATCTGATCAACGGTAAGTCTTGCGAACAGCGAAAAATTCTTTCTGAAGAACGGCTTTGATATAATCGCCTTGCGCTCTTCGAGCCAGTTGTAGATAATGGCTTTCTGGTCTCTTCTATACCTCGTATAATTCAGTTCTGCCTGGAAGTTTGTACGCGTCCGATAGCTAAGGATCCCTCTTGCCCTGACGCCGTATGTATACTCACCGGAAAACAACAGGTTCGATACAAGACGCATCGAAGTAGTCACAAACGGCAATGTATTGGCTCCGCGGATGGAGGACAGATACTCCAGCCCGGCGCCAACAGTGAGCTTGCCGGAAAGGCCGTAGTTGACCTGGACCCTTCCCAGTTTACTATGTGCAGTATCTTCCGCTACGCCGGCACTGGCAGTATATTCAAATTCCCCGGCCGGCAGGAAGTTAAAGGGAATGTTGATGCTTTCTTCCTGGAATCGTTCTTCTCCCCACGGACCATAGAACCGTAGCCTGATCTGGGAATTGCCATACATCAGCGGTACCTGGAACGTATAAAAGCCTGCCGCATCTGCCACCGTATAGTCCACCAGTGCATTGTTGATATACAGTTCCACCGTCCAGCCGGGGTCAGTGAAGTTACTTAGTGTGTAAGTGCCGTAAGCGCGGCGATGTGTAGTCGGTGTATTGGTGATCTGTACGCCTACTATCGGAGCGAAGAGGGATGCAATCGTGGGTGTAAATATCTTTCCTGCAATGATCTGCCGCAGCCATGGCCTGTCGTTGTTTACGAAGCGTAGACGGTAATATTGCTGCCGCTGGTCGAAGGGGCGGACAATATTACTATCCGGATGCGTAGCTGATAGCTGTTGCTTTGCGAAGTTGTTGTAGTTCAGTGATACCGTGGCTTCTCCACCGGCCAGTGTTCCGCCCATCATGAGGTTGAACCAGGTGTCGCTGACATTCTGCAGGCGTTGGGTAGATACGACTGACCAATTGGCCATCCCGAATTTAAACAGCTGCTTACTTCTTCCTATCGTAGTATCTGCTGCTATATTTCCCTTGAGCTTATTCAGGTTACGGTAAATGACCTGTTGCCGCATCTCCCTGATGGCAGGTAGTTCTGCTTTAGATATCACATTCACTGACAAGCTCCGGAAATTGAACTGACAACTCAGATCAAATACCTTATTGAAATAATCTGTACGGAGGTACAATCCTGTTTCCATCTTCACCAGATCTTCCGGTCCAAGGTTGAATACCTTATCGCGGAAACGTATCCTGTTATTCTTCTTATCGATCAGGAAAATCGCATCCTGACTGATATAGAAGCCACTAAGAGTATCCATACTCTCCGACAGGTTGTTCCGTATCTTCAGGAAGTTAAATACATCTGTGATAGACAGATAGGCTGTTTCGTCTTTTACCACCGCAGGTATTTCTGTGCCTCCCAGACCCTGCAGTACGACGAGGATAGAGGTCTCGTCAAATTTCGGATCTTCATCGTTGTCGCCATCCTTATCTCCGTCTTTTGCGAAGACAGGACTGATGCAGCAGGCCAATAGTAAGATACACACTAGTTTGCAGCAGTGCCGGAGGAGAGGAGCGATATGTATAGTACTGCCTGTCATCAGTTGTTATTCCTGGATGAACGTGACTGAGAATAGACCACTATAGCTTCCCGAAGGATTGGCCAGAGGCGGTCCTACAGTGAGTGTGCCGCCAATGCGTACCAGTGTCCTGGCGGGAGAGGTGGCGGTAGCAACGAAGGGACTTCCGGTACTGGAAGAACCGATGTGCAGCGACAAGGTTCCTCCGTTACTACCAGTCAGTGTTACATCGGGCCCGTTCAGGATCTGGATCAGGGTACCCGGATTTGCATCTACTTCGAAAATGGCCGGAGAGAAAGGAAATCCGAGGTTGGCCTGTACAATACTTCCCGTAACGGAGCGCGAACCATCGGGGAAAACCGTTACCGTACCGCCTGTAGCTCCCTGGAAAAAGGCGCCAAAGATGAGTCCCTGCGCAGGATTTACATATACCGATATAGGCCGGGGCGGGGGCTCTTGCCCTTTCACTGGTGATGGGGCATGG
Organism: Chitinophaga filiformis; assembly: GCF_021646545.1. Taxonomy (GTDB): domain Bacteria; phylum Bacteroidota; class Bacteroidia; order Chitinophagales; family Chitinophagaceae; genus Chitinophaga; species Chitinophaga filiformis_A. The sequence continues at coordinate 10,394 of NZ_JAKIRP010000027.1, read as the reverse complement.
AGTAGCACGACCAGCAGGCCGATGCAAAGGAGGTAGTATTTTAACAGTGCTGGTCGCATGTAATGATCATTGATTGCTTATAAACACTTTCTTCGATACCCGGTCTTTATCCGACTGGAATGTGACGACATACACCCCACTGCTGTAGTTGGATCCGAGCAGGTAGCGTCCGTTGCCTTTAAAGTCTTTCCGGAACATGACCTGTCCGGCCATGTTGCTGACCGCAATAGTGCATTTCTCACCGGGTACCTTGTCAAATTGCCCGTACAGGTTATTACCTGTATAAAATGCATGATAGGAGGCGGTATTGCCGCTAATGACATCATCATCAGCTTTAAACACAAGGAAGAACCTGTTGTTATAAATGCCTTTACGCAGCATCAGGCGGTAAGGCGTTGTCTTATGCAGATCATGGGTGATGGCGGCTTCCTTATCATAGAGATAAACATGCCATCCGGCAGGTATGCGCTCCATAACCGGCATGCTGAAGCTGACATATCCATCCCGTTCCGTGGTCAGTCCGAGGGGAATGCTTTCTGTGCTGTCTATATTGTCCGGCCATGCAGCTATGGAGAGCTGCTGCTTGCCTGCCAGTACATACAGACTGGGAACGGTCGGATCTGTATTCAGTAGTTTCAGGGCATCCGTTTCTATCTCAAAATCCCTGGTGCTGGTGCTGCCAAAGTAGATAACGGCCATGTCTGGACGGTATCCTTCATCAGTAAAGCCGGCGCCCAGGCGTAACAGGGGTTCTGTCAGCGGTCTTTCTCTATGGAAGTCAGGTGTCAGGTTATTCACTCTCGCGGTGTTGTTGACGGTGAGGGAACCTGATACGGGGAAGCTGCCATTCGTGACGTGTACGAAGAAACCCTGCATAGCCGGTATGATGTTGCTGGCTATACCATCGCTGGAAACGCCGTTGATGTAGGAACTGTAGGTACCTGTATATTGATTGATGGTACCTGCGTTAAAGTAATAGACGGCTATATCCACATTGTTGCGTATCCATCCGCTGGTAGCGTCCCAATCTACCGGAGATGGATAAGGGTTGCCCACCAGGTTGAAGCCGAGCGTATACGGCTGATCGTTGTTTGTGAGGGCAGGGGTGACGATAGTGCCGTTATTTACCACTCCCGTCATATCTATCGTTACCGGTGAGGTAGACGTACCAAGATTACCCGCATATCCCACCATTGGCGCGAGTGCTCCGGAAGTAGCAGTATACGCTGTCCATCCTGAAGATGTACGGTTCTCTACATAACGGTAGAAAGTAGGGAAGGTAGCGCTGAGATCAATATCATCAGAAAACTCATTGACGGTTGCCGACTGGAACGGAGAACTGAGATAGACATAGCCAAAGCCTGTAGGCCGGTAACGCTGTATCGTCACATTGCCTGTTACTGTCCCGCTGCCACTGCCGTCGATCAATGCTGTGCGTGTTGCTGTTGAAAGCAGGGTCAGATTATTGCCCGTCGCAAATGTTCCCGTTGTAACTCTCAGTATGCCTGACACATCTAATGCACCGGCAAGTGTTACGCCACTGGCATTATTGATAGTAAGGTTCAGTATAGTATTACCGGCAAATGTACTGGCAGGTATCGTCTGCGCCGTACTGCCGGCCAATTCCACCGTACCATTCGTTGCAGTGAATGTCCCGCTGTTGCTGATGGTACCGTAGATCTGTAGTGTTGCGGCGCTTACTGTAACAGCGGCGCCGGTTTGTATGGTGATATTGGCGGTAGTAGCAGTAGAGCTGACAGTGGGATAATTTCCCAGACCTGTTGGTATGATGACATTCATGGTGTTGGTGGGCACTGCGTTGGTAGACCAGTTGCCCGCCAGCGCCCAGTTTGTGCTTACTGCGCCGGTCCAGGTGTTATTTGACACGAGCTCACCTACCGCTAAAGCAACGCTCATGTTGCTCAGGCCTGTTGCCTGTATGGAAGTGGCCAGCGGGCTGACAGTAGTGGGAGTTGTCCAGGTGCTGCCATCATAACTGGCCACCTTAAAATTGCTGGTAGTAGATCCTGCGTCCACATCGGCAGCATTCCAGTTCAGGGTAACGGACGAAGTAGTGAATACAGTACCGGTATTGGTGAAAGACCAGTATCTGTTCACCGTGCTGGTAGCGCTTAGCGCGGAAGTATTGATATTGGGATGATCTCCGGCGGTGACGCCTGTCAGCAAGTTACCGGCAGTGGTGACGCTCGCCATGGTAACAGTAGCTGGTGTATAATACTGATCATCGCCTACTTCATATGTTCTCGTTACATTAGTGCCGGTAGCCACTGCTTTCTGCAGTCTTCCGGATACCCATCCCGTACCCTGAGAAGCACCGGTAAGGGAGCCTGTTGATGGTAGTATAACGGCAAATGTTGCGCCGGTGCGGATCTTATTCAGCACGAAATTCAATACACCGCTCACGGTGATGTTAGTGCCGAGTGCAACGATACCTGCAGTCTTATTTACCGTCAGGTTGTTAAAAGCCCCGGTCGAAGAGATGGTTTGCGTACCTGTACCGTTGAAGTAAACGGTAGCGCCGGTGTTCGTATAAGTACCACTGGACATTGTCCAGTTGCCGCCGATGGTGTCTGTAAAACTGCCCTGTACAAATGTGCCGTTGGTCAACGTAAAGTCGTTCAGCATTTTCAATACAGCAGAAGCTGTTTTACTACCTGTGGTGGATATGACAAGGTTGCCGTATGTTGTAGCGGAGGAGACAGCCTGTGTACTGCCCGCATATTCAACAGTACTTAAAGTATCCAGTGTGTAAGTGGTGAATGTGGGTAATGTCTGCGTGCCTTTGAGGATGAGTTTTGCATTGTCCTCAATGGTTAATGAACTGGCTCCGGAATGTGTAATGGCGAAACCCGCTGCATCAAATATACCGGTGGTAATAGTAATATCATCCACCGCGGTGATGGCCTTTGCAAGTGAAGTCGTAACGCCTGCATCTTTCAGGTTGGTTACCTGGGAAAGAGCGAATGATGCAGCTGAACTGGTAATGACTGACGGCTGACTGCCGGTCATGATCAGCGTACCGATGGTGCCGTCATAGGTGCCGTTGTTGGTGAAATTGTGACTAACGCGATAATCTGAGAGTGCGGCTATTGTTCCGGTCATGGTCAGATCATAGAAGGTAGTGTTCGGTGTACCTGCGAGTGTTCCATCAGCTGATGTCATTGTGAAGGTGGACGTTCCTCCGTTCAATGTACCACTGCTTTCAAGATCGTCTCCTATTGTATAGGTAAAGCTGCCGGCATTAAATATTGCATTGTTGGCGATGGAAAAATCGCCATTTATGCTCCAGTTGGCGCCTGGCGTTACACCGGCGGTATTACTGATAATCACTTCGTTCAATGCGGTAGGCGTGCCTGTTACACTGATGGCGCCGGTTCCGCCGAAGGTGACAGTCCCCGTACTTGTAAAACCGGTTCCGGTCAGCTTGATGGTCTGCGCTGCTGTCGGCGTAAAGTTCATGGTGCCGCTGCTGGTCACCGTGCCATTGTTCGTAAATGATCCGAATATAGTATGGGTAGAAACACCGCCATTAAAGGTAGCGCCGCTGCCGATATTGAATGCGATGAAGACCCGCCACCCCACACTGGCGGTGACGCCTCCGGTATTGTTCACGTTTAAGGTAGCGTAGGTGGGCGTACTGGTTGAATTGAGTACAGGCGGCACAGTGCCGTTAAAATTAATGACACCGCTCGAATTGGAGACAACTGCATTTACAAAGCGTATGGTTTGTACTGCAGTACCGGTAAAGGTGGTTACGCCGTTACTGACCAAAGAACCATTATTGGTAAGGTCTCCGTTCACCGTAGCATTACCGCTTCCACCATCATAAGAACCGCCGGTGGCGATGGTGAGCAGGCCATTGTAAGTAATATCGCTACCGCTTACAGCATAGCTGCCATATACAGTGAGCCTGTTGAAGGTAGTAGTACCAGTAATTGTTTTACTGGCTCCATTTAGTGTTACCGTACTACTGGCAGGAGTGAAAGTACCGCTATTGCTCCAGTTGCCATATAGATTGATGGTAAAGCTGGCGCCGTTGAAGGTAGCACCGCTTCCGATGGTGAGATCTCCGTTTACGGTACAGGTGGCGGCGAGTGTTTTGGTACCGCCATTAGTGCAGGTGAGGTGGCCGTAAGGGATACCAGCTACTGTCTGTGCTACGGTACCATTGTAGTTTACGGTACTCGTAGTGCTGACAGTATAGACGGTAAATCCCGAAGGGAAATTGTTGGCTCCACCAGCGAATAAAGCAGCGCTACCTGAGAGCGTAAATGTGCCCCCCGCCGATGATCTGCTGGCACTGAACGTAGAAAGATCCATAGTTCCGCTGGTGATTGTAAGATTGCCATTCACCGGACAGTTGCCGGTAAGTGAGGCGGTACCTGCGGTTTTCGCAATAGTCAGGTTATTGAAGGTGGTGGCTGAAACGGTTTGTGTGCCGGAGCCATTGAGTACGACGGTACCGCCGGAGGCGGTGAATGTACCGCTGTTATTCCAGTTACCGCCTGTTGTCAGTGTAATGGCGTCGCTGTTCAGCGTGGCGCCGGAAGATATGTTGACATTGCCGCTTACTGTCATAGCCGCCTCCAGTGTCATGGCCCCTGTTGTAATACTCAGATTACCGGCTACCGTTGCTGCATCGTGCGTTACTGCGGTGCCGGCAGACTTATTTACCTGCAGATGATTATAAGTCAGTCCGGCTACTGTTTGCGTAACTGTGCCATTGTAAATCACTGTGCTGCTGCCGGCTGTAAAAGTACCACCGGTGTAAGAATAGTCGTTGCCTACATTGAGTGTGGTTGCCCCGGTGAAGGTGACATTGGCGCCTCCTGATTCGGTGAGTGAGCCAACCACTGTGATCGTGCCTGTGCCTGCATTGAGGTTGATGGCATGACCGCTGGTACCGTCGCTTAGCACGAGGTCACCGTTTACTGTCAGCGTTTGATCAGCTGCATTGATGGTGTGTGTGGCATTGGCAGACCATGCGCCACTGATATTTCCTTGCGTAGTCAGACTGCCGCCTGTAGTAAGCGTCAGCGTGCCTGCCTGCGTGCTGCCAAATCGTATGGCCTTTACATTGGCGGTGTTGTTGATCACAGGTTGATTGGTAAACGCGGCAGTGCCGATCTCGACGATGTCATTAACGCCGGGAGGGAGAGAAGGACTGCCTGCAATGGTCGTCCAGTTTGCAGCGGTAAACCAGTCACCGCTGACAGTACCATTCCAGCGTACAACACTGGCATTGTCAGAAATAGTCCATCGTCCATTGACGGTTGTCTGTCCGTTCAGTTCTACATAATTGGAAGTGGTACTGTTAGTTGTTTTTCCTGAAGAACTCCAGCTGCTGCCGCTATTGAACCATAGCGCCATGGTAGATTCATTGCTACCATTCAGTTCTGCATCCTCGTAATGCAATCGTAAGGTGCTAAATCCTAATGTTGAAACGCCGCTGATAGTATACTCCCGGTTGATGGCGCTACCCTGTGGGAAATCGCTGACGGGCGCTACAATGGCGGAAACAGTAATAGAACTGGTAAGTGGTACCGCCACCGAAAAAGCTATTGAAGTGTTAGGGCTTTCAAATGCATAGGCAACACCCAGAATGAAAGCGTGATTTCTGCGGACATTGCCCAGTATAACGCCGTTGCCGGTCCTGTCAACAGTCATTGTCAGGATATTGCTGCCGGTGTTCATGGTGCCACTGGTCATGTTAATGGTACCGACCTGAATATTATTGTTAATGTCAACATGTGTAGTCGTTGCAGTTTTATTCAGCGTAAGAATATTAAAGGTTGTAGTACCTGTTATAGTGGATGCATGGCTGCCGGTAAATGATATCGTACTGCTACCGGCGGTGAATGTACCGTTGTTGACAAAATCATCCTGCACCTGGTGGGTGAAAGAGCCTGCAGCAAAGGTAGTTCCGCCTGAAACCGTAAAATAGCTGGTAGTAATGGCGCCGGCTGCTGTTTTCGTACCACCGCCCGATAGTAATAGTCTGTCATAGGTCAGTGCGTTGATTGTCTGTGCGCCTGTACCATTAAAGTTGACGGTATTGGGGGGAGTGGAAGTCACATTCAGCGTACCACTGATGACAGTAAAGGTGCCGGCAATACCTAGTACCGAGTTGGCAGACAATTGTAAGGATGTTCCATTCAGGGTAACATTGAACAGATTAGCCGTTCCATTTAATGTACTGGTACCGGTAAAGGTGACTGTTCCAGCGGTAGCTGTAAGCGAACCGCTGACGTCAAGTGAAGTATTGATCGCTGAGAAAGATACCGCCGTAGAGACCGTGCCTGAGATGATCAGTGTTCCGAAACTGATACTTCCTGCGCCGGAAATAGTCTTGGATGTTCCCTGCATGGTAAGGGTACCTCCAAGGCCATTAAAGGTACCGCCGACGGCAAAGTTGCCTGTTACAATGATACTCGTGCTGACACTAACGCTGCCCGAAATGGTCAAGTTATCAAAGATGAAACCTGCGCCTGTAATAGTCTTGGATGTTCCTGTCATCGTTAGTGTGCCGCCAGCCAGATGGTTGAATGTACCTGGTCCTGAAGTTGACATGTTGCCAGATACTGTGAGGGAGCTGGTGGCGGCCGCCGTAACATTGGTAGCAAGGAAACCCATATTATTGAAATTGTGTGTACCGGTACCACTGATAGACGAACCGGGGCCTCCGAAATTAATGGTGCTGGTGGCGCCGGTGAATGTGCCATTGTTCACCCAGTTTCCCGTTATTTCGTGGGTAAAGCTGCCACCGTTAAATGTAGTGGAGGCGCCGATATTGACACCGCCACTGATCAGTATATTTGAGGCAGCAGTATAGCTCACACTGGTGGCCGACCCTAAGGTACTGGTAAGGGTGCCTGCTATGGTAAAGGCAGTCGCAGGCATTGTTTTCACAACGGCGCCGCTGGAACCGGTCAGGGTCAGGTTACCATACGTCTCTGCCGACACTGTCTGGTCAAGACCATTATATTCCACGGTACTTGTCAGGGAGAGTGAATGTGTGCCGTAGTTGGTGGGGAATGTATTAGTTCCTCCGATCCTGAGGGTAGCACCATTGGCTATGGTGATTGCTCCACCCGCTTCCGTAGTGCCCCGGTTGGCTGTAAAAGTGGACAGGTCCAGTGTGGCGGCGGTTACATCAATTCTGCCGGCAGTACTGGTAGTTGAGTTCAGCGCATTAAGGTTACCTGCCAGGGTTTTGACCAATGCCCCGCTGATCCTGAGTGTGGAATAGGTAAGATCGTGACGGATGGTTTGATTGGCAAGGGTCGCACTGTAATCGACCGTACTACCTGCAAGGAACGTGTAGGTTCCTGATAAAGTGTAGTTGCCTGCAAAAGTCGTAGCGTTGACATGTAAGATACCGGTAGCGTCTACGCTGGTATTGCCAGCGCCCGACACTATCGGGTTGGTGCTTTCTGATGGTATAAAAGTACCGTTTACTGTAAAAAGACTGGTTACAGAGATGTTAGCATTTAGTGTAACGACGGCACCTGAAGCGATGGTGAGTCGCCTGAAAGCGGTAGCAGTGGTGCCGCCGATTGTCTGACTGGTGCCACCCATAATAACTTTCGCATTATTCTGGGTAATTGTATAAGTGCCATTATTTACCCAGTTGCCTTTTACAGTAAGGGCAACACCTCTTTGCGAAATTGTACAACCGGAGTTGATGGTGAGTATACCGGCTACTGTTAAGCTTTTCGAAACTGTCAAAACGGGGTTTTGGGCGCTCATTACGAGTGTAAGAGCGTTACAACTGCCGGTAGCATTGACGGTAGGCTGAAAAGAGCCTGTAAAAGAAGCGTCTCCGATCACCGCATCGATTGTGGATGTAGGAACACCTGCAGTCCAGTTGGCCGCATCGTTCCATGCTGTACTGACAGTACCTTTCCAGCTTGTCTGTGCCCAAAGGGATACAGGCAGGCTTGACAAAAAGATAAGGAGCGTAAAACAAACACGTATAAATTGTCTATCAGTATTCATGTGTTTGAATATTATCTGACGGCATATGCTTCGTGCCGGATAAGCACCCGCGACTGATCAATGCAGTTGTAACTCAGCCTGCGCCAGTGGATCGGTCACAGCCCCTTTTGACTGTGCGGTATATGTGATCCTTAGTTTGCCATGGTGATAATTAATGCCTGGTTTCTTCTCGAGTTCCATGTTGAATGCTCTGAACGGATTCGGGGTATAAACAGCGAGTCCTTTTACAGTACCTACAGAGGTCACTTTTCCCTTTTCTGAAACGTAGTCAATGTTGATATCGCCATATACTGAATGATTGCCTGTACGGCGCAGAATCATGCTCAGGTGGGGCCGGACATTCTCTTTGGTTTCAAGCGAAATGTCGGTCAGGCTTACCTTCAGATCCGGTGCACCAATCCTGATGATCACAGGTATGCTTATCCCAAAAACAGGTGTCAGCATTACGGAAATAGTGGTAGAATCTTTTGCCCTGGGAAGGTCTCCCTGTACGATGATATCGGGCACAGCCCTGAAATAGATATGTGAGCGATATTCTCCTTCCTGTAACTGTCCTGTTTTTGAGAGCTGCACTTTTACCAGCTGCGCCTCACCAGGAGCAAGTGTAACGCTTCTCGGAAAGAAACGGACGAATTTGCTTGCAAACAATTGCCCCGAATCGGGTTCACTGATCCTTTCGAAAGAGCCATTGCTGTTCATGCGGATCTCAATAAGAGAGATCAGATACCGGGCCGTATCGTGGCCGGTATTGGCAAGATTAAGTTCCTGTACTTTTTTTTGTCCCTCGAAAACAACCCTCATAGGTGTGATCAGGAGATTACCCTGTGCCGATGAAAGGAGGGGAGATAAACATGTAACGAATATCAGATAATGGATATGGCGCATAAACAATGTTGGATAATTGGGGCCCAATAAGCCCCAACCCGGCTATGTACAGTATACCGGGAGGGCCTTTGGGAGAAAATAATGCAAGGTCAGTTATAGTTGACCGTTACATCGAAGGGAGTGGCTGATACGTACGTTCCGGCCGCTTGTGCTGCACTTACATTCAGTGTGGCGCCAACGTTCACTACTTCAGATCCGCCTGTCAGTGTGCCCGTACCGGAAGGATCGCTGGTGAAGGTAGTGACAGTCATCGTGTTCGATCCACTGGTAATGGTCAGCGCCGTACTTGGTAGTGTGATAGCATACGAATAACCGGAAGTACCGCTTACTGTAAAAGAGGCAGCGGTCACTGTTCCTGTTGCAGTAGTGGGTAGCGTCACTCCACCTGTAGCTGAACGTGTACCGGCAGGGGTCAGTACCACTGTTCCGCCGGTAGTAGATTGCACTGCTACGTTCCCAAAGTTCATGTCAACATCTTTCGTAATGCTGATGGGGGTGACAATAGTAGCTGTTGCCGTTGCGGAAGCCGTTTCCTGTGCATGTGCGGCAGTTGCCAGGCACGCCATAGTGAACGAAGCAAGGAAAAGGATAGGTGTTCTTTTCATTTTATTTATTTTAGATTAAGGATAAAGAAACATTTTCAGAGCGGGAATGCCGTCTGGGGAGTAAGTCAGGCCGATAAATATCTATGTGCATGCTTTGCACAAGTACTTATTGCATTCTTTTTAAAGGGATGTCTGGTTATCTGAAATAGTACACTGACACTTGTTGTAAATCCTTCCAGGTGCTAAATACAAGACAAAACTTCACCGGGCATGAAAGTTCATTCATGGACATGGGAATAGATAATTGACTGCAAAATCACTTGAACAATAAGACACTGCTTTTATTACATAGCAAAAATTTGGTTATTGAGCGATAATGGTGTATTCCAATCTTACGGTTACCTGGCAAATTCAAAAAAAGAAATAATGTGGTTAATTGGGGGTCGTTAATAGCTATTTGATTACGAAGGTAATGTATTTTGATATTCCGAAGAAAAATACCATTTTAAAAAAACGGAGTAATTTAGGGTTAAACCGTACCATGTAAAGTCAATCCTGCCTTTACGATGGAAAAACTGTAAAGTTTTTCTCTATTGTGGTTATAAATACCGTCTTGATACCGCTTTGATACCCATTATCCTACGTTAATCCTACGTTTTAAAACGTAGGATTAACGTAGGATAATGGGTATCAAAGCGGTATCAAGACGGTATCTGTCTTAGTACAGAAAAACTTTACAGTTTTTGCAAGAAGTTTCAGGATTGACTTTACAGGTTATTGAAATAATTCATTATTTGCTTTACAGATGCGCAAATTAAGCTTTACAGATGTGCAAATTAAGCTTTACACTGCTATTTCTGTTGTTTTTACCTTCTTTTTAGCGATCCATCTTCGCTTTAATGCTCCACTGGCTAAATGAGCCTGATTAGGCGTCAGATTATTGCA
>NZ_JAKIRP010000026.1 GCF_021646545.1 Chitinophaga filiformis | reverse complement strand
TTTACCGCCGGCTTCCTTCAGATTCCTCCTCACGGAGGACACCCTTGCCTTGGGTTAACGCTTCCCACTATCAAGGCGCGTTCGGGACTTACACCCTAGAGTTTGCGCCCGTGCCGGGCGCACAATAGAAAAGGCGGCCTGTTTAAAACAGACCGCCTTTTTATTTATGCTTAAGGCGTATGATTATTTATTAGCGGGTTTACCCTGTAATTTAGGATAAGACAGTGCAATCAGGTCGTTCATCACATTTACTGCTTCATCAAGGTAGATATCTTTCTGTCTGAATTTCAGCCAGTCTTTGTTACGGGCCAGTTTCGCAGAATCAGCTGCCAGTCTGTCCAGGTCAGTTTTCAGGCTCACGATGTTCAATTCTTTCACTTTCTCATTTACCGCATCATAACGTTTCAGGGCATTACTGTTACTTTTCTGCTCTGCTTTGTATGTCTGCTGGTTCAGAGAATACGCTTCCTGGCTTTCCAGCTTTTTCAGCGTAGTGATGTTGTCATTCATCATCTTGAATGCCTCGCTGGATGCAATACGTTTTTCGCTGTTCCTTTTCAATGCTTCTACCGGAACAGGATCGTACCACGGTGTGAAGGATGCTTTTGGAATTTCGTCCCATGCCAGAGCATCAGCATCTTTACGTTCTGCCACTTCATAATATGGATCCGGCAGCTGGATATCGGAAGCTACACCTTTCAGCTGGGTAGAACCACCATTTGCACGGTAGAACTTCTGCTGGGTCAGTTTGATAGCACCCAGGGCGCCTATTTCCTTATTGGAGTAGAAGTCATCGAGATTGAGCATACGCTGTACGGTACCTTTACCGAAGGTATTGCTACCAATGATCACGGCACGTTTGTAATCCTGCATTGCAGCCGCCATGATCTCAGAAGCGGAAGCGCTGTATTCGTTGACCATGATAGCCAGCGGACCACCGTATTGTACGCTCTTATCGCGGTCGCGGAGCACCATTGGATCGCCGCTACGGGATTTCACCTGTACGATAGGACCTTCCGGAATGAACAGCCCAGCCATCTGTACAACGTCCTGCAGGGAACCACCACCGTTGAAGCGCAGATCGAGGATGATACCCTCTACATTTTCCGCTTTCAGTTTGGTGATCTCTTTAGCTACATCTTCCGCGCAACGGGCGCCGTTCCTGTCATTGAAATCTGCATAGAATTCAGGCAGGTAGATGTAACCGAGTTTATGCTGGCCATTGATGATGGCTGATTTTGCAAAGGTGTCATCCAATACTACTTCATCGCGGGTAATATCGATCACTTTTACGGTACCGTCCACGCTCTTCACGGTCAACTTCACAATAGAACCTTTACTACCACGGATCACTTTCACCGCATCTTCCACTGCATAACCGGTGATGTCAACGGGCTCTTTATCGCCCTGCGCTACCTTCAGGATAGCATCATTCGCTTTCAGGCGGCCGTCTTTCCAGCTGGCGCTACCTGTTACGATACTGGCGATCTTGATCTTACCATCTTCTTCTTTCAGCTGGGCGCCAATACCAAAGAACTTACCGGCCATCTGCTCTTCGAAAGCCCTCTTTTCGGCTGGCGGGAAGAAATCAGTATGAGGGTCCATTGTGGTTGTGATGGCGTTTATAAACATGCTAAAACGCTCGTTATCATCCTGTCTGTTTTTCAGACGGTCGAAATAACGGTCGTATACGGTTTTTACTTTAGCCCTGGCTTCAACTTCCAGTTCGGCATCAGTCTTAATCTTTTCACCGGCTTTATCTTTCTGTTTATCGCGGGTTTCCTGCAGTTCCGTCAGCTTTTCAAGCGTACGGTATTTCAGTACTTTTCTCCAGGCTTCTTTGCGTTCTTCCAGACTTTCGGGATAGTCGATCTTATCGGGATCGAGAACTACCTTTTCCTCTTTGGCAAAATCAAATGGTTTGGAGAGCAGTTCCGGGTAAATGGAAGCAGCTTCAGTTACACGCTGTTTGATGATGGCATTGATGGCGTTAAAGCAGTCCAGCGGAGCGCCCTGCAGCTCATCGTCGATGTGTGTGGATACGGACTCCAGTCCTTTGATATCGCTCTTCAGGAAAAACTTCTTTTCACTGTCCAGGCTCTTCAGGTATTTATCAAAAACTTCTTTAGAGTAAGCGTCGTTAATCTCCTTAGGTTGATAGTGGCCCTGGGTTAGTATTTGTCCTACCAGGCCCATGATCACTTCGTATCTGCCTGGAGGATCTTCTTTATGCAGTTTGCTGAAAGCCAAAACCCCCATTGAGATTGTAAGCAGTGCAACTGGTATAATCACTTTCATTCTTCTCATAGAATCCAAAATTGAACGTCATCAAATATAGCATAAAATAGCCCATCCAACCAGAAGGCCAATTTGCTTTTAACAAAAGATTGAGAAACAGTGCGATGCACCATAGTATGCAATTAACTCGCATTTAACGGGTTGCCACATGTTACAACTTTACAAATGCTAAAACCAGACCAATTTCCGGAGGGGGACATTCTACATAAAAATAAACATCTTAGGGGGATTTTATACTACCGTTTATCAGATTGGAGGGCCGGGTGATGGGCAAATTCTCTATTTTTGCGACGGCCATAAAAACTGCAAAGTGGAGAACCAGGAGACTACTATCAAGAACGACCCTTACGCATCGCTACGTATTCCGGAATTCAACTATTATCTCGTCATTCGTTTTGCCATGGTGTTTGCATTAGCCATGCAGTTCACCATTATTGAGTGGAAGGTGAATGCACTGACGCATGACCCTTTTGCACTGGGCCTGATCGGGCTGGCGGAGGTGATCCCGGCGGTGCTGGTAGCGCCTTTTGCCGGACATATTGTGGACAAGCGGGAGAAACGTGGTTTATTAATTGCATGTGTAATTGCTTATATCCTTATGGGTCTCGGATTGTTCCTGCTGACATGGGACCAGGCGGTGGCCGGCATTTCTACACAATGGGTACTTAATATGATCTACTTCCTGGTATTTCTGGGCGGTGTAGCGAGAGCCTTTCTGAGTCCTGCTAACTTCTCCATGCTGGCGTTGATCGTGCCCCGGAATCTGTATGCCAATGGCTCCACATGGAGTAGCAGCGCCTGGCAGATCGGTGGGATGGCGGGGCCGGCACTGGGAGGTCTCTTCATCTATCTGTTTGGTATTCACTGGTCTATGCTCATCGTAGTAGGTGTTTTTCTTGCGCCGCTGTATAGCCTTATCAAGATCAAGCCTAAACCTATTCACTATAAAGCACAGGGAGAACGTTTCTTCGACGGACTGACAAAGGGGATGCGCTTTGTATGGAAGACCAAAGTTGTACTGAATGCAATGGCGCTGGATATGTTTGCCGTACTGTTTGGAGGTGCGGTGTCGATGTTGCCCATCTTTGCAACAGACGTGTTACATGTGGGTTCACTGGAATTCGGTTTCCTGCGGGCGGCGGTGGCTGTTGGTTCGCTGACCACGATGTTTATTCTGGCTTACCGGCCATTGGTCAATCAACCCGGTCTTAAACTGCTGGCGGCCGTTTTCGGTTTTGGCCTGTGTATTATCGTGTTCGGATTGTCAACAAGTTTTGTACTCTCCTTCCTGGCCTTGTTGGTCAGCGGCGTGCTGGATGGTATCAGTGTGATTATCCGTCAGACCATCCTGCAGCTTAAAACTCCTGACGACATGCGTGGACGGGTTGCAGCGGTGAGCTCCATGTTCGTAGGGTCTTCCAATGAACTGGGGGCCTTTGAAAGTGGCCTTGCCGCCCGTCTGATGGGATTGGTGCCTTCCGTAGTATTTGGCGGTTGTGTGACACTGGGTGTGGTGATCACCACCTATATCATCTCTCCCGCCATGCGTAAGCTGGACCTAAAGCCCTGACCGGCTATAGTTTTGTGATCTTTTTCAACCTTTCAAGGACATAAAATACGGCAGGACAGATGGTACTGTTCAGGTAAGTGATGTTTGGCCGCTTGATAAAATCGAAGCTATCTGTATAGGGGTAGTTCTGGCAGTCGCCTGGACGGGCGTCGTAGATGCTGCAGTAATTGTCAGCATCGAGGAAGGGACAGGGACTGAATTTCACTACGTAATCCCCATCTTCATCCATGCGCAGGTACTGGTCAATAAAGGCAGATTCCTTCATGCCCTTGTATTTAGCGATGCGTTTTATGTCGGGCATCTTAAAGCGGGGGCTGATCGTTTTACAGCAACCGGCGCATTTCAGGCAATCAACGTGACTGAAAGCTTCATCATGCAGGTCTGGCAATAGCTTTTCCACACCTCTCCCCCTTTTCGTCTGCAGCTTCTGCAGGAACTGCTTGTTGGCCTTTTGTTGCTCCTGGGCCTTTTGTTCCCAGTTTGTAAGTAATTCGTCCATTGGACTGCAAAGATAGTGATTAAGCAATAGCCCACAGAGCAAGAGAAGATCATCTATGGGAAACAGACGGTATACTGACAAGTTCCCGTGTCACTACATTACAAGCTCATGACAATTGTCCTTATTTACTGCCTGCATTTATCACCGCAATTTCTCCAACGACCGCACTGGTTTGGCCATTGCTAAAAAACGTTATAGCTTTGCACATTCTTTTCTAATAGACCTGCTTTACATCATGAATCTTTTTGATATACAACAAACTGAATTTGTTGGCCGGCATATCGGGCCAAATGAAGCTGAGACCAATCATATGCTGGATACCATCGGGGTATCTTCCCTGGAAGAGCTGGTAGGTAAAACAGTACCTGGCACTATCCGCATGCAGCATCCCCTGGCAGTTCCGGCTGCAATGAGTGAGAGTGATTACCTGCGTCATCTGAAAGATGTATCATTAAAGAATCATGTATTCCGCAATTATATCGGACAGGGTTATTACGATACTATCACTCCAAGCGTGATCTTACGCAATGTGTTTGAAAATCCGGGATGGTACACCCAGTACACTCCCTACCAGGCTGAGATTGCCCAGGGCCGCCTGGAAAGCCTGCTGAACTTCCAGACCATGGTAAGTGATCTGACAGGTCTTCCTATTGCAAATGCGTCCCTGCTGGACGAAGCCAGTGCTGCTGCTGAAGCTATGGGGATGTTCTTCAGTGCACTGAATAAAGATCACGATCACCTGAGCCGTCCTAAGTTCTTTGTGGATGCGAACACCTTTCCTCAGACAATCGACGTTATATACACCCGTGCTACGCCGCTGAACATTGAAGTGGTAGTGGGTAACTACAATACCGCAGCAATAGACGAAACTTACTTCGGCGCATTGGTGCAGTATCCAAACAGCATTGGTAGTGTGGAAGATTACCGCAGCTTTGTTGATAAAGTACACGCGGCAGGCGCTTATGTAGCAATGGCTACTGACCTGCTGGCGCTGACACTGCTCACTTCTCCCGGTGAACTGGGTGCTGATGCAGCTTTAGGTTCTGCACAGCGTTTCGGTGTTCCGTTAGGTTTCGGTGGTCCGCACGCTGCTTTCTTTGCTGTAAAGGATGATTTTAAACGCGCTATCCCGGGCCGAATCATCGGTGTGAGCATCGATGCACAGGGTAACCGCGCATTACGTATGGCGCTGCAGACCCGCGAGCAGCACATCAAACGTGAAAAAGCTACTTCCAATATCTGTACTGCACAGGCGCTGCTGGCTAATATGGCCGCTATGTACGCTGTTTATCACGGTCCCAAAGGCCTGAAGAACATCGCTACCCGCGTGGCTATCCTGGCCAATGCACTGGCAGAGAAACTGAGAGCAAAAGGCCTGGAGCTGGCTGCTAATTTCTTCTTTGATACTATCGAAGTACGTGTAAGTAACAGCGCTGCCATCCGTAATAAAGCGGAAGCGATCGGCATTAACTTCTTCTACCCTGAAAGTGGCCGCGTGATCATCTCCCTCGATGAAACCGTAACCATCCAGGATGTGAACGATATACTCGGCATTTTCGAAGCCGGCAAATTAACCAGCAACAGCGCTGAGCTGAAAGCTACCAGCGTTCCTGCAGGACTGGAAAGGACATCTTCTTACCTGCTGCATCCGGTGTTCAATACACACCACAGCGAGTCTGAGATGATGCGTTACCTGAAGCTGCTGGAAAACAAAGATCTGTCTCTGAATACATCCATGATATCACTGGGTAGCTGTACCATGAAGCTGAATGCTGCTACAGAAATGATCCCATTGAGCTGGAACCACTGGAGCAAGATGCACCCGTTTGCACCTAAATCGCAGACAGGTGGTTATCAGCAGATCGTTGATGAATTGAGCGATTATCTGTGTAAAATAACTGCTTTTGACGCCTGCAGTCTTCAGCCTAACAGCGGCGCCCAGGGCGAGTATGCTGGTTTGCTGGTAATACGCGCATGGCACGAGAGCAGAGGTGAAGGTCACCGTAATGTAATGCTGATCCCGATCTCTGCACACGGTACCAACCCGGCATCTGCTGTAATGGCGGGCTTCAAGGTGGTAGTAGTGAAAGCACTGGAAAATGGTTACATCGACGTAGCCGACCTGAAAGCCAAAGCTGCACAGTATGCGCAGAACCTGGCGGGTATCATGATCACCTACCCTTCTACTTACGGTGTGTATGAAGAAAGCGTAAAAGAGATCTGTAACACCGTTCACGAGCACGGCGGACAGGTATACATGGACGGCGCCAATATGAACGCCCAGGTGGGTCTTACCGCTCCTGGTCTGATCGGTGCAGACGTTTGTCACCTGAACCTCCACAAGACCTTCGCTATTCCTCACGGTGGTGGTGGTCCTGGCATGGGCCCTATCTGCGTGGCAAAACACCTGGCTCCCTTCCTGCCTGGCCACGTAAGCCTCGACACTAAGGCACAAACTCATGCAGTATCTGCAGCGCCATATGGTTCTGCCAGCATCCTGCTGATCTCTTATGCATATATCCGCCTGCTGGGCGCAGAAGGGCTGAAAAAGGCATCCCAGTTCGCTATCCTGAATGCTAACTACATGAAGGCACGCCTGGAAAAAGCATACGATATCCTGTACAATGGCGTTAACGGTACCTGTGCACATGAATTCATCGTTGACCTGCGTCCGTTCAAGGCTTCTGCCGGTGTAGAAGCTGAAGACGTAGCAAAACGCCTGATGGACTATGGTTTCCACGCGCCAACCCTGAGCTTCCCTGTTCCGGGCACTATCATGATCGAGCCTACAGAAAGTGAAGACAAGGGCGAACTGGATCGCTTCTGTGATTCACTGCTGGCTATCCGTGAGGAGATCGCTGCTATCGAGAACGGTACGGCAGACAAACAGCAAAATGTGCTGAAACATGCGCCGCATACACAGTTTGTAGTAACTGCAGATGAGTGGACACGTCCTTACAGCCGTCAGCAGGCAGCATATCCGCTGGAATACGTAAAACTGAACAAGTTCTGGCCGTCTATCAGCCGTGTGAACAACACTCACGGAGACCGTAACCTGATCTGCACCTGCGAGCCGGTAAGCGCTTATGCAGAAGCTGAAGTATAATAAAGGAATTGAGCACTGAAAGATAAAGTCCTGTAATACAGGCATAAAATATAAGCGGCGGTATCGTAAGGTATCGCCGCTTTTTTCATAACGGAGAACGGTAATTTTAGTAATTTTACTAATATGTTCTATACCTATAACGATCGTCGGACAAGCAACGCCCGACGTTTTCCCCGTATGCTATTTGCTCTGCTGTTAATCCTGCTGATACCAACAACGGTATTGCGCGCCCAGCGTATTAACAGATCGAATTACGAACTTCTCTGGCGTATTGATGGCCCAGGTATTTCCTCTCCCTCTTACTTGTTTGGCACGATGCATCTGACAGACAAAAGGGTATTTGAGTTCAGTGATTCCGTACTCCTTGCATTACGCAACACCAGCTCTTTTGCTACGGAAGTCGACATGGACTCGGTCATGTCATATATATTTTCTCCCGGAGGGATCATGTCAGACACGGTTAATTACATGCGGCGTATACTGACAGCGAAGGAGTACCATTATGTGGACAGTCTGGTAGCCGGGAAGACTGGAGCACCCATAGACCAGTTGCAAATGAAACGTTTATGGGTTCTCGAAACCTTGCTACTGGATGAAGAAGAGGCGCTTAGTAAGAAGGCAGGCCGCAATTTAAAAGGAGAAAATATTTTCCTTGATGGATGGTTGCATCAAAAAGCAATGCTGCTCGGCAAACCATTACATAGCCTGGAAAAAATGCAGAATCAGTTACATCTGTTAGGTACAGAAACATCGAAGATACAAAAGGAAGTGTTTCTTGAAAACCTTGGCTATTATGAAAATGACAAAAAGATAAAACCCGGAACTAGTTTTAAAGAAAGTATATCGGTTCTTGACTCGTTGGTGAATCTCTATTATGCAGCAAATCTGCAGAGTATAGCGACGCTGATCAAAGATCATGACAGTATTGGCGATGGCCCTGGTCTGAGTGTACGGAATATTGAAATGGCGGGCAATCTGGCCACCTTAGCCAATAAGGGTAGCGTTTTCGCAGCTGTGGGCGCGGCTCATCTACCCGGAGAAAAGGGCATTATCTCATTGCTTCGGGCGAAAGGATTTACAGTGACACCTGTAAAAGCTACATTCACCGGTCTGGCAAAAAAGGACCGGCAACAACTGGATAGCATACAAGGCTATATGCTGAACAAAATAGCAGAGGGCTATAGTGTTGCGCTTCCCGGAATACCGATCTCCTATCCTATTCCCAATTCAAACCGTAAAATGTATGTAGGCAACAACGAAGCGCAGACAGGATTTGCCTTCTGTCTGGATGTTCCGCAGATGGGAACGGAAAACCAGCAAATGGCGAATACAATCATTAACAATATGGCCAGCCAGGGTAATGCTATACTGCAAAAGTCATATCCTGTCACTCACCGTGGTATAGAAGGTATGGAAGCCACTATGTTGCAAAACGACATACCGTTCTATATACGCGTTTTTATGCGTAACCACAGGGTGTTTGTATTTATGTATGGTACACTGGATAAGGACTCCATTGCCAGGAAGGACTTTTTCAAATCCGTAAGATTTTATGACATTGTGCGTCCGGTGATCACTTATGATACCCTCTACCGTCCGCAGTTAGGGTTTTCTGCAATATTGCCGTCAGACATCAATCATATCAGCAATAAGGCTACTATACGCCCGGTGGAAGCGTATTCCGGTATTGATGATGCCAACGGCATCTCTTATATGCTGCGTATTGACAAAATGAAGGGCGGTTATTTTAATAACAGCGACGAGTCTCTACTGGCAGGTGTACGTCTGGCATTACTTAAAGAAGACAGTACCATGCAATTGATCGATTCTACAGTCAGCGGGCACAATGGATTACCATTATATCAGCTACGCTTCCGTCATAACAACGGCTTTATAACCAGGTTACATTTTATACCGCGAGGTAATATGGCTTACACATTGCTGTCTGTTTATGACAGCACACGTACGGATAGTCTATACTGGCAGCGCTTCCTGAATGGATTTCGTGTGCATCCGCTGCAGGCACAGGCGCCAACCATTCGCTTTACGCCGGCCGACAGTAGTTTCACTATAGCCGGGCCAACTACTTTTGATGCAGTTATGCTGCGCGATCAGTATGCATCATCTCCGGTCAGAACTTACTCATATGCAGCTGTTGACACGATGTCTTATGCTACATACACGGCAGAAGTATTCAAGTATAACCGCTACTACTATAACAAACCAGATAGCCTGGTAGAAGATTTTATACATCCGGCAGACTCTCTTTTTAGTATCGTCAACCAGCAAAAAACGATCGTGCAAGGTCAACCTGTGTACACCACCGAGTTGAAATTACGTCACACGGGATTGCGGTTTTACCGCAAAGCAGTGGTAGCAGGACAAACCATTTATCGGTTGTCTGCCATACTGCCTGAAGAGGTGGTATCAAAAGGATATGGCCCTCAATTTCTCGCTGCATTTCAGCCTGGTAACAATGATAAGACTGATACACTGAGGTTAGCGCAAAAGAAGTTGCCTATGCTGCTGAAGGATTTACAAAGCCAGGATACGTCGGTATTTAACAGTGCCAGTCAATACGTTCGCCATCTAGCACCTGACAGTACTGATAAGGACCTTATCATAAATGCATTGACTAAGTCTTTCCCTGCCGACACGGCCGACGGGGACGTAAAAGTTCGACTGCTGTCATCAATGGAAGATATCGCAGGCGATGATGTGGTACCTGCTGCTGAACGGCTCTTTGCAGAGACCAAAGACAACTCGCAACGCATCAGTATACTGTACTTCCTAAGTGGGCTTTCGCTGGATTCCGCTATCCGTACGTTTCTGCGCCTGGCCCCTGAAATACCGGAGGACAATACCGATGATATCAGTATTATGCCATATGCCTTCCGGGAGGATAGCTTGTACCTGCAATATATGCCTGCAATGGTCACTACCGCTGAGAAATCCCGTAGTTTTCTTCAATTCTTTGTGGCATATACAAGCAAAGATTCCATTTGGCTTTCTCCGCAGATCACACAGTATGGTCTGGACCGGCTTGTACCGCGACTAACCCAGTTATTTGAATACCAGTTAAAAGAAAGAGAAAGATCGCGCTCGGATGAAGACAGGCTTTGGGCATGGGAATACAGGCTGTTTACTACCGGCCGGATACTCGCTTTGTCAAATATGCCGGCTACTGCAGCAACAACATTTAAACAATTACTGAGTGATACAATTATGTCGCTACGCGCCCTGGGAGCACGTGGATTGATCAGTCGCGGCATTCCTGTCGACGATAAAATACTCCGGAGCATTCTGGCTGATGCCGGGGAGGCATATTCCTTTATTACTACATTGGATGAAAATAAGCAGGTATCTCATATCCAACATCTGCTTAGCCAGGAATTGATAGGACGTTGCTATCTGAGCGACTATCTTTCTGAAGACTACGATGCGTCAACTCTCGAGATTGAGCAAGTCACCCGCATAAAGGTCCAATACGAAAAGCAGCCCGCTCAATGGCTTATATTGTATCGCGTTAAAACAGAGGAAAGCGAGGAATGGGAATATATACTGAACGGCCCTCACCCGTTAAACAGCAAAGAGTTTAATATAAGCCCGCGACTAATTCACTATATAACGGATGAACGCAAGTGGAAAGACAAAAAGGAACTTGCTAAAGAAGCAGCTGAGGCTTATGAAAGCTACCTGCAGGAATCTGAAGAATCAGACGAGCGTTATTAAGTATATCAGGGTGTCTCAATTGAGGCACCCTTTTTTCTTTTGTATATGCAATTGTTCTTTATGTCTCCCGGCCAGGCACAACTTGTTCTGATACTTGCTGACACAATATCAACTATTACAAATCTTACTCCCTCCTCATTTTTGTGCGTTGCCACACAATTCTGTCCATGGCAGATTGTCTTTTATGTGTAATATCAGATAATCTATATAAAAAACTTTTTCCTGATTACCAATTATTTAAGCCCAACTAATACTAAGTTGACAGGATTGCCGTTAATATTATAAGTATTTTAATAATATTTTATATAAATTAGATATAAGAAAAACCATTATTATTATGCAGGACTACTCTTTTATGTCCACCGAAGAGATCTTTCTTCTTCAGGATGCGTTAAAAAAGAACACAAGGCAGATTTACAAATTCATCGGAATTGGTTTGCTGCTAGTGATCATCGCAGCCTTTGTACCTCAATTTTTTCTCAGTAAACGCCTTAGCGACGAAGAGATCAATCAGTCTTTATTTTCCTATAAGAACGCCTGGTTCTGGGTTTGGCTGATGTCTTTCGTATTGGTGCTGATCTTTGCGCTGATCAAGGTAACAGATGTACGTTACTACACGATCAAAAAAGATCTTACCAAACTACAGAAAGGGCAGATACAGGTGCCATTGGAAATGATTTACCAGGGCAACAATGACATGCAAACGAGCTTCATTGTGCAACAGGAAGGCGTAAAGAAAAGAAAGCGCCTGTTCTACTGGATGCGTGGCAGGCTGGATGATTTCAAAGCAGGACAGCAAGTAGAGATCGTGTACGGGCGTTATTCCCGTGTGATCCTCGCCATCACCAAGCTTTAAATTCATCATTAACCAACCATATCTGCTGCATGTAGCAACTATCAACCTTTATTTATAACAGGGGCCAATCTTCTATGAGGTTGGCCTTCTTTTTTTTACCTTTACTCCTATCAGTTCTACTTCACATATACGATTATGAATATTGAACAATTCAGAGAATATTGTTTGTCACTGCCAGGCGTTACAGAAGAGTTTCCTTTTGGTGAAGAGATCCTTGTATACAAGGTAAAAGGTAAGCTGTTCACACTTACGCATGTTGATAATTTTGACACATTCAACCTCAAGTGCGACCCCGAGATAGCGATTGAACTACGGGAGCGATACGAAGGTGTAACACCGGGTTATCATATGAACAAGAAACATTGGAATACGATAGATGTACATTCCAATATTCCCAACCGTTTACTGTATGAATGGATCAAAGACTCCTATGACCTGGTGGTAAAATCGTTGCCCAAAAAAGACAGGGAGAGCCTGTCTGCTTAGTATAGAGACAATCTGTTCAGATCTAAACAAAATCATCAAATCGCTTATGAGAACGTTACTATTGCTGGTGATAACAGCACTTATCTTTCACACCTCCTGTGTGAAAGGCATCAATCAGGACTCTTTATGGATGCGTGAAAACTACACCAAGAAAGAGGTGTACATCCCCATGCGGGATGGTGTAAAATTGTTCACGACCATCTACATGCCGAAAGACAAATCTGAGAAACATCCTATCCTTATGTCCCGTACGCCCTATTCCTGTGCGCCATATGGAGAAGATAAATTCCTGCCGCTATGGAACAGTCATTTTGATACTTATCTGCATGAAGGGTATATCATCGTTACACAGGATGTGAGAGGACGATGGATGAGTGAGGGCACATTTGTGGATGTACGCCCTTATAATCCCAATAAAAAGACTAAACAGGACATTGATGAAGCCAGTGATACCTACGATACTATTGACTGGCTGGTGAAAAACCTCGAGAGCAACAATGGCAATGTGGGCGTAATGGGAATTTCCTACCCCGGCTTTTATTCCACCATGGCTGCGTTGAGCGGTCACCCGGCATTAAAAGCGGTGAGCCCGCAGGCGCCGGTAACTGACTGGTTCATCGGAGATGACTTTCACCACAATGGCGCCTTCTTTATTACAGACGCCTTTGCTTTTTATACCAGCTTTGGTAAACCAAGACCTAAACCTACTACCGTAGGTCCTACCGGTTTTGAATACCACAATACTGACAATTACGACTTCTACCTGCGTACAGGAGCGGTAAAGAACTTCACCCGCTTAATGGGCGATAGCATTGCTTTCTGGAAAGATCTTATGGCACATCCTGACCTGGACAATTGGTGGAAAGCGCGTAACGTAAGGCAATTCCTGACAAGTGTACAACCAGCTATGCTGGAGGTAGGTGGCCTGTTCGATGCAGAAGACTGCTTTGGTGCATGGAACACCTATAAAGCGATTGAAAAGCAAAGCGGCAAAACCAATAACCGTGTTGTAATGGGTCCCTGGTATCACGGCCAATGGTCTTCCAGGGTAAATAACGGCTCCTCCCTGGGTAATGTGCGCTTTGGCAGTCCTACCTCCACATGGTACCAGGAGAATATAGAAGTTCCTTTCTTCAACTATTACCTGAAAGGAAAAGGTACTGCCGACAGCATTGCTGAAGCCACCATCTTCTTTACAGGAGAAAACCAATGGCGTAAGTTGTCACAATGGCCAGTGGCGAACATCCAGCAGCAGCCATTATACCTGCAGGCCAATGGTAAGCTCGATTTCAGCAAACCACTCCCTGCCGGCGGCTTTACCGAATACGTGAGCGATCCTGCCAAACCGGTACCATATACAGAAGATGTACATTTTGACCGCACCATCAACTATATGACAGACGATCAGCGCTTTGCCGCCAGACGCCCGGATGTAGCTGTATTCGAAACACCGGTGCTGACAGAAGACATTACGGTGGCAGGCCCACTGCTGGCAAAACTGGTGGTAAGCACCAGTGGTACAGACGCCGATTTTGTAGTAAAACTGATCGATGTGTTCCCCAACGATTTCAAATATGAAACAGAGGCACACAGCGAACACCGCAGGGTACCTTCCGCTACCTACCCGATGGGAGGCTACCAGATGCTGGTACGTGGCGAGATCATGAGAGGCAAATACCGCAACAGCTTTGAAAAGCCGGAAGCGTTCAAACCTAACACGCCGACTGACGTAAACTTTAGTCTGCCGGATGTGGCTCATACCTTCAAAAAAGGTCATAAGATCATGGTACAGATACAGAGCAGCTGGTTCCCGCTGGTAGACAGGAACCCACAGGTATTTACCAATATTTACACCTGCGACGATAAGGATTTCCGGAAGGCAGACATCCGCATTTACCATGATGCTCAGCATGCTTCTCATATAGAGTTGCCGGTAATCAAATAGTTACTAACTTGCAGGCCATCCCCGGCGGTGTTCTGCAAGGGTATTGTGAACAGTTCAATAAACCATTATATGATTAGAAAAGCCCTATTACTTGGAGTTCTGGGCGTGGCTACCCTTCCTGGTTACGCACAAAAAAAGAAGAAGAAGTCCAGAAAAGAAGAGGAAGTTCCGGTAGCTGTAGCGCCAGCTCCGTTATTGCAAACCAAACTGGATACCATCAGTTATGCTATTGGCCTGGAATTTGGTAATATGCTGAAAACCCAGGGCCTGGACAGCGTAAAAACGGATGTACTGGCTAAAGCGTTGAAAGAAGCCGTTAGTGGCGGCACACCATTGATAACAAAAGAACAAGGCAATATGAGTGTTAGCGAATATTTACAACAGATAAAAGCTGAGAAAATGCAAAAGAACAAGGCTGCCGGCGAACAGTTCCTGGCGGAAAATAAAACCAAACCAGGCGTGGTGACGCTGCCAAGCGGTTTGCAGTACCAGATCATTACTGACGGTACCGGCCCCAAACCAACCATCAATGACAAGGTAAAAACGCACTACCACGGTACTTTAATAGATGGTACCGTATTCGATAGCTCCGTAGAGAGAGGCCAGCCAATCTCCTTCCCTGTTAGCGGCGTTATCAAGGGTTGGACAGAAGCATTACAGCTGATGCCTGTGGGTTCAAAATGGAAGCTGTTCATTCCTTCCGAACTGGCTTATGGCGACCGTCAGGCAGGTCCGAAAATCGGCCCTAACAGCACGCTGGTGTTCGAAGTAGAATTGATCGCGATCGAGAAGTAATTTTCGATGGAAAATAAAAAAAGGCGAATGAGGATCTCATTCGCCTTTTTTATTTGATAATATCTCGGTTCACGGGATTCCCTCCAGGGGAACGTCATATTTTGTCCCCGGGTTTGCACCCCGCATTTTGTCCCGGGGTTGCACCCCGCGCTACAAACACGGGGCTCCTAAACGGAGTCCTATTATGTTTTGTTAATGACGTGGTACAGAGATCATTAATCTGTTGTCATGTATATGTATTATTTGTACACCCTACCACTTCTCTGTTCCAGCAGCATAAAATCTGCGAGCGCCATGGCAGCTACAGCTTCCAGGACTACAGGTACTCTCAGTGCGATGCACAGATCGTGGCGTCCTTTTACGCTGAAGCTTTCCACTTCTCCGCTTTTTATATTCAGTGTGTGTTGTTCTTTAGGTGTGCTGGAGGTAGGCTTTACGGCTACCCGGAATACCAGGGGATTGCCATTTGTTATCCCTCCTACTACGCCACCGGCATTGTTGGTAGCTGTTTTACCACTTGCATCGAGGATGGCGTCATTGTGCTCTACTCCTTTCATGCGGGCGGCAGCAAAACCGGCTCCGAATTCGATGCCCTTGATGGCAGGGATAGAGAATACTGCGTGTGCAATGGTCGATTCCACAGAATCAAAGAAAGGTTCTCCGAGACCAATAGGCAAACCCTCTACCACGCACTCAACGATACCACCAACAGAGTCTTTGGCAGCAATCGCAGCCTCCAGGCCCTTTTCCGCATCAGGCAGACCACCAACTTCTATCAGCGTTGCTTTTACAGAAATGCTGGGACCAAGGATCTTCTTTGCAATTACACCAGCTGCGACCAGGTTCAAGGTCAGACGACCACTGAAGTGACCACCACCGCGGTAATCTTCAAAGCCGCCAAACTTGTGTGTAGCCACAAAGTCTGCATGACCGGGACGGGGAAATTCACGCAGTTTCTCGTAATCGGTACTGCGGGTATTGTTGTTCTCAAATAATATTGTGATGGGAGCACCGGTGGTACGGTCGTTAAACACACCGGATTTGATGTAAGGCAGATCTTCTTCCTTACGGGGGGTGGTACCTTTCGCACCTGCCTTACGCCTTTCCAGGTCGGGCAGGAAGTCTTCCTGGGTAAGCGGAATACCGGCAGGAATGCCGTCAATATTCACGCCTACGCTGGCGCCATGCGATTCTCCAAAAACGTTCACCCGGAATAATCTACCAAAGCTGTTCATGCTGTATGTGTAATTTTTTTCAGCGCTGACTAACGGATACCTCTACGGAATACCGCTGGTCAGCCCTGCTTCTGTTAATGCGTCAGGCTTGCTGATCCCTGCTTTTTTACTATACCTCCGATCTTCTCCAGATGTTCATAGAACTCAGGGTATGATTTGTTGATGGCTTCTGCGTCTTCGATGATTACCGGTGCATCGGCTGTAAGTGCAGCTACTGCACAAGCCATGGCAATACGATGGTCATTGTGCGAGCTGACAACGGCTCCTTTAATGCCTGTACCACCGTGTACCAGCATTTCATCGCCATGCAGGTCAATGGCAATACCCATTTTGCCAAATTCTTCCTGCAGGGTTTTACCACGGTCACTTTCTTTGTGCGCCAACCTGTTCACGCCAATGATCTTGGTGGTGCCTTCACAATTGGCAGCCAGGGCTACCAGCGGAGGAAACAGGTCAGGACAATCTGTTGCATCAAAGTCAAATGCCTGCAATTTATTCTTCTGTACGATCACGGTGAATACACCAGGCATCAGTCCGGCGCCCGCTTTTTCAAGGGCTTCCAGGATCGCTTTATCTGACTGTGCAGATTGTGTATTCAGATGGTGAACCTCCGCCTTGCCAGCTACAGCTGCAGCTACCAGCAGAAAGGCGGCGCCGCTCCAGTCTCCTTCCA
Organism: Chitinophaga filiformis; assembly: GCF_021646545.1. Classification (GTDB taxonomy): domain Bacteria; phylum Bacteroidota; class Bacteroidia; order Chitinophagales; family Chitinophagaceae; genus Chitinophaga; species Chitinophaga filiformis_A. Next base: position 79,181 of record NZ_JAKIRP010000026.1, on the reverse strand, counting down.
CCGTATATTCACCAGCTTTATATGCCTGGCGTTTACCAAAGTGGAATTTCTCAAACTGCTCCTCTTTTACCTGCACGCCAAACTGCTCCATCAGTTGCAGTGTCAGTGCGATATAAGGTTTGCTTTTCAGATCTTTTACGGTGATGGTCACATCTTCTGCTACTGAACCGTATGCCATCAGCAAACCGGTGAGGAACTGAGAACTGAGTGAACCATCTATGGTGATGTTCTTCGCTTTCAGCGGGCCTTGTATGTTCAATGGCAGTTTCCCTTCGCGGGTCGTGCATTTCACATCCAGCTGAGGTAACACCTGCTCGAAGAAGTCCATCGGGCGGGTGGTCAGGCTACCATGTCCGTTGATGGTAATAGCCTGATCAGACAGTGCAGCTATGGGCGTGAACATGCGGATACCGAGGCCGGACTCCCCGCAGTTGATCTCTTTATTTTCAGCAGGAGGAAATACTCCTTTGCTTGTAATTTCTATATGGTCCTCATTACGTTTAATAACGGCACCCAGTTTTCCGGCTACGTCGAGCGCTGCCAGGCAGTCATTGCTCAGACCGGGATTACGGATAATGCTGGTACCATTGCTCAGCAGTGCTGCTGCAACAGCGCGTTGCATAGCACTTTTGGAAGGATTGGCGGTCACTGTACCACTGATTGCGCCGGGTGATATTGTTACTTGCATAATTAGTTAGGTTTATAGTTCATCCAGCATCTGCTTCAATACTGTGATAGGAACAGGCTGCGTAGTAGCCTTGCCTATTTCCTCAAGCAGCACAAAGTGAATCGCATCTTTCTCCCGCTTCTTGTCCAGCTTGAAGATGTTGAACACTTCTTCCTTGTTGGAGGTCAGCGTAACCGGCAACTGGTAATCGTTAATGAGGCGGATCAGCCTGTTGGTTTGTTCCACAGGCAATCCTTTCAGTTTTTCTGAGATCTTGGAAGCAGCTACCATACCAATAGCAACAGCTTTACCATGCGCGATGTTCTCGATCTTTTCCACTGCGTGTCCGAGCGTATGACCGAAGTTAAGCCAGCGCCGGGATCCGGTTTCAAATTCATCTTCCAGTACTACCTGGGTCTTCAGTTCTACAGAACGTTCCACCAGGTACTCCAGTACGGCCACATCACGCTGCATGGCTTTATCACGGTTCTCTTCCAGGTAGGTGAACAGGCTGGCATCGAGAATGCATGCATACTTGATGATCTCCGCGAAGCCGTTATGCCATTCTTCTGCCGGCATCGTCAGCGGCAGCGAATAATCGAACAGGATGAACTCCGGCTGACGGATAGTGCCCAGCATGTTCTTATGTTTACCATGGTTGATACCGTTTTTGCCACCAATAGACGCATCCACCTGTGCCAGCAAAGTAGTAGGAACAAAGCCTACAGGCATGCCCCGCATGTAAATGCTGGCAGCATAACCGGTCAGGTCGGTGGTCATACCGCCGCCAATGCCTATCAGCATGGTCTTACGGTCTGCTTCCAGTTCGATCAGACCATTGATGATCTGCTCGAGGACTTCACCGCTTTTGTTCTCCTCTCCATCCGGGATCACCAGCTTTCTCCAACCCGGCAAGTTATGCCCGTGGTGTTTATCCACATTCTCATCCACCACCAGTACGGCTCTGGAGGGATCAGCATAATTGCCCAGCTGTAGCAGGCTCTCTCCCAGATAATATTTTGTATTACTATGCTGGAACTGGTAAGATAACGTTCTCATATTTTGTATTAAGTCTATTTGTCTTCGTTCATCACTCTGTTCTGCCTGTTGATGGATTCCAGGTGTACTGCATCAAAGTATTTCAGGATGAAATCTTTTGTCAGACCCAGTTTCTCACCTTTGGAGATACCGCGCTGCAGGATCTCGTTCCAACGGTTTGTCTGCAGGATGGTCACGTTGTTCTCTTTCTTGTAGATACCGATCTTCTCAGCGATCTTCATACGGTTGCCCAGCAGCAGCATGATTTCATCATCAATCTGGTTGATCTGACCACGGAGTTTATCCAGCGCAGAGTTGAATTCTTTCTGATCTGTGCGCTCATGACGCCAGGTGATACCATCCAAAATCTCGGCCAGTCTTTCAGGAGTAACCTGTTGTTTAGCATCGCTCCATGCTTTATCAGGATCGATATGAGATTCCAGCATCAGACCATCGTAATCCAGGTCAACTGCTTCCTGTGAAACTTCCTGCAGAATATCGCGGCGGCCGCTGATATGGCTAGGATCGCAGATCATTGGCAGTTCAGGCATACGGCGTTTCATTTCGATAGGCAGGTGCCACATCGGTGCATTACGGTATTCAGTATTGCCATAGCTGGAGAATCCACGGTGGATCAGACCTATTTTGGTGATGCCAGAGTTACGTACACGTTCTACAGCACCGATCCACAATTCGAGGTCAGGATTGATCGGGTTTTTGATCAGTACAGTTGTATCCACACCTTTCAGTGCATCAGCAACTTCCTGTACGGAGAATGGGTTCACTGTAGTACGCGCTCCGATCCAGAGGATGTCCACACCGTGCTGCAGCGCTTCTTCCACTTGCTTAGCGGTAGCCACTTCCACCGCCAGCGGAAGACCGGTCAGTTCCTTTGCTTTCTGTAACCATGGTAAACCGGTTACACCAATACCTTCGAAAGAACCGGGGCGGGTACGTGGCTTCCAGATACCAGCGCGCAGTACATCTACTTTACCGGTTTTAGCCAGTCTCAGGGCTGTGTCCAATACCTGTTCTTCGGTTTCTGCGCTGCAGGGACCGGAAATGATCAACGGTTTCTTGTCAGAAGCCGGATCGGAGAATTTTGTTTTAGCGAGAATCTGTTCCATCGTTTGATGCTTTTCAGACCATAGACGATAGTCGTCCATAATCCAGTGATTGTTTGTTTTCTTGTTTTTGTCCGACTATCGGTTAGTGATCCATTTTCAGTTTCTGACAAGGCCCTCCGGCAAATGAGTCACTATACGGAACCGGCTATTTTAATATTTTCCTGATCTTATTTGATTTCTGGATCAGTTTATAGAATGTTTCGTAATCTTCTTTCTCCAGTAACTGCTTCATCTGTTGCAACTGGTGGATATGTTCATCCAGTACATCCAGCACATTATGGCGGTTATGCTTGAAAATAGGCACCCACATATCAGGTGAGCTTTTTGCCAGCCTCACGGTAGATTCAAAACCACCGCTTGCCAGTTCGAATATGCGTCCCTGCTCCTTTTCTTTCTCCAGTACGGTCAGCGCCAGGGCAAAAGAGGTGATATGCGAGATATGAGATACGTAGGCTGTGTGCAGGTCGTGCTCTTCTGCGTTCATATATACGAGACGCATCTGCAGCTTGTCTACCATATTTTCAATGATCTCCAGGGCATCTTCATCACTGTTCTTCACGTCGCACAATACCATGGTCTTTTGCGTGAAGAGATTCTTTATAGCAGCTTCCGGCCCTGAATACTCCGTGCCGGCCATCGGGTGAGCCGCTACAAAGCGTCCTCTGTTGGGATGGCCGGCAACGAGTTGTAATATCCTTTGTTTTGTGGAACCTACGTCCATGATCACATGTTCGGGTCCTGCTTTATCCAGTACTGCGGGCATGATCTGCAGCAGCGCATCTACGGGAATAGCCAGTATGATAAGCTGTGAGCGTTGCATAGCATCCTGCAGACTGGCTCCTTCGTCAATGATCTTTAGTTCCTGCGCTTTCTTCAGGTTGTCCGGGTTCTGATCTACGCCAATTATCCAGTTGGCCACACCTTTTTCTTTAAGGCTGATGGCCAGTGATCCACCTATTAATCCTGTTCCTACTATAGTTGCGATCATGACTGTTATTGCTTAAATTTTGTTTTTATCCTATCCAGCACTTCTTCAAATACTTTTTCATCTTTACAAAGACTTACCCTGATATAACCGTTGCCATTGCTACCGAAGATACCACCGGGAGTGATAAAGACCTGTGCTTTCTGCAGGATTTCATCTGTGATGGAGAAACCATCTTTTGCAGTAGCAGGGATCTTCGCCCATACGAATAATCCCACCTGGTCCTTATCAAATGTGCAATTCAGCAGCTCCAGCAACTCAAATACTTTCTTACGGCGACCTTCGTAAATGCCATTCAGTTCTGCATACCATTCAGGCCCCAGTTCCAGTGCTTTTACAGCAGCCATCTGGAGAGGCTGGAACATACCAGAGTCCATGTTGCTCTTGAAGCGCAGCACTTCGTTGATCCATTCCTGTTTTCCTACCAGTATACCTACACGCCAGCCGGCCATGTTGGAGGATTTGCTGAGTGAGTTAAGTTCCAGTACAACTTCTCTGGCGCCGGGCGTCTGTAACAGACTTTGCGGTTGCTTGTTCAGGATGAAGCTATATGGATTATCGTGACAAATTAAGATATTATGCTGTTGTGCAAAGGCTACCAGTTTACGGGCAAACTCCTCATTGAAGCGGGCCCCGGTGGGCATATGCGGATAATTTACCCACATCAGTTTCACTTTGCTCAGGTCGCGTTTAGCGAGTGCATCCAGGTCGGGTAGCCATCCGTTCTTTTCCTCGAGGTCATAGTCTACCACGGTAGCGCCACTCAGGTTTACAGCTGAACGGTATGTAGGGTAACCGGGATTGGGCACCAGGGCCTCATCTCCTTCCTGCAGGTAGGTCATGCAGATGTGCATAATACCTTCTTTGGAACCTATCAGTGGCAGCACTTCCTTTTCAGGATCCAGTGATACGCCATAGAAGCGCTGGTACCAGTCTGCCATTGCCTTGCGGAGGGCCGGAATACCTTTGTAACCCTGGTAAGCATGGGTGTCAGGCCGCTGTGCATATTCATGCAAAGTGGCAATCACGGAAGGGTGTGGAGGCAGATCCGGACTACCGATGCCAAGATTGATCACCTTAGCCCCTGCCTTGTTCATCTCATCTATTTCCCTGAGCTTTTTGGAGAAGTAATATTCTTCCGTTTGCTGCAGCCTTTTTGCTACCTGTAAGTTCATAATAAGTTGTTTTCCGCGTCCTGATGTATGTTGTGATTAATGTGTGTTTCCTTTTTTATAGATACCCAATACCTTGATATCTTCAGTGAGCGGCTCGATCTTGCTGATGCTCTTCTCAAAATGGCTCAGGTTCTCAAATTCGAAGTCCGCATGGAAGTAATAGTTCCATTCTTTCGCAGGCATCGGAAATGACTGGATCTTACTCAGGTTGATACCTGCCTGTGCTACCTGTGTCAATACTTTGGCCAGACTTCCGCGGTCGTGTGAGGTCTGGAAGTACACCGATGCTTTATTGGCATCCGGCGTAGGCGTTACTCCGTTAGGAGAGATCACGAGGAAGCGGGTATAGTTATTTTTGATGGTATGGATATTGGGTGCAATTATCTCCAGACCATATATTTCTGCTGCGAGTTTACCGGCGATGGCTGCCGTACTTTTCAGTTTCTTCTGCTGTACATGTTTTGCGCTGAGTGCTGTATCTTCTGTTTCCACCAGTTTCATATGGGGGTGCTTCTCCAGGAACTCCGTGCACTGCAGCAAAGCCATATGGTGTGAGTGTACTTCGCGTATATCTTCCAGGGTTTGTCCGGGCAGCACCATCAGGTGTTGCTTAATATGCAGGTATACTTCGCCGATCACATGCAATCCTGAATTCTTCAACAAAGTATAGTTCGGAAGGATACTTCCGGCAATGGAATTTTCAATGGCCATTACACCGGCATCTGCATCTTTCTGTTTAACTACCTTTTTAACAAGTTCCGGAAAGGATGCGCAGCACTCGATCTCTATGCCTTTTCCATAGTATCCTTCTGCTGCTATTTGATGAAAACATCCTTCAAAACCCTGAATTGCGACACGCATTTTTTTTAATGTTTGATTTTTGGTTTGTAGTTGCTGTAGCAACTACCATATAAAATGAAAAAGGGCCCCGGTTGAGCCGGGACCCTTTTTATTGCAATTATGTTGGAGTGCAGTTATTACAAAAGAGTCCCGGCCTTTACGACGTAAAAGAAGTAAAAGAAAAAGTAAAAGAAATAAAGGCTGAAACGCTGTAACATAAAGCTTGATATTATCAAAAAAAAGAAGGCCTCCCGTCTGGGAGGCCTTTTGCTAGTTTCTTTATATTTAAGTACTACAAACGACCTCCCTATTCCTGGTACCAGAAAAAGTAGAAACCATAAAAGTAACCAAAGGTTGTTTGTTGTATCATATTTTGCTTGATTGCCTGACAAAAATACACCAGGATTTGAATTTTCCAAGCACTTTTGTCAATAATTACAATCTATCTAATAAAATAGTCGATTTCTGATATTTTTTTCAGTATCCTATCGATACAAGCAGGCTTAACAAAAAAAAACCGCCCCGTTTTGCAACGGAGCGGTTATATAAAAGCCTTTATTTGCTTACCAACGTAATTATTTTTTGGTAGAGTCAACAGCAGCTTTAGCTGAATCTACAACAGCAGCAGCTGAATCAACTGTAGCGGCAGCTGAATCTACAGTAGCAGCAGCTGAATCGATGGTCTGAGTAGCTGTAGTATCTTCTGCTGGAGTTGAAGAACCACCACCGCAAGAAGCTGCGAATACACCAAGAGCTAAAGCTAAGAAACCAATTTTCAGAGCGTTTTTCATTTTGACTATGTTTTTAGGTTTTGAAATATTATCTACCCTTTATACCGGGTTTGAAAAAAGGTAACCCAGATTTTTTAAAAAAATTTTTTTCGCCCTGTTTTACCCCGTTTTACTGTTTTCGGCAGGATATTTTCATATATAGAGACCTAACTATATATGAAATCAGCTCATTCCTGCATCTATAGCGAGATAGCTACCCGGACTGATTTGGGATTTGGATTTTTTTTCTGCTACTTTGGGTTACCAAAGCCATTTAATAGTATTAATAAGTGAAGCATAATCAGAACATAGAAAGGGATCGGGAATTACTGCTGGGATTAACCAGGAATGACGACAGGGCGCTGGCAACCATCTATACGGAGAATTATCCTTCCATATTAAGAATGGTTTTACAGTACAATGGGTCTGAGGATGATGCTAAAGATCTTTTCCAGGAAGCTATGATCATATTATATGAGAAAGCGCAGAAAGGAGAATTTGATCTGTACAGCAAGCTGAAAACTTTTCTCTACGCGGTGTGCCGTCATCTGTGGTTAAAGAAATTGCAGACCGGCAACTGGCAACTGGCCCTTCCGGATGAACTGGAAGAAGTATTACCGGCAGAAGATGCCCATACAATGGCGGAACACGAGGAAAAAGACCAGCAGTTCAGGGTAATGGAAAGGACAATGGGGAGTATGGGAGAGCCTTGTAAAACGATCCTGGAGGACTATTATATCAGGAAGTTGTCTATGCAGGACATTGCTGAGAAGTTTGGATATACCAACTCAGAAAATGCCAAAAATCAGAAGTACAAGTGCCTGATGCGATTGAAGAAACTATTTTTTGAACAATATAAATCTTAGGAGCTGACAGGTGTAAGACCTGACAGATCTGTAAAAGCGGTTACAGGCGATGAACGACTTTACATTAATACGTGATATTGAACGCTACCTGGAGGGCGAAATGAACGAGCAGGAAAGAACTGCTTTTGAAGCGCTACGCCAGTCCAATCCGGCGGTGAACGAGCAGGTGCTGGCACATCAGCAGCTGATTCAACAGCTGGAACAATACGGACAGCGGGCAGCATTCCAGGAAAAGATGGATAAGATCCATGCTTCCATGGCTATTGATGAAGTCCTGGCTCCATCGAAGACCGCGGCTCCTAAAAAGGTTTTCACTATCAGCAAAAGACTGGTAACCAATATGGCGGCGGCGGCCTGTATAGCCCTGGTCACCTCCCTCTCTACCATAGCGTTCATGCAGAATGCTAACAGACAGAAGACGACCGCCCAGTATGAGGATGTAAGACGTGTATTGAATAATATTCAGCGCTCACAGAACGCCCTCATCAACGACATGAACAGTAAAAAGAAAGCGCCTGCCAACCCCGGCACTTATGGTGGTACCGGATTTGCCATCTCCAATAATGGTTACGTGGTGACCAATTATCACGTAATAGCAGGTGCGGACTCTATTTATATCCAGAATACAAAAGGGGAAGCATTTAAAGCTGCCAGCGTATTTGAGGACATTTCCAGTGATCTGGCCATCCTCAAGATCACAGACAGCACATTTAAGGGCCAGCCTCTCCCCTACTCCCTGAAGCCGCAACACGTATTACGTGGTGAAGCAGTTTTCACATTGGGTTATCCACGGGATGAGATTGTTTACGGCGAGGGTTATATCAGCGCACAGACCGGTTTTAATGGCGATAGTGCAGCCTACCAGGTGTCCATACCGGTTAATCCGGGAAACAGTGGCGCCCCTCTGATGGATAGCAAGGGCGACGTGGTGGGTATCGTTACCGGCAAACAGACAACTTCCGATGGTATTGCTTTTGCAGTTAAATCAGCACACCTGAAACGTCTGCTGGAAGAAATGCCAAAGGATAAACTTCCTAAAAAGGAATGGAACCATAAGAACAGGCTGGGAGGGTTAAACCGTGTGGATCAGGTGAAGAAGCTGGAAGAGTTTGTCTATATGGTGAAAGTGTATAACTAAAAGATATTTTCTATTGGCCTCTGCATGCAATGCGGCCACTCTGGAAACAGGGTGGCCGCTGCTTTTATAAGCTATTCTTGTCTTATTTCTTCTTCCAGGCCCGGTATTTATCCGTTATCCAATAGATCAGGTCTTCCTGCTGCATTACCCTCATTGTATTATAATCAGGGTAGTTATCCCTCATGAACAACATCAGCGAATCGCCTTTCAGACTGGTCACCTTGCTGACAAACTGCGGCGTGTACCGGGAATCTATATATCTCTCCTCCTCCGCTTTGGCGAAGATCTTCTTAAACTCTCTTTTTTGCTTCTCGGACCGGGAATACCTCGTAAAAGGACTGAACACAATACCTGCTCCTACCGGAGTACTTCCCCCCGCAAGCGGCATATCCCTTTTTTCAAGGATGTAAGCGAACTGCTGCCTTCGCGCCAGGGAGTCTATCTGATAAGGCGTGTATTGCGTACCAATTTCCACACTACGCAGCTGCTTGGCTTCTACCGTCAGAGAAATATTCCTGGTTTCCGTTCCACTCGACTGACTCACTACCACACTGTCGGACCTGTAACCCAGAAATGAAAATACGACCACATCTTTAGGGCTGGCTGTTATCTTGTAAAAACCTCCTTTATCGGAATAGGTTCTGCGGCCTGTGCTTTTATTAAGGATGCTGGCATAGGGCAAAACCAGCTTGTTCTCCTTGTCCATAATGGTTCCTGTCAGCGTTACCTGCGCCTGAGCTTTCACTACCCTCAACAGACTGCAACAACAAAGCACCAGTAACCCTGTGATGATTCTTTTCATTATCTGATGGATTAATCTACAGGCAATATCCTAAAAAAATAACGAAAAAATCCTCCCGGTGACGGGAGGATTTGCGTGATATTTAAATTAATAGACTCACAGCCTTGATCCCCTTATGATCTGAAGGAGGATGGCTATAACTGCAATTACGAGGAGAATATGGATCAACCCACCTGCGGAATATACAAAAAAGCCCAACAACCAGCCGATAATGAGTATGACAGCGATAATATACAATAGACTTCCCATGTTACGCAGATTTTAAGATTTTAATAACTTCGTCACGTGTCTTACCTAATTTCTGCTGGAGGTTACCTATTAAACGGTCTTCCTGTCCCTCTTCATACAAAAGATCATCGTCTGTAAGTTCCGCATATTGTTGCTTGATCTTCCCCTTCACCTCATTCCATTTTCCCTTGATTTCTAAAGTATCCATAACATATCTTTTTTGGGTGAACAATACTGGTAAAGTTCCAAAGACTATGCCAAGGGATGCCAGATTGTTACCAGCTAACCGCCGAAATGGCGGTGCTGAAAACCTTACTTTCGCCGGCGGAAAGTGACACCAGACTCATTCCATTATTGAAGGCATTGGGCGCCCCGGTCAGATTCTCAATCGCAATACTGTTGCGGTGCGGCGGAGTATAGATCTGGAGAACAGGATAACTGCTATCTGGATAAAATGTGATGGCAATATGCTTTTTTGGGTCTCTCAAGGTACATGTTGATGCATGCTGATTAAAGTTCAGCAGGAAAGAATTGTCCAGGGGAATTCCCTCGAGAGGAGAAGATTCCAGAAACCTGTCGTAGGGCAGTATCTTACCGGTGGGTACGAGCTGCGCATTAAATTCCACTATTTGTTCCGAGGCAAACTGCAGTTCCATATCGTCTATAGGCGTGCCTGTTGTGAAGTAAGGATGCCATCCGTCCATCACGGGAATGGATGATGCAGAACGGTTCACGATCGTAGTGGTCAACTGAAGACGTGACCCGGGCTGCAGGCTATACTGCACTTCACAATCATACGGGAAAGGATATCCCTCGTCAGCTCCGTTATACCGATAACGCAATGTCACTGTTGCCGATTTTTCATCCGCATGTATATCTTCCACCGTAAACGCCACGTCATAGAGTAATCCGTGAATATGGCTACCCGGTGCAATGGCTTTCTTAATCTTGTATTGTTTTCCCTCCCATTCATATGTACCGCCAGGTATGCGACAGGCAAAAGGACTGAGTTTAGCGCTCTTGAAATACGTTGCCATATTAGCCCGGTAATCCTCCAGGCTGGCGTAGTTATCAATAATATTCAGCTGTGTTTCTTTATATGGTATGCGGAAAGCATGCAACATAGCGCCGTGCGCAGGAATGATCTCTACCTGCGTGCCATTATCATCATCTTTCAGTGCAACAATATCGAAACCGTCCTGGTGAAAGGTATATGTGGAAAACATAGCGGTCAGTTTAGTTGATATGGCAAGTTACACAAAAAAGAAAGCTGCCCCGCCAGCGACGGGACAGCTTCTTTATATTCCATTCAACAAATAAGTCGGGATCAGATGTACTGGTTGATGATATTTTCCAGCCACTCCTGTTTACCGCTGATCAACTTAGGCTCACCATTGCTGATAGCGAAGTTGCGCAGGTCTTCCAGGGTCAGTTTGCCATCTTCGAATTCCTTACCCTTACCGCTGTCGAAGGAAGCGTAACGGTCTTTACGGAATTGCTTATACGGAGATTGTTCCAGTACTTTTTCTGCAATGACAGCAGCGCGGGCGAAGGAATCAATACCACCGATATGCGCATGGAAGATGTCTTCCAGATCGGTAGAGTTACGGCGTGATTTCGCATCGAAGTTCACACCACCACCGCTGAAACCACCGGCTTCCAGGATCACCAGCATGAATTCAACCATGTCATTCAGGTTCATCGGGAACTGGTCGGTATCCCAACCGTTCTGCGCATCACCGCGGTTAGCGTCAATGCTGCCCAGCATACCTGCATCTGCAGCTACCTGCAATTCGTGCTGGAATGTATGACCTGCCAGTGTAGCGTGGTTTACTTCCAGGTTCAGTTTAAAGTCTTTATCCAGTCCGTAGTGACGCAGGAAACCAATTACAGTTGCTGCATCGTAATCGTACTGGTGTTTTGTAGGCTCACAAGGTTTTGGCTCAATGAAGAACGTACCTTTAAAGCCCTGTTTGCGTGCATAGTCTTTAGCCACTGTCAGGAAGCGGGCCAGGTGTTCCTGTTCGCGCTTCATGTTCGTATTCAGCAGGGTCATATATCCCTCACGACCGCCCCAGAATACGTAGTTTTCCCCCCCCAGTGCAATGGTAGCATCCAAAGAATTCTTTACCTGCGTACCTGCATAAGCCAGTACCGCAAAGTCAGGATTGGTGGAAGCTCCGTTCATGTAACGCGGATTGCTGAATACATTGGCAGTACCCCACAGCAGTTTCACACCGCTGGCTTTCTGTTTTTCCTTTGCATAATCCACGATCTTCTGCATACGGCTTTCATATTCACTGATGGTTGCACCTTCGTCTACCAGGTCCACGTCGTGGAAGCAGTAGTAAGGTACGCCCAGTTTAGTAATGAATTCGAAAGCTGCATCCATTTTGTCTTTTGCGCTCTGTACTGCATCAGTAGCAGTTAACCAGGGAAAAGCTTTGGTGCCTGGACCGAACGGATCTCCGCCGGTTCCGCAGAAGGTGTGCCAGTAGGACACTGCAAAACGGAACAGTTCCTTCATGGTCTGACCACCGATCTTTCTGTTCTCGTCATACCATTTGTAAGCAAATGGGTTCGTTGACTGAGGACCTTCGTAGGCTATTTTACCTATGCCTTTGAAGTACTCCTGATTCCCTAAAGTGATACTCATTTTCTTTCTTTTTTTGAATCCAAAACGTGTGTATTTGTGTGTAACTGCTATGTATGATGCAGCTACTTAATAACGTGCTGTAATCCTTCCAGCCACTGGCTGTAGATGCTGGCATATTGTTGCTGAAGCGTAGCATCCGGCTCTATGGTAGCAAGACATTCCATACCGCGGAAAGCTTCCTTTTCATTGTACAGGCCAGCTCCTATACCGGCGGCCCTGGCAGCTCCCTGGGCACCGTCTGTATTATATAACTCGATCACCACATTGGCCGTATTGGCAAATACTTCACGGAAAAGAGGACTGAGGAACATATTGGCCTGTCCTGCCCTTACCCGATGAATTTGGAGCCCCATATCGGTCATGATGTCCATACCGTATTTCAGGGCAAATACAATTCCTTCCTGTGCCGCGCGAAGCAGGTGCTCACGGCCGTGAATATTAAAGTTCAGTCCATTGAATACAGCCCCTGTTTCCTTATTGGCAAGGATACGTTCCGCTCCGTTACCAAAAGGATAGATCTGCAGACCACGGGCGCCTGCGGGCGCCTGGGCAGCCAGTGTATTCATTTCGCTGTAGTCAAGCTTACCGGTTACCTGCCTTAACCAGCTGTTGAGAATACCTGTACCGTTAAGACACATCAGCACCCCGTTGCGGTGGGCATCCGGCCTGTCGTTGACATGTACGAAAGTATTCACACGGCTTTCCTGGTCAAAAGCGATATGATCGTGTACCGCATATACAACACCGGAAGTACCTGCTGTAGTAGCAGCTTCACCCGGCTTCAGCACGTTGAGCGAGAAAGCATTGTTCGGCTGATCGCCTGCACGATAAGTTACAGGTGTACCTGCAGCAATGCCTAACAGCCCAGCTGCCTTCTCAGTAACCTTGCCCTGCAAACCGAAGGTAGGTACCACATCCGACAGCAGGCTTTCATCAATATTGTAATGCTTTAGCAATACCGGAGATACCTGCCGGCCACTGAAGTCCCAGAAGATACCTTCCGAAAGACCCGAAATAGTAGTTGCAGCTACACCGGTCAGGCGCATGGCGATAAAATCGCCCGGCAGCATGATCTTGTGTATGCGCTTGTAGATCTCCGGTTCATACTGCTGTACCCAGCGTAGCTTGGAAGCCGTAAAGTTACCGGGGGAATTGAGCAGGTACTGCAGCGACCAGTTCTGCCCCAGTGCAGTAAAGGCCTCATTGCCTATTTCCACTGCCCGGCTGTCACACCAGATAATAGAAGGGCGAAGTACCTGCTGGTCTTTGTCCACACATACCAATCCATGCATCTGGTAGGCAATACCGATACCGGCAACAGCATTCCCGTCAAAAGGATGCTGTTGCTGTAATTTTTTTGTAGCGTTCTGTACCTCCTGCCACCACATTTCGGGATCCTGTTCTGCCCACCCTGCTACAGGGGCATGCATTGGCATTTCCTGTGCAGGACTGATGGCCGTAGCCAGGCATTTCCCCGTTTCTACATCCAGCAATGCCGCTTTCACCGAGGAGGAACCGATATCATATCCTATCGTATATTTCATATAGCCTAATGGTTAATTTATTTGCGTTGTTTGTTCCCGGGTTGTCATCCCGGCTTACAAACACGTTGCTCGTACGGAGCTGTTTAACGGATTTATCTTTGTGCTATTACCAGAATATAGTATACAGCGCAGTCAGAATTCCGCAGATGATCAATGCAATAACGGTGAAGCCTACTGAAGGTTTGAACATGGAAGAATCCACTTCCAGTGCATGAGATCCGGTCTTCAGATCGCCGCTTGCAGTAGCCAGTGATCTTTCAGGAGCTGGTGCCAGTAATGAGATAAGGATCATACCTATCACACACACACCGAATACGATACCCATACGATCGAGGAACGGAATTTCATACACACCTTCTGCATTTGGTACAGCCCAACCTATGTCGTACAGGAAGGAAAGATCCATCCACAATGGCAGGAACTTCAGGAAGATAGACATCGCAAAACCACCGATCATTGCAAACAGTGCTGCATTGGCCGTGGTCTTCTTCCAGAAGAAGCCCAGTATGAACATAGCGAAGATACCCGGCGACACGAAGCCGGTGTATTCCTGAATGAACTGGAAACCGCCTTTTTTATCGATACCCAGGAACGGAGAGATAATGATAGCCAGGATCATGGAAACTACTACCACAACGCGGCCAACATTTACAATCTTCTTTTCATCTGCGTTTCTATCGAAGATCTCTTTGTAAATATCCAGAGAGAAGATAGTAGAGATACTATTCGCTTTACCTGCCAGAGAAGCTACTACTGCTGCAGTCAGCGCGGCGAATGCCAGCCCTTTCATACCTGCAGGCAGAAGGTTCATCAGCACCGGATAAGCGTTATCAGGATTCAGTTCACCTGCTTTTATCATTTCCTCCTGGAACATACCCTGTGAGTGCAGTACATAAGCTGCGATACCAGGCAAAACCACGATCACAGGCATCAGCAGTTTCAGGAAACCTGCGAAGAGCAGACCACTGCGTGCAGTCTTGAGATCAGCTCCCAGTGCGCGCTGTGTAATATATTGGTTACAACCCCAGTAGTTCAGGTTCACGATCCACATACCACCTACCAGTACCGTGAGGCCGGGCAAATCGAGATAATGGGGGTTATCCTTTTTCAGGATCATATGGAAATGGTCACTGGCATGCTGCGTCATCAGAGAGAAGCCTTTCAGCACACCTGTTTCACCAAAGTGTTCAGATACGAGGCTTAATGCCAGGTAAGTAGTTACCAGACCACCCAGTATCAGGAAGAACACCTGGATTACGTCTGTATAACCGATCACCTTCATACCACCCAGGGTAATAAAGATGGCGAATAACGCAATAAGGCTCATACATACATAGAAGTTAATGCCTGAAATGGTATTCACCGCCAGTGCACCCAGGTACAGGATGGAAGTCAGGTTCACTACCACGTATAGCAGGAGCCAGAAAACAGCCATAATGGTGCTTACTGTTTTATTATACCTTGTCAGCAGGAACTGCGGCATGGTATAGATCTTATTCTTCAGATAGATGGGCAGGAAGAACACCGCCACAATAATGAGGGTCGCAGCCGCCATCCACTCGTAAGTGGAGATAGCCAGACCAATATTGAACCCGGAGCCTGCCATCCCGATAAACTGCTCCGCAGATATATTGGATGCGATCAGAGAGGCGCCGATAGCCCACCAGGTAAGGGAACCTTCCGCCAGGAAGAAATCTTTGGAATCAGTCGTTTGCCGTTTTTTCTTTTTGTAGATATAGAGACCGTAGCCGGCAACAATCACGAAATACACTAAGAAAACAACATAATCGAGGAATTGTAAGCTCTTTTGCATAAAAAAACGTGGTAATAAATAAATTAGGAATCAATATAGCAACATTTTTATTAAACGTAAAATTTACGTTTAAAATTTTTCACTACGTGTTGGACATATTTTCTGTTTTTCATTGTTTATTCAGTAAGGAATGCGGAGAGTTGTTCTCCTACAGTGGATCCTATTGCAACGCCCATACCGCCCATACGGACGCCGAGCACGATGTTGTGTGTATGGTAACGGATCAGTGGCTGGCGGGTCCGACCAAAAGCCATGATACCGGTCCAACGGTCTGTGATCATAAAGGATTGTCCTGGTAAGATAATATTGTGCAACCGGTTTTCCAATTGCTGTTGTATCTCCGGATTAAGATCAAAGCTTGTTGTGGTTTCTTTTTCAAAGTCAAGATTACGCCCCCCGCCAAACAGCACTCTTCCATCCAGTTCGCGGAAGTAATAATACCCTTCCTCCATGTGAAAGACGCCCTTGAAGGGCAGACCGGGAATTACATTTGTCAGTAACACCTGTCCTCTGCCAGGCTGCACATCCAGCTCCGGCAGTAATTGCCGGGCAAATGCATTCGTGCAGACAGCTACCCTCCTGGCCATAAAACCGATCTCCTCTCCACCTGCCGTCGGAACAGTGACCCTCACGCCCGTCTGCAGGTCTTCCAGGTGGCTTATGCTGCAACCGGTCTTTATTTCGACCCCTCGTGAGATGGCAATGTCTATCAGACTGCGCATCATTCTGCCGGTATGCAGTTCGCCTTCATAATTATTACGGATCAGCGCTCTTACGTAAGCCTTGTTAAAACCGAATCCTTCTATTTTATCGCTGGCAATTGTAAAGGCATCTCCGCCCAGCAACGGTCTTAAAACATTGTTCACACTGTCCAGTTGCGCCAGGGCATGTTCTTCCTGCATGCCTATCAGTTCATAACTGCCGTCTTCCCGGTACTGCATGGCCTCATCCCCGATACGCCGGCGCAATAACTGCAGACCATTGCGCCGCATCTGTAAGATATTCAGCACTTCTTCCCGGGGCATGTTGTTAAAATCCGACAGCAGCTCAGTCAAACTCCCTATACAGGCAAAACCGGCATTCTTTGTACTGGCGCCCGTAGGTAAAATATCCCTTTCCAGCACCAGCACCCGCGCTGCAGGTAGTCTTTCTTTCAGGCTGATAGCTGTGGAAAGCCCCACTATACCACTGCCGGCAATGATATAGTCGTATTGTAAAAGGCTCTGTTTTTCCCAATAGCTAAGCATACCCTTTTTGATTTGGCTATCAGCCCGTTTTCAAACGCCGGAATTGAATAATGTATTGTAAATGTACTCTTTTTATTGATGTCAAGCTGACATTTATTATATTTCAATCTCTTTATCGTCCTGACTACACTGTCAGCACTATTTTTCCCTTGCCATGCCCTTCTTCCAGCCGCTGGTGCGCACTGACGATCTCCGTCAACGGGAAAGTCTCATCCACCTGTACTTTCAGACGGTTATTGCTAAGCAGGGACGCCAGTTGCTCCATCCGCTCTCCGGAAGGCCTTACAGACATCCATTTCACCTCTACTCCTTTTTCCTTTGCCCTGGCAATAACAGCCGGATCGTCTTTATACATGCTTGGCAATGACACCAGTATTCCTCCCGGATTTAACACTTCCAGTGAACGAAGGGCCGTTTCACCACCCATACCATCTATCACCACATCTACCTTCTCTACTGCATCTTCAAAACGTTGTGTTTTATAGTCAACCAGCTGATCTACTCCCAATTCCTTTAGAAAAGCATGGTTGGCCGCTGATGCGGTAGCCGCCACAAAACAACGCTTCCACTTAGCCAGTTGTACAACAATATGTCCTACACCACCGGCTCCACCCTGCACCAGCACTCTCTGCCCCCAGGTTACACCTGCCTGATCAAACAGGGCTTCCCAGGCGGTCAGACCAGCCAGTGGAGTACCTGCTGCTACTTCATATGAAATATCTTTCGGAATAATGGCAAACTCGTCTTCCTGCACTACAGCATACTCTGCGTATGCGTTACCGGGATTGGGGAAATTACTCATACCGAATATACGGTCGCCAATAAAGAATTTACTTACGCCTTCTCCTACACTTACTACTTCTCCTGCTATATCCCATCCGAGGATGGCAGGTAATGTCTGATAGGATGCATATCCTTTACCAGACCGGGTTTTAAAATCAACAGGGTTCAATCCGATTGCCTTTACTTTCACAAGTACCTGTCCTGCCGCCGGCAGTGGTATTGCTACTTTTTCAATCTTGAAAGCAGTGGCCGGCCCAAATTCAGGCAAAATAGCCGCCTGCATAAAATTACTCATACTCGCATATTTTGGCTTTAAATTATGATAAAAAAGGGAATTGCGCATATATGCAGAAAGGGCATCATGTTTTATAACCAAAACATAATGCCCTTTCCAAAAGCGTAGCGTTCTCCCTCAGTATGAGAGAGATCAATACTTTTATACGAGATAACCAAAAAGGTTATCGTCTTTATTCAGTTCTGTGAAGTGAATGTTATACTTCCTGAAATTAGCCAGCAGGATATCATAGTCCTCTCTCCTCTTCAGCTCTACACCGATCAGTGCAGGGCCCATTTCCTTATTATGTTTCTGGATAAATTCAAAACGTGTGATATCATCATCAGGTCCCAGCACATGATTCACAAACTCTTTCAGCGCACCCGGGCGTTGTACAAAGCGGATGATGAAATAATGCTTCAATCCTTCGTATAACAGAGAACGTTCCTTGATCTCCTGCATACGATCGATATCGTTATTACTGCCGCTCACCACACACACCACTTTCTTTCCTTCTATTTCTTTCGCGTAGTAGTCAAGCGCTGCTATAGACAATGCGCCCGCAGGTTCCACAACGATAGCGTCTTCGTTGTACAGACGTAATATAGTAGAGCAAACCTTCCCTTCAGGTACCAGTTGCATTTTGTTCAGAATATCTTTGCAGATGCTGAATGTAAGCGCACCTACCCTTTTTACGGCAGCGCCATCTACGAAACGTTCTATTTCGTCGAGTGTAACAGGGCTGCCAGCCTCCAGTGCACGTGTCATGGATGGAGCACCTTCAGGTTCCACACCAATGATCTGCGTCTGCGGACTGTAAGTTTTGAAATAAGTACCCAGGCCTGCTGCCAGTCCGCCGCCACCGATGGGCACGAACACATAATCGATCTTTGCCTGGTCTTCCAGGATCTCCACTGCCACGGTACCTTGTCCTTCGATGATCTTCGGATCATCAAAAGGAGGAATAAAAGTCATGCTGTGCGCCTGTGTAAAAGCCTGTGCTTCGGCTGCACAATCATCAAAAGTATCGCCCACCAGTTTGATTTCGATGTTATCGCCACCGAACATTCTCACCTGGTTCACTTTCTGTTTCGGAGTGATGATGGGCATAAAACAAACGCCTTTGATATCCAGCTGACGACAAGCATAAGCAAAGCCCTGTGCATGGTTACCAGCGCTGGCGCATGTTACGCCTTTTGACAGCGTTTCTTTATCCAGGCTGCTAATCAGGTTGTATGCACCGCGCAATTTATATGACCTTACAATCTGCATGTCTTCTCTTTTGAGATAGACATCTGCATTATACCTGCGGGAGAGCGTAGCGCTATACGTAAGCGGTGTACGGTTCACCACAGGCTTCAACTTCACCGCAGCATCAAGGATGTTCAGCGGGTTCACACTTGTTAGTACCTGGGACATCGTTCTTTAAAAATTAGGAATCAGGAATTAAAGAATCAGGAATCGATGCATAAAGCTCAATTCCTAATTCCCAATTCCTGATCATATCATCGAATAATCGAATTAAGCATTAGGACGCAGCTTTCTTACTGCCGCACCTGCCTGCCACATTTCGCTTTCACGCAGTTCTTTCAGTTCCTCTTCCAGTTTTTCACGGTAGTCAGGAGTGCTGTTTGATGCGATAGAACGTGCAGCTTCTTTACCTGCAGCAACACTTGCATACAATTCTTCAAATACAGGCTGGCTTGCTTCTTTGAATTTCTTCCACCAGTCTAATGCACCACGCTGAGCGGTAGTAGAACAGTTGGCGTACATCCAGTCCATACCATTTTCAGCAACGAGTGGCATCAGGGACTGAGTCAGTTCTTCAACAGTTTCGTTGAACGCTTCAGATGGAGAGTGACCATTCTTGCGCAGTACTTCGTACTGAGCAGCGAAGATACCCTGGATAGCACCCATCAGGGTACCACGCTCACCTGTCAGGTCAGAAGTAACTTCTTTCTTGAAATCTGTTTCGAACAGGTAACCGGAACCAACACCGATACCCAGCGCAATAACGCGGTCACGTGCTTTACCAGTTGCATCCTGGAATATAGCAAAGCTGGAGTTCAGACCCTGACCAGCCAGGAACAGTCTGCGCAGGGAAGTACCGGAACCCTTAGGAGCTACCAGGATTACATCCACATCAGCAGGAGGAACAATACCAGTCTGGTCTTTATAAGTAATACCAAAACCATGGGAGAAATATAAAGCCTTGCCTTTAGTCAGGTGTGGCTTCAGTGTAGGCCACAGTGCGATCTGACCGGCATCGCTCAGCAGGAACTGGATGATAGTACCTTTCTGTGCAGCTTCTTCGATTTCGAACAGGGTCTTACCTGGTACCCAGCCATCAGCGACAGCTTTATCCCATGTTTTAGATCCTTTACGCTGTCCTACGATCACGTTAAAGCCGTTATCTTTCAGGTTCAGTGCCTGGCCGGGGCCCTGTACGCCGTAACCAATGATAGCTATCACTTCGTTCTTCAGCACTTCTCTAGCTTTTTCCATGGGGAATTCTTCTCTGGTTACTACGTCTTCCAGTACCCCTCCAAAATTGATGGTTGCCATGTTTTGATAGTGTTTGTTGTTTTTATTGAATTATTTAAACTAGATACTTTCTTCTTCTGCCGAAACCTCTGTATGTTCCTTGTACTGTGCCTGTTTCAGGTTGTCAGGACGACGGGTTTCCAGCTCTTTCAGATGATCGTGGAAACGGCGGCTCCATTTTACGATCGCTACCCTTCCACTTTTGGAATATTCGATCAGACCGTATGGCGCGAGCTTAGCCTGTAAGTCGATCAGCTCCTGCTGGTGACCAGTTTTCTCCAATACAAAATACTCATCAGTGAGCGTAAGGATACGTGCATTGTTCTCACGGATCAGCAGTTCGATATTACCGTTCTGCAACGCTTTTGTGGATATTTTGTAAAGTGCCAGTTCCTGGTATACCACCTCGTCTTCTTCATGTACAAAAGCACGATGAATTTCTATCAGTCTTTCTATCTGACCAACGATCTTCACCAGCTTTTCCTTTTCGGATATTACGGTGATGATGAATTTATATACGCCAGGGATCTCCGTTTCAGCCGTTGTCAGACTGGTGATGTTGATACCCCTGCGTGTGAAGATAACGGTGATACGGTTCGTGATACCGATCCTGTCTTCCGTATATACCGTTATTGTATACTCTTTTTGCATAGTGTTCGTGTTAATGATTGCTGAATTCCTTCTTCCTGCTGCTACTCAAGCCTGATGTTTGCTATTGGCTGGCCGGAAGGCACCATTGGGAATACATTGTCTTCTTTTTCCACTACAACTTCCAGCAGATAAGCGCCTTTGTGTGAGATCATCTCTTCGATAGCACCTACGATGTCTGCACGGTCAGTTACTTTTCTGCCAGGAACGTAGAACCCTTTTGCGATCTGCACAAAGTCAGGGTTGATCATCTCTGTAGAAGAATAACGTTTGTCAAAGAACAACTGCTGCCACTGACGCACCATGCCGAGGAAGTTGTTATTCAGGATCACAATCTTAACACCTATTTCAGACTGATAGATAGTTCCCAGCTCCTGCAATGTCATCTGGAAACAACCATCTCCGATCACTGCTACTACTTCTTTTTCTGGTGTACCTACTTTTGCCCCCATCGCTGCCGGCAATGCAAAACCCATGGTTCCCATACCACCGGAAGTGATATTGGTGTTAGGATCTTTAAAGCGATAGTAGCGGGAAGCGATCATCTGGTGCTGTCCTACGTCTGTTACAAGTACAGCTTTACCTTCTGTTCTTTCTGAGATGAGACGTACTACTTCAGCCATTTTTAAACCGCCTTCAGTAGGATACAATTCTTTCTGGCTTACCTTCTCTTCTTCTTTCTTATCTGCTTCACGGAAGCCCTTTACCCACTCGTCATGCTTCATAGGTTCTACCAGCTTTATCAAAGCCTCCAGCGTTGTTTTCGCATCTGCATGTACAGCTACATCAGCTTTGATGATCTTGTTGATCTCAGCTGCATCAATTTCGATGTGGATCACCTTTGCCTGCTTCACAAATTGAGAAACATCTCCGGTGATACGGTCGTCGAAACGCATGCCCACAGCTATCAGCACATCACATTCATTTGTCATGATGTTCGGTGCGTAGTTACCGTGCATACCCAGATATCCTACATACAACGGATGATCTACAGGTACTGCTGACAGACCAAGCAAGGTAGAAGCGATTGGTATACCTGCCTTTTCTGCCAGTGCGATCAGTTCTTTTTCGGCACCTGCCAACAATACGCCATGACCACAGAAGATATATGGTTTCTTTGCGCTGTTGATCAAAGCCGCTGCGGCTTTCACCGCTTCCGGATCCATTTCCGGTACAGGGCGGTAACTGCGGATATAATCACATTTCTTGTATTCAAAATCGAATTTCGCTACCTGCGCATTCCTGGTGATATCTACCAGTACAGGTCCCGGACGACCGCTACCTGCTATATAAAATGCTTTTGCGATAGCTCCCGGAATGTCTTCCGGACGTGTTACCTGGATGTTCCATTTTGTAATCGGCATGGTGATACCAATTACATCCGTTTCCTGGAAAGCATCTGTTCCCAGCAGGTGTGCTGCCACCTGACCGGTGATGCAGACCATCGGCGTAGAATCCATGTAAGCATCTGCCAGCCCTGTTACCAGGTTGGTAGCACCGGGACCGGATGTAGCGAAGACCACACCGGTTTTACCGGAAGTGCGAGCATAGCCCTGTGCGGCATGCGTAGCACCTTGTTCATGACGGACCAATATATGATGGACTTTATCCTGAAAATCGTACAGGGCATCATAAATGGGCATAATAGCGCCTCCCGGATAGCCGAAAATGGTTTCTACACCTTCTGCAATCAGCGAGCGGATCACTGCCTCAGAGCCAGTGATATTGAGCGGAGCAGCTGTTGCTGCCCTCTTTTCAGCCGGCTCAGGCTTCATCGGTAACACATCCTTCTGTTGCATTTGAAACGAGTTTTGCGTATTTTAATAATATACCGTTGTTAACCTTCAATGCAGGCCTTACCCACTGTGCCCTGCGGGCCGCCAGTTCTTCCGCACTCAGTTCCACATTGATCGTGTTCTTTTCGGCATCTATTTCAATAATATCATTGTCTTTTACCAGTGCGATGGTACCGCCTTCATAGGCTTCCGGCGTGATATGCCCTACCACAAAACCGTGCGTACCACCGGAAAAACGTCCGTCTGTGATCAGTGCTACGCTTTTACCGAGTCCCACACCCATGATAGCGGATGTTGGCTTCAGCATTTCAGGCATACCAGGCGCTCCTTTAGGACCTACCTGCCTGATCACCACCACATCTCCTTTCTGCACGCGGCCGCTCTGGATACCTGCTATCAGTTCAAACTCACCGTCAAACACACGTGCAGGTCCACGGAAGCTAAGGCCTTCCTTACCGGTTATTTTCGCTACAGAACCCTGTTCTGCCAGGTTACCATACAGCATCTGTATGTGACCGGTAGCTTTCAGCGGCTTGTCTGTAGGAACGATGATGTTCTGTGAATCGAAATCCAGATCGGGAACACTTTCCAGGTTCTCTGCCAGGGTCTTGCCGGTTACGGTCAGGCAATGTCCGTGCAGATAACCTTTCTTCAGTAAATACTTCATTACCAGTGGAACACCGCCAATGTTGTGCAGGTCTTCCATCAGGTATTTACCACTTGGTTTCAGGTCAGCGATCAGCGGTGTTTTGTCACTGATACGCTGGAAATCCTGCAAAGTGAATTTCACACCTACTGATTTTGCTATGGCGATGAAGTGCAATACCGCATTGGTACTACCGCCCAGCGCCATCACAACCGTAGCGGCATTTTCAAACGCCTCGAAGGTCATGATATCGGTAGGTTTAATATCTTTTTCCAGCAGCAGGCGGATATATTTACCTGCTTCCAGACATTCTTTTTGTTTTTCCTTGCTCAAAGCAGGGCTGGAAGAACTGTAGGGAAGGCTCATTCCCAGTGCCTCAATGGCTGAGGACATGGTATTAGCCGTATACATACCGCCACAGGCGCCGGCGCCAGGGCAGGAATGCTGTACAATTCCTTTAAAATCCTCTTCATTCAGCTGGCCTGCCATCTTCTGGCCCAGTGCTTCAAAAGCGGAGATAATGTTGAGGTCCTGTCCTTTGTACTTACCGGGAGCAATTGTACCACCGTATACCATGATAGAAGGGCGATTCAGACGGCCCATCGCCATCAGGGAGCCAGGCATGTTCTTATCGCAGCCTGGTACAGTGATCAGCGCATCATAATATTGTGCACCACAAACAGTTTCGATGGAATCAGCGATCAGATCGCGGCTGACCAGCGAATAACGCATACCTGGCGTACCATTACTCATACCGTCGCTGACGCCGATGGTATGGAAAGTGAGTCCGACGAGATCATTAGCCCAGACGCCTTTTTTGACCTGCTGAGCGAGATCATTGAGGTGCATGTTGCAGGTATTGCCATCGTAGCCCATACTGGCCACGCCTACCTGTGCTTTTTTCAGGTCTTCTTCTGTCAAACCTATTCCATACAGCTGCGCCTGCGCTGCTGGCTGTGTAGGGTCCTGGGTGAGCGTCTTGCTATATTTATTTAATTCCATCTGTTTGTTAATATTTCCGGTTGCTATTTAAAGTAGGTACAAAATAGCAGTGATAAAAGCCAAGTTCCAAACCAATTACTGCCCGGTTAGCCGGTATTCAAATCTCTTCGTTTTATGTCCAAACCCGCTATGGTACTGGATATCGTACCGCTAAAAATCCAAATTCCAACTTATTAAAAATACCTGGCGGGAGGAAACGGGAAGCCTGTACGAAGTGTTTATAAAGAGCATCCCGCTTTGTTTATGTGGTACAAAGCGGGATGCTTTGCGTAGCTATCTGATTGAGTCAGACACAATACTATCAGTTTAGAATAATAATGTATCATTCCAGGTATCATGATATGGGAAAATACCTGAATCAGCACGAGTTTTCATGAATATCTGTACACTGAGTTCAGGCGCTTAGGCGACTGGCACAGCGGCGCGATCGAATTGTTTTTCCAGTACTCTGGCTTTATAGGCCTGTTGCAGCAGTTTACCCAGGGATGAAGCCCATGGTTTTGCAAAGCCCTGGCCATCAAGAGAATCCCATCCTACTACTTCTGCAGCGGTACCGCAATAGAATACGCAATCAGCAGTTTTCAGTTCATCTACTGTGAAAAGCTTCTCTTCCAGCGGAATTCCCAGTTCATGGCATAGTTCAATAACTGTAGCACGGGTAATTCCTGGCAGAATGTTGCCTGGCGGCGGTGTGAAGATCTTACCATTTTTCTCGAAGAACAGGTTGGCGCCCGGACCTTCGGCTACATTGCCGTTCATGTCCAGCAACAGCGCTTCGTCGTAACCGTTTTCCTTTGCTTCCTGTGAAGCCAGGATCGAGTTTACATACAGACCTGCAGTCTTTGATTCGATCTTGAATGCTTTTGGATTTGGACGCTGGTATGATGAGGTCATTACACGCAGCAGTTTTTCACCTAAATAAGCACCCCACTCCCATGCACAGATCAGTACATGTGTTTCGCTGGCTGCTTTCAGGGTCATGTTCGGAGGGCAGAAAGCGAGCGGACGAATGTACGCCTCTTCCATATTGTTCAGTTCCAGCACCTTATAACACGCTGCGATCAACTCATCGTTGTTGAACGGATAAGGCATGTGAATCAGTTCGCAGGAACGTTTGAATCTGTCAAAGTGTTCTTTCGCTTTGAATATCTTCACTTTTCCATCAGCTGTTTTGTAAGCACGGATACCTTCAAATACTGCATATCCGTAATGCAAAGACTGACCATAAAGGTCGATAGTGGCCGCGGTGGCTTTCTTATACTCCCCGTTAACGTAAAGAATGGTGTTCTCGTTGTAATAGCTATACATAATTCAGATATTAGAAATCGATTTTGGATACTTCTTTTATGGGCGTAAAAAAACGCCTTCCTCTTGTGGAGGAAGGCGTTGTTATTTTTAGTGATTGTGCACGATTACCTATCCTCCATATTGGTGGCTAATAATGACAACGACAACCACGACTAGCGTGATAGCCCAGTTCAGCTGAGCTACGATGTGATTGATCTTATTGTTGTCTTTATTTACCCACATGGAGGTACCTTTTTTATTTTGCTTCTACAAATGTATTGGTCGTTAAACTAAAAAACAATACAATCCAAAAGATTTAGTCATTTCGCAAACAAACCCTTACTTTTTGAAGATATTTAAATGAAAGGCTGTTTGTTTAGTTAAAATCCACACAAATAGCAAAAATATTATAATTCTTCAGGCCTATTTCCAGAGGTTGTCCGGATATTCCCCACTTTCTACCAGTGCGGAGAGGCTTTCCTGTACGCCCGGAGCATCTTCCTTATAGGTTACGCCAAACCACTGAGCGGCGGTTGGAATGACATTTACCACGCCCAGTTTGTTTTTGATGAAGTGATCCACCACGATAGGAATAAAGAATTCTGATTTCGGCTTGTCACCATCTTTCTTTAAGAAATCTTTGAAGAGGTTCTGACTCAGGTCGAATACTGACGGATGGAAACCCCAGAAGTTCATAGAAACCGGCGTTTCAGGAGCCATCGCATGTTTGCTGCCATCGGCTTCTTCATACACGATCTGAGCTCCGTCTTTGTAAACCTTGGTCCTTTCGTTGATGGCAGCCAGGTTGCTCTTGTCGTCAGCAGCACATACACCGCGCGAAACGGAACCATGCTCACTGATAGTTTTGCTCAACTGGTAGCCGATCACGCTGTACACATCAGGCTTTGCGTCATTCTTCAGGAAAGCGGCTGCTTTCTCAAAAGAATCCCGACCATAGAAATCATCCGCATTGATTACTGCAAAAGGCTCCTTGATGGCATCTTTCGCACATAATACTGCATGCGCTGTTCCCCATGGCTTGGCGCGGTCAGCCGGCATCGGATAACCGTTCAGATATGCACCCATTTCCTGGTATACATAATCCGTAGCTACGCGTCCCTTCAGTTTTGGTTCAAAGATCTCTTTGAATTCTTTTTCAAAATCCTTGCGGATAATGAACACTATCTTGCCGAAACCAGCACGGATAGCATCGTAGATGGAGTAATCAACAATTGTTTCACCGCTGGGGCCGAACTGCTGTATCTGTTTTAAGCTACCATAACGGCTAGCCATTCCTGCAGCAAGGATCAATAAAGTTGGTTGCATTTATAGACTTGTTTTTTGTGTTTTCATATATTGGATGAATTTCCTGGCGATAAATTTAATCATTAAAACTATTTTCACGCCTTCTTTTTGTTACCATACTGTTACGCCTAAAGGGCCATCATGATAACAAATCCCGTACCAATCGGGGAAACCAGCTTATTACTTATTTAATTCGTAAACATTTAATGAAACGATTCTTACTATCAGCCGTTCTGACACTTTCACTATTCCAGTCCACCAAGGCCCAGCAACACATTCAGCCAGCAGCTATTCAGGACAAAATGCAGTGGTTTGCCGACGCAAAACTGGGCATTTTCATCCATTGGGGTATCTATTCTGTACTTGGGGTGGATGAATCATGGTCATTTTACAACAAAAAGATCGCTTATCCCGACTACATGCAGCAGCTGAAAGGCTTTACAGCCAAACATTACCGTCCCGAAGAATGGGCTGCCCTGATCAAAGAATCCGGCGCCCGCTACGCTGTTGTCACTACCAAACACCACGATGGCGTAGCCTTATGGGATACTAAATTCAGTAAGCTCGATATGCCAGGCAGCACTCCCGCCAAACGCGATGTACTCACTCCCCTATATACGGCATTACGGCAACAAGGGATTAAATCCGGCGCTTATTTTTCTTTGATCGACTGGAGTTACCCCGATTATCCACAGTTTCTGAAAGATAGCAGCCGCTATAATGCTAAAAATGACCCTGCCCGCTGGCAGCGCTTCCTCCATTACTACCAGGGACAACTAAAAGAAGTAATGCAGCAGTATAATCCCGATCTGTGGTGGTTTGATGGCGACTGGGAGCATAGTGCGGAAGAATGGGAAGCCGTAAAAATAAGGAAAATGCTCACAGACCATAATCCCAACACCATCATCAATGGCCGCCTGCAGGGTTATGGCGACTACGATACCCCCGAACAGAACTTCCCTGTTTCCAGGCCGAACTTCAAATGGTGGGAGCTTTGTATGACCATCAACAACAACTGGGGCTACCATCCCGACGATACCAATTACAAGACGCCCTATGAAGTCATTACCATCTTTGCAGACGCTATCAGCAATGGCGGCAATATGCTGCTGGATATCGGTCCGGCAGAAGATGGAACAATTCCTGCAGAGCAGTTGACGGTATTGAAAGAACTGGGCGCCTGGAATAAAAAACATGCCCCTGCCGTCTTCAATACTGTGGCGGGTATTCCGGCAGGACATTTCTACGGGCCTACCACTTTATCAAAAGATTCTACTACCTTATATCTCTTCCTGTCCGGCAATGTAAGCGGCCAGGTAATGGTTAAAGGGCTGATCAATAACATTAAAAAGATCAGCGTAGTGGGTAACGGGCAGGCACTTACACACAAGATTGTGGGTAAAATATCCTGGAGTACAGTACCCGGACTGGTGTACATTGACGTTCCTGCTGCCGTGCAGGATAAATACATGACCGTACTGGCGGTAGAACTGGAAGGCCCGGTAAAATTGTATCGGGGAAAAGGTGGATTTCTGACGAATGAATAAGGATCAATCATACTAAGACTATGCATATGAAGAAATTATTCTTGTCAACTCTCGCAGCACTCTGCTTCCTTAATGGAATGGCACAGCTGAAAACAGGCGATATCACTATCATTCCTGAGCCCGTGCTGCTGCATTCCATGCCCGGAAGTTTTGTGCTGAACGAAAGAGCGGAAATACATTACAGCAGCCAGGCTGCCGGCAAAGTAGCTGGTTTCCTGAATGATTTCCTGCAACGCAATTATAATTTTAAACTGCCTGCAAGCGGGTATTCCCGGAAGCCCGCGGCGGCTGCTCATCCTATGATCGTACTGGTGGAAGCTAGCACTGGCAAACCAGATGGCTATATATTGGAAGTGAATACCGGTCGCGTGTACCTGCAGGGTGATGCCAATGGATTGTTGTATGGCTTACAGACCTTGCTGCAGCTATTTCCATTGAATAAGCTGATTGCATCATATCCTTCCCGCAACAAGACACAGGATTCCGTAAAATTGCGGCAGTCATATGCTTTTGATCAACATGCTGCTATCCACCTACCTGGTGTTAAGATCCAGGACTATCCACGTTTTGCCTATCGTGGTATGATGCTGGATGTGGGACGTCACTTCTTCCCTCCTGCTGCTGTTAAACAGTTCATCGATATGCTGATGCTGTATAAATTCAACCGCTTTCACTGGCACCTGACTGAAGACCAGGGCTGGCGTATCGAGATAAAAAAATATCCGCGCCTGCAGGAAATTGCCGCTGTCAGAAAGGAAACGATCGTAGGGCATCATCGCCGCAGTACTACTTATGATGGTAAGCGTTATGGTGGTTATTACACGCAGGATGAAGTACGCGACATTGTGAAATATGCAGCTGAAAGGAATATTACTATCATTCCTGAAATAGAAATGCCGGGGCATTCACAGGCGGTACTGGCGGCCTATCCGCAATTTGGTAATACCGGCGGTCCTTATGAAGTGCGCACTACCTGGGGTATTTCCAAAGATGTGTTAAATCCTGCGAATGACTCAGTGTTCACTTTCCTGCAGGATGTACTGACAGAAGTAATGGATCTTTTTCCTTCGCAATACATTCACATCGGCGGTGATGAATGTCTGAAAGACCGCTGGAAAGAATCTGCCGAAGTGCAGCAGCTTATTAAGAAACTTGGATTGAAAGATGAACATGCATTGCAGAGTTATTTCATCAATCGCATGGAGAAATTTGTAAATAGCAAAGGCAGGAGTATCATTGGCTGGGATGAGATACTGGAAGGTGGTCTTGCGCCGAATGCGACGGTCATGAGCTGGCGTGGTGAAGAAGGTGGTATTGCTGCGGCTAAGCAAAATCATGATGTTATCATGACGCCGAATACCTATCTCTACTTCGATTATACACAGGGGCAACCTGCTACCGAGCCACTCAACGCTGCGGCGTATCTTCCGCTCAAAACTGTCTACAACTACGAGCCTTTACCGGGCTCACTCACTCCTGCTGAAAGGCAATATATTAAAGGCGTACAGGGAAATATCTGGACAGAGTTCATTCCCGATCAACAGATGCTGGACTACATGGTGTGGCCGCGGGCATTAGCTTTGTCGGAAATTGCATGGTCGCAGCCAGGAAAGAAGAACTACCTTCGCTTTATGCGGAAGCTACCGTTAGAGCTGGCGCGACTAAATAATGCCGGGGTTAACTTCCGTATTCCGGAGCCGGTAGGATTAGAGAGTAAAGTCGTAACAACTCCTACTGTGACGGTAACTTTGAAGCCGCCGGTGAAGGGTAGTTTCATTTATTATACTACTGATGGGAGTCAGCCGGGCAAACAGAGCAAGCCTTATACACAGCCATTTGTACTTGCTGTTCCTGCAAATGGTAGTGCACTTGTGCAGTGCATCGTAGTTTTACCTTCAGGGCGTATCAGTCCTTTGTATAGCGCTACTTACGTGCGCAAGCCTTATCTTCCTGCGTTGGCTGTAAATCCGGGGAAGAAAGGTGTGCGGTTCTCTCTTGTTAATAACAGTTTTGATAATGCACGACAGTTGCCGGTTTCTGGTGATAGTGCTGGTGTATTACCTGCGATAGATATTCGTCCTTTGGCGCTTAAAAATGGCGGGGTTACATTTAGCGGGTATGTGAAAGTACCTGCGGATGATTTATATGAGTTTCATTTGAATAGTGATGATGGGGCGGTGTTTTATGTGGATGATCAGCTTGTTGTGGATAATGATGGTCAGCATGATTTGCAGGACAGGAGCGGGTTCTTACCTCTGCGGAAAGGGTTGCATAAGATTAAGGTGCAGTATTTTAATGTGGGGACTGGTGCGTGGCTGGATGCGGGGATATATAGGGATAGGGAGAAATTAAATGCGGCGGAGGTCTTTTATATAGGGCAGTGACGATGTTATGCTGCAATGTTTTGTTGTTTTGAGTGTGTTGGTATTTTGCGGAAGATACAAGCGGTTTCAGGAAGGGATGGCGGTCGGCGCCTCTTTGGTTGGAATGCTATTGAGCGCTGTCAGGCGTACGAGCTGTTAGATCTCTATGAACTTCATCAAGCGTGCGTCAAAGAGCCGAAGGCCCGCCATCTCCTCCTGAAACCGTTCTCCTTCGGGGTTGCTATTGGAGGTAAGGTTGCCTGGTTTATGTTGTTGTCCTTATATGTCAGGGCCTCATCTTATTGTTAATTCATTCCTTTGCGCCTTTGTTCTTTTGTTTTTGTTATCCTTATTTTTTCTTTGTTATTTGTTCCGTTCTTTACTTTGTTTTTCTTGCCTTTACACTAAATGAACATACAACTCGATTATAACAACATTACTCTTCAAACCATCTCTCCTTCATGGTTGCCTGACAACATAAAGGCATCTGTGCTACGCTTGGATTTGTTGCATCCGGACGTATCGGGGAATAAATGGTTTAAACTGCGTTATAATCTTGAGGCGGCCTTTGCTCAGGGAAAAACAAGGATACTCACTTTCGGTGGTGCCTACTCCAATCATATTGCTGCTACTGCGGCTGCATGCAGGCTTGCAGGTATTGCTTGTACCGGTGTTATCAGAGGGGAACGACCTTCAGTTTTAAGTCATACATTGCAGGAGGCTTCATTAAAAGGAATGGAGTTACACTTCATTAGCAGGGAGGCCTACCGCCTTAAAAATGAGACGGACTGGAACGCGCTTTATCCCGATGCTTACATAGTACCAGAAGGTGGTAATAATGCCCTGGGAGCAAAAGGTTGTGAGGAAATACTTTCTTTGGTGAATGATACATCCTTTACACATATCGCGTGTGCTGTAGGTACTGGTACTACTTTGGCAGGGCTTATCAACAGCGCTGCTCTTCATCAGGAAATACGTGGTTATGTCGTCCTCAAAGGTGCTGCTTACCTGGAAGAGGAGATACTATCATTATTAGCGCCCTCTCCCCTGCCCCATTGGCAATTGCTGCATGAGCATCATGGAGGAGGATATGCAAAGGTGTCGCCCACATTGAGGGAATTTATCCGGCTGTTTTATGAAGAGACACACATCCCGCTGGATATTGTGTATACCGGGAAATTATTGATGGGCTTCAGGCAGGATGTGATGGATGGTAGGTACCCGGCAGGTAGTGATGTGCTGCTCATCCATACGGGAGGTTTGCAGGGGAATCCTCCAACCGGTTCAGTGATCTGATATCAGTATGCGACCAATCTTGTGCTGAGTAATCACGATAACAATAAACGATAAACAATAAACAACTACAATCCCAACCTATGAAACCATTTGTATCAGGCAAATCTCTTTTAGCATTTTTCCCTTTATTACTGTTCGCATGCTGTTTGTGTGCATGCAATTCCGATCAGCCCAAAAAGCAAAAGACCAGAACTCCCATCGTATGTAAAGACACCAGCAAACATGATTTTGCGCTGGATACTGTAAAGGGATATCAGCTGAAACCTGAAGTGAATCTTAATCTGCTGTTGAATATTGAATCGTTTAATACCAAAGAGGAGTTTGATAAGTACTTTATGAGGCCCCCTATTCCGGCAGATAGCACTCCCCCATCCTTAAACTTCAAAGACAACTGGCTGGTAGCTATTATAACAGACAACAGGACTCCAGACGTACATGATCTCAACCGCTGGGTGGATGTAGATGTGCAAACCATCATTGGGAATGTTTTCACCAAAAATTGCCAGCTTACCATCCCTTTTATGGTTGTAAGGAATCCGTTCGATCCTTTCCACACGCCGGAAAGGAAATTCTACCTCTTTCGCGTTCCAAGATCGGCACCGTTCAACGGGATATATGTAATGAACCAGGGAGGCGGTCTGTCACGCAGCTTAGACGTTCCTGCTGCTGAAGAATAGGATGGCTGAGGAAACCTTCCGGACTCGTCCTTCTATTCTTAAAAGCTTGTTAATGGTCTCCTGTGAAACTATCTCCATATGGCAGATTTGTTTATATTTACGCCGTTCACTATTTTCAATCGTCTATTCATTATTTTTGCCAACTTAAGAGGAAAACCAGTGTTTTTTTTGTGAAAACTGAAAGCATTGGGCAGTATGGTTACAGGAATTAGCATCTATGAAGCAGTTGTCGCGTACTATTCTATTCGCAGTATTTTTAGTCTTTATAACGTCAGGATTTTCAGTTAAGGCACAGACTACCACAACACCGCCAGTATTTCCAGACTTCTCTGCGCTGATCAAGACAGGCAAGATCCAGCTCGATGTGCTGTCAGGGTTCAGAGATGTAAAATATATCGGGGTACAACGCTCACTGGATAGTGTGCTGAACTTCAGTACGATTGGTCTTATCAACAATCCGAACGAGCTCAGACTGAGCTACCAGGATGGTAGGCCTTTACCCGGTTCCAACTACTACCGCCTGTTCGTTCAGTTTAACAACGGACGCTACCTCTATTCAAAGATCGTACTGGCTGTTCCGGACAGCACGATAGACGGCAGTAAAAAACTGCAGCTGGCTGATGTAAAAGAGGCGATTGCAGCCGCTAAAGAGGCTGGTGTAAATACTACATCCAACGGAACGGGAAAAGAGAAAAATGGGGTTCCTAAAGAGGAAAAAATAGTATGGCATCCGTCCAACTATGTTTATACCACCGCCGATGGGAATGTGAACATAAAACTGCCGGACGCCCCGACTAAGAAATACAGTGTTAAATTCTTTGAACCCGACGGGTCCTTCCTGTTTGAGATCGGGGAAGTGAAAGAACCATTCCTGATACTGGAAAAGGCTATTTTCCTGCATGCAGGCTGGTTCAATTTTGAGATCTATCAGGATGGTAAACCTTATGAGAAGTGGAACCTGTTCATTCCGCTGAACTACAGGAATTAAATTGCCAATCCACCAATAACGTATTCATTAACATCTTTTTATACAAACGGGGCTGACCACAGATAATGGTCAGCCCCGTTTTATTTATTTATTGTGCGGAAGTTGATACTTTACATGTAAGCCTTTAAATGTCTTTTGATCAGCCCGTTTTATTCGGCACCTATTGAAGTCCCACTCTACATTATGAATGCCTTTAGATGACTTTTGGTCAGCCCCCGTTTTATCGGGTACGTATGGAAGACGCTTTATGTACACTAAGTGCCCGCACCTGGCTTTTACGCAGCTCTTTGGACTCAATCCATAACCATCTCTGCCTCAAATACTTCCGCAAAGTATTTACTTATTTTAGCCTTTATTTCAGCTTCTGATACTTCCCGCCCCAGCTCTTCATGCAAGGAGGCAACCTTCTTATCAGAAATGCCACAGGGAACAATATTGCCAAAATAGTTCAGATCGGTATTTACATTCAGCGCAAAGCCGTGCATAGTTACCCAGCGACTGCAGCGCACCCCCATGGCACAGATCTTACGGGCGCGGGCAGGGTCCTGAGGGTCCAGCCACACCCCGGTCTCACCTGGTGAACGGTCGCCTTTAATGCCGTAATCCGCCAGCGTACGGATGATCACTTCCTCCAGGAAACGCAGGTATTTGCCAATATCAGTAAAGAAATGCTCCAGGTCCAATATAGGATATCCTACTACCTGCCCGGGACCATGATAGGTAATGTCGCCTCCCCGGTTTGTATTTGCAAAGCTGATGCCTTTATCCTGCAACTGATGGTCATCCAGCAACAGGTTCTCCATATGACCGCTCTTGCCCAGCGTGTAAATGTGCGGATGCCCGCAGAATAACAGGTAATGGGTCGTCTCCTTTGCCTGGCCGGCCGGGATTTCTCCTTTTGCCAATGCCTGCTTTATACGTACATTCTCCTGTAACAGCTGCTCCTGATAATCCCAGGCCTTCTGATAATCAATGATTCCCAGGTCGTTCGTGTGGATCTTCTTGTTCATATTGCAGGCACAAAAGTACGGAATTAGTTCGTCACCGCTTGCGTCCGACCGGTGACGTTCCGACCTGTTCCCCATATCCTTGCCACAAACCGTGGACATGCGCCATGCAATCCTTACCTTTGCAAAAATTTTGAATCCTCATGGCGGAAGAACTGATTGAACTTGACGATGAACTGGAAAACGGCGAAGGCAGCGAGGAGCTGTACGAACGGGTCAACATTGTAGCGGACAAAGGACAAGAACCACTTCGGGTGGACAAGTTCCTGATGAACCGGGTGGAAGGGGCTACCCGTAACAAAATCCAGCAGGCCTGCGACAATGGCATGGTCATCGTTAACGATAAACCAGTGAAATCCAACTATAAAGTAAAGGCACATGACCGTATCGTGGTTTTCTCTAATAAGAACCCTGAGAATACGGAAGTGATCCCTGAAGAGATCCCGCTCGACATCGTTTATGAGGATGAAGATTTAATGGTAATCAATAAGTTACCAGGCATGGTAGTCCATCCCGGTTGTGGGAATTATACCGGTACCCTGGTGAACGGACTGGCCTGGTACCTGGGCGACCGTACTACGACACCGGTACCTGAACCTGCAATTCCGCGCTTTGGACTCGTTCACCGTATTGACAAGAATACCAGTGGATTACTCGTTGTTGCCAAGTCAGATAAAGCCATGAATGACCTCGCCAAACAGTTCTTCGATCATACCGTTCAACGTCGTTATATGGCCCTCGTATGGGGCGATTTTGAGGAGGATGAAGGTACTGTTGAAGCGCATGTAGGACGCCACCAGCGCTTCCGCAAGATCATGGATGCCTATCCGGATGGAGAATATGGCAAGGAAGCCATCACACATTACAAGGTGCTGGAACGCTATAACTATGTGACACTCATTGAATGCCGCCTGGAAACAGGACGTACACACCAGATCAGGGTGCACATGCAACATATAGGGCACTCCCTCTTCAATGACGATACTTATGGTGGTAACCGCATTCTGAAGGGGACGATCTTTGCCAAATACAAGCAGTTTGTGGAAAACTGCTTCGAAATTATGCCACGTCATGCCCTGCACGCAAAAACACTGGGCTTCATACACCCGCGTACAAGGAAACCTATGCATTTTGAAAGTCCTTTACCTGAGGACTTTAAGGCCGTTCTGGAGAAATGGAGGAGATATGTAAGTGCCAGGCCACTGGAAGATTAAATCTCATTAAAAAATAAAAACATATCACTTTTTCGTTTAATTTAGCAACTTACCCATGTCCCTCCATGAGAAGCCTATATCTATTAATCGCGGTTTTAATAACCATGCTGGGTGCATATAACGCCCAGGCACAGACACAATTTACGTATTCAACAACCTGCCAGAATGATAGTGTTAGATTCGAAATTGCTCCAGCGGACCTTGCAGGGATTGATTCCGTTCATTGGTACTTTGGTGATCCTGCTTCAGGTTCTGCGGATACTTCCCGGAGAATAAAAGGCGCACACCTTTACAATACTGTTGCCACCTATACGGTACAACTGATCGCCTTCAGAAACGGCGTTCAGGAGATCTCTACTACCAACCTGACAATAGTAGCTCCTGTCATTTATGACTTTGGCCCTACAGACCAGACCATCTGCGACAGTACTACCATTACCCTCACGGCGCCCACCGTGCCCGGAGCGACTTATGAGTGGCAGGACGGATCTACTAACCAGAGTATCCTGGTAGATACCATGGGGACCTATAAGGTGAAGATCAATGGCTGTCTGGTGCCGGACTCTGTGAACGTGTTCTATACACCTGTGCCGGAACTTGACCTGGGCGACAGCAGCCTGATACTCTGTATAGGTGAAACCCTGGAACTGGACGCTACCGCCCAGAACTGTACTTATCTCTGGAGCACCGGCGATACTACACCAAACATCATTGTGCACAGCGATGTGGCAATGCCTTCCACTCAATACATTGTGACCGCTGACGCAAAAGGTTGTGGTCTGTACCGTGATACGATCTACATCGCATTTGCGGGTCAGGAACATCCGTTCTCATTGGGAAAAGACACGATCTTATGTCCGGGGGAATCAATCACACTCGATGCAACCACACCGGGAGCTACCGCCTACCGCTGGAGTAACAGAGCCACGACGCCGACGACGACCATCCGAAGTCGATGGGACCTTTGGGTCTTTGTGAATATCAACAATACCTGCGAGGTCCTCGATACGATCCTGATCCGTTTCAAACCGGAAGAGAATCTTAATCTTGGTAATGACACAGTGGTATGTAAAGGTGAAACGCTGGTATTAAAAGCCGACTTCGGAACTGCGTCCTACCGCTGGCAGGATACTTCCAAACAGGCCACCTACTATGTACGGGAAACAGGTTACTACTGGGTAGAGGCGAAAGTAGGACGTTGTATTGATAGCGACACCATCCACGTACAGTTTGAGGATACGTTGCGAACTAATTTAGGACCAGATACGCTGCTATGTATAGGCGAGGTGTACAACCTTCATCCGGACGGCGCAGGTATGCAATATAAATGGCAGGACAGTTCTTCACTTCCACTATTCCCGGTCACACAGGCAGGGCATTATGCCATTGTAGCAACGAACACTTGCGGGCAGTCAATAGACGAGGTGGATATTACCTTCCAGGAATGTGGCTGCCAGGTGTATTTGCCGACAGCTTTTACTCCGAATGCGGATGGACTGAACGATTACTTCCGACCGAAATTCAGGTGTGCTATTTCTGACTTTGAGCTGGTGCTTTTCAACAGGTGGGGACAAAGGATCTACTACACAACAGACCCCGGCGTCGGATGGAAAGGCACCTGGGACAAAGGAAGGGTACCGGTCGGAACATATGTGTGGGTGATGGATTATAAGATAGTAGCAACAGGAGAAAAGGTAAAGAAGACGGGGTCTGTAACAGTGATCTACTAAATAATTAACATAAAAAAGAGAGGCTGTCGATTGGCAGCCTCTCTTTTTTTATAGCTATTTGCTGATAAATTTTCTGTACTGTTTATTCGGTAAAGCTGTGGAACTTCGCGATAAACTTTGCCGTCTCCCGCTTCTTGAAGGGTACATCCCAGGTGCCGTCGTAAGTAACCAGTGCCGGTATGAGCAGGCCCTGTTGTTTGGTCATCTGGACATTCATCTTTACGTTGAAATCGAAGACCATTGTTTTATACGAGAGGGAATAAATGCGGCCTACGATCTCGAAATTATCCTTATTAAAATAAGTGATCAGTTCATTGATCACCACGTCTCCCCTGTCCAGGCTATTGAGGTTGGGCCTGGCCTTTGCCGTAAATACATAACAAGGCACGTTGGCATAACTTTCAGACGTAATGGAGAAATTGTACAACCTCATTACTTCCGGGTCAAAAATAGCCACTTTCCCTCCTACGATAGGTACACCTCTCACAGGCTTTCCCGGATTAAAGATCAGCTGTTTCAGCTGGTTCTTATGTCTGGCCATACTACCTTTCGCTCTTTCCGGCTCTTCGCCACTGGCATCCACACATACGGTGCCCTGGGTGAAAAAAAGGTTACCGTACAATTCAGCTGTGTAATAATTGTACTGGCCTTTCTTATCATAGAAATCACCGGTAACGTCCTGGCTGAGCACTTTCATGCTGCGGCATCTGCCTTCCATGGTTTGCAGTGTCTGACTTTTGAGAGAAGCCTGTACTTCGTTTTGCTTGTTGTAAATGCGGATATCATTGTCAGCAGTATATCCCAGCAGGCGCAGGTTTTTGAACGCGCGGTAAAAGGTGGTATCGTCTTCCACTCTTTTAATGAAGCTGTTGACATCAAAGCCAATACGTTTGGCCTCAACGATCACTTCATCCAGGTTAATGGTCATCCCTTTATATCTGGCGGTATCCTGCGCGTAGGTTTGCTGAAAGAAAAACAGTGTGATAGTATAGAACCAGAGTTTTCGCATCCTGCGAAATTATATATTTTACGCGTTTCAGCTGGCTTTTCCTGCCACATACATCTGATCCATGGTAGGAACGGCGCTTCCGCCTTTCTTCTCAAGAGTAATGGCAAACATTTCAGCGTTATCTATAGACTTCATTTGTTGCAGGAGCTCATGCGGATTGTTCATTTCAAATACCCCCATATCAACCGGCTTACCATTGACGATGGCCCAGAGCTGATATTGTTTGTCGGCAGCAGGTTCCGGTAGATTGTTCACCATGATGAACACTTCCTTTGACTGCTGGTTCCAGTAAACGGTGGCCAATGCAGAGGGGAAAGGTTTAGTGCCGGGCATCTTTACAGCCTTCATAGCGGGGTTCTTCATGAGATCAATAGCATGCTCCATGTGCTCGATGCGGCTCTTGTAGCCATTGGACTCTGAAGCCAGTGAATGCTGTGTGGAGAGCGATGCTTCGTAACGGCCTTTATAATCATCGACTTGCCCTGAGAATACATAGTTAAACCACAGGCTGCCCAGCAATAATACAATCGCGGCAGCTGCTATCCAGCGCCAGGCGCTGCTTACATATGTTTTTGTTTCGGGAAATTCATCGGTCACCGGTTGTTCCAGGCTGCCGCTTTCACGGGCTGCCTCTTCGTTAATAATAATATGGAAGATACGTTGTTTGAGGTCGGGTGGTGGTGTTTTGGACTGCAGGGTAACATACTGTTCCATATCCAACTGGCAGTCATCTACTGCAGCTGCTACTTCCGGATATTGTCTCATGCCGCGTTCCAGCTCCTGAATTTCGTTGGAGGTAGCCAGTCCACTTACATAAGCTTCTATCAACCCGGACGATATGAAACGTGATGCGTCCACTCTTATACTAATTTTAACAAGTTCCTTAATTGAATTATAGCGTTCCTCATTCTTGTTTTCACTGTACCCAACGGAATCTCCAGCACCTTGGATATCTCTTCCTGGGTGCATCCTTTATAGTACGCTAAGTCAATGATGATTCGTTGTTCCTTGGTTAATTTTTCAAGAACTTTTGAAAGTCCAAGATGGTCAACGGATGGGAGTACAGTTAAATTACCTGTATATAAATGTACGTCATCTCCAATGTCTTGGATTTTCTGATCCATTTTATGTGCCTTGGAACGGAGTGTATCAATTGCGGAATTGCGGGTAATATTGAGCATCCAGGTAAACAGACGTCCTTTGCTTTCGTCGTACCTGTCTATGTTTCGCCATATTTTGAGAAATACTTCCTGCAGCACATCATTCGCATTACTTTCGTCGTTGAGCACCTTCAGCGCTACGCCGTACAAAGCGGGGGAATAACGGTCATAAAGGTAGCCGAATACCTTCTGGTCTTTGGCCTTAAGCCCCTGCACCAGCTCAGATTCCGTATATGTAAACGCGGATTCCAAAACAGTTAAAAATTTTGTTAAAAATACTTTTCAGTGTGCTCGATAATTTAGCTGCAGGTGCTACAGTATTGATTGGAACTGTTACCGGTACAACTTGTTGTTACAATCCTAATAAGTCCTGATAGATGGTTAATGGGAATGCAATATTAAAGGAAAGATAGCAATTATTACGGAATAATTGATAATGAGCGATCTAGTGTGAGGAAGGGTAAAAAAAGGGACATCAGCCAGCTACTTTTCCGGCTACAAACATTTGTTCCAACGTTGGTGAGGGGCTACCACCTTTCTTTTCGAGCGTCACGGCAAAAACCTGGGCATTATCCACCGCCTTTACTTTCTGTACGGTATGGGCTTTACTGCCCAGCTCAAATACGCCGGCATCGATCGGTTTACCATTTACGATGGCCCACAGCTGGTATTGTTTATCGGCAGGGGGTTCGGGTAATGCCTGCGCGAGAATAAATGTTTCTTTCGATTGCGGGTTCCAGCAGATCGTAGCTACTACGCCGGTATGTTTACCAACGCCTGGCATACGTATCCATTTGAAGGAAGGGTCTTTCATAACACCGTTCTCCTTTTGCGCGAACTCCAGCTGTTCCTTCAGGGCGTCTCTCTCTGCCTGTAGGGAAGATTGCTCTGCCTGCAGGGAAGAAAGTTGCTGTTTATAATTACCGGAGCTGCTGTACGAAACGATGTTCATCACCACACTGCCCAGTAGCAGCACAATGGCTGCGGCAGCGCTGTATTGCCAGATCTGGAGCTGGGATAAATTAAGTCCCAGACCTGATCCTGTATCTTCTGAAAATGTATCGTCGTTAGTGGCTGCTGAGAAGGCTTCAGGTACCGCGGTAATGGGGTCTTCCACTTCGTTTTTATGCAGGCGGTCCATTAACTGGCGCTTGATGCCAGCTGGCGGCTTGGCAGCCCATAACTGTATATAGCGCTCCATATCCACCTGTATAGCATCTGCAAGCGCTTTCACTTCAGGATATTGCTGAATGGCGCCGAGCGCCTCACGTGATTCTGATTCTGAAAGTAACCCCGTGATATGGTTCTCAATTAAACCGGACGATATGTAACGTTGAACATCCACTTGCTTACATCTGTTTTAAAATATTCCGCAATTGTATGATCGCATTACGCATCCTGGTCTTCACTGTTCCCAAAGGGATATCCAGTATCTTCGCAATTTCTTCCTGCGTACACCCTTTATAATAAGCCAGGTCTATAATAACACGTTGTTCCCTGCTCAGCTGTTCCACTACTTTTACCAGACCAAGATGGTCTACAGAAGGATGGATGGCCAACTGATCTGACGCAAGTCCGTTGCTCCCTAATTCACTAGCTTTCTGCCCCATTTTATGGGCCTTTGAGCGAAGAGTATCAATGGCTGTATTCCGCGCAATGTTCACCATCCAGGTGAAAAGGCGGCCTTTGTCGGAATCATAGCGCTCAATGCTGCGCCAGATCTTGAGAAAGATTTCCTGCAGCACATCACCCGCAATTGTTTCGTCATTGACCACTTTAAGGGCAATACCGTATAATGCCGGTGAATAATGATCATATAAGTACCCGAAATGTTTTTCGTTCCTCGCCTTCAGGCCAAGTACTAATTCGGATTCTGTATATGTGACTGCTGCTCCCAATGTATTGTATTAGTTTGCAGGCACTAAAGTAATAGGGATTTTTAACATTACAAAATTTTCACTTATTTTATTTGTGAAATATCATTTTGTAATCAACACTGATCTTACCCTTTGTGATATCTTCCAGTTTGCCTTTCAGCATTCTTCTCTTTAATGGCTTCAGGTAATCAATGAACAGTTTACCATCAATATGGTCGTACTCATGAAATATTACGCGGGCAGTCACGCCTGTGAAAGTCTTTTCCTGTGGCTGGAATTTCTCATTTACGTAACGGATAGTTACAGTCTCCGGACGGTAAACGTCCTCACGGATCTTCGGAATGCTCAGGCATCCTTCGTTGTAAGGCCATTCCTCACCGCCGGTGCTTACAATATGTGCATTGATAAATACTTCTTTCACACCATTATCACCAGGATATTCGTTCTTCTCATCCTCTTCCAGGTTATTAATGATCTGCTCACTATCTACTACAAAAAGACGGATCGGCCTGTTGATCTGTGGTGCTGCCAGCCCTACGCCATTAGAAGCGTACATGGTTTCCCACATATTAGCAATAAGTTGCTCTAACTGAGGGTAATCAGGAGTAATATCTTCACACATTTTCCGTAATACCGGATGACCGTAAGCAACTATAGGTAGAATCATTTTAAAAAAATTTTCAAAAATGCAAAGGTAAGTATCAATCGGGAAATAGGGATCAGGAATTCAAATGTAGCGGTAACACCACTACAACACACCTAAGTCCCGAATAGTCAATTATTTATATTGCAGATATTCCTGGAGGATGATCGTGGCACTGATCTCGTCCACCAGGCCCTTATTCTGCCGGTCCTTCTTTTTGAGGCCGCTGTCTACCATCGACCGGAAGGCCAGTTTAGACGTAAAGCGTTCGTCCACTTTCTTCACCGGGATCTGGGGAAAATTCTTCTGGAGGATGCGCACACATTCCGTTACGAGGGCGGTAGCATCAGTAGCTTCTCCATCGAGGTTCTTTGGCTCCCCTATCAATATCAGTTCTACTGATTCCTGGGCCAGATACTTCTTGAGATAAGGAATCAGGTCGTGAGTGGCCACAGTGGTTAGCCCGGTGGCAATCATCTGCAGCGGGTCTGTTACTGCCAGCCCTGTTCTCTTTTTTCCGTAGTCTATTGCAAGGATGCGCGCCATATGAATAAATTAACCGATGATGAACATATCGGCGATGGCGAATACGGCAAATACCACGCTGGCAATACCATTTGTTGTCATGAAGGCGATGTTGACACGGCTCAGATCATTGGGTTTTACCAGCAGATGCTGGGAGATCAGCATGATAATAAATATCACTGCGCCTATTGCATATAACCAGTGGAAGCCACCATACAGACCGATAATGATCGCCAGTATGCCCGCCACCATATGCAGGCCCTCGGAGAAGTGCAGTGCCCCTGCCTTTCCCAGCCAGGTGGGAATTGAGTTCAGGGAGAGGGAACGGTCGAAATCTTCATCCTGTAAAGAATAAATAATATCGAAACCGGCCACCCAGCACAATACCAGGCAGGATAACAATACAGGCAATACCGCGAACTGGCCTGTCACCGCCAGGTAAGCACCTACCGGCGCCAGAGATAAACCCAGTCCCAGCACCATATGACACAGGGCCGTGAAACGCTTGGTATAGCTATATCCCAGCACCACCAGCAAGGCTACCGGCGACAGGATAAAACATAATAAGTTGATAAACCAGGTGCAGCCGATGAACAACAGGCAGTTCACAACGACAAAGGTCAGCGCGTTCTTTTCTGTGATCACTCCCCGGGGGATCTCCCTGTTCACTGTACGGGGGTTCTTCCGGTCAATATCCGCATCCAGGTAACGGTTAAACGCCATCGCCGCACTACGGGCAAATACCATACACAACACTACCAGCAGGAAGGACTGCCAGCTGAAAGAGTGATC
Organism: Chitinophaga filiformis; assembly: GCF_021646545.1. GTDB lineage: Bacteria > Bacteroidota > Bacteroidia > Chitinophagales > Chitinophagaceae > Chitinophaga > Chitinophaga filiformis_A. The sequence goes on along the minus strand of NZ_JAKIRP010000026.1, from coordinate 35,172 downwards.
TGTTTTGGTGGTAGCGATAAAAAAGCCTGTGAATGCGAAAGGCATCGCGAATATGGTGTGGCTGAATTTTACCAGCGAGAGGTATTTATTAACCGTTACGATCATTGTGCCTGTTTTTTCAGTTTTGCAAATATATCCCAAACCACAATACCAGTGCTCACAGAGATATTTAAGGAATGTTTCATGCCGGACTGCGGTATTTCGATACAGCCATCCACCAGTTTCATCACATCAGCGTCCACACCTGTCACCTCGTTACCGAATACCAGCGCCAGTGGCTTACCGGCTGCCGGCTCAAAAGTATCGAGCATCACACTGTTCTCCGCCTGCTCTATCGCCATAATAGTATACCCTGCTTCCCGGAGCGCCGTTACCGCTTCCACCGTCGTGGAAAAGTACTGCCATTCTACAGTTTCTGTTGCGCCCAGCGCTGTTTTCTGAATATCGCGGTGAGGGGGAACGGGGGTATAGCCACATAAAACGATGCCCTGTAACAGGAAACCATCTGCCGTACGGAATACCGATCCTACATTATGCATGCTGCGCACATTGTCCAGTACCAGCACCAAAGGAGTTTTATCTGCCGCCTTGAACTGGTCCACCGTTTTGCGGCCAAGTTCATCCATGCTTAATTTTCGCATTTTGCAAAAGTACGATAAAATGAACAGTGTACCGGTATGTGCACATCTGCCCTTCAGCACGTCCCGACATTATTATATATTTGCCGAATGGCAAAAAGCAAATCAGTAGAAACCCCTCTCATGCAACAGCATAAGGCTATTAAAGCCCGTTACCCGGACGCCGTGCTGCTGTTCCGTGTGGGAGATTTTTATGAAACTTTTAATGAGGATGCGATCATTGCATCCAAAGTATTAGGTATAGTGCTCACCAAAAGAGCAAATGGTTCTGCATCCCAGCAGGACCTGGCAGGTTTTCCACATCATTCCCTGGATACCTATCTCCATAAGCTGGTGAAAGCGGGCTACCGTGTGGCCGTGTGCGACCAGCTGGAAGATCCAAAAGTAGCAAAAGGTATTGTTAAACGCGGGGTGACCGAAATGGTAACGCCGGGTGTGGCCGTCAACGACAAGATCCTCGAAAACGCCAGCAACAACTTCCTGGCGGCGGTCCATTTTGGTAAAGACCAGACAGGGGTCTCCTTCCTCGATATCTCCACAGGAGAGTTCTTCGTTGCCCAGGGCAGCCTGGAATATGTGGATAAACTCCTCCAGAGCTTCAAACCCGCGGAAGTCATCTTCGCCCGTCAGCAGCAGAAACATTTTAAGGAACAATTCGGTTCCAAATTTTATACATATACACTGGAAGAGTGGATCTTCACGACAAACTACGCACAGGAAATCCTGCTCAAACAGTTTGAAACACACAGCCTCAAAGGGTTTGGCGTAGAAAGTCTTTCAGACGCCATCATTGCCGCCGGCGCTGCCCTGCATTACCTGCGCGATACCGAACATCCGCATCTGCAGCACATTACCGGCATTCAACGGATAGAACAGGACGACTTCCTCTGGATGGACCGCTTCACTATCCGTAACCTGGAACTGCTGGGCAGCAGTGTAGAAAACGGCAATACCCTGCTGGCTACCCTCGACAGCACCGTAACGCCTATGGGCGCAAGGCTGCTGAAACGCTGGCTGATACTTCCCCTGCGGGACATCAACCAGATCAACGAGCGACTGGATGTAACCGAATACTTTATTAAACAGTCAGACCTCTCCAGGGACCTGCTGGCCCATCTCAGACAGACCGGTGACCTGGAACGCCTTGTATCCAAAATACCGCTGCGGAAGATCAATCCGCGGGAAGTAATGACCCTGGCCAAAGCACTGCAACAGGTGGAGGGCGTTAAGCAACTGCTGGCGCAGACAGATCATCCTTACTTAAAACAACTCAGTGAAAAGCTGGACCACTGCCCGGGCATCCTTTGCCGCATCCTGGAACAAGTGATGGAAACACCACCGGTACTTGTCAGCAAAGGCGGTGTGATACAGAACGGTGTGCATCCGGAATTGGACAGCCTACGTACCATCGCACATTCCGGCAAAGAATACCTGCTGCGTATCCAGCAGACAGAATCTGACGCTACCGGCATTCCAAGCCTGAAAGTAGCGTTCAATAACGTATTCGGTTACTACCTGGAAGTAACGAACGCCCATAAGAATAAAGTACCGGACACCTGGATCCGTAAACAAACACTGGCTAATGCAGAACGCTACATTACGCCGGAACTGAAAGAGTATGAAGAGAAGATAGTCGGCGCTGAAGAAAAGATCCTGACACTGGAAGCACAGCTGTTCGACGATCTGCTGCTGGCCCTGCAACCTTATATCCAGGCTATCCAGCAGAATGCACAAGTGCTGGCGCGCATAGACTGTCTGCTGAGTTTTGCTCATAACGCTATTCATTATAAATACCGTCGCCCGAATGTTACTGAGGGCTATCACCTCGATATTCGCGAAGGCAGACATCCGGTGATCGAGCGTGGCCTACCTCCGGGGGAAAGTTATGTGGCCAACGATATCTTGCTGGATAAAGATGAGCAACAGATCATCATCCTGACAGGACCTAACATGAGCGGTAAATCCGCCCTGCTGCGCCAGACGGCGCTGATCACACTGATGGCGCACATGGGTAGTTTTGTACCTGCGGCAGCGGCAGAAATAGGATTAACAGATAAGATCTTTACCCGTGTTGGTGCTTCTGATAACCTCAGTGGTGGTGAATCTACCTTCATGGTTGAAATGAATGAAACCGCCAGCATTATCAACAATATCACACCGCGCAGTCTTGTTATACTCGATGAAATCGGCCGTGGTACCAGTACGTATGATGGTATCTCCATTGCCTGGAGCATCGTGGAATACCTGCACGATATGACGCCACACAAACCGAAAACGCTTTTCGCCACGCACTATCATGAACTGAATGAGCTTGAGAACAAGCATGGCCGTATCAAGAACTTCCATATCACCAACAAGGAATCCGGCAACAAAGTGATCTTCCTCCGCAAGCTGGCACCAGGAGGCAGCCGTCACAGTTTCGGTATCCATGTGGCCCGTATGGCAGGCATGCCACCACAACTGCTACAACGCGCCAACGAAGTACTGGCACACCTGGAAGAGAAACACATCGATGCCCCGCTGGAGAAACATATGAAAGATATTGCAGGTCCGGCACAGAAGGTACAGCTCAGTATCTTCGATGCGCATAGCGATACGTTTAAGCAGATCAGGGATATGCTGGGAGATGTGGATATTAACAGGCTGACGCCGGTGGAGGCTTTGTTGAAGTTGAATGAGATAAAGAATCTGATATAAACAAAAAGGGCTCGTTTTAAGCGAGCCCTTTTTGTTTACTGTCTTTTTATCTCCCTCTCCTCATCCCCTTTTTCATAAGGTATCGTCATCATGATCATCGTCATCATTTCATCTTTCGTTCGCATAGCACCATATACCAGCTGAGGCGGGAAAGATGGATTGGATGCGTTATTCACCGTATTATCGTATGTACCTTCAATAGTGAGCACTGTCCCTTTAGGGATCTTGATCAACTTAGGAAACCAGTATATTTCCTGCCAGTTAAAATCCCATTGCGGAATAGATACTAACCGTATAGTATCCTTTTCCGGCGTTACTGCATAGGCTTTAAATGTTTTGCCCAACAGGTGCATATGCGGCCATACATACATGAGCGACTGTGTCTCTGTTATCTTCACGTTCAGTTTAAAACTCTTCTCCACATTGGCAGGAATATAAAAGAAAGGCTCAATGTCCTTCTCTCCTACTCCACCCGAGCCATACGTGGTTGCTTTTATCTGCCGCTTAACCGGTTTCTTTTTGAAAAAGAACTGTACGCCGCTGATCACTTCTTCATCTTTCCCTACAGGTGCATAATGCACTGTCAGCAGCACGACACCCCGCTTAGGCATGATCCAACCCATATCTTCGGGGTAAGACTCATAGCTGCTGCCAGGGATCCATCCTCCGAAGTACTTCATCTTTTTACGGTAGTTGACATATTGCTGGTAGTAGTCAAGGTGTGACTCTGTATTGTCAACATAGTCCGAAGTATTATACAGGTCAGCATCCGGTACATCATCTATCTCATAGTTGGCGTGATGAATGACCTTCTTATTATTCGAAGTAAATTCGATCGCTTCAACAGCGATGGAATCCGGCAATTCAAAAGGTATTTTGTATACGATGAAACGTTCTACATTATCTCCTTTCAGCACGTAAGATGATTTCATTTTTAGCACCAGGTCGGGCTCACGGTTGAACTGTGTTCCTTTTATCCAGGCGTTTGCTGTTTCCTCTCCGGAACCTTCGCCTTTATGCATACCATGTTCAGCCCATTCACTGATCAACCTGATCTCTTCCTCTGTAAGTTTTCTTTCGTTGGCGAAGGCTACATAATGCGGATCAGGCTTCCATGGTGGCATATAACGGCTCTCCGTTACACGTTTAATAAAGGAGGCTCTTTTGGCCACTTCTTCATAAGTGACAAGTGGAAAAGGCGCTGCTTCACCTTGCCGGTGACAGGGAGTGCAGTTGCGGTGGATAATAGGTGCAATATGTTGCGACCAGGTGATCTGCTGTGCGGAAACGTCTTTCAGGCAGGTGATAAGGAATAAAAATAATAAGGTAATGGAACTTCGCATGTTCATACGCTCGGCTTATTAATTTACATGTCAGGGAAGCGCCCTTCGTTCTTCATAATACGTGGTTCAAGATACAAAAAGTAGCCGCATAAAAAAACCGTCCGGCTTAACGCCGGACGGTCTGTTATTCTCAGTGTAATGAGCAGATTAGTTTACTGCATGTCCCACCAAACACGACCAGTTAAGTCGTTTGGTTGTCCGTACTCACCTGTAGTCTGCATATCTTTAATTGCAGCTTCATAGTTAGGTACGTTTTCCTGTGTTCCTGATGGAATAGGCAGCTGCCAACGACGAGGTATTGTATTTTTTACACCATTGGTAAAGAACGGTTCCAATGGCAAGATACCACCTTCCTTAGGATAACCGGTACGCTTCCAGGCGCCCCATGCTTCGTGTGGTGCTTTGAAATGGTTGATGTAGTTCTGCACACCGATCTTTTCCAGTTTTTGCTCCTGTGTTCCGGTATAAGCGATATCAGCTGACGCAAGGTAAGTTTCAACCTCCTCATTTTCTACTGCGCTAAACTCAAGTACTTTTGCCAGGGAAGCCATAGCATTGTAGTCCTTAATAGAGGCTCTTACACCTTTCAGATACCACTCTTCAGCCGACTGGGCAATGATGCCTTTTTCAGATAACTCAGCCAGAATGAAGCACTGCTCAGCATAAGTCATCAGCGGCATAGAATAAGCACCTCCACTGGTAGCTCCGTCGCTCTGATCCAGATCGAACAGACGTGTCTGTACCAATGATACTGTATCCAGCGTCATTTGAGAGACCTTACCACCGATGTTAACGTTATAGGTCTTTACACCAAACAGTTTAACATATGCTGGATTAGTCCGCGCGTCCTGGCTACAAGGAGCCCCAACATAACGACGTGGATTATAGGTAGTACCTGATGATAAAGCGCCACCGCGTACAAGGCTGTCTATAGCTGTCTCCCTATAACTATTGCGTCTGAAGAAGAGACGGATACGGGGATCGCTGTTTTTATACATGAAGTCTACCATTCCCATTGGAGCAGCAAACGGACTACCGGTATCAGGGTTCCAGTTAGTACCGCGTGCAAAACCTGTAGTGGCAGAGATAAATTTGAATTCTTCTTCAACACTTGTGAACAGACCTGCAGAGCTGGCGAGTACATCAGTGATGATCTGCCGTGCAGCGGCTTCGGACCTTTTCAGTTGACGCATAGCCAATTTCAGACGCAGCACATTTGCAGCTTTAGCCCACTTAGCAATATCGCCACTGTAGAATATGTCTGAGTTGCCATAAGATACCTGGTTAGCCGCACCGGAAGTCAATGTTGCTATCGCCGCTTTCAGTTCATTCTCCCAAATCGGGAAAAGCGTCGCCTGGTTATCGTATTTTGGTGTAAATAAAGAACTATCACGTCCTCTCAGTGCCTCAGTATAAGGAATGCTACCGTTCACATCGGACACTCTCCAGGCAGCATACACCTGTATGATCTGAGCTATAGCCTGAGCATTCTGGTAAGTAGCCTGCTGTTCAGCCGGCATTTTACTGATTACGCTCTTGATCTCAGAAGTATATCTTCCTATAGTCTTATAGAAATCACCGTATATGCTATTAGTTCTGTCAGAAACAGTAAACAGCGATGGGAAGTTGGTAGAAGTTGGCAATGTGGATCCAAACTGCATCCATCTCATGATATAAGTATAGTTATCATAGAACCAGTCAAGGTCTCTGTCCACTATCTTATATTCAGCTGCCACGATCAGGTCCTGCGGCGTTGCTACCGGCGATACTACCGGATTTCTATTCAGGTCTTCAAAATTTTTGGTGCAGGATGACAGCAATAAAGAAACCGCTGCAGCTCCCAACCCAAATTTATTTATAAGTTTCATGTTTGCTAACAATTTAAGATTAAGTGTCTCAATTAGAATCCTACCTGTACTGTAACCGCCATATTACGGGTATAAGGAGTACTACCATATTCAGAGAATGCAGAAGCACTGTTATTACGTACAGCCTCAGGATTGATACCAATTGGCATGTGGTTATACAAATAACCCAGGTTACGACCTACCAGGTTAATACGAACACTGTTCAGTTTCACACGCTCCAGTACATTGGCCGGAATAGAATAACCTACTGATACCTCACGCAGTGATACGTAGGATGCATCAAATACAGAGTATTCACGGATACCGATACCCCAGTCGCCCTGCATGCTGTAATACTGATATGCAGTCAACGGTCTGAGATAACCTGCATCATAAGCCTGTTTATAAGTCTGTCCGCTCAGATCTACAGTTTGTCCGGCAACAGATACTCTGGTACCATCCTGGAATACACCGTCTGGTATGATACCATCGTTACGCTGAATACCTGCTGCATCTGTAAAGGCAATACCGCCACTGGCAACATCACGGCCAGGTAATGTGTTAGCTGTTGTACCGCGACCAGTACCATACTGGTGAGATGCAGAGAACATATCACCACCTATACGTGCCTGTACGAGGAAGCTCAGATTCCAGTTCTTGTAAGTGAAGTTGTTGCTGAAACCAAGATTCAGATCTGGTGTGATATTACCCAGGTTGTTGTTTGTACCACGGATGTACTGAGCTGGCAAATCACCACTGGACAAAGCAATGAGAGGCTTTCCTGCAGCGTTTCTTGTATAAGCAAGAGAGCTCGCCAGTACGCCATAGGCCTGTCCGGGAGAAGCCATTACTCTGATACCCTGATCTTCGTTCAGCTGATAACTTGTGATACCAGGAGCCAGTTCAATAACCCTGTTCTTGTTATGGCTACCATTCAATGTCAGATCCCATGTAAAGCCTTTCTTCTGTATAGGAGTTGCATTGATAGCTACTTCTATACCAGTGTTCTCCATGTTACCGGCGTTGATATAACGTCTTTCAATACCTGATTCAAATGCAGCAGGCAGCTGAATGATCTGGTTTTTGATATTTGTTTTATACCAGGCAACATCCACACCCAAACGATTATTGAAGAACCGAACATCAGCTCCGAGCTCAATACTGTGAGAGATAGAAGGTTTCAGGTTCGGGTTAGGTTTAACCTCCTGGTTGAATATTTCTACACGTGGCAGGTTGCTATTGCTACCCGCACCTGTAAAGTATCCGGAAGTCTGATAACCGCTGTTGGTCTGATATGCATCCAGGTCACCACCTACCATTGCATAAGATGCACGTACTTTACCGAAGCTGATTACTGAAGGCAGTTTACCTTTCAGGCTTTCAGTGAATTCCCATGCACCACTAAAGGAAGGATAGAAATAAGAATTATTGCTGGTTCCAGTCAGATAAGTAAGTGCTGATGACCAATCATTACGGCCGGTAACATCCAGGAAGAATGCATTCTTATAAGCCAGACTGGCTGCGAAGAATACTGAGTTGATACGTTTACGCAGCAATGGCTGGTTGTTTATCTGGGCAGCATTCACACTGTTGGAGATCACGTATAACTGAGGAGTACGGAGACCACCGTTGGTCCTGTTCTCATACTGGCTACCGATACCACTGTTCCAGGTTTCAGCACCGAGGTTCAGGGTTGCTTCCAGATCCTTGCCTAATTTAGGAGTGATCATGGCCATACCGGTAAATGTGTGCTGTAATCTGTCAAGGCCAGACTCAACATACAAACCTGCACCACCGGAGAAGTTAGGACCCTGACCGGATTCCTTACGTTGCTCAAAGTTTGTCTCCTTACTGAAGTTTCCTTTCAGGAGGAATTTCAGCCAGTCAGTAGCAGTAGCGTTTAAGTTCACATAACCAGTGGTTAATGCTTCTTTTCTTCTCCAGCTATTGTAAGCCATTGCGAACCAATAGTCAGCACCAGCATATTGACCTGTAGGTCTCATGGAATTATCAGGACCTACATAATTTTCTTTCCTGCTCCAGTAGGCTGGGTCATAGTTACGAGGGAATACATACACATACTTACGTCCCAGGTTCAGTGAGGTGTAGTCTCCACCCTGACGGTCAGGGTTGTCAGTCTTACTCTGGGAATATGTAACACCCGCATCAGCAGTCAGATATTTTGAGATAGTCTGAGAAACTTTCAGGGAGATGTTATTTCTGTTGAACTCGTTGTTCTTAACAACGCCAAGGTTCTGCAGGCGGGAGTAAGACAAGCGGAAAGTTCCTTTGTCGCTACCACCTTCCATTGATACGTTCGTATTATAGTACTGACCTGTACGATACATATCTTTGTAGTTGTCCGGTCTTGCAGCATATGGCTGAATATCTCCATTAGGGAGTTTAGCCATCTGACCTTCCATCTTCGGACCAAAACTTACTGCGCTCCAGTTAATTACGTTGTTACCATTAGCGTCTTTGTCGAATACAGGGTTACGTCCTGCACCATACACGTTCTGCAGTTCAATAGGTGTTCTGTATACCTGCTCCAGCTGAACGGTCTGACTAACGTTAACGCCTATTCCCTTACGTACAAGACCTTTTTTGGTAGTGATCAGTACCGCGCCGTTCAACGCTCTTGAACCATACAATGCAGTTGCAGCAGCACCTTTTAGTACTGTTACAGACTCATAATCATCAGGGTTCAGATTCTTCAATACGTTACCGAAGTTTACCGCGTTATCACTCACAGAGTTTTCAAAGATCACACCATCAATGATAAAGATAGGCTGGTCTTTGTCATTCAGTGATTTAGCACCACGCAGGATGATACGACCTGCAGCCTGAGGACCACCCACAGCACCGGAGATGTCCACACCTGCTACTTTACCTTGCAATGCAGCAACAGGGTTGATAGAATTGGTTTTAGAGATCTCATCACCTTTCAGCTCAGTGATCGCATAACCCAGTTTACGTTGCTCGCGCTTCATACCCAAAGCGGTTACAACTACTTCATTCAGATTTTTGTTGTCTTCACTCAGGACAACATCCAATGGACCGCTTGCCGGCGCTTCCTTGGTAGCATATCCCATGTAGGAGAAAACAAGAACCGCATTAGCAGGAACAGACAGTTTAAATCCGCCTTCTGCGTTGGACATTGTACCATTAGAAGTGCCTTTTTCCTTAACGGTAACACCCGGCAGAAAAGCGCCGTTGCTATCTTTAATGGTTCCGGACACTACCTTCTTATCCTGTGCAAACGCTGTTATACAGCAGCATAAGAAGAGCAATGTGCATACAAGAAATGATCTTCGCATAGCTTTCTCTAGGTTTTAGTTATTATTTGTTGTTTAGTCTCAAAGTGAACATAGATTTCCCAGGTCGCCTGATCGGCAACAAAAGGGGAGCTTGAATTTTAAACATAGATGTAAAAGCAGGTTACAGTATACCGCTAAGCATAGCCCGTTTAAATCGTATTTCTCGATTTCCGTTTTTCTTTAAAAAACACAATAAGGCATAGGCGTCATCCAGTCCGCACAAAAATTTATTAATAGTTACTCGTTACGCTTGTTTACTCTAATGCATGTCCCGTAATTACGCATAGTCTCTTTCACATTAAACAAAATCTTACTTTTTGTTAATGGATGCCAAACTATAAAAAATAAAATGAAGAACAAAAAACATTTAACAGTTTTTTGCCTTTTTGTTAACAATGCATTAAAAACGAGAAGATTACATGTTTAATTAACAAAATACTACCATGTGTCTTCTTTCAAAATCTTTCATTTTTCTTCAAAATGACGCGTTCATCGCCATTCTCATAAGGTAAATAAACCATAACCAATGTTAACATTTCATCTGTGGACTTCATGTCTCCATTAGAGTAAACTAATTGCGGTGGGTTAGATGGGTTATTCGGGTTGTTAGCGGTGTTGTCGTAAGTACCCTCTATGGTGAGGATAGTACCTTTAGGGATTTTTTTCAATGTTGGAAACCAGTATATCTCCTGCCAGTTGAAGTTCCAGTCAGGGATGTGTACCAGTTTGATTGTGTCTTTCTCCGGAGTTACACCGTAAGCCTTAAAGATCTTGCCCACATAGTGCATGTGTGGCCACACATACAACAGGGACTGATCTTCCGGGGTGGTCACTTTTAGTTTGAAGGTCTTGACAGCATTAGCCGGGATGTAAAAGAAAGGGTCAATCTCTTTTTCACCAACGCCGCCGGAACCAAGGCTGATCGCCCTTATATGACGTTTTACTGGTGTCTTAGTGAAATAAATTTCCACGCCGCTCACATTATCCTCCTCCTTTCCTACCGGTGCATAGTGCATCGTCAGCAATATCACTCCCCTCTTCGGCATTATCCAACCAACATTTTCAGGATAGGATTCTCCGAAAGAACCTGGTATCCATCCGCCGTAATAGATCATGTGTTTCCTGAAAGGAACATACTGATCATACTTGAAGCGGTTATCTTCGGTCAGATTGATGTAGTCGTCTGTATTGTAAATATCCAGATCAGGGACTGCATCAACTTCATAATTGGCGTGGTGTATGATCTTGTGATTTGTTGTTGTGAACCGGATAGCTTCCACATTGGCGGAGTCAGGCAGTTCAAACGGTATCTTGTATACAATAAATCTTTCCAGGTTATCTCCTTTCACATGAAAGGGTTTCTTCATCTTCAGCACCAGATCTGGCTTGCGGTTGCCGTGTGTACCTGCAACCACAACCTCTTCATCTTTTACAGCCGTCTTCTTTCCTTTCGGCATCCCGTTATCGGCCCATTCTGCGATCATCGCGATCTCTTCGTCTGTCAGCTTCCTTTCATTCGCAAAAGTAGAATAGTGTGTGTCCGGCTTCCATGGCGGCATATACCTGCTCTGCGTTACCTTCTTAATAAAGGCCGCTCTTTTGGCAACATCCTCATACGTCACCAGCGGAAACGGCGCAGCATCTCCATTCTGATGACATGGTGTACAGTTACGATGTACCAACGGAGCAATATGTTCACTCCAGGTGATACGCTGTGCTGTTACACGTGATATATTGAAGACAAAGAATACAATTGCTACTGCAATGCTGTATCGCATACGCGCCACTTAATATAAACTCAATAATTACTGATCAGACAACCAATTGGCGTTGTTCGCGATACCAGTTCATTTCCTGTTAACAAATTGCTGATCGCCAGTTCCAGATACTTCCTGGTAGCTTTTACCCTCTTGGTACCCAGTCCTGTTACCCAGTCATCGATCAGACCTCTGTAATACTCTTTTCCATTATTGCCGATCAGGAGGGCTTCGGGGGTAACGGTAGCATTGAGATAATTAGCGACCTTCTTATCGGTGTCCATCAGTATAGGGAAAGTGATGTTATAATCCTTTGCATATTCAGCCACTTCGCTCTTTGTAAATGTCTGACCACTGATGATACCATAGAACTGTATATCCTTATACTTGTTCTGCAGACTCTGCAACACAGGTGCATAGTTCTTGCATAAAGGACATTCAGGAGAAAGAAATATATATACCACAGGCTTGCCTGTGGGTTTTACAGTAAATGTTTTTCCATTATAATCTTTTAAACGGCCGGCAGACATTACATTGGCGCTGGCTATAAATTGTGCGCTTAATGTATGTACCGACAAGATCCCCGACAACAGGGCACAAAAAAATAGTCTCGACATAACGAAATTAGTTTATCATAACACTTATATCCGATCTGGTTGATATTAAGGCAGTGGTGTGTCTGCCTTGTTCTTCATAACTTCTTAAACAATCCGGTTGATAAAATCTTCTTCTTCTTTCCTGTTTACCTGTACATTAAAACGGTAAACCGGCTGTTGTTTCTTCCTGTATTCTTACGACTGTAAGATATACAAATAAATAAAAATATCGTATAAAGAAATACACTTTTTTACATTCTACCACACTACTCAGTCCACAATAACATATCGTTCAGGATAATATATATGGTTTACATAAAAGTGCCCCGTCAGATAACGGGGCACTTTTTTATTTTCACTCTTCTATTTCTTATCCCACCATACACGGCCAAAGATATCAGAAGGACCTTCTCCGAAATCAGGGTTCTGTGCCATTTCGGTTAATGCCGCCCTGTTGTTGGCAACGTTCAGATTAGTTTCGTCCGCTACATTCAGGGAAGCCCTTCTTGGGATCACCTGTGTAACACCACTTGCTTTCATCACTTCCAGCGCTAGCGGTGTGGTAGCGTTCGGCATACCTAATCTTTTCAGGATAGCCCATGCTTCGTTCGGGTTCTTATAATAGTTCAGGAATGCCTGTGAAGCGATCAGCTCTACTGCCTTAGCGGCATCGTATTTCACACCTGCACTGTTCTTATAGTTTGCTATTTCATCTTCTGTCAGAGCAACATAGTCAGGCAGTTTTGCATTAGCCGCCATTACATCATAGTTTCTGATGGAAGCTTCTACCCCTTTGTAGTACCAGCCTTCAGCATCTGAACCAGCGATGCCTTTCGCAGCCAGCTCGGCACGCAGGAAGCAGATGTCAGCATAAGACAGCAGCGGGAAAGTAACGTGACCGGTACCCACCACAGCATTGTATGTGTATTCAGGCTGGAACAGACGGTACTGGATAAGAGAAACAGTATCCAGGTTCTGATCGTTACCCTGTGCATTCTTGATCTTTCTTGTTCTGAAATAACCAGGATTAGCACTTACCGCATCAGGGCTGGAAAAAGCACCTACGTAACGGTTTGTAGGGAATACTGAGTTAGCAGGTAATGCACCCTGCGCTACAGCAAGATCAAAGTTTTCTTTTGAATAATCGTTCTTCTGATAGAATACTCTCAGACGAGGATCTGCATTTGCGAGCATGAAATCAACCAGCGATTTGGACGAATGGAAGCCAAGCGGGTTCCAGTTACCACCCTCTGTGAATTTATCACCAGCTATCAGTTGCAGATCATCTGAATTGTCTTCAAACAAACCACCAGCAGCCAGTACTTCAGTAGCAATGCTCTTCAGTTTCTCAGGCGCTACTTTAGACAGGCGTGAAGCTATCTTCAGACGCAGGGAGTTAGCACATTTCAGCCATTTTGAAGACGAACCCTGGTAGTAAAGGTCGTTTGATCCGAAGGTAGTCTGCGCTACAGAATTGTCGGCCAGTGTAGCAGCAATTGCTTTCAGCTCTGTGTCCCACAGGTCATACAGTGCTGCCTGTGTATCATACTTCGGAGTGATAGTACCACCGTAACGTGCCTGGAAAGCTTCTGAGTAAGGAATGCTACCGTTGATGTCAGATACGTACCATGCGTAGTAGATGTTCAGCAGTTTTGCGATCGCCTTTTCATGTGCTCTCTTAGCCTGCTCTTCTGCCGGCATTGCCTCGATAAGCTTCATTACGTTCACCAGGTTGTTACCTACCCTTGTGTAGTAATAACCATAACGGTTGTTAGCGTTACCGGTATTATCACTGATGAAGCTTGCCGTGTTACCACCGTTTGCTGTTGTCATTTCGGTGAATGGCATGATAGTGCGGTAGAAGTCGTAAAAATATTCGAAGTCGCCGCTATGTATCTGTACAACAGCATTCAGGAATTGCCCTTCAGGACTTACAATAGGCAGCTTCTCCGGATCTGTATTGATTTCTGCAAACTTGCTTTTCTGACAAGCTGCGAATGTGCCGAGCATCATCGCATAAATGCCATACTTTTTAAACTTGCTATATATAGTTGTCATCTGTTTTCTTTTTTCTTCTTGAATTATATGTCTCTTTATTAGAAGGAAGCCTGCAGGTTAAAGCCCATGCTTCTTACGAAAGGAATACCACCATAGTCTGCCGCTGAAGCAGATGAGTTGTTGTACAGTCCTTCCGGATTCAGGCCGGCAGGCAGGCTGCTGTAAATATAAAAGAGGTTTCTTCCTACCAGGTTCACACGCAGGTTGTTCAGCTTCAGTTTAGAATAAACAGAAGAAGGAACATTGTAACCTACTGTTACTTCACGCAATGCTACCCATGAATTTGTAAAGATGGCATTTTCGCGTATACCATTTCCCCATGACCCAAGACGATAGTAATAGTTCCATGCATGCAGGGGTCTCATCAAGCCTTGCTCATACGCTTCCTGGTAGCTCATGCCACTTACATCAACCTCTGCACCACCGTTGATCGGAGTCAACCTTACGCCTTTTGCAAACACACCGTCAGGGATGATACCATCGTTGTAAGAGCCACTCGCATCACTCCATGCCAGACCACCACTCTCCGTATCACGTCCTGCCAGTGTATTTTTCAATTGTCCCAGTGCATAAGCATAGTTATAAGTAGCGGAAGAGTATTTGCCACCTACTTTCGCATCCACCAGCACATTCAGGTTAAAGTTTTTGTATCTGAAACCGTTAGTCCAGGAAGACTGGAATTTAGGCTGGATAGTACCGATATCAACATAACCAAGACCTGCATCGCTTGAACGTACATAACGACCGAGCCTATTCAGTACTTTCTTACCGTTAGCAGAAGGTTTCGCAGGATCATCATAGTATGTATATGCATATTTAGTCTGCATGACACCATACTCTGCACCTTTACGTGCAATTACTAGTACATCACTTCCCTGAGAATAACCGTTAGGCAGTTCCATTGCGTTTACACCTTCAGCGATTTCTTTTACGATGTTCTTATTGCGGGTGAATGAGATAGTAGAGTTCCAGTCAAAGTTCTTTGTCTTAATAGGAACAGTGTTCAGCAATACTTCAATACCTGTGTTCTGTACATTACCTGCGTTGATCAGACGGCTGGTTACACCACTTTCCTGTGGCATAGCAATAGGTACGATCTGGTTAAAGGTGTTCTTTCTGTAAGCAGCGATATCAATGCCCAGTCTGTTATTCAGGAAACGGATATCAGCACCTACTTCAAAGTTGCGGGTATATTCGTTTTTCAGGTCGTTATTACCCAGGGTGTTACCATCAAAGCCGTAACGTGGGGTAGTTCCACCGCCAACACCAATATAGTTACCGATGAAAGAGTAAGTACCAATACCTGTTTTGTACGCTTCAGTACCTGCACCAGTACCTGCATAGGAAGCTCTTACCTTACCGAAAGTAAAGAAGGCGGGCAGGTGGAAGGTTTCGGAGAACAACCATGAAAGGCTCGCTGATGGATAGAAGTAGTTGTTTACACCATGACCATCAGAATACATCAGTGTAGAGTTCCAGTCATTCCTACCTGTCAGGTCAAGGTATAACTGATCTTTAAAGGCAAAGTTTGCGAAAGCGTAGATAGCGTCTGTTCTAACACCTTTGATGATCCTTGCAGTAGCCAGCGGGTCCTGTACAGAGTTGCTGATATAGAACTGACCGGGAGCTTTCAGACCACCGCGTGTTTCCGCCTTGTTGTATTTACCATAACCCCATCTGTAAGTCTCTGCACCAACGGACAGGTCCATTTCCAGGTCGGCCGCCAGTTTACGGTGTCCGGACAATATAGCCTGCAGTTTACGCTGCATCTGTGTAGTAGAAGTCAGGTTGTAATAACCACCGGTGAAACCTTCGCCCTGACCCAGTTCTCTACGTTCATACTGAGCGATATTGGTCTGCATATCACCGTTCAGTGACAGGTTTAACCAGCTGAGGAGGTCTATTTTCAAACCTAGACGACCCTGGAAGTTATCTTCATCCTGTGTAGTATTGTAGTTATTCAGGGCGAAGAATGAGGAAGACATTCCATATGGATCATTCTGCAGCACACCGCCTTTAGGATCGATATACCTGTCTCTCCAATATTTGGTATCAAAGTTACGGGACATCTTGTATACACTGCTGAACACCAGGTTTTCGTTGCCACCATTGATAGCAGGATTTTCCACGTTTGTCTTACCGTAGTTTGCAGTAATATCTGCAGAAACTTTGGAAGACAGTTTATGTGTTGCACGCAGGTTGAAGTTATTACGCTTGAAATTGTTGTTTGGCGCAATACCATTTGTATAGTTGTTGGAATAAGATAAACGGAAGGTTGTTTTATCGTTACCACCATCTATTGCCACGTTTGTATTGTAGTATTTACCTGTACGATAGAGGTCCAGCAGGTTGTTGGGCTGTGGGGAAAAAGTTGTCCAGTTACCCTGCCAGTCTTTTACACGCTGTCCCAGCATTTTTGGACCGAAGCTGAACCCTGCCCAGCTGTTTTCTTCGATATAAGGATCACCGTTGTTGTCAACCGGAAAATCTGCCGCGATGATACCAACACCATAGGCATTCTGGAAGTCGATTGATTTGTATGCCTTATCATACATCTGCGCATGTGTAACGGTTACCCCTAAACCTTTACGTGCAGAACCTTTCTTGGTTGTGATGATGATCACACCATTCTGACCACGGGAGCCATACAGCGCAGTAGCAGCACCACCTTTCAGTACGGAAACGCTTTCGAAGTCGTCCGGGTTCAGGTTCTTCATCATGTTACCGAAGTCCTGAGAGTTGCCCCACTGGTCACCACCGGTGATGCTATTCTCGATGAACACACCATCCACCACAAAGAGCGGCTGGTTATTCAGACTGAGTGAGTTGTTACCTCTGATCAGGATACGTGCACTGGACTGTGGTCCACCACCACCTAAGGAGATGTTCACACCAGCTACTTTACCCTGTAAAGATGTAACAGGGTTTACCTGTCCGGAGAGAGCAATGTCTTCACCTTTTACTTCTGTCATGGAGTAACCCAGCGCTTTGGTTGATCTCTTCACGTTCAACGCTGTTACTACAACCTCCTGTAAGCCTTTCTGGTCTTCTTCCAGAGAGATATTCAGGTTACCGCTGTTACCAACAGCTGCTTCCTTTTTCAAATAACCGATGAACGAAAATACAAGCGTGCCGGAAGGGTTGGCATTGATCTTATAAGTTCCATTCATGTCTGTCACACCGCCATTGGTAGTTCCTTTCTCAGAAACACTAACACCGGGGATCGGGTAGCCCTTCGGATCTTTAACAACGCCGGTTACTGTTACCTTCTGCTGTGCCCAGGCAAACTGAAAACACAAAACAGAAAGAACCGCAAATAAAAAAAGCGATCTCTTCATTGTTTATTCTTTTTGATTGATACTAGTGGTGGTTTAGGTATAAAGTTTAGCAATAATCATCGTGAGCCTGGTTAACAGGCATAGTTTCCCTGTTTGCCACCTGCGGTGGCATCATTTAGCTTGTCATCATTAGCGAAATATGTTCAGATCATGTCGTCAGAGACATAGGTATCCTGTTTCGAAATACATTATTATGTAAATCCGATCATTGATTGATGTTGTTGGTGGAAAAAGTTACGTTTACTGACAAATCTCTTCCTGGCGCAATCGCTTGGACAACTAAACACCCTGAAGAAGCTACCTTTTACTTCTTTTGCTCTAAAAATTAAACCGTGAAAATTTGTTTTTGTCTCTCTCTCTTCCTGCTGTCCGATCTAAAAATTGGTTGAATTTACTATTCCTCTTTGTCTCTCTCACGAGTTCAATCTCATACGTTCTTCACAATGCCGAATTGTTTCGCTGCTTAATGCTCATTTACACTGAAGGCTTAGATATTAAACGTTTTAGCCTTTCACTCAAAAAAAAATAAATACGCTGATTTTTTCTATTGTTCCCCTTTATAACTATGATTGTAATTGTCTCAAACTTAGATAAAGTTTTAATCCCGTGCAAATAATTTTCGCAATAATTTAACAATCTCAACGTTTATCAAACTCGATTTGCTGAATTATAACATCTTCGTTGTATTACTGGACTGTAAAAGGTTACACGGGATTGGAGTTGTAATTATCTACTCACCTTTTTTACGCATTTACATGAGGCTCAGCATGCATAGACGATTCTCTTTTGCGTAGTTCAAGGGAGAGCACTACCTGTTGAGGAGTGGTGGAACTATGTTCAAGTTCTGCTATCAGCAGGTGAATAAGCCTGCGCCCGATCTCTTCCACCGGCTGCGCCACACAGGTAATAGAAGGGCTGTGCAGGCGGAAAATATCATGATCATCAAAGCTGACCATTCCTATATCAGTACCGATATGCAGGCCGATAGCGCGGATACTTTCTATACCGCAGATACCGAGGTAATTGGTGGCAAAGAAGAGTGCATCAAGGTCTTTATTTGCCTGCAGATATTGCGTGATCTCCTGAATAAAACCTGCCCGGTCAAGATCGAATGGCAGGCGTTTAATGACGTTCTTGCCTGCCGGCAGACCGTGTTTCTTCAGCGCATCTACAAAACCATCCAGACGTTGCTGCATTTGTATCTGTGAGGAAGTGGTAGTGATAATACCGATCTTCTTATACCCTTGTTCCACCAGGTGACTGACAGCCACATAGGCGCCCTGGAAGTTATCTACCACAACATAATGGGAGTCTGCGATATTCGGAAAATAACGGTCCATCAGCACTACCGGCTTCTGTAGGGATACGATCTCCTTGTCAAGATTTGCTGTCGGTGTAATGATATATCCGTCTACCTGGCGGTAACGTAATACTTCCAGCAACCCTTTTGCTTTCTCCTCGTTATCCTCCGTACTGCCGAAAAGTACTTTATAACCAAATTTATCCGCCTCATCCTCTACAACCTTCGCTACATTGGCAAAGAAACTGTTTGCTATATCCTCTACTATTAACCCGATAGTCTTTGTTTTGCCGGTGCGTAACCCTCTCGCGAGCTGATTGGGCTTGTATTTCAACTTCCCGGCTATTTTAAGTATCCGTTTGCTGACCTGTTCGCTGATCCTTTTTTCCTTTCCTTTACCATTCAATACAAAAGAAACTGTTGTAGGAGAAAACCCTGCCTCTTGGGCAATATCTTTAATGGATATTCCTTTCACGAAATTCAGATTTGGTTTGATATTCATCAGAAAATTAGAACCTTAACCGCACATAGCCAAATATAATAATATTCTCTTTCTGTTTCCCCGGCTTGATTATTACGAATAAATGATGTTTTTTTAACCAAAATTCTCTAATTTGGCATTTTACAAGAAAAAGTTCTGTCAGGGGGATTTGCAATAAGCTGCAATAATTGCTGCACCAGTATGCAGCAGGACCGTATACCAGGATAGTTTGCATAAACACTGTTTCGAGAGTCACACAGGGTTAAAGGGAAGATTTAAACTATAATTACATGAAACCCATTCTTATTAAAGTGGGGGCATTTGCCGACAATCAGATCACTATAATTGAACGATGTGATCCTTATTTCAATACACCTTTTCACTTCCATCCGGAGTGTGAACTTGTGTTTGTAATGGAAAGTAATGGGAAGAGAATCGTGGGAGACAGCATTGAGAGTTTTGATGTTGGCGACATGGTATTTCTGGGGCCGCACATACCCCACGTATGGTACAATGATGAAAGTTACCATAAGAACAACGACCAGCTAAAAGCCCGGTCAGTTGTGATCTATTTCCCTAAAGACATTTTCGGGGATAAGTTTTACGGGCTGCCGGAAACAAAATCGCTTACAGACCTTTTCCACAGGGCACAGCGGGGTATGAAGATCCTCGGGCCAACCTACGATATGCTGAAAGAACAGATACTGACCCTGCCCAAAAAAGAAGGGCTGGAAAGGATCATCTCCCTGCTTAGCATACTAAAGGTGCTGGCAGAAACAAAAGATGTACAATACCTGGCCAGTACAGGTTATTCGCATGCTTTCAATGCGAAGGATAACCACAAGATCGATGAGGTATTCAAGTATGTAATGGGCAACTTCTCCAAAGAGATCTCCCTCCAGGATGTAGCCAGTATTACCAACCTTTCTCCGCAATCTTTCTGCCGCTTCTTTAAGAACCGTACCAAGAAATCATTTGTGCAGTTCCTCAATGAAGTACGTATTGGTCATGCCTGCAAGCGGCTGACGGAAGAAGACTGGTCGATCGCGGAAATTGCCTATTCCTGTGGCTTCAAGAACCTGTCTAACTTCAATCGCTTTTTTAAAGAGATCGTCGGAAAAACACCGAAAGAATACAAGAACGAACTAAGACTGAAAGAAGCGTGATAACTACGCTTATTAAATCAGTACAAAGCCCTGCCGGCAGTACCGGCAGGGCTTTGTACTGATGTTCAGCCACGTAATGCGCAGCGCCTATGCTCCCTCATTGTAAATAGTTTGGTAATTGGGCAAAATGTATTAATTTCCTTTCGGCTGATGATTAAAGACGCCAGCATAAATGGAATTATCTGCTGATAATAAACCATTTATCAACCAAACTCTATTTCTGTAATCCATGTACAGTAATTATACTGATCAAGAGTTACTATCGCTGCTGCAAGAAGACAGTGTAAATGCTTTTAACGTTATTTACGAGCGTTACAGCCACCCTTTATACCTTTTTATTCTCAGCAAGATAGACGGTGCCGATGCCGGTAAAGACGTTCTCCAGGACCTCTTTACCTCACTGTGGGAAAGAAGACAATCTATTAATGTAAATGAATCCCTCAAATCTTACCTGTACCAATCTGCCAGGCACAAGATTATAGACATCTACCGCAAGAACTCCACCTACCGGAAATATCTGCAACAGCTGATAGAACACTTTGATGTGCAACCCGGCGGCATTGCCGAGCTGGTAGACAGCAAAACCAGGACACAGGACGTTTTTGAAACCATCAATCACCTGCCGGAAAGAATGAGAGAGATCTTTATGCTCAGCCGTGTTGAGCATCAGACAGTTGAGCAGATCGCCCTCCGGCTCGGATTATCACAGCAGACCGTTAAAAACCAGATTACCAAAGCCCTTAAGATATTACGTGCGAACCATGCCAGGACAGACCTCGTGCTGTTCCTGCTCACCACACAGGCCATGTACTCATTTTTCGCCAACTAATGGTACCTGTACCTCACTGGTACGACATAGCTTTATCATTGGGACATTTCAAATTTGCAATCAGTGGAGCAAGAAACGATAAGGAAATTACTCGAGCGTTATAACGAAGGCCAATGCACCCCGGAAGAAGCAGTTATCATCGAAGAGTGGTTTGACAGCATTGGCGATCAATATACATCGCCTAAAAGTGAGCAGGAGGTCCAGGCAGACCTCAGCGCGGTACAGCGTGCGCTCATGAAACAGATACAACCGGCCCCCAGACGCCTTATGCGTTCCTGGTATTATGCGGCCGCCGCTATAACCGTGCTGGTAGCAGCCGGCGCATGGTTCTTCCAGCAACGGCAGCAGTCCGCTACGCCTGCCCTGCCCGGACAGCAACCCCTTGCCGGTAACCTGGCAAAGCCCACCCGCACTGTCGATGACGGCTTTGTTACCGTCAACACGCCTAAAGGTAACCAGGAGCGCATCGTACTGGAAGACGGCAGCAAAATAGTGCTGAATGCCGCCAGCAGGATCCGCTACGCTGAACACTTCAGCGGCAACCACCGCGATATTTACCTCGAGGAAGGTGAAGCCTGGTTTGATGCCGCCCCCGGCGCAGAGAACTCCTTTACCGTACATGCCGGTAATGTCACTACTACCGCATTAGGCACTACTTTTAATATCCGCGCATACGCACACGAACAACAGATCACTGTTGCCCTGCTCACAGGCAAGGTAAGAGTGACCACCGCGTCACAGCCATCCCTTATATTACAGCCAAGCGAACAGGTCAGCTATGACCTGCGCTCCCTGCAGCTCGTGAAAACCGCTTTCGATGCAGAAGTAGTTACAGGCTGGCAGAAAGGCTACCTGATATTCAAAGATGCCTCCTATGAGCAGGTACGCACCGGCATCGAGAACAGGTACGGCGTGACCATCATCAACCAAAGCGACAAGAAAGATTGGACCTATACCGGAAATTTCAGAGAGGAAACACTGGCAAACGTTATTGAAACCATATGCCTGACAGAATCACTTTCCTATACCATCGGAAAGGACACAGTAATACTAAAGAACAAGAAATAATGCTGGAAGATCTTTTGTCTGTCAGCGAACAGACGCTTTTTCATTGAAGCTGCTTTTGAACTTAAATGTAAATGAGGCTATATGAGGGGAAAATCATACTTCTGTAAAGTATGTATTATTGCCGGCTTCCTGTTAATGCCTTCATTGACAGGCAACAGGCCTCTTCATGCCCAACAGCCGCTACCTGCCTGCAGGGAATGCATTACGCTTGCCGCCGGTAACAGCAGCCTCTCTGATATCATGGCCGAAATAGCGAAACAGAGCCATCTTAACTTCCACTACGACAAAACTGCGATTGATCTCAATAAGAAGATCTCCCTCCACTGTAAAGACCTCCCCATCAGGGAAGTGCTGGACAAGCTTTCTATCCGCACCGGGCTTACCTTCCTCATCAAAGATGATAAGATCATTGTATCCGCTTCCGCAATGGAGGATACCAGTGGGAATGCCAGTACTGCCAACTGTGACAAGCTGCTACAGATAACAGGGCGTGTACAGGACATCCAGGGCCGCCCGCTACCGGGCGCCACTATCCTCATCAAAGGCACACACAAAGGTGTAAACACCGACGATGAAGGCTACTACAGCATCCAGGCAACACCCGCAGATATGCTCATCTTCCGCTCCGTAGGTTTCCTCAATAAAGAGATCATCCCCGGAGAACAACACACCCTGGACATAACATTGACCGAAAGCGTTTTCGGACTGAATGAACAGGTAGTAACCGCATTAGGTATTCCCAAGAGTAATAAAGAGCTCTCCTACTCCACCGGCCACCTGGTCAACGACGATATATCAACTGTAAAAGATGCCAATGTGATCAACAGCCTGGCGGGCAAAGTAGCCGGGGTAATGATCAACAGAAGCGCTTCAGGCATAGGTGGATCTGCCAGGGTAATACTGCGGGGGAATAAATCCACCCGCGAAAATCAACCGCTGTACATCATTGACGGCGTGCCAATGGCCAACTTCACGCCTTCACAGCCTACCGACATCTGGGGGCAATCATCCGGTATTGTAGGTACCGCCGGCAGAGATGGTGGCGATGGGATCTCTAATATCAATCCCGACGATATTGAAAGCATTAGTGTGCTGAAAAGCGCCTCTGCAGCGGCTTTGTATGGCAGTCAGGCTGCCAATGGCGTGATCATGATCACCACGAAAAAAGGTAATGCCGGCAAAGGACGTATCAATGTGGCGTCAGACCTGATGGTAGATGCTCCCCTACTGCTGCCAAAGCTGCAATTCCGCTACGGACAAACCACACGCCCCTACAAGGATGACAAAGACAAAC
Source organism: Chitinophaga filiformis (assembly GCF_021646545.1). Taxonomy (GTDB): domain Bacteria; phylum Bacteroidota; class Bacteroidia; order Chitinophagales; family Chitinophagaceae; genus Chitinophaga; species Chitinophaga filiformis_A. Next base: position 11,443 of record NZ_JAKIRP010000026.1, on the reverse strand, counting down.
TGCAGCCCGGTTCTGCAGACAGCTGGGGCGATAAGATACAGGCCTCTGATCATATCAAAGATTTCTTCCGTACCGGCCTGACCTCCACCAATGGCCTTTCCTACAGCGGCGGAGCAGAGAATACACAATATTACCTCTCGTATGCCAACACCATGAGCAGAGGTATTTTACCTGCCAACCATTTCCAGCGACATACTTTCAACACCCGTATCACCAGCAATTTGCTGAAGAAGAAACTGGCCGTAGATGTCAATATCTCCTACGTGATACAGGATGTGCTCAACCGTCCCTCCTCCGGCTTGTATTACAATGCGCTGACAGGCTTATACAACATGCCGCGGGGACTGGATTTCAATACATACAAGCAATATGAATATTATGATGCCGCCAGCAACCTGTCATTGCAGAACTGGTGGAATATCCGCCGGGATCACGACTGGACAGGAAGGGATGATCAGCAGAATCCTTACTGGGTACAATACCGCGATCAACGCAGGGAAGCCCGGTACAGAGGTATGGCCTCGTTATCCCTGAAATACCGGCTGGCCAGCTGGTTATGGCTGCAGGCAAGAGGCAACATCGATAAAAGTTACGACCGCTACGAGATGTCGGCCCATGCCGGTACACAACAGGTGTTAAGTCCGCCGAACGGCCGGTTTACGAAAGAAGTCGAAAACAACACACAGCTCTATGCCGATATGATGCTGACCGCCAGCAAACAGTTGTCACCCCAGATAAAGCTGCAGACAATGCTGGGCGTCAGCATCACCGATGTAAAAGCGCACGACAGAACACTGACCAGCACGAATCCTACTGCTGCAGACGGACTGATAGTACCGAATGTATTTACTGTATACAATATCTCTCCCAGGGCATTGGACGGGCAAAGAAGCATCGACAAAAAACAGTTACAGGCACTTTTCGGTAGTGCACAACTGAACTGGAAACAGCGCGTGTTCCTCGACCTGACGGGACGCAATGACTGGTCCAGTACCTTTGCCTTTACGCCGATCAAAGACAAAGGTTATTTCTATTACTCAGCCGGTATCAGCTCTGTATTGAGTGAATGGTTCAATTTACCGGCAGCAGTCAGCTTTGCGAAGGTCCGTGTATCGTATGCCAAAGCCGGTAATGACATTGCGCCTTATGCCTCCAGGCCGGCCCGTTTCCTGATCATGACCACGGCAGGCGTTACCCGTATCAATTTCAATACACGGGCACCGTATCCCGGCATCTACCTGAAACCGGAAGATAACCGCTCACTGGAAGCAGGCGCCGAGTTCCGCTTTCTGAAAGACCGTGTTGGCATTGACGTGACCTGGTATAAGAACAACAACTATCAGCAATACATGGAAGTACGCGCCCCTTCCGGCTCCGGTTTCCTGTATTACTATCTGAACCTGGGCAATATCCAGAACAAAGGATGGGAAGCAACACTGAACATTGTACCCATACAGGAAAAGCAATGGAGATGGAATACTAATTTTAATCTGACGATCAACAACAATAAAGTAGTAAAACTCAGCAATAACAGCATACCTGGCGCAGGGCCAGACAACTACTACGTACTCACCGACTTCCTGACCAACATGTATGGTTCTTTTATTAAGGAAGGCGGTTCCTGGGGAGACATTTATACGAACAAGGAATTATACAGGAATGACAAAGGACAGCTTGTTATTGATAACCAGGGCAATCTGATGACCCGAAACGTACTCAAGAAAGTAGGTAATCCCAATCCACGTTTTATGTTAGGCTGGAATAACTCCATCACGTACAAAAACTACGCGCTCAGTTTCCAGGTAGACGGCCGTTTTGGCGGTAAGGTCATGAGTGTGACCAACTCTGTGCTTGACAGCTATGGCGTTAGCGAGGCCAGCGCCAAAGCCAGAGATGCAGGAGGCGTGACCATCGATGCTGTATATCAGGATGGCACCCCGCTGACAGGCACCTACGATGAGCGCAGGTTTTTCGCCACCATCGGCAGCAGGGCCGGCATCGGTGAAATGTATATGTACGATGCCACAAATATCCGGCTCAGGGAGATATCACTTACCTGTAAATTACCGTTAAAGAGCAAATTGATCAACATGATGCAGGTCGGACTGATTGGCAGGAATCTCTGCTTTTTCAAACTGGATGCTCCATTTGATCCCGAAGTATCCATGAGCAGCGGTAATGGATTACAGGGAATAGACGTATTCGGCGTATCGGCTTTAAGAAGTATCGGCGCTAATATTAAACTCGTCTTGTAAAAAGAGCTTATGAATAATGAATAAAGGAAGATCAGTAATTAACGTAATCATTGTTTTACTCTCGGGATTGACGCTTCCGGTTGCCTGTACCCGCAACTTTGAAAGCATCAATACCAATCCCTACGACCTGTATGATGATGAACTGCAGGGCAACTTCAAGCTGATCGGCGATCCGCTGGTACAATCCATGCTGAACATCTATGTCAGCAACGACGTATCGGTCACACAGCTGCAACAGAACCTGATGGGCGACGTGTTTTCCGGTTATATGATGACGCCCAGCCCCTTCCAGGACAACCGTAACAATATTACCTATGACCTGCTGGACAACTGGAATGACGATGCATGGCTGACGGCTTATGGCAATGTCATGCCCAATTGCAGGTTCGTTATGGACAAATGCAGGGGAAAATACCCGGATTTTTACGCCTGGGCGCAGATTATCAGGGTATTGGCGATGCACAGGATAAGTGACATTTATGGCCCTGTTATCTATACCCGTTATGCCATTATCAATGCCGACCGCAGTATTGATTACGACTCACAGGAAGCTGCCTACAATGCATTTTTCAATGACCTTGATTCCGCTGTTACCACACTGAGTAATTATGCACCGACAGCCCCGTCTGACAGGTTTAAGAATTTTGATCTTTCCTATAATGGCGATTATATTAAATGGATAAAACTGGCCAATACCTTACGCTTACGGCTGGCGTTGCGCATTTCTAACGTCTCTCCTGCCAGGGCGAGGAAGGAAGGAGAAGCCGCCCTGAATCGGGAATACGGCATTCTCAGCAACATAGAAGAAGACTTTACCATCAATATTGCACCACTTACACATCCCCTGAATGTCATCTGTAACTCATGGAACGATATCAGGATGGGTGCATCCATGGAATCCATCCTTTGCGGTTATCACGATCCGCGTATAGCCAGTTACTTTATTCCGGCAGATGACAGGAATGATATTTATCGTGGTATCAGGAACGGTATTAATATCACCAGTAAAGATGCCTATTCAGGCTTTTCGAAACTGGCCCTGCAACCATCGCGTATTCAGCTGTGTACAGCAGCAGAAGCCTGGTTCCTGAAGGCTGAAGCGGCGCTTTATTCATGGAAAGGCGCCGGTGACCCAAAAGACAATTATGAAAAAGGGATCTATACGTCCTTTAAACAATACAATCTTACCTCCTCCTACAATAAATATATAAGTGATGATACCGCTACCCCTAAACCATATAGTGACCCCAACAATCCAATGAATAATGTTTCGTCGGGAAGTCCTTATCTGAGCAAGTGTACTATTAAATGGGTACATAATGCACCGGTACATGAAAAGCTGGAACGCATCATCACACAGAAATGGATTGCCATGTTCCCCGACGGACAGGAAGCCTGGTCCGAATTCCGCAGAACGGGTTATCCTAAACTGTTCCCCGTAGTAGTCAATAACAGTGGCGGCAAAATTCCCTCCGCTACCTTCATCCGCCGCATTCCCTTTATTCAATTCGAATATGCCACCAATCTGGCTGGTGTACAAAGAGCTGTTGCTACCCTCAAAGGAGAGGATAATGGCGGCACAAGATTATGGTGGGACAAGCCATAAAAAAATTTTTTTGCGGTACATGGTACCATTTTATTTTCCGCACGACACCTTTTTATGCGCTCATGGTACTTGTAAAGACACAAAGGGACACAGTAGCGTAACACGTATTGAACATGTAACTAATAATATCAACTAAAACAAATCGCAACATTTCACGTGCGCGAAAAACGCACCGGTATGCATTGTTATGCCGTTCATCAACCAAAGGGAATAAGTATCACAACAGACATAGTATAGATGGCTTCTGAGAAAGATTGCAATGGATGCATCCGCACCCAGCTGCCCTTGCTATGTCACCATGGGTTTAAACTATTCTAATCATCCAAAAGGAGTATCTATGACAAGTAAACTACGCTTTAACAAAGCTTGCATTACTGCCGGGGTAATGCTCGGTCTTATGCTTGCAGACAGCGCGCAGATGGCCTTCGCTGCCCCTATGCCTTTATCCAGCATGAGGCAGCAGAAGCAGATCAGGGGAGTCGTTAGGGACAAGAGCGGCAATCCCATTCCAGGTGTTAACGTATTGATCAAAAACAGCAATGTAGGTACCACAACCGGCACAGACGGCAAGTTCGTTATTACTGTTAAATCCCCATCAGACATTCTGGTATTCAGATTCATTGGTTTTCTCACACAGGAAGTGGCAGCGGGCGATCAGTCATCCATCGATGTAACCCTTCAGGACGATGTAGCCAATATCAATGAAGTAGTGGTAACGGCGCTGGGCATACGTAAAGAAGCCCGTAGCAATGGTTATGCCGTGTCAAAAGTACAGGGTGCAGATATGACCAAAGCCAGGGAGATCAGTGTGGCCAATGCCCTGGAAGGCCGTGTGGCCGGTGTGAACAGTACACCTCCATCCACAGGCCCGGGCGGTTCTTCCCGTGTCACTATCAGGGGTAACTCTTCCCTGAGTGGCGCGAATCAGCCATTATATGTTGTGAATGGTATTCCCATGAACAACGCTAACCTCGGTTCTGCCGGTAAATGGGGTGGTACCGATCTTGGTGACGGTATCTCCAGCATCAACCCGGACGATATCGAAGATATGACCATCCTGAAAGGTGCGGCTGCTTCCGCCCTGTACGGACAACGTGGCGTGAACGGCGTGATCCTCATCACTACCAAGTCAGGTAAAGCCGGACAGATGCAGGTAGAGCTGAACAGCAACGTCACTATCGATAAGGCCAATAATTTCCTGGACTTCCAGGAGGTATACGGACAGGGTCTTAAAGGTGCAAAACCTACTACGGTAGAATCTGCGCTGAACAGCGGCCTGTCAAGCTGGGGCAGCAAATTGGACGGATCTAACACGATCATGTTCGATGGTGTGTCCCGCCCCTATTCCAAACAGGGTGATCACATCAAGGACTTCTACAAAACCGGGTCCACTTTCAGCAACACGCTCTCAATAGCAGGTGGTAGCGATAAAACAACTTACCGCATTGCTTTGGGCGATCTGCGCAGCAATGGTATATATCCTAATACAGAGTATATCCGCAACAACGTAAATATTGATCTCAATTATAAATTGTCAGACAAATTCAGCGGACAGACAAACGTTATCTATGCAAAGGAAGTAACTAACAACCGTTCCAACCTGAGTGATGCTCCCGGTAACGGTAACTATGCTATTGCCTTCCTGCCTGCCAACGTAGGTGCCGCAAGCCTGGCTCCTGGCTATGATGCGCAGATGAACGAAATAGTCTACAGCGCTGATAAGTTCAGTACGAACCCATTCTTCGCTGCCAACCGCTTTATGAACAACACAAAGAAAGACCGTGTACTCGGCGTAACAAGCCTGCGCTATACGCCTGTACCATGGTTGTTCATCCAGGCGCGCGTAGCGAATGACTACTTTGGCTTCAACGCTACTTCTATTACGCCTACAGGTACCGCTTACCGTCCGAAGGGCAGCCTGGACCTGGAACGTAACCGCCAGTTCAATGAAACGAACGTGGACGCGTTACTGGGTATCAACAGGGAAATTACCAGCAAGCTGAATCTGAACTTCACGGCCGGCGCCAACCTGCTGAAAAAGACAGATAAGGTAAACGACGTTACTGCATCCAACTTTGCTTTCCCATTCGTTTACAACCCGGCTACTGCAGCTACCAAAAACAGTACGCTTATACAATATAATAAGGAAGTACAGTCTGTATACGGTTCATTGGAACTGGCATGGAACAGCACTTTATATCTGACCGTGACCGACCGTAATGACTGGAGCAGTACCCTGCCGAAGCAGAACAACTCCTACAATTACCCTTCTGTGAGCGGTTCTTATGTATTCTCCGAAACTTTCAAAAGCAAGTGGCTGAGCTTTGGTAAGATCAGAGCTGGTTATGCGGAAGTGGGCGGTGATGCGGAAGAATATAAAACTGCCCTTTATTACAGCACCCTGGGTAGCAATATCAATGGCGTACCTATTGGCGACATCGACAACAAGATCCCTAACAAGGCACTTAAACCACTGAAGGTAACAGAACTGGAGATCGGTGCTGAACTGAAATTGTTCAACAACCGCGTATTCGGTGACTTCAGCTGGTACAACAAACAGGCATCCAACGATATCGTAACTGCTACAGTATCTGCAGGATCCGGTTACAACAGTGCGCTGGTGAATGTGGGTAAACTGGAAAACAAAGGTATAGAACTGATGATCGGTGGTACACCTGTAAAAACCGCCAACTTCGGATGGACCACTACTTTCAACTTTGCACACAACAAGAACAAAGTAGTTGCACTGGCAGAAGGACAGGGCTCCATGCTGGTAGAAGGTGGTGAGTCGCGTACAGAAGATGGTTTCATCAACCACGTAGTGGGACTGCCTTACTCCCAGATCATGGCGTACGATTTCAAACGCAATGCAAAAGGAGAACTGATCGTAGATGCATCCGGCGTACCACAGCGTACAGATGCACTGATCGCGCAGGGTAGCGGCGTAGCGCCTTATACAGGTGGATGGAGCAACGACATCTCTTACGGAAGATTCCACCTGAACTTCCTGATCGACTTCAAAGCAGGAGGAAAGATCTATTCAGGTACCAATGCCAATGCATACAGCTATGGTCTGCATAAAGAAACACTCGCCGGACGTGAAGGTGGTGTAGTAGTAACAGGTGTAACAGAAGCAGGTGAAGCAAAAACCACTACTGTTACTCCGGACGATTATTACAACAGGCTGGCTACTATATCTGTGCTGCAGGTTTACAAATCAGACTTCATCAAGTTCCGCTCTTTGAGCCTCACTTATGATTTCACCAAAAAAGCATTGGGTAACAAGTTGAATGGTATCAGCGTATCACTGGTAGGACGTAACCTCTTCTATTTTAAGAAATCTACGCCCAACATTGATCCTGAGTCCAACTACAGCAATGCCAATGCACAGGGTCTGGAGTATGCAGGTCTGCCTACCACCCGCTCTTTCGGTGTTAACCTGAATGTTAAATTCTAAAAACTGGTATCATGAAATCTCTTCATAAATTATTACTTGTACTATGCCTGCCAGCTATGCTGATGATGCCGGCATGTACAAAGGACTTCGAAGATCTGAATACAGACAAGAACAAATCCGGCGAATTGAGTGGCGTTCCTGAATACAACTTCACCCGCGCGCTCCTGGAATTTACCGGCAACAGCGACTACAGCTATGACACATGGCGCGTGAACATCATCTACTGTTCCATGATGATGCAACAGTTATCCAACGCAACCTGGTATGCAGGTGATAAATATTTACAGAATGACGGATGGGCCAGCGCTTATTTTGAACGCGCCTATCCAGATCAGATCAAGTACATCACTGACGTAGTAAGGGTGACCAAAGACAATGCGTTCCTGTCTAACCAGTACAACATCGCCCGGATCGCCAAGGTGCTGATCTTCCATCGCCTGACGGATATTTACGGAGACATCCCTTATTCTGAAGCAGGTAAAGGTTACAGCGACCGCAACTTCGCTCCGAAGTATGATGCACAACAGGAGATCTACATGGATATGCTGAAAGAACTGGATGAAGCAGCGAAGGCACTGGATGCCAGCAAAGCGGTTCCGGGACAGGGTGATCTGATCTACAACAAAGGAGGTGCTATTCCCAATCCACAGGTGATCGCTAACTGGAAGAAGCTGGCTTATTCCCTGATGCTGCGTTTAGGTATGCGTCTGTCCAAAAGGGATGATGCAGTTGCCAAGACCTGGGTAGAAAAAGCATATGCCGGTGGCCTGATCTCGTCCAATGAAGAAAATGCTTTTATTGTACATGATGCATCAGGAGGCAGAACTACTGTGAACAGGGTGAGCAACATCCTTTCCGGTGAATGGAATGCCATCAACACTGCCGGTGAGGCCTCTATCAGCAAAACCTTCATGGATTTTCTGAAGAACAACGACGATCCGCGCCTGAAATACATTGCTGTGGTACCTGCCAGCAACAGTGAAGTACCGGCAGACCAACTGGGTATGCCAAATGGTTACGATTCCAATGGAGGCGCTACTGACATCACCAAAGCGCCTGGTTATCCCGGCGACCTGAAAAAATATTCTGTTCTGAATAAAAACGTATTACTGAAGCTCAACGGACCTACTTTCCTGGTAACCTATGCACAGGTGGAACTCCTGCTGGCAGAAGCAGCCAAAAGAGGATGGAGCGTTGGTGCTGATGCCGCCACGCACTATAACAATGGCGTGAAAGCTGCAATGGAACAACTCGCACAATACAGCAGTACTGCTTCTATCAGTGGTGCTGAAGTGCAGGCCTACCTGACAGCTCACCCATACGTTGATGCTGACGGTTACAACCAGATCAATACACAATATTGGGCAGCCTGTGTGCTGGACTGGTATGAAGCATGGGCCAACTGGCGCAGAAGCGGTTATCCGCAGCTGACACCGGTGAACTATGTTGGAAATGCCACCGGCGGAAAGATACCACGCAGAATGCTGTATCCTTCCTCAGAGCTTGCCTCTAATCCTACTCATTACCAGGAAGCCATTACAAGACAAGGCACTAATGCTATGACCACCCCTGTATGGTGGGATAAGCAGTAACAATTCTCGTATAGCCATCTATACCGCTATAAAAAAAGCAGCAATAACAAGCCGGACCTGTCCAGGTCCGGCTTTTACATTTAAGGCCACTGCGATGTTCCTACACCCGGCTGCTCCTATCTTTATCTTGTAAACGCAATTTATACTGCCCCACCACAATGCCCTGCCAATGATGTCCACAACATTTTCAGCTATATAACACGATATATTTTTTAAACCCCAAAATCAAACAAGGCATGTCAAGCAGACTGTTACCGGCAGGTTTAATCCTTGCCACTGTGTTCCTCCATGCATGCGAGGAAAGTAAAAAGAAGACAACCGCGCAGAACGCGGCCAATGCAGCAACTGTCAATACAGCATTTGAACGCAATCCTCCCATTGCCACCAGCATTAAAGTGAAAGCATTGAAAGAAACGGTAAATGGCAACAACGTTCTGCTTACCGCCACCTTTCCGGCCGGCGTGATCAGGGAGAATGTTCACTCCATTGTCGTGAACGACGAAACGCTCACCCTCCATGATGATGGAAACGAAGGTGATGAAAAAGCAGGCGACGGTGTTTTCTCCATTGCCATCAATGAAAATCTCGATGCGCTGAAAGAAGACCTGATCGCTATCCAGCGTGCCAACCTGGATAAGCTGAACAAGCGCGAACATCTGTTCAGGTGGAGTGGCAGGTCTGCCACCCTGAACGACAATCTGGTGAGAGAGAGCAATGTCAGGGAACTGGATTTCGACAAAGGAGCTGGCATCAACCCAGACCTGTTCAAGCTGATCCCCGATCCGGAATTAAGAACCCGTTCCCTGATGATCACCGACCTGGGAGTGATTGAAGATCCGGACCGTACTTTTAACCCCTGCACGAAGAAAGGCAACCCTAACGGTGTGTGGACCTTCGGTCACCTGATCACCCAGATGGCGAATACCCCGGCCAGCGGCATCAGTGTCAACACCTTCATTCAGTCCTGGCTTGAAAAATGGATGGAAACGCAGATCATCAATGCGGATAACGTACCCGCCCGTACCAACATCTTCAACCAGGTGATCCTCCCCTGGTTACAGGCAAGCAATCCCGGCGCCATCATCAATACCGGCAACTGGAAAACATTCAATTTTGATCCATCGCTGGCTCCTTTCCGCCTGCTGGCGATAGTCAACCGTCTTGACCTGCGCGGTAACAGCGGTTATAAGATCAGCAATGCTGGAGAAGGCCGTTTTGTGTTCAGCGTGCTGACTGCCAATTGTACCCTCCTGCGGTTTACCGCCATCCTGGAATATGGCATTCCCAAAAGCAGCTGTAAGGAGTTGCACGATTTTGCACAGCAATGGTGGGACCTGAAGGCATTGGTACCAGGTACAGTTGCTTATAATGACGCTTTACAGAAGATTACAGACCAGTTTACGGCCGCGGGGACTAGTCCATCCAAACCGAACGGAAGTAGCTTAAATCAGCTTAGAACGAACGAAATTGCGCTTGCCCGCCCCTGGGAACTGAGAGAGTTTGTGATCGGGAAGAAAGGTGTTTTCGAAGAAGTGACCGTCAAACAGGAACCGGCATTGAAATTCAACAGGTTATCCGGCGCTACCCTTGCCAACCAGCAGATACTGGCAAAATACGCCAACGACAGCACGGCTGAAATTCTGGCCCAGACCTACCAGGTGCCGGAAATTGAAGCTGCTTCCGGTGTGAACTTCCTGGGAGGCAAGTCACACACCCCTGCTCCCGTTCACTTCTGGGATGCCGCAACCTCCCCCGGCCCAGCCTTTATCACCAACGATACGGTACGTCATCTTCTCTCGATAAATACCTGCAGCGGCTGTCACGGCGGGGAAGCCAGAACCTCCGTAGGTAATCTCATCGACGATCCTGCAGGTGTTCCCCATTCCTCTTTCCTGCAGATAGCACCACAACCTTTCGGTACCAAACCAACGCTGGCCGCCTTCCTCACCGGCGATCCGTCTCAGGCGGACGGTTTATTCCGGGTTACTGATCCGGCAGGCAGACCAACAGGTTCGCCCATTCAATGGACATTCAATGACCTGGCCAGAAGGGCGGAAGACCTCGAGTTACTGTTGAAAACAGAATGCGGAAAGTCACGACTGGCAGGGATAGTGAGGGCTTTGTCATTTAAGCCGTTGAATTTTACTCACTAATTTCTACGTACAGGCATCAGAAAATTACCCTGTCAGTTACAGAAAAAGCTGCTCCGTTAGATTTCTGACTGCTGTAGCAAAAGTTCAGTATTCCCGTTTAGTATGCAGGTATGTGGATCACCTCCAACAGTAACGAAATACATGTTTATCTGGACGCGTTGATAACGCGGATTTTTCTACCCAATACTAAAATTAACCCAGGAAGAGTGGCAGGACGATTATGATTACATCACAAAGTTAAGTGGAAAAGCTATGTATTAATTCAGGATTGGCTTTACATATTTGGTAAGAAGCGTAAGCTAAATTAAATTACTAATTATGAAAAAGAAAGCCATGGGCCGCCCAGCGGTGTATGAAGCGAGTTTTAAGGTAAGTATTGC
>NZ_JAKIRP010000025.1 GCF_021646545.1 Chitinophaga filiformis | reverse complement strand
GCGCTTGCGTCCCATGCCAAACTGCTTTATCCAAGATTTCAATCCATTTACAGATATTTGTTTCTGCTCACAGAATGCCTTCATTTTCAGCGTACTCGTTTCCCATTCGGACAATAGACGCTTCTTCTCCGTAACAGATCGGTTTACGGTACTGGCTTTTGTTGGGGACTGGGGTGTATCAATACTCATAATCGGCGAAGCTATCACTACTTCCTAACATTTACAATATGCAGTTGCCCGGAGGCATACATGATTTAGCATTCTAATTAAAATTCGACCTCAGATATTAAATTTATAACTAATTTGGCCATTGACATTTGAACTAAATTGACAATACGTTGGGAGGCCTGTATGACGAGACCTCCACAATGTCTGACGTTGTTATATAAATTGGGACTACCATCATTTATGTCTTCGGCCAGTTTGCAAGCATCAATTGTTCATAATATATTTATCTCTTTAACGCACATATCAAAACAAACATAATAACCTATCTCTACTCCTATGATGATTGTCTTCGGCATAAAAAGTTTTAGAATTCGTAGTTTTTCTTTGGAAGATCTCAGTATCGTGTATAACGAGGAACCGAACATTCGCATTGAGGTACGACAAACGTATTTTCATCTTTTATATATCCCCTGTTTTGGTCTGGGTAGGACGTGGGCAGTTCGTAAAAATAATAGGCTATACGAAATGTCTTTGGCGCTACAACTGCTTGTGGATGAATCTGCTGCTGCGAAGTCAGTAAAAACTCCTTTTTACACGTATGCAGGACCATTATTGGCTATTTTGTCGGCTGTTATCGGATTTCTCGGTTACCAGCTGAATGAGAGCTATTCCCATTACAAAGATAGACAGTTAGCTATCAGACATTTCAACGCAGAAAAGGCAGTATTGGAATCAAAACTGCAGAATCTGACAACCAGGGATTTTATTAGCGTACTACGGTTGAGTAATAGCTGGAAGGATACGACCATTTATTTAAAAATAGAGGATATCAGGGGTGATGAGATAACCGTTACGCCTGTGGAAATGATTACAGCTACGCAGAGGGATCAGCCTATGGCCTGGGAAGTAGAAGATGAGTATACACGTTACGCCAGTTATTGGTCTCCTGTTAAGATATCCTGTAAACAGTTACAGGCTGGCTGTCTGAAAGAATATATTGCATCCTCTGACAGGGAGACCTTAAGGCAGCAGGGTATTAATCTGCTGCATGATGGAAGGCGTTATGTGACAACAGCTGTAGTTCGCCATTTTGGGCCTGTTATTTCGGCAAATCGCACAGGTGCCCTCCTGGGTTCCAGTGCCAGACTTTCCATCGGGATGAACAATGAAGGCTGGCCTGCAACAATTAGTGATATAAAAGAGCTGGCAGGTAATGGTGATTGGTCAGAAAATATTAACAAAAAAGTGCCTGGTAAGGAATTCGGACTGTTTGTTCCCGGTTTTGCGCTTGAAGCCGCACATATGACGTTTAGAAAACCATACAAATTAATAATGACGCTAAAAGATACTACGGGACAGTTGCATAAATATGAGGTTTCAGGTGTTGATCTCCATTATGCAGTGAAGGATCTATAAAGTTTGCCGGGGAAAGCTGGTGGGCGATTTGACAGTCATTCAGTTTCCGAAACCTTATCCATAGCATCGTTCATCTCTGGATGGGCGGTATGCTTGCCGTACTTTTAGTACGACTGTATTTTTTATCCGTTTATTTCGTTGCTCCGTTTTTCGATGATGCCATACTCGTTCACATAGTCATCAATGATATTGGAGAAGGCGTAGGTTTTTGAGATGAAGTTGGAGGTGGGTATTTTTTCCGTTTTACTGGCTACAAAAGCTGCTTTGAGCAACAAAAATGGCGTCCATTGGACGCCATTTTGTGATCCCGCTGGGACTCGAACCCAGGACCCATACATTAAAAGTGTATTGCTCTACCAACTGAGCTACGGAATCATTCTAACGGGGTGCAAACCTACACAAATATTCCTAATCTCCAAAATAAAAAAAGCCGCCTCAAAAATGAGACGGCTCTCTATAAGAAAAAACTCAATTACATCTTCACAAACTTCTTCACCACCTGTTTCCCTGCATTACTGAATTTCAGCACATAAACACCTGGTGTCAGCTTACTTACATCCAGAATACCATTCACAGCTTTGATTGTCACCGTCTGTGAATTCGCAACATTAGTAATAGTAAACAGCCCATCATTCTTCACATTACCCACTGTCAGCAGATCAGTTACCGGGTTAGGATAAACCTTAATCACCGGCTCCTGAGAAGGCAAACTACTAACAGCAAACGTCTGAGCAGGAACACTAAACTCAAACCAGTTCAGGTTAAAATCAGCCTTGGAAGCGTAAACGCGGAGCGTCTGGCTGCCAGCAGCCAATGTAACGGTAGTGGTCTTGGTTACCCATGATTGCCATCCGCCGGTAGCGTCTACATCAACGGTAGTCAGTACGTTGGTGCCAGACTGCAGTTGCAGCTGACCGCCACCAGGAGCGCTGGCTACGCGGAAGGCTACGGTGTAAGTGCCAGCAGTGGCAACATTTACGTTGTAGTCCATCCAGTCGCCGGTACCAACCCAGCCGATGTTCTCGCCACCGCCTACGTCAGCACAACCTTCGGTACCGATACCGTTCATCGCGTCGAAATCTTCCGCCTCGATACGGCCAGGGATGTTCTTCTGAACAGGAGCAGCGGTTACGTTGATAGCAACCGGAGTAGAGGTAGCTGTCATCTGGTTGTTGTCGGTAGCTTTGGCAGTGATGCTGTAAGCACCGGCAGGTACACCAGTCCACAGGTATTGATATGGGCTGGTAGTATCTTCACCGATCTTGGTAGCACCCTGGAAGAACTCAACTTTCTTCACAGTACCATCTGTATCAGCTGCATTGGCTTTGAGCAGGATGTCGGAACCACTCAGGAACGCTTCGCCATTCGCAGGAGCGGTGATGTTCACAGTAGGAGCATCGCCGATAGCCAGTGCGAAAGTGAAGTAGTTTACGTTGAAGTCATTTGCTTCAACTACGATACGTACAACGTGGTTACCGGCAGGTAATGTTGTAGTAGTAGCAGAAATGGTCTGCCATGCCTGGAAGCCACCAGTAGTAGGTACGGTAACGGTACCAGTGATGTTCTGGCCGTCCAGTTCTACATGGAGGGTCTTGGCAGCACCCGGATTGGCAACGCGTGCAGCGAAGGTATATTTACCTGGAATGGTAACATTAACGGAGTATTCCAGCCATTCGCCATTGTTCACGTAGCCGATGTTATAACCGCCTTCTGAGCAGTTTTCCAGGTCTACGCCTTCATTGGTACGGTATTGATTACCCTGGTTGGCAGTGCTTTCATCGTGATAAGCGATACCCTCACCACCGGAATCGAAGTCTTCGATCTCGATCTTGCCAGGTATAGCACGTGGTGCAGTACCAGCAGGGAAAGGATTCTGACGGGAACCAGTTGCCTTATAAGTAACAGAATAAGTAGTATTCACAGCCGGAACACGGATAGACTGTAAAGTATCTCCGCCATGGGCCCATGATACGAATGCATAGGTAGTATCTCCCAGTACCTGAGGTGAAATTGCCTGCAGGGTAGTGAGTGCGTTTACTACCATCGTCTTGGTAAACGGAGTAGCAGCTTCTTTACCCAATACTACCTGAAGACCAGGAACATTGGAAGTTACGGTTGCCTGAATCTTGTTAGGATAGATATCTACAGAGTCAACACCTGTACGGCCATTGGAATCCGTAACAGTCAGGAGCAGTCTGAACCAGATATTCGGAGAAGACTCACCCAGGTTGTCTGCGGTGAAAGAACCTGATTTGATACCAGCGGGCAGGGTAGGACCAGGGTGCCAGTGCTCACTGGTTTCTGTATCCTTATGGAAGAAACGGAGCTCCCAACGGTATGCAGATGCTGGCAATGTACCATCTTCTGTATCGGTAGCAGTACCGGAGAAGTTGATCACAGTACCTACGCTCCACTTAACGTCACCGGTTGGTGCGCTGATGTGTGGAACTGGTCTTGCATTGAAAGGCAGTACGGTCAGTTTTGCTGCAGTACTGATAGCAGTGTCAATGTGATTGATCACTACACAACGGTAAAGACCTGAGTCAGCCCGTGTGGTCTGTGCAATAGAGAAAGTGCTCTCTGTTGCTCCCGGGATGTTCACCCCGTTTTTCTGCCACTGGAATGACATCGGAATACCACCTGAAGCGGTTACTGAAAACTGTACAGGATCTCCTGCAGTAACGGTTGCGTTTGAAGGCTGGTTAACGATGGTCGGAGCCTGGTTATTATTGTATTCAATTCTCCATAAAGCACCACTTGTAGCGTATCCTATATAATAAATGTTGCCGTCAATGCCAACACTTGTACCTAAAATGCGTCCGAAACCTTTTGCTGAAAATTCAGTATACTGAGATGCAGGCGTCAGGTTGTTAACATCCACGAACCTGTACCAGTCCCTGCACCAGTCGGTGAAGAAGAACTTGTTACGGTATTCTGGTGGATAGTTGGTAGCTGGCGGATTAAAGAACACGCCGGATGTGATGGCGCATCCTCCCTTGTCATCGCTATGATCGTAGTAATAAGCTGCTGTGATAGTTCCTGCAGCCTGGCTAGGACCAGATTTACCATCCTGGCTCCAGCCATAGTTATAACCTTTGCTGGCATCAGGAGTGGTTACATCGTTGATCTCTTCATAGTCGCCACCTACGTCCACTACAAAGATCTTCTGGGATACCGGGTCGAGTGCCATTTTCCATGGGTTTCTCAGACCGCGTGCCCAGATGCTTCTCTGCTGACGGCTGGCGCCAGGTACATCGTAGTAAGGGTTGCCTGGTGCCGGCTGACCATCATCTGTCAGACGCAGGATCTTACCGCGGTAAGTATCCAGCTTGGGAGATTCAACAGAGGAGTTACTTTCTCCCACAGCTACATACAGCAGTCCCTGACGGAAGAGAATAGCACCACCATTGTGTGCACCGTTAATGATCGGATCAAATTCCATTACTCGGGTAACAGCAGTTACCTGGTTGGTAGCAGTGATCGTGATAACGTCCAGGTAGTGACGTGTCATTTCCGGATTGGTGTAGAAAATGTAAAACTTACCATTGGATGCAAACTGCGGATGCAGGGTAATACCCAGCAATCCCTGTTCAGCATCAGTAACCGTCTGCGCAGTGTGCACAGTAGTGACAGTTCCATTCTGGTACACTTTAACGTTACCTCCACGTTCTGCGATAAAGATTCTGCCATCCGGAGCATGCGCCAGGGCAGTCGCTTCATTGATAACGTTCTCGGTTAACTTTTTCTGTGTGAAGCCAGTTGGCAACTGGCTGTAAGCACTATTCGTGCCCGCCACGAACATGGCTACTCCACAGCATGCTGTAAGCAAATGCTTGTGAAACCTAAGCAGCAGGTTTTTCTTCATTGTGTTTAAATGGTTTTTTGTTGAAAAACTAGAGTGTAATTATTGACGTGTTAAGGTTTGTGAATATGGTTTAGGGAGTGATAAAATAAGATACAGGATAAGGCTATTTTGATTTGTTGACGACGAAAATTACGACATAAGTTTGATACTTGCATTACCCCTAAATGAACTTTTCATGTTGTACTAATACAAGTAGATCGGTTTAGTATACTATCTCAAAAAATAGTTGATACGATCACCTAACGGTGATAGGCAAACGTATCAACTATTTAACTGCTTGTGGATTATTGTTTAACGAATTTCAGCAGCAAGGTCTTTTGCTCTTTGTTCGTCAGTTGAATGAAGTAAATACCTGCCGGTAAGCCACTTACATCTACTGAATACGTACCAGAGATTTTACCTTCCTGTGATAATTGTACAGCTTTTGAACGACCGTTCAAATCAACTACTCTGATCTGCTTTATACCTTCATTACTTAACAGCTGTAGCCTGTCATTCACAACAGGATTGGGATACACGGTAGCCTTCCATGTGCTCTCTGCTTTTGTCGCCGCACTTGAGCTGCCCAACAAACCTGCACCGGTACGCAAGCTACCATATGCTTCCAGTTCGAAGATGGAATAACCATATACCGTAGTTCTCGCCGTACCATATATGCGGAGATAACGACCATGTCCTGTAAGACCGGTATAATCATTTACCAGTACATTGTTGTTGGTCACTGTTCTCAGGGGCGACCAGTTAACAGTGTCATTCGATACCTGTACGATATAATCTTTCCCTGCTGCAGTTTCCCAGGTGATCTTCACCCGGTTGATGTTGTAATCTGCACCCAGGTCTACCCGTATCCACTGCGGATCGCTAAAGGCGCTGGACCAGCGGGTGTTGATGTTACCATCTACGGCATTTTGACCGGAAAAGACAGCGTTTTCGTAAGATGAAATAACAGCAGGTTTATTCAGCGCCAGGTTAGTCTGCGTTGCGACAGTATCCGGTGTAACATAATAGACGTTATCAATGTAGAAGCTCGCAGCAGCTGCAGGCGCATCTCCGGAGAAAGTAAAGGCCTGGGTAATGGTAGCCAGGTTCACATTCGTCAGTGAACTGACAGGAATAGTTACCTCATGCCATTGACCATCCCTGATCAGTCCCAGCTTCTGTTCACCGGCGGCAAAGGAAATGGCCTGCTCCCCGTTTTGCGAAATAATACTGAAACGGAAAGAACCCTGGTAGCTGGTCTTGAACTGGAACTTCAGGAAGCCATTGCTGAAATGCGACAGGTCGCGCACATCGTGCGATACACCCAGACCAAACCAGTTATTGGCAGCCGCTGTAAAGCCCATTACCTGCGTGCCTTCATAAGGTGCTGCCCCGCTGATGGTGGCCAGGTTATTCCACACATAGAGATTGGCATCCAGACCATAGGTCAGCTTGTCCGGCATCGATGGATCTTCACTGTAGATACCGTACCGGTTGGAAAGGATCTTATTATCCCGCACGGTAATGGTTACAGGTGCAGACGTGGTACTTAGCTTGCCATTATCAGTAGCCTTAGCGGTAATGGTATAAGTACCCTGCGGCACATTCTCCCAGGTGTAATTGTAAGGCGGCTGCGTAAGAGTAGTCAGTAATGTGCTGCCATTAAAGATCTCTACCTTGTATATCAGGCCATTGTCAGATACATTGGTATTGATCACCACTTTCGCCGGACCTCTATACGGCGTGCTGGCAGTAGGAGAGGTGATGCTGATCTGCGGAGCAGTATTACCCGGCGCTGCTACCAGTACGGTAACAGGTTTGGAGGTAGTGGTCTTGTTCTGATTATCTGTCGCTTTCGCAATCAGTTTGTTGATGGCCTGGGTAGACGTTTGCCACGTATAATTGAACGGCGCAGAGGTTACCGTTCCCAGGTAATTGGCTCCATTGAAGAAGTCTACTTTGCTGATAGTGCCATTCGGATCGCTCGCATTCGTCTGAATGGAGATGGACGCCGGAGTAGTATATACCGCTTCATTGGCGATGTTGGTAATAGCAACCGTAGGCGCCGGATTACTGGACACACCTCCGGTATAATAGACATTATCAAAGTAGAAATCTGCCGCTGCTGCTGGTGCATCGCCGGAGAACATGAATAGCTGCCCAACCTGCATAAGGTCCAGTGCACCGAACTCGCTGACAGGAATGGTCACCTCATGCCATTGCCCGTCTCGCACCAGTCCATGTTCATTAGTACCGGTGAAATTCACCCAGCCTTCCACGCCATCCGCTACAATACCTACTTTAAAAGGCGCGGTTGAGGTAGTTTTCATATGGAACTTCAGGCTACCACCTGCATAGTTGCTCATATTCTTAGTGTCGTTGGCTACGCCCAGCCCAAACCAGCTGCCTGCATTCGCATGAAATGCCCATACATTGCTGCCTTCAAACGGCGCCGGTGCAGGTGTGATATTCGTAATGTTGTTCCACAGATAGAGATTAGCTCCCTGTCCGAACACCACTTTGTCGCTGACAGTGGTATTGTCAGTGAAGATGCCGTAATTACCCTCCGGTGCATTGTTGGAACCAAGGATCAATTCTTCGCCCTTAGTGATATCCTGGTACAGTTTGATGTAATCAACCTCCATACGGCCGGGTAGGGGAGCGGTTACTCCTGCTGCGGATGTAATACCGGGATAGTTCCCGCCTACCGCCAGATTGAGGATGATGTAGAAGGGATTACGGAAGGCATCAAATCCATTTGTGCCGCTGATGTCTATCCTGTAGTAAGGACTATTATCCAGGAAGATGGTCAGGTACTGCGGATCCCATTCCAGTTTGTACAGGTGATAGGCGTCATTCAGCTGCGTAGTCTGGAGGACGGAATCTTTTGCGTAAGTCGCATGTCCGGTATATCCCCCAGGGTTTTCTGTCCACCAGTGCGTAGCGGCACTGACAGTCCTGTTGGCCCGGCCTTCAGCAAGGGCGCCGGCAAATCCCATTTCAAGAATGTCTACCTCTCCATTACGCGGCCAGGTACCACCTGTGGCGCCCAGTAGCCAGAAAGCCGGCCAGAGGCCATTCGCTACATTAGGCACTTTGATCCTGGCTTCTAATGATCCATAACGGAAAGATACACGTCCTGCAGTTTTGATACGCCCCGAGGTGAAAGGCTTGCCGCCCATGCTCTCCCGGCGGGCTTCAATGATGAGCGTACCATTTTCAATTCTTACATTTTCTGTCCGGTTGGTGTAATATTCCAACTCGGCATTTCCCCAGCCGCAATTTCCTTTATTACAGCCATCTCCTGTTTCGTAGGTCCATGTCTGCGGATTAAGAGTGGCGGTGGTGAAATTTTCCTCCCAGACAAGTTGTCGCTGGGCCTGGGTTGCAAGGGAGGCAAGTGAAAGACAGAGCACAGCTGCAAGGAATGGGCTCTTTTTCAACTTGCGTGTTGGGTAGTTTGGGTTCTTCATAGAGTGAAATTTAGGTCAACGTGAACGTGGTAAATAATATCAGTAATTTAATCATTGCGCACGAGAACCGGTAGACATAACGGGAATCTTTTGCTTCATAAAATGACTGCGCTGCATACAACACTGATTATCATTCCTTCCCTTGCAATAATTGAGCGTTAAAGAAAAAAAACCGGCACTTATACGAGTGCCGGGCTTCTTACTACTTACAGAAAACGTGCGATAGACATCGCACGTCCCATGTTTACACCTAATAGAGCTCATATGCTCTTTACCACATATTTAGCCCTGAGAAATAATCACTTTTTAGGATACAACCCGTTATTCAACCTTTCAGAAAGGTCCTGCAGGTGATTGCGGGTCGTAACATCTGCCATCAATGGCATCGATATTTTTATGGCGCTTGCCAGTTCTTTTGCATGTGCCCTGATCAGCGGTGTCACTTCACTGTCTTTGCTGATCCTTGCAGTGGGCGACAGTATAGCCAACAGGCTCTCCACATAAACCCGCTGCAGGCCACGGCGATAAACATCCGTTGCTTTATGCGTCGTTAATTCAGAGAAGATGCCTGCTTTTAGGTCATGCAGCAGCTGCGCCGCTGTATAGGCCTTAGAGGCATCGTATGTCTCCTGTGCATTTAACCTGTCCAGCACGTCCGGCGACAGTAACTGCATCAGCACCTTCTTCTGGATAGTCGTCACGGCAGAAAAGTCAGTAGTGGTCAGAGAAGCCAGCTGTTTGTCATCCAGCCAGGAAGGCGTGGTAAACAGCTGTTCGTTCAGGAAGGCCACTGCACGTTGTTGCTTGCTCTTTGCAGGAAATTCATAAACAGCACCCGACTGTTCCACCGTCTTCGGTGTGGTGAGTATACCACCTACCTGCGATGCCACATGCCCTACATAAAGATCAAACTGCTTCACAATTTCCATATACATCTCACCAGCTTTTGAATAATCTTCGTCAGGCTGGCGTGTCCATTCCATCAGATGTTTCTCTATCCGTTTCAGATTGGCGATACCATAAGTGCTGGCCTTCATGGCATCGTCGCCGAGGTCTTCACGCTGATTCCTCGGGTCATATTGTGTTTTCGCATCATTAGGCACTCTCTCAATACCGAAGAAGTATTGCTTACCCGATGCAAGTTTATCGATCACTCTTTTGTTTAGCACTGGTGTTTCTTCTGCCGCACTTTTAGCGCCAGGTACCAGCTTGTATCCCCATTCAATTGCCCATTTATCATACTCACCAATACGGGGGAAGATACCTTTAGGCCCGATATTATCTTCCGGTTGTGCTACATAATTGAAACGCGCATAGTCCATGATGGAAGGTGTATGTCCATGAGCTTCTACCCACTGTTTGTTGCGAAGACTATCTACCGGCACAGTAGAAGAGGCGCCCCAGTTATGACGCAGTCCTAGTGTATGTCCCACCTCATGGGAAGAAACAAAGCGGATCAACTCTCCCATCAGCGAATCAGGTAGCTGTGGGGCCTGTGCTCTTTTATCGATAGCGCCTGCCTGTACGAAATACCACTTGTACAACACATCCATCACGTTGTGATACCAGCTGATATGTGTCTCCAGTATCTCTCCTGTGCGTGGATCTTTAATACTCGGCCCCATCGCATTGGCGATATTGGACGGCTTGTATACCAATACCGAATGACGGGCATCTTCAATACTCCAGGTGGTATCGTCAGTAGGGGCCTCTTTAGCCATGATGGCATTCTTAAACCCTGCTGATTCAAAAGCTGCCTGCCAGTCATTGATGCCCGCCATCAGGTACGGTACCCACTTCTTCGGCGTCAGCGGATCGATGTAGATAACGATGGGATGTTTAGGCGTTACCAGTTCCCCGCGTTTATATTTTTCCAGGTCTTCCTCTTTCGGTTCCATGCGCCATTTCCAGATCATGCTTTCACTCTTTATGCCCTGGGAGTTCGCATCAAAGTCAACATATTCATCTGCAAAGAAACCTACCCGTGGATCAAAGAACCGCGGTTGCATAGGTATAGCTGGCAGTAGTACAATTGAGCTGTTCAGCTCAAAGCTGTACGTCCTGGTTTCTCCATTGGGAAAAGGCCTTGAATTGTAAGTACGTACTGTCTTCACCTCTACATTCATCGGATAGGAACGGATGTCTTCTATATAAGATCTATCCGGCGCCATCATCGCCAGCCCCATTAGGTTTTTGAGTGCCGGATCAAAGAACAGGATAGCGTTATCGGCGTTTACATAATCCGTCACATCTATCACACTGCTTTTGGCGCTATCGTTGATCGCTTTGATACTAAAAACAGCCTGTATGGATTGCAGGTTATTGTTCAGCAGGGAACGATATAAGCCATTCGCAGAACTATCTGCAGAGCGTTCTTTAAAAGAGATCGTTTTCAGGAAAATCTTGTTACCATTGCCTTTCTCAAAGCGGATCACTTTTTCCCCGATCTGATCGCCGGAATAAGTACCCAGCATGAAACGGAATTCTGAAGAGCCTTTGGCGATCCTGCCAACTACCAGCATGTCCCGTTCGAGCAATGAATCAGGTATCTCGAAGAGATATTTGTCGTTCGACTTATGTACTTTAAACAGTCCATTAGTGGTAATGGTACCTGCCGGAATCACTTCCTTATATGGTTTCAGCGCGTCCGGTTTTGCCGGTAAGGCCAATTTGGCCAAAGCGGCAGCCACACTGTCTTTTTTTATAATAGTGGTGTCTTTCCCCTTCTGTTGTTTCTGTGCGGCTGCCGGTAATGCAATGGCCACGGTGCATAGCATTCCAAGCATCATGCTTGCGGTTGCAGATTTCATCGGTAATAGTGTGTTTTAAATTGTCGGCATGGCTTTCCTATTTGGATATGGCAAGGCTATGAAAAAGGTTGTGTGTTTTAATTGCTATAACCCGGATTCTGTTTGATATTCGTATTGAGCTGTGTTTCCGAGAATGGTATGGGTAGTACCTTATGGTTCGGGTCCCATACGCCACCTTTCTGCGGAGCTAACACAGTCATTAGTTCATCTATTTTATCCGTACGTACGAGGTCAAACCAGCGGTGTCCCCATTCCGTGAAGAGCTCTATTCTTCGCTCCTGCGCAATGGCAGCCAGCATAGCGTCTTTGTCTGCAGCAGTAGTACCTGGCAATAGAGCCTTAGCGCGGATGGCATCTACGTCTGCCTGCGCGCTCCCTGCGCCCGTGATATTGCCGAGTTGTGCTCTGGCTTCTGCACGTATCAGGTATTGCTCTGACAGGCGCAACACGATCAATGCTTCAGGCGTACCGCTTGGGTTTTTCTGATACTTGAAAGGGTAGTAATACGTAGTACCATTCGCAACGAAGGCGCCTACCCATTTATCACGACGGGCATCTCCCTGTTCAAAGGCGTTCACCAGCGAAGTGCTGAGTGCTCCTGGTAAGTTAGGGGTAACTCCCGGTGGATTTGTGAATGGAATGAACGCCTGCGCATCGTAAGTGGCATAGTTAATAGGATCAACCGTCAGCAGGTACCAGATGGCTTCTTTGGTTGTTGCAGTGAACGTTTTATTCAGGTCCTGCTCCAGCTGATAAGTGGCATTGCTGATCACAGCAGTCGCTTGTGCTTCTGCATTGGCCCAGTCTTTTCTGTAGAGATACACACGTGCCAATAGTGCAGTTGCGGCCAGTTTGTTAGGGCGTGCTCTTTCAGTGGTGCCTGGAGTGATACCTCTGAAGTAAGCTTCTCCCATCAATGATTGTGCGTCTTTCAGGTCAGCAATGATCTGTGCATATACCTGTTCTTTCGGCGTGCGTGACAGTGTATTGTTAACCCTGTAATCAGTAGTCAACGCCAGCGGCACATCTCCATAAGTATTCACGGCATAGAAATAAATAAGCGCACGCAGAAATTTTGCTTCTCCCAGTAACTGCTGTTTTACCGGCTCTGAAAGCCCTTTAGAGGCAGTAACCCCTTCTATGGTAGCATTACACGTATATAAACGCTGATAAAATTCATTCCAGAAATAACTACCGCCTACATTGTAGGTGTTGGTATAAAACTCCTGCAGCGTCTGGCCCATAATAGCCGGGAGGTAGTTAGTCATTTCATCTGCTGCCATCCCTTCCAGCATACTGATACCATTGATGCCACTTACAAATCCTCTATTGCTGATCATGGCGCTATATAAACCTGTCATGACAGACGTTGCAGAGGCATTGCCCGCGAAGGCTTCCGAGCTTATGATCCTCGATGTTGGCGGATCGATCTCCACAGCCTTATTACAGCTGCTACCCAATGCCAGCAGCATAAGACCAGTATACAGGTAACGGAACGATTTATATTGAAATGTCATGGTTGCTCGTTTTATAAGTTTACTTTAACACCACCGGTAAATGTCTTCATCGGCGACAGGTTGAGACCTCCGGACTCCGGATCGAAATCGCGGAATTCTTTTTTCGTGAACGTCAGCAGGTTCTGGCCCTGTGCAAACAACGCCACTTGTTGCAAGCGCATCTTCTGCAGCCATTTTGACGGCAGCTGGTAAGAGAAGGACACATTCTTCAGACGAAGGAAAGGGGCGTCGGAGTAAGCCAGCGTGCTGCTTCTTGCATATAATGCCCAGGGCAGGTAACCGAAGATGTTCTGCGTGTACTTCGGTATGTCCTTTACATCGCCTGGTTGCTGCCAGCGGTCCAGTGCAACATTTACCAACTGGTTGCCCATGAAGCCGGGAGGGTAGATGCCATTCAGCAAGGGGTTTTTAACAGTATGTTGTTCAAACTGGAACAACAGATCGAGCGACCAGTTTTTGTAACGGAGAGAGTTCTGGAAGCCCCCGAAATATTTCACTGTGGGATCAATAACGGCAACCTTCTGGTCGGGCGCCCCCACGCTCTTACCTTCACTGTTGATGAAGCGGTAGGTGCCTGTCTGCGGATCTACCCCCTCATACTGGTATACCCTCGTGATACCAAGGGGTTTGCCGATCATGAAGTTTGGATCATCAGGGCTTAGTCCCGGTAATTCGATAAGTTTATTGCGTGGTAATGATACATTCAGGAAGCTGTTCCACTCAAAGTTCTTGCTCTTTATATTGGTAGTATGCAGCTCAAATTCCCATCCGGTGTTTTGTACCAAAGCTGGCAGGTTACGCTGAATAGAACCAAAGCCTGTTACCGCCGATAGCTGGTACGACAGCAGTTGGTTATTACTACGGTTGGTATAGTAGGAAGCAGTTACCAGTATCCTGTCATTAAGGAAACCAAGATCTATCGCACCCTCTATTTTACGGGTTGCTTCCCAGGCCAGCTCCGGGTTAAATAGTCCTGTTGGCTGTAAACCTTTATCGCCCTGATAGCTGAATCCTAAAGATTTATAGAGATCAAGGAAGGCATAATCTCCAATGTTGTCATTACCCGTAGTACCATAACTTCCTCTCAGTTTACCAAAACTCATGAAAGGCAGCAGCTCTTTTATTCCTTTTTCTTCGGTGAAGATCCATGCACCACCTGCTGACCAGAAGAAGTGAAACCTGCTCTCCGGACCAAAGCGGCTGGAACCATCATACCTTCCATTTAAGTTAAGGATATACTTATTGGCCCAGTTGTATTTGATCCTGCCGAAAGTAGCCGTGTATTTGTTTTCATTATCGCCAAAATCTTCAACGGTAATGGTAGCTGCTGCCTGCGGGTTTTGCAGTAATGCATCGCTCGCAAAGCCTGCACCCCTCTGCGTCAGGTTCTCATTCCGCTCCCGCCGGAATGTGGCACCCAGTAAGGTCTCAACATTACCTTTACCAAGATTGAAATTATAAGTTACCTGCGGCTCCACGTTCCAGCTGCCGTAATTGGCATTCCTGTATCTGGCGGAGGCCAGCCTTCCTGCTGACGTGTAAGGATTGGAGATGGAAAGGGGATTGCCTACATACTCTCTCTGTGCTACATTTTCGTAGCCTGCAGATACTTTTACATTCATTCCTTTGATCAACCTGTATCCGATAGTCACATTCCCGTTCAGGTGATTGGCACGCCCCAGGTAAGGTTGTGACAGGGCTGCAAACGGATTGTCGAAGGTGCCGTTCTCCCAGTTCAGTGTTCCATCCGGATTATAAATTTCAGGCGCATTGGGTGCAAGGTTCCTGATGTTGAATGTGGGATCAAGCGGGGTAATATTGTTGGTATTAGACACATAGATACCACCTGCATTAATGCTTAATTTTCTATCGTTGCTGGTACCGGTTATGCTGAAATGCGCAGAACCTTTTTTCAAAGCGCCATCTGTTGGCATGACCGGCGTCTCGCGGTGATAACCGCCACCTACAAGGTATTGGATATTGTCCGTGCCGCCTGTTATCGTTCCCTGTACATCGGAGGTATGTGCACTGCCACCCAGTATTAGTTTTTGCCAGTTGGTATATCGCGTGGTATCCCAGGTACCGTTCACATCATAGTCAAGGAAGCCAGGTTTAGCATTGTCGTTCGCAAATGCTTCACGACGCATCTGCAGGTATTGCTGCAGGTTCATATACTCCGGCATACGGGTGATCTTACTGATACCGGTATAGGCTGTCAGGTTCACCTGCGTACGTCCTGGTTTTCCTTTTTTAGTAGTGATCAGGATCACGCCATTTGCACCTCGCGAACCATAAATGGAGGTAGCATCGGCATCCTTCAACACATCAATGCTTTCAATATCTGCAGGGTTCACCAGGTCAAGCAGATTGCCCTGCGCCAGTGCACTGTTCACCGAACCAGCGGTACCTCCTTTGAATGGCACGCCGTCGATGATATAAAGTATATCGTTGCCTGAGGCAATGGAATTACGTCCGCGCAATTGTACACTTACTGCACCTCCAGGCATACCCGTCGTCTGGTTGATCACCAGGCCGGATACTCTTCCTGATAAGGCCAGCAGGGGATTGCTCACCGGGTTTTTGGCGATATCTGCCGCCGTAACAGTTGCAACGTTACCGGTACTGAAACGTTTGGTGGTAGTGCCATAAGCGATCACCTGTACCTGGTCCAGCTCACTTGTAGAAGGTTTCAGATAAATGAAGGTTGGATTTTTAAGGGTGACAGTGGCGGTTTTTACAATGTATCCGGTATAAGTGATGGTCAGTTCTGCATTTTCAATTCCATCGTCCACCTTCAATTCGAAATAGCCACTGGCATCGGTAGTTGTTCCTCTGCGCGTGCCTTTCAGCATCACCGTTGCTCCTGGTAGTCTTGTACCGGAAGGATCAACTACCCATCCCTTCACGAGCCTGGGCGGATCGGGCGGTGCAACAGTTACCGGGGCCACCGGGAAAAATGATTTGGGGTCCCTGGTAATGACGATCACATTGTTGAGAATGGAATAAGTAAGTCCTTGTTTTGCCAGTAAGGCAGGGAGGAATTCGCCGATCTCCTGATCCTTTACATTAATATCCACCGGTTGGGTCTTTTCCAACAAGGTAGGACTGGCCAGAAACTCCCGTCCTGTCTGTTCACTGATGGCTTTAAAGATATCAGTCAGTGCCGCCTTTTTTTTGCTTATCGTTACCTTCTGCCCATAAGTAGCTCCACTTACATGAAGCACCGCAACAAGGATAAGCGGGATGATTAGTTTCATAATCATTACTAATTTTGAAAAAGGAATTGGCATACCTTTGCCAGGTACAATATTCTTCATACTTGTACATTTAGGGATTTACTGATTTAAATGACGTAAGTGACATTAATGAAGTAGTCCCATAGCAGGACCTCAATTGCAGTTGAGGCCCTGCCTTTTGTATCAGGACTTACTTACAGCTGTTCAATGTTCTGTGCTGATTCGTTGGTTGTTTTCCCGTTTACGACATACGCTGATTGGTTGTTTGATTTAGATGTTTGATTGATCCTGTGCCATAGAATGCTAACCTGTTTCTATTTATCGTACCCTACCCTATATTATTTTTTTGCGCCCGGTATAACACTGATGCGGTCTCCCTCGATCCTGAAATGCACTTCTCCTGTCGCTTCCAGTGTTTCCAGTAATGCTTTGGCAGTTACCTTACGGGATAAAATGCCCTGGAACTCTATATTATCTACGTTCCCTTCATAACGCACATCTACGTCGTACCAGCGGGCCACCTGACGCATGATGTTCTTAATACCAGTCCGGTTGAAACGGAACTGCCCGTTCTTCCACGCCAGCACCTCTGCAAGGTCTGGTCTGGTGGTTTTAAATGTCTGCGCTTCCGTTGCCAGGCTGGCCTGTACTCCTGGCGTGAGCACCGTTGTTGCATCGCCTGCCGTCACCTTTACCGATCCGCTTACCAACGTTGTACGGATGGCATTTTCATCGGCATAAGCCATGATGTTGAAACCTGTACCCAACACGCGTACATCAAGTCTTCCCGCTTTCACGGTAAAGGGTTTGGCAGCGTCAGGGGCAACCTCGAAATATCCCTCTCCGGTCATTTCCACCTTCCTTTCAGATCCGGTGAACGCCGTAGGATAGCGTATGGATGAGGCCGAATTCAACCAAACCTTTGAGCCGTCGGGTAATGTCAGTTGGAACTGTCCACCCCGCGGAGTGGACAGTGTGTGGTATTGAACATTGTCCCCTGTCCTCATATAAGCGATAGCGCCGCTATCTGCTTTCATGATTGTTATACCACCCGGCACAGCAATGCTGCCGTTTGCCTGGTTGTCCAAAATGATCTGCTGGCCATTCGCCAGTGTAAGAATTGCTTTATTGCCACCCGGCTCCAGCACGGCAGTTTGTGCCATTTGGGCTGGTCCAGGTTCCTGTGGACGCATGAACCATAGGACGCTGCCTCCCACCAGGAGTAAAGATGCCGCTGCGGCCCACCAGTAATTACGTTTCCTGATCCTCCGGATAGTAGTTTCCTGTCTGTTGCTTTCCTCCATGGCGCTTACTTCTGCCTGGTAGTAGGCCGTCAGCCGGCTGTATATATTACTGACAATCTCTTTATTATCATAGACGGGTTCCTGCACTTCCATCAGTACAGCTTCATGCGCACTTGCCAGCTCCTGCAGTTCCTCTTCACTTGCCTCCTGGAGGAACCACTGCCGGAATTCGGCTGTTTCCTCCTCACTTACTGCATGCCCTTCTGCCAGTCTCGTAACGTGTAATATGGCTTCAGATATATTCATATAGGACATATACGGATAAAGACGGTCGTTGAATCCGAATTTTCACCGGGACAGTAAAAAATTTTAAAAAAACTTTCAGGGCTGGAAAAAGAGGATCAGTAAAAGGAGGGTAAAGCTGATGCCATTCCTGGCGAGATAATCTTTAAGATAGGTAGTTGCCTGTTGCAATGATTTATGTACCCCACCTACAGACATGCCCAGCATATCGGCAATTTCCTGTATAGTCATTTCATCGCGGGTTCGTAACAAAAAGATCTGGCGTTGTTTCTCCGGGAGTGTATCCAGGGCAGCCCGCGCGAGGGATTCGTACTGGTCGGTGATCAGTTTGTCGTCGGCACTGTAATGCGGTTGTACATAATCCTTGCTGTATCCTGCCTGCTTCTGTATCAGCGCCTGCTGGGTCTTCAGGAAGTCATTCAGGGCATTCCTGGCCATAATGAACACATAATTCTTAAAGGAACGTACTGTTACAAGTAGTTCCCTTTTCTTCCAGACCTTCAGGAACACTTCCTGGCCGATCTCTTCGACATCCTGTTTGTCTGCCAGGTATACCTGCAAATAATGTAAAATAAGGGGGGAATATGCCTCGTAAAGGCGCGTGAAAGCCTGCCAGTCACCAGCTGCAACATTTTGAAGTAAATTTCTTTCCTCTTCTTCTGCTATGCGTATATGAACAATAGGCTCTGACAATGACAATTGTGGTAAAGGCGTAAAACACAAATATAACCGTTTGTCACTGGTTTTCATAGTGGTTTCTCCGGGTCGCCGGTCACCGCCATCAGGAAATCATATAAACTGGTATCTGCCGGCAGCTCCAGTTTTTTCCGCAGCCGGTATCTGCTGGTCTCTACGCCTCTGACGGATATTCCCAGCGACTGTGCAATTTCCTTTGTAGTCAGGTTGATGCGGAGGTAGGCGCATAACTTGAGGTCGGTCGTACTCAGGTCAGGATATTTGCGCTTCAGTGTGTACAGGAAATTGTTATGTACTTCATCAAAATGCCGGGAAAACTGCTCCCAGTCCTCTTCGTTGTTTTCCGCTTCCTCAAACAGGCGTAATACTTTTTTAAATATATTGTCCGGCAAGGGATCTATCTTCTTTATTGCTACCAGCAACTCTTCCTTAATATTGGATAATACCTTGCCGCGGTGCAGCAGATACATCGTAGCGGTAGCCAGCTCTTTATTCTTAAAACGAACTTCTGTGGTGAGCTTTTCATTCTGAAGACTGATCAGTTCTTTCTCGCGCTGCTCTTTCTCAAACTTGTGCCGCAATATTAGTTGCTCCTGTTTCTGCTGATAACGGCGCTGCTGCCGTGCAAATTTTCTTTTCTGGGAGATATAAGCCCACAACAATACTGCTAATCCAAGTAGTACATATCCGCTTCTTGCAAGCGGCGTCTGATACCAGGCTGGCAATATTCTGAACGAATACACAGCCGCCTTGGATACATTCCCCAGATTGTCTTTCGCTTTTACTGAGAAGGTATAATGACCATAAGGAAGATTCGTATAATCCTTTTCTGTTTTTACAGACCACTCGCTCCACTGCTGATCAAACCCGATCAGTTTATAACTGTATTCAATCGTATTACCCTGACTGTATACCGGCGATGCATATTCAAAATGAAACCCGGAAAAAGCATTCGGCATTGCTTTGAAGGAATGTTTTCCCGAGGGATGATATCCGCCGAATAGCAGGCTGTCCGCCTTCCCGTGCGCGCTCACATGACTGATGAGTACCAATGGCTGCTCCTTTGCCTGCCGGTAATGTTTATAGTTAATATGGAACATGCCTTTCTCGGCGCCCACGAAAATATTCTCATCATTATAAGGATACAGGAATTCAAAGCCGTTGACGATCTGTCCTTTTAGTTCAGGGAAATGCACGATGCTGTACGCATGTTCCGGAACAGGTTTATGAAAGTCTATCACGCCGGGCATCTTGTCAGAAATAAACCATACATTCCCGCTTGCGTCTTCCGATAGGTATTGCACGCTGGCATCCTTCAGGATCGGGGATAGCCAGCGTGAAGGCACAAAACGGTCTTTTGCTGCATCATATTCGTATGCGCCCGCCTGCGTGGCTACGATCATCCTGCCCCTGATCCTGAATACAAAGTTGTTGTAGTCAGCGGGTAACCCGTTCTTTTGGGTATATAATGTATACCGCAGTACCGTATCTCTGTCCAGGTGCATGCGGAATACACCCCGGTATGGATGGGAGGCCCAGATAATGCTGTCGTCTTCTACTGTGAGGAAGCGCAGCGACTCAAACAGTCCTTTTATGGGTCTTGCGGCCGACAACCCGCTTCCATCTTTACGCATCAACTGCAAGCCGTTATAACAGCCTGCCAGCATATAAGATGATAAGGGCTGGAACAACCAGCATCCCGTACGCTTTGACAAAGGAACTGCTGTTGATCCCCGGATCTCGAAAGCGCCCTCATGATGTCCCATCAGCAGATGCTGTTCCACCTGGGCAATGCTCCATACCTGTCCGGCGGTATTGTCTATCTGCCGGAAATGGCTCTCCAGGAAACTAAGGTCCCGCTGCTCGTCCAGCGGCGTACTGTATACCCCATCAGAAGTACCGATATACAATTGCTTGTCAAAGATGGTGGCGGTATAAGTAGTGAGGTAACGTTTATTATCCGGCAGGATCTGTTTTACGGCGGTATTATACCGTACCATGTCAATGCCATTGTCCAGCGTCAGCCAGATATTTTTTCCGGGATCAGTAAAGATCTTTAGTACACTATTGTGCTGTAATCCTTCACTGACGGTGAACTGTTGGATAACAGCACCTGTATTCCGGTGTATAATATAACAGCCTCCATAAGATGTCCCGATCAGCAGTTGATTGTCTTCCCAGGGCCTTGCACAATAGATCTGGTTTTTGATGAAAATAGGGGTGGCGCTACTTTGGAATGGGAAGAGACGTCCCCGATGTAATTTGAAAATACCATTTTTCAATGTGCAGACCAGTAAGGTGTCATTATCATCCTCAGAGCCAGGGCTTGCATCGCCTTTGCCCGCTGTTCCAATGATCTCCCTGATCAGCAAATGCCTGTCGGCAACTTCCTTACAGACTGGCTGCCAGCTGTTATCTTTGAATTGCATCAACCCCTTGTTCGCATCCTGGGCATATAATCTGTTGTTGGCGCGGCATAGCATCTGCCATTGTAATGTGCCGGGATATATATGCAAATTGTGATGATCATAATAAAAGATCTTGGTGGTCCCTCTAAAAAAAACGCCCCCATTATAGAAGACGATGTCCCAGATATCCGCAAACTGGTCTTTCCGGTCCCTCACGGCCGGCTTAAGGGAAGTATAACGGAGTACTCCATCCGCATCCGCCAGATAATATCCGAAATCGTCCTGTGCGCCCACGTAGATACGTCCGTCCTTATCTGCCTTCACAGAACGCAGCCGCGTATGATTCGGAACAGGCAGCAGTTTCCAGGAATGACCATTAAAAGTCATCAGTCCTTCATTGTTGGCAAAATAAAGGATGCCATTACTGTCCATGTCCAGGTCCCAGGTTTGTCCGCCTCCCAGGTATTGCTGCCTGGTATAGTTGACAATAGGTGGTAAGCCAATAATCTGTTGTGCCAGGTTTTCAGTTGTCCATAGGATAGACAGCACAAGCAAAATGAGCTTGTTCATTTTCCATAACGTTTCGCTAAAAATAGGAATATTATGGTTTGAAGTAGTGCTGACGTAAAGAATGTTTATTGATAATCAATAGTCTATGTTTGGCCTGTAGTAGATTAGACGTACCCCTGAAATGAGGCGACCTGAAAATTAACCGCATCTTTGCCCTGATCTTAAAATAACCAGTTTCCGCGTTATAACATTTTCCTGGCTACGGATAGCAGGGGGGATTGTCGCCCATTCCGGTAGCGAAGAATGCTGTATGCGGGAACAATGTAAAACCGGAATTTCTTACAACTATGAAAAAACAAACCTTCTCCGGGCTCCTGAGCCTCCTGTTGCTGGCAACTGCCGTAACATCGTGTACAAAAGAAAACCAGGCCGAAAAAGCGCCAAAACTCTCTGCCAATGACAAAACCGTAGGTGCTGTAGCAGCTGCCAAGGCTTATGAACTGGTATGGTCTGACGAATTTGACGGTACCACATTAAATACTTCCAAATGGGGGTATGAAAATGGTAACCTGGGCGTAAACAACGAAAAGCAGTTCTATCAAACCCAGAACGTTGCCGTTACCGGTGGTAACCTGGTGATCACTGCGCGCAAAGAAACTGTTCAGGGACAGCCTTATACCTCCGGCCGTCTGAACAGTAACGGTAAATTCTCTACACAATACGGCCGTATCGAAGCCCGTATCAAACTTCCAGGTGTTCAGGGCTTATGGCCTGCTTTCTGGATGCTGGGTAACAGCATCAGCACAGGCGCCGGCTGGCCTCGTTGTGGCGAGATCGACATCATGGAACAGGTAAACACCAGCAACTCCGTGCTGGGTACCATCCACTGGTGGAACACTGCCTATACTTATTATAGCCGCAGCACTACTACGACTGTAACTGATTTTCACGTGTATGCTGTAGAATGGGATGCTGCTGCTATCCGCTGGTATGTGGACGGTGTGCAGTTCAATGAAGCGAACATCCTCAACAACATCAACGGTACAGAGGAATTCCATGCACCTTTCTTCATTCTCTTAAACGTTGCCGTAGGTGGTAACCTGCCTGGTAACGTTATCAACGATGCAGGACTGCCTGCCAGCATGCTGGTTGACTATGTCAGAGTATATAACATCACGCAGACACCTGGTGGTGGTGCTCCGATCGGCGCTACTATCTCTATCAGGGGCAACAACGGCTCTTTCGTGAGCGGTGAGAACGGCGAACAGGCAATGAACTGTAACCGTCCTACTGCCCAGGGATGGGAACAATTCACCATTGTTGATGCCGGTGGTGGTAAAGTAGCCCTCCAGAGCATGGGTAAATATGTTTCTTCTGAAAACGGCGCTCAGGCAATGACCTGCAACCGTACCAGCATCCAGGATTGGGAGAAATTCGACTGGATCGATAACGGTGATGGTACGTTCTCTCTGCGTGGCAATAACGGCGCTTACGTTTCTTCCGAGAACGGTGTACAGGCAATGACCTGCAACCGTCCTACCATTCAGGGTTGGGAGAAATTTACTTACTAATTATAGTTTCAAAAGGCTTGACGCCATAGTATACTGGCTTTTCCCTCTCCATTTACATGCATTATCCCGTAGCGATCGCTATGGGATAATGTTTTTAAGAGCGGATCTGAACGATATCGCTTCTTCGTCGCTTGTTCGATGCTTGTTCGTCCGGTCTTCGTCTAATGCCTGGGTCTGCCTGAAACGGGTATTCGCAGCAAGGAGAATAGTCCGATACAATCAGGATATGATCAGGAACAAACAATGTTTCTCCGATGTTCATCTTACGTTCATCTTACGTCTTTGAACGTAAGATGAACGTAAGATGAACATCGGAGAAACATTGCTTGTACGGCGTTATATCCAGTTAAAAGCGAGGGATGTACGGAGTAATATGCAGTTAAAAGCGAGGGTTGCTAATCAAAGCGGGACTGAGCTATGAAGCAGCAGCCGTTCTGCGGCCGTTCATCCTAATGAACAATCTTCACCCGGATCGCCTTCAATCCTGATACTCCCTGCAGGTCCTCCACATCAAATTGCTCAATGTCATTTTCCAGGATCATCTGCGACTGTAAGGTTTTAATATACCGGAGGTATTCCTGTTCTTCCATATTACTGGAAAAAACGATCGTTATCTTTCCCGCCTGGGTGATACGCTCAGTAGTATCCTTGATAAAGGCCTTGTCTATCCGTTTTTTCACGATCTCAAACCGCGCGTTATAACTCCCGTCCACATCAAACCGTTTCTCATCCATCCGGAACCGGATAGCGATGGTGGCATTGTAGACCAGGATCAGGGAGGTGACGTCCAGGGGATAGGGGAGTTCCGCTTTCAGGCGATGATGCGCTATTTCCATCT
Organism: Chitinophaga filiformis; assembly: GCF_021646545.1. Classification (GTDB taxonomy): domain Bacteria; phylum Bacteroidota; class Bacteroidia; order Chitinophagales; family Chitinophagaceae; genus Chitinophaga; species Chitinophaga filiformis_A. Next base: position 118,803 of record NZ_JAKIRP010000025.1, on the reverse strand, counting down.
CACAAAGCGTCTGCAATTGCCATAGGCGGAGGTCGTACAATTTTTGAAGGCTAAAGGCCTGTTTGGGAGAGATAGAGGCGCCTATATACAGGTTATGCTCTATACCGTCTGTTTTGAACCGCTCATAATAATGAGGGAATAAGGTCTGGGCAGTGGTCTGATTCCGGTCAATAACGTCGGATAACTTGTTATTGATGCTGGAAATAGTGGTTTCATACTTCCGCCGCTGTAAATGGAAAGCGCCCTTTTCCTTGTCGGTTTCCGCGAAATAGGCCTGCACCCGCGGGTCAGTGGCATATCGCTGTAACAGCGGATGCACTTCACTGGCCAGGTATGCCGTAATGTATTGTTCCGTTCCTGCTCTCAGCGGAAACGAAAGCTCGATCAGATAATCCCGTAGTTGTTCCTGTACCGCCCCAAAGGCCTCAGTTTGTTGAGGGGAATGCCCCGTTGTGGTGGAAGTCCAGCCGGAAACTTCCTGTTGCGCCATCGCATACTCCGGATGGCTTAACTGCTTTATGAGGGGGCATAGTGTCTTTATCTGCAATTGAAGGTCCTGCTGTACACTTGCGTTGCGCACCTCGGACGAGCCTTTAATATCGATCTGTCCATACAGCGGGTATACGTCCGGAAAGACGATTTCCTGCAATGCATAGTCTTTGCGTGCTTCCCGGTGAGCGATCAACTGTTGCACCTCCTCCCTGAACTTCCAGTATACGCTGCTGTGGATGGCGGTAAATTTTTCCTGGATGACGGCTTGTATCTCGTTCTGCAATTCCACCAGCAACCTCTCCATCGTATCGGTGAGGTAGGGCATGACCACTTCCAGCTTATTGGCATTAATGCTGTTCAGTTCTTTGGTGCGCAGGGAAAGCAGTTCCAGTACACCTAACAGTTGTCCGTTCTTTACCACGGGCGCCAGTATAAAACTCTTAATGCCTTTTTGGTGGAAGTAATTACCCAGCAGGTTCTCCGGATCAGCCGTTATAAATTCGCCCACATCAGAAATGGCAAAGTATTCCTTCTTTTTTATCAGGCAGTTATAAGAACTGGAACATAAGAGCATATGGGCTTCCTTATGACCTTGCCCCTGTACGATGAAACTGGTCATATACTGGCTGAAAGGATCGCTGGCGGAGAACTGATCTTCCTCCTGGTTATAAAGTGTAAAACCGACCTTTATGTCAGGTATGCGGTAAATAGAGCGGAAGATGGACTGCATCTTTTCCTCGAAACCTGCAGCATTCATACCCAGTAATCTTTCCTTGAAGATAGATACGGCATTCTCCACCGTGGCATCATACAGGGTCATGATGGCAAAGCCTTTCAATGTCCAGCTTTCCTTCGGGAACTTTGATTTCCATAGGTCCAGGTCATCATAACTGTCCAGTAAAAGGTCTATGTCATCAGCCGTCAGTGTCAGTGCCTTTTCAGTGGGCAGAATATCCAGGAAATCAGCATTGTATAATATCCGGTAGTGTTTGATCACGCCATCCGCCGTAGGGATGTCATAAAACAAGGGCCTGCTGAAGTCGAGCGTGGTGCCATAAAATTCATTCAGGATCAGGCAGCAGCTCAGTACATAGAACTGGTGTTCGTCGAAGTCCCTGATATTGAATGAAAAGTCTGGTCCTGCAGCTTTGAGTATATTCTTAAAACGTTCTGTATGGTTAAAAAGGAGGTCCGTATAAGGAAGATTGATCGCTTTGATTTCATTCAGGGTCAGCTCTTTGGGAAAGTAATCAGCCAGCAGGCGGTGGATGAGGTCCTGGTTCTTTTCAATCTGCTCGAAGGTAGTCAATCCCTCCACCAGTTCAGGGCATTGCGCTACCTCTGCCAGCAAGGCCTTTGCACGGATGGTGGATTCACCCTCCGGCCCCGCTGCCCGTTTTTCCAGTTCTTCAACAATATGGAAAAAACTCAGTTGTATCTGGAATGGACTGTCTGGAAAGGAATGCCGTTTCATGTTGTTATTGTCTTGATCTTACCGGTATAAAATTAGTCATAATTTGCTTGCTTTCAGGCAAACATGAGCAGAACCTGCTCAGGCCAATCGTAGAATGTCCCTTGTATTACAGGAGAAAAAATTATATTTAAGTAAATAATGTCTGACCCTTTTTAACCCTTTTTATTTTGAGATTGATCATTCGTCGCGGCCTTGCCGCTTTTATAGATTATTCCTTTATCATATTGTATGCGCTGCTATTGTTTGGGATTGCCACATTGGTAGGACTTGCGGATGCTGCGCTGCCTCCGCTGGCCGGACAATTGCTTGGTATGCTCTCCCTGACGATACCCGCGGTAACCTGCTTTGTTCTCTGGGAAAAAGGCCCTTACAGGGCCACACCAGGGAAGAGAGTAATGGGCCTGGTTGTGGTCAGCAACGACCCCGGAAAACATACAGCTGATGTGATCCGTCGTAATATCCTGAAATTCCTGCCCTGGGAAATAGCGCATACCGGTTTACACTGGTTGTTTTACTACAACCGGATGGGAGCGGATATCCCTTTATGGGTGATGGTAGTACTGATAGTACCCCAGCTCATCGTATTCGTATATCTGTTAAGTATATTACTGGATAAGAAGGGCAGAAGTCTGTATGACAGATGGTCGGACACGCGGGTGATGTATAAAGCGAACCTGCTCTGATAAAAATTTTTTTGCGGTGGATGAATGAATCCAGATAATTAATTCGAACTTGCAGCACATTAAATCTCACCGCATAAATTCCAATTTCAATGACCCGGCGCATCCTTTTCCTCATTGCCCTCTTATGTTCTTTTAACAACTTATTCGCACAACTGAGAGCCACACCACAGAGAAACCTCTCCCGAAAACTGGATTCCCTGCTGACAGCCAGTACAACAACTCCCTTTAATGGTATTGTGGTGGTCAGTAGCGAAAACAGGACCTTCTACAGAAGATTTACCGGTTATGCCGATATTGAGCAGCAACATCCGGTTACCCTTGAAACGGAGTTCATTATCGGTTCCATCAGTAAGCAGGTCACAGCCGTGATCGTATTGCAGGAGATGGAAAAAGGACGTCTTCACCTGAATGATCCTATCCACAAATACCTGCCAGACCTGCCGGAAAAATGGGCGGATACCGTTACTATTCATCATCTGCTGACACATACCCATGGTATTACGGCGCTGGATAAGCCACTTGCTTACCGACCCGGTTCCCGTTTTGCATATGGCTTCATCAGCTTTGACCTGTTATCGCAGATAGTAGAGAAAACCTCCGGCCAGACTTTCCCTGATCTTTGTATGGTCCTGTTTAAACAGTGTGGTATGCAGCATAGTTTCCATCCAAGAACTAAACAGTACAAACACCTGGCGCAGGGATATACGCTGAATGAAAAAGGCGAGCCGCAAAAGGAGCGGAGTATGCTGGATGTTTTTGCAGCTGCCGGCGGATTGATCTCTTCAGGAGATGATATGGTGAAATGGAATAACGCTCTCCATGGCGGCAAGCTGCTGTCTGACAGTACTTATCGTCTGATGATCACTCCGAAGGAAAATGCTTTCAGAGAGCATCTTACATTCGGCACGATCGACTATGGTTATGGTATCACGATCCCACGACAGACCGCCATTCCTGAACTGGCGGTAACTGGTGTGGCCCCAGGCTTTATTTCCATGAATGTGTATTTTCCCGCTACAAAGACAAGCGTGATCGTGCTGGAAAACATGGCGAGGTACATGACTGATCTTAAAAAGAGTTTTTATTATCATGAGCAGATCCTGGATCTTGTAAAAGCAGCACAACAACAGTAAGGCCTACTTTTTTATTTTTAATACAAACGGAATTAGATATCTAAGTACTAAATTCGTGGCAGATTTTTAAAGACTATGCATTTACATCTGTTTGATAAACTCGTTTATAGCAAGCGCAGACAAAAGCTGGCAGCGAAGGTGGGAAAAGGGATCATCCTGTTGATGGGGAATGAAGACAGCAGCATGAACTATGCCGACAATACCTATCCTTTCCGTCAGGACAGTACGTTTATTTATTACGCAGGTATAGATATTCCGGGACTGGCGGTAGTGTTGGATACAGAATCAGGCGAGGAGACACTCTTCGGAAGAGAAGCCGGTATAGATGATATTATCTGGACAGGCGCATTACCTTCATTACAGGACCTTGCATCTGCAGTTAATATTGCGAAAACGCGTCCTTATGCGCAGCTGGCAGAGGTGTTAAAAAATGCCCAGGCTTCTGGTCGCCGTATACATATCCTGCCTCCTTACCGTCCTGAGAATAAGATCAGGTTGTCAGAATGGTTGCAGCAACCCATTGGTAGCCTGCAGCAATATGCTTCGCTCGACCTTATCAAAGCGGTTATCTCTCAACGAGAGATCAAAGATGAACATGAAGTAGCAGAACTGGAGAAAGCGGTTTCTATCAGTGCAGATATGCATCTTGCAGCTATCAAGTATACACGGCCAGGCATGATGGAATATGAGATCGCCGCCAAAGTAGAGGAAGCGGCGCTTGCAGGCGGCGGACGGTTATCCTATCCTACCATCCTGACCATCAACGGACAGATCCTGCACAATCACTTCCATGGCAACCGGGTAGCAGAAGGCCAGATGGTACTCTGTGATGCCGGTGCAGAAAACGTAATGCACTATGCCGGCGACCTGACACGGACTTTCCCGGTAGGCAAACAGTTTACTGCCCGTCAGCGGGAGGTATACCAGGTGGTGCTGGATTCGCTGGATCATGCAGTAAGCCTGTTGAGACCAGGCATACAGTATAAAGAAGTGCATACACAAGCAAGCATAAAACTGGTGGAAGGCCTGAAAACACTGGGGCTCATGAAAGGAGACCCTGCAGAGGCAGTAGCCGCCGGTGCACATACCCTGTTCTTCCAATGCGGTCTTGGTCACATGATGGGACTGGACGTACATGACATGGAAGATCTGGGCGAACAATATGTAGGGTATACAGATACGTTAAAGAAGAGTACTGAATTTGGCTGGAAGTCCCTGCGTCTCGGACGTGAACTTCAGCCTGGATTTGTGCTCACAGTGGAACCTGGTGTGTATGTTATTCCTGAACTGATCGACCGTTGGGTAGCTGAAGATAAACTCAGTAACTTTATCGATTACAAGACGGTAGCTGCTTACCGTGACTTCGGAGGCATCCGTATAGAAGACAACTACCTGATCACTGCAGACGGTAGCAGGAAGCTGGGAAAAGATCTGCCAAAAACAATAGCCGCTATAGAGGCATTACGACAATAACTAACCCATTCATTTAAATAACAACGGGGCGTCCGCTTTTAGCGAGACGCCCTCGTTGCATTAATAGCTTATCGGTACACAACAGGCGGACGCGTTGTTTCTGCCACAGGATTAAGGCAGGCCAGAATGATCAGGACAAGGGCAGCCACACCGGCGATGGTACGAATGATATTCAGGTTGTTCCAGGGCCCTTCAAATCTTGCTCTCTGGGTAGCGAGTTCCTCTACGGAGGCGGACGATAAATTAAATGCGTCCAGTGCTTCATTCAATGGTACATTACCAAACATCGTCACGCCAAAGGTACCTGCGAGGTAAACAATCGATGCCAGTAGTAACAACCAGAAACGGGCATTCAGTTCAGGGCCGTAATGCAGCCAGGTGCTCAGAGGTAAAAGAAGGGCTGTGCCTATAAAGCTCATAAAGAACACGGGATTCAGAATGGCCCTGTTGATCTGTTGCATGGCTTCAAGATAAGTGCCGTCAGATACGCGTGCCAGTCCTGGCACAACGGAACAGGACCATGCATAGAATAGCCCGCTGATCAGCGCGGTTGTCGTCGCTGTAATGATCAAAACGATGTAGGAGATAGTAAACATGTTTGTCGTTTTTACAGGTGTCATATTGCAGGTTTTCTAAGGGTTTTAATGTAAGTAGTAAGTTCGTTTATCTGATCGGGTGTCAGCCTCTTTTTAAAAGGGGGCATGATCCTTTTGCCGTTCCTGATCTGCAGGGCAATAGCCGTATCCGGGAGCAGGCTTTTCTGTAGGTTCTTAGCCCCGAACATTCCTCTTGTACCGTCTGCCCCATGGCAGCGGGCGCAATGCTGTTCGTAGAGGGTTTGTCCTTCGCCGGTATGGCGGGTGCTAAAGCCGGTGGCAACCAGGAAGAGCAGCAGGGGAATTAAAAGCATACGCATGGTCCGTTTCATCTTTTTTTATCAAAATTAGATGAGTGCGGAAAGGAAAAATAGAACAAATCCGTCAACGATAGATAATAAAAAAGCAGTCCCGCATAAGGAGGACTGCTGTAATAAAAACTTTCAATATGTGCTATGATATAAGTCTGACTATTTTACCTCAATGGTTGGATCCCACCAGTAGAAACCATAAAACACCTGGTTTTCTCTGGTATCGTCGAGTGTATATAAGGCAAAGCTTATACCCATGCTTTCTGTGCCTTTATTGGCTACCTTACTATCGAAGGTATAAAAGTCTTTAGACACGTGTAATGCTGGTATACCGTCCTGGCTATTCTCATCAGGTATTGCTGCACCAGTCCTGCTTTCCCTGTCCTGGTGGAAATGATTAAATACATTTGTCGGATTAGAGCCAACAGGATATATGTTGTAGATAATAACGGCATCTTCTGAATTACCAGACAAAGAAAGGCCCCAGAAAGAAACAGTGTCTCCTACATTTGCCTTGAAAACGATTTGGGCTGAGTCATTATTAATGATCCCGTCGTAGTTCGCGTGAGGGCATATCATGGTGATGCCTTCATGCTTGTTAAGGCCCTGTGGGTTGTCCTTTGTGCGTTGATTAGGCCCATATGTCGCCTTGATGTAATCGGTGTCAATAACTGTCATTATGTTGACAGTGGTGGCAGCTATCTTGGGGGATGGTTTCGCTTTTACCTGACTGGGAGCTTGCGATGAGTTTGACATAAAATGTGGTTTAAATTAAAGTATTACCTACTCTGTTCTGGCTTTTCGGTATCCGCCATGAAAGTTCATGTATGTATGAGTGATACATATCAGACAAAGAAATCTGATCATCCGCCGGAGGGCAGAAGCAGTTAGAAGAAGACATGAGAATAGATCACCCTGCTACGGGGTTCAATAGTGACCTGTTATTATTATGTCCTGGTTATTTAGTGGTATCTTTTAAAGATTGTTTGGTGGTGTTTAATGTTGTTCATTGTTGTTATGGTAATTGAGGTCCTGGAGTTATGTAAGTATGCGTTTACTTGAGTTAGTAACTTTTATACTGTTAGATAACAGCGCTTATTTTGTTTTGTTCGTTGGCTGAAAAGAATTTCTAAAGATAGGTATAGGGAAGTTTTTATTTGTTCTTATTCCCTGCTGGGCGTGACTTCGTACAGCCTGCTTGCAATCTCCTGTTGTAACGCCATTGGCAGATCTACAGCAATGTCTCCGATAGGCGCATATCTCAATGTGTCTTCGTCCCAGGCAAAGATGTATGTCTCGCTGCCATTAAAACTTACGTTGTAACGTTGTTCGCTGTTAAAAGCAAAAGGCTCCGCTTTCACCATATAGGGCACACCGTCAACCAATAAGTTGAATGATAATTTCTTCATAGTTATCCTTTTCGCAATTCGCCACAAGAATCAGACCTTACTAACGTCCTCTTTCTTCGATGCCAATTTTATTACTGTGAAAAGTATCGACATTTTTCCACAATGTGTCTGTAAAATGAGACAGTGTGATAGCGTGCCGCATATACGTTGTTACTCTGGTATAAATAGTTTCCCTCTATCGCATTAATAATAATGCTGTTATGAGCACTTACGGTACGAATATTGTATGATCCAAAACAACCTGAGATACCAGCTAAGACCCGTATGAAAAAAAAATATGTCAGCGTAGAGAGCCAATAGCACTTACTGTTATTTCCGGGAGCTAACCATATCGATCTAAAGCCTTCTTACCTCTATTTTATTGGAAACAATTAAACCAATTACAAATGAAAAAATCGTTTTTTCAGTTATGTGCAGCTGTGACTCTGCTAGCTGTTATGTTCTCTGCATGTTCTAAACAAAGCTCCGAAGAAGCTGTAGCACCACCAGCAAAAGATGGTAAAGCCAGTGTAGCTTACCAGATCCAGGCAGTCAATCCTACAGGATCGGTTGCAGCAGACGCCGCAGGAACAGAACGTCTGGGCAGAATTATCAACGATCCGTCGTTGGCGTCCTTTCCATCCCTACGGTTTGATTTTACCTGGGACAGTGTGAAAATCAGATTCCGCGAATTGAAGTTTGAAGCTAAAAACGGTCCGGATGAAATAGACCTGAGAATTAAAAGCGACAGGTTTATTGACATCCTCGATAGTACTGAACTGGGTAGCCTTATACTGCCTTTAGGAAATTTTGAGCATGTAAAAGTGTATGTGCGCATAGAAGGTGATGAACCTAAACCTGCACTGTTAATGAACGGCCGGATCACCTGGCGCGGAACAGACATCCCTGTTATAGTAAATGTGACAGGAAAAATTGAACTGACCGCTACCGGCAAAGATGTATCAATCGGTACGGATGGTGTGACTTTCGATGGTAAATTGAAAATCGACCTGAACCTCGTTATGACCAAACTGCAGATCGGGGACTTCACAGGTACCTTTGTTGGCGGAAAACTCGTGTTGAACATCGATGCTAATCTTGATACCAACAACGCTCTGAAATCAGCATTTGAATCAAGTATGAGTGTTGAACACACACAACGTTAAGATAAGTCATGTCAAAATAAATAACACCATGTGGTAAAAAGGGGAAGACCGTCCGCTCTACGCCGGACGGTTTTTTCATTTAAAATAAATTTGCCAGAGAAGACTACTTAGTCTATTTTTGACAGCGTTAAATTAACGTAAATGAAGAAGTCGGAAAGGACGAGGCAGTTCATTATTGAACAGGCGGCGGATTTATTTAACGAAAAAGGCGTAGCGGGTACCTCTATCGATGAGATCCTGCAGGCGTCGAAGGTAGCGAAGGGTTGTCTGTATGGGCATTTCCAGAGCAAAGATGAATTAGCCTATGCCAGTGCAGCATACCTGCTCGACAAACTGACTACTCACAGAAATCGCTTAATGCAGGAACAGACAACGGCCATAGGGAAGTTGACCGTTTTTGCAGAATTGAATGCGAACCCGCTCGATAGTTCTTTCATACATGGCGGATGCCCGATCCTGAACTTTGCTGTAGATTCAGATGACACCAATCCGGCTATCAAAGAAAAGGTACAGTCCGTTGTCAGCCAGACCATCAAAATGCTGGCCGGCATTATTAAAGAAGGCGTGAAAGCCGGAGAATTGTCTCCATCTATAAACGCAGATGAAATAGCGGTGAAATTGTTCGCAACAGTGGAGGGGGCCACAATGATGTCCCGTGTCACCGGGAGCCTCCTACCCATGAAGACTGCAGTGAAAGCAATGAAAAAAGAACTGGCAACGTACAGTCTTATTTAACTTACGTACAGTCTTATTTTAACTTACTCAATTAACGTAAACAGCCTTGGGAATGGCTGTTTTTTTCTTTCCGTAAAGAGACTAAATAGTCTATTCAAAAGGAATTGTGTGCTCATGTGAATGGTCTCACGCGTAAGCGTGTGGGACCAGTGCGGAATTACTATGTCTTTATTTACAACAAAAAGATAAACCATTAAACACAACTGCAATGGAAGTGAAAGAAAGAAGGTTACGCCTCAAAGAAGAGAGCCGCACGAATATCCTCGATGCTGCATTAAGCATTGCCAGAACGCATGGCTGGCAGACCGTTAGCATGCGGAAGATAGCCGATATGATTGAACATACACCGCCGGTGATCTATGATTATTTCCTGAACAAGGAGGCTATACTGCTGGACCTTGCAAAAACAGGATTCGTACAATTGGCAGGAAATATTGAAAAGGCCCGGTCCGCGCATCATCTGGCGGAAAAGCAACTGGAAAACATGTGGATGGCATACTGGGATTTCGCATTCGCAGAAAAGGAACTATACCAGTTAATGTTTGGTATCAATATCCAGGGCTGCAGCGATATCAGTACCATGCCTGAAGCAGCAGCACTTGCTAATCTGTTTGGACGAGTGATCAGACAGATCCTGCCGGCAGGCCAGCAATCGGAAGAGCAGGTGTTTGTTGCCTATGCTGGCATGTGGGCAACCGTACACGGCCTTATATCACTCAATGTGGTATATCAACGCAACTCCGGCGATCTCAATCAACAGGTGTTGCTGAATGCTGTCAGAAATGTTGCAGCATCATTGGCAGATTGATTTTTGCTTCCATATCAGTTCGTCGTAATTTGTATCTACAGATGACGACGAACTGATAGCCGGACGATGATAAAAGCGATATGGACATATAGGAATTGAATAGAAATCATAAGGGATTCGTGCCGAAAAAGCAGGGAAAAACGGCAATATTTACCAAATTTGACTAATTTGGCCGTTCAACCTATCTAAACAACTTTAGCAATGGATCGCGTTGATATCAAAAGGTTAGCAGAAAAACTGAATTTATCTACCTCTACCGTTTCAAGGGCATTCAGGGGCAACAGTGACATCAATCCTGAAACAAAGGCCAGGATCCTTTCCATGGCGAAAGAGTTCAATTACCAGCCTAATCACCACGCGAGTAATCTGCGGGAAAAGAAAAGCAAGACAATTGCTATCATAGTGCCTGAACTGGCCAATAACTTCTTTTCCCAGGCCATTCACGGCATAGAACGTGTGGCACGGGAGAAGGGCTATCATACGCTCATTTATGTAACAGATGATGAATATCAGAAAGAAGTAACATTTATCGACAAACTATACAATGGCCGCGTGGATGGCATTATCATGTCGGCATCCGGGGAGGCGAACGACCACCAGTACCTGAACAGGCTTGATAACAAGCATATTCCCCTGGTATTCTTCGATAGGGTGTATGATGATATTGATGTGCCCAAAGTGACTACCGACGACTATGACAGCAGTTTTGCCGCTACCCGGCACCTGATAGAGATGGGTTGTAAGGAGATCGCTTTCCTGGTGATCAATAAAAGCCTGTCTATTGGTAATGTGCGTATGCAGGGCTACCGCGATGCCCTGAAAGATGCAGGTATCGAATATAACACCCAGCTGGTGATAGATTGCTCCAACGACTATGATCAGAACTTTGAGATCCTCTCGAAGGTCCTGCAGGAACAGCGCCCGGATGGTCTGCTGGCTTCAGTGGAGCGTCTGGCTATCTCCAGTTATTACGTGTGCCATCATCTGGGTATCCGCATTCCGGAAGATATTAAGATCGTCAGTTTCTCCAGCCTGGAAATAGCGCCCCTGCTGAACCCTGCATTGTCTACCATTACCCAGCCGGCATATGATCTGGGTACGAATGCAGCGCAGCTCTTGTTTAAAGCCCTGGAAGGTAATGCCACGACCAACGACCATGTCGTTTTAAATTCGAAACTCATCCCCAGAACCTCCTCCACAGGCATAAAGACAACACCCGGAAAGAGGGGAGAATAAAAAGAAAGGAAGTGAAAGTAGACCCCTTTCAGACGTTATACATCGTTTTTTCGCTAATTAATTGTTTTGCAGCATATTAAGTACTGGCTGACTTATCTTGTTGAGCATCTCCGCTGTCATTTTTTAACTTTTTTTTAAAAAAATCTGTTTCAGAATGTTACAGTATTCAGGAAATACTCTACTTTAGCAAAAGTGTTCCACGTTCCGGGAACGTTCCCGGAAATGAAAATCAAATCGCAAATGAATCCTACGTAGAGAAAAATGACAGCATTCAGAACAGTCCGGATGACGGCATCCGGGAGGTCAGGGAAAAAAGCTATACTGCTCCGGATCATCCCGCAGGAAAAAGAAAAGTCGCTGGAACGTAACTATTGAACTTCCGGACCACATGTCCGGATCTCTTAAAAGCCGGTTCACCATCAGTAACCGGTAAAATCATTACAACAAAAATTCATAGTCGTTGAATTCAGGCGGATTCGACAGGGGGAGACTTTTGTTTAAAAGGTCTTGCAGTGAACTATTGTGAAACAAATTTCTTATCAATTAATCAATCGATCAATGAAAAGAACACGCTTTGCCAGTTTTGCATTTCTGCTGTGCTTTGTGTTGATGTCCTTTTTTACCTATGCACAATCGGGCAGTATCAGCGGAAAAGTGACGGATGAAACAGGCCAGCCCATTCCCGGCGCCACCGTCTTCGTTAAAGGCACCAGCAGGAACGCTACTTCCGATGCCCAGGGAAATTTCACCATCACCGGCGTTACAGCCGGCAACATAGTGGTGGTAGCACGCATCATGGGATACGAAACATTTGAATTGCCTGTGAACGCAGCTAACAATACAGCACCGCTTACCTTCCAGCTGAAGGCCGATACCAAGGGCCTGAACGAGATCGTAGTCGTGGGTTATGGTACACAGAAAAAGAGCGACCTCACAGGAGCTATAGCTGTTGTTTCTACTAAAGACTTCAACAAAGGGCCTTTATCTTCTCCCGAACAACTGATCACCGGTAAAGTACCAGGTGTGCAGATCACCTCCAATGGTGGCGCACCCGGCGCAGGTAGCACCATCCGTGTACGTGGCGGTGCATCCCTCAATGCTACCAACGATCCGTTGATCATCGTAGACGGTGTGCCACTCGATAATAACAACGTGAGCGGACAATCCAACGGATTGAGCCTCATCAACCCGAATGATATTGAGACCTTCAACGTGCTGAAAGACGCTTCTGCTACCGCTATCTACGGTTCCCGTGCATCCAACGGTGTGATCATCATCACTACCAAGAAAGGCCGCCTGGGTGATAAGTTCCGCGTATCTTTCAGCTCTACCAACGCTGTAGCTAAAGTGACCAGCTATTCACCGGTGTTAACTGCCAGTGAGTTCACCGATGTTGTAAAGGCTAATGGTACTGCTGCGCAGATCGCGTTGCTGGGAACAGCTAACACTGACTGGCAGAAACAGATCTATCAGTCAGCCCTCAGCAGTGACAATAACCTCGCGCTAAGCGGTTCCTGGAAGAAACTGCCTTACCGCATCTCTTTCGGTTATCTGAACCAGGATGGTATCCTGAAGACCTCCAACCTGGAAAGGAAATCTGCCAGCATCAATCTCTCTCCCAGTTTATTTGATGATCACCTGAAAATAAACATGAACGTGAAAGGGTCTCTTGCAGACAACCGTTTCGCTGACCAGGGTGCTATCAACGCGGCTATAGCCTTCGATCCTACACAGCCTGTACGTACCGGTAGCAGCGACTTTGGCGGTTACTACGAGTGGCTGTACAACGGTAAGCTGTACGACCTGGGAACCAAGAATCCACTTGCGATGCTTGAGCAGAAAGTAGATAAATCGGAAGTAAAAAGAAGTATTGGTAATATCCAGTTTGACTATAAATTCCACTTCCTGCCCGAACTGCGCGCTAACCTGAACCTGGGTTACGACTATCAGAAAGGCGAAGGCAATACCAACATTCCGAAATACGCTGCATTGGCTTACTACAATGGTACCGGCGGTTCCTACAAGCATTATTCACAGGAGATGAAGAACAAACTGCTCGACTTCTACCTGAACTATGCTAAAGAGCTGAAGGGTATCAAAAGCCGTGTGGATGTAATGGCGGGTTATTCCTACCAGGATTTCATCATCGCTACGCCCGGCTATCCTACGCTGGATGAAGCAGGCGATACTACCACTGCTGCCGGCAACTACAGTGAAGCACAGCATACACTGGTGTCCTTCTTCGGCCGTTTGAACTATACTTTCAATGATAAATACCTGCTGACTTTTACCATGCGTCGCGACGGTACGTCCCGTTTCCGTCAGCACTGGGGTAGTTTCCCTTCCGTAGCTTTTGCATGGAAAATGAAAGACGAGGCCTTCCTGAAAAATTCGCCAATAGTGTCTGACCTGAAACTGAGACTGGGCTATGGTGTGACCGGTCAGGAGAACATTGGTGTTGGTAAGGAATATGCGGCACTGTCCCGTTATACTTATGGTGACGCAAACTCTTCCTATCAGCTGGGCGATGCATTCTATAAAACATTACGTGCTGCTGGTTATGACCAGAACATCAAGTGGGAGCAGACCGCTACTTACAATGTAGCGCTGGATTACGGTTTCCTGAACAACAGGATCTCCGGTAGCGTGGACTTCTACTATAAAAAGACCACCGACCTGCTGGCTGATGTAACCACACCTGCCGGTACTAACCTGACCAATACACTGTATACCAACATCGGTAGCCTGGAGAACAGGGGCGTGGAATTCATCATCAATGCTACGCCGGTTGAAACCAAAGACTTCCGCTGGGATGCAGGCTTCAACATCACTTACAACAAGAACCAGATCCTTTCCCTCTCCAAAGCAAAAGCAGATACTTCTGTAGGTATCGCTACAGGTAATATCAGCGGTGGTACGGGAAACACCATACAGATCAACTCTGTAGGACACCAGATCAATTCTTTCTATGTATATAAACAGATCTACGATAAGAACGGCAACCCGATAGAAGGATTGTATGAAGATACCAATGGTGATGGTGCAGTCACTTCTGATGATAAATACCGTTACAAATCTTCCAATCCAACTGTATACCTGAGCTTTAATTCACAGTTCAATTACAGGAAATGGAACCTTGGTTTCAGCATGCGCAGTAACCTCGGTAACTACATCTACAACAACCAGGCGTCTAACAACGGCTCTTACAAGACGTTCCAGAACAGTAACTATCTGGCCAACCTGTCAAGAAGTGTACTGTCCACAAAGTTTGCCACCACTCAATACTGGTCTGACTATTACGTGGAAAATGGTTCATTCCTCCGCATGGATTACATCAACCTCGGTTATGATTTCGGTCGCCTGATGCACGATAAAGTAGGATTACGGCTGAACTTCAACGTACAGAACGTATTTGTGATCACTAAGTACAGCGGCCAGGATCCGGAAGTGTTCAGCGGTATAGACGATAAGTTCTACCCTCGTCCACGTGTGTATTCTTTAGGTGTTAACCTTGATTTTTAATTAACAAACAGGAAACGTTATGACCAAGAAATTCATATATCAGATAATACTGGCCGGAACAATGGCATGGGGACTGGCTTCCTGTACCAAAGACCTGGACCGTACACCTATCACAGAGGCAACTTCTGCCAGTGTATATAAAGACTTTTCCAATTACAAGGCTATCCTTGCGAAGCTGTACGGCGGCTTTTCCGTGACCGGACAGGTAGGTCCAACCGGTAGTCCCGATATCAGCGGTATTGATGAAGGTACTTCCAGCTACATCCGTGGTTATTTCCAGATGCAGGAGTTACCCACTGACGAAGCTGTGATCGGCTGGAATGATGGTACCCTGCAGGACTTTCACCAGATGGACTGGACAGCGGACGATAACTTCATCAACGCGATGTTCTCCCGCCTGTTCTACCAGATAGCACAGTGTAATGAGTTCATCAGGCAGACATCTGATGCGAACCTGAGCAGCAATGGTATTGCAGAAAAAGACCAGACCACCGCAAGGACCTTCCGTGCAGAAGCCCGCTTCCTGCGTGCCCTGAGCTACTATCATGCGCTGGACCTGTTTGGCAGTGTACCGTTTGTGACAGATAGTAATGAAGTAGCATACTATTATCCTAATCAGATATCCCGTGCAGACCTGTTTGCCTACGTTGAACGCGAGTTGAAAGATATAGAAGAACAGATGACAGATGCGCATACCAATGAGTATGGGCGTGCAGATAAAGCATGTGTATGGGCCTTACTGGCGAAGTTATACCTGAATGCTACTGTATATACCGGTACTGATCGTTATACAGATGCCATTACCTACAGCAGTAAAGTGATCAACTCCGGATATACGCTGGTGGCCAATTATGCGCATATGTTCATGGCAGATAATAATGCCACGTCTCAGTCCGAATTCCTGCTGACCGCCAACTTTGACGGTACGCGCACACAGACTTACGGTGGTACCACTTACCTGGTGCATGCCGCCATCGGTGGTAGTATGAGTGCAGCTGCATTCGGCGTGAACAGTGGCTGGGGCGGTTTACGTACTACCAGCGCTTTTGTGAACCTGTTTACAGATATCACCGGTGCGACCGATAAACGTGCGATGTTCTATACAGAAGGTCAAAACAAAACTATCGCAGATCTGGGCTCATTTACAGATGGTTATGCCATTACCAAATGGTCTAACAAAACATCCAAAGGAGCAGATGGCTCTAACTCTACTTTCGTAGACATAGACTTCCCTTTAATGCGTGTGGCTGAAATGTACCTGACCTATGCAGAAGCGGTACTGCGCGGTGGTACTGGTGGTAGCGCCACAACTGCACTTGGTTATATCAATGCGTTGCGTCAAAGGGCATATGGCAATACTTCCGGCAATATCACTGCAGGTCAGCTGAACCTGAAGTTCATCCTGGAAGAAAGAGGCCGTGAGCTGTACTGGGAAGGACATCGCCGAACAGACCTGATCCGTTATGGACTGTTCACCGGAGGTACTTATGTGTGGCCGTTCAAGGGTGGAGTAGCAGCGGGTACCTCTGTAGGCAATTTCCGCAATGTATACCCGATACCTACCAGTGCATTAGTGGCTAATCCTAACCTGGTCCAGAACGACGATTATTAATCACAAACCGTATTTAACCACAATACCAAAATACTTGCATCATGAATGCCTGGTTGAATAAAATAATAGCAGGAAGCTTTTGTGTGATGGGATTACTCTCCTGCGAAAAACAGGACAGTTTCACGCAGGTGAAGACAGGTACTACGCCTACATTCTCTGCTACCGCTACTGAGCTCACTTTTTCAGAAGCTACTGCAGATCAGGACGCGGTGACTTATTCCTGGACAGCCTCCGGCGACTGGGGATACAGGGCCGTAGTCAACTATACCTTACAGATCGATGAGAAAGGCAATGGTTTCAGCAATCCAACGGAAGCTTTTAGTGGCAATAACAGCCTGAGTAAAACATTTACTGTTGGAGCACTGAACCAGGTTATCAATAATATGGGACTGGCATCCGGCCGTCAGCACGAGCTGGTGATCCGTGTAAGGGCTGCGGTAGATACTGTAGGCGACCAGGTGTTTTCTGACAGCGTACTGCTGACAGTTACACCGTACTATGTTCCGAAAGTATATCCGTCTGTGTATGTACCGGGCGCATATGAGGGATGGTCTTTTGACGATCCCCGTCTGGGTGCGCTGGCTTCTGTGAACAGCGATAAAGTATATGAAGGCTACCTCTATTTCCCGGATGCCAACACCGAGTTTAAAATAGCAGCAGCCAAAAGCTGGGACCTTAACTATGGTGATGCCGGCGGCGGATCACTGAAAGAAAACGGTGATAACATGAAGGCTATAGAGCCAGGATATTACAGGCTTACAGCGAACCTGAACACCCTGAGCTGGTCGCTCACCAATACGACCTGGAGTATTACCGGTAGCGCTGCTGGTGGTGCAGACAAAGCAATGAGCTTTGATGCCACTACTAAAAAATGGAGCATCACAACAGCCTTACAGGCGGGTAGCTTCTACTTCAGGGCTAATAATGCCAATACTATCACACTGAGTGACGACGACAATAACGGCGTACTGACAGCAGGCAGTGCAGGCGTTATCAATATTGAGACTGCCGGAACATACACCATCACGATGGACCTCAACAATCCGGGCAACTACATTTATACATTGGCTCAATAGTAAGGATTGATTGCATGATATATGCAGCCCGGAATAATTCAACCGGGCTGCATTATTTAAAACAAGAGAAGACTAAATGCGCATGTTACAGACGAGAAGAATGTTATTGACCGCTATCCTGACGCTGACTACAATGTATACAGCCATGGCGCAGATGCCAAAACTGGAGCGGATAGAACCTGCTTTCTGGTGGACAGGTATGCAGGAGCCACTGGTACAGCTCATCGTACACGGCGATAAGATAGCTGTACGTGAAATATCCCTCAGCTATCCCGGTGTGACACTCGGAGAAGTACACAAAGTAGACAACCCGAATTATCTCTTCGTGGATATCAATATCTCTTCATCTGCTCAACCGGGAACGTTCCCAATTATATTCAGACAAACAGGGCAGAAAGATATAGTGTACCAGTATGAGCTGAAGAAAAGAGAAGGCGGCATCAAGGCGCAGGGTGTGAATAGTAGTGATTTTGTTTACCTGATCATGCCCGACCGTTTTGCCAACGGCGATAAAAACAATGACGTTGTCAAAGGCATGCAGGAAACCTCATTGAACAGGGATTCCATGTATAAACGCCATGGCGGCGATATACAAGGCATCATTGATCACCTGGGGTACCTGCAGGATATGGGTGTGACCGCATTGTGGATGACGCCCCTGGTCACAAACGATCAGCCTTCAGCTTCCTATCATGGTTATGCCGCAACAGAAAACTATCGTATAGACCCGCGCTTTGGTTCCAACGAAATCTATAAACGCCTGGCTGACAGCCTGCATAAACGAGGTATGAAACTAGTACAGGACCTCGTGCACAATCATATCGGCAGTCAGCACTGGACTATGAAAGACCTGCCTATGAGAAATTGGGTACATCAGTGGCCGGCATTCACCCGGTCCAACTTCCGGGCTGCTCCGCTGATGGACCCTTACAGTGCAGCTGCCGACAGGAAGCTGATGACAGAGGGCTGGTTTGATGTGCATATGCCGGATATGGACCAGTCCAATCCTTATGTGCGCAAATACTTTACACAAAGCCATATCTGGTGGATCGAATATGCCGGCGTAGATGCGTTCCGCCTGGATACCTACCCATATAACGATGCCGATTTTATGTCTGAATGGGGAAAGGCCATTAAAGCCGCTTATCCGGGCTTTACTTTCTTTGGTGAGGTATGGGTACGCAGTGGTCCTGAACAGGTCTATTTTACCCAGGGAAATACGGTAAACAGGGGCTTCGACACACAGCTGCCTGGCGCGACAGATTTTCAGAGCCTCTGGGCTATTTCTGCCGCCCTCAATGAAAAGCCGGGATGGGATGATGGTGTGGTGAAACTCTATGCTGCCCTGGTACAGGATTATCAATACCAGGACCCGATGCGTAATGTAGTATTCCTGGACAACCATGACCTGAGCCGCTTTTATTCTGTGGTAAACGGCAATAAACACAAATACAAAGCTGCACTGGCCTGGCTGCTCACCACCCGCGGTATTCCCCAACTGTATTATGGCGCCGAGATTGGCATGAAAAATTTCAGCAATCCGGATGGCCTGGTGCGGGAAGATTTCAAAGGAGGATGGGCTGGCGATACATTAAACAAATTTACCGCTGCAGGCCGTAACGCGGAGGAGAACGAGCTGCATGATTATGTCAGCAAACTGGCCAACTACCGGAAGAATAACGCCGTGCTGCAAACAGGTAAACTGATGCAGTACATTCCGCAGGATAATGTGTACACCTACTTCCGCTATAACGCGGACAAGACCGTGATGATCGTCATGAATCCGAACGAAAAGGAGATGGCATTGTCAACAGCACGGTTCACCGAAAGGACCACCGGTTTTACCAAAGCAAAAGATGTAGTCTCTGGAAATAGTTTCAGCCTGTCAGACAGCCTCCGCATCCCAGCTATGAGCACACTCGTGATGGAACTGGAACGATAATATTCACAAACGATTTACCTGATTTATATGCAAGGAATATCAGCATGCATTTTTGATCTTGACGGCGTAATCGTAGACACAGCTGTCTATCATTTTAAAGCCTGGAAAAGACTGGCCAACGAACTGGGGTTCAACTTTACCGAAGCACAGAACGAGCAGCTGAAAGGCGTGAGCCGTGTCCGTTCCCTGGAGCTGATCCTGGAATGGGGGGGCATAAAAAAGTCTGCCGCCGAACAGCAGGAACTGGCTACCCGGAAGAATGAATGGTATGTGGACATGGTGCACCATATGACGCCTGAAGAGATCCTGCCGGGTGCAAAGGAGCTGTTGGAAAGCCTGCGTGCAGCTGGTATAAAAACAGCCCTGGGATCGGCCAGCAAGAATGCCCGGGTGATACTTGAGAAGGTCGATATCCTGCCTTTATTCGACGTAGTGATAGACGGCAATATGGTATCTGCCTCGAAACCGGACCCTGAAGTATTTCTCAAAGGCGCTGAAGCCCTGGGTGTATCGCCGGACAAGTGCATTGTTTTTGAAGATGCCATTGCTGGTGTGGAAGCAGGTAAGGCAGGAGGAATGAAAGTGGTGGGCATAGGAGAGAAGAGTGTGCTGAACGAAGCAGATCTGGTAGTCAGCGGCCTGCAGGATATCAATATCCAAACACTGACCAATTTATACAACTCAAAATAAACAATACCAATTGCGCGCGCAAAACGGTGCCATCACTAAGAGTCATGAAGCAATATATAAAAGTAGACGGGTGGAACATTATCGAAGAAGGTTTTGTACCACATTATAACAAGATTTCTGAAAGCATTTTCAGCCTGGGGAATGGCCGTATGGGCCAGCGTGCCAACTTTGAAGAATCTTATTCAGGCGAAACGCTACAGGGTAACTACGTGGCCGGCGTCTATTATCCCGACAAGACGCGTGTGGGCTGGTGGAAGAATGGTTACCCCGAATACTTCGCCAAAGTATTGAACGCCGCCAACTGGATCGGTATCGATATCCGTATTGACAATGAAGTGCTGGATCTTCATACTGCACAGGTAAATGATTTCAGACGTGTGCTGAACATGCAGGAAGGTTATCTGCAGCGTTCATTTACCGCTACCTTATCAGATGGTAAACAGCTACGCGTAGTAGCTACCCGTTTCTGCAGTATCGTGGACGATGAAACAGGTGTGATCCGCTATAGCATCACACCGCTGAACTTTGAGGGTACATTGCAGGTAACTTCCTATATTGATGGTGATGTAAAGAACCAGGATGCCAACTACGATGAGAAATTCTGGGATGAGGTGAATGCCAGCGTAGAGGGCAACAGTGCTTACCTGACGCTGAAAACAAAGAAGACCGGTTTCCAGGTATGTACAGGTATGCAGTTCCACATCCATCAGGAGGGTAAACCATTGGCACTGGACATTATACCGGTACAGAAGGAGAAATATGTTGGATGTATTACTACTGTCTCCATATCACGCAATAAAGAAACGATCATCTACAAATATGCCGCTAATCTTTCTTCGGAAAATCATACTGTAGCCGCACTGGTCAACAACTGTGAAACCACCGTCAGCACAGCTGCTGCGAAAGGCTTTGATCTGATGCTGGCCGAACAGGCTGCTGCCTGGGAGCTGAAGTGGAAAGAAAGCGATATCGTTATAGAAGGCGATCCTGCTGCACAACAGGGTATCCGCTTCAATATCTTCCAGCTGAACCAGACATATACGGGGGAAGACGCTCGTCTGAACATCGGGCCTAAAGGATTTACCGGTGAAAAATATGGGGGTTCTACCTACTGGGATACGGAAGCCTATTGCATTCCATTCTACCTGGCCACTGCCGATCCGCAGGTGGCCCGCAATCTGCTTATCTATCGTTATAAACAACTAGGTAAGGCCATTGAGAATGCCGCTAAACTGGGCTTTAACAATGGTGCTGCCTTGTACCCTATGGTGACGATGAACGGAGAAGAGTGTCATAACGAATGGGAGATCACCTTTGAGGAAATTCACCGTAATGCTGCTATCGCTTTTGCTATTTTCAACTACATTCGCTATACGGGGGACGAAGGGTACCTGGCAGAGTATGGACTGGAAGTACTGATCGGTATTGCGCGCTTCTGGGCGCAACGTGTGAACTGGAGCGATGCGCGTCAGCAGTACGTGATGCTGGGCGTAACAGGACCCAACGAATACGAGAATAACGTCAACAACAACTGGTACACCAGCACCATGGCTACCTGGTGTCTGCAATATGCTATGGAAGGGTTACAACAGGTGAAGGATGCCGCTCCCGACAGGTATGCCGCCATCCTGCAACAAACAGCTTTTGAGGCAGGAAAGGAAACGGAGAAATGGCAGCATATCATCGACAATATGTATTACCCGGTAGACGAACAACGCGGTATTTTCCTGCAACAGGATGGTTACCTGGACAAAGAGCAGATCCTTGTGAAAGACCTGGATCCTGCGCAGCGACCACTGAACCAGAAGTGGAGCTGGGACCGCATCCTGCGTTCCTGTTATATCAAACAGGCCGACGTGTTGCAGGGGCTGTACTTCCTGGAAGACAGGTATGATATGGATACACTGCGCCGGAACTTTGATTTCTATGAACCCAGAACGGTACATGAAAGTTCTTTGTCGCCCTGCGTACACGCCATACTGGCGGCTAAACTGGGAGATGAGCAACGTGCGCATGAGTTCTACCTGCGTACTTCCCGTCTTGACCTGGACGACTATAACAACGATACAGAAGACGGTCTGCACATCACCTCTATGGCGGGTACCTGGATGAGTGTAGTGGAAGGTTTTGCGGGTATGCGTGTAAGAGACGGACAGTTGCAGTTCACGCCGTTCCTGCCGGGCAAGTGGCAATCTTTTGCTTTTAATATCCGTTTCAGAGGAAGGGTGCTGAAGATAAAAGTAAGTCAGCAGGGCGTGAACATTGAGAACGGATCTGCAGAAGATATCACGGTGCTCGTGTACGGAGAACCGGTACAGGTACCAGCAGGAAAGATGGTGACAACAAAACAAGGAAATTTAGTCAATTAAAATATTTATCCCATGAAAGGAATGGTTAAGCCGAGGTTGTCTGCTGCGCGCATATGGAACATGAGCATGGGCTTTTTCGGTATCCAGTTTGGTTTTGCCCTGCAGAACGGGAATGCCTCCCGTATTCTGCAGACCTATGGAGCAGAGGTGGAACACCTGTCATTGTTCTGGCTGGCGGCGCCACTCACAGGGATGATCGTACAACCGATCATCGGTCATTATAGTGATCGTACCTGGAACAGGTTAGGCCGTCGCCGCCCATACTTCCTGGTAGGCGCTATTGCAACTGCACTGGCTTTGATATTGCTGCCCAATTCTTCATTGCTGGCGTATGTATTGCCGCCGGTATTGATAGGGGCAGGTATGCTGACGCTGATGGACGCATCGATCAATGTAGCCATGGAACCTTTCAGGGCACTGGTGGCAGACAATCTCCCCGACGAACAACGCAGTCAGGGATTTTCGGCCCAGACCTTCCTGATAGGGGCAGGAGCGGTGTTGGGTTCTTCTTTGCCTTATCTCTTAGCAGAATATGCGGGCGTATCTAAAACAGCCGATCCCGGTGTAGTGCCGGATAACGTGATCTATTCCTTTTATGTAGGGGCGCTGGTATTACTGGCCACTATTCTCTGGTCGATCTTTACTTCGAGAGAATATTCACCGGAAGAATTTAAACAGTTCAATCCGGAGCATGCCTCAGAACTGCATACAGGAGGAGTCAGAACTATCCTGAAAGATTTTTCCAACATGCCTTCCGCCATGAAGCAACTCGGCCTCGTGCAGTTCTGTTCATGGTTTGCACTGTTCTCGATGTGGGTATTTACCACACCGGCAGTGGCACAACATATCTACAAGGTGCAACCAGGCGATACTTCTTCAGCGCTCTTTGCTGACGCAGGCAATAAGGTAGGTTTCCTGTTCAGCATCTACAGTGCGGTATCAGCTGTTTATGCGCTGATCTTACCTTATATAGCGCGTAAAACATCCCGCAGGGCAGCGCATGCCATTTCACTGACAGCAGGCGGCTTATCGCTGATCTCTTTCTATTTCATCCAGAATCCAAACCTGCTGATATGGCCTATGATCGGCATTGGCATGGCATGGGGCAGTATTTTGTCGACGCCATATGCTATCCTCTCTGGTGTAATACCTTCTCATAAAACCGGGGTATACATGGGTATCTTCAACTTCTTTATCACCTTCCCGCAAATAGTGAACGGCATCTTCGGAGGCCTGATCGTAAAACATTTATTTTACAATGAAGCGATCTTCGCCCTGGTAATGGGTGGTGCATTTATGATCATTGCAGCCATAGCGGTACTGTACGTAAAAGACAGGGAAAAGAAGGCAGCAGAGGTATTGGTGCCAACGTATGGCGTTGCATGAGACGGCATTTCAGATCTGTAACCCCGTTACCGCAGTAGCGCTGAGGTAACGGGGTTACAGACATTTTTTCATTTCTTTTTTCGGGCGATGTCCGGGTTCTTTTCCAGCAGTTGCTCCAGTTTGCCCAAACGTTCCTTCCAGAAATTGTCAAAGAAGTTGATCCATTCCTTTAACTCGTCAAATCCTTCACGACGGAGTATACAATACCGTTCCCTTCCTTTCTCTTCAAAAGTGATGAAACCTGCCTGGTGTAATACCTTGATATGTTTCGAAATAGCAGGGCGGCTAATGTCGAACTGCTCTGCAATGGCGTTGATGGACTTTTTCTCACCTGCCAGCATAAGCAGTATCTCACGCCGGCTTGGGTCTGCGATAGCCTGAAAGCTATCTGACTGTAGTGCGGTCATCGGTAAATTTTGTAAGTGCTTGCTGGAAACGTTTGGCCACTTTGTTCTTCCAGCCCATTTCCATAATAAAGCTGCTAATATAATTCTTCATACCCTTAAATCCTGTCTGTTCCAGCTGTAATTCTGTACCACCATCTTTCGGCACGAGTATCCAGTTCACCACCGTGTCGAGATTGTACACACCTTCACTGGGTCCACCCTTGAATGAATAAGACAGTTTCTGCAAGGGGATCACTTCCAGTACCTCAAAATACATCTTACCGTCCCAGTCCATCTTCGGACGGGGTTTCGACACTTCCATCCATTTAAAGCCTACTTCCGCCCTGAAATCGCCGGAGCTCAGCGACCATTGTTTCAGTATTTCGGGGTTGGTCAGGCATTCCCATATCGTTTCTACAGGATGTGGATAGAACCACTTGAGTTTGATGTCTCTTTTCATATATGTAACTTTGAAGTTACACAAATGTATATGTAACTTTTTAGTTACGCAAATAAAAAGCGCATAAAAAAAGACAGCCAGCTATAAACAGGCTGTCCGTCAACTATTTAAATTAACTATTTAAGGCTCTTTCACGTGCTCTATCATAATCGTTGTCTCAACCTCTGCTTCTTCTTTTTGAGGCTGCTCAGTCGCCTTTGTCGATTTCTTAGCGGGCACCGCTTTTTTTACCGGAAGAGGTTTTATGACTGGTGGATTGGCAATGGAAGTTGTAGTCGTTTCTGTCCGCCGGGGAGCAGGATTACATAGATTGAATGTCACCGTCAGTTTAGGTCTCAGCGAAGGATCGGTATGTTCACTGGAAGCAAACAGGAGGTTTCTGTAATATTCTTCTCCCTGCAGCTGGATACAGAAACCATGGCTGCTGTCGGCAGGGAGGTCTGTCATATCCTGCACCAGCATTGTTACATCTACATCCACATTGTATTTCCATTGACTGCCATTAGATCCGGGAAGTACTGTCTGATGTTTGTAAGTGATATTGGGCTTGTTATTCCAGCCGATGGTGTTTTCATCCCAGCTGCCGGTTACGCGCTCAATGAAGCAATCGTTATCGCCAGCATTCCCCTGTTTAATGAATATACTACTTGTTTTACCATACAGGCTAAGCGTAGCGCTGGTGATAACAGTACCTCTGGGGATACTTTTCAAGCCGTCGAAGTCAATAAAAGTGCGGGAGTAACCGTCCTCGCCTCCCTGGCCGCCATACGTCCAGCCGGAAGCGCTGATCTCATCACGTTGTCCGAAGTTCCTGTCAGACCATTCAGGAAGACCGGTTTTGACAAATACTGTCGCATCTTTTCCATTGCAGGAATCGGGTTGAAAAATGTAGGTGGTTTGGGAGTAACCGGCATAAGCCGACAATAACAGGCCAAATAATAGTACCTGAACTTTCATGGTATAGGTTTTAATTGAGAACAAAATACTCAATAAAAACGGATTGCCCAACCCGGTATCCCAGGTCGGGCAATCCGCTTATCTATACTACTGCCGGCTTAACACAAGTGCGGCAGTGGTATGTTTACGCTGTTATGGCAAAGGTGCAGCAGCTGTGGTGGTATATACTACAGGCCATACATTTGGTGAAGGCACGCTTACGCCTTTATTTGCGCCCATTACTTTCGCATCAGCGCCGAAGTAGTACAACGGCCAGCCTTTGTAGGTAATTTGTTTCTTGCCCAATACAGTGATGATCGCAAAATCTGTTTTAGCAAATCCTGTAGGTACGTTCTTTACCTCTGATACTTCATAGATAGGCCAGATTGCATTGTGTGTTTCATCTGTGTTGGTGAAGTTATTCTTACCGGATTTGTCGTTGGCAAATTTGTACAGGGTATGACCACGGTCGTCTACCAGATATTTGGAAGCGCCTGTACCCAGGGCAATAGTACCGGTGTTGTCCAGTACATAATCTTTTCCGTCGTTGCCGTGTAACTGGAAGTTAGCTACCATTACCGTGTAGTCAGGTTTAGCTACAAACCAGATGTTGCCAACGTTTTCTCCTTTGGTTTCTCCTGCTGCTGCATCGTTAGCATAGTAATATAAAGGCCATCCTTTATAAGCAGTCTGCTTGGAGCCATCAGGACGTGTAACAGTAGTGAAATCTGCTTTGTCCAGTGAAGTGTCGATCGTCAGTTTGTCAGCTTCTACATAGAATACAGGCCATGCAGCAACACAACCATCCTTACAGGTGGGTGTACCCTGTGCATCGTTGGAGAAGAAGTACAATGTTTTACCGGTGCTGTCTGTTAATATTTTACCTAAGGTCGTGTTGTTGGCTAATAATACGGTTTTCTTAGGAGTTGGAGGAGGTGTACTGCCGCCATCGTTGTCATCTTTTGAACATGATGTTATCACTGAGGCAACGAATAGCATTGCCACTGCAGATTTTAATAAATGCATGGTGTTAGAAATTTTTAAATAAGCAAATTGTGAGCACTTGTGTCAACTACTTAATACGAGACCTGAATTGTAAAGGTTGCCTGATGATATAAAAAATCTTTTTATTGTTGTTAACTGATTGATTTCGTATAGGGTAATCGCCGTTTTTCGTTTTCTTACAATACCACGGAGGTAGCTGCACCTAATTTTGACACTGTAAATATTCAAACAACAAAAAAATATAACAAGATGTCAACACAACAAACAGCTACAATCCTCATCACCGGCGCTACCGGCAACATTGGTACGGAACTTACCAAAATCTTATCCGCGCAGGGCATACCTTTTAAAGCGATGGTGCGGTCAGTAGAACAGGCAAAAGATCTCGCAGCGCTGCCCGGTGCTACATTGGTCAAAGGTGATTTTAATGATGAAGCCTCGTTAGATGACGCACTCCAGGGGGTAGAAAAAGCTTTTTTGCTTACCAATTCTTCAGAACTTGCTGAAGAGCAGCAGCTCAGGTTTGTAGCAGCAGCTAAGAAAGCGGGCATTAAACATATTGTGAAGTTATCACAGTGGGCTGCTGATGTCAATTCCCCCGTACGTTTCCTGCGTTATCATGCTGTTGTGGAAGCAGCTATCAGGACTTCCGGTATTGCCTATACTTTTCTTCGTCCTAACCTGTTCATGCAGGGCTTCCTGGGGTTTGCAGGAGCTATCTCACTGAGGAATAAATTCTTTGCTGCTGCAGGCGATGCTGCCATTTCCCTGATAGATATAAGAGATATAGCTGCCGTAGCTGCTGCAGCGCTCACTCAGTCCGGGCATGAAAATAAAATATATGATCTAACAGGGCCGGAAGTACTGACACATCAGCAACTGGCAGCGGTATTTTCGAAGATACTCGACCGTAAGATACTATTCATAGATGTGCCTGAAGAGGCTATGAAAGAGGCTTTGCTGGGCGTTGGATTTCCTGTATGGCAGGCGGATGGTCTGCTGGAAGACTATGCACATTACCGGCTGAATGAGGCTTCAGCGGTCACCCCGGATGTGAAGGTAGTGACAGGGAAGGAGCCGCGAAGATTCGAACAGTTTGTGGAAGATTATGCTCCATTGTTTTCCTGATGGTAATTATACTTTTTCCTTACCTCCGCTGAACTGGGGCGGAAGTAAACTGATCTGTTGCCATAAGGCGTCTGCTATTTCTCTGCCTTCTTTGTTCAGGTCCTTTGTTTCATATTGAGGTTGTTCACTGTCGTCAGGTTTTACTATGTCGAACTGCCTCGGAAAAGATACATTGGAGTTTACGTTCGGCGCAATA
Source organism: Chitinophaga filiformis (assembly GCF_021646545.1). Taxonomy (GTDB): domain Bacteria; phylum Bacteroidota; class Bacteroidia; order Chitinophagales; family Chitinophagaceae; genus Chitinophaga; species Chitinophaga filiformis_A. Next base: position 90,600 of record NZ_JAKIRP010000025.1, on the reverse strand, counting down.
TGGTAGACGGTTGCATTTCCTCTTCTTTCAAATGATACATCGTACATATCGTGCGTGTCATTGTGCGAAATTGTTATTTGCCGGGTCATCATAAACATTGTTTTAAATACAGGTACAATAACCAGGCCATTGGCACAGTCAGAAGAAGCCCGGGAGCCGTTACAGCGATAGTAGTAACAGCTCCCGGGATGTATTATTGTTTATATGCTTTATCAAGGAACAGGTACCTGTCTGCATGCTTTTCCTGTTGAAGGGAAGACCGCAGATCTATATTCATGTACCGGGAACCTGTAGCAGCATCTGCTTCCCATCTTGGAAGAGAACTGCCATTCGGATTGCCGGTTTTAATAAAGTTCGCAAAGTAATTCAGCATCGTATTAGACACCTGGTAGTCTTCTTTGGTCCAGGCATAGACCTCGTTGTGGCGCAGATTGCCCAAAGCATATTCTATCTCCGCGGCATGAGGCGCTCCTTTGAATGTTTCTGCCGGTGTAGGTTTAGCAGCCTGAGAAGCGCTTGTTCTGATCACACCTCCCGCCAGCCCCGGCTGTGCATTACCCATTTTAGGCGTCATTGGCGGACGGCTCCTGGAGAAGATGTAACGGTACACCGGTTGCTGACTGGTGCCTGCATGCAGTACCGCCCATTTCCAGGTACTATATACAATGAACCGGTCGCTGACCAGGTCTGTGGCAGAGGCAATGACCTCTTCTTTAGTGTTCCCCGGATAGAGGCGCAGTACTTCCTCCGCATCCTGTGGATATAGTTCTTTGATCTTTCTGGCATAGTTCTCCGGAGTAGGGTCATCTTTCCAGAGCAAAGCCCTATATGGCAGTTCAGCGGAATTCCAGCCTACCAGCAGCGGCACATGTGCCTGTTCGCCAGCCGCAAAGATCTCTGCCGGCTTTTTAGGCAGCACATAACCGTCCACATTTGTTGATAATGGCGGCATACCCGGTCCGGAGGCTCTTTTCAATAATTCCTCGGCAGGAATGGCCCTCAGGGCTTCCAGCGAGCTGGCTCCTATCGCAGTAGCGAAAGCTACGCCGTTCTTTTCGGCATCTTCCTTACTGGCCGGCGGCATGGTAGGGAAGATCATTGCGCCGCTTTCGCCGATAGCCCCATTGATGAGGTCTTTGGACAGGGGAGAGGCCATCAGGGCTGATACAGAAATAGAACCGGCTGATTCGCCGGCAATGGTTACCCGCTCAGGATCGCCGCCGAAGGCGGCAATATTCTTCTTCACCCATGCCAGGGCGGCTTGCTGGTCCAGCAGTGTGTAATTGCCGGAGGCGTGGTAGGGCGCTTCTTTTGACAGGTCCGGATGGGCCAGGAGGCCAAATACCCCGAGTCGGTAATTCACCGTCAGCGTCACAATCCCTTTGCGGGCCATGCTTTCGCCGTCATAACGGCCTTCTGAACCATCTCCCGCTACCATGCCGCCACCATAAAAATAGACCAGCACCGGCCGCTTTTGTTGGGAGGGCTGGGCAGGCGCCCAGATGTTCAGGTATAAACAGTCTTCACTCATACCATTGGAGCGGAAGTTCATATCGCCGAAAATATTCCCCTGCATAGCCCTGGGGCCAAAACGATCGGCCTTCAGGACGGTGTCCCAGGCATGCACAGGTTGTGGCGCTTTCCAGCGCAGCGGCCCTACTGGCGGTTGCGCATAAGGGATGCCCCTATACACATAGATCCCGGCCGGACTGGTCGTAGTGCCTTGCACACGGCCATTTTCAGTTTTAACAACAGGAGAGGAGGAACCGGTCCGGACCTGACAATTGCCTGGCAGCCAGGCCAGCTGACTGAACAGGATGAGCGACAAACAGTATAATTTCATAACATGCATATTGATATAATTGACATAAAGGAGGTCGGCTGAAGATACTACATCGAAAATTATCAAACAATTGGCTTGGAAATATTAAATTTAACCTATACCTTATCGCCTTGTTTTAGTAAACACCGATCCATGCTAGTAAATAGACGAACCGCGTTAAAACAGGTCTTAGTAGTATCCGCAGGTCTGGCATTATTGCCTTCCTGTTTGCGGAAACCGTCTCCCGCTTCTATCTCATTGAAAAATATTGCAGTAGATGCTGAAGGAGAGAATATGCTGGCAGCGCTGGCAGATACATTGATCCCGACCACCTCTACACCAGGTGCAAAGGACGTGAAGGCGCATTTATTTGCCCTCACCATGGTGGACGATTGCATGAAAAAAGAAGATCAGCAGAAATTCCTTACCGGTATGAAAGCATTTTCAGACCTGTGCCAGAAAAAGAATGGTCATTCTTTTGAAAAGAGCAGTTCAGCCGAAAGAGCAGCGCTCCTGAAAGAACTGGAAGCTGCGGATGCCAGCAAAGACGCTGCTGCTGCATTTTACCACACCGCAAAACAACTCACCATTTACGGATATACGACTTCCGAATTTTATCTAACTAAAGTACAGGTGTACGAGCTGGTACCCGGACGTTTCCATGGAAGCGTGCCGGTTAAATCAACCAGCAAAAAGACTGCTTAATTTTATAAATCAGTATGGCGAATATTAATAAGGGGGCTCAGGACCACACATTCGATGCTATTGTTATCGGGTCTGGTATCAGTGGAGGATGGGCAGCAAAGGAATTTACAGAGAAAGGTTTAAAGACACTGGTACTGGAAAGGGGCCGCGACGTAAAACATCTCAAAGATTATCCTACTACCAATAAATATCCCTGGGAATTTCCTCACAGGGGGCAAATACCACAGGCTATACAGGATGAAGCACCTGTTGTAAGCCGTTGCTATGCTTTTAAGGAAGATGCGATGCACTTCTTTGTAAAAGATAAGGAACATCCTTACGAACAGGATAAACCCTTCGACTGGATCCGTGGATACCAGGTGGGGGGTAAATCGCTCCTGTGGGCAAGACAGACCCAACGCTGGAGCGATTTCGATTTTGAAGGCCCGGCAAGGGACGGTTTTGCGGTAGACTGGCCTATCCGCTATGCTGATATTGCTCCATGGTACAGCTATGTAGAGAAATTTGTAGGTATCTCAGGAAATAAAGACGGTATTGCCAACCTCCCTGACGGCGAATTCCTGCCACCACTGGAGATGACGGCCGTTGAAGAATATTTCAAAGGTTTCGTGGCAAAGAACTACAAGGACCGTCACGTAATATATGGTCGTTGCGCTCATCTGACAGAACCTCAGCCTATTCATATCCAGCAGGGTAGGGTACAATGCCAGAAAAGAAATCTCTGCCAGCGCGGATGTCCGTTCGGCGGTTATTTCAGCAGCAACTCGTCTACGCTGCCCTGGGCAGAAAAGACGGGCAACCTGACACTGCGTCCATTCTCAGTGGTAGACTCTATCATCTATGACGAACAGAAAGGAAAGGCAACAGGTGTGCGCGTAGTAGACACACAGACAAAAGAAACGACCGAGTACTATGCAAAGGTCATCTTTGTCAACGCTGCTGCTATCAATACAAACCTGATCCTGCTGAACTCTACTTCCAGCCGTTTCCCGAACGGATTGGGTAATGACAGCGGAGTGCTGGGTAAATATTTTGCTTTCCATAACTATCGTGGCCGTATTTCTGCCGACTATGATGGTATGCTTGATAAGACAACTGAAGGCCGCAGCCCGACCAGTGCTTACATTCCACGCTTCCGTAACGTGGCAAAACAGGAAACAGACTTCCTGCGTGGTTACGCTGCAGGTTTCAGTACCGGCAGGCGTACCTGGAACAAGACCGATGGTTTTGGTCAGACACTGAAAGATCAGCTGTTCAACCAGGAAATGGGTAACTGGTGGGTAGGTTCTCACATGATGGGAGAAACCATTCCTAAGGAAGCCAGCCAGCTCACCCTCGATAAAACGAAGAAAGACGAATGGGGAGTGCCTGTTATACATGTCAACATCGGCTATGATGACAACGACGAAAAGATGTTGAAAGACTTCTACGAGCAGATGACTGAAATGTATACCAAAGCTGGTTTTACCAACATCCGTACAGAGGACTCAAAGCAGGCCCCTGGATTGGACATTCATGAAATGGGCGGTGCACGCATGGGTAAAGATCCAAAAACATCCATCCTCAATAAATGGAACCAGATGCACGCCGTGAATAATGTATTTGTAACGGATGGTGCGTGTATGACATCCACTTCAACACAGAACCCCTCACTGACCTATATGGCGTTAACTGCCAGGGCAGTGGATTATGCGGTTGCACAGTTGAAGAAAGGGGAGATATAAAAATGTATTTATAGTAAAAAGCCTTCCTGTTGATGCGGGAAGGCTTTTTTATTTGCTGTGATAATAGCTGGATATCGCATGCATTAGTTTTTTGGATATACTTCCTCCGGCTTCTCTAAGAAATAAACGTTATTGTGAAGATACGCTGGGTCAGTTCTTATTTTATTACTGAGCAGCTTAGGCTCGATTGTCTTGTGACTCAAGTAATACTTGTAGTACGATACCCATCTTTTCTCATTTCCCTGGCGTTGCCATCCCACCACGTCCACCTTGTAAGTACCAGCTGCCTTTCCCTGTTTAAAGTGATAAAAAAGCGTGTCTCCCACTAATTGTAGTTCATCCCGTTTTTTAGTGATTTCCTCACTAAAGTGAAGGGGTTGAATGATCTGCGCAGGTGTCGCAAACGCCAGGCTCAGATCCCTTTCGTATTTCTTATGCCAGTTTTTGCCATACTTCGCCACAAGCGGGCGTGCGGCTATTTCATTATCGCGTGTGAGACTGTCTATCTGGGTCTGGAGAACACCACATCCGATCACATAGTCCTCATAGAAACCCCATTTACGGTTAACCGAGTCTGTTATTCCCTTTGTTTTAAAATACGGCAGTCCCCAGGCGTTAAAGCGTATCAGTGTATCGGGTGAATTGGTATTGCGGGAGATCGTTTGGGAGGTCCGACAGTTACAAAAAAGCAGCACTCCGGCAAACAGTAGGATATATCTCATAGGTCGTTTTTGTCAGGGCTAAGATATCAATTATTCTGCAGTCGCAAAATCTCCCGCTGACTAACCGTCGCTCAGGAGGTATGCAGCGGGATAGGAACCTTTTCAAGCTTGATATGCGGGCACCTGCTTTATGGGGCTTGCCTGTCTGTAGATTATAATCAACTCAGAACAGCAATAAAATACTACTGCCGATCAGGATACCCGTCATGCCGATAAACAGCTGCTGCTGTGGTTTCCAACCCGCAAACTGAACAGGGAAGAAATATGTCCCGATATGTTTAGCAGCAAACAGTGACAATGGTATCACACCTGCGCATAACAGGGAGATGTGTAGAAACTTCGCACTGGCTACTGACAGACCAATGCCTGTGCCTAGTGCAACATACGCCGCAAGACAGAAAGGACATTTGGGTACAAGCGCCAGGAGAAAGGCAGGCAGTATGGGTTTAATGAAGCGGATAGCCCGTCTGAAGGAACCCGCTGGCTTGTTGGCAGATACATCTGTTATTGACGCCCCCTTCTCACTTTTCGCTTCTTCAACAGATGCGGATACGTGTGCAGGAACATTGCAGGGAACTGTCTTTTCAGCATGTCCCCTGCAACAATTAAATGTACGCATGATATCAAGGTTAATGGCTGCAGCAGCTGTGTGCTTCGGGCGCCTTGGTTTGATATTTATCGTGATGTTTTACCCAATCCATGGTGTCTTCTTCATTACGTCCTTTCGGTGTCAGCTCCAGGAAATTGTAGGTGTTGAGCAGGATGTCCGCTCCTCTTGCATAAGTGGAATAAGTATGAAAAATATCTCCGTTCTCATCTTTGTAGAACACACTGAAGCCAGGTAATTCTTTTTCTGTTACAGGTATTTTTTCATAATTATATATCATTTCATTGTTGGCGATGTCTTCCGGTGTAGCGGAAACGTGGAAGTCGTAGTTGAAGTCATTTTTGTTGGAGGATACCCATTTGAAACCCCAGCCCATACGTTTGCGGAAAGGCTCAATATCTGCCATGGTACCACGTGAGATGGCTACATAAGATACATCGTGATTCATCAGGTGAACCAGCGCTCCATCTACGTGATCGGCCAGGAAGGAACAGCCGGGACATCCTTCTTTCCAGTCCGGCCCCAGCATGAAGTGTTGTACGATCAGTTGGCTGCGGCCATCAAAAAGGTCCGACAAAGTGTATTCCCGGTCAAGGCCCTGGAAAATATAATTCTTCTCCACTTTTACCCAGGGAAGCTGCATGCGCAGGCGGGTCAGATCGTCCTTCAGGTGGGTCAGCTCCTTCTCTTTCTGCATCAGCTTTTTGCGGGCCTCTAGCCATTCCTGCTGGGACACTACCGGGTGGTCAAGTGTAGCGGCTTGATCAGCAATATATTCTTTCATGTCTTTGAGGTTTAGTGTACTACAAATGTCCAAATGTATGCGCAAAGAATGGCAGGGCATTATTGCCATAATAGGGGGGGAGTTGAGACAAATTGCCGTCTTGATTACTTCCCTTATATCAGTTCGAAAGCTTTGGCCGGATATTCTTCTCCATTGATGATGACAGACAGCTGGTGTTTGCCCGGATAAAATACCCGGGTAGTGATGAGCCGGAAGGACTGTTTTCTGGAGATCTTTACCTGCTCGCCCGGAGCATAGGTCTTTTCACTGATCTTAAATACCTTTTTGGATAGGGTCCCATTCTGCTTCAGGTAATGCACGCCGTATTCCAGCCGGATCGTTTGCGGCTGCGCATCCTTGTTCCTGATGGCAAAAGAGAATTCGAGGCTGTCGCCTGTCCTGACCTTTGGCGTGAGTATTTTAAAGTCGCTGAAAGCAACGTGTGTACTGTCCAGTCCATAATGCTGCAACATCTCCTTACTGCCTTGCTTTAATAAGGTACGGCTGCCATGTTTGATAATAGCATCCGTTTCCTTGCTGATACCTTTCCATTTGGCTGCAATAGCAATAACAACGGCCGGATTGTCTTTGGCGATGTCATTCAGGCTGTTTGCCACACTGCGTCTTACCGACTCAGAAGGGTCCTGTTTGAGGTTTTCCAGAATGGGTAATATCGGCGCAGGATCTTTTTTCAGAAAAGGGATTGCCATGGCCCAGGGCAGGCGCGGACGGCTGCCTTCACTGGCCAGACGTCTCACCTTCTCGCTTTTATGTAAAGACCAGGCCAGCATCTGCTGCAACATGCGGTCACCATATTGCAGGATGAAGGGACGTACAGCAAACTCACAGGTGATGAACTGGGTCACAAATTCCAGCGCCTTTACAGACTTTTCATAGTGTTCCAGCCCATAGGTGGCGATGTAATCCGGGAAAAAGATAAACTCCAGGGCTTCTCCATATCCGGCCTTTCTGAGAGCATTGATGGTCTTTTCAATCAACAGAATAGCCTGGGGATAATCAATAGGCAGGAATTCGTGCAGAACAGCCGTTGTATGTTTCATCCGCTCTTTCAGCTCCTTCTCCTCAAAGCCTTCCTGGTAGATCTTCTCTATGAACCGTTTTTTATTAAATGAGGGCACTGTTTTGATAAGTATATCGGCGAAACCGTTATAAAAGGCAGGAGAATAAATGTCTTTCAGCAAGCTGCTCATAGTAAGGTATTTTACACGAGCAGCAAAAGTAAGTATTGTACACCGAAGGAAGGATAGAGATTAATTTGTCCGTATCCCCCGGTAATAGCGTAACTTTGTACTTTGTTTCGTCTGAAAAGTGGTAATTATGAAAATAAGTAATCCGGATATCATCCGCCTTGCAGAGATCAAATCCTATTTTCTCGACCCTCCCTACACCTTTAGGATATATAGTTATGCGAAGCCACAGGTAGATGAAGCGATCAACATCCTGAGAAAATATAGTTTTATATCGCCTGCATTGATGGGCCAGATGGAAGACCTGCGGCAATTATTTGAGCAATCTGAAAATGATGCTAACGCAACCCGCGAAAATATGCGATCTTTCGCCATATTGCTGAACCGTATTAACCGGTAAACAGGCATTGCCTTTATAAATATAGAAACCACGTAACGTATGAATGGAAAACTCTTGTTCATTGCCATTGTAATGGCATGCGGCATAGCCTGTAAACAGCAACAGCCGCCGCTGGTCAAAGAACGTTCTCCCCGGCAGGAATTCCCAGGATTGTTTGAGGCCGTCCAATCCGCTCACGTTTTTCCGGACAGTAAAACTTTCGCGGACTGTGCACCTCAGGCGTCTCCTGCAAAGATCCTTCAATATTATGCGAAAGAACAGAGTGCCGCCGGCTTTAGCCTGGCCGGCTTCGTACACAATCATTTCAATGTACCCACAGCCGCAGCAACACATTATACCTCCGATACGGGTCAGGACGTGATTGCACATATTGAATCCCTCTGGAAGGTCTTAAAACGCGACCCCGACTCCGCCAATACCTGGGGCTCGCTTATCAGCCTGCCCGCGCCATACGTTGTACCGGGGGGCCGTTTCCGTGAGGTGTATTACTGGGACAGCTATTTCACTATGCTGGGACTGAAAGAAAGCGGTCGTACAGACCTCATAGAGAGTATGATAAAGAACTTTGCTTTCCTGATCCGTACCTATGGCTTTATCCCTAACGGCAACCGTACTTACTACCTTACACGCTCGCAGCCGCCTTATTTCGCCCTGATGCTGCAATTGCTGATCTCCGCAAAGGAAGACCGCAAACAGGAGCTGCTCACTACCTACCTGGACGCCCTGGAAAAAGAATACCAGTTCTGGATGAAGCAACCTGCCGATGGTAAAACCGGCGAACACCTGGTAGTGCTGCAGGACGGGACCACCCTGAATCGCTATTATGACAGGGGGAACTGGCCCAGAGAAGAAGCGTGGACGGAAGATATCAATACCGCCAAAGCTTCCCGCCGGCAGCCCGTAGAACAGGTCTACCAGGAACTGCGCACCTGCGCGGAATCAGGCTGGGACTTCAGCAGCCGCTGGCTGGCAGACGGGAAAACACTGGGCTCTATCCACATCACCGATATTATTCCGGTAGACCTCAATTGCCTGTTATATAACCTGGAAATGACCCTGGGTGATGCTTACAGTATGAAAGGCAACACCGTCAAAGCCCTGCAGTATGAATCCGCCGCAGCGGTTCGCCGGGATGCTATTATGCGCTTCTGCTGGGACCCGAAGACGGGCTTTTTCAGGGACTACGACTTTAAAAAGGGAGCCAGAACACCCATACTGCACCTGGGAGGGATGTACCCTCTGTTTTTTGGAATTGCCCGTCAGGGACAGGCCGATAGCGCTGCTATTGTGTTAAGGCAACAGTTCCTGTATCCCGGAGGACTGGTATCTACACCGGTAGAAACGGGTGAGCAATGGGATGCCCCCAATGGCTGGGCGCCCCTGCATTGGATGACGATATCCGGCCTGCTTACCTATAAGAACGACTCCCTCGCATCAGATATCGCCGGCCGCTGGGCGCACCAGAATATCCGGGTGTTTAAACAGACAGGTAAGTTGCTGGAGAAGTATAACGTGAAAGACACATCGCTGCCTGGAGGGGGAGGAGAGTATCCCAACCAGGACGGTTTTGGATGGACGAACGGAGTGCTGTTGAAAATATTACACATGCAACAGGAAGGGATATTGAATATTGTAAAAAATATTGATACCTTATAGCATGCTTAAACCATCACAACGCCTTTTATCCATCGATGCCTTTCGCGCACTTACTATGCTGACCATGATCTTTGTAAATGATGTCAGCGGTGTGAAAAATATTCCTGCCTGGATTGAACATGTACAAGCCCAGGAAGACGGGTTAGGATTTGCCGATACGGTCTTCCCCGCCTTTCTGTTTATTGTCGGCCTTTCTATTCCCTTTGCCATTGGAAAACGTATCAGTCAGCAGAAGTCTTTTATCAGCACCGAGATGCATATCCTGGTGCGTTCACTGGCGCTGATCGTTATGGGCTTTTTCCATGTGAACCTGGAAAGTTACAGTCCGGCGGCATACTTACCATACCCGATATGGGAGCTGCTCATCACTGCCGGTTTCTTCCTGGTATGGCTGGACTATCCTCCTGAAATGGAGAAAAGAAAAAGATATACGCTGATAGGCGCTGGTATTGTATTGCTGGCAGCTATGGCCGCTTTATACAAAGGCGGGCCGGTAGAAGCGCCGCATTGGATGCAGCCTTCCTGGTGGGGCATCCTGGGCATCATTGGCTGGGCTTACCTGGTTTGTGCCACCCTCTACCTGCTGGTAAAAGGGAATTTTGGGGCTATAACCGCCATTTTAGGCATTTTCCTGCTGATAAACATACTGACCCATGCCGGGTTGCTGCACTTCAGTATTCCGGTTATAAACAATGCAGCCTCCGAATCGCTGATCATGGCAGGAGCGGTGATCTCCTCATTGTATACATTACTGGACAAAAAAGAAAAGTTAGGCTCCCTCTGGGCCGTATTCATAAGCCTGGGAGTGCTGGCAATAGTGGCTGCTTTTATATTACGTCCTTACACCGCGGGTATTTCCAAGATCCGGGCTACGCCGGCCTGGGTACTGATCTGTTCGGGCATCAGTATATTACTGTTTACCGCAATGATCTGGCTGGTAGACGTAAAAGGGAAGATGAACTGGTTTAAATGGATCCGTCCGGCAGGTACCAGCACGCTGACCTGCTACCTGATCCCTTATCTGCTCTATTCTCTCATGTTGCTGGCAGGGTTCAGGTACCCAACAGTGCTGAGTGAGGGAACCGGAGGGCTGCTCCGTTCCATCGCCATTGCTTTCCTGGTGATACTGCTGGTGGGCTGGATGGAAAAGAAAAGGATCAGACTGAAGATTTAACTGCTGCCGCCATTTCAGCCGGCTTCACGTCTGGCTGTGGCGGGATCGGTTTAATGATCATACGCAGGGCCTGGTCTCTTGTAAAGTAGGCCACGGTCCAGTTGTACATGGTCTTCAGTTTGTTACGGTAATTGATGAGCGCCATGACGTGAATGAACAGCCACATCGCCCAGGCTATAAAGCCATTGAAGTGCAGTTTAGGCTTGGGGATGTCTGCCACTGCATTATTGCGACCTATGATAGCCATAGTGCCCTTATCTACGTAACTGAATGGTTTTAGCGGTTTATTACTCGCCATTGCAGAGAAGTTATCAGCAAGCAGTTTACCCTGCTGTAAGGCTACCTGCGCCAGCTGAGGATGCCCTTCAGGGAAGTTTTTATCTGTTGTCTGTATACAGGTATCGCCAATAGCGAAGATATCGTCCACACCGATCACCCTGTTGTAGGCGTCTGTCATCATTCTTCTGCCCGCTCCGGTGCTTGCCACAGGGATGCCGTCCATCAGTCGCGCGGTTACCCCGGCGGCCCAGATCAGGGTTTTGGTTTGAATGGTGTCGCCGTTGTTCAGGATCACCTGGTCGTCCACAAAGTCTTTCACCCTGGTTTTCAGCTTGATCTTCACGCCCAGCTTACGCAAAGCATTATAAGTATGTTGCTGCGACTTTTTAGTCATCGGTTCGAGCAGGCTTTCACCTCCGTTTACCAGGTAGATCTCCCCTCCGTGTCCATGCAGTTCCGGATAATCCTTTCTCACTACATACTGACGTAATTCCGCCAGCATGCCCGATACTTCCACGCCGGTAGGGCCGCCACCCGCAATGACGATGGTGGTGAGCTTCCTCCGTTCTACGGGATCCTTGGTGATACAGGCTATTTCCAGTCGCTTTAGAAGTGTATTCCGCATTTCCAGTGCATCATTCACGTTCTTCATCGGAATAGCGTGTTTCCTGATGTTTTCGTTGCCGAAATAATTTGTTTCGGTACCTGTGGCAAAAACCAGGTAATCATACTGTATTTCGCCATTGTTCAGGTAACAGATATGTGCTGCCGGGTCTACCCGTTGGAATTCTCCCATATGGAATCGGAGATTGGGTTTATCCCGGAACAGTTTACGAAAAGGGTAACAGATGCTTGAAGTTTCCAGAAATCCCGTTGCCAGCTGATAGATCAGTGGCGGGAAGAAGTTATAGTTATTCTTATCTACCAATGTGATCTGGTAACGTTTGTCGTGTTGCAACCGTTGGGCCAGATTAATGCCTGCAAATCCTCCGCCGATGATCACTACCTTAATTGCTTGTCCTTGTGTTTCTGCGCTTTCCATTGTAAACTTATTTCCTGGTGTGTAAATCTGGTATGTAAATATAGTCAATCCGGCTTACATGATATAATCATCCCTGCCAGACGCGATTTCAGCGGTATATCTTTGAAGAGATTGTCTATTTTTGCGACACTATGAATGGAATTACATTTATACCCGATTTTATACCCGACCCCGAAGGATTGTTTAGTTCATTGAGAGAGAATGTTTTATGGGATGAAAGAATGCTTGCCCGTAAAACCGCCAGTTTTGGCGTCGCTTACAATTATTCGCAGATGAATTATCCTTTTCAGGCTTTCAGCCCTGAACTGGAAGCTATTGTAATGCGGATAAGCGATACGCTTGGTTTTACGCCCAATAATTGTCTTATAAACTATTACCTGGATGGAAAATCGAAAATGGGTTTTCATGCAGATCAGACGGATATCCTTGAGCAAGGTACGGGCATCGCGATTGTCTCTGTCGGCGAAACAAGAACGCTCCGGTTTAAAAATATCAAAGACCCATCAGAACAGAGTGATTTTCCTTTGCCTGCAGGCTCGCTGATCTATATGACACAGGAGGTACAGGATGAATGGCTGCATGCGATCCCCGCATCGGATATAAACAATGGAAGAATGAGTCTTACCTTTCGTGCAATCAAATAATCATCATTATACCATGTTTATGAAGAAACTGTTAAGCTTTTTAGTACTGATCCTTTTCGTTAGCATTTCCTCCATTCACGCCCAGCGTTACCAGGATGATATCAATACCATCCTGAAATGGGATAAGATGTATGCGCCTCCGGCGAATCCGATACTGTTCACCGGCAGCTCCTCCATCCGCAAATGGGATGACCTGGAAAGGACGTTCAGCAACTATGTGGTAATGAACAGAGGCGTAGGAGGTGCGGTAACAAACGATATTGTCCGCTATGCAAATCAGATCATTTTTCCCTATAACCCACGTCAGATAGTACTTTATGTGGGAGAAAATGACCTGGTAGAAAAAGGCGTAAATGCAGATACGATCTTTAACAGGTTTAAAAACCTGTATGCTACTATCAGAAGTAAACTGCCCAATATTCCCATTGTATATATTTCGATAAAGCCAAGTCCCAGCAGAGTAGAGTTCCTGCCTGTTGCAAGGCAGGCGAATAACCTCATTCGCACTTACATTGCCAAACAATCTAACATCATTTTCGTAGATATATTTCAACTCATGCTCGACAAGAACGGCCAGCCCAGAAAAGAACTGTTTGTGGGAGATATGCTGCACATGAATGCCCAGGGTTATGCCATCTGGAAGAAAGCGGTAAATCCGCATTTGTTGCGCCGATAGAATGCACGGGGCTAAGCCATCGGAGAGAGACGCTAAGTCCATATCTGTTGCCAGATAGATTGCAGGGGATTGCGCCCTCCGGAGAAGGTGTTAAGCCGGCATCTGTGGCATGATAGAATACCCAGCTTGCAACATCTGTAACATCTGTAAGAAAGCGATAGGCCGCATCTATTGCGCAGATAACATCGGCCTCAGCCTGTATCCTTTCCAGGGGCATGTGTTTTGCAACATCTTTTTCGTAATAAACCTACTGTTATGAAAAAGATGTTTCCGCTGTTTTTGCTCCTTGTTTATTCATGGGTGTTATATGCACAGCAGCCGAAATTGCCGCCTCCTCATGCAACAAAGTCTTATACGAATTTCAGTGATGTGGATGGTTGGGACGATGGCACGAAACCAATCGCTCCTCCGGGCTTTGAAGTCACCCTGTATGCTGATGACTTCAGGAATCCGCGTTGGTTATATGAACTGCCCAATGGAGACCTGCTGGTAGCGGAATCAAACTCGCACTTCGGCTTTTTCAAAAAGATCGGCGCTGTGCTGATCGGGGCAAGCAAATCCAACAGTACAAAGAAGAGCGCCGACCGCATCACCCTGCTGAGAGATGCCGATCATGATGGTGTTCCTGAAACGAGGACAGTGTTCCTCAAAGGCCTGCACCAGCCCTTTGGGATGTTGCTGGTAGGTAACCAGTTTTATGTGGCCAATACCGACGGTTTGGTGCGCTTCCCATATACGGAGGGCGCCACCAGTATTGATGTAAAAGGAGAGAAAATAGCCACTTTCAGCAATGGTAAGGTCAACCAGCACTGGACGCGTCATATCATTGCCAATAAGGATAAAACAAAATTCTATGTAGCGGTGGGTTGCGGTACAGACCACGGGGAGAAAGGCATGGATAAAGAGGTATTAAGGGCCAATATTCTCGAAATGAATCCCGATGGTAGTGATATGCGGGTATATGCATCCGGATTAAGAAACCCGGTAGGCATGGATTGGGCGCCCGGTACCAATACCCTCTGGACAGTGGTCAACGAACGTGATGCACTGGGCAACGACCTGGTACCCGACTACCTGACAGGTGTCAAAGAAGGCGCTTTTTATGGATGGCCTTACAGCTACTGGGGACAGCACCGGGATCCCAGGGTGCCCAATGCTCCCGAAGGACTGGTAGAAAAAGCCATTGTACCCGACTATGATCTAAAATCACATACCGCCTCTTTAGGGCTGGCCTTTTATACAAAAAACAGCTTTCCGGAAAAATATCATAATGGGGCGTTTATTACCCAGCATGGTTCCTGGAACCGCAAACCCCTCTCTGGTTATAAAGTGGTATTCGTTCCCTTCAAAAACGGCAAGCCTGCCGGAGAAGCAGAAGATTTCCTGACAGGATTTATGAAAGATAGTGTAGCGGGAGAAGTGCGTGGAAGACCAGTAGGTATCATCGTTTCCAACACCGGCGACATGTTCATTACCGACGATAAAACAAACCGCGTTTGGAAGATCTCTTATGGTACAACCAAAACCGCATACAAACAATAATAAGTAACCATCATTCAACAATCTCCGATTTCAAACAACGTATCTAACAAAACGTCAATCGGCTCCTTTAGGAGCCGCGGCGTTTGTAGCGCGGGGTTTCAACCCCGGGTGTTCGTCATCGCGGGGTGATAATGCCGTATCGTTCGTCGTGGGGGTTTCAACCCCGGGTGTCCGTCATCGCGGGGTGATAACCCCGTGTTGTTCGTCGTGGGGTTTCAACCCCGGGTGTTCGTCATCGCGGGGTGATAACCCCGTGTTGTTCGTCGTGGGGTTTCAACCCCGGGTGTTCGTCATCGCGGGGTGATAACCCCGTGTTGTTCGTCGTGGGGGGGCAACCCCGGGTGTCCGTCATCGCGGGGTGATAACCCCGGATCGTCAATTACAATGCCCCAGGGCCCAATAAATAATAATAAACAACACAATCGTCCCAAGGCACCCGCCTCCGAATTTTTTAGCTCCCCAAAAAGCAATAAGCGCTCTGAAAAATTTATTCATGGTCGATAATTTACCGGGGTTTAAAATAAACAGGCCTGATGAAATGCCTCATCAGGCCTGCAAAAATCATCTCAGTATGCTTCATACAAATGCAGCCGTTCTCTGAGCGTTGCTATCTCAGACTGCATATGCCTGATCTTGTCAAGTAAATGTTTGATCACTTCAATACCGGCCGTATTGATCCCCATCTCGCTATACCAGCGGGTATACAGCTCCAGGTCCTGCAGCTGTTCCTCTGATATGAAACGGTCGCCTTCTATAACGGTAATGGCTATTAGTCCTTCGTCTGCCAGTGAGTTAATAAAGTCGGTCTCAATTTCATGTATGCTGCAATATTGGGTAATAGCTATCATTGCTGTTTGCATAACGGATAGTTTAATGTGATGATGCTGCCAGTTGCCTGAATAGTTCTTTCTGTGCTTCGGTCAGATTGGTTGGAAGCAATATGGAATACGTGATGATCAGGTCTCCGAACACATTTTCCTGTTTATATACGGGAAATCCTTTGCCTTTTAGTCGTGCCTTTGTGCCATTCTGGGTTTCGGGTTTCACCTTTAGTTTGATCTTGCCGCTTAGGGTATCGATGGTCACATCTCCTCCCAGTATGGCGGTATAAAGATCCAGGTCCACATTCATATAGAGGTCGTTGTCCACCCTTTTAAAAACGGGATCTTCTGCTATCACAAAAGTAATGTACAGATCTCCGTTCGGCCCTCCGTTCCCTCCGGGTGCGCCATGTCCTTTCAGTTTGATAACCTGTCCGTTGGCAATACCCGCCGGTATCGTGATCCGCAGTTGCTTGTCATTTACGCTCAGCGTATGCTGATGGGTAATGTAAGCATCCCGCAGACTGATATGTAACTCCGCATTATAATCCTGACCACGGAACTTACGCCGGCTGCCACCGGTACGGTTGCCGAAGAGGGATTCAAAGAAGTCGGAGAACTGTCCCTCGGAAAAGTCACCGAAGTCCTGTTCACCGAAACCCTGTCCGCCAAAACCGCCATATCCCTGCTGACCGCCAAAGCCGGCGCCCTGTTGCTGTTTAGCCTTCTCATACTGGTCTGCATGCTGCCAGTGCTCTCCGTATGCATCGTATTTCTTGCGTTTCTCCGGGTCGCTCAATACCTCGTTGGCCTCGTTGATCTGCTGAAACTTAATCTGCGCCTCCTTATCGTTTGGGTTCATGTCGGGATGGTGTTTCCTGGCAAGCTTCCTGTACGCTTTCTTAATATCATCCTGGGAGGCTTTTTTATCTACTCCAAGTACCTTGTAATAATCTATAAAAGCCATATGTATAGTGTATATGTGCCTACTGCACAAAATCTTTGCCATCTCTCATTATAATAATTTATTTATATTTGGTACTTAAACCCTTATCCCTTGGACACACAACAACCAAATGCCGGAAGTGCTACCGGCACTTTTCGGGCTACAGAGTCATCTAAAGCAAAGATCAAAACACAAAGCATCAGGTTACTTGCATCAGGTTTGATGGGACAACTGTCATCCAAGGAGCCACTGGTTTCATTGCGTAAGTCCGGCGACTTCCAGGACTGTTACGATGTGAACCTTCACATGTACCTGCCGGATCATGCCAGGAACGTACACCTGGATGAGAACATTTCTGACTGTGGCGTGATCGAGATCTGGAATGGACCTATGGAAGTCAGAGATATTAATATTATCTATGACAATCCGGCAGGCCATCCTGAAATTTATGCCTATTCCCTGTGGGAGATCAAATTCCGTTACTGTGTGGAAGGCCGCGAAATGCCAGCTATCCGTGTACGTTATGTAATTGGTGATCCTGAAACAACAAATGGTACCGTTACCAGCGTTGAGAAGACCTGATCCGCATGTTAAGATTCCCATGTTACCCGCTGCTTATTTTATTCTTATGCTGTAGTGCACTCAACAGGGTGTCTGCACAGAAAATTAATCTGCCTGTCGCTGTACGGCAGTTGATCACACAGCAATGTAATGTGTGTAATCAGCTGCCGGCGGGTCAGGACAGCGTGGTGTCCCGTTATTTTCATCAATGCCATGCTGCCCTCGATAGTGGCAACCTGGATGATGGATTTAAATACGCGTCTACTATTACCGCTATCACCGATAGCAATTCCCTCGCGCCGCGTACACTCACCGTAAAGTTCCTGAAGGCCAAGATCCTTTACTATAAGGACTTCTATAAAGAAGCGCTCTCGGAATACCTGAAACTAACAGCCGTTCCTGCGCTTGATATCAATATTCAGGCTAATATCTATCCCAATATCGGGGAGATCTACCTGGAACAGCGACAGTTCAACACGTCCCTCGCATATTTTAATCTGATACAACAGCGTTTTTTCCATCTGTATGAACCCGTCGTTGCAAGGAAGATCCTGAACAATACAGGCGTATGCCTGCTCCATATGGCGCGTTTCAAAGAGGCAGAGGAGAAATTCGAGAAAAGTATCGCCATTGCCGCAGAACTGAAAGATACCACTGCACTGGTGAACTCATTCCTGAACACTGCACTGCTGTACGATCAGCAGGTACGGCAGAAGGAAGCATGGAGCTACCTGCAGCGGGCGCTGGCGCTGGCGAAGAAAGCCAGTGATCTGAAGATCCGCAGTAAGGTGTACCTCAACTTCGCTATCGTCGAAGAACGCACAGGGCATTTTCAATCTGCACTGGCATACAGAAAGGAATACGAGCAGCTGGAAGCGCAGATTGCCAACCGCGATAAAATATGGGAACTGGCGGAACAGGAAAAGAAGATCGCTATACAACAGCAGGAATATAAATTGCAGTTACTGCGGCAGGAGAATAAACTCCGTGCAGCAGAATTGACAAGAAGAAGATGGCAGCGGAATACTTTTTTTGTCCTTTCCCTGTTCTTCCTGTCCTGTGCCGGCCTGATATTTTTTGCCTACCGGCAAACACAGAAGCGAAACCGCATCATTGCCGAACAGAATGACAAGCTGGAACTGCTCAATGAAACGAAAGACCAGCTCTTCTCTATTGTGGCGCACGATCTGCGTTCTCCCGTAAATCACCTTAAGATTAACCTGTCCTATCTGAAAGATACCCTTGCCCGCAACAAGATCAGGGAAGCGACGGCATTGTCAGAGAATATTGAAAAGATCTCCGACAATACCTACGCGCTTTTAAACAACCTGCTGTACTGGTCTCTGGGCCAGACAGGCCAGTTAAGCCTGCATCCGGAACCGCATGATGCAAACAGGGTCATTGCACAGGTGGTATACGATTTCAATGCAGGCGCTGCCCTGAAAAGGATCACTATCATCAACGAAGTGCCGGCAGGAATGACCTTTCTGGCAGATCTGAATACTGTCAAGATCATCTTCAGAAATATCATCGATAACGCGATCAAATACACGCATCCCAGCGGTACCATCACTATTTCCGGACAGACCAACGGCAATGGCTGTGAAATAACCGTGCAGGATACGGGTATTGGCATGGATGAAAAGATCATACAGGCTATTTACAAACGGGATACAAAACGCATACAACAAGATACAGCGGGCAGCAGGAGTACCGGACTGGGACTATGGCTGGTTAAGGCTATGACAGAAAAGAACGGAGGTGCATTACGTATTACCGGCAGTGTTGGCGCCGGCACCACTATTGTAGTCTGTCTGCCTGCTAATAAACATTATGAAGGAACTGAAAGTACTCATCCTGGAAGATAGTCCCGCCGAAGCGGACTTCCTGGAAAGTTTTTTACGCCAGCTGGGCTGTACTGACATCAGGATCACCACTGCTTTGGCAGATGCGGTGGCTGCATATGATGAAGAGCTCCCGGACATTTGCCTGATTGACATTTACCTGGGCGATAAGCCGGATGGGATCCTCTTTGCCGAAACCATCAACGAACACCGGGAACAAAAACGTCCCTTTATCTTCCTGACCAGCGCAAACGATAATACCACCTTCCGCCTGGCCAAATTCACATCACCTTACAATTATCTGCTCAAGCCTTATAACCCGCTGGAGTTACAATATGCGATCGAGCTGGCCATTTCAAAGTTCAAACAGGAAACTGTGGCGCCTCCTGCACAGGCCATACCGCAGGCCTCTGATACCCTGTTCATTAAAAAGGGTAACCTGCTGCAAAGGATCGCCATTGACGATATCAGGTACATAGAAGTGGATGGGAAATACAGCAAGGTGGTTTGCCATACAGAGAAATTCGTGATCCAGCAGTCGCTCAAGGACTTACAGGTCCAGCTACCCGCCATGCAGTTCTGCCGGGTGCACAGGAACTATATTGTGAACGTCAGGGAAGTGGTCAAGATTAACGTTATTAATAACGAAATCTTTTTCAGGGACGGAGAGACCCTTTTCTTCAGCCGCCGTTATATCGATGAATTCCTCCAGGCTTTTAAGATCTTCAAATAAAAAAGAGAAAGGAGCACCTGGGGCTGGCACTCCTTCTCATTGACCATAACCATATCCTGGCTTAAAGAGGAACTCTAAGATCCCGATTATCCTTACGCAGATTGATTGAAATGTCATAAAAAGGCATATGAAGGGAATAAGTGGTATGTTTTGGGGCATAGAATAAAAGGTTAATTTTGGGCCGGCTCTAATTTGTATTGTATAGCTATGGATTTGACACTAGACTCGACTTATCAGGCTGCCGTGAAGGTGGCTGACCAGATAGAAACTCATTTTTCCAAACACCTGGCCATTGCTGCTGTGAGTGGGGAAGAAGACCTTGCCACCGTGCCGCAGGCTAAATTTATTGAGAAAATGCTCGATGTGGCCTTCTGGGCCAGTCTGCGGAGAGAAGAGGGGGTTCCCACCCGCATTTCCCTCGCATTCCTCAATCCCTGCCAGGCAGGGAAACCACTGAAATTTGCACAAAAACTCCCCTTCGACGTACGTGTACTCACTAAACTGGCGCCCGGTGTAGAACGGGCCGGTGTGCATGTAGGCATCTGGTATGAAGGGGAACAACTGTATATATGGGGTACCACCCTTAAACTGCCCAATTTCTGCTTTGTGCTGGATGTCTCTGAGCCAGGATTGCTGGTAGTCAAACACCGCCGCAGCATTGGATTGGGTAAGTTTGCCAACGTAGCGGTGCTGAAAGGCGACCAGGTAAAGATCGTCGATGAATCCTGCGGATTGCTGCCAGACAGTCCCGACATTCTGACTTCCCTGCTGGGACTCACCTCTTCCGCTATGTGGAATGACCCGGTGAATGTCCTGATCCAGATAGCGGTATCCATGCGGGCGCATAAAAGAGGGGGCATCCTGCTGCTGGTACCGTCGGGTACTGACAAATGGAAGGAATCTATTGTACACCCGCTGACATATCCCATTTCTCCCGCTTTTACAGGTGTGGCAGATCTTATCCGCCAGGACGGTACTAAAGTGACCGAAATATACTGGCAGAACGCTATGCGCCGGGAAGTAGACAATATCACCGGCCTCACCGCTGTAGATGGCGCTACTGTTATCAATGACCGTCATGAACTGCTGACCTTCGGGGCAAAGATCACTCGGGCGGCCTGGTCTTCCAGGGGGGTCGACCGTGTCGTGATGATAGAACCTGTCATTGGGGGAACGCCCGAGCTGATGCATCCATCCGCAATAGGGGGCACCAGACACCTCTCTGCCGCACAATTCGTTCATGATCAACGGGATGCTATTGCATTGGTAGCTTCCCAGGATGGTTATTTTACCGTCTTTTCCTGGTCGGAACAGGTACAGCTGGTACAAGCCCACAGAATTGATACGCTGTTGCTGTAAACCACAACAGATATAATGACATAAAAGGCGTTTCCAGGTCCAACCTAAAGGCATGGATACGTCGGGTATACGTCGGGTATACGGCATGTTTAAACGTACTTTATGAGGTTCATTCTCCACAATCGGCATAATGACATTATTCACAGCAATCGGCCCGCCTCTGGCGCGGCCGTTGTTCTTATAGCCTCATTCACCTGCACGCGATGCTGTTTCGCGGAAAAACCGCCAGAATTCTTCCAGATCAGGGCTGGTTTTACCAGGCACTACAATGGAGCAAATATAGGCGCCGGCATGGCAGGAAATGGCCTTATATTGAATGAGATGGGTAAAATGGCTGGTGTATAGGTCCCCATCTTTTTCCAGTGATTGGACCTCCAGCACTTTGAGGTCCATGGTCAGCCCTGTACGCAGTATTTTGGACAGGGCTTCCTTCATTGTCCAGACCATGGTACAGGTTACATCACCCGGTAGCGGCACAGTAGTGGTCAGCGCCAGCTCATGCGCCGTCAGTTGTTCCTTAATGGCTGTTGTATTCGCTTTATCTGTGCGTTCCAGATCTATACCCAGCGGATGTACCTCCGGGTAAGAAAGGGCAATGCCAAGCCCGTCGCAATGTGTAATACTGACCTGCAGGTTGTGGGTAGTGGCGTATTTAACTACCGGAAACTGGAAGACGCCCGCTTCAATGGCGACCCTGGCCAGATCTTCAAAGGAAGACAAGGCGCCAATCGCTTTTTTGGCAGAGATCCGGCCTAAAAGATAACTTTCCCGTCGCTTATCGAATTTTAAGGTATCATAATAAGACCGTTCTTCCGGATGTAACAGGTGAAGCTGTTGGATCAACTGATCCGGGGAGCTGTGCAGGATGCAAAATCCGGCAGTATGTATACTATGTTCCCGCTTTAACGTGAATTTACCTCGGTGGATCAACATCATTAAGTTACATTTTTCGATCTGTCAGGAAGGTACATTGGTTTTTTGAATTATTTGATGTAAAAAGTTGAGTTGTAAACGATTAAAATATGATCTTGCTCATGTTTCTTTTGGCTTGTCGGTAAATAGTTCTTATATTTATTTACACAACGGTTGTAACCATTAAGCGTTGATTGCTGTTATCAGGTCTCATACAATAGTGCTTGCATTATTTCTTTCCTTTCATCCACCGGGAATGCGGTTGCCCCTATACGAAAACAAACAACTATTATACGAGAAGCAACGGATAACAATTTATCCCTTGAAATTGCATTGTCTCACTGCTTTAATTTTTTCTCTATGGTTAGGTCCATACTGCTTATTGATGACGACGCCGATGAAATAGAAATTCTGAATGAGGCGGTGGAGATGGCGGGAAGTGATAGTACCTGTGATTGGGCGGAAGGGGCCGAAATGGCCTACGGTGTATTACGTTTTGCGCGGCCAGATCTTATTTTCCTTGACTATAATATGCCAGGGCATAATGGTCTTGCCTGCCTCGAAGAGATTAAAAAGAAAAAAGAACTACAACACATCCCTGTCATTATGTACTCCACCTGCATTGACACCTTCCTTCAACAGGAAGCCATGAACAGAGGGGCTTTCCGTTGTATACAGAAACCAACCTCCGTTTATGATCTCGTAAAAGAACTGCAACATCTTTTCGCGCAGGTCTGATCCGCACTGAGTCACTAATAAAAACCTTCAGGAATACAGCACACCATCTTACTTACAGCGCTATGTAAGTCCGGAAAGTTGTGCATAAATATTCCCAGACTATCTCCATAAGAGGCTGTTCATCCTCAGATATTTTGTTGTGTCCGCAGGATATCAGGAGATAATTTCAACCCGCTGCCCATCAGGGAGGGGGAATACCCATATCATGAAAACAGCCCCCAGGCAACATACTTTTCCGGCAGACTGAACGCTGCCGGCATGGCAGATTATTTGTAATACTTATAGTAAAGCAAATATATGGTAGTGCTAATTGCGCTGTTGTTCGTCGTTATTATCGTTGTGGTCTATCTGGTCTTTCAAGCCAACCGGAAAACCAGAGACCAGGGCAATAAAAATTAAAAAATAATGATATGGAAAAAGCATTCACACGTATAAAAAGTAGCGAAGAGAATCAGGATATACAGGACAGTCCGCAGGATGAAAAGAAGATGCAGCGGGAAGAAACTGAAATGACACTACCCGATGTGTCAGACATCCCGGGCCAGGAACACATACACGTGCCACCACTTGGAGAGCTGGCGGATACTACAATATCTTCGGATGACGAAGAAGGGAAAGGCATCCTGGATGACGAAGATGATGAAGAGAATATAGACAATGAATCAGATGTTACGGATGAAGAACGGCAGGACCTTGAAAACAGTGCTAATGTAACACCCGGCGAAGAAGATGCCGACAGACTCAGAAGAGCCTCACTGGATAGTACTGACGATGATGGTGACCCGTTAAATGAAGGAAGCTTTGGTGAGGAAACATCCGGCGCCGATCTGGATGTGCCTGGTGCTGAGCTGGATGATGAGAATGAAGACATAGGAGCAGAAGACGAAGAGAACAATACCTACAGTAGAGGCAGCGATAGTAATGATAATATTACAGAAGGAACTCCCTGATAATCTCAATAATTTCAGTAGATAAAAATGGCCATTCTGTTTATACGGAATGGCCATTTTTATTACATTTTCTCATCGATGGTATTATCTTTTCGTTTTATCCTGGTAAGCGTGATCCCATTCAAGGAATGCCTCTTCCACCGTTGCGCCACTTCCACATACGGCGGTCTCTTTATCGCTACCCAGGATGCAATAATAATTATCTCCGTCCCTGAATACGGAAGGACGGAAATTTTTCACTGACTCGGGAATACCTTCCCCTGTATAGTCAACATGTACTGTTTCTTTCTCGAGGGACAATCTTTCCATAAGACGCATTTTTAGGAAAAGGCGGCAAAGATTATTCCACCTCCATATCAGATACCGATCGTCCGGCAGGCATCATAAAACTTGCGCAATACCGCATTCGTAAAATGTGTTCTGACGGTAAGCACATCATTGTGAGGAGCCGTAATACGTTCATGTTTCACGCATTTATTCCTGTAATAGATGGTGTAGTGGGCAAACAAATCATGAATGTGCTCTTCGGGTACGGGGGAAGCATAACCGGTAATGGCAATGCCCCAGTCTGCCGCAAACAGCGATACCACGTGTGCCGCCATCTGGTCGGTCACTTTTTCCGATACACAATTATAGTTGCCCGCATGGATAGGATCAATCTGCAGGTGTTTTGATTTTTGTCCGATGTTGTAAGCGGTAATACCACCCTGAAAGAACTGTGTAGCGCCCTCCGCAAGGGAGAAGGCTACCTGCAACTGTCCGGCAGTTACGCTTTCTGCCACAGCCAGTGTTTCATATTTAGGCATCAGTACATCAGCAATATTGTTTATTATCTCAAGATCATAACCGTGATCAATCATATGCTATCATTTCATTTACTTACTAAAACCATTATCAAACACACTATCTATGTCTGCTCAGCTCAATGCCAGACCTTCCAGGTCTGTATCTGCAGGACCTGTCATCACTTTCCCGTCATAATTGTACCTGGCGCCATGGCAGGGGCAATCCCACGATTTCTCTGCCTGGTTCCATTTAACATCACACTTCATATGCGCACAGCTTGGGTTAAGCGCATACAGCTGTCCTTCCTCACTTTTATACAGCGCTATTTTCCGATCATGATATTCCACCAGCTTTCCCTCACCCGGGGCCAGCTCCGTCAGCTGACTGATCTCTTCAGCAGAGAACATCTTACCAAAAAATTGCTTGATAACATCTGTATTGTGTGTAACGAAGTTGGTGAACCCGGCCACCGGTTTTATCCTGTTAGGATCGAACAGTTTCTCTAATGCAGGTTTCTCTCCGAGGATGATCTGTTTGAGCAGCAAAGCCGCAACGGAGCTATAGGTCATACCATTACCGCCGTAACCGGATGCTACATAAATATGATCTTCCGAACCAGGCAGATAACCGATGTAGGGCAATCCATCCGCAGGTTCGAAATATTGAGAGGACCACCTGTAAGCAACTTCTTTCACTTTGAAATATTTCCTGACATGACTTTCTAATGTCAGCAGGCATTTTTCTGTATTCGTTTCATGGCCTGTCTTGTGGTCTTCACCACCCACAATGAGATATGTTTCGCCTTTTACAACCTGCGTACGATAGTAATGATAAGGATCATACATATCATAACTCAGGTCTTCGGGATAGGCCTCATCTTCCAGTGTTACAGCCATAGCATAACTTCTGTAGGGCGCACAACGCAGATGCAGCAGATTAATGCCCGGAGGAATATGGGTTGCGTAAATAAGATCAACCGCAGAGAACACACCTGCATTGGTCTGTACTTTCAGCGTGCTTCCTTTATCTGTATCGATCACTTTACACTGCTGCATAATGACGCCACCGGCAGCCTCAAATGCCTTCGCGATGCCATGCACATACTCCAGCGGACTAAACTTTGCCTGTCCTGTTACTCTCACTGCTTTCGTAAAAGGAACACTCACAGGTATCTGCTGTGCATAGGAAATATCCAATCCAGCCTTTGCAGAAGTTTCCCGGATCTTCTCGAGTTCCTTTTCCTGTTTTTCATCCTGTGCAAAAAGATACGCATCGGCTTCTTTAAATCCACAATCTATGTTAAAACGTTGCACATTATTCCTTACAAGATTGATAGCGGCAGCAGTTGCGCCTGCTACATGTGCCGCATTTTCTTCCCCAAAGTTCTGCTCAATCACGTAATAAGGCGTATCCAGCAATGTGTTCAGGTGTGCAGTCGTACCTCCCGTGGTACCATAACCCATCTCGGCAGCTTCGAGTACCAGGCATTGTTTCCCGGCTTCCTGCAGCAAGAGGGCAGTACTGATACCGGTAATGCCACCACCGACAATGATTACGTCATACACAACATTCTTATCGGGTCTGTTAGTAACAATATAGGGAGCTATGTTTCCCTGCCATAGACTGGTAAGTGCGCCATCTCTCTGTATCATGATATTGCAGTTTGGTTCGCTGTAAATGAATCAATTAACATGCCTGTACAATAGAATTGGTTGAGCCGGGCTCATAATCAGGCACTATAGCGAAGTGGTACATAACTTGTTTCACTGATAAGGGACTACACATCAATAATTAAGACTACAAGCATGACTACAGCAACGCACACGGCTATGCCTGGCACTATTGCTACGGCAATGACTACAACTATGGCCAGGTTTGCAAATCTGACCGCCTTTGATCAGTTGGACACAGATATCACCGATCAGTTAAAACGGCATTTACTGGACACCATAGGTTCTATGATCTACGCTTCCAGGCAGGACACCATACAGAAGTGTCTGCGTCAATTGAAGATATTACAACAAAGCGGAGACTGCATCGTACCGCTGTTGGGAAGTACTGCTGTGGACAGGGCTGCACAATGGTATACGCAACTGATCAGGTATCCTGACTTCATGGACAACTACCTGGGAAAAGACGCTACCTGTCACCCGAGCGACAACATAGGATCTATACTGGCTGCCTCACAATTAATTAAAGCAAGCGGCAGGGACATACTGACGGCCATGGCCATTGCCTATCAGATACAATGCAAGCTGGTAGACGAAATACCTGTGATGCTGAAAGGTATAGATCACACCATGTTACTGGCCTGTTCCATTACTGCTACACTATGCAGATTGTTTTCCCTGACGGAAGAGCAGGCAGCACACGCCATAGGTACGGCAGCCTGTAGTTTCAATCCGGCCACAGGCAGCAGGGAATCGTACACGTATGAATGGAAGGGATTAGCCTCTTCACTGGTTGCCGCCGGTTGTATGCAGATCGTTTTACTGGCAAAAGAGGGCATTACAGGGCCTATCAATTATTTTGAGGGAGCAGTAGGGTTTGAACATCTGACGGGCATGAAACCCCATTTCCGGCAGGAAAAAGGCGATTTCTCGCTGATCCCCAGATGCATATTGAAGAGCTACAATGCAGAAGTACATACGCAGTCTGCCATAGAAGCCACCCTGATGTTGCGGGAGCAGTACAAACTGGTACCGGGAGAAGTAAAAGAAATAAAGGTCACCACTTTTGAAACAGCCTACGACATTGTAGGCGGAGGCCACTACGGCGATCGTCACATGGTACAAACCAAAGAGCAGGCAGATCACAGTATGGCTTACGTAATAGCAGTAGCGCTGATTGATGGAGTCGTAGGGCCTGACCAGTTTATGAAGGAACGCATCCGTCGTCCTGACGTACAGGAGCTGTTGAGGAAGGTGGAGACCCACACAAACTTTCCATTGAAGACGCCCCGTAAGGTAGTAGACTATCTGGATCCCTACACCTCCGTATATCCTGATAAAATGCCGGCGAAAGTAACCATAACGCTCAACAGCGGGGAAGAGGTAGAGCAGAAGTGTGAAGACTTCAAAGGCTTCTTTACCCGCCCACTCAGCTGGGACGACGTCATTAAGAAGTTCAGCCATTTATCAGAAGGTATAGTTGACCAACATCAGCAGAGTAGAATTATACGGTTAGTACACAACCTGGAGAACGAAAGCGGTGAAGCCCTGACAACAATGCTTGCGGGCATATAGAAGAACATGAGAGCGTATAAAAACATACAGAGCGATAGGAACGCGACTCATTTGATATGAGGCGTTCCTGCCACAATTGGACGTCTGGAAGCAGCAGCGGGTTCAGATGGAGATTTCTGGCCTTGGTTGTTTGAAGTAGCTGCCCCGCTTGATAGGGGTTCAATAGTTCACCAATAGCTGAATACGACCATCTACGGCTCAGCAGCAGGAAAACTTCAAAGAACCCAGCCAGAGATCCCATCTGAAAACCCGCTGCCACGCCGCCAATCCGCGCAAAGCGCAATCTACGGCTTCAACACCACCTTCACACAATTATCCTCTTTCTTCTTAAAGATATCATACGCATCACTCGCCGCAGAGAGCGGCAGTTTATGCGTAATGATATCATTCAAAGTTACCTGCCCCGAAACCACAAGAGAGATCAGATGATCGATATATCTATGCACCGGCGCCTGACCTGTCCTAATAGTAATGCCCTTATCAAAGATGCGATGCACAGGGAAGTTGTCATATGTACTCCCATACACGCCAACAATCGTCACCGTCCCACCTCTGCGCACAGCCTTAAAACAATCCTCCATCACCTTCGGTGTCCCCTTCTCAAAATTCACCGTCGCCTTCACCTTCTCCAGGAAACTCCGATCCGCCTCCATCCCCACAGCATCTACACAAACGTCCGCCCCACGCCCCTGTGTCATATCATAGATCGCTTGCACAGCATCGACCTCAGAAGAATTAATCGTTTCCACATGATTGACATTCCTCGCCATATCTAGCCTATATGCCAGCGGATCAACAGCAATCACCCTGCCCGCACCCTGCAGCCACGCAGCCTTCTGCGCCATTAACCCGACAGGACCAGAACCGAAGATGGCGACAGTCTCGCCACCTTTCAGCTGTGCCCAGTCGATAGCAGACCAACCAGTAGGAAAGATGTCAGTGAGGAACAGCACCTGCTCGTCAGTCATACTCTCCGGTACCACCCGCGGACCGAAGTTAGCAAACGGCACACGTGCGTACTCTGCCTGTCCGCCGGCATACGCACCATAGAGATCGGTGTAACCAAATAAGCCACCACCTTTACCGGAAGTCATATCTCCCTGTGGACCGTAATGCTCGGTATTACTATTCTCGCAGTGAACAGGCAATTGCTGATTGCAGAAATAACAATGCCCGCAGGCAATAGGAAAAGGCACTACCACACGATCGCCGCGTTTCAGCTTTGATACGCCACTGCCTGTTTCTTCTACAATCCCCATGAACTCGTGGCCCATGACCTGGTCTTTCAACTGTGGAAAAAAGCCATCATAAATGTGCAGGTCAGAACCGCAAATAGCGGTGGATGTGACTTTCACGATGATGTCTTCAGATTGTTCAATACGCGGATCTTCTACATTCTCCACACGAATGTCTCCGATTTTATGGAAAACAGCTGCCTTCATGAAATAGAATTTACTGGTAGAAATCGTGTGCAAAATCGTGCCATGGCCATTTTCAGCCGTAGCTATATATGCATATTCTTTAAAACGTGAATAAGGATACCTTAAGTGTAGAACTCTTGCGTCAATTGTGCCATGTAGCCGTTGCTCCATAGATGTGAGCGCAATTTTTACTTCATGCTTCAGCAGCGTTCGCCGGGGAAGCGCTGCTACACAGCGCTTACACAGAATTCACGATAGCAGAAAATAATTGTCTAAAAATCAATTATTTCCAGCACCACATGTTTGGTTTGTTTATTGATCTTCCCTTTTGAACCATTGGAAGAGTAAGTGAATGTTTGTCTGGTGAATAATATAAAGGCACATCGGGAAGGTAATAAGCAAATTTCTGTTACATAGTCAATTCTACTTAATGACATATATGACGACTACACAGCAAAAGCCCAGGCTGAAAATCTTTACTTGGCATATCCACGGAAGCTACCTGTATTATCTGTCACAAGGAAATTATGACATCTATATTCCTGTCAACGAGCAACGTACTCCAGGGTATTATGGTAGAGGAAAGACATTTCCGTTCGGTGATAATGTACATGAGGTGCCGGTAAGAATGGTGAAAGATTTAGACTTCGATGTCATCCTTTATCAATCTACAAAAGACTATCTGGTAGACCAATATGATATTTTATCGCCCGCCCAGCGCAGATTGCCAAGGGTCTACCTGGAACATAACACGCCTGCCAAGAATCCTGTTACCACACGACATGTAGTAAACGATCGTCGCATTTGCCTGGTGCATGTGACACACTACAATCGGTTGATGTGGGACAATAACCGTACACCAGCTACTGTGATCGAGCATGGCGTGACGATGCCTGATGTGTCGTACACAGGGGAACTGGCTAAGGGACTTGTTACCATCAATCATTTGCCCCAGCGGGGCAGAGGACTGGGTTGGGATATCTTTCAGCACGTCCGCAATATATTGCCGGTAGACCTTGTAGGAATGGGCAATGGGCAGGATGGTCTTGGTGAGGTATTACATCCGCAGCTGCCATCGTTCAGAAGCCGGTACCGGTTCTATTTCCATCCTGTAAGGCATACCAGTCTGGCACTGGCTGTTTGTGAAGCAATGATGCAGGGGATGCCTGTTGTGGGATTGGCCACTACTGAGCTGGTAACCGTAATCGAGAATGGAAAGAACGGGTTCATTCACACAGATATTAATTATCTGATCAGGAAGATGAAGCTGTTGCTGAACGAGCCGGAACTCGCAGCACAAATGGGAGAGGCAGCGAAGACTACCGCCATGAAACGGTTTAATATAGATCGCTTTACTGCAGACTGGGAAAGGTTATTTGAAACTGTCTGCAGTGGAAATATGAATGAGATAATTTATACCGACCAACTATTCGGAAAGCAGGCAATAGAGTCTGATCACAGCACTATTACCAGTGATAACTGATTTAAAATTAAGTGTATGGGAAGGAGGATTGCGTTCATTAGTGAACATGCTTCACCACTGGCCGCTTTGGGGGGCGCAGATGCTGGAGGACAAAATGTATATGTGGGAGAAGTAGCCAGACAACTGGCCATCATGGGCTACCAGATCGACATCTTTACAAGGCGGGATGAAAACAAACTGCCGGATGTTGTAGCCTTCGGTGATAAAATAAGGATCATTCATGTCAATGCCGGGCCCGCAGAAGATATTCCCAAGGAGACACTGTTGCAATATATGCCAGCTTTTAAAGCAGATATGCTGCGTTTCATACAGCAGGAGCAAGTTAGCTACGAACTGATACATGCCAACTTTTTTATGTCAGCACTGGTAGCTATGGAACTGAAGAAAGAACTCGGTATACCTTTCGTAGTGACCTTCCATGCATTGGGACACATCCGTCGTATTCACCAGGGAGATAATGACCAGTTCCCGAGAGAACGGATCACTATTGAGGAGAATGCGGTGAAGGAGGCGAGCCTGATCATAGCTGAGTGCCCGCAGGACAGGGAAGACCTTATGACATATTACAACGCATCTGCTGAGAAGATCACGATCATTCCCTGTGGCGTTAATACAGATGAGCTTTATCCTATCAATAAGTCAGTGGCCCGTTCAGTATTAGGCCTGCCTTATGATGAAAAGGTATTACTGCAACTCGGACGTATGGTGCCAAGGAAAGGAGTGGACAATGTGATCATGGCATTGGCGAAGGTAAAATGCAGGAACGCGAAGGTGAGATTGCTGATAGTAGGCGGAGACGCAGATACTGCAAAAGAACTTGCACGTTTGAAGCAGCTGGCGGAGGATCTGAAGCTCAGTGATAAAGTATATTTCCTCGGACAAAAATCCAGGAACGAATTGAAATACTACTACACTGCAGCCGACCTGTTTATTACTACCCCATGGTATGAGCCTTTCGGCATCACACCACTGGAGGCGATGGCATGTGGCACTCCTGTGATTGGTAGTAATGTAGGGGGAATTAAATACAGTGTTGCCGA
This sequence comes from Chitinophaga filiformis, assembly GCF_021646545.1. Taxonomy (GTDB): domain Bacteria; phylum Bacteroidota; class Bacteroidia; order Chitinophagales; family Chitinophagaceae; genus Chitinophaga; species Chitinophaga filiformis_A. The sequence goes on along the minus strand of NZ_JAKIRP010000025.1, from coordinate 58,776 downwards.
CGGACAAACCGGTGTGCTGGTACCACCCAAAGATCCGGAAGCGCTTGCCCGCAAGATCACTATGCTGCTGCAGTCGCCGGCCCTGCTGAGAGAAATGGGCAACAATGCACTCAGAAGAGTGAACAGGTTGTTCACCTGGGAACTGGTGGCCCGCGATATGCAGAAAGTGTACGAAAGGGTTATCGGCGGCGATGATACATCATCTCCAAGAAACTTCAGAGCAGAAGAAAGTATTTCCTTATGAGAAGAGCAGTATTTATCGACAAAGATGGTACACTGATCAGTAACGTGCCCTACAATGCAGATCCGGACAAGATAGTGCTGGAACAAGGCGCAGTGGAAGGACTGCGCTTACTGCAGGAGAGAGGTTATGCACTGATCGTTGTTTCTAATCAGGCGGGTATTGCTCACGGATATTTCCGGGAAGAAGAGATGCAGCCTGTGATTGCGAAGGTAAGCCAACTGCTGAGCGAAGCGGGGATAGCATTGGATGGGTTTTATTATTGCCCTCATCATCCCGCGGGAAAAATAACGCCGTACGCCATCAGCTGCGATTGCCGGAAACCATTGCCCGGTATGCTGCTGCGGGCAGCAAAGGAGATGGATATCTTCCTCCCTGAATCGTGGATGATAGGAGATATATTGAATGATGTGGAAGCGGGCAATCGTGCCGGTTGCCAGTCTGTATTACTTAACAATGGGAATGAAACTGTGTGGGAAATGAATGAACATAATGAACCTGCATACATTGCAAATGATCTGCGGGACGCTGCTCAGTTTATTGTCAAAAACGCTACTGCAAAATTCAGAACATGGAACTCATATATCAAACGTTGATCAGGGCTTTTATGCAGCCTGCTGTACTGGTACTGGGCGACCTTATGATCGATACGTACCTGAGAGGCGCCAGCACACGTTTGTCGCCGGAAGCACCGGTGCCTGTTGTGGATATCAGTTCACATACATCCGTACTCGGAGGCGGTGCCAATACCGCTGCAAACCTACGCCATCTCGGAGCATCAGTAACCTTTGTCAGTCTTATTGGAGATGATTACGCTGCTAAACTGGCCGGCGACCTGCTGGCAAAAGAAGGCATCAGGGATGAGGTAGTGCGTTGTGCCACCCGGACCACAATGATAAAAACACGTGTGATTGCCGGGCAGCAACTGTTGACCCGCTATGATGAAGGAACAGAGATGCCGCTGGACGATGCCTGTGAAGCGCAGTTGATAGCCGTACTGGAAAGGGAATTTCCATTGCATGATGCCATCGTGATCGCTGACTATAATAAGGGCTTGCTCACTCCCGGTATCATTGCCACATTGGAACGGTTAAATGAACAACACAGGAAGTTCGTCGCCGTGGATGCCAAGAAGCTGCAACAGTATAAGGGCTTACAGCCTGCATTGGCAAAACCTAATTTCAAGGAGATGATGGCTATGTTGCAATTGCCCGAACAACCGTGCTCCAAGGCGCAACAGCTGGAAGAGATGGGTGAAGCGATCTATGCAACAACAGGAGCTGCTATCACGGCAGTGACGCTGGATGAAGAGGGCGCGTTGATCTTCCAGGAAGACAAACTGCTTTGTCATACTGCAGCACGTGCTGTTAGCAATCCGAATGTATCCGGCGCAGGAGACACCTATGTCAGCGCCTTTACACTGGCCAGTCTTGCAGGCGCAAGTCCACTCACTGCCGCTGAAATAGCCGGCGCCGCTGCAACAGTTGCGATCCGGAAAAACAATACCGCTCATTGTAAACAGGCAGAGCTTATTGCTTACTTCTCGATGAAAGATAAATATGTCCGCGATGCAGAAGAACTGGAGGCGCTCTGCGACATGTATAAGGCACAGGGTAAGAAGATCGTGTTCACTAACGGCTGTTTCGATATACTGCACAGCGGTCATGTAAGCTACCTGGAGAGGGCAGCTTCACTGGGAGATGTGCTAATCGTAGGCGTCAATACAGATGAGAGTATTAAGCGTTTAAAGGGGCCTGAGAGGCCCATTAACAGCCTGAGCGACCGGGTGCAGGTACTTGCAGGCCTGGGCGCTGTGAGCCATCTGATTGCGTTCGGAAGTGAGCAGGACGATACCCCGGAATCACTTATCCGCATCATAAAGCCTTCTGTATTTGCTAAAGGTGGTGACTATAGCAGGGAATCCCTGCCGGAGGCAGCAGCAGTAGAGGAATTCGGAGGAGAAGTGGTATTGCTGCCACTGGTGCCCGACCGTTCAACTACTTTGATCATCAAAAGAATTTACACAACACCTGCTTTAAAAGTAGCGGAGGGATAATGAAAAATGAATGGAAGAAATGCCGCCGCATACTCTGTATACGGCCGGATAATATAGGAGACCTGTTAATGAGCACACCTGCCATCAGGGCGTTAAAACAAACATTCAACTGTCACATTACAGTACTTGTTTCGTCCCTGGGTGCAGCAGTAGTTCCGGAAGTACCGGAGATAGACGATGCCATTGTATTTGATGTTCCCTGGGTGCAGACAACAGGTACGCCCGATCCTGCTCAGTTCAGCCAACTGGTGAATCAGCTGAAGGACGGCCGCTTTGACGCTGCTGTCATCTTCACCGTGTACAGTCAGAACCCCATGCCTTCGATTATGCTGGCATACCTGGCAGAGATACCTCTCAGACTGGCCTATTGCCGCGAAAATCCATATCAGTTGCTGACGCATTGGATACCCGATGAAGAACCATATACTTTCATCAGGCACCAGGTAGCGCGTGACCTTGAGCTGGTAGCACGGATCGGTGCCGTTACCGATAAGGAACAACTGAGTGTGCGTGCGAAGGAAATACTCTGGCCGGTGGTGTGTGAAAAACTGTTGTTGACAGGGCTCGATCCACAACAACCATGGATCGTTCTGCATCCTGAAGTATCGGAACAGAAACGCAAGTATCCTGTGAAGGATTGGATCGCAGCAGGAAGAAAGATCTGCGCAGCAACGAATTACCAGTTACTGATAACAGGAAAGAACAATGCTGCGGAAGCACGTGAGATAGCCGCAGGGATAGGCAGCCGCGCATTTTCAGCGGCAGGACTGTTTGACCTGGAAGAATTAATCATATTGATAAAACATGCACCGCTGTTACTCTCTGTTAATACAGGCACTATACATATTGCCGCTGCAGTACACACACCTGTACTTGTACTATATGCACTAACCAATCCGCAGCACACTCCCTGGCGTGTTACCAGCAAGGTGCTTTACTTCGATGTACCGGCGCCGCTGCAGAGTAAGAACGAAGTGGTGAAACACGTATACCGCTCTTTCTCCGCAGAAAAGCTACCGTTAGCAACGCCTGATAATATTGCCAAAATGACCCTGGCCATGCTGGAGCTCACTACCGCTTCTTCAGGTAGTTTCGAGGAGCCGCATGCCCTTTCTTAAAACGATCTCATAATCCGGTTCAGTAGTCCAGTCAATTGTATAGTGCAGTTGTTTATTCAACGGCGCCCAGCGAACGGGTTCTCCATCCATACTGATAATAACGCTGGGTGTTTCAAATGCTGCCGCCATGTGTGATACACCTGTACAATTGGACAGCAGGGCGCGTGCATTTTTAATGAGCACTCCCAGGCTGCCCAGTGTGGTCTGTCCCGCAGTATTGATGGATTTGTGCTTCATCAGTCCCGCTACGGCTTCAGTAAGCGGACGTTCCTCCGGTGTACCGGTGAGTACTATTTTCCATCCCTTCTCTGCAAATTCATCTGCCATCGCGGCAAACATATGTGGCGGCCATTGTCGCCAGCTACCTCTCGATCCGGGATGTACACAGAGATATTCCTGTGCTTCCAGTGGAAGGTCCAGCTGATTGAAGTCCTCCATGTCTTTTGCCGTAATGGGAAACTCCAGGTAAGTACCCTGCCGGGGAATATCAAGATATTCCAGCAGCAGCAGGTGACGTTCTATTTCTGATACATCTTCAGGATATTCCAGAAAAAGGCCGGCATCGGGGCAACCATCTTCCTGTCGCCAGTAGCCGGCCGTATATCGTCCACCCATTAGCGCAACCATCGGGTTCACAATAGAACCATTGCCCTGCATCTGCAACACCAGGTCAAACCGTTGTTCCTGCATGGCAGTCAGAAAGGGAGGGAACTGCTCGGGAATCACGGGCTGTTCCGGCAATCCGGGATAACCCGGAAAATGGACAAAAGCATCCAGGTATCTGGAAAACCTTTCTACAAACGAAACAGCCCATGGTAATCCCAGCAGGGTAATGTGTGCTTCCGGAAATGCCGTGCGTAAGGCACGCAATGCCGGAACAGTACACAACATATCTCCTAATTGTAATGCGCGGAAGACCGCTATCTTATGAATTGAATCAGGCATCATTCTACAGGTAAAGTACTTTATAGCGCCAGGCTCCATAGAGGCTCCAGTAAGTTGCCGCAAATGGAATGGCTGCCGATGTGACGATCATTTCAAGTATATGTGACGCAGTATGCGAAGTATGTTTCAGCCGCTTACCTGCAAATAATCCAATCATCAATAACCATGCGCCAAATAATACTGCTGATGCAGTGTATGCTCCATCGAATGCAAAAAAAGCGCCGAGCAGGAAAAAGCAGATCATCAGGTAATAATTCCAGGCAGGTCTCCGCTGGATCCTTTCCCTGTACAATTTGGGAAATTTTTTATATAACAGTGCATTGAAAATGTTCTTACGCTGTTCACCTACACTGATCCCCCAGCGGGCTTTCCGTGCGGGGTGGAGTACTATGGCGTTTTGAAGGTGATAAATGGGAATGTTTTGTTGTAATAACCTGAACTCAAGATCACTGTCTTCGCGCCAGGCCGTTTTAAAAGATTCATCAAAACCATTCACCATTTCCAATGCCTGTCTTGTACAGGCACAATTTGCCGTTACAAAATCTGCTTTCTCAAGTTGGGCTGTATTCCATTCATAATCAGTAGGGCGTCCTTTTATGGGCACTACCACGCGCCCCGTGTAAACGGCCGCGCGTTCTCCCTTCCATGCCTGCCAGATGCTCTGCAGCCAGTTGGGGTCTGGAATAGTATCATCGTCGGTAAATGCGATGATAGGTGCATCGGACGCGCGCCATCCTGCGTTTCTTGCAGCAGCAGGACCTCCTTTTTGTGGCAGTGGCAAATATTTTACCTCTATCAGACTGGCATATTTCCAGCTGCAGGCCAGTTGCCGGGTATACTTATCCGGACCATCACTGACCACAATTACATCGAAATCGCTCTTGTCAAACTCCTGTTCCTCTAAAGCCCTCAGGCAACGGGACAGTAACTCCGGACGTTTGTAGGTGGGTATAACCACGGTGATTTTCTTCTCCATTGGCGGGTTATTTTTGAATGAGGAATGAACCAATTACTAAAGCGTCAAACGGGGATGACCAGAAACATTCAACAGCATCGCGCGGCGTACAAACAATGGGTTTGCCGAGTGTGTTGAATGATGTGTTGATCAGCACAGGTACACCTGTTTTCTTGTAGAAGGCCTGCAGCAAATCATAATAACGGCTATGCTGGCTTCTGTTAATCGTCTGTATGCGCGCGGTACCATCCACATGTGTAACTGCAGGTATTTTATCTTTCTTATCGGGTTTTACATCATATACAAACAGCATGAAAGGAGAGAAGTGCGCGCCTTCAAACCAGTCGCCGGCCACTTCTTCCAGGACTACGGGCGCTACCGGACGGAAGTCTTCACGGTCTTTTACTTCGTTCAGCCTTGCCTGCATATTTGCAGAGATGGGAGACGCGAGAATAGATCGGCTGCCTAATGCACGCGGCCCAAATTCCATTCTGCCCTGGTACCAGCCAATGATCTTATCCTGCGCCAGCAGTTCAGCTGTTTCTTCTGCTACATTGCCAAGCTTGCGGTAAGGAGTTTTTGTCCAGTCCAGGAATGTTTTGATCTCATCATCGTTATACTCAGGTCCCCAATAGGCGTGGTCCATATGGAAAGTTTTTTCCTGGCTGTTGCGCAGCGTAGCGTCTGTCCACAACGCAGCTCCCAGTGCAGTGCCTGCATCACCGGATGCTGGTTGTACCCATATATCTTTAAAGATGCCGGCATCCCTGATTTTTGCATTGAGCACACAGTTTAAAGCTACACCACCGGCAAAGCAGAGATTGTCGGCGCCTGTTTTCTTCTGCAACCAGTCGCTGATCTGCAGTACAGACTCCTGTAGTACCGCCTGCAACGAGTGGGCAATGTTAAAGTGATGCGCAGTAAACTCATCACCTTTCTTTCTCGGAGGGCCCAGCAGTTCTACCATCTGTTCATCATCAATACTATATTCGCCATGATCGGATAAGCTGATCATAGACCTGAAAGCATTGACAAAAACCGGTTTACCATAAGATGCCAGTGCCATCACTTTGTATTCATCGGAAGAATGCAGGAAGCCAAGATGTGTAGTGACTTTTTCATACAGTAATCCAAGAGAATGTGGCATGTTCACCTGACTGATGCGATCGAGGCTGTTGCCCTTGCCGAGACTGAACGTAGTGGTTGCTTTTTCTCCGCGTCCGTCCATCGTCATGACTGCCGCCTCGTCGAAGGGAGAGGGCAGGAAAGCACTGGCGGCATGGCATAGATGATGTTCTACAAAATGCCATTGATCGTTATGAAAACGGGCGCCATGAAAACGTTTCTGCAGGTGATGCGGATAACCGTCAGTAAGCTGGCCCGGTGCATTAATGATCGCAGAAAGGAACAGCGGATCCCAGGGGGATATCCATTTTTCCGGTACAAATTGCGATGGTTGCCTCAACGGAATATCTATCTCATGCTTGTTGGCATCTTCCTCGGTCAGCAGAATAAACGGATCAAAGGAATAAGAAATGTGATCGACATCTCCGAGATGAATGTTGGCGGTCTGAAGGCAATAATCGATGGCATGATAAGGCAGCTCATAAGCAGAAAAGGGAATGGGTCTTTTTCCATGTTTGATATGTGTGAAGCGCTCATCTTCTGCCGCGGCAATCAGTTGCCCGTCTTTAACAATGCATGCTGCTGAGTCGTGAAAAGCGGCATTGATACCAAGTGTGTACATAATAAATGGGTTTATCAGTAATGGTGAATATCAGTAAGAAGGGCAACAAACGATCCCTCGCTTATTGCCCTGTTTGTTGTAGTGCCACGAACCACCCTGTAACACTACTTATGAGTTTCCTTTTGGAGGCTCCCATTGAATGTCGTCTGCGTCTTCTTCGGAAAGATTGTTTTCTTCCAGGTCTTCTTCGTCCAGTTCCGGCGTATCGTCTGATTCTTCTTCCGTATCGCCGGCCAGATCATCGTCGCGGTCTACATCATTTACTTCGTCTCTTTCTTGCTGATCTTCCGCCAGCCTGGCATTCAATGGTTCTTTTGCATCGGATGGCCGTTGTTTGATGTTTGTTTTTTGCATACGGATCTGTTTTGTGAAATGAATAAATTACAAATCAAGGGTACATATGAAGGCGTTCAAAGATTACGCCATGACGCTTGTATGTCGGTAACATGCCGTTCGCTCCGGTGAAAGGGAAAACTTGTCCACACACCTATGTAAGATGAGAAACAGTTACTGTACAGCGCTTACGGTAAGCGCTGTATGGCATGTTTATCGCCCGAAGAAAACTGACGATCATCTGGAGATTTGTTTACCATAAAAATGATTTAACTATGTTCCATCATGTAAAGGATTTACAATTTAATGTCCGTGTATCTAAACCGGACCCGCGCTTTGCAGCGCTTTTGCTTGAACAGTTTGGTGGTGGCAACGGTGAACTGAAGGCAGCCATGCAATATTTTGTTCAGGCCTTCGGCGCCAGAAGGCCATATCCTGATAAATACGATATGCTGATGGATATTGCAACGGAGGAGTTCAGTCACCTTGAAATAGTGGGCGCTACCATACAGTTGTTGTTAACCGGTATCAATGGCGAACTAAAGAATGCAGCCGACAACTCTGAGCTCATGGAAACAATGCAGGGTACTGCCAGGAAGGAAGAGTATATTCATCATGCAATGATGCATCCTGAGTTCCTCGTCCACAGCGGTGGTGGCCCTATGCTCACCAATAGTCAGGGTGTACCATGGACTGGTGCTTATGTAAATGCCAATAATGATCTGACCGTCGACCTGCGTTCAGATATGGCAGCAGAATCACGGGCAAAGATCACTTATGAATACCTGATGAAGTTCACAGATGATCCATACGTGAAGGAAACGCTCATGTTCCTTATGACCAGAGAGATCGCGCACTTCCAGATGTTTGAAGCGGCCCTCGACACTATTCAACCAAACTTCCCTCCGGGAGTATTACAGGGAGATCCGCGATACAGTAATCAGTATTTCAATATGTCAGATACGAACAAAGTCAGAGGTTCGTGGAATAAAGGAGAAAGTACACAACTCGGCGAACAATGGCAGTATATCGAAAACCCGGTTGGGTATGTGCACGAAACCCATGGTCTTTCAGGAATTCAGCCGGAAGGAACGGCACGTACCATGGAGGGAGTGAAAGAACTGGATCAGAGTATGAGTGAACTGAGAAGTACGGAAATTAACGCAGCCGCTGCACCTGGTGAGGCGCAATGGAGTACTTACGATGACGATGGCAATGGTTTTATCAGATAAGGGTGGAGTGGGGTCGGCAATAGCCGGCCCCGCTTTTTTTTGTGTCTATGCCTGCTACCTAAAAAAATAGTAACTCAAGGTTTTAAACAGGTACAAGTCTCAAAGCGGTATCAAAGCGAGTCTCAGGTAGACCGAAACCAGGGTTAAGGTTCGGTCGATGTTCGGTCGAGGTAGCCTCATCCTCCCTTCATCTTCCGTTCCGGAACGGAAGATGAAGGGAGGATGAGGCTACCTCGACCGAATCTCAACTATATCTCAGGCACATAAAAGTAATCCGATCTACTCCGGTACCAATCCGGTACCAACGGTGTACCAATGGCCTCATCTTATGTTCATCCTACGTTTTTGAACGTAAGATGAACATAAGATGAGGCCATTGGTATACTGTTGGTACCGAATACATACTTATGCCCTTCTATTGCTCAAATCGTAGTAATAACCCGGCGTTATGTGTTTGTAGCCCGAATCTCCGGGAATCAGCACGGATGCCGCCCCGGTCTGCCCAAAGAATAACATTTGGTTCTTCATTTCAGGAAAATAGCGTACACTTGTTGCAACATATAGTTTGTCTTTAATGTTCGAATGCTCAAAATCAATTAGTTAGTAATGCCGGAGGCTGATGTCATCATTGTAGGAGGAGGCTTAGCCGGTTTAACCGGCGCCTTGCACTTGCTACGTGCAGGGCTGCGGGTTATTGTTATTGAAAAATACCCTTTTCCCAGACATAAGGTGTGCGGAGAATACATCTCCAACGAGGTATTGCCTTACCTGCAATGGCTGGGAGCGGATCCTGCGGTACTGCAGCCTGCCAGGATTGACCGGGTAAGGATTTCGGCTGTTTCAGGTAAAAGTGTGGAAGCGGGATTACCCCTGGGCGGTTTCGGCGTCAGCCGTTATCTGCTGGACCAGTTCCTGATGCAGCAGATGGTGGCAGCCGGCGGAATATTGCTGGAAGATACAGTGACGGATATCTCCTTTGACAATGACCGGTTTACGGTCAGTACAGCCCTGGAACGGCAGCTAACAGCCCGCTTTGTGATTGGCGCTTACGGCAAAAGATCCGGGCTGGACCAGCAGCTGTCGCGTAGCTTTTCTTCTCAGAAGTCGCCGTGGCTGGCGGTCAAGAGCCATTATGAAGGCGATTTTCCGGACGGGTTGGTAGCGCTGCACAATTTCATGGGGGGCTATTGCGGTGTATCTAAAGTAGAGAATAATATCATCAATATCTGCTACCTCGTCAGTTACGACAGTTTCAGGCGCTTTAAAAATATAGCAGCACACCAGCAGGAAGTGCTCTATCGCAACCCGCACCTGAAAGAAGTACTGGAACACAGCCGGCCGCTGTTTGAGCGACCGCTTACTATCAGCCAGGTTTCGTTCGCAGAAAAACAGAAAGTGGACAACCATATCCTGATGACAGGCGATACTGCCGGCCTTATCCATCCGCTTTGCGGAAACGGCATGGCAATGGCTATACATAGTGCAAAGATTGCCGCAGAACAGATCCTGGCTTTCTTTTCAGGCCATCAGTCTTCCAGACAGGAACTGGAGCTGCACTATGCCAGTGCCTGGAAAAAGGAGTTTAATAAACGGATGCAGGCAGGCAAGATACTGTCTGCGGTTTTCCGGAAACAGGAGCTGGCAGCAGGCATTATGAGTGGCCTGGTGCTCTTCCCGGCGCTGCTGCCTGTCATTGTCAGGCAGACACATGGAAAACCTTTTAAAATGGAAAGTACGTATGTTCGTTAATACCAGTCAGAGAACCCTGGCACCCGAGATCATGGATGACTTCCAAATGGAAGGACAGGAGCTGAGAGACACGCTCGACCAGATTGCACAGGTTAATCAGCTGCTGGGAGGCAACAGCATCACGCTGGAAGGGGTCAGCATGCTGATGGAAGATGTGCGGCCCGGAAAGGAAGTGACGATAGTGGATATTGGCTGTGGTAATGGCGACATGTTGCGGGCACTGTCCAGAATGGCCCATAAAAAGGGCTGGCGGGTAAAACTGGTGGGTATTGATGCCAACGAGTATACTGTTAAATATGCGTCCGTTTTATCTGCACAATACCCGGAAATCACTTACTATTGTATGAACATTCTGGGTGAAGAATTCAGGGAAATGCAATACGATATTGTACTATGTACGCTTACACTGCATCACTTTGAAGACCGCCAGATCATGAAACTGATGTCACTCTTCCGCAGGAATGCCGCCATTGGGATCATTATTAACGACCTGCACAGAAGCGCGCTGGCGTACCATCTGTTCCAGCTTTTCAGCAGGCTTACGGGAATGGGAAGGATGGCAAAGGAAGATGGGTTGGTATCCATCCTGCGGGGATTTAAAAGAAAAGAAATACAGCAACTGTCACGAAAATTGAATTTCAATCAATATACACTCAGATGGAAATGGGCTTTCCGTTACCAGTGGATAATTACTAATGTATGAGCGTTAAAATAACAGCAGTATCGAAAGCCTTACCTCCTTATACCAGAAGCACGGAAGAGATTATGCCCTTTCTTGATATCTGGTTGTCCGGCCAGGAAGACCGTTTCGCGAGAAAAGTTAAAAAGATCTTTGAGAATGCAGCTGTTGACAGACGCTACTCTATTATGAGCCCTGAAGAAGTGTTTACCAACACTTCCTTTGAAGAAAAGAACGACATTTATGTAAGAGAAGTGATTAAGCTGGGCAGCCAGTGTCTGGTGAACGCATTGGAAAAAGCGGGTCTTGAAGCGATGGACCTGGACTATATCATCACCGTCAGCTGTACCGGTATTATGATCCCCTCACTGGATGCATACCTGATTAACCTGTTGCAATTACGCCAGGATATTGTGCGTTTGCCGGTAACGGAGATGGGTTGCGCTGCGGGGATATCCGGGATGATCTACGCCAAAAGGTTCCTGGAGGCTAATCCGGGTAAAAGGGCCGCGGTGATCGCTATAGAGTCGCCTACCGCTACATTCCAGCTGGAAGACTACTCCATGCCCAATATTGTAAGTGCCGCTATTTTTGGCGATGGTGCTGCCTGTGCGATCCTTTCTTCCCATGAAGAGGATAATGGTCCGCAGATAATTGGAGAAGGGATGTACCATTTCTACGAAGCCGAACATTTAATGGGTTTTAAGCTCACTAATACCGGTTTACAGATGGTGCTGGATGTTGAGGTGCCCAATACCATTGCCGCCCATTTTCCGGCTATTATACACCCTTTCCTGGACAATTACGGTTACCGCATAGAAGACATCCACCACCTGATCTTCCATCCCGGAGGAAAGAAGATCATTCAGACGGTTGAAGAACTGTTTGGCGAGATGGGAAAGAATATTGACGATACAAAGGAAGTGCTACGTTTATACGGTAATATGTCCAGCGCCACCGTGCTGTATGTACTGGAGCGTTTTATGGACAGAGGAGTGCCGGCAGGTGAGAAGGGACTGATGCTGAGTTTTGGCCCGGGCTTTTCTGCACAGCGAATATTGTTACAATGGTAAAAGAATTTGCATCACATCATTACTGGGCACTGATACTCGGCGGCAGCAGTGGTTTAGGGCTGGCTGCAGCGCGGAAACTCGCCATGCATGGCATGAACATCTGCATCGTACATAGGGATACCCGGGTGGACATGGAGCGTATCAACAGCGATTTTCAAGACATCAGGGCTTACGGTGTACAGGTACTTGCATACAATGCCGATGCTGTGAATGCAGGTAAGCGCCAGGAAGTGCTGGCAGCATTGAAGGTGGCTATGGGCGATAAGGGACGCGTAAGAACGGTGGTGCATAGTATTGCCAAAGGGAATCTCAAAGCCATGAACAGTGATAACGCCCGGCTGAGCACCGACGATTTCCACATTACCCTCGGCAATATGGCTATCAGTCTGTACGACTGGACCCAGGAGCTGGTAGAGCAGCAGCTTTTTGCACCCGATGCGAGGGTGCTCTCTTTTACCAGTGAAGGCAGCAGCAAGGCCTGGAAACACTATGGCGCAGTAGCGGCAGCGAAAGCGGCTCTGGAGTCGATCAGCCGTCAGATTGCCCTCGAATTTGCACCACTGGGCCTGAGGGCCAACTGCATACAGGCCGGCGTAACTGACACCCGCTCTATGCAGCAGATACCCGGCAGTGAACACATTATCACATATACAAAACAGCGTAATCCCTTTCATCGCCTCACAACTCCTGAAGATGTAGCGAATGCTGTCTACCTTTTGTGTAAAGACGAAGCAGCATGGATCAATGGGGCTGTGATCCCGGTGAATGGAGGTGAACATATCAGTCAGGCATGACAATACAAGACATTCTGCAGCAATTACCCTTTGCGCCACCCTTCCTCTTCGTAGATGGCCTGGACGCTATAGACAGTGAAAAGGTACAGGGACACTTTACTTTCAGGGAAGACATGGAATGTTATAAGGGGCATTTCAAAGGATACCCTGTTACCCCGGGGGTATTACTGACAGAAGTAATGGCACAGGTGGGACTGGTTTGCCTGGGCATCTATCTGCTGGGCGATGAAGTATTGGCGAAAAATATGACCTTCGGACTGACATCCACAGAAATTGAATTCCTGCGCCCCGTTTTTCCCGGAGAGAAAGTAACGGTTTATGCAGAAAAGGTATATTTCCGCTTTGGAAAATTAAAGTGCAGGGTCACGCTGAAAAACGAAGCACAGGACGATGTGTGCAGTGGCACTATTGCCGGAATGATCATTAGCAAACCACATGAATAAAAGAGTAGTTGTGACAGGCCTGGGCGTAGCCGCTCCTAATGGTGTTGGCATTCCCGCTTTTGCAGAAGCTATTAAGGCAGGTACTTCGGGTATCCGTCATGATGCAGAGCTGGCGGCCTTACAGTTCTCCTGTCAGATAGCGGGGAAACCTGAAGTGCCCGAAATATTGCAGTTACAATACCTGGATGCCCTCGAGCTGAGGAATTTCAACAGCAATGGTATCCTGTACGGGCTAATTGCCGGTATAGATGCCTGGAAGGATGCGCAGCTGCCGGTAGGCGCTGAGCTGGCGCCGGACTGGGATAGTGGTACCATCTTCGGCGCAGGGTCTGCCGGCGTGGATAAACTGCGGGAAGCCATCTATAAAGTAGACGCCCTGCAGGTGCGTCGCCTGGGCAGTACTGTAGTGCCGCAAACCATGGCCAGTGGCATCAGTGCCTGGCTGGGAGGGAAACTGGCGCTGGCCAACCAGGTCACCACCAATTCCTCCGCCTGTGCCACCGGGGCAGAAAGTGTGCTGATGGCTTATGAACGTATCCGTAACGGACATGCAAAACGGATGCTGGCAGGTAGTACCAGCGATGCAGGCCCTTATATCTGGGGTGGCTTCGATGGCCTCAAGGTTTGTACTTTTAAACATAACGACCATCCCGCGGCAGGTTCCCGCCCTATGAGCGCATCCGCCAGTGGCTTTGTACCGGGCAGCGGGGCCGGGGCATTGGTACTGGAATCGCTGGACAGTGCACTGGAACGCGGTGCAATCATCTATGCAGAAGTGCTGGGCGGACATATCAACGCCGGTGCACAAAGAGGAGATGGCTCTATGACAGCGCCCAATAGTACAGCTGTACAGCGCTGCATACAGGAGGCCATTAAAGCCGCAGGCGTAGCGCCAGAGGAGATAGACGCCATTAACGGACATCTCACAGCTACGGGAAAGGATGCACTGGAAATTGAGAACTGGAGCATAGCGCTGGGAAGAAAAAGGAAGGACTTCCCTTATATCAATGCGCTGAAATGTATGATTGGCCATTGCCTCAGCGCCTCTGGCAGTATAGAGCTGGTAGCTGCCGTATTACAGCTCCACGAAGGCTTCCTGTTCCCCAATATCAATTGCGAAGACCTGCATCCGGATATAGCAGCGATCATTGATCCGGAAAAAATACCTCAGCAGTTGCTTTATAAAGAATTAAATTTGATAGCGAAAGCCAGTTTTGGCTTTGGAGATGTGAATGCCTGTGTGATATTAAAGAAGTATAAATAAAACCAATGGATAGAGAAACGCTGATTAAACAACTAAAGGAAATTGTAACACCCTATGCGAAGAATCAGGAGGCCTTGCTGAACATCAATGAGAACACAGATTTCGTCAATGATCTTAAGATCAACTCTGCCAACCTGGTAGATGTGGTGCTGGATGTGGAAGAACAATTCAATATTGTGATCGACAACGAATCAATGGAGCGTATGCTCAATGTAAAATCTGCAATAGAGATAATTGAAGCCAAATTAGGCGCACAATGATCGGCAACGACGTCATAGATCTCCATCTTGCACGCCAGGAAAGCAACTGGCAAAGAAAAGGATACCTCAGCAAGATCTTTACAGCTGCCGAGCAGGACATGATCTGTCAGGCTTCCATGCCATCAGATATGGTTTGGCTGCTCTGGAGCTGTAAAGAAGCTGCCTACAAGATCGTTAACCGCCTTACGAATGTAAGAACATATAACCCCGCAAAGTTCAGCTGTACATTGTCAGGCAATAAAGAAGGCACCGCCTGTGGCAGTGTATCGTATGAAGCCCGCGATTATCCATTTATCAGTTATCGCCACGATAGTTGTATTCACACCGTGGCAGTCTCTCACAACATCTTCCTCGATCATTTCGAGATCTACACAGGAAGTAGTTTACCCGTACATCTCTTTTCAGATAAATGCCTGATGAAAAACCAGGATGGCGTACCCTATCTCGTGAATTGCTGCACTTATTCCCCGGTACCTGTTTCTATTAGTCATCATGGAAATTACGTAGGCTGGGTACAAAAGAAAGTCATTTTTTAAGGGTGTAGTTTTTGAACAAGGTAATGTAAAGATTTACATATGAAGCTCAGTGAGGCACTTGTAAAAAAACTGTCACAGCAATATGTCCCTTCCTCTATGGTTGATATGGCGTTCAAAGGTTATGATCTCTCTTTTAAAACGGATGAGGCAGGGAATCCGATACTGTTGTTTATTGGGAAAAGAACGGACAAAGGTAATGTGCGCGGAGAACGTTATGCACGTACCCTGAAATATGATCGTGAAGGTAACCGTATTAAAGATCATTGGGAGCTGAAAGGCAAGGCTACATGATCATATGGTGAGTTTGGTACGGAGATGGTAATGATAATTGTATGTCAGTTATTGCTTATCACGCATCGCACGAACAACATCCGCCTTCTGCATTGCTGCGGTATGCCATAGCTGCAGAGCAGGCAGGATTTCAGGCTATCCACTCATCGGATCATTTTCATCCCTGGAGCGAGCGACAGGGGCAGAGTGGCTTTTCCTTTGCATGGATAGGAGCAGCCATGCAGGCAACCACAGTGCCTTTCAGTGTGGTGTGTGCACCGGGACAAAGATATCATCCGGCTATTGTTGCGCAGGCAGTTGCAACACTCGCAGAAATGTTTCCCGGAAGGTTCTCCGTAGAGCTGGGTAGCGGCGAAGCGCTGAATGAAAATATCACCGGTGATGTCTGGCCACAGAAGGAGGAAAGGAATGCACGACTGCTGGAATGTGTACAGGTGATGCGCCGTCTGTTACAGGGTGAAAGGGTAACGCACAATGGTCTCGTGAGAGTGAGGGATGCGAAATTGTACTCATTGCCATCGGTTGTACCGCCGTTAATGGCAGCAGCGTTATCAGCGCCAACAGCAGGATGGGCGGGAACATGGGCCGATGGATTGATTACCGTAGGTGGGGAAGAGGAACAGTTACAACAGATCATCAACGCTTTCCGGGACAATGGTGGAGCAGGTAAACCTGTTTACGTACAGATCGCATTCTCTTACGCCAGGTCGGAAGCGGAGGCGCTGGATGCCGCCTTTGAACAATGGCGTACAAATCTATTTGCTACCGAAGTACTAAACGATCTGGGCCAACCCACACAGTTTGATAGCATTGGCGACTATGTGAGACGCGAGGATCTTATGGATAAAATGGTCATCACGGCCGATCCTGAAAAGTGTATCACGATGATCAGGCAGTATGTTCGGATGGGTATCGACCGTATCATACTTCATAATGTTAACCGGCAACAGGATGTTTTTATCAAAGATTTTGGAGAGAACGTATTACCTCATATTTAATAACCCTAAAAAGAAGTGTTATGGCTACAGGTACACAGAAGTATTCCATCTTCAAAAGGAAAGGCTATGTATGGATCACGTTGTTATTTTTTATTGTTTCAGTGGTGCTGCATTGGTATTTTGGCTGGCAGGTATTTGTTGAAGAACAGGCACAGCATGGACAGCCTGTCCTCACGAGTGATTACATCATGGAAATGATGCGGGATACGATGGAGAACTGGCAGTCAGAGTTCCTGCAACTGATATGGCAGGTGGCTGGTCTCGCATTCTTGTGGTACACCGGATCTCCACAGTCAAAGGAAGGCGATGACCGGAAGGAAGAGAAGCTGGATTTTATCATCCGCAGGCTTGATCCTGACAATGCAGAGCAACTATTGGCGCAATGGAAGCAGAAATATCCTGACAAGTGATCACTGATAAGACTCCACATCGTCAAATTGGGTAGGGTCGTATTCTTTACGCACATCTTCGAGGATATTTCTTGCCTCGGCAAGATGTGCTTTTACTATGGGTAGTGTTTTCTTTGCATAATTCTGCAACGAAACGTCTTTCATATTAGCCGCAGCAGCATCGAGTCTTTCCATCATTTTCTGATGCTCGCTGACCATTTTTTTGATGTAGTCCCTGTCAAAGTCTTTTCCGTCTTTGCCGGCCATTTTATCCACTTCTTCCTGGTCTTCTGTTGCAAGTCCTGATGGAAGAGTAACGCCGGCGGTATAACAGGCTGTTTGCAGGTCTTTATTTGCGTTTTCGTGCGCGGTTATCATCTTCTGTGCAAACACCTTCAGGCGGCCATGATTGGCGTTTTTAAGCGCCAGTTTTCCCAGTGCTATTTCTTTCATATTACCGGCGGCGACAGCAGTAGCAAAATTAACGGCCGCATTACTGACGTGATCCATGCTCTCTGCCATGGCTTTAGTGCTGTCTTTGCTTGCTTCTTCCCTGCTTTTGGTACCATCACCTCCGCAACCGTAGATGAGTATGGCAGACATGATCAATGTTAAGTGTATTCTTTTCATAAGACATGAATTATAGTAAAAAGAATGACAAAAAAAATACCACCCAGCTACTGGCATAGTTTTATGGCTGTAAATAGAGTAATGAATCAGATTGTATCACTAAAAAACATGTAGTATGAATTCTATACTTAATCAGGGTCATGAAGAAGGACCAGTTGCGAAGGCAATAGAAGAACAAACGTCAAAACTACCTTCGGATGTTTATTTATGGGCAGCAGTGGGAGCTATGGGAGTCTCTCTGGCATTGCAATGCCTGCGGCAGAAGCACATCAGTTTGTTCATTGGGCAATGGGCTGCTCCATTTCTGCTGATGGGTATTTACAACAAAATTGTTAAGGTGGAGGGGCATGACTGATAAAAGCCGCAGGAAAAAAGAAATGTCTGGATACAGGGACATGTTGTCCGTCAGTATCCAGACATTTTTTATAGTTACCGGGGGAAGTATTTACATGGAGTGTTTCGTTGTGTACACGGATTTACATAACGGCATTAGTTGTTTCCTGCCAACCACAGTTACGACAACTGGGTTGACCGGGAGATGCGGTGTCTCCACAATAATTGCAAACGATTGTCTTTGTGGTATCTTGTTCTCCGATGAATTCCTTGTCAAATGTGGGCAATACGGTCAGACCGGGTTGTTTCTCCACGTTCCGGACAATTGTGAATGCACCATTGGCCTCCATGAAAACACGTTTTACCTCTCCCAGATGTATCACCTTATTGGTCCTGAGTTGCGCGAACAGCTGTTCCCTGCTAACGCGTGTTTTCTTCATCTCATCCATCTGCAGGCAACCATTGTGGATCAACGTACTGATTTTGCCCTGTGAGAGCCGTTCAAAGCGTTCATTCTTCCGGCCGAGATAAGCGATGAGACGTTGTACCAGCACAACGATACCGCCTATAATAATGCCGGGCAACACACCTCTGTCAGGCGAGAACAGGGGAATACCGACAGCAGCTGCCAGTGTAGATATGGCGGCCAGCTCATTTCTGTTAAGCCTTGTTGCCATACGTTTGCCCATTAGCCGTAAAGCGCCCATCAGGATAAGGTAAACAATAATTCCCCTGATAATGATCTCGATAAAAAATCCTGCGGGTGTGTCGCCTGACAGGATACGTCCTATATCGGTGATAAAAATTTCTGACTTTTCCATTTCACTTTTGTTGAACAGCGTTTTCCCAATCCAGATGCCCGCACGCTGAGCAGGCTTCCTGTACGTTTCCTTTACTCACATTACCGCAGTTCCTGCATGCATGAAGGTTGCCTTCCACAGGTTGTTGTACCTCCTGCTGCAGTTGATGGTCCATCTGTGGAAGAATGCTATAACCGGGAGCGGAGGGCTCGTTCCTATAGATACTGAAACTCCCGTTAGCCTCCTGGTATACACGCTTCACTTGCCCCAGGTGAGCAATACCTTCGCTTCGCAGTATAGCAAAGAGTTGCTCACGCGACATGTTCACTTTTGCCAGTTCATGCAATTGCAGGATGCCATCTTTTACAAGGGTGATCATATGTCCCTGTGTTAACGCTTCTACCCTGTGACTTTTAAAAATGAACCAGGTGAGCCCCCGTTGAAAGGCGAGTACGAAGAACAACATCACGACGCCATGTAATATGCCCCGCTCTGGCATCTGCATCGGCACAGAGATGATCGCACCAAGCGTCAGCATAACCGCCATCTCGGTAATGGTGAGCTGACCGCTCATTCTCTTTCCCAGCAAGCGGATAACAACGAGTAAAACAGCATAGGTAAATAATGCCCTGATCAGTACTTCAAGAAGAAAGATGGGAGGTGCGTTTCCGAAAAGTATTCTTTGCCAGTCGTTAAACTGTATTGATTGTGTATCCATAATGGTAACGATTTTCATCATAAAAAGCTCCCGCAACTGTGCGGGAGCATTCTTCAGACGATACACAGTAGAAATTGTGATCATTGTTTCTCGTGCCTGCTTACAAGTTTGTTGAAATAGCTGATTTCGCCGTCTGTTTCCCGTTTCTTTCTTCAACCCATTTCTTTATGGTTTCATGATCTGTGGTAACATTGGATGATTGAGACATAACAACTGATTTACTTTTTAACAATGAAAACAATCTGTTATCCTGGTAACTTCGGGTCATGTTTAACCGTGCGCAGATAACGCATGATGTCTTTAACATCTTCTTTGCTGATAACATCGTCTTTAAAAGCCGGCATCACTCCCAATCCGTGCCTGACCTGAAATCGCTTAATAAAGCCAGGCGCGGGATTATTGCTTAGTGCAGGCCCCAGGCCCGCTTCTCCGGCAGGATGACATTTCTGGCAATACTGCATATACTTCTGATGTCCGTTGTTCACCTTTTCTTCGCGTGTTCGTTCAGTTGAGGTTAATGGCATACGCCGGGGCGTACAGGCAAGCACGATAAGCAGTAATACGATATAAATGATACGTGATTTCATCTCTTTACTGATTGATTGAGACCTTCCATATGACGCCCGTATTGGGTTGGGGTATCGTTGCGCCATCGATCATTTTAAGTATGCCGAAGTCTACTATATAGAGACTTTTGCCGTCGGGACTGAACTTAACCGAAACAGGACGTTCAAGACCACCGTTGCCCAGCCGGCTGGCAGGGCCATTGTTTCTGCCTTTATTGACTGCAAACGTTTCAACTACACCACTTTCTGTATTTACTCTGACTACTTTGAAACCGACTGGCTTTAATACTTTTCCTACATTCGGGGCCATATCCCCGAACTGGGCGATAAAAGCTTCTCCTGTAAACCCGAAATCGCTGTTCCGTGAAAAGTCAAGTCCGTTGGAAGAAGAATGTACCGCCAGCACAGCTACGGGTTTCGGAACCGTACCTGGCTGCTGCTTCAGCACGGGATGAAGCTCAGGTCCACCAGGCGCTTTAAAATAGTTTACAGGTTTACCTTCGGCGTAGTCGGGCCACCCATACCAGGCCCCGGGCTTTATTTCCCACAACACATCTCCGCATCCCCAGAGCGGTCTGCTGCCTCTGTCATCCGCGCCGTTCTCCGTGGCAAACAGCCGCTCTTTCTGATCGAGTGCCAGGGCGTATGGATTTCTGAGTCCCCATGCTACCAGTTCGGGCTTCCCTCCGGCCAGTGGTACGCGCAATATTGCGCCGGTACAGGGAACGGTTCCCTTCACTACCTCATTGTCCTTAGCGGCAGTATTAAACGCCTTATATGGGCCTGTAATGGCTTTTCCTGTGTTGCCTGACAGAGGATTGTCACTTTCGAAATTGGCGCCGGTGAGTATGATATCTCCGCAGGGAATATCATGCAGGTCCGGATGTCTTTTCAGCCAGCCAAACTCGGCATTGTCAGGACCTACAACCCCTGAATTAGTCGCCGTTCCCACACCAAAATAGATGTAATTGTCTTTGATGACAGGCCCGTTTGTATGATGATCAGCCATGCCTGGCAAGCCCTCTGCGATGGCAGTGATTTTACCTTCAGGTGAGATCTTTAATATCTTACCTCCGCTCATCTGTCCTCCTTCTGAAACGTAGAATTGACCATTATGCCAGGTAACACCTGTCCATGGACCATTCTTTTCACCAGTAGCAACAGGCGTCAGGTTGCCTTTATCTATCCGCAGCAACCGGGGGTGTGTCCACACTTCTCCATAAGAATATCCTGATTCGATCACATAAGGGCTGCCTTTTTCATCAAAAGTCATCGCCGTTGGGAAAGTGAGTCCCTGTGCGACGAGCTCAATGCGGTAACCGGCAGGCAACACAATATCAGTCACATCAATTTTCCGGACGGGTGGGGCTTTGGTCTGTCCTCCGCCTTTCGAAGCACGCGTACTATAGCAGCTGTTTAGGCTGGCCGTAAGCAGTAACCCGCTTAAGAACAAAAACAGGCTTCTTCCCATATAGATGTATTGAGATAAGGTGAATCCAAAGATTATTCCATAGCAGTGTGTTTGTTGCCACGAAGTACGCTATGCATTATTGGTTAACACTGGTTTTCCGATTGCACTGAATGATTCCTCACAAATGTCAGCACAACGTCTGCATGCGTCTGCACATGCTCTGCAATGTTCCGACTCCCATTGCATATGTGCCTCACATATTTCGGCGCATTTATTACATACATCTATGCACAGCCGGCACTGCTGCTCGCTGAAAACGCCATCCAGGGTTGCTACAGCTACTGTAGCTTTACAGATAGCAATGCACTCAAGCAATATGGCAGTACAATTTTTTAGTTTTTCAGCATGCTGGCTCTTAAGCAGTGCGGTAACACAGTAACTGCATTCCAACGAACAGGATACACAAGCTTCTGCACAAATTTTTAGTTCTTTACGACTCATACAAATACAGTTACGTTGACTAAAAGAAAAATCCTCTGGTCAGTATATCAATCTATATGCCTGTAAGCCGGTCGGTTAAAAGTTAGAAAGATAATGAAGTGTTAAAGGCTGATAATATCATTGAGGGCAAGAAGGGATGGAAGTTCTTTCATAGCGTAGAAAACGGTAGCGCCTTCTTTTCTGAGCTCTTCGCCGTTAAAGGGCTTTGCATATCCAAATACCCGGAAGCCTCCTCTATGTGCGGCAATAACTCCCGCTTTGCTATCTTCGATCACCACACATTCCGCTGGCGAAAAGCCCATTACATTCGCCGCATGCAGGAAAATACCAGGGTCTGGTTTCCAGCTGTTGATCTCGTAACCACTGAATATCCTGTTGCCTTCTTCAAAGTAAGAGATCAGTCCTGTAACGGTCAGGTTCAGTTTCATCTTCTCCACTGGTCCGCTGGATGCTACGCAAAACGGAATAGTCAGGCTGTCGAGGATCTCTTTAATGCCATTTACCGGACGCATCTCTGTTTTGAATATCTCATATGAGCGGGCGCGGAAAGCCTGTTCGAAGTCTTCGGGAAAAGGGCTGCTGGCTTTCTGTTGCAGCATCTTGATGCCTTCCTTCAGGCGGATACCGCTAAATTCCTCCACGGCCTCCTGAAGGTCCATGGTAACGCCATACTCGGATGCCATGTCAAGCAGCACCTTTACACCAATAACCTCACTGTCTACCAATACTCCGTCACAATCAAAAATGATACATCCTGGCTTTTTCATACTTATGCTTTTATACTTTCTTTTATCGTCGTTGTTTGTGCCGATTCCTTTATTTGTAAGATCAAAACTGTGATCAGTAAGCCGAACATGGCCATTAAGGCAAAAGCCCAGCGCAATCCTGCTGCTTCTGCTATAAAACCTATTAATGGCGGTACTATCAGGAAGCCCATATATCCTACGGTAGATACTGCTGCTATTGCAGGCCCGCTACCCATGCTGGTTGTTTGCGTAGCCATGCGTAATACCAACGGTACTACACAGGACACGCCAAACCCTATCATCATAAAGCCGATACTGGTGGATATTGTATAAGGCACCAGTGCAGATACCATAAATCCGCAGAGAACGAGGATGCCGCTATACTTGATCATTGCGGGAACCCCCAACCTGTTTACAACACTGTCGCCGGTAAACCGCCCGGTAGTCATAGCGATCATGTAGATAACATATCCGGCAGCGATCAGTTTTTCCGGCGGATGCACCGCTTCCTGAAAGTAAATATTGCTCCAGTCGTACATAGTACCCTCACAAGCCATCACCGCAAATGATATCAACCCATATTTCAGCAAATGCCTGTCAGGCCATATAAAACGTTTGGTATTGGCCTCCCGGGATGGAGGCAGGTGAGGAGTGTCGCGAAAGGCAAGCATCGCCATAATGGTCATAGCCAGGGATACAAAAAAGAAATGCCGGGAAGGCGCCATCCTGAAATCCACCATAATAGCTCCGAGTGCCGCCGCTGCAAAACCAGCCAGGCTCCATACGCCATGAAAAGTAGTAATTATTGATCGGTTATACAACGCCTGGACAGCAACAGATTGGGCATTTACGGAAATATTCATCAGATTCCGGGAAGAACCAAAGCAAAAAAGCACCAGACCCAGCTGCCATGGCAGCGTAACAACCCCAATCAAACTGAGCATGAGGTTGAATACCAATACGCCTATCATCATGATATTCCGGCTGCTGTATCGTTGTAAGAGGTAACCGGTAATGGGAAGGGTGAGTACCAATCCGGTAGGTAAAGCCAGGAGAAAGAAGCCCAACTCTGCCTTATTCAGGTCAAGCCGGCGTTGGATGTCCGGAATTCTGGATGCCCAGCTGGAGAAACTGAAGCCGGAGATGAAAAAGAATACCGCTGTTGCTATACGCGCAGATCTTGGTTTGCTCATAAGAGCTCAAAGCTAAAAATAATTAGGAATTGAGTGTGTAGAATCAGGAAGAATACTTCCCAATGCTATGCCCAATTCCTAATTATTTAATCAGTATTGTCTAACTGAGATTGAGTCTTAGTATACCTGTTCCGCCCGTCCTACACGGCCATCTGCAGCAATACCTTCTACCACAATACGGAAATGTTTGGAGAAGTCATTGTTATAGAAATGGATGGTGGAGGCATGGGTGATAGAGTCTACCGTAATATAAGGGCTCCAGAAGAGCGTCAGGCGTTTGTCAGGCAAAGCATGCACTTCTTTCTTTACCGCATAATCCGGAGAATAGAATTCCTTCACCAGGCTATATCCCGCTTTCTTCATACGCTCGAAGCCACGGATCGTTTCGTCGCCTTTGTTATCACCACCTTTTTTGGTGTATACCGCAATAGCACCACCAGCGCCGCCACCGAAGCCGCCCATGAACGGCGGACGGAATACTTTCACCAGGGCGATGTCATTGATATTGACATTGGCCAGCATGCTTACATCTGCCGGCATCTCGTTCAGGTAGAGGGAGGGTTTCGCACCACGCCATGACATACTTGGATTATTGAGATCGCCGCTGATGTTCAAACCGGCAACTTTCGACTGGAGGTACTGGAACACGTTCGTCTGGTACGCTGTTTCCTTTGTCAGGTCGAAGGTATAACCATCGCCTGAAGAGAACATACCGGAAGTATAACGCTGCTCTGTAGTCTGCTGAGGGGTGATCTTTTTGTCGCGGATGTTTACCTCTTTCAGGTAAACCGTCTTATTGCTCATGGAGCGGTTCACCTTATTGCTTTCACTGGCCGTGTTCAGGAAACGGGTCATAGCTGCATTGTCCAGGCCTTCCGGTACCCGCATAGGATAGGGGAGTGCCACCTGGGGTGATTTATCGAAGAAGTGAGGCTCGAAGGTAACCTGTACATCTTTCCACCTTTTTTGTTTGTCATTGCCCTGGAAGAATACCAATACGGTATCCATGAACTGGAGATTGGGTACTTCAAATTCACCTTTATCGTTGGTCGGCACCGAGGCAAAAGAAGTACTGCTATCCAGCGGTTGTTTGAAGATGAAATCCACTTTACCTCCTACCAGCGGATAACGGCCGGTATTGGTCACAGCCGTTCCTTTCAGGGACATGCCCTGTTCATACGGGAACCTGATCTTCGGCATGTCATTGTTGAGGATCTTCTGCCAGCTGAATCTTCTCCATCCATTGGTCAGCATCACCAGGTCAAGTGCCTGGAGCTTGTCTCTCGTAGTGTCTTTAAAATACCAGGCAGGATTATAGATGTAGCCTTTCAGATCGGAGGTGAGCAGCATATTGGAAATGATGTTATGCTCATCCGGATCTTTCAGCACCTGGTCAGCGTCCGTAATAGAGATAGACATGCTGGTCTGCACACTGTCCGGCGCAAACAGTTCGATAGAGCTCTTACCTCTGGGGTTCGTGCTTATTTCCGCATTCATGAAGCTGATATCGATCTGGTCCGCCTTCCTGACAAATGCGAGTCTTTCAGAGAGCGGCTGACCTTTATCGCTGAACAGCGTTAGCTGTATGATACCGGAGGGAAGGGACTGTGTGGGAATAAACCCGCTGATCCTGCCTTCGCTGGCATCCAGCACTGCTTTATATACCATCTGGTTCTGCACCTGGGCAATCACCATCATACGGTAGTAGGCGGAATCATCAGGATTGGCAAGACTGGCCTGGTAGAATATACGGCTGCCGCGGTTATAGACTTTCAGCGCAGCGCCCTGTGTCTGCGTTTCCGGGAGTGTTATTTCTTTCTGCTGCCCGGTAGCGACTCTCACAATAGCCTTGTAGCTTTCACCGGCAGCGGGTGTCAGTTCGAAGGTACCCATACCATCGTGTACGGTCTTGATCTCTGCAACAGTCTCTTTCTTACTGTTTTGCACTGTACCTGCAACGGCGATCGGATACCCGTTCTGGTCAATGGCTTTGAAGGCTACCACACCGGCGGCATTTTGCAGCATATAACCGCCTTCGGGGAAGAACTGCACGGCAAAGTCACGTGCTATGGCTGTGTCCCGGGAAGGGAGCGTATTCTTTTTGGCCGGGTCAAAGATCTCAATGTTCTTATAAAACAGGAATTCCGGATCATAGTTTAGCATCCAGGCGGTATAGGCCCTTATCTGGTACTGGCCGGTTTTCAGTGTTTCAGGTAGTTCAAAGTCGCCCGCTGCCGCAGCACCGGCTGCAGGCAGGCGTTTTTTCATTACGACGTTGCCATCTTTGTCCAGCAGCTCCACATACAGGTTAGAGGCTGTGAGGGAGGGCTGGTTCTGTATCATGATATATGCCTTAAACCAGATCGTTTCACCAGAGGCATAGAGGTCTTTGTCAAAATGCAGGTATACCTTTTCCTGCGGGAAGCGTTTGCCGAAAATAGCCAGAGCGTTTGTAACCTTATCCTGCCAGTCGTCGGCCGGCACCAGGGAGAATGCTGTCAGCATGCCCGCTGAAAGGACAGGGATGAGCCATTTCAGCCGGGGATACTTTTTAAGAGATGAAAATTCCATGCGGGACGATTTATTAATACTTATCTAATTTACTATCAAAAGATACGTGCTTTGCTTATTATTGCGGTTGAAAGTAAGCTTTTAAGCAAAATTTAAGACAACCGCCCATCAATTTACTATGTTCGGCCCAATTGACCAATTCGTTGCAAAGTATATACAGCTTACCCCGGAGGAACTGGAGATTTTCCATTCGCTCCTGCAGTTCAGGAAGGTAAAGAAAAAGAGTTTTCTCCTGAAAGAGGGAGAAATATGTGATTATGAAGCATATATACTTAAAGGATGTGTGCGTACCTTTTATGTGGATAAGCAGGGCGTGGAAACAAACCTGACTTTCGCTGTGGAGGACTGGTGGGTAGCGGATATAGCCAGTTTTTACGAGCAGCAGCCATCCCGGCAGAACATAGAAACGCTGGAGGATTGTGAGCTGCTGACGATCTCTTTTGAAGACAAGAAAACGCTTTACGAAAAGGTGCCTAAGTTTGAGCGGGTTTTCCGTATGCTGCTACAACGCACAGCCGCAGTGTTGCAGCAAAGGATATATGCCTCCATTTCCCAGACGGCCGAGGAGCGGTACCTGGCCTTTATAGAGAAGTATCCGGCCATTGTACAGCGCATCCCTCAGCATCATATAGCCAGGTATATCGGGGTGTCGCCCGAATTCCTGAGTAAGGTGAGGAGTACCATGTACAGGAAGCATTGAGGTATATTTTTTAAGCGTCTCGTATTGACGGAGAAGGGACGGACAAGGGACGGCGAAGCGCGAAGATTAGGTGGAGTTGCTCTACCGCTGTTTGTAAAACACGAAGGCTTCGGGATAGTGTAAACTTAATTACTTAAAATCCCAAAGCCATGTTCAATTACCACAATCAATAGATTAAAAAAACATCCCTGGCATCTGCAGTTCCATGTATATAGCCAGACAAGGTGTTTACAGCCGGTGTTGTAATATTACTTACTGAACACCAGTTGATTAGCCAGGTCAATCTCTTCCTGGCTGATGGTGTGACCCATATTATTATAGATATTGACCTGAATATCAGCCCCCATTTCCTTCAGGATCTTTTCGCTCGTCTTTACACGTTCTACCGGCACATGAGGATCGGGATTGCTGGTACCGATGAATACGGGCGTATTTCCGAAATTGCCCTTATAGTTCTCCGGATAGATCTTATCGCCGATCAATCCTCCGGTAAATGCCACCACTCCGCCGTATTTGTCCGCATTGCGGGTAACAAATTCCAGGGTGAGGCAGGCTCCCTGTGAGAATCCCAGGAAATAGATGTTTTCGTGGGAGATGCCATCTGCCACCACATCTGCTACTATTTCTTTCAGCACAGAGAGGGCAGACGAGAGCCAGGGCTCATTCTGTGCCGGAGGCATGAGGAATGAGTAAGGGTACCAGGTGCCGCCGGTAGCCTGTGGGCCTATCAGTGCATAATCTTTGACCTCCAGGTAGCTGGAGAGGGTGAGGATATCTTCCGCACTCCCTCCCCGACCATGGATCATAATCAGCGCCTTCTTAGCTTCTGTCGTCTTTTTCCCTGCTGTTATTATCTTCTTGCTATGCATAAATTGTGTTTGTGTGGTCATTGCTCTGCCTCCTGTTTCAGCCAGACGTCGGCAAACTCCTCCGGATGGCGCTTAAATTGTGCATGCACATAAGCACATAGTGGCTTTACCTTCAGCTGATGTTCACGGGCATAAGCCACCATTCCATTCAGGAGTACCCTTGCAAGACCTTTGCCTTCAGACTTTGGATCTATTTCTGTGTGATACGCTGTGAGTACATTATCAGCAATGCTGATGATCATTTCGCCGGTCTGTTCTCCTTCGTGCATCAGGTAGAAAGCACCGTGGTTTTTGGCATTGAGCCTGATTACTACTTCGTCCATGTATGGTTGCTATTAGAGTGCAGGTAATACTTTTTCGATGTCGGCGCGCATGGATTCATACTGTACCGGCAGTTTAAGGTGTTGTCCCAGCTGATCCAGTGGTTCGTCTACAGTAAAACCGGGATTGTCGGTAGCCAGTTCAAACAGCACGCCACCTGGTTCCCTGAAATAAAGGGAGAAGAAATAGTCACGGTTGATCTTCGGTGTAATATTGAGCCCTTTCTTAGCCACTTTTTCCCTGAAATTCATGAGGATCTCGTCATTTGCCACACGGAAGGCCACGTGGTGGTTGGTACCACCGCCACCTTTGCCGGCAGACTCTTTGGGAGATTCTATCAGGTCTACAATAGATGCTTCCGGAATGGCATCAGTAATGAAGCGGTGACGGTCGCCTTCCTGTTCCAGGAATTTATAACCTAATACATCTGTCAGGATGCTGGCGGTAGGGCCTATGCTTCTCAGGTTCAGCACAACGCTGTGAAACCCTTTGGTAGCATGGGCAGCTTTTACTTCTGTAGTTTCCCAAGCCTGGCGGTTGTCAGCAGTTTTAGGTACGATCAGGTTCAGTTTCAAACCATCAGGATCTTCGAAGGGGAGATACAGCTCGCCAAACCTTTCAGCCACAGGGCCGTGGGTAACGTTAAGCGCTGCAAAGCGTTCTGCCCAGAAATCCAGGCTGCCGGCAGGTACGGAATAACCGATCTCTGTAGCCATACCTGTTCCGGTACGACCGCGGCCTATGCCTTCCCATGGGAAGAAGGTCAGAATAGAGCCCGGAGTACCATGTTCATCGCCGAAATAGAAATGATAGGTACCGGGATCGTCGAAGTTTACAGTCTTCTTCACGAAGCGAAGACCTAAGGTTTCTGTATAAAACTGAAGGTTTCTTTTAGCATTGTCTGCGATGGCCGTAATGTGATGAAGGCCTAAGATTTTATCTTCCATAAAATAGTTTTTAATGTTTAGTAAGCTAATGTGCCGAAGGCGCCATTCTTGTAATCCTCCATTGCCTGGTCTACTTCGGCCATGGTGTTCATGACGAAATTGTCTTTGGCTGCTACCGGTTCGTCAATTACTTCAGCTGAGAGGAAAAGTACCTGGCTGTCTTCATTGGCAGCTACAGAGAAAGTAGTGCCTTCTCTTTTGAAGACGATCAGGGAGTGTTCGGGTACCGGCGTGATATCGTCTATGGTTACCCGGCCGTGTGCAACATACAAGAGGGTCCAGTAGTCTTCTGTCACGTTGAACTCTACTTCCTTACCATCTGCAATTTCACCTACGGCGGAAATAACCGGTGTAAAGGAAATGTTCACCGGCCCTGTTTTACCATCGAATTGTCCGCTTACGAGGCGGAGGTTGACACCGTCCTGTTCAATTATTCGGGGCATGTCCTCTTTCCGCACAAACTGGTAGCGGGGCTCATCCCATTTATGCGCAGCAGGTACATTCACCCACAATTGTAAGATCTCTGATATGCCGCCATCTTTATGCATCTGAGCTGAAGGCCCTTCACTGTGGAGGATAGCTTTCCCTGCAAACATCCATTGTGCGTCACCTGCATTCAGTAACTGATCGTTGCCTGCAGTGTCTTTATGATGCGCCTGTCCCTGTAACTGGAAGGTAACGGGAGCGAAGCCCCTGTGCGGATGAGGATGTATCCTGTCATCCGATCCTGCAGGTACAGTGTCCGGGCCTCCATGATGCAGGACTATGAACGGATTGGCGAAACGGAAGTCTGCATGTGGCAACGGCTGTAACACCGTCTGTGTGGGGGTGATGTTCTTTGCTCTTCCCGCAAGGATGTGTGCAATGTTCTTTTTCATACCAGGTCTTATTATAATGCCGGAGCTTTATCTGTTCTCCAGTGCGTGTAATATTTCATTTTTCAGTAAGCCGCTGCCTCCGCCATAATGTCTTTTGACAATAACGGCTGGGGAATGCTGTTTAAACCAGGCTTTCAGCGCTGCTTCTTCTTCAGGACTGACACCGGCACAGATCAGCACAATATCAAACGTTTCTTTTTCAAAAGCTGCTTTGGCAGCTTCGTCTGTGGTAACGGTCAGACCCGTCCAGTTGTCGGGAGCATTGAGCAATCTTTGCATCACCGTCATGATCTCGGCATTTCTACCTATAGCGAGTATACGCAGTTGCGTTGGTTCCATATTGTATGATTTAGTCCAGGTGGGCAGCAATCGCAGCTATCGGATTACGGCTTCTGGGAGTTAGTTCCCTTGTTTTGTAAGGCTCATCCAATTTTTCTGCGTCATCTATATATCCCAGTGCCATCATAGATACTGATTCTTCATTGGGTGATAAACCAAGCAGTTCCGCCGCATGTTGTTTGTTGAATCCACCCATCACATGTCCGTATACATCCATATTTAAAGCCTGTAAGAGCATAAAAGAAGTAGCCATGCCAACATCATGCATGTAATAATGATTTTTCTGCTGGGTATCAGGCAGTTCACGGATGCCTATGGAGGCTACCAGTGCAGCTGCATTTTTTGCCCAGGGTACATTGCCGGGAGCCAGCGTTGAAAGCAGCTTTTCAAAACCGGGAGTACCACGCAATGCATATATAAAACGCCAGGGCTGTGAATTGTTTGCGCTTGGCGCCCATGATCCAGCTTCAAGGATGGTCTCAACTGTTGCCGTGTTCAGGTCTTTATTGGAAAATGAGCGGGGGCTCCACCTGTTTCTGATCAGATCTATTACTTCATTCTGTGTGTTGGCAATCTTAATAGGAGACATATGATTTAAATGTTTACGTTAAACAAAGGTATATGTAACAACGCATGCTTTCTCAGCAATAAGTTGTCAAATTCAACTGAATAATGGTACATCTATCACCAGTAAGCGGGCGTCTTCTTCCTGGGAAAGGATGGTAAAGTGACTGGTACCTTCCACTCCGTAACCGTCACTATTGTCCAGCTCCTGTCCGTTGATGGTGAACTTTCCTTTTATAACAAAGAAATACACGCCATTGCCCGTTTTTTTGACATCGTAGCTGGTCTCGCCGCCCTTGTCAAAACGTCCCATGTGGAACCAGGCGTCCTGGTACAGCCAGGTACCTGCACCGTTTGGATCAGGGGAGATCAGCTGTTGCAGGTGGTTGGCCTTATCAATATCTATTGTTACCTGGTCATATCTTGGCGTGACGTTCAACTGGTTGGGGAACAACCAGATCTGCAGGAAGTGAGCGGGGATATCGGTATTGGCGTTGTATTCACTGTGAAACACGCCGGTGCCTGTGCTCATTACCTGTATCTCGCCTGCTTTGGTGATCACCGTGTTACCCAGGTTATCCTTGTGTTCCAGGGCGCCTGCCAGGGGAATACTGATGATTTCCATATTATCATGAGGATGAGCATCAAAACCTCTTCCACCAGCTACTATATCGTCATTCAATACCCGCAGGGCACCAAACTGCATCCTTTCAGGATTGTAGTAGTTGGCAAAACTGAAGGTATGATGGCTGTCTAACCATCCGTGGTCTGCATGTCCACGTGTTGCTGCCTTATGTAATATCTTTTTTGCCATGATCAGATTGTATTTATATGTTGCAACAAATATACGCCGGAAAAGGGGAGTAATTCATTAACCTACCTTAAGAAAAGCGCATCATCGGGTTTAGCAGGAAGGTGAAGAAAACGAAAATGTATGAGTACCATGATGATAAAATTACCGATATATGTTGTAATTTACTTTTAGGTAAAAAATAATTGTGAATAAATCACTTTTAAGTGATTTTATATTGTTAACTTCGTAAAAGTTCATCTTTAAGTGAAATCAAAATTAGTTTACCTGACTAATCTGTCAGGTAAGAAAGCTTCGGTTTACAGCATTATCACTGAAGAAAGTCAGTATGCTTTTTTAGACCGGTTTGTCATGGAATATCAAAAAGAGTTCTTTCAGGATCTGCTGAGTATCATGGGTAGGCTTAAAAGTATTGGCAATGTAACAGGGGCCGTCAGTACTTATTTCAAGCTGGATGAGGGGCTCGAATGGGACGACCAGGTTTGTGCACTCTACGACATTCCTGATAAGCATCTGCGCTTGTATTGCATACGTTTGAGTGAGCAGATAGTCATTGTCGGCGGTGGAGGCCCCAAAAAAGTCCGGGCCTGGCAGGATGATCCCAAACTAACCCGTGAAGTGAATGAGATGATGCATTATTCGAAAATAATCCGTACCCGGCTAAAGGACAATGCTTTAAAGATATCCCTCAACCGGTTAAAACTGGAAGGCGACTTATTACTTATACGTTAAAAACAGAATGATGGAAAACTTTGATGCAACCAACACTAACTATACCAGCAAGCTGGTAGACAATTTACTGAGTCATATCAGTCCCGCTGAGCAAGACCAGACAGATCACAAAATGAAAATGGCTGCTAAAATTCACGCAGGCCTCAAAGCCAAAGGGTGGAAAAGCCTCGATCTGGCCAGAGAGCTCCATTTAAAGAGCCCGTCCCTGGTATCTAAATGGTTGAGTGGTACCCACAATTTCACCATGGATACATTAGTAGATATTCAGCGGGTATTGGGTATCAGGTTGCTGGACACTGACATGACAGACACACAGCTGTCGCTGAATGTCAATGTTACGGTTCCGGTAGCTCCTTCTTCTCTAAGGGGTGCTATCCGCGAGCCATTGCACAAAATAGCCAATTAAAGCCGTCCCCTGTTAACGCCTGAGAACAGGCAGTTTTCTTAGATAAATAAATTCAAATTGGAAACCACCTTTCACTTACATGGCATTGAACTGCTTTCGTTTTCCCTTGCACCGGAGCCATCGACCGGAAATAAGGAAAATCAGGCTGTTTATGAGTTCAATGTTCAGCAGGAACAAAAGATAAATGCTGACAAACAACTGGTAATCGTATTTACCACTGTAACAGTAAGACAATCAGGCAATACGCCTCCTCTTGCCAGCGCAACCGTGGCATGTGGTTTTGGTATTTCTTCATTTGAAGGAGTGCTGACGCGACAGACAAACGGTGAATACCTGATAAGTCCCGACATCGGGCGGGCCGTTTCCAGGACAGCCACCGGTATTACGCGCGGTATCCTTTACAGTCAGCTGAGGGGCTCTTACCTGCAGGATTGCATCCTTCCGTTGTTGCCGGGCGAGTAATACTCCTGACCATAAACATCCTCCCTCATAATTTTCATCATTGCCCAGCCTTCACTGGTAGGCTACCTTTGAAACATCTTGTTACTCCTGCAACTAATAATTCACCTGTTTGTTTTACAAAAAAGGGAATGCACAGGAAAGGATGTCAGGCGTATCATTAACTCATTAAAACGCAACACGATGGAAATATATATCAGTGAAGAAGATGTTTTGCGCAACATCCAGAATAAATTTCATGAGGTATATCCTTACCTGAAACTGGAATTTTATCTCTGTCCTCATGATCAGGGAAAAGGCACCGCCAACAACAAAAAACTCCCCGCGGATACTCCTATTGAGGAGATCCGTCTGATCCATAGTTTTGGCTGGATAGATATTGGTGAACACCGAACCGTTGCGGAAGTGGAAAGAGACTTCTACCGCGATATGGGCCTCGCCATACAGGTGTTCAGACGCTCCAGGAATGGCTGGTTGCAAACCACACGCACAGATGAGTTGTCGTTGGAAAAACAGAACCTGCTCGGAAGGGAAAGTCTCATTGCCGGAACAGAGAAAGAAGCTCCCGTTCAGCCTGCCGACTGAAGAGAGTTCAGCCATAGTTTGTTTACCCAGTAATTATTTCCACACTGCTGTACCAGCATGTATACAAATATGCCGGTTGACTACGCTTGTTCCCATATGTGGCATACATGGCTTGTTGTTTGATCTATATAGATTATTCTTCACGCTTAAATTTTAAGTTATGGGACAGGATAAACCTAAGATGAAAAAAGAAGACCTTACCGGTAAAGCTGAACAATCAGAAGCAGCTGAATCTTCACAATCATCTATAGAACAAACCGAACGGGAACGTGATAACAAAGGTGCAAAAGAGGTAACTCCCGAAGCGAAAGAACAAAAGGATGAACTGAAGGAAGCGCCACACAGTCTTAAGAATTCCCGTTGATATTTAAACTGAAATGTATGCCAGTAATTAACGTAAACAACCGTAACCAATACGCATTGATCACCGGCGCTACGAGCGGATTCGGATATGAATTGGCAAAATTGTTTGCAAAGGATGGTTTCAGCCTGGTGCTGGTTGCCAGATCGAAGGAAAGACTACAGGAAGTAACAGATGAATTGAAGCAGCAATACAACATAGAAGTAACGCCTATTTCCTGTGATCTGTTCCAGCCCACTGCAGCAAAGGAAATATATGATGAAGTACAGGCGAGAGGCATCGTAGTGAATTACCTGGTGAATGACGCCGGACAGGGAGAATGGGGCCGGTTTATCGACATTGATCTGCAGCGCAATCTTGATATAATCCAGTTAAATATTTGTTCACTGGTGGCATTGACCAAATATTTTGCCACTGATATGGCTGCGAGAGGCGAAGGACATATACTACAATTGGGCTCCGAGGCTGGTAAAGCGCCTATGCCATTATTGTCAGTTTATGCAGCTACAAAAGCCTTTGTGATCTCATTCAGCGCTGCTATCAGCAATGAACTGGAGGACACCGGTGTAAATGTTACAGTGTTGTTGCCAGGTGCATCGGATACAGACTTTTTCCATAAGGCAAATATGGAGTACACGAAAACGTATCGTGAAGAGTCGTTGCAAACACCGGAAGAAGTAGCCCAGGACGGTTACGAAGCACTAATGAGTGGAGAAAGTCGTGTGATATCCGGCGGTAAAACAAAGATGCATGTTTATATGGCGAATTTATTGAGTGATGAAGCAAACGCCGTCAACATGCGTAAACTGATGGAGCCGTCAGAGAAAGAAGATGGGAGAACAGCTTCCAGCCATAGCGCTTCCCGCAAGGAACGCGAATCTATCGGCAGGGAGTCTGGAGATTTGAAAGAGAGATAGGCAATAAGCCTATCCCTCTTTTTTATTAGTGGTTGTTCAGGATAGAATGCATGAAATTTTTATTAAATCTCATCAATCATCCATGAAACGGTTTCGCAGTAGCTGTTATTTAACAATTATTAACATGTCCCTTTACCATAAACGGCTGTCCGGATAAACCTGCCGAAATAGAATGCCTCAAAAAGCCCCTTGTATTGATGCTCTTTGAACAAGGGCTCAATATCCGCCAGCGCATCCGCCTCCACATGACACAATATCCTGAAGAATATATACATACTACGGAGTAGTGTCCGTTGCCACAGCGGCGCGTGTTGTTGGTAGTGAAAGTCGGTGAACAGCCATTTCCCGCCGGGACAGAGCATACCGTGAAGATGCAGGAAAACAGGCTTTATTCTTTCCCGGGAGAAGTTATCAAACAGGAAGGGAGTAATAATGACATCGAAAGTGTGGGAACGGTCTTTGTTGAAATCTTCAATTGCCATATTGACGAAAGTTACGGCATGCTGGTATTTCCGCTGCTTAGCGAGTGCTATCATATTCGCAGAGATCTCCACATAATAGATATATAAGCCGGGCGGACATATTTTCGTCATTTCCTCCAGTATCCAGCCTGTCCCTCCACCTGCAATAAGGACTTTGCTGTCTGCTGCTATGTAGGGCAGCAGGGCAGTCTGCGCATCCTGCTGGGCGGTGCGAAATACAATACGGCTGAGGAAGTCATAATATCTGGCAATATTGTCATAGTTGTTCTTCATTCACCGGCAAGTATAGACTGTAAATTAGCCGAAAAGGGCCAGGAAGCAAAATGCTTCCCCGGCCCTGGTATACTTGACAAAGCGAAAACAGCCTAGTGATCTGCAAGTACTACCTGTACCTTAGCGCCTTTCTTCTTCCGTGATGCCATGAGTAATAAGGGCAATGAACACAAAAACACAAGTCCTACTAACAGATAAGCATCATCGAAACTCAGCACTGAAGTTTGTTTGGTAATACCGGCATCTATGAGTCGCAATGCCCTGGCATGGGCGTCCGCCGCGCCTGCGCCTTTTGATATGAAGAATTGTGTATAGTCGGCCAGCCGCTTTACCGCCAGCGGATTGTCGGCAGTGATGTTCGATACCAGGTCTGCCCTGTGTACCGCGTTACGGTTAGCCAGATAGGTATTTACCATTGCCAGTCCAAAAGAGCCTCCCAGCTGTCGCATCATATTATTCAAAGCAGCCCCCTGTGCAAAGTCGGCCGGAGCGAGTGACGATACCGCCAATACAGACAAGGGCACGGTGGTCATCGCCAGTCCGACTCCTCTCCAGATCAATGTGGTTGTCAGACTGCCGGCACTGACATCGAGATTATAACCAGACATCTGCCAGCTGAAAACAACAAACATCAGCATGCCGGCAGAGATCATAACGATAGGAGAGACGCCTCTTTGTAACAACCTGGCTGAAATGACCAGTCCTCCGATAGCCAGTATAGCGCCCGGCAACAATAACAAGCCTGTTTGCGTTGGCGTAAAGTTCAATAATCGCTGCGCAAATACAGGCGTGAGAAACACAGAGCTGAATAGCCCAACACCCGATACGAACGTCAGTATGGCCGCCAGGCTCAGGTTCCGGCTTTTCAGTACCCGGAGGTTCACTACCGGTGCCGGTGTAGTCAATTCCCACCATATGAACAATAATAATCCGAAGAAAGCAGTGACACTGAGAAATATGATGTATCCTGCTTCAAACCAGTCGTCTGTCTCGCCCCGCTCCAATACCGTCTGCAGAGATCCGATACCTATAGCCAGTAGTATAATGCCTGCCCAGTCAATCTTACCCGTTGTTCCTTTCACTTCCGGTTCCTTCAGTAATGCATAACAGATGGCTGCCGCAACGATGCCAATAGGCACGTTAATGAAGAAGATCCATGGCCAGTCATAGAACTCCGTGATGTACCCGCCCAGGGTAGGGCCAATGGTAGGACCGACAAATACGCCGACGCCAAAGAGTGCGCTGGCTACATTCTGTTTCTCTTTAGGGAACAATTCAAACACAATGACCTGCGAAACCGACAGCAGGGCGCCACCTCCGATACCCTGTAAGAAGCGGAAAATGACCAGTACCCAGATATTGGAAGCCTGGCCACACATGAATGAAAAGAACGTGAACGCGATGATAGAGCCAATATAATAATTGCGCCGGCCGAGTTTATTCGAAAGGAAACTGGTAATGGGAATAATGATCACATTGGCAATGGCATAGGCGGTGATCACCCAGGACGTATCTTCCAGCGTAGCGCCAAGGTTACCGCTCATGTGCGACAATGCTACGTTGACGATGGAGGTGTCTATCAGCTCCATTACTGCAGCAGCAATAACGGTGATCAGTAGTATAGTCCTTTTCATGTAAGTTGTATAGTGACAGTTATTATACCAATCGGTATAATAACTGTCAAAAAAAGCAGGGAATTATTCTCTGGTGTTTAAGACTTTGAAAGCCTCTGCAGGAGAGGAAAGGAACAATTTATAGAAATCAGCAGTATTGCCTACATGTATTTCGTAGTTGTCTGTAGCGAGTGCTTCCACGAATGCTGCTGCTACCGCTGCAGGAGGCATACCATTTTCGCCACCGATCTCTTTTGAAAACTCTGTATTGACAAGAGGCGGCATCAGCTCAAATACTTTCACATTGGTGGCAGATAATGTATGTCTCAGTACCTGAGTATAAGAATGCAAAGCTGCTTTACTGGCGGCATAACCCGGGAGTCGGGCTCCGGGAGAGATAGCCACGATGGAAGAAACATTTACAATAGCCGATTCCGCTTGTTTTTCCAGTAATGGCAGCAATAATTCATTCAGCCTTATTACGGAGAGGAAATTGGTGTGAATTTCATGAGACGCTTTAGCATAAGCATTTACACCGGCTTCCAGTTTGTATACTTCCGCTGCTGCAGCATTGTTGATCACAATGTTTAAAGCTGGAAATTCTGCCTGAAGTCTTTTTACCAACGCGTTTACATCTTCTTCTTTTGATACATCAGATACTATAGCCGTTACATTTTTCAGCTGTGCGGCTGCTTTTTCCAGCGTGCCTGCATTTCTGCCGGTAATGATGACATGATTGCCTTTTTCAGATAATAGTTTGGCTGTCTGAAAGCCAATACCTGCTCCACCGCCCGTTATCAGGACAGTATTGTTGCTCGTTTTCATGATGTTTTGTTTACGCTTTGTGAATTATACCGATTGGTATATTTATAGTTAAAAAAATAGTCAGAGTGATGTTATATATTTTCTGGCCACCTCCATGACACTTCTGCCGTATTCCAGTTTGCTGGTGGTCCTGGCAACGAATATCGCCCCCTGGATCATAGAGATCAGTGTCAGCGCCGCCTGCTCGGGGTTTGTATCCGGAGAGATCTCTTTGTTCCTGATCCCTTCTTCTATCATGCTGACAGTCCTGTCCTTCCAGTTTTCAATCGCGTCTGCCACTCTTGCCTTCAGGGCCGGATGCGTATCGTCGGCTTCCGGACCAGTGTTTATCAGCGGACAACCACCTTCTGGGTAAGCCAGGGGACGCTCTTTTCCAAAGAGCATGGTGCGCACCATCAGCTTTTCCTTGATGGTTTTAGCCTTTTCCTCCTCTGCATAAACATATGTTCTCAGCTTCCGGAGATTGTAATCAAATGAGGCCAGGGCCACTTCGTCTTTATTGGCAAAATTGCCATAAATGCTGCCTTTCGTAAGACCAGTCGCCTCCGTCATGTCAGAAAGAGAAGTACCGGCAAATCCCTTCTTATTGAAGATGGGGGCCGTTTTCTCCACTATAAACTCTTTCGTTCTTTCTGCCTTACTCATATTGCGTTCATTAAGACGATGTAAAAATATACCAATCGGTATTATTAACCAAATAAATCTTTTGCTGGCGACTGGTGGGATAACTTTCAGGACCCTGAATGCATAACCTCAGGTTATTGGATATTACGAATGGTGATTTCCTTTCGCACAAGATGTGACGCAACTTTGTGCCATCAAAAGATCGGTATATGAGTACAATATTGCACAATGGAAAAACACTTCAGGAAGAGATAATAAAGAAGAACTTCCTGGACAGAAGTATCACTACACGCGAAGTGATATTCGTATTAGCGCTTACTGCCTGCCTCACGCCCTGGGTATCTCCACCTGTGGCGTTGGTAATAGGGCTTGTCATCGCTCAGTTTATAGGTCATCCCTTCCTTCATCTGAATCATAAGGCTACACATATATTGTTGCAGGTGTCCGTCGTAGGACTGGGCTTTGGCATGAACATCCACAGTGCCGTGAAGGTCGGTAGCGAAGGCTTTTTGTTTACCGTGGCTTCCATCACCGGCACGCTGTTAATCGGCTACGTTACAGGAAAATTGCTGAAGATAGAAAGTAAGACTTCACACCTCATCTCCTGTGGTACTGCCATCTGTGGTGGCAGCGCTATTGCTGCGATCTCCCCGGTTATCAGGGCGGAAGAAAAACAACTGTCAGTAGCATTGGGGACAGTTTTTATCCTGAACTCGGCAGCGCTCTTCCTGTTTCCCTTTATTGGCCACCTGCTGCATATGACGCAGACGCAATTCGGCCTGTGGAGCGCCATTGCTATTCACGACACCAGCTCTGTTGTAGGTGCTGCCAGTAAATACGGCTCTGAAGCACTCGAAATAGCAACTACCGTTAAACTGGCGCGTGCACTGTGGATCATCCCGGTTGCATTGTTGACGGCATTTTGCTTCAACGCAGGCAAACAGAAGATGAAAGTGCCCTACTTTATAGGCTTGTTTGTGCTTGCCATGATCGTACATACGTATGTACCGATGCAGCCTGTCAGCGATGTGATCGTACAGGTAGCAAAGACCGGCCTGACCCTTACGCTGTTCCTGATCGGTGCAGGATTGTCCCGGGCGGTGCTGAAAGGCGTAGGTGTAAGACCATTAATACAAGGGGTGCTTTTATGGGTAGCCATTTCCGGTGCGGCCCTGTGGGCCGTACTGCACCTGGTAAAATGAACAGAAAGGCCATAGATGGCTGTCAGACAGCAACATCTGTGCGCCTTTCCTTCCTGTCGACAACAGTGTTGCAATCTTTCATTACAATTAAATCTGATGATTGACCTATATTTGACCCGGCATTATGAAAGTAATTACATTGATCATATCGATCTATGTGCTGCTGATGGCAGTCATCCCCTGTTGCAATTTCGATAATTGCGAAGGCGACAGGCATGATGCACCACAAGGTATCTGCTCTCCTTTCTTCAGCTGTCATAACTGCTCTGTGCCGGTAGTACTGGAAAAGACAGTACAGATAGAACCCGTTACGAATATTATTTACACCCATTATACAGAATACCGGGTCATCTCTCTTCCCGGTTATACAGCGAAATGCTGGAACCCGCCGAGGGCATAATAGGTCCATATTATCCCTTTAATTCATTCATTTAAACTATATCCATGCTCGATAAGATCATCGGTTTTTCCGTACGGAATAAACTGATCGTTATACTCTTTGTTGTCGGGCTGATTGCGTGGGGTATTTACGCCCTCACGAAATTGCCTATAGACGCATTGCCCGACATTACCAACAACCAGGTGCAGATTATCACCACTGCACCTTCACAGGCTGCACAGGACATTGAACGACTGGTTACTTTCCCGGTGGAACAATCCGTTGCTACCATTCCCGGCATTACGGAGGTCCGTTCGTTTTCCCGCTTCGGACTCAGTGTAGTCACCGTAGTTTTTCAGGAGAATGTAGATGTTTACTGGGCCCGGCAGCAGGTTAGTGAACGACTGACCACCATCAAAGAACAAATACCTGCAGGCGTAGGTAATCCCGAACTGGCGCCCGTTACCACAGGACTGGGAGAAATTTACCAGTACGTTGTCCATACCAAGCCAGGCTACGAGAAGAAATACAATGCCATGGAGCTGCGCAGTATACAGGACTGGATCATCCGCCGGCAATTGCTGGGCGTACCCGGCGTGGCGGATGTGAGTAGCTTCGGTGGTTATCTCAAACAATATGAGATCGCGCTTGACCCTGAAAAGCTGCGTAGCATGGACCTCAGCATCACTGATGTGTTCAATGCCCTGGCAAAGAACAATCAGAATACCGGCGGTGCTTACATTGATAAAAGACCCAATGCCTGGTTCATCCGTAGCGAAGGACTCATAGGCAGCCTTGAAGATATCGGGAATGTAGTGGTGAAAACCCACAGTAGCGGCATCCCCGTGTTGATCGATAATGTAGGAAAAGTAGGTTACGGACACGCTATCCGCTATGGTGCTATGACGCGCAACACGGAAGGCGAAAGGGTAGGAGCCATCGTACTGATGCTGAAAGGGGCCAACTCCTCGGCCGTGATCAGGAACGTAAAGGAAAGGATTAAACAGATAGAGAAGACCTTACCGGAAGGAGTGCTGATAGAACCTTTCCTGGACAGGACCAAACTGGTGAACAATGCTGTGGAAACCGTTGTACGTAACCTGGCTGAAGGTGCGCTGATCGTCATCTTTGTGCTGGTATTGCTATTGGGTAACCTGAGGGCGGGTCTGATCGTAGCTTCCGTTATTCCCCTTGCCATGTTGTTTGCTATCTGTATGATGCAGCTCTTCAATGTATCTGGCAACCTTATGAGCCTCGGGGCTATCGACTTCGGGCTCATCGTGGATGGTACAGTGATCATCGTGGAAGCTACTATGCACCACCTGGGATTGCGGAAATCAGGTCTTGCATTCACGCAGGCCGAAATGGATGACGAAGTCTATACAGCTGCCAGCCGTATCAGAACATCCGCCGCTTTCGGAGAGATCATCATATTAATCGTTTATCTGCCAATTCTGGCGCTTTCAGGTGTGGAAGGAAAGATGTTTCGTCCCATGGCGCAGACGGTTTCTTTTGCCATCTTAGGGGCCTTCATTCTCTCATTGACCTACGTGCCCATGGCCAGTGCATTGTTCTTAAGTAAAAAGGCAGTGCATAAACGTACCCTGTCTGACAGGATCATGGATTATTTCCATCGCATTTATGCCAGGGCCTTAACATTTGTATTACGTTTCAAACGGACCGTCATCGTAATATCAATCCTTTTGTTTGCCGCCAGTCTGTTGCTCTTCACCCGGTTAGGAGCGGAATTTATTCCTTCTCTGGATGAAGGTGATTTCGCCGTGGAGACTAGATTGCTGACGGGCAGCAGCCTTTATGAAACAATAGATGTTGCCGGTAAGGCGGCAGATATTCTCCTGAAACAGTTCCCCGATGAAGTAAAAGAAGTGGTGGG
Organism: Chitinophaga filiformis; assembly: GCF_021646545.1. Lineage (GTDB taxonomy): Bacteria > Bacteroidota > Bacteroidia > Chitinophagales > Chitinophagaceae > Chitinophaga > Chitinophaga filiformis_A. The sequence continues at coordinate 16,023 of NZ_JAKIRP010000025.1, read as the reverse complement.
TAAGGTAGGGAGCAGTGAGATTCCTACGGACCCAATGCCGGTAGAAGCATGTGACCTGATCATTACCCTGACAGAGCGTTCTGAGTGGACCAAAGCAGAGAACAGAGACGAACTGGCTGATAAGATGACCGAGGCCTTAGAGGCAATCCCCGGTGTCAGCTTTGGCTTTCAACAGCCGATACAGATGCGTTTCAATGAACTCATGACCGGCGCCCGGCAGGATGTGGTGGTAAAAATTTACGGAGAAGACCTGGACAGGCTTGCTACCTATGCCCATAAGGTAGGTAACGTAGTAAGTGGCATACGCGGCGCCACAGACCTTTATGTAGAGCAGTCGTCCGGCCTGCCGCAGATCGTCGTGCAATATCACCGTGACCAGATCGCCCGCTTTGGTCTGAATATAGAAGATATTAATACGGTTATCAATACCGCCTTCGCTGGTCAACGTGCAGGTGTCGTTTATGAAGGAGAGAAAAGATTTGACCTGGTGGTGCGCCTGGATAAACAGAACAGGGCTGGCCTGGAAGATGTATCATCCTTATACGTCACAGCTCCCAATGGCAATCAGGTACCTTTGAACCAGGTGGCTGATGTCAGCCTCAAAGTAGGCCCCAACCAGATCCAGCGCGATGATGCCAAACGGCGTATCACCGTGGGTTTCAATGTACGTGGCAGAGACGTCGAGAGCATCGTGAATGAGCTGCAGCAAAAAGTAGGTCAGAAAGTAAAAATGTCTCCCGGCTATTATGTAACATATGGTGGCTCCTTTGAAAATCTGCAACAAGCCAGATCACGCCTGAAAGTAGCTGTGCCGGTAGCCTTACTGCTGATATTCATTCTGCTGTATTTCTCTTTTGGTTCTGTTAAGCAGGGCCTGCTCATTTACACAGCCATTCCCTTATCGGCAGTGGGCGGCATTGTTGCTTTATGGTTGCGGGGGATGGCGTTCAGCATTTCAGCCGCTGTCGGTTTTATAGCGCTCTTCGGTGTGGCCGTGCTGAATGGTATTGTGCTCATTGCTGAGTTTAACCGCCTGCGTAAAGAAGGATTAACTGATCTGCGGGAGATAGTCATGCGGGGCACAGGCACCCGTCTGCGCCCTGTGATCATGACAGCTACAGTTGCTTCCCTGGGCTTCCTGCCCATGGCATTGTCGCAGGGCAGTGGTGCGGAAGTACAGAAGCCGCTGGCTACAGTGGTTATCGGCGGACTGATAAGCGCTACGCTGCTTACCTTATTTGTATTGCCCTGCCTGTATATCTTATCTGAAAAAATAAAAGGCGCCGGAAACATGCGTAAAACAGTAATGATCCTGTTGCTGCTGACAGGTGTTCCCTTGCTCTCACATGCACAGCAGCCGCTCACACTGGACGGACTGATACAGCTTACACTACAGCAGAATAGAGGCCTGCAGGCCGCTGGAGCTGGTGTGGACTATTACAGACAACTCAAACGTACGGCGGGAGAATTGCCTAAAACAGACATCGGCCTGCAGTACGGCCAGTATAACAGCTATGTCAAAAGCGATAACAATATTACGGTCACCCAGAAGATCCCTTTCCCTTCTGTATTTGGGGCAAAAGCATCGCTATACGATGCTCAGCTGCAGGGTAGCAGACTGCAACAGGCTGCCACTAAACATGAACTAATATTCCAGGTAAAACAAGGCTGGTATCAGCTACAGTACCTGTATGCATACCGGCAGCTACTGGAGCAGCAGGATAGTATCTATCAACGTTTCGTGAAAGCCGCTGACCTGAAATTCAGAACGGGCGAATCAGGACTATTGGAAAAGACTTCCGCAGAGACAAGACTGGCGGAGATACAACATCTCAAGAGGCAGAGTCTTAATGAGGAACAGCTATTACTGGCAGGACTACAGGGATTGTCCGGTAGTACCACTCCATTAGTTATCGCGAAACAAACGTTAGAGCCTTTGCCTGCGGGAGCTGTCGGCGACTCGGCCCAGCTACAGCATTATCCTGCATTACAATGGCAACAACAGCAGGTGGTCATACAGGAGAAAGAGAGGAAACTGGAAGCAAATGCGTTATTACCTGATCTCTCCCTTGGCTATTTTAATCAGTCGCTAACGGGCACTCCACTCAACAGCGCAGGGACGGCTATTGCCAAAGGCGGCGATCGTTTCCAGGGATGGCATGCCGGTGTTTCCATTCCTTTATGGCTGGGCCCCTTCCGTGCAAGAGTGAGGGCGGCTGAGCAACGCAGGGTACAGGCAGACCTCAACTATCAGCAGTCAAATGTTGAACTGAAAAGCAGGTGGCAGCAGGCCGTTGCGCAGTTCTCCCGTTATAAGAGCAGCCTGGATTATTACCGGGAAACGGCCATACCCAATGCGATGCTCATCGAAAAGCAGGCATTGCTGGGATATGAAAAAGGAGATGTAGGATATACCACTTATCTCTTAAGTCTGCAGGAAGTATTCAACATCCGCGAAGCCTACCTGAAAACCATCCGTGACTATAACAATGCGGTATTGTCCTTACAAATGCTGAACGTACAACAATAATCAACAGAAATCATGAAGTATCTTATATATAGTACCCTTATCATTTCTTTAACTGCCTGCGGCAATAAAACGGAAAAAGCGGAGCAGGAAGAACAACATGCCGCTGCTGAAGGAATGATAGCAGAACTAACACCTGCGCAGTATGCCACCGTTGGTGTGAAAACGGGTAAGATAGAGCCCAAACAGATCAGCAGCAACATTCGCGCTAACGGTAAACTGGATGTGCCTCCGCAGAGTATGATCACCATTTCTGCGCCATTCGGCGCGTTTGTTAAGAACACAGAATTATTGCAGGGCACCTTTATCCGCAAAGGACAGGTAGTAGTTTCCCTGCAACATCCGGATCTCATCCAGTTACAGCAGGACTACCTGGAGAATAAAGGACAGCAGGAATACCTGCTGGCAGAATACCAGCGGCAGGAAGCCCTCGCCAAAGAAAACGTCAATGCACAGAAAGTGTTCCAGCAGGCGAAGGCCAACTATCTTTCCAATGCCGCACGCATCAAAGGATTGCAGGAAAAACTGAAGCTGCTTAATATAGACCTGGCAGGGCTGGATGCAGGAAATATCCAGAGCACGATCCAGTTATATAGCCCCATTACAGGTTATGTAACGGCCGTGAATACAAACATCGGTGCTTATGTGAATCCGGCCGACAAACTATTTGAAATTGTCAATACAGAACACCTGCATGCGGAACTGACCGTCTTTGAAAAGGACATTCCCAAGCTGAAACTGGAACAGCGTGTCCGTTTCACACTGGCAAATGAAACCACACAACGCACTGCAAGGGTGCATCTCATCGGTCGCGCGATCAGCAATGAGCGTACCGTGCAGGTACACTGTCACCTGGACAATGAAGACCGGGAACTCTTGCCCGGCATGTACCTGACTGCCTGGATCGAGACAGGCAATGCCATGGTGAATGCCTTACCGGATGAGGCAATCATCCAGTTCGAAGGCAAGCCTTGTATCTTCATCGCGAAAGGCCGTGAAGCGGGTGCAGAAGGGAATTATCTCTATGAGATGTTACCCATTGAAAAAGGGAACAGTGAATTGGGCTATACAGAAGTGATCATGCCTCCCGGCTTTGATATTAAGGGGGCGGATGTGGTTGTAAAAGGCGCCTTTGCATTATTCTCCAAATTAAAGAACACAGGAGAAGAAGACGAGCACTAGTGCTTACTAACGGGAACGGGCTTCTGACAGGGCCTTCTCCAGTACCGTGTCTTCATGGCGCAGGTATTCCCCTGCAGAAGGCTGTACCTGCAGATGCGGGATAATGCCACGACCAGGATATTTTGCGGGAATCACATTCATGACATATTTGGTAGTCGGTATCCAGACATTAGCTTTACTGGACGGTAATTCGACGCTTATCAGTTGTCCGGAGTGATTCCCTTCATAGCCTCCGCCGGTTTCCTCACCGATGAACGTACCTCTGTGATTACTATAGGCAACAGCACAAAATTCCGCTGCCGCAGAAAAGGTATTGCCACCAGTCAATACCCACACAGCCCCGCTGTAAGATATTGCTGCAGGTTGTTGTTTGCCCAGTCCCGGTTTGCCTGACAACTTCTTTTTGTTCTTTTCCAGGTAGCTGTAGTATGGGAATGCCTGTTTCGTGAGATAGGAATACAACATCACACCATATCCGTCTCTGCCACCACCATTATCACGCAGGTCGATAATCAGTTTTTGCACCCGGTCATTTTTTATTCTCATGAAAGTCTTTTCAAGAAAAGCAGGATAATCCAGCTTCGCTTCCGCAAGATCATCCGCACCAAAGGTCCTGATACTAAGTATACAGATATTGTCTTCCGTAAAAGTAGCGGACAACAAAGGCTTTTCTTCTTCCTTCACCTTCAGCGTATTGATGACTTTTTCTTCGGTTGCCGGCAGCGCCACAGTTGAATATTCCCCGGAGGGAGCGGTATACTCCACGGTAAATCCTGACGAATAGCCGTAGGCTAGATAATAGTAGAAATAAAAGATCTGGTTTAGGATCAGCGCTTTCTTACTCGTACTGTACCCGTCCGACATCAGGTAGTCGTACATCTTTTGCCGCATCGCATCAGCAGGGTGAGAGTTAATACGGATCAAACGACTGCCGGCAGGTATCTTATTGTCGATACTGTTAACGATGAAGATGCTGTCGCCTTTAAAATAGGTCATCAGCGGCAAATAGCGGTTTTCAGTATGAATGAACCGGGCAAAGCCGGGCGAAGGGCTTGACGACAGATGACCATCCTTTACAGCGCTTAACATGACCTTGATAACGCCATAAAACTGCCTGTCGTCCGTATAGTCGTTCAGCTCTTTGTAACAACTGTCAAACAGCTGTTCCATCCGTGTTTGTGAAGTATATGCATATAACGCCGGATGGATCGTCTCCAGTTTCGTTTTCAGCAGCTGCAGGTCAGCCTTCAGAGAATCACCGCGTTGCGCTGATACGAAGTGGGAACTGCAGATGATGACAGCAGCAGGTAGTAGTTTGATCAAACGGGTAAACATGTACCCAATTTAACGCATATTATTGTAAGTGGATGAATTGCTTATATTTTGCAACTGCCTTATCCAGTTTAGCCTGCTCCGTTTTATTGAGTGGGGTGAATGTCTGCAGATCCATTACGATTTCCTTCTTTTTGATAGTACGTTTCCATACCCCTGCAATCTGTCCTTTGATGAGGATGATGTTATTGAACAGCGGATTGCCTTCCCTGCTCAGGTGATCGTCATGCTGTCCGTCGTAGATGATATCCCGGTCCTTATAGGCAACGAGATATTCATCGTAATTCGGTAGCAGCTGGACCTGCTGATCAGTCGTTTTAATATCCGGTACGTGCGCTGGTCCCCAGTATTCGAGGTCGTAAACGATATGCTTAGTCAGCTGATCTTTCACCAGGTTGAGCCCCTGTCTTGCAGCCGTAATCGGTAAGCCGCTCCAGCCGGTGAAATCTTTGAGGGTAGCAGGACCATGGCTCTTGAAATAGCGGAGCGCCAATGTCGCGAGGGATTCTTCTTTTGTCAATGGTTTTGTAGCAGGCACACGTTCGTCAAACAGGGCATATGTGATCTGCTTATCCCGTTTTCCTCCATTACAGATCACCATATCCAGTTCCGCTTTTATAAGCAGGAAATTCATCCGGAGCTCATTGGTGGGGATCTTCGCTTTCTCCATTATCTCCGTCAGTTCGGGCCGGGTCAGTTGTTTGCCGTCTCTGAGGGCTTTTTCGAACGCTTTATTACTTTTCCGGAAGACGGTGTCGTCGAGCTCAAGTTTCCGGGTATAAGTGCCCATGGCCTGCGCTATCTGAGGCCCTGTCAGTGTCATCATCCAGCGGATGTCTTGTGGATGTACAAGGTGCCAGGTGGGGCGTAAAACGTGGGTGCGAACAAGTTCCCCCTTGCTAATGGAAGCTTCTATCTGTTCCGTTGTAGCCGCGGGCAGGCGCATACCTACTGCCCATTTAGACATTTCATAGTCCTGTGCCTGCACGGCCCCGCACCAGTGTACAAGTTCAGGTGCGGAACCAAAGGCGGGATGTATCAATTGCTGGTTGGCCAGTCTTTGCTGAAGGAGGTCTTTTGCTGTCATTCGTAGCGCTGTTTAAGTTAACAGTACAAAGGAAAGATACGAAGATGACAACAGTATGTCAGCAGTTTCCGTCAGGACCACAAGATTGTCCTTCAATTATATCCAGACCGGCAGGCTGCGTTTGTTTCCATTCCCCGACAGACTTATTCAGCACTTCCAGGAAGGTTTCGGATGCCTGGGCGCCGGATACACCGTATTTGCGGTCAAATACAAAGAAAGGAACACCCCTGATACCCAGGGCTTCTGCTTCGGCAATGTCCTGACGCACTTCACCGGCATATGCCTGACCGTTCACCAGTTCCTGTAAAACACTTTCCTCCAGTCCGATCTCCTTACCCAGGGCCACCAGGGTAGCCGGATCACTGAAATCCTTTCCTTCGGTGAAATAGGCCCTGAAAAGGCGCTCTTCAGCCGCATCTCCCAGACGGTGCTTTTTAGCCAGCTGGATCAGACGGTGCGCGTCAAATGAATTGGCTACCACTGCCTGGTCCAGGTTATAGGTCAATCCCAGGGTATCTGCCAAGGCCGTCACCTGGTTATTCATCTGTTCTGCCTGCTCATAGGGAATGCCCTTTCTTTTCGACAGATAGGTATACAGATTATCCCCATGGCCAGACTGTATGGTCGGGTCCAGCTGAAAACTGTGCCATTCGATCTCCACAGCGCCGGCATCGGGAAACCGGGCCATGGCAGCCTCAAATCTCCTCTTACCGATATAACACCATGGGCACATAATATCCGACCAGATCTCTACTTTCATCTTATTAGTAATACTCATAATAGTGCTCGTTTGATTTGTAAAGTTCCGAAAGATGCTTTACTTTCGAAAGTGGTATCCTGGAAGAAAGTGGTTTCTCTAGGGAAACTATACTGATTATGAGCAAGAAAACAGCAACATCTGAGAAATCTGAAGCATGTACAGAGCATCTGCGTGCCATCCATGACACCCTGGACGTGTTAAATGGAAAGTGGAAGATCGCCATCATCGGCTCTCTGCGCTTTGGAAAAAAGCGTTTTATGGAGTTACAGCGTGAAGTGGAAGGGGTAGGTTCGAAAATGCTCTCCAAAGAATTGCGGGAGCTGGAACTGAATGAACTGGTGAAAAGGACTGTTTACGATACTAAACCGGTGACAGTAGAATATGAGCTGACGCCATATGGAAAGACGCTGGAAACCATCATAGATGAAATGGCCAACTGGGGACGCGCCCACCGTAAAAGGATCATGCATCCCGTAAATCAGTTAGACCTACAGGATGCACTGAGCCATCTTTAACACTATTATATCAATGCCGGGACTACTGTTTTGTTTTTAATGAAACGGTCGAAATAAGCCCGTTCCAGTTCTTCTCTGTGATCCGGATGGGCAATTTCTATCAACGCTTTTGCGCGTTGTTTCAGGCTTTTCCCGAAGAGGTCTGTCATGCCATATTCGGTGATCACCCAATGTACATGCCCTCTCGTGGTAACCACACCCGCGCCTTCTTTCAGGAATGGCACGATGCGGGAAATGCCCTTATTCGTAACGGAGGGCAGGGCAATGATGGGTTTACCTCCCTCTGACAGGGACGCCCCTCTGATAAAGTCCATTTGTCCGCCGATACCGGAATACTGAAAAGTACCAATAGAATCCGCACACACCTGGCCGGTCAGGTCTATCTCAATCGCACTGTTGATGGCCGTAACCTTCTGATTTTGTCTGATGATAGAAGTATCATTCACATAACTGATGTCCATTACCCGTATGGCCGGATTATCATTTACAAAATCATACAACTTACGCGTACCCACCATAAAGGAGGTCACTGATTTACCGGTGTTCAGCTTCTTCTGACTGTTATTGATCACGCCACTTTCGATCAGCGGTATTACACCGTCAGACAACATTTCAGTATGTAAACCAAGATTTTTGTGGTTGGTCAGGTTCTTCAACACCTGATCCGGAATACCGCCAATACCCAATTGCAGCGTAGCGCCGTCTTCCACCAGCTGCGCGATGTTATGGCCTATTTTTTCAGTAATGGCGCCTGATTGCATAGAGTAATCTATCTCCGGAAGTATGGCTTTCTGCCATACGGCAGCATGGAATTTAGACATATGGATAAAGCCCTGTCCGTGTGTACGCGGCATCAGCGGATTGACCTGTGCAATCACATATTTAGCCGTGTCTACCGCTGCGCGGGCAATGTCAACAGAAGTACCGAGTGAACAGTAACCATGATCATCAGGCGGAGAAACCTGCACGATGGCCACATCAAGTGGCAGGATATTTCTTTTGAACAATTGCGGGATCTGGCTGAGGAACACGGGTACATAATCTCCGTCATCACTGTTCACTACAGACCGGTTGGCAGCAGAAACAAATAGTGAATTGACAAAGAAACTCTCCCGATATAATGGATTATCAAAATCAACATCTCCCAATGTGGTAATGCTTACCAGCTCCACATCTTTCAGTTCTGCATGCCTGTTCTGTAAGGCCCTGAGAACGTGAACGGGAGTAGCAGCGCTACCATGAATAAATACACGGTTACCGGATTGAACACATTTTACAGCTTCTGCAGCTGTGATATATGGCATGTTGATCATAGTATAATGTTTAAATGATACTACAAAATTATCCAGGCTGTCGGTGCTGAAATATGACAATCGTTAGTTGAAGATATGATATATGTTAGAAAGCGAGTTGTCCCTGTACATATTCTATTTTAGGAACAGCGGGTTGATGAGTTGCATTTATATGATAAACAGCCGTTTCCACATCGCGGGAGGCTACCACTACCTGTGTCCGTCCTGCATGTGGGCGGAAGAGTTCGAGTACCAGCTCAGGATTATTATTATCTCTGGAAAGGTGCGATAAGAGCAGATGGCTCATGTAGGGAGGCTTATGCGCTTTGAACAATTCCAGTGCCTGTGTATTGGACAGGTGGCCTTTGCCGCCACGGATGCGTCTTTTCAGATAGAAAGGATACCGGCCTTTTTCCAGCATCTGTTCATCATAGTTGGCTTCCAGGAAAGCGGCATGGCATTGCTGAAAGTGCCTGATCAGATGATCGCAGGGAGCGCCGATATCTGTAAACACGCCTATTCTTACATCCTGACAGCTGATCATAAAGCTGCGGGGCTCTATGGCGTCATGAAACTTAGGGAATGCGGTTACGCTGAGATCTCCTACTGCGATAGGCGCATATTCATCGAATCTTCGCACGTGCAAGGCATCCAGGTTCAGGTTACCATGTTGCATGGTGTTTTCCGTGATATACACCGGAAGGCTATACTTTCTCGACAAGACTTCCAGTCCCCGGATGTGGTCAGAATGTTCATGTGAGATGAAGATCGCTTTGACACTGTCCATACGCAATCCCAGGCGTTTCATCCGTCTTTCCGTTTCCCTGCAGGAGATGCCTGCATCTATCAGGACAGCTTCTCTTGCATTCCCGATATAATAACAGTTTCCGTTGCTGCCCGAATTGAGTGATGTAATTTGCAGTGACATAGCACTGCAATATTAGCTAAAAATTTTAGTCATTTAACAATCCATTCATGAATGCCTGATGCATTTTCTGCAGGTAACTGCACTTCGAGCTTCAGGGCTTTGGTTTTCACCGGCTCAAAGCGCACACTGTCATATTTATCTTTTGTAACCGTGTAGGGGCTAACGTTCTTCACCGGTACCCATTGGTCGCCCTGTTTGTACAGGATACGCCAGGAAGCCGGGATACGGCAACCGCCAAAAGGACTGTCATCATACCAGTACACCTGCGACTCAGACACGGTATATTCCTGGTCAAAATCATATTGCACCCATTCCAGCGTATTGTGTTTAGGCCACCAGTGGAGGTACATGGAATTATTATCGTGTGAATCCAGTGGCTGGTACTGATCATTCAGGGCAATGTACATCCGCTTATTTGCCACGGAAGCGCTGACCTTACTTTTGGAAGCAATGGTCGGAGCAGGTTTAGGCCGTGCAGCAGAAGCTTCGTAAGGTATCCATACCGTCATCTCCGAAGCACCACGGTTAGCCCAGGAGTAATAAGGGATGGCGGTCACTGTCTGTGTTGAACTGATCAACTGGTCGGAATTCAGTTGCCTGCTGGTGGATGTGCCCTGCATTTCCAGAACGGTCACACCATTGAGCAGATCAGGTTTATATACAGCGTTGACAGCGGCGTTTTTGTCGACTACAATATTCTGTACGGCAGCGTCTTTATTGTCCGGGCCTTCCAGGCAGTACATCAGCGGACCGCGTTCCAGGGCAAAGCGGCTGGTATCGCTCTTCACGGCGCTATTGGCCAGTACTTTCTGTACCTCCATAGGGAATTCCAGGCTGATATTGTCGCCCGCCTTCCAGTTACGTTGTATAACAGCGTAACCTTTGACCATCTCATATTTTACGGATTTACCATTCAGGAGGATATCGATCGGCTTTTTAGCGGAGCTGTCTGCATCAAAATAAAGACTTCCCGGTACAGGCTTACCTTTTGCCCATTCCGGTATCCGGATATGCAGCGCAAAAGCGGTAGTACGGGCTGGTTTAACAGTGATGCCCAGTTTTCCATCCCAGGGATAATTTGTTTGCTGTGTGATAGTCACTTTTCCGGCCGGCAGTTGAATATCGGCTGTGTTCCCGGCAAACAGGTTTATATAGAGATCATTCTTATCCTGTGCATAGATGTAACCCGGCATTGACGGCAGGAAGCGTGTCATATTGGAGATACAACAGGCGCATCCGAACCAGGCACTGCGCTGGTGCTGACCCATAGAAGCCAGGGGATTAGGGTAAAAGAACCGGTCCCCACTCAGCGATACGCCTGATAATAGTCCGTTGTACAGGGTCCGCTCCAGGATGTCTATATATTTCGCATCGCCGTGCAACAGGAACATCCTGCTGTTCCAATACACATTGGCGATCGCCGCGCAGGTCTCCGCATAGGCAGACATATTTGGCAATTCGTAGGGTTTACCAAAAGCCTCGCCGTTGCCGGTAGCGCCAATACCACCGGTGATGTACAGTTTCTTTTCCACCACATCATGCCAGATATCGTCAATGGCATGAAGGTACTGTTCGTCGCCTGTCAGGGCCGCTACGTCTGCCATACCGGTGTACATGTAGGTGGCCCGCACCGCATGGCCTACGGCTTCGTGCTGATCAACCACTTTTTTGTACGACTGGTTGTATTCACCACTGTATTTTTTGCCGGGCCCGCGTACATCCAGGAAGAACTTTGCCAGGTCCAGATAAGATTTGTTGCCAGTTACCCGGTACATCTTTGTCAGTCCTGTTTCCACGATCTGGTGACCGGGAAAACGTTCTTCTTTTCCGAAACCGAATGTCTTTACCAGGAGGTCTGCATTTTTGATGGCAATATCCAGCAGGTTCCTTTTGCCTGTGGCCTGGTAATGAGCTACCGCCGCTTCAAACAGGTGACCGGAATTATAGAGTTCATGGCTGAGGTCTTCTTCTTCCACCCACCTTCTGGTCCCTATCCAGGGGTGTGGTTTAGGGGCATTCATGGTACGGAAGGTATATAAGTAACCGTCTTTCTCCTGGGCCGCGCCGATAATAGCGATCAGGGTATCCAGGTAGCGTTCGAGGTCCGGGTTTTTCTTCATTTGAAGGCCGTAAGAGGCGCCTTCTATTACCTTGTAGAGGTCAGTATCGTCGAAAGTATATTCGGTCATTGTATCGGCCGGTAATACGTGTGCCGCCCGTTTGAAATTATCGATCCTGCCGGTGCGCTTGCATTGTTCCAACGTATAGGGTATTGTGACATCGGCATTAACCCGTATTTTTGGCGCCCAGAAGTTGTCGGTCACATGCACCTGGGTAAAGGCAACAGGCTGTATGGGATAGTCCTTCTTTAACTGGGCCTGTGCCATTATGCTGCAACCAGCGAACGCTGCGAAAATGAAAGCAAATAATTTCATACAATGAAGACGATTTTGGCAATGGCTAAAATTATAGATAGTTATGCCAGCCTAATGGAAATATATTAATCAGAATTGATCAGATTTTATCTGAAATAAATAAAAAATGAGTAACAGCGGTCATCGTTATTTTATCATCAATAAGCCATACAACATGGTCTCCCAGTTCATCAGCCCCGATAAGGTCAGGCTGCTGGGCGATCTTGACTTCGATTTCCCCGAAGGCACGCATGCCGTTGGAAGACTGGACAACCATTCCGAAGGATTGCTCATTCTCACTACCAACAAAAAAGTCACCCGCCTGTTATTTGAAAGTGAGCAACCGCATAAAAGGACTTACCTGGTCATGGTAAAGAACATCGTGAGCCAGGAAACAATACAACAATTGCAGCAGGGTGTAAGCATCCGCATCAAGGGAGGTGTAGACTGGATAACCACTCCCTGTCAGGCAGAGATTGTAGAAAAGCCGGCGTATATCAAACCAAGGGAGCAATATCCGCTGAAGGAGTTCCTGCCGCATTCCTGGCTGCTGATCACACTCACCGAGGGCAAGTATCACCAGGTACGGAAGATGACGTCAGCCATCAGGCACCATTGCGACCGCCTGATACGTGTTTCTATTGAGGACCTGGAGCTGGGTGACCTTCCACCGGGAGGTGTAAGGGAAATGGAAGAAACGGAGTTTTTCCGCCTGCTGAAGATCGAGAACTGGCAGCCAGAGGCGTCAATATTGCCGCAGTAATGAGCAATATGGTATTAGTTTGCTGTTAAGACTCTTGTTATTTTGCCTGCTTCCTTATCATGCTTAAAGAATTTATTATGTTCAAATCATTCAGGCTTACAGGCGTCGTGGCACTCAGCGCACTATTGGGCGTATCTGTTGCCCGGGCGCAGGAGGCAGACCCTGCACGTTATGCTTTGGTGCCCTATCCGCAGGAGCTGGTGGCCAGGCAGGGAGATTTTGTGATCACCGCCAATACCAAACTGGTATTACCCGCCAACAAAACTTTTTTCAGTAATGAAGCTGCACAGTTGCAGGCGCTGGTAAAACAGGGACTGGGAAAGACATTGCCTGTTGCCGCTAAAGCGGGTACAGGTACTATCGTGCTGAAGCAAAATGATCAACTGACAGGTGAAGAGGATTACATCCTGGATGTAACGCCACAGCAACTGGTGATCTCTGCAAAGACGCCTACCGGTATGTTCCGCGCTGTGCAGACAGTCCGCCAGCTGATGCCGGCCGTTATCGAAGGCGTTAAAGCCGGAAAACTGGCGAAGATCACCGTACCTGCAGTACAGATCACCGATCATCCTTCTTATACCTGGCGTGGTATGCACCTGGATGTATCCAGGCACTTCTTTTCGGTTGATTACCTGAAGAAGTTCATCGACCTGCTGGCGTTGTACAAGATGAACAAGTTCCACCTGCACCTGACAGACGATCAGGGCTGGCGTATCGAGATTAAGAAATATCCGCTGCTGACAGAACAGGGCGCCTGGCGTGAATTCAACAACCAGGACTCTGTTTGTATGGAGAAGGCGAAAACCAATCCGGATATGGCGATCGACAAATCCCATATCATTCAGAAGAATGGTAAAACCCTCTATGGCGGTTTCTATACACAGGCGCAGATGAAAGATGTGATTGCCTATGCGGCAGCCCGTCATATCGACATCATCCCTGAAATTGATATGCCGGGGCATATGATGGCGGCTATCAAATCTTATCCTTACCTGAGCTGTGTAGGCGGTTCCACCTGGGGCCCCTTGTTCACCACACCTATCTGCCCATGTAATGAATCAACTTTTGAATTTGCAGAGAATGTATACTCGGAGATCTTTGCACTGTTCCCATCACAATATGTTCACCTGGGAGCTGACGAAGTAGAAAAGAGCACCTGGGCAAAATCACCTGCCTGCGAAGCAGTGATGAAGGCTAATAACCTGTCGACCGTAGAAGAACTGCAAAGCTATTTCGTGAAGAGGATGGAGAAGTTCTTCAATTCCAAAGGCAAGAAGCTGATCGGCTGGGATGAGATTCTGGAAGGTGGTATCAGTCCTACCGCTATTCTCATGTACTGGCGTAGCTGGGTGCCTGATGCTCCTGTGAAAGCAGCGAAGAACGGTAATACCGTGATTATGACGCCGGGTAATCCGCTGTACTTCGATGGTATCCCTGACCGCAACTCTGTTTCCAATGTGTACCACTTCGATCCGATCCCTAAAGGTCTGACGCCGGAAGAGGCAAAGGTGATCATCGGTGCACAGGCAAACATCTGGACGGAATGGATCCCTTCTGAAAAACGTGCTGACTTCATGTTCATGCCCCGTATGACAGCACTTGCTGAAGTACTGTGGACACACCGTCAGGATTACGATAACTATGTGAAAAGATTAAACAGTCAGTATAAAAGGCTCGACCGTCTGAAAGTGCATTACCGTATGCCTGACCTGGACGGCTTCACGGACAACAATGTGCTGGTAGGCAAAACCGTACTCAAACTGGAGAAACCAGCGCCGGAAATTACCATCCGTTACACTACCGATGGTACTGCGCCTACAATGAAGTCTCCCGCATTGCCGGAGGCTTATATCATTCCTGGTCCGGGTACTATCAAACTGGCTTCTTTCAGCCCTTCCGGCAGCATGAGCGATATTTATACGTTGAACTACCGTCAGCAGTCATTCTTCGCGCCAGCGAATGTAAGCGGCTTACAGAGCGGTTTGCAGCTGCAGTATTTCAACGGTTCCTATAAGAGCGCAGCTAAGCTGCCGGCAACAGCAGATAGCGTTGTGAATGTCAACAACGCGATCATTCCTGAAGGGATGGGTAAAGGTGGTAAAGCCTTCGGCGCCCGACTGACCGGTTATATTGAGGTTCCCGAAACAGCTATATACAGCTTCTTCCTGACAGCAGATGATGGCGCTAACCTCTTGATAGAAGGGGATAAGGTCGTAGATAACGACGGCTGGCATGCACCTGTACAGAAGAGCGGACAGGTGGCTTTGCAGAAAGGCCTCCATCCATTCGAACTGCAGTTCGTTGAAGGCGGTGGCGGTTATACGCTGAAGCTGGAATACAGGGTGAATGGCGGTAAGATCCAGCCCGTTCCTGATGCCTGGTTCCAACGGAAATAAACGCATGAATTGTAAAAAGAATAGACCGTCTCATTGAAGAATGAGGCGGTTTTTTTTATTGTTTAGAAGATGCTATATGTCAAAGAACGGTTGTTGGGCGTATATTTAAGTGTTTCATATTGAAGTACTTTAAGGCACTTCGTGATGCAATGTTAGGAAAGATTTGAAGGCGATTTTGAGGAATGTCCACAAACTGCAAAATCCTGTGCATGAACTGCAAAAACATGGGGACGAACTGCAGAAATCTGGGTTTGCGGATGATGAAAAATGCTTAGTTATACTTTATGGAATCCTGGTATATTCTGCTTCAAATGTACTTTGAATGTACTTGAGATATGGTTGAGATTCGCTTATCCTCCCTTAATCTTCCCTTTAAAAGGGAGCATTAAGGGAGGATAAGCGAATCTCAACCATATCTCAAACGGATTTTAACCCCTGTTTTTTGAGCATCTGAATGCCGGTTTTGGTTCGCTTTGATACCGCTTTGATACCGCTAATCCTACGTTGATCCTACGTTCATGAACGTAGGATCAACGTAGGATTAGCGGTATCAAAGCGGTATCAAGACGGGAATGTTTCCGGTATGTAACCAGGATTGTCTTAGTACAGAAAAACTTTACAGTTTTTGCAAGAAGTTTCAGGATTGACTTTACAGGTTATTGAAATAATTCATTATTTGCTTTACAGATGCGCAAATTAAGCTTTACAGATGTGCAAATTAAGCTTTACACTGCTATTTCTGTTGTTTTTACCTTCTTTTTAGCGATCCATCTTCGCTTTAATGCTCCACTGGCTAAATGAGCCTGATTAGGCGTCAGATTATTGCA